>OY969568.1:0-4270000 GCA_963701125.1 uncultured Actinomycetes bacterium
GCTCGCGCGAGTACGGAGACCTGTCCCACCCGAGCCGCGACGTATCGAGAGACCACCAGCTCCTGAGGCGACACCCGCTCAGGGTCGCGCCGACCCGAGCGCTCCGGCTAGCCAGGCCCGTCGTCGTCGCGGTCTTCGCGCTCGTCGTCGAAGAGGCCGCGCGGCGGCCAGTCGTCCTGCGCGTCGCAGCGGCTCGTGCAGTGCAGGCTCGCGACGTTCTGGAGCGGCACGAGAATGTGCCCGTTCAGCTCGACGTGGGCGACGTCCTCGATCAGGCAGTACGCCGTGAGGATGCCGTCCTGATACTCGCCGCCGAACAGCGCGATCTCGACGGCCTCGCCCTTATACCGGGACGTGTAGTCCTCCATCCGGCCGGAGTCTAGTCGAGGTGCCCGGTCTCGTTGAGCGTCACCAGGGTGAGGCGGTCGGAGCGGCGCTCGATGGCCGTGAGGCTGCAGTTGGCGACGCCGGCCACCCGCCACCGTTCGGCGGCGTTCAGACCGACCACGTGCGAGACGATCGCCCGGATGTTGCCGCCGTGGCAGACGACCACCGCCGTGCCGCCCTCGGCGGCCTCCAGGATGCGCTCGAACGCGTGCACCGAGCGGCGCTGGAGCTCGGCGTAGGTCTCGCCGCCGTGGTAGCCCTCGACGACCCCGTCGGCCCAGCGCCGGTACCAGGCCGGGTCGCGCTCGCGGGCCTCCTCGCGGTTGCAGCCCGACCCAGTCGCCGACGTCCACCTCGCGCAGCTCCGGGTCGATGCGCGGCTCGAGCCCCGTGGCCGCCTCGACGGCGGACGCCGTCTGGCGGGCGCGCACGAGGTCGCTCGAGTAGAGCAGATCGATGTTCAGCCCGGCGAGGTGGGCGCCCAGCGCACGCGCCTGGGCGTGGCCGAGCTCGTTCAGCGGCTGGTCGTTGTGGCCCTGCCAGCGGCCGGCACGGTTCCAGTCGGTCTCGCCGTGGCGCGCGAGCAGGATGGTCGTCATCGCGCAGATCATAAGATCCGGCGTCATGGATCTGGAGCTGACCGGCCTGCGAGTGCTCGTCACCGGCGGAAGCGACGGCATCGGCCTGGCCGCTGCGACGCTCCTGCGGGCCGAGGGCGCGGCTGTGGCGATCGCCGCCCGCAACCCTGCCGCCGCGGCGGCGGCGATCGGCGCGACGCCGATTGCCGTCGACCTGTCCGAGCCCGACGGGGGCGAGCGGGCGGTCGCGGGCGCGGTGGCGGCGCTCGGGGGATTGGACGTCCTCGTGAACAACGTCGGCACGGCACACATCGCCACATTCGAGGAGCTGACCGACGCCGACTGGGACGCCGCCTGGAACCTGAACGTGATGAGCCATGTGCGCTGCATCCGCGCCGCGCTGCCCGCACTGCGCGAGTCGCAGGCGGCGGCGATCGTGAACGTGGCATCGACGGCGGGCAAGCGCCCGAGCGGCGGCATGCCGGAGTACTCGGTCACGAAGGCGGCGGTGCTCTCGCTCTCGCGCCTCGTCGCCGACCTCTACGCGAAGTCCGGGATCCGCTCGAACGCGGTCTGCCCGGGGCCGACGCTGACGCCGGCCTGGGTCGGCGCCTGGCGGCCTGGCCGATCAGACCGCCGCCGGATCCGGTCGCGGCCGCGACGACGTGCTCGGGGCGGTGGGAAGCGGCCGGCCGCTGGGGCGGATGGCGACCGCCGAGGAGATCGCGATCGTGATCGCGTTCCTCTGCTCGCCGCGCGCCTCCTACGTCACCGGCGCCGCGTGGAGCGTCGACGGCGGCACCGTGCCCGTCATCATCTGAGCGGCCCGAGCCGGTCGCCGCGTTCCATCTCGAGCGCCCGCACGGCGTGCTCGGTCGCGTTCGCGGGCGGCGCTCCTCCGGGCAGCCTCGGCGGCGTGCTCGCGGATGAACACCGCGGTCGCCCGCACCGCCTCGTGCGCGCGGCGGTCGGCCGGCGTGGCGGTAGGCGAACCGCCACCGCCGCGCGCGCTCGGCGATCAGGCCGTCCTCGGGCTCGAGGCCCGTCGCCGGGAACACGCGGCAGTCGTAGGTGCGGCACGTGCGCGGCCTGTCCTCGTAGATCGTGCAGCGGCCGTCGTGGAGCATCGGGCAGTGGCCGCGGGCATCGTGGGGCAGGAGCACGTGCCCCGGCGGCATCAGCGGGGCGGGGAAGAGCAGCCTCCGCGGGATGCGCGCGAGCGTCTCGGTCTCGTCGGGGCCGATGTGGATGAACTGCGAGGCGGTGCAGCACGCCGTGCAGCCGTCGCAGGGCACGTCCGAGTCGCGCTCGCCCCGGACCGCGGCCCGCACACCCTCGAGCCATGTCCCGAAGACGCCCGCCGCGAGGTCGCGCTCATCGCCCATCCGGCGATCGTAGCGATGGGGCGCGCCGGTACACTCGGATACCGATGCCGCACCCATCCGGACCCGTCGCAAGCGCCTTCCCAGACCGCATCCGCGCCCTCGAGCGCGAGTGGCTCTCGGCGCTCGCCGTGCACTCCTACGAGACGGCCGGAAGGGCGCGGCCGGAGCCCGACGAATGCTCGCTGCGCACGCCGTTCCAGCGCGACCGCGACCGCATCGTGCACTCGAAGTCGTTCCGGAGGCTGAAGGGCAAGACGCAGGTGTTCATCGCCCCCCAGGGCGACCACTTCCGCACGCGGATGACGCACACGCTCGAGGTGGGCGGGATCTCGCGCGGAGTCGCCCGCGCGCTGCGCCTGAACGAGGACCTGACCGAGGCGATCGCCCTCGGCCACGACCTCGGGCATCCGCCGTTCGGCCACACCGGCGAGGAGGCGCTCGACCGCTGCCTGAAGCGGTTCGGCTCCGGCTTCCGCCACAACGAGCACTCGCTGCGGATGGTGGACGTGCTGGAGCGCGGCGGCGCCGGCCTCAACCTCACCGCCGAGGTGCGCGACGGCATCCTGAACCACACGGGCGCGGGCGTGCCGGCGACGGTCGAGGGGCGGATCGTGCGCCTCGTCGACCGCTTCGCCTATCTGAACCACGACATCGACGACGCCGCCCGTGCCGGCATCCTCGACATCGCCGAGCTGCCCACCGGCCCGATCGCCCTGCTCGGGGGCACGTCGTCGCAGCGCATCGACGCGCTCGTCCACGACCTGGTCGAGACGTCGGCCGTCGCCGGCGACATCGTCCAGTCGCCTCCCTACGAGGAGGCCCTGCTCGGCCTGCGGGCGTTCATGTTCGAGCGTGTCTACCTCGGGCCGCCGGCCCGGGCGCAGAGCGCCCGCGCCGCGGCGATGGTCGACGATCTCTTCGCCCATCATCTGGCCGGCGGCGACGCCCAGTCGGCAACCGATTGGGTCGCGGGCATGACCGACGGCTTCGCCCTGCGCGCGCACGCCGAGCTCGAAGCGGCGGAACGCTCGCCCGCGTGAGCCGGATCAGCGAGCAGTCGCTCGAGGCGGTCAAGGCCGCCGTCGACATGGCCGACCTCGTCCAGGGCCGCACCCCGCTGCGCAAGGTCGGCGGCCGCTACACGGGCAAGTGCCCCTTCCACGACGACCGCAGCCCGTCGTTCTCGGTCGACCCCGTCGACAAGCAGTACTACTGCTTCGGATGCGGGCGCGGCGGCGACGCGATCCGCTTCGCACAGGAGACCGAGAACCTCGACTTCGTCGGCGCCGTCGAGTGGCTGGCCGACCGCTACGGCGTCGAGATCGCGTACGAGGAGTCCTCGCCGCAGGCGGAGCGTCACCGCGACGAGCAGCGCCGACTGCTCGCCCTGCTCGAGGACGCCGCGCAGTTCTACACCCGCTACCTATGGAGCTCGGCCGAGGCGGAGCCGGCGCGGGCGTACCTGAAGGAGCGCGGGCTCACCGACGAGACGGCGCGCGACTTCCGGCTGGGCTTCGCGCCGACGGCGTGGGATCGGGTGTGCGCCGCCGCCCTGGAGAAGGGGTTTTCGAACGCCGAGCTCGAGCGGGCGGGCCTCTCGAGCCGCGGCCGGCGCGGGCCGGTCGACCGCTTCCGCGGGCGGCTCATGTTCCCGCTCGCCGATGCCCGGGGGCGGGTGCGTGGCTTCGGCGCCCGCCAGATGCCCGGCGGCGACGCCCCCAAGTACCTGAACTCGCCCGAGGGCTCGCTCTTCCGCAAGTCCGAGGTCGTGTACGGGCTCGACCGCGCCCGCACGGCGGTCGCGGCCAACTCCCGAGCGATCGTCGTCGAGGGCTACACCGACGTCCTCGCGCTGCACCAGGCCGGGATGACCGAGTCGGTCGCCTCGATGGGGACGGCGCTCACCGAGCAGCAGGTGCGCGAGCTCGGGCGGCTCTGCGGCACCGGCACGCTCTATCTCGCGTTCGACGCCGACGCGGCCGGGCAGGAGGCGGCGGTGCGCGGGATGCAGCTCGCCCAGGCGACCGGGATGCAGGTGCGCGTCGTACAGCTGCCGGAGGGCCGCGACCCGGCCGATGTGGCCATCGCCGACCCGGCGGCCTTCCGCGCCGCCCTCGAGGCCGCGGGCGGCGTGCTGGCGTTCCGCATCGACCGAATTCTGACGGCTCCGGGCTCACGCGATCAGAAGTACCGGCAGGCGGAGGCGATACTCCGAGAGGAGCCGGATTCGGTCGAGCGCGCCGAACAGGTGGAGCGCGTCGCCGACAAGCTCGACCTCGAAGACGATCTGCTCGCCGGTCTCATGAGGCGTGACCGGAGCCGACTTTCGAACTCGCCATCGGCGGCACGGAGGGTCAAAGAGTCGGTCTGGGAGCGGGATGAGCGCCTGTTTCTGGCCATGTGCCTGGCCCTGCCCGACCGCGGTCGCATTTTACTCGGTGACCTTGACGTGGCACACTTCAAGAATGCGTCGCACTGGGAGGCCGCGACGCACATCCGCCGCATGCTGGCGGGTGAGGATGTTTCGGACGCATCCGCACGGTGGGCACCGCTGATTGGAGAGCTGAAGGCTCGTGCTGCCCGTGAGGCTGCCTCCGAGTGGGCAATGGAGGAGCTGTATTGGAAGCTGCATCTGTACCGAGCCGAAGACGGGCTAAAGGCGATGCGCGAAAACGCCGACTTGAACCAGAGTCGGCAACGCGAGCTGCAGGAGCTGGAAGAGCTGCGGTTATCCGTGCTGGCGAGGCTGGACGCCATTCGGGCGCAACCCCCAGACCGATAGTAGGTCCCGCAGTCATGTCCCAGAACGCTTCCGATCCCGCCGGAGACCCGGCGGGCTTCGACCCGCAGCACGAGGAGCTCGACCTCGAGCCCGACGCAACCCCCGGTCTGACCGAGGACACCGTCGGGATGTACCTGCGCGAGATCTCGCGGGTCCCGCTCCTGACCGCCGCCGAGGAGGTCTCGCTGGCGAAGGCGCTCGAGCGCGGCGATATGCGCGCCCGCAGGCGGCTGATCGAGTCGAACCTGCGGCTGGTGGTGTCGATCGCGCGGCGCTACTCGAACCGCGGCCTGTCGTTCCTCGACCTGATCCAGGAGGGCAACGTCGGCCTGATGAAGGCCGTCGAGCGCTACGACTGGCGGCTCGGGCACAGGTTCTCGACGTATGCGACGTGGTGGATCCGCCAGGCCGTGACGCGCGCGCTGGCCGACCAGGGCCGCACGATCCGCGTGCCGGCGCAGGTGGTCGACACGATCAACCGCATGGCCCGCGTCGAGCGCCAGCTCACCCAGAAGTACAACCGCGTGCCGACGCACGAGGAGCTCGCCGCCGAGATGGGCATCAAGACCACCAAGGTCGAGGAGCTCAAGCGCGTCTCGCAGGAGCCCGTCTCGCTGGCCTCGCCCGTGGGCGAGGACGCGACCGAGCTCGGCGAGATGATCGAGGACGAGCGCCAGCGCGGGCTCGGCTCCGACATGGCGGCGCGCCAGCGCGACGTGCACATCTCCGACCTGATCAGCCAGCTGCCCTACCGCGAGCGGCTGATCCTCGAGCTCCGCTACGGCCTGGGCGGCGAGTCACCGCACACGCTGGAGGAGGTCGGGCGCCGGTTCGGTGTCACCCGCGAGCGGGTGCGCCAGATCGAGACCCGCACCCTGCGCCGCCTCGCAGCGGCGGGCGAAAACGCGGAACTGAGGCTCTTGATCGACTAGAGTCTTGTCCCGATCCGCGGTAGCTCAATGGCAGAGCATCCGGCTGTTAACCGGAGGGTTGTAGGTTCGAGTCCTACCCGCGGAGTTCTCAGAGATGGGCGGACGTGGGCTTCGCGGCGGCCTCGGCTTTTCGCGCCGTCTTGCGAGTACGCATCGCCGTCGCGCCGCGGCGGATCAGGCCAAGGGCCGGCTCGTCGGGGTTCCCCGCGACGACGCCGATGCTGATGCCGGACGACCGCGCCCGGATCGCCTCGCCGATGGACATGGCGCAGAACCGCTGCTCGATCCGTGCGGCGAGCCCGTCCGCCGCGTCCGCAGCCGTGAGGCAGATGAACTCGTCTCCGCCCATCCGGGCGGCGAACTCGGAATCGTCGAGCGCCGCGCCGATCGCGTCGGCGAGCGCGGTGATGAGCGCGTTCCCCGCGTCATAGCCGAGCTCGTTGTTCACGCGGCCGAGGTCGTTGGCGTCGCAGAAGATGAGCCCAACGGGCGTGCCGGCGCGGTCTGCCTGCTCGAGGCGATGGTCAAGCGCGCGCCGGTTCGGAAGCCCGGTCAGCTGGTCGGTGAGCGCGAGCCTGCGAAGCTCGGCGATGGCAATGCAGCTATGAAGCGCCGCCGAGCACACCTCGGTGTAGGCGCGAAGATGACTGCGCTCCTGCCGGCCGACCCACCCGTCCGGCCCCTGCGGCGTGACGACGAGTCGACCCAGATACGTCTCGTGGGCGCCGAGCATTGCGACCGCCTCGACGCCGGAGTCGCAGGGGCGAAGCTGGATGCGACGGCGAAGGTCGATGCTACGCCCATGCCCTGAGACGTGACCGGGCAGTTCATCGACGAGCATCTGCTCCGACAACGACATTGCCACGTCCTCAAGCCGCGCGGTGTGATCCGGCCAAAGAAACGACGCACCGTGCACGATCGACGCCGCCACGGCCTCGACGGTCCGAGCGCGCACGATCGAGTCAAGCGCGAGCGGAAGCCGCCGGTAGAAGACGGTGTCCCGGAAGTCGTCGAAGTCCTGGTCGGTCGGCGGCGCGGGAAGCCAGCCTGGCGCAGGCTCAGCGGAGCGCATCTGCTCACCGTAGGCGAGGATCTTTACGGGCTCATCCCCCTTTCCAGGGCGGCGGCACGCGCGGAACTTCCCCGCACCGGCCGGCGTCATACCGGTATGCGCTCGTGGCGCAGGATCGTCACACTCGCCGTGGTCGCCTTCGGGTGCGGCGGCTGTGCAGCGGCGTCGGCTTCCCACGCGCCGCTGCGGGTGCGGCCGGCGCAGACCCTGGTGTGTCGCGGCGCACGAGTGCCGAAGCTGCCGGCGGACGCGCTCGGTGGACCGGGGGTGGAGGCCCTGGGGTGCGAGCTCCTGGGGGTGGCGGCCGCCTCGCCCACGGACGTGTGGGCGGTGGGCGCCCGCGCCGCGGGGCCGCGCGCGTTCCATTCGCTGGTTGAGCACTGGGACGGGCGCCGCTGGCGCGTGGTCGCGACCCCCGACGTCGGCGAGCTCGTCGGCGTCGCCACGCTCGGCAGCGACGATGTCTGGGCGGCGTCGAATGGCCGAGATGCCGACGCGTTCGGAGCGGGCGTGTTCCTGCACTGGAACGGGGCGGTGTGGCGTCGTGTCGCTGCGGCGGCGGGTCCGCGGGTGTCCCTGTCCGGACTCGCCGCCGTCGGGCGAAGCGACGTGTGGGCGGTGGGCACGACGAGCGCCGGCCACGGCGTGATCGAACGCTGGAACGGCAGGAGCTGGCACGTCGCCCGGGTCCGGGCGTTCGCCCGGCTGACGTACGACCGGCGCCAGGTCGAGCTGACCGGCGTGGTCGCACGCTCGCCGGCCGACGTGTGGGTGGCCGGCACCATCAGCCCCGATCCGAGGTCAGGCCGGCGCGACTTCACCAGGGCGCTCGTGCTGCATTGGGATGGGCACAGCTGGTGGAGAGTGCCCGGCCCTCAGCCGGGCCGTTACCTCGACACGGTCGCCTCGATCGGCATCGACGGAGGAGGTCGGATCTGGCTCGGCGGCACCTTCGAGACCGACCGGCCCAACGGCCACATCGTGGCCTTTGGCTCCCTCCTCGCTGTGCGTGAGGGCGGGCGCTGGGTCACCAGCACCCTGCCGGGGTCATACCGCCACGCGGACACGCCGGTCTCGATCGCCGGCTCGCGTCCCGGCGACCTGTGGGCGGTCGGCAGTGGAGAGTGGGCAAGCGGCCGCTTCATCGGACACTGGAGCGGACACCGCTGGAGGCTCGTGCCGCTCCCGCGCACACACGGATCCATGACGCCGTACGGCCTCGCCTCCCTCTCGCCGTCGGATGCCTGGATCGTCGGCGACGACGTCCGCCGGCCCGCCCGGCTCCTCCCGGTCGCACTGCACTGGAACGGCCACGCCTGGGCAAGCAGCCCGGTCGTCAGGTGACCCACTCCCAGATCATGCCCACCCCGAGGCCCGGCACGAGCGCCCACCACGGGCTCGAGAGGGCGACCAGGCCGACGAGCTGGTGGTCGATCGCCAGGACGGCCTGCGCAAACGCCTGATCGACGCCGACCGCGGCCGGGTAGGGCTGGGCGCTGAGCGCGGGCACGCCGTCGCCGACACCGCATGCGAGCGCGATCGCCGTCGCGCCCGCCACCACGTAGAGGAACAGCCCGGTGAGGAACAGCGGGGCGAGCGGAATCAGCCACCAGCCGGCGAGCTCCCGGCGATGTTCTCGAGCGCGCATGCCCAGGATGTCCCTGCCGCGGAGGCGCGCCTGACACGTGACCCACCAAAAGAGGGTCTATCGCGGCCGGTGCGGGCCGAATACTGGGACTATGGGCAGGGAAGCCGATAAGTCGACGATCGCATACGAGCTTCAGGCGCGCTACGGGCCGGGCGAGGCGTGGATCACTCTCGATGTCTGTCTCTCCCGCATCGTTGCCGTCGAAGAGGGTCTCTTCCGGCGGGATGCGTGGGGACGGACGCCGACCGAGGTCCGCGTCGTCCCGGTACGTGCGGCCGACGCCGCGTAGCCTCGTACCGAGACCGCACATGGACGTGCACCGCGCGACTCCGCGAGGCGGGCGCGCGCCTGCGTCTCCACACCGGGCGCTCTACGCAGCGCGGCGCTTGCGCTCTTCGGCCATGATCAGCTGATTGATCGCGGCCCGATCGGCGCGGGTGGTCTCGCAGAACTCGAGGTCGAAGCTGCGCATGTCGCGACGGCCGACGTGGGCGCGGATCGTGAGCTCGCGGCCGAACCACTCCTCCGAGAACATCACCGTGACCTCCTCGCCGCGGTCGGCCTCCCAGGGTGCGGTGACGCGGGCGCCGTCGGAGCAGATGTTCACGGTCGAAGCGCGGTGGACTGTGCGGTCGCCGCGCTGGAGCCGCGCCGGGATCGCGATCTCGATGCGCACGTTGCTCACCCGCTCGGCCATCTCGCGCTCCTTGAGGAAGCAGAACTTCAGAAGGTCGCGCTCGGCCGGCGCGGCCAGGCGGTCGAAGCTGACGCCGAAGAGCCACGATCCGTTGCTGCGGCGCCAGCTGCGCACGACACGCGCGCGGGCGGTCAGCTCGAGCGGCGGAGCGGCGCTCTGAAGCACGACCTCGACCCTGTGGCCGGCGGGGACGAAGTCGGATGCCGTGAGGAGGATCCCGCCTGCCGACAGGTCGACGGTCTCGCCGTCGAACTCGTCCCAGCCCGCTCCGTCGGCGTCCAAGCGCCGCACCACGACCGCGACGGCCGCGTCGATGCGGAAGAAGGCTCGCTGGTTCTCGGTCACAGGTTAGTGATCGCCGCTACGGGGCGAGGGAAAACCCCTCGATCGGGGGACTATGCGCGTTCTGGCACTACCGCAATCCGGGACGGGCTAGAGCGCGCGGCGGGCGAGGAACTCGCGCAGGGCCCCCTCCTGCCCGAGCCGGCGCGCCTCGGAGAACAGGAACCGCGTCCACATCGCGCGCTCGGGAACCGACGGATCGACCAGCTCGACCCCCCAGCGCGTCGTCGCCTGACGCTCGTCGCCGTAGGCGAGGAACCGGCGCACCACGCCGGGCACCGAGCCCCCCGCCTGCGGAAACTCCACCCGCACCGCCTTGTCGATCCACAGGTTCGCCTGGACCGCGGTCTCGAGCAGGACCCCGCCCGTCGAGACGTTGCGGGCGATCGCGTCGAACTCGGACACGCGGCCCGTCATCTCGACGGCGGCCACGTGCACCGCCCACTCACCCTCGACGCGGAAGCTCCGGCGCCGATCGCCGCCGGCGAACGTGCTCGTCTGGCCCGCCATGATGCGCCAGCTTACATAAATCGTCGGATGATTGTCATTACTTGTATGGACGCGAAGGCGGGCGGGCGATCCGGCCCCATGCGGGGGTAGGCTGCAACCGAAGGTGGCCAAGGAGGGCCGCCACGGCCGAGGGGCAGATCGATCGAACGCGGCTTCTACGTCCAGGTGCGATACCCGCACGCGGAGCGGTGGGAGACCGTCGCCGTCTCGGCGACGCGCGGGGTCGCCGCGAAGCTCGCCGGGGACATGTACCGCGACCTGCGCGACGAGTCTAACCAGGCGCCCGTCCAGATCCGGATCGCAAGCGACGACCTGCTGCGGCGCGAGGGCGGGGAGGCCGCCGTCACGCGCGCCGCCGAGGACGTCTGGCGGCGCGCCCAGACGATCTCGCGCGAGGAACGGTAGGCGGCGAGGATCTTTACCGTTTACGGGCACTTGGGGCAGCGAAGGGGGAGTGGGCATGCGACGGGCAATCGTGGTGGCGACGGTGATGGCGGTAGCGCCGCCCGCGTGGGCGGGGACGATCTCGTCGACCCCGAGGACGACGTGGGAGACGACCGGGCGCGTGCTCGCGATCGTGCAGCTGAACGGCGTCACCTACGTCGGCGGAACGTTCACGCAGGTCATGGACCACTCCGGCGACGTGCTGACGCGCTCCGATCTCGCCGCCTTCGACTCGTCGGGCGACGCGACCTCGTGGGCGCCGTCGGCGAACGGCGCCGTCAACGCCCTCACGACCGACGGGACGCGGATCTATGCGGGCGGCGCGTTCACCCAGATCGACGGCAAGGGCCACCATGGCGTGGCGGCCATCCAGACGAACGGGTCGCTGCCGACGTGGAGCGGCAAGGCGACGGGCGGAGCCGTCCAGGCGATGGCGCTCGTCGGGACGACGCTCTATCTGGGCGGCACGTTCACGTCCCTCGACGGCTCGGCGCGCTCCGACCTCGGCGCCGTCAGCTCGACGACCGGCAACCTGCTCAGCTGGGCGCCGACGGCCGACGACCGCGTCGACGCCATGGCTGCCGATTCGAGCCACGTGTTCGTGGGCGGCTTCTTCACCCACATCAACGGCAGCTCGCAGAGCCACATCGCCGCGCTCAGCCCGGCCACCGGCAGCCCGCTCACATGGACGACGCACACGTCTGCGGCCGTCCTCGGCCTCGTCGAGTCCGGCGGCTCGCTGTACGCCGGGATCGGCGGCACAGGCGGCCAGGTGATGGGCTGGAACCTGACGGGCAAGAGCCTGTGGACGGCGCAGACCGACGGGAACGTCGAGGCCGTCACGGTCGCAAACGGCGAGGTCATCGCCGGCGGCCACTACCAGAACTTCTGCGATCTCGGAACGAACTGCGCCGATCCGGTCGCCCGCGAGCACATCGCGGCACTGAATGCGACGACGGGGGCGCTCGACACGGCGTGGCACCCGAGCGTGAACAGCATCCTCGGCGTCTACTCGCTCGCGGCGGGCGCCACCGACCTCCTGCTCGGCGGCGACTTCACGAAGGTGGGCGGCGTCGACCAGGAGCACTTCGCCGACCTCGCCATCACGCCCTGACGAGAGGGGCGGACGGGACGCGTCCGGGCGGATCCGCTAGGCTGCGCGGCGGGTCACAGCGTGTCAGAAAGCGAAACCGAGGAGCAGCGGGTCCAGCGCATCGAGACGAGCGCGGAGTCGCTTGGCCTGCGCTTCGTCTTCTACGCGAACACGGGCCACTTCATCCTGCGCGAGGGCGGCAAGCCGTGGGGCTACGTGGTGTCGTCTCGCGACGTCTCGGAGGCCCTCGACGACGCCGAGCACCAGCTCGACGCCGAGCGCGAGCGCCGCTCGACACCAGCCGGCTGACCGGCGTCAGACGCGGCGCAGGAGCTCGGCCTTCTTGGCCGCGAACTCGTCCTCGGTGAGCACGCCGGCGGCGTGGAGCTCGCCGAGCTCGCGCAGCGCGTGCAGCGCCGAGACGCCGCCGCCGTCGTCGTCGAACCCGTCGTCCTGCGGGTGGTCATCGAGATCGACCGCCGGAGGCAGCCCGGCGAGCTGCGGCCCATCCTCGTCGGCGCCGGGAGTGCTCGGCCCCTGCACGCTGGATGCCGCGGGCTCGGGTTCACCGACGAGCGCGCCGCAGCGCAGACAGCGGTGCTCAACCGTCGACCCATTGATGAACTGCGGTCGCGTGTCGTGACCCGCCGTCGCGCACCGAAGCTGGTATCGAAGCCGGCGCAGTGACACCCTCAAACGGTACAGCCGGGGGGCATCGGGCGCGAATCCCCGCGGTTCCGATCCACATCGCGCTCCAAGATATCCTGAGCCCCGCATGCGTCCCGAGACCGTGATCGATGCCCGCATGCGCGCCTACTACGATCGCCGCGCGGGCGAGTACGACGACTGGTGGCTCGGGCGCGGCCTCTACGCCGACCGCGAACGGCCCGGGTGGGAGCAGGAGGTCGAGCAGCTCACGGGAGTCATCGCGGGCCTGGAGCCGGCGGGCGTCCTCGACGTCGCGTGCGGCACGGGCTTCCTCACCCGCCACCTGCGCGGGCGGGTCGTCGGCCTCGATCAGAGCCCGGCGATGGTCGCGATCGCCGCGGCGCGCATGCCCGGGGCGCGCGTCGTCACCGGCGACGCGGTGCCGCTCCCGTTCCCCGACGAGAGCTTCGACCGCGTCTTCACAGGGCACTTCTACGGCCACCTGCTGGCGGACGAGCGGGCGTCGTTCCTGGCCGAGGCGCGACGGGTGGGACGCGAGCTCGTCGTGGTCGACTCGGCGCTGCGAGACGGCGTCGACGCCGAGGAGTGGCAGAAACGCCTGCTCACCGACGGCTCGCTCCATCGCGTGTACAAGCGCTACTTCACCGCTGAGGGCCTCGCCGCCGAGCTCGGCGGCGGCGAGACGCTGATGGCGGGGCGGTGGTTCGTCGCCGTCCGAGCGTGAGCGGGGTGGCGGTTCTCGCCGGTGCCGATCTATGCTGAGAGCTCCCCGGGCGAGACACGCGCCCGGTCTTCGCCTACTCTGAGAGGGCGTGCGCAATGTGGCGGCACGTCTCCGCAGCGATGCGGAATCTCTGCGAAAGGATGCCTCTGCAATGAAACGCGCTCTCGTACCCCTGCTCGCCGTGGCCGCGCTCGTCGCGGGTTGCGGCTCCGCCGCGAGCTCGGGCTCGTCCGGCTCGGGAGGATCCTCAACGGTCAGCACCGACACCGCCTCGGGCGTGCTCACCGCCGCCCAGTCGGCCACGAAGGGCGCGACCTCGGCAGCCTTCGACGCCAAGCTCGGCGTGCACATCACGGGAACCCTCAAGGGCGCGGGGGCCGGCGGAGCCCTCCTCAGCGGCCCGCTCACGTTCGACTTCAAGGGGCACGCGGGCAAGGCCGCGGACGGCAAGCCCAAGTTCGACGTCAACTTCGCGCTCAACTACACCGGGGGCTCGTTCTCCGGCCAGGCGCTCACGGCCGACGGCAAGGTGCTCTACCTGCAGCTGCCGGCGGTGCTCGGCCCCGGCTGGCGGTCGGTGCCGCTGTCCGGCCTCTCGTCGGCGGGATCTTCGAACTCGACCACGAGCGGCGGTCTCTCGGCGCTCAAGGCCGAGGGGCTCGATCCGAGCCGCTGGCTCAAGAACCTCAGCCTGTCGTCGTCGGGCGGCCAGGACACGATCGCGGCCGACCTGAACCTGCCGGCGGTGTTCGCGGACATCGCCAAGGCCAGCACGACGCCGCTCACGGCCAAGGACAGGCGGCAGATGGCGCAGGTCGAGAAGGCGGTCACGCGGGCGCACGGCTCGCTCTCGTTCGACAGCGCGACGCACCTGCCGAGCGACGAGAACCTCACGTTCGCGATGCAGATCCCGCCGTCGATGTCGGCTCAGGCGAGCGGCATCAAGGGCGTCGCGCTCAGCATGGACATCAAGTTCAGCGACTGGAACCAGGACTTCTCGGTGACGGCGCCGTCGGGCGCGAAGCCGCTGGACGCAGGCGGCCTCCTCGGCGGCCTCTCCGGCAGCGGCGCGTAGAAGCCGCGGATCATCAGGTGCGGGCCGTCCACGGGCGGCCCGCACCGCAGCCGCGTGCCCTGCTAGAAGCGGGGGTCGACGGCGCCCCACAGGCGCCGGAACTCGCCCGGGTCGTCGAGCAGCAGCCGGCGATGCTCGGCGCAGAGCGCAACGCTCTCATCACCGGTCGGGCCGACCTCGAGGATCGCCGGCTCCTCGCAGTCCGGGAACTTGCAGACGACTGCGTCCACGGTGCGCACGATCCTACAAGGCGGGCACGACGATGTCGCTCATTGCGGTGGTGGCGCCCGCTCGGCGGCGTTGCGGGCGACGACCGCGTCCGCGAGGCGGACATCGCGGGGGCCGCCTTCGCGCGTCAGCTGGTCGCCACTGACGAGCCGGACCTGGGTCGGCGACTCGTCTCGGGAGTTGCGCAGGTCGCGGTAGGCGCCGGCCGCCGCGACACGCGCAGCGTCGCGGTTTTCGGAGGCCGTGACCGTGACCCACCGCGCGCCGCTGCGGTAGCGAACCTGGACGTAGATGAGCGCGCTGCTCACGGCCGCCTCACCCTCGTCGCCGGCCACTCGAGGATCTCGTAATGCGCCGCCTCCGCGTCCAGCGCACCACGTTCCGCCAGGTCGCGGGAGGCGTAGGGGCCGAGCGTCGAGAGTCCGTGGGTCTCGCTGGCAGACGGGACGACGACGTACCAGGTGGTCGGCTTCATGAGCCGCCCTTCGTCAGAGCCTCGCGCGGTGCACAAGGGTCTGTCCGGGATCGTAGCGTGTGCCACGAGGAGCGGCCGGAGCGGAAAGGGCACCGGCTACGGGAACTCTTTCGGGACAACCGGCGTCTGGTGTGTCGTATGGCTCGAACGAGTCTGGCATTTGGCGGCGCGGCAGGCGTGGAGGCGCGCCCGCGTGTCGCCTGGCTCGGCGCGTGGGATGGACGCTGGAAACGGAAGGCGTTGGCTGCGACCATCGTCGTTGCGCTCGCGGGCGGGGTCGCGTGGTTTGGATGGCGCTCCACGGTGCCGGCGTCCCGTGTCGCCGGCGGCGCGAACCTCGTGGCGATCACCGGCGAGGCCCTGGTCGAGGGCGGCCCGCTCAATGTGGTTGGCTCGAATCGCCTGGATCTCCACGCCATGCGGTCGGTACCCGTGCTCGTCACCGGGATCACCGGCCAAGGGCAGCGGGTCGTACGACGGTTCAGTGCCGACCGCCAGGGACGCTTCACGCTGACGCTCCCGCCGGGCCGCTACACCTTCACGGCCGTGCTCTACCAGGGCGGCATCCCGCTGACCCAGGAACCGCACACGACGGTGCATATCCGACCGGGACAGCAGCCCCGCATCCGGATCGTCGAGCCAGTTCTCTGAACGGCCTTGACTTGTGGAGCCGATGGGGGCGGCTGGATTCGAACCAGCGACGAACGGATTATGAGTCCGCTGCTCTGACCGGCTGAGCTACACCCCCGAGCGCGGTCCATGCTACCGATGCAGGTCGGTTGAGAACCGGTCCGCCTTCGTGTGCGTAGTAGCAGAGGAATGACCGAGGATCAGTGAGCCAGACCGCAGACCACATGTTCGACAGCGAGATCCTGGACGGCCTGTCAGAGCGGGTGCTGGCCGACCTCGGAGGCCGCTTCGGCGCCGCCCGGTTCGGCAAGGGCGAGCTGATCTACTCGCCGTTCGATCAGGCCGATGCGATGTACGTCGTTCAGAGCGGCCGCGTCCGTCTCTACCGCAGCGCCCACGACGGCCGCCAGCTGACGCTGGCGATGCTCGACGACGGCGAGGTGTTCGGACGCGTGTCCCCCGAGGGCGCGGCGCTGCACGACGCCTACGCGGAGTCCATGACCGACACGGTCGTGCGCGTGCTCCCGAGCGCCGAGCTCGAGCGGGCCGCAGCCGAGCACCCGCAGATGGCGCTGAACCTGCTGCGCTCGATGGCCGAGCGGCTGCGCACAACCGAGGACCAGCTCGAGAGCCTCGCGTTCCGAGGCGTGCCGGCGCGGCTCGCGTCCCAGCTCCTGCGGCTGATGGATCGCTACGGCCGGGTGACGCACACCGGCATCCGCATCGACGAGCGCTTCACCCACGTCCAGCTCGCCGAGATGATCGGGACGAGCCGCGAGACGCTCACGAAGGTGATGAACGAGCTGCGCGAGGGCGGTCTGATCGACGTCCGCGAGCGGCTGGTCTGGGTGCTCGACCCCGAGGGTCTCGAGCGCCTCCGCGGCTCCGGCTAGCGTCTCCCACAGGGCGGCCGTCTACACTACGGCGCGGGAGATCTCTCGCACCGAAGGGGACAAGGCGACGTGACCGAGACCGGAACCATGCGAGTCAAGAGCGGGCTCGCCGAGATGTTGAAGGGCGGCGTCATCATGGACGTCACCACCGCCGAGCAGGCGCGGATCGCCGAGGACGCGGGCGCGTGCGCCGTCATGGCGCTCGAGCGCGTCCCGGCGGACATCCGCCGCGACGGCGGCGTCGCCCGCATGGCCGACCCGGCCAAGGTGCGCGAGATCCAGGAGGCGGTCAAGATCCCCGTGATGGCGAAGGCCCGCATCGGCCACTTCGCCGAGGCGCAGGTGCTCGAGGCGCTCGAGGTCGACTACATCGACGAGTCCGAGGTGCTGACGCCCGCGGACGAGGCGCATCACATCAACAAGTGGAAGTTCACCGTCCCGTTCGTGTGCGGCGCGACGAACCTCGGCGAGGCGCTTCGGCGCATCAGCGAGGGCGCGGCCATGATCCGCTCCAAGGGCGAGGCCGGCACCGGCAACGTCGTCGAGGCGGTGCGCCACATGCGCTCGATCCTCGGCGAGATCAAGCGTCTGACGACGATGGACGCCGACGAGCTCTACTCGGTCGCGAAGGAGCACCAGGCGCCGTTCGAGCTCGTCGAGTTCTGCGCGACCCACGGGCGCCTGCCGGTGGTGACGTTCACGGCGGGCGGCATCGCGACGCCGGCCGACGCGGCGCTCATGATGCAGCTCGGCGCGGACGGGCTCTTCGTCGGCTCGGGCATCTTCAAGAGCTCCGATCCGGCGGCGATGGCGTCCGCGATCGTCCGCGCGACCACACAGTTCGCCGACGCGAGCATCGTCGCCGAGGTGTCCTTCGGCCTCGGCGAGGCCATGCACGGCACCGAGATCTCCGAGCTCGGCGAGCAGGGCCTGTTGCAGACGCGTGGCTGGTAGGGCAGGCGTCCTCGCCCTGCAGGGGGCGTTCCGCGAGCACGTGGCCGCGCTGCGCGACGTCGGCCTCGAGGCCGTCGAGGTGCGCGTCCCCCTCGACATGGAGGGCCTTGACGGCCTGGTCATCCCCGGGGGCGAGTCCTCGACGATGTCCAAGCTGATCGAGGCGTTCGACCTCGAGGCTCCCATCCGGGAACTCCACGCCCGCGGTGGCGCCCTCATGGGCACCTGCGCCGGCATGATCGTGCTCGCCGCGCACGCCGAGGACGGCCGCCCCGACCAGCGGTATCTCGGCCTGATCGACATCGACGTGCGCCGCAACGCCTACGGACGCCAGCCGGCGAGCTTCGAGGCGATGCTGCAGCTGACAGGCGAGGATCTGCCGATTCCGGGTGTCTTCATCCGCGCGCCGCAGATCGAGCGCATCGGCCCCGGCGTCGAGGTGGTTGCCGAGCACGAGGGTGCGCCTGTCGCAGCCCGCCAGGGCGCAGTGCTCGTGACGGCGTTTCACCCCGAGCTCACGTCTGACCGCAGGCTGCACCGGCAGTTCGCCGGCATGATCGCGGGCAGGGAGGAGGCGGCCGCATGAGCGGGCACTCGAAGTGGTCGACGATCAAGCACAAGAAGGGGGCCGAGGACAAGCGCCGCGGCCAGCTCTTCACCAAGCTCTCGCGCGCGATCATCGTCGCGGCGAAGGAGGGCGGCCCCGACCCCGACTCGAACGCGACCCTGGCTGCGGCGGTCGCAAAGGCGCGGTCGTACTCCATGCCGAAGGACAACATCGAACGGGCGATCGCCCGGGCCACGGGCGGCGGCGAGGGCTCGGACGCCTACGAGGCAGTGACCTACGAGGGCTACGGCCCCGAGGGCGTCGCGATCATCGTCGAGGCCCTCACCGACAACCGCAACCGCACCGCGGCCGACGTGCGCGCGACCTTCTCGCGCAGCAACTCGAGCCTGGGCGCGCCCGGATCGGTGGCGTGGCAGTTCGAGCGCAAGGGCCTGATCGCCGTGCCGGCCGACGAGGTGTCCGAGGACGACATCGTGCTCGCGGCGGCCGACGCGGGAGCCGAGGACGTGGCCCGCGACGAGTCGACGTGGGAGGTCACGACCGCGCCGACCGACCTGGCCTCGGTGCGCGACGGCCTGGAGGCGGCCGGCATCACGGTCGGCTCGGCCGAGCTGACGATGGTGCCGAAGACCACGGTCGAGCTCGACGAGAGCGGCGCCCGGCAGCTGCTGCGCCTGATCGACTCGCTGGAGGACCTGGACGACGTCCAGGAGGTGCACGCGAACTTCGACATCCCCGAGGCGGTGCTCGAAGCCGTCGCGGGATAGCGGTCGCAAGCCGTGCCCGGCCCGGTGCATAACCGGTGCCAGGCACCTTTATGCGGCCGATCGAAGATCCGAGAAGCGGGGACAGTCCCCGAGGGGACAGTCCCCCATACCACCACCCGGTGAATAGCCGGTGCCAGGCACCTTTATGAGCCTCAACCAGCGCCGGCGTGAATATCAGGGGCCAGGCCCGTTCTATGCACGAACGGGCGTTCGACCGCCGTCCGCCTCGGGCGGTACAGTGAGCCCATGATCCTGCTGGGAATCGATCCCGGCACCGCCGAGACGGGGTACGGCGTCATCGCGGTGCACGGCAGCCGCCTGGACGCCGTCGAGCACGGCTGCATCACCACGCCGGCCGGCGCAGCCGCTCGAAGACCGGCTCGCCCACATCTTCGCCGAGGTGACGCAGCTGCTCGTGCGGCACGAGCCGGCGTCGGTCGCGCTGGAGGACCTGTTCATCGGCGCCAACCCGCGCACGATCCTCTCGGTCGGCCACGCCCGCGGCGCGGTGCTCACCGCCTGCGGCCACGCCGGCGTGTGCGCCACCGGCTACCCGCCGGCCGAGGTCAAGCGCACCGTGTGCGGCTTCGGCCGCGCCGACAAGGGCCAGGTGGGGCGGATGGTGGTGGCGACGCTTCGGCTCGACCGCCCGCCGGCGACCGATCACGCCGCCGACGCGCTCGCCGTGGCCGTCTGCCACGCCCACACCTCGCGCGGCAACGCCCTGCGGGCGGCGGCGGGATGATCGCCTCGCTGCGCGGGAGGGTGGTCGCGAGCGCCGCGGGCAGCACGGTCATCGACGTCGGCGGCGTCGGCTACCGCCTCGCCACCACGGCATCGGCGGCGCGCCTCGCGGCCGGCGCGGGCGACGGCGAGGTCACGCTGCTCACGCACATGCACGTCCGCGAGGACGCCCTGCTGCTGTTCGGCTTCGCGTCGGAGGGCGAGCGGACGCTCTTCGAGCTGCTGCTCGGCGTCTCCGGCGTCGGCCCCAAGGTCGCACTCGCAATCGTCTCGGGCTACGCCCCCGACCAGATCCGCCGGGCCGTCCAGACCGGCGACCACGCGCTCTTCACGAGCATTCCCGGCATCGGCCGGCGCACCGCCGAGCGCGTCGTGATCGACCTGAAGGACAAGATGGGCGGCATCACCGCGATCACGAGCCCGGGCGACGTCGCGGACGGCGGCGACGGCCACACCGGCGCCCGCGACGCCCTGGTCGGGCTCGGCATGAGCGTGGCCGAGGCCGAGGCGGCGCTGCGGCCGCTTGACGAGTCCCTCCCAGTCGAGGAGCGCGTCCGGCTCGCACTCGCGGGCGTCGTCCCGGCCGGGGCGGGCGGATGAGCGCGACGTCCGGGCCGCCGCGCATCCCCGACGCACTCCTGGGCCCGGGCGAGGAGGACTTCGACCGCTCCCTGCGGCCACGCAACCTGGCCGAGTTCGTCGGGCAGGATCAGATCAAGGAGCAGCTCTCGATCTTCCTCGAGGCCGCCCGGGCGCGCGGCGAGCCGTGCGAGCACGTGCTGCTGGCCGGGCCGCCGGGGCTCGGGAAGACATCGCTCGCCGCGATCATCGCAACCGAGATGGGATCGTCGCTTCGGGTCATGTCCGGGCCCGCCGTCGACCGCAAGGCCGACATGGCGTCGATCCTGACCGCGCTCGAGGCCGACGACGTGCTCTTCATCGACGAGATCCACCGCCTGAACCGCTCGATCGAGGAGCTGCTCTACCCGGCGATGGAGGACGGCTGCATCGACATCGTGATCGGCCAGGGCCCGGGTGCCCACTCGCTGCGGCTCGAGCTGAAGCCGTTCACGCTGGTCGGCGCGACGACCCGCACGGGCCTGCTGACGACGCCGCTGCGCGACCGCTTCGGCATCACCCACCGGCTCGACTACTACGGCCCCGCCGAGATCGGCCGCATCGTGCAGCGCTCGGCCCGGCTGCTCGACGTCCGCATCGACGCCGGCGGCTGCGACGAGGTCGCGCGGCGCTCGCGCGGCACCCCGCGGGTGGCGAACAGGATCCTGCGCCGGGTGCGCGACTTCGCCCAGGTGCGCCATCAGGGCGAGATCACCCACGCGATCGCCGTCGCGGCGCTCGAGCTCTTCGAGGTCGACGGCGCCGGCCTCGAGCGGATCGACCGCGCCATCCTGACCGCGATCGCCGAGCGCTTCTCGGGCGGGCCGGTGGGCCTCTCGACGCTTGCGGTCGCGATCGGCGAGGAGCCCGACACGCTCGAGGATGTCTACGAGCCCTACCTGCTCCAGCTCGGACTCCTGCAGCGCACCCCGCGCGGCCGCGTGGTGACGCCGGCGGGCTACGCGCACCTCGGCCTGCCGGCACCGGCCCGCGACCCCCGCCTGTTCTGAATGCTTGAATAGGTCGGCATGCGATTCCGTGGGGCCTATGCACGTGCCCGACCCTGGATTCCGCTCGTGGCCGGCGCGGCGCTCGCGCTCGCGGCCTCTGCGGCGATCGGCATTGCCGCGATCGAGCGCGCGTCCAAGGGCCCGGCCTTCCGGGTGTCGGCGACGTGCCTGCGCCTGAACGCGACCGTGCGCCAGGAGCTCGGCGTCGTCACCGGCTTCGGCTTCACCGTCACAGGCCCGGTGATCCAGAACGCCGACGGGACGGGCAGCGCCCGGCTCGACTTCTCGGCGACGGGCTCGTGGCGCAACGGCCACGTCCACATCAAGGCGATCGAACGCCGCAGGCACTGGTACCTGATCGGGCCGGCCCAGCTGTTCGTGTCGGGCGTGCGCGCCCCGTTTCGCGTCCAGCCCGATCGCCTGAACATCATTCCCGGCCCTGCCCACGACCGCTACACCCTCCGGTGCGCACCGAAGACCTCGAATACGACCTTCCAGCGGCGCTGATCGCCCAGACGCCGGCGGAGCCGCGCGACAGCGCCCGGCTGCTCGTCTACGAGCGCTCGACGGGGGCCGTCCGCCACCGGCACTTCCGCGACCTGCCCGACGAGCTGCGCCCAGACGACCTCGTGGTGCTGAACGACACCCGGGTGCTGCCGGTGCGCGTGCATACGCGCCGCGCGAGCGGGGGAGCCGTCGAGGTGCTGCTGCTCGAGCCCGAGCCCGACGGCCGCTGGCAGGCGCTCGCCCGCCCCGCACGGCGCCTGCACGACGGCGAGACGCTCACGGCCGGCGAGCTCGCGATCACGATCGAGGGCCGCCTGGACGACGGCCGCATGCTGGTGCGGCCGTACGCGACGGGGACGGTCCCCATCGCCGAGGCGCTGCAGCGGGTCGGCGAGATGCCGCTCCCGCCCTACATCCACGAACGCCCCGCCGATCCCGAGCGCTACCAGACCGTCTACGCCCGCCACCCGGGCTCGGCGGCGGCCCCGACCGCCGGCCTGCACTTCACCCCGGAGCTGCTCGCTCGGCTGCGAGAGGGGCACGAGGTGGTCGAGGTGACGCTCGGCGTCGGCCTGGACACGTTCCGGCCGGTCACGGCCGACGACCTCGCCGACCATCCGCTGCACAGCGAGCACTACGTCGTCGGCGACGCGGCCGCCGCCGCGATCGACCGCGCGCGCGCCGCCGGCCGCCGCATCGTCGCGGTGGGCACGACGACCGTGCGCGTGCTCGAGACGGTGTGGGGGCCGGAACCCGCGCCGCGCGAGGGCCGCACCCGGCTCATGATCACACCCGGGCGGCCGTTTGCCGCCACCGGAGCGCTCGTCACGAACTTCCACCTGCCGCGATCGACCCTGCTCGCGCTCGTGATGGCCTTCGCGGGCGAGGAGCCGGTGCGCGCCCTCTACCGCACGGCAGTGGACGAGGAGTACCGCTTCTACAGCTTCGGCGATGCGATGCTGCTCCTATGAGCGCCGCCTTCCGTGTCACCGCCACCGACGGCGCCGCCCGTGCGGGTGTGCTCGCGACGGCCCACGGCCCGGTGCAGACGCCGGTCTTCATGCCGGTCGGCACGAAGGGCACCGTCAAGGCGATGCTGCCCGGCGAGCTGCGTGACCTGGGGGCGCAGATCGTGCTCGGAAACGCGTATCACCTGCACTTCCGCCCGGGCGCCGAGCGTGTCGCCGAGCTCGGCGGCCTGCACCGCTTCAGCGGCTGGGATGGGCCGATCCTGACCGACTCCGGCGGCTTCCAGGTGTTCTCGCTGCGGCACACGGCCGCCGCCATCGATGACGACGGCGTGCGCTTCCGCTCGATCTACGACGGCTCCGAGCACCGGTTCACCCCCGAGCTCGCGATGCAGATCCAGCGGCTGCTCGGCTCCGACATCGCCATGGCCTTCGACGAGTGCCCGCCCGCGGGGGTCGACCGCGGCCGCATCGAGGCGGCCGTGCGCCGCACGGGGCTGTGGGCCGAGCGCAGCCGCGCCCAGCCGCGCGCCGAGGGCCAGCTGGGCTTCGGGATCGTGCAGGGCGGCACCGACCTCGAGCTGCGGCAGCGCAGCGCCGAGCAGATCGTCGCCCTCGGCTTCGACGGCCACGCGGTCGGCGGCCTGTCGGTGGGGGAGGAGCGGGGGCCGATGCTCGACACGCTCGCGGCGACGGTCGAGATGCTCCCGGCCGACCGGCCCCGCTATCTGATGGGCGTCGGCGATCCGGTCGGGCTGATCGAGGGCATCGCCCGCGGCGTCGACATGTTCGACTGCGTGCTCCCGACCCGCCTGGGACGCACCGGCTCGGCACTGGTCCCCGGCGGGCGGATCAACCTGCGAAACGCCACATTCGCCGCCGACGAGCGCCCGCTCGTCGAGGGCTGCACCTGCCCCGCCTGCGCGGGCTTCAGCCGCGCCTACATCCGCCACCTCGTCACTCAGTCGGAGATCACCGGCCTGCGCCTGCTCTCGATCCACAACCTGCACCAGCTGCTCGATCTGGCGGCCCGGGCGCGGGCGGCGATCGCCGAGGGCAGCTTCGCGGAGCTGCGTACCGCACTGTCCTCGCAAAACGGATTGACTAAACTTCCGAACCCGTGAGCGAGAAGCGCCGCAATCTGGGCATCCTGGCGGTGGTGATCGCGCTGATGGCGGCCGCTGGAGCGACCGTCGTCGTGCGCGGTTTCACCCTTGGTCTTGACCTGCGCGGGGGGCTCGAGGTGGTGCTGAAGGCGCGCCCGCTCAACGGCAACACGATCTCGTCGACGACGCTGCAGCAGGCCGCCGACGTCATGCGCCGGCGCATCGACCCGCACGGCATCCTCCAGCCCGAGATCCGCACGTCGACGGCCGACGACACGATCGACATCTCGATCCCGGGCGTCAAGAACCCGAACGCCGTCGCCAATCTGCTCGTCGCCGGGCAGCTGCAGGCGTTCGACTTCTACAAGAACCTGGCGCCGCCGTCGCGCGTCTCGCAGTTCCAGTCGAAGCCGCGGCCGCTCTTCACGACGCTGCTCGCGGCCAAGCCGGAGGTGAAGCCGGGCGCGACGCCGGCCGGCTGGGCGCTCTTCAATGCCAAGACGCACAACCTGGTGGAGCGCGGCGGCATCCGCTCGCGGATCGAGCCCCAGAAGGCCCAGGTGCTGAACGACATCCACCTGACCACGCAGCCGCCGGGAACGGTGTGGCTGGCCGTGCCGCACGGCGACGCCGCCGTGAGCTGCGACGCCAAGAACGGCTGCCCCGACCTTGCGAGCACGTCGCATTCCACCGTCTGGTACCTGTTCCACCTGCCGACGGGCGACCACCAGATCGTCACGGGCAATGAGATCGCGAGCGCCCAGGCGACGACCGACCAGAACGGCAACCCGATCGTCTCGCTGCAGTACAAGAACGGCGGCGGCACCGACTTCCACGACATCACCGCCCAGATCGCGACCGAGGGCCGCGAGGCGGGCACGCCGCTCCCCAACGCGATCGTCGTCGACAACCAGCTCGTCGCGGCGCCGACCATCGACTACAACCAGTTCCCCGACGGCATCGCCGCCGACTCACCGACGTCGCCGGGCAGCGAGATCACCGGCCTGACGACGTCGGACGCGAGCCGGATCGCGCTCGAGATCCAGTCGGGCACGCTGCCGGTCAAGTTCTCGCCGTACTCCCAGCAGCTCGTGTCGGCGACGCTCGGCAAGGACTCGCTGCGAAACGGCGTCATCGCCGGCGCGGCGGGCCTGGCCTTCGTGATGCTCTTCCTGCTCGCTCTTCTATGGCTTCCTCGGTCTGATCGCCGACATCGCCCTGATCATCTACGGCCTGCTCCTGGCCGGGATCGTGGCGGCGCTGCCGGTGACGATGACCCTGCCGGGGATCGCGGGCACGATCCTCACGATCGGCGTCGCCGCCGACGCCAACATCGTCATCTTCGAGCGCGTGAAGGAGGAGGTGCGCGCCGGGAAGATCGATGCGCGCCGCCATCGCGACCGGCTACCGGCGCGGCTTCCACACGATCATCGACGCGAACGTCGTCACGCTGATCGCAGCCGGCGTGCTGTACGCGGCGGCCACGTCGAGCGTCAAGGGCTTCGCGCTGATGCTCCTGATCGGCGTCATCACCTCGATCTTCACGGCCGTCGTCGCCACCCGGGCGATGCTCGGCGCGCTGAGCGGCATGCAGTTCATGACAAGCCGCTGGGTGCTCGGCTCCGTCGGCACCGGCGACCGCTGGAAGCGGATCGACTTCATCGGCCGCAAGCGCGTCTGGTTCGCCATCTCGGGCATCGGTCCTCGTGATCGGCGCGATCAGCCTGGGCACGAGCGGCCTCAACCGCGGCATCGACTTCACCGGCGGCAGCAAGCTGACGTTCAGCACGCCCAAGCCGGTATCGGTCGGCGCGGCCACCGGCGCGGTCACGGCCGCCGGCGTCGTCGACCCGCAGGTGCAGGGGGTGACCTCGACCCGGGGCCACCAGGGGTCGAACTTCACCCAGTTCCAGGTCGAGTCGAAGTTCCTGACCGACACGGTCCGCGGCCGCCTCGACACGAGCCTGGTCTCGCACTTCGGCCAGGCGACGAAGATCACCGACTTCCAGGAGGTGAGCTCGTCCTTCGGCCAGTCGGTGCTCGACTCGGCGTACCTGGCGGTGCTCTTCTCGCTGGTGATCATCTTCATCTACGTGTCGTTCCGGTTCGAGTGGAAGTACGCCCTGCCGGTGATGATCGCCCTCGGGCACGACATCCTGCTCACGATCGGCATCTACTCGCTCGCGGGGCGGGTGGTGACGGCCGACACGGTGGCGGCCGTGCTGACCGTGCTCGGCTACTCGATGTACGACACGGTCATCGTGTTCGACCGGGTGCGCGAGAACATCCCGATCCTGCGCCGCTACACGGCGAGCCGGGTCGTGAACGAGTCGCTGGCAGAGACGATCACCCGATCGCTGAACACCTCGCTGGTGACGCTGATCCCGGTCGTGCTGCTGTTCGTCTTCGGCTCGGGCTCGCTGAAGGACTTCGCGTTCGCCCTGGTCATCGGCATCGCCTCGGGCGCGTACTCGTCGATCTTCATCGCCGCGCCGCTGCTCGCCATCTTCCTCGAGCGCGAGCCCGGCTTCGTCAAACGCCGCCAGGATCTCGAGCGAAGCGGCGAGATCGAGAGGCCCGCCCCCCGCCGCTCGGCGCCCGTGCCGGTGCCGACCGCGCAGCCCGCCACGGACGGCCCCGCGCCGTCGTCGGCCCCCGCGCCCGCCTCGTCGCGACGGCGCCGCCGCCGCTCGCACGGCCGCGCCCGCTAGTTAGCTGCCCGCGACCGCCTCGCCCGCCGTCACGAGCCGGCCGCCGCGGTCGGCGACCCACGCGAGGATCTGCTCGTAGGTGCGGTCCCAGCCGCGGGCGTACTCGCGGCTGAAGCGGTCGGTGTGCCACAGGATCGACACCGTCCCGCCGATCTCGGCGACGCGCTCGAGCAGCCGCAGCGTGCGATCGAGACCCTCGGCCGGCGAGAGGCCCAGATAGCGCTCCTCGGCGAGCGTGGCGTCCATGACGGCGAGCGGGAGCTCAACCAGATCGAGCGGCCGATCCTCGGCCAGGCTGTAGGGCCGGTAGGGGAACGAGAAGCCGGCCCGCAGGCCGATCGCGTCGCCGTAGCCCTGGCTCGAGTCGTACGCGAACCCGAGCCGCTCGACCTCGGGCAGCGTGGCGTGGGTGTCGTGGCGCAGGTAGTGGAAGCGCATCCCGGGACGGGTGCGCCGAGCAGCTCCTCGATCCGGGCCCGCTCGGCGCCGATACGCTCGGGGTGGTCGGAAGCCGTGTAGCTCGGGTGCAGGCCGACCTCATCGCCCTGCGCGGCGATCTGGGCGACGATGGCGGGCCGCAGGCGATCGTAGGCGGCCGGGTCGGGCCCGTCGGCCGCGACATTGTGGCCGCCCATCACGAAGTAGGTCGAGCGGCCGCCGTGCGCGCGCTCGATCGCGGCGATGCGCTCGTACGACCAGTTCGGGTCGGTGCCGCGCAGGTGCCGGACCGGGGCGGCGACGAGGCCGAGCGCCTCGCGTGCCGCCGCGCCCGCGTCCCGCTCCGCCGCGTCGCGCCGCAGCCGCGCGGCGGCGCCCAGAAGCGCCCGCGGCCGGCTCCAGCGCCAGGGGTTGTCGACGTCGTGGGTGAGGGCGACGGTGAACGGGGTGCGCCCACGGTCGCCGACGTGCGAGCGGAACTCGCGCAGGAGCGCGTCGACCGGCGGATCGGCGGGGTCGGCCAGGGCGGCCGCGGCCGGGAAGCGCCCGTGCTCGTCGCGGGCCGAGCCGGCCCGCTCCTCCCACCGCGACAGGTGCCAGAAGGCGCTCGCGACCAGGTCGCAGGCGCCGTCGCCGAAGTCGAGCATGCCGCCGTAGGCCAGCAGGGGCGGCGTGCGCTCACCCGACTCGAAGTAGCTCCAGGCCCGCTCCGAGACGGCCAGGCCGCCCGCGCCGCCGTAGCGGACGACCTCCGCGGCCGGATCGGCGCACGCGCCGAGCAGCGTCTCGATCGTCCACCGCGCCCGCGGCGCGAAGCCGGCCGGGACGTCGACTCGATCGCGGCGCGCGCTCACTCGTAGCCGAGGTCGCGCAGCCGCTCGAGGATCCCGGCCTCCTCCTCGGCGCTGTAGACGCCGTCCTCGCTCGCGGCACCGGCCTGCGCCGCCACGCGCACGGCCTCGCCGCCCTCGGCCAGGATGGCCTCGATCGGCTCTCCGTCGAGGCCCTCGGCCTCGATCCCGTGCAGGCGCAGGATCGTCGCGGCCATGTCGACGATGCCGGCACCGGCCGGCACCTCGCCCGGGCGGATGCCGGGGCCGCTCGCGGCCAGGATACCGTCGACGCCGTGGTGGCCCGAGTAGCCGTAGGCGTTCTCGGGGTCGAGGTGGGAGTGCACTTCGAGCGCCTCGGTGCCCTGCAGGCGCAGCGAGTCGACGTGGACGCGCTCGTCGACGGTGAGCACGATCAGGTCGGGCGCCCGGTCGACGTAGGGCCCGTGGTAGATGTCGGCCTTGCGCAGCACGCGCAGCATCGGCTCGCCCGTCTCGGGGTGGCGCACCGTCTCGAGCTCGGCGGCGAGGTGCTCGGCGCGGGCGGCGTCGCGCTCGGCGCCCACCTGCGCACCGAGGTAGATCTGGCCGCCGGTGGCGAACGAGTAGGCGCGGGTGCGGGGGAAGTCGATGTCGGCGAACGCGCGGTCATGGGCGACGGCGGGCACGAAGGGGAGCAGGTCGAGCAGGCGGGTGTAGAGGCCGGAGGTGCGCGCCAGGCGCTGGTCGACGGTCGCGAGCGTGCGCAGGCGCGTGCCGCGCAGCCGCTGCAGCGAGCGCCGGCGGTAGCGCAGGTGGCCGCGCTCCTCGAGCCAGCGGTTCAGGTGCAGCACCCAGTACATCGGCTTCATGCCGTGGTCGGACATCATCAGCACGGTCGGCTCCTCCAGAAGCGCTCGCGGGCCGCCTCGATCAGGCGCCCGCAGGCGGCGTCGACGGCCTCGTACACCTGCACGAGCTCGTCGCCGGCCTGGGCCGGGTCATGCGCCGGATGGTTGGGGTCGAGGCGTGCGTAGCCGAGGTGGCCGGCGAAGTCGGTGCTCATGAAGTCGACCACGAGCACGCCCAGGTCGGGCTCGAGCTCGAAGCACTGCTCGCACACCGACTCGACCTGGCCGACGTGCTCGATCAGGAGCCGCGCGTAGCGGTCGAAGTCCTCCCAGTAGCGCTCCTTCATCGGATGGTGGGCGGTGACCAGGCCGGGGTGGCGGGCCTCGATCGCGTCCGCCGCCGACTGGGGCAGGATCTGGGGCGTCGCCGGGCCGCCGTAGCCGGTGACGACGATCCCCTCGATCGGCTCGGCCGGATAGGTGAACGGCACCGTCACGAACGCCGAGCGGATGCCCGCCGCGCCGAGCGTGCGCCAGAGCGGCGTGCCGGCGCGGCTGCGCGCGCTCTCGACCCGCGACGGCGCCCGGTTGGCGTTCGTCGAGAAGTTGAAGATGCCGTGCCGGGCGGGGTTGAGGCCGGTCAGGAACGACGACCACGCCGTCGGCGTCGCCGCCGGGTAGGTCGAGCGCAGCGGTCCGTAGGCGCCATTGCTGAATGACGCTCGCGAGCACCGGCAGCCGGCCCTGCTCCAGCAGCTCGCCGACCAGGCCGTGGTCGGCGCCGTCCATGCCCAGGCAGAGCACTCTCATGCGCGGGCGAGCATTTCCCGGTAGAGGTCGACCAGCACCGGGCCGGGCGGTGGCAGCCGCTCGCGCGTGACGCGCACGTTGCGCTCGCCGTAGCTCGCGCGCAGCTTCGGATCGCGGATCAGCTTGAGCAGCGCGGCGGTAACCGCGTCCTCGTCGCGGCACTGCACGAGCTCGCCGCCCTCGCCCTGCGTCACCCACTCGTCGATCGTGATCGCGTCGCCCATCACCATCGGCAGGCCCGACGCCATCGACTCGATCATCGAGGCCGGGGTGGCATCGGTCGAGGCGATCGAGATGCCGATGTCGGCCGAGGCGCACAGCTCTGGCAGCTCGTTCGCGGCCGCGAAGTGCTGGGCGACGCGGTCGCGCAGCTTGAGCTCGTCGAGCAGCGCCTCGGTCTCGGCCCGCGTCCAGCCGCCGCGGGCGGCCATGATCAGCCGGGCGCGCGGCTCCTCGCGCGACACCCGCTCAAAGGCGCGTAGCAGCACGTCGAGGTTCGTGTTGGGGCGATAGTTGCGCAGCGACAGGATCACGATCGAGTCGTCCGGCCAGCCGAACTTGGCCGCGAGGCCGGGCGCCCGGTGCTCCGGGCCGAACGGCCGCAGGTCGACGTACCAGACGATCCGGTGCACCTTCGAGGGGTCGGCGCCCAGGCGCACGGTCTCGTCGGCGTTTCCGATCGAGCTCACGACGTACTCGTCGCCCGCGGCCACCGCCGCCTTGACCCACCGGCGCCCGCGCGGCCGCTCGCGGCCGTACGTGAAGATGTCGGTGTTCCACGGGCTCATCACCAGCGGATGCACGTCGGCCTCGGCCGCCCAGAAGCCGTATGGGAGCAGGTAGTGGGCGTGGACGACGTCGACGTCGAGCTTCTTCGCGAGGTTTCGGATCGCCGGGGCGAAGCGGATGCGCCGCAGACCCTTGACCCGCGTGCCGAGCTCGAGCTCCTGCAGGCGGTGGGCCGTGATGCCGTCGAGCTCGCCGGGCCGCTCGCTCAGGCGGTCCGAGACGATGTGGACGTCATGGCCGAGCTCGGCCACGCGCCACGCCCAGCGCAGGAAGATCAGCGAGCGGCCGTCGCCGACGCCGAGCACCCGCAGCGGCCGGCCGCCGTTTCCGTCAGCCATCTTTGCGGAACACCACCATCTTCTGGTTGTAGGGGTTGTCCCACTCGCCGAGATACTCGGCCACGAGCGAGGTGCCCTTGCACGCCCACTCGAACGACGCCATGTCGTAGTGGTAGTAGTCGCTGTCGAAGTGCGTCGTCACCGTGCCGGTCTGGTGGATGTCGGCGACGTTCTGGCGGCCGCGTTCGTTCTCGTAGAACGTGGCGAAGAACTGGCCGCCGGGGCGAAGCGCCGTGTCCATGTTCACCAGGCAGCGGATGATCGAGTTCAGGGACAGGTGCGTGAACACCGACTGGGCGATCGCGTAGTCGAACGTCTGGTTCAGGCGGTCGAAGCCGAAATCGCCCATCGCGAGCACGGTCGGCCGCCGCGACGCGAGGCCGCTCGCCGGCAGCTCGGTGCGCAGCGACTCCTCGATCACATCGGCGCGCTTGTCGACGCCGTAGTAGTGCCCCGGCTCGAGGTAGGCGATGAACTTGAGACCGCCGCGCAGCGGGCCGCAGCCGACGTCGAGCAGGTAATGCTCGGGCTTGAGGCCGTGCTCGACGAGGTAGTCGAACTGGAGCTTCCCGAGCTCCTCCCACAGCGGCACACTTCCGATCGTGCGCCGGTGCCAGTCGGGGTCGAAGTGGTGGTGATAGCGGGTCGGGATCGCCGCTCTGATCGGCCGCTTGACGGCGACGGGGACGAACGGCTTCGTCTTGGCGACGACCTTCTCGAGAACGTCTTGCATACGGGCTCGCTCCATCAGGTGATGTATCGGGACTTGCGGAACCAGGCGCCGACGGGCCGGTGCACGCCCTTGCGGACGAGCCGCACGATCTGCGTGACCGGCGGCCGCATGTCGTCGAGCGCGAACACGCCGTCGGTGTAGGGGGGAAGCTGGAAGCCGTTGCGGGTGCCCGACATGAGCGTGATCGCCCAGCGGCGGTGCTCGACGTTCATCCGCTGGGGCGGCGGCGGCGTGCCGACCATGTCGAGGTAGGCGATGTGGGTCAGGTCGGCGCCGCATGCGCCCGACAGGCTGTGCCACTGCCACAGGCGCGGGTTCACCTCGATCAGCTTGTACTCGCCGGTGCGCGGATCGAGCTTGAACTCGACCTGCGAGACGCCGCGGAAGCCGAGCTCGCGCAGGAGCCGCAGGCCGTCGTCGACCACCCGATCGACCCACACCGACTCGCCCACGCGGCAGCTGCCCATGTGCTCGCGCGTCTGGCGCAGCTTGCGGCCGCAGAAGAGGCCGAGCGCGACGCCGTCGGCGTTCAGGTAGCTGCCGAGGGTGTAGAGGCCCTCGTCGCCGCCCGGGACGAACTCCTGAAGCATCGGCTCGTACGCCTCCATGTGGCCGTAGGCCGTGTCGAGCTCAGCCGGCGTGTCGCAGCGGAAGGCCTGGCGGCGGTAGATGCGCTTGAACTGCACCGGGTCGGACGGCTTCAGGAATACCGGGAATCCGAGCTCACGGGCGGCGGCTTCCGCTTCGGCGGCCGAGCGCGGATGCCGCGTCTCCGGCACGGGCACACCGCAGGCGATGGCCGTGTCGATCTGGTGGCGCTTGCGCTGGATCGCCTCGAGCGTGGGCCAGTCCGGCCACGGAAGGCGATAGGCGGGGCCGATCTCGTCGACGCGCTGCACGACCGCGTTCACGTGCTCGTCGTGGGTCGCGAACAGCGGCACCGGCCCGTCGAGCGTCTTGCCGAGCTCGGCCAGCGCGGCGATGAAGCCGTCCTCGTCGACGACCGGGTCGGGTGCGACCAGCTTCTGCGACACGTAGCGCGAGGTGAACCCGAGCGCCCACGGGCGATGGTCGACGGCGATCACGGGCACGCCCTTGCGGCCGAGCGAGCGCACGGCGCCGAGGCCGTTCACCCAGCCGACCTCTGCCACGACGGCCGTGGGAACCTGTGAAGTGTGTACCGGCACGAGGCGGCGATTCTACCGACCGCACCCCGCCGGGCCGGCCGATTGCAGCCGGTTCATGCGGGACGCGCCGCGCGCCGGGCGCCGTATTCAGGGTCGATGAGGATTTCGGAAAGGCGTTCGCGGCGGTGGATCGTGCCGATGGCGGTCGTGGTCGCCGTCGCGGGAGCGATGGCCGCTCCGACCGCGGCGGCACGGCCCGCGGGTGCATCTCCGCATCTGCCGGTGAGCGCCGTGCGTCGCGCCTGCGTCGCCGCCGCGCGCAGGGCCGGCTTCCCGGTCGCCTGCCCGCGGGGGTTGCCGGCCGGTGCCCGGCCGTTCTGGGCGAACGGCGTGGGAGGCGGCGGCGGATGCGGGCCCGCGCGAGTGGCGAGGCGGCGCTGGACCTGGGTCGGCGCCGCCTCGTTCCGGGTCGGCGGAAGGTGGGGGAGCCTGGTCGTCGCGAGCGCGCCGGGGCATGTGTCCGCGCGCCGGCTGATCCGCGCGCTGCCGCTGCGGGCATCCGGACCGCTCGTCAGCTGGCACCGCGACGGCCACACGTACGCCGTCAGCGTGACCGGACGCGTCCACGACCGCCGGCTGGAGGCGCGGATCGCACGACAGGTCACGCTCGTGGTGCCGCCCCGGCTCGCTAGTACTCGGCCTGCTCGTAGTAGCGGGTGACGCGGCGGCCGATCGTGAGCCGCTCCTGGGCGGCCTGCACCTGGCCCTCGTCGATCGCCCCGACGGCGAGCTGCACCGCGAGCCACGGCAGGTTCAGGTCGGGCTGGTAGACGAGCGTCGAGATGCGCGGGTTCACCTCGAGCAGGCGGTCGCCGAGGAACTGCACGTTCACGAGCCAGTCGAGGCCGAGCTCGCCGATCAGGCTGCGCGCATAGCCGATCAGGTCGGGACGGTCGATCGTGCGGAACTCCATCGCGAGGCCGGCCCGGAACGCCTCGCGCGTCTTGGCGCTCAGGTGCAGCGAACGGCCCCCGCGGCACAGGCCGTCGACCGCCAGCTCCTCGCCCTCGACGAGCTCCATGACGAGCATCGGCAGGAACGCGCCGCCCTCGGCCAGGATCTCCGCCGCCTCCTCGGCCGGGAGCGCGAGCAGGTCGCCCGGACGGCCCTCGAGCAGCTGCCGGCGGCGGTCCGCGGCGGCCGAGAGCACCCGGAAGCCGCGCGCCCCCTTGCCCTCCATTGGCTTCATGCAGACGTCCACGTCCGGGTAGCCCAGCGCCGCGGCGGCGGCCAGGAACGCGTCGGGGTCGCGGGATTCGATCGTGCGCGGCTGGGGGATGCCCAGGCGGTCGGCGATGCGGGCCGTCTCGGCCTTGGCGCTCGCCCGCTCGACGGCGTCCGGCCCCGCGACGAGCACCGGCACGGCAAAGCGGTCGCGGCCGCGCGAGATCGGGCCGACCTCGGCCGAGGACTGCGGGAAGACGACGTCGACGGCCTCGCGCTCGGCCACCGCCAGGAGCGCGTCCAGGTACCCGGGGTCAGACCCCGGCGGGACGGTGTGGAAGGCGTCGCACAGGAACCGGCCCGCCGACTCGGCCCGCGCGTCGACGCCGACAAGGCGCACCGGGCGCTCGCCGTTCTCGCGCAGCGCGCGCAGGAGCCTGGGCGAGCCGGGCGCGCCGGAAGCGGTGACGAGGATGGTGAGGGGGGCGGGCATCGCGTCGGGTGGTCGGGCTTAAAACCCAATTGGCCGTTCGAGCGAATGCCAATTGCGATTTTCGGCGAGCAGCGTACCCCGCGCCCACGACCACCCGCGCGGCCCGTGTACCGGGAGGCCGCCGCGGGGCGCGTCGGTACCATGCTGCGCCATGGCACGTCCCAAACGGCTGATGATCGTCGGGCTCGACTGCGTCCCGCCCGAGATCGTGTTCGACGACATGCGCGCGGAGCTGCCCGTGCTCTCGGGACTCATGGCCCGCGGCGCGTGGGGCAGGCTCGAGTCGTGCGACCCGCCCATCACCGTCCCGGCGTGGTCGTGCATGATGTCGTCGAAGGACCCGGGCACGCTCGGCTTCTACGGCTTCCGAAACCGCAAGGACCACAGCTACGACGGGCTCACCTTCGCGACCTCCGAGAAGGTCAAGGATGACCGGCTGTGGGACATCCTCTCGCGCGCCGGCAAGCACTGCGTCGTGCTCGGCGTGCCGCAGACCTTCCCGCCGCGCCAGGTGAACGGCGAGATGGTGAGCTGCTTCCTCACCCCGTCCACCGACTCGCGCTACACCTATCCCGAGGCGCTCAAGGACGAGATCCGCGAGGTCGTCGGCAACTACATGGTCGACGTGCCCGACTACCGCACGGACGACCGCGAGCGGGTCGTGCGCGACATCCACACGATGACTGAGCGTCGCTTCGCGCTCGCGCGGCACCTGCGCGACACCCGCCCCTGGGACTTCTTCATGCTGGTCGAGATGGGGCCCGACCGCCTCCATCACGCGCTCTGGCGCTTCTATGACCCCAACCATCCCGACTACGAGCCGGGCACGCCGCTCGAGGCCGCCTTCCGCGACTACTACCGCTACCTCGACTCCGAGGTGGGGCGGCTGGTCGAGGGGCTCGGCGACGACACCGCCGTCATGGTGGTGTCCGACCACGGCGCGCAGGCGATGTTCGGCGGCATCCAGATCAACGAGTGGCTGATGCAGAACGGCTACCTGACCCTGGTCGACCCGCCGACCGAGCAGACGCCGATCGGCAAGTGCACCATCGACTGGCCGAACACCCGCGTCTGGGCCGACGGCGGCTACTACTCGCGCATCTTCCTGAACGTGAAGGGCCGCGAGCCGCAGGGCGTGATCGAGCCCGCCGGCTACGAGCCGCTGCGCGACGAGCTGATCGAGAAGCTCGAGGCGCTCGGCGACGAGCAGGGCCGCTCGATCGGCACGCGCGTCTTCCGGCCCGAGGATCTGTACAAGACGGTCAACGGTGTCGCGCCCGACCTCATCGCCTACTTCGGCAACCTCGGCTGGCGCTCGATCGGCTCGGTCGGCGACGGCCGCGTGCAGGTGCGCGAGAACGACACCGGCCCCGACGACGCAAACCACGCGAAGTTCGGGATCGCCGTCTTCGCCGGCCCGGGCATGCCCGACACCATCCGGCCGGATGCCCGCCTGTTCGACATCGCTCCGACCGTGCTGACCGCCCTCGGGATGCCGGTCCCGGCCGACATGCAAGGTAGGAGCCTCGTCTGATCGACGCGGCCGCCCTGCTGGATGAGCTGCGCACGCTCGCCTACGAGGGTCGCGCCTATGCCGAGACCGAGTACGACCAGCACCGCTACGGGCGCATGTGCCAGATCGTGGACGAGTTCTACGCCGAGCTCTGCGGCCTGCCCGCGGCCGAGGTGAGCGCGCGGTTCGCGCGCGATCTGGGCACGCCGACGCCGAAGGTCGGGGCAACGGCGGTGATCCCCGACGGCGACGGCCGGATCCTGCTCGACCACCGCGCCGACGATGGCTGCTGGGGGCTGCCGGGAGGGTGGCTCGGCCCCGGGGAGTCGCCCGAGGACGGGGTCGTGCGCGAGGTGCGCGAGGAGACCGGCCTCGACGTCGAGGTCGTCCGGCTCGGAACGATCGACTGGCGGGCGGCGTCGCTGCCCGCGGCGCCGCACGGCCAGGTCGGCCTCGTCTACCTGTGCCGCGTCGTCGGCGGCGAGCTGCGCGCGAGCCACGAGTCACTCGAGCTGGCCTGGCGCGATCCGGCCGACCCGGCCATCGAGTGGCACCTCGACCACGGCCCCCGCGCGCTGGCGGCACTGGCGGACACCTGAGAATCGGGGACTGTCCCCATGCGGGGACAGTCCCCACGGCGCCACCAGCGGCCCGTACGAAAGTCGGGGCCTGGCCCCATCCGGGGCCTGGCCGCAAGCCGCAGGTTGGCGGGTGCCGGACACCGGCCCTCTAACATCCCGGCCATGGCCACGCTCGCTGATCGGCGGCGGACGATGGGGCGCGTGCGCGAGATCGTGCAGGTCGCGACGAAGCACGGCTTCGGATTCGTCTTCGAGCGCCACGCGCTGCGCCGCTCGACGGTGATCGAGGCGCAGAACCTGCCGGCGCTCGGCCGCCACCTGCGCGAGATGCTCGACGAGCTCGGGCCGACCTTCGTCAAGTTCGGCCAGCTGCTCTCGACCCGGCCCGACATCGTCCCACCCGAGCTCCTGGCCGAGCTGCGCCTGCTCCAGGACTCCGTCTCGCCGGTGCCCTACGCCGACATCGAGCGGGTCATCGAGGCCGAGCTGAAGGCGCCGATCGACAAGCTGTTCACGAACTTCGACCCGGTGCCCGTGGCGGCGGCGTCGATCGGGCAGGTCCACTTCGCAGAGCTCGCCAACGGCCGCAAGGTGGCGGTGAAGGTGCAGCGGCCGAACGCCGCCCGCCGGGTCGAGTCCGATCTGACGCTGCTCTACCAGGTCGCGCGGATCATCCGCCGCCGGGTCGACCGGCTCTCGTTCATCGACCCGGTCGCGGTCGTCGACGAGTTCGCCCGCTCGATCCGGCGCGAGCTCGACTACCGCATCGAGGCGCGAAACGCCGAGATCTTCCGGCGCAACTTCGCCGACGACGCCCGCATCGTCGTGCCGCGCGTGTTCGGCACGTACTCGAGCGAGCGCGTCCTCACGCTCGAGCGGCTCGAGGGCGTGCCGCTGGGGGCGCTCGACCGCGAGGCGACGCCGATGGACGAGCGCAGGCGGCTCGCGATCCTGATCGCCGAGGCGTGGCTCGAGATGATCTTCCGCCACGGCGTCTTCCACGGCGACCCGCACCCGGCCAACATCATGGTGCTGAACGACGGCCGCCTGGGCCTGGTGGACTTCGGCATGACCGGGTCGCTGAGCGACGCCGACATGCGCCGCCTGACCCATCTCCTGCTCGACGCGGTGAACGAGAACGTCGATGCGCTCCCACGGCGGCTGTACGAGCTCGGCGTGCGCTTCAACCGCGAGCAGGAGGACGAGCTGCGGATCGAGCTGCGCGAGGTCTACTACCGCTACTACGGCGCGTCGATGGGGCAGATCGACCCGCTGCAGGTGATCCGCGAGGCGTTCGTGCTCATCTCGCGCATGCACCTGCGCCTGCCGACGCGCTTCGCGCTGCTCGACAAGGCCCTGGCGACGCTCGGGAGCGTCGGCACCGAGCTCTACCCCGACTTCAATGTCTTCGAGGTGGCCGAGCCGTACGCAGCCGAGCTGGTCGCGCGCCGGTACTCACCGCGGCACATGTTCGAGCGCTCGCGAGAGGAGCTCGAGGCGGTCAGCGGCCTGATCCGCGAGCTGCCCTATCAGGTGCACGACACGCTCGAGCAGCTGCGCGACGGCGAGGTCGAGGTCAAGTTCCACCACCAGGGGCTGGACGACCTGATCGCCCAGGCCGACATCGTCTTCAACCGGCTCGTGATCGCGGTCGTGATGTCGGCGCTCCTGATCGGGTCATCCCTGATCGGGATCTCGGCGCACGGCGGCTGGCACCTCTTCGGCATCCACGTGCTCGCCCTGGCCGGCTTCCTGACCGCGACCGCGCTCGGTGTCGTGCTCGTGTTCTCGGTGCTTCGCAGCGGCCGGCTCTGAGCGCCGGCGGCTACCTGCCCGACTGAAGCTCCCAGGCGGCGATGACGGCGTCCTCGATGGCGTCGGCGTTCCCGTCGGGCAGGTCGGCGACGATCATCATGTGCTTGGCAAAGCGCGTCGGCACCGAGAACGTCTCGGGAAGCGACTGCAGCAGCAGGTCGCGGACCTCGAAGGTCGCGCGGATCACGACGCGGCGCTCGTCGAGCTGCCGGGCGACCAGCCGTCCGTGATAGCGCCACTCCAGCAACCCGGCCCGGCGCCGCTCCGCGACGCCGTCGAGGCGCGCGGCGACCTCGCTGAGCTGTGCGAGCTGCACCCCTCAGCGCACCGTGTACGCGACCACCTGCGGATCGCCCTTCCCGGACTTCGTCTGCGGACCGCCGGCCGGCACGATCACGGCGTTTCCGGCGATGGCGATCGGCGAGTTTGCGGACGTCGGCAGCCGGTGGCGGTAGACGATCGCCCCGGTCGCCCGGTTGAGCGCCATCAACTCGCCGTCGTAGAGCGTCGTGAAGATGAGATCGTTCGAGACCGTGACGCCGCCGAGCGGGAACTGCGGCACCTTCCGGTCCCACTCGACCTTCCCCGTGGCCAGGCTGAGCGCCTCGACCTCGCCGGTGGCGGCACCGGCGGGCTTGGTCGCCGTGGGCAGGTTGAACGTCGGATAGGTCAGCGGCAGGTCGAGGGTGGCCACGTAGACGCTTCCGCCCGCGACTGCCAGGTCGGTCAGGACGCCGCCGAACGACCCCGGCAGGATCGTCAGAGGCGCCTTGAGCGTGGTGCGATGCTCGAACGCAAGCAGCGAGTCGTCGTCGTGGCCGTTGTGCGCGCCCACGGGCGTCTTCCAGATCAGCTTGCCGGTGCTCGCATTCATCTCGTAGACGTCGCCCATCTTGCCGCTGCCGATCACGACCGAAACGCCACCGGCGCGCGCCGCGATCGGCGAGGTCTGCATGTCCCAGTCCTTGAAGTCGTCGGGGACGCCCTGGCAGTACCAGCGCAGCTTCCCGGTCGCGGCGTCGAGGTTCACGTCGCTGTCGGTGTAGAGATCCCGCGCCGGATGTGCGATCGCCTCGGCCGGCGTCTGATACGGGTTTCCGGTCCCGTAGGTGACCGACCCGTCGCTTCCGACGAGCGGCGTCTCCCACGCGCCGCCGGCGCCGACGCCGAGCGCCTTCACGCCCGGCTCGGGGCCGGTGACCGTGTTGAACCGCCACAGCTCGGCACCGCTGGAGGCGTTCAGCGCGAGGAGCACGCCGCCGCCCGGCCCCGAGCCGTACTGGCTGGCCAGATACACCCGTCCACCGGCCACCTGAGGCTGGATGCCGAACGTCCCCTGGCCGGTGCGGAGCAGATCGCTCTTGACCCAGACCCTCCGGCCGGTGGTGGCGCGGACGGCAAAGGCGGTCGTCGGCGTGAGCCCGTACACCTTTCCGCCGGCGACGGCGACGCCGTTGGGTCCCGGGCCGCTCTTCTCCGGCTGATCGCACCGATACTCCCAGTCGAGCTTGCCGGTCGCGAGCGAGAGCGCGTACACATTCGAATCGAGATCCTGGAGATAGACGGTGCCGCCCCGCACGATCGGGTTCGCGGTCAGCGATCCGTACGGGCCCACGCCGGCGGCCGCCGTGCCGGTGAGCGTGTACGTCCAGGCCTGCGCGAGCCTGGCCACGTTCGCCGATGAGATCGTCGACCCGGTGGCGTCGCGCGTGTTCGCGAGGTCGGCGTTCGAGTACGCCCACGACCCGGAGCCGGTCGGAGTCGGTGCGGCCGTGTGCATCGTGACGGTGCTACAGGCAGGGCTCGCGGCCGCCTTCCCGCTGCTGCCGCACGACGCTGCGACCGATCCCGCCGCGACGAGCAGCACCGCGCTCAGCGCAATGCGGCCACCGATGCTTCGCGAGCCATTCGAGTCCATGATCCTGTTCGGAGCCGGGAGCTCGATCCGGATCGTAGCCGCACGCCCTCGCTCACGGATGCTGTGCGTCCGCGGCACGCCAGAACTCGGCCAGGCGGCGGTTGAACGGCTCGCCCAGGAGCTGCGGCTGGTGGGCCGCGCCCGGGAACACGGCCTCCTGCGCCCCGAGCCGCTGCACGAGCAGGTCGCAGACGGCCGCAAAGGCGCTGCCGCCGATCGCGCGGGCCGGCTCGGGTACCGCGTCCCAGCCGCCGCGGACGACGAGCACCGGGAACGGCGCGCGGGCCAGATCGTCGAGCGGGACGCGAGCCTCGGTCGGCAGCCGCTCGCCCATCGACCGCCGCACCGAGCGGCGCGCGACGGCGTTCAGCTCCGGCCTCGCGCCGGTGCCGAAATCGAAGCCCCACGCCTCGAGGAACCCGCGCAGATACTGCTCCTCGGTCATCCCGGCGCTCGAGTCGATGTGGCGCTCGAGCCGCTCGATCATCGTCGCGACCGCCGGATCGGCGGGCACGAGCCCGAACGCAGGCGGCTCGATCACGGTCAGCGAGCGCACCGAGTGCGGCCGCCGGGCCGCCGCGAGCATGCATGCGATGGCGCCGTAGGAGTGCCCGAGCACGTGCATCGGCGCATCGAGGAGGGCGGCGAGGTCGGTAGCGTCGGCGTCGAAGTCGACGCGGCCGTCCGCGTCCGGGCTGCCCCCGAACCCGCGCCGGTCGACGACGTGCAGCTCGAAGTCCTCGGCGAGCGGGCGCTGCTCGGAGAAGGCGAGCGCGCCGAAGCTCATGCTGCCGTGGACGAGGAGTGCGGGCGGCCCCGACCCGGTGACGGCGACGTGCAGGTCGGGCATGCCGGGATTCAAGCATGCTCCGCAGCGGGCGCCGGCGTCTGCGGCTCCTGAGCGCCCGAAGCGGCCAGGGTCAGGCCGGCGACGCGCCCGCGCTCTGCGCCAGCGACTGAGGCTGGAGCACGCGCACTTCGATCGGAGCGCGGCCCGCCTCGTCCCGCGAGGCGCGGAATGCCGCGCTCGCGTATTCGAGCGCGCTCCGGCGGCTCTCCGCCTTGGCAACCGTGGTCCACTCCCGGCTCTCGCGGAACCGGATCTGCGCATAGAAGACGCCCACCCCGCACCCCCCAAACCGTGCTTCTCGACGCCGGCCACCGCCCCCGGGTGCCGTCGTCCCTACCTCCGGCTGAACCTTCGCCGAACACACGCCGTGCGGCATCACCCGGTTGGGGGAGTTCAGGCGGCTGGATGGTTGATTCCGCGCCCCCGTGATGTCCTGGGCGGCTGTGAACCGAGCAGCGCAAGGACGCAGGGAGCCTCATATTGGACGGAAGTATGGGCGCGACCGAGGACGCAGCGATGCGACGGGTCACAGCCGCAGCGCCGCCAACACCGCGAGCCCTCCCATCACCGCCCACGCGGCCAGGCGCGCGGGGGCGTGGGATCAATCATCTAGAGGGTGAAGCGCCGCGCGGATGCCTGCAGCTGCTCGGCCGTCTGGGCGAGCTGGTGGGCCGAGGCGGCGATCTGCTGGGTCGAGGCGGATGTCTCGGACGTCGAGGCCGCGACCTCTTCGCTCGCCGCCGAGGACTCCTCGGAGACGGCCGAGAGCTCACTCGTCGCATCCGCGATCTGCGCGACGCGCGTCCGCATGTCGGCCACCGAGAGGGCGATCTGCTCGAACGCCTCTCGTGCCGTCTGCACGGTCGCGCCGGATTCGACGGTGCGCTTCGAGCCTTCCTCGACGACCGCAACAGCGCCTTCGGTCTGAGCCTGGATCTCACCCACGAGCGAGGCGATCTGCTCGGCCGCACGCTGCGAATCCTCGGCCAGCTTGCGCACCTCCTCGGCGACGACCGCGAAGCCGCGGCCCTGCTCGCCGGCGCGAGCGGCCTCGATGGCCGCGTTCAACGCCAGCAGGTTCGTCTGCCCGGCGATCCCGGTGATCGTCTCGACGATGCCGCCGATCTGCTCCGACTTGGCGGCCAGATCGCGGATCGACCGCGTGACCTCGCCCGTCGACGCCTGCAGCGCCTCCATCGCGCCGCTGGCCTGCGCCGCCGCGGCGACGCCTTCCTTCGCGATGCTCTCGGCCTGGACGGCGGCGGTGCCGGTCTCCTCGGCCGACCGACGCGCCTGGTCGACCATGTGCACCTGGCGGCCCGCGCCGTCGGCGATCTCGGCGATGGCGGAAGCGATCTCGGTCACCGCGCGCCCGGCCTCCTCGGAGGTCGAGGCGACCTGCTGCGATGAGGCGGCAAGCACCATCGCGGCCGCGTCCACCTGGCCGACGATCTCGCGCAGGTTCGTGGTCATGGCGGCGAAGGCGTTCCCGAGGGCGTCGCGCTCGGAGGTCGGAGTCACGGTTCCGGTCAGGTCGCCGCCGGCGATCCGCTCGGCGGCCGCCGCCATCCCGTGCAGGTAGGCGATCATCCGCCGGAAGGCCGAGGCCGTCTCGCCGAGCTCGTCGCTCGAGTGCAGGCTGACCTCCTGGTCGACATCGCCCTCGGCGATGCCCTCGGCGGCCGTCAGCATCTGCCGGATGCCGCCCACGAGCGACCGGCTGATCAAAAAGGCGAGCGCAAGCGCCACGAGGACGGCGACGGCACCGAGCCCGCCCATGAGCCAGTACGAGGACGTGCGGGTCGAGTTGAAGCTGCTCGTCGCCTGTGCGCTGAGCTGGGCGACGTGCGTCTGGTACGCGGTGAGCGTCGCCACGAGTGCGTCGGATGCGTCGTTGCCGGGTCCCGAGACGATCGCCTTCGCGGCGGCTGTGTGGCCCGCCGCGACGTCAGCGTGCAGCTGCTTGTCGAGCGCGTTCACGTGCGCCCAGGCCCCGGAGATCCTGTTGACCTCGGCCCGGCCGTCGGCGGTCGCCGTTCGCCGGACGGCGGCGAGGTCCTGGACGAAGATGGCCCGGTCGCCGAGGTAGTCCTTGTACTCGCTGGGGATGAGCACATAGCGTGTCTGCGAGAAGTGCATGTCCCCGGCCGCCGACCTGGCGGCGTCGGCCGTGAGCACCTGCGGCAGCACCTGATTCGTCACGCGCTTGTGCGCCGAGTCGAGGCTGTTCATCGCAAAGAACGCGACGCCGACCACGGCCACGAGCAGACCCACCACACAGGCGAAGCTGAGATAGAGCTTGCGCCGCACGGTCAGGTGGGGCTTGCGGAAGCGGCGTCCCGGAGACGGGGCGCCGATCTGGGCTGTATGGCTGCGCGGCATGAGGAGAACCCTTCTCAGAAAACAGTGAGCATCGGGCGCGCCGCCAGCGCGGAGGAAGCTGAGTGCTCATGTGATCGGCCACCGGCGACCGCGATTGAGCGTCCGTCGCCCGGGAGTCCCGCAGGCTCCGGCGGGTGGGCCGGCCACGTCCGCACCGCTCCCTAGCATGAGTGGATGGACACGCAGCCGCGCTGGATCATCGACCCGTGCCCGCCGAGCGCCGCCGACGCGCTGGCGGCGCAGCTCGGCGTGCACCGCGCGACGGCCGAGGTGCTCGTCCGCCGCGGTCACGGCGACGCGCACGAGGCACGCGCGTTCCTCGACCTCGACGGCCCGCTGCACGACCCGATGCTGCTCGGCGACATGGCCGCCGCCTGCGAACGGATCGGCCGCGCGATCGCGGGCGGCGAGCGCATCTGCGTGCACGGCGATTACGACGCCGACGGCATCTGCGCCACCGCGCTTGCGGTGATCGCCCTGCAGGAGCTCGGCGCCGACGTCCGCTGGCACGTCCCGAGCCGCTTCGACGAGGGCTACGGCCTGGCCGCCGAGACCGTCGAGAAGCTGGCGGCCGACGGCGTCGCGCTGATCGTGACCGTCGACTGCGGCATCACTGCGGTCGAGCAGGTCGAGCGCGCCAAGGCGCTTGGCATGGACGTGATCGTGACCGATCACCACCGCCCCGGCGACGTGCTGCCCGACTGCCCGCTCGTGTGCACGCGGCCGTCGGACTATCCGTTCCCCGAGCTCTCGGGCACGGGCGTCGTGTTCAAGCTCGCCCAGGCGCTGCACGCCCAGGCCGGCCGCGACCCGGCCGCGCTCGAGCTTCACCTCGATCTGGTGGCGCTCGCGACCATCGCCGACGTCGTCCCGCTCGTCGACGAGAACCGCGGGCTCGTGCGCGCGGGGCTGCGCCGCCTCGCCCGCACCACCCGGCCCGGGCTGCGCGCGCTCATGGCCACCGCCCGCGTCGACCGCGCCCGCATCGCGGCCTCGGACGTCGGCTTCCGGCTCGCGCCGCGCATCAACGCCGCCGGCCGGCTGTGCCATCCGGGCGAGGCGCTCGAGCTGCTCCTGACCGCCAACGAGGTGCGCGCGCGCGAGCTCGCAAACCGGCTCGAGTCGCTCAACCGCGAGCGGCAGATGGTCGAGGACCGCATCCTGCAGGACGCGCTCGAGCAGCTCGAGGCGCGTGGCGAGGGGTGGCGGCGCCGGCGCGCGTACGTGCTCTCGTCGCCCGACTGGCACGAGGGCGTGGTCGGCATCGTGGCGTCGCGCCTGGTCGAGCGCTTCGGGCGGGCGGTCGTCCTGATCGCCGAGGGCGAGGACGAGGCGAAGGGCTCGGGCCGCAGCATCCCCGCCTACGACCTGCATGCAGGGCTCACCGCCTGTCGCGAGCACCTGCGGCGGTTCGGCGGCCACCGCGTCGCGGCCGGGCTGACGATGGCGACCGGCGACGTCGAGGCCCTCGCCGACGCCCTCGCGGCGCACGCCGAGGCCGCGCTTGCCGACCGCGACCTGCAGCCGCGCCAGCGCATCGACGCGGTGCTTGCACCCGCCGAGGCGTCGCTCGAGCTGGCCGACGAGCTGGCGCAGCTCGAGCCGTTCGGGCTGGGCAATCCCGGCGTCACCCTGCTCGCCCCGGCCGCGTCGCTGCACGCGGTCGAGCGGATGGGCGACGGCCGCCACCTGCGCATGGCCGTCGAGCTCGGCGGCTTCCGCTGCCGCGCGGTGTGGTTCGGGCACGGCGCCGCCGCCGAGAGCCTGCGGGCCGGCGGCCGCCACGACGTCGCCTATCGCCTGTCGCGCAACGAGTGGAACGGGGCCGCCTCGATGCAGATGCTGGTCCGTGCGGTCGGCGTGGTGCCCGAGGGTGCGGTCGCGGTCGCCGCCGAGCCCGCGGCCGTCCCCGCCGACGGCACGCCGAACGGCGCCTCCGTGCACGACCGGCGCGGCGGCGGCGTGCAGGTGGCGACCATCGCCCGGCTGATCGCCGCCGGCGAGCGGGTGCTCGTGCTTTGCGCCGACGCGCGCCGCCGCCGCGGGATGCTCACGGGTCCGCTCGAGCCGACCCGGCTCGGCTGCGGCAGCGTGGGGCTGGCCGACTACGACGAGGCGGCGGCGATCTCCGACCCCGAGCGGCGCTTCGGCGCCGTCGTTGCGCTCGACCCGCCCGCCGACCGGTCCGGCGGCGAGCTCCTGGCCGAGCTCGGCTCGCGCATGCCCGTGCACCTCGTCTGGGGCGACGCCGAGATCGCGTTCGCACGGCAGGTGCTCGAGGCGCGCGAGCCGCTGCGACCGGCGCTCGTGGTCGTCTGGCAGGCGCTTCGGGCGGGGGAGCAGCGGATCCCGCTCGCCCCCGACACCGTTGCCCGCTGCCGCACGGTGCTGGCCGAGGTCGGACTTGACCCGGCCGACCGCGAGGGCGGCACCCGGATCGACCTGAACGCGTCGCCGACCTATCGCGCGGCCCTCGAGCGGGTCGAGGACTCGCTGCGGTTCCTGCAATCCCAGGCCGGGTGAGGGCGGCCCCAGGCCGCTGAACTACCATACGGGTATGGCTACGGTGCCCCGAAGCGCCGAGGCCGAACGGCACGACCACCTCCTGGTGGAGCTGCTTGGCCAGATCGCGGCGTACAACCCGAACCTCGACGCGGACCAGATCCGCGCCGCGTTCGACTATGCCTGCGACCACCACGCCGGGCAGGTGCGCAAGAGCGGCGAGCCGTTCATCCTGCCACCCGTTGCGCGGTCGCGCGAGATCTGCGCCGAGCTGAAGCTCGACTCGGCCACGATCGCCGCCGCGCTGCTGCACGACACGGTCGAGGACACCGACGGCCGAGATCGAGGATGTGCGCAGCGCAGCTTCGGCGACGACGTCGCGCTGCTCGTCGACGGCGTCACGAAGCTGACCGCGGATCAGCTTCGCAAGCCGCGAGCAGGCCCAGGTCGAGAACTACCGCAAGATGATCGTGGCGATGGCGCAGGACCTGCGCGTCGTGCTGATCAAGCTCGCCGACCGCCTGCACAACATGCGCACCATCTCGGCGCTCGGCAAGCAGAAGCAGGTGCAGACCGCGCGCGAGACGCTCGAGATCTACGCCCCGCTCGCCCACCGGCTGGGCATCCACTCGATCAAGTGGGAGCTCGAGGACCTCGCGTTCGCGTGCTGCACCCGCGCCGCTACGCCGAGATCGAGGCGATGGTCAACCAGACGCCGCGCCGAGCGCGAGCGGTTCGTCGAGCGAGGCGGCGACGATCCTGCAGCGCGAGCTGGAGGAGGCCGGCATCACCGCCGACATCGCCGGCCGCGCCAAGCACCTCTACTCGATCTACCACAAGATGGCGCAGGGCGGCAAGGAGTTCAACGAGATCTACGACCTGACCGCGATCCGCGTGCTGGTCGACTCGGTGAAGGACTGCTACGGCGCGATCGGCATCATCCACTCGCTGTGGAAGCCGATGCCGGGGCGCTTCAAGGACTACGTCGCGATGCCCAAGTTCAACATGTACCAGTCGCTGCACACGACGGTGATCGGGACGCAGGGAAAGCCGCTCGAGATCCAGGTGCGCACGCAACGAGATGCACCAGACGGCCGAGTACGGCATCGCCGCGCACTGGCTCTACAAGCAGCCGGTCGGCGGCGGCAAGCCGTCGACGCAACGCGCTGGCGTGGCTGCCAGCTCGACCGACTGGCAGGACGACGCGCGCGACCCGAAGCGAGTTCATGGACACCCTGCGGGTCGACCTGTTCTCCGACGAGGTCTACGTGTTCACCCCCAAGGGCGAGGTGAAGAGCCTGCCGGTCGGGCGCGACGCCGCTCGACTTCGCCTACGCCGTGCACACCGACGTCGGCCACCGCTGTGTCGGCGCGAAGGTGAACGGCCGCATCGTCCCGCTGCACTACACGCTGCAGTCGGGCGAGTTCGTCGAGGTGCTCACCTCCAAGCAGGAGCGCGGCCCGTCGCGCGACTGGCTGAACCTCGTGAAGTCGTCGCGGGCGCGCAACAAGATCCGCCAGTGGTTCACGCCAGCAGGCGCGCGAAGACCTCGAGCGAAGGGCCGCGAGTCGCTGCAGCAGGCGCTGAAGTCCAACGGGCTGCCGCACCAGAAGGTGTCGTCCTCGCCGCTCCTGGCCGGGATCATCCGCGAGATGGGCTTCAAGAAGGCCGACGACTTCTACGTCGCGATCGGCGGCGGCAAGATCCAGGTCGGGCAGATCGTCGAGCAAGCTGCATCGGGCGCTTGAAGACCGTCGAGGTGGTCTCGCCCGACGACGAGCCTGATCGCCGACCCGGCGGCCGCAGCAGCCGCCCGCATCGCGAGCTCCGCGTACGGCATCGTCGTCGACGAGCGCCGGCGACCCCGACGTGCTCGTGCGGATGGCGAAGTGCTGCACGCCCGTGCCCGGCGACGAGATCTGCGGCTACATCTCGCTCGGCCGCGGCGATCACGATCCACCGCGACGACTGCCCGAACGTGCGCGCGCTGCGGCGCACGCCCGAGCGGTTCACGCCCGTGCACTGGGACGAGGCCGAGATCGGCGACGAGCTCGTTCCGGGTCACGATCGCGCTGCAGTCGTGGGATCGCCCGCGCCTGCTCGAGGACGTCGCCCGGACGTTCGCCGAGCACGGCGCGAACATCGTCGAGTACGGCGGCCACGTCTCCGACCAGATGGCGCGCAACTGGTACACGGTCGAGGTGGGGGACGTGAAGGACGCTGCGCAGCCTGCTCTCGGCGCTGCGCAACATCGACGCCGTCTTCGACGCCTACCGCGTCACCCCGACCGGCTGAGCACCGGTAGACTTGCCCCGGTGAGCGGGTATGAAGGCGAATCGACGCTGTGGCAGGGCCATCCGAGCTGGAAGGCCATGCTGCTTTTCTACGTCAAGTGGACGATCGCATCGCTCCTGCCGGTGGCGGCGTGGGTCGTGCTGGACATCGGCGGTAAGACCGTCTCGGCCACGTGGTTTGCGACTGCGACGATCGTTCTGCTCGTGATCACCTACGCGATCGGCTGGCTGCGCCGGGTCACGACGCGCTACCTGGTCACCGACCGCCGCATCCAGATCCGCACCGGCATCGCGAGCCGGCATGAGCGCACGACCCATATCGACCGCATCCAGAACGTGAACATGAGCCAGTCGCTCGTGCAGCGCATCCTCGGCATCGGCGATATCGAGTGGGACACGGCCGGCACCGAGGCGCCCGACGCCGACTTCACGTTCCGCGGCATCGACGACCCGAGCGCGCTCGTGCGCATCGCCGACCGGTTCAACGTCGAGGCGGCCCGCGCCGCGGCGGGCTCGCCGCCGCCCCCGGCGCCGTCGGCGACCTGACACGTGCGGGGCCGCGATGCCACGCGGTGACGCGGACGCCGTGCGGGCGCTCGCGCTCTCGTTCCCCGAGGCGCGCGAGGATCATCCGTTCGGACCCGAGAGCCATGTCTTCAAGGTCGGCGGCGGCAGCCGGATGTTCGCGATCCTGCACGACGGGCCGCCCGTGACGGTGACCCTGAAGCTGACGAAGGAGGAGCGCGAGATCGGCCTCACCCTGCCGTTCGTCTCCGAGGCGAAGTACGTGGGCCGCTACGGCTGGATCACGGTGCGGATCGAGGACTCCGACTGCCTCGAAGCGGCCCTGGAATGGGTGCGCGAGTCGTTCTGGCTGCGCGCGCCGGAGGAGACGCGCGAGGCGGCCTGGGCCTGACGGCAGCGTCAGACGACCGTCCGACGCATCACGGGTATCGTCCGAGAGGTGGCAACCCAACCTGTCGTCCTGCGTCCACGCCTCCAGCAAGCCGACCGTGAGCGGCTCGAGCGGCGGGCGCGGCTTCTGGCCTGGGGCGGCAACGCCTGGCACGTGGTCGAGTTCGCCATCGCCGTCGGCGCCGGGGTCGCCGCGGGATCGGTCGCGCTCGTCGCGTTTGGCATCGACTCGCTGATCGAGCTGGCCGCGGGCGGCGTGGTCGTGTGGCTCTTCACCGGTGGCCGCGGTCAGTCCGGGAGCGCCGAACGACGGGCGCAGCAGCTGATCGCCGTCTCCTTCTTCGGCCTGGCGGTGTACGTCGTCGCCGAGAGCGCGCGCTCGTTCTCCGGCGCTCATCCGGAGGTGAGCTACGTCGGCATTGCCCTGGCTGCGGTCACGGCTCCGACGATGCCACTCCTCGCCAGAGCGAAACGGCGGGTGGGCCGCGAGCTCGGCTCGCGCGCCACCGAGAGCGAGGGCGGTCAGAACATGGTGTGCGCGTACCTGAGCGTCGCGCTCCTCGCCGGCCTTGGCGCGAACGCGCTGCTCGGCTGGTGGTGGGCCGATCCGCTCGCAGGGGTGGCCATCGCCGTCGTCGCCGTCCGCGAGGGGCGTGAGGCGTGGCGGGGCGAGCAGCGCTGCAACTGCTGCTAGAAACGGTCGTGCGTGGCTGACCTCGCTTGCCGATCCCGCCCGGGGCCGCTAGGTTGCCGGACGCGCGCGGACCCGCGGGCAGCGGGCCGCATGGTCACGACACCACGCCGGAGGGGCACATGAGAGGTGGGACGACGACACACGCCTGGACAGCTCGGATCGCGGCCGCCACGGTGCTGGCGGCCCTCGCGATCGCCGGCATGCCCGGCACCGCCTCCTCGACGCCCAAAGCGGCGGCAACCGGCCCGTGCGGCACCCGCGGCGGGGCGGCGCCCGCCACCTACCGGCACGTGATCGTGATCATGGAGGAGAACAAGAGCCTCCCGAGCGTCATCGGCGGCCCCGGGTCGGCCGCCAGGCGCGCCGCGCCGTACCTGAACACGCTCGCCACGCAGTGCGGCCTCGCGACCAACTACCGCAGCGCCACGCACCCCAGCCACCCCAACTACATGGCCGTGACCGGCGGCGTCGACACGGCGTCGAACAGCGTGAACGCTCCGAGCATCTTCAGCCAGGTGCGCGGCATCGGCGGCACCTGGCGCGTGTACCAGGGCTCGATGGCGCAGAACTGCCAGCGGCATTCCGCCTTCCCCTACAAGCCGCAGCACAACCCGGCCGTTGCCTACACCGGGCTTGCGAGCGACTGCACGCGCTGGGACACGAACCTGAACGGCCTGAAGCACGACATCAACACCGGCGGCCTGCCGCGATATGCGTTCATCGCGCCCGACCAGTGCAAGGACATGGAGATCGCCTGCACCTCCGGGACGAACGCGATCACGACCGGCGACACGTGGCTCAAGACATGGGTGCCGAAGCTCCTGGCCACCCGCGGCTATCGCACCGGCCACACGGCGATCTTCATCACGTGGGACGAGGGCACCGGCGGCAACGGCTCAAACGGCGAGGACTGCGTGTCGGCGGCCCACCTGGGCGACGTCAGCTGTCACGTCGCCACGCTCGTGATCGCGCCGTACGTGAGCCGCGGCCTTCGCAGCTCGCAGCTCTTCAGCCACTACTCGCTGCTGCAGACGACCGAGCGGCTGGTGGGCCTGCGGACGTTCCTCGGCCGCGCCGGCGATGCGAGCACGAAGGGGATGCGCTCGGCGTTCGGCTTCTGAGCGCACCAACAGGGGTCTGACCCCCTTTGGTGCGTCAGCCCTCGACGCGCAGCGTGCGGTCGATGCCCTTCGGGCCGATATCGACCAGGTAGCCGCGCAGGATCCCGTGGTTGGCCTCGCTGCCCGGATTCAGGCACAGCGTCTGGCCGATGTGGCGCTCGCCGCCGGACTCGTGGATGTGCCCGTGCACGCCGAGCAGCGGCTGGTACTTCTCGATCACGCGCCGCACCGCCGTCGAGCCGACCGGCCCGCGCAGGACGTCGCCCGCCGACACCGTCGGGCGCAGGTTCTCGTCGAGGATCGGCGCGGTGTCGAGCCCCGAGTCGTGCGGCGGCACGTGGATCATGAACACCGCCCGGCGCGGGTCGCGCACCTGCGCCGCCAGCGCGTCGAGGCGCTCGAACAGCTCGTCCTCGGTCACCTCGCGCGGCGTGTCCCACGGCGTGTTGTTCGACCAGCCGTAGGCGAGCAGCTGCAGGCCGCCGGGCATGTCGAGCACCTTGCCGTCGGCGTTCTGCGGGAAGTAGGCCGGGTTGTCGAGGATCGGGTCGATGCCGAAGTCGTCGTCGTTCCCCGGGATCACGAACACCGGCACGTCGCCACCGCCGAGACGCTCGGTGGCGAGCTGCATCCACTCCTCCATGCGCGCGTTCATGAGGCCGTGCAGCAGCTCGTCACGCGCCCCGGGATCGGTCGAGAGCCGCTCCGTGTCGGCGGCCGACATCACCGCCGAGTAGTAGCCGACGTCGGCGATGTCGCGCTGGAGCAGGGCCAGGTCGTCGGCCGACCCGGCCCTGCGGTGCACGCCGAACAGGTCGGCCGTGTAGGCGTCGCCGTCCTTGACGATCGGCACGATCGCCTTGCCGGTGAAGTCGCCGGCGACGAGCGCGATCTGCGCCTTGTAGACGTTCAGCTTGATCGCGTTCAGATACTTCCGCCACGCCTTCTCGGCCGCATGGAAGTCGCTCGCGATGTAGATGCGGACGGAATCCGCCACTAGTCGGGTGGAATCTCGGCGAACAGCATGCTCGTGTCGATGCCCTTGCTGCGCGTCACGAGCTTCATGGCCGCCCAGATCACGAGGCCGATGGCGATGAACACCAGCGTTCCGGTGATACCCGTGTTGTTCAGGTAGTTCAACCGACCGGTGCCGCTCGAGGTGAGGTTGTCCCAGATCGGCTTCACCGCGGCGAACCAGTAGATCCAGAGCGGGAATACGATCCACGCGAGGCCCAGCCAGGGCAGGGCTCTCCTGAAGGGGGCGTTCCGGATCAGATCAGGTCTGCGGAAGCGAATCAGGATCGCGTTCACCCCCGGCATGATCCAGGTCAGCGCGGCCATGAAGATCGAGAACCAGAGCGTCGCCACCAGGTTCAGCTTGCCGTCCGGCGGCGCGATCGAGTGCGGGAGCACCGCGAAGTTCTGCCACCACAGGAAGACCGCCGTCAGGCCGACCGTCGCCAGGATCGCGTTCAGCGGAGCGGCCATGCGCTCGTTCACCTCGCCGAACCACTCCGGCAGCTGGCGGTCGAGGCTCCACGCGAGCCCCATGCGGCTGATGAAGTTGACGTAGACCGGGCACAGCAGCAGCGGGAACATCGCGCCCGCCAGGCTGATCAGCGCCCACAGCGGCCACAGCGTCTTGTTCGCGATCACCGCGAGAAGCGGCATCGACGGCGGCTGGCCGAGCGGTAGGGCGACGTTGGTCACGCCGCCCCAGTAGTTGTACCCCCACGCCGTCGTGGTGTTGAAGCCGATGTGGTTCGAGAACAGGTCGACGTAGAACGAGTTGGCGATGACGCCGATCAGGAGCGCGCCGAGCAGCGCCACCGAGACGCCGCGCTTGACGTTGCCGCGCACCTCGCCGGCGATGTATGCCGAGTACTGGAAGCCGATGAACTGCAGGAACACGATCCCGAGCATGAACGGGAACACCGTGCGCGAGAAGAGGTCGCTCAGGAAGTTGTGCGTGTGCCCGGGCAGGATGGCGCTGCCGGAGGCGGCGATCTTGGCCGCGCTGACGCCCTGCGTGTAGTGGGGCAGGTTGTTGTTGAAGTCCGACCGGCTCGTCGCGAGCAGGCCGAACACGAACATGAGGATGAAGCTCGCGACGCCGATCGCCGCCATGATGGTGACGACCTTGTGGAAGCGCCGCGTCGGCAGAAGCACGATGCCCGCGATGACGGCGAGCACGACGAGCGACCAGATCAGGCCCTGCCAACCGGTGATGGCACCGGACGAGTTCGTGAACCAGTTGTTCGCGTTCTTGAAGAAGTGCCCGCCCGCGCCGATGCCGATGATCCGGCCCGTGATCTGGATGTTGCGCAGGACGAGCGGCACCTCGAAGGCCATGATCGCGATCGAGGCGATCACGAGCGTCCACGACTCGAGCCAGCCCAGGAAGGGCCCGACGATCCGGGTCGTGAAGACGTAGTCGCCGCCGGATCGGGGCATGACCGACGTCAGCGACGCGAAGATCAGGGCGAGGGGGACGCAGAAGATGCCGGTGACGATGGCCGCGATGCCGTACTCCGAGAACGGGCCGAAGCGCCACACGGGCTCGAAGGCGAGGGAGTAGAACGCCGGATAGAGCGTCAGACCGACGCCGACGAACGCGGCGACGTTGAAGAAGAGGGCGTTGGTGACGCTGACGTCACGCACGAGCCCCGACGATTGCCGGACGAACAGCCGCTTGCCGCTCCCCGACTCGGCCATATCCGCCATGTTTCGCTCTCCCCCCACAAGCGCACCGGCACCCTCGGCCCGTGCTGATGAGCGCAGTTGTACCACGCCCCGCGGACGGGGCTCAAGGGGGGTGTGTCACGCCCAGTTCTCGGGCGCGTCCCAGTCCTCTCCGCCTGTGTCCCAGCCCACCAGGCAGTACGGCGAGATCAGCGCGGCCACCCGCTCCAGGAAGGCGCGGTCGGACTCGCCGAACGCCGCCGGCGTGTCGGAATCGACGTCGATCTCGGCCACGACCGTGCCCTCGTAGGCGACCGGGACGACGATCTCGGAGCGGGTGGAGGGGAAGCACGCCAGGTAGCGCGGGTCGGCGTTCACGTCGGCGACGATCTCGGTGACGCCGCTCGCCGCCGCGGCGCCGCACACGCCCTGGCCGATCGGGATGCGCGTGTGGTCGGTCGCGTGCGGACCCTTCCACGGGCCGAGCACGAGATCGCCCTCCTCGACGAAGTAGATCCCGACCCACGAGTAGGTGTCGAAGCCGGTCGTGCAGCACCTCGACCGTCAGCCGCACGATGTCGTCGGAGTCGGCCTCGCGGTTCACGATCCGCTCGATCGCCGCGAGCGCGCCGCGGTGGTCGTCGGGCGTCGGGCTCACGCCTCGACCGCCTGCTCGAAGCCCTCGAGCGCCGCCCGGAACCCCGCCGGGATCGGCACGGGCCGGCGCGGCGTCCAGGTCGAGCGCGACGACCACCTGCGTCGCCGAGGCCAGATGCTCGCCCGAGCCGATGTGATACGCGTCGAACGCCCAGGTGATGCTGGTCGTGCCGAGGCGCTGCGACGCGGACGAACACCTCGAGCTCGTCGTCGAAGCGGGCCGGCGCGTGGTACTCGACGTGCTGGGCGCGCATCGCGAACTCGGGCGCGCCCTCGACGTGCGTGAGGATCCCGAGCAGGCGCAGGTACTCGACCCGGGCGCGGTCGAAGTAGGGCATGTAGCGCCCGTAGTAGACGACGCCCTGGGCGTCGGTCTCGTCGAACCCGACGCGCAGCCGGTGGGCGAAGCGGTAGGGCGGCGCGGCGGTCGGTGGCCAGCGATCAGCCCGGATCAGGCCGAGCACCTCGTCGCGGCGCTGCGCCATCGTGTCCGCGTCGAGCGCCTCGAGATTCAGGCGCAGCAGCGGCTCGGTGTTCGACGGCCGCACGTTGAAGTGCCAGTCGGGGAACTCGAACGAGATCCCGTCCAGGTGCGACACGCGCGTCGGCGCCGGGGCCGTAGCGCTCCTTCAGCTGCTGCAGCTTCACCGGCACGTCGGAGACAGTCGAGTTGATCTCGCCCGAGATGAAGTAGCGCTCGCGGAACGGGCCGCAGCAGCTCGGAGAGCGGCTTGCCGGCGCGCGAGACGCAGCTCGAGCATGCACCAGCGCCGGGACGACGCCCGTGTCGCAGAAGTAGAAGTCGCGGAAGTAGTAGTGGCCCGACACCTCGCCGGCGAAGACGGCGTCCTCCTTGCGGATCCGCGCCTTGATGAACGCGTGGCCGACGCGGTTCTCCAGGGCGATTCCGCCCGCCGGCGGCGACGGTGTCGCGCACGGCCCACGACGCGCGCAGGTCGTAGACGATGGTCGCGCCGGGCTGCCGCTCGAGCATCGTCTGGGCGATCAGGGCCGTGATCAGGTCGCCGGGCACGAACTCGCCCGTGTCGTCGATGAAGAAGCAGCGGTCGGCGTCGCCGTCCCAGGCGATGCCGAGATCGGCGCCCTCGGCCTGCACCCGTTCGATGATGAAGCGGCGGTTCTCCTCGAGCAGCGGGTTGGGCTCGTGGTTGGGGAAGTGGCCGTCGGGCTCGAAGTTGTGCGCCGAGCCTGTGCACCGGCAGCCGCTCGAGCACCGGCCCGATCATCGGGCCGGCCATGCCGTTGCAGCCGTCGAGCACGATCCGCAGCGGCGGATCGCCGCGGCGTCGATGAAGCCGGCAGCACCCGGTCGTGGAACCCGGCGTAGACGTCGCGATGCGTGACGCTCGCCCGCAGGCCCCGTCGGCGCGGGCAGGCTCGCCCAGGGCGCGCTCCTTGATCTTGTCGAGGCCGGTATCGGAGCCGACCGGCAATCGCGCCGCGGCGCACGATCTTCATGCCGTTGTACGGCGGCCGGGTTGTGCGAGGCGGTCACCTGCAGGCCGCCCTCGTAGCCGTACTCGCCGACGGCGAAGTAGAGCATCTCGGTGCCGATCTGGCCCAGGTCGACGACGTCTGCGCCCTGCGTCGGCGGCGCCCGGATCGCGGCGGCGGCGATGTCGGGCGAGCGACAGCCGCATGTCGCGGCCGATCGCCATCGCCTTCGGCTCGAACGCGCCGACGTAGGCGCGGCCGAGCGCGTAGGCGCCGTCGGCGTCGAGCTCGTCGGGCACGATCCCCGCACGTCGTAGGCCTTGAACAGCGAGCGGGCGAGAGCATCGGCGCGAGTCTACCGGCGCCGATCGGCGATACTGGCCAGGTGGATGTGACGCTGCGGCATCTGACCGGCGCGGACGCCGGGCTGCTCACGCGGCTGTACCAGCAGGAGCGCGCCTTTCATGGCGCCCTACGACCCGCCCCGCCGCGACTCGTACTACACCGAGGACGGGCCAGCGGCTCGGAGCTCGACCTGCTCGAGCGCGAGCGCAGCGGCGAGCGCCTGCTACCGGTTCCTGATCCAGGCCGAGCGACGAGACCGGCCGGCATGATCTCGGTGTCGCGCATCATCCGCGGGCCGTTCCAGAACGGCGGCCTCGGCTACTGGGTGGTCGAGGCGCATGAACGGCCGCGGCGTCGGCACCGCCGCCGTCGCGCTGGTCTGCGAGTGGGGTTTCGGCGAGCCGGCCTGCACCGGCTCGAGGCGGCGACGCTCGTCGACAACATCGGCTCGCAGACGGTGCTGCGCCGAAACGAGCTTCACCGAGATCGGCCTCGTGCCCGCGCTACCTGTTCATCGCCGGCGCGTGGCGCGACCACCTGCTATTCGCCCGGACGGCGGACTGACGCAGCGCGAGAAGCGGGGACTGTCCCCATGGGGACAGTCCCCCGGTGGTCACTCGGGCCAGGCCTGGCGGAGCTTCTCGGCCGTGCGCTGATGTGCTCGGGCATCACCTTGACGTCGGCCAGCACCGGCATGAAGTTCGTGTCGCCGTTCCAGCGCGGCACGACGTGCAGGTGGAGGTGGCCCTCGACGCCCGCGCCGGCCACGCGGCCGAGGTTGAGTCCGGCGTTGAAGCCGTGCGGCGACATCGCCGCGGTCAGCGCCCGCACGCTGCTGATCAGCAGCGCCCACAGCTCCGCGCGCTCGGCCTCGTTCAGGTCGCCGGGCGTCGCCACGTGCCGGTAGGGCGCGACCATCACGTGCCCGTTGGAGTAGGGGTAGAGGTTCATGAGCACGTAGGCGTGCGCGCCGCGGTGGACGATCAGCGCGGCCGCGTCGCCGCCCGCGGCCGCCTTGGCGCAGAAGACGCATCCGCCCGCGTCGCCCCGCGGCTGCACGTACTCCAGCCGCCAGGGCGCCCACAGCTGCTCGGTCACGGTCAGACCCACCGCTTGAAGCGGAAGTAGCCGAGCAGGCCGCCCGCAGACCACGAGATCATCACGACGACGGTGATCACAGAAGCCGTGCGTACTCCTCGCTGAACGGGAGTGGCCGAAGTTCATCCCGAAGATGCCGGTGATCAGCGTCAGCGGCAGCAGGACGACGCAGAAGATCGTGAGGATGCGCAGGATGTCGTTCTGCTTGTGCGCGATCACCGACTCGTTGGTCTGTCTCGAGCGCCTCGACGACCTCCTTGTAGTTGTCGAGCTGGTCCCAGATCCGCTCGGCCTTGTCGACGACGTCGTCGAAGTAGACCTCGAGGTCCTCGGGCAGGTAGCGCGTGCGCGACGCGCTCGAGCAGGCGCAGCGTCGACGCGCTCCGGCTTGATGACCTTGCGGTAGCGCGACGATCTCCTGCTTCACATCCGAGATGTCGCGGACGACGTCCTCCGACCGCCGCTCGGTCGAAGATCGCCTCGGTCGAGCCGGTCGAGCTTGAACCCGATCTTGTCGAGGATCGGGAAGCAGTAGTCGAAGAGCTCGGACAGGATCTCGTAGAGCAGGTAGCCCGGACCCTTTCGAGAAGTAGTGCTCGCGCCGCTCCTGGTGTCCGCGAGCTGCGATGAACAGCCGCGCCGATCGGCTTCAGCCGCACGTTGGGGAGGGTGACGAGGAAGCCGTTGCCGACGAACACGTTCAGCTCGGCGGCGTCGAGGCGGCCGCGCACCTTGTTGAAGTGGGGGACGTGCAGCACGATGAACAGGTACTCGTCGTACTCGTCGATCTTGGGCCGCTGCCGGGTCGAGAGCACGTCCTCGAGGTCGAGCTCGTGGAAGTCGAAGTGCTGCGCCAGCCACGCCGTCTCGGCAGCGGTCGGCCCCTCGATGTTCAGCCAGCGCAGGCCGGCGGCCGCAATCTCAGCGACCTGCGGCTCGGAACGCTCCGCCGGTCGCTGCGGCGAGCGGTCGCGCCGTCGTACTGTCCTCGGGATCCGGGGCAGGTTCGGCATCGCGGCTCACGTTTGCGGGCAGGGCATCCACGCGCGCCATTCTACTTGGCGAGGCGGCGCTGCGCAGCCCCCGGGCGGCCGCGCAGCAGATATGCGGCCAGGAGCAGGCCCGAGACCGGCGCGACGGCGAGCTTCACCGCGATCGGCGCCGACGACGGCGTGACGAATCCCTCGATCGTGCCGGCGATGACGAGCAGCGGCATCGTCCCCAGGACGACCGCCACCGAGCGGCGGCCGCGATCGGCCAGGACGGCCATGCGCGGCTGTGGACGGGCGCGGATGAGCGCGTCCGCGAGCGAGAGGCCGGCCGCCGCGGTGATCGTGAACGCGGTCAGCTCGATCACGCCGTGCGGCACGATCAGCGACCAGTAGAGCCCGTTCGCGCCGTGCTGGCTCTCGACTCCCGAGAGCACCCCGAGCAGCATCGAGTTGAAGTAGAGGCTGTAGATCGTGCCGAGTCCGAACAGGATCCCGCCCGCGTAGTCGTAGAAGCTGACGACGATGTTGTGCGACCAGATCGCCACCGACGTCGGCGCCATCACGCCGGCGGGGATGGCGTGGTGGGCGCGGTGGCCGGCGTCGCGCAGCTCGGGCGGAAGGAAGCTGCCCGCCGTGGCCGGATCGTGGACCCCCCAGATGAATCCGCCGACCGCGACGACGATCTGGAAGACCGCCGCCGCCGCGACCAGCCGGCGCAGATCCCAGACCGCCTGCGGGTAGCCGGTCCACAGGAACCGGCCGAGCGAGCGAAACGGGGTGCGGGCCGGCCGGTAGACGACGGCGTGGGCGCGGGCGACGAGGTCGTTCAGCCGCGGCAGGAGCGGGGAGGAGGGCTGCGAGACGCGCAGCCGGGCCAGGTCGGCGGCGGCCTGCTGGTAGCGCCGGGCGAGCAGCGCGACCTCGTCGGCGCCGAGCCGGCGCTGATCGCGCCCGGCGCGATCGACGAGCTCGGAGAGCTCGTCCCAGAGCGGCGCGCGGGCTGCGCTCCAGGTGCGCTCGGGATCCGCCGATATCATCGAGCGTGAGTTCGAGGCCATCGTCACACGAGGGTATCGGACGGATGCGGCGATGCTGAACGACCGGATCGAGATCTCGACACCCGAGCGGGTCACCGTCGCCTACGAGCTGGCGGGCGTCGGCAGCCGCATGCTCGCGCAGGCGATCGACATCCTGATCGTGACCGCGATCGTGATCGGCATCGTGCTCGCGGCGTCCCTTCTGCGCAGCACCGTGACGCTTGCGATCGCGATCGGCGCGATCACGCTCACGCCGGTCGGCTACTTCCTGCTGCTCGAGTGGCTGCGGCGGGGCTCGACGCCCGGCAAAGCGGCGCTGCGCCTGCGCGTCGTCGCCGCAAGCGGCGAGCCGATCGGCCTGCAGGCCGCAGCGGTGCGCAACCTGCTTCGGATCGTCGACTTCCTGCCGTTCGCCTACATCCTCGGCGGGATCTGCGCGATGGTGTCGGCCGAGGGACGCCGGTTCGGCGACATGGCCGCGGGCACCGTCGTGATCCGGCTCGACGACGAGCATTCGGCCGCGTTCGCAGGCACCTTCGCCGCGGCGGCGGCGGCCGCCCAGAGCGACGCCATCCCGCCCGAGCTGATGGCGATCGCCGTCGCGTTCCGCCGCAGGGCGCGCGAGATCGAGCCCGACGCGCGAACGGCGCTCGCGGTCAGGATCGCGGCGCGGATCGAGCCGTACTGGGCGCGGCCGGAGGGGATGGAGCGCGAGGAGTACGTCCACCGCGCGGCCACCCGCACGCTGCCGGGAGGGCCGACGCGATGAGCACGATCATCGCCCAGCGCCCGCTCGACGTCGGCCGCGCTCTCGACGGCGCGCTCGCCGTCTACCGCCGCCACTTCGTCGCCATCGTCGCGGCGATGGCGGTCGCCGTCGTGCCGCTCGAGCTGCTCAGCCTCGCCCCGCGGCCCTGGGCCATCATCGGCAGCCTCCTGCAGGTCGTGCTGCTCGCCGGCGTCACCCCGGGGGTGGCGACCCTGATCGTCTCGGACGTCCGGGCGGGGACCACGCCGACCGCCGCGTCGGTGTGGCGCAGGCTCGCGCCCATGCTCGTCGGCCTCGTGCTGTCGGTGACGGTCGCCGTCGTGCTGACGAGCCTCTCGATCTTCCTGCTGATCGTGCCGTTCCTGCTCTTCGTGGTGTGGTTCCAGTTCGTCGGTGAGGTCGTCGTCGTCGAGCGGCGCACGTTCTTCGACGCGATGGGCCGTAGCCGCGACCTCGTCCAGGGCTCCTACTGGCGGGTGGCGGGCTACGCGCTCCTCGGCGGCGCAATCACCGGCGTCGCCACCGGGCTGCTCGCCGCGGCTCCGGCCGCCGCCGCATCGCAGTTCGGCCTGCACGTGGCCGCGACGACCGCGATCGGCGATGGCCTGCAGATCGTGGCCCGGGTGCTCGTGGCGCCCGTGGAGGCCCTGTTCATGGCCCTGCTCTACTTCGATCTGCGCATGCGCCGGGAAGGATCCGACATCGCCGCCATGCTCGACGCCCTCCCGCCCGCCGGGGTCGTCGGCTGACGATCGCGCAGGAGCTGGCGCGCACCGGCGCCGCCGCCGCGCACGTCGACGCGCGCATCGGCCCGGCCCGCGCCGCTGCCAGGCACACGTTCTTCCACCCGTCGGCGGGCGGGTCGAGCCTGCTCGGACGGTTCCTGCGCCGCATCCTCGATGCGTTTGCAAACGCGTTCAACCTGCACTCGCTCGCGCTCGGGCACCTGATCGAGCTGGGCGCGGTCGCCGCGCTCGTCGTCGGCGCCGTCGCCCTGGCGGCACGGCTCGTCCCGCGGCGGCGCCCGGCCGGCCGCGCGGCACAGGCGGCCGCGCCGCAGACGGCCTACGCGGCGGCCCGCGCGGCCGCGCTCGGCATGGCCGACTCGGACCCGCGCGAGGCGCTCCGGCTGCTCTACGCCGCCGCCCTCGCCGAGCTCAACCGCCGCCGCGGCTGGCGGCCGCGCCCGGGCCGCACCAACTGGGGGTTCGTGCGCGCGCTGGGCGGCGCAACGCCCGAGGCGGTGGCGCTGGCCGAGTGCACCCAGCTCTTCGAGCGAGCCGTGTACGGGCACGCACCCGTGGCGCCTGACGACGTGCGCCGCGCCGACGGCCTGGCCGAGGCGATGCTCGCGTGAGGCGCTCGCGCGACATCTGGATCGGCGCAGCGATGCTTGCCGTCGCGGCCGCCGGCATCGGCCTGCTCGTCCAGTCGCCGCACACCGCCGGGCCGCCCTACCGGCTGGAGGGTCACGGCGGCCTGGGCCTGTCGGGGCTCGGCGCCGGCCTGCGCTCGGCCGGGATCGGAGTCAACGCGAGCGTCACGCCGACCATCCCGAGCCATGGACTGACGGTCTCTGTCGAGCCCGACGAGCTCAGCCACGACGAGGCCGCCGCGTGGCTTTCGTCGGTGCGGTCGGGAGCTGTGCTGCTGCTCGCAATCGACCATCCCGACCCGCTCACGCAGGCGCTCGGCCTGCGCTACGGCTTCCCGGGAGACGCCCGGCCGACGCCGACCGGACTGCGGGCGTTCCCGGCGCTTGCTCCGGCACCCGTCGCCGCCGCCACCACCTTCGCGGACGTGTCCAGCCGCGACGCCGTGATCATCGGCACGCGCGACGCCGCCGCCATGGTGCTCGTCCCGGTCGGCCGCGGCAGCGTGTGGGTGCTCTCGCAGCCGCGCGTGCTCACGAACTTCGGCATCGCCGGCGACGGGCTCGCCCTGGCGCTGCCGCTCGCGACCCGCGCCGGCGGCAGCGTCGGCATCGACGCGTTCCACCAGGGCGGGTCGCCGACGCTCGGCTCGCTCGCCTACCTGCCCCGCTGGATGCAGCTGCTGATCCTCGAGGCGGCGATCGTGGCGGCGCTCGCGGCGATCACGGCCGCGCGCAGGCTCGGATCGACCGTGCCGCCGAGCGGCCACGCCGACCGCAGCACGGTCGAGCTCGTGCGCTCGCAGGCTGCGATGCACCGCTCGGCGGGCCGGCTCGGCGCCGTCACGGCGCCGCTCGCACAGGCCTACCGCGCCCGCCTCGGCGGGCTGGCCGACCAGGCCGAGCCCGCGCTGCGCGACCTCGAGTCCGCCGCGAGCGCGCCGACCGCCGTGCGAGCATGCGTGCGGATCGAGGAGATCACGAGGAGGGTGACGGGTGGCGATCGCTGACTTCTTCGAGCGCAGCCGTGAGGCGCTCCACCGCGTCGTGGTGGGAAACGACGAGACCATCGACGGTCTTCTGGCCGCGCTCGTGCTCGAGGGCCACGTGCTGCTCGAGGGCCCGCCCGGCACCGCCAAGACCCTGCTCGCGCGCACCCTCGCCCGCATCGCGGGCCTCGACTTCACGCGCATCCAGTTCACGCCCGACCTGATGCCGGCCGACCTCACGGGGACGCTGGTGTACCGGCCGGCCGACGGCACGTTCGAGCTGCGCAGGGGGCCGGTGTTCGCCTCGCTCGTGCTCGCCGACGAGATCAACCGCACGCCGCCCAAGACGCAGGCGGCGCTGCTCGAGGCGATGGAGGAGGGCAGGGTGACGATCGAGGGGCAGACGCTCGACCTGCCCCGCCCGTTCGTCGTCTGCGCCACCCAGAACCCGATCGAGTTCGAGGGCACCTACCAGCTGCCCGAGGCCCAGCTCGACCGCTTCCTTCTGAAGCTCCTCCTGAGCTATCCGGACATCGACGCCGAGACCGAGATCCTGCGCCGCTACCAGGCCGGCTTCCGGCCGCGCGAGCTCGACCGCGCGCTCGGCGCCGTCGAGCCGGTCGTGTCGGCCGCCGAGGCGCTCGTCATGCAGGACGAGGCGGCGGCGATCGAGGTCAGCGACGACGTGCTCGGCTACGTGGCCGAGGTGGCGGCATGGCTGCGTGCGTCCCCGGACGTGATCGTCGGGCCAAGCCCGCGCGGCTCGATCGCGCTCGTGCTGACCGCCAAGGTGATGGCGGCCGCCCGGAGGGCGCAGTTCGTGACCCCGGACGACCTGCAGGCGCTCGCGCCCGCCGTGCTGCGCCACCGGATCGTGCTCTCGGCCGACGCCGAGCTCGGCGGGCGCGACCCCGACGCCGTGATCGCGACCGCCCTCGCGGCCGTGCCCGTGCCGCGGTGATCACGCCGCGCGGCCTGGGGCTCTTCGCCGTCGCAGCCGCGATCACCGTGCTGGCCGCGCTCGCCGGCCAGGCCGTGCTCGGCTTCGTGATCGCAAACGCGGCCGCCGCGGGAATCGTCCTCGGCGATTGGCTCGCCGCCGATCCCGGCCAGATCGAGCTCGAACGCGAGGCGCCGCCCCCGCTCTCGATCGGGCGCCGCAACGCCGTGCCGCTCGTGCTGCGAAACCGGGGCAGCGCCTCTCGGCAGGTGGTCGTCGGCGATGCCGCGCCCGACGGCGTCGACCTCGAGCCGGTGCGCTTCGACGTCGAGATCGGTGCGGGGGAGGAGCGGATATTGGAACCGGTCGCGATCCCGCGCCGCCGCGGCCCGATCCGCTTCACGGCCGCCGAGGCGCGCGTCCTCGGCCCGCTCGGCGTCGCGTTTCGCGAGCGGGGCCACCCGGCCACCGCGGTCACGGCCGTCGCCTGGCCCGACGTCCTCCAGCTGCGCGACTCCAAGCTCCTGCCCCCGGGGCGGCGACCGCACGGCGAGCGCACGATCCGCGGCGAGGCCGCGGCGCGCGAGTTCGAGAGCCTGCGCGACTACGTTCGCGGCGACGAGTATCGCCGCATCGCCTGGAAGGCGACCGCCCGCCGCGGCAAGCCGGTCGTCGCGATGCACCAGCCCGAGCGCGGCCAGACGCTCCTGCTCGCGCTCGAGGCCGGCCGGCTGATGGAGGGCGCCGGCGGCGAGGGGCTCGGCAAGATCGACCGGGCCGTGAACGCCGCGGTGATGCTCACGGCGGTCGCGCGCGAGTACGGCGATGCCGTCGGCCTGCTCGCGTTCTCGCACCGGCCGCTCGCGACGCTGCCGCCGTCGGCGCGGGCCGGCCAGCTGCGGCGCGTGGTGGATGCGGTCGCGACGATCGAACCCGACCTGGTCGAGCCCGACTGGCGCACCTGCCTGGCCGGTCTCGTGCGCATGTCGCGGCGGCGGGCGGTTGTGGTCGTGTTCTCCGACGCGCTCTACGCCCAGACCGACGACCGGCTCGCGGCGCTTCTGGGCACGCTCGCGCGCCGGCACGTGGTCATGTTCGCCTCGATCCGCGACGCCGAGCTGACCGAGGTCGCCGCCCGGCCCGTCACCGACCCGGAATCGCTCTACGAGCGCGGCGTCGCCACCCAGGTGATCGACGACCGCGAGGCCGCGCTCAAGGTGATCCGCCGTCGCGGCGTGCACACGGTCGATACCGGCCCCGAGCGCCTGACCGAGGCCGTCACCGAGCGCTTCCGTGCCCTGCGCGCAACGGTCGCGTAACAGTCTGGCGACAGGCCCGCCGGGACGCGTCTTGCGCCGATCCGGGTAGGGCACCATGCAGAGATGGCACGGATCGGTCGCATCGGATTCCCCCTGGCCGCGGTCTGCGCGGTGATCGCCGGCAGCGCCTGGCTCGTGCCGAGCGCCTCGGATCAGCCGCCGCCGGTGAGCGTGAGCGTGGACGGCTCGGCGCGGCAGCTCGCGGCGGGCTCGACGCTCGCGGACGCGGTCGCAAACCTCGGCCTGCATCCCCGCGCCGGCGACCTGGTCGACGTGACCGGCGTGACGCTGCGCACGGGCGTCTATCCGGGCACCGTGCTTGTCGACGGCGCCGCCGTCGCCGCGAACGACCGCCTGCGCAGCGGCGAGCGCCTGCGGCTCCAAGCCGGCCCCGACCGCACCGAGCCGGTGACCGTGCGCCGCGTGCCCGTCGCCGGCGGCGAGCCCGCCGATCCCGAGTACTACCTGGGCCGGGTGCCGGGCGACGAGGTGACGGTGCAGGGCAAGATCTCGGGCAAGGTGGCCTCGAGCGCGTTTCACGCGACCGGGCCGGCGATGGTTCCGCACGCCGTCGCGCTCACGTTCGACGACGGACCGTGGCCGGGCCAGACCCTGCGGATCCTCGCGATCCTGCGCCGCATGCACGCACCGGCGACGTTCTTCGTCGTCGGCGACCTGGCCGAGCACTTCCCGCAGCTGATCGCCGCCGAGCGGCGCACGCCCGGCGTGCTCGTCGAGGACCACTCGTGGACGCATCCGCTGGTGCCGCCATTCGGCGAGCAGCGCCCGAAGACCGTGCGCTTCCAGATCGCGCGCACGCTGCAGACGCTCACCGCCGAGGGCGTGCACGCGACGCTCTTCCGGCCGCCCGGCGGTGGCTGGTCGGACAAGGTTGTCGCGATCGCCTCGAGCCTCGGCGTGCGGCTCGTGCTGTGGTCGGTCGACCCGCGCGACTGGGCCGCCGGCGCGACCGCGAAGGGCGTCGCCCGCTCCGTGCTCACGCACGTCCACGCCGGCTCGATCGTGATCATGCACGACGGCGGCGGCGATCGCACGGCGACGATCGGGGCGCTTCCGCGCATCATCCACGGCATCCGCCACCGCGGCCTGCGGCTGGTGACGATCGAGCGGTGACGACCACCGGCGAAGGCGAGTTCTGGCTCGGCCACTGCGAGGGGTTCAGTTAGCCGACCTCGATCCTCCGATGGAGACGCTCTCCGATCGCGCGTCCACGACCGCGTGCACGGCCGTGACGGCTTGTACAATCTGTCACATGCGGGCGCGCGCAATCGCCGCTGTCGCCGCCGTCCTCTCGGTCACGGCGGGGTGCGCCGGCGGCTCGAACCACTCGGCGCTCGCTCAGGGACAGGCGGTGCAGCGAGCCCGCGCCGACGGGGTGACGGGAGTCGTCGCGACCCGGCGCACAGGGTCGTGGCACTGTGCCGGCACCACCATCGCCTTCGGGCCGACCCGGCCGAACGGGCGCTACGCCGGCTACAAACGGCCCCGGTATGACCTCGAGTTCGGCGACAGCCGCGCGCCGAACTTCCCGGGCAACACCGCGCGGATCGGCATGTCGGTGATCGTCTTCGACTCGGCGAGCTTCGCGGCGCAGTGCGCCACGGCGGCGCTCTACGCCGCCGAGCACGAGCCGACTCCATGTCTCTGCACCCGACGGGCCGACGATGCCGTTCACCGTCATCACGGGGGACACGATCGAGCTCGCCAAGCACGCGCCGGACGCACCGGGATCCGAGCCGGGGACGACCGGCGAGTACGAGACCTTCCTCGCAGACGGCCCGGCGTTTGCGCTCGGGCTCGCCTACGACGCGAAGGACTCCCGGATCGTGCAGGCCGACCTGACGCGAATGGTGAGCGATATCGGCGGCTGAATCCGGGCCGGGCTCACCTGGGTCAGACCAGTCGGGACGCATCCAGGGCGGCCGGGTCGAGTCCGGCGGCCGCCAGATACCCGCGGCTTCCGCCGGCCGTGCCGTCGAGCGCCGTCAGCACCTCGAGCATCACCCACGCCGTTGCGCCTGGGTGCCCTTCGATCGGCGGGGAGGACGCGAAATCGGCTGCGATCTGGGCACGGTCGACGCCGAGCGCGTCCAGAAGCAGCGCCGAGACCAGCCCCGCCCGGTCGCGGCCGGCATTGCAGTGGACGACGACCGCCCCGGCCCACGGGCCTGCCATCGCGGCCATCGCCGACGCGAACTCGCGCGGCCAGCGCTCCAGGAACGCCAGGTAAACGTCGCGCAGCCCATGCTCGGCGTCGCGCGCAGCATCGAAGATGGCACCGAACTCTGGCCAGAGCGGGTCGTCGGGGCTCCCAGGCAGAATCGGGTTGGCGATCACCTGCACGCCGTCGGGCCAGCGCTCACCCGGAGCCTTCTCGTCGTCGGCGCGCAGGTCGATCACACGAGTCACGCCGAACGCGAACGCCTGATCGCGCCCTGCGGGTGTCAGCCGGGTCAGCGAGTCGGCGCGCACGACGACACCCGGCCGCGTCCGGCCGCCGGCGCGCAGTCGCAGCCCACCGAGGTCGCGGATGTTCCGGCACCCGTCCCACGCAAGCGCTCGGTCGGACACCGGCCCAGCCTACCCGCGGCGATGAAACCCTCCGCTTCGCCGGGTATACACCGCTCGATGCCGCAGCCGACGCTGCACACCCCGCGACTGCTGCTCGTTCCGCTCGCAGATCGTCATCTCGATCTCGAGGTCGAGCTCGACTCCGACCCCGAGGTGCTGCGCTACCTCTCGGGACGAGCCCACACACGGGATGAGGTGGCCGGCAGCCACGCACAGCGGATGGCGCTCGCACACAAGGTGCCGGGCCTCGGCTTCTGGATGGCGTTCGCGACCAAGGGGGGAGCGCCCGGCTCGACCCGGCCCCGTGTCGAGCATGCGGGCGAGTTCGTGGGGCTCATGATGCTCCCGCCCGCCCATGGTCCCGACCAGCCCGACGACCCCGGCGTGGCCGATCTGGGCTACCGGTTCCTGCGCCGGTGTTGGCGCCAGGGCCTCGCGACGGAGGCCTCGCGAGCCCTCCTCCGGCATGCCTTTCTCACGGTGGGCGTGCGGCGGGTCATCGCACAGACGATGGTGGTCAATACGGCGTCGCGCGGCGTGATGAGGTCCGTCGGGATGGCGTACGTTCGCACCTACTTCCCGGTGTGGGAAGAGCCTCTTCCCGGCTCCGAGCAGGGCGAGGTGGAGTACGAGCTGACCCTGGCAGCGTGGCGGACGATGGCGGCGAGCGAACGCCGCGACGCTGGTGGTGGGGTGGCGTGAAGACCGGACCGACCCCCGCGTCTACAGTCCGATCGTGCTGAGGGGACGCTGCGGGTGCGACACCGTCGCTTACGAGGTCGCCGACGAGTTCGTCGCCGCGTTCAACTGCCACTGCTCGAACTGTCGTGCGACGACGGGCTCGGCATTCTTGCCCTGGGGCGAGATCGAGCGCGAGAAGTTGGTGGTGACGAAGGGGGCAGAGTCGTTGATGCTGCTCGGCGATGCCGAGACAACCCACGAGATGCGCTGCGGAACGTGCTATTCGCTTCTCTACTGGACTGCGCGCGACGGTGCGTTTGTCCGCGTTCCGTACGGATCACTCGTCGACGAGCCCGCTCTCAAGCCGACGGCGCACATGTTCGTCGGCTCGAAGGCTCCGTGGCACGAGATCCTCGACGACCTGCCCCAGCATGAGGAGTACCCGTGGTCTTGATCGGCGGCTTCTCGCCCACTTCCCAGCGGGGCTAGGTGACGCCCAGTGCTTCGTAGGCTGGGAACAGTTCGCTCCAGCGGGCCTCGGCGTCGCGGAGCTCGCGTCCGTTGACGTAGTCGGCCAGATGCTCGACGTGAATCTGGACCCCCGTGCCGTAGGCCGGGAGCAGGTTGACGGGCAGGCCGCGCTCTTCCCAGACGAGCCTGGTCTGAGCGCCCTCGGCGGTCAGGTGGGCCTCGATCACGGTCTGCTCCGGCTGACCGGGCCGGCGATCGGGATCGTGCATCGTCACGAGCAGGTGTCCCGGAGGCTCGCACGCCTCCACCTTCCCTCTGCGCTCTCCCGAAAGGGCGATGCGCACACGGAACTCGCCGCCGACTGAGAGCTCGCCGTCCACCTCGCCGAACCAATGGACGAGTCGATCGGGATCGGTGAGTGCCGCCCAGAGGTCATCGATTCCGGTGTCGAGGCGATCTGCCACGCGCACGACGCCCTCGCCGTCGACGGAATGGAGACCTCCAAGAACGGTTGCGTCGCCTGTCATCTGGATCCTCCTCTAGTCACGCGTTCCCCGAGTCTCGATGAGGCGAAACGCTCGGCCGCCGCGCCCGCCGTCCATGCTGAGACCGCCGAGTGGCCAGGAAGTCATCGGACATCGCGGAGACGCTCCCATGCCTGTTGCGAGGAAAAGTGCGCCTAGCCGGAATCGAATCTACGGATCGGCTGGGAGAGGAGCCGAGTTCTCGCCCTGCCTCCCGCCTGCATTCTCAGCTTCCTCCGGTCGCGGCTGCGCTTGCGGGTCGCTGGAAGGTAAGGCGCGGGCGATGTCGACGCGCTACAAGACCTGGCGCAGGTTGCGCCGCCTCGCCGAGCACTACCCGAGCGCGACGCGGCCGACCTGACGACGATCGAGCTGGAGCGGTTCGGGCCGACTCCGAGCCCCCGTACTGGGGCCATGTAGTCGCCATCCTCCACGCGAAGCACGGCAACGCCTCCGCAGTTCTCTGGGCCTCGGCGGCACCCGGAATCGTGCGATGACTCCTCGCCTGTGGATCGGCGACCGTTGGCTTAGAACTCGTCTCAGAATGACCTCCGAAGACCCGAGGCTGGATCAGTGAGCGATGAGTTTTCGGTGGACTGCGAGTCTCTACCGCGTACGGATGAGTACCCGTCCGAAAGTCTGCCCTGCAGTAATGACTTCACGGAGGCAGCATGAAACTTCTTCTCACTTCCGCTGGCATCAAGAACCCGAGCATCGACGACGCGCTGGTCGGGCTACTGGGGAAACCGATTGCCGAGTCCAGTGCCCTCTGCATTCCGACCGCCACATATGCCTTCCCCGGCGGTGCCGCCAGTGCATGGCGGCTGATCAGCGGACGAGCCGCCACCCCCTTGTGCGAACTGGGCTGGCAGTCCTTGGGAGTGCTGGAGCTCACCGCGCTGCCCAGCATCGATGAAAACCACTGGGTCCCCATGGTGCAGGAGACTGACGCCCTGCTGGTAGGAGGCGGCGATCCCCGGTACCTGTCCTACTGGATACACCAGTCGCGACTGGCAGAGCTCGTCCCGTCACTGCGCGAAACCGTCTGGGTTGGAGTGAGCGCCGGGAGCTTGGTGATGGCCCCCAACGTCGGGGAGGAGTTCGTCTACGGCGGTCAGCCCAACGCCGGTGGAGACAGAGCGCTGGGATTGGTCGATTTCGCGATGTTTCCGCACCTGGATCACGAGGCTATGCCCGACCATTCCATGGCCAACGCAGAGAAATGGGCGGCCAGGCTACCGGTGCCGGGGTACGCGATTGACGATCAGACCGCAATCAAGGTGATCGACGGTACCGTCGAAGTCGTCTCCGAGGGGCGCTGGAAGCTGTTTACGCCCGGCCCGTTCACGCCCGGCCCGGATGCAAATTCGTCGGGCTCAGGAGACAAGCGCGCGCGGCTGAGCGAGCGTTCACAGACGTCTGCAGCCTCCTGAAGCACACAAGGCAGCACGCGATCGCGAGGAAGGCCTCGTGGATGTCCCGGGATGTGACTCGCCCCAACTGCGCACGTGGAGCAGCCTGCTGAAGAAGGCGTGACAGGTCGTTGCGCCTGCCCCGGGTAGGTCGCCCCCGATCGAGGATCTCCTGGGCTCGACTTCGGGCCGGATCGGGGATACTTGTCGCTCTGTCGTCGGGTTCGCCGCCGGAGCGCCCCGCGTGATCCGGAAGGGCTCCCCAGGCTACGTCGCGCCGGAGGCCGCCGAGGCCAAGCCGACGGCCCCGAGCCGCAAGCGGTCGGCCGAGCCCAAGCCGACGCCCCGGCGCACGAGGCGCAAGCCGACGGCCTGACGCCGACCGACATCACGATCTCGACCAGGAGGCCTCGCATCGTCGGGGCCTTCGTCGTGTTGGTGCTCGACTTCGGCCTGGGATAACGTGCCCCCGGATGGCGAAGGTCGATCTTCACAGCGACGCCGAGGGAGAGCGGTTCTGTCGTATCCTGGCGGCGATCGCAGGTGACGAGAGCGGGGCGCATTTCGTGCGCGCCCACTGGGGCTTCGCGCCGATCCCCGGCGATGGTGACTCCTTGCTGATGTACCCCGCAGAGCCGATCACCCCGAACGACTCCCACCTGATGATGGACACGGTGGCGAACCTCCAAGGTGACGGGTTCCAGGTGGAGATGGTCCCGGCGGGTGGCGGGACTGCGCTCCCACTACGGGGCGCGGAGGAGGTGGCCATCGTGGTGAAGGCCGATCTGCCCGATGCGGTGCTCGCCCGCTGGGAGGACTTCAGACGTGAGCCGCCGCCCGCCGTGCCCAAGACCGCCCCCGCCACGTGGTGGTGGTCTGTGATGGTGGGCGGCTCTGCGCTGGCGTCGTACAGCGTTGAGGCGATGGGCACGCGCGGGGCGAAGAAGGCCGCCAAGGGATTCGGCAAGGACTACATTCGGCAAGGCGGCTCCGGCTACCCGCAGCTGCAGCTGACGCGCACGATGCCCGAGGGTAGTACTAACCGGACTTCCGCTGGCCCGTGAACGTTCAGCGGGTGATCACGCTCCACGCCCCGCCGACCAGGCGCAGGCGGGCGTTGCAGTTCGGGTTCCGACACGTAGCCACCTGCCCGTCTTTGTACAACGGACGGCCAGGGATCTCGGCCGGATCACGGGTACCGATGGCTGAGCGACTGGTGATCTCGATCGGGTCGTCACAGCAGGGACAGTTCGCCGATCCGTTCACGTGCCGGACACTACCAGGCCCCACGGCTCCACCGGGTCTCGGCGGCGGCTCGACTTCGGCCGCCGGATCGGGGAGAATCGAGGCGACCGGGGCGGGTTCGCGCCGGGTTCTCGTCCTCTCGGGTCGACCCGCAAGGCCGCAATCTCCGCCGGTTGATGCGCCTGGTAGGAATCGAACCTACGACCTTGCGCTCCGGAGGCGCACGCTCTATCCCCTGAGCTACAGGCGCGGCTGAACTCGGCATTCTACCGGCGCAGCACCGGCAGCCGCCGTAGGATCGGGCCGTGCGGCAATCGGCCATCGTCACGGGCGCGTCGAGCGGGATCGGGCGCGCGATCGCGCTCGACCTCGTCTCGGCGGGGCTCGACGTCACCGCCTCGGCGCGGCGCGACCCAGCCGTCGATGGCGCGACCACGGTGTGCGCGGACATGGCCGACCCGCAGGCGCCCGCAGCGCTCGTCGCCGCCCACATCGATCGCTGCGGCGGGCTCAACCTGCTCGTGGCGAACGCCGGCGTGCTGATCGAGCAGCCGTTCGGCGAGGCGACGCTCGAGGCGTGGGATCTGCAGCACGCCGTAAACGCCCGCGCGCCGTTCCTGCTCGCGCAGGCGGCGCTCCCGGCCCTGCGCGCCGCGCATGGTCTCGTCGTCGTCGTCGCCTCGCTCGCGGGGATCGACGGCATGCCGACCGCCCCGGCCTACGCCGCCAGCAAGCACGCGGCGGTTGGGGTCGCCCAGGCGATCAGGGACGAGGGCGTGCGGGCGACGGCGCTCTGCCCGGGCTTCGTCGACACGCCGATGATCTCGGTCGACATCCCCGGCGACGAGCTGATCCAGCCCGCCGACATGGCGCGGGCGGTGCGCTTCCTGCTCGAACTCTCGCCTGCGTGCGTCGTGCCCGAGATCGTCGTCGGCCGAGCCGGCGCGCTCTGACCCGCCTCATCGCGGCGCGCCGTGCAGCCACCGTAGCGCACGGGACATCGCGATCGGCGGCCCGGTCTCGTGGTACTCGCCGGGCAGAACCTCGGACTCGAGCTCGAGGCTCCGGTATCCGCGGCCGCGCAGCGTCGCGACCATCTCTTCCATATCGGCGACCATGTCGACCGGCGGATCGGCGGCGTCCTCGGCCTCGACGGCCGCGCGCGCCTCCGGCGGGAGCTGCTCGATGAACCGCCGCCGCCCGGCGATCGTCTCGAAGCCGCCGACCGAGAAGTGCACGCGCCCGGCAAGGTCGTCGTTCGCCACGGCGTACGCGGCCTCGGTCGCGAAGGCGACGCGCTCGTCCCACCAGAGCGAGGGGCTTCCGATCGCGTAGCGCCGGAATGCCGCAGGGGCAGTCAGGAGGACGTGCGTCGCGAACAGGCCGCCCAGCGAGTAGCCGAGGAACGTCGAGTCGGCCGGGTCGGCGCCATGGCGGCCCGCGAGCCATGGTGACAGCTCGTCGCGCAGGAACGCCAGGAATGCGTCGGCGCCTGCCATCATCGCCTCCGGCTGGGAGTCGCTCAGCCGGCTGCCGTCCACCGTCGGCGTGAGGTCGCGTGTGCGCAGCCGCACGATGTCGTCCATCCGTGCAGAGCGGTAGCCGACGGCGACGACGACCGTGTCGGGCACGCTCTCGCTCAGCCGCAGCACCCGCATCATCTCGACCGCCGTCCCGAACGCGGCCCACGGATCAGCCAGGACGAGCACCGGCCGCGGCCCCGCCGCGGGCTCGCCGGAGTGGGCGAGGAGCACCTTGAACTCGTCGCCGACATTGTCGGATCGGAGGTGGTGCACCTCGGTGTTCGGCAGCGGCGATTCGTCGTTGCGAAGCATCCCCGGACGACTGTAACTCGCCGTCGGATAGGCTGGCGCGCGTGCAGCTCACGGCCAGGGTCTTCGAGCTCGAATACAACGAGCCGTTCGTCATCTCGCGCAGCGCCGACACCCACTCGGAGGTCGTCCAGGCGGCGATCCGCCACGGCGATCTGGTCGGCTACGGCGAGGGCGCCCCCGACCCGCACTACAACGAGTCGATCGAAAGCGCGATGGCGTTTCTCGCGCGGGTCGAGCCGCTGCTCGGCGACGATCCGCTCGCGATCGAGGCGATCCTCACCCGACTGGCCGCGATCCCCGGCGAGATGGCCGCCAAGTGCGCGATCGACGGCGCCCTCCACGACCTGCTCGGCAAGGTGTGCGGCCAGCCGCTCTGGCGCATCCTCGGTCTCGATCCGACGCCGCCGCCGACGAGCTACACGATCTCGATCGACTCGATCGAGGGCACCGCCCGGAGAGCCGCCGCGGCGGCGTCCTACCACGCGCTCAAGATCAAGGTGGGCGGCCCCGGCGACCTCGAGCGGGTGCGGACAGTGCGCGCGCAGGCACCGGACGCGCTCATCCGCGTCGACGCGAACGAGGCGTGGACCGTGCACTCGACGATCGAGCTCGTGCCCGAGCTCGAGGCGCTCGGCGTCGAGCTGATCGAGCAGCCGCTGCCGGCGGCCGACACGAGGGGCTACGTCCGCCTGCACGACAGCTCGCTCCCGATCCCGATCGTGCTCGACGAGAGCTGCCACACGCTTCCCGACGTGCCCCGCTGCGGCGAGATGGCCGACGGCGTGAACATCAAGCTGACGAAGTCCGGCGGCATCCGCGAGGCCGTGCGCATGATCCACGCCGCCCGCGCTCTGGACCTCAAGGTGATGCTGGGGTGCATGAACGAGTCGTCGCTCGGCATCGCCCAGGCGGCCCAGATCTCGCCGCTCGTGGACGTCGTCGACCTCGATGGGCACCTGCTGAACCGCAACGACAGCCACACGGGCCTCAAGCTCATCGACGGCCGCGTGGTGCCCGGTGACGGCCCCGGCCTGGGCGTGACACCGCTGGACGAGTGGCCTTGAGCGAGCGCCGCTACGCCGTGCTCGCCGAGGGCTGCTTCGACGAGGACGCGAAGACCGCCACCGGCGTCATGCGTTACGCCGAGACGCCCACGGTTGCGGTGATCGACTCGACCCGGGCGGGCACGACCGCCCGCGACCACGTGCCCGGGCTCGACTCCGACGTGCCGGTGGTGGCCGACACCGACGCGGCCGTCGCCCTCGGCGCGACCAGCCTGCTCGTCGGCGTCGCTCCGGCCGGCGGACACCTGCCGCCCGCGTTCCGGCGCAGCATTCTGCGCGCGATCGAGCTTCACCTGGACGTCGAGAGCGGCCTGCACGAGTTCCTCTCCGACGACGCCGAGATCGCCTCCGCGGCCGCTGCGGCCGGCGTCTCGGTGCGCGACCTGCGCCGCGTGCCCGACGGCCTCGACGTCCCCACCGGCGCGAACCTGACCGTCGCGACGCACACGGTGCTCACGGTCGGCTCCGACTGCGCGCTCGGCAAGATGACGGTCTGCCTCGAGCTCGACCGCGAGGCGCGGCGCGGCGGGCATGCGTCGGTATTCGTGCCGACGGGCCAGACCGGGATCGCGATCGCGGGCTGGGGGATCGCGGTCGACCAGGTCGTGTCGGACTTCGTCGCCGGCGCGTCCGAGCAGCTCGTCGTCGAAGGCCACGCCCGTGGCGGCGACGGCGCGATCCTCTGGATCGAGGGCCAGGGCTCGCTCAACCACCCCTACTACTCCGGCGTCACGCTCGGCCTGCTGCACGGGTCGGCGCCGCACGCGATGGTGTTCGTGCACGAACCGGGGCGCGAGCTGATCGACGGCGACCCGCGCTACCCGATCGGCGACCTCGCCGCGCTCATCGACGACCAGGTGCGCATGGCCCGGCACGTGCGCCCGGCGCCGGTGGTGGCGGTCGCGCTGAAGACGAACCGGATCAGCGAGGAGGCAGCCCGCGAGGCGATCATCGAGACCGAGCGCGCGACCGGTCTCGTCGCCGATGACCCGGTCAGGTTCGGTGCAGGCCGCATCCTCGAGGCCGTGCTCTCGGCGCGCTGATCCGAGCGGTCATGTGCCCGCGCGCGGGCGGGTGCCGTGGATGGCGACGGTCGTGATCGGGTCTCCGATGATCTCGATGCTGACCCCGGGGCGAAGACGCTCGTCGCATGCCCGTGGACCCGAGACCGGGTCGCTCGGCGTGCTGTGCGCGACGCACCGCAGGCGAGGGAAGACCCGGCGCGCGATGGCCAGGCTGTCGCCCACCCCGACCCCGAGCCGGGTCTGCGCGCTCGGATCGGTGATGACGATCCAGATGACCCGCCCGGCCCTGGCGGCCACGGCCATCTCGGGGTAGTCGAGACTGGTCGCGTCGCCCGGTCCGGTCGGCAGGTTGGCATTCGGTGGGCCGTCAGTCGGCGACGGGAATGTCCCGATCCGCACCGGAGGGCCGAGCGTCCGCCTGACGGCCGCCACCTGCTCGCCGAGTTGGACGCCGCGGAACGAGCCCACCCGGAAGCTCATGAGCTCGGGATTGGGCGGCCGCACGTCGACGATCGGCGCGGGTCGTGTGCTGTGGTTCCACACGGCCGCGACGACGACCGTGAGGGTGACGGCAATCGGAGCGAGCCATTGGCGGCAGGCACCCCGCACACCGCCTGTTTACCACTTCGTGCGAACCGGGGCTAACATTCGCGACCGGTGCGCGACCCTCGACTGACCACGCTGGCGGATCTGCTCTGCCGCTACTCGCTCGAGGTGGGTGAGGGCGACACGGTCCTGATCGACGGCCCGCCGCTGGCGCAGCCCCTCTTCGTCGAGGTGGTGCGCAAGGTGACGGAGCTCGGCGGCCACCCGATGGTGCGCACACGACTCGAGCGCGCCCAGGCGGCGTTCCTGGCCGAGGCGTCGGACGCCCAGCTGCGCACGGTGACCCGGCTCGACGAGATCGAGGTCGAGGCGCCGACGCGGGCGCTCAGCGTCTGGGGCCAGCAGAACAACCGCTTCTCGAGCGGCATCGATCCCGGCCGCCAGGCGATCCGGTCGGCGGCGCTGCGGCCGATGTTCGAGCGCTTCTTCGAGCGCGAGGCCCGTGGCGAGGTGCGCTGGTGCGGAACCGCGTTCCCATGCGACGCCGCCGCCCAGGAGGCGGGCATGTCGCTGACCGAGTGGGAGGACTTCGTCTACTCCGCCGGCCACCTGCTCGACGCCAACCCGATCGCGTTCTGGGAGGCGCAGTCGGCCCGCCAGGCGAGCATCGCCGAGCGGCTCGCGACCGTGCGCGAACTGCGCATCGTCGGCGAGGACACCGATCTCACGCTCGACGTCTCCGGCCGTCTCTGGATGAACGCCGACGGCCACCAGAACTTCCCCGACGGCGAGGTGTTCACGAGCCCCATCGAAGCGGCGACGCGCGGCCACATCTCCTTCAGCCTCGACGCGCCCTACAACGGCAACGACGTCGCGGGCGTGCGGCTGTGGTTCGAGGACGGCAAGGTGGTGCGCGAGGAGGCGACCAAGGGTGAGCGGTTCCTGAGCCAGATGCTCGACATGGACGAGGGCGCCCGCTATCTGGGCGAGGTCGCCTTCGGGATGAACGACGAGATCCGCACCGGGACGCGCGACACGCTCTTCGACGAGAAGATCGGCGGCACGTGCCATGTCGCGCTCGGCATGGGGTTCCCCGAGGCCGGCGGCAGCAACCTCTCCGGCCTGCACTGGGACATGGTGTGCGACCTGCGCACCGGCGGCGAGGTGCACGCCGACGGCGCCGTGATCTACCGCGACGGACGGTTCCTGTGAGCGACCCGCGCGTGCAGCGGCTCGCCGACGTCGTCACCAACTACTCGGTCGGAGTGCGCGAGGGCGACGTCGTGCTGATCCAGGGGCCCGCGCTCGCCGAGCCGCTGATCGTCGAGATCGTGCGCGCCACGATCGCGGCGGGGGGCATCCCGCATGTGCGCGCGACCGTGCAGGGCGTCGACGAGGCCTACCTGGCGGCCGCCGGCGACGAGCAGCTCGACCACCTCCCCGGCTACGTGCTCCAGGAGATGGATGTGATCGACGCCCGCATCGCGATCCACGCCGCCTGGAACACGCGCGAGCTCTCCGGGATCGACCCCGCCAAGCTCGCCCGCCGCTCGCGGGCGGCGCAGCCCGTGATGGGCCGCTTCATGGAGCGGTCGGCGGCGGGCGACCTGCGCTGGTGCGTGACCGCATACCCCTGCGACGCGTTCGCCCAGGACGCCGACATGTCGCTCGACGCCTATGCCGACTTCATCTACCGGGCCGGGTGGCTGCACCTGGACGACCCGGCGGCGGCGTGGCGCGAGTTCGCGACCAAGCTGCGCGGCCTGGCCGACCGGATGGAGGGGGTGCGCACCCTGCGGGTGCTGGCCGAGGACACCGACCTCACCGTCGGCGTCGGCGGCCGCACATGGATCGCCTCGCGCGGCGAGCGCAACTTCCCCGACGGCGAGATCTTCACCGGCCCGCTCGAGTCGGAGACATCGGGCGAGGTGCGCTTCTCGTTCCCCGCGGTGATGGGCGGGCGCGAGGTGCAGGACGTGCGCCTGCGCTTCGAGGACGGCCGCGTGGTCAAGGCGGAGGCCGGCACCGGCCAGGCCTACCTCGAGCAGATGATCGCGATGGACCCGGGCGCGCGGTGCTCGGCGAGTTCGCGATCGGCACGAACTACATGGTCACCCAGTTCACGAAGCAGATCCTGTTCGACGAGAAGATCGGCGGGACGTGCCACATGGCCCTCGGCGCCGGCTATCCGGACACGGGCAGCGTCAACCGCTCGGGCCTTCACTGGGACATGGTGTGCGACCTGCGCACCGGCGGCGAGATCCACGCAGACGGCGAGCCGATCTACCGCGACGGCGCGTTCCTGCCCTCGTTCTACGACGCCGACCTGTCCGTCCCGGCCGCCTGACTCCCGATCAGCCACCCCATGGTGGCGACGTGGCGCATGAACGGGAGGTCGTGCACGCGCAGCACCGACGCACCGAGGTAGGCGGCGACCGCGACGACGGCCGCCGTGCCCTCGAGCGACGACTCGGGCAGGCCGAGCGGTTCCGCCGTGACCTCCTTGTGTGACGGCGCCAGCAGCAGCGGATAGCCGAGCGCGGCCAGGCGGGGAAGCTCCCGCAGCGTCGCCAGGTCGGTGACGGTGTCCTTGCCGAAGCCGAGGCCGGGGTCGACCAGGATCGCGTCGGCGGCGACGCCGGCCGTCTCGGCCGCGCGGGCGCGCTCGACGAGGAACGCGGCGATCGCGTCGACCGCGACCCTGTGGCGGCCGGTCTGCACCTGTTTCGGCGCGAGCGCGAGGTGGGTGATTACGAGGCCGCCCCGGTGGTCGGCGACCGCCGCGGCGAGATCCGGATCCGAAAGGCCGGTGTGGTCGTTCACGATGTCGGCTCCGGCGCGCAGGGCTGCGGCGGCGACCTCGGCCCGGTAGGTGTCGATCGAGATCGGGAGGTCGAGGGCGGCGCGCAGGGCGCAGACGACGGGCTCGACCCGCGCGATCTCGTCGGCCTGCGAGAGCACCCGACCGGGCTGGGCCGTCATCCCGCCGACGTCGATGATGCCCGCTCCGGCCGCCGCGAGCTCGATCCCGCGGGCGACGGCGGCCTCGGTGGTTGCGGTCAGGCCCTTGTCGTAGAAGGAGTCGGGTGTGACGTTGACGATGCCCATCATGCACGGCGGGCCGTCGAGAGCGAGCATCCGGTGAGCGAGGCGCAGGCTCACGCGCCGTCCGGGAAGCCGCCGCGGTGGAGCATGAGCGGGTGGTGGGGGAGCGCGCCGCGCGGGTCGGCGACCAGACGCTCGGTCTGCGCGAGGTAGGGCGGCTGTGCGCGCCATCCGCTCGAGGGTGGCGCCATGCCGGGGCCAAAGGCGGGGGCTCGCAGGAGCGCGACCAGCGCCGCGCGCAGGCCGTCGCGTGGGCGCTCCTCGGCCGCGGCGATCCAATCCGCGCCGCGCTCCTTCGCAGCGATGCCGCGCGGTGTCAGGCGAACCACCTGGCCGCGGCGGGCGCCGGGATCAGGCTCGATCACGGCGAGGCCTGCTCGGGCAAGGAATCCCGTGATCATCGCCATGCCCTCCTTCGAGCATCCCGAGAGGCGGGGTAGGTCACGGACGCGCGTGGGTCCCGGGTCGAGCAGCCGGAGCCCATCAACGTGCACGGGTAACGACAGCTTCGAGCCGGACTCGAACGCCAGGGTGAAGGCGAGCAGGGCGCGGGCAAGCAGGGTGGAGAGATCCGGCTCGGCGTCGTCCGCGGGAATCGGCTCGGAAGGCTGGACGATCTCCGAGCGCATCGCGTAGCCGACGATCGGGAGGTGGCGGGGGAGCGGCGCGTCCGTGTTCGCGGCATACCCGAGCTCGACGCTCAGAGCGTCGATGGCCGCGCTGCCATGGCGCTCCCGCCAGCGATCCTCGACCTCGGTCGCCAGCGGCAACCAGACGTCTCGCGACCGGCGGCCGGCGGCGGTCAGCCGCACGACGTGCGCAGCGTCGATGCTGACGTAGCGCCACCGCCGCAGCGCGCCCAGCCGGGAGCGGATCGTGGCCGCGGACACGAGCGAGCGCTGCATGAGCGCGCGCGCCGGGATCCCGTCCTCGCCGACGAACCGCAGATGGTTCGCCCACATCGCCTGCGAGGCGATCCACGGTCGTGCGCCGGACGCGGCGATGCGCTCCTCGGCCAGGTTGTCGAACTCGATCGTGAACGCGATCAGAGCCTGGGAGAGCAGGGTCGGAAGCGGTGGCGACGCGGTCGCTGGAGTGGGCATCGTGCCACCCTAACCGTCGCACAAGGAGCCGGGTTGCGCCCCTTCTCACGACCTTCTTGACAACCGAACACCTGTTCGCTATCCTCACCGAACACATGTTCGCCTCACTCGAGATCCGCCGCATCCTCTCGCTCATCGCGGCCAGCGCCTGCGCCCTCGCGCTGGCCATGAGCTATGCCGCCCCGAGCAGCCGCGGCGCATCGCACCCGCGCCATCACGACGTCCGCAGCGGCGAGACGCTGTGGTCGATCGCCGAGCGCGCATATCCGACTTCCGACCCTCGCGACGCCGTCTACCGGATCGAGCAGGCGAACGACCTGCACGACGCCGGGATCGTGGCGGGCCAGACGCTGGTGCTGCCGTGAGCGCGGCACCGCACATCGCACTTGCACCGGCGCCCGGCGCCGACGTCGTCTCGCTCGACGAGTGGCGGGCAACCCGGCGTGCGCCGCTCGAGGCAGACGTGCCCGAGCCGGCGCCGCTGCGGCTGCTGCGCCTGGTCGTCGACGGCGAGGCACCGCCGCCGTTTCGGCTCGACGTCTTCCTGAACCGGGCGCGCGCGGTCATGGGCGAGACGGGGCACGACCACCATGCCGTGCCCTCGTACCGCGACGCCGAGCCGGCGTAGAGCTCAGGCCCACGCCGACCGGGCGGGCCGCGCCCCTGCGGCGTGCTCCGTACAATCCGGCGATGGATCTGAGCGTGCTCTTCCTTGGCACCGCCGCCTCGGCGCCCACGTCGCGCAGGGGCCTGGCCGCGCATCTGATCCGCCGCGGCGGCGATCGCGTCCTGGTCGACTGCGGCGAGGGCACGCAGCGCCAGCTGCTGCGCTCGGGCGCCGGGCTCGTGGACGTCGACGACATCCTGCTCACGCACTGCCACGCCGACCACTTCCTCGGCCTGCCCGGCCTCCTGAAGACCTTCGGCCTGCGCGCCCGCGAGGCGCCGCTTCACCTGTACGGGCCGGTGGGGCTGCGCGGGCTTATGCGCACGATGGACCCGCTGATCGGGCGGCTGCCGTTTCCCTTCGCTGTCGAGGAGCTCCGCGCCGGCCAGAGCCTCGAGCGCGAGGGCTACCGCCTCGCTGCGTTCGCCACCGACCACGGCATCGCGAGCCTCGGGCTACGCGCTCGTCGAGGACGAGCGCCCCGGCCGCTTCGACCTCGACGCCGCCCGGCGCCTCGGCGTCCCCGAAGGGCCGATGTTCGGGCAGCTCCAGCACGGCCAGGCGGTGACGCTCGACTCGGGGGTGACGATCGCGCCCGCCGATGTCGTCGGAGAGGCACCGGCCCGGGCGGCGGATCGTGATCTCGGGCGACACGCGACCGTGCCGCTCGCTCTTCGACGCGGCGCTCGGCGCGGACCTGCTCGTGCACGAGGCAACGTTCCTGGACGAGGAGCGCGACCGCGCCGCCGAGACCGGCCACACCACGGCCAAGCAGGCCGCCGGCCTCGCTCGCGACGCGGGCGTGCACCTGCTCGCGCTCACGCACATCTCGACCCGCTACCTGGGTCGCGAGATCGCCGCCGAGGCGGTGGCCGAGTTCCCCGACACCGTCGTGCCGCGCGACTTCGACGCCGTCGACCTGCCGCTGCCCGAGCGCGACCGGCCGCACCTGCTGCGCGGCGGCGAGCGCGTCGAGCCCTCCCCGGCGGTTCCGGCGCCGGCGGGGTGACGTTCCGGTTCGACCCGCTGGCGGCGACCTATGACCGCCTGCGCCCGACCGGCGAGGCGTGGGAGCGGCTGGCCGAGCACACGATCGCCGCGCTGCACGACCCGCACCGGCTGCTCGACGTCGGCTGCGGCACCGGCCGCTTTGCGACCTTCGCCAAGGAACGGCTCGGCGGGCGGGTGTGGGGGGTCGACCCGTCGGCCGAGATGCTGCGCGAGGCCCGGGCGCGGCCCGGCGCCCGCGGCATCGGCTGGAAGCAGGGCGTCGCCGAGCACCTGCCGTTCCGCGACCGCTGGTTCGACGCGGCGCACATGCACCTCGTCGTGCACACGCTGGACGATCGCCCGGCGGCGCTCGCCGAGGTCGCGCGCGTGCTCGCGCCCGGCGGACGCCTCGCGATCGCGACGTTCGCGCGCGAGCACTTCGAGCGCTTCTTCCTGAACCCGTACTTCCCGTCGATCGCAACGGTCGACCTGGCCCGGTTCCCCGATCCCGGCACGCTGAGCGGTGAGCTCGTGGCGGCGGGCTTCGCCGACGCCGGCGTCGAGCGCATCAGCCAGCCCGTGCACGCGGCCGCGGTCGACGTGCTGGAACGCGTCCACGGCCGCTACATCTCGACGCTCCACCTGCTGGCCGAGTCGGAGTACGCCGCGGGCGTCGCGCGGCTCGAGCAGGACGTTGCGGGCGGCCTCGCGGCGTTCGACTACTCGCTCGAGTGGGCGTTGCTCACCGCCACACGTGAATAAAACGGGCCAGGCCCGTTGTATTCACCCCCTGTATTCACGCGAGGATCGCGCGCATGCCCTCGGCGAACGCGGCGCCGCCGCCGTTTGCCGGGTGGCGCACATACGTCGCGCCTTCACCAAGCACCGACTCGGCGATGCGGCCCACCGCGACCACAACCCGCGGCTGCACCAGCTCGATCAGCCGGCGCGCGAACTCGGCGCCGGCCTGCACCTCGCCCACCGCCGGGCGCCGGTTCGAGAGCGGCTCGCCCGGGCGATGGGGGTGGGTGGGAACCGTGTTCCACAAGATCACCCGCCGCTCGGCGCCGAGCTCGCCCAGCACGCGGTGCACGATTGTCCCCGACGGCTCGCTCCAGCGGCGGGCCGCGCAGGTCGCCCGGTACGGATCGCCCCAGCGCGCAAGATCACGCTCGGACGTGAATGCGATCCCCGACCAGCGCATCCCCTGGTATCCGGCCGCCTCGCCGAGGGCGACGATGTCGGCGTCCGCCCGTTCGGCCAGGTAGGCGCGCAGGTTCGCGATGCGGATCGCCGCCGCACCCGGGACGTCGTCGGGGCCGGCCTCGGCATACTGGTTGAACGTCGCGCCGATGCGCGCACGGGGCAGGTCGGTGAGCAGGGCCTCCACGCGCCGAAGCTTCCCACGCCCGGGGCGCTCCATCCGGCACAGCTGGTAAGGTCTTCGTCGGCGCCGTGATGCGGCGTCACGGCCGAAGGCCACCTTTAAGTCCGCGCCCAGTGAGGCCGGGAAGGAGAACGAGCATGTCTGCCACCGAGGCCGAGCGCGTGCTGCTCGACGAAGACGACCTCCAGCGCACGCTACGCCGCATCGCCCACGAGATCGTCGAGGGCCATCCCGACATCTCCCAGCTCGCCCTGATCGGCATCTACACGCGCGGCGTCACGATCGCCCAGCGGCTGCGGGCGCTGATCGAGCAGTTCGCGGGCACCGCCCCCGCCACCGGCGCGCTCGACATCACCTTCTACCGCGACGACGTCGCGGTGCGCGCCGGCGAGCAGCGCGCCCACCCCCAGCCGGTGGTCAAGGCCACGCGCCTCGACTTCCCGCTCGAAGGCAAGTCGGTGGTCGTGGTCGACGACGTGCTCTACACCGGCCGCACGATCCGTGCCGCCATCGAGGCCCTGTTCGACTACGGCCGCCCGCAGCGGGTGCAGCTCGCCGTGCTCGTCGACCGCGGCCACCGCGAGCTGCCGATCCGCCCCGACTACGTGGGCAAGAACCTGCCAACCGCCCGGAACGAGCGGGTCAACGTGGAGCTGATCGAGGTCGACGAGCTCGACCGCGTCGTGCTCATCCACCCGGACTAGGAGCGTCAGTGGAGCTCTATCCCCCGCAACACCCGCAGAGCCGCCGCCACCTGATCTCGGTCGCAGACCTCGACCGCGCCGACGTCGAGCGCATCCTGGCCACCGCCGAGAGCTTCGAGTCGGTCATGCGCCGCGACCTGAAGAAGGTGCCCACCCTGCGCGGCCGCACGGTGATGACCGTCTTCTTCGAGTCGTCCACCCGCACGAGCTCGTCGTTCGAGCTCGCGGCCAAGCGGCTCTCGGCGGACGTCATCAGCCTGAAGGCGGCCGGGTCGAGCGTGGACAAGGGCGAGTCGCTGCGCGACACCGTCCAGACGCTCTCCGCCTACGACCCCGACGTGATCGTCATCCGCCACCGCGCGGTCGGCGCCGCCGAGCGGGTCACCCGGGCCACCGCCGCCCACGTCGTGAACGCCGGCGACGGCTGCCACCAGCATCCCACCCAGTGCCTGCTCGACCTGTACACGATGCGCGCCGCCCGCGGCCCGATCGACGCGCTCCACGTCGCGATCGTCGGCGACATCAGCCACTCGCGCGTCGCCCGCTCGAACATCCAGGGCCTGCGCCTGATGGGGGCGAAGGTGACGCTCGTCGGGCCGCCGACGCTGATTCCGCGCGACGCCAGGAGCCTCGGCGTCGAGGTCAGCCACGACATCGGCGCGATCGCCGACGCCGACGTCGTCTACGTGCTGCGGATGCAGCGCGAGCGGATGGCCGACGGCGAGGCGTACGTCCCGTCGCTGCAGGAGTACTCCGCCCTCTGGGGCGTCACCCGCGCCCGGCTGCGGCCGGGCCAGCTCGTCATGCATCCCGGGCCGATGAACCGCGGCGTCGAGATCGCGGGCGACGTCGCCGACGGCCCCGGCTCTGCGGTGATCGACCAGGTCCGCGCCGGCCTCGTCGTGCGGATGGCGGTGCTCTACGACCTGCTGGCGGGGCCGGCACCGGCCGACGCCCGCGCCGCACTCCGGCCCGTGCCGGTCGCCGCCGGGCAGGAGGTGGCGTGATGACCGACCGGCTCTTCCAGGCGGACGCGGCCCCGGCGAGCGCCGTCATCGCCGGGGGCAGGCTCGTCGACCCGCTGAGCGGCCTGCACGGTCAGGCGCTCGACATCCGCATCGACGACGGCTGCATCGTCGAGATCGGCCCCGACCTCTCGGCCGGGGATGCCGAGACGATCGACGCCTCCGGCCTGGTCGTCACGCCCGGCCTGGTCGACCCGCACGTGCACCTGCGCACGCCCGGCGACGAGGACGAGGAGGACATCGCGTCGGGCACACGCGCAGCGGCCGCCGGCGGCTTCGTCGCCATCCTGGCGATGCCGAACACCTCTCCGGTCGTCGACTCGGCCGCCGTGCTCACAGGCCTGATCGAGCGCGCCCGCGCCGACGCGGTCGTCGCCACCGGGTTCATGTGCGCGATCACGCGCGGCCTCGACGGCCGCGGCCTGAGCGAGATGGGCGACCTGGCCGCCCGCGGCGCGGCCGCCTTCTCGGACGACGGCCGGCCGGTCGCGGACGCGGGCATTCTGCGCCGCGCGCTGCAGTACAGCTCGGTCACCGACCTGCGGCTCGCCCTGCACGAGGAGGATCTCTCGCTCTCGGGCGGCGGCCAGATGCACGAGGGCGCCGTCTCGGCCGAGCTCGGCCTGCGTGGCTGGCCGGCGATCGCCGAGAGCACCATGATCGGCCGCGACCTCGGCATCGCCCGCCACGAGGGCGCGCCGCTGCACATCTGCCACGTCTCGGTGGCCGAGTCGGTGTCGGAGATCAGGCGCGCCCGCGAGCTGGGCGGGCGGGTGTCGGCCGAGGTGACGCCGCACCATCTGTGCCTGACCGACGAGGCGGTGCGGGGGCTCGACGCGGCGGCGTCCAAGATGAACCCGCCGCTCGGGTCGGCCGCCGACCGCGCCGCGCTGATCGAGGCGCTCGCCGACGGCACCCTCGACTGCATCGCCACCGACCACGCGCCGCATCGCGACCACGAGAAGGACGCCCCCTTCGAGGAGGCGCCGTTCGGCGTGATCGGACTCGAGACCGCCTTTGCCGCCGTCTACACGCACCTCGTCGAGCCCGGCCTGCTGCCGCTGCAGACGGTGATCGAGCGTATGTCGGCTGGACCGGCGAGCGCGTTCGGACTGCCGGTGCCGGGCCTCGTCGCCGGCCGCCCCGCCGACCTGGCCGTGTGGGATCTGGCGTCGACCCGGCGGGTCGAGCCCCCGTACGCGTCGCGGTCGAGCAACTGCGCGTTCGCCGGCCAGACGCTGCGCGGCGTCTGCCGCCTGACGGTGTCGCGCGGGCGCATCGCCCACCGCCTGATCGAGGCGGTGGCATGACCGGGACGGCCCCCTGATGTCGGCGTTCCTCGTGCTCGAGGACGGCACCGTGCACCGCGGCCGGCCCTACGGCGGCCATGGCATCGCCGTCGGCGAGGTCGTGTTCACGACGTCGATGACGGGCTACCAGGAGGTCGTCACCGACCCGTCGTTCGCGGGCCAGCTGATCACCTTCACCCAGCCGATGATCGGCAACTACGGCGTCGAGACCGACGCCTCCGAGGCCGCCGCGCCGGCGGCCCGTGCGGTGATCGTGCGCGAGGGCCGAAACTCGCAGCCGAACGGTCGCGAGGGCTTCTCGGACTGGCTCGCCGCCCGAGGGGTGGTCGGACTGCAAGGCGTCGACACGCGGGCGATCACCCGCCGGCTGCGTGACGGCGGCTCGGTGCGCGCCGCCGTCTCGAGCGGCACCGCGTCGATCGCCGAGGTGCTCGAGCTCGTGCGCAGTGAGCCGGCGATGCTCGGCCGCGCGCTGGCCGCAGGCGTGTCGCGCGCCCAGGCCGAGCTGCTGCCGGCGCGCGGCGCCGAGCGCGCCCACGTCGCCGTGCTCGACTACGGCGTCAAGTCGTCGATCATCCGCATCCTGTGCGAGGCCGGGGCCCGGGTGACGGTGTTTCCCTGGGACGCGGGCTCGGCGCAGGTGCTCGCCGCACACCCCGACGGCGTCGTGCTCGCGAACGGGCCCGGCGACCCCGCCGCCCTGCCCGCGTGCGTCGACGTCGCGCGCGAGCTGGTGGGCGCCGTGCCGCTGCTTGGGATCTGCCTCGGCCACCAACTGCTCGGCCAGGCGCTCGGCCTCGAGACGTTCAAGCTGCGCTTCGGCCACCGCGGCGCCAACCATCCCGTGCTCGAACTCGACACGGGCCGGGTGCTCGTGACAGCCCAGAACCACGGCTTCGCGGTGCGCCCGCCGCAGGCGGGCCGCGAGTTCGAGACCCGCTTCGGACGCGGCCGCATCACGCACACGTCGCTCTACGACGGCACGGTCGAGGGGCTCGAGCTGACCGGGCTGCCCGTCTCGTCGGTGCAGTACCACCCCGAGGCCAGCCCCGGGCCGCACGACGCGCGCGGCACGCTGACAGGCTTCGTCGACGGCCTCGCCCAGGCGGCGCCGAGGGCCGTTGCCTAGGCGCCCCGACATCGCGAGCGTCGCCGTGATCGGCTCGGGGCCGATCGTGATCGGGCAGGCGTGCGAGTTCGACTACTCCGGCAGCCAGGCCCTGCGCGTCCTGCGCGCCGAGGGCATGCGCACGATCCTGATCAACTCGAACCCGGCCACGATCATGACCGACGGCGGCTGGGCCGACCGCACCTACCTCGAGCCGCTCGACGTCGAGGGCGCGGCGGCCGTCCTGCGGCGCGAGCGCCCCGACGCGCTGCTGCCGACGCTGGGCGGCCAGACCGCGCTCAACCTCGCCTCCGACCTGCACGCCGCCGGCATCCTCGACGAGCTCGGGATCGAGCTGATCGGCGCCTCCTACGACGCCATCCGCCGGGCCGAGGACCGCGAGCTCTTCGCCGAGACGATGGCCAAGGTGGGCCTGCGCGTGCCGGCGAGCGCCATCGCGACAAGCCTTGAGATCGCCCGCCACGTGCTCGACTCGGGGCAGCTGCACCTGCCCGTGGTGGTGCGGCCCGCGTTCACGCTCGGCGGCCACGGCGGCGGCTTCGCCCGCACGATCGCCGAGCTCGAGGCGGTCGTCACGCGCGGGCTGCGCGAGAGCCCGATCAACCAGGTGCTGCTCGAGGAGTCGGTGGCGGGGTGGGGCGAGTTCGAGCTCGAGGTGATCCGCGACCGGCTCGACAACGTGATCATCGTCTGCTCGATCGAGAACGTCGACCCGATGGGCGTGCACACGGGCGACTCGGCCACGGTGGCGCCCGCCCAGACGCTCTCCGACCGCGAGTACCAGCTGCTGCGCGACGCCTCCGCCACCGTGATCCGCGCCGTCGGCGTCGAGACCGGCGGCTCGAACGTGCAGTTCGCGCTCAACCGCGAGCGCGGCGACCTGGTCGTGATCGAGATGAACCCGCGCGTGTCGCGCTCCTCGGCGCTGGCGTCCAAGGCCACGGGCTACCCGATCGCCAAGGTGGCCACCAAGCTCGCGATCGGCTACACGCTCGACGAGATCCCGAACGACATCACCCGCACGACGCCGGCCGCGTTCGAGCCGACGCTCGACTACGTCGTCGTGAAGCTGCCGCGCTTTGCGTTCGAGAAGTTCCCGGGCGCCGACACGGGCCTGACCACCCAGATGAAGTCGGTGGGCGAGGTGATGGGCATCGGCCGCACCTTCGCAGAGGCCTGGGGCAAGGCGATGCGCTCGCGCGAGCTCGACTGGACGCCGCGCACGTCCGGCTCGGTGGCCGAGGCCGAGTGGGACCGGTTCGACGCGATCCAGGGCCGCCTCACCGCCGGCGAGGACGCCGCCGCGCTCGCCGCCGAGTCGTCGGTACACCCGTGGTTCCTCGACGAGTGGGCCAGGATCGCCCACACCGAGCGGATGCTGATGCACCGGCCGGTCGAGGAGCTGGTCGAGACGGAATGGCGCCGGATCAAGGAGCTCGGCCTGGCGGACGCCCGCATCGCCGACCTGGCCGGAAGCGACGAGACGACCGTCCGCCGCCTGCGCATGGCCCTCGGTGTGCGCCCCGTCTACAAGGCGGTCGACAGCTGCGCGGCCGAGGTCGAGGCCCAGGCGCCGTACTTCTACTCCACCTACGAGCAGGAGGACGAGCTCGAGCCCGCGACACGGCCGAGCATCGTCATCCTCGGCGCGGGCCCCAACCGGATCGGGCAGGGGATCGAGTTCGACTACTGCTGCGTGCGCGCCGCCCAGACCTTCCGCCGGCTCGGCTACGACGCCGTCATGATCAACTGCAACCCCGAGACGGTCTCGACCGACGCCGACTCGTCCGACCGCCTGTACTTCGAGCCGCTCACCGTCGAGGACGTGCTCGAGGTCGTCGAGCGCGAGCAACCGGTCGGCGTCGTCGTCCAGTTCGGCGGCCAGACGCCGCTTCGGCTTGCGCGCCGCCTCGAGGAGGCGGGCGTGCCGATCCTGGGCACGCCGTTCGCCGCGATCGACATCGCCGAGGACCGCGAGCGCTTCGGCGGCGTGCTGGCCGAGCTCGACCTGCGCGCCCCGGAGTGGGGGATCGCGGCCAACGCCGACGAGGCGGTCGTGATCGCCAACAGGATCGGCTATCCGGTGCTGGTGCGCCCGAGCTACGTGCTCGGCGGGCGCGAGATGCGCATCTGCGACGACGACGCGTCGCTGCTCGCCGGGCCGGTGCAGGCGGGCTCGCTCATCGACCGCTTTGTCGACGACGCGATCGAGGTCGACGTCGACGCGATCTGCGACGGGACGCACACCGTGATCGGCGCGATCATGGAGCACGTCGAGGAGGCGGGCGTGCACTCGGGCGACTCGACCTGCGTCATCCCGGCCATGTCGCTCGGCGAGCGGGTCGAGGACGAGCTCCGGCGCCAGACCGCGGCGATCGCCGAGGCGCTCGGCGTCCGCGGCCTCATCAACGTCCAGTTCGCCGTCCAGGGATCGCGGATCTACGTGCTCGAGGCCAACCCGCGCGCATCGCGGACGGTGCCGTTCGTCTCCAAGGCCACGGGCCGCGATCTGGTCGGCGCCGCCTGCCGGGCGGCCCTTGGCCTTGAGATCGACCTGACCGAGGGCGAGGTCGAGCACACGAGCGTCAAGGCGGTCGTTCTGCCGTTCCAGCGCTTCACCGGCGCCGATCCGACGCTCGGGCCGGAGATGCGCTCGACCGGCGAGGTTATGGGCATCGGCCCCGACTTCCCGACGGCGTTCAGCAAGGCCGAGCGGGCCGCCGGCCGGCCCCTTCCGCGCTCGGGCGCGGCCTTCCTGTCGGTGCGCGACCGCGACAAGCCGGCCGCGACGATGCTGGCCGCGCTCCTGCAATCGCTCGGGTTCGAGCTGATCGCGACGGCGGGCACGGCCCGCGCTCTACGTCGCATCGGCATCCCGGTCGAGACGGTGCGCAAGGTGGTGGAGGGGTCGCCGAACGTGGTCGACATGGTTCGCGACGGCCGCATCCAGCTCGTCATCAACACGCCCGGCGGCCGGGGCACGCGCGTCGACGGCTACGAGATCCGGGCGGCGGCGATCGCCCACCGCGTCCCGTGCATCACGACCATGGCGGGCGCCTCGGCGGCGGTGCAGTCGATCGCCCAGGCCCAGGCGGTCGAGCCGGTGGCGCTGCAGGACCTGCACCACTACGAGGCCATCGGTGCCGCCCCCTCCGGCGCGTAGCCTGGCCGTCGCCGCGGTCGAGGCGGTGGGCGACTATACGCTGCTTCGGCTGCGCGACGACGGCGGCGACCCGGGCGTGCCGGGCCAGTTCTTCATGCTCCAGGCCGACCCGCCCCCGGCCGCCGCCTACCTCCCGCGGGCGGTGTCGCCCGCGTGGGCCGGCGACGGCGAGATCGCGTTCCTGCTCGACGTGCGCGGTGAGGGCACCCGGGCGCTGGCCGCGGCCACGGCGGTCTCGGTCGTCGGCCCGCTCGGCCACGGCTTCGAGCTCGCCGCCGGCGACGCGATCCTGGTCGGCGGCGGCATCGGCGCGGCCATCCTGCCGTGGCTGCGGCGCCGGATCGACGGCGTGGGAAGCGTCCAGACCGTCCTCGGCTTCCGCACACCCGGCCAGGCCGTGTGCGCGGGCCTCGTCGACCCCGAGGCGACGGTCGTGCTCGAGCCGGTGCTCGTCACCGAGCCGCTGGCGCGGCTGCTGCCGGCGCCGGGGGCCACGGTCTATGCGTGCGGCCCCGACGGCATGCTCCACGCGGTGGCCGCGCTGTGCGCAGAGCACGATGTCCCCTGCCAGCTTGCGATGGAGGCGGCGATGGCGTGCGGCTACGGTGCCTGCTACGGCTGTGCTGCGCGCATCGACGGCACCTGGAAGCGGCTGTGCGTCGAAGGCCCGGTGCTCGAGGCGGCGCGTGTCCTCGCCTGACCTGCGCACAGAGCTGTGCGGCATCGTGCTGCAGAACCCGCTCGTCAACGGCTCGGGCACGCTCGACGCGCTGACGGCCGGGACGCTCGGCCTGGGCGCGTTCGTGACGAAGACGGTCACGCTGCACCCGCGCGAGGGCAACCCGCCGCCGCGGATCGCCGAGACGCCCGCCGGGATGGTCAACTCGATCGGGCTCGCGAACCCGGGCCTCGACGCGTTCTGCTCCGACCACCTGCCGCGGCTGGCCGAGCTGGGCGTGCCGCTGATCGTGAGCGTCGGCGGCTGGACGCCCGCGGAGTACACGACCGCCGTCGCCCGCATCGGCGCCGACCCCACCGTCGCGGCCGTCGAGCTCAACGTCTCGTGCCCGAACGTCGAATCGGGCTGCATCTCGATCGGCACCGACCCGAACGAGACTCGAGCGCTGGTCGAGCGTTGCTGCAACGAGACCGATCTGCCGGTGCTCGTGAAGCTCAGCCCGAGCGTCGCGGACATCGCCGCGATCGCCACCGCGGCGGCCGAGGGCGGCGCCCACGGACTTGTGCTCATCAACACCGTGCGCGGGATCGCGATCGACCGCGACCGCCTTCGGCCGCTCCTCGGCGGGGGCGGCGGCGGGCTCTCCGGACCGGCGGTGAAGCCGGTTGCGCTGCACGCCGTCTATCACGCCTGGGCGGCAACAGGACTGCCGATCGTCGGCATGGGGGGAGTGGCCGGCGCGCAGGACTGCATCGAGTTTCTGGCGGCCGGTGCGGCGGTGGTAGGAATTGGGACATCGCTGTTCGGCGATCCGCACCTGCCGCAGCGTGTGCTCGGCGAGATCGGGGCCCTCATGCGCCGTCACGGCGCACAGGCCGTCGGCGAACTTGTGGGCGTCGCGCATCCGCCAGTATCAAGCTCAACTCGAGCTTGACCCTTCTGGACCGAAATTCCGCCTTTTCAACCCGTTTTCTCATGGTTGCACGGCGACCGCGCAACGGTATAATCGCCCCCTACCATGACAACCAGCACCCTCTCCCAGACACCCTCGCGGTCGCTCGACCAGCGCATGGAAGCACTCAGCCGGGCGAACCACATCCGGGTGCGCAGGGCGCAGCTCAAGCGCGACCTGAAGGCGGGGCGGGTACGGATCGGCGACGTCATCGCCCAGCCGCCCGACGAGGTGCTGACCGCCAAGGTGTACGACATGCTGGTCGCCGTCCCCCGGCTCGGACGGGTGAAGGCGACCCGCCTCCTGACGCAGTGCCGCATCAGCCAGAGCAAGACCGTCGGCGGTCTCTCCGACCGCCAGCGCGGCGAGCTGCTCGACCTCTTCCGCGGCTGACCGCGCCCCGCCGAGGTTCGTCCTGAGCGGCCGTCTGTTCGTCGTGGCCGGGCCGTCGGGCGTCGGCAAGGGCACGCTCATCGCGCGCGCCCGCGAGCTGGCGCCCGGCCTGACGGTCGCGACCTCGGCCACCACGCGCCCGCGCCGCCCCGACGAGGCCGACGGCCGCGAGTACCACTTCCTGACCGCGGACGAGTTCGAGCGCCGCGTCGAGTCGGGCGACTTCCTCGAGCATGTATCCTACGCGGGTAACCGGTACGGCACGCTGCGCGACGAAGTCGATCAGCGGCTCGAGGAGGGCGGGAGCGTCGTTCTCGAGATCGAGGTCGCCGGGGCTCGCGAGATCAGGCGGCAGATGCCGAGCGCGGTGTTTGTGTTCGTCGCCCCTCCGACGCTGGCCGACCTCGAGGCCCGGCTTCGCGGCCGCCGGCAGAACACCGAGACCGAGGTCCGCGAGCGGCTGCGGATCGCGGCGCAAGAGCTTCAGGCACGACCCGAGTTCGACCATGTGATCGTAAACGACGACGTCGATCGTGCCGCCCGCGACCTCGCGGCGCTGATGCGGTCGGCGATGAAATCCGAGGAGCCAGATGATCTACCCCAAGATCGATGACCTGCTGCTGAAGGTCGACAGCAAATACGCGCTCGTGATCGCCGCCGCGCGGCGCACGCGCCAGATCAACGACTACCACCACCAGCTCGGCGAGGGCAGCTTCGAGAGCTTCGCCCCGCCGCTGGTCGAGTCGCGCTCGAAGAACTTCCTGACGATGGCGCTCGAGGAGATCGCACAGGGTCAGCTGAAGGTCTCGCCGACGACGAAGGAGTAGCCGGCGCGATGAGTTCTCGGGCCGCGGCCGGTCTGACCCTCAGGAACCCCATCCCGGAGGTGTGCTGATGGCGACGTCGGTCGTGTTGCTGGTGGGAACGCGCAAGGGCTGCTTCATCCTGGAGAGCGATGCGGATCGCCGCGACTGGGATATTCGCGGCCCGTTCTGCGACGGATGGCCGATCTACCGGGCGGTGCACGACGCCGGGTCGGGGGCGATCTACGCCGCGGCCTCGAGCGAGTGGCACGGCGCCGGCATCTGGCGCAGCGCCGACATGGGGGAGACGTGGGAGCTCTCGAGTGAGGGCCTCAAGTACGGCGAGCACGGCGAGCTGAAGCTGTCGAAGGTGTCGGGTCTGATGGCGGCGCACGGCCGGCTCGTCGCAGGCGCCGAGGCCGCCGGGCTCTTCGAGAGCCGCGACGAGGGCGCCACCTGGTCGCTCCTCTCCACGCTTGACGGCCAGCCGGGGCGCGACGACTGGAACAAGCCCGAGAATCAGCCGCCCGGGCATCTCGGGATGGCCGGCCTTCTGCCCGACCCCGACGACGCCGACCGCTTCTGGGCGATCGTGCAGGGCTTCGGCATCTTCGAGACCACCGACAACGGCGGCTCGTGGACCCCCCGCAACCGCGGGCTGCGCGCCGACTGGCCGCTCGAGGACCCCGAGATCGGCTACTGCGTCCACAAGCTCGTGATGTCGCCGGCCGACCACGACCGCTTCTACCAGCAGAACCACTGCGGCATGCACCGCTCCGACGACGCGGGCCGCTCGTGGACCGAGATCACCGAGGGCCTGCCGTGCGACTTCGGCTTCGCGGCGGCGGCGCATCCGCACGACCGCGACAGCTTCTACGTCATCCCGCTCGACCCGGGCCACGCACGGTGCATGCCCGACGGCCACGCCGCCGTCTGGCGGACGAGCGACGCCGGCAGCACCTGGCGCCGGCTCGACTCCGGGCTGCCGCACCGAAACGCCCACCTCGGCGTGCTGCGCGAGGGGATGGCGATCGATGCCCTCGACTCGGCGGGCCTCTACTTCGGCACGAGCACGGGCCAGGTGTTCGCGAGCGCGGACGAGGGGGAGAGCTGGAGCGAGATCGCGAGCTACCTGCCCGGCATCGCCTCGGTCGAGGTGGCGGTGGTGAGCTGACCGTGGCCGACGTCCACCTGCCCGTGACGCTCCCGACCGTCTTCGCCGACCTGCCCCGGCGCCTCGACGTCGACGCCGCGACCGTCGACGACGCCATCGGCCGGCTCGACGAGCGCTGGCCGGGGCTGCGCGACCGTCTGTGCGAGCCGGGGCCGACGCTGCGCCGCCACGTGAACGTCTACGTCGACCGCGAGCGGGCCGGGCTCGCGACCGTGCTGCGGCCCGACTCGCGGGTCGATGTGATCTCGGCGATCAGCGGCGGATAGCGACTCGCCGAGCCAGCGTTGTTCGCGATGCCAGCGCCACATGGTGCGCACGCTCGGCGGCCGCGCCGCGCCGTCGTCGCATGCAGCACGCAAGCGGTGGATGGTCTCGAGCGGCGGTCCACCCAGCGCGAACTCGGCCTCGGCCCGGCGACGCAGGTCACTCCACGTGTACGAGCCCGGCCGCCCGCGCGGCGGCGGACCGGCGAGCGCCGCGAGGTGCGTCGAGAGCGCCCGCCTGCGTGCCGCCGTGAGACACCCGTGCGCCTGCCACAGCCGCTGCAGCGTGACCACGAAGTCGCGGCCGCCGCGGCGGCACTGGAACTCCGGCGACGCGTGTCCCGCGCACAGCCAGACGGTGACGCCGTGCGTCATCCGCAGAGACACGGTCAACCCGCGCGTGCGGTCGGCGCAGATCGCGCACACCGGCTGCTCGACCGGTATGCCGTGCGCCTTGTAGAGGGTGGGTGCTGCCACGATCCCAGTGTGCCGGGCCGATCGTGCCGTGTGGGTCACGAGGCGTGCCGGACGTGTGACGAAGTTGCGCACTCGCGTCGGCGAGCGCCGCGTCGGCGCGGGCGGCGTCGCAGCGGCGGCGACGGCCAATTGACATCCGCCCGGACTGCCAAGTGCGCGCGACCTCACCGCTCACCGCGCCAAACATCCGCGCTCGCGACACGTCCTACCAACCAATCATGGATGTGCCCGACATCACGAGGGGGGTGAACACGGACGCGGATGCCCTGCGATCCGGTATCGACGTCGATGGCCAGGCCGCCGAGCCCGAGATGTTGCGGCGCCCCCATGCCGACGACGACACTACGGACATGATCGTGATCGGCGTCTGCGGGGGGATCGCGGCATACAAGACGTGCGAGCTCGTCCGGCTGCTGGTGCGCGCCGGCCACGAGGTGCAGGTCGTGCAGACGCCCGACTCGCAGCGGTTCGTCGGCCCGACCACGTTCGCCGCCCTTTCGCGGCGGCCGGTCGTCGTCGACGGCGGCCCCGAGGTGTTCCCGCACCTTGACGCCTCCGCGCGGGCCGAGCTGCTCTGCATCGCGCCGCTCTCGGCGACGACGCTCTCGCGGATCGCCCACGGCGAGGCGGCCAACGTGCTCACGGCGACGACGCTCGCCTACACCGGCCCGATCGTCGCGGCACCGGCGATGAACCCGCGCATGTGGAGCGCCGCGGCGACCACCGAGAACCTGCAGCTGCTGGCCGCCCGCGGCGTCGAGCTCGTCGGGCCCGGGACGGGCGACACCGCCGAGGGCGAGGCCGGCGTCGGCCGGATGGCGGAGCCGGCCGAGGTCATGGAGGCGATCGAGGCCCGCCTGCGGACGGGCCGAAGCCTTGCCGGCGTCCGGGTGCTCGTCACCGCCGGCGGCACCCGCGAGCCGCTCGACGCCGTCCGCTACATCGGCAACCGCTCGAGCGGGAAGATGGGCGTCGCGATCGCCGACGAGGCCGCCCGCCGGGGAGCCGACGTGACCCTGATCCTGGCGGCCGCGAGCGCCGAGCCGTCGGCGCCGATGCGGGTGCTGCGCGCCGAGTCCGCCGCCGCGCTCGAGCAGGCGACGCTGGCCGCGGCAGACGCCGCCGACATCGTGGTGATGACGGCGGCCGTGTCGGACTATCGCCCGGCGGATGCCTACACCGGGAAACGCCCGAAGAGCGGTGAGCCGTGGCACGTGACACTCGAGCCAACCACGGATATCCTCAAGGAGCTGGGGTCGAGGCGAACGACTGGGCAGGTGCTGGTCGGGTTTGCAGCCGAACATGGCCCCGGGCGGAGTGCAGCGCGCCCGAGCCAAGCTCGAGCGCAAGAGTCTGGACATGATCGTGATGAACGACGTCAGCCGCACGGATATCGGATTCGACTCCTCGCAGAACGAGCTGGTGCTCGTCACGTCGCGCGACGAGCGCACCGTGTCGAGGCGCTCGAAGCGCGCCTGTGCCGTCGCCGTCTGGGACGCCATCGGCGTCCCCGCCGCGGCGGCATCGCCCGCCCGAGCGTGACCCAGACACCCAACCCAGGAAGGACACATCAGGTGGAAGCACACGAACTCGGAGGCCCGGCTCCGACAGCCGATGTCGCCGCCGCCGCCGAAACCGCAGAGCGCGTGATCGCGAACGTCGCTCGGGTGATCCACGCACCGCGGGCGCTGATCGCCCGCTGCGTGATGGGGATCCTGTGCGAGGGGCACATCATCCTCGAGGACTTCCCCGGGGTCGGCAAGACGATGCTCGCCAAGTCGCTCGCTCGCTCGCTCGACTGCGAGTTCGCGCGCGTCCAGGCGACGCCCGATCTGCTCCCGTCAGACGTCACCGGTGTGAGCGTCTACAACCTGCAGGACAACGAGTTCGAGTTCAAGCCGGGCCCGGTGTTCGCCAACCTGGTGCTCGTCGACGAGATCAACCGCGCATCGCCGAAGACGCAGTCGGCGCTGCTCGAGTGCATGCAGGAGGTGCAGGTCACCGTCGACGGCGTGTCGCATGCGCTGGCGCGGCCGTTCATGGTCATCGCCACCCAGAACCCGATCGAGTACGAGGGCACGTTCCCGCTGCCCGAGGCCCAGCTCGACCGCTTCACGATGCGGCTCACGCTCGGCTATCCGGACGCCCGCCAGGAGGCCGCGATGCTTCGCGAGCACGCCGCCGGCGAGCCGATCGACGAGCTGCGGCCCGTGAGCACGGCCGCCGACATCGAGGCGGCCATCCTGGCCGTGAAGAGCGTGTTCGTCGAGGAAGTCGCTGCACCGCTACGTCGTCGCCATCCTCACTCACACCCGCAGCGACACCCGTCTCTCGCTCGGCGCGAGCCCGCGGGCGGGCATCTCGCTGCTCCGCGTCGCCAAGGCCCATGCCGCGCTCGAGGGGCGCGACTACGTCTCGCCGGCCGATATCAAGGCCGTCGCCGAGGACGTGCTCTCGCACAGGGTGATCCTGGCCCCCGAGGCGCGCACTGCGGGAATCGACGCGACCGACTCGATCCGCGAAGCGATCGAGCGGACAGCGATCCCCGTATGACGTCACGGCGGCCGCCGCCTGCTGCTCCTCGCCGCCGGGCTCTACCTGGTGTCGTGGGGGTTCGGCACGCCCGTGCTGTTCCCGGTGGCCGTCGGGCTCGTCCTCGCGCCGCTCGGCGCGCTCGTGTGGGTGAAGGCGCTTGACCGGCCGATGCTCCTGCGCCGGCGCACGGGGCACCTCGAGCTGACCGAGGGCCAGAGCATCGACGTGGGCCTCGAGGTGCGGCCCGAGACGGGCGGGCCGATGCCCGGCGCGGGCGGTGATTGTCGACCGCATCGGCGCGACCCGGGTCGAGGCCGAGGTCGAGCGGCGCGGTCGCATCATGCGCGGCCGCTACCAGGTCGCCTCGGCGCCGCGGGGGCGCTACACGCTCGACGGCGCCGAGCTCCTGATCGCCGACCCGTTCGGGCTCGCCGAGTCGCGGATCCCGATGCAGCGGGCCGACCAGATGCTCGTCTACCCGCGCGTGTACGACCTCGAGGGGCTCTTCACCGACGGCGGCACGCCGGGCGGCGACCACGGCCGCTCGATGCTGCACCGCACCGCAGGCTACGACCTGCACAGCATCCGTGAGCACCAGCAGGGCGAGAGCCTGCGCCGCGTGCACTGGCGCTCGACGGCCCGCCGCCGCCGGCTGATGGTGAAGGAGCTCCAGGACACGCCCCGCGACGAGGCCTGCGTCGTCCTCGACGGCGAGGCGGCGTCGGTCAGCGGGACGTCGCCCGACACGACCTTCGACGTGCAGGTGCGGGCCGCCGCGTCGCTCCTGCGGCGCATGTCCGACGCCGGCCAGCGCAGCTCGCTGATCATCCACGCGGCGCAGCGCGGCCGCCACCGGCTCGGGTTCGGGAGCGGCGACTGGGCCGCCGTGCTCGGCGAGCTGGCCGGCGCCGAGGCGACCGCGCCGACGCCGCTCGCAGAGTTCCTCGCGAGCGCCGGCCGCGGGCGCCGACCCGGTCGACGCCGCGCGCCTCTTCGTGGTCACCGCGAGCATGTCCTCCGTGCTGGCCGAGCGCGTGCTCGCCCTCTCGTCCGGGCAGCGTGAGCCGGCCGTGGTGTGGATCGACGCCGCCAGCTTCGGCGGCCGGATGCGCACGCTCGCGACCGGCCCCGAGGCGGCGGCGCTGCGGCTGACCCGCGCGGGGATCGCGGTCGCCCGGATCCGCGAGGGCGACAACGTGGGCCGGGCGCTCTCGGCGCCGGTCCTGCGTCTGGTGGTGGCGCGTGGATAGGCTGCGCCCGCTCCGCGCCGGCCCGGCCGTCCTGACGGCCGCATTCCTCGTCTTCAGCGGCTGGCACTGGTCGCAGCTCGAGCAGCCCGTGATGGGCGGCCGCGACCTTGCGCTGCTCGCACTCCTCGCAGCCGTGCCGACGCTCGTCGCGGTGTTCGGCGGGGGCCGTGCGGCGACGATCGGCTCGGCGATCGCCGCGAGCATCGTCGCCATCGGACAGATCATGCACACCTGGCCCTGGCAGACGGCGCACGGCATCTATCCGTCGCGCGTGACCGTGCTCGTCGTGCGTGGGCTGCGGCAGTGGTTTGCGACCCACACGCCGATCGACGCGAGCCGCTTCGCCGGCGCCGACCACGACCTGCGGATCGCGTTCTTCCTCGGCGCCGCGGCGATGGTGTGGCTGATCGTGCGCCGCGGCACGGCGCTTCCGGGGATCGCGGTGGCCTTCGCGATGTTCGCCCTGCCGAGCACGGTGCTGCCGCTGCACGCAAACGGCTTCCGCGCCGGCGTGTTCCTGCTGCTCGCGCTGCTCACGCTCGTCGCCACCTCGCGCCGCAGCGGGCGCGCGCTCGCGGGCGATGCCCAGGTGGTCGGGCTGTCGGTGGCGGTCGTCCTGGCCGGGCTCGTCGTCGGCACCGCGCCCGGCGTCACCAAGAGCGCGTTCCTGGACTGGCAGGCGTGGAACCCGCTCGCGCAGCAGGGCCCGCGCGTCAGCGTGAACTACATGTGGACGCAGACCTACGCGCCGCTGCACTGGCCCAAGCGCCGCACCCAGGTGCTGCAGGTGACCTCGACCAAGGAGATGTACTGGAAGGCGGCGACGCTCGACACCTTCCTGATCGACCACTGGCAGCTCTCGTCGCAGAGCCGGGTGGTGGGGACGTCCACCGGCGGCTCGCTCGACGTTCCGCCCGACACGCTCCCACTGCAGGAGACGGTGAACACGCACCTGGTCGACGTGAAGGTGAAGGTGTCCGGCCTGGCCGACGACCACCTGATCGGCGCCGCCCAGCCGGTGCGCTGGACGCTCCCCGGCGGAACCGAGTCGCTGCTCGACGACAACGGCACCGTGACGACGCTCACCGATGTGCCCCGCAACGCCGTCTACTCGGTCAGCGTCTACGACGCGAACCCGACCGTCGCGCAGCTGAACCGCGCCGGCGTGAAGTTCCCCTCGGGCATCCGCAACGGCATCGTCGTCGGCAACGTCACGATCCCGCCGTTCCCTCAGCAGCTGCCGACCGACGTGCACGTCCTCGACCCCTCGCTCGTGCGGGCGTCGGCCCAGGCCTGGCAGAAGTCCAAGGCGTCCGCGGCGACGACCGAATACGAGGCGGTGTACGCGCTCGAGCATTACTTCCGCAGCGCACCGTTCAGGTACACGCTGACCCCCAACCTCCGGGGCGGCGAGCCGGCGCTGGCCGACTTCATGCTGCGAAGCCACGCCGGCTACTGCCAGATGTTCTCGGGCGCGATGGCCCTCGTTCTGCGGATGCACGGAATCCCCGCCCGGGTGGCGGTCGGGTTCCTGCCGGGCAAGCTGCACGGCGCCGACACCTACGACGTCAACGACCGCGACGCACACGCGTGGGTCGAGGCCTACTTCCCGGGCTGGGGCTGGATCCCCTTCGAGCCGACGCCGGGCAGCCATCTGCCGACCGACACCTCGTCGTCCAACCCGAGGTTCGCGTCGACAAGGAACGGCGGCGGAACCAACTTCAGCCATGGCTTCGCGAAGTTCCTCGACGACCATTTCGGCACGGGGGCGTCGGTCGGGCTGAAGGGCCCCGAGGGCGTCAACCTGAACCGGATCGGAGGGCACGGGGCCGGGATCGGCGGCGGTCAGAGCGGCCCGATCGCGACGGGCGGAAGCGGGTCGCACGGCCGCTTCCTGTCGTGGCTCTTTTCGATCACGCTCGTCCTGCTCGTCGCAGTGCTGGTGCTGAAGGCGGCCAGCGTGCGCTGGCGCTACCTGCGCCGCGGCCCGCGCGCGCACGCGGCCGCCGCCTACCGCGACCTGGCCACCTTCGTCGGCGACCAGGGTCTGCCGCCGCGCCCGGAGGAGACGTTCGAGCAGCTGGCGGAACGGCTCCAGAGCACGCTTCGGCGTCGACGCGGCCGCGTTCGCGCACAGCGCCACGATGGCGCGCTACGCGCCGCTTCCGATCGCCGAGCGCGAGAGTCGCAGGCTGCGGGGCCAGCTGCGCCAGATCAAGCGCGACGTGCGCCGGCGGCTGACGCCGCGCGAGCGCGCGACCGGTGCGTTGCGGCTGCGCACGGCGCTGTCGCAGGCTACGCTCGGAGGCTGACCGGCCGATGACGCGAGCATGGAAGAGCACGAGGACACCTACGACCTTTTCCAGCGTGGCCGCGCGCACCTGAAGCGGGGCGACAACGCCCAGGCGACCGTCTCGCTCGAGAAGGCCAAGCGCCGCGAGCCCGACAAGGCGTCGATCCGCGAGGCCCTCGGCGTGGCGTATCTGCGCATGCACCGCTACCAGGAGGCGGCGGCGGAGTTCGAGCACATCCTCGAGGCGGCGCCGGCCAACGACTACGCCCACTACTGCCTCGGCCGCTGCCTGCACCGCATGGGCGAGCGCCGCATCGCGCTCGGCCACTACAAGATGGCGGTCTGGCTGCGCCCCGGCGTGACGTACTACCAGGAAGCGGTCGACGCCCTGGGCGACTGAATAGATCGGGCCAGGCTGTTATTCACGCCGTCGGCCAGTCCAGCCAGATCGTCACCGGGCCGTCGTTGACCAGGCGCACCTGCATGTGCGCGCCGAACCTCCCCGTGGCGACGGGGATGCCCAGATCGCGCAGCGCCCCGGCGAACACCTCGACGAGCGCCGAGCCGACGGCATGCGGCGCGGCGTCGGTGAATCCCGGCCGGTTGCCGCGGCGCACATCCGCGTAGAGCGTGAACTGCGACACGACGAGCGCCGCGCCGCCCACGTCCAAGAGCGACCGGTTCATGCGGCCGTCAGCGTCGGCGAAGATGCGCAGCCGCGCCACCTTCGCGGCCAGCCCGGCGGCGGCCTCGGGGGAGTCTCCCACGCCCGCTGCAACGAGCACGAGCAGGCCCGGCCCGATGGCGGCCACCCGCTCGCCGGCGACCTCGACAGAGGCCTCGGTGACACGCTGGATCAGTGCTCGCATGGCCCGTCCGAGTTTCTCATCTGGAAAAGACCAGTGCTACACTCAGGGTCGTTTCGAAGTTCCGAGAGCGGTCGTCGAGGTGGGCTCCAACCCGCCTCTTTTTTCGCCCGCGTTCGGGAATCAAGGTGCAGAGATGACACAGAATGAACAGCTCCAACACGAGATCGAGCAGATGCTCCACGACGGTAACCCGGACGTGGAGGTCGTGCTTGCCGAACGCACCGCGCCCGGGCTCGTACGCGTCGTGATCGACCATCCGAAAGGGGTCGATCTCGAGCTGTGCGAGCGGGTCACCCGCGAGCTGACGCCGCTGCGCGAGCGCTTCGCGCTCGAGGTGTCCTCGCCCGGCGTCGAGCGCCCGCTGGTGCGGCCCGAGCACTACCGCCGCGTGATCGGCAAGCGGGTCGACGTGCGCACCATCGAGCCGATCGACGGCCGCCGCCACTTCACGGCGGAGCTCGTCGGCGCTGACGATGCCGGCATCGATCTCGAGCAGGACGACGCGCGGGTGCGGATCGACTATTCCGCCATCCGCCGCGGCCGGTTGGTGTTCGACTCCTGGGGAGGACGCTCGTGAGCAAGGAAATCCTGGAGGGCGTCAAGCTCGTCGAGAAGGAGAAGGGGATCGAGCCGGGGACGCTCCTGGCGGCGATCGAGGACGCGCTGCTCGCGGCCTATCGCAAGATGCCCGACGCGCGCCATCCGGTGCGGGTCGACCTCGACCGCGACACCGGCGACTTCACCGCGTGGACCGTCACCGACGATGCCTGGACGAAGTACCTCGACGCGCACCCGCATCACCATGTGCTGGCCGAGGCGCCGCCCGTCGATCTCGATCCGACCGCTCCGCTGTCCGAGGAGGTCAGCGAGGAGCCCGAGCCGGAGATCGAGTGGGACTGGTTCAACGACTGGCGTGCTCGTCGACGTGACGCCGGACAACTTCAGCCGCATCGCGGGCCAGACCGCCAAGCAGGTGCTGCGCCAGCGCATCAACGAGGCCGAGCGCTCGATGATGTACGAGGAGTACGCCGACCGCGTCGGCGAGATCGTGACCGGGATCGTCCAGCAGGACGACCACCGCTACGCGTTCGTCGACCTCGGGCCGCATGGAGGCGATCCTCCCGGGCTCCGAGAAGGTGCCCGGGCGAGCGCTACGAGCAGGGCAGCCGCATCAAGGCCGTCATCATCGAGGTGCGCGCCGAGGGCAAGGGCCCGCAGGTCGTGCTCTCGCGCCGCTCCGACGAGCTGATCCGGCAGCTGTTCGAGCTCGAGGTGCCCGAGATCGCCGACGGCCTGGTCAACATCCGCGCGGTCGCCCGCGAGCCCGGCTACCGGGCGAAGATCGCGGTCGAGTCGCGCGTGCAGGGCGTCGACCCCGTGGGCGCGTGCGTCGGCCCGCGCGGATCGCGCGTCCGCATGGTGGTCTCGGAGCTGCGCGGCGAGAAGATCGACATCATCCCCTGGAACGACGAGCCGGCCCGGTTCGTCGCCAAGGCGCTCGCCCCGGCGAAGGTGCGCGAGGTGTACGTCGACGACGACAACCGCCAGGCGACCGTGGTCGTGCCCGACGGCGAGCTCTCGCTCGCAATCGGCAAGGAGGGCCTGAACGCCCGCCTCGCCCACCGCCTGACCGGCTGGCGGATCGACATCGTCTCGGAGACCGAGTACTACGCCGACGACTCCGACGCGCCTTACACGGGTGCGGACGGCGAGGAGGACGAGTTCCCCGGGCGCTGCATCGCGGTCACCTCGTCGGGCAAGCGCTGTCCGAACCAGGCCCTCGATGGCAGCCGCTACTGCGGCGTTCCGGCCCACGTGGCCCTGGCCGCCGCCGAGGAGGGACACGCGCCGTCGCGGTGAGCGCTCCGGTGCGGCAGTGCGCCGGCTGCGGCCGGAGGCGGCCGCAGCGCGAGCTCGTGAGGCTGGGCGTCGCCGACGGGGCGCTCGTGATCGATCGGGAGCGGCGCCTGCCGGGGCGTGGGGTGTACCTGTGTCCCGGCCGTGAGTGCGCCGAGCAGGCGCGCAGACGGGGTGCGATCCCGAGAAAGCTACGATTCACGATGACTGTGCCGCCCGATCTGGAAGACCTGGTGGCAGTTGAGCGGCCGCCGGCCGCATGGGAGGATTGACCCGCAGAGATGGCTGACGAAATCGTAGATCCGGAAGAGGCCCGCCGCGCGTTCGGCGCGAAGGCCGCTGCCCCCGAGCCGGAGCGGCCCGCGTCGCAGCCCGGCCGCGCGCCGCGGCCGCAGCGCGGCGCCGCCCCCAAGGGCCGCCGCCGGGTCGTGATCGATGCCCAGGCCGGGCGCAAGCCCGCGCAGCGGCGTGAGCGCGGTGCGCCGCGCGCCGAGCCGAAGCGCGAGGCCGACGTCCCCGCCGGGCCCGTCAAGGTCCCCTCGGGCATCACCGTCAAGGATCTGGCCGAGAAGCTCGGCATCTCGCCCGCCAAGATCATCACGCTGATGATGGGCCTCGGCGAGATGGTGACGCTGACCGTGTCGCTGACCGACGAGGCCGTCGAGCTGATCGGAAACGAGCTCGAGCGCGAGATCACGATCATGCACACCGACGACGAGGAAGAGGAGGAGGTCGTCTTCGAGGACGATCCCGCAAACCTCGTCTCACGGCCGCCCGTGGTCACGATCATGGGCCACGTCGACCACGGCAAGACCACCCTGCTCGACGCGATCCGCGAGTCGTCGGTCGTCACGACCGAGGCCGGCGGCATCACCCAGCACATCGGTGCCTACCAGGTCGACGTCGGCGACGGCCGCAAGGTGACGTTCCTCGACACGCCGGGCCACGAGGCGTTCACCGCCATGCGCGCCCGCGGTGCGAAGGTGACCGATGTCGCGGTGCTCGTCGTCGCCGCAGACGACGGCGTCATGCCGCAGACGATCGAGGCGATCGACCACGCGAAGGCCGCGGGCGTGCCGATCCTGGTCGCGGTGAACAAGATCGACCGCCCCGACGCCAACCCCGACCGCGTCCGCAACGAGCTCGTCACCCAGGGGCTGCAGCCGGCGGAGTGGGGCGGGGACACGATCTTCGAGGACGTCTCGGCCAAGGCCAAGACGAACCTCGACGAGCTCCTGAAGTCGATCCTGCTGCAGGCCGACGTGCTCGAGCTCAAGGCCAACCCCGACGCGGACGCAAGCGGCGTCATCATCGAGTCGCGCCTCGACGTCGGCCGCGGCCCGGTCGCGACGATGCTCGTCCAGCGCGGCACGCTGCGCGTCGGCGACGCCGTGGTGGCGGGCGATGCCTGGGGCAAGGTCAAGGCCCTTCACGACCACAACGGCAAGCGGGTCAAGGACGCCGGGCCAGGCGTGCCGGTCGAGATCCTCGGCTTCGACAGGCCGCCGCCGGCCGGCGAGATCTGCCGCGTCGTCGAGAACGACCGCGTCGCCCGCCAGACCGCGCAGCAGCGCGCGCAGCGCAAGCGCACCGAGATGCTCGCCAAGCGCAGCAAGGCCGTGAGCCTCGAGGATCTCTTCTCGCACATGCAGGAAGGTGCGGTCAAGGAGCTCGCCCTGATCATCAAGGCGGATGTGCAGGGCTCGGTCGAGGCGGCGGTCGACGAGATCTCGAAGATCCACCACGACGAGGTGACGGTCGAGGTCATCCACTCGGGCGTCGGCGGGATCGTCGCGTCGGACATCATGCTCGCCGCTGCCTCAAACGCCATCGTCGTCGGATTCAACGTGCGCCCGAACGCCGAGGCCAAGGCGCTCGCCGACCGCGAGGGCGTCGACATCCGCACCTACCGGGTCATCTACCAGCTGACCGAGGACATCCAGCGCGCGCTGATCGGCATGCTCTCGCCCGAGCGGGTCGAGGAGATCATCGGCGAGGTCGAGGTGCGGCAGACGTTCCGGGCGTCGCGCGTCGGCACGATCGCCGGCTGCATGGTCACGCAGGGCACGGTCACGCGCGGCGCGCAGGTGCGCATCGTCCGCGACGGCACGATCGTCCACGACGGCCGCATCGGCACGCTCAAGCGCTTCCAGGAGGACGTCCGCGAGGTCGCCCAGGGCTTCGAGTGCGGGCTCACGATCGACGGCTACAACGACATCAAGGAGGGCGACGTCCTCGAGGTCTACACCGTCCGCGAGGTCGCCCGCTCGGCATAGCCGCGCACCAAACGGGGTCAGACCCCTTTTGGTGCATCCGTCTCGCGCGGGCGGGTGAACACCCGCCGAAGCGCCGCCTCATCGCCCGGATCGGTCAGGAGCACGACCTCGTCGCCGGGCTCGAGCGTGAGGGATCCCCGCGGCTGCTCGGTGCGCCCGCCGCGCACGACGAGCGCCACCCACGCGCCCTCGCCGATCGGCAGGTCGCGGATCTGGCGCCCCGCAGCGATCGCCGCCGGCGCGACCACCAGCCGTACGACGTCCTCGGGCTCGTGGCGCAGAGGGATGCGAAGCGCCCACCCGCGCGGCCGCCGCCGCACCGACATCGGCACGCCCAGGCGGTGGGCGAGCGGCTCGAGCGCGAGTCCCTGCGCGATCACCGAGGCAGCCACGACGACGAACACGAGCCGGTAGATCAGGCCGGCATCCGGGACGTGCTGCAGCACCGCGAGCGCCGCGAGCAGGATCGGCACGGCGCCCTTGAACCCGGTCAGCGCGACGAACACCTTCTCGCCGGGCCGCATCCGCTCCGGCCAGAGCAGCGGCAGCACCGCCACCGGCCGCACCACGAGCACGAGTACCGCCGCCAGGGCGAGGCCGTAGCCGGCCGTCGACCAGCCGATGCCGTACAGGTGGATCGTCAGGCCGAGCGCGGCGAACACGACGATCTCGCCGAGCGACCCGAGCGCGGCGTGGAAGCGCTCGATCTCGCCCTTGAACGGCATCCGGGCATCGCCGATCCACACGCCCGCGACGAAGTCGGCCGCGCCGCCGATGCCCGATGCGCCGGTGGTGGCGTAGTCGGTGAGCGCCACGACGAGCGCGATCGCGACCGGGTCGTTCGCGCCCGCCTCGCCCTCGAGGATCGTCGGCACCCGGCCGCCGAGGTCGCGCCGCGCAAGGCGACCGCGCCGAGCGGGCCGTCACGAACGTGCCGACGACGCCGAGCAGCGCAATCGGCCGAATCGAGGGCCGCAGCCGCCGCCAGCCACCTGCACGCCGCCGTCGAACAGGATCGCGATCAGCGCGACGACGCCGATCCGCTCGACGTCGCGGATCGACACCGGCTCCGACAATCCGGGGAAGACATCCGAGATCGCCGCCGCGGCGAGCAGGAAGACGACCGGTGCCGGCACGCGCAGCCGGGCCGTGAGCCGGGTCGACACGAGCGCGAGCCACAGGCCGCCGGCCACCACGACGAGCACCACGCCGAAGTCGTGGATCTCGGTCATCACCGGGATTCTCGCAAGCTCCGATAGCATCCGTCCGGCAATGGCGGCGGGTTTCGTGGGCATCCTGAGCTTCGAGCTGCACCTGCCGGAGGGCGGGTCGCTCAAGGCCAAGCGCAAGCACCTGCTGCACACCAAGGCCCAGCTCGAGCGCCGGTTCGGGGCCTCGGTGGCCGAGGTCGACCACCACGAGCTCTGGCAGCGGTCGCGGCTGACGATGGCGCTCGTGCGCCGCGAGCACCACGCGGTCCAGCAGGCGCTCGCCGACGCAGAGCGCTACCTGAGCGCCCAGGACTACGAGCTCGTCGGCTCGACCCGCACCGTGCTCTCGGTCGAGAGCGACCTCCCGGTAGGGCGCTTCTAAGTGCCCACCGAACGTATCCGGCGGGTGAACGGCGTCCTGCGCGAGGTGCTCGCCCAGGGCGTCGAGGGCCTGAGCGATCCCGGCCTCGGGTTCGTCACGATCACCGCCGTGCGGGCGGCGCCGGACCTGTCCCAGGCCGACGTGTTCGTGAGCGTGCTCGGGTCGGAGAAGCGCCGCGCGCGGTCGCTGCGGGCGCTCGAACGCGCCCACGGCGTGCTGCAGTCGCGCATCGGGCGAGAGCTCCACCTCAAGCGCACTCCGCAGCTTTCCTTCCACTATGATGAGACTCTTGACCAGGCGATGCGGCTCGAAGAGCTCATCAGCCGCGAGCAGCCGCCGGTCGAGACCCAGTCCGGAATGACCGAGATCGCGCCAGATACCGACCCCGCGCCCGTGGTCGCAGCCCTCGCTGCGGCCGACCGCGTCCTGATCGCGACGCACGAGAACCCCGACGGCGACGCGATCGGCTCGATGAGCGCGGCCGCCGGCGCGCTGCGCCAGCTCGGCAAGGAGGTGCGCACGTACCTCGAGCCGGAGTCGAGCATCCCGCACGAGGTTGCGTTCCTCGACACCGACGGCCTCGAGCGCCGGATCGAGCCGGCGTCGCTCGACGGCTGGGCGCTGTTCGCGCTCGACTGCGGCAACGAGCGCCGGATGGGCGCCCAGTACACCGAGCTCCTGGCGGGCTGCTCGCCGGTGATCGACGTCGACCACCATCACGACAACAGCCGCTTCGGCGGCGTGAACCTGGTCGACGGGCGGGCATCGTCGACGGCCGAGATCCTCGTGCGCATCTTCGACGGTCTCGGCGTCGATCTCACGCCCGCGATCGCCGAGGCGCTCTACGTGGGCCTCGTCACCGACACCGGCCGGTTCCAGTACCGCACGACCAGCCCGGCCGCGCTGCGGCTCGGCGCGCGCCTGGTCGAGGCCGGGGTGGACGTCCACAAGGTCTTCGAGCGCGTGTTCGAGAGCGTCCAGCCGGGCAAGCTGCAGCTGCTCGGGCGGGTGATCGACCACGCCGTCCCCTACTGCGACGGCCGCCTGCTCGTCTCGCACGTGACCCGCGACGACCTCGCCCTCGTCGAGGGCGACGAGGCCACGACCGAGGGCCTGATCGACCACCTGCGCGCGGTCGAAGGCGTCCAGGTCGCGGGCCTGATCCGCGAGCAGGTGCCGCTCGCCGATGGCAGCCTCACGCCGAACCGGGTGTCGCTGCGCTCGCGCGGCCTGATCGACGTCTCGGCGATCGCCCGGCTCTCATCCGGCGGCGGGCACAAGCAGGCCGCCGGGTTCTCCCATCCCGGCAGCGTCGACGACATCCGCGGGTTCATCGTGTCGGAGGTCAGCGCGCAGCTCGCCGAGACGGCCGCGTAGCGGGCCTACGCACCGTGCCCGAGGTGACCGGCCTCCTCCTGGTCGACAAGCCCGCCGGGCCCTCGTCGTTCGGCGTGCTGCGGCAGCTGCGGCCGGTGCTCGGCCGCAAGCTCGGCCATGCCGGCACGCTCGACCCGTTCGCGACCGGCCTTCTGCTCGTCCTCGCCGGGCGGGCCACACGGCTTGCGACCTACCTGTCCGGCCTCGACAAGGGCTACACCGCGGTGGTGCAGTTCGGGGCCGAGTCGACGACGCTCGACCCCGAGGGCGAGCTCACCGCCTCCGGTGAGGCGACCGACGCGGCGTCGGTCGCGACCGCGGCGCTTGCGCTGGTCGGCGAGATCGAGCAGGCCGTGCCGGCGGCATCCGCCGTGAAGGTCGACGGCGAGCGCGCCTATGCGCGCATGCGCCGCGGCGAGGCGGTCGCACCGCCGCCGCGGCAGGTGACGATCCACGAGCTCACCGTCGACGCGTTCGATCCGGCCACGCAGCGGGCGGCCATCACGGTGCGCTGCTCGAAGGGCACCTACATCCGCCAGATCGCCGCCGACCTCGGCGCGGCGACGGGCGCCGGGGCGTACTGCATCGAGCTTCGGCGCACGCACGTCGGCCGCTTCTCGGTCGCCGACGCCGGCACGCCGGATGCGATCGCCGCGGAGCCGCTGGGCCGCTGGTACCGGTCGGCGTCCGAGGCCCTGCCGCACCTGCCGGCGCGCTCGATCGACGAGTCCGAGCAGCTCGACATCGCCCATGGGCGCGCGCTCGCCCGGCTCGGCGAGGAGGGCATGACCCGCCTGCTCGCCGACGGCGAGCTGCGCGCGGTGGCCGAGCCGCGGGGCGACCGGCTGCAGCCGGTGGTGGTGCTGTGATCGTCCGCCAGAGCCTCGCCGACGTCCCGATCGGGGAGCGGTCGGTCGCGCTCGGCAGCTTCGACGGCGTCCACCGTGGGCACCGCGGCGTCATCGCCGAGGCGGTCGCGACGGCGAAGGAGCGCGGCCTCGGATCGGCCGTGATCACGTTCCACCCGCCGCCGATCGCGGTCCTGCGGCCGCAGGTGCAGCTCGTGCAGCTCTCGTCGCTCAGCCGGCGGGCGGCGCTGATCGCTGAGCTCGGACCGGACGAGCTCGTGATCGTGCGCTTCGACCGCGAGTTCGCGATGCTCGACCCCGACGCGTTCGCCGCCCGCGTGCTCGCGGGCACGCTGGGCGCCCGCCACGTGAGCGTGGGGGAGAACTTCCACTACGGCCAGGGGGCGCGCGGCAACCCGCGGACGCTCGCCGCCGAGGGCGAGCGGCTGGAGTTCGACGTCCACGTCGAGCCGCTGCTCGCACAGGGCGGCGCGCCCATCTCGTCGTCGCGCATCCGCGAGCTGATCACCGCCGGGGCGGTGCAGGACGCCACCGAGCTGCTCGGCCGGCCGCCGTGGCTCGAGGGCGCCGTCGTACGCGGCGACGGCCGCGGGCGCGAACTGGGCTTCCCGACCGCGAATCTCGCGCTCGTCCCGCGCTCGCCCGCCCCCGCGATCGGCGTCTACGCCGGCGTCGCCCACCTGCCGGCGACGAGCCATCCGGCAGCGATCAGCATCGGGTACAACCCGACGTTCACCGACGAGCATGCCACCGTGCGCGTCGAGGCCTACCTGCTCGACTTCGACGCCGACATCTACGGCTCGCCGATCCGGCTCGACCTCACCCACCGGCTGCGCGACGAGATCCGCTTCGACTCGATCGACGCACTGATCAGCCAGATCGGGGCCGACGTCGCGGCGGTGCGGCAGATGGTGACCGAGCCGTTACGCGGCTGACCGCGGGCGGTCATGTCTGTCTGAGATCGTCTGAGCCGTGACGCGCCGGTACGCAATCGCCGTGGCCCTCGTCGCGGTTGTCGCGGTGGGATGCGCTGGGGCTGCCCCGGCGGCAATCTGGCCGCGCGTCGATACGCATACCGGCGCGATCGTCTGGCCGAGACACGTCAACATCGTGGGCCGGATCCGGGCCACGATGCCCGCCGACGACGACACGACCAAGTTCAGTCCGCTGTACCGGACCGCCGCACGGATCGCCTGCCCGAACGCGCCGTCGGTCGAGTCAGGCACGCGGTTTCTGTCGCCGCGCCGGTGGCTCATCCTGACCCGGTGCGGACGCCTGTCGCACGAGCAGGTGCCCGGAGTGCTCGTGACCTTCGTCGACGTGCGCGTGCCCAAGATGATCGGCCTCGCCTTCCCTCAGCCGCAGGGCGTGACCGATCGGCTGGGTCTGCGCCTGCGGATCGTCCGCGGCCGGCGCGGGCGCGGGCCGGTGCGGTTCGTCGCTCAGCGGCCGAGGGCGGGCACGGTGGTCGCGTTCGGAACGACTGTGGTGGTCACGCGCGGCTGAAGCGCAGCGCGGTCTGCACCTACGCCGGCCGCGACCACTCGAAGACGTCCATCCCGTCCCACCACCAGGGCTGGCCGTCTTCCCGGCCGGCGATGCGCAGCCGTAGAGTCGCCTCGGGGTTCGCGGCGGCGAACGCATCGGCAGCCGCGCGCACCTTGGGCCACTCGGCGTTGTCGAGCACGACCAGCGCCGACGGCGCGAGCAGACCCCTGACGGCCTCGAGGGCGGCGACGGTCGCGGCGGTGGAGTGGTCGGCGTCGTAGAAGAAGACGCCCACGGGCGGCAGGTCGGCCTCGGCCAGCACGGCGACCGTGTCGCCGTCGATCACCCGGGTGCGATCGGCCACGCCGAAGCGCTCGAGGTTCGCGGCGAGGGCGGCCGGGTCGGAGTCGTCGAACGAGAAGTTGTCGATCCCGATGCAGGCTGCGGTGCTGCCGAGCGCCGCCCCGATCAGGCTGCGGCCATGGTGGGTGCCCGCCTCGAGGTAGCACTCGTCGCCCTGCAGATGCCGTGCCGCCAGCGCGATCAGGGCGAGATTGTTCTCCTCGGACAGGCCGTCCACCGCGTCGAACACGGGGCGCAGCGACCGGTCGAGCGGCACCTCGGAGCGGGGGAAGTCGGCGAAGAGCGCCGGCAGCCCATCCACGAATCCGGCGACGTCCATCTACGCCGGCACGGGCGTGCGACCGAGACTCTCGATCGTGCGCCGAAGGCCCTCGTCGAGCGTCACCTTCGGCTCCCAGCCGAGGATCTCGCGGGCGCGGGTGATGTCGGGCTTGCGCACCTTGGGATCGTCGACCGGCAGCCCTTCGAACACGATCTCCGAGCTCGACGCGGTCAGCTGCACGATCTTCTCGGCCAGCTCGATCAGCGTCATCTCGTCCGGGTTGCCGACGTTCACCGGCTGGTGGTAGTCGCTCATCGCGAGCCGGAACAGGCCCTCGATCAGATCCTCGACGAAGCAGAACGAGCGCGTCTGGCTGCCGTCGCCGAACACCGTGATCGGCTTGCCCTCGAGCGCCTGGCGCAGGAAGGTGGGGATCGCGCGGCCGTCGTGCTGGCGCATGCGCGGGCCGTAGGTGTTGAAGATGCGGGCGATGTGCGTGTCGACGCCCTGCTGGCGGTGGTAGGCCATCGTCATCGCCTCGGAGTAGCGCTTGGCCTCGTCGTAGACGCCGCGCGGCCCGACCGGGTTCACGTTGCCCCAGTACTCCTCGCGCTGCGGGTGCACCTCGGGGTCGCCGTACACCTCGGACGTGGACGCGATCAGGAACCGCGCCCGCTTGAACTTCGCCAGGCCGAGCGCGTTGTGGGTGCCGTAGGAGCCGACCTTGAGGGTCGCGAGCGGGAGGCGCAGATAGTCGACGGGGCTCGCCGGGGACGCGAGGTGGAAGACGACGTCGACCGGCTCGTCGACGTCGATGTACTCGACGCAGTTGTGGTAGCGGAAGTCGAACCGCTCGCCGCGCAGCCGCTCGATGTTCTCGAGGCTGCCGGTGTCGAGGTTGTCGAGGCAGATCACGCGCCATTCGCGCTCGAGCAGGTACTCGCACAGGTGCGACCCCAGGAACCCGGCGCCGCCGGTGACGACTGCAGTGCTCATCGGCCGCAAGGGTACATGGCCCATCCACCACCGGGGGACAGTCCCCCTCTGACGTGCCTCCATGGACGGTGGACGAGATGGAGCAGTGTAGGGGACAGTCCCCCTGACGATCGCATATCACGTGCCGAACGGCTCCTGGAGGGGGGATTGTCCCCCGGTGGTCTGTGAGCCCTCTGCTACCCTGCCTCCCGGCCGCACCGCGGAGCTGCGAAGCTTGCCGACGCAGCCCTGGGATGCAGGCGACTGGAACGACGAGGCAAGGAGGTGTGGGCGATGCCGCTCACCCAGGACCAGAAGACGGAGCTGATCGGCAAGTTCGGGGCAAGCCAGGCCGACACCGGTTCCACCAAGGTGCAGGTCGCCCTGCTCACGCAGCGGATCAGCGAGCTCACCGAGCATATGAAAGTGCACAAGCACGACCACCACTCACGCCGCGGCCTGCTGAAGCTGGTCGGGCGGAGGCGCAGATTGCTCACCTACATGCAGAGGCATGACCTGGAGGGCTACCGCGCGTTGATCAAGGAGCTGGGACTGCGCCGCTGAGGCGCCTTCCCAGGCCGGAGGATGGCCCGCGATTGGCGCGGGCCCGAGGATTGAAGAGAGCGAGAAGACATGAGCATTGCAGTTGAGCCCGAGGCGACACGTCTGGCCGTCACGATCGGCGACAAGGAGATCAGCTTCGAGACAGGAGCCGTCGCCAAGCAGGCGCATGGCGCCGTCTTGGTGCAGCAGGAAGGGACCGTGGTGCTGGCCACCGCGGTCGGCCGGACCGAAGGGCGTGAGGGCGCGGACTTCTTCCCGCTCACCGTGGACGTCGAAGAGAAGATGTACGCCGCCGGCAAGATCCCGGGAGGGTTCTTCAAGCGCGAGGGCCGCGCGGGCGAGAAGGCGATCCTGACCGCGCGCATGGTCGACCGCCCGATCCGGCCGCTTTGGCCGAAGGGCTACAAGAACGAGGTCCAGGTCATCGTGACCACGTTCTCGGCCGACCAGGTGCACCCGCACGACATCCTGGCCATCAACGGCTCCTCGGCAGCGCTGATGCTGTCGCCGATGCCGTTCCTCGGCCCGGTTGGCGCCGTGCGCATCGGCCGCATCGACGGCCGGCTGGTCGTGAACCCGACGCTGCCCGACCTGAAGGACTCGACTCTCGACCTGATCGTCTGCGGCAGCCCCGAGGCGATCACGATGGTCGAGGCGGGCGCCCAGGAGATCAACGAAGAGGATCTGATCACCGCCCTCGAGCTCGCCCACGGCGAGATCAAGAAGCTGTGCCAGCTGCAGATCGAGCTGGCCGCGAAGGCGGGACAGCCCAAGTGGGTCGACGGCGCCGTCACCGAGTCGCTGCGCCGGACGCACGGCCAGGCGCTCGCAGACGCCGTCCGCGAGGGCGGCCTCGTCGCGCTCCCGGGCCGCGTTGATGCGCTCCAGCGGACCGAGATGCCCGAGATCGGCGGCGGCTCGACCGACGCCGACGTGCTCCAGCGCCAGCGGCTTCAGTTCGGCTTCGCCCAGCTCGGGAACGAGGTGCGCGAGGGCGCGGTGTACCCGCATGTGAAGGAGCAGTTCGGGGACGCGATCCGCGAGCTGACCGACGCCGAGCGGCGACTCCAAGGAGCTGAAGTCGGCCAAGCGGTCGGCGCTCTACGAGCGCATCGCGGCCACGATCCAGCTGCCCTTCCCAGGCCGGATCGAGGTCGAGGGCGGCGGACAGGGCCCGCTCGACGCGGTCACCCGCGCCGCGGTGCAGGGTGCGTGCGACAAGCTCTACAAGGAGACGGTGCGCACCAAGATCGCGATCGACAAGCGCCGCCCCGACGGGCGCTCCGAGACCGAGATCCGTCCGATCGCCTCATCGGTGACGGTGATGCCGCGCACGCACGGCTCGGCCCTCTTCACCCGCGGCCAGACCCAGGCGCTCACGCTCTGCACGCTCGGCACGGCGAAGGAGGAGCAGCGCATCGACGACCTCTCGCTCGACGAGACGAAGCGCTACATCCACCACTACAACTTCCCGCCGTTCTGCGTCGGCGAGACGGGGTTCATGCGCGGCCCGAAGCGGCGTGACATCGGTCACGGCGCGCTGGCCGAGCGAGCTCTCGTCCCGGTGATCCCGAGCGCGGCCGACTTCCCGTACACGCTGCGGGTCGTCTCCGAGATCCTCGAGTCGAACGGCTCCTCGTCGATGGCGTCGGTCTGCGGCTCGACGCTCTCGCTGATGGACGCGGGCGTCCCGATCAAGGCTCCCGTGGCCGGGATCGCGATGGGCCTGATCAAGGAGGGCGACGACTACGTCATCCTGACCGACATCCAGGGAGCCGAGGATCACCTCGGCGACATGGACTTCAAGGTCGCAGGCACCGAGGCGGGCGTGACCGCGCTGCAGATGGACATCAAGATCACGGGTGTCACCACCGAGATCCTGCGCAGCGCGCTCGGTCAGGCGAAGGACGCCCGGATCCACATCCTGGGCAAGATGCGCGAGGCCATCGCCGAGCCCCGGACGGAGCTCGCGGCGCACGCGCCGCGGATCGTCAGCACCAAGATCCATCCCGACTTCATCGGTATGGTGATCGGCAAGGGCGGCGAGACCATCCGCGGACTCGAGGCCGATTACGAGGTGCAGATCGACATCGAGGAAGACGGCACGATCCGCATCTACGGCACGAACGGCGAGCTGGCGGAGCAGTGCCGCCTCGCCATCGAGGCGATGACGAAGGAGGTCGAGGTCGGCGACGAGTACACCGGCAAGGTCGTCAAGATCACCGACTTCGGTGCGTTCGTCGAGCTTCGCAAGGGCGTGGACGGCCTGCTGCACGTGAGCCGCATCCTGCCGAAGGCAAACCGGCTGCAGTCCGCCGCCCAGGTCATCGACCGCGGCGACACGGTCAAGGTGACCGTGTCCGAGGTGGACAAGGAGAAGGGCCGGATCGGCCTGACGCTCCTGGCCAAGCTCGACGGCGACACCGAGATCACGCCCGAGCAGCTGGTCGAGGTGGCCGAGCGCACGCCGGCGCCGCCCCGCGAGGAGCGGCCGCCGCGCCGCGACCGCGATCGCGGCGGCCCGCGCCGCCGCTAGGACACGCGCGGAGGGGGCGGCGGTTGCCGCCCCCTCCGTCGTCTAGCCTTCGCCGCCGTGCAGCGATACACCATCACCACCCTTGACGGGGGCGAGCGCATCGTCTCCGAGCGCGTCTCCTCGGTGCGATCCGTCGCCATCGGCATCTGGATCGGCGCCGGCTCGCGCGACGAGACACCGTCCCAGGCGGGCGTCTCGCACCTGATCGAGCATCTGCTCTTCAAGGGCTCGGCGCGGTACTCGACCGTCGAGATCGCCCAGATCTTCGACGGCCTCGGCGGCGAGCTGAACGCGGCCACGTCGCGCGAGTACACGGTCGTCTACGCCCGGGTGCTCGACGCGCACCTGGAGACCGCGCTCGACGTGATGGCCGACATGATCCTGCAGCCGCGCTTCGACCCGGACGAGATGGACGCCGAGCGCGAGGTCGTGCTCGAGGAGATCGCGATGTACGACGACGCGCCCCAGGATCTCGTGCACGACCTGATCTCGCAGGCCGTGTTCGGCGACCACCCGCTCGGCCGGCCGGTGATCGGCTCCGAGGGCGTGATCGCGGCGGCGACCGCCGCCGACGTGCGCGGCTATCACGATGCCCGCTACGTCGGCCCGAACATCGTCGTCGCGGCCGCCGGCAACCTCGATCACGAGCCGCTCGCACACGCCGTCGAGACGCGCTTTGCCCCGCTCAGCCGCATCCCCGATCCGACCGCCGGAGTGCGGCCGCTGTGGGTGGGGGAGTCCCAGCCGCGCTCGCTCTTCCAGCAGAAGGACACGCGAGCAGTTCCACGTCGCCCTCGGCGGCCTCGGCCTGCCGCGCTCCGACCGGCACCGGTTCGCGGCGTCGCTGCTTGACTCGATGCTCGGCGGATCCGCCTCGTCCCGGCTCTTTCAGGAGATCCGCGAGCGGCGCGGGATGGCCTATTCGGTCTACACGTACGCGTCGCAGTACGCCGACACGGGCATGGTCGGGGTCTACCTCGGCACGCGCGAGGACAACCTGGCCGAGTGCATCCGCATCATCGCCGACCAGTTCCAGCTGATGGGGGACGGGCGCTTCGACCACGCCGAGCTCGACCGGGCGAAGGAGAACCTGAAGGGCCGGATCATGCTTGCGATGGAGTCGACGTCCAACCGTGCGAGCCGCCTCGGCAAGTCGATCCTGACCGATACCGAGCTGATGTCGCTCGACCGCATCTGTGCCGAGATCGACGCGGTCGACCCGGATGCGGTCGCCGCCCTCGCGCGCCAGCTGTTCGCGCCCGACCAGCTGTCCGCGGCCTGCATAGGCCCGAGCGGCGAGCGCTTCTCGGAGGCCGTCGCCGTGCTCAACCCCGCGCTCGTGCCCGCCGAGGCGCCTACCGCAGCATCCGGTCGTCGAGGACGACATGGATCGGCGGCCGACCCGGAGGCGTGATGGTGAACGCAAGCCCCCATTCGCCCGGCATCAGCCACGCCGGCATGCGCACGCTGTAGGCCGCCGACGCACGCAGTTCAAACGAGGCGACGCCCATCGCCATGCCGAGCATCCCCGCCTCGACGCGCACCCGTGCCGCGGTGACGGGGTGCCCGGCGCGCACGAGTGCGACGCTGACCGTGTTCGGCCGGCTGGCGCGGTTGGGCGAGACGGCGATCGCGATGCGGTAGCCGGCGCGCACGAGATGGGTGCGCACCGCGCCGGGACCGACCCCGCGCGTGACGGCGCCGGCGGGGGCGTGGAATGCGGCTGTGCCCTGGGCTCCGGGCGCGGCGACCGCTGCGATCGTGATGGCGCCCGCTCCGCCTCCGCCGCATGCGGCGCAGAGAAGCACGCACGCGAGCACGGCGGCGGAGATCTCGCCGCGCCGCCGCCTATGCCTCGGCACGTGCCCTGTCGCCGACGTTGAACCGCTGGACGAGCGTCTGCAGGGCCTCGGCGGTGTTGCTCACCGAGCGCGCCACGGCTGCCATCTCGTCGGTCGCGGCCGACGTCTGCTCGGTCGCTGCCGACATCTCCTGCGCGGCGGCCGACGCGGACTCGGCCGACGTCGTCACGCCGTCGAGCCGCTCCTCCATGCCCGCGGCCTGACCGGCGATGGACGTCCCGGCATCGGCGATCTGGGTCGCCGACTCGGCGACGCGCATGACGGCCTCGTCGATCGTGACGAAGCGGGAGCGCACCGACTCGACGGTCTCGGCGCCGCCGCTCGTGCGGCGCGCGCTCTCCTCGACCACGGCGGCGACCTGCGCCGTCTCGGCCTGCATCTCGAGAACGAGCGTCGCGATCGATTGCGCCGCCTCCTGGGAGTCGGCGGCCAGCTTGCGCACCTCCTCGGCGACGACCGCAAACCCCCGGCCCTGCTCTCCGGCCCGCGCAGCCTCGATGGCGGCGTTCAGGGCGAGCAGGTTCGTCTGGCCGGCGATGCTCGTGATCGTGTCCACGATGCCGCCGATCTGGCCCGACTTCGCGGTGAACTGGCCCATGGCGGCGGTGAGCTGCGCGCTGGACTCGGTCAGGCTGCCCATCGCGGCATACGCCTGCTCGGCTGCCTCGACACCTTCGGCGGCGAGCCGGTGCGCAGTGGCGGCGTCCTCCGCCGTGCCGGAGGCGCCCTGCGAGGCGGCGCGGGCCGCGGCGGCGACCAGGCCGACGCCCTCGCGGGTCTGGCTCACGAGCGCGACCTGCGTTTCGGTGCCGACCGCCATATGCTCGATCGCGCTTGCGATCTCGCCGGCGGCTCGGCGCGTCTCGTCGGAGCCGATCGCGACGCGTCCCGATGTCTCGACGAGCCCGTCGCTGACGTCGTGGATCTCGCGCACCAGCGATCCCAGCGAGGCAACCATCTGGTTGTAGGCGGCCGCGACGCGGCCGAGCTCGTCGCCCGACGGAGGCACCGTGCGTGTGAGGTCGCCGGCGGCAACGGCCTCGGCAGCCTCGAGCAGCGAACGGGTGCGCCCGAGGATGCCGCGGGACACCGCGACCGAGACGATGGTCGCAAGCGCAAGCGCGAGCACGGCGAGCGCGATCAGGATGACCCGGGCACGCGCCGCGATCCCGTCTGCCGCGCTCACCTGGGACGCCTCGGCCTGGCGGGCGACCTGCGCGAAGGTGGCGGCGTCTCCCGAGATGTTGCCGTAGTCGAGCAGCACCGGACCAAGGGCGATCTCCCGCGCGCGGGCGTACGCCCCGGCATGCATCGACGTGCGGGTGAGGTGATCGAGGGCGAGAAAGGCGACGAACTCGGTGTGGATCTTCGTGACGAGCGAGACCTGCTCGGGGTTCGCCGAGCGCTCGCGCAGCACCTTGAGCGCCGACCGGAACTCGGCGATCGCGCTGCCGAGATCGGCGGACTGGTCGCCGCGGCCGAGCGTGTTGGCGTTCTCCCAGGCGGCGAGGTCGGACGACGCCTTGGCCACGTCGTCGGCGGCCTGCACCTGCACCGCGTTCTGCGTCGCGAGCGTCGTCGTGGCCGCATGCTGACGCTCGAGCGCGAGCAGCGAGACGACGAGGGTGAGGACGAGCAGCGCACCGACGGCGCCGAAGCCGATGATGAGCTTCGCGCGGATCGAGACGGAGCGGGCGAGGGAACGGATCATGAGAGGTGCACCGGGTAGACGGCCTTCTCGCCGTTCAGCGAGACGGTGATCGTGAAGTCGTGGCCGTACGCCATGTTGGCGTTGTTGCCGTAGTGGTAGTCGCGCGCGCCGACGATCACGTCCTGCATGATCGTGACCCGCACCTGCTCGGACGAGTGCGCGGTGTGGTCGACGACGGTGATCGTCGGGTGGGCGCCGTGCACGGGCATGCCGGTTGCGAGCGAGTAGATGTGCGCCTCGAAGTGGCGCGCGTCCGGCGTGATCGGGGCCATGGTGCCGCGGATGTTGAGCTCGCCTTCGGTGGGGTGGATCCGGGCCGCGAGCTTCGGCGGGTACATGTGCTCGGGCGGAACGACGTTGAGCACGATGAGATAGTGGCGGGTCGTGCGAACCTTGGTCACGCCGGCCTCTTTCGCCGCCGCGTAGTGCACCTGCTGCGCGCCGCCGCCAAGGCCGAAGGCGGCGAGGCCGTACGCTGCTGCGGCGATGACCGCCGCGGTCGCGACGAGGGCCGCCGCTGCCTTGAGGAGAAAATGCATGCCCCGAGTCATCGGCCCGGCGGCGGGTCCGTGCAGGCCGATTGTTACGTAGTCTGATCCCACAGAATTGGGGAGGGCGAGACGTCCACGACGCCGACGAGAGGAGATTCGTATGGACCCGCTGCTGCAGGGAAAGGTCGCGATCGTCTACGGCGCGGGAGGTGGGATCGGGCGCGGCGTCGCGGCCACGTTCGCCCGCGAGGGCGCGCACGTCTTCCTGGCCGGCCGCACCCGCACCCGGCTCGAGGCGGTCGCGGCGGACATCCACGCGGCGGCCGGCCGGGCGGACGTCGCCGTCGTGGACACGCTCGACGAACAGGCCGTCGCCGAGCACTCCCGCGCGGTCGCCGACCTCGCCGGCAGCGTGGACGTGTCGTTCAACCTCACCTCGCGCGGCGATGTGCAGGGCATCCCGCTGGTCGACATGCCCCTGGCCGACTTCCTGCACCCGATCACGACCGGGGTCACGACCACCTTCATCACCGCCCGGGCCGCCGCCCGCCTCATGGCGGAGCAGGGCTCGGGCGTGATCCTCTCGCTCACGAGCGGGTCGTCGCGCGGTACCGCGCCGATGATGGGCGGCACCGGCCCGGCGGATGCGGCGGTCGAGGTGTTCCTGCGCTCCCTGGCAGCCGAGGTCGGCAAGCAGGGGGTGCGGGTCGTGAGCCTGTGGACCGCGGGCGTGCCCGAGACTTTCGGGCTCGCGGACGACACGAACCAGGCCCGGCGCGCGAGCGGCATGGGCCCGGCCGACATCGAGCGGATGCTCGGCCCGAGGACGATGCTCGGCCACGCGCCGCGCCTGGCACAGGTGGCCGATACGGCTGCGTTTCTGGCCTCCGGCCGCGCCGGCGGCATCACGGGCACCCTGGTGAACGTCACCTGCGGGCTCGTGCCCGGCTAGCCGCCGACGTCATCCATCCGCTGGATCGGCACGCCTCGATGGGGTGGTTCAGGCTCGATCCGCGACCGGCTGGCGGATGATCGCCCGCAGTCGATCCGGCGCCGTGCGCCGCGGGTCGCTGATGTAGATCTCGTGGTGCCTGCCGCGGGCACCCAGCCCCGCGTCGCCGATGAAGGCGTGAAGGGCGGCGATCGCCGGCGCCTCGTTTGCGTACGGCCCGACGTGCAGCACCTGGGCGCAGTCACCCTCGCACAGGCGGTCGAGGCGGGCGTCGGCGACGGCTCCGGGACCCTTCTTCAGCACCTCGGCCCGCACCGCCTCGAAGAGCTCGGGGGTGACGGCGTCGTGCTGGTGGATCATCATCGTCCAGTCCCACGCGGTCTTGGGCGTCGTGCTCCAGGCGGCGGGATCGGCGGCCGACCAGAGCCCCTCGGGCGGGCCGACGCTGCTCTCGACTCCCCGCTCGCGGCGCAGGGCGAACTTCAGCCCGCATGCCAGGCGGAAGAGGGCCTGCAGCGCCTCGGCGTATGCAGGCGAGGTGTTCGGGTCGCCGCGGCCGTCGATCATGTCGAACACGAGCTCCGGCACGGTGACGAGCGCGGGCACGGCCTTCGCGCGGTAGAGCCGCTCGATCGCCTCCTCGCGATCGAGGGTGACGACCGGTGCCTCGGGCATGCGACACCTCCTTTGCCGTTCGAGCGTAGGCCGGCGTCCCGGCGGCCGCATCGGGGTCGGTGCGGTGCCCGCTTCGGGAAACCACCGCATCGGGCGGCGGCGCCTGCGGGTACGATCGGCGGCGATGCTGCGGGTGGTCATCTCCGGCGCGACCGGCAAGGTGGGAAGCATGCTCGTGCGCGCGATCGAGTCCGAGCCCGACCTCGAGCTGGCCGCCCAGGCGGCGCCGTCGCTTGGTCTGACCCTGGCCGACGCCCTGGGCGCGGGCGCCGACGTAGCTGTGGACTTCACGGTACCCGCCGGCGCCGCGGCCGCGTGCGAGGCCGCAATCGCCGCCCGCGTGCCGCTCGTCCTGGGCACGACCGGGCTCACGCCGGCCGAGCTCGCGGCGTTCGGCGAGCGGGCCGCGGCGGCCGGGATCGCGATCTTCCAGGCGCCGAACTTCGCCGTCGGCGCCGTGCTGATGATGCGCTTCGCCGAGCAGGCGCGGCCGCACATGGACGCCGCCGAGATCATCGAGCTGCACGCGGACACCAAGAAGGACGCCCCCTCCGGCACCGCGCTTCTGACCGCGGCCCGCATGGGCGGCGACGTCCCCATCCACAGCGTCCGCCTGCCGGGCATCGTCGCGAACCAGGAGGTGATCCTGGGCGCGCTGGGGCAGACGCTCACCCTGCGCCACGACACGACCTCGCGCGAGGCGTTCGTGCCGGGCGTGCTGCTCGCCGTGCGCCGCGTCCGTGACCTGCCGCCCGGGCTGACAATCGGACTGGACGCGATCCTGTGAACCGGCCGCAGCCCGTCGCCGATCTCGACTGGGGTGCGGGCGAGGCCCGCGAGCTCACGGGAGCCGTGCTCGACCTGTGGTGCGACCTGCTCGACGTGATGCGCGAGATGCCCGTGGCGCCGCCCTCCGACGCGGCGGCGGTCGCGCGCGCCGCCGCCGTCCCGATCCCGGCGCAGCCGATCCCCGTCGCCGAGCTGGCCGCGCTGCTTCGGCCGCTCGTGATGGAGCACTCGACGCTGTGCGGCCATCCGGGGTTCATGGCGTACATCTCGGGATCGGGCACGGTGCCGGGAGCGGCGGCCGACCTGCTCGCGGCGGCGCTCAACCCGAACGTCGGCGGCTGGACGCTCGCGCCGGCGGCGACCGAGCTCGAGCTGCACCTGACGCGCTGGCTGGCGGCCCGGTTCGGGCTTCCCGACGGCGCCGCCGGGCTGATGACGAGCGGCGGTGCCGCCTCGAACCTGACCGCGCTCAAGGCGGCCCGCGACGCGCGCACCCCGGGCGACACCCGCCGCGACGGGATCGGCGGCCTGCCGCTCGTCCTCTACGCCTCGGAGGAGGCGCACGCGACGATCGCCGAGGCGGCCGACGTGATGGGCCTCGGGGAGCGGGCGGTGCGCGCGATCCCCACCGACGCGGGCCTGCGCATGCGCGCCGACGCGCTCGAGCGGGCCATCACAGACGACATCGCCGCCGGGCGCCACCCGTTCGCCGTCGTCGCCACCGCCGGCACGACGGCGACAGGGGCGGTCGACCCGCTCCCCGCCGTCGCCGACATCTGCGCCGCGCACGGCCTGTGGATGCACGTCGACGCCGCCTATGGCGGTGCGGCCGTGCTCGCGCCGGAGCTGCGCCCGCTGCTCGTCGGCACCGAGCGGGCCGACTCGATCGCCTTCGACCCGCATAAGTGGCTCTACACGCCGCAGTCGAGCGCCTGCCTGCTCGTGCGCGACCCGGCGCACCTGCTGCGCAGCTTCTCGATCGACGCCGCGTACGTGCGCGACGACGCCGCCCTCTCGGGCCGGGGCACGAACATCGGCGAGATGGGGCCGCAGTGGTCGCGCGCCTTCCTCGCGCTCAAGGTGTGGCTTTCGCTGGCGGCGCACGGCACCGAGGCCTACGGCCGCCGCATCGCCCACGACGTCGAGCTCGCCCGCTACCTCGACGCCCGCGTGCGCGCCCACCCCGACCTCGAGCCGATGTGCCCCGTGACGCTCTCGATCGCGTGCTTCCGCTACGCGCCGGCGGATGCGGGGCTCGACGACCGCGCACTCGACGCGCTGAATGAGCGGCTGATGGTCGCGATCCGCCGCGACGGCCGCGCGTTTCCCTCGAACGCCGTGCTCGGCGGCCGCTACGGCCTGCGCGCGTGCCTGGTCAACCACCGCACCGAGGCACAGGACATCGACGCGCTCCTCGACGCGACGCTCGAGCTCGGCGCCGCCCTGGTGGAGTCAGGCCTCGAGACCGCGTAGGGCGTCGAGGGCGCGCACCACGGCCGCCTCCGACGACGCCGTAAGCGGCATGCGCACGTCGGCTGTCGGGATGCGGCCGAGCCGGTGCAGGACGGCCTTGATCACCGCCGGGCTCGGCTCCGCGAAGAGCGCGGCCACCAGCGGCAGCAGCGCCTCGGCGAGCGGGCGGCCGCCCGCGACGTCGGCGCGCAGCCCACGCGCGATCATCTCGGCGAACTGCCCCGTGCAGACGTTCGCCGAGGCGGCGATCGCCCCGGCGCCCCCCATCAGCACGAGCGGGAACAGGAACGCGTCGTCGCCACCCAGCAGGGCGAAGCGGCCGGATGCCTCGGCGAGCACGCGCAGCGTGTCGGCGTCGATGCAGCCGACGGCCTGCTTCACTCCCGCGACGTTCTCGGTCGCCGCCAGCTCGAGCAGCGCGTCCGCGCCCAGACCGCGGCCGGTGCGATACGGGATGTTGTAGGCGATCAGCGGCACGGGGGAGCGCTCGGCGACCGCCTGGAAGTGACGCACGATCGCAGCCTCGGACGGGCGCACGTAATACGGCACGACCGCGAGCGACGCCGCCACGCCCGGCACATCGGCGAGCGCCTCATGGCGCAGGATCGTGGTGCGCGTGTCGTTCGTCCCGGCGCCGACGACGAGCACGCCGGAGCGCGCCGCGCACACCTCGGCGCAGACCGCGACGACGGCCGCGCGCTCGGCGTCGTCGAGTGACGTCGGCTCACCCGTCGTCGCCAGCGCGACGATCCCGGCGGCACCGGCGGTGAGCGCCCGCTCGGCCAGGCCGCGCAGCGCCTCGAGGTCGACGTCTCCGCGCTCGCCGAACGGCGTCACGAGCGGGACGAGGACGCCGGAGGGGCGGAAGCTCGCGCTCATACCGCGGGAGTCTAGGCAGTGCCTCGGGTAGACTTGCGGAATGGCAACGCCGCTCGGCGAGCTCTTGACCGCGATGGTGACGCCGTTCCAGTCCGACGGCGCGGTCAACTTTGCGTCCGCCCGGCGGCTGACCCACCATCTCATCGAGTCGGGGTCGGACGGGATCGTGGTCTGCGGGACGACGGGCGAGGGCCCGACGGTCAACGATCGCGAGAAGCTCGACCTCGTCGACGCGATCGTCGAGGAGGTCGGCGGCTCGGCGTGCGTCGTCGCGAACACCGGCTCCTACGACACGCACCATTCGGTCGCGCTGACGCGCGCCGCCCTCGAGGCCGGCGCCGACGCCTTCCTGGCCGTGACGCCGTACTACAACAAACCTCCGCGGGCCGGGATCATCGCGCACTTCGAGGCGATCGCCGACGCCGCCGGCGGCCGCCCGGTGATCATCTACAACATCCCGCAGCGGGTCGTCCTGAACCTCGCGCCCGACCTTCTCGCCGAGCTCGCGCAGATTCCGAACGTGGTCGCGGTCAAGCAGGCGACGGCCGACCTCGACCAGGCCCGGGCGATCCTGGCGGACACCGATCTCGTGCTCTACGCCGGAAACGACGACCTCCTGGCCCCGTTCCTCGAGCTCGGCGGCAGAGGCGGCGTGTGCGTCGCCTCCCACGTCGCCGGCCCGCAGATGCGGCGGATGGTCGAACTTGCCGGGAAGGGCGACATGGCCGGAATGCGGGCACAGGACGAGGCCCTGCACGGTCTCTACGCGGCCCTCGCCGTCACGACCAACCCCATACCGGTGAAGGCGGCTCTGAACCTGCTCGGCCACGACGTCGGCGGCCTGCGGCTGCCGCTGGTCGAGGCCGACGCCGCGCAGACCGCCACGGTCGCGGCGGCGCTCCAGGCGGCCGGGATCCGCTCTGCGGCCCGCATCTAGACATGGCTGACCCGGTGCGGATCATCCCGCTCGGCGGGCTGGGCGAGGTGGGCAAGAACATGACTGTCTTCGAGCGCGACGGCCGCCTGCTGCTGCTCGACGCGGGGCTCTCGTTCCCGCATTCCGAGATGTTCGGGATCGATCTCGTGCTGCCCGACTTCCGCTACGTCGCCGACCGGGCCGACGCCCTGGAGGCGATCATCCTCACCCACGGCCACGAGGATCACATCGGCGCGCTGCCGTACCTCCTGCGCGAGGTGGGCACGGGTGCCGAGGTGTGGGGGACGCGGCTCACCCTCGGCATGGTCAAGTCCAAGCTCGACGAGCATGGCCTGCTGGCCCACACCGAGCTGATCGAGATCGACCCCGAGGGCGGCAGGGTCGAGGTGGGGCCGTTCGAGGCGGAGTTCATGCGCGTGACCCACTCGGTCCCCGATGCCGTTGCGGTCGTCCTGCACACCGAGCACGGCCCGATCGTGCACACGGGCGACTTCAAGCTCGACGAGACGCCCGTCGACGGCCGCGTCACCGACCTCGTCCGCCTCTCGGCGCTCGGCGACTCCGGCGTGGCGCTTCTGATGTCGGACTCGACGAACGCCGAGCGTCCCGGGCACACGCCGTCGGAGCGCACCGTGGCGGCGTCCCTGCGCGAGATCGTGCGCGAGGCCCGCGGACGGGTGATCGTCACCTCGTTCTCGTCGCACATCCACCGCCTCCAGCAGGTGATGGACGCCGCGCAGGCCAACGGACGCACCGTCTGCGTGATCGGCCGCTCGATGATCCGAAACGTCAACATCGCCCGCAACCTCGGCTACGCCACCGTGCCCGACGACGGCCTGATCCGCGCCAAGCGGCTCGACGAGTTCATGGCCCACGAGCTCGTGGTCATCTGCACCGGCAGCCAGGGCGAGCCGGGCTCGGCGCTCACGCGGATGGCCCTCGGCGACCACCCGGCGATCAAGATCCACCACACCGACACCGTCGTCATGTCCTCGTGGCCCGTCCCCGGGAACGAGGTGAAGGTGAACGAGACGGTGAACCGGCTGGCCCGCCTCGGCGCGAAGGTGATGACCGAGGCGACCGACTACGTCCACGTCTCGGGCCACGGATCGGCCGGCGACCTGACGACGATGCTCCAGACGGTGCGGCCGCGCAACTTCGTGCCGGTGCACGGCGAGTTCCGGATGCTGCAGGCCCATGCGCGCCTGGCCGAGGCGACCGGCATTCCGCCGCATGCGGTGCGGATCGCCGACAACGGCTCGGTGCTCGAGCTCGACGGCGACGGCCTCTCGGTCGTCGGCCAGATCGACGCCGGCACGATCCTCGTCGACGGCCTCTCGGTCGGCAACGTGCGCGACGTCGTCCTGCGCGACCGGCGCCACCTGGGCTCCGACGGCGTCCTGATCGTGGTCGCGACGATCGCCGCCGACTCGGCCGAGCCGATCGCCGAGCCCGAGATCATCGTGCGCGGCTTCGATGCGCCGTCCGACGACGGCGAGATGCTCGTCGAGCAGGCCCGCGCCGTCGTCGAGCGAGTGCTCGACGAGTGCCAGCAGCAGCGCGCGACCGAGGTGCACGTCGTCCAGCAGCGGCTGCACGACGCCCTGGCCGAGCTCGCCTCGCGCGCGACCGGCAAGCGCCCGATGGTGCTGCCGATCGTCGTCGAGGTGTAACGCCTGAGCTTGTGCGCTACGGCAGGTGCGAGGCCTGGTACAGGGCGAAGCCCTGCTGGTTCGTGCCCGCCATGCGCGTGAAGTAGCCGCCGAAGCCCACCCGCGCGCCGCCGTTTGTGATCGCCAGCAGGCCGTGGTCGGAGTTCGCGCCGGGGTTCCACGCGAGCAGCGTGTTCGTGCTGACGTCGAACGCCGCCACGTGGTGGCGGGTCGAGCATGGCGCCAGGTTGCCCGGTTTGCAGTCCGGGCCGGCGAAGTTGAAGTGGCCGCCGACGTAGAGGACGCCGTTTCGCAGCGCGCAGCCGGGCGTGTCGCCGTCGTCCTGCTGTGTGAATGCGGTCACGAGCGAGCCGCTGTTCGGGTCGAAGGCGCTCACGTTGTAGGAGGTCTTCGCGCCGTTCACCTTCCAGTAGCCGCCGCACGTGTAGATGCGGCCGGCCGTGGCGATGATCCGGTACACCCGGCTCGTCTCGACGGTCGTACAGACGGGGCAGTTCGCGGCCGCATAGATGTTCGGGTTGAACGCGAGCACCTGCGAGCCCTTGTCGATCGGCACGGAGGCGATCTCGTTTCGGTCGACGCCGTCGACGGTGCCGAAGTGGCCGCCGAAATAGACCCGCTTGCCGTTCGCCGAGAACGCGATCGTGAACACGCGGGGTGAGCAGCGCGGGGGACAGGCGAAGCCGCTGATCTGCCCGATCGACGGCGCCCAGGCAGCGAGCGGGGCGCTCGAGCTGCGTCCGATCTCGGCCAGGTGATGGCGCGTGCTGCCCTCGACCTGGCCGAAGTCGCCGCCGACGAAGAGGTTGCCGTTCGGGCCGATCCGCACCGCGTAGACGGCCCGGTTCGCCCCGGGGTTCCACTTCGCCACCTTGCCGCCCAGCGCGACCGCGGCCAGATACTTGCGCGCCCGGCCGCCGACCGATGTGAACGACCCGCCCAGGTAGATGCGGGTCGCGGACACCGCGATCGACCGCACGATGCCGTTCGCGCCCGGGTTCCACTTGAGCACGGCGCCCGTGGTGGCATTGAACGCGGCCACGTTGGAGCGTGCGACCTCGCCGCTGCCGGCGGGCGCTTCGGGCGGCCGCACCGAGGTGAACTCCCCGCCGACGTACATCACGTTCCCGGAGAACGCGATCGCCCGCACTGTGCCGTTCGTCTGCCAGGACGAGCTCGGCGGGAAGGGGTTTGCGGCCAGTGCCTGTCCGGGGCCTCCTCCGACCAGCGCGCCTGCGACCACAACAGCGAGAACCAGTCCGCGTCGCATGCGGCCACCATAGCCGACCTCGGCCTGGATCTTTGGTCCACACGGTTCCGTTGCAGGACGTTCACCGATTTCGAACATCCGGACGTGCGGAACGGAACGTGTCCACTCGAAGTCCACGGCGGAGGCGGGGCAGGGATCGCCCGGACGGTGCCGAACTCCGTGTCGATGACCAGAGCAACGACGCGAGCACGAGGTCGCGCCGCTGGCTCACGCACGAAGACTCGGCGCCCGACCACAAAGACCCGCCACTCTCCCCCCAGGCGGAAGCGGGCGCCGAGTCGTTCTGCGCGCCAGCAGCGCACCGACCTGGTCGGAGGCGGCCTCCTGGCGCTCGGCGCCTTCCTGGGATTCGTCGAGTACCTGGGCTGGGACGGAGGCGTCGTCGGCGCCAAGATCGACACCGGCCTGCACCTCGTGATCGGCCGGGCCGGCGCCGTCGTGCCGCCGCTCCTGGTCGCAGTCGGCGCCGGAATCTTCCTGCGCAGCCCGCTGACGCGGCTGCGCCCCCTGCGCACGGGGACGTTCGTGTGCCTCGCGACGCTCGTGCTCGCGCTCTCGACGACCGACACGGCGGTGGCCGAGCACCACGGCGGCCTCGCGGGCGCGTACGCGCGCATCGGCCTGAACGGCCTCGTCGGGCCGATCGGGGTCTCGATCCTGGTCGTCCTCGGCGCGCTCGTCGGCATTGTGCTCGTGACCGGCGCCTCGCTCGGCGTGCTGATGCGGTCGTCCGGCCGCCACGTCGCCCGCGCGGCCGGGGCCGGCGTGCGCCTTTCCGAGGAGGTGGGTCGCAGATACCGCGAGCGCCCGACCGGACGCCCGGCGCTTCGAGCCGTGCCGAGCCCGCCCGCCTCGGATCCGCCCGTCGATGGATCGAACGCCTTCGCAGACCTGTTCGGGGCCGAGGTCCCGCCCCTCGACGAGGCGCCCGAGCCGCCGGCGGCCGTCGCAGCGCCGGAGGAGCCGGAGCCCGCCCTGTTCGAGGACGACGATCCGTTCGACGAGCCGACTCCGGTGCTGGCGCCGCCGATGCCCGCTCCGGGACGCGCGCCGTACCGTCTCCCCAAGGCGTCCATCCTCAAGCGCAGCGCCGCCAGCCGCGGTGCGGGCCAGGATCACGAGAAGATTGCCCGCCAGCTCGTCGAGGCGCTCGCCAACTTCGGCGTCGAGGCGCGCGTGGTGGGGATGGTCAGCGGCCCGCGCGTGACCCGCTACGAGCTCCAGCTCGCACCGGGCATCAAGGTGAGCCGCGTGTCACAGCTCCGCGACGACCTGGCCTATGCCCTCGCGACCACCGAGATCCGCATCCTGGCGCCGATCCCCGGCAAGCAGGCCGTGGGCGTCGAGGTGCCCAACCTGTCGGCGAACCTGGTCACGCTCGGCGACATCTATGCCGATCCGCCGGCCGGATCGAGCCCGCTCACGGCGTGGCTCGGCAAGGACATCTCCGGTCACGGCGTCGCGTGCGACCTCGCGCGTATGCCGCACCTGCTGATCGCAGGCACGACCGGCTCGGGCAAGTCGGGCTGCATCAACGCGATCCTGTGCTCGATCCTGCTGCGCGCGACGCCCGACGAGGTGCGGATGATCCTCGTCGACCCCAAGCGCGTCGAGCTCAACCACTACGAGGCGATCCCGCACCTGCTGACGCCGGTCGTGACGAACATGAAGAACGCGTCGCTCGTGCTGCAGAACGTCGTCCGCGAGATGGAGGCGCGCTACGAGATCATGGGCGCCGCGAAGGCCCGCAACCTGGCCGAGCTGAACACGTCGCGGGCGGCCCAGGGGCGCGACGCGATGCCGCACATCCTGGTCGTCATCGATGAGCTGGCCGACCTGATGATGGTCTCGCCGGCCGAGGTCGAGGACGCGATCATCCGCCTGGCCCAGAAGTCGCGCGCCGTCGGCATCCATCTCGTGCTCGCGACCCAGAGCCCGCGCGTCGATGTGATCACCGGCATGATCAAGGCCAACGTGCCGTCGCGGATCGCCTTCGCCGTGTCGTCGCAGACCGATTCGCGCGTGATCCTCGACACGGGCGGCGCCGAGGCGCTGCTCGGCCAGGGCGACATGCTCTACAAGCCGCTCGGGACGTCGAAGCTGCAGCGCATCCAGGGCGCGTACATCTCCGAGGCCGAGACGCGCGACATCGTCGATGCCTGCCGCCGCCAGGGCGAGCCGACGTTCGAGGAGGAGCTGCTCGAGCTGCCCTCCGACGTCGAGCCCGAGGCCCTCGATGCCGACGACGACCCGGTGCTCGAGGACGCGATCCGGCTCGTCGCCCAGCACCAGACGGCATCCGTATCGCTCCTGCAGCGGCGCCTGCGGGTCGGGTACACGCGGGCGGGCCGGCTGATCGACATGCTCGAACGACGCGGCATCGTCTCGGGCTACGAGGGCTCCAAGGCGCGCAAGGTGCTGATCGCCGAGGGCGACCTGCACCGGATGCTCGGCGACGGCACGCCGCCGCTGCCCGAGCCGGTCGACGAAGTCACCCGGTAGTCCGCACCCGGCCGCCTGACTACCATCCCCGTCGGTGACGGACGACTGGTACCAGCGGCTGCTCGCGACCGGACTGCTCGACGTGCTTGCGCCCTACCAGCCGGCGCTCGTCGGCGTCTATCCCCTCGGGATCGCGCCCGACGGCGCGCCGATCGAGATCGTCTGCCGGGCCGTCGATCTGCCGGCCTTCGCCCGCGTGCTCGAGAGCACCTACGGCGACCGCGAGGGGTTCTCGCTCTATGGCGGCAGGCTCGACGAGGAGCAGGCCGTCTTCGCCGAGTTCTCGCTTGACGGGCTGCCGCTCGAGGTGTCGGCCCAGCGCGAGCACATCCACCGCCGCCTCGGGGCGGCGACGCTCGGGATCTCGCGCGCGCTCGAGCAGACGGGGCCGGTCGCCCGCGCGCGCCTGGCCGAGGCGGTTGCCGGCGGGGCCGATTGGCTCGACGCCGCGCAGGCGCATCTGAACCTCGGCCGGTCGGCGCTCGAGTCGCTGTCGAGCGCGAACCCGAACCTCGTCGCCCGGGTCATGGGCGTGCCTCGCCCCGGCCCCAAGCTGCGCGAGTACAGCGTCGCGATCATGGTCGGGATCGGCGCCGACCTGCTGATCGTCGCGGCCGGCGCCGCGCGCGGGTCGCAGGAGTACACGGGTCTCATGTTCATGCTCGAGGCCGGCATGCTCGGGCTCGTGTTCGGGGCGCGCCTTGCGGTCGTCTCGGCGCTCACGCCGCTCGTCGCGATCGGCCTCCTGATCGGGGCGAGCATCGCCATCGGCAGCGAGACGTGCAGCCCCGACTGCGCCCAGCAGGCGGCGGACTACCTCTTCGTCGGGGTGATCGTGGCCAGCGCAGCGGGCGTGATCGGACTGCTCCGCGACCGCTACTGGCCGCGAACGGCGTGACGCGGACGGCGGCGGCGGCGCTCGTGGCGGTGCTCGCCGCGACCGCCGCGGGGTGCGGCTCCGACCTCGGCGCGGCGTCGACGCCGGCCGCAGCGCCGGTGCGCATCCAGCTCGCGCAGGCGGCTCCGGGTCTCGCCGCCGGCGTGCGCGACGCGATCGCCATGATCGGCGCGGTGCGCGTCTCGTCGACGGCCGACGCCGATCTGGTCGTCACCGACACGCCCGGCGCGGCCGCGACGGCGGCCAGGACGAATCCGGGCACGCACGTGCTCCTGCTCGGGCCGCGTCCGACCGAGCCGCTCGCCCCGAACGTCCGTGTCGTCGAGTACGACCGCGGCGACCTGGCCTACGTCGCGGGCGCGCTGGCCGCGCTGGAAGCGCCGTCGATCGCCGTGGCCGAACCGGGCGCGACCCTCGAGGGCGCCTTCCGGGCAGGCGCCGATGCGGTGCGACACGGTGCGGCGGTGGCGAGCGTCTCCTGCGGCGCCACGACCTCCGCGCAGGTCGTCTACATCCCCGCGCCGGCCTGCCGGCCGGACGCGGCCGGCGCGCAGGTGATCGCCCCGGACAGGCTCCCAAACGCGCACATGCTCGGCCTGCTCGGCCCGCGGCCGGCGGTCGTCGTCGCCGAGACGGCACGCAGCGTGCAGGACGGCATCTTCCAGCCCGGAATCGCGCTCGAGGGGCTGCGCGACGATGCCGTCGGCTTCGCCTGGATCTCGCCCGCGCTGCCCGCCGCCGCCATGAACCGGCTCCAGGACGTCGAGGACACGGTGCGGGCCGAGACGGCCCCGGTCCCGACCATCGCGCCCTGAGGGCACGCCCACGGTAGACTTGACGCTACGCCGTCGGGGGCGGCGATTGCCATGTTCGAGATCGGGAGCTCACTCAGGGAAGCCCGCGAGCGCCGCAACCTGAGCTACGGCCAGGTCGAGGCCGAGACCGCGATCCGTACGCGATACATTCGCGCGCTCGAGGACGAGGACTTCCACATCCTCCCGGGGCCGACCTACACCAAGGGCTTCCTGCGCGCCTACGCCGAGTATCTCGGCCTCGACGGACAGCCCTTCGTGGACGAGTTCAACTCCCGCCACCACGACCCGCGCGGAGCGATCGAGCACACGCCGATCGCCTCGCGGCCCCGGTCGCGGCCGCCGCAGCGCCGGCGGCACCGGCGCGAGTCGAACCTGATCATGATCGCGCTCGCGGCGATCGTGGCCGTGTCGTTCCTGATCGTGCTCGCGCTGCGCTTCCCGCCCCAGCAGACCGCGAACTACAACACGAACACGGGCACGCAGAAGACGCACTCCTCGACGCTGGGAGGGGGCACGACGTCCGGCTCGACGCAGCAGGCGACGACCGGCCATTCACGCCCGCAGTTCCAGGTCGTGCTGACGCTGAGCGCCTCGACCTGGGTCAAGGCCACGATCGGCACGGCGCACGGGCCCGGGGTCACCGCCGAGGGGATGGACCTCGGCGCGGCCGGGCTCACGGTCGACGCCTCGACGCATCCCACCATCACCTTCAGCTCGCGCAAGCCGGTCTTCCTGGCGCTCGGCGCGCCCGGCAACGTCGCGCTCTCGATCAACGGCCGCCAGGTCGCCCTGCCACACGTCGCCGCGGGCGGCAGCATTCGGCTTGACTCCGCCGGCGCACGGGCGGCTTGAGCAGACCCACCGCGGCAATCCTGCTCACGGGCAATGAGCTCCTGCGGGGGGTCATCGCCGACCAGAACGGTCCCCACCTGGCGGCGTCGCTCGAGCGGATGGGCTTCTCGCTGCGGCGCACGCTCGTGGTCGGCGACGCGCTCTCCGACATCCGCGCGGGCATGCGCGACGTGCTCGAGGCGGCCGATCTCGTGGTCACATCGGGTGGTCTCGGGCCCACACACGACGACCGCACGGTCGAGGCCCTGGCCGGCGTCGCCGGCGTGGAGCTGACGCTCGACGAGGCCGTGCTCGCGCGCATCACGAGCTGGACCGATCGGGTGGCCGAGCGCTACAGGTACGACCGCAGCCGGTTCGATGCGGGCAACCGCAAGCAGGCCATGATCCCGGCCGGCGCCGAGGTGCTCGGGATCGCCGGCACGGCGCCGGCGCTCGTGATGCCGATCGGCGCGCGCTGGGTGGTGGTGCTCCCGGGCGTCCCCTCCGAGCTGCGGCGGCTGTGGGAGATGGTCCCCGAACACGCCTCGCTGGCACCTCTGCTGCGCCGGGCGCAGCCGCGCCGGCAGTGGCTGATCCGCACGTACGGCATCGGCGAGTCGCACGTCGCCGACCTGTTCGCCGAGGCGGGCGGCGACCCCGACGGCGTCGAGACCAGCATCTGCGCGCGCAACTTCGAGATCGAGATCGACATCCGCGCCGAGCCGGGCGGCGAGGCCGGGGCCGCCGAGCTGAACGCCCGGATGACCGCCGCGCTCGGCGAGCACGTGTTTGCGACCGACGAGCGCCCGCTGCCCGAGATCGTGCTCGACCTGCTGCGCGAGCGCGGCTGGACGGCGGGGACGGCCGAGTCCTGTACCGGCGGCATGGTGGCCGCGCGCCTGACCGACATCCCCGGCAGCTCGGCGGCGTTCGGCGGCGGTGTGGTCGCCTACTCCAACGCGCTCAAGCAGGCGCTCCTGGACGTCCCTATACACCTGCTCGAGCGCCACGGCGCAGTCAGCGCCGAGACGGCGGCGGCGATGGCCGCGGGCGCGCGTACGCGGCTCGGAGTCGATGTGGCGGTGTCGGTGACGGGCGTCGCCGGCCCGGGCGGAGGCACCGAGGACAAGCCGGTCGGGCTCGTGTACGTGCACCTGTCGTCTCCGGCCGGTGAGGAGGGCATCCGCATGGACGTGCCCGGCGAGCGGGGGATCGTCCGCGCCCGTGCGGCCGTCGCGTCCCTGCAGCTCATGCGCGCGCATCTCGTTGCCGCTTCGGCACACCTGCTGCCTTGAACCGCGTCCGACGCGCCCTCTAGGATATCCGAACATCTGTTCGGGGATCCGACCACGTCGGCTCCCGCTGCGACAATACGATCGGCGCGTCGCGGGGATGCGCCCAGAGGAAGGTGGAGAGACGCATGGAGCGAGAACAAGCCCTCGAGGCAGCCGTCAGTCAGATCGAGCGTCAGTTCGGCAAAGGCGCGGTCATGAAGATGGGGGATGCCCCGGCGATCGCGATCGACGCCGTCTCGACCGGCGCGCTCTCGCTCGATCTCGCCCTGGGCATCGGCGGCCTGCCGCGCGGCCGGGTGTGCGAGGTGTTCGGCCCCGAGTCGTCGGGCAAGACGACGCTGTGCTACCACGTCATCGCCGAGGCCCAGCGGGCCGGCGGCCTGGCGGCGTTCATCGACGCCGAGCACGCCATGGATCCGTCCTACGCCCGCCGCATCGGCGTGGACGTCGACGACCTGCTCCTGAGCCAGCCCGACAACGGCGAGCAGGCGCTCGAGATCGCCGAGCTCCTGATCCGGTCGGGCGCGCTCGACGTGCTCGTCATCGACTCGGTGGCGGCGCTCGTGCCGCGGGCCGAGATCGAGGGCGAGATGGGCGACTCCCACGTCGGCCTGCAGGCCCGGCTGATGAGCCAGGCCCTGCGCAAGATCGCCGGCACGCTCAACCGCACCGGCACGATCTGCATCTTCACGAACCAGCTGCGCGAGAAGATCGGCGTCATGTTCGGTTCGCCGGAGACGACGCCGGGCGGCCGGGCGCTCAAGTTCTACTCGTCCGTGCGGCTCGACATCCGTCGCATCGAGACGCTCAAGGAGGGCACCGAGGCCGTCGGCAACCGCTGCCGCGTGAAGGTGGTCAAGAACAAGGTCGCGCCGCCGTTCAAGCAGGCCGAGTTCGACATCGCCTACGGCGAGGGCATCTCCTGGGAGGGCTCGGTGCTCGACGTCGCGCTCGAGCACAAGGTGGTCCAGAAGTCCGGCTCCTACTTCTCGTTCGGCGAGGAGCGGCTCGGACAGGGGCGCACGAACGTGAAGGCATTCCTGGTCGAGCATCCTGACGTCCTCGCGAAGCTGCTGGAAGGCATCCAGGCGGCCTTGCCCGACACGGTCGTCCCGACCCGCAAGGTTCAGGATCCGGCCCCGGTCAAGCTGCCACGCTCGGCCGCCGCAGCACCCGACGACGACAACGAGGCCGCCACGGCCAACGGCGCGTCGCTCGCATCGGTCGAGTAGCGCGCGAGGGCCGGGCGGACACCGTCATGACCACGATCGTCGGGCTGCGGCGCACACGCGCCGGAGGCCCGACGGTCGAGGTCGTGCTCGACTCGGGCGAGCGCCTGCGCGTGCACGATCGCCGCCTGGGGGAGCACGGCCTGTGTACCGGCGCGACCCTCGCGCCGGCGGCGTACGAGGCGCTGCAGACTGCCGGGCGCCTCGACACGGCCGAGCGGCGGGCGCTGCGGCTGATCGCGGTGCGTCCGCGCTCGCGGTCGGAGCTCCGCCGCAGGCTTGGGCAGTGGGGGCTCGGCGACGCCGACAGCGCCGTGGTGCTCGAACGGCTGGCGGCGATCGGCCTCGTGGACGACGACGCCCTGGCGGCTGCCGTCGTCGTCGACCCGCGCGGGCCGACGCCTACGGACGGCTGCGGGTGGAGTTCGATCTCGACCGGCTCGGCATCGACGAAGAGACGGGCGCCGGGCACGCCGCCACCTCGGCGGCCGCCGAGCTCGACCGCGCCCGCGAGGCGCTGCGGGGCCGCCACGCGCCCGATCCCCGCGACCCGGCCTCGCTGCGGCGCGCGGCGGCGTTCCTGGCGCGACGCGGGTTCGACACCGACACGGTTGCGGCGGCGCTCGGCCACGAGCTCGACGCCTGACGCCAGGCGTGCTGCGGTTCGTTGCTCAATCATGCACCGCTCGTCTACGATCCATAACGAGTCTGGCTTCACCGCCGTTCAGTTCTCTCTCCTGCCGAAAGGCGGGTTGGTTGCACCGGTTCGCGTCTTCGATCAGTTCGTACCCAAGCTTCGCCTCCGCGGAGCCGGCCGAGCCTCGGCACGCCCCGTTGCGCGGCGGCCGGCCGGGCGCGCATACCTGATTCGATGACGGTCGCCGCCGATCGGCGGGGGCCACGCACATAAGGAGACGCGGTGGAGGCTCTACTGATCGCGCTCGCGCTCATTCTTGGCGCGGGGGCCGGGTACGCCGTGGACAACAGGCGCCGCCGCCCCCAGATCGCCGATGCGGAGCGCCAAGCGCAGCGCATCCTGGAGGACGCCGAGCGCCAGGCCGGGGCACAGCTCAAGGAGGCCCAGGTGGCCGCCCGTGAGGATCTGCTCGCCCAGCGCACCGAGCAGGAACGTGACCTGGCCGACCGGCGTGCCGAGTTGATCAAGGCCGAGGAACGGCTGTCCGCCGCCCAGGCCCAGGCCGACCTGCGCACGGACGAGCTCGCCCGCCGTGACCAGTCGATCGCCGACCGCGAGGTGCACGCGAAGCAGCTGCAGGAGGACCTGAAGATCGCCCGCGACGCTGAGCTGGCCGCCCTCGAGCGGGTGGCCGGCATGACCGCATCCGACGGCCGCGCGGCGCTCTTGACCAGGGTCGAGGAGGAGGCGCGCTCCGACATGGCGCGGCTCGTGCGCCAGATCGAGGAGGAGGCACGCCTCGACGCCGACAAGCGCGCCCGAAACATCCTCTCGATCGCCATCCAGCGCACCGCCTCGAGCCACACCGCCGAGACGACCGTGTCGGTCGTCCAGCTGCCCTCGGACGATCTGAAGGGGCGCATCATCGGCCGCGAGGGCCGAAACATCCGCGCGCTCGAGAACCTGACCGGCGTGGACGTGATCATCGACGACACGCCGCAGGCCGTGGTGCTGTCGGCGTTCGACGGCGTGCGCCGCGAGATCGCGCGCCTCACGATCGAGAGCCTGATCGCCGACGGCCGCATCCACCCGTCCCGGATCGAGGAGACGTACTACCAGTCCAAGGCGCAGATCGAGCAGCAGATCGTGCAGGCGGGCGAGCAGGCCTGCTTCGAGGCCAACGTCCACGGCCTGCACCCCGAGCTCGTGAAGATCCTCGGCCGGCTGCGCTACCGCACGAGCTACGGCCAGAACGTGCTCAAGCACTCGGTCGAGTGCGCGCACCTGGCGTCGATCATGGCGGCCGAGCTGGGCGCGAGTCAGAAGACCGCCCGCCGGGCGGCGCTCCTCCACGACATCGGCAAGGCCGTGACGCACGAGGTGGAGGGCCCGCACGCGGTGATCTCGGCCCAGATGGCCAAGAAGTACCGCGAGTCGCCGAGCGTCTGCCACGCAATCGAGGCCCACCACTACGACGTCGAGCCGCAGACCGTCGAGGCGGTGCTCATCATCGCCGCCGACGCCATCTCGGCCTCACGCCCGGGTGGGCGCGGCGAGAGCCTCGAGCACTACATCAAGCGGCTCGAGGCGCTCGAGCGGATCGCGACCGCCAAGGAGGGGGTCGAGCGCTGCTACGCCATGCAGGCGGGGCGCGAGATCCGGGTGATGGTGAAGCCGGAGCAGGTCGACGACGACACGGCGGCGCTGCTGAGCCACAGATCGCCCGTGAGATCGAGGCCGAGCTCGAGTACCCCGGCCAGATCAAGGTCACGGTGATCCGCGAGTCGCGCGCCACCGAGATCGCGAAGTAAACCCGGTCATATCGTCAGGTTTACAGAAGGCTTACTGGAGCCTGCGCACGAGGGCCGCCGATACCCGTGGCATGCGACGACTTGCCTTCATCACAGCCCTCATCGCGGCGCTCGTGGCCGCCGCGCCCGCAACGGGCGCCATCCTGCTCGCCAAGAACTGCAGCGGCCGGGTTGCTCTCGCCTTCCAGGCCGACGGAGCCGGGTGGGTGAGCGTCGTCGGCAACGGGGCCGAGTGGGGCACCGTCAAGAGCGGCACCATCTGGCTGCGCGACCGCACCGGCAAACGTGCGCAATCCCAGGAGCGTGGGTGAACGGCTCGCGGCGCCGTCCTGGAAGTATCTCGGCGACGACGGCTGGAAGGTCACGTCGACGCAGTCGATGACGGTCTACGGCGACCGGCAAGTTCTGGGTCAAGCTGCAGGGCCCGGAGTCAGCGTGTGCGGCGTCGTCGACGGCAGCGGCAAGATCGCCGGCAGCGGCAAGTACTCGCTGAACGGCAGGTCGCACAGCTGGCCGAAGTCCGCGACGAGCCTGCACTTCTAGGCTCCGGCCTGACCAGGCTGTACGCTACGAGGATGGCCGAGAAGATCCTCGTCGTCGAGGACGAGCGCAACATCGCCTCGTTCGTCGCGATGTACCTCAAGAATGCGCGCTACCAGGTGGACATCGCCCGCGACGGTGCGGAGGCGCTGCAAAAGGCCGACAGCGCTCAAGCCCGACCTGGTCGTCCTCGACCTGATGCTGCCCGACATCGACGGCCTCGAGGTGTGCCGCCAGATCCGCTCGACCTCCGACGTCCCCATCCTGATGCTGACGGCCAGCGACGACGACGTCGACAAGATCGTCGGCCTCGAGGTGGGTGCCGACGACTACCTGACCAAGCCGTTCAACCCGCGCGAGCTGGTCGCCAGGATCAAGTCGATACTGCGCCGGTCGAGCCAGACCGCGCGCTCGTCGCGGCCGCAGGAGGCGGCGATGGAGCACGGCAACGTGCGCATCGACGCCGGCCGCCGCGAGGTGACCGTCGTCGGGCCGCCACGTGCAGCTCGCGCCGAAGGAGTTCGACCTCCTGTGGGAGCTGCTCGACCACCGCGGCCTCGTGCTGACCCGCGATCAGCTGCTCGAGCGCGTGTGGGGATACACCTTCGCGGGGGACACCCGCACCGTTGACGTGCACGTGCGCCAGCTACGGCGCAAGCTCGGCGATGACTGCCCGGTCGCGACCGTATGGGGCGTGGGCTACAAGGTCGCTGACGATGCTGCAGTCACTTAGGGCACGACTCGCCTTCCTCTTCACGGGAACGCTCGTCCTGGCCACGGTCATCGCGAGCGTCGTCGTCGTCAGCCTGTACCAGTCGTACAACCGCATCCAGACCGACGGCGGAGCTCGCGCAAGCAGGTGGACGGGCGTGCGCGAGTACTACCAGCGCGCGTTCAGCGGCGACTTCACGGCCAGCCGAAGCGAGCACGGCGCGCGCCGTCCCATCGCCGGGCCGAGTTCGAACAGTGAGCGACGCACGCCTCTACTACGACGGGCACCGCCGCTCTTCCCGGTAGCGCGGGCCGCCCGGCAACATCCGCAGACTCCGGCATCGGCTCGAACTACCACAAGCTCACGGAGCTCGCGGCCCGTCTACCAGTTCACGCCGCCGGGCGCGAGCGACGCCGTTCATCGGCGTCGGCGGCGCCCATCTTCGACGGCGACCAGCCGATCGGCGCGGTCGTCCTCGCCAAGCCGCTGGCCGACGTCAACAACGCCTGGAAGAACGTGATCGGCCTGGTCGCGGCCGGGGTGGCGGTCGGCCTGATCGTGGCGATCATCCTGGCGAGCTACGTCGCCCGCCGGATCACGATGCCGCTGCGCGTCATCGGCAGCGCCGCCGACAAGGTCGCGCGCGGCGACCTGGACGTGAACGTGATCGGCAAGCGCACCTCCGACGACGAGCTGGGCCAGCTGGCGACGCGCTTCCAGGGCATGGTCGACCGCCTGCGCGAGGTCGACGAGCTCGAGCGCAACTTCCTGATGCGCGTCACGCACGAGCTGCGCACGCCGCTGACCGCCATCTCGGGCCACGTCCAGGCGCTCGCCGAGGGCGTTGTCGGCCCGGACGATCTGGACGAGTCGCTGACCGCCGTGAACGAGGAGGTGCGCCGGCTCGACCGGCTCGTGGGCGATCTGCTCGACCTGACGCGGCTCGAGTCGCACCAGTTCCGGGTGGTGAGCGAGGAGGTCGGCCTCGCGGCGCTGCTCGAGCGCGCGGCGGCCTCGTTCCGCGAGAAGGCGCGCACGAACGACGTCATCTTCCACACGCCGATCGACCAGGCGCCGACGATCATCACCGACGGCGACCGCGTGCTCCAGATCGTCAACAACCTGCTCGACAACGCGTTCCGGTGGACGCCGCGCGGCGGCACGGTGCAGCTCGGCTGCAACACCTCGAACGGTCTGGCCGCAATCTCGGTCTCCGACACCGGCCGGGGCATCTCTCCGGCCGAGCGCGAGGCGGTGTTCCATCCGTTCTACAGCCGCCGCGGCGAGGGCGGCACGGGCCTCGGCCTCTCGATCGCGCGCGAGCTCGCGACGGCGCTCGGCGGCCGGCTCTCGGTCGAGAGCGAGCCCGGCCAGGGCTCGACCTTCACGCTCTCGCTGCCGCGCAAGAAGCGCAGGCGGGCGATATGAGGATCCGCCTCTGCGACACCGAGCAGGACGTCTCGGGCATCAGCGTCGAGATCGTCATCACCGCCGAGCCGTTCGCCGAGTCGGTGCCGTACTCGCTCACGCTCCACGCGGGCGGAAACGCCGTGGCGCACGTGCCCGATGCCGCGCTGACGCCGGCCGAGCTGTTCGCGTTCGGCCACGCGCTGCTCGACGCCGCGGCCGACGGGTTCGGCCACTTCGTGCCTGCCGACGAGGTGTTCGGGCTCGACCTGGCGCCGCCGAGCGTTCCACGGGCGATCGACGAGGTCGGCGTCGCCGTGTGGGTCGATGCCGGCCGCGCGCAGACTCAGGGCCCGACGCGAAGCGGCGTCGCGGTGCAGCTGATCGTCGACGCCCCGGCGCTCGCGGCCGTCGCCGAAGCGGTGTGCGACCAGGCCGCGCGCGTCCTCAGCCGCTGAGGCGGGCCTGGACGACCGTTCGGTACACGGTCAGGTCCGAGGCCGAGAAGAGGACGAAAACGAGCCGGCGGACGTGGGCCGAGATCTGGGCCGCGGCGAGCGCCGTGGACACCGCGACCGTCGCCGCGAGGTCGATCGGATACCCGTAGACCCCGGTCGAGATGGCGGGGAACGAGATCGACTCGCAGCCGAGCCCGTCGGCAACCTGGACGGCGCGGCGGTAGGCCGACGCAAGCTGCTGGTCCTCGCCGGCGCCACCGCCGTGCCACACAGGGCCGACCGCGTGAATGACGTGACGGGCAGGCAGGTTCCCGGCACCGGTGGCCTTCGCGTCGCCGGTCGGGCACCCGCCGAGCGCCCGGCACTCGGCCATGATCGCCGGGCCGCCAACACGATGGATCGCCCCGTCGACGCCGCCCCCGCCCAGCAGCCTGCTGTTCGCGGCGTTGACGATCGCATCGACCGCGATCGTCGTGATGTCGCCCTGCACGAGCTCCACCGAGACACCCATCGCCGTCACGATACTCCCGCGCGGACCGGTACGATTTCGGCATGTGGATCATCGAGGCCATCATCGTCGGGCTGATCGTCGGCTGGATCGCGCGCGTGCTCGTGCCGGGGAAGCATCCGCACGGGCTGATCGTGACGGCGATCGTCGGCATCGCCGGGTCGGTGGTCGCCACGGCAGGCGGGAAGGCGGCCGGCATCTACCACTCCGGTCAGTCCGCGAGCTTCCTCGCGTCGATCGTCGGCGCCGTCATCCTGCTGCTGGCGCTGCAGGCCCTGAGCGGCCGCGGCGTCGCCCGCCGCTAGGGCAGCGTCACGAAAAGCCGCGCGTGCGACGTGCCGTGGCCGTCCGAGGCCTGGCCCTCGATGACGTAGCGCCCCGGCGGCGACTTGGCGGTCACCCTGACCCGGAACACGTTCTTCCACACGATGCCGGGGGCGAGCGTGCCGGCGGTGGCGCCGCCCGTGCCGCCGGTCGGCGTCTGCCACGTGTCGCCGACCTGCGCGTCCTTGAGGTCGTTGCCGATCGGCACCGGGCGCGCCGCCGGTACAGTTCGTGCCGGGATGAAGCGCTATCACGTGACCACCTTCGGCTGCCAGATGAACGTCCACGACTCCGAGCGGATCAAGGGCCTGCTCGAGTCGGTGGGGCTGGGGGAGGCGCAGGCGCCCGACGACGCCGACTTCCTCGTCTTCAACACGTGCACGATCCGCGAGAAGGCCGACGACCGCCTGATCGCCCACCTGATGGACGCGAGGGCGGCCAAGCTGCGCGACCCGGGCAAGGTGATCGTCGTCGGCGGCTGCTGGTCGGAGTCGATGAAGGACGAGCTCTTCGACCAGTACCCGTTCGTCGACCTCGCGTTCGGGCCCGGCAACATCCACCGCCTGGGCGACTTCATCCAGGCCGGCGGCGAGATCCCGCGCGGGCATTTCTCGACGTTCGACAGCTTCGCCGGCGAGCTGCCGCTGAAGCGCGACCGCGACCACCAGGCCTGGCTGCAGATCTCGACCGGCTGCAACTGCAACTGCGCCTACTGCATCGTTCCGAGCGTGCGCGGGCGCGAGCACAGCCGTCATCCCGACGACCTCGTGCGCGAGGCGACCGTCCTCGCGGCCGACGGCGTCCGCGAGCTGACGCTGCTCGGCCAGAACGTGAACTCCTACGGCCGCGACCTGCGTCCGGGCGTGGCGACCAGCTTCGCCGAGCTTCTGCGCGCGCTCGACGCGGTGCCGGGGATCGACCGGATCCGGTTCACGAGCCCGCACCCGAAGGACATGCGCGGCGACGTGATCGCGGCGATGGCCGAGTCGCCCGCCGTCTGCGAGCACCTGCATCTGCCCGTCCAGTCGGGCTCGACGCGGGTGCTGAAGGCGATGCGGCGCACCTACTCACGCGAGCGCTACCTCGCGCTGGTCGAACGCATCCGCGAGGCCATCCCGGGCATCGCGCTCACGACCGACATCATCGTCGGCTTCCCCGGCGAGACCGACGCGGAGTTCGCGGACACACTCTCGCTGGTCGATGCGGTCGGCTACGACCACGCGTTCACGTTCGTCTACTCCCCTCGGCGCGGGACGGACGCCGCCCGGATGCAGGATCAGGTGCCGGACGCCGTCAAGAAGGAGCGCATCCAGCAGCTCGTCGATCGCGTCCAGCATCACGCCGGCGCGCGCAATGCGGCGCTCGTCGGCACCGTCCAGGAGGTGCTCGTCGAGGGGCCGAGCCGCACCGATGCCGCCATCCTGCGGGGCCGCACGCGGACGAACAAGGCCGTCAACTTCCCGGGCGACGCGCCCGCGGGCACGCTCGTCGACGTGCACATCACGCGGTCGACGTCGCAGACGCTCGCCGGGCGGCCCGCCGCCCCCGTCGCCGCGTAGGTCCGCAGTGGTGGTGGCCATCTTCGGGCCGACGGCGTCGGGTAAGAGCGCGGTCGCGATCGCCCTCGCCGAGCGGATCGGCGGCGAGATCGTCTCGTGCGACGCCATGCAGCTCTACCGCGGCCTGCCGATCCTGACGAACCAGCCGTCGCCGGACGACCTGCACCGCGTCCCGCACCATGCGGTGGCCGTGTGGGACACCGATCACGCCGGGTCGGTGGCGGAGTACGCCGCGCTCGCCCACGCCGCCATCGACGACGTGCTCGCGCGCGGGCGAACGCCGGTCGTGTGCGGCGGCAGCGGCCTCTATCTGCGGGCGGCGCTCGCCGACATGCCGCTGCCGCCGCGCGTCGCTGCGGACGAGCGGGAGCGGTTCGAGCACCTGTACGACCGGGCCGGCGCCGAGGCCGCCCACATCGCGCTCGCCACGGCCGATCCGCGTCGCCGCGGCGGCGGTGCACCGAAACGATCGCCGCCGGGTGGTGCGGGCGCTCGAGCTGCATGCCGCCGGTGCGAGCCTCTCCCCCGAGCACGACCGGCTGTGGGCCGCGGACCGGCGGCACGAGACCGTGCTCGTCGGCCTCGACGTGCCGCCGGCGCTCGTCGCCGGGCGGATCGCCGACCGAACGCGGTCGATGTTCGCGCGCCGGGTCGCCGACGAGGTGCGCGCCGCCCGCGCCACGCGGCCGTTCTCGCTCACGGCGGAGCGCATCCACGGCCTCCAGGACGTCACCGACCTCCTGTCGGGCAGGATCGATCAGGCCGAGGCGGAACGACGGCTCATGGTCCGCACCCGCCGCTATGCCAAGCGCCAGCGCACGTGGATGCGGCGCCTGCCCGACCTGGTGACGGTCGCAGGCGGCCGCGACGCCGCCGACGTCGCGGCCGACGTCGAGGCGGCGCTGTGACCGGCCGGCGCGAGCACGACGCCGTGCGCGAGGCACGCGACGCCCTCGTGATCCTGACGGCGGCGGCTCCGGCGGTGGCCGTCACGGCCCTCCTGCTCGGGCTCGCCGGCGGCGACGTGCTGGGCTGGGCGCGCTGGGTGATCGGGCCGCTGGTCGTCGCGCTGCTCCTGCTGGGGACGCTCGGCTCGGCCCTGCTGCTGGCGGATCGCCTCGGCGCGCGCTTCCTGCGCGCCCGCCCACACGCCATCGGCCGGGTGACGCTGATCGCCGCGGCGGTCGCGGTGAGTCTGGCGCTCGTGGACGGCCTGCCGGCCACGTGGCCAATCGTGATCGGCTTTGCGCTCGTATGCGGACTGCTCGCGATGGTGATCCTGGTCGGCGCCGCCCTGGGCACGCACTGAGCATGACGCAGAGCCCCGGAGATCTGGTCACCGAGACGCTCGACTACGACGGCGGCCGGCAGGTCACGGTGTACGTCCCGCGCGTTGCGCCCGAGGCGGTCGTGTTCGCCGGCGACGGCCAGATGATCGCGCAGTGGGGCGGAGCCCTCGAGGCGGCCGGCGTCCCGTCCACGATGATCGTCGGCGTGCACCGCACGGCCGATGAGACGGAGCGGCTTCATGAATATTCACCGGCCTTCGACCCGGAGCGATTCGCGGCACACGAGGCGTTCTTCGTCGAGGACGTCCGCCAATGGGCGCGGGGGCGTTTCGGAGTCGCCCTGCCCGCCGAACGCACCGCGGTGCTCGGTGTCTCGGCGGGTGGAGAGCTCTCGCTCGCCATCGGGCTGCGACATCCGGACATCTACGGTGCGGTCTTCTGCGCCTCGCCGGGCGCGGGTTATCGACCGCCCGATGCGATGCCCAGCCCGCTTCCGCGCGTGTACCTCGTGGCCGGCACGCGGGAGCCGTTCTTCCACGACAATGCGACCCGCTGGGCGCAGGCCTTGCGCGACGCGGCTGCGGACGTCGTGATGACCGAACGGGTCGGATCGCACGGCGATCCGTTCTGGCGGGAGGAGCTCCCGCGTATGGTGGCGTGGGCGTTGCGCTCACCCGACCCGGCGTAGCCTCGCGGGCTCGTGGGTCGCCGCCTTGATCGGATCCGGGGGCGCATCAGCGATCGGCGTGACGAGCCGGATGCCCTGTGCGTCGACGGCGAACTCGAGGGCCGAGCCGGTCGGGACCTTGAACTGCCATCCGCTGGCCGGAGGGCCCTGCACGCGCAGCACGGCGAGGCGGAGCATGACGCCGTGTGAGACGGCGGCCACGGCCGCGCCGTTGTGACGCTCGCCCAGCAGCCGGAGTCCGTCGATCACGCGATCGGCTGCGTCTGCGATCGCCTCGCCGCCGGGACATCGCGCCTGCTCTGGGTCGTCCACGTAGCGCGCCCACTCCTCCGGATCGCGCGCCGCGCATTCCTCCTTGGTGAGGCCCGTCCATTCGCCGTAGTCGACGATCAAGAGCTGCGGCAGGTCGTCGATCCATCCGACACCGGCGGCAAGCGCGACGCTCCGCGCCACCTCGCGTGCACGGTCGAGCGGGCTCGCGTACACCGCCTCGAGACCGCGGGCGCGAAGTGAGATCGCCGCCTCGACCGCCTCCGCGCGTCCCCGCTCGTTGAGTGGGATGTCCAGCCTGCCGCGGAACCGCACCTCGCGGTTCATCGCCGTCTGTCCGTGCCGGACCAGGAACACCCGTGCTGCGCCCGTATGCATCGCTGCCTCCCGAGGCTGCCGCTCGCGATCCGTCCGCCCGTCGCCCGCGAGGGCTATCTACACGTCTGGATACCCCGACTCTGTCCCGGTTGGAAGCGCCGGTCAATACGCGACAACTACGGCTCGTGACTCGTGAATACCCGGTGTCAGGCACGCGTTATTCACGCCGCCGGTATCCTGCCGCCCGATGCGATTCGAGAAGTGGCAGGCGGCCGGAAACGCGTATCTCGTCATCGAGCGCGGCGACCTTTCGACCGCACTCACGGCCGCCCGGGTGCAGCGCATCTGCCATCCCGACCTGGGCGCCGGGAGCGACGGGATCCTGGTGCTCGATGCGATCGAGCCGGGGCACGCGCGCGTGCAGATCCTGAACCCCGACGGCGGCGAGGCCGAGTTCTCGGGCAACGGCAGCCGCATCGCCGCCGCCTACGTGTCGGGCCGTGACGGCCGTGTCGACGTCGTCCTCGAGACGCTCAAGGGCACCGTCTCGGGCACCGTCGACGGAGGATCGGTCACGATCGACGCCGGCGCCGCCACCCTCGAGGGCCCCGACCACCGCCCCGGCGGCGGCGATCCGCCCGCGCCGCTCTACCAGTTCGTCTCGCTCGGCAACCCGCACTGCGTGATCGAGTCCGAGGGCGTCGACGGGCTCGACCTGGCCGCGGTCGGCGCCCCGATCGAGCGCCATGCTGGTTCCCGAACCGCACGAACGTCGAGTTCTACCGGCCGCTCGGCGGCAACGACATCCGCATGCGCGTCTGGGAGCGGGGCGCCGGCGAGACGCTCTCGTCGGGCTCCGGATCGAGTGCGGCCGCGGTCGCCGCGGTCGTTGCCGGGCGCGCCGAGAGCCCGGTCTCGGTGCACACCGACGGCGGCGTGCTGATCGTCGCCGTCGACGCATCCCTCGGCGTGCGCCTGACCGGCCCGGTGCAGTGCGTCCACCGGGGCGAGTTCTCACCGCAGTTCACCGCCGCGCTGGGGGAGCTCTAGCCGTGCGGATCGCAGCGCGCGTGCAGACCCTGCCGCCGTACCTGTTCGCCGAGCTCGAGCGCAAGATCGCCGAGCGCCGCAAGGCCGGGGTGGACGTGATCTCGCTCGGCATCGGCGATCCCGACCTGCCGACGCCGCCCGCGGTTGTCGCAGGAGGCCCGGCGCCAGGTGGCGCTGCCGGCCAACCACCGCTATCCGTCCAACCGCGGCCTGCCGGCCTTCCGCGAGGCCGTCGCCACCTTCTACGCCCGCCGCTTCGGGGTCACGCTCGACCCCGACACCGAGGTGCTGCCGCTCCTGGGCGGCAAGGAGGGCGTCGCCCACGTGTGCTTTGCCGATGCTCGACCCGGGCGACGCCTGCCTGGCGGCCGACCCGGGATACCCGGTGTACACGTCGGGGACGCTGCTCGCGGGCGCCGAGCCCGTGCTGATGCCGCTGAGGGCGCAGCACGAGTTCCTGCCCGACCTCGATGCGATCCCGGCGGCCGTGTCCGACCGCGCCAACCTGCTCTTCTGCAACTACCCGAACAACCCCACGGGGGCGGTGTGTGAGCTCGACTTCTTCGAGCGCCTGGCCGCGTTCGGCCTGCAGCGGGGCGTCCCGATCGTGCACGACAACGCCTACTCCGAGATCACGTTCGACGGCTACACGGCGCCGAGCTTCCTCGAGGCGCGCGGCGCGCGCGAGGCCGGCGTCGAGATGTTCTCGCTCTCGAAGGCCTACAACATGACCGGCTGGCGCGTCGGTGCGGCGGTGGGGAACGCCGAGATGATCGCTGCGCTCCTGAAGCTCAAGACGAACATCGACTCGGGCATGTTCGACGCCGTCCAGATGGCCGCCGCCGCCGCGCTCACGGGGCCGCAGGAGCACGTGCGCGAGATGTGCGCCGTCTACGCCCGCCGGCGCGACCTGGTGGTGGCCGCGCTCGCCGCAGTCGGCATCGAGGTGCCGCCGCCGCGGGGCACGATGTACATCTGGGTGCCGGTGCCGGCCGGGCACACATCCGTGTCGTTCGCCGAGCTCGTCCTCGACCAGGCGGCGGTCGTCGTCTCGCCCGGATCCGCCTACGGGCCGAACGGCGAGGGCTACGTCCGGCTCTCGCTGACGATCTCAGACGACGATCTGCGCGAGGCCCTGTCGCGCATCGAGCAGCACCTGCGCGTGGCCGTCTAGCCGCCCTGGGACGCCGCTGCGGGCTCCATATACTGCCTTCGTGACCCAGATCACCACCGACACGGCTCCCGAGCGCGGGGTCGTGGTGGCGTCGCTTGTCCCGGGCAGCGACGGCGCGGACGAGCTCGACGAGATGCGCGAGCTCCTGCGCACCGCCCGGGTGGACGCCGTCGCGACGCTCGTGCAGCACCGCCGCCGGCCGGATCCGCGCACCTACCTCGGCCCGGGCAAGCTCGACGAGCTGCGCGAGCTCGCAACCCAGGTCAAGGCCGAGGTGATCGTCTCGGACGACGAGCTCTCGCCGCGGCAGCAGCGCACGCTTGAGGACGCGCTCGAGATGCGCGTCGTCGACCGTACCGCGGTCATCCTCGACATCTTCGCCCAGCACGCCCACACCGCCGAGGGCAAGCTCCAGGTCGAGCTCGCGCAGCTCGAGTACTCGCTCGCGCGCATGCGGGGGATGTGGAAGCACCTCGAACGCCTGGGCGGCGGCGTCGGCACGCGCGGCCCGGGCGAGACCCAGCTCGAGTCCGACCGGCGGATGGCACGACGGCGGCTGGCCCTGCTGCGCGCGCGGCTGCGCGACGTCGCCGCCCGGCGCGGGGTGATGCGGCGCAAGCGCAGCCGCTCGGCCATGCCCGCGGTGGCGCTCGCGGGCTACACGAACGTCGGCAAGTCGACGCTCCTGAACGCGCTCACCGGATCGGACGTGAGCGTCGACGATCGGCTCTTCGAGACGCTCGACCCGACGACGCGCGCCTTCCGGGAGGAGGGCCGGGCGTACCTCGTGACCGACACGGTCGGATTCATCGGCAAGCTGCCGCACACGCTCGTCGAGGCGTTCGCGGCCACGCTCGAGGAGACGCTCGCAGGCGATCTCGTGCTGCTCGTGGCCGACGCCTCGACCGGCGAGGAGGGCCTGAACCGGCAGCTCGCCGAGGTGCGCGCCGTCCTGGCCGATATCGGCGCCGACGAGATCCCGCAGATGCTCGTGGTGAACAAGATCGACGCCGTCGACGCCCTCGCCCGCCGGCGCCTCGCCAACCGCTTTCCCGACGCGGTGCTGATCTCGGCCCGCACCGGCGAGAATCTGCACGAGCTGAAGCAGCGCGTCGCGGCGTTCTTCAGCGGCCGCTATGTCGACGTGCGGCTGCTCGTGCCGCACGCGGACGGCGGCGAGCTGTCCGCCCTGTATGCGACCGGCGCGCCGATCACCGCCCGCGAGGACGCGGCCGAGGGCGTGCTCGTGACGGCGCGCCTTCCGCGTGAGATGGTGGGCCGGTTCGCCGCCTACCGCGTATGACCGAACTGCTCGTCCGTCGCCTCCACCCCGATGCCCACCTGCCCGCCGGCGCCTATCCAGGCGACGCCGGGCTCGACCTCGCGAGCGTCGAGGAGGTCGTGCTCGGACCGGGCGAGCGGCGCACGGTCGCGACCGGCCTCGCCGTCGCCATCCCCGAAGGACATGCCGGCTTCGTCCAGCCACGCTCGGGGCTCGCCGCGCGGCACGGCATCACGGTCGTGAACGCGCCCGGGCTGATCGACTCCGGCTATCGCGGGGAGCTCAAGGTCGTGCTCCTGAACACCGACCGGGCCGAGCCGTTCCACATCCGGCCCGGCGATCGCATCGCCCAGCTGGTCGTGGTTGCGGTGCCCGGCGTGGAGGTGGTGGAGACGGCAGAGCTGCCGCCTTCGGAGCGGGCGGAGCGCGGGTTCGGGTCGTCGGCGGTGAGCCGCCGAGCGTGAGCGAGCCGCGCATCCGCGTCGGAGCGCTGCTGCGGCATGGCGACGCGGTGCTCCTGCTGCGGCAGGAGAAGGCCGGCCGCTCGTACTGGCTGCTGCCCGGGGGCGGGGTGGAGGAGGGGGAGTCGCTGCACGTGGCGCTCGCCCGCGAGCTCTCCGAGGAGTGCGGTCTGGAGGGGCTGACGCTCGACGGGCCGATCGCGATCGTCGAGTCGATCGCCCCCGCAGGCATGCGGCCCCGCAAGCACGTGGTGCACGTGATCTTCCACGCCGACGTCTCGGGTCGCAGCCTCGAGGGCGTGGCCTCGGCCGACGGCGCGGTGCACGGGCATCGGCTGGTGCACGCGGGCGAGCTCGCGACGGTCGATCTGCGCCCGCCGATCCACCGCTTCCTCGAGCGCTGGCGCCCGGGCGACCCGTTCGTGCACCTCGGCGAGCTGTGGGGGCGCTGACCCGGGTTCGGGCCGCCGTGCCGGCCGACGGCGTCTCGATCGGCGCGCTCGCGGCGCGCGCCTGGCGGGCGGCGTATGCGGGGCTGCTCGCGCCCGACGTCCTGAACGGCCTGGACGGTGCGCAGCAGGGAGGCGAGTGGCACGCATACCTGACCGGCCTGCCCGCCCGCGATCGGATGTGGGTGACGGGCGCCGTCGGCGCGATCACGGGCTTCGCACGGACGGGTCCGTGCCGCGATCCCGATGTCGGCGCGTCGACCGGCGAGGTGCACGGCCTCTACATCGACCCCGATCTGATCGGGACGGGTCTGGGCCGCAGCCTCTTCGAGCACGCGGTGGCCGACCTACACGAGCGCCACGTGCCGGTCGTCGTCTGGCACTTCGCCGGGAACGACCGTGCCGCGCGCTTCTACGAGCGAGCCGGCTTCATGCTCGACGGCGCCGAACGCGAGAGCGATTTCGGGGTCGTCGAGGTGCGCCGCCGGGCGATGGTCTAGCGGCCGGCGATCGCCACGGCGACGTCGTGCGCCGAGTGCTCGAGCCGGTCGTCGAGCGGCTCGAGCGCGACCGTCCCGTGGCGGCGCTCGAGCGCTGCGGCGATCAGGAAGTCGGCGAGCGCAGGATTCTTGGGCAGGAGCGGCCCGTGGACGTAGGTGCCGACGATGCGCCCGGCGCGGACGCCCTCGCCGCCGTCGCGGCCGTTGTTGCCGTGGCCGTGCAGCACCCGCCCGAGCGGCCGCAGGCCGTCCCCGAGCTGGGTGCGGCCGGCGTGGTTCTCGAAGCCGACCACGGTCATGGGCTCGCCGGGGCGAAGCTCGCAGTCGATCGTGATGTTCCCGATCGTCCGCGTCTGCCCGGCCTCGGTGACGAGGTCGACGAGGCTCGTGCCGCGCATCTCGTCGCCCCTGTGGCCGCGGTAGTAGTGCCCGAGCATCTGGTAGCCGCCGCAGACCGCCAGGAGCCAGGCGCCGTCGTCGACGGCCGCGCGCAGGCCGTCTGTCCGCGCGCGCATATCGTCGGCGATCAGGAGCTGGTCGCGGTCCTGGCCGCCGCCGACGTAGTAGAGGTCGGCGTCCGGAAGGTCGTCGCCCGGCCCGCAGCCGTCGACGCGGAAGCCGATCCCGCGCCACTGCGTGCGGGCGCGCAGGACGGCGATGTTGCCGCGATCGGCATAGATGTTCAGGTGCTCGGGGTAGAGGTGGCAGACGCGCAGGTCGGTCATGCCGGCTCCCAGTAGGGCCGCACGACCCCGCGCCGCTGGAGCACGGCGCGCAGCTCGAGCATCGCCGTGTAGGTGCAGAGCAGATAGGCGGGGCCGTCGCCATCGGCGAGCGCCTGGTCGAGCCCGTCGGCGATCCCCTCGGCCACGATCAGCCGGTCGGTCTCGATCCCACCGTATTTCAGCCGCATCGCCATCTCGGAGGCCCGCGTCCCGGTCGTCACGATCTCCTGCACGCCGCCCGCGAGCAGCTCGAAGTCGACGTCCCAGATCCACGACACGTCGCGACCGTCGGCGATGCGGTCGTTGAGGGCGATCAGGAGCTGCTTGGGGCGCTCGTCGGAGGCGAGCGTGCGGATGAGCTCGTTCGCCCCGGCCGGGTTCTTGGCCAGCAGCAGCACGGCGTCGCGCTCGCCGATGCGCAGGCGCTCGAAGCGGCCGAACGCGGCGTCGAAGCGCTCGAGGCCGACGGCGAGCCGCTCGACGTCGACCCGGCCGACCGCGCAGGCCGCCGCCGCCGCGGCGAGCGCGTTGTAGACGTTGTAGAGGCCCGGCAAGGGCAGCTCGACGGCCGCGTCGCCGAGCGGCGTGCGCAGCACGAACCGGGTGCCGTCGAGCCCCATCGGCGCGATGGTGTCGGCCCACACATCGAGGCGCGGACGCCGGCGGCCGCAGCCCGGACAGCTCCAGTCGCCCAGATGGCCGAGGTAGACGTGGTCGTAGCGCAGCCGTGTGCCGCACGCCGGGCACCACTTCGAGTCGCTCGCATGCTGCATCTCGGCCAGCTCCGAGCCCGCGTCGTCGATCCCGAAGGTGAGCGTCGGCCCGGCGTGCTCGAGCGACGCCAGCAGCGGGTCGTCGCCGTTTCGGACGAGCTGCGCCTCGCCGGGCAGCTGCGCGGTCATCTCCTGCCAGCGGGCGGCGATCGCCTCGAGCTCGCCGTAGCGGTCGAGCTGATCGCGGAAGAGGTTGCCGAGCACGGTCACATGCGGCCGCAGGCCGCGGGCGACGCCCGGGAGGGCCGCCTCGTCCACCTCGAACACGCCCAGGTCGGCCCGGCGGCAGTGCAGGAGCGCCGAGGCGACCCCCGATGCCAGGTTGGCCCCGGCGGTGTTGCGGCACAGCGACCGCTCGGGCTCGAGCATCGAGGCGAGCATCTTGGCGGTCGTCGTCTTGCCGTTCGTCGCCGACACCGCAACCGCTCCCTCGGTCAGGCGGGGCGCCATCCGCTCGATCGCGTCGGGCGCCATGCGCAGGAGCAGCTTCCCGGGCAGCGTGGTGCCGCCGCCGGCGTGCGTGCGCCGCGACAGCCCCGCCGCCGCGCGTGCGGCGGCGACCTTGGCAGGGAACCCGGTCACCGCTCGAACTCTACCCATGGTGCCGTTGACGCCGCCTCAAGGCACCGCGTTTCACTTGCACGGTTCCGGAGTTTTGCTATAACCTCCGCAGGGCGAATCCGAGCCTGGGGGAGAGCCGAGCATGAGACGCAAGACGGTCTATCGCGCGATCGAGGGCATCGATCGCTCCCAGCTTGAGCAGTTCCAGGCCGGGATGCGCAAGCGCTACTCCGACGAGCACATCCTCGAGGAGCTGCGCGCGTGCGCGGACCGGCTCGGGCGATCGCCGACGATGCGCGAGTTCGAAGCCGACCCTGGCACGACCGTGCACCCGCAGACCGTCATCGAGCACTTCAAGTCGTGGAATCGGGCCAAGCGCCTGGCAGGGCTCGTGCCGCGCCGGTTCGCCACCCAGGACGAGCTCCTGCGGCTGCTGCGCGATCTCGGCGACGAGCTCGGCCGCGTGCCGACGGCGAAGGACATCGAGGCGCGCAAGGGCGCGATGCCGTCCAAATCGCTCTACTGGCACACGTTCGGATCGCTCAACAACGCTCTCAAGCAGGCCGGCTTCGACGTGCCGGTCGGCGAGGAGCGGCTCGAGCGGGCCGTCGAGCAGGGCGCGGCGCTCTCGCTGCGCAGCGGCCGGCTGCCGAAGTTCGCCGACTGGGCCCAGGCCCGGCGCACCGATCCCTCGATGCTGACCGAGTGGCAGGTCTACCGCATGTTCGATGCGCGCCGCGGCGCGTGGTCGACGTTCCAGTACCTGATCCGCAAGCGCCTGGAGCAGCGGGGCGTGGCGATCTCGCCCGAAGGCCGCGTCAGCTGATATGGGGTGAGGTTTGTCAAGTCGGCATGGCTGTGAGGCCCCGTGTGTGCGGGGCCTCAGGTGTCTTGGGTGGGGGGAGCGCGGCGGCAGTCGTCGACGCGTTGTGTCGCGGCTGATATGCGCGGGTCGGGACCGCATGACCGGGTGTGCGAGTTGAGGAGTGGTGCCGCTCTCTAGGGTCGGGCGTCGTCGTGGTGACGGGCTCATAGCTGACTCGCGGGTCGCTCCTCACGTCTTGCGCCGCTCGCGCTCTCCTCACCGACCGGGTGATCCGGCTGTGCGCCAGTGCCCAGCAGTGGCCGGCGAGCTCGCGGGCGACGGCGACCGCGACGACGGTGCGGCGTTTGCCGCGACGCTCGAGCGCGTGCCAGCGTCGATGCAGGCGGCGGGCACTTGCGTCCGCGCGAGCGCGAACGGGCGCGGGCTGGCCTATGCGGCGGCGCTCGAGCAGGTTGCTCGCTCGCAGGGGTTGGCGTTGGTGCCAGGCGGCTTCAACCAGCAGCCGCCGCGCGTGGGTGTGACCGGTCTTGGTGATCGCGCCCAGCTTGCGCCGCTCGCCGGTTGAGTCCTCACTCGGGGTGAGTCCCAGAAACGGTCCCAGCGCCTCGGCTCGGAAGCGGCTCCAGTCTCCGATCTCGACGGTGAGCGCGAGCGCCGTCAGGGTGGCGATACCGCGCAGACACACGAGCCGGCCGACGACATCGACGAATGGCGGCTCCGCCGCGAGCTCCGCGATCGCCTGGTCGAGCGAGTCGCGGCGCGTCTTGGCCTGCAGCATCGCTGCGTATGACTCGTCGAACGCGAGCCGCAGCGGGCGGCTCGCGAACTGCTGTCGACGCATCCACGCATCATGTGCCTGCGTCCACGCGCTGGCGTCGTACACGCACCCGTGGCGTAGAAGCAGCTTCGACAGCCGATGCCGCGCCCGCATCAGCTCGCCGCGCGCGTCCTCGCGGGCACGCACCAGATCGCGGGCGGCCTCCTCGTGCGGCTCGGGAATGCGTACCCACCAGCTCACCCAAGCGCAAAAGCCGCGCCAGCCGCTCCGCGTCGCGGCGGTCGGTCTTCACCTTGTCACCCGACGCCCGCGGGATCTTCGACGGCGCCGCCACCACGCAACTGATCCCCGCAGACGCGCACGCCCGCGCCAACCCGTACCCGGTCGGCCCCGCCTCGTAGGCGACCCGCACCGGCGCCGGCAACTCGCGTAGCCACGCGACCGTCTCCACCGGCAGGCTCGGCACCCGACACGTACGCAGCTCACCGCTGCCCGCGTCCAACACACCCGCCACCGTCTTACGCGCGTGCACGTCCAACCCGATCCACGTACCCTCCGACATACCGGCGCCTCCCGCAATTGCGGCTCTACCGCCGCGCCAACCGCGACGGCAACCCGCGCCAACCTACGAACGAGGCGCCGGGTCACGCCCCATATGGTCTAGCTTGCAGGGCCGCAGACCGGGCAGGCCGCCTGCTCGAGCAGGTCAAGCGCTGCCACCTCGGCGAGCGCGTCGGTGAGGAGCTGTGCCCACACACCAGAGCACACGTCGACGTCGAGCAGATGCTCCCAGTGAAGGGTGTTCAGGCCCACAGTCACCTTCACCTGGGCGACGGCCGGGGCGCCCGGCTCGGCGTCGCGGGCGGAGGTGAGCTCGATCGGCGCGCACAGCGACACGGATGCGCACTGATCGCCTGCGGCGAGCCGCAGCAGATAGAACGGCGGCTCGGCGCCACCCAGGTCGACATAGCGGTATCCGCGCGCGGCGGGCTGATCGGGGACGAGCGCGTGCGAGCAGCCCGAGGCGATGCGCTGAGCGTCGCGGGGGCTGAGACCTTCGGGAAGGGGGGCGTGAGCAGGATGCATGCAGTGGTATTCGGCCGCCGCCGGGGCCGGGCCATCCCCCGACAGCGTTAACGCACACCGGCCAGGCTGCAAACCGGCGCAATCGGCCCGGCGCGCCTGAAAGCCCGGCCGAGGGAGCGCGCAGCGCTGCTCGATTTCGGCGAGTGCCTCTCAAGAGATCAGGCGGCCACGCCGATTCACTTGGGCACAGGGTGAAACCCGCCCGACGACGAGCCTTCGACCGAAAGCCGATGCCCGTGACCCCCGTAGCGCCCGAAGATGATCCGAACACGCCCGGCCCGGCTGCCGCGCCCGAGTTCGACAAGCCCGACGCGGTAGAGGAGCTCGATCTCACGGACGCGCCCGCGGCCGCCGTCGACCTGCTGCATACCTACGTCCGCCAGATCGGCGACGGCGCACTCCTGACGCGCGCCGAGGAGCTCGAGCTCGCCCGGCGCAAGGATCGCGGCGACATGGACGCGAAACGGCATCTGGTCGAGGCCAACCTGCGCCTCGTGATCTCGATGGCGCGCGCGTACTCATCGTCCGGCGTGCCCCTGCTCGACCTGATCCAGGAGGGCAACATGGGGCTCATGCGCGCCGTCGAGAAGTTCGACGCAAGCCGTGGCTACAAGCTTTCGACCTACGCCACCTGGTGGATCCGCCAGTCGATGTCGCGCGCGATCGCCGACCAGGCGCGCACGATCCGGCTCCCGCTGCACGTGCTGGACGTGATCAAGAAGCTGCATCGCGCCAACCGCTCGCTGACGCAGAAGCTGGGCCGCGAGCCGCTCACGGCCGAACTGGCCGCCGAGCTGAAGCTGCCCGTCGAGCGCGTGATCGAGCTCCAGCGGATGATCGAGGATCCGGTGTCGCTCGAGGGCCCCGTCGGCGACGGCGAGTCCAACTTCTCGGAGATGGTCGAGGACACGAACATCCGCCAGCCCGACACGCTCATCGTGCGCCGTCAGCGCGAGGAGGAGCTGCATGCTGCCCTCGAGGAGCTGAACGAGCGGACGCGGCACGTGCTCGAGGCCCGCTTCGGCCTGAACGACCGCGATCCGGCAACGCTCGAGCAGGTCGGCGCCGAGATCGGCGTCACCCGCGAGCGCGTCCGCCAGATCGAGACGCGCGCGCTGCGCGAGCTCGAGTCGAAGAACCCGGGCCTGCGCGACTTTCTCCGCGGCCAGGACTAACAGCACCCCGAAGCCGGGCTGGCAGACTTCACAGACGTGAAGTCGCTGCATCACTTCTGGCACGCCACCACCGATTTCTGGGCGCACCTGACCGACGTACGCGTCGACGCGCTCCTGATCGCGATCGCGTTCACCCTGGTGAACCTGATCCTGCGGGCAACGGCCTGGCGGATCATCCTGCAGGCGGGCTACAGCGAAGGCCGCATCCGCTGGCGCAGCATCGTCGGCGCGTACCTGGCCGGAGTCGGCGTGAACAGCATCGTGCCGGCTCGCGGCGGCGACGTGATGAAGGTCTACCTGGCGCACCGGGCGATGCCCAAGGCGGCCTACACGACGATCACCTCGAGCCTTCTGGCCGAGACCCTCGTCGACGTCGTGATCGGCCCGGCGCTCCTGATCGCGGCCTACCTGACCGGACGCATCCCGCACCTGCCGGCGCTCGGCAACCTGGCGGCGTTCGAGTGGAGCTTCTTCGCGGCGCACGCACGCTGGTTCATGCTCGGCCTGGCGGTGGTGCTGATCCTGCTCGGCGTGTTCTTCACCTATGTGGAGCGGCACGTCGTCGCGTTCTGGACGCGGGTACGGCTGGGCCTCGCGATCCTGCTCACGCCGCGGCGCTACTTCCGCACGGTCGTGCCGCTGCAGCTCGCCGGCTGGGGCTGTCGCATCGCCGCGATGTACTGGTTCCTCGTGGCGTTCCGCGTGCCGGCCGGGGTCGTCGACGCCGCGCTCGCGCTGTCGGCCCAGAGCGCCTCGACGCTCCTGCCGCTGACACCGGGCGGCGTCGGCACCCAGCAGGCGCTGCTCGGCTACATGTTCCGCAACGCCGCCGCGACGAGCCGCGTGCTCGCGTTCAGCATCGGCATGCAGGTCGCGATCACCGCCGCCAACGCGATCGCGGGCGGGATCGCGATCTGGCTCATGCTGCGGCGCCTGCCGTGGCGGGCCCGGACGGCCGGCGCCGACGGCGTCGCTCCCAGCTGAGCCTCTTCTCCCCACGCACGATAATGCTGGTTATGTCAAGTTGAAGATTTCGGCGGTTCTGAACGGGGTGCCGCGCGGCCACCCCACCGGCGGGCGCCGGGCTCAGCCCGCGAGCGGGTGCGTCGGATCGACCGGCGCCAGGTAGGCGCGCCGCAGGCGCGTCTGCGCCTGCCGCTCTCGCGCCGTCGCGAGCACGTCCGCGCCGGAGCCGGCGTCGGCGAGCTCGGCGAAACCCACTGCGCCGATCGCAAGATCACGGGAGATGCGCTCGCTGGCCCCGATCGCCGATCGGACGCGCTTGAAGGCAGACCGGGCCTCGAACGTGCCCGCACGGGGAAAGAGCAGGGCGAACTGGGCGGCGCCGACGTGACCGACGCGATCGTCCTGACGCACGGCCGAGAGCGCGAGCTCGCCCACCTCGGCGACGGTGTCCGCCTGGTCGATCATGCCCGGGCCCATCTCGAAACCGATCACCTCGAACACGGCGACGGCCAGCGGCTGGCCGCGCCAGCGGGCGATGGCAGTGGCCCGCTCGAGCTCGAGGGCGAATCCGTGTGCGTCGAGCGTGCGCCCCGTCGAGGCGCCGCCGGCGGCGAGCGCGAGCCTGGCGCTGCCGGAGAGCACCGAGACGAACGCGCGCTCGAGGCGGTCGGGGCTGCCGCTGCAGTCGATCTCGACTCCGGTGGACGTCGCATGCAGCGTGCACTGCACCGACGCACGCGTGACGGCGTCTTTCAGCACGCTCTCGACGGCCTCGGGGTCGGCCTGCGGCGCGCTCAGCGCGGCCGTGGCATCGGCCAGGATCTCGATCAGGCGTACCTCACGCATCTCCTGACTATCGGGCGTCAGCGGAGATGGCTTGAGGCCTGACTGCTATGCGGCCGCGCGCGGCGCGAGCACCGCCGGGAACTGGGCGGTGTCGACGCGGACATGCTCGTCCTCGTCGGCGGCGAAGTAGCCGCGCCGGTACCAGTCGGGCGCCCGCATGAGGACGCGCAGGAAGGCGTCGACCAGGGGCGGCTCGTACTGGCTGCCCTTCCCCAGCACGAGCTGCTCGATGGCGTGCTCGGGCGTCATCGCCCGCCGGTAGGGGCGGTCGGACGTCATGGCGTTGTAGGAGTCGGCGACCGCGATGATGCGGGCCAGATACGGGATCGCGTCGCCGACGAGGTTGTCGGGGTAGCCGCGGCCGTCCCAGCGCTCGTGGTGGCTGCGCACGACCTCGGCCATGTCCGAGTAGCCGGGCACCTCGAGCAGGATCGCCTCGCCGATCGCGGAGTGTCTGCGCATCTCGTCCCACTCGCCGTCGTCGAGCGCCGCCTGCTTCTCGAGCACCTCGGCACGCACGCCGATCTTGCCGATGTCGTGCACGAGCCCGCACAGGTGGATGCGCTGCACCTCCTCGCGCGGCAGACCGAGCTCGCTTGCGATGTCGCGTGAGTACGCGGCCACCGCCTTCGAGTGCCCCGCCGTGTAGGCGTCGCGGCCGTCGATCGCCTTGACCAGCGCCTCGGCGAAGCTCATGTTGATGCGGCGCAGGTGGCTGTTGGCCGCCTCGAGCTCGGCGTTCGTGCGCTCCAGCGCGACGATGAGCTGCTCCTTGGGCGCGTGCATCCCAAACGCCGACCGCGCGGCGGCGACGGGGATGGCGAAGAAGGCGAGCACCCAGATCCCGGCGCCGGCGTAGGCAAAGGCGAAGAGCGCCGCCACGGGCGCGCACAGGAGCACGGTCACGAGCGCGTGCATGCGCGCGAGCCGCCAGAGCTCGATGGGTGATGTGCGGTGGCGGACCCAGAGCGTCAGAGCGGTCACCGAGAACTCGATCGCCGTCGCGGGGACCGCCGCGGCGCACGCCGCGGCGAACAGGTGGCCCAGGCCGGCACCCCCCACCCCGGCCGGCACCGCCAGCGCAGCCGCGCCCGCGCACGCACCCGCAAGCGCGCGCCCGGACGAGAAGATCACGAACCGTTCGAGCGGCCCGCGCCGGTCTGACAGCATCGACGCCAGGCCGACCACGGCCGCCGCCGCGGGCCCGAAGAGCACGGCCGCCATCACGAGCGGGATCAGCGAGCCGGAGAGCTCGACCCTGGTCGAGATGCGGATCGTGCGCGACTCCGCGACGAAGCCGACCGCGGCCAGGACCGCGACCACCTCCCACCTCCCCACGCCGCTGTAGACCGCCGCGCCGACGGTGATCGCAAGCGATGCAGCGGCCAGCGCCGCCGCGTAGGCGCGGATCGGCCAGGGGCGTTCAGACTCGGGGGTTGTCTGCCTCATATAAGCGATTTGACATCCCGTGACAGAGGGACTATGCTCTCCCTCGTTCGGGGTACTTGGATCTGAGAAGGGGGAGAGAAAATGCCGATCAAGGGCTGGTAGATCACACGGGTACTAAACGGCTTATCGACATTTGCAGTTGGTTTGGTTAGCACGAGTTTCCCGCTCGCACAACCAGAAACCGACAGTCAGATCGAGCCGACAGATTCTCGCCGCGCCCCTGCAGGACGGTCGTTCGCCACCGTCGTCCAGGGGCGCTGTGCATTTCGGGGATTGTTGACAACGAGGTCAGCGGCTCCCCGTCCGCACCTTGACGCCGCCCATCCCACACGGACACTCAAGGCACGGGCGCCGAACGCCGATATCAGTCGCGGATACGACGGCGGCCCGCCGAACGCCCTGCCGGAGGCTTGCTCTCGCCGCCGGCCCTATCACTCCACCGGGAGAGGTACCAGCACATGAGTGACGGCCGGACGCCCGCCAACGAAGACACCCCGAGCGGGCTGCGCCGCGCGATGGAGGATCGCCTCACCTCGCTGCGCCAGGCCGAGGAACGGCTGCAGCGCGAGCAGGCGGCGCTCCAGGAGCAGGCGAAGGTCGTGTTCGCAGAGCGCGAAGCCCGCCTCGCCCGCCGCGAGCGCGACCTGGCCAAGCGCGAGGCCTCCGTCGCCGTCAGCGAGGGCATCGCCTCGTCGCACACCGGCCCGGACGCCGACGCCCAGCGCGTCGAGCTGGAGCAGCTCGAGGCAGACCTTCACCGGCGCGCGGCCGAGCTCGACGCCCGCGAGCAGGCGCTGGCCCAGCGCGAGGCCGAGCCGGCCGATTGGGACTCCGCGCCCGCGAACCCCGAGATCGACGCTGCCCTGAGCGCGCGCATGGCCGAGCTGCAGGAGGCGACGACGTCGCTGGAGCAGCAGGTCGAGCACGAGCAGCGCCAGCGCCAGCAGGTCGAGCGCGAGCGCGACGGCCTCGTCGAGCAGCTGCGCGAGCGGGGTGCGTTCGGCTCGGCCGAGCTGGCCGAGCAGGAGTCGCGCCTGAACGCCCGCGCCGCCGAGCTTGACGACCGCGAGCACCGGGCCAAGAAGGTCGAGAAGGTGCTGACCCAGAAGGAGCTCTCCGTCGACGCCGTTCGCGGCGACCTGATGCAGCGCTCGGAGGAGCTCGAGGAGTCCGAGCGCCGGCTGGAGCAGGCGCTGCAGGCCGCCGCCGAGCGCGAGGCCGCGGCGACCACGCTCGCCGCCGAGGCGTCCGAGCGGCTTGCCGCCATCGAGGTCAAGGAGACCGAGCTCGCCCGTTCGCTCGACGAGCTCGCCACCGGCCAGGCGGCCGTGCAGGAGAGCTCGGCCGCGATCGAGGAGCGCGAGGCGCTGCTGGCGGAGACCGAGCAGCGCGTCACGGCCGTGCACGCCGACGCCGAGCGGCGCGCCGCCGAGGTCGAGGAGCGCATCGCCGCACTCGCCGAGCGCGAGCAGGCGCTTGCGCAGGTCGACGCCAAGCTCGTCTCGGTGGAGCAGACAGCCGCGGCCGTCGCCGCCTCGCAGGAGGACGTTGCCGCCCGCGAGGCCGCGCTCGAGACGCGCGCAGGGGAGCTCGAAGCGCGCGAGGCCGAGCTGACCGATCTCGACGAGCAGCGCGCCCGCGCCGAGGAGGCCGCCCAGGTGGCCGCCGCCGAGCGCGAGCGGCTCGTCACCGAGCGCACGCACACCGACGAGCGCCGCCAGGAGCTGGCCGAGATGGAGAAGAGCCTCGAGGGCATCGACGCCCGCCTCGAGGACGTCGAGCTGCGCCGCAAGGCAGTCGAGGACGACGAGCGCGAGGTCGCGGCCGCCCGGATCGCGGCCGAGCGCCTGCAGAGCGAGGCCGAGCGCCTCCACGACCAGGCCGAGCGCGCGATCGCCGAGGCCGAGTCGCGCGCCGCGGTCGAGGTCGACCGGCTGGCCGCCGACCTGCGCCAGCGGGAGTCGCGCCTGCATACCGAAGAGAGCGACCTCGAGCGGCGGGAGAGCCGCCTCGACCGGCGCCAGGACTCGCTGGATGCCCGCGAGCGCGAGCTCGACACGCGCCACGACGGCATGGAGCTGCGCGACGCCCAGCTGCACGAACGCGAGGCTGACGTCGCCCGTCTGACCGTGCGCGCCGACCGCATCGAGGCCGACCTCGAGGCGCAGCGCGCAGCGCTCGCAGATGCCGAGGTGGCCGTCGACCGCGAGCGCGCCGTGCTGCAGCGGCGCATGGCCGAGATCGCGAGCCGCGAGACCACCGCCCGCGACGAGCTCGACGCCGCAGTCCAGGCGGCCGCCGACGACACCGGCGGGCGCGGACGCGACACGGGCAAGCTCGAGGAGGCGCACGCCGCCCTGCGCAGCCGTGAGGCCCAGCTGCAGGCGCAGGAGCGCCGGCTGTCCGAGCAGGCCAAGGCGCTCCAGCGCCGCGAGGCAGACCTCGAGCTCTACGCGAGCAAGCTCCAGCAGGGGGTCTCCGACCCACGTCCGGTCGATCATGAGCCCGTGCCGGCAGCGGCGAGCGCCGCTCCGGCGGCCGGAGACTCGGCAGATCAGGACTCGACGGTCGCCGCCCGGCGCCTGAACTTCTGGTCGCGCTGAGCGCGGCTCGGGCCGTGCTCTGAGGCCAGGAACGGACGCACGAGCCGCACCGCCGCGTAGTCCGGGCGATGCGACGGGCCCTCATCGTGGCGATCACACTCGTACTCGTCCTCGCCGGTTGCCGCCATGGCTCCGGCGGATCGAGCTCTGCCGGCACCGCGCTGGTATCCCGGGCTCCCGCCCCACGCCTCGCGGGGGCGGCCGGATGGAGGATCAGACGCGCGACGACCGGGGGAATCTCGACCGCCGAGGCGTCGACCGCACGTCTTCGTGACGCGCCCGGCGTGTTCCCCGGCGAGACCCTGCGCCGCCTGCCTCCCGGCGGCAGCGTGATCTTCGTGGACGCTTTCCGTACGCCGAGCACCCTGCCAAAGGCCGCCGCGCGGCCTCTGCCCTACCGTCTCCCCGACTTCCGCGACGACCGCGGCTGGGAGGGACAGCCGGCGGTGAACGTGCCTCGGTACGTGCTGTTCACGAGCCGCGATGGGCACATGGTCGACGTCCGCGTGTTCTTCGGCACGCAAGCTCCGAGCGAGCGGCTGCGGGCACGGGCGCAGGCCGAGCTCGACACCCTCACCTTCGGCTGACGGCTAGGCCAGGTCGGCGCGCTCGGCGTCGAACCGGGCCGAGTGCAGCTGATGATGGAACCGGTCGACGGTGAGGTCACGGCCGTCGCCGAACGGGCGGTCGACGTAGCGCACCACCCGGTCGTGGTAGAAGGGCACGTCCAGGTGGGCGCCGCTGACCAGGTTCAGCGACATCTCGCCGCATGCGGGGCAGCTCATGGCGACGCCGAGGACGTCGTCGCGTCCGTCCTGCGCCGGCGCCACGAGCGCCAGGCTCGACGGCCACACCGGGCGCATCCGCGCCTCGGGCGAGCAGTACAGCTGCCACGGCCAGTTGCCGCGCTGCACCTGGCTCCGCGCCAGCTCGGCGAGCTCGTCGCCGACGGGCTCGGTGCGGCCGGTCAGGAGGTTCTTGAACTCGACCTCGACGGGATGCAGCGGCCCGTAGTCGAGGTCGTCGTGCGAGACGAGGCCGACGTGGCGATCGCCGCACGGGCAGTCGTAGTCGATCTGGAAGACGGACGGATGGGCGGCGCCGGGCAGCCGCACGACCCGCCGGAACGACGAGAGCGCGACGCGCGTGCGCTCACCGTCCGGCCGGCGGGGACAGTGGAAGCGGTACGCAGCTCGCAACACGTCGTACATGGTTCCCCCGGTTATCGACCAACGTGGCGCTCCGTGTTAGCATCGCCGCGTCTGGTGCCGCGCATCGACCTCAACACCCGTATCCGTGACGTCCCAGACTTCCCGAAGCCCGGGATCGTGTTCAAGGACATCATGCCGCTCCTGGCGGACGCCGCCGCACTGCGGCAGGCGGTCGACGACCTTGCGGAGTGGGCCGAGCCGCGCAACGTCGACATCGTTGTCGGCGCGGAGGCGCGCGGGTTCATCCTGGGCGCCGCCATGGCCTACCGGCTGGGGTGCGGCTTCGTCGCCGCCCGCAAGCCGGGCAAGCTGCCGTTCCTCACCGTCGGCGCCAAGTACGCCCTCGAATACGGCTTCGATGCCCTCGAGATGCACGTGGACGCCCTGATCAAGGGCGCGCGGGTGCTGATCCACGACGACCTGTTGGCCACCGGCGGCACCGCACGCGCGAAGATCGACCTCGTCGAGCAGCTGGGCGCGCAGGTTGTGGGGCTCGCGTTCGTCGTCGAGCTGAGCTTCCTGAACGGGCGCGACAAGCTCTACGGCTACGACGTCCACTCGCTCATCCAGTACGAGTCCGGGTAGCCGCCCCGCCCGCCGGACGCGGATGGCCGCCCGCGCCGTATCTGGGCATGGCCTCCCCCACGCTCCAGGTGCACATCGACGCGCTCGAGCGGGACGGCTACGTGATGCTCCCCGGCGCGGTCACCGCCGGCACAGTGCGCCTCCTCGAGGCCGTCGTCGACCGGGTATGCGAAGAGGAGACCGCCGCCGGCCGCGCCGGCCCCGACGGCTCGGTGCACGCCCTGGAGGTGATCGACCGCGACCCGGGGCTCGCCGACCTGCTCGTGGCGCCGGCCGTGTTCCCGCTGATCTGCAGCGTCCTCGGCTGGAACATCCAGCTCTACCACAGCCACATCGACGTCCACCCACCGCTCGCCGGCCCTCCCCCACCCGTGTGGCGCTGGCATCAGGACGGCGGCCGCCAGAACCTCGAGATCGAGCCGCCGGGCCCGCGCCCGCGGCTCTCGCTCAAGATGGCGCTCTTCCTGAGCGACGTCTCGGTGCCGGGCCGCGGCAACATGCTCGTCATCCCGGGCAGCCACCACCGCAACGAGCTCGCCCGCCCGCAGGCGCCCGAGAACGGCTTCGAGCAACCCCAGGGGCATGTACCCGTGCTCGCCGAGCCGGGCACCGTCTGCGTGTTCGACCGCCGGATATGGCACGCGCGCAGTCCCAACCTGTCACGGGTGACGCGCAAGGCGATCTTCGCCGCCTACACGTATCGCTGGATCCGGCCGCGGCACGCCCACTCCCCCGGCATCCACCCCGGCCTCGACGCCGTGCAGCGCCAGCTGCTCGGCGCAACGACGAGCCCGCAGGGATACTGGATCCCCGCCGACGCCGACGCGCCGGTGCGGACGTGGATGGCCGGCAACGGCCTGCTCGAGCCGCATCGCAACGCCGCCCACCGCTGAGCGCGAGGCTACCGGGCCAGGTCGCGCAGGTCACGCACGAGCAGGAGATGGGCGAGCTGGCTCGTGAGCTCGGCCAGCGCCTCGAGCTCCTGCAGGCCCGCCTCGCGCCGCTCGGGGTTGTGCGAGCGCAGGGCCGGCGTCAGGATCTGCTCGAGCAGCCCCGCCTCGCGCTCGACCGCCGAGCGAAACGCCTTCAGGTGGCGGGCGGCGACCCCGTAGCGGGCCAGCCGCTGGCAGATGATCACGATCTCGACATCGGCCCGGTTGTAGGCGGCATCGGACTCGCCGACGTGGCGGTCGACGAGCTGGAACTCCTCCAGCTCCCGCACGAACACCGGGTCGGCGTCGGCGGCGGCGAGCAGCTGGTCGAACGTGAGCCGGTCCTCCACCCCGCCGACGAGCCGCGGCCGACGGCCCGTGCCCGCAGCCGACCGCCCCTGCGCGATCACCTGGCGGATGACGCGCAGCGGCAGGAACTCGTCGCGCTGCATGCGCAGGATGGCGCGCAGCTGCTCGACGTCCTCCTCGCCGTACAGGCGGTAGCCGCCCGGAGTACGGCGCGGCGTGATCAGGCGCTGGTCCTCGAGGAAGCGGATCTTCGAGATCGAGATGTCGGGGAACTCCTCGCGCAGCGACTTGCACACCGTCCCGATCGTCAGCCGGGCCGCACCGGTGCTGCGCCCCTCGGTGACCTCGGCCGACATCTCATGCCCCCCGTTCGATGTAGGTGAGCCGGTACTTGCCGATCTGCACCTCGTCGCCGTCGGCGAGGCGGACGCTCTCGATCCGCTGGCGGTTCACGTAGGTGCCGTTCAGGCTGCCCGCGTCGGAGAGATGCAGGCCGTCGGCGCGGCGGTCGAGCACCGCGTGCTCGCGCGAGACGGTGATGTCGTCGAGGAACACGTTCGCGTTCGGCGCCCGGCCGATGGCCATCCGGTCGGCATCGATCGGGAACTGCTCGCCCGCCCGGCCACCGCCCAGGCGGATCACGAGCATCGCCCCTTCGGACGCCTCGTCGTGGGCATCCTCGGCGCCCTCGTCCTCGACGTAGGCCGCGAACGCCTGCGTCGGCTCGCCCGGGTCGGGTTCGAGCAGGCTGGCGCCGCAGCGGCCGCAGAACCGGGCCGCTTCGCGGTTGTGATGGCCGCACTCCGGGCAGTAGGACATGCCTACCGGCCCCTGCCTGGCCGGACGTGGGGCATCGCGGTCGCCGTCCTCACGCTCCGGGCGGAGAACCGTGCTCGTCGTCGAGGCCCGGCGGCGGCCCGCGATGGGCCAGGATGTCGGTCAAGCGATCGATGTCGATCTCCGACAGGGACGTGGACGTCCCGGCGGCGCGGCGCTTGACGCGGTCGACGAGCTCGGCGCGGAGGATGTCGATCTTGCCGTGCAGCAGGCGCCGCCGGTAGGACACCTCCTCCTCCTCGCGCACGAAGCGCTCGATCAGCGCCTTGAGCTCATCGTCGGAGATCGTGGTGAAATCTGGCAGGACGTCCATTGGCAGCATCCGTTCGTCTGAGGTCGACGGGCCGAAGTCTAGCCAGGTTCCGGCCGTTCCTCAAGCTATGGTTGAGGGTTCGATCCGGCGGGCTAGGCCGTCGCGGATACGAATCCGTCGAGCAGCGACCGGTACTTCTCCTCGAGGCGGTGGGAATCCTCCAACGACGCGCCCTCGGCGTACAGGTGGAACACGGGCTCGTCCGGGTCGGGCAGCACCTGCACCCACCCCTCCGGCTCGAAGACCTTGATCCCGTCCATGTTGTCCACCTCCATGCCCTTGACCGCCTCGATCAGCTGGCGCATCGCGAGGCCCTTCGCCGACCATGGGCAGGGCTCGCGGACGTGGACGAGCGTGCTCTGCGGCAACCCCTCGACCAGCTCGGAGAGCGGCCGGCCGGAGTGTGCGACGAGCTCGAGCAGCTTGCCGAGCGACATCACCGCGTCGTACGCGGGCAGAAACTCGGGGAAGACGTAGCCGCCGCCGGACGCGCCGGCGAAGATGGCATCCCCGGCGGCCGCCGCCGCGAGCAGGTCGCCGAGGGCCACCTTCGTGCGCTCGACGCGCAGGCTGCTGCCGGCGGCGATCTCCTCGACCATCCGCGATTCGGTGGTCGGCACGAGCAGCCGTCCCTGCCCGTCCGACGCGGCGAGCTCGCGCACGAACAGGAGCAGCGCCGTTTCGGGCGGGATCGGCCGGCTCTGCTCGTCGACGAGCCAGATGCGCTCGGCGGGGCTGTCGATCACGACGCCCAGATCGGCGCCGACCGCCCGCACCAGGTTCGCGGTGTCCTCGAGCGCCTTGGCGCGGTCGACCACCCGCGGCGTCGGCGAGGAGTCGACGAACGCGTCGATGCCGATCAGCTCCACCCCCAGCTCGCCGATCAGCGAGGGGAGCACGAGCGACGCTGCCGAAAGGCCGTAGTTCAGGACGATGCGGAAGCCGCGGGCGCGGATCGCGGGACGGTCGAGCGAGCCCAGGAGCTCCTGGACGTAGCTCTCGGTCGCGCGCGCCGGATAGGTCAGCGACCCGATCTCGGCCGGCGCGACACGGCGGAACTCCTGCCGCGAGAACGACTGCTCGATCGCCTTCAGGGCACCGCCGGCGACCAGGATCCCGGGCGGTGCGAAGAAGCTGATCTGGACGAGGTCGGGGTCGTCGGGCGCCGCCCGGACGTGCAGGCCTCCCGCCCGCTCGGTCACCTTCAGCTCGTGGCGGTTGACGGTCGGGGGCGCGACGCGCAGGTCGGCGACGTGGACGCCGGTCGAAACGAGGCCGGCGATGATCGCGCGCTTCACCATCCGCGACGACGGGTGGGCGTCACGGCTGCAGACGACGCGGGCGCCGCGCGGCAGGGTCGTCCCATACGCGACGCCGAGACGGGCGGCGACCTCGGAGGTGACGTCGACGTTCACGAGCCCGGTGACGCCGTCGCGGCCGAACAGTGTCGTGATGCCGCGCGACTCCCAGATCAGGTTGGTGTGGATGGCCGCGCCGGCCTCGATCGTCTTGAACGGATAGACCTTGATTCCCGGCTGCAGGGTCGCCTCGGCGCCGATCGAGCACTCGTCCCCGACCGCGACACCCTCGTTCAGCACCGCGTGCGCGCGCACATCCACCCCCTTGCCGAGAATGGTGCCCTCGAGCCGCGCGCTGCGACCGATGTAGCTGCCCGAGTCGACCATGCTGCGAACGACCGTCGCGCCCTCCTTCACGATCACGTTCGGGCCGAGCACCGTATAGGGGCCGATCCGGGCGCCGGCGTCGACCTGGCAGAAGTTGCCGATGAAGGCCGGGCCCTCGATCTGCTCGAGGTCGGGGAGCTGCACGCCCTCGCCCAGGAGCACGTTGTCGCGCAGGCGGATGCCGGAGAGCTCGAGCTCGACACGGCCGTCCAGGGCGTCGAAGTTCGCCTGCCGGTACTGATCGAGGTTGCCGATGTCCTGCCAGTACCCCTCGGCAACGTGGCCGAGCATCGGCTTGCCGCGCTCGAGCAGGTCGGGGAAGAGCTGCTTCGAGAAGTCATAGGGCATCCCCGGCGGCACCGCCCGCAGCACCTCGGGCTCGAGCACGTACACGCCGGTGTTGATCGTGTCCGAGAACACCTGACCCCACGACGGCTTCTCCAGAAACCGCTCGACCCGCCCGTCCTCGTCGATGATCACGACCCCGAACTCGAGCGGGTTGTCGACCGACTTCAGCGCGAGCGTCGCCGCCGCTCCGCTCGACCGGTGCGCCGCGATCAGCGCATCGAGGTCGAAGTCGCACAGGGCGTCGCCGGAGATGACGAGGAACGTCTCGTCGAGCAGCTCCTCGGCATTCTTCACGCTTCCGGCCGTGCCGAGCGGCCGCTCCTCGACCGAGTAGTGCAGCTCGACGCCGAGCGCGCCGCCGTCGTCGAAGTAGCCCCGGATCACCTGCGGCAGGTACGCGACGGTGACCACGATGTCCGTCATGCCGTGCCGGCGCAGGAGCTCGATGATGTGCTGCATGCACGGCTTGCCCGCCACGGGCACCATCGGCTTTGGCTGGTTCGACGTGAGCGGGCGCAGCCGCGTGCCCTCGCCACCCGCCATGACGACCGCCTTCACGTCAGGCCTCCCTCGGCGGGCGCATGTACCGGTTCGCGGCCGCAAGCGAGAGCACGAGGCCCACGCCGAAGAGCACCTGCGGCCACGGCGCGGTGGTCAGCATGAGCAGGACCAGCGAGAGCATGATCACGGCGGTCGCCGTCTTCCCGGTCATGTTGACCACCACGCGCGTGCTCATGCGGCGGACGCGGAAGAGCAGCGCGAGCCACACGTCACGCAGCAGGACGGGCGCCGCGAGCCACCACGGCAGCCGGTCCTGATACCAGAGCAGCAGGAGCGCCATGTTGATCAGGAGCCGGTCGGCCAGCGGATCGGCGATGCGCCCGAACCGCGACGGGCGGTCGGTGTGCCGGGCCAGGTAGCCGTCGAGGAAGTCCGTCAGCGAGGCTGCCGCGAACACCGCGGCCGCGGGCCAGCTGGGGTGATGCCCGGCCGAGGCGAGCAGGACCGCGAACGGCACCACCGCCGCGAGCCGCACTGCAGTCAGGAGGTTGGCGAGGAGCCGGAGCACGCACCGGGAGTGTACCGGCGGTATCCGGTCTCCACGCGCCGCGTCGAAGGGTCTAGCGGGGTGTGACCGAGACGCGGAAGATCTCGCCGACGACCGCGCAGCGGCGCGGTCCGTGCACCTTGACGTACGACCACTGACCCGACTGGCTCGTCGTCACACGCGGCTTGTGCCCGCCCCAAACGACCATGTACTCGAACGGCCTGCCCGCGGCGAGCCGGAACCGGTAGGTCGCGGTCGGGCCCGTGGGCACGACCTCACCGGCGGGGCAGTTGCAGCCGAGCGCGAGCCGGGCCGGCAGGCCCTTGGGCGGGTGGGCGTAGCAGGGCGGCGGCTGGGTGCGGGTGAAGAACCGCGAGCCGATGTGAGAGAGGGCCGGCGCAGCCGAACTTGTCTGCGCCTGGAAAAGTGCCGCGACCATCGTCACGGCAATTAGGGCGAAGCGTCGCATCTCGAGAGCCTCCGATTTCCAGTCTTGACGCCACCCCCGGATCCTGCACCCCGATCGTAGCTCCGACGGCCGCCCACGGCCAGTCTCGTCACGGTTGCAGGTCGCTCCCGAAGCCCAATGGGGCCGTTCGACCGTCGCAAGTATTGTGTAAAGACATTTCATACCATGCCCAGCGGATGGATGCGGAACATGTACGGTCGTTTTCGCGGCTGAATGTCGTGGATAGCGGGTCGGACTGTCCGACGAGGACGCTCGGTGGGGTCGCCGGGGTGGTATGGAGGGTGGTAGCCGCACCGCGGCTATGACCAGACCGGGGGTCTGCGGGGGTCGTCGCCGGTGCGAGTCCGGTCCGCTCCCCGGCTCGTCAGCCGGCCGGCCGGCGTCGCGCGGAGGCAGCGGCGCCGGCCGGTAATGCAGCGCAAATTCCCTGCCAAATATTGCCATATGGCCACGAACGGGGGAAACTTGGAGCGTCGCGGGCGCCGTTCCGCCGGTGTCCTTCGGGCGTGACCCCTCGGGGGGTGCCGAGTGGGCGCGAACGGCGCCCGCGGCGCGACGCGGTGTTTCCACGACCCCCGGCGGCGTACCGTCGCCCCCGACGACCGAGGAGGGGCGAGTGCCGGTCGCCCTCGCGCCGGGGAAGATCCCGGGGCCACGCCGCGTCCTTTGGGCGACGCCGCCCCCGGGGCAGCGTCCGTGAGGCACCACGAACCACGGAGGAGACAGGTGACGATGCAGACGTACGTGATCCTGCGCCGGAGCGGGTGGAAGACCGCCGCAGACCTCGGAGCGGCCGCCGAGCGGTCGCGCCAGGTCGGCGATGAGGAGATGCCCGACGACATCCGCTGGATCCGCAGCTACGTGCTCGAAGAGGCGGACGGCACCGTGGGGACGGTGTGCATCTACCAGGCATCGAGCCCCGAGAAGATCCGCGAGCATGCCCGGCGGGCCGACCTCGAGGCAACCGAGATCATTCCGGTCGCAGATACGGTGCTCGTCCGGCCGGATCCCGCGCCGGCCGCGGCGTAGCCGGCTGAGGCACGTCCGTCCCGAGTCACACGAAGGCCGCCCGGCGGAAGGGGTCACGCGCCGGGCGGCCTTCGAGACTCCAAACCCGGCGCGCGTCCAGTCCGCCGCGCGCCGGTCATGCGACTCTACGCGGGCCCGCAGGAGCCCGGCAATGGGGGTTTACCCCCATTCCACCGCGTCCGATCGGAAGGCCGCCGTGCGCGTCTGCGTGGGGTCGCGGCGCACGGCGGCCTTGCGACCGATCGCCCGGGTCTGCACCGAGTGATGAAGCGGAGGAAGCACACGCCCAGCACGAACCCGCGGCGGACACTAACCCTGCCACAAGGCAAACACAAGAAATCGGCTGGCAATATCAGCCAGACGGCCGCAGCTGGCGCCGCAGCGGCACGGCAAATGCGACGCTGGTGCCCTCGCCGGGAGCGGAGCGGATCGATGCCTCCCCGCCCACGGCCCGCAGCCGCTCTGTGAGGGCGTCGAGGCCGAGGTGCAGCGGCGCGTCGGGACGCGCGCGTGCCGCCTCGACGTCGAATCCGCGCCCGTCGTCGCGCACCTCGCCGGCGAGCCGGTCGCCGTCCTCGGCGACGCTGACCGAGATCCGGCGCGGGCGAGCGTGCTTGCGGACGTTGGCGAGCGCCTCCTGCACGGTGCGGTACACGAGCTCCTCGACGCCGCGCTCATAGCGCCCCACCCTGCACTCGACGCGCGCCTTCGCGTCGGCTTCACGGGCGGTCTGGTCGGCCAGCAGCTCGAGGGCAGGCCGCAGGCCGCGCTCGTGCAGGATGGCGGGGCGCAGCTCGAACATCAGCCTCCGCGTGCGGTCGGTCGCCTCCTCGAGCGTTGCGCGGGCCGTGCCGATGGCATCGGCCAGGCGCGGGTTCTCGGTCTTGCGCGCCACCATCGCGACCCGGTCCATCGCGAGCAGCGCCGCGGTCATCACCTGCACGGTGTCATCGTGGAGCTCCGTCGCGATCCGGCTGCGCTCGTCCTCCTCGGATTGCAGCAGGCTCGCCAGGATCTCACGCCGGCGCTGCTCGCTCTCGGCCAGCGCGCGTTCGGCAGAGACCCGATCGGACACGTCGGAGTAGATCGAGCCCACCCACTCGACCTCGTCCTCGCGGTCGCCGATGGGGAAGATCGTCATCAGGTAGCTGCGTTCGCGGTCGGCTCCGGTCACCTCCAGGTTCAGGAACACCTCGCCGGTCGCAAACGCCTGCCGGATCGCGCCGACCACGAGCGGATTCACATCCGGGACGGCCTCGGTGAGCGGCATGCCGATGTGCGCCGGCGTGATCTGGCCGATCTGCTCGATCGTCGCGTTCACGCGCACGATCCGCAGCTCGCGGTCGTACACGGCGACGCCCACGCCCGGGGCGCGATCGAGCACCATGCCCAGGACGCCCGCATCGCTCGCCGAGGCGATCCCCTCGGCCGGAGTGAGCTCGACGAGCACGACGTTCTCACCTGCAAGCGCCAGGCTGTGGATCTCGACGTCGAAGCGGCGCGGGCCGGCGGCGGTCGGGATCTCCCGCGCGTAGCGGTAGCCACGGCCCTGCGGCGGCAGGCGGTCGTACACCCAGCCCGCGCGCCGCTCGTCCGAGATCCCCGACATCGCGACCGACCCGCCGACGATGTCGGCCGCCGGCCGGCCCACCAGCCGGCAGTACGCATCGTTCACGTGCACGATCGTCTGGTCGGGCAGCACGACGGCAAGGGCGCGTTCGGACTCGGCGATGTTGCCCGAACCGCCGCGGGTCTGCTCCGTCGGGCTCACGACGACCCGAGCCGCCCGGCCACCGCGCTGCGGCATTCGCTCTGCACAACGGGCGAACCTTACCCCGGTGGCGTCGACCAAAGTCATCCGCCCCCGCGGCTCAAGGCACCGCGCCCCAAATGTGAGCCTACGAACGGAGCCGCTTGAAGATCAGCAGGTGCCCGTCACGCGTGTCGCGCAGGTCGGCGTCGAGCGTGATCGTTGCGAGCTCCCATCCGTCCTGCCCCGCCTTCTTGAGGGCGTCCTCGAGATCGCCCACCCGCAGCTTGTCCCGCCCGATCATCGACGTGAGCACCTCGGTCTTGTATTCCCATGCCGGCATCGCCTGCCTCCTCATGTCGGTTTGCCGGCGGGATGTTCTCAAACCGGGTGGCCGGCGGCCGAACCGTTTACGATCTACCAGTCCATCCCATACGGAAAGAGGCAGGCAGATGAGACACAAGCTCGTGATCGTGGCGGCGCTCGCCGCCACGGCGGCGGTGGCAATCGGCATCGGCGTCGCCCAGGGCGCCGCGTCGTCGGCGGACTCCAACACGCGTCCCGTGCATCTCGCGCCGCGGCTGGTGGCCGGGCCGTTCACCGGCCGGTCGCAGACCATGTTCGCCGTCGTCGCCGCCGACGGCACGCTCGTCCGCGGCTACGGCGTCGCATCATCGGGCCCGATCGGCTCGACCCCCGGCATCTACCGGGTGCTGTTCAAGCGCGGCGTGCGGAAATGCGCGTACACGGCCACGCTCGGCGGCACGGGCGGCTCGGGCCTGCCGCCGATCGGCGAGATCGGCGTCGTCGGGCTCGTCGGCCACAAGGCCGGCGTGTACGTGCGCACCTACGACAGCAGCGGAGCGACGACGGCCGCAAGCTTCCACCTGGTGGTTGCCTGCACGCCGCTCGCCTGACCCGCGCGTCCGGCCGGCGGCCGGCGGTCGGCACTCAGCCGGCCGCCGGCGTCGTCCGCTACTTGTTCGGGTTCGCGGTGTTTGCGACCTCGCGGATCGCGCCGTGCCAGAACGGGGCAGCGGCGAGATAGAGGCCCCCGACGCCGATCGTCCCGATCGCGAGGTCGACGCTCGTGCGCCCGTCCGCACCCCAGTAGACGTCCTGCAGGTCGAGCAGCAGCGCAAACTCGTCGACGATCAGCGCCACCCCGCTCCCGTACGCGGTCGCGGTCGCCGGATGACGACGCGCGGTCGACCGGCCGCCCAGACCGATCGCGCCGACGGCCGCGAGCAGCGCGATCCCGAAGTTGTAGTGGTGGACGTGACGGCCCCTGATGATGATCCCGCCGCTCCCGCCGCCCCGCCGCAGCCGGTGGGTGATCAGGCGCGCGGCTCCGAACGTCCCCGCGAACGCACCCCACGAGACGAGCAGCGCCCGCTCCGAATCACCGACGTTCTCCAGCCACACCTTGCGCAGGCGGTCAGGCAGGGTCGCGACGGTCGCGTGCGGCGCCGCCGCATCGGGCGCCCCGCCCTTGTCCGGCTGACCGTTCTCCTCCCCGGAGGATTCCATCCGGGCGATCCTACTCCCAGCGCTGCGCGGCCCAGCGGTTGAACACCGATCCGGGCGCCGTCGAGGGGTATGTGAGAATGCGGCGATGATGCCCGAGACCCGGTATGCGCTGAGCGGCGACGTGCACATCGCCTACCAGTTGTCCGGCGACGGCCCGTTCGACCTGGTGTTCGTCCCCGGCTATGTGACCCACATGGAGCTGCAGTGGAAGCTGCCGGGTTTTGCCGAGTTTCTGGCCGACCTGGGGTCGTTCGCCCGCCTGATCCGGTTCGACAAGCGTGGGACGGGGATGTCCGACCCCGTGGCCGGTGCCCCCAGTCTGGAGACGCGGATGGACGACGTCCGCGCGGTGATGGATACGGTCGGTTCGAAGCGTGCCGCGTTCTACGGCCTTTCCGAGGGTGCCGCGATGAGCATCCTCTTCGCGGCGACCTATCCCGAGCGGACCGCAGCGTTGGTCGTTCGCAGTTGCTCGCCTCGCACGATGTGGGCGCCGGACTATCCGTGGGGGCGAAGCGAGGACGCATATCGGCGCGAGGTCGACCAGGCGCTCGAGGTATACGGCTCGAGGTCGGAGGCCCGCGCGGCCATGCGCGACCTGGGGATGCAGGACGACGACGAGATCGAGTCCTTCGTCGACTACGTTCGCCTGGCGACAAGCCCCGGCATGCTCGAGGCGCTCTACCGCATGAACAAGGAGATCGACATCCGCGACGTGCTTCCCGCTGTCCGCGTGCCTGCGTTGGTGATGCACGGAAGCGAGGATGGGGTTGTTCCGGTGGGTGCCGGCCAGTACACCGCCCAGCGCCTCAGCTCGGCCCGGTTCGTGGAGATCGCGGGAATGGGGCACCTGGCGCTGCGTGGCGGTGGTGACCGGCTCCAGCTGGAGATCCAGAAGTTCCTGACGAGCGTGTGGCAGACCGGCGGGTGGGACGACGCGGAGTCTGACCGGATGCTCGCAACGGTCCTCTTCACCGACATCGTCGACGCCACGACGAAGGCGATCGAGCTCGGGGATCGGCGCTGGAGCGAGCTACTCGAGCGCCATCACGCCGTCATCCGACGCGAGCTGACTCGGTTTCGCGGACGCGAGGTGGATACCGCGGGCGATGGGTTCTTCGCCACCTTCGACGGTCCGGCGCGCGCGATTCGCTGCGCTCGTTCGATCGTCGACGGAGTGCACGAGCTCGGTCTTGCCGTTCGCGCGGGCCTGCACACCGGAGAATGCGAGGTGGCGAACGGAAAGGTCTCGGGAATCGCCGTTCATACCGGCGCGCGCGTGGCGGCGCAGGCGCTCGCTGACGAGGTGCTCGTCTCAAGCACGGTCAAGGATCTCGTGGCCGGGTCAGGGATCACGTTTGCCGAGCGGGGCGTGCGTGAGCTCAAGGGCATACCGGGCGAGTGGCGGCTGTTCGCCGTGGACACCACGTGAGAATCCGCGAATCGGCGCGAGAGGATTTGAACCTCCGACCGCCCGGCCCCCAGCCAGATAGGTAGTTGCACTGATGCCCGCTCCCGCCGGCGGGGGGACAATACGGGCAGAAGGAGGCATCATGAAACGGTTGCTCGCCATACTCACGCTGGTGCTGGCAGTCACGCTGAGCGCCGCCGGGACAGCGCAGGCAACACCGCCGCCGGTTGGCCTGCAGGTGTATGACAACCTGTCCGGCGGCATGCAGATCAGCTTCTGGATGAAGCACGGACCGGGCTGGTCGTGGCACAGCACGAACGCTGCCGCCGAGAAGAAGCTGGGCTGCTCGATCACCGCGTACGCCTGGGACACTCAGGTGCCGTCGATCGAGCACGTGGTCGCCTACCGCGCGAAGCCCAACGGGAATCCGTACCGGGTCACCATCCCAGTCAACTTCGTTGTCCAGAGCATCACGACCTCGACCAAGGCCACCTGCACCCTGCGCCACCTCACGGCCAAGAAGGTGTGGCTTTACAAGACGGTCACCGCCAAGTGGGACGGCAGCTAGCGAACGAACCGGCGCGTTCACGCCGCTGCCCCGGGCACCGTTTATGGTGTGCGGCGTGACGCGATTCGTCGTCGACGCCGGCACGCTCATCCGCATCGCAACCGGCGAGATCGAGGTCGCCGCAGCGCACACGCTCTTCGCCCCCACGCTCGTCCGCTCGCAAGCGCTCGACGCGCTCTATCCGGCGGCGCGCCGGGGTGAGATCTCGTCGGCCGAGGGGCGCGAGTGCGTCTGGCGGCTCAACGCGCTGAAAGTGCGGTTCCTCGGCGACAGGGCCCTCCAGACGCAGGCCTGGAAGATCGCAGAGCGGCTCGGCTGGGACACCACCTACGCCGCCGAGTACCTGGCGCTCACGCAGCTGCAGGCGGACGCCTTCGTCACCTCCGACGCGGCGCTGACTCTGGCCGCCTCTGAGATCGTCGACGTGGCGACCATCGACGCGCTGCGGGCGCCCTGACAACGGCCGAACGCAGGCAATTCTCCAGTCGGGGCGAGAGGATTTGAACCTCCGACCGCCCGGCCCCCAGCCGGGTGCGCTACCAGGCTGCGCCACGCCCCGAGACGTCCGAGTATAACGGGAACCCTGCGGCCTCCCCGGGGGTCAAAGGAGCAGTGCAGGACGCTCTCACAGTCACCCTCCCGGGCCTCGCCGCGCCCTGGACGTACCATGAGCGCGTGCAGAGCGCGTCGGATGAGGTGCTGGCCAGGCGGGCCGCCGACGGCGACGAGTCCGCCTTCGAGGAGCTGGTGGTGCGCTACCAGGATCGCCTCTACACCCTCGCCCTGCGCGTGACCCTGTCGGAGGCCGACGCTTACGACTGCGTCCAGGAGGGGCTCGTGTCGGCCTGGCGCGGCCTCGGCAGCTTCCGCTTCGATGCGCGCTTCTCGACCTGGATGTACCGCATCGTCATGCGCAAGGCCTACGACGTGCTCGAGCGCCGCGCACGCACGGCCGAGCCCGTCGACGAGGTGCCCGCCGTGAGTGTCGAGGCGCCGCTCGACACCAGGCTCGACCTCCTGAGCGCGCTCTCCCAGCTCGAGCCGGAGTTCCGGGTCGTGGCGGTCGCCTGCGACGTCGTCGGTATGTCGATGGACGAGGCGGCGCTCGCGCTCGACCTGCCGGCGGGTACGGTCAAGTCGCGCCTGCACCGCGCCCGGGCCAGGCTGGCCGAGACCCTCCAGGCCGAGGCGGCGCCGTGAGCGACGAGCGCCACGACGAGATCGCGGCCCGGCTGCGCGACGAGGCGGGCGCGCAGGCGCCCGAGCGGCTGCGCGCCGACGTGATGCTGCGCGTGCGGGCCGAGCCGCGCCCGCGCCGGATCCGGCCCCGGCGCAGGTCGTGGAGCTCGCTCGGGACGATCGCCGCCGCAGCGTGCGTGCTCGCGGCGCTCGTGTTCGGGCTGAGCCACGTCAACCTCACGGGCGGCGGATCGGACGCGTCCGGTGGGGGCACGAGCGCCAACGCAGTCGCCGGTGCCGCGCTCGAAAGCAGCGGCGCCGGCGGCGCCGGCCCGAAGCGCTCGAAGGCGCCGGAACCAGTGCCGGGCGCCGCGCAGACGACCGGATCGCACAAGCTCGGCTACCTCAGCGATTCATGGGCCCGCCGCAAGCGGCTCGATCGCGCCCTGGCGCAGGACGCGCTGCCCCTGGCGCTCTCAAGCGAATCCGCGTCGGCCTACCTCCCGGCGCCGCTCGCGCGAGCGCTGCGGTCGCTCGAGCTCGACCGCCACGGCCGCGGCGGTCACTGAGCCTGCGCGACCGCCACTGAGACCGCCGCAGCGACGTCGGCGACGGCGACCGAGCGCTGCTCGCGGCCGCGCCTGACCTGCACGTCGGCCGTGCCCTCGGATGCGGTGCGCTTGCCGACCGTCACCCGCGCCGGCATGCCGATCAGCTCGGCGTCGGCGAAGCGCGAGCCGGGGCTGGCCGCGCGATCGTCGAAGAGCACCGTGAGGCCGGCCGCCTCGAGCTGGGCCTGGATGTCGCGCGCGATCGGGAACTGGGGGTCGTCCTGACCGCCGATCACGACCATGTGGACGTGGAACGGCGCCAGGCTCGCCGGCCACATGATCCCCTTCTCGTCGTGGTGCTGCTCGACCACCGCGGCCGAGACCCGTGCGGGGCCGATGCCGTAGGAGCCCATCTCGATCGGGTGCTCCTTGCCGGCCTCGTCCAGGTAGGTCGCGTTCAGCGGCACCGAGTAGCGCGTGCCCAGCTTGAAGATGTGGCCGACCTCGATCGCGGGCTCGATATGCAGCGTGCCCGTGCCGCACACCGGGCAGATGTCGCCCTCGGCCACCTCGCGCAGGTCGGCGAATTCGCGCCTGGTAGTCGCGGCCCGCCTCGACGCCGCGCAGGTGCCATCCGGTGCGGTTCGCGCCGCCCACGAACTGGCCCTCGCGCAGCGACTCGTCGGCGATGATGCGGACCCTGGCGCCGACGGGCCCGATCGAGCCCGGATCGGCTCCGAACGTCGCCCGGATCTCGTCCGGCTGGGCCGGCCGGAAGGGCTCGCCCAACGCGCTCTGGGTCTTCAGCTCGTGCAGCCGGTGATCGCCGCGGACGAGCGCGAGCACGACCTTGCCGTCGACCACGATCGGCATCGCCTTCGCGGTCGCCGCCGGATCGACGCCGAGGAACTCCGCCAGCCCCTCGATCGTCGTCGCGCCGGGCGTCTCGACCTCCTGGGGCGCGTCCAGACGCGCCGGGAACTGCGGCGTCCGCGGCGTCGAGCGCCCCACCTCGACGTTCGCGGCGTAGCCGCAGTTTGAGCAGCGCACGAGCTCGGCCTCGCCGTTTGGGCTCGGCGCGACGAACTCCTCACCGCCGTAGCCGCCCATCATGCCCACGTCGGCCTCGACGGGCCAGGCCTCGAGGCCGCAGCGGTCGAAGATGCGGATGTAGACCTCGCGGTGCTTGGCGTAGGACTCCTCGAGCCCGGCGCGGTCGCGGTCGAAGCTGTAGGAGTCCTTCATGATGAACTCGCGCGTGCGCAGGATGCCGCCCCGCGGCCGCGGCTCGTCGCGCTCCTTCGTCTGCTGGTGGTACCAGATCTGCGGCAGCTCGCGATAGGAGCGGATGTCGCGGGCGGCGTGATAGGTGACGCACTCCTCGTGCGTGATCGCGAGGACGTACCGCTTGTCGCCGTAGCCCTCCGTCTTGAAGAGCACGTCGATGCCGTAGCGGTTCGTCGCCTCCCACAGCTCGGCCGGCTGCAGCACCGGCATCAGCATCTCGAGCCCGATCGTGTCCATCTCGTCGCGGATGACCTGCATCGTGTTTCGCAGCACCTTCCAGCCCAGCGGCAGGTAGGTGTAGAGGCCCGAGCCGAGCTGGCGCACGAACCCGCCTCGCACGAGCAGCTTGTGGCTGATCGCCTCCGCGTCGGCCGGATCGTCCTTGAGCGTCGGGATCAGGAAGCGGGAGGCATCGATGCTGCCACTCACCTGGCGGCGGCCTTGGCGCGCTGGCGCGGTGGCGGCAGGTGGATCGGGCGGCCGAGCGACATGAGCGCGGCCTCCTTGAGCGCCTCCGCGAGCGTCGGGTGGGCCGCCATCGAGTCGGCCAGCGTGTCGATGGTCGACTCGGCGGAGATGCCGACGACGCCCGCGTTCACGAGCTCGGTGGCCTGCGGGCCGACGATCACGATGCCGAGCAGCTCGCCGTAGCGCGTCTCGGAGATCGTCTTCGCGAATCCGGCCTTCTCGCCGTACATCTGCGCCCGGGCCGAGGCCGAGAACGGGAAGCGGCCGGTGATGACGTCGTCGCCGTGCTGCTCGCGGGCCTGGGCCTCCGTGAGGCCGACCGCCGCCACCTCGGGATCGGTGTAGACGCAGCGCGGGACGGCCGAGTAGTCCATCTCGCTCTCGTGGCCGAGCGCGTTCTCGGCCGCCACCTCGCCCTCGCGGAACGACGTGTGCGCGAGCTGATAGACGCCGGCGACGTCGCCGGCGGCGTAGATGTGGGCCACGTTCGTGCGCATGTGCCTGTCGGCGATCACGCCCCGGCGGGGATCGAACTGGACGCCCGCCTTCTCGAGGCCGATGCCGCTCGTGCTCGCGCCGCGGCCGGTCGCGACCAGCACGAGGTCGGCCTCGACCTCGCCCGGCTTGCCGTCGGCGCCCTCGTAGCGCAGCGTGACGCCCTCGCCCGACTCGGCCACCTCGGTCGCGCGGGCACCCAGGTGGGTGGCGATGCCTCGGCGCTTGAACGCGCGCTCGAGCTCCTTCGAGGCGTCGACGTCCTCCATCGGGATCAGGTGCTCGAGCATCTCGACGATGGTGACCTCGCTGCCGAAATGGCGGAAGATCGAGGCGAACTCGACCCCGATCACGCCGCCCCCCAGGATCACGAGCCGCTTGGGCACCTCGCCGATCGCGAGCAAGCCGGTCGAGTCGACGCACTTCGGCCCGTCGATGCCCTTCACGGGCGGGCGCAGCGGGTGCGAGCCGGTGGCGATGACGGCCGAGCGGAACGTCACGTCCTCGCCGCCCTCGACCGCGATCGTGTTCGGCCCGGTGAACTCGCCGCGGCCATTGACGATCGTGATGCCGTTGGCCTTGACGACGCCCGTGATGCCGTTCACGAGCCCGTCGACGATGCCGGTCTTGTTCTGCTGCGCCTGGCCGAAGTCGAGCTCGGCGCCCTCGACGCGCACGCCGATCTGCGCGAACACCTCGCGCGTCTCCTTGAGCGCATGCGCGGTCTGCACCCACGTCTTGGTGGGGATGCAGCCGACCGTGATGCAGGTGCCGCCCACTCGCGCCTGCTCGATCAGGACAACGTTCGCCCCCAGCTGGGCCGCCCGGATCGCGGCCGGATACCCTCCCGGCCCGCCGCCCAGGACGGCAACGTCACACTCCATCGACTCGCTCCTCGCGCTCGCTCTCCCGGTACGGCCGGGATCCTAGTTCAGCCCGGCTTCGGGAACGCGGGGTCGTCCCGGATCGAGTCGAGGTCGGCGTCACCGGCCGCCCACTCCGCCGCCCGTGGCTCGCTCGAGACGGCGACCGCGAGGTGGTCGAGCGCCTGTTCACGGCGCCCGGCGAGGGCGTGGAAGCAGGCGAGCTGGTAGTTCAGCTGGGCCGACTCGGGCCACTCGGCGAGCCCCTCCGAGGCCACCTCGACTGCGCGGTCATACTCCCCCGCCTTGTACGGCGCCTCGGCCGCGAACCAGTACTCGAACGGCGAGGTCGGGATCGGCGTGTCTGCCGGCCCGCCCACGACCAGCACGGTGGTCGCGTCTGCCCTGGCAACGGCGCCGCGTTTCGCGTCGACGTCGGGGATGAACACCATCGTCCCCGCCGGCGCATCGATGGTCTCGTCTCCGACGGTGAACTCGGCGTGGCCCGAGAACACCAGATACAGCTCCTCCTGCCGTCCCGAGCCGGTGCCCTCGTGGTGGTGCTCGACGACCTGGTCGCCCGCCCTCGCCGCCGTGTAGGCATTGATCCCGAACGCGCGCACGCCCAGCGCGCGCCGGATCGGCCGGTACTGGCCGCCTGCAACCTCGATGCGATCGAGATCGTCCAGATGCGCGACCCGGAACGCGTCGGTCACGCGCCCACCCGCTCGCCCGCCTCACCGATCCAGGCGATCGTCGAACCCGGGAAATACTCGACGCCCGGCGTGCCCACCACCTCGATCAGCACGCCGTCGGCCTCGGCCTCGACCTCCTGGGTGACCTTGTCGGTGTCGAGCTCGTAGAGCGGGTCGCCGCGGCGCACCGCCTCGCCCGGCTCCACCAGGAACCGGATCAGCACCGCGGAAGCCGCCTCTTCACCGAGGCTGGGGACCGTGACAGCCGTCGCCATCTCGCGCGCAGCCTAGCGCCTCGCACGGGCTAAGGTTCGGCGCATGGCGAAGCCCGCCGAGACCCAGTCCTCGGTCCTGGAAGACCGCGAGCACGCGCTCTCGCTCTTCCGGCAGATGGCGCTCATCCGCCGGTTCGAGGAGCGCACCGAGGAGCAGTACACCCGCGCCCGCATCGGCGGGTACTGCCATCTTGCCATCGGCGAGGAGGCCTCGTCGGTAGGCTCGATCGACGCATTGGAGCCGGGCGACGCGCTCTATGCGAGCTACCGCGACCACGGAACTGCACTCGCGGTGGGAAGCCCGGCCGCGGCGGTCATGGCCGAGCTCTTCGGCAAGGACTCCGGCGCCGCGCACGGCCGCGGCGGCTCGATGCACCTGCTCGACGTCGAGCGCCACTTCTACGGCGGCTGGGGCATCGTCGGCGCCCACCTGCCGATTGCGAACGGCACCGCCCTGGCGATGACCTATCGCGACCAGCCCTCGGCGGTCCTGTGCCAGTTCGGCGACGGCGCCATGGCGACCGGGTCGTTCCACGAGGCGCTCAACCTGGCCGCGCTTTGGGGCCTTCCGATCGTGTTCCAGGCGATCAACAACCAGTACGGCATGGGCACGTCGGTCGTCCAGTCAAACGCCGAGCCCGACCTGTGGAAGCACGCCGCGGCCTACCGCATGCACGGCGAGCAGGTCGACGGGAACGACGTCCTCGCAGTCCGCGAGGCCGCCGACCGGCTGCTGCGCCAGGCACGCGAGGAGCGCAAGCCCGCCCTGCTCGAGACGATCACCTACCGCTATCGCGGCCACTCGGTCGCCGACGCGGGCAAGGTCTACCGCACGGCCGACGAGGTGCGCTCGTGGCGCGAGCGCGACCCGATCACGCGCTACGGCCTCCTGCTCGGCGAGCGCGGCATCGCGACCGGCGCCGACCTCGACGCGGTGTGGCAGGACGTCTCCGCCGTCGTCAAGGACGCGATCGAGCGCGCCCTGACCGCGTCCTACCCACCGCGCGACAGCCTCTACGACCACCTCTACGGCGATCCGAGCTCGCCGGAGCAGTTCTCGCGCATGGCCGCGGGCGCGCCGTTCGGCGAGCGCGGAGAGGCGCAGACATGGCCGACGTGACCTACCGCGAGGCCCTGCGCCTCGCGCTCGACGAGGAGCTCGGCCGTGACCCCGACGTCTTCCTGATGGGCGAGGAGATCGGCCGCTTCGAGGGCTCCTACAAGGTCACCGCCGGCCTGTGGCAGAAGTACGGCCCGGTGCGGGTGCGCGAGACGCCGATCTCGGAGGAGGGCTTCGTCGGCGCGGGGATCGGCGCGGCCATGATGGGCCTGCGGCCGGTGATCGAGATCATGACGATCAACTTCATCCTCGTGGCCATGGATCAGGTCATCAACCACGCGGCGAAGATCCGGTACATGTTCGGCGGCAAGGTCGGCGTGCCGCTCGTGATCCGCACGCCGGGCGGGGCCGGCGCTCAGCTGACCGCCCAGCACTCGCAGTCGCTCGAGGCCTGGTTCGCCGGCTGCCCGGGCCTGAAGGTGGTGGCCCCCGCGACCCCGGCGGACGCCTACGGGATGCTGAAGTCGGCCATCCGCGACGACGACCCGGTGCTCTTCTGCGAGAACCTCGTCCTCTACAACCTGACCGGGCCGCTGCCCGAGGACGGCGACGGCGCCATTCCGCTCGGGCGGGCCGCCGTCGCCCGCGAGGGCACCGATCTCACCCTGGTCGCGCACTCCTACACCGTCCAGCGCGCCCTGCGCGTGGCCGATCGCCTGGCCCACGACGGGATCTCGGCCGAGGTGATCGACCTGCGCTCGCTGCGCCCGCTCGACGTCGACACGGTCGCCGACTCGGTGCGCAAGACGAACCGGGTGCTCGTCGCCGAGGAGGGCTGGTCGACCTACGGCGTCGGCGCGGAGCTGGCCGCGCGGCTGCAGCGGGTCTGCTTCGACGACCTCGACGCGCCCGTCGAGCGGGTCGGCCAGGCCGAGGTGCCAATGCCCTACTCCAAGCCGCTCGAGCTCGCGGCGCTGCCGCTCGAGTCCAAGATCGAGGCCGCCGCGCGCTCGCTGCTGGCCGAGTGCGGCCTGTAAGGTTCGCCCATGTCGGAAGAGCTCACCATGCCCCGCCTTTCAGACACGATGGAGCAGGGCACGATCGGGCGCTGGCTGAAGCGTGAGGGCGAGAGCTTCCACGAGGGCGACGTGATCGCCGAGATCGAGACCGACAAGGCCACGATGGACTTCCAGGCCTACGAGGACGGCACGATGCTGAAGATCCTCGTCGGCGACGGCGAGACCGCGGCGCTCGGGGCGCCCATCGCGATCGTCGGCGCCGAGGGCGAGGAGGTGCCCGTCGCCGAGGCGCAGGCGCCGGCCGCAGCGAGCAACGGCGGCAACGGCGCCGGCGGAGATGCCCCGACGGTCGTCGTGCCACCGCCGGTCACGGCCCAGGCCGATCCCGCGGGCGACGGCGGGGCGCTTCGCGCCAGCCCGATCGCGCGCCGGATGGCCGACGCCGCCGGCCTCGACCTGCGCGGCCTGGCCGGCACAGGGACGGGCCCGGACGGCCGCATCGTGAAGGCCGACGTCGAGCGCGCGCTCGCAGGCGGCGCACCGGCGGTCGCGCCCGCGGCAGCGGTCTCGGCTCCCGCGTCGCCCGCCGCGCCACCGGCGCAGGACGACGAGGTGCGCGAGCTCACGCCGATGCTGAAGGCCGTCGCGCGGCGCATGGCCGAGTCGAAGGCCACCGTCCCCCACTTCTACGTCACCTCCGAGATCGACATGACCAGGGCGTTTGCGCTTCGCGCCGAGCTGAACGCCGCGCTGGCCGACTCGGGCGAGAAGGTGAGCGTGAACGACCTGATCGTGCGCGCAGGCGCGCAGGCGCTCGCGCTGCACCCCCAGGCGCACCGCTCCTACGTCGACGGCCGCCACGTCTACCACGCCCACGTGAACGTTGGCATCGCGGTCGCGCTCGACGACGGCCTGATCGTCCCGGTGCTGCGCGAGGCCGACCTGAAGGGCGTGCGCCAGATCTCGGCAGAGACCCGCGACCTGGTCGCGCGTGCTCGCAGCGGCAAGCTGCGCCAGGCCGAGATCGAGGGCGGCACGTTCACGGTCTCGAACCTCGGCATGTTCGACGTCGCCGCCTTCTCGGCGATCATCAACCCGCCCGAATCGACCATCCTCGCGGTGTCGAGCGCGGTCGAGCGCGCGGTGTTCGAAGACGGCGTCGCCGTTCCGCGTCAGATCATGTCGGTCACGCTCTCGTGCGACCATCGCGCCTGCTCGGGCGCCGACGGGGCCAAGCTGCTGCAGACCGTCAAGCGCCACCTCGAGGCTCCGACCCTGCTGCTCGCATGACCACGAACCCGCACGTACACTCGCTCTGATGCAGCTGACCGACGTCATGGCGACGAACGTGGTGACGGTGGCGCCCGGCACGACGCTCGGCGACGCCGCCCGCCGCATGGTCGAGGCGGACGTCGGCGCGGCGATGGTGATCGACGGCGCCGGCGAGCTGGTCGGCGTGATCACCGAGCGCGACCTGATGCGTTCGGTCAGCGACGCCACCGACCCGGCCACGCCCGTGCATGACCGCATGACGCGGCACGTCCTGACCGCCGCGCCCGACACCGCCATCCCCGAGGCGATGGCGCTCATGGTGGATGGGCATTTCCGCCACCTGCCCATCGTGAACGGCGACGGACATGTCGTCGGCGTCATCTCGATGCGCGATCTGATGGCCTACACATCGCTTCGGCTACGGGGCGGCAGCCTCGGCCACGACGACGATCTCGACCCGGCCGAGGTCATCGCAACGATCTTCCGCATGCGCACCGGCGCCGCCTGAGCGCGGGAGCAGAGCGAGAGCTCGCCTTCACGCCTCGCCGGTAGCGAGGTCGCGCTGATACCACGTGCCCGGCGTCCCGCCGATCTCGGCCGGATCGGCCGGGCCGACCGGGACGAACCCGGCCCTTGTCAGCACCTTCTGCGACGCGGCGTTGTCGTGGTTCGTGGCCGCTCTGAGCGTGCGCAGCCCGAACTCCGACGCCGCCAGTCGGCACAGCTGCATGACGTTCGCGGTCGCGATGCCGTGGCCGGCGACGTGCTGAGCGACCCGGTAGCCGACGTTCGCAGTGCCGTCGCCGACGAAGAACAGGTTGAACCGGCCGAGCACCGAGCCGTCCTCCGCGACGAGCACGTGGTAGGCGCCGGCGCCCGCGTCCTGCTCGGCCAGCAGGGCGCGGTGCTGCTCGGCGAATCGCTCGAAGTAGGCATCGCCGCGATCGGAGATGAAGGCCGCGAAGTAGGCGCGGTTCGCCCGCTCGAAGGCGAGCACCGCCGCGGCATGGTCGGCCCGCAGGAGCTCCAGCCCGGCCACGGTCCGACTCCCGCCGCCAGCCCCGCTCACGGCCTAGATCTGCCAGGCGCCGCCGCGGAGCACGGGCACGCGCTCGCCGGCGGCGGTGACGCCGGTGACGTCGACCTCGGGTGAGCCGATCATGAAGTCGACGTGCACTTCGCTTCGGTTGATGCGCGGGCGATCCTCCTCGGCCACGGCCCAGTCGAAGCCCTGGCCGAGCGCGATGTGGCTGGCCGCGTTCTCGTCGAGCAGCGTGTCGTAGAAGACCGTGTCGAGCGGGCCGATGCGGCCGCTTCCGTCGACGAGCGCGAGCTCGCCCAGCCGGCCCGCGCCCTCGTCGCGCCGAGCGTAGGCCTCGAGGACGCCGCCGTTCTCGGCCGCGTCGATCGACTTCACCCGTCCACCCTCGAAGCGCACCTCGAAGTCGCGCACGATGGTGCCCGAGAGCTCGCGCGGCTTCGTCGAGCGCACGACGCCGTCGACCCGCTCGGGATCGGGCGACGTGAACACCTCCTCGGTGGGCAGGTTCGCCCGGTGGTCGAGTCCCCACGCGGTCTTCATGCCGCCGCCGTTCCACGTCGAGCCGGGCAGGAGACCGACGCGAAGGTCGGTGCCGGGCCCCTCCAGGTGGATGACGTCGAACCGGCGGCCGTTCAGCGCCTCGCAGGCGCGCTTGAGCTGCGCGATCCGTTCCGACCACGCCGCCACCGGGTCGTCCGCATCGAGGCGGCACACGATCTCGATCTCGCCCCAGAGCCTCTCGAGCGCCGCCTCCGGCTCGAGATCGGGATGTACGAGCGCCGCCCAGCCCGGCGACGGACAGGGCACGATCGTCCAGTTGTTGCGGGCCTGGGTCATGTTCTCGATGCCCTCCACCCGTCCCGGCGGCCGGTCGCGGCCGATCCGCTCGGCATCGATGCCGTCCAGAAGCCCCGGCACGGTCGGCCCCGAGAGCGCGATCTGCGCGCCCTTGTGGATGCCGTGCTGCCGCATCATCTCGGGGATCCATTCCGGCTCGTAGCCGAGCGCGTCGTCGACGCCGTGAACCAGTCGCGCCCGCTGGACGTAGGGATCGCGGTAGATCATGTCCACGTACACCGCACCGGCCTCGTACACGCGCTCGACGATCCGGCGCGCGAGCTCCTCCTGGCCGAGCGCCGCGAGGACGATCACCCGCTGCCCCGGCTGGACGTTCGCCCCGAACCCGACCGCAAGCTCGGCCAACTTGTCCAGCGTCGCGGGATCCACGTCGGCCATCCTACCCGGCACTGCGATACTTCATACGCAGATGCGCACGCAGACGCTCGCCCGCGGCTTCGCCCTGGCCGGCCTCGCGGCCGCCTCGGCGGCGCCGCCGCCGAGCGGGCGCGTGCCGCGGCGCGGCCGCTCGGGGGCACTTCTACGGCGGTATCGGCGCCGCTCGGCCTGCGGGCGACGGTCGCGATCATGCTGTGCGCGCAGGGCTGCGCGCACGTCGCGTTGATCGCCGCGGGCGCGCCGGCCCACTCGGGCCAGGTCGGCGCCCTCGCGCTGCACACCGGCCTCGCGGTGCTCGGGGCGGCCGCCGTGTGGGCGGCCGATCGCGCCCTCGGCGCCGCGCTGCGCGAGCTCCGCGCCGCCATCCTGGCCGCGGCCGAGCTCCTGCTCGCCGGCCCGCGCACCGGTCACATCGTCCCCGCAGCGATCCCGGGTGGCCGGCCGCACCGCCGCACCCTGCTCGGCCGCGCGCCACCCGCCACGACCTGAGCCGATGCCCGCTCCGGCATCCGCGCCGGAGCCGACCAGGAGGTGTGACACCCAACATGCGCGCTTGCGCGCTCGCGATCTCGGTGCTGCTCCTGGCCGCCGCCTTCCCGGCGACGGCCCAGGCGCACGCCAGCCTGCTCCGAACCGACCCGGCGGCGGGGAGCGTCGTCGCGCGGTCGCCGGCCCAGATCGTGTTGCACTTCGACCAGCCGATCAAGGACGCGGGCACGAAGGTCGTCTCCAGCAAGGGCGCCTCGGTGCTCGCCGCGCGCGCGCACCCCTCTGCGCACGACTCGAACGCGCTCGTCCTGCCGCTGAAGCCGCGGCTCGGGCGTGGCGACTACACCGTGCGCTGGCAGGTCGTGTCGACCGACGGCCACATCGTCTCGGGCGTGCTTGCGATCGGGGTCGGGAAGGGCATCGCCCCTCCCCAGGCCGCGTCGACCGAGACCTCAAGCCTCGACTGGCCCTACCTCATCGCCCGCTACGCCTATTACTGCGGCCTGATGGTGCTCGTCGGCGGCGCCGTGTTCAGGGTGGGCGTGTTCCGGCCGGCGCTCGCGGGCCTGGCCGAGCGGCCGCGGGCGATGGCGGAGCTGCGCGAGGGCGCGCGCGCCAACTCGCTCCTGCTGGGCGCGGCGGCGCTCATGCTCGCCGGCGGCTGGGTGGCGCTGACGCGAGAGGGCGCCGAGGTCGCGGGCGTGTCGTTCTGGCAGGCGTTCAATCACCGCGGGCCGATCGGCTCGGCCCTCGACGCGACCCGATTCGGGCGTGAGTTCGGTCGCGGCATCGACCTCGGCGCCGCGTTCTGCGTCGCCACCGCCGCCGCCTTCGCGGTCGCGCGCCGCAGCCGCACAGGGGCGCTCGTGCTCGCGCTCCCGGCCGCACTGCTCGGCGCGTGGGCCGTGATCGTGCCCGGCCTCTCGGGGCATGCCGGCGATCCCGGCCTGGGATGGCCCGCCGTGGCCGTCGACGCCGTCCACACGGCCGCGGCGGCGATCTGGATCGGCGGGCTCGTCCAGCTCGTGCTCGTGACGCCGCATGCCACCCGCGGGCTCCCCGACGCCGAACGCGCGCGGGTGCGAAATGCCGTTACCGCACGGTTCTCGCGCGTCGCCGTGGCGAGCGTCGTCGTGCTGGCCCTGACGGGTGCGGGTCGCGCGCTCTGGGCCGTCTCGGAGCCGTCCGAGGTGTGGCGCACGGGCTACGGCCGCGCGCTGATCGCAAAGACGCTCCTGCTCGCCGGCCTGGTCACACTCGGATATCTGAACCGGCGCCAATTGACCGTGTTTCGCTCGGTCAGGCGCCGCGGCCTGGTCGAGATCGGCCTGCTCGCGGCCCTGCTCGGCGTCGTCTCGCTCCTGACCGACCTGCCGCCGGCCAACACGCCGGGTCTGGCCTCGGCGGCATCTGCCAAGCGCGCTGCGGGCGGGCCGCTCAGCATCGCGCTCGGCCCCGGGGCGCGGCTCGCGCTCTGGCCAGGGTTCGCGGGGCGAAACATGGTCGACCTGCGCATTCCGGCGCACACCGCGACCGCCTCGGTGATCGCCGGCTCGGGCGGCCGCAAGGCGACGCTTCGGCGCGCTCCCGACGGCACCTACGCCGGGCTGCTGCCGGCGCTCCCGGCCGGCCACACTGCGCTTGTGCTCGCCGCCGGCGCCCGCACCTACGGCGCCACCATCAACCTGGGAGTCCCGAGTTCGGCCCCGCCGGTCGTCGAGGCGCCGGCCCCCACCGGTCCGGTCGCGGCGGGCGAGGCCGCCGACCTCGCCGTCGGCGCCCAGCGGTCGGGGCGCACGACCGTTCGCATCACCCTGTTGTCGCAGATCGGCGCCGGGGTGCCCGACGCGCTCGTGGTCGTCGACGGGCACGTGGCGACGCCGTGTCCGGGCGCAAGCGGCGTCTGCTACCAGGCGCCCGTGCCGGCGACCGCGACGAACCTGACGGTGGCCGTGACCCGGCCGGGGCGTGCGCCGGTGACCGCACACCTCGCGATGCCCGCGGCCGACGCCCGCCCTGCCGCCGGGCTGCTGCGCCGCGCCGCCAGGGTGTTCGGGGCGCTGCGCAGCCTGCGGGCGCTGAACGTGCTCGCCTCGGCGCCGGGACGCTCGGTCACCACCACCTACACCGCCGAGGCGCCCGACCGGCTCGCGATCGACGTCCACGGCAGCGAGAACGCGCGCATCATCGGCACGAGCCGCTGGGACCTGCAGGCAAACGGCACGTGGAAGCGGTCGCAGACGGGGCCGGTCCGCCAGCCGGATCCGTTCTGGGCGCCGACGGCCGAGGCCGTCTACGTCGCCGGCACCGGGCGGGAGCTGACCCAGATCACGCTCGTCCAGCCCGGCGGGCCCACCTTCTTCCGTCTGTGGATCGATCGCCGCACCCACGTCGTCGTTCGGCTGCGCATGATCACGACGGCGCACTTCATGAGCGAGCACGAGTTCGACCTGAATCACGCGCCGCCGGTCGTGCCTCCGCCGTAGACCCGGCGCGGTACGATCTCGGCATGCCGGGCCTCGTCGAGCAGTGGGATGCGATCGTCGGCGCGCAGCCGTCGGACTGGTCGTCGCTCTTCCTGGAGCTGCGCCTGCGCGACGCGGTGCAGTCCGAGGAGTGCGCCCTCGTGATGTCGCCCCTGAACCCGTGGCACGAGGACGACTGGCGCAGCGGCGTCTTCCACTTCCGCGCCGCCCACACGTACGGCTATGGCGCGGCGGCCCAGCTCGTGCGCAAGCGGCTCGGCACCCTCGACGGCGTCGGCATCGTCGGCACTCTGAAGCTCGAGCGGCGCCTCTCCGACGTGCGCCCCGTGGCCACGCAGGGCGTCACCTAGACGCAGGATGCTCGCGCCGGCCCGTTCTGTCCGGGCGGGCGGTCACGATTGGCGGATGCCGAACGTGGACCTGTGGACGGACGGAGCCTGCGCCGGGAACCCCGGCCCCGGGGGCTGGGCGGCGATCCTGGTCGCGGCGGGCCGGACCCGCGAGCTGTCCGGCGGCGCGCCGAACACCACCAACAACCGGCAGGAGCTGACGGCATGCATCGAGGGTCTGCGGGCGCTCACCGCCCGCTGCACCGTCACCATCCACACCGACTCCACCTACGTCCTGCACGGGTTCGAGAAGCGGTGGCTGGCAGGCTGGAAGCGCCGCGGCTGGAAGACCGCCGCCGGGAAACCCGTCGCAAACCGCGATCTGTGGGAGCGGCTCGACGCACTCGTCGCCGCCCACCAGGTCACCTGGAAGTGGCACCGGGGCCACACCGGCGTCGCCCTGAACGAGCGCTGCGACGTGCTCGCCTGCGCCGCGCGCGACGGACACCGCTGAGGCGCCTGCCGCGGTGAATAAAAGGGGCCAGGCCCCTGGTATTCACGGCCACGCGTCTTTCAGTCACAGAGTCCGCAGGAGGTAGGTGATGTGGGTGACGCCGGGTGCCTTGACGACGCGCGTCTGTTCGAGCTCCATCCCCGCCAGCGCCGGGTCGTCGAACAGGCGCACGCCGGCTCCCAGGAACGTCGCGGCGACGTGGATCGTGAGCTCGCCGACGAGGCCGGCCGCCAGGTACTGCTTGGCGACTCCCGCTCCGCCCGACACGGCGACCGTGCGATCGCCCGCCGCCTCCCGCGCCAGGTCGAGGGCCGTCTGCGGCCCGTCGGTCACGAACGTGAACGTCGTCCCGCCACGGCACCGAAGTGGCGGCCGCGGATGGTGCGTCAGCACGAACACCGGCATGTGGAACGGCGGGTCGTCGCCCCACCAGCCCCGCCAGGGATCGTCACCCCACGGCCCCGGCCCGCCGCCGAACATGTTGCGGCCCATGATGATCGCCCCGACATCGGCATCGTCCTGCTCGAACACGGCCGTGCTCTCGTTGACGACGCCGCCCTCGAGCCCCGCGTGCCGCCGCCAGGCCGCGAGCACGCGCATCCACTCGTGCAGGCGCTCGCCGCCGACGCCGAGCGGGCGCTCCGGGCTCTGATCCGGCCCCGCGACGTAGCCGTCGAGCGACATGGACGTCGAGTATCTGAGCGCGTCTGCCATGGTGTCCTCCTTGGTCCAGGGTGGACCGCGGAGGGACAACGAACTCATCGGTGCGCGGTTAGATCGTCGTGTCCGGCGGCGCCGGCGTGAAGTCGACGTTCTCGTCGAGCGGCGCCACGCCGTGGTGCGCCGAGGCGTGGGCGGCCGCATTTCGGATCCGATCCGGCTTCCAGACCTGCATCACGGCGTACCAGACCGCCGACAGCACGACCACCCCGAGCGCCCAGTACATCGCGAGCCAGTTCAGGTTGGTCGAGTCGTGCGGGCCCGGGTGCAGCGCGCCGTAGAAGCCGAGGAGCGGCGTTGCCACCGCCACGAGCACGATCAGGTACTGCCACCAGGTGCCGCCGAAGCGCGCCAGCAGCCCGACGGCGGCAAGCGCCAGGGCGAGGTAGACGAGCTCGATCGCGAACGAGCCGGCCGTGGCCGACACGAGGAACGCGCTGAACTCGCGCGTGCCGGCGATGGGGATGAACCGGTTCATCGTGTGGCTGTACATCCCGAGCAGCGTCAGGCCGCCGCCGCCGACGATCACCATCAGGTTGCCGACCCACGGCGTGTTGTGCCGCGACGTCTTCGCGAACACCGAGGGCAGCAGGCCGTCGCGCCCGAGCGCGAAGTAGCCGCGGCCGACCGTGACGCAGATCGCGAGCGCAAGCGCCGTCGCGTCCATGATCACGACCAGGTCGATGATCCCCGCATACCAGGAGCCGACGTACTGCTTGGCCATGATGTCCAGCGTGGCCGGGTTGAGCCAGGCGCCCTTGTCGACGGCGCCCTTGCCGAGCCCGACCGAGATCGCGTACGCCATCAGCACGAAGAAGGCACCCGACACGGCGACCGTGCCGAGCAGCGCGCGCGGGATGGATCGGTGGGGATCGTGGCTCTCCTCGCCGAGCGACGCCGCCGCCTCGAACCCGACGAAGAGCAGGATGCCGAGCAAGACGCCGTTGAACACCGCGCTGACCGAGGTGGTGCCGGGATTGAACATCTGCAGCGTGTTTCCGCCCTGGCCGCCCTTGGCGATGATCGCGATCGCGAGGATCGTCATGGCGGTGAACGAGATGGCCGCGAACCCGAGCATCAGGCCGATCGCGAGCCGGATGCCGACGTAGTTCAGTGCCAGGACGAGACCGAGGAAGAGGAGCGCGAACAGCCACCACGCCGGGATCGTCGATGTGGTGATGTGCGTCACCCAGAAGCCCTGCGTGAGGATGCCGAGACCGAGGTAGATGCCGCCGCCGCCGAGGAAGAGCGTGCCGACGAAGAAGATGCCGGCGACGAAGACCCCGACCGACGGATGCGCGCCGTGGGCGAGGTACTCGTAGACGGCGCCCGCACCCTGGTAGCGGCGCGCGAAGAGCGAGATCGCATAGGCGATCGCGAGCACGCCCAGGCCGGCGATCAGCACGCTCAGCGCGGTGTTGAACGTCGAGCCGTTGTCGGGGTTGGAGACCAGGCTGAGGACGAGCGCGGTCGAGAACATCGGGCCGATGGCGAGCGCCTGCGCGACGGCCGCCATGGTGCCGAGCCGCCGTTCGCCGAGCTCACCGCCGCGGGGCGGCTGCGGTGCCGTTGCTGCCATGTCTCCCTCCTCGGATTGACTCGATTGGATACAATCGCACGGTGGGCGGACGGCTGTCAAGGACGCCCCTGGCTTGACCCGGACGGTCCTCCGCGTAATGTATGCAAAGACCATGGACGCCCGTCAGAGCCTCGGCCCACTCCACATCCAGAGCGTCGTCGACCACGTCTATACGGCGCTTCGCGAGCGCATCCTGTCGGGCGACCTCCCCCGCGGCACCAAGCTGCGTCAGGCGTCCCTCGCGGACGAGCTCGGGGTGTCGCGCACGCCCCTTCGCGAGGCGCTGCGGCGGCTGTCGGCCGAGGGCCTGGTCGAGTTTCTGCCCAACCGCGGTGCCACCGTCTCGGAGCTCGACTTCGGCGACATGAACCACGCGTGGTCCGCGCGGGTCGCACTCGAGCCCGGAGCGGCTCGGCTGGCCGCCGGGCGGCGCGACCAGCCCGCGATCGCCGCCATGCGCGCCGCCATCGACCACCAGCGCCGCGCCGACGGCGACAAGACCGAGAGCTTCGAGGCCAACCGCTCGTTCCACCTGGCGCTGGCCGCGGCCTCGGGCAACCCGCACCTGACCCGGTTCGCCGAGATGCTCTGGGTGCCGCGCATCGGCGTCCCGATCTATCAGGCCCAGGCGGCCGATCCGGCCGGGCCGCGCGCATGGGCCGGCGAGCACGAGCGGATCGTGGATGCGATCGACGCGGGCGACGCCGACGCGGCCGAGCAGCTCACCCGCGCACACGTGCAGGCGCACCCGCCAGTCCCGCCGAGCTAGGTCCGTCGCAGGATGGGCGCGATGAAGCTCGGCGTCGCGGTGTGGCTCACCGACCGGACGGTGGGCATCGCAGAGCTCGCGCCGGCAGTCGAGCGGCCGGGTTCGAATCGCTGTTCCTCACCGCTCACACGCACGTCCCCACAAGCCGGCGCGACGTCCTGAAGGGCGACCGTCCCGGCGAGGATGCCCGGCTGCTCGACCCGTTCACCGCGCTCGGCGCAGCCGCAGCGTGCACGAGCCTCCTCCGGCTCGGGACGGGGGTGTGCGTCGTCCCCCAATTCGATCCGATCGTGCTCGCCAAGCAGGTGGCGACGATCGATCACATCTCCGATGGGCGCTTCCTGTTCGGCGTGGGCGCAGGCTGGCTCGTCGAGGAGATTCGCAATCACGGCGTCGATCCCGCGACCCGCTTGGTGCTGGCCGAAGCCGGTGCAGCGGCCCCACCCGCCGCTGCTCGTGGCCGGAAGCTCGGCGCGCAGCATGCGCCTCGCGGCGCTTCACGGCGACGCCTGGGCGCCGGTCGTGGACGACACGGCCCCTTCGAGCGCAGTATCGGCCGGTGGCGCAAAGCGTGCCGCTGGACGACGTGCTCGCTACCGTCGCGTAGCGCCGACGCGGCCGAACAGCTCACGCGCGCCGACGTGCAGGCGCACCCGCCCGTGGCTCCGCAGGAGGCCGCTGCGGGGCGCCATCGATCGTGAGGATGGCGCCCCGCGTCGGTTGGGCCGCTAGCGCAGGTCCGGAAGGACTCGCGTTCCCTCCTGCCGGACAGCCTGAAGCGAGCGTGGGTCGAGGCCGAGCAGCCGCAGGACCGTCGGCGCGACCTGGGTCGTCTCCACCCACTGGTTCGACGCGCCGTGGTGCACGGTCCCGGGCGCGTAGACGAGGATCGGCACGTCGCGGTCGCCGGGGTTGTCACCGCCGTGCTCGGCGATCTTCGTGCCGCCGGTGTAGACGACACCCACCTGGACGCGGCCGAACACGTCCGGGTGACGCGGATCCGAGTACGGGACGCCGAAGAAGTCGGCGGCCTCCTCACCGGCGTAGATGTGGGCCAGCCCGGAGTGCGCGACCTGCTCGGTGCCGCGGTTGACGCCGTCGTTGTTGAAGAGCACCGCCGTCGCGCTGTGGTTCCACAGGTACTTCTTGACGAAGTCGGCGGCGCCCTGCGTCTTGACCGACAGGTAGCTTTGCCACAGGTCGTCGTCGGTGCCTGCGACGATCAGCGGCGTGATCGTGCCTCCGCTCAGTCCGTTCGTGCAATACGTCGCCGGATCGGGCGTCGCGGTCGGGTTCTGCTTCTCGCACCAGGCCTCGTTGATCGCGCCGACGATCGGCCCGTCGTCGATCCGCTTCAGCAGCAGCGGATTCTGCGGCGACTGGCCATGCTTGGCCGTGACGATGATCGCCGTCGAGGAGCCGAGGCCGTTACGGCGGATCGTGCCGACCATCCGGCGAAGCTGCGCGTTGACGTAGTCAAACGCGCCGGCCAGAAGCGGACGCGGCGTCGTCGTTCCGGGGTAGTAGCCGGCGAGCTCGGTCGGCCCCACGGTGTATGTGCCGTCCGCGTTCTTGGTGATGGTGCCGGGCGAGTCGACCTTCTCGGCCACGGACACGGCCTGGAAGTTCATCCCGAGGATCGCCGGGACGCCGACCTTGTGGCGGCGGCTGTGGTCGTAGCCGTCGAGCTCGTTGACGATCGCCTGCACCTTGTAGCCGTCGTACTGCTTGGTCGCGGCGTCGATGTGTGCCCAGTCGTCGTCCTGCGGGTACGGAACGCCATTGGGCTCGACCGCCTGCGAGTCGATCTCCGGGGCGAAGAAGTCGTCGATGCTCTGGCCACCCGACCCCGGACCGTTGAACGACGAGTAGATCGCGTGCTTGTCGGACCAGGCCGTCCGCATGCCGGCGTTGTGGATCACCTGGAAGATCGTGTTCACCTTCAGGTAGTCCCAGGGCATGATCGGCTGACAGGTCGTCGGACTGACCGGATAGCTCGCGGGGTTCAGACCCGACTGCGGATGCGGGGTCAGATTCATGATCGCGCGCGGGTTCGTGTCAACGCCGCTCGGGTAGATCGAGCCACCCTCATCGAAAGACGGGAACGTGGTGCCGCTGCCGTTGTTGAGGAGGTCAGGCACGGCGTTGAGCGTGTCGTCCGGCGAGTCGTAGATCACGTTGCCGCCCGGGACCGGGCCCGAACAGTTGGTCGTGCCAGGCGGAAAGACGTCGTGGCTGTATTCCACGTCGTAGTAGACACCGGTCGCGCGCGGATCACCACCGGTCATGAGCGCGGTGCCACCCGGGTCCGAGTCGGAGGGATCGGACGTGTGCGCGTTACTGAACTCCGTCCCACGGTTGACCAGCTTGGCCAGCTCCGAATTCGGATGGTGCGCCACGTACCACTCGATGTCCGACTGGTGCATCCCATCCACGGAGATCAGAAGGACGTGCTTGACCCTTGGCCGCCCCGGTGAGGCAACGGAGACGGAAACCGCCACCATCGACATAACCGCCGCGACCAGGCCGAAGAACAACAATCGCCGCACCACAGCACAACCCCCTCTATTGGAGACCCCTGCCTGAGGCGGAAGCTACCCAGCAGGCTGTGCCGCATGGGTTCCCACGTGGTGAACCCACGGTGACGAAGCGGGGAACGAGTCAGGGATGCCGGATCGTCCGCCGCGAACCCCTCACTTCGGGCCGTCGGCCGGGCCGCGCGCATGGGCAGGCGAGCACGAGCGGATCGTGGACGCGATCGACGCGGGCGACGCCGACGCGGCCGAGCAGCTCACCCGCGCACACGTGCAGGCGCACCCGCCAGTCCCGCCGAGCCAGGCAGACGCAGCCGATCGGGGATATCCTCGGGCCGACTTCGACCGAGGGAGACGCGAAATGCGAATCGTGGGCATGTTGGCGGCCGTCGTGGCGATCGCGGCTTCGGCATCGGCCGCGTCGGCGGCATCGGGGAACCCCTCGGGGGCGTTCAGCGCGTTCCACGGCAAAGTCAGCTGCCACTGGCAGGACGTCGGTGGCAACGCTCGCGTCCGCTGCTGGGCCCTGGCGGATCCGACAAGCTACTCGCAGCTCCACGGGACGTCTGCCCACGGAGTGCTCGGCACCCGGCATTGGACATCGCCGCTCGGGCGCGGGATCGGCTTCAACAACCACCGCACCCTGCCCGGTGGGGTCAGCTGCGCCTTCCGCTGGTTCCAGGTGACCGACACGCACAAGCTGAAGACGGTGATCTGCACGAGCACGAAGGGTGGGCGCATCTTCGCCAACCCGAGCGGGGTTTCGGCGGAGTAGGAGCGGCGCCGGGCATTCCCGGAGGATCACTTCGGGCCGTCCGCGATGAACTCGGCCTCGAGGCCGAGCGCCCGAAACCAGTCGACCATCGCGAGCTGGGGCGGCACCTCGGTGCCGTAGTGGGTGCCGTCGACGACGGCCACCCCCGACTCGTCGGCCAGGGCGAGGAACTCCGCCGCCCAGCGGGTGAAGACCCCACCCGTGACATACGTCTGACAGCCGCGCTCGAGCGCCGCGGCGAGCGCGTCGCGATCGGCACCGCCGCCGCCGACGACCGCGACCCGGCCGGCCGCATCGGCACCGGGCCGGCGGCGCACGATCCGCACCGGCACCTCGGGGCCGAGGTAGGCCTGCAGGCGCGCGGCCAGCGAGTCGAGCGACACGTCGGAGGGCCCGATCACCGCCGCGCCGCCGGGGATGCCCTCGGCGATCGGCAGGAACTCGTCCTCGACCGGCACGCCCATCGCGGCGGCGCAGAGCCGCGACGGCGACACCTCCGGGTGGTGGTCGATCGGCGCGTGCACGTGGTAGAAGCTGATCCCGTCGGCCCGCATGCGCTCGAAGCTCCCGCGCGCGAGCGGCAGGAAGCCGGCCTCGTCGCCGTAGTCGATCGGGTGCTCCGAGAAGAGGAACGTCCCCGGCTCGAGCAGTCCGATCACGCGGTCGGAGGGAAACACGCAGGTGACCACCCGCGCCACATCGTCGCCACCGCGCGCGAGCAGGCCGTTCCAGCGGCCCTCGTAGCCTGGCTCGGCGAACTCGCGCCAGTACGGGTCGGGATAGACGAGATGGAAGAGGTCGTCCCAGTCGTCGCCGCGGACGTCCAGGGTGCCGAAGTAGGCGTCGAGCCGCGCGACGAGGTCGTCGCGCCGCATCAGCGCAGCTCACCCCCGGCCTGCGCGCGAAGCGCGGCCACGACCCTGTCGCGGACGGCATCGGCCTCGGCATCTGTGAGCGTGCGATCGGGCGCCTGGAAGACCAGGTGCAGCGCGAGGCTCTTGCGCCCCTCCCCCACCTGCGGGCCGCGGTAGACGTCGAACACCTCGACCCCGGCCAGGACCGGCCCGGCCGCCGACCGCACGATCGCAACGACCTGCCCTGCCGACACGTCCTCGGCGACCACCACGGCGATGTCCTGCCGCGCCGGCGGGAAGCTCGTGACGTCGCGGTAGAGCACCTGCTCGGGCGGACGGCCGCGCAGTCCCTCCAGGCCGAGCTCGAACACCGTCGCGCCGCCCTCGAGCCCGAACGCCTCGGCAACCAGCGGGTGCAGCTCGCCGACGAAGCCGTCTCCGAACGCCGCCGCCCGGCCCGGGTGCAGAAAGGGCTCGGTCGCGGGGCGGAACTCGGGCACCTCGACGCGCGCGCCGGCGAGCAGCGTCTCGACCACGCCCTTGGCGTCGAAGAAGCCGCTGCCCTCGCCCGCGATGACGCCCGCGACCCGGGCGGGCTGGTCGGGCAAACGCCCGCCGCTACGCAGGAACACGTGCCCGATCTCGAAGAGCGCCACGCGCGGCGCCGACATGGCCAGGTTGCGGCGGGCCGAGTGCAGGAGGCCGGGGAACACGAGCGTGCGCATCGCCGCCCACTCGGCGCTCATCGGATTCTGGAGCTCGACGAGCGCCCGGCGCGGATCGTCGCCGGCGAGCCGCAGCCGGTCAGGCACTCCGGTATCCCATAGCGTCAGCGTCGCGGCCTCGGACAGGCCCGCGCCGCGCAGGACGTCGACGACGGTGCGCCGCAGGCGCTCCTCGGCGCTCAGCCGGCCGCCGCCGGGCGCCCCGCCGGGCATCCGCGTCGGCACCCGCTCGAGGTCGTGGACGCGGGCGACCTCCTCGATCAGGTCGATCTCGCGCGTCGTGTCGGCCGCCCGCCAGGTCGGCACGCGCCAGCCGCCGTCGACCGCCTCGTAGCCGAGCCGCGTCAGCGCTCGCTCGACCTCGGCGTCGGTGTACTCCGCGCCGATCACGGCCTCGAGCCGGCTCCGCCGAAGCGGCACGACCGGCGGCTCGGGCAGCTCGCCGTGCACGTCGATCGTGCCCGGCACGAGCGTCGCGCCGCACAGCTCCACCATCAGCTGGGACGCGAGCCGCAGCGCCCGCGGCGAGAGGTGCGGATCGAGGCCCTTCTCCCACCGGCTCGAGCCCTCGGTGCGCAGCCCGAGGCGGATCGACGACGCCTGCGTGGTCGGGCCGTCGAAGTTCGCGCACTCCATCAGCACCGTGGTCGTGCCGTCGGTCACCTCGCTCCACTCCGACCCCATCAGCCCGGCCACCGCCGACGGCTTCTCCGCATCGGCGATGACGAGCGTGTCGGTGTCGAGCTCGCGGTCCTGGCCGTCGAGCGTCGTCACCCGTTCGCCCGGCGTCGCCCGGCGCACGATGATCTCGCGCCCCGTCACCTTGTCGAGGTCGAAGGCGTGCGTCGGCTCGCCGATCGCGAGCATGACGTAGTTCGTGATGTCGACGACGTTTGAGATCGGGCGCATCCCCGCGGCCGCGATGCGTGCCTTCATCCACGCCGGCGACGGGCCGACGCGGACGTTCGTGAACACACGCGCGGCCCAGCGCGGGCACATGTCGGGGGCGTCGATGCGCGCCTTCACATAGTCGCCGGCCGTCCCCTCGCCGAGCGCCTCCGGCTCGGTGCCCGGCCACTCGGCGAGGTCGGTGTCGAGCACGGCGGACACCTCGCGGGCGATGCCGTAGACGTTCTGGCAGTCGGGGCGATTGGACGTGATCTCGAACTCGAGCACCTCGTCGGCGATCGCGAGGTGGTCGATCAGCGCGTCGCCGACCGGCCAGTCGGCGGGGAGCAGCATGATCCCGTCGTGATCCTGGCCCAGCTCGAGCTCGCGCTCGGAGAGCATCATCCCGCGCGACTCGAGGCCGCGCAGCTTGGCGACCCGAAGCTCGGTGCCGTCGGGAAGGACGGCGCCCGGAAGCGCCACGGCCACGGTCGCGCCGGCCTCGAAGTTGCGGGCGCCGCACACGATCTGCTGCGGCTCGCCGGCGCCGATGTCGACGCTGCAGAGGCTCAGGCGATCGGCGTTTGGATGCTGGTCGCGCGAGAGCACCCGGCCGACCCGGTAGCGGTCGAGCCCGGCCGGGACGCCGCGGCGGTGCAGCGCCTCGAGCTTGGTGCCCGTCATCGACATCCGCTCGCCCAGGTCGCGCGGGTCGAGGTCGAACGAGACGTACTCGCGTAGCCACGAGACGGGCACCCTCATCCGAACTGCTCCATGAAGCGCAGGTCGTTCTCCCACAGAAGGCGGATATCGGGGATGTCGTGGCGCAGGCCCGCAACGCGCTCGACGCCGAGGCCGAACGCGAAGCCGGACACCTGCTCGGGGTCGTAGCCCTCGACGTAGGTGTAGAGGTTGGGGTCGACCATCCCTGCGCCGAGGATCTCGATCCAGCCCTCGCCGCGGCACACCCGGCAGGGCGAGCCGTCGCGGGCGCAGTTGAAGCAGCTCACGTCGACCTCGACCGACGGCTCGGTGAACGGGAAGAAGTGCGGCCGCAGGCGCACCTCGCGATCGGCGCCGAAGATCGCCCGCGCGAACCGAAGCAGCGTCCCCTTCAGGTGCGCGAGCGTGATGCCGCGGTCGACGACCAGGCCCTCGATCTGCGTGAACATGGCGGTGTGGGTGGCGTCGGGGGTGTCGCGGCGGTAGCAGCGGCCGGCGGTGGCCATGTAGACCGGCGGCGGGTGGGCCTCCATCGTGCGGATCTGCATCGGCGAGGTGTGCGTGCGAAGGACAACGTCGGGAGCGATGTAGAAGGTGTCCGTCACCTGCCGCGACGGGTGCGTCGGCGCGTGGTTCAGCGCGTCGAAGTTGTAGTAGACGGTGTCGATCTCGGGCCCGTCGGCGATCTCGTAGCCGAATCCGACGAACACGTCGAGGATGTCGCGCCGCGTCTGCTCGATCAGGTGCGACCAGCCGCGCGGCCGGCGCGTCCCCGGCAGGGTCACATCGACGCGATCGTCGCGCAGGCGCCGCTCGAGATCGGCGCCGCGCAGTGCCTCGTCCTGCGCCGCGATCGCCGCCTCGATCGCCTGGCGGGCGCGGTTCAGCTCGGCGCCGCGCGCACGGCGCTCGTCGGGTGGGAGCGAGCCGAGCTCCCGCAGCGCCAGCACAAGGGGCGCCTTGCGGCCCACGAACTCGATCCGCACCTCCTCGAGCGCGTCGGGGGCGCTCGCCGCAGCGATCCGGGATATGGCGTCGGCGACGAGGGCTTGGAGGTCGTCCATCGTGGCCGGGTAGTGTAGTGAGATGGCTCGTCCCGACTCTCAGTGACCTCGGCGTACGACCGCCTCGGCCGGCGCTACGACGCCTGGTGCCGGTCGGTCACCGAGGACATCCCGTTCTACGTCGAGCAGGCCGTCGCCGGCGGGGGCGCGGTGCTCGAGGTCGGCGTCGGCTCGGGCCGGATCGCCGTGCCCGTCGCGCTCGCGGGCGTCCCGGTCGTCGGTGTCGACTCCTCGCCGGTCATGCTCGACCTGGCCCGCGAGCGGGCGGCGCCCCACGGGCTCGACCTGCGGCTCGTCGAGGCCGATATGCGCGACCTGCCCGACCTTGGCCGCTTCGCGGTGGTGCTCGTGCCCTTCCGGGCGTTCCTGCACCTGCGTGACGACGGCGAGCGGCTGTCGGTGCTGCGGGCGCTCCACGACCGGCTCGAGCCCGGCGGGACGCTCGCCTTCGACGTGTTCCACCCCGACCGGATCGACATCGACGAGACCCACGACCGCTTCCTCGAGCGCGAGCGCGGCATCTCCGAGCGCGCGCGCTGGGACGAGCGCGAGCGCCGGCTCGAGCTCACGGTGCGAGCGGGCGCCATCGAGGCCGAGATGGAGCTCTGGTGGATCGGCCCCGGCGAGTGGCGCGGCCTGCTCGAGCGGGCCGGGTTCGACCGATCCAGGGCTACGGATGGTTCGACGGGCGTCCGCTCGAGCCCGGGTCGACCGACTCGGTCTGGGTCGCCCGGCGTCCGCTGCCGCTACCCTTGTGACGATGGATTCGTATCCCGTCACGTTCTCGGTCGACTATCCCGACCGCCCGCTCGACCGAGTATCGAGCGCGTTTCGGATCTTCTGGGTGATCCCGATCGGGATCCTGATGGGGACGCTCGACCACGTGTCGGGCGGCTTCGGCCACAGCGGCGGCCGGATCGCGGCCGCCGGCGGCACCGTCATCCTGCCGGTGGTGCTGATGCTGCTCTTCCGGCAGAAGTACCCGCGCTGGTGGTTTGACTGGAACCTCGAGATCTCGCGGTTCAGCAGCCGTGTGACGGCCTACATGGCGCTGATGGACGACCACTACCCCTCGACCGACGACCACCAGGCCGTGCATCTGGACTATCCGGAGATCACCGGCGCCGAGCTCAACCGCTGGCTGCCGCTCGTCAAGTGGCTACTCGCGATCCCGCACTACGTCGTGCTCTTCTTCCTCGGCATCGCGACGTTCTTCGTCCTGATCTACGTCTGGTTCGCGGTGCTCTTCACGGGCCGCTACCCGCGCGGCGCCTTCGAGTTCGTCGAGGGCGTGATGCGGTGGGGAAACCGCGTCTCCGGCTACGCGTTCACCCTGGTGACGGACGCATACCCGCCGTTCCGGCTCGCTGCCTGACGGCCTCGTAGAGCGCAAGCGACGCCGCCTGGGCGGCGTTCAGCGACTCGGCGCCGACCGCCTGCGGGATCGCGCACACCACGTCGCATGCCTCGACCAGATCCTCCGGCAGGCCGTTGCGCTCGGCGCCGACGACGAGCACCGCCGGGCCGGACAGGTCGACGTCCCAGAGCGGCGTCGGCGCATCCGCGACGAGCGCGACCCGCAGATCGGCAGTGGGCAGCTCGGCGCCGACCTCGATCGGAACGCGGAAGACGGCGCCCATCGACGCCCGCACGCCCTTGCCCGCAAGCGGGTCGGAGCAGCCGGGCGAGAGCACGAGCCGGGCCGGCCCGAGCGCCCCGCAGGCGCGGACGACGGTGCCGACGTTGCCCGGGTCGATCACGCGGTGCAGGTACACGGCAAGCGGTGAATATTGGGTGCCTGACACCGGATATTCACGCGGGAGCGAGGCGATGTCGTAGAGGCCGATGACGCGGGCCGGGTGGCCGAGCCCGCCCACCTCGGCGAGCAGCGAGTCGAGCACCGTCAGCACCGGCCCGCCGCGGGACAACCGCGCGACCAGGCCCTCGTCGGGCGGGCGGTCGGCCGCGATCAGGGTCTCGACCGGCAGGATGCCGGCGGCGAGACCCTCCTCGACGATGTCCTCGCCCTCGGCCAGGAACTGACCCAGCAGCCGCCGGTGGCGGCGCGCCTGGAGCTTGCGCGCGTGCTTCAGCCGGGCATTGGCACGCGAGGTGATCGGCTCCGACGGCCGGCAACTCGTCATGCTGCAAGCGCGGCCTTGGCAGCCTCGGCGAGAGCCTCGAAGGCCTTCGGATCGGACACGGCGATGTCGGCGAGCACCTTGCGGTCGAGCTCGATCTCGGCCTTGCGCAGTCCGAACATGAACTGGTTGTAGGACAGGCCGTGGCTGCGTGCGCCGGCGTTGATGCGGATGATCCAGAGCCGGCGGAAGTCGCGCTTGCGCGTTCGGCGGTCGCGGTAGGCGTAGGACAGGGACTTCATCACCTGCTCCTTGGCCTTCTTGTACGTGTTCTTCTTCAGGCCGCGGTAGCCCTTGGCCTGATCGAGCACCTCTCGGCGCTTCTTCTTGGCGTTGACGCTGCGTTTGACGCGTGCCATCGGGCCCTCCTATCGCTTTCCCAGGAGGCGCAGCGCCTCGTTTCGGTCTGCAGGTGCCATCTCGCGGGGCTTGCGCATGCCTCGCCGGCGCTTGGAGCTCTTGTGCTCGAGCAGGTGCGTCCTGAACGCACGGCGGCGCCGGAGCTTGCCGGTGGAGCTCAGCTTGAACCGCTTCTTCGCGGCGGAAGAGGTCTTCATCTTGGGCATCGTCGTGTCTCCTTCAGGCGCCGGCGGCGGCCTCATCGACCGTCTCTGCGGGGGCATCCTCTGCCTCCGCCGCCTCGGCCGGCGATGGCACGACCGCCTTCAGCGGTGCCAGCATCATCACCATGTTGCGTCCGTCCTGCAGCGGCTGGGACTCGATCGAACCGAGCTCCTTCACGTCCTCGGCGAGGCGCAGGAGCAGATCGCGGCCCCGTTCCGGATGCGTCATCTCGCGCCCGCGGAACATGATCGTGACCTTCACCTTCGCCCGTCCCTTCAGGAACCGGACGACGTGACCCTTCTTGGTCTCGTAGTCGCCGATTCCGATCTTGGGCCGCAGCTTGATCTCTTTGATCGTGATCGTTGACTGGTGCTTCCGGGCGAGCTTGGCCTTCTGCTCCTGCTCGTACCGGTACTTCGAGTAGTCCATCACCCTGCACACGGGCGGCCGGGCCTCGGGCGCCACCTCGACGAGGTCGAGGTTCTTGTCCCACGCGTACTTCTGGGCCTCGTCGGTGCTCTTGATGCCGATCTGCGTGCCGTCGTCGTCGATCAGGCGGACCTGCGGGACGCGAATGGCCTCGTTGATCCGGGTGGTCGGTTCCGCCGGCCGTTGATCGACCTGTCTGCGGGGCCTCAAGACCTGTGCCTAGTCACGATCATCATCAACCTTGGGAGCTCCTCTCCTCGACATGCAAAAATGGGTGCCACAGGCACCCGAAAAGCCCCTCCCTACGGAGGCGGCAGCCGAACGATTCGGTTGAACCCTCCGGCGCGAGGCCGGACGGGTGAGGGGCGAGTTGCCTCTGCTTTGCCAGGCGCCCAGTATAGCAACGCACCCGCAGCAGCCAAATCGTCGGTCACAAGGCTTGACCATCGCGGCGTCGGTGATGCATGATCGGCTGCATGTTCCGCGACCGTGCCCAGGCAGGAGCCGCCCTGGCGGCGGCGATGGCCGAGTTTCGCAAGAAGCCGAACGTGACCGTGATCGGCCTTGCCCGGGGCGGCGTGGAGGTCGCGGCCGAGCTCGCGCGGCTGCTCGATCTCCCGCTCGACGTGCTGTGTGTGCGCAAGGTCGGCACGCCCGGCCACCCCGAGCTCGCGATGGGCGCCGTCGCCCCGCAGGGCGAGCGCTACACGAACCGGCGGGTGGCCACGAAGCTGAGCCAGACCCAGGTCGACAGCGCCTATGACCTCGCGACCGCCCAGGCGCGGGAGATGGACGAGCGCCTGCGCGGCGGGATCCCGATGATGCTCGTCGGGCGCACCGCGGTGATCGTCGACGACGGCGCGGCGACGGGGGCATCGATCCGGGCCGCCCTGGCGGCGACGCGCAACGCCGGCGCGCGCCAGAGCGTGATCGCCCTGCCCGTGCTCCCGCGACTGGCCGTCGAGCGGCTGGAACGCGAGTGCGACCGGCTCGTGACCCTGCTCGCGCCGCAGCGGTTCCACGCCGTGAGCCAGTTCTACGAGAACTTCGACGAGGTCACCGAAGCGCGCGTGCTCGCGCTGCTCTCGACCGCGAAGCCGGCGGTCGAGATGAGCGTCTAACCGGCCTGGCCCGCGCCGCCCGGGCCGCGGTGGTGCGCACGGCCGACCACGTAGGTGCCGCGCGCCCGGGTTGCGAGCACGGGCGGGTCGAGCACGTCCGCCGCGGACTCGCTCACGTCGGGCCGCGCGGCGATCTCCTTCCAGATCTCGAGATCGACCGTGCGGCTGGTGTTGCCCATCCGCACGATCGTGCCCGTCGCGCGGACGAAGTCGCCGCCGTAGAGCGGCGCCAGAAACTCGACCTTCTCGTAGCCGGCGAAGAGGCCCTCGTCGCCGTCGGTGCGGACCGCGAGCTCGGTGACGATGTCGCCGAAGAGCTCGAGCCCATGGGCGCCGTCGACGAGGTTGCCGCCGTAGTGCACGTCCGCGGCCGAGAGCCGCACCCGCAGCTCGACACTCATTCCCTCCATGCGCGCATCCTCCCTCGGAACCGGCGGCGCCTGATCGCCGTCTGAGGTGGTGATGATACGGATCGCGACCGTCGCCGTCCTCGCCGCCGCTGCCGCCGCGTGCGGAGGGGGCGCTCATGCTCATGCGCACGCCCAGACGACGCAGCCTCCGGACGCGCGGATCGTGACCGCCGCCGGCCCGCACACCCTCACGATGGGAAGCTACTGCTGGTCGGCGCGCACGAAGACGGGCGGCGTCACAGGGTGCGCCGACAGCGCCGGCCCCACGCACATTCCCGACCTGCGCGTCGTTCGCGTCGACCGTGGCACCGTCGTCGTCGTCCGGTTCGGCTTCACGCCCACCGAAGCCGTCGACGCGACGATCGGCACGCGCCGCTACCGGCTCCCGGCCGCCGCGACCGTGCGGCTGCGTGTCGACCATCCCGGCCTGCTCACCCTCGATCCGCGGCGCGGGCACGACGACGTCGAGTACTTCGCCCGGATCGTCACGGACGCCTCGTGACCAGGTGCGCCGGGAACGCGTCCTGCATCCGGCCGTCCCGCCGCAGGGCCGGTCGCGCGGCGACCAGGCAGTTGTAGACCGCCTCCTCGGCCGCCTCGTAGGCGGCTGCGAAGAGGGGCGAGAGCTCCTCGAGGCCGAAGCCCTCGGCCTCGGCGACCGTGAACGCGATCCCGATCTCGCCCGACCCGTTCGAGGCGTATGAACCTGCCCGCGCGAGCCCGAGCAGCGGCCGCAGCGCCAGCCGCCGCAGCTGCTGGGCGCCGAGCGGCGCGTCGGTCGCGCACACCGCGATGCACGAGCCCTCGGGTGCGAGCGGCGGCGGCGCCGGGTCGAGCCGCAGCCCGCCCGAGGTGAACCGCTCGCGATCGCCGAAGTTGCACATCAGAAGGACGCCGACCGTGTGGCGGCCGACGACCCGTGACGCGGTGCCGATGCCGCCGGGGAAGTCGAAGCAGGTCATGCCGGTGCCCGCGCCGACGGTGCCCTCGGCCACCTCCTCGCCCGCGTTTGCAAGCGCCCTGTAGGCGTCTTCAACCGTGACCGTTCGCGCATCGGCCATGTCGGAGTCGTCGCACTCGCCGACCACCGGGATCACCGTGTGGTCGGGATCGCCGCCGGCCGCGAGCATCGCCGCGTGGTAGACGATGCCGACCGCGTGCGTCCCGCACAGCCACACCGGCGACTGGATGATCCCCCACTCGTCGATCTCGATCTTCTTGGTGAGCTCCCCCACGCCGTTCACCGTGTCAACACCGGCGCGAACGGGCAGTCGCGGCGGCACGACGACGCTCACACCGGTCGCCTCGCCGCTCGCAGCCTGTGCGTGGCCGACGCGCACGCCGGGGACGTCGGTGATCGCGTTGCGCGCGCCGGTCGGGAAGAGGCCCACAGGCCCTGCGAGGTCGCGCCAGCGCCGGCTCACCAGAGGATGGGGACCGTCCCCGATTTTCGAGGGCTCGTCACGCCAGGATGCAGGCGACCCGGTGGGTCGGGGTCGGTCGCGGATGAGGGGCGGCGCAGCTCCGGGTCGACCGACCGGCAGCTCTCCTGCGCGATCGGGCAGCGGGGGTGGAAGCGGCAGCCGGGCGGGATGAACACCGGGTTCGGCGTCTCGCCGGTGAGGATCTGCGGCCGGGTCGAGTCGCGCGGGTCGCGCTTGGGCACGACCGAGATCAGCGCCTTCGTGTAGGGATGCAGCGGATTTCGGACGACGTCCTTGGCCGGCCCTTCCTCGACGATCCGGCCCAGGTACATGACCGCGATCCGGTCGGCGAAGTGGGCCGCCGTCGACAGGTCGTGCGTGATCATCAGGATCGCAAGCCCCTTGCGGCGCAGCTCGTCGAGCAGCCGCAGGATGCCCGCGCGCACCGACACGTCGAGCATCGAGACCGGCTCGTCGGCGAGCAGGAGCTGCGGGCCGAGCACCATCGCCGCCGCGATCGCCACGCGCTGGCGCTGGCCGCCTGAGAGCTCGTGCGGGAAGCGGTCGAGGTAGAGCTCGGGCGGCGTGCAGCCCGGCCTGGACGAGCGCCTTTTCGACCAGCTCATCGCGCTCGGCCCGCGAAGAGCCGATCCCGTGGATGCGCAGCGGCTCGGCGACCGTGTCGCGCACGCGGATAGCGGGGATCGAGCGACTCGTACGGATCCTGGATAGATGATCTGCATCTCGCGCCGCAACGGCCGCAGCTGCCGGTGCGACAGGTCGCGAGATGTCCCGGCCGCGGAACTGGATCGCGGCCCTCGTTCGAGTCCACCATCCGCATCACCGTCTGCGCGGTGGTCGTCTTGCCGCAGCCGGACTCGCCCACGAGCGCGAGCATCTCGCCCGGCTCGACGCTGAAGCTCGACGCCCTCGACCGCATGCACCTGCAGCTGCTCGCGGCGCATGAGCGTCCCGGCCAGGCTGCGGGCGATCGGATAGCGCGTGACCAGCCCCTCGACCTCGAGCAGGGGCGGCTCGCGGCCGCCCGTCGCGACCGCCTCGGCGCTCACGGCGACACCGCGGCGGGGACGTCGTTCAGATGGCAGGCGGCGATCTGCGCCTCGCCGACCGCGCGCAGCCGCGGCTCCTGGTCGACGCACCGGGCGAACGCCGAGTCGCAGCGCGGCTGGAACGCGCAGCCGGGCACCGGCCGGTCGAGCCGCGGCGGCACACCGGGGATCGACTTCACCTCGTCGTCGCCGTAGAGGTCGGGCGTGGCCTGGAAGAGCATGCGCGTGTACGGATGTCGCGGCTCGTGGAAGAGCGTCTCCATCGGCCCCGACTCGGCGATCTTGCCGGCGTACATGACAGACGCCCGCCCGCACACCTGGGCGACCACCGGCAGGTCGTGCGTGACGAGGATCATCGAGAGGCCCAGCTCGTCGGTCAGCCGCACCAGCAGCTCGAGGATCTGCGCCTGCACCATCACGTCGAGCGCCGTCGTCGGCTCGTCGGCGAGCAGCACCTTGGGGCTGCACGCGAGCGCCATCGCGATCGCCGCGCGCTGGCGCATGCCGCCCGAGAACTCGTGCGGGTAGCGGTCGCCGCGCGAGCCGGTGATCCCGACCAGGTCGAGCAGCTCGGCCGCCTGGGCGCGCGCGGCCCGGCCCGACGCGATCCCGTGCAGCTCCATCGGCTCGACGATCTGCGAGCCGACCGTCTTCACCGGGTTGAAGGCGTTCATCGCCCCCTGGAACACCATGGCGATGTCGCGCCAGCGATGCGGCGAGACCGTCTCCTCGCCCTTCGCGAGCATGTCCTCGCCGTCGAGGAGCACGCGGCCCGACGACGCTCGCGCTCGACGGCAGCAGCCCCATCAGCGCCAGGATGGTCGTGGTCTTGCCGCAGCCGGACTCGCCGACGAGGCCCAGCCGCTCACCGGGGCGCAGGTCGAGGTCGAGGCCCTGGACGGCGTGCAGCTCGCCGCCGTCGAGGTCGAACCAAACGTGCAGATCCTCGACCTTCAGCACGGGCTGGCGTGCTCACTCGGAGTCGAGCCTCCCCTGCAGCGGCCGCAGGCGGAACCGGCGCACCGACAGGTGGCCGACGCTGCAGCCGCGGGTTGAGCGCGTCCTCGATCGCCTGGCCGACCATCGTCGCGGCCAGGATGACGATGGTGACGCACAGGCCGGGCGGGATGATCGCCCACCACGCCTTGTGGAAGATGGCGCCGCCGGTGAGCGAGTTCTGGATCAGGCGCCCCCACGAGATCGTCGAGGGGTCGCCGAGGCCGAGGAAGCTGATGTAGGTCTCGGCGAAGATGGCGGTGGCGATCGTGAGCACCGTGTTTGCGACCAGCAGCGGCGCCACCTGCGGCGGTGACGTGGTTTGCGAGCAGCCGCCAGTGGCCGGCGCCGAGCGCCCGCGCCCGCTTCACGTAGACGCGCTCGCGCACCGACTTCACCTGCGCCCGGATCAGGCGGGCCGTGCTCGTCCAGTAGATGACCCCGATGATCATGATGATGTTGATGAGGCTGCGTCCGAACACCGCGGCGGCGACGATCATCAGCGGCACGTCGGGGATGACCAGGAAGTAGTCGGTGATGCGCATCAGGAGCACGTCCGTCTTGCCGCCGAAGTAGCCCGAGAGCAGGCCGACGCCGCCGCCGATCAGCATCGCTACCGCGGCGGCCGGCGAAGCCGACGATCATCGAGACGCGGGCGCCGTCGATCACCTCGGACAGCATGTCGATGCCGCCGTCGTCGAGCCCGAGCAGGTGCTGCGCGGTCGGCGCGGCGTACACCGCGCCGACCTGCTTCGTCGTGCTGTACGGCTCGATCCGCGGCGCCGAAGATCGGCGAGCACGATGAAGAAGAGCAGGATCGAGATGCCGACGATCGCGACCTTCTGGCCGAACATCACCTCGCGGATGAAGCCGCGCGGCGACGGCCGCCCGGCCGCGTCTCCGCGGGAGGCGGGGCGTCGGCGATCTGGATGAGCTCGGTCATGACGTCACCCGCGGATCGAGCTTGAAGTAGAGCAGGTCGGCGACGAAGTTGGCGACGATGACGGCAGACGGTGAGCAGCAGGAAGATCCCCTGCAGAACCGGGATAGTCGCGGTGGTTCGAGGGCATCGATCGTGGCCAGGCCGATGCCGGGATAGGAGAAGACGTCCTCGACCACGATCGCGCCCGGCGACGATCGAGCCGAGCGAGAGCGCGATCAGCGTCACGAGCGGCAGCATCGCGTTTCGCAGCGCCGTGCTTCCACACGATCGCCCAGTTGCGCAGGCCCTTCGCCCGCGCGGTCAGCACGTAGTCCTCGCCGAGCGTCTCGAGCATCGATGAGCGCACGACCAGCGAGTACTCGCCGTAGAGGCCGATGCCCAGCGTGAGCGCGGGCAGGAACAGGTGCGAGAAGCGGTCCGAGCAGCACCGCCCACTCCGACGGCGTTGAGAGGATGCCGAGCGTGTTCGACGAGATCCCGCTCGCCGGCAGGCCCAGCGGGATCGCGACGTAGAAGATCGACCAGCAGGCCGATCCACTGGGTCGGCATGGCGTAGAACGCAAGCGCCGTCCACAGGTTCAGCCGAGTCGGCCGCCGTGCCCCGCCGCCAGGCGGCGATCACGCCCGAGAGGATGCCGATGCACGATCGAGATGACCGTGCCGGCGACGACCATCGGCAGCGTGTTCAGGAGCGGCTGCTAGATGTCGTCCCAGACCGGCCGGTTGTCGAACGTGGACGTGCCCAGGTCGCCGTGGGCGAGCCGCTCGACGTAGACGACGTACTGCTGCCACTTCGGCTTGTCGAGGCCGTACTGGCTTGATGATCGACTCGCGGAACTGCTTGGTGCAGTGCTGGCAGCGCAGCCCCGAGACGGCGTTGCCCGGCAGGGCGCGGAAGATGACGAAGTTCAGGGTGATGGCGACGAACACCGTCACGAGCGCGAAGACCGTCCGCTTGACGACGTAGTCCATCCCCCTCACGCTCGCACCTCCTTCACCACTGGCCGGGCCGCCGGATCACGTGCGGTGCGGGCTCGTGTAGTAGCACTTGCAGTAGCCGTTGCCGTCGGGGTAGAAGCCCGTCCAGCCGAGGTCGTGGGCCGTGACCAGGTCCTCGTCCACGAGCTGGAAGTAGGGCATGTCGTGCGCGACCTCGGCCTCCATCTTCCAGATCAGCGCCTGGCGCTGCTTGGGGTCGGTCAGCGTCGCCTGCTGCAGGTACTCTGGGCGTTGAACGTCGGGTTGTTGTAGCCCGTGTCGTTCCAGCTGTACCACTGCGGCGCGGGTCATGCACGGACATCTGCGCGTCCGGGTCGACGTACTCGGCCCAGTCCCACGTGGCGAAGTCGTACTTCGTGTACTTGCCCGCCGTCTCGATGCCGTAGGCCTGGGAGGAGTCGCCGCCGGACTGCTCGTGCACCTTGACGCCGATCTTGGCCCAGTCGTCGGCGATGATCTGGAACTGGCGGTCGCCGTTGAAGTCGAGGTCGTCGGGCACCATGATGTTGTATGCCATCTTGTGCGCCGGCTGGGCGTACTTGCCGGTCGTCGCCGGCGACGACCCGGATGCCGTCCGAGCCTTCCTTGTACCCCAGCGAGTCGAGGATCTGGTTGGCCTTCGCCGTGTCGAACGGCGCGGCTTGATCGCCGGGTTGAGCCAACCGCCTGCCTCGGACTGGATCGAGAGCATGTTCGCCCACGGCTGCGCGTAGCCGGCGTAGACGACCTTGACGATCTGGTCGCGGTCGATCGCTATTCCAGCGCCTGGCGCACCTGCGGGTTCAGGAGCTCGCGGTTCTTCGGCTTCAGCGGGTTCGAGTTGACCGTGACGTTCGTCACCTCGTCACTCGGCGCCGATCTGCACCGAGAACTTTTGTTCTGCTTGAGCGAGGCAACAGCGTTGAACGGCACCTGGTCGGCGAAGTCGATGTTGCCGGCCTCGAGATCGGCGATCATCGAGGTCGAGTTCGTGTAGTAGGTCATCGCCACCGCCTGCGGCGTTCGACTTCGGCCCGTAGAAGTCCGGGTTGGGCTTGAAGACCGTCGTGCCCTTCTCCTGGTACTGGCTGATGTAGTAGGCGCCGCCGGCGACCGTCGGCAGGCTCTGCTCGGGCCGGAACGACTTCAGATCCTTGCCGCTGTTGCCGGCGTACTTCGACCACACCTGCTCGGGCAGCACCCAGAACTGCTCGAGCTGCGGCAGCACGTTCGCGACCGCCTTGTCGTAGTGGATCACGAGCGTCGTCGCGTTGGGTGCGTCCATGCCGGTCACGTGCGTGAGCGCGCCCGCGAGAGCCGCCGCCGGGCCTGACGCGTACTTGACGATCAGGTTGCCGGTCCAGGCCGCGTCGGCGGCCGTGAGCGGCTTGCCGTCCGACCACTTGCCGCCGGGCTTGAGGTGGAACGTCCAGGTCATGCCGTCGGCCGAGTGTGACCAGCTGGTCGCCCAATCGCCCTCGAGCTTCTCGCCGGGGCCGTACTGGACGAGCTGCGGGTACTCCATGACGAAGGCGTTGTACGACTGGCTCTCGATGGCCACGAACGGATTCAGGGAGTCGATGTAGTTGATCGTCCCGACGCGCAGGATGCCGCCCTTGACGACGCCGCCGCTGCCCCCGCCGCCGCCTCCGGGCGCCGCCCCGCCACCGCCGCAGCCGGCGGCCGTCGCCACCACGGCCGCGAGCATGGTCATCGCCATCAGCCTGCGCGCGTTCATCTGGTGTCCCTCCCCCGGTTCATGATGGTCCCGGCCGGGGCGCGGTGCGCGCACGGCCAGCTCCTCGATGTACTCCGCCACCTCTGTGACCGCCTGCTCGAGCCACAGCCGGCCCTTCTCGACCGTGGCGACCGTCGCGTCGCCCATCACGCCCGACTCGGTCCAGCCGCTCCACGCGCCCTTGATCGAGAGCGGGCCGTCGTTCCAGTCCATCCACACGTTGGGCGAGCCCCAGTCGGGGATCTCGCGCACCGCGCGGTCCATCTGGACGAGCTCGGGCCTGATCGCCAGGTAGAGCGAGGTCTCGAGCTCGCACGCGTGCGCCATCCCGCCCGGCGCGTCGGAGTCGCGTGTGCGCCGCAGGAGCTCGGCCGAATCGGGCCCGCTCAGGTACCAGAACGATGCGGCGGTCGTCTCGGGCCGTTCGACCATCAGCAGGCGCGCGGCCATGTCGACGAGCGGCACGTTGGAGCCGTGGCCGTTCACGAACAGGATGCGCGTGAAGCCGTGGCGGTGAAGGCTGCGGCCGATGTCGAGCAGGCCGTCGACGAACGTCTTCCAGTCGATCGTGATCGGGCCGGGAAAGTCCATGTGGTGCGGCGTGTAGCCGTGGGTGACCGTGGGCAGGAGCAGCGCCTTGCCGGCGCACCGCTGCACCGCCATGTCGGCGAGCGTCTCGGCGATCACGACGTCGGTGTCGATCGGCAGGTGATAGCCGTGGTCCTCGAGCGTGGCCACCGGGATCACGCACACCGGGATCGCGCGCCGCCCACTCGGCCACCTCGGGCCAGGTCAGCTGCGCGTATCGGTGCGTCGATGCGTCAGTCAAAGTCGTAGCGCTGCTCCTCGGAGTCGCAGGGGTTCCCGCGACCGTACCGGATCGTCCCCTCTGTGACGTCGGCGACGCACCAAAAGACAGTCTTCGACTCGGCGCCGTCCTCGATGTGGCGGCAGAGCGAGTCCGGCGCACCGGTGTGATCCGACAGCGCCTCGCGCAGCGAGTCCGGCCGTGACCGGCCCGTCGTCGAGCCAGCGCGAGGCGTGCGTGTGGCGGGCCACGGAACCGGCGATCGCGCCCGGATCGCGCTCGTACCGGGCCATCCTGGGGTGCGTGTAGTGGTTCGTATGGGCGAGCTTCCCGCCGGTCGGGCCGCAGGAGCTCGGCGTCGGTGGCCGAGCCCTCGACGCTCACGACGCCGCCGTCGCGGTGCGACAGCAGGTTGTTGTATGACGATGCCCGCTGCGGGTGAAGCGCCGCCTCGACCGCCTCGGTCGAGCGTGCGCCGGCGCAGGATGTCGCGCACCAGCAGGAGCCTGGGGATGCCGACGCGATCGTCGCTCGGGGAGAGCTCGTTGCCGGTCAGGGCGAGGCCCGCCGAGTTGAACCCGACGCTGATCCCGGCCCCGATCCCGATCGTGAAGAGCACCGGATCGCCGGGGACGCGCCACTCGAGCGCGATCAGCTCGTCCTCGGCGTCGGGGCCGAGATCGTTGTTGTGGCCGAGCCACACGTGCCCGTCCGCGGTCGCCCCGGCGCATGCGACGAGGTCGGAGCAGCGGTCGGCGGAGACGGAATCCTCGGCCCACAGCTCCTCGATCGACGCTCGCGAAGACGGCGAGCGGATCGGCCCCTGCGCCCTGCGCCACGCCGTCGAGCTCCTCGACCAGCCACGGGAGCGCGGTCGCCGTCACGTCGCGGTAGGCGGCGGCCTGCGAGCGCCGCTGCGCGTCGACGGCATCGGCGTGCCTGCACACGGCATCGGCGGTGGCCGCACCGATCTGGATGCCCACCTCCCGGTGCGTTCCTGCGACTCGCACGAGCTCGATGGGTCTGGGCCCCACGGGGAGACTGTACGGGATCGACCGGCCATGCGGACCGTGAAGCGGCCACTGGTGTACGTTTGGCCACGTGTCGAGCGATGTCGCCCCCCGATACCGACAGGTCGCAGACGCGCTCGAGCGCCGGATCGCAGCCGGCGCCCTGGCTTCGCACGACCGGGTGGCGTCGGAGCGGACGATCGCCGACGGCTTCGGGCTCTCACGGATGACCGCGCGCCAGGCGGTCGAGCTGCTCGTGCGCCGCGGCGTCGTCTACCGCCGACCCGGGTCGGGCACGTTCGTCTCGCCGCCGCGAGTCGTGCACACATTGCAGCGGCTGGCGGGTTTCTCGGAGCAGATGCGCCGCCAGGGCGTGCACCCGAGCGGGCGGGTGCTCGAGATGCGCTGCTCGGTCCGGGTCGATGCGTCGGCGCGGACGGCGCTCGAGCTGGACGCTGCCGAGCAGGCCTGGACGGTGCGTAGGCTGCGCTTCGGCGACGGCGAGCCACTGCTGCTCGAGACGTTCTGGGTGCCGCGCGCCGTCTGCCCCGAGCTACGGCGGTCAGATCTGGCCGAGGGCTCGCTCTACGACTTCCTGCGCGAGCGCCACGGCATCGACCCGGTCAGCGCCCGGACCTCGTTCGAGCCGTCCGTGCTCGACCCGGCCGACGCCCACCACCTCGGCACCCGGCCCGGCGCCCCCGCGATCCTCTTCACCCGCACGACGCTGGCGGCGGACGGCCGCCCGGTCGAGTTCGCGCGCGACCTCTACCGCGGCGACCGCGCCCGCTTCGAGCTCAGCCTCCACGCCTGAATAGACGGTGTCAGGCACGCAATATTCACGCTACGCGTGGCGCGACGCGGCTTCGGCTGCGAGCTCGGCGGTCAGCTCGGCCAGGGAGCGGGCGCCCAGGTTGCCCTGGTCGCGCCGGCGCAGCGACACCGTGCCCGCCTCGACCTCCTTGTCGCCGACCACGAGGATGCAGGGAATGCGCTGGTGCTCGGCCTCGGCGATCTTCTTGCCCACCGACTCGGTGCGCAGGTCGGGCTCCACCCGCAGGCCGGCTGCGCGCATCTCGGCGGTGACCGCCGCCGCGTACTCGTTGTGGCGGTCGGCCACCGGGAGCACGGTCGCCTGCACCGGCGAGAGCCACAGCGGGAACGCGCCCGCGTAGTGCTCGATCAGGATGCCGATGAAGCGCTCGAACGCGCCGAACAGGGCGCGGTGCACCATCGCCGGGCGGTGCTCGGCGTTGTCGTCGCCGGTGTAGGTCATCTCGAACCGCTCGGGCATCTGGTAGTCGAGCTGCACCGTGCCCATCTGCCACGCGCGGCCGACCGAGTCGGTCATGTGCAGATCGATCTTCGGCCCGTAGAAGGCGCCGTCGCCCTCGTTCAGCTCGTACTCGACGCCCGCGCGCTCCAGCGCGCCGGCGAGCGCCGCCTCGGCGCGGTCCCACAGTGCGTCGTCGCCGATCCGGTTCTCGGGCCGGGTCGAGAGCTCGAGCCGCACGGGGAGGTCGAAGATGCCGTAGATGTGCTGCGCGAGCTCGAGGCAGCCGATGACCTCGTCCTGCACCTGATCCTCGGTGCAGAAGATGTGCGCGTCGTCCTGGGTGATGTGGATCACGCGCAGCAGGCCGTGCAGCGTCCCCGACGGCTCGTCGCGGTGCACGAGGCCCTGCTCGGCGAGCCGCATCGGCAGGTCGCGATAGCTGCGCTTGGCGGCCTGGTAGAGCTCGATGTGGCCGGGGCAGTTCATCGGCTTGACGCCCAGCGGGCGCTCGTCCTTGTGGGTGAAGAACATGTTGTCGCGGTACTTGTCCCAGTGGCCCGAGCGGCGCCAGATGTCGACCGAGTAGATGATCGGCGTGCGCACCTCGCGGTAGGCCCACTCGACGTTCAGCTCGCGCCAGAGCTTCGTCAGCTCGTTCCAGATCACCATCCCGCGTGGATGCCAGAACGGGGCGCCCGGGGCGACGTCCGAGGTGTGGAACAGGTCGAGCTCGCGGCCGATCCGGCGGTGATCGCGACGGCGCGCCTCCTCGAGCAGGCGCAGGTGCTCCTCGAGATCGGCCTGCTTGAAGAACGCGGTCCCGTAGATGCGGGTCAGCATGGGGCGGGAGGAGTCGCCGCGCCAGTAGGCGCCGGCCTGCGAGAGCAGCTTGAACGCCTTGATGGGCTTCGTCGTCTGCAGGTGCGGGCCGCGGCAGAGATCCTCGAAGTCGTCGTTGCGATAGAGGCTGATGTCGCCGGCCGGCAGGCCCTCGACCAGCTCGAGCTTGTAGGGCTGGCGCTCGTCGCGGAACCGCTCGACGAGTTCGTCCTTGTCGACGCCGTCCTCGCGGATGAACGCCGCTTCGGTGCGCAGCACCTTGCGCATCTCGGCCTCGATCCGCTCGAGGTCGTCGGGGCCGATCGGCTCGGGAAACTCGAAGTCGTAATAGAAGCCGTCGGCGATCGCCGGCCCGATCGCGATCTTCGCGTCGGGCCACAGGTGCAGGACGGCCTGGGCGAGCACGTGCGCGGTCGAGTGGCGCAGCACGCCGAGCGCCTCGGGGTCGCGGTCGGTGATGACCCGCACCTTCTCGCCCGCGCGCAGCGGCAGGCGCAGATCGCGCACCTCGCCGTCGACCTGCACGGCCACGGCGGCCCGGGCCAGCCGTTCGCCGATCGCGGCCGCGGCATCGAGGCCCGTCGCGCCTTCGGGGAGGTCGATCGAGGTGCCGTCGGGGAGGGTGACCTGCATCGCGCCTGGCAGCATACAAATCGGCGCGCACGGCTCGCCGCCCGTGCTCGCGTCCCGCTGGTACGCTCGTGCCGATGACAGCAGTGACGGCGGCGTTGGTGGTGGCGCTCGTGATCGCGGTCGTCCTGCTCGCCCGCGACCGGCGCGGCCGGCGGCGGACGCTCGCGGCCCTCGGCCTCGAGAGCGGCGATCCGGCCGACGGCGTCGCCCGGCGGCTGCGCGAGAGCGCTCCCAGGACCGAGCTGTCCGAGGCGCGCGCGTGGCGCGACGCGCTGATGGCGGCCGTCCCGAGCCCGGTGCTCGTGTTCGACGCCGGCGGCCGGCTCGTGCGCGCAAACGCGCTCGCCCGCCGCGAGGCGCCGACGATGCTCGACCTGGACGCCCAGCCGGAGCTCGCGGCCGCCGTCCGCGGCTGTCTGGAGGGGACGCCGCCCGCCGCCGAGATGGGGCTGACCGTGTACGAGCCCGAGCGGCGCCGCTACCGCATCCACGTGCAGCGGTTCCGGGGCGAGGCGGGGGCGCGCTGCGTCGTCGTGCTCGAGGACGAGAGCGCCGAGGCCGACTATCGCGACGCGCGCCGGCTCTTCTCGGCCGGCGTGTCACACGAGCTGCGCACGCCGCTTCAGCGCATCCTCGGCCTCGTCGAGACGCTCGGTCTCGACCTGCCCGAAGACGCCCGCTCCGAGACGATCGCGCAGGCCCGGCTCGAGGTCGACGGCATGCGCCGCCTGATCGAGGACATGATGATGCTCGTCCAGCTCGAGAGCCACGGCTTTGATCCGAGCAGCGATCCGACCGACATGGCCGATGCCGTCGAGGCGGCCGTCGGGCGGCACGCGGAGGCCGCCGCGGCCGCCGGGATGTCGCTCGCAGCCCAGGCGAACCGCGGCCTCGTGGTGGCCGTGCCGCCGCGCCTGGTCGACGCGGTGCTCGACAATCTGGTCGAGAACGCGATCCGCCACGCCGGACGCGATGAGCGCATCGAGGTGCGCGTGCGCGGGCTCTCAGGGGCCGTCGAGCTGATCGTGCACGACACCGGCGGCCGCATCCCCTCCGAGCACCTCAGCCGCGTCTTCGAGCGCTTCCATCGGGTCGAGGACGCCCGCTCCGGCCCCGGTACCGGCCTCGGCCTGGCGATCGTGAAGCACATCGCCGAGGAGTACGGCGGCCGCGCGACGGCCGAGTCGACTCCCGCCGCGGGGACGACGATGCGCGTGATCCTCCCCGCCCCCGCCGCGCTCCGATCCTAGGCCATCTACGCGGCGGTCTCGCGCTCGAGCGCCTCGAAGCGATAGCCGACGCCCGGGTGCGTCTGGATATAGGTGTGCGACTCGGAGCGCTGGTCGAGCTTCTGGCGCAGCTTGCGCACGCATACGTCGACCGTGCGGTCGCGGTAGCGGTACGGCGTCCCCCACACCCGCTGCTGCAGCTGGTCGCGAGTGAGCGCCTTGCCCGACTCGCCCGCGAGCACCCACAGCAGGCGGAACTCGGTGCGCGTGAGGCCGGCGTCCTGGCCGTCGAGCAGCGCCTGGTGAAGGTCGGCGTCGACGACGAGCCCCGGAGCCTCGACGCGGCCGGCGTCACGGTCGCTCGGCACCATGCCCGACCGGCGCAGCGCCGCCTGGACGCGGGCGACCAGCTCGCGCATCCCGAAGGGCTTTGCCAGGTAGTCGTCGGCGCCGATCCGCAGGCCGTGCACCTTGTCGTGCTCGGATCCGCGGGCGCTGATCATGATGATCGGGATGGTCGCCCCCTCGGAGCGCAGGGCCTCGGTGATGCGCCAGCCGTCCTCGCCGGGGAGCATCAGGTCGATCACCGCGACGTCGGGCCGCTCGAACCGCAGCTTGCGCAGGGCGGCATCGCCGTTGTCGGCCCATTCGACGTCCATGCCGGCACCGCGCAGATGCGTTGCCATCGCGTTTGCGATGACCCGGTCGTCCTCGGCGATCAGCACTCGTGGCATCGGACCGAAGGCTAGCCCAGCGTGTGGCGGTCGCAGGTCAGAGTTGCTATCGCACGCATGCTATGTTGTTCGACGATGGATCTCGGCTCCCCGTCGCTGTACGACACCCTCGGCACCACATACGGTGCCACCCGACGCGAGGATCCGAGGCTCGCCGCCCAGATCCACGCCGCGCTGGGAGACGCGCGGTCGGTCGTGAACGTCGGCGCGGGGACCGGGTCATACGAGCCGCGCGATCGGACGGTGGTCGCGGTGGAGCCGTCGGCGGTGATGATCGCCGCCCGGCCGGCCGGCGCGGCGCCCGTGATCGAGTCGAGCGCCGAGGCGCTGCCGTTCCCCGGCGGCGCGTTCGACGCGGCGACCGCGCTCTGGACCGTCCACCACTGGATCGACGTTCGCCGCGGGCTCGCCGAGCTGCGGCGAGTCGCACGGCGCGTTGTCGTCCTCACGGCATCTCCCCGCATGAACGAGCTCTGGATCACGGCCGAGTACTTCCCGGCGATGGCCGGCCCGCGCACCCGCGCCGAGACCCAGCCCGAGGCGATCGCCGAGGCGCTCGGAGGGACGACCCGGATCGTCCCGCTGCTCGTGCCCCGCGACTGCATCGACTGGTTCGGCGAGGCGCTGTGGGGCCGGCCGGAGCTCTACCTCGACCCCGCGGTACGCGCGAACATGTCGGCGTTTCGGCTGGTCGATCCCGCCGCGGTGGACGACGGCATCGCCAGGCTCCGGCGCGACCTCGAGACGGGCGTCTGGGACGCCCGCCACGGGCAGCTGCGCGGCCTGGCCAAGCTCGATACCGGCCACCGCATCGTCGTCTCCGACATGGCCGGTTAAAAGGATTCGCCGCCCCGGCTTGCCTTTCGTCCCCCGGTCGAACGGACTTTCGAGTCGCCTCTACGGCCCGTCCGCCCGGCTTCGCTCTACTCGGCTGCCCTCGGCGGCGCACGGGGGACAATACGGACGCCTGCGCACCTCTGCAAGCCACGAAATGCCGCAGTTTGCGGACATGGCCCGACCGCGAGATTCCGATTCTTCGCAAACTGCGAAAAGACGACCGCACCAAGTGCCCGGGCTCGACCCTTCCGTCGGTCCCGTAATGATCCCGTGATGCTCGGTGGCGGATACTCCGTGCATGAGGCTCACATGGTTCCCGCTGGTCGCGCTCGTCACGACGGTCACCCTGTTCATCGTCGGCGACGTCCTCGGCTGGGTCACCCACGACCCGCAGACGGCCGGCGGCTGGGGCGGCGGCGGGCCCGCGGCGCTCGTGGCGTTCTCGGTCGCCCTCTGCACCTTCGGCGTCGTGGGGGCGCTGATCGCCTCGCGGCACCCGCGCAACTCGGTCGGCTGGATCCTGATCGCGATCGGCTTGTCGTGGGCACTCGACTCGACCCTCGAGGGGTACGCCGTCTACGGGCTGAAGACCCACCCCGGCTCGCTGCCGGCGGCGGCGTACGCGAACGCCCTCGACGACTGGCTGTGGGTCGTCAGCATCGGCACCATGGGCACGCTGCTCCTGCAGCTCTTCCCCGACGGCCGCGCGCTGACCCGGCGCTGGCGGCCGCTCGCGTGGGTGTCCGGGATCGCGATCGCGGTGACCGCGGCATCCGCCATGTTCTCGCCGGGGCGCATGTCCGACAGCGCCGTCCCGGCGTCCCCGAATCCGCTCGGGATCTCGGCGCTCGGCGGGCTGCTCTCGCTCACGCAGAACACGCTCTCGATCGTGATCCTGTGCATCCCGTTCTCGGCGGTCGCGCTCCTTCTGCGCTACCGGCGCTCGCACGGCGCGGAGCGGCTGCAGCTCAAGTGGCTCGTCTCGGCCGCCGCCGCGATTGTCGCCTTCTACATGGTCGTCGTCACGCTCAGCGGAGCGCCCGCGGGGAAGGTGCCCCTGTGGCTGCTCGTGCTCCAGGACGCGGCCGTCTTCGCGTTCTGCCTGATCCCGCTGTCGATCGGTGCCGCCGTGATGCGCTACAGGCTCTACGACATCGACATGATCGTGCGGCGCACGGTCGTCTACTCGGCGCTCGTGGCCGTGCTGGCGCTGGTGTATGTGGCCGCGGTCACCGGGCTCGGCTGGATCGGCCGGACGGTGACCGGGCAATCCGGCGCGGTCGCCGTGACGGTCTCGACGCTGCTCGTGGCGGCCTCGTTCCAGCCGCTGCGCACCCGCATCCAGTCGGCGGTCGACCGTCGCTTCTACCGCGGCCGCTACGACGCGCAGGTCGCCGTGGCCAGGTTCAGCAGCCGGCTGCGCTCGGAGGTCGACCTCGAGAGCCTCTCGGGCGAGCTGATCGGGCTCGTCGACGAGACGCTCCAGCCCAGCCGTGCGACGCTCTGGCTGCGTCCTGCCGTGCGCGATCAGAGGTAGGGCCGGGCGCGCTCGAGCACGTCGCGATCGGTCGCGTATGTCAGGATCTCGCCGGCACCGTCGGGCGTGAGCCAGACCACCTCGTCGACATCGGGCGCGAGCTCGGCGGACTCCCGCTCGGCGTCCATCAGGTAGTAGCGCACCGTCTTGGGGCGCCCGTCTGCCACGGCATAGGACACGGCGCCGAGATCGACCGCGATCGCCGCCCGCCAGCCCGTCTCCTCGAGCACTTCGCGCACCGCCGCCGCCGAATCGTCCTCGCCCGGTTCGAGCTTGCCCTTCGGCAGCGTCCAGTCGTCGTGGTGGGGACGATGGACGACCGCGATCACGCCGTCGCGCCGCAGCACCCCGCCTGCGGAGCGGATCACCGCCGAGAGGCGGGATTGCGGCGCGACAGCATCGTTCCGCCCCAGAATGCGAGCCCGACGCCGCCCACCAGCACGAGCACGATGCCCGAGAAGATCCAGATCACGCCGCGGCCCCCGCCGATCAGTGCACCGGCGACGACCATCGCGATGCCGAGCACGCCGAACGCCTGGGTGCAGACGAACGGCCCGGGCAGGCCGGCCGGGGTCACCGGCTGGGACGCGTCGACGAGGCGGGACGGATTGCGCCGGTCGAGGCGCCGGCTGCGCTCGGCGAGACCGATCACGATGGCGAAGAACGCGAGGAAGTAGATCGCCTGCGACCAGAACGCCCCGACGTAGTCGTCCATATAGGTGAAGACGACGATCAGGACGACGGCTGCGATGGTGCCGACGACGGCCACGCCGATCGCGGTCTGCCAGGCGTACACGCTGCGATCGCTCGACTGCTGCGTCACGCGGCGTAGCGTACACGCGCCGCCGGGCGTCTCGCACGCGTTCGGCTAGGTGGCCTCGACGGGCGCGCGGCGGCCGGTCGAGGCGACCAGGACGGCCGTGAGGATGACCGCCACGCCGGCAATCTGCCACGCCGACGGCGACTCGCCCAGGATGATCGCGCCGAGCACGACGGTCATCCCCGGCTGCAGCGTGAGCGTGATCGCCGTGAGCGCGGCCGGAAGCCGCGTGAGCGATGCGGTGATCAGCAGCCAGCCGAGCACCTGCGACGTCAACGCGAGCAGGACGAGCCAGCCCGTGGCACGCCAGCCGGGCGTCAGATCGAGGTCGCCGACGGCGATCCCGGCGACCAGGCAGGCGAGCGCGCATGCGGCGGTGGCGTCGCACAGCGCGGCGGCGGGACGCCCGTCGCGGCCCGCCTCGCGCAGGAGCAGGAGATAGCCCGCGTAGGCGACGCCGGTGAGGACGCCGTAGACGACGCCCGCCACCGGCCGTGAGCCGTACGCGGCCGATCCGAGCACGCCGGAGATCAGCACAACGCCGGCCAGCACGCCGCCGCCGGCGATGCCGGTGCGCCGCGACGGGCGCTCGCCGAAGAGCGCCCAGGCGACGAGCGCCACGAGGACGACCTGCGTGTTGCTGAGCACGGTCGCAAGGCCCGCCCCGATCGCGTCGATGGAGTGGTTCCACACGATCAGGTCGGCCGCGAGCCAGAGGCCGGCGATCGCGGCCAGCCCGCGCTCGCGGCGGCGCGGCCGAGGCACCGGCGCCCGGCGACGCTCGAACCGGGCGACGAGCAGCAGTGCCGGCGTGGCGTAGAGGCAGCGGAAGAAGGCGCCCGTCGACGGCGACACGTGCGCCAGCCGGAACAGGATCGGCGAGAACGCGATGGCGCACGCGCCCGCCGCGGCCTCGACGGCCACCACGGGACTTCTGACCGCTATGCCGCCTCCTGTAGCTCCGCGCACAGCTCGAGCGCCGCCTCGACGAATGCAAGTGCCGCGGGCGAGCGGTAGCGGTCGCGATGCCACGCGAGCCCGATCAGCCGCGGCGGCACCCGATCGCCGAGCTCGATCACCGTCACGCGGCTGTCGGCCTCGTTGACGGTCAGCCGGGGAACGAGCGCGATGCCCATCCCGGCGGCCACCATCGCCTGCAGCGTGGCGTTGTCGTCGGAGCGAAACGCCATGCGCGGCTCGACGCCGGCCGTTCGCAGCCGCTCCTCGACCTGCTGTCCGCCGAGGCACGTGCGGTAGCCGATCAGCGGCATCGCCCCGATCTCGCGGAACGTGGGCGGCGTCTGGGCGCGGGCGAGCGGCGAGTCGGTCTGCGTCAGCAGCACGTAGGGGTCGCTCACGAGATCGACAGTCTCGACGGCGGCGCCGGGGACGGGCAGCATCACGAAGGCGAGGTCGAGCCCGCCGTCCTCGATGGCGGCGAGCAGGCTCTCGTCCTCGGCCTCCTCGAGCCGGATCCCGACCCGCGGCCACGCCGCCGTGAAGCGGCGCAGAAGCTCGGGCAGGATGCGCGCGCCGGCACTCTGAAACGCCCCGACCCGAAGCGTGCCGGCCTCACCGGCCTGGAGCGCATCCATGTCGGCGCGGGCCGCCTGCAGCCGGGCGACGATCGCCTCGGCGTGCGTCAGCAGCATCCGGCCCGCTTCGGTCAGCTCGACAGGCCGCGGGCCGCCCGGCCGCTCGATGAGGCGCGGGCCGACGATGCGCTCGAGCGTCGCGATCTGCTGGCTCACCGCCGATTGCGTGTATCCGAGTGCCGAGGCCGCCCGCCCGAAGGAGCCGTGCTGGGCGATCGCCTGCAGCGCCGCGAGGTGCCGGAGCTCCACTCCGAGCCACCGATCAGATTCCATGATCGAAACCACCGTATTGTCGATTTGAACTTATGGACACGCGGGCCGATGATACACGGCATGGGACTCATCGTCATACTCATTCTGCTGGTGGTCGTCGGGCCGCTTGCGGTGCGCTTCGGAGCCGACTCGCGGCCCACCGGAGAGCGCCAGCAGGCCTGGTGGCCGGCAGCACCGCGCTCGCGCCGCTAGCAGCCGCCGCGAACGCTCAGGTCAGGCCGAGATAGGCCTTGCGGACGCGCTCGTTCGTCGCAGCGACGCCGCGCTTGTCAGTGAGCGCGACGGTGCCGGTCTCGAGCACGTAGCCGCGGTTGGCGATGTCGAGCGCCATCAGCGCGTTCTGCTCGACGAGCAGGATCGTCGTGCCCTGCTGGTTGATCTCGGTGATGATCTCGAAGATCCGCTCGACGAGCATCGGCGCGAGGCCCATCGACGGCTCGTCGAGCAGCAGCAGCTTCGGCCGCGCCATCAGCGCGCGGCCCATCGCGCACATCTGCTGCTCGCCGCCCGAGAGCGTGCCGGCCTTCTGCGACCGCCGCTCGGCGAGCCGCGGGAACAGGCCGAACACGCGCTCGACGTCCTCGTGCGACGCCCGAGCGGTCGTGTCGCTGGAAGGCGCCCATCTCGAGGTTCTCGAGCACGGTCATGCGCGCGAACAGGCGCCGGCCCTCGGGCGACTGGCTGATGCCCATGCCGCACGATCTCGTGCGGCGCGCGTGCCGACGATGTCCTTGCCGTTGAAGAGGATCTGGCCGCGCTTGGGCCGGTTGATGCCCTGGATCGAGCGCAGCGTGGTCGACTTGCCGGCGCCGTTCGCGCCGATCAGCGTCACGATCTCGCCCTCGTTCACCTCGATCGAGATGCCCTTGATCGCCTCGATCGTGCCGTAGAACGTGTGCACGTCCTCGAGCTTCAGGAGCTGGGCGCCGTCGGTGCTCACCCCTCGGCACCGCCGTCGCCGCGCACCGAGGCGGGATCGTCGGCCGACGTCGCGCCGGTGCCGAGGTAGGCCTCGATCACGCGCTGGTCGGCCTGGATCTCGGCGGGCAGGCCCTCGGCGATCTTCTGGCCGTAGTCGAGCACGGTCACCCGCTCGGAGATGCCCATCACGACCTTCATGTCGTGCTCGATCAGGAGCACCGTCACGCCGCGCTCGTCGCGCACCTTGCTCACGAACGCGGTGAACTGGGCGGACTCCTGCGGGTTCATCCCGGCCGTCGGCTCGTCGAGCAGCAGCAGCTTGGGGTCGGTGGCGAGCGCGCGCGCGACCTCGAGCCGGCGCTGGTCGCCGTAGGAGAGGTGCATCGCGTAGGAGTCGTCTGCCGATGTGGGCAGGTCGCAGTAGCGCAGCAGCTCGTGCGCCTTCTCGGCGGCCTCGCGCTCCTCGCGGCGCAGGCCCGGGGTGCGCAGGACCGAGCGGATGATGCCGCCCTTGATGCGGCGAGTGCATGCCCACGAGCACGTTCTCGAGGCTCGTCATGGTCGGGAACAGGCGGATGTTCTGGAACGTGCGCCCGACGCCCAGGTGCGTGACGGCGTGCGGCGGCAGCCCGGCGACGTCGCGGCCGTCGAAGAGGATCTCACCCGACGTCGGCGTGTAGACGCCGGTCAGCATGTTGAAGAAGGTCGTCTTGCCGGCGCCGTTGGGGCCGATCAGGCTCACGATCGACCCGCGCGGGACGACGAAGTCGACATCGTTGCAGGCGACGAGGCCGCCGAACTCCTTGCGCACCGCGGTCGCCACGAGCAGGTTGTCGGCCTCGGCCATCAGGCGCTCGCGTCGTACATCGACCCGCCGTCGACGCCGAGCTCGAGCTCGAGCCTGGCGGCGCTGCCCGGGGATCAGGCCCTCGGGGCGCAGCAGCATCATCACGACGATGATCAGCCCGAAGATCCCGTATGTGTACTGGGGCACGTTGAAGTTCGTGCCGGCGATGTTGTTGAAGTTGTTGCCGACCGCCTCCAGGCCCTGGTAGTTCAGGTACGACAGCACGGCGCCGCCCAGGCACACGCCCCAGACGTTGCCCATGCCGCCGAGGATCACCATGCACAGCACGGTGATCGAGATGTTCAGCGAGAAGTCGCCCGGGAACGTCGAGCTCTTGTAGATCGCGTAGAAGCATCCGGCGCCGCCGCCGAAGAACGCGCCGATCGCATAGGCGAGCGTCTTCGTGCGCATGAGCGGGATCCCCATCGCCGCCGCGGCGATCTCGTCCTCGCGGATCGCGACCCACGCCCGGCCCAGGCGCGAGTCGCGCAGGCGGATGCAGCAGAACAGCGTCAAGCACGACCAGCGCGAGGCCGGTCCAGTAGTAGTAGCTCGTCGCGTTCGTGACGAGTAGTAGGCGGCGGGCAGGAACGAGAACTGGCCGTGGAGCGTGTTGCCGAACCCGAGCGCGTCGATCGGCGTGAGGCCGTTGGGGCCGTTGGTGATGTTGTGGCCGAACCAGTTGTCGCCGTTGTTCACCGCCTGCGGGACGATCTCGCCGAACCCGAGCGTGACGATGGCCAGGTAGTCGCCGCGCAGGCGCAGCGTCGGCAGGCCGATGATGATCCCGAAGATCGCCGCGAAGATCGACCCCGACCACGAGCAGCGCCCACACGTTGATGTGGATGCCCGGCACGGCTCGACGGCACGCCCGACCGACAGGAAGTGGATGTTGTGCGGCGCGAACTGCTGCGTCGCGAACCAGCCGGCGATGTAGGCGCCGGCCGCGTAGAACGCGACGTAGCCGAGGTCGAGCAGGCCCGCGTAGCCGACCACGACGTTCAGGCCGAGCGCCATGACGACGTACACGGTCATGATCACCATCGTCGGCACCTGCGGGATGAGCTGCGCGGCTGTCGAGTTCGTGCCGATCGCCGAGGTCAGGTCGCCGTAGTAGCTCGGGATAGAAGATCAGCAGCAGGAAGACCACAAGCGGCAGCAGCACCCGTCGCGCACCGCGGAGGGACGCGCGACCACGGGTCCGGCCAAGGCCGAGCCGCTCCATCATGCTCGGTCCGCCGTTGCCTCTCCAAGCAGGCCCTGCGGCCGGAACACGAGCACCAGGATCAGGATGCGTGAAGATGATCGACTCGGTCCAGTCACTGCCGGGCGTGTGCCACGACGAGGCCCTCGTTGAACGCCTGGATGAGGCCGATCAGAAGCGCGCCGAGCGCCGCGCCCGTAAGGTTGCCGATGCCGCCCAGCACGGCGGCGGTGAACGCGAAGAGGCCGAGCTGGAAGCCGAGGTCGAACCGCGTCGAGGTCTGGTACATGACGAACAGGAGGCCGGCGGCGCCGGCCAGCGCGCCGCCGAGCGCGAACGTGAACGCGATGGTGCGGTCGACGTCGATGCCCATCATGCGGCTCGCATCCATGTCCTGCGCCACGGCGCGCATGGCCTTGCCCTGCTTGCGTGCTGCGCACCAGGTAGGTCGAGCACGATCAGCACGGGGATCGTGATCAGCGACGACGATCAGCGAGCTTCCCGGTACGGGAACCCGCCGACCGAGAACAGCGTGTTCTGCGGGGAAGATGCGTCGCCCCGGAGGCCGTCAGCGGCCGCTCGTTGAAGCCCCAGATGGCGGCGCCGACGTTCTGCAGCAGGAACGACATGCCGATCGCCGTGATCAGCGGCGCCAGCTTGGGCGCGCCGCGCAGCGGCCGGTAGGCGACGCGCTCGATCGCGACGTTGAGCGTGCCGCAGAAGGCCATCGCAGCCGACCAGGGCGACGAGCACGAAGCGGATGGTGACGTACCACGCCTGCGTGCCGTTCAGCCCCAGCCAGCCGTTGGCGACCGTGATCGAGACCATGGTGCCGAGCATGAACACGTCGCCGTGGGCGAAGTTGATCAGCTCGATGATGCCGTAGACGAGCGTGTAGCCGAGGGCGACGAGCGCGTAGATCGCGCCCGAGCGTGATGCCGAGCAGCGAGCACGCTCATGAACTGGCTCGGGGGCGTTGATGAAGTTCCCGCACCACCCACACCCGAACAGGCCGACGACCAACCACGTGGCGACGCGGTTGACCTGCTTGGAGAACCGGGGGAGCGACGCCAGGATCGGACGCCGCGCGGCTTGCGCGCCACGTCGTCATCTGCGTCGCTCCCCCGTGCTCTTCATGTCCTAGTGGAAGGTCTCCACCAGGCTGGACGGCGGCGTGAGCACCTTGTAGGTCTGACAGCTTGCCGCCCTTCGCGACGTCGATCGTCATCGACCCCTGGTTCGTATCACCGTTCTGGTCGATGGCGAAGTTCCCGAGCACGCTGTCGTGTACCTGACACCGAACAGATGCTTGGCGATGTCTGCGCGGGTGCCGTCGGACGCCGCGATGGCGTTCAGCAGCACCTGCGTCGCGGCGGCCGCGTACGGCGTGTACGGGTCGAGCGCGTCCGGGATGGTACGTGTTGGTGAAGTCCTGCACGAACGTCGCGCCGGCGCCCTTCAGCTGATTCGGCGGCACGCCCGCGACCGACGCGTACAGGCCGTCGGCGTTGGCCGCGCCGGCCTCGTCGATCGTGGACTGGGTGGTGAATCCGTCCGGCAGGAGCAGCTTCACCTTGCCGGTGTTCGGGCCGAGCACGGACACCTTGTCCTTGATCAGCTGGCCACCGTTCTCGCAGATCAGCCCGCCGACCATGATCGCGTCGGGATGCGTGCGATCCGATCTGCTGCATCAGCGCCTGGTAGTTCGTGCCGGTCTTCGTGTTGTACGCCGCGAAGCCCGCGATCTTGATGCCCGAGCTTCTTGGCGGCATCGTGGAAGTACGTGGCGACGCCCAGGCCGTACGCCTGCTTGTCGTCCAGGATGTAGACGCTCTTCACGCCGAGCTTCTGAGCGGTCAACGCCAGGGCCGGGCCCTGGAAGTTGTCGGCGGCGACGACGCGCGCGTAGTTGCGACGTGCCGGTCGGGTAGTACTTCTCCGGCTCACCTGGCGTCTTGGTCTTCTGCGTCAGGCCGGGCCACGTGTTGGCGGGGCTGACCATCGCGACCGCACCGCCGGGGGCACGGTTCAGCACCGGGATCTCGAGCTCGGCGCATCCGGAGTTGAACGTGCCGATGACGCCGATGACCGACGCGATCCTGCGCGTACGCGTTGGCGTTCGCGCTGCACGTCGCCGAGTCCCACGTGCCGGCCTGAGCGGTCGAGTCGTCGCATGCCTGGTACTGCAGCGGTCATGCCTGACTTGTAGTTGTGCTGCCTTGAGCATCGAGCTCGATCGCCTGCACCATCTGCTTGGTCTGGTGCGACGACGCGCCCTGCATCGGGAAGTCGGAGACGACCTCGTACTTCCCGCTTCCGACCGCAGGGGCGCACTGGGACGAGTTGACCGGAGTCGCACCGCCGCCGCCACCCCCGCCACTCCCGCCCCCGCTGCTGCCGTTGCTCGAGCTGCTCCCGCAGCCGGCGGCTACGGCAAGCGTGAGCCCGACGACCGCAACCATCAGGGCGCGGCCCGAAATACTTCTCATGAATTCTCCTCCCACTGCGGACGACAGACCCTCTCCCACGCCGTACCGGCGCAGGCGCGAGACGGTGTATTTACCATCACGAGCGGATGGGAGCAAGCGCGCCGCCCACGTATCCGATCGCTGCCGTGAACCCTTGGCATCGCCGCGCAATGCTACTCCTCGCGGCGGTCGTCGTCACGGCGTCCGCGTGTGGATCCGGATCGTCCCATTCGGGATCCACTGCCGCCGCCCCCGCGACGGCGGTGCAGCAAGACCTGGAAGGCCGGGTGGCAGACGTGGACGAACAAGGTCGGGATGCCCGTCTGGTGTCCGGGCTGGATGCCCGACCCGATCGACGCAATCATCCATGGGCAGTGGAATACGGCCGAGGTCGAGCAGCGCCAGTGGCAGCTCGGATACGCGTGGCTCGAGGAGGGCCAACTCGTCCACGTGATCTTCGAGGGCTACCCACCGGGCACGTTCCCGCCGAACTGCGAGGGCGTCCCCTGCTTCGGCGGCGAGGAGGCGGACACGACCACGATCGCCGGCAAGATCGTGCACTGGTATGACCATAATCACGCGTCGCACACAGGCCACATCGCCGCGATCTTCCAATCAAACGGCAATACTTACGTCGTCAGCATCCACGTGATCTCGCCGATCTCGACCAAGGCGATCGCCAAGCGCGACCTGGCCCACATCATCCGGTCGAGCTCGCTCCTGAAACCGCAGTAACGCCGACCGGTAGGATCGGCGCGCTGCGCGTCTACTGGCATGAGGACGGCCTCGCCCACGACACGGGCGCCGGGATGTTCGACCAGCCGCCGACCCCGCTGATCGAGGCGCCCGAGCTGCACCCCGAGAACGCCGAGCGGATCCGAAACATCCGGTCGGCGCTGCGAAACGGCCCGATCGCCGCCGCACCTGGAGTGGCACGAGGGCCGCCACGCGACCGTGGCCGAGCTCGAGCTCGTGCACGACCCTGCCTACATCCGCTCGGTCGAGGCGGCCTGCGCCGCCGGGCCGGGCATCATCACCCAGTCGACGCCGATCGTGCCCGCCTCCTGGCCGGCCGCGCTCGCATCGGCCGGCACGGCGCTCGCCGCCACCGAGGCGGTGCTCACAGGCGAGTGCCGGATCGCCTACGCGCTCGGGCGGCCGCCCGGCCACCACGCCCAGCCGGCCCAGGCCGACGGCTACTGCCTGTTCTCGAACGCCGCCCTGTGCGCGGAGCTCGCCCGCCGGCGCGGCGCCGAGCGCGTCGCCGTGGTCGACTGGGACGTCCACCACGGCAACGGCACCCAGGAGTGCTTCTGGGAGCGGCCCGACGTTCTCACGGTCTCGCTGCACATGGACCACGGCTCGTGGGGCCCCCATCATCCCCAGACCGGCGCCCCGGACGAGCTCGGGGCCGGCGCCGGCCTCGGCCGCAACGTGAACGTCGCGCTCCCGCTCGGAACCGGCGACGAGGGCTACCGCCGGGCGTGGCGCGACGTGGTCGAGCCGGTGCTCGGCGCCTTCGGGCCCGACCTGCTCGTGATCGCCTGCGGCCAGGACGCGAGCCAGTACGACCCCAACGGGCGGATGAGCGTGACGATGGCGGGGTTCCGACATCTCGGCGCCGCGGCACGCGAGCTGGCCGACCGCCACTGCGACGGCCGTCTCGTCCTCGTCCAGGAGGGCGGCTACGGCCGCACCTACTCGGCGTTTTGCATGCACGCCACCCTCGAGGGCGTCCTGCGCACCGGGCCGCTCCTCGCCGATCCGCTGGCCTATCTGCCCGACGACGCCGACCGCGCCGACGCGGCGATCGCCGCCGTGCGCGCGGCGCTCGCGCCGCACTGGGACGCGATCCCGGCATGACGGCCGGCGGCGAGCCGAGCTGGCTCGGGATCGAGCCGCGCCACCTGGCCACGCTGCGTGCCGTCGCGCGAGCGGGGTCGTTCCGCGGCGCCGCCGCCGAGCTCGGCTACGTGCCGTCGGCCGTCAGCGCCCACGTCGGTGCGCTCGAGCGCACCGTCGGCCGCGAGCTCGTGAGCCGGCGCCGCGGCGCGGGCATCGAGCTGACCGAGGCCGGGCGCGTCCTGCTCGACCACGCCGAGGCCGTCCTCGGCCGGCTGCGGGCGGCGCAGGCCGACATGACCGCGCTCGCCGACGAGGGGGCGGCCCCGCTGCGCGTCGGCATCACCCAGAGCGTCGGCATCCGGGCGCTCCCCGAAATCGTGCGCCGCTTCGGCCTCGTGTGGCCGGACGTGCGCATCCAGCCGCGCGAGTCCGAGACCGACCTCGACCTCTACGGCGGCGTCGAGCAGGCCGAGCTCGACCTGACGTTCGTCGAGCTGCCGGCCCCGCCGGGCCCGTACGAGACGCTCGCGCTGCTCGTCGACCCCTACGTCCTGATCGTGCGCAGCGACTCGCCGCTCGCCCATCGCCCCCACTGCCCCACCCTGACCGAGATCGGCGGCCTGGAGCTGATCGGGCACACCCAGTGCCGTGGGCTGCGGCGCGTCGAGGACCAGATCCGGGCGGCCGGCTCGGAGCCGCACTTCGCGTTCCGCTCGGACGTGAACGCGACCGTCCAGGCGCTCGTCGCCGCCGGCGTCGGCGTCGCCGTGATGCCCGGCCTGGGCTTCGACCCCGCCGACGGCCGCACGGTGGCGTTCGACCTCAGCCGCGACGTGCCGCCGCGGACGCTCGCCCTCGCCTGGCACCGCGACCGCCACGTGACCGCGCCGATGCGCGCCTTCATCGACGCATCGATGAGCGTGTTCGCCGATCTGGCCGGGCGCTCACCGGCCGAGCGCCGCCTGCGCGCCGTCCGCGAAGCGTGAGCTAGCCGAACTTGATCGTCCAGGGACCGACCGCGATGACCTCGAGCAGGTAGTCGCCCTGGGGCATCGAGTCGAGGATCGTCTGACCGTGGTACGGCCCGATCTCGTTGATCACGTTCTGGTCGCCTGACACGAGCTGTCCGTAGCCGATGACGTCCACGATGAAGTTTGAGTTGCCGGTATTGCGGCTGGTGATCGTCGGGCTCAGGTCGCGAAGCGTCCTGATTGCGATCACCTTCGCCCCCGTTCCACTGATCGTCCCGGGGACGACCTTCGCACGGGGGTGCGGCTGCGGCTGGGTCAGCACGATCCGCCACGGCCCCTCCGCCTCGACGGCGAGGCGGTACCGGCCGGCATGGGCATCCGACCAGGCCACCTGCCCGCTGAACGGGCCGATCTCGTTGTAGAGGTTCTGGTCGCTGCCGTTGCGATGCAAGTCGACGATGAAGTTCGACGAACCGCTGTTCGAGCCCGACACAACAAGCGGCGTCGATGCCCGCAGGACGACCGGGACGACCTTCGACCCGTCGCCTGAGAGCACGATCGGGGGCGGTGGCTTCGGCCCCTTCGGTGCCGGCGTGCTCGTCGTGGGCTCGGACGTCGCGGGACCCGACGACGCGGGCTGCGAGGACGACCCGGGCTGGGAAGCGCCCTGCGGCGGTGTGCTCGCCGCGGTCTTCGATTTGGACGAGCCCGAGCCACCGGACAGCGCACCGATAACAATAAGAGCCGCGACCGCACCGCCGATGATCAGGAAGACCTTCGCCTTCCGTGAGCGGCGGCGCCACCAGTTCGGCTGGGAGCCGCCCAGAGCCGGCGGCGTCGCCGACACTGCGGCCGGGGCGACCATGGTCGGCTCCTCCGCCCGCGTGCTCGTCTGCTCGGCGGCGCCCTCGCTCGCGTGCACGGTGACGGGCGCACCACACCGGGAACAGAACTGGGCGTCGTCAGCCACTGACGCTCCGCACGTGCTGCAGAACATGCGCTGCCTCCTCGCGTTCGCCCCGAGCCACCTGCCGGCCAGGACGGGGCGCACTATACCGCGTCGATGCCAATTAGCCCGACACGGGAACTTTTGGGAACGCCACCACTGATCGCCCGGCGTGAACACCCCGCTCGCGGATTCGCGCTTGTCGCCGTCTGGCCGACACGCGAACATCCCCCTGGTTGGAGAATCGCGCCGATGTGGGAGCCCGTTCCCGGGCGGCTTGGGCGCCGCTTCGGGTTGCGGCGGCGCGGGCCCGCGCCCGGCCGGGGCGCGGCGCGCTCGTCGCGATCGGTGTCGGCGTCGCGGCGGCGGCGCTCGCAGGCGTCGTCGGCGGGGCCACGATCGCGGCCGACCGCAGCCTCCGCGCCGGGCTCGAGCAGCTGCCCGTCGCCCAGCGCAGCTTCACCGCCACCTGGCTCGGCACGCCGCCCGCGGGCGGGTACGCCGAGATCGACCGCGCGGCCACTTCGGCCCTCCACCGCCTGGCCCCTCAGGCGCCCGCGCGCACGATCGCCTTTCCCGAGCTCAACCTCGGCGGGCAACTGGTCGAGCTCGGGGCGGTCGACGATCCCGGCCGGTGGCTGCGGCTGGCGTCGGGGCGGCTGCCGCGCACGTGCGCGCCGGCCCGCTGCGAGGTGGTCGAGGCGCACGGGACACCCGTCACGAGCGTGTCGGAGCCCGGGCTGCGCCTCGTCGTCGTCGGACATACCGCCGGGCCGCTGCCCGTGGCCCTGAGCCCGCTCACACGCAGCAGCCACCAGGCCAAGGGCGGCCCGCCGCCGGTGCTCCTGGCGGGCGGCGTGTCCCAGCTCTCGTCCCTGCCCGTGTTCTCGGCGCTCTACCGGTCGTACGGCTGGACGACGCCGATCGCGCCCGATTCGCTGCACGACTGGCAGATCGGCGGCCTGCTCGACCGGGGAGCGGCCGCCGAGCGCAGCCTGCGCCGCCTGGGGACGCCGTTCGGTCTGACCGGCCCGACGAACACGCTCACCGCGCTGCGCCAGTCCGACGCGATCGCCGCGCGGCGGATGCAGCTCGTCGGCGGCGGCGCGGCCGCGCTCCTGCTCGGGTTCGTGCTGCTGGCGGCCGCCGGGCTGCGGCGCGAGGCCGGCATCGAGTGGGCGCGGCTCGAGCGCCACGGCGCCCGGCTCGGCCAGCTGTGGACGTTCGCGAGCGTCGAGGCGGGCTGGATCACCCTCGCGGGCGCGCTGACCGGCGCCCTCGTGGGTGCGGCCGGGGTTGCGATCGCGGCCGATCGGGCGAGGGTCGGCGCCTGGGCGGTCCTCGACCACACCATCCTCTCCGTTCCCGGCATCACCGTCCTTCTGATCGCATGGCTGGCGGGAGCGGTCGTCCTGCTCGCCGGCGAGCGCGCCGCCGGAGCCGACCTGCGCCTGGGGCCGGTGCGGGGGCTCGACCTGGCCGCGCTCGCCGTCGCCGGCGCGGCGGCCCTCGCGGCGGCGCGCGGCAGCGCCAACTCGACCTCGCTCGCCGCGGGCTCCGACCCGCTTCTCGCCCTCCTGCCCGGCCTCGTCGCCGTCGCGGGCGCGATCGTGACCGCCCGGCTCGCCGGGCCGCTGCTGCGCCTGGCCGGGCGCGGCGTGCGCCGCGGGCCGGCGAGCGTGCGCCTCGCGCTCGTCTCGCTCGGGCGCGAGGGCGGGCGGCCGACGCTCGCAGCCGCGTTCCTGGTCGCCGGCATCGGTCTCGGAGTCTTCGCCGTCGCCTACCGCACAACGCTCTCGCAGGGCGAGCGCGACCAGGCGGCGTTCCAGGTGCCGCTCGACTTCACCCTGAGCGAGGGATCCGCGCTGCGTCTGCCGCTCGCGGTCGCGAGCGTCCGCCGCTACTCGCAGCTCGCCCCCGGCGTGCTGGCCGCGCCGGTGTTCCGGGCCGCGGGAACGGCCCCGGCTCCCGGTCTGCCGGCCCAGGCGACCGTCCTCGGCGTGCCTGCGAGCGCGCTCGCAGGCATCCACAACTGGCGCGCCGACTTCGCCTCGGTGCCCCACGACCGGCTGGCGGCGACGCTGCGCCCGGCGCAGCCGCCGACGCTGCGCGGTGCCGCCCTGCCGCCGTCGGCGCAGGCCGTCTCGCTCTCGGTCACGACCCACGGGCGTCCCGTCAGCCTGGTGCTGGCCGTCGAGGCGCCGTCGGGGCAGTTCGACCACATCCCGCTCGGCGACACGAGCCGCGGCGAAACGACGCTGCACGCTCGGCTGCCCGCCGCAGACCGCGGCGGGCGCGTCGTCGGGCTCGTCGTGACGCTGCGCTTTGCCGACGCCCAGGCACTTGCGCATCAGGGCATCGAGGGCGGCCTCACGATCGTCGCCCGCGGCAGCCTCGCGCTCGGGCCGCTGCGCGCATCCGGCCCGGGGAGCACGAGCGCCGTCACCGACTGGAGTGCGTGGGTCACCAGGGGCACGGCACGGCCCGAGGCCGCGGGTGCGGCGACCGCGGGCCTTCGCTACGCGCTCGACGGCAGCACGAACGGCCTGCTGCGCCCGCAGCAGCCGACCGACGGCCATCCGGTGCCGGTCATCGCGAGCCCCGGGATCGCGGCGCTCGCGGGCGGCGACCACATCCTGGAGATGACCCTGCTCGGCGTCGAGTCGCTCACGGTCCGCATCGTCGGCGTCGCCCACCGCTTCCCCACCGCGGGCGAGAGCTTCGTCATCGGCGACGAGGCCGACATCGCGACGGCCCTCAACTCGAACGACCCCGGCATCGGCACGCCGCTCGAGCTGTGGCTGGGCGTGCCGCCCACCGAGCGGGCGCGCGTCGCCGCAGAGCTGTCGCGGCCGCCGTTCTCGGCCCTGGAGGTCGCCTCCCGTGGGGCGATCCAGTCGCGCCTGGCCGCCCAGCCGCTCGCGCGCGGACTGCTCGACGTGCTCGGGATGTCGGCGGTGCTCGCGCTCGTCCTGGGCGTGGCGGGGCTCGTGCTCGTGTGTGCCGCCGACCTCGGGGACGAGCGGGACCACCTCGTCGACCTCGAGGCGATGGGCGTCGGGCCGCTCGCGCTTCGCCGCCACCTCCTGCTGCGGGCGCTCGTCCTCGTCGCGATCGGCGCCGTGGGCGGCCTCGTGCTGGGTGCGGTGCTCGAGCGGCTCGTGATCGACCTCGTCTCGCTCGGCGCGGGCACCGCCACGGCGTCGCCGCCCCTGCGCGGCGTGCAGGACTGGGCGCTCGTCGGCGCCGGGCTGCTCGCGTTCGCCGTCTGCGGACTCGGTTTGGTGTGGGTCTTCGCCCGCACCGCGTTCCGGGCCCCTGTCCCCGGCCGGATCGGAGGCGGGTGATGCCCACCGCCATCATCGACGCCCGAGAGCTGTTCCGGATCCATCGCTCGAGCGAGGGCGAGGCGGCCGCCCTTCAAGGGCTGACGATGCACGTCGACCCGGGCGAGGTCGTCGCGGTGCTCGGCCCGAGCGGTGCGGGCAAGAGCACGCTGATGCGAATCCTCGCCGGGCTCGAGCGCCCGTCTGCGGGCAGCGCCCGCGTGCTCGGCCACGAGATGGCGGAGCTTGGCCCGCGGCGTGCGGCGGCGTTACGCGCGCGCTCGCTCGGCATCGTCGACCAGCACTATCACCGCTCGCTGCCGCCCGAGCTCCCCTGCCGCGAGATCATCGGCCTGCAGCTCGCGATGCTCGGCGTGTCCGCCCCGGAGCGCGACCGCCGCGCGACCGAGCTGCTCGAGCGGGTCGGCCTGACCGATGCGGCCGAGTCCACCCCCGGCCGGCTCTCGGGCGGCGAGCAGCAGCGGATCGCCATCTGCGCCGCCGTCGCCCACCGCCCGGCGCTGCTCCTGGCCGACGAGCCGGCGGGCGAGCTCGACGCGCAGAACGTCACGGTGGCCTACCGCCTCATCGCCGAGCTCGCCCGCGACGACGGGGCGACCGTCGTCCTCGTGAGCCACGACCCGGCGGCGACGTCGGTCGCCGACCGCACGCTGCACATCCGCGACGGCCGCCTGAGCGACGAGTCGTCGGGCAGCGGCGCCACATCGATCGTGGTCGGCCGCGGCGGGTGGCTGCGCGTCCCCGAAGAGCTTCTGGCCGACGCGGGCGTCGGCCGGCTGGCGCGGGCCGAGCGCCACGAGCACGGCATCCTGATCACACCCGCCGGACCGGCGGCGGCCCGTGAGGAGTCCACGCCGGCCGCGACGCAGGCACCGGCGCCGGCGGCGTCAGCCGAGCCGGCGATCGCTGCCGAGATGCGCGGGGTCGGGATGCGCTACGGCGAGGGCCGCCGCGCCCGCGTCGTCCTCGAGGGGTTCAACGCGGTCTTCGAGACGGGCCGGATGACCGCGCTCACCGGCCGGTCGGGGTCGGGCAAGAGCACCCTGCTGCGGCTCCTGGCCGGGATGGAGCATCCGACGTCGGGCGAGGTGGTCGTGCTGGGACGGCCGGTCGGCGGCCTCGACCGGGCCGAGGCGGCGGCGTTCCGCCGCAGCCACGTGGGCGTCGTTGCGCAGGAGGCCGGCCTGGTCGACTACCTGTCGGCGATCGAGAACGTCACCCTGGCCATGTCCGTCCGCGGCCGCGGCGAGGGCGACGAGGCTGCCGAGACCGCCCGCACCTGGCTTGGCCGCTTCGGGCTCGAGCACCGGCTCGAGCACCGGGTGGCGCGGCTCTCGGCCGGAGAGCGCCAGCGCGTCGCCATCGCCCGCGCGATGGCCTGCGCCCCCGACCTGCTGCTGGTCGACGAGCCCACCTCGCGCCTCGACCAGGCCAACGCAGCGGTGGTCGGGCGGATGCTCGCCGACGCCGCCCAGCAGCATGGCGCGACGATCATCTGCGCCACGCACGATCCGCTCGTGACCGAGCAGGCCGACCGGGTGCTGCCACTCGAGCCCGGTGCTTGACCGATTCCGGGGACGCTCGGATGATGGAGGTGGGTGGGAAGGTCGCGTCCTCTTTACGTCGCCGTCGTGGCGTCCGTGCTTGCCGTCGCTGCGGCGGCCGGCCCTGCGCTGGGCGCCGCGAACCTGCTCCCGAGCGGCGGATTCGAGGGGAACGGCTCGGGAACGCTGGCCGGCTGGAAGGGCGTGAACGCCCGCCTGACCCTCCAGCCTGACGGCCGCGGCGGCGGCCACGCCGCCCGCGCCGCGCGGCTGCCGGGCGCGCGCACCTACTCGATCGTCGCCTCGCCGAACCCCGTCTCGGCCGTGGCCGAGCGCCGCTATCTCGCCCACGGCCTTGTCCGCTCCGGGCGCCCCGGGCGCACGGTGTGCCTCAAGCTCGTCGAGCTCACGCCGGCCGGCCACCTCGCCGGTCAGGCGATGGGCTGCCGTGCCGCCACCGCCGCCTGGCGCGCCTTCCCGGCCGTGAGCTACGCCGCCCATCGCGGCGGCGATGCGATCTCGCTGCGGGTCGTGCAGACGTCCGCGGCGGCGGCCGGCGACAGCTTCCAGGTCGACGCGCTCACGCTCACCGCACCCGGCGACGACTCCCTGGCACCCACCGTCCCGAAGGGCCTCACCGCCCAGGCGACGTCCGGCAAGCAGGTCGCGCTGTCGTGGACGGCGGCGACCGACAACGTCGGCGTCGCCGGATACACGATCTATCGCGCCGGGGCTCCGATCGCGACCGTCGCGGGCTCGCGCACGTCGTTCACGGACTCGGGCCTCGCGCCCGCCACCACCTACCGCTACGCCGTCGACGCCTTCGATGCCACCGGCAACCGCTCGGCGCACACGACCACGGTCTCTGCGACCACGTTCGCCCCCGGCGACCCGGTGATCGCCGCGGCCGGCGACATCGCCTGCGACCCCACGTCGGCGGACTTCAACGGCGGCAAAGGCACCAGCTCGTCGTGCCGGCAGATGGCGACATCGGACATCATCGAGAACGACCCGGCCATCGCCGCCGTGCTCGCGCTCGGCGACGACCAGTACGGATGCGGCGGCTACTCCGCCTTCCTGGCCTCGTTTGACCCCTCGTGGGGGCGGTTCAAGTCCAAGATCCACCCCGTCCCCGGCAACCACGAGTACCAGACCAGCGGCGGCTCCGACTGCGCTCCGGACGCTGCCGGCTACTTCAAGTACTTCGGCGCCGCCGCGGGCGACGCCCAGGGCGACTACGCCTGGAACATCGGGGCGTGGCACATGATCGCCCTGAACGGCGAGTGCGCCGATGTCGGCGGCTGCAACGCCGGCTCGCCCCAGGGCGTCTTTCTCAAGGCCAACCTGGGCACCAGCAAGTGCACGCTCGCCTACTGGCACGAGCCGTACTACGACGGCTCCGGGAGCACGAGCTCGAAGTACGCCTACTTCTGGAACACGCTCTACGCGGGCGGCGCAGACATCGTCCTGAACGGGCACATCCACACCTACGGCCGCTTCGCCCAGCAGGATCCGAACGGCACCGCCGACACCGCCCGCGGCATCCGCGAGTTCATCGTCGGCACCGGTGGCGAGGACCATGGGTCGCTGAACGGCTCGGTGAACGTCCAGGCGACCGACAAGACGTTCGGCGTCCTCGAGCTGACGCTGCACCCCGCGAGCTACGACTGGAAGCTCGTCTCGACCAGCGGGTCGGTGCTCGACTCGGGCAGCACCGCCTGCCACTGAGCGGCGACGCGAGCGCGGCTAGGGTGCCTCCGTGCACCCGTGAAGGCAATCGTCCAGAACACGTACGGGCCGCCCGACGTCCTGGAGCTCGCCGATGTCGACCCGCCCGTCGCCGCAGACGACGAGCTTTTGATCCGCATCGAGGCGGCCGGCGTCGACCGCGGTGTGTGGCACCTCATGACCGGGCTGCCGTATCTCGTGCGGCTCGCGACCGGGCTGCGCGCGCCCAGGCAGCGCGTCCCCGGCATGGACGCGGCAGGCGTGGTCGAGGCGGTCGGCAAGGACGTGACCGGCTTCCAGCCGGGTGACGAGGTGTACGGCACCTGCGCGGGCGCCTTCGCGCAGCACGCCCGCGCGCGGCCGCAGAAGATCGCGCCAAAGCCCGCGAACCTGACCTTCGCGCAGGCGGCGGCCGTCCCGGTCTCGGGGTGCACCGCACTCAAGGCGCTGCGCGACCGGGGCCGGGTGCGGGCCGGACAGACCGTGCTCGTCATCGGCGCCGGAGGAGGTGTGGGGACGTTCGCCGTGCAGCTCGCCAAGGGATTCGGCGCCCATGTCACGGGCGTCTGCAGCACGGCCAAGGTCGACCTCGTCCGCTCCATCGGCGCCGACGAGGTCATCGACCACACCCAGACCGACTTCGCGCAGACGCGACGCCGGCACGACCTGATTCTCGACATCGCCGGGAACGCGTCGCTGCGGAGACTGCGAAGCGCGCTCGCCCCGCGCGGAACGCTCGTGATCGTCGGCGGCGAGGGCGGCGGCCGGGTCGCCGGTGGGATCGACCGGCAGCTGCGTGCCCAGGTGCTCTCGCCGTTCGTCGGCCAGCGGCTGGGCACGTTCATCGCCAGTACCAACCACGCCGACCTGCTCGTGCTCACCGGGCTGATCGAAGCGGGGACCGTCACGCCCGTCGTCGAGGCGACGTATCCGCTCGCCGACGCGGCCCAGGCGCTGCGGCGGCTGGAGCAGGGCCGCGTCGCCGGCAAGGTCGTGCTCGCAGTCGGCGCGGGCTAGTCGCTGCGGCCGCTGACGGCGAGCCGCACGCCCAGGCCGATCAGCACCAGGCCGCCGGCGGCCGCGAACGCCTCGAGCGGTCCGCTCGAGCGACCGAGCCAGGCCCGGGCCGTGCCGGCGGCGAGCGCCCACATGCTGTCGGAGAGGATGGCGATGAGGGCGAAGATCGCGCCCAGGGTGACGAGCTGCAGCGGCACGTGCCCGCGGGACGGGTCGGTGAACTGCGGCAGGACGGCGGTGAAGAAGATCACGGCCTTGGGGTTCGTCAGGCCGACCATGAAGCCCTCGCGCACGATCCCGCGCGTGCCCTTGCGCACCTGGGTGATGTCGCCGAGCTCCGCCAGGGGACGGCGGCGCCGGATCATGCGGATGCCGAGCACGACCAGGTAGACGGCGCCGATGAGCTTGACAACCGTGAAGACGGCGTCCGACCGCTCGACGATCGCGCCCAGGCCGACCGACACGAGCAGCACCTGGACGAACACGCCCGCGGTGTTGCCGAGCACCGTCGCAAGCGCGGCGCGGCGGCCGAGCGCCACGCCCCGGCTGACCACGAAGAGCACGCTCGGCCCCGGGATCGCGATCAGCACGAACGCCGTCAGCGCGAACTCGAGCAGGTGGCCGGTCGGCGGCATCGCCCGACTCTATCCTGTCCCGCGCGCGCCGCGGCCGCCCGGGGGTGCGGGCCTACGCGGCGTCGCGGTCGGCGTCGCCCGGAGCGTCGATCAGCCGGCGGGCCTCGGCGATCGGGAGCGGCCGCGCGAACAGGAAGCCCTGGCCCAGCACGCAGCCGATGTGGCGCAGGCGGTCGAGCTGGTCGCGGCTCTCGATGCCCTCGGCGATGACGCGCAGGCCGAGCGCCCGGCCGAGCTCCACCACCGCCGTCAGCACCGCGGGGCCGGACTCGTCGGCCAGCGCGCGCAGGAGCACGCGGTCGAGCTTCACGACGTCGATGGGGAAGCGCTGCAGCGACCCGAGTGACGAGTAGCCCGTGCCGAAGTCGTCGAGCGCGACATGCACGCCGAGCCCGCGCAGGCGCGCGACCACCGGCTTGGTGCGCGGCTCGAGCACGAGCCGCTCGGTGATCTCCAGCACGAGCCGGTCGGCCCGCAGCTGGTACCGCTCGAGGAGCCCCTCCACCTCGTCGACCAGGTCGTGCGAGACCTGCAGGGCCGAGAGGTTGACCGACAGATAGATCGGCTCGGGCATGTCCGCGAGCTCGGCGCACGCCGTCTGCAGCACCCAGCTTCCGATCGGGCGGATCAGACCCGTCTCCTCGGCGATCTCGATGAAGTCGAGCGGCTGCACGAGCCCGCGCTGCGGATGCCTCCAGCGCAGCAGCGCCTCGAAGCCCACGACGTCCTCGCCCTCCAGGGCGACGAGCGGCTGGTAGTGCAGCTCGAACTCGTCACGCTCGAGCGCGTGGCGAAGGTCGTCCTCGACGGTGAGCCGCTCGACGAGCCGCTCGCGCAACGTCGCGTCGAACACCTCGAAGCGGCCGCCGCCGATCTCCTTCGCCCGGTACATCGCGACGTCGGCGTCGCGGAGGAGCTCCCCCGCGGTCTCCCCGCCGCTGACGGCGACGGCGATGCCCATGCTCGCGCTGCACGAAAGCTCGCGTCCGTCCACCTCGAACGGCTCCGCGAACGCGTCGATGAGCCGCTGCGCGATCCGGGCGATCGCCTGGTCGGAGTCGGTGCGCGTCGAGACGACGACGAACTCGTCGCCGCCGGGCCGGGCGACGATGTCCTCGTCGCGCACGCACGCCGAGAGCCGGGTGGCGACCAGGCGCAGGAGGGCGTCGCCGGCCGCGTGGCCGAGGGTGTCGTTGACCGCCTTGAAGCGATCGAGGTCGAGCAGGAGCAGCGACAGACGGCTTCCGAGCCGGGCGCCGTGCCGCAGCTCGCGCTCGAGGTGGCTCATGAGGAGTGCACGGTTGCCGAGACCGGTGAGCGGATCCTCCAGTGCCCGCCGACGCAGCTCGTCCTCGGTGGCGGCGTGGTCGAGCGCGCCGCCCAGCACGTTCGCGACGGCCTCGACGAAGCGCACATCCTCGACCCCGAAGGCGCGTCCGGTCGCCGGCGCGTGCACGAGGAGCGCGTGGCGAAGCCCCGCCCGCTCGGGCACGGGCACGCTGAGCGCGCGCCGCAGCCCGCGCTCGAAGACGATCGCGGGGACGGCGAACCGGGTCTCCGCAACCAGGTCATTGCTGACGACGGACTCGTTGCGAAGCACCGTGTAGCCGGCCTGCGACGCGTCGACCGGCACCGTCAGGGGGCTGCTCCCATCGTCGCTCGACGAGGCCGCCAGCCGCATCTCGCCGTCGGCGAGCCGCCGGAACGCCAGGCACGAGTGCGCGTCGAGGATGTCGCGAACGACGCCCGTCGCCTCGTTCATGAGCGACCGGCTGTCGACCTCGAGCGCCCGGCGCCCAAGGTCGGCGATCGCGGCCTTCTGCCGCTCGGCCCGGTGCTGCTCGGTCACATCCTGGAGCTGTGAGAAGAAGTACGGCTCGGCGTCGCCCGGGTCGACGAAGGCGGAGGTGAGCATGACGTCGACGACCGAGCCGTCCGGGCGCACATAGCGCTTGCGGATCGGCGCATCGTCGCCCTCCTTCGTCGAATCGACCTTGGCGACGCTGCGGGCGCGGTCGTCAGGATGGGTGAACTCGAGAATCGAATGCCCGGTCAGTTCCTCGGCGGGCCGGCCGAGGAGGTGGCAGAGGGCGTCGTTCACGCGCACGACGTGCAGGTCGGACGTGAGGATCGCCATGCCGATCGCGGCGTCCTCGAAGCCCTGCACGAACCGGCGGCTCGCCCGCCGCACACGCACCTCGTCGACCCGCAGGACGAACGGGGCGATCGCCGCGGCCAGCAGCAGGTAGCCGACACCGGCCGAGACGGCCCACACGACGCCGAAGCGCGGGGCGGCGAGCAGGCCGAGAGCGATCGCCACGACCAGCGTGGGCACGGCGACGAGCGCGGCGACGGCGATCGCAGGCGGCGGGATCGCCTTCCAGGCGGTCCCGGCCGGCGCGGCGCGGTCGGCATGTCGACGCATGCCCTTGTGATCGACGCGCGGGTGTGGCGGATGAGGTGTCCGGCGCCGGGCCGACGTGTTATTCGCAAGAACACGGAAACCCGCGTAGGCCAACTACCCCAATTCGGCTCCCAGAGCCAAGAACCTAACACTCTCCTTACGCAACCGGGGACGGACGCTGCCGATGGGTTGCCTCGCTGAACCAGTCAGAACGGCAGATCCGAGGGAGGGTCACCATGCGGGGAGAGACCACAATCACAGGCACGTCGGAAGCATTCGACGCCGCCATCGCGACGCGAACGGCCACGATCGGCATCATCGGCCTGGGCTATGCCGGGCTGCCCCTGGCGGTCGGGTTCGCCGACACCGGGTTCGATGTGCTCGGGATCGACCTCGACCCCGACCGCGTCGCGTCGGTCAACGCCGCCCGGTCGTACCTGACCGACATGAGCGATGCCGACCTCGCCCGCCTGGACGGCCGCGTCTCGGCCGACACGACATATGACCGCGTCGGCGAGGCATCGGCATTCATCATCTGCGTACCGACGCCGCTCTCCAAGACGCGGACGCCCGACCTCTCCTACGTCGTCGCGGCGGTCGAGGCCGTCGCGGCCCGGCTCGTGCCGGGGCAGCTCGTCGTGCTGCAGTCGACAACGATGCCGGGCACGACCGAGGAGATCCTCGTCGCCGCGCTCGAGCGCGCAACGGGCGGCACGGTCGGCCGCGACTTCTTCGTCGGCTACGCCCCCGAGCGCGTCGATCCCGCCAACACCGCCGGCTGGAACCTGCACACCACGCCCAAGCTCGTCTCCGGCGTGACCGATGAGTGCGCCCGCCGCACCGAGCTCCTGTTCCAGCAGGTGTGCGAGACCGTCATCCGCTGCGGCTCGCCGCGCATCGCCGAACTCGCCAAGCTCTACGAGAACACGTTCCGCCAGGTGAACATCGCCCTCGCGAACGAGCTCGCCCTGATGTGCCAGCGGCTCGGCGTGTCGGCGTGGGAGGTCATCGACGCCGCGGCCAGCAAGCCGTTCGGGTTCATGCCGCACTATCCCGGCCCGGGCCTCGGCGGCGACTGCATCCCGGTGGTGCCCCACTTCCTCTCCTACCGGCTGCGCGAGTACGGCTACCAGACACGCATGATCGACGCCGCGCACGAGATCAACACTGCCATGCCCGGGTTCGTCGTCGATCTCGTCACGCGAGCTCTGAACGATCGCGGCCAGGCGATGCGCGGCGCGAGGATCCTGCTCTGCGGCGTCGCCTACAAGCCGAACGTGTCAGACCTGCGCGAGTCGCCCGCGCTCGTGATCTTCGAGGAGCTGCGCCGCCGCGGCGCCGACCTCTCCTACGCCGATCCGTACGTCGCGAGCGTCACCGTCGGCGACTACGTCTACGAGGCGCAGCCGTGGAACATCGCAAACGCCGCCACGGCCGACGTGGTGCTGATGCTGACCCCACACGACGAGTTCATCGCCGCGCCCTATTGGAATGCGGCCAAGACCGTCGTCGACACCCGCAACGTCGTCGCCCCCCGTGAGGGCGTCTACCAGCTGTGAGCGACTACTCGCAGGGCAGCAAGCGCACGCCGCTTGCGACCCGTCTCATCCAGGCCGGATTCGTCGCAGCCGGAGTCGCGGTCGCATACGACGGCCTGCGCCGCCAGGCGCAGGAGACCGAGGGCCGCGTGGCGCAGGCACCCCAGCCTGTCGCGGCCCCCAACCCCTCGGCGGCGCCCGCGCCCGTCGCGGAGCCGGCAACGCCGGCTCCCGCCGAGCGGGCTCGTACCGGCCCGGCGCCGACGGCTCCGGCTGCGGCCAGGCGCCCGCTCGAGGCCGTTCCCGACCCCGTCCTCTTCGAGGCCATCGACGAGACCATGGCCGGGCTGCCCGAGGGCCTGCGCGACTCGTTCGCCGCGCGCACGGCGATCCGCCTGATCCAGCTCGTCTGCATCGTCTACAGCGCCGTCCTGCTCTACGTGGTGTGGATGGCGAAGGACATCACCATCGCCTCGATCGCCCGCGATCCGGTGTTCGGCGGCTACTCGTTCCTCGTCACCTGCTATGTGGTCACCCGGTTTGCGATCGCGCCGTTCTACCGGCCGACCCCCGACACGGGATACCGCCCATCGTGCTCGATCGTCATCCCCGCGTTCAACGAAGAGGCCTGCATCGAGGCGACGATCGACGCCTGCTTCTCGGCCGACTACCCGCGCGAGCTGATCGAGGTCGTCGTCGTCGACGATGGTTCGAGCGACGCGACGTGGGAGCGAATGCTCGCCGCCCGCGACCGCTACCCCTCGCTCCTGTGCATCAAGTTCTCGCAGAACCGCGGCAAGCGGGCCGCGATGGCCGAGGGCATCCGCCGATCCAACGGCGAGATCTGCGTCTTCATCGACTCGGACTCGGTGATCGAGGCCGACGGCCTGGCCCACATCATGGCCGACTTCCGCGACCAGAAGGTCGGCGCCGTCGTCGGCTCGGCCGACGTGATGAACAAGGCCCAGAACCTGATGACCAAGATGCAGCAGGTGCGCTACTTCGTCGCGTTCCGGGTCGTCAAGGGATCGGAGTCGGTGTTCAGCGCGGTGACGTGCGCGTCCGGCTGCTTCTCGGCCTACCGGCGCACGGCGCTCCTGGCGATCCTGCCGAGGTGGGAGACCCAGCGCTTCCTCGGCCGGCCCGCCACCTACGGCGACGACCGCGCGCTCACCAACTACGTGCTGCGCGACCACAAGGTCACCTACCAGTCCAACGCGCGCAGCCACACGCTGGCGCCGGACACGCTCAAGGCCTTCCTGATCCAGCAGATCCGGTGGCGCAAGAGCTGGCTGCGCGAGTCGCTGCACGTCGTGCGGTTCATGTGGCGCAAGCACCCCGTCGCAGCGATCCTCACCTACCTGGGTGTGCTGTTCCCCTGGGTGGCGCCGATCGTCGCCTTCCGCTCGCTCTTCTGGCACAGCATCATGGTCGGCGACCCGTGGTTCTACCTCATGGGCGCCTACGTGATGGCGCTGCTCTACTCGCTCTACTACGCGGTCTCGCGCAAGAGCCCGCTGTGGCACCACGGCATCACGTTCATCGTGATCTACATGGCGTTCCTCGTGTGGCTGACGTACTACGCGCTGTTCACGCTGCGCAACACGAGCTGGGGCACGCGCGCCTCGACCCACACCCAGGGTGACGTCGCCGTCACCATTGTCGGACCAGGCCACCCGGCCGCGATCCTCGAGGCCGCCTGATGAAAACCCATTCCCCCCGCTCCGCCCGCCGGCGCTGGCTGCTCCAGAGCATCATCGGCCTCGTCACGCTGCCGCTCTCGGCCATCCCGATCTGGATCTACGCGACCCACACGCCTGTCGGCGAGCTGCTCGCGATGCGGATGCGGTACGAGTTCCTGCCGCCGTCGACACCGCACATGGACGCCGCCGCCCGCGCGGTCGCCCAGGCGAACCTGACCCGCACCTACGACGGCATCCCCGTCCTGCTCTACAGCATCGGCAAGCCGACCGAGTCGTTCGACGGCCGCTACATGGTCAGCCGCACGCGCTTCGCCGAGCAGATGGAGGCGCTGCGCGCAGCCGGATATCGGCCGATCAGGGTCGAGCAGCTCGCCGGGTACCTGCGCACGGGCAGCCGAACCGGTCTGCCGCGCAAGCCCGTGCTGATCACCTTCGACGACGCCACCACCGAGACGATGCTTCAGGCCGACCCCGTCCTGGCCGCCACCGGCATGCGCGCCGCGATGTTCGTGACCACCGGCCGGGCGTCGTCGGGCAGCCTCTTCTCGGAGCCGTGGAGCGGCCTTGAGGGGTACGAGTCGAACGGCCGCTGGGAGCTCGAGAACCGCACGAACATCATGAGCGATCTCACCCCGCAGGGGCACCGCCTCGAGACGAAGCTCGTCGTCCCGGCAGCCGGCGAATCGCTGCCCGACTACGGGCACGCCGTGGCCTCCGACCTGGACGCAGCCGAGGCGCAGATCGACTCGCACGGAGCCGGGCACGCGGTCGCGCTCGCCTATCCCTACGGCAACTGGGGCCAGGACGCGGCTCCCGGCGTCGCGGCCGAGCTGCGCAGCGTCGTCGCCCACCGGTTCAGCCTCGCGTTCGACCAGGACGGCCAGTCCGGATGGCGACCCGCGCTCCCCGGCGACGACCGCCTGCACGTCCATCGCCTCGAGGTGATGGACTGGAGCGGCACACAGCTTCTGCGGCGGCTCGACGCGGGCGCGAAGCTCGGCCGGGCGACGTACGCCGAGCGCGGCCTCGACCACAACTACAGCACGCTCGACCTCGTGCAGGCGGCCAAGGCCTACCGCTGCTCCGGAACGGCCGGCACGGTGCTGCCGACGACGGTGCGCACCGCGCACGACGTCGCGCTCTCGTTCGACGACGGGCCCTCGGCCTACACGCCGCAGGTGCTGCACCTGCTCGAGCACGCCCACGCCCACGCCACGTTCTTCGTCTCGCAGAGCCAGCTCGCCGGCCGCCAGCGGATCCTGATGCGGATGCTCGCCGACCGCGACGAGATCGGCATCGGCACGCCGGCCGCGCCGGCGGGGGTGCTGCCGTCGGCGAACGACGTGCAGGCGCAGATCGAGGCCACCGTGAGCGCCATCCAGTCGGCCGTGCCGCTCTCGCCGTGCCTCGTGCGGCCGGCACAGCGCGCCGGCGCCGCCGCACTCGCCCCCACCGCGGGGCGGATGGGCGAGCGGGTCGCGCTGTGGTCGGTCGACCCGCGTGACTACGACACCACCGACCCGAACCTGATCGCCCAGCGCGTGCTCTCGGAGGCGCGTCCGGGTTCGATCATCACCCTGCACGACGGCGGATCCAACCGCTGGGCGACCGTGCAGGCCATGCCCGCCATCCTCGCCGGGCTCGCGAAGCGCGGCTTCCAGGTGACCACCGTCACCGCCCTGTACCACAACATGCTCGGGGCGCCGTCCGCGGCGCACCGTCACGGACGCTGAAGGAGACATCGACGATATGTGCGGAATCATCGGCTACATCGGTCCCCGGCAGGTGCACGACGTCCTTCTCGAGGGGCTCTCGCGGCTCGAGTACCGCGGCTACGACTCGGCCGGCCTGGCCGTGCACACGGGCGACGAGGTGCTCACCGAGCGCACCGTCGGCAACCTGGCCGTGCTGCGCCGCGCGATGAGCGCCGGCTGGGCCGCCCACGACGCCGTCATGACGACGACGGTCGATGTGGCCGCCGGGATCGCTCACACCCGCTGGGCGACGCACGGCGGCGTCACCGAGGCCAACACCCACCCGCATACCGACTGCGACGACCGCATCCACGTCGTCCTGAACGGGATCATCGAGAACCACCAGGAGCTGCGCGCGCGGCTCGCGGACGACGGCTGCGGCTTCACCTCCGAGACCGACGCCGAGCCGATCGCCCACCTGATCGAGCACCACCTGCGCGCCGTGGACGACCTGCACGAGGCCGTGCGGCGCACCGTGCTCGAGCTCGAGGGCCACTTCGCGATCGTGGTGCTCGACCGGGACGAGCCGCACGCGCTCATCGCCGCCCGCAGGGACTGCCCGCTCGTCGTGGGGCTCGGCGACGGCGAGACGTTCCTCGCATCGGCAGCCGCGGCGTTCCGCGCCTACACCGACCGCACGGTGATCCTCGGAGACGGCCAGATCGCGCGGGTCACGCCCAACGGCGTGAAGCTCTCCGACGCGAAGACCGGCGCCCATCAGCCGATCATGGTGCAGCGCATCCTGTGGCTCGCCGACGACGTCGACAAGGGCCGCTACTCGACCTTCATGCGCAAGGAGATCGACGACCAGCCGTCGGCCTTCGCCGCGACCGTCCACAACCACACCGAGAACGCGCAGTTCACCCTCGGGGACGCCGAATCGGTGCTCGCGACCGCGCGCCGGATCGTGATCCTCGCCTGCGGCACCTCCTACCACGCCGGCCTGCTCGGCCGCCAGCTGCTGCACACCTGGGCGCGGATGCCGGCGACGGTCGAGGTCGCCTCCGAGTGGCGCTATTCCGATCCCCACCTCGAGGCCGGCGACGTCGTGCTCGCGATCAGCCAGTCCGGCGAGACGCGCGACACGCTCGCGGCGCTGCGTCTGGCCGCCGAGCGGGGCGTCCCGACGGTCGCCCTCACCAACGTGGACGGCTCGCAGATCTGCGAGCTGGCCGACCGGGTGCTCCTGACCCATGCCGGCCCCGAGATCGGGGTCGCCGCGACCAAGACGTTCACCACCCAGGCCGGGCTCCTGGCGGTGCTCGCCCTGCGCCTGGCCGCACTGCGCGGGGCGCTCGATCAGCGCAGCGTCCGCGTACTCAGCTCCCAGCTGGCCTCGATCCCGGTGCTGATGGCCGAGACGATCGCGCGGTCGGAGCCGGCGACGGCTCGCCTCGGCCGGCGCTGGGCCGATGCCGGCTTCTTCTTCTACATTGCCCGCAATTTGGGCGTTCCGGTGGCCCGTGAAGGGGCGCTGAAGATGAAAGAAATCAGCTACGTGCCTTCGGACGCCTATGCTGCAGGTGAGATGAAGCATGGGCCAATCGCGCTCCTCTCGCGCGACACGCCGACAATCGCGGTCGCAACCGGGACTCCTGTAGTCGACAAGCTCGCCTCGAACGTGGCCGAGGTGAAGACGCGCGGCGCCCAGGTACTCGTCATCGCATCCGAAGACGACTCGCGCTTGGTCGAGTACGCCGACGAGGCGATCTACGTGCCGGCGCTCGACTGGCGGCTGCAGCCGATCCTGTCGATCGTGCCCCTGCAGCTGCTCGCGCTCGCGACCGCCGAGTGCCGCGGGCTGAACGTCGACCAGCCCCGCAACCTGGCAAAGACCGTGACGGTCGAGTGAGGGCTGTGCGCGTCATGGCGGCGTGCCTCGCGGCCGGCGGCGTGCTCGTCGTCGCCGGCTTCTCGGGCGTCGCCCACGCCTCGACCTGCAGCTCGCACGCGGTCAGGCACCTATCGTGGAGCCGATCGCCGGGCGCGGCGGCAGGCATGCTGCGCTGGAAGGCGCCCGAGCGGCTGCCGGCCGAGGCCGGCTACCGCGTGTGGCGGTCGGGCGAGCTGATCGGCGTCGCCCACAGGCGCCGGGCCCCGATCCGTGTCACCCCGCGCCACTCATACACGTTCACCGTGCGCGTCGAGAACCTCGTCACCGGCCATGTGTCGGCGTGCGCCGCCACGATGCAGCGCACGATCAGCTACTTCCCGCCCGGCCGCACGGGCGGCCTGGTCGCATCCAGGCTCACGTCGACGTCGGTGCACCTGAAGTGGCACGCGGCGCGGCGCGGCGACGGCGGCATCGCCGGCTACCGCGTCTACCGCAACGGCGAGGTGCTGAAGCAGATCGAAGCGACGCACCTGACGGTGGGAAACCTCTTCACCGACACGGCGTACAGCTTCGACGTCCGCGCCGTCGATGCGAACGGCATCCAGGGCGGGCGCTCCAAGATCGTGTCGGTCACCACTCCCCCGCCGGTGCACACGACCGGCAATGCGAGCGCGTTCGTGCTCGAGTCAGACGGGGCGAGCTTCGCCGACCTGCAGCGCCACTACATGCGCATCGGCACCATCTTCCCGACGTACTTCAACTGCACCCCGGCGGGCCCCGTGACGGGCGCGAACGATCCGCTCGTGACGTCATGGTCACTCGCGCGCGGGATCACCGTCGAGCCGCGCTTCAACTGCCAGAACCAGGCGGCATTGAAGGCGATCCTGACGAACCCGAGCGTCCAGCAGCACGTCATCGCCCAGCTCGTGCAGCTCACGACGACGTACGGCTATCAGGGCATCAACATCGACTTCGAGTCGAACGACGCCTCGCAGTGGCGAAACCAGCTCACGAGCTTCACGACCGCGCTCGCGAGCGCCCTGCACGCCCAGGGCAAGAAGCTCTCGATCGAGTTGTCGGCCGCCTACTACAACCAGCTGACCGGCCGGGCCGGCTTCTACGACTACAAGGCGCTCTCCGCGGTCGCCGACCAGGCGGTCGTCATGGCCTGGGGCAAGTCGTGGGCGACGAGCCCACCCGGCGGACTCGACCCGATGCCCTGGTTCAAGAGCATCCTGGCGTATGTCGCGACGATGCCGAAGGTGTCGAAGTTCACGATCATCATGACCCTCTACGGCTTCGACTGGCCCGACGGCGGCGGCGCGACGCACCCCGGCACGCCGCTCGAGTGGCTGAACGTGCGCCAGGAGATCGTCGATCACCACGCCACTCCGGTGCTCGACCCGGTCGATGACGACCCGCACTTCTCCTACACGGACTCGGCCGGCGTCGTGCACGACGTCTGGTACTCGAACCGGCGCACGGTCGTCGACCGCGTCGCCCTCGCCCGCGGCCTGCACATGGGGATCGGGTTCTGGCGGCTCGGCCTCGAGGATCCGCGCGTCTGGGGCGACGCCGGCATCGGCTGACGCCGGGCCGGCCGCACCGACCGCGGTACCGTGCGGGCGATGGCTCGCATCCTGCTCGTGTCGGGAAGCACGCGCTCGGGCTCGACGAACACCGCGCTGCTGCGCACGGCCGCCGCGGTCGCTCCGGCGGGCATCGAGGCGGTGCTCTACGGCGGCATGAGCGACCTGCCGCACTTCAACCCCGACGACGACGCCGATCCGCTGCCCGCCGCCGTCGCCGACCTCCGGTCGCAGATCGATGCGGCCGACGCGGTGCTCTTCTGCACCCCCGAGTACGCCGGCGCGATGCCGGGGGCGTTCAAGAACCTGCTCGACTGGGCGGTGGGCGGGTTCGAGATGTACGGCGAGCCTGTGGCGTGGGTACGGGCCGCGCCTTCGCCGGAGCGCGGCCGCCACGCGCACGAGTCGCTTGCGACGGTGCTCGGCTACCTGCACACCGATGTCGTCGCCGAGGCGTGCGTGCACATCGGCGTCGCCCGCGAGATGGTCGGCGCCGACGGGATCGTGACCGACCCGGAGGTGCGCCGGCGGATCGCCGAGGTGCTCGAGACGCTCGCGCGCCATGCGGCCGACCGGCCACCGTGGGATCCCGCGTCGGCGCAGCGCTGACGCTCGCCACTCCGTGGTAGGCGGCCCTCGCCGCGATCGCGTAGGCCGCCGTCACGCGTCCGTGGGGTTGTGGCGCCGAGACGCCACTCACGGCGGCTGCCGCCGATCACCGGGGTGCTGTGACGAGGACAACGACGAACCCGCGCCCCCGCGGCTGCGCGCGCATCGGACAGACGCTCGTGGCCGTCGCGACCCTGCTCACGATCGCGTACGCCGCTCATGCCCTGTTCGACGTCGGCGGCCATGGTCTCGACGGCCTGTTCCAGAAGTGGGTCAACGACGCCGTCGTGCTCCTGTGCTCGGCGGCGTGCCTCGTGCGTGCCGTCGCCAACCGGCGCAACCGCGCCGCCTGGGTGCTGTTCTCGCTCGGGATGGCCTCGTGGGCGATCGGCAACGTCTACTACTCGCTCTTCCTGATCGACCAGAACCCGTTGCCGATCCCGTCCGTCGGAGACGCGTTCTGGCTCGGCATCTACCCGTTCACCTACGCCGGTGTGGCGCTCCTGGTCCGGTCGCGCCTGCCCTCCTGGCGCACCAGCATGTGGCTCGACGCCATCATCGCCGCCGGCGCCGTCTCCTCCGTCTGCGTCGGTCTCGTCGTCTCGGCGGTTGCGGGCTCGGCCGTCGGTTCGCCGGCCATCCAGCTGCTCACCGACCTCGCCTACCCCGTCGGCGACCTGATCCTGCTCGGGCTCGTGATCGGCGCGATCGGGCTCGGCGGGTGGACGCTCGACCGTACGTGGCTCGCCCTGGGCGGCGGCTTCCTCGCATTCACGGTCACCGATGGACTGTTCCTCGTGAAGACCGCCCAGGGCACCTATCAGGTGGGGACGATCATCGATGCCGGCTGGCTCCTGTGCGCCGTGCTCGTGGCGGTCGCAGCCTGGCAGCCCGACGTCCCCCCCACGCAGGCGCGCGTCGACGGGTGGCGGTTCGTCGTCATGCCCGGCATCTTCTTCATGATCGCGCTCGGGATGATGACGCTCGGAGACGCCAACCGCGACCACTCCTGGACGCTGGTGCTCGCCTCGGCGACGCTCATCGGCGTCCTCGCGCGAATGGTGCTCACGTTCCGCGAGTACATGCACATGCTCCACCTGCGCACGAACGAGGCGGAGACCGACGCGCTGACGGGCATCCGCAACCGCCGCCGTCTGCTCGAGGACCTCGCGATCGCCGCACGCGATGGCTCTCCTGACGCCCCGGTCGCCTTCGGCCTCTGCGACCTCGATGGATTCAAGCCCTACAACGACACCTACGGCCATCCGGCCGGCGACGCGCTGCTGACGCGGCTCGGCCAGGAGCTCGAGAGCGCCGTGCGCCCCGGTGGCCGGGCCTACCGGATCGGCGGCGACGAATTCTGTGTCATCGTGCCGTGCGCGCCCGGAGGCGCGGAGCGCGCCATCGCCGAGGCTGCCGACGCCCTCTCCTCGTCGGGTGAGGGCTTCTCCACGAAGGCGTCGTTCGGCGCCGTCGAGCTCGACGGCGCAAACAACGACCCGAACGAGGCGCTCCGGCTTGCCGATCAGCGCATGTACCAGCAGAAGCGCGGCGGACGCCATCAGGGAGCCGACGCCATCGCCTGCCTCCTGCGCGCCGCCGCGGAGCGCGACGCCCAGCTGGTCGCGCACGAGCTCGACGTCGCGCACCTGGCCGAGCAGGTCGCGACCCGGCTCGGGCTCAGCCAGCTCCAGGTCGCCGAGACCCGGCGGGCGGCGGAGCTGCACGACATCGGCAAGATCGCGGTGCCCGACGCGATCCTGGACAAGCGGTCCACGCTGACGCCCGACGAGCTGGAGTTCATCCGCCGCCACACGATCATCGGCGAACGCATCCTCCAGGCCGCCCCATCGCTCGTGGGTGTGGCCGAGCTCGTGCGCTCGAGCCACGAGCGATACGACGGCAGCGGGTATCCCGACAGGCTCCGTGGCGACCAGATCCCCATCGGCGCCCGGATCATCGCCGTCTGTGACTCGTTCGATGCCATGTGCACCGACCGCACCTACCGGTCAGGCAAGAGCGAGGCGGCCGCCGAGGCAGAGCTGCGGCGCTGCAGCGGCACGCAGTTCGACCCGGTCGTTGTCGACGCGTTCCTGGCCGCGCGCCACGAGGACGCCGCACCGTTGGCCGCGGCATCGCCGCTCGCGGCCGGACGCTGAACGCCCCACGCGCCGGGCGTGCGCGGGAGGGTCAAAGGCAGGTGGTGCCGCCGCCCGAGAGCAGCATCAACGTGGTCGTCGCTCGCCGTAGGCCCGGCACCCGATCGCGCCGGCGTAGACGAGGAAGCCCGTCGTGAGCGCAATCCAGAGCAACGGCCGGCGCGACTGTGTGGCAGCCCATCCGCTGAGCGTGGCGCAGAGCAGGGCGAGGAGCACCAACGACCACCAACCTCGATATCGGCCCCGGGCAACCCGACCCGGAGAGCGGGGTGGTCGGGGCGGCGTGTCGGAGTGGTTGGACGATCGTCCCTTGGATGGCGTGAGAACGGGCATGGGCGCTATTCGACGAAGCGTTCCTCGGATCGCGGGCGCCGCAGGAGCGAGATGGAGGCGGCGAGGACCGCGGCGACTGCGAGAAACGTCATCGACCGGGTGAAGCCGTGGGTGGTTGCCACAGGCGTCGAGCTGCCGTGGGTGGCGAGGTCGAAGACCAGCGCGGTGAGCGAGAGTCCCAGCGCGGTTCCCAGTCCGCGAGTCATGTTCAGGACGCCGGAGGCAACGCCGACGCGGCGGCCGGGGACGCTTGACATGATCGAGGTGGTGTTCGACGGTGTGAAGAGGCCCATTCCGATCCCGGTGAGGGCGAGGCCGACCAGAAGACTCGCGGTACCGGGCTTCGCAGCAGCGACACCGAGGCCGGCGGCGGTGATCAGCATGCCCGCGATGGTGGGGGTTCGGCCGCCGATCTGGTCGGCGAGACGACCCGCGAACGGCGCGACGACAGCCATCGCAAGAGGGAGCACGGTGATGAGCGCTCCGGCCCCGCCGGGCGACATTCCACGCGAGCGCTCCAGGTAGAACGGGGTGACGAACAGAATGCCGAAGAGCACGACGAACGAGCAGAGCCCCGCGCTGATGCCAACAGAAAAGCGGCGGCGGCGAAACAGTCCGAGATGGATCAGCGGGTATCTCACGACACGCTCGCGCGCAAGGAAGGCAAGGCTCGAAGCGGCCGCGACGACAAGAAGCGACACGACCGTCGGGCTGCCCCAACCGCGCTGATTCCCGAAAGAGAGCGCGAGCAGCAACGATGTGAGCGCGGGCACGAAGAGCACGAGGCCAAGCCAGTCAAACGGCTCGTAATCAGCCAGATCGTGGCTTCGGGGGACGAAAAGCCAGGCGGTGACGACTCCGAGCACGCCGATCGGGACATTCACAAGGAAGATCAGCCGCCACCCGCCAACGCCGATCAGTACGCCGCCCACGAACGGGCCGAAGGCGAGCCCCAGCGCCTGGGCGGTGCCCTGAAGGCCGATTCCGCGTCCCAGTCGGTCGCGCGCGAGCGAGGCGGTGATGATGGCGACGCTGTTTGCCTGCAGCATGACCGCGCCGATCGCCTGGACCACACGAAACGCGTCCAGCAGCACCAGGTTCGGCGCCAGCGCGCACAGCCCCGACCCGACGCTGAAGACCAGGAATCCGTACGTGTAGAGCATCTTTCGCCCGAGCGTGTCGGCCAGCCTGCCGACGGCGGCGACCGTCACGATCAACACAACGAGATACGACAGTCCCACCCATTGGACGGCGCCCAGCGACGCGTGGAACGCGCGCTGAAGGTTGGGATAGGCGAGGTTGACGATGCTGGCGTCGAGCTGGCCCATGAACGCTCCGACGCTTACGGTGACGACCGTGAGCCAGGCCGCGCGTGGGTCCTGTGCGACGCGCCTCGGCCGCGCCGGCTCCAGCAATAGCCGGTCACGCAGCCGATGCCATTGTCCGCCAGAAGGGTCGGATTCCGGACGTCTGGGCATCGGCCCGAAACGGTACGCGCGCTCGGCGAGGACGCGCGACAATCACAAACGCGATCGGAGGCACCGGGATGGTTGGGAATCGGCCGTGTCCCACGTGCGTCCGCCGGTCGGCAACAGTTCGGTCGCCCCTGCTACTCGTCCTGCTCGCGGACGTCCCCGCCGGCCGTTGTGACGACCTGGAGCTCGGTGGGTGCGAACTTGTCGATGTGCTCTTGGACACGGGTCATGTGCGGCTTGAACTCGGGCGATGACTTCCAGGCGCGGACTGCGTCGATGCTGTCCCAGCCGACGAAGCTGATGAATCGGTCGGGATCGCGCAGGTCGCGGGCGAGCACGGCGAGCTGTGCTCCGGGGAGGCGGCACGACCAGTTCGAGAACTCCTGCCACGCGTCGAGGAAGGCGTCCTCGTGGCCGGGGAACGGTCGCCAGGATCCGGTGGTGTAGATGGGCGCGCTCATCACACGACCAGCGATCCGCGTTTGCGGGCTGCGAGGAAGACCTGCTCGAACGCGACCTTGGCCCAGTGCGCCTGTGGGCCGGCCATGACATGGGTGTGCTTGCCGCCGCCGAGGACGCGATCGGTCTTGATGGCGAGCCCGGTGTTGCCCGCATCGAGGATGCAGATCGCGCCAAGCTGGTCAACCGAGACGTGCCGGTGCTCGCCGACACCGAGGTCGGCGGAGATGTTCGCCGCCGCGATCTTCGCCATGTGCTCGCTCATATGGCCCGTCTTCGGCACGCCGGTCGGCACCAGCGTCTGCTGCGGTGGCGCGATGGCGATGTCGACGCCCGCGGCGAAGACCTCGGGGTGATCGGGATGGCGGTACTCGTCGGTGACGGGGATGAACCCGGCGGGATTGGCGAGCCCTTCGGTGCGGGTGACCGCGTCGACGCCTGTGAACGGCGGCACGATCATCGAGAAGGCGAACGGCAGCACCTCGCCGCTCCCGAGCCGGATCTCGCCCTCACTCACGGACTCGATGCTGGTGTTCGGGATGCCGCGAATCCCGAGCCTCGCGAACAACCGCTCGACGCGACGCTCCGAATCACCCACGCCGCCGAGGCCGAAGTGGCCGAGAAACGGCTCGGACGTGATGAACGTGACCGGCTGGTCGCCGTGTCCCGCCTTCTGCAGCTGGTGACGTGTGTTAAGCAGGAACTCGTACGACGCTCCGAAGCAGGAGCCGCCCTGGGCCGTCCCGACGACGACCGGGCCGGGGTCCTTCAGGTAACGCCGCCAGGCGTCGCGCGTCTCGAGCGTGTGGTCGAGCGTGCATACCGACTGCGTGTGGCCTCCATGCGGGCCGAGGCCGGGGATGCGCTCGAACGCCAGCCGCGGGCCGGTGGCGACCACGAGCCGGTCATAGGCGATCTCGCCGTGGTCGGTCTCGACGATCTGACCGGCGAGGTCGAACCGCTGCGCGCGTGCGTGCACGAAGCGGATGCCCTGCTTGCGGAAGACCGGCTCGAGCGGGAACGTGATGTCCTTTGCGTCGCGCTTCCCGAACGGCACCCAGATCAGCGACGGGATGAACGTGAAGTGGTCGCGCTGGTCGATGACCGTCACGTCGGCCCGCCCCTTGAGCCGGTGCTTGGCCTCGAGTGCGGCGGTCAGGCCGGCGAAGCTCGACCCGACGACGACCACCTGCGGCTTGGAGCCCCGCGAGATGCCTGCGCCGTCGACGCCGGGGGTTTCGGTGTTCATGGTCTGCATGCGGATGTCCCTTCGCGTCAGATTCTTGAGAGCGCGCGGTCGAGCCGTTCGCGCGCTTCGGCGGCCAGCGGGGCGAGGTTCGGATTGGCGGCCAGGCGCATGGCTGCGCCGGGCTCCATCGCCGACACCCGCACGGCGCCGTCGTCGGTGCGCACGACGACGTTGCACGGCAGGAGCACGCCGAGGTCAGGCTCGATCCCCAGGCCCTGGTGGGCGAGCGTCGGGTTGCAGGCCCCGAGGATCAGGTACGGCTCGCCGTGGACACCGAGCTTCTGCTCGAGCGTCGCCTGGACGTCGATCTCGGTGAGGACGCCGAACCCTTCCTTCGCAAGCTCCTCGCGCACCCGGGTCACCGCTGCCCCGAAGTCCATGTCGACGGTCGTGGTGATGGCGTAGGCGGTCGTCTGTGGCAAAGACATCTCTATCTCCTTTACAACTGTAGACTGGTATAGTACCATGACGTCGATGACGAGTAAAGGAGATATTCACGTGACGGTCCCACACCCCCTCCCGGATCCGCTGGTCGAGCTGATCGCCGAACGGTTCCGCGTGATCGGCGAGCCTGTTCGGATCAAGCTGCTCGACCGCCTGCGCGACGGCGAAGCGTCGGTCGGCGAGCTGACCGACGCGCTCGGCGCCACGCAACAGAACGTCTCGCGGCACCTTGGGGTGCTCCACGCCGCGGGCATCGTCGCCCGCCGCAAGCAGGGCACCCGGGTCGTGTACGCGATCGCGGACGAGAGCATCTTCGCCCTCTGCGAGACGGTGTGCGGATCGCTGCAGCAATCGGTCGCCGAGCTGGCACAGCTGCTCGACACCGCCTCCCGGCCGCAGGCGGCGCGCTCATGAATCGAGTCGGGGCGCGCCCGATCAGCTCCGCCGTGGGACCGATCGGTCGCCTCGGTCGCTTCACGGCCACGCATGTCCGTGCGGTCGTTCTGAGCTGGCTTGCGATCGCGGTCGTCTTCGGCGCCTTCGCGCCGCGCGTCGAGACGGCCCTGTCGGGCGCCGGCTGGCAGGCCAACGGCTCGCAGTCGGTGCAGGCGCGCGCCGTCATCCAGAAGCACTTCGCGGGTCAGAGCTCGGGGGCGCTCATGGTGGTCGTGCACTCGCCACGGCTGACCGCCTCTGCGCCCGCCTTCGCCGCCGCCGTCACGCGGGTGGAGCGGATCCTGCGCTCCGACCCCGCGATCGCGTCGGTCGTGCCGCCGCGGCCGGGCGTCTCGCTCTCACGCGACGGCCACACGGCGGTCGTGATGGGCGGCGCGGCCCGCAACCCCACGCAGATGGTGAGCGCCGCCGACCGCCTCAAGGGTCGGCTGCACGCCGCCGGCGCGGTGGGTGTGACGGTGAACGCGACCGGCGCGTCGGCGATGTGGTCGGATTTCAACACGGCGAACCGCACGGCCATGATGCGCTCAGAGCTTCTGAGCTGGCCGGTGACGCTTCTGATCCTCGTGCTCGCGTTCGGGTCACTGGTCGCCGCGGGTCTGCCGCTGATGCTGACGATCACCGGCCTCGTCGCGAGCGCGGGCGTGCTCTTCCTCGGCACGCAGCTGGCGGACATCTCGATCTGGGCGATGAACTTCGCGCTCATGTTCGCGCTCGCGCTCGGCATCGACTACGCCCTCTTCATCGTCGCCCGCTTCCGCGGCGCGCTCTTCGGCTCCGACCTCTCCCCGGTCGAGGCGGCGGCGGTGACGATGGACACCGCCGGCAAGGCGGTGCTCTTCTCCGGCCTGACGGTGCTGATCTCGCTGACTGCGGTCATGCTCGTCCCCAGCCCGGCGTTCCGGTCGATGGCCCTTGGGATCATGGTCTCGGTCTTCTTCGTCCTTGCCGCCGCGCTGACCCTGCTCCCCGCGGTGCTCGCGTGGCTCGGCCCTCGGGTCGACCGCCTCTCTCTGCGATGGGTGCACAGCGGCGAGCACCGCTCCGAGCGGTTCGCCGCCTGGGCGGAGCTGCTGGGCCGCCATCCACTCGCCTTCGGCGGCGCCGCCCTCGCCATCCTGTTGATCCTGGCCGCGCCGATCGTCGGGCTGCACACGGGCATGCCGTCGATCAAGGTGGTCCCGCCGGGTGACACCTCACGTGTCGGCTACGCCCAGGTCGCACACGCCTTCGGCCCCGGCTCGCCCGGCGCGCTGCAGGTGGTCGTGCCCGCCGCCGAGCGGGCGCAGGCAGCCCGGGTGCTCACCGCCGACCGCGGCATCGCAGCGGTCACGCCGGCACAGATCGACGCCAGCGGCCGCCTCGCCCTCATTTCGGCGATTCCGAACAGCGATCCGTCGAGCCCCATGATCGGGTCGACCATCGACCGTGTGCGGGCGGATCTTCCCGCCGGGGCGATGGTCGGCGGCGCGACCGCCGAAAACCATGACCTCGAGGCGGCGCTCGCACGCGCCACCCCGCGGGTCATCGGCGTCGTGCTTGCGCTCGGCTTCCTGCTCCTGCTCGTCGCGCTTCAGGCGCCCGTGATCGCCCTCGTCGGCGTGCTCACCAACCTGCTCGCGACCGGAGCGGCCTTCGGCGTCGCCCGCCTGATCTTCCAAAACGGCGACGGCGCGTCGCTGCTCGGTTTCCAGCCCCAGGGGTTCCTCGACGCATGGGGGCCGGTGTTCTTCTTCGCCATGATCTTCGCGATCGCCATGGACTACACCGTGTTCCTGCTCGCATCGGCCAAGGAGCACCACGACCGCTCTGGCGATCCCCGCGAGGCGATGATCGGCGGCGTCGCCCACTCCGGCCGCGTCATCCTCGCCGCGGCCGCGGTGATGGTCGCGGTGTTCTTCACCTTCGCCCTCTCCGGGCCCCTGCCGCCCAAGGAGATGGGCGTCATCCTCGGCGTCGCCGTCCTGCTCGACGCGCTGCTCGTCCGGCTCATCCTCATCCCGGTCGCGCTACGGCTGCTCGGCCCGTGGGCATGGTGGCTCCCGCGCTGGGCTGACCGCTTCCTGCCCGACGTCACGTTCGGCCACTCATGACATCCCCAGCCACATCTCGGGCAGGGAAGGACACGCAGTTCTCCGCAGCATGTTGCGTGAGGCTCCCGATGCCGTTCTGCGTCGCGGCGCCGATACTCGGACTCAACGACCCATGCTCCAGAGGAGATGAGCCATGCGCTCTCAGTACGCAGACGTGATGCCGGGCGCGATGAGGGCCATGATCGGCCTCGCGCGCGAGGTGCGCCACAGCCCGCTCGACCCGGCGCTCGTGGAGCTCGTGAAGGTGCGGGTTTCGCAGCTGAACGGCTGCGCCTACTGCGTCGATACACACGTCCGCGCCGCACGAGCCCGGGGCGAGAGCGACCTGCGCCTATCGTTGCTCCCGGTGTGGCCCGACGCTCCCTGCTACTCCGATCGGGAGCGGGCAGCGCTCCGCTGGAGCGAGGAGGTGACGATGATCGCGGATACGCACGCCTCCGACGCCGCCTACGCCGAGCTCGAACGCGTGTTCACAGAGGACGAGATCGTCGCGCTCACGTACGCGATCGTCTCTATCAACGGCTTCAACCGGCTCTCGATCGCGTTCCGCCAGCCCGTCGACGAGCCGAGGGCCGCAGCGCGGGAACCCGGGCCGGCCGACCGGCCAGCGGTGATCCGCAAGGCGAGCTAACCCGGTCGCCCGCCGCCTCGTCGTCAACGACTCGCCCCCCATCTGATTGGGCGAGTCGTTCTCCCTATGGGCGGTACTGGGCTCGAACCAGTGACCCCCAGCTTGTCGAGCTGGTGCTCTCCCAACTGAGCTAACCGCCCCGTCACCGCATGCGCGGCGCTGCGCAGGATACCGGGCCCGCGCGAGTGGCGGCAACACCACCGCGCCACCACGTCAGGCTCAGCGGTAGATGATCTGCCCACCGGGGCCGAGCACGAACGACTTGGCGTTGTACGCGCAGGTCACGCCGGGCTGGTTGCCGTAGCCGAGGATCTGGCAGCTGACCTTCGTCGTGTAGCGGCGAAACCACTTGCCGGAGTGCCCGACCGTGCCGGGCGCCACCTTCGTGCCCGAGTGCGTCTCGGTGATCTTGCCGGCGGCCGAGATGGTCATGAACGTGTGGTCCGAGTAGCGCTCGCATCGGATCGTGGCCGAGGAGCCGAGCCCGGCCGAGACGGGGCCGTAGACGACAAAGTGGCAGCCGACCTTGCCGGCAGCGACGTGGAAGTTTCCGCTCGACGCGACGGAGGCGGCGGAGGCGGTGCCCGCGAAGGCGAGTGTGGCGAGGATGCTGAGGGTCGCGAGGATCTTGGTCATGACAATGGTCATCGGCACAGATCGCAGTAGCCCGCTACGCCGGATGGGGGATCCGCGCCCGGCGTCAGATGCGCTCAAGCGGCGCGTATCCGAGCATCAGCCGCCGCTCGGATCCGTCCTCGCGGAAGCGCACCGCGACCACGTCGCGATCGATGCCGATCACGGTGCCCTCGCCCAGCGTCGCGTGGCGCACGTCGTCGCCGATCGAGAGCTGCAGCATCGGCTGCTCGGGCCGGCGCATGCCCGCCGGCATGGGCGGCGCCTGCCAGGCCGGGGCCTGGCGTTCGCGCTCGATCTCGTCGGCCGGGAGCTCGCTCAGGAAGCGCGACGGCAGGTTGTACCCGCGGACGCCGAAGATCGTGCGGCTGTGCGCGTGCGTCAGCGTGAGCGACTGGCGGGCGCGGGTCATGCCCACGTAGCAGAGTCGCCGCTCCTCGGCCTCGTCGCCCTCGTCGAGCGAGCGCTGATGGGGGAAGAGCCCCTCCTCGAGGCCGATCACGAACACGATCGGGAACTCGAGCCCCTTGGCGTTGTGGAGCGTCATCAGCGTGACCTCGGGGCGCTGCTCGGAGAGCGCGTCCGAGTCGGAGTAGAGCGAGATGTCCTGCAGGAACGACGCGAGCGATGCGTCCTCCTCGCCGCGCTGCTCGAACTCGCGGGCGACGCCGACGAGCTCGTCGAGGTTCTCGAGCCTCCCCTGCGACTCGAAGGTGCGCTCGCCCTCGAGCATCGCCTTGTACCCGGTCTGGTCGAGCACCTGCTCGAGGAGGCCGGCGGGCGTCGCGGTGGCGGCCGCGTCGCGCAGGTCGGTGAGCAGCGCGGCGAACTCGCGCACGCGCGCCGCAGCGGCGGTGCCGAGCGACACGGCGGTCGAGTTCTCGATCGCCTCGAGCAGCGACCAGTTCATCTCGGCGGCGTGCGCGGCAAGGCGGTCGAGCGAGGCCTGGCCGATCCCGCGCCGCGGCTGGTTCACGATCCGCCGCAGCGAGACCTCGTCGGCCGGGTTGTGCAGCACCTGCAGGTAGGCGATCGCGTCCTTGATCTCGGCCCGCTCGTAGAAGCGCGGGCCGCCGACGACGCGATAGCCGACGCCCTGGCGCACGAGCACATCCTCGAGCACGCGCGACTGCGCGTTCATGCGGTAGAAGACCGCGACGTCGGCGGGTCCGGCGCCCTCATCGAGGGCCCGGCCGATCTCGGCCGCCACGAACCGCGCCTCGGCGTGCTCGTCGTCGGCCTCGACGACGCGCACCGGCAGGCCGCGACCGAGCTCCGACCAGAGCCGCTTGGGGCGGCGGTCGGGGTTCCGCGCGATGACGGCGTTGGCGGCGTCGAGGATCGCCTGCGTCGAGCGGTAGTTCTGCTCGAGCGCGACCACCGTCGCGCCGGGAAAGTCGTGCTCGAACTCGGCGATGTTGCGGATGTCGGCGCCCCGGAACGCATAGATCGACTGGTCGGGGTCGCCGACGACCGCGATGTTCTTGTGCCGCTCGGCGAGCACCGAGAGCAGCCGGAACTGGGCGTGGTTCGTGTCCTGGTACTCGTCGACCATGATGTGGCTGAACCTCTCCTGCCACGTCGCGCGGGCCTCGGCGTCGGCCTCGAGCATCAGCACCGTCTGGAGGATCATGTCGTCGAAGTCCATCGCGTTTGCGGCATACAGCCGCCGCTGGTAGAGGGCGTAGACGCTCGCGACGGTCTGCTCGAAGAAGTTGCCGACCTGGTCGCCGTAGGCCTCGGCCGTCAGCAGCCGGTCTTTTGCGCGTGAGATCGCGGTGTGTACCGCGCGGGGCGCAAAGCGCTTGGGATCGAGCTCGAGCTCCTCGATGCACGCCTTGACGAGCCGCACCTGGTCGGCCTGGTCGTAGATCGTGAAGCTCGACCGGTAGCCGATCCGCTCGGCGTCGCGGCGCAGGAGGCGGCCGCAGGCGGCGTGAAAGGTCATCACCCACATGCGCGCCGCGGTGCGGCCGCCGACGAGCTGCTGCACCCGCTCCTTCATCTCGTTCGCGGCCCGGTTCGTGAAGGTGATCGCGAGGATCTCGCCAGGCTCGGCGGCGCCGGAGCCGATCAGGTGGGCGACGCGGTGGGTGAGCACACGCGTCTTGCCCGACCCGGCGCCCGCGACGACCAGCATCGGCCCGTCGGTGTGCGCGACCGCCTCGCGCTGCTCGGGGTTGAGCGCGTCGAGCAGGGAGTCCGTGGCGGCGCCCGCCCCGCTCACCTCGCGGCGGTGCGACGACGACAACAAGCTGCGGCGGTCGAGGCGCTCACCCGACGGATTCTACCGGGCGGCTCGGAGGTGCCCGGACGCGCGACGACCCGGCTGGCGGCGGCCGGGTCGTCGAGCATCGGGTGGGCGGCGGGATCAGCGCACGCGCACCGTCACGGTCGCGCTCTGGCCGTTGCCGTTGCGGGTCGTCGCCGGAGCGACGACGCGCAGGACGTAGCGGCCCCGCACCGCGGCGACGACGGTCTTTGCGAAATGCGACGCCGCTCCCAGCCGGGGAAGGGCGACGGTGCGCCAGCCCGCGGCGGTCAGGAGCTGGACGCGCACGCGGGCGCCCGGGTGGCCGGGCAGGACACGCCCCGTCAGCCGCACCGCCCCACCGCGAGCGATGCGCAGGCGGTCGGCCGCGAGCGTGATGTGCTGGTGAACGGTGACCGTCGCGGTCGCCGCCGTCGCCGGGGCGGCCTCGAGGACGGCCCGGTAGACGGTGTTGCGCATCGGGGCAATGGCGAGCGAGACGGCGCCACCCGGGCCCGTCGTGACGGTGCGGATCGTGTGCAGGCCGCGCTGGCCCGCCGGCCGCGAGGAGATCACGATGTGCGTGCCCGCGAGCGGCGCCCCGTTGCTGCGGGCGACGAAGCGGATGACGGCGCGTCCGCCCGCGGTCAGCGACGTCGCACCGCCGGCCGTGAGGCCGAGCGAGGCCGGATCGGCGACCGCGAACTGCCACACGACCGGGCCGGCGACGTTGCCGGAGCGGTCTGCGGCGGTCACCGAGACGGTGTGGACGCCCGGCGCCATCGTGCCCGGCGCGTAGGTGAAGTGTCCCGAGGCGTAGCTGCCCCAGCTCGTGACGTCGGAGCCGTCGAGGCTGACGTGCAGCGCCGCCGGATCGACGCCCGTGCCGGAGTCGGCGATGTCAACGCCGATCGCCGAGGCGCCCGGCACGGTCGAGCCGGCGAGCGGCGTGCGCCCGGAGATGACCGGCGGCGCGTCGTCGATCACGTCGAACGACCACGTGATCGGAGCCGATTCGTTGCCGGCGACGTCGCTCGCCCTGGCGATCACCGTGTGGGTACCGAAGCCGAGCAACGCGGTCGGGGTGTAGGTGAAGCGGCCGCCCGAGAACGCTCCCTTGGCGGACACGTCGGTGCCGTCGAGCGTCACGACGATCGACGCCGGGTCGACGCCGACGCCGGCATCGGCGACGGCGACCGACACGACCGGCCGCGCATCGGCCGTGGCCGCGCCGTCGTCGGGGCGCACGTCGGAGAGCACCGGCGGCACGGCATCGTTCACCGTGAACGTCCAGAAGCCGTCGCGGACGTTCCCGGCGCCATCGGTCGCGTGCCAGCTGACCGTGTGCGTGCCGTAGGCCAGGTCGGCCGCAGGCACGTAGGTGGCTGCGGTGCCGGTGATCGTCATCGGCAGGCCGTCGACGCTGGCCTCGAACTGGCCGAGGCCGCTCGGGCCAGGGTCGACCGAGAACGACACCGGCGTGCGCCGGTCGGTCGTCCCCACCGCGGGCTGCATCGCGGTCGCAACGGGCGCGTGCGCGTCGACGTGGACGATGACCTGATGGGTCGTCCGCTCGCCGGCGGCGTCCGCCACGGTCACGTCGAGCGTGTGCACGCCGTCGCCGAGCGCCGCAGGCGCCGTGGCGAGAGCGTCCGAGAACGTCGTGCGGCCTGCGTGCATGCCGGCCTGCCGCGCCACGGCATCCGAGTCGAGCGTGGCAGAAGCCTCGGACAGGTCGGCCGAAGCGACGCCGGCGCCGGCGTCGGTCGCGGCGACCGTGAGCGGCACGGGCTGGCTCTCGTTGTGCCATGAACCGTCGGCCAGCGGCCCGGAGACGGAGAAGGCCGGAGCGGTGTCGTCTTCGAGCGTCGCCGAGAGGCTCGCGATCTTGAGGTTGTTGTTCCACTTCTCGGTGTAGTCGCGGGCGACGTCGGTCTTCATGAAGATCCCGACCACCTGGTTTCCTGCCGGGATCGACCATACGGACGAGGCGTCGCCCGTGGCCACGTGCAGCTGGGGCGAGGACGGGAACGACTCGCTGCGCAGGCGCGCCTTCATGTAGGCATACGTGTCCGTCGCGGCGGTCTTGTAGGTGACGGACACCGAGCCGGAGGCGATCGACGTGGTGGCCGGCGCATCCCACTCCCACCAGGCGTTTCCGAGCTTCGGAGCCTGGCCGAAGGCGAAGATGCGAAGCGGCGTCGGGCTGGCGACGTCGCCGTCGGCGCAGGGGCCGGCGTGGAACTGGAGCGAGCAGCCGGAGAAGCCGGCGTCGTGGGAGAACGTCCAGCCGCTCGTGTCCTTGGCGGTGTCGAGCGTGACCGAGTACGTCCCGGCGTGGGCGACGGCCGGGAGCATGGCGGTCGCGGCCAGCGCGGCGGCAATGCCGGCGCCGAGCGCGAGTGCACGGAGTTTCACGGGAGAATCCTTTCGGGGGGCGGATATCGGAGGGTGCTCCCATCGTGTCTCGGACACGCGTCACGACTCCAGACGCCTGCCGCTGCGAGTCAGCGCCGGAACTGTCACGGGCCGTGTGACACCCGACCGGGCCGAGGCGCTACCCTGACCGGCCATGCAGGCCGTGATCCTCTCCGAACGCGTGCTGGCAGACACCGACGACCTCTTCGCCGCCGCGGTGGCGCACGTCGCCCGTAGGCTCGGGCGGGTGAAGCCGCTCGACCCGGCGAGCCTCCCGGACGACCGCACCGAGAAGCTCGCGGCCCTGGACGCGTGGGCCGGGTCCGCGCTCGACTGGCGCGGCGAGCTCGTCCGCTACTACGACGACCACATTCCGCTCCACCTGCGCCCGAACCCGTCGCTGAACGCTGCTCTGCGCAGGCTCGCGGCGGCCGGTGTGCGGATCGCGTGGTGGTCGGCCGGCCCCGAGGAGGCGGCCCGCATCGTCATCTTCCACCTCGGCCTCGGGCGCCGGGTCGAGGCGGTCGGCATCGGCGCGTCCGCCGACGTGGCCGTGCGGCTCGCCGCCGAGCTCGGCGCGGTCGCGGAGGAGGCGATCGTCGTCAGCGGCGACGCCGCCGAGCTGGCCGCCGCCCGCGAGTGCGGCCTGGGCGCCGCGACCCCCGACGAGCTGGTCGCGCTCTCGATTGCAACGACGGCGGTGGCGCCCTGATGGACGAGGGCGACCGCCGGCTCGACACGCTGCTCGAGCGGATCGACCTCGTGCGCCACGAGCTCGAGGTGATCGGCCGCCGCCTCGACGGGCTCGAGGGCCTGAACCGGATCGCCGACGAGATGCACGAGCTGAACGCCTCGCTGCAGACGCTCGCCTACGCCGCGCTCGGCCGGCGCGGGCCGGACGTCCGCCGAAACCCCTGATCAGCGCAGCGCGACGCCGTTCTCGGCCACGGCGAGCGGGAGCGCCCGGGCGCCAAGGCCCTCGAGCGCGGCGGCGACCGCCGGGCCCGCGCCCGGCTCGCACCACGCGAGCACCGACGGACCTGCCCCCGAGAGCGTCGCGCCGAAGGCCGGCAGGCCCGCGAGCCGCTTGCGGACGGCGGCAAGCAGCGGCACGAGCGGCGCTCGATAGGGCTCGTGCAGGCGATCGTCGAGCGCATCGGCGAGCGCGTCGGTGCGCCCCCCTTCCAGGGCGGCGACGAGCAGCGCGGCCCGCGCCGCGGTGTGGACAGCGTCGGCGTGTTCGACCTGCCCGGGGAGCGCCGCCCGCGCCCGCGCGGTCGCAAGCTCACCGGCGGCGATCACGACCACGAGGTCGAGCGCGCATGCGCGCAGGCGAAGCGCATGGACGCCCTCCGAGCCTGTCCATGCCAGCGTGACGCCGCCGAGCAGGGCCGCGGCGACGTTGTCGGGGTGCCCCTCGAGCCGGGCCGCGATCGGCAGCGGATCGGCCTCCTCGCCGCGCCAGGCAAGGCCCGCCGCGACGCCGGCGGCGATCGTCGCCGCGCTCGACCCGAGGCCGCGGGCGAACGGCACCCGGTTTCGCATGCTGAACCGAAGGCCGTCCGGATCGGCCCCCGCCGCGGCGAATGCGCGCACGAACAGATTCGAAGCGCCGGTCGGGACTCCGGCGGCGCCCTCGCCCTCGGCGGTGACCGTGACGCCGGCGCCCGAGCCCCTGCAAACGACGACCTCGTTGCGCAACTCGAGCGCCACCGCCAGGCAGTCGAACCCCGGCCCCAGGTTCGCCGACGACGCCGGCGCGCTGACCAGGAGCTCGTCAGGCAACGACCGCATCGCCCGCGAAGGCGAGCTCCTCGAGCCGGTCGATCTGGGGCGGGCAGCGCAGGATCTCGGCGCCCTCCGCCCCCGCCGTGTCCGGATCCTTGAGCCCGTGCCCGGTGAGCACGCACACCACGGTCGATCCCGGCTCCACCAGGCCGTCGGCGACCCCCGCAATCAGCGCCCCGACCGACGCCGCCGAGGCGGGCTCGCAGAACACGCCCTCCTCCTGGGCGAGCATCCGGTAGGCACGCAGGATGGTGTCGTCGGAGAGCGCGCGCACGCCGCCGCGTGACTCCGACACGGCCCGCAGCGCTTCGTCGAGCCGGGCCGGGTTGCCGATGCGGATCGCCGTTGCGACCGTCTCGGGGTGCGCCACCGGCCGTCCGGTCAGGAGAGGCGCGGCGCCCTCGGCCTGGCCGGCCAGCATGTGCGGCGCGGCGCCGATCTCGCCGAATCCCCTCCAGTAGGCGGTGATGTTGCCGCCGTTACCGACCGGAAGCGCCAGCCAGTCGGGCACCCCCTCGAGCTGCTCCACGACCTCGAACGCCGCCGTCTTCTGCCCCTCCAGGCGGTACGGGTTGACCGAGTTCAGGAGCGCGATGTCGCGCCGTGACACAGCTCGCGGACGAGCCCGAGGGCATCGTCGAAGTCGCCCTGAATCGCGATCACGCGCGCCCCGGCGATCTGGGCCTGGGCGAGCTTGCCGCGGGCGATCGCGCCCTCCGGCAGGACGACCGCGAGCCGCAGCCCGGCCCGGGCGCAGTAGGCCGCCGCCGACGCCGACGTGTTCCCCGTCGACGCGCACACCGCCTCGCGTTGCGCCCTCCTCGAGCGCCTTGGAGACCGCCACCGTCATGCCCCGGTCCTTGAACGAGCCCGTCGGGTTCGCGCCCTCGTACTTGAGGAAGACCCGGCAGCCGGTCGCCTCGAGACACGCGCGGCGCGGGCAGCAGCGGCGTCGAGCCCTCGCCCAGGCTGACGACGGGCGTCGCAGCGCTCACCGGGAGCCGGTCGCGATATCGCTCGATCAGCCCCGCCATGGGCTAGGCAGCGGTGGAACGGGCATGAGGACGCGCTTCAGATCGTCCTCGGCGCCCGGCTCGAGGATCGCCATCACCAGATCGCCGGGGCGCAGCTCGGTGTCGCCGATCGCGATCTCGGCCTGGCCGTCGCGCGTGACCGAGATCAGGCGCGATTTGCTCGGCAGGTTCAGGTCGCGCACAGGCCGGCCGGCCGCCGGCGAGCGGTCGTCGATCGCGAACTCGACGATCTCGAGGTTCTCACGGCGCAGGTCGAGCAGGGTCACGAGCTCGTGCTCGGGCAGCTCGTGCTCGATGAGCGCGAGGATCGTCGCCGTCGCCGACACCGTCAGGGTGACGCCGACCATGTCGAAGTGGGGCTGGTTGCGCGGATCGTTCACCCGCGCGATGCACTTGGCGCACGCCGTACTTCTCCTTGGAGACCTGGCAGACGATCACGTTGTCCTCGTCGTCGCCGGTCACCGCGACCACCAGGTCGGCCCGCTCGACGCCGGCGCGCTCGAGCACGAACAGCTCGGTGGCGTCGCCGTAGCGGACGACGTGCTCGAACCGCTCCTCGAGCCGGGCGTAGCGCTCGCGGTCGTTCTCGAGCAGGGTCACCTCGTGGCCCATCGTCAGCAGGGTGGCAGCCAGGTTCGCGCCCACCTTGCCGCCGCCGGCGATCAGGATGTACACGCTCGCCTGCCGCCGTTTCCTATGCGGCCCGGCCGGGGTTGTCGCAGATCGCCTTGAAGGCGGTGTCGATCACGGCCGATGTCGCGCACACCGTCTGCAGCCCGAGGGTCGAGTAGAACGCGGCCCGGGCCGGGTCGAGAACGCGCGTGACGACGCACGGCACGCCGAAGCGCTTCTGCGCCACCTGGGCGATGACGATGTTCGTGTTGTCGCCGTCGGTCGCGATGATGGCCGCGTCGGCGCTCTCGATGCCCGCGTCGATCAGCACGTCGGTATCCAGGCCGTGCCCCTGCAGGAACCGCCCCGGCCAGTCCTCGGGCAGGCGCGCGAGCGCCTCGGGATCCTCGTCGATGACGGTCACGTCGTGGCCGTCGCCGGTCATCCGCAGAGCCAGCGCGGAGCCCACCCGTCCACACCCGACGATCAACACTTTCATGGCGCGAAGCGTACACGTCCGGGGGCCGCTGTGATCGCCTCCGGCGGCGTTCCACTATCGTCGCGCCGATGAGCGGGACACGCATCGGATTGCTCGGCTACGGCACGGTCGGATCGGCCGTCCACCGGCTGCTCGGCGAGGGCGCCGAGGCGATCGAGCGCGTCACCGGCGGGGCCGTCGTCGTCGCCGCCGCGCTCGTGCGCGACCCCGCGCGGCGCCCGACGGCGCCCGAAGGCATGCTGACGACCGACTTCGCCCGTCTGCGCGACGACGCGTCGATCTCGGTCGTGGCCGAGGTGATGGGCGGCATCGAGCCGACCCGCACCTACATCCTCGAGCTGATGGCGCGCGGGCAAGTCGGTGGTGTCGGCCAACAAGCAGCTGCTCGCCCGCCACGGCGAGGAGCTCTTCGCGGCGGCCGAGCGCCACGGGGTGCAGCTGCGCTTCGAGGCCAGCGTCTGCGCCGCGATCCCCGTGGTGAAGGTGCTGCGCGAGTCGCTGATCGTGAGCGACGTGCACCGCATCGACGGCATCGTGAACGGCACGACGAACTTCATCCTGACGCAGATGGTCAGCGCCGGTGCCACCTACGCCGAGGCGCTGCGCGAGGCGCAGGCGCTCGGCTATGCCGAGGCCGACCCGACCGAGGACGTGACCGGCGCCGACGCCGCCGCCAAGATCGCGATCCTGGCGTCGATCGCCTTCCACACCCGAGTCCACACCGACGAGGTGGCCCATGTCGGCATCGACGGCCTCGACCTGGTCGATGTCACCCACGCCGCCGCGCTCGGCTACCAGACCAAGCTGATCGCCTCGGCGATCCGCGTCGACGGCGCCGTCGTCGCCCGCGTGCATCCGTGCCTCCTCGACGCCGACCATCCGCTCGCGTCGGTGCAGGGCGCCTTCAACGCGGTGATGCTGCGCGGCAGCTCGATCCGCGAGGTGATCCTCGAGGGCCCGGGCGCGGGTGGCGAGGAGACCGCCACGGCCGTGATCGGCGACCTGCTGGCCGTCATCGGCACGTCCGGCACCGGCTTCCTGCAGCACGACGGCTACTACCGCGAGCTCGCGCGGCTGCCGGTCGACCGAGCTGCGCAGCCCGTTCTACCTGCGCTTCGAGGTCGACGACGAGACCGGCGTGCTCGCCCAGGTGGCCCAGGCGCTTGCCGATCAGGCGGTCTCGGTGGCCCAGATCGTCCAGCACTCGAGCCAGGGCGTGCACATCGTGATCCTGACGCACACCGCCCGTGAGGGCTCGGTCAGGGACGCTGCGGCGGCGGTCGCCGCGCTCGGGTTCAGCCGGTCTGCGCCGGTAGTGCTTCCGGTGCTCTTACGCTCGTCATGAGCACCGCGATCACGATGATGGCGGTCGCCGCGGCGCCGGCGGCGCCGCCGAGGGCGAAGACGCCGCGGACGCCGAGCGCGTGGATCAGCGTGCCCGCGCAGACGATCGAGAGCGCGTAGGTCCCGTTCAGGATCGACACCGCGGCCGCGCGGACGCGGCCCATCACGTTGTTCTGCAGGTGGCGCTGGTAGATCAGCATCTCGGCGGTCCCGAAGAGCCCGTTGCCCGCGCCCGAGAGCGCGAGGCCGAACAGGACGACCGGGAACGACGGGGCGAACGCGACCAGCCCGATGCCGAGGCCGAACGCCGCCGAGCCGATGCCGAACACGTGCAGCGGGTCGCGGCGGGCGGTGACCCGGCCTGCGATGAACGAGCCGCCGAGCATGCCCAGGCCGCACGCGCTCATCTCGATGCCGAAGCCGCTGCCGCCCAAGTGGAACATGCCGGCGAGCGGGATCATGGCGACGACGACGGCGCCGTCGACCGCGATCATGACCGCCACGGCGATCGTCGTCACGAGCACCATCCGCGCCCGGACGAGCTCGCCGAACCCAGCGGATGCCTCGCGCACGAAGCCGCGGCGCGGCTCCGGCTCGGGCCGCGTCTCGCCGTGCAGGCGCACGATCACGACCATCGCGCCGGCGTAGGCGAGCGCGATCAGCCCGAGCGCCGGCCGGCCGCCGAGGACGGCGTAGGCAAGCCCCGCCGCCGCGGGAGCCACCAGCACAGCCACCTGATTCGAGCCGAACAACGCCGCGTTCGCCCCCGGCAGGCGTTCTTCCGAGATCAGGGCCTGCACCGCCGCTGCCTGCGCGGGCCCATAGGGCACCGCGGCGACCGCGGCCAGTGCGGCTGCTGCCAGCAGCTCCCACGGGCGGGTAGCGGCGAGTGCCGCCATCGCGAAGATCGTGGTCTCTGCAACCGTCACGCCCACGAGCACCCGACGCCGGTCGTACCGGTCGGCGACGACGCCGCCGAAGGGCCCGAGCAGCATCGCCAGTCCGAGTGACGCGGCCAGGACGGCCGACACCCAGTAGGTGCTGTGCGTCATGTGAAGGACGCTGAGCGCGAGCACGATCGCCGTCGCCTCGGTGCCGGCCACGACCAGAACGGCCGACGTCATCAGCCGGCGCAGGTCGGGATCGGGGAGGGTCGGGCGGCTCATGTTGACAAGACTTTACACACTCGCGCCCTCCTCAGCAACCTCGGACGGGAAGTGGGTCACGATCACCCGGCAGGGGGCCTTGCGGAGGATGAAGTCGACGGTCTGGCCGAAGAACTCCTCGTGCAGGCTGCGGGCCAGGCGGCGCTTGTAGGGCGAGCCGACCATGATCAGCTGCGCACCGTGGTCGACGGCTGCGTCGACGACCAGCCGGCCGGGGCTGCGGGTGCGCGAGACGACCGCCTTGTAGTCGACGCCGTACTCGGATGCGAGCGAGGCGGCGAGCGCCTGCACCTCCCCCACCTCGCGCTCGCGCTCGGGCATCGGCATGTCGATCGGCTCCTTCACCGGCACGTAGATCGCGCTCACGCCGACCACGACCGCGTGCGAGTCGACCGCGAGCCGGCAGGCCGCCGCCATGGTCTCCTCGGCGATGGCGTCGAGACGCTCCAGCGGGACGACGATCGTCGAGTATGCGAGCTCGGTCACCTCGGCCGGCGGAGCCGCGCCGTGGTCGACGCTCTCGATGATCGGAAGGCCCGCGCGCACGCGCACGACGGCGTACATCGCAAGCCCCGCGACCATCCACAGGGGTCCGACGACCCGCGCCCCCGGATGGGTGCCGAGCGCGACCACCCAGGCGATGAATGCGAGCACCGTGCCGACGACCGACGTGACCGGGATCAGCCGGCCCCGGATCCACACGTTGCCCTTCATCTTGAAGGGCCGCGGCATGTCGGGCGCGACGATGCGCAGCCACACCACCGACGCCTGCGTGAGCATGAACGCGATCAGGATCCCGAAGCTGTAGAGCGAGGCCAGCGTCAGCTCCTCCTGACCGCGGTAGAGGGCGCCGACGACGATGAATCCGATCGCGAGCAGCCCGACGCCGAGGATGGCGGCGGGAGGGTGGAGCAGGCGGCGGCTGGTGCGCCCGAACACGGCCGGAAGCTGATCGTGGCGGCCCATCGCCTCGGCCAGCCGGCCGCAGCCCGAGAAGCTTGTCGAGATCGCCATCAGCATGATCGCGCAGGCGGTGACGCCGACGCCGAAGCGCAGCGCGATCGCGAACCAGTGCGGGCCGTGGGAGCCGATCCGCTCGGCCAGGCCGAGCATCGGCGCGTTCACCCACTTCGTCCCGAGCAGGGTCGTGCCCCCGGCGGTGGTGTGCGCGACCCGGGTCGGGAAGGCCGACGCCGCGGCCGTCGCAACGGCCGCGTACACGATCACGACGGTGAACACCGACGAGCGGACGCTGTCGGGCACCGACCGCTCGGGATCCTTCGCGTAGGCGGCGACGCTGCCGACCTTCTCGAGGCCGGTGTAGCCGATCATCGCGATCGGGAACGAGAAGGCGAGCGAGTTCCAGGTCGGGACCGTGCCGACGTGGATGTTGCGCGTGAGCGCGCTCCACGAGAAGAGCAGCGCCAGGCCGAGCACCGCCAGGCTCACCTGCACCATCAGGTCGAGCGCCGCGACCACGACGCCGGCGGTGTAGATCTCGGTGCGCCGCGCGAGCCGAACGAGCGTCACGGCCGCCAGGACGGCCACGGCCAGGGCGGCCGCCTGCCGGACGGAGAAGGCGTTCTCGTACCCGAGCGCGCCGGCGACGTAGTGCGGCAGGAAGAGCGCCGAGAGCGAGATCGCGATCACGAAGTCGAGCACGGTCGCCCACCCGGCGATGAAGCCGGCCAGGTCGCCCCAGGCCCTCCGGGCCAGCGCCGAGGAGCCGCCCGGGCCCGGGATCGTCGCGCCGCCCTCGGCGTAGGCCGCCGCCGCGAGCGCGAACAGGAGCCCCGCCGCGAGGAACACGATCGGCGTCAGCGAGAGGGCATAGACCGCCGTGATGCCGAGCGCGTAGTAGAGCGACGAGGAGATCTCGCCGTATGCCATCGCATACAGGGACGGGGCGCCCAGAAACCGGCCCAGAGACGGGATCTTGCGCGCCATTGCGCGGAGAATAGTGTCCGCGGCGCCGGCCGGTGCATCCGACGCGGGCTACGCGCCAAAAGGGGTCTGACCCCTTTTGGTGCGCTCAGCGCAGCGCGCGCTGCATCTCGGCGCAGCGGCGCTCGAGGAACTCCTGCTCCGCCGCGCCGGGCGCGAGCTCGAGCGCGCGGGTGTAGGCGAGCAGCGCATCCGCCGGGCGGCCGAGCCGGCGCAGCATGTCGGCGCGGGCCGCGTACAGAAGGTGGTAGCGGTCGAGCTCGCCGCCCGCCTCCAGGTGCGCGAGGAGCTCCAGGCCGCGCTGCGGCCCCTCGGCCATCGACACGGCGGCCGCATGGTTCAGATCGACGACGGGCGAGGGTGCGACCCTCGCGAGCTCGGCGTACAGGCGGGCGACGGCCGGCCAGTCGGTGGCGGCGAAGCTCGCGGCCCGGGCGTGCTGCTCGGCGATCGCCGCCTGGAGCTGGTAGGGCCCGCGCGCACCGGCCCGCTCGGCCCGCCGCAGCGCCGCCGATCCGGCCCGGATCATGCCCGTGTCCCAGCGGCTGCGGTCCTGGTGCTCGAGCAGCACGATCCCGCCCGTGGGCGTCGTCCGCGTCGCCGCGCGCGCGTGGTGCAGCAGCATCAGCGCGAGCAGTCCGTGGGCCTCGGGCTCGGACGGGAGCTGGGCGACGAGCAGACGGGCGAGCCGGATCGACTCGTCGCACAGGTCGCGGCGCACGACGTCCTGGCCGGACGAGGCGGAGTAGCCCTCGTTGAAGACGAGGTAGAGCACCGCGGCGGTGTGATCGAGCCGGTCGGCCAGGAGATGGCCGGGCGGCCGGCCGAAGGGGATCCCGGCCAGCCGGATCTTGGCCTTGGCCCGCACCAGCCGCTGCGCCATCGCCGCCTCGGGGACGAGGAAGGCCCTTGCGATCTCCGCCGTCGAGAGCCCCGCCACCAGCCGCAGCGTGAGCGCGACGCTCGCCTCGGGAGAGAGCGCCGGGTGGCAGCAGGTGAAGATCAGCTCGAGGCGCTCGTCGGGCACCGCGTCGTCCTCCTCCAGAGGGTCGGGATCAGGTGGCACCGGCTCGGCGGCCAGGGCCGGCAGCCGGGCCTGCAGCGCCCGCTCGCGCCGGAGCCGGTCGACAGCCACGTTCCCGGCCGTCGCCACGATCCAGCCGATCGGTGAGGCGGGCACGCCGTCGGCCGGCCAGCGAGCGGCGGCGCGGCCGAACGCCTCCTGCACCGACTCCTCGGCCAGGTCGGCATCACCGAAGCGGCGCATGAGCGCCGCCACCGCGCGCCCCCAGTGCTCCTGGAACGCGGCGGCGGCGGCCTCCCGCGCGCCTACCGCTCCACCAATGGCCGCACCTCGATCGAGCCGTGCCGGGCCGTCGGCAGCTTCCCGGCCGCCTCGATGGCCGCGTCGATCGTGTCGCACTCGACGACGAAGTAGCCGCCGAGCTGCTCCTTGGTCTCGGCGAACGGCCCATCGGTGACGAGCGTGCGCCCGTCGCGGATCCGCACGGTCGTGGCCGCCGTCGTCGGACGCAGCTCCGCGCCGTCGATCAGCATCCCCGCCCGGCCCAGGTCCTCGGACACCTGGGCGTATTCCTCGTACATCGCCTGGCGAGCGGTGTCCGTCAGCTCGGACCACTCGGCCTCGTCGGCGTAGATCGCAAGCAGGTACTTCATCGTCGTCCCCCTTCGTCGCGCCGGCGCCGTGCCGGCGGTGTGTGCACCGAGAACGAACGGCCGGCCGCGAATTCGACAGCGCCCGCCGTCACGGCTTCGGCGCCCTCGTCGCCCTCCGGCGCAGGATGCCCAGGGCGATGAACACGACGCCGGCCAGATAGCCGACCTGGAACCCGGGCTTGCCGCCCAGCAGGGCCGTCTCGATCAGGAGCGCGACGCCGATGACGATGAAGGCGAACGAGAGGATCCGGTTCACGAGCAGCATCGGCTCACCCCGTGGGCTGGGTGCCGACCATGACCCGGCAGTCGGCGTTTCGCAGCACGTAGTCGATCACCCGTCCGAACATGCGCTCGCCGCCGCGCTTGCGCTGCTCGGCGCCGAGCACGATGATCTCCGACCGCCGCCGGCGGGCCTCATCGACGATCGCCTGACCGACGTTGCGCGTGCGCACGATACGCGGGATCACGTAGACACCGTACTCGCGTCCGAGCGCCGTGGCCTCTCCGAGCTCGCGCTCGGCGAGCCGCGACTCCTGCTCCATCGGCGCCGACAGCGGCAGGTTCATCGGCACGTGGATCGGGTAGAGCGCGACGAGCTTCGTCCCCGACTCCGCCGCCAGCTGAAGCGCGGTGGCGGTCATCTCGTCGGCGACGCGGTGCGCGGTCAGCGGGAGCAGGATCGACCGGTACTCGATCTCGACCGCCGGGCCGACCACCATGCGCTGCGCGAGCACCGTCTCGGTCAGCGGCAGGTGCTGGTGACGGCGGTAGACGACGTAGACGCACATCCCGATCGCGAGCCAGACGATCCCGACCGGGGCGACCCCGTCCGAGAAGTGCAGGCCGACGGTGACGAGCCACGACGCGCCCGTGCCGATGAAGCCGAGGATCGCGAACGCGGGCACGTCGTAGGTGCCGACCCGGAACGAGAGCGGTCCCCGCCATGGCATGTCGGCCGAGTCGAGCGTGCGCCGCATCTTGATCACCGACGCGTGCGCGAGCGTGAACGAGAGCATCGCGCCGAAGGCGTACAGGTTTCCCAGGAAGGCGATCGCCCCCGGCGGGATCATCAGCACCACCGCGATCACGCTGTAGAGGATGATCGCGACGTAGGGCGTGTTGAAGCGTGGATGCACGTGCCGGATCGCCTCCGGCAGCTGGCGATGCTGTCCCATCGAGTACGTCAGCCGTGACACTCCGATGATGCCCGCGTTGGTGGCGATGATCAGGATCGTGGCCGCGAGGATCGCGACGTAGTAGCCGAGCCCCTGCTTGATCGTGTTGGGGATCGTCAGGTGCTCGACCAGGCCGGCGACGGGGTCGCCCGCGAACTTGCAGGCCAGGTCGGAGGTCTCCTGGTGCAGCTTCACCGCCTTGGGGCACGACAGCACCGCGCTGTGGGACTCGCGCACCTGCACGGCCGTCGCCGGCTTGACGGGCAGCGCCGAGAGCGCGACCGACGGCAGGAACGCGTAGATCGCGAACACCGCGAGCACCACGTACATGATCGACCGGGGCACATGCCGGGGCGGGTCGATCGCTTCCTCGGCCATGTTCGAGACGGTCTCGATGCCGGTGTAGGCGACCATCGCGACGGGGATCGAGACGATGAAATTGCTCCACGTCGGAGACGTGCCGAGGTGCACGTTCGTCGCGAGCGTGTGCGGGCTGAACACCGTGACGAGGCCGATCATCACGAGCAGCGCCTGGGTGCCGAGGTCGGTCAGCGCCAGGAAGATGTTGAGGCCGGCCGCCTCCTTCACGCCGACGATGTTGAGCGCCACGAGCAGGGCGACGACAACCGCGCCGCCGACGATGTCCCACGGGTGCCCGATCAGGTTCAGGCTGGGGTCGAACTTGTTCAGGTAGTGGGGCACGAAGATCGCCGAGATGGCGATCGTCACCGTGTAGTTCAGCATCTGCGCCCAGCCGGCGAAGAACGACACCGCCTCGTTGAACGCGTGGCGCGTGAACGACGATGAGCCGCCGGCCTCGGGGAACCGGGCCGTGGCCTCGGCGTAGGTGACCGCGGTGAAGAAGAAGATCGCGCCCGAGACGGCGAACGCGATCGGCGTCATGCCGAGCGCGTAGACCGTGACCAGGCCGAGCGCGTAGTAGATCGACGAGCCGACGTTGCCGTACGCCGTCGAGAACAGCGCGGCGGTACCCAGGACTCGGTGCAGGCCCCCGGCCTGCCGGCGCTTCAGCGGCATGGCCGGATTATCACAGTTGCATAACGGATCGCGTGGGGCGATGGGGCCTGGCCCCGCCCTCCGAGCGGGGCCAGGCCCCGGCCACGCCTAGCGCGCCAGCAGCGGGATGATCAGGATCGCGACGATGTTCGTGATCTTGATCATCGGGTTGATGGCCGGGCCGGCCGTGTCCTTGTACGGATCGCCGACCGTGTCGCCGGTGATCGACGCGGCATGCGCGTCGGAGCCCTTGCCGCCGTGGGCGCCGTCCTCGATCAGCTTCTTCGCGTTGTCCCAGGCTCCGCCGCCCGACGTCATCGAGATGGCCAGGAAGAGGCCGGTCACGATCGTCCCGACCAGCAGACCGCCAAGGGCCTGGTAGGAGATCAGGCCGACGACGATCGGTACGACCACCGGGATCAGCGCGGGCAGCTGCATCTCGCGGATCGCCGCCCGTGTGACCAGATCGACGCAGCGGGCGTAGTCCGGCTTGGCGGTGCCCTCCATGATCCCGGGCATCTCGCGGAACTGGCGCCGCACCTCCTGGACGACCAGGCCGCCGGTGCGGCCGACGGCGTCCATCGCAAGCGACGCGAACAGGAACGGCATCAGGCCGCCGATCAGGAGCCCCGCCAGCACCCACGGGTCGTTGATCGTAAACGCCACGGGATGGCCGACCTTCTTGCTCAGCTCGTCGCTGTAGGACTGGAACAGCACCAGCGCTGCCAGGCCCGCCGAGCCGATCGCGTAGCCCTTGGTGACGGCCTTCGTCGTGTTGCCGACGGCGTCCAGCGGATCGGTGACCTTGTCGCGCACCTCGTGCGGCAGGTCGGCCATCTCGGCGATGCCGCCGGCGTTGTCGGTGATCGGCCCGAAGGCGTCGAGCGCGACGACCATCCCGGCCATCGAGAGCATCGCCGTGACCGCGATCGCGATGCCGTAGATGCCGGCGAGCTTGAACGAGGTCACGGTGCCGACCGCGATCACGATCACCGGAAGCGCCGTGGCCTGCATGCCCACCGCGAGACCGGAGATGATGTTCGTCGCGTGCCCGGTGAGCGACTGCTCGGAGATGCGCTTGACCGGACCGAAGCGGGTGCCGGTGTAGTACTCGGTGATCGCCACGATGAGCGCCGTGATGACGAGCCCGATCAGGCCGCAGAAGTAGATCTTGGTCGAGCTGGCCCCGCCGGTGAACGAGCCGAAGTGCTTGGCGGTGTTCGCGATGACCGGGATGTAGATCAGCGCCGAGAGCACCGCCGAGACGATCACGCCCACGTACAGGGCGGAGATGACGCCCATGTTGCCCCACAGGCGCACCATCAGCGTGCCGACGATCGACGCCGGGATCGAGAACGCCGCGAGCAGCAGCGGCAGCATCACCGCGTCGTGGTTTCCGAACAGCGCGCCCAGGAACATCGACGCGACCACCGTCACGGCGTAGGTCTCGAACAGGTCGGCCGCCATGCCGGCGTCGTCGCCGACGTTGTCGCCCACGTTGTCGGCGATCACGGCGGGGTTGCGCGGGTCGTCCTCGGGGATGCCGGCCTCGATCTTGCCGACCAGGTCGGCGCCGACGTCGGCCGCCTTGGTGAAGATGCCGCCGCCGAGGCGGGCGAACACCGAGATCAGCGAGCCGCCGAAGGCGAGCCCGACGAGCGCCTTGGTGGTCTCGAGGTCGCGATGCGACTGCGAGCCGCTCGCGATGTGGTCGAGGATGCCGAAGTAGCCGCCGACGCCGAGCAGGCCCAGTCCGACGACGAGGATGCCGGTGACGGTGCCGCCCTTGAACGCAACCGAGAGCGCGGGCGCGAGGCCCGACTTGGCCGCCTCGGCAGTGCGCACGTTCGAGCGCACCGCCACGTTCATGCCGATGAAGCCCGTGAGCGCCGAGAGCACCGCACCGATCAGGAAGCCGATCGCGACCTTCCAGCCCAGGTCGGACGTCCACGTCCCGGCGACGCCGATGACGATGAACACCACCACGGCCACGCCGGCGATCGTCGCGTACTGGCGCTTGAGGTAGGCGGCGGCGCCCTCCTGGATGGCGGCCGAGATCTCGCGCATGCGCTCGGTTCCGGCGGGCCGGCTGAGCACCCACCGGGTCAGCAAGAGGCCGTAGACGACCGCAAGCGCGCCGCAGACGAGGGCGATCAGCACAGCATGGCTAGCGAGCGAACTCACGTGGTGGACTCCTTATGGGACGGAAGACAACGGCGGAAAATTGAGCCGGCGGATTGTAACAGCGGCCCCGGAAGCCCGAGACAGGCTCGGTTCCTTCAGAACCGGGCGCCGGCGAGGGCGTTGCGGCAGATGTCGTCCGGCTGCGCCCCGATCTTCGGGATCGACTCGAACAGCAGCCGCCGCAGCCGCTCGTTGTTCTCGGTGAAGACCGCGACGACCGCCTCGTGGCTCACGGGCTCGATGGTCTCGTCGTCCTCGAGGCCGACGTCGTAGTCGGTGATCAGCGAGACGTTGGCGTAGCAGAGCCCGAGCTCGCGGGCGAGCCAGCCCTCCGGATAGGCGGTCATGTTGATCACGCCCCAGCCCATCGACGAGAACCAGCGGCTCTCCGCGCGGGTCGAGAAGCGCGGGCCCTGGATGACGACGACGGTGCCGCCGTCGCGGATGTCGATGCCCTGCCCGCGGCCGGTGTCGAGCAGGATCTCGCGCAGGTCGGGGCAGTACGGGTCTGCCGCCGACACGTGGGTCGTCACGGGGCCGTCGTAGAACGTGTCCCGGCGCCCTCTCGTGCGATCGACGAACTGGTCGCAGACCACGAACGTCCCCGGCGGCAGGCTCTTGTCGAGGCTTCCGGACGCGCATGGGCCGATCACCCGGCGCACGCCCAGCTCGCGCATCGCCCACAGGTTCGCGCGGTAGGGCACGGCGTGCGGCGGCAGGTGGTGATGGCGCCCGTGCCGGGGCAGGAACGCCACCCGCTTGCCGCCGACGTCGCCGATCGTGAACCGGTCGGACGGCGGGCCGTAGGGGGTGTCGACGGCGACCTCCTCGGCCGACTCGAGGAACGAGTAGAAGCCCGACCCGCCGAAGACGCCGATCTCGGCGGTCGCGCTCACACGTCACCGCCCGGAGTCCAGATCCGCGGACGCTCCGGGACGAGTTCGTCGGGCTCGGGGTCGGCCGCGGCCGGCGCCTCCCCGGGCGGGGCGGCGGTCTCCGCGGGCCGCTCGAGGGCGTCGGCGTAGGCGAGCTGGAGCTCGGAGAGGGCGCTCCGCAGCGTCGTCATCGAGTCGGAGTCGAGCACCTGCTCGAGCACGGGCATGAGCGCCCGCACCGTCTCGATCGCGAGCCGGGTCTGCCCGAGGTCGTGCTCGTCCTCGCCGCCGCCCACGAGCCCCGTGCGCCGGTAGCCGACGTCGAACACCGTCTGCACCATCGAGACCACCACGTCCTGCACAGGCACCGTGCGCATGAACTCCGCCGCGGCCTCCTGCGCACTCTGCTGAGGGTCGCTCATCCCGTCTCCTCCTCCCTGACCGAGAGCCACTCCATGACCGAGTCGCGCGTGCGCTCGACCGCCTGCGGCCACACCTCGTGCACGGTCGCCCCGTCGGCAAGCTGCGACGAGTACCGCTCGGCCGCGGTCGCATCGAGCAGCACCCCCAGGTGCGGTGTGATGCCGAGGCGATCCGCCGTCGGCGACGCCTCCTCGATCAGGCCGGCGAGCCTGTCGCGTGCCGGGATCGAGCGGCCCGCCTCGAGGTCGATCAGCTCGCCCCGCATGCCCCAGCGGATGGCCCGCCACAGGTTCTCCTCGAGCAACCTGCCCGGGTGGGCGGGAAGCGCCCGGCCCTCGTCGTAGGCGATGGCGTAATGGGCCGTGAGCGCCACCATGAGCCCCGCAAGCGCCACCGACCGCTCGAACTCCGGCTGGGCATCGCAGATCCGGATCTCGACCGTCGGGAAGGCCTGGTGGGGCCGCACGCTCCACCAGATCTCGGTGTGCTCTCGGATCGAGCGGGTGGCGATGAGGAACCGCACGAACCGGTCGTACTCGTCCCAGCCGGCGAAGTGGTCGGGAATCCCGCACCTCGGGAAGAAGCGCGTGAAGATCTGGGTCCGCGTCGACTGCAGGTGGGTGTACCGGCCCTCGAGCCACGGCGAGCTGCACGACGCCGCCAGGAGCTCCGGCAGCACCGAGCGCAGCGCGCCGGTCACCGCGATTGCGCGGTCGGCGCCGCGCACACCCGTGTGGACGTGGATCCCGAACGTGTTGTTGCGCCACGCGACGTAGCGCAGCGTCGACTCGACCAGGTGGTAGTGCGGCGTGTCGATCACCGACTGGTCCTGCCATCGCGCGAAGGGGTGGGTGCCGGCGGCCGAGAGCCGGTAGCCCAGCCGCTCTGAAGCCGCGATCACGTCGGCCCGCCGCCGCGCCATCGCCTCGGCGGCGGCCGCGAACGACTCGCACCGGCCGGTGCGCACCTCGACCTCCGACCGGATCAGCTCGCCGGCCACCATGCCTGCCAGCGGCCCGGTCTTCGTCGCAGCGTCGATGCGCTCGAACCCGGCGGTCATGTTCAGTGTCTCGGGCTCGAGGATGGCGAACTCCTCCTCGACGCCGACCGTGAAGTCCTGGCCGTCCTCGAACGCGGCCCTCGCGGCGGCGAGCGCGAGCAGAGGATCGGAAATCTTGGGGGTCTCGCCCACGGCCGAGGCACGATACCCGCTGCGGGCGGCTCGGGACGGCGAGCGCCGCCCCTCGATCAGGCGGCCAGCTGCGCCGCCACCCGCGAGCGCAGGTCGTCCGGGCTGAACGGCTTGGTGATGTAGTCGTCGGCGCCGAGCCGCATCCCGGTCTGGATGTCGGCGTCGGTGGCGCGGGCCGTCAGCATGATCACCTTGACGCTGCAGCAGCGCTCGTCCGCACGCAGCTCGCTCAGCACCTCCCAGCCGCTGCGGCGGGGCATGACGACGTCGAGCAGGCACAGGTCGGGCCGGTGGTCGTAGACGGCGGCGAGCGCGCTCTGGCCGTCGCTCGCCGTGACGATGTCGTACCCCTCCCGCTCGAGCCGGAACTGCACGAGGCGGAGCAGGTGCGGCTCGTCCTCGGCGACGAGCACGGTGTGGCGCCGGGCGCTCATTCGTCGTCTCCTTCGGTGAGACCCCACTCGAGGGGCAGCGCGACGGTGACGGCCGTGCCCCGCCCGAGCGTGGAGACGACCTGGAGCCGGCCGCGATGGGCATCGACGATGCCCTTGCAGATCGCGAGGCCGAGGCCCGTGCCCGGAATGGCGCGCTCCATCGCGTTTCCGGCCCGGAAGAAGCGCTCGAAGAGGCGTTCGCGGTCGTCGTCGGAGATGCCGATGCCGGAGTCCGAGACGGTGAGCACCGCGTCATCTCCCTCGGCCCGCAGCTCGATGCGCACACAGCCCTCGTCGGGCGTGAACTTGATTGCGTTTGACATCAGGTTCGTGAGCACCTGCGAGATCCGCTCGGCGTCGATGACCGCGGCGACGGGCGTGTCGGGCAGGATCGCCTCGAGCCGCTGCATGTGCGCGTTCATCGCCGGGACGTGGATCTGGAGGTTCTTGCGCACCAGCTCGCACAGGTCGATCCGCTCGGGGCGGATGACCATGCGGCCGCTCTCCAGGCCCGAGAGCGTCAGCAGGTCGTTGATGAGCGCGAGCAGCCGGCGCGCGTTGTGGTCGATGATCTCGAGGAACTCCTCCTGGTCGGGCGTCATCTCCCCCACCTCGCCGTTGACCAGGATGTCCGTGTAGCCCAGGATCGACGCGAGCGGCGTGCGCAGCTCGTGCGAGACGCTCGAGACGAAGTCGGTCTTGAACTGGTCGGACAGGCGCAGGGCCTCGACCTGCTGCGCGAGCGCCGTGTTCAGCTCATCCAGCCGGGCCAGGATGTCGACCCGCTCGACAGCGACGGCGGCCTCCGCCGCGAACAGCCCGACGACTGCGGCCGCCCGGTCGGAGATCAGCGTGACGTGGCGGTCCCAGGCGACGAGGAGCACGCCGACCGGGTCGCCGTCGCGCAGGACGGGCTGCCACAGCGCGGTGACGAGGCCCGACGCCTCGACGAGCTGCGGCGAGACGCCGCCGTGCGTGGAGAGGTCGGCGAAGAACGGCTCGCGCGAGGCGAACACCTGGGCGGTGGCAGAGCTCATCTGGTCGACCGGCACGATCAGCGGCTGCGACTGCGCGCCGGCCATGGCGGTCGAGACCAGGTTGCCCTGGCCGTCCGGCTCCATCAGCACGGCCATCGCGCCGTCGCAGACCTCCATGGCTGCCTCGCAGATCGCGAGGCGGGCCGAGGCGGCGTCGGCGGTGCGGGGAAGCCGGCGGGCGACCTCGGCCACCACGGTCAGGTCGGCGGCGTACTGGAACGCAAGCACCCCCGCCTCCTCCTCGGCCTGGCGACGGTCGGTGACGTCGCGCAGCGCCAGGATCCGGCGCGTGTCGGCCCCGTTCTCGGCGATCGTGCGTGCGGATGCCTCGAGGTAGCGGGGCTCGCCGGTCTTCGTCCTGGCGATGAGCTCGAACGGGGCCTCGCTGCAGCCCCGGATCCGCTCGGCCAGGACCGGCCGCTCGTGCTGCGCGGTCAGGTCGAGGACGGTGAGCCGGATCGCCTCGTCGGCGGTGTAGCCGAAGGTCGTTCGGAACGCGGGATTGGTGTCGACGATGCGGCCGTCGACGTGCTCGATCAGCGGCTCGAACGCGGCGTCCCAGAGCGTGCGGTACGGATCCGCGGCAGCACTGGCCGGGCGACGCCGGAAGGGGGAGGCGAGTCGCCGCAGTCCGCGGGGGGCGGAAGCGTTCACACGCGCGGTATCGGCGGACACAGGCGCGCTCTTGAGGGCTAAGGCAGCGCGTCGGCGAGCAGGCGGCGGGCGATCCCCTCCCAGCTCCACTGCGCCACGACGGCCGCCCGGGCGACGGCGCCCAGACGCGCCCGTTCGGCGGCCGGAAGCCCGAGCAGCCCATCCAGGCGGCGGGCGAGGTCGGTGCTCGTCCCGTCGAAGGTGATACCGGCCTCGCCGAGACCCGCGGCCACCTCGGCGAGGCCGGAGTGGTCGGAGACGATCGGGACGACCTCGCACGCCGCGGCTTCGGCGGCCACCATCCCGAACGCCTCCGGCAGCACCGAGGGCACGACCACGGCCTCGGCGAGCGGAACGAGCAGCTGCAGCTGCTCGTGATCCATCGCGCCGGTGAAGACCACGCCGGGAGGCGCCGCCCGCTCCAGCTCGGCGCGGGCGTCGCCGAATCCGACGATCACGAGCCCCACGTCGGGGTGGCGCGCGCCGATCTCGCGCCAGGCATCGAGCAGCAGGTGCACGCCCTTCTGACGCATCAGCTTGCCGAAGTAGAGGACGAAGCGGCCGACACCGGCAAGGCCCGCCGCGGCGCCGCTGTCGGCGCTGCGCTCGCGCGGGTGGTCGGCCGGCACGTCGCCGGGCGCGCCGAGCAGCCGCCGCAGCGCGGGCAGCGACCCTCGCCCGGGCGCAAAGCCGTCGATGTCCACCCCGGGCGGCACGATCCGCATCGCTCCGCGGTATGCGCCTTCGCCGAGCAGCTCCTCGGTCACCGAGACGATGTGCGCCGAGCCCGCGAAGACCGCACGCGCGCCGTTCAGGGCGTCACGGGCGAGCGCGGCCAGGGCCGGCCGGCCGCGAATGGCGTACTCGAGCTCGGAGCCGTGCACCTTGACCGCATACGGCGTCGCGGAGCAGGCCGCCGCGGCGACGGGGCCGCCCATGATGGCGTGGTTTGCGAGCACAAGGTCGACCTGGCCGTCCCGCAGCTCCGCGCCGATCGCGTCGGCGTTCGCCGTCGTGTAGCGGTCGAGCTCGGCCGCGGAGAAGTCGGCGACGTGACGCGCCTCGACGCCCTCGTACCGGTCGACCACGAACACGGGCAAAAGCGGGCCGATCTCGGGCCGGACGACGCGCACCCGCGGCCCGAGGCCGAAGCGGTCGGCGCGCCGCTCCTGGCAGATCAGCGTGACGTCGTGCCCGAGCCGGCCCCACGCACGTGCGATGTGCTGGGTGTAGATGTTGGAGCCCGTGCCGTCGAGCAGATAGCCGTGCCACAGGATCAGCCGCACGAGCGCAGGCTAGTGAATACCCGGTGCCTGACACCGGTTATTCACGCTCAGGTCAGGTGGAAGTAGAGCGCGTGCAGGATCTCGACGACCGGGCTTGACCGGTGCACGGTCACGTCGGACGGCGTATCGATCAGCGCATCCGAGTAGTTGAAGATGATCTTCACGCCGGCTGCGACCAGGGTGTCCGCCGCCTCCTGGGCGGCCTCCTCGGGCACCGCCAGGACGCCGACGATGATGTTCCGGTCGCGCACGGCGGCCTGCAAGCTCGAGATGTCCTGCACCGCCTGGTCGCCGATGCTCGCACCGATCTTGGCCGGGTCGGAGTCGAACACGCCGGCGATGTTGAAGCCGTGGTCGGCGAACGTCGTGGACGACGCGATCGCCGAGCCGAGCCGGCCGGCGCCGATGAGGACGATGTTGTGCTGGCCCGACGTCCGCAGGATCTTGCGGATCTCGGTGACGAGATAGTCGATGTTGTAGCCGACGCCGCGCTTGCCGAACTTCCCGAATCCCGACAGGTCGCGCCGGATCTGGGTCGCGTTCACGTTCGTGTACTCGCCGATCTCCTGCGACGAGATCGAGTCACGCCCCATCTTCTTCGCCTGGGTGAGCACCTGCAGGTAACGCGAAAGCCGGGCCGCGACGCCGACCGTCAGGCGATCGGTTTCCAAGGGACTCTCCTTCGAGGTGGGGGCGTGCAACACCATGGCTCCAGTGTAGCCACGGCGATTTCGCATCCGCGCAGGTCCGCGGCGGCTCAGCCGGCCATCGCGGCGGCGGCCAGGCGGCGGCGGAGCTCGGCCGGGTCGACGTGGTACTTGAACGCCTTACGGCCGGCGACGAACACGACGGGAATCTGCTCGCGGTAGGCCGCCTCGAGCTCGGGGTCGCCGGTGATGTCGATGCAGACGAGGTCGAAGGCGTGCGTCTCGCGCTCGCGCTCGAGCACCTCCTTGGCGACGTCGCAGAGGTGGCACCCCGCGGCCGAGTACACCCGCACCTCGACGCTCACGAGGCGGTGGCGTAGGCGTCGCGGGCCAGGTAGCCCGGAAACGCGATCGGGTCGGTGAAGCGGGCGGCCGAGGCGATCATGGCCGCGTTGTCGGAGCAGAGCTCGGGCGCGACGAGCGCAAGCCGGACGCCCAGCTCGGCGCACCGGTGCGCGAACGCGGCGCGCAGGGCGCCGTTTCGGGCCACCCCGCCGACCACCGCGAGCGTCGTCGCGGCCGTGTCGATCACGGCCGCGGCGGTGCGATCGACCAGCGAGCGGACGATCGCGGCCTGGTAGGAGGCGGCCAGATCGGCCGGGTCGGCGCCGGGCGCGCGGGCGATCGCATAGCGAAGCGCGGTCTTCAGGCCGCTGAACGACATGTCGCACCCCGGCCGGCCGGCCATCCCCGCCGGGAAGCTGTGCGCCTTGGGGTCGCCGCCGGCCGCGAGCTGCTCGAGCCGCGCGCCGCCCGGGTAGCCGAGGCCGAGCAGCCGCGCGCCCTTGTCGAATGCCTCGCCGGCGGCGTCGTCGAGGGTGCCTCCGATGATGCGGTAGCCGCGACGATCGGCGACCTCGCAGACGAGCGTGTGGCCGCCCGAGGCGAGGAGCGCCAGGAACGGCGGCTCCACGCGGGTCCGGCCGCAGGTAGAGCGCGGCCAGATGACCGTGCAGGTGGTCGACCGGCACGAGCGGCAGCCGGCGGGCGAACGCGAGCGCCTTGGCCGCCGAGAGCCCGACCAGGAGCGCGCCGATCAGCCCCGGCCCCTCGGTCACGGCGACGGCCTCGATGTCGGCCAGCGAGACGCCGGCGTCGGCGAGCGCCCGCTCGACAACCGGCACGACCAGGTCCAGGTGGCGGCGCGAGGCGATCTCCGGCACGACGCCTCCGTAGGGCTCGTGCAGGTCGGCCTGCGACGAGATCACGTTGGCCCGCACCTCGCCGTCGTGCGTGACGACCGCCGCGGCCGTCTCGTCGCACGAGGTCTCGATGCCGAGGATCACGACCGGCCCGGGCTCACGCCGGGTCCGCGTCGCGCCACATGATCAGGGCATCCTCGCGGTTGTCCGTGTAGTAGCCGCGGCGCACGCCGGTGGCCACGAATCCGAGCGACTCGTAGAGGTGGATCGCGGTGTGGTTGGAGACGCGCACCTCGAGCGTGTAGCCGCGCTCGAGGTCGGCGTCGGTCAGCGCGAACAGGCGCTCGAGCATCGACCGCGCGACGCCGCGGCCGCGCCAGGCGGGGGCGACGGCGACGTTCATCACGTGCCAGGCGTCGACGTAGCGGGCGACGATCAGATAGCCCAGCATGTCCTCGCCCTGGAAGGCGCCCAGGCAGATGCCGCTCGGCTTCGACAGCTCGCCGGCGAACATCGAGCGCGACCACGGCGTCGGGTAGGAGGCGTGCTCGACGATCTCGATCGCGTCCAGATCGGACGTCTTGAGCGTCCGCAGATCGACGGCGGTGATCATCCGGCCGCCCTCGCAGCGAGGTTTCGTGCCGCGTCGGGAGCGCGCAGGTAGCACGGCTCCGGCGGCCCGGCGGCGTCGATCATCGCCGCGTGGCTGCGCGCGTGCGGCACGTGCAGCGGCGAGTCGTCGGGCGGGATCTCGGCGCCGGAGAGCACGTCGCGGTAGCGCACCGCGCCGTCGCCGGCGACGACCGCAGCAGCCGGCAGCGCCGCGGCCAGCTGCGCGGGCGTCATCGCCTGCGGCTCGATGCCGGCGCCCGCGCAGAACACCTCGCCCCGGCGGGCGTCGATGCAGGCGACGTCGACCCCTGCGGGATGCAGGAGCGCGTCGAGCGTCGAGACGCCGAGGACGGGAACGCCGAGCGCGAATCCGAGCGCGCGCGCCGTCGCGAGGCCGATGCGAAGGCCCGTGAAGGTGCCCGGCCCCGTGCCGGCCACGATCACCTCGACGTCCTGCGCCGTCATGCCAGCACGGTCAAGCAGCACGTGCACGTCGGCGAGCAGGTGCTGGGCGCCGACAGAGCGCCCGGCGGTGGCCGACTCGGCCAGAACCTCGCCCTGTGCGCTCACGCAGGCCGTGGCGACGTCGGTCGCCGTATCAAACGAGAGGATCACCAATCGAGTCGAGCAGCTCCGCATCGTGGCTTCGAAGCTCGATCAGCCTAGCATCGCCCTCTCCGACACGCACCGTCGCGCACAGCCGCGGCGGCGGCAGCACCCCCGCGCCGGCGGCCGGCCACTCCACGAAGCAGATCGTCCCGTCGAAGTACGGCTCGAGGTCGGCCGCCTCCTCGACGGTCACCCCGGCCGAGCGGTAGAGGTCGAGATGGGCGATGCGACCGGCCGGCGTCGTGTAGAGGTTGCCGACGGTGTAGGTCGGGCTCGTGACCGGGCCCTCGACGCCGAGCGCCCGGCAGGCGCCGCGCACGAGCACGGTCTTGCCCGCCCCGAGCTCGCCGGAGACGTGCACGACGTCGCCGGGCAGCAGGCGCAGCGCGATCGCCGCACCCAGCCGCTCGGTCTGCTCGGCGCTAGAAGAGGCCCAGCTGCGCGTATTCGGGCTCTGGCTCGGCCACCGGCTCGGCCGCGACCGGCTCGGGCGCGACCGGATGCGCCGGCACGGGGACGTACGCGACGGCGGGCTCGGTCGAGAGCAGCTCCGGGAGCCTCGCGAAGTCGCCGCGCAGGGTCTCCATCATCGCGGGCGTGTAGAGCGCCGCGGCCGGGTGGAAGATCGGATAGAGCACGAGATCGACGCCGGCGATGCGGCGCGGCTGGGCGCGGCCGTGGACGCGGGTGATCCCGTGCGGCTGGCCCGAGAGGAGCTTGGTGGCGAAGTTCCCGAGGGTGCAGATGACGCGCGGCCGGATCAGCTCGACCTGCGAGAACAGATGGCCCTCGCACGCCTCGATCTCGTCGGGCTGGGGATCGCGGTTGCCCGGCGGGCGGCACTTGAGCACGTTGGCGATGTAGACCTGCGGGCGCGAGAGCCCGATCGACTCGAGCAGCGACTCGAGCACCTTGCCCGCCTGGCCCACGAACGGGGCTCCCTGGCGATCCTCGTGATAGCCGGGCGCCTCGCCCACGAACATCAGGTCGGCGTCGGGGTGGCCCGAGCCGACGACCACCTGCGTGCGGGTGCGCGCGAGGGTGCACTTCTCACACGTCTGCCAGTCGGTGGACAGCCGGTCGAGCTCGGCCGCGCGTTCCGGTGCGTCGCTCACGGGGCGCATTCTCTCACCGGCCTCGGACGGTCCCAGGACCCAGGGTCAGTGGCCGCAGCCGCAGCTGCCGCCGCAGCAGCCACCCCCGCCGCCGCCACCACCGCCGGCCATGACGGGCCGGGGAGTCGCGAACGACGACAGCAGCCTGGTGACGGTCGTGGCGCCGCAGTCGGGGCAGCGGACGTCGTCGGCCTCGCCCCGCACCAGCTCTTCGAACGTGCCCGAGCAATCGGCGCACAGATACTCATAAATCGGCATGCGCCGGATTCTATCGCCCACCGCCAACCTGGGGACAGTCCCCCTCGGATGGACGGCAGCGGCAGCCTGGCGAGACTCACAGATGTGACACGGGGACTGTCCCCCACACTGCTCCATCTCCGGCCGCTACGGGACAGGATCGAGAAGACCGCGGAAGCGGGGCCTGTCCCCAACACTGCTCCATCTCCAGCCGCGACGGGACAGGATCGGCGAGACCGCAGGAGCGGGGACTGTCCCGCGAGGGGACAGCCCCCACGAGCGCTATGCTGGGACGGCAAGCCTGGTATCCGCACCGGAACTGGAGCCCATGCAGGAATCGATCGTCGTCATCGGCGCAGGGCGCGTCGGCACCGTCGTCGCCGCCCGCCTCGACGCGCACCTCTACGGCCGCGGCAAACAGCCCGACCTGGGCGGCTGCACGCTGCTCGCGATCGCGACCCCCGACGCCGCGATCGCCCCGGTGTGCGAGGCGCTCGCGCCCGGCCTCGATGCCGGTGCGAGCGTGATCCATTTCTCCGGCGGGACGAGCGTGCGCGCTCTCGACTCCGCCCGCGGCCCGGCCGCCTGCGTGCACCCGCTGCAGACCGTCTGGGCCGACCGCGGGCCCGACCAGCTCGAGGGTGCCTTCGCGGCGGTCACCGGCGACTGGGAGCTCGGCGCCGGTATCGCCCGCCGGCTCGGCATGACCCCGTTCGCGCTCGCCGACGAGGCCAAGCCCGTCTACCACGCGGCGTCGGTGCTGGCCTCGAACTACGTCGTCACCCTCACCCACGCCGCCGTCGCCCTGCTCGAGCGCACGGGGATGGGGCGCGACGCCGCGCTCGCCGCCCTGCGGCCCCTGCAGCACCGCACCGTCGACGTCGCCGGCCTGCCGCCGACGGGCCCGATCGCCCGCGGCGACGCGGCCACCGTGGCCGCCCACCTGCGCGCCGTCGGCCCCGACATCGAGCCGCTCTACCGGGCGCTCGGCCGCGCGACGCTGCCGCTCGTCTCCCCCACCGCGGCCGCCGCCGTCTCGGAGCTCCTGTGAAGGTCGGCCTGGTACCCACGATGGGTGCGCTTCACGACGGCCACCGCGCGCTCCTGCGCGCCGCCCGGGCCGAGTGCGATCGCGTCGTCATGAGCCTGTTCGTGAACCCGACCCAGTTCGGCCCGGGCGAGGATCTCGACCGCTACCCCCGCGACGAGGCCGGCGACCGCGCCATCGCCGCAGAGGAGGGCGTGGACGACGTGTTCGCGCCCGCCGTGGCCGACATGTACCCCGCCGGGTTCGCCACGGCCGTTTCGGTCGGCGAGCTCGCGCGCCGCTTCGAGGGTGCCGAGCGGCCCGGCCACTTCGACGGCGTGGCGACCGTCGTCCTGAAGCTGTTCGAGCGCGTGCGGCCGCAGATCGCCTATTTCGGGCGCAAGGACGCCCAGCAGCTCGCCGTCGTGCGGCGGATGGTGGCCGACCTGGATGTGCCCGTGCAGATCCGGGCGGTCGAGACGGTCCGGGAGGCCGACGGCCTCGCCGTCTCGTCGCGCAACGTGTACCTGAGTCCCGACGAGCGGCGGCGGGCGCCGTCGCTGCACCGGGCGCTGCTCGCCCGCGATCCCGCCGTCTGCGAGGGCGACGTCGACTACCTGGCCGTTGTCGACCCCGTCACCTTCGACCCCGTCCCGCCGCGGTCGGGTGCGCTCGTCATCGGTTCAGCCCGCTTCGGCACCACCCGTCTGATCGACAACATCGCCCTCGAGGAGGCGTCATGAAGGTTTCCCTCCCCCACCTGCACGAGCTCAAGCTCGCCGGCACCCCGATCGTGATGGTGACGGCTTACGACCATCCGAGCGGTCGCATCGTCGACCAGGCGGGCGTCGACATGGTGCTCGTCGGCGACTCGGCCGCGAACACCGTGCTCGGCCACGACACGGTGTCGACGGTCGGCGCGACGATGGAGGAGCTGCTGATCCTGACGCGGGCGGTCGCGCGCGCCTGCAAGAACCCGATCGTGATCGGCGACCTCCCCTTCATGTCCTACCAGGTGTCCGACGAGGACGCGGTGCGAAACGGCGGGCGCTTCATCAAGGACGCCGGCGCTGACGCGGTCAAGCTCGAGGGCGGCGGCCAGTCGGTGCAGCGCGCGGCGGCGCTCACCGCCGCGGGGATCCCCGTGATGGGCCACATCGGCCTCACGCCCCAGACTGCGACGATGCTCGGCGGCCACAAGGCACAGGGCCGCCAGTGGCAGCAGGCCAAGGCGCTCTACGACTCGGCGGTCGCCCTGCAGGCGGCCGGCTGCTTCGGCGTCGTGCTCGAGTGCGTGCCCGAGCCGGTGGCGGCCGCGATCACGCGCCGCCTGACCATCCCCACGATCGGGATCGGCTCGGGTGCCGTGTGCGACGGCCAGGTGCTCGTGCTGCACGACCTGCTCGACATCCACCCCGACAGCGACTTCCACCCGAAGTTCGTGAAGCAGTTCGCCCACATCGGCGCGGCCATGCGCGAGGGCGTGGCGGCGTACGCGAGTGAGGTGCGCAGCCGGTCATACCCGGCGCCGGAGCACACGTTCGCGATCGAGCCCGACCAGCTCGCCGCCTTCGAGATCGCCGTCGAAGCGGCGAGTGCCGGCGGCGACAACGTGCTCGCCGACTGGTGACTAGGATGGCCGCATGACGACCTACCTCCACACCATGGTTCGCATCACCGACGCCGAGAAGAGCGGCGCATTCTACGAGGCGCTCGGCTTCGAGAAGGGCAGGGAGACGCCCATCGTCCGAAACGGCGAGCTCGAGGCGACCAACTACTTCTACAGCCTTCCCGGGCACCCCGACGTGCTCGAGCTGACCCTGAACCACGACGGCCGCACCTACGAGATGGGCACCGCCTACGGCCACGTCGCCATCGGCGTCGACGACCTGGACGCGACGCTGGCCGCGCTGAAGGAGCAGGGCATCGAACCCGAGCGCGAGCCGTACCAGGTCACTCCCGGCGGGTCGTTCCTGTGCTTCGTGCGCGACCCGGATCAGTATCGGATCGAGATCATCGGGCGCGGCTGAGATGACCGCGCCCGCCGGCGCTGCATCCGCCCTCGAGCTCGCGACTCGTTACCGGGACGCGTTCTTCGCCCGCGACGTCGACGCCATCATCGCGCTCGTCACCCCCGACTTCGTCTTCGAAAACGTCACCGCCGGCGAGCGAGTCGAGGGGATCGACGCGGTCCGGCGCCATATCGCGGCGATCCACTCCCGGTGGACGGACCTGCGGTTCCTGGAGCGCGCCGAGGGAATCATGGCCGGTGAGCACCACGCAGTCGCCGAGTGGACGGCGCAGGCGACGCACCCGGACACCGGCGAATCGATCGAGTGGGATGGGATCGACCTGATCCAGGTTCGCGACGGGCTCATCTGTCGGAATGCCGTCTACTCCTCGGCCCATAACGCGCGGACGTCGCGCCGACCCTGAGATCAGGCCGGTCGGAACAGGCGCGCGATAGCCTGAGCCATGGTCGCGCGAGACCACGCCGGCGAGATCGCCCACGCGTTCGGCCTGGGGGGTGACGCGCGATTCACCGGGCGGATCAACCGCGGCGAGCAGGGCCAGGTCGAGGAGCTCGTCACATCGCGCGGCGCCTTCGCCGTCAAGACCTCGTTCAATCCGCCTGAGCTCGACGGCGAGGACGCCGAGTTTCAGGCGGCGGCGCGCGCGGCCGGGGTGCCTGCTCCGGCGGTGCTGCCCACGGCGGGAGGTGCGTGGCATGCCGACATCGGCAGCCTGCCGGTGCGGGTGTACGAGTGGGTGGATCTGCTCCCATCCGACAAGGCACTCGATCCGGCCGCGGTCGGGCGGGTCGTTGCGGCGATCCACGGCACGCCCTTCGCGGGAGCGCGGCCGGAGGATCCGTGGTACACCGACCCGGTGGGTGCGGCGGCCTGGGACGCGTTGATGGACGATCTCGCGGCGGCCCGCGCCCCATTCGCACCCGACCTCGCGGCAATGCGGGACGACCTCATCGCGCTCGAGGCGCTGCTGCGACGCTCGCAGACGCTGCGCACGTGCCACCGCGACCTCTGGGCCGAGAACCTGCTGCCCGTGGATGCCGGCGGCCTGTGCGTCATCGACTGGGAGAACTGCGGTATGGCCGATCCGGGCCAGGAGGTCGCCGGGGTGCTGTTCGAGTTCGGATACGGCGATCCGGATCGCGCCCGCACGCTCTATCGGGAGTACCGCCGCGGCGGCGGCCCGGGCACCGTTCGGACACGCTCGGACTTCTCGATGACCATCGCCCAGCTCGGCCACATCACCGAGGCGGCGTGCCGCATCTGGCTCGACCCTGCGACGTCAGCGGACGAGCGGCGGCGCCAGGAGGGGCGCATCGCCGAAGCCGTCTCCCAGCCGCTCACGATCGACGTGATCGATGAGCTGCTGGACGCCATCGGCGGCACGACATGAGCCGGCCCGTGACAGCCCTGCTCCTGACCGGGATGTCAGGCACGGGGAAGTCGTCCGTCCTGGCCGAGCTTTCCCGCCGCGGCCACGCCGTGGTCGACACGGATGACGACGGCTGGATCGAGCAGGTGCCGATGCCTGGCGGCGGCACCGAGCCGATGTGGCGCGAGGATCGGATGGCCGCGCTGCTGGCGGAACGGCGCGACGGGCCGCTCTTCGTGTCGGGATGCGTCGCCAACCAGGGCCGCTTCTACGACCGCTTCGACGCCGTCGTCCTTCTGAGCGCGCCGCGCGACGTGCTGCTCGGGCGCATCGCGTCGCGCACGACGAACACCTTCGGCAAGGCCGACGCCGAGCGCGCGCAGATCCTGCACGACCTCGAGGCGACCGAGCCGCTGCTGCGCGCGGGGGCGACCGTCGAGATCTCGACGACGGTGCCGGTCGCCGTGGTGGCCGAGCGCCTGGAGGCGATCGCCGGCGTCCCGCGTTCCTGACGCGCACTGACGTAGACTCGGACGTCGTGGCCGACGCCCCCACACGCATGACCGTCGACCTGTCCGCGTATCCCGACCTCGTCGTCATCTACCTGGGGATGCGGGTCGAGGAACCGCGCGGCGTCGCGACGCTGCAGGCGCTCGGGCCGCAGATCCAGGCCTCCGTCGAGGAGCAGCCCGAGGGCCTCTTGCTGCACGAGCAGCTGACCTACTCCGACGATCCGCCCCACTACGGCATGCGCCAGTACTGGCGCGACTTCGACTCGCTCGAGGCCTGGTCGCTGACGCTGCCGCACAAGCGCTGGTGGACGGACTACCTGCGCGACCGCGGCGGCACATCCTTCTGGCACGAGACCTATTTCCGCCGAGGCGGATTCGAGTCGGTCTACGTCGACGCCGGCCCCACCATCGGCATGGCCCGGTTCGCGCCGGCGCGGCCCGCCACCGGCCCCTTGCTGGATGCGCGCGCCCGCGCCGGGGCCGACCGTTCGCAGGCGCTCCCAACGGACTGAGGAGGTTCGATGAGCGAGTACACAGTCACACGTCTCGAGGAGATCGACGAGATCACCGACGGCCGCCAGCCCTGGCGGCCCGTGCGGCACCACTTCGGGATCATGTCCTTCGGCGTCAACACATGGACGGGCAAGGAACCGGGCGACCGGATCATCAACGAGCACGACGAGGCGGACGAGCACGAGGAGCTCTATCTCGTCCACACCGGCCGGGCCCGGTTCGAGCTCGACGGCGAGAGCGTCGATGCGCCCGCGGGCACCTTCATCTATGCCCGCCCGGGCGTGAAGCGGACGGCGTTCGCCGAGGAGGCGGGAACGACGCTGCTTGCGCTCGGCGGGACGCCCGGCAAGGCCTACGAGGCCGACGGCTGGGAGGTGTGGGCGCCCGTACATCCCCTCTATCTGGCGGGGAAGTACGCCGAGGCCGCCGACCGCGGCCGGGCCGTGGCCGATGCCAATCCCGGATACGCCGGGGTGCTCTACAACCTCGCCTGCTGCGAGAGCCTGGCGGGCCGCCCCGACGACGCCATCGAGCACCTGCGGGGCGCGTTCGCGGGGTCGGAGCGGTTCCGGTCATTCGCCGCCGAGGACGCCGACCTCGACCCGCTCCGCGATCTACCCGCCTTCAAGGAGCTGATCGGCTAGTTCGGAGTCAGCTCGTACGGCGACTTCGTCAGCGTCTCGCAGCCGTCCTCGGTCACGAGCAGGAGATCCTCGAGGCGCACCTCGCCGATCCCGTGCTGCGTCAGCCCCGGCTCGACGGCGATCACGTCGCCGGCGACGAGCTCCTTGCCGCCCGACTGGCCGAGCGCGGGATCCTCGTGCACGGCGAGCCCGACGCCGTGGCCGAGCGAGAACTGGAAGCCGTCGTCGGGATGCTCGGTCGGCGGCATCCGCTGCGTCGGGTGGCCGGCGGCCTCGAACAGGTCGCAGGCAAGGGCGTTCAGCTCGCGTCCGGTGACGCCGGGCCGAACCGCCTCGCGGGCGCGCTCGAGCGCCTCGCGCACCAGCCGCTCGAGCGCGCGGACGGCCTCGGGAACCCCGCCGACGACGAACGTGCGCGTCATGTCGGCGAAGCACCCCGTCGCCTCGTCGCGGGGCCACAGGTCGATCACGATCGGCAGGTTGGCCGGAAGCGGTCCTGACCCGGGATCATGGCCGCCGCCCGACCACACGGACGCGACGATGACATCGGCCGATGCGGGCGCGCCATGGCTCTGGCACGCGTCGCGCAGCGCTGCGCGAACCGCCTCGGCAGTGAGCACCTCTCCCCCAACGACCAACCGGTCGCCGTCGGACACGGCCTGTCCCAGCAGGGCCGCGGCGGCGGCGATGCCGGCGTCGGCGGCGACCTGCGCCCGGCGGATGCCCGCGAGCTCGGCGGCCGACTTCACCCGCCGCCTGGCCGCGACCGCGGCGTGATCGGGATGCAGGACGATGCCGTCGGCACGCAGCCGGTCGGCCACGGCAACGCCCATCTCCGGGTCGGCGACCGCCTCACGGATCCCGATCCCCGCCGCCATGCGCGCGGCCAGCTCGACCGTGATCTCGTGGAAGCTCATGCCGCGCGCGAGCATGTCGCGAAAGCCGAGCTCCTCGATGTCGTGAAGGACCGCGTCGGGCGCGGCGGCCGCGATCCGCGCGCCTTCGAGGCTGTTCGACTCGACGTGCAGCCGGCCGTCGACGATCGCGAGCAGGAACGGATCGCCAATCGCGACCGGCAGCTCGTGGCGCATCGCGGGTGAGCGTTCGGTGTCGCCGTGGAAGATGAAATCGGTCATGCCGTGAACCTACCCGCCCGGGCGGCCCGACGCAGCACTGCGAAATGTCGCGCCCTCAAACAGTTAAGCGATTGCCTAAGTATTTGCTAGGGTCTCACGATGCCCGTCGCCGCTGCCCCGCTCGACCAGACGTTCCACGCGCTGGCGGATCGAAGCCGGCGGTCGATCGTCGTCCGCCTCAGCCGCGGCCCCGCCTCGGTGAGCGAGCTCGCAAGGCCGCTCGGCATGTCGCTCCCGGCGGTCGTGCATCACATCGACGTGCTGCAGAAGAGCGGGCTGGTCCGTTCCGAGAAGATCGGCCGTGTCCGCACCTGCTTCCTCGAGCCGGCGCCGATGCGGTCGGTCGAGCAGTGGGTCGCGCGGCACCGCGCCGTGTGGGAGAACCGGCTCGACCGACTCGGCGACGTCCTGAACGAGACCTACGGAGGAACCGAATGAGCATCACCCATGCGGAGTTCACGATCGAGCGCCGCTTCCGCTGCACGCCGCAGCAGACCTTCAGCGCGTTCGCGGACCCCGAGCTCAAGCGGCGGTGGTTCGCCGTCCCCGGCGATTGGACGGATGCCGAGTGGGAACTCGACTTCCGCGTCGGCGGCGGCGAGGTCAGCCGCGGCGTCTCGCCGAACGGCAGCCACAACGCGTTCGAGAGCCGCTTCCACGACATCGTCGAAGACGAGCGGATCGTCTTCGCCTACGACCTCCTGCATGACCACCGGCTGATCTCGGTCTCGCTCACGACGGTCGAGTTCTTCGCGGCAGGCGACGGCACGCGGCTGGTCTTCACCGAGCAGGGCGTGTTCTTCGACGATCCCGACGGGCCCGCCGCGCGTGAGCACGGGACGGGCAAGCTGCTCGAAACGCTCGAGCGCCTTCTCGCCGGCGAGCCGGTCCGATGACGCTGACGGTGCACGAGCACCCCTTCGCGGCGTACTGCTGGAAGGTGCTCATCGCGCTCTACGAACGCAACGTGCCCTTCGAGCGCCACCTCATCGGCGACGAGGCTGATCGTGCTCAACTCGCCGAGCTCTGGCCGATGGCGGGCATGCCCGTGCTCGTGGACGATGCCGCGGGCGTGACGCTGCCCGAGTCCACGATCATCATCGAGTACCTCGACCGGTATGGCGAGGCCCCCGCTCTCGTGCCCGCCGATCCGGCGGCCGCACTGCGAGCGCGCTTGTGGGATCGCGTGATCGACACTTACGTCATGACACCGATGCAGAAGATCGTCGCGGAGAGCCTGCGCCCCGAGGGCCGAAGCGACCCTGAAGTCGTCACCGCGGCGCGCGCGGTGCTCGGAAGCGCCTACCCGCTCCTCGACACCCACCTGGCCGGAGGAAGCTGGGCCGCGGGTGAGGAATTCACCCTCGCCGACTGTGCGGCCGCTCCGGCGCTCTTCTACTCCCGCGTGGTCGACCGCTGGGACCAGGCCGGCCTCGCGAACCTGACGCGCTACTTCGCCGCGCTGACGCAACGCCCGTCCGTGGCACGCGTCATCGACGAGGCGCGCGAGTACCGAGACCTCTTCCCGCTTCCCTGGCCGGACTACGTGCAGTAGAGCCTGCCGTACAGTCCCTGGATGCCCTTCGACTGCAGCGAGGACGAGTTCGCCGCGATCGCCGAGGAGGAGCTCGACGCCCTTCCGCCCTGGATCCAGCAGGAGATCGAGCGGCGCAACGTCGCCATCGACATCGAGGACGAGCGCCGGGGCAGCCCTCGCACGCTGGGCCTCTACCAGTCGCGCACGATGAACGGCGCCGCCGTCCGCGAGATCACGCTCTTCCGGCTCCCGATCCTGCGCGCCGCGGGCGATCGGGCACACCTGCGCCGCGCCGTTCACGACACGCTCCTGCACGAGCTCGGCCACCTCTTCGGCATGACCGAGGGCGACCTCGACGGCTACACGATCGGGAACGACCCGCGCCCCGGCGCCGAGCGGGTGCACCCGCCGCGGGACGACCGATCTACCCGCCGCCGTAGGTGATGACGAGGTCGGACGCGAGTCCGATCAGGTAGCCCACAGTCAGCCCGAGCAGGACGAGGCGCGCGCCCAGCCGCCGGTTCGCCACCCCCCAGAGCTGCCCGACGACGAACAGGATCGCGCCGGCGGCGAGCGTGTAGAACGCGATCTCGAGCGCCGGCGAGGTCACCCGGTAGCCCACGAGCGTGCCGGCGAATGTCGGGCCCCCGCCGATGAGTCCCGCAGCGAACAGCCACCGCCAGCTCGGCCGCACCGATCCGAGCGGACCGACGATGCCGAAGCCCTCGGTGGCGTTGTGGAGCGCGAAGCCGACGATCAGGGTCGTCGCCAGGCCGACCTCGCCCGCCCGGGCTGAGACGCCGATCGCGAGGCCCTCCGAGAAGTTGTGGAGGCCGATCGCGATCGCGATCAGCATGCCGAGCGTGAGCGACGCCCGTTCGGCGAGCCGCGCGAGATCGGCGGTGTCCGCCGCGCCGGCCGCGACCGCGTCGGCGCTCCCGCCCGCCATCGGCGCGCGCGTGCGCCGCACCTGCATCTGGTGCTCGAGCCACGCGAGCCCGAGGCCGCCGGCGAGCATGCCGGAAGCGGCCATCACAGCGCGCCCGGCGAACGTCCCCCAGCCTCCGCCCGCCTTCGCCAGCTGCAGCCCCGACTCGAGGATCGCGTGCGCGGCGTCAAGGACGTCCCAGAAGATGAAGAGCAGGATGCCGGCGGCGAGCACCGCGAGGAACGCACGGGCGCGATCGCTCATGCCCTCGATGCGGCCGGCCGGAAGGCCGAGGAAGATCGTGAAGCCGGCGATCGCGCCGAGGACCGCCGTTCGCTCTGGGCTCATGCGTGCATTTCTCCCGTCGGACTTAGGGCAGCCTAACCCAACTCGGGTCGAGGCGGCCGTAACTCCGGCACGGAGCGTCCTCGGTGAGCGCCCTCACACGCCGCCCTCAGGCGCGCTAGGCGTACCGCTTGACGAACTCCATGGCCGTCTGGGCGACGTCGTGCCAGCCGCTGTCGATCGTGAGCGCGTGGCCGCGGCCCGGCATCTCGACGATCTCGGTCACGCCGGGGTTGTGCTGCTGGCGCTTGTACGAGGCGTTCGCGATCGCCCAGGGCACGGTGTGGTCCTTCTCGCCCGAGATGATCAGGAGCGGCCCGCGGTCGGGGTTCTTCGTATCGACCTTGGCCTCGGTCCACGGGTTGAAGTTGGCGGTTGCCGCCTGGAAGAGCGGCGCGCCCGGAGCGGGCACGGCGTGCGTCTCGTAGAGCCCCTTCGCCTCCTCCTCGCTGACGGCGTTTGCGAACGCGAACCGGAACTGCTCGAACGTGAGCGGCACGGCCCGGTTCCAGTTGGCGGGGTTCTCGAGCACCGGGGCCGATGCCCGAAGCGCCGAGACGGGCAGCGGCAGCACGCCCCGAAACGGCGCCGGATCGATCGCGACCGAGACGGCCGCGCTGCCGCGGCCCGCCAGGATCTGCGCCAGCAGCCCGCCGAAGGAGTGGCCGATCAGCGCGGGCTTGCGGTCGAGCGCGCCGATCAGCTCGTCGAAGTGGTCGGCCACCTGGGTGATCGTCTTGTGCGCGAACACCTCGGGGTGCTCGTTCGCCTCGGCCACCGTGTCCGGGTCGTCCGGCCACCCAGGAGTGAGGGCGGTGTAGCCCGCCTCCTCGAATGCCGCCGCCCACCGGTCCCAGCTGCTCGGCAGGAGCCACAGCCCGTGGATGAACACGACCGGCTGCAGCCCCGATGCGTTCGCCCGCTCGACCTGCTGTCCCTCGTGCTCCGTGACAGTTGCCATGTCGTCCCCCTGTCGGATCCGCACCGCGTCGAGCCTCGGAGTGTAGAGGGTTGATTCCCGCCATCTGGACCGCGGCCGGTAAGCTCCCCGGCGTCCGCGGCTCGAGCCGAAGGGAGACCTGATGACCGCTTCTCGCCTGTGCGTGCGCATCGCCGGCGCGCTTGTGCTCACCCCAATCCTCCTGCTCGTCGCCGGCGCCGGCGTCTCCTCGACCGCTGCGGCTCCGGCCGCCGCCCAGTACCGGGCACGCGTGTACACGCCCTACTTCGAGACCTGGACGCCCGACCACATCCTGCGCACCGCGCGTGCCTCGGGCGCGCACCACTTCACGCTGGCGTTCATCCAGACGCCCCGGCGCGGCGGATGCAGGCCGGCCTGGAACGGCGATCCGAACCGGCCGACGGCGGCCGGCGGGTATCGCACCGGCATCGCGGCGCTGCGCCGCCTGGGCGGGAGCGTGACCCCGTCGTTCGGCGGCTACAGCGCCGACCACGGAGGCACCGAGATCGCCGACTCGTGCACCGACATGAAGAAGCTCGTGTCGGCCTACGAGTCGGTCGTGCGCACGTACGGGTTCACCCGCCTCGACATGGACGTCGAGGACCGCTCGCTCGGGCACCTCAAGGGCATCGACCGGCGTAACCGCGCCCTGCGCATCGTCGAGGCGTGGGCAAAGCGCACGGGAAGGCAGCTGAGGATCTCCTACACGCTCCCGGTCGAGCCGGCGGGGCTCGAGTCCGATGCGCTGCACGTCCTGCGAAACGCCGTCCGCAACGGCACCCGCGTCGACGTCGTGAACCTGATGACCTTCGACTACTACGACGGCACCACCGACATGCTGGCGGCGGCCGAGAGCGCCGCCCGCGGCGCGCACCGCCAGCTGCGCGCGCTCTATCCGGGACGGACGTCGCGCGGCGTGTGGGCGATGGAGGGCCTCACGCTCATGCCGGGGATCGACGACTACCCGCAGAAGACCGAGGTGACGTCGCTTGCAGATGCGTCCGCGCTGCGGCGGTTCGCGGCGACGATGGGGATCGGCACGCTCTCGATCTGGGCGATCCAGCGCGACAACGGCGGCTGCCCGGGGCAGCTCGGCCAGGACGGCTGCTCGGGTCTGGCCCAGGGCGACTGGGAGTTCAGCCACATCCTCGAGCCGTTCACGCGCCGGGGCCGGGCATGAGCCTGCGGGTCGTCGGAGCCGGCCTCGGCCGCACCGGCACCCACTCGCTCAAGCTCGCGCTCGAGCAGATCCTCGACGGACCCTGCTATCACATGGTCGAGCTCTTCGAGCGGCCGGACGACCTTCCGGTCTGGCACGCGGCGCTCCACGGCGAGCCACCGGACTGGGACAGCTTTCCCGGCGGCTACGTGGCGACGGTCGACTGGCCGGCATGCGCGTTCTGGGCCGGGTTCGCCAAGGCCAATCCCGACGCGATCGTCCTGCTCTCGATGCGCGAGAGCGCCGAGGCGTGGTGGCGGAGCTTCGAGGCGACCATCGCGGCGAGCCTGCAACGGCCCGTCCCCGCCGATCGGCCGGACTGGGCCGCGCGGCGGGTGACCATGCTCGAGATGCTGGCGATGTTCACGCCGGCCTGGCGCGAGCGCGACGGCGCGATCGCCGCCTACGAGGCGCACAATGCCGCCGTCCGCGCGGCCATCCCGGCGGACCGCCTGCTGGAATGGAGGCCGGGCGACGACTGGGGGCCGCTGTGCGAGCGACTGGGGGTCGCCGTCCCGGCCGAGCCCTTCCCGAAGACGAACTCGACCGCGGAGTTCCAGGCCGACATCGCGGCTCCGCCGGCACCCGCGTAGGCGCCGGCGGAGCCCCCCGCGGGGCTACATGTCGGCGCGGCGGTTGCCGATGACCCGGGGTGTGATGCCTCACGACAAGGATGCGCGCCGTCGCGCGGACACGAGCCGCCGCGGGGTGATGAGGGCGAGCGAAGCGGTGTTCCGTGCCCTGACGGAGCAGGCGCCGGTCGGCGTGTTCGTGCTCGACGCCGGCGGCGGGTGCGAGTTTGCGAACGAGCGCGCCTGCGAGCTCACCGGCCTCACCCTCGAGCAGTCCCTCGGCGCCGGGTGGGAGCGTGCATTGCATCCCGCCGACGCCGCCTGTGTGCAGGACGCGTGGAGCCGGGCGCGGCAGTCTGGCGAGGCGTTCTCGCGCGAGCACCGGTTCCTGCACCCTGACGGCAGCGTCATGTGGGTTGAGGCATCCACACGGCCCGTTCGCGACGCCGCCGGCGTGCTGCTCGGCTGGGCCGGCACATGCATCGATCTGACCGACCACAAGCTGACCGAGGCCCGCTATGCCGACCTCGTCGAGCACGCGAACGACGCCGTCGTCACCACCGATCGCGCGGGGAACTTCATGTCGGCGAACCGCGCGGCCGAGGCGATGACCGGATACCTCCGTGACCAGCTCACGGCCATGAACCTGTTCCAGCTCGTCGTCCCCGAGGACGCCGAGCGGATCCGCCAGCTGATCATGGGAGAGTTCGATCGCGACGAGCCGGAGCCGGTCGAGCTGCAGATCGTGGCGCGCGGGGGCGCACGCGTCTACATCGAGGTGTCGGCGCGGCTGGTGAACGACCGCGGCAAGACGGTGCGCATCGAGGCGATCGCACGCAACACGACCGAGCGCCACGACCTCGAGCGGCGGCTCGACCACCAGGCGCTGCACGACGCGCTCACCGGTCTTCCCAATCGCGTGCTCCTGGCCGATCGGCTCGGCCAGGCGATCGCCCGGTCGCGCCGCGAAGGCAGCGACGTCGTCGTGATGCTGATCGACCTCGACAACCTGAAGCTCGTGAACGACAGCGTCGGCCACCGGGCGGGAGACGAGCTCCTCGTCGCCGTCGCCCGGCGCCTGACCGAGACGATCCCTGCCGGTGCGACCGCCGCCCACATCGGCGGCGACGAGTTCGCCGTGCTGCTCTCCGGCGTCGACGGCGTGTCCGAGGTGGCCGCCCTGGCGCGGGAGATCCTGATCGCGCTCGCCGAGCCGTTCGCCCTCGCGACAGGCCCGTTGCACACGGGTGCGACCATCGGGATCGCGTTCGCCGAGGAGGATACGGGGGCCGAGTCGCTGCTCGCCAACGGCGAGACCGCGATGTACCGGGCCAAGGCCGCGGGCAAGGGCTGCTTCGAGATGTTCGACGCGGGCATGCGGGCGCGCGTCCGCCGGCACATGGCCCTCCTGAACGAGCTCGCGGGCGCGCTTCGCACAGGGGGTCTCGGCGTCCACTATCAGCCGATCGTCGCCCTCGCCGACGAGCGCCCGCTGGCGGTCGAGGCGCTCGTGCGCTGGCAGCATCCCGAGTGGGGCTGGGTGCAGCCGGGCGAGTTCATCCCGCTCGCCGAGGACACCGGCCTGATCGAGCAGATCGGCGACTTCGTGCTCGACGAGGCTGCGCGCCAGATCTGCGAGTGGCGACGTGAATGTCCCGGCGCGCTGCCGATGGGCGTCTTCGTGAACGTCTCGCCGCGGCAGCTCTCACAGCCCGACTTCGTCCCCAAGCTGCTCGCGCTCTTCGACCGGTACGCGCTCGCCCCGAACGACATCGGGATCGAGATCACCGAGGGCGTGTTCCTCGACGCCGACTCACCGGTCGTGACGGCGAACATCGCGTCGCTCGTCGAGGCGGGCGTGAAGCTCATCCTGGACGACTTCGGCACCGGCTTCTCGGCGCTCGGGTCGCTCAAGCGCATCCCCTTCGCGGCGCTCAAGATCGACGGCTACTTCATCGGCGCGATCCGCGAGCCGGGCGATCCTGCCCCGATCACCGCCGCCATCGTCGGGCTCGGGCACGCGCTCGGGGTGATGGTCATCGCCGAGCGGGTCGAGACCGCCGTGCAGGCCGAGCGGCTGCGCAGCCTGCGGTGCACCGCGGCGCAGGGTTACCACTTCGCCCGGCCGCAGCCCGCGGCAGCCGTGACCGCGCTCCTGACCGCCGCAGAGCCCGGCGCCGAGCGGCGGGCGGCATAGCGCTCAGTACAGCTCGCCGCGGTAGCGCTCGACCATCTGCGCCTGCGGCTCGGCCTCGCCGGAGCCGAGCTGGTCGCGCAGCATCTCGCCCAGCGTCGGCAGCTCGCCGCGGTCGATCCGGGCGTCCGGGTCCCACAGCCGCGAGCGCATCAGCGCCTTCGCGCAGTGCAGGTAGGCCTGGCGCACGGTCACGCGCACGACGACGGCCGGCGGCCGCCGGCCCACCTGGAAGCGCTCGAGGAGGTCGGGATCGGTGCGCAGCTCGGCGACGCCATTCACCCGCAGCGTCTCGTCGACGCCCGGGATCATGAAGAGCAGCCCGATGTCCGGCCGCGCGGTCAGGTTGGAGAGCGAGTCGAGGCGGTTGTTGCCGGGCCGGTCGGGCAGGTGCAGCGTGTGCTCGTCGGCCACCTCGACGAAGCCGGGGTCACCCCCACGCGGCGTCGCGTCCTGCCGCCCGTCCGCGTCGGCCGTCGCCATGACCAGGAACGGTGAGAGCGCGATGAAGCGGCGGCAGTGGGGGTCGAGCCGGTCGAGCTCCTTGAGCAGCGTGCGTTCCTTCGGAGCCGCGTGCAGGGCCCGTAGCTGCTCCTCGGTGGTGATCGCGGCCACGTCGGCATGGTATCCGCTCACCCCTCCGGATCGATCCCGTTCCAGGCGGGTACGCGCACCGTCCGCTTGCCCGGGACGCCGCCCAGGATCACCTTGCGCAGGCTCGTGTCGTTGTCGGTGCGCACCTCGTGGATGGCGCCGAGCGGGTTCGCCTCGATGCTGACGTAGTAGGTGCCGTTGCGCAGGTTCGTGATGTCGAACGACTGGCCCGGGAGGGTCTGCACGTAGGTGTCGCCCCAGCCCGACGGCAGCGTCTCGCGCGTCCAGATCGCGGTCTCGTCGCCGCACGCGCCGGAGAGGCCGATCTGGTCGGGGTTCCACACCGCGCCGTGCTGGACGAGGTCGATGGCGTCAGTCGGCGCCAGGCAGAAGCCGTCCTTCTGGCTGCGGACGACGAGCGAGCGGGTCGCGTTCAGGAGCGAGTAGCGCACGAACTGCTGGAAGTGCCAGTGCTCGTGCCCCGGCTCGGGGTCGTAGCGCAGCGTGCCGACCTTCGCCCGGCCGACGGCCACGCCGTTTCGAAAGAAGTACTGGTAGGCGTCCATGACCGCCGTCCCGGGCCGGCGGAAGCCCTCGATGTCCATCGGCGCCGGGCCGTGATCCCACACGGTCGCGCCGAAGTCGAGGTAGTCGTGGCCATTCTGCCTCTCGGTCGAGATGCCCCACGAGGGCAGCGGGATCAGGTCGGGAAGCGTCGACGGCGCCGGATGGCTCACGGTGGGTGCGAGCGTCGGCGAGCCGGTCGCAGCGCCGTGGCCGCGCCGCGCCGAGGGGGCGCAGCATGGCGGTGCCTTGACCACCTTGACGGCGATCGTCGTCGCCGCCTGCGCCGCCGGGATGTGGAAGATCTCCGCGTAGCGGGCCGGGATCGCGACGGTCACCGAGTAGCTGCCGATCTTGAGCGGAAGCGACGGCGAGGTGTCGTCGAGGCCGACCGCCCAGCCGCGGTCGATTCCCCACACCGCTCCGAGCGTGAAGGGGTTGTCGCCGCAGAACTGCGGGAAGGTCGGGTTGAGCGGGCCGGAAGGGTCGAGCCGCTGCAGGTTGTACCCGTCGGGGCAGAACGTCGCCGCTCCCGACCAGACCACGGCGCCGGACGAGTCGCGCACCGTGTAGCGCACGAACCGGCGCAGGCCGTCCCAGCCGCCGTCGGCCCAGGCCGGCAGCGTCGGACCGCCCGCCTCACGCACCCGGATCGGGCTGCGGTACCCGGCGCGGGTCACATCGAGGCGGAAGCTCCCACCGACCGACGCGACGTATGCGCCGACGTCGAGGTACACCGGGCTGCCCTGATACTTGTCGAGCGTGATGCTCGCCGATGCGCGGATCAGCTCGAGCTGCCCGGGTGGCGAGCCGGCCGCCGCCGGCGACGACGATGCCGCCAGGGCGACGGCGGCCACGGCGATGGCCGACGCGAGGTTGCGGACGCGGTGCATGGGAGACTCCAGGGTCGGGGACTGCCTTGAGACGGCGATTCTCGCCCGGCGGTTCCACCGGCAACGGTCGGAGGCGTAACAGCTCGGTAACGCCCGCGCCTTGCTAGCGTGGGACACGGCGAAGGAGGCCATACGTGCTCTACATGGTGATCGAGACGTTCACAGCAGGTGCCCGGCCGGTGTACGAGCGGGCGCGCGAGCAGGGCCGGATGCTGCCCGAGGGCCTTGCCTACCTCGACAGCTGGGTCGAGCCCGATCTCGGCCGCTGCTTCCAGCTCATGGCGACCGGCGACCCCGCGCTGTTCGATCGCTGGACGGCGCAGTGGAGCGACCTGGCCGAGTTCGAGATCGTGCCCGTGCTCGGGTCGGCCGAGGCCGCCGCCCTCGCGCTCGAGTAGCGCGCTCGTGGCACGATCCCGCAGGTGATCAGCGGACGCCCGACGCCACAGCACCTGCGCGACCTCGCGGTGCTGCGCCGCGTCCGCGACCGGATCGACCGCGAGTACGCCCAGCCGCTCGACGTCGAGGCGCTCGCCCGCGGTGCGCACATGTCGGCCGGCCACCTCAGCCGCCAGTTCCGGCTCGCGTACGGCGAGCCGCCCTACGGCTATCTGATGACCCGGCGGATCGAACGTGCGATGGCGCTCCTGCGGCGCGGCGACCTGAGCGTCACCGAGGTCTGCTTCGCGGTCGGCTGCTCGTCGCTCGGCACCTTCAGCACCCGCTTCACCGAGCTCGTCGGCGTCCCGCCCAGCACCTATCGCCGCGAGGCCGCGCGCGCGACCGCGGGGATGCCGGCGTGCGTGGTCAAACAGGTGACCAGACCGGTCAGGAATCAAGAAGCGCCGGCACCCGGGGCTCTCTAGGATGGCCGGCATGGACATCAGCATTCACGCCAGCTTTCTCCCGCACGACGACCCGGACGCATCGCTCGCCTTCTATCGCGACACGCTCGGCTTCGAGGTCAGAGCCGATGTCGGATACGGCGGCCTGCGCTGGATCACGGTGGGGCCTCCGGACCAGCCCGCCACGTCAATCGTCCTGCACCCGCCGGCCGTCGACCCGGGCATCACCGACGACGAGCGCCGCACGATCGCCGAGATGATGGCGAAGGGCAGCTACGCGATCATCCTGCTCGCCACCAGCGACCTGGACGGCACGTTCGAACGAGTGCAGGCCGGGGCCGCCGAGGTCGTCCAGGAGCCGACCGAGCAGCCCTACGGCGTGCGCGACTGCGCCTTCCGCGACCCCGCGGGCAACCTGGTCCGCATCCAGGAGCTCCGCTGAACCCTCCGGCCGACACGAGCACGGATACGCGGTCGCGCGCGCAGCACGACGCCGACAGCCACGACCTGATCCGGGTGCTCGGCGCCCGCGAGAACAACCTGAAGGACGTCAGCGTCGAGATCCCCAAGCGCCGGCTGACGGTGTTCACCGGCGTCTCCGGCTCGGGCAAGAGCTCGCTCGTGTTCGACACGATCGCCGCCGACTCGCAGCGGCTGATCAACGAGACCTACAGCGCCTTCGTGCAGGGATTCATGCCGACGCTGGCGCGGCCGGAGGTCGACGTGCTGGAAGGGCTGACGACCGCGATCATCGTCGACCAGGAGCGGATGGGCTCAGACGCCCGATCGACCGTCGGCACCGCGACCGACGCAAACGCGATGCTGCGCATCCTCTTCAGCCGGCTCGGGCAGCCGCACATCGGGCCGCCCGGCGCGTTCTCGTTCAACGTCCCGTCGGTGCGTGCGAGCGGCGGGGTCACGGTCGAGCGCGGTGCGGGCAAGACCCGGACCGTGCGCGCGAACTTCTCGCGCACCGGCGGGATGTGCCCGCGCTGCGAAGGCCGGGGCTCGGTCACCGACTTCGACCTGTCGCAGCTCTACGACGAGCGCAAGTCGATCAACCAGGGCGCGCTCGCGATCCCCGGCTACAGCATCGACGGCTGGTACGGCCGCATCTTCAGCGGCTGCGGCTTCTTCGACCCGGACAAGCCGATCGCGAAGTTCACCAGGAAGGAGCTCGACGCCCTGCTCCACAAGGAGCCGACCAGGATCAAGGTCGCGGGCATCAACCTCACGTTCGAGGGCCTGATCCCGCGGATGCAGAAGTCGTTTCTCTCCAAGGACGTCGACGCCCTGCAGCCGCACATCCGCGCGTTCGTCGAGCGGGCCGTGACGTTCAGCATCTGCCCCGAGTGCGACGGCACCCGGCTGAGCGAAGGGGCGCGATCGTCCAGGATCGCGGGGATCAACATCGCCGACGCCTCCGCGATGCAGATCAGCGACCTGGCCGAGTGGGTGCGCGGCCTCGACGAGCCCCCGGTCGCGCCGCTGCTCGAGTCGCTTCGGGACACGTTCGAGTCGTTCGCCGAGATCGGGCTCGGCTACCTGTCTCTCGACCGGCCGTCGGGGACGCTCTCCAGCGGCGAGGCCCAGCGCGTGAAGATGATCCGCCACCTCGGCTCATCGCTCACCGACGTCACCTACGTCTTCGACGAGCCGACGATCGGCCTGCACCCGCACGACATCCAGCGGATGAACGACCTGCTGCTGCGGCTGCGTGACAAGGGCAACACCGTGCTGGTCGTCGAGCACAAGCCCGAGGTGATCGCGATCGCCGACCACGTCGTCGACCTCGGCCCGGGCGCGGGCACCGCCGGTGGCGAGGTGGTGTTCGAGGGCACCGTCGAGGACATTCGGGCCGCGCGGCACGGTGACCGGCCGGCACCTGGACGACCGCGCCTCCCTGAAGGAGTCGGTGCGCGAGCCCGCGGGCGTGATGGCGGTGCGCGGCGCGAGCGTCCACAACCTGCAGGACGTCGACGTGGACATCCCGCTCGGCGTGCTGGTCGTGGTCACCGGCGTTGCCGGGTCGGGCAAGAGCTCGCTGATCGGCGGCTCGGTGTCAGGCCGCGACGGGGTCGTGTCGGTCGACCAGACTCCGATTCGCGGCTCGCGGCGCAGCAACCCGGCGACGTACACCGGGCTGCTCGAGCCGATCCGCAAGGCGTTTGCCAAGGCCAACGGCGTCAAGCCGGCGCTGTTCAGCGCCAACTCCGAGGGCGCCTGCCCCACATGCAACGGCGCCGGCGTCGTCTACACCGACCTCGCGGTGATGGCGACCGTCGCGAGCACCTGCGAGGAGTGCGACGGCAAGCGGTTCCAGGCCGAGGTGCTGGAGTACAAGTTCGGCGGCAAGGACATCAGCGAGGTGCTCGCGATGCCCGTGGCCGAGGCGACGGAGTTCTTCGCCGCCGGTGAGGCGAAGACCCCGGCCGCGCACACCATCCTCGGCCGGCTGGCCGATGTCGGGCTCGGCTACGTCAGCCTGGGCCAGCCGCTCACCACCCTCTCCGGCGGCGAGCGGCAGCGGCTCAAGCTGGCCACCCGCATGGCCGACAAGGGCGGCGTCTACGTGCTCGACGAGCCGACCAACGGCCTGCACCTCGCCGACGTCGAGCGGCTGCTCGGCCTGCTCGATCGCCTGGTCGACGCCGGCAAGTCGGTCATCGTGATCGCGCACCACCAGGCGGTGATGGCGCACGCCGACTGGATCATCGACCTCGGCCCCGGCGCCGGCCACGACGGCGGCCGGATCGTCTTCGAGGGCACGCCCGCCGATCTCGTCGCCGCCCGCTGCACCCTCACGGGCGAGCACCTCGCGGCCTACGTCGGCGCCTGACCGCCCGGCCGGACGACGGCGGCGAGCATCGGCTCGTTGTCGGCCTCGCCGTGCAGGCGCGGCTCGCGGGCAATTGCGTCGTCGAGCCAGCGGCGCGCGCCCGCCACATCGCCCTGGGCTGCCGCGAGCAGCGCCTCGCCGTAGAGCAGGCCCGGCGAGCCGGGCCGTTCGCTGCGCAGCTCGTCGAGCACCGCCCGGCCGTCCCGGGTCTCGACGTGGTCCTCGACGACCTCCTCGCCGGCCCGCTCCGCCGTATACGCGGCCATTCCCACAATCCGCGTTCCGAGCGCCGTGCGCATGGGCCGCCACCGCAGCCCGGTGCCGCGCCACGGGATGGCCGGGACGTCGTCCAGCCGGACGGCCGTCCAACCGCGCGCGTCAGCGCCCGGAGCGCCCATCGTCCGCGCGCGCCGCCGCCGAGTCGGCCGCGACCACGACGTCGATTTCGGCCGCAAGCGCGCTCGCCGCATCGCGCAGGTGGCCCAGGATCTCGGCGTTCTCGCCGGTTCGATCGCGCAGCGCGAGGATCTCGACGTAGCCGACGATGACCGCAAGCGGCGTCCGCAGGCGGTGCGCGAGGTCGGGTTGATCAGCCTGGCCCATGGTCAAACCCTACCCCCTCTGCACCGGATCACCCGATCGGGTGAGGGCACTACGCAAAAGCGGGGGCACACTCCCTTGGGGCACAACGGAGGAGGCATGATGGCTGAGGCAGAGGACGACGTCCGGGCACTGGCTGGGCACATAGATCACGAGTTGGGTCACCGAGTGCACTGGCGGCTCGCCGTTCCCGGCGGCCGCCGATACCTGGTGTTCGACGGCGACAGCTTCGTCGGCGAGGCCGTGGGCTTCACCGGTGTCGAGGCGCTTCTGCGCGCGTGGGTGCGCGGCTTCGAGGCGGGGCAGTTCAGGGTGGACCTCGACGAGTTCCTGTCCGAGCTCTTGCGCGAGTCGTAACCGCCACCGGCGGCTGGGCTCGGGAGGCGCGCCCGAGCCGGTGTAGGATCTGCCCGTGATCAGCGTCACACACGTGGGCGCCGGGGGGAGGTGGCTGCGGTGAGCGAGCGCATCGGATCGGACGCGGGGGCGGGCCAGACGTTCGCCTCCGACCTGCTCGGTGTCGACCACCCGGCGATCATGGCCACGACCGTCTGCTCGATCGTCGAGCACGGCGGCGAGCTGCTGATGGTGCGCCAGCTCAATCGCGAGGGTGAGGAGCGCTGGAACTTCCCTACGGGCTGGATGGCGCCGCTCGATGAGGACGGCCATGTCCAACTGCCGGAGGACTCGGTCAACCGCAACCTGCTCATGGAGACGGGCTATGCGGCGTCCGATGCCCAGCTGATCGGCGTGTCGGTCGTACGCGAGCACGACTCCGACGGCCACCGGGTGGGCACGTCGCTGCGCCTGAACTATCTCTCGGGGCATCCGCGCCAGACGAGCTACGCCGTGAACGACTCCGACATCCTGGGTGCGCCGGAGTGGTTCGCGCCCGCCCAGATCGAGGATCTGATCGCCCGCCACGAGGTGAAGGGCGAGCTGACCGCAGCGGCCTATCGCCACTGGCGCGAGTTCCGCCAGCACGGTGCCCTCTCGGCCGACGTGATCGACATCCCGAACTGAGCGGGCTGAAAATCTGGCCCTGATCGGGTAGGCTAGGCGGCGGCAATGGCAGGTGGGAGAGGACTCGCACTGTTGGCGGTGACGGTTGCGGCGCTCGCTGCGCCCGTTCCCGCAAGCGCACTCACGTCGGCCCCGGCGAGCTCGTGGCAGACGAATGGACGTGTGCGCGCGATCGCGATTGCGGCCAACAAGATCTTCATCGGCGGCGACTTCACCATGGTGCGCGCGCCCGGCGCCGCGAGCGGCGGCGTCGCCCGCAGCCACCTGGCCGCCTTCAGCCTGAAGACGGGCACGCTCGAGCCGTGGAACCCGCGGGCGAACGGCACGGTGACGGCGCTACGGGTCAACCCGGCCGGCACCACCATCTACATCGGAGGCGGCTTCACCACGCTCATGGGCAAGTCGCGCGCCCATATCGGCGCGGTGACGACCTCCGAGACGCACCTGCGCGAGTGGCACGCGAACACGAACGGCACGGTGTACGGGATCGCGGTGAGCAAGACCCGCGTCTACATCGGCGGCAGCTTCTCGAAGGTGAAGGGCTTCAGCCGCACCCGTCTGGCCGGGATCGCCGCGACGTCGACGGCGCCTCTCACGGCGTGGCGCGCCAATCCGAACTCGACCGTCCGCGCGCTGACGATCTCACCGAGCGGCAAGCGCGTGTTCGTCGGCGGCGACTTCACCCGCGTGAACGGCAAGGCCATCAACCACCTCGTGGCGATCGCCACGGCCGGCGGCATCAGCCCGTTCCGGGGACATCCCACCTGGCCGGTGACGGCGATTCGCAACAACGCGGACACGCTCGTCGTCGGCGGCGGCGGCAACGGCGGCCACGTGGCCGCGTACGTCTCGGCGAGCGGCGTGCGCAAGTGGCTCGTCGTGACCGACGGCGATGTCCAGGGCGTCGCACTCATGGGTGGCACCGTGATCGTCGGCGGACACTTCAACAACGACTGCCAGAACAACGCCGGAACGGGGACGCCGCTCGTCTGCACGACACCGATCTCGCGGCGCAAGCTGCTCTCGCTCTCGCTCGCGCATGGCGCCCTGGGCGCGTGGGACCCTGACGCCGTCGGCAGCACGGTCGGCGTCTCGGCCGTCGCCGCCGCGAACGGCGTGGAGGCCGGCGGGGCCTTCCTGAAGGTGCACGGCGTGAACCAGCAGGGCTTCGCCCGCTTCAAGTAGCGGCCCGGCGACCGCCCGAGGTGTTCGGGTCGTGTGAGGTTTTCGTGAGTGCGCTTGACCGGTACCGGGCCAGCGGCTATTCGGAGACCAGCGGGCGATACGGTACGTCCAACGACGAGGGAGATCACATGCAGCGCGGAGCCGAAGACACCACCCTCCGAACGATGGTGGCCGACGTGCAGTTCGCCGGCCGGCGCACCAAGCGGATCGACTGGCGCAGCCGCCCGGCTGACGCGCTCGGGAAGACCGCGCCCGCGCACGCGATCGCAATCGAGCGCCGGCTGCGCAGCGGGCTCCTCCTCGACGGCATCGGCGACTCCTAGGCTCCGCGGAAGCGCGGCGGTCGCCGCTCGCGAAACGCGGCGATGCCCTCGGCGAAGTCGTCGGTGGCCGCGGCGAGCGCCTGCAGGTGCGCCTCGAACTCGAGCTGCTCCTCGAGGGTGTGCATCGGCGCTTGGTCGAAGAGCCGCTTGTGCAGGCCAATCGCGACCGTCGGCAGGGCGGCCATGCTCGCGGCGAGCTCCTGCGTGCGCACCTGGAGCGCGTCCGGCTCGGCGACCTCGGTCACGAGGCCGAGCGCCAGCGCCTCGTCGGCGCTCAGGCGGCGCCCGGTTGCCATCCATTCGAGCGCACGCGCGGATCCGAGCAGCCGGGTGAGGAAGTACGACCCGCCCGAGTCCGGCACGAGCCCGATGTTGACGAACGCCGGAACGAACACCGCCGAGCGCGAGGCGATCCGCACGTCGCACCCCGCGGCCAGCGAGAGCCCCGCTCCGGCGGCAGCACCGTTCACCGCCGCGATCACCGGCTTGTCGAGGCCGCGCAAGGCAAGGATGTTGCGATGGTAGGTGCGCCGCAGCAGGTCGGCGATCGCGTCGGGGCCGGTGAGCGCAGACACATCCTGGCCGACGCAGAAGCCCCGCCCGGCACCCGTGATCACCACGGCGCGGACGGCGGGATCGCGCGCCTCGTCGAGCGCGCCGGCCAGGGCGGCGTGCATCGCCTCGTCGAACGCGTTCAGCACATCCGGACGGTTCAGCGTGATCGTGAGCACCGCGTCGCGGCGCGCCAGCTCGACCTCCACTCCCGCTCCTCTCCTCGCCCGCCAGTGCGCGCAGTCTAGGCCCGCAGCAGGGCGGCCACCGCGCTGTCCGGCGCGGCGACCTCGAGCGGCCGGCGACCGTCGTCTGCGCGGATGTCGAGCTTCGCGCCGTGCTCGATCAGCAGGCGGGCCGACACATCGTCGCCACGCCCCGCCGCAGCGTGGAGCGGCACGTAGCCGCCGTGCTGGCGCGCGTTCGGATCGGCGCCGCGCTCGAGCAGGAGCGCGACGATCGCGGCGTGGCCGCCCGCCGCGGCGGAATGCAGCGGCCGCACGCGGCTGCCGTTGCCGGCGGCCACGTCAGGTGCCGCGCCGCGCCCGAGCAGCACCGCGGCCGCCTCGAGATGGCCGAAGAAGGCGGCCAGGTGCAGCGCGGTGAACCCGTCCGCGGCCTCGGCGGCCACGGCGTCGGGGGCGGCGTCGGTGAGCTCTGCGATGCGGCCGACCCGGCCGAGCGCGGCAGCCTCGAAGAGGTCGAGCTCGCTCGTCACGTCCGCCAGGCGCTCGGCCAGCCAGGCGTGGCCGTGATAGCGGGCGCGCATGATTGCCGACACTCCGTCAGCGCCCTTCGCCGCTGCGAGCGCCGGGTTCGCGCCCAGCAGCCGATCGACCTCGGCGATGTCACCTGCCTCGGCCGCTGCGAGCATCTCCTGGGCCCCCACGTCGGCAATCGCCTTCCCCACCTGCCCACCCCGATCGGTCGCGTTGCACGCGAAGCTAGTGCAACGCGGGCGCCCGTGCAACCTGGGGCGCCCGCGCTGCGGTCAGAGGATGCCGCGGCGATCAGGCGGCGGGGTGGCCGGGCATGTGCTCGTGCTCGCGGCCGAGGGTGGTCGTGGCGAGTCCGATCGCGACCGCCGCGACGAGAACGATCACACTCAGCCAGGCGCCGGAGAGACCACCGGCAATGCCGAGCGCGTGGTCGACCGAGAGCCGGCCGGGGCCGGTCGCGGCAACCGCGACGGCGATCGCGGCGATGATCAGGTTGTACTCGTAACCACCGGCGGTGACGAAGAACCCGTTCGGCCGGTGTACGGTGATGAACGCGTTCACCATCACCACGACGATCGCGAGCGCGGCGAACGGCGTCAGGAAGCCCGCGGCGAACAGGAGCCCGCCTCCGAACTCGGACAGCCCCGCCAGGAGCGCCATGGCCGCCGGCCAGCGAAATCCCAGCTTGCCGAAGAAGCCCGCCGTGCCGGCACGGCCCGGCCCTCCGAACCAGCCGAACAGCTTCTGGCCACCGTGCGCGGCCAGCGTAAGGCCCATCACCAGACGCAGAATCAGAAGTCCCAGAGTCATCTCAACCCCTCACAGTGATTGCTTGTACGATCAACTATCTATCCAAACGCGTCCCTCCCCTCAGGTATTCCCGGCCATCAGCGCGGCAAACCCGGCCGGGCAGCGCACGGCAGGCCGTGAATATTGGTGCCTGGCACCGGTTGTTCAGCCCGGGCGCTCGTCGGTGACCAGATGCTGCACCGGTCGCCGGAACCCCGCACGCAGGTCGGCCCTGACCGCGGCCGCGACGTCCGGGGGAAGAAACGGGCCGGGCGTCGCGTCGGGCGGGTGCCACTCGTGGTGGCGCAGATCGGTCGGCGCGCCCGGGAGCGTCTCGCCCGCCTCGGCGAGGAAGTACAGGATCACCTCGTGGCGGTACTCGCCGGACTCGACGAACAGGTTCTCGCTCAGATACAGGAGCCGCTCGACCGTGATGACAAGCGACGCCTCTTCGATCAACTCGCGCCGCAGCGCCTCCTCGGCCGTCTCACCCGGCTCCACCCCGCCCCCGGGCAGCCAGTAGAACGGCGCCTTGCGCGGATGATGCGTGCGGTCGAAGAGCACCCGCCCCTCGCCGTCCGGGATGACCGCCCGCGCCCGCACCGACATCGCCGGAACTGCCGGCGGACCCGGCTCAGCCGGCGGCAAGCGCCCGCTCCGCCTCGTACACCGGCAGCACCCTGCGCAGATAGTCGCCGGTGTGACTGCCCGGCGTCTCGGCCACCTCCTCGGGCGTGCCCTGGGCGACGACCTCGCCGCCCGCGTCACCACCCTCGGGCCCGAGGTCGAGCAGCCAGTCGGCCTGCTTGATCACGTCCAGGTTGTGCTCGATCACGAGCACCGTGTTGCCGGCGTCGACCAGCCGCTGCAGCACCTGCAACAGCTTCTCGATGTCGTACGTGTGCAACCCGGTGGTCGGCTCGTCCAGGATGTAGAGCGTGCGGCCGGTCGCGATCTTGCTGAGCTCGGTGGCGAGCTTCACCCGCTGCGCCTCGCCGCCGGAGAGCGTCGTCGCGGGCTGGCCGAGGCGCATGTAGTCGAGGCCGACGTCGTGCAGCGTCTGCAGCCGCCGGCGCAGCTTCGGAATCTTGACGAAGAACTCGAGGGCCTCCTCGACGGACATGTCGAGCACGTCGGCGATCGACTTGCCCTTGAACTTCACCTCGAGCGTCTCGCGGTTGTAGCGGCGGCCGTGGCAGGCCTCGCAGTTGATGTAGACGTCGGGCAGGAAGTGCATCTCGATCTTGATCGTGCCGTCGCCGCGGCACGTCTCGCATCGGCCGCCCTTGACGTTGAACGAGAACCGGCCCGGCTTGTACCCGCGCGCCCGGGCGTCGGGCGAGGTGGCGTAGAGGGCGCGGATGTGATCGAAGAGCCCCGTGTAGGTGGCCGGATTGGAGCGCGGCGTGCGGCCGATCGGCGACTGGTCGATGTCGATCACCTTGTCGAAGACCTCGATGCCCTGCACCGAGCGATGCGCTCCGGGCTTCACGCGGGCGCGGTTCAGCCGGTTGGCGAGCGCCTTGAAGATCACGTCGTTCACGAGCGTGCTCTTGCCCGACCCGCTTACCCCGGTCACGCAGATCAGCTTGCTGATCGGCAGGTCGACGTCGATGCCCTTGAGGTTGTGCTCGGTTGCGCCCTGCACCCCGAACCAGCCGGCATCGTGGGTGCGCCGGTCGGGCACCGGGATGCCGCGGCGGCCGGACAGGTACGCCCCGGTCAGCGAGCGCTCCGATGCCATGACCTCGTCGGCGGTGCCCGCCGCGACGACCTGGCCACCGTGCTCCCCCGCTCCCGGGCCCATGTCGATGATGTGATCGGCCGCGCGGATCGTCTCCTCGTCGTGCTCGACGACGATCACCGTGTTGCCGAGCTCGCGCAGCCGCTCGAGCGTCGCCAGGAGCTTGGCGTTGTCGCGCTGGTGCAGGCCGATCGACGGCTCGTCGAGGATGTAGAGCACGCCCATGAGCGACGAGCCGATCTGGGTCGCGAGCCTGATCCGCTGCGCCTCGCCGCCCGACAGGCTGGCCGCCGCCCGCCCGAGGGTCAGGTAGCCCACGCCGACGTCGGCCAGGAAGGTCAGCCGCTCGCGGATCTCCTTGAGGATGCGCGCGCCGATCGCGCGCTCGGTGTCGGTCAGCACGAGCCCGTCGACGAACTCGATCGCGGCCATCACCGACATGCGGGTCACCTGGGCGATGTTGCGGTCGCCGACCGTCACCGCGAGGCTCGTCTCCTTGAGCCGGTCGCCGTGGCAGGCCGGACAGGGCTTGAGCGCCATGTACTCCTCGATGCGCTCCTTCTGGTAGCTCGAGTCGGTCTCGCGGTAGCGCCGCTCGAGGCTCGGGACGATGCCCTCGAATGCGAGCATGTAGCTGCGCTTGCGGTTCATCCGGTTGCGGTAGCTGACGTACAGCTTGTCGCCGCCCGTGCCCTGCATGAACAGGTTGCGCTGCTCCTCGGGCAGGTCGGCCCAGGGCGTGTCGAGGTCGACCTCGTAGCGGTCGGCGATCGCCTGGATCACCTGGGTGTAGAAGTTCGAGTTGATCACCGTCCACGGGACGAGCGCCCCCTGGGCGATCGAGAGGCTGTGGTCGGGCACGACCAGATCGGGGTCGATCTCGAGCTGGGTGCCGAGGCCCGTGCAGCGCGGACAGGCGCCGTGCGGCGAGTTGAACGAGAAGATGCGCGGCGCGAGCTCCGGCAGCGAGATGCCGTCGTCGGGGCACGCGAACTGCTCGGAGTACGTCATCGTCGCCCCGTCGACCACGGCGACCTCGACCAGCCCCTCGGCCAGCCGCAGCGCCGTCTCGACCGAGTCGGTCAGCCGCGTGCGCAGCCCCGCCTTCATCACCAGGCGGTCGACCACGACCGAGATCGAGTGGCGCACCTGCTTGTCGAGGTCGATCGGCTCCTCGAGCAGCAGCTGCCGGCCGTCGACCTTGACCCGGGTGTACCCGTCGCCGCGCAGCTGCTCGAACAGATCCTTGTACTCGCCCTTGCGCGTGCGCACGACCGGCGCGTCGATGGTGAACCGCGTCCCCTCGGGCAGCTGCAGCACCTGCTCGACGATCTGCTCGGCGGTCTGCCCCGTGATCTCGCGTCCGCACTTCGGGCAGTGCGGATGCCCCACACGGGCGTACAGCAGGCGCAGGTAGTCGTAGGTCTCGGTGACCGTGCCGACCGTCGAGCGCGGGTTGCGCGCCGTCGTCTTCTGATCGATCGAGATCGCGGGCGAGAGCCCCTCGATCGAGTCGACATCGGGCTTGTCCATCTGGCCGAGGAACTGGCGCGCATAGGCCGAGAGCGACTCGACGTAGCGGCGCTGGCCCTCGGCGTAGAGCGTGTCGAACGCCAGGCTCGACTTGCCCGAGCCGGACAGCCCGGTGATGACGACCAGCCGGTCGCGCGGCAGCGTGACGGTGACGTCTTTGAGGTTGTGCTCGCGCGCTCCCCGGATGACGATGCTCTCGTGCCCCACCAGACTCCTTAAATGGCTGGAAACCGCATGTTCAAGCGGGAAACAGCCACATTCTAGCAACCGCCGCACATACGAACGTGCGTTCGGTAGACTACCACGGGAGTGCAGACGGATGCGCGGCGGGTGCGGTTCAGGCGGTGGGGATCTCGCACCACACGCAGGTGCCGACCCCGGTCTCGACGCCCCAGTCGCTGGCGAGGCGGTCGACCAGCTGCAGGCCCCATCCCGACGTGCTCGTCGGGTCGACCGGCCGCATCACCGGCAGGCCGCCGTTCGACGCCGGATCGACCACCTCGATCCGCACGCACTGCCCGCGCCGCTCGATGGTGACATCGATCCAGCCGTCGCCCTCGCGGATGCCGTGCACGATGCTGTTGGTGACGAGCTCGGTCACGAGCAGTCGGGCCGAGTCGGCCACCGGCGCCGAGAGCGCCGGCTCGAGCTCACCCACCGCCCGTCGCGCCTCGGCGACGACCGAGGGGTCACATCCGAGCCGTAGCCGGGCGCAGGTCAAGGCGGGCCGCACCGATGCATCGTGCTGGTCCGCCGCTGCCTCCCTCCTGCGCGCCGTCATGCTCGCGCCACACCGGACCCCTCCGGCTGTCGTCCCGGGCCGTCGGGCCCACCCCGTCCGGCCTGGTGTTTGCTTCCACCACGGAGCCTAGCGCGCCCGGACACCTTCTGGTATGCCGCCTGACCGATCGCGGTCACTCGACGACCGAGAGCACGCCGGACGCGGGCAACGGCCGGTTTCTCGGCCGTGCGGCCGGGATGTCCTCGGCGAGGCCGAGGAGCAGACCGAGCACGAGGTCGGGATCGCGCAGCCGACGCAGGCCGAAGAGCGGCTCCCGCCGGCCGCCGACGCGCACGACGACCCCGCCGTAGTGGAGCATCCGCCCCGCCGCGGGGCAGACGATCTCGATGTCGCGGATCGCCTCGAGCGGGACGACGGCCGCACGGCGGCCGGCGCCTCCCGCCGTCAGGAGCACGCGGCTGTCGGTCACGACGAGCAGGCGGCGCTGCCAGCGCGCGACGGTGCGGACGAGCCCGAGCAGCACCGACGCCGCCACGACGGCCGCGACGAGCACCGGGACGAGCCGGATCGGCGCGGGCACGGGCAGTCCGGCGGCGAGGATCGCGGCAGCCGCCGCCGCTGCCAGCACGACGGCCGCCCGCACGAACGGCGCCACCAGCACGATTCCGTGCTCGCGGCTCATCAGGTGCACGTGCTCGCCGGGGGCGAGCAGTCGATCGATCTGGGCCATGCCCGGGAGGATTCGCCGCTGCCGCGAGGATCTCCTCCACCCGGCGCGATCATCCCCCCGCGGGAGGGTTCGAGTCCGTCACGGTGAATGCGGAGCCATCGGGGCGCGCCCGCCGCGCGCATGACCGCGAGGACAGCCCATCATGCAACCGACCACGATGTCGCCGGCGGAATCAGGCGGGAGCTCCACGGTCACACACCAGCTCCTGCGCGCCCTCGAGACCGCGATCTACATCGCGGTCGGCGTCTTCCTGACGATCGCCGCGGGACTCCTGCTGGTCGGCACGGCGAACGACCTGCGGCACGCGATCGGCAACGGGCAGAACTCCGTCGACGTCGGCGTGCTCGTGCTCGACCGGATTCTGCTGATGCTGATCGTGGCGGAGTTCGTCTACACGCTCGGCCTCGTCGTGCACACCCACCGGCTGTCCGCCGAGCCGTTCCTCTACATCGGCCTGATCGCGGTCGTGCGGCGGACGCTGATCGTGACCGCGTCCATCGAAAGCCTCCCGCCCGGAGGCAAAGCGCTCACGAACCTCCTGCTCCAGCTGGGCCTCCTGAGCCTGCTCGCGCTGTCCCTCGCTGCCGCGATCTATCTGGTCCGCAGGAGCGGGCAGGAGCCCGCCTGAGCAGCGCTAGGCGCTCGCCGTCGCCGCGAGGTCGCGGCGCAGCTCCTTGATCTCGTCGCGCAGCTTGGCCGCGTACTCGAAGCGCAGCTCCTCGGCGGCCGCGAACATCTCCTCCTCGAGCTCGACGACGAGCTTCTCGATCTCGTCGCGGCCCATGCCGTCGGTCTCGCCGCCGCGGCGGCGCCGTCCCGGCACGTGCGGCTGCGACTCGAGCGACAGGAACTCGGCGATGTCGGAGACGCCCTTCTGGATCGACGCCGGGGTGATGCCGTGCTCCTCGTTGTAGGCGATCTGGATCGTCCGCCGCCGGTTCGTCTCGTCGATCGCGAACTTGATCGCCTCGGTCATCTTGTCGGCGTACATGATCACGCGCCCGTTGACGTTTCGGGCGGCGCGGCCGATCGTCTGGATGAGCGCCGTCTGGCCGCGGAGGAAGCCCTCCTTGTCGGCGTCGAGGATCGCGACCAGGGACACCTCGGGCAGGTCGAGACCCTCCCGGAGCAGGTTCACGCCGACCAGCACGTCGTAGTCGCCGAGGCGCAGCTCGCGGATCACCTTGATCCGCTCGAGCGTGTCGATCTCGGAGTGCAGGTAGCGGGTGCGCACGCCGGACTCGAGCAGGTAGTCGGTCAGGTCCTCGGACATCTTCTTGGTCAGCGTCGTCACGAGCACCCGCTCGCCCGCCTCGGCCCGCGCCCGGATCTCGCCCAGCAGGTCGTCGATCTGGCGCCGGGTCGGCCGCACCTCGACCTCGGGGTCGATCAGGCCGGTCGGGCGGATGATCTGCTCGGCGATGTGCGTCGACTGGCGCAGCTCGAACGGCCCCGGCGTCGCCGAGACGAAGAGCAGCTGGTTCGCGCGCTCGAGGAACTCGTCGAAGCGCAGCGGCCGGTTGTCGAGAGCCGACGGCAGCCGGAAGCCGAACTCGACGAGGGTCTGCTTGCGCGAGCGGTCGCCCTCGTACATGCCGCCGATCTGGGGCACCGTCTGGTGCGACTCGTCGATGATGATCAGGTAATCGTCGGGGAAGTAGTCGAGCAGCGAGTGGCCGGGCGTGCCGGGCTCGCGGCCGTCGAGATGCCGCGAGTAGTTCTCGATCCCGTTGCAGAAGCCGACCTCGCGCAGCATCTCCATGTCGTACTCGGTGCGCGAGCGCAGCCTGTGCGCCTCGAGCATCTTCCCCTGCTCCTCGAGCTCCGCCAGCCGCCCGCGCAGCTCCTCCTGCACCGAGCGGATCGCCGGCTCGAGCTTCTCGCGCTCCATCGCGTAGTGCGTCGCCGGGTAGATGCCGAGGTGGTCGAGGCGGGCGTAGACCTCGCCCGTCATCGGGTCGAAGTGCGTGATCGCCTCGACCTCGTCGCCGAACAGGCTGATCCGGTAGGCCGTCTCCATGTTCGCGGGCTGCACCTCGATGACGTCCCCGCGCACGCGGAAGCGGCCGCGGCCCATGACCACGTCGTTGCGCTGATAGTGGATGTCGACCAGCTTGCGCAGGATGTCCTCGCGCGACTTCTCCTCGCCCACCGAGAGGAAGAGCACGAGCTCGGAGTAGCTCTCGGGCGAGCCGATGCCGTAGATGCACGAGACCGAGGCGACGATCACCACGTCGCGGCGCGCGAACAGGGCGGCGGTGGCGGCGTGGCGCAGGCGGTCGATGTCGTCGTTGATCGAGGAGTCCTTCTCGATGTAGGTGTCCGACGACGGCAGATAGGCCTCGGGCTGGTAGTAGTCGTAGTAGCTGACGAAGTACTCGACCGCGTTTCGGGGGAAGTACTCGCGGAACTCGTTGCAGAGCTGGGCGGCAAGCGTCTTGTTGTGGGCGATGACGAGCGTCGGCCGGTTGAGCTGCTCGATGACGCGCGCCATCGTGTGCGTCTTGCCCGTGGCGGTGGCGCCGAGGAGGGTCTGGTTGCGGTCGCCCCGGCGGATGCTCTCGACGAGCTCGGCGATCGCCCGGGGCTGGTCGCCGGTGGGCGAATAGGAGGCGGAGACGGCGAGATCGGGCATGACCTCCAGTGTATCCCCGCACCTGTACGATCGACCGCCGTGCCGGCTCCCATCCCACTCACGTACCCCACCCCTCGGCTCACCGACGGCACGGTCGTGCTCCGCCCGTGGACCGACGCCGACCTCGACGACCTGGTGCGGATGCACGACGATCCGGACGTTGCGCGCTTCACTCCGCTCGCGGCTCCGTACACGGCGACCAACGCGCGCAGGATGCTCGACGGCGTGTTGGCCCGCCTCCTCTCGGGCGAGGAGCTGGCGCTCGCCGTCGCGGTGGAGGGCGGCGGCGCGGTCGGGAGCATCGGCGTGCGCCCGGACGATCTCGACCGCGAGGTGGCCGAGCTCGGCTACGTCGTCGCGGCGCACGCGCGCGGACGCGGGATCGCGACGCGTGCGGTGCGGCTCGTGGCGGCGTGGGCAATCGCGGAGTGGCGGCTCGCGCGCCTGCAGCTGACCATGGACGCCGCCAACGCCGCCTCCGGCCGGGTCGCCGAGCAGGCCGGGTTCACGCGCGAGGGGGTGCTGCGGTCGTGGGCCGAGAACCGGGGCCGGCGAGTCGACCTCGTGATGTGGTCGCGGCTGCCGGGCGACCGATGAGCCCGGCGATCACGCTTCCGTCGCTTCTGACCGAGGGCAGGGCGGGCCTACGGCCGTGGCAGTCTGCCGACGTCCCGGCGATCGTCGCGATGTCACGCGACCCGGAGACCATCCGGTTCACGAGCGTCCCCGACGAGTTCGACGAGGACTCCGCCCGAATCTGGCTCGCCCTGCAGCCGGCGCGGCTGCGGGCCGGCGACGGCGCGGCCTTCGCCATCGTGGAGCCGCCGGACGACCGCCCGCTGGGAGCGATCGGCGTGCGCGTTCTGCACGGCCGCGGCAGCGCCGAGATCGGCTACCACATGGCCGCCGACGCGCGCGGCCGCGGTCTCGCGACGGGGGCGCTGGCGCTCATCTCGCGGTGGTCGCTGCAGATGCTCCCGGTCGCCCGGCTGCAGCTCACGACCCACCTCGACAACCCCGCCTCGCAGCGCGTCGCCGAGAAGGCGGGCTACACCCGCGAGGCGGTGCTGCGCAGCTGGGCCGACCAGCGCGGCACCCGCGTCGATCTGGTCATGTACTCGCTGCTCCCGTCCGACCTCACTCCATAGCCCACCCAAATGCCGGGGACAGTCCCCAGAGCGAAGCTCGCATGAATAAAAGGGGCCTGGCCCCGGTTATTCACGGCCCAGGGCGAGGCGGTGGAGGAGGCGCCAGCCGGCGGTTCCGTGCTCCCACACGTCCACCGCGTCCACCGGCTCCGAGATGGGGAGCGACCTCGTGGCGGCGGCCGCGGACGCGTCGAGCACATCGGCGCCGTCGGCGATCGCGACGGTCAGGTGCGGGATCGGTACGTCGTGCACTCCGCCGTACGGAAGGAAGCCGAACCGGGCGCTGAGAGCCTCGGTCAGCGCGAGAAACGCCTCCTGCGGCTCCGGTACGGCGTACACGACCGTGGGCTGTCCGTCAAAGCGGGCGAGCCGCCGGAGCGTTACGACGAACCGGGGACACCGGCGCAACTCCGCCCGAAGGTCATCGAGCAAGCCCGCGATGAGCGCGCCGTCCGCGAACGGGTAGAGCACGGTCACATGCGCCGGGATGCCTCCGGCAGGCGACTCCACGATCGCAGCAGCGGCCGCGACGGTGACGACGATCGCCGTCTCAGCCATGAATACAAGGGGCCTGGCCCCGGTTATTCATACGAGCGGGCGTTCGCGGAGGTAGGGCAGCGGGCGGGAGGGGTCGGGCGAGTCGATCTCGCGCGCCAGGCGGTGGCCGTCGAAGATCGCGTCGGCGATGAGCCGCGGGGCGACGCAGTCGCCGATCGCGTGCACCGCCTCGACCCCGGCCGTGGCCAGCGCGTCGGCATCCGACGCGAGCGCGACGTGCAGCGCATCGTCGGACAGCCGCTGCGTCACGAGCACCACACCGTCTGCGGCGATCCGGAACGGATCGCCGAACTCGTCGGCCGCCTCGACGCCGCCAGCGTCGATCGAGGTCGCCGTCGCACCGCGGTGCGCCGCGATGCCGAGATCGTGCAGGCGCCGGCGCAGGCGCACGCCCTCGAGGGTCTGGTCGCAGTAGTGCGCCACGAGATCGAAGCACGTGAGCAGCTCCACCTCATGGCCCTCCGCGCGCAGCACCTCGGCGATCCCGGCTCCGGTGAAGTACCCCTCGTAGTCGACCACGCAGACGCGCGGCGCCCGGCGGGCGCAGGCCGGCGACCATCACCTGCTCGGGCGTCAGCACGTGCGCCTGTCCGGCTCCCGCTCCCGGGATCGTCGCGCGGGTGATGCCCGAGATGCCGTCGGCCGACCAGCTCGCGCCCGTCGCGACGACGACGATGTCGGCGCCGTACTCACGCGCGGCGGCAGCATCCATGGTCGTCCCCGGCACGAACTCGAGGTTCGGGAGCTTGTCGATCTGGACGCGGCGATAGTCGACGAGCCGGCCCCACTCCCCCAGCCCCGGCAGCCGCGTCACCCAGCGCAGGCAGCCGCCGATGTCGTCGCCCGCGTCCACGAGATGCACGAGCTCGAGGCCGCGCTTTGCGAGCACGATCGCGCACTCCATCCCGGCCGGCCCGGCGCCGATGACGACCGCGCTGCGGTCGGCGTTCCGGGCGCGGTCGAACCGCTCCGGGTGCCAGCCGCGGCGGTGCTCCTCGCCCGCCGTCGCGTTCTGGGTGCAGCCGAGGTGGCGGCCCCAGATCGAGCGCGAGTAGCAGGCGTTGCAGCCGATGCACTCGCGGATCTCGTCGTAGCGGCCCTCCTCGATCTTGCTCGGCAGGAAGGGGTCGGAGATCGACGGGCGGGCGGCGCCGATCAGGTCGACCGTGCCGCCGCGCACCACCTCGGCCATCCGGTCGGGGTCGGTGAACCGGCCGACCACGACGATCGGCTTCGCGGTCGCCCGGCGGGCCTGGCCCGACCACTCGAGCTGGTAGCCCTGCTCGAAGAACCGCGAGGGGCCGCTGTCGACCCGTTCCCATCCCGAAAGGGCGCCGATCGTGACGTCCCACAGGTCGACCATCGCGTCGGCGCGGCGGATGAACTCGAGCCCCTCTGCCAGCTCGACGCCCGACCCCGCGAGCGTGTCGGCCGCGATCCGCACGGCGATCGCGCAGTCGCCGCTGACAGCCTCGCGCACCATCGCGATCGCCTCGAGCCAGAACCGGGCGCGGTTCTCGAACGAGCCGCCGTAGTCGTCGGTGCGGTGGTTGTAGACCGGCGAGAGGAACTGGGTCGGCAGGTAGGTGTGCGACCCGTACACGTACACGATGTCGAAGCCGGCGTCGCGGGCGCGGCGGGCGGCGGCGACCCACTCGGCCTGCACGCGGCGGATGTCGGCGACGCTCATCGCCCGCGGCACCGTGATGCCGTCGAAGTCGCTCGAGAGCTGGGAGGGCGCGAGCGGCGGCAGGCGCGACTCGCGCGCCTCGGCGTAGAGCCCGCCGTGCCAGAGCTCGACACCCGCGAGCGCCCCGTGACGGTGCGCCTCGGCGGTCATGAGCCGCAGGGCACGCACGTCCTCGTCATCCCACAGGCGCGCCGACACGTAGGGCGCCTCGTCGGTCTCGGCGCTGATCGAGCAGTACTCGGTGCAGACGGCCGCCCAGCCGCCCTCGGCCTTCATCCCGCGAAACGCCGCCTGCGTCCAGGGCTTCTCGACGCCGAACCCGGTGCAGTGCGGAACCTGGTAGAACCGGTTTCGCAGCGTCCTGCACCCGATCTGCACCGGCTCGAACAGGATGTCGTGGCGGGGCAGCCGCGGCATCAGTCGGCCTCGAGCACTGCCTTGCGCCGGGTGATGTGCTCGCGCAGCTCCTCGTCGAGCGCATCGTCGATGCCGGGGTCCTGCCAGTCGGCCAGGAGCCGCTTCCACTCGGCCGTCGCGGCCCGCTCAGTGGTGATCGAGCCCTGCTTCGCCCAGGTGACGTAGGACTGCGATCGGAAGAGCGGGCTCATGAACACCCAGTCGCGGAAGTGCGCCAGCGTGTGGTCGGCGGCGAGGAACATGCCGCCCGGCCCCTCTGTCCGCATTGCGTCCATGGCGAACTCCTCCTCGCCGAGCTCGACCGGCCGGCCGAGCACGTCGAACATCCGCAGGAGCTCGAGGTCGAGGGCGAGCTTCTCGTAGGAGGCCGTCAGCCCGCCCTCGAGCCACCCCGCCGCGTGCAACACGAAGTCGGCCGGCGCGAGCATCGTCGCCCAGAGCGTGTTCATCGTCTCGGCCGCGGCCTGCGCGTCGAGCGCATTGGACGAGCACAGGCCGCCGCCGCCGCGGTAGGGCAGGCCGTAGCGGCGCGCGAGCTGCCCGCCGGCGAGCGTGCCGAGCACCGACTCGGGCGTGCCGAACGCGGGGCCACCCGTGCGCATGTCCACGGCGGTGAAGAACGAGCCGAACAAGCACGGCGCCCCCGGCCGCGTGGCCTGCACGAGGGCCACGCCCGTCAGCGCCTCGGCCACCTGCAGCGCGAGGCCGGCGGCGATGCTCACGGGGGCGGTCGCGCCGGCGAGCAGGAACGGCGTGACGATCACGGGCTGGTTCGCGCTCGCCCACTCGACGAGGGCGTCGACCATCAGAAAGTCCCACACGAGCGGGCTGTTCGGGTTGACGACGCCCATGATCGCGGGCGTCCGCTCGATCCGCTCCCGCCCACCGCAGGCGATCGCGGCGAGTTCGACCGCGTCGCGCGCCTTCGGGCCCGACGTGCCGTAGCAGACGTAGGGCTTGTCCGACCAGCGCACGATCGAGTAGTCCATGTCGAGATGGCGGCTGTGCTCGCTGAGGTCGCCGGCCTCGACGGTGCCGCTCTGCAGGCACGTCATCAGGTCGGCCGAGTGCGCGATCTTGACGAGCTCGACGTGGTCGGCGATGCCGCCGTCGCGCCGGCCGCGCTCGATGTCCGAGCAGAACGGCGAGCCGCCCACCGGGGCGAGCACGGGCCGGCCGCCGCCGATCGTGACCGCGCGATCGGGGTTGCGCGGCGCGAGCGTGAACGACTGCGGCGCCTTCGCGACCATCTCCATCACGAATTCGCGGTCCCAGCGCACCCGCTCGCCGTCGATGTCCTGACCCAGCGACCGCAGCACCGCGAGGGCGCCGTCGTGGCGCACGTCGGTGCCGATCTCCTCCAGGATCGTCATCGCCCGCTCGTGCACCGCCTCGACGCCCTCGGGCGTCAGGATCGAGATCGCCTCCATCGGACGGCGACTGTACCAGGCGCGTGTATCGTCGCTACGGTGAGCGTGGTGTTCGAGCAGAGCGTCGTGATCGGGGCACCGCCGGCGAAGGTGTTCGGATTCCTGCACGACCCGGAACGCCGCCCCGAGTGGGACGCGATGGTCGACACGGCCCGGCTCGAGGGCGTGGCGGGAGCGCCGGATGCGCGCCTGCACCTGCACGGACGCCGCACCGCGCCGTCATGGGTGGGCGCCTACTCCGTGTACGAGCCGCCCCGGCGCTCGGTGCTGCGGCTCGTCGACGGCGTGGGCATGCCGTTCTCGGACTTCCGCCAGACGATCACGGTGGAGCGCGCAGCGGGCGGGAGCAGCAGCGTCTCGCTGCGGCTCGAGTACCAGCCGCGCGGCCCCGTGCGCATCCTCGAGCGCTTCACCCTGCGGCCGCGCCTGGCAAGCGCGATGCGCCACTCGCTCCAGAACCTGGCCCGGCGGTTCCCGTGAACGTCGACGAGGACGCCCAGTTCGCCGCCGACCACGACCTCGTCTGGGCCGACTGGGACGTGATGACCGATCGCGTGATGTCGATCATGAGCGCGCACCTGCCCATCGCCAAGGGGAGGCTGCTCGACGCGACGTGCCGGACGGGGATGGGCTGCGACGCGGCCAGGCGGATGGGCTGGGAGGTGGTCGGAGCCGACCCGTCGCCGGCGATGCTCGACCGGGCGCGGATGCGGCTGCCCGACGCCGAGTTCTATGTCGGCGATGTCTGCCACCTGTTCGAGACGGTCGACCAGAGCACCGATGCCGTGGTCGCGATCGGCGACGGCCTGGCGGCGGTGGCTCCCGAGCAGCTGGACCTCGCCTTCGACGAGCTGCGCCGCTGCACGCGCCTCGGCGGATCGGCGATGGTCGTCGTGCGGGACTTCAGCTCGCTGCGCTCGGCCGTCTGGCGCGACGACCCGGTCTGCAAGGTGACCGGCCTCTTCGTGACCCGCCCCGACGGGTGGGTCGAGCACACGCTCCAGGTCGAGGACGCCGACGGCACGCGCGAACACACCCACCGCGTCTACCCGTACTCCGAGATCGTCCTGCGCGACGCGATGGACGCGAGCGGTTATCACGTCCGGCGAACGGCGAAGATGCTGGGACGGGTGGTGCTCTCGGGCATCGCCATCTGACCGCTCCGGGCAGGAGGCCGGCGACGGACGAGTCGAGCACCGTGCGGGTCGAGGCCGGCGGCGGCGACGAGACGCTGCGCTGGACGCTCCACCACGCGCCGCCGAGGCCCGCCGGCCCGACGCGGTGCCGCGCGACCCGACCGCCGTCGACCTGGTCGACGCGATCGACTTCCCGTTCGACGCGCGGTTCGGGGCGGCCACCGCAGGCTGGGCACAGTGGCAGGCGCCTCGGGCCGCGTGCGCTGGATCACGGTCGACCTGCCCGAGGCCGTCGCGCTGCGCGGCCGCTTCCTGCCTCGCCGCCGCGCGGCCGGGTCGTCACCGGGTCGGCCGTCGACCCGGGCTGGCTCGACGCCGTCGAGACGACCGCGCCGGTGCTCGTGACGGCACAAGGGCTTCTGATGTACCTCGAGCCCGCGGAGGTGCACAGCTCGCCCGGATCGCGAGCCGGATCCCGAAGGGCGCCGGCGGCTACACGCCGCCCCGCTGGACATGGGGCGTCGACCGCGCGGAGCGCCGCCGTCTGGCGGCCATCCCCGGCATCTGCGCCTGCCGCTGCCGCTGCCGCGCGGGCGCGGGCGCGGTGTTCGGCTATGCGGTTCCGGCCCTGCAGCGCGTCCCGGGCGTGCGCGGCGCGCTCTTCTCGATCATGCTCGCGCGGTTCGGCCCTCAGCGCAGGCCGTAGGCGCGCCGGTAGAGCTTCTGCGCCGCGCGGACGTCGCTGACGTAGTCGCGCGTCGCGACGAATCGCAGACGCACCGGCCTGCCGGCCGGCGTGCTCGCGATCCAGCTATCGACGTTGGCCTGGCCGGCGTTGTAGGCGGCGAGCGCCAGGTCGACGCTCTGGGCGCGGCCGGCGTACTTCTGCTCGAGGTGGGCCAGGTACCAGCAGCCGTAGCGGATGTTCAGGTCGGGCACGTACAGATCCTGCGGCACGCGGAACCTGCGCCCCCCGGTGTGCTCGGCGATGCCGCGGGCCGTCGAGGGCAGGAGCTGCATGAGCCCGATGGCACCCGCGCTCGAGCGCGTATCGGCGCGGAACCGCGACTCCTCGTAGATCACGGCGGCGACCAGCGCGGGGTCGAGGTGGTAGATGTGGGCGTAGCCCACGACCTCCGAGCGGTAGTCGAGCGGGTGGCGGAACCGCACCCACCAGCCGGGCTGGGCGTGCTGCAGATAGGCGTAGCCGCCGGCGCCGACGACGGCGAGCGCCACGAGCACGCCAAGGATGCGCCGGATCATCCGGCCAGCCGCTCGACCAGCCCGGCGACGAACCGGTCGAGATCGTCCAGGCTGCCGGTGTTCTCGTAGACGTAGTCGCTGCGGGCCGCCTTCTCGGCCTCGGGCAGCTGGTGCGCCATCTGGCGCTGCGCGCCGGGCCGCCGGCCTGCGCGCAGCTCGGCCGGCGCGGTGACCGTGAGGATGGCGTCGTAGCGGTCCTCCACTCCCACCTCGAAGAGCGTCGGCGCCTCGTGCACGAGCAGCGGCGCGCCCTCGCGCATCCACCGGTCGCGCCACTTGACGAACTCCTGCGCCAGGAGCGGCAGGAGCAGGCCCTCGAGCCAGCGTAGCTCGGCGGCGTCGGCGAACACGATCGCGCCCACCGCCGCCCGGTCGACCGCACCTTCCGCGCCGATGACGCCCGGACCGAAGTGCTGGGCGACCGCCCGGCGGACGTCGTCGCGCTCGTAGAGGCCGCGGACGGACTCGTCGCTCGACAGGGTGACGGCGCCGTGACGGCGGAACGCGCGCAGGGCTTCGGACTTGCCCCCGCCGATGCCGCCCGTCAGCCCCAGAAGCACCGGGCCGCGGGACGGGCTATTCGTCGGCGCCCGGCGTCCCGTCGTCGTCGGCCACGTCGGACGTCTCGGCCTCGGGCTCGGCGTCAGTCTCGGGCTCCGCGGCGGCCTCGGGCTCGGGCTCGGCATCGGTAGCCGCTTCGGGCTCTGCGACGGCCTCGGGCACGGCGGCGGCCTCGGGCTCCGGCTCGGAATCGGCGGCCGGCTGCTTGTCGGCGAACACCTCTTCGGACAGGCCCAGCTCCGGCACGTTGGCTTTCGGGGGCGCGCCCGGCAGGCCCAGGTCGATCGTCTTCACGGGGTCGCCCGGCTCGACGCGGCGCAGCGACAGCGAGAGCCGGCGGCGGTCGGGGTCGATCTCGATGATCTTCACCTTGACGTCCTCGCCCTGCTGGACGACCTCGCGCGGGTTCTCGACGTGGTGCTCGGCCAGCTCCGAGATGTGGATCAGGCCCTCGACGCCCGACACGATCTCGGCGAACGCGCCGAAGGTGACCACCTTCGTGATCTTGCCGGCGACGACGTCGCCCTGCTGCGTCTCGTCGATCACCCGCTGCCACGGGTCGGTCTGCGTCTGCTTGAGACCCAGCGAGATGCGCTGGCGATCGCGGTCGACGTCGAGCACCTTGACCCGCACCTTCTGGCCGATCTCGAGTACCTCCGACGGGTGGTTCACGTGGCTCCAGGAGAGCTCGGAGATGTGGATCAGGCCGTCGATGCCGTCGAGATCGACGAACGCGCCGAAATCGACGATGTTGGAGATCTGGCCCTCGACCTCGACGCCCGGCGAGAGCCGGTCGAGGATCTGCTGGCGCGCCTCCTTGCGCTCTTCCTCGAGCACGGCGCGGCGCGACAGGACGACGTTGTTGCGACTGCGGTTGAGCTCGATCACCTTGCAGAGCAGGGTCTGATCGCGGTACTCCTCGAGATCCTGGACGCGGCGGATGTCGACCAGCGACGCCGGCAGGAAGCCGCGCACGCCCAAGTCGATGATCAGGCCGCCCTTGACCACCTCGATGACCTTGCCCTCGACAGGCTCGCCGCTCTCGGCGGCGGCCTCGATGCGCTGCCACGCCTTCTCGAACCTGGCCCGCTTCTTCGACAGGATCAGGCGGCCCTCGGCGTCCTCCTTCTGGAGCACCAGGGCGTCGATCTCCTGCCCGATCTCGACCTCGTCCTCGGGGTTCACCGACCGTCGGATCGAGAGCTCGGCGATCGGGATGACGCCCTCGGACTTGTAGCCGATGTCGACCAGGATCTCGTCCTTGTCGACGCGGACGACGGTGCCGGTGACGACGTCGCCCTCGTTGAAGTTCGTCAGGGTGCGGTCGTAGTCGGGGATGAGCTCCCCGTCGACCTCGATCATCCAGGTATCGGTATCGGTTGTGGCCATGTGTGGTTTGGGATCCTATTGCAGCACAGAGCAGGCAGGGACCTGCCCTGCCGCGGGCCGTAGTATACAAACGGTCTCAGCCGCCGGTGAGCAGGTGCCCGCCGGCGTCGATCGCGGCCGAGTGCGGGCCCAGCGTGACCGCCCCGGCGCCGCCCACCGTGACGGTCGCCGGGCTGCTCGACGGGTTGACCGCAACCACGCCGTTGGGATACGTCCGCGTCCACACACCCCCGGTGGCCGTGGGCTGGGTGGTCGGCGGGGTGCCGAGGTGGACGCCGTACAGCGGCAGCGCCGGATCGCCGGGCGCCACGTAGGCCGAGTCACGCGGGATCGCGACCAGCAGGAAGCTCGCGAGGCCGTACAGCATCTGCCCGCTCGTCAGGCCGGGCGCGTCGCCAACGTAGACGCCCGACTCCCAGCCGGCCACGTGCCGGTAGTAGTCGAGCTCGGTGAACCAGTCGGAGCCCGACAGCCTGGCGAACCCGCCCCGTACGGTGACGGCGTCGGTGCTGTTCACCTGGGCGAAGTCGATGGTGTCCGGCGGGCCGTTCTCGGCCAGGAGCGAGTAGCCCTGGAGCTTGAGCGCCGCCCGCACCAGCGTGAGCGCGGCGGCCAGATCGAACCGGCGTTTCGCCTCGGTCAGAGGCTGGCCGTTCGACGGCTGCAGCGGCACGTCGCTCCAGTCCGGGTCGTTGTCGGCATCGATCACGTCCACCCCGGTCCACCCGCCGGCCGCGAGGCTCTTGCCGACGTGCACGGCCCATGCGTCCTGGTACTTGGGGTCGGTGAAGTTCAGCAGCACCCAGGCGGGGTGATCCTGGGGATGGATCTCGGTGCCCTGCACCGAGTGCATGATCCAGTCGGGATGGTGCGCCCGCACCCAGGCCAGGCCGAAGCCGGCCAGGCCGCAGCGATCGCACGCGTAGAGCAGCGAGCGCTGCTGCCAGGCGGCGACGCCCGAGTTGGTCCTGCGGATCTCGCGCGGCAGCCTCCCCCAGCCGAGCCGGCCGATCACCGCCGTGTACTGCACGCCCAGGCAGCGCGCCCGCGCCACCGACGGCGGCCGGGCGGGGGCATACGCCAGCGGCACGCCGGGCCGGCGCAGGCCGGCGCACGCGCTGGGCGCGGTCGCCGCCGAGTTGCCCTCGCACGAGACCGCCACCGCAAGCACCGCCAGGGCGGTGAGCGCCGTCAGGAACCGCATCGAGTACAGCGGCCCGACGGCATTCCGATCACGCCGCCGTCGGGCGGGGTGATCACCGCCACCACGTCGACGGCGAGCTCGGCGCCGCAGTGGCGGCAGAAGCCGCCCTCGGGCGGGTGATGGCTGAGGACGAACACGATGTCGGAGTCGACGCCCGCGCCCTGCGCCGAGACCACGCCCCGGCCGTCGCGGACGCGGCCGAACTCGAGCCGCACCTCGCCCGTGCGGTCGTCGCCGTCGACGTGCACGCTGCCGGTCGCGACTCCCAGGGCGCCGTCGAGCGCGTCGGCCGAGACGGCCGGCAGGTAGAGCTCGCAGACGAGATGCTCACCGCGCTGGCCCGCCTCGATCCAGAGGTAGGTGCCCGGCTCGTCGCCCCTCCGCGCCGGCAGCGCGCTGAGCGTCCCGGAGATGTGCGTCCAGGTCATTTCGCCTCCAGCCAGGTCGCGCCGACGCCGACGTCGACGCCGAGCGGTGGATCGAGCGGATAGGCGCCCGTCATCTCCTCGGCCACGAGCGCGCGCAGCGCCGAGACCTCGCCGTCGGCGGCCTCGAAGAGCAGCTCGTCGTGGATCTGGAGCACGAGCCGCGACCGCCTGCCGTCGTCGCGCAGCCGCCGGTGCGCGCTGATCATCGCCACCTTGATGATGTCCGCCGCGCTGCCCTGCATGACGGTGTTCACGGCCAGGCGCTCGCCCAGGCTGCGCGTCTGGAAGTTCGATGCGCGCAGCTCGGGGATCGGCCGCCGGCGCCCGAACAGGGTGGTGACGTAGCCGTCGGCCTTCGCCCGCTCGATGGTGGCGGCGATGAACTCGTTGACGCGCGGGAACCGGGCCAGATAGGTGTCGATGAAGCTCTGCGCCTCCTCACGCGAGATCCCGAGCTGCTCGGAGAGGCCGAACGAGCTGATGCCGTAGATGATGCCGAAGTTGACCGCCTTGGCCTTGTTGCGTTCGTCGCGCGTCAGCGTCTCCGGGGGCTTGCCCAGCACCTGCGCTGCGGTGACGCGATGGATGTCCTCGCCGCGGGCGAACGCCTCGTGCAGGGCCGGCTCGCCCGAGAGGTGGGTGAGGATGCGCAGCTCGACCTGCGAGTAGTCGGCCGAGAGCAGCTTGAAGCCGTCGCCGGCCACGAACGCGCTTCGGATCTCGCGGCCGAGCGGCGTGCGGATGGGGATGTTCTGCAGGTTCGGGCGGATCGACGAGAGCCGCCCGGTGGCGGCCGTCGTCTGGCTGAAGGTCGTGTGCAGGCGCCCGTCGGCCGGGTCGATCAGGTCGGGCAGCGGCACGAGGTAGGTGTTCAGGAGCTTGGACTGCTCGCGCCACTGCTCGACGACGTCGACGATCGGGTGCAGGTGGCGGATCTTGGCCAGCACGCGGGCGTCGGTCGAGTAGCCCGTCTTGCCGCGGCGGTCGGAGGGCAGGCCGAGGCGCTCGAACAGCACCTCGCCGAGCTGCTTCGGCGACCCGATCACGAACGGCTCGCCGGCCAGCTCGTGGCAGCGCGCCTCGAGCTCCTCGACCTGGTCGGCCAACTTGGCGGCGATCTCGGCCAGACGGTAGGTGTCGACCCGGATTCCGGTCGCCTCCATCGCCCCGAGCACCGGCACGAGCGGCAGCTCGATCTGCTCGTAGAGCGCGGTCATCTCGCGCTCGGCAAGGCGCTCGGCCGCGCGCGGGTGCAGGCGGCGGACGGCCGCCGCCCCGCGCACCAGCGCCGCCGTCTCCTCGTCGGCCTGCGCCTGCAGGCCGAGGCCGGCCTCCTCGGCCATCTCATCGATGTCGTAGGTCGCACGGCCGGGGTCGAGCAGGTACGTCGCCAGCGCGGTGTCGCCGGCGGGCGTGAGCGCCGGGTGCTTGAGGCCGTGGGTGATGACGCGGTGGTCGCGCAGCGCCTCGACGACGCGAGTCGTCTCGGCCTCGACGACGATCACCTCGGCGCCGTCGGCCGTCACCGCCGCCCGGCCGCCGCCGACGGCGAGCGCGACGTCGGGCGCGAGCGCGCGCAGGTCGGCGAGGCTGCCCTCGCGCCACTGCAGCTCGACCCCCTCGAGCACCTCGGCGGGCGCGCCCGGCACCGCGTCCTCGAGCTCGTCCAGGCGCTTCAGGATCGCCCGCAGCTCGAGCTTGCGGAAGAGCTCCTTCATCGACGAGCGGTCGGGCGGCGCGGCCAGGAGCTGGTCGAAGTCGATGTCGATCTCGAGGTTTCGGTCGATCGTCGCGAGCTTCTTCGAGCGCACCGCGTCGTCGGTGGCCGTGCGCAGGTTCTCGCGCCGCTTCTCGCCCGACACCGCGTCGATGTTCGCGTAGACGCCCTCCATCGATCCGAACCGCACGAGCAGCTCGGCCGCCGTCTTGTCGCCGATCCCCGGAACGCCGGGGATGTTGTCCGAGGTGTCGCCCTTGAGGCCGATGAAGTCGGGTACGAGCTCGGGGCCGATGCCGTAGCGCTGCATGATCCGATCGGGTGTGTAGACGACCACGTCGGACACGCCGCGCGGGGTCATCATGATGCAGACGTTCTCGGACGCGAGCTGGAAGGCGTCGCGGTCGGTCGAGACGACGCAGACCTTGTGGCCGCCGCGCTCAGCCTTCGCCGAGAGGGTGCCGATCACGTCGTCGGCCTCCTTGCCGGCGACCCGGAAGTTGCGATAGCCGAACGCCGCGACGATCGGCTCGAAGTACGGCACCTGCTGCCGCAGCAGGTCGGGCATCGGCCGGCGGTGGGCCTTGTACTCGGCGTCGAGCTCGATGCGCGCGGTGGGCTTCTCGTCCCAGGCGACGAGCACGGTCTTCGGGCGGTAGTCGGCCAGGAGCTTCATCAGCATGTTGGCCATGCCGAGCAGCGCGTTCGTGGGGAAGCCGTCGACCGTCTGCAGCTCCTCCGGCAGTGCGAAGAAGGCGCGGTAGGCGAGCCCGTTGCCGTCGACCAGGAAGACGTCGCACTGCTTGGCGGGCGCGTCGTCGAGGTTCAGATCCTTCGGCTGCGCCTGCTTCACCGTGGCCATCCCTCGGAGCGTATCCGAGCGGCGCGACACCGCGCCGAGCAGGTGCGCGACGACCCGATACGCTTCCGCCGTGCCGTTCAACCCCTCGGCGTCCTACAGCCTGACCATGCGCGTCGAGATCCCCGCGATCGCGGGCTCGTTCGCCAAGGTCGCGGCCGCGATCGGCGAGGCCGGCGGCGACCTGGGCGCGATCGACCTGGTGCGTGTCGCCCGGGACTTCCGCGTCCGCGACGTGACCGTCTCGGCGTCGGACTCCGACCACGGCCAGAAGATCGTCGATGCGGTGCGCACCATCGAGGGCGTGCGGATCGTGAACGTCTCCGACCGCACGTTCCTCATGCACCTGGGCGGCAAGATCGAGGTGCAGAACAAGGTGCCGGTGAAGAACCGCGACGACCTCTCGATGGCCTACACGCCGGGCGTCGCCCGCGTGTGCATGGCGATCCACGACGACCCCCGCAAGGTGCGGGCGCTCACGATCAAGCAGAACGCGGTGGCGGTCGTCACCGACGGCACGGCGGTGCTCGGCCTGGGCGACATCGGCCCCGGGGCGGCGATGCCCGTCATGGAGGGCAAGTGCATGCTCTTCAAGGAGTTCGCGGGCATCGACGCGTGGCCGCTGTGCCTCGACACGAAGGACACCGACGAGATCATCGCGATCGTCAAGGCGATCGCCCCCGGCTTCGGCGGCATCAACCTCGAGGACATCGCCGCGCCGCGCTGCTTCGAGATCGAGGGCCGCCTGCGCCAGGAGCTCGACATCCCGGTCTTCCACGACGACCAGCACGGCACCGCGGTGGTCGTGCTCGCCGGCCTCCTGAACGCGGCGCGCGTGGTCGGAAAGCCGCTCGAGGACATGCGCATCGTGCTCGTCGGGGTCGGCGCCGCGGGCGTTGCCGTCAGCAAGCTCCTGCTCGAGGCGGGCGTGCGCGACATCGTCGGCTGCGACCGCGAGGGGGCTCTGCACCCGGGGATCAAGGGCCTGACGGCGATCCAGAAGTGGTATGCCCGTCACACGAATCCGCGCAAGTTCACCGGCACCGCGAACGAGGCGCTGCGCGGCGCCGACGTGTTCATCGGCCTCTCCGGCCCCGGGGCGGTGTCGGTCGAGGCGGTGAAGACGATGGCCGACGACGCGATCGTGTTCGCGATGGCGAACCCCGAGCCCGAGGTGCACCCCGAGGAGATCGAGGGCTTCGCGCGCGTGATCGCGACCGGGCGCTCGGACTACCCCAACCAGGTCAACAACGTGCTCGCCTTCCCCGGGATCTTCCGCGGCGCGCTCTCGACCTCGGCCACCACGATCAACGAGCCCATGAACCTGGCCGCGGCGCGCGCGATCGCCGCCGTCATCCCCGAGGACGAGCTGTTCGAGGAGTACGTGATCCCGAGCGTCTTCAACCGCTCGGTCGTCGAGCTCGTCGCGACCGCGGTGGGCGAGGCGGCGATCGAGACCGGCGTCGCCCAGCGCTCCGACGGGCCGGCCAGCGACCCGGCGTCGTCGATCTACCGTTAGCGCCGGCACCGGCGGCGAGCGGTCTGGTATCGTAGTTCGGTATGGCGATACCGAAAAAGGGAGGGCGATCGCGCCGGCCGCGCCGCGAGCAGGCGGAGGTGCTGGCCGGGGTCAGCCGCGTCATCGCCCGCCGCGGCGTCGAGGAGACGCGGTTCTCGGATGTCGTGCGCGAGACCGGCGCCGCCCTCAGCACGCTGCAGTACCGCTTCGGCAGCTGGGAGGGCATGATCGTCGCCGCGCTGCACGAGGCGAACCGCATCGAGCTCCAGCGGGTGTCGGCGGCCATGGCGGAGGCGGACGGCACCGTCGACGCCCTGCGCCGGTGCGTGATCGCCACGATGCGCGCGTCGAGCCCACCCGACGAGGCCCGCGCCGGGTGGCTCACGTGGATGGAATCGTGGCGGGCGGCCGCACGCGACGACCGGCTCGCGGCCGACTGGCGCGCCATCCACGACGAGTGGCGCGCCCTGATCGAGCCGGTACTGACCCGGGGGGAGCGCGAAGGCGTGTTCGTCCTCGCTGACGGCGCGGCCGCGGCCGCGATCCAGGTGCTGAGCCTGATCGACGGCCTGAGCGTGCCGCTCGTCCTGGGGCACGGCGACGCCACGACCGAGCGCGCCGGCCGGCTCGCGCTCCGCGGCGTGAGCGCGCTCGTCGGATGTCCGCAGCTTGCGGAGCCGACGAAGGCGTGACGACCGTGCAGGCAATCCCCGCCGCCTGGTACGTCGACGAGCGGCGATTCGCGCTCGAGCGGATGCGCGTGCTGCCGACCGGCTGGCACTACGCCGGGACGCTCGCCCAGGTGTCCGAGCCGGGAAGCTATGCGGCCGTGCAGGCCGGCGGCGTGCCCGTGGTGCTGACCCGCGATGACCGCGGCGGCCTGCATGCGCTCGCGAACGTGTGCGCGCACCGCTGTGCGATCGTCGCCTCCGGGTGCGGCCGCCGGCGCACGCTCCAGTGCGGCTACCACGGATGGACGTACCGGCTGGACGGCTCGCTGCACCGGGCGCCGGGCCTCGACCCGGCCGACGGGGCCGGCCTGACCCGGCTGCGACTGGCCGCCTCCGGCGACATGGCCTTCGTGAGCGCGGACTCCGGGCCGGGGTTCGGCGCCGTCGCCGGTCCCTACGTGGACGCGCTGCGCGACACCGCAGGAGTCGATCCCGGCGCCCTTGAGCTGCGAGTCCGGGTCGAGCACGAGATCGGCGCCAACTGGAAGGCCGTCGTCGAGAACTTCATCGAGTGCTACCACTGCCCGCTCGTGCATCCGCGCACCCTGCCCGGCTACGGCGGCGACGACTATCTCGTCACCGATCACGGCCCACTGCAGGTGCAGCGACTGGCGCGGGACAGGTTCGCATTCGCCTTCCTCTTCCCGGTCACGCAGCTCTCCGCCTACGGGAACGAGCGGGCGGTCGTCGCGCGCTCGCTGGTGCCGGTCGCCCCCGCCGTCACTCGGGTGCGGTTGGACTACTGGTTCGAGCGCGGCGTCGCCGAGGCCGACGCGGCGCGGTTCGTGGACTGGTTCGAGTCGGTCGTCGCCGAGGACGTGCCGCTCTGCGAGTCGGTGCAGGCCGGACTCGGATCGGGCATGGTCGAGGCGGGGCTGCTCGACCCCGTCCGCGAGGCCGGGCCGGTCGCGTTCCACCGGCTCCTGCGGGAGGTGCTCGACGACGCCTGACGCGATCACATCCCTGTCGGCGCGGGAGACGCTCGCCGCATTCCGCGACCGCACGCTCTCGCCCGTGGAGCACGTCGATGCCCACATCGCCCGGATCGAGCGGTGGAACCCGGCCGTGAACGCGATCGGCGACACCTACCTCGACGACGCGCGCGCCGCCGCCCGCTCGGCCGAGGCGCGGTACGCCGCCTCCGACCCGCCACGGCCGCTCGAGGGCCTGCTCGTCGCGGTCAAGGACGAGACGGACGTGGGCGGGCGGCGGACGACCAACGGGTCGCTGCTGATGACGGACTACGTGGCGGAGCGGGACGCGCCGATCGTCGAGCGGATCCGGCGGGCCGGCGGGATCATCCACGCCCGCACGCTCACGCCGGAGTTCTCGATCCCGTTCTGGACGTCGTCGCGGCTCTGGGGCGTCACCCGCAACCCGTGGAACCCCGAGTTCGACGTCGGCGGCTCGAGCGGCGGTTCCGCCGCCGCGCTCGCGGCCGGGCTCGCGCCGCTTGCGACCGGCTCGGACATCGGCGGCTCGATCCGTGTGCCCGCGTCCTGCTGCGGAGTCGTCGGCTACAAGGCGTCCTACGGGCGGATTCCGCAGGAGCCGCCCTTCGGCCTCGACCACTGGTGCCATGTCGGGCCGTTGGCGCGCACCGTCGCCGATGCCGCGCTGCTCGCCGACGTGATGAGCGGCCCCGACCCGCGCGACCATGCCAGCCTGCGGCCGCGGCTGGCTCTCGGCGAGCCCATCGGCGATCCGCGGGGCGTACGCATCGGGTACTCGTACGACCTCGGCGACTGGCCGGTGACCGAGCCCGTGCGCGGCGCCCTGGACAGCGTGGTCAGCGCGTTGCGCGAGGCCGGCGCGCGCGTCGCCGAGCTGCCGCTGACGGTCGAGCGCACCCTGCTCCGCACCGCGAGCGACGCTCACTACGCCGCAATCTTCGGAGCGTGGGCGCGCGACACCATCCGCGGCCGGGAGGACGAGGTGTGCGGCTACACCCGATGGTGGGTCGAGTCGCTCGACGGATCGCCCACCGTCCTGCAAGGGCTCGAGGCCGAGGGCGAGATCCAGGCCCGGGTCGGCGCGATGTTCGAGCGCTGCGACGCGTTTCTCTGCCCCGCGATGGCCATCCCTGCATTCCGGGCCGGCATCGACCACACCCAGGTGCCGCTCGTGGTGGACGGCGTCGAGCGCGACTCGTTCCGCGACATCTGCCTGACCGAGGTCTTCAACGCCGCGAGCCGCTGTCCCGTCGTCACCGTCCCCGCCGGCCGGGACGACCTCGGCGTGCCGATCGGCATCCAGGTCGTCGGGCCGACCTTCGACGACGCCATCGCGATGCGGGTCGCGGCGGCGATCGAGGCTGCCCACCCCTGGCCGCTCGTCACGGATCCCGGCCGGTTGCAGTGAGACGGCCATCTTGGTATGGTCGTTCGGTATGACGATACCGATAAGGCGCGCCTGGATCCTCTGCGTCCTGGCGCTGGCAGCGTTCGCGAGCGGGTGCGGCGGCAGCGCCGCCGGCGGTGGCAACACCTCGATCCTCGCGCTCGGCACGATCAACCGGATCGACTCGCTCAACCCGTTCGTGCTGACCGAGCCCCAGGCGTTCACCGTGGCCGACACCGTCTACCCCATGCTCGTCACCTACGGCGGCCGCGACGGAACCAGCATCGTCGGCGACTGGGCGTCGTCATGGTCGGGGTCGAACGGCGGCAGGACCTGGACGTTCACCCTGCGCCCCGGCCGCTGGTCGGACGGACGCCCGCTCACCTCCGCCGACGCGGTCTGGACGCTGCGAACCGAATTGCGCTACGCCAACGGGCCCGCGGCACTCGTGGCCGCGCCTCTGGCGGGCATCTCGAAGGTCGACGCGCCCGACGCGCACACGCTCCGCATCACCTACTCGAAGCCGGTGGGCGACGCGCTCGCGCAGCTCGCCGGCGTGTGGATCCTGCCCCGCCACGTGTGGAGCTCGCAGACCGGCAACGGCGGCCGCGACCTGAAGACGTACGACGTTGCCGGGCACCTGCCGATGGTCGGCGGTGGCCCGTACACCGTCACACGGTTCGACGAGACCGGCACCACGGTCCTGCGCGCGAATCCCGGGTTCTACGGGCGCAAGCCCGCGGTCAAGGCAATCGCGATCAGCTTCTACACGAACGCGGTCTCGATGGTGGCGGCGCTCAGGCAGGGAGACATCTCGGCGGTCGACCAGGTACCGACCGAGGCCGTGTCGGCGGCGCGCAAGCTCGCCGGCGTCCGGACCGCGGACGCACCGGACTCCACCGTGATCCCGATCCTCGTGAACTCCAACCCGAAGAAGCCGCGCAACCGCGAGCTGCTCGATCCCCGGGTGCGCGAGGCGATCGACCTCGGCGTCGACCGCGCGCAACTCGTGAGCGTGCCCTTCCGCGGCCAGGCCCGGCCATGGGGCGACTGGGTCGCGCCCTACTCCGGGTCGTGGGCGGACCCGGGCATCCAGCCGCCGGCCTACGACCCGGCCCGGGCGAACCAGATCCTCGATTCGCTGGGGTACGCGCGGGGCGCGAACGGCGTCCGCATCGTGCCGGCGACCACCGGTCGCTACGCCCAGCCGGCCCACCCGATGTCCTATCCGTTCGCGGTGCCGGGCGACCTCCCGTTCGACGGCAGCCGTGCGACACAGGTGATCGCCCGCGACCTGGCCAAGATCGGGATCTCCATCCACGAGGTCGACCCCGGCGACACGGCCGCGAGCTACGCCTACTTCACCGCGCCGAACGGCACGTACCGGAGCTTCGACCTCGGCATCTGGTACTACGAGGCCTACGTCGACCCCACGTTCACGCTCCAGATCCCGACCCGCGGCCAGTGGGACTACTACAACGACACGGGCTACGACAACCCGGCGTACGACCGCCTGTTCGCCGAGCAGTCGCGGATGGTCGATCAGAAGGCGCGCCGCGCCGTCGTGTGGCGGATGGAGCGGATCCTCGCCCACGACCTCCCCTACATCCCGCTCCTCGCGACCGGCGGCACCATGGCCTATTCGGACACGTGGCAGGGCGTCAACCCCGCGCTCTACGGCTACAAGGGCTTCTTCGAGCAGATCCGGCCGGCGGGCTGACGGTCGGCGGGCGGGACGAGACAAACGGGGCCTGGCCCCGGGCGAACCCGGGGCCAGGCCCCACGTGTTGCTCAGGCAGCTTCGCTGCGCAGGCCCTGAATCTCGTTCAGGGCTGCGAGCTGCTGCAGTGCGTCGGCCTCGAGCTGGCGGACGCGCTCACGCGTCAGGCCGACGGCGCGGCCGATCACATCGTAGTTCTGCGGATCGCCGCCGTCGAGACCGAACCGCATCTCGAGGATGCGGCGCTTGCGCTCGGACAGGTTGCCGAGGCCGGTCACGAGCATCTCGCGGCGCAGCGTCTCCTCGACCACATCCTCGGCCTTGGGGGCCGAGTCGTCGGCGAGCATGTCGCCCATCTCGGAGTCGCCGTCGTCGCCGACCGGCGTGTGGAGCGACGACGTGCGCGGAAGCGCGCGTGCGTCGACCACGTCGGGCACGGTCACACCGCTCGCCGCCGAGACCTCGTCGTCGGTGACGTCGCGGCCCAGCCGGGCCTCGAGCGATGCCCGGGTGGCGTCCACACGGCGGACGCGCTCGGACACGTGTACCGGCAGCCGGATCGTGCGCGACTGGTTGGCGACCGCCCGCTGCACGGCCTGGCGAATCCACCAGGTGGCGTACGTCGAGAACTTCAGGTCGCGGCGCCAGTCGAACTTCTCGACTGCGCGGACGAGGCCGATCGTCCCCTCCTGAATCAGGTCCAGGAACGGCACGCCGTGGCCGCGGTAGCGCTTGGCCACCGAGACGACCAGGCGCAGGTTGGCCTCGATCATCCGCCGCTTGGCGATGGCATCTCCCTGCTCGACGAGCTTGGCCAGGCGCTGCTCGTCTTCCTTGGTGAGCAGCGGGTGGCGCGAGATCTCGTGCAGGTAGCGGTCGAGGCTGTCCGTCGGGCCGGCGGACACCGCCTCGGCCTGGGCAGCCGCGGCCGCGGCACGCGCGGCTGCGCCGCCGTCCCCGGTCTCGGCTGCGGGCACGATCTCGACACCCTGCTCGGAGAGCTCCGTGGTCAGGGCCTCGAGATCCTCTTCGTCGAGGTCGAGGTCGACCGCAACGGCCGCAAGCTCCTCTTCTGCAAGGAGGCCGCGATCGTCGGCCGACTCGATCATCAGCCGCACACGCGGCTCGTTCATCAGCTCGGTCATCAATCCCTCGATAGCCCGGCGGCGGTTGTCCCGCCCGGGCCTGGTGGTCTTCTTTCGATGGCTGCCTGCCTGACAGGTTCGAGTAGCTCAGGCTCTTCCGCTGCTCGGCGCGGGCCGAGGCAGCGATAGTCGGGGGCAGCCCCCACCCCGACGAATGTATTGTAGCAGAGCAGAGCAAGTTTCGCCTGTCAGGCGGCAGGCCGAAACACCGACGATCCATACACTCTACGCGCTCAGTAGCGATCCATGTATTCGTCGATCTCCCACTGGTGCACCTGTTCGTTGTACGCCGCCCACTCCTCGCGCTTGAGGCGCACGTACTCGGTGAAGATGTGGTCGCCGAGCGCCCCGCGCATGACCTCGTCGCCCTCGAGCGCGTCGAGGGCGTGCGAGAGGTCGTGCGGCAGGCTGCCGATGCCGAGCGCGCGCGACTCCTCGCCGGTCAGGTGATAGATGTTGCGGTTGACGGCTCCGCCGGGACGAGGCCGCGGTTGATCCCGTCGAGGCCGGCCTCGAGCATGCAGGCGAGCGCCAGGTACGGATTCGCGGTCGGGTCGGGCGTGCGCAGCTCGATTCGGGTCGAGCGGCCGCGCTTGGACGGCACCCGGATCGCCGCCGAGCGGTTGCCCGGCGACCACGCGATGTAGACCGGCGCCTCGTAGCCCGGCAGCAACCGCTTGTAGGAGTTGACGGTCGGGTTTGCAACCGCCGTGATCGCCGGCAGGTGGTCGAGCACGCCGGCGATGTAGGAGCGGCACTCCTTCGACAGGCGCAGCTCGTCGGACTCGTCGAGGAACGCGTTGTCGCTGCCGCGGGCGAGCGACTGGTTCACGTGCATGCCCGACCCGTTCTCGCCGTGGATCGGCTTGGCCATGAACGTCGCGTGCATGCCGTTTCGGGCTGCGATCGTCTTCACGACCATCCGGAATGTGACCAGGTTGTCGGCGGTCGTAAGGGCATCGGCGTGGCGGAAGTCGATCTCGTGCTGGCCGATGGCGACCTCGTGGTGGGCGGCCTCGAGCTCGAAGCCCATCTGCTGCAGGGTGATCTCGATGTCGCGCCGGCAATCCTCGCCGCGGTCGAGCGGGTGGACGTCGAAATAGGTGGCGGCGTCATGCGGATCGACCGTCGGGTTGCCCTCGGCGTCGAGCTTGAAGAGGAAGAACTCGGCCTCGGGGCCGACGTTCATCGTGTAGCCCATGTCGGCGGCCTTCTTCAGCACGCGCTTCAGGTTCGTGCGCGGATCGCCGGCAAACGGCGTGCCGTCGGGGTCAGCGACGTCGCAGATCAGGCGGGCGGTGCGCGCCTCCTCGGTGCCGCGCCACGGCAGCACGGTGTACGTGTTCGGATCGGGCAGGAAGTACATGTCCGACTGCTCGATCCGCTTGAAGCCCCGGATCGACGATCCGTCGAACATCAGCTCGTTGTCGAGCGCCTTCTCGAGCTCGTCGACGGGGATGGAGACGTTCTTCACCGGGCCGTACGGCTCGGTGAATTGCAATCGCACGAACGCGACGTTGTCGCGCCTGCAACGCTCGATGACCTCCTGCCTGTCCATGGCGGCCCCCCTTGCTCGGATCCCTGAACGAAGGCGCCAGTGTAACCGCGAATCAGGCCCGGACCACGCGCCGGCCGGGCGAGCGCCGAAGCGCCCGCCCGGCCGGCGAATCGATCGAGACGGCCTCCGCCATCGCGACGTCCTCGGCGGGAGCTTCCGCCACGAGCTCGACGCGGTGGCTGCGGATGAACGCCACGGCGACCAGGGCCCCGACGAGCGCGATACCCGCCGAGTAGCGCAGGCTGTGCCCGAGCGAGTAGATGAACACATCATCCGGGCCGTGGCCGGCGGCCGTGCGGGCCGTGGCCAGGTGCTCGAAGAGCGCTGTCAGGGACGCGACGCCGAACACGCCGCCGACCATGCGCGTCATCGACAGCACGCCGGATGCTGCGCCGGCCTTCGTGCGGTCGACCGAGCTCATCACGGCCGCCGTCATCGGCGACATCGTCATCCCCATCCCCACGCCTCCGACCAGGAACGCCGGCAGCAGGGTCAGGTAGCCGCTCGTGTCGCTGATGCGCGACTCGAGGAAGAGCGACGCCGCGATGAGCGTCATCCCGCCCGTGAGCAGCCAGCGCGAGCCGAAGCGATCCGAGAGCTTCCCGGCGATCGGCGCGGTCGCGATGATCAGCACCGTCATCGGCAGGAAGCGCACGCCGGTCTGCAGCGGCGAGAGATGCTCGATGTTCTGCATGTAGAGCGTGATGAAGAAGAACGTCGCGAACATCGAGAACGTGACCAGGAAGGCGACGACGTTTCCGGCGTTGAACGTGCGGTTCTTGAAGAACGTCATGTCGAGCATCGGGTCGCGGCCGCGCAGCTGCAGCGTCACGAACGCGATCATTCCGGCGATGCCCACGCCGTACTCGGCCAGGATCCGCGCCGACGTCCAGCCGTAGTCGTTGGCCTGGACGAGCCCGAGCACAAGACCGCCGAGCCCAAGCGACAGGGTGGCGATCCCGAGCAGGTCGACGCGGCGGATGGCCGTCTCGTCACGCGACTCATGGACGGCGTAGGCCGTCAGCGGCAGCGCGACGAGGGCGACGGGAACATTGAGGAAGAAGATCCACTCCCAGCCGGCCTTCTCCACGAGCAGCCCGCCGACGACCGGGCCCATGCCCAGCGCCAGGCCGGAGATGCCCGCCCACAGTCCGAGCGCGCGGCCCAGGTCGGGTCCGCTGAACGTGTTGGTGATGATCGAGAGCGATCCTGGCATCAGGAACGCCGCACCGGCCCCCTGGACGCAGCGGAACGCGACGAGCTCGTTGATCGACCCGGACAGGCCCGCGCCGATCGACCCGAGCGTGAACACCACGAGCCCGGCCATGAACATGCGCTTGCGGCCGAACACGTCGCCCAGCCGGCCGCCCGTGACGAGCAGCACGCCGAACACGAGCGTGTAGGCGTTGACGGTCCACGAGAGCCCCGAGATGGAGGCCCCGAAGCTCGACTTGATCGCCGGCAGCGCGATGTTCACCACCGTGTTGTCGAGCATGACCATGAACAGGGCGAAGCACATCGCGCCCAGCGTCCACCACTTGCGATTGATTTCGTTGATTACAGGCACTTCAAACTCCCCTTCTCTTCCCACTTGACTCCATAGGCTGCCCCGCACGGGCCCCGCGGCCAATGGGGTGCTCCGTCTGATCGAGGTGCGGCAAACCGCACGCCGGCCGAAACGGCCTCACCCGTTTTCCCTTGTCTCAGCGGCGGCCAGCACCCGCAGGAGCGACTCCCGCATCTGCTCGAGCTCACGTGCCGGAAGCACGGCGAACGACCTTCCCACCTGCTCGAAGAACTTCGGCAGCCGCTCGGCGAGGGCACGGCCCTCGTCGGTCAGCATCACCCATACGACGCGCCGGTCGCGGTCGTCGCGCTCGCGGCGAACGTGACCGGCGGTCTCGAGCCGGTCGATCACGCCCGTGACCGTCGACGCCAGCATGTGGCAGTCGCGGCCGAGATCCCGGGCCGACGCGCGGCCACCGGCGGTGAGCAGCGTCTGCAGCGCCATCGCCTGCGGCATCGTGACCCCCTGCTCCTCGAGCAGCGGCTTGATCGCTCTCTTGGCCTGGACGGCGACGTCGGACCACAATCGCCCGACCTCGGCGGCCAGCTCAGCCTTCGATATCGTTCGTGTGGCCATCGTTCGCGTCCGTTCCTTTCGTGGAGAAACCTTTCGTACACGAAATATAGCGACGCGAAGCAGGATGCGCAAGTCCTTGTGCGTGCAGGCGGTGGCGACGCGGAAGGCCGGGTGGCTAGACGCGCTCGGCGGCGACCGCGATCTCCTCGGCCACCTCGGAGATGTCGCGGTTTGCGTTCCACACCTGGCGCTGGCGGTCGGCGCCGTTGCCGTTCTCGAGGATCCAGTCGATCCGCGCCAGGGCATCGACGCATCCCAGCTCGCGCGCGATCGGGCGCAGCTCCCGGATCCGGCGCTTGGCGAGCGTGCGCGCGGCCATCTTCACCCGTTTGCCCGCCGCGAGGTCCATCAGCGGCGCCTCCAGCCCGTAGCGCAGCGCGAGCCACTTGTTCTCGGCCAGCAGCATGCGGTGGTACGAGAGCACCTGGCCGTCGTCGTAGCGGTCGAGGAGGAGCTTCACCAGGCACTGCACGTAGGCCGCGAGCGCGATGGTGTCGTCGATGCGGGTCTGGCAGTCCATCACCCGCACCTCGAGCGTGCCGAAGCGGGGATGCGGACGCACGTCCCACCACAGGTGGGTGTAGTCGCCGATCGCGCCGGTGGCCTCCATGAACCCGACCGCGTCTGCGTAGTCCTGGTAGTCGGCGAAGCGCGGCGGCAGGCCGCTGCGCGGGAAGGCCGAGAAGATCATCGCCCTGCTCGAGGCCAGCCCCGTGTGCTCGCCGCGCCAGAACGGCGAGTTGGCCGAGAGCGCAAGCAGCACGGGCAGCTCGATGAGCACGCCCTCCATCACGGCCAGGCACGCCTCCGGCGAGGGCACGGCGACGTGGACGTGCATGCCGAAGACGAGCTCCCGCCGGGCGACGTACTGGAGCATCTCGACGAGCACGCGGTAGCGATCGCGGGCGGTGATCTTCTGGTTCTCGAACAGCGAGAACGGGTGCGTGCCGGCCGCTCCCAGGCGCATGTTGTGGGCGCGGAGGTGCTGGGCGACGTAGTGGCGGATCAGGCGCAGGTCGGCCGCCGCCGACGCGATGTCGTCGCAGACGATCGTGCCGGACTCGAGCACGCACTGCATCAGCTCCGGCTTCAGCCGGTCGGCCAGCTCGCCGTCGGCGGCCTCGGTCAGGAGCTGCTCGACGCCCGACACCAGGTCGTATCCGACCGGGTCGAGCAGCATGTACTCCTCCTCGATCCCCACCGTCAGGGGCGGGCCAGAGCCAAAGCGGTGGTCGAGCACGCTCGACCGCGGGCTGCCCTTTCCCCCACCCTCGTCTCTGGATTGCGCCATGAGAGGCAGGTTCTACCCCATTTCGGCCCAATTACCAATGCGGCGGTAGCATTTGCCACTCGTCCTGGCCGAAGTGGCGGAACGGTAGACGCAGGCGACTCAAAATCGCCCGGCCGCAAGGCTGTGTGGGTTCGACTCCCACCTTCGGCACCTGTCGCACGCAGGAGGGAGCGGATGGCGGAGCTGATCTACTCGATGGGGGTCTCGCTCGACGGCTTCATCGCCGGACCCAACGGCGAGATCGGCTGGGGTGCGCCCGGCGAGGAGCTGCACCGCTTCCACAACGAGCAGACCCGCGCGCTCGCGGCGCACCTGTGCGGCCGGCGGCTGTACGAGACGATGGTCTACTGGGAGACGGCCGACGCCGACCCCGGGATGTCCGCCACCGGGCGTGAGTTCGCCGCGATCTGGCAGGCGCTGCCGAAGGTCGTCTTCTCGCACACGCTCGACGGTGTGGTCGGAAACGCCCGGCTCGTGAGCGGCGGGCTGCCCGAGGAGGTGGCGCGGCTCAAGCCGGCGCCCGGAGGTGAGATCAGCGTCGGCGGCGCCGGCCTTGCGGCCGAGGCGATCGCGCTCGACCTCGTCGACGAGTACCGGCTGTTCGTGAGCCCGGTCATCCTCGGCGGCGGCACGCCCTTCTTCCCGCAGCTCGACGCGCCACTCGATCTCGAGCTCGTCGAGACCCGAGCCTTCGGCGAGGTCATCTACCTGCGCTACCGCCGCGCCCGGGCGGCGGCCCCCGGCCGGCCGTAGACTCGGGAGCATGCGCCGCGCCACGGAGATCGCGCTCGCCCTCGTCGCCCTGGTCGCGATGCCCGCAGGGGTCGGCATCCTCGCCCGGTCAGAGCCCGCGGCGCCCGAGCCGCCGGCCGCCAATCCCAGCCTCGCACGCGCGCTGGCGCTGGCCACGCACTGCACTCGCACGACCCACCCGGATTCGATCGTGCTCCAGTGCACGTTCAAGGGAGGTGCCAGCTGCACCTATGACATGTCGCGGCATAGGCACGGATGGAGCGCCTCGAGCTGCGAGATCCCGCGGGGGAGCCTGGGGCAGATGCCGCTCCTCGGTTACGGCGCGCCCCCTCCGTCCTAGGAACGCGCTCTCACGCGTGTCTCACACACCGGGGCGAGACTGGCCCGCGGACGGCCGGGTCTTCCGCCGCGACAATGCCCGCTCGCCTCGGAAGGCCCGGCCGCCTTCACGGGCCACCTGACAGTCTAGGCTTGCGGGTGTGTTCCTGAACATCCTGGTCGCGGTCGACGGATCGCCGCACGCCGTGCGGGCGCTCGACGAAGCCGCCGATCTGGCCCGGGCCTATCACGCGCGGCTCACCCTGATCAGCGTCGCGTCGCGGACGGCGTGGCGGCTCGCGGCCGGCCCCTACGCCGGCCTGCTGCCGACGCAGGAGGACGCCGACCATGAGGCCCAGGCGACGCTTCGGGCGGCACGCGAGCATATCGGCGACGACATGCCGGTGACGACGATCGTCGGGCAGGACCACACCGCCGCGGCGATCCTGAAGGCGGCCGACGAGGGCAAGCACGACCTTATCGTGATGGGCTCGCGCGGCCGCGGCGGCGCGGCGGCGGCGCTCCTCGGGAGCGTCAGCCACGACGTGCTCCATCACAGCCGCATCCCCGTGCTGATCGTGCACGCCGAGGCGGGGTCGGCCGGCCTGCGCGACGGGATGGCGCCGGCCCCCGGCGTGGGCTAGAACCCCGGTATGCGCATCGGCATCCTGACAGGCGGTGGCGACTGCCCCGGCCTGAACGCCGTGATCCGTGCGGTCGCCCGGTCGTCCATCGACCACGGCGACAGCGTGATCGGGGTGCTGCGTGGCTGGCGCGGCCTCGTCGAGGGCCAGCTGCGCCCGCTCGACTCCGCGGATGTCTCGGGCCTGCTCCCGCGCGGCGGGACGATCCTGCGCACGTCGCGCACCAACCCGTTCGAGACCGAGGGCGGTGTCGAGCGTGTCCTCGAGAACATGCGCGGCCTCGATGCGCTCGTCGCGATCGGCGGCGAGGACACCCTGGGCGTCGCCGGGCGGCTGTGTGCCGAACACGACGTCCACGTCGTCGGCGTGCCGAAGACGATCGACAACGATCTGCGCGGCACCGACTACACGTTCGGGTTCGACACGGCCGTCACCATCGCCACCGAGGCGATCGACCGCCTGCACTCCACGGCGGAGTCGCACGACCGCGTGATGGTCTGCGAGGTGATGGGCCGCCACACCGGCTGGATCGCCGTCATGTCCGGGATGGCCGGCGGCGCCGATGTGATCCTGATCCCGGAGCTGCCGCTGACCGTCGAGCACTGCTGCGGGCTGATCACCACCCGCCACGCCAGGGGCAAGGACTTCTCGATCGTCGTGGTCAGCGAAGGGTACGAGCTGCTCTACGAGAGCGGCGAGTCACGTGGGGTCGCATCGCACGAGCTCGACGACTTCGGCCACGCCCGGCTCGGCGGCGTCGGTGCCGCGCTGGCGTCCGAGATCGAGCACCGCACCGGCTTCGAGACCCGGGTCACGACGCTCGGCCACATCCAGCGGGGCGGATCGCCGACCGCCCGCGACCGCGTGCTCGCCACCCAATTCGGGCTGAAAGCCGCCGAGCTCGTCCGCAACGGCGAGTGGGGCATGATGGCGGCGCTGCGAGGGGACGCGGTCGTGTCCGTCCCCATCGCCGAGGCCGTCGCCTCGCTCAAGCTCGTCCCGCGCGAGCTCTTCGACGAGGCCGCCGCCTTCTTCGGCTGAACCAGGCGGGCGGGCCGGCTACTCGCGGCTGTCGCCGCGCAGGATGTCGAGGGTCGGGCCGATGCCGAGCTTCTGCACCCAGCCGCCGAGGATGGCCGCGTCGACGCCTGCGCCCTCGAGCGCGGCCACCTGATCGCGGGTATGGATGCCGCCCTCGGACACCACGACCTTCCCGGCGGGCACCTCCTCGAGCAGCGAGAACGTGTGCTCGAAGTCGGCCTCGCTGCGGCCCGGGCGAATGTTCTGGATCAGGAACGAGTCGGGGTCGAGCAGCTCGAGCACGTGCTCGAGCTCGTCCTCGTCGCCCACCTGCAGGACGACGTCGAGGCCGAGATGGCCCGCGACGGCCTCCATCTCGGCGAACAGCGCGTCGTCGTCGAAGGCCTCGGCGATCAGGACGACGCCGTCGGCACCACCCAGGCGGCTCTCGTAGAGCTGGTACGGATCGATCAGCACGCCCTTGTGCAGTACGGGAAGCGCCGTCTCCTCGAAGCCCTCCGGCACCGCGTCGGCGGGCACGACCAGACCGGAGACCGCCGCGGCATCGGCGCTCGCGAGCACGGCCGGATCGGCCGCCGACACTCGCAGCACGAAGCAGATCTCCTCGCCGACGATCGCCTCGGTGAACGGGCGGATCGGGTCGAGCCCGCTCACGGCCGCCTCGAGCTGGGCCAGCGGCCGCGCGTCGCGGCGCTGCTCCAGCGCCCGCCGGCTGGAGCTGATCATGCGGTCAAGCGAAGCCATCGACCGCCCATCCGATGAACTTCTCAGCCGATAACGGAGGCATCCGCGGCCAGTCTAGATGAAGTCGCGATGGGCCTCACACTCCGAGCCGGTCGAGCTGGCCCGTGTCGCGGCGCCAGCGCGGCCGCACACGCACCGAGAGGTCGAGGAACACCGGCTCGCCCATCGCCCGCTCGACGGCCGGGCGGGCCTCGCTCCCGATCCGCTTCACCATCGCCCCGTCGCGGCCGATCAGGATCGCCTTCTGCGACTCGGTCTCGCAGATGAGCCTGACCTCGACGAGGGTGCGCCCCTGCCGCCGTGTGATCGACTCGACGAGCACCGCGATCGCGTGCGGCACCTCGTCGCGCGTGAGCTCGAGCGCCGCGCTCGCGGACGAGCTCGGCGATGCGCTGCTCGAGCGGTCTGGTCGGTGGTCATGCCCTCGGGGAACCACGCCGGCCCCTCGGGCAGCAGGCGCGAGCAGGTCGGCCAGCAGATCGTCCACGCCGGCGCCTGTGAGGGCGCTGATCGGGTGCACCGCGTGGAGGCTCGCGGTTGCCCAGGGCCACGGCGGCGGCGAGGGCGGGCACGATACGGTCGGCGCCGAGGCCGTCGGTCTTGTTCAGCGCGATCACGCACGGCGGCGCGCCCTCGGCGAGCACGCGGCCGGCGATGAAGCGATCGCCTGCGCCGAGCGCCGTGCGGGCGTCCAGGACGAGCACCGTCGCGTCGGCATCGGCCAGCGTCTCGTTCACCGACCGCTGCATCCGCTCGGTGAGCCGGTCGAACGGCTTCTGGAACCCGGGCAGATCGACCAGCACGAGCTGGACGCCGGGCCGGTGCACGACGCCGAGCGCCCGCCTCCGGGTCGTCTGCGGGCGGGCGGAGACCGCCGCGACGTGGTCGCCGACGATCCGGTTCACGAGCGTGGACTTGCCGACGTTCGGGCGGCCGGCGAGCGCGATCAGGCCCGAGCGGTGCTCGGCGCCGGTCACAGGACGAATCGCTCCGGCAGGAGCTCGTCGAGCGCGGCGGCGACGACCTCGCCCCCGCGGCGGAAGATGACGGTGATATCCGGCGAGAACTCGGCCAGCACCTGCCGGCAGGCGCCGCACGGCGAGCGCCGTCTCGGCGTCGGCATAGACCGCGATCGCCACGAACCGGCGGTGGCCGGCCGTGACCGCCGTGAAGACCGCCGTGCGCTCGGCGCAGAGCGTCATCCCGAACGACCCGTTCTCGACGTTCACGCCGACGATCGGCTCGACGCCGCCCTCGGGCTGCAGCGCGGCGCCGACGGGGAAGTGCGAGTACGGGGCATATGCGTTGACGGCGGCGGCCTGCGCGTGGGCGTACAGGTCGAGCTCGGATGAGTTCGCGGCGCGCATACCCGCATGGTAGATGCTGGCCTCACGGAGCCGGAAGCGTCGTCCCGCCGGGTGCCGGCAGCGTCGTCGCTCCGGCGGACGAGCGCGTGCTCGTGGGTGTCGCCGGCGACGTCTCCGGGGCGGTGGCGCTCGTCGCGGTGGAGGGCGCCGCCGCATGCGCACGGTGGTGCGGGTGCCGCTTCGCGCGAGGTGCGGACGTGCGGTGCGGCGTTCGGCTGTGTACCACCGGGTCGTGAGCGGAGCGGTTGACCTTGACCGGCGCAACGGCGACGGGGGTCGTCCGGGGCGATGCCGCCGGCGTGACCGGCCCGCCACCGGGATGGGACACGTGGCCGAACAGGAACGCGAGGCCCAGCAGCCCGATGGTGGCCCAGGGCGCCACCAGCCGCCAGCGGCGGCGCGGCGGCGGGCCGGTGAGCGCCGGGCCGTCGAGGTCGAAGTCCTCGTCGAAGAGCCGCTCGAGCCCGGGCGGATCGGACGCGGTGGCGGCGCCGGATTCCTCGGACAGGCCGCAGCGCCCGAGCTCGTCCAGGCAGACGCCGAGGTCGTCGAACCGGGCAGCGTGAGCGCGCTCGCGCCACTCGCCGAGGGCGGCCGTGGGCTCGACCGATCCGAGCGCCGCGCCGCAGACGGCAGCGAGCAGCCGCTGGCCGTCGCCGCTGCCTCGCGCGCCCGCCGGCTGCAGGCAGGGACGCTCGAGGAACGGCGTCGGGCCCGGGCCGACGGCCACGTCGGCGAGCGAGGCGGCATCGAGGCAGAAGCCGGCGGCCGCGACCCGCTCGACCACGCGGCCGAACGCGAGCGTCAGCCGGGCGGCGTCGTGCGCGTTCGGGCGCCGCAGCGCGCGCCAGCGCTCGACGGGCAGACCGAGGCTCGGCGGCAGCACCAGGAACCAGCGGTCGTCGTGGCGGCCGAAGTCGAGCACGCCGCACACCTCGCTGCAGCCGATACCGCACCAGCGCGCGACCGCCTCGGCCAGCCCCGTCTCGTCCCACCCGCCGTCGACGAGGACGAGCCGCACCTGGGCGCCGCGACCGGAGTGCGTGTCGAGCGCGTCGACCGGCCCGAACGGGCTGGCGGCGAGCGCGGCCGGGCTGGTCAGGTAGCGATCGGCGATGACATGGGGGCGGGACGCGAGCTCGATCATGTCTCTCACGCTACGCGGGTACGTGTGACCGGTCACCACCCGACGTGTGACAACTTCGCCACGAACCACCCCCGCCCCGCAACCGGGGTCTGACCCCGGTTATGACCCCGGTTAGGTGAGCGCCTGGAAGATGGCGGTCGTGACGAGCGCGCCCAGCACGCCGCCGTAGAGCACCTCGAGCTTGGTGTGGACGCCGGCCTCGACCCGCGTCTGGGCCACCAGCACCGCCATGACGAAGGCGAGCGTCGAGACGAGCACCTGGTTCTCGTAGCTGTGGGTGACGAGCGTGATCGCGGCCCAGCCCGCGAACGCGACCGCGGCGTGACCGGACGGCAGGCCGCCGCGAAGCGGCGTCCCAGTGCCGAAGTAGGCCTTGATCCCGATCACGAGCAGGATGATGATCGCGATCGCGATCACCGTCAGGTGCACGGGCGAGTGACGCACGGTGTTGATGCCGCGCTGGGTGGGGTGCTGCAGCCGTGGCGCGAACACCAGGTAGCCGACGAAGATCGCCGTCACCGCCGACACGAGCACCATGCCTGCGGCGATGTCCTTGGCCGCGCGGGCACGCGGGTCGAACGCCGGCGTGGCCACGTCAATCGTCATCTCGAGCGCGGTGTTCGCCATCTCCATGAGCAGCACGAAGGCGACCGCGAGGATCAGCGCCAGCATCTCGATCCGGCTCACGCCGAGCACGACGCCGAGCGGGAGCACGCGCGAGGGCGACGACGAAGTGCAGGCGCATGTTCCGCTGCGTCCGCACCACGTAGATGATGCCCTCGAACGCATAGTTGAAGCTGTTGACGAGGCCGTTCGCCTCGCGCCGGGCAGCGCTGAACGGAGCGGCGCGGCGGGCCGCGCCGCTTCGTCTCCTCGCGGCTACGCAGGACGGGCGGCGGCAACGTGCGGCGAGCTCCTCGACGATCTGCTCTTGGCGATGCAGCATCTCTCCATCATCGGCGTCGTGGTCGTATCCGAAAAGATGCAGCGCGCCGTGCACGAGCAGGTGCTCGACCGGCGTTCCCTGGGCCTGGGCGTAGGCGGGGCAGATGACGACGTCGCCAAGCTGGCGCGGAACGCCCTCGGGCAGCGGCTCGCGCATGTCGAGCGGGAACGAGAGCACGTCGGTGGCCTCGGCCTTGCCGCGGTGGGCGGCGTTCAGCCGCGCCATCTCGGCCCTGCCGACCACGGCCAGGCCGACCTCGCCCTCGGTCATCCCCTCCGCCTCGAGCGCCGCCGAGAGGACGGCGGCCGCCGCCTGACCGTCGAGCGCGATCCGGGCTCGGTTTCGCACCTCGACGGTCACGCTCACTCGCGCGCCCTCTGGCCCTGCGCCTCGCTGTGCTCGCGGTAGGCGCTCACGATCCGCTGCACCAGCTTGTGGCGCACGACGTCGGCGTCGGTGAAGTGCACGAAGGCGATGTCGGGCACGCCGTCGAGCACGCCCATCACGTTCACGAGGCCGGAGCGCTGGTCGCGCGGCAGGTCGATCTGGGTGATGTCGCCCGTGACGACCACCTTCGACCCGAAACCGAGCCGCGTCAGGAACATCTGCATCTGCTCGGGGCTCGTGTTCTGGGCCTCGTCGAGGATGATGAACGAGTCGTTCAGCGTGCGGCCGCGCATGAAGGCGAGCGGGGCGACCTCGACCATGCCCTTGTCCATGTAGGACGCCAGCCGCTCGGCGTCCAGCATGTCGTGCAGGGCGTCGAAGAGCGGCCGCAGGTACGGGTCGACCTTGGCCAGGAGGTCGCCGGGCAGGAACCCGAGCCGCTCGCCCGCCTCGACCGCCGGCCGGGTGAGAATGATCCGGGCCACCTCGCGTTCCTGCAGCGCGGCAACGGCGAGGGCGATCGCGAGGTACGTCTTGCCCGTGCCGGCCGGGCCGATCCCGAAGGTGACCGTGTTGGTACGGATCGCGTCGACGTAGCGCTTCTGGACGATCGTCTTCGGCGTGACCTTGTTGCCGCGGTGCATCCACACGATGTCGTGGAGCACGTCCACCGCCCGGCCGTCGGCGGTCAGCACGCCCGCCACGGCATCGACCGTCTGCGGGCCGACGCTGACGCCCTCGGCGACAAGCTGCGCCAGCTCCTCGACCACCGAACGGGCGCGCTCGACCGCCTCGTCGTCGCCGTCGAGGGTGAGCTCGTTGCCGCGCAGATAGGCGCTCACGCCGACGCGCTCGTTCAACGCGCCGAGCATGGCGTCACGGTCATTCCCAAGCTCCGTTGCGAGCTCGTTTCCCACCGACATCTGCACGCGCGCCATTCGGGCGAAGTCTAGGCGGGTCTCAGCCGCCCGCCGTGAGCCGCTCGCGCACAAGCGCGGAGGCGGCCTTGCCGTCGACGCGGCCGGCGCCGCGCTGGGTGACGAGCCCCATCACCTTGCCCATGTCGCGCATCGATGTGGCGCCGGTCTCGGCGATCGCGGCGTCCACGAGCGCGACCAGCTCGGCGGGATCGATCGCGGCGGGCAGGAACTCGTCGATGACGGGGACGTCGGCCTCCTCGGCTCCGCGCGATCGGCGTGGCCGGCGGCGCGGTAGGCCTCGGCCGCCTCGATCCGCTGCTTGCGCTCGCGCCGCAGCACCGCCTCGGCGTCGGCCTCGGAGAACGCGCCGGCGACGCCGTCCTTCTCGGCCTTCTGGAGCGCCGAGAGCATCAGCCGAAGCGCCCCCACGCGGGTGCGGTCGCCCGCGAGCATGGCCGCGCGCAGCTCGGCCTGGATGCGCGCGATCACGCCGGCACCCCCACGACGGCGTCGCCGGTGAGCCCGGCCCCCACGACGTCGACCATCGCCCCCGGCGCCGCCCCGGCGACGACGAAGGCCGTCAGGTCGTCGCTGTGGCCGCGGCCGGCCGCGGTCTCGACCAGCACCCGCTCGCGGCGGCCGCGCTTGGCCGCGCGGTGGGCGGCGCCGCGCGCGTCGGACAGCGCGCGCAGCTCGGCGCTTCGGCGGCGCTTGACGGCGGCGGCGACCCCGGCGCGGCCGCCGTCGGCTGTCCCCGGCCGCGGCGAGTACGGGAACACGTGCACCTTCGTGAACCCGGCCGCGTCGGCTGCCGCCATCGTCGCCGCGAACGCCGCGTCCGTCTCGGCCGGGTGGCCGACGATCACGTCCGTGGTCAGGTTGACGCCGGCGACGCGCCCGCGCGCCCGCCGCATCCGCGCCAGGAAGCCCGAAGCGGTGTAGCGGCGCCGCATCGCGCCGAGCACGCCGTCGTCACCCGACTGCATCGGCACGTGCAGGTGCGCGGCGACGCGGGGATGGGAGAGCGCGTCGAGCAGCGCGTCGGTGAGGTGGTTCACCTCGATCGACGACAGCCGCACCCGCTCGATCCCGTCGACGTCCGCGACGGCGACGAGCAGGTCGGCGAGCCGCACGCCCACGGCGCGATCGCGGAAGCAGCCCAGGTTGATGCCCGTGAGCACCACCTCGCGGTGGCCCTGGGAGGCGCGCCGCCTGACCTCGGCCAGCACGGCGGCCGACGCGCGGCTGCGGCTCTCGCCGCGCACCTGCGGGATGACGCAGTAGCTGCAGCTGAAACGAGCAGCCGTCCTGCACCTTCACGTAGGCGCGCGTCCGCGCGAACGCCGGTGCAGCAGCCGCCCCGGCGCAGCCGAGCCGCCCGACCCAGCCCGCGACGGCCGCGGGCACGTGCTCGGAGCGGCCCGGAAGCACGGTCACGTTCGCGGCCACGCGCTCGAGGCCCGCTCCGTGCAGGTTTGCGGCGCAGCCGGTGACGACGACGCGCTCGGCGCCCGCGGCGGCCCGCCGCACCGCCTTGCGCGACTTCGCCACCGCCTCGGCCGTGACGCAGCAGGTGTTCACGACCCGCACCTGCGCCCGGCCCGGCTCGGCCTCGGAATGGCCGTCCGCGGCGAGCCGCTCGCGCACCGACTGCGCATCGGCGAGCGACACCTTGCAGCCCAGGAACTCGACGGCGAAGGTCGCTCACCCCAGAAACCCCATCTCGCGCAGCGCGAGCGCCGCCGCGACGACCGCGGCGGTCTCGGTGCGCAGCACGACCGGCCCGAACGTCGCCACCGCCACGCCCCGCGAGCGCGCCAGCTCGAGCTCGTCGTCGGAGAAGCCCGGCTCGGGCCCGATCAGGAGCGTCGCCTGGCGGCGGCCGACGATGCGGTCGGCGAGTCCGCCGGAGGCTCCGGTGTGGCTCAGCACAACGGCCTCGGGCGAGAGCACGTCGGCGTAGTCGGCCACCGCCACGACCTCGGGGACGCGCGCCTGCTTGGACTGCTTCGCCGCGGCCACCGCGATCCGCCGCCAGCGCTCGATCCGGGCGTCGGTGAACTCGCCCTTGAGGTAGCGCGTCCGCAGCGCGCCGATCTGCGCGACGCCGAGCTCGGTCAGCTTCTCGACCGCGTCGTCCGAGCGGCCGCCCGGCTGGGCCAGCCACACGGTGATCGGGGGGGCGGTCACGTTTTCGATCTCGTCCATGAGCTCGAGGCCGCCGGCCGCCACCCGGGCGCGATAGGCCCGGCCGCCGGCGGCGACTTCGCAAGTATCGCCCACGCGCAGGCGCAGCACCTGCTCGAGGTGGCGGCGGTCGCGCGGGCCGAGCACGGCCACGCCGCCCTTCACGTCGACTGCGAAGAAGCGGTAGGAGTGCCGGGTCACGGCCGCACCAGCTCGGCCGCCCAGCTGTCGGCGACGACCCGCTCGGCGCCGCCGACCGTCTCGGGATCGAGCAGGCCCGACACCAGGATGCAGGCGGGCAGGTCGGCCCGCTGCAGCAGCCGGCGCAGCAGCCCGAGCTCGAGGTTCGCGATCCAGAGCGGCGCCTCGGGCAAGCGGGTCGGTGAGCACGTCGGCCCTGGCCACGGTGAGCTCGACGCCGTTTCGCAGGGCGTTCTCGGCCGCCGCGCCCACCGCCAGCGGATCGAGGTCGAACGCGCCGCAGACGTCGAACCCGAGCCGGGCCGCGGCGATCGCGAGCACTCCCGAGCCGCAGCCGAGATCGAGCGCACGCCCCGGCTCGAGCCGCTGGAGCAGCTCGAGCGCGGCCCGGGTCGAGCCGTGCCCGCCGGTGCCGAAGGCGCGCCCGGGATCGATCACGACGCTCAGGGTGCTGTCCCCGCTTCCCCTGTCCGGCCACCACGGAGGGCCGACCCAGACGCGGCCGACGGTGACCGGGCGGTGGTACTCACGCCAGCGCTCCTCCCAGCCGGGCGTGACGTCGGCGCCGACCAGGCCACCTGCGGGCGCCTCCTCGGCGTAGCCGGCAAGCACCACCTCGTCGCCGTCGCGCTCCTCCTCGAGGCCGTCCGGGAACAGGTCGAGCATGCGCGCGAGGGCCGGCTCGGCCTCGGCCGCCGGGACGCGCAGCACGTACCGCTTCACCGAAATGCGGTCCTCAGGCGGTGGAAGAACCCGTCGTCGGCCGCGTACGTGCCCTCGTCGACCGTCGCCTCGAAGCTCTCGAGCATCGACCGCTGCTCGGGCGAGAGCTTGCGCGGCACGCGCACATTCACGACCACGCGGTGGTCGCCGCGGCCGCGGCCGCCGAGCACCGGGATGCCCTTACCGCGCAGCACGAGCGTCTCGCCGGGCTGGGTGCCCGGCCGCACCTCGAGGTCGTGCGGGCCCTCGAGCGTCTCGACGGTCACGCTCGTCCCCATCGCGGCGCGCGTGAACGGGAGGTCGAGCACCGAGACGATGTCGTTGCCCTCGCGCTGGAAGCGGCTGTCCTCGGCGACGGTGACGCCGAGGTAGAGGTCGCCGCGCGATGCGCCCGCCTCGCCCGCATGCCCGCGGCCCGCGAGCCGCAGGCGCTGGCCCGACATGATCCCGCCCGGGATCTGCACCTCGACCGATTCGCTCGTCCGCCGCCGGCCGCGCCCGCGGCACGCGGTGCAGGGCGAGTCGATGCGCGCGCCCCGCCCGCGGCAGGCCGGGCAGGTCGAGGTCTGGACGAACTGACCGAAGGCCGTGTTCGAGACGTGCTGGACGTGGCCGCTGCCGCCGCACGTCGGGCACGTGTCGGGGGTCGTGCCGGGCTCGGCGCCGTTGCCGTTGCAGCGGTCGCAGACGGCGATGATCTCGACGTCCACCTCGCGGGTGACGCCGAACGCGGCCTCGGCGAGCGTGAGCTCGACCGCCGCCGTGGCGTCGCCGCCGCGGGCCGGCCGGCGCGCGCCGCCGCCGAACAGGTCGTCGCCGAAGAACGCCCCGAGCAGGTCGGACAGGTTCGAGAAGTCCATGAACTGCTCGGGGTGGAACTGGGTGCCGGCCATGCCCGCGTGGCCGTACCGGTCATAGCGGGCGCGGGTGTCGGCGTTGCTGAGCGCCTCGTAGGCCTCGGTGGTCTCGCGGAAGCGCTCAGCCGCGCTCGGATCGTCCGGATTGACGTCGGGATGCAGCTCCCGCGCCAGCTTCCGAAACGCCTTCTTGATGTCGCCTTCCGACGCGTCCCGACTCACGCCGAGGACGTCGTAATAGTCGCGCTTGCTCGCCACGCCCGTAGTCTACGGGCGGGCGATCACCACTCGTGGAACCCGCGGGTGACGCCGTGATGGCCGACGTGCGCGAGGAACAGCGCAACCGTCGTCGCCCATACGAAGAGCACCGGTCGCTTCGAGAGAAGCTTCATCGTCTACCTCCAGTTCCCGTGTCGCTGGTCGTGCCCGCGTCCGCTACCAGCGGACGTCCTGCAGGGCGTCGGCCGCCCTCCGGTACAGCTCGGCGGCGCGTGCCACGTCGCCTCGCTGCGATGCCACATCTCCGATCGCAACCCACGCTCCGGCCATGTGGCTGATCGACTCCACCGCGGTGAAGCAGTCCGCCGCCGCGGTGAAGGCCCGCTCGGCCTCGTCGATGCGCCCGCACTCGAGATGTGCGCGGCCCATGACCAGACGAGCGTTCCCCTCTTCTTGTCGGTATTCCTCGCGCGAGCCCAATAGCTCGATCGCGCGATCTGCGCTCTCGATCGCCCCATCCGGGTCGCCCGAGTGCAGCCGCGCGGACGCAAGCGACGAGGCGGCGAAGGCCGCATCGATCCGGTTGTCCTGCTCGACGGCGATCCGAAACGCCTCGCGCAGCAGCGGCACCGCCTCGTCCGGGCGGCCCGTGATCGCGCGCAGCTGGCCGAGGTTGTTCAAAAGCTTGCCGACGTAGGCGTGGTCGGCCACCCGCTCGAAGAGCGCCTTCGACCGCTCGGCGTAGTCGCGCGCCTGGCCGTATTCGTGCCGGCGCTCGGCGACGAGCGACGCGTCGAGGTAGGTCTCGGCCAGGACGCGGTCGTCGCCGAGGCCGCCGGCGAGCTCGAGCGCCGCCGTCACGTCTTCGGCCGCCGCGGTGAAGTCCTTCTGGCGGCGGCGGACCTTCGCCCGCGTGTTCAGGATCCGGGCGCGCAGCGCGTCGGACGGCCGCTCGGCAGCGGTCGCGCACCGAAGCGCCTCGTCGAGCGCGGCCACCGCCGTGGCGTGGCTGCCCATCTTGAAGCGCACGACGCCAAGCCGGTAGAGCGCGCTTGCGCGGTCGAGGTCGTCGCCGGCCTCGGCCAGGCCGCGGGCGCGGCCGAGCAGCGCCGCCGCCTCGGGCAGCCGGCCGACGTGGTGAAGCGCCCAGCCCTGCGCGAGCGCGTGGCGCAGCTCGAGCGCGCCGCCGGCGGTCGCGACCGCTTCGAGCAGCGTGAGGGCGTCGGCGTGACGGCCGGCCTCGATCGCGGCCTCGGCCTGCACGAGCGCCGCCTCGGCGGCGGCGGCCGCGGCCGGGCCGGCGTCGCCGAGGCGGCCCACGGCCACCCCGAGCCGCTCCGAGAACCACTCGAGCGCGGCCGCCGACGGGCGCGACTTGCCGAGCTCGACCTGGCTCACGTACTCCTTGCTGAAGCGCGCGCCCGCGAGCTCGGCCTGCGTCAGGCCGGCCGCGACGCGCAGCTCGCGCACGCGGCTGCCGATCCCGGCGGCGGGATCCGCGGCACTCGTCCGGGGACGGTGGGCGGAGACGGTGCGGGCGCGTTCCATGCTCTCACCGTAGCGCACGAACAGCCACTTGACCAGACCATCGAGTGCGATGCGGACATCCCGGCTCTTGCCGTTCTCCCAAGCCGGAATGGGCGGTGAAGCGACCGATCACTGTTGTACTTGATTTACCCCTTTCGAAGTACTTGACCGGATCCCGATGCCGACCTATGTTGAGACCACAACGCGAGACGGCGAGGCCGGGAAGCGATGAACGCAGATCAGCCCTCAGTCGGTGGGCCGCCGGCAAAGGAACTCGAGATCTGCGGGGGTCTCATCGCCAACCCCGGCATGGGGGGTCGGAGTCAAAGCGCGGCGGCGAGGACTGGAGCCCCTCACCGCCGCGCGACTCACGGTCCCGGGGCGATACTCCCGCGATGAGCTCGGCCCGCAACGGCATGCACGGACGGATCGTCGCGCAGCCCGGCAAGGGCGACGAGCTCGCCGCGATCCTGCGTGAGGCCGCTGCAGGGCTCGACGCGAATCCGGAGTGTCTGCTCTATCTGGTCAGCCGCGCGCTCGACGACGCCGACAGCGTCTGGGTGACCGAGGTCTGGACCGACCGCGCCGCGCATTCGGCGTCGCTGGACGATCCCGCCGCCCGCGCGCTGATCGAGCGCGCCCGGCCGATCATCGCCGCCTTCGCCGACCGGGCGGAGTGGATACCGGAGGGCGGGAAGGGGCTGGAAGGGCCGAGCGCGGCAGGGTAGGGCACAGCGCGGCAGGGCGGACCGTTCTCGCCCTCAGAGGTTGATGGTCGCTCGCGGCGTGGCGGCCGGGGTGGGACAGTAATGACGCCGTCGACGCGTCACTCCTCGTAGATGTCTGCGACCCACTCCGACAGCGAGTGGGCGGCGCTTCGCACCGAGCGGATGGCGACCGCGTAGTCCATGCGCATCGGGCCGATCAGCGACACGGTGCCGAGGTTGCGCGTGGCGAGGCCGTAGTTCGCGGCCACCATGGCGAGGCCGCGCATGTAGGGCACGGTGTGGTCGGAGCCGATGCGCAGGTAGGGCCGCGGCGTCTCGAGCGCCTCGCGCAGCATCGCGAGCATGCCGACGCGGCTCTCGAGCACGCGCACCAGGTCGTTGATCTGGTCGAGGTCGGCGAAGCGCATCTCGTCGAGCAGCCGCGCGGCACCGCCCACGTAGAGGCCCTGCTGGCCCTCCCACACGAGCTCGGTGAACGCCGGCCGAAGCGCGCCGAGAAACTCGATCTCGCGCGGCGAGAGGCCCGGCTCGTCGAGCCGGTTCTGCAGGATGCGCCCGCCCAGCCGCACGCCCGCGAGCTGCTCGTTCAGGAATGCCCGCGCCCACTCGGCCAGCTTGGGGTCGACGGCCGATTCGAACGGCACGATCCGCTTGGTCACCCCGCCGGTCGAGGTGATCACGACCACCATCACCACCTGCGGCTGCAGGAGCAGCACCTCGACATGGCGGATCTCGGTCGTCTCGAGCGGCGGCGCCGTCACGAGGGCGACGAGCGACGTCACCTGCGAGAGCATCTCGGTCGTCGTGCGCAGCGCCGTGTCGACCTCGCTGCGGACGGTCGAGAGGTCGACCGGCAGCGGCTCGACCGGGCCGCCGGGCGCCTCGAGCAGCTCCTCGGCGTAGAGGCGGTAGCCGGCGTCGGTCGGCACCCGCCCGGCCGAGGTGTGCGGATGGCCGAGCAGGCCGAGCGTCTCGAGTTCGGCCAGCTCGTAGCGGACGGTGGACGCCGACGCCTCGACGGCTCCCGCCTCGACCAGCGCCTTGGAGCCGATCGGGTGCCCCGTCGCGATGTAGGAGTCCACGACGCGGGTGAGGATGGTGAGCTGACGCGGGGTTAGGAGCGGGCGGCGGCTCACCGCAGCACCGTCGCGACGACGTCGTTTGCGAGGAAGCGGCCGCGATCGGTGAGCGCGATCGTCGCGCCGTCGCGGGCGAGCAGCCCGGCGGCGGCCATCCGCTCGCAGGCGGCTGCGTCGAGGAGGTCGCCGAGCCCGTCCAGGTCGAGCGGCCGGTCGAGCCGCAGCCCGAGCATCAGCCGCTCCATCCCCCGCTCCGACGGCGACAGCGGCTCGAGCTCGTGCGGCGGGTCTGTGCCGGCGCCGGCCGCCTCGAGGTAGCCGCGCAGACCGGGCCGGTTGCGGCGCCTGACCAGGCCGAGCGTCGACACCGCGCCGACGCCGACGCCGAGGTAGTCGTGCCCGAGCCAGTAGCCGAGGTTGTGGCCGCTCTCGCGGCCCGGCCGGCAGAAGTTCGCGGTCTCATACCAGCGGTAGCCCGCGCCGCGCAGCGCGGCGACGACGGTCTCGTAGTGATCCTCGAGCGCCTCGGCCTGGCGCGCCAGCTCGGCCCCGTGGTGCACGGCGAAGCGCGTGCCCGGCTTGGCCTCGAGCTCATACCAGCTGATGTGCTCGGGTGCGAGGTCGAGCACCGTCTCGATCTCGGCCCGGAGATCGGCGCCCGACTGCCCCGGAACCCCGAACATCAGGTCGAGGTTGAGGTTCTCGTGACCCGCGTCGCGGAGCGTCGCGACCGCCGCAACGACGGTGTCGGGCCGCGCCCGGCGCTCGAGCGTCTCGAGCAGGTGCGGCTGGAAGCTCTGGGCGCCGAGCGAGATGCGGGTGACGCCGCCGTCGAGGAGCGTCCGCGCCTTGGACGGTGTGATCGTCTCGGGGTTGCACTCGATCGTCACGTCGGCGGCGCCCGGCAGGCCGCGCAGGAGCGCCGCGAGCAGATCGTCTGAAAGGAGCGACGGGGTGCCGCCGCCGATGTAGACCGTCTCGGGCGCGAGGACGCCGTGGCGGCGCACCTCGGCCAGGAGCGCCTCGACGTAGCGGGCGTGCACGTCCTCGTTGCCGCGTGACGGTGACGAAGTCGCAGTAGCCGCAGCGATGGGCGCAGAACGGCACGTGCACGTACAGGTGGCGCACGCTCACGCCGCGCCCTCGCGGTTGATCTCGAGCACGGCCAGGAACGCCTCCTGCGGCACCTCGATGTTCCCGACCTGCTTCATCCGCTTCTTGCCCTTCTTCTGCTTCTCGAGCAGCTTGCGCTTGCGGCTGATGTCGCCGCCGTAGCACTTGGCGAGCACGTCCTTGCGCTTGGCCTTGACCGTCTCGCGCGCGATCACGCGCGAGCCGATCGCGGCCTGGATCGCGACCTCGAACATCTGCCGCGGGATGCGCTCGCGCAGCGCTTCGACGAGCGCCTTGCCCTGGCGGTACGCGTTGTCGCGGTGGGTGATCAGCGAGAGCGAGTCGACTCGCTCGCCCGCGAGCAGCACGTCGACCTTGACCACGTGGCCGGGCCGGAAGCCGAGCAGCTCGTAGTCGAACGACGCGTAGCCGCGCGTGCGCGACTTGAGCTGGTCGTAGTAGTCGAGCACGATCTCGCCCAGGGGCAGGTCGTAGATCAGCTGCACCCGCTCGGGGCTCAGGTACTCCATGTGGCCGAAGGTCGCCCGGCGCTCCTGGTTCAGCTCCATCACCGGCCCGACGTAGGCGGTCGGGCAGATGATCGACGCGCGCACGTACGGCTCCTCGGTCTCCTCGATCGAGCCGGCGTCGGGCATCTGCGCCGGGTTGTGCACCTCGACCCAGTCGCCGTCGAGCGTCTGCACCCGGTAGGCGACGTTCGGCGCGGTCACGAGCAGGTCGAGGTCGTACTCGCGCTCGAGCCGCTCGCGCACGATGTCCATGTGCAGGAGGCCGAGGAACCCGCAGCGGAACCCGAAGCCGAGCGCACGCGACGTCTCCGGCTCGTAGCTCAGCGCGGCGTCGTTCAGCTTCAGCTTCTCGAGCGCGTCACGCAGCTCCGGATACTGGTCGGAGTCGGTCGGGAAGAGGCCGGCGAACACCATCGGCTTGACGTCCTGGTAGCCGGGCAGCGGCGCCTCGGCGCCGGCGCGGGCCTGCGTGAGCGTGTCGCCGACGCGCAGCTGCGACACGTCCTTCAGGCCGGTGATGACGTAGCCGACCTCGCCCGCGGCGAGGTGCTTGGCGGGGTGCATGCCCGGCGAGAAGAACCCGAGCTCCTCGGCCTCGAAGGTCGTGCCCTGCGCCATCGCGCGCAGGCGCTCGCGCGGCTGGAAGCGGCCGTCGACGACGCGCACGAAGGCGACCACGCCGCGGTACTGGTCATAGGACGAGTCGAAGATCAGCGCCCGCCCGGGCGCGTTCGGATCGCCGGTCGGCGCCGGGACGCGATCGACGACCGCCTGCAGGACCGCCTCGACGCCGATCCCGGTCTTGGCCGAGATGCGCAGCACGTCGTCGGCCGAGCAGCCCACCAGGTCTGCCACCTCGAGCGCCACGCCGTCGGCGTCGGCCGAGGGCAGGTCGATCTTGTTCACGACCGGCACGATCTCGAGCTCGTTCTCGATCGCGAGGTAGGCGTTTGCGAGCGTCTGCGCCTCGATCCCCTGGGCGGCGTCGACGACGAGCAGCGCCCCCTCGCACGCCGCCAGGCTACGGCTGACCTCGTACGTGAAGTCGACGTGCCCGGGCGTGTCGATCAGGTTGAGCTCGTAGGTGCGACCGTCGGCGGCCGGGAAGAGCACCCGCACCGCCTGCGCCTTGATCGTGATGCCGCGCTCGCGCTCGAGGTCCATCGAGTCGAGCATCTGCTCGCGCATGTCCCGTTCGGCCACCGTGCGCGTCAGCTGCAGGATGCGATCGGCCAGCGTCGACTTGCCGTGATCGATGTGGGCGATGATCGAGAAGTTGCGAATCGTGGAGAGAGGCACGCATGTAGCGTAGTTGCGCCCCGGCACGCCCTCGGGAGACGGCAGCGGCGCCGCCTCTCCCTCACCCTCCACGTGACGGTGAGGTTCAGGCGGTGCGTCCGCGCAGCCGATCGACCAGGGCGACGAGCACGTCCATGTCCGAGAGTTGCAGGATCCGGCCCGCCGCGAGGTAGGCCCCACCGCCGGCGGACAATCCCAGGCCGACGGTCACGACCTGCGCGGGCAGCGAGCGGCCGAGGATCTCGTCGAGCGGCCACCAGACGCCGAACGCCGCAGCCGTGCAGTAGATCGTCGCGACGACGATGCGCACGGTCTCACCGGCGACCTCGGTCATGTGCAGCGAGCCCACATGGCGGCGCAGGAGCACGAGCAGCACCGAGGCGTTGAAGGTGGTCACGACGGCGGTCGAGAGGGCGATGCCGGCGGCGCCGAGCGGCCTGTAGAAGGCGAGGTCGAGGACTGCATTCAGGATGAGGTTGAGGACGGCGACACGCGTGGGGATCTGCGGCATCTGCAGCGCGAAGAACGCCCGGGTCAGGAGCAGGGCGAGGCCGTTTCCGATCAGCCCGAGCGAGAAGGCGATCAGCGTGGTCGCCACATGCCGGGTGTCCGACGACGTGAAGCTCGAGTGCTGGAAGAGCACGCGGGTGATCGGCTCGGCGAGCGCGATCGAGATGGCCGCGGCCGGCAGGAGCAGGAAGACGATCGTCCGCGCCCCGTCGGCGAAGGTGCGTGCGAACCCGTCCATGTCGCCGCGCGCGGCCAGGCGCGAGATGCGCGGGAAGAGCACGGCGGACACCGCCACCGAGAAGAGCCCCTGCGGTAGCATGAACATGCGAAACGCGTAGTTCAGGTAGGCGTCGGCGTGACCGCCCGGCACGAGCGTGGCGATCGACAGGTCGAGTGTCAGGTTGAAGTTGATCAGCCCCAGGCCGAGCGTCACCGGGATCATCAGCTTCAGCACGCGCATCACGTGCGGATTGCGCCACGCGAGGCTGAGGATCAACCCCTGGCCGTGGCCGCGCAGGAGCGGCAGCGGGATGGCGAACTGCACGATCGTCGCGACCAGGACGCCCACCGCATAGGCGTGCGCATCGCCGTGGTCGAGCACGAGCGCCACGATGATCACGCCGTTCCAGGCGATCGGCGCCAGCGCCGGCAGGCCGAAGATCTCGTACGAGTTCAGGATCCCCGTGACGACGCCGGTCATGCCGAGCACCGCGACGATCGGGAACATCCACCGCGAGAGCGACACGACCAGGTTGGGGTCGATGTTCTGGTTGCCGGGCACGAACAGCGGCATCAGCCACGGCGCGATCAGGATGAAGAGCGCCGAGAGGCCGCCGAGCACGACGGCGGCGAGCCAGAGCACGATGCTCGCGACCCGCCACGCCTCGCGGCTCGTCGCCCTGCTCGCGCAGGTGCGCGAACACCGGGACGAACGCGGCCGAGATGGCGCTGTCGGCAACCAGGCTGCGCACCAGGTTGGGGACGTTGAACGCGATCAGGAACGCGCCGAGCGCGGGGCTCGCGCCGAAGAACCGGGCCGCCACGATCTCGCGCACGACGCCGGCCACACGGGACACCGCAGTGGCCGCCCCGAACACCGCCGTCGAAGTGGCCAGACGCCTCTGCTCGCTCATCGGCGCCGGAGTCTATCGAGCCGCTGCTATGCTCTTCCGGGCCCGCCGCCAGGCGGGCGTTTGCGTGTCACTCCGAAGGGAACCGGTGGCGAACTCAAAGCAGCAGGAGAAGCGGGTACGACTGGCGGCGCGGCAGCGCCTCCAGAACCTGCGCTACCGCACCCAGATCAAGACCCTGTTCCGGCGCCTGTCCGAGGCCGTCGAGGCCGGCGACTCCGAGCAGGTCGAGCTGGCGCACCGCCGGCTCGTCGCGCTGGTCGACCGGGCCGCTGCCCGGCGCGCGATCCACCGCAACGCGGCTGCACATCGCAAGTCGCGCGCGGCGCGGATCGTCAGCCGGACGAACGTCTCCGCGTAACCAGGCCGAGCAGGATCAGCGTCACGCCCGCGGCCTGGGCAAGCGCGAACAGCGTGTAGCTGCCGAGCCGGGTGGCCGACGACGCGAGCGCGATCACACCCACGCCCGCGGCGACGAGAAGCGGCCGGGGATCGCGCCGGCGCCGCGCGGACTGGATCGACCCGACGAGCAGCACCAGCGTCCCGGCGGAGTTCAGGGCGATCGCAAGCACCGTCGTCCACGGGCCCTTGATGGCGCCGTTGGGCGGCGTCGCCCCCGCCCGGGCGAGCTCGCCGGCGTCGACGTGCGCGGCCAGCACTGCCGCGGTGGCCGCGAACGTGACGAAGAGCATCGTCGCGGCCGTCAGGCGGGTGATCCGTCCGCCCGGGCAGCACGAGCAGCATCTCGCCGACGGCGAGGTAGGCGACGACCAGGACGCCGCCGCTCAGGTAGTAGATCCGGAAGGGGACGTCCGACCATCCCCCGGGCCGGCGCCGTCGAGCAGCGCGACGGTCGGCGACGGTGAAGAGCGCGAAGCCGATCGTCCACGCGACCAGCGGCGGGCGCCGGGCGCGGGCGGCGGCGAGCCGCCGGGCGACGATGACGGTGCAGGCGGCCGAGACGCACGCCGCGACCGCGGCCGCGAGCGTCTCGGCGCTCATCCGGCCGTGATGTCGGCCAGCGCCAGCTCGAGCTCGAAGCGCGGGTCCATCCGGCTGCCACCCTTGACCGCCAGGTCGAGCGCGGCCAGGCGCACGACGGCGCGGCCCAGCTCGGCCGGCTCGAACCGGGCCGCCTGGGCGACCAGCTTCTGTGCCGGGAACGGCTTCATCCCGAGCTCGCGCGCGACCTCGTTCTGGCCGGCGCCCGCCTCGACCATCACCGCCGCGCGGTGCACCCGGCGCACGTGCGCGGCGAGCTGGGCGACCACCCGGCCGACGTCCTCGCGCCGCTCGACATCGGCGGTCGCAAGGCCGATCACGGCGGAGGTGTCGCGCCGGCCCCAGGCGTCGGTGATGTCCCACGGCTTGATGTCCGACCCCGCGATCACGAGCCGCTCGACGTCCTCGACCTCGGGTGCCTCGGCGCCGCAGTAGGCGATGAGCTTGTCGGTCTCGAGCGCGAGGTCGCCGACGTCCTCGCCGACCAGCTCGACCAGCCGCCGGGCGACCGCCGGAGGGCAGACCGACCGCGCCTCGGCGAAGCGCTTCACGACCCAGTCGGACGCCTGCTTGCGCTCGGGGGCGTCGAAGAGCCGCACCTCCCCCACCGCCTCGACGGCCTTCACCAGGGCGTGGCGCGGACCGAAACCCGCCCCGCCGAAGATCCCGAGGCAGGTGTCGGGCGATGGCGAGCGCAGGTAGTCGACGATGCCGGCGATCGCGTCCTCGTCGAGCGCCTCGGCGTTTCGCACGAGCACGAGCCGCTGGCCCGGGAAGAGGCCAAGGGCGTTGCACGCTCCAGCGACGTCGACCTGCTCGTCGCCGCCGGCCGAGAGCTGCTCGATCGACTCCGGTTCGAACCGGGCGCGCAACCTGACGATCGCCGCGTCCACCTTGGGCCAGTCGCTGCCGGCGATCAGATAGGCCGGCTTCATGTCCGCCTTCGCCATTACCCTCACCCTCTAGATGAACCTTATGCTTGCGACGTCCGTGTCCGTGCCGGCGCCCGCCGGGCACGACGGTCGCCCTGGCTCGCAAGCACCTTCGACCGCTCGACCAGGTCGGCGAACGTCGTCGTCTCGAGCACCGATCGCAGCATCCCGCGGGCCTCGAGCCAGACGCCCGGAAGCGCCTCGGCGCCGGGCGGGTACGTGACCTCGTCCGGGCGCACGCCCGCAACCGCGGCGATCGGCCCGTCGACGATCCGGATCACCTCGGCCAGCGAGACCTGGCTCGCCGGCACGGCCAGCCGGTAGCCGCCCTCGGGGCCGCGCTGCGACGCGACAACGCCGGCGTGCTTGAGCTCGCCGAGGATGTTCTCGACGAACTTCAGCGGGAGGTCCTGCGCCTTGGCGACCAGCTCGCCCTTGAGCGGCCCCTCGCCCTCGTGGTGAGCCAGCACGAGCACGGCGCGGACGGCATAGTCGGCCTTTGCGGACAGCTTCATATGACTCACATTGTCGCACGCGCACGGACGGCATACGGCGCGAACCCCTCCGCGTGGGCTCAGCGCGCCCCAGGTACGGTTTGCACGTGAGCGACGAGCCCCAGCACGCGAACGGGATGGAGGCGTGGATCGCGAGCCTGTGCTCGACCTGCCCTCACTGCCAGACGCCACGCGTCTACGCGGGCCTCGAGAAGCTGCAGGAGGCGTCGAACCTCCGCGTCGCGTTCCTCGGCGAGACGCTCGCGATGTCCAACGTGAACGTGCACGTCTACCAGTGCGGCTACTGCGGCTCGATCGAGCTCTTCCGCGACGGCGGCCCGATCGAGCACCCCATCGCGGGCAACCGCCCACCGACGGAGTGACCGCCAGGGCCGCTCACGAGCACGCCCGCGCCACCGCGAGCACGTAGCCGGACAGAAGATCCGCGAGGCCGAGCAGCGGCACGGCCAGCGGCGGCCACACGGCGTGGGCGAGCACCGCCACGAGCGCCAGCCACAGGATCGGCGCCACCGCCGGCAGCGCCAGCAGGTTGGCGGGGACGGCGAGCGGGCTCGCGCGGCCGAAGTGCCACCACACGATCGGCGCCGTCACGACCGTGCACGCAACCGACACCGCGGCCGCCTGGCCCAGCAGACCGCGCAGCCGCGGTGCGACCAGGAAGATCGCGATCACCGCCGAGAACGAGAGCTGGAAGCCGGGGTCGTACAGCTCGAGCGGATCGAGTGCGAGCACGACCGCGGCGCCACACGCGAGCAGGTGCCAGCGCGAGACCGCCCGCGATCCCAGCCATGCCAGGGCCACCAGCCCTCCGGCGACGCCGGCCCGCACGATCGAAGGCCCGGCGCCGGTCACGAGCACGTATCCCAGCGTGACCGCGAGCGCCGCGAGGCGAGCGGGAACGCCGATCACCCCCACCGCCCCCAGCGAGACGAGCGTGAACGCGATCACGAGCGCCACGTTCTGGCCGCTCACCGCGACGAGGTGGTAGAGACCGCTCGCGCGCAGCTCGGCCTTCGTCCCGGCCGGGAGGGCTCCGGTGTCGCCGAGCGCGATGCCGGCGACGAGCGCCCGCGGCGGCGAGGGGTCGCCCGCGACGCCCAGCTCACCGAGCGCGGCCCGGTGCACCCTGTCGGCAGCGCCCCATACGCCGCCGCGGCGGCCGATCCGCACCGCCTCGGTGGCCCGCAGCTCGAGGTGCGCGCCTTGCGTGGCGTAGTAGTCGCGCACGACCGGGTCGAGATCCTGATACCGACCGGCGACGCGATAGACGCCGCCCTCCTCGAGCAGGATCCCGGGCGCGGAGAGCACAACCGTCTCGCCGGCTCCGCGCACCGCGGCAAGGCCGTGGCTGCCCGTGGGCTGGCCGGTCACCACGACGACCACCGCGCCGCGTGTGTGGCCGGGAGCGAGCGCGCGGCGGTCGAGCGCCGCCACCCGCCCGGCCCCGAACACGAGCGCCGCCGCCCCGACGCAGGCCGCCGCCACCCGCAGCCGGCCCGAGTCGCCCACGAGCACGGCGGCGAGCACGAGCAGGGGCCGGCCGAGCGCCGCCGCGGCGAGGCCGATCGTCGCCGCGATCACGAGCCGTGTGTGACCGGTCACAGCGTGACGTGGCCGTGCAGGGCCGCGAGATGCGCCGGGCCGATGCCGCTCACCTGGTCGAGCTCGTCCAGCGACCGGAACCCGCCGTGAGCGGTGCGATAGTCGATGATCCGCTGGGCGAGGGACGGCCCGATCCCATCGAGCGTCTCGAGCTGGGCGAGCGTGCCCGAGTTGAGCGAGACGGGCGCGGCCGGCGAAGCCGCAGACGGCGGGTCGGTGGCTGCCGCGCCGCCCCCGCCTCCCCGTAACGGCACGACCACCTGCTCGCCGTCGCTCAGGCGGGCGGCCAGGTTGACGGAGGCGAGGTCGGCCCGCCGCCGCGGCCCGGCCCTCCGTACCGCCTGGAGCACGCGCGAGCCCGACGCGAGCCGGTAGACGCCCGGCCGGTGCACGGCGCCCGACACGTCGACCACGACCACGGCGGCATCGACCGGTGTCGCCGGAGTCGAGGCGGGCGACGCGGACGACGACGATGGGTAGCTCGTGGACGCGGACGAACCGGGCTGGTACTTGAAGCCCACGAGCAGGACGATCGCGACGGCGGCGCCGTAGAGCACGATCTGGCGTGGGGAGAGGCTCGGCACGGGAGGCAGGATCCCCTGCGACGCTGTCACGGGTCAACGCCGCTACCGTGTCGAGCGGGTCACGTTTGACGCACATGGCGGCGGGGAATCGCGACCCAGCCTGGACAGTAGATTGGGGGTGGACGTGGTCACAACGGAGGTCTCGAGCGGGCTGGGGATCCAGCTGCAGGGGCTCACGAAGTCGTTTCGCGCGCCGCAGGGCGACGTGCACGCCGTCCGCGGCATCGACGTGTCGATCGCGGCCGGCGAGACGGTCGCGCTCCTCGGGCCCAACGGCGCCGGCAAGTCGACGACGATCGACATGCTGCTCGGCCTGGCGGAGCCCGACAGCGGCTCGGTGTCGCTCTTCGGGCGCGCACCGGGCGACGCGATCCAGAACGGCGCGATCGGCGCCATGCTCCAGACCGGCTCGCTGATCCGCGACCTGTCAGTGCGCGAGCTCCTGACGATGATGGCCGCCCTCTACCCCACCCCGCTCGGTGTGGACGAGGTGATCGAGCTCGTCGGCATCGGCGCGATCGCCGAGCGGCGCACGCAGAAGCTCTCGGGCGGTGAGACGCAGCGGGTGCGCTTCGGCGTCGCCCTCATCAGCGACCCCGACCTCCTGGTGCTCGACGAGCCGACGGTGGCGATGGACGTCGAGGGCCGGCATGCCTTCTGGGAGACGATGCGAGGCTTCGCGGCCCGCGGCAAGACGATCATCTTCGCGACGCATTATCTGGAGGAGGCCGACCAGAACGCCGATCGCGCCGTGCTGATGGCGCACGGCAGCATCGTCGCCGACGGCCCCACCACCGAGATCAAGGCGATGGTCGGCCTGCGCACGATCCGGGCGACGCTGCCCGGCGTCGAGGTCGCCGATCTCGAGCGCATCCCCGGAGTCTCGTCGGCGGAGCGCCGCGGCGAGGCGATCGTGCTGCACTGCGGCGACTCCGACGCCGCCATCCGCGCGCTGCTCGCCGCCCATCCGCAGATGCGCGACATCGAGATCGCCGGCGCGGGCCTCGAGCAGGCGTTCCTGCAGCTGACCGGCGGGGAGGGAGCGCAGTGATCACCTACGCCAAGTACGAGATCCTGCGCACGTTCCGAAACCGCCGCTTCTTCATCTTCTCGATCGGGTTCCCGCTCGTGCTCTTCTTCGTGATCGCCGGCCCGAACCGGAACGTGCACAACTTCGCCTCGAGCGGCCTGCCCGCCCCGCTCTACTACATGGTCGGCCTCACGGCGTTCGGGACGATGAACACCGTGCTCTCGACCGGCACCCGCATCGCCGGCGAGCGCGCGGCCGGCTGGAACCGGCAGCTGCGGCTGACGCCGCTCTCGACGAAGAACTACTTCCGCACGAAGGTGATCGTGGCCTACCTGATGGCGCTGATCACGATCATCGTCCTCTACGCGGCGGGGATCTCGCTCGGCGTGCACCTCGCCGCGGGCGAGTGGGCGCGGATGACCGGCCTCGTCCTGGTCGGCCTGATCCCGTTCATCGCGCTCGGCGTGCTGATGGGCCACCTGCTCACGACCGACTCGATCGGCCCGGCGATGGGCGGCACGACCGCCCTGCTCTCGCTGCTCGGCGGCGTGTGGTTCCCGGTGAACAGCGGTGCGCTGCACGACATCGCCGAGGCGCTGCCCTCGTACTGGCTCGTCCAGGCGAGCCACGTGTCGATCGGCGGCGGCGGCTGGGGCACGCGCGGCTGGGTCACCGTCGCGGCGTGGACGCTCGTACTGGCGGCGGCGGCGGCGACCGCCTACGGGCGCGACACGAAGCGGGTGTGAATAGAACGGGCCTGGCCCGTTTGATTCACCGCTACCGCGTCACGAGGCTGACGAGCTTGCCCGGAACGACGATCTCCTTCACGACCGTGGCCCCGTCCAGGTGCTTGGCAACGTTGGGCACGGCGCGTGCCTCGGCCAGGATGCGATCGCGGGCGACGTCGGCGCCGATGTCGAACTCGCCCCGCAGCTTGCCGTTCACCTGCACGGCGTAGGTGACGTGATCGGACACCAGCATGGCCGGATCGGCCTGCGGCCACGGCGCCGCCCACAGCCGCTCTCCGCCCATCCGCTCCCACAGCTCGCAGGCGATGTGCGGAGCGTAGGGCTGGACGAGCGAGACGGCGGTCGCGACGGCGAAGCGGCGCTGCTCGGGGGTGGCCTCGCGGGCTCGCGCGCAACGCTGTTCACGAGCTCGTGGATGGCCGACTCGGCGGTGTTGAAGGCAAAGCGCGCGCCGATGTCGCGCGTCACCTTGTCGATGGTCGCAGTGCGCCTTTCGCACGAGCGCGGCCCCCGGGCCGTCGGCGGGCGCCGACGCGGGGATGCCGGGCCCCATCTCGTCGATCGACTCGACCGCGGCGCGCCACAGCCGGCGCAGGAACCGGTTGCTGCCCTCGACCCCGCCGTCGTACCACTCGGCGTCCTGCTCGGGCGGCCCCAGGAACAGCGAGTACAGCCGAACCGTGTCGGCGCCGTAGTCGCTCGACCATCCTGTCGGGCGAGATCACGTTGCCCTTCGACTTGGACATCTTGGCGCCGTGGTAGTAGATCATGCCCTGCGTGAAGAGGTTCGCGAACGGCTCGGTGAAGCCCAGGTAGCCCAGGTCGTACAGCGCCTTCGTGAAGAAGCGCGCATACATCAGGTGCAGGATCGCGTGCTCGACCCCGCCGATGTACTGGTCGACCGGCAGCCACTCATCGACGGCCTCGCGGCTGAACGGCGCCTGGTCGTTGTGCGGGTCGGCGTAGCGCATGAAGTACCAGGACGAGTCGACGAACGTGTCCATCGTGTCGGTCTCGCGCCGCGCGGGGCCGCCGCACTTCGGGCACTCGGTGTTCACCCAGTCCTCGGCGGCCGCGAGCGGCGAGCGGCCGCGCGGCGCGTAGTCGGCCGATGTCGGGCAGCACGACCGGCAGCTGGTCGTCGGGCACGGCCACGATGCCGCAGCCGGCGCAGTGGACGACCGGGATCGGGCAGCCCCAGTAGCGCTGGCGGGAGAGCAGCCAGTCGCGCAGGCGGTAGGCGATCGTGCCGGCACCGCGGCCCTCGGCCTCGAGCCGGGCGATGATCGCACGCGGCGCCCTCGGGCGCCGCCAGGCCGCTGAACTCGCCGGAGTTGACGAGCACCTCGTCGTCGCTGTGCGCGGAGTAGACGGCCTCGGCCGACGGCTCGCGCCGCCGCGCGGGGCCACCACCTGGCGAATGTCGAGCCCGTGCGCCTGCGCGAACTCGAAGTCGCGCTCGTCGTGCGCGGGCACGGCCATGATCGCGCCGGTGCCGTACTCCGCCAGCACGTAGTCGGCCACCCAGACCGGGATCTGCTCGCCGTTCACCGGGTTCGATGACGTACCGGCCGGTGAAGACGCCGGTCTTCTCGCGCTCCTCGGCCCGCTCGACCGCCGAGCGGGCGGCGGTGTGGCGCACGTAGTCGGCGACCGCCTGCGGCGTGCTCGCCGCCCGCCGCGAGCTCGACCGCCAGCGGATGCTCCGGCGCGAGCACGAAGAAGGTGGCGCCGTACAGCGTGTCGGGCCGGGTCGTGAACACCGCGCAGGCTCGGTGCTCGGCTCACCGACCGCGGAAGCTCGACCTCGGCCCCGTGCGAGCGGCCGATCCAGTTGCGCTGCATCGTCACCACCCGCTCGGGCCAGTGCACCGCGGCCAGGTCGTCGAGCAGGCGGTCGGCGTAGGCGGTGATCTTGAAGAACCACTGCTCGAGCGTGCGCGCCTCGACCTCGGCGCCGCAGCGCTCGCAGTGGCCGTCGATCACCTGCTCGTTCGCGAGCACGGTCTGGTCGTTCGGGCACCACTTGACGGCGCGCTCTTGCGGTAGGCCAGGCCCGCCTCGTACAGCCGCAGGAAGATCCACTGCGTCCAGCGGTAGTACGCGGGATCGGCCGTCGAGAGCTCGCGCGTCCAGTCGATCGACCAGCCCATGCGCTTCATCTGGCGGCGGATCGGCGGCGATGTTCTCGCGGGTGGACTCGGCGGGGTGGCGGCCCGCGCGGATGGCCGCGTTCTCGGCCGGCAGGCCGAACGCGTCGTAGCCCATCGGGTGCATCACCCGGTAGCCGTTGCGGCGGCGGTAGAGCGTGACGACGTCGCCCATCGTGTAGTTCTTGACGTGGCCCATGTGCAGCTCGCCGGAGGGGTAGGGCAGCATCTCGAGCACGTAGGTCAGGTCGTCGCCGGGATCGCCCGGGCCGGGATTCGGCACGTCGAAGACGCCCTCACGCTCCCAGATCGCTTGCCACCGCGTCTCGATCGCGGCCGGGTCATACCTGTCCATATGCGGCATTCTAAGCGGGACGCCGGGCCCCACCGGCCGTCACATGCCGGGCTTGACCACCATGTCGAAGATGACCGCCAGCAGGAGCACGAGCTCGATCCGGGATACGAGGAAGATCCGGCGGATGCGCTGCTGCACCTCGGGCGATGCCACGCCGCCCGTCTCGGTGGCCCTGGCGATGCGGCCGGACTCCGGCCCCAGGTAGGCGGCGCCGACGACGATCGAGACGGCGATGATCGCAAGCCCGAACCGCACCCATCCCTGCGAGTAGCTCCACGCGCCGGAGGACTCGCGCAGCGTGAGCATGCCCGAGACGAGCAGGATCAGCGACGTCGGCAGGAAGATGCGCGTGCCGACGAACTCGGTGTCCTTGGCGAAGGTCGCCACCCTGACCGGGTCGGACGTGCGCACCGCGAGGAACGCGTACACCTGCACGACGCACGCTCCGCCGACCCACACGACCGCCGAGAGCACGTGCACGAACTTCAGCTCGTTGTACGTGTTCAGGGCGAGGACGATCATGGCGGCGGAGTTCTATCGGGTCCGCCGGACACGGTCAAGCGGCCCACCGCCGCCTGGACTACGATCAGACGCGGATGATCCTGCGCCAGTTCCTGTACGCCGACACCGCGTGTGCGAGCTACGTGTTCGGCTGCACCACACACCGGAAGCTGGCCGTGGTCGACCCGCACGCGGAGCTCGTCGAGCGCTATCTGGAGGCCGCCGAGGCGGTCGGAGCGCCGATCGTCGCCGTATTCGAGACCCACGTCCAGGCCGACCACGTCTCGGGCCTGCCCGGCCTCGTCGCCGCGACCGGCGCGACCGGCTATCTCCCGGCGGGCGCCCGGGTCGGATTCGCCCACCACGCGCTCGAGGACGGCGAGCGGGTCGAGCTCGGAAACACGATCGTGACCGCGCTCTCGACCCCCGGCCACGCTCCCGCACACCACGCCTACCTGGTCGCCGACCTGCGCCGCGAGACCGACGAGCCGTGGCTCGTGTTCACCGGCGACTCCCTGCTCGTGAACGACGCCGGCCGTCCCGACCTGCATGCCGCGGGCGGCGACCCCAGGGGGCTCGCGCTGCGCCAGCACGCGTCGATGCAGCGGCTGCTCGCGCTGCCCGACCACGTCGTCGTCCTGCCAAGCCACTACGGCGGCTCCGTGTGCGGGCGCGGGCTCTCGGGCAACCCGATCTCGAGCATCGGGTTCGAGCGCCTGCACAACCGGGCGCTGCAGCACGCCGACGCAGACGAATTCGCCGACGAGCTCCTGCGCGACGTCCCCCCGGCGCCGCCGGATCAGGACCGCATCGTCGCGGCCAACAGGGCGGGCGTCTAGCGCATGTAGCGGCGCACGGCGAGGCGCGACTTGAGCGCGTGCTGCTCGGCCCGGCCCTGGATGCGGGCCGCGATCAGCTCGGGGTCACGCTCGTCGGCGTCGCCGTCGGCGTAAGCATCGGCGATCTGGGCGACGGTGGCACGGTCGTGGTCTGCGATCGCGTCCACCTCGCAGCCGACGCGGTAGCGGCCGAACGAGATCGGCTCGACGCGCATCACGAGCGCTTCGAGCGTGATCGGACGCGCGCCGATGTAGATCGACAGCATGATGCGATCGCCGATCACGAGCTGCAGCTCGGTCACGAAGGCGACGCCGCCCTCGGAGATGTCGGCGGTGCGGACGCGGAAATGCTCTCCGTCGGGCATCGCCCGCGAGCGCAGCACGACGGCGTCGGCGTCGTCGATGCGCTGGGCGCGCTTGGTGCGGCGGTGGCCCGGCTGGTGCACGACGTCGATGACGCGCAGGTGCAGCAGCGTCTGGTTCGACGACTGGAAATAGGCCTTCTCGATCCGCATCGAGATGTCGAAGCCGCCGCCGCTCGCGTCCCGCAGCGGGCACACGACCACGAGCTGGGGCTGCATCAGCATCTGCGGCGCATAGCCGATCAGGAGGCCACGGTCGAGGTCGGCGAGCACCACCTCGGCGACGCCTCCGGCCGAGAACACGCCGATCGGCGTCGGCAGCGGCGGCAGGAGCGAGAGGAACTCCTCCAGCAGCAGGCCGTCGGGATCCGGATCGGGGGCAGGGGCAGAGGCGAACTCGGACATGTCCACTGAGTCATCGGCGGTCGGGGGGCGCGGCTTGAACGCCCGTCCACGCAAACAGGGACTGCCCCCGGCGAACCGGGGACAGTCCCCACCATGCGGCAGCTAGTAGGTCAGCTGCAGCTCGACGCGGCGGTTGAGCGCCCGGCCGGCGGCCGTGGCATTGGTCGCGCGCGGATGGCTCTCGCCGTATGCGACCGCCAGGCACGCAACGTGCGCACCGTGGGAGATGAACGCGCACACCGCATCTGCCCGGGCGAGCCCGAGCCGGTAGTTGGAAGCCGCCGAGCCAAGGCTGTCGGTGTAGCCGGTCGCGACGACCCGCCTGACGCCCTTGAGCTGTCCGATCAGGCCCTGCAGGTAGCTGCGCCCGGAGGGCAGAAGCATCGCCGAGCCGCTCTCGAACTGCAGCGCCCCCGGCGTCACATCGACGCGGGAGGAGACGACGTGCACCGTCTGCTTGGCGACGAGCGCCGAGGAGCCGCCGACGGGCACCACGGCGACCGTGGCGACGATCCGAACTCCGCCGGGCCGGGAAGCGAGCTCGCGGCCTTTGGCGGTGAGCACGACCTCGACCTTGCCGTGCCGGCGCTGGTGAGAGCCGTGGAACACGCGGACGGCGTGGCCGACGACGATTCCGCCGGGTGTCGTGAGCGTGACCGAGCACTTCGCGATCGTTCCGGTGGCGAGGCGGCATCCGACCTTGATGCTGCGCCCGGCCGGGGCGACGGCCGGAAGGCCGACATGGGGTCGGGATGCGACGACCCGGTGCGTGACCGTCCACATGGCGGAGGCGGCGGGACCGAAGTCGCCGTCGGCGTTGACGCCGTGGACGCGGAACACGTGCTCACCGAGCGCGAGCCCTCTGAACGTCTCGGGCGAGACGCACGGGTTGAACAGGCCGCCGTCGACGCTGCACTCGAAGCTGACGGTGGCGGTGTCGCCGGCATGCGCCGCAAACCCGAACGTGCCCGAGTGCGACGGTCCGCTCACCGGGCTGCGGGTGATGTCAGGAGCAACGACCGGAATCGGGGCGCCGCCCGGCTCGGACCCGTTGAAGCCCAGCACGAGCGTGGTCGACGCGCCCTGTGCGAGCGTGCGGTCCCACTGGACGCCGAAGCCGTTGTCGATGCTGCTCGGGTCGAAGGAGTCGTCGAAGCTCGTCGTCGCATCCCACGAGACCTGGGTGGCGGTGTACCAGTCGCCCTCGTAGTAGTGCGACCACGGCGTCAGCTCGACCAGGCCGGCCTTGGTGCCGTCGATCGCGATGCCTTGCAGGATGCGCGGCGGGCCGGATACGAGTGCTCCCGTGCCCTCGTCGCTGCCCGAGACGTACAGGTCGGCGCTCCAGAACGCGCTGAACGCGACGCTTCCTCGGCCCGAGTTGGTGACCTTCCAGATCATCTTGAGCGCGCGCGAGCCGTCGACGTGGCTGATCTTCTGCGTGATGGCGAGGTCGGGAGTCGAGAAGGCGCTCGCGACCGTCCACGGCGCGGCGACGCTGCCGCTGCCCGAAAGGGTCGCAGGGGCGCTGGCGCTGAAGGGCACATCGCCCTGCATCCCGTATGCGGTGGCGTGCTCGTGGATGGTGAACACACCGGGCGCCTCGGACGGGTCGACGCCGTTGTCGTTCTCGTAGAACATGGCGACGGGGTTGTCGGCAAATCGGACGCTGATCGCGCCGGAGTTCTCGTCGCCGCCGACGGCGGTAATCAGCTTGGAGCCGCTGATGAGCTGACCGTCGGTGCCGGCCGTGTCCAAGGGCGTCGCGAGAGCCGCGCTCGGGAGCGCCAGCAGGAGGATCGCGGCGAGGAACACCGCGCGTTTGACGTTCATGAGGGAATCCTTTGTGTGAGTTTGGCCGTGCGCCCCGGTGGTCGGCGTGAGCTTCAGCGCGTTCACGCCGACTGGCGAAGACCCCCACTTCGCCGTAGGCGCTCGGGATAACCCGTCGCACGGTTCCGGTAGGCGCGGCCTACCGCCCCGGCGGTAGCATCGGCGAATGCAGGCCGACCTGATCCTCCGCGGCGGCGTCGTCAACACCGTCGACGCCGCCCGCGCGACGGCCGACGCCGTTGCGGTCTCGGCCGGCCGCATCGCCGCCGTCGGAAGCGGCGCGGACATCGACGCGCTGCGCGGGCCGGCGACGCGCGTCGTCGACCTGGACGGCGCGATGGTGCTGCCCGGGTTCTGCGACGCGCACTGCCACCTGGGCATGAGCGGCCATGCGCTCACCCAGTGCAGCCTCGAGGGCAGCTCCGGCGCCGACGAGCACCTGCGCCGGATCGCCGCCTACCGCGCCGCCCATCCCGACCGCGAGTGGGTGATCGGAAGCGGCTGGTCGATGAGCGACTTCCCGGGCGGCACGCCCACCGCCGCCGCCCTGGACGCGGTCGTCCCCGACCGCCCGGCGGTGCTCACGAACCGCGACTACCACGGCGTCTGGGCAAACTCGCGCGCGCTCGAGCTGGCCGGAATCACGGCCGCGACGCCCGATCCCGCCGGCGGCCGCATCGAGCGCGACGAGCACGGCGATCCGCTGGGGACGCTGCAGGAGCAGGCGATGCACCTCGTGCTCGGCATCACCCCCGCTCCGACGCGGGCCGAGCGCGTCGCCGGCATCCGCGCCGGCGTCGACTACTACCACCGGCTCGGGATCACGGCCTGCCAGGATGCGCTCGTGAACGCCGACTGGCAGGCGGCCTACGAGCAGCTCGCCCGAGCGGGCGACCTCGGCCTGCGGGTGCGCGCCGCGCTCGAATGGGAGCAGGGCCGCGACGAGGCGCAGTTGGCCGGGCTCGTCGAGCGGCGGGGGTCCGGCACGGTCGGCCGGCTCGCGTCCGGGACGGTCAAGTTCTTCCACGACGGCGTGGTCGAGAACCGCACCGCCGCGATGCTCGACCCCTACCTCGATGGGGACGGACGGCCGACCGCCGAGCACGGCATCGACATGTACGCGTATCCCGATCTCGAGCGGTTCGTGCGCCTGTGCGACGGCGAGGGCTTCGATGTCCACATCCACACGATCGGCGACCGGGCCGTGCGCGAGTCGCTCGATGCGCTCGAGGCGGCGCTGCGCACGAACGGCCGCCGCGGAGCCCGCCACCAGCTCGCGCACGTCCAGTTCGCCGCGGCTGAGGATCTGCCGCGCTTCCGCAGCCTCGGCGTGATCGCCAACGTGACGCCGCTGTGGGCCCGGCTCGAGGCCTACGTGAGCGAGCTGACGCTCCCGTTCATCTCGCCGCGGGCCGCCGCGGGCATGTACCCGTTCGCGAGCATCCTGCGCCACGGCGGCGGGCTCGCCTTCGGCAGCGACTGGTCGGTCTCGACGCCCGACCCGCGCCACCAGCTCGCGACCGCAGTCGCCCGCCTCGACCCGCTCGGAGTCGTCGCACGAGCCGCTGCTCCCCGACGAGCGGCTCGACCTGGGCGCGGCGATCGCCGCGCAGACGATCGGCGCCGCCCGCGCCTGCGGCATCGAGCGCGAGACCGGCTCGATCGAGCCGGGCAAGCTGGCCGACCTGGTGGTGCTCGACCGCGACCTCTTCACCATCGAGCCGCGCGACTACGTCGGCGCCGAGGTGCTCGCGACGCTCGTCGAGGGCGCCGTCGTGCACGCCGCGCCGGGGTTCGAGCTCTCACCTGAGAGTTAGTCTGCGCGGACGGTGACCATCGTCCCCAGTGGGACGACCCGGGCGAGCAGGTCGAGCGCCGGCAGGCCGACGTGGATGCAGCCGTTCGAGACCGCCCCCATCGGGCCGGGATGGATCGCGACCTGATCGCCGCCGGGCCAGCCCGGCGCGAGGTGCGTCTGGTGCGCAGCGAGCGCGAACGCGAGCGGCGCATAGGGGCTCCCGGCCGGGAAGAGCAGGCGGTCGGTGACGAAGAAGCGGCCGACCGGCGTCGGCGTCGCGGGCGTTCCGTGCCCGATCGGGAACGAGCCCAGCGTGTGGTCGCCGCGGAGCACGGCGAGGCTGCCTCGGGCGAGATCGACGACGACCCGGATGCGCGTCCAGCGCAGCGCCAGCGTGCCCAGGCTGATCGGCACCGCCCGGGCCTCCGGCCGCACCGGCGCGAGCACGGTCGCCCGCGATCCGCGCCGCCCGAGCACCGGCAGCCACACCGGATCGCCGAACTGCGTCTTGGGCCGCACCGTCCCGTAGCGGGTGTGCAGCGGGCGGCGCAGGCGCACCATCAGGTAGGCCCCGGCGCCGCGCGGCCGGGCCGGCACGTGAAAGGCCGTCGGGTGTGACGGCCCGGCGTCCGCCACCCGGACGTCGCGAAGCACGGTCGGCGGCGGCGCGGCCGACGGCACGGGTGCAGCCGTCGCCCCCGCGCACGCGGTGCACGCGATCGCGACCACAAGAACCATGCCCCAGCCCCGGCGCCCCATCACGCGAAGTCTACGCGCGGGGTCAACCCCGGCAGCGTGACTACCCGCCGCCGCACCCGTCATCGACGCGTCGGCCATCGACAGCCACCACGAGAGCAGCGCGAACGCGACCACGACGACCGCGACGAGGGTGATCAGCCCGCGGTGACGGGCGACGAGGCGGGCGACGAGCGCTTGCATGCGGCCAGCCTCCCACCCCCGGGTAACGGCATCGTCACGAGCCGGGGTCAGAGGCCGATGGGGTGCCACACGGTCTTTGCCTCCATCAGCGGCTCGATCTCCCACACGCTCTGGCCGGTCGCGGCCCCGCGGACGACTCGCTTCACGTTCTCGGAGGCGAGGCGCTCGAGGTCGGCAACGAGCGCCTCCGGCACGCCGGTGACGTCGATGGCGTTCACGTCCATGTGCCCGGCGAGCACCGGCGCGAGCTCGGCGGCATCGCCCGTGAGGATGTTGACCGCACCCGCCGGCATGTCGCTCGTCGCCACCGCCTCGGCCAGCTCGACCGCCGCCAAGGGATGCGCCTGGGCGGCGACGACCACGACGGTGTTCCCGCCGACGAGGGCGGGCAGCAGCCGGGACACGATCCCCTCGAGCGCCGGCTCGGCCGGGGCGATCACGGCCACGACTCCGGTCGGCTCGGGGATCGTGAAGTTGAAGTAGGGACCGGCGACGGGGTTCGCGCCGCCGAGCACCTGCGCGAGCTTGTCCGCCCAGCCGGCGTACCAGACAACGCGGTCGATCGAGCGCTCGACCTCGTCGCGGCCCGAGCAGGCTGCGGCCAGGTCGGCCGCGCGCGTCTCCATCATCTCGGCCAACCGGTAGAGCACCTGGCCGCGGTTGTACGCCGTCGCCCGCGACCACCTGGCCACCGCCGAGCGGGCGGCGCGCACGGCGTCGCGGGCGTCCTTGCGCGACGCCCGGGCGACGTTCTGGCCCTCGGCCAGGTACGTGCGCCCCGACTCCGAGCGCGGGAACGCGCCGCCGATGTAGAGCTTGTAGGTCTTGCGCACCGGCAGGCGATCGTCCATCAGTCGAACCTCAGGTAGGCCTCGAGCCCGTGGCGGCCGCCCTCGCGGCCGAAGCCGGACTCCTTGTAGCCGCCGAACGGCGACGCGGGGTCGAAGCGGTTGTAGGTGTTCGCCCAGACGACGCCCGCCCGCAGCCGGTCGGCCATCCACAGGATGCGCGAGCCCTTCTCGGTCCACACGCCCGCCGACAGTCCGTAGGGCGTGTTGTTGGCCTTCTCGACCGCCTCGGCCGGCGTGCGGAACGTCAGCACCGAGAGCACCGGCCCGAAGATCTCCTCCTGGGCGATCCGGCTCGACTGGGCGACGTTCGTGAACACCGTCGGCGCGAACCAGTAGCCGCGCTCCGGCAGCACGCACGGCGGCTGGTAGAGCTCGGCCCCCTCGGCCTCGCCGCTCGCGACGAGCGCCTGGATCTTCTCCAGCTGCGCCCTGGAGTTGATCGCGCCGACGTCGGTGTTCTTGTCGAGCGGATCGCCGACGCGCAGCGTCTGCAGCCGCCGCTTCAGCTTCGCCACCAGCGGCTCGGCGATCGACTCCTGCACGAGCAGGCGCGACCCCGCGCAGCAGACGTGGCCCTGGTTGAAGTAGATGCCGTTCACGATCCCCTCGACGGCCTGGTCGAGGGCGCAGTCGTCGAAGACGATGTTCGCCGCCTTGCCGCCGAGCTCGAGCGTCAGCCCGACGTCGCGGCCGGCCAGCTCGCGCTGGATCGCCTTGCCCACCTCGGTCGAGCCGGTGAACGCCAGCTTGTCGATGCCGGGGTGGCGGACGAGCTCGGCGCCTGCCGAGCCGTCGCCGGTGAGGATGTTGACGACGCCGGCCGGGAGCCCGGCCTGCCGGCACACCTCGGCGAACATGAGCGCGGTGAGCGGCGTGGTCTCGGCCGGCTTGAGCACGACCGTGTTGCCGCACGCAAGCGCCGGGGCGACCTTCCAGGCCAGCATCAGGAGCGGGAAGTTCCAGGGGATGATCTGGCCGGCCACCCCGCGCGGCCGGTGCGGCCGGTTGGGGAAGGCGTACTCGAGCTTGTCCGCCCAGCCGGCGTGGTAGAAGAAGTGCGCCGCCGCCAGGGGCAGGTCGACGTCGCGCGACTCCTTGATCGGCTTGCCGCCGTCGAGCGACTCGGCCACGGCCAGCTCGCGGGCGCGCTCCTGCAGGATGCGGGCGATCCGGAACAGGTACTTGGCCCGCTCGGCCGGGCGCAGGCCCGACCAGCCGTCGGCGAACGCGTCCCGGGCGGCGCCCACGGCTGCGTCGACGTCCTCGGCGCCCGCCTGGGCCACCTCGGCCAGGGGCTGCTCGTCGGCCGGCGAGATCGTCGTGAACCACTCGCCCGAGCGGGGCTCGACGAACTCGCCGCCGACGAAGAGCCCGTAGCGCTCGCGCAGCGCGACGATGTCGCGCGCCTCGGGCGCAGGTGCGTAGTCCCACTCGAGCGGCGCCGGCGGCGCCGGGCGGGTGTGCTCGAGGTCGGCCATCAGTCGTTCGTGAAGTGGTCGGGGGACTGGTAGAGGCCGGTGCGCTGCTTGCGCACCTGCATGAGCACGTCGTTCAGGAGCGACGACGCGCCGAAGCGGAAGAGCTCCGGCGTCAGCCACGGGCGGCCGAGCGTCTCGGAAAGGACGCACAGGTACTGGATCGCGACCTTGGCGTGGCGGATCCCGCCCGCCGGCTTCATGCCGACGCGGCGGCCCGTCTCGGCCTCGACGTCGCGGATCGCCTCGAGCATGCAGAGCGTCACAGGCAGGGTCGCCGCCGGGGTGATCTTGCCGGTCGAGGTCTTGATGAAGTCGGCGCCGGCGGCCATCGCGAGCAGCGACGCGCGGCGCACGTTGTCGTAGGTGCCAAGCTCGCCCGTCTCGAGGATCACCTTCAGGTGGGCCGGGCCGGAGGCCTCCTTCACGCGCACGATCTCGTCGTAGACCTTCGCGTAGCGGCCCGACAGGAACGCGCCGCGGTCGATCACCATGTCGACCTCGTCGGCGCCCAGCTCGACGGCCGCGCGGACGTCGGCGAGCTTCACCTCGATCGGCGACTGGCCAGACGGGAACGCGGTCGCGACCGACGCGATGCGAACGGCGCTGGCCGGCCCGAGCCGCTCGCGCGCGACCGCGACGAGGTTCGGGTAGACGCACACCGCGGCCACCGACGGGATGCTCGGGTCAAGCGGGTCGGGGTGCACGGCCTTCGCGCACATCGCGGCCACCTTGCCGGGCGTGTCGGCGCCCTCGAGCGTCGTCAGGTCGATCATGCGCACGATCAGGTCGAGCGCCGCGAGCTTGGAGTCGCGCTTGATCGACCGCTTGGCGAGGTCGGCGGCGCGGGCCTCGAGCGCGACGGCATCCACGGCGCCGATCCGCGGCACGCGCGGCTCCGAGGGCAGATCGAGTCCGCGGGTGACTGTCGCGCCGCCGTCCATCGCACCCGTCAGTGTAGTGAGGGCACGGAACGGTCGAAGCCCGCCGCCGGGCGCTCCTGGGCACAACGTCGGGAGGGTTAGGCTCTTCGGATGCCTCGCCCTGGGCTCGGAGCGCTCCTGGAACGCGAGTTTCGGCTCCTGTTCCTGGCGAGCACGGTCACGCGATTGGGCAGCGCGATGGCGCCGATCGCGCTCGCGTTCGGCGTGCTCAACCTGACCGGGTCGGTCAGCGACCTGGGGTTCGTACTGGCAGCGGGGAGCGTGCCGTTTGTGGCACTGGTCCTTGTCGGCGGTGTCTGGGCTGACCGGGTCTCGAGGTTGCGTGTGATGGCGGTCAGCGGCTCGGTCGCAACCGCGAGCCAGGCAGCGGTCGCTCTCCTGTTTCTCACAGGCGCCGCGCGGGTCTGGGAGCTGATGGTGCTGGCGGCCGTTCAGGGCACCGCCCGCGCGTTCGGCAGTCCCGCCATGGGGGCGCTCATCCCCGAGACGGTCTCGCCGGGCAGGCTTCAACAGGCGACAGCCCTGCTGTACGTCTCCTCGAGCAGCATCGATGTCGGTGGGGCCGCGGTCGGCGGGGTGCTCGTCGCGGTCATCGGGCCCGGGTGGACGATGCTCTTCAACGCCGCGACGTCAGCCGCGGAGGTCGTGATCCGGTTTCTGATGCGGGTGGACGAGTCCGCGTCCGCCGCGGAGGGGCGCGGTTCCTTCCGGCACGACTTTGTCGAAGGCTGGCAGGCGGTGACGACGCGCCGGTGGTTGTGGGTGATGCTCGCGGGCGCTGCGGGGTTCGTATTGGCGGTCGTGGCGCCGTGGGACGTGCTGGGGCCGGCGTTGGCGAAGGAGTCGCTGGGAGGGGCGAAGGCGTGGGGCTTCATCCAGTCGGCCTACAGTCTCGGCGCTCTCGCCGGCGGCGCGCTGGTCCTGCGGCTGCGTGTCTCCCGGCCACTGCTCGCAGGTACCGCCCTCAACCTCCTCTTCATCCCCGCGCTGGTCGCCTTCGCGCTCGCCTCGCCGGTCGTCGTCATCGCCTGCGCAGCGTTCATCGGCGGGGCCGCCAACGACGCGTACCTCGTCCTGTTCGACACCACCATCCAGCGCCTTGTGCCACGCGACGTGCTCGCCCGCGTCATCTCCTTCGACTGGTTCTCCGACGCCGCCACCAGACCGATCGGGCTCGCCGTTGTCGGGCCACTCGCAGCCCGCGTCGGCATCTCCACGGTGTTCTGGGCAGCAGCCATCGGAGCGGCAGCCGTCACGGCACTCATGGTCGGCGTGCGCGAGGTGCGCACCCTCCAGGCCGAGCCGGAGCCACCGTCGAACATGCTGAAGCAACGGGGATAGCCCACGACCTCATCCGTCGAATCGATCACCGAGTGAGGCAACCGCGGCGGCAAAGCGCGCCGCGATCGGCTCGCCCGCGGCGGCCGCCTCGAACAGGCGCAGGCCGGCCAGGGTCTCGGCCGCGGCGACCGCCGCAGGCATGGCCTCGCGGTAGGCGGCGACCACGTGGCCGCCGGGCTTGCGGCGCAGGTAGAACTCGACGTGGAGGGCGGCCGCGAACAGCCCAGCGGCATCGGGGCGCGGACCGGTGAAGGCCGTCAGGCCGCGGCGCAGGTGGGCGTTCAGACCGGCCGGAACCGCGCTCGCACCGCCATAGGGATCGGCCCCCGCGAAGCGCACCTCCCCCACGCTCGACATCACCGCCGCGCCGACGCAGAGCAGGCACGGCTCGAGAGTCGTCACGAGCACGTGATCCGGGTAGCTGCGCTCGGAGCTCAGGCATCCGAGCGCGACCACCTCGGCGTGGGCGATGTGGCTGCCTGCGAGCGGGACGCCGGCGCCGGCGTAGCGGGCGTTTCTGCCCTCGGCGACGATGCCTCCGCGGGCGTCGGCGACGACCGCGCCGACCGGCGTCGTGCCTGCGCCATAGGCGTCCCAGGCCAGCTCGAAGGCGCGTTGCCAGGCGGAGTCGAGCTCGTCCCAGCGCGTCATCGCCCAACGGTAGCGGCGCGCGAATCGACGCGAAACCGACATGAAGACGCTCTCAAGGCGACGTGTTACTGTCCGCGCGCCGAAGTACCATCGTGCCCCGGAGGCCCAAGTCCGGGCACTCTCCGAAACCGAGGGGAGAGGTCGTGTCCAGAATCACCAAGCTCTTTGGCGCGGCCGGGGTCACGGCCGCGATCATCGCGTTGACGATGGGCGGGGTGAGCGGCGCTGCTGCCGCCGGCCGGCCCTCGACCGCACTGGCCGGAAGCGCCGCGCCGTTCACGGCTCACACCCCGGCGATTGCCGCCGTGGCGGGCGCAAGGCAGCTCACGATCCAGCTCTGGCTGCGCCCGTCGGCATCGGCCGCAGCCTTCGCCACCGCGGTGAGCACGCCAGGCAATGCCCTCTACCGCCACTATCTGAGTCCGACCCAGTACGCCGCGCAATACGCGGCGAGCGCCACCCGAGCGCAGGCCGTCGAGTCGTGGCTGCGCGCACAGGGATTCACCGCCGTGAGCACCGGCGCGGGGCGCGCCTACGTGCGGGCGACCGCCTCGGTGGCGTCGATCAACGCGGCGTTCAAGGTGAAGATGGAGCTCTACCGCGCGTCGAGCACCGTGAACGCAGGCCGCTATGCGCTGCGCGCCAACAACCGGGCGGTCTCGCTTCCGAGCACGCTCGCTCCCGACGTCCTGGGCGTGACCGGCCTCGACAACGCCGCCGCGGCCTCGACCCTCGACCGGCTCTCGCATCGGCCCGCGGGCGCCACCACACCGGCCGGACACGGTAAGACGTTCGGCCCCTGCTCGAAGTTCTACGGCCAGAATCGAACCGGAGGCCTGCCGCTGCACTTCGGCACGACCACATTCCCGACTGAGATCTGCGGGTACAGCGCCCACCAGATCCGCGGCGCCTACGGATACTCGAACACCCACACCGGCAAGGGCCAGACGATCGCCCTGGTCGAGCTCGGGCTCGCCCCGAACATGTTCCTGACTCTGAAGGACTACGCGGCCCACAACGGCATTGCGGCGCCGTCCTCGTCGCGCTACGCCGAGCTCTCGCTCGGCGGCGGCTCGGCCTGCGGCGATCCGTTCGATGTCGAGGAGCAGCTCGATGTCGAGTCCTCCTACGTCATGGCGCCGGCCGCGAGCCAGCTCGTCGTGGGCGGGGACAGCTGCGACGAGGGCGACTTCGGCCTGCAGGGCCTGTTCAACGCCGACGAGGCCGTCCTGGGCGGAAGCGGCAACCACCCGCTCAGCTCCATCGCCTCCAACTCGTGGGAGAGCGGCGAGGAGACGCAGCCGCCCGATCTGACCAACATCGAGCACTCGTTCCTCCTGCGGGCGGCGGCCGAGGGCGTGGGGATGTACTTCTCCTCCGGCGACGGCTCGGGAGTCGAAGCGCCCTCGTCCGATCCGCTGGCGATCTCGGTCGGCGGCACGACGCTCGGCATCGGCAGCTCCGGCAATCGCCTGTTCGAGACCGGCTGGTCGACCGCCGAGTCGGGCCTGTTCAACAACCAGTGGTTCCTCTTCGGCGAGCAGGGTGCCGCCGGCGGCGGCCCGAGCCTCTTGTGGGCGCAGCCGGCCTACCAGAAGGGCATCGTTCCGGCCGCGCTTTCGACCGCCCCCGGCAACCGCCCGGGTGCGGTGCGCTCGGCGCCCGACATCAGCGCCGATGCCGATCCGTTCACCGGGTTCGGGGTGGGGCTGATCAGCTTCAAGAACCACCAGCCCGTCTACACCCAGTCCGACATCGGCGGCACGAGCCTCGCGGCTCCGCTGGTGGCGGGCATGGTGGCGGCGGCCCAGCAGGGCCAGGCGCACGCGTTCGGCTTCCTCGACCCGGCGCTCTACACCCTGGCCAACACGGCCGCGGTGCACCAGGTGCTGCCGCTGACCGGCAGCAGCCCTGCGCTCTGGCGCGGGACGGTGTGCGGCTCGCGGACGTGCGGCGAGCAGGTCCTGACCACCTTCGACGACCAGAGCCCGGCCATGTTCGGCTACACCGGCCAGGTCTCGCGCAAGGGCTACAGCAACATGAGCGGCATCGGCTCGCCCAATGGGCAGACCTTCATCGCCGCTCTGCGAGCGGCGGTTGGCTGACCGCGACCGACAGGCGTGACGTCGTGCGGCGCGGGTCCCAGACCCGCGCCGCCACGTACACGGCGAACGAGATCGAGCTGATGAAGAAGCTGGTCGGCCACGGCTGCTCGAGGCTGAGCAGGATGCCGCCCTCGGTGGCGACGAGCGCGATCACGATCGAGAGCAGGATCGCCGTCGCCGGGTTCGCGGTCAGGCGCTGCGCCGCCGCCGCCGGCGTGATCACGAGCGTCAGCACGAGCAGCACCCCGACCACCTGGATCGCCTCCGCGGTGGTGAGCGCGAGCAGCAGGAACGTCAGCACCGAGAGCGCCCGCACCGGCACGCCGCGGGCCTCGGCCACCTCGGGATCGATGCTCGAGAAGAGCAGCGGCCGGTAGGCGGCGGCGATCCCCAAAAGGACGATCACAGCCACGCCGACAAGGCCGATCAGCTGGCGCGTGCTGACGCCGACGATGCTCCCGAAGAGCAGATTCGTGGCCTCGGTCGCATAGCCCTGGTAGAGGCTCAGGAAGAGCACGCCGATCCCCAGGCCGAAGGCGAGCACCGCCCCGATGGCGCTGTCGCGCTCACGGCCGCGCAGCGACAGCAACCCGAGCACAAGGCCGACCAGGAGCGAGCCGCCCATCATCCCGAACACCGGATCGACGCCGAGCACGAGCGCGCCCGCGGCGCCGGTGAAGCCGAGCTCGGAGATGGCGTGCACGGCGAAGCTCGCCCCGCGCGTGACCACGAACGTGCCGATCGCGCCGCTCACGATCGCAACGACGCCGCCGGCCAGAAGCGCCGTGTGGACGAAGTGCTGGGCGAGGAGCTGCGTGAACATCAGTGCCCACCCGGTCCGTGGTCGTGGTGGTGGACGCCCTCGTCGTCCGGCGTCCCGACGACCACGATCCGGCCGCGCACGCGCAGCACGTCGACCGGCGTGTCGTAGAGCCGCGACATCGTCTCGGTCGTCAGCACCTCGTCGGGCGTGCCGATCGCCCATCGGCCGGGCGCGAGGTAGAGTACGCGGTCGGCGACGCGCAGGATCGGGTTCACGTCGTGCGTCACGAACACCACGGGCGTGCCGGCGTCGCGGCGGCGGCGGTCGAGCAGGTCGACCACCGTGCGCTGCGACTGCAGGTCGAGCGAGAGCAGCGGCTCGTCGGCCAGGAGCAGCGAGGGGTCGGAGACGAGCGCCTGGGCGATGCGCAGGCGCTGCTGCTCGCCCCCGGAGAGCAGCCCCACCGGCCGCGCGCCGTACGCCGCGGCGCCGACGTCGGCGAGGGCCTGCCACACACGCGCGTCCGAACGCTTGGAGTGCAGCCCCAGGCCCCACCGGTGGCCATCGAGGCCCAGCCGCACGAGGTCGCATCCGCGCAGCGGGACGTCCCTCTCGAACGCGCGCTGCTGCGGGACACACCCGACCCGCCCGCGGGCGCGCGGCCGGCTCACGGCCGGCCACCGCAACCGTCCCGGCGCTCGGCGCGAGCAGCCCGAGCAGCATGCGCACGAGCGAGGTCTTTCCGGTGCCGTTCGGGCCGAGCACCGCCATGAAGTCGCCCTCGTGCAGATCGAACGTCAGATCTTCCCAGAGCGAGCGCGCCCCGAAGCGAAGCGACACGCCCGACACCGAGACGATGGGCGGCGCCGCGCTCACCCGCGCAGCGCCCGCTCCAGGGCGCGCGCCTGCGCGAGCTGCCACGTCTGGAACGTCTGGGCGGGCGGCATCGTCTCGCTGACGCCGATCACCGGTATCCCAGCGGCCTGCGCCGCCGACCGGATGCGGGTCGTGATCGGCGAGACCGTCTGGCTGTTGTAGAGCAGCACGCGCACGCGACGGCCGGCGAGCAGCGCCGTCATCGCGGACACGGCCTCGGGAGGGGGCTCGCTGCCATCCTCGATCGCGCGCGAAAACGCCGCCGGCGTCAGGTTGCGCAGCCCGGCCGCGGCGAGCAGGTAGCCGGGCACCGGCTCGGTGTAGGCGACGGGATCGCCGCCGTCGCGCGCCCGGATCGCCGCCACCACCCGCCGCAGCGGCTGCAGGCTGCGATCGAACCGCTCGAGGCCGCGGTGGTAGACGCCCCGGTGGGCGGGATCGGCCCGGCCCAGGCCGCCTGCGATCGCGCCCGCGATCCGGCCGAGCGCCGGCACGTCGTACCAGAGGTGCGGGTTTGCGTCGGTGCCGTGCACGCCGAGCACGTCGGCGATCGTGACGACGATCCGGTGCGAGCTCGGCGCCGCCGCCTCGAGCCTGCCCATGAAGCTGTCATAGCCGACCCCGTTTTGGATCACGAGCGCGGCCTGGGCGACAGCGAGGCCGGTGCGCGTGCCCGGCTCGAACAGGTGCGGGTCGGCATTCGGGTCGGTCAGCACCGACGTGACCGCCACGTGGCCGCCGCCGATCTGCGAAACGATGTTCCCGTAGAAGTTCTCGGCGGCGACGACGCGCAGGCGACCGCTGCGCGCGGGCGGTGATGTCCGCACCACCGCGAGCGCGACCACGGCCGCGGCGACGGCAACCACGAGCAGCATGAAACCGACAGAGGTCCGCGACATGACGGCACGCTAACGGAAATGAAAACGGATGTCAATCCTACTCTTGAGATCCGCTCCGCCCCCGACTACGCTGCGTGCATGGAGCAGGGACGTAACCGCCGCAACCGCACGGCGCTGCTCGAGGCGGGCCGCTCGATGGGCCACGCGTTCAGCGCCCGCGAGCTGCACGAGACCGCCCGCCGGAACCAGCCGCGGCTGGGCCTCACGACCGCCTACCGGGCGATCGAGCGCTGGCGCGACGAGGGTCTCGTCGAGGACGCGGGCACCCGCTCGGGCGAGGCCGTGTTCGTGATGTGCGGCGCCGACGGCCACCACCACCACCTCGTGTGTGTCGAGTGCGGCGCGACCACGACGCTCGAAGGCTGCGCGCTCACCCCACTCCGCGAGGCCGCCGCGTCGGTCGGGTTCGAGCTGTCCGACCGCGCCCTCGCCTCGCTGCCCGGCCGCTGCTCCCGCTGTACGCCTGCGTGACCGACCTGCGAACCGCCGCCCGCGCCGCCGCGAGCCCGGTCTTCGGGGTGCCGTTCTCGGTGCTCGACGTCGCCCCGGTCAGCGGCGACTCGACGCCGGCCACGGCGCTCGCAGACGCGTCGGCGCTCGCGGTGCTCGTCGACCGGCTCGGCTATCACCGCCTGTGGTACGCCGAGCACCACAACATGCCGGGCATCGCCAGCTCGGCCCCGGATGTGCTGATCGCGAATGCGGGCGCCCGAACGACCCGGATCCGGCTCGGCTCCGGCGGCGTCATGCTGCCCAACCACGCGCCGCTCGTCATCGCCGAGCGCTTCGGCACGCTCGAGGCCCTCCACCCCGGCCGGATCGACCTCGGCATCGGCCGCGCCCCGGGCACCGACCAGCGCACGATGCAGGCGCTGCGCCGGATGGGATCGAGCGACGACCTGCTCGAGCTGCTGCACGAGCTCTACGGCTACTTCAAGGGCTTCGCCCCCGGGACGCCGTTCGAGGGCATCCACGCCGTGCCCGGCTACGGCGCCGGGATGCCGGCCCTGTGGCTGCTCGGCTCGAGCGGATACAGCGCCCAGGTGGCCGGCCTGATGGGCCTGCCCTTCGCGTTCGCGCACCACTTCAGCGCCGCGAACACGCTGGCCGCCCTCGAGCTCTATCGGTCGCGCTTCGAGGCCTCGCCCGACCTCGCCGAGCCGTATGCGCAGATCACGGTCTTCCTCGTCTGCGCGGACACCGACGAGGAGGCACAGCTCCTGGCCTCGGCGATGGCGCTCAGCTTCGCCCAGCGCAACACCGGCCGCCCGCCGGGGCCGCTACCGACCATGGCCCAGGTCCGCCACCACCGGTGGTCAGACGTCGAGCGCTCCTATGCCGACGGCTATCTGGCGACGCAGGTCGTCGGCAACCCGGCGACCGTGCGCACGCGGCTCGAGGCGATCCTGGCCGAGACTGCGGCGAACGAGGTGATGGCGATCGCGAGCGTCCCCGACGCCGCCGCCCGCGAGCGCTCCTACACGCTGCTCGCCGAGCTGGCCCAGCTCCCGGTGGCCTAACGCCAGGGCGCCGTCGCCCGCTCCTTGGCGTCGATGTCGGCGCCGCGAGTGCGGCCCCGCCGTCCAGACGAGCAGGAAGCCGATCGGCGCCGCGATCAGCGGAAGGCCGATCACGGCGAACACGACAAGCCAGATCCGCTGGCTCAGGTTGTTGCGGAACGGCAGCCCCACCTCGTGCGGCGCGAAGTCGGGCTGGGCGACGATCGTGTCGGCCTGGCCAGGGGCGGCGAACTGGGCCGTCGGGAACATCTCGGCCACGAGCCAGCGGCCGCCGACCCGCTGCACCTCGGCGGTGTAGACCGCGACGCCCGCGTCGGCGCCCTTGCGCGGATGCAGCATGAGGTCGAACGTGACGTCGTTCGGCGCGACCGTGATCGGTCGGATGCCGTAGGGCCCGTCGTTCACCGGATACGGGAACACGGGCAGATCGCCCGCCCGCCACTGGGCCGGCGTGGCCTGCGCGCGCATCGCCGGTGTGGCGAGCGCCCGTGCCAGGCCGGGATGGTGGCGGCCCGCCGCCTCGGGCACGAACACGCGCAGAAGCGCCCGGATCTGGCGCAGCTGCTTCGCCGGGATGGTGGGCGGCGACGCGGCCTGCGCGGAGGTCGCGGCGGCCAGCATCCCCGCCACCGCCGCCAGCGTGATCACCCACCGTCTCACGCCCATAGGGTGCCACATCCGCTCGCGGATCGGCCAGTCGTCAGCCGACGGCTTCGGCCGAGGCACGGCTCGCGAGCGCGTCGGCGCGGGCGATGAACGGCGTCGCGCGCAGCTCCTCGAAGACGGCGCGCGCCTCGGCCGCGATCGGCTCGGCCTCGTCGCCGCGGCCGTCGGCCGCGACGATCTCGGCCCGCTCGAGCTGGGCGACCGCCGCCCAGAACCGCAGGCCGAGGTCGTGGAAGCTCGTCGCGGCGGCGACCGCATGCGCCTCGGCCACGTCGGCGGAGTCGGCCAGACGAGCGCGGGCGCGGTTTGCGTGCGCACCGAGCGAGGGCGGCCGCAGCCCCGGCGGCATCGCCTCGATCCGCTCGACGATGTCCATCGCCTTCGCTCGGTCGCCCATCACGACGGCGGCCTCGAGCGACCACATGAAGCCCATCTTGGCGTCCTGGCCGTCGAGGCCGAGCGTCTCGCCGTACTCGACGGTGCGCAGGCCGGCCGCGACCGCCTCGGCGTGGCGACCCTCGGCGTGCAGGACGCACGCGGTCGCCGCCGCGTATCCCGCGAGCTCCTGGACGTCGGCCGAGTGCTCGAGCCGCGAGTAGATCTCGAGCAGCCGCCGCGCGGCGGCCGGGTCGCCGCGGTGCACGTGGATCTCGAGGATCGAGCTCAGCGGGCTCAGCAGCGTGCCGCCGGTCGGGAGCACCTCCTCGGGCAGCTCGTCGTAGGCGGCGATCGCCTCGTCCCATCGCCCGAGCATGTAGAGCGGATAGGTCGACTCGCTGAGCGCGAACCACTCGTGAGGGCGGCTGCCGACCGCCTTGGCGAGCGACCGGGCCTGCTCGAGATGCCCGAGCGCCTCGGCATAGCGGTCGCGGCGGAAGGCGAGGTCGGAGAGGTTCGAGGCCGCCCGGCTCGCCTCCTCGCGCAGCTCGTGCTTCGTCGCGAGGTCGAACGAGAGCTGGAAGAGGCCGCGCGCCTCCTCGGGATGACGGCCCGACGCCCCCACCATCGCCTTGATCATGATCGCGTTCGTGAGCACCTTGCTCATGCCCCGCGCCTCGGCGATGTCGAGCGCCTGCTCGACCAGCTCGGCACAGCGCGGCACGTCACCTGCGAAGTAGTGCGCGCCCGCAAGACGGGTCGTCAGCGTGGCGAAGCTCTCGTCGGCGGGCTCCTCGCGCAGCACGTCGTAGGCCCGCTGCATGCGCTCGAGGCCCTCGTCGAGACGCCCCTGGGCCTGGTCGATGCGCGACCGGATGATGAGCACACGCGCGGCGGCGCCGTGCTCGCCGGCGGCCTCGTACAGCGCCTGCGCGCGCTCGGCGAGGTCGGCGGCCGCGTCCTGGGCGGCGGCGCGCACGGCCATCTGGGCGGCGCGGTCGAGCAGCCCGGCCTCGTCGAGCGGCGTCTCGGAGAGCTCTGCCGCACGCGTGTAGTAGCGCTGCGCCTCGGTCGGCGCTCCCAGCGACTCGGCCCGCTCGCCGGCGCGGACGAGCAGCTCGCTCGCCCGCCGCCGCACGGCATCGGCCCCGTCGACATCGGGCGCCGCGGTGTAGGCGTCGATGTAGTGCGACGCCAGCACCTCGACGATCTCGTCGTCGTCTGCGAGCGTCCGCTCCAGATAGTCGGCGGCGGCCAGGTGGCGCTCGCGCCGGTCGCGCAGCGAGAGCATCTCGTAGGCGACGCGGCGCATCAGGTCCTGCAGGAACCCGTACTGGCCGTGCTCGGGCGAGCGCGGATCGGCCTGGATCGAGAGCACCTCCTTGCGCACGAGCGCCTGCAGGACGTGCTCGACCTGAACGCCGTCGATGCCCGACAGCGCCTCGACCGAGTTGCGGGTGAACGTCTTTCCGAGCACGGCGCCGTCCTGGACGACGCGCCGCTCCTCGTCGGAGAGGCCGTCCAGGCGGGCGGCGATCAGCGCGTGCAGCGTCTCGGGCACCTCGAGCGCCTCGACCGGCCCCTCGAGGCGATAGACGCTGCCCTCGCGCACGAGATGGCCGCGGTCGAGCAGCATCCGCACCGTCTCCATCGCGTACAGCGGCACGCCCTCGGCGCGGGCCAGGATCTGGTCGCGAAGCGTGTCCGGCAGCCCGGGCACGAGCCCCGCGAGCAGCGCCCGCATCGCCCCCTCCGGCAGCGGCTCCAGGTACATCGAGGTGAAGTTGCGCTTGCCCGCGCCCCACGTGTCGCGGCGGTCGAGCAGCTCCGGGCGCGCGGCGGTGACGACGAAGAGCGGGCTCTGGCGCGACCAGTCGAGCAGGTACTCGATGAAGTCGAGCAGCGACGCGTCGGCCCACTGCATGTCCTCGAAGACGAGCATCGTCGGATAGACGTCGGCCAGCCGCTCGAAGAACGTCCGCCACGCGGCGAAGAGGTCCTCGCGTCCGAACGCGCTGCCCTCCTCGAGGCCCATCAGGTGGGCCACCCGCGGCTCGACGAACCGGCGCTCCTCGGGATCGGTGATGTGCTCGTCGAGCACGGCGGCGAGCTTTGCGAGCGCCCCCTCGGCCGGCTCCTCCTCGCTGATCCGGCAGCGCATCCGCACCATGTCGGCCAGCGCCCAGTAGGTCACGCCCTCGCCGTAGGAGAGGCAGCGGCCGCGGTGCCAGTAGACGACCTGGGCGAGGCCGTCGAAGTACTTGTAGAACTCCCACACGAGGCGCGATTTCCCGATCCCGGCGATCCCGGTCACCGACACGAGATGCGCACGGCGTTCCTCGGCCGAGGCATGGAACAGATCCTTGATCTGGCGCAACTCGCGGTCGCGGCCGACGAACGGCGCCTCCAGACCCTCCGACTTCAGCGATCCGCGCGCACCGGAGACGACCCGCACGGCCCGCCACAGGCGGTGCAGGCCGATCTTGCCCTTGAGCTCGTGCTCGCCCGCGTCCTCGTAGACGATCGTCGGCTCGGTCGCGCGCCTGGTCGGCTCGCCGGCAAGCACCTGGCCGGGGTCGGCGAAGGACTGGATCCGCGACGCAGTGTTCACGATGTCGCCCGCGACCATGCCCTGGCCGTCGGCGCCCACCGTCACGGTGGCCTCGCCGGTGAGCACGCCCGCCCGCGCGCGCAGGTCGGGCACGCCGATCTCGTCGCCGAGCGCCGAGACGGCCGCGACCAGGTCGAGCGCGGCGCGGACCGCCCGCTCGGCGTCGTCCTCGGTCGCCGTGGGCGTCCCCCACACGGCCATGACCGCGTCGCCGATGAACTTCTCGACCGTCCCGCCGTAGAGCTCGATCAGCCGCCGAGACGCGTCGAAGTAGCGCGACAGGAGCTCGCGCACCTCGTCGGAGTCACGGCCCTCCGAGAGCGTGGTGAACCCGACGAGATCGGCGAAGAGCACCGAGACGAGCCGCCGCTCGGCCACGGCCGCGATCACCACCGGCGCAGGCGCCGCGACGGGCGGGGCGGCGGGGGTTGCCCCCAGCGCCGTCCCGCACTCGCCGCAGAACTTGGTGCCGGGCTCGATCGCCGCGGCACACGACGGGCAGGTCTGCGTGAGACCCGCTCCGCACTCGCCGCAGAACTTGCGTCCCTGGGTGTTCTCGCTCCCGCACCGTGGGCAGTTCACGTCACAAGTTTACGGCACAACAAGGCTGTTCTTCCAGCCTGTCCCTCCCGGATCTACCGTACCCGCCGGTGCGCCGCGTCCGCCGCCCTCGCGAGGCCGTGGGCAGCGGCGAAGAACTGCTTCGACTGGCCGTCGAAGAGGCCGTTCGCCGTCAGCGCCGCAACCGCCGCCATCGCACCCGAGTTGTGCACCGTCGAGGGGCGGATGACCGAGCACTTGGGCAGGTCCTTGCGGATGAAGTCGGTCGGCTCGGGCATGATCAGGTTGGTCTGGAAGAGCTCGCCGCCGAAGGGCGGGGAGTTCAGGTCGGGGAAGGTCACGCCGGTCTCGGGATCCTTGACGCCCGCGAGCGGCTGGGCGACGGCGTTTCCCGCCTTGTCGTGCCAGACGGCGAAATGGTTCACCTCGACGCCGCCGATCGAGACGACGATGCGCAGCACCTCGAGGCTCGAGACCTTGAGGCTCATCGTCGTGTACAGGCTCGAGCCGCCCTGCTCGATCATCGCGAAGTGGAACCCCGCGGTGTTTGCGATCGCCTGCATGCGCCGCTGCTTTGCGCTCGTCGGCGGCACGGGCTGGGACATGCCCGGCGGCGTGTCGGAGTCGTCGAGCGGGATGGCCGGTTCGCCCGTGATGTCGACCGCCTGCGCGAACGTGGCGCCGAGGTCGGGGTTCTGCGGGCTGCGGTAGCGGGTGTACCAGCTCGTGTCGACGTTCAGCTTCTGCAGGTTCGTGAGCCGGCCGATCTGCTTCGCCCCGGTCGCCCTGCTGCTCGGGAGCGTGCGGAACCGGTCGAGGTTCACCGGTTCCTCGCCCTTCGAGCGCAGGTACGCGTTCAGGAATGCGGCGTGGCTGCGCTCGTCGTCGGTGTTGTCCGAGATGTACTGCGGCATGTCCCCGTCGAGGTTCTCGAGGGCGGCCGTGTAGGCGGGGTTGCCGCCGTTCACGCCGCCGAGCTCGGCGTACTGCTGCCACAGGTCGGTCTCGATGATCTCGGCTGCCGCCAGGAACCGCAGGACGGCGGCGTCGCCGCGCGAGAGCCGCCCCGTGTCGGCGAACGCGGCCGCCGTTCCGCCCAGTGCGCTGCTGCTGAGAGCGGCCGCGCCGGCCGTGCCGACGCCCATCAGGAAGCCGCGGCGCCCCACGACCTTGTTCCAGTGCGACTCGAGCTCCTCCGGCGACGGCGCGTCGGGTGCCGTGTTCGTCTGTCCCATCTGCCCTCCCTTTCATCCGTGGTCAGTGCCGGCCCTACGGGCGGCGGGAGGGGGTGGTTTTGGCGGCGGTGAGTGCCGTTACCGGATGGCGGCCGCTGTGCGCAGGCTCACGATCCGGGCGGCGTGTGACCTACGCCACGGCGATGGGGACTGTCCCCCGTGCGGGGACAGTCCCCGCTTCTCGCCTCGGGCCGATCAGCGAACGTGGTGGTCGGCGATGTACTTCTCGCCCTCGTCGCAGAAGAGCGTCACGACCGTGCCGAGCTCGGGCCGCTCGGCGCGCAGCTTCTTCGCGGCGAGCATGTGCGCGCCGGAGCTCGGCCCGACGAAGATGCCGTGGTCGCGCGCGAGCCGGCGCATCTCCTCGAGCGCCTCGTCGCTCGTGACGCTCACAACGTCGGTGATCTCCGACCGGTGCCGCGCGATGATCCCCGGCACGAAGCCGTCGGCGATGCCCTCGATCGCGTGCAGGGCGATCTCGCCGCAGCAGATGGTGCGCGACTCGCCCGGCTCGAGCCCCACGACGAGCACGTCGGGGTTCGCGGCCCGGAACGCCTGGCCGACGCCGATCAGCGTGCCGCCGGTGCCGACGCCCGCGACGAGCGCGTCGGGCGGGCCCGGCAGCTGCTCGAGGATCTCGGCGCCGAGCCACTCGCGGTTCTCGGTCACGTTCCACTCCGAGTCGAACTGCCCTGGATGGAAGTAGCCCGGCCGCTCGCCGAGGATGCGGGCCTTCTTCAGCGCCGCCGTCACGTGGAAGTCGCCGATCAGCAGGACGTCGGCGCCGTGGGCGCGCGAGATCGCCACCCGCTCGGGGCTCATCCCCTCGGGCATGACGACGAGCATCCGGTAGCCCTTGGCCGCCGCGACCATGCTCATGGCATTTCCGGTGTTGCCGCTCGACGCCTCGACGATCGTGTCGCCGGGGTTCAGCAGCCCCTCCCGCTCGGCCCGCTCGATCATGTACCGCGCCAGGCGCGCCTTGACCGAGCCCGACGGGTTCAGATATTCGAGCTTCGCGTAGATGCCCTCGATCGCAAGCAGCGGCGTGCCGCCTATGGCCTCGACGACCGAGGTGGACAGCGGCGGCGCTGCCCGGTGAACGCTTGTGGCGATGCTCACGCTCATCCCTCCACGGTATCAGCCCTGAGGCACCCACGGAACCGCGAGGGCCACCGCGACGCGGCGGCCGCCCAGGACTCCCGTCGCGGTTGCCGTTCCGTGCCGGCGGTCGGTCGGGAAGGTGAGCACGATCCGGCCGGTCGCGGCCGCCGGCCCGTGCAGGGTGAGCACCGCGCGCACACGCAGGGCCGATCGGTTCCAGGTTGCCGTCCCCGAGACGGCCATGCCGGACACGAACCGGTCGCCGCGCATGCGGATCACGAGCGGCAGGTGCGAGTAGTAGCCGCCGATCACCGTGAACGCGCCGCCGCGCAGGCCGTGCCCGTGCACGTCGTACATGAGGTTGTACCAGCGCGCGAGCGCATCGCCGACCGTGGCCGCCGCGACCCAGACGCCGCGGTGAGCGGCCGGCGTCGAGCGATCGCCCGCGGTCGGCCGCGCGGCCGGTGCCGTCGCGAGCGAGGCCGGGAAGCGGGCCACATCGATGGCCGGCATCCGGCCCGCACACGACGTGTTCCCCGTATGCAGGTCGGCCAGGAACCTGCGCACGATCCCGCTGGCGCACCCCTCGTAGTCGCCGAGCGCGCTGATGTGGCCGGTGTTTCGCACCTGGACGTAGGTCGAGTCGGGCCAGGCCGCGGCAACGCGGCGCGCGTCTGCCACGGGCGTCGCCTGGTCGAACTCGCCGTCGAGCACGAGCACCGGGATGCGCGGCCGCGCGTGCGACGGGAACGGCGGGTCGGATACGGGAGGCACGGGCCAGCCGAGGCAGCCGTACACGAGCTCGTTCTCGTCGAGCGACGCCAGCCAGGTGCGCTTCGGGAACGGGGCGAAGACGCCGGCGGGCAGCCGCGTGACGGCGCGGTCGAGCTGGGCGCGCCGCTGTGCCGGCGAGGCGTTGACGTTCCAGACCGTCGGGTAGTCGTGGCACGAGACGGCCGCGTAGTCGCCGACGGAGTAGCCCGCGGCGCCCCCGCCGGCCGCGTCGAACGAGGCGTCCTCGGCCGCCAGGCGCAGCATCGGCGCGCGGTAGCCGTGGTTCAGAGCGGCGAGCGCGCCGGGCAGGTCGCGGAAGAACGTGTAGCTGAACGTCGCGTCCTCGACGAGCTGGGCGAAGAGCGGCGGTGTCAGATGCACGTGCTCGGCGAAGCCGTCGGCGTCGAGCCCGCGGCCGACGAACGGATGCGTGCGCAGCGAACGGTCGAACGCCCCGATCGAGCGCAGGATGCCGTGGCAGGCGCCCGACCGCGCGCAGAGCGCACGCCAGGCGTGGCGCAGCGACACCGACTCCTCCTGCTCGAACGGCCGGAACGAATTGTCGTAGCTGCCGTCGAGGACGACCGCCCGCACCAACCCCGGGTGGTGGATCGTGAACACCTGGGCGGCGTACGTCCCGTAGGAGTCACCGTAGACGTCCACCCTGGGCACGTCGAGCCCGCGCAGGATCGCCGCCAGGTCGTCGCCGACGGCGGCCGTCCCGAACGCCCCGGCGCGCATCCCCAGCCGGCGCGCGCAGGCTGCCGCAGCCTGCGTATAGACGCCGATGCCGTTCTGGAGCGCCGGGCAGTCGATGACGCTCGAGCCGCCCGTGCCGCGCTGGTCCATCACGATCAGGTCGTGCGTGCGGTGCAGCGGCCCGAGCATGAAGAGGTAGCTCTCGGCCGAGCCGATCGACGGGTACCCGGGACCGCCCTCGAACGCCACCACGGGCTCGCCGGCCGGCGCCGACTGATCGGTGTGGCGGTAGACGCGGAACCTCACCGTGAGCGGCGTGCCGACGCCCGGCGCCGACCAGTAGAGCGGCACCGAGATCGATCCGCACTCGATCAGCGGCTTTCCGCCGCAGGGCGTGAGCGCGATCCCTGCCGTCGCTGCCGAGGACGCCCCGGGCAGGCCGAGCAGCACCAGGCCCACCGCCGCAGCGAGGAGTGTCCGAACGTGCACGGCGCGAGTGTCCCACTCGGGATCGCCGCTGTCTACACTCGTGCGCCCGCCCCAGGAGGTACGAGATGTGGCCCGACGGCATGCGCGCGGCGGCCGCCTTCACGTTCGACTTCGATGCCGAGGAGGTGTGGATCGGCGACGACAAGGGCAACGAGAACCGTCCGGGCGTGCTCTCGCAGGGCGCCTACGGCGCCAAGGTGGCGGTGCCGCAGATCCTCGCCCTCCTGCGCCGGCACCGGCTTCGGGCGACGTTCTTCATCCCGGGCCGGGTCGCCGAGCGGTATCCCGAGCGGGTGCGCGAGATCATCGCCGACGGCCACGAGATCGGCCAACACGGCTACACCCACACCTCGCCCGCGAACATGGACGCGGCCGCCGAGGAGGACGAGCTCACGCGCGCCCTCGCCATCCTGCGCGGGTTCGGCGTCGAGGTGTCCGGCTACCGGTCGCCGTCGTGGGACTTCAGCCCGCACACGCTCGGACTGCTCGAACGGCACGGGTTCGCCTACTCGACGAACCTGATGGACGACATCGTCCCCTACCGCCACCCCGGCAAGCGCCTGGCGGAGCTGCCGATCCAGTGGATCCTCGACGATGCGGCCCACTTCTGGTTCGATGGCCGCGAGAGCTGGACGCGGCGGATCTCGACGCCGAGCGAGGTGCGCGAGATCTGGGAGGCCGAGTTCGCCGGCATCCGCGAGCTCGGTGGGGCCTTCGTGCTGACCATGCATCCGCAGGTGATCGGGCGCCCGGGCCGGCTCGCGCTCCTCGACGGGATCATCGACCACGTCCGCGGACACGGCGACGTGTGGGTCGCCACGTGCCGTGAGCTGGCCGAGCGGGTGCCCGGGTAGGATCAGGCCGTATGCCGGCCGACACGCTGCTCGAGCTGCTCGACGCCGGGAGCTCACGGCCGGCGCTCGTCTCTCCCGACGACGGCACGGCCATTACCCACGGGCGGCTGGCCGAGGCTGCGGGCGAGCTCGCGGGCGGCCTCGCGGCCGCCGGCGTCGGCCGTGGCGACCGGGTCGCCGTCGTGCTCCCGAACGGGCCCGAGATCGTGGCCGTCCTGTTCGCCCTGGCCATGCTCGGCGCGGCCACCGCGCCGCTCAACCCGGCCTACACCGAGCCCGAGTTCCGGTTCTTCCTCGAGGATCTCGAGCCGCGGCTGCTCGTGCTCGCCCCCGGTGCGACACCCGCGGCCCGCGCGGCCGCCGGCGAGGTCGCGATCGCCGAGATCGGCGCCTGGGAGGGCGGCGCGGCCCCGGTTCTGGCTGCCGGCGGCACGCTGGGCGAGCCGGCAGACGCGGCGGCGGTGGGCGGGCCGCAGGACATCGCTCTCCTGCTGCACACGAGCGGCACGACGTCGCGGCCGAAGCAGGTGCCGCTGCTCCAGCGCAACCTGACCGCGCAGGCGGCGGCGATCGCCGCCCACTACGCACTCGACGGCGACGACGTCTCCTACTGCGCGATGCCGCTCTTCCACGTGCACGGCCTGGTCGCCTCGACGCTCGCGCAGCTCGCCGCGGGCGGCGCGGTCGCCGTCCCCCGCCGGTTCGGCCCGCGCCGGTTCTGGGCGCAGGCGGCCGAGCTCGGCGTCACCTGGATCTCGGCCGGCCCCACCCTGCACCGGATGATCCTCGACCACGCGGGCGAGCCGCCCGCGACGCTTCGCTTTGCCCGCTCCTGCAGCTCGGCCCTGACCCCCGAGCTGATGCGCGAGGCCGAGCGCCGCTACGGCGTGCCGATGATCGAGGCCTACGGCATGACCGAGGCCACCCACCAGATGACGTCGAATCCGCTGCCCCCGGCGCAGCGCATTCCCGGCTCGGTGGGTGTGCCGGCGGGCGCCGAGGTGCGGATCGTCGACACGGCCGGCGCGGACGTCGCTGCCGGCGAGCCGGGCGAGGTGGCGATCCGCGGGCCCGGGCTCACGCCCGGCTACCTGCACAACGAGCAGGCAAACGCCGACGCATTCTTCGACGGCTGGTTCCGCACGGGTGACGAGGGCACGCTCGACGACGGCTACCTGCACCTGCGCGGCCGGCTCAAGGAGATGATCATCCGCGGCGGCGAGAACATCTCGCCCTACGAGATCGAGGCGGTGCTGCAGGCCCACCCGCAGGTGGCCGAGGCCGTCGTCTTCGGCGTCGACGACGCCAAGTACGGCCAGACGGTGGCCGCGGCGGTCGTGCTGCGCGGCCCGGCGACCGCCGCCGACGTGCGCGAGCAGGCGCGCCGGTCGCTCGCGGCGTTCAAGGTGCCCGACCGCATCCACATCCTCGACGAGATCCCCAAGACGCCGACGGGCAAGGTGCAGCGCTCGCGCATGGCGGCGCGGCTCGAGGAGGATGACACGTGAAGTTCGCGGTCCTGGGCGCCGGCGCGATCGGCGGGTTCGTCGGCGCGTCGCTCGCGCGGGCGGGCGCCGACGTGACGCTGATCGCGCGGGGCGAGCACCTGCGCGCGATCGTCGCCGACGGCCTGCGCGTGACCGACCCGCGCGGCGACTTCGAGACCCGTCCGGCCGCGACCGACGACATCGCCGCCGTCGCCGAGGCCGACGTCGTCTTCGTCGGGCTGAAGGCGTACAGCCTGCCTGCGCTGGCGCCGCAGATCGGCCCGCTGCTGCGCCCCGGCGCAGTCGTCGTGTGCGCCCAGAACGGCGTCCCGTGGTGGTACTTCCACGGCCGGGGCGGGCCATTCCAGGGTCGCATCGTCGAGAGCGTCGACCCCGGCGGCGTCGTGACCCAGGCGATCGGCGCCGAGCGGGCCGTCGGGTGCGTCCTCTACTGCGCGACCGAGGTGATCGCCCCCGGCGTGATCCGCCATCTCGAGGGCAGGCGGTTCTCGCTGGGGACGCCCTCGGGCGAGGCGAGCGAGCGGGTCGACGCGGTCTCGGCGGCGTTCCGGGAAGCCGGGCTGCGGGCGCCCGTCGAGGCCGAACTGCGGCCGCAGATCTGGCTGAAGCTGATCGGCAACGTCGCCTTCAACCCCTTCACCACCCTCACCGGCGCCACGCTCGGCGAGCTGGCGGGATCGCCGCACGCGCTCGCGCTCCTGCGAAGCGTGATGGAGGAGTGTGTCGCGGTCGCGACCGCGCTCGGCGTCGAGATCCCGCTCTCGATCGACCAGCGGCTCGACGGCGCGATCGCGGTCGGCGACCACCGCACGTCGATGCTGCAGGACTTCGAGGCCGGCAAGCCGCTCGAGTCCGACTGCCTCACCGGGGCGGTGGCCGAGCTCGCCGATGCCGCCGGCATCGACGTGCCGGCGACGCGCGTCCTGCACGCGCTCGTCAAGGCCGCCGAGGAGCTGCGCGATGCCTGAGCCGCGCCGTTACGCGATCGCGACCCCGCACCTGGCCGCGACCGAGGCCGGGCGGACGGCGTTCGAGGCGGGCGGAAACGCCGTGGACGCCGCGCTCGCCGCCGCCTGTGTGCTCACCGTCGTCTACCCGCACATGAACGCCGTCGGCGGCGATGTGATGGCGCTCGTGCACGACGGCCGGGCGCATGCGGTCAACGGCAGCGGCCGCGCCCCGGCGGCGCTTTCGGCCGGGGCGCTCGCGCGCGGCGTCCCGCTGCGCGGCGTCGGCTCGATCACCGTGCCGGGCGCCGTCCGGGCCTGGCAGACGCTCGCCGATCGCTGGGGCACGCGGCCGCTCTCGCGGGCGCTGCTCGGCGCCGCGGCCGTTGCACACGAGGGCGTCGCCGTGGCGCCGTCGCTCGCGCGCTCGCTCGCCGGGGCCGGCGAGCTGATCGCGGCCGACGCCGGGATGCGGGCGGTGTTCGCGCCGGGCGGCACGGCGCTGCGCGAGGGCGACCGGCTGGTGCAGGAACAGCTCGCGCGCACGCTCGAGCGGCTCGCTGCCGTCGGCCCGGACGACCTCTACACCGGCGAGACGGGCGAGCTGCTCGTGTCGGGCCTGGCGGCGCTCGGCTGCGAGCTCACTGCAGCCGATTTCGCCGCCCACCGCACCGACGTCAACGAGGCGCTGCGCGGGCGCCTCGGCGACGAGCAGATCCTGACGATGGGGCCGAACTCGCAGGGCTTCTCGCTGATCCAGATCATGGCGGCGGTCGATCGCCTGGGGCTCGAGCGGCCGCTGGGCGCGGATTCACCGCTGCTCGCCGCCGTCTTCCGCGAGTCGGCCCACGACCGCGACACGCACCTGGCCGACCCCGCGGCGATGCGAACGCCGGTCGAGGAGCTGATCTCCGATGCGCACATTGCCGAGCTGGCGGCGCGCGCGGCTGCGTCGGTCGAGGCAGGCCCGGCCAACTTGCGCCCGGCGGGCGACACGATCGCCCTGGTCGCCGCCGACGGCTCCGGCCTCGCCGTCTCACTGATCCAGAGCATCTTCTTCGGCTTCGGCTCGGGCGTGCTCGAGCCGCGCACCGGCATCCTGTGCCACAACCGCGGCGCGTGCTTCTCGTCCGACCCGGCCAGCCCGAACGCCCTCGGCGCGGGCAAGCGGCCGTTGCATACGCTCATGCCGGTGGTCGTCGAGCGCGATGGTCGCGCCGCGTGGGTGGCGGGGACGATGGGCGGCCGCGCCCAGGCCCAGATCCATGCGCAGCTGCTCCTGCACCGGCGGGCGGGCGCCGATCCCGCCGCGGCGGTCGCGGCCCCGCGCATGATCGTCGGCGAGGCGGGCCTGGACGACGAGGTGTGCATCGAAGACGATCACGCCGAAGGTCGCGCCGCCTTCGCCGGCGCCGCCCCGGCGCCGCTCGTCATCCCGCGCCGAAGCGACGCGGCCGGCCACGCCCACGCGATCGCGGTTCAGGCTGACGGCTCGTTCGCGGCCGGGTCAGACCCGCGGGCGGACGGCGCCGCCGCGGTCGGCGGCTGACCCGGGGTCAGACCCCGAACGCCGGCCGCCGCTATTCCGTTGCCGAAACGTTTGGGGTCTGACCCCGGGGTTCGGCGCGCCCGGCGAGCGTGCGCAGCCGCGGCACGAGCGCCTCGTCCTGCACCTCGGCGAAGAACGCGACGTCGGCCGCCTCGACGTCTGCGAGCGCGCCGCGCAGGCGCGCCCGGCCCGTGTCGGTGATGGCGACGAGGACGCTGCGGGCGTCGGCGGGGTCGCGGTCGCGCGCGACCAGGCCCGCGCGCTCGAGGGCACGCACGACCTGGCTCGTCATCATCGCGTCGGTGCCGGCGTGCTCTGCGAGGGCCCGCTGCGAGGGCGCCTCGCCGTGCTCGCCGATCCACCACGTCGACGCGAGCAGCACGAACTGAACATGCGTGAGTCCGTGCGGCGCGAGCGCCGCCCGCATCGCCCGCTGCCAGCGCATCGTCGCGTGCCAGAGCAGGAACCCCGGGCTCTCCCAGGCCGACCCGAACTGCGAGCTCACGCCGGGAGCGTACGCGCCCCGGCGGCGGCCGCGAGCGCGGCCACGCTCTCGGGCAGGTCGGCCGCGACAGCCGGGCCGACCTGATCGGCGTCCGGTCCCTCGGCCTCGACCGTGACGACGATCCGCGCCCCGGACGCGGCCGGCTCGACGCGGTGCGTGAACCGCAGCGCGAGCGGCCCCAGCCGGGTCTCGTCGGCGAACCCGGCGCCGTCGTCGACCGACGTGAGCGTGAACGGGATCGGCTCGGGCATCCCAAGCGGGTGCAGCGTGCCGGTCGACCCGGCGGCGAACGGCCCGGCGAGCGTGGTCGCGATCAGGCTCGCGTCCCACTCGGGCCACCCCTCGACATCCGCCCACAGGGCGAAGACGGCCTCGGGTGCTGCATCGGTCTCGTGCGCGTGCTCGGTGCTCCACAACATGCCGGCTCCTCTCAGTTCGTATGTACGCATATCTTATGCGCGCATAGAGTAACTGTCAAGCGCGGCGGGGAGGTCCCGCCGTGGGGGTGCGTGGCGAGACGCGCCCCCACGGCGAAGCTCGTAGGCTACTTGCTCGGGTCGGGCACGATGCGGATGTACGGCTTCGGCTCGTCCCAGGTGCCGAAGATCTCCTTCGCCTGCTCGTTGTTCACCGAGCCGGCGATGACCACGTCCTCGCCCTTGTTCCAGTTCACCGGCGTCGCCACCTTGTGCTTGGCGGTCAGCTGCAGCGAGTCGAGCACGCGCAGCACCTCGTCGAAGTTGCGCCCCGTGGTCATCGGGTAGACGAGGATCAGCTTGATCTTCTTGTCCGGCCCGATGATGAACACGTTGCGGACGGTCTGGTTGTCCGCCGGCGTGCGGTCGGCCGGGTCGCCTGACACATCGCCCGCGAGCATGCCGTAGGCCTTCGAGATCGCGAAGTCCTTGTCGCCGATCAGCGGATAGTTGGGCGCCGTGCCCTGGGTCTCCTCGATGTCCTTGAACCAGGTGTCGTGCTTCTCGACCGGGTCGACCGAGAGGCCGATGATCTTCGTGTCGCGCTTGTCGAACTCGGGCTTGATCTTGGCCATGTAGCCGAGCTCGGTCGTGCAGATCGGGGTGAAGTCCTTCGGGTGCGAGAAGAGCACGGCCCACGAGTCGCCGATCCACTCGTGGAAGTTGATCGGCCCCTCGGTCGTCTCGGCCGTGAAGTCCGGGGCCGTGTCATTCAGCTGCAACGCCATCGTGTGTTTCCTCCTCGGATATCCCACAGGGTTTGGATCCAAAATCATACCGCCTCGCCGGCCCCACCGACGTCGATATCCCCCCGTCGGATGCGGTCGCGCGCCTCGTACAGGAACGCGATGGCGGTCGCGCGCGGGTCGGTGGCGGCGGCCAGCCCCGCATACGCGCGCGCGGCGCCCTTGAACCCTGGGTCGTCGAAGAAGGCGTCGATCCGCCCCGCCCACGGCGACGCGTACAGGTACGGCTCCGGGTGATGGACGTCGCCCTGAGACGCGCCGTAGGTGGCGCGCCGCCCCGCCCCGCCGTCGCCGGCGTCGACGGCGGCGTCGAAGTGCTCGGGCCAGATCCGCACGATCGACGCGTCTTCGCCGGGCTCGGCGGTCGCGCGCAGCGCGTCGAGCACGTCCGTCGCAAAGGCATACCAGGCGCCGAGCGCACGGGCGGCAGCGGCGTCGACGCACAGCGGCCGATCGAGGTCGCCGTGGGGCGGGACGTCGAACTGCTCCTGCTGGCCGACGTCGGGGGCGATGCCGGCCAGGCGCGCGCACTCGTTCAGCGAGCCGACCGGGTGCCGGACGCCGTCGACGACGAGCTCGCCGCCGTCCACCCCGACGATGCGGCCGCCACCGAAGGCAAACGTCGAGAACCCGCCCGGCGTCGCCCGCAGGACGATCTCGCCGTTCACGAGCCGCTGCGCGGGCGCGATCACGTAGACCGCCAGCCGGTGGAGCGCGTCCCGCGTCTCGGCGAATGCCGCCGGCAACGGCTCGAGCCGCGTGCTCACTCGCGCCGCCGCCAGTCGCGGAAGGCCGCGACCAGGCGGTCGCGGAACACGGGATCGATCGCCTCCGGCGCGAGCGCGCCCGCCACGCGCACCGTCTCGCGCATCTGCTCGAGGTAGGCGCTGCAGCCGTCGCAGCCGCTCAGGTGCGCCTCGAAGCGGAGCCGGTCGCGGTCGTCGAGGGCGCCCTCGAGGTAGTCGGAGACCAGCTCGACGACCTGGCGGCAGACCAGGTCCCCCACCGGCGCGCTCATGCCGCGGCTCCGTCGAAGTACGGCTCCAGGCGTGCGCGCACCTTCGCGCGCGCCCGGTGCAGGAGCACCCGCTCGTTGCCGGCGCTCAGGCCGAGCGCATCGCGCACCTCCGCGGCCGGCCAGCCCTCGACGTCGCGCAGGGTGATCACGTCGCGCTGGGCCGCCGGCAGCGCGTCGATGGCGGCGAGCACGAGCGCGCGCGCCTCGGCGCCCAGGAGCACCGACTCGGGCAGCTCGGAGAGCGATCGCGGCGGATCCGCCCAGCTGCCGTCGTCCAGGAACCGGGCCGGATCGACCGCCGGGTCGCCGTCGCCGAGGGCAGAGAACGGGACAGAGCGGCGCTCGCGCACCCCCCGCGTGCGCGCCTGGTTGGCCAGGATGCGGAAGATCCAGGTCTTGAGCGACGAGCGGCCCTCGAACCGCGGCAGGCCGCGGATCACGCCCAGCCACGTATCCGCAACCGCCTCCTCGGCGGCGCCGGGCGTGCGCACGTACGACCTCGCGAGGCGCATCAGCGGGCCGTGGTAGCGCTCGACGAGCTCCTGGAACGCGGCCTCGTCGCCGTCGCGAAGCGCCGCGAGCGTGCGCCGGTCCTGCTCGTCGAGCAGGAACTTGGCTGCATCGGAGTCGGCATCGTCGATGGCCACGAGGACGAGCATGACCCTACCGTCCCCCGCGGGCCGGCGGCGTTACGCCCTCAACCCGTGCGGCGCCAGCCGGGCCGGCGCCCGACTGATCCCTTAAGCGCGACTGAGGGAGCCACCCGCGGGTGGCTCCCTCGTTGTGCGGTTGGATCGAGTGTGGTGCTACGCGGCTGCGACGGGGGCGCCGGGCGCCTTGTCGGAGCGGGCGCCGAGGAGCCCGTTGAGCGCGTTCTCGGGGTTGCGCAGCGCGCCGCCGATCGAGAGCACCGTGAAGCCGAGACCGGAGAGCAGCAGGGCCACGCCGACGACGATGCCGAACAGGGCCAGCTGGGCGGCCATGTAGGAGGCGTTGAGGGCGGTGGTCAGGGCCGTCTCGGTCACCCACACGTTGCGGGCGCCGTTCTGCACGGGCTGCTTGGTGGTGGGATCGATGGCCGCGTATGCGGTGTTGTCCGTGCCGCCGCCGGGCATGAGCTGGGCCTTGGGGGCGCCGGGCTTGGCGGTGTAGATGCCCATCTGCGAGTAGTAGAAGCCGCCGGTCGCCTCGAGCGAATGGTCGACCATGTACTCGGCGAAGCAGCGAGCGCTCGACCCCGAGTTGACCGCCTTGTTCGCGACGCTGCACGACGGAATGGGGGCGTTCTTGAGCCCGGCCTTGGTGACCTCCGCCTTGATCCCGGCGGGAGTCATGTCGGCGGTGCCGACGATCTTCTGCTGCTTGAGCTGGCTGCTGACCGTGGACTGGCCGTTCACACCCATCACGATTGCGACCACACCGAAGACGATGAGGACGAGGCCGGCGACGAGCCCGCCGATTTCGAAAGCCTTGCGCATGTTCCCCTTCTCCTTGTTCCGTTGGACTACCGAGTGGCTGCCGATCGAGGCGTTCGTGGCTGCCTGGATCCGTCTCGGCGCATCATCGGTGCACGCACCCCGCGCCCACATCCGCGCGCGGCCGGATCTTGCGTGCGGCTTTACCCCGATCAGGGTCGCGGCCGACCCGCGCCGTGCCCTCAGACGAGGTGGCGGTCGGGGCCGCTCCGTGCGCCCGCCGGTGGGGCGACCGGCGCCTCGGGCAGGGGCATGCGAACGCGGAGCGACTCGAGGCCGCGCACGACGTCGAGGTCGAGGTGGCCGCCGGGTGCGGCATCGGCGACCGCGGCACAGAGGCCGGCGATCGACGTGAGCGCGTGCGCGCCCGCACGCTCGAGCACGTCGCCGCCGCGCAGGACGCCGAGGGCGGGGCTTGCGTCGGCGACGTGGCGAACGAGCAGCCCCGGCGTCGGTGGCAGTCCGACCGCCCGGCGCATCGCGATCGTGACGTGTGCCGGGGCGAGCGCGAGCCCGAGCCAGACGCCGGCAGCCGCCCGAGGCCGCGCACCCTCGTACTCGACGAGCAGCTTGCGGAGAAGCGCTGCGAGCAGCGTTCGCTCGTCGTCGTCGAGTGCGACCAGGAGCCGGCGCTCGTTTTCGAGGTGCGCCGGGGCGACCCGCTCGAACGCGAGCCGACCGCTCTCGGTGAGCACGATCAGCGTGTTTCTGCGGTCGCCGGCATCGGGACGGCGCTCGACGAGCCCGAGCTCCTCGAGCCGGTCCATCCGCACGCTGATGGTGCCCGACGTCAGGTCGAGCTCGTCCATCAGCGTCCGCTGGGGCACGCCTTCGGGCCGGTCGAGGCGCACGAGCGTGACGAGGACGGCGAAGCTCGGCGCCGACAGGCCGTGCTGCTCGAACACCGTCTCGAGCGCCGCGTCGATATGTGCGCGCGCCCGCACGAGCCGGGCGATCACGCCGAGCGGCGCGAAGTCGAGCTCGGGCCGCACCCGGCTCCAGTCGTCGACCAGGCGGTCGACCGAGTCGCGCGGGACGAACGCGTGGTCGGCGCCGAACGCGGCCTCGGGGAGCACTATGCGGCGTCTCGCAACAGCTTGAACGCCAGGTGCCGGCCCATGCCCTCGCTGAATGCGAGCTGGAACCACAGCCGGGCGACGCCGTCGAGGGTGCCCGCCGCGCCGAGGTCGCCGATCCGCACCGGCTCGAGGCCGACATCCCGGATGATCGCGGCGACCGTGTCGCCGGCCGCGCCCTCGGGGCCGCACCAGAAGAGCGTTGCCGTCGTGCCGGCGAAGTCCGGCTCGGCGAAGTTCTCCCAGCCGACCGAGCAGAACGCGCGGGCGACGCTCGCGCCCGGCGCCTTCGCCGCCCAGGCGTCGACGTGGTTCAGCGACCCGGCATGCCCGCTCGCGAGATCGTTCGTGGCGTCGATCACGACCTTGCCGTCGAGCCGGCCGGCGTGGTCGCCCACGAACGCCGGTATCTGCGCGCCGGGGATCGCGACGATCACGGCGTCGGCGCGCTCGATCGCGTCCTCGACGGTGGCGATCGCGGCGCGCGCGTCGATCTCGCCGCGCGCCGCCTTCTCGGGCGAGCGGACGCCGACGGTCACGTCCTCACCGGCCGCAGCCAGCCGGTTCGACAGGGTGCGCCCGATGGCGCCTGCGCCGATCACTGCAATCTGCATGAGCTGCTCCTCTCGTGTCGTTTCGGCACGATCGTAGCGGGCATACGTCTCGTACACAAGGTTTGAACTCAAGCTATTCAGCCACCCGAGAGCGGATTTGGAACCCGTCATGTAAACGGGTGGTGAGAACCTTGTGAGGATCCCTTGGAAGACTGTGGAAGCCGGGGCCGGATCGCCGATGATCGCCAGATGCTCCGATCCCCCAAGCTCGTCTCAGCCGCCCTCGCCCTCTCGCTCGCAGCGACCCTGGGCCTCGCCTCGACCGCCGGCGCCGCCACTCCGCCGCCGACGTCGTCCCGCTTTCCGAAGATGATCTTCTACCGCCAGTTCAAGGATCCGCTGAAGCGGCACACCTGGACCATCTACCAGGGCGTCCCCGGGTGCTGCTCGCAGTCCTACTGGGCACGGTCGCACGTCGTCTCGAAGGCCGGCGCGCTGCGAATTCAGACCTATCGCGACCCGGCCTACGGCAATCGCTGGGTCTCGGGCGGCGTGTCGATGGCGCGGCTCGTGAACCAGACCTACGGCCGCTGGGTCGTGCGCTTCCGGATGCCGAAGGGCGCCGGCGTCGGGATGGACGTGGCGCTTCGCCCGAGCGGCAGCGGCACCGTCGTCGACTGGATCGAGGAGTCGTCGGACAAGGGAGCCGCGCGCGCGATCGAGACGGCGACGCTCCACTACGGCAGCACGCGGATCCACGCGCAGGTGCACGCGAACTTCACGAAGTGGCACACGATGATCCTGGCCTGGGTGCCGGGCCAGATCACGGTGCGGGTCGACGACCATCTGTGGGCCAACTACCGCAGCCACATCCCCTCCTCGCCCATGCACCTCGTGATGCAGACGAACGTCGGCTCGAACGGCTTCACCGGGACGATGCCGAACTCGACGACGCCGCCGAAGGTGTCGCTGATCGTCGACTACGTGGCGGTGTATCGCTACCGCTGAGCGCGCAGGTGGTCTGCAACGACGCGATCGAGCCGGAGCAGGTCGGCGTCGCGGACATCCGCGAACGCGATGCCGAGGCCGTCGGGAGTGCGGCGCGCGAGCGCCGCACCGCAGCACACGGGCACGGGGTCGCCGGGAAGGTGCAGCTCGAGACCCCACGGCCCCTCGCCGAGGCCCGGCACCTCGCGAAGCAGCGCGCCGCCGGTGCTGAGGTTCACCGTCGTCGTCTCGACCGGGGTCGCCTTGCCGCCGGCCGCGACGAGCACGGCCCGCACTGACGCCTGAAGGTCGACGCGCGAGTTCGTGCGCCGCTCGGCGATCTGCACGAGCCGCTCGGTGGCCGCGGTCAGCGTCGCCTCGCTCTGCTCGGTCGCCCGCCGCTGCGCCGCCACCGTCTCCTCGATGCGGCGGGTGGCCTCGTCGACGGCGGCAAGGGCGGCGCTCGTGGCCTCGATCGACGCGGCGACGCCCGAGCTCTGCGCGGTGACGGTGCGGATGTGATCGAGCACCCGCCCGGCCGCGGCGCCGGCGGTGTTGGCCAGCTCGCCCACCTCGTGGGCGACGACCGCGAATCCGCGTCCATGCTCGCCGGCGCGCGCCGCTTCGATCGCGGCGTTCAGCGCCAGCAGCCGCGTCTGGTCGGCGACGGCGGAGATTTCCCGGGTGACGACCGCGGCCGCGTCGGTCGTCTCGCGCAGGGTCGTGCTGCCGTTCACGGCCTCCTCGACGCGTGCCCTCGCCGCGGCGGCCGCCGCCAGCGTGTCGTGGGCGCTTCCGCCGATCGTGTCGCTCGCCGAGGTGAGCACGCCGAGCGTCGTGTCGATGCGGTCGAGCGCCTCGCGGGCGGCCGCGGCGCTCGTGCGCCGCGCCTGGGTGGCCGCCTCGGCGCTCGCCACCTGAGCCTCGGCGGCAGCCCGCTCGCGCTGGCGCTGGGCCACGGTCTCGGCCTCGGCCCGCTCGTGCTCCACCCGGGCCTCGTCCTCGAGCCGCGCCGTCACCGCGGCCGCGCGCTCCTCGACGAGCGCATCGTGCTGGTGCTGGGCCTGCGCCTGGCGCTCGGTCATGACGTCGAGCAGCTCGTTCACGCTCGTCGCGAGCACGCGCAGATCGCGCCCCGGGGGCGTCACCCGGCCGCCGCCCGCCGCGGCGGCGCGGACGGCCCGCATGAACGCGCGGTTGCGGCGGGCATGACCCGCCTTCTGGGCGAGGATGCTGATCAGCAGCAGCGCGATCCCGAGCACGCCGATGATCTCGGCGCTCGTCGTTGCGCTGTGGAGGGCTGCGGCGTGCACCGGCCGGCTGAAGGCGACCTGGAGTACGAGCGGCGCGCCGCCCTCGACGGCGGGTACCGAGACGACCAGGTCGAGCCGGTCGCCGCTCACCGTGCGGGTCTGCACGCTCAGCGGCCCGAGTCCGCTCGGGAGGCGCGTGGCCGACCCCGCGAGCTCCGCGTGGGCGACGTGCATCGACAGCCCGGCCCGCCGCCCGATCGCGGCCATCCCCGCGGCGTCGAGCGTCCGCAGGGCGACGAGCGTCCCGGCGGCGGGGCCGCTGCCGTCGCTATGGATCACCGGTGCGGAGCAGTAGAGGTAGTGCGCTCCCGAGGCCGCCAGAATGCCGCACGGCGACTTCTGCAGCGCGACGGCCGGCCTGGCCAGTCCGGTGGCCAGGGCGGGCGACACCGGCCGGTATCCGCCCTTGCCGATGATCCCGCCGCCGACGACGGCGCCCGCGTGATCGAGCAGGACGACGCCGCCGAAGCCGAACGTGGCGTGCATCAGCCCGGGCGGGAACGCGGCGGCGGCGCCGGCACGATTGTGATCGACGATGGCGCTGTACGGATCGTCCCACTGGGCGTTCGTGAGCACGAAGTTCTTGATGAGCGACACCTCGTAGCCCAGGCTCGTGCGGATCCGGTCGGCCTGGCCGCTCACGTTCTGGCGCTCGAGCCCGTCGAAGCTGCCGGTCGTGACCGACTGGAGCACGGTGTAGGCGGTGAGGATGGCGAGCACGAACGCCACGCCCACCCAGAGGTACTCGTTGGCGAGGATCCGGAGCGGCAGCGGTCGGCGAGCGTTGGCGGTCATCACTCCGGTTAGTCGGCGGGGCCGCGCCTCAGATGAGCGGTGCGGGCCCCCGGTTCAGGCGGTCTTCGCGAGCAGCGCCTGGGCCGTCTCGAGCCACCTGATCGCGCCGACTCGCTCGAAGAAGGCGATCGCGACCCGCAGCTGCGCATCCGCCTGCGGCCCGCGGCCCGCGGCGACATGGGCCTGCGCGCTGACGAGCCTCATCAGCGCCTCCTCGGACTTCGCACCGATGTCCGCAAGCATGTCGGCGGCGGCGTCGAAGCGTCCCGCCACGATCAGCCGGGCCGCATGCCCCCACCGCGACGGGTCGTCGCCGATCGCGATCGTGAACCGATCGAGCTGCGCGGTCAGCCCGAGCGCGATCAGGAGCCGGATCGCCCAGTCGCCGAGCCGTGTCGCGCCGCGGTCGGCGACCGAGCGCGCGATCTTCGCCGGCGTAGCTCGCCACGCGCGCCGATGCCTCGGCTCCGCCGATGGTCGCTGCCACCAGGGCCGCCTCGGCGACCGTCGGGTAGACCATCTGCGGCTCGCCGGAGCGGCGCCCGAACGCGATCGCCCCCTCGACATCGGCGAGCGCGCCGGCGGTGTCGCCGCGGGCCGCCCGGATGAGCGCACGGCAGCTGTGCGCCGCCGCCTCCATGTAGTGCGGCCCGGTCTGCGCCACCCACGCGTCCAGGCGGGCGAAGCCCGCGTCTGCGGCGTCCCAGTCCCCGGCCGTGAACGCGTGCGTGGCGAGCTCGGTGTCGAACCAGGCGATCTGGTACACCATGCCGAAGCGGTTCGCGGCGTCGAGGCCGCGCCGCTCGTACTCGGCCGCCCGCTCGAGCTCGCCGATCGTCGCGAGCACGCTGGCGAAGTTCTTGTAGGCGCGGATCACGAGCTCGGCGGCGTTCAGCCGGTCGGCGATCGCGACGCTCTCCTCGAGATCGGCCAGGCCGACCAGATCGCCGTGGTCGACCCGGACGACGCCACGGGTGTTGAGCGCATGGCCGCGCAGGTCCTCGAGGCCGAGCACATCGGTGATCGCGAGCACCCGCCCGCAGAGCTCCATCGTCTCGTCGTAGCGGCTCTGCAGCATCGAGTTGACGGCGATCCGGCTGAGGACGCGGGCCACCGTCGGCGTCGGCGGGGCGTCGCGCACGAGCTCGAACGCACGGGCGAAGGCCTCGGTCGCCTCGTCGGTGCGCGCCTCGTTCCAGAACCGGTATGCGGCCAGCATCTCGGCCTTCGCCGCGGTCTCGAGGTCGCCTGACGCAGCCAGGCGGTCGCGCGCGGACCGCAGCAGGACGGGCATCTCTGCGCCGCCTGCCGTCATGCCGACGTCGGCGATCGCGACGATCAGCGCCGGCCAGTCCGCATCTTCCGGCGGCCAGAGCGCGAGTGCGGCCTCGTAGTGGTGGAGCGCGGCCGTCATCGAGTTGAGCGCAACGGCCCGGTCGCCGGCGTCGCGCAGCGCGGAGCGCGCCCGCCGCTCGAGCTCCTGCACCGGCGTGCCCACGTCGCGGGCGTAGCCGAGCGCCTGGACGTAGTGGTGGGCGATCATGTCCGGCGCGTTTCCGCGATCGCTCGCGAGCGACTCGATCCACTCCGCCGCCCGGCGGTGCTTCTGCTCGCGCTGGGCGCGCGGGATCTGGCCGTAGGCGACGTCGCGCATGAGCACGTGGCGGAAGGCGTACTCGGTCTCGCCGCCCACCGACGAGCGCCGTTCACGGCGCAGCATCTCGCGCCGCTCGAGCGCGTGCAGGCGCTCCTCGGCGGCGAAGCGGGTCGAGTCGCCCATCGCCGCGAGCGCCCCCAGCCACACGACCTTGCCGAGCACCGCCGCGTCCTGCAGGAGCCGCTTCTCGGCGGGCGGCAGGTCGTCGAGGCGGGCGGCGATCAGGCCCTGCACCGATTCCGGGACGGGCAGGTCGGCGCCCACGGTGAGCCGCCAGCGGTCGGCCTCGCGGTGCAGATGGCCACGGTCAATCAGCATCCGCACGTACTCCTCGGCGTACAGCGGGTTGCCGGCGGCCGTGCCGAGCAGCGTCGCCTGGGTCGCGGCGGGAAGCACGGCCTGCTCGAGCAGGCTCCCGATCAGCCGGGCGATGTCGTCGTCGGCGAGCGGGGAGAGGGCGACGGTGAGCGCGTTTCGCTTGCCGCCGCCCCACCCACGACGGCGGTCGAGCAGCTCCGGCCGCGCGGTGCAGACGACGAGCAGCGGCACGCCGCTCGACCAGTCTGCCAGGTGGTCGACGAAGTCGAGCAGGGCGTCGTCGGCCCAGTGCATGTCCTCGAACACGAGCACGAGCGGGTGGCGGTCGGCCAGGGCCTCGAAGAACCGGCGCCAGGCCGAGGTCGCCTCGCTCTGGCGGTCGCCGCCGATGCGATCGACGCCGAGGCCCGCCAGCGCGCGCACGTGCTCCTCGACCCAGACCGCCTCGGACTCGTCGCCTATCAGCTCCGTGACCGTCGCGTGGAGCTTCGCCTGCGCCTGCCCGGTCGTGTCGGAGTCGAGGATGTCGGCCTGCGCCTTGACCATCTCGCCGAGCGCCCAGTACGTGACGCCGTCGCCGTAGGGCAGCGATCGGCCCTGGCGCCAGGTGATGAAGTCGGCGTCGGCATCGACCGCCTGGAGGAGCTCCCACACGAGCCGGCTCTTGCCGATTCCGGGCACGCCCACCAGCGTGACAAGCTGCACCGTCCGCTCGGACCGGCACCGGCGCAGCGCATCGAGGACGAGGCCGAGCTCCTCCCCGCGGCCCACGAGCGGCGTCGTCGGCCGCTGCACGGCGTCCACGCCGAGCCGCGCCCGCGCCTGCAGCGCCTCCCACGCCGGAATGGGCTGGGACTTCCCCTTGGCGACGACGGCTTCGGCGGGCCGGTAGTTGACGGCGCGGTCGGTCGCCCGGTGGGTCGTCTCGCCGACCAGGATGCCGTCGACGGGCGCGGCCGCCTGCAGGCGGGCGGCGGTGTTGACCACATCGCCCGACGCCATGCCCTCGCCGCGGGCCGGATCGGCGCCGAGGACGACAAGCGCCTCGCCCGTGTTCACCCCCACACGCACGTGCAGGTCGAGCCCGGGCTCGGCCTCGTTCATCCGGTCGATGGCCGCCCTGATGGCGAGCGCAGCCCGCACCGCCCGCTCGGGATCGTCCTCGTGGGCGACCGGCGCGCCGAAGAGCGCCATCACGGCGTCGCCGATGAACTTCTCCACCGTGCCGCCGTAGTGCTCGAGCTGGTCGCGCAGGAGGGCGTGGTAGGGCGCAAGGGTGCCGCGGACGTCCTCGACGTCCATCCGCTCGCTGCGGCCGGTGAACCCGACGAGGTCGGCGAAGAGCACGGTGACGACCTTGCGCTCCTCGCTGACCGGACCGGCGGTCAGCGCCCCGCCGCAGCTGCCGCAGAACCGGAAGCCGTCCGGGTTGGCCCGGCCACAGTGCGGGCAGATCGCCATCGCGGGAGTCTACGGCCGAGCCGCGAGAGGCATGCCGCGCTTCACATCAGGTTGGGGGTATGCAGGTCGGAGAGGTGGCGGGCCGTCGCGGCGTCGAACCCGGCCGCGCGCAGGCGCCGCAGCCGGTTCTCGCCCATGCGCGCCATCAGGCCGCGCACCGCGGCGGCCGCGGTGGCGAGGTCGGCCCGTGCCAGCGAGCGGGCGCTCATGACCTGGAGCGACTCGAGCACGGCGGGGCTCAGGCCCTCGAGCGTCGTCAGCCGGGCCGCACGGCGCTCGACGGCGGCCACGAGCACGGCCCGCTCGTCCGGGTCGGCGGCGAGCCGCGCGCGGATGTGGGCGACGCCGAAGCGGACGTGGCGGCGCTCGTCGCGGTGCGCGAGCCGCGCCGCGGTCGCGGTCGCCCGGTCGGGCGCGTGCCGGGCGATGAACCCGAGCAGGTCGAGAAAGGTGCCCTCGCCGAGCACGTTCAGGAGCAGCGCCGCGGCGGTGAAGTCGTGCTCGTCGAGCAGCGTCTGCAGGCTGAGCTCGGTCGAGGCGAGCGCCGGGGAGCGAATCCCGCCCGCGAGCGCCCGCTTCGTGAACACCTCGACATGGCGGGCCTCATCGTGCACGTGGCTCGCGAGCCACATCACGATCTCGAGGTAGGCCGGGTTCACCCGGCTCAGGTGGCGGGCGGGGACGTAGAACGCGGCGTACTCGTTCTGGGCGATGTAGGTCATGACCTGCGACACCGCCCGCTCGACCGTCTCGGGCAGGCCGGCGGCGGCCTCCCACGGGATGTCGGTCGTGGCGTCCCACTGCGCCGCGGCCGCCCGCTCGGCCAGCTCCCCCACCTTCGCCGACCAGACCCGGTCGCGGTCGTTCAGCTGCCAGCGAGCGGCGCGCATCGCCCTTGCGGATGCGCACCGCGAAGCGGCGCTCGGGGCCGCCGCCGTGGCCGGACTCGGCCACCGTCTCGTGTCCGGCCACCCGCACCCATCCGGGCAGCTCGAGCGCCGCGTGGCGCGAGGCGAGCTCGACGTCCAGCTCGTCGCCCGGGGCGAGCGTCTCGAGCGTGGCCTGGAGAAGCACCTCCAGGCCACCCCCGAGCTCGAGCGAGCCGGCGTCGAGCCGGCGCCGGCTCACGCCAGGTACCCCTGCTCGCGCATGGCCTCGGTCAGCTCGCTGTAGCCCGCCTTGTCGGCGGCGTGCCACCGCTTCACGCCCTCGAGGTCCATCGCCGGCCGTAGCGTCGGGTCGTCGTAGCTCATCGCGAGCAGCAGCTGCGACCACGCCTCGGCGCGGCGCGGGTCGAGCCCTTCGCGGGCGGTGAAGTTGCAGTGGTAGTAGGCCGGGCTGCGCCACGACACGACGAGGCCCTCGGTGGCCGGCACGCCCTGGCTGCGGAAGAGCGCCCAGGTGGCGTCGCCGATCGCGCCGGCATCGGCGTCGCCGGCCGCGACCGCCTCGAGCACGCGCAGCTCGGAGTCTCCGGTGTCGCCATGCTTGCCGAGGTCGGTGTCGAACCGCACGAGCACCGGATCGGTGCCGGGATCGAGGCCGGCCTGCCGCAGCTGGTGGATCGGCAGGATCGCCGCGTGGCCGGAGTCGCGGCTGCCGAGCGCCACCCGCCGAGCCGGTGCTCCGCCTGGACATATGCGGTGTTCGTGTTCCAGGCGATATCGACGTCGCCCGCGAGGAGGGCCTCGACGAGCCGCTCGTAGTTCGAGTAGAGCACGTAGTCGGTCGGCACGCCGCCGTCGGTGAAGTAGTCGCGAAAGCGCTCCCAGATCGGGACGATCCGCTGGTGGTAGGCCACGGCGCCCACGATCAGCGGGCGCTCGCCCGTGGCGGCAAAGGGCATGGTCTGCATGCGTTCTCCTTATCAGGACGTCGGATGTTCACGTCGCGCCCGACCGGGCGCCGGGGGTCGCACTCAGCGGCGTCGCATCGCGCCACCCCCTCCGAGGAGATCCAGGCTCATCCGCGCCGATCCTAAGCGACGCGATCCGTCCGCCGCCCCAGACCTCAGCGCACGACGGTCACGGCGGCCGCGGCGAGGAGCATGAGCGCGAGGGCGGGGTTGACGATGCGCGCGCGGCGGGGGTCGCGCAGGAGCGGCGCGAGCGACGCCCCCGCGAGCAGCCACGTCGTGTTGACGACGACGATCATCACCGTCAGCACCGCCACCTTGGCACCGGCGTCGGCGGCCGCGTCGCCGCTCAGGCGCGCGCTCGCGAACACCGCGGCGATCGCCACCCACGCCTTCGGGTTCGTCACGCCGAGCAGTGCCCCCGCCGGAGCCGACGGCGCGCTCACGCCCGGCGTCTGTGCCGACAGCGGCGGCGCGGTCGCGATGTGGTACGCGAGCCAGACGATGTAGGCCGCCCCGAGCGCGATCAGGACCGGCCGCACCGCCGGCACGGCGAGCAGCGTCGCGGTGATGCCGCTCGCGACCGCGAGCAGCACCGCGAACGTGCCGGCCACGATCCCGCCCAGATAGCCGATGCTGCGGCGGGCGCCGTAGGTCGATCCGGCCGCGGTCAGGCTGATCGTCGCCGGGCCGGGCGAGCCCATAACCGCCACGGCCGTCACGACCAGCGACCCGAGCGCGCCGGCGGGCAGGTACGGTCCCGGCATGCCCCGGACGCTACGTGGCCTCCCAGCGGACCGTCTTGAACGATCGTGCAGCCCGGCGGGCGACTCGATCCGGTTCGGAACCGGTGCCGCCGGGATCGAGCGCGCCGCCGTGCGGCTCACGACCTGCGCGTTCTACCCCCACCGCCACGACACCTACGCGATCGGCGTCACGACCGCGGGCGTGCAGACGTTCCGCTACCGCGGCAGGCGGCACGTGTGCCTGCCGGGCCAGGTGCACGTCCTGCATCCCGACGAGACGCACGACGGCGCGCCGGGTACCGCCGCGGGCTTCGCCTACCGGATCCTCTACATCGACCCTGAGCTCGTCCGCCGCGCGCTCGGCGACGGGCCGCTGCCGTTCGTGCCCGAGCCGGTGCACGCGATGACGCCGGCCACACGCGCGCTCGTTCGCCTCGTCGCCGACATGGACGACCCGCTGAGCGACCTGGCCCGCGACGACGCGGCCGTGACGGTCGCCGCGCTCCTGCGCGCGCTCGGCGCCCGCCCGCTGCCCGACACCGGGCCGATCGACCTGGCGGCCGTCGCGCGGGTGCGCGAGCACCTGGCTGCGCATGCGCACGAGCAGACGCCCGCAGCCGACCTCGAGCGCATCGCCGGCCTCGACCGCTTCACGATCGCCCGCCACTTCCGGAGGGCGTACGGCACGAGCCCCGACAGGTACCGGACGCTGCGCCGGCTCGAGCGCGCGCGGGCCGCGATCGAGCGCGGTGTGCCGCTCGCCGCCGTGGCCGCCGAGACCGGCTTCGCCGACCAGAGCCACATGACGCGCCAGTTCGCGCGGGCCTACGGGATGTCGCCGGGCAGGTGGCGCAGGACGGCGTCCGCAGCGGTCCGTCAGACCTGGCCGGGGTAGAAGCCCAGGCGCGCGAGCGGCTCGACGATCTCGTGCTCCTCGTAGGAGAGGTGCGACAGCAGGGCGTCGGTAAGGAGGTCGATCGCGGCCTGGATGCCCTCGTAGTCGCCGGGGTGGTTCATATGGTCGACGAGGGTGCGATCGATCGCCTGCACGGCGTCATGGATCGCCAGGTGCTCGTCACGCAGGCGGCCGAGCACCGGCCCGAGCGATGCGTCGCTGCGGGCCAGGTGAGGGAAGATCGCGTCGTCTTCGAGGCCGTGATGGGCGGCGACGACACCGCAGTAGCGCGCGCAGAACGCCCCGACGGCCCAGTCGTTCTGCCGCAGCGCCATGTCGTTCAGCGCCGAGCGGGCCTCGCCCGCCGAACGGGCGCCGTCGCGCACCTCCGTGAGCACGTCGCGCAGCTCACCCAGCTCGCGCCGCAGCATGTCGTGCACGTCGATCAGATGCTGCCCAACCAGCCGCCCGCGCCGTGTGTACTCGACCTCGGGGCCCGACGTCGGTCGGCGCGGCCGTGTGGACTCGTCCCAGGCCGCGGTCGCGGCGAGGCGCACTCCGTCGTCGGGGGTCGGCGTCACTCCCAGCCGGTCGTATTCCGACTCGCCGCCTGCCGCCATGGCGGTCAGTATCGTGGATTCGCCGGACTAGAGCCCGCCAAGCAGCTCGCGCAGCGCCGCGGTGTAGGTGTCAAGCGCGATGCGGCCCGCGCGGGTGAGCGCGACCGACGTCCGCGAGGCGGCGCCGTTGCCCGTCTTCTCGGTGTCGATGTAGCCGGCGTCCTCGAGCTTGCGCAGGTGGGTGATCAGGTTCCCGGGGGTGAGGCCGATCATGTCCCCCAGCCTGGTGAACGAGAGGGCATCCCCGTCCGGCAGCGCCGCCAGTGTCGCGACGATGCGCAGCCGGGCGGGGACGTGGATGAGCGGATCGAGCTCGGTCGCGCTCATGAGTGCAGCAGGATCTGGCCGGCGGCGCGCGCCACGAGCAGGACGGCGAGGCCGATGCCGACCACGGCCCACACGGTGACGGGGCCGGTGTAGGCGGCCACGCTTGCGAGGATGACAGCCGCGCCGGCGAACCCCGCCCACTCCCAGTTCTCGTGCGCGGCCTGGTGGGCCGCGGCCGCCGACCCGACGACAATGACCGGAGCCGCCGCGGGGTAGATGCCGTAGGCGATCGCGTGACTCGCCCCAGCGTGGTAGAGCGCCCCCTGGAAGACGTACACCATGATCCAGGCCACCGCGAACACGGCCGCCTCGGCCTGGCGTCGCTGCGCCGAGGCGCCGCTCACGCCGCTGAGGGCGCGCCGCCGGACGACGACGACGAACCCGGCCCACAGCGCGATCGTCCCGTAGAGGACCACCAGCGCCGCTCCGGTGGGTCCGGCATACGGATGCTGGTTGCGCACGGACAGCCAGAGCACCCCGTAGGCGATCAGCACCACGACCGCTGCGACCAGCATGAGCAGCGGCGGGTGCAGGTCGAGCTGGCGCTCCGCGCGCCGCGTGGTGTGCTCGAGCAGGGCCGCCGCCTCGCGGGGATCGAGCTCGCGGCCATCGTCGGCCGTGACGGCGTCGTGCGTGTGGTCCTGGCGGTGCATGGCGTCCCTCCGGATTAGCTTTGCACCACAAACTTAGCGCACTTTGCACCACAAAGCAAACGAGGCGTCAGTACTCGTTCTTGAACGCGAAGTACGACCCGCGGATGGTTCCGGCCAGCTTCGACCTCTGCCGCGCGAACTTGAACCGCGAGGCGAGCTCCGCAGGGACTTCCATGCCTTCGGAGAGCTTGAACCCGACCGCCCGCTTGCCGCCATCCTCGACGGTGTACATCACGTTGATCGAGAGCCCGCTCTCGTAGAAGACGTAGGCGATCCGGATCCCCTCCACCTCGAAGGCCGTCGCCTCGAGCGGTCGCGACGAGATGACGATGTCACGCTCTTCCTTGAGGATGCGGTGCACCCAGTCGACGGCCGCCCTGGCCTCGCCCGCCGGCTCCACCGTGAAGGTGTGGTCGTACGTGTTCTTGAAGTACCGCGCCTCGTGCGCTCGCAGCCCGGCGAGCGCGGCGGCAACCGGAGAGGACTCGAGGCCCACGGTCGAGACGGTGTCGAAATCGATAACCACTATGGAGCGTACCGGGATCGAACCGGTGACCTCCACGCTGCCAGCGTGGCGCTCTCCCAGCTGAGCTAACGCCCCAATTCGGGCCGGAGTATACCCCCGGCGCAGGCCGATCAGCGTGCCGGCAGCAGCGGTCCCGCCGGGCGCACGGCCATACCGCGCGGCTCCGCCAGGCGCTCGAGCACGAGGGCGGTGTCGGCGATCGCAACACCGGAGAGATGCTGGTCGCGCGCTTCGAAATCCGCCACGATCTCGCCCAGCGCGCGCTCGTAGCCCTCGCCGTCACTCGCTGCGAGCGCCGCGAGCGCCCGGCCGGTGCGCAAGAACGGCTCGCCGGCGGCGAGCATCATCTCGACCGCGGGCGCCTCGCCCAGCGTCACCTGCGCCAGCGCCCGCAGGTAGGCCGACGCGGCGGTGTCGGCCTCCCCCACCTCGCGCAGCGCCTGCCGCGCGATGGGCTCGGCGCCGTCGCCGGCCAGGATCGCCAACTTGAGCGCACCGACGAGCCGGCCCCAGCTCGCCGGCCCCGTCTCGGCGTGGGAGGCCAGATAGGCGTCGCGCGCCTCGACGAGCGCCGGCCCGGCGTCGCCGCCGGCGAGCAGCACGCGGTAGGCGGACGCTTCCGCCGCCAGAGCGGTGTTCAGGTGGGCGCCGGCACTCATCCGAGCGGCTTCCGGCCCGCGAACCCGTCCTCGGGCGTGTGCCAGTAGGCGATCCGCTCCTCGCCGACGTGCCAGCACAGGAGCGCATCCTGACCCTCCACGTCGGCCGGGAAGTCGATCAGGCCCCGGTCCATGTCCTTCACCTGCACGCCCTCGTCGGCGAAGCGCTTGACGATCTCGGAGAGCTCGGTGTGCGAGGCCTCGACCGCCTCGTGGAGCGCGCGCACGTCGGGACGCTCCATGTTGCCGCCGTTCGACCCGATCGCGATCACCAGCTTGCGCCAGCGCGACTCCAGGTCACGGCTCAGCGCTCGGGCCTCCACCATCCGCTCCGCCAGGGCCCGCAGCTCCGCATCGAGCAGCTGCTGCGCCTCCTCAAGCGTGAACCGTCGCTCGTGCTCCACCGGGCGGCTACCCGGCCGCGTAGCTCTCGCTGGGCACCTGCCCCCACAGCGCCTCGAGGCGGTAGAAGCCACGCGCCTCGGGCGTGAAGACGTGCACGACCACGTCGAGGTAGTCGAGCAGGATCCAGTCGCCCTGGCGGTGTCCCTCGATCCGGCGCGGCATCAGCCGGTCGCGCTTCAGCACCTCGTGGATCTCGTCGGCGATCGCCTGTGCCTGGCGCGGGTTGCGGCCCGAGCAGATCACGAAGTGGTCGGTGTAGCTGACCACTCCGCGCATGTCGAGGATGACGATGTCGGTGGCCAGCTTGTCCGCGGCCAGCGCGGCGATGCGGTAGGCGAGCTGCGTGGTGTCTATCAGGCCTGGATCCCCATCGACGCGATCAGCCTAGCACGGGGTCGGGGCGTACAGCCCCTCGCGGGCGATCGCCGCGCGCACGCCCTCGGGCACCAGGCCGGCGATGTCAAGGCCCCGGGCGACCCGTTCGCGCAGGGCCGACGACGAGACGTCGACCGGGGCCATCACGAGCGTCTCGGCGCCGTCGGCAGGGGGCGCGCCCGGGCGCCGCGCGACGACGATCGTGGCCAGCTCGCGCACGCGGTCGGGCCGGTGCCACGTGTCGAGCGCGGCGAGCTGATCGCCACCGAGCACGAGGAACAGGTCGCGCCCGGGAGCCGCGAGCGCCGCGAGCGTGTCCGCCGTGTAGCTCGGCCCGTCGCGATCGAGCTCGATGCGGCTCACCTCCACCCCTGGTTCGCCGGCGAACGCCGCCGCCGCCAGGCCGTAACGCGTCTCGGCCGGCGTCGCCGGTGCCGGCCGGTGGGGCGGTCGCGGGCTGGGGACGACCAGGACGCGGTCGAGGCGCAGCTGCTCCCTGGCCGCGCGCACGACAGCCAAGTGGCCGTTGTGCGGCGGGTCGAACTGGCCGCCGAAGACGCCGATGCGGGTCACGGCCAATTGGCACCCGCGGTGGATGTCAATTGGGTTGCCGCCGCGGCTGGAAGGTGAACCGGTGCGTGCCGACCAGGATGTCGTCACCGGGGCGTGCGCCCGCGGCGCGCAGCGCCGGCTCGACGCCCAGCCGCTCGAGCTCGGCGGCGAGCGCCGCCACGTCGCCGCGATCGTCCGGGTCGAGGTCATCGGCCTGGCGCTCGAGCTCGCGGCCGGCGACGCGCAGGGTGCCGGCGTCGCGCAGGATCCGGAACCGCCGCCGAGCCGGCGGTGCCGGCCGGTAGACGAGGAAGTCGGCCAGCTCGGGCTCGGCCGCCGCCTCGACGGGCGCCTCGGTCGGGAGCGTCGCGAAGAGCATCCGGCGCAGGTCGTCGATGCCCTCTCCGGTGGCCGACGAGCAGGCGAGGTCGACGCCGGTGGCCGCGATCACTGCCGCCCGCTCCCCCTCCTCGAGCAGGTCGAGCTTGGAGAGCACGAAGAGCTGCGGCCGCTCGGCGAGGCCACCGCCGTGCAGCCCAAGCTCACGGTTGATCGCGTCGCGGCGACGCAGGACGTCGTCCGGATCGGGGCCGGCCTCGACGAGGTGGATCAGGAGCCGTGCCCGCTCGAGGTGAGCGAGGAACTCATGGCCGAGACCGACGCCGGTGCTCGCGCCCTCGAGCAGGCCGGGGACGTCGGCGACGGCGAGCTGGCGGCCGTCCGCCGACTCGACCGTCCCGAGCGTCGGCTCGATGGTCGTGAACGGATAGTCGGCCACCTTCGGCTTCGCGTTCGAGATCCGGCGCAGCAGCGACGACTTGCCCGCGTTCGGGAAGCCGAGCAGCGCGGCGTCTGCGACGAGCTTGAGCCGCAGCTCGAGCCACGCCTCGTCGCCCGCCTCGCCCACCTGGGCCGTCTCGGGGGCGCGGTGGCGGGCCGTGGCGTAGTGGCGGTTGCCCGCCCCGCCCTGGCCGCCGCGGGCGACGATCATGCGTGCGCCGGGATGGGCGAGGTCGGCGATCAGCTCGTCGGTGTCGCGCATCCGCACCTGCGTGCCGACGGGCACCGTCAGCTCGAGGCCGCTCCCACGCCGCCCGGCCTTGCCCGCACCCTTCCCATGCGTGCCGCGCTGGGCGCGGAAGTGGGATGCCTGGCGGAACTTGTGCAGATCGCGCAGGTCGGGGTCGGCGAGCAGGACGACATCGCCGCCGTCTCCGCCGTCACCGCCGTCCGGGCCGCCCTTGGGCACGAACTTCTCGCGCCGGAAGCTGATGCAGCCGTCGCCGCCGCGGCCGCCCTCGACGTAGACCGTGGCGCGGTCGGCGAACACCGGCCAGCCCTCGCGTCCGGCTCAGGCAGCCGGTTCGGCGGGCTGCACGCTGATGTAGCGCCGGCCCTTGCGCTGCCCGAACGCGACCGTGCCGGCGACCGTCGCAAACACCGTGTCGTCGCCGCCGAGACCCGCGCCGTCGCCCGGATAGAAGCGGGTGCCGCGCTGGCGCACGATGATCGCCCCGGCGGTCACGGTCTGGCCCGCGAATACCTTCACGCCCAGACGCTGCGCGTGTGAGTCGCGCCCGTTCTTCGACGAGCCGAGTCCCTTCTTATGCGCCATCGCCCGTCTCCTCCTTCTTCGCCCGCGTGCGCCGCGGCTTTGCCGCCGTGGCGTCCGCCGCTGGGGCCTTCGGCTTGGCGGCCGCCCGCGGCTTGGGAGTCCGCGCCGGTGCCTTCTCGTCGGCGGCCGGAGTCTCGGCGGGCTCGGCCTCGGCCTTGCGAGCCGGCGCCCGCTTGGGCTTCGCGGCTCCCCCGATCGACTCGACCGAGATCCTGGTCAGCTCCGAGCGGTGGCCACGCGTCTTCTTGAAGCCGCGCTTCGGCTTGAACGTGAACACCTTGATCTTCTCGCCCCGCAGATGCTCGACCACCTGCACCGAGACGGCGCCGTGCAGCTTCTCGCGGTCGGTCACGACCTCGTCGCCGCCGGTCATGAGCACGTCGGGCGAGAACGCGTCGCCCGCAGCGTGCGGCTGCCGGTCGACCAGGAGCTTCTGCCCCTGCTCGACGCGGTACTGCTTGCCACCGATCTTGATCACTGCATACATGAGCCGCGGAATGGTACCAGAGCCGCTCGGGTGCTCAGCTCCCCAGGATCTTGCCCAGCAATCCGCGCTTGCGCTCGACCGGGGCGGCGCCGGCGCCGCTCGCCGCGACCGGCTCGGCCACCGCCGCGGGCGGCGGCTCGGCCGGCGCCTGGGCAGGCGCCGGTGGGGCCGGATCCGCGGCCGCGGACGCCGCGGCCGGCGCGGGTTCGCCGTCCGCCGCTGCCGCTGCCGCTGCAGTCGTGCGCTTGGCGGGAGCCCGCCGCCGCGGTCGCGGCGCCGGCTTCGGCGCCTCGTCCGGGGCCGGCGTGGCGGCCGCGCCGTCGTCGGCCGGTGGGGTCTGGGGCACCTCGGACTCGGGCGCCGGCTCGGCGCCGTCGGCCGCCGCCGCGGTCGCCGACCTCGACCGCCCGCGGCCGCCGCGCTTGCCGCGCCTGCGGCGGCGCGTCGCGGCCCCCTCCTCTCCGCCGTCCACCGCAGCCGCATCGACCACGTCGGGCCCGTCGCCCACGGCGGTGTCGGCGTCGGGCGCGGCCTCCTGGCCGGCGGCCGGCGCCTCGGGCGCGTCAGCGGCGGCCGTGGCCGTCTTCGCGCGGGTGCGCCGCCGCGGCTTGGGGGCCGCGGGAGCCTCGTCGGTCTCCTCGCCGTCCTTCTTCTCGGCCTCGTCGGCCGGCTTGGCGCCCGCGGCGGCCTTCGGAGCCGCCTTGCGTCGCGTGCGCGGCCGCGTGCGCTGCTCGAGCTCGAGCCGCTCGCCCACCTCGCGGTCGAACTCGGGGAGCTCGTAGTCGCCCGGCTCGGGCGGAAGGTCGATCGCGGTCGGCTTCGCATCGAGCAGCGTGGCATAGGCACCCGTGCGCGTCACGCGGTCGAGCCGCACCTTGTGCTGCTGGCCGACGTAGCCGATCGCGCCCCCGATCACGATCCCGTAGCCGCCGTCGACGCGGGCCACGCCGTCGGTGACGTTGTACATGTGCGGCTCGGAGATCTTGACGGTGCGCTCGTCGCCCTCGGCGAACGGGAGGCTGTCGCCGTCGATCTCGGCGCGCGTGCCCTCGCGGATCACATCGACCTCGCTCAGGAGCATGCGCTCGACCGGCTCGAGCGTGAAGCGCTTCCCGGTCTCGCGCTCGAGCTCGAGCAGCTTCATCCCGCCGGGGCCGACGAGCCCCGACGCCACCTTCGCGTTCAGGCGCACGAGGAAGGCCTCGGCGCCCGATGCGCGCGCGATCCGGCGCAGCTTGCGCTCGGCCTCGACCGCCATCGTCTGCTCCGAGAGCACGACGCCCTCGCCGCCGCACGTCGGGCAGGTGCGCGTGAGGATCTCGCGCACGCCGGCCGTCACGTTCTGGCGGGTCATCTCGACCAGCCCGAGCGGCGAGATCTCGACCAGGTACGTCTTCGTGCGGTCGTTCTCGAGCTCCGCCTGGAGCACGTTCAGCACCTCGGTGCGGTTCTTCGCCGACGCCATGTCGATGAAGTCGATGACGATGATGCCGCCGATGTCGCGCAGCCGCAGCTGGCGCATGACCTCGCGCGCGGCCTCGATGTTGTTGCGCGTGATCGTGTCCTCGAGCCGCCCCGACGAGCCGACGAAGCGGCCCGTGTTGACGTCGATGACGGTGAACGCCTCGGCGTAGTCGAAGATCAGGTAGCCGCCGGACGGCAGGTCGACGCGCTTGTTCAGCGTCGAGAGGATCGCCTGGTCGACGCCGTGCTTCTCGAACAGGGGCACCTTGTCGGTGTAGAGCTTGATCCGGTCGACGAACTCGGGCTGCGTCGTGCGCACCCAGCCGAGGATGCGCCGGTACTGGCGCTCGGAGTCGACCACACCTCCTGCACGTTTCGGGCGAGCAGGTCGCGGATCACCTTCAGCGAGAGGTCGGCCTCGGCGTACACCAGGCTGCCGGCCTTGGCCGGCTTCGCCCGCGCCTCGACCTGCGCCCACATCTTGTGCAGGAAGCGCAGGTCGCGCTCGAGGTCGTCGGCGGTCGCGCCCGCCGCCGCGGTGCGGACGATGATCCCGCCCTCGTCGGCCTCGAGCCCCTTGGCCAGCTTGCGCAGCCGCTCGCGCTCGCCGTCGGGCAGCCGCCGCGACACGCCCGAGCCCTCGCCGTGCGGCGAGAGCACGAGGAACCGGCCGGCGATCGAGAGCTCCATCGTCACCCGCGGCCCCTTGGTGCCCATCGAGTCCTTCACGACCTGGACGAGCACCTCCTGGCCGGGCTTCAGGATCTCGTCGATCTTGCGCCGCCGGCGCGACTTGGGATCCTGGCCGGGAACGACGACGTCGTCCACGTACAGGAACCCGTTTCGGGCAGGCCGAGGTCGACGAACGCGGCCTCCATGCCGCGCAGGACGTTGTCGATCTTGCCCTTGTAGATGTTTCCGGCCAGCGAGCCCTCGCCGCGGCGCTCGATCAGCGCCTCGACGGTGCGGCCCTCTTCGACCACTGCCACCCGCAGCTCGGACAGGTCGACCGAGATCAGGATGGTCTTCGATGACGTTCGATATAAGTGTCAAGTGCGTACTCCTACCGGCTGGTCGCGAAGGCAGATTCGCGTTCGCACCAGCCGCTTGATGTTCGCGGTCGCGGCCGGCTGAGGCCGGCGACCGCCTGTGCGATTTCTTCCGGGCGTGCGGTGCCGGAGTCGGTCATCCGAAGCTCCATCCGCAGCAGTCCCGGCTCGTGCTCGATGCTCGAGCAGTACCGCGTGACGTCGATCCGGCGATCGGCCTTGCCCGGGGCGGTTCGCACCACCTCCAGGCTCTCGGCCGCCGCAAATGCGGCGATCGCCTGCAGCCAGTCGACGTCGTCCTCCACCTCGACCTCGTACACGGTCGCCTCCACGCGGGAGGCGGCCGGACGGCCCTCTGCGGGCGCGATCGAGACGATGTGCATGCCCCGCGGCAGCTGCGGCGTCGAGCCGCTCGGCCAGCATCGGCCGGCTCGGGGTCGCCGACGAGCTCGACGTCGGCCAGATCGGCCAGCGCCTGCACGCCGACGGCCCGCGGCATCGCGAGCGAGATCACGGGGCGAGGCTTCATGCCCTTCGACAGGGCGATCTGGTAGCCGGCGCGCCGCAGCGCGCCGAGCAGCATGTCAACGGTTTCGAGATGCGACAGGAAGCGCGCTCGTCCGCCGACCGCGAAGGTCAATGCGATATGTCAAATGAACTGTACTCAATCTTTCGACCCGCCACGAAGCCTTCGGCCCGGTAGCGAGACGCCGCGTGTCGGTCAGTTCACCGATCTGTTGCGGACGGGGCCAAAGCACGCACCGCAGTCGGTACATCCGTCCCAGCGGCAGTCGCCGGTCGCCACCTCGGCGCGGCTCTGCCACCACTCGTCCATCAAGGAACTCCTTGGAGACGCCCGAGCGCACGTGATCCCACGGCAGCTCGTCCCACTCTCCGAACTCGCGCGTCGCCTGCTCGTCGATGCTCGAACCCAGCGCCGCGAACGCCGCCTGCCAGGCGGCTCCTGGATACATCTCGCTCCACGCATCGAAGCGCGCGCCTGCCCGCCACGCCGCGCTCGATCACATCGGCCGTCTCCTCGCCGCCGCGAGCGAGCGCACCCTCGAGCATCGAGGTGCGCAGGTCGTGCAGCGAGAGGCGGATCTGGCGGGTCGGCATCGCCCGGCGCATGTACGCCTGCTTGGCCGCCAGCTGATCGCGCGCCGCACATCCCCTCCCACTGGAACGGCGTGTGCGGCTTGGGCACGAAGTTGCGAGACGCTGACGTGGACGCAGAAGCGTCCGCCGCCCGGGCTCACCCGCCGCCCGATCTCGCGCGCCCGGATGCCGAGGTCGACGATGCCCTGCACCTCGGCGTGCGTCTCGCCGCGGCAGGCCGATCATGAAGTACATCTTCAGGCTGGTGTAGCCGGCCCGGAAGGCGGCCTCGATCGCCTGCCTCGATCATCTCGTCGGTGATCGTCTTGCAGATGATGTCGCGCATCCGCTGGGTGGCCGCCTCGGGCGCCAGCGTGATCGAGCTCTGGCGGGCGTTCGCCGCCGCGGTCAGCGCCACCGGCCCCGTGTCGACGCGGTTGGACGGAAGCGACAGGTGCAGCGTCGGCACCGCTTCCTTGATCTTCTCGATCGCGGGCACGATGCCGGTGTAGTCGCTGGTGGCAAGCGACGTCAGCGAGAGCTCGTCGTAGCCCGTGCAGCGCGAGCTGCGCGAGGCCGGCCGCGACCACCTCGTCCGGCGGGCGCTCGCGCACCGGCCGGTACCAGGTGCCGGCGTGGCAGAAGCGGCAGCCGCGGGTGCAGCCGCGCATCACCTCGACCGACGCCCGCGAGAAGATCGCCGACGAGTACGGCACGACCGACCTCCATCGGGTGCGTCTCGATCGCCGAAGTCGGCATACATCGCCCGCTCGACCGGGTGGCGGCCGTCGACCGGGCAGGTACAGATAGGGGTTCTCGGCCAGCGCCGCGAGCCGCGCCGCCCGGCCGGGCACGGCGGCGATCACGTCGAGCACCGCCTCGAAGGCCCGCTCCGACTCGCCCATGAAGAAGGCGTCGAAGAACGGCGCCGAGCGGCGCGGGGTTGCGACGCGCTCGGGCCGCCCGCGACACGATCGGGTCGTCCTCGGTGCGGTCGGCACGCGCGCAGCGGGATGCCCGCCAGGTCGAGCACCTCGAGCACGTTCGAGTAGGTCAGCTCGGCCTGCAGCGTGATCCCGAGCAGGTCCGCCTCGCGCACCGGGCGCCACGACTCGAGCGTGAACAGCGGCAGCCCCTGCCGCGCGCATCGCGTCGGCCATGTCCGGCCACGGGCAGTACACCCGCTCGGCGGCCATGTCCGTCGCGGCCGTTGACCTGCTGGTAGAGGATCTGCAGCGCCTGGTTCGAGATCCCGATCTCGTACGCATCCGGGTAGCAGAGGGCGACGAGCGTCGTCGCCTGCGGCTTGCGCACCTCGTTGGCTTCGCCGCCGATATAGCGGGACGGCTTCTGCACCGTCGCAAGGACGGCTTCGATCCGGTCTTCGAGCAGGGCTTTCCCCATTCTCCCGGAGGATAGACGACGGCTCCCGGGGCGGTGGGGACTGGCCCCGAATCGGGGACAGTCCCGGGTTTCAGGTCTCCGCTTAGGAGCGCACGCGCTCGGCCAGGGCGCGCAGGTCGAGACGTCGGCGACGGCGCCGCGCTCGAAGTACTCGACCGCCGCGCGGCCCATCGCCTGCGTGCCGGAGTAGGCGACGCCGCCCTTCAGCACCCAGCCGGCCACCGGGACGACGTCGAGCAGCTCGCGGGCGACGGTGCGCAAGGCCGAAGCCCGCGCCGAGCAGGCCGAGCAGCTCGACCGCCCGGTCGGCGCCGATCTCGAAGCCGTAGCAGACGCCGATGTGCAGCACCATCCGCATCTCGACCGCGGTCAGCAGCGGCATGTCGGCGCCCGGGATCCAGATCGCGGCGGCGATCACCGGCGTTTCGGCGCGCGGCGGTCTCGATGATGCTGTCGCACGACGTAGGGCCGCAGCGTGTCCAGGCGGGCGGCCAGCGCCGGCCCCGACGTGCCCGCCTTGTCGGCGATCGCGCGCAGCACCCGCCGCTCGGGGAAGCGCCGCTGCTTGACCGCGAGCACGCGAGTCCGGCTCGATGCCGCGCACCCGCCGGCCTCGACCGAGGCGTCCATCGGCAGCGTCGAGCCCTCGAGCACCACGAGCACCGGCCGCCCCAGCCGCCCGACGATCTCGAGGTCGGCGCGGGTCTCGTCGTCGAGCGTGTGCGCGGCCTCGCCGCCGTAGACGACGACCGACGCCCGCCGCAGCTGGTCGTGGTCGTCGGGCCGCAGCCGGCGCACGGCGTAGGCCTCGACGGCCGACGTGCGGCTCTGCTTCGCGCCCAGGAGCGCCGCCCGCACCCGCTCGACCGGCGCCGAGCGCCCGCACAGCAGGATCGGCCCGACGCCGTGCGCGTCGTCTGCGACCTCCTTGATCGCCTTCTGCACCATGGTGGCCGAGCCGATCGCGCCGAGCTTCATCGCGCGAACACCGCCTCGTCGGCCGTCTGGGCATGGACGTGGATCGCCTGCAGGACGCCGATCGCGAGCAGGTTCGTGATCGTGTGCGAGCCGCCGAAGCTCATGAACGGCAAGGGGATCCCGGTCACGGGCGCAAGGCCGATCGTCATGCCGATGTTGATGAAGATCTGGAAGAGCAGCATCGACACGACTCCCGCCGCCACGAGGCTGCCGAAGGTCGAGCGCGACTTCGTCACCACCTTCAGCCCGCGCCACAGGAGCAGCGCGTAGAGGCAGATCAGCCAGGCGGCGCCGACGAACCCGCGCTCCTCGCCGACGACCGAGAAGACGAAGTCGGTCGGCGCCTCGGGCAGGAAGCCGAGCGACGTCTGGGTGGCGCCGAGCAGCGGCTGGCCGGGCGCGCCCTGGCCGGTGCCCGTGCCGCCGAGCCCGCCGTGGGAGACCGCGATCATCGACTGCCGCTCCTGGAAGCCGTTGCCCTGGGTGTCGTTGGGGTTGGGGTGCAGGAAGTCGGTCAGGCGCGAGATCTGATAGCCGTGCACGACCTCGATGCCCAGCCCGGGCAGGATCGAGAACACGAGCGCGCCGGTGACGGCCACGGCGATCGCCATCCACACGAAGTGCTGCCACGGGATGCCGTAGACGAACAGCATGCCGAGCATGATGGCCACGAACACGAGCGTCGTGCCGAAGTCGGGCTCCTTGAAGACGAGCGCGGCCGGAAGCGCGACGTAGACGATCGCAAGCAGCGTCAGCCGCGACGGGCGGGTGATGCCGCGCCGCGCGGCCAGCACGGCGGCCAGACCGACGATCAGGAGCAGCTTGCGCGAACTCCGACGGCTGGAACTGGAACGCGCCCAGGTTGATCCAGCGCTTGCCGCCGCCGACCGAGGTCGCCCGACCGCGAGCACGGCGGCCGTGCTCAGGAGCACGAAGGCATAGAGCGGCCAGCGGAACCGGCGCATCACGCGCCGGCGGCACGGCGGCGACGATCATCATCCCGACGACGCCGACCGCCACGTAGACCAGCTGGTGGCCGTACAGGTTCCCGGCGTACTGCTTGGTCGCCGTCTGCAGGATCCACAGGCCGAACGCCGAGATCGAGAGCACCGTGGCCAGCATCAGGTAGTCGAGGTGGCGCAGGTAGTGGGTCATCGCGACACGTCCGATCCGGCCTGGATCACGAAGTGCCTGCGCGGGTCGAAGAACGCCTGGAACACCCGCGCAGCCACCGGCGCAGCCGCCACGCCGCCGTGGCCGCCGTTGTGGATGAACGCGACGACGACGAGCGACTTGCCGCCCTGCGAGGCCCAGCCGGCCCACCAGGCGTCCGAGCAGTTCGGGCACGTGGTGGTCGGCACCTCGGCGGTGCCCGTCTTGCCGTAGACGGTCGGCTGGAAATGGCCGAACGTGGCCGTCGAGGTGCCGTCGCCCGCATGGGTCGCGCCGTAGAGGCCGTTCTTGATCTCGGTCAGAAGGGTCGAGCTCAGGTTGAGGCGGCGCACGGGGGCGGGATTGATCACGCCGCCCGGGATCGGCTGCGTCTTCGATCCCGGCTGGAGGATGGCCTCACCGACGTGCGGGGTGACGACGACGCCGCCGTTCTCAAGGGCGCTGTAGGCGACCGCCTGCTGGAGCGGCGAGACGAGCAGGTTGCCCTGGCCGATCGACATGTTGATGTCGTCACCCGGCTCCCACAGCCGCTCGATGGCCTGCTGCGCCGGCGTGCCGGGCCATGTGTGCTTCGCCTTCCAGAGCGGCGTCGGCACGAGCCCGGCCTGCGCGCCGCCGGCGTCCAGGCGCGGCGACTGGCCGTAGCCGAGCTTGCGGATCCAGCTCTGGAAGTCGTTGCCGCCGCGGGAGTAGAACTTGTCGCCGAGCTGGTAGAAGAACGTGTCGCACGAGACCTCGAGCGCCTTTGCGAGGCCCATCGGCCCCATCGAGAGCGGCGTCCAGTCGTGGAACACCGTCTTCTGCTTGGCGATGTCGCTCGTGGAGGTGTACGACCCGGGGCACTGCAGGATCGTGCTCGGCCCGAGAATGCCCGACTCGAACGCCGCGGTCGCCACCACCGGCTTGAAGGTCGACCCGGCCGGATAGGTGCCCTGGAACGCCTTGTCGTAGGACGGCGTCAGCTTGCTCTTGAACACCTTCGACGACCCCTTGTACGGCGGCACGTGCACCATCGGGCTGTAGGTCGGTGACGAGGCCATCGCGTAGATGGCGCCGGTCTGCGGGTCCATGGCCACGACCGCGCCGTAGTCGGCCGGCTGGGCGTCCAGATGGGCGATGGCGATACCCTGGGCGACCGCGCCCTGGGCGGCCTTCTGCAACGGCGCGTCGATGGTCAGCTTCAGGTTGTCGCCGGCGACCGGCGACTGAGTCAGGTACGTCGGCCCCACGGGCGCGCCGCTGGGATCGACCGTCTCCTGGATCTGGCCGTCCGCGCCGCGCAGGTATCGGTCATACGTCTTCTCGACGCCCGCCTGGCCGGCGGTGCCGATCGTGGGCAGCTTCTCGTGGTAGGAGCGGTCCTGGATGTTCTGGAGCGTGATGGCGCCCACGAACCCGATCAGGTTGGGGTCGATCGGCCCGAACTCGCGCAGCGACGGGTAGCTGCGCTGGTAGACGTGCTCGAACTGGACGCCGGCAAAGAGCCAGCGCCGCTCGAGCACGTAGGCCGTCTCGCGCCGGCTGACCGTGTAGGGCAGCGTCACCGGATAGCCGGGGTTCGCCCGCGCCAGGCGCGCAAACGCATGCCACATGTGCGGGTAGGGCACGGCGAGCACCCACGCCAGGCGCTTCAGCACCCGGCACGCCGGCTGGCCCGTCGAGGTCAGGCCGTTGCCCTTCGTGAGCGCGCACGCCGCCGGCATCCGGGCGACGTCGACCTGCACGGCGATGTCGGCCGTGTTCGAGACGATCACCCGGCCGCTGCGGTCGAGGATCTCGCCGCGCGGCGACGGCATGTCGATGGTGCGCACGCTGTTCTGCGCAGCGGCGGCGACGTACTGGTCGGAGTGCAGCACCTGCAGCGCCCACAGCCGGAAGAGCAGGATGCCGAGCAGCACCGCCGCGATCACGCCGAGCGTCGCCGCCCTGATCGCCAGGGGCACGGGATCGGGTGTCGACTCGGGTCTAGAAGGCGGCCGCTGCAGATACATCGGATCGCATCCTCGTCGGTCGGAAGAGCCGCCGCAGCAGCGGCAGCAGGATCAGGGCCAGCAGGGTGGTCTGGAGCAGGGAGGGCACGATCTGGTGCCAGATCAGATAGCCGACCGGGTAGCCGTTTCCGAGCAGCACCTGCACGGCGACGAGGCAGATCTGGACGAGCAGCGCGCCGATCACGACCCAGGGCAGCGGCCGCGGCGCCGCCGGCGCGAGCATGCCCGCGCCGGCCTCGCCCCGGCCGGCGAAGGTCGCGACGACCCAGGCGCAGGCCAGATAGGCGAGCGACGTCGTGCCGATGTTGCGGTAGAGCACCGCGTCGAGCAGGAAGCCGCCCGCGAAGCCGGCGACCGCGGCCAGCTCGAGCCCGCGCCACATGGCCAGCGCGACGACCAGGATCACCATCACATCGGCCCCGCCGACGAAGGGCGAGAACTGCGGCGTCACCGACACCTGCACGACCATCAGCACGAAGACGGCGACGAGCGCCTTCACGTAGTCGAGCACGTGGTGGGCGGCCACCTAGTTCGTCTCCAGGACGATCACGCTGTTCAGGTTGCCGAAGTCGACGAACGGCGTCACCTGAATCGAGGCGTACGTCGTCGCACCGCTCTGGTCGGTCAGGTTGAGGCCGTTGACACGGCCGATGGGAATTCCGGCGGGATAGAACGAGGGCAGCCGGCCGCTCACGCCGGCGGTGACGACGGTGTCGCCCTGCTTCACCTGCGCCGACGCCGGCACCTGCACGAGCGAGAGCTCGCCCGGAGTGCCCGAAGCGGGGATGATGTTCCCGAACGCCCCCTGCTCGCCCTGCACGGCGGCGGTGACGCCGGTCAACGGATCGAGCAGCACCTGTACGAGCGCCGTCGAGCCCGTGACCTCCTTGACACGCCCGACCAGGCCGCCCCCGTCGCCGGCCGGCGCGACGACGGTGTCGTTCACCGCCACGCCGTTGTCGCTGCCGATGCCGATCAGCACGGTTTTCGTCGGCCCGCCGGACGACCCCGCGAACACCGTTCCGGAGACGGTCTTGTACTGGGTGTTGTGCTCGACCCAGTGGGCGAGGCCGTTGGCCGTCGCAAGCCGCGCAGTGAGCTCTCGGATCTTGGACGCATCCAGCCCGACCTGCGTCTGGAGCGTCTTTACCTCGTCCGTCTGGTTGCGGGCGTTGACGAGGCCTGTCGTCCAGTGCCAGCCGTCGACGAACGGGCGCGTGACCCGGTGGGCGACGGTGGCGAACGGGGCGGTCACCTCGACGACCCCATTGTGCATGGAGCCGACGACGCCGGTCGACCCCTCCCGGTAGGACGCGGTCAGGAGCATGAGCGAGGCGGCGACGAGCAGGCCGACAACGGCCCGCCTGCGTATGACACGGTTCTTGCTGAGAAGCATTCTCCAGGGCGGGTCGGAAGGGCGATTCTACCTGACCGGCCGCGAACACCCCGCATTTGCCGGTGAATAACCGGTGTCAGGCACCGGTTATTCACGTCGCCGCGCCAACACGGCTCCAATCTCGCGACGGATACTCGGGCCATGAACAAAGAGCGAGCGCTCGTCATCGCCGGCATCGCCGCCGGCATCTTCTTCATCGCCGTCGCGATCATGTACTGGACAGTCCCGCCCAAGTCGCTGCCGGTGCCGAACTTCCTCGGCCACGAGAGCGGCGTGTCGGCCGTGCACGTGAAGCACGGCGTCGCATCGTTCCTGGTCGGCCTGGCCTGCTTCGTCTTTGCGTGGTTCCAGAGCGGGCCGAAGCGCACCCGCACGACCGCCTGACGCTGCTCAGCTGACGGCGAACCAGATCGAGAGCACGATGCCCTCGACCAGGCAGAGGATCGCAAACGGCGTGAGCCGGTTCGTCTCGAAGTAGCGCATCAGGAACCGGATCGACAGGTACGCGGTGAGCGCCGAGCAGATCGACGCCGCCACCGCCGGCCCACGCACGCCGTTGCCGTCGGAGCCGAGGAGGACAGGGATCTTGAGCACTGCGGCGGCGCCGATGATCGGCGTCGCGAGCAGGAAGGCGAACCGGGCCGCGTCCTCGTTGGAGAGGCCGACCAGCAGGCCACCGCCCATTGTGGTACCCGAGCGCGAGAAGCCGGGGATGAGCGCGATCGCCTGCGCCGCCCCGATCGCGACCGACTGCCGCCAGGTGGTGTGCTCGGCCACCCGCCGGTCGCCGTCGGCGTCCGGCTCGGGCTCGCCCGGCGCGCGCCGGCGCAGTCGCTCGGCGCCGTAGAGCATTACACCGTTCAGGATCAGGAAGAACGCCGCCGAGCGGGCCGACGCGAACACCGACTGCAGCTTGTCCTGCAGCAGCAGCCCGAGGATCCCGGCCGGGATCGTGGCGACGACGATCAGCCAGCCGAGCCGGCCGTCCGGGTTCTGCGGCGAGATCTCACGCTCGGCGAGCGAGCGCCACATCCCGGTCAGGATGCGCACCCAGTCGCGCCAGAAGAACCCGAGCAGGACGATCGCCGTGGCCAGGTGCGTGGCCACCAGGAAGGCGATGAAGTACTTGTCGTTCTGGTGGATGTTCCAGCCGAAGACGCGCGGCGCGATGACGCTCTGGCCGAGGCTCGAGATCGGGAAGAGCTCGGCGAAGCCCTGCAGCAGCCCGAGCACGATGCCCTGGCCGTAGGAGATCGGTCCGGCCAGAAGGATCAATAGTGGTACTGGCGCCGTCCGTTGCGGCGGCCGGCCGCGTACGTCTGGTTCGCGCGGTAGATGACCTCGAACTCCTCGAGCGAGCGCCCGGAGCCCACGGCGACACAGGTGAGCGGTGATTCGGCCAGGTGCACCGGCATCTGCGTCTCGGCCCGCAGCCGGTCGGTCATGCGCTGCAAAAGCGCCCCGCCGCCGGCGAGCACGATGCCGCGGTCCATGATGTCCGAGGCGAGCTCGGGCGGCGTCTTGTCGAGGGTCTGCTTCACGGCATCGATGATCTGGTTCAGCGGCACGTCCAGGGCCTGCCGCACCTCCTTGGAGGAGAGCACAACAGTCTTGGGCAATCCTGTGACGAGGTCGCGGCCCCGGATCTCGGCCTCGACCTCCTCGGGGAGCTCGGCCGCGGAGCCGATCTCGAGCTTGACCTCCTCGGCCGTCGAGGGGCCGATCATGAGCTTGTACTCCTTCTTCACGTGCTCGATGATCGCCTCGTCAAGCTCGTCGCCGCCGACGCGGATCGACTGGCTGACCACGATCCCGCCCAGCGAGATCACGGCGACCTCGGTGGTGCCGCCGCCGATGTCGACGATCATGTTCCCCGTCGCCTCGGACACGGGCAGCCCGGCGCCGATCGCCGCGGCCATCGGCTCCTCGATCAGGAGCGCCTGGCGGGCGCCCGCCGACTCGGTGGCCTCGATCACGGCGCGCTTCTCGACCCCGGTGACGCCCGACGGCACGCACACGACGACGCGCGGGTGGGCGAACCGGTTCTGGTGCACCTTCTGGATGAAGTGGCGCAGCATCTGCTCGGTGACGTCGAAGTCGGCGATGACGCCGTCCTTGAGCGGGCGGATGGCCGAGATGTTGCCGGGCGTCCGGCCGAGCATGCGCTTGGCCTCGACGCCGACGGCGTGCACCTCGCCCGTGTTCTGGTCGATGGCCACCACGGACGGCTCCGAGAGCACGATGCCGCGACCGCGCACGTAGACAAGCGTGTTCGCGGTGCCGAGGTCGACGGCCATGTCACGGCCGCCAAGACCGGTGAGGGAGTTGAGGAAGCTGATGTGTACGGCTCGGGAGTGGCTGCAAATCGCCCAAAAAGGGGCAACACGATTCTAGCGTATCGCCGCTGCTGCCATTGCGTCGATGAGCGCAGGGACAGGCAGGCCGACCACGTTCTGGTAGTCGCCGGCGATCGAACGCACCAGGGCCGCACCGCGCCCCTGCACAGCGTAGCCGCCCGCGCGCTCCCGCCACTCCCCGGTTTGGAGGTACCAGTCGACATCGGCCGCCGCGAGCGGCGCGAACGTGACGCCGGTGACGGCGGTGCGGACATGCTCGATCCCGCCGACGCGCAGGCACAGTCCCGAGTACACCGCGTGGGTGCGCCCGGACAGGAGCTCCAGATAGTCGCGCGCCTGCTCCCGGCTTGCCGGTTTCCCGAGCACCCGCCCGGCGGCGAACACGATCGTGTCGACGCCGAGCACGCGTTCGCCATCGACCGACGCCGCCTTGCCGCGGGCGTGGGCGACCACGACGTCGTCCGGCGCGCCGGGCAACTCACGCTCCTCGTAGGCGGGCTCGACGACCTCGAACGCGACGCCGAGCATCTCGAGGATCGCGCGGCGCTGGGGCGATCGCGATGCCAGCCGCAGGGGCTGCACGCGCCCGAGCCCCTCGGGGATCACCCCGGGAGCTCGGCGTCCGCGAAGAAGATGGCGATCTCGCGGGCGGCGGAGCCGGGCGAGTCCGAGCCGTGGACGACGTTCCGGCCCAGGTCGAGGGCGTAGTCGCCCCGGATCGTCCCGGGCGCCGAGTCGAGCGGATTGGTCGCTCCCATCATCGCCCGCACCGTCGCGACCGCTCCGAGCCCTTCGATCACCATCGCGACCACCGCGCCCGAGGTGATGAACGCGACGAGCTCCGGGTAGAACGGCTTGCCGACGTGCTCGACGTAGTGCTCGGCCGCCTGCTGCTCGGTGACGCGGATGCGCTTCAGGCCGCGGATCGTGAACCCGCGCCGCTCGAAGCGGGAGATGATCTCGCCGACCAGCCGCCGTTCGACGGCATCCGGCTTGATCAGGAACAGGGTGCGCTCGACGTCTGCCATGGGTTACCTCAGGCTTCGGTGGTCGTCCGCTGACCGGAGCGGCGCGGCCGCTCGGGTTGCGGCGGCAGCGTCGTCGCCACCGTCTCGCAGTAGGGGCACAGGCGCCAGGTCGGGTCGAGCGGCGCCTTGCAGCGGCGGCAGGCCTGCTTCAGCTTCGTGCCGCAGTGCGGGCACGAGAGGAAGCTCGCCTCGGCCGGGTTGCGGCAGTACGGGCACACCGAGTCGGCGCCAAGGCGGCGCTCCATCGCCCGGATCTCGAGCTCCCGCTCGTGGACGTCGGCGAGGTACTCCGGCGGCCGCAGGATCAGGTAGATCAGCACCCCGACGAACGGGAAGCACACGGCCGTGGCGACGCACACGCCGACGATGACCGGGTCCTCGACCCGGCGGCGGGCGTCCTTCCACGTCCAGAACACCATCGCCGCATAGAGCGCGATGGCGAACAGGATCATCAGCTTCACGAACGCCGAGAAGTAGCTCGAGCTGAAGAAGTTCGTGACGCTCGAGAAGGATCCCGAGGTGTCGGAGGTGGCTGGTGTGACGGCGAAAAGCACGCGAAGTCGTTCAGTGTACGGGCGTCGGGGCGATTCCGGCGCCCGCGAACCGCGTGGTCAGATCATGGAGAAGATACAGCGAACCGCAAATCACGACTGCTCCGGACGGTCCGGCCAGCTCGAGCGCACGCGCCCGGGCCTTGACGGGATCCGGCTCGGCCGGCCCTCCGGCGAGCGCACTCAGTGTATCCGCTGCAAGCGCGCGGGAATTTGTCGATTGTGTAGCGATGATCTCGGGACAGACCGTGCGCAGGAGCTCGACCATCGCCGAGACGTCCTTCTCGCCGAGGGTCGAGAACACGGCGACGCACCGCCGGTCGCCCACGATGGCGGGCAGCTCCGACACGAGCCGGCGCATCCCGGCCGGGTTGTGCGCGCCGTCCCAGATCTCGAGCGGCTCGCTGCCGCGCAGCTCCATCCGCCCGGGGACGCGCACGGCGAGCATCGGCGCGGGGTCGACGGCACGGCCGAGCGCGAGCTCGACCGCGGCGTGCGCCACCGCCCGGTTCTGATCCTGGTATGTCCCGGCCACGGTCACCTGCCTGACAGTACGCGCCTGAGGCACGAACCCCTCCCAGCCGGCCTCGCCGATCACGACCACGCCGCCCTCCGGGACGACCGCCACCTTCTCGGCCGCGATCGCCTCACGCGTCTCGCCGAGCAGCTCCGTGTGCTCGAGCGAGACGTTCGTCAGCACCTGCACGCGCGAGCGGGCGAGCACGTTCGTGGCGTCAAGCCGCCCGCCCAGGCCGGCCTCGACCACGGCCCAGCGCACTCCGGCGGCCGCGAACGCCGCGAACGCGGCGCCGGTGAGGGCCTCGAACTGGGTGATGTCGCGGCCGACGGCCTCGCGCACGCGCAGGACGGCACGCTCATAGGCGGACGGCTCGATCTCGGCGCCGCCGATGCGGATGCGCTCGCGAAACGAGGTCAGGTGGGGCGAGAGGTACGCGCCGACCGCGATGCCCTCGGCGACCAGGAGCGCCTCGGCGAAGAGCGTCGTCGAGCCCTTGCCGTTCGTGCCGACGACATGGATGGCGTCGAACTCGCGCTCGGGGTTCCCGAGCCGGTCGAGCAGCCCGTGCATGCGCTCGAGGCCGAAACGCATGCCGAAGAGCTCGAGCGAGTCGATGTAGGCATCGGCCGCCGTCACACCGCGTCCCGCAGCCTCGCCTCCAGCTCTCCCACCTCGGTCGCGAACCGGGCCGCCTTGGCCCGCTCCTCGTCGACCTTCGCCGCCGGCGCCTTGCTCGTGAAGCGCTCGTTCGCGAGCATCGCGCGCGCCCGCTGGTGCTCCGCCCTGGCGTGGGCGAGCTGCTCCTCGAGCCGGGTGCGGACGAGCGCCGGATCCTCGGCCGCGGCCTCGACCACGACGACGGCCGCATCGGCGTCCTCGACCACCTGCGTCGCGCGGGGCGCCAGGGCGCGCACGAGCGCCGCCGCCGCGAATCCCTGCGGCAGCACGAGCCGCACGTCGGGCGTCGAGCGGGCCTGTGACACCGCATCGATGGCGGCGCGCACGTCGGCCTCGGCGGCCGGGTCGCGGTGCTCCGAGACGGCCTGCGGGAACGCGGCGAGCATCAGCAGGCCGCGGTCGCCGGGCAGGTGCTCCCAGATCGCCTCGGTCACGAACGGGCACATCGGGTGGGTCAGCGCCAGGATGCGCTCGAGCGTCCACAGCAGGTTCGCCGAGACCGTCCGCCGGGCGCCGTCGTCGTCGCCGGCCAGGCGCGGCTTGGCCGCCTCGATGTACCAGTCGCAGAAGTCGAACACGAACGCGTAGAGCACCTTCACGGCCGCCGCGAACTCGTAGCGGTCGATCAGCCCGAGGACCTCGTCGAGGGTCACCGCCAGCCGCGAGCGCACCCAGCGGTCGGCGGGCTCGTCGCCTGCCGGCGCCGCCTCGACCGAGATGTCCGCCTGGGTGATCACGAACCGGGCGGCGTTCCAGAGCTTGTTGGCGAACTTGCCGCCCTCGGAGATCGCGCCCTCCGAGAAGCGCACGTCCTGCGTCGAGCTCATCTTCAGCAGGCCGTAGCGGGTGGCGTCGGCCCCGAAGCGCCGCACCAGGTCGAGCGGGTCGACCCCGGTGCCGAGCGACTTCGACATGCGCCGGCCGTCGGCGGCCTGGATCGTGGCGTTGATGATCACGTCCTCGAACGGGATCTCGCCCATGAACTCGATCCCCATCATCATCATCCGCGCCACCCACAGGTTGATGATGTCGCGGGCCGTCGTCAGGACGTGGCCCGGGTAGTAGCGCTCGAGGCGCTCGTCGTCGCCCGGCCAGCCGATCGTCGCGAACGGCCAAAGGGCCGAGGAGAACCAGGTGTCGAGCACATCGGGGTCGCGCTCGAGCGCCGCCGATCCGCACGTCGCGCAGGCCGCCGGCGGCTCGACGGCGACCGTCTGGTGTCCGTCGGGGCAGTACCACACCGGGATCTGGTGGCCCCACCACAGCTGCCGCGACACGCACCACGGCCGGATGTTCAGCATCCAGCTGTAGTAGGTGTTCTCCTGCGTCTTGGGGTGGAAGCGCACGCGCCCCGAGCGCACCGACTCGTTCGCCGGCGCGGCGAGCTCGTCCATCTGCATGAACCACTGCAGCGAGATCAGCGGCTCGATGCGGTCGCCGGTGCGATCGCAGTGGCCGACCTCGTGCTCGTAGGGCTGCTCGTCGGCGATCAGGCCGAGGGCGAAGAGCGCATCGCGCACCTTGCCCCTGGCCTCGCCCACGGGCAGCCCCGCGAACTCACCTGCGAGCTCGGTCATGCGCCCGTCGTAGCCGATGGCCGAGAGCTCGGGCAGGCCGTGGCGGCGGCCGATCTCGAAGTCGTTCGGATCGTGCCCCGGGGTGATCTTGAGCGCCCCCGTGCCGAAGTCCATCTTCACGTAGGGGTCGGCGATGATCGGCACCTCGCGATCGACCAGGGGCACGATCGCCGTGAGGCCAACGAGGTGCCGGTAGCGCTCGTCGTCGGGATGCACCGCGACGGCGGTGTCGGCCAGGATCGTCTCGGGCCGCACCGTCGCGACGGTCAGGAAGTCGTCGGAGTCCTTGATCCGGTAGCGCACCTCGAACAGGGTGTCGAACGCGTGCTCGTAGCGCACCTCGAGGTCGGAGATCGTCGAAGCGCAGGTCGGGCACCAGTTGATCAGCCGGTTGTCGCGGTAGATCCAGCCCTTGCGGTACAGGCGCACGAACATCTCGAGCACCGAGCGGACATATCCGGCGTCCATGGTGAAGCGCTCGTGCTCGTAGTCGAGCGTGCAGCCGAGCCGCTTGAACTGCTGGATGATGGTCGCGCCGGTGGCGGCGCGCCACTCCCAGACGCGCTCGAGAAAGCGCTCGCGGCCGAGGTCGAACCGGGTCAGCCCCTCGGCCCGAAGCTGCTTCTCGATCACGGCGTGGACGGCGATCGAGGCGTGGTCGGTGCCGCAGATCCAGAGCGTGTCTCGGCCCTGCATCCGGCGCAGGCGGATCAGCGTGTCCTGGATCGAGCCGTTCAGCGCGTGGCCCATGTGCAGCTCGCCGGTGACGTTCGGCGGCGGCAGCGCGATCACGAACGGCTCACCGCCCGCCTCGGGCCGGCCCGCGAACACGCCCGCGGCCTCCCAGCGGGCAAAGATCGGCTCCTCGGCCGACGCGGCGTCGTAGCGGGCGTCCATCCCGCAGGATCCTAGATGGCAGGTCGGAGTCAAGTTCCCGCAGCACTTGGTCGATGTCCTCGGCATGACGCGAGAGACGTTCTTCTGGCACCACTACATCGCCCACCACGCCGGCAACAGCGTGCTCTCGTTCTCGACGAGCGCCGCGATCGGCGCGCTCACGTGCCTGTGCCTGCTCGCGTGCTGGACGACGGCCCAGGTTGTCGCCCGCTGCTGCGAGTGCGAGGCCATCCCCGCGCGCTGCCGCTGCGCCGCCCAGCACTAGCTCCTCCTAATCTGCCGCCATGCGCGAGGCGGTCGTCAGCGTAAGTGGCCACCGCGTCGAGACGCGGATGTGGCTGCCGCGGACGCGCGCCGAGGTCTTCCCGTTCTTCGCCGACGCGCGCAACCTCGAGGCGATCACGCCGCCCTGGCTGCGCTTCTCGGTGCTGACGGAAGGGCCCATCGAGATGCACGTGGGAGCGCTGATCGACTATCGCCTGCGCCTGCACGGCGTGCCGCTTGCATGGCGGACCGAGATCGCCGTCTGGGAGCCGCCGGTGCGGTTCGTCGACCGTCAGGTCGCCGGGCCCTACCGGACGTGGGAGCACGAGCACCGCTTCCGCGACGTGGACGGCGGGGTGGCGATGTCCGACCACGTCACCTACCGCATCCGCGGCGGGGGCCTGATCGACCGTCTCGGCGACGCCGCGATCGCGCGCCGCGACCTGCGCCGGATCTTCGAGTTCCGCGCCCGGGCCCTGAGGGCGCGATTTGGGTAGATTGGCGGTGTGCATGCCGTCGTCGTGGGCTTCGGGCTGGGGTTCCTGGTGGCCCTCCAGCTCGGGCCGATGTCGCTCTTCCTGATCCGCTCGACGCTTCGGCGCGGCTGGGCGGTCGGGCTTGCGATCGGTGCCGGCATCGCCGTCATCGACGGCGTCTACGCCAGTCTCGGAGCGGCGGGCGCCGTGCCGCTGCTGACGATCGGGCCGCTGCGGGTCGTGCTCGGCCTCGTCGGCGCCGCGGTGCTGGTCGTGCTCGGAGCGCGCACGCTCTGGAGCGCATTTCGCGTCCGCACCGGCGGCGAGCTCGACATCGAGGTGTCCGGCCCGGGACGAGCGTTTCTGACGTCGCTCGCCGGCACTGCGTCGAACCCGGCCACGATCGCCTCGTGGGCCGCCATCTTCGCGGCGGCGAGCGCGGGCACCGGCCGCTCGCCGGACTCGGCGGCGCTGCTCGTGGCCGGCGTTGCACTCGGAAGCGCGACGTGGGTGTCGGTGCTCGCGAGCGCGACGGCGCTCGTGCGGCGGATGGCCGGCCCGCGCGCGATCAGAATCGCCGACACGTTGGCCGGCCTGGGCCTGCTCGGCTTCGGCGGCGCGCTCGCCTACGGCGCCATCCACGACTCCTCATGAATAAATCGGGCCAGGCCCGATCTATTCACGTAGCCGTCGGCTAGGCCGACTCCTCGCGCAGCTCGTCGGTGACGTCGAGCTCCTGCCCGCCCTCGGTGACGAGCGTCGGATCGAGGTGCTTCTCGATCGTCTCCTTCGTCACCACGCACTTGTTCACGTCCTTGCGGGACGGCAGGTCGAACATCACGTTCAGGAGCGCCGACTCGATGATCGAGCGCAGGCCGCGGGCGCCGGTGGCCCGCTCGAGCGCGCTGTGGGCGATCGCCGCGAGCGCGTCGTCGGTGAACACGAGGTCGATCGAGTCGTAGTTGAAGAAGCGCTGGTACTGCTTGACGAGCGCGTTCTTCGGCTCGAGCAGGATCCGGATCAGATCCTCCTTGTCGAGCGCATGCACGGCCGAGACGACCGGCAGGCGGCCGATGAACTCGGGGATCAGGCCGTAGGAGATCAGATCCTCCGGCATGACCTGCGGGAAGATGTCGTTCGACGGCCCGTTCTTGCGCGATCGCAGCTCGGCGCCGAAGCCGACCGAGTTGCGGCCGATGCGGCGCTCGATGATCTTGTCCAGGTCGGCGAACGCGCCGCCGCAGATGAACAGGATGTTCGTCGTGTCGATCGACAGGAACTCCTGGTGGGGGTGCTTGCGCCCGCCCTGGGGCGGCACGCTCGCAACGGTGCCCTCGAGGATCTTGAGCAGCGCCTGCTGCACGCCCTCGCCGCTGACGTCGCGGGTGATCGACGGGTTGTCGGCCTTGCGGGCGATCTTGTCGACCTCGTCGATGTAGATGATCCCGGTCTCGGCCTTCTTCACGTCGAAGTCGGCGGCCTGGATCAGCTTGAGCAGGATGTTCTCGACGTCCTCACCGACGTATCCGGCCTCGGTCAGCGCCGTCGCGTCGGCGATGGCGAAGGGCACGTTCAGGATCCGGGCGAGCGTCTGCGCGAGCAGCGTCTTGCCGCAGCCGGTGGGGCCGAGCAGGAGGATGTTCGACTTCTGCAGCTCGACGTCCGAATCGGTCTGGCCGGCCATCTGGACGCGCTTGTAGTGGTTGTAGACCGCCACCGACAGCGTGCGCTTGGCTTCCTCCTGCCCGACGACGTAGTCGTTCAGGACGCTGTAGATCTCCTTCGGCCTCGGCAGGTTGTCGAGATCGAGCTGGGCGGGAGTGGTGAGCTCCTCGTCGATGATCTCGTTGCAGAGGTCGATGCACTCGTCGCAGATGTAGACGCCCGGTCCGGCGATGAGCTTCTTCACCTGCCGCTGCGACTTGCCGCAGAAGCTGCACAGGAGCTGTTCGTTTGTGTCGGTGGGTCGTGCCATTCTAGTGGTGGGCGATCACGCGGTCGATGATCCCGTATCCCTTGGCCTCGTCGGCGCTCATGAAGAAGTCGCGCTCCGTGTCGCGAGCCACCTTCTCGATCGGCTGACCCGTCTTGTCCGCGATGATCTGGTCGAGGCGCTTGCGCAGGTCGATGATCTCGCGTGCATGTATCTCAATATCGGTCGCCTGGCCCTGGAATCCAGAGCTGACCTGGTGAATCAGGATCTTCGCGTTCGGAAGCGCCATCCGCTTGCCCTTCGTGCCGCCCGCCAGGAGCAGGGCGCCCATGCTCATCGCGATGCCCACGCAGATCGTCTGCACGTCGGGCTTCACGAAGTTCATTGTGTCGTAGATGGCGAGCCCTGCATAGACGCTGCCACCCGGCGAGTTGACGTAGATCGAGATGTCCTTGTCGGGGTCCTCGCTCTCGAGGTGCAGCAGCTGCGCCACGATCAGGTTGGCGATCTGGTCATCGACCGGCGTCCCCAGGAAGATGATGCGCTCGTTCAGGAGGCGGGAGTAGATGTCGAACGACCGCTCGCCTCTCGACGTCTGCTCGATCACCATCGGAATGAGTGGACTCACATGGGCTCCTCGGGTTGGCCGGCTAGCTGCCGGGCGTCCAGATCGGGGAAGACTTGGCGGCGGACTGCGCGGTTTCCTTCTCCGGCGTCCACAACTTCTGCTTGGCCTCGGCCTGCTCGGCCGTGATCGGCTTGGCGTTCTCGGTGACGATGTCGAGCGCCTTCTGGGCGGCCAGGTCCTGCCGCAGGGCGGTCAGCGTGGCCGGATCGGCCATCAGCTGCTGCACCGAGGTCTCGATGTCCTCGCCGCTCTCGGCAGCCTGCTCGCGCACCCACGCCTCGACCATCTCGTCGGTGACCTCGATCGCCTCGGCGGCCACGACGGCCTCGAGCGCGAGGTCCTTGCGGACGAGGTCCTCCGCCTGCACGCGCATGTCGGCGACGAGCTCCTCGCTCGTCATGCCGGTGACGCGCAGGTAGTCGGCCAGCGCGATCCCGCGCGACTGCAGGGTCTGGCTGAGCGACCGGGTCATGCTCTGCAGACGGTTCTGCACGAGGGCATCGGGCACCGGCGTCTGAAGCTCGGCGCCGAGCGAGTCGAGTACCGACGAGCGGAACCGGCGGTCGGCCTCGGCCGAGACGACCGTGCGCACGCGCTCGCGGACGTCGGCGCGCAGCTCCTCGAGCGTGTCGAACTCGCTCACGGACGTCGCGAACTCGTCGTCGAGCTCGGGCAGCACGCGCTCCTTGACGTCGCCGACCTTCACGTGGAACCGGACCGGCTTGCCGGCCAGGTGCTCGGCGGCGTAGTCGGCCGGCATGACGAGATCGATGTCGCGCTCCTCCCCCACCTTCATGCCGACCAGGCCCGCTTCGAGCTCCTCCACCAGCCGCCCCGTGCCGAGCTCGACCGCGTACTGCGACCCGGCGCCGCCCTCGAAGGGCTTGCCGTCCATGCTGCCCTCGAAGTCGATGACGAGGAAGTCGCCGTCCTTCGCCCCGCGCTCGACCGCGGTCAGCTCGGCGACCGTGAGCCGCAGCCGCTCGATCTCGCCCTCGACGGCGTCCTCGGGCACCTCGACCTCGGGCTTCACCCCGTCGAGGCCCTTGTAGGACTTCACCTCCGGCGGCGGCTTCACGGCCACCTCGGCGGTGAAGGCGAACGGCGCGCCTTCGGCGGGCTCGTCCGACCAGTCGATCGTGGGCCGGTCGACCGGGTCGATGCCGGCCTCGGCGACGGCGCGCGAGTACCACCCGGTCAGGTGGTCGCGCAGCGCCTCCTCGACCACGGTATCGCGGCCGACCTGGCGCATGACGAGCGGCTTGGGCGCCTTGCCCTTGCGGAAGCCGGGCACGCGGATGCTCTGAGCGAGGTCGGACAGCGCGTGATCGAACGCGTGGTCGACGTCGCCCGCGGGCACCTCGACATCGAGGCGGACACGATTGTCGGCGAGTTCCGAGACCTGAGTCTTCATACGGGGGGTGACGCCAAGGGTCGTCTGCGCCCCCGGAGCCGTTCTCTAACCTTAGTCGCGGCGCGGGTGGTATGCCACCGCGCCGCGAGCGAGCTTCTAGACAGCGGTTCCGGCCGGTTCGGCGAGGGTCGCCGCCTCCTCGGAACCGGCCCGCACGAGCAGCCGGTCGCGCGGCACACGGTCGAGCCACGCCCCCGCCAGGAGCGACGTGACGATCGCGAGCAGGACGAGCACGGCATAGAACGGGCGGCTGATGATGCCCGCGGCGAAGGCGGTCGAGGCGACCACGATGCCCGGGCCGCCGCGCGCGTTCATCGCGGCCGCCAGGTTCACCGACGACCCGGAGGTCTCGCCCGCCAGGCGGGCGCCGGCGAAGACGCTCGCAGCCTTGATCGCACAGGCGGCGACCAGGAAGCCGGCGAAGAACACCACGCTGAAGCCGTGCACGAGGTCGAGGCCGAGGCCGATCATGGCGAAGTAGATCGGGATGAAGAACGCGAGCGCGAAGCTCGTCACCGCCATCGTGGCCTCGGACGGCTCCTGCTCGGTCGAGCCGACGACGATGCCGGCGACGAGCGCGCCGAAGAACGCCTCGATGCCCAGGCCGAGCGCGGCGATCGTCAGCAGCAGCATGAACGTGAGCTGGTGCCCGATCGGGCTCGCGCGCTGGATCAGGTTCACGCGCAGATCGCCGATCCGGCGATAGACGGGCGGCCCGGCGACCAGGGCGACGCCGAGGAAGGCGAGCGTGGCGAGCACGTGGTAGGCCATGTCGGCGTTCGAGCCGCCTGCGATGTGCAGCGCCGCCGGCAGGCCGAAGAGCGAGCCGGCCCTGGCGCCGGCGTATCCGATCGCGACGGCGAGCACGATGTAGAGCACGATGTCCTCGAGCACCGCCACGCCGAGCACGACGCGGGCGAAGGTCGTGTCCAGGATGCCGAGGTCGTGCATGATGCGCGAGATCACCGGGATGCTGGTGACGGCCATCGCGATCGCGAACACGAGCAGGAACGACTTCGAGTTGCCGCTCGGGCCCCACATCCGGTGCAGGTTCGTGAACTGCAGGATCGCGATGCCGGCCACGAACGGGACGATCATCCCGCTCAGGAACACGGCGCCGACGGTGCGCCGCTCGTCGCGATGGAACACGCGCCGGATCTCGACGCCGGTGATGAAGAGCAGGAGCAGCAGGCCGAGCTGGTTCACGGCCGCGAGAACGGTCGGCGTCGCGCCGGTGCTCGGGAAGAGCCACGACTGCGCGTGGGGCGCGAGGTAGCCGAAGACGGTCAGGCCCAGGAGCAGGCCGCCGACCACCTCGCCGATCGCGCGCGGCTGGCGGAAGCGCACGAACACCGATCCCATCGCGTGCGCGGCCAGGAGCAGTGCTGCGAGCGCCATGAGGATATGGGCGACGTCGGTCGTCTCCAGGGTCATGCCGTGCCTCCTCGTGCCTGCCGGGCGCGCGGGGCCCACTCCCCGCGCTGCGTCGATGGTACGAGGCGCGCCGGGCCCGGACAACCCTCGGTCGGGGGATGCTCAGCCCGGCCGGGCCGAGGCCAGCATGGCGCGGAAGGCGATCGTGTTGGCGAGCAGGCCGGGCCGCGCGAGGCAGGCGTCGACGTCGTAGACACGGCGCCGGCGGGTGACGATCCGGCCCTCGAGCTCGACGGCGCCGCCCACCCGCCGGCAGGAGGGATCGCGCAGGGTCTTCACCGTCACGCCGGGCCGGGGCAGGTGTCCAGGGGCCACGAGGCCGCCGAAGAGGCTCCACGAGACGACGATCCCGCCCGGCCGCAGGTGATCGGTCGGCCAGCTGCAGGTGGTCGCGTTGCCATGCGTGCGGCAGGGGTCGACCATCGGCTGCGTGCTCAGGTCGACGATCCCCTCCGACATCCTCGTCAGGAAGCCCCTGCGCCGGAACCGCCATGCCGCGGGATAGGAGAACGCGATCCCGTCGCGCCGCAGGTGTGCGAGGCGCGGCGCGGCGGCCGGGCCGCCGGGCGGCCCGAACGGCACGTGCGTGCAGCCCGCCAGGGCGAGCACGAGCAGGGGACTGAGGCGTAGCGCCAGGCGCTTCACATACGCTCAGACCGTTGCAGTCTCCGAACGGTTCCACGACGCCGCTCGCCGATCTCGAAGAGCGATACCGCGCGCGCAGCCTCTGGCTCGACGGCGTGCCGGCGCCGCTCGCGCCGCGGCCGCAGCTGCCGGGTGACATCGAGTGCGACGTGGCCATCGTCGGCGCCGGGTTCACGGGCCTCTGGACCGCCTATCACCTGGCCCGAAACGCGCCCGACATGCGGATCGTCGTGGTCGAGCGTGAGATCGCCGGCTTCGGGCCGTCTGGCCGGAACGGAGGCTGGGTGTCGGGCGGCCTTGTGGGCAGCGCCGACGCGTACGAGCGCACGCACGGGCGCGACGGGGTCGTCCGCGCCATCCGCGAGACCTATGCGGCCGTCGACTCGGTCGGCGAAACGGTCGCGCGCGAGGGCATCGACTGCGGCTTCCTCAAGCGCGGTGCGCTCTACACGGCCACATCGGCGCCCCAGCGCGAACGGCTGCTCGCCGCGAACCGGGAGCTGCAAGAGCTCGGCATCGGCGAGGAGGACTCGCGCATGCTCGACGCCGCCGAGGCGAGAGGCGTCGTGGACGTCGCCGGGTGCCTGCAGGCGACGTTCACCCCGCACTGCGCGCGCATCGACCCGGGCCGCCTCGCCCGCGGCCTGGCCGATGCATGCGAGCGGCTCGGCGTCACCATCTATGAGCGCACGCCTGCGACGGCGATCGCGCCGCGCCGGGTGTCCACGCCCTTCGGAACCGTCTCGGCCGACGTCGTGCTCCAGGCCACCGAGGCCTACTCGGTGCAGCTGCCGCACCAGCGGCTGCGCTACCTGCCGCTCTACTCGCTCATGATCGCCACCGAGCCGCTGCCGGATGCCGTCTGGGACGAGCTCGGCTGGACCGACGGCGTGCTCGTGAGCGACAGCCGCTACCTGTTCTTCTATGCCCAGCGGACGGCCGACGGCCGCATCGCGCTCGGCGGCCGCGGCGCGCCCTACCAGCTGCGAAGCCCCATCGACGAGCGCAACGAGCGCAACCCCGAGGTGCGCACCCGGCTCGAGCGCGCCATCCGGCGCCACTTCCCCGCCGCCGCCCGGGCCGCGATCACCCATCACTGGGGCGGCCCGCTCGGGGTTCCCCGCGACTGGTCGATGTCGATCCACTTCGACCGTGCGCAGGGGCTCGGCCGGGCGGGCGGCTACACGGGGCACGGCGTCGCCGCCGCCAACATCTCGGGACGCACGCTGGCCGACCTCGTGCTCGGCCGCGACACCGACCTCGTGCACCTGCCGTGGGTCGGCCACCGCAGCCGCCGCTGGGAGCCCGAGCCGCTGCGCTTCGTCGCCTCGCGGGCGATCGTGCGCGTGCTCGGGAGCGCCGACCGCGCCGAGGACGCCACCGGCCGGCGGGCACGGCGCACGCGCCTGCTCGCGCCCGTCCTGCCGCCGCACTGAGCCCGCCCGTCAGTCCACGCGCTCGGGCAGTCCGAAGCGCGCGAAGAGCCGCGCGGCGTCGATGAAGCCGGTCACCTCGGCGACGCGGTCGCCGCGCAGGCGTCAGCACGTCGAGCACGCCGGCCGTGTAGCAGCCCATCTCGTCGTCCCAGATGTAGCAGCCGACGGCCGGCTGGCCGTTCGCGCGGGCGGCCCGGTGCCGCCACCGCACCGTGAACGGGCTCTTGACCAGGAAGGCGACGACGTCCTCGTGGCCGCGGTACCAGGTCTGCATCGGCGGCATGGTCCAGGCGGCGTCGTGCGTGAGCAGGGTCACGATCGCCTCGACGTCGCCCCGCTCGATCGCGTCGATGTAGCGGACGACGAGCTCCTGCGCGCGGCCGTCGCCGAGTGCGGCGAGCGTCTGCTGCTGGCTCTGCTCGGGCACGCGCTCGCGGGTGATCCGGCGCGCTCGCTGCAGCGCGCTGTTCACGGCTGGGACGGTCGTGTCGAGCATGTCGGCGACCTCGAGCGCCGAAAAGTCGAGCACCTCCCGCAGGAGGAGCACGGCGCGCTGGCGCGGCGACAGGTGCTGCAGGGCGGCGACGAACGCGAGCTCCAGCGTCTCGCGCTGCTCGTATCGGGCCGCCGGCGCCAGGGCAGGATCCGCCGGTCCCACCGGGTCGTCCGGGTACGGCTCGATCCAGACCGACTCCGAGAGAGGACGGCCGCCTTCGGTGCGCCCCGGCGACGACGGCTCGTTGTCGGGAGGGAGCATCCGCCGCGGCCGGCGCTCGATCAGCTGCAGGCAGCAGTTCGTGGCGATGCGGTGAAGCCACGTGCGCAACGAGCTTCGGCCCTGGAACCGCGCGAGACCGCGCCAGGCGCGCAGCAGGGCGTCCTGGAGCGCGTCGTCGGCATCCTCGAGCGATCCGAGCATCCGGTAGCAATGGGCGTGCAGGACGCGCCGGTGCGGATCGACGAGCTCGCCGAACGCGCGCTCGTCGCCCGCGGCGGCGACCTCGAGAAGCGCGGCCTCGTGGCCGCTGAGATATGTGGTCGTGGTGCTCATACCGTCACAGGAACAGATCGGGGCCGAGCGCGAAACTCATCGCCGGGTGGGTGCGATGACCCGGTGATCGATCACGTGTCCTTACCCGACGGTGCGATCAGTGCGTCACCCGCTCGCTTGATGAGCTGGCGGAACGCCTCCTCGCGGAACCCGAGGACGAACGCGACGACGTAGAAGACCGGGTCGTTCGCAACCACGGGCTTGTTGCTTGCGGCCTCGGCCGTCACGATCAGGATCAGACAGCCCATCGGGCCCATGATCGCGCCCGCGACCGGCCGCCACAGGTGCCAGCCAACGCGCTCCACACGTTCGGCGACGCCCTCCGGCTCGTTGGAGAGGGCCGAAAGACTCAGCGTGAGCCCGCCGAGCGCGCCGAACCAGATCGTCGCCAGCGGAATCCCGCCGGCCTTCACGGGGAACCAGGCGCGGAACGCGTCGGAGAGCTCGTAGGCTCCAAACGCCCCGCCGAGCACGCCGAGCCACACGAAGACGCCGACCGCGAGCGTGCGCGAGACCCGTGAGCCGGGAGGCGAATTACGGCAAGGGCGGTCGATCCCTTCACGGCGGTTTGGGTGGCACCTTCGACATCGCGGCCGCAAGCGCGGCCATCCCGAACGCGAGCGGAACGGCGATGCTGAGCGACAGCAGGCCAAGCGGCCAGTGGTCACTCACCGCTCCGCCGATCCAGTCGAGCAGCGGCCCGGAGCTGCGAAGACACGCGAGCGCGGCCGCGGTCACGAGCAGGCCGACCAGGAACACGACCAGGCGCCACCGCGGCACGACCACCTCGGCCGCGAAGCCGACCGCAAGACCGAGGCCGGTGGCCGCAGCGAGCGAATCGGTTCCCCTCCATGGGTAGGTGCCTTGTGTGTGGTGAGAGAGAACGACGCATGAGACGAGCGCCGCCGCGACGGCAACCCCCGTCCAGAACCCGCGCCAGGCCGACCGCCCGTGCCCGAGCAGCAGCGCCGACGCGGCGACCACCACGCCGATCGCCACGGGCACCGTGACCGCGGTCAGGGTGCTCGAGATCAGAACCGTGACGACCGCGGCCGTCGCGATCATGATTGCGACGATCAGCCCCGCGACCGGCTTGACGAACCACGACCAGACGAACAGGTATGCGCCCAGGGCGACACCGCGCAGCCACACGAACGGCACCCGGATGGCTCCCGGGAGGGCCGCTCGGGAACCGGCGAGAAGGGACGCGAAGACCACGGCGGCCTGCGCCACGAGGCGCGCGAACGCCCGGGTGGACGTCTCCTGGGACACGAGCTCGCGCGCCCCGTCCCACGCGTCGAACTGCGTGCGCGCCTGCTCCGGTGTGATCGGCGGCTCGCCACGTTTGGGGCAGCTGGGCGCGATCGTGTCCGTGCGCCACCCCGCGGTGCGATCGGCCTGCGCCTCGCAGCCGAGGACCGGCACCTCCTCGGTGACGATGCCGAGCTGTGCCCGGGCGATGATGGCGCGGGTGCACCGCTCGCGGCCGTCGGGGCCGGCGCCGAACGCCGCCGCGAACTGCCGGCGAGCGCCGGCGACGTCGTCGTGCTCGAGGTCGCTGCTCCAGAGGGTGATGAGGACGCTGCACATCTCCGGCTGCCCGTCCGGAAAGGCGATCAGCCCGAGCTCGGAGACGAAGGCAGGGTTCTCCGCCTTGATCTCTGCCAGGCGCGACTCGTCGACGTCGAGGAGGAGGCGGATGAGGTGCCACGCTCCGTCCAGCCGACCCCAGATCCAGTCGTTCACCCGCCAGGACTTCTTCAAAAACCCGCCGAAATGGCCGAGCTGAAGGCCCGCCAGCTTCGCTGCAGGCGTCGTTCGATCGATGTCGAGCGCATTGCCGCAATCCGAGCTGAGGCGGACGACCCCGAACGGCGGGGCACCGCGGGCGAGGGACGAGGGCAGCGACTGCGCGATCACCTCGATCTCCAGCAACCGCGTGAGCCACTCGTCCGCGGTTCTGTCGGCGAAGACCGCTTCGAGCTGTGCCGTGATCGCGTCGATGATGGGCCGCAACGGCGCGGCATAGCCCGCCGCGTCCGGGACGTCTGAATCGAGGCCGCCCGCCGCCGCCCGCAGCGTCGCGGCGTGTGCGAAGCTCAGGTTGCGGATCTCGGCGGTCGCGCGGCTCACGACGGCGCGCGCGGGGCGGACGCTCGCGGGGTCGCCCACCGGGAGATCGGGGTCGCCCGCGAGCGCCCGCCGCAGGGCCGCGAGCGCGCGCAGCGAGAGGCGCTCGGCCGCCGCGAACCCGGCATCCCATGTCGGCGATGCGACCAGATCCGCGATCGCAGGCGGCTCGGCTTCTGGTGTCTCGCCCCAGCCCGGCAGGCTCGGGTAGGACTGATACACCGACTCGGGCCCGCCGTTCGGCCCGAGCCGTGCTCCGGGCGCGCGGCCCAGCCGTTCGGCCTCGGCTGCCGCTGCGAGCCCTCGGTATGCCTGCTGCTTGCCTTGCAACGCCGAGGCGAGCGCGGAGAGCGCGCCCGCGTCCTCGTATCCTACGAGGGTGCCATGTGCGTCCTCGCGGATCTGGACGAGCGCCCGCAGATTCTCGAGGCGGTCGAAGTCGCGGTCGATGCCCTCGTCCCGTGGCAGGCTGGCGACGTTCGTCAGCACCTCCCGCAAGTTCGGCATCACGGGCTTCTCGCCCGGCTTCGGCGGCGGCACCCGCGAGTCGTTCGGGTAGGGCACGATGTAGACCAGCGTGCGGGCGACATGGTCGTCGGCGGGCATCTGCGTGAGCTGGTCGAGCACGGGATCGAACGGCTCGTTGTCCAGGACGCCGCCGTCCATCGCGTAGGTGTCCTGATCGAGCACGATCATGTCGTCCGGAACGGCATGCTTCTGCAGCAGCGTGGGCTCGAACGCGACCGGGAATGACGCCGACGCGCGGGCGGCGCGGCCCAGGATCTCGGCGAGCGAGACGTCGGTCCGGGTGAAGTCGTCGCGGCGAAGCCACCGGTCGCGCACGATGCGAAACCGGAGCCGGCTGTCGAGGATGTTGAACGCCGTCCCCAGCGCGTCCTTGTACTCGCGGACGTTGCCGCGGAACGCGGTCGACGTGATGAACAGGCGGATCGTGCACGCATCGGCACGCTCGGCCGCAAGCGCGGCCACGACCCCATCCGTGTCCGTGCTGGCGGGCGGATCGGGGAGCGTGGGAACGGCCGGGCCCGTGCCCAGGATCGCGGTGAAAGCGGCCTGTATATGCGGCAGCATGTAGTCGTCTCCCCGCAGGACAGACGGGGGCTGCGCGTCGGAGACCGGGCGCAGGAGCTCGGTGAAGTCACCCACCGACACCCACAGATCGCGCAGCGGCTTGCCGGCCTCGACACGGAGCGGCTTGCCGGCCCCGATCGCCGCCCCAAGCGCGGCGCCGTTGATCCCCCCGGCGCTCGAGCCCGCGATGAGGTCGACGCGCAGACCTGTCCCGAGCGCGCGCAGAAGCGCCGTGTACGCGTCATGGGTGGCGGAGAAGGCCGACGGCGGTTCGCCGGCGAACTGCCAGCTCGACCGGCGCAGCTCGTCGATCTCGTGCGCCACGCCGCCCATCCAGACGGCGAGGCTCACGCCGCCGTTCAGAACGAGCGCAAGCCGGATCTCGCGATCTGGCCGATTGTTCTCGCCGCCCTCCGCCATGGCCTCACCTGCCGCCGGTCAAGAGACAACTGCAACCCTCTCAAACGGGGAGTCCACATACAAGCGGTTCAAGACAACATTCACGAGCTTGATTCCAAAAGGCACAGTCGCGGCGCTCGACTCGAGTGCGGGCGAGAGGACTCGAACCTCCACGGCCAGGGCCACCGGCTCCTAAGGCCGGCGCGTCTACCAGTTCCGCCACGCCCGCGCGTGCGCGAAGTATCCTAGGGGGGCGCGGTGGCCGTAGCTCAGCTGGTGGTAGCCCCTGGTTGTGGTCCAGGAGGTCGTGGGTTCGAGTCCCACCGGTCACCCCTCGTTCGTCCAAAGCGCCAGACCCAGGGCGCGATCAGCCACACTCCCGCGAGCGCGACCCCGGCCAGGCTGAGGGCCTCGCCGGCGCTCAGGCCGGGCGTGCGGTAGCGCCACACGATCGTGTGGCTGCCGGCGGGCACCGACACTGCCCGCAGCACCGAGTCGTAGCGGCGCGCCGCCGCGGGGCGGCCGTCGACCGAGACGCTCCAGCCCGGCGCGAACTGGTCGGCAAGCACGACCAGGCCCGGACGGGTCAGGTTCGCGGCGACCGACACGACCCCGGCGCCGTCGTGGACGAAGGCCGCGGTGCCGTCGCCGCCCGGGACGAACGCGCGCGGCCGCGCCTCGAGGTTCTCGAGCACCGTCGCGTCACGCCCGCGGTAGACCACCCGAAACCCGCCGAGCGGCGGCGGGCGGGCGCCGGGATCGGCCAGGACGTAGCGCACGCCGAGCGCGTTCAGCACCCGCCGGTTCGTGCGCGTGATGCGGAAGATGTGCGGATGCCCGCTCGGCGGCACGTTCGTCCGGCCGCCGCGGAAGAAGCGCCAGTAGCGCAGCGTCGGCAGCGGCGGGTCATAGCCGCGGATGTCGCGCAGGCCGTAGTAGAGCCCCATGTCGGCCGGAAGCGCACCTTCGATCGCCGTCACGCGAGAGGCGCCCTGATGCGCCTGCAGGTAGGCGATGGAGGGCGGCGTGATCCCGAACACGTCGCGCGCCGGCGCGACGGGCTGATAGCCGGCCAGGAAGTGGCCCAGGTCGGCCGCGGCGAGCACGACAAGCAGCATTCCGACGACGGCGCGCGGCGCCCGACCGGCGAGCGCGATCGCGAGCAGCACCACGAACCCGACGGCGAACAGTGTCCACCACGCCACCGACGTCAGGGCGAGCACCGATGCGGAGGCATACGAGGCGCCGGTGTGGAAGTGATGGACGACGAGGTGCGAAACGTGCGCGCCCGGTGCGATCGCAAGCACGCCGGCGACGGCGACCCCGATTCCGGCCGCCGCGACCGCCCAGAGCCGCCGGGGCACGCCCCCGCGCATGAGCTCCGCCGCGCCGAACCCCGCGAGCATCGCCGCTCCGAAGTCGAGCAGCACGATCATCCGCTCGTTCAGCACCCGGTCCCAGGGCGGCACCGCGGCGAAGAAGGCGTGGATCACCGGCGTTCCCACCGGCACGGTCAGCCCGAGCACCGCCATGGCGGCGAAGGCCGCCTTCGCCCGCCACCGGTCGCGCGCGAGCAGTGCTGCGACCGCCAGCAGCAGCGGCACGACGCCGACGTAGAACGTCGCCTCGTTGAAGTTGCCGGGACGGGGCACCGAGAGCCCGCTCGGCCTCCCCCACCAGTCCGGGAACGCGAGCGTCCGCAGCGTCGCGGGGGGCTTCACAGGCCCGCCGCCCGTGTGCGTCGAGAGGGCGACCGAGCTCTGGACGAGCATCGCGGCGGGCAGCAGCGCGATCGCGGCGATCGCGGCGGCGAGGCCCATCGCGCACAGGCCCATCGCCAGCCGCTCCACCCGCTGCCGGCGCACGAGCCCCTCGAGCAGCGAGAGCCGCAGCACGAGGAAGAGCACGACGCCGGTGTAGACGTGGATCTGGCTGCCGGGATGCCCTCCGGTGAGCGCGACGGCGAGCGCGGCCGTGAGGCCGACGGCGGCGCCCCGGCGCCCGCCGGTGCACAGCCGCTCGCAGGCGAGCACGGCCCACGGGAACGCCACCCACACGTCGGTGACGGTGTCGAGCTGGTTCCAGACGATCAGAAACGGCGCCCAGCCGAATGTGACCGCGGCGAGCAGGCTCGGCCAGAAGCCGAGCCGCAGCTGCCGTGCGACCATGAACGTCCCCACGCCCGCCAGCCACAGCTTGAGCACCGCCGCAAAGCCGATGCCATAGCGGAACGGCAGCAGCCAGACCGGCAGATTGAGCGGCGAGAAGAGCGTCGACTGCTGGTTGGCGAGAAACGGGGTACCCGACAGCACGTCCGGGTTCCACTGCGGCAGCACGCCGGAGCGAAGCGACGTGCGCGCATAGTGCAGCCACGGCACGTACTCGCGCGCGTTGTCGGCGAGGAGCGGATTCGAGAACGACGCCAGGCCGGCCGGGCGGTAGGCGCGGAACGGCACGTAGCCGAAGGTGGCGGTCGCCGCCGAAAGGACGCCGCCGCCGGTCAGCGGCCGCCAGAAGACGATCAGGTCGAGGCCGGCGAGGACGAGCGCGGCCCAGACCGGACCCGGAACGCGTCCCAGCCAGGCCTGTCCGGTGCGGAGCCGCCCGTGCACGGCCGATCAGGCCGGGCGGGGCCGTCCCACTGCGAGCACGACGTCGCCGAGCAGCCCGAAGGGCAACCGCGGATCCCACGCCCGCGACAGCCGCTCGCCCGCCCGGCCGGCCAGCCCGAGGTTGTCGCGGCCGCGGGCGACGACGTAGGACAGGTGGAACGACCGCGGCACGACCCGGTAGTCGATCATGTCGAAGCCGCCCTTCTCCATCGTGCGCCGCAGCGTCGCCGGCGTGAAGTAGTGCAGGTGCGGGCGGATGTACCACGGCCACGCGCCACGGCGCAGGCGCGAGTGCAGGCTCTCGCAGTTGATCGTCGTCAACGCGATCAGGCCCTCGTCGGTCGCGACCCGGCGCAGCGCGGCGAGCGCCGCCACCGGGTCGGCCAGGTGCTCGAGCACGTCGAGCATGACGACGGCGTCCGCGCTCGCCGGCGGGGCGGGAGCGTCCTCGACGGTGCCCTGGGTGAGGTCGACGCCGAAGCGGCGCCGGCCCTCGGCGACCGCCTGCCGCGACGGCTCGACGCCGCGCGCCGACCACCCGCGGGCGCCGGCGACGTCCAGGAAGAGGCCGACGTTCGCGCCGCCCTCGTAGAGCCTGCGGCCCGCCAGGGCGTAGCAGCCCAGGCGGTCGAGCACCCAGTCGAACAGCTCGCGCCGGCCCTCGGCCTCGGCCAGGTAGTCGGCGTCGACCGACTCGGCGTACATCTCGACGATCTCGTCGCGCGCGAGCGGCGGGCGGGCGCTGATCATGCCGCAGCGGCCGCAGCGCAGGATGTCGTCGTGCTCGGCGAGCCGGTTGCTCGTGCACGAGAACTCGGTCACATCGGCGGGCGCGGTCGTGTTGGCCGAAAGGACGAGCTCCATCGCCGGTGCGTGGCAGAGCACGCACTCCTGCGGCACGAGGGCGCCCGTCGCGGGCTTCAGGCGCGGGGCCGGTGCGGCGACGGGCCAGCGGTGCCCGCGGCGCCCGCGTGCGGCTGCGACCCGCGCGCACGCGCCGAGGCTCGCCCCGACGTAGCGCAGCGAGCGAGGTATCGAGATCGACGAGGACTCGAGCGTGTAGCGCGTCGGGATCGGCACCTCGACGACGCGCAGCCCGGCGGTGACGGCATCGACGAGCAGTTGCGAGTCGAAGGCGAAGTCGTCGCTGTAGCCCAGGAACGGCAGCCGCAGCAGGCAGCGCCGCGAGTAGGCGCGCATGCCCGAGTGAAGCTCCGTGAAGCGCGACCCGAGCAGCGTGTTCTCGGCGACGGTCGTCACCCGGTTGCCGACGTAGCGGTAGAGCGGCATCCCGCCCGAGAGCGGATCGCCCATGCCCGCGAAGCGCGAGCCGAAGGTCATGTCGGCGTCGCCCGAGACGATCGGCGCGATCAGCAGCGGCACGGCCGCCGGGTCGTACTGGTAGTCGGGGTGCAGCAGCACGACGATCTCGGTGTCGTTCTCGAGGGCGCGCAGGTAGCACGTCTTCTGGTTGCCGCCGTAGCCGCGGTTGCGCTCGTGCACATAGGTGGCGATGCCGAGCCCGCGCGAGAGCGCGGCCGTGCCGTCGGTGCTCGCGTCGTCGACCAGGATGAGCTCATCGGCAACACCGTCGGGGATGTCCGCGACGGTCTTTGCGAGCGTCGTCTCGGCCTGATAAGCCGGCAACGCAATTGTGACCTTTGGCATCTGCGCAGGATCCTATCCTGGAATTCCGGGAACCGTCGTTCGCCGCGATTGACGTACGGTTTGCCACCACCCGGCGGGGGCGGTCACGGCGTCAGGATGCAGTAGGGGTTCGTGGTGGCGGTGCGCACGCGGCAGGCGGGTGGTCCCAGACGGCCCGACTGCGTGATGGCGAACGCAAACCGGACCGGGTCGTGCGTGATCCGGCCGCTGAAGCTGTCGGTTCTCTCGCGCAGGGTGCCGGAGCAGTCGACGCGGCGCCGACCCCGAGCAAACGCGCAGCGGACGTCGTGCACCGACCACCCGACGGCGCGGATATGCACCCGGGCGATGTCGCGGGCCAGCATCGCTGCGGAGGGCCGCGGGGTGGCGGCCGGCGCGCCGCCGAAGCATCCGGCCGCGACGAGGAGCACTCCTGCGGCGAGCATGGCCGTCGACCTCATGACAGGTTAGACGGCAAATGCGGGTCCCCGGTTCCCGGGCCGAACAACCGCCGGATATCCTCCCCGCGATGCGGACGCGGCTGGAACGGCCGGGACACCCGCACGAGCGCCCGTAGCTCAGGGGATAGAGCAGCAGACTTCGAATCTGCCGGTCGTCCGTTCGAATCGGACCGGGCGCATGGCTCAGGTTGGGCGGCGTCAGGAGTCGGGGTCGCGGAGACCGACGGCGTCGTGTCTCCAGAACGGCTCCGAGTACACCAGCGTTCCCGTCATCCACGGCTCGTAGGCCGGGAGCCGGATCACCTGGAACGCCGCGTCCGGGATTCGCAGCGACGGCTTCCTGAATCCGTGGTCCGCCGCCGGCTGGAACCCGAGACGCGAGTAATACGCCGGCGGCCCTTCCAGGAAGACGAGCGGCGCATTGCGCTCGACCAGCAGCTCGAGCCCGCGCTCGATCAGCGTCGTCGCGACACCCTGCCTCTGGCACGCCGGTACGACACCGACCGGGCTCAGCACCTGTACCGGAACCAGACGCTCCGGGGCATCGAGCAGGCTCGGGCTGAACATCACGTGACCCACGATCCGGTCTCGGCTTTCCGCCACGAGCGAAAGCCCCTCGCCGCGCGCGACAGCTTCGCGCAGGTCGTCGACGAGGGCCGAAACGACCTGGCCGGGCTCTCCGAACGCCGCCAGATGCACCGCCCGCACGGCCGGCCAATCGATCGTCGCCTCAGCGCGCACCTCCACCCGCGCCAGGGTAGTCCGCCGGATCGTTTGTGCCAATTGGAACTCGAGACTACACTGCGTCGACAGGCGAGGCGCAGACACCGCGACACTCGACACAGCGCCGCGGCGCCGGCATCTGCGGCGCGAGGTTGCCACGAGAACCGGCGGCCGGGGAGCCCGTCATGGGCCCCCGGCCGCGCCTGCCAACTGCCTCTCGGGAAGTAGTCGCGGCGGCCGAGGGGGCGGGTCAGAGAAGATCCCCCTCGGCCGCCTTCGCCCGGCGGCGATCCCCTCCCTCAGCCGCCGTCGACCGTGAAGGGCCCGTTGGGCTCGCGCGGGTCGCGCGCAACGCGCCATCGAAGATGGGCCGTAACCCATCCGAGGCCGGCTGCTTGACCCGAGCGCCGGATCTTACGTCGCCGGAGACGCAACCGCCAATCGGCGGCTGGTCTTTTGGCAAGGCCGGCGACGGAAAGGGCCGGGGTCGCGCACACAGGTCCGGTGCGCCCCATGCACGTAGACTCGGGGCTCGATGCGCCCCAGGATCGAAGTCGTGCTCGCCGTGCTCGTGCTCGTCGCGCTTCCGCTCGGCGTTGTGACCGTCGCCGGCTCGGAGAGCTCGCCGGCACCGCCGCCGACTGCGCTCACCGTGGCGGCGCGGCTGCTCGGGAGCACGGCCTTCGCGCCGGCCGCGTGCTCGTGGAACCCCGATCACTCGGTGCTCCTCTGCACCCTCAAGGGCGGCGGCAGATGCCGGCTCGACCTTCGCCGCAAGCTGGGCAGCTGCACGCGCGGGGAAGCTCGATCCCGGCCGGGCCGGCGCGTGCCGGCGCCGCGGCTCGACGCAGCCTGAGCACCGCAATCCGCCTGCATCCGTACCGCTTCGGGGGATCAACCCGCGCAGCCGAGCGCCGATCACCCGGCCGCGTGCGCACCCCCGAGAGCGCGCGCCGCCAGAGCAGCACCTCTCCGTTCGGAGCCCCCACATCAGTCGCGACCAACGCCACCCGCGGGCGGTCGTCATCCATGCCGTTGCGCTCCTCGCCATCGCGTCGAGCCTGTGGTATCTCGGTTGGCGCCTGCAGCACCTCGACAGCGGAACGCTGTGGCTCGGCATACCCCTGTTCTGCTGCGAGCTCTACGCCGCGGTGCGGCTGTGGAACCTGGCGTTCGTGGCATGGACGGTGCGGCCGACCGTGCGCCCACCCCTGATCGAGACGCCGTCGGTCGACGTGTACGTCCCGACCTACGACGAGCCCGAGGAGGTTCTGCGCGCGACGCTCACAGGCTGCGCGGCGATCGACTATCCGAACTATCGGGTGTGGGTGCTCGACGACGGCCGGCGTGAGTGGGTGCGGCGGCTGGCGCAGCGCTACGGGGCGGGATATCTGACCCGGCCGACGAACGAGCACGCCAAGGCCGGCAACATCAACGCCGCCCTCTCGCGCACCGACGGCGACCTGATCCTCTCGCTCGACGCCGACCACGTGCCGCAGCCCGAGATCCTGCGCGCGCTGGTGGGCTACTTCGCCGATCCGGGCCTGGCGATGGTGCAGACCCCGCACGAGTTCTACAACCGCGACTCGATCCAGCACGCGCGCGAAGACCACCACGAGCAGTCCTTCTTCTTCCACCTGATCCAGCCCGGCCGGGACGTGCACGGCGCGGCGTTCTGGTGTGGATCGGGCGCCGTGATCCGACGCTCGGCGCTCGTGGGTGCGGGCGGCCTTTCCACCGCGACGATCACCGAGGACTTCCACACGTCGCTCGCGCTGCACGGCGCGGGGTGGCGCAGCCGCTTCCACGACGAGCCGCTCGTGTACGGCATCGCGCCGCACAACCTCGAGCAGTTCATCCTCCAGCGCTACCGGTGGTCGGCCGGGAACCTGGCCGCGCTCTGGACGCCGCAGAGCCCGCTGCGCCGAAACGGGCTCACGATGCGCCAGCGGGCCTGCTACCTGACCGGCACGGTCGATCAGTTCGCAGCGCTTGCGAAGGTCGTGATCATCTGCGTGGTCGCCGGGACGCTGATCAGCGGCGACATGCCCATGCACGCCCGGCCCGACGCCTTCGCGGTGCGGTTCGCGCCGTGGCTCGCGTTCTCGCTCGCGGCGTCGCTGCTGCTCGGCCGCGGCTGGCTCCGGGTCGGCATCGCCGGCCAGTTCGAGAGCTACGCGACGAGCGCGCACCTGCGCGCGCTGGCGGCGATCGTGCGCCCCGACGCGCGCTTCCGGGTGACGCCCAAGGACGGCGTCGACCACGGTGGCTGGGGCTGGGCGCGGTCGAACGTGGAGATGCTCGCGATGGCGGCACTGCTCTTCACCGCGCTGGTGTGGCGGGCCGGGGTCATCGCCGGCGGGCTGCCCGGCCACCCGTTGCCGCCGTTCGCCCTCGTGGTCGCGGCCCTCGCCGCCGCCTACGAGCTCCAGCGGCTCGCGCGGGCGGCATGGGCGATCACCCACCACCGCCAGCTGCGGCGCACGTTCCGCACGCCGGCCGATCTGGAGGCGTCGATCGGCGCCCACGGGCCGCGGCTGCACGTCTCGGACATCTCGAGCCGCGGGGCGTCCGTCGTGACACCGGCCGGCGTCGCTGCCCCGACGCTCGGCAATCCGGTGCCGCTCGTCATCGATCTCGGCATCCTCGGCAGGCACCGCTACTGGTTCACACCGTCCGGCGTCTTCGAGACGCGCATCGGCGGCCATCTCGAAGCGCAGACGCAGGCAGCCCAGCGCGCCCTCGATGCGGCGGTCTACGTGCTCGCGCCCCACCACCATCGCATCGACGCCGAGGTGCTCTCGTCGGGCACCGCCTGGCTGCTCGCGAAGGGCCTCGCCCGCCCGGTGACGACCGCGCAGGCGAGCGACGCGCCGGCGCTGCTCGCCGCCTGACCGACGCAGCTAGGCCGCGCGATCCGCGGCCAGGCCCTCGAGGCCGAGCACGCGCAGGAGCGCCGCGACGACGCCGGGATCGAGGTGCGAGCCCGAGCTCGCGACCAGCTCGGCCGCGGCCTGCTCCGGGGTCCTCGCCGCCGAGTACGGCCGGTCGGTGGTCATCGCCGCGTAGGCGTCGGCCGCGGCGACGATCCGGGCCTCGAGCGGGATCTCGGTGCCTACAAGGCCGTCCGGATAGCCGCCGCCGGCGTAGCGCTCGTGGTGGTGGCGCACCCCCGCGCCGGCCTCGTTCAGGATGGGGATGCGCCGGACGACGCCCTCGCCGACGACGGGGTGGGTGCGCATGATCTCCCACTCGGACTCGTCCAGCGGCCCCGGCTTGGTCAGGATCTGCTCGGGCACCGCGAGCTTGCCCACGTCATGCAGCCACCCGGCGAGCCGGCACCGCAGCACGGTCTGGCGCGGCAGCTGCATCTGCTCGGCGATCATCACGGCGAGCTCGGCGACGCGGTCGGCGTGCTCCTCGGGGATGCCCTCGCGCAGGCCGGCGGCAAACGCGAGCGCGCGCGCCACGCCGACCGACTCGGGCTCGTCGCCCGCGATCGGCAGGCCGGACTCGACGCTCGGCCGCAGCGAGACGCGGTTGCGGCCATCGTGCTTGGCGGCGTAGAGGCACGAGTCGGCCTGGTCGAGGAGCGAGTCGAGGGTGGCGGTGGGCGATCCGAGCGCCGCGCCGATCGACACCGTCAGGCACAGCTTGCCGATCGGCCGCGAGGTCACGACGCGGCGCAGGCTCTCGGCCCGTTCGGCCAGGTCGGACTCGGTCGCGACGTTGCGCAGGAGCACCGCGAACTCCTCGCCGCCCCAGCGCGCGACGCAGTCGTCCGGCGCAACGGCCGACCGCAGCCGCCCGGCCAGATCGACGAGGACGGCGTCGCCCATCGCGTGGCCGTACGCGTCGTTGATCTGCTTGAAGTGGTCGGCGTCGAGCAGGAGCAGGGCGCAGCCCGCCCCGTCGCTCTCGAGCGCGGCGGTCGCAAGCGTCCCGAAGTGCCGCCGGTTGAAGGTCCCCGTGAGGTCGTCGGTGGCGGCGCGCAGCTCGGCCTCGAGACGCGCCCGGTCGAGCTCGCGGTGCGCGGCCTGCATCTCGTGCATGCTCCGGCGCAGCTCGTCCTCGAGCCGGCGCCGCTCGGTGACGTCCGAGACGATCCCGCTGACCTCGTAGGTGCCGTCGGAGAGCAGACGGCACCGCGCCCGGTCGTGCACCCAGCGGGTGACGCCGTCCTGGCCGTTCAGGCGATAGAAGACCTCGCTGTCCACTCCCCGGCCGAGGCCGGCATTGAATGCGTCGTACGCCGTCCGGTCGTCCTCGTGCACGGCGTTGTCCCAGTTCACCATCTCCGGGTCGGGCTCGGCGCCGCCGAGCAGGCGGTCGCCGCCGGGCCCCTGGAACAGCTCCTCGAGCCGCCCGTCGGGATAGGCGAGCGCGAGATAGACGTGCGCCCCGACGACGTCGAGCAGGCTGGTGAAGCGATCGTTTGCCTGGGCGAGGCTCGCGGCCGTCTCCTCGCGCGCGGTGACGTCCGAGATGATGCCGTCGACGAGCACGCCGCCGCCGGGTTTCGGGTGCGGGCGCGCGCGGTCGCGCAGCACCCGGGTGACGCCGTCGACGCCGACGACGCGGTAGGTCACCTCGGCGTCCTCGCCTGCCAGGAGACGGCGGTTGAACGCGTCGTAGGCCTCCAGATCCTCGGCGGGGATGCGCGATTCCCAGAACGGGCCGACGACGACGCCTTCCGGGACGAGGCCGCCGATCAGGCTCTCGAGCGTCGAGCCGGATGCATGGTGCACGTAGCGGGCATCGGGCGTGACCTCGCCAGCGTAGACGTGCTCCTCGAACAGGTCGAGGATGCGCAGGAGCCGCTCCTCGCTCCAAGAGCGCCGACGCGCGACCCGACCCTGGAGTCGAGCAACCGCGCGCGCAATGCGTCGCGCCATCCCTGGCCGCCCAGTATGGCTCACACCGTTGTCATCGGCGTGCCGAGAGACACCTTGAGACGCGAGCAACTTGGATTTGGCCGGAACGGATCAGGCGCCGGCGGGTGCCGACCGGCTCTCGGCGGCCGGCGCGCCGTCGTGCACGGCGGGCGGGAAGCGCACGGTTGCGACGGTGCCGCCGCCGATGGCCGGCTCGAGCGTGAGCACCGCCCGGTGCCGGTCGCAGATCGCCTGGGCGATCGCGAGGCCAAGACCGCTGCCCGCGACCGAGCCGGCCGCCGAGCCGCGGTAGAAGCGGTCGAACGCCCGCTCGCGGTCCTGCGGGGTGAGCCCCGGACCGCGATCGCCGATCGCGAGCGTCGGGCCGGCGACCTCGCTCACCGTGACCGTGACGGGCGATCCGGGCGGGCTGTACTTGAGCGCGTTGTCGATCAGGACGCGCACGAGCTCGCCGAGGCGGCGGGCATCGCCCGAGACCGACACCGGGTCGAGGGCGGTCTCGAGGGCGCGGTCGGGGTCGAGCGCACGCATCTCGTCGCACGCCTCCGCGGCCACGGCGTCGAGGCGGACGAGGCGCGCGTCGACGACCTGGCTGCCCGCCTCGGCGAGCGACAGGAGCTCGGCAACCGTGGCCCCGAGCCGCCGGGTCTCGCGGGCGATCACCGCCGCGGACTCCTGCACGAGCTCCCAATCCTCCCGCTGCACCGACCGCGAGATGATGCGGGCGTGGCCCTGCAGGGCGGTCACGGGCGTCTTCAGCTCGTGCGAGGCGTCGGCCACGAACCGCCGTTGCTGATCGGCCGCGTGCTCGGCCCGCTCGAGCAGACGGTTGAACGCGTGCGCGAGCCGTCCGAGCTCGTCGGGCCGGCCGGCGGTGATCCGCCGGTCAAGCGCATCGCCGGGGATGTCGTCCACCTGCTGGCGCATGCGGTCGACCGGTCGCAGGGCACGGCGCGCGAGCAGGGCGCCCATGAGGCCGGAGGCGACCAGGATGCCGATCCCGACGAGGAGCAGCGTCCCGAGCAGCGTCGAGAGGGTCGAGCGGACGCTGTGGTTGGAGAGCAGCACGACGACCTCGCCGCCGTCGCCGCGCGAATGCCGGGCCGACACGTAGCCCGGCGGCGCCCGGCGCACGATCGCATCGATGGCCGCCAGGGTGGCGCCGTGCGCGCCGGTGGTCGCGTTCACCACGCGCCCTGCCGCGTTCGTGAGCCAGATCCGCTCGCCGGGCCCGGCGAGGCCGTCGAGGCGCAGCTCGTCCGGCTGCCCCCGCGCGGCCGTTCGGGCCAGCCGCGCGGCCGTATGCTTGACCTCGGCGCGCAGGTCGGATCGCACGATCGCGTAGGTGATCGCCGAGGTGGCGACGACGAGCACCGCCATCACGGCCACGAACCAGGCCGCCAGGCGCAGGCGAACGCTCACCGGCGGATCGTGTAGCCGACGCCGCGCACCGTGCGGATGATCGAGCTGTCCGGAGCCGTGTCGAGCTTGCGCCGAAGCGCCGACACGAAGAAGTCGATCGCCTTGCTCTCGCCCAGGTACGTGAAGCCCCACACGCCCTCGTAGATCTGCTCGCGCGTGAACACGCGGCCGGGGGCGTGCATCAGGAAGGCGAGCAGGTCGAACTCGCGGGCGGTCAGCTCGACCTCGCGGCCGTCGACGCTCACCTCGCGCGTCTCGAGGTCGACCCGCACCGGCCCGGCCTCGAGCGTCGTCTGCTCGCCGCCGGCCCGGCGGGTGAGCGCGCGCAGGCGGGCGAGCAGCTCCTCGACGGCAAACGGCTTGGCCAGGTAGTCGTCGGCCCCGGCGTCGAGCCCGACCACACGGTCGCCGACGCGATCGAGCGCCGTCAGCATCAGGATCGGCATGTCGTGGCCCGAGCGCCGCGCCCGCCGGCACACCGACAGGCCGTCCATATCGGGCAGGCGCACGTCGAGCACGACGAGATCGGGCTTCTCGCGCTCCATCGCCGCGAGCCCGGCGGCGCCGGCGGCCGCGAGCTCGACCCGATAGCCGGCCTCGCCCAGCTCGAGCTCGAGCACGCGGGCGATGGCGGGGTCGTCCTCGACGACCAGAACGCGCTGGGCGGGGGTGGGCACGAGCCCACGATAGCGGCGGCCCGGCGGGCTCTCCGAATCCTTACCAACCTCGGGGGAAACGCTTGCCGAGCGCCCTCCGGGGGCCGCACGCGGCGACCTACGGTTGGCGGTGTGACCGACGAGGTGCGCTCAGCCCGCGGCCGGAACCCGGCCCCACGCCGAGGTGACGGCGATGTCGGCCATCGCCTGGGCGCGCTCGGCCGCGGTGACGGGCGTGTGCACGCGCACCCGGTAGGGCGTGTCGCCCATCGGCGAGACGACGGCGCCGTAGATTCCGGCCGAGACGCTCGAGACGACGTCCTGCGCCGTGCCGGCGGCGACGGTGACCCACCGATCCGGACGGAAGACGTTGAATCTCGCCTGGGCGTACACCACGTCGTCGCCGGCGCCGATCATGGGTCTCACGCTACCGGCCGCCGGGCGCGGCGTCGAGCGACTTTACAAAGGCTCTCAACAAGACTTCGCAACTCGTTACAAACAGGGCGAACTCCACCCGAAAGTCGCCTATACCCGTACAAGAAGGCACACGTACACTGGGGACATGTGGAGATGGGTGCTTCCGGTCGCGGCCGTAGCCGCGGTCCTGATCGGATATCTGGCCAGCCACAACGGCCCGACGACGCACGTACCCGGGAACCTCGCGCCGACCACGACGACGCAGGCCACGACGCCGGGGCCGCATCTGCGCTCGATCTGCGGCAGCCTCACGGGCACCCAGAAGGTGCGCCATGTCGTCTGGATCTGGCTCGGCACCCAGTCGGCCCACCACCTGGTCGGCAAGGCCCGGGTCGCGCCGTTTGTGAACGAACTCGCGGGCGAATGCGGCCTGGCGAGCGCGTACTCGTCGATCACGCACCCGGCGATCGCAAACGATGTCGGCGCGCTGACGGGCGACCCACACGGTCTGGTGCACAACGCCTGCGCGCCGTGCACGACGACCGCACCCAGCCTGCTCGGGCAGGTGCCGTCGTGGCGGGCGTTCGTGGGCGGGATGCCGACGCCGTGCCGCAAGCTCGATGCCGGGCTGCGCGCCTACTCGCGGCTCGCCAATCCGCCGACGTACCTGACCGCCCGCGGCTGCCAGCGGTTCGACCTGCCGCTCGGCACGATCCACTCCGGCAGCCTGCAGCGGATGCTGGCGGCGAACACGATGCCGGCGTTCTCGATGATCATGCCGGACAGCTGCCACGACACCGGGTTCGACAAGCACTGCGGCGGGACCGCCAAGCGGGGGGTCTACATCGCCCGGGGCGACCTGTGGCTGAGGGGCTGGATCGGGGCGCTCACTTCATCGCTCGCGTACAAGAACGGCTCGATGGTCATCTTCGTGACCTGGAACCAGGGGACGCCGGCCAAGGATCTCGGCCAGGCGTGCACGGCGCCCGCGCTCGCCGCCGACTGCCACGTGCCGCTGCTCGTCGTCTCGCCGTACGTGAAGCACGGCTTGACGGTCGGCGCGCGCTTCAGCCACTACAGCCTTCTGAAGGCGACCGAGAAGCTGCTCGGCGCACACTCGCTGCTCGGCCACGCCGCCGATCCCGGTGCGGGGAACCTGGCCGGCGCCTTCGGCCTGTGAGGGCGTGGCGGGTAGGGGTCGCGCTTGCGGCCCTCCTTGTCGCGGCGGGCTGCGGCGGATCCGGCAGCAGCGGCGGAGCCTCCGGCCCGCCCCCGCCGCCCGCACCCCCGTTCCACGCCCACGCCCACGGCGCGGTGGCGCCGTGGGTGACGACCGCGGGCGGGCGCTTCGTCGACCAGAACGGCACGCCCGTGCTCCTGCACGGGTTCGACATCTCGCCCGGCCAGGCGCAGCTGGCCCCGGTCGCGGCCCAGATGGGGGCGAATCTCGTGCGCCTCTACGTGGGCTGGAGCGCCATCGAGCCGCAGGCGCCCGTGAACGGCCACTACCGCTGGGACACGCACGTCCTGCAGCAGATCGATCAGGAGGTGGCGGCGTTCCGGGCGGTGCACGTGAACGTGCTGATCGACTTCCACCAGTTCCACTGGTCGCCGTACTTCGCCCAGGCGACGTGCAAGGCCGGCAAGGCCGTCTGCCGCGCGAGCGGCGTGCCGGCGTGGTTCTACGCCAACGGCCGCTTTCCGGCGACGAAGAGCGGCGTGTCCGAGGCCGAGGCCGCGTTCTGGACGAGCGAGTCGGCCCGCTCGCAGGCCTACTACGCGGCGTTCGCGTCGATGATCGCGGCGCGCTACGCCGCCGATCCGAACGTCGTCGGCTACGAGATCTTCAACGAGCCGCACCCCGGCCGGCTCGGCGACACCACCCAGGCCACCAACATCATGCTGCGCTGGCAGGCCGGCATCCGCCGGGCGATCCAGAAGGTCGACAGCACGCGCACGGTGTTCATCATGTGCCGGGGCGGCGGCGAGGGCGTCGGCACCGCCGATCTGGCCCCGTTCGGATCGCTCGACCACCTGGCGCTCGACTGGCACGACTACTTCAACGGCGGCTCCGGCGGCCTGGACGGCGCCGGCGACAACTGGGTGCCGTCGTGGGCCGCCACCCACAATCAGAAGAGCGCGAGCTACACCGGCACGGCGGCGGCCCAGGCGCGCGTGCTGCAGGTGCCCGTGGCACGGGCGCGCGCCTGGGGGATCCCGCTTCTGATCGGCGAATGGGGCATTCACACCGGCGTTGCCGGGAGCGCCGCCTACCAGACGCAGATGCTCGACCTCTTCGCCAAGGACGGCGTGAGCTGGACGCGCTGGGTGCTCTCGACCGGCGGCGGCTTCGGCCTGCTGAACAAGGACGGCTCCCCCACACCCGAGATCGAGCAGATCAAGGCGGCGCTGGCGGCGCAGCCGTAACGGGCGGTCTTAGCCGGGCAGCCGCCTGAAGGATCGGCGGGGCGGCCCGGGCAAGGGTGCGGAAAAACGCAATCGGCATCCGATGCAGCGGCCAAGTGGGACGGCGGCGCCCTCCGGCCACTGTCCGCACCCACCACGGCCAACTGGCCACCCGAGCCGGTCAGGACGCCTGGCCGGCTCGCTCCGAGGCCGGCGCGAACGGCCCAGTTGACATCCTCCACGGATGCCAATTCGGAGATGCGCCCCCATGGGGGTGCGAAAAACGCGATTGGCATCCGATCCTGCGGCCAAGTGGGACGGCGGCGCCCTCCGGCCACTGTCCGCACCCACCACGGCCAACTGGCCACCCCCCGCGCCGCCCACCGCCCCTCGACGCGAACCGCAGCCCGCCCCGGCCCGCTCAGCTCGAGCTCGCCACCGGCCCGGCCGGCCGCCGGCCGCGCCCACGGCGCAGCGAGCCGCCCAGGAGCTGCAGCTCGACCCGGTCGCGGAACCGCCACAGGAGCGCCGCATAGAGCGGAGTGCCGACCACGATGCCCACGAGCAGCGAGACCACGGTCGCGCCGACGGTCGCGCGCAGCGCGAGCCCGAGCACGCCGTAGGACAGGAGCGAGCTCCCGGCGGCGACCGGGAAGCCGCGGCCGAACGGGTGCACCCTCAGGAACGCCCGCACCTCGGCCAGCGGGAAGACGTTGTTGACCACGATGCTCCCGGCCCAGGCGATCGCCGCGCCGGCGATGCCGATGTGCGGGATCAGAAGCAGCGAGAGCACGACGTTCACCGTGAGGGCGACGATGACGTTGAAGAGGTTCCAGAAGCTGCGCCCGCCCATCAGGAGCACCATGTCGACGGGCCCGATCCCGGTCGCGACGAGCATCGTGACGGCGAGGATCTCGAGCGAGGACGTGCCGCTCACGTACTGGGGCTTGAACACGCGCAGGAGCACGGGCGCGAACACCCCCAGCCCGAGGTACATCGGCCAGGCCATCAGCACGAGCCACGACGTCGCCACCTGGTAGACGTCCATCGCACGCTGACGGGCGCCGCTCGCGAGCAGCTCCGAGAGCTTGGGCCCGATCACCTGGATGATGGCCATGTTGACGACGCTCCCGGCGACGAGGTAGCGCGTCGAGGCGGTGTAGATCGAGGCGTGGGCGGTGTCCATCAGCGACCCGACCATCAGCGTCCCCACCCAGAGCGTCGTCACCTGGAAGACGCCGGTCATGCCGCGCGGCGCGGTGAACACCCAGAACTCGTTCGCGAGCGCGCGCAGCGGCGTCGGCGGGCGGGTGGACCGATCGCGCCGCTCGACGCGGCGCACGAGGTGGCCGAGCCACACGAGCGCGACCGCGAAGCTGATCCCGATCGGCAGTCCCCAGGCGACGGCGACCGCGAAGCTGCCGCCGCCTGCGAGCACGACGACGGCGACGGCGAGCGTCTGCACGGCCGCCTTGCCGATCCGGTCGACGAGAGCGTTCGGCACCATCGTCCCGAACCCGCGGGTGGCCGCGATCGCGACCGTGTACGCCGACGAGAGCGGCACAAACACGGCCAGCACGCGGATGTAGGTCGCGACCGCGTGGGCGTCGGCGTGGCGGTGGTTGGTGAACAGGGTCGCGAGCGGCCCCGCCAACACGTAGGAGATCGCGGCGAGCAGGACGCCCGCCGCGAACGAGGGCACGAGGCCGACGCTCAGGCTGCGGCGGACGTCGGCGATGCGACCATCGACGCGGTAGCGCGGGATCATGCGCGTGAGGCCGGTGTCGGCGCCGAGCTCGGCCGTGTTGGAGAGGATCAGAAACAGGGCGATTGCCTCGAAGAACGCGCCTGACGCGCTCTTTGCGAGCGACCGCGTGACCACGACCACCAGGGCGAACTGGAGCAGGCCGTTCGCGACCGCTCCGATGAAGTTGAGCGAGCCGCCCCGGGCCACCATCCGCAGGTCCTTGGTGCGTTCGTCGGCGGCGACCGGCGACTCCGCCGTCGTCACCGCCCGACCCCCTCGTGGTCGCCGCTCGGCCAGCCCATGCCCACTCCCAGGAACTCCTCCAGCCTCCGGTTCGGCGCGGCGAAGTGCGCCCGCAGCCGCGCCCGCGTCTCGTCCGCCATGCCGCCGGCGGGACGCGCATTGTAGGCCTTGAACCGCGGCGGCTCGGGGGGATCGGGCAGACCGAGGAAGCGCAACACCTCGGCGTACCCGGCCTCGGGGTCGGCGAAGAAGCGCTCGTAGCAGATCACGAGCACCCGCTCGGCGGGAAACCGCTCGCGCCACGCCTTGACCTGGTCGACATACTCGCCGCGCGCGACGTACGCGTGATGCTGCATCGCCCGGCTGTCGTACCCGGGGTCGGCGAGCATCCGCTCACGTTCGCCTGCCAGCCGCTCCGGCTCGAGCTCGAGCGCCCGCTCGAACGTGTCGGCGTCCTCGAATCCGCGCGCGTACTCCTGCTGATAGTGGGAGTAGGCCCGCTCGACCGGGTCGCGCAGCATGGCGATCACCCGCGCCCCGGGCACCGCCGCCGCCGCCCGCGCCGGCCCGTGCGGATGGAAGAGGTAGTAGGGGCTGCCCTCGCCGGTGAGCACCGGCGCTCCGGACTCGCGCTCGCACCGCCGCCGCGCCGCCTCGGTCGGGAAGTGCGACCGGTACCAGCGCAGGCTGCGCGTGTGGTGCATGTCGAAGTAGTGGACGCCCTTGCTCGGGATCGCCGGCAGCACCTGCGGATGGTCGAGCAGATAGCGGTAGAGCGACGTCGTGCCGCTGCGCTGGGCGCCGACGATCAGGAAGTCGGGCAGCGGCCGCCGCGACGCCGAGAGCATGTGCCAGCCGGTGAGCGCCTCGCGCCCGGCCGTGATCACCGGCGCCGGCAGGCGCGAGTAGTTGTCGTTGGCCGATCCGCGCTCGCGCGGCATCAGCCGACCCTCTCGAGCGGTGTCAAGAGCACCGGCTGCGCGAGGCTGTAGCCGAAGCGGCCGACCCGGTCTTCGAGCGTCTCGACCGCTCGCGCGATGTCGGCGCCCGTCCCCGGCGTGCGCTGGGCGAGCGTCCAGCGGCGGAAGTACGCGTCGTTGATGCCGGCCTTGACCTCGAGACCGCTCGGCCGCGGCGCGACGCCGATGAACCGGAACACGTCGGCGAGGCGATCGTCCGGGTTCGCGACGAACTCCTCGTAGCGCATCACGAGCAGGTTCGGCACGCTGCGGGCGTCCTCGAGCATGAGCTCGTGGCAGTGCAGCCAGTGCTCGATGAGCGACGTGTAGGTCTGGCGCCGCCACAGCCTCCGGGCGTGGCCGAACTCGCGCGTGGCGCCGGCCACCGCGATCGGGTGCCTGACGAGCACGATCATGCGCGCGCCGGGGAACATCGCCTGCAGGAAGCGCGTGCGGATGATGTTCGGCGGCGACTTCTCGACGAGCACCGGCCGCGACGCGTCCCAATGCGCTCCCCACTGCTCGAGCAGCAGCCGCCGGCTCTCGTCGCTCGCGAGCGGGGAGCTCTCGGTCAGGTGGGCTTCGGGATCGAACCCGAACCGGCCGGGCCCGCCGTGGGCACGGGCGGAGCGGTACACGGTCTGCAGATGCTGGCCCTCGTCCTCCCGCGCGCCCGTCTCGGAGAAGCCGGACACGTCGGGATGCGCGGCCAGGCAGCGCGCGAGCAGGGTGGTGCCGCTGCGGTGCAGCCCACCGATGAACACGAACGTGTGCGCCTGCCAGTCCATCTGCTCAAGCCGGGACGAACGCCCGCCCAATCCTGCGCGACCTCACGGGATGCGGTAGCCGTAGCGGAGCAGCAGCGGCCAGGTGACGAGCACCACCAGCGAGCGCGTCTTGCGGGCCATGCCGGTGCGCCATGCCTCGTCGGCACGCACCTCCTGGCGGCCGTGGGCGAAGCGCATCGGATTGCCGCGCACGCTGTGCTGGCCGGCGACCTGCACCGAGTCGCCGACGGCCGAGAGGTCGTGCGCGCCCGCCTCGCCCATCGACGCGAACATCTTCTCGAGCTCTCCCCGCGGGTCGGCCGCGAGCGACTCGTAGCGCATCCGCACGGTCGGCACGCCGAGCCGGCGAAGCGCGTCGAACGCAAGGTTGCACTGCATCCAGCGCATACCCGCCTTCACCGGCGAGAACTCCTGGAAGTAGGCGTCGCCGCCGTCGGTGACCTCGGGCCGCGCCACGCGCTTCATCCACGAGTACACCACCCCTCGGCTGTCGCGCACCAGATGCAGCACCTGCAGGCGCAGGCCCGACGCCTCGGCGGCGCGCAGGAAGTAGGCGTAGGGCGGATTCTTCGTCGAGTCGACGACGACGCTCGCGCCGGAGACGGTCAGGATCGCCCGGTAGAGCTGCGCGGTCAGATCGGCATAGCGGCTCACCCGGCGTGCGTGCTCGGGGGCGATCCGGCCCATCGCGAGCAGCGGCACGTTACGGTGCCGCAGGACGGCGCTCTCGAGCGCCAGCACCTCGTCGACGTCGACCGCGTCCCAGCCGCCGAAGGCCTCCTGGCCCACCGCCGACCAGAACGGGCACTCGGCGAAGGCGAGGCCGCAGCCGCACAGCTCGTTCCCCGCCGGGCCGGCCTGCCACACGTAGCGCAGCTCGCCGACCGAGACGAAGCCCGGCACGTCGGCCAGCACGTGGGCGAGCAACGTCGACCCGCTGCGGCCCCACCCGCCGATGTAGAGCACCGGAACCTCGGTCATGCCCGCCGCCGCAACACCGACGCCGGTGTGACGACGCCCTTTCTGCTCGCGCCGTTGCGCTGCATCACGAGATCGTCGACGAGCTGCTCGAACATCGCGACGGCGGCGGCCGGACCGGCGCCCGCCGGCGGCAGGTTGGCCTCGGCGTCGCGGCCGAGGGCGGCGTTGAGCGACGTGCTCAGCTCGTCCTCGGTCTGGGCGAGCACGATCGCACCGTCGGCGGCGATCCGCTCGGTGAAGAAGCACTGGTGGTCGTCGACGTGCTCGCCGTAGCGCTTGCGCCGTGGCACGACGATCGGCCGCTTGCCCAGCGTCGACGCCAGCATGATCGTGCCCGGGCCGCCGTGGCAGACGACGACGGCCGCCTCGCGCACCATCGCCTCCATCTCGGCATGCCCGAGGTACTGGCGGTGCTCGGCCAGCCGCGGCACGGCCGACGTCCCCGTCTGCACGAAGCAGCGCGCGACGGCGGACCCGCCGGACTCGAGCCAGGCGTCGATCCAGCGCGAGAGCCGGTCGAACGGGTGGTAGTCCGTGCCGACTGAGGCGAACACGAGTGGCAGGGGATCGCTCAGAACAGCCCTCCGATCACACGTGCTCCGGGGTAGAACCGGCACTGCTCCTCCCACTGCACCAGGAACAGGCTCGAGAACGGCCGGCACAGGCGGCCCGTGAGCGTGGGCGAGTCGATGCGGTCGTAGACCTCGAGGTACACGGTGGGGACGCGCATGAGCCGCGCGACGACGAAGAACGGGAACGCCACCGCCGCGCCGTCGGAGACGACGACGTCCGGCCGCCAGCCGGGCAGCAGGCGAATCGCGAGCAGCAGGTTGCGGAGCGCGTTTCGGAAGTTGCGCGTGGTCGGGTGGTACGCCCAGGTCACCTTCTCGTCCTGCAGGAGCGACCGGCTGTCGGGCAGGTCGAATGTCACCCAGCGCCGCTCGTGCTTGCTCCACCAGGGCTTGAGCTGGTGGAGTTGGATGAGATGGCCGCCCGATGAGCAGACCAGCATGACTTTCACAGGAGCTCGGTTTCCCGCGGCTGCCCGGGCTGCGGGACGGCGTCGGCCGGAGCCGCCGGGCCACCCATGTATCCGCCGTACTCCTGCGACTCGTCCGGCACGCCGCCGACGAACACGAACCCGAGCCGCGGTGCCGCACACGCCTCCAGCGCGCGGCCGAAGGCGACCAGGTGCGGCCGGCTGGCGAGCCGGGCGCGGGCGACGGCGACGACGGCGTCGACCTTGGTGCCGAGCACCATCGCGTCGGTCACGGGCAGCATCGGCGGCACGTCGACGAGGACGACGTCGGCACGGCCGCGCAACTCGCGCAGCAGGTCGGTCATCGCCCGGCTGTCGAGCAGCTCGGCAGCGTCGCCCGGGATCGGGCCGGCTGGCAGCACCTCGAGCAGGCCGCCGCCGCCTCCGGAGCCGTTCGAGCTCGCATCGAGCGGGTGCTCACGGCTGACCTCGACCACGGTCAGAGCATCGCCGAGCTGGCTGTGTCCCGAAAGGATGTCGCTCACACCCATGCGGTCGTCGAGGCCGAACACGCCGCCCAGCGAGGGCCGGCGCATGTTCGCATCGACCACGACGACGTGCTGGCCGGCGCGCGTCAGAGCGACCGCGAGGTTGGCGACGGTCGTCGAGACGCCCTCGGCGTCGGACGCGCTCGTGAACATGATCACCTTCATCCCCCGCCGCAGCGTGGACGAGAGGTTCAGCTTGAGGATGCGGAAGGCCTCGGCTGTCGGCATCTGCGCGCCGCCCTGCGGCGAGAGCAGCACGACCGCGTGATCGCGCAGCGAGCGCGGGCGGGTCGGGATGCTCGCCAGCAGCGGCAGGCGCAGCCGCCGTCCCACCTCGGTGACGGTGCGCACGCGCGTGTCGAGCAGATCCTGCAGGAAGGCGAGGATGATGCCGAGAATCAGGCCGAGCACGAGGCCGATGCCGGCGTTGCGCGTCGTCTTGGGCTGGGTCTGGCTCGCCGACTGGGCGCCGCGGTTGATCAGGGCGAGATTGCCCGTCGAGAGCGCAACCCGCTCGTTGCTCAGCTTGGTCTGCGCCACACCGATCGCGGCAGTCAGGCCGGCGTTCTGCTGCTTCACCTGGTCCGCCGTCAGCGTCGTGCTCACCTTGTTCGCTGCGATCTGCGCGTAGTCGGCGTTGATCGTCGCCTGGAGCGTGCTGATCGACTTGTGCAGAGGGGCCTGGTCGAGGCTGGTCGAGTAGGCCGCGCCCTGGACCTCCCAGGCATTTGCGAGCTGCTGGGCGGTGGTCGGGCTCTGATCGCTGACCGTGAAGTCGATCGCGTCGATGGTCGCGTCGGGCGCGATGGTGGTCTCGTTCAGCAGCTGCGTGCCGGTGATCCCCCGCAGGCTGGCGTGCTTCACCACGAAGTTCGCGGCGTGGACGGTGTCGAGCAGCGGCGCGTGCGTGGTCGACCAGCTGTTCCCGCTCGTCCCCTTCGTCGACGTCGAGCTGCTGGTCGAGGTCGTGTTCACGAGCTGTGACGTGGCCGCGAAGACCTTCTGCTGGCGCTCGGAAAATCCGATCGCGGCGGCGGTGACCATCACGGCCACGAGCAGCGCGATCCACTTGCGCCGCCAGACGACGCCGACGTAGTCGCTCAGTGAGACCGACTCATACCATCCGTTTTCCACCAGTGAATCCTCTCGGGTCGTCTGCGATCGGGCAAGCTCGGCATGGCCGAGCCCGGTGCCGCCACCAATCGGCTCCGCCCGGCGTGGGGACGCCGGTTTCTGTGGGGTGCTGGATCGTCCAGATGCACCCGGCCTCCCTGACCAATGGTACCCCCCGGCCGATCCGAGTCAACCCTGCACATTGGCAGTATTGACACGTGATTGACGGTTTCTCGGGGCGTGCACGGGTACGGTGTTCGGCGTGAGGGACGCCGACGCCTGCATGCGCGGACTCGCCGCGAGCGGCGACCAAGTGTATGCGGGCTCACACCCGCCGCGGGGGTGGCGCATCGTCGACAGGTATGTCGTGCTCCCGTCGCTGCGCCGGCCGGGGATGCTGGTGGCGCCCGGGTCGGGGCGGGGGGCGGCCGCGGCAGCACGCCAGTTCCTGCTCCTTCCAGGCCGCGCGGGCCGGGCGGCCACCGAGGCCGCGGCGCTCGCGCTGCGCTCGGGCCTCCCCCAACGGGTGGGCCGCACCCGTCTCGCCGTGGCCGTCGCGCCGGGGGTGCCCGACAGCGAGCTGCCGGCGCTCGTCCTGCGCCACCACCTCGCCGCGACCCTCGGCGCGGACGAGGTCGAGCTGGCCGTGCGGGTCGGTGCGACGAGGCCGAACGGCAAGCCCGTCGTGCAGGTATCGGGCCGCGACGGGCGCGTCCTGGCCTATGCGAAGGTCGGCTGGAACGAGCTCACCCGGCCGCTGGTCGCCGCCGAGGCCGAGGCGCTGCGCGGGTTCGCCCGCGGCGACGGCGCGCGCACGTTCCGGGTCGCGCGGCTGCTGCATGCCGGCGAGTGGCAGGGAAACACGCTCACCGTGGTCGAGCCGCTCGTCGGCGGGGCGCCCGTGACGGCCTTCGATCCTCCGCGCGACGCCACGCATGAGCTCGCCCTCGGCGGCGCCGTCGCCCGCTCACCGCTCCACGAGAGCGGATGGTGGACCGGCGTGCGCGCCCGCATCACCGCCGCCGGGGCCGACCTGGATGCGGCCGCCGACGCGATCGCCGCCGAGGCGGGCGAGCTCCTGCTCGGGTTCGGGCGCGGCCACGGCGACTGGACGCCCTGGAACATGCGCCGCATCCACAGCCGCCTGGTGGTCTGGGACTGGGAGCGCAGCGCCGACGGCGTGCCGATCGGCCTGGACGCGCTCCACTACGGCCTGCTCGTCGCCCTGAACGCGCGCAAGCTGCCTCCACCGCGTGCGGTCGCAGACACCCTCGCGCGCGCGCCCGCGTGGCTGGACGACCTCGACCAGCCTCCCGACGCGGCGCGGCTGATGCTGAGCCTCGAGCTCCTCGAGATGTCGCTGCGCTACGCCGAGGCCCGCCGGGCCGGGGTGACGGTGCGGCACGACCGGTTCGGGACGGCGCTCCATCAGCTGCTCGATGTCCGGCCGTCGCACCCGCTGGGAGCGTGACCGGCGGTGACGCGGCCGCCACGCGACGCGGTGCTCGCCGAGCCGGCGGGGGCGGCCCTGCGCGCCGTCGGCGAGGCGGTGGCGGCCATGGCGGCGGCGCCGTCGCTCGAGACGACGCTGCACGCGCTCGTCCAGGCGGCGCGGCGGCTCGCGAGCTGCCGGTATGCCGCGATCGGCGTGCCGGACGGCGGCGGCGGCTTCTCGCACTTCATCACGGACGGCATGAGCGACCAGCTGATCGCGACGATCGGCCCGCTGCCCCGCACGCACGGGCTGCTCGGCGCGATGCTCGAACGGCCCGTGCCGCACCGCACCTCGGACATCTCACGCGACCCCCGCTTCGAGTGGTGGCCCGCCGCCCATCCGCGCATGCGCTCGTTCCTCGGTGTGCCGATCGTCACGGCGGGCGAGGTCGCCGGCGCCTTCTATCTGACCGAGAAGATCGGCGCCGATGAGTTCTCGGACGCGGACCAGGAGCTGATCGAGCTCTTCGCGGCCCACGCGGCGGTTGCGATCGCGACCGCGAGCGTGCACGAGCGCAGCCGCGAGCTCGGGGTGGTCGAGGAGCGAAACCGGCTCGCACGCGATCTGCACGACGCCGTCTCGCAGACGCTCTTCTCGCTCACCCTCACCGCCGAGGCGGCGACGGAGCTGCTCGACCGCGATCCGGCGGCGGCGCGCGCACAGCTCGACGAGGTGCGCCGGCTCGCCGGGGAGGCCCGCGCCGAGATGCGCTCGCTCGTGTTCCAGCTGCGGCCCGCCGACCTCGAGGCCGACGGCCTCGTCGCCACGCTGCGAAAGCACGTCGAGGTGCTGGGCCGGGTGCACCCCACGCGGGTGGAGATGCACGTCCGCGGCGATGCGCTGCCGGGCGCGACGGCCCAGCGCGAGCTCTACCGGATCGCCCAGGAGGCGCTCCAGAATGCGCTCAAGCACTCCGGCGCAGGCGACATCCGGCTCGACCTCGAGCTGATGCCGCAGGCGGCGGTGCTGACCGTCACCGACGACGGCGCGGGCTTCGACCCGGCCGATCCGATCGTCCGCTCGCAGCACCTGGGGCTGACCGTCATGGACGAGCGGGCGCGTGCCGTCCACGGCCGCCTCGAGCTGCGCTCCCGGCCGGGCGAGGGCACGACCGTCCGCGTCGAGGTGCCCGGTGGCTGACGGCGCGATCCGGGTGCTGATCGCCGACGACCACCCGGTCGTCCGCCAGGGCCTTCGCACCTACCTGGAGCTGCAACCCGACATCGTCATCGCGGGCGAGGCCGGCGGCGGCGTCGAGGCGGCGGCCCAGGTCGAGCGCCTGGCTCCGGACGTCGTCCTGCTCGACATGGTGATGCCCGCAGGGGACGGCCTCGAGGCCCTGCGCCGGATCCGGGCGGGAAGCGCCGCGCCACGCGTGATCGTGCTCACGAGCTTCCCCGCCGACGAACGTGTGCTCGAGGCGATGCGCGCCGGCGCCGCCGGCTATCTCCTGAAGGATGCCGAGCCTGCGGAGCTCCTGGCGGCGATCCGATCCGCCCACGCCGGCGGCGCGCCCCTTCACCCCGACGCGGCGGCCCGGCTCGTGGGCGAGCTGCACCGCCCCGCCGGCGCCCCGGCACCCGAGCTGACGCCGCGCGAGCGCGAGGTGCTCGCCCTCGTCGCCGAGGGGATGGCGAACAAGGCGATCGCGCTTCATCTCTCGCTGTCGGAGAAGACGGTGAAGGCCCACGTCTCAGCGATCCTGCGCAAGCTCGACGTCACCGACCGTACCCAGGCGGCGCTGCGTGCAGTGCGCGAGCACCTGGTCGACCGCGCGGATGCGTGACTCCGGGGCGGGTACGCTTGCCGACGGGGGGCGTAGCTCAGGGGATAGAGCAGCAGCCTTCTAAGCTGACGGTCGCAGGTTCGAATCCTGCCGCCCCCGCTCGATGACCTCAGCGACCGTGCGGCGGCGGGCCCCGGTGATGCGGGGGCTCGTGGTGGGGCGGCGGCGGGATCGAGCCGACGTCCGGCGTCTCGTCGGGCCACACCAGGACGACGCTGCACGGCGCATGGTCGACGACGAACCGGGTGGCCGGGCCCAGGCTGTGCGGGCCGAGCCGCGAGCGGTCGCCGTCGCGGGCGCAGACCAGCACATCGACGTGGTCGGCAAGCGCGGCGACGACGGCCCGCTCGACCCGTCCGCGGACGCGGACGCGCCGAAGCTCGCCGCGCGCCAAGCGCTGCTCGGCCGCATCCAGCAACCCGTCCGCCTCCTCGTCCGAGATCAGCGCCAGCCCTGGCCCGCCGCGGCCCGGCCGGTGACGGCCGAGCAGCCCGGCGCTCGCCGCCTCGGCCGCCTGCTGCGCCTCGGCCGACTCGGCGTGCAGAAGCACGACCTCGGCGTCACTCGGGAGAATGCCCGCGGCGACGTCGACACACCCCTGCCAGGTGCCCTCGACGATCCAGATCACCGCCCGCATATGCGCCATCATGCCACCACGCGCAGCGAGATCCACAGGGCGATCGTGGCCGCCGTGAGGGTGATCGGCACGGTGATCGCGCCCAGGCGCAGAAACTCGAGCGTCGAGGGGTCGACGCCGTGGTGCTGGAGGATGCGGCGCCAGAGCAGCGTCGCGAGCGAGCCGACATAGGCCAGGTTGGGGCCGACGTTCACGCCGATCAGGAGCGCCAGCACCGGGCCGGGCCCGGTGCCGACGACGATCGGCAGGAGCAGGAGCACCGCAGGCAGGTTGTTGACGACGTTCGCGACGACGGCGGCCAGGAATGCGATCGCGAGCAATGCGAGCAGGGAGTCACCGCCGGGCACGATCCGCGCGAGCGCCGACTCGAGGCCGTGGGCCGACACCGACGCGACGACCACGCCCAGCCCGAACACGAACGCGAGGAACGGGACGTCGAGCGCGGCGCCGACCTCGCGAGCGGAGATCCGGCTGCGCGCGAGCGCCGGGACGCCGAGCACGAGCGCGCCGCCGAGCGCCGCATAGGCGGGGCTGATCCCGACCACCGAGGTGACGAAGAACGCGACCAGCGTGAGCGCGATCACGGCCAGCGCGAATCGCGGCGTCTCGATCCGCTGCCGCGGCACCGTGCCACGGCCGACCAGATCCGACGCGAAGAACCGACGCATCACCATCCACTCCGCCGCGATGGCGACGATCCAGGGCAGCGCCATGATCGCGCCGAAGCGGGCGAACGAGAGGCCGCTGGCCTTGAACGCGAGCAGGTTCGTCAGGTTCGAGACGGGCAGGAGCAGCGAGCCGGAGTTGGCCATGTGGGTGCAGGCGTAGACGTGCGGCTTCGACCGCAGGCGCAGGCGCGCCACCGTCCGGAAGACGACCGGCGTGAAGAGCACCACCGTCGCGTCGAGGCTGAGCACGGCCGTGACGAGGCCCGCGATCGCGAACACGAGCGCGAGCAGCCGCACCGGCTCGCCGCGCGACCCGGCCGCGATCCAGCCGCCCAGGGCGTGGAACAGGCCGTGGCGGTCGGCCAGCTCCGCGAGCACGAGCACGGCCGCCAGGAACGCCACGGTCGGCGCCAGGCTGCGCACCTCGGCCCGCGCCTCGTGGAACGAGAGCATGCCGAGGGCGAGCACGATCGCGGCGGCGGGCACCGCGACGACGGCCTCCGGCAGGCCGCGCGGCCGCGCCACGGCGAACGCGAGCGTGGCGGCCAGCAGCGCGAGCGACACGACCTCAGCGGGTGGACCGGACATCGGCGCCCGAGACTAGCCACGTAGAGTCCCGCACGTGGACACCGACTTCACCCGGCTGCCGCCGAACTTGCCCGTCCCGGTCGACGACGGCGCGGCCGACCACCTGCCGGGAATGCCCATGCCCGCGCTCGTGCTCGACTCCTCGCGGGGCCCCGTTGGCCTGGCCGAGCTCGCCGCCGGGCGGGCGGTGGTCTACGTCTATCCGAAGACGGGCACACCGGGCGAGCCGCTCGTCGAGGGCTGGGACGCGTTCCCGGGGGCGCGCGGCTGCACGCCCGAGTCGTGCGGCTTCCGCGACCATGCCGCCGAGCTCACGGCGCTGGGTGCGCGCGTCGCCGGGCTCTCCGGTCAGCCGCTCGCCGAGCAGGTCGCCTTCGCCGAGCGAAACGGGATGCCGTTCCCGGTGCTCGCCGATCCAAAACTTCGCCTGCGCGACGCGCTGCGTCTGCCGACGTTCGAGCTGCAGGGCGTCACCTATCTGCGCCGGATCACGCTCGTGGCCGAGCGCGGCCGGATCGTGCACGCGTTCTACCCGATCTTCCCGCCCGACCGGCACGCGGGCGAGGTGCTCGCGTGGCTGACCGCGCGCGGCCCGCTCAGCGGGCGGTGAAGCCGCCGTCGAGCACGAGCGCCGAACCCACCGCGAACGAGCTCTCGTCGGTCGCGAGGAAGAGGATCCCGCGCGCCTGCTCGACCGGGTCGGCCGTGCGCCCGATCGGCGCCCAGGTCGCGAACTCCGCCCGCGTCGCGTCAGGGTCCTCCGCCGTGCGCAGCTCCTCTTCGAGCAGCGGCGTCTGGGTGATGCCGGGGCACACGGTGTTCACGCGGACGTTGTCGCGGATCAGGTCGAGCGCAATCGAGCGGGTGAAGTTGATCACCGCGGCCTTGCTCGCGTTGTAGACGGGCGCGTTCGGCTCGCCGACGAGCCCCATCTCGGAGCCCACCGTGACGACGGCGGCGCCGCCGTCGGCACGAAGCGCCGGAAGCGCGGCCGAGACGACGGTGAAGATCCCCTTCAGGTTGACGCCGAGCACGCGGTCGAACTCCTCCTCGGAGAGGCGCGAGATGCGCGAGCGGCTGGTGATGCCGGCCGCGCAGACGAGGATGTCGAGGCGCCCGAGCCGGCGCACCGCCTCGTCGACCATGTCCCTGGCCGAGGCCATGTTCGACACATCCCCGTGGACGGCCGAGATCGCGGCTCCCTCGCCGGCGGCCGCGAGCGTCTCGGCGATCGTGCCCTCGTTGATGTCGGCGATGACGATGGTGCAGCCCTCGGAGAGGAAGAGCTCCGCCGTGGCGCGCCCGATCCCCGAAGCGCCGCCGGTGATGAGCGCCGTCTTTCCATCGAGCCGTCCCATTGATGCGCAGCCTAGCCAGAGCCCACGCACGGCGTCCGGTAGCGTTGCGGCCCCCGACGGTGTAGCCTCATACCCGACTCCGGCCGTGACCGGCGTTCACAGGCGGCACCAGGTGGCAGAGCACCACAGCAACAGGGCGAACTCTCGCGCGCATCTCACCGAGGTGAGCGATCGCGACGCGCGCAAGAGCACGCTCGGCCGCGTCCAGCCCGGGCAGCCCCAGGTGTTCGATTCGCTCACGGTGTCGTGCCACTCGTGCGGAGGCACGATCCCGCCGGGCGAATGGTTCATGCGCCACCCGATCCCCGACGACCGCCGCGACGACCTGACGGCCCCGTTCTGTCAGAGCTGCCGGCCCATCGTCGAGGTCGAGCCGCAGGTCGACGAGGACGCCTCGCCGCAGGATCTGATCAGCGCGCTTCGGCGCGGGCTCGAGCGCCAGGCGCGCTCCGAGAACGTCGCCGAGGGCTGAGAGCGGCGCAGCGGCTCAGGCGGTCTGCGCGAGCGGCATGCTCGCAGCGACCCCGCCGGCATGCTCGGCGAACAGCGCCGCCGTTCGCAGCTGCGGCGTGCAGAGTCCGGCCTTGCGACCCATCAGGATGACGCCGACCGGGGTCTTGCTGGCCACCACCGGCACCGCCGCGACCGTGGCGGGCTCGCCCTGGGAGTAGACGCACCCGTCGGCGAGCGCGGCGCACGCCAGGAACGCGTGTGCCCGGTTGGCCGCCGTCTCGGCGGGCGAGAAGGCCGCCCAGTCGACGCCGGTGAGCTCGGGCAGAGCCTCGGCGGCGAGGATCGCGGCCTGCTGCGGCGAGGCGGCGGACTGCAGCCGGCGCAGCGCAGCTTCCGTGCGCTCGAGCACCGGGTCGTCGGCCGGCCGGCTCACGAAGCCCGTGGACTCGTCTGCGCCGCCCTTGCGGCGACGGCTAAATGAGGTAGCCACCGGCCAGCGCCCTGAACTCGCGGGTCTGCGTGTAGTTGCGCGGCCGCGTCAGGCGGTAGGCCGAAAAGGCGATGGGTACCGCAAGCGCCAGGGTGGCAAGCCCGACAATTCCAGAAGATCGCTTCACGAGGATGCTCCTAGGGAGGGACACGGAGTCTTTGGCGTGTATCGGCCGCGACCACCGGATTCTGTAGCCCGAAAAGGAGCGAGGTTTCTGACTCAAGCCGCGCAGTGGGCGTGCCGATGAGAGCCGTCCATGCGCCTGCCAATTGCCCTGCTCCTGGCCACAATGGCCCTCGTCGCCGCGCCTCCCGCGCTGGCGATGCCGCTTAAGACCACCCGCGTCGGAGTGGCTGCATCGGCCGTCCGTGCCGAGTCCGGCGGTCGTCCTCCCAGGCGGGCCAAGGCGCACACCTTCACGCTATTGGACGAGTCGGCCGGTACGGTCGTGCGGGCCGCGCCGGGGGGCCGGATAGTCGGCCGCCTGCCGGGCCAGACGCCGCTCGGCACGCCCACGTGGCTGTGGGCGCTCACGCAGAGCCGTGACCACAGATGGGCGCGGGTCGTGCTGCCGTGGACGCCCAACGGCCGCACCGGCTGGGTGTGGATGAAGGGGCACCGCGTCGTCCACACGCTGACCTGGGTGAAGGCGGACCTGTCGCGGCGCCGCGTCATACTCATGCGCGGCCGCCGTGTCGTTCGGAGCTTCGCCGCGGCCGTCGGCGCCGCCGACTCCCCCACCCCCACCGGCCACTTCAGCGTCACCGACCCGATCTCGACCGGCGACCCCTCCGGGCCGTACGGCTGGTACGCGTTCGGCCTCTCCGGACACCAGCCCCACCTCCCGCCCGGCTGGACCGGCGGCGACCAGCTCGCGATCCACGGTACCAACGACCCGGCCAGCATCGGCACGCCCGCGAGTGCCGGCTGCCTGCGCGTCTCGGCATCGGCGCTCTGGATCCTCAAGCGCGCTCTGCGGCCCGGCACGCCGGTCGTCATCCACCCTTGACCGGATTCAGTCCGAGAGCAGGTGGCGCAGATAGCGGTCGGGGTGCTGCAGAAACGTCCGCCACGACTGCACGAGCTCGAGCTCGTCAGGGCCGGGCACGCGGCGCAGGCCCCACTCGCCCACCTCGAGCAGCGTCGCGCCCGGCAGCGAGACGAGCAGCGGCGAGTGCGTGGCCACGATCACCTGGCTGCCCTCTGCGCGCATCTCGTCGAGCAGAGCGAGCAGCGCCAGGCAGGAGCGGAACGAGAACGCCGCCTCGGGCTCGTCCATGAAGAAGACGCCGACGTGGGAGAAGCGGTGGCGCAGGACGGCCAGGAACGACTCGCCGTGCGACTGGGTCGAGAGCGACTCGCCGCCGAACGCCCGCGCCTGGGACGGGCTCTCGTCGATCCTGCTCAGATAGCCGTGCATCGCCTCGGCACGTAGGAAGAAGCCCGCCGGCGATGCCTGGGGGTGCGTGCGGGCGCGGATGTGCCAGCGCAGCGGCGAATCTTCGGCGCTCGCGCCCGGGCCGAGGTGATCGAGGTGATCCGACGCGAACCCGCGCCGGGGATAGGCGGCGGCGAACGCTTCGACGAGCGTGCTCTTCCCGCTGCCGTTCTCGCCCACCAGGAACGTGATGCCGGGCGGGATCTCGACGCCGCCGTCGGCGACCAGCTGGGCAACGGCGGGAATCGTGAACGGCCAGCTCTGCAGATCGGGCGGCCGTTCCGGATCCGGGTTCGGGCTCCAGTCGATCCGCTGCAGGTGTCGGCCGCGCTCGTCCACGTGCCGCCACCCTACCCGGCGCCCTCCGAGGGTCGAGCGCCGACCGCGACCGCGACGGTGCGGATCCCGGCGGATGCGAGGTACAGGCCGAGCCCGCCGTAGACGAGGTCGAGCCCGAGCTGCGGGCCGCCGTGCCAGCCGAGCATGACCGAGAAGCCCGGACGGGCCGATGTCGCTGATGAGGGCATCGCGAGGAACCTCCCCCGGGGATGACCGCCGCCGGGGAGTCGAACCCCGGAGCCCCGGGTCATGCCGGGGTCGTCCGCGAACAGCGGGCGGTGGGTGCTTCAGCCTCGATAATCGGCGTCGGCGTGCCACGGCGCATCGGGGCGCGCACCGATCTCGCGCACGGGTTTCCCGTGCCGCACGCCGGGTCAGATCAGCGTGACGCCCTGCGACCTGAGCTCGGTTGCGATCTCGGACGCCCAATCACCGATGGCGTCCCAGTCGCGGAAGTCGCCGTCGGCCGAGCGCACCATCCGCGCGATCGTGCGCTGGACGGGGCCGAGCCTGCCCCGGTCGAGCCGGCCGGCGAATACCTGATGGCCGCGCGCGTGAACCGCGGCCGCGAGGTCGTCGATCCGCACCGCCCCGGCGCCGTCCTTCGGCGCATAGCCGATCGGCCCACTCGAGAACATCCAGGTCGGCCGTCCCGCGAGCGCCTCGGTGTGGCGCTCCATGAATTCGCGGGCAGGCTTCATCCACGAGCCCATATAGACGGCGCTTCCAACCACGACCGCGTCATAGCCGTCGATCCCGGCCACCTCATCGACCGCGCGGATGTCCGTCTCGATCCCATGGCCGGCGATGGTCGCGCCGATCATGTCCGCGATCTCGCGGGTCGCACCGTGCCGCGTGGCGACCGCGACAAGCACTCTCATGACGATCACCTCCGTGTGTCTGTCCGAAGCATCCCCCCGCCCGGCTCCCATCGCATCGGGGCGCGCCCCGAACGCCTGGCGGGTTTGTACGCAGACGGACGCGGATGCGGGCGCGACGGCTGACGTACACTGGCGCCACGATCCGGGACGTGGCGCAGCCTGGTAGCGCACCTGCTTTGGGAGCAGGGGGTCGTCAGTTCGAATCTGACCGTCCCGACCTCTGTCTCTGGCAGCCATGCGGTGGCGCGCCGCGGGAGGTATGAATCTCGCATGCCAACGACGCTCGTCGGCTGCAGCGGCTGGAGCTACCCGCACTGGCGCGACCCGGTCTACCACCGCCGGCCCTCCGGCGAGTGGCTGGAGCGCTACGCGGAGATGTTCCCCACGACCGAGGTGAACGCGACCTTCTACCGCCTCCCAACCGCGCGCATGGTGCAGGGGTGGGCGGAACGGTCACCGGACGGCTTCGTTTTCGCGATCAAGGTCAGCCGCTACCTGACCCACGTCCGCCGCCTACGCGACGCGGGCGAGGGGGTCGCCCTGCTGCTCGAGCGGCTGGCGCCGCTCTCCGACGCGGGCAAGCTGGGTCCGTTCCTGTGGCAGTTGCCGCCGACGTTCCGCCGCGACGACGACCGGCTCGCGGAAGCGCTCGCCGGGCTCCCTCCGGGGCGGCACTGTTTCGAGTTCCGGCACGCGTCATGGTTCTGCGAGCCGGTCGAGCGCCTCCTCGCAGGCGCGGGAGCCGCGCTCGTATTCGCCGACCATCCGGAGCGGACGTTCCAGACATTCGAGCCGACGACGGACTGGGTGTACATCCGCTTCCATCATGGCCGCCGTGGCCGGCGCGGCAACTACTCGGAGTCCGAGCTGCGCGACTGGGCCGACCGGATCCGCGGCTGGGGCACGCGGCGCGACGTGTACGCCTACTTCGACAACGACTGGGAGGCGTTCGCAGTCGGAAACGCCTCCCTCCTCACCAGGCTCCTGCGCACGTAGGTGGCCTCGGGCGACGGCTGCAGGGCGTCGTGTCAGACCGGGCGCAGGAGTTCGGCGATCCCGAGCGCCTGTGCGCGGCTGATCGTCGTCACGGGGCCGAGGATGATCTGGGCGTCGTGCGTGACGATCATGATGAGCGGCGGCTGCGTGGACGCCTGGCTCTTGGCTGTGGCCGAGAGTCCGTCGAGGGCCACGCTGGCGCTCCCGACGGTCAAGGACAGGCTGTCCTTGAGCTTCGCCGACCCGGATCTGGGGGCGGTTGGACGCAGAGGGAAGCGGTGGTAGAAGAAAGTTGCGCGCTCGCCGTCGTGGAGGCGGATCTTCTGACCGTGCGCTCCGAACGGCCCGTCGTCACCGAACAGTCCTGACGACGCCCCCACTCCGGGTGGAGACGCCTCGGTCGAGACGCTGAGCGTCCCCACGCCTGCAGGCGAGATCGTTCCGTCGCCATAGCTCAGCTGGTAGCTGTCGCCGCCGTCGGCCTTGTGGTTCGACGTTGTGACGACGCCGTTCTGCGCTCGGTTGCCATCCCACGCTGGCCCAAGCCAGTAGGCGGGAACCGGTCCCGAAGGCTTGACGCCGGGCTTGATGGCACGGATCACGATGTCCGCCTTGGCGGCGTCGATCGAAAAGAGGCGGCAAGCCTGGGCACCGCTCTGCGGGATCGAGCCGAGGATCGTCATCACGATATGCGTATGCCGGGTGGCACGGATGAGCTTCTTCAGGAACGACGCAGGCAATCCGGCCGATTTCAATCGCGCGAACCCGACTCCGGGAAACCGCCACGTCAGCCGCACCCGCCCGCCGGCGTGGCTGACGGTGAATCTGGGTGCGCCTTTGACTCGGTAACCCAGATAGGAGCGAAGCACCGACATTCCCAGATCGTCACCGTTCCCGCCCGATATGCCATACGCGAGCGTCGTCTGGGCGTCCGGCGTCCCCATCGAGTCGTCTCCAGGGAAGTCCGTCGTCGTCTCATCCACCCCCGGCGCGCCGACATCCAACGTGCGCACCCCAACGCGATGGCTGTTCACCTGGCCGGGATCGATGCTCGCGACGCGGAACCGCTGCCCCGCCGGATCAAGCCACTCGGTACCGTGCTCGCCCGACCCGCTGAACACTCCCGCGCCGGCCGGCCCGTGAACCGCGATCGACACGTGGTACACGAGCCCTCGCGCCGACGATCCCGAACTCGCCGCCTGGCCACAACCAGCGGCGAGCATCACGCCCACCAAGAGCAGCGTCACGCGAACGATCGCACCCACCACCCCATCATCGCGCCGTCTGCCACAATCGTCAAACCTCCCGATTCGAGAGGACGCTCAGCCGTCGTAGCCGTTTGAGTCACACCCGGGCGGCCGACCGAGCGCCGGATCTCGATGCGTTCCCAAATGAGGGGCCGTCCCGAGCAACGCCGTCCCCGCCGCATGCGTCCGAGCCCCGGCGGCGGCCGTGCGGCCTACGGCTTGTATGTCGTCGTGCCGTTGTTCTTTCGGCGGAGGGTTTGGATGTAGGCGATCAGATCGTCGATCTGGGTGCTCGTGAGGATCCCTCCCCAGTGCGGCATATCGACGATCGGGTGCCTGCCGATCACGCTGCCGGAGACGAGCACGTCCCGGATCTTCTTGGCCGTGTTGAACTGGCCGAAGAAGTCAGGAGTTCCCAGGGGCGGCACCGTCGTGTCGCCGGAGAGCGGGTTCGGCACGCCTCCGAGCCCGTTCGGGCCGTGACAGTTGATGCAGCCGAAGTTCACATAGTCGATCGACCCCGCCACAGCGGCGCCCTGGTCGGATGGGACCGGCAGCGGCACCGCGTCCTGCACCCGCGGGAGGCCCGCATGCAGGTAGGCGACCAGAGCGGCGATCTGCGCCTTGGAGATGATCCCATGCCAGACGGGCATGAACGGCTTGACGGGGTTGTTCGAGATGCCGCGGCCGGTGTTGATGATGTTGACGAGCTCCGCGGTTGTCAGGTGCGGGGCGAGCGTCTCGAGCGACGGAACGTCCGGCGAGACGCCGCCCTTCCCGTCGAAGCCGTGGCACTGGCTGCATGCGAAGCGGACGAAGTCGTGCGCGCCCTCGGCGACCGGCGCGGACACCTGCGGGTAGCTGACGGGCGTCGTCGTCGCGCCGCCGGACGTCGTCTGCGTGGTGGGGCTACTGCTGCCCCCGGAGCTGCTGTGGAAGATGGAGTTGAGTCCGGCGCCGACGACACCTGCGATCACAAACAGGATCGCGCCCACGGTGAGGACCTCCGCCCACGGGAAATCGGTCGTTCTGCGCCGCCGATTCGCCATGCGTCTCCCTCGAAGAGGCCCGAAGGTCGGACGATACCACTCGGGCCGGCCGAGCCCGACCGAACGACGGCAGCGGCTGGCATCACGACTCGCGTCGGATCGAACTGAGCGCCTCATCCAGCCAACGCTCCTCAAGTGGAGAGATCGGCGTCCGCCTGGTCGGCCGATCCTGCGAGGAAGCCGAGCCCGGTCGTCTCCGGGGTCGGCAGCGATCGGACGAGGCTGCCGTGAGAGGCCACGACGCGATCCCGACCGAGGCGCTTCGCCTCGTAGAGGCGGCGGTCGGCAGCCTGGACGAGCTCGACGGCGTCGCGCGCGTCGTCGGGGTACGCGGCGACTCCGACCGAGGCGGTGAGGTGAACCGTGTGGGTGCCGATCGAGACGGGATCGCGGCCGATCGCGTGGCGGCAGCGCTCCGCCAGCGTTCGCAGGCTCGCCGGGCTTGTCGCCGGCGCGAGCACGGCGAACTCCTCACCGCCGATCCGGGCGACGGCGTCGGACTCGCGCAGCACGCGGTGGAGCCGGTCGGCGACCTCTTGCAGGACGACGTCGCCGGACGGATGGCCGTATCCGTCGTTGATCCGCTTGAAGCGGTCGAGGTCGAGAATCAGCAAGCCGAGCGTCGCGCGGTTCCTGGTCGCGGCCGTGATCGACTCGCGAACGAGCTCGTCGAACGCCCGGCGGTTGCCGATCTGGGTCAGCGGATCGGTCGTCGCGAGCCGTTCCTGCGTCTTCAGGGACTCGTGCAGGTCCGCTGCGAGGCTGCCGCGCTGTCGGACGACCTCGTGCAGGCGCACGACGACCGCAGCCACCATCGCAAGACCGATGTAGAGCGCGCCTGTGTCCAGGTGATCACCATGCGACTTCACGGCGATGATGGCCATGACCAGCATCAACCCTGCCGTCGTCAGCCAGACGTTGACGTCGCCCTCGGCGGTTGCGCGTCGGGGGCGGCGTTCCGGTTGGCGGAGCGCGAAGAGCGCCGCGAGGACGGCCAGCACGCCCGACACCTGCCACCCGGTGTAGATCCAGGTCACGTTCTCCCAACCCTGGACGGACACGCCGTAGGCATAGATCGGGTAGCTCACCGCCTGGGCGACGACCGCGGCATAGACGAGCTTCATGCTCGCGGGGACGCCCCGGAACCCGGCCAGAAGCGCGGTGAAGAGCAGCGCGCCGAGAACCGCCACGCCGCATTCCCCCACCGACGCAACCACCGCGCCGCTGAGCCCGCCGCCGAGCTGCGGCCCAAGCGCGAACTCATACACCCAGTACGCCACGGCCGCCAGCGGCATGGCCATGTCCAGGACCTCGCGCCACCGCCGGATCGCGGGCCGAAATCCGACCACGGCCGCAGGCACGACCAGGACGACCTGGAGCACGTAGAAGACATCGGCGAGGGACGGAGTCGGGGCCTCGCCGAGCACGAGGTCATACACCGCCCAGCAGACGTCGCCGGCCAGCCCCGCAACCACCGTCACCGCGACGAGCACCCAGAACGCGCGCGCCTCCGACGCGCGAATCGCCACGCGGCACATCAACGGAGCTGCCACAAGCGCCGGAACCATGTAGACCAGATCCACCAACACCTGATCCGCACGCCCGCCGGGATCGACGACCAGACTCGCGGCGAGGTAGGCGGCCACGTACGCCACCCCGGCAAGAACGCTGAACCCAAGCACGCGGTCGCGCCGGAACGTGCCCATAACGACGCCGCCGAAAGACGGCGGCCGAGAGTCGATGGTGTCAGCCGAGGCCGGCAAGGAGAGTGCTCCCGAGTCCGATCAGGTCACGTCCTCCCGCGTCATCGCCCGCAACGACGGCCACCGCTCCCCCGCACCCGCACCATCAGCCCACAGAACGGGGTAACCGCAGCACCGGGATGAGGTACGACGAACTACGGTGCGACGTGATGGCACGGCCGCCGCTCCGTCCGCCCCAGCTGCCGCTGACAGACGGCGTGATCGCGCTACGGCTACGCCGCGCCGAGGATGTGCCCGCGATCGCGGCCGCGTCCCACGACGCCGAGACACGGGCGCGAATGGACGACAACCCGCTCACCCCCGAGCGCGCATCCGCGTCGCTCGCGCGGGTTGCGGAGCAGTGGCGCAACGGGCGCGGGGCGCCGTTCGTGATCGCCGACGCGGGCAGTGACATTCCGCTCGGACTCGTGAACGTGCAGATCGGGGACGATCCGGAGGTGGCCGGCCTCGCGGTGTCCGTCTTCCCGGAGGCCCGCGGCCGCGGCGTGGCCGCTCGAGCGCTCCGCCTCGCCGCCGAGTGGGGGCTCCAGGAGCTCCGGCTGGAGCGCGTGTTCGCCGAGGCCGCCGCAGACAACACGGCCTCGATCCGCACGATCGAGAAGGCGGGATTTCACCGCGAGGGTGTGCTGCGCGCGCACTGCTCGGCGAGGGGAGTCAGACACGACTGCGTGATGTTCTCCCTCCTGCCGCGCGACCTCGCCGACGGCAGTGGGCGCCGGCGCCCCGCCGGCCCGTACGCGCCGTAGCCCGTCCGGGGAGGGCGGCTCACCCCAAACCGGGGCGCGTCGGCGCCAATGTGGGGATCTTGCTCATCCGCCACGGCGGCGTTGCCGAAGAACGACGGATGCTTGCGGCTCTCCTCGCGTCGCTCACGCTCATCACGAACGCCGCAGGCCCGAGCCTGCCCGTCTCGGCTGCGCACGGCTGCGTGGCCGCGCCGGCGCGCACCGAGCTCGTCGACGGCGCGAGCGCGTGCACGATCACCGCGGCCGAGCGGGTCGCGGAGCCGGGCGACCACGTGAACGTCGCCGCGGGCGCCTATCCGCCGACCAGGCTGACCGCGTCGGGGACGACCGCCGACCCGATCGTCGTCGCCGCAGACGGCGCCGTCACCATCGCCGGCCGCGCGAAGGCCGAGCTCAACCTGACCGGCGTGCACGATGTCGTGGTCAGCGGGATCTCGATCACCGGCGGCTCGCTCCAGGGCGTCTGGATCGACGCCGCCGCGCACGTCTCGCTCGTCGGCATGTCGGTCATCCGAAGCGGCGGCCACGGCGTGCAGGTGAACTCGTCGACAGCCGTCACGATCGCGACGTCGCGCGTGTCGAAGAACCGGCTCGCCGGGATCATGGAGACGGGCGCGGACTCGCACTCGCGCTACCTCGACGACCACGTCGCCCACAACGGCTCCGGCGGCTCGCACTACCTCGGGTCGGGGATCGAGCTCGCCGGCGTCGACTCGCAGATCGTCGGCGGGCTGATCAAGGACAACGGCATCTCGCGGCTCTACGAGCATGGCGTGTACGTCGCGTCGGTCGCGTCCGGCTGGCTGATCAAGGGCGCGACGATCACGGGCTCGAGCGGCGCCGACGTCAAGGCTGGCGGATCGGCAGGGGCGATCGTCGGATCGACGCTCGGATCGGCGCGGCTCGGCATCTATGCGATCGGCCGCGGGATCACGCTCTCGGGCGACACCCTGCGCGGCGCGTTTCACGAGGGGCTCGTCATCGCCGCCGGGTCGACCGTGATCTCCCGCTGCCTCGTCGCGAACTCGGGCACGGGCTACGGATCGCGAGCCGAGGCGGCGGTCGTCTACGCCGGCGCGCGTGTGCATCAGACCCTGTCGCGCCTGTACCTGCGCGGCGTCCGGGTCAGGATGCTCCACCTGCCGTAGCAGCGCTCAGTAGCTTCTACCTACCCGCGCTACCGCAAAGCGTTGGACTTCAGACAACGTGATGCCGAAACCGTACAGCGGCGTGTGGAGTCGCCGATGACCGGGGATTGCGGGGCCATCACGGGCACCGCGAATCACCACGATTTCTGCGTCCATCGCCCTCTGGAGGAGTCTGCCATGCGGTTCCGTCTCACAAGTGACCCGGTCATCGCCGAAGTGTGCGAGCGCCTCGAGAGCCTCGACCAGCACTGCCTCACCAACCTCCAGGCCGGCCTGACCGCCGCGGCACGCGGAGACCTGAGCGTTCGGGTTGATCCGAAGACAACGCCGATCACCACGCGCGCACGGTCGGCAGAGGGGGAGCGCCTCGTCGAGCTCTTCAACTCGATGCTGCAGCGGGCGCAGGGCTCGATCGAGGGCTACGAGGACCTTCGCGAGGGCTACCGCCGAACGCTCGGCGACCAGTCGTGCATCGCCGATCTCGAAGCCCGCCTGACGAGCCTCGACGAGCACTGCCTCACGAACCTCGGCAACGGCCTCGAGGCGATGAGCGCCGGCGATCTGACGGTGGACGCAACCCCGGTCACCGACTTCCTCGAGCCGTCGGCGGGCAAGGAGCTCGGGACGCTCGGCACGATCTTCAACTCGATGCTCACCAAGGCGCAGGCCGGCCTCGGCCTCTACAACACGACGCGGCGCGAGGTCGCCGGCCTCATCGGCGAGATCTCCGCATCGGCCGGCGCGGTCTCGACCTCGTCACAGCAGATGCGGACGACCACCGAAGAGACCGGCCGCGCGGTCGAGGAGATCGCGCGGGCGATCACGGAGGTCGCCTCCGGCGCGGAGCGGCAGGTCGCGCTCGTCGCCGACACGCAGTCCGTCACCGCGGAGGCCGTCAGCCAGGGCGACGCGGCCCGCATCGTCGTCGACGAGGGCGTGCGCCTGACCGAGCAGATCACCTCGATCGCGGACCAGACGAACCTGCTCGCACTGAACGCGGCGATCGAGGCGGCCAGGGCCGGCGAGCAGGGCCGCGGCTTCGCCGTCGTCGCCGAGGAGGTGCGCAAGCTGGCCGAGTCGGCCTCGTCCACCGCGTCGCAGACGCGCACGGTCTTCCACGGACTTGCCGAGAGCATCAAGAGCGTGACCGAGTGCATCGCCCGGATCTCGACGTCCACCGTCGAGGTGGCCGACGTCGCCGAGCAGTCGAGCGCCGCAACCGAGCAGATCTCGGCCTCCGCCGAGGAGACCTCCGCATCGACGCAGGAGGTTTCGGCATCGGGTGAGGAGATGGCCCGGACCGCCGAGCAGCTCGCGACGCTCGTCGCGCACTTCACCGTCTAGCAACCACTCCTACTCGAAGGGCCGCCACCATGTCAGCCACCACGAACTCCGGGGACTCGCGCCAGCTCGTCATCTTCGAGCTCTGCCACGAGCAGTACGCCCTCCCCATCGAGCACGTCCAGGAGATCATCCGCTACACCGAGCCGCGCTCGGTCGCGAGCGAGAACCCGTGGGTCAAGGGCGTCATCAACCTGCGCAGCAAGATCGTGCCGGTCTGCGACCTGGCCGCCCGCATCGGCGCGCGCGTCGACGATCAGCCGGTCTCGAACATCGTCATCATCGAGACGCCCGAGGGCACGGCCGGCCTGATGGTCAGCCAGGTCTCCGAGGTGCTCACCGTCCCCTGCAGCCAGATCGAGCCCACGCCGTCGACCTCCGACCGCGCCCTCGGCAACATCGCCAAGATCGACGAGCGCCTCGTCGTGCTGCTCGACCCGTCGGCGCTGCTCACGGGGATGTCCGTCAACGACGTCTGAGCGACGCCGGGGCGGGTTCTCATCGCGGGCCGCCCCGCGGCTATCGTGGGCCATCGACGCGGACGACCGGATCGAACGGGCCCACGACCTCTACGAGCAGGCCGTGTTCGCCGGTGACCCGGACGCGCCGGCGAGCGCGGATCGGGCGCTCGACGCGGTCGAGGCCGATGTCGCGCTGGCCCGCGGCCGGATAATGCACGCACGGTTCCTCGAGCAGCGCGACGCGGCCCGGGCCGACGCGGTCGCAGATCCGCAGGAGCTCGTGCTCTTCGAGATCGCCGCGCGGCTCTACGCAGCGCTCGGCGACGCGCGCGGCGAGGCCGAGGCGCTCTTCTGGATCGGCACCTACCACCAGATCGGCCTGGGCGACGACGCGGCCGCGCTGCCGTTCCTCGAGCGCTCGCTCGAGCTCGCCACGAGCACGGATGACCGGCGCACGGCCGCCGAGGCGCTGCGCCACCTCGGCATCTCCGCACACCGCGCGGGCCGCACCGAGATGGCGCGAGCGCGGCTCGAGACCGCCGTCCAGCTTCGCCGCGAGCTCGGCTCGGATGCCGGCGCCGCGGCGAACCTGGTCGGGCTCGCCTATCTGGCCGCCGCGGATGACCGCCCGGACGATGCGCTCGCGCTGCTCGACGAGGCCGCGGCCCTCGCCGAAGCGTCCGGCGCCCACCGGGTGATGCGCTCGATCGCCGAGGCGCGCACCGATCTGAGCTGACGCCGGCGCGGGCCTCGTGGCTTCCCCGTCGTCCGACTCGCCTACGGTGCGGCCATCACAAGCCACCCCGAGACGATCGCGTGCGATCCGAGGTGGTGTCTGATGACGCGGACGAGCGGGCGGCTCGCCAACCGACGAGCGCCTCGCTCGGGGTCGTCGCGTCGATCGCACACCGGCTGGGCGCGGCCGGACCGACGCTCGCGCCGGCCGGCGGCGCCGAGCTCAGGATCGCCCGGCACGCCATCGGCGTGCCGCTGCGCTCGAGCGCCGGTGCGACCACCCGATAGGTCGTCGCCGCCGCATCCGGCCGCGAGCACCACCACGAACGCCGCCCAGCGAATTCGCATGCCGATGAGACCCCCGCCGGGCCGGCGGAGTTCCGCCAGGCTAGGCCGTATGTGCGAGATGATCGCGGATGGCCGTCCTCACCGCTGCGCGAGCCGCGGGGTGGAGCCCGCGGGCGGCGGCAAGCGCCGGGAAGAGCACATCACGGCGGGCGCCTGAGCGGCCGTGGATCTCGAACGCGGCGACGATGGCGCCGTGCAGACGGACCGGATCGGCCGTCGTGGCACCCGAGAGGATGCCCGCGATCAGCGCGTCGGGCAGGAATTCGAGCGGGATGGCACGGCTCGCCATACGTAGAGGATCGGCATCCCCGCCCCGCCGCCCGATCGTCCGGCGGGGGGTTCGACCGCCGGAAGTGTGGTACGAGCAGGGGAAATTCCCTACCGGGCGTCGATCAGAGGCGCCGGGTCCTGCTATCCGGTCTGCGCGTACTTGATCACCCGGTTGTGGCCGTCGTCGGTGACGACGAGCCGGTCGCCGGGAAGCGCCGCGAGCCCCGAGGGAAGGCTCAGCACGGCCGCGCCCCACTTCGACGCGAACGCGCCGGCCGCGGTGAACTGGACGATGCGGTCGTGGTCGGTGTCGGCCACCTCGATCCGCCCGCCGGTGTCGACGATGATCCCGAACGGGTTTGAGAGCAGCCGGCTGCCCCACCGTGCGATGAACGCACCGGCGCCGCCGAACTTCTCGACCCGGTTGTTGCCGTTGTCGGTGACGAAGACCCGGCCGGCGGAGCTCGTCACGATCGAGACGGGATTGCGAAACTCGCCGTTTCCCTTCCCGGTGAGGCCCGTTTGGCACGTGGCCTTGCATGTCTCGAGCCGGTGGCCGCCGTCGGCGACGCCCCACCCCCACGCCCGGATGAACGCCCGCTGCGGGGTGAACTTGTCGATGCGCTGGTTGCCGTTGTCGACGATGTAGAGGTCGCCGTCCGGGGCGAACGTGATCCCGAGCGGATTGAAGAACTGGCCGGCGCCGCTCCCGAACGTCCCGAAGGCCTCGACGAACGCCCCGCCCGCGGTGAACTCCTCGACGCGGTTGTTGGAGGAGTCGGTGACGAACACGTGCCCCGCCCGGTTCACGGCGATGCCCCACGGGAAGTCGAACTGGCCGTTTCCCGCGCCCAGAATGCCCTTCTGGCACGCGCTCGTGCAGATCTGGAAGGCGGCCGAGCCGTTCTTCACGCCCCACCCCCACATGCGCACGAACACGCCGCCGGACGTGAACTCGTCGACGCGGTTGTTCATCGCATCGGCGACGTAGAGGTGGCCGCCGGCGCCGACCGCGATGCCGATCGGGTCGTGGAAGCGCCCGGCGCCGGTGCCGAGCCTGCCGAACTCGCGGATCAGCGTCGGCCGGGCCACCGCCGGCCCGGCGCCGATCGCAGCGGCCAGCACGAGCACCGCCGCCATCATGAGCGCCCGCTGTGCGTGCCCCCTCGCTGCTCGCATCGGCCGACACTACCACCCGCCGCATGGGCATATCCTCCTCCGGGTGAGCAACCTGATCGACTCCGGCTGGGCGGCGTGGCTGCCGTTCGAGCTCATCGACGCGCTCGAGGCCCGCAGCGGCAACTCGGCGCAGCGGCGAGCCTTCCGTCAGCGCCTGGAGCGGGGTCCGAGCGCCGAGGATCGCGAGCGCTGGGAGCGGTTCGCGCTCGTGTGCCCATCGCGGATCGACCTGCCCGACGAGGACGGCCTCGACGACGAGGCGTGCACACAGGCGCTCACAGACCTCGGACTGCTCGATGCCGTGCCCGAGGCGGTCGAACTCGTCCTCACGCTCGACCAGGAGGACGTGCGCGACCTGGAGCGGATCCGTGCGGCGCGAGACACCGAGGGTGTCGGCGCCGTGTCCGCGGGACTGCCCGAGCTCGGAAACGTGCTCGGCGGCGGCAAGACGGGGCGCAACGACCCGTGCCCGTGCGGCTCGGGCAAGAAGTTCAAGCGCTGCCACGGCCGCTGACGGCGGCCTACTCCACCTGGGCGGCCAGCATGGCCACGTCGTCGAGCACGTGACCGCCGGCGAACGCGGCGATCCGCTCCTGGATGCAGGCCACGACCTGGGCCGGCGCGGTCGCCTCGCGCACCGCGGCGGCCAGGCGCCCTTCGCCGAACACCTCGCCGTCGGCGCGGGCATCGGTCACGCCGTCCGTGTACATGAACAGCAGGTCGCCGACGCCGAGCCGGCGCGTGACGGAGGTGAATTCCGCATCATCGGTCACGCCCACGACGGTTCCCAGCCGCTCGATCGGCTCGACTTCGCCGCCGGCACGGCGCAGCAGGACGGGCGGATGACCCGCAGATGCGATCTCGGCGTCGGCGGCGCCGCTCGCATCGCGGCGCACGCTCGCGATGGCAACGGTGCAGAACTGCAGCGGATCGCGGTCGGCGCTCAGGATCACCCGGTTCAACTCGCGCAGCACGGTCGGAAGCGACGTCTCGTGCTCGCTCAGGACGGACGTGCGGATCGCGTTTCGGCAGAGCGCCGTCAGGCGCGCGGCCGTCGGCCCCTTCCCGCACACGTCGCCGACGACGAGGTACCACGCGCCGCCGGCCTCGAAGACGTCGTAGAAGTCGCCTCCCATCTGGATGCCCTCGCCGACCGGGATGAAGCACGACGCCAGGCGCAGCCCCGGGACGGCCGGGAGCTGCACGGGCAGCAGGCTCTGCTGGAGCACCGAGGCGACATCGTGCTCGCGGTCGCGCGCCGCCTCGATGCCGGCGATCAGGAGCCGGTTGCGGCGAGCGGTGCGAAACGCCAGGACGGCGGCGATGCCGACCGACGCGAACGCCAGCACGAGGATCACTGCAGTGGCGTAATGCGCGTCGTTGTCCTGCGAGCGCTGCGAGCGGCCGGTGTAGAGGTCGGCCTGCGCGAGAATCGCCGCCTCGGTGGCGCGGAAGCGGTCGAACTTGGCGGTGCCGGCCTCGACGTTTTGCCGAGCAGCGGTCACGCCCCCCGGCCCGCTCGCGACGAGCGCGATCTCGTGTGCGAAGTATCGGTCGAGCGCGGCCGCTTGCGCCCCCGCCCGGGCGACCAGCGGGACGATCGCGGGATCATCGTTTGCGACCGACCGCAGCGTGCGCAGGTCCAGCGTGCGCGCCGGCCGCGCCAGGAGGTAGGGACGCAGGCTGCTGCGCCGGGTCGTGATCAGGTACCCGCGCACGCCCGTCTCCTCGTTCACCATCTGCAGCACGAGGTCACGCGCCGATTTCCGCATCGGGATGAGGACGCCCAGGTAGCGGTGGTTGGCCTCGCTGTTGACCGAGTTCACCGCCCACACGCCGGTCGCCGCAACGGCGACGATCAGCGCGATCAGCGCGGCAAACGCGGCGGCCAGCCGTTGTGAGCGCGATTCGGAGTTCGCAGGCATCACCGCGTAGTACAGCGGATCTCCCGTCGTGACCGAACGGTGACCGGTACGGTGGGCGCGCGCCCGTGGAGTGACTTACGCGGCGGCGGCGGGGAGGCGCACGCCGACGGTGTAGGCGCGCCGGTCCTGCCACACCTCGACGAGCGCGTCGTAGTCGGGGCGCGTCGAATGCAGCACGTGCAGGCCGGTGAAGCGGACTCCCTGACGCGGCAGCTCGGCCTCGCAGTAGGCGAGCACCCGGGCCTCGACGGCCGACCACTCCCGGCTTGCGGCTGACCGGTGCGAGGAGGGTGTGCTCATGACCATGCTCTGCATCGGCATCGGCGGCCGATCCCTCCAGGACCAATGCGGCAACCGCGGTATCCTCCCCCCGGCATCGGCACCGGCGATGACATCCGCACGGGACACGCCGCCGCCCGGGACGGCCGCAGGATCGCCTACCGCGACGCCGGCCGCCCGGGTGCGATCGCGGTCGTGAACCACCACGGCACGCCCGGGTCGCGGCTCGACCGCCACCCGGACGAAGCCGGCCTTCTGGCCGAGTTCGGCGTGCGCATGATCTCGTTCGATCGGGCCGGGTACGGGGAGTCCGATCCCCTGCCGGGCCGCCGGGTCGCGGACGCCGCCGCCGACGTCGCCGCCCTGGCCGGCCATCTCGGCGTCGACCGGTTCGCCGTCGTCGGCGAGTCCGGCGGCGGCCCGCACGCGCTCGCCTGCTCGGCCCTGCTCGGCCCGCGGGTGCTGCGCACGGGCGTCGTCGTGGGAGTGGCCCCGTCGGACGATCCCGGATTCGACTTCCTGGCCGGGATGAGCCCGCTGAACGTCGCGGAGTTCGGCGCCGCGGCCGAATCGGAGGAGGCGCTCGCGACCTACCTGGAGCCGTTCATCGAGGGCTTCAAGCGCGACCCCGACGCGGTCATGGACGCGATCGCCACGGAGCTGCCGCCGTCCGACCGGAAGGTGTTCGACCGGCCCGAGCAGCGCGCGATCGCGCGCGAGTCGCTGCTCGAGTCGGTTCGGCAGGGTGCACGTGGATGGATCGACGATGACATCGCGTTCGTCGCGCCGTGGGGCTTCGCGCTCGCCGACGCCGCGACCGAGACACGGCTGTGGCAGGGCGAGGACGACGTGCTCGTCCCGCGGGCGCACTGCGTCCACCTGACCGAGCGACTCCCAAACGCCCGCCACGACCTCATCCCCGGCGCGGGACACGCGCTCGCCGACCACTGGCGGGGCATCCTCGCCTGGGTCGCCGGCATCGGGGGCTGACCCGGCTCAGAAGAGCGGGCCGCGCAGGTACGCGTGCAGGAACGCGTTCGGGTTGGTGGCGACGAGGTTCGTCGACCGCGACCCGAACACGATCCAGCGCGCGCCAGGGGTCATCGCGACGCCGCCTTCGAAGCCGAGGCCGTGGTTCGCCTGGCCGCCCGCGTTCGTCAGGTCGACGCGGACCGTCCGCCCCGTGTTGCGGTCGCGGACAAAGACGTCCTCGGCGTGATTCGTGTCGCCCGCGACCAGGTTCGTCGCGCCCGACGTGAACACCCGGAAGCGACCTCCGGTCGAGATCCCGACCGCCTGTGCGTCCGCGTTTGCCTGAACGCCGCCCGGGCCGATGTCGACGCGGTGCGTCGTTCCGCGGAGGCGGTCGCGCACGAACACGTCCTCGCGGCCGTTCGTGTCGCCGGGAACCAGGTTGGTCGCATCGGACGAGTAGATGACGAAGCGGCCGCCGGGCGAGATGCCGCCGGCGAAGCTCGGGCCGTTGCCGGGGACGCCGGCAGGGCCGCGGCTGATCATCGTCGTGCGGCCGTGGGCGATGTTGCGGACGTACACCTGCAGCACCCCCGGATTGCCGCCGGACGCACCCGCATTCACGCCGAACGTGACCAGGTTCGCGTTCGCCGACATCCCGCCGAACGACAGGTTATTCAGATCGCCTCCCAGATTGCAGCAGTCGATCCGCACGACCTTGCCCGTACCCAGGTCGATGCGCACGACGTGACCCGCGGTCGAGGTCGTGACCACGTAGCGGCCGTGCTCGGAAAGCGCGATGAACTCCGGGTTCTGGTCGCGCTTGAGCTCCCGGATGGTGCCGTTCGTCCGGTCGCGGATGTACAGGCAGTCGCCGCCGACTCCCGGCGTGCACCCGCTGTTGGCGACGAAGTTCGACGAGTCACCCTCGAACGCGACGAAGCGGCCGTCGCCCGAGATCGCGAGCGGCCCGAAGCTGTCCCCGTTGCCCTGGATGTTCCCCGGCCCGAGCGACACTCGCGTGGTCATGCCGCTGCGCACGTTGCGCACGAACACGTCGCGGGTGCCGTTCGTGTCGCCGGCGACGAGGTTGGTCGCGTTGGACGAGAAGGCGATGAAGCGCCCGTTCGCCGAGATCGCAACCGCGTCGAAGTCCAGGTTCGCGTTGGCGACGGCGCCGCCCGTGGAGACGTCGACCCGGACGGTGTGCCCGACCGGCGCCGCGACGGCGGGGACGGCCGCCGATCCGGCGATAACCGTGAGCCCCGCGATCCACCCAGCTGCCCGAAACAGACGCATCTGCCCGCCTCCTTGGCCCGAAATTTAGCAACGGGCGGCGAGGAACGAGCGAATCGTTACGCAGTCGACGCGCGCGCGCCGTCGAGCCGAAACGCCCACCAGAGCACGGTCAGCTGCATCACCGCGCCGATCGCGTCCGCCACGATCAGGGGCATGTTCCCGAGCGAGAGCCCATAGGTGAACCAGACCAGATACCCGCCGGTGCCGATCATGACGTAGGTGCGCGAGAGGCTCTCGGAGGAGCCGGCACGGCGCATGCGCAGGATCTGCAGCGATGGGGAGAGCGACGAGATCACGCCGTAGACGGCGGCGATCAGAGAGAGCTGGTTCGTGAAGCCTGAAAGCATGGGTTCCTGAGGTTCGAGGGTTTCTGCGGTCTTCTTCAAGAGATCGGCAGAATTCCGGATAGTTCCACCCTTTGCAGGCACGACACAACGCAATCTCAATATTCGAAAATGAAAACCCCACATTTGTTCTGAGCAAGGTCAGGCATCGTCGAGCCACATCGTCTCGGTGCGGCCTGCGGGGCTGATGCTGGTCATGAGCAGCCGGCCTGCGCCGGTGTTCGTGAACCGATGCGGCCGGCCGGCGGGAGCGATCACGATGTCACCCGCCCCCACCTCGACGTCGTCGCCGTCCACCTCGAACGTCGCCCGGCCCTCGTGGACGATGAACACCTCGGCGTACGGATGCGTGTGCAGGGACGGGCCCAGACCTGGCGTCGAGTCGACGATGAACGCCGCGACGCCGACGCCGTACTCCTCCCCCTCGAACAGGTGCGCCGTCGGGCTCACCCGCGGCACCTTCGCGGCCCGCACCACGATCGCCATGCCTCACACCCTACCGGGGCGCCGGCGTTGCCGGCGCCCCGGGAACCATCGGCGCTAGGCCGCGGCCTCGAGGCGCGGCTGACCGTCGGCCTCGTCCTCGGCGTCGAGCGCCGCGTCCTCGTCGACCGCACGCTGCGGCAGCGCCAGACAGAGCACGCCCGCCACCAGGAGCGTGCCGACGAGGTACGGCACCGTGTGCTCGAACGCGCCCCGGAACGAGCCGCGGCCGAGGTCGCCGAAGAAGATCGCCCCCATCGCGGCGACGCCGATCGCGCCGCCGAGCTGCTGCGCCGTCCCGAAGAGGCCGGAGGCGCCGCCGGCCGCGTGCGCCGGCACCGCCGCCAGGACGACGTTCACCAGCGGGATCACGAGGAACGCGAGACCGAGGCCGGCGACGACGAGGCCGGGCACGAGCGGCCACGGGCCGATCCCCGCGCCGACGTGATGCGCGCCGACGTCGATCGCCGCGATCCCGGCCGCCATCAGCACCGCGCCGGCCACGAGCACGAGCCGCCCGAAGCGCTGGGCGAGCGGGATCGCGAACGGCGCCGCGACGAAGCTGCCGACGCTGAACGCGATCATCACGAGCCCGGCCCGAAGCGGCGTGTAGTGCTGGCCGAGCTGCACCCACAGCGCGAACACGAGGGCGAAGCCCTGCATCCCGACCGAGAAGGCCATCTGCACGATCAGCCCGGCCGCGAAGGCCGGCCTGCGCAGAAGCGCCGGCCGCAGGAGCGGGGCGACGCCCGGCCGGGGCCGGCGGGCCTCGGCGACGGCGAGCGCGACGACCGCACAGGTACCCGCCGCAATCACGCCCCACCCCCACGCCGGCCAGCCCAGCCGGCCACCCTCGAGGATCGGATAGACGATCGCGACCAGGGCGGCCGTGAGCAACGCCGCGGCGGCGAGGTCGGGCCGCCGCGTCGACCGTGCCCGCGTCTCGGGCACGACCAGGAGGGTGGCCACCGCCGCGGCCGCGGTGATGGGGACGTTCACGAGGAAGATCGTCCGCCACCCCCAGCCGAAGACGTTCGCCTCGGTGAGGACGCCGCCGAGCACGAGCCCGATGGCGGATGCGAACCCGAGGATCGCGCCGTAGAGGCCGAACGCCATCCCCCGCTCCTTGCCGGCGAACATCGCCCGGAAGGTGGCGAGTACCTGCGGCGACATCACCGCGGCGGCCGTGCCCTGCACGACGCGGGCGGCGATCAGCTCGTCCGGCGTCTGTGCGAGCCCGGCCGAGAGGCTCGCCAGGCCGAACACGGCCGTTCCGAGCACGAACAGCCGCCGGCGGCCGAGCAGGTCGCCCAGGCTGCCGGCCGTGATCAGCGCGGCGGCGAAGGCGAGCATGTAGGCCGAGACGACCCATTCCACCTGGGCCGGGCCGGCGTGCAGGTCGCGCCGGATCGTCGGCAGGGCGACGTTCACGATGGTGCCGTCGATCAGGTCGACCATCGCCGCCACCATCATCACCACGGCCGCGAGCCAGCGGCGCGGGTAGGTCTGGAGTGTCATGGGATGCTCCCGTCGTCGAAATCGAATCGAACAATGTTCTATCACAGGAACGTCGTTCTCTCAAACAGTGTTCGAATACTGGTAGGCTGTCAACCGTGACGCACGACGACGGCGCCGCCCTCCCCCCGCCGCCCTGGCAGCGGCTGCCGCCCGACCGCGGCCGCCGGCGGCGCAAGGAGCCGATCACCCGCGAGGCCATCGTCGCGACCGCGCTGCGGCTGCTCGACCGCGACGGGCTCGACGAGCTCAGCATGCGCCGCGTCGCCGACGAGCTCGGCACCGGGGCGGCGTCGCTCTACTGGCATGTGGGCAGCAAGGACGGCCTGCTCGACCTCGTGCTCGACGAGATCATCGGCGAGCAGCAGGTGCCCGACCCGGAGCCCGAGCGGTGGGCCGAGCAGCTGAAGGAGATCGCCCACGGCATGCGGGCGACGATCCTGCGCCACCGCGACGTCGTGCGGATCTCGATCGGGCGCATCCCGATGGGGCCGAACGCGCTTGCCTACAGCGAGCGCATGCTGGCCGTCCTGCGCGGCGGGGGCGTGCCGGACGATCTCGCCGTGCTCGGCCACCACCTCCTGTTCTCGGTCGTGAACGGCTTCACGATGGACGAGACGGGCGACCTGGCGACCACCGACGCGCACCCGCGCGGCGAGGAGGCCGGGGCGATGGCTCGCGACTACATCGCGGCGCTTCCGTCCGACCGCTTCCCGAACATGGTGGCCGTGGCCGACGCCTACGCGATCACCGACAACGACCGCCGGTTCGCGCTCCTGATCGACCTGTACGTCGACGGGCTGGCCGCCCGCGTGGCGGCCGGCGCATGAGGCTGCTGCCCCAGGAGCACGACCGGCTGATGCTGTTCCTGGCCGCGGAGCTCGCCCGCCGCCGCCGCGCCCGCGGCCTGCGGCTGAGCCAGGCCGAGGCGGCGGCGCTGATCGCCGACGAGACGATGGAGCTCGCCCGCGACGGCCTCGCCTATGCCGAGGTGGAGCGACGCGCCTACGGCCTGCTCGGGCCGGACGACGTGCAGGCCGGTGTGGCCGCGCTGGTCGACCGGCTCGAGCTCGAGCCCGTCTTCAGCGACGGGCCGCGGCTCGTCGTTCTGATCCAGCCCGTGGAGCGCGACGGTCCGCCCGACCTCCTGCGCGAGCCCGACACCGAGTGGCTGCCCGCCGACGTGACGATCGCGGTCGAGAACCTGGCCGCCACCGCGATCGGCGTGACGTCGCACTTCCACTTCTTCGAGACGAACCGGGCGCTTCGCTTCGATCGCCGCGCCGCCTGGGGGATGCACCTGGCGGTGATGCCGGGCGCGAAGGTGGTCTTCCCACCGGGCGAACGCCGGGATGTCCGGCTGGTGCCGTTCGGCGGCGCCCGCGTGATCCGCGGCCATGGCGGCCTGGTCGACGGCAGCCTGGACGACCCGGGCGCGCTCGCCGCCGCGCTCGCCCTCGCCCGCGACCGGGGGTACGCCGATGCGGGCTGACCGCGTCCGCCTCGGCGACGGCGCCCTCTGGGTCACGCCCGAGCGCGACGACGTGTCGGGGCCCGACGAGATCGTCCCCGGCTGGGGCGGCACCCAGCGCGACGGCCTCGGCGTGCGGGCCGAGCGCGGCGGCGTCGACATCGCGGTCGTCGGCGGCCTCGTGCTCGACCCTGTCCTCGGCGTCGTGCGGACGTCGATCGGGATCCGCGACGGGCGCGTGTGCGCCGTCGGCCGGGCCGGCAACCCCGACACGATGGACGGCATCGACGTCGTCCTCGACGCCCAGACCGCGGTCGTCGATGCGCGCGGCCTGATCGTGATGCCGGGCGCCGTTGACTCGCACATGCACTGGCTCTCGCCCCAGATCGGCGAGGCCGCGCTCGCGGGCGGCGTGACGACGTTCGTCGCCCAGGACTACGGGCCGGTGTGGAACCTCGGCGCCAACCCGGCGTCGGCGCTCGCCACGGCGTGGGCCGCGCTCGAGGGCGTGCCGCTGAACGTCGCCTTCCTGGTGCGGGCCTCGTCGTCTCGCCCCGAGGGCGTCGAGGAGTCGCTCGCCGCCGGCGGCGCGGGTCTCAAGATCCACGAGGACGTCTCGGCCGGGCCGGAGCAGCTGCGCTGCGCGCTCGACGTCGCCGACCGCCACGACGTGCAGCTCGCCATCCACACCGATGGCCTGAACGAGGCCCTGTCGGCGGCCGACACCGCCCGCATCCTTGCGGGGCGCACCGTCCACCTCTACCACATCGAGGGTGTGGGAGGCGGCCACGCGCCCGACCTGCTGACGCTTGCCGGGCAGGAGCGGATGCTGACCTCGTCGACCAACCCGACCGTGCCGTTCGGGGTCGGCGCCGAGGCCGAGCACCTCGCGATGGTGGCCGCCGTCCACGTGCTCGAGCCGGGCGTCCGGGCGGGCGATGCGACCATCCTGCGCGAGCGCGTCCGGCCGTGGACGATGGCCGCCGAGACGGTGCTGCACGACCTCGGCGTCATCCCGATCCTGTCGTCGGACTCGCAGGGGATGGGCCGCGTCGGCGAGACGGTGCGGCGCGCGTTCCAGTGCGCCGACGTGATGAAGGCGCAGCGCGGCGGCGAGACCGGCCCGGCCGACAACGAGAGGGTGCTGCGCTACGTGGCGAAGGTCACGGTGAACCCTGCCGTCGCGCACGGGCTCGCGGACGACGTCGGCACGCTGCGCCCCGGCCGGCTGGCCGACATGGTGCTGTGGCGGCCCGAGCTCTTCCCGGTCCGGCCCGAGCTCGTGCTCAAGGCGGGGATGCCCGCATGGGGCGCGTCGGGCGTGGGCGGTGCGACCACGATGATGACCGAGCCGGTGCGCATCGGCCCGCAGATCGGCGCCATCGGGGCCGCTCCGGGCCGGCTCTCGCTCGCGTTCCTGGCCGGCTCGGCGATGGCGGCCGACCTGCCGACGACACGTGTGCGGGCCAGGGTGTCGCAGTGCCGCGAGCTGACCGCCGCCGACATGGTGCGCAACAGCCGCACCGGCACGATCGCGGTCGATCCGGCCGCGCGTACGGTGACGCTCGACGGCGAGCCGCTCACGTGCACGCCGGCGTGTGATCTGGCGTACAACCGCCGCTATCTCCTATGAGGGAGCCCACCCGGCGCGGTCACCCCCGCGGCTGGTAATGTCGCCGCGATGCTGATCGCCGATGCAGACGTGCGCATGGTGGACGTCAGCGGAGGGCGGGTGTGGACCGCGCGCCTCGGCTCGGGCGACCGCATGCCCCTGCTGGTGCTGCACGGCGGCCCGGGAGCCGCGTCGTACTACATGGAGCCCATGGCCGAGCGGCTCTCGGAGCACCGTCCGGTGATCGTCTATGACCAGCTCGGCTGCGGCCGCTCCGACCAGCCCGCCGACACGTCGCTCTGGACGGTCGACCGCTCGGTCGAGGAGCTCGACCAGGTGCGGGCAGCGCTCGGCCTGCGCCGCTGCCACCTGCTCGGCCAGTCGTGGGGCGGCTGGCTCGCGATCGAGTACATGGCCCGGGGGCCGGAGGGCATCGAGCGGCTCGTGCTCGCGAGCACCTCGGCGAGCATCCCCCAGTTCGTGGCCGAGGCGCGGAGGCTGATCGAGGCGCTGCCCGAGCCGCACCGCTCGGTGCTGATCGACCTCGGCGCGAAGGGCGAGTACAACCATCCCGACTACGTGGCCGCGGTCGATGTCTTCTACCACCTCCACCTGTGCCGGGCCGACCCGTGGCCCGAGGCGCTCGTCAAGTCGGGCGAGCAGATGGACGGAAACCAGGTGTACCTGACCATGAACGGCCCGACCGAGTTCGACGTGATCGGCCTCCTGCGCGAGTGGGACCGAACCGCCGACCTGCCAAGGATCACCGTCCCGACGCTCGTCACGTGCGGCCGCTACGACGAGATCACGCCTGCGTGCTCCGAGACGATCACCGCCGGCATCCCCGATGCGCGCATGCACGTGTTCGAGCAAAGCGCCCACATCGCCCACCTCGAGGAGGGCGAGGCCTACGCCGCGCTCGTCGAGGAGTTCCTGAGCGAATAGGGCCGGCGCGCGTCGCCTACGTGCGCGGCGCGAGCGCGAGCAGCGTCTCGGGCAGGTGGGTGCGCAGGTGGCCGGCGGCGAGCGCGATTCCCGCGGGTGCGATCACGGCGCCGGCGAGGGCCGCCGCGACCGCGCCGGGGAGCGTGCCGATGCCGAGGCCGAAGCGGCTGAGCGCGACGAGGCCGACCATGATCCCGATCAGCGCCATCTCGACGAGGTACGCCGCGAGCGACACACCGGCGGTGCCGGTGCCCCGCGGTCGCCGGGCGCGCCCGAAGGTTGGCGTGCTCATCGCGACGGGATACGGCGAGTGCACCGACGCGACCAGGCCGACGCCGGCAGTCGAGAGGACCACCCCGACGCCGAGCAGGAGCGCGCTCGGCACCTCGATCCACGCGCCCGAGACGGCGGCGCCGGCGATGACGGCGACGGCGGTGATCGCGGCGACGACCGTCGCCACCGCGAGCCCCTTCGCCCGCAGCACCACGGCGGGCTCCGCGCCCGTGAGCAGGTAAACCGCGAACGCGGCGCTGTCGACGCCGAACACGTTCATCGACAGGTTCGACTGCATGAAGAACCCGACGGCCACACCGGCGAAGGGGACAGCCGCCGACGTGCGGTGCGCGCTCAGCAGCGGGAGCAGGATGAAGCCCGAAACGACCAGCCCCGTGATGATGTTCGCGCGCTGCACCGGCGCCCGCCACAGATAGCGCAGGTCCTTGAGCCACACCGCGGCGCCGGGCGTGCCGGTGCGCAGGCGCTCCCGGCGCGCCGTCCGCCGGGTCGTGCCCGGGCTCGCCGTCGCCGCGGGGTTCGTCAGCTGGCGACCGAGCGCACGCGCCCATAGCCAGCCGACCACCGCGACGGCCACGAGGCCGTAGCCGAGCCGGCCCGTTGCAGCGGCCGTCGCCCCGGCATGCGCCTCCACCATCGACCGGGCCAGGGCTCCGGGCGGCGTCCACGAGAGCGCGTCGGTCAGCCGCGACGGACGCAGGTGACCGACCTCGGACGCGAGCCGGGCCGAGAGCCGCCACGCGATATAGCCGCCGGCCGAGACGATCGCGAGCACCACCGACGCCAGATCGCGCCCGCGCCGTGAGTGCACCGCGGCGGCGAGCCCGGCCGACACGGCGCGCCCGCTCGCGATCGCAAGGACGGTCATGACCAGCACGTCGGCGACGACGAGCAGCGTCGCCGCGCCGCCGGGCGCATAGGCGTAGACGGAGCCCGAGAGCAGGATCAGCGTCGCCACCGGCGGCGCGCCGACGAGCGAGGCCGCGAAGAGCCCCACCACGAGATCGCGGCGGGTGAGCGGCAGCGACACGAGACCGGCCACCGACAGCGACCGGTCGGTGCCCATCAGGAGCGGCAGCATGATCCACCCGACCGTCACGGCGACGAACACGGCGACGAGCCCCGCATCGCCGTGGTGCGGTGCCGTCGCCAGGTCGGCGGCGCCGCCGAGCGCCGCGAGCAGTCCGATGGCCCGCGTCAGCCAGCCGAGCGCCTCCTGCGTCCCGGACGCGCCCGCATTCGCGAGCAGCCGCCACTTCAGTCGGACGAAGACCCAAGCCATCCGAGATCCTCGAGTCCGACGTCGTCGCGCGCGCCGACGAGCCGGAAGAACGCCGAGCGCAGATCGCCGCCCGCCGCGACCTCGGCGAGCGTGCCCGTCGAGACGATCCGCCCGCGCACGATCACCGCCACGCGGTCGCACAGTCGCTCGACCACGTCCATCACGTGGCTCGAGAAGACGATCGTCCCGCCGCCGGCGACGAAGCGGTGCAGCAGCTGCTCGATCACGTTCGTCGACACCGGATCGATCGCCCCGAACGGCTCGTCCAGAAAGAGCACGCGCGGCGCGTGCAGGAGCGCCGCCGCCAGGGCGAGCTTCTTGGTCATGCCCAGGCTGTAGTCGACGACGAGGCGATCGGCGTCGACGAGCAGGTCGAGCACGCGCAGGAGCTCGTCGGTGCGCTCGCGGACCGTGGCCGGATCGAGCCGGCGAAGCGCACCGTGGAACGCCATCAGCTCGTGGCCGGTGAGGCGGTCGAAGAGCGCCGGCGTGTCCTGAACGACACCCATGAGCGCCTTCGCGGCAACGGGATCCGACCACACGTCCACACCGGCCACGTGGGCCGTGCCCGTGTCGGGCCGAAGCAGCCCCGTGATCATCGAGAGCAGCGTCGTCTTGCCGGCGCCGTTCGGGCCGACGAGGCCGAAGAACGAGCCGTGCGGGACGTCGAGGTCGATCCCGGCGACGGCCGTCGTCTCGCCGAATGTGCGCCGGAGCCCTCGCACCTGCACCGCCGCGCTCACCGGGGTGACCGCGTCCTGCATGCTCCCCATCCCCCGAGCATACGCGCCGAAATGGTGGTCGCGCCCCGGCCGCGGGCCGCGTATCGTGAAGAGATGGACGAAACGCCGGTCGCCGACACCCCGGAGCCGTCATCCGGGCGCTGGTGGCTGCTGGTGCTCGCCGCGGCGGCGTGCACGGCGCTCTATCTGGCGTCGACGATCTCGGCCTACCTGCTCTCGGAGCTCGGGGGGAGGACGATCGCCGGGGCCGTCATCGGCATGGCCGCCGTCGCCGGCCTCTGCATCGTCGCGGTCCGCCTGGCCGTGACGCTCGCCTTTCCGGGCGGCGGAGCGCACGGAGACATCATCGGGCGCGCGCGTTCGCACAGGGTCGGCTCGGCCGTCACGGTGCAGGTGGTCTTCCTGCTCGTGATCTCCCCGCTTCTGACGGTGCTCGGGCGCACCGTCGGCTTCCGCGGGACGACGAACATCGCCCTGCACCACCGGTCGGCCGCGGTCGTCCTCCTGCTGACGTGGATCGCCGTCGTGATCGCGCCGTGGATGGAGGAGGTGTCGATGCGCGGCTTCCTGTTCTCGGGCCTTGACGCGCGCCTCGGCTTCTGGCCCGCGGCGGTCGCCTCGTCGCTCGTGTGGGCAGGGCTCCACGGCGTGTCGGGCGTGCTCGTGCCGTTCACCGTCGAGGGCATCGTGCTCTGCTGGATCCGGCGGCGCACCGGCTCGGTGCGGACGGGAATTGCACTGCACGCGTTCCAGAACGTGCTCGCATCGCTCGTCTCCGGCGCCGGGCTGTTCGTCGTGCCCGCGGCCGCCGCGGTCGTTGTCAGCCTGCTTGCGACCCGCACCGGCACGCCGAACACCGTCGGGCCGTCGGTCTCGCGGCTGCTTGCGCGCGGCGGCCGGGCCGCCGAGCGCGTCGCGGCGCGCATCCCCACCGGCGGCGAGCTCCCGCTCGTGTGGATCCTCGCCGGGGCCTCGCTCTGCGCCGGGATCGTGCTGGAGGCGGCGTCGCTCGAGCTCGACGTCGGCAACGGCGCCTTCCTGACGGCGGGGCGGATCGTCATCGTCGCGCTCTCTCTGCCGCCGCTCGCCTGGCTCCTGCTCTCGGCCCGCCGATCGTGGGACGCGCCCGCGGCGGGCTGCCTCGCGGGCGCCGCCGGCTGCGCGATCATCATCGCAAGCCGCGTCGGCATCCTGCTCGGAAGCGCCACGCTCGTGCCGCTGGTCGGCCTCGGCTACACGCTCGCGGGCTTCGGGTTCCTCGCGCTCGCGACGACGGCGATCGACGTGCGCGCCCGTGCCGGGGCCGTGGTTGCGGGGTTGCTGCTGCTGGCGACGCTCACTCCCGTCCCCTATCTGATCACCACGGCCCAGGCCATGGTCGACCAGACGCTCATCACGTCCCTCGGAGCGTCGCTCGCGATCGTGTCGATCGGCCTGACCCTCCGCCGTCCCGACCGCTCGCGTCCGGACTACGCATGGCGACCGCAGAGGCCCTCACCGGTTCCGCCGCTGTGACCGAACCCGCCCGCCCGCATGAGTCGCGCTGGTCGATCGCGTCGCGCAACTCCCTGCTCTGCATCGCCTCGACCGACTCGGTGCTCTCGATCGGCTCGGTGGGATCGGTGTGCTCGATCGGCTCGATCGGAAGCGCGTGCTCGGCCTGGTCGGTGGGCTCGTTCGCCTCGTTCGGGTCGGCGCTCTCGGCGCGGTCGCGGTGGTCGCTTCTGTCCGACCGCTCCTATGACGCCGTGCTGGCGTCGCGCGCCGCCCACATCCGCGCCGGGGGACGGCCCGCCGTGCAGCTTGTCGCGGCCGTGGCCCTGATCGCACTCGCCGGCCGCCGGCTCGAGGCTCGCCGCCGGCAGCGGTGACGGCGGGGGAGGAGTGGGCGTCTCCCCCGCCGTCTCGGAGGGCTTACGCCGCCGCCACCGGGGTGGGCCCGGAAGCCTTCGATGTCCTGCCGCCGAAGAGCGAGTTCAGGGTGTTCTCGGGGTTGCGCAGCGCGCCGCCGATCGAGAGCACCGTGAAGCCGAGGCCCGAGAGCAGCAGGGCCACGCCGACGACGATGCCGAACAGGGACAACTGGGTGGCCATGTAGGACGCGTTCAGCGCGGTCGTCAGCGCCGTCTCGGTCACCCACACGTTGCGGGCGCCGTTCTGCACCGGCTGCTTCGTGGTGGGATCGATCGCCGCATAGACGGTGTTATCCGTACCACCGCCGGGCATGAGCTGCGCCTTCGGAGCGCCGGGCTTCGCCGTATAGATGCCCATCTGCGAGTAGTAGAAGCCGCCGGTCGCCTCAAGCGAATGATCGACCATGTACTCGGCAAAGCAGCGCGCGCTCGACCCGGAGTTGATCGCCTTGTTCGCGACGCTGCACGACGGGATCGGAGCATTCTTCAACCCGGCCTTGGTCACCTCCGCCTTGATCCCCGCCGGTGTCATATCGGCCGTGCCGACGATCTTCTGCTGCTTGAGCTGGCTGGCGACCGTCGACCGGCCGTTCACACCCATCACGATCGCCACGACGCCGAAGACAACCAGCACCAGCCCCGCGAAGAGACCGCCGATCTCGAGCAATTTCCGCATTCTGAGACTCCTTCGTGTTGCCGCCGGTTGCCGCGGCCCGATTCAGCCGTCCCTGGGGACGGCTCGAGCGCCGATCGGCAGTTTCGATAGGCGGGACTCCGGCCTGCGGTCTCTGAGGTCGGACGGCGCGCAAAGCCGGGTTCGGTCTCTGGCTGCGAACGCCCGCTGCGCCGATGCCCTTCGTGCAGCGGAGGCAGTGTAGCGCGGATCGGCCCGATTTCCAGCGCGGGGATCCGAACCCGCTAGGCTACGGAACGATGTCATCGGGCAATGGGCCGTCCGGTGGGCTGCGCGTCCTGATAGCCAACGAAGATCCGGACCGCCTCTCCCACCTCGCACCTCTGATCGCGGGCCTCGGCCACGTGGCGATTGCACGCGACATCGACGCCGCGGACGTCGCCACGATCACCCTGGCCGATCGTCCCGGCATCGCGCTCGTCAAGATCGGCCGCGACGCGGACGCCGCGCTCGCGATCATCGCCCGGATCGTGCGCGAGGCGGTCTTCCCGGCGATCGCCCTGGTGGCGCACGACGACCCCGAAGGGGTCGCCGCGGCCGCCCGCAGCGGCGTGTTCGCCTATCTCGTCGACACGAGCCGCCACGAGCTCCGAAGCGCCATCGAGATCGCGCTTCAGCGCTTCGCCGAGTTCCACAACCTGCAGGACGCGTTCGACCGCCGGGCGCTGATCGAGCAGGCGAAGGGCATCCTGATGGCCCGCCACGGAGTCGACGCCGCCGACGCGTTCACGATGCTGCGCGACCACTCCCAGCACGGCGGCAAGAAGCTGTTCGAGGTCGCCGAGGCGATCGTCGACAGCCATCTCCTGCTCGTGCCGCCTGCCTAGCCCGTGCGCAGATCGCGGCGGGCGAACCGCTCGACGGCCGCAGCGGCGGCCACCCCTGCAATCACAAGCATCACCAGGGTGCCGCGGCGGTCGACCGCCACCAGCGGCACCTGGGTGACGTGGTGGAACGGCGAGATCGTGAGCAGCCACCAGGGCGCGCCGACGAGCGCGCCCACGAGCTCCCACAGGAAGGCGACACCGACCAGTCCGAACGCCGCGCCCGGGCTCGGGCGCGGCAGCCACGCGAAGACGAGGGTCCCGAGCCCGAGGAAGAGGAGTGCGGCCGCGATGCAGTTGGCGCCCGCGGCCACCATCGCGCCGAGCGACACTCCACCGTTGGTCACGACCGCCCCCGCCCAGGCCAGCACGCCGACCGCAAGCGAGAGCGCGACGGTGGTCGCCGCCGCGACGGCCAGCCTGCCGCCGAGCCACGAGCGACGCGCGACCGGCAGCGCGAGCAGCGTCTCGAGCCGGCCCGATGCCTCCTCGTCGCGCAGGCCGCCGACATGGCTCACGGCGAAGAGCGCGACCACCATCGCGAAGAGCGCGAACACGGCCGCCAGGTAGCCGGCGGCGGTCGTGATGGAGAGCCCATAGGTATGGATCTGCACCTTGCGCATCTCCTCGGTGACGCTGCGCGCGAAGGCGCCCAGCGCGAACGCGAACAGGCCGACGCCGACAAGCCACCCCGAAAGCGCCGGCAGCTCGGCGCGCAGCGCGAAGCCGGCCGGCGAGCCAAGGAGCGTCATGCGCGAATGCACCACGGCGCGCTGCCGCAGCACGCTCGAGCCCGTGTCGCGGCGACGCGCGACCGCCAACGTCACGGCGGCGACGGCCGCGGCGGCGGCCAGGAACAGCAGGAAGACCGCCGGCTCGGGCCGGGTCACCGGCCGCAGCTGCTCGACCCATCCGATCGGCGTCGCCCACCGCAGCCACCCCACTCCGTGGCTGACGTCGGCGGCGATCCGCAGGAACACCGCCACCGCCAGGAGGGCGCCCGCCCCGGCCTGCGCCGAACGCCGCGTCGGCGCGACCTGCGACGCGAGCGCCCCGACGCCGGCGAACAGGACGGCCGGCGCGACCATGCCGCCGGCCACCGTCAGCACCTGGCCGGCGGTCATGTCGCCGGGCAGCTCGGCGGAGGCGTAGAGCACGACCGCCATGACGGCGTAGAGCGCCGCGCACTCGATCGCGAGCGCGCCAAACACCGCGACGACGGCGCCTCCACGGCCGATCGCGCCTGCCAGGATCAGCTCGTAGCAGCCCGAGTCCTCCTCGCCCCGCAGCGCGCGCACGGCCGCGAACACCATCCACGCCGAGGCCAGGATCCCGGTCATGCCCATCGCCCGGAACTCGACGTAGCCGCCGACGGTCGTCAGGTCATGGGGGATGCCGTAGAACAGGCGCAGCGCGATGTTGTCGGAGAAGGCCCGGGCGAACTCGACACGCGAGGCCCTGGTCGGATATGCCTGCGCGTAGCCGATCACGTTCGCGAGCGTGTAGAGGACGCCGATCGAGACCATCACCACGCCGCGGACGCGCTCGCCCCGCAGCGCGTGCAGCGTGAGCGCGTTACCCGGCGATCGGGACATCGCCCGTGTCACGGTCGTAGCGGGAGAGGAACACCTCTTCGAGCGTCGGCTCGCGGCTGTTCAGCGAGACCACGCCCGTTCCGGCCAGACGGTCGAGCAGCGGGCCCACGGGCCCGCGCACGTCGAAGCGCAGCGAACTGGTGCCGACGGCCGTCATCGTGACACCCTCGGGCACGGCGACGGCGGGCGCCGGCCCGTCGTAGGTCGCCTCGACGACCCGCGCCGAGAGGTGACGCAGCTGGGCCATGGTGCCCTCCTCGACCAACCGCCCTTCGCGCAGGATGCCGATGCGGTCGCAGAGCGCCTCCACCTCGCTCAGGATGTGCGACGAGAGGAACACGGTCTGGCCGGCGGCGCGTGCCTCGGCGACCGTGTTGCGGAAAGCCGCCTCCATCAGCGGGTCGAGTCCGCTGGTCGGCTCGTCGAGCACGAGCAGGTCTGCCCGGGCCGCGAACGCGGCGATCAGCTGGATCTTCTGGCGGTTGCCCTTGGAGTAGTCGCGCACCCGCTTGCGCGGGTCAAACGCGAACCGCTCGATCAGCTCGGCGCGGTATCGGTCGTCGGCGCCGCCGCGCAGCCGGGCGAGGAATTCCAGGCACTCGAGCCCGGTGAGCGCGGGCCAGAGCATGGGCTCCCCGGCGACGAAGGCGACGCGCCTGTGCGCATGGACGGGGTCGCTCCAGGCATCCATCCCGAACACGGCCGCGCTGCCCGTGGTCGGCCGTTGCAGGCCGAGCACGAGCCGGATCGTCGTCGTCTTGCCGGCGCCGTTCGGACCCAGATAGCCGTACACCTCGCCCGGGGGGATCGCGAGATCGAGCCCGTCGAGGGCGAGGGTCGATCCGTATCGCTTCGAGAGCCCCGAGGCCCGGATCGCAAGCTCACCGTCGGCCATACGCCGGAGCCTACCGGCGGCCGTCGGCCCGTGGCTCCTAAGCCGCGTTCTCGCGGTCGACAGCGAGCTCGTCCGGGCCGTAGAAGCGCTCGGCGACCGAACGGGTGCGCTCGATGACGCTTCTCTGCTCCTGGGGCGACAGGCGATCGCGCCACGCCCAGGCGTTCGTGCTGCTCTCCATCGGCTGGTAGGCCGTCTTGGCCATGCCCACCCTGCCCCACGGATTGCGGCGGGCGCCGGGCCCGGCCATGCTGCCCGCCGTCACGGCCCGCTCGGCCCGCTCGTCGAAGTCGAGGTCGAGCCGCGCGTACAGGTCGCGGAAGCCGGCCACCGGATCGGTGGCGAGATCCTCGTAGCGCACCAGCACGAACTCCGGGTGGCGGTCGATCTGCTGCACGATCGCCGAGTGGATCAGGAGCCACAGGAGCGCTCCATGGCCGATCGGATCGAGCGGCTGGCCGGCGGCTCGCTCGAGCTCGGCGGCGTGGGAGCTCAGATAGCGGCGCACGAGCTCGGGCTGCGAGGCGATGTCGGGCAGGTTGTCGCTCCAGCCGGTGCCGATGCGCTTCAGGCTCGAGACGATGCCGGCGGGGTGGCGCACGAGCATGACGACGCGGCATTCGAGCCGCTCGGCCAGCCACTCGGTGGCGAAGACCATGTAGGGGTCGTCGATCAGCGGCCGCAGGCCGCGCGCACGACCGTAGGTGAATGCGGCCATGTACTTGGCCGCCTTGGCGAGGTCGTAGACGCCGTGATTCGTGCGCAGCTCGGCGGTCAGGCCGTAGCGCAGCTCGAGCATGTCGCGGAAGCCGGGCAGATGGTCGGCCTCGTTGTGCGGGCCCACGTGCTGGTAGGCCAGCGGCGGCGGGACGCGCAGGATGCCGGGCGTGAGCCCTGGAGGATGCCGGCGGTTGAACGGCTCGTTCACGTGCACGACCCCGCCGCCGCCCTCGATCATCTTGGCGACCCAGCTACCGCCTGAGCGGTGCATGCCCGTCAGGAGGATCGGCGCCTTCATGCGCACCCGCGCCGGGGAGAACCTTGGTGATGTCGGCGCGCTGCCCTGCCAGGACGGCGGCCCGGTACGTCCTTCATGCTCGTCTCCATCGGTTTTGGACGACGCGAACCTTAGTGATCGGAGGTTACTCATCCATTGGACAAGGAGTGGTGAACTCCGTCAACGGGGGGCGTGGCGATCGGCGCGTGGCTGGAGTAACGTGTCAACCGTTCCGCGTCGTCGGGAATGGGCACCGGGTCGAGGGGGTAACGGGCATGGAGATGAATCCACGGCGGTTCGCGATCGGGGTCTCGGGCGCGCTCGCATGTCTTTCCGTCGGCCTGCTGGCCGGCGTGCATGCCGGATCGAGCCACGCCGCCCACGTGCTCCAGGTCGAGACGGTCACGACCACGGCGCACCGCCCCGTGCAGGTGGACGCGCGCACCGTGACGGTCGTCCGCACCGAGCAGCGCAGAGATGCGGCGGCTCGCACCGTGACCGACACCGTGACGCGCACCGTCACCGTGCCCGTCACCGTCACGGCGGCTCCGCCCGGCCCGCCCGGTCCGCATGGCCATCACCACGGGCATGGGCCCGGGCATGGAGGCGGCCCCGGTCATGGGAACGGGCCGGGACCGGGAGACGGCCCCGGACCTGGAAACGGGCCTGGAAGCGGCAACGGACCCGGGAGCGGCAACGGGTGAGCGGGATCTGGATCTACGTGGCCGTCGCCTCGCTGCACCTGCCCGGAATCGCGATCCTCGCGCTGCTCCTGCGCAACCTCGCCGATTCCGACCCGCCCGATGCGGTCGACACCGGCGAGCCCGGCGGCGGCACGCCGCACGGATGGCGCTGGCATCCGCGGCCGCGCCGCGGCGGCGGGCGGCGAGGTGTCCGACCGCCGGCCGTCTCACGCTGAGCGGTTGGCTGAGGCGGCGTGGAGCTGCATCCAGACGAGGCGCGCGAGCTGTTTGCGACGGCCCGGGTGGCGCGGCTGGCGACCGTCCGCAGTGACGGCGCGCCGCACATCGTGCCGGTCTGCTTCGCCGTCGCGGAAGGCATCGTCTATTCGGCGGTCGACGGCAAGCCCAAGCGGACGCCCGCGCTTGCCCGCCTGCGCAACATCGGCTCCGAGCCGCGGGTGGCGCTCCTGGCCGACCACTACGACGATGACTGGGCACGGCTCTGGTGGGTGCGGCTCGACGGGGATGCACGGCTCGTGGGCGGCACGAGCGAGCGTGAGCGGGCGCTGCGAGCCCTCACCGAGCGGTACGCGCAGTACCGCGACTCACCGCCGCAGGGCGCCGTGATCGCGGTCGAGCCGCAAGGCTGGTTGGGCTGGAGGGCGTAACAGACGTGACGAGGGGTTCACGCCGACCGCAAATTCGGGTACCGTTCACCCCACACGAGCGCGGGTAGGTGGTTGTGGGCATTTTTGCGAAGGTCGTACTGGCGATCGCCATCCTGGTGGCGAACGGCGCGCTGCTGTTCGTCATCCTGCGCTTCCTGCTTTGGCTGGCGTTCCCCGGGTCGGACTCGGCCGAGGCCACCCCCGCGCGCCCGGCGCGCGCCGCCGGCGCCGTCGTCGCGGCCGAGACGGCCGAGGCGGCCCCCGCGTTTGCGGGGCTCACGGCTCCCCCCGCACCCGTGCCCGCGGCGGGCGGCGCGCCGGTCCTGGCCGCGACCGTCGGGCGCCCACGCGCCTATCCGCACAGGCTGCTGATCGGTCTGCCCGTGATCCTGGCGCTCTTCGCGGGCGGCGTCTGGATCGGCAGCGTCGTGGGCGGCTCGGGTACCGCCGCCGCGGCGACGAAGTACATCCACGTCACCGGTCGCGTCATCACCGTGAACCGTAAGACCGAGGTGCGCGTGCCCGCCCAGACCGTCAAGGTCAAGGACGGCATCGTGTCGGTGCCGGCAACCACGGTCGCTCTGCCGGCGCACGTCGTGACCCACTACATCCACCGCACGACGACGACCGTCGTCAAGCTCCCGGGCAGGACGACCACCGACGTGACGACGATCGAGATCCCGACAACGATCACGGGCCCCATCACATCGGTCACCGTCACGTCGACCGAAACGGTCACGGTCACCGACACGACCTCGACGACGACGACCACGTAAGATTGGCGCGATGAGCGTGCTGGTCCTCGTGCAGATGCAGGGGAAGACCGATCGTCTGCTGGAAGCCTCCGACCGGCTGGCCGACGCATTCGGGATGCCCGCCGGCCTGACGGCTCAGGTCACGGCGCCCACCGACGAGGGCATCGTGATCCTCCAGCTGTGGGACTCCGAGGAGCAGCGCCAGGCGGCGAACGAGGCGCCCGAGGGCCGTGACGCCCTGCTCGAGAGCGGCATCCTGCGCGAGGCCGTGACCGGAACTTCCGTGGTGTGCGAGACCGACCGGATCACGTTCGCCGACGTGGTCGCCGCGCCCCGCCCCCGCCGCAAGCGCGCCCCCCGGGCAAAGGCCGCCGCCACGCCCGCCGATCCGGTCTGAGCCGGTGGCGCCGGCACGCGCCGAGCTGAGCGCGGAGGTGCGGGCGAAGCTCGCCCGGCCGCTGTTCTGGACGCTCGCGACGCGCAACGGCGACGGGTGGCCGAACCTGAAGCCGGTGTGGGTGGGGCTGCGCGACGGCCGCGTCCTGGTCAACACCGGCGAGGGCTGGGCCAAGCACCGAAACAGCGTGCGGGACCCGCGGGTGACGCTCGGCCTGATCGAGCCCGCGAACCCGTACGAGCGCGTCGAGATTCGCGGAGAGGTCGTCGACGTCGTCGCCGGGCCCGACGCCGAGGCGCAGCTCGACGACCTGTCCGAGCGATACCTCGGGTTGCGCCCCTATCCGTGGCGGCGCCCCGGCGAGCGCCGCGTGATCCTCGTCATCGAGCCGCGCCGGGTGATCCACCACGTGGACGACGACGACCCGGCCACCCTCCCGGTCGCGTAGCCCGGCCGCGCCGACGTACGATGTGGCCCGCGCGGGCGTAGCTCAATGGCAGAGCAAGAGCCTTCCAAGCTCAAGACGGGAGTTCGATTCTCCTCGCCCGCTCCTCCTCCTCTCTCTCGGCTGCGTGGCTTCGGGCGGCGATCGCGCGTCGTTCGGGGTGTGGGACGATCGGCGCCACGCGCTCTCCCTAGAGACAGCCGCCCACTTGCACGGCCACTACTCGGCGCGGTCGCGCTCCGCGAGGATGCATACGAGTACGGTCGGTGCGAGCACCACGATCGCCCACCAGCTCGTCGCGGCGACGAGCGTCGCCGTGGCCGCCAGCCCGCACGCGGCCACGACGGGAACTCGCCGCCTTGCGATCTGGATGAGCCCGTCGGTCGCGTCGAGCGACCGAGCGGTGGGCCGCCATGCCGACATCGCCGGAGCATCCCACAACCGGATCGACGGGATGGTGTACGTCTGGTGACGGCGTGGTAAATAGCCGGTGAAGCATCCTCCAAGGCGAACCTGCCAAGATGGTCGAGTTCGGCGGACGCCAGCTCGGGCACCTCATAGACATGGATTACCGGATCGACCACGCAATCAACCTTGTCGCGCGGCACCATCCCCTGCTCGCGTCGATCGTGGCGGGCTTCGCCAACTGGGGTGTGATCGCGTTCGGCGCAGCCGCCGTCTTGTTGTGGTTCCTCGCTCCGCCCGGAGGCTCCGACCTTTGGAAACGGGCCGGAACCGCCGGTCTCGCTGCGGCGACGCTCGGCCTCGCGATCAACCAGGTCATCATCCACATATGGCAGCGCCCACGCCCGTACCAGGCACATCCACAGGCGATCATTCCCCTGCTGCCACGATCGACCGACCCGAGCTTCCCCAGCGACCATGCGAGTGCGGCGTTTGGCATCGCAGTCGGCATCCTGCTCATACACCGCCGTGCCGGATATGTCTTTCTCTCCACCGCGGCGCTGATCGCGATATCGCGTGTCGCAACCGGCATGCACTACCCGACCGACGTCCTCGCCGGAGCGGCAATCGGCACAGTCAGCGGCGTCGTCGCCGCTCGAATCGCGCTCCGCCCACTGCTCCTCCCGCTCATCCGGATTGCAAGCATCGCACTCGATCCCGTGATCGCCGTCCTACGCGGACAAGCGCTCGCTCGCCGGACGATCCTCCGACCTCGCTTCCGGGTCGTCGCCGTAACGATCATCGGAAGTGCGCTCCTCGTCCGATTCGCATGGGACGTCCGCGCCCACCTTCTCGACGAACTCCCACTGGCGGCACTCGCCGCATGGTTGGCCCTCATCATCGGCGCAGCCGCTCTCGCAGCGCAGCGCTACGACCAGGCACAACCCCGCCGCCGGGCCCACCTCCACTGATCCGGAGCGGTTCGATGCCCGGCGGGGTGAGGGCCCGCTTGGGCTGGGAGTGCCGAACCGTCGTGCAACCGCCGATAGCTCCGTGCCGGAGGTTGGCTAGTGTCCACGCCTTCAGCCGCCGTTGACGGTGGTCGCAGGCGGGAAGGCGGCGTGATGCAGGCGTTCGGAATCGTGGTTGCGGTCGTGGGAGGCGGCGTGCTGTGCGCGCTGGCGTTCCGGCGCGGCGCCGAGCGGCTGCGTGTGCCGGCGCCGGTGGTCTTCCTCGTCGTCGCGGCGGTGGCGTCCGATGTCATCGAGCCCCTGCGCTCGGCGCTCTCACCGCGCGAGGTGGGGTGGATCGGCTCGGCGGCGTTACTCGTGATCCTGTTCGACGGCGGGGTATCGCTGGGATGGCATCGCGTCCGCCCGGTGCTGGCGGTCGTCGCCGCGCTGGGGGTCGTCGCGACCGGAGCGGCAGCCGGCGTGATGGTGCTTGCAGCACACTGGGTCGTCGGCCTCGGCTGGACGGCGTCCGCGGTGCTGGGTGTCGCGCTCGCGCCGACCGACCCGGCGGTCGTGTTCTCGGTGATCGGAGAAGGCGCTGTCGCCGACCGGCCGAAGACGATCCTTGAAGCCGAGTCGGGCGCGAACGATCCGATTGCGATCGCCCTCATGGTGGGAGTGATCGCGGTCGGCACCGGCAGCGGTGCCTGGCTTCCGACCGTCGGCGGGACCCTCGTGCGCGAGCTGGCCATCGGGCTCGTGGTCGGTCTCGTCGGGGCATGGCTCGCCCGCTCTCCACTGCGGCTTCTGACAGAGCCACGTGAGACGTTGCAGCCGATCGTCGCGCTTGCGGGGGCGGCGATGATCTTCGGTGTGGCCGCGGCGGCGCACGGATCCGGCTTCCTGGCGGTGTTCGTCGCCGGGCTGCTGCTCGGGGACGCGGACGCGCCGATCGGAGAGGATGTCCGAGCGTTCCATTCCGAGCTGGCGGGGCTCGCCGAGGTGGTCGTGTTCGTCGCGCTGGGGCTCACGGTGCACCTCGCGGGACTGGGCGTTCGCACGGTCATTGACGGGCTGGCCCTGACAGTCGTCTTGCTCACCGTCGCCCGTCTCCCTGTCGTCGCTGCACTCTTGAGGGCGTTTCGGCTGCCTGCCCGAGAGAGCGTCTTCGTCGCATGGGCGGGGATGCGAGGCGCAGTCCCGATCCTGCTCGCCTCGCTGGCACTCGCCGGCGGCATCCCGGACGCACACCGCGTCTACGGCCTCGTCTTCATCACGGTGTCCACGTCGGTCCTCGTCCAGGGGGGCTCTCTGCCCTGGGCCGCCGCACGGTTGGGTGTGCGTTAGCCTGGCCACTCGCGCCGGCGGACGCGAGTGCGTATGCGGAAGACGACCATGGCAGCCGCGATCAGGGCGGCCGCCCAGGCCAGGCCGAGGGCGAGGTCGGCCCAGAGCGCCGCGTCGCCGAGGCTGCCGCCGATGGCGAACTGCGTGGGGCCGAATGATGGAAAGTATTCGAGGACGGGTCGGTTCGCGAGCGGGTTTCCAAGAGGGTTCTGCAGGAACGTGTCCATGAGGCTCCCCATGATGATGAGGAAGAAGCCTTCGAGGTCGTCCTTGACGAGCACGCCAAGGAGGAGGCCGAGGGCGCCGTACTCGGCAGCCATGACCGCGAATCCGGCGAGCACGGACGCCCATGCGCTCGGCGGCGGCCGCCAGAATGCCAGCAGCACGACGGATGCGTAGAGCGCCACGCCGGTGGCGACGGCGATCGTGGCGGCACCCTTCGCCGCGATCAGCAGCGACTGACGGTACCCGGCGTAGACAAGGCGCCGGTCGAGCGGGAGCGCACGGCGGATGGCGGTGAAGACGGCGAACCCGGTGATGATGGTGAGCGCGTTCATCCCGGCGGTGACGAGGGTGAGGTCGCGGCCGTCGACATGCAGTCGCGCGCCTGTGGAGAAGAGCTCGAAGACGAGCGGCTTGTCCCCGACGATCACGGCCATCAGCAGGTACCAGACGGGGACGAAGAGCACAAGGAGCATCCAGGCCAGTCGATTCCGAGTTTGGTTTCGGAGCGCGAACCGAAGCGCCGTCGGAAACTGACGGGCGTAGGGTCGCTCAACGCGAGTCATGGTGATCTCCCACGATGTGCGACGCCGGCGGCGTCACCAATTTGGATACGCCGCCTGCGAGCTCGTACAGGCGGTCGAAGCGCTGCTCTTCGAAGACGAGGTGGGTGATCACGACGACGGCACGCCCTCGCCGGCGGAGGTCGTCGACGAGATCCCAGAAGCGGAGGTAGGTCTCCCAGTCGAACCCCTGGTACGGCTCGTCGAGCAGCAGCACCGAAGGGTCGTGCATGAGCGCCAGCGTAAGGTTGAGCTTCTGGCGTGTCCCGCCGGAGAGCTCGTCGACGACCGTTCTGCGGTACTCCCCGAATCCGAGCGCGTCGACCAACTCGTCGGCCCGTTCGAGTGTCCGCAGCCCGTAGGCGGCGGCGAAGTAGCGAATGTGCTGATCGACGGTGAGCGCGCCGTTCACGACCGGCGCCTGCGGGCAGTACCCGACGGGGCCCCGGACCTCGACCGTCCCGGCGTCCGGCCGGAGCGTGCCCGCGATGATTTGCAGCAGAGTCGACTTGCCCGCCCCGTTCTCTCCCACGACGGCCACCAGCGTACCGGTGGGAACGTCGAGGTCGACGCCGGTGAGAACACGCCGGCGGCCGTAGGCTTTGGTCACGCCGTGGGCGCGGATGACCGATGGCGCGGCCGTCATCCTTCCATCGGGGCGCATGCTGATCCAGGCCCATCAGGTGGCGGCGGGGACGATGTTCCGCCGACCCGTCCATTCCGTGAGTGAGGCGCCGGGACGGGCGGCACGGCGGTTTGGGGGTGGAGGTGCCGGTGGTAGGCGGCGAGGATGTCGCGGTGCGCCAGCCAGCCGGATACTCGCCCGGACGAGTCGGTGACGGGAAGACCGTCGCCGTCCGAGCGAAGCAAACGCTCGAGGGCGGCTTCAAGGCGCTCGCCGGGCTGCACGGTCGGAGTGATCACCGCCAGGTCGCCGGCGGTCGCGTCGTCGCCGCTCTGAGCGGCGGCGTCCAGAGCACGGGCCGTGACGACGCCTGCGTATGTGCCGTCGGCCGCGATGACGGGGAGCGCCTCATCGACGCCCGCGGCGAACCGAGCGATGATTTGCGGCAGCGGATCGCGCGCGTCGAGGGGCGCCGGGACGGGTTGCATCGCCTGTGCCACCGTGAGCTGCGACAGGATCGTCGGCTGTGAGCGCCGCAACTCGATCCCACGGCGAACGAGCTTGCGGGTATAGATCGACTCCTGCCCGAGCAGCGTCGCGATCGCGGTCGCGATGACGATGGCGACCATCAGCGGCGGGATGATGTGGTAGTCGCCTGTGAGCTCGAAGACGATGATCAGCGACGTGATCGGCGCGCGTCCGGCTGCGGCGAACACCGCGCCCATCCCCACGAGCCCAAAAGCGCCAGGCTGCCCGGCGAGGTGGGGCGCGACGTGCTCCATCCCCGTCCCGTAGGCGGTGCCGAGCATGGCGCCGAGGAAGAGCGACGGCGCGAAGACGCCGCCGGATCCCCCGATCGCGATGGTGAGGCTGGTTGCGGCCAGCTTGCCGACGAGGAGCGCGAGCAGCAGCCAGACCGTGTACCGCCCGCCGACGGCGTGTTCGAGCACGGGGTATCCGACGCCGTAGAGTTGGGGCAGCGCGAGCAGCAGCGCTCCGAGGAGCAGGCCGCCGACCGCGGGCCGCAGCCATTCGGGCCCGTGCCATATCCGGTCGGCGATGTCCTCGACGCCGTAGAGGACGCGGATGAAGGCCGTCCCGATGAGCGCCGCCGCGACTCCGAGCCCGGCGTAGAGAACGTACCCCGCGGGCGTGGGCTGGTGAAACGCCGGCAGCGCCAGGAACGGCTGCGCGCCGAACGCGGCGCGGCCGATCACGTTGGCGGTGACGGATGAGAGCACCACCACCCCGAACGACTCCGTCTCGAAATCGCGCAGGATCAGCTCGAGCGCGAAGAAGACCCCCGCGATCGGTGCGTTGAAGGTCGCGGAGATACCACCCGCCGCGCCACAGGCGACCAGGAGCCGCAGGCGGGACTCGTTGAGGCGCAGCAGCTGCCCGAGCGTCGACCCCAGCGCCGAGCCGATCTGGACGATCGGCCCCTCGCGTCCGACCGAGCCTCCGGCTCCGATGCAGATCGCCGAGGCGACGGCCTTGATCGCCGCGACCCGGGGGCGGATGCGGCCGCCCTGAGTCGCGACGGCGAGCATCACTTCCGGGACGCCATGGCCGCGCGCCTCCCGGGCGAAGCGCGCGATCAGCGGGCCGTAGATGAGCCCGCCGAGCACAGGCACCGCGGCGACGAACCACGGCCCGAGCCCCGGGAAGTGCGGATTCGCGACCCGGCCCGCGCCGCTGTAGTCCGAGAATCCCGTGAATGCGCGGGTGAATCCGAGGATCAGCTCGCGGAAGGCGACCGCGCCAAGTCCGGCGCCGACCCCCACGAGGATCCCAAGCGACATGAGTCCCCCGGACGAGCCGTGCAGCCACGCGTGCACCCGGCGGACTCCACCGGAGGCGAGCGGAATCGTCCGCCGTGCGGTCACCGGCTGGGTGTCTCTCACGCGGGCTGCGACGAGTCGATCCCGCCGATGAGGGCGTCCATGACGACGCGGATGTTCGCCCACTGAAAGCCCTTGGGATCGACCGCGCGGTGCAGCATCAGGCCGTCTGCGAGCGCGATCAGGATCGACGCGAGCGCATTCGCACGCTGCTCGTCGATGCCCAGATCTCCGGCCCGGACGCTGCGGGCGATCCACTCCCGCAAGACGCGCCGACGGGCTGCAACGGACTCGGCGAAGCGGTCGCGGACGACCGGATCACCTGTAAGGGCCGACCACAGATCGGCCCGCAGCTGCACCCGCCCGGGATCGTCGCCCACGCGGAGCATGGCCTGGGTGAATCGCCGCACACGTTCGGCGCCCGAGAGGTCATGCTCGGCGAGGTCGGCTGCGACCCGGTTGAGCGTCTCGGTCTCCTCATCCAGAAGCGCCAGGAACAGATCCTGCTTGGTGGAGAAGTACCCGTAAAAGGCGCCCTTGCTGACACCGGCCTCGTCGCAGACGTCGTCGACCGTCGTCTCGTGGTAGCCATTCGTGGCGAGACGACGCCAGGCGGCGTCCACCAGACGCTGGCGGCGGACAACCTTGTCATGGTCGGAGATCCGGGGCACACCCCCGATTCTAACCGACCAGTCGGTTTTTATGCGAGGGCTGAGGTAGGACGTGGTCTTCCGGCGGCGGACCGGCGTCCTCTTCGAGCCACCGGACGAAAAAGTATGCGACCGCGGCGAAGAAGACGATCGACTGCTCGACGTTCATGACGATTCCGCCGAGATGCTGATCCCATAGAGGAGACACGCCCCACAGTCGCGGGCGGTGAGCGTAGTAGCCGTACAGCGGATGGGTGACGAACAGGAAGACGAAACCCAATGGACCTATGAGCAGGGAGCCGATGAGGATGTAGGCGAGCCGGGTCGGGGTCGAGTGCCGGCTGGGTGTGTCGGCGAGTGCCGGCCACCAGAACACGAGGCCCGCCGCGATCAGGAGCGCATGTTCCAGATTGAGCCACACCGGGTGGCGCAATGCGGCATCGAAGAGCAGCGGGAGATGGACGAGGTACCACGTCGCGAGCCAGACTGTGAGCGCGACCGGCAGCTTCGTGGCGATCCGAAGCGGACGCCCCGCGGCGCGCGCAAGCGATGCGCGCATCGCGGGGGTCAGCCCGAGGATCAGCAGGGGCGGCGCCCAGTCCGCCATGATCGCGTTCTGCAGCAGGTGGGCGGAGAGGAGCGAACGCGTCGCAATCGTCTCGAGCGGTGAGTTGAGCGCGCCGACGACCATCAGCGTGCCGAGGACGAACGCGAGGAGGCGCGACCGTTCCCGTGCCTCGCCGCGGAGTGCGACGGCATACGCCGCTCCGGAGGCGACGGCGAGCGCTCCGAAGGCGGGTTCGAACGTGAATGCGTCAGGTGACGCCATCGTCAGGTCGTCTCCGCCCCCGCGAGGCGGCGGTCGAGCATGGGCGAGTTCCCGAGCACCCGGTCTGGACGAAGGATCACGCTCGGCAGCACGAACATGACCAGGCGGCCGCATGCCGGATCAGCGGGCCGGGGTCCGGCGACCACTGCGAAGGAAACGGTGCGGGCGCGATGGAGTGGCTGTGCACGATCCGGCGTCGGGTGGGGCAGGATGCCATCCGCTGGACGCGGGCCATTATAACCGACTGGTCGGTTTCTTTGGGTATGCTCCGGCGATCGGCTACCCGCGAACCGCGTGAAGATCGGCACGTCAGGTCGCGCACTCGCTCGGCTCCTCGGGCTGGTTGGCAGCGGCGACGGCGGGTGCAGCGGATGTGCGACTCCCTGGCGCTTCACGAGGCCGCACCCCGTCTGGTACCGGTACGACGGCGAGATGCACCGGATCACGGCGCTTTGTGAGGACTGCTGGCGCCGGGGCACGCTGGGCGAGCGACTGGCCGCGCACGACGCCGTATGGCGATCGTGGGTCGCCGCATCGGTCAGGCCGGACTACGGCGAATGGGGCGCCATCCAGCGAGCCGTTCTGCTCGCGTGACACGCGCTCGCGGCGCGGCCGATCCGCCAGGTGCACCCCGCCGGCGGCGCAGGACGCGGGCTCGTAGGTGGTCACGACCACCGCCGGGCGGGAATGCCGGTCACGTCCAACCAGGCGTGCGTCGCGCTCGCTCGATCCAGTGCTGCAGCTCCGGTCGCGGCGCCTCCTCCAGGCTGGTCACCTTGACGTACCGGGTCCGGTCGGTCGTTCCGAGCGGAGGCGGGGACTCGAAGTCGGCGCCGCCGAGGAAGACGACATTCACCGAGACGTCGTAGGCGGCGAGTTCGATGACCCACCCGAGCTCTGGTAGCCCGTAGAACGCCCTCTTCACTTCACGGCGTAGTCGAGGCCCGGGACCGTCGCTCGGATCGACCCATCCAACCGCCTGACGATGGGCTGCAGATCCGGCACCAGGCGCCGGCACCATTCATCGATGTCGGAGTGGTTCGCCGAGGGCTCTGGCGGCGTTCGCACAGCACGTCCCCTGATCGGTTTCGGCATCGCGTGTCCTCCCCGCTCGATTCGGATCCCCGTCCCGTTTCGTCGCCTTCAAACGTACAGCGGCTCCCGCGTCAGACGCTCCAGAGGGCTTCGGTGGGGGACATGCGGGCGGCGCGCAGCGCGGGGAGAAGGCCGGCGACAGCGCCGATCACGAGGGCGGCGGCGAGACCACCGGCCCAGGCGACGGTCGGGACGTCGATTCTCCAGTGTTTCTCGGTCGCGTAGGCGGCGGTGGTGCCGACGCCCGCCAGAACGCCCGCGGCGCCGCCGATCAGCGAGAGGAGCATCGCTTCGGAGAGGAACTGGATGCGGATGTGGCGCTTGGTGGCTCCCAGGGCGCGGCGCAGGCCGATCTCGGAGCGGCGCTCGAGCACCGAGATGACCATGATGTTGGCGACGCCGATGGCGCCGACGAGCAGCGCGATGGCGCCGAGTCCGAGGTAGAGGCTGTTGAGCGCGGCCTGGGCATCGGCCTGGGCGACGAGGGCGGCGGAGGGTTGACTCACGTCGACCTCGTCGGGCGCCTCCGGGTCGGCGGTCGCGGCGAGCACTGCGTCGACGGCCTTGACCTGGCTGGTGATGCTGCGGACGTAGATCGTTGAGGGGTGGCCGTCGAAGCCGAGCCAGCGCTCGGCGGCCGGGAGGCCGACCAGGACGGAGTCGTTGATCTCGGGTGCGAGGACGGCCGGTTTGAGGATGCCGGCGACGGAGAACCACATTCCGCCCAGCCAGATACGCTCACCGCGAGAGATGCGGTCGATGCCGAGCAGGCTGGCGGCATCCGCCCCGAGCACGGCGACCGGCTCCCGGGCGGTCGCGGGATTGAGGTATCTGCCCTGGGCGATCGTGGTGCCGACGGCCCCCGGCAGACCGAGGCTGGCGGCGTCGACAGCCAGGCCGTTGGTGTCCGCGGCGGGGATGAGTGGGCTCCGGTAGACGTTCGCGCTGGTCGACGCGGTGTACTGAACATGCCGTACGGGGCCGATGCGGGCGATCATGGCCGGTGCGGCGGTGGGCAGCTCGGCGGTCTGGCCGAACAGAGTCTGCCCGTTCTGGACGGTCAGCAGGTTGGTGCCGAGCTTGGCGATCTCGGCGCGCAGCCCCGCGGCGGAGGAGGCCGACAGGCCGAGGACGGCCACGATCGCGGCGACGCCGATCGCGATGCCGAGCGCCGAGAGCGCGGCGCGCAGCTTCCGCGTCCGCAGCCCCACGGCAGACAGCCGGAGCAGATCCGCCGGCCGCAGCCGGGCGACGGTCGGCCGCGCGGGTTCCGTCATCGCCGCTCCCGCCCGGTGTCGGCGACGATCCGCCCGTCGACGATCTCGATCCGGCGAGGGAGCTGGTCGGCGATCTCCCGATCGTGGGTGATCACGGCGATCGTCATGCCGAGCCGGTTCAGGTCGTGCAGCAGCGCGAGCAGCATCTGTCCCGTGGCCTGGTCGAGGTTGCCGGTGGGCTCGTCGGCGAGCAGAAGCGCCGGGCGGCCGACGAGGGCACGCGCGATCGCGACGCGCTGGCGCTGGCCGCCGGAGAGCTGGGTCGGCCGCGCGCGCGGCCGCCCCGCAAGGCCGACGAGGTCGAGCGCTTCGAGCGCCTGCCGCCGACGCTCGGCTGCACCGACTCCGGCATACAGGAGCCCGTCGGCCACGTTGTCGAGCACCGTGCGGTGCTCGGCCAGGAAGAACTGCTGGAACACGAAGCCGATCCGGATGGCACGGAGCGCGGCAAGCTCACGATCCGCCAGGGTCGCCACGTCGAGCCCGGTGACGAGCACGCGGCCGCTCGTGGGACCGTCGAGCGTGCCCATCAGGTGAAGCAGCGTCGACTTTCCCGACCCCGACGGCCCGACGATCCCCACCAGCTCACCCCCGCCGACGGCAAACGACACGTCCTGGAGCGCGGTGACCGGGCCGCTCGGATACACCTTCGTCACAGATTCAAACTCCGCCACCGGCCGGCGGCTGGTCGGTGACGACCGCGGCGCTCCAGGAGCTGGGTGCCTGCCGGCTTCGGGTGTCATTGTCCCGGAACGACGATGCGCTGTCCGGCCTTCACGCCCACACCGCTCACCTGGACACGGCCGGCCGCGTCGTCGAACAGCCCCAGCGTCACGGCGACCAGGCGATGGACGCCATCGGCGTCGGCGACCTCGACCGCATACCCGCCGCCGGAGAGCGCGAGGAGGGCGTCCACCGGCACCGCGAGCACGTGTCTCACGACGGCGGTCGTGACCGTCACCGTGACGGCAGCTTGGTCCCAGTTCCCCGTCACGCGTGGGTGGGCGGGCCGCACCAGCACCGTGATGGTCGGGGGCGATCCCGACGAGGATCCCGGTTGGCCGCTGCCACCCGAGGCCGACCCACCCCCGGAGGAGGCCGTGGCGGCGACCTTCCCGACCGACGAGACGACTCCCCCAGTGATGCGGCCGTCCGGCAGTGTGATGGTCACTGCATCTCCCGCCTTCACCTCCGCCTCGTCCGCGGGATCGAGGGCGATGCTGACCTCGCGCCGCGTCGATGTCGCGTCGAGCACGGGCTCGCCGGAGACGGCCGGACCGCCGAGGGTGACCAGAAGCGAGGTCACTCGAGCTGCTGTGGGCAGAAACACGGCCTGACCGAGATCGAGCGTGCCCGTCTCGGTCACCCCAAGATGGGCCTGCAGCTTCTCCACTGCCAATGCGGTCTCCCAGCCGAAGACGTCCGAGCGAGGGTCGAGCTCGGTTCGCGTCGCGTATCCCAGCCGAACCAGGTCGGCGTTCAGCTCGGCCACGTCTGTCCCGGTCATCCCCTCCGACAGGCTGCGATACGCCGGCGTCGACCCGTACAGGAGCACGACCGGCGTCCCGTCCACCCGGTAGAACACCTGCCCCTGCATGATCGTCTCGCCGACGCGGGGGAGCGACGTGAATGTGCCCGACGCGGCTGCTGACGAGCCAGTTGCCGCCGGCTGCCCGGTTGAGCTGCTCGCGTCACCGGCGGCCTGGTTCGTGACGGTGTAGCTGCCCGCATATGCGAGGGTGGCGGTGAACGGCGTCTGGGCAATGAGCGTCTGGCGACGGACCGCTGCGAGCGACGTCCGCACGCCGTTGCCCACGAACCCCGCTGGATGGCCATCGCCTCCGTCGAACGGGTTGTCGACCGCTACGACTGCGACGGCGATGATCACGACGACCACGGCAGAGGCGGCGATCCACCACCGTCGCTTCGGCGACCGGCGTTGATCCTCGTGGTGCCCGGATGCCGCCGTCATCAGAACTCGAGCCGTGGACCGGTCTTGGGCTCGAGTGACTGGCACGCGTTGAATGCCTGCTGCACCTGCGGTGAGGACGGGTCGATGCCCTTCAGGCTGTCCGGGGGGAAGAACGTGCTGGAGGATGCCTCGGGGTCGGGGAAGTTCGGCAATCCGTGCTTGCGCATGCAGCCGGCGAAACGTGTGTACGCCTTCACGGCTTCGGCCCGCTGGGCGGGCGTGAGGCTCGGCGGCCCACCCCCGGGCATGTACTTGTGGCATGCCTGCAGCGCCGATTGGAACTGCGGCGAGCCGGGGTCGACGTTCCCGCTGACCGTCACGCCGCCCAGCTTGAGCTCCTGGCCGCTGCCGGTCGACCCGGCAGATCCGGTCGAGGCCGGGAAGCCATGCGACGTCAGGCACGTCGCAAGCGCGGTCGGGCTGGCCGCCGCGCTGGTGCCGTCGGCACCTCCAGAGCCCGATGATGTCGCGGTGGAAAGGCTCGCCACGCCGGGCGAGCTCGAACCGCCGCAGCCGGCGGCAGCCAGACTCAGGACCGCGATGAGTGCGAACAGCATCCCGGTTCGGATCGGTACGCGCACGACGGGCGTACGAAGCCCGGTGGCGGCGATGGGATCACGATCGGACATCGCCTCCCAGGAAAGCAGCGGACTCTAAAACGGCGATGAAGCGGCGCTAACCGCTTGGTGAAGGCACAGCCGCAGGACGGCGCCGCCGTCCGCGCCCCGGTCGACGGTGACCGTCCCGCCCTGCGCCTCGGCGATCTGCTTCACGATCGAGAGACCGAGCCCGGCGCCGGGTATCCCGCGGGCGGCCTTCGCCCGAAAGAAGCGGTCGAAGACGAGCGGCATGTCCTCCGGCGCGATGCCGGGGCCGTGGTCTCGCACCTCCACGGACCCGTCGCGGACGGTGACCTCGACGGTGCCGTTCGGTGGGCTCCACTTGCGCGCGTTGTCGAGCAGGTTCGCGACCGCACGCTCCACGCGCTCCGGCACCCCGACGACCGTCGACGGCTCGAGGACGGTTCGAAACGTCACGTCCGGCCGGCGCCGGGCGGCCCGATCCACGGCCCCCCGCACCAGCCCGTCCAGCCGAAACTCGCGCGGCGTGACCTCGGGCTCTTCCCCACGCGCAAGCTCGACCAGCTCGGCCACGAGCGTCGTCATCTCCTCGAGCTCCTCCTGGACGTCCGCCAGAAGCTCCTCGCGCTCGGTCGCCTCGAGCGCCCCGGGGTCGGCGAGCAGCCCGATGTTTGCGCGGAGCGTCGCGATCGGCGTGCGCAGCTCGTGCGAAGCGTCGGCGATCAGCCGGCGCTGCGTCTGCAACGACCGCTCCAAGCTGCCCAGGAGCTCGTCGAGCCTGACCGACAACCGGCTCACCTCGTCACGGCCGCGCCACCCGGTGCGCCGGCTCAGGTCTCCGCTCTCGGCGATCCCCTCGGCCGCCTCGGTCAGTCGTCGCAGCGGCGCCACCGCCCGCCCCGCCACCAATGCACCCAGCACCGCAGCGGCGCAGATTCCGGCGAGCGAGATCAGGGTGAGCAGCCACCGCAGGTGCGAGAGATTCCGATCGACCTCGACCAGCGATCGGGACACCGTGATCGTCTCGTGTGGCAGCAACAGCGTCAGCACGCGCGTTGGTACGCCCGCCACCGTTTTCGTTCCGTATGTCGGCGCCTCTCGGTGAGGGACTGCGTCTGCCGGGCGCGGCGTCAGGTGCACCTGGACAGCCGTTGCGGTGTACGGAAGCACGACCCGGTACTTTCTGCCACCAGGTGGGCGACGCTGCCCGCGGATCGTGACCGGGGTCGGATGGTTGCCTCCTAGGATCGCCCTCAACGGCGGCCGGTCAAGCGTCGCGCGCAGATCGCTGTCGACCTGCCCCACCAGGTCATGCCGGTCGTTGTAGTACGCCACCAGCGACGTCGCCACGATCGCGACCGTTACGGCCAGCGCTGCCATCGCTGTCACCCGAAGCCGGAACGTCATCGTTGCCTCAGCGAGTACCCCACCCCACGCACGGTCTGGATCAACCGCGGCTCGCCACCGGCCTCCAGCTTCCGCCGCAGGTGCCCGACGAACACATCCAGCGAATTCGACGAAAGCGACGCGTCATACCCCCACACCCGCTCATAGATCACCCTCCGGGAAAGCACCTGCCGGGGATGGCGCAAGAACAGCTCCAGGAGCTGGAATTCGATCGGACTCAACCCGATCTCGCGGGCACCTCGGCGCGCGTCCTGTGTCAGCACGTCGAGCTCCAGATCGGCGAACTCGACTGTCTCCGACCCTTTCCCCGACCGGCGCAACAGCGCCCGCACCCGCGCGACAAACTCCTCATTTGCGAACGGCTTCACCAGATAGTCGTCCGCCCCAGCCTCAAGCCCGGCAACCCGGTCACGCACCGCATCACGCGCCGTCAACATCAACACGGGCAGATGATCGCCCGCCGCCCTCAGACGCTGGCACACGTCGATCCCATCCCGGCCGGGCATCATCACGTCCAGCACGACGAGGTCAAACGACCCCGCGCGCAAGCGCTGCGACGCCGCATCCCCATCCTCCGCCACCTCCACGTCGAAGCCCTGCGACACCAGCACCCGCCGCAGCGCCCGACGCAGGCGCGCGTCATCATCCACCACGAGGATCGCCACGGCGCCAGTATCCGCGCCTACTCTGAAACCAACCTAAAGGATCTGCTCAGAGTACGAACGGGATGATGGAGCGCACGTGCGCCCGGTAGTCCGCGTACGCGTCCCCGAAGTGGGCGCTCATCATGCGCTCCTCCTGCCGCGCCTTCCACCACAACGCGGCGCACAGCGCGACGAGCACGGCGAGGCCATCGAACCGTCCATAGTCGATCGCCGGGCCGAGTGCCATCGCGAGCATCCCGGTGTAGATGGGATGGCGGACCAGCGCGTAGGGGCCCGAGCGGATGAGCACGTGGTCGCGCTTGAACGTCACCTCGGCGCTCCAGTTACCGCCAAGCGTCACCCGCGCCCAGACCGAGAACGCGAGGCCGGCGACGACAACCGCGGCACACAGGACACCGAAGGGCAGCGACGTGTGCCACAGAGTCGCATTCCATGCGATGCCCAGCAACCGGCTGACGCCGAACAGTGCGGCAACGCATCCGAGCGCCACCGCCCGGTAGCCGAGGAAGTTGCCGCGCTCGACCGTCCGCTTGTTCCGAAACGCCATCAGCACCCAGTACGCCAGCCAAATGGCCCAGCAGCATCCGATGAAAAGGAGCGTGCCCCTCATCGCTCACCGGGCCGGGCTTGAGGAGTGAGCCACGCCGCTACTGTAGGCCGCTTCGCAGTCCGACCCGGAGTCAGCACCGGTGGATGAAACGTTCCGGCCGCTCCCGCACAGTTGATGGTTGATGAGGCGCATTCGCGACCTGACGACGTCTGCGGCCGCCCTGGCGTCGGTCGTCGCGCTGTCGGGCTGTCAGGCACCGTCACATCGATCGAGTGACGCCCAACTTCTCCGCCGCGCAGGTGTCCACCAGGCCCGGTGGCCAGATGGCCGCGATTCGCGAGTCGTGTGCCCGGGGAGTCTCGGCGCGCTCCAAGCCGAGCGGCGCTGCGGGGTTTCGCGTCCGGATGCTGTTACCGGGAAGCCGGGTCACACCCGGCGGGTCGAAGCTGTGGCTTTGTCATGACGCGGTTGCCGGCGAGGAGATGGTGACCGCCGGCCCCGATCCGCAGATGCTGGTCGCCGTATATGGGTACCGGACGTATCTTCTCCGGCGCTCGGGCCGATGCTGGGAGCGGCTCCCGGCACGCGGTCCGCGGACGCTCACGAACGTCGGGCAGCGCTTCCCCTCCGACTACGACCCGAAGCTGACGGTGGTGGGTCATGCCCGTTCCGGGCAGCAGTTCGGGTCGAGACACCGCCGTGCATGCGACTCTCCGTGTCGCTGACCTGCGCAGCGCGCCGGCCTTGCCGCGCACCCAGCCGCACTGCTGACCAGGACTACGTGGCTAGACTGAGGCGTGTGGTGGCCGAGCGGTTCGAGAGCGCGCTCTGGCAGACGTCGTCACTTCTCCTCGCCGCGGATGGTGAGGCTATCCTGGTTGATCCCGGGATCTCGGCCGAGGAGGTCGCGCGTCTCTCGGCCCGTGCCGAGGACATGGGTGTCCGAGTGACGGGTGTGCTCGCCACTCACGCTGATTGGGATCACGTCTGCGGCATCGCCGCCTTCCCCCACGCGACCGCGACCATGGGGGAGTCGGCCGCCACGCGCGTGGCAGCCCGCTTCCGCGACACGGGCGTGGCGCACCGCGCTTCGGCGTTCGGCCTGCGCATCGCGGGAGAACCGCGGATCGACCGGACGTTCGAGCCGGGAGAGGCGATCCAGCTCGGTCCCTTCCTGGTCGAGACGTTCCCACTGCGCGGCCACACGCCTGACGGCGTCGGATATCGGTTCCGCGCGCTCGACCTGCTCGCGGTCGGCGATCACCTCTCCACCGTCGAGTTCCCATTCGCGACATCGACGGCGGAGTACCGCTCGACCCTGGCGTTTCTGATCGACCTCCTTCGACGCGACCCGCCGGCCCGCGTCGTGCCGGGGCACGGTCCCGAGCTCGGCGCTGCCCAGGCGATCGAGATCGCCGAGGCCGACCTGGAGTATCTGTGGGCCCTGAACGTGGCCGTCCGCAATGCGGCCTCCCGCGCCGAAGCACACGCCGCGGCTCTCGCGGTCTCGGTGCCCCGCGCCGCCGCCGATGGCCTGCACGAGGCGGGACGGGAGAACGTCAGGATCGCAGTCGACGAGGTCTTTGGCAGCCCGTCCGACCGGGCCGCCGAATAGGAAACACCAAAGAGCCGCGAGCTCCGGATCGACCTCGGTGGGCGATCGGGAGCTCGCGGGCAGATGGATCACGGCGCCAGTTGTGGGCCGCCGTCGCCGATCAGGCGGGCCAGCTCTGCTCGCACGCGGTCGGCCTCCCGCACGTGCGCTTCGACCTCTGCCGCGGAGGCGCCCCGCTCCTCGAGCACCTGGCCCACCAGCAGCAGGCCGCGAAGATGCAGAAGCAGGTCGTCGATCGTGTGGTCGAGCAACACCGCCTGGTGCTCGAAACGGCCGGGGTTGTTCATCGTCATGGTCATCAGGCAGCCTCCTCGAGGGGCGCGGTGGACGGGGATGCCAGGGGCTCGATCGCGGCGCCCTGGGGGTGGGGCCGCAGCATCACGGCGGCGATCAGGGCTCCGGCGACCGCCGCGCCGGCCAGGACGGCGAACCCCGCCTGGAACCCATCGGTGAGCCCGCTGTCGACCGCTGCAACCCGGGCCAGCCCGGTGGCCCCGGAGCCCGTCGCCGCATACGACGCGGCGATGGTGGTGACCGCCGCGAGACCCACGGCTCCGCCGACCTGACGGCTGGTGTTGATGAGGCCCGAAGCGATGCCCGCATCAGCCCTCTGGACGCCGGCGAGCCCTGCGATCGTCACCGGCACGAACGAGAGCGCCAGCCCGACTCCGCTGATCAGGAAGGCCGGGAACAGATCCCAGAAGTAGTGCCCGTGCACCGGCAGCTGGGTGAACAACGCCAATGCGACGGCGTCCAGCGTCAGCCCCGCCGTGAGCACGGAGCGCACGCCCAGGCGAGTGACCAGCGTCTGAGCCACGTTCGAGAACACGATGATCGTGAACGTGACCGCGACGAAGCCGACGCCGGTCTGGATTGCCGAGTACCCCAGCACCTGCTGCATGTAGAGCGTCAGCAGGAAGAACTCCGAGAACGCGATTGCGCCGATCATGGCGGCCGTCGCATTCGCGGCCGACAGCATCCGGTTGCGGAAGATGCGCATCGGCAGAAGCGGGGCCGGCGAGCGCATCTCGATGACGAGGAAGGCGACGAGCAGCACGGCCGACGCGGCCAGAAGCGAAACGGTGACGGCGCTGCCCCAGCCCTCCTGGGTGGCGCGCGTCATCGCGTACACGAGCAGCATCACACCGGAGGTCACCGAGGTGGCCCCTGCGACGTCGAAGTGGCGGTGCCCCGGCCCGCGGCTCTCGGCCAGCACCACCGGCGCGGCGGCGATCACCGCGATCCCGACCGGCACGTTGATGAAGAACACCCACGACCAGTTCAGGTACGAGGTCAGGAACCCGCCGAGCAGGACGCCCGCCGCCCCGCCGGATCCGGAGGCCGCGCCCCAGATGCCCAGCGCGCGGTTACGCTCTCTCCCCTCGGCGAAGGTGGTCATGAGGATCGAGAGCCCGGCCGGTGCAAAGAGTGCGCCTCCCAGCCCCTGCATCGCCCGGAACCCGATCAGCGAGTCCTCGGACCAGGACAGCCCGCACAGGAGCGAGCTGACCGAGAACAGTCCGAGGCCGGCCATGAACACGCGCCGGCGGCCCAGCACATCGGCGAGCCGCCCGCCCAGGAGCAGGACTCCGCCGAACAGGATGGCGTAGGCGCTGATGACCCACTGCAGGTCCGCCTGGGCGAAGTGCAGGTCGCCTTTGATCGCGGGCAGCGCGACATTCACGATGGCGATGTCCAGCACAACCATGAACTGCGCCGCCACGATCACCGCCAGGGCAAGCCCCTTGCGGCGGGGCCGGCTCTGTGTAATCGGTGACTGCAACATTCATTTCCTCCAAAGATCGTTGATGAACGCCACGATAGCATACAAAAACAATCGGATGCGCTACACTTCGCTGGAGATGAATGCAACCGACACCCACGATCCCGCTCCACGAGCGCGGCCCGGCCCTCCCAAGGAGCTGCTCGCGAGCAATGTCTTTCTGCTCAAGCGGCTCGGGTTTGCGGCCAAGGACCGCTCGCAGGCCGCCTTCGAAGGCTCCGGGCTGTCCGCGTTCCACTACGCCATCCTGGCCTTGCTGGCGGAGGATCCGCGCGAGACGCAGGCGCAGGTCGCCGACGCACTCGGCTACGACCGCAGTCTCATCGTGCGACTGCTCGACGAGCTGGAGGAGCGCGAGCTCGTGATCCGCAAGCGCGACCCCGACGACCGCCGGCGGCACGTGGTCAAGCTGACGCCCGGGGGCCATTCCGCGCTGCTCGAGCTGCGGGCAACGGTGCAAGGTCTCGAGGATGACTTCCTCGCGCCGCTCGACGCGGAGGAGCAGGAATCCCTGCACGCGCTGCTGGCCAAGGTCGCCAGCTACCACGACCCACGCTGCGTGCTGCGCGGCCCGGCGGCACCGCACCAGGGATAGCCCCTCCCAGGTAGGATCGGCGGCCCGATGCCGCCCCAAACCGGAATCGCGGGCGTCGTTGCGGCGCTCTCCGTGACGGGTGACCTGACCCGGGGCCATCCGCAGGGCGAGGCCATGCGTGCCTGCCTGCTCGCGACCGAACTGGCGCGCCGCACCGGCCTCGCGGAGCCGGCCCGCGCCGACGTCTACTACGCGACGCTCCTGCGCTTCGCGGGCTGCGCGGCGACGTCGCACGATATCGCCGCCCGCTATGGCGGCGACGATGTGCGCGTTCGCGCCGGCGGCGACCTGATCGACCCGACGCGGCCGGCCGAGGCGCTGCGGTTCCTGGCCGATCTGGGCGACGGCGCCGGCCGCCTGCGCATGCTTGGGCGGGCGGCGGGGGCGGCCCGGTTCTACGCCGAGTCGATGCGGGCCGACTGCGAGGTGGGGGCCGACCTCACCCGCCGGCTGCGGTTGCCCAAGGCCGTGGCGCGGGCGGTGCTCGACGGCTTCGAGCGTTTCGACGGCAAGGGCGCCCCCGAGGGCCACGAGGGCACCGAGATCGCCGAGGCGTCCCGGTTCGCGGCCGTGGGCTACGCGGCGGTGATGTTCGACGCCGTGGGCGGTGAGGAGCTTGCGACGGACACCGTCGCGCGTTGGAGCGGCCGCGCGCTCGACCCGGCGATCGCTGCGGTCTTCGCCGAGGCGCCGGGCGAGCTGCTCGCGATCTCCGCGCCGGACGACCTGTGGACGGCGGTCTGTGAGGCCGAGCCGCCGCCGCGGCGAGCGTTCTCAGACGATGCCGCCCTTGACGATGCGCTCGCGGGATTCGGCGATGCGGCCGATCTGAAGACGCCCTGGCTGCACGGGCACTCCGGCGGTGTCGCCCGGCTCGCGGGGACGGCCGCCGCGGCCACGGGCGCCGACGCGCGGCTCGTGCAACGCGCGGGGTTCCTGCACGACCTCGGCCGGGTCGCGGTGCCCACAGGGATCTGGGAGCGGCCCGGGCCGCTTCGGCCCGAGGAGTGGGAGCTCGTGCGCCTTCACCCGTACCACTCGGCGCGCATCCTCGCCCGTTCGCCGGCGCTGGCGCCGCTCGGGCCCGTCGCCGGCCGCCACCACGAGCGCGCCGACGGCTCCGGCTACCCGGCCGGAGTCCGCGCTTCCGAGCTCGACGCGGCTGCCTGCGTGCTCGCGGCGGCCGACGTCCTGCACGCGCTCGGCGAGCCGCGGCCGCACCGCCCGGCACTCTCCCCGGCCGAGGCGTCGCGGGTGCTCTCCGGCCTGCCGCTGGACAGGGACGCCGTCCGCGCCGTGCTCGAGGCGGCCGGCGCTCCCCCACCCGCCTTCCCGCCGCTTCCGGCCGACCTGACCGAGCGGGAGCTCGAGGTGCTGCGCCTGCTCGCCGCCGGCCGGACGAAGCGCCAGATCGCGGCCGAGCTCGTCGTCTCGCAGTCGACCGTCCACACGCACACGGTGCACATCTACGCGAAGTGCGGCGTGCAGACACGCGCCGGCCTGGCGATGTTCGCGATGGCGCACGGCCTTGCAGCCCGGCCGAGCTGAAGCCCGAAGATCGACCGAACGATCGATGGTGGGGGCGCAACGCCGCTCCTACGGTGGGCGGGTCAGGCAACCGACCCGTAAGGAGCAGCGATGATCACCGACACCACCACCACCACCACCACCACCTCCGCCGCCGTCGTCCAGGCGGGATTCGAAGCCTTCGGCAAGGGCGACCTCGCCGGGTTCGGCGAGATGTTCCACGCCGACGCCACCTGGAACCACCGAAATGACGACTACCACGGCGGGATCCACCACGGCCGCGACGGCATCCTGGCGTTCATCACCGAGTCGGGAGAGCGCACGGCCGGCACCCTGCGGGCGGCGCCGCTCGCGATCATGACCGGCGATGAGGGCCGGGTCGCCGTCCTCGTCCGCGTGAGCGGCGAGCGTCCCGACGGCCGCTCCTTCGCCGACAACCAGATCCTGCTCTTCGCGGTCGATGGCGACCGCGTCCGCAGCGTCGACCAGTACGTCGGCGACCCTGCGGTCGTGACCGCGTTCTGGGCCTAACCTCCGCGCCGCCGGGCCCGCCTGCGCACGGGCCCGGCGGCATCGCCTGCTCAGCCGAGCGGGCTGCCGTCGATCACGTAGACGGTGTCGCGGTTCGCCGCCGAGACCAGGAGGTCAGGCGTGCCGTTCCCGTTCGTGTCGCCGATCCCCACGGCGTCGAAGCCGAGGTTCTCGTTCGCCGTCGTGCTGGTGATGGTGCGCAGGCGCTTGCCCGTCGCTCCGGAGAAGATCTGCACCTTGCCGGCCGCCGGCGCGCCGTCGCTGCTCGTGTAGGCGCCGACGATGATGTCGGGCACGCCGTCGCCGTTCACGTCGCCGGCCGAGCGGCCCGGGCCGAGCCCCTCACCGGCGGCGCCCCGCCATGCGTGCAGGCGTGCGCCGTCGACTCCGGAGTAGACGGCTGCGAACCCGCCCGCCTTACCGGCGTTGCTCGACGCGTAGTCGCCGACGTAGACGTCGGGCACTCCGTCGCCGTTCACGTCGCCGACGCCGGCGACGAAGAACTGGCCGAAGGCGGCGTTGCCACGCTCGCCGCGGATGCGGAAGAGCAGCTTGCCGGTGCGTCCGGAGTAGACGTAGGCCGCGCCGTGTCCGGGAGTCGCGCCGCTCGCGCCCACGATCAGATCGGGCACGCCGTCGCCGTTCAGGTCGGCGGTATGGGCAACGCCGTCGCCGAACTCGTCACCCGGCCGGTGGGCCGAGAGCACGCGGATGACCCGGAACGTCCGCCCGGAGATCACATAGACGTGGCCGGCATTCGTGCCGGTCCCCGGCGCCCCCACCAGCAGGTCGGGCACGCCGTCGCCGTTCACGTCGCCGGCGCTCGAGACCGCGGCTCCGAACGCGTCGCCGTGGTGGTGTCCACGCAGGCGCACGATCGTCCTTCCAGTCGCGCCGGAGTACACGTACGCATGCCCGACGTCGCTGCCCTGGCCGGGCGCCCCGCTGACGACGTCGGAGACGCCGTCGCCGTTGACGTCGCCCGCGTCGGCGATCGCATAGCCGTTCTGCTCGCCCGGCCGGCCGCTCCGGCGGAAGAGCAGCTGGCCGGTCCGGCCCGAGTACACCCACACGCGGCCCTGCTGCTTCGACCCGCCGTCGACCTCGCCGATCACGACGTCGGTCACGCCGTCGCCGTTCACGTCGCGGAGCTCGCTCACCGCCCAGCCGAAGTACGCGCCCTTGCCCGTGGTCGGGCCGTGGAACGCGTGCAGCACATGCACCCGCTGCACGAACGTGCCGGACGCGCTCGCGCCGGCCGCGAACGTGGACACGACGAGCGCGGCGAAGGCCGTCGCCCACACGAAGACTCGAGACATCGATCCCTCCTCCATCGGACTGGGACCGATGCTACGAACGCCCCGGCGCGGACACATAGGACGTTCTTGCGCGCCGCCGCTAGACGACGAGCAGGCGCCCGACAAGGTCGGGCAGCGCGACCGGGTCGGCCGCCATCGCCCGCACTGCCGACGGTGTCTCGCCGAATGCGCGGCGGAACCGGGCCGTGAAGTGGCTGTGGCCCTGGAACCCCAGCTCGAGCGCGATCTCCGCGAGGGGCGCGCCGGAGAGCAGCGGGCCGAGCGACCGGCGCAGCCGCAGGTGCAGGTGGTACTGGTGCAGCGTGTAGCCCGTGCGGGCGTGGAAGGCGCGCAGGAGGTGGAAGCGCGAGTAGTGGGCCTCGCGCGCGACCCGCTCGAGCGAGACGAGCCGCCCGGTCGAGCAGGCCATCAGCTCCTTCGTGCGCTCGACGGCGCCGCCGCCGGCGCCGGTCGTGCCCGGCGGCACCGGCCGAAGCGCCGCGACGACCAGCTCGCGTACGAGCCGCTCCGCCAGCGCCGGGTCGTACCCCGGCCGGCGGAGGTAGGCGGCGAGCAGCCGCTGCGCCAGCCACACCGTCGGTGGCAGCGGCGGGTCGCCCGGCGGGTCGGAGCGCACGCCCAGCCGCTCGCACATCGCAGGGCCGAGCACGACGAACAGACAGTGGTCGCCCTCGCTCGTGAGGTCACGGCGGTGAAACCGCAGCCGGGGCGGGTAGAGCACGGCGTGGTTCGGCGTTGCGACGAGCGCGGGCATCGCCCGGCGGGCGATGTGCACGGGCGTCCACGGGAACACGACGTGAAAGCCCTCGCCGATGTCGTTCTCGCAGCGCCAGCGGCCGTCGGCCGGCGGGCAGACGAACTCTCCGACGCGCAGATCGCCGGCCACGAGCAGCGTGCGCACGTTTGCTGCTGCGGTCATTGCTCCTAGTATGGCGGTCCCGCCCGGTCGCGCTGGCACGAAGTTGCGCAACATGGCTCCGTAGGCCGGCATCCGGCCGCTCAGCGTGCCGGAGGCCGTTCCTGCTCTGGCCGGTCCATCGGGATACGTGCGCGGATAGCCGTGCCGCCGGTCCGCGAGCTGTGGATGGTGATCGTGCCGCTGAGGATGTCCGCGCGTTCGCGCATGCCCTTGAGTCCGAGCCGACTCTCGGAGACCTCGGCGGCGTCAAAGCCGTCGCCGTCGTCTTCGATCAGCGACACGAGGTGGCCATCGTGCTCGATGACGCTCACGCTGATGGTGCGCGCGTTGGCGTGTTTGACGGCGTTGGTGATCGCCTCCTGCACGATCCGGTAGGTCGCGGTCTCGATCGCGGGCGCAAGGCGGGCACCGTCGGTGACGACGGCGACGAGCTCGACCCGGAGCTCGTGGGTGGTCGTGGTCTGGACAAGACGTTCGAGGGCAGCGACGAGACCGAAGTCGTCCAGCGACGGCGGGCGCAGCTCGACCGCGATCCGCCGCACCTCTTCGAGGGCGCCCTTGACGAGATCCTTGACCGCGGCAACCTGCAGGCGGGCAGGCTCGTCGGTGGTGTTGAAGGCACTCAGGCCGAGCAGGATGGCGGTGAGTGCCTGGCCGGTCTGGTCGTGAAGCTCGCGTGAGAGGCGGGTGCGCTCGGCTTCCTGGGCTTCGATCATGGCCTGGACGGTGTGGCGGCTGACACGGCGGCTCTGGTCGATCGCCTCCGCCGCGCGCTGTGCGAGAGCCTCCGCAACCCTGAGGTCCTCATCGCGGAAGCGCGTGTCCGCGCCGCGCTTGTCGGCGATGGTGATGATCCCGAGCACCTGTCCCCGGGCGACCAGTGGAACCCACATGCCCGAGCGCATGCTCAGCTTGGCCGCGGCGCCGTGGGGGTCGATCTCGGGATCGTCCAGGGCCGCGTCGACCCGTTCGCTTCGCCGCCGCGAGAGCACCCGGCCCGCCTTCGATCCGACGGGCGCGATTGTGCCCACGACAACCCGCTCTGCGCGCCCGCCGGCGACGGCCGCGGCGCGCAGCTGATCGCCGGGCTCGAGGAGCTCGATCAACACCAGCTTCGCGTCGACCACGCCCAGCAGCTGGCCGGCGATCACCTTCAGCAGCGAGTCCACGTCGATCTCGTGGGTGAACGCTGATGACACGTCGGCGAGCGCCTCCAGCTGCTGCGACCAGCGGCGCGACGCCTCCACCATCCGCGCGTGCTCGACGACGACGGCGGCCTGGTCCGCCAGCAGGGTGACGGCCTCCTCGTCCTGCTCGGTGAACGGTCCGTCGGCCTTCTCGGTCAGATACAGATTGCCGAAGGGCGCCTCGCGAACCAGGATCGGAACACCCAGGAACGAGCGCATCGGCGGGTGCCCAGGCGGGAAGCCGACACTGCGCGGATCCTCGCCGATCGTGTCCAGCCGCAACGAGACGGCGTCGCGGATCAGGGCTCCCAGGATGCCGCGTCCCCGCGGCAGGTCGCCCAGCCGCCCTCGCTCGTCCGGCGAGATGCCCACGGTCACAAACTCGGCCAGCTCGGTCCCGCTCGCGTCGAGCACGCCGAGCGCCCCGTACCGCGCCCCGGTCAGATCGCATCCCGCCTCGACGATCCGCACAAGCACCTGGTCGAGCGCGATCTCCGAACCCACCTGCACGCCGGCGCGTATCACCCGCGCAAGCACCTGGGCGCGCCGCTCGGCCCGAGCTGCCCGCCCCTCCAGCGCGGCCGTCAGGTCGGGTCCGGTCCGGGCCGGGGTCGGTTTGCGCACCTCGCTCACGTCACGGCCCCCTCGCACCCGCCCTGCCCGTCGGCGCCGCCAGCCTCATGGGCGTCCTGGAATGCTCGAACCTTGCCGGTAACCGGGAGCACCACGACTCTCCAAACGCTTGGTACGCCGACCACCCGACCGGCGTGCACACCACTGACCAAGCGTTTGGGGTCAGAACGTCCCGTCGGCCAAGGGCTAGAGCCGACGGCCGCAAGCGTACCACTCGCGCCGCCGAGTGCTCAGCGAGAGTCGGCGACCGGAATCGGCGCCGGCCGCCTGCCGCGATCGTCCGTCGCCCGGCGCCGGCGGAGCCGGCGCAGCTCGTCGACGCCCCACACGATCACCGGGAAGGGGAGCACGAGCAACAGCGCGAGCGGCGGCGGCGGCACCATCCCGAAGATGTCGCGCAGCGGGGGCAGGTAGAGGAGCGCGGCGGTGAAGACGACCTCGAACGCGATCCCCCAGATGAGCAGACGGTTGGAGAACAGGCCGATCGAGCGCAGTGACGCGCGGTCGGTGCGTGCGGCCATCGCGGTGCCGACCTGGCACGCGACGATCCCAACGAACGTCATCGTGGTTGCCTGCATCCAGGCGTGGTGAAGCGGCGAGCCGGAACCTGTGGCGTCGCCCGGGCTCCACCCGGCGCGCCAGAGCACGAAGAAGAAGCCGGCCAGGACGAGCACGGCCGAGGTGAGGCCGAGCACGAGCCACGCGCGGGTGAGCATCGCGCGCTGCACGATGCCCTGACCCGCCGGACGGGGCGGTCGGTCCATCAGCCCGGGCTCCGCCGGCTCGCGTCCGAGCGCGAGCGCCGGGAGCGTCTCGGTGCCAAGGTCGATCGCAAGGATCTGGAAGACGGTCAACGGGAGCGGGATGGCGCCGCCGCCGAGGGCGAAGCACAGGAACGGCACGACCTCCGGGGTGGCGTGGGCGAAGACGTACATGATGAACTTGCGGACGTTGTCGTAGACGCGCCGGCCCTCTCGCACCGCCGTGACGACGTCGGCGAAGTTGTCGTCGGTCAGCACCATGGTGGCTGCCTCCTTGGCCACGTCGGTGCCCGAGATGCCCATGGCGACGCCGATGTCGGCCCGGCGAAGGGCGGGGGCGTCGTTGACGCCGTCGCCGGTCATCGCCATGACATGGCCCAGCCGGCGCAGCGCCTGTGCGATCCGCAGCTTGGTGTCGGGTGAGCTGCGCGCGAAGATCAGCTCGGGCGTCGTGCGCAGCAGCGATTCGAGCTGGTCGTCGTGCATGCGGCCGAGATCGTCGCCGGTCACGATGGTCGGCTGCCCCGAGACGATGCCCACCTGGCGTGCGATCTCGGCGGCGGTGAGTCCGTGGTCGCCGGTCACGATGATGATCCTGATCCCGGCCTTGTGGCAGTCCTGAACGGCCGCTTTGACCTCCGGCCGCGGGGGGTCGAACATCGCCGTGAGGCCCATCAGCGTCAGGCCGGTCTCGGCGTCCTCGCGACGGTCGGGGATGACCTCGCCGAGATCGCGTCTGGCGACGGCGAGCACACGCAGCCCCCGCCCGGCGTAGTCGGCGACCACCCGCTCGACGTCCGCTCGAGCGGCGGCGTCGATCCCGGTGCACCGGGCCAGCACCTCCTCGGGCGCGCCCTTGACGTGGAGGGTGAGGCCATGCCCGCTCGCATCGACGGTCGACATCATCCGAAGCGATGTGTTGAAGCGGTACTGGCGCTGCCGCACCTGCGCTCGGCGCTGCGCCGACACGTCGGCGCCGACGCCCTTCGCGGCCTGGAGCAGCGCGATCTCGGTCGCGTCGCCGCTGCCCTCGCCGTCGTCTGTCAGCTCGGCGTTCGAGCACAGCGCGGCGACGTGCATCAGGTCGCGGGCGCCCGCCGGAGGCGAGCCGACCGGCCGCGACGTCTGCGGATCGACGTCGACCGCGCCCGCCGGCGTCCAGAGCGCGGTCACCCGCATGCGGTTGCGGGTCAGCGTGCCGGTCTTGTCGGTGCAGATGACGGTGGCGCTTCCGAGCGTCTCCACCGCGCTCAGGCGCTTGACGAGCGCACCCTTGCGGGCGAGGACGCGCACGCCGGTCGCAAGGGCGAGAGTGATCGTCGGCAACAGCCCCTCCGGCACGTTGGCGACCAGCAGGCCGATCGCGAACACGCCTGCCTCCGTCAGGCTCAGGCCGGCCGCCATGCCGATCGGAACAAACGCCGCCGCGGCCACGATCGCCACCAGCGCGATCAGCCAGGCAACGCGTTTCACCTGCCGCTCGAGCGGGCTGTCCTCACGCCCCACGCCCTGCGTCAGCGTCGCGATCCGACCCAGCTGGGTGGACATCCCGGTGGCCAGCACAACCGCCTGCGCCTCGCCGGCCGTGCACGAGGTGCCGCTGAAGACCAGGTTGGCGGCGTCAAGCGGCGCAGCACCCGGCGGAATCGGCGCCGCCGAGCGCTCGACAGGTATCGACTCGCCGGTCAGCGCGGACATGTCGACCTCGACGCCACCCGTCAGGAGGCGCGCATCGGCCGAGACCCGGTCGCCCTCGCCCACCACGAGCACGTCGCCCGGGACGAGCGTTCGCGCGTCGACCTGCTGCCGGCGTCCGTCGCGGATCACCGTCGAGTGCGTCGGCATGTAGGCGCGCAGCGCCTCGACGGCGCGCACGGCCTGGCGCTCCTGCAGGACGGCGAACGCCGCGTTCAGCAGGATCACGCCGACGATCACGATCGCAAGCGTCATCCCGCTCGTCGGCCACGCCAGCGCGGCGGCCAGCCAGAGCAGCAGCGCGAGGGGATGGGTCAGCTGCTTTGCGACGTCAGCCGGAAGCGACGACCGATGATGACTGACGAGCTCGTTCGGGCCATCGACGGCGAGCCGGTGCGCGGCCTCGTCGCTCGAGAGGCCAGACGCCGTTTCGGTGCTCTCCGGCGCCGCATCCGTCGCGGGCCCGTGTGCGGACATCACCATCCCCCCAAGGCTCGCCCGCGCCGCCGCATCGCCGCATCGGGGATTGCACCGAACCGAAACGAGGAAACCCGCACCGAAACCGACTCAGCGCCGCGGCCTGCCGGCGTTGCCGCGCCCGAGGGCCGGGCTCACATGGCGGCGCCCACGGCCCGGCCCACCAGCATCGTGAGCGCCATGGCCGCGACCCCCCAAACCACGACGCGCACCGTCCCCCGGGCCGGCGGCGCACCGCCGAGATGTGCTCCCGCCCAGCCGGTGAGCGCGAGCGCCACCAGGGTCGCGGCGATGGTCACCTGGATCCTGAACGAGGACGGAGCCACGATCAGCGCCAGGAGCGGCAGCGCCGCCCCGACGGTGAACGCCGCCGCCGATGCACCGGCCGCCTGGAACGGCCGGGCATGTGACAGGTCGGTCATCCCGAGCTCGTCGCGAGCGTGAACCGCGAGCACGTCGGCACGGGCGCTGAGCTCGGTCGCGACCTGCTCGGCCAACTCGGACGAGAGTCCGCGCTCGCGGTAGATCTCGGCGAGCTCGGCACGCTCGCCGATCGGATCGCTGCGCAGCTCACGCCCCTCGAGGACGAGATCGGCACGCTCGGCGTCGGCCTGCGAGCTCACCGACACATACTCCCCGGCGGCCATCGAGGCGGCGCCGGCCACGAGGCCCGCGATGCCGGCGGTGACGATGGCCGAGCGGCCCGAGTGCGCGGCGGCGACGCCGACGATGATCGCCGCGACCGAGACGATCCCGTCGTTCGCTCCGAGAACCGCCGCTCGCAGCCAGCCGGTTCGATGGCTGAGATGCCGTGCTCGCGGTCGCATCTCGCGCCTGGCCTCCGAGACGGCCATCTCAGACCGTCATGCGCGCGACCCCACCGGCGGCGGGCCGGTGCGATCGAGCGACGCGCTCACCCGCAGGGCCACCTCGATCAGCCGGTTCGAGTAGCCCCACTCGTTGTCGTACCAGGCGATGACCTTGACCTGCGTGCCGTCGACCACCGTCGTCAGCGGTGCGTCGAACACCGACGAATACGCCGACTTGACGACGTCGGTCGAGACGATCGGCTCGTCGTTGTAGCGCAGGATCCCCTGGAGAGCGCCCGTGTCGGCGCGCGTGGCGAATACCTCGTTCACCTCGTCCGCCGACGTCGGCCGCTCGGTCTCGATGGTCAGGTCGACGAGCGAGCCTGTCGGCACCGGCACGCGCACGGCATAGCCGAGCAGCTTGCCGGCGAGCTCGGGGATGACGAGCCCGACGGCCTTGGCGGCGCCGGTCGTCGTCGGAATCAGGTTGATCGCGGCCGCCCGCGCGCGACGCAGATCCTTGTGCGGCGTGTCGACCACGTGCTGGTCGCCGGTGTAGGCATGGATCGTCGTCATCAGGCCGTGCCGGATGCCGACCGACTCGTGCAGCAGCTTCGCGACGGGGGCGAGGCAGTTGGTGGTGCACGACGCGTTGGAGATGATCGCGTGCTGCGCGGGGTCGTAGACCTCGTCGAAGTTGACGCCCAGGCAGACGGTGACGTCCGGATCGGTCGCCGGGGCCGAGATGATCACCTTCGCCGCGCCGGCCTCGAGGTGCTTGGTCGCGTCCGGGCGCTTGCGGAAGCGGCCCGTCGACTCGATCACGACGTCGGCGCCGAGCTGCGACCACGGGCAGCCGGACGGGTCGGTTTCGGCGAGCACGGGAATCGCGACGCCGTCGACGCGGATCTCCCCGTCGCCGGCCTCGACGGACCCCGGGAACGGCCCGTAGACGCTGTCGTACTTGAGGAGATGCGCGAGCGTCCGCACGTCCGCGAGATCGTTGACGGCCGCCCACTCGATGTCATAGCCGCGCTCGTATGCGGCTCGAAATGTCGTCCTGCCCACACGGCCGAAGCCGTTGATCGCGATGCGTGCGCCCATCGTTGTCCACCGTCCCGTCAAGTCGATTACGCCGGTACGCCGTCCATGGTCGCCTCGATCGCCGCGAGCCGCATCGGTGCCTTCGCGTACGCCGTTGACCGTAATTGTGCGCAGGTGCCGAGACGCCTCAGTCCGGGCGCGGCTCACCCACATAGCGGATGCCGGTGGCGCGGATCCCGCCGGCGGCGATCGCGTCCCGCTCCTCCTCCGGGTCGATGCCGAGGTCGGAGAAGAAGAACGGCCCCTCGGCGAAGAGCGAGCGCGTGAACCGCGCATCCAGCTCGTCGACGACCGCGGCGCTCGGATGCAGGCCGTGGTCGCTCGCCCACGCCGTGAAGTAGTCGTCCCACGGCAGGCCGGACGCGACCCACCGGTCGTGGCCGTGCCGCAGCCATTCGGCGCCGTCAGGGGGCATCCGGTCGAAGCACCAGCGCGCGGTCGCGGCGTCGAACCGCTCCCACCCCCACTCCAGCACGACCAGCACCCCGCCGGGCGCGAGCGCGTCGCGCGCGCGGCCGACGGCGGCGGGCAGGTCGCCGACGTGGTGGAGCGAGTTCGACGCGATCACGGCGGCGACGGGCTGCGGCGGCTCGTAGTGCTCGAACTCGACCTGGTGGAACCCCGGCTCCGCGGGCGCCACCGGGTCGACGCCCACGGCCGCGTAGCCCTCGGCGGCCAGCATGGGGACGAAGCCGCCCGCCGAGCCGCACCCCACCTCGAGCACCGCCGCCGGCGCGGGCGGCAGGTGGGAGCGCACGAACGGCCACGATGCGCCGAGCCATCCTCCGGGGTCATGCATGTCCGGATCCTCCGAGGCCGGGCGCGCTCAGCTCTGCACGATCATGAGGCTGTTGCCGTCGGGATCGCGGAACCAGAACATCGGCGGCACGGGGTCGCCCATGCGCGAGACCTCGGCGTCCACGTCCACGCCCCCCGTGCGCAGCTGCGCGTGTGCCGCGTCGACGTCGGCGGTCGAGAGCGTGATGCCCGTCTGCACGGCGGTGGGGTCGATGCCCGGGCGCGGCGGGGCGAGGGCGATGCCCGTGGTGCCGGTCGGGGGGTACACCTCGACCCAGCGGTACTCGCCGCCGAATGCGACGTCGGTGCGCTTCTCGAACCCGAGCTTCTCGACATAGAACTCGATCGACCGGTCCTGGTCGGTCGCCGGAATGATCACGAGGCTGATCGTGTCGACCGGGTGCGTGGTGGTGGTCATCGTCGTCCTCCTTGGGTGGTGTTTCGCGGGTAGGACCGCGCGGCCCGGGCGAACTCATCGGATCCTATTTAGGCGTGACAACTCCGGCGCGATCTGGCAATCTGCGCCGGAGGCCCCGAATGGACAATGCACACGTGACGACCAAGCGCTCGCCGCGATCGGTGGCAGACACCGTCGCCCGCCTCGAGGAGATCGCCGCCGCGAAGGGCCTCAAGGTGTTCGCCGTGATCGACCATAGCGGCGAGGCGGCCGCCGCCGGCCTCGAGCTGCGCGAGACGAAGGTCGTGATCTTCGGCAGCCCGGCGGCCGGTACGCCCGTGATGCAGGCGGTGCCGGCGGCCGCGCTCGACCTGCCGCTCAAGGTGCTGGTCTGGGCCGACGGCGACCAGACCAGCGTCACCTACACCCCTCCCGGCGAGCTCGCGTCGCGCTGGGGCCTCACCGCCGAGCTTGGCGCTCGGCTCGCGGGCATCGACGCGCTCACCGACGCCGTCATCCAGTCGTGAGCCGCCCCATCGCCATGCACACGTCGAGGTGGAACGCGGTCGCGTAGCCCAGGTCGTCGACGTGGATGCGCTCGTCACGGCCGTGCACGCCGGCGTGCAGCACCTCGGTGGGCGTGTGCCGGATCGGCCAGATGCCGTAGGCCACGGTGCCGAACGCCTCGCGCAGGTAGTGCGAGTCTGTGAAGCCGTTGCACACCATCGGCACGAGCATTGCTCCGGGCTCGCGGGCCTCGATCCAGTCGCGGCAGGCATCGAAGAGCGGCGTGCCCACGGGCGACATCGACCCGCCCTCGAGCGGCGCCGGGAACTCGATCTCGTAGGGTGCGGCGTCGCCGATCGCCTCCACGAGCTCGGCGCGCAGGGCCTCGCGCGTCACGCCCGGCACCGTGCGGCAGTCGCACTCGACGCTGGCGCGGGCCGGCATCACGTTCAGCGCGTCTGACCCCCGCAGGCGCGTGGGCGCGATCGTCGTCTCGTAGAGAGGCGCGAGCAGGTCGCGCAGCATCGGGTGAAGTGCGACCGCACGGGCCAGGCGCTCGTCGACCGATCCTGCCTCACCGGCCAGCATGTCGAGGGTTGCGGCCGTCTCGGGGGTCGTCTGGCGCGGCGAGCGGTGGGCGGCCAGGCGATCGATCAGCCGGGCGAGCAGCGGCACGGCGTTTGCGCCCGAGTGCGGGAGCGATGTCGGCCCGGCCTCGCCGAGCGCGGTCACGAGCGCCGCGCAGGCACCCTTCTCGCCGACGCTGATCGGCACCGCCACCCGCCCGTCCGTGAGTTCCAGCCGCTCGGCCGAGCCCTCGTTCAGGGCGTAGTCGGCGGCGATGTCGGGGCGCGCGCCGACGAGCCAGCGCATCCCCACCCGCTCGCGGCCGTCCTCCTCGTCGGCCTCGGCGATCAGCGTCAGGTCGCCGTTCGGCCTGTGTCCCGCCCGTGCGAGCGCCGCCAGCGCGACGATGCGCGTGGCGAGCTCGTTCTTCATGTCGGCGGCGCCCCGCCCCCAGATGTACCCGGCGTCGTCGACGTGCCCGGCGAACGGCGGATGCCGCCAACCGCCCGGGTCGTCGGCCGGGACGACGTCGGTGTGGCCGAGCAGCGCAAGCGACGGGCCGGTGCCGCGGCCGGGGATGCGGGCGATCAGGTTGGCCCGCGCCGGATCGCGGGCGACGAGCTCGCACTCGACGCCGCTCGCCTCCAGATAGCGGGCCAGGTAGGCCGCGGCCGGCGTCTCGCCGCCGGGCGGGTTGCTGGTGTCGATGCGCAGCAGCTCGCGCAGGACGCCGACGGCCTCGTCGCGCAGCTCGGGCTCGGAGGGCATGCTCATCCGTGGTCGCGCGGGAACTCGTGCGTCCAGGCGCGGGCGGCGATGCGCGTCTCGCCCTCGTACACCTCCAGGCGCGAGGTGGCGAGGAAGTGGGTCGCGGTCGAGGTCATCACGCCGGTCGCGCGGATGTGCACGCGCCAGTCGTCGCGCCCGTAGCCGGAGGTGTTCTCGACCTCGACCCGGGCCGAGAGCGGATCGCCGTCGACGATCGAGTAGCGCGCGACCGAGGTGTCCTCGTACAGAAGGCCGTTCGGGAGCCGGTTCAGCCCGCCGCAGTCCCAGTCGAAGACGAGCTCGGTGCGGCCCGACGCCAGGTCGCGGGTGATCGGTGCGGCCGCCGCCCGAGCCGCTGCGCAGCAGTCTCGACCGCAAGCGGCGCCGGCTCCTCGGGCGGGTCGGGCGGGCGCAGCACGGCGTCGCTGCTCGCGCTGCGGCCGCTGCGGCAGGACGAGCTCGGCGCCGCCGCCGAACTGCACGCCGAGCGTGACCTCCTGCGGCGACGGCCACGCGAGCGGCCAGTAGCACGGCGAGATCGAGAGGCGCACCCGGCTGCCCGGCTCGAACCGGTGCGCGATCGAATCCATGACAACCGTGACCCCGATCGCCTCGCCCGGCGGCACCGGCTTGGGCTCCGCATGGCCGTCGCGGTGGCACAGGTTGAGCTGGCCGCGGGTGACGAGCAGCGAGCTCCCGTCGGCGCGCACCTCGCACAGGCGCGCCGAGACGAGCGCGACCGGCCGGTCGGCGCGCAGCACGAGCCGGGCCTCGGCGAACCCGAGGATCTCGACCGCGTCTGTGAGCGGCGCCGATGTGAACGTGAGCGAGCGGGCGTCCTCGGCCCGCTGGTCGAGCGGGAGGTCGGCCGAGCGCGCGTCGGCGCACCACGCGCCGCCGTCGAGCCCGACCGCCTGTGCGCTGCCGACGTCGCTCCAGCCCGTCTCATCGCCCGGCGAGGCGGCGAGCACGCCGTCGCCCAGCCACAGCGATCGCGGCGCAATGTGCGGCGACGGCCACTCCTCCTCGGCCACCCACCTGCCCGGCCGGTCGGCCAGGTTGGCCGCCGGCGGCACCGAACCCTGCATCCACGCGACCACCATCGGCTCGTCCTCGATCCCGTTCTCGATGCCGCCGAGCCACCGGTCCCACCAGCGCACGAGCTCGGACAGGATCCCGACCGCCGGTCCCGGCGCCCCGTGGACGGGGTCGTTGTGGCCCCACGGCCCGATCAGCGCGCGGCGGGGCACGTCCAGTCCCTCCATCAGCCGCAGCGCCGCGTCGCGGTAGCCGTCGGTCCACCCGGCGACGCACATCACGGGGCAGGCGATGCGGGCATAGTCGTCGCGCACCGAGCCCTGCCGCCAGTAGGCGTCCCGGCGCTGGTGCGCGAGCCAGTGCGACACCCACGGCGGCTGCTCGAGCCGCTGCATCCACAGGGCGCGCCAGCGACCGCCGGCGACGAGGGGATCGGGCGGCCGCGCCTGCCAGCCGAGCATGCACGTCGACCAGTGCACCATGTCCATCGGGATGACGAGCCCGCCGCGGTAGTGCACGTCGTCGGCGAAGCGGTCGTCGGATGCGAAGCAGCTTGCGATCGCACGCAGCGCGGGCGGCCGCCGCGCGGCCACCTGGAGACAGTTGAACCCGCTCCACGAGTAGCCCATCATCCCGACCGCGCCCGTGCACCACGGCTGCGCCGCGATCCACGCGATCACCTCGAGGCAGTCGTCCTGCTCCTGCGGCGTGTACTCGTCGGTGCAGACGCCGTCGGAGTCGCCCGTCCCGCGGATGTCCACCCGTACCCCGGCGTGGCCGTGCCCGGCGAACCAGGTCATCTGCTGGTGGTCGCTGACCGCCGTGCCGTCGTTCAGCCGGTAGGGCAGGTACTCGAGCACCGCCGGCACCGGGCGCGCGTCGGCGTCGTCGGGCAGCCACACGCGCGCCGCCAGCCGCGTGCCGTCGGCGAGCGGGATGTAGATGCCCGACCGGACGACCGGCCGGCGTGGGAATTCGGTGCGGACGCGGGCCTCCATCGCGGGGATCCTGTCACGCCGGCACGTGAGTCCGTGGCAGCATGTGCACGTGGCGACGATGGCCGACCTGGACGCCCTGGCGATGGCGATGCCGCAGACCACGAAGGAGGTCTCCGACGACGGGCGGCCGTCGTACCTCGTGCACGGCAAGATGTACTGCTTCCACCGCAGCCGCCGGCCCGACGCGGTCGATGCCGACACCGGCGAGCGCATGGCCGACGTACTGATGTTCCGGGTCGCCGACCTCGAGGAGAAGGAGGTCATCCTCTCGGACGGCCGCCGGCTCTTCTTCACCACGCCGCACTTCGACGGCTACCCGGCGGTGCTCCTGCGCATCCCCGACCTGGCAAAGCTCGATCGCGACGAGCTGCGCGACACGGTCGCCGAGGCATGGCTCACCCGGGCGCAGAAGCGCGTCGCCAAGGCGTGGCTGGCGGCGCAGGGCATCGATTCCTAGCCAGAGTCGCGTGCAGCGTCAGCGCTCGGCTGCTCGTCGAGCACCTCGCTCGCGATCTCGGCGTGCGCGAGCAGCTGGTCGAGCACCTCGCCGACGCCGATCTGGAAGCGGCGCTCGAGCGTGATGTCGATGCTGACCGCGTCCTCGGCCCCCACCCGCACCTGCACGTGCGGGTTCTCGGCGGCCTTCCCGACGATGGTGCGCACCATCTCGGCGAAGGCGTCCTGCTCGTCGGAGGCCCCGACGGCCGTGCCTGTGACATGCATGCGGACGGTCGGCATGTCACGTCAATACCGGGCGGGGCGAATCGGCAAACGCCGCGGCTCAGTCCGGCTCGCCCGCATAGAGCCGCACAACGGCGGCGATCGCGTCCTGCTCGCGGCCCTTCGGCTCGTGTCTGTAGCGATGATCGCGCTTGCGGTCGTACTCGGCCAGGTCGCCCGCGAGCTCCTCGAGCCGCCGGCGCCGGTCGGAGACGAGATAGCGGGCGAGGCCGGGCTCGATCGCGTTCGCGGCGGCGATCGTGGCCACCAGGTGCGGCTCGCACAGGCCGTCGGACCCGGCGTATGCGGCCCGCACCGGGCCGTCGGCCAGCGCCTCGGCGAAGAAGTCGGCCTTGCGCGCGAGCGCGGCCTCGGCGGCGGCGCACGCGGGGCACGAGCCCGGCGGCTGCCCCGGCTCGGCGGCACGGCGCGCCCCTCGCAGCCGCTCGAGATCCTGGGCGATCAGCATTCCGTAGACGTCGGCGATCGCATATCCCGCGGCCGTCTGCACCGCGATCCGGTGAAAGAGCCAGGTGTGGCGGGGGCAGAATCCCCCGCTCGCGCAGAAGCGCGCCCGCGCCTCGGGCACCATCCGCCCCTCACGAACGAACGTCGCCATGTCGCGGGCCTCGGTCTCGGCGAGCACCCGGCACAGGGCGCACCCCGGCGCCCCGAGCGCCTCGACGATGTCCAGTGCGAAGAAGTCGACCACGGCGATCAGCTCGGTGGAGAGGCCATCAGCGGCGCGAGCCGCGGTTGTGGCGAGCCTCATCGCCCCGTTCGCAGAAACCGAGGGCGCAGTCTACCCGGCTGCCCGGGTTCTATACTCGGGGCCGGCGATGAGGCTCGCCGTCGAATGCGCCGCCGGGCGCTGATGGCCTCTGTCGGTGTCCGGATGAGCCCTGCGGGGGGGAGGACGGCGGTGGCGGTGAGCGCGCGGTCGCAGGATGGTGGCAGGAGGGCCACGATCGCCGCCGGCCTGGCGCTCGTCGCGCTCACGACGGCCGTCGCCGTGACGAGCCGCGCCGACCTCGGTCGGTCGGCGGGCGGCGCCAGCCCGCGGTCGGGCGCCGCGCACGTCGGCGAGTCGGCGCTGCTCGGGTTCGGGATCGTGGCGTGGGTGGTGGTCACAGGGCTCGTCGTCACGGCCGTATGGCCGGCGCTGCGGCGCCGCACGCGCGACCCCGAAGACGATCGCGACCAGCCCTACACGCCGGACATCCCGCTCTGGGAGAAGCTCTTCATGGTGATGCTGCCCGCGCTCGTGTTCGCGGCGATCCTCGTGGGCGTCGTCGGCGTCTCGGGGAGCCGCGGCGGCGGCGCGCCGGCGCCGGCGCCGCTGTCGCTCGGATCGGGACAGCCGGTGAGCGACGTCTCGACCACGTCGGCGCCGCCCGCGACGTCATCGGCCGGAGGAGGCGGATCGGCGGTGATCGCGGATGCCGCGATCTGCGCCGCCGCGATCCTGGCCGCCGCCGGCGGCATCCTGTTCGTCCGCGCCCGCCGCCGCCGGCGGCGCGGCATCTCGCTCGCACGCGCGCGAGCGGCCGTCGTCCAGGCGGTCGAGTGGTCGCTCGACGACCTGCGCCGCGAGCCCGACCCGCGCCGGGCGGTGATCGCCGCCTACGCGCGCATGGAGCGGATGCTCGCGGATGACGGCATCGGCCGGCACCCGTTCGAGGCGCCGCTCGAGTACCTTCGGCGCGTGCTCGCCCAGGCCCATGTCGACGCCGCCCCGATCGCCGGGCTGACGCACCTCTTCCAGGAGGCGCGGTTCAGCCCCCACACGGTCGCGGGCGGCGATCGCGAGCGGGCGGTGCAGGCGCTCACGGCGATCCGCGACGGCCTGGAGCGCGGGTGAGCCCTCGCCTGCGCGCCGCCCTCGCGGCCATCCCCGCGGTGGCCGGCGCCGCTGCCGCGCTCGCGCTCGACGGCCACCCCACCGCCGGCCGGGCCGCCGTCGTCGTCACGGGCGCCTACGCCGTGATCGTCCTGCTGGCCGCCCTGCGCGGGGCGCTGCGCACCCCGGCGCGGCCGCGGCCGCTCATCGAAGGGGAGACGGTGCGGCCGCTGGCGCAGCTCACGAGCCTCCAGACCTCGGTCGAGCTCGCGCAGAGCTCGGCGATCGAGTACGAGTACCGGCTGCGCCGCACCCTGCGCCGCGACGCCTCGGAGCGGCTGCGCCTGCGGCGCGGCATCGACATCGACGGCCGGCCCGACGCGGCGCGTGAGGTGCTCGGCGAGCACGCCTGGCAGATGCTGATCGAGCGGTCTGCGGACGACCGCCGGACGCAGCCGGCGCACACGCTGACCGACATCGCGGCCGTGATCGAGACGATCGAGGGGCTGTGAGCTGATGCTCGACATCACCGCCGTCGGGGAGCGTGCCGAGCGGATCGTCGCCGAGGTTGAGAAGGCCGTCGTCGGCAAGCGCGGCGTGCTCGAGCTCGTGCTGATGGGGATCCTCGCCGACGGCCACGTGCTGATCGAGGACTACCCGGGGCTGGCAAAGACGCTGATCGCGCGCTCGTTCGCGCGGGTGATGGACATCGGCTTTGCACGCGTCCAGTTCACGCCCGACCTGATGCCCGCCGACGTGACCGGCTCGTCGATCTACAACCAGCGCACGGCGGAGTTCGAGTTCCGGCCGGGGCCGGTGTTCACCAACCTGCTGTTGGGTGACGAGATCAACCGCGCGCCGCCCAAGACGCAGGCCGCGCTGCTCGAGGCGATGCAGGAGCGGCAGGTCACCGTCGAGGGCGAGACGCATATGCTCGCGCGGCCGTTCGTCGTGCTCGCCACCGAGAACCCGATCGAGTACGAGGGCACCTATCCGCTGCCGGAGGCGCAGCTCGACCGGTTCATGCTGCGCATCGCCGTCGGCTACCCCGGCCGCGACGACGAGTGGGGCATGGCCCGGCGGCGGCTCGACCGCAAGGAGGACGACGTCGCCCTCGAGGCCGTCGTCGACGGCCCCGGGCTGCTCGAGATGCAGCGGGCGATCGAGGAGGTGCACGTCAGCGAGGCCGTCGGCCGCTACGTCGTCGATGTCGTGCGGGCAACCCGCGAGTCGGCGCGGCTGCAGGTCGGCTCGAGCCCGCGCGGCACGCTCGCGCTGATCAAGCTCACCCGGTGCCGCGCGGCCCTGCAGCGGCGCGACTACGTCGTGCCCGACGACGTGAAGGCGCTGGCCGGGCCGGTGCTGGCGCACCGGCTGACGCTGCAGCCCGAGCTGTGGGTGCAGCAGGTGAGCCCGCTCGAGATCGTCGAGGAGTGCCTTCGGGAGGTGCCGACGCCCGCTGCCGAGGACATCGTCCCGGCACCGCGATGACGCGCGCCGTCTCGCCGAAGCTGGTCGCCTACGCAACGCTTGCCGCCGCCGGCCTGCTCGCGGCGATCGCCGCGCGCCGGCCCGAGCTCGCCGCGGTCACCCTCCCCTTCACGCTGCTGCTCGTCACGATCCTTCGCGAGCGCGCGCCCGTGGTCGACGTCGATGTCGCCATCGACCGGCCGCGGGTGATCGAGGGTGAGCGGCTACGGGTGCTCCTGACGGTGGACGCAGGCGAACGGGTCGATCAGCTCGAGGTCACCCTGCGGCTGCCGCCGGGGCTCGCCGCCGACGCCCCCACCTTCGCGGTCGCGCTCCGGGCCGGCGAGCGGCGCGAGCTCGAAGTCGACGTGCGCTGCGAACGCTGGGGCGCCTACGGCCTGGGCGAGGTCGGCCTCCGGGCGAGCGACCGCTTCGGCCTCTTCACCCACCGCCAGGTGATCGCCCGCCGGGCCGCGCTGCGCGTCTATCCCCGCCACGAGACGCTGCGCCGGCTGATCGCCCCGACCGACACGCAGCCGTCTGCCGGCAACCTGGTCGCGCGCCGTGCGGGGACGGGGATCGAGTTCGCCGACATCCGCACGTTCCAGGCGGGCGACCAGCTGCGTGCGATCAACTGGCGCGCGAGCGCGCGGCGCGGGAGCCTGGTCGTGAGCGAGCGCCACCCCGAGCGAAACAGCGACGTGATCCTCTTCCTCGACACGTTCGCCGAGCTGCGCGATCGCGCCGGATCGAGCCTCGACCTGGCCGTGCGGGCGGCGAGTGCGCTCGCGACCCGCTATCTGAGCGACAAGAACCGGGTGGGCGTGGTCGGCTTCGGCGGCGTCCTGCGCTGGCTCCAGCCCGGAGGCGGGCTGCGCCAGCAGTACCAGATCGTCGAGGCGCTGCTCCAGACCGACATCGTCTTCAGCTACGCCTGGAAGGAGGCGAGCGTCATCCCGCGCCGGACGCTGCCGCCGAACTCGCTCGTGATCGCGCTCACGCCGCTGCTCGACGAGCGCGGCATCCAGGTGCTGTTCGACCTGCGGGCCCGCGGCTATGACCTGGCGATCCTCGAGATCTCGCCGGCGGTCTTCGTCGCCCCGCCGCGCACCGAGGCCCAGGCCGTCGCCCGCCGGCTGTGGCTGCTCGAACGCGAGCTCCTGCGCCTGCGCTACCGCCGGCTGGGCGTGCCGGTGGCGGAGTGGCGCCGCTCGGCGCCCCTGCAGCCGATCCTCGAGGAGGTGACGCGATCACGACGGTTCGGCGCAGTCGCGCACGTGTCCTGACCGCGCTCGGCAGTGCGAGCCTCTGCGCCGCGCTCGCGGCCTACCCGCTCGCGCTCGCCGGCTCCTACCTGCCGGCGCTGGCCGTGCTCGGCCTGGCCGCGCTCGCCACCCTTGCGGTCGCACTTGCGACCGCGCGCACCGGGCCGCTCCCCTGGGCGCTGGCCGCACTCGTCGCCGAATACGCCGGCGCGCGCGGCACGGGCGGGTCGGTCGACGCTGCCGTGCCGCTCTACGCCGCCGCCCTGTTCGCCTGCGCCGAGCTCGGCTACTGGTCGTGCGACCTGCGCCCGGTGAGCGTCGTCGACGCCACGGCCGTCTCGACCCGGCTCGCGGCGATCGCGGGCACGACGGCGCTCGGCGCGGTCGCGGCGGCCGTCGCCGTCGCCGCCGCCGGCATCGCCGGCCCCGGGACCGGCATCGGCCCGCTCGGCTTCGGCACCGCCTGCGCGGTCGCGGCGGTGGCGGTGCTGGCCCGGCTCGGCGCAGTCGCCGCCCGTCAGCGCCCCTCCGACGCCGCCGCCGGGTCGCCGCCGAGCTCGGTGCCGAACACGCGGCGGTAGGAGTCCTCACCGAAGCTCGTCGGCAGCGGCTCGCCCTCCTCGAGCCGATAGGGGCGCTCGCCGTCAATTCCGCGCTCTGCGCGCAGGAAGCGCGCCGGGACGGGTGGATCGGCGTAGAACCCGTGGGCGAGGTCGTACAGGTGGGTGACGAACATGACCCGGATCCCGCGCTCGACGAGCGCGCGCACCACCTGGCGGGCGATCTCGGCCCCCTCACGCTCGTTCGTGGCCGCGAACGACTCGTTGCACAGGAGCAGGCCACCGGGCCGGATCGCGTCGGCGATCGCGCTCATCCGGGCGAGCTCCTCGTCGAGCTTGCCGCTCTCCATCGCGGCGTCCTCCTCGCGCCGGTAGTGGGTGAAGACGCCGCTCGAGGCGCTCGCCCGCAGCGATTCAGCGGCCACGAACATCCCGCTCTCGAGCATCAGCTGGGCCACCCCCACGCTGCGCAGAAACGTCGACTTGCCGCCCTGGTTGGCGCCGGTCACGATCACGAGCGCGCGGCCCTCGGCGGCGATGTCGTTTCCGACCGCCCGGCCGTCGAGGTGCAGCGTCAGGCAGGGGTCGTAGAGATCGCGGCCCGACAGGCCGGGCGACCCTGCCGGCAGGGGCTCGGGGAAGCAGACGCGCCCGCCCTTCGCGGCCAGCCGGTCGTGCAGGTTGAGGCACCCGACGTAGAAGCCGAGCTCGGCGCGGAGGGCCGCGAAGAAGCTGAGGATGTGGTCGGTCGACTGGGCGAGCGCGGTCGCGACCGAATGGATCCCCCGGCCGCGCAGCTCGGCGAGCGCCCGGAAGCCGCTCTCGTCGCGGTCAGCGATCCGGAAGGTGTGGGTGCCGCGGCCGCCGGCCGCCGTGATCCGCTCGACCAGGCCCTGCTCGCGCGGCGTGCGCACCACGTGATCGGTGCCGCGGCCGCCCTTGCCGAGCCGGGCGCTCATCAGCGTGCCGCCGCGGAACTTCAGCCCCTCGAGGTGCGCCTCGACCGTCGCCAGGTAGTCATCGTCGAGCTCGGCTGCGAGCATCGCGCCGAGCGTCGTCCAGCCCTCCGACCGGAAGTCGCCGGCGTGGGCCTCGGCCGTGCGCCGCAGGCGCCGCAGCACCGAGACGAGGATCTCGAGCACCTGCACCGACCCGCGTAGAAGCGACTCGGGCGTGTCGCGCAGCCACCCCAGCCGCACCTTCTTCTCGGCGTCGAGGCCCTCGCCGGCCAGGGCGTAGAGCTCGCGCACGACCTCTGGCCACGCCAGGCAGTCGGCGAGCACGTCCTGGCGGTAGCGGATCGCCGCGGGGTCGCGCAGGCCGAGGTGGATCGCGGTCCTGGCCACGCCGTAGAGGAACTGGTCGCCGCCGGCCATGGCGGCGAAAAGTGTGCCGAGCTCGAGATCCTGGGCGACGTCGGCCTCGTTCACCGGCAGCTCGGCGGCGGCGAAGTCGCGGTCGCGGTGCATGAGCAGCACCTTCACGGCGCCACCCGCCGCGTCAGGCGCTCGTAGGTGAGGCCGTATTTCTCGGCGATCGCCCAGGCGTAGGCGAGCCCGTCGGCCGGCCGCCGCACGATCCGGTATGTGCGCACCGCCGGGTCTTCGGGCACGATGGTGCTGACCATGCTCACCGTCGCCTCGCCCAGCGACGCGAGCTCGTCGACGAACGTCACGCAGACGGCGAGCGAGCCGCGCGCGGCGAGCTGGGTCATCACCTCGGTGCCGAGCAGCAGGGCGTCGTTCAGGGTCGTCGAGGTGAAGCTCTCGTTCATGATGACGATGCTCTGCGCCGTCGCCCGGCCGAGGATCGCGTGGATGCGGACGAGCTCGTCCTCGAGCTTGCCCCGCAGGCTGGCGACGTCCTCGTTGCGCTCGAAGTGGGTGAAGATCGCGTCCGGCAGCGCGAGCCGGGCCTCGCGCGCGGGCACCGGGAGGCCCAACCCGGCCAGGTGGTGCAGCTGGCCGAAGGCGCGCGCGAAGGTCGTCTTGCCGCCCTGGTTGGGGCCGGTGACCACGAGGATCCGCTCGGGACCTGCGAGGCGCCAGTCGTTGCAGACGACGGGCAGGTGCGGGACGAGTGTGTCGGCCAGCGCCAGGTCGAAGGCATCGACCGCGGCGACGTCGGTCGCCCCCGGCGCGACCTGGGGCAGGCAGAACGCGAGCCCCGACCGCTCGATCCGGGCCGTATGCTCGAGGTAGGCGAGGTAGAACTGCACCTCGCGGTCGAAGCGGCCGACGGTCGGATCGAGGTATTCGCCGTGCTCGGCGCGGTGGCGCTCGAGCCGCCCGAACACCTCCGGGTTCAGCCGCGCGACGCCGGCGAGCACCTGCGCCTCGACGTGGTCCATGCTGACCATCGCGACCGTCCGCAGCGGATACTCGCGCACGGCGTCGCGCTCGAACCGGGCGAAGGTCGCGTGCACCTCGGCGGTGTAGTCGGCCTCGCCGGCATAGGGGGCGACCCTGACCCGGCTGCCCCGGATGTGGACGCTGTAGGTGATTTCGGCCAGGTCTGCGACCAGCGCGCGAGTCTCACGCTCGAGGGCGGCGAACGACTGCGATTCGACGTAGGCGGACAGGTACGCGGCCAGGCCGGCGAAACCGCGCGATCGCACCTCGGCGCGGGCGAGGTCGGCGGCGAGCCCCGCAACGGCGTCGCAGTAGACGGCGACCGCGTCCAGAAACCACATCTCCCGCTGATGGCGGTGGTGGAGCCTCTCGACCTGGGCCAGGTGCGCCCGCATCTCGTGCATGCGCCTGGCGAAGGCCCCCACGGCGTCGCGCACGGCGTCGCGGCGCAGGTCGCGCACCACCTCGTGCCGGTACTCCACCGCCTCGGCGGTGCGAAGCGGCGCCCGGTAGAGCGGCTCGAGGTCGTACTCGCCACGGCCGGCGCAGACCGCCGCGACGACCTGATCGAGGTTCAGGTCGGCGAAGTGCTCGGGCTCGGTCGCAACCGGATCGGCATCGGTGTCCGTTTCAGCCAGGATGCTTCGGAACATCACCGGCTCCGCGTTGGGGGAAGAAGCAGGGGCAGGGTGCGGGCGTGCGCCGCTTGAGCTCGTGCAGGTCCATCGCGATGCGCGGATGCCGGCAGAACCCGACCACCGCGTAGCCGTCGTCGCCGGGCAGCGGCGGGTCGAACGGCTGCAGATAGCGGCACTGCGGGCACTGCCCGGGAGAGTACGGCCAGCCGGCGCTGCTCATACGCCCCCGCCGCCCTCCGCGCCAAGCGCGGCCGCGATCCGATCGGTGGTCGCGATCGCCCGGTGAAGCTCCGCGCGCCGCGCGCCGGCATGCGCCGAGCCGCGCTCGAGCTCCTCGCTTCCCCGCTCGACGGCCGCGTGCACGCTGTCGGCAGCCGCGTCGACCATCGCCTCAAGCTCGCTTCGGTAGGCGCGGGCGGCGGCCAGGGCACGGGCGTCGAGCTGCTCCCGCAGCCGCCCGGCATGCCGGTCGACGAGGCCGACGAGGCGCTCCTGTGCCTCGCCGACGACCAGCCGCCTGCCCGTGCGGCCCGGGGCAAGCGAGCGCGCGACCGAAACTGCGTCGCCCAGGCCCTCCCCCTCGTCGCGAAGCTTGTAGTGGAACGGCGGTCGATCGGCGAGCACGATCTGAGGCGCCTGCCAGCACGGACGCTCGCCGAACGCGTCGGCCACCCCGTCGGCGATCCGGGCCAGCACCTCCTCGACGTGGCCCGCGTACCGATCGGCCAGCCGCTGCAGCTCGGCCGAGAGCCCGGCTTCGAGATCACACGCGACCGCCTCGATGCAGGTGCGCACGCGCTCGTCGACCCAGCCTGCGAGGTCGCGCCGCAGCGCGCGCGGCGAGCCGGGCAGCGCCGCCGCTTGGTGCTCGACATCCGCGCGCAGCTCGCCGCCACGTGCGGCGGCAAGCTCCCGCAGCGGCTCGGCGACGTGCGCGCGCAGGGCGGTGGCGACCGATCGCTCGAGCACGGCGGTCGCCGCCTCGCGCGCGGGCGTGAGCGCGTCGATGAGCGCAGCGAATCGGTGTTTCCGGAGCTCGAGGTCCGCGCGCGGCAGCTCGAGTGCCCGTGCCTCGAGGGCGGCGGCCGACCGCGCGGAGGCCGCCACGCGCACGACCGCGCCGTGGCGGGCGGCAAGCATGACGGCGTCGGCGTCGGCCCGGGCGATCCGGTTCACGGCCGCGCGCAGGGCCGTCAACCCGGTGCCCTCGGTCGCGCTCACGGGCAGCACCTCCGCGACGTGACCCGCTCCTGCCAGCGTCTCGCGCAGGAACCGCAGCACCGGCCCGCGGTCGCGCTCGCCGAGCCGGTCGATGCGGTTGGCGACGACGATGCACGCACCGGCCATCCCATCGATCGTCGCGAGCAGCTCGCGCTCGGCGGCCGACAGCGGCTGGTCGGCGCTCAGCACGACGACGGCAGCGTCGATACGCGGGAAGAAGCTCTCGGCGGCATGCGTGTTGTGGGCGTGCACGGAGCCGGTGCCGGGAGTGTCGATCACCTGCATTCCGTCGGCGAGAAACGGGCTCGGCGTCTCGACCACCGTCAGCTCCACACCCAACCGGTTGCCGGGGTTCCCGGCCTCGGTGGCGTAGCGCGCGAGCCGATCGAGCGGATGCTGCTCCTCGTGGCCGTCGAGGAAGTGCACGAGCAGTCGCTCGCGGTCGCCATGGCGCAGAAGCGTGACCGCCGAGGTCAGCGGCAGGATGCCCGTCGGCACCAACGGCATACCGAGCAGCGCATTCACCAGCGTGCTCTTCCCGCGCTTGAACTCGCCGACCACGGCCACGTTCACCCGGCGGGCGAGGATGCGCTCGCGCGCGTCCTCCAGGTCGGCGCGACCGGCGTCGCGAAGCACGCCGTCCGGGAGGTCGAGCAGCGCGCCGATTGCAGACAGCAACTCGGCGAGCGGCGCCGCCTGCGCCTGGCCCTGCCCGAACTCCGTCGACGATGACACGCGGGTTGCTCCTCGCCTCACGACCGTGAAGTAGAAGCCATCAGCGCCGGCGGCGGCGCCGGGCGCAGTTCGCGAGCCTCATCGCGTCTTGTGCTCCATGCTAGTGGAACGGCCCTCATCTTCGCAACGTGGCTCCAAGACACCCGGGCCGGCCGCTCGGCGAGGGTCGCCATTTTGCGCATCGGAGCTGCAGTGTGCGGCGCAGCCCCCTACTCGCCGTCCGGCTCGCCGACGATCAGCACGGGCACGGTGCCCTGGCGCGCGAGCCGCTCGGCAAGCTCGTGCAGGAGCAGCCGCCCCGCGCGGCCGGTGCGGTGGCGGCCGGCGACGACGAGGTCGAAGCCGTGCTCGTGGGCGTATTCGAGGATGTCCTCGGCGGGGTGGTCGCCCTCGAGCACGACGTGCTCGAGTGGCACTCCGACCCGGTCGGCGCGGTCACGGACGTCGAACATCGTCTGCTCGAGGTGCTCTCGCGCCGCCGCCGTCGACTCGGCCCGGTCCTCGCGGGTCTCGGCGTGTGCAGGAGCATGTGCCACGGACACCGCGACGATGTCCGCGTCGTACCGGCGGGCCAGGTCGACGGCCGCGTCGAGGGCGTGGCGGGCCGGCCGCGAGCCGTCCCATGCAAGCAGGATGCGATGGAACATCAGGGACGCAGGGCCGGGATCAGGGCGAGCGCGACGAGGAGCGCAGCGAGCATGTAGGCGAGGTAGCTGCCCAGCCGGCCGGACTGGAGCCTCCTCGCCTGTCGCGACGCACCGAGCGCGAGCCTCGTCAATGGCTGATAGACGTGTGCTTCGATCATGGGCACCACCTGGGTCTCGAGGACGAGCGACGGTTCGCCGGCCGTCGCCGGGCGCCCGGGGACGAGCGCCCGCCGGTAGCCGTAGACGCCGCGCAGGACGACACGGATCGGATTCGAATAGGCCGCCGGCGTGTACTGCACGCGCGAGAGCTCGACGGCAGTCCCGCACACCCAGGGCGCCGAGCGACGCGCAGGCCGCGGGCGCAGGGCCCGCACGGCGCCCGCCGCGGCGAGCGCAAAGGCGGCCAGCACCAACGCGAGCCAGGTGGGTGCGAGCACCGAGAAATCGGCGTAGACCGGGCCGAGGACGAGCGGATGCGAGATGACGTGCCCGGCGGCGTCGAACCCGACCGCACCTCGCAGCCCGTCGCCGACCAGGCGGATCTCCCACGGGGCGAGCACGCCGAGCAGAAGCGCAGCGCCGGCGAGCAGGGCTCCCCCGACGCCCGGGATGCGCGGCTCCCGCAGCCGGCCGAGATCCGAGCGGGCGCGGCCGAGCACGGTCATCCCGAAGAGCTTCGCAAACGCGAGCAGCCCGAGGCCCGCGGTGAGTGCGAGCGCCGCGGCGGCAAGCGCCATCAGGAGCCGTGCGAGGGTGTCGGTCAGGCGGAACCCCTGGAGCAGCGTCTCGAGCGTGAACCACTCACTGACGAATCCCCCGAACGGCGGGATCGCGGCCAGCGTGAGGGTCGCGAGTCCAAAGGCGGTTGCGGTGCGCGGAAGCCCACGGCCGATCCCGCCCAGCGGGCGCATCGAGTGAGTGCCGCTCGCCTCCGCGATCCGCTCGGCGGCCAGCAGCGCGAGCGTCTTTGCGATCGCATGCGCGATCACGTGAAGGGTTGCCGCGAGCAGCCCTGCGGCCGCCAGCTCCGGCCGTCCGGTCGCCTGCCCGATGAGCGCCGCACCGAGGCCGATCAGCGTGATGCCCGAGTGCTCGACCGTCGAGAAACCGAGGAACCTGCGCACGTCGTCCTGCGCGATCGCATACAGGATTCCGACGAGCGCGGTGAAGCCTCCGAGCACGAGGATCGCCTCGCCCCACCAGAGCGGTGCCGGTGCGAGCGTCAGGAACACCAGGCGCCAGATCCCCGCGAAGCCCGCCACGACCGCGACCGACATCGTCGCGGCGGCCGGTGCCGGCGCCGCCTCGTAGCCGACGGGCAGCCCGGCCTGGAGCGGTGGAAGGCCGATCTTGGCGGCGAAGCCGACGATGAGCAGCACGAACACGACGTTCCTGGCCGTCGGATCGATCTGGCCGGCGTGGGCTCGCCATACGGCGAACTCGAAGCTGCCCGTGCGTCCGTAGAGGAGACCGAAGCCGGCCAGAAGCGCCGCGCCGGAGAGCTTGTTCAGGGCGCCCGCGAGGTACGCGGCGACGAGCGTCCCGGGGCGGCCACGATCGGCGCTCGCGATCAGATAGAGCGCGACGCTGAGCGCCTCCCAGGCCAGCAGGAACACGAACGCCTGGTCGACGGTGACGACGACCGCGACCGCGAGCACGACGAGCCCGTGGAGCGCCGTCACCTCACGGGACGGCGGCCGTTCCAGGTACCGCAGGCTGACCGCGCCCGCCGTGGTGGCGGCGAGGGCGAGGAAGATGCCGGCGATCCCGTCGACCCGCAGCGCGGCGGGCCCGAACCCGAGCCACCCGCCAAGCGAGACGTGGGCCGCCGCCGACCCCAGAGCGGCTGCAACGCCCACCACCGCGGCGAGCACGCAACCGGCGGTGGTGGCAAGCGCGCCGACGCGACGCCCGACGGCGGGTAGCACGATCCCGGCCGCCATGAGCGCGAGCGCCACGAGCCAGACCACGCTCACGCGACCGCCTCCCCACCCAGCACACCGACCGCGAGCAGGATCCCGTGCAGGAGCATGATCGGCGTCGGAGGCGACCCGGGCACATAGACATCGACGGGCAGCACGGCATCGACACCGGCGCCCGTTCCGAGCGCCCCCGAGCACGCCTCGGTTCCTGCCGCGATGACTGCCTTGGGTGCGGGCATCGCATCCCACGCCCGCAGGAGGGGCTCGCGCATCGGCGCGGACACCCCGCCGGTGACGAGCAGGACGTCTGCATGTCGCGGCGACGCGGTGAAGAAGAGCCCGAGGCGCTGCATGTCGTAGTAGGGGCTCGTGAGCGCCTGGATCTCGGACTCCTCGGAGCCGTCCGACCCGGTGTCGACATGACGGATGTGCACGGATCGCCGCAACGCGCCAACATGGTCGCCGAGCGGTCTCCGAATCTCGTCGACCGACCTCCCATCTCCCCCGACGACGAGCGCCCCGCGGGAGCGCGACGCCGTCTCGGCGGCGGGGGCAAACGCGAATCGGTCGGGAGCGGCCTCGACGCACATGCCGCAGAGGATGCACCGTCCGCGGTCGAGCGTCACCGCCCCGTCCCTGACCTCGATGGCGCCCGTCGGGCAGACCGAGGCGAGGCCGGGGCCGGCGCCGGTGGCATGCAGGACGTCGATTTGGCCGCGCGGCAGCTCGATCGCGGGGTCGGCGCGACCGGGGTAGCGCGTCGTGACGGTGCCGCGGGCCAGCCCTCGCAGAAACCACGCGATCACCGATCGGCCTCCGCCGCCGTGAGCCCGAAGCTGTGCTCGATGAAGGCGAAGTCGGTCAGGACGTCGCCGCGGAAGCTGGCTCGGAAGAGCGGCCAGTTCCGGTAGGAGGGCGGAGCGACGTGCACCTCGCAGATCACGCCGTCCTCGATTGCGACCGAGTAGACGAGCTCCCCCTGCGGTGCCTCGCTCCAACCGTGCGCCCCACCCGTCAGCGTGGGCAGCGGCGCGCGCAGATCGCCGCTCGTCCGCGGCAGGCGATCGCCGATCTGGCGGATGATGTGGAGGCTCTGGCGGATCTCTCCGAGCTGCACGTCCAAACGCGCCATCGCGTCGCCGTCGTCCCGTGTCACGACCTCGAACCCCACCTGTGGGTAGGCGCCGTAGGGGCGCTCGAAGCGTGAGTCGGTCGAGACGCCTGCGGCCCGCGCCGCCGGCCCGACGCCGGCGAGCTCCACGACCGTCCTGCGGTCGAGCCGCCCCGTACCCACCAGGCGGTCCGTGAACGAGGTCGTCCCGAGCAGCAGGCGCTGGTCACGGCGCAGGTCGCGCTCGAAGGCATCGACGGCCTCGCGCACGCCGGCGATGCTGAGGCGCGGCTCCGCGCGGAGCCCACCGGGCACGAGGACGCCCCTCCCGAACCGGCTGCCGCAGAGCGCGGCGCGCAGCCGCTGGACGTCCTCCTTCAGGATGGCGAACCGGGCGTTCGCAACCGCGAGCGCGGTCGTCTCGGCAAGCGCGGCCGCAACATGCAGGTGGTGGACGATCCGCTCGAGCTCCGCGTGCACCGCGCGCCACAGCTGGGCCCGTGTGGGTGGCGTGACGCCGCCCGCGCGTTCGATGGCGTGACAGTAGGCGAGGGCGTGGGCGACGCTCGAGGTGCCGGCGACCCGCTCGGCGATCGCCACCCCGTCCTCCGCGGCCATGCCCGCGAAGCGCGCCTCCATGCCCCGGTGCTTGAAGCCGGGGCGCACGTCGAGCGCCGGGATGTCCTCGCCACCGGTCTCGATCGCGAACTGCACGGCTTCGAAGACGCCCGAGCGGATCGGGCCGTACGGGAGCACGAACACATCGTCGCCGGCGATGGTGGGGCTCAATGCATCCGCATCGACGCGCAGGAGCGGCCGCAGGTCGGGGTGCCCCTCGGGCACGATCGTGGTCTCGTCGTGGATCTCGCGCTCCGCCCAGCCGGCCGCCGGCAGCCGAGGCGTCAGGGCGGGATACGACTCCGCCGAACCCGTCGGTGCGACGAGCGTCGTGATCCCGCCGCGCAGCGCGAACGTGACGACGATCTCCCGTCGCGGTCCATCGGTCGCAAACATCGAGATCAACCGCGCGCCGTCGGCGACCAGCACCACCGCCGTCTCGGCCAGCTCGGCGATGTCGACGTGGACGACCTCCTCGCGGGTTGCCGGAGCCGGGCGTAGATCGAACGGCGTCGCCAGCCTCGGAGCGGGTGTCTGCGGCCGCTCGCTCATCCTGCCGGCGCTCCCAGGGCGGACCGGGCGCTGCGCAGGAGCTCGGCCAACGGGCCGGGAACGTGCAGCCCCAGCCCGACGACGACGATCAGGCAGAGCCCCATCGCGCCCACCATCCACCAACTCGTCTCGCCCACCGGAACCACGACGTCGCCCGCCGGCGCCAGCGCCATCCGCACCGCATGCCAGATGACGCCGAAGAATGCGAGGTTGACAAGCACGATCAGAAGCGCGACACCGACGTACTCGGGACGCGCGAATCCCCCCGCCACGATCTGGAACTCGCTGCGGAACACCCCCGAAACCGGCAACCCGGACAGCGCCAGCGCGGCGAACAGGAACATCGGCCCCGTCCAGGGCAGCACCCGCACCGCGTCGCCGACGAGCGCGATCTGCTTCGTCTCGTACTTGCGCAGGATCGAGCCGGCCCCGAAGAAGGCGAGCCCTTTGGCGGCGCCGTGGTTGATGACGTGCAGGAGCGCGCCGACCACGGCGAGCGGCGTGCCGAACCCGATCCCGAGCGCGATCACGCCGATGTGCTCGATCGACGAGTAGGCAAGCAGCCGCTTGTAGCTCTCCTGGCGCAACACGAAGAGCGCCGCCAGCAGTAGCGACAGCGCCCCGAACACGATGAGGACGCGGCGTGGGAACCCCGAGCCGCCCGCCGTCGCAGTGACCTGGTAGAAGCGCAGGATCGCGTAGAGCGCCGACGACAGGAGCGCGCCGGAAAGCAACGCAGAGACCGGAGTCGGCGCCTCGCTGTGCGCGTCGGGGAGCCAGGTATGCATGGGCGCCAGGCCCGCCTTCGTCCCGAACCCGACCACGGCGAGCAGGAACGAGAACCTGACCGTCTCCACCGGCATCCGCCCCGCGGCGCCGATGAGTGCGTGGAACCGCGGGATGTAGTCGGTTCCAAGCGGCGCCGTCCCCGCGGCGTAGAGCAGGATGACGCCGAGGAGGCCGATCCCGAGGCCGGCAGACGCGATCAGCACATACTTCCACGACGCCTCGAGCGCCGCTTCGGTGCGGTCGAGGGCGACCAGGAGCGCCGAGATCACCGTGGTCAGCTCGACGGCGATCCAGAGCGTGCCGAAATCGGTCGCGAGCGGCACGAGCAGGAGCGCCCAGCAGAAGAGGTTGAGGTATGCGAAGTACCTGCGTGCGAAGGGCCGGTACTCACCGCCACGCTCGGGACGCAGGTAACCGACCGAGAACACCGCTGCCGCGGCGTAGAGGAGTCCTGTCGGGAGCAGGAAGACCGCACCGAGCGCGTCGAGTCCGAGCCACTGCCCCGCGGTGCCGAGGACGCTGCCGTCCCGCACGCTGTACGCGGCGATCGACGTCACGGCCAGCGACGCCAGCCCCGCCGCGATCGTCGCGCCCTGCGCGGCGCGGGCCGGCGAGACCAGTGAGATCAGCGTCGCGACCATCGGCACGACCACCATCACGACGAGGAGCCAGCCCATCTAGCCGCGCAGCCGATCGAGGACGTGGGTGGTCACCGACGAGCGCTGCAGCGCGAGGTACTGGACGAGCACGACGAACACCACGACGCCGATCAGGACGTCGAAGAAGAGCAGGAGCGCAAGGATCGTCGGCAGGTCGGGCGCAACGACGAGGCTCGCGAGCGACGCGCCGTTCTCGAGAGCGAGGAATCCGAGCAGCTGCGACGATGCGTGCGGGCGCACGATCATGAGCAGGAACGCGACCAGGATCACCGCGGCGGCGACCCCGAGCGCCGCGAGCGGGAGTGGCCCCCCGGCCCCGAACCGCAGCCGCGAGAGGGCGAAGAACGCGAAACCGCTGAGCACGATCCCCGCCAGCACGGCGGTCGGCACGCCGACCACCGAGGGCACCCGCTCGGGCACCTCGAGGTTCCGGAGCACCGCGCCGACGCCGACGGGGACGGCCAGCGCCTTCAGCGCGATGGTGACCAGGCCGAGCGCGTAGAGCCCGCTCGCGTGGCCTGTCACCGCCGCCGAGAACGCGAGCACGGCGATGAGCGCCGAGCTCAGTCCGTACAGGCGCAACTGTTCCCAGACGTCCTGTGACCGGAGCATGCCGAACTCGAGCAGCAGCACGACCACCGCGATGATCGTGCTCGTGCCGCCGAACGTCGTCAGGTGGCTGCCCGCGAACGACCCCTCGAAGACGAACGTGATCACCGCGAGCACCGCCAGCAGGAAGCCTGCCACGGTGAACTCCGGGATCTTGTACAGCCGGAGCTTCGCGAACGACGTCTCGATCACGACGATCGCCGCGCCGACGGCGATCGCCTTGCCGAACAGGAACACGATCGCCTCGAGGACGTGGTCGAGCCGCGTGTCCGACGCGAGCCCCCATGGAGCGACGAGCACGTTCAGGAAGATCACGAACAGGATCATCTGCTTCATCGCCGATCCCCATCTGAGCAGCGCGAAGCCCGGTCCGGAGTGCTCGAGCGTCCGCGCCTCCTCGATCATCCCGAACTCGAGCGTCGATCCGTGGCTCTCGACCGGTACGCGGCCGGTCTCGGCCAGCAACACGAGGAAGAACGCCGCGGCCGCCAGCAGGTGTGCGGGGCGCACGATCTCGACCGGCGAGGTCTCGAGCGTCTTCACGAGCGCGTACGGCAGATCCGTGTGCGTGATCAGCGCGACGGTGAAGATCACCATCAGGATTGTCGGCTCGCCCACGGCGCCGAAGCTGCGCAGGCGGCTCGACCCGAGCTGGGTGTAGGGGCTGCCGCTGTCGAGGGCGGCCAGCGACACGGCGAAGCTCGCCATGCCGAGCACGAACCCGCCGCCAAGGATGTCGCCCATGTAGCCGAGCGGGAGGGGGAAGTTCGTGAGCACCGGGATCAGGAGCGGGACGGTCGCGTAGCCGGCGAAGGCCACGTACGGGGCGCCCCGGAACAGCGGCCCCGCGTCGCCGGGGAGCACCGTCTCCTTGCGCAGGTACTTGGCGATGTCGTGGTAGGGCTGCAGGATCCGCGGCCCGCGCCGCATCTGCACGACCGCCTCGGCGCGGGCGATGATGCCCATGACGAGGGGGCCGAGCACGAGCACGGTGCCGACCTGGAACACCTGTATCAACCAGTCATTCAGGTACGGCATTGCCGCCTTCCGGCTCCTTTCTACTCGGTCGCAAACCACCCCGAGTAGAAGCCATTAGCCGCACCTGCGACGGTTTGGGGCGACATAGCCCCGCCAGAGCCTCATCTGGCGCCGCGCAGGGTAGCACGCCGCCGGACCCTGTGGCAGACGGCCGCAGGCTCGGGTAGCATGGCCTCCGTTCGACGCGATGAAGCTCGCGCACCGCTCCGGACGCCGACGGCGTCAGGGCTGATGGCTTCTACTTCACACCTCGTTGTGGAGGGAACACGCGCGTGTCGTCACCGAACGGACTGCAAGTCCTGCAGACTGCGATCGTCCTCTTCGCCGCACCGCTGTATGCCGGGCTGCTCGGGCGCGCGGCGGCGATCGTGCAGTCCAAGCGGGGCCCGAGCATCTGGCAGCCGTACCGCGATCTGCGCAAGCTGCTCCAGAAAGGCAGCGCGGTCAGCGAGCACGCCTCGTGGGTCTTTCGCGGCGCGCCGTTCGTCGCATTCGCCTGCTACCTGACCGTCTCGGCGATCGTCCCGGTCATCACCGACGAGCCCCTGCCGCTCGCCTTCCTGGCAGATCTGATCGGCGGGGCATTCGTGCTCGGGCTTGCCAGCTTCGCGATCTCGCTTGCCGCCCTCGACACGGCCAGCCCGCTGGGCGGACTCGGCGCCAGCCGCACGACGTGGGTCGGGAGCCTGGCCGAGCCGGCGCTGATCCTCGTCTTCTTCACCGTTGGCGTGCTGTCGGCGTCGGACAACCCGTATCTGATGAACCACGCGATCGCCGGCTCGCCGTCCGCGCTCGTCCTCCCGACCCACGTTCTCGGCGCCATCGCCTTCTTCATGATCGTCCTGGCGGAGAACGGCCGCATTCCGATCGACAACCCGAGCGGCACGATCGAGATCTCGATGATCGAGGAGGGTCGCGTGCTCGAGTACTCCGGCCGTGAGTACGCGATCGTCAAGTGGGGCAGCTGGATGAAGCTCTTCCTGCTCTCGAGCATCTTCATGAACGTGTTCGTGCTCCCGTGGGGCCTCGGCGGGGGAGCGAGCATCGCCGGCGGCATCGTGGGCGCACTCGTCCTGTTCGCCAAGCTCCTCGTCTGCGGGCTCGCGATCGTCGTCATCGACAGCTCGTTCGCCAAGCTGCGCTTCTTCCGGATCGCCGAGTATCTGGGCGCGGCGTTCCTGCTCGCGCTCATCGGAATTGCCACCTCCTACGTGATCGGGAAGTGATGCAGAGCCTCTCCACCGCATCCACGAGTGGTGTCCTGCTCGATCTGAGCGCGGTCGTCATGCTCCTGTGCGCGTTCGCGTGCCTCGGCTCCAAGCTCTTCGACCGCTACGTCGCCTACTACGGGATCCAGTCGATCGCGCTCTCCTTCGCGGCGGCCGTCGTCGCGAACCACACCGGCGCGGTCGACCTGTGGGCGCTCGCGGTGCTCACCTTCGTGATCAAGGGCGACCGGCATCCCCATCGCCACCCGCCGGTTCCTGCTCTCGCGTCTCGACCTGCGCCGCGACGTCGCCCTCTCGACTGGGCTCTCCACCTCGCTGATCCTGGGCGCGTTCCTGACGGCCTTCGCCTACCTGGTGATCCGTCCGAACACACTCCCGCACGCGCTCGTCGCGTCGGCCGTGGTGCCGCTCTCCACGGCCATCATCCTGCTCGGCGGTCTGTGCATGGTGGTGCGGCGGCACACGATAGCCCAGCTGATCGGGTGGCTGATCCTCGAGAACGGGGTGTTCCTCGGCGCGATCACGCTCGTCGCGACGTTCCCGTTCATCGTCGAGGCGGGCATCTTCCTCGACCTGGTCGCCGCCGTGCTGATCATGATCACCTTCGTCTCCGGCCTGGCGCATCAACTGGCGACCGCGAGCGCCGGCGAGCTGCGAGGTCTGCGCGAGTGACCGCCCTTGTCGTCGTGACCGCGCTCCTGCCGCTGGCCGGCCCGCTCTCGCTCGTCTTCGGCGCCCGGGCGCGCGCCGCCGGCTACGCGACGGCTGCCGGGGGCGGCGCGGCCCTGATCGCGGCGCTTGGCGGTTGCCGTGCGCGTCGAGGCCGACGGGCGAGTACCAGAGCATGGGCGCCTTCGTCTATGTCGACCCACTGAGCGCGTTCTTCCTGATCACCGTCGCCGCCGTCATCATGCTCGCCGGTCTCGGGTCGGCCGCCTACCTCGAACGCGAGGAGCGTGCGGGTGAGTTGAGCGCGCTCCAGGTGCGCCTCTATGTTGTCTTCTTCGGCGTATTCGCGTCCATGATGCTGGGCTCGCTCGGGACCGGGAACCTGGGCGCGCTGTGGGTGCTGATCGAGGCGAGCACGCTGGCGAGCGCAGTCCTGGTCGCCCTCGAGGCGCGCTCGACGTCGCTCGAGGCGGCCTGGAAGTACATCATCATCAGCTCGTTCGGCGTCACCATCGCGCTGGTGGGCACGCTCTTCGTGTACTACGCGGCGACCGCCTTGCCCCTGAGTCCGGATCAGCGCCTGACCTGGCCTACGCTCTTCGCCCACGCGGGAGCTGCTGCGAGCGCGACAGCCTCCGGCTCGGCTTCCTGCTCTCGGTGATCGGCTACGGCACCAAGGTGGGGCTCGCCCCGATGCACACCTGGCTGCCCGACGCCCACTCCGAGGCTCCGAGCCCGGCGAGCGCGCTGCTCTCGGCGGCGCTGCTCAACACGGGCATGTACGCGATTATCCGCATCCAGGCGATCGCCGGGGTCGACCTTGGCAGGTACACGAACCGCGTTCTGCTCGTCTTCGGGTTCGCGTCGATCGCCATCGGTGCGCTGTTCATGGTGCGTCGCGACAACTTCAAGCGCCTCTTCGCGTACTCGTCTGTCGAGCACATGGGGATCATCGCCGTGGCGCTCGGGTTCGGTGGGACGCTGGGCCTGTACGGAGCGCTCCTGCACACGCTGAATCATGCGATCGGGAAGGCAGTTCTCTTCCTGACAGGCGGCGAACTCGTTTCCCGCTATCACACCCGCAACTCGGCCGCGATCTGGGCGGCGTGATCACGGTCCGCGCCGCTGGTCGGCGCCGTCCTTCTGCTCGGCTCGCTCGCAATCATCGGCTCGCCGCCGTTCGGCCTGTTCCTGAGCGAGTTCACGATCGTCCGTGCGGGCTTGGGCAACTCGAGCGGCCTGGCTCGGCCGCGCTCCTGCTCATCCTGCTCGTGCTCGCGTTCGTCGCCTTCCTGCACACGACGGCGCGCGATCGTGCTCGGTGAGCGGACGGACAGGGTCGGTGCGCGGCTCCGGCGAGCCGCATCCGTCCGTGGCGGCCTCGCCCCGCTCGTCGCCGGACTCGCGGCCCTGACAGTCCTGGGCCTCTGGATCCCCGGGGCGCTGAACACGCTGATCATGCACTCGATCCGGGCGATCACGTGAAGCGAGAGCTCGACGGCGCAACACCGGCCGGGCGCGTGGCAGCGCCCTGCGCGATGCGGTCCCGTCGCCGAGCTCGGCCGTCGGCGATCCGGTGACCGTCGAGCGCTCGTCGGCACCGCGATCTGGAGGCGGCCGCACATGCGATGGCGGGGCTCGACGCGCGCCTGGCCGACCTCTTCGCCGCCGAGGAGCGCGATGGGATCCTGCTGCGGCTGGTGCTATGCGCTCGATCGCGACGGCATCTACGTCGTGATCGCCTCGCCGGGGCCCGAAGGCGGCGAGTACGCCGCAGCTCTCCGACATCGCCCCGGCCGCGTTCGTCGAGGAGTGCGAGATCTTCGAGCAGTACGGCATCAGACCGGCGGGCGGCAAGCCGCTCAACCGGGTCGTCCTGCCGCCGCACGACGAGGCTCGGCGTTCCCGCTCCGGGGCGGACGCCGGGGGCGGCCGAGCCGCGCGAACGTGCACGCGCCCCACCACGTCCGCGGCGAGGCGTTCGAGTTCCCGTTCGGCCCCGTCCGCGCAGCCGGGTGGGAGTCGCTCTACATGGGGCTCGTGACGACGGGCGAAGAGGTGCTCGACCTCTACCTGTTCCACTGGCACAAGCACCGGGGAGTCGAACGGCGTCTGGCGGGCATGCACCCCGAACGGGCGCTCTTCCTGGTCGAGCGCGCAGACGGGCTCTCGGCCGTGGGGAACGGGCTCGCGTTCTGTCACGCGGTCGAGTCGGCAGCCGGCATCGAGCCGTCTGCACAGGCGGCCTCCACACGTGCGATCGCGCTCGAGCTCGAGCGGATCTACAACCACGCCGCCGCGATCGCGATGCTGTGCCAGACCACCGGCCTCTCGGTCGGCCAGGCGCAGGCCGAGATCGCGCTCGAGCGGCTGCTGCGGGTGAACCTGGCCGCCTTCGGCCACCGCTACCTGTTCGACGTGCTGGCCGTCGGCGGCGTCCGCCGCGCCCCGGCCGCGCGCTCCGGGCCGGTCTCGGCCGAGGCATGCGACGAACTCGCGCCGCGTGGTCGCCGCGTTGCTCGCGACGAACTCGCACGTCGACCGCCTCGAGGCCACCGGGCGTCGTGACGCACGAGGCGGCCCGCCGGCTCTCGCTGGTCGGCCCGCTGGCGCGCGCAGTGCCGGGTACGACGTCGACGTCCCGCCGTGACCACCCGCGCCTGCCCTTCGACGGGCTCGGCGTCAGGGTGGCGGGCCAGACCGACGGCGACGTCCTCGCCCGGGTGCGCGTGTTCGTGGAGGAGATCGCCGAGTCTCGGCGGCTGATCGACGCCCTGCCGCCGACGCGGCCGGGCAACGGCGACCGCGGCCGGCGCCGCGCCCGGATCTGCGTTGGGATGGGCGGAGTCGGCGCGCGGCGAGTCGCTGGCCTGGGTCGATCTCGACGAAGGACGGCGTGCCTGCGCAAGGCGCGGCTCCGGCCGGCGGGCGTACGGAATTGGCGCGCTTTCGACGACGCGGTCCGCGCGCAGAACGTCTTCACCGACGTGCCGATCATCGAAGCCAGCTTCTGGCTCACGGTCGCGGGGTTCGCGCGCTGATGGCGCTCTGGTTCCTCAGGGGAATACGCCGCGGCGTGGTGACGACGCGCTATCCGGACGCGACTCGATGCGTGGACGGACGCGCTCCCGACGCCTCCGGCGTTCCGCTCGCGCGCGCTGACACCGACGCTGGCCGACCGGCTCGTCGTGAGCTGCGCATCCGGCGCCCTGCGGCGCGACGACGGCCATCTCGTGCTCGACCTGGGAGCGTGCACCGGCTGTGCCCGCTGCCTCGAGGTCGCGGCGATGCCGCCGACACGGCTGGGCGACCTGGGAGCTCGCCACGGCCGATCGCGGTGCGCTCGTGAAGCGCATCGCGATCCGGGGCGACGTCCCGTGACCGACGACGCCGCCGTGGCCGGCGAGCTGCGCCGGACGTGCCCTGGCCGTGTTCGGGCGCAGCCTCCACATCCGCACCCTGGACACGGGCTCGTGCGCCGTCTGCGAGTCGGAGATCCGCCTGCTGGCCGCACCTCACTACGACCTGCACCGGCTCGGCTTCTTCTTCACGCCGGCGCCGCGCCACGCCGACCTCGTGCATGATCACCGGCCCCGCCGTGCGGGCCATGGACGTCGCCGTGCGGAAAACGCTCGAGGCGGTCCCGGATCCGAAGGTCACCGTCGCCGTCGGCGCATGCGCGCTAGGGCGGCGATGTGGTGGGAGGACGCGTTCGTCCACGGATCGGTCGATCGCATCACGCCCGTCGACGTCCACATCCCCGGCTGTCCGCCCAGCCCGCTGGCGCTGCTCCAGGGGCTGCTTGTCGCCGTTGGCCGGCTCGAGGAAAAGGTCTCCGCGCTCGACCTCGACCTCGGCCCCGAGGAGGCGTATGTGAGCTCGCATCGACGACGCTCCTGGTCGTTGCCGCGGCGCTCTGGATCGGGGCTGCCGCCGTCGGACTGTCGGCGACGCGCCGGGCGGGCATCGCCGCCTCGGCGACGCTCTCGGGCGCCGCCGGCATCGCGGCGACGATCGCCGGCGTCCTCGTCGCAGCAGACGGTGCATCCAACTCGCTCGCACTCGGGGGGGATCCCGTCGGGCGCTTCACGGTGCAGGCCCAGCCGCTCGCCTCACCGTTCATCGCGCTCCTCGGCGTGATCGCGATTGCGATCGCCCTCTACGCGCCGAGGTATCACACGCCCGCGGCGGCTACGGCAGCGTACCTCTGCAGCTACAACCTGGCACTGCTCGCCTCGCTCGTCGTGCTGGTCGCCGGCAGCGCGGTCGTGTTCCTGGTCGCATGGGAGTCGATGGCGCTCGCGTCGTACGTCGTGATCGTCCGGAACCACCGCGCAGACGCCGTCGCTCAGGCGGGTTTCCTGTTCGTCGCCATGAGCGAGGCAGGCTTCGCCCTGATCGTAGCCGCGTTCGCGATCCTGGCCAAGAAGACCGGGAGCATGGACTTCGGCGTCATGGCCGCACGCTCGGACCACATCTCCCGAGGGTGGCTGGGCGGCGTGTTCGTGCTCGCGCTACTCGGCTTCGGCTTCAAGGCGGGGATCGTGCCGCTCCACATCTGGCTGCGGTCGCCGACCCGGCCGCACCCGCGGACGGCTCGGCGTTCCTGTCCGGACTCGTCCTGAAGCTCGGGATCTACGGCATCGCGCTGTTCGGATTCACGCTGCTTCCGACCGGCCCGGCATGGTGGGGGCTTGCGACCATGGCGCTCGGAGCCGTCTCGGCGGTGCTCGGCGTCCTCTACGCGTTGATGGAGCGCGATCTCAAGCGGTTCCTCGCCTTCTCGAGCATCGAGAACATCGGCGTGATTCTGACCGCGCTGGGCGGCGCGCTCGTCTTCGGCTCCTACCACCAGCACGCGCTTGCAACCTTCCTGCTGATCGGAGGGCTCTACCACGCGGTCAACCACGGGGTTGCCAAGACGCTGCTTTTCCTCGAGGCGGGCGTGATCGAGCACGCGACGGGAACGCGCGACATGGACAGGCTCGGAGGGCTGATCCACCGGCTGCGCGCGTCGGCGGTGGTCGCCCTGATCGGCACGATGTCGATGGCGGCGCTGCCACCGCTGAACGGGTTCGTCTCGGAGTGGCTCATCTTCCAGGGCCTCTTCCAGGGGTTTCGCATCCACAGCCACACCGTCGGGATCCTCATCGTGGTCGCCGGCGCGTGCCTCGCGCTGACGAGCGGCCTCGCGATCATGGCGTTCGCGCGCGCGTTCGGGATCCCGTTCCTGGGAATGGCGCGCACCGCGGCGCCGCGCAGGCCTCGGAGCGGCGCCAACCCGTCGCCGGGCCGGCGTTGCTCGCGGCCATCTGCGTCGGCCTCGGCGCCGGGGCGCCGCTTGCGCTCACGGCGCTTCAGCGCGTCGCCCACGCAACCACCGGCACCGACATCCAGGCACGTCTGCTCGTCCCGAACCTGACCGTCTTCCCGCTCACACCGACTTCTCTGCCTTCTCCCCCACCTACCTTGCGCTCTTCCTTGTCGCGGTGGCCGCGATCCCGGTGCTGATCGTCCGTCTGAGCCGTCCGCGCGCAGCGACGCGCACGGTGCCCGTCTGGGATGGGGGCATCGTGGAGTTCCGGCCGCGCATGCAGTACACCGCGACGACCTTCGCGAACCCGATCCGGGTCACCTTCGAGGGCCTCTACCAGCCGGACGTCCATGTTGAGCGAGCGTCGGACGATCCGGCGGGCCGATCGGGGCCGGTGCACTACCGCTCGGTGGTCACACCGCTCTTCGAGCGCTACCTGTACCGGCCGCTCGTCGTGCTGGTGGAGCGGCTGGCCGCGCTCGTCCGGCCGATCCAGTCAGGCGACGTGAACTTGTATCTGCTCTACGTGTTCCTCGTCGTGATGGTCGCGTATCTGATCTATGCCTATGAGATCCGATCGGATGAGCGCCGGCAAAGCCCGTGCGCGCGGCCTGCTCCGCGGCGTGGTGGCCGTGCGCGACGATGGCGACGTGTGGCGGGCGACGCTTGAGTGCGGCCACGTCGTGGCGCGTTCCAAGCGCCAGGGACGCGTCACCGTGTATCGCCGTTGCTATTGCGACACATGTGGCATCCGGGGCCGTCCGTGAGGCCGGCGGACGGATGTCGGACGCAGGGACAGCACCGGATGCTGCTTTCTCGAGGCGTCGCAAGCGTGGGACTCGCGAGCTTCTTCAGCGACGCCGGGCATGAGATCGCCACGGCGACACTGCCCACGCTCGTCACCAGCGTCCTGCGCGGCTCGGCGGCCGCGCTCGGCCTGATCGAGGGGATCAGCGACGGCGTGCTCGGACTGGCGACACTTGGCGGCGGGATGCTCGCAAACGACGAGCACCGCCGGCTGCGGCTCGCACGGGGCGGCTACGCGTCAATGGCGGCGGCAACCGGGGCGATCGGACTCGCAGGGGCGCTGTGGCAGGTCGCGCTCCTTCGCGCGGGATCCTGGTTCGCGCGCGGGTTGCGCTCCCCCGCGCGCGATTCGATCCTTACGTCACTGGCTCCCCGCGACGCGTACGGGCGCGCGTTCGGGATCGAGCGGGCGGGCGACAACTGGGCGCCGCGCGGGCCGCAGGCCGCGGCCGGCTGGTGGCATGGTCGCCATCCGTCCGACGCTCTGGCTCGCCGCCGTCCCGTCTCTCCTGGCGGCCGTGGCAATCGGCATCGCCGCATCCGAGGCGCGGAGGCTCGGCGCCCCGGTTCGCCGTCGCGTGAGCCTCGAGCTGCGGGGACTCAAAGAGTCGGGTCTGGCACGGCCGCTTCTTCCCGTCATGATGTTCGAGATCGGCAACGTCTCGACGACGCTTCTGATCCTGCGCTCGACCGACCTGCTCGAACACGGATCGCGAGGGTTGACCGCCGCCACGTCCCTGGCGGTGCTCATCTACGCGGCGCACAACCTGTTCGCGGCAGCGGTCGCATTCACCGGCGGGCACTGGATCGACCGGATCGGACCGGCGCCTGTGTTCGGGGCCGGAGCCGTGCTCTACGTGGCCGCATACACGATATTCGCGACCGCGGGCCACCTGGTGCCGATCGTCGTGATCGCATTCGTGCTGGCCGGCAGCGGCATCGGACTGGCCGAGGCGGCCGAGTCCACTCTGGTCGCTCGGTTGCTGCCACCGACACTTCGCGGGAGCGGGTTCGGCGTGCTGGGCGCGTTGCAGGCCCTGGGCGGGCTCGCGTCATCTGCCGTCGTCGGCCTGCTCTGGGTCGCGATCTCCCCGACGGTCGGCTTCCTGTACGCGGCGGCATGGATGGCTCTCACGGCGGCCGTCCTCGTCCGCCGGTCAGTGCAGGGGTGACGCCAACCGCGGAGACGGCTATAGTTGGTGTAGAAGCGGGATGGAGCTCCCCGCTCTAATCGCCCAGCCTGGGCTGATGGCTCCTACCACACACAGGTAGCGCCAACCCCAGGAGATCAGGATGGGCACGTGCTCGAACAGGCTGGTCGTGAGGCGATGAGCACCGTCGTCGTCCGCTCGGTGGCGCGCGCGGCGCGACTGCTGCATCTGCTCGCCGGCCGGTGCGAGTTCGTCCCGCTGGGAGAGCTCGCATCGGCAGCCGACCTGCCCAAGAGCACTGCGTACGGGCTGCTGCAGACGCTCGTGTCCGAGCGTCTGGTCGAGCACGACCGCGCCCGTGGGTCATACCGCCTCTCACCGGGGCTGGCGCTCGATTCCGGCAACGGAAAGGACGTGCAATGAGCTCCACGGATCACCACACGAGGGCCGGCTCCTTCGCCGAGGGCCAGGCCACCCGGCCGCCGTCCGCGCATGCGCGAAGTGGGCAGTTCTGCACCGGTCAGGAGCAACTCTGCGACGTGGTCGACCTGCGCGAAGGCGGCTTCGCCGACGGGCAGGCATCCACACCGGCGCGGCTGCTGCCGCGCGGCCGGTGGAGCCTGGGCCAGGAGCACGGCATCGCCGCCGCCCCCTCGACCCGGCCGCTGCGCGCGCGGCCGCCGCATCCGCTGCCAGGCGAAGGCTGACCGGGCGGATCAGGGTGCGCCGCGGGGCGGCCGCTCCAGGCCGCCCGCGGCGGCTTCCCTGACGGCCCGCACCGGGTCGCCGAGCAGCGGCCGCAGCAGCTGGCGTGCCTCGGTCCCGCCGATTGCCGTGAGCACCGTCGCCGCCGCGAGCCGCACGTCGGCGTCCTCGTCCTCCACCGCGTCGTTCAGGACCGGCAGCGCGGCGGGCGCGGGGCACCGGTCGAGGGCGTGCACGAGCGCACGGCGAAGCCCCGGCCCGGCGCCGCCCATCGCCGCCTCGATCTCCGCGGCAAGCCCGTCACCACAGGCATCGGCGAGCGCGTTTCCCGCCGCCGCCCGCACCGTGGGGTGCGAGTCGGTCAGCGCCGGGACGAGCGCCTCGGCGACGGCTGATCCGCCGGCGAGCGCCAGCGCATGGCAGGCCGCCCGCCGCACCTCCCACGCATCGTCGCCGAGCAGGGCGGTGAGCGGCTCGATCAGGTCGCTCCGAGGCGCCCGCGCGAGCACCGACACGGCGGCGATCCGCACATCGGCGTCGCGGTCTGCGAGCAGTGCGGCGACCGTCGCAGCAGAGAGCGTCGGCACATGGGCGGCGAGGGCGCGGCGCACCCGCGCGCTGCGATCCTGCACGACGATGCCCAGACGGCGATCGGCGTCGATCGAAACGGCGGCCAGCGCATCGATTGCCGCGACCCGCACGTCGACGCTGCGATCGCCGATCAGCGGCGCGCAGGCGGCCTCGACGTCCGGAGCGGGTCCGAGCTGCGCGAGCGAGGTGAGCGCACACCGGCGCACGCCCGCGATGGGGTCCGCGAGCGCCACGCCCAGCGGCGCCATGGAGGCGGGGTCGCCCAGCACCCCGAGCGCGGTTGCTGCCGCCATACGCGTCCCGAGCGAGGGCGCCTCGAGGCCGGCGACCGCGGTGGGCACCGCGGCTTGGTCGGCGAGTGCCCGCAGCGTCGCCGCCACATCGGGGACGAGGCCCAGGTCGACCGTGAGGAGCATCCCGCGCAGGTGCTCGGCCTCGCCCGCACCCCCGATGGGCACGAGCGCGGCGAGCGCCGCCCGGACGATGTCGGGCGCCGGATCGGCGAGCGCGCGCATGAGGTCGGGAAGCGCCGCCGGCGTGCGCGGAAGCGCCCGGACGCTGCGCAGGCGGGCGGTGGGGTCGGCGCGATCGCGCCGGCGCACGGCTCACCGCCTCCGCTCGGCGTCGAGCTCCGCCCGGATCTCGGCAAGGGCGGCCGGACCGAGCCAGATCGCGGTGCCGAGCACGAGCACGACGTCCACGCCGAACAGGCTCGCCTGGAGCCAGAGCGGCCAGCCGCTCACCAGGATCAACGGCACCGCGACCACCACGAACAGGATCACCGTCGGCCCGAGCGGCCCGTAGACGGCGAGCAGGAAGATGACGAGTGTCCGGAGGCGTCGGCGCATGCCCGCAGCGGCCCCAGGATAGCTCGCCATCCGATCTGCACATTTCTGGCAACGCTGCCGATAACTTGCCATATGTCCTGGGTGCAACAGAGTGGCGGCCTGCTCGTGCCTGCCCTTGCGACCGCGATCGTCGTCCTCGCCGCGACCGTGCTCTTCACGTGGACGCGCCGCGTCCGCGCCGGCGTCGACGAGTCGCGCCGCCAGGCCCTCACCGACGACCTGACCGGACTCGGCAACCGCCGCCGCCTGCTGAGCGATCTCGAGCGCGCCATCGCCCAGGGCACGGATCACTCGCCGGCGGTGCTCGCGATGTTCGACCTCGACGGTTTCAAGGCCTACAACGACACCCACGGCCACCCCGCCGGCGACGCCCTCCTGGCGCGGCTGGGCGCGCGGCTGGCCGAGACCTTCACCGACTCCGGCACCGCCTACCGGCTGGGCGGCGACGAGTTCTGCCTGCTCCTGCACGGCTCGCCCGCCGAGCTCGAGGACGCCATCGGCCACGCGCTCGAGGCGCTGACCGAGGAGCACGACGAGATCCGCTCGTCGTGCGGATTCGCGCTGCTGCCGCGCGAGGCGCGCGATGCGTCGTCGGCCCTGCGCATCGTCGACCAGCGCATGTATGTGCAGAAGGACGACCACCGCGCGTCCACCAAGCGCCAGGCGCGCGACCTGCTGCTCGCGGTCGTCGACCAGCATGCCCCCGACCTGCGGCCGCACTCCGACTGGGTGGCCGAGCTGGCGCGCTCGGTCGCCGAGCAGCTGGCGGTGCGGCGCGAGGAGATCGAGGACATCGTCCTCGCCGCCGACCTGCACGACGTCGGCAAGGTGACGATCCCGCGCACCATCCTGCACAAGCCCGGGCCGCTCGACGCGGCGGAGTGGGAGATCATCCGCCGCCACACCATCACGGGCGAGGCGATCCTGAGCGCCGCGCCGGTGCTGGCCGGCGTGGCCGCGATCGTGCGCTCGACCCACGAGCGGGTCGACGGCGGCGGCTATCCGGACGGCCTGTCGGGCGCCGAGATCCCCCTGGGGGCGCGGATCATCGCCGTATGCGACGCCTACGACGCAATGACGAGCGACCGCTCCTATCGGCACGCGATGACCCGCCGCGAGGCGATCGCCGAGCTCGAGGCGGCGTCGGGGACGCAGTTCGACCCGATCGTCGTCGCCGCCGCCCGCGCGGTGCTCGAGCATCCGACCGCGCACCGCCCGACCGGCGAGCGCCGGCTGGCCCCGCGCACGCCCGACCTCTCCCCCGTCGCCCGCATCCAGGGCCTCGTCGACGTGATCCGGCTCGTGCGGGTGCAGGGCGACCCCGAGGCGCTCCTCGACGAGATCGCCCGCACCGTCGGGCGCGCCCTCGGCCTGGGCACGGTCGTGATCAACATGTACCGCCCGGCCTGGAACGACTACATCGTCTCGAGCGTCCACGGGAACGAGGAGGCGCGCAGCACCCTGCTCGGCTCGGTCTATCCGAGCTCGTGGTTCGATCCGATCCTCGCGCCCGAGTTCCACCGCCGCGGCGCCTACGTGATCCCGCAGGGCTCGTTCGACTGGGCCACCCACCTGGGCGACCGCTACGTGCCGTCCGGCCCGCCCAGCCGGATCCCGAACGCGTGGCAGACCGAGGACGAGCTGTTCGTCCCGTTCCGCCACTCCGACGGCCACATCCTGGGCGTGTTCTCGGTCGGCGAGCCGGCCTCGGGGCTGCGGCTGTCCGACGAGGAGCTCGACGTGCTCGTGGCCGCGACGTCGCAGGCGGCGGTGCTCGTCGAGGCGGCGGAGGCGACCGCGAACTTCGAGCGGTCACAGGCGGCGCTGACCGAGTTTTTGACCATCTCGTCGCGTCTGATCGAGTCGGGATCGGTCGACGAGGTGCTCGACCTCGTCTGCACCGGCATCCACTCGGCGCTCTCGTTCGACAAGGTGATGGTGCAGCTGCGCGACCCGGTCGCCGGCGTGAACCGCCCGTCGGCGTCCGTCGGCTTCGCCGAGGGCGACCGCGCGCTGCAGACGCCCACGAGCGACGCCGACCTCGCCGCGATGATGGACCCCGAGTTCGAGATCAACGGCTGCTATCTGCTGCCCTACGAGGAGGGTGCGGCCCGCTGCTCGCAGGCGTCGATCGGCTACAGCTCGCAGCTGAACGGCGCCGGTCCGAAGGCATGGAACCGGCACTGGCTCTTCCTGCCGCTGCGCGGCCGCGACGAGGCGATCATCGGCCTCATCTGGGTCGACGATCCCACCGACCGCCTGCTGCCGCAGCCGCGCCGGCTGAAGGCGCTGCGCCTGTTCGCAAACCAGGCCACGAGCGCGCTCGTGGCGGCGAGGGCGCACGACGGCTCCGAGCGCGCGGACGACGAGGTCGATCGGGCCGCGTAGGCCTCGGGCGTCGGCCGTCGGTCAGGGCGCGGCCGAGGCGCAGCTCGGGTAGGCCTTGGGCCTCGGCGCATGCAGCGTCAGCGTCGGCGCCGGCGCCGAGACGAACACCGCGCCGCCGTCCAGGCGGGCGAGCGTCAGCTGCGTCGGCGAGACGCGGTGCAGCCCCACCACCTCGAGCGGGTGCGACGCGCGTGTCCCCTCCGGCGGCGTCGCGTAGTCCGGGAACGTCGAAACCTGCGGCCTGGTGTGCGTGTCCTCCTCGAGGATCTGCAGCCAGCGCCGGCCCGCCTTGTTCTCGATGATCGCGTACACGTCGGTGCACACGCCCCTCGCGCCGACGCTGCGCACCATCCACTGATGTCGCGGCAGCGCCCACGTCACGAGCTTCATGCTCCAGTAGCGGCGACCGAAGTAGACGATCGGCGCCTGGTAGCGCCAGCCCTCGCGGGTGATCGTCTGCGCCACGGCGTCATAGGGGGTGCGGCCGAGCGGCAGCTGCGTCAGCGTCACCGCCAGGACGAGCGCCGTGACGCCGGCCGCCGCGATCAGCGCCCGCACGCGCTCCCAGCGCAGACGCTGCAGCGGCGCGGCCAGAGCGATCGCGAGAAACGGCGCCGCAGCCATGAAGTTGCGCGGGTCATAGACCGGCTTTCCGAGCGCCCAGACGACGGCGCCCGCGAGCGGCGGGACGATCGCACACAGCCCGGCCAGGCGCGTCGCCTCGCGGCGGATCAGCAGGATCGATCCCAGCACCACCGCCGCGAACAGGAGCACCTGCTCGTCGCGCACGACCGAATCGGCGCGCTGGTAGCCGACGAACAGGTTCCACGGCAGCGCAACCACGGTGTGACCTCCGTAGGCGCCGACATACCCGAACCGGTGCAGCCGGGCCGGGATCAGCGGGATCCACGGGACGAGCGCCAGCGTGCCCACCGCGATCGCCGCCCCGGCGCGGACGCGCGCGCGCACCGGCCGTGCCCGCGCCGTCCACAGGTAGAGCCCGGCCGCGACGACCGTGAGCAGGAAGAAGTACTGCGTCAGGCACCCCGCGGCGGTGACGAGCGCGAGCCCCACCAGCCATCGCCGCGCACTCGAACGCGCCGCGGCCTCGACCAGGAACGCGAACGCCACCGCGAGCGCGGCGTAGAGGGCATAGCCGCGCAGCTCGGCGCCGTGGAGCACGAACTGCGAGCCGAACGCGACCACGGCACCGGCCACAACCGCCGCGGTCAGGCCCAGGCGGCGGCGGGCGTAGACGAACACCCCGGCGACGGTGAGGACGCTCGCGAGCAGGGACACGGCGCGCAGGTCGACGGTGCGCGGGGTGCGGCCGGCCAGGTCGCCGGCGCGCAGGACCGCCCACATCAGCAGGTACCAGAGCGGCGGCTCGTTCTTGCGCAGCCGCACCGCCGCGACCACGTGCCCGGCGTCGTGGTGCGAGAACGCACGCGCGGCGGCCACCTCGTCGCCCCAGAGCGGCTGGCGCAGCTCGGGGACGCGCACGGCGAGCGCCGCGACCACCAGCGCGACGAGCAGGAGTGCAGGGCCCAGCCGCCGCACGCGCGCGGGTACCCACGGCAGCGGCGGCCGTCCCAGCGGAGGCGCGTAGGCGACCTCGGCGGCCGGCGGCTCCACGAGAGGCTCGACCGCGGTGACGGGGGCGACGGCGCCCTGGCGGGCCGCCGTCACGCCGGCGCCTCGAGCTCGCGGGCGACCGCGGCCGGCAGGGGCGCCGAGTGGCGCCGCACCTCGAGCGTCAGGAGCGCCTCCATTGCGACGTAGAGCTTGAAGGCGCGGAACAGCAGATAGACCGGCACGTACGGCAGGTAGCGCCAGCGCCGGTACGCGAGCAGCATCACGACGACCATCGCGACGTGCACGCCGACGATGATCCCGCCGATGACGGCGACCTCGCGCAGGGTGATGACGTCGGGGTGGGTCAGCGCGAGGATCCCGGCGACCAGCAGCACGGGCACCATCAGCGCCCGCCGGCATGCGTTCAGCGTCGACCACGGCAGCATCCACAGGCACCGCAGCCCCTGCGCCATCCCCACGCCCGACCCGTTGCGCGCCGCGACGCAGAAGATCCCGCGCGCCCACCGCTGGCGCTGCTCGCGCAGCTGGGCGAGCGTCGCGGGCACCTCCGGGTAGAAGCGGACGCCGAGGTCGGTGACGATCCGAAGCCCGGTCCGGCCGATCCGCACGGCCATGTCGGTGTCCTCGCCGTTGAAGCCGATCCCGAACATCAGGCGGCGGGCGACGTCGCCGCGGTATGCCGACATGTTGCCGGGCATGACGACCGTCGCGTCGGCGCCGCTCTGGCCGACGCGCAGGAACGCGACCGAGTACAGGACCTCCATCAGCCGCACGGCGTAGATCCAGCGCGGTGCATCCTGGCGCGGCAGCGGCAGGCCGCTCACGCCCCCGACCCGGGCGTCGTCGAAGTAGGGCACGACCCGTGTGAAGAGGCTCGGCTCGACGATCGTGTCGGCGTCGACGCGCACGACCACCTCCTCGGTGCTGGCCGCGAGCCCGGCATTCAGGGCGTAGGACTTGCCCTTGCGCGGACAGTTGATGATCCGCCCCGTCAGCGAGCCGCACGCCGCCAGGGCCGCCGCCGCCTCGGTGGCCGTGCGGTCGATCGACGCGTTGTTCACCAGGTAGAGCACGACCCGGCCCGGATACGCCGCCGCGGCGGCGTCGAGTGCGCCGATCACGGCGGCGATCGAGTACTCCTCGTTGAAGGCGGGGACGATCACGCCCACGTCGCGCGCGCGGTCGAGCGCGCGACCGCGCGGGCGCTGCAGGGCGCCGGCCACGAACAGGAGCACCTGCACGGTGAGCACGAGCAGGACGACCGTCGACGCAAAGCCGTTCACGAGCGGGATGTGCACGGTCCGGAACAGGTGGTGCCGCCACGGGGCGGTCACGACGACGAACGCGACGCTCACACAGACGACCGCGAGCGCGATCAGAAGCGGCCGGCGCGACGGGTGCCGCTCGCTCGACACCCGGGCGTCGGCGGGAAGCTCGTATCCGGCGAAGATCAGCCACACGAACACGAGCAGCGCGACGGCCACGCTGAGAACGCCGCCGCGGGGCGTGAACGGGCTCGGGCTGCCGAACCCCACGCTGTCTGCGAAGAGCGCGTCGGTGACGAATGCGGCGCCGGCGTAGACCAGCCAGCCGGTGGCGACGAACCGCAGCCGGCGCAGCACGGAGCCCGGGGCGAACGCGCCGAGCAGGCCGATCAGCACGAACACGAACGGGCGCAGCGACAGCGTGCCCGACGCGCGCAGGAGCTGTCCGCGCGACGCCCCGCTCAGGCCGCTCACGACATCCACATAGGTGCGCTCGAACCGGTGCAGCTGCCCCGCGACCACCAGCGTCACGACGGCGACCGCGATCAGGAAGGCGCACCCGAGCCACCAGGGCCGCCGCACCGCGTAGCCGGGCGGCGCCGAGTCGACCGACAGGTAGTACGCCAGGTCGCGCGGCATCTCGGACTCGGCCTCGCCGTAGTGCCCACCCCAAGTGGGCTCGTCGCTCGCATGCGCCGCCGGCGCGGCGGCGGAGGCCGACCGCCGCCATGGGCGCCACGACGTCCGCCGGTCCGTCATCCTTCAGACGACACGCCGGCAGCCGACGGCCCAAACGCGCTCACAGCCACTACCCCTCCTCGACGCCAGACCCTGCCTCGCATCCGCCCAACACGGGAAAGCGAGGTGCTGTCGGGGAGCGATCCTAGAAATCGAAACTGGAAAAATCAAGCGAATTCCATGGGGTTCACTTAACCTTTTCCACCCGTTTTCAAATCCACCTTCAACCCTCGCTCATGCAGCCTTCGTGCGGCGCCGATGAGGAGGGAGCTCCCGCGCCCCGATCCCGCCCCCGCATCGTCTCGTCCCACGCAAAAGCGTTCACGCTGCTCTTCGTCGTCGCCGCGGCCGGCGTTGGCGCATGGCTCGCGCACTCCGGCCGCTCGACCGCGCCGGGACCGCGTCGGGCGGCGGTCTCGCGCCGTGCCGAGGCGGCCCGCCACGCGTGGGAGATCACGGGCGCCAACGTCGCCCGCATCGAGCGCGTCAACGCGCCACTGGCCCAGGGGCTGTTCGGCACGAGCGCCTCGTTCGGCCTGGGCAACCGCGCCGCCCGGCAGGATCAGGTGCCGGCGGGCTCGGGCGCGGTGCCGACCCTGGTCTACCGCAGCCTGGCGGCGTTCCGCGCCGATCTGCGGGGGGGACGGATCGACTCGCGCATCCGGGCGGTGCTCTACGACCCCGAGCGGTGGCCCTCGACGCCGGCGGCCGAGCAGCGCGACCCGATCGACGCGATGCGGCAGTTCGCGCAGCTGGCGCACGCTCACGGCTACAAGGTCGTGCTCGCCCCGGGCCGCGACCTGCTCGCGGTGCCGGGCGCGCGCTGCGGCGCGAAGGGCGAGAGCCTCGACCAGGCGTACCTGCGGTGCGGCTTTGCGCGCACGGCCCGCTTCGCCGACGTCTTCTCGATCCAGTCCCAGGCGGACGAGTTCGACGTGACGGCCTTCCGCGGGTTCGTGGACGCCGCAGCGGCCCAGGCCCGTGCGGCCCACCCGGGCGTGCGCATCTTCGCCGGGATCAGCACGAACCCGGCCACCGGCCGCGCCCGAAGCGCCGACCTGGCCCGGGCCGTCCGGTCGGTCGACGGCACGGTGAACGGATTCTGGGCAAACGTCTTCGCCACGCGGCCGGGCCAGCTGCAGACGGCGATCGCGCTCTTCCGCGCCCTTGCCCGCCGCTGACCCGCAGCGGGTCGCACGGCTAGCATGGCGCCGCCTTGGCACGTTCGAAGATCGCCCAGCTGCTCGCGGGGGTCGCCTGCACCGCGCTCGTCGGCGGGGTCGCGGCCGCGCTCGTCCACCAGCTCGCGCAGTCGCCGGGCCACGGCTCACAGGCCGTGACCACGGCGGCGCCGGCCTCCAACCGCGAGGCGCCGTGCGGGTTTCGCAGCGGGCCGCGGGCGCCGATCCGGCACGTGATCTGGATCTGGTTCGCCAACCAGACCCGAAGTGCGGTGCTGGGATCGCCGTCGGCCCCCTTCGTGAACGTGATCGCCGCCGAGTGCGGCGTCGCGCTGCGCTATACGAGCCTCGGCCAGCCCAGCCTGATCGATTATCTGGGCGCGATCACCGGCCGGGTGCCGGCCTTCAGCCGCCCGTGCCCGCACACGTGTGTCGTGCATGCGCCGACGCTGCTCGACGAGGTGCGCTCGTGGCGGGCGTACTACGGCGGCATGACGGCGCCGTGCCAGCGGCACAACAACGCGCTCTACGTCCGCACGCGCAACGCGGCCACCTTCGTCCCCCGGCTGGCCCGGAAGTGCCTGCGCGACGATCTGCCGCTGGGAACCGATCCCAGCACAAGCGCCCTGGTCGCATCGGCGCGGGCAGGCACGCTGCCCGCGTTCACGATGGTCGTCCCCGACCAGTGCCACAACATGCACTTCGACCCGCACTGTCCCAAGCTTCAGGGGAAGCCGTCGCGCTCGGCGTTCCTCGGCCAGGGCAACGACTGGCTCGTCGACTGGCTGACGCCACTCGTGCAAAGCGCGGGCTACCGCGACGGCTCGACGGCGATCTTCATCACCTGGGACGAGGGCTCGCCCGAGAGCCCGCACGGGCTGCGCTGCGTGCCGCACTCGCGCCTGCGGCGCTGCCAGGTGCCGCTGATCGTGCTCTCGCCGTACACGCTGCCGGGCACCGCGACACGGACGCCCGCGTCGCACTTCGCGCTCCTGAGGACGACCGAGCTCCTGCTCGGCGTGCCGCTGCGCGGGGCGGCGATCTCCACATCGACACCGGATCTCGGCTCGAATTTCAACCTCGGCTGATCCGGCGTGCGGTATAGATCCCCCATGGCCGGCCGTCGCACCCGCATCGTGGTCTCGCTGCTCGCGGTCGCGGCCTGGGCGATCGCGTCGGCCCCGTCCGCGTCGGCGACGACGATCTCTGCAACGCCGCTCGCCGGCTGGCAGACCAACGGCCGCGTGAACGCGATCGTCGTGGCGCCGAACGGCTGGGTGTACCTGGCCGGCACCTTCACGCAGGTGTCCGACCACTCCGGCCACACGTTCTCGCGCACCCGGATGGCGGCGATCGACGCGGCCGGCAACCTGACCGCGTTCAACCCGAAGCCGAACGCGGCCGTGCGCGCGCTCGCGGTCGCGGCGAATGGCACGGTCTACCTCGGCGGCGACTTCACGGCGGTCGGCACGACGGGCCGAAACCGGCTCGCGGCGGTGTCGGCGAGGGGGGCGCTGCAGACGAGCTTCGCCGCCGGCGCGAACGCCTCGGTGTACGCCCTCGCCGTCTCTGCGGGCGAGCTCTACGCCGGCGGCAACTTCACGACCATCCGCGGCTTCACCCGCACGCGGCTGGCCCGCGTCTCGGCCGCGACCGGCGCGCTTGACTCGACCTGGAAGCCGACCGCAAACGCGCTCGTGCGCGCCCTGGCCGTGCCGGCGGGAGCGCGTACCGTGTTCGCCGGCGGGACGTTCACGAGGGTCGACGCGACCACCCAGGACCATCTCGCCTCGCTCGCCGTCGGGGCAGGCGCCGTGCGGCCGTGGAAGACGCATACGAACTACGCGGTCTGGGGGCTCGCGGCCTCGGGCACGACCGTGTACATCGCCGGTGCCGGAAACGGCGGCCACATGACCGCGTTCGCCTATCCGGGCGGCACCCGCCGCTGGACGGTGCAGACCGACGGCAACTTCCAGACGGTCGCTCTCGTCGGCCAGGACGTCGTGGGCGGCGGCCACTTCACCCGCACCTGCAAGCTGAACACGAACTGCGCGAACCCGGTCTCGCACCCGCGCCTGCTGGCCGCGAACGCCGCCACGGGGGTCATCGACGCGGGCTGGAACCCGCAGCCCAACAGCCTGCACGGCGTCTACGCGCTCGCCGCCACCGCGACCGACCTCTACGCCGGGGGCGACTTCACCCTCGTCGGCGCGACGGCGCAGGCGCACCTGGCCGAGTTTGCCGTCACCCCCTAGCCGCGCCGCGATGGACCCAGACGCGCTGCTGCGGACGTTCGACGAGCAGGTGCGGCGCAGGCCGCGGCCCGAGCCGGAGGGCCGGGCCGAGCGCGACGCGCACGTCGTCCGTGTCGTGGCGGCCGACGCCCACGGCTGGAACGGGGTCGTCTGGAGCGACCTCGACCCGCGCAGCGCCGACGCGGCGATCGCCGAGCAGGTGCGCCGGTTCGCGCAGACGGGCCATCCATGGGAGTGGAAGCACTACTCCTACGACGAGCCCGCCGACCTGCCCGCGCGGCTGCTCGCCGCCGGCTTCACGCCCGAGGAACCCGAGGCGCTGCTCGTCGCCGAGATCGCCCAACTCGACCTCTCCGCGCCGGCGCCCGCCGGCATCGAGCTGCGGGGCGCCACCGACGCGGCCGCCATCGACGCGGTCGTAGGGGTGCACGACGAGGTGTTCGGCGAGGATCACTCGAGCCTCCGCACGCTGCTGCGGGCGGCGCTCGCCCACTCGCCGGTCCCCGTGACGGGCGTGCTCGCCCTGGCAGGCGGCGTCGCCGTGGCGGCCGGCCGGGTCGAGTTCGCCGAGGGCACGCAGTTCGCGAGCCTGTGGGGCGGCGGCACGCTCCCGCAGTGGCGGCGGCGGGGCATCTTCGCGGCGCTCGTCGCCTTCCGGGCGGGGCTCGCCGCCGCCCGCGGATACCGCTATCTGCAGATCGACGCGCTGCCGACGAGCGCGCCGATCCTGCGCCGGCTGGGCTTCGTGGAGCTGGCCCAGACGACGCCGTACACACACCCCGGTGGCAGGTCCCTGACAGGCCCGGCGGGATCACACGACCCGCCACCCATAACGTGTATCCTTGGCCCGTTTGGCGTCGTGCGGCCGGCGTGCACGGCGGTCTCATCACCAGGGGTCAGGAGGGGGAGAAATGATGCGACGGCTCGTGAGTCTCGGGGTGAGCCTCGTGGCACTCGGAGGTGCGGGGGGAGCCGCGTCGATCGCAGCGCCCGCGGCGGTGGCCTCGGTCGCCCCGATCCCGATGGCGCGGCTGCTCTCGCACGTGTCCTACGTGGCGCCGCCGACGACGGCGCAGTGCGTGCAGCAGCTCGGTATCGCCTGTTACTCCCCGTTCCAGTTCCAGAAGGCGTACGACGTCGGAGCCGCTGTACAGCAAGGGCGACGACGGCAGCGGTCAGACGATCGTGATCGTCGACTCCTACGGATACCAGAACATTCGCGGCGAGCTGCAGGTGTTCGACAAGTCGTTCGGCCTGCCTGCGCCCCCGAGCTTCAAGATCATCCAGCCGGCCGGGCGCCGTCCCCACCGTACAACCCGACAGCGAACCCGACGATGTTCGGCTGGGCGATCGAGACCTCGCTCGACGTCGAGTACGCCCACGCGATGGCGCCGGGCGCGAACATCCTGCTGGTCGAGACGCCCGTCGCCGAGACGCTCGGCGTGCAGGGCTTCCCGCAGATCGTCAAGGCCGAGAACTTCGTCATCAACCATCACATGGGCAACGTGATCACGCAGAGCTTCGCCGCTCCCGAGAAGGGCTTCCCAGCGCGCGGCGATCATGAAGCTGCGCAGCGCGTACGTGAACGCCAGCCAGACAACGGCGTGAGCATGCTGACCGGTCAGCGGCGACGCCGGCCCGACCGGGCCCAACTGGCTCGACGCGCGGGGTTCGCGGCGACTCGTTCTTCCTCAGCCGGCACGGTCGAGCTGGCCGGCGTCCGATCCGCTGGGGACGGCCGTCGGCGGGACCCAGCTGCACCTCGACAACCGCCGGACTGCGCCTGCAGCCTGACACGGTGTGGAACGACACCGACCTGGAGTTCTCGCCCGCCGCCAGCGGCGGCGGCCGGTCGACCGTGTTCGGGCGGCCCTCCTACCAGCACAGCGTCAGCCGTCGGTCGGCACGCGCGCGGCGTGCCGGACATCTCGATGAGCGCTGCCGTGGACGGCGCGGCGCTCTGGTCTACCTCGACGCGCAGGTCGGGGCAGGGCCGGCGGGCTTCTACCTCGTCGGCGGCACCAGCGAGGCCTCCCCGCTGTTCGCGGGCGTGGTCCCATCGCCGACCAGGTCGCCGGCCACGGGCTCGGCCTCCTGAACCCGGCCTGTACCAGCTGTCGGGCGCCCACGAGCCCGGGCATTCTCGACGTCACGAGCGGCACCAACACGGTCACGTTCCCGCAGGGCGCCGAACGTCCACACCGTGAAGGGCTTCGACGCGAAGCCGCGGCTACAACATGGCGTCGGGCGTCGGCACGATCGACGCGGCGAAGTTCGTGCCTGAGCTCGTCGCAGCTTCGGGCGGCTGATCCGATCCTCCGCCGGCCGTCGCGTGCGTGGGCGCGACGGCCGGCGAGGGCTGCAACGGCAACGTGGTCGGCACTCGCTCGCGATCGGCGGCGAACGAACGAAGGCGGGCGGCGTCGCGCAGCAGCACCTCCACCACCGTCTTTTCGTCCATTGCGAGGAGTGCTGTATGCTCGGTGCCAACGTGCCCCGCGCTCGGCTGGGCCGACCTCCAAGAGGAGTTCGTATGCCCACCGTCATCGGCCATCACGATGTCAAGGACACCCAGCACTGGCTCGCCTCGCCGAAGCGCGAGGAGTTCTTCGGCCCGCTCGGCGTCACCAACATCCGCACGTTCGTCGACCCGCAGAACCCGACCCAGGTGGCGGTGCTGATGGACGTCGCCGACATGGACGCACTCGCCGCGGCGATGCAGACCCCGGCCGCTGCCGAGGCAATGGAGCACGACGGCGTGCTCGCCGAGACGCTGGTGATCCTGGTCGAGGCGTAAGCGCCGCGCGCGAACGTCCGCCGGGTCGCTACCGCCTCTCCTTCCCGCCGGCCGCCGATCCTCCAGAGGTGGGGAGCGAGGACGACATGAACCGCCGGAACCTGCGCGACGCGGTCCTTACGGTGTTGGGCGTGATCTCGGTTGTGAACGGGGCGTTCGGCAACGGTCATCTGCTGATCGCCGTCCTGGGCGCGATGGTGCTCGCATTCGTCGCGTGGCAGCGGTGGCAGTCGCGGCGGGCCGCGTCGGTGTAGGACGTCTGCTCGTAAATTCAGGCGATGTCAGGATGGGCGTAGAGCGGTCATTCCAGTTGCCCTTGGCGGCGTGATCGCGTGCGGGCTCCTGCTCGCACTCGCCTGGCATCGTGGGGTCGGTGAGTGCAACGTGTCCGCCGCATCCGGCGGCACGACGACCCTCGAACTATGCGGAGCGTTGGCGATCGCGGTGGCCGACATCGTGCTGTGCGTCGCGTCTCGGCGCTGGGTCGGCGACAGGCAGCCGTGGATGGTGCTGATGGGTCTTGCCTGCACGCTCGTCGGCGCCGGCGCACTCGTCCTGCTCGTCGGCGTCAACTTCCGAGGATGTTGAGCGCACGGCTGACAGGGGGCCGGAGAGACCCCGTCCCCCTGTCAGCCACGCCTACGAAGCCTGGATCTCCTCGACGCTCAGCATGTTGCTCTCCCACCAGAAGCCTTCGGTTGGGCCGAAGTTACGCCACTGCGCGGAAACCTTGTACGTACCCGCGGGCAGTGGGCTCGTCGTGAAGAACTGTGCCGTGGAGGCAGATGGGCCTCCGTGCTCCACACCGGATGAGTCGATCGTCTCGTCGCTGCCGAACTCCATGATCATGGGGCTCATCGGTGCGCCGTTCACGACCACGCGCACCTCGCAGGTCTGGTTGTTCTCCGCGTCGCCAAGACGGCAACGTGCATCCCCTGAAAGCGTGGCCCGGAAGAGCGCGGTGTGGCCTTTGGGGATGGTCATGGTGACGGCGATCGGAGTGGTGGTGTCGTCAACACCCTTCATCTGCGTCCAGGCGCTCGTCATCGGCCCCCATCCGTCAACACCGGCCTCGCCCTGGCCGACCGTCTTGACAGACGTGATGACGGTGCCTGAGACGACCGCGCTGCTGAGAGCGGCGTACGCCACGCTCGCCGTCGCCGCGAGGGCAGCCACGACCAGTCCAGCTATCCAGATTCTCCTCATCATGCTCCCCTTTCGATTGGTCACGAAAAGCGTGACACCGGAGGGGATGAACGGCATCGGGAGAACCACCCGCCTGCAATGGGAAGAACTACCCGAGGTAGGGCCGGGCGCGCAGGGCTTGCGAAGGAACCTCAGCTGCCCTCGAACCGCACCACATCCGCCGCCTCGGCCTCGAGCGCGGCCCGCGCCTCCTCCCCCACCTCGCCCCACCACTCGAGCTCGACGCGCACCCGCCGGCCGACCCGCGGCGCTGACCACGCGCCCGCGGCCACGCCGTCCACGAGCGCGACCGGGCGGATGATGCCGCCCAGGCGGATCTCGCGCAGCCGCTCGTGCGGCACCACATAGGCGCGGTCCTTCCAGCCGAGCAGGTAGGCGTCGAACGCCGGCACGAGCCGCGGCGGGGTCGTCCGCGCCACGGGCCGGCGCTCGCGCAGGTCGACCAGGTCTGCGCCGGCCTCGCGCAGCGACCGGGCGGCACCCTCCATGCCCGCGACCGCGTCGCGCAGCGGCAGCCCCGACCACACCGCCAGGTCTGCGGCCGACGCCGGGCCGTGGCCGGCCACGAAGCGGCGGGCAAGCTCGGCGAGCGCCGCCGGCCGCGAGTCGGCCGCGAGCGGCGCCGGCTCCTCGCCCAGCCAGTCACGCGTGAGCACGAACGCCTGCTCGGCGCCGCGGAAGGGGCCGCGGATGATCCGCCCGTCGAGCGACGCCAGGAACAAGAGGTGGACAAGCGCCTGATCGGCAAGTGCACGTGGCCCGCCGCCTCCAACCGCTCGCCGATCGCCGCGCGCAGAAGCGGGCCGTCCTCGCCGAGCCGGCGCACGATCAGCTCCACCGCCTGCGCCGCGCGGTCGGGCGAGAAGCCGCACTGGTGCAGGCGGCGCAGGTTCGAGACCCGAAGCGTCGGCGCCGCCAGGCCGATCAGCCACGGGTAGTCCGCGGGCCGGATCAGGTGCAGCGTGCCGCGCTGGATCCAGGTGATCAGGACCGCGCCGCTCTCGAGCTCGGCGTTCACCGAGGCGGCGGAGAGGCCGGTCGTCCGCGCCCGCACCGCCAGCCGCCCCGCCCGCAGGTTCTGGGCCTGGACGGCCAGCAGCTGCGCGCGCGACCGCCTCGGCCGACCGCGCTCGCCGGCCGGCGAGCAGCTGGGCCGAGAGCCGCGCCCGGCGCACCCTGTCGGGCCGGGTCACGGCAGCTTGTAGCCGGGCGGCGGCGGCTTGCACGCCGTCTTCAGCCGGGCCAGGTTCTGCGCGAGCGCGCCCGCGTAGGCGGGCGACGCCGACCACGTTGTGCAGGTCGTACGGATCCGTCTTCTGGTCGTACAGCTCCTGCTCGCCGGTCCCGTAGCGCACGTACAGATAGCGCGTGCTGCGGATCCCGCAGTAGGTCGGCGCGAGCGTGGGCGGACTGCCGTCCCAGTGCTCGAGCAGGAACCACGTCCGCCACGCCGGCGTCACCGGCCCATCCCCGAGCAGCGGCAGGAAGCTGCGCCCCTCGACGCCGGGATGCTTCGCGCCGCCGAGGGCGGCGAACGTCGGCGCCCAGTCGGTGTTCAGGACGAGATGCGAGTCGGTCTTCGGCGTCTTCGTCATCGGGTCGTAGCGGACGACGAGCGGGATCCGCGTGGCCTCGTCGTAGGGCAGGCGCTTCTCGGCCGCCGGGAACCGGTGAGCGCCCCACGCGAGGCCGTTGTCGGACGCGAACACGATCATGGTGTTGGACAGGCGGTGCGTCGCGCGCAGCGCGTCGACGATCGAGCCCACCTCGTCGTCGACCGAGAGCAGCGTCGCGTACTGGCGGCGGCGGAGCTGGGCCACGAACTTGACCTGCTTCTTCGTGAGCAGCGGCTGCTTCTGCACCCACTTCGGCATGTCGCCCACGTTGGCCTGGTTGAAGTTCGGCGGCCGCCACAGAGGCAGGTTCTGGAAGCGATTGGCGTACTGGTCGGCCGGCACGTCGGGCTCGTGCGGCGCGTACGGCGCGTAGTAGACGAAGAGCGGCTTGGACGCCGGCGCGTTGCGGATGAAATTGGCCGCAGCCTCGCCGAACACGGTCGTCGAGTACTCGTTGCTGCCGTAGTCCACCCGGCACGGCGTCTTGCCGCCGGGACACAGGTCGTGGTTGTTCGTATAGGCCTCGAAGCCGTAGTAGCGGTATCCGTAGTTGAACGCGTCCCAGTGCGTCCAGCCGGGCGGGATGTACGGCCCGTGGTAGTCGTTCAGGTACTTGCCGAAGAGGGCGGTGTCGTAGCCGGCGGCCTGCATCCAGGTCGCGATGGTCGACTTGTCGTCGCCGTAGCGGCGGAAGTCGGGCGCGCCGCCGTGCGGTGGCACGTTGCCGTAGATGCCGGTCGTGTGCGAGTAGTTGCCCGTGAGGATCGTCGCCCGAGACGGGCAGCAGAACGAGTTCGAGACGAACGCGTTCTTGAACGTGACGCCGTGATCGACGAGCAGGTTCTGCACCTGCGGCATCGCCCAGAGCGTGTCCCAGCGCTGGTCGTCGGTGAGGATGACGACGACGCTCGGGCGCTTGGTGGTGGCGACGTTCGCCGCGCCCGGCCCCTTCGGCGGCGGCGTCGTCTGCCCACCGCCGATCGAGAGGCTCGTCTTGCCGTTCTGCACCACCGTCGCGGTCGCGTTCAGGCCGCTGCCGGCGACGTTCACGATCTGCGCGCTGCCGCGATGGCCGATCTCGTAGCCGCCGCCGAACGCGAGGCCGGCGATGATCACGAGCGCGGCGACCGCCGTCGCGCGCCACGACCACCAGGGTGGACGCCTGCGGGTGCTGTTCGGAGTGGCCATCGGATGCCCCGACTGCGGGGCGGGCCAGTCTACCGCGACCGAGCCGGGTCGGCGGTAGGCTGCGGCGATGGCGGCCGGCCCGGTCCACGTCACCCAGTACACGGATCCCGAGCTGTCCGTGGGCCTACTCGGCCGAGCCCCGCCTGCGGGGCCTCGAGTGGCGCTACGGCGACGGCCTCGTGTGGCGCACCGTGGTGATCGGCCTGTCCGAGGACACGGTCGCGCGCGAGCGCGCCGGCGTGACCCCGGCGAGCCGCGTCGCCGGGTGGAAGGAGTACGAGACCCGCTTCGGCATGCCGGTCTCGAGCGTCCCGCGCACCCGGCTGATCTCGTCCGGGCGCGCCTGCCGGGCGGTCAAGGCCGCCGAGCACGTCGCCGCAGGCACCGGCCCGCGGCTGATGCGCGCGCTGCGGATGGCGTGGTTCACCTCGACGCTCCTGCTCGACACCGACGAGGGCATCGCCGCCGCGGCCGACGCCGCCGGGCTCGACGGCGCGGCGATCACCGCCGCCATCCCCGACCCGGCCGTCGAGGACGCCTACCAGCGCGACCGCGCCGAGGCGCGCGGCGCGGCGCAGACGGGGCGGCCGGCCGTCGCCCAGGACCGGGCGGCGGTGTCTGCGCACGGCGCGCGCTTCACCGCCCCGAGCCTCGTCTTCACGCGCGGATCCGAGCGGCTCGTCGCCGGCGGGTGGCAGCCGTTCGATGCGTACGACCTGTGCATCGCGAACCTCGCTCCCGAGCTCCCGCGCCGCCCGGCGCCCGAGCCGCAGGAGCTCCTGGCGGCATATCCCCGGGGCCTCGTCACCGTCGAGGTCGCCGAGGTGTGCCGCGACCGAAACGACGACGGCGATCTGGCCGCGACCGACGCCGCCCTGGCAGCGCTCGAGCGCGCCGGCGCCGTGCGGCGAGCGCCGATCGGCGACGACTCGAGCCTCTGGAGTCCCGTCGCCTGACCGCCGCCTGATCCTGGTGCGGCACGGGGCGACCGTCTGGAACGCCGAGGGCCGCTACACGACCCGCTCGGACATCCCGCTCAGCCCGGCGGGGCTCGAGCAGGCCCGGGCGACCGCGGCCGCGCTCGCGTCCGAGCGCATCGACCAGGCCTTCTGCTCGCCGCTCGGCCGCGCCCGGCAGACGGGCGAGATCATCATGGCCGCCCAGTCGCGGCCGGTCGAGCTCGTCGTCGACGAGCGCCTCACCGAGATCGATGCCGGCCCGTTCGAGGGCCTGACGCCGGAGGAGATCGACGCCGGCCCGCTCGCCGAGGCGCATGCGCTGTGGCGCGCCGACACCGACACGGTCACTCCGGAGGGCGCCGAGTCGCTCGCCGCCGCGCACGAGCGGGCCGCCGCGTTCTTCGCCGATGTCGCGTCGCTCCCCGGCACGACGCTTGCGGCCACGCACGGGTCGCTCACGCGGGTGCTCGTGGCGAGCGTCGTCCTTGCCGCCGACCCCGCGGTGCATCGGCGGATGTGGCTCGGGAACGGCCACTGGGTCGTGGTCGAGCACGACGACCGGCCGCGGCTCGTGGCGTTCAACATGGGCCCGGGCGCTGATACCGGACCGTGACCCGGCCGACCTGCGCCCGCCGTCCAACCTGCCGTAGTATCCCGTCCCATGATTCGCCGCCTGGTCCTTCTCATGCTCGTCGCCGGTGCCGTCCTCGCCACCGCAGCGCCCGCCCTGGCCGCCACGACCTCGGTCACCCCGGCCTCGTCCAGCAACATCGTCGCCGCGCTCCAGCGCAAGCTGATCCGGCTCAAGTACCTCGAGCCCGGGCTCGCCACGGGCAACTACGGCAACCGCACGATCCAGGCGGTCATGGGCTTCCAGGGCTGGGTCGGCCTCGAGCGGACCGGCATCATGGACTCGGCCTCCTACCGCGCGCTCGCGCATGCCCGAGTGCCGGTCTCGCGCGGGCACCGGCGAAAGCACATGGAGGTCTACATCTCCAAGCAGGTGCTGCTCCTGATCGGGAAGCTCGGCCACGTGAAGCGGGCGATCCACGTGTCGACCGCCGGCGTCCCCGGCTACTCCACCCCCACCGGGATCTTCCACATCTACAGCAAGCAGATCATGTCGTGGTCGAATCTCTTCGACACGTGGCTTCCGTACGCGGACTACTTCACCGGCGGCTACGCCTTCCACGAGTATCCGGACGTGCCCGGGTACCCGGCCTCGCACGGCTGCATCCGCATCGCCGACGGCGACGCCCAGGTGGTGTGGAAATTCGCCACCCTCGGGACACGCGTCACCATCCGGTAGTCTCCGTTCGCGGTGGGTGATTCGAGTGCCATGAGCGGCGGCTCCGCGCCCTCCGTGAGGTCGGGGGTGCTCGGCGACCACCGCTACCGCCTGATCGCCTTCGACTGGGATGGCACGGCCGTCACGTCGCGCGCCGAGAAGCCGACCGAGCTCGGCGCCGCGATGGAGACGCTGCTGACGTCGGGGGTGACCCTGGTGGTCATCACGGGCACGAATGCCAAGAACGTCAGCGGTCAGATTGCACCGCTGCTCTCGGTGGCAGCCCGCCAGCGGCTCTTCCTGATGGTGAACCGCGGCTCCGAGGTGTACGCCTACGACACCGGCGGCGAGCTCGAGCGGCTGTGGCTGCGCACCGCGACCGCCGCCGAGGAGGCGGCACTCGACCGGATCGCAAACGGCGTCCGCGACCGCCTCGCCGCCGACTACGGGCTCGAGATCGGCATCATCCGCGACCGCCTCAACCGGCGCAAGATCGACCTGATCCCCACGCCGGAGTGGGCCGATCCGCCGAAGGAACGCATCGGCGAGCTCCTCGAGGCGGTGAACCAGCGCCTGGCCGGCGTCCCCGGCGGCATCGGCGCGGTGATCGAGCTGACGCAGAAGCTCTCGGCGCAGGAGGGGCTGCCCGACTCGCGCATCACCACGGACGTCAAGCACATCGAGGTCGGGCTGACCGACAAGTCCGACTCGATCGCCTACCTCGTGCGCCATCTCGCGCCGGTGCGGGCGATCCTGCCCGAGGAGATCCTGATCGCCGGCGACGAGTTCGGCCCGATCGCCGGGTTCGAGGGCAGCGACTATCGCATGGTCACGCGCCTCGCCGCGGGCGCGACGATGATCTCGGTGGGGCGGGAGCCGAACGGCGTGCCGAGCGGCGTGCTCCTCCTGGGCGGCGGCCCGGCCGAGTTCCTGCGCGTCCTGCGCGGGCAGATGCGGCCGATCCCCGCACCCGCAACGGACAGCACCGACCACGCGCCGTGGCATCCGCCCATCGAGCGCTCGGCCGACGGCTGGGCCATCGAGCGCCACGGCTACGACATGGTCGACGCCGCCTCGGTGGAAAGCCTCTTCGCGCTCACGAACGGCTACATGGGCGTGCGCGGCGCGACCGACGAGGCCAACCCGGGATCGTCCCGGGCCGCATACATCGCCGGCCTGTTCGACGGCCCCGAGGCCGGCATCGAGGACCTGACGGTGATCGCGGACTGGACGCACACGCGGATCGAGGTCGAGGGCCGCTCGTTCCGCCCGTGGGAGTGGGACGACGTCACGCATGATCGCCGACTCGATCTGCACACGATGATGCTCGAGCGCACGCTGCGCTGCGTCGATCCCGACGGGCGCCGCCTGCGGCTCGAGTCGCGCCGGCTGGTGAGCCTCGCCCGCCGCCACCTCGGAGCGATCCGCCTGCGCCTGGTGCTCGAGGACGGCCCGCCCGCTCGCGTGCGCACCTATGCCGGCGTGCAGACCGACGAACAGCAGCGGCCTCTGCCGCACGTCGAGGTCGTGGCCGCGGGCCGTGCCGACGGCGTCGATCTGCTGCACACCCGCACTCCGGGTGGCCGCGTGGCCGTCGACGTCGGCCTGGCCGTTACGGCGCGGTTCCGCGGCGCCGAGATCGCCACCGAGCGCGCCGCCGACGAGGTCGGCTGCGGCCGCTGGGCCGAGGCGGAGCTCGAGCCCGGAGACGCGCTCGAGCTCGATCGGTTCGTCGCGGTGTTCACCGAGCGGGAACGGCCGATACCCGCCGCCGACGCCGAGCGCGAGGCCCGCGAGGCGGCGGCGCTCGGGTGGGACTCGGTCGTCGCCGAGCACCGGGACGCGTGGCGGGTCGCCTGGAACCGGTCCGATATCGAGGTCGAGGGCGCCGCGGGTGGGATCCAGGTGGGGATCCGCTTTGCGATCGCGCAGCTGATCGCCGTCGCGCCGACCGCCGACGGCCGCTGCTCGATCGCCGCCAAGGGGCTCACGGGCGCGGGCTACAAGGGCCACGTGTTCTGGGACACCGACGTGTTCCTGATGCCGTTCTACGCGGCCGCGCTGCCCGAGGTCGCGCGGCGCCTGCTCGAATACCGGCTGCACACCCTTCCCGCGGCGATGCGCCACGCCGAGGACGCGGGTCTCTCCGGGGCGTGGTTCGCCTGGGAGTCGGCCGCGTCGGGCGAGGACGTCACGCCGTCGTTCGTGCTCGGGCCGGGCGGGCGCCGGCTCGAGGTGCTGACCGGCCTTCGCGAGATTCACGTCGTCGCCGACATCGCCTGGTCGGTCGACCGCTACGTGCGCTGGAGCGGCGACGACCGCTTCCTGGACGAGGGCGGCGCCGAGCTCGTGCTCCAGGCCGCCCGGTTCTTCGCGACGCGCGCGCAGGAGACGCAGCGCGGGTTCGAGATCCGGCACGTGATCGGCCCGGACGAGCTGCACGAGGACGTCTCGAACAGCGCGTTCACGAACACGATGGCCGCGTGGACGCTGCGCCGCGCCGCCGACCTCGCCGACGCGCGCCGGGCCAAGAGCACGCTCGGAGAGCCCCCCCGCTGGCGCCACATCGCCGACCGCATGGTCGTGCTGCATACGCCCGAGGGCCTGATCGAGCAGCACGAAGGGTTCCTGAAGCTGCCGCTTCCACCCGAGGAGCGCGCCGGCCGCGACGAGCTCGCATGGCAGCGCGACCGCCAGCAGTGGCGCGACGTCAAGCAGGCCGACGTGGTCATGCTGATGGCGCTCCTCGAGCCGCAGTTCACGGCCGAGGAGCGGCTCGGCAACTACCAGCTGTACGAGCCGCTGACGCGGCACCTGTCGTCGCTCTCCGACGGCGTGCACTCGCTCGTCGCCCGCCGCCTCGGCCTGCACCGGGAGGCCGACCACTACCTTCAGCGATCGCTCCAGATCGACCTCGACGATTCCCGCGGCAACCGCACCGACGGACTGCACATGGCCACCCAGGGCGGGATCTGGCAGGCGGTTGCCCTCGGCTGCACCGGCCTTCGGGCGGGCGACGAGGCGCTCGAGCTCGACCCGCACCTGCCGCCGGGCTGGCGCCGGCTGCGGCTCCGGCTCGCCTACCGGGGCACGCCGCTGATCCTCACGCTGACGCCCGACGAGATCGAGATCGAGGCCCGCACGGCATCGGTCCGGGTGCGCGTCGGCGAGGTCGAGACCGAGGTGCGATCGGGCACGACGCTGCGCCTCTCGCGCGAAGGCGAAGGCTGGCGCGCCGCGGCCTGAGCACGCGGTATGAACCCGGATTTACAGATATTTGACTAATCCGGCAGCGGTGGCGGCCGATCACGGCACCTATGAGCCGCCGGCTGATCATCGTCTTCGTGACCGCCCTGCTCGCCGCCGGTCTCGGGGCCACCACCGCCCGCGCCGCGGGGGGCCACTGGTACCCGCTGCTGCAGGCGATCAACCGCGTGCGCCGCACTCACGGCCTGCGCCCGGTCGAGCCGTCGCCGCGGCTGCACGAAGCCGCCCGGCGGCACTCGGCCGACATGCTCGCCCGCGACTACTTCGCCCACACGAGCCCGACGGGCTCGACGCTGTTCGAGCGCATCCTCCACTCCGGATTCCGTACCGTGGGCTACTGGCAGGCCGGCGAGACGCTCGCCTGGGGCACCGGCAGCTACGGCACACCGAACGGGGTCGTCAGGATGTGGCTGGCAAGCCCCGAGCATCGCGCCATCATGCTCTCACCGATCTACCGCTTCGTCGGCATCGGCCGCGCCCAGGGCACGTTCATGGGGCATCCAGGCGCCGACGTCTGGACCGCCGACTGGGGTCACCGATAACCACCTGCCCTGTACGATGGGGCGTATGGCGCCGTCCCGGGTCGTGCTCGCCTCGCCGCGCGGCTACTGCGCGGGGGTCGATCGCGCGGTGGATACCGTCGAGCGCGCGCTCGACCACTTCGGGCCGCCGGTCTACGTGCGGCGCGAGATCGTCCATAACCGCCACGTCGTCTCAGAGCTGACCGACCGCGGCGCGGTCTTCGTCGAGTCCGAGGAGGACGTCCCCGCCGGGGCCGTGCTCGTGCTCTCGGCACACGGCGTCGCGCCCGAGGTGCACCGGCGCAGCGCCGCACGGCAGCTGCAGGTGCTCGACGCGACGTGTCCGCTCGTGACCAAGGTGCACGCCGAGGCGCGCCGCTTCGCCGACCGCGGCTACACGATCGTCCTCGTGGGCCACGCCGGCCACGAGGAGGTCGTCGGCACGATGGGCGAGGCGCCGGACGCGATCGTCCTCGTCGAGTCGATCGGCGACGTCGAGACGCTCGACGTGCCCGACCCGAACCGCGTCGCCTACATCACCCAGACGACGCTGTCGGTCGACGAGACGATCGAGATCATCGCCGCGCTGCGGCGGCGCTACCCGGCCGCGGTCGGGCCCAAGCGCGATGACATCTGCTACGCCACCCAGAACCGGCAGAACGCCGTCAAGCGGCTGGCGGCCGTGGTCGACCTCGTGCTCGTGATCGGGTCGCGGAACTCGTCGAACTCGAACCGGCTCGTCGAGGTCACGCGCGAGCTGGGCGTGCCGTCACACCTGATCGACGACGAGCGCGACATCGATCCCGCCTGGCTCGACGGCATCGAGACGGTCGGGATCACATCGGGCGCCTCGGCGCCGGAGAAGCTGGTCGACCGCGTCATCGAGCACTTCCGGGCGATGGGCGTGGAGCAGGTCGAAGCGCAGGACGCCGAGCCCGAGGACGTGCACTTCTCGCTCCCGGTCGAGCTGCGCCGCGCGGTCGGCTCCTAGCCAAACACCTGCATAACGGTGCCTGGCACCGGGTATTCAGTGCAGCACGAGCAGGGCGTCCACGTCGACCGTGGGGTGACCCGAGGTGCCGAGCGTGACGATCTTGATCGTGTGCGCGCCGTTCGCCGCCCAGTTGCGGGTGAACACCACCCGGCGCTGCACGGCGCTTGAGGAGCGCAGGTGCACGGTCGCGATCGCGTGCCCGTCGATGTACACGCGGGCGCTGCCGTCGCCGGGCGCGAGCGAGGCCACCCACGCCACCTCGCGGCCGGTGAAGTGCAGCGTCGCGCTGGCACCGGCCGTAGCCGTCCGCCTGGCCGACCCGCCGAAGGCGCTCGCGACGTGCCTGCTGCTCCAGCCGCCGTGGTAGGCGATCGCGGCGCTCGAGCTTCGGTACGCGCCCAGCCGCACCGGCGCGGTCGTGACCCAGGCCGAGGAGTTGTCGGAGCAGTCGGTCGCCATGGCGCTGAAGGTGTATGCCTTCTGCGCGGGTGAGACCGATGCGGTCACCGACCGCGACGTCGCGAGCAGCAGCGGCAGCGCCGTGAACGGGTTGGTCGCGAAGCGCCGGCGCGCCTGCACGCGGCAGACGCCGCTTCCGGCATCCGAGGCGGTGAGGCCGAGGTGCAGCGGCACCTTGGTCGCGCCGACGGTCGCATTCTTGGCGATCGTGACGGCGGGCGCCTTGACGACCGGCGCCGTCACATCGGGAGCGGCGGTGGTCGAGAACACCGCGAGGTGCGCCTGCTCGTACACGCCGGGATGCGTCTGCCACTCGAGGAAGTCGCCGCCGAAGTAGACGTGCTGGCCGTAGGCGAGCTCGGCGTAGACGCCGAGGTCGGAGCCCGCTGCGGCGGGATGCCACACGCCGGGGGCGTTGTCGACGAGGCCCGTGTTCGGGCTGATGAGAGCCACCTTGTGGCGCACGTACTTGCCCACCTTCGTGAAGTGGCCACCGAGGACGAGCTGCTGCGAGGCGCCCTGGCCGACGAGGACGAGCGCGTTCACGTTGCCGTCGGTCGACTCCGTCCAGCGCATCTTCCCGTTCTTCAGCAGGTAGGAGCGCACGTGGCCGCCGCCGCCCTTGTCGCCGGCGTAGAGATACGACGCGTTCTCGGTCAGCGTCATGACCGAGTGTGGCGTGCTCGAGCGCCACGGCGCGAGCTTGCCGGTCGACGGGTTGATCGCCACCAGGTGCTGCTCGTTCACGCCGTTCACGTGCCGGAAGAGGCCGCCGGCGAAGATCTCGGAGCCGGTCGGCGACGGCAGCAGCGCGCGCACCGCGCCGTCGGCCTTGGGGTGCCAGGCGGTCACGCCGCCGCTCGCGGCGGAGACCGACGCCAGCCGCGGCCGGCCGAAGCCGCTCACGTGCAGGAACGCGCCGCCAAGGTACACGCGCCCGCCGAGCTGCGTCATCGCGTACACCGACTGGTCGGCCTTCGGCGCCCACGCGCGCAGGCTGCCGGTGCTGGTGCTCGACGCGGCGATGGTCGCCTCGGCCGCGAGCCGCGTCCGGGCGGCGCCGCCGAAGCTCGTGAAGTCGCCGCCGGCGTAGAGCGTGCGGCCGTCGTTTGAGACGAGCAGCGCGCGCACGGTGTTGTTCGCGCCGGGGTTCCAGGGCAGAACGTCGCCGTCGGCCGCCGAGATCGCCGCGACGTGGTTGCGGGTCCAGGTGCCGTGCGAGTCGGAGACCTGGGTGAACTTGCCGCCGATGTAGACGACGCCGTTCACACGCACGATGGCGAGGACGCGTCCGTTGGGGGTCGCCCACGGGCTGGCGGGCGTCGGAGCGAGGGTCGCAAACGCGGACGACGCCTGCAGGAGCAGGGTCGCGGCGAGCGCGGCCAGGGGCATGAGCACCCGGCGGGGACGGGACATGGTGATTGGAGATCCTCCTCGGTGCGTCCAGGCACGCGGGCAACGTACCTAGTCCCAGTTTGCACACGTTCCGGGTAGTCGTCACCTCCCCGGACGGGGGAGCCGTGATCGCCTTTTGGGGTCAGCTCACGCGCGCGAGATGGTGAGGGCGGCGCCGGCAACGAGTGCCACCGCGAGCGTCTCGGTGGCGATCCAGTCGCCGTGCTGCTCGAACGCACGGGTCACGTCGCCGTCATTCTGGGGGTAGGTCACGGTGATCCGGTCGGTGACCTCGAGGCCGGCTTCCTGACGCATCTTCTGGAGCATCCGGATCACGTCGCGCACGACTCCCTCGAGCTGGAGCTCGGGGGTGATCTCGGTGTCGAGCGCAACGGCGAAGCCGTCGCCGTCGGCCACGGCGAAGCCCTCGCGGGCGCGCGCACGCAGCTCGAACTCGCCCGGTTCGAGCACCCAGTCGCCGACGTGCACGCGGCCGTCGCGCAGCTCGAAGGCGCCCTCGCGCAGCAGGCCGCGGATCACGGCGAGCTCGCGGCCGTACTTGGGCCCGAGCAGGTTGAGCAGCGGCATCACCTCGACCTGGGCGAACTCCTCGGCCGAGGTGGTCAGGCGCACCCGCTTCACCCCGAGCTCGGCGGCGACGAGCTCGACGTGGCGGGCGACGTGGTCGCGGCGGGTGGGGTCGTCGGTGGCGACGATCACCTCGCGCAGGGGCTGGCGCAGCTTGATCTTGGCGTCGTCGCGGCCGCGGCGGCCGAGCTCGACCACGACTCGCACGCTCTCCATCTCGGCCAGAAGGCCGGCGTCCTCGAGCTCGGGGCGCACCTCGGGATAGCCGCCCAGGTGCACGCCCTGCGGCGCATCGGCGCACACGCCGCGGACGAGGTTCTGCCACATCTCGTCGGTCAGGAACGGCATCACCGGCGCGACGCAGCGCAGCCCCTGCACGAGCGCGTACCAGAGCGCCTCGAACGCGGCCCGATTGTCGGCGGCGTCGTCGGAGCGCCAGAAGCGCGTGCGCGACAGGCGCACGTACCAGTTGGAGAGGTCGTCCATGAACGCCTCGAACGCGCGCACGACCCGCGGCGACTCCCAGGCGTCGAGCGCCGCGCGGCACTCGCGCACGAGCAGCTGCGTGCGGGCGGCGAGCCAGCGGTCGAGCGGCCGCGCCGCCGCCGGGTCGGGGCCGGTCTCGAGCAGCTCGTAGGCGGGCGTGAAGCCCTCGATGTTCGCATACATGACGAAGAAGGAGTAGGTGTTCCAGAGCTTCAGGAGCCTCTGCTTCACCTCGCCCGCCGGGCCGTAGCCGAAGTTCAGGTTCTGGGCCGGGGCCTGGCCGGCGTAGAGCCAGCGCATGACGTCGGCGCCCATGTCCTCGATCGCGTCCTCGAACCAGATCGCGTTGCCCCAGGACTTGTGCATCGGGCGGCCGGTCTCGTCGTTCACCTTCTCGTAGGTGAGCACCCGCCGGTAGGGCGCGCGGCCGTCGAGGACGACGCCCATGAAGAGCATCGAGTAGAACCAGAGGCGGATCTGCTCGCGCATCTCCGACACCCAGTCGGCCGGATACCAGCGCTCCCAGTGCGCGTGGTCGGGCAGGTCGGCGATCGTGACGCCGACGCCCGCGCCGGCGGCGTAGCCCGCCTCGACGAAGTTGTCGTTGTGCCATCCGAGCGTCGAGAACGGGACGATGCCCGCGTCGAGCCAGCAGTCGCCGACCTCGGGCAGGCGATGCGCCTCGCCGCCGCACTCGGCGCAGCCGATGACGACCTCGTCGATCCACGGCCGGTGCAGCTCCTCGAGCCCCTCGGTGCCGCGCAGCGCGCGCTCGAACAGCTCCGTCTGCGACCCGATCACGGTCATGTGGCCGTCGTCGCAGAAGTAGAACGGCAGCGGCAGGCCCCAGTAGCGCTTGCGGCTGATGCACCAGTCGCCCATGTTGACGAGCCAGTCCTCCATGCGCTTGCCGTACTGGCGGGGTGTCCACTCGACGCCGCGCGACGCCTCGATCATCGGCTGGCGGATCTCGTCGCAGGCGATGAACCACTCGTCCACGAGCCGGTAGATCAGCTCGGTGCCGCAGCGCCAGCAGACGGGATAGCGGTGGGTGATCTCGCCGAACTTGACCAGGCGGCCGCGCTGGCCGAGGTCGTCGACGATCATCTGCGCCGCCTCGGCGGTGACGTGGCCGTGCAGCCACCCGTACTCGCTCGTGAAGGCGCCCGCCTCGTCGACGGGGATCAGCGTGTCCAGGCTCTCGCGGCGGCCGAGCTCGAAGTCCTCCTCGCCGCAGCCCGGGGCGATGTGGACGATGCCCGTGCCCTCCTCCATCGACACGTCCTCCCAGGCGACGACCCGGTTTGCGAACCCGGCCTGCGCGGGCAGATGGTCGAACGGCGCGGTGTAGGTCAGCCCGACGAGGTCGGCGCCGCGCACCGTCCCGAGCACCGTGCCCGAGACGGGGCTCGCCTCGAGACGGTCGGCCGCGACATAGGCGATCCCGGCGGAAGTCTCGACACGGGCATAGTCGGCGTCGGGCCGCACCGCGGCGGCCACGTTGGCCGGCAGCGTCCAGGGGGTCGTCGTCCACACCACCAGGTACTCGTGGTCGCGCTCGATCAGCGGCATGCGGACGTGCAGCGACGGGTGGGTGATGTCCTTGTAGGAGTCGATCAGCTCGTGCTGGGAGAGCGACGTGCCGCAGCGCGGGCACCACGGCATCGACCGGTGGCCGCGGTAGAGCCATCCGCGGTCCTGGCACTCCTTCAGAAAGCCCCAGATGTAGCTGATGTTCGGGTCGGTCATCGTGTAGTACGACCGATCCCAGTCCATCCACTGGCCGAGCCGCTTGGAGTGCTGGGTGAGCTGACCCGCGTAGAGGGCGACGCGGTCGCGGCAGGCACGTGCGAAGCGGTCGAGCCCGTAGGCCTCGATGTCGCGCTTGGAGTTCAGGCCAAGCTCCTTCTCGACCCCCACCTCGACCCACAGGCCCTGGCAGTCGAAGCCGTTCTGGTACCACAGGTCGCGGCCCTGCATGGCGTAATAGCGCTGCCAGAGATCCTTGAGCGTCCGGCCCCACCCGTGGTGCACGCCCATCGGGTTGTTGGCGGTGATCGGGCCGTCGATGAAGCTGAACGGCTCACCGCCGCGATTTCGGTCGCGCAGCGTCTCGAACGTGCGCTCCCGCTCCCACCGCTCGAGCACGCGATGCTCGAGCGCGATGTGATCGGGCTGCTTGGGGACGGGCTCGAACGGCGGCATCCGCGGATTCTATGCCGCGGGCTCCAGAGCGCCGCCGCGTCGTCAGTGCGCGGAGCGCCTCCTCGGCGTCCGGCAGCGGGCGAGCGTGTGCGCGTGCCTAGTCAAGCTCGTGCTTGTCGCAGAAAGCGTCGAATGCGGCGTACTTGGCCAGGTAGGAGCTGAGCTCGGCAAAACCGAACTCGAACCACTCCGTGAGCCACCGCTCGTCGATCTCCACATGCTTGTCGTACAGCTCGTCCATGATCCGCTTCCTCCGGGCGCGGCCCGGCTGACGCGTTTTCCGCCTCGGCTGCCGAACTCCTTTGCGACCGGGGCGCTGACGGACCCGTAATCGACGCGGACGCGGCAGGCTTTACGCTTCATTGACAATTCGCTGGGCACGCCAGCGGTCGAGGACGACGGCGACGCAGGCGAAGGCGATGCGATCGCGGGCCGGGAGCTCGCCGGGGCGAAGCCAGGCGATCTCCGCGACGTCGGACGCGGCCCGCTCGCGGCCGCTCTGCACGCGGGCGAGGTAGAAGATGTTGAGCGTCGGAATGCCCTCGGCGCCGTAGGTGTCGGGCACGATCGCGATCACCCGACCGGGCGCGATCTCGAGGCTCGTCTCCTCGCGCAGCTCGCGCCGGACGGCCTCCTCGCCGTCCTCGCCGGGGCGCACGAAGCCGCCGGGGATGTCCCACATGCCCAGGAAGGGCTCGATCCCGCGGCGCGTCAGCATCACCCGCCCGTGCGCGTCGACCACGACCGCACTCGCGGTCGGCGCCGGGTTCTCGTAGAGGACGAGGCCGCACGCGGGGCAGCGCAGCCGCTCCTCGTCGTCGCCGTCGGGCACCGCCCGCTCGAGATCGGCGCCGCAGCGGGGGCAGTGCGTCCAGTCCCTCACGTCGCCTCGGCGATCACGGCGTCTGATAGGTCGGGCCAGCGGCCCGGACGCATCATCCAGCCCGAGTAGGTGCCGCGGTTGGCGAGGCAGACCAGCCCGACGCCGGCCCGCGGATCGGCCCACATCAGCGTGCCGGACGCCCCGAAGTGCGAGAGCGTCGCGGGCGAGGTGCGCGCGCCCGTCCAGTGCGGCCGCTTGTCGTCGCGGATGTCGCAGCCCAGGCCCCAGTCGGCCACGTCCCATGTCATGAACGACTCGATCCCGCCGCCGATGCCGGGGTACTGCACCTGCGCGAGCTCGGCGAACGTCTCGGACGCGATCAGCGGGGCGCCACGCTCGAGCAGGAGCTGCAGCACGCGGGCATAGGCGCTCGCCGTGGCGAAGGCGCCGCCCGCCGCGGTCGCCCGCGCCCGCCACTCCTGCGAGTTGAAGAGGGGCGTGCCGGCCCGCCAGAGGCCCGGGTCGCGGACGTCGAGCGCCCGCGCGGCCTCGGCTTCCGGCAGCCCGAGGTACGCGTCCATCCCGAGCGGCTCGAACACCGCCTGGCGCACGTAGTCGGCGTGGCCGATGCCGGTCGCCTCGCTCAGCAGCGTGCCGAGGACGGCGTAGCCCTCGTTCGAGTAGATGCGCCGCGTCGCCGGCGGGCACACGGGCTCGACGTCGATCGCAGGGACGCCCGACGGGCCGACCTCGGGCAGCCCGGAGGCGTGCGCCAGCAGGTGCCTGGGCGTGATCGCGCTCTTCGCCTCGGTGCGGTAGGAGGGCAGCACCTCGGCGACCGGCGCGTCGAGGTCGATCGCGCCCTCCTCGGCGGCGACCATCACCGCGAGCGCGACCAGGGGCTTGGTGAGCGAGGCAAGCGCGAAGAGCGACTCCGTCCGCGCCACGCCGGTCAGCTGCGCCTCGCGGATGCCGCCGGGCCCGACCACCGCGGCAGCGACGGCGGAGGCATCGCCCGCGTCCACCCAGGTCGAAATCGTCTGTAGGGCCACCAGGAGATCCTATGAGCCGTGTAACGTTCCGGGGCACAATGGCCGAGCTCCGGACACCCGGCGACCGTGCAGATGGCGATCCCCCGTTCGACCCTCCGCGCGGCGACGAGGGCCTCGACGACTGGTTCACCCGCCGGCTCGAGGCACAGGGCATCAAGGCCGGCCGCCGCCGTCCGCCGATCGCGCGCATCCTGGCGCTCGTCGCGCTCGTCGCGGCGCTCGGAATCTTCGGCTGGGTGCTGAACAGCGCGTCGAGCTCGCCCAAGACGGCGGCGACCACCGGAACGCACACCCACACGAACACGACCGGCGCCACGGGCGGCACCACGGGGACGACGACGAAGAAGACGAAGAAGCCGGCGTGGCAGCGGATCCCGCTCACCATCCTGAACGGCTTCGGCGGGGCAAACGCTGCCGCCACCGCAAAGACGCAGCTCGACAAGGCCGGCTGGAAGGTGGTCGCAATCGGCGACGCCGGCACCTCGACGAACTCGACGATCGTCGTCTACGTGCCCGGCAAGCTCTCGCTCGCGAAGATCGTCGCCACCCGCCTGGGCCTGCCGGCGCCGGTGCCGATCGCCCAGGCCCCGGGAGTCGTCCCCACCCAGACCGACAACGTTGCGATCGTGCTCGGCTCGAACCTCTTGCCAAGCGCGAACGGCTAAGCCGGCGACGCGCTCGACCTGAGCGATAGAATGCTGTCGCTTAGATACCCTAAAGAGCGCTATACTGTCGATTGTGGCCGCTCGGCGCACCTTCTCTCGCGCCACCCTTGAGGCGCTCCAACTGCTCGGAAGCCGCGTCGCGATCGCGCGCCGGGAGCGTCGCATGACCGCGGCCGAGCTGGCGCAACGCGCCGGGGTGTCCCCCGTGACCATCCGCAAGGTCGAGCGCGGCGATCCGACGGTCGGCCTGGGAGTCGCGTTCGAAGTCGCCGCGCTCGTGGGGGTGCCGCTGTTCGACGAGTCGGCGGATCGTCGGTCGCTTGACCTCGACCGGGCGGGCGATCGCCTGGCGATCCTGCCCAAGCGGGTGCGCCCACGCGAGGTCGACGATGCCTTCTGAGGTGCGCACACCGGTGTTCGTGTGGATCTGGACGCCGGAGGCCGTCACGCCGGTCGTCGCCGGCCGCCTCGACCGCGATGAGGCCATCGTCACCTTCACCTACGGGCGAAGCTACCTGGACAGACGCGACGCGATCGCGCTCTACCTGCCCGAGCTACCGCTCCGACGCGGTCCGATCGGTCCGCTCGCCGGCGAGGCGGCCGGGTGCATCCTCGACTCGGCTCCCGACGCATGGGGTCAGCGCGTAATCCTCCACCGGCACACCAGCGGCCGCGGCGTCGATCCGGCAGAGCTCGACCTGTTCACCTACCTGCTCGAGTCGGGGTCTGACCGGATTGGCGCGCTCGACTTCCAGGTCTCCTCGTCCGAGTACCGCGCCCGCCTGACGGCGGGCACCCTCGACCAGTTGGTGACGGCCGCGCAGATGGTGCAGGACGGCGTCCCGCTTCCGAAGGAGCTCGACCGCGCGCTCGTGCATGGCAGCTCGGTCGGCGGCGCGCGACCGAAGGCGCTGCTGCACGACGGCGGGCGCAGCCTGATCGCCAAGTTCAGCTCGACCACCGACATCTACCCCGTGGTCAAGGGCGAGTACCTGGCGATGGAGCTTGCCCGCCTCGCCGGCCTCTCGACGGCGTCCGTCGAGCTGGTCGAGTCGCTCTCGAGAGACGTGCTCCTGATCGAGCGGTTCGACCGGCCGCCCAGCGGCGGCCGTAGGGCGATGGTGTCGGCGCTGACGATGCTCGAGCTGGACGAGTGGAGCGGCCGCTACGCAAGCTACGCCGACCTCGCCGAGCTCGTGCGCCACCGCTTCGGTGATCCCGATGCGACGCTGCGCGAGCTCTTCGGGCGCATCACCTTCAACATCCTGGTGGGAAACAACGACGATCACGCCAGAAACCACGCCGCCTTCTGGGACGGCACGCGTCTGGAGCTCACGCCCGCCTATGACATCACGCCGACGCCGCGGTCGGGCCGAACCTCCCAGCAGGCGATGAGCATCGGCACCGACGGATGGCGGTGGAGCCAGCTCGGCGGCTGCGTCGAGCGCGCACCGATCTACCACCTGCGCACCAACGAGGCGCGAGAGATCATCGACCACCAGATCGACACGATCGCCGGTGAGTGGGATGCGGCGTGCGACCGGGCGCGGCTGACCAGGGCCGACCGCAGCTTCTTCTGGCGCCGTCAATTCCTGAACCCGTTCGCGTTCGAGGACTACGAGACGCCCGCGGCGATCGCCGTCGGCGGCGCCGCCGACGGGTGAATACGCTCACGCCAAGGCTCGGCTACTGCACGTAGCTCTTGAGCGGGGCGATCTGCGAGCGGACGTTCGCAGCCCACGCCGCGCCCAGGCACGGCTGGTAGCGGCGCACCTCGCGCTCCAGGCCAGCCGCGATCCGCCCGATCGTGCGCCTGGCCCGCGCAACCTTCGCCTTCGTGATCCCAAGCGCCGGCTGCGGCCCTGTCGCGACGGTCACGGTCGGCGCGGTCGTCTCCTCGATCAGCTTGGGGATGGTCCGGTTCTCAGCGTGGAGCGCCGCCGCGCAGCTGCCGGTGGTGCTCACGGGCGGACTCGACGCTGCGGACAACACCGGCGCGGACGAGCCTGACGCCGGCGACGACGAGGTGCTGGTCGCCGACCCCGAGCCGCACGCCGACACGACGGCAGTCGCGATCACCATCGCAGCCGCGAGCCGTCGCCGTGTTCCACCACCTGCCATCGGCTCGGACACTACCGCGCCGGTCAGACCAGCCCATCGAGCTCGGCCAGGCTCGGCGCGCGGCGGATGGCCGGGCTGGCCATTCCCCAGACGAAGAGCACGACGCTCACGAGCGTGAACGCGGCGATCGTCTCGCGCGGCGAGTACGACTCGAGCAGCAGACCGGCGACGAGCGGGCCGAGCGGCGTAAGCACCCACGAGATCGCTGCGCGCACCGACTCCGACCGCCCGAGCAGGTGGTCGGGCGTGATGGCGACGCGGTAGCCGACGACGGCCGAGTCGGTGATCGGCATGGCCACGGCCTGGGGCAGGATCGCCGCAACGAGGACGTAGACGTCCGGCCAGACGACGAAGGCCAGCGTCCCGAGCCACGACACGAGCTCGATGTGGATGATGGTGCGCATCGAGAGGCGGCGGCGGGCGAGGCCGGAGAGCATCGACCCCACGAGCAGGAAGGCGCCGAACAGGGCGAAGAGCAGCCCGATCCGCCCGCCGCCGAGCCCCGCCCGCCGGCCGGCCACGATCACGACCAGGAACACGCCCGGCAGGGTGAAGTTGCCGAGGCCGTAGAGAAACGCGCAGGTGCGCAGGAAGTGCTGGTCCCACAGGTACCGGAACCCCTCGGCCAGGTCACGCCGCACGCCCGCGCGCGCCCGGGTCCGCGGCTGCTGGAACGGCGTGCGCATCGCGATCAGCGACGCGGTCGAGGCGACATAGGAGCAGGCGTCGGCCACGAACGGGAGCGAGCGCGCGATGCCGAACAGGAAGCCGCCCAGCGGCGGGCCGATCAGGTTCACGATCGAGTTGCGCGCAGTCTGGGCCCCGACCGCGTCGGGCAGCTGGGGCGGCGGCACGACGGCGCGCAGGGCGCCGACCGAGGCCGCCGTGAAGACGACCGAGCCGACCCCCTCGACCAGCGCCGCGGCCAGGATCGCCCAGAACGGCGGGTGGCCGGCGATGATCACGACGGTCAGCGCCACGAGCGCGACGCCGCGCAGCGCGTCGGCGGCGATCATCAGCCGGCGCCGGTCGAACCGGTCGGCGGCGAGCCCGGCGGGAACGAAGAGCACCGCGTAGGGCAGCGTGCGGGCAAATCCGGCGACGCCCGCCCGGGCCGGCGAGCCGGTCAGCGCGAGCACCAGCAGCGGGTAGGCGATCGTCGCCGCCTCGGAGCCGGCGGAGGAGAGCAGCTGCCCCGCCTGCAGCAGCAGGAAGTCGCGGTTTCGCCGAAGCGGCGTCGCGCCCACAACCGCCGCACGTTACTGGAACGCCGAATGCGCGGTCAGACAGACCGGCGCAACAGATCCCAGGCGCGGTCGACGTGCTCGGCGGTCGTGGCCGCGTTCCCGATCGCGACCCGCAGCGCATAGCGCCCGTGCAGCTGGGTGTGCGAGATGAACACGCGCCCGGTGGCGTTCACGCGATCGAGGATCGCCTCGTTGCGCTCGCGCAGAGCCGCCTCGTCGTCGACGCCGTCGGGATGGTGGCGGAAGCACACGGTCGAGAACGGCACCGGCGCGAGCAGCTCCCACTCGGGCTCGGCCCGGATCGCCGCCTCGAGCCGGCGGGCGAGCTCGACGTGGCCGGACACGATCGCGCGCAGGCCCTCGGCCCCGTAGGCGCGCAGCACCATCCACAGCTTCAGCGACCGGAACCTGCGCCCGAGGGCGACGCCGTAGTCCATCAGGTTGACGACGTCGTCCTCGCTCGAGCGCAGGTACTCCGGCACGACCGAGAACGCCGCCCGCAGGTCGTCGGGCCGGGCGGTGTAGAGCAGGCTGCAGTCGATCGGCGTGAGCAGCCACTTGTGCGGGTTCACGACCAGCGAGTCGGCCCGGTCGCAGCCGTCCACGACGTGCCGCAGCTCGGGCACGACCGCCGCCGCGCCGCCGTAGGCCGCATCCACGTGCAGCCAGAGCCCGTGCTCGCCGCAGATGTCCGCGATCTCGGCGACCGGGTCGATGCTCGTCGACGACGTGGTGCCGACCGTGGCGACGACCGCGATCGGCCGCCGACCGGCGCGGACGTCGGCCGCGATAGCCTCACGCAGCGCGCCGGTGCGCATCCGGAAGTCGTCGTCGGAGGGGATCTTCACGAGCCCGTCCGTGCCGAAGCCGAGCACGATGCAGGCCTTCTCGACCGACGAGTGCGCCTCCTCGGAGGTGTAGACGCGCAGCGGCGGCAGATCGGCGCGGCCGGCCATGCCCCGCGTGCGCACGTCGAGGCCCGCGGCCTCGCGGGCGGCGGCGAGCGCCCAGAGCGTCGAGGAAGACGCGGTGTCGGTGATCTGCCCGAACCACGCGACCGGGAGGCCGAGCAGCTCGGCCGTCCAGCGCAGCGTCACCTGCTCGAGCTCCGTCGCAGCGGGCGACGTGCGCCACAGCATCGCGTTCACGTTCAGCGCCGCCGCGATCGTCTCTCCGAGGATGCCCGGCGGCGAGCCGGTGATGCCGAAGTAGGCCATGAACGCGGGGTGGTTCCAGTGGGTCAGGCCAGGTATGAGTACGCGATCGACGTCGGCCAGGATCGCCGCGAGCGGCTCGCCCTGCTCGGGCGGATGCGGGGGAAGCGCGGCGGCGATGTCGCCCGGCTGCACCTGTGCGAGCACGGGCAGCGCATCGACGTCGTCCAGGTAGCGCTCGATCCATTCCGCGGCCTGCTCGAGCGCGGCCCGCAGGTCGCCGGTCGTGGGCCCGACGACGGCGCCGGTGCTCAGAGGGCGCCTTCGACCGCGGCGAGGGTGGCGTCGAGGCGCGCGGCGATCTCGTCGATCTCGGCCTCCGAAACCGTCAGCGGCGGCGCGAGCAGGAGCGCATCCATGTGCTCGTTCCCGACCGGCGTCGGACACGAGTAGATCATGAGGCCGCGCCGTTTGGCCTCGGCCGAGACGAGCCCGGAGATGCCGGCGGCGGCGGGGAAGCGGCCGCCGTCTGGGCGGCGCAGCTCGATCCCGCGCAGGAGCCCGAGGCCGCGCACCTCGGCCACGAGCGGGTGGCGCTGGGCGATCTCGCCGAGCCGCGCGCGCAGCTGATCGCCCCTGACCGTCGCCGCCTCGAGCAGCCCCTCCTGCTCGATCGTGTCGATCACCTCGCAGCCGACGGCGCAGGCGAGCGGGTTGCCCGAGAACGTGTGCCCGTAGGAGAAGCCGCTCGGCGACGTCTCGATCACCTCGCGCAGCCGCCGCGTCGCCACCATCCCGGACAGGGGGACGATGCCGCCGCCGATGCCCTTGCCGAACGTGATCACGTCGGGCACAGCGCCGAAGTGCTCGACCCCGAACCAGCGCCCCGTGCGGCCGAAGCCCGTGATCACCTCGTCGGCGACGAGCAGCACGTCGTAGCGGTCGCAGACCTCGCGCACGGCCGCCAGATAGCCGTCGGGGAGCGGCACCGCCGCGCCCGAGGAGCCGGTGACGGGCTCGACCACGAACGCGGCCACGTGCTCGGCGCCGCGCGACTGGATCGCCGCCTCGAGCACCGCCGCGCCCTCCTCCGCGGTCGCCGAGTTCGGCACCACGGCGTACTTGCGCAGCAGGAGCTCGAACGGCGCCCGCCAGCGCGATCCCGACAGCGAGAGAGCCCCCATCGTCGAGCCGTGATAGGAGGTCACCCGGCTCAGGAACTCAACCTTGCCCGACTTGCCCTGCAGCTCCCAGTAGAGCACCGCCAGGTGCAGCGCCGACTCGTTGGCCTCGGACCCGGACGAGTTGAAGAAGCACCACTCGAGATCACCGGGCGCGATGCCGGCGATCCGCTCGGCGAGGTCGAGCATCGGCTCGTTCTGGAACGAGAACCGGTAGGTGAACGCGATCCGCTCGGCCTGGCGGTGCAGCGCCTCGACGATGCGCGGATGCGAGTGGCCGAGCAGCATGACCATCGCGCCGCCGCACGCGTCCAGATAGCGGTTGCCCTCGTCGTCCTCGATGACGCAGCCACCCGCGCGGACGGCCACCGGCAGCCGCCTGCCGGGGTTGGCGGTCATCGAATAGTCGGTGCGCACGGGGGAGCTCACGGTCGGGCTGCCACTCTACACTCAGACCCGGAAATGGCCCACCATTCCAGCGACACGGAGCGCATGGACGCGGGCGCGGTCTACGACGAGATCGGGCGCACCTACGCCGTCACGCGGCGGGCCGACCCGCGCATCCAGGCCGCGATCTGGGCGGCGGTCGGCGACGCCGCGACGGTCGTCAACGTCGGCGCGGGCACAGGTTCGTACGAGCCGCCTGCGACGATACTCGCGGTCGAGCCGTCGGCAACGATGATCGCCCAGCGGCCCGCCGGCAGTGCACCCGCCGTCCAGGCCACGGCAGAGCACATCCCGCTCCCCGACGGCGCGTGCGACGTGGCCCTGGCCGTGCTCACGCTGCACCACTCGAGCGCCCCGCGCCGCGGCCTTGCCGAGATGCGCCGCGTCGCCCGCCGGCTGGTCGTCCTGCACTGGGATCCGGACTTCGCCGACCGGTTCTGGCTCGTGCACGACTACCTGCCCGAGAGCGTCGAGCTCGATCGCGGCCGGATGCCGGCGATCGCCGACGTACGCGAGTGGATGGGCGGCGCCGACGTCGCCACCGTGCCCGTCCCGCACGACTGCGCCGACGGGTTTTTCTGCGCCAACTGGCGGCGGCCCGAGGCCTACCTCGACCCGGTCGTGCGCGCCGGCGCCTCCAACCTCGCCCTGCTTGGGGCCGCCGTCGACCGCGCCGTCGCGGCGCTGCGGGCAGATCTGCGCAGCGGTGCATGGCTCGAGCGCCACGGCGCGCTGCTCGAACTGGACGAGATCGACCTCGGCTACCGCCTCCTCACGACCGGGTGAGCGTCCGGACATGCTTGCCATGACTCGATCGTGCGCCGCCGTCATGGCCGCGGCCTGTCTGGCGGCCGGATGCGGCGGATCGCATTCCGGCGCCACCGAGGGCTCGTCCGACATCGGCGCGTTCCCTGCCACGATGTCGTTCCGCGCGACGTCCGTGTCGTCCCTCGCCCCGTTCATCCGAGTGCAAGCGGTCGTCTACGGCAACAGCGACGACTACATCGCCACGAGCCATGCGAACGGGCAAACGGAGCGGACATGCTTCTCGGCCGACGGATGGAAGCAACGTGTGCCGGCCGCGGGCGGCGGGACGACAACGCTCGATCTGACCGATCCGATGTTCCACCAGAACGTCGCGCCGTTCTTGCAGCTGCGGCCCGGGTTGGTGATCGGCCTCGCCGAGCTGCACCACCCCCCGGCGCGGCCACCGGCGACCTGGCGGACGAGCTTCTCCGAGCCCCCGGCCGAGCTCGTCGCGCTGGCCGGACGGCTCGCGCCTCCCGCCCTGCGGACCGGGGCTCGCGCTGCGACCGCGTGGGCGGCGCACACCGCCCGAGCGCCGATCCGCGTCACGGCATGGTGGTCGTCGGCCCAGCCCACGCTGCCGCGGCGGATACGGCTCGTGCTCGCCGAGCACTCGGGCGCGGGAGACGAGACGGTCATTCTCGCGTGGCGCTTCACGGTTCCCGGCCCCACCGTCACCCACTGCTGAGGCGGATGGCGTTCAGGGACATGGCCCGGGTGCCCGGTCACGTGGCCTAGGCGAAAACCGGGGACTGTCCCCGGACGGGGCCAGTCCCCACACCAAGTCCCACACCAAGAGCGTCAGACGGACTGGCCGGGGGCGCGCAGCGCGGCCTGGAGCTCGACCAGCACGGGGCCGGAGCGATCGGCGATCGCCTCGCGCAGCACGTCGCCCAGGTCGCCGACGCCGCCGGCGCGCAGGTAGCGCACGCCGCAGGCGGCGGCGAGGCCCGCGAAGTCGGGCGCGTTCAGCTCGACCGCGACCGTGCGGCCGAACATCGTCTCCTGGTAGTTGCGCAGGATGCCGTACGCCGAGTCGTTCACCACGAGGGTCACGAAGGCGAGCCCTTCTGCGCGGGCGGTCAGGAGCTCGTGCCCGGACATCAGGAAGCCGCCGTCGCCGCAGATGACCACCGTGGGCCGGTCCGGATTGGCGGCCGCCGACCCGAGCGCGAGCGGGATGCCGCAGCCGAGCGCCCCGGACGACGGGTAGACGAAGCCGCCGGGCTGCTTCGCGTCCAGGTAGAGCGCGGCCCAGTAGGCCGCCACGGTCATGTCGGCCACGACGATCGCGTCGTTCGGAAGCGCCTCGCCGAGCACGTGCATGAGCTCGACCTCGGTGTCGGCGCCCTGCTCGCCGACGGCGGCCGACCGCCCCTGCAGCGCCGCGCGCACCCCGGCCTCGCCGTCGCGCGCACCCGGCTCGGGCGGATCGGCCAGCAGCGCGTCGCAGAAGAGGCCGACGTCGGCGACGACGCCCTCCGCGACGGCGAAGGTGCGCCCGAACCGGCCCGGATCGAGATCGACCTGGACGAGGTTCGCGGGCACCGGCAGGCCCCAGTCGGCGGTCGCCTCCTGCGAGAACCGGGTGCCGAGGGCGAGCACGAGGTCGGATCGCTCGACGAGCGCGCGCATCGAGGGCTCCTCGACCGACGAGCCGGCGTGCAGCGGATGACCGCTCGGGAGCGCGCCCTTGCCGTTGTAGGTCGTGAGCACGGGCGCGTCGAGATGCTCCGCGAGCGCGCGCACGCGGTCAGCCGCGGCCCGCGCACCGCCGCCGGCCCAGATGAGCGGCGCGTCGGCCGCGTCGAGCAGCGCCCGCACACGGGCGAGCGCGGCGGGCTCCGGGGCGGGCAGCCCGACGGGCGTCACCCGCGGCGCGTCCGGCCCGGCGACCGCCGCCATCACGTCGGTCGCGACCTCGATCGTGGCCGGACCCGGATCGAGCGCCATGTGCCGGAAGGCCTCGTCGACCGCCTCGACGAGCGCGGCCGGAGTCGTCGGGCGGGCGTGGTAGCGCGACACCGCCGCAAACGCCTGCGACTGCCCGCGGCTCTCGTGCAGGTAGCCACGGCCGGCGCCGACGAGATGGGTCGGGATCTGCGACGTCAGGTGCAGGACCGGCGTGCTCGACGCGTCGGCCTCCGACAGCGCCGCGAGCGAGTTGAACGCGCCCGGCCCGGTGCTCGTCAGGTACACGCCGGGCTTCGAGCCGGTGCGGGCGTAGCCGACGGCGCCGAACCCGGCCGCCTGCTCGTGGCGGACGACGATGCGGCGGATCGGCGAGCCGATCAGGGCGTCCCACACCGGCAGCGCGTGGATGCCGGGCAGGCCGAACACCACCTCGACGCCGTGGGCCTCGAGCGCCTCGACCAGCGCGGCGGCGCCTGTCCGCACGCCGGTCTGCGAGGCGAGCGTCATCCGCGCCGGGCCGTTACGACTGCTGGCCGGAGATGATCAGCGCCACGAGGTCGTTGATCTGCGTGGCCGAGAGCGACGATCCGAAGGTCGTCGGCATCGCTGTCGCCCACGGGCCGCCCGTGGCCGTGAAGGCGGCCGGATCGGTGATCGACTGCTTGATGAACGCGGCGATCGGCATCTTGTCCTTCTGGGCGTCGCCCGTGACGACCTTGCCGAGATCGGGGCCGATGGTGCCGGTGGCGCCGGCGACGGCCAGCGTGTGGCAGCTGCCGCAGCCGTTCGAGGCGAAGACGGCCTTGCCCGCCGCGGCGTCGCCGCCGCCCGATCCGGTCGAGCCGCCGCCGCTCGACGGCGTCGACGTCGCGCTTGACGCCGGCGTGGAGAGCGATGCCGTGGAGACGGTGGGGTTGAGGCCGAGCGAGCTCGAGTTCTTCGTCGACCCGCCCGCGGCGACGATCACGACCACCATCACCACGATGCCCACCACGGTGCCCAGGAGGGCTGCAACGAGGACCTTGATCATGGCGCGGGGACTATACCTGCTCCCCCGGCGATATACCGCAAGCAGGGGATGGCAATGCGCGCGTCGAACGCCGACCTCGAAGCACGATGCTCGACAGACGCGACATCCAGAACCTCATGTACTGCGTACGCGTCGCCGAGACGACCGGGCAGTGGCAGACCGGCTATCCCGTGCGCACTCCGAACGACCTGGAGTGCAAGCTGGCCGAGCTGCTGCGGGAGCTCGACGTCCGCGCGACGGTCGTTCGCGCGGCCTGACCGCACGTCCCCTGGCGGTTCCGGGCGGTCGGCGCGACCCTGCGCTATGCGGCGCTCGCCGCCGTGCCGCCGCCGCCTTGGCTGACGGGCGCGGCGCGCAGCAGCGGCTCGATCGCCGCCGCCTCGATCGGCCGGCCGAGCAGGAAGCCTTGGCCGAGCCTCACGCCGTGTGCGCGCAGCAGCTCGAGCTGCGCCTCGGTCTCGATCCCGAGCACGATGCACTCGAGGCCGAGCGCGCGGATCAGATCGAGGCTCGCGAGCAGGATGCGAGTCGCGGCGGGGTCGTCGGGCACGTGGCGCAGCAGGGCGCGGTCGATCTTCACCCAGCGCGCCGGCACCTCGCGCAGGCGGTGCAGCGACGAGTAGGCGACGCCGAAGTCGTCGAGGGTGACGGTCACGCCCGCCTCGTGCAGGCCGTGGACGAACGCCCGCACGCACTCGTCCTCGCGCAGGCCGGCCGACTCGCTCAGCTCGACCGTGATGTGTGCCACGTCGAGGCCGCCGGCGGTCAGCCGCCCGAGCACGCGCTCCAGGGCGTCCGCGCCCCGGGCGGTGTTCGCGGCCAGGTTGAACCCGACGTAGGGATCGAGCCCCTGCGCCCGCCAGGCGTGCCTCTGGGCGGACACGGCCGCCATGACCCAGTCGTCCACCGCCGTCACGAGACCGGTCTCCTCGGCGAACGGGATGAACTCGGCCGGGAGCAGCAGGCCACGGTCGGGATGGTTCCAGCGCACGAGCGCCTCGAGGCCCGACACCGTGCCCCGGGTGAGGCTCACGAGCGGCTGCCAGTGCAACGTCAGCTCACCGCGCTCGATCGCACGCGGGAGCGCGGTCGTCAGGGCGACGCGCGAGCGATCGCTCGAACGGTCGCGGATGGTCCCCGGGTGGTGCCACCTGATCTCGTCGCGGCCGCCGGCCTTGGCCTCGTACATCGCGCCGTCGGCATGCTCGAGCAGCGCGGCCGCGGCCGTCTCGGCCGTCCACACGGCGACGCCGATCGACGCCCCCACGCGCACCTCGACGCCGCCCACGGTCACCGGCTCGCCGGCGGCATCGCGCATGCGCGCGGCCAGCCGTTCGAGGGCATCGCGATCCGGCCAGCCCGTGGCGATCAGGACGAACTCGTCGCCGCCCTGCCGCCCCAGCATGTCCCCGGCGCGGACGTACCGCTGCATGCTCGCGGCGACGTGCTCGAGCAGGTCGTCACCAGCGGCGTGGCCGAGGGTGTCGTTCACGAGCTTGAAGTCGTCCAGGTCGAGGTAGAGCACGGCCAGGCTCGTCCCGGGCCGCGCGGCGTCGATCCGCCGTTGCAGCATCCCCGACATGAGCGAGCGGTCGGGCAGGCCGGTCAGCGAGTCGTGCCCGAGCGGCGTCGTGCCGGCGGCTCCCACGCGCTGCCCGAGCCGCACCACGGCGGCGCCGAGCCTCCGCCGAAGTGCCAGATCAGCCATACCCCGGAGATCGGCCCGACCGCGGCCCGATTGAGCCGGGACCTCAGTCGGCGCGGCGCCGGTAGCGCGCCCGCCAGATGCGCACCTCGAACTCCTTGGCGCCGATCATCTCGCGGATGCGCGCGGCCGCACCGCCGGTGACGCCGGCCACCTCGAGCCACGGCTCGACGGCGGACGTGCGCAGCCAGGTCTCCTCGGCGTCGAGGTGCAGGCCCGCGGCCTGGAGCGGGGCGCGCGCCTCGCCCTGGGACAGGAGGCGTCCATGCTCGGGGTCGCGGAGGCGCTCGATCTCCTCCCACCGCCGCGCCCGGCGCGCGTTCGGCTCGGGCGCGAAGTCCTCGAGCACGATCCGGCCGCCGGGGGCGAGCACCCGCGCCATCTCGTCGAGCGCTCGCGCGGGCCGGGCGATGTGGTGCAGCGAGTTCACGCACGTCACGAGGTCGAACATGCCCGCGCCGAACGGCAGCTGCTCGGCGCGGCCCTCGACCCGGTCGATCCCCTCGGGGACGTATTCGAGCAGGCCCGGGGCGGCGTCGAGCACCGTGACCGACGCAACGGAGCCGGCCAGGACGGCCGCCAGCGCGCCGGGGCCGCCGGCGACGTCGAGCACCCGATCGCCCGTCCGCGGCTCACACCAGGCGACGAACCCGTGCCAATCGCGGTTGGCGGCGTGGGCGGCGTAGCGGCCGGCTGTGCGGTCGAAGCGGCTACCGCCGGACAAGCGCCTCGGCCTCCTCGCGCGTCGTCACGGCTCCGGCCGCCTGCTCCTCGGCGAGCAGCGCGACGAGCTCGCCGATCCGGGGGCCGGTGGCGCCGGTGAGCGCGGCGATGTCGTCGCCGCGCAGCAGCGGCTCGCGCACCTCGGCCGCGAGCATCGTGACGAGCCCGATCAGCTCGACGGCGGCCTCGGCGTGCATGCGCAGGTAGGACTGGCGGGCGCGCACGCCGCGCGTGGCCAGGCGGTCGGCCAGCGACAGCACGATGCTCTCGAGGGCGTACGGAGCGGTCGCCATCGCATAGCGGTGGGCCGTGCGGCGGTCGAAGGGCCGCTCGCGGACGAGGAACCCCAGCCGCAGGTGCTCCGAGACGAGCACACGGCAGAACCGGATCAGCGCGTGCGAGGCCCGCCAGCGCGTGAGCACCGCCTCGGCCGTGTCGGCGCCCCGGCGGTCATGGCCCATGAAGCTGACCCGCCCGTCCTGCCCGGCGACGCGGGTCGCGGGCTTCTCGATGTCGTGGAAGAGCACCGCCAGCCGCAGGGCGATTCGGCCGTCGAAGCCGTTTCCGACCTCGGCGTCGAGGGCGGCCCGCACCGGCGCCGCCGCCTCGCGCAGGTAGTACTGGGGATGCGCGCCGATGTCGGCGGCAGCGTCGAGCACCTGCAGGGTGTGCTCGAACACGTCGAGATGATGGAAGGGGCTCTGCTCCACACCGCGCATCGCCGCCGCCTCGGGGAGCACGACGTCGAGCACGCCGATCCGGTCGAGCAGCCGGATGCCCGAGTCCGGGTGGTCGGGCGTGAGCAGGCGGCGGATCTCGGTGAGGACGCGCTCTCCGCTGGGCCGGTCGGCCAGGTGGGCGTCGCGGCGCGCGAGCCGCTCGGAGTCCGGGTCGACCTCGAAGCCGAGCTCGTGTGCGAGCCGGGCCAGGCGCAGCAGCCGCAGCGGGTCGTCGCTGAACACCTGCTCGGACACGGCGCGCACGCGCCGGGCCTCGAGATCGGCGCGGCCGCCGTGCGGGTCGAGCAGCTCGCCGCCCTCGAGCGGCAGCGCCATCGCGTTGATCGTGAAATCGCGCCGGCCGAGGTCGTCGGCCACCGCGCCGTGGCTCCGGGTGATGTCCACGGTGTGGCCGTCGCGCACGACTCGCCACGCGCCGTGGCGCTCGGAGAGCGGGAAGGGCGCACCGCCGTGGCCGCGCGCGAGCGACCGGGCGGCGGCGGCCGGGTCGCGCTCGACCACGAGGTCGACGTCGAGCACCTCGCGGCCCATCAGCAGGTCGCGCACGCTGCCGCCGACGAGCCAAGCATCCTCGACCGGCGCCATGGCGCGGACCGTCTCAAGGCCCGGCAACGACATGCTCCACCCGGCGCGGCCGCGGTGCCAGCGACGTCACGATCTCGTACCCGATCGTCCCGGCCAGGCGCGCCCACTCCTCGGCCAGGATCCGCTCGTCGCCGTCGGCGCCGATCAGGGTCACGACGTCGCCCGGCTCGACGTCGCGCTCGGGGCCGATCACGAAGGTGAGCTGATCCATGCTCACCGTCGCCGCGACACGCCGCCGGACGCCTCCCACCAGCACGTCGGCCCGGCCCGAGAGCGCCCGCGGCACGCCGTCGGCGTAGCCCGCCGGGACGAGCCCGATCCAGGTCGCCGCGGGGGCGACGAAGCGGCGCCCGTAGCCGGAGCTGTCTCCGGCCTCGAGCAGCTTGACCTCGGCGACGTGGCTCTCGAGCCGCAGGGCGGGCGCGAGGCCGTCGGCGGCAGGGTCGACGCCGAAGGGCGACAGGCCGTAGATGGCGATCCCGCAGCGGACCGCGTCGAAATGCGCCCCGGGGAAGCGCAGGGCCGCGGCGCTGTTTCCGATGTGGCGGGGGCAGGGCGGGAAGCGCTCGGAGAGCGCCGCGAAGCGCTCGATCTGCAGCCGCGTGAACGCGGCATCGGTGTCGGCGACCGCGAGGTGGCTCATCAGCCCAGCGAGCTGCAGCAGGCCGTCGCCGTCGAGCTGCTCGGCGACGCGCAGCGCGTCTGCCGCAGTCATCCCCCACCGGCCCATTCCGGTATCGACCTTGAGGTGCACGCCCACCGGCATGCGCGCCGCCGCCTGCAGCCGGGCGAAGCCCTCGACCGACGTCACGGCGACGTCGATGCCGACCACGTGCGCCTCCTCGCCCGGCGCGAGCGGCCCCATCACGAGCACCGGCACGTCGCCGAGCTCCTCGCGCAGCGCGCGGGCCTCTTCCCAGGTCGCCACGCACAGACGCCTGGCGCCGGCCCGCAGCGCCGCGCGGCCGACCGCCGAAGCGCCGTGACCGTAGCCGTCGGCCTTCACGACCGCCCACACCTCGGCGGGCCGGGCGGCGTTGCGCAGATGCGCGATGTTGCCTTCGACGGCGCCGAGGTCGACCGTGAGCATCGCCCGCGCGCGGTGGGTGCCGATCACCGCAGCGCCTCGGGCAGCGACGCGATGACGTCGGTCGCGATGATTCCCGCCGGTCCCAGCCGCTCGGACGCTAGCCGCCCGGCGCGGCCGTGCGCCTCGGCCGCCGCGGCGGCGGCCGTCCACGCGTCCGGCGCCCGGCCGAGCATCGCCGCGACGACGCCCGTCAGGACGTCGCCCGATCCCGCCGTGGCCAGGCCGCTCACCCCGGCGTGGGAGACGCACACCCGTCCGCCGGCGTCGGCGACGAGCGTGTCGGGCCCCTTCAGCAGAACGACACTGCCGCTCTCCGAAGCGGCGCGGCGGACCGCCTCGAGCCGGTTGGCCCGCACCCAGTCGGAGGACTCGCCGAGCAGCCGTCCCATCTCGCCCTCGTGCGGCGTCAGCACCGCCGGCGTGCTCCGCGCCCGCAGCGCCTTCAGGTCGCCGTTGAAGGCGAACAGGCCGTCGGCGTCGATCACCGTCGCGCCGGCGTGGCCGATGCCGACCTCGCGTGCGAGCTCGATCGCCTCGGGGGTGCGGCCAAGGCCTGGCCCAAGCGCCACCGCGTCGGCCCGCTCGAGCAGCTCGAGGGCGCCCGGGAGCGGACGCACCATGATCTCGGGAACCCGCGCCTCGAGGATGCGGGCCGCATCCGGCGGCGTCGCCACCCAGACGATTCCCGCCGACGCGCGCAGCGCGGCCAGCGCCGCCATGAGCGGCGCGCCGCTGAAGCCCCGCGCGCCGCCGATGACCAGCACGGCGCCGGCGGTGTACTTGGTGGCGCCGGACTGCTTGCTCAGGCCGGTGAGGCCGTCGGCGAGCACCGCCCGGGTGGCGACGTCCGCCTGGGGCGGGATGCCGATGTCGGCGACCACGACCCGCCCCGACGCCGTCCGCCCCGGCTCGACCGCCGTCCCCAGCTTGCGGCCATGGAAGCAGATGGTCGTGTGTGCGGCAACGGCGGCGCCGGCGATGACGCCGGTCGAGGCGTTCACGCCCGACGGCACGTCCACGGCGACGACGCCCGGGTGGCCCTCGAGCCCCGCGATCACGCGCGCGGCCTCGGGCCGGGGCGATCCGTGGAAGCCGGTCCCGAGCAGCGCGTCGACGACGACATCGGCGCGGCGCACCCGCTCGCGGCGGACGCCGTCTCGCATCGGCACTCCAAGCCGGACGGCGACGTCATGGTTCAGGCGCGCCTCGGGCGGCAGCCCTGCCGGGTCGGCGGCGAGCAGGCACTCCACCTCCCACCCGGCGGCATGCAGGTGGCGGGCGATCACGAAGCCGTCGCCGCCGTTTCGGCCGCCGCCGCAGACGACCGCGACGGATCCCGCGGGAAACGTCCGCTGGATCTCCTGCGCCGCGGCGACGCCCGCCCGTTCCATGAGCACGGCCCCGGGAATTCCGAGCCCTTCGATCGCACCGGAATCGGCGGCCGCGGCCTCGTCGGCGGCGTAAAGAGGGAGGGTGCGGATCATGCCTCGTCAACGACGGCCACGGCGGCCGCCATCCCCTTGGAGTGGGTCATGCTGAGGTCGATCGCGCCGGCCCGCACCCGCTCGGCCCAGGCGGCCGTGCGCCCGGACAGGGTCACACCCGGCTTGGGCCGTCCCGCGATCTCGATCTCGCGCCACGTGAACGGCACACCGAATCCGAGCGCCTTGCCCACCGCCTCCTTGCCGGCGAAGCGAGCGGCGAAGTGCTGCGCCGGATTGGCGCGCGAGAGGCAGTATTCACGCTCGATCTGCGTGAAGACGCGCTCGACGAAGCGCGGATGCCGCTCGAGCGCGCGGGCCACCCGGGCGATCTCGATCAGGTCGATCCCAACCCGCATCGGGCCATACTATGCTAGGGCCATGCCAAGGGCGATCCCGCTGACGGGCACGGCGACGTGGTGGCCCAGCACGCTGTACCAGACGACCACGCTCGAGCTGCGGCGGGCCGGCGAGCGACTGCTGGTCGATCCCGGCATCGCGCCGTGGGAGGTCGAGGAGGTGCTCGCGGCCTCGACGATGCCCGTGACGCAGGTGCTCGTCACCCACGCCGACTGGGATCACGTGATGGCGCTCGGAATGCTGTCCGATGCCCAGGTGACGGCCGGCGCCGCCGCCGCCGAGCGGATCCGGTCGGGCGAGGCCCGCGCCTCGATCGAGCAGGAGTCGGCCGAGCTGCTCGTGCCGCTGCGCGCGCTCGAGAAGCTGCACGTCGAGCAGGTCGTCGAGCCGCCCGCCGAGGTGCGCATGGGACCGTGGCTCGGCGTCTGCCGGCCGGGGCTCGGGCACACCGACGACGGCATCCTCACCACGCTCCCCGACGAGCACCTGCTCGTGGTGGGCGACTACCTCTCGTCGCTCGAGATCCCGGCCGCCTACCACTCGCTGGAGGACTACCGAACGACGTTGCAGACGATCGTCGGCGTCATCGAGCGCGAGCGCCCGATCTACGTCGTGGTCGGGCACGGAAAGCCGCACTCGAGCGAGCAGGCGCTGCGGATCGCCGACGAGGATCTCGACTATGTCGAGGCGGTGCTCCAGTACGCCGAGGCGGGCTGCCCGCCCGACCGCTCGGAGCAGATCGCGGTGCCCGTCCGGGCCGGCGGATCGGCCGACCGAGTCGCGCATGCCGCCAACGTCGCCCGCGCATGCGCGGCGGCGGGTGCCGTTGCCGCAACGGGTTGAGTCCGCCGAACGCGTGCCGATAACCAGAGCATGACTCGCGCCCTCCGCACGATCGTGCACGTCCGCCGGCACCCCCTGGGACCGCGCGTCTACATCGCCGGCTTTCGGGTGCACGAGTGCTGGGCGGGCCTCGTCGCCGTCGTGCTGATCGCGATCGGCGGCGTCGCCGACCGCACCGGGCCGCATCCTCTCGACGCCACCGTGTGCGTCGTCGCCGTCTGGATGATGGCCAAGGACTGGCCCGACTTCTTCCCGTCGCGGCGCGACACCTACAGCTGGCGCGTCGGCTTCCACCGGCGTGACGCCGAGCTCGTCCCCGTCCGCCTGGACGAGGACGCCGACACCACCAGGTAGCGCACCAATAGGGGGCTGCGGAGGCCTACTCCACCCGGGCGAGGGCGTCCAGGTCGAGGTCGCTGTTGGCGAACCCGATGTGGCCGTCCGGGTCGCGCGGCCACTCCTCGGGCGCGCGGTCCCACATCAGCTCGAGGTCGTTGCCGTCGGGATCGCTCAGATAGATCGCCTCGTGCGTGCCGTGGTCGGTCGCCTGGCGGATCGGCCAGTCGACCTCGCGCAGGCGGCGCAGCGCGTCGGCGAGCCCTGCCCGGGTCGGGTAGCGGATGGCGACGTGGTGCAGCCCGGCGACGCCGTCGGGCTGGGGGCCGCCTCCGGCCGACTTCCAGGTGTTGAACCCGATGTGATGGTGATAGCCGCCGGCTGAGACGAACAGCATGTCGCCGGTCGTGCCCCAGCCGGGCACGTCGCGGGCCTCCATGATGACATCCCAGCCGAGGACGTCGACGTAGAACGCCCGCACCCGGTCGATGTCGGCGGTGCGCAGGTGAACGTGTCCGATGGTGACCCCCGGGTCGATCGGCCGGCGGCTGCGCGCCGCCGCGACGATCGTCCCCTGCGGGCCGGCCGGTGAATCGGGCGTGGTGGTCATGCACCCATCCTCGGCCCCGCCGCCGTCAGCAGCACGGCGATGTTCCATGGGTCGCGCACGAGCACGCCGTCGGGGCGGGTCTCGGTGGGAACGCCCGCCTGCGCGAGCCGGGCGAGCGTCGCGGCGAGCGCCTCCTGCGTCGCATAGACGATCGTCCAATGGCGCAGGCCGACGGTGCCGGCCGGAGCGGGCGGCACGCCGACGCCGCGCCACACGTTGATCGCGACGTGGTGGTGATAGCCGTCGGCTGCCAGGAACGCCGCGGTGGGCATCCGGGTCATGACGTCGAAGCCGAGCAGGTCGCGGTAGAACTCGAGACCGCGCTCGACATCGCCGACGTGCAGGTGCAGGTGCCCGACGGTGAGCCCGGGGTCGGCGTGCTCCTGGACTGGCTCGGTGGCAACGAGACCAAGCAGCGCGTCGAGGTCGAGCGGCTGCGGGCCGCCGTCCCAGCCGGGATCGGACAGATCGGGCCACACCTCGCGGGGGCGGTCGGCGGCGAGCTCGACCTCGTTTCCGTCCGGGTCGGGCAGGTAGATCGCCTCGGAGATGCCGTGGTCGGACGCGCCGATGATCGGTGTGCGCGTCTCGGCAAGGCGGGCGGCCGCCCGGGCCAGCTCGAGCCGGGACGGGTGCAGCAGTGCGACGTGATAGAGGCCGGCGTGACGGCCGGCACGGCGCGCCGACGGGTCGGCCGCGAGCACCAGGAGGTCGCCGTCGCCGCCGGCCCAGAGCGTCGCGGTGGTGTCGTCGCGCTCGCGCACCGAGAGGCCGATCGAGCGCTCGTAGAACGCGATCGACCGGTCGAGGTCGGTGACGATCAGATGCGCCGGCCCGAGCCGGAGCGTGTCCTTGCGGGACGCCGAGGCGGGCCCGGTGGTTTCGGTCTTGGTTGTGTTCATATCCATATTATTGCGCACTCAACCAGATTTGGCCAATGCGGGCGGTGCGCGACGATCGCCGCCGGGCAAATGGCCGGTCTCCGGTGCCACCGCGATGTGCTCGTCCTCGCCGCGATGATCGCGCTCGCCGGTGCCACCTCCGCCCAGGCCGCGACGGCGCCGTGGGTGACCACCCGCGGCAACCGGTTCGTGCGCACCGGCACCGGCGCGACGGTCGTCCTGCGCGGCGTGAACGTCTCGGCCGGATCGAACGTCGTCCTCCAGGACCGGGTCGTGCAGCTCGGTGCGAACCTCGTCCGCATCCACGTGAGCTGGGCCGACCTGCAGCCGACGGCGCCCGCGCCGGGCGACCCCGGCTGGAACACGGCCCTGTTCGCCGCGATCCAGAAGCAGATTGCGTGGTATGCGGCGCACTCGATCGACGTGATGATCGACCTGCACCAGTACGACTGGTCGGCCTACTTCGGCGGGCGCGGGAACGGGATCCCGGCGTGGTTCTACACGACCGTCCACCCCGGCGGGTACCCGCCGAGCGCCCGCGGCGAGGTCGAGGCCTACACCGCGTTCTACGCCGATCCCGACGCGATCCGGCTCTACGCCCAGCTCGCGCAGAAGGTGGCGGCGACCTTCGCGGGGGACAGCAACGTCGTCGGCTACGAGGTGCTGAACGAGCCGTATGCGCGCGCCACCCAGTCCGGCGCCCAGGCCGTGGTCGGCTTCGAGGCCAGGATCCGGCAGGCGTTCGCCGCTGTCGATCCGACGCGCACCGTCTTCGTGATGGCGCGCACCGGCGGAGATCTGGGGCTCATGGACGCGAGCTTCCGCGCCTTCGGCGGCCTGGCGCACGTCGCGCTCGACTACCACGCCTACTTCGGCGGCCGGCCCGGCACGGGCATGTCGTTCGACGGCGAGGCGTGGACGCCGAGCTGGAACGCCACCCACATGCAGGTCGTGCACGCCTACCGGGGCACCGAGGCGGCCCAGGAAGCCGTGCTGCTCACGCCGATCCGCAAGGCGGACGACCTGCGCCCGCTGATCGTCGGCGAGTGGGGCGACCTGCGCGGCACCCGCGCCGGCGCGGCGTACCAGGCCCAGATGCTGGCCGCGTTCGACCGGCACGGGCTCTCGTGGGCACGCTGGGCGATGTCGGCGAAGGACGTGTTCGGCATCCTCGACGCCCATTCGCAGCCCACGGCCGCGTTCGACCAGCTGCAGCACGCGCTCGCCACGTCCTCGCCGCCCCCACCCCCACCCGGCCCGCACCTGCCCGCGTTCGCGGTGTCGCGGCCGGCGCTCTCGCTGGCAGACGCCGGTGCGCGGCCGCTGCTCCTGTGCGTGCGCCCGGCGGCCCGCTCGGCCCGCACGACGATCTCGATGCGCCGCGCCGCCGGCCGCCTGATCCGTCACATCCGCCTGGGACCGGTCGCGCCGGGGCGGGTCGCCTGCCGGCGCTGGCGGGGCGGCAACGGCGCGGGCGGCCGTGTGCGCCCCGGGACGGTGTTCATCCGCGTTTCGGCGCGCTACGCCGCCGGCCGCCGGTTCAGCGTATGGCGGCCGGTGGCCGTGCGGCCGTAGGCCCCATCACCCGCCACACAGATATATCTGTCTTTGATATATTCTTCTGTCATGGAGCAGACGAGCACAGACACCGCCGCCGGCCTGATCGGCGTGCTCGGCCCGCTGCAGCGCTCGCTGCGCAAGCGGGCGCGCGAGGACTGGCCGCTCGAGCCGCTCGCGACCGCCCAGGTCGAGCTCCTGCGCACGATCCGCCACCGCCCCGGCATCAGCATCGGCGAGGCCGCGGCAGAGCTCCGGATCGCCCCGAACACCGCGAGCACCCTTGCGAACCAACTCGTCGCCGCCGGGCTCGTCACCCGGGCGGCCGACCCGCGCGACCGCCGGTCGGTGCGCCTCTCGGTCACTCCCGCCGCCGCACGCCGGATGGCGGCATGGAACGATCGCCGCCACCAGGTGCTCGACGCCGCCCTGGCGCGGCTCGATCCCGGCGAGCGGGCTGCGCTTGCGGCCGCGGTCGGCCCGCTGAACCAGCTCCTCGGGAGCCTCGAGTGATGGACACGCCGAACTGCTCCGCCGTGTCGATCCACGACCTGCACGTCCGCTTCGGCGAGACGACCGCCGTCGAGGGCGTCGATCTGACAGTCGGCGACGGCGAGGTCTTCGGGCTGCTCGGCCCAAACGGCGCGGGCAAAACCACCACGATCCGCGTCCTGACCACGCTGCTCCCGGCCACCTCCGGATCGGCCGAGGTGTTCGGGATCGATGTCGCCCGGCGGCCGATGGACGTGCGGCGCACGCTCGGATTCGTGCCGCAGCAGCTCTCGGCCGACGCGGCGCTCACCGGCCGCGAGAACGTGTCGCTGTTCGCGCGCCTGTTCGACGTCCCCCGCCGCACGCGCTCGGGCGTCGTCGCCGAGATGCTGACGACGATGGGGCTCGACGAGGCGGCCGACCGGCTGGTCTCGACCTACTCCGGCGGAATGATCCGGCGGCTCGAGCTCGCCCAGGCGCTGGTCAACCGCCCGCGGCTGCTCGTCCTCGACGAGCCCACGATCGGCCTTGACCCGATCGCGCGCTCGAGCGTGTGGGAGCGGATCGAGGCCCTGCGTCGCGAGATCGGCATGACCGTGCTCCTGACGACGCACTACATGGACGAGGCGGACGCGCTCTGCGACCGGGTCGCGCTCATGCACCGCGCCCGGCTGCGTGCGCTCGGCTCGCCCGACGAGCTCAAGGCCGAGCTGGGCGCCGACGCATCGCTCGAGGACGTGTTCCGCCACCACACGGGTGACACGCTCGAAGCGGGAGGTGACATGCGGCACGTCCGCCAGACACGGCGCACCGCGAGCCGGCTTGGCTAGCGCCGCCGCGACGCTGCGGAGGCCGTTTGAGAGCGCCTGGCGACGGTCGGGCAGCCGCGTCGCCGCCCTGTGCCTGGTCGAGCTGCAGAAGCTGCGCCACGACCGCAAGGAGCTCTACACGCGCGCGATCCAGCCGGCCCTGTGGCTGCTGATCTTCGGCGAGACGTTCTCGCGCCTGCACGCCATCCCGACCGGCGTGCCCTATCTCGACTACCTCGCCCCCGGGATCCTGGCCCAGTCGGTGCTCTTCATCTCGATCTTCTACGGCATCCAGATCATCTGGGAGCGCGACGCGGGCGTGCTGGCGAAGCTGATGGCGACGCCGACGCCGCGCTGGGCGCTCGTCGCCGGCAAGGCGTTCGCCGCGGGCGTGCGCGCCCTCGTCCAGGGCGTGGTCGTGCTCGTGCTGGCCGAGATCCTGGGGGTCGGCCTCACCGACAATCCGATCCGGCTGCTGGGCGTCGCGGTCGTCGTCGTCCTCTCGGCCGCCTTCTTCTCGACGCTCTCGATCGTGCTCGCCGGCATCGTCCTGTCACGCGAGCGGCTGATGGGCATCGGCCAGGCGATCACGATGCCGCTCTTCTTCGCATCGAACGCGCTCTACCCGGTCGCGCTCATGCCGGCGTGGGTGCGCGCGATCAGCCGCGTCAATCCGTTGAGCTACGAGGTCGACGCCCTGCGCGGCCTGCTGCTCGACCGGCCGGCGGCGATCGGCACCGACCTCGCCGTGCTCGTGGTCGCAGCGACGCTGGGCATCACCGTGGCCTCGTCGCTCCTGCCGCGGCTGACCCGCTGAACGCCGATGGGGCGCCCCGGCCGCGGCCGGGGCGCCCCATCGCGCGGTTCAGATCAGGCGCCGCCGCTTCCGAACGCGGTCAGGAAGACCGAGTTCGGCTGGCCAACGCCGGTGACATCGTCCCAACCGGGACCCGTCGTCAGGCTGGAGTCCTGATCGAACGTGCGGACGCTGTAGAGGTAGCCGTTGAACTTGTCCACGCCGTTTGCGAAGTCGGGGCGGACATTGGCGCCGGCAATGGAGCCGACGTCGTTGAACGCGCCGGCCTTCGCCGCCGCCAGCTTGTAGATGGCGATGTTCAGGAACCCGAGCCGCGACTTCGCGTGCTGGGCTGCGTCGGCGACCATGCCCGCCATGAGCGGCGATGCGAGGCTCGTGCCGCCGATGCGGTACTCGTCGTACTTCGTGCCCTTCGGGAAGATCTGCGTCTCCCCGACCAGCATGCCGGTCGTCGGATCGGCATCCAGCGCGACATCGGGGAACGCACGCCCCGAGCCGCTGGTGACGACCCCGTTCTGGTAGCTGGGGCGCGCGAACGCCGTGGTGTAGCCGCCGCCGGACCCGTAGAGGAACGGATCGGCTGCGATCGGCGTCCAGCTCTTGCCATCGGCCGAGAGGGAGTACTTCTCGGTGCCCCAACCGGTCTGCCAGAGCAGCTGGTTGCTCGCGCCGATCGCGGTGCTCGTGCCGCCGACCGCCGTTGCGAACGGATCGGAGGCCGGGTAGTCGGTGTCCTTGAAGCCCTCCGTGGTCACCCAGTCACCGTTGTCGCCGGACGAGAACAGGAAGGTGATGCCCTCCATCTCGCCCTGCAGGATGACCTGCTCCTCGGCGGCGATGTCACCCGACGTCTCGCTGGACATCGGACCACCGTAGGAGTTGGAGACGACCGTGACCTTGTCCTGGTCGTCGACCCGTCCGAGGGCGAACTCCAGGTCCTGGTTCAGGCAGCTCTGCGCGCCGTAGTAGATGACGTGCGCCTTCGGGGCCATGCCGTGCGCGGCCTCGACGTCGAGCGTCTCCTCGCCGGCCCAGTCGGACGGGGCCTGGCACTGGTTCGGATGCAGGTGGAACGTCTTGGGCATGTTCTGGCTGAACTGGCCCTTCGTGAACGCCTTGTCACCCCGCCGCTTCGCATAGGTGTTCGCGTCCTTCAGGATCGTGCCGGCCGCGAAGGCGTCGACGATGCCGATGGTCTGGCCCTTGCCGGTCAGGCCACTGCTCGTGACGCCATAGGCGCCGCGGAACTGCTTCGGCGTGTAGCCGCAGACCGCGTAGTCACGCACCTTGCCCTGGAACTTGGGCAGGGGCGTCTTGCCGTCGGACTCGACGGTCGCCGGGATCGTGCCGTAGGACTTCGAGCACGGGCGGGCATTTCGGAACCCTGCCGGCGGCGGCCCGATCTGCGGCCGCACGAAGACGGGAGCCGTGCTGAGGCCGGTGACGCCGAGCACCGATCCGGCCACGGCGGCCGGGATGCGGGCGTTGGTCGCGGGCGCGCGCACGAGCGTGCCCCCGTGGCGGTAGACGTTGAGCTTCGCGCCGAACGCGCGCTCGGCGGCGGCAACGGTGCCGCTCACGCTGATGTAGCGGTGCGACGCCTCGACGGCCGTGACGCGCAGGCCGGCCGATCGCAGCCAGGCGCTGACCGACGCGACGGCTGCCGCAGTCGGCTCGAACCGCGCCCTGTACTGGGCCGGCTTCAGATAGTGCCCGTAAGTTGCGCTGCCGGGCGTCGACGCAGCGCTGACCGCCGCCCGAAGCGCGGCGATCCCGCCCCGCGGGGCGAGGTAGACGCGGACGTTCACGCGACCGGACGCCTTCGACGGCCGGACGGCCGCATGGGAGGCCCAGGCGGGCGAGCTCCCCTTCAGGACGACCGCGTGCGAGCTCGCGCTCGCAGCCGTCGTCACAACTCCCGCCGCCGCGAAGACCGCGACGACGCTGCACGAGGCGATAGCCCCGCGCATCACCGCACGTGCACCCACACGATCACCCTACCTCCGAGACGTAGACCCCCTGACCCGCGAACCGTCTCGATAGACCCGCGAGCGAGACGATCTTATCTCGCCGTGGAGCGTTCTGGGGCGCTCAGGCTGCGGCTTCGAGGCCGCGCGCGCGGCTCTCGCCTGCGACGGCGATCAGCGCGTCGACGACGACGGCGTCGAACTGCGTCCCGGCACAGCGGCGCAGCTCGGCGACCGCGTCGGCGTGCGAGAGCGCCATCCGGTAGCTGCGGTCGGTGGTCATCGCGCTGAACGCGTCGCATGCGCACACGATGCGGGCGACGAGCGGGATCCGCTCGCCGGCGAGGCGGTCGGGGTAGCCGGCGCCGTCCCAGCGCTCGTGGCACGAGCGCACGAGCTCGCCGACCGCCTCGAGCAGCCCGCCGACCTGCTTCAACATGCGCTCGCCCACGAGGGTGTGCGTCTCGATCAGCGCCCGCTCATCGGCGGTGAGCGGACCGGGCTTGCGGATGATCTCCTTCGGGATCGCCACCTTGCCGACGTCATGCAGCCGGGCGGTCAGCTCGGCCTTGTGGCGGGCGTCGGCATCGAGGCCGAGGCGGTCGCACACGCCGAGCACGAGCGAGACGACGTCGCGGCTGTGGAAGCCGGTGTAGGAGTCGTCGGCCTCGACGACATCCCCGAGCAGGAGCGCGGTGCCGCGATAGGCCTCGGACAGCTCGATCGCCTGGTCGACGCTCTGGGTGCGCTGGCGGGCGAACTCGGCCAGCAGCCACACGAGCGGGAGCGCGAGCAGGACGGCCGGCGGATGGCCCTGCCCGGCGACGGCAATCACGAGACCGATCGGGGTGAGGGCGGCGTCGACCTGCCACGCGGCCAGAAGCGCCCGCGCCTGCCCGCGGGGCGAGTGCCCGAGCGCGGCCCAGCCGGCGACGTCGAGCGCGAACTGGGCCGCGAGGGCGGCCGCGAGGATCGCGAACGTCCGTGGCGCGAGGGTCGCATCGGGACGGCCGGCGACCCACAGCACGAGCACCGGGCCCACGGCGTAGCAGGCGCTCACGACGTGTGTGCCGAGGCGGCGCGGATGGCGGTCGCCGCGGACGGTCTCGGGAAGCGTGCTCAGGGCGAAGCCGAGCGCGACCAGGAGCGGCACCGCCGCCGGCGCCGCCAGGAGCAGCATCGGCACGAAGACGAGCTGGGTCGGGACGGCGAGGCCCGAGCCGACCTCGAACCGCACGCGGGCCGCGAGGGCGTACGACACAACGAGCATCGCCGCCGTGAGGGCGCTGTGGCCGCCGCCGCCCGGGGCGCGCAGGGCGATGATCGCCACCGCGAGCGCAAAGGCGGCGGACACGGCGAGCGTGCCCCGGGCCTCGCGCCGCTCCGGGGCGAGGCGGCTCGCGGCGCGCGCGCGCTCGACGAGCGCGTCGTCGCCGGCGGGCGGGCGCGACCGCAATCGCGGCAGGCGGAAGCCGGCGTGGTCCGTGAGCTTGGCCATCTGACCCTGTATCGGCAGGTGCAACGTCGAATTTGACTACTGCACGATCACCAATAGAGGGGAGGCGGCGGGGTGCAATCCTCCCCACTGTGTGACTCGGCGGCTCCCCCGTCCGCCCCGCCACCGAATCCCCGGCAGAAGGAACCCCCCGTTGGCCCGAAACTCTCTCCGCCTGCGCGCGCTCTTGCTCGGCGCCGGCACGCTCGCCGCGGGCGTCGCGGCGATGGCCGTCACGACCGGCGCCGCGAGCGCCGCCGTGGTGTGCCCGAATCCGACCACCCAGGTGTTCGCCCAGTGGAAGGACCCCGGGCACTACGGACTCGCGCCGGACGGCGGCTTCGAAACCGGCTCGACCGGTTGGACGCTCACCGGCGGCGCGGCCGTCGTGTCCGGCAACGAGTCGCTCGCAGCCGGCAGCCCCGGCAGCCACTCGCTCTCGCTACCCGCGGGCAGCAGCGCCACCTCGCCGCCGATGTGCATCGGCCTGATCTCGACCGGGATGCGCGCGTTCGTCTCGAACTCCGGCTCGCGGGCGTCGCAGCTGCACGTGCAGGTGATCTATGGCGGCGGTGTCGGCGCACTGCTCGGCGGCCTCGGCTCGAGCCTCGGCGTCTCCGACGAGGGCTCGTTCTCGGCGGGAAGCGCCTGGGAGCCCATGTCGACACCGGTGACGATGCTCGGCGGCGTCGCGCCGCTCTTCACGCAGTACGTCCAGTTCCGGTTCACGCCGCTCGCCAAGGGCGGCCACTGGCGGATCGACGACGTCTATCTCGATCCGCTGATGCACCGCTAGAGACGCGCCGGTGGGCACGGCGCGGCGCCGCGCCCGGGCAATGCCGTCTGGCATGCTGCCCGGGTGCGGCGCCCGGTCGTTCTCCTCCTCTATACCGCGGTGTTCGCGGGCGAGGTGATGTGGAGCGCGATCGTGCCGCTCGTACCGGTCTTCGCGCACCGCTTCGCCCTGTCGCCGCTCCAGTCGGGCGTGCTGCTCGCGAGCGCAAGCGTCGCGATCCTGGTCGTGTCGATCCCGGCCGGGATGCTGGGCGAGCGGATGGGCTCGCGCCGGGTGACGCTCGCCGCCATGGCCGTGCTCGCCGTTGCCGACGCCGGGCAGGGCCTCGCCGGCGCGTTCTGGGAGCTGCTGGCCGCCCGCGTGCTCTTCGGCGTCGGCTTCGGCGTGCTCTGGACGACGGGCCTGGCCTGGCTGTCCGAGGCGACCGGCGACCGCCAGGCGCGGGCCCTCTCGCTCGCCGTCACGACCGCCGGCCTCGGCAACGTCGCCGGCCCCGCGTTCGCCGGGTTCCTGGTGCAGCGCTACGGCCTCGCGGCGCCGTTCACCGTCACCGCGGCGATGACCGTCCTTCTCGCCGCGGGCCTCGCGGCCGACCACTCGAACACGGGCCACACCACACCCGCCGCCGCGGCGACCACGCGGGCGCTCTCGAGCGCGCTGCGCGAGCGGCGGGTCGGCGTGAGCCTCGTGCTCATGACCCTGGGCGGCCTGCTCGGCGGTGCGGTGAACCTGCTCGTCCCGCTGCAGCTGCACCGAAACGGCGTCACGACCGCCGCGATCGGCCTCGCGTTCGCCGTCTCGGCGATCCTCTTCATCGGCACCAGCGCGGGCGTCGCCCAGCTCGGCGACCGGGCGGTGAGCGCCGGGATCGGGGCGGTGGCGACGGCCGCGGCGGCCGTGACCCTGGTGATCGTCCTCGCCAGCACGTCGACGGTCGCGGTGGTGGCGTTCCTGATCGTGCGCGGGCCGATCGCCGCGGTGATCTACACGATCACCTTCCCGCTCGGCGTGCGCGGCGGCCGCGAGGCCGGGATCGGCGTCGCGACCATGGCCGCGCTCCTGAACATCGTGTGGGCGATGGCGACGCTGGTCGCGCCGATCTTCGCCGGGGCGCTCGCCCAGACCGTCGGCGACCGCGCCGCCTACGGCGTCGTCGCCGTGCTGTGCCTGGCGGCGACGCCGTGGATCGCCTCGGCGCGGCGCCCGCCCGCGCCGGCCGCGCGGCCGGCGCTCGGGGGAGACTGAGCTAGGAGCGCGTGCCCCAGTCGGCCGTCCAGACGCATGCGCCGGAGTAGCCGAGGAACGTGCCGCACGCGCGGCTGATGCCGACGCGCGTCCAGGTGGACGAGAGCAGGATCGCCCGGTGCTCGGGGCTGTTCAGCCAGGCCTTCACGATGCTGCCGGGGTTGCCGAGGGTGCCGGTCCCCCACGCAAGCGTCTCGCCGGCCTCCCACGAGGAGTACCCCGTCACGAAGCCGCTGCGCACGATGCGGTCGTAGAGCGTTCCCCCACCGGGAGCGGTGTGGGAGAAGTAGTCGCGGATGATCATGTCGTCGGAATGGTGCTGCGCCGCGCCGTGCAGCTGCGGCGACGGCAGCACCGCCCGCAAGCCGTGCTCGGCCCGCACCTCGTTCAGCTTCTCCAGCATCACGGCCCGCGGCTTCAGCGTCGCCGCCGTCGCCGCCACCGGTACGAGCGTGCCCACGCCCACCAGGACAACCAACCCCACAACCAGTGCGTACAGTCGAGTGTTCATACCCCGATGGGTCGGCGTCCGGGCACCGGCGCACCCCCACCGAAACGGCGTGACCGGTCCCCGTCGAAACTACGTGTCCGGCATCCACCCAAAGTGCAAGGCGGCTCCCCGCAGCGGTGAGTGCGGCTCCCCACCCGGCCGGGCGGCGCCGCCGACTACGATCTCGTGACCCCCCGCCGCAACACACCGCCGCCGCCGTGATCCCACTCGCAATCCCCAGCCCGTCCAGCCCCTTCATCTTCCACCTGGGGGCATTGCAGCCCCGCTGGTACGGACTGCTGCTCGCCTGTGGCGTCCTGCTCGGCGGATGGTTCACCCGGCGCGAGTTTCGCCGCCGCGGCATCGACCCCGACCTGACGTATTCGATCGCCGTCTGGACGGTCCCGTTCGGCCTCGTCGGAGCGCGGCTCTACCACGTGATCACCGACTGGGGCGCGTTCTGGCCCAACCACCTCGCCGACACGCCGAAGATCTGGCAGGGCGGCCTCGGCATCTGGGGCGCCGTGCTGGGCGGCATGCTCGGGACGTGGATCGGGTGCCGGCGGGTGAAGCTCCCGTTCTGGCGGGTCGCCGATTGCATCGCTCCCGGGCTCGTGCTCGCGCAGGCGCTCGGCCGGTGGGGCAACTACGCCAACCAGGAGCTCTACGGTCACCCGTCGAGCCTGCCCTGGGCGGTGAAGATCGATCCGGCGCATCGCTACGCGCCCTACCAGGCCGACGCGACGTTCCAGCCGATGTTCCTGTACGAGTCGCTCTGGGACGCCGGGGCGTGCCTCGTCCTTCTGTGGTTCATCCGCCGCTACTGGCGGCGTGTGCCGACGGGCACCGTGTTCGCGCTCTACGTCGTGCTCTACGACATCATCCGCCTCCCGCTCGAGACGATGAAGATCGACCCTGCAGACCACGTGTTGGGCCAGCGCATCAACGTCTGGGTGGCCGGCGCGGCACTGGTCATCGGGCTGGTCTGGTTCGCGATCTCGTTCCGCCGTCGCGGTCCCGAGCCGGAGCCGGCCCTGGCCGGCGCTTCGGCCGATCCGTCGCACGTGCCGACGCCGCGGCCGGCCGCTGCGATCGCCGCTCGGCGGGCGTCACAGCGCCGCCGTCATCACTAGCGGCTCCTGAAGCTTCCCCGCCGGCGGGCAACAGAGAACCGGCCGGCGGAGGAGGGTCCGCCGGCCGGTTGCCGGGAGATCGGGGATGGGTGTGTCGCTTAGGCGACGGTGATCGTCCCGGACATGTAGCCGCGCATCGCCATCGGGCCGCCCCAGCCGGACTTGCCGCTACCGCAGGGGTCGTAGCACTGCCAGGCGTAGTGCCCGGCCTTGCCCGTCTTGAGCACGAAGGTGGTGACGCCGGAGGGCGCGACCGGCACGTTGAAGTTCATGCCCGGCGAGGTGAACGTGTGGCTCACCTGCGTGGCGGCGGGCAGCGCCTTGAGCGTGTGCACGCGGTAGAGCATGTTGGGCATGCCCGGCATCATCCGCTGCACCTTGATCGTGTTACCGACGGTGCCCCACACGCGGGCATACTTGGCGGGCCGCTGGGCGGTCGCGTCGTCGAAGTTGGTGATCCGGATCCGCACGGTCGAGTGCGCCGGAAGGCTGAGGTCGGACGGGACAAAGGCGATGTAGCCCGGGCGGCCGGTCTGGTCGTCGGTGACGATCGTCATGTCGAACGTCGGAATCTTGTGCGGGGCCGCCTTGACGGCCGCGTGCTTGGGCGTCGCTGCCGAGGAGCTCGACGTCGCGAAGTCGGCGTAGAGCACGAACCCCACGAGCAGGACGAACGGTGCCGTGATCAGCGCGATGAACTCCACCAGCCTTGTCCATGACTTGATCGACGTATTCATGAGACCCATCCCTTTCCGTGGCCTTTCGATATCCGCCAACCCTAGAAGTGGTTGCGCTGCGAATCATCGGCGGATCCACGGAACCTGAGGGCGGGTATCTACGGATCTCGGCGTCGCGCTTTCCCCGCAGCGGCGGCGACCGCTCAGACGGTGAGCACGATGCGACCGTGGCCGTGGCCGGTCTCGCTGAGCGCGTGCGCCCGCGCCGCCTCGGCGAGCGGGAACGTCGCTCCCACCTGCGGAATCAGGTCGCCGGAGACGGCGAGATCGGCGAGCCGGCCGAGGATCGGCCGGGTGTCCGCCGGCGCCTGCGGAGAGACCGCACGCACGCCGCGCGCCTGCGCCGTCTCGGCATCGGCCCCGCCCGCGATCACGATCAGCGTTCCGCCCGGCCGCAGCACGCCCCAGGAGCGGTCGGTGACCTCGCCGCCGACCGTGTCGTAGACGACGTCGACATCGTGCACCGCGTCCTCGAACGCGACCGCGCCGTAGTCGACGACCTCGTCGGCGCCGAGGGCGCGCACGGCGTCGGCGTTGGCGGCCGACGCCGTCGCGATCACGTGCGCCCCCTTCCACCGCGCGAGCTGGACGACGAACGACCCGACGCCGCCGGCGCCTCCGTGGACGAGCAGCCGCTGGCCGGAGCGCAGGTCGGCCGCATCGAACAGGCCGGCCCAGGCGGTGACGCCGCCGACTGCGAACGTCGCCGCCTGCGCGAACGAGAGCCCGGCGGGCTTCGTCACGAGCGTCATCTCGGGCGCGACCGCGTACTCGGCGTACGTCGCGCTCCCGCGGCCGAACACCTCGTCGCCGGGCGCGACACCCGTCACGCCCGCGCCGATCGCCGCCACCGTCCCGGCCAGGTCGTAGCCGAGGATGTGCGGCAGCTCGACGGGCATGAACGCCTGCAGGTATCCGGCCCTGATCTTCCAGTCGATGGGGTTCACGCCGGCCGCGGCGACGCGCACAAGCACCTCGCCCGCGCGGGGCTCGGGCTGCGGCGCGTCCTCGTAGCGCAGCACATCCGGCGGGCCGTACTCGTGGAATCGGATCGCGTGCATCGTCACCCTCCATCCGCCGCGGCCGGGACTCTCACCCGTGCGCGCAGCTCGTACTTCTTCACCTTGCCCGTCGACGTCTTGGGCAGGTCCCCGAACTCGATCTCGTCGGGAGCCTTGAACCCTGGAAGCGTCTCGCGCGCGAACGCGATCAGCTCCGCCGCCGTGACCCCGGCGCCTGCACGGAGGGTAACGAAGGCCTTGGGCCGCTCGCCCCACTTCTCGTGCGGGATCGCGACAACGGCGGCCTCGAGCACATCGGGATGCCGCACGAGCGCCTGCTCGACCTCGATCGTCGAGATGTTCTCGCCGCCGGAGATGATGATGTCCTTGGCCCGGTCGCGCAACTCGATGTAGCCGTCGGTGTGCATGACCCCGAGGTCGCCCGAGTGGAACCACCCGCCCCGGAACGCCTGCGCGGTCGCCGCGTCGTCGCGGAAGTAGCCCTTCATCACGTTGTTGCCGCGCATGACGACCTCGCCCATCGTCTCGCCGTCGGCGGGCACGTCGCGCATGTCCGGATCGACGACGCGGACAGCCTCGGCGGTGACCATGCTGATCCCCTGCCGCGCCTTCAGCCGGGCGCGCTCGCCGACGTCGAGGTCATCCCAGGCCGGGTTCCACTCGCAGATCGTGATCGGGCCGTAGGTCTCGGTGAGCCCGTAGACGTGGTTGACCCGGAAGCCGAGCGCCTCGGTGCGCTCGATCACGGCCGGCGGCGGCGGCGCCCCCGCCGTCGTCACGATCACGGGTCGCGGGAGCGGTCGCGCCGCCGGGTCTGACCCGAGCATGACGAGCACCGTCGGCGCGCCGCTCAGGTGGGTGACCGCCTCCTCCTCGAACAGCCGCCAGACGAGCGCCGGGTCGACCTTGCGCAGGCACACGTGGGTCGCGCCGAGCGCGGTGACCGCCCAGGTGAAGCACCAGCCGTTGCAGTGGAACATCGGGAGCGTCCACAGGTACACCGAGCGTGAGTCGAGCCGCGCGTGGGTCGCCTCGGCGAGCGCGTTCAGGTAGGCGCCGCGATGGGTGTACATGACCCCCTTGGGGCGGCCGGTCGTGCCGCTCGTGTAGTTGATCGAGATCGTGTCGTCCTCGCTCCGCAGGCGATTCTCGGGTTCGCCGTCCGGCGCTCCGGCGAGGAACCGCTCGTACTCGCCTCCGGGGCCGGTGACCAGCACGCGCTCGACGACGGCCGACTCGACGAGGTGGGCGAGCGACGGGTCGACCACGAGCATCCGCGCGCCGGAGTGCTCGAGGATGTAGCCGATCTCGGCGGCCGTCAGCCGGGTGTTGATCGCCACCAGCACCGCGCCCGCGCCGGGCACGCCGTAGTGCGCCTCGAGCAGCTCGGTCGTGTTGAGCGCCAGGAACGCGACGCGATCGTCCTTGCCGATCCCGGCCGCCTGGAGCGCGGTCGCCAGGCGGCGGGCCCGGTCGCGCAGCTGCGCCCAGGGGATCCGGCGCTCGCCGTCGATCACCGCCGTGCGCTCGGGGAACGCGACCGCGCTGCGATCGAGGAACGCGAGCGGCGTCATGTGCGACAGATGGACGCGCGCGCCCGTGCCGGCTTTCGGATCGTGCTCGGGTACGGCCGTCATCGTCGCGCCTCCTGGTGGATGGCGATTGACGTTAGCGCCTCTCCGACCGGAGTCAAGGCGCCGGTCGCACGCGCCGATCCCCTCACGTGATGCTGCCGCGCACCCCCATCCGAAAGCACGCCGCGGTCGTGGCCGGCAAGCTGCTCCTGCTGGGCGGGCTCCTGGCGGCGCTGGCCGTCCCCGGGATGCACCAGTTCCACGGCCAGGCGATGAGCCTGCGGGTCGTCGTCTACCTGGTCGGCGTCGCGGCGATGCCGGCGGGATGGGCGATCGCCCGTCGCCTGCGCGACCCGGCACGACCCGCGCTCGCCTACCCCTTCGCCGCCGACGGCTACCTGCTCGTGCCGTTCTTCTTCGACCTCACGGGCAACAGCTTCCACCTCTACGCCCGCGTCGACAACTACGACGACGTCGCCCACCTGCTCGGCGTCGCCTGCCTCACGCTGTGCGGCGCCGCGCTCCTGCCGCGCTCGCTGGGATCGGTCGTGCGCGCGACGCTTGCGGCGGGCATCGGCGTCTTCCTCGGCGTGCTGATCGAGCTCGTCGAGTGGGCCGTGTTCTCGCATCCGGTCTCGACCGGCTTCGTCGCCTACCGCGACACGGTCGGCGATCTGGCGATGGACGCGCTCGGGTGCGTGCTGGCCGCGCTCGTCGTGATCGCGGCGGCGGCGGCGTCGCCCCGTTCGGCCTCATCTGGGCCCCGGACGGGCGGTCGCTGGGCCTCCTGGGACAGGCGCGGTCGCCGGTCGCATACGTCATGAACGCCGACGGCAGCGGCCTGCACGCGGTCGGTCACGACGTCCAGTGCTGCCTCGCGTGGCTGCCCGGGAGAGGCTGACCTAGCGGAGCGCGAGCGCGATCTCGTGCGCGAGCGGGCGCTCGAGGAACCGGACGTACGTCGCGGTGAGATGGTGCCGGTCGCGGTAGGTGATCACGTCGCCGACGACGGTCGGGCACATGTCGTCCGCACAGAGCCACTGCATGGTCGGCACGTAGCGGGCGCCGTCCGCGTCGACCTCGGCGCGGACGTCCGCGTAGGTGCGCGCCTGCGTGTCGCCGACGGGGAAGGTGCACGACCCGCGGGTCGCGCGGCGGGCGAGCAGGCAGTCGACCGCCTGCTGCGCTCGGGCCGGGGCGTCCTGGATCACGGCCACACGCGGTGCGAGCGGCAGCATGTCGCGGAGCTCGGCGGCGATTGCGTTCACCCCGCTCGGCCCCCAGGCCGACCAGAACTGGGCGAGCACGATCGCCTGCGGGTGCAGCCGCCGCACCTGGGCGAGCGCCCACGAGTACCAGGCGGCGCACCCGTCAGATCCGATGTCGGACGGCACGCACCCATCCTTGATCAGGGGCACCAGCCGGAGGCGATGCTGGGTGGCGAACCGGACGAACGCGGGCATCCACATCTGGCCGTGCGAGTCGCCCACGACGACCACCACCCGGTGCGAGCGCGCATCGCCCCAGTGGCAGATCCTTGACGTCGTACCCATGAAGGTCGAGCAGCCGCGCATGTCGTAGCCGTCGTGCCCGAGCTGACCCACGGACGGCGCGAGCGCGCTCGGGATCGGCTGCCGCAACGCCCTGGGCGTGACGCTCGCGGCCACCGCAGCCTCGACCTTCGCCGATGTCGGCGGCGCGGCCGGCCGGTGCGCTCGCCCCCTCGGAGCCGGGTGGCCGACCGACGTGGTGCCGACGCCGATGCTTGCGACGGCCGTGGGCCGGCTCGCGTAGGACGACGAGACAAGCGTCGCCGCGACGAGCACTGCGGTGATGCTCGCGGGCCACAGGCACAGCGCCAGACGCGGGGTGGCGAGGGCCGAGGCGTGCCGGAGCGGGTTCTCGTAGAGGCGATAGGTGACGTAGCTGAGCGCGAACGCGAGCAGCAGCACCCCGAGGTTGGCAATGACCGAAAGCCCGTGGCCGACATACTCGGCGGCGAGCACGAGCAGCGGCCAGTGCCAGAGGTAGAAGGCGTAGGAGACGTCTCCCACGAGCGGGAGCGGCGGGCCGCGGAGGGCGAACGCGGCGCCGCGCGCAGGGGCGGGATGCACGCCGCCGCCGATCACGAGCGCCGCGGCCACGACCGGCAGCAGCGCCGCGTCGCCCGGAAACGGCGTCCCGGCGCCGTAGCGCACGGCTGCCACCATGATCCCGGCCAGGCCAGCCCACGTCAGCACGGCGCGCGTGCGGGCGCCGATCCGCGCGATGAACGGGAGCGCGAGGGCGAGCAATACACCGACCCCGAGCTCCCACCCGCGCGCGAGCGTCGAGAAGTACGCGGCCTTGGGATCGGTGGCCGTCTCGTGGATCGACCAGGCGAGCGACAGCCCACGCCGGCCGCCACGAGGGCGATGAGCCGCACGCGGATCGTCGTCGAGAAGGCGCGCCGGCGCCAGCCGACCACGACGAGCGCCACCGCCAGCAGCGCGGGCCACACGAGGTAGAACTGCTCCTCCACCGCGAGCGTCCAGAACTGCTGGATGGGCGAGGGCGGGCTGCCGACGGCGAAGTAGTCGGTGCCGGCGTTTGCGAAGTGGATGTTCGCCGCGAAGAACGTCGCCCAGACCGCGTCGTGCACCGCCGACAGCGCCCGCACGTAGTTCAGCGAGTACCAGCTCGCGGCGCACGTCGCGACGAGCGTGAGGGCAGCGGCCGGGAGGATGCGGCGCGGCGCGTGTGGCGTAGAAGCGGGCTGAACGGAACGTGGTTCGCCGCGGATCGCTTGCGCGACCAGCCAGCTGGGTGATCAGGAACCCGAGATGACGAAGAACACGTCGACGCCGATGAAGCCGCCGGCCAGGAACGGCACCCCGGCGTGGCACAGGGCCACGAGCCCGACCGCGATCGCCCGCAGACCCTGGATGTCGGCGCGAAACGCCGTCGGCTTCGGCGCTGCCTCACGGGCGGGCGCATCGGCGGCGGCCGGCCGCGGCCTCGAGACCTCGAGGGCCGAGGTCCGGAACTTGACGATCCCCGGGCCGATTTCGACGCCCATGCCTCAACGGTCGCGGAGCGGGCGCCCGGTCGCATCGGGGCCCACACGAATCGTGTCGCGGACGAACTACGCGATCAGGCGGTGCACGGAGCGCTCCCTTCATCTCACCTCTACCTGGTTATGCGCAGTCATGTCGCATCTGCATATAACTGGTCAGAACTGGCTCGACGCGCCCTTGGCGCCGCCGCGAGGTGAGCCGCTCGGGCCTGGCCGGCGCCGCTCTCATGTCGGGGCGATTTCGAGGCGGGGTTCTTGAAAAGGTTCTTGAACCGCGCCCGCCGCGCCCGCCGCGCCTATTCGACCGTGACGGTCTTTGCCAGGTTGCGCGGCTTGTCGACGTCGAGGCCGCGCCGCGTGGCGATGCGCGTAGGCCAGCTGCTGGAGCGGGACACGGCCAGCACCGGCTGCAGCTCGGGCTCGGTGCGGGGCACGTAGAGCACGTGCTCGGCCACCTCGCGGATGTGCTCGTTGCCCTCGGTCGCGATCGCGATCACATGGGCGCCGCGGGCGCGCACCTCCTCGATGTTCGAGACGACCTTCTCGTACACGTGGCCGTCGGTCGCGATGACGACGACCGGCGTGCGTGTCGTCGAGCAGCGCGATCGGCCCGTGCTTCATCTCGCCGGCGGCGTAGGCGTCGGTCGAGATGTAGGAGATCTCCTTCAGCTTGAGCGCGCCCTCCAGGGCGATCGGCAGGCCGATGTTGCGCCCGAGGTAGAGGAAGAAGTCGTTGCGCGGCGAACTTGTCGGCGATCGGCTCGACCAGCTCGCCGCGCTCGAGCGTCGCCTGGACGAGGTCGGGCAGCGCCCGCACCTGCGGCGAGCAGCGTCTGCGCCCGCTCGGGCGCGACCGTGCCGCGGATGATCGCCGAGCCGCAGCGCGATCAGGTAGAGCAGCGTCAGCTGCGCGGTGAACGTCTTGGACGCCGCCACGCCGATCTCGAGCCCGGCGCGCGTGTAGAGCACCGAGTCGCACTCGCGCGTCATCTGGCTGCCCATCACGTTGGTGACCGCGAGCACATGCGCGCCGCGGGCGCGCGCCTCCTTCATCGCCGCCAGCGTGTCGATCGTCTCGCCGGACTGGGCGATCGCGATCACGAGCGTGTTCTCGTCGATGACCGCGTGGCGGTAGCGCCACTCGCTCGCGATGTCGGACTCCGACGGGATCCGCGCCCACTCCTCGAGCAGGTAGCGGCCGACGAGCCCCGCGTGGTAGGACGGTGCCGCAGGCCAGGAACACGACCCGCTCGAGAGCCCCTTGATCTGCTCCTCGGTCAGGTTCAGGCCGTCGAGCTGCAGCTGGCCGTGATAGAGCCGCTCGCCGATCGTCTCGGCGATCGCGTCGGGCTGCTCCCAGATCTCCTTGAGCATGAACGTCTCGTAGCCCTGCTTCTCGGCCGCGTCCTCGTCCCACTCGACCTCCTGCACCTCGCGCTCGATCGGCGCTCCGGCACCCGAGAGGAAGGTGGCGCCGTCGGTGCGGGCGACCACGATCTCGTCGTCGAACACGTGCTGCACCCGGCGCGTCTCGGCCAGGAAGGCGGGGATCGCCGAGGCCATGAACATCTCGCCGTCCCCCACGCCGACGACCAGCGGGCAGCCGCGGCGAGCGGCGACGAGCACGCCCGGGCTGTCGCGATGGGCGACCGCGAAGGCGAAGTGGCCGTCGAGCCGCTGATACGCCTTGTGGACGGCCTCGACCAGGTCGCCGTCGTAGCACTCCTCGACGAGATGGGCGATCGCCTCGGTGTCGGTGTCGGAGTGGTAGGTGTGGCCGGCTGCGGAGAGCTCGCGCCGCAGGGCGGCGTAGTTCTCGATGATGCCGTTGTGCACGACGGTGACGCCCGAGCCCTCGCAGGCCTCGATCGGATGCGCGTTTGCCTCGATCACGCCGCCATGCGTCGCCCAGCGGGTGTGGGCGAGTCCGGTCGTCGCCGGGTGCGCCTCGGTGCCGACCGCATCGCGCAGCACGGCGACCTTGCCGACGCGGCGGGTGATGTCGGCCTTGCCGTTGATCAGGCAGATGCCGGCGGAGTCGTAGCCGCGGTACTCCAGCCGCTCGAGCCCCGTCAGGAGGAGCTCCTTGCACGGCCTGCCACCGACATATCCGACGATTCCACACATCAGCCCGCTCCGATCTCCGACTGGACGATCATCACCAGATGGTTGCACAGGTCGTCGCACAACGCGGCATCCTCCGCCTCGACCATGACCCGCACGACAGGCTCGGTGCCGGAGGCGCGCAGCACGACGCGGCCATCCTCACCGAGCTTCGCCTCGGCGGCGCCGACCTCCTCCCAGATCCGCGTCGAGCCCGCGAGCGCGCCGCGGTCGGCCGGGATCGCGACGAGCCGCTGCGGGAACGGGACGACCAGGTCGGCCAGCTCCGCCATCGACATCTCGAGGCGGTCGAGCGCGGCGACGAGCATGAGCGCGGTCGCCATGCCGTCGCCCGTCGTGTGGTGCTCGAGGTCGACCACATGCCCCGACTGCTCACCGCCGAGCGTCGCCCCGGTCGCAAGCATGCCCTCGAGCACGTAGCGATCGCCGACGTCGGTGACCTCGACGGCGATGCCGTGCTCGCGCATCACCCGGTGGAAGCCAAGGTTCGTCATCGACGTGACCACGACGCGGTCGACGCCGCGGGCGAGCGCGATCGCCGCGATGATCGCGTCGCCGTTCACCGGACGGCCCGCGGCGTCGACGGCGAGGCAGCGATCGGCGTCGCCGTCGAACGCGAGGCCGCACGCAGCATCCGCGCCCCGGATCGCGGCGGAGACAGCGTCCAGGTGGGTCGAGCCGACGCCGTCATTGATGTTGCGGCCGTCGGGCTCGGTACCGATGGCGCGCACCACCCGGCCGAGCGAGCCGAACACGGCCGGCGCGACCTCGTATGCGGCGCCGTTTGCGCAGTCGAGCACGACGTCCCAGGCGGGCACGCCGGCGCCGTAGGTCTCGACGAGCCACGCCTCGTAGCGCTCGGCGGCGTCGGCAAGGCGCTCGTCACCTCCGCCGGCGGCCGTCGCGGAGTGCCGGAGCAGGGCCTCAACCTCGGCCTCGGCGGTGTCATGCAGCTTGCGGCCGTCGCCCCCGAGGAACTTGATGCCGTTGTCGCGGTAGGGGTTGTGCGAGGCCGAGATCACGCAGCCGAGCTCGGCGCCCTCGAGCCGCGTCAGCACCGCCACCGCCGGGGTCGGGATCACACCCGCCCGCAAGGCCGAGCCGCCCGCAGCGGAGATGCCGTCGACGAGGGCGTCTTCGAGCATCGGCCCGGACTCACGGGTGTCGCGGCCGATCACGACGGTCGCCCCGGGGCCCGCCCACGCAGCCGCGGCCGCCCCCAGATCGCGGGCGAGATCGACGGTGAGGTCGATGCCGGCGACGCCCCGCACCCCATCGGTGCCGAACAGCTTGCGCACGGAGGTCGAGATTAGCGCTTGGAGAACTGCGGCCGCTTGCGAGCCTTCTTCAGACCCGCCTTCTTGCGCTCGACCTGGCGGTCGTCGCGGGTCAGGAAGCCTTGCCGCTTGAGCTCGGTGCGCAGGTTCTCGTCAACCCCGATCAGCGCACGCGATATGCCGTGCCGCAGCGCTCCGGCCTGGCCGGAGATTCCGCCGCCGTCGATGCGGGCGCGGACGTCGTAGGCGGAGTCGGTGCCGGTGAGCTGGAGCGGTGCGGTCGCGATCGAGCGCAGCGTGTGCCGCGGGAAGTACTCCTCGATCGTCTTGCCGTTGACCGTGATGGCGCCGGCGCCCGGCACCAGAACGACGCGCGCGACCGAGGTCTTGCGCTTGCCCGTGCCCCGGTACGAGACGGCGGTGTCTGCCACTTAGGTCCTCTCCTGCATCGGTTCCGGGTTCTGGGCCGCGTGCGGATGCTCGGGGCCCGCGTAGATCTTCAGCTTGCGCAGCTGCGCCGAGGCGAGCCGGTTCTTCGGCAGCATGCCGCGTACGGCCATGCGCAGAACCTCCTCGGGGCGGCGGGCGAGCTGCTGGCGCAGCGTCCGCTCGCGCAGGCCACCGGGGTATCCGCTGTGGTGGTAGTAGATCTTCTGGTCGAGCTTCTGGCCCGTCACGTGGATCTTCTCTGCGTTCACGACGATCACGAAGTCGCCGGAGTCGACGTGCGGGGTGTAGGCGACCTTGCCCTTCCCGCGCAGGACGTCGGCGATCTGCGTCGCCAGCCGTCCGAGCGTCTTGGACTCGGCGTCGACGACATACCAGTGCTTCTCGATCTCGCCCGGTTTTGCGGAGTACGTCTTCATCGCGACCCGGAACTGTAGTGGCGCGCTCGTGCGCGCGGCAAGTCGGAGGCGTCACCGACCCGCAAGACGCGGTGGCGGCGGCCACAAATTGGCCTGGTTGCGTGCGCAAGCGACCTGCTACCGTTTGCCGTATGCGCGAGGTGATCGACGACATCCGCAGGATGCTCAGCTCGGGGGACAGTGTTGCCGTCGCCACGGTCGTCGACACGCGCCGGTCGGCGCCGCGCCCGCTGGGATCGCGGCTCGCGCTGAGCTCGAGCGGCGAGATGGTCGGCTCGGTGTCAGGCGGCTGCGTCGAGTCCGACGTCGCGCTGCGCGCCGAGGAGGTGCTCGCGGGCGGCCCTCCGCTGCTGCTTCGCTACGGCATCTCCGACGACGACGCCTTCGACGTCGGCCTGCCCTGCGGCGGCGAGATCGAGGTCTTCGTGCAGCCGGCCGACCCGGAGGAGCTCGACCGTGTCGAGGCGGCGCTCGCGGCCGGCGACCGGCTCGCGGTGACGACCACCCTCGCCGGCGAGGGCGCCGGCCACAAGGTCTACGGCACCGGCGAGGCCCACTCGGCGGCCGTGCGCACCGACGAGACCACGTTCGTCGAGCACTACGCGCCGGCGCCGGTGATGATGGTGTTCGGCGCCGTCGATACCGCCCAGGCCCTGTGCCGGATGGCGAAGCAGGTCGGATTCCGCACCGTGGTGTCGGATGCGCGCGGCAAGTTCGCGACCCGCGAGCGCCTGCCCGACGCCGACGAGGTGGTCGTCGGCTGGCCGGCGATGGCCTATGACCTGCACGGGCCCGACGAGGCCACCTACGTCGTCGTGCTGACGCACGACGCCCGCTTCGACGAGCCGGCCCTCGGCCCCGCGCTGCGATCGAACGTGCCCTACATCGGTGCGCTCGGGAGCCGCAGGGCGCAGGACGCGCGCCGCAGGCGGCTGCTGAACGCCGGGTATACCGAGGACGAGATCGGCCGCATCCGCGGACCGCTCGGCCTCGACATCGGCGCGGTCACCCCCGCCGAGACGGCGGTCTCGATCCTGGCCGAGGTGCTCGCCGTGCGGGCCGATCGCGACGGCGGCGCGCTCTCGCGCAAGGCCGGGCGCATCCACCCCGAGACCGTCGCGGGCTAGCGTCGCGCAGCACGCGGCGGGCCGACGATCCGCCAGGCCGCATACACGCCGAACGCCACCCACAGCAGGTAGAAGCCGCTGAACTCCGAGCCCAGGCTGGCGTGGAACGCGCTCCACGTGTGGCCGCTGAGGTAGCCGTAGTAGCGCGCGCCGGCGGCGCCGAACTGCTTCTGGGCGTCCCGGTGGATCAGGTAGGAGAAGGCGGCGTACTTGCCGACGACCAGGGCCACGACCACCGACACCGCCGCGATCGCCGCCGGGGCGATGCCGCGCCAGCCGGGCACGAGGCGATGGATCAGCTGCCCCGCGAGGATTCCGAGCCCACCCGCGACGATCCCGAACGAGTCGCCGGTCACGATCACCATCAGCGCCCAGGCGGCGGCGCCGAGCACGGTGGCGAGCGCCGCCGCGGCGACGGCCCGGCCGATCGGCGGGCGGACGGCCTCAGTGATGACCACCGGAAACGGTGTGCCCTCGGACGGCTCGAGCATGAGCGGCTCGGATTCAGACATGCGGGATCCTCTCGATCGCGAAACGACGCTGTCCCGTCAGTGTCGACGGAGGCGGGCGGGGGCTTGAGGGGGCCGCGCAGGCCAATTGGCCGTCGCAGTGGATGCCAATTGGGCTCCGGCGGGCCAATTGGCCGTCGCGGCGGATGTCAATTCGGCCGGTGGCCGCCCGCCGACGGCGCCCGGCGTCCCGACGGCCACCAGTTCCAGTCACCCAGCACGCGCATGGTCGCCGGCACGAGCAGCGACCGGATCAGGGTCGCATCGAGGCCGATCGCGAGCGCCAGGCCAAGCCCGAGCTCCTTCACGATCACCACGTCGGCGGTCGTGAACGCCAGCCCGACGACCACGAGGATCGACGCGGCCGACGTGATGATCCGCCCCGTCGCGACGAGGCCGGTAGCGACAGCGTCGCGATTCGACGCGCCGGCCTGGTAGGCCTCGCTGATGCGCGAGAGCATGAACACCTCGTAGTCCATCGACACGCCGAAGAGCGTGCAGACGATCACCACCGGCATCGTCGACTCGATGTAGCCGAGCTTCGTCAACCCGAGGAAGCCGTTCAGGTGCCCGTCCTGGAACACCCACACGAGCACGCCGAAGGCGCCCGCGATCGAGAGGCTGTTCATGACGATCGCCTTGATCGGCAGCACGAGCGACCGGAACGCCACGGCGAGGACGAGGTAGCTGGCCGCGATCACGAATGCGGCCGCCCACGGGGCGCGGTCCTCGATCTGGGCCAGGAAGTCGAGCTCGCCGGCCGTCTCGCCTGTGACCAGGAACCGCGACCCATGCCCCGGGAGACGCCGGATCCGGCGCACAACGTCACGCCCGGCCTGTGTGAACGGCGACACCGACGGGGTCAGATCGATCGCCGTGCCGCCGCGGCCGTGCTCGACCTGCTGCACACGGGCGATGCCGCGCACGCGCTGGAGCGCGGCCACGAGCGGCGGGACGTCCACGCCGCGCGGCACCGCCACCGTGATCGGGTTGAGCGCCGCCTGCGAGAACTGCGTGTCGAGCAGCTGCTCGCCGCGGCGCGAGTCGAACCGCGCCGGCAGCACGTCGGCGCGCGCGACGTTCAACGTCGCCGAGAGCAGCGGCGCCGCGAGCACTCCGACCACCGTGAGCGTGGCGACGATGAAGGTCCACGGCCGCGCCATCACGGCCCGCGCCAACCGCTCCCAGCCGTGAATACCAGGGGCCTGGCCCCTGGTATTCATGCGGGGAAGGAGCGGGGCGCGCTCGACGCGCCGGCCGAGCATCCCCAGGATCGCCGGGAGCAGCGTCACCGCCGCGAACGCCGACACCGCGACGACCAGCGACCCGCCGGCTGCGATCGACGACAGCACCCGCAGGCCGAACGCCCACATGCCCGAGAGGCCGATCAGCACGGCCAGACCCGAGAACGCGATCGCCCGCCCGGCCGTCTCGACGGTGCGCACGACGGCGGACTCGACGTCGCTCCCCGACCGCAGCTCCTCGCGGAAGCGCGACACCGCGAGCAGCGCATAGTCGACCCCGACGCCCAGGCCGAGCATCGTCGCAATGTTGAGGACGAAGATCGAGAGCGGTACGCCCTGCGCGAGCAGCCACAGCAGGCCGAGCGTCGCCAGCACCGCGATACCGCCGACGGCGAGCGGGATCCCCGCCGCGACGGCGGTGCCGAACGCGAGCGCCAGCACGACCAGCGCGGCCGGGATGCCGATCGACTCGGCGCGGCGCAGATCGGCCGAGGTCGCGAGCTGGATGTCCTCGAAGACGGCCGGGGCGCCGGTGACGTCGACGGCGAAGCCCGGCGGCGGGCGCAGCGCGGCCCTGAACCGCTGCACGTAGCTGCGGGCGGTGTCGGGGTCGACATCGAGCGGGAACGCGGCGTAGGCGGCCCGTCCGCTATGCGAGCGCACGATCAGCGGTCCCGACGGCGGCAGCCGGACGTGCGGGAAGTGCGCGAGCGGCGCGATCGTGCGCCGAAGGTCGGCGACGTTCCCGTGCGGCGCGACGACGATCAGCTCGGACCGCGGCCGGTTCGGCAGCCAGCGCGCGAGATCGTTCCCGGCCCGCACCGCCTCGGAGTCCTGGGCGATGAACCCGCCGGCGGCGAGCGACCCGGGCAGGAGCGGCGCGAGCGGCGCCAGCACGACCACCGCCAGGAGCCAGAGGCCCACCACCAGCCGCCGCCGGCGGTACACCCAACGGCCGAGCGAGGCGAAGCGGTGGGCCGGCACGGCCGAACCGTATCCGTGGCCCAGCGCCGTGCCGTGCACCGCACCGGAGCGGGTGACTACGCCCGGGGCCGCAAGCTGCCGATAACGACTTGTACATGCGGCGGCTTGCTCTGCTAACGATGCTCATTTCTGCACTCGCAACGGGTGCGCCCCAGCCTGCCGGCGCGGCCGCGGGCTGCACCGCCCACACCACGGGCCTGCGCTACCTCGCCACGGTCACGTGGAGCTGCGGCGGCACGGTTGCGTCCGCGGCGGCCGTCGTCACGCGTGTCTCGACGCACGCCACCGTCGCGAGCGACGCGATCGAGGGCGTGGGCACGCAGTCGCTCTCGCTCGGCCTCCACGGCGACCTGGCATCGGGCGCGACCTATTCCGTGACCCTCACCTACGACGACGGCAACGGCGCGACGGTCGCAAGGACGACCTGGCGCACGCTGCCCGCGCCCGCGCACCCGGGGCTGCACGTGAGGTTCATCACGGCGATCCCCGCGGCTGCGGTGCTCGACATCGCCCACCGCATGGACCTCGCGAACCTCTTCGCGGTGCCGCGCCCGTCGGACTTCGTCGACGCCTCGACCCGCACGCTGACCGTGAGCCAGTTCACCGCCGCCCTGCGCGGCCACCAGTCGGCGCTCGTGGTGACCGACGAGGCGCTGCTCGGCCGCGCCGCCCTTGCGACCGCGCTCGCGCGGTACTGCAATCAGGGCCACGGCGTCGTGCTCGGTGGCCAGACGCACTGGCTCGAGGGCCGCGAGGGCTGGACGCACGCAAGCTCCGTCGGCGGCGCAACGAGCGTCTTCGCCTCGAAGTGGGCGATGTTCGCCTACGACGACATCTTCCCCGACCAGGCCTCGAGCGCCCCGCACCAGCTCGCAACGAGCTCGATCCAGCCCAACTTCCTGACCAAGGGCCTGCGCCACTTCACCGTGGTCGGCCCGGGATCGGGCGAGGCCGTGATCCAGGACTACTTCTCCGGCCGCGTGCTCGCGACGCTGCAGAAGGCCTCGTCGCCGTCGAGCCCGTTCCACAGCTTCGGCCAGGTGTTTCTCGCCGCGCGCCAGATCGGCGCCGGCCGTGTGGCCGACCTCGGCTTCCGGCCGTGGTCATCCGCCGTCGCGAGCGGCGGCTTCGATCCCAGCCAGAGCCCCGGCGGAGCGCTCACGGCACGGTCGCTCTGGTGGGCGATGAACCGGATCCCGCCGACCGACACGCACTTCACGGTCAAGCCGTCGAACCCGTCCGACCGGGCCACGGTCACCTTCGCCCTCGGCGCGAAGGACCAGGATCCCGAGAACGTGAACGACCTGCGCTACCGCTACCGCGTCGACCACGGCGCCTGGCACTGGGCGGTGGGTAACTCGTTCGCGCTCTACCACCTCGCCGGGGGCAGCGTCCACACGGTGTACGGCCGCGCCGTCGACTCGGGCGGAAACGTCGACGCACACATCGCCCACTACACGTTCCGCGTCAGCCCCGGCGCCCTCGGGTAGGCATACAGCCGCTTCCAGGCGGTGCGATAAACTGTCAGTCGAGTTGACGGGCCGTTCCTTGATCCGCTTCGCGGCACTCGCGGCCTGCTGCGCCCTGTGGGGCGCCGTCGCGATGCCTGCCCTCGCCGCGGGCTCGGCCCACTCCCGCTCGCCGTCAGGTCTCGTCGCCGTCGCCGGGTCCGTCGTCCCCGCCACCACGTATGCCGACGCGGTCGGAGCGGCACTCGCGCCCACCCTGCCCGTCGAGGCCGTGGTCGCGCTCAAGCCGCGAAACGCGGCTCTCCTCCACCGGCTCGCGGCGAGCTCGAGCGGCCGCCCCGGTCTGAGCGAGGCGCTGATCCGGCGCCTGTTCGCGCCCACCCCGGCTCGCGTCCGCACGGTCCGGGCCTACCTCGCCGCGCACGGCCTACGCGTCACCTCCCACACCGACATGACCCTGACCGTCGCGGGCGATGCCGGTGCCGCCGAGCAGGCCTTCGGCGTCGGGCTGCGCGTCTTCCGCAGCCCCGCGGGCAGGACGTTCAGCGCGCCCACGGGCGCGGTGCGGCTCCCGGCCGGCATCGCGGCATCGGTGCAGAGCGTCGGCGGGCTCGACACGTCGGTGCGGCTGACGCCGGCGACCAGCCGCCACAGGGTCAACCGGGCAGCCGCCGTCATCACCCCGAGCTGCGCCGGAGCGACGAGCGCCCAGCACACCCTGGGCGGCTACCTGCCCGCCGACCTCGGCCAGGCGTACGGCTCGAACAGCCTGATCGCCGCGGGCGCAGACGGCACCGGCGAGACGATCGGGATGGTCGAGTTCTCGAGCTATGCGCGCAGCGACGTTAACCACTTCCGCACCTGCTTCCCCGGCATCACGGGCGCATACGACCCCGACGTCGCCGTCGGCGGGCCGAACTCGGACACGAGCGGCAAGGGCGAGGTCGCGCTGGACCTCGAGGTGGCGATGGCGGCGGCGCCCGACGCGCAGCTTCGGGCCTACATCGCGCCGAACGACCCCAACTTCGCCCCGGCGCTGTTCGACCAGATGCGCCAGGACGGCGTCTCGATCATCAGCGACAGCTGGGGCGCGTGCGAGCCGCTGATCTCGCCGGGCCTGCTCGCCGCCGAGAACACGTCGCTCGAGCTCGCGGCCGTGGCGGGCATCTCGACGTTCGTCGCCACCGGCGACTTCGGCTCGACCGACTGCTTCCCGTTCACGGGGTCGACCGCCCTCTTTGTCGACGATCCGTCGTCGCAGCCGTTCGCGACCGCCGTCGGCGGCACCGCCCTCGAGGCGCCGCCCGTCTACGGCGGCGGCCAGCGCGAGACCGCCTGGCACGGTGCCGGCGGCGGCATCTCGATGCACTGGCCCAAGCCCGCCTACCAGCTCGGTAAGACGATCCAGATCCGCGGGCGCAAGTGCCGAAGCGGCCGCGCGCAGTGCCGCGAGACGCCCGACGTCGCGCTCGACGCCCGCCCCAAACGCAGCGGCTACATCGTCTACTGCAACCGCTGCGGAGCCGGCCGCGGCATCGTCTGGGCTCCCGTCGGCGGCACGAGCGCCGCCGCCCCGCTCATGGCGGCACTCACGGCCGACGCCGACGAGTCGGCCGGAAAGCAGCTCGGCTTCGCGAACCCGTTCCTCTACGCGCAGGCCGGCACCGCCGTCTTCCACGACATCGTCTCGGGCACGAACAACCTGTTCGGCGGCAACCACTACACCGCCAGGCCCGGATACGACCTTGCGACCGGGCTCGGGTCGATCCGGGCGGGGGCGTTCGCGTCGGCGCTCGCCGCCTACTCGCCGGCGCCCGTCTCGGTCGACTCGACCGCACTTCACATCGCCGGGCCGGTCGACGGCCGCCAGATCGCCTACGGCCGCAAGGTCACGTTCCGGGGCACCCTGATCGACACGACGACCTCACGGCCCGTGGCGAACGCCGCCGTGATGGTGGTGACCAACATCGAGACCTTCCGCGTGCGCACGAACGCCGCGGGCGCGTGGCGGGTCACGCGCTCCAAGGCCATCGCGCGCGATGTGACGTGGCACGCCGTCTACCTGGGCTCCGACACCCACCTGCCCGCGGTCACCGCGACGCGCAAGCTCGACGTGATGCCGCGGTTGGGGCTGACGGTGCAACTGCCCTTCGCCGACGGCCACTACACGGCCCGGGCCGGGACCGGGTTCACGGCGATGGGCCGCTCGCGGCCCATGATGTCGGGCGCCGAGGTCGTCCTGCAGGCCCGGCGCGGCCGCCGGCCGTGGACGAACCTCGTCTTCAGCCGCGTCGCCGGCGGCGGCCGGTACGACGCGATGGGGATCGTGCTGGCCCGCGGCGAATCGGAGCAGCTGCGCTGGGCCTACCTCGGCGGTGCGTTCCGGCGCTGGCTGCCGGCCCAGTCGCGGTCGCGCACCGTGGTGGCGCGATAGGTGGGCGAGGGGATCGCGATCCGCCTCGCCGAGCCGGCCGACTACGACCACATCGCCCCGCTCGTCGACGAGTGGTGGGGCGGCCGGCCGATGATCGACATGCTGCCGCGGCTCTTCTTCGTGCACTTCCGCGAGACGGCGCTCGTCGCTCAGGACGGTGCCGACATCGCCGGGTTTCTGGCCGGATTCCTCTCGCAGACGCATGCCGACGAGGCCTACATCCACTTCGTGGGCGTCTCGCCCGACCATCGCGGCCAGGGCGTCGGCCGGATGCTCTACGAGCGCTTCTTCGCAATCGCGCGTGAGCACTCGCGCACGCTCGTCCGCTGCGTCACCGCGCCGGTGAACGAGCGCTCGGTGGCGTTCCACCGCGCGCTCGGCTTCGACGTCGACACCGTCGCCGCGAACTACGACGGCCGCGGCGGAGACCGCGTGCTGATGTCGAAGCGCGTGGGCTGACGCACCACAAGGGGTCAGACCCCTTTTGCTGCGCTCACTCCCACTCGATCGTGGCCGGCGGCTTCGACGAGATGTCGAGCGCCACCCGGTTCACGCCCTGGATCTCGTTGATGATGCGGCTCGAGATCCGCTCGAGCACGTCGTAGGGGATCCGCGCCCAGTCGGCGGTCATCGCGTCTTCCGACGTGACCGCGCGCAGGATGATCGGATAGGCGTAGGTGCGCGAGTCGCCCTGGACGCCGACCGAGCGAATCGCGGGCAGGATCGCGAAGCTCTGCCACAGCTTGTCGTAGAGGCCGGCGCGGCGGATCTCCTCGAGCAGCACGGCGTCGGCGTCGCGCAGGATGTCCAGGCGCTCGCGGGTGACCTCGCCGATGATGCGGATCGCAAGGCCCGGCCCGGGGAACGGCTGGCGCCAGACCATCCGCTCGGGCAGGCCGAGCTCGCTGCCGACCCGGCGCACCTCGTCCTTGAAGATCATCCGCAGCGGCTCGACCAGCTCGAAGTCCATGTCCTCGGGCAGTCCGCCGACGTTGTGGTGGCTCTTGATCTTGGCGGCCGTGCGGCTGCCCGACTCGATCACGTCGGAGTAGAGCGTGCCCTGCACCAGGAAGCGGACGTCGCCGAGGCCGCGCGCCTCCTCCTCGAAGAGGCGGATGAACTGCTCGCCGATGATCTTCCGCTTGAGCTCGGGCTCGGTCACGCCGGCAAGGGCGGTCAGGAACCGCTCGGACGCATCGACGTGGCGCAGCGGCACGCGGAAGTGGTCGTCGAAGGCCTCGACCACCTGCTCGGCCTCGTCCTTGCGCAGCAGGCCGTGGTCGACGAACACGCACGTGAGCTGGTCGCCGACGGCGCGGTGCACGAGCAGCGCCGCGACCGCCGAGTCGACGCCGCCGGAGAGGGCGCAGATGACCTGGTCTGAGCCGACCTGCTCGCGGATCAGCTCGACCTGCTCCTCGATGAACTGGAGCGCCGTCCACGTCGGCGGCGCCTGGCAGGCGTCGAGCACGAAGTGGCCCAGGATCTCGGTGCCGCGCGGCGTGTGCAGCACCTCGGGGTGGAACTGCACCGAGTAGAGGCCGCGCTCGGCGTCCTCCATGCCGGCGACGGGCGTGCTGTCACTCGAGGCGGTGACGCGGAACCCGGCCGGCGGCCGAACGACGCTGTCGCGGTGGCTCATCCAGGCCGTCTGGTCGGCGGGCAGGTCGCCGAAGAGGACGCTGCCCTCGCGCAGCTGTACCGGCGTCTTTCCGAACTCGCCGATGCCGGTGTTCGACACCTCGCCGCCGAGCGCGATCGCCATCGCCTGCATGCCGTAGCAGATGCCGAGCACCGGGACGCCGAGGTCGAACAGGCCCGGGTCGACGGCCGGCGCGCCCGGCTCGTAGATCGACGCCGGGCCGCCCGAGAGGATGATCCCGATCGGGTCGCGCTCGGCCACCTCGGCCGCGGGCATGTCGTGCGGCACGATCTCGGAGTAGACGCGCGACTCGCGCACCCGGCGCGCGATCAGCTGCGCATATTGCGCGCCGAAGTCGACCACGAGCACGGGCCGGTGCTCGCCACCGCCCTCGTGGAGGGCCGTCGCCTGGCCGCGGGCCCGCGGCGCCTCGCTCAACGGCTCATCCCGATCGCCTGCTCGCGCTGGAGCTTCTTGCCCTCGGTCTGCAGGGCGGGTGCGAACATGATCTCGGCCTTCTGGAACGCCTGGATGGAGTCGTATCCGGTCGTCGCCATCGACGTGCGCAGCGCGCCCATCAGGTTCAGCGTGCCGTCGTTTTCGGTGGCCGGCCCGGTGACGATCTCTTCGAACGAGGCCACCTGATCGGTCTGCACCCGGGCGCCGCGCGGGAGGCTCGCGTGGAACGTCGCCATGCCCCAGTGGTAGCCGCGGCCGGGCGCCTCGTAGGCACGGGCGAGCGGCGAGCCGACCATGACCGCATCGGCGCCGCAGGCGATCGCCTTGGAGATGTCGCCGCCGGTGCGCATGCCGCCGTCTGCGATCACGTTCACGTACTGGCCGGTCTCGAGCAGGTGCTGGGTGCGCGCCGCCGAGGCATCGGCGATCGCCGTCGCCTGCGGGACGCCGACGCCGAGCACGCCACGGGTCGTGCACGCCGCGCCGGGGCCGACGCCGACGAGCACGCCCGCCGCGCCCGTGCGCATCAGGTGCAGCGCCGCCTGATAGGAGGCGCAGCCGCCGACGATCACGGGCACCGGCAGTTCGTTGATGAACTGCTTCAGGTTGAGCGGCTCGACGACCGTCGAGACGTGCTCGGCCGAGACGACCGTGCCCTGGATGACGAGCACGTCGAGGCCGGCGTCGAGCGCGAGCTGCCAGTGCTCGCGCACCCGCTGGGGCGTGAGCGAGGCGGCGGCCAGGACGCCCTCGGCCTTGATCTCTGCGATGCGCCGCGCGATCAGCTCCGGCTTGACCGGCTCGGCGTAGATCTTCTGCATCTCGTGCGTCGCCTCGGCCTTCTCGTACTCGGCGATCCGCTCGAGCTGCTCCTCGGCATCCTCGTAGCGCGTCCAGATGCCCTCGAGGTTCAGCACCCCCAGGCCGCCGAGGCGGCCGAGGAGCACGGCCGTCTCGGGCGAGACGACGCCGTCCATCGCCGAGGCCAGCAGCGGCAGCTCCAGCATGTGCGGCCCGAGCCGCCAGCCGATGTCGACGTCCTCGGCATCGCGCGTGCGCCGGCTCGGCACGATGGCGATGTCGTCGAACCCGTATGCGCGTCGCGCCTTCTTGCCGCGCCCGATCTCAATCTCCATGCCTGACCACCTCTCCAATCACGCGGACTCGCCCTGAACGCAGACGACCCAGGCGGCTGGGGGCCGGCCCGGGTCGTGAAGAGGATCGCTGAGCGCCGCAACGAGCTTTCAAAGTTAGGTGCAGTCTACCAGCGGGTCAGGACGCCGCCCGCGTACCCGCGGGCAGGATCTCCTGCACCTCGACCATGCCCGCGAAGCGGGGCACGTCGCGCGGGTCGAACACGCCCGCGCCGACCGTCTGGGAGTTCGCGGCGCCGCAGCCGAGCGCCCGGCGCAGGCACTCCTCGAACGGCAGGTCGGCCGCTTGGGCGGCGACGAACCCGGCCAGCAGCGCCTCGCCCGAGCCCACCGACGAGACCGACTCCACCTGCGGGATCCACGCCCGGTACATGTGACCGCGGGTGCGCCCCGACCGCAGCATCGCGTAGCAGCCGGTCCGCAGCGTGATGAGGACGCTCGCCGCCCCCATCGACGCGATCTCGGTGAGCGCGTCCTGGAAGTCCTCGTCGGTCTGGAACTCGTGCCCGACGAGCGCCTCGGCCTCGCGCTGCTCGGCCGAGACGAGGCCGGGCTGGGCCTGCAGCGCCTTGCGCAGCGGCTCGCCGTCGCAGTCGATCACCGTGCGCACCTTGCGGCGCGTCATCTCCGAGATCATGCCGGCGTAGAGGTCGGTGGGCACCTTGCGCGGCAGGCTCCCGGCGAGCACAACGGTCGAGACGGCCCCCGACAGGTACTGCAGCTTCTCGCGCAGCATCACGAGCTCGTCCTCGCCCACCTCGGGGCCGTACTCGTAGATCTCGGTTTGGACGCCGCTCGTCGGATCGACGACGACCGTCGAGGTGCGCGACTCGCCGCGGATGCGGACGAAGTCGTTCAGGATCCCCTCCTCGGTCATGCCGTCGAGGATGTGGCTGCCGGTGCGGCCGCCGGCGAGGCCGGTCGCGATAACGGGCTCACCGAGGCGCTTGAGCGCGCGGGCGACGTTCACCCCCTTCCCTCCCGGGATCACGATGCCCTGCTGGGCGCGGTGCCGGTGACCGAGCTGGAGGTTGGGAACGGTGAGGGTCTTATCGACCGCGGCGTTTGCCGTCACGGTGAGGATCATGGACGTGCCATCCCCATCGAAGGCCGGATTCTATACACGCTCGGGCGAAAGAAACGGTAAAGTGCAGGCATGTTTGGCTCGCGTACGCGTTCGGTCGTCACGGTGGCGGTCATCCTTGAGGCCGGGATCGCCGGCTGGTGGCTGGGAGCCGGGTGGCTCGGGCTGCTCGTCATGGTGGCCGCGGTGACGATCGCCGACACCGCCTGGGGCATCGCCCGGCGGGGTGTCCTCGCCGACATCGCCGGGCTCGAGGTGGCGCTCGCGCTCGCCGTCATGATCGCGGTCGGAGCGCCGGGGATCGCGGTCGCGCTCACGGCGGCGGCCTGCGCCGCATGGCTGATCCGCGACGGACGCGCCGAGCGGCGGCCGCGGCCGTCCGACCTCGTGCCCGTGCGTGTGCGCAACGACGAGCCCTGAGCTTCGGCGCACCCGAAGGGGTCTGACCCCTATTGGCGCGCGGCCATCGCCAGCACCTCGGCGTGCAGCGGGCCGCCGCAGGTCGAGACGCACGTGCTGCCGTCGGCGATCGGGCTGCCGTCGACCTGCGTGACGATGCCGCCGGCCTCGCGCACGATCACCTCGACGGCGGTCGTGTCCCACGTGCGCGCCGTCGGGTCGATCATGATCTGCGCCGCGCCGCGCGCCACCAGCACATGCCCCCAGAAGTCGCCCAGGCCGCGCACGCGCCACGCGGCCGCCGACAGCTCGCGGTAGAACGACTCGAGGCCGTGCTCCTGCATCGAGCGCAGGCCGCCCGAGACGACCATCGCCTCGTCCATCGGCGTCGCCCGCACGGCGATCGGCTCGCCGTTCATGCGCGCGCCGCCGCCGGCGCTCGCCTCGTAGGTCTCACCCAGGCCCGGGGCATGGCAGACCCCGACGACGACCTCACCATCGACCACGAGGCCCACGAGCGTCGCCCACAGCGGAATGCCGATCATGTAGCTGTGGGTGCCGTCGATCGGGTCGACCACCCACGTGGGCCGGCCGGAGACGGCGGCGGTGCCGTCGGCGGCGTGCAGGCCGTCCTCCTCGCCGAGCACGTTGTGATCGGGCCGGGCCTCGGCCAGGCGGCGGCGAATCGCCTGCTCGGCGGCGACGTCGGCCTCGGTCACCCACGAGCCGTCGCCCTTCCGCGTCGCCGGCGGATGGTTGCGGTAGCGCTCGAGCGCGATCGCACCGCCGAGGAGCGCCAGCTCGCGCGCGAGGGCGAGATCGTCGGCGTGCGCCGTCACACCGGCAGCGCCGAACGGCGCAGCTCGGAGGCGGCCGACCGCACACCCTGGCGCCAGTCGCCCCCACGCTCGCGCCAGGCGTAGATCACCGAGCGCGAGGGGGCGATCAGGCCGCCGGCGGGATGGACTGCGGTCGCCGCCGAGAGGACGTCGGCCCTGCCGCCCTGCGCGCCGATCCCCGGCAGCAGCAGGATCGCGTGCGGCATCAGCTCGCGGGCGCGCACGACGGCCTCGGGCTGGGTCGCGCCCACCACCGCGCCGACCGCCGAGAGGCCGCTCTCGCCGACGAGGCCCTGCCCCCACCGGTCGACGAGGCGCGCGATCCGCTCCCACACGAGCCCGCCGTCTGCAAGCTGCGCCTCCTGCACGTCGGCCCCGCCGGGGTTTGACGTGCGCGTGAGCACGAAGATGCCGGAGCCGTCCCCGCACGCGCGCAGGAACGGCTGCAGCGAGTCCTCACCCAGATACGGATTCACGGTGAGGGCGTCTCCGGCAGGCGGGCCGCCCTCGCGGCGGTGCAGCCACGCCTCGGCGTACGCCTCGGCGGTCGAGTCGATGTCGCCGCGCTTGGCGTCGACGATCACGATCAGGCCCGCGTCGCGGGCGTGGGCGCACACCCGCTCGAGCGCGGTGATGCCGAACCCGCCGAGCGCCTCGAAGAAGGCCACCTGCGGCTTCACGGCCACCGCCTCGTCGGCGACGGCGTCGATGACGCCGGAGCAGAAGCGCTCGTAGGCACGGGCGCGGCCGCTCGGGCCGGGATGCAGGCCGGTGATGACCTCGGGCGGGAGCAGCTCGATGCGTGGATCGAGTCCGACGCACAGGCAGCTGCGCTTGCGCTCGACCGCCTCGGCGACGCGATCCCCGAAATTCATCCCCGCAAGGGTACCGTCCCCCGCAGCCGGACGAGCCGCGGAACCGCGGCCGCGAGCGTCCCGGCATCGACGGCGACCGCGCGCATGCCGGCCGACGGCCGCGCGAGCGCCGCGGCGACGATCCGGGCCTGATCGGCCTGCGCCGGCGAGAACGGCGTCGGCGCGCAGCGCAGGCCGTGCGCGAGGGCGGCGACGAGCGCGTCGGCCTCGAGCCGGGCGTCGCCGGCCCGTGGCAGCCGCCGCCGGGCGACGACGCGGCCGCCGGCGCATGCGAACGCCTGCACGAAGCGCGGGTCGACATCGGACGTGAGCACCACGCCGCTGCGCGTGGCCGATCGGCGCAGACGGGCGAGCACACGCTGGCCGCGCTCGAGCGCCGCGAGCTGATCGCGAGCCGTGGCCGCCTCCTCGTAGCGGCCGGCGGCGCTCATGCGCCGCATCTGCGCGCGCACGCGATCCTGCGGCACGCCTGCGGCCGGCCCCTCGATCCAGCCGCGGGCGGCCTGCACGGCGGCCGCATACGCGTCGATCCGGTCGCCGCCGCGGCACGGGGCGCGGCACGAACCGATCACCCCCGCCAGGCACGAGCCCTCGTCGACGGGCACGCGCGGCCGGCAGATGCGCAGCCCGAAGGTGTCGCGCACCGCCGCCGCGAGCGCCTCGGCCTGACGGCGGGAGCGCAGCGGTCCCGCAGTGATCGCCGGAGGTGTCCCGGGCTTGTTCGAGACCCGCAGGCGCGGCACCGACTCGTCGAGCGTGAGGACGAGGTAGCAGGCGCGATCGGGGTTCGCGCCACGCGTGTTCGCCGGCGGTCGCAGCCGCTCGATCAGCTCGAGCTCGATCAGCGCGGCCTCGAACTCCGACCCCAGCGGACGGGTCTCGACCCGGGCGGCCGCCTCGACGGCGCGCTCGACCTGGGCCCGCAGCGCGCGGCCCGAGAAGTACGACCGCACCCGCGCCCGCAGGTCGGTCGCCTTGCCGACGTAGAGCACACGCTCGGACGCGTCGCGGAACAGGTAGACGCCCGGCCCGGTCGGAACGCCCCTGGCCAGACCGCGCCGGCCGGCAACCCGGCGCCGTTGCGGCGCGCACAGGCCGATCACCTCGCCGACGGTGGCGGCGCCCTGCTCCTGCGCCATCCCGAGCAGCCGCAGCAGCACCTCGGCGGTGGCCTCGGCGTCGGGCAGCGCCCGGTGGCACGGCCGCACCTGGGTGTCGAACCGCTCCGCGAGCGACCCCAGGCTCATGCTCCGCAGCCGCTCGCCGAGCAGACGCCGGCCGAGCGCGACCGTATCGATCACGGGCGCCGCCAGGCGGCCGCCGCGCAGGCGGCGTAGCTCGGCGTCGACGAACCCGACGTCGAAGCGGGCGTTGTGGGCAACCAGCACGGCCCCGGCGCAGAACCGCAGGAAGTCGCCCAGCACACGGTCGATGCGCGGCCGGCCGCGCAGGTGGGCCGGCGCGATGCCGGTCAGCGCGGTGATCGCCGGCGGCAGGGGGACGCCGGGATCGACGAGCCGCTCGAACCGCGCGAGGACGTCGAGCCCCGAGATGCGCACCGCGCCCACCTCGACGATCCGCGACGATCCGGGACTCGTGCCGGTGGTCTCGAGATCGAAGACGACGTACTCGGCCTGCTCGAGCGGGACGTCCAGGAGCGATGCGACGTCCTCCCACTCGGCAAGCGCGACCTCGGTGCCGGAGCGCCAGGCGAAGCGCGCGTCGGCGCGGATGACCTCGTCGACCAACTGGCGGACGAGCGCCGCCGGGGCGCTCCGCAGCGCGAACAGGCACGTGGCCGCATCGGCGACCGAGAGCGGCCGCCCGGCCTCGACCAGGCGCGCGTGGAGGCGATCGCCTCCGTCAAGGGTGAGCTGTGCGCCCAGGGCCGCCATGCCGAACACATGTTCGCACAGCGGACGGACGGCGGAAGCTCCGACCGTGCCGAGACGCCCGCCGCGCGGCGGCGCGGCGGGCGTCCGTCGGGCAGGTTCCTACTGCTTGACGGCGGCCTTCAGCTGGCTACCCGCGGAAAACTTGGGCACCTTGCTGGCCGGAATGGTGACTTTCTGGCTCGGGTTGCGCGGGTTGACACCGGTGCGCGCCTTGCGGGCCTGCACGCTGAACTTGCCGAAGCCGGTGAAGGTGACCTCGTCGCCCTTCTGGAGGGCATCCTTCACGGAGTCGAGCACCGCGTCGAGCGCCGAGCCGGCGTCCTTCTTGGACAGGCCCGACCTTGTCGCTACGGCGTCGATGAAATCGCTCTTGGTCACGTGTCCTCCTGGGTCGTTGTCCGGGAACCTGTGAAGCGGCCACACCCTATCATCGCGGTCGGACGGCCACAATCGCCCTCCCCGAGCCGGATTCAGGCCGTTTGTGGAGAGGGTCGCAGACCGAGCGACTCGACGGTGTAGAGAGCGGTATAGGCCACTCCGGCCGAGGCGATCGCCTCGGCCCCGCCTTCCTGGCGGTCGACCACCGCAATTGCAGCACAAACGTCGAGATCCACGGCCCGCAAAGCCTCGACGGCAGACAGCAGCGCGCCTCCTGATGTGACCACGTCCTCGACCACGCAGACCCGGTTTCCCGGGGCATGAACGCCCTCGAGCCGGTTGCCCGTGCCGTACTCCTTCGTCTCCTTGCGCACGATCACGTAAGGCACGCCGGACTCGATCGAGGTCACGGCCGCAAGGGGCACCGCACCGAGCTCGGGCCCGGCCAGGAGATCGGCGTCGGGCGCGTGGGCGCGGACGAGCGCGGCCAGCTCGCGCCCCAGGCCGGCCAGGAGCTCCGGGTCGGTCTCGAAGCGGTACTTGTCGAGGTAGTAGCGGCTGCGGCGCCCCGAGCGCAGCACGAAGTCGCCCTCGAGGTACGCCCGCTCCACCAGCCTGCGGCCGAGCTCGGCCCGGCTGAGGGTCACCCGGCCTCCGTCAGCAGCTCGCGCGCGATCGGCAGGAGCCGATCGGCGTCGGGCGAGCCCGTCGCGAGCGAGAGCATCGAGCCGTCGTCGAAGTAGAGGTCGATGCGGGTGCGGCTGCGGGCGCTGCGCCGGCGGTAGAAGATCGTGCCGGCAAACGAGCCGGCGCCGAGCAGGCCTGCGATCCAGATGCGGCGCTTAGGCATCGCCGTCCTCCCCGGCCGGCGCATCCGCGGCCGGCGCCTGTGCGGGTTCGGCGCGCACGGCCTCGTCCGGCGCCGCGATCTGGCGCAGGAGCGTCTTCAGGTCGTAGAAGACGAGCCCGACCGTCGGGTCGGCGCCGGTCGTCGCAACCGCCATCCGGTCGCCGTCCAGGACGACGAATACGCTCCCGTCGGGCGTCGCCGCCTGCAGCTGGGCGAGCGCGTCGCGGCCAAGGTCGCCGCGCACCGAGTCGGCGCCGGAGACGAGGTCGCGGGCGAGCCCGCCGAGGCGGCCGGCCCGCTCTCCCTCGACGGTCGCGGCGGTCACCGCGCCGTCGCGGGAGGCGACGACGATGGCCTCGATCTGGGTCGAGAGGCCCTTCAGCTCGTCGATCGCGGCGGCCGCATCCATGCCGTTGAACCTAGCACATGCCGATATCCTGACCCGTCATGGCTGCGAACACCCCGCGCTTGGTGCTGCACCCGCTGCGCACGGTCGCCGAGTTCGGGCACCCCGTGCTGGCGAAGTACCTGCGCGACCGCGGCCCGCATCTGGGGGCGATGGTGGCCTACTACGCGCTGCTCTCGCTGGTGCCGTTCCTGTTCCTGACCGCGTCGCTGCTCGCCTTCGCGGGACACGTCTCGCCGAACTCCTACCTGATCCGCGAGCTGGCCCACATCCTGCCCGGCCAGTCGGTGCGCGATCTGCTCCGCACGGTGCACGCGATCCAGCGCGAGGCCGGGACGATCGGGACGATCGGCTTCCTCGGCCTGGTCTGGGGCACTTTGGGCTTCTATTCGGCACTCGAGTCGGCCCTGAACATCGTCTACGGCGTCCAGAACCGCGCGTTTCTGCACCAGAAGTGGGTCACATTCGTGCTCGTGACGTTCTCGCTGCTCGTGCTGTTCGCGTCGCTGATCGTGACGACCGCCGCCACCGGCTGGTACCACCGCCACGTGCCGCACCTGATCGACCTCAAGCTGATCCCCTTCGTCGTGACGCTCGCGGCGTCGAGCGCGGGCATCTTCCTGTTCCTGATGGTCGTCTACCGCGTGCTCACAAACGTCGAGCTGAGCGTCGCCGACGTGTGGCCGGGCGCGCTCGTCGGGATGGTGCTGTACCAGGGGCTCTTCTCGGTGCTCTCGCTCTACCTCCGCTTCTCCGACCAGCTGCTCGCCCTGCGCGCGTTCGGCGGACTCGTGCTGCTGCTCGTGTGGCTGTACCTGATGACGAACATCCTGATCCTCGGGGCCGAGATCAACTGGTGGCACTGGTCGCGCCGCCAGCCGCCCCCGCCCGAGCTCGGCGGGCTGGCGTAGAGGGAGCGGCGCGCGCCGGGTTCGTTGGGCGGGCGGTGGCCACTTGGCCGTTCGACCGTGGGCCGATTGGCGGTGCGGGCGGTGGCCACTTGGCCGTCCCAGCGTGCGCCAATTGGCGCACGCACGGCTCCGTCAATACGCCCCGGCCGAGAACAGCAGGCAGACGCTGCGGCCGTAGTCACCTCGCAGCGGCGGGTCCCACTCCACGGAGATCTCGCCGGCGAACGGCAGCACCTCGCCCACGGCGGCGCGACGTCCCGCGGGAGGGGCGTGACCTCGTCCGATCTCCGCAGATCCGCCGCCTCGATGACCACCCAGCCGTCAGGCGCGAGCAGCGCCCGCACCTCACGGAACACTTCTCGCAGGCCGAAAAGGTAGGCGACGTACCCAGGGTTTCGGCCGCGATATCCACTCAACGCTTCGAGTGGATCGCCGGGCGCCGAGAACGGGGGCGACGTGACGACGAGCGCGATCGGTGGGACGGCCAGCGTCGCGAGCGCCCGTGCGTCGGCCGCCAAGATCCGATCGGCCGCGGCGACATGACCTCGGATATAGGCCACCCGCTGAGGATCGACCTCGACACCCCAGCCCTCGCGGCCCATGCTCTCTGCGACGATCGGGGTCGTGCCGAATCCGGCGAAGGGGTCGAGCACGGCATCTCCCCGCGCGGTGAGGCGCTCGACGAAGATCGCCACGAGCTGCTCCGTGAAGCGGACGTCCTGCGCCGCGAACCGCAGCGGCAGCGGCGCGGTGTTGCGCCCCTCGAGGCGCAGGACCGCCGGCAGCCCGGCCGGCCATTTGGCCGTCCCGGCACCGCGTGCCGTCAGGCCCGCGTCCAAAGCGCCCCTGACGTGTAGCGGCGCAATCCCAGGTGGAACGTCGCGACGGCGAGCAGCGCGAAGAACGCGGCCGCACCGGCCGCGGCTGCCGCCTCGGGCCAGCTGAAGGTCGAGACGAGCCGGGTCGGCAGGCCGGTCACGAACGCCGCCGGCACCGCCGTGAAAAGGAACAGCTTGGTCAGCCCACCGAAGATGTCCACCGGGTAGGAGGCGAAGATCAGGATGGCCTGGAAGCCCAGGTCGGCCTGTTCGCCGCGGCCGCCGGCGAAGAGCGTCACCGACCCGAGCGCGACCAGGAACCCGACGAGGACGATCGATCCGCACAGCGCCCCGAAGATGAACACGGCCGCGCGCTCGGGTGTCGGGTCGCCGGCGGCGACGAACAGCACCGGCCCGAACGCGAGGTCGCCCAGAAGCGCCGTGTCGACGCGGCGCGTCAGCAGGTAGGCGAGCGGGTTGGTCGGCAGCGCGAGCGCGGCGTCGAGGCCGCCGCCCGCGATCAGCTCGCCGATGCGGCGCGCGTTTGCGAGCAGGCCGAGCCCGAACCCGGTGCAGGTCGTCAGGATCGCGAACAGGAGCAGCACCTTGTGCGTGTCCCATCCTCGCAGCGCACCGACCTTGCGGAAGAAGAGCACCCAGAAGATCACCCAGGCCACGTCGTTCACCATCATGATCAGCACCTGGAACCAGAACCCGCGCCGGTTCGCCCACGCCTCGAGGAACGCCGTGCGCACCGTCTGCAGCGCGACGCTCATCCGCCCACCACCTCGATCCGCCGCTCGCCGGCCCGGAACACGCCGGCCGCGCAGGCGAGGAGCACCACGAGCCAGCCGGCCTGCTCGGCGAGCAGCGCGGGATCCAGATGCCCCGAGGCCAGCCGCGCCGGCGCATAGGCCATCGCCGAGAACGGCAGCGCGCGGGCGACGTCGGCGAGCGGGCGCGGCAGGAACTCGAGCGGCAGCAGCATCCCTCCGAGCAGGAACACGAGCTTCTGGTAGAGGAACCAGGTCGAGCGGGCGTCGCGCAGCCAGAACGCCGCGCCGGCGAAGGCGTGCTGCGCCGCCAGGTTGCAGCAGAGCGCGAGCACGGCGGCGGGCACCGCGAGGGCGGCGGCCGCGGCATTCGGCGGCGGCCCCACATACAGCCATGCGACGACGCCCCCCACGGCGAGCGCGCACGCCAGCCGCACGAGCGCCTCGCCCAGCTCGGCCGCGAGGCGCAGCCCGACCACCGAGGCCGGCCGCAGCATCTCGGTCACGATCGCGCCGGAGGAGATGTCCCAGCCGATGGTCTCGATCATGCGCGGCTTGGTCGCGATCACGGCTCCCTCGGCGGCGGTCACGTACCAGAGCAGCGAGCGCACGTCGTAGCCCGCGATCGAGCCGCCATTCGCGCGCGTCGCCGCCGACCAGAGCGCCGAGAACACGACCAGGATGAAGGCGTAGAACAGCACGCGCACCGCCAGCTCGCCCGGCTGGTGCAGCGCCCGCCGGGCCGAGAAGCCCACCTGGGCGACGGCCGCCGTCACGACGCGCCCCCGTAGATCTCCGAGATGACCTGCTCGAGCGGCGGATCGACGACCGAGATGTCGGCGATGGCGTAGGCGTCGAGCAGATCGTCAAGCACGGCCCGCACCGACCGCCGGCGCGTGTCGACGACGAGGTCGTACACGGTGTCGGTCTGTGAGCTCACGAGCACGCCCTCCATGACGAGCTCGCCCGGCGCCGCCTCGAAGCGCACCTCGAGCAGCTTCGTCTGCAGCAGCGAGCGGCGCATCCGCGCCACCTGGTCGTCGTAGATGATCGTGCCGTGGTTGATCACGACCACGCGGTCGGCGACGTGCTCGATGTCGGCCACGTCGTGCGAGGTCAGGAATACCGTCGTCCCCTGCTCCTCGTTCAGACGCACCACCATCTCGCGGAAGCGCTGCTTGGCGAGCAGGTCGAGGCCGATCGTCGGCTCGTCGAGGAAGAGCACCTCGGGTGCGTGCAGCACCGTCGCCGCGAGCTCGCAGCGCATCCGCTGGCCGAGCGAGAGCGAGCGCACGGGCGAGTCGAACAGGTCGCCGGCGTCGAGCAGCGCCGCGAGCTCGTCGGTGCGGCGGCGGGCGTCGGCGTCGTCCAGCTTGTAGATCCGGGCGAGCAGGCGCAGGGTCTGGCGCGTCGTCAGCTCGAACCAGAGCTGCGAGCGCTGGCCGAAGAGCGTGCCGATGCGGCGGGCGAGGTCGCGCCGCTGCGTCCACGGCTGCAGGCCGAGGACGCGTCGCGCTGCCACTCGTGGGATGCAGGATCCCGGTGAGCATCTTGATCGAGGTCGACTTGCCGGCGCCGTTGGGGCCGATGTAGGCGAGGCGCTCGCCGCGCTCGACCTCGAAGGTGATGTCGCGCACGGCCTCGACCGTCCGCCGCCCGCGTCCGCGGCCGGCGGTGAACGCCTTGGTCAGCTCGTGTGCCTGGATTGCCAGCATGTCGTTCGTTCGGTCCAACAAAAAGCCCCGGATGGACTCCCGGGGCTGACGGCGGTGCAGATGATGCGAGATCGATCTAGCGCGCGCGCAGCCCCGGCCCGGTGTGGTAGACCGGGACACCCGTCTTCGCCATGAGGCAGCGCGTCATCGGAAGCACCATAGCCGCAGGAACGGCCGTCGAGCAAGAGAACCGGGGACTGTCCCCCGCTGGGGACAGTCCCCACAGCCACCGCTACCCGGGCAGCTGCGGCAGCAGCGCCGCGGCGGCGCGGGCGCGGTGGGAGATCGCGTCCTTCTCCTCGGGGGCCAGCTCGGCCACCGTGCGGGTCTCGCCGTCGGGGACGACCGCCGGGTCGTAGCCGAAGCCGCCGCTCCCGCGCGGCGCGGCTGCGAGCGTGCCGCGCAGCTCGCCGCGGGCGTGCAGCTCCTCGCCCTGCGGCGAGATGGCCACGAGCTCGGCCACGTAGCGCACCCGCCGATCGGCCTCGCCGCGCAGCGCGTCGAGCAGCTTGTGCAGGTTCTGCTCGTCGGTCGCGTCCTCGCCGGCGTAGCGGGCCGAGCGCACGCCCGGCACGCCGCCCAGCGCCGCCGCCTCGATCCCCGAGTCGTCGGCCAGCACCCACACCCCACCGCCGAGCGCGGCGTGGACGTGACGCGCCTTGAGCCGCGCGTTTGCGAGGAACGTCTCGCCGGTCTCGTCGGGCAGGTCGCCCGCGTAGGGCTCGACGGCGAACCCGGGCAGGACGCGTCCGAGCTCGACCGCCTTGTGCGGGTTGCCCGACGCGAGCACGATCCGCCGCGCGCTCACGCCTGCGCGAGCACCCGCACCTGCTCGGCGGCGATCGTCTCGATGCCACCGGCGGCCAGCTCGAGCAGGCGGTCGAGCGACGCCCGCCCGAACGGGGTGCGCTCGGCCGTCGCCTGCACCTCGATCAGCTCGCCCGCGCCGGTCATGACGACGTTCATGTCGACCTCGGCGCGGCTGTCCTCGGCGTAGGGCAGGTCGAGCAGCGGCTCGGAGTCGACGATCCCCACCGACACGGCCGCCACCGAGTCTCGCAGCGGGACGCGCGGCAGCGACCCCTTCGCCACCAGCCGCTTGAGGGCCATGTGCATTGCCACGTAGCCGCCGCAGATCGCTGCGCAGCGGGTGCCGCCGTCGGCCTGGATCACGTCGCAGTCGACCCAGACGGTGCGCTCGCCGAGCGCCTTGAAATCGACCACCGAGCGCAGCGAGCGGCCGACCAGGCGCTGGATCTCGACCGTGCGCCCGTCGACCCGGCCGCGGCTCGAATCGCGCGATTTGCGCTCCGACGTCGACCCCGGCAGCATGCCGTACTCGGACGTGACCCAGCCGCTGCCGCGCCCGCGCATCCACGGCGGCACCGACTCCTCGACCATCGCCGTGCAGATCAGGCGCGTCTGGCCGATCCGGAAGAGGGCCGAGCCCGACGCCGACGGGATGAAGTCCGGCTCGATCTCGATCGGGCGCAGGTCGGCGGGGCCGCGCCCGTCGCCGCGGCTCATGCGGCCACCGCGAGCGTGTCGGGATCGACGCGCTCGACCCGCGTCAGCGGCAGCTGCAGGAAGCGGCCGGCGACGTCGCGGAAGGCGGCGGGATCGCCCGTGCACAGGAAGCGGTAGTCGCCCTCGCGGCCGGGGTCGTTGCCGACGCCGCGGCGCGCGAGCGTCTCGGCCACCTCGCGCGCGATCTCCTCGGCCGACGTGATCAGCGTGACGTCGCGGCCGAAGATGCGCTGCAGCATCTGGCGGATCAGCGGATAGTGGGTGCAGCCGAGGATGACCGTGTCGGCGCCGGTGCGCTTGAGCGGCGCGGCATAGGTCTTGGCCGCCTCGTGCAGGGCGTGCCCGTGGGTGTCGCCGCTCTGGATCAGCGGCACGAGGTCGGGGCAGGCGATCTGCGTCACCTCGACGCCGGCGTCGAGGGCATTCACGGCGGCCGGATAGCGGCCGCTGGCCACCGTCGCCTGCGTCGCCATGACGCCGACACGGCGGTTGCGGGTGATCTGCACCGCAGCGCGGGCCTCGGGCGTGATCACGCCGATCAGCGGCACGTCGAACTCGCGCTGCAGGTCGGGCAGGGCCGCCGAGGTGGCCGCGTTACAGGCCACGACGACGAGCTTCGTGTCGAGCGCCGCCAGGTGCGTGGCGATCTCGTACGCGAACCTGCGGATCGTGGCGGCCGGCTTGGGCCCGTACGGAAACCGGTCGGGCGAGGAGTCGCCGAAGTAGACGAAGTCCTCGTGCGGCAGGCTGACCAGGCACTCGTGGAGCACCGTCAGACCGCCCACGCCGGAGTCGAACATCCCGATGGGTCGCGTATCCATGCGCCGGATACTACGGTTCCCGGCCGACGGCGGCGCCTGGATACAATCGCCGCCAGATGGTCGATCTCATCCCGCGCAGCGTCCTCTTCGGCAACCCCGAGCGGCAATCGCCGACGGTGTCGCCCGACGGCCGCCGGCTGGCGCACATCGCACCGGTCGACGGCGTCCTGAACGTGTGGGTGGGCACGCTCGGCGGCGACGATGCGGCGCCGGTCTCGAACGATCGCGAGCGCGGCGTCCGCGCCTACGCGTGGTGCATGGACAACCGCCACATCGTCTACCCGCAGGACGCGGGCGGCGACGAGAACTGGCACCTGCACGTCGTGGACGTGGATGAGGGCGGCGATGTCGATGTGACCCCCTTCGACGGCATCCAGGCCCGCATCCTGGCCGCCGACCGCCGCCAGCCGCACCACCTCCTGGTCGGCCTGAACCGCGACAACCCCCAGCTGCACGACGCCTATCTGCTCGACGTGCGCGACGGGACGCTCACGCTCGTCGCCAAGAACCCCGGCTTCGTGGGGTGGCTCGTCGACACCGAGCTCGCCGTGCGCGGCGGACTCGCCTTCCTGCCCGACGGCGGCGTCGAGGTCAAGATCGGCGACCCGGCGAGCGGCGAATACCGCACGCTGCTCGCCGTCGGCTCCGAGGATGCGATCTCGACCGATGTCGCCGGGTTCACGCACGACGGCACGGCGCTCTACATGGTGACCTCGAAGGACGTGAACGCGGCCCGGCTGCTGCGGATGGACATCGAGACCGGGGCCTTCGAGGTGCTGGCCGAGGATCCGACCTACGACGTGTCCGACGTCGAGATCGACCCCGAGACCCACGAGGTGCAGGTGGTCACGTTCATGCGCGAGCGCGCCGACCACGTCGTGCTCGACGACGCCGTGCGCGCCGACGTCGAGGCGATGCGGGCGCTGCACCCGGGCGATCTGCACTTCCGCGGCCGCGACCACGCCGACCGCATCTGGATCGTCGGGTTCACGGCCGACGACGGCCCGATCGCCTACTACGCGTTCGACCGCTCGACGGGCGAGGGCACCTTCCTGTTCGCGCACAAGCCCGACCTGGCCGACTACACGCTCGCGGCGATGGAGCCGTTCGCGTTCACGTCGCGCGACGGCCTCGATGTGCACGGCTACCTGACCTTCCCGCCGGGCTCCGACCGCGCGGGGGTGCCGACGGTGCTCTTCGTGCACGGCGGCCCGTGGGCGCGCGACGAGTGGGGCTTCTCCCCCGACCCGCAGTGGCTCGCCAACCGCGGCTATCTGTGTGTCCAGGTCAACTTCCGCGGCTCGACCGGCTACGGCAAGGAATTCCTCAACGCCGGCGACCGCGAGTGGGGCGCGCGCATGCACGACGACCTGATCGACGCGGTGGCGTGGGTGATCGCGCAGGGCTACGCCGACCCCGAACGGGTGGCGATCTACGGCGGCTCCTACGGAGGCTACGCCGCACTCGTGGGGGCGACCTTCACGCCCGACACCTTCCGCTGCGCCATCGACGTCGTCGGCCCGTCCGACCTGCGCACGCTGATCCGCAGCATCCCGCCCTACTGGGAGCCGCTCGTCGCCCAGTTCCACAAGCGGGTCGGAAACCCTGACACCGATTCGGACTTCCTGTGGTCGCGGTCGCCGCTCTCGAAGGTGAGCGCGATCCGGATCCCCCTGTTCATCGCCCAGGGCGCGAACGACCCGCGGGTGAAGCAGGAGGAGTCCGACCAGATCGTGGCCGCCATGACCGAGCGCGGCATCCCCCACCGCTACCTCGTCTTCCCCGACGAGGGCCACGGCTTCCGCAAGCCCGAGAACAACCTGGCGTTCCACGCCGCCGCCGAGGAGTTCCTGGCCGAGCACATGGGCGGGCGGCTGGAGCCCGCGCAGCCCGACGAAAGGACAATCGCGACGTGACCGGCGACTGGTACGACCCCGACCACTTCCCCGAGCTGCGCGAGCGGCCACCGTGGGTGATGCAGGAGATGATCGAGAGCGAGCCGGGCCTCGTCCCGCGCATCGTCGCGGGCGCCGCGGCGGGCGGCGACCCGTCGGCGCTCGCGCTGCTCTGCAAGGGCGCCGGACCGCTGGCGATCGTCGGCTGCGGTACCAGCGAACACGCCTCGCTCGGCGTGGCCGAGACCCTGCGCGAGGCCGGCGTCGAGGCCGTCTCACGCCAGGCGTTCGAGGCATACCTCGAGCCGCAGCACGGCGGCGTCGTGGTCGGCGTCTCGCACGAGGGCGGCACGTGGGCGACCGCGCGCGCGCTCGAGAAGGCCCGCGCGAACGGCTCGGCGACAGGCCTCATCACCGCCCGGCCGGAGTCGGAGTCGACCCGCCACGCCGACGCGGTGCTCGTCACGCCCGACGTCGACCGATCGTGGTGCCATACCGTCGGCTACATCTCGCCCCTCGCGGCCGGCTACGCGCTCGCCGCCGCCGCATCGGGCGCGCAGGCCGACGCGGCCGCCGCCGGCGAGCTCGTCGCGGCCGGCGCCGCATCCGGTGACGCCGCGCGCGCGGCTGCGCAGGCGCTGCACGGCTGCAGCCAGCTTCTGATCGTCGGCAGCGGGGCCGATCGGACCACGGCGCGCGAGCTGACGCTCAAGATCGAGGAGGCCTGCCACCTGCCGAGCGCGATGCGCGACCTCGAGACCCTGCTCCACGGCCACTTCCCCGCCACGGATGCGAGCACGGGCGTCGTGCTCGTCCTCTGCGACCGCCGTGCCGACGCCGGCCGCAGCGCCCGGGCGAAGGTGGCCCTGGCCGCCTGTGCGCGGATCGGCATCGCCTGCGCCGCAATCACGACCCACACCGACCTGGCCGACCTCGCGCCCGCGGGAGTCGTGCCCGTCCCTACGGCCGACGGCCTGCCGGCGACGACGGCCGCCCTGCTCGGCGCCGCCGTGCCGCTCCAGCTCTTCACGCTCGAACTGGCCCACGCACGCAACACGAACCCCGACCTGATCCGGCGCGAGCAGGAGCCCTACCGCGAGGCGGCCCGGGTCGTCGAGGGCGGCTGACCGTGCGCGCGCTCCACATCGTGAACGAGCCCAGCGGCCCCGGCGGCCTGTTCCTGGCGCCGCTGCGCCTGCACGGCTTCACGATCGACTCGGTCGACGTCGCCCAGCACGAGCTGCCCGCGAACCTCGCCGGCTACGGCGCCGTGATCTCGTGCGGAGGCACCGCCAACACGCACGAGGCCGACGTCTACCCCTGGATCGACCAGGAGATCGACCTGCTGCGCGAGGCGCTGCGCGACGGGGTGCCGGTGATCGGCCTGTGCCTCGGCGCCCAGATGCTCACCAAGGCCGCCGGCGGCCACGTCCACCGCAGCGACCCCTCCGAGGTCGGGTGGGTGCAGGTGCACACGAACGCCGCCGCATCGTCCGATCCGGTGCTCGGCGACGTGCCCGAGACGTTCACGGCGATGCAGTGGCACCACTACGCGTGCGAGCTCCCGCCAGGCGCGGTGGAGCTCGGCCGCAACGAGACGTGCCTGCAGGCGTTCCGGCTGGGCGAGTCCGCGTGGGGCACGCAGTTCCACATCGAGGTGACGCGCGACATCCTCATGACCTGGCTGCGGTGGGGCAAGCCCGAGCTCGAGGAGGCCGGCTACACCGAGGAGCGCTACCTGGCCGAGATGGACGCGAATCTCGCCGCGCACGAGGCGATCGGGCGCGGGATGGCCGAGCGCTTCGCGGCGATCGCCGCCGCCCGCGCGCGCAGCGCCGCCTGACGCGCCCGGCGCGAACGGCCGGGCGCGTCAGGCGCGTGGGTCAGTCGCCGCCCGCGAGCTCGGCCTCGACGGCCGAGGCGCTCGGGATGACGGGGCCGGTGAACCAGTTCTTCGCCGACACGAGCCACCACACGCCTGCGAACAGGATGATGGCGGCCACCAGCACCGGCGCGTAGTTCACGACGCCGTTGTCGAGCGCGAAGCCGGTGCGGCCGGGGATGCCGGCGGGCGCGTACGGCAGCGACATGTAGATGCAGATGATGATGACCTCGATCACCGCGATCGGGCACATCCACTTGTACTTCGAGCCGAGCGTCCACGGGCCGCCCTCGAAGGCGTCGCCCATGCGCCAGCGCAGGTAGACCGGGATCACGTAGGCGATGTAGAGCCCGATGACCGTGATCGACACGATGGCGTAGAACGCGTACGGCACGTTCGCCGCGTTGCCCTTGAGCGCCGGCAGTGCCACGATGACGCAGATGATCGCGCCGATCAGGGTGGCGTTCGCCGGCGCGTGCGAGCGGTTCACCTTCGACCACCACTGATGGCCGGGCACGGCCCGGTCGCGGCTGAACGCGAACAGCATCCGCGACAGGCTCGTCATGCCCGAGCCGGCGCAGAAGAACTGGCCGATGGTCGAGATGACCATGACGATCTTGAACGCGGCCAGCGTCAGCGACGAGCTGAAGATGCCCACCACGTAACCCGCGCCGTAGGGGTTGTTCCCCGCCACGTTGTTGATGAAGTTGACGTTGGTGGCGGCAAACGTGAAGGCGAGCAGCAGGATCCAGCCGCCGACGGCGGCATAGAACACGGCCTGCCACAGTCCGCGCGCGGCGGAATGCGCCGCGCCGCGTGTCTCTTCCGAGAGATGGGCGCACGCGTCGTATCCCGTCTCGGTGTACTGCGTGAGCAGGAATCCGAGCGGCATCACGTAGAACCAGAAGCTGAGCCCGTGGTGGCTGCCGCCGAAGAACCCGGAATTGTTGATTCGGTGCGTGAAGACGAACGAGATGCTCTGGTGGCCGTGCTGCACCCAGAAGACCAGGATGCCCACGATGATGATCGGGCCGGCCACGTGCCACCACACGCTGGCGTTGTTCCAGTGGCGCAGGATGTGGGACGGGAACAGGTTCAGGACCGTGTGCGCCGCCAGGAAGATCACGTAGATCAGGAAGATGTGGTTCAGGCTGAACGCGTTGTAGCTCGAGTCGAAGAGCCCGATCGTGTACGACGCGAACAGGGCCGCGCCGTAGTCGACCGACGCCACCACGCCGACGAGCCCGACGAGGTTGAACCAGCCGGTGAACCAGCCCCACCCCGGGCCGCCGAGGCGCAGCGCCCAGTAGTAGATGCCGCCCGCCGTGGGATATGCCGACAGGATCTCGGACATGCAGAAGGCGACGATGAGGATGAACGCGCAGATGAACGGCCAGCCGAGGGACGCCGCGATCGGCCCGCCGTTGTTCCACGCCTGGCCGTAGGTCGTGAAGCACCCCGCCAGGATGGAGATGATCGAGAACGAGATCGCGAAGTTCGTAAAGCCGCTCCACGACCGCTCCAGCTCCTGGTTGTACCCAAGCTCCTTGAGGCGCTTGGTGTCCGCATCGACGTTGGCTACCCCACCCGTCGGCTCGCTCATCTCGACCCCCTCTTGGTCGTGGTCTCGGCCACAGCGGCGCCATCATACGCCGTTGACCGGCGGAATTGGGATCGCGCCCCAAGGCACGGATCACGCTCCGAAAAGGGCCTCGCGAACGGTGTGGAAGTCGTCGAACGGCGTGTACTCGACGCCGGCCTGATCGAGGTCTTCGGCCAGGAACCGGCGGGCGAAGCGACGGTCGGCAACGAGGGCTGCGCAGCGGTCCGAATAGCCGTCGCCGACATAGACGACCTGGTCGCCGTCGCGCAGACCGGCGACGATCGAGCGCTTGCACTCCTCGCCGCAGGCGTCGCAGTCGTCCCAGTGGCGGAACTCGAGCGTGGTGCCTTGCGGCGTGAAGCGGGCCTCGTGCGCGAACACGGGCAGGTGGCCGGCGCCGGCGCGCTCGAGCACGCGGCGGATGATCGACTCGAAGCCGCCCGAGACGACGACCACGCGATGCCCGGCGACCTCGGCCGCCCGCACGAAGTCGGCGAACCCGGGGCGCACGACGGCCGCGCCGACCGCCTCGGCGATGATCGTGTCCGCATCCCCGCGCACCGGCGCGAACTCTTGCTCCATGCACTCGCGCAGCGTCAGCTCGCCGGCAGCGAGCCCCGCCTCGGCGCGCTCGTAGGCTTCGGGGGCATACCGCTCAAGCACGTCGTCCAGCGTGTCGCGATCGGTGATGGTGCCGTCGAAGTCGACGACGATCAGCCACGCCATCGAACTCAGGCGCGGCGCGCCCAGCGCGCGACGGTGTCGGCGTCGTGGCCGTGGGCGATCAGCTGCAGCAGCGGCTTGGGGCTCTTGAGGGTCTGCATGGTGTCCATCTTGCCGACCGAGATGCCCTGGCGCTGGCAGAATCGCAGCAGCGCCTGGCGGTCGCTCGAGAGCAGCCGCCACACGGTCTCCTGGCGGTGGCGGTCGAAGTCGCGGTAGATGCCGACCTCGCCGGCGATCGCCTTGCGGACGGCCTCGTTGTACTCGGCGCGGTAGTCATGTTCCTCCGACACGCCGAGCAGTGTAGATGCACGCGCGCTTCTCGTGGCCGGGAGCCGCGCCGCGCGGCGCCGGTTTCTCTAGTCTTGGGCCATGGCACACACCGTCGCACCAAGCACGCGCCGCTTCGGCGCCCAGAGCATGACCGCCCCGCTGCGCGAGGTGCTCGTGAAGCGCCCCGGCGAGGCCTTCGGACACGCCCACGAAGACCCGGCCCACGGCTTCCTGCACCCCGTCGACCTGACCGAGGCGCAGCGCCAGCACGACGCCTTCTGCTCGATCCTCACCGGCCTCGGCGTCGCGGTGCACCAGCTCGAGACCGAGACGGCGAGCCCCGACCTGGTCTACACCTTCGACCCGGCCCTCGTCACCGACCGCGGCCTGATCGGGCTGCGATCGGGCAAGCCGACGCGTCAGGGCGAGTCGGCCGCGCTCGAGGCATGGGCGGACGCGCACGACATCCCCGTCATCGGCCGGCTCGGCGCGGACGAGACCGCCGACGGCGGCGACACCTTCTGGCTCAGGCCGGACGTCTTCTGCATCGGGCGGTCGCTGCGCACGAACTCGGCCGGCGCGCGCCGCCTCACCGAGCTCGTCGGCGGCGACGTGCACGTGTTCGACGTCCCGTATGCCAACGGCCCGGCCGAGTGCCTGCACCTGCTCTCGGTGATCTCGCCCGTCTCCGACGACATCGCCGCCGTGTTCCTGCCGCAGCTGCCCGCGGGCCTGTACGAGCTGCTCGCCGAGCACGGCGTCGAGATGGTGTCCGTGCCGGAGGACGAGCTCGCCACCCAGGGCTGCAACATCCTGGCGGTGCGGCCCGGAGTCGTCGTGATGGTCGAGGGAAACCCGGTCACGCAGCGGGCGCTGGTCGACCGCGGGTGCGAGGTGCACACGTTCCCGGGCACCGAGGTGTGCATCAACGGCTCCGGCGGCCCGACCTGCATCACCCGCCCGATCCTGCGCGGATGAAGAACCTCACACCGGCCGAGCTGGCGGTCGTCGCGAACGTCGACCGCGACCGGCTGACCGACGATCTGGCCGCGATCGTCGCCATCCCCAGCCTGACGGGCGACGAGGGCGCCGTGCAGACCGAGGTGGCGCTGCGGATGACGACAGCCGGGCTCGACGTCGAGCGGGTCGACACGCCCGCGATCGACCTCTCCACCGATCCCGACTTCCCCGGCGTCGAGGTCGCGCGCGAGACGCATCCCGTGGTCACAGGCCGTCTGACGGGCGACGCCGCCGGAGCCCGCATCCTGATCGCCGGGCACATCGACGTCGTGTCGTCCGGCGACGAGCTGGCATGGACGTCGCCGCCGTTTCGGCCCAGGATCGCCGACGGCGTGCTCTACGGCCGCGGCGCCTGCGACATGAAGGCGGGCGTCGTCGCCGGCCTTGCGGCGCTGCGCGCGATCCACGAGGCGGGCGTCGAGCTCGGCGGCGAGGTGATGCTCGTGACCGTGCCGGGCGAGGAGGACGGGGGCGCCGGCATGCTGGCCGCGATCCGCGCGGGCTGCACGGGCGACTGGGCGGTCATCACCGAGCCGACCCGGCTCGACATCGTCACCGCCCAGGCCGGCGCGATCACGTTCACCCTGACCGTCCCGGGCAAGAGCGCGCATGCGGCCTTTCGCCGCCGCGGCGTCTCGGCGGTCGAGAAGCTCGTCCCGGTGATGGAGGCGCTGCAGCGCAACGAGGACGAGCGCAACGCCGCCGAGAAGCTCCAGTCGATGCGCGATCTGCGCCTGCCCTACCCCACGTCGATCGGCCGAGTCTCGGCCGGCGACTGGTCATCGACCGTGCCCGAGCGGCTGGTGGCCGAGGGCCGCTACGGCGTGCGCGTCGGCCAGACGCCGGCCGAGGCCGAGGCCGAGCTGCGGGCGGTCATCGCCGCCGCCTGCGCCGACGACGACTGGCTGCGCGACCACCCGGTCGAAGTGCAGATCACCGGCGGGCGGTTCGCGTCGGCGGCCGTCCCCTCCGACCATCCCCTGCCGTGGGCGATCGGCGAGGCCGCCCGCGACGTGGCCGGCCGGCTGCCGCCGTTCGTGGGCGTGCCCTACGGCTCCGACGCGCGCCTCCTGATCGACCAGGGCGAGACGCCGACCGTGCTCTACGGGCCCGGCGACCCGGAGCTCGCACACGCCGTCGACGAGCACGTCGCCCTCGAGGACGTCGCGGTGTGCGCCCGGGTGCTCGCGGTCTGGGTGATGCGCACGCTCGCCGTCACGGGATGAGCAGCAGCTTGCCGGTCGTCGCGCGCGACTCGAGATCCTCGTGCGCGCGCCGCGCCTCGGCGAGCGGGTAGCGGCCGCCGATCAGCACCCGCACCCGGCCCGAGCGCACCCACTCGAACACCTGCTCGGCCCGCGCCAGCAGGTCGTCGCGGGTGGCCGTGTAGGCGGGCAGGGTCGGCCGGGTGACGTAGAGCGAGCGGCCGTGGCCGATCCGGTCGATCGCGAGCGGGTCGGGCTGGCCGCTCGCGTAGCCGTAGATCGCCATCGTGCCGCGCGGTCGCAGGGCGCGCAGGCCCTCGTCGAATGTTGCGTGGCCGACGCCGTCATAGACAGCATGCACGCCGGCCCCGCCGGTGAGCTCGAGGGCGGCGTCGGCGAACCCGTCGTAGCCGACCGCCTCGTCCGCCCCGTGCTCGAGCGCGAGCCGCCGCTTCTCCTCGTTCGACGCCGTCGCGATCACCCGGGCGCCGCGCAGCTTCGCGATCTGTGTGAGAAGCAGGCCGACCCCGCCGGCGGCGGCGTGCACCACCACGTCGTCGCCGCGGCGGATGGGATAGGTGGACGTGGCCAGGTAGTGCGCGGTCATCCCCTGCAGGAGCACGGCCGCCGCCACCTCGGATTCGACGTCGTCGGGCACGGGCACCGCCCGCTCGGCCGTCACGAGCGCGCGCTCGGCGTAGCTGCCCGTCGCGCTCGTCCACGCCACCCGCTCGCCCGGCTCGAACCCTTCGACACCCGGCCCGAGCGCGACGACCGCGCCCGCGCCCTCGGCGCCTCCGACGAGCGGCGCGGGCGTGCCGTAGCCGCCGCCGCGGCGCTCGTAGACGTCGCGGAAGTTCACGCCGGCGGCCTGCACGGCGACCAGCAGTTGCCCCTCTCCGGCCTGCGGCTCCGGCCACTCGCGCGGCTCGAGCACCTCGGGGCCACCGTTTCGGCTGATCACGACCGCGCGCATCAAAGCTCCGTCCCGGCTCAGACCGCGTACGGCGTGCCGTTGTCCCAGCCGCGCAGGTCGAAGCCCTGGTCGCGCAGGGCATCTTGCAGGCGGTCGGCATCGGCCGCCGCGCACACGACGATCACCCCGCCCTCGGCGCCGTCGTCGCGGCGAAGCGCCGCGGCCACGCGGTCGGCCGGCTGCACGTGGTGGCCGTTCACGCCGAGCTCGCGGTAGGTGTCGCGGACGACGACGAGCGCGCCGCCAGGCCCGCGCACGAGCGCCGCGAGCTCGACAAAGTGGCCGACGTCCCAGTCGGGTGCCGGCCCCTCGACTGCGACACCGGTCAGGTGCCCGAGCACAATCGTGGGATCCGGCTGCGAGCCCCAGAAGCCGCCCGTGCAGACGTTCGCGATCAGCATCGCGCTCGCACCCGCGGTGTCGTGGAGCGCGCACACGCTCTCGCCTGTCCACGGTCCGGCGACCTCGATCGCCTGAAGCGCGCCGCCCGAGAGGCTGCGGATCGCCGCGGCCAGCGGCGGCGCGGCCGTGCCCGCCGACTTCGGCACCTCCGCGAGCGGCAGCTCGACCCGGTAGTCGCACTTCGGCGTGGCGCCGGGCGCGACGTGGGTGATCGGGTCGCCGCCGGGCAGGATCGACCCCGCCGCGAGGGCGACAGCCTCGTCGTCGGCGTCGATGCCGGACGCCCGCAGCGCCAGGCTGCCCCAGAAGCAGCCGCACAGGTTGTCCATCTGCTGGCCGTCTGCGGCGTAGAGCGCGGCGAGCAGGCGCCGGTCGGGGAGAGTGGTGAGCGCGGGGGCGGCCACGGGCCGGAGCATACGCCCGGCGGCCTACCGGCGGCCGGCGACGGCCTCGAACTCGGCCCAGCCGCGAGCCCGCGTCTCGCACGCCGGGCATGCGCCGCAGCCGTGGCCCCACTCGTGCAGCTCGCCGCGAACGCCCTCGTAGCAGGTGTGCGTCTGCGTGCGGACGAGCTCGACCACGCCCAGCTCGTCTGCGAGCGCCCACGTCTGCGCCTTGGTGCGGTGAAGCAGCGGCGCGTCGATCGCAAAGCCGGGGCAGTCCATCCCGATCCGGATGGTGCCCTCGAGCGACTCGACGAAGTCGGCCCGGCAGTCGGGGTAGCCGGCGTCGTCGGTCGCGCAGACACCGGCGACGAGCGTCTCGTACCCGCGCGGCACGCCGAACGCGGCGGCGAGGCCGAGGAAGATGATGTTGCGCCCGGGGACGAACGACGAGGGCAGGCCGCGCAGCTCGGCATAGGCGTTTCCGGTGCCCGTCGCGTCGAGCCGGCTCTCGATGTCCGGGTTGGTGAGGCTGCCGTCGCCGAGCGCCGTGAACACGTCCAGCGGCAGGACGACCTGCGGGACGCCGGCGGCGGCCGCGATCGCCGCGGCGCACTCGAGCTCGACCCGGTGGCGCTGGCCGTAGTCGAAGGTGACGGCATGAACGCGCTCGTAGCGGCCAAGCGCGTAGTGCAGGCACGTGGTCGAGTCCTGCCCGCCCGAGAGGCACACGACGGCAGCGTCTGTGCTCATGCCGGGTGGGAGCTCGAGGCGGTGACGGCGATGCCGCCGCGCGGGTGGAAGCGCACGGTCACGGTGAGCGCAACCGGGTGCAGCGCCGCGACGAGGTCGTCGCGCATCTTGGTCGCCAGGTGCTCGTGGAAGATCCCCTCCTCGCGGAAGGTCTCGAGGTAGAGCTTGAGGCTCTTCGTCTCGACGGCGAGCGCGCCGGGGCGATACTCGATCGAGATCGTCGCCCAGTCGGGCTGGCCGGTGAGCGGGCAGCGGCACGTGAACTCGGCGCAGTCGAGCGTGATCACCTGGGTGGGATCGGCGATCGGGAACGCCTCGATGGCGCGGTCGGCCTTTGCGTCAGGGTTTCCGAGCTTGGTCAGTTCCACGGTCGCGCCTCGCGTTTCAGTGGCCTCTCAGGTGTCCCCAGGCGAGGACGTGCAGCTGAGGCAGGATACGCGCACCGTCCATCGCGGGATCGGCGGAGGCGCGCTCGCACAGCCACCGGTAGCGCTCGGCGACGCCCTGCAGCGCCTCGGCGTGCTCCTGCCCGGCGGCCGGCGGGTCGGTGCCGCACGAGAGGTGGAACGGCAGGCCGGCGTGGCGGGAGCGAAGCGCGCTCGCCCACGTGTAGTCGGCCTCGTCGAACACGACGATCTTCAGCGCCGCCCGGACGCCCGCCGCGTCCGCCGTCGCCAGGAACCGCTCGGCCGCAGCCTCGTTCTCGGGCGACGCCATGCCGCTCGACGGCGGCTTGGGGCTGATCGTGAGCAGGTCGACGGCCCCGAGCCAGTCGCGCCACACGCTGCCCTGCGTCTCGACGGCAATCCGGCGGCCGCCCGACTGCAGGAGCGCGACGAGCTCGCCCAGCTCGAGCAGCGCCGGGTTCCCGCCCGAGAGGGTGATCCACTGCGGGGCGGCGGGGAGCGCATCGAGCTGCGCGACGATCTCGGCCGCCTCGAGCCGCGGCGCGCGCCGCACCTCGTCGGGCAGCACGGCATGGAGCGAGTCGCACCACGAGCAGCGGAAGTCGCAGCCGCCGAAGCGCACGAACACGGTTGGCTCGCCGGCCAGCTCGCCCTCACCCTGGATGGTCGGGCCGAACACCTCGACGACCGGGAGGGCCGTCACCGGCGCACGGTCGCAGACGCCGACGGCGTCTCCCAGACCGTCACCTCGGCCACCGGCAGGTCGGCGGCGACGAGCAGCGAGAGCACCCAGCCGGCGATGTTCTCGGCGGTGGTCGGCAGGGACGCCTCGGGCATCGTCTCGTTCAGGAAGCGGTGATCGACGAGCGGCTCCACCTGGCCGTGCCACCACGCCGAGACGTCCAGGAAGTCGAGCACCATGCCGTCGTCGGACTCGCCACGCGCCGGCTTGATCTCGCCCTCGAAGCACAGCTCGACCCGGTAGGAGTGGCCGTGCAGGCCGCGGCACTTGCCAGCGTGATGGGGCAGCGAGTGGGCCGCCTCGAAGCGGAAGGTCTTTCGGATCTGTGCACGCATGGCGAGGACGAAGCCTAGATGTATGCTTGAGGCGTGGATCTCATCTCCGCCTACCCCGCGATCTTGCTCGGCCTGGTCGCCGGCCTGGTTGCCCAGCGGCGCGGCTGGCGGATCATCCCGCTGCTCGTTGCGGGCGCGGTGGTCTTCACCGCCCTCGTGCTCCACGCCTCCACGCTGCCCGGATCGAACGCGAGCGCCGAGGGCAGCGAGAGCTCCGCGCCCCTCATCTGGGCCGTGTTCGCGCTCGTGAATGCGGGTAGCTGGGCGCTCGGCGTGGCGATGGGCGTCGCGGTCGCCGAGACGACGCGGCGCGCCGACCGCATCTAGGACGGCTCGGCGGGAACCTCGATGTCGACCTCGGCGCCCGCCTCGGCGCCGCTGCGCCGCATCTGCCCCAGCCGCCCGAAGGCGACGCCTCCGACGATCACCACGCCGCCGATGATCTGGATGGCGGCGATCGACTCACCCAGGAGCACGGCGGCGAAGAGCGCGCCCAGGAAGGGCTGCAGATACATGAAGAGCGTGGCCCGGGCGGCGCCGACGCGGCGAAGCGCCCCGAAGTAGAGCACGTTCGTGACGACCAGCGGGAAGACGGTCGAGTAGCCGAGCGACCCCCACCGAAGCCACCCGATGGTGGCGAAGTTCTGGTGGGCAAGCTGCGTCACCGAGAACGGGATCATCAGCACTGCGCCGACCAGTATCATCAGCGTCGAGAGCCGCATCGCGCTGTAGCGGCCGAAGAGCGGGCGCAGCATGACCGAGTAGGCCGCCCAGGTGAGCCCGGCGCCGATCGCGAGCAGATCGCCCTTGAGGCTGAAGCCTTCGAGCCCCGACCCGCCCTGGACGACGAGCGCGACGCCCGAGAGCGACACGCCGAGCGCGATCCAGTGCACCGGGCGCACCCGCTCGTGCCCGAGCGCGACGACGAAGGCGGCGGTGAACGCGGGCGCCGCGCCGAGGATCAGCGCGACGTTCGCCGCCGCGGTGTAGTCGAGCGCGTAGTTGAAGGTGAGCTGGTTCAGGAAGATGCCGGTCGCGCCGGCGAGGACGACCCGGGGCACGTCGGCGCGGGCGACGCCGAGACCCCCCTCGCGGTACCCGACGATCGCTGCCATCCCGAGCCCCGCCATCGCGAAGCGCAGCCCCGAGAAGGCCAGCGGGTTCCAGCGGTCGAACGCGTACTTCGTGGTGGCGTAGTTCAGGCTCCAGAGCACGTTGGCGGTCACCAGCATGCCGTCGGCCCGGTCGGGTCGTCGCACGCCGCCAGCCTACGAGATCGCGCTCCCGCGACCGCCCGGCAACCGTCGTCAGGCCGTGATGCGGGCGCCGGCCGGCGTGATCAGGATGTCGCCGAGCGACTGCAGCGGCACGGCGAGCGGCCGGCCCATGCGCTCGATGGCGAGGTTCCACGGCGCGCCGACGCGCACCCACAGGCGGGGGTGGGCAAAGCGCAGGTGGCGGCCGTGCGCGAGCGTGTTCTGATAGAGCAGCCGGCCCGTCGCCGAGCCCTGCCGCACCTGAAGCCAGACGCTGCCGCCCTTCGCGAACAGGTCGAACGCGGCCGGCCGCGGTGGGACGACCGGCGTCGTCGTGCCCGTCCCGGTCCCCGTCCCCGTCCCGGTGGGGGGCGTGGTCTGCAGCGGCTGCGTGCGCCCGATCCGGCCCGCGCCGGCCGGCGATCCGCCGCGCGAGTGCAGATAGACGGCGGCGATCGCGACGACGGCGGCGGCGATCACCGCAGCCACGATCCAGGCTGCGATCCGCACGCGCGGGTCGAGCATCGGCACCGTGTCGACCCGCCGCGGCGGCACGACCACGATGTCCGGATTGAGGTCGGGCCGGGCGTTCAGCTCGGCCAGGAGCGCCTGCGGGTCGATCCCGAGCTGCTCGGCGTAGTCACGCACGAACGCGCGCACGTATGCGGGGCCGGGCAGGGCGTCGAAGCGCTCCTCCTCGATCGCGAGCAGGAACTTGGCGCGGATGCGCGTCTCGGCCTCGATCTGGTCGATGCCGATCCCGCGCCGCTCGCGCTCGTCGCGCAGCCTGGCACCCAGCTCCCCCATTTCCCCCTCGGATTCTGCCTGCACCGCCGCGGGGCGGCAACCGCCGGGTTACCCGTTTCGCAGCGTCGAGGTGTCGACCACCTCGAGGTCGGCTCCCGTGATCCGGTCGAGCTCGTGCAGCGCGTCGTTGTTGAAGAGCGGGTTCGAGAAGCCCTGGATGTACCAGGGCGACCCGTTGTCGGCCAGGATCATGCCGTAGCGCTTGAGCGCGGTCGCGATGACGCGCGCCGGGCGCGGCAGCGAGCTCACGTTGAACGACGCCTTCAGCCGCACGCGCAGCCCCATCGGCGGCAGCACGGTGCAGCTGCCGGAGCCGGCGTCGTGGCGGGCCGGGTAGATGTGGCCCGCGCAGGTGTCGGGGGCGGTGAACCGAAGAGCATGATTGATCACGCCCGCCTTCACCTCGTAGTGGCGCACGAGGCCGGGCAGGATCGGCAGGCCCGCCGCGTCGGCGCTCGTCCAGCCGTTCGGGCGCAGCGCGTTTGACTCGAGCGACCAGATCGCACCCGATCCGGCGTGCCAGCCGTTCGTCGTCTTGCGCGCCTCCCACAGCTCGTAGAGCTTGCAGTTGCCGCGGTCGACGATCAGCATGTGCCGGTCGGAGCCCGCCTCGATGCGCGGCTTGGTCGGGATCGGGTAGGGGCCCCTGTCGGACTGGCTCGCGTAGAGGAACTTGAGCCGGCGCTTCGGCTGGTTCTTGCCGACGACGTTGATCGGGATCCCGTAGGCCGGGTTCGAGCCGAAGTCCGGGTGCAGGCCGACATTCAGGCCGATCGCCTGGATCATCGTGGCCGAGTCGGCCGCCACCGGCAGGCCGTCGACGCGCGTGTTCCACACGTTCGTGGCCGGGAAGATCGGGCAGTTGGGCGCGTTCGGGAGCGGCATCGCGGCGGCTCGCGCCGTGCCGAAGGCGAGCGCGGCGAGCACGATGACGGCGGCCACGGCCGCGACGCGGCGCAACGGAAGACCCCTCATGGGCGCATGATCGGCGAGCGTCCGGGCTCCGGCAACCCGCGGACGGGTGACCTTACCGAACGCTTACGCGGGAACGCCTCCTATCCTTACAGCGATGGCGGAGATGGGAGCAGGCGGCGCGGCGGTCGAGGTTGAGGGCCTGGTCAAGCGCTATCCGAAGTCGCCGGTGAACGCCGTCGACGGCGTCTCGTTTGCGGTCAGGCGGGGCGAGGTTTTCGGACTGCTCGGGCCGAACGGCGCCGGAAAGACGACGACGATCGGCGTGCTCACGACGCGCGTGAAGCTCACGGCCGGCATCGCCCGCGTCGGAGGTGTGGACGTCGCGCGAGACCCGGTCGGCGCCCGGCGAATGCTGGCGGTCGTGCCCCAGCGCATGAACCTCGACCGGTCGCTTTCGATCCGCCAGAACCTGCTCTTCCACGCCGCCTACCACCGTGTCCCGTCGGCCGAGCGCAACCGCCGCGCCGACGAGCTGCTCGAGCTCTTCGGCCTCTCCGACCGCGCCGACTCCAAGCCCGACTTCATCTCGGGCGGCCAGTCGCAGCGGATCATGATCGCCCGCTCGATGATGCACATGCCGCTCGTGCTCTTCCTGGACGAGCCCAGCACGGGGCTCGACCCGGCCGCCCGGCTCTTCGTCTGGGATCGCATCCGCGACCTGCGCGACCGCGGCACGACCATCGTCATCACCACGCACGACATGGACGAGGCGGCCACCCTCACTGAGCGGGTCGGGATCATGGATCACGGCAAGCTGCTCGCGCTCGACCGTCCCGAGACGCTGACCCGCGCCCTGCCGGGCAAGACGACCCTCGAGATCGCGATGTCAGGCGTCGACGGGAACCTTGACTCCGCGGTGGAGGCGCTCGAGGGGCTGGACGGCGTCGAGCGGCTGGAGCAGCTCGAGCAGAGCGACGGCCACATGCGCCTCTACGTCGCCGGCGACGCGCCGCTCATGGTGGCGCCGGTCGCGACGGCGCTCGCCCCCTTCGGGATCACGCTCTCCGACGTGAAGATCGGCGAGCCGAGCCTCGAGGACGTCTTCATCACCCTCACCGGCCGGGGGCTGCGATGAGCGCGCCGAGCGTCGGCGTCTCGCGGGGCGGCGCCCCCGGCGTGTTCCTCGCGATCCTCTGGCGCGACGTCTTCGTCACGGGACGCGAGCTGCCCGTGTTCCTGGCACAGGTGATCCTGCAGCCGCTCTTCATGCTGTTCGTGTTCGGGAAGGTGCTGTCGAGTCTCGGCTACACCAGGCCCGGGTACACCCATCTCCTGTTCCCCGGCATCGTCGCGCTGACGGCGGTCCTGACCGCGCTGCAATCGACCGCGCTCCCGCTCGTGCTCGAGTTCTCGTTCACCAAGGAGATCGAGGACCGCCTGCTGGCGCCGATCCCCGTCGCGCTGATCGCGGTCGAGAAGATCGTGTTCGCGGCCATGCGAGCGCTGATCGCGGCCGTGTGCATGTTCCCGATCGGGATCCTCATCCTCGGCTCGGTGCCGTGGCGAGGCGGCGGCGCGCCCCAGTTCGTGGGCATCGTCCTCTTGGGGACGCTCGTCGGCTCGGCGATGGGGCTCACGATGGGCACGCTCGTGCCGCCCAACCGGATCTCGATCGCGTTCAGCCTGGTGCTGACGCCGCTGCTCTTCACCGGCTGCAGCCAGTACCCGTGGCCGACGCTCGACACGCTGCGCTGGTTCCAGGTGGTGACGCTGCTGAACCCGCTCACCTACGTCAGCGAAGGCATGCGCGGCGCGCTCGTTCCCGGCGTCCCCCACATCCGCGGCTGGGTCTGCGTCGCCGCGCTCCTGCTCTCGCTCGCGATCTTCTCGGCGATCGGGATCTGGGGCTTCATCCGGCGCGCGCTCGACTAGCCGAGAGCGTGCTGCCCGACCGCCGTTTGGGCCGGCGCGGCCAGCGCCGCCTGGAGCCGGCGGGCGGCGTCGAGGTGATCGCCCGTCCAGATCATGCGCACGGCCGTCGCGGTCGCGGCGCCGTCGCTGCCGCGCAGGTCGCGCCCGACCGCCTCGGCCAGCTCGGATCCCGCCAGGGCGGCCGGGTCGAGCGGCTCCGGCAGGCCGGCCGAGCTCGCAAGAGAGGCCGCGAAGTCGCGGTACCAGGCGGTGACCGCATCGGCGGACGCGAGCAGGCGGTCGCGGGCCGCGGCGCGATCGCCGCCACCCGCGCCGTCATCGCGCTGCCACAGGTCGACCACCGCGTCACCGGCCAGCCGTAGGCCCACCACCCCGGTTACGAGGCTCGTCACCTCGGCGAGCGGAAGCGGCTTTGCGCCGCGCTCGGCCAGGTAGCCGCGGAACGTGTCGTCGAGCCGGCGCGCCGCCGCAGCCGCGAGCTGGGCCTCGGCCGCGGGCGGCGGGCCCGCCGGGATGCCCGAGTCGCAGCGGCTCACGCCATAGCGCACGGCGCCGGCCAGGTAGGCGGCGCAGGCGACGTAGGCCGCCGACAGCGCGTCGCCGAGCGCGACGGCGGCGCCTCGCGGCCAGAACAGGAGCCCGACCACGAGGCTGACGGCGCTCCCGAGGGCGACGTCCTCGACCCGCACGAGCCCGATCCTCCACCCCTCCGGAGCGATGATGTTGAAGAGGATCAGCAGCACGAGCGTGAACGCGGCCTGGCCGGCGGCGAACGAGATCGCGGCCGGCGCGAGCCCGGCGAAGAGCACCGCCGGCGGCAGGAGCACCCAGAGCAGCGTCGTGTCGGTCCCGATTGCGGCGACGAGCACCGCGCCGACGGCGAACCCGGCCGTGGTGCCGAGCAGGCCGCGGAAGATGTTCTGGCCGGTGGCAAGCGCATTCGATCGCAGCACCGAGAGCGTGCCGAACACGACCCAGAACCCGTGCTGGACGTCGGTGAGGTTGATCACGAGCACGGCGAACGCCAGGCTGACGGCGCCGCGCAGGCTGTTGCGCAGCGAGACGGAGTGGCGCTCGAGGTGGGAGCCGGCCCGCTCCTGCGCGGACGCGAGCGGGCCGCCGACACCGGCGGGCCGGCGGCCAAGGAGCTGATCGATCCAGCTGCGCCGCTCGGCGGCGGCCGCAAGGTCGACGTTGCCCGCGATCTGCCGGACGACGAAGCTGAGCTCCTGCGCACGGAAGCTCGGGTCGAGCGCCGAGACCACCTCGTGCACCTCGACGCCGCCCGCGGCGGCGGGGGGGCCGTCGTCGCCGTCGGGCAGCCGCAGCGTCGCGCCCCGCTCGAGCACGGCCAGCTCCCGGTCGAGGGCCGCGATCGCGGCCCGGAGCGGCTCGGGTGAGCCTTGCGGCGCTTCCAGAAGGTCGGCGGTCCGGGCAAGGACGGCCGCCGCGGCCACCTTGACCGCGCACGCCCGCTTGTGCACGTGCGTCCCGGCCGCTCGCGGTGCGCCCTGGCGCACGACGGCGTCAAGCCATTTCAGCTCGTCGACGAGCCGCACCAGCGTGCGGGCGGCCGTGCTGAGACCGGTCGGCCGGTAGGGCGTCGCGAAGAACACGGCCTGCAGATCGGCGATCACGGCCTCGGAGCGCTCGACCGCCGCCGCGTGTGCCGCGGCACCTGCGGGCGGCCGTCCGGAGAGCATGAACGCGACCTCCGAGTCCAGCCGGTCGGCGACGCCGCGGCAGGCGGCGATCGCGGCGGTGCGCACCGGATCGCGGGCCGGCGCCGGCCACAGGATCACGCCCGCCACGATCGCGGCGGCGGCGGCCATGTCCCACCCTGCCAGGCGGTCGGGGATCTGCGACCACGGGCCGGGCACCGACACGGGCAGGATGAACGAGAGCAGGAGCGGTGTCGCCGCCGCGGCGATCACGGAGCTGACCACGCCCGAGAAGAGGACGACGAACCCCACGACGCCCATGCCGGCGACCGCCACCTCCGCGTGGTTCGACGCGAGCGTCCCCAGAGCGATGAGGGCACTCGCTGCCGCGGCGAGCGCCGCCTGCGCCTGCACCCGTTGCCGCGCCGGGCCGGCGAAGTCGGCCAGGAGCACCATCGCGAACGACCCGAACGCGGCGAACGTCGCCACCGTCGGGTTGCCGATCACGACGTCGCCGAGCGCGAACATCGCCGGCATCACCACGGCCCCCCGCCCGGCCCGGCGCAGCGCCCGGAAGCCGGGATCGTGGCCGCCCAGCCACGCGATCAGAGTGCGATCGGCACGCATCCCGCCGGCTCAGGTGCCGGCCGGCGCGGCACCCAGGATCGACTCGGGCAGGAACATGCCGACGACCCAGTTGGGCTGGTCCACCACCTCGTGCACGCGCAGATCGCACGCAACCGAGCAGAGCGCGTAGGCCTCCTGGCGGCCGAGCCCATAACCATGGCCGAGGTGGTCGATCATCGCCCGCGTGGCCGCACGCGTGGCCTCGAACAGGTCGGGACCGACGCCGGTCGTGACGTGATAGGAGTTGGCCTCGGCTGCGGCCGAGCTCGCCGGCGGGCAGCGAGAACTGCGGCGCCGGGATCGAGAAGTCACGGCGCACAGCTCAGACGAACGACGATGTCCATCGCCGTCTCGACGGCGGTGCCGCACACCTCGCCGTCACCCATCGCCGCATGGGTGTCGCCGACCGAGAAGAGGGCGCCCTCGACCCCGACCGGGAGGTAGAGCGTCGTGCCGACGCGCAGATGCTTGATGTCGAGGTTGCCGCCCCAGTTGGACGGCGGCACGATCGAGTGCTCGCCCGGCTCGGGCATCGCCACGCCGATCGTGCCCGGGAACGGCTCGATACGGGAGGGTGATGCCCTCGGCGAACCGCACCCGCCGGCTCTCCCGTCGACCGCCGAGATCCGCAGCCACGGGTCGGGAAACTCGTCGGCCAGGAGGCCGAAACCGGGGATGATCGCCGTCCAGCCCCAGGTCGCTGGGGCGCAGATCGAGGATCTCGACCGCGAGCACGTCGCCGGGCTTTGCGCCCTTCACCGCGACCGGCCCGCTGACCGGGGTTCACGTGCGAGAAGTCGAGGCTCGTGACGGCGTCGACGCCCGAGTCCTTTCCGATCTGCTCGTCGCCGGCGTCGCGCACGTGCAGCTCGACCTCGGCGCCCGAGCTCGACCTCGAGCTCGGGCGGGATCGAGTTGTCCCACACGTAGTTGAACGCGTCCGGCCTGACCTCGTGCAGCGAGCGTCGCTCCATCGAAAACCCCTCCCCGGTGACCAGAGCCGAGTCTACCTACGCGTGTGCGCGTCAGGCGTGCGAGGGCAGGGGGCGAAGGTCGGGCGCGACCGAGCCCTCGCGCGCGGCGGGCCCGGCGAGCAGCTCGCGGCTGTAGTGGCGGGTGAGCAGGCCGGTGTCGAGCAGCGCCGGGAAGTGCGCGAGGAACTCGTCGAAGTCCGCCGCGGGCGCCTCCTCGAGGTGGTGGGCGACGAACGCGACCCAGGCCTCGGTGATCGTGCGGTGGTACTTGTCGGGAGCGCCGTGCGCGGCGGCGACGTGGCGGATCGAGGTCTCGATCCGGTCGAGCGCCACGGGCCGGTCGTGCTCGCGCAGCTCGCGCCACGCCAGGCGGATGTGCTCGCGGTGCCCGAACTCGCCGGACGGCCCGAGCAGGTCGGCGGGGACGTCAGCCATCGGGCGGATTGTAGGCGAGGTGGGGGGCGGCCGACCGTCGCAATTGACATCCGCCGGCGGCGCCAAATGGGCATTGGGCGTCCGTGCCACTTGGCCGTTCGCACGAAGGCCAATTGCGAGTGTCCCCCACCCCGCCACTTGGCGCCGACGGCGGATGCCACTTGCGGGCTACACTCTCGCGCCGGATGGCCGAGCCGACCAAACACGACGTGGACGCCCTGTGGGGCCCGGCCACACCGCAGTTCGCCTACCAGATCGCGGAGCGCATCAACCACCTGATCGCCGACCTGCCGTCGGGCCATCCCGTGCGCGCCCACGCCCAGCTGCGGCTGGCGGAGCTCGACGAGCTCGGGCACGGCACCACCAAGGGCCCGTCGCCCTCCCACTGACCGCGACTTGACCCTCGCGTAACGTCAGGGTCTACCGTGGTGCGATGGACGCCGACGACACCCGGCAGCACCTGCGCATCGGCCGGCTGGCCGCGATCGCGCACGTCTCGGTGCGCACGCTGCGCCACCACGAGGCCGTCGGCCTGCTCCGACCCGCGCGCACCGAATCCGGCTACCGCCTCTACGCCGAGGCCGATGTGGCGCGGCTCTACCGGATCCTGGCCCTGCGCTCACTCGGCCTGCCGCTCGAGGAGATCGGGCGGCTGCTCGACGCGGACGGCAGCATGGCCGACGTGCTCGGCCGCCAGCTCGCGGCGATCGAGCAGCGGATGGCGGCCGACGCCGACCTGCACCGCCGCCTGCGGGCGCTGATCGCCGCCTGCGCGACGCACGGCGAGCCGACCCTGACCCAGATCACCGGCACGATGGAGGCGATTGCAATGGCAGAACGCCACTACACCCCCGAGCAGCTCCAGACGCTCGCAGACCGGCGTGACGCCCTCGGCGCCGACGGCATGCGGGCCGCGGAGCAGGCCTGGGCCGACCTGATCGCCCAGGCCGAGGCGCAGCGCGCCGCCGGCACCGACCCGGCCGCGCCGGCGATGCAGGCGATCGCCCGACGCTGGCGCGAGCTGATCGAGCAGTTCAGCGGCGGCGACCCCGGCATCCGCGCGTCGCTCGGCCGCATGTATCGCGAAGAGGGCGTCGAGCGCGCATCGCGCGGCGGCGTCTCGAGCGAGCTCATGGCCTACGTCGGGAAGGCCCTCGCGGTCGGCAAGACCTAGCCGCGATCATGTCCTCGTCGACGGCGTCACCGCCCGAACCACGGAGCGGCCGTCGGTGCCGTGCTGATCCTCAGCCCAAAGTGATCGCCGCCAGCGGGATCGGCTCGAGCTCGGGAACGACGTCGCGCCATGGCCCGTCGGGCGAGCGGGGCGGGACAAGTCCGAACCAGATCCGCACGGCGCCCTCCGCGATCGCGGCCTCCGACTCGTAGCGGTCGTGCGTCTCCTCGCTGGCCTCGTCGGCGACATCGCTCAGCGCTTGGGTCACCACCCAATGGTCGAACTCGGGCTCAGCCTCGAAGGGGCCGACGTGGATCACACGCAGCCCGGGATCGCCCTCGAATGCCACGACAACGACCCCCCGATCATGGCGATAGCCCGGGAAGCCCGGTGCCATTCTGACGTTTCGGGCGTTCATCTCGTCGACCTCGGCCTCGGATGCGATCCGCAGCCGCATCCTGGCGGGCAACACCGGCCGCAGTCGCTCCACGAGGAGCTCGGCCAACCGCAGGTACGAGACGTCGTCACCCACGCCGCAGGAGCACGCCCAGCACGGCCCCGAACACCGCGTGCCCGAGCACCTCCTGGGCGAACGCATGCGGGTTTCGGGCCATGGGCGGCCACGTGCCCGCGCGCACGTCGGGGTGCACGCGGTCGAGCACGGCCGTGAGCGGCCAGAGCAGCGCGTTCTCGGCCTCGGCCGCGACGATCCCCGCGCCCGCCCCGGCCAGGCCGAGACGGTCGAACGCCACCCCGAACATCGCGCCGTTTGCCAGGTGCACGGCGATGCCGGCCTCGCGCCAGCGACCGCGCGGCGCCACGAGCCCGCCGATCAGCCGCGCCTGGCTGTGGTAGCCGCCGGTCGCCCGCCGCAGCGCCGGCTCGGCAGCCGCCCACGCCCCGGCCGCGGCCGCCCCCGCGAGCGCAGCACGCAGCGTCCGCCCCCTCACCGCAGCCCCGGGACGAGCGTGCGCATCACGTCGCGGGCGACGTAGCCGGCGATGCTCGGGTTCTCCTTCAGGCGGCGCACCGAGTACGCGTACCAGGCCCGGCCGTAGGGCACGTAGACCCGTAGCAGGTGGCCGTCGGCGATCAGCTGCCGGCGGACCTCCCCCGCCACACCGAGCAGCATCTGGAACTCGTAGCGGTCGCGCCCGAGGCCGCGGCGCTCGATCAGACCGAGCGCGCCGTCGACGAGCGCGCGGTCGTGCGTGGCGATGCCGACGTAGCTGCCCTGGTCGAACAGCTGCTCGAGCAGGCGCAGGTAGTTCGCGTTCACCTCGGCCATCTGCTGGTAGGCGATCTCCTCCGGCTCGATGTAGATGCCCTTGACGAGGCGCACGTTCGGGGTCAGGTCGGCCAGCGCCTCGAGGTCATCCGCCGAGCGGCGCATGTACGCCTGGATGACGACGCCGACGCCTTCGTGCCCGGCCGCGCGCAGATCGCGGTAGAGCGCGAGCGTCTGGTCGGTCAGGCCGCTGTCCTCCATGTCGATGCGCACGAACACCTTGTGTCGCTCGGCGGACTGCAGCACCCGCCCGAGCGTGCGGTCGGCGAGCGCGGGGTCGATCTCGATCCCGAGCGCCGAGAGCTTCACCGACACGTTCGCGTCCAGGTTCAGGGCGGCGATCGCGTCGAGCGCGTGCTCGTACTCGGTGGCGGTCGCCTCGGCCTCGTCCGCGACGCGGATGAACTCCCCGAGCACGTCGACGGTCGCCATCGCCCCGCGCCGGTTCAGATCCTGAACGGTCTTCACGGCGTCGTTCAGGCCCTCGCCCGCGATGTAGCGATCGGCGATCCGCCGCACCACGATCCTCGGCACCGCCGGCAGCGAGGCGACGACGAGGCGGTCGAATGCCGTCATTCGGCGCCGAGCTCCACCCGGTAATGATCGAGCACATCGGCGACGAGCGCGTCGACCGCGCCGGAGGCGGCGGTCATCGCCGAGGCGAAGTTCGCCGGATCGCCCGCACGCGCCGCCGCGGCGAGCGCCGCCCAGGCCACCTCTGCGGGGGGCGCGACGGCATCGGTAGGCGTCTCGGCGCCCGGCTCGGGCCGTCCCGCCGCCTCGGCGTGCGGCACGAAGGCGTCGAGCACGGACGCGAGCTCGGCGGCGAGCGGCGCCAGCGCATCGAGGAACTGCGGCGTCGCCGCACGCGGCCCGGCGGCGGCCGCGCTCAGCCGCCCGGCGGTGGCAACGACGGCGTCGGCGGCATCGGCGGCGGCTGTCGCACGCGCCGCCCGCAACGTCCGGGCCGCCTCGCCGAAGCGCTCGGCCAGCTCCTCCGCCGCCGTCGCGCCCGACACCTCCTCGGCCCTCTCGGCCAGCGCTGCGAGCGTCACCGCGTCCTTGATCAGGCGCCGGTCGGACACGGCGGCGCCCGCGGCGTCGAGCGCGACGTAGCCCAGCTCGCCGCCGCTCTCGAACGCGACGACGTAGACGCGCGTCCCGGACTGGGGCTCGGCCGCCATCACGGCCACCGCATGCTCGCCGGGACCGGCGTGGCGGCCGGCGGCGGCGAGCGTGGTCTCGAGCTCCTGCTCCAGGGTCATGCGGCGGGGGTGTGGGCCGGCGCCACCGCCATCCGCATCTCGAACGCGATCAGCACCACGGCGGCCGGCAGTGTAAACGCCAGGGCTGGGTCGACCAGTGCAGCGGCCGCCAGGGCGGCGGCGATCCCGGCGAAGATGATCAGCGTCTCGGACGACGTCACCGACGCGACGTCGCCGGGCCGGCAGCGCACGTGGGCGACCAGGCCGACGGCGTAGCCGGCGACGAGCGGCAGCAGACGGGGCTGCGATGCCGATGCGGCCAGCGCCGCGACGAGCGCGACCAGGCACCAGCCGATGGCGTACCAACGGCCGCGCACCAGGCCGAGGTACACGATCGAGGTCACCTTCGGAGGCACGGCCGCTGCGTCGGCGTCGCGGTCGAGGTAGTGGTGCACCATCAGCATCGAGACGGCGTATGCGGCGACGGCGATCGCCGAGGCGACGGTGACGAAGTCGATCGACGGCCCCTGCAGCAGGTGCGCGCCGCAGACGCAGTCGGCCAGGCACACGAACGCCACCGCCTCGCCGGCGAACGGCCGGTAGGCGGCGCGCACCGGCGGCAGCGTGTAGAGCACGGCGCCGGCGACACCGACGAGGCCGAACGGCAACAGGTCGAGCCCACCGGCTGCCACCAGCGCGAGCCCGATCACCGTGGTCGCGGTGAACGCGGCCGCGAACACGCCCCAGAGCGCTCCCGGCTGCAGCAGGCCGGCCGCGATCACCTTGCTGCCGCCGGAGATGAACCGGGGCGAGTCGTGTCGATCGGTGCCCGAGCGCCAGTCCTCGATCTCGTTCACCGTGTGGGCGAGCAGGCCCTGGATCAGCACTCCGAGGGCAACCGCGCCCAGGTAGTACCACACCTGCAGAGGCCGGTCGCGGGCGGCGAGCGCGGTGCCCAGTGTCAGGGCCGAGAAGCTCCAGAGGAGCACGGGGATGACCCGCACCTCCAGCCACAGGCCGCGCAGGGTCTCGGTCACAGCCATGACCATACCAGCGCCGCTTTGGTCCGTCCGAGCGCCTCCATACCATCCCGCGCATGACCCCGGCGAATGTCCTCGAGGAGGGCACGGACGCGGCTTCGCAGGTGGAGGCGTGGCGGTTGCACGTGCTTTTGTCGGCCGGCTACCCCCTGCGGGTGGCCGAGCGGCTCGCGAAGAGCTCAGCCGACCTGCACAGGGCGGTCGAGATGCTCGATCTCGGCTGCACCCCGCACACCGCTGCACGGATCCTGACGTAGTCCGCCCGGCCGTCCCGGCCCCTAGACTGCGAGCGTGAGCGCGAAGCCGACGCCGACCACCTACGGCGACCGGGCGGTGTACTCGGTGGCGGGGTTCAACCAGGGTGTGGCCGACTGGCTCGGCCGCCTCGGCAACGTCTGGGTCGAGGGCGAGCTGGCCGAGCTCAAGCGCACCGACCGCTGGGGGCTCGTGTACTTCTGTCTGAAGGACGAGTCGGCGATCCTGCAGGGCACGATGCAGCGCGAGCGGTTCGATCGCATCCAGCCGCCGCCGGTGGTCGGCGACCGCGTGCACGCCTTCGGCCGCGGCGAGCTGCGCCAGCGCAAGGGCGAGTTCAGCTTCCGGGCGTTCTCGATCGAGCAGTTCGGGCTGGGCCAGCTGCTTCGCCGGATCGAGGAGGTGCGCCTGCGCCTGGCCGGCGAGGGCCTCTTCGCCGCCGAGCGCAAGCGGCCGCTGCCGTTCCTGCCACGCGTGGTGGGGCTCGTGTGCGGCAGCGACGCGGCCGCCAAGCGCGACGTCGTCGAGACGGCGACGACGCGCCACCCGCCGGTGCGGTTCCGGATCCTCGAGGCGGCCGTGCAGGGGGCCGGCGCGGCGACGGCCGTGATCGCTGCGCTGCGCACCCTCGACGCCGACCCCGCCGTCGACGTGATCGTGCTCGCGCGCGGCGGCGGCAGCGTCGAGGATCTGCTGCCGTTCTCGGACGAGGCCCTGTGCCGCGCGGTGGCGGAATGCGCGACGCCCGTCGTCTCGGCCATCGGCCACGAGCAGGACACGCCTCTGGTCGATCTCGTCGCCGATGTCCGCGCGGGCACCCCGAGCCTCGCGGCGAAGCTGGTCGTCCCCGACCACGCCGCCGCCGGCGCGGAGCTCGACGCGCTCCTGGCCCGAGCGGGACGCGCGCTCGAAGGCCGGGCCGTGCACGCCCGCCGCCACCTGCAGCTTCTGGCCGCCCGCCCCGCCTTCGCCGACCCTCGCAGCTGGATCACCACCCGGCGGGCCGCCCTCGACGGCGCATCGGCGTCGCTGCGACGGCTGCCTGCGCTGCGGCTCGAGCGCGAGGTCGCGCGCCTGCGAAATGCTCGCGATCGTCTGCGCGTGCTCGGCCCGGCCGCGACGCTCGAGCGCGGGTACGCCATCGTCCAGGACGACGCCGGCGCGGTCGTGCGCGCCGCGGACACCGTCACGGTCGGCCAGCGCGTCGGCGTGCGCCTCGCCTCCGGCCGGCTGGGCGCGCGCGTCGAGGATGTGACGCCATGACCGACGACCTCAGCTTCGAGGAGGCCCGCGACGAGCTCGAGCAGATCGTGCGCAAGCTCGAGGACGGCTCGACGTCGCTCGACGAGGCACTCGCGCTGTGGGAGCGGGGCGAGCAGCTGCACGCCCTCTGCCGCGCCCGCCTCGACGCCGCCGAAGACCGCGTCGCCGAGCTGCTCGAGCGGCTCGGCCGCACACCCGCGCCGTCCTCAGATAGCTGAGAACCCGCGCGCGCCGGCCGGCGGCTCGTCCGAGACGGCGAGGTCGTCGACGCGTGCGCCGCGCGGCCCGGTGCGGCAGAACTCGACCATCGCCGCCACCACCTCCGGCTCGCCCTCGAAGACCGCCTCGACCTGCCCGGACGGCAGATTCCGAACCCAGCCGGCCACCCCGCGGGGGCGGGCGCGCTGGGACACGGCGTAGCGGAACCCCACCCCCTGGACGAACCCGGTCACGACCACATGGCGGCGCACGGCCATGCCCGCAACGTATCGCGGATCACACAGGTCCTGGCAGGACTGCGAGGCGCGACGGTGAAATGGAAGGTTCTCCCTGGGTCAATCGGGAAGCTCATGCGTCACCGAACAGCAGCCATCGCAGCCGTCGCGGTCGCGCTGGCCGCAGCGACACCCGCGGCCGCACGCACGCACTACGTGGTGCGCCCGGGCGACACCCTCACCGGCATCGCCCGCGCCCATCGCGTCGGCCTGCTGCGCCTGGCCCGGATGAACCACCGCCGCCCCTACGCCATCCTGCGGATCGGGACGGTGCTCGTCGTTCCCGGGCACGGTCGCGGCCACGGCCGCCCGCGCACCTACACCGTGCGCTGGGGCGACACGCTGAGCGGCATCGGTGCGCGTTTCGGCATCGGCGTCGACCGGCTGGCACGCGCGAACCACCTCTCCCGCCACGGCGTCCTCTTCGCGGGGACCACGCTGCGACTGCCGGCGGGCGGGGCCACCGGACACCACGCGGCGCTCGGCGGCCGCTACCGCGTGCGACCCGGCGACACGCTGAGCGGCATCGCCGCCCGCTTCGGAGTCGGCGTGCACCGGCTCGCCCGGGCAAACGGCCTGCGCGTGCGCGGGATCCTGCTCGCCGGGATCACGCTGCGCGTGCCCGCGGGCCATCACAGGGCATCCGTCGCCTCCGCCCCCGGCCTGTGGTCGGTCGCCGCGTCGATCGACGCGTGGTCGGCGCACTACGGCGTCGACGCCCGGCTCGCGCGGGCGGTCGCCTGGCAGGAGTCCGGCTTCCACATCAACATCTTCTCGCCCGCGGGAGCATGGGGCCCGATGCAGATCATCCCGAGCACCTGGAGCTACGTCGAGGGCAGCCTGATCGGTCATCCGGTGCCACACACGGCCGACGGCGACATCCGCATCGGCGTCGCGCTCCTGCACCACCTGATCGCCGACTTCGGCGGCAACGAGTCGCTGGCCGTGGCCGCCTACTACCAGGGCGAGCGATCGGTGCGCGAGCACGGCATGCTGCCCGTCACGCGCTGGTACGTCGACGACGTGATGGCGCTGCGCGAACGCATCTGACCGCGGGTCAGACCTGCTCGCGCAGCGCGGCCACGCGCGCGTCCGCATTGCGGCGCAGCGTCTCGCAGACCTGACCGCAGAGCGAGAAGACCGCCGGATCGGTGACGCAGTAGAGGGTGCGCAGGCCGTCGCGGCGGCGGCCGACGATGCCCGCGTCGGCGAGCAGCGCGAGGTGCTTGGAGACGTTGGCCTGCGTGCAGCCGAGGTCGCCGGCGAGGCTGCCGACGCTGCGCTCGCCGTCGGCCAGCAGATCGAGCAGGCGCAGCCGCGTCGGCTCGGACAGGAGCCGGAACCGCTCGGCGATCGCAATCGCCATCGACGGGGTAAGCGGACGGGGCAGGGCCACTTGCGAAAGTGTACCGCATGTGCAACTATATAGCTACCCAGTTGAATACTTCCGTGTGAAGGAGCATTTGTGTCCAGCATCGAGATCACCAAGACCAATTTCCAGGCCGAGGTCGTGGAATCGGACGTTCCCGTCCTGCTCGACCTGTGGGCCGCCTGGTGTGGTCCGTGCCGCATGGTCTCCCCGATCGTTGACGAGCTGGCCGGCGACTACGCCGGGCGCATCAAGGTCGGCAAGGTTGACGTCGACGCCGAGCCGGAGCTTGCAGGCGCATTCGGCGTCTCGAGCATCCCGACCCTGCTGCTGCTGAAGGACGGCCAGGTCGTGGAGCGCGCCGTCGGCGCCCGCCCCAAGGCCCAGCTGGCCTCTGCGCTGCGCCTCGACGACCACGTCACCGCCGCCGCGTAGGGGAATCCACCTAGGCCGGCCCCTCCGAAACGTGGAGGGCGAATCATCGCCACGGTGGTGGGAGCGCCCGCCGCCGGGCCGATCATGTAGCTACGCGGGCCGATCACCAGCCGCCGGTGCCGGCCCGCGTTTCTCCCTCTGCTTGCTTCAGGCGCGCACGACCTTCTCGTAGTCGTCGGCAACCCAGGCGACGCGCAGACCGCCTCGCTCGTAGAGGCGCCGCGCTCCGCGGTTGTCCCCGTCCACTCCGAGGCCGACACGGCGCTCGCCCCGCTCCCAGAACCGACGCAGGCTCTCGGACAGGAGCGCGGCGCCGACTCCCCGTCGCCGCCACGGCTCGCGCACGGCCAGGCTCTCGATGAACCCCATGCCGAACGTCTCGGGCATGCAGAGGGCGACGCCGCACACCTCGCGCCCCGCCCTGGCGAGCGTCCAGAGCTCGGGATCGAAGCGCGCGTCGGCCATCTTCCGCTCGCGCATCTGCGCCTGGTTGCTCCAGTCATCGTCGAAGGCCTCGACCACGCACGTGTCGACAGCCGCCCCGTCCCGGCCGGGGTCGAACGGGTCCCCGACGATGCCGTGCGGCCAGTCCGCCCGCGGTGGAGGCCCATCGAGAACGGCGATCATGCGCACATGCTGGTCGGCGCGCGCATAGCCGCGCGCCTCGAGCAGCGCCCCGGCGGCGAGGTCGGCGTGCAGGACGCCGTTTCGGATCGTGATCGCGGCGACGCCCGCGACGGCGGCGAGCTCGCGGGCGCGCCGCTCGGTCGACTCGACGAGCGCGGCGCCGACGCCGTGGCCGGCGTGATCGGGCCCCACCCAGCCGAGGGCGAACAACCGCCCGTGCCCGTCGTCGTGCATGTAGGCGTGGCCCGCCGGCACGCCGTCGCGCTCGACGATCCACGCGTCGCGCTCCGCGTCCCCAAGGCCGCGCCAGTCGTCGCGGATATCGGCTTCGCTGCGACCCGTGTCACCGCCGGCCGACGCGCCATATGCGTTGGCGAGCGCCGCCACGACCGCAGCGTCTGCGGGCAGCGGCGATCGCACCCGCAGGCTCACCGCAGGGCGGGCTCGCCGAGGGCCGCGTCGACCGCGTCGGGATCGGCCGGGATCGCGATCGTCTCGACCGCGCCGGCCACCGCGTCGATCGTCTTCAGGCCGTCGCCCGTGATGTAGGCGACCACCGTCTCACCGGAGCCGATCTCGCCCCGGGCGGCCAGCTTGCGCAGGACCGCCGTCGTGACGCCGCCGGCCGTCTCGGTGAAGATGCCCGTGGTGCGCGCGAGCAGCCGGATGCCTTCGATGATCTCGGCGTCGCTCGCAGCCTCGATGCTGCCGCCGGTGCGCCGGGCGACGCCGAGCGCATACACGCCGTCGGCCGGGTTTCCGATCGCAAGCGACTTGGCGATGCCGGTCGGCCGGACCGGTACGACGTCGTCGCCGCCGGCCGCGTAGGCGGCGGCGACCGGCGAGCAGCCCTCGCCCTGGGCGCCGTGCATCACCGGGGCGGCTCCGGGATCGATCAGGCCCGCCGCCCGTCCCTGCTCGAAGCCCTGCAGGATCTTGGTGTAGAGCGAACCCGAGGCGATCGGAGCGACGACGCGATCGGGGGCGCGCCAGCCGAGCTGCTCGGCCGTCTCGAGCGCGATCGTCTTTGAGCCCTCCGCGTAGTAGGCGCGCATGTTCACGTTCACGAACGCCCAGGGGCGGTCGTAGGTCAGCTCGGAGCACAGCCGGTTCACGTCGTCGTAGGAGCCGTCGACTGCGAATACGGTGGCGCCGTAGGCGGCCGCGGCGATGATCTTCTCGCGCTCGAGGTTGGCGGGCACGAAGATGTACGTCGGCAGGCCGAGTGCGGCGCCCGCAGCGGCCGTCGCACCGGCGAGGTTCCCGGTCGAGGCGCACGCGAGCGCCTCGTAGCCGAGCTCGACCGCCTTCGCGGCCGCAACGGCGACGACCCGATCCTTGAACGAGTGGGTCGGGTTCGAGGTCTCGGTCTTGATGAAGAGCTCGCAGTCGAGCCCCAGCTCGGCCGCGAGCCGGTCGGCCCGGATCAGCGGCGAGCAGCCCACCGGCAGCCCCTGGGCGGGCGGTGCGACGGGCAGGAAGTCGACGAACCGCCACAGCGTGCGCGGGCCGGCCTCGACGTCGGCCCGGGACACGGGCTGCGAATCGTCGAAGCCCACCTCGAGCGGGCCGAAGCAGCGGTCACACGCAAACAGGGCGTCGAGCGGGTAGGTGGCTCCGCAGCCCTTGCAGGCGAGATGGGTTGCCTTCATGGTCGATCCCCTACGTTCGGGCCGTGTCGGACGGCCGGTTCACATCGTCCGGGATCGTGGGATCCCGCCGGATTTGGCACCTTTCCCGGGCGTCACGTTTGGGATGGTTGCCGAGGCTTCACAGGGCCGGTCCCTCCGCCTCTCTGGATGCGACGCCGGGGATCGCCCCGGCGGCTACGCAAACTGCTCGTCCCATGGTAGAACGGCGCGCGGCGGGCGGCAAACGGGAACCGATGGAAGATTCCCTGCGCAGGCCGCGTCTGGTGGGGCATGTTTGCCAACGCGAATCTCCACCGGGATCTGGCCCGGCTCCGCGAGGCGGAGCTGCTCGCCCAGGCCCGGCACGACGATCTGATCCGGCGCGCGCGATCCGGCCAGCTGCAGCCAGAGCTCGCGGGCGGGCCGTGATCACGGGCGCCGGACGCGCCTGGCCGCGCTTCGGCGCGGCCGGCCGGCGATGGTCTGACCCACGCCGGCAACCGGCTTGGCGGCCGCCTGACCAACCCCTCTCAGGCGGTCGCCTCGTCCGGCCTTCTGCGCTAGGCGGCGGCCTCCGCGGGCTCCCGCTCGCGCGCCACCGCGACGCCTGCGAGCGCGGCCAGCCGCCGGTCGGACTGCTCGCCGGCCCACTCGGCGAAGGTGCCGTCGGCCGGGCGCTCGGAGGCGTAGGCCCGCACGATCCGCTCGACCGCGTACTTCGCGTCGTCGGCCGGGATCGCCTTGGACGAGACGCGCCGTGCGAAGCCCGGGTCGGCGCCGAGCCGGCCGCCGATGTGGATGATGAAGCCCTGCACCCTGCCGCCGTCGGCCAGGCGGGCGATCCCGCCCTGCAGGCCGATGTCGGCCACCTGGTACTGCGCGCACGCGTTCGGGCACCCGTTCAGGTTGATCCGAAGCGAGCCGGCCAGGTCGCCGACGCGGCGCTCGAGGTGCTCGATGAGCTCGCGGGCGCGGTCCTTCGTCTCGACGATCGCGAGCTTGCAGAACTCCATCCCGGTGCACGAGATGATGCCGCGGCGGAACGTCGAGGCCTGTGTCGGCAGGCCGACGTCGGCAAGCGACGCATCGGCCTCCTCGACGTCGCGGTCGGGCACGCCGAGCACGATCACGTTCTGGCGGTTCGTGCAGCGCAGCTCGCCCGATCCGAACCGGTCGGCGATGTCGGCCGCCGCGATCATCTGCTCGCCGCTGAAGCGGCCGCGCAGCGTCGTTGCGCCGAGGTAGTAGAGGCCCGGCTCGACCTGGGGATGGACGCCCAGGTGATCGCGGTGGGGGTCGATCGGGTCGGCCGGGACGACCGACGCCGGCAGGCTGCGACCGAGCTTGCGCTCGACCTCGGCCCGCAGCCGCTCCACGCCCCACTCGTCGACGAGGAACTTGATCCGCGCCCGCGTACGCTTGGTGCGCTTGCCCTCGTCGCGGAAGATCTCGGTGATCACGGCGCACACCTCGGTGGCCTCCTCGGGCAGGACGAACGCGTCGAGGCGCCGGCCCATCCGGGCGGATGCGCCGAGGCCGCCGCCGACCCACACGTCGTAGCCGATGACGCCGTCGCGCTCGACGGCGACCAGGCCGATGTCGTTGATCTCGTGCTGGGCACAGCGGTGCAGGCAGCCCGACACCGACACCTTGAACTTGCGCGGCAGGTTCGAGAACCGGCGGTCGCCGACGAACGTGCGCTCGAGCTCGGCGATCAGCGGCCGCGAGTCGAGCAGCTCGTGGCCGTCCACGCCCGCGAGCGGGCAGCCGACCACGTTTCGCCACACGTCGCCGCAGGCCTGTGTGAACGAGAGCCCGACGGCGTTCAGCTCGTCGAGGACGACGGGCATGTCCTCGATCCGGAGCCAGTGCAGCTGGATGTTCTGGCGCGTCGTGATGTCGCCCATCCCGCGGCCGTAGCGCACCGACAGCCGCCCGATCGTGCGCAGCTGGTCGGAGGTGACGATGCCGTTCGGGAACTTGATGCGCAGCATGAACAGGCCGTCGGTCTCCTCGGACGGCCCCGGCTCTCCCGACGCCGCGGACTCGGCCGCCCGCTGCGTGTAGATGCCGTACCACCGGAACAGCGCGAGGTCGTCGGGCTCGATGGCGTCGAACCCGAGCTCGGCGTAGCGGTAGATGTCGGCGAGGACGTCGAGCCCGTTCTTGCGCGCCTTGATGCGCTCGATCTCGGGCAGCTTCGCGGCGACGTCTGCGGGCATAGCGGGCACTCCTTGGGTTGGTCGCGGCACACTATCCAGTTTGGATCCAAACCGCAACCTGTCGGATACACAAGGCGTGTTCCTGGTTACCAGGGTGTTAACATCGGGAGGGTGACGCCCAACACCCCCCTCCTCTCCCGCGCCGACGACCTCGCCCACCGCCTGCAGGTCGAGATCGTCACCGGGCGCATTCCGCTGGGTGCGCGCCTGCGCCAGGAGGACCTCGCCGCCCGCTTCGGCGTCAGCCGCACGCCGGTGCGCGAGGCGCTGCGCCAGCTGCAGGCGATCGGGCTCGTCGATCAGCTCGGGCACCGCGGCGCGGTCGTGCGCCGGTTCAGCCCCGAGGAGTGCCGCAACGTCTATCTCGTCCGGGCGGAGCTCGAAGGGCTCGCGGCCGAGCGCTCGGCGGGCCGGCTCACCGGCTACGACAAGGCCGACCTCGACGTGGCCCAGGCGCTCCTGCGCACGGGATACGAGCGCCACCGGCAGCTCGCGCCGGACGATGAGGACGGCCTCGCGATCCTCTGCGAGCAGTGGTCACAGGCCAACGAGCTGTTCCACAACGTCATCCTGGCGGCGGCCGCCTGCCCGCCGCTGCGCGACACGGTGCAGTCGCTGCAAAACGCCGTCCCGCGCTCGATCGCGTGGCGGACGTTCGCCGACGACCCCGACATCATCCCGCGCAGCGCGGCCGACCACGACCGCATCATCGAGGCGCTCGTGAAGCCCGACGCCCGCCGCGCCCGCCGGCTCCTGCATGCGCACGTGGTCGAGACGGGCGCGACCGCCGCCCGCTGGCTCGAGCGTCAGGCGCAGTAACCGGCGGTCAGCCGGGGACGCGGGCGGCGCCATAGTACGAACCGCCGCCCGAGAGGGGCGCGATCTGCACGTCGGTGCCGGTGTGCGGGGCGTGGATCATCTCGCCGCCGCCGATGTAGAGGCCCACGTGGCCGAGGCCGTCGAAGAAGACCAGGTCGCCCGGCTCGAGATCGCTCTCGGACACGTGCGGAAGCGAGTCGTACTGCGCCGCGGCATTGTGCGGCAGCGACACGCCCAGCTGCTCATACACGTACATGGTGAGACCCGAGCAGTCGAACCCGGACGGGCTCGCGCCGCCCCACACGTACGGGACGCCCAGGTAGCGCTCGGCGATCGCGACCGCCTGGCCGCCCAGCGTGCTCGTGGGCGGGTTGGGAAGATTCGTGGGCGGCGAGCCGCCGGAGCCGCCGTTCTGGGCCGCCTGCTGGGCGGCCGCAGCTGCTGCCGCAGCCTGCTGCTGCTGGATCAGCTTGCGGATCGACGCCTGCAGGTTGTTGTAGTACGCCTTCTCACGGTCGACCGCGGCCCTGGCGCTGTTCGCCTCGGCGGCCTTCTGCGCCTGGTCGTGTGCGACCTGCTTGCGCTCCTTGACGAGCAGCGCCTGCCGGGTCCGCACGACCGCTTGGTAGTGCGTGATCTGGTCGACGAGGTTCTTGTCGACGCCGGTCGTGCGCTGCAGCACCTGCACCTGATCGACGAGATCGCCGATCGAGCGGGCCGCGAGCACGTAGGCGAGCGCATCCTGGTCGCCGCTCTTGTAGTCGGTCGTCAGGGTGCTCGCGAGCTGCTGCTGGGCAGCGGCCAGGTTCGCCTTGGCAGACTTCAGCACCTGGGTGTTCAGGCGCAGGGCTGCGACCGTGTTCTGGTAGCGCTGATGGACGAGGTCATAGGCCTCGACCTTCTTCTCGGCCGCGTTCTGCAGCCGCGTCAGCTGCGCCTGGGCGGCGGCGGCCTGCGCCTTCTTCGACGCGATCGACGTTGCCGATGCCGTACCGGCGGTCGCCGAGGCGACCAGTACCGCAGTGACCACGAAGGTCGCGATACTCGCTCGGGTTACGCGCGCGCGTCCGCACGCCTGGCCTCGGGCGGTTGGCATGGGTTCGGAGGCTACCAAACCCCGCGGCGGGAAGCGGTGGCAGCCGTCAGCCCTAACGAATCCGTCACAAATCGGCCGAGCCCGGTCACGCGGCCGCCTGGGTGACGATCCACGTCGCGCCCGTGAGCGCGCAGGCGACGGGCCAGCGCCACCACACCTCGGACGGCGTCCGGACCGACCAGACGCTGGCGAGCACGTACACGCCGGCCGTCAGCCCGATGGGGCCCGGAGAGATGGAGGCATCGCCGCCGCGGACGGCCATGCCCCCGATGGCGGCGTCGAGCGCGGCCGCCCATGCGATCGTGGCGGTCACGAGCACGCGCTCGACCGCCGGGGCACGGCCGGTGCCCGGCCAGGCTGCCGGCCCCAGCCAGGCCGCGAGCGCCGCCAGGCCGGCGGCCCCGCCGGCGAGAATTCCGAGCGAAGGCGTCCCGGCGCCGACGGCCGCGACGGCGAGCGGCACGACGGGCAGCGCGAGGGCGAGCAGTCCCGCGGCCGCCCAGCGCGATGCGGCGGCCCGCGCCCCGTCCGGCCGGATCACGCGGCGCCGAGGAGGTCGAGCCCGATCGGGCGCTCGAGCAGTTCGGCCACGCCGCCCCCGGTCGCGCGCCACACGTTTTGGTGCCCCCACCGGCGCAGCGCGCTCGCGGCCGCGGCGGCCCGCCGGCCGTCCGAGCAGGCCGTGACGATCGGGACGTGCGGCAGGAGATGCGCGGCGGCGCGCAGATCGGCCAGCGGCAGGTGCACCGAGCCCGCCAGCCGTCCGCGGCTCCATTCCCACTCGTCGCGTACGTCGACGAGCAGCACGGCCCCGGTCCCGAGCTCGTCGGCCAGGCGCGGCAGATCGATGGCGCCGGAGCACTCGAGCGGCACGTGACCGAGGGCGGCGCCCGCATGGATGCCGGAGACGGCGCCGAGGACGGAGCGAAAGCCCGCGGCGATGATCCTGGCCGCGGCCCTGCGCGCGTCGCTTTGGCGCTCGGCGAGCGCGATCACCGGCACGTCGAGGGCCATGAGCCGCGCCGCCACTGCGCCGGCGTCATCCCCGCCGGGGACGTTCAGCGCGCCCGCGGGGTGGCCGGCGTCGAAGGCGACGGCCGGACGGGTGTCGATCACCGCGGCGCCCCGCATGAGCGCCCGGGCGGCGGCGGTCGGATCGAGCAAGGCGATATCGGTGTGCGCCACGTTCACCGTGAAGTCAAGTATATCAGTAGACATTGTCGAAAACACTCACAACCGAACGTCAGCCGAGCGCGTGACGGCCGGCGATCCCCTCCCACTCCGCGTCGGAGGCGTCCTCCGGGGTCTCGGAGAGCGCCCGCACCGGGGCGCGCTCGAACACGCCCGCGGCCGCGCGGACGCAGCTGCCCGTGTCGGCGAAGAGGGCGTCCATCGTGATGCCGAAGGCGGCCGCGATCCGCTGGGCCGTGCGCGACCGCGGCTCGGAGCGGCCGTGCAGGATGTTCCAGAGCCCCTGGGGCGACAAGCCCAGGTAGCGGGCGAGCTTCTGCTGGCTGACGTTGTGCATGCCGAGCAGGTGCCGGAGATTCGTTCCCAAGCTTGCTTCTACAGCCACAGGTGGTGCCTCTCTGATCAGGTGACGGAAGGTTCTCGCTTGACAGCGTGCGGATCCCATCTTACCCTAATCTCAACTTAGTCGATAGACAAAGGAGAGAAGTTGAACCGAATACAAGTACGGATCGCCGCCACGGGCATCGCGATCCTGTCCCTGGTCGCCCTTGCGGCGGCCTGCGGCGGAGGCAGCGGAAGCACGGCCGGAGCCGCGTCGAAGCAGAAGATCAACCTGGTCGCGTACTCCACCCCGGAGACGTCGTATGCCAAGCTGATCCCGGCGTTCCAGAAGACGGCAGCCGGAAAGGGCGTCAGCTTCACGCAGTCCTACGGGGCCTCCGGCGACCAGAGCCGGGCCGTGGCCGCGGGGCAGGCGGCGGACGTGGTCCACTTCGCCCTCGAGCCCGACATCGCGCGGCTCGTGTCGGCGAAGCTCGTCTCCCCCAACTGGGATCAGAACCAGTACAACGGCATCGTCGCCAACACGATGGTCGTGTTCGTCGTGCGCAAGGGCAACCCCAAGCACATCACCACCTGGGATGACCTCGTCAAGCCCGGCATCCAGGTGATCACGCCCAACCCGTTCACCTCCGGCGGCGCCCGCTGGAACGTGATGGCGGCCTACGGCGCCGAGCTCAAGGAGGGCAAGACGCCCGCCCAGGCGCAGCAGTACCTGAGCACGCTGTTCCACCATGTCCCGGTGCAGGACGACAAGGCCTCCGCGGCCCTGCAGACCTTCACCGGCGGCAAGGGCGACGTGCTGCTCGCCTACGAGCAGGATGCCCTGCTCGCCCAGGAGAGCGGCGCGCCGATCCAGATCGTCTACCCGCCCCAGACGATCGAGATCCAGACGCCGATCGCGACGACGGTGAAGGCCTCGTCGGCAGCCAAGAAGTTCGTCAATTGGCTGTACACCCCGGCCGCGCAGACGATCCTCGCCCAGACCGGCTACCGGCCGGTGCTGTCGAGCGTCTCGTCCGCGTTCAGCACGGCGTTCCCGAGCGCCCAGAACCCGACCGAGTTCACGATCTCAGACGTCGACTCGGGTGGCTGGGATGACGTGATGACGAAGTTCTTCGACCCGACGAACAGCGTCATGCAGAAGATCGAGTCCAGCATCGGAGTGTCGACGAGCTCATGACGAGCATCGCACTCCCGCGCAGGCGGGCCTCCGGGGCGGCGCTCCCAAGCGTCGCCCCGGGGGTTGCGATCACCTACCTCTCGGTGATCGTGCTTCTGCCGCTCGCCGCCCTTCTCTGGCAGTCCAAGAAGGGCGGCGTTCACGCCTTCTGGGCGGCCGTCACGGCGCCCGACGCCGAGGCGGCCCTGAAGCTCACGCTCGGCGCAGCGCTGCTCGTCGCGCTGATCAACGCCGTCTTCGGCACCCTGATCGCCTGGGTGCTTGTGCGCGACTCCTTCTGGGGCAAGAACGTCGTCAACTCGCTGATCGACCTCCCGTTCGCGCTTCCGACCGTCGTCGCCGGCCTCACCCTGCTCACCCTCTACGGCCCCTACTCGCCGGTCGGGCTCAACATCACCTACACCCGCAGGGCGGTCGTGGTGGCGCTCCTGTTCGAGACGCTGCCGTTCGTGATCCGAAGCGTGCAGCCGGTGCTGCTCGAGATCGACCGCGACATGGAGGACGCCGCCGCCTCGCTCGGAGCGCGGGGACACACCGTCTTTCGCCGCATCGTGCTGCCGAACCTGCTGCCGGCCATCCTCTCGGGCATGGCGCTCGCGTTCGCCCGCGCCATCGGCGAGTACGGCTCGGTCGCGCTCCTGTCGGGCAACATCCCGTTCTCGACCGAGGTCGCCTCGGTGCACATCTACTCGCAGATCGAGAGCGACTACGTGACGGGAGCGGCGGCGATGTCGATCGTCCTGCTCGCGATCTCCCTGGCCGTGCTGATGTCGATCACCGGCCTGCAGCGATGGAGCTCGAAGCATGATCGTTAATCCGGCCTCCGCTTCGTCGCGCTCGGCTACCTGGCGCTGCTCCTCATCGTCCCGGTGGGGATGATCGTCGCGCACACCTTCTCGGGCGGCCTCGGACCGGTCTGGGACGCGATGACGACCGGCGACGCCGTGAAGGCGCTCAAGCTCACGCTCGAGATCGCCATGATCGCCGTGCCGCTGAACACGATCTTCGGGATCACGGTGGCGATCCTGATCGTGCGCCGCAACTTCCCCGGCAAGACGCTGCTCTCGGCGCTCATCGACCTGCCGTTCGCCGTCTCGCCGGTGGTCGTCGGCTTCACGCTCATCCTGGTCTACGGTCAGAACGGCTGGTTCGGCTCGTTCCTGATGAACCAGGGCTACCAGGTGATCTTCGCCGCACCCGGAATGGTGCTCGCCACCATCTTCGCGTCGCTGCCGTTCGTCGCCCGTGAGGTGATCCCCGTGCTGCGCGAGATCGGCACCGAGCAGGAGCAGGCCGCGTCGACGCTCGGCGCCAAGCCTTTGCAGACATTCCGCCGCATCACGCTGCCCGCCATCCGCTGGGGCATCGTCTACGGCGTCGTCCTCACCACCGCCCGCTCGATCGGCGAGTACGGCGCGGTCGCGGTCGTGTCCGGCAACGTCATCGGCCAGACGCAGACCCTGACGCTGCGCGTCTCACAGGAGTACCAGAACTTCGACCACGTCGCCGCCTACACCGCGGCGCTCGAGCTGGCCGTGATCGCGCTCGTGACGCTCTTCCTGATGAACCTGTTCCACCCCCGAAAGGATCGATAGGGCCGCATGGCAATCACCGTTGAACACGTCAACAAGCGCTTCGGCGACTTCGTCGCTCTCGACGACGTCAGCCTGAATGTTCCGGCGGGATCGCTCACCGCCCTGCTCGGACCGAGCGGCAGCGGGAAGTCGACGCTGCTGCGGGTCATCGCCGGCCTGGAGAAGGCCGACACCGGCGAGGTGTTCATCGCCGGCACCGAGGCCACGAAGCTGCCGCCGCATCGCCGCGACGTCGGGTTCGTGTTCCAGCACTACGCCGCGTTCAAGCACATGACCGTCGCCAAGAACGTCGCGTTTGGCCTCGAGATCCGCAAGCGGCCGAAGGACGAGGTGCGAAAGCGCGTGGCCGAGCTGCTCAACCTCGTCCAGCTCGACGGCTTCGGTGACCGCTACCCGGCGCAGCTCTCGGGCGGCCAGCGCCAGCGCATGGCGCTCGCCCGCGCGCTCGCCGTGGAGCCCGAGGTGCTGCTCCTGGACGAGCCCTTCGGAGCGCTCGACGCCCGCGTGCGCAGCGAGCTGCGGGCATGGCTGCGCCGCCTGCACGACGAAATGCACGTCACCACGGTGTTCGTGACCCACGACCAGGACGAGGCGATGGAGGTCTCCGACACGATCGTGCTGATGGAACGCGGACGGATCGTCCAGGAGGGCTCGCCGCAGGAGCTCTACGATCATCCCGGGAACGAGTTCGTCATGCGCTTCATGGGTCAGGTGAACCGGATCGGCGATGTCTACGTGCGCCCGCACGACGTCGAGATCCGGCTCGAGCCGAACGGCACCACCGAGGCGGCCGTCGTCAAGCGGATCCTGCACCTGGGCCACCACATCCGCGTCGATCTGACCGTGGACGGCGGCGAGCCCGTGACCGCGCAGCTCAGCCGGGACGATGCAGACCGGCTCAGCCTCGAGCCGGGCCGGCCGGTGTTCGTGCGGCCGAGCCGGGCGAAGACGTTCGGAAGCAGCGACAGCGACGGCGACGCGACCGCCTCGCGGACGATCTCCGCCTGACCGTGAAACCGTCTCCCACCGCGCGAAATTCCCCGCATTTTGCTTGATCCGGCCCCGCCCGCGGCGTATCGTCGCCGTCGTTCGGACAGTCGACGTAGGAGGACAGGATGGCGCGGAAGAAGACACTCTTGGGGGTGGGCGTCGCGGCACTCATCGCACTCGCGGCGGTGCCGGTCGTCGCGGGGGCGAGCACCGGCTCGAAGTCGGACTCCCATCACGGCAACGTGATCCACGTGGTCGAGCATGCGGTGACCGACACGGTGCAGCAGTTCCACCCGCCGGCCAACAGCCTCGGTGACGACCTCGGGTTCCACAACCCGGTGTACAACGCCGCCGACACCCACCAGATCGCCCAGGACAACGGCTACTGCGTGCGCACGGTCGCGACCGGAAAGACCGAGTGGGAGTGCACGTGGACGACGCTCCTTGCGGGCGGCCACATCACGGTCGAGGGGCCGTACTACGACGACGGCACCAACACGACGCTCGCGATCACGGGCGGCACGGGCAAGTACAACGGCGCCTCAGGCTGGATGCTGCTGCACGCACGCGGCAACCCGCTCGGCTCCGAGTACGACTTCGTGTTCCACCTGAAGGGCTAGGACCGCCAACCGGCGCGGCCGTCGCCCTCACCGGGCGGCGGCTGCGCCGAGCGCCTCCTCGAGCCGTTCGAGGCCGGCGTCGACGTCCTCGTCCGGGGCGGTGATGGGCACCAGGATGCGCAGCACGTTGTCGTGGATCCCCGTCTTGAGGAGGATCAGCCCGCGGTCGAGGGCACCGGCGACCGTCGCGCCGGCGACATCGCCCGCCGGCTCCTTCGTGACCGGGTCCTTCACGAGCTCGATGGCCGCCATCGGCCCGATGCCGCGCACCTCGCCGATCACGGGATGCCGTGTGGCGAGGTCGCGCAGACGGGCCTGGATGTGCTCGCCCATCGCGGCCGACCGGGCCAGGAAGTCGTCGCTCGAGAGCGCGCGCAGGCTCTCGATCGCGGCGGCGCACGCCACCGGGTTGCCGCCGTAGGTCGAGCCGAGCCCGCCCGGGTGGACGGAATCCATGATGTCGGCGCGGCCGATGACGCCCGCGAGCGGCATGCCGGACGCGAGCGACTTGCCGACGGTGATGAGGTCGGGCACGACGTCGGCGTGCTCGATGCCCCAGAACGTGCCGGTGCGGCCCATCCCGGCCTGCACCTCGTCGTCGATGTAGAGGATCCCGTGCGCGTCACAGCGCTCGCGCAGGCCTTGGATGAACTCGGGCGGCATGACGGTGAACCCGCCCTCGCCCTGCACCGGCTCGAGGATCATGCAGGCGACCGACTGCGGATCGACCGTGGCCTTGAACATCCAGTCGAGCGCGTCCAGCGCATCCGCCGTCGAGACCCCGCGATAGGGATACGGCGCCGCCGCACGGTAGACCTCGGGCGCGAACGGGCCCATGCCGCGCTTGTAGACGAGCTTGGACGTCAGCGTCATCGTCAGCAGCGTGCGGCCGTGGAAGCCGCGGTCGAACGTGATGACGGCGTCGCGCCCGGTGTGGTAGCGGGCGATCTTGACGGCGTTCTCGACCGCCTCGGCGCCGGAGTTCACGAGCAGCGCCTTGGTGTCATGCGTCCCGGGTGCGAGCTCGCACAGCATGCGGCACACCTCGAGGTAGGGGTCGTACGCCGCGACCGGGAAGCAGGCGTGCATCAGCTGCTCGGCCTGCTCGCGGATCGCCGCGACGACGGCGTCGGGCGTGTGCCCGAGGTTCAGGACGCCGATCCCGCCGGCGAAGTCGATGTACTCCCGGCCGTCGACGTCGGTCAGGCGGGCGCCGTGGGCGTGATCGGCGAAGATCGGCGCGATCGAGACGCCGCGGGCGACGTATCGGTCTCGCTTGGCCCGAAGCGCATCGGTCTTGGAGCTTGTCTCTACGGCCATCAGAAGACCCCCGGCGTGAGGAGCGAACGGTACGCCGCCGAGTATAAGCACTGCGGCCCGTGACCGGAAGCCGCATCCGGTAGCATTGGACAGAATGTCCAAACGGCCGGCCCGGCCGCGGTCTCGAAAGGACTGACGCGAAATGACCGACCCCGCCACCCTGCAGGAGCTCGCGAAGCGGCATCTGATGATGCACTTCACCAGCCAAGGCCGCTACGACGCCGACGAAGAGGTGCCCATCATCAGCCACGGCGAGGGCTGCTGGCTCGAGGACAGCAACGGCAAGCGCCACTTCGACGGACTCTCAGGCCTCTTCTGCACGCAGATCGGCTACAGCTTCGGCGCCGAGCTGGGCGAGGCGGCGGCAAGGCAGATGCGGGAGCTGCCGTTCTACACCAACTGGGGCTACGCGCATCCGCGCGCCATCGAGCTCGCGGCCAAGATCGCCGAGCTCGCCCCGGGCGACCTGAACCGCACCTTCTTCTGCTCCGGCGGCTCCGAGGCGAACGAGTCGATCATCAAGCTCGTGCGCCAGTACCACCAGATCGGCGGGGAGAGCCGCCGCTACAAGATGATCGCCCGGCGGCTGGCCTACCACGGCACCACGCTCGGAGCGCTCTCGCTGACCGGCATCGCCGCGATCAAGGCGCCGTTCGAGCCGCTCATCCCCGGCGTCTCGCACGTGTCCAACACGAACGCTTACCACCGTCCCGACGGCGAGACCGAGGCCGAGTTCACCGCCGCGCTGCTGGACGAGCTGCGCGCGGCGATCGAGCAGGAGGGGCCCGAGTCGGTTGCGGCCGTCTTCATGGAGCCGGTGCAGAACTCGGGCGGCACGTTCACGCCGCCGGAGGGCTACTTCCAGGGCGTGCGCGCGATCTGCGACGAGTACGGCGTGCTGCTCGTGGCCGACGAGGTCATCTGCGGCTTCGGCCGGCTCGGCTACTGGTTCGGCTCCGAGCGCTACGACATCCGCCCCGACCTCGTCACGTTCGCCAAGGGCGTCGGGTCGGCGTACGTGCCGCTCGGCGGAGCGCTCATGACCGACGGCGTCGCGTCCCGGTTCGTCGAGGGCAGGAACATGTTCACGCACGGCATCACCTACGGCGGCCATCCGGTCGCAACGGCGGTGGCGCTCAAGAACCTCGAGATCATGGAGCGCGAGGACGTGCTCGGGAACGTGCGCCGCAACGAGCCGTACTTCAAGGCGATGCTCGAGCGGCTGGCCGACAAGCCCATCGTGGGCGACGTGCGCGGCGCCGGCTACTTCATGTCGATCGAGCTCGTCCGCGACAAGGAGACGAAGCAGACGTTCTCCGACGACGAATGCGAGCGGCTGCTGCGCGGGTTCCTCTCGCCACGGCTCTACGACGCCGGCCTCATCTGCCGCGCCGACGACCGGGGCGACCCGGTGATCCAGCTCTCGCCGCCGCTGATCGCGACCCGCGAGGACCTCGACTTCGTCCACGACGTGCTCGACACCGTGCTCGACGACGCGTGGACCGAGATGACCCGCTCGGGCGCGAAGACCGCCGTCACCACCTAGCAGCGCCGTGCTCAGCGTCGCCGACATCGTCGCGATCGACGCCCTGCAGCTCGTGCTGCGCGGCGGCAGCGCGGGCTCCGACCGGCCCGTGCGGTGGGTGCACATCTCGGAGCTCGACGACCCCACGCCGTGGCTTCGGGGCGGCGAGCTCCTGCTCACCACCGGCCTGCCGCTGCGCCCGGACCCGGCGGCGTACGTCCGCCGCCTGGCCGACGCGGGTCTGACCGGCCTCGGCCTCGGGATCGGGCTCGGCTACGACGAGGTGCCGGCGGCGGCGACCGCCGTGGCCGACGAGCTCGGGTTCCCGCTGTTCGAGATCCCCTACGACGTGCCGTTCATCGCCCTGACCGAGGCCGTCTTCACGCGGCTCTCGGATGCGCGCGTGGCCGAGGCGGTGCGCGGCCTCACGGGCGATCTGGTCGAGGCGGTGCTCGGCGGCGACGCCGGCCCGCGCGAGCTGCGCCGGCGGGCGCGTTCGTTCGGCATGCGGGGGACGCTGCCGATGTCGTTCGTCACGCTGCGCCCGGTGACCGCCGACGCTGCGCACCTCGCGCGGCTGGCCGACGCCGCCGGGGCGTTCGGGCCCGCCAGCGTCCGCGACGGCGTGGTCGCGGTGCTCATCGAGGCGGCCGACGACGAGGGTGCCGAGGCGGTGGCCGCCGAGATCCTGCGCGAGACGGGTGCCGGCGGTGCCGGCGTCGGCCGCGTGCACACCGATCCCGCCGGGCTCGCGCGGACCTACGACGAAGCCCTCTATGCGGTCGAGGCGCGCCCGGGCGACGGCACGCCGGCCGTGGCCACGTTCCGCGACCTGGGCTCGATCCAGCTCCTGCTGTCGCTGGACGAACGCGGCGTCGAACTCTACTGCGAGTCGATGCTCGGGCCGCTGCGCGCCCACGACGCGCGCCACGGCTCGGCGCTGATCGAGTCGCTCGCCGCCTACATCGAGGCCAACGGCCGCTGGGCAGACGCGGCGGCGGCGCTCGGTGTGCACCGGCACACGCTGCGCTACCGGATCGACAAGATCGAGCAGCTCACCGGCCGCAGCCCGGCCGACGCGCGCGACCGGCTCGAGCTGTGGCTGGCGCTGCGGGCGCACGACCTGCACGGCCGCCGCGCCCTGGAGCGGGTGTCGTGAGCCGGGTCGCCGTGGTGGGGGCGGGCGGGATCATCGGGCCTGCGATCGTGGCAACGCTGGCGGGCGAGCCGGCCGTGTCCGAGATCGTCTGCCTCGACGTGAACGGCGACCGCGCCGCCGAGGTGGCCGAGACGCGTGGCGGCGGCAAGGCGACCGGCGCCGCGCTCGACATCCGCGACGCCGGCGCCGCCGCCGCTGCGCTGGCCGGTGCCACGGTGCTCGTGAACTCGGCCTCCTACCGGATCAACCTGGCGGCGATGGAGGCGGCGCTTGCCGCCGGCGCCCACTACATCGATCTGGGCGGCCTCTTCCACGTCACCCGCGAGCAGGTCGAGCTGGACGAGCGCTTCCGCGCCGCCGGCCTGCTGGCCGTGCTCGGGATGGGCTCGGCGCCGGGCAAGACGAGCGTGATGGCCGCGCGGGCGGTCGAGCTGCTCGGCGGGCAGGTGGAGCGGATCGTGATCGGCGCGTCCGGCCGCGATCCCGATCCCCCGCCGGGGCCCCTGGTCGCGCCCTACGCCGTCGAGACGATCCTGGACGAGCTGACGATGCCGACGCCGGTCGTCCGCGACGGCGAGGTGCAGATGCTGCCCGCGATGACGCCTGCCGGCGTCGTCGAGTTCGGCGACCCCGTCGGCCCCGCCGAGACGATCTATTCGATCCACTCCGAGCAGGCGACATTCACCGACAGCTTCGGCGCCCGCGACGTGTCGTTCCAGCTCTCGCTCGACCCGCGCTTCCTCGAGAAGGTGCGGCTCCTGTCCGAGATCGGCATCGCCTCGACGGACCCGGTCGAGGTCGACGGCCAGACGATCGTTCCGCGCCGCCTGCTCCTGCGGCTGCTGGCCGACCTGCCGCGGGCCGAGCCGTCGCGGCGCACCATCGGCGTGCACCGCATCGAGGCGTACGGGCCGTCCGGGACGGCGATCGTCGAGTGCGTCACGCGGGCCGTGGAGGGGCTCGGCTTCGGCGGCGGCATCGCCTCGACGGCGTGTCCGCCGGCCCTGGTCGCCGCCATGATCTGCCGCGGTGAGCTGGACGGCCGCGGCGTGCTCCCGAGCGAGCGCGCGGTGCCCTTCGGCCCGCTGTTCGAGCGTCTGCGCCGCTACGGCGTCGAGGTGCGCGAGCACCCACCTGAATAAAACGGGCCAGGCCCGTTTTATTCACCACCCTTGCCTTCTCTGCACCCTTGCACCGGTTCCCGTTTGACGGATCAACCTTCGCCGCCCTATGCTGTGACCCGATGTCGAGCTACGCCTGCACAGAGAGGAATCGCGCCCGCTCCCCGTTGAGCGGGCGTCCTGTCGGGCGCTCTCAGAGCTCGCACAACCTCCTCGGCCTTCTCATCCTCGCCCGTTAGGGCGAACGATTTGGCCTACGCGCCGCTCGCCGGCGCACACGCACCCAAGTCACGACGGGAGAGTTGCGCTCTCCCCCAGCCGAGGAGGATCACCCTGATGGCTTCACCCACGGACACTGTCCGCATCTTCGACACCACCCTGCGAGACGGCGAGCAGTCGCCGGGCATCGCCCTGTCGGCGCCCGAGAAGATCGAGATCGCCCGGCAGCTCGACCGTCTCGGAGTGGACGTGATCGAGGCCGGGTTCGCCATCTCCTCGCCCGGCGAGCGGGAGGGCATCCGGGCCGTGTCGCAGGCCGTCGAGTGCGTCGTCGCGTCGCTGGCGCGCACGAGCGACGAGGACGTCGACGCGGCCATCCAGTCGCTGCAGGGCGCCCGCAACCCCCGCATCCACGTCTTCATCGCCACCTCCGACATCCACATGGAGCACAAGCTGCGCATGACCCGAGCCCAGGTGCTCGAGGGCGCCGATCGCGCCGTCCGCCGCGCGAAGGCCTTCTGCAGCGACGTCGAGTTCTCGTGCGAGGACGCGACCCGCACGGACGCGGAGTTCATGGCCGAGGTCGTGCGCACCGCGATCGCCGCCGGCGCGACCACGATCAACATCCCCGACACGGTCGGCTACACCGTGCCCGAGGAGTACGTCGAGATCCTGAACGGCCTGCGGGAGCGCGTGCCCGAGGTGGACGGCGTCGTGCTCTCGGTGCACTGCCACGACGACCTGGGCCTGGCCGTCGCCAACTCGCTGGCCGGCATCGTCGCCGGCGCCCGCCAGGTCGAGTGCACGATCAACGGCATCGGCGAGCGGGCCGGGAACGCCTCGCTCGAGGAGATCGTGATGCTGCTCGCGACGCGCGCGCCGCGCTACGGGCTGCAGACCGGTATCCACACCGAGGAGATCACCCGCACGTCGCGGCTCGTGTCGCGCCTGACCGGCTACGTCGTCCAGCCGAACAAGGCGATCGTGGGCCGCAACGCCTTCGCCCACGAGGCCGGCATCCACCAGCACGGCGTGCTCGCCCACCGGCGCACCTACGAGATCATGGACGCCGAGTCCGTCGGCCTGCACGGCTCGGACATCGTGCTCGGCAAGCACTCCGGCCGCCACGCGCTGCAGCAGGCCTTCGCCGATCTGGGCTTCACGATCGAGGGCGACGACCTGCGCCGCGCGTTCACACGGTTCAAGGAGCTCGCCGACCGCAAGGGCAAGATCAGCTCGCTCGACCTCGAGGCGCTGGCATCCGACTCGCTGCGCGAGCGCGAGGAGCCGATCAAGCTCGTGCGCCTGGCGATCGCGACGGCCACGGGCGAGACCGCCCGGGCCGAGGTCACGATCGCAAACGGCGAGGGCGAGCGCACCGCCGAGGGCACGGGCGACGGCCCCGTCGACGCAGCCTTCTCGGCCGTCAACCGGCTGCTCGACCTGCCCGTGACGCTGATCGAGTACACGATCGGCGCCGTCACCGGCGGTGCCGACGCCTTGGGCGAGGTCCGGGTCGTCGTCGAGGTCGGAGGCAGGACGTACGCCGGCCAGGCCGTATCAACCGACATCACCGAGGCGTCTGCAGAGGCGTATCTGCGTGCCTGCGCGCACGCACGGCTCGCGACCGAGCCAGACCAGGACAAGGAGCTGATCGGAGTCTGATGAGCGAATCCCGCCCCACCCCCATCGTCGCCTGCCTCGCCGGCGACGGCATCGGCCCCGAGGTGATGGCCGAGGCAGGCCGCGTCATCGATGCCGTCTCGGAGCTCTTCGGCGTGCGCCTGAGGCAGGTGCACCTGCCGTTCGGCGGCGAGGCGATAGACCGCCACCGCGATCCCTTCCCGGCCCACGTGCGCGCGGCGGTGAAGGCCTCCGACGCGGTGCTGCTGGGTGCGGTCGGCGGCCCGCGCTGGAACGCCAGCCCACGCCGGCCCGAGCAGGGGCTGCTCGACCTGCGCAAGGAGCTCGACGCGTTCGCGAACCTGCGCCCCGTGCGCCACGGCGACATCGACCTGATCGTCGTGCGCGAGCTGACGGGCGGCCTCTACTTCGGCCAGAAGGTGCTCGAGGATGACCGCGCGTCCGACCTCTGCACCTACGACAAATCCCAGATCGAGCGGGTGGCGCGGTGGGCGTTTCGGCTCGCGCGGCGGCGCTCGGGGCGGGTCGTCTCGGTCGACAAGCAGAACGTGCTCGCCACGTCGAAGCTCTGGCGCCGGGTCGTGAGCGAGCTGCACGCCGCCGAGTACGCCGAGATCGAGCTCACCCACGAGCTCGTCGACTCGTTCGCGATGAACCTGGCGACGCGGCCCGAGCGCTACGACGTGATCCTGACCGAGAACCTGTTCGGCGACATCCTGTCCGACCTCGCCGCGGCGGTCGGCGGCGGCCTCGGCATCGCGCCGTCGGCGTCGCTCGGGCCGGAGGCGCCCGGCATCTTCGAGCCGGTGCACGGCTCGGCGCCAGACATCGCCGGCCAGAGCGAGGCCAACCCGATCGCGATGATCCTGTCGGTGGCCATGATGTTCACGTACGGCCTGAACCGGCGCGACATCGGCCGCGCGATCACCGCCGCGGTCGATTCGGTGCTCGCAGACGGGATCGCGACCTCCGACCAGGTGTCCGGCGGCCGCGTCTACGCCACCTGGGAGGTCGGCCAGGCCGTCTGCGACGCCCTCGGCCATCACGCGACCGCGAGCGCAGAGTTCCAGGAGCACCCTTTTGAGTCGAGGCTGGTGGCCCGTGGATAGCCGCCGCATGACCGGCGCAGAGGCGATCATCCGCTGCCTCGAGGCCGAGGGCGTGACCGACGTGTTCGGCCTGCCCGGGGGCGCCATCCTGCCGCTCTACGACGCCTGGGCCGAGCACGAGCACACGATCCGCCACTTCCTCGTCCGCCACGAGCAGGGCGCCGGGCACATGGCCCAGGGCTACGCGCGGGCGACCGGCAAGGTGGGCGTCGCCATCGCCACCTCCGGGCCGGGCGCGACCAACCTCGTGACGCCGATCGCCGACGCCTACCTCGACTCGACCCCGATCGTGTGCATCACCGGCCAGGTGCCGACGCACCTGATCGGCACCGACGCCTTCCAGGAGGCCGACATCCAGGGCATCACGATGCCGATCGTGAAGCACTCGTGGCTCGTCAAGGACGTGACCGAGCTGCCGCAGGTGTTCCGCGAGGCGTTCCACGTCGCCCGCTCCGGCCGGCCCGGCCCGGTGCTGATCGACGTGCCGAAGGACGTGCAACTCGCGAGCTTCGACTTCGCCTACCCGCGCCAGACCGACATGCCCGGCTACAAGCCGTCGCGCCACGGCCACCCGAAGCAGATCATCACGGCGGCCGAGGCGATGATCGCCGCCGAGCGGCCGGTGTTCTACATCGGCGGCGGCGCGGTGACCTCGGGCGTCGACCCCGCCGAGCTGATCAGGATCGCAGAGACGCTGCAGATGCCGGTCGTGACGACGCTGATGGCCAAGGGCGTCTTCCCCGACTCGCACCCGCTCTGCCTGGGCCTGCCCGGCATGCACGGCTCCAAGGCCGCCAACTGGGCGATGCATCGCGCCGACCTGCTGGTCGCGTGCGGCTCGCGGTTCGACGACCGCGTCACGGGCAAGCTCTCGTCGTTCGCGCCGGGCGCGAAGGTGATCCACATCGACGTCGACCCGGCCGAGATCGACAAGAACCGGGCCGCCCAGGTGCCGATCGTGGGCTCGATCGAGCTCGTGATCCCCAAGCTCGCCGACGCGGTCGCCTCGCGCCAGAACGGCGGGCCGCCGCGCGCGGCCGAGTGGCTCGAGACGGTGCAGGGCTGGCAGCGCGAGTTCCCGTTCCGCTACGGCCGGGGCGGCAAGCTCAAGCCGGAGTACGTGATCGAGCGCCTCCGCGACCTGACCGCGGGCGAGGACGTGATCTGGACGACCGGCGTCGGCCAGCACCAGATGTGGGCGGCGCAGTACCTCGAGATCGATCGCCCGCGGCGCTGGATCACCTCCGGCGGCGCCGGCACGATGGGCTTCGGCGTCCCCGCCGCCATTGGCGCCAAGGTGGCGTGCCCCGACGCGATCGTGATCAACATCGACGGCGACGGCTGCTTCCAGATGACGATGCAGGAACTGGCCACGGCCCGCATGTACGGCATCGCGGCGATCCACGTCGTCGTCAACAACGGCTGGCTGGGGATGGTGCGCCAGTGGCAGGAGCTGTTCCACTCCGAGCGCTTCTCCGAGACGAACCTGACCGTCGACCTGCCCGACTACGTGAAGCTCGCTGAGGCGTTCGGCGTGGCCGCGTTCCGCTGCGAGACGGCCGAGGAGGTCGACGACGCGATCCGCGGCGCGCTCGCGTGCGGCGGCCCGGCGGTCATCGACGCGCGCGTCGACCGCGAGGAGAAGGTGTACCCGATGGTGCCGGCAGGCGGCTCGGCGAACGACATCATCGATGTCGAGTGGGCGGAGGACGACAACCAGTGGGTCGAGGAGGGCGTATGACACGCGCAAGCCGCTGGGGACAGTCCCCATCGCCGATGGGGACAGTCCCCGCTTTGGAGGGTGTATGACGAGCGACATGCACACGCTGAGCGTGCTCGTCCAGAACCGCCCCGGCGTGCTCACGCGCTGCGCGGGCCTCTTCGCCCGCCGCGGCTTCAACATCGAGTCGCTCGCGGTCGGCCCCACCGAGGAGCCGAGCCGCAGCCGCATCACGATCCGGGTGGACTGCTCGCAGCACTCGGTCGACCAGGTGACGAAGCAGCTCTACAAGCTGGTCGACGTGCTGAAGGTCTCGGAGCTCGGCGCCACGGCGGTCGAGCTGGAGCTCCTGATGATCAAGGTCACGTCGTCGCCCGAGCGGCGGCCCGAGATCATCAGCCTGGCGGAGGTCTTCGAGTCGCGGGTCGTGGACGTCGGCCCCGAGGCGGTCAGCTTCGCCTGCGTGGGCCCGCCGGATAGGCTTCACGCGCTGGAGGAGCTGCTGCGCCCCTACGGCATCCGCGAGCTGGTGCGCACGGGCCGGATCGCGCTCGACCGCGACGGCGAGCTGGGACAACGACGACGGATAAGGGTGGTTGCATGAGCACGACGATCTATTACGAGTCCGATTGCGATCCCGCCGTCCTCGGCGGCAAGACGATCGCGATCATCGGATACGGCAGCCAGGGCCACGCCCACGCGCTGAACAACAACGACAGCGGCAACACCGTCGTCGTCGGCGCGCGGCCGGACTCGCGCGCCTGGAAGGCGGCCACCGACGACGGCCTGCCCGTCGCCACCGTCGCCGAGGCGACCGCCCAGGCCGACATCGTCATGGTGCTCGTTCCCGACCACATCCAGGCGGGGCTCTACCGTGACGAGATCGCTCCCAACCTGCGCCCGGGCGCGATGCTCATGTTCGCCCACGGCTTCACGATCCACTTCGGCCAGATCTCGCCGGCGGCCGACATCGACGTGGCGATGATCGCGCCCAAGGGGCCGGGCCACCTCGTCCGCCGCCAGTACACGGAGGGCATCGGCGTCCCCGGCCTGATCGCCGTGCACCAGGACTCGAGCGGCCACGCACACGCGCTCGCCCTGGCCTATGGGCACGGCATCGGCTGCGCCCGCGGCGGCCTGATCGAGACCACCTTCGCCGAGGAGACCGAGACCGACCTGTTCGGCGAGCAGGCCGTGCTCTGCGGCGGCGTCACCCGCCTCATCCAGACCGGCTTCGAGACGCTCGTCGAGGCGGGCTACCAGCCCGAGATCGCCTACTTCGAGTGCCTCCACGAGCTGAAGCTGATCGTCGACCTGATCTGGGAGGGCGGTCTGGCGGGGATGCGCTACTCGATCTCGGACACGGCCGAGTACGGCGACCTCACCCGCGGCCCGGTCGTGATCGACGAGCACGTCCGCGAGTCGATGCGCAGCCTCCTGCGCGACATCCAGGAGGGCCGCTTCGCGCGCGACATCATCGCCGAGGAGGCCGCCGGGCGCCCGCAGTTCCAGGCCCTGCGCCGCCGCGCGGCCGAGCACCAGATCGAGCAGGTCGGCGCCGAGCTGCGCGCGATGATGCCCTGGATCGGCCAGAGCGCGAAGGCGAAGGCGGGCACCTGAGCCGGCCGGCGACGTGACAGACGACCCGATGCCGGTCGCGCTCTACTGCTACGACGGCTCGTCCGACGCCCGCACCGCGTGCGAGCGTGCCCCTGCGCTGCTCGGCCGCCACGAGGCGGTCGTGATGTGCATCTTCGAGTCGATCCTGGCGCTGCCGACCGGCGGCGACCTGGGCGCGCCCGACCTGATGCCGCCCGATGAGGCCCAGGAGATCGACGACGCCGCGCGCACGCGCGCGCTCGACCTGGCCGAGGAGGGCTGTGCGCTCCTGCGCGCGGCCGGTGTGGCGGCCACGCCGGCCGCGGTCGAGGGGCTGGGATCAGTGTGGCGCACCATCCTGGCCGAGGCCGACGAGCGCGATCCGGCGGTCGTCGTGCTCGGGTCGCGCGGGATCACGGGCGTCCGCTCGCTCGTGCTCGGAAGCGTGTCGCACGGGGTGGCCAATCACTCGCACCGGCCCGTCCTGATCATCCCCGCGCCGCCGGAGGACTGAGCGGGCTACCGCGAGCGGCGCAGCGACGCCGGCCGCGCCGGCGCCGGAACGAGCCGGAGCGGCTTCGGGCGCTGCTGGCCCGCGCCCGCGACACCGGGCCACGTCGCTCGCATCCGGACCGCCTGTGGCCGTCCGACGCCCGAAAACGTGGCCGGACGCGGCCGGCTGGCAAACCCGGTCGACGAGAGGGGATGCTGGCGGCCGGGATGCGTCAGGGTCGGCTCCTCGTGGCGGACGTCGGCCACGACGGGCGCGGCGACCGGCGCGACCTGCGGTTCGGGCTCCGGCTCGACCGCTGCGACCCGCTCCGCCTCGACCTCTGCGATCGGCTCGGCCTCGGCCTCTGCGACCGGCTCGGCCTCCGCGACGGGCTCCGGCTCGGACGCGGCCTCGGGCTCCGCCACCGGCTCGGTGAACGGCTCCCATGCCGCGGCGGGCTCGGGTGGCGGGGCGTCATCCCCCTTGCGCCGGCGCCACATGACGTACAGCAGGCCGCCCACGGCGACCCCGACCAGAAGACCCTTCTTCACCGTCATCACGCTCCTTGCCCCAACACCGTGCCCCCTGACCCCGGGGAACGGGATGGTACTCCTGCGCGCGCCGGATGGCCATCCCTCGCACGGGCGATCCGATCGGCGGCCCGCGGCGAATACCCCGCATGGCCCCTCTGCAGAGCGGTAGCATCGCCGCTGTCTTGCCCGAACGCTCGCCGTCGCTCGTCACGTTTGCCCCGAAGAGCGCCGCCCGCGGCGTCGCCCTGATCGCCCACGGGGGCAGGTCGCGCTCGAACGCGCCCGACTCGAACCTGCGCACGCCGGCGCTGCGGATGTTCCCGTTCGCGGGCGACCTCGTCCGCGCCGGCCGCCGCGCCGGACTCGCCGTCGCGCAGCTGCGCTACCGCGTGGTCGGCTACAACGACGGCGATCCCGTCGCCGACGTCGAGTGGGCGATCGCACACCTCGCCGATCGATTCGACGCGCCGGTGTGCCTCGTGGGCCACTCGATGGGCGGGCGCGCGGCCCTGCGGGCGGCCGGCCACGAAAGTGTGACCGCCGTCGCCGGCCTCGCGGCGTGGCTGCCACCGGACGAGCCCGTGCACCAGCTGGCCGGCCGCACGGTGCTGCTCGTGCACGGCAGCCGCGACCGCGTCACCGACCCGGCCAAGTCGCTCGAGTTCGGCCGCCGCGCGCGTGGCACCGCCGCCCGAGTGGCCCGGTTCGAGCTCGCGCGCACCGGTCACACGATGCTCCAGCGCCTGCCGCTCTGGCAATCGCTGACGCGCCGTTTCGTGCTCGGCGCGCTCGGCTTCGAGCCCATGGACGAGCGGTTGACCGAGGCGTTCGCCTTGCCGGGCGACCGCGCCCTGCGGGTGCCGCTGTGAGCCGCCTGCGGGTCGCCGTGGTCGGCAGCGGCGTCGCCGGCCTGACCGCCGCGCACATCATCGGCCAGACGCACGAGGTGACCCTGTTCGAGCGCGACGCCCGCCTCGGCGGCCACGCGAACACGATTGGGATCCCCGCTGCCGACGGACGCGAGGTCGCTCTCGACACCGGCTTCATCGTCCACAACGAGCGCACCTACCCCACCCTGCTGCGGCTCTTCGCCGACCTCGGCGTCGGGACGCAGGCGAGCGACATGTCGTTCGGCGTGCGCTGCGAGGGCTGCGGCCTCGAGTACGCCGGCGCCCGGGGGATGCAGGGCGTCGTTCCGAGCCCGAGCGTCCTCGGCCGGCCGCGCTACCTGCGGATGCTGGGCGAGGTGAAGCGCTTCCACCGCCACGCACGGGCCGTGCTCGCCGACCCGGCCGCCGGCGACCTGACGCTGGACGGCTTCCTGCGCCAGGGGGGATACTCGCCCTACTTCACCGACCACTTCATGCTCCCGCTCACGGGCGCCGTGTGGTCGTCGTCTCCGGCCACCGTCCTCGACTTCCCGGCCCGCTACCTGATCCGCTTCTTCGCCAACCACGGCATGCTCACCGTCACAAACTCGCCGCAGTGGCGGACGGTCAGCGGCGGGAGCCGCGAGTACGTCGCCCGGATCGCGCAGCGGCTCGACGACCGCGTGCACATCACCACGCCGGTCGTGGCCATCGAACGGGATGACCACGGCGTCACGGTGAACGGCGACCACCGCTTCGACCGCGTGGTGATCGCCGCGCATCCCGACCAGGCCCTGCGCATGCTTGCCGACCCGACGGATGCCGAGCGCGCCGTGCTGGGCGGGTTTGCCTACTCGAGCAACCAGACGGTGCTGCACACGGACGCATCGCTTCTGCCCCGCTCGGCGGGTGCGCGCGCCTCGTGGAACTACCTGCTCGAGTCGTGCTCGAGCAGCCACCCGCTCGTGCACGTCACCTACCATCTGAACCGGCTCCAGGCCCTCCACGAGCCCGTCGACTACTGCGTCACGCTGAACGGCACGACGCGCATCGGCGCCGGGCACGAGCTGCGCCGGATGATGTACGAGCACCCGATCTACACCCACGCGAGCCTCGCCGCCCAGACGCGCCTGCCCGGGCTGCAGGGCGTCCGCAACACCTACTACTGCGGCGCCTACCACGGGTGGGGGTTCCACGAGGACGGCTGCGTGTCGGGGCTCCGCGCCGCGCTCGCGCTGGGGTGCGCCTGGTGAGGTCGGCGCTCTACGAGGGCCACGTGGTGCACGATCGCCGCACCGCGCACCGGAACCTCTTCCGCTACCCGGTCTACATGTGGCTCGTCGATCTGGACGAGCTGGACGAGCTCGACCGCCGGCTATGGGCGTTCGGCAACGACCGCCGCGCGCTCACCACGATCCGCGCCCGCGACCACCTGGGCGCGCCCGGCCGGACGATCGCACAGAACCTGCGCACATATCTGGGCGCGCAGGGCATCGACCTCGACGGGGGCCGCGTGACGCTCCTGACCAACGCGCGCGTGCTCGGCTACGTGTTCAACCCGCTCTCGGTCTACTACTGCCACGGGCGCGACGGCGCGCTGCGCTGCATCGTGGCCGAGGTGCACAACACATACGGCCAGCGGCACTGCTATCTGCTCGAGCCGGGCGAGCGCGGCCACGTCGAGACCGGCAAGGAGTTCTACGTGTCGCCGTTTCTGACCGTCGACGGCCGCTACCGGATGACGCTCACGCCGCCGGACGAGCGCCTGTCGGTGCAGATGGCGCTGCACCAGTCCGGCCGGCGCGTGTTCGCCGCGTCGCTGACCGGCCGGCGCGTGCCGCTCACGAACGCCTCGGTGGCCCGCATGCTCGTGCGCCACCCGCTGATGACGGCACGGGTCACCTCGCTGATCCACCTGCAGGGCATCAAGCTGGCCCTGCGCGGCGTCGCCCGCGTCCCCCGCCCCCCGCACACACCCCAGGAGCATGTCGGATGACCGTCATTTCGCAGCAGGCCGGATCGGACCACCCGATCTGGCGCACCCCACACGCGCCCCGGGTGGCGGCCCGGGCGACCATCGCCCGCGCCCTCTTCCTGCGCACGGTGCACCACCTGCCCCTGCGCGTCGTGCTTCCGAACGGCACGATCGCGGGCCGCGGCGATTCCGAAGGGCCCGTCATGACGATCGCGCGCGATGCCTTCTTCCACCGGCTCGCGGCCGGCGGCAAGATCGGCTTCGGCGAGGCGTACATGGCGGGCGACTGGGCCGCCGACGACCTGGCCGAGGCCCTCGGCGCCTTCGCCGCCCGCGTCGACCGGCTGCTGCCGGGGCCGCTCCAGCGCCTGCGCGGGCTCTACGAGCCCCGCATCCCCGCCGAGCAGCGCAACACTCCCACCGGCGCCGCGCGCAACATCTCGCGTCACTACGACCTCTCGAACGACCTGTTCGCGACCTTCCTCGATCCGACCATGACCTACTCGGCGGCGATGTTCGAGCCCGGCGATACGCTCGAGGCCGCCCAGGTGCGCAAGTACGAGACCCTCTGCCGGATGGTCGACCTGCGCGCGTCCGATCACCTGCTCGAGATCGGCACCGGATGGGGCGGCTTCGCGATGCACGCCGCATCCACGCGCGGCTGCCGGGTCACGACCGCGACGATCTCGGCCGAGCAGGCGGCGCTCGCACGCGAGCGGATCGCGGCGGCCGGCCTGTCTGACCGCATCGATGTGATCCTGCGCGACTACCGCGCCATCGAGGGCAGCTACTCGAAGATCGTCTCGATCGAGATGCTGGAGGCCGTGGGCGAGGAGTACTGGCCGGTGTTCTTCGCCACCTGCGACCGGCTGCTCGAGCCCGGTGGGGCGATGGGCCTGCAGACGATCACGATGCCCCACCGCCGTTACCTCGCGTCGCGCCATGCCTACAGCTGGATCCACAAGTACATCTTCCCGGGCGGGCTGATCCCGTCGCGCGAGGCGATCGACCGGTCGCTGCGCGAGGCCTCGTCGCTCGGCGTCACCCACGCCGCCGAGATCGGCCACCACTACGCGACGACGCTTCGGCACTGGCGCTCGCGGTTCATCGAGCAGCGCGAGCGGGTGCATGCGCTCGGCTTCGACGCCACGTTCGTGCGGATGTGGGAGTTCTATCTGGCCTACTGCGAGGCGGGATTCGCCACGGGCGCGATCGGCGACGCCCAGCTGCGCCTGGCCCGGCCGTGAGCCTGCGGCCGGCAGTCACGGCAGTGTCACGCCGATGTGACGGCCGACGTTCGGGGTCTGACCCCGAGTGTGGCGGCGGGCACAGACAATGAGGCTGCGCGACGGCACCAGGGTCTGGGTCAGCGGCGCGTCGAGCGGGATCGGGGCGGCGCTCGTGCGCGAGCTCGCCGCCCGCGGCTGCCGCGTCGCCGCCAGCGCGCGCCGGGCCGGGAAGCTCGAGGAGCTCGCCGCGTCGGCGCACGGCGAGGTGCTGCCGGTGCCGGCCGACGTCACCGACCGCGCCGCCATGATGGCCGCAGCCGAAGCGATCCGCGAGAGCTTCGGGGCGATCGACCTCGTCGTGCTGAACGCCGCCTACTGGGGCCAGTTCTCGGTCGAGTCGTGGGACACCGACGTCATCCGGCGCCACTTCGACACGAACGTGATCGGGATGGTGCACGGGATCGAGGCCGTCCTCGCGGACATGCGCCGGCGCGGCAGCGGCGCGATCGCCGGGATGGCGAGCGTGGCGGGCTACCGCGGCCTGCCCCAGTCCGAGGCCTACGGCGCCACGAAGGCCGCCGAGATCAACATGCTCGAGTCGCTGCGCATCGACCTGCGCCCGCTCGGCATCTCGGTGCACACCATCTGCCCCGGGTTCGTCCGCACCGAACTGACCGCCAAGAACACCTTCCCGATGCCGTTCATGCTCGAGCCGGATGATGCCGCCCGCCGGATCGTGCACGGCCTCGAGAAGGGCAAGGCCGAGGTCGTCTTCCCTCTGCCGATGCTCGCCCTGATGAAGGTCGCGAAGGTGGTGCCGGTCAGGCTGTGGGCCGAGGCATTCCGCTTCGTGCCGCAGCGCCGCGACGGCGCCTAGGACGCCGCCCCGGCGACGGACACCGGCAGGGCGTCGACCCGCTCGATCCACGGCCTCGCCCCGAGGCGCAGGAACGTCTCCCGCGCGGCGTCGGTGAGGCCGCGGATGTCGCCGTCGCCGCCACCCGCGACCGCCTCGGCATGCTCCAGCTGCGCGACCGCGAGCCAGAACGGGATGCCGAGGTCGCGCAGGATCCGCTCGGCCTCGGCGAACTCCGCGGCCGCGGACTCGGCCGAGCCCGCCATCCGGCCGCGGAAACGGTGCGCGTGTGCCGCAATGAGCGGCGTCCGCAGGCCGACGGGCTCGGACTCGGGCGCTGCGAGCAGCTCGTCCACACGATCGCGAAGGCCGAGCGCGAGCGCGGCCTCGACGGCCGTGATCAGCCCGAGCTTCACGTTCTGCGGCCACGCCCCCACGAGGCCCTGCGTCGCGACCGCCTCACCGGCGATCGCAAGTGCGTCGTCGTAGCGGCCCTCGGCCAGCGCCAGCGTCGCGTGCCCGGCCGCGTAGCACGAGCGTTCCTGCACGTCGATCGAGGTCGCGAGAGGAGCGTAGATCTCACCCAGCTCCCGCGCGCGGTCGAGCTCGCCGCGGTACAGGTGGATCGGCAGGATGGCGGTGAGCGGGCTGATCAGCGTGTGGCCGCTCGGCAGGAGCTCGACCGGCAGCTCCGCGAACGCCTCGAGCGCCTCGTCCCAGCGGCCGAGCTGGTAGAGCGCATAGGTCGACTCGCTGATCGCGAACCACTCGTTCGGGCGGTCGCCGGTGCGGCGGGCGAGGTCGAGCTCGCGCTCGAGATAGCCGAGCGCGTCGTGGTAGCGGTCGTGTCCGAATGCGAGGTCGGACAGGTTCCCGAGCACGGTGGCTGCCCGCTCGGTCAGGTTGTGCTCGAGCGCGAGGTCGGCCGCCGCGCGCATGAGCATCTCGGCCTCGCGCCGGCGCGACGGGGCAACCAGGATCGCCTTTGCGCTCCATCCGCGCACGACGATCTCGGGCAGCCCGAGCGCCTCGCCCATCTCGAGGGCGCGCTCGATCAGCTCCGCGGCCCGCTCGCGCTCGCCGACGAACAGCGCCGCGTTCCCGAGCCGCACGGTGAGCAGGGCGACGTCCGCGTCGGGCTCGTCGTCCCCGGTCACCGCCAGGGCATCCTCCATCCGCTTGATCGCGAGCTGGTGGCGGCCGTTGCGCTCGTCGAGATAGGCCAGGCGGCTGGTGACGCGCGCGGCCGCGTGGGTGTCGCCCAGCCCACCGTAGAGGTCGATCGCCTCCTCGAAGCATCGCTGCGCGCTGTCGATCACGCCGGCGCGCGTGCCCATCTGGCCGGCCCGGTCGAGCAGGCCGGCGCGGCTCTGGTCGTCGCCCGCGAGCGCGGCTGCCTGCATGAAATAGCGCTGCGCCTCGCCGGGCGCCCCGAGCGACTCCGCCCGCTCGGCGGCGCGTTCGAACAGCGTCTGCGCGCGATCGCGCACCGGAGCGGCGTCATCGGCGTCGGGGGCCGCCTCGTACGCGTCCAGGTAGTGCGCCGCGAGCACCTCGACCAGCTCGTCGTCGTCGCCGGCGGTGGCCTCGAGGTGTGTGGCGGCGGCCAGGTGGCGCAGCCGCCGGTCGCGCAGCGACAGCGTCTCGTAGGCGACCCGGCGCATCAGGTCCTGCAGGAACCCGTACTGGCCGTGCTCGGGCGAGCGCGGGTCGGCCTGGATCGAGAGCACCTCCTTGCGCACCAGCCCGGCCAGGATCGCGTCATACGCCGACGCGTCCGTGTCGGCAAGGGCCGCGAGAGCGTCCTTGGTGAAGGTCTTGCCGAGCACCGCTCCGTTCTGCACCACGAGCCGCTCGTCGGCGGAGAGGCCGTCGAGCCGTGCCGCGATGAGCGCGTGCAGCGTCTCGGGCACCTCCAGGGTCTCCACCGGGCCGGTGGCCCGGTACACGCTGCCCTGCTGCACCACATGGCCGCGGTCGAGCAGCATCCGCACCGTCTCGACGGCGTAGAGCGGCACGCCCTCCGACCGCGCCAGGATCTGCCCCGCCAGGGCGTCGGGCAGGCCGGCGACCAGGCCGTCGAGCAGCGCCCGCATCGCGCCGTCGCCGAGCGGCTCGAGGTAGAGCGACGTGAAGTTGCGCTTGCCCGCGCCCCACGTCGGCCGCTTGTCCACCAGCTCGGGCCGCGCGGCCGTGATCACGTAGAGCGGCGAGTTGCGCGACCACTCGAGCAGGTGCTCGATGAAGTCGAGCAGCGACGCGTCGGCCCACTGCATGTCCTCGAATGCGAGCACGGTGGGATAGACGTCGGCCAGGCGCTCGAAGAAGAGCCGCCACGCCGAGAAGAGATCCTCGCGCTCGAACCGGCCGCCGCCCTCGACACCGAGCAGGTGCGCGACCCGGGGCTCGACGAACGCGCGCTCATCCGCATCGGTGACGTGGGCGTCGAGGACGCCCGCGAGCTTGGCCAGGACGGCCTCGGAGGGCTCGTCCTCGCTGATCCGGCAGCGCATCCGCACCATGTCCGCCAGCGCCCAGTAGGTCACGCCCTCGCCGTAGGACGGACACCGGCCGCGATGCCAGTAGATCACCTGGGCGAGGCCGTCGAAGTACTTGTAGAACTCCCACACCAGCCGCGACTTGCCGATCCCGGCGATCCCGGTCACCGACACGAGATGCGCACGCCGCTCGTCGGCCGAGGCATGGAACAGATCCTTGATCTGGCGCAGCTCGCGGTCGCGGCCGACGAACGGCGCCTCCAGACCCTCCGACTTCAGCGACCCGCGCGCGCCCGACACGATGCGCACGGCCCGCCACAGGCGGTGCAGGCCGATCTTGCCCTTGAGCTCGTGCTCGCCCACGTCCTCGTACACCACGGTCGGCTCGGTCGCGCGCCGGGTCGAGTCGCCGACGAGCACCTGCCCCGCCTCGGCCAGCGCCTGCACCCGTGAGGCGGTGTTGACGACGTCACCTGCGACCATGCCCTCGCCGACGGCCCCGATCGTGACCGTCGCCTCGCCGGTGAGCACTCCGGCCCGCACCCGCAGGTCGGGCACGCCCACCTCGTCGCCGAGCGCGGTCACGGCCGCCACCAGGTCGAGGGCCGCCCGCACGGCCCGCTCCGGGTCGTCCTCGGTGGCGCTGTGCGCTCCCCAGACGGCCATCACGGCGTCGCCGATGAACTTCTCGACCACCCCGCCGTAGAGCTCGATCAGCCGCCGGCACACGTCGAAGTAGCGCGAGAGCAGCGCCCGCACATGCTCGGAGTCGCGCGCCTCCGAAAGCGTCGTGAACCCGACCAGGTCGGCAAAGAGGACGGTGACCAGACGGCGTTCTGTGGCCGGCTCGATGCGCGCCGCGGGCGCGGCGACGCCCGCGGCCGGAGCGCCCGGGGGGACGGCCGTGGCGGCGCCGAGAGGCGTACCGCACTCGCCGCAGAAACGGTCGTCGGGCGTGACCGCGGATCCGCATGTGGGACAGGCTGTGGCGAGCGATGTGCCGCAGCTCCGGCAGAAGCGCTTGCCGGGAGCATTTTCCATTCCACAGGCGGCGCAGATCACGACGCCGAGTGTACGGCAACGGCCGAGCCGCGGCCAGACCGTCGGTACACTGAACGCCACGATGCCAGCGGCGCCGCGCACCCTTTTCGAGAAGGTCTGGGACGACCACGCGATCGGCGATGACCTGCTCTTCGTCGACCTGCATCTGGTGCACGAGGTGACGAGCCCGCAGGCGTTCGAGGGCCTGCGCGCGGCCGGCCGGCGCGTGCGCCGACCCGACCGCACCGTCGCGACGGCCGACCACAACGTCGCCACCGGCCCGGGCGAGCCCGACGAGCTGTCCCAGGCCCAGCTCGAGGCGCTCGAGCGCAACTGCGCAGAGTTCGGGGTGCGCCTGTATCCGCTCGGCCATCGCCGCAACGGGATCGTGCACGTGATCGGCCCCGAGCTCGGGCTGACGCAGCCGGGCATGACGATCGTCTGCGGCGACTCCCACACCTCCACGCACGGCGCGTTCGGCGCGCTCGCGTTCGGGATCGGGACGAGCGAGGTCGAGCACGTCCTCGCGACCCAGACGCTGCCGCAGCGGCGGCCGCAGACGATGCGGATCGACTACACCGGCGACCTCGGACCGGGCTGCACGGCCAAGGACATGATCCTCGGCACGATCGCCCAGATCGGCACCGACGGCGCCGCCGGCCACGTCGTCGAGTACACGGGCGCAGCGATCCGCGGCCTGTCGATGGAGGGCCGCCTGACGGTCGCGAACATGTCCATCGAGGCGGGCGCCCGCGCCGGCATGATCGCGCCCGACCACGTCACGTTCGCCCACCTCGAGGGCCGGCCAGGCGTGCCGGACGACTACGCCGCCGCGGTCGAGCGCTGGCGCGGGTACGCCACCGACGAGGGAGCGACATTCGACAGTACCGTCACGGTCGATCTGCGCGGCATCGCCCCCCAGGTGTCGTGGGGCACGAACCCCGCGCAGGTGGCGCCGATCACGGGCGTTGTGCCCGAGCCCGCCGGCGAGTCCGACGAGCGCGCGCTGCGCTACATGGACCTGCGTCCGGGCACGCCGCTGGCCGAGATCGCCGTCGACCGGGTCTTCCTGGGGTCGTGCACGAACTCGCGCATCGAGGATCTGCGCGCCGCCGCCGCCGTGATCGACGGCCGGCGTGTGGCGGCATCCGTGCGCGCTATGGTCGTGCCCGGATCTTTCCACGTTAAGGCTCAAGCTGAGCGTGAGGGTCTGGACAAGATCTTCCGCGACGCGGGCTTCGAGTGGCGGGGCGCGGGCTGCTCGATGTGCCTCGGCATGAACCCCGACATCCTCGCCCCCGGAGAGCGCTGCGCCTCGACCTCGAACCGCAATTTCGAGGGCCGGCAGGGCCGCGGCGGACGCACGCACCTGATGAGCCCGGCGATGGCGGCCGCGGCGGCCGTGACCGGGCGGCTGACCGACGTCAGGGAGCTCGTGGCATCGTGAAGCCTGTGCGTGTCGTCCAAGGCGCCGTGGCGCCCCTCGACCGAACCTCGGTCGACACCGATCAGATCGTGCCCAAGCAGTTCCTGAAGCGGATCGAGCGCAGCGGCTTCGGCGAGTTCCTGTTCCACGACTGGATGGGCCAGGCCGACTTCCCGCTCATGTGGCCGGAGTTCCACGGCGCGCCGATCCTCGTCACCGGCCGCAACTTCGGCTGCGGCTCCTCGCGGGAGCACGCTGCGTGGGCCCTGCAGGACTTCGGCTATCAGGCGATCGTTGCCGAGAGCTTCGGCGACATCTTCGCGATCAACTGCTCCAAGAACGGGCTCCTGACCGTCGTCCTGCCGCCCGACGCCGTGCGCGAGCTGCTCGACGCAGCGCCGGCGCAGGCCACGATCGACCTCGAGGCGCAGACCGTGACGCTGCCCTCGGGACGCGAGGTGCGCTTCGAGATCGACGCGGGCGTGCGCGAGCGGCTCCTGAACGGCTGGGACGACATCGCCATGACCGAGCTGCGCGAGGACGAGATCGCCCGCTACGAGGCCGAGCGCGAGCGCAACGGCCCGAACGCGCTCACGACCTAGGCGCTCCGACTTGACAAACAGATGTTTGCAAAGCTATCTTTGCAGACATGTCCACTCCACCTGATGGCGGCGCCACCGACAATGTGCGGGCCGTGCGGGCTCTGGCCCATCCGCTGCGGCTGCGGCTGCTCGATGAGCTGCGGTTCGGCGGCCCGGCCACGGCCACGCTGCTGGCAAACCGCGTCGGCGAGTCGAGCGGCGCGACGAGCTACCACCTCCGCCAGCTGCACCGGCACGGCTACGTGGAGGAGGCGGAGCCGCGCGGCGGCCGCGAACGTTGGTGGCGCTACCGCGAGCGGCGGGTGGTCGTCCCGCAGGGCGACGACCCCGCCGGCAGCCGCACCCTGCTCGCCGAGCTGCTGAGCCGGGAGGCGCACGCGCTCGACCGGTATCTCGCCGCCCCCGGGCGGCCGCCCGAGTGGGACGCCGCCGCCTTCTTCCAGTCGCGGGCGCTGCGGCTGACGGCGGCCGAGCTCGACGCGCTGCGCGAGGGCATCGAGGCCCTGCTCGCACCGCTGCGGCCCGCCGACGCCGAGAACCCACCCGCCGACACCTCGCCCGTCCGCATTCTCGCGTTCGGCTTCCCGCTCCCCCTGGAGGAACCATGACCGCTCCGACCGAGCACTCCGACCTGATCGAGACGCTGATCGAGCGGCTCTGCGAGTCCTACCCGTTCCCCGATCGGGCCGCGCAGGCCGCGGGCCGCCTGCGCGCGGGGCTCGCGGAGGGCAGCTATGCCCTGCCGCTCGGACCCGATCTGTGCGAGCGCATCTCGGCCGACCTCTTCGCGGCGTGCGACGACAAGCACCTGCGGCTCCTGTGGCACGAGTCGGTCGAGGAGAGTCAGGACGAGGCGACGCTCGTGGCCGCCCTCGCGGAGATGTTCCGGCTCGAGAATCACGGCCTCCGGCGCGTCGAGCGGCTGCCCGAGAACCTCGGCCTGATCGCGCTGACCGTCATCCCGCCGCCGGCGTCGGCCGGCCCCGCCATCGCGGCGGCGATGCGGCTCGTCGAGCACACGCAGGGGCTCATCCTCGACGCGCGCGCCGCCCGTGGAGGCAGCCCCGACGGCGTCGCGTTCCTGTGCAGCTTCCTCTTCCCGGACGGGGATGTGCACCTGGGCGACATCGTCGAGGGGCCGGCGGGGCCGGCGCGCCAGTACTGGACATCGGCCTACCTGCCCGCCCCGCGGTATCTCGACCGGCCCGTCTACGTCCTCACGAGCGCGAGCACGTTCTCGGGCGGCGAGGAGCTGGCCTACGACCTGCAGGCCCTGGGACGCGCGACAATCGTCGGCGAGGTCACCCGCGGCGGCGCGCACCCGTCAACGGTCGTCTCGCTGGCCGAGCACGTCGAGCTGCGGCTGCCGGTCGCCCGCGCGGTCAACCCGATCACGGGCGGCAACTGGGAGGGTGTGGGCGTGCAGCCCGACATCCTGGCGTCCGCGGCGGACGCGCTCGACGTGGCCCGGCGCGCCGCGCGCGAGCGGATCGCCGCCTGACTGCCAGATGGTTGATTCCCTATCCCCGTGATGTCCAAGGTGCAAGCCGAACCGGCTTGCACCGGTCGGTGGTGACCTGCGATCACGTGATCCTGATGAACTGGACGGAGCAGGGTGTCGCCGGCGTCAAGGGCACCGTCACCCGCTACCACGCTGCGAAGCAGGCGCTCGAGAGCAAGGGCGGCTCGTTCGAGGCCATCGCCCGGACGGCCGGGCCGTATGACCTCGTCGCGATCGTGAACGCTCCCGACGACGAGACCGCAGCCGCGTTCAACCTCACCCTCGCCCAGGCCGGGAACCTGAGGTCGCTGACGATGCGTGCGTTCGGCGAAGCCGAGATGCAGAGCATCGTCGACCGCGTGGGCTAACGGGCGTCGGTCGCCGCGGGGCTGCGCAGGCCGGCGGTGACGACCGCCAGCAGGCGGCGGCCGGACTCGGCGTCGCGATCGGGACGGCCGGTGGCCATGCAGGCCGCACCGATCAGCGCCAGCAGGTCGGTAGCCCGCACCTCCGGCCGCACGACCCCCGCCGCCTGTGCCCGCTCCAGCAGCCGCCCGAGCGCGGCGGTCATCTGCGGCTCGAGGTTGGGTGCGGCCGATTTCAGGTCGTAGCCGGCCTCGCTGAACGCGCCGGCCAGAGCCGAGCAGGCCGTGCCCTCGGTGAGGATGGCGGCCAGGTACTCGTCGAGCGCCGCGCCGGGGTCGTCGGCCTCGGCGACGAGACGGTCCGCCTCGCCGATCAGCGCCTCCACCTTGGTCGTGAGGATCGCCGCGCCCAGCGCCTCCTTGGTCGGGAAGTGCCGGTACATCGTCCCGACGCCGACGCCCGCGCGCTGCGCGATCACGTCGATCGGCACGCCCAGGCCCTCGGCGGCAAACGCCTCGTTCGCGGCCTCGAGGATGCGGGCCCGGTTGCGGAGGGCATCGGCGCGCAGCGGCCGCGCCGGCGCCGCCGCGTCACCTGGCATTTGACAAACGGAACCTTCGTTCCGTATAGTGTTCCGGAACCATCGTTCCGATTATACCCCCGGCCGAAGGAGACTGCATGTCCGACGCCGCCCTCACCGCTTCCCCCGCCCCATCCACGCCCGAGCGCAACCGCTGGCTCGTGCTCGCGATCGTCTGCCTGGCCCAGTTCATGGTCATCCTCGACGCGACCATCGTGAACATCGCCCTGCCCACGGTGCAGCGCGATCTGCACTTCTCGACCTCATCGCTGCAGTGGGTCGTGAACTCCTACACCCTGTTCTTCGGCGGGTTCCTGCTCCTCGGCGGACGCGCCGCCGACCTCTTCGGCCGCCGCCGCCTCTTCCTCGCCGGCGTCGTCGCGTTCACGGCGGCGTCCGTGCTCGACGGCCTGGCGCCGTCCCCGAACGTGCTCATCGCCGCCCGCGCGCTGCAGGGCCTGGGCGCGGCGCTCGTCTCGCCAGCGGCGCTCTCGATCGTGACGACCACCTTCGCCGAGGGCCGCGACCGCACCCGCGCCATGGGCGTGTGGGCGACCATCGCCGTCGGCGGCGGCGCCCTGGGCATGCTGCTCGGCGGCATCCTGACCGAGTACGTCTCGTGGCGCTGGATCTTCTTCGTGAACGTCCCGGTCGGGATCGCGACCGTGCTGCTCGCAGTGCGGATGGTGCCCGAGTCGCGCGTGCACGGGCGGCGCGGGTTCGACCTCGCCGGAGCCGTCGCCATCACCGGCGGACTCGTCGTGCTGGTCTACGGGATCGTCAAGGCGCAGGAGTACGGCTGGGCGTCGACCCGCACGATCGGCCTGCTCTCGGTCGCCGCGGCGCTGATCGCAGCCTTCATCGTCGTCGAGCTGCGCAGCGCCCAGCCGCTCGTGCGGCTCGGGATCCTGCGCACGCGCTCGCTCGCGGCCGGAAACGCCGTCATGGGCGTCGTCGCGGGCGGGATGTTCGCGATCTTCTTCTTCGCCACCCTGTACGTGCAGGGCGTCCTGCACCTCTCGCCGGTCCAGGCCGGCGCTGGATTCCTGCCGATGACGGCGGCGATCATCGCCGCATCGGCCGCCTCCCAGCCGCTGATCGCGCGCTTCGGCGTGCGCGCCGTCGCGCTCGTCGGCATGCCGACGGCGGCCGCCGGGCTCGTGCTGCTGTCCCGGGCGCCCGTCGACGGCACGTATCTCGCGAACGTGCTGCCGGGCATCCTCGTGATCGGCTTCGGCCTCGGGTTCACCTTCGTCCCGATGACGCTGATCGCGACGACCAACGTTGCCGCCGACGACGCCGGCCTCGCCTCGGGGCTCCTGAACACCTCACAGCAGGTGGGCGGCGCGCTCGGGCTCGCGATCCTCTCGACCATCGCAGCCAACCGGACGACGTCCAGCCTTGCCACGGCGCCCCGCGACGCCGCGCATGCGCTCGTCTCAGGCTACGACGCCGGTTTCCTGGCCGGCGCCGGCCTGATCGCGCTCGGCGTGATCGTGGCGACCGGCCTGCTCCGAAACCGCGATCTGACCGCCATCGACGCCCAGCCGGCGCCCGTCCTGCAGATGGAGGAGGCATGAGCCGGCGGGGAATCGGCAAGACGATTGATTCCATATTCCCGTGATGTCCTGGGCGGTTGCGAACCGAGTCTCGCAAGGACGCAGGGAGCGTTCATAGTGGGCGAACTATGGGCGCGACCGAGGACGCCGCGAGGCGACGGTTCGCAACCGCAGCCCCACCACAACGTGCCCACCCACCCCCAACACACGTCCAGGCGCGCGGGAATGTGGAATCAATCGTCTAGCCTCTGGACCTATGGCACAGAAGAAGACACAAAACGAGCGCTTCACCGCCGAGGAACGGGCCGCGATGCGCGAGCGGGCCAAGGAGACGAAGCGCGAGCAGAGCAAGGCCGAGGGCGAGGCCGACCTCCTGGCGGCCATCGCCAAGATGCCGGAGGTCGATCGCGTCAAGGCCGAGCGCATCCACAAGCTCGTCACCGCCGCCGCGCCGGGACTCTCGCCGAAGACCTGGTACGGGATGCCGGCCTACGCCGACGACGAGGGCAAGGTCGTCTGCTTCTTCCGCAACGCGTCGAAGTTCAAGACGCGATATGCGACCTTCGGCTTCAGCGACAAGGCGAACCTCGACGACGGCTCGATGTGGGCCACCGACTACGCGGTCGCCGACATCACGAAGGCCGACGAGAAGCGGATCACCGACCTGGTCAAGAAGGCGGTCAGCTGACGGCGGTCAGCGGCCCGGGGCGAGACGTGCCTGCAGCCGGTCGCTGAGCACCACGTCGTGAGGGAGCCGCGCCAGATCGGCGCCGCGCACGACGACGCCGTGCGTACGCAGCGTCCCGGCGAGCGTCGCCCAGCGGCCGGCCTCCATGTCGGCCTGCGAGCGGCCCCCGTAAGGCTCATCCGGGCCGACGACCACGCGCGCCGTCTCGGCGACCTCGTCCACTGATGTGACCGCCCAGAGGTCGTCGACCTCATCCGCGCCGGGCCCGCGCAGAGCCTGCGTCCAGCCGCGACCGTCGAGCAGCACCACACGGCCGCCGTCGTCCAGGACGGCCTCGTGCCGGCACGACACGGAGATCTCGCGAGCATCGTCCGTGTCTCTGACGTCGGCGATCGTCTCGAGTCGGGTCACGCGGTGCACCGCGCCACCCTATCGCCCGCGGGCGCCGGCGCCGCCGAGCCGCAGCGCCGCGGGGAGGCTCTCGATCCGGCCGTCGTGCACGAGCCTGACCGCCACCCAGCCGGCCGTGAGCGCTGCGATCGCGCCCGACGCGAAGAAGGCGAGCTCCGTCCCGCCGGTGGCGGCGAGCCAGCCGGCCAGCACGCCGGCCGCCGGGCCGGTGCCGTTGAAGGCGAAGTAGTAGAGGCCGGCGACGCGCCCACGCAGGTGGTCGGGCGCCCCCAGCTGCAGCACCGAGTTCGCCGCCGACGTCCACAGCGTGAAGCTGAGGCCCGTCACGAACAGGAGCGCGCATGCCGCGGCCAGCGAGCCCTGCGGGCCGAGCACGAGCTGGGCGACGCCGAACCCGCCCATCCCCACGAGCATCCAGCGCAGGCTGGCGCGGCCCATCGACGCGGCCGCAAGCGCGCCGAGCAGCGCCCCGGCGCCGAAGGCCGCCGTGATCGCGCCGAGCACGTTCGGCCCCGAGTGGAGCGTCGTTCGGGCGAGCACGGGCAGGAGGACGTTGAAGTTGAACGAGAAGGTCGAGAGCAGCAGCACCGCCACCAGGGCGGTGGCGGCCATGGGCGTGCGGCGCACGTAGCGCAGCGCGTCGGCGGTGCCGCCGAGCAGGCTCGCCGGGCGCCGGCTCGCGTCGACCGGGAAGAACTCCGACACCCGCATCATCAGCAGGCCGGCGAGCACCGCGAGGAACGTCACGCCGTTGATCGCGAAGCACATGCCCGGGCCGGCCACGGCGACGACGAGTCCGCCCACCGCGGGGCCGACGACGCGGGCCGCATTGAACAGGCTCGAGTTGAGCGCGACGGCGTTCGGGAGCTCGTCGCGGCCGACCATCTGGTAGGTGAGCGCCTGCCGGGCGGGCGCGTCGAGCACGAGCACCGTGCCGCGCAGGCCGGTCAGGAGGTAGACCTCCCACAGGTTGACGACGCCTGCGAGCGTCAGCGCCGCGAGGGCGAAGGCGAAGATCATCGACGCCGTCTGGGTGCCGATGATCGTGCGGCGGACGTCGAGCCGGTCGACGATGACGCCGGCGAAGAGGCCGAAGACCGTGTACGGCAGGAACTGGAAGGCCGCCAGGATGCCGACGGCCACCGGGGAGTGGGTCAGGTCGAGCACGAGCCAGGCGGTGGCGATGTTCTGCATCCACGTGCCGCTGACCGACACGACCTGACCGCCGAAGAACAGGCGATAGTTGCGGTGCATGCGCAGGCTCGCGAACGTGCGCGTGTGGGCGCTCAGGAGAGCCTTCGTCATACGGTCTCGTCGGTCAGGAGCAGGGCCAGCGGCTCGATCGCCGCGGCCACGGCCGCGCGCTGATCGTCGGTGAGCCGCTTGAGGCGGTGCGCGAGCCATGCGGTGCGGCGCGAGCGGGCCGAGCGCAGCGCGCGCTGGCCGGCTTCTGTCACGGTCAGCCCCACGCGGCGGCGGTCGGACTCGGAGCGCAGCCGCCCGACGAGGCCGGCCGCCTCGAGCCGGTCGATGTAGCCGGACATCGCCGGAGTCGACACGCCCTCGTGCTCGGCGAGCGCGCGCAGGCCGATGCCGGGATGGGTGCGGATCGCGTGCAGCAGCGCGGCCTGGCCGGCCGTGATGCCGAGCGGCGCGAGCTCGCGCTTGAGGTGCCGGTTCAGCTGCAGCAGCACGGGGCGCAGCTCGTTTGCAAGGGCGAGCGGATCCGAAATAGTTAACATCGCTAATCATTGTAGCGTGAATGACCGCGGTCCGCCACGGTTCCCACGCCGCCCGTCGACGGCGGTCGGTACGATCTCCCGCCATGAACGTCGCGGTTCCCCGAGAGCATGCGGACGGCGAGCGGCGGGTGGCGCTCACGCCCGACGCCGTCGGCCGGCTGGCGCCGCTCGGCATCCAGGTGCTGATCGAGACGGGTGCGGGCGCCGCTGCGGCGCTGCCCGACACGGCCTACCGCGATGCGGGCGCGACCATCGTCGGCTCGGCGGCCGAGCTCTTCGCACAGGGCGACATCGTTGTGCGCGTCGGCCGGGTCGAGATCGGCGATGTACCGGCGCTTCGGCCCGGATGCGTGCTCATCGGCTGGCTGTGGCCGCGGACGAACCCCGACCTCGTGCAGGCGCTCGTCGACGCTCGCATCACCGCCTTCGGGATGGAGTCGATCCCGCGCGCGACCCGCGCGCAGCGGATGGACGCGCTCTCGTCCCAGGCAACCGTGTCGGGCTACCGGTCGGTGATCCTGGCGGCCGAGATGCTGCCCAAGTTCTTCCCGATGCTGATGACGGCGGCGGGGACGGTCGCGCCGGCGAAGGTGCTCGTCCTCGGCGCGGGCGTTGCCGGCCTGCAGGCGATCGCGACGTCCCGGCGGCTCGGCGCGGTCGTCTCGGCGTTCGACACGCGCCCCGTGGTCAAGGAGCAGGTGCAGAGCCTGGGCGCCGCGTTCGTCGAGCTCGAGCTCGAGGTGTCCGGCGCGCAGGACGCGCGCGGCTATGCGACCGCGCTCACGCCCGAGCAGCAGGCGCGCCAGCAGGAGCTGCTCGAGCGCCACATCGCCGACTCCGACGTCGTCATCACGACCGCGCTCGTGCCGGGCCGGCCGGCGCCGCGGCTCATCCCGGCGTCCGCCGTCGCCGCCATGCGGCCGGGCTCCGTGATCGTCGACCTCGCGGCCGAGACCGGCGGCAACTGCGAGCTGACCGAGCCGGGCCAGACGGTCGTGCGCGAGGACGTGACCATCGTCGGCACGCTGAACCTGCCGGCGGGGATGCCGCTGCACGCGAGTCAGATGTACGCCCGCAACATCGGCGCCGTGCTCGAGCTCCTCGTCACCGACGGCGAGCTCGCGATCGACCTCTCCGACGAGATCAACGCCGACGCGATCATCACCCAGGACGGCCGGGTCACCACCCGGCTGCTGCAGACGGACGCCGCGTGAACGAGTCCCTGCTCGTCGAGCTGACCGTGTTCGTGCTGGCGGCCTTCGTCGGCATCGAGGTCATCTCGAAGGTGCCGACGATGCTGCACACGCCGCTCATGAGTGGCACGAACGCCATCCACGGCGTCGTCATCGTGGGTGCGATCCTCGTCGCCGGCTCCCACCACGGCGACCTCACGACCATCGTCGGCACGATCGCGGTCGCCTTCGGCGCCTCGAACGTCGTCGGCGGCTTCCTCGTCACCGACCGCATGCTGGAGATGTTCCGCAAGCGACCCGACGCGCAAGCGGCCGACGAGGGCAAGGGGCCGGGTTGAGCCGCACCGACGCGATCGGCGCGGCCTACCTGCTCTGCGCGATCCTCTTCATCATCGGCCTGCGGCGGCTGTCCTCGCCGGCGACGGCCCGCTCCGGGAACCAGCTCGCGGCGATCGGCATGGCGTTTGCGATCGTGGCCACGCTCGTCGACAAGCGCGTCCTCTAGTTCGAGTGGATCGTCGCTCGGCGCGGTGATCGGCGGCGTCGGCGGGGCGATCGGCGCCCGCAGGGTGAAGATGACCGCGATGCCGCAGATGGTGGCGCTCTTCAACGGCTTCGGCGGCGGCGCAGCGGCGCTGGTCGCGCTCGCCGACTATCACGACACCGTCTCGCTGCCCGGCCACGTCCCTGCCCGGATCATCATCTCGATCCTGTTCTCGTCGGTGATCGGCGCCGTCAGCTTCTCGGGCTCGATGATCGCCTTCGGCAAGCTGCAGGAGGTGATCGCCGGCTCACCGGTGGTGCTGCCCGGGCAGCGGGTCATCACCGCCCTCGCTCGCGGGCGTCGTGCTCGTCCTGTGCGTCATCCTCGCCACCGGCCACGAGAGCCAGCCCCTGCTCGGCGTCGACGATGGTGCATCGGGTTCCTGCTCGGCGTCCAGATGGTGATGGCGATCGGCGGCGCGGACATGCCGGTCGTGATCTCGCTCCTGAACGCGTTCACCGGCCTCGCGACCGCCTCGACCGGCTTCGTGCTCGGAAACAACGTGCTGATCATCGCCGGCACCCTCGTCGGCGCGTCGGGCACGCTGCTGACCCAGATGATGGGCCGGGCGATGAACCGCACGATCGCGAACGTGATCTTCGGCGCGTTCGGCACCGGCTCGAGCGGCGCGCGCCGTGGTCGGCCCGGGCGGCGCGCGACGGCGAGGTGCGGGCGACCACCGCCGAGGACGTGGCCGTGATGCTCGCCTACGCCCGCCGGGTCGTGATCGTGCCCGGATACGGGCTCGCCGTTGCGCAGGCGCAGCACGACGTGCGCGAGCTGGCCGACCAGCTCGAACGCGCGGGCGTCGATGTCCGCTACGCGATCCACCCGGTCGCCGGGCGCATGCCGGGGCACATGAACGTGCTCCTGGCCGAGGCGGACGTGCCCTATCCGCAGCTCTACGAGATGGACGACATCAACCCCGAGTTCCCGCGCACCGACGTCGCGCTCGTGATCGGGGCAAACGACGTCGTGAACCCGGCCGCGCGCACGAACCGCCGGGCAGCCCGATCTACGGCATGCCGATCCTCGAACGTCGACAAGTCGGCGGCGGTCGTCGTGCTCAAGCGCAGCATGAACACGGGCTTCGCCGGCATCGAGAACGAGCTCTTCTTCGACCCGAAGACCTCGATGCTGTTCGGCGACGCGAAGGCGTCCGTGACGAGCCTGGTCGCCGCGGTCAAGGCCGTCTGACACGTCTTTGCGAACTGCCGAGCGTCATATTTGACAATAGACATCTAAGTTGACATCATGACGGCTCTCCAACCGGGGGGTTGTCATGAAGGTAGTGCTGCGCCTGATACTTCTGTTGTCAGTTGGAACGACAGCGGGAGCCTACGGGCTAACGACGGTGGCGAGCGGGAGGGTCATCGCGCGTCACGTCTCCGGGATCCACCTCACCTCTCAGCGGGCCCTGGCCAACGGTGACGTTGTCCGGCACTGGTCGGACGGGGTCACGGTCGTGGGCTACCCGGGTGCGCGGGTGGTGATCCATCAGACCGGGCACAGCGTCCAGGTGCTCATGCGGCCGGCCATCGACCCTCGCTCAAACGGCGCCGACCGGCGCTGGGCGATGGTCTATGCCTCAAGCGGACGCTCCGTTGCGGCAGAGGCGAGCGCGGCCGGGATCCCTGCATCCGCCGTCGCGAGGCTCCGCCGCGTGCCGAGCCTTCGCGGCCGTGCCTCGATTATCGACTCCGGCTGCGCGGAGGTCAACAACTCGGTCGTGTATTGGCGGGGGTGCTACACGCGGTATGCGACGACGGACAGCGATCCGAACAACCACTACGGGGCGACCGAATCCGAGGCCTCCGGCTACGCGAAGAACTCCGGCGACTTCCTCGCGATCGGACGCACCGATCACCATTGGGACGGCTCCAACGCACAGATCGTGAAGTGGTCACCGAACGGCGACCGCTCGGTGGGGAAATGTACGATACGCACGATCTCGCTCAGCGCATACGGGGTGTCCATGTCCGACTCGTACCCGATCTGCCCTGATGCGGACGACATGAGCCAGTCGGCTCACCTCATGACGGATGAGTTCACCGGGGTCGCATGCGGGCAGAACAACCGCGCCGCCGCCGCGGAAACGATCGCATCGGCGCCGAACGGCGACTCGCTCGGGTGGAGCTACGGCGTCTACGCGAACTGGGTCACGGACTGGCCGGGCTGCTAGCAGCCCTGATCTCGCTCGTGGGGGCGGGACACCCCGCCCCCACGAGCAGAGGTCATGACGATGCGGGACGAGACGGCATGGCGATGCGAGCGCCCATCTCGTATGCGCCGTAGGCGGCGACCGCGCCTCCAACGATCGTCAGCCAGTCACCGAAGCTGCTGTGGCTCAGATGAAGGATGAGGAACAGGAGCGCCATGACCGCGGTGAACGCCGACGCTCCGAGCAGTACCTTCGGCACGGGAATCCCGAGCTCGGGCGGGTTGGGGAGAAGCATCAGCACCACCGCCGCGAGCATTACGAGCGACCCGAGCAGCGCCAGCTTGCCGAGCCCGCTGATGTCCCATGCGCTCGCGCTGACGGTGATCGGACCGATCGAGTAGGACCACCAGTCGATCAGGATCGTGCCGATCAGAGCCGCCACGGTGCCGCCGATAGCGATCCAGGTGCTACGAGACACCTGCGACCAGTCCATAGTCACACTCCTTCGAAGACGACCAAAAATAGACCTGCCCCACGTTCGTCGCAGGCGCGACGAATCCTCTCAACCCTACAGGTGTGCAAGCAGCGCTGCCAGCAGCGCGGTGCGTTCGCCGATCGACTCGAGCGACACCCGCTCGTCGATCGCGTGCGCGCCCGTGCCGGTGGGGCCCAGGCCGTCGATCACCGGAGTGCCGACCGCGGCGGCGAAATTGCCGTCCGAGCCGCCGGGCGAGGCGTTCTCGCCGAGCCCGATGCCGATGCCCGCGGCGATCGCGACGGCCGCCCGGGCGAGCTCGGCGCCGGCCGGCGACTGCACCATCGGCGGGCGGGTGACACCGCCCGTGACGGCCAGGACGGCACCGTCGAGATGCGGCCGCAGGCCGTGGATCGCCTGCTCGAGCCTGCCCTGGTTCGCGGCGGTCCACGCACGCGCGTCGATGCGCGCCCACGCCTCTCCGGCGACGACGTTGTCTCCCGTGCCGCCGCCGATCTGGCCGACGTTCGTGCGGATCCCCGCGGCGACGTCGTTCAGGCGGTGGATCGCCGTGATCTGGTGGGCCAGCTCCTCGACGGCCGAGACGCCGGCGTGGAGGCCGTTGCCGGCGTGGGCCGCGCGGCCGCGGACGTGCAGCTGATAGCGGGCCAGGCCGGAGCGGCTGGTGGTGATCGTCCCGTCCTTGACGGGGGGCTCGAGCACGAGCACCGCGCGCGCCCCCTTCGCCAGCTCCTCGACAACCGGGCGGCCCGTTGGACTTCCGATCTCCTCGTCGGCGGTGATCAGCACCCGCACCGCCCGTGGCGTCGCGCCAACCTCACGCAGCGCCTCCAGGGCGATGACGATGCCCGCCTTCATGTCGAGCGCGCCCGGGCCCCAGGCGTAGCCGTCCTCGACCCGGAACGGCATCGATGGCAGCGTGCCGGCCGGCCAGACCGTGTCCATATGCGCCACGAGCACGAGCGGAGGGCCGTCGCCGTTTCCGAGCTCGGCCGTCAGGTGCAGGTCGCGGCGGGTGACCCTGGCGCCGAGCGCCTCGAGCTCGGCGCCCAGGAACTGCCCGATGTGGCTGATCCGGTCCCGATCGCCGGTGGGGCTCTCCAGCTCCACCAGGCGGCGCAGAAGCTCGACCGAGTCCATCATCGGCCGGAAGCGTATCCGGCGCCGGGGGCCGCCGCAGCGGCCACCCGCACGCCGGCGAGGCTTACTGGACGATCCGGGCGGTGCCGCCCGCGATGTCGGCCGCGATCTGCTGGAAGATCCCGGTCAGCGAGGTCGGGTTCGGAAGGTCATAGAAGAACTCCGAGCTCGGCGTGCTGGCGATGTTCTGCAGCGCCGTCTCGGCTGCCAGGCTGGGCGACTCCAGCGTGCCGTCGTAGGTCGTCACGGTCTTGGCACCGATCTTCGCGCCCACCGCCGCATAGCAGTTGTCGCCGTTGGCGGTGTAGGCGATCGAGTACACCAGCACCTTGGCGGCCTTGGCGATGCCGGCGCTCGTCACGCCCTGGCCGCACGGATTGGTGCGGTACGGCGACGTGTTGGGGAGCGTGTTCGGGGCATCGTTGGCCGCGCCGTCGGACATGACCACCATGACCTTCTGCGTCCCCGGCCGCCCGTCCTTGACGAGCTCCTGATACGCCGCGTCGATGGCCTCGGCATAGGCCGTGCCGCCGCCGGGCTTGAGGCAGTTCAGCGTCGACATCAGCGGCGAGGAGGAGTTCAGGTTGCCGATGCTCGTCGCATAGGTGTTCGACAGCGGGACGAGCACGTACGCGGGGTTCGCCAGGCTGTAGGTGCCGCCGCTGCCGTCGTAGTTGCCGTTCTTGTCGTAGGTGTTGAAGTACGACGTGACATCCGTGCACGCCTGGGCCACGCTCGGTGCCGGCGGGAGCACCGCCAGCCCGACGTCGTCGAGCGTCGGGTCCATGGTCTTCATGAACGCGTTGATGCCCGCGACCGCCTGCGGCCACTTGTTGTTGTCGGACATCGACCCGGTGCGGTCGAGCACGATCATGACGTCGAGCGGGACGCCGCCGCACGGTGAGCACGCCTGCGCGTGCGCCGTCAGGCTGATCGTCGGGAACCCGAGCAGCTTCAGCAGGTACGTGGGCACGTTGGCCGTCTCGGTGACCGTGACGGTGTTCGGGTAGCCCGACGTGCAGTTGTAGCCCACCTGCGGGGCGCAGGTGACGCTCACGTTCTGGGTGACGTTCGCCGCGGGGACGCCCGTGATCGGGTTCACGCCGCCGGACTGCGAGCCGTACTTCTGGGCCTGGGCGGTGGCGGTGGCGGTGACCGGCGGGTAGGACAGCGTCAGCTGGCCGGCACCGGCCGCCGCAGAGGCGTCGGCCGAGGCCTGCAGCGCCTTCTGCACCCGGTAGGCGTTGCCGAAGTCGATCACGAGCCCGGCGAAGACCAGGATCGAGAGCATGAACACGACCACCAGCGGCAGGGTCTGGCCTGCGGCGGATGCGACGGTTCGACCTCGGTGCTGACGGGGGCTGGGCGCCATCGTGACTGCCTCCCTGAAAAGGTTTGAGCAGGGTGCCGGCCCACACGCGACGGCACCCGCGGGTTCGCGCGGTAGCTCTCTGCATCGGCACGAGGGCCGCGCCGCTGCATCACCCGTCTGGGGACAGTCCCCGGATCCGGCGGGTTATTCCGCCAGAGCGACGAGCTCTGCCAGCTCGTCGTCGCCGAGGTCGGCGAGGGCCGCCTCGACGCCGCGGTCGACGATCCGGGTCGCCAGGTCGCGCTTGCCCTCGACCAGCGCGTCGATGCGCTCCTCGATGGTGCCGGCGCAGACCAGCCGGTGCACCTGCACGACCCGGGTCTGGCCGATCCGGTGCGCGCGGTCGGAGGCCTGGTCCTCGACCGCAGGGTTCCACCAGCGGTCGAAGTGGAAGACGTGGCTCGCGTTCGTCAGGTTCAGGCCGAGGCCGCCGGCGCGCAGCGACATGACGAGCACCCGCGGATCGTCGCCGGGCGCCTGGAATGCATCGACGATTCGCTCGCGTGCCGCGCGCGGCGTCGACCCGTCCAGGTAGAGGAGGCCGCCGGCCAGCTCGCGCTCGAAGTGCTCCTGGAGCAGCTTGCCCATCACGGCGTACTGCGTGAAGACGAGGGCACTGTCGCCCTCGGCGACGACCTCGGCCAGCATCTCGGTGGCGCGGTCGAGCTTGCCCGAGCGTCCGGCCAGCGTGCCGTGGCGCCCGAGCGCGTGCACCGGGTGGTTGCACACCTGCTTCAGGCGCGTGATCAGCGCGAGCACGTTTCCCCGCCGCTCGATCCCCGAGAGGCCGCGCACCCGGCCCATCATCGCGTCGATCGTCGCCTGGTAGAGCGCGGCCTGCTCGACCGTCAGCGTGCAGAACTCGGTCGAGTCCTGGCGCGGCGGCAGGTCGGGCAGCACGGCCGGGTCGGTCTTGCGCCGCCGCAGCACGAACGGCCCGGTCATCCGCCGCAGGGCATCCTCGGCGCGGCTGTCGCCGCGGCGCTCGATCGCCGTCGCGAACAGGCGCCGGAATCCGGTGCGCGTGCCCAGCAGGCCCGGGTTCAGGATGTGCATGATCGACCACAGGTCGTCGAGCCGGTTCTCGACCGGCGTGCCGGTCAGGGCGATGCGATGCGCGGCGTTGATCGCCCGCGCCGTCTGGGCCGCGCGCGTCAGCGGGTTCTTGACGGCCTGGGCCTCGTCGAGGGCGAAGGCGCGCCAGCCCACCGCCGACAGCAGCCGCCGGTCGCGCGGCAGGAGCGCGTAGGACGTCAGGACGACATCCCACGTCTCGAGCTCGGCCGACTTGGAGGTGCGGTCGGGGCCGTGGTGGATCAGCGTGCGCAGCTCGGGTGCGAACCGGTGCAGCTCGCGCTGCCAGTTGCCGAGCACCGATGTCGGGCACACGATCAGCGTCGGCCGGGCGTCGTCGTCGCGGCGGTCGAGCAGGTAGGCGATCAGCTGCACCGTCTTTCCGAGGCCCATGTCGTCGGCCAGCAGCGCGCCCAGCCCCAGCTCGCGCATCCGCACGAGCCAGCCGAGCCCCGCCTTCTGGTAGGGCCGCAGCAGCCCCTCGAAGCCGGCGGTCGGCTCGAGCGGCCGCCGCAGGGCGGGGTCGCGGAGCCGGCCGGCCAGCGCCGCCAGCTCGCCGTCTGACTCCACCACTCCCATCACGACGCCGCGGACGTCGGTCGAGCCCGAGAGCGCGGCGCCGAGCGCCGTCATGGCGGGCATGCCGGGGCTGTGCAGCGCCGACGCGGCGAGCGCGCGGGCGCGGGCGAGCGCCTTGGGGTTCAGCGCGCGCCACTCGCCCCCGAGCCGCACGAGCGGCTGGGTCGCGGCCGCGAGCGCGCGCAGCTCCTCGACGCTGATCTCGTGGCCGCCGAGCGATGCCTTGAGGTCGTAGTGGACGACGCCGTCGAGCTGGAGCGGCCCACCCGAGAGCTCGATGCGGGCCTCGTCGAACTCGAGCTCGCGCTCCTCGGTCACGTCGGGCGGGAGCTCGACGCGCGCCCCGGCAAACTCCAGCGCCGAGGTGGCCAGGCGCAGCTCGATCACCCCATCCTCGCCGAGCATGACGACGCCGTCCTCGGCGCGCGCGAGCGGGGCAAACACGTGCGCCGCCCGCCGCAGGAGCGCCGGATCGTCGGGCGTCGCCCGCAGGGGCCAGCCGGCGCTCGATCCGGCCGGGAGGTCGAGCCGCAGCTGCAGCGGCGCGAGCGAGTCGCGCAGGCGCACGACGGGTGCGGCCATGCCCAGGTCGGGTGCGACGGCCCGCAGCAGCGGCTGCAGGACGGCCAGGTCGACGCCCGAGAGCAGCACCTCGCCGGAGCGCAGGAGCTTCGGATCGCGGACGGCGGCCGCGAGGGCGCGCATGCTGGCGTCGACGAAGCCCTCGACCGCCGCCTCGGGCGCGAGCGCGGCCGGCTCGTCGTCGTCGGAGTCGGCGATCACGGCGTGCCCGGCCTCGGGGAACGCGGCGGCAAACCGGCTCAGGTCGGGGACGGTGCCGCCTCCGAGCACGGCCGCCTCGACGACCCGCGCCGCCAGCCGCCACGCGCGCACCGACGCGCTCGACGGTCCGTCGCGGTCGGTCAGCAGGTAGGCCAGGCCCGGCAGCGCCGCCAGGCAGCGCATCTCGACCGACCGCCGGCGCCCACCGAACACGACGGTCTGCTGCAGGCGCCGCAGGGTGTCGGGCAGCCCGAGATCGGACAGCAGATCGAACCAGCCGCCCGGCGTGAGCGGCGAGAACGAGTAAAGGCCCAGCACGGGATCCTCGACCCCGCGCGGGACGAAGACGAGCTCGAGCGGCGCCCGCCGCGCGGTTGATGTCGAGGGAAGGGACAAAATTGGTACCGTAGCGGCAGATGCAACTGCGGCTGACCATCAACGACCGGCGACACGAGCTGGACGTCCAGCCGCACCGGGCGCTCGCCGACGTGATCCGCACCGACGTCGCGCTCACGGCCACCAAGGTGGCCTGCGGCGAGGGGACGTGCGGCAGCTGCACCGTGCTCCTCGACGGGCGGCCGGTGCTCTCGTGCCTCACGCTTGCCGCGGCCTGCGACGGGGCCGACGTGCGCACGGTCGAGGGCGACGATCCGCTGCTCGAGCGGCTGCGCGAAGCGTTCACCGCCGAGGACGCGTTCCAGTGCGGCTTCTGCACGCCCGGCCAGCTGCTCTCGGCTGTCGCGCTCCTGCGCGAGACGCCGCACCCGACCGCCGCCGAGATCCGGGCCGGGATGAGCGGCAACCTGTGCCGGTGCGGCGCCTATCCGGCCATCGAGCGCGCCGTCGCCCGGGCGGCGGAGGCGGCCTGACATGGCCCGGCTCGTGCGCTCGCAGGTCGAGATGGAGGGGCGCTACGAGGAGCGCTGGACGCTCGTCGAGCAGGACACCACCCCCGAATACGGGGACGACGACGAGCTCGCCGTCGTCGGCCGGCCGCACACGCGCATCTCGGCGGCCGCACGCGTGTCGGGCTCGGCCCGCTTCATCTCGGACATCGCGCCGCAGGGCGTGACGCACGCCGCCGTCCTGCGCAGCCCGCACGCGAACGCGCGCGTGACATCGCTCGACCTCGCCGCCGCGGCGGCGCTTCCGGGCGTCCGGGCGGTGATCGGCCCGGGCGACCTCCCCGACCAGGACGGCCGGCCGGTGCTGACCGATGCCCCGGCCTACGCCGGCGCCGCGGTCGCGGCCGTCGCCGCTGACACCGAGGAGGCCGCCGAGCGGGCGCTGGCCGCGCTCGCTCCGGCCTGGGAGCCGCTCGGGTTCGTCGTCGATCTCGACGAGGGCCTGGCCCGGCAGGATTTCATCAGCGACCCGTCCGAGACCACGCGCGGCGACGTCGACGCGGCGCTCGCCGGCGCGGCGGCCGTGGTCGATGCCGAGTACCGCACCGGCGCCCAGGTGCAGAACCCGCTCGAGACGCACTGCGCCGTCGCGATGTGGGAGGCGGGCACGCTCACGCTGTGGTCGTCGACGCAGGGAATCTTCGCCGCCCGCGACGAGCTGGCCTCGGCCTACGACCTCGAGCCCGACGACGTGCGCGTCGTCTGCGAGTACATGGGCGGCGGGTTCGGCGGCAAGCAGGGCGCCGGCCCGGAGGGGTTCATGGCCGCCGAGCTCGCGCGCCGCAGCGGCCGGCCGGTGCGGCTCGTCTACTCGCGCGCCGAGGAGAACATCACCGCCGGATACCGCGCGCCCACCGTGCAGACCTACCGGATCGGCGCCGACGCCGACGGCCGCCTGGCCGGCATCGAGAGCTCGGCGGTGATCGGGGTCGGCGTGCACGGGTGGGTGTTCCCCGTGCTGAACCCCGCCGAGACGCTCTACCGGTGCGAGAACGTGCGCTCGATGGTGCTGCCGGTGAGGCTGAACCTCGGCTTCTCCAACGCGTTCCGGGCTCCGGGCGTGATGGAGGGGACGTTCGGGTTCGAGCAGATCCTCGACGAGCTGGCGCTCGAGCTCGGCATCGACCCGCTCGAGATCAGGCTCCGAAACGCCGCGACCGTCGAGCAGGGAAGCGGCCAGCCCTACACCTCCAAGCACCTCGAGGCGTGCCAGCGGCGCGCCGCCGAGCTCGCGGGCTGGAGCACGCGCGACGCGCTTCGCTCCGACGGCCGCATCCGCCGCGGCATGGGCCTTGCGAGCCAGATCTGGTGGGGCGGCGGCGGGCCGCCCGCACACGCCGCCGTCCGGCTCGGCAAGACGGCGCGCCCGACGCTCGTGTGCGGCTTCCAGGACATCGGCACGGGCACGATGACCGCGTGCGCCGTGATCGTCGCCGAGGCGCTCGGCGTCGACGTCGATGCGGTTCGCGTGCAGGCGGGCGACACCGCCCGCTCGGGCTACGGGCCGACATCGGGCGGGTCGATGACGCTCGCCTCGGTGGCGCCCGCCGTGCGCACTGCGGCGCACGATGTCCGCACGCAGCTGCTCGAGCTGGCGTCGGACATGTACGAGATCGCCGCGTCCGACCTCGTGCTCGCCGGCGGGGCGATCAGCTCGCGCGACGGCACGCTGCGGCACGAGATCACCGAGATCACCTCCCTGCTCGGCAACTCCTCGCTCGTCGGCCACGGATCGCGCGGCCCCAACCCCGACGGCATGCGCATCCACACGTTCGGCTGCCAGGTGGCCCAGGTCGCCGTCGACACCCGCACCGGCGCGGTCACGGTCGAGCGGATCTGCGCCGTGCACGACGTCGGCCGGATCATCAACTCGATGGGCGCCATGAGCCAGGTGACGGGCGGCGTGCTTCAGGGCATCGGCTTTGCGCTCACCGAGGAGCGGGTCGTCGACCCGACCACCGGCACGGTCGTGAACGCGGGGCTCGAGGACTACAAGGTGCCGACGATGGCCGACACGCCCGAGATCGTGTGCGAGTTCATCGACTCGCCCGACCCGCATCTCGGGCTCGGGATCAAGGGCCTCGGCGAGCCGCCCATCATCCCCACCGCCGCCGCGATCGGAAACGCGATCGCCCACGCCACGGGCGTGCGCATGCGCCAGGCGCCGTACACGCCGCGACGGGTACTCGAGGCGCTCGCATGACGCGCCCCTTCGGCTACGCGCGCCCCGCCTCGATCGCCGAGGCGTCCGAGCGGCTGAGCGCGCCGGGAGCGCGGGCGATGGGCGGCGGCACCGACCTGCTGCCCCAGCTGCAACGCGGCATCCGGCCCGCGGACGAGGTCGTCGACGTGCGCTCCGCCGTGCCCGCCGGCATCCTCGCCGCCGGCCAGGGCATCCGCATCGGCGCCGCGACGCGGGTCGCCGATGTCGCCCGCGACCCCGACGTGATCGCCCGCTTCGGCGCTCTCGCCCAGGCGGCCGCGGCCGTCGCCTCACCACAGCTGCGCGAGATGGGCACCGTCGCCGGCAACCTCTGCCAGGCGGTGCGCTGCTGGTACTTCCGCCACCCCGACCTGACCTGCTGGCTGCGCGGCGGTGAGACCTGCTACGCCCAGATCGGCGACCATCGCAAGCACGGCCTCGAGCCCGGCGACTGCATCTCGGTCGCCCCGTCCGACCTGGCCGCCGCTCTGCTCGCGCTCGACGCCGTGGTCACGACCGACCGGCGCGAGGGCTTCCCGCTCGCCGACCTGTACCGCAAGGCGAGCGCCGAGAACCGCTCGACGCTTGCGCTCGAGCAGGGCGAGCTGATCGTCGCCCTGACGGTGCCCGCGGCGCCCGAGGCGAGCGCCTATGCGCGGGCCGGGGAGCGCGCCGCCTGGAGCTTCGCGCTGTGCGGCGTCGCGGCCGCGCGCTTCGCCGGCGGCACGCGCCTCGCGGCGATCGGCGTCTCGAACCTGCCCAGGCTGCTCGACCCGGCCGACCCGCTGGCAGGGCTCCCGGGCCTCGAGATGACCGGCTGGAAGCGCGGCATGCTGCAGGCGCTCACAGAGGACGCGCTCGCAGCGGTCTCGTGAGCCGCGCGGCGCCGCTTCTGCTTGCCCTGTGCGCAGGCGCACTTTTAATGCCCGCGACCGCGGCGGCCGTCCCGCTGGCCCAGACAGCGGTCAAAGCCAAGCCGCCGCCCGTGAACGAGGAGTCGCCGTCGCAGGCCGCCGGCGCCCTCGCCTGGGTGCAGAACTCGCGCATGCATCCGCACCTCTACGACGTCTACGCGCAGGTGAACGGCGGCGCCCGGTTCCGCGTCAACCCCGCCGGCACCCAGGCCGGGCTCGGCACCGGCATCGACGGCCACATGCTGGTCTTCACGCAGGTCAAGGGCGCGAAGTCGAGCATCCGCCTGTTCGACCTGCAGACGCGCAGGGCGAGCGGGCCGCCCGCCGGCGTCAACACGCCGAACATCGAGGACGAGCCGACGATCTCGGGCACCTGGCTGCTCTTCCACCGGCTCGAGCAGGGCTCCTCGCCCGGCCAGCAGGTGCTCTTGACGAACCTCACGACCGGCGCCACGCGTACGCTCGCGTCGGTGCCGGGCTCGCGCGGCTTCCTCGAGGCCGGCCAGGTGAACGGCGACTGGGCGGTGTTCACCCAGTCGGTGAACGGCACGCGCTTCAACGTCTGGCGCTACCAGATCTCGACGAGGACGCTGACGCCGCTGCCGAACCCGGCGGGCAGGGTGCACTCGGCGGCGGCCGTGAACCCGTTCGGGACGGTGTACTTCGAGCAGAGCGGCGCGGCCTGCGGGAGCGGTGTGACCGTCGAGGAGTACCCGGTCGGCGGCCCGGTGATCGCCGAGGGCGCGCTCAGCGCCGGCCTCGACCTGTTCCACCCGTTCCTGTTCGAGAACGGCTCGACCGATCACTTCCTGTTCGCGCGGGAGCACTGCACGGCGGGCGCCACCGACATCTACCAGACGGCGTTCTCTTAAACGCCCCATGAACCTCGGCCAGCTATCGAAGATCCTCTACGACCTGAACGTGCCCCCCAGGCTGTACCGCCTCGACGGTTCGCATTTTGAGCTCGCGAATGTCCTCCCGCAGGAGGGTCCGGGATGGGTGGTCTTCTTGAGCGAACGGGGAGGGCAGTCCGGCCGCATCGAGTTCACGAACGAGCACGATGCGTGCGAGCACTTGATGGGACGGATCGCGCTCGACCTGGTCGATCGGGGCGTCCTCGCGGTCATGCCTAGCCGACGGTCGTCGGAGACGCCCTGAGCCGTCCCCCGGCGGTTTCAGCAGCAAACGTCGTTCGCTCCGCACAATTGGCGCACGCTCGAACCGCCAAGCGGCACGTACCACGACCGCGGCGTTTCAGACGTCCGCCGACACCAGGCGCGTGCCCGGCTAGGCCGGGCCGTGCGGCGTCGTCAGCGCGCCCTCGCTCGCCGACGACACGAGCGCCGCGTACTTGGCGAATACGCCGGTCGTGTACTTCGGCGGGGGCGGCGTCCAGTCGCGCAGCCGCGCGTCGATCTCGTCGGCGGAGAGCACGAGGCGCAGCTCGCGGGCCTCCACGTCGAACTCGATCGTGTCGCCGTCGCGGACGATCGCGATCGGGCCGCCGCGCGCGGCCTCGGGCGTCACGTGTCCAGCCATGAGGCCGTGCGTCGCGCCCGAGAAGCGGCCGTCGGTCACGAGCGCCACCTCGTCGCCGATGCCCTCGCCGACGATGGCCGCCGTGACGTGCAGCATCTCGCGCATGCCCGGGCCGCCGGCCGGGCCCTCGTAGCGGATCACGACGACATCGCCGGGTTTGATCGCCCCGGCCTTGACCGCGGCGAAGCAGTCCTCCTCGCAGTCGAACACGCGCGCCGGACCGCTGTGGGTGAGCCGCTCGTGCCCCGCGAGCTTCACGACGCAGCCGTCGGGTGAGAGGTTGCCGCGGAGGATCGCGAGGCCGCCGGTCGGCTTGAGCGGCGTCTCGATCGGCACGACGACGGGCTGCCCCGGCGTCTCGACGACCTGGTCACCGATCTCGCCCATCGTGCGCCCATCGACGTTGCGGGCGCCCGCGTGCACGAGGTCGCGCTTGGCGAGCTCGCGGGCGACGAGGGCCACGCCGCCGGCGTCGAACATGTCGGTCGCGACGAACTTGCCGCCCGGCTTAAGGCTCGCGACGATCGGGGTGCGGGCCGCGATCTCGTCGAACTCGTCGATCGTGAACGGGATGTCGAGCTCGCGCGCGATCGCGAGCAGATGCAGCACGCCGTTGGTGGACCCACCCGTCGCCGCCACCGATGCCGCCGCGTTCTCGATGGCCTCGCGCGTCACGATCTGCGACGGCCGCACGTCGTCGCGCACGAGCTGCATCGCCAGGCGGCCGCACGCCTCGGCGGCATCGCCCTTGCCCCGGTTCAGCGCCGGGATGCCGTTCAGGCCGGCCGGGCTGATCCCGAGGAAGTCAAGCGCGGTCGCCATCGTGTTGGCGGTGAACATGCCGCCGCAGGCGCCGGCACCCGGGCAGGCGGCCGACTCGACCTCGTGCAGCTCGGCCGCGTCGATCGTGCCGGCGGCGTAGGCGCCGACAGCCTCGAACACTTCCTGGATGGTGATGTCGCGGCCGCGGAAGGTGCCGGGCGCGATCGAGCCGCTGTAGAGCACGAGCCCGGGAACATCGAGCCGGCAGAGCGCCATCGCGCCGGCGGGGATGGTCTTGTCGCAGCCGACGATGCACACGAGCCCGTCCATCAGGTGCCCGCGCACGACGAGCTCGATCGAGTCGGCGATCAGCTCGCGGCTGATGAGCGAGGCCTTCATGCCCTCGGTGCCCATCGACACGCCGTCGGAGATCGAGATGGTGTTGAACTCCATCGGCGTGCCGCCCGCGGCGCGGATGCCGTCCTTCACCCGGAGCGCGAGCTCGCGGTGGTTGAAGTTGCACGGCATCGTCTCGATCCACATCGTGGCGACGCCGACCAGCGGCTTTCGCAGGTCGTCGTCGGTGAACCCGATCCCCTTCAGCATCGCCCGCGCGGCGGCGCGATCGGGGCCGTCGGTCAGCGCCGCGCTGTGCCGCTTGGCGGGATCGGACGGGAGGTCGTACGGGTTCTGCGTCACGGGAGCGGCAAGACTATCGCGACTCGACGGCGACGTAGATCCCCCACGCGCGGCCGCTCTCGAACAGGTCGTCGGGATCGACCTCCCCGACCTCGCCGAGGACGTGCGGCGCGGGATCGTCCGGGGTCGAGCCCCACACCATCTTGCGCGGCGGCGGCTGATCGGGCTGGGCCAGGTGATCGCCGCGTTCCTGCGCGGCCAGGAGCTCCTCGCCCGCAGGCCCGTCGGCATACCCCTTCCCCATCCGCCAAGTGTAGTCTGCCGACGTGTCCGAGGGGGCTCCGGGGATCGCGGCTGACCGAGCCGAGACGCGCGCATCGCGCGGATCGATCCTGCGCCTGCTGGGCATCTCCGCGGCGGCCGCGCTCGCGATCACGATCGTGGGCGGCGAGTGGCTCGGCTGGACGTGGACCGGCTTTGCCGACAACAACACCGTCTGGGACTGGCTGCATCTGCTCGTGCTACCCCTCGTGCTGACGCTGGCGCCCGTCTGGTACCGCACCCGGCATCAGCTGCGGGTCGAATGGCGGATCCTGGTGGGTGGCGTCGCCGCCGCCTTCGCGGTGCTGCTCGTGGGCGGGTACCGGCTCGGGTGGACGTTCACCGGGTTCGACGGGCGCACGCTCTGGGACTGGCTCGAGCTGCTCGTGCTTCCGGCGACGGTGACCGCCTTCCCGATCTGGCTCGCGCTCGGCCGCAGCATGCACCCGCGCCTGCGCCAGGCCGGAACAGGCCTGCTCGTCGCCTTCGCCGTGCTCGTGACCGCCGGCTACACGTTCGACTGGCACTGGACCGGGTTCCCCGGCAACACGCTCTGGGACTGGCTCCACCTCCTGCTCGTGCCGTTCGTCCTGCCGGTCGTGCTGGCGTGGTTCTCGGCCCGCGTCGAGCAGGCCGAGGAGCAGGGCCGGGCGCGCGGCGAGGCCGCGGTCAGCGCCGATATGCCTGCCGAAGCAGGCTGAGCAGCTCGTTGCGGTCGGGCGGCGGCGTCATCGCCCGCAGCTCCGGCCGGTCGAGGGCGGCGTCGGCCACGGCGCCGAGTGCCTCGGCGTGGACGCCGAGCTCGTCGAGCGACAGCGCGGCGCCGATGTCTGCGACCTTCGCGGCGAGGCCGTCGACCGGGACGGCGAGGGCGTCGGCGAAGGCCGCCACCGCGTCGGGCTCGCGCTCCCGCATGGCCTGGAGCACGTGCGGGAGCATCGCGGCGTTCGTCGCCGCATGCGGTGTCCCGCACAGGCGCACGATCGTCTGGCAGAGGACGTGGTGCAGCGAGTAGCCGGCCGAGTCCATCGCGTAGGCCGCCAGGAGCGAGCCGAGAGCGAGCCGTGCGGCCGCCTCCGGCGTGTCGTCGGAGAGCCCCGTTACGATCAGCCCGGCGGCGGCCGTCGCGGCCATCCCGGCGACGGGGTTCCGGCCCGTGCCGTACAGGGCCTCGGCGGCGTGGGCGAGCGCGTTCATCGCACTCGCACGGCGGTCGTCGAGCCGCTGGCCGGTCATGAGCGCGGGGTCTGCGAGCACGAGCACCGGCCGGTGCCTTCCGCGATCCTCGAACCCGGGCACGAGTCGATGGCCCCCGGTCATCTCGGCCCCCGAGAGCGTCGTCGGCACCGCGCACACGCGGCCGCCGCGCGCCGCGGCGAGCGCCTTGGCCGTGTCGATCACGCGCCCGCCGCCCCAGGCGACGAGCGGGCCGTCGCCGACCTCGTCGACCAGCGCCGCGGCGACGTCCGCCACCTGCCCCGCCGGGACGTCGTGCACCGAGCGCCACGCATCGTGCAGGGCCGGCGGGATCGACCCGCGCGCACGCGGCGTCGAGAGGAGGTCGGCCTCGGGCCACGCGTGCGCGCCCACGCCCGTGCCGAAGTGGATCACGCGGTTCCCGTCCGACCACGTGAACGGCGCCGGCTCGATTGCGATCACTGTGCCATCGCCACCACCGGCACACCGTACAGCGACATGGCAGACTGGCGCGTATGCCGGTCAAACGCATCGAGATCCGCTGGCGCGACATGGATGGATTCGGCCACGTCAACAACTCGACCTATCTGACGTACCTCGAAGAGGCGCGCGACCAGTTCCTGACCGACCTCGTCGGCGAGACGATCCACCGCGTCGTCATCCGCCGCATCGAGATCGACTTCGTCTCGGGCCTGACGCAGGAGGACGATCACGTCGACGTCGACGTGCGCCTCACGGGCGTCGGCACCTCGAGCCTCACGCTCGACGAGCGGATCGTCTCGGTCGCCGACGGACGGGTGGCCGCAACCGCGCGAACGGTGATGGTGCACACCGACGAGAGCCGGACGGCCTCGGCGCCGTGGCCGGCCGACGTGCGCGCCGCGGTCGCGGCGAGCGTCGGGGCCTGACCGGCGCGCGCCGTCAGTAGAGCGCGGAGGCGAGCCGGCGGCGGTACTTCACGGCGAGCGGATGATCCTGCCCGAGCTCGGTGAAGACGCCGATCATCACCTGCCGGATCCGGTCGCGCACTTCGGCGCCCGCATCCTGAAGCGCCTGCAGGAGCAGCTCGAGGCCGCGCTCGGTGTCGCCCTCGTCGAGCGCGGCAAGGCCGGGAGCGAGCACCGGGTCGGCGGCCGACTCGAGCCGCACGAGCGCGGCCAGCGCAGCGGGGTGGTTCGGCTGCAGCTCGAGCGCCCGCCGCAACGAGGCCTCGTCGCCGAGCGCGGCGAGCCGGTCGGCCTCGGACGGCAGCAGGCCGCGCAGGAACGAGTCGACGGCGACCCGCGGCACCGCGCCCGTGAACTCATCGACGAGCCGGCCGGCCTTGAACGCCTTCACGGCCGGAATGCCCTGGACCCGGTATCGAAGCGCGGTGCGCGGGCTCGCGTCGACATCCACCTTCACGAGCTCGACGGCGCCGTCGGTCGCCTCGACGGCCGCCTCGAGCACGGGGCCGAGCTGCCGGCACGGCCCGCACCACTCGGCCCAGAAGTCGACCACGACCGGCACCTCACGCGACCGCTCGAGCACGTCGGCGTCGAACGTGGCGTCGGTCGCCTCCCGCACGGCATCACTCTCCATCGTCGGCCTGCTCCCGCAGGAAGCGCTCGAAGTCGGCGGCCAGCTCCTCGCCGGTGGGCGGGTCGTCCCGATCGGCCGCCTGCTCGAGCTGCTCGACATAGCCCGCCACGTCGGGGTCGTCGGCGATGGCCGACGCCACCCGCAGCTGATATTCGCTCGCGGCGCGCTCGAGCTCCTGGCTCCCCGGCGGCGTGCCGGCGATATCGGACAGGCGCCCCAGCAGCGCCAGCGCGGCCTGCGGGTTGGGCGATGCCGAGATGTAGTGCGGCGTTGCCGCCCACAGGCTCGCCGAGACGAGCCCGGCGCGCGAGCACGAATCGTGCAGCACGCCCACGATGCCCGTCGGCCCCTCGTAGGTGGAGCGCGCGAGCCCATGCCGGTTCATCAGCTCGGGGTCGGACGCGCTCGCCGAGACCGGGACCGGCCGGGTGTGCGGCGTGTCGGCCAGCAGCGCCCCCATCGTGACGACGAGCTCGGACTCGTAGCCGCGGGCGATCTCGACGATGGCGTCCGAGAACGCCCGCCAGCGCATGTTCGGCTCGGTTCCGAGCACGATCAGCAGATCGTGGGACGGGGATGCGAACACCTCGGTCACGGGCCACTCGACCTGGCGGACGTCTCCGTCGACCATGTGCACGGTCGGACGCGTCTGCTGGTAGTCGACGAAGGGCTCGGAGTCGATCACCGCAATCCGCTCGGCGGCGGTGGCCGAGCGGAGATACCCGACGGCGAGGCTCGCGGCGCCGCCGGCGTCGTTCCAGCCCTTGAACGCCGCCACCATCCGCGGCCGCCGCAGGGCGGGCCTGCCCTCGAGCTGCACGAAGTCCATGCCTGCAGTCTGGCACATCGCCGCCGGAACCCGGCCCCGTCGCGGGCGGTATAACCCTTCGGATGGGCGCAGTCGACCTGATCGTGATCGCCTGGGTGGCGGTCTCGGCCGCCCTCGGCGCCCGCCGGGGGCTGGTCGCAAATGTGCTCGGCCTGGCCGGATTCGCGGTCGGCGCGCTGATCGGCGCACGCATCGCCCCGCACCTCCTGAGCGGCGGGTCGCGCTCGACCTGGCTGCCGATGGCGAGCATGGTCGGCGCCCTTCTCGGCGGGAGCGCCGCCCAGGCGGTGACCGGCACGGTCGCCGCGATGCTGCGCGGGCGGCTCCTGCACGGGCCGCTGCGCATGGTGGACACGGCCGGCGGCCTCGTGGCAGGAGCGCTGCTCGGGCTCGCCGTGGCCTGGCTCGCGGCGGTCGTCGCCCTGGCACAGCCGTCGCTTGGCCTGCGCAGCGATGTCCAGGGCTCCGACGTGCTTCCGGCGCTTCTGCGCGCGGTGCCCGCCGATGAGGTGCTGAACGCGATCGCGCACTTCGATCCGCTGCCCGCGATCCCCTCGATCGCCGACCGTGCGCTGCCGCCGCCGGATCCCAGCGTGCTGCGAAGCAAGGCGGCGCGGCACGACCGGCGCAGTGTGGTGCGGATCGAGGGGACGGCCTGCGGACTCGACATCCAGGGGTCGGGGTGGGTGCTTCGCCCGGACATCGTGGTGACGAACGCCCACGTCGTCGCCGGCGAGCACGGCGCCCAGGTCGAGGTGCCGAACGGGCCGACCCTCACCGGCACACCGATCGCCGTCGACGCGGGCAACGACGTCGCCCTGCTGCGCGTCCCCGGCCTGCCCTCGCCGCCGTTGCGGATGTCGGCCCGGCCGCCCTCAGGCGCTGCCGTCGTCCTGATCGGCTACCCCGAGAACGGGCCGCTGACGGCCGTCGCGGGCCGCGCGGGCGGCCCGATCACCGCGCTCGCGCCGAACGCGTACGGCCAGCACATCCATGCCCGAAGCGTCGTCCCGCTGCGCGGCGTCCTTCGCCACGGCGACAGCGGCGGCCCGGTGGTGAACCGGGCCGGCCAGGTGGTCGCCATGATGTTCGCGGCGGACGAGGGCGGCGGGGTGTCGGGCGGCTTCGGCGTCCCACTGGGACCGATCCGCCACGCGCTCGGCCTGATCGGCGGCCACGTGGACACGGGCCCCTGCCTGGGCTAGATGGGGCGGCCGTCGAACGCGTTGTGCGCGGCCTGCTGCCCCAGGCGGTGCGCCTCGGTGAAGATGAAGCGCGCCCACATGCCGCGCTGCAGCACGTTCAGGGCGCCGAACTCGATCCCCCAGCGCGTGTTGTGACGGCCCCCCTCGGCATATTCGAGGAACCGGCGGACGAACGCCGGGGCCGGACCGACGCCACCGGGCAGGTGCACGACGAGCTCCTTGTCGACCCACATGTTGGCGTTGACAGGCGTCTCGAGCAGGATGCCGCTCATCGAGATGTTCAGCGCCAGGGCGTCGAAACGGGTCGTCGCACCCGTCTCCTCGACCGCCTCGACTGGGATCGTCCACTCGCCCTCGAGGCGGAAGTGCCTGCGCCGCTCGGCGCCCGAAGGGTTCTGGGCAGAGCCCATATCGCCCCCGAGTGTAGATGGTTGATCCCTGACTCCCCCGTGCCCGGGCGGATCACCGCCGCGTCCGCTCGGAGAGCACGACCGCCAGCGCCTCGAGCGCGACCAGGTTGTGCCCCTCGACGAACGCGTCGGAGTGGCGAAGCGCGATGCGCATGCCGCCCGCGAGCGGCGCGAACCCCTCGTGTCCCTTGAGCGGGTTCACCCACACGAGCCGGTGCGATTGCCGGGCGATCCGCCCGAGCTCGGTGTCGAGCAGCTCCAGGCCGCCGCGCTCCCACCCGTCCGAGACGATGACACAGACGGCCCCGCGCGTCAGCCCGCGCCGGCCCCACGTCTCGTTGTAGCCGCGCAGCGACTCGCCGATCCTGGTGCCTCCGCCCCAGTCCGGCATCAGGCTCCCGGCGCTCGCGAGCGACCGCGCGGGGTCGAGCTTGCGCAGGTGGGGTGTGAGCCGCGTGATGCGCGTGCCGAACGCGAATGCCTCCACCTGGCGGCCCGCGGTCGTGATCGCCTGCATGAACATCACCATGGCGCGGGCGTAGGGCTCCATCGACCCCGATACGTCGCACAGGAACACGAGCTTGCGCGGCACCTGCTTGCGGCGCCGGAACGCGGGGTCGAGCGGCAGGCCCTGCGTGCGGATCGCCCGCCGCAGCGTCCGGCGCGGATCGAACACATCGTCGGCGCTCGAGGCGGCGCGCAGCCGGTGCGATCGGCGCGTCGGGCTCACATCGGGCAGGCGCTCCATCAGCCGGCGCAGGCGCCGCAGCTCGAACACGGTCATGTCGGCGAAGTCGCGCCGGCGCAGCCGCTCGTCCGCCGAGGCTGCCAGCAGGAACGTGGTGTCCTCGCCGCCCTCGTCGCGGCCGGCCGCGTCGTCACGTCCGATTGCGGGTGGTGCGGCAGGCGGCTCGAGCCGAGGCACCTCGACGCCGACCTCGAGGGCCGGCGCCGACCGGGCGCGCTCCCAGTACTCGGCGAACGCGGCGTCGAAGGCCTCGAGCTCCTCCCTGCGCGCCACCAGCGTGCAACGCAGGGTGTGGTAGACGTCCTCTCGCCGGGTGAGCCCGACCACGTCGAGCCCGCGCAGCGCGTCCTGCAGCCGGCCCGGGCCGACCTCCATGCCGGCATCGCGCAGCACCCGGCCGAAGCCGACCATCCGCTCGAGGACGGCGTCCCCAGGGGCGGCCATGTCCGTCAGGCCTCGCGGGCCCGGGCGACCAGGCGCGACAGGTGCGCGTCGCGGACGAGCTCGATGTCCTCGTGGTGCTTGAGCACCGACCCGAGCGTCGCGTCGACGACGCCCGCATCGAGCTCCGACTGGCCGAGGGCCACGAGCGCCTGGATCCAGTCGATCGTCTCGGCCACGCCGGGGACCTTGGCCAGGTCGAGCGCCCGCAGCTCGGTGACGAACGTCGCGGCCTCGACGGCGAGCCGCTCGGGCACGCCGGGCACGCGTGCGCGGACGATCGCGATCTCGCGCTCGGTGTCGGGATGGCCGATCCAGTGGTACAGGCAGCGGCGCTTGAGCGCGTCGTGCAGGTCGCGCGTGCGGTTCGACGTGAGCACGACCAGCGGGCGGCGCACGGCGCGCACCGTGCCGATCTCGGGGATCGTCACCTGGAAGTCGGACAGGAGCTCGAGCAGGAAGGCCTCGAACTCGTCGTCGGCGCGGTCGATCTCGTCGATCAGGAGCACCGGCGCGACCGGATCGTCGTGCTCGATCGCATCCAGCAGCGGCCGCCGCTCGAGGAACTCGCGACCGAACAGATCGTGCAGCGTCCGCCCCGGCTCCAGGGCGTCGGAGGCCTCGAGCGTGCGGATGTAGAGCAGCTGGCGGGCGTGGTTCCAGTCGTAGAGCGCGTGGGCGACGTCGATGCCCTCGTAGCACTGCAGCCGGATCAGCCGGCCGCCGGTGACGAGCGCGAGCGCCTTGGCGGCCTCGGTCTTGCCGACACCCGCCTCGCCCTCGAGCAGCAGCGGCTTCTCGAGCGCCTGCGCGAGCGCGAGCACGGTCGCGAGACCGCGGTCGGCGAGGTAGGCGTGCTCGGCAAGCCGGTCGGTGAGCGCGTCGATCGAGACGGTCGCGGGCATCGAATCAGCCTAGCAAGCTGGCGATCGCGCTACTGCCGGGGCTCGGGCAGGCCGAAGCCGCTGCTCGTCAGCTCGAGGCCGCCGTCGATGGCGATCGTCTGGCCGGTGATGTAGGCGGCTGCCGGTGACGCAAGGTAGGCGATCAGGTCGCCGACCTCGGCGGCGCCGCCGAGCCGGCGCATGGGGATCGCGGCCGCCACCTCGTCGAGGTCGAGGTCGTACCCGCGCACGCCCTCGGTGTCGATCCATCCCGGGGCGACGCAGACGAGGCCGATGCCGTAGCGGCCCCACTCCATCGCGAGCGTCCGCGTGAGCCCGCCCATGCCCGCCCGTGCCGCCGAGGAATGTGCCATGCCCGCGATCCCGCGCTCGGGGCAGAGCACGACCGAGATCACGCGGCCGCCGCCGTTTGCGATCATCCACCGGTTCGCGACCCGCTGGGTGAGGAACCACGGCGCGTCCAGATTCAGCCGCCGCACCGCCCGCCAGCCGCCCGGCGTGATGTCCTGCGCCGCGGCGGTGAACTGCCCCCCGGCGTTGTTCACGAGGCAGTCGATGCGGCCGAACCGGGCCAGGCACGCCTCGACCAGACCCTCGCTCACCTCGGGCTCGCGGATGTCGCCGGGGAAGACGGCGCAGCCCTCGCCCAGGAGCGCGCGCGTCTCCTCGAGCGGCTCGGGCCGGCGTCCTCCGATCAGCACCCGGTAGCCGTCCCGGTGAAGCGCGATCGCCGCCGCCCGGCCGATGCCGGTGCCGCCGCCGGTGACGATCGCCGCGCGCTCCACGGCGTGAAGGTACCTGATCGTCGTCGGGACTGCCCCTGCGCCCGTCCACCTACACGCCGGCGTGGCGTCCCCGTACACTTCGGGGAGAACGAAGGAGGTACGGCAATCCGCTGCCTGCTGCTCGACGCGACCATGCGACCAACCAGCCTCGTCACCCGCGAGCGCGCGGTGTCCCTGGTCGTCTGCGGCCAGGCGCAGGTGATCGCCGCCGACCCGGACGTCGTCTACCGGTCGCAGCACCTCCGTGTCGCCCTGCCGGTGATCCTGCAGGTGCCGGCCTACGTCGAGCTGCGGCCGCTCGTCAAGCGCAACGTGGTGCGCCGGGTGCTCTTCTGCCGCGACAACTGGCGCTGCGCCTACTGCGGCCGCGACGGCGGGCCGCGCGACCTGACGATGGATCACGTGAAGCCGCTCTCGCGCGGCGGCCGCCACACCTGGGACAACGTCGTCAGCGCCTGCCGCCGCTGCAACCACCGCAAGGGCAACCGGCTGCCGTGGGAGGCGGGCATGTACCCGCGGCACGTGCCGAAGGCGCCCGACATGGTGCAGGTGGCGTGGGCCGGCCGCCTCACCCACCCGCTTCAGCGCGAGTATGTCGCCGCGTGGCACAAGGTGCCCGAGGCCGTGCTTTAGCCGTCGGGGAACCCATGGTTCCCCCACGAGCCCCCTCCTTCGGGGCACGGGCGGATTGCCTGTTCACTCCGGCGAGACGCGGTCTCGCCAGAGCACGGCGAGAGCCATGCGATCATCCACCGCCGTGTTCCGGCAGTCGGCTTCGATGACGGGCAAACCTGATCTGGCACGACTCGCTGCGAGGCAGCTTGCGGGTCTACTGGATGGTGTCGCGCCCGGGGCATCGCTTCCCGTCGAGTCGTCCTCGGAACTGTGCTTCACACTCGAGTATCTGATCCCGCAGTGGCTCCGCCGGACATATCCTGAATGGGAGAGGGAGAGCATCGACGGCTTCTTCTTCTCGTCGGCGATCAAGAATGACCACGCTTCGGCAGAGCTTGCTGGCACTTGCATTCTCATCAGCGACCAGACGGTCACGCCGTTCGCGATGGAGTTAACCCTCGCGAACGGCGAGGCGTTTCGAGGCTCCCGGATCAGGTTGGGCGAGCCCGGCGGGGGGCCACTCGCCATCTCAGGCCCTCCGTGCACCTCGCCCGCAGCGAAAGAGGTGCACTCGGCACTGAACGGACGGCTCGACCACATCGACTGGGTATACGAGATGGCCGTGTAAACGCCGCCCCGTGCGTTGCGGAGCCGCGCAGCCGACTACGTCTCGGCGGCGGCCCGAAGCGCCGCCTGCATCCGCATCGCCACCGGCCCCGGACGGCCGTCGCCGACGACATCGGCGTCCAGCCGCACGACGGGCATCACCTCGCGCACGCTCGACGACGTGAACACCTCGTCGGCCGCCGCCAGCTGCGCACGCGGGTACGCGCCCTCCTCGACGTCGATCGCGGCCGCTTCGGCGGCGTCGAGCAGCGTGTCGCGGGTTACGCCTGCGAGGATGCCCAGGTCGAGCGCCGGGGTGTGCAGCACGCCGCCCTCGACGAACCACACGTTCGAGGTCGGGCACTCAAGGGCGGTGCCCTCGAGCGAGAGAAAGAGGGCATCGTCGGCGCCGCGCTTGCGGGCCTCGTGCTGGGCGACCATGTTGACGGCGTAGCTGGTCGACTTGACGCCGGCCAGGAGCCACGGCGATGCCTGCCGTGCGGTCTGGCCGATCGCGAGCGGCAGCGATGCGATCGCGATCCCGGCGGAGCGCATCTCGTCGAGACCGGCGGGGATTGCCGTCAGGAGCGCGAAGCCGGTGTTCGGCCCGCCCTCGGGGCCGGGCGTCCACACGAGCCGCATGACGGCGTCCACATCGCCCAGATGCGCGATCGCCGCGTCCGCAAGACCCGTGAGCCCGTCGGCGTCGGGCTCGGCCAGCTCGAGCACCTCGGCCGAGTTCGCCAGCCGCTCGAGGTGGGCCTCGAGGCGGAACGGCTTCCCGGCGTAGACGCGCAGCGTCTCGAACGCCGCCCGTCCGCGCAGGACGGCGTCGTCGTCGGCGCGCAGCCACGGCTGCGTCGGATCGACCAGACCGCGGCCGAGAACGGCCAGAGCAAGGGGATCGCCCGGCATGCGTGTGCGATGCTACCGCCGTGTCCGCCGTCTCGGAGCGCAAGCGCCACGCCCGCAGCCTGTTCGCCGGCATCGCCGCCGACTACGACCGCTGGGCGCAGCTGCTCTCGTTCGGGCAGGACCGGCGCTGGCACGACGTGATGATCGAGACGATCGCGCCCGCCGCCGATCGCGAAGGGGCGCTCGTCGCCGACGTGGCCACGGGCACCGCAGCGGTGGCGATCGCACTGGCCCGCCGCTATCCATGCCGGGTCGTCGGAATCGACCAGAGCCCCGACATGCTCGCCGGCGCCCACGAGCGAGTGGAGGCCGCGGGGATGGCCGACCGGATCGAGCTCGTCGAGTCCGACGCCGAGGGGCTGCCCCTCGAGCCCGGGTCGGTCGACGCCCTCACCCACACCTACCTGCTGCGCTACGTCGACGACCCGGCCGCGGTGCTGCGGACGCTCGCCGCAGCCGTCCGCCCGGGCGGGATGATGGCGTCGCTCGACTTCGGCGTCCCCGGCGGGATCGCCCTGCACGCATGGCGTGCCTACACGCGCGCCGGGCTGCCGCTGGCCGGGGCGCTCGCGGGCCCCGCATGGGTGCACACGGGCCGGTTCCTGGGCCCCAACATCGAGGCGTTCTGGCGCCGGCACCCGCTCGACGCCGTGCTCGAGATGTGGGCCGAGGCGGGGATGGAGCGGATCCGCGCCCGCCGGCTGAGCACCGGCGGCGGCGTCGTCATCTGGGGCGTGCGCGCCGGCGGGTGATCCTGCCCGCCGCCTGCATGTACTCCTGGGCCTGCTCGGCGTTTCGCGCCACCCAGACGCAGATCGCCGCCAGCGGCAGCTCGATCAGGAGGCCCGACCCGAGCGCCATCGCCAGATCGAGGCCGCGCGAAGCGGTGACGACGTCGAACCAGGCGTCGCACACGAGCATCGTCGCCGCGGCGGCCGCGGTGCTCTGAATCCAGACGGCCCGGCGCAGGGCGCCGTAGGCGGTCGCGAGCAGGAGCGCCGCCATCGCCACGTCGAACCCGACCCAGGCCACGTCCCAGTGCCGGGCGAGGTGGCGCTGCGGGAGGTCGTAGGCGATCCACAGCGTCCACGGCACGAGCCCGAAGCCGATCAGGGCGAACACCGGCGCCACCCAGCGGGGGATCCGGTCGCCCGGCACCGACTCGGCCTCGCGCGCTCCCGTCATGCACCCATAGTAGGGCGCATCGGCGCGCAGCCAACGGCGGCCGCACACGTCACGCGGCCGGCTCCCCGGGCTCGAGCTCGATCCCGGCTGCCGCGGCAACGACGCCGACGGCCGCGAGCGCGTCCGGGACGGTCATGCGCACCCCCGCGAGCCGCTCCGGGTTCACGATCCCGTCGAGGCGGCAGCGCCGGATGATGCTCCCCGTCAGGGTCGCGCCCGCCAGACGCGCGCCGGTGAGGTCGCAATCCGTGAAGGTGACCGCGGCGAGCGTCGCATCCTGGAGATCGACCTCGGCCATGTTGCAGTCCTCGAAGCTGACGCGCAGGAGCTCGCCGAAGCGGAGGTTCGCGAGGTCGAGGCGACAGCCGCTGAATGCGACGTCCGTAAGCGCAGCATGCGCCAGCATGGCCCCGGTCAGGCGCACGCCGTCGAGCTCGACGCGGCGAAGCGCCGCCGAGTCGGCATCGGCGTTCGCCCAGCTCCCGCCCTGGACACGCGCGTCGCGCAGGTGAAGGCCGCGCATCGGCGCCTCGGTCAGGTTGACGTCGTCGAGCCGCGACTCGACCACCTGCAGGTTGTGCGCGACGCGCCCTGTGAGATCGAGGCCGTGGAGACGGCGTCCGCGCAGCTCGAAGCTGCGCAGGTCGGCGGGGAGTGCCCGCTCGAGCTCGAGCTCCTCCGGCAGGTCGGCTGCCACCGGATCGGTCTTCGCCCGTGCGGGCCGCTTCGCCATCCCGGCAGGTTAGGGCGCGTCCGCCGGGACCATCTCCTCAAGGTAGCTCGCCGAGCGCCGCGACAGCCGTCCGTCGACGCCGGGCTCGTAGAACCCCATCCGCCAGATCGGCGGCGAGTACACGTGCAGGGACACGGCCGGCGCGGTGCCGGCGTGGCAGATGTCGTGGATGCGCGACGCATCGAACCGGAACCCGTCGCCGGGGCCGTACTCGACCTCGTCCAGCTCGACCTGGCCGAGCATCATGCGCAGCTCGCGCAACCTGCCGTCCATCACGCGGACGGCGCCGCTCGAGACATCGTGGTCGTGCAGGCCGGTCTCCTGGGACGACACCCAGCACAGCAGCCAGGCCTCGACGTGATGGTCGCGGTGCAGGCGCACGAACACCCGCTCCTGCTCGTCGTGGCGGACACGGCTCCGCCACAGATCGGGCCGCTCGGCGAGCTCGCCGACGAGGCGTTCGAGCTCCTCCGGCTCGAGGTCGCGGTCGTCGTTGCACCGCTCCGCGAACCAGCTCGCGGCGGCCTGTGGATCAGTCATGGGACACCTCCCTGGTGGTTGAGGACCCTGGCCGGGTTGCGCTCGGCGACGGCCCGGTCGACGTACGGGCCGAGGGTGCCGAGCGACCGCAGGAGCGGTGCCGGGTCGATGACGGGGACGTCGGTGCCGAGCACGACCTGCTCGGCGCCGTAGGCGGCCAGCGCGAGCTCGAGGTCGAGCCGCTGGCACGAGGCCGTGTCGAGGAAGACGTTCGGGTCGATGCCGCCGGCCAGGCCGGTGAACGTCCGCCAGCGGCCTTCGAGGAAGGGTGCGCCGCCGGCCATGATCGCGAACACGACCCGCAGCCGCGGATACGCCTCCGCGCCGAGCGCACGCCAGGTCGCGAACGCGCGCAGCGACCACGCCGGATACTGCGCGAGCGGCGTCCACCACGCGGGCAGGCGCTCGTCGGCGGGGTCGGGACGCGTCCACGGCGCCGGGCCGGGATGCACGAAGAGCGGGCGCCCGGCCTGCTCGAGCGCCTCGAGCAGCGGCGCGCAGTGATCAAGCCCGGCGGGCGACGCGAGCGCCTCGCTCGGCAGCGACAGACCCGCGAACCCCGCGTCGAGCCGTGTGCGCACATCGGCCGCGCCGGCGTCCGGTGCGGCCACGCACGCCGCGGCGAACGCCCGCAGCCGCCCGCCCGATCGGTCGACGACCTCCGCGATGCCGCCGTGGTAGGCGTCGAGGAGCGGCGCGGCCTCGTCCTGCGGCAGCGCCTCGATGCCGATCGGCGTCGAGAGCGAGATCACCGCCGTCTGCACCTCGCACGCGTCGAGCAGCGCGATCCGCGCGGCGGGATCGTGGTACTCCGAGCGGATCTCGCCGCCCGGCTCGTAGGCCAGCTCGAGCCGCATCCGCCCGCGCGCACCGTGCAGCCGCGGCGGGCGTGAGCGCGCCGCGAGGGCCGCGAGCAGCGGCTCCGGCCAGAGGTGCTGATGCAGATCGACGCGCGTGGCTCTTTGCGCCTTCCGGACGTTTGTGAAACGATTCACCACGATTCTGCCGCACGAACGACCCAAACGCAAGCGCACGACGCTGCGCGACGTCGCCGACATGACCGGTCTCTCGACCGCCGGCGTGTCCTACGCGCTGCGCGGCCAGCGCGTCTCGCCGGCCACCGCCGAGCGCGTTCGCGACGCGGCCGACCGGCTCGGGTTCCGCTCCGACCCGATCGCGCGGGCGCTGCGGGGCGGCGCGTCGGGCGTCGTGGGCGTGATCGGCGGCAGCCTGGCCGACTACTGGCACCAGGAGTTCGCCTCGGAGCTGCAGCGGCACCTGCGCCGGCGTGGCAAGCACATGCTGCTCGCCGACGCCGACGGCGATGCCGAGACCGAGATCGAGCGCGCCCGAGCGCTGGTCGACCAGCGCGTCGACGGCCTGATCGCCCTGCCGGTGGCGCCCGAGTCGCCTGCGTGGGGCGAGATCGTCGCCGAGCTGCCGGTCATCGCCGTCGGCGCGGCGCTGGCGGCACCCGCGGGGGCGGTGCGGTTCGAGGCCGACGCCGGCTCCGACCTCGTGCTCGACCACCTGCACGGCCTCGGGCACGAGCGCATCACGGTGCTCGCCTCGGGGATGCACCGTCCCCGCAGGCGCCGCGGCGTGCAGACGCGGGTGTGCGGGTTCAGCACGGCCGACGGGCGGGCGGCGACGGTGGCGGCGCTCCGCGGCCCGCAGCCGCCGACCGCCGTCTTCGCGCTCTCGGACGCGCTCGCCTACGGCGCGTACATGGGCTGCGCCGACCTCGGTCTGGAAATTCCCGCCGACGTGTCGGTCGCGGGCTTCGACGACCACCCGCTCTCGCAGCTCGTGCGCCCGGCGCTCACGACCGTCAGCTGGGACACGGCCCGCGCGGCCGCCGCCGCAGCCGCGATGCTGCTCGACGTGATCGAGGGCCGCCGCCGGCTCGGCCGCGAGCTCGTGATGCCGCCGCGCCTGGTCACGCGCGCCTCCACCGCCGCGGCGTGAATACAACGGGCCAGGCCCCTTGTATTCACGAGGGTCAGACGGCCTTTGGCGCGTTCGCGAACATGAGGTAGCGGCGGTCGAGCGTCATCCCGACGCGCTCGTACAGGCGCACCGCGCCGGTCGGGTTGTCCGCGTCCACCTTGAGCCCGACCGTGCCCAGGCCGCGGCGGTGGAACTCGCCGAAGGCGTGGCGCAGGAGCGCCTCGCCCAGACCGCGGCCGCGATCGGACGGCCGCACCGCCAGATCCTTCACCCAGCCCTCGATCCAGCACAGGCACGCCCCGACGAGCGCCGCGCCCTCCTCGGCCAGGAACCAGACACCGGGATCGAACCCGGGGTCGCCGGTCATCCACGGATGCCAGCGTGCGAACGGCGCCACCTCCTCGGCGTTCCCGGCGAACGACTCGACGAGCAGGTCGTGCACCGCGGCGGCGTCGCCCTCGGCGTACGTGCGCACCGACACGCCCTGCGGCCAGGCCGCCGGCGGGGGCTCGGTCTCGACCGCGATCTGCATGCGCAGCACCTCGCGCGTCTGGCGAAAGCCGCGGGCGCGGTAGAGCTCGGCCAGGTCGGTGGCGGCCGCGGGCACGATCGTCTCGAGCGGGCCGCCGAGCACGGACGCGGCATCCAGCAGGGCCGCGGCCACCGTCCCAGCCTCGCGGTGCTCGGGGTGCGGCCACACCTCGACATAGCCGTCCTCGAGGGTCGCGTAGCCCACCACGCCGTCGTCGGCATCGAGCGCGACCCACGCCTGGCCGTAGTCCCACGCCGCCCGCAGGTGCTCGACCGTCGTCTCGGGCTCTCCGTGGATCGCCGCCGAGAACGCGGCCGACACGCGGTAGGCGGCCTCGATGTCGGACATGCCCGCCGGGCGGACGACCACGCCGCCGCTCACGACGCGGCGAACTCGACCAGCACCTTGCCGAACTTGCCCTGACCGGCCAGGTGGTCGAAGGCCGCCGCCGCCTCGGCGACGGGGAAGACGCGGTCGATCAGCGGCCGCACCCGGCGCGTCGCGAGCAGCGGCACGACCTGGTGGGCGAACGCCTGCACCGCGGCCGCCTTCTGCTCGAGCGGGCGTGCGCGCAGCATCGTGCCCATGACGCTCGCCCGCTTGCCCATCAGGGTGCGCAGCGACACGTCGGTCTCGGCGCCGGCGCCCGTGCCGACGATGATGACGCGGCCAAGCGGGGCGAGCGCGGCCAGGCTTCCGGTCAGGTTCTGCGCGCCGATCAGCTCGAGCACGACGTCGACGTCGGCGGCGTCATCGAGCGCGACCGGCTCGGCGCCGAGCTCGGCTAGCCGGTCGTGATGGGCGCGGGCATTCGCGAGCACGCGTGCGCCGACGGCGACGCCGAGCTGCACGCCCGCCGTCCCCACGCCGCCGTTTGCGCCGTTCACGAGCAGGATCTCGCCCATGAGCAGGCCGGCGCGCGTGAAAATGGCGTCGTGGGCGGTGACGAAGGCCTCGGGTACGGCGGCCGCGTCGCGGTCGGAGAGCGACTCCGGGACGCGGGCGACATGGCGCTCGTGCGCGACGACCGTGTCGGCGAGCCCTCCGCCGCCGACGATCCCGAACACCCGGTCGCCCTCCTTCCAGGCGGTGACCGAGGCTCCGCAATCGACGACGGTGCCCGAGACCTCGAGCCCGGGGATGTCCTGCGGCGATCCCTTCGGGGCCGGATAGCGGCCTGCGCGCTGCGCCAGGTCGGCGGGATTGAGGCCCGCGTGGGTGGCGCGGACGAGCACGTCGTGGCTGCCGGGCACGGGATCGGGCCGCTCCTCGACGCGCACGACCTCGGGTCCGCCCGCGCCTGTGAAGGTGACGGCGATCATGGGCGCGGATCCTAACGGCGGGAGGACGCCGCCGCGGTACGACCGCTAGTCAAGGCCGCGCCCCGCCAGCGCCTCGTCGAGGATCACCACGGTGCGTGCGCCCTCACCGCGGCGCAGCCGCTCCATCGCCTCCTCGATGCCGTCCAGGTCGGTCACGTGCGAGACGACGCCGGAGAGGTCGATGTCTCCCGCCACGGCGAGGCGCACCAGGCCGGGCAGCTCGGCCGCAACGTCGGCCGAGCCGTAGTAGCAGCCGCGCAGGGTCTTCTCGCTCAGGAGGCTCAGGGCCGGCAGCGACACCTTGACGCCGGCCGGGGCGATGCCGACCACCGTCGCGTGTCCGCCGGGGCGCAGGACGTCCCACGCGAGCCGGATGGTGTCGGCGCGGCCGATCGCCTCGATGGCGTGGTCGAAGCCGCCCGGGAACAGCTCCTTGATCGCGTCGCGCACGTCGGGGCCGGCCTCGACCACGTCGGTGGCTCCGCGCAGCCGGGCGAGGGCGAGCTTCTGCGGGTCGCGGTCGACCGCGACGATGCGCCCGGCGCCCGCCAGCCGCGCACCGACGACCACCTGCAGGCCGACGCCGCCGCAGCCGATCACGCAGACCGACTCGCCCGGCGCCACCTTGGCCGCGTTGCGCACCGCCCCGACGCCGGTGACGACGCCGCAGCCGACGAGCGCGGCCTGCCACAGCGGCAGGTCGGCGCCGAGCGGCACGGCCGAGCCGGCGGGCACCACGCAGCGCTCGGCGAAGCACGACACGTGCAGGAAGTGCTTGATCTGCGTCCCGTCGGGCCGTTCGAGCCGCGATGTGCCGTCCATGAGCATGCCCGCGAGCGAGTGCTCGGCCGCGAGCTCGCACAGGTGCTTGCTCCCGGCGAGGCACATCCGGCACGTCCCGCACGGCGGCACGAAGCAGAACGCCACCGGGTCGCCCGGACGCACATGCGTGACCCGCTCGCCCACCGCCTCGACGATGCCCGCCCCCTCGTGCCCGAGCACGATCGGCCAGCGGCCGTCGCCCAGATGCCCCTGGGCGAGATGCAGGTCGGAGTGGCACACGCCGGCGGCGGCCACCCGCACGAGCACCTCGTCGGCATGCGGCGGGTGCAGCAGGAGCGTCTCGACCTGGAGCGGCGCACCGCCATGGTCGAGCACCGCTGCCCTGATCTCGAGGGGGGCCGTGCTCATGCGATCCGGTGGCGCTCGAGCGCGTCCAGGTCGGGCTCGACGCCCAGACCGGGACCCGCGGGTGGGCGGATCGTGCCGTCGGAGGCGATCCGCACGGGCTCGGCGAGCAGCCAGTCGCGCCGCTCGGCGGGCCACGCCGGGGGATCGAACGGCACCTCGATCCACGGACAGGTCGAGAATGCGAGCGCCGCGTGCAGGTTCGCGACCAGGCCGTAGCCGTTCGACCAGGTGTGCGGCGACCACATGCGGCCGTGCAGGTCGGCGAGGGCGGCGATCCGGCGCGCGCCGCCGATCCCGCCCGAAAGGACGACGTCGGGCTGGATCACGTCCACTCCCCCGTCGACCACGAGATCGCGCGCCTGGGCGGCCTCGCGCACCATCTCGCCCGCCGCGATCCGAAGCGACGTGCCCCGCCGCAGAGCGGCGTAGCCGGCGATGTCGTCGGTGCGCAGCGGCTCCTCGAGCCACTCGATCGCGAGCGGCTCGAGCGCCCGCGCGCAGGCGAGGGCGGTGGCGACGTCCCACCGCGGCGAGCGGTCGCCGGGCATGCGCCAGCCCTGGTTCGCGTCCACCATGATCCGCGTCCCGCCGCCGACCGCCGCCCGCACGGCCTCGACCACCTCGACGTCGCGGCGCCAGTCCTCGTCGTGAAACCGCAGCTTGACGGCGCGCACGCCCGCGTCGCGCAGGGCGACGCAGCGGCGCGCCCGCTCGTCCGCATCGACGCGCTCGGCGCTCGATGCGTAGGCGACGAGCGCCTCGCTGCGCCCGCCGAGCAGGCGCCACAGCGGCTCGCCGAGCGCCCGGCCGACGAGATCCCAGACCGCCACCTCGAGCGTCCACGGCCTGCCCCCGTGGAAGTCGACGGTCTCGCACACCTCGCGCACGACCTCGGTGCGGAACGGGTCGACGCCCACGAGCAGGTCGGCCAGAAGCGCGGCGTCGGGCAGCGCGTCGCCGCTCGCGCACCCGCGCTCGCCGCTGTCGGCCGTGACGATCACGACCGTCGCGTCCTGGTGCGTGCGCGGGCGCGGATCCCAGGCGGCGACGAGCGGCGGGTCGAGCGCGAACCGGTACTGCCGGGTCTCGACGCGCGCGATCTTCATGCGGCCTCCGGCGCGAGGTCGAGCACGGCCCGGCGCGCCCCGCCGCCGCGCAGGAGGTCGAACGCGTCCTCGATCTGCTCCAGCGGGAGCCGGTGGGAGATCAGGCGGTCGAGCGGGAGCCGGCCCCGGCGGTAGGCGTCGAGGATCAGCGGGAAGTCGCGCTCGGGCCGTGACGAGCCGTAGAGCGCGCCGATCACGCGGCGCTCGCCGCGGGGGATGAGCCGGGCGGGGACGCGCAGCTCGGCGTCCTCGCGCGGGATGCCCATCAGCACCGCCTGGCCGCGCGGGCGCACCGACAGGAACGCCGCCCGCATCGCCTCGGGCCGGCCGGTGGCCTCGAACGCGTGATCGACGCCGCCGCCCGACCGCTCGCGCACGGCATCGGCGGTCGCGTCGGCGTCGCCGTCCCAGGCGACCGCATCGGTGGCGCCGAACTCCGCCGCCGCCTGCGCCCGCTCGAGGCTCACGTCGACCGCGACGACCGGGTCGGCGCCGGCGGCGGCCGCCCCCATCACCGCCGAGAGGCCGACGCCGCCGCAGCCGAACACCGCCACGCGGTCGCCCGGCGCCACCCGCGCCGTGCGCCAGGCGGCGCACACGCCCGTGGTGACCGCGCAGCCGACGAGCGCCGCGACGGCGAACGGCACGCCGGCCGCGATCGGGATGCACGACGCCTCGGGCACGACGGTGTGCTCGGCGAACGTGGACAGCAGCGAGTAGTGGTAGGCGGGCGCGCCGGCGTGCGAGAGCCGCGTGGTGCCGTCCAGCAGGCCGCCGGCGTCCATCGCCGGGAACGCCGCCGCGCACAGGTGCGGCAGGTCGCGGCGGCACTGCTCGCACGCGCCGCAGGCCGGTAGCCAGGACAGGGCGACGCGGTCGCCCGGCCCGACCGTGGTCACACCCGGGCCGATCGCCTCGACGACGCCGGCCCCCTCGTGCCCGAGCACCGCCGGGCAGCGGGTCGCGGCCGTGCCGTCGATCGCGTTCTGGTCGGAGTGGCACACGCCGCTCGCGTGCAGCCGCACGAGCACCTCGTGCGCCCGGGGCGGGTCGAGCTCGACCTCGACCACCTCCAGGCGCGCGCCGGTCTCAGACAGGAGTGCGGCTCTCGTCCTCAACGGCCTGGAGCCGGCGCAGCTCCTCGAGGGGGATATGACAGCGCATCAGGTGGCCGTCTTCGGCCTCCTCGAGCTTCGGCTCGGACGTCTCGCAGATCGAGCCGATCTTGCGCGGGCAGCGGGTGTGGAATACGCACCCCGACGGCGGGTCGGCGGCGCTCGGGATCTCGCCCTCGAGCCGGATCCGCACGCGGGTGCCGTCGAGGCTCGGGACGGCCGAGAGGAGCGCCTCGGTGTAGGGGTGGTGCGGCCCCGCGAACACGGTCTCGGCGGTGCCGAGCTCCATGATCCGGCCCAGATAGAGGACCGCGATGCGGTCGGACAGGTAGCGCACGACGCCCAGGTCGTGCGAGATGAAGAGGTAGGTGACCCCCTCGCGCGACTGCAGATCGACGAGCAGGTTCAGGATCGCCGCCTGCACCGACACGTCCAGGGCCGAGGTGGGCTCGTCGCAGACGACCACCTGCGGATCGCCCGCGAAGGCGCGGGCGATGGCCACGCGCTGCTTCAGCCCCCCGGAGAGCTGTGTCGGGCGCAGCGACAGGTGCCGCTCCTCCATCCGCACCGACGTGATCAGCTCGACCAGCCGGGCCTGGAGGGCGTCGCCCGAGAGCCCCGCCAGCCGGTTGAGCGCCCGGCCGACCAGACGGCGTACGCTGTGGCGGCGGTTCAGCGCCGAGTCGGGGTTCTGGAACACGATCTGGAGCGTCTTCACCTGCTCGCGCGTGCGGTTGCGGGCATCGCCAGCGACCGGCGCGCCGTAGAGCTCGACCTCGGAGCCGGGATCCGGCTCGGTCAGGCCGAGGAGCACGCGCGCGAGCGTCGTCTTGCCGCTGCCCGACTCGCCCACGAGGCCGAGCGTCTCGCCGGGGCTGATGTCGAGGTCGACGTCGACCAGGCCGCGCAGGCGCTCGCCGTAGAAGTTGAACGTCTTCGACACACCGCGCAGGCTCACGACCGGCGCGCCCGCCTCGCGCACCTGCAGCGTCTGCTTGTCGGCCGGCGTCTCGCGCGGGAGCGCGGGCGCCTGCTCGTGGAAGTGGCAGCGCGACGTCCGCCCCGGCCCGACGTCGTACGGCGGCGGCGCCTCGGTGCGGCAGCGATCCTGGGCGATGGCGCAGCGCGGCGAGAAGATGCAGCCCGCGACGGTCTGGCCCGGCTGGGGCAGGAACCCGGGGATCGTGTCGAGGCGGCCGTGATCCTTGCGCCGGCCGCGGCGCGGGATGCAGCGCAGGAGGCCGACGGTGTAGGGGTGCCGGGGCTGCTCGAACACCTCGGCCGCCGGAGCCTCCTCGACCAGCTCGCCGGCGTAGAGCACGCCGACCCGGTCGCACATGCGCGCGATCACGCCCAGGTTGTGGCTGATGAAGAGCACCGACGTCTGGAACTCGCCGCGCAGGGCGGCGACCAGGTCGAGCACCTCGGCCTCGACGGTCGCGTCGAGGGCCGTCGTCGGCTCGTCCAGCACGAGCAGCGACGGCTCGGAGGCGAGCGCCATCGCGATCACCACCCGCTGCAGCATCCCGCCCGACAGCTGGTGCGGGTAGCGCCGCATCACGCCGGCCGGATCCGAGATGCGCACCTTGGCGAGCATCGCCTCCGACCGCTGCATCGCGGCCGAGCGGTCGAGCCCGGCGATCTCGTACACCTCGGCCACCTGGCGGCCGACCCGGATCGACGGGTTGAGCGCGCGGCCCGGCTCCTGGTAGACCATCGACACGGTCTGCGCGCGCAGGCGGCGCAGGTCGGAGCGGCCGAGGGCCAGGGCGTCGCGGCCGTCGATCGTGATCGACCCCGACCGCACGCGGCCGTTTCGCGGCAGGTAGCGCATGAGCGCGAGCGCCATGGTCGACTTGCCCGAGCCGGACTCGCCGACGAGGCCGTAGGACTCGCCGCGGCCGATCGTGAACGAGATGTCGCGCAGCACGAGCCGGTCGCGGCCGCGCACGCGGTAGGCGACGTCGACGTGCGAGACGTCGAGCGCGTTCGCCGCCTCGGGCACGATCTGGGGCGCCGCGCTCACGCCTCGAGCACCCCCGAGATCGAGTCGGCGATCAGGTTCACCGCGACGACGAGCGAGGCGATCGCGAGGGCCGGAAAGAGCGTCTCCCACCAGTACCCGGCCGTGATGACGCCGTAGTTCGCGGAGATGTCCGCACCCCAGTCGGCCGTCGGCGGCTGGATGCCGAAGCCGAGGAACGAAAGCGTCGCGACCGCGAAGATGGCGTAGCCGAGCCGCACCGTGAACTCGACCAGGATCGGCTGCAGGACGTTCGGCAGGATCTCGGCGAACATGATGTACGGCGCCCGCTCGCCGCGCAGCCGGGCGGCCGCGACGTAGTCGAGCTCGCGCTCGGACAACACCGCCGAGCGCACGGTGCGGGCGATGAGCGGCGTGAACACGAAGCCGATCACGATCACGAGGGTGCGCGTCGACGGCCCCTCGGCGGCGACGAACAGGAAGGCGATGATCACGACCGGCAGCGAGAGCACCGCCTCGACGATGCGGCTCACGATGTTGTCGGTCCAACCGCCGATATAGCCCATCGCCAGGCCGAGGGCCGTGCCCAGGACCGTGCCGATCAGCGTCGCCAGCGGCGCGATCACGAGGATGCTGCGCGAGCCGACGATCACGCGCGAGAACACGTCGCGGCCGAGGCCGTCGGTGCCGAACCAGTGCGAGCCCGATGGGGCCGTGTTCCAGGGCGGAAGGCTCCCGGCGAGCGGGTTGTGCGGCGCGAGCGTGCCACCCAGGATGGCGCAGAGCACCCAGAAGACGACGATGACGGCACCGACGATGAACGTCTTCGAGCGCAGCAGCTGGTGCAGCAGCTCACGCCGCACCTGCCCCACGCCTGCATCGAGGGCGCCGGCGGTCTCGGCGGGGGCGGCGGCGGCGCTCACTCCGCCTCTCCGAAGCGGATGCGGGGATTGAGCATCGAGTAGATGAAGTCGGCGATCAGCGTCGCCAGCATGTAGACGATGCCGATGGTGAGCACCCCGGCCTCGAGCATCGGGAAGTCGCGGTCCTGGGCGGCCTTGAAGATCAGGTTGCCGATGCCCTGATAGTTGAAGAGCGTCTCGATCACGACCAGGCCGCCGATCAGGTAGCCCGTCTGCGTGGCGATGACGGTGACGGTCGGCACGAGCGAGTTGCGCAGCACATGCCGGCGGATGACGACGCCGCGCGGCAGTCCCTTCAGGATCGCGGTACGCGCATAGTCGGAGTCGAGCGCCTCGACGGTGCCCGCCCGGGCCATCCGCGCGATGTACCCGAACAGCACGAGGACGAGCGGGATCGAGGGCAGGATCAGGTGGTAGAGCTGATCGGGGAACGACGCGCCGGGCCCCCACGCCGCCGAGATGGGCAGCACGTTCAGCCAGATCCCGAAGACGATGATCACGACGATGCCCGACACGAACTCGGGCACCGTCGAGGCCGACAGGCCGAGCACCGTGATGATGCGGTCAGGGGCCTTGCCCACGTTCAGCGCGGCGACGACGCCGCCGAGGATGCTCAGCGGGACGACGATCACGAACGCCACGGCGGCCAGCTCGAGCGAGTGGCGGATCGCGTGCGAGATGAACGGCTCGACGGGAGCCTGGAACTGGTAGGAGGTGCCCATGTCACCGTGGACGAAGCCCGAGATCCAGTTCCAGTACTGCGTCAGCAGCGGCTGGTTGACGCCGAGCTGGTCGTCCAGGTGAGAGACAGCGCTCTGCGCGGCGAGCGGACCCAGGATCGCCCGTCCGGGATCGCCCGGGAGCACCTGGCCGGCGAAGAACACGATCAGGCTCAGGATCCAGAGCGTGATCAGCGCGAGCCCGAAGCGTTTTGCGATGAAGATGGCCATGCGATCTCGGGTTGGTGCCGGCCGCGGGCGGACCCGCGGCCGGCGGCGGTTCAGCTGCTCATGCCTTGGAAGCGTTGAACAGGAAGATGTGCCCGATCGCGGTCGGCTCGACGCCGGTGACGCCGGACGCCGTGGCGGTCAGGTAGTTGTAGAAGTAGGGGTAGATGATCGGGGTCTGCTCGAGCAGCAGGTTCTCGATCTTGCCGGCGATCGTCTTCTGCCCCTGCACGTCGGTGGCCGGCGCGGCGATGTACTGCTTCGACAGGGTGTCGTACTGGGCGTTCTTGAAGTGGGCCGCGTTCCACGTGCCCTTGCTCTGCAGCGGCGCCGTCAGGAACACGTTGGGTACGCTGCGGTGGCCGAAGTCGACCAGGCTCATCGCCCCGTCCAGCCAGTCGGACTGGCCGAAGACCGCCTTGCCGTAGTACTGCGACGACGTCTCGATCGTGAGCGCGATCTGGACGCCGACCTGAGCGGCGGCCTGCTTCACGATCTGGGCCAGCTTCGGGATCTCGAGGAAGTTCTCGGTGAAGAGCTTGGTCGAGAACCCGCTGCCGTGGCCGGCTGCCGAGAGCAGCGACTTGGCCTTGGCGATGTTCTGCGCCCGCTGCGGGACGCTCGTATCGGTCGAGGGGAACACCGGCGCGAACGGGCTGTCGTTGCCCACGTCGGCCTTGCCGAGGAAGAGGCCCTGTACGATCTCGGGCCGGTTCAGCGTGAGCGCGATCGCCTGGCGCACCCTCGGGTCGTTGAACGGCGCCTGGTCGCAGCGCATCGAGAGCTCGCGGTGCGCGCTCGACTTCAGGTTGATCACGGTCGCGCTCGAGCCCGAGAGCAGCGACTGGCCGCCGTCCACCGAGAACTGGCCGATCACGTCGATCGTGCCGCCCTGCAGCGCCAGGATCTCGGGCTGCTGGGTGTCGTAGAAGGTGAACTCGGTCGTCGCCGGCAGCGCCTTCGTGCCCCAGTAGTCCTCGTTGCGGACGAACGACGCCCCCACCTTGGGCGTGTAGCTCTTCAGCTTGAACGGGCCGGTCCCGAGGAAGCTCGACTCCCACTTCGAGGGGTCGTAGTTGTTCGGGATGATGATCATGTTGTAGTTGTCCGACGAGCACAGGTACGGGAAGTTCCCGTTGGGCGCCTCGAGGTGGAAGGCGACCGTGAAGTCGTCGACCTTCTGCACGCCCGACGGCGTGAGCGCGCCGCCGAACGCCGAGAGGGCGTTGGACGAACCCTTGGGGTCGGTCTGCAGCTTGTAGGTGTAGACCACGTCGTCGGCCGTCATCGCCTGGCCGTTGTGGAACTTCACGCCCTGGCGGATGGTGAACGTCCAGACGGTCGAGTCGGCGTTCGCCGTCCACTTCTCGGCCAGCACCGGCACGAGCTGCAGCGACGAGTTCGAGATCGCCAGGTACTCGCCGCACTGGCCGAGCATGTCGAGGCCACCCTGATCGGCGACGGTCACCGGGTTGATCGCGGCGGTGGGCGTGACGATGCCCACCTTGAGGTCGGCGCCCGGCTTGGCGCCGCCGCCGCCTCCGCTCGAGGGCGAGCTGCTGCCGGAGTTGTTGGCGCCGCCGCAGGCCGCGATGATCGCGGTCATGAGCGGCATCGACAGGCCCACCACCGCGCCGCGGCGGACGAACTCGCGCCGGCTGAGGCGCCCGGCGGCGAACTCGTCGATGAAGCTGTTCTCGAGCTCGGAGCTGCCTCGGCGGATGCTGTCGAGCCTGCGCTGGTTCTCGTCCATGGGTGGGTTCACCTTTCTGTCCGGTACGGCTTCAAGTCGTTGGCTTTCGGGTCGGTCCCCGTCCGACGTTCGACGTCAGCCCGGGCCGTGGGGTTTGTGGATCGCGCGCAATGAGGCCGACGCGCGCAGCCCGGCAGCGCGCAGGTCGGCAAGCATAAGCCTCCGGCGGCCGCGATCCATCCGGCCGCTCGGGACGCAGAGCGTCATCGCCGCGGTGGTCGCCCCGTCAGCGGCGGAGATCGGCACCGCGATGCAGTGCAGGCCGCGCGACGTCTCGTCGATGCTCTCGGCGTAGCCGTCGGCGCGGGCGCGGTCGAGGATCGCGCGCAGCTCGCGCGCCTCCATCCGCCGGCCGACCGGCGTCACCAGTTCGGCGCCCGCCAGCACATCGTCGAGCGCCTCCGGGCGAAGCGCCGCGAGGAGGACGCGCCCGCTCGCCGCGGCGAAGGCGGGCAGGCGGCTGCCGACGCGGGTCACGAGCCGGACGGCCTGCGACGTCTCGACCTTGGCGATGAAGAGCGCATCCGCGCCGTCGAGGACGACGAGGCAGGTGGTCTCGTCGTGGCGCGCGAGCAGGCCGGCGCCCTCGGCCTCGAACGCCGAGACGAGCGCAGAGCACGAGCTGTGCGCGCCGAGCGCGACGGCGCGCGCCGCAAGGACGTAGCTGCCGTCGGCGACCCGCTCGACGAACCCGCGCTCCTCCATGGCGGCGCAGGCCCGGTGCAGGGTGGTCTTGGGCAGGCCGGTGGCGGCGTGGAGCTCGGCGAGGCCCGCCGCCCCGGCGCGGTCGAGCGCCTCGAGCACGCCGAGCACGGCCGCGATCCCTGCAGACGGCGCCTGCGGCGACGGCGGACGGGCGGGCGAGCGCGCGGCGTCCCGGACGGCTACCGCCATCTAGAGCCGCGCCGGATGAGGTCGGGGATCGTCCATCTCCCGGTTCCGCCGGTGGAACGGATGTCACACCGGCGGAGCCGAATCTGTCTCACATCCGCCGGGGGTTGTCAAGGTTCGGTGAACCCTCGCGGGGCCGACCACGCGCCAATTGGCATTCGCCGCAACTGCCAAGTGCGCAGGGTGGGTGCTAGCCTGGCCGCGTGCCGCTTCCGACCGTCGAGGAGAGCACCGCGCGCGGCCGGGCCGCGCGGGCCGAGGCGCCCCGTTCGGCCCATGCCGGGCTCGCTCCCCACCCCGGCCGCCCCGACCCGGTCGCCCTCCTCGAGCGCCAGGCCGAGACGCGCGTGCCCGAGCTCGTGCCGATCCGTCACGGGCGGATGCTCGCCTCGCCGTTCGCGTTCTTTCGCGGCGCGGCGCTGATCATGGCGTCCGACCTCGCGGCCATGCCCCACTCCGGCCTGCGCGTCCAGCTCTGCGGCGACGCGCACCTCTCGAACTTCGGCGTCTTCGCCTCGCCGGAGCGGCGGCTCGTGTTCGACCTGAACGACTTCGACGAGACGCTCCCCGGCCCGTGGGAGTGGGATGTCAAGCGCCTTGCCGCCAGCCTGGCCGTCGCCGGCCGGGACAACGGCTTCGCCGCCGCCGACCGCGCCCGGATCGTCGCGGAAGCGGTGCGCAGCTACCGCGACGCGATGCGCGCGTTCGCCGTCATGGGTACGCTCGACGTGTGGTACGCCCACCTCGAGGTCGAGCCGCTGCTCGATCAGATCGGCTCCGAGATCAGCCCGAAGGACCGCCACAGGGTCGAGCGCGACCTCGCCAAGGCCCGCACCCGCGACAACCTGCACAGCTACTCGAAGCTCACGCATCTGGTCGACGGCGAGCCGCGGATCGCGGCCGACCCGCCCCTGGTCGTGCCGGCCGAGGAGATCGTCCCGGGTGCGACCGCCGGGGCCATGGCCGCGGTCGTGCGCGCGTTCATGCGCGGCTACGAGCGTTCGCTCGAGAGCGACCGGCGGGCCCTGCTCGACCAGTTCCGCTTCGTCCACCTCGCCCACAAGGTCGTCGGCGTCGGCAGCGTCGGCACGCAGGCCTGGATCGCGCTCCTGGTCGGACGCGGCAACGAGGATCCGCTGCTGCTGCAGATCAAGCAGGCACAGGCCTCGGTGCTCGAGGAGTTCGCCGGGGCGAGCGCCTATGCGAATCACGGCCAGCGGGTGGTGGCCGGCCAGCGGCTCATGCAGGCGGCGAGCGACATCTTCCTCGGCTGGCGGCGGATGACCGGCCCCGACGGCACGAGCGTCGACTTCTACGCCCGCCAGCTGAAGGACTGGAAGGGGTCGGTGACGGTCGAGGACATGGCCCCGCGGCATATGGCCGCCTACGGGCGGATGTGCGGCTGGACGCTCGCCCGCGCCCACGCCCGTTCCGGCGACCGGGTCGCGATCGCCGCCTATCTCGGCAGCGGCGACTCGTTCGATCGCGCGCTGGCCGCGTTCGCCGAGGCGTACGCTGACCGCAACGAGCGCGACCACGCCGAATTCGCAGCCGCGGTCGAGTCCGGCCGCATCGCCGCGCTCCCCGGCGTCTGACTAGACTCGCCGCCGTGGAGACCGCCCGCACCGACGTCGTCGGCAGCCTGCTGCGGCCGCCCGAGCTGCTCGCCGTGCGCGACCGCTTCGAGCGCGGCGAGGCGTCGGCGGCCGAGCTCAAGCGCGCCGAGGACAGGGCCGTCGACGCCGCGGTGAAGCTGCAGGAGGACGCCGGCATGGCCGTCGTCACCGACGGCGAGATGCGGCGGCTCTCGTTCCAGAGCGGCCTGCCGGACGCTGTCGACGGCTTCGGAGACGTGCCGCTCGACGCCTACCTGTGGGGCGACTGGCACGGCGACGACGTCGGCGACCGCGCCACCGCCCGGCCCGCGGGGCTCGGCGTGCGTGAGCGCCTGCGCCGGCGCCGGCACATCGCCGCCGAGGACTTCACCTACCTGCGCGCCCGCGCGACCGCGAGCCCCAAGGTGACGCTCGCAAGCCCCAGCCTCTACGCGAACCTGTGGTCGGCCGAGGTCTCGCGCGAGGCCTACCCGACGCTGGACGACTTCCTCGACGACGTCGCGGCGCTCACACGGGACGAGATCGACGAGCTGGCGCGGCTCGGCTGCACCTACATCCAGCTCGACGCGCCGCACTATCCGCTCCTGATCGACCCCGAGACGCGTGCGTTCTACGAGCGCCAGGGCTGGGACGCCGCGCGCTGGCTCGGCCGTGGCATCGAGCTCGACAACTACGTCATGGACGGCCACCCGGAGGTCACCTTCGGCTTCCACCTCTGCCGCGGCAACCAGGGCAGCCGCTGGCTGGTCGAGGGCGGCTACGAGCCGATCGCGCGGCAGATCTTCCGCACCGTGAACGCCGACCGGCTGCTGCTCGAGTACGACGACGAGCGCTCGGGCTCGTTCCAGCCGCTGCGCGAGGTGCCCGACGACAAGGTGGTCGTGCTGGGCCTGGTCACCACCAAGTCGCCGCGGCCGGAGACCGTCGAGGAGCTGACCGGCCGCATCAACGAGGCCGCCCGCCACATCGACCTCGAACGGCTCGCCATCAGCCCGCAGTGCGGTTTTGCGACGTCGGTGGTCGGGAATGCACTGACCCCCGATGACCAGCGCCGCAAGCTCGAGACGCTCGCCCGCACCGCCCGGTCGGTGTGGGGCTGAACACACCGGCCCTGCGATCGGGTGGCGGTCGCCTCCCGGGTCCGTCACAATACGACCGGTGGACGGCCCGTCGAACGGCACCGTGCCGGGCGTGTTGGTCATTTGCGCCGGCCAGCGCGATCGGCTGAACCTCGCCGACGAGCGGATTCTCGATCGGTTCGCGCTCCGCTTTGCCGGGCAGCCGATCGGCCCGGAGTTCGACGCCCGCACGTTCGTCGATCACATGACCCGGTTCGGCCCCGAGGCCGACGGCATCTTCGGCTCGAGCGACGCCACGGGGCATCTGACGTCGATCCTGGCGGACTCGGCGGGCCTGCCCGGCCCGGGCCGCGCGGCCTTCATGCGCTGCCACGACAAGCTCGCGTGCCGCCGTGTGCAGGCCGAGGTCGTGCCCGAGGCGACGCCGCGGTTCGCCGCCGTCGAGCTCGACGCTCCCGACGCGCCGGCGCCGCTGCCGTTCCCGTTCTTCCTCAAGCCCGTCGCCGCGCACCTGTCCCAGCTCGCCTTCCGGGTCGACGACGAGGCCGGTTTCGCCGTCGCGGTCGCACGGGCGCGGGGCGAGATCGACGCGATCACCACGCACGATCGCGCGCTCGAAGGGCGGCCGTTCCGCACGCTGATCGCCGAGGAGCTGCTCGACGGCGACCTGGTCACGTTCGAGGGCTGGATGCAGGGGGGTCGCATGACGCCGATCGGCGTCACCGATGCCGTGATGCACCAGAATCGCATCAGCTTCCTGCGCTTCGAGTACCCCAGCCGCCAGCCCGAGGGCCCACAGCGGGCGATGGCCGAGGTCGCGGCGCGGCTGATGCCCGCGCTCGGGTTCGACGGCAGCCTGTTCAACATCGAGTTCTTCGTCCGGCCGGACGGAACAGTGTCCATCGTCGAGGTGAACGGGCGCATGGCGTCGCAGTTCGCGCCGCTCGTCCAGGCCGTCCACGGCGTGTCGAGCTACGAGATCGGGCTCGACCTCGCAACGGGGCGCACGCCGCAGCTGCCGCCGGCACGCACCGACCTGGTCACGGCCAGCTTCCTCGTGCGTGCATACGAGGATGCGGTCGTGCGGGCTGTGCCGGATCCGACGAACGTCCTCGAGCGCTATCCGCACGCCCACGTCGAGGTGCTCGTGCGGCCCGGCCAGCGCCTGAGCGACAACGACGACGACGACGTCAGCCACCGGCTGGCCGTCGTCGCGCTCGCGGCACGCGACCGCACGGCGCTCGTGACCCGGTTTGCCGAGGCGCTGCGGCTGCTGCCGTTCGATCTCGAGCCCGTGCGCGCTGCGGTGCCGTGAGGCGATGGGGACTGTCCCCAAGGGGACAGTCCCCGGTTCTCCGGCGGAGCCCAATCTCGTTTCATCCGTTCGTGCGCTTGGGGACGCGCGCGAGGGCGCTCACGTCCTCGTCGCCGTGGCCGGCGGCCATGAGATCGTCCTCCTGCGCCGCCACGAGGGCCGCGACGTCCATCGGCACGCCCGTGCGTTCGGCCTCGTCGATCGCGATGCCGAGATCCTTGCGGTGCAGGGCGACCTTGAAGCCGAGCGGATAGGTGTCGGCGATCATGTTCGCGGCCCGGTTCTGGAGCACCCACGACGCCGCGGCGCCCGCCGAGAGCGCCTCGACCAGCTCGGGCAGCGGCAGCCCGGCCGCCTGCGCCAGCGCGATGCCCTCGCCGACGCTCGCATAGGTGCCGGCGATCATCACCTGGTTCACGGCCTTGGCGACCTGGCCGGCGCCGCTCGGCCCGAGGTGGGTGATGCGGCTGCCGATGGCTTCGAGGATCGGCCGGGCCGCGGCGACGTCGGCGTCGGTGCCACCGCAGAAGATGGTGAGCGTCCCCTTCTGTGCGCCCTCGGATCCACCCGAGACGGGAGCGTCGACCAGGCCGATGCCACGCTCGCGCAGCCGGGCCGCGATCGCGGCGGTCGCCGCCGGCGACACGGTCGAGCAGTCGACGACGACACCTCCGGAGGCGAGCCCCTCGGCGACGCCGCCGGGGCCGAGCAGAACGTGCTCGAGGTCGGGGGTATCCGAGACGCACGTGAGCACCGCCTCGGCCTCCGCGGCGGCCGCCGCCGGCGACTCGGCCCGCTTCGCGCCCGCGGCCGCGAGCGGCTCCTCGCGCGAGCGCGTGCGGTTGTGCACCGTCACGTCGTGCCCGGCTGCGAGCAGGTGCCCCGCCATGGGCGCTCCCATCGTCCCGAGCCCGATCACCGCCACTCTCATCGCGGCCACTCTATAGAAGTGCTGTCTGACCCTGGGCTGTGGGGACTGTCCCCATGGGGACAGTCCCCGATTTTCCGGGTCGCCCGGCCGCAGCCTCGCTCAGTCGCCCGCGAGGTCGCGCCGCTCCTGCTCCATCGAACGGCGCAGGATGGCCGACCGCGCGACCCGGTCGAGCCCGTCCCAGAGCACGGTCGCGACGAAGTTCCCGCGCAGGTCGCGCTGCACCGACTGGGCGATCGCGTACGTGTCGACGTCGAACCCGAGATCGCCGTCCTGCATCACGACGCGCAGCCGCTCGCCCTCGAGCACGACGTGGCTCGTGATCAGCTGGGCGTCGTCGGCCGAGATCTGGAGGGCGTGGGCGCCGTACTCGTCGCCGTTTCGGCCCGTGCAGCGCATCGCCTGCCAGACGGTCATGCGCACGTGCTTGTGCCGGCCGGCGTTCACCTGCTCGGCGGCGTACACCGCCTGCATCAGCCGCTTCTCGACGCTGCGGTCGACCGGGTCGAAGTCGATCGCGTAGCGATAGAGGCCGTCGCCGAGCGGCTCGACCCGCAGCACGGTCGCATCGAGCCGGGCGGTCGTCTCGTCGTCGACCCGGAAGACGACCCGCACCCGGTTTCCGGCCACGAGGCTGTGCTCGGTGACCACCTTGACGCCGCCCGCCGACAGGTCGACCGACCGCACGACCATCAGGCTCGTGCGGCCGTCGCCTCCGACCGCCGCGCACGAGACCGGCAGCCGGACCATGACTCGGAAGAACTCCCTGCGCTCCGCATCCATTCAGGAAGGAATCGGCTCCGACGGCGCCGCCCTTTACCGCTGTGCGCGACCTACTCGGCGTCCATGAACGGGTAGCGGTAGTCCGTCGCAGGCACGAACGTCTCCTTGAGCGTCCTCGGGCTCGTCCACCGCATCAGGTTCCACATCGATCCGGCCTTGTCGTTCGTGCCCGACGCGCGCGCCCCGCCGAACGGCTGCTGGCCGATGACGGCGCCTGTGGGCTTGTCGTTCACGTAGAAGTTGCCGGCGGCGTTTCGCAGCGCTCTGGATGCGTGCTCGATCGCCCGGCGGTCGGTGGCGAAGACCGCGCCGGTGAGCGCGTAAGGCGACGTCGTGTCGACCAGCTCGAGGGTCTCGTCGACGCGCTTCTCGTCATAGACATAGGCGGTCACGACCGGGCCGAACAGCTCGCGCCGCATGAGGTCGAAGCCGGGATCGGTGGTCTCGACGACCGTCGGCGAGACGAAGTAGCCCTGCGAGTCGTCGGTCTCGCCGCCGACCAGGACGTTCGCATCGGGGGCCTCGGACACGAGCTTGACCGCGTCGCGCTGGGTGGCGAACGCGTTCTCGTCGATCACCGCGCCCATGAAGTTGCGGAAATCGCGCACGTCGCCCATCTGGATCGACGCGACCTGCTCCTGCAGCGCCTCGCGCAGCTGCGGCCACAGGTTCGAGGGCGCGTACACCCGCGAGGCCGCCGAGCACTTCTGCCCCTGATACTCGAACGAGCCGCGCACGATCGCCGTGGCGACGGCGGCCGGGTCGGCGGACGGGTCGGCGAAGATGAAGTCCTTGCCGCCGGTCTCGCCGACGAGCCGCGGGTACCCCCGGTAGCGGTCGATGTTCTGGCCGACCGTGCGCCACATGCCCTGGAACACGGGCGTCGAGCCGGTGAAGTGGATGCCGGCGAGGTCGGGATGCCCGAGCACGGCGTCGCCGATCTCGGCGCCCGATCCGAGCACCATGTTGATGACGCCCGGCGGCAGCCCCGCCGCCTCGTACAGGCGCATGAGGAAGTACGCCGAATAGACGGCCGTCGAGGCTGGCTTGTAGACGACGGTGTTCCCCATCAGCGCCGGCGCGGTCGGCAGGTTGCCGTTGATGGCGGTGAAGTTGAACGGCGCCACGGCGAACACGAAGCCCTCGAGCGGCCGGTATTCGATCCGGTTCCACATGCCGGGCGAGGACACCGGCTGCTCGCTCATCAGCCGGTGCATATAGCTCGCGTTGAAGCGCCAGAAGTCGACGAGCTCGCAGGCCGCGTCGATCTCGGCCTGGTAGACGGTCTTCGACTGGCCGAGCATCGTGGCGGCGTTCAGCGTGTCGCGCCACGGCCCCGCCAGCAGCTCGGCGGCACGCAGGAACACGGCCGCGCGCACCTCCCACGGCGTCTCCGACCACTCCTTGCGGGCCGCGGCCGCCGCCTCGATCGCCAGGGCGACCTCGCCCGGGCCGCCGCGGTGGTACTCGGCCAGCACGTGCTCGTGGTCGTGCGGCATGACGACCGTGCCCGTGCGGCCGGTGCGCACCTCGCGCCCGCCGATGATCATCGGGATCTCGGTCTTTGTGCCCGCGAGCTCATCGAGGCGGGCCTTGAGCGACGCCCGCTGCGGGGATCCCGGCGGGTAGTCGTGCACCGGCTCGTTGCGCGGTGCGGGGAGTGTGAAGACGCCTGCAGTCATGGCTCTACCCTATCGCGAGGGCGGTACGATTGACCCGCTGACCACCGGGAGGACAGGCCATGAGCGTTGCGCTGAAGCGCTTTTCGAATCACATCGGCGGCAGGGCCACCGAGTCGAGCTCGGGTGAGACCATCGACGTGGTCAACCCGGCGACGGGCGAGGTCATCGCCGCCGTCCCGAGCTCGACCGCCGAGGACATCGACCATGCCGTCGAGGCCGCCGAGCGCGCCTTCTTCGGCGACTGGCGCGACACCACCCCGTCCGAGCGGTTCGAGCTTCTGAACCGGTTCGCCGACGCCCTCGACGACCACGCCGAGGAGCTGGGCGAGCTCGAGTCGCTGAACGTCGGCAAGCCGCGCGGCGCCGCCGTCGAGGAGGTCGCCGGCGCATCCGACTGCCTGCGCTTCATGGCCGGCGCGGCCCGCACGCCCGAGGGCCAGGCCGCCGCCGAGTACGTGCGCGGCTCGACGTCGATGATCCGGCGCGAGCCGATCGGCGTCGTCGGCCAGATCACGCCGTGGAACTACCCGCTGATGATGGCGGCGTGGAAGATCGCCCCGGCGCTCGCGGCCGGCAACACGGTTGTCCTGAAGCCGTCCGAGATCACCCCGCTCACCACGCTTCGGCTGGCCGAGATCGCCGCGGACATCCTGCCCGAGGGCGTGCTGAACATCGTCTCGGGCTACGGCGACCCCGCGGGCGCGGCCATCTCGTCGCATCCGCGCGTGCGCATGGTCTCGATCACGGGCTCCGTCGAGTCGGGCAAGAAGGTCGCCCGCGCGGCCGCCGACAACCTGAAGCGGGTCCACCTCGAGCTGGGCGGCAAGGCGCCGGTGATCATCTTCGACGACGCCGACATCGCCTCGGCCGCCGAGACGATCAAGGCAGCCGGCTACTGGAACTCGGGCCAGGACTGCACCGCGGCGACCCGCGTCGTGGCCGGGCCGAAGGTGTACGACGACTTCCTGGCCGAGCTCGTGAGCCAGGTCGAGTCGATCAAGGTCGGCGACCCGTCGGAGATCGACGACATCGACATGGGCCCGGTCGTCTCGCAGCGCCAGCAGGAGCGCGTGCTCGGCTTCCTCGAGCGGGCGACGTCGGCCGGCGCGAAGATCGCGACCGGCGGCGATGCACTCGGAAACCGCGGCTTCTTCGTGAAGCCGACGGTCGTCACCGGCGCCGAGCAGCGCTCGGAGATCATCCAGAAGGAGGTCTTCGGGCCGGTCGTCACGGTGCAGCGGTTCGCCGACGACGACCAGGCGATCGCGTGGGCGAACGACGTCGAGTACGGCCTGGCGGCCTCGGTCTGGACCGAGAGCGCCAAGCGCGGCCTGCGCGCCGTCGGCAAGCTCCAGTACGGCTGCGTGTGGCTGAACGACCACTTCACGGTCTTCAACGAGATGCCGCACGGCGGCTTCAAGCAGTCCGGCTACGGCAAGGACATGAGCAAGTACGGGCTCGACGACTACACCATCGTCAAGCACGTGCTGGCGAAGTTCGCGTAGGGGGCGGCGAGATGATTGGTTCCACAGCGATGCGACGGTTCAAGCGGTCAAGGGCATCGCCCTTGACCGCGTTCCGAGGCGTCTGCGATCACGCAGACGCCGAAGCGCAGCGCCGCCAACGCCCCGAACCAGTTCACCAGCCCCGCGCGACCAGGCGCGCGGGGGCGTGGACTTAATCATCTAGCCTGCGGGCATGGCCCCCGTCGTTCAGGCCGAGTCGCTGACCAAGCGGTTCGGGAAGCTCACCGCGGTCGACAACCTGTCGTTCGCGCTCGAGCCCGGCACCATCACGGGCTTCCTCGGGCCGAACGGCGCGGGCAAGACGACGACCCTGCGCATGCTCCTGGGCCTGGCCCGGCCGACGCAGGGGAGCGCACGCATCTTCGACCTCCCATACGCCCAGATCGAGCGGCCGGCGCTGCGCATCGGCGCCGTCCTCGAGGCGACCGACTTCCACCCCGGCCGCTCCGGACGGAATCACCTGCGCACGCTGTCGCAGGCCGTCGGCATCCCCGATACGCGCGTCGACGAGGTGCTGCGCGTGGTCGAGCTCGAGAAGGCCGGCCACCGCCGCGTCAAGGGCTACTCCCTCGGCATGCGCCAGCGCCTTGGCCTCGCGGCGGCGCTGCTCGGCGATCCCGAGGTGCTCGTCCTGGACGAGCCCGCCAACGGCCTCGACCCCGAGGGAGTGCGCTGGCTGCGCGACTTCCTGCGCGCCTTCGCCGGCGAGGGCCACACGGTGCTCGTCTCGAGCCATGTCCTGGCCGAGGTCGCCCAGACGGTCGACCACGTGCTGATCATCAACGGCGGCAAGCTCGTGCGCGAGGCGCGCCTGGACGAGCTGACCGCGACGATGGGCGGCGGGGTGCGGGTGCGCAGCCCCCAGGCCGCGCAGCTGCGCGATGCGCTTCGGCGGGCCGAGATCGAGGTCACCGGCGACGACGGCGCCCTGCTCGTCCACGGCTCCACCACCGAGCGCGTCGGCGAGATCGCGGCCGCCTCCGGCGTCGTCCTGCACGAGCTGCGCACCGAGTCGTCCTCGCTCGAAGAGGTGTTCCTCGAGCTGACCGCGGAGCGTCAGGAGTGATCGGGTCGCAGACGCGCGCCGAGTTCCTGAAGGTCCGCTCGACCCGCACGACGCTCGGCCTCGCGCTCGGGCTGGTCGCGATCGTGCTCCTGTTCGTGCTGCTGACGGCGCTGCTCTCGTCGGCCGGCGACATCAGCCAGAAGGAGAACCAGCGCAGCCTCTTCGGGATCGGGAGCTTCGGCGGCGTGTTCGCGGCGCTCGCGGGGATCATGCTCGTCACCGGCGAGTTCCGCTTCGGGACGATCCGGCCCACCTTCCTCTTCACGCCGCGGCGGTCGGTCGTGCTCGTCGCGAAGGTGATCGCGAGCTTCCTCGCCGGGCTCATCTTCGCAGCGATCGGGGAGGTGCTCTCGGTCGGGATCGGCGCGCTGATCCTGGACGAGCGCGGGATCTCGCTCGCGCTGGCGCGGCACGACTACGAGCTGCTGACGCTCGGGACGTTGGTCGGCTCGGCGCTGTGGGGCGGCATCGGCGTCGGCGTCGGCATGATCATCCGAAACCAGGTTGGGGCGATCATCGGCCTGCTGGCCTGGGGGTTCGTGGTCGAGAATCTGCTCTTCGCGCTCGTACCGGGGATCGGCCGCCTGACGCCCGGACAGGCGCAGAACGGCTTCATGGGCCTCACCGACAAGCACCTGCTGAGCCCCGCCCTGGGCGGCGCGGTGCTGCTCGCCTGGACGGTGGCGCTGTGCGTCGCGGGCGCGGCGGTCACCGCCCGCCGCGACGTCAACTAGCTCAGACGCCGCTCGGGGTCTCGCTTGGCAGCCGCAGCAGGTCGCGGATCGAGACGATGCCGACCAGGTCGTCACCGTCGACGATCGGCACGTGCCGGTAGCCGCCGTGCAGCATCATCGCCGCCGCCTGGCCGATCGTGGCCGTCCGCGCGGCGGTGTCGGGATGGCGCGTCATCCAGTCCGAGACGGTGCCGTCGATGCTGCCCCGGCCGACCGCGCGCAGCACGTCGCGCTCGGTCATGATCCCCTCGAGCCGGCCGCCCTCGGTGACGAGGATCGCCCCCACCCGGCGCTCGGCCATGCGGTGAGCCGCGTCGACCAGCGAGTCGCCGGGTGCAGCGGTCAGCAGGTCGGCGCTCATGACCGCGGTGATGAACTCGTCCTCGGCGCGCTTGTACGGCATCGGGCGATCTTACCTGCCGGTGCGCGGCCCGCGGGCGCGCGGCCGGTACGATCCACTCGATGTCATCCCGGGTTCACGACGGCAAGCCATGCGTCTGCCAGCACCGGCTCGAGCGCTGCGATCAGAGCTGCGTCGCCGACATGCTGGACACCACGTTCTACATGGCATGCCTCAAGCTGACCGGCCGGCGCTGTCTCGTGGTCGGAGCCGGCGACGTCGGCCTCGAGAAGATCGAGGGCCTGCTCGCATGCGACGCCCGCGTCGACGTGATCGCCCCCGACGCCTGTGACGCGGTGCGCAGCCTGGCCGCGGCCGGCGACGTCGACTGGACGCGGCGGGAGTTCGAGCCGGGCGACCTCGAGGGCCGCTACCTCGCCATCGCCGCCACCTCCGACACCGAGACGAACATTGCCGTGTTCGAGGAGGCCGAGCGGCGCTCGATGCTGTGTAACGTCGTCGACGTTCCGCCGCTCTGCAGCTTCATCCTGCCGGCCATCGTGCGCATGGGCCCGATCGCGATCGCGATCTCGACGGCCGGCGCGAGCCCCGCGCTCGCCAAGCGCATGAAGCGCGAGCTCGCCGCCATGTACGGGCCCGAGCACGCCGAGCTGGCCGTACTGCTGAACGAGGCCCGCGGCTGGGCGAAGTCGACGCTGCCGACGTTCGCCGACCGGCGCGACTTCTTCGAGGCGATCGTGAACGGCGACCCCGACCCGGTCGTGCTGCTGCGCGCGGGCGACCGCGCCGGCGTCGAGCGGCTGATCGCCGCGCGCCGCGCCGAGGCCGAGGCGGCGCTGGTCTAGGCAGGCGCCGCGGCCCCGGTCTCCCGGGGCCCCCGGCCTACTTGAACCTGTACGTGATGCGACCCCGCGTGAGGTCGTACGGAGAGAGCTCCACCTTGACGCGGTCGCCCGGCAGAATGCGGATGTAGTAGCGCCGCATCTTGCCGGAGATGTGGCCGAGGACCTCGTGGCCGTTGTCCAGCTTGACCCGGAACATCGTGTTGGGCAGGGCCTCCGTGACCTCGCCCTCGACCTCGATGGTCTCTTCTTTGACCAAGCAACTATCCGATGACCGTCACGTTGGTTGCTTCCATGCCCTTTTTGCCCTGCTGCGCCTCGAACTCGACCTTCTGCCCCTCCTCGAGGTTCCGGTAGCCGTTCCCGGAGATGTTCGAGAAGTGGATGAAGAGGTCGGCGCCCCCGTCCTCCGGGGCGATGAATCCGAAGCCCTTCGAGGCCGAGAACCATTTGACTGTGCCAGTGGCCATGAAGCTCTCCTGGTCGACGAGTTTTGAACGACGCAGGTCACGCACTCACGGTCCCACACGCACGTCCATGAGCCCCACTGCGGAACTCACGCGCAGAATATAGACGAACAATTGCGCGCAAATCCAGGCCTGAGCCCGGGTTTACCGCCTGCTCACGACCCGGTCGAGGCGGACGCGTGGTCGGCTACATCGCCGCCCGGCGCGTCGGCCGGAGGGCCGCCGTTGGCATCGGCGGCGGCGCGGCGGGCCTGCTCCTCGGCACCCGCCCGGCGGCCGCGGCGGCCGCGCGCGCGGCGACGGCGATCGCGCCGCTCCGGCGACGCCCCGACGGGCTCGCCGCGGGCGATCTTGCGCACCGCGCCGGGGCGTGAGTCGCGCGTCGCCTCGCCCTCCCCGTCGGTGACCTCGAATTCGACCCTGACGCGGCCGCGGACGCCGGCCGCCTTGAGCTGGGCCAGCACGCGGCGGGCGGCATCGTCGGCGAGCACCTGGCCTTCCGAGATCTCGAGCGGCACCACGAGCCCCGCCCCCTCGACCGCGATCGCCACCACCCGCTCGGTGATCGGCTCGTTCAGGAGCTTCGCGACGGTGACCTGGAGCGGCGCGACCTCGGCGGCCGCCGCACGCACCTCCACCGCCGTCTCGAACATGCGCTCGTCACCTGCGAGCTTCCAGCGCAGCTGCTCGACGCCGAGGCGCTCGCGGATGACGGGATCGGCATCATCGCGCAGGCGCACCGCCACCTGGGGTGCGACCTCGACCTCGGCCGCGCCGTCGACGCGCCGCAGCGGCACCGCCGGCGGCGTCGAGCCGACGACCACGCCGTTGAACGAGACGGTCTCGCCGCGCTCGGTCGCCGCCTTGCGCTTGGTCTTCTTGGCCGCCTTCACGCGCTGCATCGGCGCGGGGATGTTCGAGCCGAGCGCCGTCGCCAGCCGCAGCGCATCTTCCGAGAGCCCGCGCCGGGCGACCTCGACGATGCGCTCGCCCGCCGTGCCGCGGCGCGGCGATGCGACGGCGAGCAGCGCGGCGCCGGCCTCGAGCGGCGCCGCCTTGGCCACCTGTGCGAGCCGCAGGCAGGCCTGCGAGTGCTCCGAGTCGGTCTTCGCGTTCGCGACGGCGCCGAGCAGGCCGCGGCCGTCCTCGACGTGGGCGCCGGCGTAGCGGTACTCGTGGTCGCGCGCGGCGCGGGCGAGCCGCCACGTCCACGACACGATCCGGTCCTCCGGCGCCTCGATCTTGCCGTCGCCCATCGCGAGCAGCAGCACGCGCGCACCCTGGCCGCGATCCTGCTGCCAGGTGGGTGCCGCCTCGACGAGCCGGCAGGCCATCGCGAACGTCGTCTGGCTCGGTCCCGAGGTGGCCAGGTCGCCGAGCCCGGAGAGGCGCATCTTGCGGTGCCGGTTCTCGGCCGCGCAGGTGAAGAAGAAGAGCTCGCGCGCCTCGGGCGCCAGGTTGACGATGCGGTCGGTCAGGGTGTGCACGTCGGCCGGCGTCAGCTGGCGGGCGGCGACGACGGCCCAGGCCCGCTGCTCGTCGAGCGGGAGCTTGGAGCCGTCGACGAGCTTCCACTGGCTCGCGATCACGGCCACCCGGCGCTCGGGATTGTCCGAGACCGGCACGATCCAGGGCAGTTCCTTCACGATCGGCTTGGCCGGCTTGCGGCGGCCGCGCCTGCGTCTGGGCGGCGGCGGCGTCACCAGGCCGCCGGGCCGGTACGCGTCGACGTCAAGCAGGGAGTGAAGCGTCACGACACGCTCGGAGTGCGGCGCACCCACCTCGGCGAAGTCGACGACGATCCCCGCCTCCTTGCGCCGGTGCAGGCGCATGATGCGCCCGACGCGCTGCTGGTAGACGCGCCGGCTGGCGGTTGGCGCCAGGTGCATGCACACCGTCGCGCGGGGCGCGTTCCAGCCCTCGGCCAAAATCTGCGCGTTCACGAGCACGTTGATCTCGCCGCGCTCGTACGCGGCGAGCGTCTCGGCCAGCTCGCGGGGCGGCGTGCGCCCCGACACGGCCTTGGCCAGCATTCCGATCACGCGCATGGCCGCGGCGACCCGCTCGGCGTGGTCGACGCCGGCGGCGTAGACGATGCCCGGCGTGTCGCCGAAGCGGCTCTGGTACAGGTCGGCGGCGGCGAGGTTCAGGGGGTCGATGTCGAGCGCAGCGGCCAGCTGGCCCTGGTCGAAGTCGCCGCCGACGATCTCGACGGTGCGCAGCGAGGCGATCGGCCGCACGCGCACGCAGCGCAGCGGCGCCACGACTCCGCGCCGCACGGCCTCGGCCAGCGGGAAGTCGGCCACCTCGGCCGGGAACACGTCGCCGACGTGCTTCTGCAGCAGCTGGTCGGTGGCCGTCATGCCGATGTAGATGGGCTCGTCGTAGCGGCGGATGGCGGCGGCGGTCTTCTCGCCGAGTGCGGTGTGGGCCTCGTCGCAGACGACGACGCCGTACACGTCGGGCTTGATCTGGTCGGCGTGCTTGATGAACCAGGCGTAGGTGTTGATCGTGAGCGGCGGGACGCGCGGTGTCGGCTGGCCGATCAGCACCGGCTCGTGCAGCCGCCCGCCGTAGCCCTCGTGGGTGAGGTCGGCGGTGAACTGGTTCACGAGCAGCCGCCGGTGGGTGAGGATCAGCACGCCGGTCGTGCGCGCGGCCTCGACGAATCCGGCGGCGGCGATCGTCTTGCCCGACGCGGTGGGGTGCTTGAAGCGGTAGCGGCGGCGCGCGCCCGGATCGGGCGCCTCGGGCTCACCGTTCAGCTCGGGGTCGTCCTCCGACACGTCGGGGACCGCCATCGCCGGATCGTGGGCAAGCGCCACGGGCGCGTCGCCGGCCTCGTCCTCGTCGTCGTCCTCTTCGTCCTCATCCTCGTCGTCTTCGTCCTCATCCTCGTCGTCGTCTTCGTCCTCGTCGTCTTCGTCCTCGTCGTCCTCAGCGACGATCAGGTCGACGTCGAGCTCGGTGTCCTCGGCCTCGTCGCCGTTTTCGGCCTCGCTGTCGTCGTCCTCCTCGTCGAGGAGCGCCGTTCGCTCGAGATCGCTGATCAGCGCGGCGAGCTGGCCCGCGAGCGCGTCGACCTGGTGCCGGCGCAGCGTGGTGCCGGACGCCAGCTTCGGCTGCGGATCGGAGAGCACGCGCTCGAGGCCGAGCACGAGCGAGTAGTCGCGCCGCCACTCGTAGCTGGGCTCCGGCAGACCGCGGGCGATCTCCTCGAGGGCGGCGTCGAGCGCCTTGCGGCGGACGGTTCCGGGCGCAAGCGCGACGGCGATGTCCTCGCCCTCGTGGAGTAGCGGCTCTCCACACCACGCCTCGACACGGTGTGTAGCCGCCTCGGAGTCGGCCTCGAAGCGAACAGTCATTTAGTCCCTGCAGCCGCGGGCAGAAACGGGCGCCCCAACGGGCGACACCAGCGGCCGGTGTTGAGTGTAGCGGATCGGGCGGTCGGTGTGAGAAGCGCAACGAGCGGGAACCGCGCCGCCATGTCAGGCGTCAGAGCTACGTGCGCCGGATTCTCGCAACGCTTCAGGTCCTCTCCCTCGCGGGGCTCGCCGCGGCGTGCCTGGGCAGCGCCGCGCCGGCGACCACGCACCACACGACCGCTCCGATCGCGCCGGCCCCCCCGGCGACGCGGGTCGTGGTCCGGTACACGACCGGCGCTTTCGCGCGCACGCGCGTGCGAGTGCGGACACCCTGCCCTGCCCGGGCGAGATGCCGGGTCGTGCGGATCGCCCACGCCTCGCCGCGCCTGTGGGTGCTCGATGTGACCCGCGTGCTCACGTGCGATCCCGCCGGCGGCTCGTACTCGAACCCGATTGCCGCGTGCCGTGCGCTGCGCGACTTCGCCCGCCGCTACCACCACGGGGGCGGGAACGCGTGCGCGTGTGCTTTCCAACTCGTCGGCACCGCCGCGACCGCCGTCGGCGACATCGCCCACGTCGAGACAACGCTGCCCATCGATTCGTGCACTGCGTGCGGCCTGGGCCCGCACGCGGGCCGCGACGTGCAGATCCTGACCCCGGGCTAGGTCTCGCCTCGGGCCGCGGCGATCGAGGCCGTGACGGCATCGTGCAGCGGCGCATAGAGGTCGGCGGCGGCCGCGACGACGCACGGCTCGAGCCCCTCGCCCGGGTCGAACACCGACACGTCGCCGCCCGACTCGGCGACGAGCAGCATGCCGGCGGCCCGGTCCCAGTGTTTGATCCCCCACTCGTAGAATCCGTCCAGCCGGCCGCACGCCACCCACGCCAGATCGAGCGCCGCCGACCCGCCGCGGCGGATGTCGCGCACCTGGGGCAACAGGTGGGTGAGGACCTCGGCCTGGAACGCGCGATCCTCCGGGGCGTACGCGAACCCCGTGCCGACGAGCGCCCGGTCGAGGCCGCGCGCCATCCGCGTGCCGACCGGGCGGCCGTTCAGGGTCGCGCCCGAGCCGCGGGCGGCGGCGAACGTCTCGCCGCGGCAGGGATCGTGCACGACGGCCACGACGCCGCCGTCGGCGTCCTCGCAGGCGACCGAGACCGACCACACCGGATAGCCGAACAGGTAGTTGGTCGTGCCGTCGAGCGGGTCGATCACCCACCGCAGGCCGGACGTGCCGGCGGCATGCCCCCCCTCCTCGCCCAGCAGGCCGTCGGCGGGGCGCGCCGTGGTGATGCGGTCGATCAGCAGGCGCTCGGCGGCGCGGTCGGCGTCCGAGACCATGTCGGTGGTGCTGCTCTTGGACTCGACGCCGCTCGCCGGCCCCCCGAACCGGTCGAGCAGGAGCGCACCGGCGTCGCGGGCGGCGGCAAGCGCGAGCTCGAGCAGGCCGTCGGTGGACACCGCGCGAGTGTAATCCAGGTTGCGAGCGGCGCACCCCGTCCGACGGAAACTGCCCGGAATAGTGGACAATTTCCCCGCTCTGAGGCATCCTCCTCAGGTATGGGCACGTTCATTCCAAAACTGAGGGAGCGCCGCCGCCAGCGCAAGCTGGCGCGCGAGCAGGAGCAGCGCTTCCGCGAACCGCTCGACGCGGCCGCAGCCGCCGCCGCGCGGCTCGCGGACGACCTGCGCCGGCCGTAGGCGCCCCGCGACTACCCTGGCGCGGGTGACCGCGCCGCTGCGCTACTCCGCGCTCGGATCGGGCCTGCTCGCGGGCAGGATGCCGCACGCCACGAGCCACGTCGAGTCGCTCCACGCCGAGGGCGTGCGCACGGTCATCAACCTGTGCGAGGAGCACGAGTACTGGGACGGCGAGCGGGCCGCGGTCGAGGCCGCGTTCGCGGATGCCCGCATCGCGGAGCACCGCCTGCCGGTGCCCGACGGCGCGACGATTCCCCCCGACGTGCTCGACCGGGCCGTCGAGGCGGCGGCCGGCGAGACCACGTACGTGCACTGCCGCGGCGGGCGCGAGCGCTCGGCCGCCGTCGCCGTGGCGCTGCTCGCCACCCGGCGGAGCGTCTCGATCGACGCGGCGCTGGCCGACGCCAAGGCCCGCTGGCCGACCTGCCACCCGCTGCCGTGGCAGATCGCGGGAGTCCGCGCCTGGGCGGCGGGGAAAGGATCATGAACCGGGCATGAAGCCGGTTGCACCCCACGCAGCCCGGCCGTATGCTCACAGAGGTCGACGATATCGGCGGGGAGGGACATTGAGGGTGGCAAAGGTCGTGGTGGTGGGCATCGTGGTGGCGGCCGCGTTTGCAACCATCCTGCTCGTGGGCGGGAGCGGCGGCGCATCGGCGGCGGGCGCGGGCGGACACGCCACGTCCGACGCGGCCAACCTTCCGATCACGGTCAGCCAGCTCGCACAGCTGCCGATCATCGCGGGTTTTGTCGCCGCGATGTGGTTCTGCGTTCGGGCACTGTCATCCGGCAGGAAATTGCAGTAAACTCGACACCGGAGGGAATTTTGAAGAGTGTCCCCGCGCGCGTCGCTTGCGATTGCGCAGCCGGCTGACCCGTCGGTGTGGGACACGTTGTCCGGCGGCCCACCGGACAGCCCAACAGACGAGGCCGTCTCTGCCCAGACGGCCTCGTCGCTTTTCTGGGTACGGTTTCCAGCCCGGCGTTCGTGCGGGAAATTACGACTCAAGTGCCCGGGCGTGCGAACGATGATAGAGGTCAGATCGCAATGGCCCCATCGGAAATCACCCACGCCCTGCACGTCGTCGACGAGCGCCTCCAGGCCGCCTACACCGTCGCCGCCTCGCTGCTCATCTTCGCCGTCGCGTCCGTCGTGGGCGTGTTCGCGCTCCCGGGCCTGGCCGGCCTGGCCGCCGCGAGCGCCGTGCTCGCGGCCGTCGGCGCCCTCGGCGCGATGGTCGCGTCGCGCATGCTCGAGTGGAAGCGGTGCGACCTCTACGACGAGATCGTGCTGTCCGGATTCCGCCACGTCGGCGGCCCGGCCGTCGCCCGCCACGCCGCCGATCTCGTCTCCTCCGCCCGCCGGCAGATGTTCGCCGCGACCCTCGAGCGCTTCGTCGAGATCGCGACGCACAACCAGATCGGCTCCGTCCCGCTCGACCGCAAGACCCTCCGCGAGCTCGAGCCGCACCTCCGCGGCCTCTGCGCCCGTGTCCGCGCCCTCGACGTGCCGGTCGACGCCGCCGGCATGGTGCTGCTGCGCCGGCTTCTGACCGACGGCGCCACCAGCCCGCTGTTCCGCCTGGGCGGCCCCAAGCCCGAGCTCGAGCGGGCCCTCGAGCGCATCCACGCCCAGCTCGGCCCGATGCCGGTGATCCAGCTCTTCCCGGCCACGTCGACCGAGCCGCTGCGAATCGCCGCCTAAGTCCCTCCGGCTTCGGCCTCGGCGATCAGGCGGTCGAGCTCCGGCACCGCCGCGCGCAGGCTCGGCAGGTTGACGACGATGCCCTCCTGGGTGCTGCGGGCGAGCACGACGATCGTCTCCTCGTCGGGGGACGGGTTTTCCTCGCGGTGCGGCACCCACGGCGGGACGTACATGTAGTCGCCGGGGCCGGCCTCGATCCGCCGCTCCTGCCCGTCCTCGAGGAACACGAACACCGGGTGCCCGGAGACGACGTAGATGCCGGTCTCGGCCTCGCCGTGGTGATGGTCGCCCGAGCTCATCCCCGGTGCGACGTGGGCCTTGCCCATCCAGATCTTGCGCGAGCCGCTGCGCTTGCCCGAGATCGCCTCGTAGCGGCGCATCCCCGGCGTCTGGGCGGTGTCCTCGGACAGCGCGTCGTGGGGCGTGTGGTGCAGCCGCCGGTGCCAGGCGGCCGTGCCGGGATCGTTCGGGGCGGAGTCGGTCATGCCTGGGCGAACTCTAGAGCGAGAGCAGCTTCTCGGGTCCGCGCCGCTCGAGGCCGCGGCTGACGATCAGGCGCTGGATCTCGCTCGTACCCTCCCAGATGCGGTCGACGCGCAGCTCGCGCCACAGCCGCTCCGCCGGGTTCGAGCGCATGTAGCCGCGGCCGCCGAAGATCTGCACGACGCGGTCGGCCACCCTGCCGGCGGTCTCCGACGCGACCAGCTTCGCCATCGACGCCTTGTGGTGCACGAGCTTGCGGTCGGCGCCGGAGTCGGCCAGCCAGCCGACGTAGTAGGTGAGCAGGCGGGCGGCGGTCGTCTCGGCGGCGCAGTCTGCGAGGGCGAAGCTGACCGCCTGGTGGTCGAAGATGCGCGTGCCGAACTGCTCGCGCTCGAGCGCCCAGGCCGTGCCGAGCTCGATCAGCCGGTCGCAGGCGCCGACGCAGCGGGCGGCGATGTGGACCCGCTCCTCGACGAACCACTCGCCGGTCAGCTCGAAGCCGCGGCCGACCTCGCCGAGCACGTTCTCGCGCGGCACCGGCGTCTTGGTGAACGTGAACTCGGGGTGGCGGTACGGGAAGTTGTGGCTGAAGTCCGGGTCGGCCGTCATCTCGACGCCGGGCAGGTCCCTGTCGACGAGGAACAGCGCCGGGCGGCGGTCGTGGCCGTCCACGGCCCACGCGAGCACGATGAAGTAGCGCGCGACGTCGCCGTCGGTGACGAACCACTTCACGCCCGAGAGCTCGTACTCGCTGCCGTTCCAGACCGCCTCGGCGGCGATCGCGCGCGGGTCGGAGCCGGCGCCGTCCTCGGTGATGGCGTAGGCGTGGCGGTGCTCGCCGCGGACGTCCGGCAGCAGGTAGCGCTCGATCTGCTCCGACGTGCCGTGGACGAGGACGTTGGACGGGCTCCAGACGAGCACCCACAGGCAGTTCGTCAGCCGGCCAAGCTGCTCGTGGGTGACGATCTGCTCGGTCAGGCTGAAGCCGCCGCCGCCGAACTCCTTGGGGATGTTGTTCGCCGCCAGGCCCGATTCGAGCACGGCCCGCTTGATCGCGGCGTGCGACTCGGCGCTCAGCCGGCCGTGGTTCGTCTCGGCCTCGGTCTCGTAGCCCTGCAGGTGGTCGTCGACGAGCGCGCGCACCCGCGCGCGCAGGTCGATCAGCTCGGGCGTGAGGGCGAAGTCCATCTGGTGGTTCCTTTCGGGATGTGTCAGGTCGGTCGCAGCGCGGCGGCCGAGCCGCCGAAGATCAGGGCCGCCGTCACGGCATCGCGAGCCACGCCGGCGAGCAGCGGATGGGCGAGGTCGACCTCGACCTCGGCGGGCGGCGCGGTCAGCCCGAGCGCCTCGGCGCCACAGCGGCTGCCGACGTCGAGCAGGTAGGCGGTCGGGCCGTCGGCGCCGGGCGGCACGAGCACGTTCCGGCGCTCGGCGCTACGGCGGGCGACCGACTCGATCTCGCGCAGCTCGACGATCGGGTCGATCACGGTGTTCGAGTCGGTGCCGATGCAGACGCGGATGCCGCGCTCGAACAGGCGCAGCGCGGGCAGGTAGCCGTCGCCGAGGTTCGCCTCGGTGGTCGGGCACAGGCACACCGACGCGCCCGCCTCGGCCAGCAGGTCAAGCTCGCCGTCCGAAGCGTGGGTGCTGTGGACGATGGTCGTGCGCGGCCCAAGCGCGCCGGCCTGGGCCAGCACCTCGATCGGGCGGCGGCCGTACTCGGCCAGGCACTCCTCGATCTCGCGCCGCTGCTCGCAGGCGTGGATGTGGAGCACCATGCCCGTGCGCTCGGCGTAGCGGCCGATCTCCTCGAGCCACGCGCGCGAGACGGCGCGGATGCTGTGCGGGGCGAGCCCGACCCGGCCCGGACGCTCGGCGGCCAGCGCCTCGACGCGGCTCAGGTACGTCGCCACATCGGGATCGCAGAACCGGCGCTGGCCGGGCGTCGGCGGCAGGCCGGCGCCGGCCCGCTCGTACGCCGTCATCAGCAGCACCTGGTCGATGCCGGCCTCGTCGGCCGCGGCCGCGGTCGCAAGCGCCATGGCGTTCGCCGGCGCGTACGGCGTGCCGTCGGGGCGGTGGTGGACGTAGTGGAACTCGCCGACGGCGACGTATCCCGCCGCGACCATCTCGCGGTAGGCGAGGAGCGCGATCGCATGCGCCGAGTCGGGATCGAGCCGCCCGGCGGCCGCGTACATCGCCTCGCGCCACGTCCAGAAGTCGTCGTGGGGATGGGCGGGGTCGACGCGCTCGACGATGCCGCGCATGCCCCGCTGGAAGGCGTGGCTGTGGGCGTTGACGAACCCGGGGAGGCGAAGCGCCGGCGTGGTCACCCGCGTATCCTTCCAGACCCCGTGCCGGCGGTCTCCCGACAACGCTTCCTGACCTGGTTCGCCGAGCTGGCCGACATCGGCCGCACCCCGACAGGGTGGAACCGGGTGGCGTGGACGCCGCTCGAGGTCGAGGCGCAGGAGTGGTTCCGGCGCACGGCCGAGGGCATCGGCCTGCAGGTGCGCAAGGACGGCGCCGGCAGCATGTGGGCGGTCGAGCCCGGAGCCGGCGACGGCCCGTACGTGTGCGCCGGCTCGCACCTCGATACGCAGCCCGACGGCGGCGCCTACGACGGCGCGCTCGGCATCGTGTGCGCGCTCGAAGCTGCGGCGGCGGTGCTCGAGTCCGGCGAGCCGCGCAGCCGGCCGCTCGCGGTGATCGCGTTCGTCGACGAGGAGGGCGCGCGCTACCGCTCGTCCTGCTTCGGGAGCCAGGCGATCGCCGGCGAGCTCGATGTCGACGGCGTCCTCGGCGTGATGGGCGACGCTCCCGCGATCCACGGCGTGACCCGCGAGTCGCTGCTCGCGAGCCGGGCCGAGCTCGCGCACGTCGGCTGCTTCCTCGAGGTGCACGTCGAGCAGGGCAAGGCGCTCGTCGACCGCGGCCAGGCGCTCGGGATCGCCGACGTGCTCGCGCCGCGGCAGCGCTACACGGCCGAGTTCGAGGGCGAGTCGAACCACGCCGGCACGACGCCGATGCCGGGCCGCCGCGACGCGCTCGTCGAGGCTGCCCGCTTCGTGCTCGCCGTGGACGCGGCCGCCCGGGCGCGCCCGGGCGCCGTCGGCACCGTCGGCCGGATGCAGATCACGCCCGGCTCGACCAACTCGATCCCCGGCCACGCCCTCTGCACGCTCGACACGCGCGCGCTCGAGACGGCGACGATCGACGATCTGGTGGCCGAGCTGCGGGGGCGGTTCCCGGCCGCGCGCATCACCGAGGTGTCGCGCAACCTGGGCTCCACGTTCGACGCCGGGCTGCGCAATGCGCTGTACGCATCGGCCGAGGCCTCCGGGATCTCCGCGGGCGACCTGCCCTCGTTCGCCGGCCACGACGCGGGCATCCTGGCGGGGCACGTGCCCGCGGCGATGGTGTTCGTGCGCAACCCGACCGGCGCGAGCCACACGCCTGTCGAGTCGGCGTCCGACGACGACTGCGTCGCCGCCGCGCAGGTGATCGCGGGGGCGATGGCGCAACTCGCCGGCCGGCCGTAAGAGGGCGGGGCCGGGCGCGGCGAAGGCGCCCAATTCGCCGTTCGTGCGGATGCCAATTGGGACGGACGGCCACCCCACGCCGCATCCGCTGTGGACAGCGCTGTGGGAAACCGTGCGCCGCCGATGGATGGGGTGTGGAGCGATGCACGAGTTTCCCGCACGATGCGATCTCGCCGCGAGGAAAACCGTCGGAGCGCTTGACGGCGGTCTGTGGAAAGCGTCACCCTCTCTGCGCCCAACACCCCCAGTCTCCGGCGTCAGGCCCAGCGGTTTCCGTCCTCGGGGCCTGGCGCCGGAGCATTGGTGCCGCATGCCGACCGCGCCCGAGCCCGAACCCGACCACACGCCGAAGCCCGCGGCCCTCGCCGTGGCCGACGACGACGCGGCCGGGCGACTGCTCGCAGCGATGCTGGCGGCGGCAGGTGTGACGCAGCCGGTCGCCGAGCCCTCGCTCGCCGAGGTCTAGTCCGAGTCCTGTCCCTGCCGGCCCTCGGTGGGACCGGCGTGCTCGTCGCTCCACGGCTGGGCGCCGGGCCCGGCCAGGAACGCCTCGATCTCGCGGATCCCGCGGCGGATGTCACGCCGGCGGCGGACGCCCTCGCGGACATCCGGGGCCAGCGTCCGCCACGTGCGCACACCGACGTGCAGGAGCACGAACATGATGACCACGAGCGCTGCAACCGCGACGAGCGCGACGATCAGCGGTTCCATCGACGCGGTCAATGACATGGTGCCGACCTCGATTTCATCAACTGCCTCTGCCGCCGTCGAGTCTATGCCTCACGGAACCGGCACGCAACGCTCCGTGGGCCCCGTCACCATGTCCGTCACCGGATCCGCGTCATGCAGTAGGTGCTGTTCTTGCCGAACGGCCCGCCGCAGTGGGTGTGCCGCTGGAACTGGTTCGCGTTCCCGAAGCTGTCCGCGGTGCTGTTCCGGTCGACGCCGTAGCTGAACGAGCCGTCGGTGTTCTGGCTGAACCACGGATAGATGCAGTACGGACCGCCGTAGTGCGTGCACGTCGAGCCGGTCTCGCTCGGATCGAGGATCTCGGCCTTTCCGCCGTAGTCGCTCACGACCGCCCAGTGCTTGGCCTTGCCGCGATTGCCGAACCGCACCGAGTCGATCTTGATCGGCGAGGTCTGGAACCAGGCCGGCCAGTTGTAGGACTCGCAGCCGGAGTGGCCAGGCGCGCAGAACGCACCCGGGGTCGCGCTGAAGTCCGAGCGGTGCCCGATCTCCCACACGAACGAGTTGGGGGCGTCATGAACGATGCCCCAGCCGAGGGCGTTTCCGATCTCCTGCCTGCTGAAGGCCGGGTTCATTGCGCCGGTGCGCTTGTTGCGAAGGACGATGGAGCCGTGCTCGTGCGTCGTCAGGTCGGCGACGTCGATGTGAGCCCCGTCGTGGGCGGGCGTGCCGTAATAGTGGAGCGTGATCGTGTCGCCCGCATGCATCACGAGCGGCCCGCTGGTGCCGGCCTTGCGCAGCATCGCGTCAAACGCCGCCGGCTCGTTGTTGCCGACGACCGACCACACCGGGGTGCACACGGTGTAGGTGTTGCGCGCGAACGTGAAGTTCGAGTTGCCGTTCTGGAAGCACTTCGACACCATCGTGTCGGGGTAGAACTGGACCTCGAGGAACCCCTGGTTGAAGAGCGCCTTGGGGTTGGGGTCGGTCACGGTGCCGCCCATCCAGAAGCCGAAGCCGGTGCCGGACACCGGGAAGACCCCGTCGGTCGGCAGGACGAACTTCCAGGTCAGGTTCTGGGCCGAGTGCGGAAGCGACGACACGGGGTCGAGCTCCGGCTCGTCGTGGCCGGTGCAGCCCGGCCGGTAGTGCACCTCGATCTTGCCCTCGACGTACACGACGTGGCGCGACACGCACAGGTGCCCGACACCGGTGGCCGCTCCGGCGGTCATCGGCAGCGATGCAAGCATCGCCACCGCCGTCGCCAACGCAAGCACGAACGCGGTAGAACGTCCCACGAGAACCCCTCCCCCAGAAGACTCGAACGCCCTGCCACTCTATGCCCCGCGACCCGTGAATTCAATGTTCTCCGCGAACACTGGGCGCAACCGGCTCACGCCGCGCGGGTTCGTGATCGCCTTCGGCGTCGTCAGCCTGCTCGGGGACATGGTCTACGAGGGCGGTCGCAGCATCGCCGGCCCGTACCTGGCGACACTCGGTGCGAGCGCAACCGTGGTCGGCGTCGTCTCGGGCGCGGGCGAGGCGGTCGCGCTCGTACTGCGCCTGGGCACCGGCCGCCTCTCGGATCGCACCGGCCGGCGATGGGGGCTCGCCGTCGCCGGCTACGCGATCACCGTCGTGTCGGTGCCGGCGATGGCGCTCGCGCGCTCGGTGCCGGCGGCGTCCGCCCTGGTGGTGTCGGAGCGCTTCGGCAAGGCCGTGCGCTCGCCCGCCCGCGACACGATGCTGGCGCAGGCGAGCGGCGAGATGGGCCGCGGGCGCGCGTTTGCGATCCACGAGGCGCTCGACCAGTCTGGCGCGCTGATCGGGCCGCTGCTCGTGGCGGTGATGGTCGCGATCAGCGGCTACCGGCTCGGGTTCGCCGTGCTCGCCGTCCCCGGCGTGCTCACGCTCGCCGCCGTCGCCCGGCTGCGGGCGGCGGTGCCCGACCCGGCCGCCTACGAGCCGGCCGACGTGCCGCAGGCGCCGGCCGGGCGGACGGGCGCCGTTCGCGGCTTCCCGGCCCGGTTCTGGGCCTACGCCGCGTTCACCGCCCTGACGATGACAGGCTTCGCCACGTTCGCCGTGCTCGCCTACCACCTGCAGGCGCGGCACGTCCTCTCGCCGCCGTGGATCCCCGTCGTGTACGCAGCGGCGATGGGCGCCGCCGCGCTCGGCGCGCTCGCCGCCGGATGGGCGTATGACCGCGCCGGGCTGCGCGGCCTGGCGACGCTGCCGCTGCTGGCGGCGATCGTCCCGTTCCTCTCGTTCTCGACGACCCCGGCGCTCGTGTGGATCGGCGCCGTGGTGTGGGGCGTCGCGATGGGGGTGCACGAGTCGACCATGCGCGCCGCCGTGGCCGACCTCGTCCCCGCCGCGGGCCGCGGCGCCGGTTTCGGCGCGTTCACCGCCGTCTACGGGCTCGCCTGGCTGGCGGGCGGCGGCCTGGTCGCGGCGCTCTACAGCCGCTCGGTCGGCGACGCCGAGACGTTCGTCGTCGCCGTGCAGGCGGCCGCGCTGGTCGCGTTCGCTCCGCTCTGGCGACGATGACCCCCCGCCGCCGGGTCAGGCCGCCGAGCCCGCCCGCGACAGCCGCGCCGCCGCCTCGGCGGCGATGAAGCTCCGGATCGACTCGACGTCGCCGCCGTGCGAGAAGCCGGCCGCCTGCTTGTGGCCTCCGCCGCCCGTCTTGCGCGCGACCTCGGATACGTCGATCGCGCCCCGAGAACGCAGCGAGACGCGGTTGGGCGGCGCGATGCCGTCGAATCCGAGCGGCGGCTCACGGATCAGCCCCGCCACCTCGACGCCGCTGATCGCGCGCAGGTTGTCGACCAGGCCCTCCGTGTCGGATTCGGCCGCGCCCAGGCGCAGGAAGTCGTCGCGCGAGACGTGCGAGACGGCCACCCGGCCGCGCTCGTACAGCACCAGGTGACCGATCACGACGCCGAGCAGGCGCAGCTTGCGCAGCGGCATCGTCTCGAAGACGCGCTCGTACACGAGCTGGATGTCCACGCCGGCATCGACCAGCCGCGCCGCCATCCGAAGCGCGCTCGGGCCGGTCGTGCGCTGCTGGAAGCGGCCCGTGTCGGTGACGAGTGCGACGTAGAGGGCCTGGGCGATCTCGGGCGTGAGCTCCACGTCGAGGGCGACGAGCACGTCGAGCAGGATCTCGGCCGTCGACGAGGCGGCGCCGTCGATCAGGTTGACGTCGCCGAACCGGGTGTTGTCGTAGTGGTGGTCGACGTCGACCACGGTCTCGGCCGCCTCGACCACCGGGCGGTGCCCGCGTCCCAGCCGGCGAACGGTGGCACAGTCGAGCGCGAGCAGCGTCCAGCCCGCAAGGCCGGCGGGGTCGAGCTGCCGCTCGAGCCCGGAGACGTCGAGCAGGCGCAGCTCGCTCGGGATCGACGAGCAGGGCTCGAGGTAGGTGCGCACCTCCTTGCCGAGCCCGCGGAGGCCGGCGGCGGCGGCGACGAGCGAGCCGATCGCGTCGCCGTCGGGGTTCTCATGGGTGGCGACCACCACCCGGTCGGCGCCGCGCAGCGCCGTGACGGCTCGTGCAAACTCCGGGTCGGACGCCCGCCGGTGGGTGTCGTCCACGCCCCCATGATACGGTCGCGACGGGGCCCGGGCAGGTGTTCAGTCACCCTCGGCGAGGGCCATCTCGCCCTCGACCGACTCCACGACCGGCATGGTCTGCTCCTCGTCCATTCCGTGCACGTACTTGCCGCCCCGAAGCCACGACGCCGCTGCGGCGACGAGGCATGCCGCGATCGCGAAGTCGAACGCCTCGTGCAGGCCGTTCGAGAAGGGCTGCGACATCAGCTTCGGGAAGAACACCCGCCCGGTGAGGTAGGTGGCGTGCGCGTGGGAGATGTGCGGCAGCACGGGGCCGAGCAGCGTCTTCATCGGGTTGTACCCGAGGAACGACGCGAACAGGAGGCCGACCGGCGGCAGGTGCGAGATCCGTGTGGCATCCGCCCGCGGCACCCCCTGGGCGACGAGGCCGTGGTGCAGCGTCCCGGGCAGCGAGCTCGCGAGGCCGAGGATCATGAGCGAGAAGAAGATGCCGATCGAGAGGACGAGCGCCGAGTTCTGGAACGTCGTCGCCATGCCCGCGCCCGCACCGCGGCGGTTCGGGGGCAGGCTGTTCATGATCCCGGCCTGGTTCGGCGAGGCGAAGAGGCCCATGCCGAGGCCGACCATGAGCAGCAGCAGGCTGAACCAGACGTAGTTGAAGTTCACCGGCAGCAGCTCGAGCAGGAAGAAGCTGAGCGCGGCCACCAGCATGCCGCCCGTCGCGAACGGGCGGGCGCCGAAGTGGTCGGAGAGGTAGCCCGAGGCGGGGCCGGCGATCAGGAATCCGACCGTCAGCGGGAGCATGTAGATGCCGGCCCAAAGCGGCGTCTGGGAGAAGCTGTAGCCGTGCAGCGGCAGCCAGATCCCCTGGAGCCACATGATCAGCATGAACATGAGCCCGCCGCGGCCGAGCGACGCGAGCAGCGTGGCGATGTTGCCGGCCGTGAACGCGCGGATGCGGAACAGGCCGAGCCGGAACATCGGATCCGTGATGTGCGTCTCGATGACGGCGAAGATCGCAAGCAGCACGAGCCCGCCGCCCATGCAGCCGACCACCGTCGGCGACGTCCACCCCATCGTGTGACCACCGTAGGGCTGGATGCCGTACGTGATGCCGACAAGGATCGCGATCAGCCCGGCGGCGAACGTGAGATTGCCCCACCAGTCGATCTTGGCGGGCTGGCGCACGCCCAGGTCGACGAGCTTGCGCCACGACCAGAGCGTGCCGAAGAGGCCCACCGGCACCGAGACGAGGAACACGAGCCGCCACGACACGGGGCCGAGCACGCCGCCCAGGACGAGGCCGATGAACGACCCCGCGATGCCCGCCACGGTGTTGACGCCGAGGGCCAGGCCACGCTGGTTGTGCGGGAAGGCGTCGGTCAGGATCGCCGAGGAGTTCGCGAAGAGGAACGCGCCGCCGACGCCCTGGCCGATGCGCATCACGATCATCCAGAGCGCGCCCGAGCTGCCGTGCATCCATGTGATCGAGAGCAGCAGCGAGAACACCGTGAAGATCGCAAAGCCGAGCGTGAACATCCGCACGCGGCCGTAGATGTCGCCGACGCGGCCGAAGCTGACCACGAGAACGGCCGTCGCGACCAGGAAGCCCATGATCATCCACAGCAGATAGCTCGAGTTGCCCTGGCCGAGCGGGTTCAGGTGGATGCCGCGGAAGATGTCCGGCAGCGCGATCAGCACGATCGAGGAGTTGATCGTGGCCATGAGGATGCCGAGCGTCGTGTTCGACAGGGCGATCCACTTGTAGGTCGATGACGGCGGCGTCTGCGGGTTCACACCTGCTCCTCGAACTCGTCGCGCAGCGCGCGGATGCGGCGCCGCTTCTCCAGATACTCGTCCTCGAGCTGCTCCAGGGCGGAGCGGCGCGAGCGCACGAGCGCCACCTGCGTCTCGACGTGGCGCATCGCCTCGGCCAGGATCCGGGCGCGATCGCCCACGGCCGGGGCGGGCGAGCCGTGCCAGCGCTCGCGCAGCGCGGCCCGGGCGGACTCGGCGTCCATCCAGTCGCGCAGCTCGGCGAGCGACAGACCGAGCAGGTCACGGATGCGGATCAGATCGGCCAGGCGGGCCTCGTCCTGCTCGTCATAGAGCCGGTGCCCGCCCTCGGGCCGGCCGCGTGCCGGCAGCAGCCCGAGCTCCTCGTAGTAGCGCACGGTGCGCGGCGTCGCGCCAACGCGCCGCGCCAGCTCGCCGATGCGGAAGAGCTCGGCGGCGGGCAGGGTCTGATCTTCGCGGGAAATACTCACCTTCACGGAAGGTAGCAGGCCGATCGGCCGTGTGCGAAAGGCAAAACACCCTCTTCGCCGCATGGTAACCTCCAGTGAACGTGAGGATCATTGTGCGGCTGGGAGGAGCGCGATGAAGATCCGCTGGCACGGCCAGTCGGCCTACACCCTGACCGGGTCGGAGCACGTCGTCGCGATCGACCCGTTCGGCGACCTCGGCGCCCTGATGGCCGGCCGGCGCCGGTTCGAGTATCCACCGGTGCCGGAGCACGACGCTCACCTGCTGCTGGTCACGCACGAGCACATCGACCACAACGCCGTCGAGGCGATCACCGGCTCACCGCAGGTCATCCGCTCGACCGCCGGGCGGTTCGACTCGCCCGTCGGCGAGGTGGTCGCCATCGCCTCCGAGCACGACGACGAGGCCGGCACGAGCCGCGGCCCGAATACGATCTTCGTCTTCTCGCTCGACGGCGTGCGGGTGTGCCACTTCGGCGACTTCGGCCAGTCGGCGTTGCGCCCGCAGCAGCGCGAGGCGATCGGCGCCGTCGACCTGCTGATCGTTCCGGTCGGCGGCGGCCCCACGATCGACGCGGCGCGGGCGGAGCAGATCACGCGCGCGCTCGACCCGCGCTGGGTTGTGCCGATGCACTACCGCACCCCCGCGATCGACTTCCTCGAGCCGGCCGATGCGTTCCTGGCGCTGTTCGACCAGGTCGAGACGACGGGATCCGAGCACGCGATCGCCCAGGACGGCATCCGCTCGACCGGCGTCCTTCACCTCGCCCCACCAGGGCGGGACTGAGCGAGGAGGCGTCCCATGGTCCAGTCGATGCAGTCGCTCTACGCCTACGGCCGGGCCTTCGATGTCGTGCTGATCGCGGCTGCGATCGTGGCGGCGCTCGCCGCGATCGTGGCGGTCGCCTCGTGCGCGCTCCCCGGGCAGCTCGAGCACTGGCGGAACCGGCGCGCAGACCGCCGCTACGTGCGCGCCGGCATGCGCGAGCTCGAGCACTACCTCACGCGCGCCGCCACCACGCCGGCCAGGAGACCAAAAGGCCCGCCAGGATCGGGACGGTTGCCGGGATCGGGGAAGTGACCTCGAGCAGGAAGCCCCACGCGAGGGCGGCCACCGCGACCGCAACGGCGGCCGCCAGCCGGCGGCGGGTGTCGCGGCCGACGACCGCGCCGAGCAGCGCGGGCGCGAGGAAGTCGAGCCAGCCCATGCTCGAGTTGCCGAGGTCGATCTGCTGGAGCGACGGCAGCGGCCGCGAGCGGTGGCCGGTGACGGCGACGTGCGGCAGGTGGACATTCTGGAGCGCCAGCGTCGTCGGCTCGACCTGGCGGTTGCCCCACACCAGGTACACGTCGACGGCGATCAGGACGACCAGCCCGACGGCGAGATAGCGCGCCGGCGTGATCGGCCCGACGACGCCTGCGATCGCCAGGCACGCGCCGCCGATCAGCAGCGCCCCCGCCGCCTCGGCGGCGTGTCCGGTCGCCTGCCAGGCGACGATGTAGAGCGCCGCGGCGGCGGCCGTCACGAGCAACGGGATGCGCCAGCGGGCGATGAAGCCGAGCGCAGCCGCAAGCGCGGGCGTCGCGATCGTGCCGAGGTAGGCCAGGAAGCTCGCTCCCGAGCCGCCGAGCACGCGCACGAGCCCGACCCCGACCACCATCGCGGCCGCCGGCCCGGCGATCCCGAGCAGCGCATGCCGGGCGCGCGTCTCGCGTCCGACCGCGGGCGCGGCGACGAGCAGCCCCTGAGCAAGGCAGAGCGCCGCGTACCACGGGAACAGGAACACCGGGGCGGGAACCTAGATGATGCTAGAAGCCCATGCCCGGGCCGAGCGGCGTGGCGGTCTGCGCCAGGCCGAGCAGCGGCAGGCCGTCCATCGTCTCGATCGCGGCCAGGGTCGAGTAGGGCGTGTAGCGGGTCGCGTCCTGGGTGCCCGGCGTGACATAGGCGCTGGCCGCAATCAGGCCGACGTGGCAGCCGGTCGCGTCGATGTCGGTCTGCACGGTGCAGTCGATGCCCTTCGGCGTCGCCTCGTCGCCCTCGTCCCAGGTGATGAGGACGATCGTCTTTCCAGCCTGGTAGTCGGGCGTGGCGAAGATCGCGGGCAGGAGGCCGGCAAGCCAGGTGTCGCCCGCCTGGACGCCTGCGTCGCTCGCGCCGGCGCAGCCCGGCTGCCAGTGCATGTCGTCGCACAGGTCGGGCGTGATCCAGGTGAAGGCGGGGAGCGTCGTCGGGTCGAACGTCGCGGTGGTGAAGCCGACGTCGTCGGTCGCGCACGAGCCGTCGCCCGCCGGCCCAAGGTCGTCGTACCAGACGGCCGGGTTGTGGCCGTTCTTGTAGACGCCGCTCGAGGCCGGAGCACACGGCCGCGCCATCCCCTCCTCGAGCGCGGCCCACGACGAGCCGGCGGCGTCGAGCTGGTGGAACAGGTTGTCGGCGCCGCTGTGCTGGTCGGTGCCGTTCCAGACCTGCAGGACGCCGCTCGTGAGCGCGACGTAGTTGGGCTGCGAAGGGTGCGTGGCGGCGGTCATGTTGGTCGCGAGCGCACACTGGGCGGCGAGCCCGTTCGTGTAGGGCGCGGCCGCCGACCCGAACCAGCCGTTGAAGCCGAGGTTCTCGTCCATGATCACGACGACATGCGTGTAGACGGGCGGCAGGTTCGGGTCGAACGAGGTCGCAAGCGCCCCGCAGGACGGCGACGGCGGCGCCGGATCGGCCGGGATTGTCGCCGCGGTCGCGGGCGCGGCATGGGCCAGCGCGAGCGCGACCGCCGCTCCGATTGCCGCCGCTGCCCGGCGAAACGCGTCTCCTGCCCCGACCCGCATCCGGGCCGATGATAGCGGCGCGCAGAACGGTTACCGCGACGGCCGCGCGACGCGGTAGGGTCAGCGTCCCGTGGCCGCTTCGCCGACACCCGCAGCCGCGTGACCGAGACGATCGGCCTTGCCATCGTCGGCGCCGGCCGCATGGGCGTGACCCACCTGCGTGCGCTGGCCGGCGAGCCGTCGGTGCGGGTGACCGCGATCGTCGATCCGTCCGAGCCGGCGCGCGACCGCGCCGCCGCGGCAGCGCCGGGCGCTGCGACGTACGCCGACATCGACGCGGCCCTCGCCGGCGGCGGGGTCGACGCGGCGCTGATCGCCGCCCCGTCCACCCTGCACCTGGGCATCGTCGAGGCGTGCGCGCAGCGCGGCCTGCCGATGCTGTGCGAGAAGCCCTGCGGCACGACGTCGGCCGAGGTGCGCGCCGCCGCGGCCGCGGCCGACGCGGCCGGGTGCGTGCTCCAGGTCGGCTACTGGCGCCGGTACGCGGCGCCGCTGCGCGAGCTGCGCGCCCGCATCCGCACGGGGGCGCTCGGCGAGCTCACCCTGGTCTCGTGCTACCAGTGGGACGCGGGGCCGCCGGCGCCGGGATTCCGGGGCACGAGCGGCGGCGTCGCCGTCGACATGGGCGTGCACGAGTTCGACCAGCTGCGCTGGCTGACCGGCCAGGAGCTGGGCGCGTTTGCGCGGTCGGCCCAGCCTCCCCGCGGCGACGGCCCGGAGGGGCTGCAGCTGCTCGGGTCGCTCTCGGCCGGGACGGCGGCGTTCGTCTCGCTCGGCCAGAGCTTCCCGCACGGCGACTGCGTCTGGGTCGAGGTGTTCGGCACCGACGGGTACGAGCGCATACCGGTGCTGTGGGACGCCGACGCCGATGCGGCCTTCGCCGCGGCCCTGCGCGCGCAGACGCGCGGGTTCGCCGAGCGGGTGGCGGGCGGCTCGGCGGGTGACGCCGCGACGGCTGCCGATGCGCTGGCCGCTCTCGAGGCGGCCGAGCAGCTCGGCTGACCGAGTCTAACCCTCGACCTTACGGTGAGATACGGACTCGAGATTGCTGGCGTGGACGCGCTCGTACGGCTCGAAGTAGGTGATCCACCCGGCCGCCAGCGGGCCGGCCAGGAAGGTGCGTAGATCGGCGTCATCGGGGCGCGGATCGGTCTCGTGGCGCAGCAATTCGCCGATGTATTCCTGCGTCGCGGTGATCAGCCCGTCGCCGTAGCCGCCGCCCTGGATCGCCTCGACGCTGCCGTGGTTGGGATAGATCCGGTCGAATCCGAGCGAGCGCATCCGGTCGAGCTCGGCGACGTGCCGCTCGAGCCCGTCCGCCTCCGAGACGTACGTGACCGTGTCCTCGAGGGTGTCGCCGGCCAGGAGCAGAGCCTCATCGGGAATACCCAGCACGGTCGCATCGCGGCTGTGGATGTCGAACTCGACCAGATCGACGCCCAGACCGCCGACATCGAGGTGCGAGCGCCCGGTGAAGGTCGTCGTCGGCAGGATCAGCGGTGCGATCGGCGGGGGCCCACCGTGGCTGCCGTCCTCGATCGCCGCGCGGTGCTCTGTCAGGAGCGAGGCGGTGAGGTCGTTCGCGACGATCTCGCAGTCGGCGAACGCCTCGGTGCCGGCGATGTGGTCGAGGTGCCAGTGGCTGAGGACGACGGTGATGCGGGTCGCTCCGAGCTGCTCAAGCTCCGCGCGGATCGCCGCGGCGTGCGGCACCGAGATGTGCGTGTCGTAGACAAGCGCCTCGTTGCCGGCGATCAGGGCGTAGCTGCAGACGCCGAGCTCGAGCGCGCCGTCGTCGACCCAGTTGGGCCCTTCGGCGAACCTCTGGCCGGGCACGCGGCCGGCGTAGAAGCCGATCAGGTGGTCGGTCAGGCGCAGAGTGCGGACGAGGTCGGCGATGGCCGGAGTATGACGGCCGGCCCGGTTGCAGCCCGGCTGGGAAACCCTGTATGTTCGGCGCGGCGTCCCTCCCGGTTCCCCCGGCAGGTCTCGGAGGGACGCGCTACCGGCCGCCGCGCCCAGCGGGGCGTGGTGCCCCATACAACGGAGGAGGCTTACGTGAGAATCGTACGGCTGCTCGTGCTTTCGTTCGGCGTCGTTTTGTGCGGCGCCGGGTCGAGCCTGGTGGCGGATGCGGGTGCGGCCGCGGTCGCCCACCACGGCAACGTCACCTGCGCCGGCGGCACCGTTTCCGCCGGCACCTACAGGTCGCTGCGCGTCACCGGCGCATGCACGCTCCCCGCGAGCGGCAATGTGACCGTGCGCCACGACGTCGTCGTCACGTCGACGGGGCTCTTCAACGCCGCCACGCCGGCGAAGCTGGTCGTGAAGGGCGACGTGCTCGTCCGCCGTCACGGCATGACCGCGATCGGCTGCTCGCCCGACGTCGGCTGCGCGGCGCTCGGCTCCGACGTGATCCGCGGCAGCCTGCATGCGCTGGGAGCGTGGGCGGTCATCGTCCACGGCACGAGCATCGGCGGCAGCGCCACGATCCGCGGCGGCGGCCGCACGCTCGACTGCTCGGTGACCGCCCCCTTCGGCGCGCCGTACTACAGCGTCGTCGAGGACAGCGCGGTTGGCGGCAACCTGGTCATCCGCGGGGTTCACACCTGCTGGCAGGGCGTGATCCGCGACCATGTCGGCGGCACGGTGCGGCTGATCGGCAACCGCTTCGGCGACCCGGACGCGGACGAGGTCGTGACGAACGTGATCGGCGGCAACCTCGACTGCTTCAACAACATTGCGGCGCCGCACGTCGGCGACTCGATGGGCGGGCCGAACGTCGTCGGCGGCCAGGAACGCGGCGAGTGCAAGGGACTGTGAGCCTCTGACGAACCTCGGGGGCGGGCCGCGGCTCGGTCCGCCCCCAGGGTTCGCTGTCGTTACGGCTTGAGCTCGATCTCGACGAACACCGCCGGCCCGCCCGTGCTATTGACCACGTCGTGGGTGGCGCCGGCCGTGCGCAGGTAGGGCACCCCCGCGATCTGCTCGAGGTCGTGCACCGTTCCGTCGGCGTCGGTCACGGTGAACCGCCCGCCGGTGATCGGCACGACGATGTAGTCCAGATCATGGTGATGCACGCCGGTGGCGGCGCCGTCCTCGGCGAACGTCCAGGTGGTGACGCGGACGCGGTCGTTGTCGGCGATGCTGGTGGGCTGGGCGGCGCTCATCGTCAACTCCTTCAGGTCGCGATCATGAATTGGGAAAACCCCGCATTTGCGGGGCTTTCCGGTAGCCGATCTCTAAGCGGGATTCTGTCGAGGACAGTCATCCATCTGGGCCGGTCGTTACCGGCCGGCTCGTTGCCGCCTACCTGGAGCTCGGCGGGCCGCGTCATCACTCCAATTGGCGTTGCACCGGGTGGGGCTTGCCTAGCCGCCCACGTCTCCGCGAGCGCTGGTGGTCTCTTGCACCACCGTTTCACCCTTGCCGCGACGCCACGAGGACGCCGGTCGGCGGTCTGCTCTCTGTTGCGCTTTCCATCGGGTTTCCCCGTCCGGGCGTTACCCGGCACCCTTGCCCTGCGGTGTCCCGACTTTCCTCGGCGCCCGAGGGCGTCGCGACTGTCCGATCGGCGGCCCGGACTCTACCGTGGCGCGAGCCGGCGGCGCCGGGTCGATGTCAGCTCGTTCCACAGATTGGCGCGCAGCGTCGCGCCCGAAGGGCTGACGCTTGCGAACGCGAGCGGCGTGGGCGGGAGCGACGGCGGGAACACCGCCTCGTTTGCGAGCAGCGACGGCGGCAGCTGGTAGACGGCGGGGCCAACCGCGGTGGCCCGGTTGCTGTAGCGCGTCTCGGCCGCGGCCACGGCGGGCTCGAGGGTGTGGTTCAGCCAGGCGTGCGCCGAGATCGGGTCGGGCGCGTAGACCGGGACGCAGTAGCAGCGGGCGCGGGCGAGGGTGCCCTCTGAAGGGACGACGAACCGGACGGCGGCCGGCGGGGCGACGAAGCCCTGGCCGAAGCAGAGCGCTGCCGCGAGCGGCGACGGCAGCTTGGTGCGCACCATCGACCCGGCGATGACGAGGTCCTGCCGGATCGGGAGGAGGATGTCGGCGGCGTCGGAGACGTCCGAGCTCGACGAGGAGTTCCAGTCGTGCCCGGCGGCCGTGAGCGCCGCTCCGATGACGATGTCGCTCTCGTCGGGGACCGCGACCCGGCCCGGCAGGGTCGCGGCGAGGCGGAAGAATCCGCGCCATGTCGAGGGGGGCTTGGGCACCGCCGACGTCGCCACAGCGAACCCGGCCGTGACGTAGTCCTTGGGGACGCTGTGGCGATTGCCGTGGTCGTAGGCGGGATTATCGAACGGCGGCACGAGCAGCTTCGAGTTCGCGACGAGGCTGCGGTCGAGCGGCTCGACGAGCTTCTGTGCGATCAGCGAGACGAGCGTGATGTCGTCGGTGAGCGCGATGTCGGCCTGACCGACATCGGTCAGCTGATCGAGCTGGCCCGTGACAAGCGAGACCTTGACGTGGAACTCACCCGCAAACGACGAGATCGTCGCCGGGTCGACCGCCCCCGGCGGGAGGGTGAGCACGACCCGAGAGTCGAGCACCTGCACGTTCGGGCCCGAGAGCCCTGTGCCGAACTTCTGCGGCGCGGAGCTGCTCCCCGGACGGGTGCACGCGCCTGCGAGCAGCATCGACCCCGAAAGGAGCATCTGGCGGCGAGTCACACCCACCGGGCGATTGTCGCAGCCGGGCCGCGATCAGGCCGTCAGCCGTAGCTCCATGTGTCCGGACTCAGCCTCGTCCCAGAGCCGCGAGCCGCAGCCACTGCAGCAGAGCTCGGCCGTGCCGCCATCGCGATCGAACGCCCACATCGCGTCGCCGCACACCGGACACGACGGCCGCCGGCCGTTCTGGCGCACGCGCCCCGCCGCCAGGGCTGCGAGGATCACATCCTCCAGCATCTGGTCGCCGCGATCCAGTCGTGTCAGCGCCGCGCTCATAGCCGCCGGAACACCGCCTGGACGCTGCCCAGGATGGCCACCTGCTCGGGATACATCGGCTCGAGCGCGTCGTTCTCCGGCTGCAGGCGCACGCGCCCGTTCTCGCGGAAGAAGCGCTTGACCGTCGCGTCCTCGTCGCCGACGAGCGCCACCACGATCTCGCCGTTGCGCGCGTCGTTCTGCTTGCGCACCACGACGAAGTCGCCGTCGAGGATGCCGGCGTTGATCATGCTGTCGCCGCGCACCGCCAGCACGTAGTCGGCGTTGCCGCAGAACTGGTCCGGCAGGGGCAGGTACTCCTCGATCTGGTCCTCGGCCACGACCGGCGAGCCGGCCGCGACCTGACCGATCAGCGGGAGCACGGTGGCGCCCATCGGTGCTACTGGCACCGGAGCCGCGGCGGGAGCGCGCCGGGAGCGGCCGCCCTCGATCACCTCGAGCGCGCGCGGCTTGGTGGCGTCGCGCCGGATCAGCCCCGCGGTCTCCAGCTTCGCCAGATGCGCATGGACGGTCGAAGGCGAGGTGAGCCCCACCGCCTGTCCGATTTCACGCACGGTCGGCGGATACCCGTGGGCATCCACGTGGGTGTTCACGAACTCGAGAATCTCCTTCTGCCGCTGGGACAGATCCATCGCCGCCCTCCTGGGGTCGAACATGTGTTCGGAGCACAGTGTGCCAGGCGCGTCGGACGGAGTCAAACCGGCGCGGGGAGAGCAGATAGAGAGGGCGAAACGCCGCACCGACCCGACGCCGGTCTCCCCGTCATCGGCTCAGACCGGTATAAAGGGGCTCGTCATGACGATCTGGGGTGTACGTGCGGGTTCGAACGGTGAGAACGAGAGCGTCGCTCTCGATCAATCCCTAGCTCTAATTGGGTGGAGCGACCTTGGGGACTCGACGGCGATCACCAGCCGAGATTCGCTCTTAGAGCTCTGATCCGGGAAGACCTGGCCGGACTCTTCGGAGAAGCGCCTGCTGAACCAGGCATCGCAGGTCTGGCGGTTCAAAGACTCCATCGCGCTCGACGATCTAGTGATGTTGCCGCTCAAGACCCGTCCGCAGGTCGCGGTTGGACGTGTCAAAGGTCCGTACGCTTACCGACCGGACTTGGCTGACCGAGATGCGTGCCACACCCGCTCCGTCGAGTGGATCAAGGAGATTCCACGCGGCGCGTTCGCCCAGGATCTGCTGTACACACTCGGCGCGTTCATGACCGTGTTCCAGGTATCCCGCAACAACGCCGAGGAGCGGATCCGCGCCATGCTCTCGGGAACGACTCCCAGTACACCCGCGTTCGAAATCGAGGACACGGGCGAGACGGGAGCCGAGGCGCCGTTCGATCTTGAAGCCTTCAGCACCGACATCATCCAGCAGCGAGTGATTCAGCGGTTCAAGGGGCATGGGATGGCCAACCTCGTCGCAGCGCTGCTACGGGCGGACGGCTACGTCACGGAGGTGTCGCCGCCGGGCGCCGACGGGGGTATCGACATACTCGCCGGCCGCGGCCCGCTCGGGTTCGACGCACCGCGCATCGGCGTACAGGTCAAGTCAACGGACGGAGCCGCCGACGTCAGCGTGCTTCGCGAGCTGCAGGGCGTTCTCAAGGGATTCGGTGCTGACCACGGGTTGCTGGTCTGCTGGGGCGGCTTCAAGCAGTCAGTGATCAAGGAGGCGAAGACCCTCCATTTCGAGATCAGATTGTGGGACGCCACCGATATCGTGTCCGAACTCACTGCGCACTACGACGCCCTCCCTGCTGACATACAGGCAGAGCTCCCACTCAAGCGGGTTTGGACACTATTGCCGGAGGCTGAGACCTAGGCCTCTCGCTGTCAACCTCTGGCGCGCCTCTCCAGCGGTCATTCCATCGGCTTGACCTTGGCCTCGATGAAGGCGATTTCCTCGGAGTCGAGCCCGTACTTGGCGTACAGCTGCTGGTCGATCTCCGGGATTGGCTTAGACCAGTCGATGTCTGAGGGCGCGTGAAGTCCTGCGCCGGAACGTACTTCCAGGTGCTTCGCGGGTTGTGCTGCGTCACCTTCAGGACGCCGAGCATCGCTCGGGCGAACTTGGTCTTGACGTACTTCAGGCACGCCTGTGCCTCGGCTTCGGTGTCGAACGCACCGATGGTGATGAAGGTCTGCGTGACCGCGACCCCTGGCTCGACCACCTCGGGTTATTCAAGCGACGCCAAAGCAGCTCAGTTGTCGACCCCGACTCGTTCGCCGCCGGGACCGAGACCTTGTACTTGTCGAAGCTCTCCGGCCCGGTGATGTACTCGCTGCGAATCCAGCGGAAGACGCGCTTGTTCCTGATCACCCCGAGGACCTGCACGTACTCGTTGCCGTCGCTGGGCTGCTCGTCGTGGTACAGGAACGAGAACTGCTCGAACGCGTTGGTGTTGACTAGAGCTGCGTTTCCCTCGGTCGCAGCCGACGCTTCTGGGTGGTCCTCGTACAGCTTCTCCGTGTAGCGGTAAGAGCGTGAACTCGTGATCCCCAGATCTCCATGGAGACCGTTCCCGACTCCAGACCTTGTGCAGGATCGTGTTGAGCTCGGGGTATGCCGTGAATGTGCCGATCGGCGCGCCGACGTGCGTCCTCGTCGCGATAGGTGACTGCGATCCCGCCGCTTGATATCTGTGCCGGGAAAGAGTTCTCGAACTGTCGCGAACGTAGATGCGGCACGCGTCAGGTGCGGGTCGGCGAGCATCTTCTCGTTCCACGCCTTCGGCGTGAAGCCCTGCGTTGAACAGGAAGCGTGCGGCGTGATGAGCACGGCCTTCTTCCCGACCTCGTAGGCCGCGTCCATGAACAGGTGGTAGACCGGCGTGTCGCGGGTGCCCTCGCCCTGGGCCTCCTCCTGGTAGGGCGGGTTGCCGATGACGACGTCGAACTTCTTGCTCATGTCAGTGCCCTTCCGTCAGCATGTCGTTGACCATCTTCTGTCGCGTCCTCCGGGGTCATCCGGGCGAGGTTGCCGACCCTGAAGTGGCCGGAGTCCTCGATCCACGCCTTGCGCTCCGGGACGCCGCCGGAGACGGCCTCGATGGTGATGCGGTGCAGGATCTGGTTGTGGCTCATCTCGAAGACCTGTGAGGTCAGGATGTGCCGCAGCCGCTCGTCCTGGTCCGGGAACACGTCGGCAAGGCCCGTGTCGAGGCGGCGCACGAGCTCCATCAGGAACAGGCCGGCAGTGGAGAACAGATCCGCGAACGTCTTGTCCGGGTCGGTGAAGATGCCCGGGTTCTCGGCCTCGAGGGTGTCGACCATCATCTTCACGACCGGCTGCGGGGTGAAGACCAGCGACGTCTTCTGCTGCGGGATGTAGGCGAAGATGTTCTCGGTCTGCGCGTCGTCGAAGTAGTCGGCGAGCGCCTCCTTCTTGTCCAGGAACTCCTGGACGGCCTGGTCGAAGACCGCCTCGTCGAACAGGCCCGGGATCTTCGTGACGGTGCCGTCCTCCTCGGTGATCTCCTGGCCGTCGCGCAGGAGGCGGAACTCGGCTTCGGTGATCCCGGTGATCTCCTCGAACACGTCGTCGGGCGTGTAGTCGTCGAAGTTCGACAGGCGGATGTCGCGGTCGCCGTACGCCATGAGGAACATGGGGATCGTGCGGGCGAAGCCGCGCAGGTGGGAGCGGGCGTCGTCCATCGTCTGGTTCGCGCGCTTCTGCTCCTTCTTGGTCTCCTCGCGGGTGACCACGTCGGGCACGATCGAGTCCATCGTCTCGTCGACGATGGCCAGGATGTTTGCCTTGAAGGCCTCGTCCTGCTCGGCCCTCTTGGCCTCGACGGCCTGGGCCTCGGCCTCGGTGGCGGCGTTCTTCAGCTCGTCTTCCAGATGCTTGCTGGCGATGTTGTGCTCGGTGTACGCGCGCTCGACCTGGTCCTTCACGGCCTGCTCGGTGCGCTTCTCGTCGCGCTCGACCTGCTTGGCGGTGAGCCCGTAGGCCTCCTTGAGCTCCTCGCGCTTTGGCGGCTCTGCTCGGTCACCGCCTTCGCGATCTGCCGTCGCCGCCGTGTGCGCGGGGCATCGGGCTCGGGCGTCGGGATGTCCTCGATGCTCTAGACGGGCTTGCCGAGCTCGGCGACCTTGGGGTTGATGACGGTCTCCACGTCGACCTGGACGTTCCCGTCGGGGTCGGTGACGGGCGGCGGCTGCGGGATCTCGATCGGCTGCCCGTTGGTGACCTTGCCCTGCTTTGCGGTAGGCAGCTTGTCCAGGATCTCCTTGACGTGCTCGGAGTACCGGAAGATGCCGGCGACGTTCGCGAACAGCAGGTTCGACAGGAACCCGCGGCGCACGACCTCGCGGGCCTTGAACACCTGCGGGAACGTCAGGACCTGGGAGGCGTCGAGCTCGATCATCCGACCCTCGGCGTCCTCGCCCAGGACCGGGAAGAAGTTCAGCAGCGTGCGGATGTTGTCCTGCCGCACTCCCTGGTCGCCGGAGGGGTTCGGGAGCAGGTTGTTGGCGAATGCGTCGAAGATCGTCAGCGTGCGCTCGGGCGCGAAGTCGAAGATGTACGCGTTCTGCTTCTGGAACACGTGCCCGGCACGCTCGAAGGTGCACGGGTTCTGCGCCCGGAACGCCGCCTGCATGTACTGGGCCGGGGAGGACAGGTTGGACAGCATGATGACCGCGGTCCACTCGGGCACCGTGACGCCCGTAGTTAGCTGCCCGACCGACAGGGTGATGGTCTTGCCGTTCGACTCCTCGGCCTCCGCGATGGCCGTGCGCACCTTGTCCAGAGACTTGCCGGCCGCGACCGGGTCGGTGCCGTCGTCGGAGCGCCCGTCGCCGGCGGCCAGGACGACCGTGTAGTCCTTGAATACGTCGTGCTTCTTGAGCAGCCTCTCCATGGCCTTGGCCGACGCGACGCGGTTGAGCAGCCAGAAGGAGTGGCGGATCTCGTCGCGCAACTCGGGGGTGGAGAACGGGTACTTCTCGTTGGTCGCCAGGCAGTCGAGGAACTTGATCACCTCGGCCTCGTGCTCGAAGAACCCGTTGTCCTTGGTCGCAAAGAACTCGTTGAGGTCGAACGCGTAGTCGATGTTCGCCTCGTCCTCGTCGATGGCGACGCCCTCGGCGAGACGGTCCGTGATCATCCGCGAGATCTGGTAGGTCAGCAGGTTGAGCGTCGGCAACGCCGCGTACGGGTTCTCCTGGCCGTCGTCCTCCCACTGCTGGCGCGCGGTCTGCTCGTCCTCGTACGTCCAGTTGAAGATCTGGTCCTGGTCGAACTTGCCGGAGGCCAGCGCCTTGAACGGCGTGCCCGACAAGTGCAGCGTCCACTTGCGCTTGATCTGGTCGAACGCGACGTCGGTCTTGGTGGTGTCGATGCCCTCGTGGGCCTCGTCGATCACCAGCAGGTCCCAGTCGAACTGAGCGATGTGCTTGAGCTTGTCGTACGAGCCGCCGAAGTACTGCGACCCCTTGAGGTCCTGCAGCGAGAGGAACTCCACGATGCGCGGGTCCTCATCCAGATGGTTGAGCGAGAAGGCACGCCACTGCTCGCGAGTCATGGGCGAACGGCTGGCCAGTGAGGGCGACTCGGAGACGAACCGGTACGTGGTCTGGTGGCCGATGAAGCGCGTGAAGTCGTCGAACCAGGAGTTCGCGATCGCCGGGCGGTTGGTGACGATCAAGACCCGCCGGACGTCCAGGGTCCGCATCAGGTCGTACGTCGTCAGCGTCTTGCCAAACCGTGGCTTGGCGTTCCACAGCACCTCGGCCTTCCCGGCCTCGAAGGCGGCCACGGCCTGGTCGACGGCCGCCTGCTGCTCGGGACGCAGGACGTAGTCGTCTTCCGCGCCGCTGCTCGGGAGGTCGGGGAAGTCCTGGCCGGCGAAGTCGTTGAAGTACTCCAGCGACGTCTTCGGCGCGATCTCGAAGTGATGCCACTCGGTCCGCTTCGGCGTGGTCTCGCGCTCCACGCCCTGTTGGTGCAGGTAGGCGTGGAAGTCCTTGTCCGTGAAGCGCCCACCGGCCTCCGACGTGAACAGGGCCCGCCGCGACCACAGCTTCTTCTTGTCGACGGACAGCTGGGACGCCTGCTGCGCGATGCGCGCGTCTGCGCTCTCCTGCTCGGTGTACCCGATCTTCTCCCACCCCGCGTACTTAGGGATGTCCGGGGTCGTCCAGGAGTAGATGAGCGGAGTGATCTCACGGAATGTCCTGATCTTCGGACTAGGCATCGGCCCTCACTCCCTCATGGACCTTGTCGATCCTGCAAGCCCGGTAGCTGTCGTAGACGGTGAAGTCGAGGGCGTCGTCGCGCAGTGAGGCGAGCGTGAACGGCTCGCGCTGCACCATCCCGGGTGCCCCGGTGATCCGGTTCCACCAGGAGAACTGGATCTCCTCGCCTCGCCAGTCCAGGCCGGCCAGAGTGTCGCCGCGAACGACGTTTGTGTCGATGAGGAAGGCCGCGGCTTGCCGCAGGCTCGTATCCGGGCCACATGGGACACCGTGCTCTTTGTGGAAGTGCAAGAACTCGGCGAGCATGGTCTCCTTGGCGTCGCGGTGGTTGTCCTCCAGCAGCTCGATGCCGTAGATCGAGGCGAGGGCGAACAGGGACGCCTCTGGCCACTCCTCGGGCGGGTAGTTCTTCTCGACCGCACGGAGCTTGCGGTGCAGGATCGCGACCAGGAAGTTGCCGTGCCCGGCTGCTGGCTCAAGGAAGGTCTTGTCGACGAAGTCGGGGCCGGTCTCCAACTCCTCGCGGACCAAATCGAGCATCCGGTCGACCATGTGGCGCGGAGTGAAGACCTCACCGTAGGTCCTGACACGGTGCCGCGACTTCACGAGCTGTTCCTCGACGATCGTCTGCGTCACCGTCACTGGTGTCCCCCCATGCCGCCGATGATGAGCACTGGAGCCCGTGGCGGCGGGCTCATTGGCCGACTTGTCGAGCAAGTCGAGCAAATCGGTCATCTTGTGATGGCGACACATGCACTCCAGATTTCTGCAAGCCGAGGCTTCGCGTCAGACGCTAGCGGTACGGGCCGGATCGCGCCCGGCCGGTGGCGGCGGCAGCTCAGCGACGCTGGCCGGTCGCTGTGGAGCTTGACCAAGGCACGGTTTCGATCGGCGACCGCCGACCCCGCGGCTCCGCCTGGGCTGTGGCCGCGGGATAGGAGGCCGGCGCCGGTCACGAACAGTGCTCCGAGGGGCCGGGTATAGCTCCCTCATATCTGCAAGTACCGGAGGAGTGTCGGCAGTGTGCCGCTAGGCGGCGTTTCACCAAGTCTGTGTAGACGATCCCGTGCCTCAGCGGCGGCGGCGCTCGGCGATTCTGGCCTGGTTGGCCCGATGTGGGGTCGTTGGCTCAGGCTGTCTGCGGACGGCTCGCTCGATGGTTCTGCGGTCGAGGCCGCTTCGACGCGCTACCGAGCGCGGGCCGAGTTGGGGATCGCAGCCACGACTAGCGACCACGAGTCGTCGCGGGCGCCGTAGTCGGCGCGGTAGTCGGCCGGGTCGGTGACTTCGCCGGAGAGTCGTTCAAGAAGCTTGTTCCCTTCTTTTCCCAGAGAGGGTCTGAAGGGTGGGGGTGGACTCGACCGGCCTGCGCTTGAGGGCGCCGACGGTGTCCCGTTCGGCCGGGTCCCGTTGGGGCTGCGGCTCTTGTGTTCTGGGCGGAGCCGGTAGCGGTGGATAACCTCGCCGATAGTCTGGACGGGGACGGTGCCGGTTGCGAGCACTTCTGCCGCCTCGCCCTTACGCGGGCGATCGACGTGCGAGGCAACATTGATCCGTTGGCCGGACGCTCGGTCGTACCAGGCGAGTTGCGGCCCAATGGCTCGGGTCGCGCTCGTAGTGGCGCGGCGGGCGTGTGGCCGGCGGGAAGGCCGGTAGGCGGGGTGGGCGATCAGGCCGAAGCTGCCGGGTCGGATGCGCTCCTCGGCTGGCCTGGCCGGCGTTGTATCCGTTGAACCATTCGGCGGTGCGCGGGTCCGGAGAGCGGTGAACCGGGTGAGCGGCGTAAGCGGTCGCCCAGTCGGGCAGCCGGGGCGTCGGGTCGTGGGCGTCGGTGAGGATCCACTCGCCAGGCTTCGCGCGATCCACAGAGCCGCCGTCCTCTGTCTGTCGCGGCGGGGCTGTGTCGGCGTCGGTGGCGTGGGGTCGAGGTAGAGGCCGAGGCCGTGTTCTGACCAGTCGACGAGCTCCGTCCTCGATCGCTCGGGGCGTCGTCGGGTTCGGCGTCCTCGTCGGCTGGTCGATCGCGGCGACCAGGTCTGGGCCCGTCGGGGTCTGGTCGGTAGAGGGCGTAGCGCTTGGCGCTGATCGCGTAGCAGTGACAGTTCGCGGGTGAGGCTGTGCGTGCTTCGACCTTCCACGGCTTGAGGCGACCAGGTCGCGGTCGTAGGGGTTGAGTGTCGTCGAAGCGGTCGAGGATCTCCTTCGACCGGTGCGCCCAGCGGGAGGGCGGTGATGCGTGTCACCGGTCGGTGGTCTGGCAGGGGATGCGGGCCGCCGTTGCGGGTGGCGACGATGGCCATGCTGTCGGTGTCGCAGAACGCGTAGGAGCCGCCGGCGTCGGTGACGAGGCGCTCGAGCAGGGCGAGCATCAGCCGGGCGCCGGCGGTGATCGAGGCGGCGACCGGCGGGAAGCAGTAGGGGCCGGGGTCCTCCGGGCGCTTGACCAGTCTTCGGTCGAACGGCTCGTCGTCCGGGCCGTAGACGGTGACGGTCGTCGGTTTTGCTTGTTCGCGGCGGTCGAAGCGGGCGAGCACGCCGTAGCTGGTCGCGTTGGCGGTGATCTTGAGGAACCGGTCGAGCCGCTTCCGCTCCTCATCGTCGAGGCTCGGGTCTTGGCGACGCGGTGGCGTTCCTCGATCATCGGCCAGGAACGGGTCGTCGCGTCGAGGGTCAAGTTCGTCTGACCCCGCGGAGCTCTGACCGGCGTTGAGGCCCGGATTGGGTGCCCCTGGCCGACGAGCCGCACCGCCCGCGCGATCCTCGGCGGCGGGTCGCCTCGGGGGGTTGAGGATGGCGGCGGCGATGACGTCGGGAAGGGCGTACCAGAGTCGCCCGTCGTAGGTGTAGTGGGTTGACGCCGATGCCGAGTCCGGCCGGTCGGGGTCGTACCGGCGCGGACCGGAAGGATATCGCCGTCGGGTTCGACCTCGACCAGGGTGACGCCGATCTCGCGCCCACAGCCTCGCGGCGTCAGGCAACGGTCAACCAGATCCGGGCCGCGCGAGCGAGCTACCGCACCTGGGTCGGTGGCATCGACTGGCTTGATCCCTCGGCGCGTGAGCAGTGACCAGGTGTCCGAGCAGCGCGTTCACGGAGGGGTACATCGATGGTGAAATCGACCAGCGCGACTGGCACAGGGCGCGGACGATCCGGGCTTCGGCGCGGCCGCCGTAGAACGCGCTCATCGCCCAGCCGCAAGATTCGGGCGTGATCGCGTCGGGGTTCGGCGTCGTGCTCGCGACGCTTCGGCTGCCGTTGCTGGCGGCGGCTTCGGGGAGCGTCGTCCACCCGAGCTCGTCGTGGGTGAGGTTGGTGAACTGCTCCAGCGGACGCTGGTAGCCGATGGCGTCGAGGTAACGGGCCCCGATGGTGGCCGGCGAGTAGAGCCGGTGCGCGTCGCAGGTCGATGCCTCGTGGCGTGGCGAGCTCGTCGAGGCAGGCGAAGTAGAGGCTGGCTGGTGGCCTTGACGTCCTCGCGCGTAGGCGATCAGCTCGGGCGTGAGCGTGCCGTGCTCGACGTCCTGGCTTTGGTGAAGGGCACGTCGAACGCGTCGCAGGCGGATTCAAGGGTGTGGCCGCGGTCGGTGAGCGCGAAGGCGAGGGTGCGCAGGTCGACGAACCGGCCGCGCGCCCTTCCAGTGGTCGGGGTCGTCGCCGATGCTGCCCCACGCAAACAGGGTGCGGCGGGGGTCGATCGCCGGCGCGCAGCCGCGGGTGGCGGGCAGGTCCTGCCACTTCCCGTCCTCGGTCGATACCTGCCCCAGAGGCCGAGTGACCAGCCGCCGTAGTAACTCGTCCTCGGCCGGCGCCCAGTAGGACGGCGATCCGGCCGAGGTCGAAGAGGAGGTTGAAGCCGACGATGTCGCACCGGTCGCGATGCTTGTACCCGCGCAGGAAGAGGCGGCGGTGAAGCCACCACGACAAGCGGTTCCAGGCGAAGCGTCGGCACGCCACCCATCCGGCCAAGCCCGGGCGTCGAGGTCAGCCTTCGGGTGATCGCAGCATGTACTGGACGAGCGCCTCAGTAGCCGTCGGGTCGCGGGTGGCCAGGTCGTCGGGGTAGGCGAAGCCCTTCTTCCAGCGGCGCGGTGGGTGGCCGTCTTCGATCCGGTACAGCCGCCAGCACAAGACGAGCAGGCGCTGATTCGGGAGTGGTGGCCGTCTCGGTGTCCCAGATGAGCGCTTCCCGCCAGCGCGGCCGACACCCACCCCGCCGTCGCGGACTGTCCTCAGCCCTTCATCGTCCTGCGCTTCTGGGCGGTGAGACGCAGGGTGAAGGCGCGGACGGCGGTTTCGAGCAGGTCGGGCGGCTGGTCGGTCACGCGGGCATTGCTCGCCGACCCAGCCGACCAGCCACCCACGCCCTATCCGATCTCGGTTCTCCAACCGGGATACCGGACGTCCAGCCGTCGCCGGAACCCGGCCAGGTCATCGGCCCAGCGAGACATCGCCACCGCGAGCGGCGTCGTCAGTGGCGCCCAAGGATCTCTCAGGCTGGTCAGGAACGCCGCTACCCGGCGCAGGCATAGCTCGATCCGCTCGGGGATCGTCAGCCGGCCCTTGGCGTATTCCAGCTCCAGGATGTGGCGGGCGTTGTGATCGCCCAGGTGGCACGGCTTGCACAGCCAGACGACGAACTCCGGGTTCATATGGGCGCCGGCGTCGTCGCTGCCGCACGGGTGGTGGTGATGGTCACCAGGGCTACCGCAGCGCACGCATGGCGTTCTCATGCCACCAGCTCCCGGTACACCTCGTCCGGGTTCGGCTCACCGAGCGCACCGATCGCGTCCAGTCGGCGCGGGTCAGCCTCGACCCGACCGCTACCGGCACGCTGACCAGACAACGCCCGCACCTCGGCGTCACACGCCTCACCATGCAGATACCGCCACTGGACATCAAACGCGTCATCCAGCCGCCCGGCATCCCGAGAGCCACGAGCGGTCACGAACTGCGGGGCCGTCTCGCCTTCCACGTAGACCGGTCGCAACCGTTGCAGCCGGTCGCTCTTGGTCGGCAGAGTTCGGCCGCCCCGGGTGGGTTGGAGCGCGTCGGCGGCATACCAGCGCACCACCATCGGCACCCCGGTCAACCCCGCCGCCTGCTCCCGACGCGACAGTGCCGTGGACACGCGCGAGCCGTGGCGCAGCGTCGCGCCGCCTGGGGGAATCCGCACCTCAGCGGGATCCCTCCTCAGCCGCTTCGCCGGTGCGGTGATCGCGGCTGCAGTAGCGCTCCGCGCAGGTCTCTGCGACGCCTGCGCGGCAGCTCGTGTCCGCGACTCGGCTTGGTAATCACGCTTTCGTCGCGCCATCACTCGGCGCTCCGAACCAGCGCGCCTAGCCAGCGCTCCTGGTACAGCCCTCTCTCAACCGTATCCACGGCATGAGCCCTCCTCCACCGGATCTGCTCGGGCTGCGGCCGGACGCTTCCGGGGCGGCGGGGATGAACGGCGTTGCCTGCCTGAGGCGCCGTCCCGCAAACTCATCTCGGGTGGATGAGCGGGGGAATACGATTAGGCGGTGATCTTAGCCGCGCGCGCGGACGACCGGTGAGCCCCTACCCCAGAGGTCGCCCGCTGGGGTGGATGCTCCACCGCGCACCCAACGGCGACCTGGTCACCCTCCAGCCGACCCGCATCGCCTACCCGACGTCGCTGACCGTGCAGGAGATCTGGACTGGCGTGAACGAGCGCACCGCCCCCGCCTCATGGAACGGCCTGGAACCGCAGGGCGGGCTGGTGATCTGGTGGGCCGAACCCGAGGTGGAACTCCGAATGCGGGAACTGCCCTAGGTCGATCGGCGGCTTCCGCAGCTACCACGCCGACGATGAGGTCGGTGTGGTCTGCACCGACACCCGCCGCGGACGACTCACCGCAAGCCGCACCATGCGAACCAAAGATCCCCGCTACCAGCTGGACGGTGAGTCGGACTGCGCGCCCGCGGCACCTACGCCCACTTCCACTGCCCACGCTGCCAACACCACCACACCCGTCGCCTCGACCGACTCGGACAGCTCCTCTGGGACTACCCGGCCAACCACCCACACACTGCAACCGTGACGCTGAAACCCGCGTAGCCAAGCCGTATACTGAGAGATTAGGTGGCCTCGCGACTGCTGTAACGGCCCGGGGGCGTGGCACCCGAACTGGCATAGGAGTTCAGATGCGACAGGCAACCCTAACCGACGGCGCCGCGTGCGCGCCGCGGCAAAGAGGTCGTCTACTACGCCGCCGGTTACGGCATCAAGCGTCCGCGTCGATCGCGGCCACCTGGTGGTCGAGGACGGCATCGGCCGCGACCGCAGGCCATGCCCGGTTCAACCGCGCCACCGGCGGGCTGAGCCGGCTCGTCCTCGTCGGGTCAACCGGGTACGTCTCCCTCGAAGCCGATGCGGTGGATGGCCGACACCGGCTGCGCACCTCGTCCAGCTCGACCACACCGGCCGCGTCCTCGCCACCAGCGCCGCAACGGGAAACGACCACCCGGCGCTACGCCGAGCACAAGCACTCGCCGCGACACAGCCGATCGGGCATTGACATCTCGCGGCGGCTGCTCGCCGTGAAACTCGCCGGCCAGCAGGCAGATCGCGGACACGCTGGATGCCGACGCGGCTCGCACCGATCGCGCGTACCTCGCCGGTTCCTTCGAAGCGTGCGAGCGGCTAGAGGACGCGCCGCCTCGTCGAGGCCCAAGCCGCATTAGCGTACTGGGGAGCATGGCGAGGTGTCCGCGCCGAGCTTCACAACCAGCGACGCCGGCCAGGTGCCGGAGCACTGGACGCGATTCTCACAACGCAGCTCTCTCACTCACGGCGGTCGCCCCGGGTGGCTGCAGACCCGATCAACGCCATCCTCAACTACTCTGTATGCGCTGCTCGAAGCCGAGAGCTCGAATCGCCCTTACTGCCGTAGGTCTCGACGCGGGGATTGGAATCGTCCACGCCGACCAGCGCGCCCGCGACTCGCTCGCCCTCGACGTCATGGAAACCGCGCGACCCGCCGTCGACCGCTATGTCCTCGACCTGGTCGCAACCCGTCCGTTTCGCGCCGCCGATTTTGCTGAGACATCGGCCGGGCAATCCCGGATCATGCCCATCCTCGCCCGCCAACTCGCCGCCACCACACCGGCTTGGTCGGGCGAGGTCGACCTACGCCGAGCTCGTCGCCAAGCTGCTCGCGGCCGACGCCGGACTCGCCCCACCACCGACCCTCCTCACCGGCGACACCCGGCGTGTAGCCCGACGCGTCGGCAGTCGAACCCGGCCGCACCATGCACCCGAGCCAGCGGCACCGGTTCAGGTGTGCCGCGAGTGCGGGCGGGAGATCGCCGCCGACAGCGCCGGTGCGCGGAGTGCCATGCCACCTCCAACACCAACCGGCTCCGGGACCACCAAGCAGCCACCAACGTCAAGCGACAAGACACCGGTGAGCATCCATCGGCGCGCGCCGACGTCCGGGCGCGCATCGCCACGGCTCAGCGCGCGCACTGGGAGGCTCGTCCCCGGGACAGCGCCCCGGGATTCACGGGGCGCCCGTCGGAGTTCCGGCGCCTCATCCTCCCTCGCCTAGCCGGGGCGCACCCGGCCGACCTCGCCCGCGCCACCGGTCTCTCACGTGGCTACTGTGCCCAGATCCGCGACGGCAAGCGCGTGCCCCACAGCCGCCACTGGGCGGCGTTTCAGCTCGCCGGCTTAAAGAGAGTCCCCAACCCGGTCACCACGCCGACCTACCCCATCGATACACTCGGTCCATGACCGAGGATGTCCGCGCTGAAGCGGCCCCCCCGCCTCCAGTGCCACTACCCGAGCCGATGTTGGCTGACGTCGTCATTCTCCCACGCGAGATCGATTCTGAGGGGCGCGGGCTGTACGACAGCTCGGTCGTCACGGTTGTAAAGGAGCTCCGCGATGAGGGGGTCTCGGCCAGTTACCAGCATGACCGCGACTCGCGGTCTTGGATCGGTGAGTATGGCCTCGGCGCGATTGTGTTATCGCTAATCGTCGGGATCGGCAGCAACGCTGGATGGAGAGGTATCTGCCGACTTCTCCAACGCCAGCACGGCACCGACCAAGTGCGGGTGACAATCGGTCGTTACCGTCAAACCGCGGAGTACACGACATGGGAGTGGTACGAACTTGAGAGGACCGGGATGAGCCGTTGCGGATGCGCTCGCCGAGCTTCAACGGCAACCCTCGTTGAATCCACCAGATGGAGCCGAAACTGGCGAGGAGCAGTAGAAAGCGACGAACCCGACAGCGCTCCGGGGACGACACCGCTAAAGGACGGGATCCCTCTAGATGCCCCAAATGCGCCCGAGGAGGGTTCGGACGCGGGCTCAGACCGCGACCTTCGTAACGACTACCGGATGTCGATGATCCGCGGATACCGGGGTCAAGCACGGCGTCATCTCTCGAAGGCAAAACGCCTCGCCGGCCACTCGCCGCGCCACGCAGAAGACGAGGCGCGCACCGCCGTTGACCGGGCAGCCCGTGCCTTTTGGTGGGCAGAGGACAGCGACCTCGAAGAGGCTCAGCACGAACTCATGCACCAAATCGGGAGATGGACTCGTCGCACGTTCGGCTGCCGGTTGCACTTCGACGGCCGCCAGTACAGCCACAGGTGCCCGATCCGCATCGCGCACAAGCGAATCGGGAACTCCCCCGGCTTCGTCGCCCAGCGGATTTGCACTCTCTGCGGCGATGACTTGTCCGAATGCCCTCACCGCCGCGGCCGAAGCTACTGGATTCGAGGCGGAGCATGGGAGAACGGCCCTTGCCGCGTGTGCCAGAACGATCGGTGCCGCCACAGTCCGACGAAGCTGTATCGGGTTAGCGTGGGGGCAGTCATACGGCATGTCGAGGAACTCCGGGAAATCAGTCTCGTCCGCCGGCCAGTTCAACCGGAAGCACGGCTCACAGCACTCCCGGTTCGAACCACCCACCTGCGTCAGGTACTGGGGACAGCGTTCCGTGTCGGGATGCCGGTCTCGTGCGACGCCTGCATAGGACAGTGCGCCGGCATCGAGGAGGTCGAACTCGATGACGACAGACACCTGGAGGTCCAATCACTTCGTGACCATGAACCGGGAAAGCGTGTCTTTGGGCGAACACCAAGGCGGCGATGACCCCCAACGCCCTTCGTCCTCCGAGCGCCACTCCCGGACCATATGCGACGTTTCAGATCGGCCGCGTCTTCCCTGCTGACGAACCGGTGGCCCGATTCTTAACAGTCATCGCGATGAACACGAACGACCTCATACGGCTTCCGCTCTTGGTCGCGGAGCACGAGGAGATTGGCACGCGCCTACTGCTCGTACGGATCAACGCCGCTCTTCTCTGGGAGATCGCCGCGTTCATCGAGACCAGTCGGCGGGCACCGGAAGTGAGCACATTCATCTCCGAACTTCCGGACATGACCAAATCGCGGCTCGACACAGCCATGAGTGGAATCCGCGGGTCCGGGCAAACTTCCTTCGGCAAAGAGCTCGCCCATGTTCGAAACCAGGTGTTCCACTACCCGGGCATCCGGCACACCAACGTCGGGAGGGAGCCCCTCCGTCGAGCACTCGAAAGCGCCGCTGGGCAACAAGGAACGTTGGGCGGCAACCCGGTGCGCAACTTTCGGTTCGGATTTGCTGACGAGGTTGCACTTCGTCTTTTCTCGAGATCGGCACAGGCAAGCGTGGTTGAGCTGGAGGGACTCGCCGCAGGAGGCTCACCCAACGCAATGGTGCGTTCCGTGAGTTCGCCGACGGCGCGGTGTCCAGTTACCTGACTAACACAGACCGCCGGCGTGAGCTACGAACCCAATGAGTCAGGCGCAATACCCAGCTATACGAGCAGGTCGAACCGAACCTGAAGGATTTTTCGGAGCGCCGTCTCATCTCCAGCCCGTCGCGCCTTCACTAGTTCCACTAGGTCTGCGTCCTCAATGGGAATCACGAATCCACGACCATCAGCAGCCGTGTCTCGACAGCGCTGGATAACCAAGCCCTTATCCTCGAACGAACGGCAGACGAGAAAGCCGACGTTGCCTCGCTCCCGCGAGAACCGCCCTGAAACTGAGTCAACTTCTGGGTTGCCCGGATCCTCGGAGTAGTTCTTGCATTCGAACGGAACGCTTATGGCGCAAGGTAGTTGTCTCTTATCCACCGGAAAGAATCCGGAGCGAGCTTCATTGGTGAATGAGATATCGATTCGCTTGCGCCCCTGATGTATGCGCTTCTCGGTAACCGGCATGTCGAGATGAGGGTAGAGAGAGCGCATTCCAGCAAGCCAGCGACGGCTTTGGCATACCGATCGGCGTCGCCCGCACCCGGCGATAGAGTCTCGGACGGCGGCAAGCAAAGCGTCCCAGTCGAATTGGCCTGAACCGGCCGTTTCCGCCGTGAGATCCTCTAGTTCCATTGGGCCGAAATGCGTTGCGCTTATCCTGCCTGTACGGGTCGAGAACCTCCGGGTATTTCAGCGTCAAATCGATCCCGACGGACTTCCCCGATCCATACTCCTCCCGCAACGACTTCTTCGTGACGCGATGCTTTCCGTTTTTCAACACCTCGACGAGCCTACTGCCAGCTGCAAGATGCTGCATGCCTGGAGAAACGGAAGAATGTAGTCGTTGAAGTACTCAGAGCTGGTCATAGGCCAGTTTGCGACGGACGATACCCTTGGGTACCAGGACGCAGACGGCGGTCCGCCGCCCGGGGCAACCGGACATACCGCTCATACCACCGCTTCTTGGCTGGATCCCATAGGCGCCCCGATACGACATCATTGGTCAACGGGATCTCAAGCTGCTCGCATGCGGGGCTCGGTGTAGCGTATAAGTGGTTCTCGAATGACGTTCGTTGTAATGTCGGAGACGATGTCATAGCCAATCCCGCGAACGAGCAAGATTGAATCTTCGAGATCTTCCAACATGCCTGTCCTCACGGCCTCGCTCGCTTCCAACATAGAGCGAAGCTCTTGAGCCAAGTCCCTTCCGACCCCACGCCCCTGGGCCCGGCCGCGAGAAAGCCCAAGACGAGTCTCGTTCGGTTCGCTCAGCCCGGCGAGGAGTCTGTTCGGCCTGCCACCCCGCGCCCGTCTCGGATCGACTCGATCACCACTTCGAAGAAATCTTGGACAAGTGCTAGGCACTCGTGAGCCCAACGGCCTGTGTTCGTTCGCAATGCCTGTGGGTCGACGTACAGCCGGGTGTCGTCCCGCGTGTCGACGTCGACGAAATCCAAGTGCGCGAGGCTGAGTGAGCCCGAGGCGGTAGTGCTCGGAGACGCGCATGGCCGCGAAGAATAGAAGTCGGAGAGGGCGCCCGAACGTCGGCGACAAGTGCCACCGGACCGTCTTTGACGGTCGTGCGCCGGCGTCCAGCGCGGACAGATGACCGAGCTTCTGCGGCGTTTCACCCTCTCTATCTACTCTCCCGTCAAACCGGCGCGGGGAGAGCAGTAGAGACGGCGAAACGCCGCAGGGTGTCTCGACTCGCGTGACGCCGTCCGATGGGCGGGCGACGCTTCGGGGGAATGTCCGATCGCCGGCCCCCGCCACTCGGCACACGCGGCGTCATCCCGCCACCAGGAGCGACGTTGACGCCGATGTACTGGTCGGTGTGGGGACTGATCGCGGTCGAACATGAGTGGCGCGCCGAGCAAGCCCGTAAAGCCATGCTCCGCGAGTCGACTGGTCAGAACACGGCCTCTACCTCGACCCGACAGCCACCGACCCAGACGCCACCCGCGACCCCAAAGGCCGGCGACTCTGGGTCAAAGCCGCCTGGGAATGGATCCTCACCGACGCCCACGCAGCCACCCCGCGACTACCCGCATGGGCCGACCGCTTCGCCGTCACCCGCTTCACCCTCTCGGGACCTCGCATTGCCGGATGGTTCGACGGGTACAACGCCGGCCGGCCACGCGACCAGTGGATCCGGCCAGGAAGCTTCGGCCTCATCGGTCACCCCGCGACCGGCTTCATCGGGCAGCCCGCGGCGCCCTACGAGCGCGACCCGACCCAGTGGCCAGACCTTCACTGGTCTGACCGGACGACCGGACAGCCGATCGAGGTCGCCGCAGAAACCAGCCTCCGTGGCGAGGATGCCGACCGACTCGCCACCGGCACGATCCCCGTCCAAACCATCGGCGAGGTCATCCGCCGGTACCGCCTTCGCCCAGAACACAAGAGCCTCGCCCCCGACGGCGAACCCGCCCGTCGAGACTCCGTCGGTGCACTCAGACGCCGACCGGTCGTGTCGACGCCCACCCTCCAGACCCTTTCCGGAAAAGAGGGGAACAGGCTGCTCGAACGCCTGTCCGGCGAGGTCACCCAGGCGGCGGAATACCGCACCGACTACGGCGCTCGGGACACATGGTCGATCGTCGTAACGACCCCGCATCGGGCCAATCGGTCAAGGATCGCGCAAGCTGCCGCCACCGAAGCCGCGGCCCGCCTCGAAGCCACCGGACAACCGTCTACTGGCGGGACGCTGCCAACGCTCCTCTCCTATCTCCAGCTTATCGACGAAGCCCGCGACTCAGTACCCGAATAGCGTCAATCCTTCGAAGGGGAGCTGGTTAAGTGATGAAGCGGTGGATGGCCTCGTTGGCGTTATCCTGAAACGACGGGTTGCTCAGGTCGGGGACGAAGTCGGCTTGGTCGACCATCGGACCATTCAGCTTGTTGGCCGCGCTGGCGTAGAAGACGCCGCTGGCCAGGTTCGGGTCGGTGACGCCGTCGACCAGTCGCTTCGCGCCCACGTCAAGCTTGTGAGCGAGACCAATAGTGGGCATGACGTACTTGGCCGCTATCCGCATCGGCAATGGAAGTCCACTGGCTGCTTGGGTGCCAGTGGTGTTGCCGGGGCTCACGGTGATGAAGCGGCGGTCGGCATATCGGCGGGCCAGGTATGCCATCCAGAGCGCGCCGATGTACTTTGCCTGCCCGAACGCGAGGTTGAAGTCAGGTTTGCTATTGGCGAAGTAGCTGCCATCGATGACGGTGGCGAGTTCGCCGGCTGAGGTTGAAACGAACGATGGCCCCTTCATCCGCAACTTCGGGACACCCCTGACGGCTTCACTTCCGGCGAAGACCGCAACCTCGCCAAGCCGCCCCTCTGCCAGGAGCCCTTCGAGGAGGACGACGTGGCCAAGAACATTCGTCGCGAACACCGTGGTGACACCGTCGGCGGTCAAGCCCATCGATTTTGGGCCGATGACGCCAGCGTTCATGACCAACCCGTCGATCGATCCGTCGATACCTGCCAGGCCGGCGCGGACGGAATCCAGCTTGGCGACATCCATGACAACGATGTCGAAGATGCGCCGGTCGGTCTCGGCTTCGAGCTCGGCCTTTGCGTTAGTCGCCCGATCTCGGTTGCGGCACGCCAAGTAGATGCGGCCTATCTCAGGGCGTAATGCAAGTTGCCGGGCCACTTCCTTGCCGATACCGGCGTTGGCACCCGTGATCAACACGGACTTTCCTGGGGTTGTGCTCATTGTGGTTCCCTCTCCTTCTCAGGGGCAGCCGGGGTTGCCCGAATGGCGCGGTTCGGCCGCCGGGCAGACACATGGGTCGGCCCGCCCCGGCGCAGCGGCTCCTTGCGTTCCGGGCGACATAGGCCGTACAGCGCCCTGGTAAATGGATTGTTCATTCCATTATGATAGCCCATATACCGGATTGTCAAGTCCATTCCGGTCGCTATACTGGTTCTGATGTCGCCAGGGAGTTCGGATCGGCCGCGGTTGACCCGCAAGGGCGAGGCGACGCGCGCGCGGATCGTTGACGCCGCGGCAGAGCTGATCTTTCAGCAGGGCGTTGCCGCCACGACGGTCGAGGAGGTGCGCGACGGTGCCCACGTGAGCAGCTCCCAGCTCTACCACTACTTCGAGGACAAGCCGGCGCTCGTCCGTGCAGTCATCGAGCTCCAGGCCGACAGGGCCATCGGCACGCAGGAGCAGTTCGACCTCAGCAGCCTCAAAGGCCTACGGGAGTGGCGCGATTTCGTGGTCAATCACGCCCGCGAGACGGACGGGCGCGGTGGTTGTCCGATCGGCTCGCTCGGTCCGGCGCTCGCGGAGACCGAGCCCGAAGCGAGGGCGCTGCTTGCGGCGTCCTTCAAGCGCTGGGAGGCCAGTATCATGTCCGGTCTTCTGCGGATGCACGCGCTCGGCCGACTCGGACCGGAGGCCGATCCGCGCCAGCTGGCGCTGGCCTTGCTTGCAGCGCTTGAAGGCGGTCTCCTGCTCGCTCAGATACAGCGCGACCCCGAACCGCTCGCGGCCGCGCTCGACGTGATGCTCGCGCACATCGCCACCCTCAGCAGCACCACAAGCACTTCGCTCGACCGCTGAGTCTCGGAGCGACGTCAGTCTGTGCGCGGTGCCAAGCAGCACCGCCTGGAGGTGGATGAGCGACGGCGCGCGTTCGGAGCGCCGGGCCGTCGAGGTCTGGCTGGCCTGCGTCGCGGCGGCGCGGTCGCCGGGCCCGAGGTGGGACAGGCCAACTGAACCGTGACCGCTGCTTCCGTCGGCGTGGGCAAGCGCACGGCCGGCGGTCACGCCGTCGAGGCGCCCTGCTGGGAAGCTGTGCAGACTGCCTATAATGGACTACGTGAGCCATTCGTTGTACAGTCGGCGCCAGTAAGAGTGGATCGTATGTTCCAACTACTGAAGGGCTGTCGACAATGGATCTGAAGCACAAGCGGGCTTTGATTACCGGTGGCACTTCCGGGATGGGTTCGGCGGTCGCACTGTCGATGGCGTAGAAAGGCGCGTCGGTGATCAATCACCGGCCGCGATGAGACCCGCGGCGCGGGCACCGTGGAGGAGATCCGGGCTGGGCGGGCAGGATGCGCAGTTCATCGCCGCGGACCTCTCGGAGGCCTGCCGCGTCGGCAACACGCCGCACCTCGGACATCCCGACGAAGCGGCGTTGGACGGTCTGTTCCAGATCAACGTCAAGGTGCCGTTCTCTTCCTGGTCGCCGCGCTCGCCCGAGGATCGCCGCCCGCGGCGGCGGATGTATCAGCTGTCGGTCCGCGGGCGGCGGAGCCGGCGCAGTTGACCAGAACATCGATCTCCCGTTGAGACGTTGATGATCGATCGGCGTCATCCCGCCACCAGGAGCGACGTTGACGCCGATGTACTGGTCGGTGTGGGGACTGATCGCGGTCGAACATGAGTGGCGCGCCGAGCAAGCCCGTAAAGCCATGCTCCGCGAGGGGGTCGCGAGGAACGTGATGACGTCGGACAGCTCGAGCCGATGTTGGAGATGGCCAAGGAGTTTGCGTGCCGAGTGGCGGGGGCCGGCGATCGGACATTCCCCCGAAGCGTCGCCCGCCCATCGGACGGCGTCACGCGAGTCGAGACACCCTGCGGCGTTTCGCCCTCTCTATCTGCTCTCCCGTCAAACCGGCGCGAGGAAGGCTGTTGGGGAGCCGTAGGGAGGTGCAAGCCGTACGCGGCTCGGTCAGGCGGCGCGGCTCCTCCGAGCGGCCCCGTTACGCAACTCGGCCTGCAGGCAGGCCGCCTCCCGGCGCTGCCGGCGGGGCCGTACACTCGCTGGGTGATGATCTGCGCCCAGTGCGGCCAGGAGAACCCCGACTCGGCGCGGTTTTGCAACTCGTGCGCGGCACCGCTCGACGGCGGATCCGAGCGGGCCCGCGAGGTGCGCAAGACGGTCACTGTCGTGTTCTGTGACCTCGTCGGTTCGACTGCGCTGGGCGAGCGCACCGACCCGGAGGTGTTGCGCGAGCTGATGTCGAGCTACCACGCGACGCTGCGCAGGATCCTGGAACGGAACGGCGGCACGGTGGAGAAGTTCGTCGGCGACGCGGCCATGGCCATCTTCGGCATTCCGAATGTGCATGAGGACGATGCCGTGCGGGCGGTGCGAGCGGCTGCCGAGATGCGGTCGAGTGTGGGCGAGTTGGGTCTCAGCGTTCGGATCGGAGTCGGCACTGGGGAAGTCGCAGCAGGGATTGGGGAGACGCTGGTGACGGGGGATGCGGTCAACGTTGCGGCTCGGCTCGAGCAGGCCGCGGAGCCCGGCGGGATTCTCATCAGTGCCCAGACCGAGGGGCTGGTCACCAGCCTGGTACGGGCCGAGGCGGTCGCGCCGCTCGAGTTGAAGGGCAAGGCGCAGGCCGTTCCTGCCTTCCGGCTGCTCGAGGTGCTGCCAGACATCCCCGCCTTCACCTCTCCGATCGATGCGCGCTTCGTCGGCCGCGTCGATGAGCTGGCGGCGCTGAGGGACGCGTACGCCGACGCTGTGGAGGGGCGCGTGCCGCAGCTGTGCACGATCGTCGGTCCTCCGGGGATCGGGAAGTCGCGGATCGTCCGCGAGTTCCTCGCAGGCGCCCGGGAGCACGCCAGGATCCTGGTCGGACGCTGCCTTCCCTACGGTGAGGGCATCACCTACTGGCCACTTGGGGAGATCGTCCGCCAGCTGGGTGGCGATCAACCACGCGACGTGATCGCCCGGATCGTGGGGGGCAGCGAGGCGGCCCTGGTGGCCGACCGCTTGGTGGGCGCCACCTCACTTGGGCCGGCGGGTGGCTCTCCGGAAGAGATCTCGTGGGCGGCGCGCAAGCTGTTCGAGGCGCTGGCCCAGGATCGGCCGACGATCGCGGTCGTCGACGACATCCACTGGGCCGAGCCAACCCTCCTAGACCTGCTCGAGTACGTCGCCACCTTCGCCACGGGAGTACCGCTGCTCGTGCTCTGCACGGCACGCCCGGATCTGTTCGAGGCGCGTCCCACTTGGTCGAATCCGCGCCGTAACGCGGTGCTCGTGAGCCTCGAGCCGCTGGGTGCGCACGAGTCCGAGATGCTGGTCGATTCGCTGCAGGAGGTGGATGCCTCGATGCGGGCGCGGATTGTCGAGGCGGCCGAAGGAAACCCGCTGTTCGTCGAGCAGTTCCTGGCGATGCGCGCCGAGGGGATCGACGGTGAGCTGGGCATCCCTCCGACCATTCACGCGCTGCTCTCGGCCCGGCTTGACCGGCTCGAGCCTGTCGAACGAGCCGTGATCGAACGGGCGGCGGTGGAGGGGCGGCTGTTTCACCGTGGCGCGGTCACAGAGCTGCTTCCCCCCGGGGCACGGGTCGTCGTGGGCTCACACCTGATCACGCTGGTGCGCAAGGAGTTCGTCAGGCCGGATACGGCGATCTTTCTCGGCGACGACGGTTTTCGCTTTGGGCATGTGCTGATTCGCGACGCTGCCTACGAGTCGATCCCCAAGCGATTGCGAGCCGAGCTGCATGAGCGGTATGCGTCCTGGCTCGAGGCGAAGCTCGGCGAACACACCGAGCAGTACGACGAGATCCTCGGCTTCCACCTCGAGCAAGCTCACCGCTACCGCGTCGACCTCGGTGCGCCGGATCGGGCGCTGGCCGGTCGAGCCACCGCGCGGCTGGGTTCGGCCGGTAGGCGGGCGCTCGATCGTGGCGACATGGACGGCGCGGCCAATCTTTTCGAGCGAGCGACCGCGCTGCTTGAGCCAGACGACGTGACGCGGATCGAACTTGAGGTCGACCTCGGGGACGCACTGCTCGAGAGCGGACGCTTGGGGGACGCCGAGATGCTGCTCGAAGGAGTGGTTGGGCGGGCGGGTCGCGCCGGGGACCGGCGCCTGGAAGCTCGAGCCCGGGTCGGTCTGGAGTTCGTGCGCATCCAAACCCGGACCAGCTCGATCCCCGACGCGTTCCGGCGTGAGCTCGAGCCGCTCGTGACCCTGTTCGACGCCGCCGGCGATCACCGAGGTGCGGCAGACGTCCTCCGGCTGCTCGGACGGCTCGCCACGGAGGCCAACGACTACGAGGGGGGGTCTGAGCTTCACGAGCGCGCCCTGCTGCACGCTCGCGCACTTGGGGACGCGCGCCGCCAGGCCGTCATCATCAGACACATCGTTTCTATTGCGCTGTGGGGGCCCGAACCCGTGGCCCTCGCGCTCCTGCGCTGCCGGGCAATCCTGGACGACACGACCAATCCACAGGTGCAGGCGAACTGCCTCATCCGGATCGGCGGCCTCGAGGGCCTCGCGGGGCGCTTTGATGCGGCCCGCGAGACGATCGCCGCAGCCCGCGCGCTGATGGACGATCTGGGCCTTCGGCACCTGAGAGCCCACAGCTCTGACGTCGCCGTGTTTGTCGAGATGCTCGCGGGAGACCACAAGGCCGCAGAACGTGAGGCGGGCGCGGCCTACGCGGTGCTGACCGAGATGGGAGACCGCACGTATCAGGAGTCGCAGGCCCATCTCATGGCGATGGCGCTGGAGGCCCAGGGGCGGGTGGATGACGCCGAACGCTGGCTCGCGATCTCTGGTCAGCTCGGTCAGCCGGAAACCACTGCCGTGGAGGCGCAGATTCAGGCTCGGCGAGGCTACCTGGACGACGCGGAACGGCTCGCCCGATCAGCGCTCGAGCTGGGCAGCGAGCATCCCGTACCCGAGTTTGCCGACCCGCGCTTCACGCTCGCCCAGATCCTTGCCCGCATGGGCCGAAACGCGGAGGCGCGCAAGATGGCAGAGCAATCCCTGCAGCGGTACGAAGCCAAGGGCATCGTCCCGCTCATGGAAAGGGCACGGGTACTGCTCGCGACACTCTCGGCGGAGGGTTCGCGCGAACGGATCTGACCGGGTGGCACGCCCCGCGATCAGCGAGTCACTGGAGCGACGAGGCGGTGCGGATGTACCGCTCGGGCCAGGACTCGATCCCGCAGGTCGCCCAGGCGCCTGGGGTGCACCCGGAGACGTTCAGAAAGTGGGTCAGGCAGGCCGAGATCGATGCTGGTGAGCGGGAGGGCTACACTCGACCGCACGTTGCGATGACCGGTTGAGCCCACCGCGTCTATTTCGCACGAGAGACCGATCGGCCGTGAGGGCCTTCCGGCTGATCGACCAGGAGCGGGCGCACCACGCCGTCTCCGTGCTGTGCTCGGTGCCGAAGGTCACCAGGCAGGGCTACTACGCGTGGAAACGGCGCCGGCCGTCCGCTCGTCGGCGCCGCGACGACGAGCTCAAGGCGGACATCCTGGCGCTTTTTGCGCGGTCGCGCGACACCTACGGCGCGCCCCGGATCAGGGATCGGCTGCGAATCGAGAAGGACATCTGGATTGGCCAGAAACGCGCCGCGCGGTTGATGCGCGAGCTCGGCATCCAAGGCACGGGGAAGGGCCAGCGGCGCGTCCGCACGACGATCCCCGACCGGCGCGCGCCGGCGGCGCCCGACCATGTCGGGCGCGACTTCACGGCCAGCCGGCCGGACGAGAAGTGGGTGGCTGACATCACCTACATCCCCACCCACCAGGGCTGGCTGTTACTGGCCGCCGTCAGCGACTGCTACAGCCGCCGGATCGTCGGCTGGTCGATGCGCGACACGCTCGAGGCCGAGCTGGTCGCAGACGCGATCGCGATGGCGGTCGCAACGCGCTCATGGAATCAGCCATCGGGACCATCAACGCCGAGCTCGTCAACCGCCATGTCTTCCACACGCGAGACCATGTCCGCTTCGCCATCTTCGACGACATCGAAGCCTTCTGGAACCCCATCCGCGCACACAGCGCCCTGGGGCATCTCAGCCCCGACGAATACGAAGCCGAATACCATCAAACCCACGCCGCCGACAACCAAGCGGCACAAAGACCGGTGACGACCAGACCGGGTCAAGATCAGAGACCGCACATTGGTCAGCCACGAGACTTTCTCGCACGCTACTGCGCTCGCTCCCCGGCGTTTCGTGATCGTGTCTTCTATAGCTCTTGCGTGCCAGCGAGGTAAAGGCGCAAAGGAATAGTGGACAGCTGTGATGAAGCCCGGTGAGCTTTGGTAGCGAAACCAGTCCTATACACGTCTAACAGGCGCGTATTCACAAAGGCGAACGAGACGACCGCAAGACAGAGAAGACCGATATACGCCACGGAAACTCCCGATACCAAACTGCTCCACCGTCGCGGATCCGGAACCCGGGCCCCGCGCCGAGCCCACATGTACCACAGGGAGAGATTCGATTCGGCCGGTGGGAGGGCGGACGCGGTTGCGAGCCGTCTTCACGTCCAGTTCGCCGATGCTACGCTCCAGCGCTGCACGGAGGTCGCGGCGTCCTCCCGAGGAGGTTTCTGATCGTGCGCGAACGCGGGATTTCCGCCCGGGGGGCACCGGGTACGAGGGGGCGTCGGGAGCCGTGACCGATATCGATCGGCCGAGCATGCTGTCGCCGGAGCCCCAAACAGTCGAATCGCTCGCGCTGCTTACGGCGATCACGTCGAGCCAGAGCGTGGGATTCGGCTTCGTCGACCGCGACTGCCGGATCGTGCGGCTGAACGCGATGCTTGCCGCCATCACCGGCGGCACGGTGGAGGAGCAGGTCGGGCGCACGGTCGCCGAGGCTGTCCCGCACCTGTGGCCGCAGATCGAGGCTGCGGTCCGCCACGTGCTCGAGTCGGGCGAGGACGTGGTCAATCACGAGCTTGCGGGCGAGGGCGCCGGCGGGGAGGCCGATCGCCATTGGCTTGCGAGCTTCCATGCGGTGCGAGGCGCCGGCGCGGAGGTCGTCGGCGCTGCGGCGATCGTGTTCGACGTTACCGAGCGCCGGCGGGCCGAGCGATTCTCGGAGCAGCTGATCGAGACGTCAAACGCGATCGTCCTCGTGCTCGACCCCGCGGCGAACGTCCTCGGCTTCAATCGCGCCGGCGAGGAGATCAGTGGGTACACGCGCGATGAGCTCATGGGGCGGAACTGGGACGTCCTGGTGCCGCGGGACCGCTATCCCGAGGTGTGGGACACCCACCGCCGACTTGTTGGCGAGGGCGCGCCGCGATATGCGAACCCCATTGTCACAAAAGCGGGCGAGGAGCGCTTCATCCTGTGGCAGAACAGCCAGAGAGTCGAACGCGGCAGCGTGATCGGGACCGTATCGTTCGGGATCGACATCACGGAGTTGGTGAGCGCGCGGAGTGACGCCGAGCGCAGCCTGGAGCAGTTGCGGGTGGCCGATCACGAGCGGCGTCGCCTGCTCGAGCGGTTGGTGCACGCTCAGGAGGAGGAGCGGCAGCGAATCGCTCGCGATGTCCACGACGAGCCCGTCCAGGTGCTCGTGGCCTTGTCACTTCGCCTGGACATGCTGGCCCGAACCACGGACGATCCGGAGCTCCTGGCGGCGCTATCGGAGGCTCGGCGGACCGCTCGCGCGACCATCGCGAGCCTGCGCAACCTGACGTTCGAGCTGCATCCGCCGATGCTCGATCGCGAGGGGCTCGCGGGCGCGCTTCGCGTGCACCTCGAGCAGATGCGGCAGGAGATCGGCACACAGTTTGCGCTCGAGAGCGAGTTGACCGGGCCGCCTTCGCCGCAGACGAGCGCGATCGCCTACCGGATCGCCCAGGAGGCGCTCACGAACATCCGCAAGCATGCGTGCGCTCAGCGCGTCACCGTGGGTCTGCGTGGCGACGAGCACGCCCTGGTCGTGCGAATCGCAGACGACGGCCGCGGCTTCCAGGGCGCGCCTGACGAGCCGGGACACCTTGGCCTGGTGTCGATGCGCGAGCGCGCCGAGATGGCCGGCGGCTGGTTCCGGCTCGAGTCGGAGGACGGCGGGGGGACGGTCGTCGAGTTCTCACTCCCCGTGCTCGCGGCCGCGTAGCGTAGGTGCACCGCACGCGTGTCCTCGTGGTCGACGCTCATGGCGAGGTGCGCGCGGCACTTGCCGAGGTGGTCGAACGTGACCCGTCGCTGCGGCTGGTCGGCCTCGCAGCCGACTTCCGGGGTGCGCTCGAGCACGCGATCCGAGAACAGCCCGATGTCGCCATCGTCGGATTCAAGCTGCACGGCGGCGGACCCCGGCTCGTGCGCGAGATGCGTGCGAGCTGTCCGCACACCCGCGTCGTGGCGTTCTCGGTCTACGAGGACCGGTCTGCGGTGTTCGAGATGCTGCAGGCCGGTGCGATCGCGTATCTGGTGAAGGGCGCGGACGCCTCCGACATCGTGCGCGCGGTCGAGCGGGCCACGGCCGGCGAATCGACGCTCTCGGAGTCGGTGACCTCCGATGTGCTGCACGAGCTGGCGGACCACCTCAACCGGAGCCGCATCTCCGAGGACGTTCAGCGACGGCGCGTCGCCCAGGTGCGGCAGGCAACGCAACCCGGGGCCATCGCGACCGTCTACCAGCCCATCGTCGAGCTCGCGACCGGACGCACGGTCGGCTTCGAGGCGCTGTCCCGCTTCAATCTCGAGCCCCGGCAGGGCCCCGCCGAGTGGTTTGCGGACGCGGCCTCCGTGAGCCTGGAGCGCGAGCTGGAGCGCGCCGCGCTCGAGTCTGCGCTGGCCGGATTCGGGCGGCTCCCTCCGGATTGCTTCATGGCGGTCAACCTCGGCCCGGCGGCGGCGCTCGACGATGACATGACGACGCTGCTCGCCACACACGGCCCGGCGCGGACGGTCGTCGAGCTGACCGAGCACGCGCAGGTGTCCGACTACGACGCGTTGCATGCCGGACTGCTCCAGCTGCGTGCGCAGGGCCTCCGCTTGGCGATCGATGACGCCGGGGCCGGGTACGCGAGCCTCCGCCACATCCTCAATCTCAATCCCGACATCATCAAGGCCGACATCAGCTTGACCGCGTTGGTCGACAGCGACCGCGGCTCGCGCGCGATGATGTCCGCGCTCGTCTCGTTCGCGTCGGAGATGGGCCAGCTCGTGATCGCCGAGGGAATCGAGCGCGCCGAGACGCTGACCGCATTGCAGGCGGTCGGTGTGCACTACGGCCAGGGCTACCTGCTTGGCCGGCCGCAGCCCCTCCCCGCGGTAGGTGCGCGGGTGCCCTGAGACGCGCACCGGAGCCAGACACGGCGGGTCTCGATTGCGCGCGAGCCGGTATTGGACACAGAACCGCGGCCGACCGATACTGACTGTCAAGCGCGGCCGCCAGCCTCCCCACTCCGCCCCTCCACAGCCAGGCGGTCAGGCGAAAACCAGAGCCGTCCCTCACGACGACCGGGGGCGGCTTTTGGTTGTCTCGATCCCCCCACCGACTCTACGGCCCGGATGCCACCGGCCTCAGGTTCTCGAGGTCAAGGCGGGCACGGCCGATGATCCGCGCCCGGAGGGCGGCATCGGGCTGGCCGCGCACGGCGGCGACGATCGCGCCAATCATGAGGAGCTGCCAGTCACTGGCGAGCACCTCCGGATCGGGGCTGCCCGCCGCCTGGGCGAGCGTCTCGAGGAACGCTCGGACGTTCTGCAGCTTGGCGATGCTCGCGGCCGCGATGGGCTCGCGGTGCGACTCGAGGAGGGTGTTCACGAACAAGCAGCCCTCGTAATCGCCTCGCCGGAACCAGTCGTCGAATGCGTCGAACACCGCGAGCAGCTGCTCCGTCGGGGTGGCGCCGCGTCGACGAGTCTCTGAGATGAGCCACCGCTCGGTCCATAGCTCCTGCCGGAGATCGAGCACCGCGAGCACCAGGTCGTCCTTCGACTTGAAGTGCCGGTACAGGCTCGCCTTCGAGATCCCCGCCTCGGTGATGACACGCTCGATGCCGACCGCCTGGACGCCGTGACGCGTGAACAGGTCGTAGGCCGCGACCAGGATCCTCTCTCGCGCCCCGGCTCCGGATGCCGGGCGGCCTGGCTGGGCGGGTGTACGTGCGGGTGTCATGAGGCTCGTGCCCGCGACTCGGCCCGGTCGTCATCAGACTGGCTGGTTCGCGGCGGGGGACTGCTATGCTGAGCGACGGTACCGACCGGTCAGTACCGCACCGGGTCGTGTCCACGGTGATTATTGCGTAGCGACCAGATCCACATCGACCTTCGGCAGCTCCGCTACTTCTTGGCTGTCTACGACGAGCTGCATTTTGGGAGAGCGGCGAGACGGCTCCAGATGGCACAGCCACCGTTGTCTCACGCCATACGCAGGCTCGAGGACGAGCTCGGCGTGCCGTTGTTGCAACGGAGCAGCCGGGCGGTAACGGCCACCGACGCCGGCCTCGTGTTCGCCGCGGAGGCCCGGAAGGTGCTCGCCGCCCTGGAGGTCGCGGTCTCGGAAGCTCGCCGAGCCGAAGCCAAGGACGCTGGATTGCAGATCGGCTGCGTTCCCCACGTGCCGCTCGAGCGCCTGCATCGGCTCGTGTCCTCCATCAAGGAGCGCGCGCCGTTCACGCCGCCGCGCGTCCAGCATCTGCCGGCCGCCGAGCAGCTGGCGCGCCTCGAGCAGGGCGGTCTCGACCTGTCCATCGTCGACGACGTTTTCGACGCGCGGTGCAACGCCCACGTGCTCCCGCTCTTCCGGGGTGGGGCGATCGGCGCCGTCGTTCCGGTGGGCCACGACCTGGCGGGGACGCCCGCTCTGACTCCCGACGATCTGGCTTCGGAGCGGCTGGTCATGTTCCCCCGCCGCGCCGATCCGGGGCTCCACGACGGCCTGCTCGTGATCTTCAGGTCAGGGGGGTACCGCTTCCGGCGGGTCATCCACGCCACAGGGCCAAGCCGCCGCGACATGATGCTGGCCGTCGCCCAGGGCGACGGCGTAGCGCTCCTCCCCGCATCGACCCAGGACGTCGTCGACTCATCGCGGGTCGTCGTGTTGCGGCGCCTCACCGAGGCCGTGTTCATGCCCGACACCGTCCTGGTCTGGCGCGCCTGTCCTCCGGCCCGCCTCGTTGAATCACTCGCCACGATCCGCGAGATCGCGGGCACGCTCTACTCCGAGGGCGCCCCGGGCACGCCCGGCAGGACGACCGGATCGGCCACCGCCCCAAGCCCTGGATCGAGACAGCCGCGATCCTGATACTGCCACAGTCCGTATTGGACACTCCGGTCCTCGCGGCTGATACTGACGATGCCCGGTCCGGCGAGCCGGGGGTTCTTGACACCATCGAACCGTGGAACAGGTGACCAGCGACCGTTCGAGCGCCGCCGAGCGTGAATTTGAGCAGCTGCTGGAATTCGCCCCGGATGGCATTGTCGGCGTCGACGCATCAGGAGCCATCGTCGTCGTGAACCACCAGGCGGAGCTCTTGTTCGGCTACGACCGGGTCGAGCTGATCGGCTCCCCGGTCGAGTGCCTGGTGCCGGCACGGTTCCGCCGTGCCCACCGGAGGCACCGCTCCGTGTACGCGAAGAACCCGCACACCCGGCCGATGGGCGTCGACCTTCCGCTCTTCGGCCTGCGGAAGGACGGGACGGAGTTTCCGGCCGAGGTCAGCCTCTCGAGCATCCGCACCGGACCGGGCATCCTCACGATGACCGCGATCCGTGACATCACCGACCGGCTGCTCGCGGACGCCCGTGCCCAGGACGAGCTGCACCGGCGGGCGATCGTCGTAGCCATGCTGACGGCGGAGGAGGCCGAGCGGGCACGCATCGCAACCGCCTTGCACGACGACACCGTCCAGGTGATGGCCGCGGCGCTTCTCGTGCTCGACCGGGTTGCCCAGATGGTGGAGCGCTACGGCGATGCCGACATGGACGCGCTCATTCGACACGCGCGATGGGTCGTCAACGAGGCGACCGAGCGCACCCGCCGCCTGACGTTTGAGCTCTGGCCGGCCGTGCTGCACGAACGCGGCATCGCCGCCGCGCTCTCGGCGATAGTGGAGCAGGCGGGCAGCGAGATCGGCGCAGAGGTATCGGTGACCGCGCCCGACGAGCGGTTCGACTGGTCGCTTGAGGAGGTCGTCTACCGCACCGTCCAGGAGGCGGTGGCGAACATCCGCAAACATTCGCACGCCCACCGCATCACGGTCAGCGTCGAACGCCGGCGCGACCGGCTGGCGGGCATCGTGGCCGACGACGGGACCGGATTCGACGTCGCGGCGGCCACCGACCCATCGTCGCAGCAGCATCTGCACATGGGTATGCACTCCATGATCGAGCGGGTGCGGATGGCCGGGGGCACGATTCACATCGACTCATGCCGCACGGACGGCACGCGAATCGCGTTCGAGGTCCCGGTGTCGCCCGCAACCGTCGCCGCAGCCGCTGACGGGCACCGCCAAACGCGGGTCTAACCAGCCGCCAGGGGTAGCCGGCGGACGCTTCGAGTGTCCCGGCGACTCCCCGAACAGCCTTCCCCGCGCCGGTTTGACAAGGGAGGAAGGCCCGAGGAGCCGAGCGGCCGCGAGGGTGGCGAGGTGCAAGGCGTAACGCTTGGTTTACGTCGTCGGACGTCTCACGAGCCGGCGGCTTGCTCGCGCGCCGTCTGCTCGTACTCCTGCGCAGCGGCCTCGGCCGTCTCGACCTCGAACCACTCCGGATGGGGATAGCCGGTCAAGCGCAGGACCGACGTGAAGCCGTCGGCGTCGAAGGCGCTGGTGCGCGGCTCGACGCCCGGCCCCAGGAGTGTCCAGAACGCGCGGCCGGCGACGCCCTGATAGGACATCCCGATGCTGCCGGCGTTGATCAGCCGGCGGCCGGCGACCGACCGGTCGAACTGGAGATCGACGACCTCGCGGCCGCACTCTCCTATCGAGAACGCGGATCCGGTATGCGCGTTGCCGGCAGGCGTTCGAGCAATAAGTCCGTCCGCAGGGCCACGCGGGTTCGCGACCTCAGTCGTGCGGCGGCGATTGTTCGACGGCGTCCTCGCGTCGAGGGAGGCGGACGCTGATATCGAGGCCACCGGTGGGCATGGCGGTTGCTTCTACCGTACCGCCGTGTACCGCGGCGATTGATGAGACGAGGGTGAGACCGAGTCCGAAGCCGTCGTGGCGGGTGCGGTCATCGAGGCGGGTGAACGGCAGAAACAGCCGGTCGACTTGGTCGGGTGGTACGAGCGGACCGGTGTTGGCGACTCGCACCACGGACGCGCCGTTGTCGGTTCCGGTCGAAATCGTGACGGTGCCGCCCGCGATGTTGTAGCGCTCGGCGTTCGAGAGGAGGTTGGCGACGAGCCGTTCGAGCAGGACTCCGTCGCCGGTCACGGGAGCTTCATGGAGTGCAGTGGTCGTCGTGATCCCATTCGCGGTACGTCCCTCGAGTGCGTCTTCGGAAACCGCGGCGAGATCCAGCGGTTCGGTGAGGGTACGCGCCTGGTCGTTGCGCGCGAGTACCAGCAGTGCCTCGATGAGCCGCTCGGAGTGACCGACCGCCTGGCGGACCTCGGCGGCCATCGACACCAGTTCGTCGCGCGTTGGCTCGGGTTTGGCGAGGACGACGTCGATGGCCGTGCGCATCACGGTCAGTGGCGTTCGGAGCTCGTGGCTCGCGTTGGCGATGAACTGCCGCTGGCTGGTGAAGGCGCGGTCGAGGCGTTCGAGCATCGTGTCGAAGGTGTCGGCGAGCTCACGCAGCTCGTCGCGCGGTCCCTCCAGAGCGATGCGCTGGGACAGGTCTTGCTCGCTTGCCGCGCGCGCAGCTGCTGTCAGCTGGTGGACCGGGCGAAGGATGCGTCCGGCCACGATCCAGCCCACAACCACGGCGAGCGCGATGACTCCGGCCAGGGTGAGGAGCGAGTACGTCAGGAGATGGGTGAGCGTCGTGCTCCGCTGAGCGGCGGCGCCGGCCCGGACGCCGTTGGCGTACACGTCGCCGCACTTCTGCAGAACGCTGGAGCTGACACCACCACGGTGCGATGCGGCTTGCAGGCACCTCTCAAGCGCTGGCCGGATCGCGGTCGGGATCGTGGTCGGAGTCGCCCGGTTCAACGTGTGCGCGACCAGCAGGTAGGTGATCAGTACCACCGTGGCGCCGCCCACCGCGAACAGCGACGTATAGACGAGAGTCAGTCGCGACCGGGCGCTGAGCGGGCGACTCACAGCCGGTAGCCGACACCGACGACGGTCTCGATCAGCGGCGGCTCCCCGAGCTTCCGCCGCAACCGTGCAATCGTGACGGCGACCGTGTTGCTAAATGGATCGGCGTTCTCGTCCCACACGTGTTCCAGTAGATGCTCGGCGCTGACCGGTGCGCCATCCGCGTCGGCCAGGCACTCCAGCACGCCGAACTCCTTGCGGGTCAGGGACAGCGGGATGCCGGCGCGGCTGGCACGATGCCGCGCACGATCGACCACCAAGTCGCCTCTGTGCACGACCGCGGGTGAGCCGGGCCCGCGGCGCCCAAGCGCCCGGATCCGCGCGATCAACTCGTGGAAGGCGAATGGCTTGCCGAGGTAGTCGTCCGCGCCCAACTCCAATCCGTCGACCCGATCCTCGACGTCCGCGGCCGCAGTCAGCATCAGGATGCGGCTGGACAAGCCGTCGCGCACGAGACGCCGGCAGACCTGGTCGCCGTGGACGGACGGCAGGTCGCGGTCGAGCACAACCACGTCGTATTCCGTAGCTGTGGTTCTCTGCAGCGCGGCCGAGCCGTCGTAGACCACATCGACGGCGAATCCGGCGTCGCGCAGCCCCTCGCCGATTCGGTTGGCGAGCGCGACGTGATCCTCCACAACGAGCACGCGCACATCCACATTCTGCACCGACCCAGATGACAGCCGCCTAACAATCGCTGTTCGGCTCCTGTCATCGTCTGGGTGCTAAACCGGACAGGCAACGCCCCGCGAGGTCCATGAACGGAGCAGCCGATGAATGTCAGAGCAGCGAGTTGTAACGCACGCCGATCACAGGGCGCGAAACGCGACATCCGGTTGGTGTGGGTGGAAGCGGCGCTCACCATTGCCGCGCTCGCTGCGTTGTGCGCCGCGGTCCTGTTGGTGCCGCCTCAGGCCGCAGAGCCCGATGACGGCGCCTATCACGCATCGATCGTGGCCACATCCGAAGGGCACCTCCTGACCTTGTCGACCGCTCAGGCGGAAACCCTGGCGGGGAAGCTACGAGACAACCCGTCCGCGCCCCCTAACCAGTGGGTTGAGGTGACCAGCGGGCGGTGGATCAGCGAGAAGGACCCCGGCTACCCGTTTCTTGCGGCGCCGTTCCAGAAGTTGGGCATTATTCGGCTGGCGCCGCTGTTCTACGGAGCGCTGGCGTGCCTCGGGTTGTTCTTCGGCGCCCGGCGCTGGCTGGGGCGCTTCGGCGGGCCGGCAGCCGTAGGCCTGTACTGCTCCTCCGGAGCGGCGCTCGCGTTCGCCTGGCGCGACTACATGCCGACCTTCACCGACGCGTCGCTGATCGCGGCGGGTTCGGGCGCCCTGTTGTGGGCGGTGCTGGCGACCGAGGCCAGCTCCCGGCGGCGTACCTGGGTCGGCCTCGCCGGATTCCTGGCGATCGAGATCGCAACATTCGTCCGCTACACCAACATCGTGATCCTCGGCTGCGCAGTCGTGGCAGTTATCGTGGCGTGGCGGCTGCAGTCCACGAGACTGCCCCTCCGCGCGCCGTGCTGGTGGCTTGCCTCGGTGGCCGCCTTCGGCGCCGGCGTGGCCATCTTCAACGACCAGGTCTACGGCGGCCCGCTGACAAGCGGGTACCCGCCCGGAGAGGTCACGTTCAGCGCCAGCGCGATCGTGCCGAATCTGCGGATCATGCCCGCGCATCTCATCCAGGCCATGCCGGTGCTGGTGTTGGGACTGATTGCGCTGGCGTGGATCATCGTGCGGTGGCTAGTGCTGCGCCGCGTCGGCGGAGATGTCGCCGCCACGGCTCGTCGCGATCTCGGCGTCGCCCTCCCCCTCGCAGCGTCATGGTTCGCGATCTGGGGTCTGTACTCGGCGTACACGTGGACAACCGATCCGACCAGCGTCACAGTGCAGGTCGTCAGGTTCTACCTCCCGGCGATCGGTGCGATCGCGCTGCTCGGTGCCTGGCTCGTGACCAGGATTCCCGGCCGCCCACGGCGCGTCGGCCTAACCTCAACCGCCGTCATCGCTGTGCTGTTCGCCCTCGGCGTCTGGGCGTTTCACGCCATGTACGCAGCGTTTGGCGTCCCACTCGGCGGCTAGGAGGGCCGATGCGCTTCGGACGACGCGTGACGCGTGGCCGGCGTGATGCGGCTTGCGGGTCCGGCTCGCTTGGAGTAGCTTCGGCGGCCGATCAACGGGAGGCAGATTGACGGGTTCCTCGGTCATCCACGAGCTTGGCGACCCCGACGGGTTCGCAGTCGTCCTCCACAACGGCACGCCGTGTTCGCGTCTGATGCCGGAGTGGTGGGACGCGCCGGCGCGCGAGCGGAGGCTGCGCATGATCGGCATCGACCGCCCCGGCTACGGCAACGCGCCCGCCGAGCCCAACCGGTCCCTGTGCTGCGTGGCCGAGGCTACCGCCGCGGTCATGGACGACCTGGGCGTCGAGCGGTTCGCCGTCATCGGCGTGTCCGGCGGCGGGCCGTACGCGCTGGCCTGCGGCGCGTTCCTGCCCGACCGGGTGGCAGCCGTGATCTCGGCGGCCGGCAGCTCCGGGTTCGACCCGTTGCTCGACTCCGCCCAGTTCACGCCCGAGGAGCTTGAGCTGACCCGCGCGCAGGCGCTGCGGCCGACGCTGGAGGGACGGCAGGCGCTGGCGCGGTTCTACAACCCCGAGGTCGAGAACCTGCGCAGCGCCGACGTGGACGGGTTTATGAGCGTGGTCGGTGAGGACCCGGCGGCGGCCACGCCGGAGCAGCGGGCGAGCGCCGCGTACGTGCTGGAGGCGATGCAGGAGGCGATCCGGCCCGGTTGCGACGGGTGGCTGGACGACGCGCTTGCGATGCTTCGGCCATGGGGCTTCGAGCCCGCCGACATCCGCCGGCCGGTCGCCGTGTGGCACAGCGAGGACGACCCCATGGTCGCGGTCGAGCACGGCCGTCGACTGCTGGCGGCGATCCCGAACGCGGAGCCGTTCCTGGTCGACGGGCTGGGACACGGTGGCGTCTGCTGCCGCCAAGAGGTGCCGATGTTCGACTGGCTCGTGAGCAATCTGCGGACATCCGGCTACGCCTGAGGGCGTACGCTTGCGTGAAATTGGCGCGCCGTCGGATGATGTCTCACGATCCGGCTGCTTGCTCGCGCGCCATCTGCTCGTACTCCTCCGCAGCGGCCTCGGCCGTCTCAACCTCGAACCACTCCGGATGGGGATAGCCGGTCAAGCGCAGGACCGACGTGAAGCCGTCGGCGTCGAAGGCGCTGGTGCGCGGCTCGACGCCCGGCCCGAAGAGTGTCCAGAACGCGCGGCCGGCGACGCCCTGATAGGACATCCCGATGCTGCCGGCGTTGACCAGCCGGTGGCCGCCGACCGACCGGTCGAACTGGACATGGGTGTGGCCAGACACGACCATCGCCTCCTCGACACCGGCCAGCATCGGAGCCACCCGGTCGGGGTCGGAGACGGCCGTGACGATGTCCTCGTCGCTGCGCGGCGAGCCGTGGCAGAAGAGCACCGGCCCCAGGCCGCGGACATCGACCCGCTCGGTCGGCGGCAGCGCGGCCAGCCATGCCACACGCCGCTCGCCCAAGCGCTCGGCCACCCACTCGCTCGGTTCTCGGTCACAGTTGCCTCGGATCCAGCGAAGCGGGATGTCAACCGACTCCAGCAGGTCGAGCGTCTCCACCGGCTGGGGGCCCTCGGCAACATCGCCACCGATCAGGATCGCATCAACGCCCGCAGAGGCAATATCGACCAGCGCTGACTGGAGGGCCGGCACATTGCCGTGGATGTCATAGACCGCAGCGACCCGCATGGGGCGACCATAGCGCTGACCGTGGAAGGCGAGGATCGTCGGCCGTTCACGGAATTCGAACTTACGAGGTGCCCGTCGACGCGGTCCGGTTCGCGTCGCGGCGGAAGATCGCGTCGTCGGGATGCGTCACGTGGGTATCTCCGATTCGGTCCACCGGTAGGGAGGAGCCCACGATGACTTCCATCGAAGCAGCCTTTGTGGCTTGGACTACGCGGCATCGTCGGGTGTGGTCGGCGTCGGGCGTGTTGGCGCCACCGATTCTTCTCTTGGTGTTCGTCGCGTCAGCGTCGGCGGGGACAAATCTTCGGACGCAGGCGAGTGCGGTGTCGGCCCCCCCGGGGTACGTGATCGAGCAGAGTCCGTCGCTTCCCGCGCCTGGGGGTAGCTACGACTCGGGTGGTCAGGTGGCGTGTCCGACAGGCAAAGTGGTGTGGGGCGGCGGCGTGGGTATCTGGTCGGCGCTCAACGGTGACAGCATCAATACGTCGGCGGCGTTGGGGACGGCGGGGTGGAAGGCGCGGGTCAACAACGACGGCACCGATACCGCGCAGTTCTCTGTCGATGCGATCTGCGCGAAGAAGCCGAAGCTGTACAGGCATGCCTCCCACATGGTGGACGATCCTGCCGGCATGCAGACCGGGGGGTCGGCGACCTGTCCGAAGGGGACCGTGTTGCTGAGCGGCTCGGTGACCTCCGATGGCGACACGATCAGCGACTACCTGACCAGTGCGTGGCCGAGTAACTCGCGGACGTTCACCGCCTACCAGGAGAACGACACGATCAGCGATCAACCGTTCGAGGTACTCGCGCTTTGCGCGAAGAAGCCCAACGGGTACAAGATCGTCACGGTCGCTGCGACCGCGCCGGCAGGCCCATCGGGCGTGGGAGTCAGCGACGGGCCGTTCTGCCCTGCAGGGACATCGGTGCTCGGTGGCGGCGTTCACGTGGCCAGCCCCCAACCCGCGGTCTTCCCCTTCTATTCGACGAGTGGGGACGCACGCACCGCCTGGTATGCGGAAGTGTTCAACGACCTGGCGACGCCGGTTCAGTTCACGGGCTACGCCATCTGCGCCGCCTAACGATCACGGTGCCGATTGTGCCGGGAGGAACCGGCCGGGTCAGGAGAGAAGGGTTCGATCCGGCCTCCACCTGACCAGGCCGCTGCTAACTCCCCGCCGGCCCGCAGCGTCGTACTGGCGCACCGGCAGGCACGCAAACGCCAGAGAGGGAGGGTGCAAAGTTGCCGAGAGTCGGGCACGATGGCCTCGGGGGGCCCATGCGGCGAGGGCGGATGCTCTGGACCTTGATCGGAAGCGTCGCAGCTGTGGTGGCGGTAGCACTCGTGGTGATCCACATCACCTCTGGCACGTCGCCAAAGGCAGCCTCTTCGGGGGTGCCTCCCGCTACGACCGGTGCGAGCACTCAAGCGAGCGCGTCTGACCCGGTGGTGGTGCCGAAGACGTCCGGCGCCTCGCTCTCATATCTCTCAGACCTGAAGCCTTCCGGGGGGCTCGGCGAGCTTGTCAACCCGGGCCCGGTCACGATATCCGGATCGATCTACCCCAAGAGCATCTCGTTCTACTGTAACGTCGGTGACCAGACGGCGTTTCCCGCATATACGCTCAAGCATAACGCTCGCAGGTTCCAAGCCACCATTGGGCTCCCGCCGAAGTCGTCCCCACAATTCCAAGCGGCCATACTGCTCGATGGCGATGGGCGCACTCTGCGGACGTTTAGCGTCAGCGTCCGAAAACCAAGAACCATCGACGTCAAAGTACGAGGTGTGCATAGCCTCCAACTCGAATGCTTCGGCTCCGGGAATTCGTACACCGGCGGTGAGGCGATTGCTGTAGCGTGGGGCAACGCACGTGTCTCGGGATGACATTGACCGCGAAGCCGGCGCGTGCGCTCGCCGGTCTTCGACCGGGAAGGACGGGGTCATGATGGGTTGGCTGCGGCGGTCACGGGTTGCCGGTATCGGTCTGGTGGTGCTCGGCGTCGCCCTGTGGCCTGCGGCGTCAGGCGCGCAGATCACCGCGACCGGTCATCCGCGAAACGGCGGCCGGAGGGCAGGGGTGGAGTGGGCCGGTTTCGCCGGGAATGCGCAGCACACCGCGATGGCCCGGACGCGGCCTCAGCCGTTCCGCCGGATCCGCTGGAGGGCGAAGGTCGATCTGGCTCCGGTGCTGTTGGATGGGGAGTTGCCGATCCACTACGGCTCCCCGATGATCACGGCGCGGAACACGGTGCTCGTCCCGACCCGGGTCAGCGCGAAGGCGGGGTTCCGGGTGGTCGCATACGCCGGGAAGACCGGCGCGCGGCGCTGGTCGCTCAACACCGACTATCGGCCGCCCGCGTTCACCGGTGGCTTCGGCGCCTGGACGCCTCCGCTGCCCGCCGTGCTGACGTCCCGCACAGCCCTCGCGGTCGCCGGTGCAGGAGGGACAGTCCTCATACGCCGGCACGCCAACCTGAGGGCCGGTGTGGTGCGGCGGCTGGTGTTCTACGGCGCTGCACAGTGGCGGGCCCACCGGTCGGTCTACGACAACGCCGTGCAGATCACGACACCGCTGACCGCGGGACCTCGCGGATCGGTGTACTTCGGGTTCACCGTGTCCGGCGCAACTCCGGCGCACCTGTCGAGCGGGATCGCCCGGATCGATGCCCGTGGTCACGCGACCTGGATCACCGCTGCCACCGCCGCCGGCAACCCGGCCATCGACGGCGTGGCCATCAACTGCGCGCCGGCCCTGTCTCCCTCCGGCAGAACCGTCTACATCACGGTCACGAGCCCCACACGCGGCATCCTGGTCGGGCTCGATGCCACCACGCTCAGGCCACGGTTCCACGTCCTGTTGAGGGATCCGGTCAGCGGCCTGCCGGCCTTCATCTCGACCAGCTCGTCCGCCTCGCCGACAGTCGGACCGGACGGGGACGTGTACTACGGCGTGCTCGAGAATCCGTTTCCCAGCCACGACGACCGCGGCTGGCTGCTGCACTACAACGCCGCCTTGAGCCAGACAAAGACGCCGGGATCCTTCGGCTGGGACAACACCGTCTCGGTGCTGCCCGCCCGTGCGGTGCCCCGCTACCACGGATCCTCGCCCTACCTGCTGGTGTCCAAGTACAACAACTACCTCGGCATCGGGCCGCACGGTGACGGCCGCAACCGGGTCGCCGTGCTCGATCCCCGGGCGAGCCAGAAGGACCCCTACGCCGACACCGGGGTCATGCAGGCTGTCCAGACCATCCTGTCGCCCGTGCACGAGCCCGGCACACCCGCCGGAGCGCGCTACGAGTGGTGTATCAACTCGGCCGTGGCCGCCCCCGCCGACGACTCGGTGATCGTGAACAGCGAGGACGGAACCCTCTACCGCTGGGACCTGGCCCGGAACACCCTGGCCGAGCAGATCCACCTCAACCCCCCGCGCCCCGAGGCCTACACCCCCACCCTCATCGGCCCGGACGGCACCGTGTACGCCATCAATAACGCCACCCTGTACGCCATCGGACGCTAGGAGCCGGTTGTGCCGTCTCTTCTCAGCATGATGGAGCTGCTGGCGAGGATGAACACGAGGAGGAGCAGGAATCCGACGAGGTCGAGAATGAGCCCGAACGTTGCGATGACGCCGCCAAGGCCGAAGCCCTGCAGGAAGAGCAGCGGCGCGATGACCGTGGCGACCCACCCGAGCCAGCGCGGCAGCACACGGCTTCGGAGGATGAGCACGCCGGCCGCAAGCGCGAAGAGGCTGCCGAAGACGTCCGCGACGCTGTCGAGCGCATACGTCAGGAGGTACAGCGCGTAGGCGATGCCCGGTTCGTGCAGCGCCGAGTACGAGGCGACCTTGGCGCCCAGCATGCCGGTGATGCCGATGTCGCTGACCGCGTGCAGCGAGACGAAGAGCACGCCGCCGGCCAGCACCAGCGAGCTGAGCGTGTTCGGACGCTCGGGCGCGCCGCGCAGCAGGTCGTAGAGCTTCCACAGATAGATCACAAACGCCACCGCGTAGACGATCGACACGAACGCAATCGCGAGCAGCCGCTGGTCGTGATGGTGGAGGCTGCGTGCGATCGTGGTGGCCGAGTCGTTCTGACTCAGCCCGCCGCCGAGGATCCCGATCACCGACTCCGCGACGAGCGCGGCGGCGTACACGATCCCCGCCGCCCACGCATACCGCTCCCAGGCGCCCGACGCTCGCGCGGCTGTCTCCATGCCGTCCTCCTCACCATCGTAGGCGGACTCGCTGAGACCCGACTCTACCCGAGTGCACAACGCGCCATATCGATTCCGCGGGGTATCGACAGTCAGTCAGGGCGGCGGCGGACGGATGGGACGACACGCTCTTCGACGCCCTCAGGCGAGAACTCGGCGACGGCCACGAGGTGCGCTACCCGCGCATGCCCGCCCAGGACGATCCGAGCTACCCGCGGTGGAGCGCAGCGATCCGGCGCGAGATGGCGGTCTTGAACGACGGCACGGTTGTGGCGGGCCATTCGGTGGGCGGGACGATCCTGATCCATGCAATCGCCGAGCAGCCGCCGGCGTGGGAGCTTGCCGCGATCGGCCTGATCGCCGCCCTGTTCTTCGTGCACATCTTCCATGGACTCGACGACGAGACCGCCCCGCCGGAGCATGCCGACCTCTATGCCCGCGCGATCCCGCGGGCGCAGGTGCACCGACTGCCCGGACGCGATCATCAGCTGAACAACGATCTGAGCGAAGCTGCGCAGGCGATCGGCCGCCGGAGGCCGTTCCGCCGCTAGCGCTCCGCGTAGTCGACGCGCCGGAACGGCCAGTCGCGGGCGAGCCAGTCGCTGACCGCCCGGAAGAGGGGGAAGTCGAGCTCTGCGTGGTCGGCCCGCACCCACGAATCGACGTGGGCCGCGCCGGGCTCGGGGTCGGGCGCGAGCGGGTAGATGTAGACGCAGCCGATCACGTCATCGTCCTCATCGAGCACCGTGTACGTGAACCCGGTGCGGGCCTGGAAGTCGCGCTCGTGGCGAAGCAGGTCGTCGCGGTTCTGGTCGATCGTCATCTCGCGCGGCCACCTGCTGGCGGCGAAGCCGGGCGTGGCATGGATGTGCTGCATCGACGACGTCCAGGCCGCGTAGTCGGCGTCGTTGTGCTGCGGGCCGAGCGGCTCCAGCCGGAACTGCGCCGTGCTCAGGCCGGCGGGCGGGTCGAACTCGTCTGGCACGAAGCCGGCCATCGCCAGGCCAGCCTACCAGCGGCAGCCCGGGCCCTTGACTTTGACCGACAAAGTATGTTAACTTTGCTATGCAAAGTATTCGACCGAGGAGCAGCGGCATGAACGGAACAGACGACGCCGATCAGACCACGACCGCCGGCGACGGCGATGGGCTCGATCCGCGCGAGGCTGCGCGGCTGCTCGCGCAGGCCGAGCGGGAAGCGCGGCGGCAGTTCAATCTCAGCCCGCAGTGGATCAACGCGGTCATGGGCGCCGTGATCCTGGTCGCCTACGGCTCGCTCTGGCTCTCGACCCGCGGGCAGCATCCCTATCAAGGGCCGAACCTCGGCGTCGTCACGCTGGTGTACGTGGCGGTGGCCGTCGCGTTCGCCGTGTCCGTGCGGGTCTACCGGCGCGCGACCGCCGGCGTCACCGGCCCGCAGGTACGGCAACAGAAGGTCGAGGGGATCGCGATCCTGGTGTCGTTCGTGCTCGGCAGTCCCGTGCTGCAGGGCGCGCTCCGGTACTACGGCGCGAGCAACGCGATCGTCTACGGCGTGATCCCGGCAGCGGCGCCGCTGATCATCGTCGGCACGACCGCCCTCGGGATGGCCGCCAGCAAGGAGGACTGGCCCCAGTTCGGGGCCGCGCTCACCGTGGTGATCGCCGGCGTGGTGGCCGCGTTCGCGGGTGCGAGCGGAGCATGGCTGGCTGCCGGGATCGGCCTCTGCATCGCCGTGGTCGGGTACGCCGCAGCCGACGCCGCGCGGCATCGCGGTGTCGCGCTGCACGCATGACGGCCGCCGAGCTCGACCCGGTCATCCACGCCCCGGCGCGGCTGCGGATCGTGGCGACGCTGGCCGCGCTCCCCGACGGAGCGAGCCTGTCCTTCACCCGTCTGCAGGACATGCTCGACCTGACCCCCGGGAATCTCATCACCCACCTGCGAAAGCTCGAGGACGCCGGCTATCTCAGGAGCGAGACGACGGGCAACGGCAGAGCGTCTCGCACCTCGATCGCGCTCAACCGCACGGGCCGCGCCGCGCTCGAGACCTACACCGTCGCGCTCCGCAACCTGCTCATCGGGCTGTAGGCGCTCACCCGATCGTGGCGACCGATGAGATCGGCGCCCCGGTACGGTCATAGCCGGCAGACCACCGTGAGAGAGGACGAACCGATGACCGCCACGATGAACGGGGGGTCGCTGTGGCCGCGGCTCGCGGGGCTCCCGCTCGTGATCGAGGCGTGCGAGTACGAGCGCCTGCACGCCGCCCTCGCGTTCGAGTTCGACCGGGTGACGACGCACGTGCGGCTCCTCGGCGCGGGCGCCGACGGGCTGGGCGAGGACGTCTCGGTGTTCCGCGAGGACGGCACGACGCTGCATGAGACCCGACCCGCGCTACCGCTCGCGGGAGAGTGGACGCTGGCCGGCTTCTGCGAGCATCTCGCGACGCTCGACCTGTGGGCCGAGCCGCCGGAGTGGGACGTGGCGCTGCGCTTTCGCCGGTGGGCCTTCGAGTCCGCGGCGCTCGACCTCGCGCTGCGCCAGGCCGGCCGCGCGCTGCACGATGTGCTCGGGCTGGAGCCGCGGCCGGCGCGCTTCGTCAACTCGCTCGGCCTCGGCCAGGAGCCGTCGATCGAGCCGGTGCGGCGGCGGCTCGCCCGCTCCCCCGGCGTGCGCTTCAAGCTCGACGCCGAGGCGAGCTGGCCGGCCGCGCTCGTCGATGAGGTCGCGGCCACGGGCGCGGTAGACACGATCGACTTCAAGGGCCATTACGGCCTCGAGGTCACGGATCGCGCGGCGCTCGGACCGCTCTACGACCGCGTGCTGGCGGCGTTCCCGGACGCCTACCTCGAGGATCCGCACGACCTCCCCGAGATCACGGAGCGGCTCCGCGGTGACCTCGAGCGCGTGTCATACGACGCGCCGATCCGAACCGCCGACGACATCGGCGCCACGCCGCTCGCCGCGCGTGTGGTCAACGTCAAGCCCTCGCGCATCGGCAGCCTGCGCGACCTGTTTGCGATCTACGCCCGCTGTGCGCGCGAGCAACGCCCGATGTATGGGGGCGGAATGGGCGAGCTGGGCGTGGGCCGCGGGCAGATCGAGCTGCTCGCGTCGCTGTTCCACCCCGACGCGCCCAACGACGTGGCGCCGAGCGCCTACAACGAGGACGACCCCGCGGGCGACCTGCCCGCGAGCCCGCTGACGCCGCAACCCGAGGCCACCGGTTTCCGCTGGCCGGCATCCAACAACGGAAAGGGAACATGAAGCTTCTTCTCACCTCCGCCGGCATCAAGAACGCGAGCATCCACGACGCGATGGTCGAGATGCTGGGCAAGCCGATCGCCGAGTGCAGCGCCCTCTGCATTCCCACCGCGTCGTACGGACACCCCATGGGCGGCCCGGCCGCGGCATGGCGGTTCATCACCGGAAAAGCCACCACCCCGCTCTGCGAATTGGGCTGGAAGTCCCTGGGCGTGCTCGAGCTCACCGCGCTTCCGAGCATCGATCAGGAGCAGTGGGTGCCCATGGTCACGGAGACCGACGCCCTGCTGGTGGGAGGCGGCGATGCGCTGTATCTGGCCCACTGGATGCGCCAGTCCGGAATGGCCGACCTCCTGCCGTCGCTCGATACGGTCTGGGTCGGCATCAGCGGCGGGAGCATGGTGATGGCCCCCAACGTCGGCGAGGAGCCCGTGATCTGGCAGCCGCCCGGCGGTGGCGACAGAGCGCTGGGGCTGGTGGACTTCTCGATCTTCCCGCACGTGGATCACCCCGACCTGCCGGACAACTGCATGGCCAACGCCGAGATATGGGCTGCCAAGCTGCCGGTGCCGGGGTACGCGATCGACGACCAGACCGCCATACGCGTGATCGACGGCGCGGTCGACGTCATCTCCGAGGGGCACTGGAAGCTCCTCACCTCCTAGCGGTACGGAGGCCCCGGGTGGGGCTCAGTCGCGCCGGCCGAAGATGGTGAGGAAGAACAGGAACACGTTCAGGATGTCGAGGAAGATCGACGCCGCCAGCACCGGCGCCACGCTGATGTTCTGGGAACGGCGCAGGCGCTGGAAATCGATCATCGTGAAGCCCGCGAAGATGATCAGGCCCAGCACGGCCCAGATCAGCTGGCCGTTCGGTATCCGCACGAAGATCGTGACGATCCCGAAAATGATCAGCGCCAGCAGCGCGAAGAACAGGAGCCGAGCCAGCTTCGACAGGTCGCGCCGCGTTGCGTATCCAGCGGCGCCGAACCCGGCGATGAAGAGCGCGGTCGCGCCGCCCGAGTCCCAGACCGCCTGCGGATTCGTGGTCACGTAGTAGGCGATGGTCGGCGCCGTCGCGAGACCTATCACGAGCCCGAAGGTGAACAGCAGGCCGATCGCGAGCTGCTCCGACCGCTGCGCCGCCGCGTTCAGCCCGAACAGACAGCCGATCGCAACGATGAACCACACCCATCCGAGCTCGTACGCCATGTCGCGGCCGAGGTAGGCGCCGAGCGCGAAGAACGCGGTCGTCAGCGCGACGAATCCCATCGTCTGCCCGAAGAGGGCGCGCGCCTCGTCGTGGGCGGTCATCGGGGAGGCGGTCGTGTCCGCGAACACGCCCCAACGCTACCATCGCGGGCTTGTGGATTGAAGCGTTGCCACCGGGCGGGCACCGATGAGTTTCGCGCGGGCCGGCGGTCGGTATCCGAGATCGACCTGACACAACGGAGGAGAGGACATGGCCGCAACGCCGCCGATCGCCGACCGCGAGACCTGGCAGGACCAGATCGACGCGCTCCGCGTCCGCGAGAAGGCGCACACCCGTGAGGGCGACGCGATCGCCGCCGCCCGGCGGCGCCTGCCGATGGTCGAGGTCGACCCGATCACACCGCTGGTCGGACCGGCGGGCGAGGCGCGCCTGATCGACGTCTTCGAGGGGCGTACGCAGCTCTTCGCGTCGTACATGATGTGGTACGACGGCGCCCCGGCCGCCCACCAGTGCGAGGGCTGCGCGAAGGACGGCGCGCAGGTGCGCGAGCTGTCCTTCCTGCACTCGCGTGACGTGACGTTCGCGGTCTTCTGCCAGGGCCCCTTCCCGGAGAGCGACCGCTACCGCGAGTTCCTGGGCTGGGAGATGCCCTTCTACTCGGTGCCCGAGACGTCACGCGACGCGCTCATCGCAGGGCGCCACTTCGGCATGAACGTCTGCTACCTGCGCGACGGCGACCGCGTCTTCGAGACCTACTGGACCACCGGCCGGGGCAACGAGACGATGGGCAGCTCCTACGCGATGCTCGACCAGACCGTCCACGGGCGCAAGGAGTCGTGGGAGGACTCGCCGGAAGGCTGGCCGAAGCTCTTCCTCGGCACGAGCAGCGAGCAGATGCGCACCGATGAGCACGGCCGCTCGGTGGGCCGGCCGGGCGGCCGTCCGATCGTGCATTGGCCAAGGGTGGCCGCCGGCCACTCCGACGACCTCGGCTGACACCGAGACCGGCCACGAGGCGCGCCCTACGCGAGCGTGGCGAGGTGGTCCTCGAGGTTGTCGTAGCTGCCCTGCATGCCGTCGGCCGCATGCACGCCGTCCGTCGCGGCCCAGAGTGTCCCGTCGCGCGTCGCCTGGTCCCTGAACGCGAGCACGTTCGTCATCGTGGTGACGCCGTCGTGCTCGTGCAGCACCACCGTCTCGATGGCCTCGTCGTCCGGCCTGCCCTCGAACACCCAGGTCGCGACCGTCCGCGTCGGGCGCTCGATCTCGAGGAAGGTGCCATGGAAGGCGCACCTCGCGCCGTCGGCGAACACGCCCACGTAGCGGTAGTCCCCGCCGACGCGGAGGTCGATCTCACACACCTCGAGATCCTGATCCCCATCCGTGAACCAGACGCGCACGTGATCCGGCTTCGTCAGGACATCGAAGAGGAGCTCGGCGGGCGCGTCGAACTTCCGGGTGACCACGACCTCACGGTCGCTCGGGAACCCGACCGTGGCCGAGCCGTGTCGTTGTGTGAGAGTCATTCCGCGTCCTTTCGCTGCAGGTCACCGAGGTAGTCGTCCAGCCGGTCGAGCCGCGCGTTCCAGTACCGGTCGTACTTCTCCAGCCAGTCGTGGAGGGGCCGCAGACGCTCGTGGTCGAGCCGGTAGAGGCGACGGCGTCCGTCCGCACGGCACTTGACGAGGCCCGCGTCGCTCAGCACCCGCAGATGCTTGGACACCTGCGGCTGGGTGAGACGCAGCGCGTCGACGAGCTCGCCAACGGGCCGCTCCCCGGGCATCAACGCGTCGAGGATCTCGCGGCGGTGGGTCTCGGAGATCGCGTTGAAGACGTCAGAGGCGGCGGCGGCGCGTGCCATCGACCCTCATTATATTCCGATATGGGAATATCTCAAGCCCGTCGCAACGGACGCGGCCGCTCGACCGGCTCAGCTCATGCGGCTGCGCGCGGCGGCGGTTCTGGCCCGAACCGGTTCGGCCCCTGGGTTCCCGCACCGGCGAAGAAGACGATCAGCGTGATCCCACCGATGATCGGGATCAGACCGATCACGAGCCACCAGCCCGACCGGTTCGTGTCGTGCAGGCGGCGGATATCGACGCCGAGCACCGGCAGCAGCGTGACCAGACCGTACAGAATGGCCAGGATCTGCCCCCCGCTGACCCCCCCGATCAGGGCGATTCCGATCAGCCAGAGCACGAGGCTCACGATCACGTTGATGAGCGCGAACCACCAGAACTCGGGTCGATCCGCGCGCCCATCGAAGTCCGTGTAGCGGCGAATCACATCCGTATACCAGTGCACTCTCGATCTCCTTCGAGGCTTCGGCGCGGCCAGACCCGCATCCTAACCACGTTGGGCGGCCGGCATCCGTCTGCGATGATCGATCCCGATGGCCGGGGTCGTCATCCGAGGGGCCGAAGCCGGCGATGCGGCGGGCATCGCGAGGGTATGCGCCGAGGGCTGGCGGGACACGTATCGCGGCATCTACGAGCCGGAGCGAATCGAGGCGGTCATCGCCGACTACTACACGCCCGAACGCATCGCCGCCGAGATCGCCGCGCCCCATGGCTGGGACGGGTGGATCGTGGCGGTGGATGGCGATGCCGTCGTTGGTGCGGGAGGCGGCGGCGTGACCGAGCCGGGCGTCGGCGAGGTCTTCGTTCTCTACCTCGACCCCACCCGGCGCCGCGAGGGAATCGGCAGCCTGCTGCTCGATGCGATCTCGGAGCAGCAGCGCGCCCACGGCGCCGATGAGCAATGGGTCAGCGTCGATCCCGACAACGCGAAGGGCATCCCCTTCTATCTCGCCCGTGGCTTCCAGGTGCGCGACCATCGACCGGCATGGGGAGAGGCGCTGGCAGGGCGCGTCTCGGTGCGGCTGGTGCGCCGCCTCGAGAATTAGAACGCGCACGGCCTGACACGCTCATCCGAGGTTCTTGCAAACGCTCCAAGGCGCCGGTACGCCGTGCTAACGTGTCAAACGGCGAGCGGAGGGTGATGGGCGATTCGTTGCGGTCGAGCAGGTCGCGGACGGTCCGGAGTGACGGGCCGGGCGACGTCGTCGAGGCGGCGGCACCGCGCACGGACGACACGCTCAGCATGGTGAAGGTGCTGAATGCGATCTCGGAGGCTGCGGTGGGCGTCGACGCCGGCGGCACGATCCGGATGGCCAATGAGGCGGCGCTCGAGTTGTTCGGCTATCCGATGGAGCGCCTGGTCGGCGGCTCCATCGATCGGCTGGTGCCCGACAGCGTCCGCGCGCGCCACCGGCCCTTGATGAAGAGCTTCTTCGAACAACCGACCGCGCGGCCGATGGGCGCCGGGACGCCGCTCACCGCCCGCCGCTTCGGCGGTGACGTGTTCTTCGCCGACATCAGCCTGGCGTCCGTGGACTCGGCGGCGTTTGGGCCGCTTGCGCTGCTCGTGGTGCGCGACGTCTCCGAGGAGCGCCGTGAGCGCCTGATCGCAGCGCAGTATCTGATCACGCACACGCTGGTTTCGAGCGAGACGCTGGAGGAGGCGGCGGCCGGCGTGCTGGAGGCGATCGGACCGGCCTCGGGCGGGAACGTCGCCGCGCTGTGGCGGATCGACAACGACGGCGCGGCGCGCTTCGTGGACTCGTGGTGCGCCTCGGCGCGGGAGCGCGTGTTTCATACCGAGTCGGTCGACGTCGTCGCTCCCGCGGGGAGCGGAGTGCTCGGCGGAGTCGTCGCCGACGGCCGGGTGTTCGCATGCAGCGACGTGCTCGCGGAGCCCAGGTTCCAGCGCAAGGATCTCGCGAAGCGGCTGCACCTCCGGGCGGGTGTATGGGTGCCGATCACCGACGGTGACGACCGGGTGCGAAGCGTGCTGGAGATCCTGTTCGGGGTTGTTCGCGAGGCGGATCCCGGCATGCTGCGGATGCTCGAGATCTTCGCCGCGCAGCTGGCCCAGTATCAGGCGCTTCGCCGCAGCGAGGCCGACCACCAGCGGGTGCTGGGACAGGTCGTGCAAAGCGTGGAGGACGAACGCCGCCGGATCGCGTCCGAGCTCCACGATGACACCGTCCAGGTGCTGGTCGCGAGCATGATCTCGATCGACCGGTTGAAGAAGGTGATCGATCCGGACGATCCCGCTGCACACGAGCTGCTCGCCGGCCTGCGCGAGACGCTGGCCGACGCCACCGAGCGCACACGGCACCTGATCTTCGACCTGCGCCCGCAGCTGCTCGAGGCCGAGGGCGTCACCGCCGCCATCGCCGAAGCCGCCAATCTGGCCGGACGCCGGGCCGGCTTCGCCGTCGACGTTTCTGGAACGAGAGACCGTTTCGACCCCGCGGTCGAGACGCTGCTCTACAGGGTCATGCAGGAAGCGATCACAAACACCCGTAAACACGCGAACGCGACCAGCCTGCGCTGCTCCCTGCAGCCGGAGGCGGGGGGCGTGACGGGCGAGGTCACCGATGACGGCGTCGGCTTCGAGCTCGAGGACACGCTCGCCCGCGCACGCGAACGCCTGTCGTTCGGGCTCTCGACCATCCTCGAGCTCGTCCGCCTCGCGGGCGGGAACGCCGACGTCGAGTCCGCCGTCGGCCGCGGCACGACGGTCAGGGCGTGGCTGCCGCTGCGACTCACTCCCCGCGGACTCGCATCCACCCTCCGGATGAGCCGCACCGTCCCGCCAACGCCGCGAACCCGCCGGTAGGGCACAAGAACGCAACACGGGTCCCGGTCAGACCGGTGGGATCGACCGGTCGCCAACGCCGGTCTCACGCACGCTGGGTAGCGTGGCGCGATGGAAGAGTCCGGCGGCACCGGACAGCGGGCCTCGTTCGATCGGCGTCGCCGCATGCGGCGACGGCGCCGGCGCCGCGTGCGTCGTGTGGTTCTCGTCGCGATCGTCGTCCTGCTCTCGCCGGCCGTGTACTCGTACGCCACCACCATGATGCAGCCGTCGAGCCTGCCACTCTGGCCGCGCAGCGTCGAGTGGCTGCGGGCGAACCACGGCAACTGGCTCGTGGACGAGGCCGAGCACTACTACTACAGCTGGCAGGCGCCCGCTCCGGGCGGCCCGCAGCTGAAGACGCTTCCCACCGTCGGCGTCGCCACTTCTCCGGGGGCCGCGACGGGCACCAAGCGGCTCGCGTCGTACGCCCCGCCGCCGATACCGACCGTCTTCGCCAGCCCGCTGCCCGGCGAAGGCATCTGGCGGGGCACCGGGCCAACCATGGACGGCCGCCCGCCGGTGCTCGTGACGACCTTCCGGAGCGAGGTCGCCTACCCCCGGATCGTCGCGTACGTCGCCTGGTTCGACCACACGCGGACGGCGCTCGCCTGGTACCCGGGCCGGTACGAGCCGCCGAACGCCCCCGTGCGCGGGCCGATGTCGGTCCCCTCCGGCGAGCGCTGGCGCCTGTACGCGACGTTCAACGGCGGCTTCATCTACGCCGACGGCAACAACGGATCGTCGATCAACGGACGGTCGTACGAGCCTCTGAAGGACGGCCTGGCGACGATGATCGCCTACCGCGGCGGACGCGTCGACATCCGCACGTGGCACGGCGGACCCGTCGCCGGGTCCCAGATCGCGTTCGCGCGCCAGAGCCTGCCGCTGATCGTCGACCACGGGCGCCTCAACCCGGCGCTGAACGACAGCTCGCAGTGGGGCTTCACGCTTGGAAATGCGGTCCGCGTCTGGCGCACCGGAGCGGGGATCGACGCACACGGCAATCTGATCTATGCGGCGGCGGACTACCAGACGGTCTCGACGCTCGCGATGATCCTCAAGCGGGCCGGGGCAGTCCGGGCGATGCAGCTCGACATCAACCCGGAGTGGCCGACGCTCATCACCTACACGCACCACGGCGGCCTCGATCCGGTGCGGGTCGTGCCCAACTACCAGCAGCCACCGACCCGCTATCTCGTCCCCGACGACCGCGACTTCTTCGCCGTCTACCGGCGGGTCCCGGGCTCGGTCACCGTGCCGTTCAGCTGATCCGGCGCGGCGCCGTCTCGTCAGACAGGCGCCGGTCATAGATCGCGCCGAGCCGCTCGAGATCGCCGGATGTGAGGCCGGCGAAGAGGAGCTCGCGAACGCAGGCGTGGTGGGTGACCTGGGCCTCGCGCAGGCGCGCCAGCCCGAGAGGCGTCAGGCGCACGATGAAGCTGCGCAGGTCGTCGGGGTCCTGGTCGCGCTCGACCAGGCGCTCGCCGGCGAGCCGGCCGACCGCGCGAGTCATCCCGCTCGGGCTCGTGAGCACGCGGTCGGCGAGGTCGGTCATCCGCAGCTGCCGACCGGAGTCGGTGACGAGGGTGATCAGCACTCCGTAGTGGAGCAGCGTCAGGCCGTGGGCCCGCTCGAGCCGCCGGTTGAGCTCGTCGACCACGGTGCGGTGCGTGCGCAGGAAGCCGCGCCAGACGCGGAACTCGTCGTCGCTGAAGGCGTCCGGCTCCTGCGACTCGATCGGCGTTTGGCCCACCCTTGACCAAGTTCCTTTCACGTGGTAGAAAGTATTTTCTACCGGAAGAAAATACTCTGCCTCGCCCTTCGATGCAACAAAGGAGTGCCAATGCAGCAGCATGCGAGCCTCACCACACATCGCGTGCTCGGACCCGACGAGGGACTGCGCCTCCAGTCAGGCCCCGGGCGCGACCTCGTCTTCAAGGTCACCGGCGAGGACACCGGCGGTGCGTTTGACTACTTCGTCGTCGAGGTCGCCCCAAAGGGCGGCCCGCCCCTCCACGTGCACCACGCGCAGGAGGAGACGATCCACGTCCTCACCGGCCGGTACAAGGTCCGGATCGGCGATGAGGTCTTCCGCCTCGATGAGGGCTGCTTCGCCTATCTCCCGTCAGGCGTCCCCCACACCTTCCTCAACCTGACCGACGAACCGGGCCAGGTCGTCGTCGTCTACACCCCGGGCGGGGGCCACAGGTTCTATGAGGAGCTCGGACCGCTCACGCGCAACGGCACGCCCGACCGGGCGACGGTCGCAGCGCTGTTCGCGAAGTACGACATGACCCTGCTCGGCCCACCGCTCAGCCCCGGCTGAGCGGGGCCGCGCCGGCCGGTCGCGGATTCAAAATTCACCGCGATCCGTCGATTAGCAGGGGGATGTGCCCTGACAGCCCTGACGCCCCAAAACCCACCGCCGTCGACCAGGCCCTGGCCGGCGCGATCGCAACCAGCGATGTGCTGCGGCGCGTGGCCGGAACGACATCGCTTCACCTGTACGAGCTGCGCTACGCCGCGGACGGGTCGTACGAGTGCACCGCGTTCATCGGCGAGGGCCTCGAGAGCCTGCTCGGGCCGCTGCCTGCCGGCCTCGACGAGGAGCAGGCCTGGGAGGGCGCCGTGCACCCCGACGACCGGGAGCGCTACGACGCGTTCCAGCTGGCGTGCCAGCAGGCCCAGCCGTCGGAGGTCGAGTACCGGTTGGCGGGGTATGACGGAGTCGTCCGCTGGGTGTGGGAGCGGGCGCGGCCGCGCGTCGAGCAGGGCGTCGTCTATGTTGACGGCATCGTCGCCGACGTCAGCGAGCGGCGCCGGGCCGCGGATGAGCTCGCGGCCGCCAAGGAGCGCCTCGAACACCTGGCATATCACGACAGCCTGACGGGACTCCCCAACCGGCTCTTCTTCCACGAGCGGCTCGAAGCGGCCGTCGCAGACGCCGCGCGCGGCGGCAGGGGAATCGCGGTCCTGTTCGTCGATCTGGACGACTTCAAGCTCGTGAACGACCGGTTCGGCCACGTCACCGGCGACCAGCTGCTGACCCACGTGGCCGAGCGGCTGCGCGCGTCGTGCCGGCGCGAGGACATCGTCGCGCGTCAGGGCGGCGACGAGTTCCTGATTCTCGTCCACGAGTCGGGCTCGTCGCGCTCGGTCAAGGAGGCGGCCGAGGCAGTCGCCACGACGGTGCGCGAGACGCTCGCAAGCGCATTCCAGGTCGGCGAAACGAGCGTCTACGTGACCCCCAGCATCGGTGTCAGCCTGTTCCCGAACGACGGCGAGAACGCCGAGACGCTGCTGAAGCACGCCGACGTCGCCCTCTATGCGGCCAAGGACGCCGGCCGCGACAACCACCGCTACTACCTCCGGCCGCCACGGGACTCGGGAGAAGAGCTCGTGGTCGCCTCCCAGCTCCGGGACGCGCTGCACCGTGACGAGCTCACCCTCCACTACCAGCCGCTCGTCGACCTCACACACTCCTGCGTCGTCGGCGCCGAGGCCCTGATCCGGTGGAACCACCCCGACCGGGGCCTGCTCGCCCCGGGCCTCTTCCTGCCGGCGGCCGAGCGCAGCGGTCTCATCCGCGACATGACCGCCTGGGTGATCGAGCGGGCGTGTCTCCAGGCCAGGCGCTGGTGCGACCGCGACCTCGACCTGTACGTCTCGGTCAACCTCCCGCCGAGCTCGTGGAACCCGCTCGCGATCCGCCGCATGCTCGCCACCATCGACTCCTTCGGCCTCACCGCCGACCGGCTCATGATCGAGCTCACCGAGCACGCCGCGATGGGCGAGGCCGCGGAGCTCGACTCCACGCTTGCGGCGATCCACTCACACGGCCTGAAGCTCGCCATCGACGACTTCGGCACCGGCTACTCGTCGCTCGGACGGCTGCGGCGGCTCCGCCCCGACGTCCTCAAGATCGACCGCTCGTTCACCGCCGACCTGCCCGGCGACCGCGACGCTGCGATCCTCGTCGAGACCATGATCACCATGGCGAAGAAGCTCGACATCACCTGCCTCGCCGAGGGCATCGAGACCGAGGCCCAGCTCGCCTTCCTGCGCACGCAAAACTGCCCCCTCGGCCAGGGCTACCTCTACAGCAAGCCGCTCCCCTCCGTCGAGTTCGACGCCCTGATCACGGGCGAGCCGCGCGCCGCGTAGACTCCTCGGCCAACAAACGGGAGCGGTGCGCGTCGTAGCCTCTGCGGCGGCTCGGGAGCGTCGAGGTCCCCTCCTGTGCGCCTCGAGCCGCCCCACCACCTCCAGGGAGATGACCCGTGCGAGTTGTCCTCAGCGTCGACATGGAAGGCGTGTCGCAGCTTCGCGGGCCGTACGAGACCTTCGCGTGCCGGCCCGAGTACTGGCGCACGGGCAAGCCGCGCATCGAGGCCGACACGGTCGCCGCGGTCGAGGGCCTGATCCAGGGCGGCGCCTCCGAGGTGATCATCCTGGACAACCACGGCGGCGGAAACCCCATGAACGTGTCGGCGGAGTGCCTGCCGGCCGCGGCCCGGCTCGAGACGTGGCACGTGTTCGACCTGCCGTCGAAGGGCGTCGATGCGATGTTCCAGCTCGGCTACCACTCGCGCGGCGGCGGCGGGTTCATCGCGCACACGTATGTGCCCGGCCTGCGCCTGCGGGTGGGCGACGAGCTGATCTCGGAGAGCCACGGCCGGGCCTGGGCGGCGCGCGTCCCGCTGATCGGCATCGTCGGCAACGACACGCACGCGCACCAGCTCGGGTCTCTCGCCGGAACGCCGTATCTGGTCGTGCAGCGCACCATCTCGGCCGATGCCGCCGAGCCGGTCTACGGCCCGGACGAGGGCGTGGATGCGATCCGGTCGTTCGCCCGCGCCGCGCTCCGCAACATCGCCGACGCGCCTCGGCCGGCGGCTCCCGCCGAGACGCTGTTCGCGGCCAGCATGCCGAACGGCGCCGAGCAGCCGGGGGCGCTCGAGGCGGCCGGCTGGCGACGGACCGGCGACGTCGAGTACGCGGCCGACCTCGTGGAGTGGACCGACGCACGACCGCTCCTCGCGGCCGCGATGACCGCCGCGCTGGCGCCGCTCGTGCCCTACTTCGACGGCGCGACCAGCGCCGAGGCGGCCGCTGCGCTCGACCCCGCCCGGGTCGCGACCTTCTCGGCGCTCATCGAACGCTGGTGCAAGACACGGGCGCCGGACTGGTATACGAGCGCCGGCGACGAGTTCGGGCTCGCCACGGCCCGGAACGGCTGACGACGCGCCTGGCGGCGGCCCTTAGGGGGACTGGACCGGGGCGAGGTCGCGCGAGATCGCCGCGGTGATCGCGGTCAGGATCGCGTCGAGCCGTTTCGATCCGCTGCCGGCGAGCGCGTGGGCCGAGCCGATGCCGGCCACCAGGATGGCGGTGTCGCGCGACGCCTGCGCCGCCGCAAGGCGGTCCCGCGCCGCGGCGAGGCCGGCGCGGGTGTGGATCTTGGCGATTTCAAGGCGGATCTGGCCCCCGGCGAAGGACTCCTCGGCCCGGCGCTTGGTGACCTGGTCGGCGACGTGCCACACCGTGATGAGGATCAGGATGAGCGCGACCAGGAAGAAGAGGCCGCGCCAGAGCGCCGAGCGGTGCTCGTCGTGGCTTGCGCTCGCCGCGGCGTGCTGCGGCCGCGGCGGCGGAGGGCTTGCGGGCGGCGTCGTGCTCACGTGTTCATCATCCTCGCCTTGGAGGTTCGCCCTTGCCACCGCGATCCCTTGATCTCGTCGCCGATCACCGACCTTAAAGCAGCGCGCGAAACGCCGGGTCGTCCCGGAGCGGTCGAGGTCGGTGTCGTCCCGCGCGAAGTCACGGAGGCTCGGCTGCCGCTCGAACGCGACCCGAAGGTGGCCGATCGCGTCCTGCCCGTGACCTGCCAGCGCCTCGCAGCAGGCGAGGTTGTAGAGCGGCGTCGCATAGCCGCCGGCCTCGAGCGGGTCGCGGGCGCGGGCGATCACGCCCTCGTCGGCAGCCCCTCCATCCGTTCGGACCGTACCCATGCCGGCGAGCTTCTAGGCTCCGGCGATGCCGCTGTCCTATCCGTATCCACCGCTGGCCGACGGCGTCGTCGCGCTGCGCCGATGGTCACCCGCCGACATCCCCGACATCGTGCGCTGCTGCAACGACCCCGAGATCCGCCGCTGGCTGCCGGCCATCCCCATCCCCTACACCCGTGACGACGCGGTCGTCTTCCTGGACGATGCCGATGCTCTGCTCGAGCGCGACATGATGCGCCTCGCGATCGCCGACGCCCCAACGCTCGCGCCGCGCGGCTCGCTCGGCCTGCGCATCCTCTCGCCCGGCGTCGCCCAGACCGGCTACTGGGTCGATCCGCTCGCCCGCGGGCAGGGCTTCGCCTCACGGGCGCTCGCGCTCGCCGCCGCCTACGCCCTGCGCACCTTCCCGATCCAGCGCCTGCAGCTCTTCACCGGGGTCGAGAATCTCGCATCGCAGCGCGTCGCCGAGCGGGCCGGGTTCACCCGCGAGGGCACGCTGCGCAACTGGTATGACCTGCGCGGCCAGCCGCAGGACGCGATCATGTACTCGCGCCTTCCGGGCGACGCCGCGTAGCCGCCGCGGGCTGGGTGCCGACGAAGAACGCACGCATACTTTGGCGTATGCGCGCCGCCCGAATCATCGTCCTCCTCGCCGCCGTCGTCGGCCTGGCGTCGTGCGGGAGCGGATCGGCGAAGCCGCGGCCGTTCAACGAGCACACGCTGCTGTCCGACTCGGCCGCGGCCACGAGCGCCGTTCACTCGGCCAGGGTGCGCGTCGCCATGACCGCGAAGATCCTCCACTCGCGGCCCCTACCCGCAGGGACGTCGCCCGGTCCGTACTCGGTCACCGTCACGGGCGCGTTCGCCGGAGGCTCGACGCCGCTCTTCAACATGATCATTCGCGTGGCTGAGCCGGGCGAGACCTTCTCGATCTCGGTGCGCTCGAACGGCCACGCGCTCTACTACCGCCCTCCGGGCGGCGGGTGGTACAGCGTCTCTCTCGCGGCGCTTGGGATAGGCGCGAAGCGGTCGGCGCCAGGCGGCGCGATCACGCGGTTCGAGGAGCGTGAACGGCACTGGCTGATCGATGTCGGCGCCCGCCGCGCCCGCTCGAAAGACGTCCTGACGGGCGACATCGACATGGGCGCCTTCACAAAAGACCTCGACACGCTGATGAGCCGGCTCCAGATCCCGCCGAGCGATGCCGGCCTCCTCGACTACCTGGCGACCTCGGTCGACGATCCGTCCTGGCGGCTCACGTTCGATCACTCGACGCATCTGCTGAGCGGCGTGCATGCCGTCGACGAGATCGACTTCAACTCGGTCGAGCGCCAGGAGCTCCATCAGCCCATGCCGTTCGGCCTCCCGTACCAGATCGACGGGGTATCGCTCGTGCTCAGCGCCCACGTCGGCGACTGGGGCACGCGCGTCCATGTGACGCCGCCCGCGAACGCGACACCCGCGACGCTGCCCGGCGCCGCGTCGTCCGTGGCCTACCGGACGTAGCTCGCCGAGTTCACGTCGATCGTCGCGCCCGTGGCGTGCCGCGCCTTGCCCGAAGCCAGGAACGCGATCACGTTCGCGACGTCCTGCGGCTGGGCGACCTCGCCGAGCGCGGTGTCGTTCACGAACAGCTCCATGCCGTGCTCGGCGACCGCCGGCGCGTTGAAGGGCGTGTCGACGAAGCCCGGCGCGACGGCGAACGCGGTCACGCCCTGACGGCCGTACTGGCGGGCGATGGTCTTCGTCATGGCGACGACACCGGCCTTTGCGGCGGCGTAGTGCCAGTACTCGGCGTCCTCGCCGCGCCAGGCGGCACGGCTCGCGAGGTTCACGATGATGCCGCCGCCGGGCTGATCGCGGAAGGTCGCGATCGCCGCGCGGCAGAGCGCGGCCGGCGCGACGAGGCAGATCGCGAGCGTGCGCTCCCACGACGCGCGCCAGGCCGCAAGGTCGCCTTCGGGATCGGCCGACTCGTAGATGCCCGCGTTGTTGACGAGGACGTCGACGTGCCCACGCCAGGCGACGGCCTCGTGCCAGAGCGCATCGGCGGCCGCCGCGTCGCGCAGGTCGGCGGCAAGCGCGTGGGCCGAGTCGCCGACCTCGGCTGCGAGCTCGGCCAGCCGCCCCTCGCGGCGCACGTCGTGGACGATCACCGCGGCACCCTCGGCGGCGAGGGTGCGGGCGGTCGCGGCGCCGATGCCGCCGGCCGCGCCGGTGACGAGGACGACGCGCTGGCGGTTCGTGCTCATGCGCTGCTCTCCGAATAGTCGTAGGCCGGGACGGGCACGCCGGCGAGCGCGTCGATGCGGAGCTCGAGCGTGTCGAGCGCGACCGTCAGGATCGTCATGTTGTCGAGCGTGTGCCAGCCACGCGACTCGGGCTGGTCGAAGCCGGTCGACGCGACGACGACGAGGTCGTCCTCGACACGGAAGCGCAGCGCGAAGAGGTCGTGCGGGTCGCCCGGGTACGGCAGGGACGTCGGGTTGTGCGCGTTGATCACGTGCAGGTGCCGCGGCGTCAGGTACATCGAGTTCAGCACCGGCGAGCTGAAGCGCTCGAGCAGGTCGGCGAGCGCGCCGCGGACGACATCGACGAACGGCCCGCCGTCGGCCAGCAGCTCGTACAGGTAGAGGAAGAGACGCTCGCTGTCGGTCGAGCCGGCCACCTGCGCCTCGAGGTGCGCCGGCAGCAGCTCGGGCAGCAGGTGCTGGGGATGGATGGCGCCGTTCTGCGCGAAGGCGGCGCCGGGGCGCACGAATGGGTGGCAGTTCTCGAGCTCGATCGTGAGGCCGGGCGTCGCACCGCGCAGATGCACGACGTTCGCGCATCCGGCGACGCCGCGCATCGTGGCGGCGAAGTCCGGGTCCTCGCGGGCGCTCCCCACCGCGCGCCGGCGCTCGGGGACGGCGTCGTCGGCGGCGTCGTCGAGCGACTCCCACCACGCCATGCCCCAGCCGTCGGGGTGCCGGGGCGAGAGGTCGCCGAACGCGGCGAGGTCGGCCTCGCCGATGGCCTCGGCGATCGTGCGCGGCCGGCGCGCCACGTGGGCGAGCAGCCGGCACATCAGGAGAACTCGAAGTACTCGCGCATCTCCCATGCGCTTCTCGCGCCGGCGTCCGCCCCGTCGCCGGCCGCCGCGTCGTAGCGCGCCAGCTCGGCGCGCTTCATCATCACGAGGTGGTCGACGAGCGGCTCGCCGAACGCCGCCCGGTAGAAGGCGCTTCCATCGAGATCGCCGACGGCCTCGGCGAGGGACTGCGGCAGGGGCGGCGCGTCGGCCGTGTAGGGGTCGCCCTCGACGGGCGCGGGCGGATCGGCGCCGCGGTCGATGCCGTCGAGGCCCGCGGCGATGTTCGCGGCCACCCACAGGTACGGGTTCGCCGCCGGCTCCGAGAGCCGGTTCTCGACGTGCGTGCCGGCGTCGCCCGGGCCGCCCTGCACGCGGATGAGCGCGCCGCGGTTGTCCGCGCCCCAGCAGATGCGGTCGGGCGCGAACGAGTAGGGCCGGAAGCGCGCGTAGGCGTTCGTGGTCGGGTCGGCGAACACGGTCATCTCGCGCGCGTGATCGAGCAGGCCGGCAACGAATCGGCGGCCGGTCGGCGACAGCAGCTCGCGGTCGTCCGCGAAGACGTTTCTGCCGCTCCCGATCTCGAGCAGCGACTGGTGCAGGTGCCAGCCGCTCGGGAAGAAGTTCGGAAGCGCCGGCCAGCACATGAACGTCGCGTGCAGGCCCAGGCGCGCGCAGGTCGCCTTGACCGTGCTGCGGAACAGGATCATCGCGTCGGCCGCGGCCAGGCCCTCCATCGGGCTGAACGTGATCTCGATCTGCCCCGGCCCCCATTCGTTCTCGATCGAGCGCGGCGGCAGGCCGACATCGACGAGGCCGTCGCGGATCGCCTCGAGCGTGCCGGCGATGCCGTCCATGCGGCTGTCCGAGAGGAACTGGTAGCCGCGCTCGATCGGCTCGACCTCGAGCGGCGGGCCTGGCGCGCCGGGCTGCGCGGTCTCGTCGAACCCGACCGACGCGTGCGCCACCTTCGTCACGTACAGCTCGACCTCGATGCCGGCGTAGAGCTCGAGGCCGCGCTCGGCCAGACGCGCGAGCTGGCGGCGCAGGAGCCCGCGGCCGTCGAGCGGGATCGGCTTGCCGTTCCCGAAGTAGGCGTCGGACAGGATCCAGCCCGTGCGGTTCGCGTACGGCAGCACGCGGAACGTCGTCGGGTCGGGGACGAGCGTGACGTCCGGGAAGCCCGTCATCTCGTCGATGCCGAAGCCGCCGCCGGGCGCAAACGCCGGCGGGAACACGCCGTTTCCGGTGTCCATGCTGTAGATCGCACCCGAGAAGTCCGAGCCGTTCTCGAGCGCCGACACGAGCGCGTCGCCGGAGAGGTACTTCGCGCGGGGTGTGCCGTGCTGGTCGACGACGATCAGCCGGACCGTGCGCAGGCCCGCGTCCCTGATCCGCTTCGCGACCTCGCCGGCGGCCTGCTGCTGGGCGTCGGTGTGCAGGCCGTGGGTCGCGACGAACCCCGACGACCCCACGCCCAGGCCGGCGCGACCGTCCACCACGCTAGACCCGCCCGCCGCGGATGGGCATGTTCTCGGACCTGGCGACGCGTGCGGTCATGTGCGCTCCCGGAGCTCGTGCCGGCGCGCGGCCGGCCGTCGTTCGAGGCGCGATCGTACAAGACCGCGGCGACGGCGTGGATCCCGATCGGGCGCGCGGCGGCGTTGGTATCATGGCCTCGCCAGCGGGAAGCCGATCAGCGAGGGGGCCGTTGTGGTGAGGCGCTGGGTGATGATCGCTCTGGGGGGAGCAGCGTGCGCAGCGCTCGCGTCGGCGTGGCTCGGCCAGGCCGCCTCGGCGGGCGCGTCACAGGGCTTCCGGCGAGCCTGCTCTCCGGGCGCGCACACGCTCGCGCCGCCCGGCTCGCACGTCTATCCCGAGACCGGTAACGGCGGCTACACGAGCATGCACACGCTGGTGCACCTGGTCTACGACGCCACGAGCAACACGTTCCTGCGCGGCAACCACGTGACCCTGACCGACCGCGCGACGAAGTGCCTGACGAGCTTCAGCCTCGACTTCGAGCGCAGCTCGCCGAACACGACCGCCGGGCCGGACATGCACGTCACCTCGGTCACTGTGGACGGGCGCCCCGCCCGGTGGAGCTTCGTCCAGCCGACCTATGCGGGCGACCCCAACGGGCAGAACGATCCGAACCCGCTCGCGCACGAGGCGTCTCAGGACGATCCGGTCGGCGGCCCGGGCCAGAACCCGCTGCCGCCCGCCTGTTCTCCCGAGCTGCTGTCGCCGAGCGCCGCCGAGAACTCCCTGAACGGCACGCAGTGCCCGGCCAACAAGCTCGTGATCAGGCCGCGGCGGCCCATCCGCGGCGGCTCGACCTTCACCATCACCGTGCGCTACACCGGCAGGCCCGGGGTGCACAACGACGGCGACGGCACGACCGAGGGGTGGTTCCGTGCCAGCGACGGCGGCTTCGTGACCACCGAGCCGGTCGGCAGCGAGGACTGGATGCCGCTGAACGACTACCCGGCGGCCAAGCCGACGTACGACTTCGCAGACACCGTCACCGCCGGCCGCACGGTGGTCGCAAACGGCGTGCTCGTCTCGGTGCGCCACCACGGCCCGAGCCGCGAGTTCCCCGGCGGTTCGGTCACGTGGAAGTGGCACTCGCGTGCGCCCATCGCGAGCTATCTCGTCGAGGACAGCATCGGCGACTACCGGCTCACGTCGCACACGAGCGGCGGCATCACGATCTACCGCGCGCAGGACACCTCGATCAGCCCCGCGCAGCGCAAGACGAACCTCGCGGTGATGCGCATGCAGCGCAACATCATCGCGTTCGAGAGCCGCTTCACCGGGCCCTACCCGTTCACGTCCGACGGGATCATCATCGGCACGCCCCCGACGAGCTTCGACGAGGAGATGGAGACGATGATCGCCTTCTCGGGCGGCGAGATCGACACCGACACCCTCTACCACGAGAACATGCATCAGTGGTGGGGAGACAACGTCTCCGAGGGCGGCTACCGCATGACCTTCTTCAAGGAGGGCATGGCGACGATGGCCGAGTTCCTCTATCAGGCGCGGCTGGCCGAGCAGGCCGCCGGCGGCCCGTCGACGGCCGCGGGCCGCGCCGCCTTCCAGGCCAGCCTGGTGCAGACGTTCAACTCGATCTACCGGCTCGGCGGCACGTTCTGGACAGCCGCGCCGTCCAACCCGACGCCGTACGGGCTCTTCTCCGGCTCGGCCACCTACTACCGGCCCGGAGCGGCCTACATCGCGCTGCGCCAGATCCTCGGCCCCGGCAACTTCACCCGCGCGCTGCGCCAGATCCAGCGCGTCTACGGCGGGTCGAGCATCAGCGAGCCCGAGCTCGAGTCCGTCTTCCACCGGTGGCTGCCCGTGCAGACGAGTGCCTCGCAGGCGCGTCTGAGCCGGTTCTTCACGCAGTGGTTCGACACCGCCTACCCGGCCGGCGGCGGCGCGAACCGGCCCACGCTCACCGGCCCGGGCCTCGCCGGCGCCACGCCGGCCGCAGCCCGCCCGGCGCTCGTTCGGTCGCCGGCGCTGCGCACGCGGGGGTAGCCCCGGCAAGGACGACGCCGGTGACGTCCCTCGACGCGCGGTTCAGCGCGCCGGACGCGGTCGCCACAGGTTCTGACGCGCACGCCACGCGTCAGGCCTCCCAGCGGACGTTGATCCGGCCCTGAATTCCGGGGAGCGGCAGGGCCGCCGCCTCGGCCTCGACGGCCTCGCGCTCGGCGGGCGAGAACCGGCCCCAGCTCTCGACCGTCATCAGGTCGTGGGCGCGCCGCCATGTGCCGCGGATCTCACCGCCCACCATGACGGCGCCGGGCCAGACACGCGGCGTCCAGAGCATCCCGCGCCGATCCGGGTCCGGCACGAGCAGCGCACGCTCGTCGCGCTGGAGCAGGTAGTAGGCGTCACCGCTCGGCAGCAGCCGCGCCGGCGCCGCGGGGCCCGGCTCGGCGCGGAACATCGGCTCATCGTCGGTGAGGATCCAGGCGTCGCCGATCGGTGTGCGCACCGCGGTCAGCGACTCGCGCAGCGACTCGAACGCCGTCACGGCCGAGCGCAGCGACACGCCCGCCCAGGTGGCGAACGCACGCGTCGTCGTCGGCCCGAGGGCGTGCAGATAGCGGCGGGCGAGCTCGAGCCGGGCCTCGAGCGGATCGACGTCCGGCGCGGGCACCGTCCAGACGGTCGGCGCCCGTGCGCCCTCCCAGCGGATCAGCACCGTCCCCGTCGTCGCGCCGTAGCGCAGCGAGTTGGCGTTGACGTCCAGCCCCTGCCCGGCCTGGCCGTAGGGCAGCCGGGCGCCGTCGAGGTGCGCGTGCAGCCGGGCGGCCACGCCCTGCGCCCGCGCGCGGCCGCTTGCGTCGTCGGGCAGCCGTCCGAGCGAGAAGAGCGCGAGGTCGGCCGCGGCGACGACGTACACCTGATAGCGCGGGCCCCACAGCTGGACCAGCGACGGATGCTCCCAGCTCGACGGCTCGGCTCCCTCGACCCGCGCGTGGATCGAGAGCACCGCGGCGCGCGGCATGCTGTCCTGCAGGCCCACCCAGGCCGCCTGGCGCAGCGACGCCTCGCCCGGCGAGAGCCGCTCGTCGAGCGCGCCGGCCCGCCGCCGGAAGCCAAGGATCTGCTGCCTCGTGAGATCGAGCGGCGTCGTCATCACCTCACACCACCGCCGATCATACGGCCTGCTCGGCGCGCTGGAAGCGCGCGCGCAGGTCGCGGACGGCCGGCATCAGCGCGAGCGCCGGCACGATCGGCAGCCAGAAGTTGAAGATCCGGTAGACGACCACGCCGAGCAGCGCGGGGGCGAAGCCGATGCCCATCCCGACGAGCCCCAGCGTGAGCGCGACCTCGACGAACCCGGCGCCGCCGGCGGGGAGGGCGCGGCGGGTGAGCAGGTAGCCGGCCGTGTAGCCGAGCACGAGCGCCGCGACGGGGATCTGCACGTGGACGAGGCGCAGCGCCGCCCACAGGCACAGGATGTCGCCGCCGTAGTAGATCGCCGTGCCGAGAACCCCCGTGCCGTGCCGGCGCGGCGTGCGGAGCAGCGCCCGCACGGTCGCGGCGCCGGCCACCGAGTCGGCGAACATCCCTCGGATCCGGCCCGTCCGACGGCGGCTGAGCCGCTCGGCGCGCTTGGGCGACGTCATCCAAAGCGCGACGACGAGCACCGGGATGACGATGAGCGCCGGCAGCGTGATGGCCGGACGCTCGTGCCCGTCCCATCCGAAGAACAGCAGCACCGAGGCCGCGAGCGCGCTCACCGACAGCACGACGTATTCGAGGAACCCGAGCCCGAGCACCCGCCGGATCGCCTCACGCTTCCCCGCACCGGCCTGGCGGAACGCCCAGTAGTCGACGGCGAAGCCGCCCGACGAGCGTGTGGCGGCGAACACGCCGAACCCGGCGACGACGGCTCGAAGCGATGTCGCAACGTCGAGCTCAGGCCCGTCGTCGACGCGCGCCAGGCCGCGCAGGGTGAGCACGTATCCGCCGTACGCCGCAAGCTCGCCGGCCAGGCAGGCGCCGAGCCAGGCCCACGAATGGCGCGCGGACGCGAGCTCCCACATGTACCGCCACCCCGCCTGCCACGCCAGCGTGAGCGCGACGGACGAGGTCACCGCCGCCGCGACGAGCACGACGGCAAGCGGACGATCCTCGAGCCGGGCGTGCGCGGTGCGCAGGCGATCCCACAGAGGAGGACTCATCCCCGCCGGATACCCGCTCGGGCTTCGGCTCAGTCCGAGTCGGCGCTCTGGAAGAACGAGGCGATTGCCCCGGCGGATCCGGCGACGACCACCACGGCCCAGAGCTCGAGCACGATGTCGATGACCCGGCCGGCCGGCGTGACCGGGTTGTGGATCTGGGACGAGACGGTCAGAAGCTGCACGGTCGTGAAGAACACCGCCTGGCCGATCGTCCTGATCTGCGTCCCACCGGAGTGGCGCTCGAGCAGGTACATCGCGATCGCCGCCACGAGGTCGATGATCGCCGTCGCGATCACGATCAGCGTGAGCCGTGCGAGCAGCCGCCGATGGTGCTCCTCGTATGCCGTCAGCCGGCCGAGTTCCTGGCGGAGGGGCAGCACGACGGCAGTGTCACACCCGCGGCGGTCGGATCGCCGGACAAGCGGTGGGGAGCTCTCACCTCCCCACCGCTCATCCGTGCAGATGTCAGCCCACCGGTACGGCTAGATGCCGGGCGCCCGGCACTGGCCGATCCTGTGGCCGCCGACGACGTTGGGCAGTCCGCCCGAGTCGCCTGCCTGCACGGCGGGCGAGTTGCCGCGGCAGACCAGGTTGCCGCCGATCGTGTTGGTGACGACCTCGTTCGAGTCCGGGTCCTGCACGCTCTTGTTGTCCGAGAACACCAGGTTCCCGCCGACGATGTTGCGCAGCGCGCCCGACCAGCCTCCGCGCCACCCGCGCACGACGAGGTTGCCGCCGATCGTGTTGTCCTTGACCGGGAAGTTCAGGAACGTGCCGTGAAGCCCCGGGCCGCCCCCGTGTGAGATGACGTTGCCGCCGATGTGGTCGCCGTCGAGGTACATCGTCAGCGGGTGATGGGCGACGATGCTCCCGCCGACCGTGTCATCCGTCGTGCTGGTGCCGCACGGCGGCGTCGGCCCGATCGATCCCGGCGTGCACCCGAGCCCGAGCGTCGCGCCCCGGTCGACCACCAGATTCCCTCCCACCTTCACCGTGCCGAGCGTGAAGGCATCCAGGCACGCTCCCCGAGCGAGCCGCAGCCGGCCGCGGACCGTGAGCGTGTGCCCGCTGGCCACATAGGCGTTGCCCCAGATCGTGAGGTTGGCGTGCGTGCCCGAGAGCGACTGGCCCGCGCTCGAGCAGATCGGCGGCCCCGAGAACGGATCGGCCGACGCCGTCGTGGCGAATGATCCAAGCGCAAACACCGCGCAGAGCCCCACCGCACCTCTCAGCGCCCGCATACGTCCTTTCTTCACCGTTCGGTCCTCCTTTTTCCGGGAAGCGCGCGGGCCACTGTGCCCTCCGGGAATCACTCCCCAGGTTGAGACCCTAGACGGCTCTCGATGGATCCGTCTTCCCGCCCGCGCGGGCGGCCGCCGCGGCCTGAGCGTCCTGCTGGGTCAGCGGCCGAACCAGCGCGCCCGCCGGCTCGACCCGAAGCGCTCCTTCTCGGCGACCAGGGCTGCCGAGGGCGCATTGAAGCTGCCGGTGCGCGTGGGGCCCGAGAGAAAGTCGATGTCGACGCTGCCGACGCGGCCCCGGCCGAACTCGACATAGCACGTGCCCTGTCCGAGATGCCGGCCGGGCGGATCGCCGCCGAAGAGCTTCGCGATCAGCGCCTGCGCGACGACGCGCGCCGCGCCCTCGGCGAAGACGCCGGCCTTCGGCACGCCCGCCGTGGCGACGTCACCGACCGCGTACACGCCGGGGAAGCGCGTCTCGAGCGTCGCCGGGTCGACGGGGATGTACCCGTCCTCGGTCATGCCGCTTGCGATCACGACGTCGGGGGCACGGTGCCTGGGCACGCCGAGGAAGAGGTCGAATGCAAGCTCGCTGCCGTCGTCGAGCATCGCCACGCTGCGCGCCGGGTCAAGGGCGCTGACGCGGCGGCCGGCGATCAGGGCGATGCCGCGGGCCGCGAAGGCCTCGGTCAGCGCGGCGGACGTCTCGGGCGAGGGCGGCACGGGTGACGGGAGCGGGATCACGAACGAGATCTGGCAGGCGTCGCGCACGCCCCGCGCGGTCAGCGCGTCGTCGAGCAGCAGGGCGCACTCGCTGGGAGCCGGCGGGCACTTGAACGGCGCGCCGCACACGCCGATCACGGCGTGTCCGCGGGAGAACGTCGGCAGGATCGCGGCCAGCCGCTCGGCGCCGGCCACCGAGTAGAACTCGTTGCCCGCCTCGGCCAGGCCGGGCGTGCCGTCGATGTCGTAGTCGGCGCCGAGGGCGATGACGAGCGCGTCGGCCTCGTGCACCCCCGCGTCGGTCGTGACGCGCCGCGCCTCGGGATCGATGGCGGTGACCGTCTCGCGCAGAACGCGCACGCCCGGCTTGGCGATGTCGCGATAGGGCAGCCGGACGGCGTCGGCCGTGGTGCGGCCGAACATCACGTCGAGCTTCGAGAACCCGAACACGAACGCGTCGCTGCGGTCGATCACCGTGACGGCGACGTCGTCGCCGTGGGCGTCGGACAGGATCGTCGAGAGCTCGAGACCCCCGAACCCCGCTCCCAGCACAAGAACGCTCGGCGTCATCGGCCAACCCTACCGCGCCGGCCGTGGGGAGGATCGCTCAGGCCGCTTTGGCGTCGCGGACGCGCTGCTTCGCCCGGTAGAGCGCGTGGTCGGCCAGGGCGATGGCGCGGTCGATCGACGCCTCGCCGACGGTCGAGTGGACGCTCGTGCCGACGCGGGCCCCCTCGATCGGGTTGGGCAGCGCGCCGATCCGACCGGCGATCTCGGGCGTCGTCAGGGCGAGGAACTCGTCGCCGCCGAACCGGCAGACGAACGCCGATCGGCCGAGGAGGCTCGAGAGCGCCCTCCCCGTCTCGACGATCGCGTGGTCGCCGGCCTCGTGGCCGTCACGGTCGTTGATCTGCTTCAGGCGGTCGACGTCGCACGAGACGACGCCCAGGAACGGCGCCGTGTTGCCGCGTCGGCGCACCTCCTCGAAGAACGCACGCCGGTTCGGGAGCTTCGTCAGCGGATCGGTGAGCGCCGCCCGCCGCAGGCGGTTGGCGAACTCGCCGACAAGGCAGGCGATGAACAGATAGGTCGCGCCCCGGATCGCCACCGAGGCCAGTCCGCCGCCCGTCGAGACGCCGTGCGGCATCCCCAGATACCAGGCCACCTGCACGACCATCACGGCAACCACCACGCCGACCGACACGCGCGCGCCGAACCACAGCGCGGCGATGGCGATCGGCCACAGATAGAGCGTCGTGATGCCGTACGCCTGCGTGGCGGGGATCGAGAATTCGAGCGCAGCCACGATCCCGGTCAGCACAGCGACCACCGCTGCGATTGCCGGAGTGTTGTCCACGGTGCGAGGCGCCTGAGCCATCTGCCACGTAGTCGACCGCATGCAGGCTGCGGCAATACCCCGATCGGGGGGCCGGCCGCCTACGCGAAACGAACGCCGGGCCCTCCTCAATTTCGGGGAGGGCGTTCCGATCACCGGGGGCCGAGCGCACGATGCCCGAAGACCCCGCACACCCGCCTCGCCTCACGAACCTTGCGAGCGCGGTTGAGCGGCCGACCCCGCGAGCCACTGGCACGGCCGGATCGAGACGATCGGCGACCCGATCACGAAGTGGATCTACTGCGCCGCCGTGCGCGAGCACCGCTCGACGCAGTCACTCCTGCACGAGGTCGACGCCGCGCTCGGACGCCTGCGATCGTCGGCCGGCTACCGGCGCATCGTCGAGCGCTGGCAGGGCCGCGTCTACGACTGGGGCAAGACCTCCGCGGATTTTCTCTAGGCCCCGCCGGGCGACCTGGGGCGGGCGGCGCGGTTCCAGAGATCGGCCGCCGCCCGGTTGATCGCGTCCTGGCCCCCCTCGGCCATCAGCCGTTCGGCATCGATGACCCTGACCTGGTTCGGGGGCAGGCCGTCGGCGTTCGTCAGCTCGCGGAACACGAGCGACGCCGCCTTTGCCGCCTCGCGGCGCTCCTCGGTGACGTCGACCGCGATCCACTCCTCGGCGTGCGGGTAGCGCACCTGGACATAGTGGATCCCGCGCGACCCCAGGGTGGGACGGACTCCGTTCGAAGTGTGTCCGTGAGACTGTGCGGCCCGGCGCGGCTCCTCCCCCAGGCCGAGCGCGGCGCCGCGCGATTCGAAGGCCGGGAACAGGCGGCGATCCGGATCGACGAGGTCGAGCACGACCGCGGCCGGGCAGCCCCATGGGGCAACGACGGCGAACACGCCGTCGGCGTCCGCGTCGGCCCGGCGCGCGGCCCGCACGAGCTCGGCGATGACGCTCGAGTCGATGTAGGTCGCGCTCGAGAGGTCAACCACGACCCGGGTGCCCACGCCGTCGAGGCGATCGAGCTCGGCCCGCAGCTCGCCGCAGGTCGAGATGTCGTGCTCGCCGGTGAGCTCGACGATCCACCCGGCGCCCTTGATCCGGCGCGCCGTGACCCTGGGCGCTTCCACAGTCTCAGCCTGCTCTCGCTCGCGGGGCGCGCAGCGCCGCTCGGTGGGGGGCCGACTGCTCGACCGGACGTTCCGAATCCTACGACCGCGCACCGCCGACCGCCAATCGCGGGGCCGCGCTAGGCGCCGGGCGGCTCGGTGCGCTAGGGGCCGGGCGGCTCGGTGCGCTCCGCGACCAGGCGCTGCGCGACCTCGCGCAGCTTCGTATTGGAGTGCTGGGAGAGCTCGACGAGACGCGCGAACGCGTGCTCGGCGTCGATGCGCTCGCCGGCCATGAGGATGCCCTTCGCCTGCTCGATGACGGCGCGGCTGCGCATGGCCTCGGCCATGTCCTCGGCCAGCTTGGCCGTCGAGCGGTAGGCCTCGACGCTGTGTATGGCCGCGGCAAGCTGTTCGGCGAAGCTCTGGGCGGCGCGCACCTGTTGTTCGCCGAGCTCGTGCCGGCGCCGGGCGTAGAAGTTGAGCGACGCCGCCACCTCGGCCGCGTCGGTCGGAATGTGCACCGACAACGTGGAGTGCACTCCCAACTGCGTCGCGACATCGCTGAAGTGCTGCCAGCGCGGGTCGTCCACCGCGGCATCCTCCAGATAGATCGGCTCGCGCTGGTCGAGCACGCTGAGGCACGGGCCCGACCGCCCGTCGTACTGGGCGTCGTCGAGCTCGACGAGCCGTTGGTCCGTTGCCGCGATGGTCGACATGCCCCCGCGCTGGTAGCGGGCGGTGACAGTCGCGGCATCGAAGCCGAGCACCTCGACCGCCGTCTCGAGAATCAGGTTCAGCAACCTGTTCAGCCGCGTCTCGGCTGCGTCGCTCCCCACGTCGCCCATCTGAGTGTCTCGGATCCGTTCCCCGGGAAGGCGCAAGTCGTGCGACGACCGGCTGCACACAAGCGGGGAACGTGGGCCCGCGCGAAGTCAGAGGCTGTCCTGAATGGTACTCCTCTACGCCGGCGTCATCTCATCGGCCTGCACGTCGACCCGGCTCCATGCCAGGTAGGCGACGAGCGCGATGATCGGGATCGTCAGGCCGATGCTGACATCGCCGCGGCCCCAGTCGAGCCCGCCGAGCGCGTGCGGCACGCCCATCCAGTCGGCGAACGACGCGCCCAGCGGGCGGGTGACGACGTAGGCAAACCAGAAGGCGACGATCGGGTCGAGCCGCAGCCAGCGCCAGCCGACGAGCGGCACCGCGATCAGAAAGGCGAACATGACGCCGGAGTCGAAGTAGCCCAGGTTGAGCGTGCGTGCCGTCATGTCGCCGGCCGCCGTCCCGAGCGCGAACGTGGCCATGACGGCCGACCAGTAGAAGAGCTCGCGCCGCGGCGTGAAGATGCTGTGGATCGAGACGGTGCCCTCGGTGCGCTGCCAGGCGACGAAGATGACGACCAGCGACACGGCGAAGAGCGTCGTCGAGACGATGTAGGGCACGTGCAGGCCGATGTGCAGCGCGTCGGCGGCCATCGTGCCGAACACGGCCACCATGACGACCGCGAACCAGTAGGTTGCGGCGCGGTAGCGGGTCGCGCGCAGCTGCCACCACATCGCCACGGCGAGCACTGCCGCGCCGATGAGCACGGCGACGGGCGGCGGCAGGCGGTGCACCAGGAAGTCCGACGTCGCCTCGCCCATCCCGGTCGTGAGCACCTTGATCACCCAGAAGTACAGGGTGATCTCGGGCACCTTGACGAACCCCTTGCGGACGAGCGCCGCCCTGCGCGTTACGCCCTCGCGGCGATCGATGGGGATGTCCGTCTGTGTGGGCATGCGCTCGATGAGGTCGCCGTGCCAGCGGCCTGCAACAAGGGATACCCGGCCTGGATTGAACGCCCGTTGGCGCGCGCCTCAGAGCGCCTGGGCGATCTGGATCGGGTTGCCGTCGGGATCGGCCACCCAGCGATCAGCAGGCGCCCGAGCCACGGCTGCGGGCCGGCGAGTGCCGGAGCGCCGTTCGCCGTGATCTCGGCGAAGGCCTTCGGCGTGTCGTCGCTCCACAGGATCGACGTGGATCGGCTCGCCCTCGGCGGGGACGCGGAAGGTCTCGGCGAACCCGAGGCTTGCGTAGAACGCGACGGCGCGCGGGAGGTCCTCGCTGAAGATGACCTGCGGATCCCGGAACATGGGGACGCCCGGATTCGGCGCGCGCGTCACGACGGCGTCTGCTTCGGTGGGCGCAGCCACACCTCGATGTGGCGGGGCTGCATCGTGGACTGGACGACGGCGACGAGGTCGGCGTGCAGCGAGTCGAGGTCGATCTGCTCGCGCAGCCGGCCCGTGAACGCCTCGAGCGTCTGGCCCGCGTCGTAGGTCTGGCGGTAGAACGTCGTCGCGACCGCCGCGTGGATCCGGCGTCGCAGCGGCTGGAACGCCGCTGCCACGGCCAGGGTCGAGATCGTGACCGCCAGCGGGCCGGACTGGCCGGTGAGCGTCTGCAGGGCATGTCCGATCAGGAAGATTCCGCCCAGGTAGACGAGCGCCAGTGACCCGACCAGGGTCGCGTAGACGAGCGTTTTTCGGATGATGACGTCGATCTCGTAGAGCCGGAACTTGAGGATGCCGATGCCGAGGCTGACCGGCAGCGCGACGACGCACGTGAGGGCGACGGAGCTCACGACCCCGTTCACCTCGACGACGGTGACGATCCCGCCGATCGTCGCGATGGCGCCCCCTCCGATCAGCCACTTCAGCTGCTGGCGCCGCTCCGGGCCCGACCGGCGGTAGCGCGGCACCTGGTATGCCATCCACGCGATCAGCAGCACGCCCAGAAACGAGAAGAACGAGTTCTGCACCACGCCCCACCACGCCGTGGCGCCGCGGGGACGGTCGATGACGGTGAGGTCGCCTCCCGGCGTCAGCCGCACGGTCCGCTCCACGACGGCGCGCGCGGCGATCCCGAACGCACCCGCGGTCCACACGAACCCGAGCGCGAGGTAGGCCGCGGCCGGCCAGCGCCAGCGCCGCGACGGCAGCTCGCCGTCGGGGAAGAGCAGGACGATGAGGCCGAAAAGCACGATCGCCGGCGCCCAGCACGGCTGCAGGATCACCGCCAGCCAACCGAGCGGCCAGCCGCGGTGCTCGCGGTAGGCGACCACCGAGTAGGCGGATGCGTCGGCGTTCAGGATGAAGAAGAACGCGATCAGCAGGAGCATCCAGCCGATCGGGTGGCGCGGCTGGCGGGCCGCCACCACGAGGCCGACGGCGAGGAACGCCGCGATCAGCGGGGTGCCGGAGGCGGCGTTCGTGGCGACGTTCTGGTGGGCGGCCTCGCCGAGCGGGATCGCGACGGCGAAAAGGACAAGGACGACCGCTGCCAAGGCGAAGGCCGCGGCCCGTCCCCGTCTCACATCGCGATCCACCGCCCCATTCTTCCATTGGCGGCGTCCCGGGACCGTTACGGCGCCGTTTCAGCCGCCACCATGCGACCATCCGCCCGTGGAGGCACCGTGACGACCGACAAGACGGGACGCACGAGCGCGGGGATCGTGCTCTGGCGAGAGGGCGGCGACGGCCTCGAGGTGCTGCTCGCGCACATGGGCGGTCCGCACTGGGTGAAGAAGGACCACGGCCACTGGACGATCCCCAAGGGCGAGGCGGAGCCGGGCGAGGAGCTCGTCGCGGTCGCACGGCGCGAGTTCGCCGAGGAGACGGGGCATCCCGTGCCCCAGGGGGCGCTGATCGAGCTCGGCCGGATCACGCAGAAGTCCGGGAAGGTCGTGCTGGCGTGGGCCGCCGCGGGCGACCTCGATCCGGCCGCGGCCGTGAGCAACACCTTCGAGATGGAGTGGCCGCCACGCTCGGGCCGGAGACAGAGCTTCCCCGAGATCGACCGGGTCGAATGGTTCGCCCTCGACGAGGCCAGACGGCGGCTCAAGGCCGCGCAGGTGCCGTTCCTCGACCGGCTCGAGGCGGCGCGCCGGACACCGTCTGGAGAAGTCCATTGACGCCGTCCGCACAAGCCCGTAAAGTGTCGGCATGCTGAGGCAGGGCCCCCGCCGCGCAGTGCTCACAATCGCCTTCGTCTGCGCGGTCGTCGCGCTCGCGGCGGCGTGCGGATCGAGCTCGTCCGGCTCCTCCACGAACACCGGTGGTGGCGGCGGCGGCGCGAGCTCCTCGGGTGGGGGCGGGAGCACACCGAGCATCAATGGCGGTGGCGGCAGCCTGTCGGACTCGAGCTTCTGCTCGCTCGCCAAGAAGTGGTCGAAGCAGGAGAACAAGCAGGTCTCCGCGCTGACGAACCTGGGTTCCGGGCCGGCCGGAATGAAGGCGTTCTACACGACGCTCTCCAAGGACTACCAGTCGGTGATCGCGGTCGCTCCGGGAGACATCAAGCCGAGCCTGGTCGTCCTCTACGGCGACTTCACCCAGCTCACGTCGATCCTCGCGAAGCACAACTACAACATCCAGAAGGCAGCCCCCGATCTCGCCTCGATCGAAGGCATCTTCAACAGCGCGAAGACGAAGGCCGCCATCGCCAAGCTCGACGCCTGGGGCAAGACGAACAGCTGCCACGTGTAGCTGCCGCGGTTCAGGCGCGACGAGGCGTCCCGTAGGATCGCGCGGTGCCGGGCCGCACCCTGAAGGCCGCGCTCCGCGCGGTCAGCCGAGCAGGGCGTGCACGTGGACGGCGGCGGCCGCGCCGCTTCGCAGCGCCCCCTCGAACCAGCCCGCCTCCTCGAACGCCACGTCCGAGCCGGCGAACGTGACGCATCCGAACGGCCGGAACCGCCCAGGGTCGACCAGCTCGGGCCGCCCGGCGGGGGCGGTCAGCCACGTGCCGCGCGAGGCCGGGTCACCGATCCAGTCATGGCTCGTGAAGGCGACAAGGCCGGCCTCGGGAAAGAACGTGCGCAGCGCGCGCTCGACATGCTCGCGATCCCGCGCATCGAACGCGGGATCGGCCCAGCCGAAGCCGGTGACGGCCGTCACGCCGTCCACCTGGCCGTCGGCATAGAGCCACGCGAGGCCCGGCCCGACGCCGACCGCGATGCCGTGTGGGCGCACGCCGCGGGCGAGCATCACCACCTTGACGGCGGCGCCGGCGTTCGTGCCCGGGGCGACCCGCGCCCGCTCGGGCGGCTCGGGCGAGAAGCCGATCGCGGGCAGGCAGTTGATGGGTACCGCGAGCACGAGCGCGCGTCCGCGCACCCGCTCGCCGGCGGCGGTCAGACAGGTCGCCCCACCGGCGCCGTGCTCGATCGACACGACCGCATCTGCCGGGCGCACGCCGACTCCGGGCGCGGCGGCAAGCGCCTCCGCGAGGCGGCTCCAGCCCTGCGCCGGGCCGTGCGCCAGGCAGGTGACCAGGCCCGTGAGGCCGCCGTGCGCGGCGATCGCCGCGAGCGCATCGGTCACCGCGCCCCGCTCGGGCGGCGCCCCGCCCATCAGCTGCCACCAGCCGAGCAGGAAGTCGCGCAGGGCCGGACTGGGATCGAGCCCGGCGACGTACTCGGCCGCCGACATTCCGAAGCCCGCCTCGCCGGCCGCAAGCGCGCGGGCATCGGCATCGATCCGCACCAGTGTCCGCTCGAGCGCCCCGAGCTCCTGCCATGGGACCGGAAGCCCGTGTCGCAGCGTCCCGCCGGTGAACCAGCGGACGTGCTCGATGCCCGGGTAGTCGCGCACCCCGAAGCCGTACCGCTCGAGCTCGGCACGCACCTCGCCATGCTCGGGCGTGAACCACGACCCGCCGAGCTCCACGAGCCGTCCGTCGAGCTTGCTGCTGAGACCGCGTCCGCCGACACGGTCGCGCGCCTCGAGGACGACGACCGAGCGGCCGCGCTCGGCCAGGTCGCGGGCGGCGCGCAGCCCGCCGAGGCCCGCTCCGACAACGATCACGTCGACGTCGGCGATGCCGCTACCGGGGCACGGGCCGGCCGCGGCGCCGCAGCCCGCCGGCCGGCCGCCGGCGGGGACCACCAGCGACATGGGGCCTGGCGTCGCCGCGGCGATCCCACGACCAGGGCGGTCGCGGCGGCGGCGCGACGCGATCCGAGCCGCCGTCTTCGTCGTCGTCGCCGCCGCCCTGTCGGCGACCATCAGGCGCCGCTCGCAGCGTGTCCTTCAGGAACAGCCAGAGCAGGCCGAACGCGAACACCCCGGAGAGCGGAAACCAGAAGCCGAGCATGTCGACGGAGGTCACCCGAGCACCCTACTCTGTCGCGGCGATGGCCGCACACAACCGGGCGACGGCGGTCGTGAAGTCGTGCTCGGGCGGCGTCGCATAGCCGACGACGAGCGCCGGGCGGTGGGCCGCCGCCGCGCCGAAGCGATAGGCGTCGAGCCCCTCCACGGCCAGACCATGCCGCGCGGCGCGCGCGGTCACGCCCGCCTCCGAGACGCCCTCGGGCAGCTCGACCAGCACGTGCAGGCCCGCGGCGACCCCGGCGACGTGCGCGCCCGGCACCTCGCGGCGCAGGATGGCCACGAGCCGTTCCCGCCGGCGCTGATAGACGAGCCGGCAGCGGCGCACGTGGCGGTCGTAGGCCCCCGACGTCAGCAGCTCGGCGAGGGTGAGGGCGTCGAGCACCCCCGTGCCGGCGTCGGCCAGCCGCTTGGCCTCGGTCAGGCCGGCGACGAGATGGGCAGGGGCGGCGAGCCATCCCAGCCGCAGCCCGGGCGCGAGGCTCTTGCTGGCCGTGCCCGCATAGACGACCCGCTCCGGCGCAAGCGCCTGCATCGCCCCAACGGCCTGGCGGTCGTAGCGGAACTCCCCGTCGTAGTCGTCCTCGACGATCAGGCCGTCCGTGGCCGTCGCCCACTCAACCGCGAGCCGGCGCCGCTGCGGCGCGAGCGGCACGCCCAGCGGAAACTGATGCGCCGGCGTCAGCAGCAAGGCGTCGGCATCGCGCAGGCCGGCGAGCACGGCGCCGCCCGCATCGACGGGCAGCGGCATGAGGGCGAGGCCGCAGGCGGCCGCGACCTCACGGTGGTGCGCGAGGCCGAATGCCTCGACGCCGATCCGGCGCGCACCGCGGCCGTGCTGCACCCGGCAGACGAGCCCGAGCGCCTGCACGAACCCCGAACAGACGACGATCCGATCGGGCGTCGTGCGGACGCCGCGGACACGGCCGAGATAGTCCGCGAGCGCCCGGCGCAGCTCGAGCGGCCCGCGCGGGTCGCCGTAGACGAGCGCCTGGTCGGGTGCCATCGCGAGCGCACGCCGGGCGGCGGCTATCCACGCCGCCCGTGGGAACATGCCGACGTCCGGCCGGCCCGGACGCAGGTCGTGCCGGATCCGGCCGGCGGGGTCCGCCGCCTCGTCCGCCGCGGCCGGCGGGAGCACGCGATCGGCCACACGTGTGCCGGATCCGCGCCGGGCCGCCAGCCACCCCTCGGCGACGAGCTGCGCGTACGCCTGGGCGACCGTGTTTCGGGCGACGCCCAGGTCGAGGGCGAGCGTGCGCGACGGCGGAAGCGGCGTACCCGGCCCCAGCCGCCCGCTCTGGATCGCCTCGCGCAAGCCGCGCTCGAGACCGGCGCGGCGCCGCCGGCCGGCGGGCTCGATCAGCAGATCCAATCCCAGATTGGCCCATGATTCGGACATCGATGTGGACCATAGTCGAGGGCCACCGCGGCGGTACGGTGGAGACATGACAGACACCGGCACCACCACTCAGATCCCCGTGCGGCTCGACTTCGACCAGCACGCCCCGGACTACTCCGGCGCCATGAGCCACCTCGATCGCGTCGCCACCAAGGCGCTCGACAAGGTCGACTTCGACCACCGGCTGCGCGAGCTCGTGCGCATCCGCGCCTCGCAGCTGAACGGCTGCGCCTACTGCATCGACATGCACACCAAGGACGCGCGCGCGATCGGCGAGACCGAGCAGCGCATCTACGCGCTCGCGGCGTGGCGCGAGGCGCCGTTCTTCACCGACCGCGAGCGGGCCGCGCTGCGGTTCACCGAGTCGGTCACCCGCTGCTCCGAGACGCACGTGCCGGCCGCCGACTACGAGGCGGTCGCCGAGCATTTCGGCCCGGCCGAGATCGGCGCCCTGCTCGGCCTCATCGTCACCATCAACGCCTGGAACCTGCTGAGCGTGGCGACCCGCGCGTGGGAGCCCGGGTCGTATCAGCCGTAGCCCGGACGGCTCTCTCGCAATTGGCATTCGCTCGAACTGCCAATTGGGCACGAGGCCGCCCAGCACCGCCGCGCCGTATCATCGCGCGATGGACGCCGCGGCCCTGTGGGGCACGTTCGCCGAGCACGCCGCGCTGGTGATGAGCGGCGGCCGGGCGCCGGCGCGGGCGTCCGGGCCGGGCTGGTTCGCCGTGCTGACCGGGGAGGCGCATTTCGAGCTGAACGAGTGCGCGCTCACCTCGCGGGCGGGCGCGGGGGACGCCCGGGCGCTGGTCGCGTTCGTGTCGGCCGCCGGCGTGCCCGCCCTCCTCTCGGTTGCCTCCGGCGCAGCGGCCGGGGTGACAGAGCCGCTCGTGGCCGCAGGCTTCGTGCGCGGCGCCGCGCACGAGCCGCTGATGTGGTGCTCCCGGCGCCCGCACGTCGCGACCGGCGCGCTTCGGGTCGAGCCGGTGCGCTCGCACGCCGATCGCAAGCGCGCGATCGCGATCGTGGCCGACGCGCACGCGATGGATGCCGCCGCCGCCGGCCGGGCGCTCGCGCCGCTGCCGGATCCTACCGGCCGGGTCGCCGCCTGGCTCGCATTCGAGGGCGACGAGCCGATCAGCGTCGTCTGGACGACGGCGGGTCGGCGGGTCGGCGTGTGGGAGATGATGACCCCGGCGCGCCACCGCCGGAAGGGCGGCGCCCGCGCGGTTCTCACGCACGCCCTCGCGCAGATCTGGAGCGATGACACCGAGGGCGCGTTCCTGTGGTCGACTCCGGCCGGCCTGCCGTTCTACGAGGCGGTGGGCTTCAGGTCGGTCGACGACGCGGCCAGCTGGACGCTCGGCGCCGATCCCGAGCTGCTCGCCGCCATCGGCCAGCCGGCCGGCTGAGGGCGCGCAAGAGCCCCGCGCGCGGTACCGCTCCGCGCGCGGGGCTCGGACGTCGTCGGATCAGGCCTCGACGGCGCGGCGGTTGGCCAACCGCCCACCGGCAAACGCGAGGCCGACCAGGACGACGATCATCGCCACGCCGACCGCCACCCCAACCCAGCCGATGCCCGTGCTCGTGCCGGCGACGGCGGCGGCCCTGTGCGCCGGCGTTCCGGGGGAGGCCGGCCCCGAGGGCATCTGGAGCGGCTTGGCCTGGGCCATGGGCGCCGTCAGCGCGAGCAACGCGCCGGCGGCGACGAGGCTCTGGAAGGTGCGACGGAGACGTGTCACGGTGGTGCTCCGATCGTGGAGTGCGAATCTCATGGCCTGGACGCTAATGCCGGCCTGTGGGCGCGTCTGCATCGAGAGATGCACTCCGTGTGTAACCCTCGATGCACTTCTCTGTGTAAGAAAGATTACGCTACGGGCGCCGATGTCCGATTGGCCGATCCTCGCACCCCTTCCCGACGACGAGCGCCGCCGCCTGCTGGCGCTTGCACGCCGGCGCCGCTTTGCCAAGGGCGAGATCGTCGTCCACCGCGACGACCCGGCCGAGACGCTCCACCTGGTCCGCTCCGGGTGCCTCGCGGTGCGCGTCCTCACCCCCGTCGGGGACGTGGCCACGCTCGCGCTGGTCGGCCCCGGCGAGGCCGTCGGCGAGATGGGGCTCGTGCGCCGCGAGCGCCTGCGCTCGGCGACGATCCAGGCGCTCGCCCCCACCGAGACGTACTCGCTCGACCGGCGCGCGTTCGACCGGCTGCGGCGCGACCACCCGGCCGTCGACGCCCTGCTCGTCCAGATCCTGGCCGACCGCGTCGCCGAGCTGACCGTGCGGCTCGTGGACGCGCTCTACACCCCTGCGCCGCGCCGCGTCGCCGGGCTGATCGATGACCTCGCGGAGACCTACCGCGACAGGTCGGGCGCCGCGACGATCCCGCTGACTCAGGAGGAGCTGGCGAGCCTCGCGGGCACCTCACGCCTGACGGTGAGCCGGGTCCTGGGTGAGATGCGCCGAGCCGGCCGGGTCGAGATCAGCCGCGGCCGGCTCGTCGTTAAACCATCTACGGGGTGATCGTGACGGTGTCCTGCACCCAGCCGGCCGTGTTGCCGTAGGCGTCCAGGGCCTCGAACTGCACGATCGTCGTCCCGACCGTCTTGACCGTCGCGGTGGGGCCGTTGCGAAGCGCGCTCCACGTCGTGCCGCCGTCGGTCGACGTCTCGTACTTGTATCCAGCGAAGCCCGGGGCCGAGTCGGTCGAGCCCGACGCGGTGACGGTCACCGGCGAGACGTTCGTCGGCTGGCCGCCCGCGCTGTCGGTGACGGTCGGCAGCGAGATCTCGGGGAACTCGGCGAAGCCCTGCTGGGTCACGCCGCCGATCTTCGTGAAGTCGCCGCCTGCGGTGAGGGTGCCGTCGCCGCCCGCGAGCGCGAACACGCCGAGGACGCCGTTGGCGCTCGGATGCCACGCTTCGAGCGTGCCGTTGGTCTCGTTCAGCGCCAGCAGGTGATCGCGCGCCGTCGGCGTCTTGCACTTGTTCACACCTGGCACCTGGCCGCAGTAGTTGTTGAAGTGGCCGCCGACGTAGACGTTGCCGTCCTGGACGGCGATTGCCTGGTCGTTGCCGTCGAGGCCGCCGATCCAGAGCTGGGCGCCCGTCGCCGGGTTGAAGGCGATGATGTTGCCGCCGTTGCCCGTGCCGGCCGCGTAGACGCCGTTCGCATCCACCGCGAGCGTCGTGATCGCGTAGCCCGGGTGCGTCGTCCACGGCAGGTTCGCGCCGGTCGTCGGGCTGACCGCGCCGATGTAGTGCATGGCGGCGCCGTTCAGGTTCAGGAACGTCCCGGCCACGAACAGGCGGGTGCCGTCGCTCGACATCGCAAGCGCGTTCACCTTCTTGTCGGCGCTCGCCGTCCAGCCCGGAACGAGCGCGCCGGTGGCCGGGTCGACCTCGGCCAGATAGTTGTGGGCGACGTTGTCGGCGGTCGTGAAGCTGCCGCCGAGGTAGACGCCGCTCGAGCCGACGACGATCGACATCACCTCGCCGTTGGCCTTGCCCTTGAAGGTCTGGATCGGCGCGCCGGTCGTCGCATCCACGGCCGCGACGCGGGCATGCGTCTTGCCGGCGACGGTGCCGAACGTGCCGCCGAGATAGACGGTCGAGCCGCTGACGGCGATCGTCTGCACGGTGTTGTTCGCCTCGGGATCCCAGGGCAGGAGCGCACCGGTCTCGAGGTTGATGGCGGCGGCGTGGTTGCGGGCGACCTCGCCCGTGCCGACGGCGTCGCCCGACGGGCGCACCGAGGTGAACTCGCCGCCCAGATATGCGGTCGAGCCGCTGATGACGACGGTCTCGACGCGGCCGTTCGTCTGCCACGACTGGCCGACCGGGATCGAGCCCGGACCCGCCGCCGCGGCGGCGTTTGCGACCACCACGAGCGAGACGAGCATCGCGACCACCACTGCACCCACACGAATACGCAGCACACTGCCTCCAAGCAGGTTGAGTCCAGCCTCCGCCATAAGGGTACCCGTGTTCGGCCGCCGGGACAATCCGGAACCTGTCAGCCGGTCCGTGACCTCGCCGTGAGGCCGGAGTGTCGAAACTGGTATCCCGCAGGCCCCGATCGTGATGCGACCGTGACGGCGCCCGTGGCACCGTGAGACCATGCGCCGCCCCCTGACCTTCGAGCCGTGAGCGACAACGTCGCCCTCGCCACCGACGCGGCCGCCGCACCCGCGGCGCGGCCTGCGAGCCGCGCCGCCCACGCCCACCGCGCCGGCCGGTTCGGCGGCCTTGCGCTCTCGCTGGGCGCGCTCGGCGTCGTCTACGGCGACATCGGCACGAGCCCGCTCTACACGGTGCAGCTGATCTTCACCGGCGACCATCCGATGGCGCCGTCGCCCACCCGCGTCTACGGCGCGATCTCGCTGATCTTCTGGGCGCTCACGATCATCGTCACGCTCAAGTACGTGCTGCTGATCCTGCGCGTCGACAACCATGGCGAGGGCGGCATCATGGCCCTGGTCGCGCTGATCGAGCAGGTCGTCAAGACCCGGCGAAAGACGGCGCTTGTGATGATCGGCGTGCTGGGGGCGTCGCTGTTCTACGGCGACGGGATGCTGACACCGGCGATCTCGGTCGTCTCGGCGGTGTCGGGGCTGAAGGTGGCGTCACCGGCCCTGGCGGCGCAGATCATCCCATTCTCACTGGTCATCCTGATCACCCTGTTCGCGCTGCAGCGGTTCGGGACGGGCGCGGTCGGCGGCCTGTTCGGACCGATCATGGTGGTGTGGTTCCTGGTCATCGGCGCGATCGGCGGCAAGGAGGTGCTGCTGCACCCGGGCATCGTCCGCGCGCTCTCGCCCACGTACGGCGCCGCCTTCCTCGCGGACGATCCGCTGCTCGGCTTCTTCGCGCTCGGATCCGTGTTCCTGGCGGTGACGGGCGCCGAGGCGATCTATGCCGACATGGGCCACTTCGGGCGCAAGGCGATCACGCGCGCCTGGCTCGGGCTCACGTTCCCCGCCCTTGTCCTCAACTACCTCGGCCAGGGCGCCCTCATCATGGCCCATCCGAAGACGATCGCGAACCCGTTCTTCCTCCTCGTCCCCGGCGGCCAGACGGGTCAGAAGCTGATGGTCGTCCTGGCGACGGCCGCAACCGTGATCGCCTCGCAGGCCGTCATCTCGGGCGCGTTCTCGGTGACGCAGCAGGTGATCCAGCTCGGGTTCCTGCCGCGCATGTCTATCAAGCACACGTCGCAGAAGATCATCGGCCAGATCTACATCCCGATCGTGAACTGGTTCCTGCTCGCGGCCGTGATCGTGCTCGTGCTGACGTTCCGCTCGCCCACCGGCCTTGCGAATGCCTACGGCATCGCCCTCTCGGCGATCTTCGCGACCAACACGTTCCTCGCATTCGTCGTCTTCCGGACGCTGTGGCGAAAGCCGCTCAAGCTTGTCATCCCGGCGGCGGCCGGCTTCATCACGGTCGAGCTCCTGTTCTTCGCCGCCAACCTGACGAAGCTCCTCTCCGGCGGCTGGTTCCCGCTGGTCGTCGGCGCCGCGTTCTTCACGATCCTGACGACCTGGCACCGCGGCCGCCTCATCCTCGCCGACTCGATCCGCGAGGGCCGCGTGTCGCTGCGCCGCTACATCAATCGGATGATCGACGACCCGCCGAACCGTGTGCCCGGGAGCGCCGTCTTCCTGACCACGTCGATCGACACCGTCCCGCCGGCGCTGCTGCGAAACGCCGAGCACAACGGCATCGTCCACGAGCACGTGGTCCTCGTGAAGCTCGAGACCGAGAGCGTGCCGCACGTGGAGGACGCCGACCGCGTGTCGATCCAGACCCTGCGGCTCGGGTTCACGACGGTCGTCGCGCGCTACGGCTACCAGGACGAGCCCGACGTCGTCCGCGCGCTCACCGTGGCGCAGCGGCAGGGGCTCGACATCGACCTCGAGAATGCGTCGTACTTCGTTGACCACGTCTCGATCCTGCCGACGGGCAGCTCCGACATGGCCGGCTGGCGCAAGCGCCTCTTCGTGCTGCTGCAGCAGAACTCGGTGCCGCCGGCGCGCTCGTTCCAGATCCCGCCCGACCGCGTTTTCGAGGTCGGGGCCTACATCGAGATGTGAGCCGCTAGGCGGGCACGGCGGTGACGTTTTCGACCAGCGCGCCGATCTCGACGAACCGGATCTCGGGCGCGACGCCGTAGAGCCCGGTCACGCGCTCGGTGAGCTCCGGCGAGAAGAACGCACGGGCCGCCTCCTCGGAGTCCCACACGTAGAAGTTCGTGGCCTCGCCCGATTCGGGGTCCCAGGTGAACGCCTTCGAGCGCAGGCCGGGCATCCCATGGAACATCGGCGAGGCCTTCTCGGCGACGCCCATGGCGCGGTCGCGGCCAAGCTCACTCGAGGGACGGAAGGTGACGAAGACACCGATCATCGGATCCTCCGGGGTTCGTGGCGGTGGCGACAAACGCTGCTGGGCGAGCCTACCGCGTGCGGCGCCGGTGGAGTAGCCTTTGCAGGCGCAACTATGCGGAAGATCCAAAGCCAAGGCGTGCACCACATCACGATCGTCGGCGCCAACCGGCAGACGTCGATCGACTTCTGGGAGGGCGTCCTCGGCATGCCGTTCGTGTTCGAGCAGCCGAACCTCGACAACGCCGCCGAGAGCCACCTCTACTTCGACCCCGGCGACGGCCGCCTGATCACGATCTTCACGAACGAGGAGCGCACGCCGGACCCGACCCGCATCTCCACCGAGCCCGGCTGCGTGCACCACATCGCCTTCTCGCTCTCACAGGCCACGTTCCGCCAGACCGTCGAGCGCCTTGACGAGCGCGGCATCCGCAACAGCGGCGTGAAGGACCGAGGCTTCATGGACTCGATCTACTTCGAGGATCCGCTCGGCCTCTTGATCGAGCTCGCGTCCTACCGCTTCGAGCCGCCGTTCGGCTACACCCACTCCGACGTCCTGCTCGAGGCGCACAAGCTGCGCGCGCAGCGCGGCGACCGAAACATCGTCGAGATCCACCTTGCCGACGCGATCGAGGCGATGGTCGCGAGGTCGCGGCCGTCGCTCTCCGACGACCGGTCACCGAAGAACCCGTACTGACCATGCCCACGAGTGAAGAAGGGGGAGGTACCAGATGGCAGAGATGAAGCTGCACGTGCTCAAGCCGAGCGTGAACAACCTGACGGTGCGGATCTTCGTCCGCGCTGCCGGGCTCGGCTGCGATGAGATCGACGTTTGGGGAAGCACGAACACGCCCGAGTTCCTGAAGATGAACCCGGCCCACCTGACGCCGATGCTGCAGGAGGACGGCCTGCCGCGCACGACGCTCTGGGAGAGCTGCGCGATCATGTCGTACCTCTGCAACACGCACGGCCTCGAGAAGTTCTACCCGAGCGATCCGGGCAAGCGGGCGATGATCGACAGCGCGAACTTCTACCTGATCGGCACGCTCTATCCGCTGGTCGCGCGCGCGACCTACCCGGCGCTCAGCTTCCCGCAGTACCCGGGCGAGGTCGGCTCCTCGAACGCCGACGCCGACGCGAAGGCCGAGGCCCAGCAGGCCGCCGAGGCCGCCCTCGCGGAGCCGCTCGACGTCTACCGGTCGTTCTTCCTGGACGGGAAGACGTTCATCGGCGGAGACCATCCGTCGATCGCCGACATCCGCCTGGCCGCGACGCTCGAGTTCCTGGCCTCGATCGACTACGACACGCCGGACTGGGTGAAGGAGTACATGGACGCGATGGCCGAGGCGCTTGGCGACGCGTACACCGAGCCGGCCGCCGACGTGCGCGGCTACATCGAGTACGTGAAGTCGCAGACGGCGACGGCGTAGGTCCGCATGGCCGCGGGGGGCGCGTGCCCCCCCGCGGCCGGCTTCAGCGCTCCTGGCGGTTGACGACCGCCGCGGTGACCAGCGCGAGGGCCGCGGCACCCGCGAGCAGGGCGGCGTAGCTCACGACGTTGGCGCCGATCGCGAACAGGTACGGCGCTGCGAAGCCCAGGTAGGTGAGAGCGTAGAAGTTCGCCGTCATGCGGGCGAGGCCGTCGCGACCGGCCAGCCGCTGCACCTCGACCAGGCCGCCGACCAGGCACAGGCCGTAGGCGCACCCGAGCACGATCGCGCACGGCACGAGCAGCCACACCTCGCGCGCGTGGGCGGTGTAGGCGGCGAGCATCAGCCCGGCGGCGATGACCACGAGGCCGGTGGTGGCGGCCCGGTTGCCGCGCGGGCTGCGGTCGAGCCGCCGGCCGAGGGGCTGGATCAGCACGCCCGCGAACGCCGTGAGCGCGGTGATCACGGCAACCAGCGCCACGCCGTCGGTCGCGTGCTGCGCGCCGACGACGCTCGGAAGCAGCGCGAAGGCGATCGCCGGAGACGCGAACACCCACGGCGCCATCGGCGCGACCACGCGACGGAACCGGGCACCGTCCGCTCCCGCCCGGGCCGGTCGCACCGTGCGCGCGGCGGCCGGCGCCACAGTCTCGGGCGCGTGACGCAGCAGCGCGACGACGGCGAGCGCCAGGGCGATATGCGGCAGGTACGGCACGACCTCCGCGTCGGGCGCCCACTGCGCCAGCAGGCCGGCCACGAGCGGCCCGAGCGCGAAGCCGGCGGTCATCGCCACCGCGGCGCGCCGGGCGGTGGCGTGACCGTCGGCGCCGCCGACGCCGGGGCCGGGGCCGGAGAGATCGCGCAGCCAGGCGGTGCCGGCGCTGAAGGCCGCGCCGCTGCTGACGCCGGCCAGCAGCCGGCCGGCGAACAGGATCGCGACGATCCCTCCGGCCGCGGCCAGTGCGATCGTCGCAGCGAGCGACAGCACCGCGGCGGGAACGACCACCGTCCGCCGGCCGCGGGCGTCCGACAGCGGGCCGCCGATCAAAAGGCCGGGGATGAGGCCGAGCGCGTAGACGCCGAACATCGCCTCGAGCGTGCCGGTGCCGAGGCCGAGCCGCCCGTGGTAGACGAGCAGCATCGGCGTGAACTGGTTCGAGCCCCAGCCGGCTCCGGCCAGCACCGCTGCAGCCGGCAGCCATGCCGCCGCGCGCAGCGTGCGCCCCATTCCTCTGGTCATCGTCGAAGCGTCGTTTGCCGCCATTTCGGGCCTCCGCTATGAGTTCGGTGATTGAACTCGCAAGACCCTAGCAAAGAAGTTCGATGATTGAACCCACATCGGCTATGCTGGGCACGTGCTCGGAAACGACTATCGCGATCAGGACTGCTCGATCGCCCGCTCGCTCGAGGTGATCGGGGAGCGCTGGACGTTTCTGATCCTGCGCGACGCCTTCTACGGTGTGCGCCGCTTCACCGACTTCCAGGCACACCTGGACGTCCCGAAGGCCGTGCTCTCGAGCCGGCTCACAGGGCTCGTCGAGGACGGCATCCTCGAGCGGCGGCCCGATCCCGACCATGGCGGTCGGCACCTGTACGAGCTCACGGCGGCCGGACGCGAGCTCTGGCCCGTGCTCTACGCGCTGCTCGTCTGGGGCGGCCGCCACCGCTCGCCGAACAGCCGCATCTTCAGGCACGCCGCCTGCGGCACCGCACTCGACGACCGCGGCCGTTGCCCGGCCTGCGACGTGATCCCCGGCCCGGAAGACCTCCTCTCGGAGCGCGTTCCCGGCCGTCCAGCCATTCGCGACGACGCGGTGACGCTCGCGCTGCGCGCACCCCACCGGCTGCTCGAGCCACTCGTGATCTAACCGTCTAGTTGACGGTTAGACTGCAGATCAGGAGACGGGCCGGGCGCGGCCCGCGCTACGGTGAAGGAACGATGAGTTCCGCGGCTCCCGCCGGTCTTCTGGGGGATCGCAACCGAAGGAGCACAACGAGATGCCGACACACGCAACCGATGCACGAAGGCGCTGGCTGGCGCTGATCCTGCTCTGCGGCGGGAGCCTCATGATCGTGCTCGATACGACGATCGTGAACGTCGCCCTGCCCTCGATCCGAAACAGCCTCGGCTTCTCCGAGACGTCGCTCGCGTGGGTGGTGAACGCCTACCTGCTCACCTTCGGCGGCTTCCTGCTGCTCGGCGGGCGCCTCGGCGACCTGTTCGGCCACCGCCGCCTGTTCCTGATCGGCATCGCCCTGTTCACGGCGTCGTCGCTCGCCTGCGGCCTCGCGAACACCCAGCACCTGCTCATCGGCGCGCGGGCCGTGCAGGGCCTGGGCGGCGCCATCGTCTCGGCGGTCTCGCTCTCGCTCATCATGACGATGTTCACCGTGCCGAACGAGCGGGCGAAGGCGATGGGCGTGTTCGGATTCGTCGCCGCGGGCGGCGGCACGGTTGGCGTGCTCCTGGGCGGCGTCCTCACCGACCTGCTCGACTGGCACTGGATCTTCATCGTGAACCTGCCCGTGGGCATCGCGGTGTTCGCGTTCTGTCTCGTCCTTCTGCCCGCGGGGCGCGGGCCGGCCGGGTCGACCAAGCTCGACGTCGGCGGCGCCGTCACGGTCACGGGCGCGCTGATGCTGGCGGTGTACGCGATCGTGAACGGCAACCAGACCGGATGGCTGGCCGCGCAGACGCTCGGCCTGCTCGGCGCGGCCGTCGTCCTGCTGGTGGTGTTCCTGGTGATCGAGTCGCGGGTCGAGTCGCCGCTCATGCCGCTCGGCCTCTACCGGCTGCGCAACGTCTCGACCGCGAACGTCATCAGCATCCTGTGGGCCGCGGGGATGTTCGCGTGGTTCTTCCTGTCGGCGCTCTACCTGCAGCTCGTGCTCGGGTACAGCCCGCTGCGCGTCGGTCTCGCCTTCGTGCCGACGAACCTCATCATGGGCGCCTTCTCGCTCGGGCTCTCGGCCAAGATCGTGATGCGCTTCGGCATCCGCCTGCCGCTGACGCTCGGCCTCTCGCTCGCCACGATCGGGCTCATCCTGTTCGCGCGGGCGCCGGTCGGCGGGAGCTACGTCACCGACGTGCTGCCGAGCATGGTGCTGCTCGCCTTCGGAGGGGGCCTCTCGTTCAACCCGCTGCTTCTGGCCGCGATGAGCGACGTCGATCCGAGCGAGTCCGGCCTGGCCTCCGGCGTCGTGAACACGTCGTTCATGATGGGCGGCGCGCTCGGCCTGGCCGTGCTCGCGAGCCTCGCCGCCCGTCACACCCAGGATCTGCGCGCCTCCGGCCACGGGCAGCTGTTCGCCCTGGACGGCGGCTACCACGTCGCCTTCCTGGTCGGCTCCGCGTTCACGCTGGCAGCGGCGGCGATCGCCGCGGTGGTGCTGCGGGCCGACGTGATGCCGGCGCACGCCGAGGAGGCCCACAGCCAGCTCGCGACCGCCGACGCGGAGTAGACTCGGGCCCGATGGGTACCTTCGTGGTGAACTTCCGTGGCCGCGCGCGTGCGCGGCGGGCGGGATCGGCCGCCCAGCGGCCGGCACTTCCTGCGTAGCGCTCGCCTGGCCGGCGAGATCGTGGCGGCGGCCGAGGTGCGCCCGGACGAGCTGGTGGTCGAGATCGGAGCCGGATTCGGCAGGCTGACGGCGCCCCTGCTCGGAGCCGGGGCGCGGGTCGTCGCGATCGAGCTCGACCCCGACCTGGCGCGGTCGCTGCGCCGCCGTCACGACCGCCGGCTGACGGTCGTCGAGGCCGACGCACTGTCGACGCCGATCCCGGCCGAGCCGCACCGCCTGGTGGGGAACATCCCGTTCGCGATCACCACGCCGCTCCTGCGCCGCGTGCTTGACGCCCCCCGGTCGCAGCTCCAGCGTGCCGACCTGATCGTGCAGGACGGGTTCGCGCGCAAGCGCACATCGAACCGCCCGACGACGATGCTCGCGCTCGGCTGGCTGCCGTGGTGGCGCCTGGAGTCCGAGCGCCACCTCCCCGCCGCGTGCTTCGATCCGCCGCCGCGGGTGGATGCCGCGCTGCTCACGATCCGCCCCCGCCGGCCGGCGCTGCTCGCATCCGGCTCGGCGGCCGCCTACCGCGCGTTCCTCGCGACAGGGTTCACGCGCGAGGCCCGCCCGGTGCGCCGAGCGGTGACGGTCGCGCCGCTCGCCTGGAAGCGCTTTGCACGCGACCGCGGCCTGCGCCTTGACGCCCGCCCGCATGAGCTCGACGTGTGGGACTGGGTCGCGCTCTTCACCCTCACGCGTCGGTGAGAGAATCCGTGCGCATGCGCGCGCTCGTGAACCCCTCGCTCGACCTCGCGGCGGTGCCGGCGCCGAGCGCCGAGGCCGTCGTGTTCCACCGCGGCCTCGCCGGCTACCGGCCGACACCGCTCCATGCCCTTCCCGCCGTCGCCTCCGAGCTGGGACTGGCCTCCGTCGGCGTCAAGGACGAGTCCGACCGGCTCGGGCTGCCAGCGTTCAAGGTGCTCGGCGCCGCCTGGGCCGTCGAGCGCGCGCTGCGCGAGCAGCCGGACGTGCGGGCCCTCGTCGCCGCGAGCGCGGGCAACCACGGCCGCGCCGTCGCCCACGTCGCCGCGCTGCGCGGCCTCGAGTGCCGGATCTACCTGCCGGCCCGCGCGACGCCCGCCCGGCGCGACGGGATCGCGTCGGAGGGCGCCGACGTCGTCGTCACCGACGGCACCTACGAGGAGGCGGTGGAGCGCGCCACCGCGGACGGCATGCAGCCCGGCGTGCTGACGCTCGCCGACGTCGGCGAGTCGGGACCCGCGCACTGGGTCATCGACGGCTACCACACGCTCTTCGCCGAGGTGCAGGCGCAGGGCGCCTTCGACGTGCTGCTCGTGCCCGCGGGGGCCGGGCCGTTCGCGGCCGCCGCCGCCCGGTTCGGAGCCGACGCCGGCATCGCCGTGATCGGCGTCGAGCCGAAGACCGCCGCGTGCCTGACCGCATCGCTCGCCGCCGGCCACCCGACCGTGATCGAGAACCCGGGCACGAGCATGGCCGGGCTCGACTGCGCCGAGATCTCGCACACGGCCTGGCCGTCGCTGCGCGACGGCATCGACGGCACCGTCGCCGTCAGCGATCCCGAAGTGCACGCGGCGATGCGCGAGCTTGCCGGCCTGGGCCTTCGCATCGGCGATTGCGGTGCCGCGCCGCTCGCGGCGCTGCGAGCCCTCACGGCGGAGCCCGAATGCGCCGACCTGCGCGACGCTGTCGGCCTCGGCCCCGAGAGCCGCGTGCTCCTGATCGCGTCGGAGGGCGTCACCGACCCGGCCGGCTACGCACGCACGGTCGCCGGCGGCTGAGGGGCCTGGCCCCGGTTCAGGCGACCGTGCCGCGCACGGCCCAGGCCCGTGTGGGCAGGGTGAACGGGCCGTCGCCCAAATGGTCGTGGCAGGCGGCGCGCAGCGCCTCGCGGCGCTCGTCGTCGAGACCCACCAGGTAGGCGCCCGCCGGCCCGACGCCGAGTGCGAACGGCTGCCACCAGTCATCGAACGTCGGATGCTCGACCGTGGCCACGAGCTCGGATTGGCTGACATCACCGAGGCCCGCGGCGGGGAACATCTCGAGCAGCTGTCCGTCGCGGCCGCCGCGCACGCCCATCTCGCCGCGCGCCCCGGGATCGAGCGCAACCGCCGCGCGCCAGAACGGACTGATCGGCGCCCGGCCGCCGGCCAGATCCCACACCGACGCCGCGACCACACCGCCGGAGCGGGTCACGCGGGCCATCTCGCGCAGGCCGGCGACAGGGTCGGTCATGAAGTGCACCACGAGCTGCGCGAGGGCCACGTCGAACTCGCCGTCGGCGAAGGGCAGATGCTCGGCGAACCCGTGGCGGACATCGACGCCGGGGTGGCGCTCGCCCACGGCGACCACGAACTGCTCCGACGGGTCGATGGCCGCGACCGCCTCGGCGCCGAGCCGGCCGACGAGCTCGGCCGTGAGCATGCCCGACCCGCAGCCGACGTCGAGCGCGCGGGCCCCGCCGGCGACGCCCGCGAGATCGGCGAGCTGCGGCGAGAGCGTGGCCGAGTAGCGGCCCATGAAGCGGTCGTAGGCGTCTGCGGGGACGTTGAAGCTCAGGCGAAGAGCCCCTCGGCCACGTACCCGCCGCGGCGGATCCCGGTGGGAACGGCGAAGACGGCGCTCGACGTGTGCCGGATGTACTCGTTCAGCGCGTCGCTCGCGGCCAGCCGGCGCTGCAGCACGGCGAACTGGGCGTGGGGATCGCGCTGGAAGCAGACGAAGAAGAGGCCGGCGTCGAGCTCGCCCGTCGCGGGGTCGATGCCGTCGGTGAACGAGTAGCCGCGCCGGAGGATGCGGACGCCGTCGTTCGTGGCGTGGGAGGCCTCGCGGATGTGGGCGTCGGCGGGGATCACGAGCTTGCCGTTCGGCCCGCGCGCCTTCAGGTTCACCGGATCGTGCTCGGCGTGCTCGCCGAGCGGCGCGCCGGAGAGCTTGTAGCGGCCGATCGTGTCCTGCTGGTCGGAGAGCTCCGAGCCATCCCACTTCTCGATGAACATACGGATCCGGCGCGTCACGACGTAGGTCCCGCCGCGCATCCACGCCTGCGGCTCGTCGTCTCCCACCCAGACGAAGCGGCGCATCTCGGCGGCGTCGGCCGCCTCGAGGTTGTTCGTGCCGTCCTTGAAGCCCTGCAGGTTGCGCGGGGTGGGCTGGCTCTTGGACGTCGATGCCGCGCGCCCGAATCCGAGCTGCGTCCAGCGCATCACGACCGCCCCACGCCCGATCCGGGCCAGGTCGCGCACGGCGTGGAACGCGACCTGCGGGTCGTCGGCGCAGGCCTGCACGCACAGATCGCCGCCCGAGATCGCGGGCTCGAGCCGATCGCCCGGCAGGGGCCCGATCGGCGTGAGCGCCCGCGGCCGCCGGGATGCCAGCCCGAAGCGGTCGTGGCCGTCCTGCAGGAAGACGCCCGGGCCGAGCCCGAAGGTGAGCGTGAGCCGCGCGGCGGGGAGGTCGACGGCCTCGCCGGTGTCGGCCGGAGCGACGTCGGGCGCTCCGCCCGGCGGCCCCACCGGCCGTCCTGCCGTCATGAGCGCGGCGGCCTGCGTCCACGAGCGGAGGAGGTCGCGCAGCTCGGTGGCCGTCGTGACCGTGAGATCGAACGCCGCGAACATCAGCCGCTCCTGCGGCGGCGTCGTCACCCCGGCCTGGTGGGGGCCGACGAGGGGCACGGTGTCGGCCCCGTGCGTGGCGCCTGAGCGGGTCGCTGCGTATGCGGGCGCGCCGACGCCGGCCAGTCCGGCCGCACCGCCGCCCGTCACCGCGAGCAGCCGCCTCCGTGTGAGCCCCCTCACCATCTACGCCTCCGGGATGACTTTAGCGCCTCCGGTCGACGGTGGCTAGGCCAAGGGATGTCGATGTACATCCCGACCTCGCCTCGATGCGGGCGATCGTGAAATACTCGGCCACCCCGAAGAAGGAGACCCTCGATGCCCTCGGACACGATGGGGCGCGGCTGGGCCGACGTCCTCGCCGAGATCCCGCTCTTCGGCGGCCTCTCGAAGCGCCACCTGAACAAGCTCGCCGCGCTCGGCAAGACCCGCCGCTACGCGCGCTTCACGCCCATCGTCCGCGAGGGGGACCGCGGCGACGCCTTCTTCGTGATCCTCGACGGCGAGGCGCTGGTGAAGCCGGCCGGCAGGCGCTCGGTGCGGCTCAAGCCGGGGGACTGGTTCGGCGAGATGGCGCTGCTCGACGGCGCGCCGCGCGCGGCCACCGTCGAGGCCCAGACCGAGGTGTTCGCGATGCTGCTCGGCCGCACGGCGTTCCTGAAGACCGTCGAGGCGGAGCCGAAGATCGCGCTCACGATCATGCGAACGCTGGCCGAGCGGCTGCGGGCGTCCGAGCGGTCGTCCTCGTACTGACGGGCAGGGGTTCCGGGCTGCCGGGCGAATCCCGTCAGCAGCCTCCAGGGAGCACCGACCGTGTCCGGCACCGCTGACAACCACCTCAGGTTCCTCACCCCCGTCGAGCACCTCTCGAGCCCCTTCGGCAGCGGCGGATTCGGCGCCGTCGCCGAGAAGGTCGCGCGCCTCTTCGGCACGCCCCAGTACCTGATCGGCCAGACCGCGGTCGTGTTCGCCTGGATCCTCGTGAACGCCCTGCGGATCGTGCACTTCGACCTCTACCCGTTCATCCTCCTGAACCTGGCCTTCTCGCTGCAGGCGGCCTACGCCGCGCCGCTCATCCTGCTCGCCTCCACCCGCCAGGCCGACCGCGACAAGGCCCACGCCGACGCCGACGCCCACCACCGCGAGGAGCTCGCCCAGATGCAGCTCGAGCGCCAGCAGCACGCCGCCGAGCTGGCGGCGACGATGCGCGACCTGCTCGACCAGAACACGCGCCTGACCGAGCAGGTGCAGGCGCTGACGGCCGAGATCCACGGCCGCGTCTGCATCACCGACGAGCCGGCCTAGGCCGGAAGCGCGCGCAGGTCGTCCGCGCCGAGCCGCCACTGACCGGCGGCGGCGTTGGCCCTGACCTGGTCAGGCGTGGTCGCGCCGGCGATCACCGAGGCCACGCCCGGCTGGGCGGCAAGGGCCGCGATCGCGACATCCAGCAGGCTTCGGCCGCGCTCGGCCGCGAACGCCTCGAGCCGGCCGATGAGGTCGAAACGTGGCGGCGGATGCCTCGACGCCGCGGCTCACCCACGTGCCCTCGGCCATCGCCTCGGCGCCCGCCCAGCGCGAGCCCGCCGGCGGCACCTGCGCATGGCGGTACTTGCCGGTGAGCAGGCCGGCCGCGAGCGGGTAGTACGGCACGAACCCGATGCCGAGCTCGCGGCAGCGCGGCAGGACGTCGTGCTCGGCACCGCGCGCGAGCAGCGAGTACTCGTTCTGGAGCGCCGCGATCGGCGCGGCCCGGGCCGCCTCGTCGAGCTGGGCGACGTCGAGGTTCGAGACGCCGAGCGCGCGCACCTTGCCCTCGGCCACGAGCTCGGCCATCGCCGTGAGCGTCTCGGCGAGCGGCGTGACGCCGTCGGCGAAGTGGTAGTAGAGCAGGTCGACGTGATCGGTCCGCAGCCGCGCGAGCGATGCGTCGAGCGCGCGTCGGACGTACCCCGGGGCTCCGCGCGCGGTCGTGCCGTCGCCCATGTCGCCGCCGAACTTCGTCGCCAAGACGACGCGGTCGCGACGGCCCTCGAGCAGCTCCCCCAGGAACGTCTCGCTCCCACCGGGGCGGCCGTGGATCGCCGCGCCCGACCGGTTGCCGTAGATGTCGGCCGTGTCGAAGAACGTGATCCCGGCGTCGATCGCAGCGTCCACGACGGCGCGCGTCCGCGCCAGGTCGAGGCGGCCGCCGAAGTTGTTGCAGCCGAGCCCGACGCGGGACACCTGGAGCGCTCCGAGAGGCACGGATTCCACGGTCGGGCGAGTCTAGATCGCCCCACCGCCGGGCGCGCCGGACGGCCGTGACCCCAACGGATCTCCAACGTGGGCGCCGGGCATGGGGCGTATACTCCGCCGACCCGTGCCCCCGCGAACGTCGCAGCGAGCCGCCGGCCGCTGCGGGCGAGGAGCCGCTTGGCAACCAAGACGCCGCCCCGAGGTCCGGGCGAGGGAGAACCGCCCCGGCGCGCACCGAAGATGGTCATATACGGCAGCGAGCCGCCGAGGAAGCCTCCCCGGCGCGGCCGCCGTACCCGCCGTCGCCGCCTGCCCCGCTGGGCACGGTGGACGCTGGGGACGCTCGGGCTGCTGATCGCCGCCGTGCTCGCCGCCGGCGGGTACGAGCTGTGGTACCTGAACAACGTCTATAACGACGTCACCCAGCTGCACGGGTCGGACAAGAAGGCGTCCACGCACCTCGCGCCGCAGATCCCGACGTCATCGCAGCCCATCACGGCGCTCCTGATCGGCTCCGACCACCGCAAGGACGGCGCGACCGGCAAGAACGGCCTGTCGGACACGTTGATGCTGGCCCGGCTCGATCCGCAGCACCACATGGTGTCGCTGCTCTCGATCCCGCGCGACCTGTGGGTGCCGAGCCTGGGAGCGAAGATCAACTCGGCCTACTCGAGCGGCGGTGACAACGCCTCGCTGCAGGTCGTCGAGGAGGTCACCGGCGTCAGGCCGAACTATCTGATGAACGTCGACTTCGCCGGGTTCCAGGACCTGGTCGACACGCTCGGCGGGATCTACGTGAACGTCGACGAGTACTACTACAACCCGCTCGCGATGTCGCAGTCCACCGGGTTCTCGGCGATCGAGATCAAGCCCGGCTACCAGAAGCTGAACGGCGCAAACGCGCTCGCCTTCTCGCGCTATCGCCACACCGACGACGACTTCCACCGCCAGGCCCGCCAGCAGATGTTCCTGCGCGCATTCGAGGCCCGGGCGTCGTCGCGCTTCCACGGCATCTCGGTGCTCGACATCGGGTTCATCAACAACATCCTCGGCGCCATCTCGCGCAGCGCCACGATCGTCGGCCCGGGCGGCAAGGCGCCGAGCCCGCGGACGCTCCTGTCGTTTGCCGCCACCGCCTACCAGGCCCGCTCGAACGTCGTCAGCATCCACCTCGACAGCGCGCCGTTCACCGCGCCGGGGGGCCAGGATGCCGAGCAGGTGTCCAACTGGCCGCAGGCGATCTTCCAGTGGAAGCACCCCTGGAAGCTCGCGAGCGCCGAGGCGACGCTGCCGACCGGCAAGCAGACCCACAAGCACGCGGTGTGGAAGCCGGCGGTCGTGCCCGCATCGGTCAAGGTCGCCGTCCTCAACGGCAACGGCGTGAACGGCGCCGCCGGGCGGACGGTCACGGGCCTCAAGGCCTGGGGCTACCGGGCGAAGGCCGCGAACGCACCGGGCGGCCCCTACAGCACCTCGTACGTCTACTACCGGCCCGGCGAGGCGGCGGCCGCCGGCGACCTCGCGCACATCATGGGCACCGGCACCGTCGCCGCGATGCCGGCGGACGTCGCCGCGGCGATCGGCGCACGGGTGAACGTCGCGGTGGTGATCGGGGCGGGGTTCAGGGGCAAGCTCGCGGTGCAGGCGACGAAGAAGCACTCGTCCAAGCCCGCCGGGCCGCCGGCCACGATCACCCCGACCACCGAGTACCGGGCCGACTTCGTCCACGCCCAGCACGTGCTCCACTTCCCGATCATGTATCCGACGGTGGCCCAGGCCGACTCGAGCTTCTGCCCGTGGGTGCCGGTTCCGGCCGGGGCCGGCGTCCTCACCTGCGAGGGCACGTCGACGTCCCCCACGCGCATCTACGGCATCGGCGCCGCCGGCAAGGGCTGGAACTCGACCTACGCGATGTTCCGGATGACCTCGTCGTTCGGGGCCTACTGGGGCATCGAGGAGACGCGCTTCACCAACGCGCCGCTGCTGCAGACGCCGAACGCGACGCGCAACCTCGACGGCCGCAAGTACCTGTTCTTCTTCAACGGCAGCCACATCCAGACGATCGCCTTCATCCAGCACGGCGTGGCCTACTGGGTGCAGAACACGCTCCTCGACGACCTGACCGACCCCGAGATGCTCGCGATCGCGCGGTCGCTCAAGCCCGTGGGCTGACCGCCAGGAACGGCCCGGCGAGGGCGTCGAACGCGGCGGGCCGCTCGAGGCTCGGCAGGTGGGCGGCGCCGGGGACGATCGCGTGGGTCGCGTCGGGCAGCTCGCGCATGAGCCGGCCGGCGATCGCGTGGATGTCAGCGTGGTCGAGCTCGCCGACCAGCACGAGCGCCGGCGCGGCGGCCGCGGCCAGACGGGTGTCCAGGTCGGGCACGAGCAGCTTCTCCTGCGCCGCGTCGCCCACGGGCACCTGCAGCTCGAGCGCACGCAGCTGCATCGCGTGCACCTGCGCCCGCACCGCCGCGTCGGCCGGCGCCACCCAGAAGTGCACGTTCGCCTCGGCCGCGGCAGCGAGATCGCCGCGCTCGATGGCGGCGTCCTCGACGGCCCAGTAGTCGCGCACGTCCTGCGACCACTCGTGCCCGGAGAGCCCGGAGCCGGCCAGGACGAGCGCCGAGACGCGGTCGGGCGCCGCCACCGCGAGCTCGAGCGCGACACGGCCTCCGAGCGAGGCGCCGACGAGCACGGCCCGCTCGACGCCGCAGGCGTCCATCACGGCGAGCACATCGCGCGCATTGGAGTACGGCTCGGGCGGCTGCGGCGATCGGCCGAACCCGCGCAGGTCCATGCGCAGCAGCCGGTGCGAGCCCGCGAGCGACCGCCACTGCGGCTCCCACATCCCGCTGTCGCAGATGCCGGCGTGGATGAGCACGACCCAGGGGCCGGACGCTCCGGCCGTCTCGTGGTGCAGCGTCACGCCGTCAGCCGCCATACGTGCTCGAATCGACCGTCTCCATGATGCTCTCGTCCCAGGTCTTGTGGTGCGGACCGCCCTCGAGCAGGAGCGCCCGCTGGACGTCCATCCGGTCGGGATCCTCGGCGTAGGCGTGCGCGCCGCCGCGGGACGTGAACTCCACCACGCCGATGAACTCGTTCGGGTTGTCGATCGATCGCGCGATCCAGTGGCCGACGGCGCCGTGCTTGACGCGCTGCGGCTCGTGCTGGTCAAACGCGGTCTTCCAGCTCTCGTAGTCGGCGCCGCGGAACCGGATCACGAAATGGATGCTGCCTGGACTCGGCACATCTCCCCCTCGCTCGAATGGACGTGGAACCCCGCGGATCTTGCCACGGCGCTCAGGCGCCGGGCGGGACGGCGTCGAGCACCCCGACGACCTGGAACCACGGCGGCTCGGCGTGCGGGTTGCGCTCGATCCGCATGCCCAGCCGGCGCATCACGCCCATCGACGCGAGATTGTCGTGCTCGGTGGTGGCCACGATCCGCGCGAGGCCGACCTCGGCGAACGCATAGGCGATCAGCGCCGCCGCCGCCTCGGAGGCGATCCCCTGACGGCGATGCGCGGGCGCGACGGCCCAGTAGAGGCCGACCTCGGGCCGGTTCCGCGATCCGGCGCCCGGCCACGACGGCAGAAGCCCGAACGGGCCGAGCGCCGGCACGAGCCCCACCAGCCCGACCAGCTCGCCCGAGTCGCGCAGCTCGATGCCACGCTCGCCATAGGGGGGCTGGTGCAGCTCCGCGAGCTGGGCATAGCCGGCGCCTGTCCAGCGCAGCCACGCGGCGCGATCGCCGCCCACGATGGCCTCGACGGACGCGAGGTCGGCCGGCGCGAGCTCGCGGACGAGCAGCCTGGAGGTCGGAAGCGACGGCATGCGCACGCGCCCACCCTAGAGCGTACGCAGGAACGGGCATCCGCCAATCCCCCTTTCCGGGTGCTTGTCACCCGTCCGGGTGTCCGCCACCCTGAGCCTGACCCCAAGCGTCTCCACGAGGTAGCACCGTGCACCGAAACGCCACCGCAGCACCATGAGCGGCCAGGCACCCGACCGCCGGCTCCAGCGGCTTGACTTCCTGCGGGAAGCGAGCTGGTCCGCCATGGTCCTGATCGCGACGGTGGCTGCGATGGCCGGGCTGACGGCGCTCTCGTGGTTCACGATCTCGGCCACGAGCCGCGCGAGCGCGCAGGTGCGCACCGCGACCGTCGCGGCGAACGCCTACAGCCATACGCACGACGTGCTCGAGGTCGTCGCCGCCGCGGCCTTCGGCTATGTGCTCGAGCCGACCACGGCGAAGCGCGACCAGCTGCTGCGCGGGACGGTGTCGCTCGATCTCGCGCTCGCGCGGCTGGGACGGCTGGGCGCGGCCGGCCGCGTGCCGTCGGCCGCGGCCGAGCGGCACGCGATCACGACGCTCAAAGCCGACGACGCCAGGCTCGACGCGGCCGTCGACGTGATTGCTTCACCCCCGCTCAACGGCTCCACCGTCAACGTGACCGCGAATCAGGGGCAGCTCGAGCCCGTACTGACCGGGATGCTCGCGATCGTCCACCGCGAGGCGGCCGCGCACCAGCGGGTCGCGAACCGCAGCCTGCGGACGTCGCAGGCCACCGATCGCCGGGCGAGCCTGGTCGTCGTGATCACGGGCGTCCTCTGCCTCGCGATCACCTGGACGGTGGTGCGCATGCTGCGCCTGCGCCGTCGCCTGGCCCAGGTTCACGGGCGCGAGATCGCGCGCCTGAGCGACGCCGCCCTGCGCGACAGCCTGACCGGGCTTCGCAACCACCGCTGCTTCCAGGAGGACATCCGCCGCTCGCTGGCAAGCGACAGCGCCCTGCACGCCCTGCTCGTCGACATGGACGGCTTGAAGGCCATCAACGACGGCCACGGCCACCAGGTCGGCGACGAGCGCATCTGCCAGCTCGCGTCGGCGCTCTCGGCCGCGTGCACCGGGATCGAGGCCAACGCCTACCGGATCGGCGGCGACGAGTTCGCGATCATCGCGGCGGGGCGGATCCACCGGCCCGAGCGGGTGGCCGAGACGGTGCACGAGCAGCTTCGCTCGATCGGCCGCGGCCAGGTCACCGCCACGATCGGCATCGCCACCGCCGCCCCCGACATGAGCGCCGACGAGCTGCTGCGCCGGGCCGACAAGGCGCTGATCGTCGGCAAGCCGACCCGGTCGGGAACGCGCAGCTACAGCCGCGCGCTCGAGAACGCCCCCGGCAGCGCCGAGACCGAACGGGCCGAGCTGCTCGCGATCATCGACGATCCGGCGGCGATCGCCCCGGTCTACCAGCCGATCGTCGACCTGCGCAACGGCGAGGTGATCGGCCACGAGGCCCTGTCGCGGTTCCCCGGCGCCGCCTGGCGGAACCCGCAGGAGTGGTTCCAGCTCGCGCACGCGCACGATCTGGCCATCGACCTGGAGGCGGCCGCGGTGCGTGCCGCACTCGAGGCCCCGGGCCGCCCGAGCGTCCCCGCCGTCAACCTCAACATCAGCCCGAAGGTGCTCCTGAGCGCCCGCGATCACATCGGCCTTCCCGCCGACCTCTCGGCCATCACCATCGAGGTGACCGAGGACGCCCTGGTCACCGAGGGGCCCGACCTCGAGCTGGCGCTGCTCGAGCTGCGGACGCGGGGCGCGCGCATCGCCGTCGACGACGCGGGTGCCGGCTACGCCGGCTTCGCGCAGCTCGTGCGCGTCCGGCCGGACGTGATCAAGCTCGACCGCTCCCTGGTCGCCGGCGTCGACGCCGACCCGCTCAAGGCTGCAGTCGTGAAGGCGTTCGTCCAGTTCGCCGAGAGCGCCGAGGCCGTCGTCTGCGCCGAGGGCATCGAGACCCCGGCCGAGCTCGTCACGATCACGGGCCTGGGCGTCGACGCCGGCCAGGGCTACCTGCTCGGCCGCCCGACGGCCGGCGGCGCCGTCGGACCGGCTCCGGTGCTCGCCCTCGCCGGGACCGTCGTGGAAGCGGCCGCGACGCCGAACGAGAACGTCGTGCCGCTGCGCCGCGCCGCATCGGGCTGAGCGCACTCCGGGGGCGACGTTCGGTAGTTCTCCACTGCACGCACCGGGCCGACCCTGATGCGGGCATCGACGCGCGGTCGGAGAATTCGGGTGCATGGCCGACCGCATCGTCATCCTCGGCGGTGGCACGGGCGGAAGTCTCGTTGCCAATCGCCTTCGCAAGGCGCTCGGGCGCAGGGCGGAGATCATCGTCGTCGACCGCGACGACGACCACGTCTACCAGCCCGGCCTGCTGTTCGTCCCGTTCGGCGACGCCGATCCCCACGGCCTCGTACGGTCGCGCCGCGACCAGCTGCACGGCGGTATCGACTTCCGTATCGGAGTGGTCGACCGGGTGGACGTCGCGACATCGACCGTCCACCTCGGCGACGGCTCCGATCTGCCCTACGACGTGCTGATCGTGGCGTCCGGCGCCGAGCTCCTGCCCGGTGAGACCGAGGGCATGACGGGCCCCGGGTGGCGCGAGCGCGTGCATACGTTCTACACGCTCGACGGGGCGACGCAGCTCCGCGATGCGCTGCGCCGGTTCGACGCAGGCAGGCTCGTGGTCAACTTCGTCGATCTGCCGATCAAGTGCCCGGTGGCGCCGCTCGAGTTCTGCTTCCTCGCCGACGCGTACCTCCTCCGCCGCGGCATCCGAGACCGCGTCGACCTGACCTTCGTGACACCGCTCGACGCCGTGTTCACCAAGCCGGCGGCGGCGGCCCACCTGGACGGCCTGCTCGACCGCAAGGGCATCCGGGTCGAGACCGAGTTCGCGACGGGTGAGGTGGACGGCGCCGGCGGCCGGCTCGTGAGCTGGGACGAGCGCGAGATCGATTTCGACCTGCTCGTCACCGTCCCGCTCCACGGCGGCGCCCCATTCGTCGCCCGCTCGCCCGGGCTGGGCGACGACCTCGACTTCGTCGCGACCGACCCGGCGACGCTGCAGGCGCTCGCGGCGCCGAACGTGTTCGCGATCGGCGACGCTGCGAACGTCCCCACCTCGAAAGCCGGCTCGGTCGCCCATTTCGAGGGCGAGACCGTCGTCGCCAACGTGCGCCGGCTGCTCGCCGGTACGCCGCTCGCAGCCAGCTTCGACGGGCACGCCAACTGCTTCGTCGAGACGGGCTTCGGGAAGGCGCTCCTGATCGACTTCAACTACACCCAGGAACCGCTGCCCGGCCGCTTCCCCTTCTCTCGCGTCGGGCCGCTGCCGCTCCTCTCCGAGTCGCGGCTGAACCATCTCGGCAAGGTGATGTTCGAGCCCATCTACTGGCACATGCTGCTGCCGGGCCGTCCGCTGCCGGGCATCGGTGCGCAGATGCGGCCGCACACGCCCGCCCTCCCGCACACGAACCACGAAGGAGCACCAGCATGAGCACCATGACACTTGCAGGCTCGCCGATCGAGGTCGACGGCGAGGGGTTCCTGGTCGACCCGGGCAGCTGGAGCCGCGAGATCGGCGTCGAGATCGCCGCGCACAACGGCATCCCCGAGCTGACCGACCGCCACTGGATGGTGATCGACTTCATGCGGACGACCTATCTCGGCACCGGCGCCGCGCCGTCGATCCGCACCCTCGGCAAGGCCTCGGGCGTTCCGATCAAGGAGCTCTACCAACTGTTCCCCAAAGGGCCGGCGAAGCTCGCCGCGAAGATCGCGGGCGTGCCCAAGCCGCGCGGCTGCATCTAGAGGCGGAGAAGGGACGTGATCACCGTGGCAACGACAGTCACAGCACTCGAGGCCGAGGAGGCCCCGGCACCGACCATCGAGAAGGTGGCGGTCATCGTGTCGAAGGGGTCGCTCGAAGGGATCTATCCGGCGCTGATCCTGGCGAACGGGGCCCGGATGGAGGGGATCGAGGCGAACGTGTTCTTCACGTTCTTCGGCCTCGACGCCATCCGCAAGGACCGCATCGACCACATCAAGGTGGCGACCGTCGGCAACCCCGGCATGCACATGCCGACGCTCATCGGCGCGCTGCCCGGGATGTCGTCGGTGGCGACGCGCATGATGTCGCGTCAGATGGAGAAGCTCGACATCCCGCCCGTGCGCGAGTTCGTCGAGTTGATCGCCGACTCGGGCGCGGCGCTCTACGCGTGCCAGGCCAGCGTCGACATGTTCGGCCTCGCGCCGTCCGACTTCGTCCCCCAGGTCTCCGGCGTGCTCACCGTCGGCGAGTTCTACGCGATGGCCGCCGGCGGGGAGATCATCTTCACCTGAGATCACAGAGGGCGATCTTCGGCGATGTACCTATGTGACGCAGTAGTTGCCCGGATGCGTGGGCATATTGGCGGATGGATCATCCATGTAGCGCCGCACCAGGCACATCTCGTTCGCCGAAGGAACCACGCACGTGCTCCCCCTGCTCGTCATCACCGTGGCCACCGCACTGGCGTTCGACTACACCAACGGGTTCCACGACACGGCGAACGCGATGGCGACCACGATCGCGACGCGGGCGCTGCGGCCGCAGACCGCCGTCGCGATGGCCTCGGCCCTGAACCTGGTGGGAGCGTTCCTGTCGGTCACGGTCGCCGCAACCATCGCGGGCGGGGTCGTCGAGCAGGTGACGATCACGGTGCCGGTGATCTTCGCCGGCCTCGCCGGGGCGATCGTGTGGAACGTGATCACCTGGTACCGCGGGATCCCGTCGTCCTCGTCGCACGCGCTCGTCGGCGGCATGGTGGGATCGGTGCTGGCGGCGGAGGGTAGTGCCGGCGTGATCTGGAGCGGGGTCGCCGCCAAGGTGCTCGTCCCGGCGCTCGTGGCACCGTTCGTGTGCGGCCTGGCGGCGTTCGTGGCGACACGCGTCGCCGACCGGCTGACCCGCTCGGTCGGCGAGGACGACGCACGCACGTCGTTCCGCGTCAGCCAGATCCTCTCGAGCGGGCTCGTCGCCCTGGCGCACGGCACGAACGACGCCCAGAAGACGATGGGCGTCATCGTCCTCACGCTGATCGCGGCCAATCGGCTTCCCGCCGGTGCCGGGGTGCCGACGTGGGTGAAGGTCACCTGCGCCACCGCCGTCGCCCTGGGCACGTTCTCGGGCGGCTGGCGCGTCATCCGCACCCTCGGGACGAGGGTCACCCACATCGAGCCGGAGCAGGGCTTCTCTGCCGAGACCGCAAGCTCGACGACGATCCTTGCCTCGGCGTTCTTCGGCTTCTCGCTCTCGACCACGCAGATCGTGTCGGGCGGCGTCATCGGCGCCGGGCTGGGCCGTCCGGGCGGTGTGATCGACTGGAAGGTCGTGCGGCAGATGGCGCTCGCATGGGGCGCGACGCTGCCCGCGGCCGGCGTGATGGGCGCGGCCGCCGAGCTGATCGTGGCGGCGCTTCCGGGCCGCACGGTCGGCGTCGTCGTCGTGGCCGCAATCGCCGGGGCGGTGGTGGCGGCGATCGGAATCCGCTCCCGCCGCGACAGCGTGAACGCCTCAAACGTCCTTCGCGATCCCGCCGCCGGCGAGCCCGAGCGCGCGCCTGCCGAGACGCTGGTGGCGGCATGACCGTCCTCGCCCTCGGGACGTACGTGCCCATCGCCGACCTCGCGAAGACCGTCGTCGCGGCCCTCTTCGTCGCGTTCGCCGCCCCCTCGGCCGTCGCCCTGGCGGCGGCCGGCCTCCACCGCCGGCACAGGGGTGCCGTCGCGTCCGCCGCCGCGTTTGTCGGAGTCGGCGCGGCCGCGCTCGTGCTGCTTGCCGGCGCCGGCGTGTACGCCCTCATCCAGCGGTGAGGGCCCTGTACACTCGCCGCCCATGCGGGCCCGCCGGGTGATCACCGTCGTCGGATGCCATGCCGGCGGCGAGATCGGAAACGTCGTCACGGGCGGCGTGCTGCCGCCACCGGGCGACAGCGTGTTCGAGCAGATGCAGGCGCTGCGGCGCGACGGCGACGGTCTGCGCCGGCTGCTGCTGCGCGAGCCGCGCGGCAGCGTCGCCTGCCACGCGAACCTGATCGTCCCCGCCACGCGGCCCGACTGCGCCGCCGGGTTCATCATCATGGAGCCAACCGAGTACCCGCCGATGTCGGGCTCGAACACGATCTGCACCGCCACCGTGCTGCTCGAGACCGGGATGGTGGCGATGACCGAGCCCGAGACGACGCTGCGCCTCGAGGCGCCCGGCGGCGTCGTCGAGGTGCGCGCCCGCTGCCGGGACGGCCGGTGCGAGAGCGTCGAGGTCACCAACGTGGCCGCCTTCGCCGACCGGCTGGACGCGCCGCTCGAGGTCGAGGGGCTCGGTACGATCACGGTCGACGTCGCCTACGGCGGCATGTGGTATGCCATCGCAGACGCGTCGGCGCTCGGCTTCGCCATCGAGCCCGGCGAGGCCCGCGAGCTCGCCCTTGCCGGCGAGCGCATCCGGGCGGCGGCGCGAGGGCAGCTCGATCCCGTCCACCCGGAGAACCCCGGCATCGCCGGTGTCAGCATCGTCCAGATCGCCGAGCCTTGGCAGGGCGTCGGCCGGGTCAGCCGAAACGCGGTGGTGGTCGCCCCCGGGCGGCTCGACCGCTCGGCGACCGGGACCGGCCTCTCGGCCCGCATGGCGACGCTGCACGCGCGCGGCCTGATGCGCCCGGGCGATGCGATGACGCACGCGTCGGCGATCGGCACGACGTTCGACGGCCGGATCGTGTCCGAGACGACCGTCGGCGGCCGCCCGGCCATCGTCCCGGCCATCCGCGGGAGCGCCTGGATCACCGGGATCTCGCAGCTCGTGGTCGACCCCACCGACCCCTTCCCCGAGGGCTACGTGCTCGCCGACACATGGGGCGTGAGCGGCCTCGACGTGCAGGACTGACGCCCCGCGCTGCTAGATTCGCGCCCACTCCCGATGACGAACCCCTTCGAGATCGACGGAACCTGGCTGCGCTGCGCGCTCCACGCTCACACCACCCGCTCCGACGGCGAGCTCGCGCCGCAGTCGCTCGTCGAGCACTACGAGCGGGCCGAGTGGGACGCGCTCGCGGTCACCGACCACTGGACGATCACCGAGCCGCCGCCGCTCGAGGGCATCGTGCTCGTGCGCGGCATCGAGCTCACCTGCCGCACGGCAAAGGGCGGCTGGGTCGATGTGCTCGTCTACGGCCTCGACCGCGAGCTCGACGTCGATCCCGACGACGAGGCCACCTACCCCGACCTGCCCGACGCGATGGGGTTCGTCGCCGGTCACGGCGGCGTGGCCTACCTGGCGCACCCCTACTGGAGCGGCGCGCCGATGGACGAGATCGCCGGCCTCGAGACGATCGTCGGCGTCGAGGTGCTGAATGCCGGGTGCGAGATCGAGAACGGCCGCGGCCTCTCGACCGTGCACTGGGACATGCTGCTCGACGCGGGCCGGCAATGCTTCGCCGTCGCCTGCGACGACACGCACTACCCGGGCTTCGACAACGGCTACGCGTGGACGATGGTGCGGGCGGCCGAGCCGACCGCGGCCGGCATCGTCGAGGCGCTTCGCACCGGCGCCGCCTACTCCTCCACCGGGCCGCGGTTCGATGCCGTCGAGCACGTCCCGGGCGGGATCCTCGTGCGCTGCAGCCCGTGCCGGTCGGTGACGCTTCTGACGGGGCCCGAAGACGGCGCCCGCGCGAACGTCGGCCGGCTCGCATTCCGCCACCGCGCGAAGATCGCCGAGCGCGACTCCGCCGGGCTGATCACGGCCGTCACGCTGACGCCGCCGCCCGGCGCCGCCGCCGGCCGCATCGAGCTCGCGGACGGCGGCGGCGGGACGGCCTGGTCGAACCCGATTCGGTTCTAGACCTTCGTGGCGCCCTTGTCCTCGCCGGGAGCGTCGTCCTCGGCCAGGATCTGGTAGAGGCTGCGCCGGGCGCTGCGGAGTACCTCCTGCGCGGCCTCGACCTGGGCCGGGGTGCCGGCGGCGGCGACGTTGCGGACGGCTCCCATCACCTGGAACACCAGGCCGCGCAGGTCGCCCTGCTCGTCGTGGGCCGCCTCTGCGACCTGCTCCCACGGAGCGGGCCGGGGCAGCGCCTCGGCCTTCTCGCGTCCCGCGGCGGTCAGCTCGTAGACGCGCCTGCCGGTGTCGGACTTCTGCTCCGAGACCAGCTCCTCGTCCTCGAGCTGCTGCAGCGTCGGATAGACCGAGCCGGGGCTCGGCTGCCACGCACCGCCGGTGCGCTCGCTGAGCTCGCGGATGATCTGGTAGCCGTGCATGCTCTGCTCGGCCAGGAGCGCCAGGATGGCGGCGCGGATGTCTCCGCGTCCGGCCCGGCGGCCGCCGCCGAAGAAGGCGTCTCCGCGGCCGCCGAACATCCCGCCGCGGCCGAAGCCCTCGCGTCCGTGCCGGTGCTTGCCGGCGAACATCAGCATCCCGTGATGATGTCGGCGCCGGCCACGCCGGCCGAAGCCACCCATCGGGATCGGTTCTGCTTCTGCGTATGTCATTGAATCCTCCTGATTCTCGTTTCTGACTATCGCGTAGCATCATGATATATCGCGATACTCTCGATGTCAAATCCTCGCCCTGGCTCCCGGCCGACCTCAGCCCGCCGCGGGGACGCGCGGGCGATCGCGCTCGGACACCGCCACCGCGACGGCGACCACGATCAGCGCGCTCGCGACGACCGCGCCCGCGGTGAGCGACTCGCCGGCGAACGCCCAGCCGATCGCGACCGCGACGGTCGGGTTCACGAACGCGTAGGTGGCGACGCGCGCGGGTGCAACCACCCGCAGGAGCCACACGTACGCCGAGAAGGTGAGCACCGTGCCGAACACGATCAGGTAGGCCAGACCGCCCACCGACCGTCCGGAGATGTGATCGAGCCGGCCGGGCGCGAGCTCGCCCGAGGCGAGGGCGATCACCGCGAGCAGCGCGCCTCCGGCCAGCAGCGGCAGCGCGGCGCCGATCGTCGGCGAGCGCGGCACCGGCACGAGCCGTGTGGCGACCGTGCCGGCCGCCCACGAGAGCGCGCTCAGGAGCAGCAGCACCGCATAGACGGGCCGCAGGCCGCCGTTGGCCCCCTGCGACGCCACGAGCAGCGCGACGCCGGCGAAGCCGCCCGCGAGCGCCGCCGACCGCCGCCGCGTCGGCGGCGTACCGCCCGGAAGCGCCCAGGCAAGCAGCGGCACGAACAACGGAATCGTGGCCAGGCACAGCGCGGCGATGCCCGACGGCACCCGCTCCTCGGCGAAGGCGAGCACGCCGTGGCAGCCCACGAAGAGCAGCCCGCCGAGCACGACCGCCCCACCCCACTCGCGCCGGCTCGGCCACACGATCGCCCGCCCACGCACCCGGGCGAGGCCAAGCAGGATCGCTCCGCCGAGCAGGCAGCGGGCCGACATCATCGCGAAGGGCGGGATGGTCTCGACGGCGTAGCGGATGGCCAGGAACGTCGATCCCCACACGAGGTAGATCGCGGCGAACGCCGCCACGAGCTCGACGCCCGGCGCGGGCGCCGGCTCGGCCGACGCGCTCACCCGCCGGCGTCCGCAGCCGGGGCGGAGCTGCGGTCGACCATGACGCCGTCGAGCCGGAACGACGTCAGCGAGTTCGCCCACAGCCCGTGCACCCACGACCGGTGCAGCAGCGTCGTTCGCAGATACGCGAGCGGCACGACCGCGACCCACTCCGCGACGAGCAGGCGGTCGACCTCCCGGTAGAGCCGCAGCCGCTCGTCCTGGTCGTGGGACGCCCGCGCCCGGCCGAGAATCGCAACCGCCTGCTCCGTCTCCTCGACGCCGGCGATGGGATCGGACGGATCGTTCATGAGACCGCGGAAGAAGCCGTCGGGGTCGGGATAGTCGGCCAGCCACGAGCTGAGCCAGATGTCCGACGCCGTGTCCGCGATGCGCGCGCCCCGCTCGCTGACCGAGAACCGCACACCGATTCCGAGGCCGGCCAGCGCCTCCTCGATCGCGCCCTCGAGGAGCTCGAGGCCCGAGGCGACGAGCATCTCGAGCGGCGGCACGCCTGCGCCGCCGGGATGGCCGGCGTCGGCCAGAAGCGCCCGCGCCGACTCGCGGTCGAGCGGCGCGGCGATGTTGTGGTCGTGTCCGGGCATGGCCGGCGGGAGCAGGCCGCCGCCGGCCGCCGGGCGCGAGACGAGCCCGAGCCGGGCGAACGTGTCGGCCACGGGCGCGAGCGCCGACGCCACAGCCCGGCGGACGCGCACATCCGCGACGGCGGGGCGGTCGCTGCGGAAGCCGACCATCGTGGTGCCGAGCGTCGGCGCGAAGTCGGTGCACGCATCGTCGTCGTCCCCCGGCGCGAACGGGCTCGAGAGCACGTCCACGATCCCCGCGTCCCACAGGTCGTTCGCCGCCTTGCCGTGGACGCGGAAGTCGACCTCGATCTCGCGCAGGTTGCCGCGGCGGCCGCTCCAGCGCGGGTTCGCGATCATCGTCATGTGGTCGTCGTCCATGCTCTCGAGCACGAACGGGCCGCTCGACACGAGCGGCCGCTGGCGGTGCCAGTCGTCGCCGAGCGACTCGCACAGATGCCGCGGCCAGGGGTAGGCGTAGGTCGAAGCGAGGATGTAGGGGAAGTAGTTGCGCGGCTCGTGCAGGACGACCTCGAGCGTGTGGTCGTCGAGCGCCGTCGCATCCGCCACGTCCTCGAGCAGGAAGGCCGTCACCGTCGATCGCTGCCGCGCCCGCTCCCAGGTGTAGACGAAGTCGTGCGCCGTCAGCGGCTCGCCGTCGCTCCACGACGAGCCCTCCCGCAGCTGGAACAGGTAGGTCAGACCGTCGCCCGAGACGCGGAAGTTCTCGGCGAGCGACGGCATGACGTTCAGGTCGCGGTCGATCACGAGCAGCCCACGGAAGAGATGCGCGGTGAGCGCGCTCGTCTCGGAGATGTACTCGAGCCCCGGCGCGAGCGCCTGCGGACGCAGGCTGGCGGTCACGATCCGCTCGGTGGGCGCGGGCTGGTCGAACGGCTCCACCTTGCATGCGAACGCCTCGTCGTAGGCCCGCTCGGCCTCGCCGAAGTCGAAGGCCAGGTGGTGGACGAGGGCGATCTTGAAGAGCGTGTCGCGGGAACGGCGGTCGTCGCCCAGGCGGCCCAGGAACTCGCGGGCGCGGCGGTAGTGGCGGATCGCCTCGCGGTCGGCGTAGATCGAGCGCGCCTCGTCGCCTGCGCGGATCAGGTACTCGGCCGCCTTCGCGGGATCGTCGGCGGCGCTGAAGTGCCGTGCGAGCAGCAGCAGGACGCCCGGGCTCTTCTCGGCGCCCGCAAGCTCCTCGAGCGCCATGCCGACGCGTCCGTGCAGTGCCTGGCGGTCAGCCTCGGTCAGGCTGGCGTAGGCCGCCTCCTGGACGAGGCCGTGGCGGAACCGGTACTCCGGCGCCGGCCGCCGGCGCTCCTCGACGATCAGATCGAGCCGCTGCAGCTCGGTGAGCGACGCGGGCAGCGTGTCGGCGTCGAGGACGCGCTCGAGCAGCGGCATGCCGAACCGGCGGCCGATCACTGCCGCCACCGCCACCGCCTCGCGTGCCGCCGGGTCGAGCCGGTCGAGGCGGGCCTGCAGGATCCCCTGGACGAGTGCGGGCACCTCGAGCCCATCCGGATCGACCGCGAGCTCCCAGCCTCCGTTCGATCGCTGCAGCGCGCCGCGCTCGACCAGGTCGCGCAGCGCCTCGCTCACGAACAGCGGGTTGCCACCCGCGCGGCCTGCGATCAGATCGGCGACCGCCTCGGGCAGCGGCGCGTCGGCGAGCGCTTGGGCGAGGGCGACCGTCACATCCCCCGAGAGCGCCCGAAGCTCAACCTCTACGTAACGGTGAGGGTAGCGCTGCCGGGCATGCGCGCCGACGCCCCACGACGGCAGCTCGCGCTCGCTCCGGTAGAGCAGCATGACCCCGAGCGGATCGCTCTCGGTCAGGTCGAGCAGGCTCTCGACGGCCTGCAGCGTGAGCTCGTCGGCCCAGTGCATGTCCTCGAAGACGACGAGCAGCGGCCGCTCCGCGGCCAGGCGGCTCAGCAGCTCGGCAACGACCTCGAGGGTGCGGCGGTGGATGCCGTCGCGCGAGAGCTCGCGCAGCTCGCCGGCGGCGCGGCGGTCGCCCTCGACGAGACCGAGCAGGTTCGCGAGGAACGGGTAGCGCTCGTCGCCGGCGGCGCCGTACAGCTCGTGCAGGGCCGCCTTCAGGTCGAAGCGGATGCGCGCGTCGCCGGCCGACGCCGATACGCCGAGCCAGTCGCGCAGGAGGTCACGCAGCGGCCAGTACGAGAAGCCCTGGGTGTAGGAGAGGCTGCGGCCGACGAGCACGCGCACGCGGTCGCGCACCGGTTCGACCGCCTCGGCCGCGAGCCGCGTCTTGCCGATCCCCGGCTCACCCGTCACCGAGACGATCACGCCGATGCCCTCGGCGAGGCGTTCGAGCGCGTCGCGCACGCTCGCAAGCTCCGCGTCGCGGCCGACGAGCGGCCCGTCGGCCGGGCGGCTGTGGCGGTCGCGCTCGCTGACGACCCGGTAGCGGTCGACCGGGCGGCTGCGGCCGCGCAGCTCGGTCGGACCGAGATCCTCGAGCTCGAAGCAGTCGCGCACCTGGACGGCCGTGCCAGGGCCGAGCGTGACGTCCGCCTCGCCCGCGAGCGCCTGCAGGCGGGCGGTGACGTTGACGGTGTCGCCGAGCGCGTTGAACCGATCCGGCCCGTCGGCGTCGGGCGTGATCAGCACCGGGCCCGTGTTCACGGCCACGCGGGCGCGCAGCTCGATGTCGTAGGCGTCGGCGACGTCGCGCCCGTACGCCTGCAGCGCGCGCTGGATCGCGAGCCCGGCCCGCACCGCCCGCTCGCTGTCGTCCTCGTGGGCGACCGGGGCGCCGAACACCGCCAGAATCCCGTCGCCGAGCAGCTGCGCGACCGTCCCGTCGTAGCGCTCGACCTGCTCGGCCATCAGCCGCACGACCTCGTCGAAGAGGAACTTGGACCGCTCGGGACCGAGCCGCTCGCCGATCGCCGTCGAGCCGGCGACATCGGCCATGAGCACGGCCACGACGCGCCGCTCTCCCTCGGTCACCACCATGCCTGCAGTCTGGCACAGGAACGCATCGGCCCACCCCTCGACTCGCCCGAACGTCGAACACCTGTTCGCACGTTGCGGGAAACGCGATCGCCACTCCGCCGTCAGAGCGAGCGCAGCGCCGCGCCGAGCGCCTGGTGGTCTTCGAGCACCGGCGCGTACAGGTCGCCGTGGCGCGAGATCCGGTCGTGCATGACCGCCATCGTGAAGTCGCCGGGGGTGACGCCTGCGGCCAGCTCGTCCCAGGTGACGGGCGCCGAGACGGGCGCGCCCGGCATCGGCCGCACCGAGTAGGCGAAGGCGATCGTGCGTCCCGGCCCGTTCTGGTTCGCGTCGATCAGGACACCCCGGCGCTTGGCCTTCGACCACTCGGTGGTGACGAGCTCGGGCCGCATCGAGGCGAGCGCGCGCGAGATCGCGAGCACGACGGCACGCGTCTGGTCGTAGCCGTAGCGGCGCGCGAGCGGCACGAGCACGTGCACGCCGTCGGCGCCGCTCGTCTTGGGATAGCCGCGCAGGCCAACGGCGTCGAGCGCGTCGCGCACGAGCAACGCGACCTCGGCGGCGGCGGCGAAGCCGGCCTCGGGCGTCGGGTCGAGATCGAAGAGCGCGAAGTCGGGCCGGTCGGGCCGGTCGGCGCGCGAGCACCACGCGTTCAGGTCGATGCAGCCCATGTTGGCCATCCACAGCAGGGCCGCCTCCTCGTTCACGAGCGGGTAGTTGATCATCCGCTTCTCGCGCGTGTCCCGCGACGTCGCCGGGAACTCGGCGGTCGGGATCCAGTCGGGCATGTGCGACGGGGCGTTCTTCTGGAAAAACGGCTTGGCCGTGATCCCGTCGGGATACCGCTTCATCGTGAACGGCCGGCCCTCGATCTGGGGCACGACGATGTCGGCCACCGACCGGTAGTAGTCGATCAGATCGCCCTTGGTGATGCCCTCGCCCGGCCAGAACACCTTGTCGAGATTGCTCAGCTTGAGATCGCGCTCGGGCGCGCTCGCCCGGGTGCGTGGCTGTTCGCGGTGCACGTCCTTCGCCTCCTTGTCGTCGCGCAGGCCCTGATACGACGGTGCCCGCAGGCGGCCCTCGCGCGTCCACTCGAGGAACACGACCTCGCACACGAGCTCCGGCTCGACCCACGTCACGTCGGCCGAGCGCACCTTCGCCATCCGCGGCGTGACGGCGAGCGGCGAGTCGGTGCGGCGAAGCGGCTCGAGCTTCGCCATCAGCATGTCGAGCTCGGCGTCGTCGAAGCCGGTCCCGCAGTTGCCCGCCCACACGAGCTCGCCGTCGCGCTCGACCGCCAGGACGAGCGAGCCGAGCACGCCCTCGCGGCGGCCGCGGCCGCGGGTGTAGCCGGCGATGATCATCTCCTGGCGCTGCTGCGTCTTCACCTTCACCCAGGCGTCGCTGCGGCGTCCGACCAGATAGCGGCTCGACGCGCGCTTGGCGACGACGCCCTCGAGGCCGAGCTCGCGCGAGCGCTCGAGCAGCGCCGGCCCGTCCTGGAACGCGAGCGAGAGCCGCACCTCGTCGCCCCCGAGCACGGTCGCCTCGAGCAGGTCGCGGCGCTCGTGCAGCGGCAGGCGGGTCACGTCGCGGTCGTCGAGCCGGAGCAGGTCGAAGACGTACATGACGAGGGCGCCGCCGCCGTGCTGGAGCAGCGAGAAGCGCGGCCGGCCCTCCTCGTCGAGCGCGCACACCTCGCCGTCGACCACGCAGTCGGAGCTGCGCAGCGCCGCCGGCAGGGCGCGGGCGACCTCGGCGAAGCGCGCGGTCAGGTCGTTGCCGTTGCGGCTGCGCAGGGTCGCCTCGCCGCCCTCGACCGCCGCGATCACGCGATAGCCGTCCCACTTCACCTCGTAGACCCAGTCGGCGCCGGCGGGCAGGTCGTTCGCCGCCACCGCGAGCATCGGCCGCAGCCCGGCCGCGTCGGCGGCCGGGCCGCCGTCGTCCTTGCGCATCATGAGCCAGTTGCGCTCGTCGCCGTCGAGGTGCGCCGGCACGAGCGTCCACAGGCCGTTCAGGCGCTCGCCGCGCAGCCGCACCGTCAGGCCGCCGTCGCGCTTCTCCTCGACGAGCTCATAGTGGCCCCGGTCCCAGATCTCGACCGACCCCGCCCCATACTCGCCGGCCGGGATCTCGCCCTCGAACGCGGCGTAGTCGAGCGGGTGATCCTCGACGTGGACCGCCAGATGGCGCTCGCCCTTGCGGACCGGGATCCCCTTCGGCACGGCCCAGCTTGCGAGCGCGCCGTCGCGCTCGATGCGGAAATCGAAGTGCAGACGACGGGCGTCGTGGCGCTGCACGACGAAGATCGGCTCGCCGCCGCCCGCCTCGCCCGAGAACGGCTCCGGCGTGCGATCGGGATCGCGCTTGCCCCGATACGTGTCGAGCCGACGGCTCACGCCAGGCTACCCGGTCGTGCCGGGGACGATCCGCTCCCAGACCCCGGCCATGCCCTCGAGCTCGCCGGCCTCGAACCGCTCCAGGAACCGCCGCCGGACCCCGGCCAGATGCGTCGCCCGGGCCGCGTCGAACGCGTCGCGGCCGCTCGGCGTCAGCACCGCGTACTGCCCCCGGGCGTCGTCTTCGCACGGGATCCGCTCGACGAGGCCGTCGCGCTCGAGGCGGTCGACCAGGCGGGTGACGCCGCTTCGGGAGAGCAGCACCGAGTCGGCGATCTCCGACATCCGCATGCGCTCATCCGGGGCATCGGCCACCGTCAGCAGCACCTCGTAGGACGAGAGCGGCAGCCCATGCCGGGCGACGAGCTCGGCATCGAGCTCGCGCTCGAGCGCCGCGTGCACGCGCAGGAACCCGCGCCAGGCGGCCAGCTCCGCGTCGTTCAAGAGGATTGCGGCCGTCGCCGTACGGTCGCGCATGCGCACCCCCTGCGTGGTAGTTGCAGCGGCAAGGGTATCAGCCGGGCGGAAGCACGCCGGCGACGAAGCCCCGCAGCTCTGCCAGGAAGTCCGGGTCGATGCTGTGCGCCATCGGCGACTCCTGGTAGCGGACGTCGAGGCCTCCGCCCTCGAGCAGCGCGCGTGCGCGGCGCCCGAACTCGACCCCGATGACCGGGTCGAGCGTGCCGTGCCCGATCGCGACGGGCAGCCCGGCGCGCCCGGGCAGGTCGAGCTCGAACCCTTCGACATCGGGCACGAACCCCGACAGGGCGATGATCGCCGCCGGCCGCGGGCGGCCGGCTCCGAGCCCGAGCGCGTAGGACATGACGGCGCCCTGCGAGAAACCGGCGATCACGACCCGATCCGGGGCGACGCCCGCGGCAGCCGCCGTCCCGTCGAGCCAGCCGCCCAGGGCGGCGAACGACGGCAGGAACGTCTGCGGGTCGGGGCGCCCGACCTCGCGCACGACATACCAGTGCGCGCCGCCGGGCGGGAGGTGCAGCGGGCCGCGCGGCAGGACGGCGAGCAGCCGCCGCCCGGGATCGAGCACGTCGGCGAGCGGATACAGATCGTGCTCGTCCGCGCCGCGGCCGTGCGTGAGCACGAGCAACCCCTCGGGATCGCCCGCGGCCGGGCGGGCGATCGACGCGATCGCGGGCTGGGCGCTCAATCCTCTCCGTCCCAGAGGTCGATCGGCTCGATCCGGCCGACCACGCCCACACCGGTCAGGAACACCTTGCCGGAGCGCGGGTAGTAGCAGATGTCGTTCGGCTCGCGGGTGCCGTACGCGAGATACGCGAGCCCGCCGGGCGCCGCGCGGAAGGTGTGGGCGACGCCCGTTCCGGCCGTCCGTGACACGATCGAGCCGGGACTCACCGGGTGCTCGTCGGCACCGGTGATCAGCGCGCCCTCGCCCTCGAGGACGACGAAGAGCTCCTCCGCGGCCGAGTGGCAATGCGGAGGCGCGCCCAGCTTGCCCGGATCGACGCGCACGTGCCGCAGGCCGGTCGCGAGCGAACCGGCGGCGCGGCCGAGGTCGCGCCACGCGCGGCAGACGGTCGCCCCCTCCCGGCGGCCGGTCTCGACGGTGTCGACGTGGACGATCGACGCCGGCCGTGGCGACTGCGGCACGACCGGAGGCGCCCCCGCCCGGGCCTCACCCTGCCACGGCGACGGCTCGCCGCCCGAGCGCACCCAGCTCGGCCCGTGCCAGGAGAGGCCGGCCCGCGGCAGGTAGGCGCCGCCGCCGAGCACGCGCTGGCCGAAGGCGAGCACGTCGAGCCCGTCGCTGCCCGCGTGCAGGGTGTGCGCCTCGCTCCGAGCCAGGTGCACCAGGCAGTCGCCCGCCTCGACGGCGTACGTCGCCGGGCCGTCGCCGGCGTCCTGCCACGAGACGCCCGAGCCGCGCAGAACCCAGAAGATCTCCTCCTCGGCGTGTTCGATGTGCGCCGGCGTCGACCAGCCACCGGGGGCGATCCGGATCAGCTGCAGGCCCACCAGATCGGAGCCGGCCGCGCTGCCAAGGTCGAGCCATTCGGCGTCGAGGTGCCCGGCGGCGCGGTGGACGCCCTCGACGTCGTCCCAGTGCGCGATCCCGCTCACGCGGGTGAGACTACCCGTCGTTCGCGTGCGCCGCGACGGCAGCGGTGATGTCGGTCGTCTGCGCGGCGGGAGGGGCCGTCACCCGCACCGGCGCCCCGAACCCGTACATGTCGAGCGTCAGCCGCATCGTCATCGTCTCGCCGTTGACGCCGAGCGGCACGGTCACGGAGTAGGCGAGCCGGCGGACGCGGCCGTCGGTGCCGATCCAGACGTCCATCGGGAGCGTGTGCGCGCCGAGCACCGCCTCGAGGCGCGCCTCCGACCGGCGCACGGCGGCCCGCAGCGCCGGCGAGGCGGAGGCGGCCACCTTGGAGAGGTCGATGACGGCGTGATAGTGCGTCGTCCCCACCCCGCGGACGGTGGCGTGGCCGACGGTCTCGATCGAGTCGGACTCGCCCTGAAGCACCGACAGCATCTGGGACGGGTCGTCGTTGCCCGCCCCGGCCAGGGCGTTCAGGTTGATCCCCTGCGCCCGGCCGATCCGGGCCATGTTCATCTTCACCCACGGCCGGCCGCGCTTCTCGAGTGCGGCGAACGCGGGCGAGCGGATGTAGACGACCGGCCAGACCGTCACCTCCCGCATCGTCAGGTAGGCGCCGCTGGGAAGCTCCGTGCGGGTCACCATCTCGGCCGCACGGGAGCGGAACGACATCACGCCGCTTGCGTGCGCGACGAGGGTCTGGTTCTCGGGTGCCACCGTCATCCGCATGGCGAGGGCGATGTGGGCGCTGCCGGCGCGGGCGGTGCGCACGGCCGATCCGGCCAGGGCCTGCGCAGACGGCGGGCTCGGAGCGGTCGAGGCGGGCGGCGCCTGCGTCTGCACGGCTCTCGCCTGACCGCAGGCGGTGGCCAGGACAAGGGTGGCGGCGAGCAGGCGAAAGCACCTCACCATCTCAACGTAGCGGAGGAACGTGACCGTTTCTAGAGGCTCTTTCGCGACACCGCCGCGTCGTGCCCGGAACCGCCGGATAGGATCGAGAGGCATGGCCGTGACCCCGGATGCGATCGTCGAATGCCGTGGCGGCGGGCGCGAACGCGGCCGCGCGCACGGCGAGGCGCTGCGGGCGCAGATCCACACGCTGCTCGAGCGCTGGGACGCCGGCGTCGCCGCGCGCCTGCACCGCCCGCCGGCCGCGCTCGTCGCCGAGCTCACCGGGGCGACGGGGTTCGTCGCCGCCATCGAGCGCCACACGCCGGATCTCCTCGAGGAGGTGCGCGGGATCGCCGAGGCCGCGGGCGTCGCCTTCGAGCGCGTGCTGGCGCTGAACCTGATGGACGAGGAGTGGTGGCTGACAGCCCCCGCCGAGCCGGCGCTCGCCTGCACGCTGCTCGCGATCGCGCCGGAGGCCGGCCGCCCGGCGCTGCTCGCCCAGAACATGGACCTGCCCGAGGTGATGGACGGCGCCCAGGCCATTCTGCGCATCGCGGGCGACGCCGGCGACGGGGCGATCCTCACGGCCGCGGGCATGATCGGCCTGACGGGCGTGAACGCCGCGGGCGTCGGCGTCTGCGTGAACACGCTCGCGATGCTCAACCATTCGCGCGACGGCCTGCCGGTCGCGTTCGTAATGCGCGGCGCGCTCGAGCGCGGGACAGCGGCGGCGGCGGGAGCGTTCCTCGAGGCGGTGCCGCACGCCTCCGGGCAGCACTACGCCGTCGCAGACGCAACGGGCGTGGCCGGCTACGAGTGCTCCGCGGCCGGCGCGGTGCGCTCGGACGACGGCTCCGGCCGCCTGTGCCACACCAACCACCCGCTGCGCAGCACCGATGTCGACCCGCTGCGCAACGCCGCGGGCGAGCCCGACTCGCACGCTCGCCTGGCCGCGGTCGCGGCCGCCGCGCCTGCGGTCGCCTCGGGCGCGGACTGCGAGCGGGTGCTGGCCGACCGCGACGCCCCGCTGTGCGTGATCGCAGCGCCCGCCCGGCCGTGGCTGACGTTCGGCTCGATCTGGGCCGAGCTGGGCGAGTCCCCGCGCGTGCGGATCGCGCTCGGGCCGCCCGACCGCACGCCCTGGGTGGACGCGCTCCCCAAGCCCTAGCCGACCTCGGGCTCGGTGCTCCAGAGCCGCTCGAGCGCCGCGCGCAGCAGCCGCGAGACGTGCATCTGCGAGATGCCCAGGCGCTCGGCGATCTCGGCCTGTGACAGCTCGAGGCCGAGGCGCATGGCGACGATCACCTGCGAGCGCTCGTCGAGGCTGCGAAGCCGGCGGCCCACGTCGAGGCGGCCTTCGACCTGCTCGATCGCATCCTCGTGGCCGCCATGGGCCTCGAGCAGGCCGGGCTCGCCGCCCCGCGGCGGCGCGAGCGCGCGCCGGGCGCGCAGGCCCGTCACCACCTGCTCGGCATCGAGGCCGGTACGGGCGGCGATCTGCTCGACGGTCGGCGCGGAGCCCGCCTCGGCGAAGAGCGCGTCGGCCGCCGCCTCGACGGCCATCGCCAGCTCGCGTCCGGTGCGCGACACATGCACGGCGGGCACCGCCTGGCGGGCCAGCGCGAGCATCTCGCCCACGGCGTAGCGGGTCGCGTAGGCCTCGAACGGCGTTCCCCGTGCGACGTCGAACCCGTCGACCGCGGCGAGCACTCCGACCATCCCCGCCTGCTCCAGGTCCTGACGCGGAACGCGATCGCCGGCGAGACGGCCGGCGAGCCGTGCGACGTGGGGCCGCATCACCTCGACCAGCTCGGTCTTCGCGCCGTCCGAGCCCGCCGCTGCCTCGACCGCCAGCCGGCCGGCCCGATCAGCCGGCACGCATCACGAGGCTCTCGCCGTCGCCCTCGACCTCGACCTGGCCCACCAGCCCCCGCAGCGCCTGCTGGCACTCGCGCAGCCCGCCGGGCTCGAGCGGGCGCACGGCGACGGTCAGCGTGCCGTCGGCGGGCGTGAGCTCGATCAGGAGCGGTCGTCCCGCGCGCCTGACCGCGAGGCTGAACGCCATCGCGAGCTCGTCGAGCCGCTCCACGTTCAGGCCGGCGCGGGCGCCGAGCGCGAGCAGCACAGGTTCGGCCACGGCCGCAGCCGGCGCCGTACCGAGCACACGCAGGCGGACCTTTCCGTCGGGCACCATGTGAGAGGTTAGCGCCTGGGCCGCCGGCCGACGGGCGCCGATTGACACCGATTGCAGCCCGAACTAGGCTGGCACATGCCATCGGCGCTCAGAGACGAGCTGCGCGTCCCGGCCGGGAACGGCAGCGGGACATGACCGGCCCGGAGCTCGCGCTTGCCGGGATCGCGGGCGCGGGGCCGATCGAGCAGGCGCCCGTCGCGATCGTGGTCACCGACGCAGACGGCGTGATCGTCACCTGGAACCGCCGGGCGGAGCTCCTGTTCGGATACACGGCGGCCGAGGCCGTCGGCAACACGTCGGCGCAGCTCAGCGGCGACCGCATCGAGCCGGCGGTCGTGGGGGCGCTGCGATCGAGCGCGCGCGCCGGCGTGCCCTGGAGCGGAGACGTCGCCGTGATGCGCAAGGACGGCACCAGGATCGGCGTCCACATCCTGACCGCGCCGATCACGGATGCCGAGGGGAAGCCCGCCGGCACGATCTCGGTCGCCCTCGGGCGCGAGGGCGACGCCGACGGCCAGCCGGCCCAGATGCGGCTCGAGCTGCTGCTGCAGGCGAGCGAGCTGCTGGCGCGGTCGCTCGATCCCGAGGCCGGGCTCCAGGGCGTCGCCCGGCTGGCGGCGTCGTGGCTGGCCGATGTGTGCGCGATCGACCTGCTCGACGGCGACGCGGGCATGCGCCGCGTGGCCGTGGCCGACGCCGACCGGGCCCGCGCGCCCCTCAGCGAGCGCCTCCGGGCCTTTCCCCCCGATCCCGACGGGGTCAACATGACGGCCGCGCTGCGCGAGGGGCGCACCGAGATCCTGCCCGAGCTCACCGACGAGGTGCTGCGTGCGCGGCTGAACGGCCCCCGCCACATCGAGGCGGTGCGCGGCATCGACGCCCGCTCGGCGGTGATCCTGCCGCTGGCCGCACGCGGGCGGACGCTCGGGGCGATGCTGCTGCTCGTCTGCGGCGGGCGGCCGCCGTTTCGGCCCGACGACATCGCCGTCGCCGAGGAGCTGGCGCGCCGGACGGCTGTCGCGGTCGACAACGCGGTGCTCCTGCGCGAGGCCCGCGAGCGCGCCGACGCCGCCCAGCGGCTCCAGCGCCTGTCCGACGCGGCGCTCTCGCACGTCGACCTGGACGACCTGCTCGGCGAGATCCTCGCGCTCCTGCGGCGCGAGCTCGAGTCGGACGCCGCGGCGGTGCTGCTGATGGAGCCGAACGGCCTCGAGCTGACCGTGCGCGCCACCGACGGCCTGGGCCCGGCGGGCGGCCGCGGCCTCGTGGTCGCGGCGGACGACCCGTCCGTCGCGGCTCCGGTGACGGCGGGCGCGCCGATCGTCGTGCACGACCCGAACGACGAGGAGACGGGCCCGCTCCTGCGCAGCCGCGGCGTGCACACGCTGATGGCCGCACCGCTGCGGGTCGGCCCGCGCACCGTCGGGGTGCTCGAGACCGATTGGCTCGCCCCGCGACCGCTCGGCCAGGACGAGGTCGATCTGATCGGGCTCGCCGCCGGCCGGATCGCGCTCGCGGTCGACCGTGCCCAGGCCTACCAGGCCGAGCAGAGCGCGCGGATGCGCCTCGAGCTGCTCGCCCGCACGTCGGACGTCCTCGGCGAGTCGCTCGACTTCCACGCCGCGCTCGGAGACCTGGTCCACCTGATCGTGCCCCATCTGGCGGACTGGTGCGCGGTCGACGTGATCGAGGCGAACGGCTCCCACTCGATCTCGGTCGCACACTCCGACCCGGCCAAGGTCGAGCTCGCGCGCGAGCTGGTGCGCCGCTATCCGCCCGACCCCGACGACGCCGTCGGCGCGAGCGTCCTGCGCCGGGGCGGGAGCGACGTCGACGCCGGGGTGCCCGCCGCGTTCGTCGAGCGCGCCGCCCGCGACGACGAGCACCGCGCGATCCTGCGCGGGCTGGGCATGCGCTCGGTGATCGTCGTGCCGCTCACCGCCCGCGGCCGCACCCACGGCACCCTGACGCTCGTGGCCGCCGAGTCGGGGCGCATGTACGGCGACGACGACCTGGCGTTTGCGACCGAGCTCGCCCGCCGCGCCGCCACGGCGATCGACACGGCCCGGCTCTACCAGGACCGCGACCAGGTCGCACGGACGCTCCAGCGCAGCCTCCTGCCGCCCGACCTGCCCGACGTCCCCGGCCTCGAGCTCGCCGCCGTCTACCACCCGGCGGGCGGCGGCGGTGACGTCGGCGGCGACTTCTACGACGCGTTCGAGACGGGCGAGCACAGCCTCTTCCTGGCCATCGGCGACGTGTGCGGCAAGGGCCCGCACGCCGCGGCGCTGACCGGCATCGCCCGGCACACCGTGCGCGCGGCGGCGGTGCGCGAGCACTCGCCGCGGTCGATCCTGCGCACGCTGAACCAGGCGCTCCTGCGCCAGGCGGTCGAGCGCCGCTTCTGCACAGTCGCGATCGGCCGGCTCGAGATCGCCGCCGGCGGCGGCAGCGCCAGCCTCACGGTGTGCTGCGGCGGCCACCCGCCGCCGCTGCTCGTCCGCAGCTCGGGAGCCGTGGAGGAGGCGGGCACGCCCGGGACGCTGCTCGGCATCTACGAGCAGGTGCAGCTCTCCGACCTGACGGTCGAGCTTCGGGCCGGTGACGCCGTCGTCTTCCACACCGACGGCGTCACCGAGGAACGGCTCGAGGGGCACATGTTCGGCGAGCACCGGCTCGTCGAGCTGCTGCGCACCTCGGCCGGGATGAGCGCCGCCGGGATCGCGGATCGCATCGAGCGGGCGGTGCTCGATTTCAACCCCGGACCGCCGGCCGACGACGTCGCGGTTATCGTTTTGCGCCTGACGGGAAATGAGTAGGACGACGATGCGACGGGTAACGTCAACCACGATGACGCCCAACTCGTCCGGGTTCGAGTTGGAGCTGGCCGCCTTGGCCGACAACGTTCCGCTCGTCCGGCACGCGTTACGGGGTCTGCTCGAAGGGACAGGAAGCTCTGACGAGCGTGTTTCGGACATCGCCTTGGCGGTGACCGAGGCCTGTGCGAACGCCGTGCTGCACGCCTACCCCGACACGCCGGGCACCGTCGAGGTGGCGGCGGCCCTTTCCACCGGCAGCCTTCTCACCGTCACGGTGCGCGATCACGGCTCCGGGATGGCGCCGCGCGTCGACAGCCCGGGGCTCGGCGTCGGGCTGCCCGTGATGGCCGCGATCGCGGATGCGCTCGAGATCGACACCCCCGCCGATGCGGGCACGCTCGTACGGATGACCTTCGATCTGAGGCCGCGGGCGTCGTAGGGGCGGCGAAGGTTGACTATCGTGCCGAGTGTGAACGCGATCGTCGCCGAACGGGCCGAGCCGGGCGTCGAGGTCGTCACCGTCACCGGTGAGCACGACCTCTCCACCGCTCCGGAGCTGAAGCGGCAGCTGGACGCGGCCGTCGAGTCCGGCGCGGCCGTCGTCGTCGATCTCATGCAGACGACGTTCATCGACTCGACCGTGCTGCGGGTGCTCATCCTCGCCCGGGAGGACGCGGGCGAGCGAGGCGTCGCCTTCCGCGTCGCGCTCGGTGAGAGCACCGGGTACGGCGTGCGCCGCCTGCTCGAGCTCACGGGCATGGAGCAGCGGCTGGCCACGGCGCCGACGCGCGCCGCGGCCATCGCCGACGCCGCAGCGGTCTAGGCGCTCTGCCCCATCTCGGCCTCGATCGTCTCGAGCGACGAGCGCAGCAGGCGCGACACGTGCATCTGGCTGATGCCGGTCCGGGCCGCGATCTCGGCCTGGGTCAGATCCTGATAGACGCGCCAGCCGACGATGCGGCGCTCGCGGGGCGGAAGCGTGCGCATCGCCCGCTCGAGCAGGTCGCGATCCTCGACCGCGGTGAAGCCGGGCTCGTCGGAGGCGAGCACGCGCCCGGCCGCCACGCCCTCACCCGGACCGCCGTCGCCGGCCGCGTCGGTGTCGGCGAGCGGTTCGGCGGTGTACGCACGGCCGGCCGCGATCGCCTCGGCGACGCGGTCTTCGGTCTCGCCCATGGCCTCGGCCAGCTCCTGCAGCGAGGGAGATCGGCCCAGCCGGTGGCCCATGCGCTCGCGCACGGAGGTGACCCTTCGGCTCATCTCCTGGAGCGAGCGGGGCACGCGCACTGCCCAGCCGCGGTCGCGGAAGAGGTGCATGATCTCGCCCTCGATCGTGCGGGCGGCGTAGGCGCGCAGCGGCACGCCCCGGGAGGGGTCGTAGCGGTCGACGGCCTGGATCAGCCCGAGGTACCCGGTCTGCTCGATGTCCTCCTGCGCGAGGCCGCGGCCGTGGTAGCGACGGGCGATCGACCGCACCAGGCCGGCGTGGCGCATCACGAGCTGCTCGCGGGATTCGGGGTCAGCGCCGCGCCGGTGGGCGGCGATCAGCTCGACGTCCGTGCGATGTGAGTGCGGCTGCATGTGAGTGGCTCTCCTCCAGAGGTTGCGTACGGTCTGGAGGTGATGTGTGCGTTCCGGCGCCGCGATCAAACATCGCCGGGGCCTGTGGTACGGTCATGCCTTCAGACAACAATCCTCGGGCGGCACGTTTGGTGGTGAGAGGGCGGCGCCGGCGGGGTAAGGTGCGTGCAATGGAAGACGCCGGGAGCAGCGGAGGGCCGAGGGCGACATCGGCTCGATTCACCAGGGACACCGTCGAAGAGACGGCGACGGTCGTGCGGGTCGACGGCGAGCTCGACATCAACTCGGCGGACGCGCTGCGCGAGGCGCTCGATGCCGCCGAGGCCGAGCGCTGCTCGGTGCTCCGCGTCGACGCCGCGTCGGTGACCTTCCTGGACTCGACGGCGCTCGGCGTCATCCTCGCATCGGCACAGCGGATGGCCGAGCGCGGCGCCCGCTTCGAGCTCGTCTGCGGATCGCCCTCGATCCGGCGCATCCTCGACATGACGATGATCAGCCGCACCGTCCACCTGCTGCCCTGAAGCCCCTGGATGTTTCAACCTGGCAGCCGCCGGGTAGCTGAGCGCTCGTGGAATCGAACGTCGTCGGACTTGCGCTGTGCGTGGCGCTGCTCCTGCTGTGGCTGGGTGCTCGGCGCGAGGACCGGCTGGCCCTCGAGCGCTCGTGCCGGCACCAGTGGAAGCTCGAATCGCTCTATGACGAGGGCCGGGTCTGGTACCGCCGCTGCGAGCGGTGCGACAAGCAGGAGCCCGTCCGCAAGCCGTCCGAGCTCGGCGCCACCCGGGTGCGGTCACGCCGCCCGCCGGATCGCCACCGCTAGACCGGCTTCAGGTCAGGCGGCAACCGCAGCGGCGCGCATGCGCACCGTTGCGACGAGCTCGTCGACGACCTCGGCGAGCTGATCGCGCAGGCCGTCGTCGAGCAGCGTTCCGTCGGCCGCGAGCTTCTGGTGCGCATGCCCAAGGGCGACCTCGCCCTCGACGACCCTGGCGCCGATCGCCCCGAGCACCTTGCGCAGATCGGCCTGCGCCCACACGGCCCCGAAGGCGCCCGTGCTCGCGCCGACGACGGCGACCGGGGTGTTGCGCAGCACGTTCGCCGCGATCGGGCGGGATGCCCAGTCGAGCGCGTTCTTCAGCTGTCCCGGGATCGACGAGTTGTACTCGGGCGTCGAGAACAGGACGGCATCCGCCCCGGCGAGCGCCGCGCGCAGCGCCGCGACCGCCGGGGGAGCCGGCTCGAGGTCCCCGTCCTCGTCAAACGGGGGCACGTCCCGCAGGCCGTGCCACAGCTCGAGCTGCGCATCGGCCGGCATGAGGTCTGCCGCCGCGCGCAGCAGCGCGCCGTTGTGGGAGTCCGCACGCAGACTGCCGGAGACGCCGAGCACCTTCAGCATGTGCCGTTACTCCTTCACCAGGTAGAGCTCGGCGTCGAGGCTGACCTCGTTCGCGAGCGCGGACTTGCCGCTGGGGAGCGGGTTGTTCCAGGTGATGCCGAAGTCGGTGCGGTCGATCGTGCCGTTGAGCGTGATGCCGATGCGCTCGCGGCCGTATGGGTCCGTGATCGGCTCGGTGACCGAGCCCTCGAGCGTGACCGGGCGGGTGGTGCCCTTGATGGTCAGATCGCCGTCGACGGCCACGTGGTCGCCGGAGGTGCGGATGCCGGACGAGCGGAACTCCAGCTCGGGGGCGCGCTCGGCGTCGAAGAAGTCGGGCGAGAGCAGGTGGGCGATCAGGTTCGGCTCCTGCACCTTCACGTTCTCGGCGCGGGCCGAGCCGGTCAGGCCGGCGCTGCCGTCCTGTGCGACCTCGAGCGTCGCGGCAACGGGCGAGAAGCTGCCGCGGAATGTTCCGACCATGTACTTGACGGCAAACCCGACCTGCGAGTGGACGGCGTCGAGCTGCCAGGTGCCGGCCGGCAGGCTGCCGGTGGCGGTGGATTCGAGCGTGCTCATGGAGAACCCCTTTTTCGATGGAAAACTTGACTACACAAACAACTCTAGCAGATGTACGTGAGTAGTCAAGTATTGCACGCGCAAGTACCACAGGATGGGGATCCAACGGTGACCGCATAGACTCGGATGGGTGTCCGAAGCCAGGCTCACCGGCCTCACGCAGGTCGAGGCGCGTCGTCGCCTGGAGGCGGCGCCGCCCCAGGAGGCCGCCGCAACGAGCCGCTCCTACGCGAGCATCGTCCGCTCGAACACGCTCACGCTGTTCAACCTCATCCTGGGCGGCTTCTGGGTCGTGATCATCGCCGCCGGACACCCGGCGGACGGCCTGTTCGGGGGCGTCCTGGTCGCCAATACGGGCATCGGCATCTTCCAGGACATCCGCGCCAAGCACGCGCTCGACCGCCTGGCGCTGCTGGTCGCGCCGCACGCACGCGCCGTCCGCGACGGCAGCGAGCAGCAGGTCCCCGCCGGCGAGGTGGTCGACGGCGACCTCATCGCCCTGCGGCCCGGCGACCAGGTGATCGCCGACGGCGCGCTCGTCGAGAGCTCCGCCCTGCGCCTGGACGAGTCGCAGCTCACCGGCGAGTCGCGGGCCGTCGAGAAGGGCGTGGGCGACGAGATCCTGTCGGGCTCGTTCTGCGTCGAGGGCGCCGGGCGCTACCTCGCCAACCGCACGGGCGCGGAGAGCTACGCCTCACAGGTCGTCGGCGAGGCGCGCGAGTTCCGCTACCGGCGCTCGCCGCTCGAGCAGCAGATCAACCGCCTGCTGCTCATCACGGTCGCCGTGATGCTGCCCCTGGGCGCTGCCTTCGTCTACGTGCTGATCCGGCACAACTCGCCGTTTCGCCTCGCCGCCGCGACGGCGACGGCGGGAATCGTGACGCTCGTGCCCGAGGGGCTCGTGCTGCTCACGAGCCTGACGTTCGCGGTGGCGGCGGTGCGGCTCTCGGGCCGCGGGATGCTGGTGCAGTCGTTCAACGCCGTCGAGTCGCTCGCGAACGTGGACACCGTCTGCATGGACAAGACCGGCACGCTCACCGACGGCACGCTGGCCCTGCACGGCGTCACCCCCGCCGGAACAGCCGACGCGGCCGCCGCGGAGCAAGCGGTGCGCGACTACGCCGCGGCGACGACGTCGCGCAACGACACGGTCGACGCCATCGCGGCAGCCCTGCCGGGAACCGCCCGGCCGGTGTTCTCTGAGGTGCCGTTCTCGTCGCGCTGGAAGTGGAGCGCGGTGCACCTGGACGGCGACGAGGGCACGCTGGTGCTCGGCGCTCCCGACGTGCTCCTGGGCGCCGCCGCCCCGGCGCTCGTGTCCGAGCACGAGCAGGCCGGGCGGCGCACGCTCGTGCTCGGCCGCACGCCGGCCGAGCTCTCGGCGCCGGCCGACGACGTGGCCGCCCCGGCGCCCGCGATCGAGCCGATCGCCGTGATCGCACTCGAGGAGCACGTGCGCCCCGAGGCGGAGACCACGATCGCGTTCCTGCGCGAGCAGGGCGTGCGGGTGAAGGTCATGTCCGGCGACTCGCCGACGACCGTGGCCGCCGTGGCGGCGAGGGCGGGGATCCCGGTCGAGGGGCCCGCGGTCGACGGCGCGCAACTGCCCGAGCCCGGCCCCGAGCTCACGGCGATCGCGACCGGCTCGACGGTGTTCGCCCGGCTCTCGCCGCAGCACAAGCGGATGCTCATCGAGGCGCTCACGGGCGCCGGGCAGTACGTCGCGATGATCGGCGACGGGGTGAACGACGTGCCCGCGATGAAGGGCTCGCGGCTTGCGATCGCCCTCGGCAGCGGGGCGCAGATGGCGAAGAGCGTGGCCGACAGCGTGCTCGTGACCGACGACTTCGCGGCCGTCCCCGCGGCGATCGGCGAGGGCCGCCAGATCATCCTGAACATCCAGCGCGTCGCCCGCCTGTTCGCGACCAAGACCGTGTTCGCCGCGAGCGTGATCCTGGCCTTCGGCCTGACCACCGCCGGCTTTCCGCTGCTGCCGCGCCACCTGACGCTGGCGGCGACCGTGACGGTCGGGATCCCCGGATTCGTGATCGCGCTCATCCCGTCGGCGGAGCGGCCCGACTCGAGCTCGTTCCTGCGCCAGGTGGCGCGATTCTCGATCCCTGCCGGTGTCGTGATCGCCGTGGCCGTCCTGACCGCGTACCTGCTCGAGCGCGCGGTGCGGGTGCGGTCGATCACCGATGCGCGCACGGCCGCGGTGACGGTGTTCGTCGCGCTCGGCCTCTACCTGCTGCTCGTGCTCGACTCCGAGCGCATGTCGGAGAGCCGCGCCTACGCCGTGGGGATCCTCTCGCTCGTGGGCGCGCTGGCCGCGGCCTATCTGGGCACGCTGAGCGCGGAGCCGGCACGCGACTTCTTCGCGCTCGCCCGGCCCGACCTGCTGGACGCGGTGATCATGATCGTGTCGACGATCGCGGGCATCCGGCTGATGGCGTTCGCCGGCCTCTCGCCCTACGCGCATCCGGCCCAGGCCGATCGTCGCGGTCGAGCCGCCACCGCCCTCAGACTGACGCCTGCGGCACCTGCACGCCCGCGCCGAGGCGGTGGGTGCGGCCGCGGTGGTCGAGCATCTCGACCCCGTCGGGGCCGCTCGAGACGACCCGGCCGCCCGCGGCGAGCTCCTGCTCGAGGTACGCCTGCTCGTACTCGCGGCGCACGCGGTCGGGATTGCCGCAACAGCCCGCGGCGCTGAGCTTCCAGCGGCCCTGCGGCGTGCGCTCGATCCGGAACGCGGGCATCACCCGGAGTCTACGACGATCCGGGCGCTCCCGGGCGTGCGCGCGCTGACAGGACCTGTGCGATAGGCAAAAAATGCCTGCAATTGTAAGAAAATCGTGTCTCCCTCCGAGGGGGGATCGATGATCACCCGATGCGGGGAGACGAAGGCGTGCCGGCAGCGGCGAGGATGCCTGTGGGGTGGAATTCGTCTCGACACAACCGCACACGCGGCGGCGGACGCAGCTATGGCTGGCGACGCTGCCGGCGGCGGCGATCGCGCTTGCGGCGCTCCACGTCGCCCGCGTCGTCGCCGGGCCGGCCGGATCGTGGCACGGATCGATCGTGGACGCGCGGCTGTATGCCGTGGCCGTCCTGCTGTGCGGGCTCGCCGCCATCGGCCGCAGCGCGGCCGACCGCTCCGACCGGGCCGCGTGGGGGGCGCTCGGGATCGGCCTCGCGGGATACGGCACCGTGTCGGTCATCGCCGCGCCCCGGCTTCACCACGGGCTCGCGTCGTTCACGCCGGCGGCCGGGCTGCTGTGGCTCTCGTTCTATCCGTTCGTGATCGCCTGCGTCGTGCTGCTCGCCCGCAGCCGGGCGGCGCGCTTCGACGCCGGCCTCGTCGTCGACGGGCTGATCGGCGGCGTCACCGTCGCCGCCGTCGCGGCCGAGATCGGCCTGCGACCGCTGCTCGCCCACGACCACCTACGCCTGGCCGGCGTCGCCGTCGACGGCATCTGGGTCGCCTCCGACCTGGCGCTGCTCGGCATCATGGCCGGATGCGCCGCGATGGCGGCGGCGCGCGGCCGGCGTGAGCGCTGGCTGCTCTTCGCCGGCGGCGTCGTGCTCGTGGCCGCCGACGTCCTCTCGCTCTATCACGCCACCGCGTCGATGGCCGGCCTCCCCGGCGGGTGGCGCCAGACGCTCGTCCCGGTGGCCGCGGCGCTCATGGCGACCGCAGCGATCGTGCCCTCGGGCGATGCGCGGCCAACACCGGCCCGGCCGGTGGTCGGATCGACCGCGGTGTTCGCGCTCATCGCGGTGACGCTCCAGGCGCTCGACCTGATCCACGAGGCCAATCCGGTCGCGATGGTGCTCTCGGTGCTCGTCCTGCTCGCCGTCGCGCTGCGAGTCACGCTCAGCTTCCGCCGCCTGCGCGAGAGCGAGCAGCTGCGCGTCGCCCTCATCGAGGCCGAGGAGCAGCGCCGCACGGTGCTCAACCAGATGCTCCGGGCCGAGGCCGACGAGCGGGCCCGGATCGCCGAGGAGCTGCACGACGACACCGTGCAGGTGCTCACGGCGACCCTGATGTCGCTCGACCGCCAGCGACTCTCCGGCGAGCGCGGCGATGCCGACGCCGCCGCCGAAGCGGCTGCGCGGGCACGCCATACCCTCGCTCTCGCGCTCGAGCGCACCCGCCGGCTGATGTTCGAGCTGCGCCCGCCCCTGCTCGAGGCGCACGGCCTGGCGCCCGCCGTCCGCGACCTCGTCGAGCATGCCAACCTCGAGCTTGGCCTCGCGGTCGGGGTCGACGTCGACGTCCCCCGCTATCCCGAGGCGTTCGAGACGCTCGTCTACCGGGTCGTGCGTGAGGGCGTGGCCAACGTCCGCCGCCACGCGCGGGCGCGCCGGCTCGAGGTCACGCTCCAGCACGCCGGCGGCGAGCTGTGCGGGCTGATCGTCGACGACGGCCGCGGGTTCGACGTGCACCGCGCCCTCGATCGTCACCGTACGCGCATGCACCTCGGCCTCGACGCGACGATCGAGCGCATCCGCCTGGCCGGCGGCGAGATGGAGATCGACTCGGCGCCGGGCGAGGGCACGCGGCTCTCGTTTCGGCTGCCCGCGGCCGAGGTCGACGCCGAGGCGCCCGACGTCGTCGCCGTCGCCTGAGCTCTCGCGAATCGCGCGCATCTCCCGCCCGGCCACGGGGAGGGGTGTCCCGTGGGCCGGGCGGGGGTACCGCGAACCGCATAACCTGTGAAGCACCCGGGGGCCCGGCGGCCGGCTTGTCTCCCGATAGCCGGCTCGCGGGCTCTCCCGGGGCATCTCCGAGGAGGTCACGCGGGCTGTGATTGCTATTCAACACCGCCCGTCTAAGAACAATCTGAGCGCGTCCTAAGGGTTTGTCGAGATCGCGTCACGACGCCCACTGGTGGGCGTCGCCCTCGTGCACGGCGGCGTACACGCGGTCGCGAATGCGGTTCGCCTCGGCCGCGGTCAGCGTCCGCGTCGGGTGACGCAGGACGAGGCGCACGAGCACGTTCTTCTGCCCCGCGCGAAGGCCGATGCGCGCGACCGCCTGGTCGGGCAGCGCGGAGCGAGGCGTCTCGGTGAGCACCGCCACCTCCTCGACCGCCTCGAGGGCATCGTCCGCGAGGCTGCGGCGCACGCGGTCGCCGAGCTCCTCGGGCGTCGTCTCGTCGCCGGCCGCGATCGAGAGGTCGCGGACGACCGGCGGCATCGAGCTGACCTCGCGGTAGGGCGCGAGGTCGAGCATCTGCCGGGCCACCCGCGCATCGTCCGAGCGCAGCAGCCGGATGTCGCCGATGCCCTTGCGGAGCATCACGGCCCGGTCGAGGCCGATGCCGAGCGCGACGCCCGACCACTGCGCCGGGTCAAGGCCGCCGGCACGCAGGACGTGATCGGCGGCCAGACCGCACTCGAGCAGCTCGACCCAGACGGAGCCGATGCGCACCTCCACCTCGCGCCCGTTGCGCGTGTAGGGGTGCGATGCGGGCAGCGCGCGGTGCTCGGCGTCCGGGAGCACCGCCGCGACGACGAGCGCGATCATGCGGTCGAGGTCGGCCGCGGTGAGCGGCTGCCCGCGCCGCACCCGCCACACGTCGAGCTGATGCGGTTCGCCGACGTGCAGGCGGTCGACGACGTCGCGCCGGTAGACAAGCCCGGGACAGGCGACGATCGCCTCGGCGGCGTCCGCCGGCGCGACCAGCGTGCGCAGGGCCTGCGGGATCATCGCGGTCGTGTGCGAGCGCAGCAGACTGCGAGCGTCGAGGTAGCGCGTGTAGCGCGCCTCGCGGGTCGGCGCATCCGCCGGATAGCCGAGCAGCTCGTAGTTCTCGGCGACGGTCACGATCGGGCTGGCCCGGTACGTCCGCACCGGGCCGCCCCACTCCGACTCCAGGGCATTCGTGATCGCCCCGACGACGAGCTGCATCGCGTGCGGCCCGGAGGCGGGGTCGGACAGGTCGCGCAGCCGAAGCGCGCGGTCGCGCTCGGCGGCGGTGATGGTGGTGGGCATCGGATCGGTCCTCTCGCTGAGCAGGGCAACGGCCGGCCGCCGCGTGGGCGGCCACGGAGAGCCCCGGCCGGTGCGTCAGGCGGAGAGGAGGTGCGGGGAGCGCGCCACGACCCCAGCCTGCAGCGGCCGGGGCGGGGGAAACAGGGTCGCGCTCGTCATCACCATGGGCTCATCGTAGCCGAGCCTCAGACGTCGACGAGGTCCTCGCTCGGCACCGGCAGGGCCGGCACCGTGAGCACGAAGCGGGTACCGCCGCCGGCCGGCGGCTCGACGACCACCTGGCCGCCGTGCGTCTCGGCGACCTGGCGCACGATGGCGAGGCCGAGCCCCGAGCCGGGCATGCTGCGGGCCTCCTCCGACCGGTAGAAGCGGTCGAAGATGAACGGCAGGTCGGCATCGGCGATGCCCGGCCCGTGGTCGCGCACGCTGACCGTGCCGTCGGCGACCTCGACCTCGACGACCTCACCCGCCGGGCTCCACTTGGCGGCGTTGTCGAGCAGGTTGGTGACGGCGCGGTCGAGCCGGGCGGGCACCCCGCGCACGAGCGTCGGGTGCGCCTCGAGCCGGAACCCGACGTCCGCCCGGTAGCGCCCGGCCCGCTCGACCGCATCGGCAACCAGGACGTCGAGGCGCACGTCGTCCTCCTCGGCGGGTGTCTGGCCGTCGCGGGCGAGCTCGACGATGTCGCCCACAAGCGCCGCCATCTCCTCGAACTGGTGGTGCACGTCGCGCTCGAGCTTGCGCCGGCTCTCCTCGGGCAGCGGGCCGGGGCGCAGGAGCACCTCGAAGTTCGTGCGCAGGCTGGTGAGCGGCGTGCGCAGCTCGTGCGAGGCGTCGGCGACCAGCTGGCGCTGCGCGGCGACGGCCTGCTCGAGCGCTGCCAGCATCGTGTTGAAGCTTCCGGCCAGGCGGCTCAGCTCGTCGGTGCCGGTGACCTCGATGCGCTGCGACAGATCGTGCGTCTCGGCGACGTGCTCGGCGGTGTCGGTCAGCCGCCGCACGGGGCGCAGGGCGGCGCGGGCGACGAGCGCGCCGAGCACGGCGGCAAGCGCGATCCCCCCCGCGGCGACCAGTAAGAACCATGTCCGCAGCTGCGAGAGCACGACGTCGTCGTCGCTCAGACGACGCGCGATCTGCACCGAGACCCCACCGCCGACCGAGATCGTTGCGACGCGCAGGTGGACGCCGCCGACCGTCATGTCGCCCAACATGAGCGACGAGGAAGTGCGCGCGGCCGTGAGTGCCTGCTGCGTCACGGGCAGCGCCTGCTGGCCGGAGAAGATCTGCGGCTGCACGATGCCGCCTCCGGCGCTCACCCACTGCCAGTAGTAGATGGCATAGGGGACGCGGTGGCGCGCATTCGGCGTGTTCGGCGCGCCCACGAACTGGGCGGCCTGGTCGCGCAGGCTCGAGTCGACCTGACTGTAGAGCTGACGCCCGACGACGACGTACGCGATCGCGCACGCAACGGCGACGGCCAGCGCCACCGCGGCAGCCACCGACAGCGTCAGACGGACGCGGAAGCTCATGGCTCCCGCAGGACGTAGCCGATCCCGCGCTTGGTGTGGATCAGCCTCGGTTCGCCGCCCGCCTCGGTCTTTCGGCGCAGATAGCCGATGTAGACGTCGAGCGAGTTCGAGGCATAGCCGAAGTCGTATCCCCACACCCGCTCGAAGATCGTCGCCCGCGTCAGCACCTGCCGCGGATGCTGCATCAAGAGCTCGAGCAGCAGGTATTCGGTGCGGGTCGTCTCGATCACGCGGTCGCCGCGGCGGGCCTCGTAGGTGTTCGGGTCGATCGTCAGGTCGGCGAAGCGCAGCACGCCCTGGCCGTCGGCCGTCGTCGTGCGCCGCAGGAGCGCGCGCAGCCGCGCGAGCAGCTCCTCGAGCGCAAACGGCTTGGAGAGGTAGTCGTCGGCGCCGGCATCGAGGCCGGCCACGCGGTCGGTCACCTGGTCGCGCGCCGTCAGCATCAGCACCGGCGTGCGGTCGCCGTTGGCGCGCAGCCGCCGGCAGACCTCCAGGCCGCTCATCTGCGGCATGCTCACGTCGAGGATCACGGCGTCGGGCGGCGCCTTGGCGACCCTCTCGAGCGCCGTGCGACCGTCGCCGGCAGAGGCCACCGAGTAGCCCTCCTGGACCAGCGCCCGGTCGAGCGCGTCGACCACTGCGGGCTCGTCGTCGACTATCAGGACTTCCACAGCCAAAGTATCGGATGGCATCCTAAGACCGACGTAAATTCCCTGCAACCATGCGTTTCAACAATCGCCGCGTAAAGTTCGCCGGTGTCCTGGATTCTGCGCCATAGATACCTGGCAGGAATCATCGCCGTGGCAATCGTCGGCGCCGCCGGGGCGGCGGTGCTCCTGATCGGGACGCTGCTCTCGGCCGCATCGTCGCCACAGCCCACGCCGACCCCGCCCACGACCACGACCACGCATTCGGGAGCGACCCCGGCTACGGCCACCAGCTCGGCCGGCGTGACCCCGGTCGCCACGGCGAATTCGACACCCGCGCGGATCACGCGCCCGCGCATCGTCTGGAAGCCGATCCCGCTACCGGCGCACCGCCTGGCCGAGACCGCCGCCTACGCCCTGCGCCACTACGGCATCGACACCTGGCACCTGCGCCACCCGCACGTGATCGTCGAGCACTACACCGCGTCGACCACGATGATCTCGGCCTGGTCGACGTTCGCGCAGGACGTGCCCGACTCGGAGCTGCACGAGCTGCCGGGCACGTGCGCGCACTTCATCGTCGACCGCGACGGCACCATCTACCAGCTCGTGCCGCTCGACGTGATCTGCCGGCACACGGTGGGTCTCAACTACACCGCCTTCGGGATCGAGCACGTCGGCACGTCGGACGCCGAGATCCTGGACGACCCTGCCCAGATGCGGGCCTCGCTGCACCTGACGGCCTGGCTGATGCAGCGCGACCACATCGCCCTGGGCGACGTGATCGGCCACGCCGAGAGCCTCACCTCGCCCTACCACCACGAGCTCTACCCGGCCTGGCGCTGCCAGACGCACTCCGACTGGCTCGCGCCCGACATGCGCGTCTACCGGCACCGCCTGCGCGCGCTCCTGCGCCGCTACGACATCCCGGTCGGTCCCGCCGTGCGGCCGGTCAGCTCCGGCTGCTGATGGGCGGCTCGGCCGGCGCGGGCTCCGAGCCGTCGGCGCCGGCCACGGATTCGACCTGCGCCGGCGCACTCGAGCGCAGCGGCACCTCGCGCAGGAGCAGCGTGATGGCGAAGCCGACGATCGCGATCGGCACGCCCACCAGGAACACCGTGTCGATCGACCTGGCGAAGGCCTCGACGACCGGGGCCCGTACGGCCGGCGGCAGGGCGAGGATGGCCGCGGGGCTGCCTTTGAGCGTGTCGGGCGAGACGCCCGGGGGCAGGTGGCCGCCCGGAAGCAGATCGGCCAGGTTCGTCGCCAGACGGTTGGAGAGCACCGCGCCGAGCAGCGCAACGCCGAACGAGCCGCCCATCGAGCGCAGGAAGGTCGCGGCGCCGGTCGCCGTGCCGAGGTCGCGCGGATCGACCGCGTTCTGCACCGCCAGCACGAGCACCTGCATCACCATGCCCAGTCCGAGCCCGAGCACGACCATGTAGGCCGATGCTCCCACCTCGCCCGTGGTCGGCCCCATCGTCGAGAGCAGGTACATGCCGACCGCCATGACGAGCATCCCCGTCACCGGGAACGCCTTGTAGCGCCCGGTGCGGCTGATCACGCGCCCCGAGAGGATGGCGGTGAACATCAGCCCGAGGATCAGCGGCAGGAGCAGCAGGCCGGCGTTCGTGGCGCTGCGGCCGCCGACGACCTGCAGGAACAGGGGCAGGTAGATGATGCCGCCGAACATCGCCAGGCCGACGATGAACATCGTCGCCGTCGCCACGGTGAAGACGCGGTTCCGGAACAGATAGGGCGGCAGCACCGGCTCGGCCACCCGCCGCTCGACCGAGATGAAGGCCGCCAGCAGGATCGCTCCGCCGATCGCGAGCGAGATGATGATCGTCGAGCCCCAGGCGTACTGGGTCCCGCCCCAGGTGACCGCCAGCAGGATCGAGCAGACGGCTCCGACGAGCAGCGCCGTGCCGAGGTAGTCGATCTGATGCGACACGCGCCGGCTCGGCAGGTCGAGCACGATGCTCGTCACAACGAGCGCGACCGCCCCGACCGGCAGGTTGACGTAGAACACCCACCGCCACGAGAGCTGGTCGACGAAGAACCCGCCGAGCAGCGGCCCGATCACGCTCGCGAGCGCGAACACCGCCCCCATGTAGCCCTGATACCGGCCGCGCTCGCGGGGCGGCACGATGTCGCCGATGATCGTCATCGCCAGGGTGATCAGGCCGCCGGCGCCGACGCCCTGGAGGCCGCGGAAGGCGATCAGCTCGAGCATGTTCTGCGACAGGCCGGCGAGCGCGGATCCGAACAGGAAGACGACGATCGCGAACTGGAACACGCGCTTGCGCCCGAACAGGTCGCTGACCTTGCCGTAGAGCGGCGTCGTCACCGTCGACGCGACCAGATACGCCGTGACGACCCATGAGAGGTGGTTCAGGCCGCCCAGATCGCCGACGATCGTCGGAAGCGCGGTGGCGACGATCGTCTGGTCGAGGGCGGCCAGGAGCATGCCCAGCATCAGGCCGCCGAGGATCACCATGATCTGGCGGTGGGTGTAGACCTTCACGACGCCCCGCGTGTCCTCAGCCGCCACCGAGCCCCCCCTGGCGGTGGATGTCGGTCACCAGGCGCTCGAGCAGGTCGGCCAGGCGCGCCCTGTCGGTTGCGTCCCAGTCGGCCAGCATGCGGCCGAACTCGCGGTTTCGGGCCTCGCGCAGACGGGCGACGAGGTCGTCCGCCCGGGTGGTCGCCGAGATGACCGCGGCGCGGCGGTCGTCGGGGTCGAGCGTGCGCGCGACGAGGCCGGCGGCCTCGAGCTCGGCCACCTTCCGGCTCGTCGTCGAGACATCGAGATCGATCCGCTCGGCCAGCTGGGAGATGCGAGCGGGCCCCTGCATCAGCTTCACCAGTAGCACGAATCCGGTGCGATCGACCGTGACACCGGCGTCGTCGGAGACGCGCTCGTGCAGACGGGCCGCGTGCCCCGCCCGGAAGACGCCCGCAAGCGCCTCGCCGATGCGGGCCAGGTCGTCGGGGGTCGTCGCATCGCGTGCCACTGCCATACCCTCACGCTAGCAAAGTTGCTTGCCACATGCAAGCATTTGCTATGCTGCGGCGATCATGCAGCAGACGATCTCGCAGACGACCTACGCCAGCAACGGCTCCGTGACGCCCGCGACCATGTACCGACCCGCCGCGGCGCGCGGTGCGCTGCCCGCCGTCATGGTGGTGCACGGCGCCTGGGGCCCGGACGCGCACATCCGCGACGTGGCCGACCGCATCGCCTCGGCGGGATACATCGCGCTCGTGCCCGACCTCTATGCCCACGGCGACGGCCGCCCGGCCGAGCTTGCGGCCGACCGCGTCGACGCGCTGCGGCGCTTCGCCGACTCGCTGCCTCCCGGTGGGCTGGCCGACCCGGAGGTGCGCGCGCACGCCCTCGCGGCGATGCCGGAGACCGAGCGCGCCCGCGTCGAGCAGTCGCTTGCCGCCGTACGCTCGAACATGGACGCGCCCGACCCGTTCGTGGCCCACCTGCGCGGCGCCGTCGCCCACCTGAGCGACCACCCCGACTGCAACGGCCAGATCGGGGCGCTCGGGTTTTCGATGGGCGCGCGGCTGATCGGCCTGCTCGCGTGCGACGAGCACGCGCTGCGGGCGGGGGTCATCTTCTACGGCGCCCCGCCCCCGGTCGAGCGGGCGCGGGCGATCACCTCGCCGCTGCTCGGCGTCTACGGGGGCAAGGACGGCCGCATCACCGCGGGCGTGCCGGCGTTCGCCGAGGCGATGGACGCGGCCGGCAAGCGGTTCGACCATCACGTCTACCCCGGCGCGCCGCACGGCTTCTTCAACGACACGCGGCCCCGCTATCGGGTGCGCTCGGCGCGCGACGCCTGGGCGCGCACGCTCGGGTTCCTCGTCGAGCACCTCGGCTGATGACGGATCTCGCCGGCCGGTGCGCGATCGTGACGGGCGGTGCGCGTGGCATCGGCCGGGCGGTGTGCCTCGAGCTCGCCGCCCGCGGGTGCCACCTGGTCGTCAACCACAGCTCATCGCCCGCCGCGGCCGATCAGCTCGTCGCCGAGGTGGCCGCCGGCGGAGGCCGCGCGCTCGCGGTGCCGGGCTCGATCGCAGACCCCGCCACGGGCCCGGCGCTCGCGGCGGCAGCGCTCGAGACCTACGGCCGGATCGACATCCTGGTGAACAACGCCGGCATCACCCGCGACGCGACCGTGCGCAAGATGCGCGACGAGGACTTCACGGCCGTGATCGATGTGAACCTCACCGGCACGCACCGCGTCACGCGGGCGGTCGTCGTGCCGATGTCCGAGGCCGGGTTCGGCCGCATCGTGACGGTGTCGAGCTTCGTCGGCGAGCTCGGAAACTTCGGCCAGGCCAACTACGCCGCCGCCAAGGGCGGGCTGATCGCGTGGACGAAGACGCTCGCGCTCGAGCTGGCCCGCCACGGCGTCACCGCCAACTGCGTCTGCCCCGGCTTCACCGACACGGACATGCTCGCGAGCGTGCCGGCGGAGATCCGCGAGCGCCTGCTCGCGCGCGTGCCGCTCGGCCGGTTCGCCACGCCCGAGGAGGTGGCCCAGGCGGTGGTGTTCGTCGCCGCCGAGGCCGACTACATGACGGGCAGCTGCCTCGACCTGAACGGCGGGCTGTACATGTGAGCGGCGAGCTTCATGTCGGCAGCCGGGCCGAGCGGACGTTCCACGTCGACGACGCCGTCATCGAGGCGTTCGCCGCCGTGTCGGGCGACCGGAATCCGGTGCACCTCGACGACGCCTTCGCGGCCACCACCGTCTTCGGCGGCCGGGTCGCCCACGGCATGCTCACCGCCGCGTTCTTCTCGGGCCTGCTCGCAAACGACGTGCCCGGGCCGGGCACGATCTATCTCGGCCAGCAGCTCCGCTTCACCGCGCCGGTGCGCCCGGGCGACGACGTGCGCTGCGAGGTCGAGGTGACCGCCATCGACACGACCCGCGGCCGCGCGACCCTGGCGACGCGAGCCTGGGTCGGCGACACGCGGGTCGTCGACGGCGAAGCGACCGTGATCGTGCCGAAGGGCTAGAACCCGAGCGCGGTCTGGGCGCTGACGCCGCCGCCGCCTCCGGAGCCGCTGCCGCTACCGCTGCCCGAGCCGCCGCCCGAGCCGCCGCCGCCGGGCTGACCGCCGCCGAAGTGCCCGAACCCGTGGGTCACGAACCGGTCGATTCCCCTGGACACCATGTCCAGGAACTTCGTCTCCTGCGCCTGCGACATGCGGTGCGCCTGGACGGCCGCGTCGAGGTGGGCCTTGACCGGCGCCAGCAGGGCCGCCTCGAGCCCGCTGACCGACTTGCCCTGCGTGCCCGCCACGGTGGCGAGCGTCTGCCCCGCGCGCAGATCCTGACCGAGCGTCGCGACGGAGAGTCCCAGGTAGGACGCGGCGGTCTGGAGCGAGCCCATCATCGGCCCGAAACCGAAGCCGAAGGACGCCCGCGGTCCGCCGCGGAACCCGTGGTGGCGGAACCCGCCCATCGGGCCGCCGAAGGGACCGGCGAAGGGTGCGCCGCCGTTCGCCTGCATCCGCTTCTCGATGGCGTTCGCCTGGGCCTGCGTCAGCTTGCCCTGCTTGACGAGCTGGTTCAGCCGATCCTGGACGGCGCCGTTGATCGCGGACTGCAGCTTCTGCGACGAGACGCCGAGCCGGCCGGCCACGTCGTTCAGGAACGTGTTGCCGCCGGAGTCGGATGCGGCGAGCGCCGTTCCGCCCAGTCCGACGACACCGACCACGACTGCTGCAATCACAATTCGGCGCTTCAGGCGTGCGGTCACGACATCCTCCTCGGCAGGTTTGATCCCCGGTGCCCGCATCGGGGACACCCGCCCCCCAATATGAGCCACGCCGAACCCCCGGCGCAACGCCAAAAGGGGGTTTTGCGGGCATTCTTAGGCACTTTTCACCCTTTCGGCGTGCTGTGAGCGGCGAGGTGCCGCGGCGGGGGTGACTATCGTGCCGGAGCGATGAGCACCCGGTACGAGCCCGACGCCGCCCGCTACGAGGGCATGACCTACCGCCGCTGCGGCAGAAGCGGCCTCGACCTGCCCGCCGTCTCACTCGGCCTGTGGCACAACTTCGGCCACGACCGGCCGCTCGACACGAGCGCGGCGATCGTGCGGCGCGCGTTCGACCTCGGCATCACGCACTTCGACCTCGCCAACAACTACGGCCCGCCGTACGGCTCGGCCGAGGAGAACTTCGGCCGTCTGCTGCAGCGCGATCTGGCCCCGTTCCGCGACGAGCTCGTCATCTCGACCAAGGCCGGCTGGGACATGTGGCCCGGCCCCTACGGCGACCACGGCTCGCGCAAGTACCTGCTCGCGAGCCTCGACCAGAGCCTGGGCCGGCTCGGGCTCGACTACGTCGACATCTTCTACTCGCACCGCTTCGACCCGGCGACGCCGCTCGAGGAGACGATGGGCGCGCTCGCGCACGCCGTCCGCTCGGGCAAGGCGCTGTACGTGGGCATCTCGTCCTACTCGGCCGAGAACACCAGGCGCGCCGCCGCGATCCTGCGCGAGATGGGCGAGTCGCTTCTGATCCACCAACCCTCCTACTCGCTCCTGAACCGCTGGATCGAGCCCGACCTGCTGGACGCGCTCGGCGAGGAGGGCGTCGGCTGCATCACCTTCTCGCCGCTCGCCCAGGGCATGCTCACCGACCGGTACCTGAACGGGATCCCGGAGGGGTCGCGCGCGAGCCGCAACGACTCACTCTCGCCCGATCTGCTCACCGACGAGACGATGGCCAAGGTCCGGGCGCTGAACGAGATCGCGCGCGGGCGCGGCCAGACGCTCGCCCAGATGGCGCTCGCCTGGACGCTGCGCGACGCCCGCGTCACCTCGACGCTCGTCGGCGCGAGCAGCGTGCGCCAGCTCGAGGACAACGTGGCCGCCCTCGACCGGCTCGGCTTCAGCGCCGACGAGCTGGCCGCGATCGACCGGCACGCCACCGAGAGCGGCATCGATCTCTGGGCGTCGTCCAGCGAGAGCTGAACGGAGTGCACCAAACGGGGTCTGACCCCCTTTGGTGCAGAGGACCTCAGGCACTTCTTAGGTTCGGTTCACGCGGGTCTTAGAACCGCCCCCGTACTGTGAGCAGGCGATGTTCTTCCTGAGCTACGCCCTCGCCGAGCTGCGCCGCCGCCGCGGCCGCACCATCCTCACCGCTCTCGGCCTCGCGATCGGCGTCGGACTCGTGGTGACCGTGAACGCGCTCTCGACCGGCCTCGACCACGCCCAGCAGAAGGTGCTCGCACCCCTGACCGGCGTCGGCACCGACATGTCGGTCACGCGGCCGATCAGGGTCACGAACAACGGCACCGGCGCCTTCGGCGGCCTGTCGCAGTCGCAGCGAAACCGGCTGCGCGGGCAGCTCGGCCCCGGCCCCGCGGTGAACTTCCGCAACCTCAAGCCGGGGCAGAAGTTCGACACCGACAGCTTCCGCGCCACGAGCCAGCTGTCGTTCCCCGCGTCCGAGGTGAAGCGGATCGAGGGCTTCGCCGGCGTGACGGCGGCCGCCGGCTCGCTGACCCTCACCGACACGCATGTGTACGGCAAGGCGCCGAAGGTACGGCTCCAGTTCGGGAACCCGGGCAGCATCAACGGCGGCGGCGGCGGTCAGAAGGGCCAGGGCGGCGGCGTGCACTTCCAGGGGTTCGGCGGCAAGGGCATCCACTTCCAGTCCCGTACCGTCACGGGCGTCGACCAGACCCGGCCTGACCTGGCGGCGGTCACGCCGAGCCAGATCACGAAGGGCCGTTACTTCACGTCGTCCGGCGCCTATCAGGCGATCCTCTCGAGCTCCTACGCGAGCACGAACAAGCTCTCGGTCGGCTCGACCGTGAGCCTGGGCGGACACGCCTTCCGCGTCGTCGGCATCGCCACCTCGCCGCTCGGAGGCACGCCGTCGGACGCCTACGTGAAGCTCGCCGTCCTCCAGAAGATCGCCAAGTACCGCGGCCAGATCACGACGGTGCAGGTGCGCGCCGCGTCGACCGGCGACGTGGCGCGGGTGGCCAGGGAGATCAAGACGGGGTTCTCGGCGTCGCAGGTGACGACCGCGCAGGATCTCGCCAACCGGGTTGGCGGCTCGCTGTCCGACGCCCGCAACCTCTCGTCCAAGCTCGGCACGGCGCTCGAGATCGTCGGCCTCGCGGCTGCGGTGCTGATCGCGTGCCTGCTGACGCTCGCATCGGTGGCCAAGCGCGTGCGCGAGATCGGAACGCTCAAGGCCGTCGGCTGGTCGCAGTGGCAGGTGGTGCGTCAGATCAGCGGCGAGTCGCTGCTGCAAGGACTGCTCGGCGGGGTGATCGGCGCGGCGATCGGGATCGCCGGCGCCGCCGCGGTGAACGCGGTCGGCTGGACGCTCAAGGCCACGGTCCCCGGGTCGGCGGCCCCGGCGCGCGGGCCGTTCGGCGGCGGGCCGTTCGGGTTCGGCCAGGCCGCTCAGGTCACGTCCGGCTCCACGCTCGTCAAGATCACGACCTCGACCGACCTTCGCCTGATCCTCGCGGCGGTCGGCCTGGCGGTGCTCGGAGGGCTCGTCGCCGGCGCGGTCGGAGGATCTCGTGCGGCCCGGCTGCGGCCGGCCGCAGCCCTGCGGACGGTCGAGTAGGAGACGCGATGCACACCGAGGAACGACTCGCTCACACACCCGCGACCGACGCCGTGCCGGTGTACGAGCTCGCCGGCGTCGGCCGTGCCTACGGCGGCGGCAACGGCGGCGTCACCGCCCTCGCCGACGTCGATCTCGTCATCCGGCCGGGCGAGTTCGTGGCCGTCGCGGGCGCGAGCGGATCGGGCAAGACCACGCTGCTCCAGCTCCTGGGCGCGCTCGACCGGCCGACGTCCGGGACGATCCGCTGCCTCGGCCGCGACATCGCCCGGATGGGGCCGGGAGAGCTCTCGCGCCTGCGCCGCGAGACGATCGGCTTCATCTTCCAGCAGTTCAACCTGATCCCGACGCTGACCGCGATCCAGAACGTCGAGGCGGCGATCGCGACGCGCAGGAGCGGCGAGCGCCATCGCCGGGCGAACGACCTCCTCGAGATGGTCGGCCTCGGCCACCGCGTCGATCACCTCCCGTCGCGCATGTCCGGCGGCGAGCAGCAGCGGGTCGCGATCGCCCGCGCGCTCGCGAACGACCCCGGCGCTCTGCTGGCCGACGAGCCGACCGGAAACCTCGACTCGCAGACGGGGGACGAGATCCTGGCGCTCCTGCGCGGGCTCTCGACCGAGCACGGCCAGACCGTCGTGCTCGTCACCCACGACACCCACGTGGCCGAGACGGCGCCCCGGACGGTGCGCCTGGCCGATGGGCGCGTCGTCTCGGACACGGCGAATGCAGCACCAATATCGGATCCGGCGTGACTGTCAACAATTGCTGCCAAGAGGCGTAACCCGCAGTACCCTGTAGAGCGACATGATCCAGAGGCTGAGGGGCAGGAGGGTGGCGATCGGCGTGGCCGTGCTGATCGCGGCTGCCGCCGTGCTCGCCACGGCCAGGATCGCCGACGGCGGAAAGTCCGGGTCCGCGGGCGCCAACGTCGTCGTCGCGACGACGACGCGCCCGAACATCATCATCATCCTCACCGACGATCAGCGCTCGGAGACGCTTGCGTCGATGCCGAACGTCCAGAAGTACCTCGTGAAGCACGGGGTCACGTTCAAGAACTCATTCGTCTCGGACTCGCTCTGCTGCCCCAGCCGCGCCAGCATCCTGACCGGCAACTACGCCCACACGACCGGCGTCTACGACAACCGGCCGCCCCACGGCGGGGCGCCCACGTTCCGCAAGCTGGGCGACGACAAGTCCACGATCGCCACCTGGCTGCAGGCGGGCGGGTACGACACCGGCCTCTTCGGGAAGTACCTGAACTCCTACGGCGGCGGCGTGCCGCCGGGCTGGGATCGCTGGGTCTCGTTCGACTACGAGCCGGGCTACCGCCCCTATCTCGCCTTCTCGAACGCCCCGGGCGACTGCCCGAAGGGCGTCAAGGCCTGCCGCATCCACCGCAAGATCAAGGCGTACTCGACGCTCTTCTTCGGCGATGCGGCCACGAAGTTCATCGACACGGCCCCGGCGTCGAAACCGGTGTTCGTCTACTACGCGCCCTATGCGCCGCACCGGCCGTCCGTGCCGCAGAACATCTACACAAACCGGTTCCAGCACCTGCCTCAATTCCGGCCGCCGAACTACAACGAGGCGGACGTCTCGGACAAGCCGCCCTGGATCCGAAAGCTCCCCAGGTTCGGCCCGGTCGAGAACGCCCAGATCTACGCCGAGCGCCAGGCCGAGTACCAGACACTGATCACGGTCGACCGGGAGGTCGGCTCGATCGTCGCGTCGCTCAAGGCGACCCACCGTCTGGCCCACAGCGTGATCCTGTTCGCGTCCGACAACGGCATCAGCTGGGGCGAGCACCGGGTGGGGATCGGCACCAAGCAGCTGCCCTACGACGAGGAGCTGCGTGTGCCGCTCGTGGTGCGCGACGAGCCGGCCACGACGAAGGGCTTCACCGACAGCCATCTGATCGTGAACGTCGACTGGGCGCCGACGCTGGTCGACATCGCCGGCGTCAAGCACCCGCCGACCGAGGGCCGCAGCTTCCAGCCGCTGATCGACCGCACGCCGCTCAAGACGCCGTGGCGGACCGAGTTCGTGCTCGAGCACATGAACGGCAATCCGCCGTCGCTCGCGCCGGCGTTCTGCGGCATCCGCAGCACCCAGTACATGTACGCCCGCTATACGGGCGGGTTCCAGGAGCTCTACAACCTGAAGACCGACCCCTACGAGCTGCAGAACGTTGCGTCCGACCCGGCGTATGCCAGCGTGCTCACCCACATGCAGAAGCTGACCAAGGAGCAGTGCAACCCGCCGCCTCCGGGGTATGACCCCTAAGCGACGGTGAGGCCGCGTGTGGCGAAGACGGCCCGGGCGGCGGCCACCTGATCGGGCGCCGGTGTCGGCGTGTCGGCGAGTGGGAAGGGGATCCCCAGGCGGTCGTACTTCGACCGGCCGAGCTGGTGGAACGGGAGCACGTCGACGCGCTCGACGTTCGGGAGCGAGGCACAGCGGTCGGCCACGGCCTCGATCTCGCTCGGGACGTCGGTGATGCCGGGGACGAGCACGTAGCGCACCCACACGGTCTTGCCGAGCTCGGCCAGCCGGTCGGCGAAGGCGAGCGTCGGTGCGAGCGCGCCGCCGGTGAGGTGCTTGTGCGTCTCCGGGCTGCCGGCCTTGATGTCGAGCAGGACCAGGTCGGTCGCCGCCAGCAGGCGGTCGTCGGCCCGGGCGCCGAGGTACCCCGAGGTGTCGAGCGCCGTGTGCAGGCCCGCCGCCTTCGCCGCCTCGAGCAGGCCGCGCGTGAAGACGGGCTGGAGCAGCGGCTCGCCGCCGGACAGCGTGACGCCGCCGCCCGTCGCCGTCACGAAACGGGCGTAGCGGTGCATCCTGCGCTCGACCTCGGCAACGCTGACCAGGCCGCCGTCGCGCATGTGCCAGGTGTCGGGGTTCTGGCAGTACAGGCACCGCAGCGGGCAGCCGGCCAGGAACACGACCAGGCGCGTGCCGGGGCCGTCGACGCCGGTCGACACGTCCCAGCTGTGCACCCGCCCCTCGGGGGCGGGATCGCGCGCGACGGCCGCCGCCTCGGCCATGGGCTCACACCATCCCGTGGAAGGTGCGGCTGATCACGTCGAGCTGCTGCTCGCGGGTCAGGCGCACGAAGTTGACGGCGTAGCCGGACACCCGGATCGTCAGCTGCGGGTAGTTCTCAGGATGCTCCATCGCGTCGGTGAGCGTCTCGCGGTCGAGCACGTTCACGTTCATGTGGAAACCGCCCTCGGCGACGTAGCCGTCGAGCACCCCGACGAGGTTCGACACCCGTTCGGAGGCTGTGCGCCCGAGCGCCTGCGGAACGACGGTCGTGGTCAGCGAGATGCCGTCCTCGGCGTCGGCGTAGGGGATCTTGGCCACCGACAGGGCCGCGGCCACCATGCCGTGGAGGTCACGGCCGTTCATCGGGTTGGCGCCGGGGGCGAACGGCTCACCCGAGCGGCGGCCGTCCGGCGTGTTGCCGGTGTGCTTGCCGTAGACGACGTTCGAGGTGATCGTCAGCACCGACTGCGTGTGCACCGCATTGCGGTAGGTGGGGTGGCGGCGCACCTTCTCCATGAACCGGTGCACCAGGTCGACCGCGATGTCGTCGGCGCGGTCGTCGTCGTTGCCGTAGGTCGGGAACTCGCCCTGGATGTCGTAGTCGACGACGAGACCCGACTCGTCGCGGATCGGGGTGACCTGGGCATGGCGGATCGCCGAGAGGCTGTCGGCGGCGACCGAGAGGCCGGCGATGCCGCATGCCATCGTGCGTAGGACGGCGCGGTCGTGCAGCGCCATCTCGATGCGCTCGTAGGCGTACTTGTCGTGGCTCCAGTGGATGCAGTTGAGCGCATGGACGTAGGTCTCGGCCAGCCAATCGAGCATGCGGTCGAAGCGCGCGTCGACGTCGGCGTAGTCGAGCGGGCCGTCCGAGGTGACCCCCTCCCACTCCGGGCCGACCTGGGTCCCGGAGATCTCGTCGCGCCCGCCGTTGATGCCGTAGAGCAGCGCCTTGGCCAGGTTCACCCGGGCGCCGAAGAACTGCATCTGCTTGCCGACCGTCATGGCCGACACGCAGCAGGCGATGGCCGTGTCGTCGCCGAAGCGCGGCCGCATGCACTCGTCGGACTCGTACTGGATCGAGCTCGTCTCGATCGAGATCTCGGCGCAGAAGCGCTTGAAGCCCTCGGGCAGCTGCGGCGACCAGAACACGGTCATGTTCGGCTCGGGAGCCGGGCCGAGGTTGCGGAGCGTCTGCAGGTAGCGGAAGCTCGTCGGCGTGACGAGCGGGCGGCCGTCCTCGGCGATGCCGCCGATCGACTCGGTCACCCACGTCGGATCGCCCGAGAACAGCTGCTCGTACTCCGGCGTGCGCAGGAACCGCACGGCGCGCAGCTTCATGACGAAGTCGTCGACGAGCTCCTGGGCCTCGCTCTCGCCGGCCAGGCGGCCGTCGGCCAGGTCACGGGCGAAGTAGACGTCGAGGAAGGTCGAGGTGCGGCCGAGCGACATCGCGGCGCCGTTCTGCTCCTTCACCGCCGCCAGATAGGCGAAGTAGAGCCACTGCACCGCCTCGTGCGCCGTCGCGGCGGGCAGGGAGATGTCGTGGCCGTAGCTCGCGGCCATCGTCCTCAGCTCTCCGAGCGCGCGGATCTGCTCGGCCAGCTCCTCGCGGTCGCGGATGACGTCTTCGCTTCCGAAGACGTGGTCGAGCTCGGCCCGCTCCTGGCGCTTCCACTCGATCAGCTGGTCGACGCCGTAGAGCGCGACGCGGCGGTAGTCGCCGATGATGCGGCCGCGGCCGTAGGCGTCGGGCAGGCCGGTGACGACGCCCGCACGGCGGGCGGCGAGGATGTCGGGCGTGTACGCGTCGAAGACTCCGTCGTTGTGCGTCTTGCGGTATTTGGTGAAGATCTCGCGGACGCGCTCGTCCGGCTCGAAGCCGTACGCGGTGAGGCCGCTCTCGACCATGCGCCAGCCGCCGTTCGGGAAGATCGCGCGCCGAAGCGGCGCGTCGGTCTGCAGGCCGACGATCAGCTCCTCGTCGCGGGCGATGTAGCCCGGCGCGTGCGCGGTGATCGACGAGGGTGTCGCGGCGTCGACGTCGAGCACGCCTCCCCGCTCGCGCTCCTCGAGCATCAGGCCGTGCAGCGTGTCCCACACGCGCGTGGTGCGCTCGGTCGGCCCCGCCAGGAACGCGGCGTCACCCGTGTACGGCGTGAAGTTGCGCTGGATGAAGTCACGGACGTCGGCACCTTCAAGCCATGGGCCCGGGCGGAAGCCGCGGTGGGGGTCAAGAGCGCGTGGACGAGCGTCTGCAGAAGCTGAGGGCATTGCTGGTGCGGCCTTTCCTTCGGTGATCCCGGCAGTCGAATTGTCGACGTGCACCCCACCGCTCCGCATCCGGGGTCGCACCTATAGGGAGCGGTAGTAGTCGTCCCCTCGACCCCCGCCCTCAGGGATCCTCGCCGAGTGCGATCAGCATGCTCCAGTTGGCGATCGCGACGACGACGAAGCCGATGGCGAGCGCCGTGCGACCGGCGGCCGCGAACCCGGCGGCGCCGAGGCCGAACACGGCCGCCTCGACAGCCGTGCGCGGCGGCCGCGGGAGCCGCCGCCCCGCCCGCGGGGCGCACCAGAGGCTCCACACGACCCCCGCCGCGACGACCGCGGTGACGGCGATCACCCACCCGCCCACGTGGTCGCCGCCGTCGGCGAGGCCGGCCAGAGCGACCAGCTCGAGCACGAAACGAAGGGCGAGGTTGGCGGCTCTCACACGACGAGCGTAGCCTTCGGGAACCCGAGAAAGGAGCGCACGATGGGACAGCCGGTCGTCCACTTCGAGGTGATGGGGAAGGACGTTGCGAAGCTGAGCGGCTTCTACTCGGAGCTGTTCGGGTGGCGGATCGATACGTCCAATCCGATGGGGTATGGCCTCGTCGACCGCGAGGCGAACCTGAGCGCCGACGGGATCGGCATCGGCGGCGGCATCGGCCAGGCGCCGGAGGGCTACGACGGCCACGTCACCTTCTACGTCGCCGTCCCCGACGTCGGCGCCGCGCTCGAGCACGCCGAGCGGCTCGGCGGCACGCGCATGATGGGCCCCGAGCAGGTGACGCCCGAACTCGCGATCGGCGTCTTCACCGATCCCGAGGGCCGCGCGATCGGACTCACCAACGGCGGGTAGGTATCCATGCTCAGCGTCGTGGCGATGGGGACTGTCCCCACAGGGACAGTCCCCGCTTCCCGACCTGAATAACGGTGCGTGACACCGGTTATTCAGCCGAGGGGTGGAGCAGCGGCACCGCCGCGCCCGACCAGCCTGCGCGCAGGACGTCGAGCAGCGAGGGCGGCGTCACCGCCGTCGCCGTGCCCGCACGCGGACGCCGCCTGCGCGCGGCGTAGCCGGACGGCGACCAGAGCAGCAGCTCGTCGCCGAGCACCAGATAGGGGTCGCGGCCGACGAGCACGAACGCGCCGTCGGGCAGCGCCCCGAACGCGGCCTCGTGCGTCCGGTGCGCCCCGGACGCGGGGTCGACCCGCTCGCCGTGCAGGCGCAGGTCGATCGCATCCGCGCCGGACTCCCCGGCGTGCAGCCCCGCCCAGATCGCACCGAAGCGGACGTAGTCCTCGCGGCGGCAGAGCGCACAGGGCCGGTGCCCGGCCGCAAACGCCGTGGCCTCGTCGAGGAAGAAGAGCTCGGTGAACCTGCCGGGCTGCATCATCGGCCCGCGCTGCCAGCCGCGGAACTCGAGCCGGCATGCGATCCAGCGCCGCACCTGCCATCGGCGGCGGATGCGCCCGTGCGCGTCGTGCAGGCAGCCGCGGTTGCCGTAGACGAGGCCGCGGGCGGGAGCGGCGATCAGCTCGCCGAGCGGCGTCACGCGGTTCTGCAGCGCCACGCCGTCAGCTCCGCATCATGCGGCCGGCCAGGCCGACGTAGTTCTCGGCGAGCATCGTGGCCGCCGCGGTCGACGAGACGACGTAGCGCAGCTGGGCAAGCTGCAGCTCGCGGTCGAACGGGTCGTCGCCGGGCAGGCGGTGCAGCATCGAGGTCATCCACCACGAGAAATGCTCGGCCCGCCACACCCGCGGCAGGCAGGCGGCCGAGTAGCCGTCGAGCCGGCTGCGGTCGCCGTCCGCATACCACGCCGCGATCGCCTCGCCGAGCAGCTCGACGTCGGCGATGGCGAGGTTCAGGCCCTTGGCGCCCGTCGGCGGGACGATGTGCGCCGCGTCGCCGGCCAGATACAGCCGCCCGTGCTGCATCGGCGAGACGACGACGCTGCGCATCCCGGTCACGCCCTTCTCGAGCACCGGCCCCTCGGCGAGCGTCCAGCCGGGAATCCGGAGCCGCGCCTGCAGCTCCGCCCAGATGCGCTCGTCCGGCCACGCGGTGATGTCCTCATCGTGGGCCACCTGCACGTAGAGCCGGCTCAGGGTCGGCGAGCGCAGGCTCAGGAGCGCGAAGCCGCGCTCATGGCTTGCGTAGACGAGCTCGTCGCTCGACGGGGCGACGTCGGCCAGGATCCCGAGCCAGCCGAACGGGTACTCGCGCTCGGTCGCGCGCAGCACCCCGGCCGGGATCGACGAGCGCGACACGCCGTGGAAGCCGTCGCAGCCGGCGACGAGGTCGCAGCGAAGCGTGCACTCGCGGCCCTCGTGGCGATAGGTGACGGACGGCCGGTCGCTGTCGATGTGAAGGAGCGCCACATCCTGCGCCTCGAACAGGAGCGGGTCGCCGTCGTCCACGCGCAGCCGGATCAGGTCCTTCACCACCTCGGTCTGGCCGTAGATCACGATGGCCGCGCCGCCGGTGAGGTCGGAGAGCGCGATGCGGTGGCGCTCGCCGTCGAACTGGAGCTCGACGCCGTGATGGACGATTCCCTCGCGGTCGAGCCGCTCGCCGGCGCCGATCGCCCGCAGCAGGTCGACCGAGCCCTGCTCGAGCACGCCCGCCCGGATGCGGTGCTCGCAATAGTCGCGGCTGCGGCTCTCGAGCACGACCGACTCGACCCCCCGCGTCTTCAGGAGCCGGGCCAGCGTCAGGCCCGCCGGGCCCGCTCCGACGATCGCGACCTGCGTCGCCCGCTCGGTCAACCGGCGTCCCGCTCGAAGAGCGCCGCCTGCCCCTGGCCGACGCCGACGCACAGCGTCGCGAGGCCGTAGCGGCCGCCGCGGCGGCGCAGCTCGTGGACGAGCGAAACGACCAGGCGGGCGCCGCTCATCCCCAGCGGATGGCCGAGCGCGATCGCGCCGCCGTTCACGTTGACGCGGTCGGGGTCGAGGCCGAGCTCGCGCACGACCGCGACGCTCTGCGACGCGAACGCCTCGTTCAGCTCGACCAGGTCGATGTCGGCGACCGGCACGCCCGTGCGCTCGAGCAGCCTGCGCACGGCCGGGATGGGGCCGATCCCCATCACCTGGGGATCGACGCCCACGGCCGCGCTGCCGCGGAACGCCGCCAGCGGCGCGGCTCCGAGCGCCGCCGCCCGCTCCTCGCTCGCGATCACGAGCGCGGCGGCGCCGTCGTTCATCCCGCTCGAGTTGCCCGCGGTGCCGCTGCCGCCCTTGCGGAACGCGGGCTTGAGCGCCGCGAGCCCCTCCGGCGTCGTGTCGGGCCGCGGATGCTCGTCGTGGTCGAGCTCGCCGACGGGCACGAGCTCATCGGCGAAACGGCCGGCCGCATGCGCCGCGGCCCATCTGCGCTGCGACCGCAGCGCGAAGGCATCCTGCTCGGCGCGCGACACCTCCCACCGCTCGGCCACGTTCTCGCCGGTCTCCCCCATGCTCTCGAGCGGGAACATCGCCTCGAGCCGCGGGTTGGGATAGCGCCAGCCGAGAGTGGTGTCGTAGACCGTGCGGTGGCCGCGCTCGAACGCGCGGGCCGGCTTCGGCATCGAGAGCGGCGCCCGCGTCATCGACTCGACGCCGCCCGCGACCACGAGATCCGCATCGCCGGCGATGACCGCGTGGCAGGCCGAGACCACCGCCGAGAGGCCCGAGGCGCACAGCCGGTTCAGCGTCACGCCGGGGACGGACTGCGGGAGCCCCGCCAGGAGCACCGCCATGCGGGCGACGTCGCGGTTGTCCTCGCCGGCCTGGTTGGCGCAGCCGAGGTAGACGTCGTCGATCTGCTGCGGATCGACACCGGCCCGCTCGACGGCGGCGGCGACGGCGACCGCCGCCAGGTCGTCGGGGCGGACGCCGGCCAGGGCGCCCCCGTAGCGGCCGATCGGCGTGCGCACCGCGGCGAGGATCACCGCCCGGCGCATCCGCCGCCCTCCTCGTCGCGGACGCGCTGGGCGATGCCGAAGGCGGTGTTCGCGGCGGGGACGCCGCAGTAGACCGCCGCCTGGAGCAGCACCTCGGAGATCTCCTCCCAGGTGAGGCCGTTGCGACGGGCCGCCCGCAGGTGCAGCGCGAGCTCGTGATCGTGGCCGCCGGCGACGAGCGCCGTGAGCGTGATGCAGCTGCGGGTGCGGCGGTCGAGCCCCGGCCGCGCCCAGATCTCGCCCCAGGCATAGCGCGTGATCAGCTCCTGGAAGTCGGCGGTGACCTCTGAGGCCCCCGCAAGCGACGCGTCCACGTGCGCGTCGCCGAGCACCTCGCGCCGCACCTGCAGGCCGCGCTCGTACCGATCGTCGGTCATGACTGCTCCCCTCCCTGGAGTATCCGGTCGACCATGGCCGCGGCCGGCTCGAGCCCGGTCGCCGGATCGAGCGCGGCGTCGATCTCGTCCAGCCGCAGCCCCAGCCCCTCGACGTCTGCGAGCGCCTGCCGGAACGCGATCCCGCCGGCGGCCGCCCTCGTCGCGGCGGCGTCGGCGACCCGCCGCGCCTGGATCAGGCCGACCCGCCCGGCGGCGGCAAACACGACCCGCTCGGCCATCACGAGCCCGCCGGTGAGGTCGAGGTTTCGGCGCATGCGGGCGGCGTCGACCTCGAGGCCCGCGAGCACCTCGGCGACGGCCGCTGCGGCCCCGCCGGCGAAGGCCAGCGCGCCCGAGACGTCGTCCCACTCGGCGTGCCATGCGCCCGCCGCCCGCTCGTGCTCGTGCGGGCCGGCCGCGACCAGCGCGGCGGCGTGGCGGCGGGCGTGGGCGGCGCAGGCGAGCGCGCGCACCGACCCGGCCGGGTTGCGCTTGTGCGGCATCGTCGAGGAGCCGCCGCCCGCGCCCTCGTGCACCTCGGCCACCTCGGTCTGCGACAGCAGCACGACGTCGTCTGCGATCTTCGCGGCCGCAGCCGCGACCGCCGCGAGCGCGGCGCCGAGCTCGATCAGCGGCGTGCGCCGCGCGTGCCATGGCGCGATCGGCTCGGCCAGCCCGAGCTCGTGCGCGTAGCCGCGCATCACCTCGCCGGCCCGGTCGCCGAGCACCGAGAGCGTGCCGACGGCACCGCCGAGCTGCGCGGGCAGGCGGCCGCCGCCCACCCGGGCGACCATACCCCGGGCGTCGCGAACGCCCTGCAGCCAGCCGGCCGCCTTCAGCCCGAACGTCGTCGGCACCGCCTGCTGCATCAGCGTGCGCCCGGCCATCGGCGTCGTGCGGTGCTGCAGGGCGAGGGCCGCGCACCTCTGCCCCGCCGCCGCGAGCCAGCCGTCGATCGGCGCAAGGGCGCGGGTCGCGACGAGCATCGCCGCGCTGTCGACGATGTCCTGGCTCGTGGCGCCCCAGTGGACGAAGCCGGCCGCCTCGCCGCCGGCCTGCTCGCGCAGCGCCCGCACGAGCGGCTCGGCCGGATTCCCGGCGGCCTGGGCGTCGCGGCAGAGCTGCTCGATGTCGTAGAGGTCGGGACGGCAGCGCTCGGCGATCGTCCCCGCCAGATGGGCCGGGACGACCCCGGCGATCGCCTCGGCGTTCACCAGCGCCCGCTCGGCCTCGAGCATGGCCGCGAGCCAGGCGCGGTCAGACACCGCGCGCTCGAGCTCGGGCGGCACGAACAGCGGGGCGAAGGTCGTCACAGCGCGATGAACGTCGTCTGCCGGTCGCCCTGGAGATGCACGTCGAAGCCGATGACGCCGCCCCCGCGGTCGACGCCGATCAGGCTCTCGCGCTCCCGGGCGTCGAGCGCGGCGAGCAGCCGGTCGGCGGCGTTGCCCGGCTCGCCCGGGAAGTACATGCGCGTCCGCAGCGGCTTGAGCAGGCCGCGGGCGAACACGAGCACCGCCACGAACGGGGCTCCCGGCCCGCCCGGCTTCACCGTCAGGAACTCGAACCGCCCCTCGGCGTCCGTGCCGCAGCGCCCGAAGCCGAACCCGTCGCGGCGGCCTCCGTGCTCGTCAAGCTGCCACACCTCGACCATCGCATCGAGCACCGGCTCACCGGCGCCGTCGAGCACCACGCCCTCGATCCGGATCGCGCCGGGGTGGCCGAGAGCGACCAGGTGGCGCTGGTCGGTCACGCACAGGCCGAACGCGAAGAACGGCCCCACGGTCTGCGACGGCGTTGCCCCGGCCACGCCGCTCACTCCTCGACCGGAGTTGCGTCGCGGCCGCCGAGCACGATGTCGAACCGGTAGCCGAGCGCCCACTCCGGCGTCGTCGTGTCCCAGTCCAGGCGCGAGATCAGGCGCTCGCGCAGCCGCTCGTCGCGGATCGATTGGAAGATCGGGTCGGCGGCGAAGAGCGGATCGCCCGGGAAGTACATCTGCGTGACCAGGCGGTCGGTGAAGGCGCGGCCGAAGATCGAGAGGTGGATGTGGGCCGGCCGCCAGGCGTTCTGGTGGTTGCGCCACGGATAGGCGCCCGGCTTCACGACTCGTGAACCGGTACGTGCCATCGGCATCGGTGAGGCAGCGGCCGGCGCCCGTGAAGTTCGGGTCGAGCGGCGCGGGATGCTGGTCGCGCTCGTGCACGTAGCGCCCGGCGGCGTTTGCCTGCCAGATCTCGATCAGGGCGCCGGGGATGGGCCGGCCCGTGCGGTCGAGCACCCGGCCCGTGACGATGATGCGCTCGCCCAAAGGCTCGCCGTCGTGCTGGGCGGTGAGGTCGGAGTCGGTCTCGGCGGGCGGGTCGTCGCCGTACACGGGCCCGGACGGGTCGTGCATCGACTCGGGCAGCATGATCAGCGGCCGAAGCGGCGCGCGCAGGCGTGTGGAGCGGTAGTCGGGATGCAGGTAGGGCGGGTGCACCGTGCCCTCCTCGCCGTCGGCGATCCGGCGGATGTGGGACTCGCTCATCCCGCCGGCTCCCGCTCCTCGGCGGTCTTGAGCGACCGCAGCGCCTCGAGCTCGGCGTCGGTCGGCGGCGCACTCACCTCGAGGTCGGGAACGACCGCGAGCCGCCAGCCCGTGGCCGCGACCACATCGTCTGCGGCGACGCCCGGGTGGATGCGGGCAAGCCGCAGCTCGCAGGTGCCGGGATCGGGCTCCAGCTCGCCCAGATCGGTGATGACGGCCGAGACGCCGCCGCCGGTGAACCCGAGCGCGGCGCGCGATCCCGGCCCGTCGCCGAACCCGACGGACGTGCGGAAGTCGAGCCGCTCGACGAACGTGCGCGGCGACTGCTTGAGGATCACGAGCGTCTCCTTGCACGACGCGGCGATCTCGGGCGCGCCGCCGCCGCCGGGCAGCCGCACCTTGGGGTGGTCGTAGGCGCCGATCACGGTGCTGTTGAGGTTGGCGTAACGGTCGATCTGGGCGGCCCCGAGGAAGCCGACGTCGATGCGCCCGCCCTGCAGCCAGTAGCTGAAGATCTCGGGCACCGAGACGACCGCGTCGGCCGTCTCGGCCAGCTCGCCGTCGCCGATCGACAGCGGCAGGTTGAGCGGCTTTGCGCCGATCGTGCCGCTCTCGTAGATCAGCACGCATTCCGGCGCGTGCGTGGCCCGGGCGAGGTTGGCCGCCTTGCTCGGCAGGCCGATGCCGACGAAGCACACGGCGCCGTCGCGAAGCCTGCGCGCCGCGGCGATCGCCATCATCTCCTCGGCGCGTCGCAGTCGCTCACGTCGGTGCCTCCAGCACGTGCTCGCGGATCCACTCCGAGAAGGTGTCGCGATCGCGGCTGATCGCATCCCAGCGCCGGTAGAACCCGTTGTCGCGGTCGTAGTAGCCGTGCACGTAGGACGGGTGGGCGCCGCCTGCCGCGACCGCGACCGCGGTCACGACCCACGTCGGCAGGATGACGGCGCCGGGCACCGGCTCGAGCTCGTCCACGATCTCCTCGACGGTCACGATCGAGCGCGCCGCGGCCATCACGGCCTCCTTCTGCACGCCGCTGATGCCCCACAGCTGGACGTTGCCCTTCCGGTCGGCACGCTGGGCGTGGATGATGCCGACGTCTGGCCGAAGCGCCGGCACGGCGGCCAGCCGCTCGCCGGTGAACGGGCACTCGACCCATGCCGCCCGTGTGTGCTGCGGCAGGTCCGTTCCGGCGTACCCGCGCAGGACCCCGAAGGGCAGGTTCGCCGCACCTGCGGCGTAGGCGGCCGCCATGCCGGCGTGGGAGTGCTCCTCGAGCTCGAGCGGCACCGGCCACGCGTGCTCGACCGCCTCGCGCAGCCGGTGCAGCGACCCCACGCCCGGATTGCCGCCCCACGAGAACACGAGCTTGCGGGCGCAGCCCATCCCGATCATCTGGTCGTAGACGACGTCCGGCGTCAGCCGGATCAGCGTGAGATCGCGCCGGCCCTGGCGGATCAGCTCGTGCCCCGCGGCATGCGGGATCAGGTGCGTGAACCCCTCGAGCGCGACCGAGTCGCCGTCGTGCACGAGCTCGGCCATGGCCTCTTCCAGGCTGACGATCTCCGCCATCGTTCTCCTCGCTCCAACCGCTCAGAACGGGAACGGTCGCGTGCCGCTCTGGACGGTGACCCACTGCAGCTCGGTGAACTCGTCCATCGCAAACGTGCCGCCGAACCTGCCCCAGCCGCTGTCCTTCACCCCGCCGAAGGGCATCTGCGGCTCGTCGTGCACCGGCTGGTCGTTGACGTGCACGATCCCCGTCTCGAGCCGGCCCGCGATCGCGAGGCCCTTGTCGGGGTCGGTCGTGATGATGCCGGACGAGAGGCCGTAGCTGGTGGCGTTCGCGACCGCGACCGCTTCGTCGGCGTCGGCGACCACCTCGATCGAGGCCACGGGGCCGAACGTCTCGACCTGGGCGAACTCGCTGTCGCGGGGGACGTCGGTGAGAAGGGTCGCGCGATAGCAGGCGCCCTCGGCGCTGCCGCCGGCGAGCACCTTGGCGCCCGCCTTGACGACGTCGTCGACACGCCGGCTGACGGTCTCCAGGGCGGCGGGATTGATCAGCGGGCCGATGATGGTCGTGTGCTCGCGCGGATCGCCCACGCCGAGCCCGGCCACCTTCTCGGCCAGCGCGGCGGTGAACGCCTCGGCGATCGGCTGCTCGACGATGATGCGCCGGGCCGACATGCAGATCTGGCCCTGGTGCAGGTAGGCGCCGAACGCGGCGGCATCCACGGCGTAGCGCAGGTCGGCGTCGGCGAGCACGATCAGCGGGTTCTGGCCGCCGAGCTCGAGGACGACCCGCTTGAGGTGGCGGCCGGCGGCCTCGGCGAGCGTGCGGCCGGTGGCGGTCGAGCCGGTGAAATTGATGCGGCGCACGCGCGGGTTCTCGACCAGCTCGTTGCCGACGTCCGCGGCGCCGGAGCGGTCGTGGGTGACGATGTTCAGCACGCCGTCGGGCAGTCCGGCCTCGGCGAAGATCTCGCCCCACAGCAGGCCGCCGACGTAGGGCGACTCCTCCGACGGCGAGAGCACCACCGTGTTCCCGAACACGAGCGGCGCGGCGATCGCGCGGGCCGAGAGGATCAGCGCCGCGTTCCACGGCGAGATCGCGCCGACGACGCCCACCGGGCGGCGCACGCCCATCGCGAACGCGCCCGGCAGGTCGGAGGGCAGCACCTGCCCGAGCGGCGCGTACGCCGCCCCGGCCGCCTGGCGGAAGAGGCCAGGCACGAAGCCCATCTGGAACATGCCGAAGCCGAAGCTGCAGCCCGTCTCCTTCGCCAGCCATTCGACCACCTCGTCGCGGCGCGACTCGAGGATGTCGGCGGCCTTGAGGAAGATGCGCCTGGCGCTGGCCCGGCCCGGCCTGCGACCAGCTCGCGAACGCCTCGTGCGCGGCCTCGATCGCCCGCCGAGCGTCCTCGCGGCCGCCCGCGGCGACGCTCGCAACCACACCGCCCGTGTAGGGATCGAGGTCGTCGAACCGGCCGCCGCCGGCCGCATCGACCCACTCGCCGCCGATCAGGTGGCGGCACTCCCTGGCCCGCGTGTCCGTTGCGCTCATCTCTGCTCCTCCTCGTCTCAGCTTCCGGTGCGGCGCACCGGGTTGATCACCACGCCGCCTCGGGGTCCCGGGCGGCTTGCTCGCTCAGCCGCGGCACGAACACCGACGGCACGCTATCGCCTTCGACGATCCCGCGTCTCGTCCGCCCGGATCCGACGCCGCTGTCAGTCTCTGATGTGACGGTCATGGCTCGGGCTCCTGCGCCGGCTCGTCGGCGGCGACCACCAGCTCGCGTCCGACCGGCAGCAGCTGGATGCCGAACCGGTCGGTGATCGTTCCCCAAACCCCGCGCGGCAGGAAGATCGCAAACAGGATGGCGGTCGCGCCGATCCCGGTCAGGTAGATCGTGCCGTTCGAGATGAACTCGGTCTGGATCACGAACAGGACGACCGCGCCCAGGATCGGCCCCTCGAAGCTGCCGAGGCCGCCCACGAGCACCATGAAGATCATGTATGCGGTGTACTGGATCGAGAAGATCGAGGTGGGCTCGATGAAGAGGATGTTCGCGAGCGTGGCCGCCCCTGCCGCGCCGCAGCCGAGGGCCGCGAGGACGAAGAGCACCGTCTTCACCTCGGTGACGCGCACGCCCAGCGACGCGGCGGCCTCCTCGTCGTCGCGGATGGCCTGCAGCGACGCGCCGAGCGGGCTGCGCAGGAGCAGGAAGACAACCGCGAGCGCGATCACCGCCGCGCCGAGCGTCCACCAGTACGTGTAGTGCTCGCGCTGCGTCGGCTCGTAGAAGTTGAACTCGATCAGCGACGTGCCCGTGCCCGCGCCGAGGCCGGAGTCGAGCGTCACGAGGATCGCGAGCGACTCGGCGACGACCCACATCGCGATCGCGAACTGGGCGGCGCGCAGACGCAGCATGAACACCGAGAGCGGCAGCGCCAGCACGCCGCAGAAGAGCGTGGCCTCGAGCATGGCGATGTACGGGTGCTGGCCGTGGTTCACCAGGAAGACCGTGCCGTAGGCGCCGAGGCCGATGAACGCCTGCTGGCCGATCGAGACCATGCCGCCGAACCCGGCCAGAGCGTTCCACATCACCGCCATGATCACGAGGATCAGGAGGTTCGTCAGGTCGAGCACGACGTTCGAGCTCGCGAACTCGGGCGCGAGCGCGAGCACGCCGGCGACCGCGATCGCAACGGCCGTCGAGGTGCCCGACAGTCGCGACCAGCGCCGGATCCGCCCGCTCGGCGGCGTCTTTGCGACCGCGACGTCGGTCATTGCGTCCCGTCCCGGGAGCCGAGCAGACCGCCACGGCGGGTGGCGATCACGACCAGGAACACGAGGTTGCCGGCCAGGATCGAGTACTGGGGGTTGATCTGCGCACCCGTCGTCTGCGAGACGCCGAGCACGATCCCGCCGGCGAGCGTGCCCCATAGCGACCCGAGCCCGCCGATCACGACGGCCTCGAACGCGAAGATCAGCTGCGTCGGGCCGGCCGTCGGATCGAACGTCGAGCGGATGCCCAGGAAGAGGCCGCCGAGGGCCGCGATGGCGACGGCGAGCGCGGTGGCCCACGCGTACATCGACCGCGAGTCGATGCCGACGAGCTCAGCCGAGTCGACGTCCTGCGCCGTCGCGCGCATCATCGACCCGAACCGTGTGCGGTGGAGGAACAGGTGCAGGCCGGCGACGACGGCCACCGCCACCGCCAGGGTGAGCGCGCCGATGGCCGAGATCGAGAGCTGGCCCGTGATCCGCCAGCTCGCCGTCGTGAGCGACCCGGCGTTCCCGCCGAGCGACTTCACATCGGGCGAGAACTCGCGCAGGAGGATGTTCTGGATCGCGACGGAGAGCCCGAATGTGGCCAGGATCGGCGTCAGGATGCCGGCGCGCAGGCTGCGCTCGAGGATCGTCCGCTGCAGCAGGTAGCCGATGGCGAGCATCACCGGCAGCACCGCGAGGAACGCGACGAACGGCGATACGCCGACATGGTCGAGCACGACCGTCACCAGGTAGGCGCCGACCACGGCCAGGTCGCCGTGGGCGAGGTTGATGATCCGCATCACGCCGTACATCAGCGAGAGGCCGCAGGCCAGGAGCGCGTACACACCGCCGAGCAGCACGCCCTGGACGACCACGTTCACCCAGGTCATGCCGCGCCCCCTCTCGCGCCGGCGGCGCTCAGACCGAAGTAGGCGGCGGTGATCTTCTCGCGCGCTGCGGGCTCGGCGCGGTCTTCGAGCACGACCCGGCCCTCGAGCATGCACACGACCCGGTCGGCGAACCCGAGCGCACGATCGAGGTCCTGCTCGACCAGGAGCGCCGTCGTGCCCTCGCCCACGACCGTCCGCAGGGACTCGTACACCGCCTCGACGGCGATCGGCGACAGTCCGAGCGAGACCTCGTCGAGCAGCAGCACGATCGGATTGCTCATGAGCGCGCGGCCGATCGCCGTCGCCTGCTGCTCGCCACCGGAGAGGTTGGCGGCGCGGCGCTTGCGCAGCGGGGCGAGCATCGGGAACGCCGCAAGCACCGAGTCCAGATCCCAGCGCCCCGCGCGGCGCGTCGCCGCGCCCATGCGCAGGTTCTCCTCGACCGTGAGTCCGGGAAAGAGCCGCCGCCCCTCGGGGACGAGCGCGATCCCGAGCGCCACCCGCCGGTGGGCGGAGATGCGGGTGACGTCGCGGCCGGCGAGCGACACGGTTCCGGCCGCCGCCTGGTGCGCGCCCGCGATCGTGCGCAGAAGCGTCGTCTTGCCGGCGCCGTTCGCGCCGACGAGCGCCACGGTCTCGCCCTCGGCGACGGCGAGCGAAACGCCGCGCACGGCCTGGAGCAGCCCGTAGCCTGCGTCGACCGAGTCGACCGCGAGCAGGCTCACGCGACCCTCGTGCCAAGGTAGGCGTCGACGACGCGTGCGTCGGTCATCACCGTGGCGGGATCGCCCTCGGCGAGCACCCGGCCGGCGTCCATGCACACGAGCCGGTCGATCGCCTGGACGAGCATGTGCACCACGTGCTCGATCCACACGATCGCGATCCCACGGGCGCGCACGCCGGCGATCGTCTCGAGCAGCACCGCGGCCTCGGCGTCGGTCAGCCCGGCGCCGATCTCGTCGAGCAGAAGCAGCCGCGGTGCCGTCGCAAGCGCCCGCGCCATCTCGAGCCGCTTGCGATCGAGCAGGCCCAGGCTCTCGGCCCGCCGGTTGGCGACGTGGACGAGACCGCAGACCGCGAGCGCGTCGGTCGAGACGTCGCAGGCCGCCTGGCCGCCGCGGCGGGCGCCGGCCGTCGCGCCGACGAACACGTTCTCGAACACCGTCATGCCGGTGAACGGCTTCGGGATCTGATGCGCGCGCCCGATCCCGAGCCGGCAGCGCTTGGCGGCGCCCGCGCGCGTGACGTCCACCCCGCCGAGGCGGACCGCGCCGGCGTCGGCCCGCAGCGCGCCGGAGATGACGTTCAGAAGCGTCGTCTTGCCGGCGCCGTTGGGGCCGACGATGCCGACGGCGCCGCCTTCGTGCACCACGAAGTCGACGCCGTCGATCACCGTCAGAGCCCCGAAGCGCTTGCGGACTCCCACCGCCTCGACGAGCGCGTGCGGTGTCTGCTGCATCTATGCGTTGTAGGGAACCAGCTTGGCTGCCACCGGAATGTTCGGGTCGTCCGAATTCTCGCAGAAATGGAACTCGAGCGGCCACTTCGTGCCCTTGACCCACTGCCCGCCGGGAATCGGCGTGGCGACAACGTTGGGGACGGGCCCGGTGCCCCACTTGAGCGTGCCGAGCGGGGTGTCGACGCTGAGCGTCTTCATCGTGTTTGCGACCTTGACCTTGTTCTTGGGGTCACCGCTCGCCTTCAGCACCGCGTTGGCCACGTCGAACAGGGCCAGGCTCGGGCCGAGCTGCTGGTTCCACTGCTTGTTCGCATGCGCCTCGTAGCCGGAGGCGAGGTCGGCGTTCGAGATGCCGGTGAGCGACGACTTGTACGGCCACGTCGGTCCCCAGTAGAACCCGGTCGCCAGGTTTGCGCCGAGGCTGCCGAGCGCGTCGACCTGCGACTCGAAGAGTCCGGTCTTGGCGATCTGGGCGATCTTCACCATCTGGGTGTAGCCCTGCTGCGCGGCCTGGCGCCAGAACGTGGCAAAGTCGGGAGGCAGCGGGAAGGTGTTGAAGATCTCGCAGTTCTTCGACTTGAAGAGCGCGATCTGGGAGGAGTAGTCGTTGGTCCCGTCCTGATAGGCGCCGGGGTCGACGATCGTGTAGCCGGCCTTCTTGAGCAGCGGGCCGAGGCTGGCGCGGATCGCGTTTCCGTCGGCATCGTTCGGCCACATCACGCCGACCGTCTTGTTGGTCGGCACCTGCGGCCACAGGTGCGTGTAGTTGTCGGCGAACTGCTGCGTGCCGAAGCAGAAGTGGTACGTGAAGCGGAACGGCGAGGGCTGGCCCGGCTTCGCGCCGCGGCCGAAGTACCACGCCTCCCACGGCACGATGGTCGAGATGCAGGGGACGCCGGCCGCCTCGGCCGCATCCGACGCCGGGTTGACGGACTCGGGCGTCGAGGTGGCGAGCAGGATGTCCACGCCTTCGGAGTGGATCAGGTCGTTCGCGACCTGGGCGCTCACCGACGGGGTGGCCTGGTTGTCCTTCTCGATGATCTGGACGTCGTAGGACTTGCCGGCGACCGTGATCCCCTTGGCGAAGGCCTTCTTGGCGAGGCCGACGACGTAGGGATCGGGCTCACCGAAGCCGGCCGCGGGGCCCGTGAGGGGGCTGACGAAGCCGATCTTGATCGTGCCCGCGCTGCCGCCCGAGCCACCGGAGCTCGACCCGGAGCTCCCGCACGCCGCTGCGGTGCCGGCGAGCAGGAGGCCGCCCGCGCCCGCTCCCCCGCGCAGGACGAGCTGCCGCCGGTTCAGGCGGCCGCGGTGTTCGCTGCCTTCATCTTGCGCCATGAAAGTCCCCTTCCCGACGGTGAACGATGGCGGCGATGATGGCAGCGAGTTGTGCTCATGTCAACACAGCGTTTCGACATGCGGAACAGGATGTGCTTGAATGGAGAACCATGAGCGTCGAACGCCGAGCACAGACCCAGTCGCTCGAGCGCGGCTTGGGGATCCTGCAGGCGTTCCGCCCCGAGGAGCCGCTGCTCGGCATCAGCGAGCTCGCGCGCACCCTCGGCCTGAACCGGAGCACCGTGCACCGCTACGTCGCCACGCTGCGCAGGCTCGGCTACCTGCAACAGGATCCGGCGACGCGCAAGTACCGCCTCGGCATGCGCGTGCTCGATCTGGGCTTCTCGGCGATCAACTCGATGGAGCTGCGCGTGATCGCAGCGCCTCACCTGCAGGAGCTCTCCGACAAGACCGGCCACACCGTGAACATGGCCATCCTCGACCACGCCGACATCGTCTACATCGACCGCGTCCGCAGCCCGCGGCCGGGCCAGAGCCAGATCGACCTGAACCTGCACGTCGGCGCGCGCCTACCCGCGTACTGCACCTCGATGGGCAAGGTGATGCTCGCCTACCTCCCGGAGCCCGCGCTGGGCTCCGTGCTGGATGCGACCGACCTCGTCCAGCGTGGCCCCAACACGCTCACGGAGCGCGACGGGCTGATCGGCGAGCTCGCCCACATCCGCCTCTCCGGCCTGGCGGTGAACAATGAGGAGCTGGCCTACGGCCTGCGCTCGATCGCGGTCGCCGTGCGCACACCGTCGGGAGACCCGGTGGCGGCCGTGAACCTGGCGGTGCACCGTTCGATGGTGTCGATGGACGACCTGATCGCGCGGCTTGGGCCGGCGCTACGGGCCACGGCAGAGGAGATCTCGCGGCGCATCGGGCACCGCTCGCCCGTGCGCTGAGGCGCGCGAGATACTGGCCACGATGGCCGACGCAGCGACTGTGGTGATCGGGGCCGGGCCCGCCGGGCTGGCAACGGCGGCCATGCTCGGCCGGCGCGGGCTCTCGGCCACTGTCCTCGATCGCGAGCCGGCGGTCGGCGCGAGCTGGCGGGGCCACTACGAGAGCCTGAGGCTCCACACGGTGCGATCGCTCTCGAGCCTCCCCGGCGCGCCACTGCCGCGCGCGAACGGGCGGTGGGTGGCGCGCGCCGACTTCGTGGCCTACCTCGACCGGTACGCCGCCGAGAACGGTCTCGTGATCCGCCCGGGCATCGACGTGCACCGGATCGACGTCGGCCAGGCCGGGGTCGTCCTTGCCACGAGCGCGGGCACGATCGCCGCGGCAGCCGCGGTCGTCGCCACCGGCTACAACCGCGAGCCGGTGGTGCCCGGCTGGCCGGGGCGCGACACGTTCACCGGACGGCTCCTGCACTCCCACGCCTATCGCACCGCCGAGCCGTATCGAGGCGAGGACGTGCTGGTCGTCGGCGGCGGCAACTCGGGCACCGACATCGCGCTCGACCTCGCCCGAGGCGGGGCACCCCGGGTCTGGCTCTCGCTGCGCTCGCCGCCGGGTCTCGTGCCCCGGCAGGCGCTCGGCCTGCCGGCGCAGGTGGCGGCGATCCCGCTCGCGCGGGCGCCCGCGCGGGTCGCGGACGCGGTGGCCGCCATCGAGCGGCGGCTCTTTGTCGGCGACCTGTCCGCTCGGGGGCTGCGGGCGGACGCGCGCGGGGTCTTCACCCGCCACCGCCGCGACGGCCGCCTGCCGATCCTCGACCACGGCTTCGCGGCGGCCGTGCGCGACGGGCAGGTGACGATCGTCGCGGCCGTCCAGACGATCGATGGGCCGCACGTCGACCTGCACGGCGGCACCCGCCTTGACCCGGCCACGATCATCGCCGCCACCGGCTATCGGCCGGCGCTTGAGGCCATCGTCGGCCACCTGGGCGTGTTGGGTCGCGACGGCCTGCCGACGGTGCACGGCGGCCGCACCCATCCCGGTGCGCCCTGCGTGTACTTCACGGGCTTTCGCAACCCGATCACGGGCGCCCTGCGCGAGCTGCGCTTCGAGGCGGCGGCCATCGCCGAGGCGATCGCCGCCGCGCACGCCTCAGCGCTCGTCCGGGCGCAGCCCGCGTGAGGCCAGCGCGGCGCCGGCCACGCACAGCGCGACGGCCAGGCCGATGCCCGCGCGGAAGGCCGTCACCGTCGCGCCGCGCTGGTCTGCCGACGCGGCATGCGCCGCGAACGGGCCGGCGTGGGGATGCGGCGCCGAGGCGGCGAAGACGAGCGTGATCGCCACCCCGATCAGCGGCGTCGCGATCAGCCCGCCGAGGCGCGAGACGGTCGTGTTCACACCGGCCGCGAGCCCGGCGTAGCGGTCGGGCGCCGCCTTGAGCGCCGTCGAGGTGATCGGCGCGACCAGCATCGCCAGCCCGAACGCCATCACGAGCACCCCCGGCAGCGGCAGGAGCGGATTCGTGCTCGTCACGAGCGTGAGCAGGGCGAGTCCCACCGCCATCACGATCGGCGCCAGCGTCAGGTAGCGGCGCGGCCCGTCGCGGTCGGCCAGGCGGCCGAACCGGGCGGCGGCGAAGAACATGACGACGCTGATCGGCAGGAACACGAGCGACGCCCGCGCCGGCGTGTAGCCGACCGCGGCGGACTGCAGGTAGAGCGCGAGGTAGAAGGTCGAGCCGCCCAGGGCGGCGTAGACGAGCAGGGTGTAGGCGTTTGCGACGACGAAGACGCGCTCGCGCAGGAGCTCGGTCGGCAGCAGCGGCATCGCCGAGCGGCGCTCGAGCGTGATCAGCAGCGCGAGACCGGCGATCGACGCGAGGAATGCCCACCAGACGGTGGCGAAGCCCGCCTGCGCGCCCTGGATGAGCCCGAACGTCAGCGCGCCGAACGTGATCGCGATGGTGGCGGCGGCCGACCACTGGAGCGGCCGCACCTCGTCGGGCGGGCGCTCGCGGCTGCGACCTGAAAAGGCGAGCACGAGCGCGACGGCGGCGGCCGGCAGGTTGATGAAGAAGATCCATCGCCACGACGCGTACTCGACGAGCAGGCCTCCCAGCGGCGGGCCGATCATCGTGCCGATGCCGCTCCACGCCGTCCATATGCCGACGGCGCGGCCGCTGTCCTCGGCGTAGGTCGCGCGCAGCAGCGCGAGGCTGTTCGTCGTCAGCAGTGCGCCGGCAACCCCCTGGAGCACGCGCGCCGCGATCAGCAGGTCGGTGTTCGGCGCGACGCCGGCGAGGGCCGACGCCGACGCAAACCCGGCGACGCCGGCGACGAACAGCCACCAGCGGCCGTACCGGTCGCCGAGCGCACCGGAGACGATGTAGAGCGAGGCGACCGCGAGCGAATAGCTCAGCATGACCCACTGCTGGGCCGACAGGCCCGCGCCGAGGTCGCGCCCGATCGTCGGCAGCGCGATGTTCACGACGGTGCCGTCGACGAACGTCATCGACGACCCGATGATGGTCGCAACCAGGATCCACCTGCGGCGATCGACCGGCGCGACCGGGACGGCTTCGGAAGCGGTGGTCACGGGCGGCTCTCGCCCGTCACCCTATGCGATGTCACCCTCCGTCGCCGCGCCCCCAGCCGGCGGCGCGGTCGCGGCGCGCGCGCAGCTCGGCCCGGTAGGCGCCGACGGCGCGGTGCAGGTACTCGACGTCGGGAGTGAGCCGCGCCTGCACGATCTCGTCCAGGTGGTGGCCGAGCCGCGCGAGGGCGCGCTCGGACGTGTCCACGCGGGCAAGCACCTCGAGCTCGGCGGCGGCCGGCAGGACCGCGTCGAACGAGATCGCCGTGCGCGCCGTCGGCCACACCGAGATCGACGGCGTCTCGGTCAGGCTCGGCAGGTAGGCGAGCCACGCGAACACCCATCCGTGGACGTCCATCGAGACGCCGGCGATCACCGCTCTCGACGGCGGCATCCCGTACTGCGTCGGCCGGGGCGAGTCGAGCCGCATCGGCAGGCTCACGAACAGGTGCGCCAGCACGAGCTCGAGGGCTGCGTCTCCGGTGGGCAGCGGGCGATCGGGCATCGCCGAGATCGTATTCGGTCGGTCGGAGCCCCTCCGGGTCGCGGCCGGTCAGCCGCCGGCGGCCTGCCCGCCGTCGATGTGCAGCACCTCGCCGGTGACGAAGGTGGCTCGCTCGAGATACAGGATCCCGTCGGCGACGTCGGCGACCTCGCCGAGCCGGCCGAGCGGATGCAGCTCGGCCATGCCGGCGTAGGAGGCGAGCTCGTGCTCGGGCGTCCTGATCACGCCGAGCGAGACGGCGTTTGCCCGGACGCCGCGCGACGCGTACTCGATCGCAAGCGACCGGGTCACGGCGGCCAGCCCACCCTTGGTCAGCGATGTGAGCGCGGAGGGTCTCGTGCTGCTGGCGTGGTCGACCAGGCTCGTGCTCACGTTGACGATGTGGCCGCTGCCCTGGGCGACCATCGGCCGGACGGCGCGCTGCGTGATGTGGAAGAACCCGGCCAGGTTCACCGACGTGATGGCGGCATAGTCCTGCGGCGAGTACTCCATGAAGGGCTTGCCGATGAAGATCCCGGCGTTGTTCACCAGGCTGTCGATGCGCCCGAACCGATCGAGCGCACGCTCCACCACCCGCTCGGCCGTCTCGGGATCCGCGATGTCACCCGCGACGGTCACGTAGCCGGGGTCGGCGGAGGCGGGAATCGAGCGGGCGGTGCCGACGACGCCGTAGCCGGCATTACGGAACGCATCCACCAGGCCGGCGCCGATGCCGTGCGAGGCGCCCGTGATGATCGCGACCTTCATCCGGCGACCGGCAGCCTCGCGGCCGTGACCTCGGTGCGGAGCGCCTTCAGCGCGTCGACGAAGATCTCCGAGAAGGTCGGGAACGGCTGGATGGTGTCCCGCAGGACGTCGAGAGGGACGCAGGCGCGGACCGCGAGCGTGGCCTGCTGCAGCCACTCGCCGGCCTCGGGACCGAGCGCATAGGCGCCGGTCAGCCGCTCGCCGTCGCTCAGCAGCGTCAGGAAGCCGTTCGACTCGGCGTAGTTGCGGCTGTAGGTCTCGGTCTTCGCGATCCCGGTGAGCTGAGCGGTGCCGCTGAAACGGGCCTCGATCGCGCCGACCGCGGCCGCCTGCGGATCGGTGTAGACGGCGCGCGGCACGGCGTCGTAGTGCGCCTCTCGCGGCTCGCCGAGGATGTTCGCCGCGACGACCTCGCCCTGGTACTTGCCGACGTGCGTCAGCGGCCAGATGCCGGTGATGTCGCCGATCGCCCACAGCCCCTCGCCGGCGCGCAGGCGGGCGTCGACCGGGATGCCGCGCGGGCCGGCCTCGACGCCCACCGTCTCGAGGCCGATGTCCGCGACGCGCGGGCGCCTGCCCGTGGCGACGAGCAGGCGGTCGCCGCGCGGCTCCCGGCCGTCGGAGAGCTCGAGCACGTAGTCGTCGCCGTCGCGGCGGGCGGCGCTCACCTCTGCGCCGAGCAGGAGCTCGACGCCGTCGCGGCGCAGGACCTCGCCGAGCGCCTCGCCCAGCGGCGCGGGTTCACGGCCCAGCACGCGGTCGCCGCGCTCGATCAGCGCCACCTCGCCGCCGAGCCGGCGCACGGCCTGTGCCATCTCGACACCGACCGGGCCGCCGCCCATCACGAGCAGGCGCCGCGGGACGGCCTTCATGCCCGTCATCTCGCGGTTGGTCCAGATGCCCTCGAGGTCCCGCAGGCCCGGAACGGGCGGCACGACCGGGTCGGCCCCGGCCGCCAGGACGATGTGGCCGGCGGTGTGGCGCACCCCGTCAACCTCGACGGTCCCGGGCCCGGCGAGCCGGCCGCTGCCGCGCACCAGGGCGATACCGGCGTTCGCGAGCCAGCGCTCCTGGCCGGCGTCCGAGTAGTTCGAGACCATGTAGTCGCGCCAGGCAAGCGCCGCGGCGACGTCGACCTCCGCGGTCGCCGTCGCATCGCGGGCGCCCTGCACCGCCTCGCCGGGGCGCAGGAGCGTCTTCGACGGGATGCATGCCCAGTACGAGCACTCACCCCCGACCAGCTCGCGCTCGACGACGGCGACGCGCAGGCCGCCCTCGGCCAGCGCCCCGGCGCAGTGCTCGCCCGGCGAGCCGCCGCCGAGGACGATGACGTCATAGTGATCGCCCGATCCGCTCATCTCGACCTCCGTTCGTGGGATGCCGCCGGCATGGCCGCTACGCCACCCTGAGGCTGGGGTCGGCGTCCGGATCCGTGTAGTGGTTGGAGCGGTCGCCCGCGTCCCAGGCCTCGCGCAGGCCGGGCGTGCTCAGATCCCAGTCGGGACGGATCTCGCGTGTGACGGCACGCAGGTCATGCCGGAGATCGTCGATCGACGGCCGGCCCCAGAACCAGTAGCCGTTGTACACGCTGTAAATGATGAGCCCCGGCTTCAGCACGAGCGTGTGCGGGATCATCGGGTCGTGGTAGGGGTCGGTGTACTCCTGGATGTCGAGGTCCTTTTGCAGCTTGCGGCCGGCGTCCGAGAGAAATGTCCAGGTTGCGCCGACGGAAGCGCGGAACTCCCGGGTCGAGACGATGTTGTCGGTCGAGATCGTGACGATCCGGGTGTAGGCGACCGCGATCCTGGGATGGAAGGCCGCGAGCTCAAGGTGCTGCTGGTGGTCCTTGGGGCAGTAGTGGCCGCGCGCGAGCACGAGGATCATCGGGTCGTTCCCCTGCAGCTCGCTCAGCTTCCGCCGGGTCTTCTGGTGGTCGGTCAGCTCGTAGTCGGGGAAGGTCCCGCCGGGGGCGATGTCACTGCGCACGGTGTTGCTCCTCGTCTCGGAGTCCGGGTCGGATCGACGGCGTCAGCGTCGCAGCCCCCGCCGCCCTTCGCGCCCGTGCGATGCACTGGTCTTGCGCCGAACCAGGGACTTCGACGGGCGCGACACGACCTTCAACGCGCGACGGTGCTGCCACCCACGACCACGGAGGTCAGCATGAGCAGCACCGACGTCACCAGCGCAACGCCGACCGGCCCTCCGGCCGCGGCGACGATGGACATGCGGCTCGAGGTCGTCGTGGTGCCCGTCTCCGACGTCGACCGGTCGAAGGCCTTCTACCAGGCGCTCGGGTGGCGGCTGGACGCCGACTTCACCTCCGGCGACGACTTCCGGGTCGTGCAGCTGACGCCTCCGGGCTCGACGTGCTCGATCATCTTCGGCAAGGGGATCACGGGGGCGTCCCCCGGCGCCGTTCAGGATCTGATGCTCGTGGCGGACGACATCGTGGCGGCCCGCGCCGAGCTCGCCGGACGGGGCGTCGACGTGAGCGAGGTGTTCCACGACCGGGGCGGCGTGTTCCACCACGCCGGGACCGAGGGGCGCGTGTCCGGCCCCGCCCCGGATCGCCGCTCGTACAAGTCGTTCGTCTCGTTCAGCGACCCGGACGGGAACGGCTGGCTGGTGCAGGAGATCACGACGCGGCTCCCGGGGCGCTGAGCGTTCATGGACACGGCAACCCTGGCGGAGCTTCTGCACGAGACGGCCGAGCACCATGACCCCTACGAGAAGGCATCCGCGCCGCACGACTGGTGGGACTGGTACGCCGCCTACATGACCGCACGCGAGCAGGGCAGCACCCCGGAGCAGGCGTCCGCGGCGGCCGGACGCTACATGCAGGATGTCCGCCACATCCTTCCGCGCTGACACGCGGCATCATCAGAGCCAGATCCGCACCGTGAAGCCCTGCGGAGGGCGGAGGAGCTCGATCCGCCAGGTGAGCTGCCTGGCGACCCACAATCCGCTGCCGACGCCGTCTCGCGGCGGGAGATAGCCGGCCGTCGGGTCGTCGAAGCCGGGGCCCCGGTCGATGATCTCGCACACGAACCGCCCGTTGGCACGCCCGACGCGCACGTCCTTCACGCCGCCGGCGTATGCGACGGCGTTGGCGGCGATCTCGGTGCCCGCGAGGAGCATGTCGAGCACCTTGGCCTCGGGCGCCCGCTCGCGCACGAGCGCGTCTGCAAGCTGCTCGCGAAACGCCTCGATACCGCCGAACGGGATCGACCGCAGGCCCGGGAGCTCGGCCGCGCCGGCGACGCTGCTCAGGAGCTCGGCCGGGTCCTCGTAACGGCCGCTCGCCGCGAGCCCGTCCCCGGTGAGGACCTCGGTGTGGGTCTGCCAGACACCTTCGAGCAACGCGTCGGGCAGGCCGTTGGCGTCGTAGCTGCACATGACCCACGCGGGCAGGTGGGCGAAGGCGCGGTTGAAGACCGACTCGTACCCCACCCACTCGTCCCACTCACCAGGATCCGGTCCGAGCTGCACGTCGGCGACGGCGCGCAGCGAATCGACCCGCCGCAGCTGCTCGGCGTACACGCGGTGGTAGGAGGCCAGGGTGCGCGCGGGGCGCGTGTAGGCGCCGCTGACGTCGACGAACGTCACACGTCCGGCGTCGGCACCGAGCGCATCGCGCATCGCCGCGAGGCCCGGGCGTGTGTTGGCCACGAGCGCACCCTCGCCGGCGGCGAGGCCGTCACGCACGAAGGCAACGGAGCGTTCGACGTACTCGTCCTGCGACCCATACACGAACGCGTTATGGCGCAACGCGAGGCTCCCACCATCGGGCATACCCCTTGTAATACGTCACGGCCGGCCGGATTCAAGCGCCGGCTCGAGCGGCGGCTCGATCAGCGCCTCGCGCAGCTTCGTGAGCGCGCCGCCCTCGATCTGGCGGGCTCGCTCGGCCGTCAGACCCAGGGTCGCGCCGATCTCGGCCAGCGTCTGCGCGGCCTGGCCGAGACCGTAGTGGGCCGACACGACCGTGCGCTCGCGCTCATCCAGATGATCGGCCAGTCTGCGCACCTCGACCACCTCGATCCGGTCGAGCACATGCTCGTAATCGCGCTCGGCGGCGGGATCGGCGATCGTGTCGCCGACGGTCGCGGCCGCCCCCTCCTCGCCGGCCAGCGGCTCCTCGATCCCCCGCGGCGCCCGCTCGGTCGCGAGCAGGCTCTCGAGCTGTGCCCGCGTGAACCCCGTGGCGCGTGAGAGGTCGTCACCCGTCGGCTCGACGCCATGGGTCTGCAGGTGGTCGCGGCGGGCGGCCCGGATCTGGGCCAGACCGCGAACGGCCCGGTCGGACAGGGCGACCGGGTGGGTCAGCTCTGCGACCAGATCCTGCATGGCCTTGCGCACCCAGAACGACGCATACGCCCAGAAGGGCGTGTTCAGGCCGGCGTCGTAGCGGCGGGTGGCGAACAGCAACCCGGCCACTCCCTCCTGCATCAGCTCCCTGCGCCCCACCGGGCCGCCCCGGTCGAAGCCGCGCGCGATCGCGGCGATGCCGGGCAGGAACGCCTCGACGAGCTGCCGGCAGGCGCGCGCGTCGCCCGCCTCGGCCGCCACGACCAGGGCCTGCTCCTGCTCCGGGCTGAGCGGCCGGCGATGTCCGATGCCGGTCACCGAATCACCCCACAGCCATCTCGCCGGTCAGTCCGCCACCCAACCATCGCCCCTCCGACGCGCGAGCGTCGCGATTATGGCACGGCGACCACGCGGACGGCGACGGTCGTGGGCGTCGGCCGCGACTTGCGTTCGCAGGCCTGCGGCTTATTGGCTCTCGGGTCTGCCCGAGACTCCAAAAGGGGGGCCACGATGAGCAGCATCCAGACGAGCGACCGCAACGCGACGGTGATCCGAAAGGCGCATCCGGCATCGGCGCTGATCCGTGAAGCGGACGCGGTCACTGCGGCAACCGGATCCGGGCCTGCCCTCCACACCTCGCTCGTGCTCGCGGCCTGGCGCGGGCAGGAGACGCGTGTCCTCGAGCTCATGAAGGCGGGCATCGAGGACGCGACCGCCGGCGGCGAGGGCCGCGCCATCGCTCTGGCCGAGTACGCGCGGGCGATCCTGTGCAACGGCCGGGGGCGCTACGCGGACGCACTCGCGGCGGCGCAGCGGGCATGCGAGGACGCGGATCTGGGCGTGCACGTGTGGGCGCTCGGCGAGCTGGTCGAGGCGGCGACCCGCAGCGGCCACCGCGATGCCGCGGCCGCGGCCCTCCGGCGCCTCGAGCAACGAGCGCACATCGCCGCCTCCGACTGGGAGCCCGGCGTATGGGCGCGATCGGCGGCCCTTCTGAGCGGCCCCGAGCGCGCCGGCGCGCTGTTCCGCGAGTCGCTCAACCGGTTCGGGAGCCGCGAGACGACGCTCCACCTGGCGCGCGCGCAGCTCCTGTACGGCGAGTGGCTGCGACGAGAGGGCCGGCGCGTGGATGCGCGCGAGCAGCTGCGCGCTGCACACGAGACCTTCGATCGGCTCGGCGCCGAGGGGTTCGCCGATCGCGCCCGCCGCGAGCTGCTCGCCACGGGCGAGGTCGTGCGCAAGCGCACCGCCGAGACGCGGGATGACCTCACGGCGCAGGAGGTGGAGGTGGCGCGGCTCGCGGCCGCAGGCCGAACGAACCCCGAGATCGGTGCGCAGCTCTTCATCAGCCCGCGGACGGTCGAGTGGCATCTGCGGAAGGTGTTCCGGAAGCTCGGCGTCCGCTCCCGGAGAGAGCTGCGCATGGCCCTCGACGCCGCCACCCCGCCCGCCGTTTCGGCCTAGCCGCCCGGCCGCACCGGTGCCCCGCATGGACTCCGCATCTGCGTCGCGGTCGTCGTGGCGGACGGCGCCTCGCCGCGGTGTGTACACCCCGACCCCCGCGACTGTCGTATCCTCGTCAGTCTGCGGCCGACGTCGGCCACATCGAACGAAGGAGCGCAATATGAGCGACTACGCGGTCGTGAATCCGGCAACCGGAGAGACGGTCAAGACCTATCCGACCATCACCGACGACGAGCTGCAGGCGGCGATCGCCCTGGCCGACAGCGCGCATCGCGGCTGGTCGCGGTCGACGACCGTCGAGCAGCGCGCCGCGCTCGTGCGCCGCGTGGGCGAGCTGCATTCCGAACGGCGCGAGGAGCTCGCCGCCGCCGCGGTGCGCGAGATGGGCAAGCCGATGGATCAGGCGCTCGGCGAGGTCGACTTCTGCGTCGACATCTACGGCTACTACGCCGACAACGCGGCCGAGCTGATGAAGGACGAGCCGATCGACCTGCTGGCGGGCGAGGGCTCGGCCCTGATCCGGCGCAGCTCGCTCGGCGTGCTGCTCGGGATCATGCCGTGGAACTTCCCGACCTATCAGGTCGCGCGGTTCGCCGGTCCCAACCTCATCATCGGGAACACCGTGCTCCTCAAGCACGCCCCACAGTGCCCCGAGACCGCCGAGCTGCTGCAGAAGCTGTACCTGGACGCCGGCTTCCCCGAGGGCGCCTACGTGAACATCTACGCCACCAACGATCAGGCCGCCACCGTCATCGCCGATCCCCGTGTGCAAGGCGTTTCGGTGACCGGCTCGGAGCGCGCCGGCGCCGCCGTCGCCGAGATCGCCGGCCGGCATCTGAAGAAGGTCGTGCTCGAGCTGGGCGGCTCCGACCCGTTCATCCTGCTCAGCACCGACGACCTCGACGCGACGGTCGAGGCGGCGGTCTCGGCCCGCCTGGACAACACCGGCCAGGCGTGCAACGCCGCCAAGCGGTTCATCGTGATCGACAAGCTCTACGACCCGTTCCTCGAGAAGTTCAGCGCCGCCATGACCGCGACGCACACCGGCGACCCGACGGCCGCCGACACGGCGCTTGGCCCCCTGTCGTCGGCCACGGCGGCCGAGCGCCTCCAGGATCAGCTCGACCGCGCGATCAACGGCGGAGCCACGGTGGTGGTCGGCGGCGAGCGCTCGGGGAACTTCTTCACGCCGACCGTGCTCGCCGACGTCAAGCCCGACAACGCGGCCTACAAGGAGGAGTTCTTCGGGCCGGTCGCCTCGGTGTTCAAGGTCGGGTCCGAGGAGGAGGCCATCGAGCTCGCAAACGACACGCCGTTCGGCCTGGGCTCCTACGTCTTCACGACCGACTCGCAGCAGGCGCTGCGGATCGCCGACAGGATCGAGGCGGGGATGGTGTACGTGAACGTGGTCGGAGCCGACGGCGCCGAGCTTCCGTTCGGCGGCATCAAGCGATCCGGATCGGGGCGCGAGCTGGGCCGGTTCGGCGCAGACGAGTTCGTCAACAAGAAGCTGATCCGGATCGGCTGAGCAACCCTCGGTCCAACGCTGGAGCCCGCCGCGTGGGCGGGCTCCAGCGGATCGGCGGTCATCACTCGCGCTCGCGGAGCGCTCCGAGCACGGCCTCGAGCACGACGCGGTCGGAGCGCAGGTCGGCCATCGTGGCACGCATGCGCCGGTCGCCTTCGGGCGTCAGCGTCAGGTGCACGACGCGGCCGTCCTCGGCAGACGTCTCGCGCGTGATCAGCCCGGCATCCTCCGCGCGGCGAACGTGCTCGGTCACGGTGTTCTGGGCCAGGTGCAGGCGCTCGGAGAGCTCCGTCGTCGTCGATCTGCCGTCGGTCGCACCCGCGATCATCACGAGCAGCTGGTAGCGCTGTGGTGTGAGACCGTGCTGCCTCGCGACGAGCTCGCTGCGGCGCAGGAAGGCGCGCAGGTTCTCCCAGAACTGACTGACCAGCCGGGCCTCCTCGACGTGCCGATCCTCCACCGAACAAGTCTCGCACGCCTGGCGGACGCACGCGTCCCACGCCGACTTGCATCCTAATAAATATCGTACTACGATGCTGTTACCACGGTGAGATCAGCGGACGGCGGCGGCCGGCACGAATGCGCGGGCCGTGACTCCCCACCTGACAAGGGGAGTCGGTCCGACCCTCACCGGTGACGCCCGAGCTGTCCGCCGGTCTCGCCTCTACCCGGAAATGGGAGGGACCGATGGACACTTCGCGCGTGGGGTCATTCGCCGACGGCCAGGCGCAGACCGAGCCCGGCGCGGCACCGGCCGGCCGCTTCAGCCGCGGCCAGGAGCGGACGCCGGGCGCCGTTCTCCACATCGGCACGTTCGCGACCGGGCAGGCCACCATGCGACCGCAACCGATCGTGTACGGCCGGTTCTCGACCGGACAGGAGCGGGGCGATCGCCGCGAACGGCCCGCCCGCGCGACACAGGCTCGGGCGAGCGGACTGCGCGACGTCGAGACGGCCGAGAGGCACTGACCCGGGCTCTCGGCCCATGCTGGACGGTCACGGTGAGGCGTGACCGTCCAGCCGACTTGCCGTCGGGCGCTAGCCCGCGTCCTCGACCGTGCGCCCGTGCTCGGCCACCGTCGGGTCGTCCTTGCCGCGGGCGATCAGCACGTCGCGGATGATCGCGTCGTAGAGGTACGCGCCCACGCCCGCGCCGAGCAGCGGCCCGACGATCGGGATCCAGAAGTACGTCGACACGTTGCCGTAGTCGCCGGGCATCGCGATCTTCCCGTAGCCGGCGAACCAGGCGAACATGCGCGGCCCGAAGTCACGCGCCGGGTTGATCGCATATCCGGAGTTGGCGCCGAAAGAGATGCCGATCGCGACGACGATGAAGCCGATCAGAAGCGGCGCCAGGTTCGCCTTGACCGGCGAGTTGTGATCGTCGACCACCGCGAACACGAAGAGCACCAGGAACGCCGTGCCGATCAGCTCGTCCAGGAACGGCCCGAACCAGCTGTGGTAGAAGGGCGCCGGGAACGTCGCGAAGATGCTGTAGGTGGGTATTGAGCTCACCTGGCCGCGCACGACGTGGTGCACGTGCTCGTAACTGTGGATGGCGTACCGGTAGTTCGCGTAGACGAGCGCCGCCCCCACGAACGCCCCCAGGATCTGCGCCGCCCAGTAGGTCGGCACCTTGCGCCATTCGAACTTGCGCCGCAGCGCAAACGCGAGCGTCACCGCCGGGTTGATGTGCGCGCCGCTCACGCCGCCGGCGACGTACACCGCGAAGCACACCGCGAACCCCCACCCCCACGCAATCAGCAGCCAGTCGCCGCTGGCCTGGAAGATCTCGGTCCCGCGCCCGGACTGGTTCAGCGCCGCGACGGCCATCGCCACGACGCCGTCGCCGAAGCAGATCAGGACGAACGTGCCGAAGAATTCGGCCAGCAGCTCCCCCCAGGTGCCCTGCTGCCATTTCCACCGACGAGTCAGCATTGCCCTCCCTTCCTCATGAGCGTCGGCCCCGACGTCCGTTCGGGACCGCCGAATGCATATCGTAGTACGATTTAAACTGACCAGCAAGCAGGGCCGAGCGCCCGACGACCGGGAAAGCGGGTGAAAGCACTGGGAATCCACGACCTCGTTGCCGCGATCGTGCTCGTGATCGGCGTCGCCTGCGTGGGCAGCGCCGCGGTCCTGATCGGCGCCGTCATCTCGTTCGGGCGCACCGACCATCGAAACCCGGTCGCCCATCGCTGGATCGCATGGCACGCGCGCCACTCGAGCAGGTCGATCCGCCGCCCGTCGTGAGCCGGACGGCTCGACCGGCGGGCCCACTCCCCGAGGGCGCCTTCGCGGTCGTGATGGCGACCGGCATCGTCTCGCTCGCGAGCCGCGGCGCCCTGCCGGTGGTGTCCGGGGCGCTCCTCTGCGTGGGACTGGCGGCGCTGATCGCGATCGGCGGGCTGCTCGCCCGGCGCCGAGGGGGCACGCACGCATGGTGGGACACGGTCACGCTGGTGGCGGGGCTGGTGGCGCTCGCCGGCGGTCTGCGCGCGCACGCGTTCGCGGCGCTCGCGATGGGCCTCGAGGTCGCGGCGCTCGCGCTCTGGCTGTGGGTGATGTTCCAGCCGGCGCCGTGGGTCTCGGCGGCGCGGCAGCACCGGCCCGACGAGGCGTCCGGGCGGCGGCTGCTCATCCTCGTTGCGACGCAATCTGCCGTGATCGCGGCCGCGGCCGTCGTGCGCACCGAGCGGGCGACCGCGCTCGAGGGTGTCGTGATCGCCGTGTGGGCGATGGCGATCGCCCTCTACCCGCCCATCGCCGTCCCGGTGATCCGGGCCGGCGCCGGCCGCACACGGCGGGGGGCGTTCCGCGCCGACGACTGGATCGCGATGGGAGCGCTCGCGATCGCGACGCTCGCAGCGGCGGCCCTCCTGCACATGCCCGCCGTTCCCCTTCGGCCGGAGATCCGCGCGCTCGGGCTGGTCACGTGGACGGCGGCGTGTTTTTCGGGTGCGCTGCTGGCCCGGCTCGACCTCACCTCGGCGCTCGACGCCCGGCGGTGGCTCCCGGATGCGGGACGCTGGAGCATGGTCTTCCCGCTCGGCATGTTCTCGGCCGCCTCGGAGGCGTTCGGACGCACCGCCTCGTTCCCGGTCATCGCAACGTTCGGCCGCGCAGCGATGTGGGTCGCCGTGGCCGTGTGGGGGCTCGTCGCGGCGGGGTGCCTCATCCGCGCCGCAGGCTCCGCGGCTCGCTCCCGAGCCTCAGACCGGCCGCCCGGTGGCGAGGGCGCGTGCGATGTCGGTCAGCGAGAGGATGCCGACCATCCGTCCGCGCTCGTCGACGACGACGCCACGACCAACCGACCCACGGGAGAGCAGGTCAACCGCGTCTGACGCAAGCGCGTTCGGGCTCAGGAAGATCACGTCCGCCGCAGGAAGCATCGCCTCTGCGACGGCACACGTCTCCCACTCCCGATAGGGCGTCGTTGTGAGGACGTGCAGCGGCAGCAGTCCGACCACACGCTCGCCGTCCAGAACGGGATAGGCGGTGTGGCGCGCGGTGCCCTGCACCTCGGCCGCGAACGCCGCGAGCGACTGACCGGGCGCGACGGTGACGACATCGCGCGTCATCAGCATTCCGATCGATGCGTGCCCGAGCACGTCCTCGGTGACGATCTGCTGCTCCTCGGCCCTGCCGGCCTCGAGCACGAACCATCCGATCAGCGCCAGCCACAGTCCGCCGAAGGCGCCCGCGATCGTCTCCACGATCCCGATCGCGATCAGGATGGTGGCGAGCGCGGTGCCGATCCGGGTCGCGCGGTGGGTGGCCGTGGCCAGGTTCCCCGTCCGCGCCCAGAGCAGCGATCGCAGGACGCGACCTCCGTCCAGGGGCAGCGCGGGCACGAGGTTGAAGACGAGCAGCGCGATGTTGATGTACGCGAGCCAGGCGAGCACGGTGCGAACCGCGCCCGGCCGGCCCCAGGCCTCGTCGGCGATGAGCGAAGCGGTTCCGATCGCGAGCGTGACCAGGGGGCCGGCCAGGGCGATCCGCAGCTCGGCGCCCGCCGACGGGAAGCGGCCCGCGATCTTCGCGACGCCGCCGAACAGCCACAGCGTGATGCCCTCGGTGCGAACGCCTTCCCGGCGCGCCTGGAGGGCATGTCCGAGCTCATGCAGGATCAGCGACGCGAAGAACGCGACCGTCGCGATCACGCCCATCACGGCGTAGACCGGCCACGAGCGGCCGGGAGCGTCCGCGGGGAACTCGACACCGGCCAGCGACCACAGGATCAGCGCGAAGATGCCGAGCCACGTCCAGTTGATCCCGATCTCGATCCCCGCCACGCGCCCCAGGCTGATCGTGGACGCGAACGGCCCACCGCCGCGTCGCCGCCGCGGCGTGAGCGCCGGAACGCGATCGTTCGCCGAGGCAGCGCTCACCCGGCGTGTCCAAGCGGCTCGATGAACACATCCTCGCTGGGATAGACGACGCTCTCGTGGCCGTCGTCCTGCCAGCGGACGCGATACCGGGGGCGAGCGCCGGCGATGACATCGATGATCTCGGCGTCGCGCTCGGGCTGGCCCTGCCGGTGCGCGCGAACGACGAGGCGATCCCCGGGGCGCGGGGTGTGCGGAATGTGGCGGTTGGCTGCCATGCGGAGTCTCCTCTCGGTCGCATGCATCGTCCCCGCCGCACCCGGCGGCCGCATCGGTGCCAACGCGGATCGTGGATAGGCACTTCCACGTATCCGCCGCCCGCGACCTGCCTCGGTCGACGAGTTCGTGACGCGCTCGTGACAAGTACCTACGCACGGCGCGCGGATTCCACGGATGCGCGGACGGTCGCATCCAGAGACCATTGAGTCGCTACCACCCGCAGGTGACCGCGGGACCGAACTCCCGCTGTGGGACAAGAGCGCGATGCACACGAACGTTGCATACGAACTTCGCCAAAGGGTGAGCAGATGATGAGAGTGACCACACGTATCGAAGCTGCGGCTGCGGACATCGCCGAGAGCCGCCCCCTCGCGCTCGCCCGCCGGGCCGGCGGGGAACGGCTGGCACGTCACCTTCGATCCGCGAACGGCTACCGGGTCGACGGGCCGCACGGCCGCATCGGCGTGCTCCGTGCCGTTGTTCCGATGGGGATCGACGGAAGCCCCGGCCACCTCGAGGTGTCACGCGGCCTGTTCATCGCGAGCACGGCGCGCATCCCGTTCGGCGATGTGTCCTCGGTGGATCCGTCTCGACGGCGGGTGGTCGTTGGAGCCGACGCGCAACCCCCGGTCGCGCGCCGGCCACTGTCGCGAAGGAGGCACCCATCATGAGCAGTCACAGGCCCGGCACCCGCACGATCGCAGCCGCAATCGCAGCCGTGGCATTGCTCGGACCGGCTGCGGGGACGAGCGGTGCGCAGACATCCGCGGGATCTCAGTACACCGGCCGGCTCGGCGAGCAAAGCCACGGCGGCCCTGGCGCGGCGGCCGGAGCCACGCTGCCGTTCACCGGGCTCGACCTCGGTGGGGTCGCCGGCACCGGTGTCGTGTTGATCGGCGCAGGGGCGCTGCTGCGGCGGCGGCGCGCACCGGACTCCGGCACACCGTAGAGGCGCGACGGCGGCGTCACCTCCCACGACGAGCGACCTGGGTCGCACGATCGGTCGTATGCCGGATGGTGTGACGAAAGACGCGTAGTTACTGCGCATCGATTTAGAGGGTTTCCTCGATTCGGGCGGGCCGGGGCGGCGCTACGGTCAGCCTATGGAGCGTGTTCGCCACGATGCTCATGTGCTCGTCGTCGGCGGTGGCGGCACCGGCGGGGCGCTGGCTCACGACCTCACGCTCCGCGGCGTGCGCGTGACCCTCGTCGAGCGCGGCGAGCTCACGTCCGGCACGACCGGCCGCCACCACGGGCTCCTCCACAGCGGCGGCCGTTACGCGGTCAAGGACAAGGAGTCCGCCGTGGAGTGCATCGAGGAGAACCGCATACTGCGGCGGATCTGCCCCGGGTCGCTCGAATGCAACGACGGTCTGTTCGTCGCGATCGCCGACGAGGACATGGACTACCTCGACCCGTTCCTCGAGAGCTGCGCGGAATGCGGCATTCCGGCCGAGCGGCTGACGCGCGATCAGGCGCTCCGGCTCGAGCCGGGGCTCAATCCGGATGTGCGGCTGGCCGTGCGCGTCCCGGACGGGGCGATGGACGCGATGCGCATGCCGCTTCGGTTCTTCGCGACCGCCCGGCACAACGGCGCCGCCATCTCGCCGTACATGGAGGTCGTGGACCTCGACGTGCACGACGGCATCGTCCGCGGCGCGACGCTCCACGACCACGTCACCGGCACCGAGGGCCACCTCACCGCCGACATCGTGGTCAACGCCGCCGGGCCGTGGAGCGAGCGGATCGCCTCGATGGCCGGCGTGCAGGTGCCCGTGCGGCCCTCGCCGGGCGTGCTGCTTGCGCTTCGCGGCCGGCTCTGCAACATGGTCGTGAACCGCCTCCATCCCGCGGGCGACGGCGACATCGTCGTGCCGCTGCGCGGGCTCTCGGTCGTGGGGACGAGCTCGTGGGTGGCGGAAGATCCCGATGAGCTCGACGTGCCGGAGGACCACGTCCGGCGGATGTACGAGGAGGGCGCCAAGCTGATCCCCGCGGTGGCCACGGCCGAGTTCCGGGCGGCCTGGTCGGCGGCCCGCCCGCTGATCGGCTCGCGCGAGAGCGACGCCTCGAGCGGCCGCGAGCTCTCGCGCACGTTCAAGACGTTCGACCACGGCGAGACCGACGGCGTCGAGGGCTTCGTGACCATCACGGGCGGCAAGGGCACGACCCTGCGCGCCATGGCCGAGGTGTGCGCGAACGTCGTCTGCGGCAAGCTCGGCATCGACGAGCCGTGCCGTACGCGCGACACCGTCCTTCTCCCCCACACGGCGTACTACGCCCGATGATCGCCGGCCCCCGCACCTGCAGGCTCGAGATCTTCCGCTTCAAGCGGGGCTCCGGTAGCGGCCACTTCGATGCGTTCGACGTGCCCGTCGGGCCGGACACGACGCTCCTTGACGCGCTGCTGTGGATCAAGCACCACCTCGATCGGACGCTCTCCCTGCGGCACTCGTGCCTGCACGCGTCGTGCGGCACGTGCGGGGTGATCGCCAACGGGCGCGAGGTGCTCGGCTGCGTGACGCCGATGCGCGACCTGGGCGATCGAGTGAGGGTGGAGCCGCTCGAGAACATTCCCGTCCTGACCGACCTGGTTTGCGAGCCGCAGGCGTTCTTTGACCGCTTCGTGACCGAGAACCCGCCGCTGCGGCTGAGCGAGTTCCGCGCGGGCGTGGTGGCGCCGCCCGACGGGGAGCGCTTCGTGCGCTACGAGGACTGCATCGAGTGCGGGCTGTGCCTGTCGGCGTGCCCGGTCGCCGCCACCTCCGGCGAGTATGTCGGGCCGGCCGCCCTGGTCGCGGCGCAGCGCCTGCTCGACGAGCCGCGCGGAGCCGCCCCTGACGAGGTGCGCCGGTGCGTCGACACGGCGAGCGGCGCGTGGAGGTGCCACGCCGCGTTCGAGTGCAGCCAGGTCTGCCCGGCGGGGGTGAACCCGGCCGAGCGCATCATGCATCTGCGCGGTGAGCTCCTGTGGCCCCGGCACGATCGCGGAGCGCACCGGTGAGCCCCGCGGGCACCGACCTCCCGGGAGCGGCGCAGCGCGCCGGCCGCGGCCCCGTGCGCCACCACGGCCCGGGCCCCGCGCCGTCGGGCTGGCTCGACCCGCGCGGCCGCACGCTCGGCGGGCGCGCCTTTGCGCTGAACCGGCTCACCGGCCTCGGGCTCATCGCCTACCTCTACCTCCACCTCTGTGTGCTGTCGCTCCTGCTCGGCGGCACCTCGACGTGGGGCAGCCTCCTTCGCATCGTCACGAACGTGGCCTTCCTCGGCATGGACGTCGTGCTCTTCTTCGTGCTGCTCTTTCACAGCCTGAACGGCATCCGGGTGGCGCTGATCGGAAGCGGCCTCGCGGTCGCGCACCAGCGGATGCTCTTCTGGGCCGCCGCCGCGGTCGGGATGACGGCGCTCACGGCGATCGCAATCCACATTCTCGGGAGCCGGTGATGGCCGTCGTCGAGCGACCCCCCGAGCGCACTCAGGCGCCCCCTCGCGCCGTCCGCGACCGCACGTGGTGGTGGACGGTCGGAACGGGGATGGCGCTGCTCGTGCTCCTCGCGGTGCACATGATCGCCAACCACTTCGTCGTCGACGAGGTGGGCGGCCTGCGCACCTACCACCAGGTGATCGAGTACATCGGCCATCCGGTCATCCTCGTCACCGAGGGGGTATTCCTGACCGTCGTCACGATCCACGCGATGCTCGGACTGCGAAGCGTGCTGCTCGATGTCGACATGGGGCCGCGGGCGCGGCGCCGCGTGGACGTCGGCCTCTGGGTGGTCGGATCCGCGACAGTCGCATACGGGGTCGGCCTGCTCCTCACCCTCGCGTCGCGTGCCTGACCGCCGCGCGGTTGCGGAGAAACTCCCTCCCCAACGGCATCCTTGCGAGCCTGCCCGGCTGATAGAGTGGCCGGCCGAGCGCGGCCGAGGAGCCGCCGGCCAGGAGGTGTGCGATCGAGTTCGGCGTCACGATCCTTCCCGACCCACCCTGCTCGCGCTTCGTCGATCTCGTCCGGCTCGCCGAGGAGTGCGGGTTCGACTGGGCCTACACCTACGACTCGCACATCCTGTGGCAGGAGGGGTGCGTCCTGGTCACCGCCGCCGCGGTGCAGACGGATCGCATCGGCCTGGGTTTCTGCGTGACGAACCCCGGCACACGCGATCCCACCGTCACCGCCAGCTTCCACGCGACCCTGAACACGGTCATCCCCGGGCGCGTCGTCGTGATGATCGGGCGTGGCGACTCGGCCCGGCGCACCATCGGCCTGCACCCCGTGAAGATCGCGGAGTTCGAGGCGGCGACGGGGTTGATCCGGGACATGGCCAACGGCCGCGCCGTGACGTGGAACGACCGCAAGATCCAGCTCAAGTGGGCGCAGGATCTGCCCGAGATCCCGGTGTGGGTCGCCGGGTACGGCCCGCAGCGCGCTCGGCGTCGCCGGCCGGCAGGGCGATGGGGTCGTGATCCAGCTCGCCGACCCCGACATCATCGACTGGGTCATGGGCCAGGCGAGGGCTGCGGCCGAGGCGGCCGGGCGGGCGCCGCTCGACCTCGCGCCCATCGTCTGCGCGCCCGTCGCGATCGACGACGACATGGCGGCGGCGCGCGACGCGGTGCGCTGGTTCCCCGCGATGGTCGCAAACCACGTCGTCGACCTGCTGCAAGCGCTACGACCAGTCGATGCTTCCCGAGAGCCTCACGGGCTACCTCGAGCGGCGCGAGTTCTACGACTACGCCGATCACAGCCGGCAGGGCGCCAGGCACGGCGAGTTCGTCGACGACGAGACCTGCGAGCGGTTCTGCATCCTCGGCACCATCGAGGATCACATCGCGAAGCTGCGCGACGCTCGAGGCGCACGGCGTCGAGCAGTTCAACATCTACCTGATGACGGGCGGACAGGAGGAGACCCTGCGCATGTACGGCGAGCACATCATCCCCCTCTTCAAGAGCAGGGTCTGAGCGGATGGACATCGCCGCCCAGCCCGACCGCGCCATCGCCGACCTGCGAGCGCTCGCCGGTCTCACCGGCGGCCCCGGCGGCGCGCGCAGGGTGTGCTGGACCTCCGAGTGGGACACCGCCCGCGGCTTTCTGCGCGACCGGCTGAGCGAGCTGCCCGTCACGGTCGACGTCGACGAGGCGGGCAACCTGTGGGCGCGCCTGCGACGGCGCGCGGCCCGAGACGGTCGTGATCGGATCGCACATCGACTCGGTGCCGAACGGCGGCTGGCTCGACGGCGCGCTGGGCGTCATGGCGGCGCTCGAGGTGCTGCGGACGATCGCCGAGACGGGCACGACGCCGCCGTGCACGGTGACGCTGATCGACTTCGCCGACGAGGAGGGCGCGCGCTTCGGCCGCAGCCTGTTCGGGTCGTCCTGGCTCTCCGGGAGCATCAGGGCCGACGACGTGCGCGACCTGCACGACGCTGCCGGCGACCGCCTCGCCGACGTCGTCGCCGAGTACGGCGTCGACCTCGACCGGGCGGCCGCGGCCGCGAGCCGCGGCTCGCCGACGTGCGGGCATACCTCGAGCTGCACATCGAGCAGGGGCCGGTGCTCGAGAGCGCCGGCCTCGCGGTCGGGACGGTGCTCGGCACCGTCGGCGTCGAGCGGCACCGCGTCGTGTTCTCGGGACAGGCCGCCCACTCCGGGTCGACCCCGATGGCGAGCCGGCGCGACTCGTTCCTGGCCGCCGCCCGGTTCGCGCTCGCGGTGCGCGACGGCGCCGTCCGCCGGGGCGGCGTCGCCACGATCGGCGCGGCCGAGTGCACCCCGGGGGTCGCCACCGTCATCCCGGGGGTGACGACGGTGCTGCTCGACCAGCGCCACCTCGACGCCGCCGCGCTCGCCGCCATGCTCGCGGAGGCGAAGGAGAGCGGTGACGAGGCCGCCGCGGGCGAGCGTTGCACCGTCGCGTGGGAGCGCATCTGGCAGATCGACCCGATCCCGTTCGATCCCGACCTGATCGCGGCCGCGCGCAGCGCCTGCCAGGCGGTCAGCGGCAGCGACCACGCGCTGCCCTCGGGGCCGCTCCATGACGCCGCCGAGATGGCGCGCACCGTCCCGACCGTGATGATCTTCTCCTCGTCCACGAACGGGATCAGCCATGCCAAGGAGGAGGACACGCCGGTCGAGCACCTCGAGCTTGCGATCCGGGCGTACGCGCAGACCGTCGGCCAGGCGATCGATCGGGTCGCGGCAGGCTAGGAAAGGGGCAACGCGATGAGGAAGATCATCCGGGGCGGAACCGTGGTCAACGCGGCGGAGACGTTCGCCGCCGACGTGCTCATCGACGGCGAGACGATCGCCGGCGTCGGGAGCTTCGAGGACGTCGACGCGGAGGTGCATCGACGCGACCGGGTGCTTCGTGCTGCCCGGGGCGATCGACAACCACACGCACATGTCGATGCCGTTCGGCGGCACGCACAGCTCCGACGACTACGACACCGGGACGCAGGCGGCGGCCGCAGGCGGAACGACCTGCATCGTCGACTTCGCCCTCCAGATGCACCCGGGGGGCCTGCGCAGCTCGCTCGAGGAGTGGATGGGCCGGGCGCAGGGCGCCGCCCACGTCGACTACGGCTTCCACATGGCGATCACGAGCGCCGATCCCGGCGACGATCGCCGACATGAGCGCGATGGTCGCCGAGGGCATCACGAGCTTCAAGGTGTTCCTCGCCTACCCGAACGTGCTGATGGTGCGCGACGACGAGTTCCTCGCGGTGCTCGAGCGCGCGCGGGAGCTCGAGGCGCTGGTGATGGTGCACTGCGAGAATGGCTTCGCGATCCAGCACCTCGTCGACGCCGCGCTCGCGAAGGGGCAGACCGACCCGATCCACCACGCGCTCACCCGGCCCGAGACCATGGAGGCCGAGGCGACGGGGCGGGCAATCCGCCTGGCCGAGTTCGCAGGGACGCCGGTCTTCGTCGTGCACGTGTCCTGCCGCGACGCGGCCGAGGAGATCATCCGTGCCAGAAGCCGCGGGGTGGCCGCCTACGGCGAGACCTGCATCCAGTACCTCTTCAACACGATCGACGATCTGCGCCGCCCGGACTTCGTGGGAGCGCGCTACGTCTGCTCGCCGCCGCTGCGCGACGCGGCCAATCAGCCGTTCCTCTGGGATGCGCTGCGGTTCGACCATCTGCAGAGCATCTCGACCGACCACTGCCCGTTCAACGACGAGCAGAAGCGGCTCGGGCTGGGCGACTTCTCGAAGATCCCGAACGGCCTCGCGGCGATCCAGCACCGGCTGCCGATGATGTGGGAGCACGGGGTTCGCGAGGGCCGGCTCTCGATGAACCGCGTCGTCGAGATCACGTCGACGGCGATCGCGAAGATGTTCGGCCTCCACCCACGCAAGGGCGTGATCGCGGTGGGCGCCGACGCCGACATCGTCGTCTTCGACCCGCAGCGCCGGCACGTCTTCGGCGTCGACACGTCCTTCATGAACGTCGACTACGACATCTACGAGGGCAGCGAGGTGAGCGGCTCGCCGCGGCTGACGCTCTCACGCGGGACCGTCGTGTTCGACGACGGCAAGATCCTGACGCAGCCCGGGCACGGCCGATTCGTGCGCCGCACCGCGTTCAACCCGCTCGAGGTGTAGGCGGCGCACCCGCCCCCGCGGTCCCACGCCGCGAGTGCGAAGAAGGTCCGGCGGTCTGCGCGGAGAAGGTGACGCCGCGATGGGCGATCGTGGCATACCAGACGAGCGGGTGATCGTTGGCGACTCGGCGTTCGAGCGCGCCAAGCCGCTCGCGCTCGCCCTCGTCATCGCCGTCCTGGCCGTGGTCGGCCTTCGGATCATCGCCGAGCTGCGCGACGTCTTCGTGCTGCTCTTCCTCGCGGTCCTGTTCGCGTCAGCCCTCGCGAGGCCGGCCGCCGCGCTGGAGCGACGGGGCATCCCGCGCGGGCTCGCGGTCGGGATCGTGCAGGCGGCGGGCATCGGCGTTGTCGGGGCGCTCCTGTGGCTCGTCGTCCCGCCGCTCGTCTCCCAGCTGGCTCAGTTCAGCCACCGGCTTCCGAGCTATGTCACACGGTTTCAGCACATCAGCAACGAGTATGCGGCGGTCAAGCGCAAGTACCCGGGCGCCGGGACGTTCGAGTCCCAGATGGAGAGCCTGGGCGGCCGGCTCGCGGGCGATGTCGGGGCACAGCTCGTAAACCTCCCCCTGACCGCGGCCAAGCTGCTCTTCGACCTGAGCATGGTCTACATCCTGGCCACCCTGCTCGTGATGCGCCGCGAGCGGCTGCTCGAGAACGTGCTCCTCCTGACCAGTCCGTCGCGACGCGACAAGACGCGGGCCGTCATCGAGACGATATGGACCCGGCTCGGGGGATACCTGCGGGCCAAGCTCATCATCATGCTCGCGGTCGGAGTGCTGATGTACCTCAGCCTCCGAGTGCTCGGGGTGCCGTTCGCCGTTCCGCTTTCGGTGATCGTCGCGTTCGGGGAGCTGGTGCCGAAGATCGGCGTCTGGATCGCGCGCGTGCCGCTGTTGATCATCGCCGCGTTCCAGGGGTGGGCGACGTTCGGACTCACCTTCCTGGCGTCGTACCTGATCGAAGACGTGAAGGCATACGTGCTCGGCCCCCGGGTCGAGGGCCATGCTCTGAACATGGACCCCTTGCTCACCATCCTGGCAGTGCTCTGCGGCACCGTCCTCCTGGGCGCGGCCGGCGCGCTGATCGCGGTGCCGTTCGCGGCCATGCTCCAGGTGATCTTCGACGAGGTCGTCGTGCCGATGCGTCTCGCCCACATCGACGCGGCCACGCACGCCGATCCCTGACGCCGTCAGCCGTGGCCCTCATCCCGGAGGCTAGGCTCCCACAGGCATCGTCCGGGGAGCGCACAAGCTGCCGTACACCCACTTCTGGCACCAGTACCTGCGCGACCACGCGACGCACGCTCGCGGGTCAACGACGACCATCGCCCCCTCCGCCGTGTTCGCGGTCGTCGTGTGCCTCGTCCTCGTCGCCTCGTGGGCGGCCTATCAGATCCGGGCGCGCTGCTGGGAGTGCGGCTCGATCCCGGCACGGTGCCGGTGCTCCCGCGGACGAGTTCGGCACCACCGGTAGACGATGTCTGCCCGGCACCCGTGATGCGCCTCCGCGGACGGCATCGAGCCGTTCGCTCGTATGACCCGGCGGAAATCCGGGCCAGCGCACCGGGTCACTCCAGGTTGTTGTCGCGCGGGAGGATGCCCGCGAGGACGGTGTCCACCGACCGACGCACAAAGCGGTCGTCGAGCGGCGCGTGTCCGTGGAACAGGCGGTGGTAGAGGGGGCCCCAGAGGAGGTCGATGGCGACCTCGACGTCGGTGTCGGCGGAGATCTCCCCGCGGGCGATCGCGCGAGAGAACATCGCCCGTGCCTGGTCGCGGCGCGGCTCGACGAAGCGTGCTCGGTAGACCCCGCCGAACTCGGGATCCTCCTTCGCCTCGGCCACCAGCGCCGCCAGGATGCGCGCGGACGGTCCGGCGGCCGCGAGCCGCGCCCACGGGCGCACCAGCGCCAGCATCTCGCTGCGCAGCGTGCCGGTCTGGCGCGGCGCCGGGCCCGCCGTATCCCACTCGGCGTAGACCGCGTCGAGTGCGAGCAGCTCCTTTGAGGCCCACCAGCGGTAGATCGTGGCCTTGCTGACACCTGCCCGCTCGGCGACGGCGTCCATGCTCGTGGCGCCGAGACCGCGCTCTCCGAGCAGCTCGAACGCCGCCTGCAGGATCGCCTGCTTGCGCGCCTCGCTGCGCGGCCGACCGCGCCGCGGCGCCGTGGCAGCGTCGCCGTCCGCCGCGCTCAACTTGCCGCTCCCAGCGCCGCGCTGATGGTGACGATGATCGCGCCACCGAGCGACACCGACGCGACCGACTGCAGGAAGCCGGTTCCGAAGAAGCGTGCCCGGATCCAGGCCAGCGTCAGCAGCTCCAGCGCCACCGTGATCATCGCCGCGGTCAGGGCCGCGTGGTATTGGGGGAGCAGGAACGGCAGCGCGTGCAGTATCCCGCCGGCGAACGTGCCGGCGCCGGTGATTGCACCGCGCAGGTGGGGGTTACCGCGGCCGGTCAGTTCCCCGCTGTCCGAGAGCCCCTCCGAGAACGCCATGCTGATGCCGGCGCCGATGGCCGTCGCCACCCCGGCGAGGAAGGCGTAGTGCGGCCGGTGCGTAGCCAGCGCGACGGCGAAGATCGGCGCCAGTGTCGACAGCGACCCGTCGATCAGCCCCGTCAGCGCGGGCTGAACCCGCTGGAGCAGGAACGAGCGTGCTGCCGGCCCGCCGTCCGCCGTGTTCCGGATCGCCCACCGGGGCGCAATTGTCTCCAGGCTCATGGGATGGCTCCTCTCGAATGATCTCGATAACGACATCATATCAGAAACGATACGACTAGTTTTGAATATCTGCTATGCTGGTCAGGAACTCGGCCTTTCGAGCAAGGAGGAGCAGCGATGCAGACCACACACCTACCAACCACACGGCTTGGCCGGACCGGGCTTGAGATCACCCGCGTCGGTCTCGGCGCATGGGCGATCGGCGGCGGCGGCTGGGAGCACGGATGGGGGCCGCAGGATGACGCCGAGTCGATCGCGGCGATCCACCGCGCGCTCGAGCAGGGCGTGAACTGGATCGACACCGCCGCCGCGTACGGCTTCGGCCACTCCGAAGAGATCGTCGGCCGCGCGCTGCGTGAGCTCGACGACGACCAGCGCCCGTACGTCTTCACCAAGGCCTCGCTCGTGCCAGGGCGCGGCGGGCAGGTCGTGAACAACCTGAAGCGCGACTCCATCCTGCGCGAGGCCGGCGACAGCCTCGAGCGGCTCGGAGTGGATGCGATCGACCTGTACCAGATCCACTGGCCGATCCCCGAGCAGGACATCGACGAAGCGTGGGAGGCACTCGCCGAGCTCAAGGAGCAGGGCCTCGTCCGCCACATCGGCGTCTCCAACTTCAGCGTCGCGCAGCTGCGGCAGATCCAGCAGATCGCCCCCGTCGAGACGCTTCAGCCGCCCTACTCGCTCGTTGCGCGTGAGGCGGAGGAGGAGCTCCTTCCCTTCACCGAGCGCGAGCGGATCGGCGTGATCGTCTACTCGCCGATGGGCTCGGGCCTCCTGACCGGCGCGATGACCCGCGAGCGGATCGAGCACCTGCCCGAGGACGACTGGCGCAAGCACAGCGAGCGCTTCCAGGAGCCGCAGCTGTCGCAGCACCTTGCGCTCGTCGAGCGGCTACAAGCAGTCGCCGACCAGCGGGGCACGACGCCGGGCGCGGTCGCGGTTGCCTGGACGCTTGCCAACCCCGCGGTCGACGGCGCCATCGTGGGGTTCCGCCGCCCCGATCAGGTCGACCCGATCATCCCCGCGGCACTCATCGAGCTCGGCGACGACGACATCGCCACGATCGAAGGGAGGGCGTGAGATGTCCACCATCACCGAACCGACGTCGATCGGCTTCGTCGGACTGGGAACGATGGGCGGCAACATGGCAGCCCGATTCCTCGCCGCCGGGTACACCGTCTACGGCGAGGAGCGAAACCGCGTGCACGCCGATGACCTGGTCGAGAAGGGCCTCCAATGGCGCGACACGCCCCGGGAGGTCGCCCAGGCGGCCGCGATCGTCCTCACCTCCGTGCCGAACGACGACGTGCTCGACGCCGTGGCATCGGGTCCCGACGGCCTCCTCGCCGGTCTCACGGCCGGCCAGATCTGGGTCGACATGAGCACGGTGAGCCCGCGCGCCAGTCGCGAGCTTGCCGCGCGCGTCCGGGCGCAGGGAGCGGCGATGCTCGACGCGCCGGTCTCCGGCAGCGTCCCGCAGGTGCAGTCGGGAACGCTCACGATCATGGTCGGCGGAGAGCAGCAGGCCTATGTGCGTGTCGAGCCCGTCCTACGCGAGCTGGGCTCGCCCACACACGTGGGCGACAACGGCCAGGGACTCGTGCTCAAGCTCGCCATCAACATCAGCCTGGCGGTGCAGATGCTCGCGTTCGCGGAGGGGCTGCTGCTCGCGGAGCGATCCGGAATCGATCGCCGGCTTGCCAGCGACGTCATGACGCAGAGCCCGATCGGCTCGCCGATGCTGAAGGCCCGCGCTCCGCTCGTCCTCGATCTGCCCGAAACGGCGTGGTTCGACGTCGGGCTGATGCAGAAGGACATCGCGCTCGCGCTCGACGCCGCCCGCCGGCTGTCCGTGCCGCTGCCGTCCGCAGCGACGGCAGACCAGATGCTCACCGTGGCGCGCGCATCGGGCTATGAACACCGGGACCTGGCGGCGCTCTTCGAGGTCCTGGCCCACATGTCGCCCGAAGGCGCTCGGCCATGAGCGCCGTCCTGACCGAGACCCGGTCAAACCTGGGTGCCCGCGCCGTCACCGCGGATGACGCGCTTCCGCCCTTGATGATCCTCCTGACGATCGTCACGGGCATCGTGGACGCCCTCGCGTACCTGAGGCTGGGGCACGTGTTCGTCGCGAACATGACCGGGAACGTCGTCTTCCTCGGCTTCTCGGCCGCCGGAGCACCCGGCCTCTCGGTCGTCGGCTCGCTGGTCGCCATCGCCTGTTTTCTCCCCGGCGGCGTCATCGCCGGGCGCCTGGCCGCCCGCGCCGGCAACCGGCGCCTGCACCAGCTACGGGTTGCCACCGGCATACAACTCCTGCTCTTCGTCGGGGCGATCATCGTCGCTGTGGCCGCCGGACACGGCATCGGCGCATCGAGCCGGTATGCGCTGATCATCCTGCTGGCACTCGCGATGGGAGTCCAGAACGCGACCGCCCGCAAGCTCGCCGTTTCGGATCTCACGACCACCGTTCTGACGCTCACGCTGACCGGGATCGCCGCAGACTCGCCGTTCGCCGGCGGTTCGGGTGCGAACACGGGCCGGCGCATCATCTCGGTCGCCGCGATGCTGTTCGGCGCCACCATAGGAGCGCTGCTCGTGCTCAAGGTCGCCCCGGCCGCGGCGCTCATCCTGGCCGCCGCAATCCTGGGACTCGTCTTCGTCGAGTCACATCACGAGGCTGTATTCGTAGATCGGCTCGCGCGTGTGGCTCCCCGAAGCCGCGATCAGCGGGCTCAACGCGCCGTAGGCAATGGACGGCCGTAGGCTCCGACGACCGAACGTACACTTCCCCACTCGCGCATGGAGAAGGATGAACACCGAGTGACCGCCGCCCCTGACAGCCCGGCATTGACCGCGTCGCAGCTCGCGACGATCGCCGAGGTGGGCGAGGAGCGCACGGCCTCCGCGGGCGACACCCTGTACCGGATCGGCGACGAGCGCTATCCGTTCATCGCGATCCTCGAGGGAGAGGTCGCGGTGCTGGACGCCGCGGGCAACGAGATCATCCGCCACGGCCCGTCGAAGTTCCTCGGCGAGGTCAACCTCCTGTCCGGCCAGGCGGCGTTCGTGGCCGCCGTGGCCGCGACGCCGCTGCGCTACATCGCCGTCGATCGTGAAGCGCTGCGCGGACTGCTGTTCGACGACGGGCCGCTCAGCACGCTCGTGCTCGGGACGTTCATCGCGCGCCGTGAAGCGCTGCAGCAGGTTTCCGGACTCGGGATCGAGATCATCGGCCCGCACTCCTCGCCGCCGACCAGACGGCTCCTGGAGTTCGTCCGCAGCAACCGGCTGCCGTTCACCTGGCGCGACCCGGACGACGCAGGCGACCCCGAGGCGGCGTCGCTCCTCGCCCGCGCGGAGCTCCCGGGCGTGCCGCTCGTCCGGCTGCCGGGCGGAGTCGAGATGCACGGGCCATCGCCGGCCGAGCTCTCGCGGGCGCTCGGCATCGGACGCGAGCTGGCGGCGCGGGAAGAGGTGGACCTCCTGATCATCGGCGCCGGCCCGGCCGGGCTCGGCGCTGCCGTGTACGGCGCGTCCGAGGGACTCGAGACGCTGGTGGTGGAGAGCAGCGCGCTCGGCGGACAGGCGGGCGAATCGCGCCGGATCGAGAACTACCTGGGGTTCCCGGCCGGGATCACCGGGTCGGAGCTCACGACACGCGCCGTCGTGCAGGCGCGGAAGTTCGGCGCCCGTACCGCGACGCCCTATCGCGTGATGACCCTCGAGCCCGGGGAGGGGCGGCACACCGCCCGCCTCGAGGAGGGGCAGGAGGTCGTCGCCCGGGCGGTGCTGCTTGCGACCGGCGCGCAGTATCGCCGCCTCCCTGTCGAGGGTCTCTCGGACTACGAGGGCGTGAGCGTCTTCTACGCCGCGGGGCCGCCCGAGCAGCTGCTGTGCGGCGCATCACGCGTCGCCGTGGTCGGCGGAGGCAACTCCGCGGGTCAGGCCGCCGTCTGGCTGGCGCGCGGAGGGGCGCTGGTCACGTTGCTGCACCGGCGGGCCGATCTGCGCGAGACGATGTCGGACTATCTGATCCGGGAGCTCGATCGCTATGGAGTCGCGGTGCGGGACCGCAGCGAGATCGCGGTGCTCCATGGGGAGGCCGGGCGGCTGGAGTCGGTCACGCTGACGAGCGGCGAGCGCGTCCCGCTCTCGTTCCTGTTCCTGTTTCTCGGCGCGCGGCCCTGCACGGAATGGCTGCACGAGGCGATCGCACGCGACGACGACGGCTTCGTCCTCACCGGCTCGGCGGTCGGGAGCCCGAACCTCCTCGAGACCAGCGTGACGGGGGTGTTCGCCGCGGGTGATGTTCGCTCCGGCTCGACGAAGCGATGCGCGGCCGCGGTCGGCGAGGGAGCGATGGCCGTGCAGTTCGTTCATGGCCATCTCGCCCAGCAGCTCAGCCCGGGGCGTCGCCGCAGGGTGACGACCGTCACCCTGTATCAGGCGGAATGGTGCCCCTTCTCCTCCGCGGTCCGCGAGGTGCTGACCGAGCTCGGCATCGATGCGGTCATGCGTCAGGTCGAGCCCTGGCCGGAGCAGCGAGACGAGCTGCGCGAGCTGGCCGGCACCGACCACATCCCCGTCCTGCAGGCGGAGGACGGGCGGATCTTCCGCGGCACCCGCGAGATCTTCCGCCACCTCGAGGAGCGCGACCCGTGGCGGTTCGCCGCGGCGCACCGCCGCCGGTTCGAAGACCACCGCGATGCGCGCAAGTCCGACGTGACATCTCGGCTGCTCGAGCGTTTCCACGGCGCCGAAGCGCTCGAATCGGTCGAGCGACCCGCTGCGCCGGACGAGGCCGTGGTCGTCAACGTTCCGGAGGCGAACCGCTACGAGCTCATGCTCGACGGGCGGCGGATCGGACTCCTGGCCTACCACCGGCGCAAGAACCGGATCGCGCTCACCCACACCGAGGTGGCGCCGGCGTGCGAGGGAAGGGGCTTTGGCAGCCGGCTGGCCGCGGCGGCGCTTGACGATGCGCGCGAGCAGGGGCTGGCAGTCGTGCCTCTGTGCCCGTTCATCGCCGGCTACATCGAACGGCACCCGGAGTGTCGCGACCTGGTCGCCCCCGGGCACCGGCCAGGCTGAGCGCTAGTCGGCGGGGGCGGCGCCGAGCTTCGGCTCGGTCGGGCAGGAGCGCAGCGGCAGCACGAGCGCCGGCGTTGGCGTCTGCGCCTGCAGGGCCGCGGTGATCGGCAGGGCGGCGGCCTCGCGGTGGCTGAGCATCGGCAGGTGATACCTGAGTGCGATCAGCTTGTCGATCGATGCGAAGTCGTAGGTGTGATGGTCGATGAAGCCCGGCTTGACCCAGGGGCCGATCAGGAGCAGCGGCACTCGCGGCCCGTAGCCGAGGGCGTCGACGCGCGGCGGTGCGACGTGGTCGTAGAAGCCGCCCGACTCGTCGTAGGTGACGACGATCAGCGTCGATGACCAGTACGGGCTTCGCATCACCCGGTTGACCAGCGTCGTCGTCCAGTCCTCGCCGGAGCACACCGACGCCGGCGGGTGCTCCGAGCGCTCGTAGGGCGGAACCACCCACGACACGGCGGGCAGCCGATGTCGGACGAGGTCTTTCCAGAGCTGCGGATTGGGGCGGATGTGGCGCCAAAGCGCGGTCTTGCGCACGCCGCGGATCGCCTCGTAGCCGATCCAGCCCGACCCCTGGGCGTGCAGCCGCGGGCCGTACGCGCGCCAGCTGATGAACCGCTTGGACAGCTGCTGGCCGAGCGAGGTGATGTTGAAGCACGGGTACCGGAGCGATCGGCGGCCGTCGCGGTACACCGGCACTCGCTGCGATGCGGGCGCGTCGCACCCCCACTGGCCGGAGTAGCCGCGGTCATCCAGCATGCCCCCGTCGTGCGCGGCGACCGTGAAGATGTGGTTGGGCAGGCTGGGCGCCGCGACCGACGAGAACATGTGGTCGCCGAGTGTGTAGTGCCGGGCATAGGCCCAGTAGGCGGGAAGCTGGCCCGCTCGCGCCTCGGTGTAGGCGAAGTTGGGATGCGGCATCGACGAGAAGCCGGTCATCTGCCCGAAGTGGATGTCGTGCAGCATGGCGGCGCGGTCGTGGCGCAGATCCTTGTTCGTGTCGAGCAGACGCCTCAGCGGCCGCGCCCGACCCGCCAGGGTGCGGCCGGTGGTGGTGCCGTCGGCGCCGGGGTAGCGGCCGAAGTAGTTGTCGAAGCTGCGGTTCTCCTTGGTGACGAAGATGACGTGCTTGATCTTCGCGAGCGCCGCCAGCTGGTCGGCGGTGATGCCCGTCGAGGCTGCCGGTGTGGCCTTGACGACGGGGGTGTCGGCCGGCTGCGCCGCCGACTGGTGGCGATGGACGTGGCGCGTGGCCCGCGTGTGCGGCGTCCCTCCGGAGCCGATCGCCGCAACGACGAACGCGACGCAGGTGAAGATGGCCGAGGCCACGATGGCGATGCGAAGCGGTCGAGGGATGCCCACGGCGCGCCCATCATCCACGAGTCGCAGCGGTGTGTCCATCGCGAACCGTCACGACTTGGGGTTCGTCTCTTTTGCTACCACCCGGGGCGCGGGTCTCATATCACTCCGGGCTGTTGCCGATGACACGAGGACAGTTGTTCGGATACGGGACGGTGGACGATGCTTTGGTTGTCGCTGGTGATCGAGGTCGTGTGGGGAGTCGTCACAGCCCACGTCGCCAAGGAGTCGGGCCTGAGCCGGGCGACCGGGTTCGCGTGGGGCTTCTTCCTCGGCGTGATCGGGCTCGGCATCGTGTTCTACAAGGCGCACCGACGCAACAAGCGCCTCGCCGCCGCCACGGCCTGAACGAGCGCGAGGGCCGCCAGAGGCCACACGCAGCCCAACGTCGGCGATGCTGGCGCTACGGCTCCGGAGTCGCGGTCGTCGACACCGGCGTGTCGGGGCTCTCCACGGGTGGATCTGCGGCGTGCGCCTTCCCGCTCGAGTGCGCGAACACGCCGATGAAGAACCCGAAGGCCCCGCCGATGCCGGCGTAGACGAGCTGGGTGTGGTCGGGGTTGGTCAGAGAGGCGCCGGGCGCAAGCGCGTCCACGTGACCGATGAAGGCCAGCAGTCCCAGGCCGATGCCGAGCGCAGTGCAATAGATGACGCGCACGCGCACATCGTCGCCGACGCCGCCGGGCTGGTCAACCTCGGGGCTAGTGTTTGATCGGTAGGCGGGCATCGAAGGGCAGCGTGGTCGACGTGGCACGAGCCGGATACTGGGGGTGGGAGTCTGTGGAGGAGCGCGCCCCTGACGGCGCGATCTCGTCGGCGCAGCGGGCGATGTTCGCCGGGCCGGTGGTGCCGATGCAGGCCGAGGGCGCCCGCCTGCTCTCGCGCATCTACTGGCGCGAGGTCGAGCGCTCGACGGTCGGGCTCGTGCGGGCGCGTGCGTCGTCGAAGGGCGTCGTGCTGCGGCTCGCGGTGGGCGGGCCGGCGTTGCTTCGCTTCCGGCCTGCCGAGGTGAGCGCGGACCCGACGCGGATCACGTGCACGCACCCGATCGGCGGCGGCATCCTGGCTCGCCGGCCGAGTGGGTCGATCCGGTTCGAGCAACACGTGCAGGACGGTGATGTGCTCGTCGTCTCGGCGATCTCCGGGTTCCATCCGACGCTGGCCGCCCGGCCGGGCGCGCCGGCTTGGACGGGCGAGCTCTACAAGCGCGTGCAGTCGCGCCTGCACGTCGCCGTCGGCCGGCGCTACTTCGCAGGCCTCGCCCGGAGGGTGACCCGATGAGGGTGGCGGTGTTCGGTGCCAGCGGCACGATCGGGACCGCGCTCGTGTCGCGCCTTGCCGGCGAGCACGACGTTACCGCGGTCTCTCGCCGGCATCGTCCCGGCGAGGGCCGGATCCGCTGGGTGGTCGCCGACGTCGGAAACCCGACCGCGGTTCGCGAGGCGCTCGAAGGCATCGAGGTCGTCTACTACCTCGTGCACTCGCTCGGCAGCGCCGACTTCGCCGAACGCGACCGCCGGGGCGCGAGCATCCTGGCCCGCGCCGCCGAGAGCGCAGGGGTGCGCCAGATCATCTATCTCGGCGGCCTCTCCGGGGAGGGAGTGGAGCTTTCCGAGCACCTGCAGAGCCGGCACGAGACCGAGACGGCGCTGCGCTCAGGCGCGGTCCCGGTCACCGCCATCGGCGCCGCCGTGGTCGTCGGCCGGGGGAGCGCCGCGTTCGAGACGATCGTGGCGCTTGTCGACCGGCTGCCCGCGATGATCTGCCCGCGCTGGGTCGCCACCCCCACGCAGCCGATCGCGCTGGACGACGTCGTGACCTACCTGGTCTCGGTGTGCGGACTCGACCCCGCCATCGACCAGACCCTTCAGGCCGGCGGCCCCGAGGTGCTGACCTACCGCAAGATGATCGAAGAGATCGCGCGCATTCGCGGCCGCCATCCGCGGATCATCGAGGTTCCTGTGCTCACACCGCGCCTGTCGTCCTACTGGCTGCAGCTCGTCACGCCGGTCAACGCGGCCACCGCGCGCCCGCTTATCGACGGCCTGCGCGTCCCCACGGTCGTCACGGACACCCGCCTCCAGGAGCTCGTCCCGCTCGATCTCATTCCGTTCGCCGAGGCCGCGCGGCAGGCCCTCGCCGGCCGGTGATTGCGCGGCCGCTACCTGTCGCGTAAGCGGTAGAGCGCGCCCGCGGCCACGGAAGCCGCCAGAAGCCCGCCCACGACCGCGGCGACACGTGCCGGGGAGGCTGTGCGGTTTACGCGGTAGGCCTCATCCGGATGCTCGCGGGCGAAGTCGAACGACACGTACTGGCCGGTGGCCTTCGACCGGTATCTCGCTGTGCCTCGGTTCAACATCTGGGGTCGATGTTCCCGAAACTCCGCGGGCGTGAAACGTTGCGGGTGAGGATCATGACGCACGCAACCTGGATGTTTTGGGCGGGTGAATCCGATGTATATCGTAGTACGATGTACAACCGAGGGAGGTTCTCGTGAGTGCAGTCAGACACGAATCGTCGGTTCGTGGGAAGGCGCGATCCGAACACGGCGCCTCGCGCTCGTGGGATGGCATTCCGGCTCGGATCTTTCTCCAGCCCATTGCCGCTCCGAGTGTGCTCGGGCTCTTCGGCTTTGCCGGTGCGACCTTCATGGTCGCGAGCAATCTGGCGGGATGGTACGGCAGTACGACAACGTCGCCGCTCTTCCTGTTCCCGTTCGCGGCCGTCTTCGGCGGTGTCGCGCAGTTCACCGCCGGGGTGTGGGCATTTCGCGCTCGCGACGCGCTGGCAACGGCGATGCACTGCACGTGGGGGTCGTTCTGGATCGCCGACGGCATCTTCTGGTGGCTGGTCGCGAACCACACGATCACGCCCCCGGCCGGAAGCACGTTCATCCCGCTCGGCTGCTGGTTCATCGTCCTCGCCGCGATCACTGCAAGCGGCACGCTCGCCTCGATCGCCGAGAGCGGCGCGCTGTTCTCCGTTCTCGGGACGCTGACCGCAGGCTCCATCCTGCTCGCCATCTCCTACCTGATCGGGTCGAGCACCGTGCTCGCGTGGGGCGCATGGGTGCTTATCGTCTCCGGGGTCCTCGCGTGGTACACGGCGACAGGGATGATGCTGGCGGCGACGAGCGGGCGCTCGTTCCTGCCTCTCTTCAAGCGGTCGCGTGCGGCACACGCCCCCGGCGGCCACCCGACCGTTCCGGTCCAGTTCGCCGACGGCGAGCCGGGCGTGAAGATGGGCCAGTAGTCCCGAAGCAGAGCATGTTCGACACCCTTGCAGCCCTGCTCATCGCGGGCGCAACGGCAGGCGTGCGGCCCTGATCGTCCACGCCACCGTCCGAGCGCGTCGCACGGTGGGCGTGACGGTCGGGGCCGACTCGCCCCGATCAGGAACGGCCGGTCAGGGAAGCCCGGCCCCGCACAGGCGGAACCTCGGCCAGAACTCTGCGCCATCTCGAGCGGCGAGTTGAGCGCGGCGACGATCAGGAAGAGCCCGAGGCCAAAGAGCAGCGGCCTGGCACGTCGGTGCCCGCGGCGACGCAGATCGTCCGGAGATGCCTGCGCGGACCAGTGCCGCTGCTGCGAACAGCGGCTCGAATCTGAACGCCTCTGGTGACGACGGATTCACGCCGTCTCCGCGTTCGTGAACGTCCGCGGCCGCAGGAGCCTCGTGTAGAGCAGCACGGAACATGTACCAAGCGTTACGAGTTGCTCGATCATCATCGCCAGTCCCGCGAGCCGCTGGTCGAGGAGCGGCGAGATTCCCATCACACGGGCCGACTGGTCGGCGTAGCTGGGATAGAGGGGATGGAAGGTGAAAATGAGCACATCTCCAAGGAGTTGTCCGAAGACGAACACCGTCAGGGCGAAGAGGAGCCGCTGCGGCACGGTGAGACGGCCGTGACGCATCGGGTCGATGAGCTGCGTCCACACGAGCACGCCCGCGATCGCGAACGTGAGGTGCTCAAGATCGTGGACGGACTGGTGGGTCAGCGTGTAGTCGTATGCGGCCGGGATGTGCCAGCACGCCATGGCGGTGACCCACACCGCCAGGCTCACACGCGGTCGCAGAAGGACGCTGACCGCGCGTCTCAGCCACGCCGTTCGCGCGAGCGGCCCGAGCAGGTAGCCGGGCACCAGGAACACCGCCAGCGGGCCCCGCACGGCGCACACCATCAGGGCCGGCCCGGCGTCGCCGAGCATCAGATGCTCGCACATGTGCACCGACAGCAGGTAGCGGTCGCTGAGCACGTCGATCGGCGACACGAGCGGGAGCAGCGAGATGCCGACGCCGGCCGCGAACAGCAGCGCCCGGCTCCACGGCGCGTGGTCTTTGCGCCCGCGGCGCCGGAGCCGCAGGAACGCCTGTGCGAACAGGGCGAACGCAACCAGTGCCGCCGCGATCGGGCCGGCGGCGAGCGTCCAGTTCGAGGCGAACGAGCTGAGCGCGACGTCGTGCGGGCCGACGATCACGTCGCCTCCGGATCGGCGAGGGGTGGGCGCACGACGGCCCGCTCGCGCCGGTGCGCCGGCGTGACGACGTCGACGAGAGTGATCGAGAGCAGGAGGCCCGCACCCCCGGCGAGCGCGCCTGCGGCGGCCGCCCGCTCGATGGACGCGGGGAGCGCGGCGAGCACATACCCCTGTGTGAGCGTGGGTGCGAGCACGAGCCCCTGATAGAGCCCCGCCGCGGAGGTCAGCAGCGCCCCCGTCCGCCACGTCCGGCCGCGGGCGAGCAGCGCGAGCAGGCCGGCCGCGACGGCTGCCGTCGCCACGAGGTCGGCGACCTGCCAGGCGGAGACGGATGGATGGCCGAAGAGCTCGCGGCCGGCCCGGCCGGTGACGACGGCGGCGAGCGTCGCGGATCCGAGCCCGGCGGCGACGGTGCGGTTGACGCGGGCATCGCCAAGGCGGACGAGGGCGGCGGCGACCACGACGAGCACCGCGAGCGGCCAGAACCAGAGCAGGGTCGGCGCCGGCCGCGACCACAGCCGGCCGCCGATCTGCGCCCGGCGACCGTCGATGATGAGCGGCACGACCCAGCGGCCGAGGTCGGCGCGTCCGGCCGGGTGCGGCGCGAGCGCCAGGGCATGCAGCCGGTCCTCGTGCCACAGGTAGGCGTGGGACCGGGTGACGAGCCGCCACACGGGCTGTGCCTTCGGTCGCAGCGGGGTGGGCGGGGCTGCGGGGACGGCGCGGTTGAGGTAGACCGTGGGCGAGCGCAGGTTCTCGGCCACGCCGGCCGGCGAGAACCGCAGATATGGCTCGCCGTCCAGGCCGACGACCACCACGGTCAGCCGTGGGTTTGCGCTCATCCACAGGCGCTGGTCGGCGTCGACGACCCGCACGGCCACCCCGCGCGGCACGGAGGAGACCTTGGCCTCGTACGGGCTGGCCACCGGGTTCGTCCGGGCTGCGTGAGCGAGTGCGGACGGCGGATGCACGGCCGGCGCGAGCAGTGCCGCAGCCGCGACCGTCGGGCGAAGCAGGCGGGCCGCCCGGTGACTCACGCCCGCTCAGCCTCCAGCTGCCGGATGCTCTTGACGACGGAGGACGCGGTGAACGGATACGGGTACAGCTGACGCTCGCTCCCGTGGCCGTCGAGAATGTAGATCGCCTCGGTGTGGGAGATCTCGTGCACGTCGACGCCCGCCACCCGCACCGTCTTGGCGATCACGCCGATCCCGTAGGCCTTCCAGACGCGAGCCAGCGATTCGTGCGATCCCACCGCCCATGTCCACGCCGGGCCGACGTCCCACTTGCGGATGTCCTGCAGCAGGTGGCGACGGCCGTCGCCCCAGGGGTTCACGCTGACCGCGACGACGTCCGGCCGCGTCCGCGCACCGAACTCGCGCTCGATCCGCCCGATCACCGCCGCTTCGAGCGGGCACAGGTTACGGCAGACCGGGTCGAGGAACGCCAGGATGACGACATGGCCACGCTCCGTCTGCAGCGAGATCGGAGTGCCCGACTGTGTTCGCAGGCGGAAGTCCGGCGCCGGCCGTGCGCCGGCGGGCCACGTGAATCCACGCGGCCTCGGCCCGGACCGCGGGAGGGTGGTGGACGAGCGGTGCAGCGGGACGGCGACCGCCGCCAGACCGCCCGCAAGCAGCGCCAGGGGCAGCGCCACCGCGAACGCCCGGGCCGGGCGTCGCACGCGCGGGATCCGCGGGATCCGGAGCCAGGAGGCGGGGCGCAGGCGCAGGCTGATCGCCCATGCGCCGGCCATCGCCAGGATCCCCGCCGCCAGGATCGCGAGCGCCTCGACGCCGAGCCCGCCCGACCCGGCCGTGTGCGGCGCGGTCGACCCCGCGGCAGGGGCCGGGCGCGCGGCCGCCGGCAGCCGATGGCCGCGCGCCGCTGCCAGGCGCCGCACCGCGGCCTCGGCCGTGCGCACCAGCCCGGCTACCCCGGGTTGGATCCGCAGACCGTCGAGGGCGCGTTGAAGGGATGCGGTCGGCCGGCGGTGGTCGTACAGGCCGAAGCCGTTCGGCATGACGATCAGAAGCGGGCCGTGATAGACGTACGACAGCTCCGTGCCGAGGAATCGTGCGTACGTGTCGGGCTTGCCCCAAAGCGGGGTGATCGATCCCAGGTCGTACACCGAGCCGATCACCGCCACCTTGATCGGCGCGCCGAGCCGGTCAGACTGAAGGGCAAGCGCGGTCACGGCCCGTTCCTGGGAGGCGGACGCGCCCGAGGGAAGGAAGACGCGCTGCGTGTAGAGGTAGTCGCTCGCCGGGTCGCCGTCGGCCCGGGCGACCGCCGCCGCGACGGCGAGAACGACCGCCGCCGCGGCGAGCGCCAGGAGGCCCCGCCCGGCGAGGCGTACGGGACAGAGCTCAGGCATCGAGCCCTCCGGGAAGCAGCGGGAACGATCGCCGCGCCCGCGGCGGAACCGCGTAGTTCGCCCGTGCCAGCACGAAGATGAAGTCGTTGATGCCGTTGTTCACGGTCGGGGTGATGGCGGGATTCAGGTACGGCGCCCGATCGGCGTTCATCGCCTGCCGTGTCGCCACGAAATCGGCGATCGTGCGCTGGAGCGAGACGAAGTGCAGGCCCGCCTCACCCCCGTCGACCGTATCGAAGTCGCGCCGCAGTATGCGCGGCCGGCCCTTGACGCGTGCCCGTGCCGTCGCCTGGGAATGGCCGACGACGCCGTGCCGGCGCGCCGCCGTCGCGAAGGCAGCCGGATCGGACGGGGCGTCGGTCGTGAACCGCCGCGCCTGCGCGGGCGTGACCTGAGGCGCATACATGCGCGCGACGCGCTGGCGTTCGTCCAGCAGGCCATACCACGAGTCGAGCGCGAGGCGCATCCTGCTCACGTGCATCGTCGTCCCGCCGGCCATCGCGCCCGCGGGGATCGTCACGGACTGCTCGGAGGCCTGGTTGCGGCGCAGGGCCGACTTGAAGCCCATGAACAGCGGCGCGCCCGCCGGCACAACGCCGCCCGGCGGGATCCCGCCGACATGCTGGTGGCGTGCCGGCAGGCCGGCACCCGCGAATCCGGTCCGGGTCTCACGCCACGTGAGCACCCCGCGCAGGTCGAGCCTGCCGCGCGCTCCCTCCAGCCGGCGACCATGTACCAGAGCGTTCTCGACGGCAGCCAGCCGCTCGGGCTTGTCGGCAGCGAGGTGCAGGCAGACGTCGTATGCGTCGAGATGCGGAAGCTCGAAGCTCGAGAGCGCCTTCGGCTCCGGAACCGGGGATGTCGTCCGCAGCCACGTCCTGAAGTAGTGCGCGCCCCAGCCGAGCGCGAAGAGGAGGCCGGAAGGCGCCCACGCGTAGGTGCGCTCGAGCGTGCGCAGCGCCGACTCGAGTCGTGTCGCCGCCGCGTGTCCGGGTGCGCCCGCGAGGTCGAACATGAGCAGCCGGTCGTAGCGCGGGGCGACCGGGTTCCCGTTCTCGTCTCGTGCCAGGCTGGCGTCCCAGGCGTGCTGGGCCGCGGGGAGGCCGGCGGGCTGTGCCCCGAGGCGCACCGAGGCGCCGCCGCCGTTCCGGCCGGGGAGCTCGAGCGCGCCCACGCCCGCGGCGGCCGCCCCGGTTGCGGCGGCCGCCGTCAGCAGCGTGCGGCGCGTCAGCGCCACATCACGCTCCCGGCTTCCAGTGGAACGTCATCTGCACGCGGTGCGGATGCAGCCAGACATGGGCGTACTCGAGGTGGCGCGCGGATTGCGGCGGACCAACGAGCAGGCTCAGCTGGTATGAGCCCGCCCCGGGCAGGGCGACGTTGTTCCCGTAGTGGACGCCCATGTAGCGCGACAGCATCGGCCACTGGCGCTGGTCGTAGACGATGTGGCCGTTGCGGCGGATCGTCGCCCAGACGGTGGCGTACGGGATCGGCACGCCGGTGTGCGCGTCGGTGAGCATCACCATCAGGTGGATCGAGTCCGCCTTCGTCGGACGCACCATCCGCTCGCTCGTGCCCGTGACGACGACGAACGGCGCCGGAGCCATCGACCGGGCGGTGATCTTCATCCCCTGCCAGGTCGCCTGGCCCAGCTGAACGATCGGCATCGCATTCATCGACGTGCCGGTCGTCCCGGACATCCCCGGCATCCCGGTCGTCGTGCCGCTGCCCGCCGGGACGGCTGCGCCGGTCGGGTACGGGCCCAGGGTGGTGTTGCCGATCGCAGACCCGCTGCTGCCACAGCCTGCACAGGCGAGCGCTGCGATCGCCCCCGCGACCGCGCAGCGCACGTGTTTCGTCGTGATCACACGCATTCCCCCTTCCTGCCTCCCGCCACGGCGAGCGGACGCGCGCTTGGCGTCGCAGCCGCCGCTACGTGGAGGCGATGACCATCGCGGATGCGACGATCCGGGGAGGAGCACGACCACGATGGCTCCGGGCACCAGGCCGGGCGCGGAGCGGTGCGGCCGAACCCGCGGTGATGCCGGCGCAGGGCCACAGATACCGCGGGAGGATCGCCGCCAGCGCGTGGGCGAGCCGATCGACGCTGCGCAACACCCGCCGCTGGAGCGCCCATGCCACGAGGGCGCCGCCGGTCGCGAGCACCACGTGGAGCACCGGGCCGGCGACCGGGCCGGTGCCGGCCGGGACGCCCGCCGCAAGGAGTGCTGTATGGGCCGAGCCCTGGCACACCAGCATGACCGCCACGAGCGCCGGGAACGGTGGTGCGTCCACCGCCTGTGCGAGGCGGGTGCGGGCTGTGCCGGTGTGAAGTGCCGCGGCACGCCGCTCGAGGGCCAGAGCCAGGCCAAGCGCGGCAGCGATCGCGGCGGACGCGACGACCGCCCCGGCCACGGCGACGGCCAACCAACGGGGGTCCGAAAGGCCCTGTGGCCCGGCGTGCGCCACCACCGCGCCGGCCGCGGAAAGGCCGGCGATGCCACTCACCTGGACGCCGCGCCAACGCCGCATCGGGCCGAAGTATGGCACACAGCCGCAACGGATGCTGGGAGTGACCAGCCGGGTCGCGCGTGCGACCGAGCCGTACCCTGCGGGGTGCCATCGCACGGAGCGCAGCCCATCGGAGTCGAACGCAACGACCGCATGCGCGCGGTCGGTGATGGCCTCAACGAATGGGTCTGAGGCGATCGTCCGTGCTCGACCGGGGGGGCCGCAGGCCACGGGTCACCACACGAACAGTGAGATCGCGCTCGAAGAGGAATCGGGCGGGCAACCCGAGCCTGGTGAGGAGCCTGCGTGTCGCCGGCGGTGACACGAGCTCGATCCGTCCAAGGGAGGCATCGGCGCAGACATTCATCAAGGCCGAAAGTCCGGCGGAGTCGAGAAATGCCTCCCGGAGGTCGACGCGGACGCTTGCGGGGCGGTGCTTTCGACATTCCAACACCGCGTCTCGCAGTCGATCTCGCGTGGCGACGCAGACGTCTCCCACGAGAGTGATGGTGGCGCGCTCGGGTGTGTACGCGACCGTGACCTGAAGGTCACTCGCCACGTGCGCCTCTCGCATCATCGGCGCTGGCTGCGCCCTGGCGAATCCCGCATACGGCGCGACCGGTCAACCGCGTTCCCTGCTGTGTCGCTCGACCCACTGCATCAGCGGTCGTGCGAAAGGGTTTTGATGATCTGGGCGGATGATCGCCAGCAACGCGCCCACGTACACAGCGGCGGTCGTGATCACGATCAGGCCGACCAAGATCGACACCACAGCGAACATCGCATCTCCTTCCACCAGGCCAGGCTGATGCCGAGCGGCCAACGACGCGCAAGCCGCAACCGCAACTCGCTGCGGCGGGCAGATCGCACTGATGCTGAAGCTCAGACGCATCGTATCACGATGTTCGTAGAGACGCCACCACGGGCCAGGATGTGCGCGCACGCGGCGGCGCCGGTATCGGAAACGCCGAAACCCGCCACTGTGGACGGGTTCCGGGGCATGCGCTGGAGAGGACTTGAACCTCCACGACCCAATCGGGTCACAAGGCCCTCAACGGCGCGCTCAGCCTTCCTATGCGTCAAATCCTCGCAACCAGGCCGTTCCCATCGCTCGGAGTGAGACGATCGGGGCAGTTGCCTGCCCCGCCTGGAGTGAGTCAACCGTCGTTCCCTCCTTCTCATACCGCTCGGCTCTCGTCGTCGCGAACTGGTCGGTGCTCACCACCTGCAGCCCGTTTCCGGACTTGATCGACTCCCACAGTTGGAGGTGGTCCTCCTCGGACTTGATGGGCGGGATGTTGTTCCATAGGAGTCCCTGGTGCTCGTCGTCCGAGAGGCGCTCCTCGGTGAAGGAGAGATACGCGATCAGCGTCTCCCGTGCACCGGGAGGCCCTACGCCCTGGCTCCCCGGATAGCCCCGGCGGCGGTTCCGGCTGCCACGTGCAGCACATAAAGCAGGCTCCGGACGTGGCGGCGAGCAGGATTGCGCGCCGTACAGCGGCCTCCTCGACGAACGGCGGCCGGACCTCGACGATGTATCCGCCATGGGTCTTTCCCCTCGGCCAGGTACTTCTTGGTCAGCCATCTCGAGACGCTGTCGTCGTCTGCGCGGACGACGCTGCATGAACGCGCCCGCCACCGCGGTGATCGCGAACAGCAGCGGGATCGCAGTGGGGACGAGGGCGCGGAACAGGATCAAGAGCACGACGAACGCCGCCACCATACCGATGATCTCGCTGCCGCTGCTCGACACCGGCGCGTTCTCGGCCTCGCCGGTGAACTGCGTGTCGATCCCGGCCTTCTGGCAGATCGACCGCAGCGTGTTCTCGCGTTCACGATCCCCGGGCGCGGGATCTTGAAGCTGTTCTGGCCGTACCGGACGTCGAAGAATGCGATCCGTCCGCTCCTGGAGAGCTGGTGCGCGTTCCTGTCCAGCGGGTTCGTGATCGCGCCGACGTCCTTCGCGGTCTCGTCGACCGAGGCCTGGGACGCGTGCCCGGCCGCGAGCATCTGCCGGATCGCGGCCTGATGCCGCGGCGTGTCGAGCCGCTGGCCCTGCGGGGCGGCGAGCACAACCCGCAGTGCGGCGCCCCTCTGGCCGCCGAACTTGGCGTTGACCGGGTCGGTCGCCTTCTGGACGTCCGAGCCCGGGATGGTGAACTGATCGACGAGCTTGCCGTGGAAGGCGGCGTTCAGGCCGCCCAAGGTCACGAAGATCGCGACCTAGGTGACGATCACCCGCAACGGGTGGTGGGCGGAGTGGCCGGACAGCCGAGCCGTGGCGCCGCTGTGCGCGACCCGACGTCCCGCCTCGACGATGTCCGGCTCCACGGCGTCGTGGGCCGGCGCTCCCCGCCGCGGCGGGAGCGATCTGTGGACGCTTGTGACACCCGCATTCTCCTTCACGATTCCAAGAGGCTTTGCCGGCTCCGAAGCCGTGCGCGATCGGCCCCACCGCGGCAGTGGGGGAGACAGGCGCATCGGGGTACGGCGTTCCACACCTTCCTCGCGGCGGCTCTGCCGACGGGGCGGCAGGCAGCCCTGTCCGGACCACGGTCTGGTGTAGACTGTCCATACCGCGTGCGGGGCGCCCACACAAGTCGCACTCCGAACCGCTATGACGCGATCATTGTCGGCTGCGGCCACAACGGGCTGGTCGCAGCCTTCTACCTGGCTCGCGCCGGCCTGAGGACGCTGGCGCTCGAGCGGCGGTCGTTCGTGGGCGGCTGCTGCGTCACCGAGGAGTTCGCCCCGGGGTACCGGGCATCGACGGGCGCGTACGTGCTCAGCATGCTGCGCGAGGCGATCTGGCGCGACATGCGGCTGGCCGAGCGGGGTCTGACCGTCTCGCCGGCCGGCCCGAGCCTGAACCTGTTCCCCGACGGCGGCGCGGTTCATGCTCTCGGAGGACCTCGACGAGACCGAGCACGAGATTGCGCGTTTCATCGGCCCGCGACGCGCGCCGGTTCCGGGACTTCGAGCAGAAGCTGGCCGAGATGGCCTCGCATCGTGGTGCCGATGTTCGACTGGACGCCGCCGACCGCCCGCAGGGCTCCGACGAGCTGCTCGACGGCGGCGCGGATGGGGCGAAGGGCGCTGGGCGGCCGGCGCGACCTGCTCGACCTGATGTTCCTGTTCTCGACGTCGGCAACGCAGTATCTCGACACGTGGTTTGAATCCGACCACCTGAAGGCGATCGCTCGGCTGGCACGCGATCAACGACAGCGTGTCGGGCCCCTCCACCCCGGGGACGGCCTACGTGCTGCTGCACGACCACGCGTCCGAGGAGTCGGGCGGAGGTGTGCGCACCTGGGGCTTCGTCCGCGGCGGCATGGGCGAGGTGACCGCGGCTGATGGCGGAGGCGGGGCGAGAGGCCGGGGCCGAGATCCGCGGCGACGCCGAGGTCGAGGGGATCCTGACGACCGGCGGTAGGGCGACCGGGGTGCGGCTGGCGGACGGCGAGGAGCTGTCTGGCGCCGATGGTGCTCTAGCAACGCCGACCCGAAGCGCACCTTCGAGCGCCTGCTAGACCGAGAAGGAGGTGCCGGACGACTACCGGGCGGCGATCGAGGCCTACCGCTGCATCGGCACGAGCATCAAGATCAACCTCGCCGTCGTCGGAGCTGCCCCAGGCGACGGGAGTGGACGCCGATCCGGCCTACCACGCGCGGCGATGATGGAGATCACCTCGCCGCTGGCCGACATGGACCGGGCTCAGGGCCTAGGCGCTGCAGGGGATCCCTGCGGAGAACGCGCACATCGAGCTCTGCATCCCCACCGTGCACGATCCGTCGCTGGCGCCGGAGGGTAAGCACATCGTCACCATCGACGTCAACTCGCAGCCCTACAACCTGGCGGCCGACCAGGGAGACGTGGGACGAGATCCGCGAGGATGTGGCCGACCGCGCGATCGCCCAGCTGGGCGAGGTACTTCCCGAACCTGCCCGGCTCGATCCAGCACCGTCAGGTGCTGTCGCCGCTCGACCTGGAGCGGCTGCTGGGCATCACCGGCGGCCACGCGCTGCACGGCGACATGGGCCCGACCAGCTGTTCGCGTTGCGGCCGGTGCCCGGCCACGGCGACTACCGGACGCCGGTCGAGGGCCTCTACCTGTGCGGTGCCGGCACGCATCCGGGCGGTGGTGTCACCGGAGCGAACGGCCGCAACTGCGCCCGCGAGGTGCTCCGCGACGTGCGGCGCGCCCGGCGGTCGCCGCGGCACGGCGAACGGCGCATCAGGTGTCCAGCCGGTTCAGACGCCCCAGGTAGTAGGCGATCGCGGCCATCACGCCGGACGCCGCGAGCAGCAGCGCGCTGAGCGCCGCACCCTGGCCGAGGTCGCCCGACTCGGTGATCAGCTCGGCATTCAGCTGGCCGAGCATGAAGGAGCCGGTGCCGCCGACCAGGGTCGGCGTCGCGAACTCGGTGAAGAGCGGGAGGTAGACCAGGATGATGGCGACGAAGATGCCGGGAGCCGAGAGCGGGATCAGGATCCGGTCGTACGCCTCAGCCAGCCCGCGCCGAGGTCGGTCGAGGCCTCGATCAGCGAGGGGTCGATCGCCTTCATGGCGGCGTAGATCGGGATCACGGTGTAGGTGATGTAGCTGGTCGACAGCACGACCACCACCGCGAAGTTGTCGAACAGCAGCCAGCTGATCGGGTGCGCTCGGCTGACCAGGCCGACCGCCTCCAGCGCGCGGTTGATGATCCCCTCCCGTCCCAGCACCACCCGGTAGGCGTAGATGCGCACGATCGGGTTGAGCTCGTCGGCCAGTACGAGCAGGAGGATCACCGGCAGCTCCCAACGGCCGGCCCGGAAGGCGAGCACGTAGGCCAGGGGGAGCCCGAACAGGAGCTGCACGACCATCGTCGCGGTCGCGATCTCGGTCGTGGTGACGGCGATGTGCCGGTAGGAGCCGGTGTGGAAGATCGTCCAGTAGTTGTGCAGCGTCCAGCCGCCGACGTGGAACAGCGAGTTGTACTGGAAGCCGATCAGGAACAGCGTGAGCAGCGGGGCCACGAAGAACAGGCCGAGCAGCACGAGCGACGGCGACAGCAGCCACCACGGTGTCATGGAGCGCATCCAGCGTTGGCCGCGGCGCGGCGCGGCGGGCGGCAGCCACGGTGGTCATGACAGCGCGTCGATCACAGCGGTGGCTGTCCTGCGCTCATCCGACTCGTCGCGGGCCAGCAGGCGCCACGCGAAGATCACCATGATCACCTGGATGGCCGAGATCAGCGTCGAGCTGGCGTTGATGATCGGCAGGTTGGGCGCCCGGCGCAGCTCCGAGTAGACCCAGACCGGGAACGTCTGGTCATAGCCGCCGACGAAGAAGTCGATCTCGAAGTTGTTGAACGACCAGGAGAAGGCGAAGATCGCGGCCGCGCCCAGGGCCGGCGTGAGCTGAGGGCAGGATGACCCTGCCGCAGCACCTGCATCCGCGATGCGCCCAGGTCGATCGCCGCCTCCTCCTGCACGCCCTCGAACCGGGCCAGGCGGGAGGCCAGCACTGCCGTCACGAGCGGGAAGGTGCAGACGATCTGCACCGCCCCGACGGAGTACAGCGACAGCGGGAACATGGTCGGGGATCTGGTAGTGGAAGAAGAAGATGGCGGCGCCGATGCCGATCATCAGCCACGGCACCACCAGCGGCGCGCCGATCAGGCCGGCGACGAAGCCGCGGCCCCGGAACTTGAAGCGGGTGATCGCAAACGCCGACATCGTCCCCAGCACCATGCTGAACAGCGGTGACGATGACGGCGACGACCAGGGAGTTCTGGACGGCCGAGCGCAGGTCGGTGTTCACCCAGGCGTCGTGGTACCACTGGGTCGTGAACCCCTGCCAGTCGAGGGCGATGATCGTGCTCTTGTCGAACGAGAGCACGGCCAGCAGCACGATCGGCCCGAAGAGCACCAGCATCACGAAGATGACCAGCGGCAGCGCTGAGGATCCCGGGATCTTGCGGCGGATGCGGACACCCAGGCCGGCATCGCCGGCCCGCCGCGGAGCGGCCGCCACCCGTCGGTGCGGCCGGAGGCTCGGCGACTCAGCCCGCTCTTGACGTCCTGCCAAATCTGCACCCACTCGGTGTAGTTCGCCGGCTCGGAGGCCGGGATCGGGTTGCGTGAGCTTCTGGTTGTTACCCGACGCGCTCGAGCACTGCCTTGGGCAGCATCGGCGCGCGCCTTGAGGTTGCGCGATCCGGTAGAACCAGGTCTTGGCCTCGTAGGTCTCGGCGGCAACGCTGGCGTACCAGTTGAGCATCGCGTAGGCGGCGTTCAGGTTGTGGGCGTGGGCGCTGATGCCGTAGCCGCACGTCCACTCCAGCGACCCCTCCTTGGGAATCACGAAGTCGTTGGGGACACCCGATCTTGGTGACCGTGTAGGCAGTCGTCGCGATAGCCGCTCGAGCTGATCCAGATCTCGCCGGTCTTGTAGAGCTGCTCCTCGTCGGTGTCCGACTCCCACCAGGTGCGGAAGTCGCTGCGATGCGCGATCAGGAAGTTCTTGACCTGCTGCAGCTGGGCCTCGGTCATGTGCAGCGGATCCTTGATGCCGATGCGCGAGCGCCCCGGCGTCGATCGCCGTGACCGGGTTGTCCTCCATCGCCGCCTCGCCCTTGTACTTCGGGTTGAACAGGTCGGCCCAGGACGTCGGCGCCGGACTGGACGTGCCGCGGGTCGTACTGGATGCCGCCGTCGCCGGCGTCCACGGGGATCACGTACACCTTGCCGTTCGATCATCCACGCCCGGGCAGCTTCTTGAGCGCGGGGTCGATGTACTTCCAGTTCGGGATCTTCGAGATGTCCAGCGGGCTGGTACACCCCCAGCCGCACCTCCTCGGCCGCGTTCTCGTCGACGCAGGTGTTGATGATGTCCGGCGAGACGGAACTCCGGTTCGCAGCTTGGTCAAGGCCTCGCGTGCTGGCGTCGGAACGCCTGCGGTCTGGAGCTGCACGTTGGGGTATTCCTTCTTGAAGCTTGCGACGTAGCCGGGGGTGAAGCCGTCCTCGTAGGCGTAGTCCTTGAGCACCCCGGAAACGTGTGCCGGCGAGATGTCGATGCCCGTCGCCGAGCCGTAGAGTCGCCGGCGGAGGTCGAGCTCCCGCATCCGGCAGCGAGCACCAGCAAGGCCGGCGGCGATCGATGCGCATCCCAGGCACGACGGCTGTCTTCATCTCGCTCTCCTTCGGCTCACCCGCGGGCTCTGCCGGACCTCTCCGGCCCAGCGGTCGAGGATCTGTGGCTCGGCGGGCGGCCGCTTCGGACACCTCGGCGATCGCCTCGCACACCTGCTCGCATGACCAGCGGAACAGCTCTGGCGGCATGTTCAGCGCCGGCTGCATGCGATACACCCACTTCCCCCACTGGGTGATCCCCAGCACGCCTCTGCGAAGCAGCTCCCGGTGGACGTCCCGGTGGAAGGCCGGGGCGGGCGCGATGGTTTCGCATGTCGGTGACGAACTCGATGCCGATGAAGGCTCCCGCGATCCGCACGTCTCCGACCTGCTCGAACTGGTCGACCAGCGGCGTCAGCAGTCTCTTCGGCGATCGACTCCAAGCGGGCGACGTTGTCGAGCGCCCGCTCGCGCAGGATGGCGTCGATGCCCGGCCAGCGCCCCTGCACAGGCGGCCGGCACCCAGGCGAACGTGCCGCCGGAGTGGACGTCGGAATCGGCCAGCACGGCCTCGGTGCCGAGGATGGCGGCCAGCGGCTGCCCGCCCGCGGCAAGGCCCTTGCCCAGCAGCAGCAGGTCGGGCCGCAGATCCCAGCGCTCGGCGGTGAACATCGGTGCCGCATCGTCCCATGCCGGTCTGCACCTCGTCGAGGATCATCAGCCAGCCGAACCGCTCGCAGAGCGCTGTCATGCCGCTCGCCAGAACGCGTCGGACGGGATCAGGATCCCGCCCTCGCCGGCGATCGGCTCGATCAGCACACCCGCGACCTGCTCCGGCTCGACCTGGTGGACGAGCAGCCAGTCCTCGATGTAGTCGACGTACATCGTGTCGTCGTAGGGGCCCGGCCCGCGGTGGAACGGGGCCCGGAACCGGTTCGGATACGGCGCGAACACGAACCCCGGGCACGTACTGGGCGCTGCCCGTCGTCACCTCGGACGAGGTCGGTGCCGAGCGCCGCGGTGAGGCAGGCTGGACTCGCCGTGGTACTGGCCCAGGAACGAGAGGATCATCGGCCGCCCGGTCGCCGCCCGGGCGAACTTGATGCCCGACTCGACGGCCAGCGTCCCGCTGACGCTGGGCGCGACCCGGGTCAGGCCTGGCGGGGCGATCTCGACCAGCCGCTGTGCCAGCTCGATCGCCGGCAACGAGGTCACGTAGTCGGTGATCTCCATCCCGTAGCGGGCCTGGGCCTCGGCCTGCGGCGGCCTCGACGGCAGGCGGATGCGGCGCCCAGCGGAGTCGACCCCCAGCAGCTCTGGTGGTCGGCGAACGTGTTGCCGTCCACGTCCTCGAGGATCCAGTCCGACTTCGACGCCAGCACCAGCGGCATCTCGTCGTACTCGCGCATCGGCCCGTAGATCGACGCTCGGCCTGCTGCTCGAGAAGCGCCCGGCTGCGGGGGCCGGGGAGCGCAGGATGCACCGACGGAACGTCGAAGTCCACGCCACTCGCCATGTTTGAACATCCTTCCCGGTCGCCGGTGGATTCTCGCGGCGGCCTGTTGACTGTCGACAGTCTTGCAGTCTGCACCAACGGTGTCAAGGTAGACTGTCGACATGCGTCCCCTTCGCTCTCGCCGGCCTCTCGCCGAGGAGGCCGCCGACCAGATCCGGGACGAGATCCTGGCCGGCCGCCTGGGCCAGGGCGAGCGCCTGGTCGAGACGCGGATCGCCGAGGCCCTGAACATCAGCCGCGGGCCGGTGCGCGAGGCGTTCAAGCTGCTGCGCGCCGAGGGCCTTCTGCACGAGGAGCGCAACCGCGGCACCTACGTCGTCCGGCTCTCCAGCGCCGACGTCCACGAGATCTACGACCTGCGGGCGGCGATCGAGTCGCGGGCGGCGAAACTGCTCGCGCGAGCCGGCCGCCCCGACGACCTGGAAACGCTCAACAAGGCGCTTGCCGAGCTGGAGCAGGCGGCTGACCGGGGCGACGTCAGCGCCGTCTCGCGCACCGACCTCGCCTTCCACGAGACGGTCTGCCGGCTGACCGGCAACCACCGGCTGCACGGCGGTCTTCATGCGCTACGTGCCGATCGTGCGGACGCTCATCCGGCTCGACGAGCAGCTCTACCGCTCGCTCGGACGAGATCGCCGAGGAGCACCGGCCGATGCTGGCGGCCATCGAGGCGCGTGACCCCGACCTGGCCGCGGCCCGCGTTCGAGACCCACGTCGAGCACGCCTTCGGCCTGGTGGCCGACTACATCGAGCACCTGCCGGGCGCCGCCGAGAGCGACGCTCCGCGCCCAGCAGCCAGATCGTAGACTGTTGACAGTCGGCAATCGTCGCGGCTAACATGGCTGCACAAGCGGCCCGTGAGGCTGCGGCCGCAGGGAGCCGTTTTCCACGCCGAGGAGGCCGCATGCCGGACGTGTCAATCTCGAGCATCGGGGCGCGGGAGGTGCTGGACTGCCGCGGTCTGCCCACCGTGCAGGTCGATGTCGTGGTCGGCGACGGCGTGCTGGGACGCGCGGATGTCCCCGCCGGCCGCTCCACCGGCTCGCACGAGGCGCTACGAGCTGCGCGACGGCGGCACCCGCTTCGGCGGCTACGGCGTCCGCCAGGCGGTCGCCAACGTCAACGATCGCATCGCACCCGCGCTGATCGGCCGGCCGGCTGCGCCGCAGCGCGAGCTGGACGCGGCGCTGCTCGAGCTGGACGGCACGCGACGACAAGTCGGCCCTCGGCGCGAACGCCATCCTCGGCGTCTCGCTCGCCGCTGCGCGGGCCGCAGCCGCCGCCCACGGGATGCCGCTCTACCGGTACGTCAACGCCAACGCCCACCTGCTGCCGGCGCCCCAGGTGAACCTGATCAACGGCGGCAGGCACGCGTCCAACGACCTCGACTTCCAGGAGTTCATCGTCATCCCGTCGGGCGCCGAGAGCATGCTGCACGCGCTCCAGATCTCGACCGAGATCAACCTGCAGCTGGGCGAGATCCTGCTCCAGCGCTTCGGCAAGGCCGCCCTCAACACCGGGGACGAGGGTGGGTACGCGCCGGCGATCACCGATCCCCGCGAGGCCCTCGACTACCTGCACGAGGCGGTCGGCCGCGCCGGGTACGACGACGTCATCACCTACGGCCTCGACTGCGCCGCCACCCACCTCTACGACGGCGCAACCGAGACCTACGAGGTGGCAGGCACGCCGCTACGACCGCGCCGGGATGATCGAGCTCTACCTGCGACCTGATCGGGCGCTACGGCATCGTCACCATCGAGGACCCGCTGCACGAGGACGACTTCGAGGGGTTTGCCGAGCTGACCCGACGCGAGCGGCATCCAGATCGTCGGCGACGACCTGTTCGTCACCAACCCCGAGCGCCTGCGGCCGGGGCATCGAGGCCGGATCTGCGAACGCGCTGCTCTGGAAGGTGAACCAGATCGGGACGCTGAGCGAGGCGCTCGACGCAGCAGAGATGGCCTTCCGCAGCGGCTACAGCGTGGTCGTGTCGGAGCGCTCGGGCGAGACCGAGGATCCGATCATCGCCGACCTGGTCGGTGGCGCTGAACGCCGGCCAGATCAAGACCGGCGCGCCGGTGCGCGGCGAGCGGACCGCCAAGTACAACCGGCTGCTGGCGATCGCGGAGGAGCTGGGGCAACCGGCCGCTATCCGACGAAGACGACGGCGGCGGCCAAAGCCGCGGGATGAGCGCTGTCGGCACCGACGTCGTGAGGTGACCGCGCTGCTCTCGTTTCGCGCGGCCCGGCCCGGCTGCGGTCGCTGGTGCTCGACGTCGTCGAGGCCGGCCTGCAGGCGGCCGACCCGGCGCCGGTGGTGCGGGAGCTGGTGTCGCGCGGGCCGAGGGGCGCCGTGGTGGTCGACGGAGTCGTCCACCGGCCCGGGCGCGGAGGGCGGATCCTGGTGCTCGGCGCGGGCAAGGCGAGCGTCCGCATCGCCGCCGCCCTGGAGGAGGTGCTCGGCGACGCCATCGCCGAGGGAGTCGTGGTCGCCCAGGCGCTGCCGACGGAGGGGCTGCGCCGGATCGAGCTGCTGACCGCCGGCCACCCGCTACCCACCCACGGCAGCCGCCGCGCCGCGCTGCGCCTGCTGCGGCTGGCGGAGACTGCCGGGCCGGACGACGTCGTCCTCGCCTGCTTCACCGGCGGCAGCTCAGCTCTGGCCTCGCTGCCCGCGGGCGGCGTCCGCTTCGAGGAGAAGCGCGACTTGCATCAGCTGCTACTGCGCCTCGGGCGCACCGATCCGCGACGTCAACACGGTGCGCAAGCACGTCTCGCGGTTCAAGGGCGGCCGGCTCGCGGCAGCGGCGAACGGCGCGGCGATCGTCAACCTGACCGTCTCGGACGTGGTCGGCGACCCGCTGGACGCGATCACCGACCCGACCGTGCCCGACACCACCACCACCCGCGATGCGATCGAGGTGCTGCACGCGTACGATCTCTGGGATGACGTGGCGCCCTCGATCCGCCGCCACCTGTCCACGCCCCGGGCCGAGTCCCCGGCACTCGACGACGGCTTCCATTCAGAGCCGGATCCTGGTCAACGGCGAGGACGTGGCAGCCGCAATGGTGCGCCGCTGCGCCGACGCTCGGAGTCGCCGCGCATGTCCTCTCCACCGGCATGGAGGGCGAGAGCCGGGAGGTGGGAGCGGCCCTGGCGGCGATCGCCGTGGAGACCCACGACCACGGCCGACCCTTCTCGGCGCCGTGCATGCTGCTGGGAGCAGGCGGTGAGACGACCGTGACGCTGCGGCACCAGGACCGACCACCTCGGCGACGGCGGCCCCAACCAGGCGGCTGCGCTCGCCGCCGCACTGCGGGTCGGCACCGGCCGGGCGATCGCCGCGGCCTTCCTCGACACCGACGGCATGGACGGAGGCACCGGCATCGCCGGCGCGCTGGTCGACGGGTCGACGCTGGAGCGGGCGGCAGGCGCTCGACCTCGACCTGCGGCAGGCGCTGCTCCAACACCGCTCCAGCGACGCGCTCTGCCGGCTCGGCGACGCGATCGTCACCGGCCGCACGGGCAGCAACGTCAACGACCTCTTCGCAATCGCCGTCGACGACGCGGCAGAACGGGGGCGATCCGGTCATGAGCGATCCCACCAGCCGCAGGGCGAGATCGTGCTCGACGGCGTGACCAAGCTGTTCGGCTCGGTGGTCGCCGTCCACGAGCTCGACCTGACCATCCCGGGCGGCGAGTTCTTCTCGATGCTCGGCCCGAGCGGCTGCGGCAAGACGACCACGCTGCGGATGATCGGCGGCTTCGAGGAGCCGACCAGCGGCCGCATCCTGCTGCAGGCCGAGGACGTGACCTGGCGTGCCCCCGGCCAAGCGCAACGTCAACATGGTGTTCCAGGCCTACGGCCTGTTCCCCCACATGACGGTCGCCGACAACGTGGCCTTCGGCCTCAAGATCAAGCGGGTCAAGCCGAGTCGGAGATCGCATCAGCGGGTCGCCGAGGCGCTGCGGATGGTGCGGCTGGAGGGGCTCGACGAGCGCCGGCCGCGCCAGCTCTCGGGCGGCCAGCAGCAGCGGGTCGCGCTGGCCCGGGCGCTGGTCAACCGGCCCGCGGCGCTGCTGCTCGACGAGCCGCTGGGCGCCCTCGACCTGAAGCTGCGCAAGCAGATGCAGCTCGAGCTGAAGGCGATCCAGCCGCGGACTCGGCGACCACCTTCGTCTACGTCACCCACGACCAGGAGGAGGCGCTGACGATGTCCGACCGGATCGCCGTCATGAACGAGGGCAGTGGTCGAGCAGGTTGCGAGGCCGCGCGAGCTCTACGAGCATCCCGCAACCCCGTTCGTCGCCGGGTTCATCGGCACGTCGAACCTGCTCTTGCTGAAGGTCGACGAGCGCGCGGGCGGCACGATCGCGATGCGCCTCGACGAGGGCCAGCGGATGATCGCGCCCGATCCCGGCAACGACCGACGAGCCCCGTGCAGATCACCGTGCGGCCGGAGAAGGTCAAGATCGCCAACGGGGACGTGCCCGACCGACTGCTCGCTGATCTCGGGCAAGGTCGAGGATGTCGTCTACCTGGGCTCGATGACGCGAGCTGATCGTGCGGCTGGCGACCGGCGAGCAGCTGACCGTCCACCAGCTGAACGACGAGGACGACCAGGGCGAGGCGGATGTCGGCGACGACGTCAGGCTGCAGTGGCGCCTCGAGCACAGCTACGTGATCGGCTCGGGCCGGCCGCCGATCGAGCAGCCGGGGACATGACCGGCCCGGTCGGGCACCGGTGCCGGCAGCGGTCGGCTCGTGCGTCCGCCCCGAGCATGCGGGTGCCACCGCCGGGGCCACGCAGCCGGGAGCTGCTCGACCGCCTCGCCGCCGTCGCCTACCCGGGGCTGACCGCCGAGCTGGCGCCGTTCGTGGTCGCCCGCAAGCACGGGCTGGACGGTCGAGGACGTCGACGGCAACGTCTACCTCGACCTGATCTCGGCGTCCGCCTCGGTTCCGCTGGGCGCCGGCCGCGAGGACATCCTCGAGACCGGCGGTAGAGGTGCTCCGCCGCTACGGCAACGAGGACAGCCACGGGCTGGCGTCGGAGCTGATGGCGCCGCTGGCCGAGCGCCTGGTGGCAGCTCGCTCCCTCCAGTCTGACCCGCGTCGACATCGCACTCAACGGCACCGAGGCCGTCGAGATCGCGCTGAAGATGATGCGGCGGGCGACCGGCCGGCCGCGTGATCCTGGCCTTCTTCGGCTCCTACCACGGAGAGAGCACGACCACCGCCACGCTCGGCGCCGAGCGCAACGACATCTCGAGCGGCCTGCGCCACTCAGCCCGGGGTTCGTTCACGTCCCCTACCCGCATCGCCTATCGCTCGCCCTTCGGCGAACCGCCGTCGCCGGGCGGTACCGGCGACGCCACGGTCGACTACATCCGCGACCAGGTGCTGTTCCACGCCGTCGACCCGCGCGACGTCGCCGGCGTGATCATCGAGCCGGTCGCCGGCTCGGGCGGCGTGCTCGTCCCGCCCGACAGCTTCTGGCCGGCGCTGACCGACCTCTGCCGCGAGCACGGCTGGCTGCTCTGCGCCGACGAGGTGAAGACGGGGTTCGGCCGCACCGGCACGCTGTTCGCGGTCGAGCAGTGCGGCGTCGAGCCTGACCTGATGTGCCTCGGCAAAGGGATGGGCGGCGGGGTGATGCCGATCGGCGCGCTGCTCGGCTCGGAGCGGGCGATGGGCGGGTTCGACGACGTTCCCACCGGCAGCACCTGGGCCTGGCTGCCGGCCGCGTGCGCCGCGGCCCTGGCCACCCTGGACGTCTTCGAGCGCGAGCCGGTGCTCGAGAACGTGCGGGCGCTCGACGCCCGTGCCCGGGAGACGCTGGCCCGCCTGCCGGAGCGCCACGCAGGCCGTCGGCGATGTCCGAATCAAGGGCTGCTTCATGGCGGTCGAGTTCGTGCGCGACGCGGGTGACGAAGGAGCGCGCGCCCGACACTGCAGGAGGCAGTCGCCGATGGAGTGCCTGCGGCGCGGGTTGCTGGCGGACTCGAGCACCACCTCCTACAACATCCAGCCCTCGCTGGTGATGCCCGTCGAGGCTCTCGACCAGGGCGGTGGCGATCCTCGACGACGCGATCGCGGCGGTGCTCGCGCGCCCTGGTGGTGCGTGACGGCGGCGCGCAACCCGCGTCGCCCCGAACAGCGGTTCGCGGCCGCCGAGACGCCCCCGCCCGACGTGAGCGTGCGCCAGGCGGCTCGGCTCGCCCGCGACCTGTTCGGCCTGTCCGGATCGGTCGCCGAGCTCGGCAGCCAGCAGGACCGCAACTTCCGGGTCGACGCGCCCGACGGCAAATACGTGCTGAAGATCGCCAACCCCGCCGTCACCGATACGGAACTCCTCTGCCAGAACGCTGCGATGCGGCATCTCGCGCGGGCCGGGATGGCAGTCCCCCACCCCCACCCGTCGCTCGCCGGCGCCGACCTCGAGCGGGCGCGCATCGGCGGCGTGGACGTCGCCGTCCGGCTGCTCGGCTTCATCGACGGCGTTCCGCTGGCTGAGTCCGGATACCTTGCGCCGAGGGTGCGCGCGCGGCTCGGAGCCGTCGCCGCCGCGGCGTGCCGGGCGCTCGCCGACTTCGACCACGCCGGGCTCGACCGACACCTCGAGTGGGATCTGCGGCAGGCGCGCTTCGTCGTCGAGTCCTACGCCGGCCACATCGGCGATCGCACGCGTCGCGAACGATTGCAGGCGGCGACAGCGGAGGCGTCGGGACGGCTGGCGGAGGTCGAGCGGAAGCTGCGCATCCGCCCCATACACGGTGACGTGACGGATGACAACGTGGTCTGTCGGCCCGACGACGACGGCCGCCTCTCGCCGTCCGGCCTGATCGACTTCGGCGACCTCGGACGCAGCTGGATCGTTGCCGATCTGGCCGTCACATGCGCGTCGCTCCTGCATCACACGCCCGACGATCCGCTGGCATGGCTCCCCGCGGTAGCGGCGTTTCATGCGGTCGTGCCACTGACCCGAGCCGAGGTGACGGCCCTCTGGCCGCTCGTCGCGCTCCGGGGCGCGACGCTCGTGGTCACCGACGAGAAGCAGCTCTCGATGGACCCGGGCAACGACTACGTATCCGAGAATCTGCGCCACGACCGGGTGATCTTCGACTCCGCGGTCTCGGTTCCGTGGGAGCTCGCGGAGGCGGCGGTCTGCGAGACGCTGTCGCTGCCCGGCGGACGCGGGCACGCGACCCGGCGGCCGGCCGCGCTGCGGCCGCTGCTTCCGGGGCTGGCGGCCGCCGCGGTGCGGCTGCTCGACCTCTCGCCGACGAGCGAGGCGCTCGACGAGGGCCGCTGGCTCGATCCCCGGATCGAGGACACGCTGTTCGCAGAGGCCGGCCGCGACGCCGGCATCGTGATCGCCCGCTATGGCGAGCATCGCCTGACGCGGGCGGCCGTCGACAGCGCGCACGAGCCGGCGACCTGCGCGCTGCACGCCGAGGTGCAGCTGCCCGCCGACGGGGAGGTCATCGCGCCGGCCCCTGGCACGGCGGCCGCGTCAGACCCGGCCGGGCTCACGATCGTCTGCGGCGACTCGACGATCCGGCTGGGTGGGATCACGACCGCGATCCGGATCGGCGACCGGTTCGCAACGGGCGACGTCATCGGCAGGGTCGGAGCCGCACCGGGGCGGATGACGGTGCAGGTGTGCACCGCCCCGGGCGTCGACCCGCCGGCCTTCGCGACGCCGTCGGCCGCTCCGCACTGGCGGCGGCTGTGCCCCGACCCGTCCCCGCTTCTCGGCGTCGCGTGCGCCGCACCACGGGTCGACGCGGCGGGCGTGCTCGAACGCCGCGACCACGCGTTCGCCCGGATCCAGAGGCACTATTACGCCGACCCGCCCCAGATCGAGCGGGGCTGGAGGCACCACCTGATCGACGCCGGCGGGCGGGCCTATCTCGACATGGTGAACAACGTGACCATCGTCGGGCACGCACACCCGCGCGTCGCGCAGGCGATCGCACGCCAAACGCGGCTGCTGAACACCAACTCGCGCTTCAACTACGCCGCTCTGGCCGACTTCTCGGAGCGACTCGCGGCGCTCGCGCCGGCGGGCCTCGACACCGTGCTGCTCGTGAACAGCGGCACCGAGGCGAACGATCTGGCACTCCGGCTCGCCTGGGCGTACACCGGCCGGGCGAACGTCCTCGCGGTGGGCGAGGCGTACCACGGGTGGTCGCTGGCGGCGGACGCGGTCTCGACCTCGACGGCGGACAACCCTGCGGCGATCGGCACGCGCCCCGAGTGGGTGCGGGTGCTGGACTCGCCGAACACCTACTCCGGCACGCACCGGGGACCGGGCAGCGGTCCGCGCTACACGGCGGATGCCCTGTCCGCCATCGAGGCGCTCTCCGAGGCCGATTCGCCCGCCGCCTTCATCTGCGAGGCGCTGCACGGGAACGCGGGTGGTGTCCTGCTTCCGCACGGGTATCTGAAGGCCGTCTACGCCGCGGTGCGCGCCCGCGGCGGGATCTGCATCGCCGACGAGATCCAGGTGGGGTACGGCCGGCTGGGACGGCGGTTCTGGGGCTTCCAGGAGCAGGGCGTCGTCCCCGACGTGATCACCTCCGCCAAGTCGATGGGAAATGGCCACCCGCTCGGCGCCGTCATCACCCGGCGGGGGATCGCGGAGGCGTTCGCCGCTCAGGGCAGCTTCTTCTCGTCTACCGGCGGCAACCCCGTGAGCTGCCGGGTGGGGCTCGCGGTGCTCGACGTCATCGCGGACGAAGGGCTGCAGGCGAACGCGCGCGCGGTCGGCGACCATCTGCGCACGCGCCTGCGCGACCTCGCGGCCCGGCATCCGCTCGTCGGCGCGGTGCACGGGATGGGGCTGTACGCCGGCGTCGAGCTCGTGCTCAGCCGGATGGGCCGCGAGCCCGCGACCGGCGAGACGAACGCGATCTGCGAGCGGCTGCGCGAGCGCGGGATCGTCGTCCAGCCGACGGGCGACCGCCTCAACATCCTGAAGATCAAGCCGCCGCTGTGCATCACCGACGAGAGCGCCGACTTCTTCGTCGACCAGCTCGACGTCGTCCTGCGCACAGGGTGGTGACGAGCCTCCCGCTCGGAAACGCCGAAACCCGCCACTGAGGACGGGTTCCGGGGCATGCGCTGGAGAGGACTTGAACCTCCACGACCCAATCGGGTCACAAGGCCCTCAACCTTGCGCGTCTACCAATTCCGCCACCAGCGCAGGGCCTGCGACGACGCAGTCTAGAGCAGAAAGCCGAGCGCGATCACGTTCGCCGTGAAGACGATGGCGACGAAGATCGTCAGCCGCGTGAGGTTGCGCTCCATGACGGCCGTGCCGCCGTAGCTCTGTCCGCCGGGGTTGAACATCCCGGAGAGGCCCGCGTCCTTGCCCGAGTGCATGAGCACGAGCACGACGAGGCCGACGCCCAGGAGCACCTGGAGGCCGGACAGGATCTGCGAGAGGAGGTGCGTTGACATCGGCGGAAAGTTTAGCGCGGCTCAGCCCACGCGGACGGTGCCGGCGGCACCGTCGGTGAGGCGGCCGATCACCGGCCAGGGCAGCTGCGCGGCGCGCTCGGCGGGCAGGCTCACGAACAGGCCGCCCGACGTCTGCGCGTCGCACGCGAGCAGCCGATCGATCTCGCCGAGCGCGGCCGCGAACTCGCCGTACTCGGCCGCCAGGTCGAGGTTGGTGCGGGTGCCGCCGGGCACGTGGCCGGCCTCGGCCAGCTCGCGCACGCCGGGCAGAAGCCGCACGGCCGCCCAGTCGATCTCGGCGCAGAGGCCGGCGCCGGCGGCGAGCTCGCGGGCGTGGCCGACGAGGCCGAAGCCGGTCACGTCGGTGACGGCGTTCGGCTGCGCGGCGCGCACGATCCGGGCGGCTTCGGCGTTCAGGGTCGTCATCGACTCGACCGCGGCGGCGACGACCGCCGGGTCGGGCTCGCCGCGCTTGAGGGCCGTCGTGACGATGCCGGTGCCGATCGGCTTGGAGAGCACGAGGACGTCGCCCGCGAGCCCGCCCGCGTTCGTCCAGATCTCGTCGGGCCGGGCGAAGCCGGTCACGGCCATCCCGTACTTGGGCTCGGCGTCGTCGATCGAGTGCCCGCCCGCCACGACCGCACCCGCAGCGGCGGCCACGTCGGCGCCGCCGTGCAGGATCTCGCCGAGCAGCTGCATCGGCAGCGTCTTGGGAAACGCGACGACGTTCAGCGCGAACGCCGGCCGCGCGCCCATCGCGTAGATGTCCGAGAACGCGTTCGTCGCGGCGATCCGGCCGAACGTGTAGGGGTCGTCGACGACCGGCGTGAAGAAGTCGATGGTCTGGACGACGACGAGGTCGTCCGAGATCCGCCACACGGCCGCGTCGTCGAGCCCCTCGTGGCCGACGATCAGCTCGGCCGACTCCATCCGCGGCAGCCCCGCGAGCACCTCGCGCAGCGAGCCGGCGGGCAGCTTGCAGGCGCAGCCGGCGCCGTGGGAGAGCTGGGTCAGCCGGACGGTCTGCGTCGCCATCGTGCCTCCAGTGTATTCGCGGCTCAGACGAACGGGATCGGGTGCGGCAGGCCGTGCCGGGGCCCGTCCGGGGCGACGACGTCGAAGCCGGCGGCGGGATCCAATGCGGCGTCGACCAGGACGACCGCGATGTTGCGCTCGAGCGCGAACGAGTACACCGCCCACCGCGCGACACCGGCGGGTGCGCCGCCCGAGGCGCGCACATCCCAGTGCTGCTCCATCACCGGGAACGGCGGCCCGTCGCAGACGAGCCCGATCGTCCGCCGGGCCGGGCCGCGGCCGCGCACGGCCCGAAGCGGCTCGCGGCCGACGAAGTCGGGCCGGTCGAGGTCGAGCATGTCCTCGAGCCCGGCCTCGAGCGGGTTCATGCCCGAGTTGGTGGCGTACTGCGTGTCGGAGATGCCCTGCTCGACCGCACGGACGATGTTCGGGCCGGTGACGAGCAGGCCGTGCGGCTCGCCCGCCGCCACGAGGGCATCCCACACCGCGACCGCACGCTCGCTCCCGAGCGGGTAGATCTCATAGCCCGGCTCGCGGCTCCAGCCGGTGTTCGAGACGATGCACTCGACGCCCGCGATCGTCCGCGGCGCGCACCGGAACCGCTCCAGCGTCTCGATCCCGTGGCCCGCGGCCTCCATGACCGCGGCGGCGCGCGGCCCCTGCAGCTGCATCGGCGGCACGTCGGCCTCGGCCACCTCCACGTCGTCGCCGCGGGCAAGGGCAATCCCGGCCGCCCACAGCGTCAGGTCGACGTCGGAGTGCGAGAACCAGACCACGTCGGTGGCCGGCCGAAGGACGATGCACTCGCACATGATCGCGCCGGCCCGGTCGCACACGGGCGTGTAGCGGCACTCCCCCACGCCGAGATCCGACAGCCGCCGCGGCGCGAGGTGGTCGGCCAGCGCGAGCGCGTCGCGCCCGCGCAGCTCGGCCTGGCGCTCGGCGCCGACGTCCCACAGGGTCACGCGCTCAACGAGCGCCGCATGATCGTCGCGCGGGTCGCGGCCGTAGTCGAGCGGCATGTAGGTGTGGTTGTAGACCATGAAGTCGCACGCCCCCGCCCGCACGGTGCGCTCGAAGTACGGCGAGCGGCGGATGGTCGGGTGCAGGGGCACGTTGGTAGCATCATCCCATGACCCCGGCCGAGGCCCTGCGGGCGGTGTGCGACGCCTGGGAGCACGGCGATCCCGATGCTGCGGCCGCCCAGTTCGCCCCCGACGGCGTCTACGAGGACCCGCTCTACCCGGCCCCTCTGCAGGGCCGCGATGCGATCCGCACCGGCCTCGCCGAGGGGATGGCGGCGATCTCGGACTGCCACGTGACCCTCGACCCGGTGCTCGAGCAGGGCCACCTCGTGCTCGCGGTCGGCTATTTCGGCTCGCGCCTGGTCGACGGCGGTGGGCGCTTCGACTTCCCGTTCGCGATCCTCGTGTCGCACTCCGACGCGGGCATCGAGCGCCTCGCGGAGTACTTCGACACGCGCCCGCTCGTCGGCTGACGCGGATCGAGCCGGGGCCGGCGTAGACTGCGGCGCATGAGGACGCGCGCGTTCGGCTCGACCGGCATCACCGCCTCCGAGGTCGGCTTCGGACTGTGGACGATCTCGACCGGATGGTGGGGCGAGCACTCCGACGAGAGCGCGATCTCGCTCCTGCGCGAGGCCTACCACCTCGGCATCACGCTCTACGACACCGCCGACACCTACGGTGAGGGCCGCGGCGAGACGCTGCTCGCAAAGGCCCTCGGCGACGTGCGCGACGACATCACGATCGCCACGAAGTTCGGGTACGACATCTACTCGCCGTGGGAGCGCAAGGGCCACGTCGAGCGCCCGCACGACTGGTCGCCCGAGTTCGTCCGCTACGCCCTCGAGCAGAGCCTGGCGCGCCTGGGCACCGACCACATCGACGTCTACCAGCTGCACAACCCGCGGATGGACGCGATCCACTCCGACGAGGTGTTCGCGGTGCTCGACGACGCCGTCGCGGCCGGCAAGATCGGCTGCTACGGCGTGGCGCTCGGCCCGGCGATCGGCTGGCGCGACGAGGGCCTCGAGGCGTTCCGCACGCGCAACCTGGCCGAGGCCCAGATCATCCACAACCTGCTCGAGCAGGATCCCGGGCGCGAGCTGATCGAGGCCGCGCGCGAGGAGTCGATCGGGCTCATGATCCGCGTCCCGCACTCGTCGGGGATGCTCGAGGGCCACTACACGAAGGACACCGAGTTCCCGCCGAACGACCATCGCCGCCACCGGCCGCGCGAGTGGCTGATCGAGGGCGTGCGCAAGGTCGAGCAGCTCGGGTTCCTGACCGAGGGGCGCACGCTCGGGCAGGCGGCCATCCAGTGGCTCCTGGCCGAGCCCGCCGTGACGACGGTGCTGCCGAACATCTACGACTCGGCCCAGCTGCGCGAGTTCGCCGCGGCGCCGGCGACGGCGCCGCTCTCGGCCGGCGAGCTCGACCGCGTGGCCGAGCTCTACGCGAACGACTTCGCGGCCGAGCCGGCCTCGGCCGGCTCCTGAGCCACGGCGAAGAGTGCGGCCAGCTCGCGGCGATCCGGCGGCGCTGACCAGCGTCTGCGCACGATGCCCGCGGCGTCGACGTAGAGCACCATCGGCGTCGCCCGCATGCCCATGCGATTCAGGAGCGTGCCGCCGCCGATCTCGATCACGGTGACCCGGCCGGCCTGGTGCGCCGCCGCGGCCGCGAGCCGGTTCAGCGACACCCGCGAGGCGGTCGAATAGGGCGTCGAGAACTGGACGAAGGCGCCGAGGGGCGGAAACCGGTCGAGCCCCACCTGCTCCGGCGTGAGCCGTGCGGGCAGGATCGGGATCGTCCGCCGGCGACGGCGGGCGTATGCGACCCGGGCGGCACCGGCGACGCCGGCGCATCCCCCGACCAGCACCAGCCACTCGATCATGCCAGACACGATAGCTGGCCTCGGGAGCGCCCTCCCGACGAGTTTGGGGACTGTCCCCGCTTGTCGGTACTGTCCCGCTTCTTGGCCTACCCGGAGGAGGCGCCGTTCGCCGCCCGGGCGAGCACGGCCTCGACGCGCTCGGCCTGGAGCGGGAGGGCGTGCTGCGCGGCCACGCGCACCGCCTCGCGATTCGGCACCGGCAGCGCCGCCGCAGCGACCATTCCGGAGGCGATCGAGTCGACGTCGAGCGGGTCGACCAGCGCGCCAATGGCCGGCGTCATCACCTCGGCCGGGCCGCCCACGCGGGTCGCGACCACGGGCCGGCCGCGCGCGAGCGCCTCGAGCATCGCCTGGCCCTGGGGCTCCTCGAGGCTCGGCAGGCAGACGACGTCAGCCTTCGCGATCTCGGCGGCGACGCCGTCGGACGAGAGCACGCCGGCGAACCGCGTCCCCACGGGGGCGGTGGCCCGCAGCCGCTCTTCGAGCGGGCCGCCCCCGACGATCGTGAGGGTGCCGCCGCCGAGCTGGGCGAACGCGGCCAGCAGCCGGTCGAGGTTCTTGCGCCGCGTGAGCGAGCCGATGAAGAGGAACCGCGGCCCGTTCCCGGCGTTGGGCTTGGCCCGCGGCGCCGGCTTCAGCCGCTCGGTGTCGACGCCGCAGTCGATCACCTCGACGGTCACGTCGTCGGGCGCCGAGAGCAGCGACTTGACGTAGGCCGAGACGCAGATCACGGCCGCCGCGCGCCGCAGCACGGGCTTGGTCAGCGCCGCCACGACGGGACTCTTGCGCATGTTGCGCACGTCCGACCCGTGGGCGGTGATGACGTACGGGATCCCGGTGGCGATGGCGACGAGTCCGGTCGGCACGAGGAAGTGGGCGTAGACCACGTCGGGGCGGTGGCGGGCGACCGCGGCGCGGGCCTCGCGCGCCAGGCCGGCGTAGGCCCGCGGCGTCGAGACGGGCCCGCGAATGCCGGCGTGGAGCACGGCGGAGTCGATGTCGTGGCCGCGCGCGCGGAGCGCATCCGTGAGGCGAGCAACGAAGACGCCGTACTCGGGCCGCTCCGGACTCGGGTACATGTTGCTCACTAGCAGGATCCGCATGCGCCAAGTCTAGACGGCTTAGACGGTGGTCCGCGCTCGGCAGGAAGAGCCTGCCAGACTCAAACGAGGTCGCGCGGGATCGTGAACGTCCACGTCCGCGCAAACGCGCACGCCTCGTCCTCGTAGGCGCGTGCGGTGACCGTCACGTAGAACCGCTCCGCGTCGCACGTCATGACGCTCTCGGTCTCGCTGCGGGTGCGCCAGTCGCCGCGGCCGACCGAGCCGGCCGTCCGGCACTCGACGCGGGCCGAGAGCGGATCGCCCTCGACGATCGAGAACGTCGTGCGGTTCGAGTCGGCCACCTCGAGCCCGTTCGGCAGCCGCGTGCGCCCGCCCACGTCCCAGTCGAAGACGAGGTCGACCCGCCCGGTGGCCATGTCGCGGCGAAGGGTGCGGCCGTCCGGGCCGCTCGCGAGCAGCTCGACCGGGAGCCGCGCCGACTCCTCGGGCTCGCCGAACGGCGGCAGCGCAGCGTCGCCCGGCTGCGGCGCGCGCACCGGCAGCGTGAGCACGCTCGCTCCGGTCGTCAGGGCCAGCGTGACCGGCTCGGGCGACGGCCATGCCCACGGCCAGTACGTCGGCGAGATGCCCACACGGATGCGGCTGCCGGGGGCAAATGCGTGGCCGATCGCGTCCAGCCGCACGCGCGCAGTGAACCGCTCGCCAGGCACGAGCGCGCGCGGCTCCTCGTCGCTCTCGCGGTGGGTCAGGTTCTGGAGCGCGCGGGTGACGAGCGCCGAGGTGCCGTCGGCGAACACCTCGCACAGCCGCACCACGACGAGCGCGCGCTCCCGATCGCTGCGAAGCGCGAGCTCGACCTCGGGGAAGCCGAGGATCTCGAGCCGCTCGGCGAGCGGCTCGGAGGTGAAGGTCAGGCTCATCCCGTCCATCGCCCGCTGGTCGCCCGGCCAGTCGGCCGGCTCGCCGTAGGGGCACCACGAGCCCGCGTCGATGCCCGCCGTCTGCAGGCCCGAGAACGCGAGCTCGGCCTCCTCGCCGGGCGCATCGCCCAGGCCGGACGCGTTCAGGTGCAGCCGCCGCGGCTCCACCCCGGGAGCGGGCCAGGCGGGCTCCGCCACCCAGCGCCCCGGACGCTCGGAGTAACACACCTGCGGGCGGAACGAGTCCTGCACCCAGGCGCGCAGCATCGGCTCGTCCATGATCGCCGGTGTCGACACCGCGCAGCCAGTGGTCGAACCAGCGCCGCACCTCCTGCAGGAAGCCGATCGTCGGCCCCGGCGGGCCGGCCTGCGGCCAGGCGTGCGCCCACGGCCCGATCAGCCCCTTGCGTGGCCCGGACAGGCCCTCTAGGAGCCGCGGGACGGCGTTCGTGTAGCCGTCCGACCAGCCGCCGACGGCATAGACGGCCGCCTCGATGCGGGCGTGGTCCTCGCACACGGAACCCTGCTTCCAGTACGCATCGCGGCGCTGGTGGGTGAGCCACGGCTCGATCATCGGCGGCGCGGAGCCCATACGCTCGAGCCACATCTCCCGCCACCGCTCGCCGACGATCGCGGGGTCGGGTGGCCATCCGTTCCAGCCGAGCATCGACGACGCCCACTGGAGCATGTCGGAGCCGACGCAGCCGCCGTCGTAGTGGACGTCGTCGGCGTAGCGGTCGTCGGTCGAGCACAGGGTGACGATCGCCCGCAGCGCCGGCGGCCGGTGGGCCGCGACCTGCAGGGAGTTGAACCCGCTCCACGAGATCCCGACCATCCCGACGGCGCCCGTGCACCACGGCTGGGCGGCGATCCAGGCGATCACCTCACAGGCGTCGGACTGCTCCTGGGGCAGATACTCGTCCTCGAGCACGCCGTCGGACTCGCCCGAGCCGCGCATGTCGACGCGCACACAGGCGTAGCCGTGGCCGGCGAGGTAGGGGAAGTGGCGCGAGTCGCGCACCGCCGAGCCATCGTTCAGCCGGTAGGGCAGAAACTCGAAGATCGCCGGCGCCGGAGCGGCCTCGGCGTCGTCGGGCAGCCAGATCCGGGCGGCCAGCCGGCAGCTGTCGGAGAGCGTGATCCACGCGGTCGTGATCGTCCGCACCGCGTGCGGGTATCGGGCCGGGACGTGCATCGGCGCATTAAACCGGACGGGGGGCAAAACACCACCCGCACCCAACCCACCGCGGGGGTTGCCGGACCGACCGCACACAGCCAGAGTGGATTACATCCTCTCGCGCGCCGCGATGGGGGTGCCTCCCTGACATGCGCCCGCCTGGATGGACGTCCACCACCGGGCGGGCGCGGAGGAGGGCGGGCGGTTTGGGCTAGGAGCCGTTGCGCGCGGCGGCGAGCAGCTCGCGGAAGCAGCCGAGCTCGTCGCACGAGGTCGCCTCCATCCCGTTCAGCGCGATCTGGAGCTGGAGCCCGAACGCCTCGAGCAGCGACTCCGGGCCGTCCTCGAGCGCAAGCGAGAACGTCAGGTACTCGCGCCCCGACGCCTCGCCGACGACGCGGAAGCGGCGCGAGGCCAGCCGTCCGCCCGCCGGTGCGCCGAACACGCACAACCGCTCGCCGGCGCGCTCGGCGTCGGTGGCGGGCGCGGCGATGAGCGAGCGCACGACGCCCGAGAGGCTGCCGTCGACGTCGGTCGCGGCCCGCTCGATCAGGCGTGGAAGCATCAGCTCGGGCATGCCCCCACGGTAGAGCCGCGCGGCTCCGCCGGAACCCCCCGTATTGGGGACATCGCAGGCCCGCGGTTCATCCCCGATCGGGGCGCGCCGTGCGCGGCGCACGCTCGAGCCGGGCATGCTCGGCGAGCAGGCGGTCGAGCAGCTGCGCCGGGTCGGAGTCCATGATGACCTGGGCGCCGGTGTCCTTGACCCCGATCACGGCGAGCACGCCGTCGAGGTGATCGGCGATCCCGCCCGTGCCGGTGAGGACGCCGATCAGGTGGCCCTCGTCGTAGGCGATGCTGAACTCGCCGAGCGTGCCCGACCGGCCGCCGGCGACCACGACGATGTCCGCGGACCGGATGGTGTCGACCTCGCGCCCCATCAGCCCCGAGCCGTTGTAGATGATGACGTCGAAGCCCGCCGTCGGCGAGCGGTAGCGCTCGATGTGCTCGTCGCGCGAGTGGGCGGGCGAGATCCCGACCACCGTCGCGCCGCCGGCCTTGGCCGCCTCGACCGCGACCTGCGGCAGCCCCCAGCACGCCCCCGTGATGAGGACGCAGTCGCGGCTCGCGATCGCGCTCCCAAGCGCCGCGAGGATCGCGCGCACGTCGTCGGGAACCTGCGGGTCGGCGCTGCCCATCACCCCCACCGTGACGCGCTGATCGCGCACCGGCGTGTCGGGGGGCGGGCCGTTCATCGGGCTGACTGTAGTCCCGACCGGGGTACCCCTTTCGGCACGACCATCCCGTTCTTTAGACGTTTTGCCTCAATCTTTTTGTCGTTCGTTCCGATACTACTGAACTCTTGCGTTGCACCCCCGATGTTTCTCGAGGTGCTCGTTGAACCGAAGCGGCCGTCCGGCGGCGACCCGATCGACCCGTGCCCTGCTGCGATCCCTGGTGATCGCGGCGGCCGCCGGCTGCGTGGCCGCCGCGCCCGCCGCCGCCCGCATGCTGCAGGCGCACACCGCGGTCACGGTCAAGATCTCGGCGCACCCGGCCGCGGCCGTCCACGCGACCACCGCGAAGTTCGCGTGGAAGGCGACGGGCAGCGGGGCGAAGTCGGCGTGCCGGCTCGACTCGGGCGCCTATGCCGCCTGCTCGAAGTCGCGGTCGTACACGAAGCTCAAGGACGGGATGCACACGTTCACGGTGCGCGTGACCGCGGGCGGCACGGCCCGCAGCGCCTCATACAAATGGCGCGTCGACACGGTCGCCCCGACCGCCCCGACCGTGAGCGGCGGCACGGGCACCTGGATCGCCGCGGCCGTCACCCTGGCCGGCGCCGGCTCGACCGATCCGGGCGGAAGCGGCGTCGCCTCCTACCAGCACCGCAGCTCGATCGACGGCGGCACTAGCTGGGCCGCCGCGGTCCGCGGGGCGACCGCGAAGATCACGGCCAACGGCACGACCCTGGTGCAGTTCCGGGCAGTCGACAAGGCGGGCAACGCCTCGGTCTGGGCGCCGGCGACTGCCGATCCGGCCGCCGAGGCGATGGTCGACACCGCCCCGCCCTCGCTCCCCGCGCTGACGGGCGGGACGGGCGCGTGGCAGGACGTCGTGTCGGTGACGGTGCAGCCCACCGGCACTCCGACCGACGCCGGCTCGGGCTTTGCGGGCTACCAGTACCAGACGTCGGCCGACGGCGGCCAGACGTGGTCGGCGCCGGTGACGGGGTCGTCCGCGGTCATCTCGGCCGAGGGTGCGACGCAGGTCGAGTTCCGCTCGGTCGACATGCTCGGAAACGCGTCGGCCTGGACGGCGGCAAATGGGCTCGTCGAGATCGACCGCACCGCTCCGACCGCGCCGGCCGTCGGCGGCGGCTCGGCGGCGTGGCTCGCGGGGCCGACCGTCACCGTGTCGGCGAGCGGCTCCACGGACACCGGGTCGGGCGTCGCAGGCTACGAGTACGAGACGTCCACGAACGGCGGCAGCACCTGGTCGTCCGCGACGCAGGCCGCGAGCGCGATCGTCTCGGCGCAGGGGACGACGCTCGTGCGCTTCGCCGCCGTCGACGGCGTGGCTCTGGCCTCGCCGTGGACGCAGGCGACCGTGAAGCTCGACCTGACCGCGCCGAGCGCGCCGACCGTCGCCGGCGGCTCCTCGACGTGGACAACCGCCGCTTCGGGCACGGTGACCGCGAGCGGCTCGACCGACACGGGCGGCTCCGCCCTGTCGGGCTATCAGTACCGCACCTCGACAGACGGCGGCGTGACCTGGAGCGGCGCGACCACCGGGTCGAGCGATGTCGTGACCGCCGAGGCGAACACGTGGGTGCAGTTCCGAAGCATTGACGGCGCCGGCAACACGTCGGCCTGGACACCGGCCACACAGACGGCGGGCGCCAGCGTGAAGCTCGATCGCACCGCGCCGGGTACGCCCGTCGTCAGCGGCGGGGCGGGCGGATGGTCGAACGCCGCCTCGATCGCCGTGAGCGCGCTCTCGAGCGACGCCGGCAGCGGCGTCGCGAGCTACCAGTACGAGACCTCGACCAACGGCGGGTCGTCGTGGTCGACCGCGCAGACGGGCTCCTCGCTGGCCGTCTCGGCGGCGGGCAGCACGATCGTGCAGTTCCAGGCAACCGACGGCGTCGGCCTCAAGTCCGCCTGGTCGGGTGTGGCCGTCGGCGGCACCGTCCAGCTCGACCGCACGGCGCCGTCGGCGCCGACGGTGAGCGGGGGATCGACGACCTGGCAGCTCACCGCACCGGTCACGATGACCGCGTCGGGCTCGACCGACGCCGGCGGCTCGACGCTCGCCGGCTACCAGTACCGCACCTCGACGGACGGAGGCACAACCTGGTCGGCCGCACTCGCCGCGCCGGCGCTGATCAGCGGCGACGGCACCACGATCGTGCAGATGCGCGCGGTGGACGGCGCCGGCAACACCTCGGCGTGGGCACCGGCATCCAACGGCACCGCCAACACGGTCAAGATCGACACCACGCCGCCGACCGCGCCGGGCCTCGCGGGCGGGACGGGCGGATGGTCGGCGGCTGCCTCGGCGACCATCACGGCCTCCGGCTCGACCGACTCGCCGGGATCGGGCGTGAGCGGCTACCAGCACGAGACGTCGGCCGACGGCGGCACCACCTGGTCGACCGCCGCGCCCGGCGCCTCGCTGACCGTCTCGGCCGAGGGGACGACGCTCGTGCGGTTTCAGGCGCTCGACGCCGCGGGGCACACGTCGGCCTCGGTGCAGACGAGCGTGCAGCTCGACCGCACCGCTCCCTCGCTGCCGGCCGTCGCGGGCGGGTCGCTGACCTGGACGACGGCCGCCTCACGCACGCTCACGGCATCGGCGTCCACGGATGCGGGCTCCGGCCTGTCCGGCTACCGGTACCGCACCTCGACCGACGGCGGCAGCACGTGGTCGGCGGCGGCCACGGGCGCATCGCTGCAGGTCTCGGCCGAGGGCGAGACGCTGGTCGAGTTCCAGAGCGTGGACGCGGTCGGAAACGCCTCGGGCTGGACGCCGGCGCCCGTGACGGCCGCCGGGACGGTGCGGCTCGACCGCCTGCCGCCGACGACGCCCTCGGCGACCGGCGGCTCGACGTCGTGGCAGAACGCGACGACGCTTCCGATCTCCGCGACGGGCGCGACCGATGCCGGCTCGGGCGTCGCGTCCTATCAGTACCGCACCTCGGTCAACAACGGCTCGACGTGGACGACCGCGAACGCCGGGCAGACCGCGAACGTGACCGCGCAGGGAACGACGCTCGTCGAGTTCCGCGCCATCGACGGCGTCGGCCTGATGTCGCCCTGGTCGGCGATCTCGGCCGGCGGCACCGCCAAGCTCGACCAGACGGCGCCCAGCGTGCCGACGATCACCGGCGGCGAATACAAGTTCCAGAAGGTCGCCTCGGTCACGCTGACCGCGGCCGGCTCGACCGACACCGGCGGATCCGGCCTCGAGGGCTACCAGTACCGCGAGCAGTACGACCTGTCGAACACGTTCTCGGCCACCTCGGACGGCTCGCAGGACACGGTCTCGGCCGAGGGGCTGACGATCGTGCAGTTCCGGGCCGTCGACAACGCCGGCAACGTCTCGGCGTGGGAGCCGACTGCCGCCTACCCGGGCAACATCGTCGAGCTCGACCGGATCGCACCGTCCGACCCCACCGTCTCGGGCGGATCGCTCAGCTGGTCGGCGGCCGCATCGGTGACGGTGAGCGCGACCGGCTCGATCGACGGCCCCGGCGTGTTCACTGCCGGCGTCTCCGGCTACCAGTACCGCACATCGACCAACAACGGCACGACATGGTCGGCGGCGAGCGCCGGGTCGTCGGTTCCGATCACGGCCCAGGGCACGACCGTGGTGCAGTTCCGCGCGGTCGACGCGGCCGGCAACGACTCGAACTGGGTGCCGTCGACGCCCGACGCGACCGACACGGTGATGCTCGACCGCACCGCGCCGACCCTGCCGACGATCGTCGGGGTGCCGGGCTCGTGCACCGCCGGGCCGGTCACGGTCACCGCCACGGGCTCGAGCGATCCGTGGTCGGGCTTCGACCACTACGAGTCGACCCTGAACGGCGGCGGCGTCGTCACCGGTCCGAGCGTCACGGTCTCGGCGCACGGCACCGCGACGGTGAAGTTCCGCGCGGTCGACGCGCTCGGCAACGCATCGGCGTGGGTGACCGGCTCGGTGTGCGTGACCTGATCAGTAGCGCGGCAGCGCGGGGCCCTCGTACAGGTCGTACTCGCCCTCGCGGGCGAAGCGCTCCATGCCGCGGCGCACGGCCCGCTCGTCGAGGTCGACCCCGAGCCCCGGCCCCGCCGGGACGGCGACCGCGCCGCGTTCGGGCACGAATGCGCCCCGTGTGATCACGTCGTCGGTGTACCAGCGCAGAAGCGACTGGCTGGGGAGATCGATCGCGGGCGTCGCGGCGGCGATGTGGAGGGCGCAGGCGGTGGCGATGCCGAGGTCGCCGCCGTAGAACCAGAACCGCGCGCCGGCGGCGGTGCACTCGGCCACCAGACGGCGGGTGCCGGCGACGCCCCCGCAGGCGGCCACATTCAGGACGAAGGCGTCCGCCGCGCCGAGCGCGACGGCCCGCGCGACGTCGACCTCGTGGGTCGAGAACGGGATCGGCGATCGCGGCCGAAGCGCCGCCATCTCGGCGAGCGTCCCGGCGGGCTCCTCGAGGTTCGCGATCCCGAAGGGCGCGAGCGCGGCGATTGCGCGCGCGGCGGTTGCGGCCGTCCAGCCCAGGTTCGCGTCGAGCCGCAGCACGCGGTCGGGGCCGATGGCGCGCCGCACCTCGGCCACCATCCGCACCTCCTCGTCGAGCGGGCGCACGGCCATCTTGCCCTCAAAGCTCGGCGAGCCGTGGGCCTCGACCATGGCCGCGCAGTACGCGGCGACCGCGGCGGCGGTGCGCTCGCCGCGCGCCGCCGGACCGGGCAGGCGATAGGCGAAGTACTCGGTGAACTCCATTGCGGCGCGCACGGCGGGGCCGAACAGCGCGTGCAGCGGCACTCCGGCCATGCGCGCCTCGATGTCCCAGAGCGCCATCTCGACCCCGGCGAGGGCGCGGGCGGCGTCGGATCGGGCGCCGCGGCCGGCGGTGCGGACGCGCCCGGGGGCGCTCCCGAGCTCGTCGCGCAGCCCGGCGACGGCACGGCCGACGACCACCTCGCCGAGCTCACCCCGCAGCGCGGCGGCGTCGTGCGGAGACGGCGTCTCGCCCAGGCCCTGCACGCCGTCGGCGGTCGTCACGCGAACGACCGTGCGGCTCATGCCCCAGTACGTGCCCGGGGCGAACAGGTAGGGCGCGTCGAGCGGCACGTTCACGGGCCAGGCCTCGACGCGGGCGATGCGCGCGTCCATGCGCGGGAAGGCTACGTGTGCAGGACGACGCTGTAGTTGACGCCGCCGCCGAGGCCGAAGGCGCCGGTGATGCCCGGCACCTTGACCGGGAGGCTGCGGTTCGTCTTGGTGCCGTCGCCGAGCTGGCCGTCGGTGTTCAGGCCCCAGGCCCAGACCGAGCCGCCGCTCTCGATGGCGAGGCTGTGCAGCCTGCCGTTGCCGATGTCGGTGACGTTCGCCAGGCCGCTCACCTTGACCGGGGTCGCCCGGTTCGTCTTGGTGCCGTCGCCGAGCTGGCCGTCGTTGTTCTGGCCCCAGGCCCACACCGTGCCGTCGCTCTTGAGCGCCATCGAGTGGTCTGCGCCCGCGCTCACCATCGTGACGCCGGTGAGGCCGCTGACCTGCACCGGCGTGAGCACGTTGTTGGCCTTCGTGCCGTTGCCGACCTGGCCGTACTGGTTCCAGCCCCACGACCAGACGGTGCCGTTCGACTCGATGGCGAGGCTGTGGTCACGTCCGCCCGCGATGCCGATCACGTTGCTGAGGTTGTGCACCTGGACCGGCACGAGCGAGTTGGTCGTGTTGCCGGTGCCGAGGTTTCCGTACTCGTTGTCGCCCCACGCCCAGACGGTGCCGTTGGCCTCGAGGGCGAGCGAGTGGTCGCGCGCGCCGGCGATGGCGATCACGTTCGTGAGGTTCTTGACCTGCACCGGCGTCGTGCGGTTGGTCGTCGTCCCGTCGCCGAGGGTGCCGTACTTGTTCCAGCCCCACATCCACACCGTGCCGTCGCCCTTGAGCGCCATGCTCGTGTAGTGGCCGGTCTCGACTGCGGTCACGCCGGTCAGGTTCGTCACCTGCACGGGCGACTGCCGGTTGGTCTTCGTGCCGTCGCCGACCTCGCCGTAGCTGTTGTGGCCCCATGCCCACACCGTGCCGTCGCTCCGAAGCGCGACGACATGCTCGCGGCCGCCGTCGATCTGCGTGACGCCGCTGAGCCCGGCGACCGCAACCGGCGTCGTGCTGCTGCCGCCGGCGCCGTTTCCGAGCTGCCCGAACTCGTCGTTCCCGAACGACGAGACCGTCCCGGTGGTGACCGCGCCCGAGGCACCCGAGAGGGTGAAGGCGAACGCGAAAACCACCAAGAGGAGGACCGAACCTGCCAGACGAATCCTTCTCACTGCTCTCGAGAATACGACAAGGTGCGGGTGTTGTCGAGCCCACCGGCGGAAACTGGCCCCGATGCATGAATTACGTAACGAATAACTTCATAACACTACGCCTGGCGACGTAGCACTACATCGACGCGCGTGAGATGCTACGGCGGCCGAGGGCTGGTCACTGCCGGTGCTTCGCCCTCGGCCGCCTGGACGGCCGGAAGCTTCTGCGTGTTTGGGCGCGGCCGCGTGTCGTCCATCGCGCCGCGCTCCTGCTCCCACCCGACGCCGCCTGGAATACCCGGCCGTCAGCCCGGTGAAACACGCGCCACCACGGCGCTGTGCGCCATGACGACCGCGGGGTTCTGCTGCAGCATGACCAGGTAGCGACGGCCGAACGCCGTCGCCGGATCCGGTGGCGCGACCAGCGCACGGAGGCGCGCGATGATCGCCGTGGCATCGACCCCAGCTGGCTGGTCGGCGGGATCGGTCTCGAGCGCCTCGTCGAGCGCGACGATCAGCTCCGAGAGCGGCGTGAGCCACGCCATCCGCACGCCGCCCGTGGCGATCTGCAGGAACTCCGCGTCGGTGAGCCGCCCCTGAAACCGCTCGATGTCGGCCCGCTCGGCTGCGAGCACCTGCCGGTGCAGCTCGAGCAGCCGCGGCCGGAGGCCAGTCAGTGCGTCGTCCATGCGGCGTAGTGTTGCGCGCGGGGCTCGCGCCCGCCGCGGGCTCGGGCCGTACGTTCTCCCGGTACGGGAATGCGGCATCCGCACGCATGGCGCGGCGGCTGCCGACATGGCCCGTCACGGGTCGGCCCCACCGCCGTGGCGCCATCTGATCTCGCCGCCCGCTTCGCCTGTCCGGTGGAAGCCGATCCGTTCGAGGGTGCGCACCGAGGCCAGGTTGCCGGGCGCGCAGCCGGCGACGACGACGTTGACGCTCGGCTGCGAACGCGCCCATCCCACGAGGGCGCCGGCCGCCTCGCTTGCATAACCGCGACGGCGGCGGCTGGGGATGACGCTGTAGCCGACCTCGATGGTGCCGGCGTCGTCGGGCGGCCCGTGGAAGCCGGCGTCCCCGACCACTGTTCCGGTGTGCCGTTCGATCACCACCCAGACGCCAAAGCGCTCGGCATCTGCCGATGCGCGGGCGTGACGTCGAAGCACACCGAGAAACGACGGATCCGGCCATTCCGCAGAGAGCCGCGCACCCAGGGCGCGAGCCGCTGCCTCGCGATCGTCCGGCATGGCTGCGGCCGCCCGCGCGGGCAGGGGCGTCAACTCCAGGCGCTCGGTGAGCAGCCTGAGCTCGTCCGGCGATCCGTGTCCCCCGGCCATGAGAGCCGAGGGCGGGACTCGAACCCGCAACCGCCCGATTACAAATCGGGGGCTCTGCCAGTTGAGCTACCTCGGCCAGCCCGCATGGTTGCGCGGGACACGCCGGATCCTAGCCGTGCGCTCGCCAAGGCCGGCGGCGGCCATCGCACTGATCGTCGTCCTTGGCATCGTAGGACGTGGTGGCCGGCTCCCACCCACAACTCCTACCCCATGTCGCGGCGCGTCTGCAGGTGCGCGAGCACCTTGCGCTTGACGCGCTGGAGGGCGTTGTCGACGGTCTTCGGGTCGCACCCGAGCGACTCGCCGATCGCCTCGTAGCTGCGCCCCTCGAGGTATCCCGTGAGCACCTGGGACTCGAGCGACGAGAGCGCCGAGCCGAGGCACGAGAGCAGGCTCTGCAGCTCCTCGGTCGAGATCACGCACGTGGCCGGGTCGTCGACCGCCGGGCCGGGGAGCGCGTCGCCGAGCGTGCAGTCCGCCTCGGAGTCCTGTCCGGCCGGCGCGTGGCTGAACGACACATACGTGTTGAGCGGCGCGTGCTTGAAGCGGGTTGCCGTCTTGATGGCGGTGATGATCTGGCGGGTGATGCAGAGCTCGGCGAACGACCGGAACGATGTCTCCTTGTCGGCGCGGAAGTCGCGCACGGCCTTGAAGAGCCCGATCTGCCCCTCCTGCACGAGGTCGTGCGAGTCGCCGCCGGCGAGGAAGTACGAGCTCGCCTTGAGCCGCACGAACCCCTGGTAGCGGCGGATGATGTCGTCCATCGCCCGCTCGTCGCCGTTGCGCGCGGCGGCGATCAGGGCGAGCTCCGTCGGCTCACGCCAGACGCGTCTGTTCAGCTGAACCGCAGCACTCGACCTGGCCACCGACTACCTCCGGGAAACGGGTAAGCCGAAGTCTCGATCAGTCTCAGTCTGACCTTCAACCTCAGCTTGAGGGACGGGCGTGCACTCTAGCCCAAGTTCCGCCTGTGTCAAATTGACCGGCTATTCGCCGCGGCGCATGCGCTCGAGCGCCGCGCGGACAGCCGGATCGAGGGCGTCGCCGAGGAGTCGCCGACCCGGCGCAGACGGTGGCTGGAAGCGCTCTTTCGGAGCGGCCGCCAGGCGATCCGAGAACTCGCGCGCGCTCATCGCCTGCACGCCGCCGCGCTGTGCGACGTGGCGCAGCACGGCGTCGGACGAGACGACCGTGACCTCGCGGTCGGCGTGGTGGCGATAGGCGAGACGCTCGATGACGGCGTCGGCCGTCTCGCGGCCGGAATATGTCACGTGGGTGCGGCCGATCGACCGCGACCGGCCGTGCCCGTCGAGGACGACCGTCGCATCGATGCCCGTCTGGGCCATGTAGCCGGCGATCTCGGCGACGAGCAGCTCACGCGCGCGCTGGTAGTCGTCGCCCGGCCCGCGCAGATGGCAGACGTTGTCGCCGTCGACGATGTAGAGCTCAGCCGCCACCGCGCTGCCGCACCGCCTCGTAGAGGAGCACCGCGGCCGCCGTCGAGACGTTCAGCGACTCGACGCGGCCGCGCAGCGGGATCGCCACCGCCTGATCGCACACCGAGCGCACCCGCCGGCGCAGGCCGCGCCCCTCCGCCCCGAGCACGAACACCGCGCCGTCGCGGTAGTCGGCCCGGTCGTGCGGCGTCGCCGAGCCGGCGGCCGCCGCGTAGCTCCAGAGGCCGGGCCGGCGCGCGCCCAGGAGCAGGTCGGCGAGGTTCTCGACCCGGGCGACCCGAAGGTGCTCGACCGCGCCGGCCGAGACGCGGCACACGGCGGGCGTGACCCGAGCCGAGCGGCGGGCCGTGATCAGCAGGCCGTCGGCGCCGGCGCACTCGGCCACGCGCGCCACCGCGCCCAGGTTGTGCGGATCGGTGACCTCGTCGAGCGCGACGAGCAGCGGCCGCTCGGCCGCGAGCAGCGCCTGCGGATCGGCGTACTGGTACTCCGACACCTCGGCCACGACGCCCTGGTGGTCGGGGCTGCCCGCCCGCTGGGCGAGCTGGTCGGCGCCGGCCGTGCGCGCGTCCTTGGGCAGCCAGTCGAGCGACTCGCCGAGACCGGCCGCGCACCACACCTGGCCCACCTGACGGCGACCGCGCAGCGCCTCGCGCACCGCCCGGCGGCCGTAGACGACGTCAGCTCATCGCGCGGATGGAGCTCGAAGCCGCCGGCGCCGTCTCGCACCTCCCAGCCGCGCGCGGCGATCTCGTCGCGCAGCCGATCGGACTCGGCGAAGTCGCGCGCGTCGCGGGCAGCCTGCCGCTCGCGTGCCAGCGCGACGATGTCGTCCGGCGGCGTCCGCGTCTCGGCGAGCGCGCCCAGCCCGAGCACCCCGAGCACCTCGGCGACGGTGTCGCGCGCATCCGGCGCCGCGCGGAAGAGCAGCGCGAGCGCCTCGGGGGTGCCGAAGTCGTCGTCGAGCGCGTCGCACACGGCGGCGCGCAGGCCGGAGTCCTCGCCCGATCCGGTGCGGAGCCGGTTGCGCAGCGTGCCGCACGCCGCCCGTGCCCGCTCGAGCGCCGCATCGTCGTAGTCGATCGGACTCGCGTAGTGGGCCTGCAGCAGGAACATGATGAAGGTCTCGGCTCCCCAGCGGTCGAGCGCATCGCCGAGGAGGTCGATGTTGCCCTCGCGACTTCGACATCTTCGCGCCCGAGAGCCGCAGCATGCCGTTGTGGGCCCAGACGCGCGCGAACGGGCGTCCGGCGGCACACGACTGCGCGACCTCGTTCTCGTGGTGGGGGAAGATCAGGTCGCGGCCGCCGCCGTGGACACAGAACTCGCGTCCGAGGAGCTTCTCGGCCATCGCCGAGCACTCGATATGCCAGCCGGGACGGCCATCGCCCCATGGCGAGGGCCAGGCGACGTCCTCGTCGGGCTTCGTCGCCTTCCAGAGCGCGAAGTCGACGGGATCGCGTTTGTGCTCGCCGGGCTCGACGCGGGCTCCCGAGCGCAGCTCGTCGGGCCGCTGGCCCGAGAGGTCGCCGTAGGCGGGGAAGCTGCGCACGGCGAAGTAGACGTCGCCCTGCGCCTCGTAGGCGTGACCGCCCGCGATCAGCTCCTCGATGAGCGCGATGATCTCGGGCAGCGTCTCGGATGCGAGCGGCTCGCGGTCGGGACGGCCGATCCCGAGCCGCTCGGTGTCGGCCACGTACGCGGCCGTCATCTCGCGCGCGAGTTCGTCCGAGGGCACGCCGGCCCGCGCCGCGGCGACGTAGATCTTGTCGTTGATGTCAGTGATGTTCTCGACCAGCGTCACGGGCTCTCCGCGCCACTCGAGGTAGCGCTTCATCAGCCCGAACACGACGAACGGGCGGGCGTTGCCGACATGGATGCGGCCGTAGACGGTCGGCCCGCAGGCGTAGATCCCGATCGTGCCGTCGGGGCCGGGGCGCAGCTCGTGCAGCTCGCCGGTGCGGGAGTCGCGCAGCCTCACGCCGCCCTCCGGATGGCCTCGTCGCGCGGGAGCGCCGCGAACACGGCCCAGAGCTCGGGGCCGCGGTCGCGGCCCGTGAGCGAGCGGCGCGCCTGGCGCAGCGGCACCTGCGCCCGGCGCAGCTCGTCGACGAGCGCCCGCGCCTGCACCTCGTCGAGCTGCTCCGGGTAGGCGGCGCGGATGCGGGCGAGCTCGGGCAGAGGCTGCGGCTGGGGCGTGACGACCACGCACTCGACGAGCTCGACGGCCTCGGCCAGGGTGTGGACGCCGCGCAGGGCCGGCTCGAGAGCGCGCACGAGCTCGGGCGGCGTGTCCGGCGGGCAGCGATCGAGCACGCGGGTGATGAGCTCGTCGGCCGGCATCGCGGCGAGGTGCCGCGTCGAGAGCGCCCGCAGCCGGCCCGGGTCGAGCTGGAGCGTGCCGCGGGCGAGCTTGCCCTCGTCGAACCGCTCGACCAGCTCGTCAAGCGTGAGCACGTCGCCGGGCCCCGACGAGCCGATCAGCCCGAGATAGTTCACGACCGCCTCGGGCGGATAGCCGGCGATGCGCAGGTCGGCGATCGAGCTTGCCCCCTCGCGCTTCGAGAGCTTGCCGGCCTCGCCCGTGATGACCGCGTGGTGGAGGTACCTGGGCGGGCTGCCGCCGATCGACCGGATCGCAGCCTCCTGCAGCGGCGTGTTCGAGAGATGGTCGTTGCCGCGCACCACGTGGGTGATGCCGTCGCCCAGGTCGTCGACGGCGGTCGCCCAGTTGTAGGTCGCCCGGCCGTCGCCGCGCAGGATCACGAACGGCGCGATGCCCGGCGCCCGCAGCCAGCAGGCGCCGTCGCGGATCTCGACCCCCGCGGCGCCGTGGGCCGCCTCGCGGTAGCGGTCGAAGCGCTCGCTCTGGCGCACCGGGCCCTCGTCCCAGCCGATCCCGAGCCAGCGCAGGTCGCGCAGGATGCCGGCCTCGAGCTCGGGCTGCGACCGCTCGGTATCCGTGTCGTCGATGCGCAGGAGCAGCGAGCCGTCGTGCGCGCTTGCGAACAGCCGGTTGAGCAGCGCCGTCAGTGCGCTGCCGAGATGGAGCGACCCGGTCGGGCTGGGAGCAAAGCGGAGGCGGACGGACACGGCATCCGTCAGAGCGCGGCAGTCGGCTGCAGGTCGCGGACGCGCCGGGCGAGCGTCCGCAGCACCTTCGACTCGACGCCGGGGTTCTGGCTGAGCATCGACGTGAACGCCGACGATGTCAGCACCATCACGCGGGCCGGGCCCTCGGCGACGGCGGTGGCCGTGCGCGGGCCCTGGTCGATCAGCGCGATCTCGCCGAGGAAGTCGCCCTTGCCGAGCCGGTTCAGCTCTTTCCCGTCGCGCTCGATCCGGATCGTGCCGTCGAGCACGATGAAGAACTCGCCTCCGCGCGCCCCCTCCCGCGTCAGCACCTTGCCGTCGGCGACGTCCACCTCGTCCATCAGCCTGCCGAGGAACCCGACCTCGCGCCGGTCGAGGCCCGCAAAGAGCGGCACCGAGGCGATCAGATCGAGCTTGGGGTCGGCCGACGGCACGCCGGGATGATACCGATAGGGACCGGATCACGCCGGGCGGCGCCGTGTGTTGTCTGAATGCTCCAGGAGCGCGTGACATTGGACACAGAGTCGGCTACAGTCGCTGCGTGGGTTCCGATGTGTTTGGGGCCGTCCCCGACCATGAGCTGCGCCAGGCGGGGCGGCGCAGGCGGTTCGACCGGGGCGAGGTCGTGTTTCACCGAGACGATCCCGGCGACAGCCTGCACCGCGTCGACTCCGGCCGGTTCGCGTCCCGGATCGTCACGCCGGGCGGCGATGCGGCCACCGTCTCGCTGCACGGCCCGGGCGACGTGTTCGGGCTGCTCTCCGTGGTCGGCATCACGCGCCTGCGTACAGCGACGGTCGTCGCGCTCGAACGAGCCGAGACGCTCGCGGTGCCCCGATCGGAGTTCCTCCGGCTCCGCACGGCTCACCCGGCCATGCGCGACGCCGTCGAGGAGGTGCTGGCGGCCCAGCTCGCCGCGACGACCGACCGCCTTGTCGAGGCGCTCTACACACCCGTGTCGGTGCGCGTCCGCACGCACCTGCTCCGGCTCGCCGCGCTGTACGGAGATCTCGAGGAGGGCGAGGTCACGATCCCGCTCAGCCAGGAGCACCTGGCCGGGCTCTCGGGCACGACCCGCGAGACCGTGAACCGCGTCCTCAAGCAGGAGCAGGAGCGCGGCGCCGTCAGGCTCGCCCGCGGCCGCATCGTGGCGACGCCCGTCCTGTTGCGGCTGCGCGCCGCGGTCGACGACGTCGTCCCGGCGGGCGGGCGGCCGCCTCCGGAGCAGCCCTGAAGGGGGCGGGGGGCCGGCCGTCGCCGGCCCCCCGCCGGCGCAACCCGAGCCTAGGCTCCCGTCCGCACGCGGTCGTTGCGAGCGGTCACATCCGGTGTGTGATCGCGGTCAATCGGCCACATCGCAATTGACAAAAGTGAGAACGTTCTCCCTTTGCACACACCGCAAACTCTGGAGCCAAGCACAATTCGCAGCATCGACAGAGTGATCTCGCCAATGGATGCCGTTGCTCCAAGGCAAAACGGGCGTTATGCTCTTGGCGACATGGGCCGCGCCCGACCAACACACGTCCCCGATCCGAAGGCTCTCGGCGCCCGTCTGCGCGCGCTCCGTGAGGCCCGCGGCCTGTCCCTGCGCCAGATCGCGTTCCCAGGCTGTTCACCATCGTATCTGTCGCGGGTCGAGTCGGGCGACCGCGTCGCGTCGCTCACGATCCTGGCCGAGCTCGCCCGGCGCCTGGGCACCTCCATCGAGGAGCTGCTCGGCCGTTCGATCGACGGCCGCCTCAGCGAGGGCGACCTGGCCGCCGCCGAGGTGTCGGCGCGGATGGGCGATCCCGGCGCCGCCGGCGCGATCGCGACGCTGCTCGAAGGAGCACGGTCGCTCGGCGACAACCGCGCCGAAAGCCGGCTGCTGGAATACCTCGGTCTGCTCGCCCTCGACCAGGGCGATGACGCGCGGGCGGTCGACCTGCTCGACGAGGCGCGCGCGACCGGCCCAGCGCCGAGCGCACGCGACCGGCCGGCGCTGTTCCGCGCGCTGGGCCGCGCCCACACGGGCACCGGCGACCTGATCCAGGCCGCCGCGGTGCTGCAGAGCGCGTTCGACGAGGTCTGCCAGCCGCCGGCCGACAGCTCACTCATGGTGCAGTTCGGCTCCTACCTCGCCAATGCCTACACCGACCGCGGCCGCTTCTCGGACGCCGAGCAGGTGCTGACGCGCATCCTGCGGCACGACGGCAACGTCGACGGCGCCAACCTCGTCCGCCTCGACTGGTCGCTCGCGCGCACGTACGCCGAGCAGGGCGAGTCGCGCGTGGCCGAGATGTACGCCCATCGCGTCCTCGCGCGCATCGAGCGCGGCGAGGAGCTGCGCGCGCGGGGCCATGCGCACCTGCTGATCGCGGGCGTCCTGATCGACCAGGGCCAGGCCGCTGCCGCGGCCACGCACCTCGACCAGGCCGAGAGCCTGCTCACGAACGAGGCTCCCTCCGAACTCGGGCTGCTCTCGTACGAGCGCGCCCGGGCCGAGCTTTCCGGCGGCGACACGGCAGCTGCGAAGGCGCACGCCGAGGCGGCGCTCGAGCGCACCCAGGACACGGAGCCCGGCCAGGCCGGCATGGCCTCGGCGCTGCTGGCCGAGGTCGCGCTCGCCGAGGGACGGCTCGACGACGCGCGCGATCTGTGCGAGCGGGGGATCGAGCTCATGACCGGGCGGGCGGCGCCGCCCTACATCGCCCGGGCGTACGAGACGCTCTCGCGCGTCGAGGAGGAGGCCGGGAACCTCGAGGCGGCCCTCGAGGCCCTGCGCAACCGCCCGGCGATCCACTCCGCCCAGCCGTAGCCGCCCCGCGAGCGGCGCCGGTACGCTGGCCGCATCGCGACGCTCGTCTGGCTCCGAAACGATCTGCGGCTGGCCGACAATCCGGCGCTCGCGGCCGCCGCGTCGCGTGGGCCGGTGGTGCCCGTGTTCGTCTGGGCGCCCGAGGAGGAGGGCGAGTGGCCGCCTGGCGCCGCGTCGCGCTGGTGGCTCGACGGATCGCTGCGGGCGCTCCACGCGAGCCTGCGCGAGCACGGATCGCAGCTGGTGGTACGGCGCGGCCCGAGCCGTGCCGCGCTCGAAGCGCTGATCGCCGAGACGGGCGCCGACGCGGTGTTCTGGAATCGCCGGTACGAGCCGCACGCGATCGAGCGCGATCGCACCGTCAAGGCGGCGCTGCCGAACGCCCGGAGCTTCGCGGCCGCGGTCCTGCACGAGCCCTGGACGGTGCGGACGCGGGCCGGCGCGCCCTACCAGGTGTTCACCCCGTTCTGGCGCGCGCTTGGTGCGCTCGGCGAGCCCGATCCGGCGCTGCCCGCGCCACGCCTCGATCCGCCGAGCCGATGGCCCGATTCGGTCGCCGTCGACGCGCTCGACCTGCTCCCGCGCACGCCGTGGGCCGGCGGGCTTGCGCAGGCCTGGTCACCCGGCGAGGCGGGTGCGGCGGCGCGGCTCGACGAGCTCGCCGATCGGGCAGGCGGCTATGCGGACACGCGCGACCGGGCGGCACTTCCGACATCGCAGCTCTCACCCCACCTGCACTTCGGTGAGGTGTCGCCGCGCCAGGTCTGGCACGTTGTGCGCGATGCGGCCGGCGCCGCCGGCGAGCCCTACCTGCGCCAGCTCGGGTGGCGCGAGTTCGCCCACCACCTCCTCTTCCACTTCCCGCACACGGCGTCGGCGCCGCTTCGCCCGGTGTACGAGCACATGCCGTGGCGGGATGACCCCGCCGGCCTGGAGGCATGGCAGCGCGGACGGACGGGTTACGCGCTCGTCGACGCCGGCATGCGCCAGCTCTGGGAGACGGGCTGGATGCACAACCGCGTCCGCATGGTGACCGCGTCGTTCCTGACCAAGGATCTCTTGATCGACTGGCGTGCAGGCGCGCGCTGGTTCTGGGACACGCTGGTCGATGCCGACCTCGCGAACAACACGCTCGGCTGGCAGTGGGTGGCGGGATCAGGCGCGGATGCCGCCCCCTACCACCGGGTGTTCAACCCCGAGTCGCAGGCCGCGCGGTTCGACGCCGACGGCCGCTATCGAGAGCGCTGGCTCGGCGGCGAGGAGCAGCCGGCGCCGATCGTCGACCACGCGTCCGCCCGGCTGCGCGCGCTCGCCGCGCACGAGGCGGTCCGCAACGGCTAATCGAGGTACGTGACCACGTCGGCGACCGGCGCGCGCACCGGCGGTTCCTGCGGGTGGATTGGGTGGCCGAGGTGGAGCAGCCCAAGCGGCGTCTCGTCGGGCGGAATCTGCAGGGCAGCGCGGCCGGCGGGCAGGTCGAGCGCCACCACAGTGCGCCAGTAGCCGCCCAGGCCGCGCGCGTGCGCCGCCAGGAGCACAATGTAGGCGGCGACCGCCGACGCGAGCAGATCCTCCCGGTCCTGCACGGCGTCGCCCGTCTGGCGGGCGCAGGCCGCGACCAGCGTCGGCGCCCGGTCGAGCTTGCGCGCCGAACCGGGCTTGTCCTCCTCGGCCACCGCCTTCAGCTGCTCGAGCGCCCGCGGACCGAGCACGTGGAACCGCCACGGGCTCGTCAGATGGTGGTTCGGCGCCCAGCGGGCGAGGTCGAAGAGCTCGTCCAGCACCGCCCGGTCGATCGGCTCGGGCCGGTACGCCTTGTGCGTGCGGCGACTCCGGATGGCGTGCTCCAGATCCATCGGCCGCATCGTAGGGGGCGGGCGTCCGCAGCGCCCCAGCCCTTCTATCTAGATGGGGCCGCGGACGATGACGACCGGGCAGGGCGCGCGCTGGGCACACTCGTGGCTGACAGACCCCAGCAGCAGCTCCCGGAAGCCACCGAGCCCACGCGAGCCGACCACGAGCAGGTCGGCACCGGCGGCCGCGTCGGTCAGCGCCGTCGCGGCGCTGCCCTTGACGACGAGTCGCTCGACCTCGATTCCCCGAAGCTCCGGGGCTGCCGCCTCGAGCAATCGATCGAGCCCATCGGCCGCGGCCTGGCCGAGATCCTCCTCGTACGAGCCCGGAGGGACGTAGCCATACGCCAGCATCGGGTTGCTCCAGGCGTGCACCGCCCGGATGCGAGCCCCGCGCAGACGCGCCTCGCCTGCGGCCCAGCGCAGCGCCGCAGCAGCGCCTTCCGACCCATCCACGCCGACGGTGATCACGGCCATCTCACGAACCGTATGCCATCGAGACCACGGAGCTCATCGGGGTCTTCCCTGATCGCAGATCGGGGTGGCCGCTGATGCCGCGGGCCCTCGAAACGTGCTCTGCTCCATTGTGCCTGCACGCCGTCCAGGTGTGCAGGGAGTTCACATTACGCCCTCGAACGGGGAGTCGCCATGTTTCACACCATCGTTCTCGCACTGGATGGATCAGAAGGGGCCGACCGGGCCATCCCGATCGCGGCCGCGTTCGCCGCACGAGATGACGCCCGGGTGGTCGTCGCCCACGCGCAGACGCGGGCGCTCGAGACCGTCATCAACGCGCACCTCGAGCGTCAGATCAGCGATCTGCTTGCGGCCGGCATCGAGGCGGAGGTCGTGACCGCACGCTCCGTGCTGGAAGGCCGCGAAGCTGATGCGATCGCCGAGATCGCCCATGACGAACAGGCTGACCTCATCGTGATCGCCGGCCGCGGCCGCTCGCCGTTCGTCGGCGCGCTCATGGGCAGCGTGACGCAGCGGCTGCTCCACGTCGCCGATTGTCCGGTGCTCGTCGTCCCGCCCGGCGACACGCCGATGCACGAGCGTGAGCCGATTCACGACGCCGCCGGGGCCGCGAGTTGACCCTCCCGGGGGATCGCCCCGATCCGCCCACACACCCAGCCGAGGAGTTCCCATGAGCCAGACCGAGAAGGTTGAGGATGCGGTGTTGTACTGCTTTGACGGATCCGAGGGCGCAAAGCGTGCGCTCGAGCGAACCGCGCAGCTCTTCCCCGGCCACCGAGCCGTCGTCGTCAACGTGTGGCAGTCCATCTGGGATACGGCCATGGCGCCACCCCTGGCCGGAGTGGGAGCCGACACCGTCGAGCAGGTCGAGCAGGCTGCGGCGAGGCGGTCGCTCGAGATCGCCGACGAGGGCGCGCGCCTGATCCCCGGAGCAGAGGCCCGCAGCGTGAAGGAGCATGGCCGGGTGTGGCGGACGCTCCTGGACGTTGCGGACTCGGTGGATGCGTCGGTGATCGTCGTCGGCTCGAGGGGTCTCGGCGCCCTCAAGTCGACGATCCTCGGCAGCGTCTCGCAAGGGCTCGCGAATCACTCCCACCGCACGGTGATGGTGGTCCCGCCCGGAGACCGGTAGGCGCCGCCGTCAGGCGGATGGGCGCAGGTGATCCTTCACCCACCGCGTGCGGGCCGCCTCCTCGCGCTCGGCTTCATCGAGTGAGAGCCTGAGGCGCGTGAGCGCGGCTTCGTGCTCGGGGATCCAGCGCCGTTCGATCGCTCGCGCGCGAAGCGCGGTGGCGGCCAGCTCGGCGGCGACGCGCGCGTGCGCCGTCTTCGCGACGCCATAGCGAGCGGCGGCCTCGAGGGCGCGGCGGTGCGCGTCGGCGGCCTCGGCGAGGGCCGCACTGCCGCCCAGCGCCGCAATGTCGGTCGGCTCGGGCAGGCCGACCTCGCACCGCTCGGGGTACACCACGCCCAGGGAGTTGTGCCAGCTCACGCTCACGGCCGCGGGTTCGCGGCCGTGAACCAGCGCCAGCCTGACACGGCGCTGGCCCGAGAGCGTCGCGGCTCGCACAAGCCACTCGCTTGCGGTCGCGGCCTCGGTTTCCCAGTCGGCCTTCGCAGCGTCGAGGCCCGCGGCCAACCCGCGCTCGAGGCGCAGGAGCGCTCGCCGCTTCTGGTCGAGGACGTCGGCGCCGCGGCGCGCGGCCTCGAGCCGGCGTTCGAGCCAGAGCCGGCCGGACCTACCTGGGGGGACTCGCAGCGGCACCGGGCTCGGGGTGGTAGTGGAGGTCGAGCAGCTGCTCGGACATCGAGAGCCGCCGCCGCGGGAGGGTCGAGGCGACCCGCCAGGCCAGGTCGAGCGTCTCGTCCAGCGTGCGCGACTCGGAGCGGCCCTGTCCGATGAACGCCGCATCGAGAGCCGCGCCAAAGCGCAGGAAGTCCCTGTCCTCGTCGCTCAGGGCGTCGTCTCCCACGAGATCCGCCAGATCGGCCGATCGCCGGGCGTCGGCGGCGAGGGTGTAGAGCTGTGCGGCGATCTCGAGATGGTCGTCGCGGGTTCTCCCGGGCCCGGCACCCAGCCGCATGAGCCGCGAGAGCGACTGGAGCGGCTCGAACGGCGGGTAGAGGCCGCGGATGTGGCGTTCCTGTGACAGGACGAGCTGCCCCTCGGTGATGTAGCCGGTCAGATCGGGGACGGGGTGGGTGATGTCTCCGGCGGGCATCGTGAGCACCGGAATCTGGGTGACGGACCCCTCACGGCCGCGGATGCGGCCGGCGCGCTCGTAGATGGAGGCGAGATCGCTGTAGAGATACCCCGGGTATCCGCGCCGGCTCGGCGTCTCGCCGCGGGCGGACGCCACCTCGCGCACCGCCTCGCAGTAGCTCGTCATGTCGGCCATCACCACGAGCACGTGGCGCCCCTCGACGAACGCGAGCTGCTCGGCGACGGTGAGGGCGATGCGCGGGGTGAGGATCCGCTCGACGATCGGATCGTCGGCGGTGTTCAGGAGGAGCGTCAGATCGCCGCCGGCGGCTCGTTCCTCGAGGCCGTCGGTGACCATGGCGGCGTCCGCGTGCGTGATCCCCATCGCGGCGAACACGACGGCGAAGGGCTCGCCGCCCGCGGAGGCCTGGGACGCGATCTGGGTCGCCAGCTCGAGATGGGGAAGGCCGCCGACCGAGAAGATGGGTAGCTTCTGGCCTCGCACCAGGGTCGCGAGGCCGTCGATGACCGAGACTCCCGTCGTGATCGGATCGCGCGGGGTCGCCCGCGAGGCGGGGTTGATCGGGGTGCCGGCGACGGCGCTGCGCGCATGCCCGAAGATCGGCGGACCGCCGTCTCGGGGCTCGCCGCGACCATTGCAGATCCTGCCCAGCCACTGCTCGCCGACCGCGATCTCCATGGGTGAGCCCTCGAAGGCGACGCGCACCGCGCTCGGTGCCAGGCCGGACGTGCCCTCGTAGACCTCGACGACGGCAACGTCCTGGCTCACGTCGAGCACCACGCCGTGCCGCGTCTCGCCCGTCGGCAGGGTGATGCGGGCCACCTCGTCCCAGCCGACTCCTTCCGGGCTCTGCACCATCAGGAGCGGTCCGCGCACCGACGAGACGCTCGTGTACTCGATCGGGGCGCGGCCCTTCACGCGGTCGCCTCCAGAAGCGCGCCGACGCGCTCGCCGATGGCCCCGACCTCGGCGTCCCCGGCGGGAGGCGTGTCGTCGCGAGCGCGGGTGACGGCCGAGAGGTCGACCTCGGCCAGGCTCGAGAACGTCACTCCGCGGTCGAGCAGGGCCATGCACCGCTCGTGGACGCCCAGCACGAGGTCGAGGAGCGCCTCCTGCTTGGGCGCGGCGCAGTACGCGTCGTTCTCGCTGAAGCTCGACTGCTGCAGCACCGCCTCCTGCAGGAGGCGGGCAGTCAGCAGCACGAGCCGCTCGCGATCGGGCAGGCTGGCCGCTCCGACGAGATCGGCCATCGACTCGAGCCGCCCAGCCTCGGCGAGCAGACGCAGCGCCTGCTCGCGCCGCTGCGGCCAGTCGCCGGCGCCGTTCTCGGCATGCCAGCCCGCGACGGCCTCGACGTCGCGCGAGGATGAGTCGCGCCAGCTGACGGCGGGATAGTGACGTGCGTAGGCGAGATCGGGGTCGAGCGACCAGGCGCAGCGAACGAACCTCCGCGTGTGCGCACTCACCGGCTCGGTCATGTCGCCACCCGGCGGCGAGACCGCGCCCAGGATCGTGATCGAGCCTTCGCGTCCCGCCAGCGTGCGGACGCGTCCGGCCCGCTCGTAGAACGCGGCGAGCGCCGACGCGAGGCTGGCCGGATAGCCCTCCTCGGCCGGAAGCTCGCCGGTGCGCGACGACACCTCTCGCAGCGCCTCGGCCCAGCGCGACGTCGAGTCGGCGACCAGCACCACGTCGTACCCCATGTCGCGGTAGAACTCGGCCACCGTCGCGCCGGTGTAGATGCTCGCCTCCCGGGCCAGGACGGGCATGTTCGACGTGTTCGCGATCAGCACCGTGCGGTCGAGCAGCGATTGGCCCGTGCGCGGATCGGTCAGCGCCGAGAACTCCTCGAGCACATCGGCCATCTCGTTGCCGCGCTCGCCGCAGCCGACGTAGACGATCACGTCGGCGTCGCACCACTTCGCGATCTGCTGGAGCAGCACCGTCTTGCCGGTGCCGAACCCGCCGGGGATGGCGGCGCTGCTTCCCCGCGCGACCGGGAAGAACAGGTCGAGAGCCCGCTGTCCGGTGACGAGCGGCGCGGCGGCGCGCAGCCGCGCCGCCACCGGCCGCGGGCGGCGCACCGGCCACGTCTGGATCAGCGAGATGTCGCGCCCCGCGATCCGAGCCACCGGCTCGCCGGCGGTCACCTCTCCCGCGGGTGCGATCCGCTCGACCGGGCCCGACACGTCGGCCGGGGCGAGCACCCGGAACTCGATGCCGGCAGTCTCGGGTATCCGCCCGAGCACCGCGCCGGGGGCCACCTCGTCGCCGACCGCCACGTCGGGGGTGAAGCTCCAGCGAGCGTCGCGTGCCAGCGTGGTCGAGCCCGCCCCGGGCTGCAGGAGGTCCGCGGCGCCGTTCAGCCGCCGGAGCATGCCGTCGAACACCCCGCCGATCAGCCCCGGCCCAAGCTCGGCCACGAGCGGCGTCCCGGTGGCCAGGGCCGGGTCTCCCGGGGCGACACCACCCGTGTACTCGTACACCTGGACGGTCGCGACCTCGCCCGCGATGGCGATCACCTCGCCGGGCAGACGCGTCGTGCCCACCTCGACCAGCTCGCCCATCAGCGCCGCCTCCATGAGGATCTCGACGACGGGGCCGTTCACCCGGCGAACCGTGCCCGTCCTCACTGCCAGAGCTCCTCGACCGAAGAGCCGAGCCCGTCGAGGCACCGGCGGGAGAGCGCCGGCAGCGAACAGTCGACGACGCGCCGTGCGTCCCGGGCGATCACGCCGCCGCCGGGATCGGGGTCGACGTCGACGTCGGCGTCCGCCCCCAGCCTCGCTCGCACGTCTGCGGTGAGCCGGTCGAGCAGCGCCCCGTACCCCGGCGCGTCGCGAAGGCGCAACGACGCCGCGAGTGCCGCGCATCGCAGCTGGTCGTAGACGGCCCGCCGCGCGGTCAGGGTCTCGCCGCGCGCCTGGCGGCGGGCGTCCGCCACCAGGCGCCGCGTCTCGTCTGCGGCGTCCAGCCGCCCGGTGGCTCTGGCCTCGGCGATCAGCCGGTCTGCCTCCACGTGGGCGGCGGCCAGGCGCGTTGTCCGTTCGGCCTCGACCGCCCCGGTGGCCGCGGCGAGCTCGGACGCGACCAGTGTGAGGAAGGACGAACGCAGCCGTTCGACGTTCACTCGGGCACCTCCACCCAGACGAGGTCGCGCTCGTCCAGCAGCGATCCGAGCGCCGCGCGGGCCGACCTGGACAGGATCAGGAGCGCCGTCTCGGGGGGCAGCGCCTCCCACGCGGCCGCGACCGCCGCCGGCTCGGACGCCGGAAACAGCGCGACCCCCGCAAGCCCGTACCCGGTGATCCGCCCGGGCTCCCCGATGGCAGCAGCGCTCATGCCTTGCCCATGAGCAGGATGGCGATCACGACGCCGTAGATCGCGATGCCCTCCGCCAGGCCGACGATGACCATCGCCCGGCCGAACATCTCGGGCTTCTCGCTGATCGCGGCCAGCGCCGCGGCGCCCGTGTAGGCGACGGCGATCGAGGCGCCGATCGTCGAGCCGGCGACGGCGATGGCCGCCCCCAGCAACGCCGCCTGTGGGTCGTGGCCGGGACGCGCGGCGCTCGTCGCGGCGTATGCGGGCCCGGCGAGGCCGAAGAGGAGCACCGCCAGAAATGCGAGAGACCCGGCCGCACAGATGGCGTTCACGGCCACCAGCCGACGCAGGCCCCGGCGCGGCGCGCGCCGCAGCATCTTCATGGTTGCAACGGCCACGAGCCCGATCACGGGCGTCATGGCGAGGATCGACAGAGTCATGGCTCCTCCTTGGGTATGACCGGCAGCGCCCACGGCAGGAAGGGATGCCCCTCCCCCGCGAACACGCGCGAGAACAGCTCGTAGAACTCCAGGCGCAACGCCTGGATCCCCGTGACCAGCAGCTCGAGTGAGAACGCGACGGCGTTTCCGGCCACGAAGACGACGGACGCGAGAATGATGCCGGTGGCACCGCCCCACAGCGACGCCGCGGCGGCGAACACGACCGCGCCGAGGGCGGCATGCATGATGCCGAACGCGGCGAGCCGGGTGAACGACAGCACGTTCGACACGATCCGCACCACCGCATCGACGAGCTCGACGCCCGCCTCCACGAGCCCCACACCGCCGCCCGCAGCGACGACGAACCCGGCCGCGAGCAGCACCGCGCCCGCCGCGGCGACCGACAGTCCCGCGTAGAGGGCGACGGGCACGCTGAAGTAGACGCCGAGCGCCAGCAGCCCCGCTCCCAGGAGCGCGGTCAGCCCCGCGACTCCTGTCTGGGAGAGAAGCGCCGTCCCGGGCCCGGTCTCGCGCCAGCGGTTGACGATCCCGTACACGTGACTGATCGAGAGCATCACCACGCCGACCGCCACAGCCGTCACCAGGAGCGGCCCCGGCCGGTCGACCGGATGCAGCCAGAGCGCCGGGACAAGGCGCGTCGGCCCGAAGGCTTCGCCGTAGAGCAACCCGAACACGGCCGCCACGAGTCCCGAGGCCACCAGGAACGGCCAGAAGGTCACGAACGGGCGCAACCGCCCGCCGCGGCTCGATCGGCGGATCACAAGCCCGAGGGCGGCCAGGACGAGGCCATGACCGACGTCCCCGAACATGATCCCGAACATGACGACGAACGAGATCGCTGCGAACGGCGTCGGATCGACATCCGCATAGGGCGTCACGCCGTAGGTCGTCACAAGCGGGCGGAACGAACGCCGCACCGGCGTCGATGCGAACTGGGTCGGTGGATCGACCCAGGCCGGCCGCGGCAGCTCCACGACCCCGCCGCCGATCGGGTCGAGCTCGAGGTCCAGCCTGGCAACGTCCAGCCTCGGCGTCCAGCCGACCAGCACGGCGAAGCTCCCCCGCTCTCGAGCCATCCCCGCCCGCCGGCCCAGCTCGACCTCACCGGCGAGCATCCCTCTCGCACCGGCATGCTCGAGGCTCGACAGGTCGACCGCGTCCTCGCTGACGCAGGGCGGCTCCTGCAGCCTGGCGGGATGGGCGTGCTCCACGCGTCGCAGCGCCTCCAGCTCCTCTCCGCCCGCCGCGGGCACGGTTCCCACCAGCTCGACGCTGGCCGCGGCGGCGACCGACACGAGCGCCTCGCGGAGCCGGGTACGCGGGGCGACGATCGCGACCCTGCTCATCGGCACGGGCAGGATGAGCTCAGACGAGGGCATCGAACGCCTCCCGCGCGATCGGGCTCGACTGCGCGGCGGCCGCCAGCGCCGCCGATGTGCGCACCGCATCGGCGGCGAGCAGGGCGACGACGCCGACGATCACCCCACGCCCCTCCGGCGCCGCGCGCGCGAGCGATTCGGCATCGGCGCCGACCCGCCGCCACCAGCCCGCCTCGCACCGCCAGAGCTCGTGCGGATCGGTCACCCCCACGAGCGGCCATGCGGCACGAGCCGGGATCGCGGCGGTGAACTCCCCGAGCGTGTGCGCCCCGGCCCAATTCGAGCCAAGCTGCCGCGGAGCCAGGCCGGCGATGTCGCCCGCCGGCCGGCCGCTGATGAAGAGCTCGCGCGCCAGCAGGAGCGCCAGCGCGCCTGCGACCCACGAGCCGGCCTCGGGCACGGTGCGCGCGACACGGCGCGCCCACGCAAGCCGCAGACCGAGGTGGATCGCCGGTGCAGACTCGCCCCCCGGATCGCCCCAGGCCGAGTGGCGAAGGGCCACCCGAAGCTCGCTCGCGCTCTGTGCACGCACCGCCTGCGGCCACACCGAGATCAACGACCCCAGCGGCAGCGGATCGGTCAGCGGCGCGCCCGTGAGATATGCCAGCCGGTCCTCCACGTTGACGAGCTCGAACCAGCCGGCGAGCGACCTGATCAGCTCCCCGGCCCCCGCCGGCAGCCAGCCGGCGAGCAGCCGCAGCTCGAGCAGCAACCGCGCGGCCACCAGCCGCTGCGCAGCGTCAAGGCCCGTGTCGCCGGCGGCGGCCGCCGAGAATCGCGTCCCGGCGAGCATTGCCGCGCCGTCTGCGAACGAGCCCGCACCCGCCATCCGGCGGACGCGCTCGACGCCCACCCTGCGGGTGAGCAGGAGCCGCGCTCTGGTGCTGCCGGCGACCCAGCCGGCGCTCACGCGTCTCCCTGAAGGACGCATCGCACCACGCGCTCGACCAGCACCGGAATGCGAGCCGAGGCCTGGGCCCGGATCCTGCCGGCCTCGACGGCGCCCGAAGCCCGGATCGCGTCCGCGTCGATCTCGACCGCCCGGCGTGCGTCGGCCTCCACCCGGAGCCGCTCGTGCTCGGCCCGGTCGCGCGCGGCCGCGAGGACGCCTTCCACCTCCGCGGTCACCGACTCTCGACGCTCGGCGGCCTGCCGGGCGGCATCCTCACGGAGGATCGCCGCGTCGCGATCGAGCGCGTCCAGCGCCTCGAAGAGCGGGACGAGCTCGACCGCCAGCTCGTCGGTCACCTGCGCAGGCACACCTGCCGAGCGCCGGAACCGGTCGAGAAACTCGCGCAGGAACCCCGAGCCGCGCCCTTCCATCAGGTCACCGGACGACCAGCACCGAGCATGCGGCGCCGTGCGCGACGCGCTCGCTGACGCTGCCGAGCGAGCGCAGGCCGTGAAGCCCGCGGCTGCCGACCACGAGCAGGTCGGGGCGCAGGTCGCACAGAGCGGCGACCACCGGACCGTGATGCTCCTGGAGGGGCATCGGCCTGTCCGTCGCATCGAGTGTCGCCCGGACGGCTGCGACATCGGTGTCCTCCTTGCCGGTGGCCACGACCGCCTGCACGGACGCCCCCAAACGGGTCGCAAGCGACGCGGCGACCTGGACGGCCGCCTTCGCGCCCTCCGAGCCGTCCGTGGCCACCAGGATGGTGCGCGGAAAGGGCGGGAGCCCCGCCGGCGATCGGGCGATCAAGACCGAACACGGGCACTCGTGGAGCAGCTCGGTGGCGACGCTTCCCAGGAGGACCCCCGGCAGCCGGGCATGACTCGGCGCCCCGACGGCAGCCAGCGTCGCCTCGTGGCGGGCAGCCTCGGTCACCAGCATCGGGGCCGCCGGGCCCTGGACGACGCTCTCTCCGACCGCCGGGCGGTTCGCGAGCAGGGCTCGCGCTTCGGCGATCCCGGCCTCGATCGTCTCGCGCAGGGACAACGGGGCGCGCGCGACGGGTGGCGACCACCCCAGGGCGACCGCCGACCCCGTGTTCCAGACGCCGCACAGGATCAGCTCGCTCGAGCCGTGCGCAAGCCGGCCCGCCTGGGCAACGGCTTCACGGGATTCCGCGGAGCCGTCGACGCCGCAGAGGATGCGCGTGAACACCGCCGCCGGCGACGATTCCGCCCGCGCGGCGGTCATCGACCGACCACGGGCTCGACGGCGGCCGAGCCGCCGGACATCCCACCCGGCCGAAGCCGGTGGTCGCAATGGGTCAGGTACATCGCCCCTCCAGTCGGGTCTCTTCGCCAGCGTGTGTCGCGTCGATGGTCGCGCGTGTGGGCGTGGTGCGCATCAGCACATTCGCTCAAACGGCATGCCGTAGTTTTCCGCTCGGCGCCCGCAGACGCCCCGGGCCACGTGATCAGGGTGTTCCCCGAGTACGATACGGCGGTCCATACCGATGCGCGCGCGGCAGCCGAGCGCGATGATCACGGCCATGACGATGACCTCGAATCTGGCCTTCCGCTGGCTCTGCCCCCATCGCGACGTCGTCCAGGAGGGCCGGATGTTCATCTGCATGAACTGCGGCGCGCGGCTCATGTACCACCAGGCGCAGGGCCGGCGGCGGGCTATCCGTCAGCGGTCGCGTCTCTGAACGCGCGGGTGGCCGCGCGCGGATCGACGGCTGGGGACACGGGCGTTTCGGCGACGAGCGGGGGCGCGACGCCGATGCTAACCCTCTCGGACGCCGCCCAGATGCCGCCGGGAGACGTGCTCGAGCGGCTCGCTGTCGGCGATTCCGGCCTGACCGACGCGGAGGCGCGGGAACGGATCCGGGCATACGGCGCCAACGTGCTCCATACGCATCGGGTGACGGCATTCGGCGTCCTCATGCGGCAGCTTCGCAATCCGCTCCTGATCCTGCTCGTGTCCGCGGCCGCCGTCTCGGGCGTGACCGGCGATCCAACCGACGCGGCGATCATCTCGGCGATCGTGGCGCTGAGCGTGGGCCTGGGATTCGTCAACGAATTCCGGTCGGAGCGTGCGATCGCCGCGCTGCACGCGAACATCCGGCACGAGGCGCTCGTCACGCGTGAGGGCGTCGAGCGCCGGCTCGACGTGCGCGATCTCGTCCCCGGCGACATCATCGCGCTCCGGGTCGGCGATGTCGTTCCCGCGGACGTCCGCCTGCTCGAGAGCGCACAGCTCGAATGCGACGAGGCCGTGCTGACGGGCGAGTCGATGCCGGCCGCCAAATCGGCCGCGGCGGTCGCACACGGCGAATCGGAGGTCGATCTGCCGTCGTGCGCGCTGATGGGAACGATCGTGCACCAGGGCTCGGGCCGCGGTGTCGTCGTCGCGACGGCCTCGCAGACGGCCTTCGGGAAGATCGCGGTCGGGCTGGGGACGCCGCCGGCCTACACCGCATTCCAGGTCGGGCTGAAGGAGTTCTCAAAGCTGCTGGTCTGGGTCGCCGCCATCCTGACGGCGTCGATCTTCGTCATCAACATCGCCCTCGCCCGTCCGATCATCGACGCGCTGCTCTTCTCGCTCGCCATCGCCATCGGGATCACGCCGCAGCTCCTCCCGGCCATTGTGAGCGTCAGCCTGTCGTCGGGGTCACGCGAGCTGGCGCGGCGAAAGGTGCTCGTCAAGCGCCTGGTCGCGATCGAGGACCTGGGCAACATCCAGGTGCTCTTCACCGACAAGACCGGGACCCTGACCGAGGGAGCGATCAGCTTCGACAGGGCGGTGGGACCTGCCGGCGAGGCGTCGCTCGATGCCCTGCGGTTGGGACTCGTCTGCAACGAGGCGGCGCTGTCCCCGGCGGGCGTGCCCGTCGGCGGAAACCCGCTCGACCAGGCGATGTGGATGGGCGCCGACGCGGCAGCGGTCCGTGCCGGCCCTGCGGGCGCCGATGCATACCGGCGTCTCGGCACGCTTCCGTTCGATCACGACCGTCAACTGGCGTCGGTCACCACGACTGCGCCAAACGGGGAGACTGTGCTGGTCACGAAGGGCGCCCCCGAAGCCGTCCTGGCACGTTGCCGCAACACGCCCGAGACGGCGGCGCGAGTGCTCGAAGGGCTGTTCGACGACGGCGCGCGCACCGTCGCCGTCGCCACCCGTGCGGCCCCCGCCCTGACGAGCCCCACCCCACAGGACGAGCGTGACCTCGAGCTGGTCGGATTTCTCACCTTCAACGACCCCCCGAAGGCCGATGCCGGCGCCTCGGTCGCCAAGCTCGCCGGGCTCGGGATCGTCGTCAAGGTCATCACCGGGGACAACGGCACCGTGGCTGCCCGGATCTGTCACGAGATCGGACTCGAGATCGGAGGCATCCTGACCGGCGCCGAGATCGCGGAGCTCACCGATGACGCGCTCTCCGCCCTGCTCCCCGAGACCACCGTGTTCGCGCGTGTGAGTCCCGACCAGAAGTCGCGAATCATCAAGGTGGCGCGACGGCAGGGGGCGGACGTCGCGTTCCTCGGCGACGGCGTCAACGACGCGGTCGCGCTGCACGCGGCCGACGTCGGCATCTCGGTCGACTCGGCGACCGACGTCGCAAAGGACGCCGCCGACATCGTCCTGCTCGACAAGGACCTGGGCGTGCTTGCGGACGGCGTCCGCGAGGGCCGGCGCATCTTCACCAACACGCTCAAGTACGTGCTGATGGCGACGTCGTCGAACTTCGGGAACATGTTCAGCGCCGCCGGCGCGTCCCTCTTCCTGTCGTTCCTGCCGATGCTGCCCTCCCAGATCCTTCTGAACAACCTGCTCTACGACGTCGGCCAGCTCGCGATCCCGACCGACAACGTCGACCCCGAGACCGTGGCCCGCCCGGCCGCGTGGGACATCGCCCTCGTCCGCCGCTTCATGACGGTGTTCGGCCCCGTCAGCTCCATCTTCGACTTCCTCACGTTCTTCGTCATGCTCGAGATCCTGAACGCCGGCCACACCGAGTTTCGCACCGCGTGGTTCGTCGAATCGCTCGCGACCCAGACCCTGGTCGTGTTCCTCATCCGCACGCGCCGGGTCCCGTTCTTCCACAGCCGGCCGAGCCCGGCGATGCTGATCACCCCGACGGCCATGGCCGCCCTCGGCGCCCTCCTGCCGTTCACGCCGCTCGCGCACGTCCTCGGGTTCACGACCCTGCCGCTCACGTTCTTCCTCATCCTGCTCGCGATGGTGGTCACGTATCTGACGCTCGTCGAGATCGCCAAGAACCGCTTCTTCCAGAACGAGAAGAACCGGGTGCGACGAGCACCGACGACGCACGAGCAGCGCCTGGGCCGGCGGATCCGGCGCCGGTCCGGCCGGTTCATACGCCACGTCGCCGGCTAGACGATCACGCGCCGGCCGCGGTCCCGCCGGCCGCAGCAGCCGCGGCGAGCCAGATCGCGATGAGCGCGGGGATCAGGATCGCGATCCCGAGCGGCCCGAGGAAGACCACCCCCAGGATCACGGCGACGATGGCGACCGCCACCACGACCCACAGGAGCATCCGGCCGCCCGCCTTGACGGCCGCCTTGACCGGCTCGGCGCCCTCCGTGTCCTCCTGCTGATGCGTCTGGGGGATATTCCCTTGCGTCATGCACGATCGGTACCCGCCGCCACGCGTGGCCAAACGCCGCGGACGGCAATCGATCAGGTCGCCGGCGGCTCCGACCGCCGCTTGAGATCGGGCTTCGAGACAACGAGGTAGGCCTCGTGCTCCTCGACCACGACCTCGACAGCCGGATCCTCGTGACCGGGGATGACGATGAACCGGTCGACTCGCTCGACGGCGTGCTCGTACTCGGCGAGCGGCAGCTCGACCGCCCGTACGCACCCCGGATCGTCGCACTCGCACACGAACGGGACAGGCTGATCCGCGGCGGCCCCACCGGCGTCCTCGAAGGCCGCGCGCCGCTCGTTGTGCGCCTTGAACGCCTGCTCGTTGGCCTCGGCGCGGGACAGACGGGTGTCGCCGTTCGAGCCCATCAGCGAACGAGCCTACCAGCCCCGGTTTGCGACCGTGGCGGCGAGGGGCATGTCGTCATCTGGCCGGGCCATGAGGCGCCGCCAGACATTGGGAGGCGACATCGATGACCGACGAAACGACACGTGACAACGACGGCGACGTGAAGCCGAGCGAGCAGCGAGGCGGCGGCACGCCGGGCGACGAGGAGGCGCGCAGGAAGGGGCCGTGGGCCGCGAAGGCGGCCGAGGGCGTCGTGCCGGCCGAGCTCGGCGGCTCCGACGCTCCCCGCGAGGTGCTCGGTGTAGATCCCGAGCTGGGAAGCCGAGTGCTGGGCGAGACGACCGGATCCGACGAGCCGGCGACGCGTGAGGGGATCGACCCCACGGAAGGGGACGACGCCGACGCGACGACCGACGGCGGGCCGGAGGTGCCCGATGACGTCGAGCCCGACCTGCGGGACGCCGCCGCGATCCAGCTTCGCCGCGGCGCCGAGCCAGGCGTCTGACGCGGCGAGCCCGCGAATCCGGCGTTCACAGTGTCCGCGATGACCAGAGGATCGCGGCGAGGACGACGCTGACGACCGAGGCCACGAGCCCGATGATCCACGCGTGGACGGACTGGCTGCCGAGGATCGCGGCGATGGCGACGCAGATGCCCACGATCCCGCTGGTCGCGATGACCCGGACGAACGCCGACTCCGCGAACGGGCGCACGCGCGACCTGCGGTCGAGGAACGGCACCGCGGGCGCGTCCAGATCGTCTGGCCGAGTTTCGGCGCCTTCGATCGCGTCAGCCTCATGCTGTGTCTCGCCGTCCACCATGCCGCCTTCCAGTCTGGAATGGATGTCCCGTACCCGGAGGCGGGTCTCCACAATCGCACGGGGCGCATGTTTGATCGTCCGCCGGTCTCGGGAACGACCGGGACATGACGCTCAACACGAAGAACACGCTGCGATGGAGGATCGTCAAGGCGGCTGTTATCGGCGCGATCGCGATCAACATCCCGACCGTCGTCTGGGGGTTCTACGCCTCCACATCGACGACGTTGATCGGGGCGATCGCACTCGCTGTTATCGGCGCCGCCATCGGCGGCTCTGTCGGCTGGGCGACCGCCGCAAACCGGTGGGGACGGTGGTGGTCGGTGTCGCGACATACGTCGCAGGGGTCGATCCGTCCGACGCCGCCACACGACGACGCACCGCATCGGTCGGGCTAGCGGCCGTCAGCCCTGCCGGCACGTGATGCCCCACGAGCCGGTGAATGACTCGCCGGGCTCGAGGACGCGCAGCCCGTCGCCCGACCGGAAGGCGTCGGGCGCGCACGTCATGGGCTCGACGCCGAGGCTGCGCCGGCGTCGTTCCGGGTCCGGCAGCGAGTCGCCGGTGAAGAGCATCACGTACGGATGGGCCTCGTCGAGCCACACCGAGACGGCGATGCCGTCGTCCGGGGCGGCGAGCTCGATCACGGCGCGGCCGTCGGGTCCACGTTCGAGGTCGGTGTACGCCGTGTCGAGCACGGTTGGACCGATCGTCCGCGCGTCCCTGAAGTCGTGCTCAGTGCCCTCGGTGGGTGCGGTCCCGGTGGGGATGCCGCGCTCGTCGGCGAGCAGGCGCGTTCGGCCCGGCGCCCGAAGCGTTGCGGCGTCGATCACCGGTGTGCCCGCCGTGACATAGGGGTGGGCGCCGGCGCCGAACGGGCAGCGCTCGGCACCCACGTTCGTGGCGGTGGTCGTCACCGCAAGACCCGCGGCCGACAGGGAGTAGTCGATCTCGATGCGAAGCGCGAACGGGTAGCCGTCGCGCGGGTGGAGCACGTGCCCCATCGTCACGCGGTCGGGTTCGCGGACGGCGACCGCGAAGCTCGACCAGCGCACGAGGCCGTGGATGGCGTTTCGGCGCGCCGGCTCGCTGATGGAGAGCTGGTGCTCGCGGCCCGCGAAGCGGTAGCTGCCGTTGCGCAGGCGATTCGGCCACGGGATGAGCGACTGACCGCGAGCGTCCGTGCACCGATCGCCGGCGCCGTATCCGTCCAGCACCTCGTGTCCATCCACGCGATACGCGCGCAGCGCGCCGCCCACCTCGACGATCCACGCCCGCTGATCGCCGCGGGCGATCTCGATCTGCTCGCCGGACGGCGGCAGCGGCGGGCTCATCGCGTCCGGCGCACGAGGGCCGCGCCGAGGACGGCGGCCAGGGCGGCGCAGCCGATCAGCCCGCGATGGGTCGTCGCCCACGCCTCGTCGCTTCGGCCGGCCGCCCGGTCGTCGAACATGCCGTGCGTCGCCGCCTGGTCGGGCACCGGCTCGAACAGGTTGTCCGGCCGATCGGGGGCGACGGGCATGCCGGCGATCTGCTGCGAGTCGTACCCGGTACGCGCGAGGTACCAGTCAGCAAACCGCGGCGCGAGCTTCTGGCCGACGATCGCCTTGACGGCGCTTCCGCCGACCGTGATCTCGCGCCGGCGGTGGTGCGCCGCCCACACGACGGCGCGCGCGGGCACCTCGGGCTGGAAGATGGGCGGCACCGGCTGGGGATGGTTCGGGAGCTTCGTGCGGCACCACCCGAACTGGGTCGTGTTCACGGCGGGCAGCTGCACCATCGAGATCCACACGCGGCTGCGGTCGTGCAGGAGCTCCGTGCGCACCGAGTCGGTGAAGCCGCGGATCGCGAACTTGCCGCCGCAGTAGGCCGACTGGAGCGGGATCGCGCGGTACGACAGGGCCGAGCCGACCTGGACGATGGCCCCGTGGTCGCGTGGCGTCATCCGCCGCAGTGCCGCCATGGTGCCGAAGACGGTGCCGAGATAGGTGACCTCGGTCGCGCGGACGAACTCGGCGGCGGTGATCTCGGAGACGGGAGCGAAGATCGTCGCCATCGCGTTGTTCACCCATACGTCGATGTGCCCAAACCGCTCCTCGACCGCCGCGGCGGCGGCCTCGACCTGGTCGGGGTCGGCGACGTCGACGGGGAGGACGAGCGCGGCGCCTCCGAGCTCCTCGACCTCGCGGGCGGCCTCGTTCAGGCCGTGCAGGCCGCGCGCGAGCAGTGCAACGCTCGCCCCCCGGCGGGCGAACTCGTGCGCGACCGCCCGGCCGACGCCCGCGGAGGCTCCGGTGACGACGACGACCTCGGGATCAGAGCGGCGCGCGGTCATGCGTGCACCTCGCTGCGCCGCCGAGGGCCGGCCGCCGCGACGTTCCCGCCGGTCAGCCGCCCGGCCAGCCGCGACGCCAGCGCCATGATCGTGAGGGCAGGGTTCGCGCTTCCCTGCGTCGGCATCACGCTGCCGTCGCAGACGAAGATGTTCGCGGTGCCCCAGACGCGGTGGTCGGCGTCGACGACGCTCGTCTCGGGGTCGGCGCCCATCCTGCAGCCGCCGACGAGGTGCGCATAGCGATCGATCGTGAGCACGTCCTGCGCGCCCGCCGACTCCCAGATGTCGTGCAGCGTCCGCTTGGCGAACGCGATGTTCCTGCGGTCGTTGTCGCACTGGGTGTAGTCGAAGCGCGCGAGCGGCATCCCGAACCCGTCCGTCTCGTCGGCGAGCGTCACGCGGTTGCCGGGCAGCGGCAGCAGCTCGCACAGCGCGCCGAGGACGGCCCAGTGGTTGTAGTCCCGCATGTACTCGCGCAGCGCGGGGCCGCGGTGGCCGTCGGCCAGCACGTGCTCGGCCCACCCGATCGGAAGCGGGCTCACGGTCTGGATCGAGAATCCCCGCGCGAAGCCGCGGGCCGCATCCGTCTCGTAGAACTGCTCCGATGAGACTTCGGGCGGCGGCCCCTTGTACATGCGCAGCAGCTCCGGGAACCGGCCAGCCACCTGCGGCGCCCCCTGCACCATCAGGTAGCGCCCGACCTGGTCGTGGTCGTTTCCGACGCCTTGCAGGAAGCCGGGCCCGGTCGAATGCAGGAGCAGCCGCGGCGACTCGATCGAGTAGCCGCACACCGCAACAGCGGCCGCGCGCTGGAACCGCTCGCGGCCCTCCCGGATGTAGACGACCCCCTCGCACCGGCCGGCGTCGTCCACCACGAGCCGCACCGCCATCGAATCCGCCCTGATCTCGGCGCCGTGCTCGAGCGCGTCGGGGACATGGGTCACCAACGGGCTCGCCTTGGCGTTCACCTTGCAACCCTGGAGGCAGAAGCCGCGATAGATGCAGTGCGGGCGGTTGCCGAAGACGCCGTTTGCGATCGCCACCGGGCCGACCCGCATCTCGATCCCGTGTTTCCGAGCGCCCGCCCAGGCACGCTCCGCGGCGCCGCAGATCGGGTGCGGCGAGTGCGGGTAGCTGTGCGGGTCGCCCCACGGCCAGTCCTGGCCGGCCACCGGGAGCTCGCGCTCGACGAGCCCGTAGTGCTGGCGCAGGTCGTCGTAGCCGATCGGCCAGTCGGCGCCCACGCCGTCGCGCCTCCGCGTCTCGAAGTCGGACGGGTGGAAGCGGGGCGTGTAGCCGGCGTAGTGCACCATCGATCCGCCGACGCCGTGACCGGAGTTGTTCTTGCCCATCTCGACCGGGTCATCGCCGCCGATGATGCGCACGTCGTTCCAGTAGATGTGCTCTGAGCCGGCCTCGTCGGACACCCAGTCGCGCTCGGGGTCCCAGAACGGCCCCCGCTCGAGCACGCACACGCGCCAGCCCGCCCGCGCGAGCCGCTGGGAGAGGACGCCGCCGCCGGCGCCGCAGCCGACAATCAGCATGTCGACCTCGTCGTCGTCGCTGTAGCGGCGCATGCGGTCGCGGCCGGGGACGTCGCGCCGCGTCGGGTGAAGCAGCCGTGCGGAGTCGTTGTCCGCCGGCATGACCGAACCCTTGAGCAGGTCGGCGATGCTCACTCGAACCCCTTCCGCTTCACGTCCGGCACGGGATCGCGGTCGATCGCCTCGGATCCCTCCCAGGACTCGCTCAGGCCGATGCCCATCCGGGCGTAGCCGCGGGGATAGGCCGGCCCGCCGAAGCCGATCTCGTTCCAGGCCCATGGGTGCGCATAGAACGCGCCCAGCGCATCGCGCATGACGACGCTCCAGGCGCGAGTCACGTCGACGTGCTCCCACGCTCCGCCGGAGACCTCGGCCGAGGCGAAGGCGGAGACGATCTGCTCGCGCCGCTCGCTGCCGGCCCGGACGAATGCACCCTCGCCGCCCCCGGCCGCCTCGTCGAGCCCGCGGGCCACGATCCGCCATGTGTCGCCGTCGGACGGCATCCCGGCATAGCGGTAGCCCTCGGTCTTCCCGGCCGCGTGCTTGGCGTCCACGAACGACACCACGGGGATCCGGGGCTCGGAGTCCTGCGCCAGCACGTCGTCGCAGAACGCCTTCAGCGTGGCGGCTTCGGCGACCGTGAAGAACCGGCGCGCGGGCACGTCCTCGACGCGTGCGAGGACGACCTTCCGCGTCGGTGCGTCCCACGCGTCCGCCTCGGCGAGCACGTCGTAGTCGGGGTAGCGGCCGTGCATCTGCGGCGTCGTCCCGCGGCGCTGCCGGGGCAGCTCGTAGGGATCGGCCGTCCCCGCGTCGCCGCGGACCTTCGGCAGGTGATGCGCCTGTGTGAAGTCGTGCGCCATCTCAGCGCTCCCGCGCCATCAGCGGCGCGAGCAGCCCGAAGCCGCCGATCAGGAGGAGCGCGCCGGGAGCGAGCAGCGGCGGCCCCATCACGAGGTTGTAGGTCGCGTTTCGCAGGCCGCCGGGCTTGCGGTGGACGCCGCGCAGGTGCGTCACCACGCCCACGAGACCGTCGGCGGCGTAGAGCGCCGAAACGGCGGGGAGCACGGTCTTCGCCGCCCGTTCCGAGAACATCGCAGCGACACCCGCGGCCGTGAGCGGCGGCGTGAGCACGATCGGCGTCCACATCCACCGGTCGCCGAAGGACGCCTTGTAGTGCTCGAGGTAGATCTCGAACGCCATCGGCGGAGCGCTCAGCGCGGCCGCCGCGGCGAGCGTCTTCTGCATGCGGCCGGCGCGGAGGTTCCCGAGCAGGCGGCCGGCGGAGCGGGTTACGAGCGACATGGTCTCCTCCTTGAGCGTTCATTCCGGATTCGCGTGATGTCGTGGGCGGCCGTGAGCCGAGCAGCGCACGACGGTTCACGAACGCAGCCCCACCGGAGCTCGTCATATCGCGGCGGTCGTACGTCCAGGCGCGGGTCGGATTCGGAGTGAGCCATCTAGCGTGCGTAGCGGTCGGCATCTGCGCGCCGCAGCTCGAGGCCGTTGCCGGGGTGGGAGAGGTCGGGATGCAGCGCCCCGTCGACGGGCTCCGGGACTCCGTCGAAGAGGCGCCGCTCGATGCGGACGTGGTCGTGGAAGTACTCGAGGTGGCGAAGCGACGGCGCGGCGCAGCATGGATGCAGGTGGATCGCCGGCCCGCAGTGCGCCGAGAGCTCGAGCGATCGCGCCTCGCACAGCGCCGCGACCTTCAGGAAGCCGGTGATGCCCTCGCAGCGGGTGACGTCGGCCTGCAGGCAATCGACCGCGCCGGCGGCGAGCATCGCCTCGAAGTACGGGAGCATGTAGCCGTACTCGCCGGCGGCGACGTCGATCCCGGCCGGTGCGCGGTCGCGCACGAGCCGCAGGCCCTCGAGGTCGTCCGACGACACCGGCTCCTCGAACCAGCTGACGCCGTGCTCGACACACTGCTCCGCGAACCGCAGCGCGCGCTTGCGTGACAGGGCGCCGTTGGCGTCGACGTAGAGCTCCGTCGCCGGGCCGATCGCGCCACGGGCGACGGCGACGCGCTCGACATCGCGGCCGGGCTCGCGGCCGACCTTCATCTTCACCCGCGGGATGCCCTGCGCCGCCCAGCCGCCGAGCTGGTCAGCCAGCCGCGCGTCGGTGTACGACGTGAAGCCGCCGCTGCCATAGACGGGCACCTCGTCGCGCACCGCACCCAGCAGCGTCACGAGCGGGAGTCCGAGGATGCGCGCCTTGAGATCCCAGAGCGCAGTGTCGACGGCGGCGATCGCCATCGAAGCAACACCCGGACGGCCGAGATTCCGGCACGCGCGCCCCATCGCCTCCCAGCAGGCGCCGACCGCCATCGCGTCGCGGCCGACGACGACGTCGCGGAGTACCGACTCAACGACCGTGCCGCTGGCCACGTTTCCGTACGTGTAGCCGAGCCCGGTCTCACCACCGCCGTGCGCGTGCACGACGACGATCGTCGTCGAGTCCCACTCGGCCGTGCCATCGGATTCCGGCTCGTCCGTCGGGATCGTGTATGCGGCCACGTCGAGGGCGACGACCGGCACCGATACGCAGGCCGCCTGCAGCCCGCCTTCAGCGGCGAGGGTCATCGCCCCGGCACGAGTCCATGCGCAGCCTGGCGTAGCGACTCCGTGATCATCCCGCGACGGCCGGAGTCGCCGTGCACCACGGCCTCGGCGAAGTTGACCGCCTGCTCGAACGTGATGTGGGGCGGAAGCGGTGGCACCTCGGGGTCGGTGAGGGCATCGATCACGACCGGACGATCGGCGCGGAGCGCATCGTCCCAGGCGGCACCCACCTGATCGGGATCCTCGACGCGGATGCCGCGCAGGCCGACCGACTCGGCGTACGCCGCATAGTCGTAGTCGGGCAGGTCTTGCGACGCGTCGAACTTGGGATCGCCCTCCATCACCCGCTGCTCCCAGGTGACCTGATTCAGATCGTTGTTGTGCAGTACCAGGACGATCAGCCGCTGATCCGGCCACAGGTGGCGGTACTTGGCGACGGTGAGCATCTCGCTCATGCCGTTCATCTGGAATGCGCCGTCGCCGACCATGGCGATCACCGGGCGGTCGGGATGCGCGAACTTGGCCGCGATCGCGTAGGGCACGCCCGCGCCCATCGTCGCGAGATTGCCGGAGAGCGACGCGTGCATCCCCGCGCGGATGTGCACGTCCCGGGCGTACCAGTTTGCCGCCGAGCCCGAATCCGACGAGAGGATCGCTCCGGCGGGCAGCCGCTTCGAGAGCTCGGAGAACAGGCGCTGCGGATTGATCGGATCGGCGTCGTCCATGGCGCGCTCCTCCATGAGCTGCTGCCACGCGACGACGCCCTCCTCGATCTCCTCCCGCCACGACCGGTCGGGTTTGCGCTCGAGCAGGGGCGCGAGCGCCCGCAGAGTCGCGGCCGAATCGCCGACGAGCTGCGACTCCATCGGGTAGCGCAGGCCGATCATGCGCCCATCGAGGTCGATCTGCACCCCACGAGCGCTGCCCTCCTCGGGCAGAAACTCGGAGTACGGGAAGCTCGAGCCGACCATGAGCAGCGTGTCGCAGCCCATCATCATGTCCCAGCTCGGCCGCGTGCCCAGAAGGCCGATCGATCCGGTGACGAACGGCAGGTCGTCGGGGACGGCCGCCTTGCCGAGCAGCGCCTTTGCGACGCCGGCGCCCAGGGTTTCGGCGACGGCGACCACCTCGTCGGTGGCGCCGAGGGCGCCCGCGCCGACCAGCATCGCCACCTTCTCGCCCTCGTTCAGGATGTCGGCGGCCCGCCGCAGGTCGGCAGCCGACGGCACGATCACGGGCCGCGAATAGCCGATCGAGGAGTGGATCGTCCCGTGCGCGTGGGCGGGCGTCTCGACAGCATCCATCGAGGCGAGATCGTTGGGGACGATGATGCATGTGACCGTGCGCTGGTCGAGCGCGATCCGCACCGCCCGGTCGACCAGGTGACGGATCTGAGCCGGGTCGGTCGCCATCTCGACGAACTCGTGCGCGACGTCCTTGTACAGCGAGACGAGGTCGACCTCCTGCTGGTAGCTGCCGCCGAGGGCGCTTCGCGCCTGCTGACCGACGATCGCAACGACGGGCTGATGGTCGAGCTTCGCGTCGTATAGGCCGTTCAGGAGGTGGATGGCGCCAGGGCCGGAGGTCGCCAGGCAGACACCCACCTCGCCCGTGAACTTGGCATGGCCGCACGCCATGAACGCCGCCATCTCCTCATGCCGCGCCTGGATGAATTGCGGGTCGTCACCGGCGCGCCGAAACGCCCCGATGATCGCATTGATCCCGTCGCCGGGGTATCCGTACACGCGTCCGACACCCCAGTCGCGAAGCCGGTGGAGCAGGAAGTCGGCGACATTTTCGGACATTCGGGATCACCTCTCAGGTCGTGGCACGATGTGTCTGCCCCGCCGCTCGTACCCGCGCCGTCTCGCCGGTAAACGGGCGAACCGCGGCGTTTGTGGGCGTTCGACCGCGGGTATCGGCCGCGCAGGTATGGCTGACCATGACGACGAGCCGCTCGCGGAGCTCCGCCTGCGGCGGCATCGCGACCTCGCCGGACGCCGCTACGGGCCGCTCGTCATCCGCGGGATCGTCGCGATTCTCACGCTCTTCGTCCTCCTCGCTGCGCTCAACACCTTCGGGCAGCAGCCCGCGACCTCGCAGGCCGCGGGGCAGGGCGCCCGCCTCGCGGTGTCGACGCCGGCGCGGGTGCGCGGCGGCCTCATCTTCCAGACACGGATCGACATCACCACGTCGCGGCCCATCGCGAAGCCGACGCTCGTCCTCGGCGGCGGATGGTTCGACGGGATGACGCTGAACTCGTACCAGCCGCCGGCAACCGCCCAGGCGGCACGCGGATCGGCTGTCACGTTCACCTACCCTCCGCTGCGCGCCGGGGGCCACATGACCGCCTGGCTCGAGTGGTCGGTCAACCCCACCAACCTCGCTTGGGAACGGCCGGAGCCGATCGTGCTCGACGACGGCACGACCCGGCTCGTCGGCCTGAACCCCACCGTCACGGTCTTTCCGTAGATGGATCTCGTCGGGCGCTGCCTCATCCTGTTCCCGTTGATCGTGCTGCTCGTGCGGGTCGTGAACCGCCGCGAGCTGGCCAAGATGGAGCCGTACGACCTCGTCCTTCTGATCGTGCTGGGCGATCTCGTCCAGCAGGGGGTGACGCAGAACGACTTCTCGGTCACCGGAGCGGCGATCGTGATCGTGACCATGACGCTGCTCTCGATGCTCACGGCATACCTGTCGTTCCGGCTGCCGCGCTTCGGCCGCGTGCTCGACGGCGAGCCCGTGATCCTGCTCGAGAACGGCCGGCCGCTCGAGTCGAATCTCCGCCGCGAGCGGATCAGCGTGGGCGAGCTGGCGGCCCAGGCCCGTCAGAACAACATCGCCGATCTCGGGACCGTCCGCTACGCCGTCCTCGAGACGAGCGGCACGATCAGCTTCCTCACGGATCGCTCCGAGTAGGGCGTTTTCGAGGGATCGGCGCCGGGCACCTATCGAGCGATGAGCGTGCATCCGCGGCCGGTGGTGAGGTTGCGACCCGGACCGCAGTTCTCGAGATTCAAGCTGGCGGGGCGCGCGCTGCCCGAGCGATCGTCGACCTCCACGTACTACGACACGGAAGACCTGCGGCTGGCGGCCGGATCGGTCACGTTGCGGCAGTGCGTGCCGGGTGACGGCGATGCCGCGGTCTGGCAGCTCGCCCTGCGTCGCGGCGGACATCGGCTCGAACGCGAGTGGGACGCGCCCGACGGGGCCTGCGGGCCGCCCGAGGACGCCGCGGGCCTCGTGCTCGCCCATACGCGCGGCCACCCACTGGTGGCGGTTGCCACGCTGCGCACGCGCCGCGCCGGCGTTGTGGTCGAGGACGCCGGTGTCGACGTCGCCAGGGTGGTGGTGGACGCCATCGAAGTCGTCGAGGGCGGGCGAACGCTCGACGAGCTCGAGGAGATCCGGGTCGAGCTCGTCGACGGCGACAGCCGCGCCCTGCGCACGCTGGAGCGGCGGCTGCGTCACGCCGGGGCCGTCGACGCCGACGGGCGGCCCGAGATCCTCCGCGCACTCGATGCGTCGATCGGCGGCGATGGCGCCGAGGCGGACGACAGCCTCACCGCGGCCCTGCGCCGGAACTACAGGGCGATCCTGGATCACGATCCCGCCACCAGGCTCGGGACCGATCCGGAGGAGCTGCACGACCACCGCGGCGCGATCCGGCGGCTGCGCGAGCTGCTGCGGGCCGGCCGGCCGCTGGTCGACCGGACGTGGGCCGATGGTCTGCGGCAGGCGCTTCGGCCCGCCGGCCGGGAGCTCGCGAAGGTGCGCGACCTCGATGTGGTGCTCGCCAATCTGCACAGCCAGGCGGCGGCGCTCCCGGACATGGAGCGGGCGGGCTCCACGGACGTCCTCGAGCGGGTGCGCCGGCGGCGCGACCGCGCGCATGCGGACATGGTCGCGGCGCTCTCCGAGCCGTGGTACGTGAGCGCTCTGAACCGGCTCGAGCTTGCCGTTTCGGAACCACGACGGGAGCCGGGCGGATCCGTCGCGAGGGTCGTCTGGAGGGAGCATCGACGCTCGCGGCGCCTGGTGCGCCATCTGGCGGAGGAGCCCGCGGACGCCGATCTGCACCGGGTTCGCATGGCGATCAAGCGCGCCCAGCTATGCCGCGGAGCTCGCAGACGCCGCCGGCGTCTCCGGGATGCACGGCTACGCGAAGCCCGCCAAGGCCGCCCAGGACGTGCTTGGCGAGCACCAGGACGCCGTCGTCGCGACGGAGGTGCTCCGAAGCGTCGATCCAGAGCTCGAGCGACCGATGGCGCACATGGCGGTTGCCGCGCTGCTCGACGTGCAGCAGACGCGAAAGCGCGCCGCCCGCACGGCGTTCCCCAAGGCGTGGCAACGCCTCGACGACCGTTAACGGAGCATGACCAAGGACGCTTGACCGACCTCGAGTTCTCGTTCTAGAATTGGCGCGAGTCCAGCAGCAGGCTCGTTCGTTCGCGGCGGAGAGGAACGTTCCGCGGTGACTCTCGGACGTTCTCACTCCGCCCTCCTTCTCGACCAGGAGGGATCACCATGACACCCGATGGTGTTGGACGAATCACTGTCGACCAGGCCGGCCCGGCGCTCTGGATCGTCGAGCTCGGCGGCGAGCACGATCTTTCGACCGTCGCCCGCATTCAGTACGAGCTCGCGGCCATCTTCGAGCAGGGCACGACCATCGTGGTCGACCTGTCCCCGGTGACGTTCATGGACTCCTCCGTGCTGCGGGAGCTGATCGTCGCTCACCGCCGCGCCGAGGCAGACGCCAACGAGCGGCTGGCGCTCGTCGCGCCCGCGGCGGGGTTCGCGGCGCGCCTGATGGAGATGGTCAACGTGAGCGACACGTTCTCGCTCTACCAAACCCGGGCCGAGGCGCTGCGGGCGCTCGAGCCGCGGGCATAGCTACTGGCCCGGTTTGGGCTTGGACGCGGGATCGGGCGCCTTCGGGGCATCCGGCGCGGCGGGCGGTGCGTCGTACGGCTCCTCGGCGCTGTCGCCCTCGGCTGGCCCCGGATAGTCCTCGCCGTGCGAGCGCTCGCCGTGTTTCGGGTCGGTGCTCATGCGCTTCGCACCGCGGCGAACTCGGGCAGGATCGCGTCCTCGTAGAAGCGCAGGAACCGCTCCTGGTCGACGCCGACCTGCTGCACCACGACCCGGTCGAAGCCCGCCCGGTCGAACTCGCGCAGCCGCTCGACGTGCGCCTCGGGGTCCTGATCGCAGACGATCGCGTCGGCGACGAGGTCTTCCGTAACGTTTGCGGTCGCCTGCTCGAAGTGCGCCGGCAGTGGGAGGATCTGCGCGAGCTCTCCCTCGAGGGCGCTGTTCGGCCAGGTCTCGTATGCCAGCCGGCGCGCCGCCGGCTCCGACTCGGCGAGCGCCACGTCGAGCTTGCCGTAGCAGAGGCCCTCGCCGCCACCCTCGCGATAGCGCGCGACCGGGCCGGGGTCGGGCGACAGGCTGAAGTAGCCGTCGCCGATCCGGGCCGCGAGGTCGACCGAGTGCCCGCCGAAGCCCGAGACGACGATCGGCGGCGGTTGATCGGGCCGCGTGAAGATGGTGGCTTGCTCGACGGTGTAGTACCTGCCGAAGTGCGACTGCGACCCGCCTCGCCACAGGAGCCGGATCACCTCGACCGCCTCGGCGAGCATCTCGCGGCGCACGCCGCTCGACGGCCAGCGGTCGCCCAGGATGTGCTCGTTCAGCGCCTCTCCCGTGCCGACTCCGAGGAAGAACCGGCCCGGCATCATCACCGCCGCGGTGGCCGCGGCCTGAGCGATGATCGCGGGATGGATGCGCGTCGTCGGGCAGGTGACCGCCGTCCCCACCTCGATCCGCTCGGTCACCGCGGCGATCCCACCGAGCACGCCCCACACGAACGGGCTCTGCCCCTGCCGGTGGGTCCACGGATGGAAGTGATCCGAGATCGTCAGGAAGCCGAAGCCCGCCTGCTCGGCGCGCCGGGCGAACGCGAGCATCTGGTCCGGGGCGAGCTCCTCGCTGGACAGGTGATATCCGATATCCATCGACGCCGCTGGTGCCCCGGCGGCGCCGCAGGCAAACACTCGCGCGCGGTTTGGCCGGTCCGAGGCGCGGGTAGGGGAACGGATGTCACGTTGACCTCTCGTGGAAGGATTGTGCATGCCGGATCTCGCTGGAAAGAGGATCGCGTTTCTCGCAACCGACGGTGTCGAGCAGGTGGAGTTGACCGAGCCGCTCGACGCGGTGCGCAAGGCGGGCGCACACGCCGACCTGCTGTCGGTCCAGGGCGGCCGCATTCAGGGCATGAATCACCACGAAAAGGCCGACACGTTCTCCGTCGACCGCACGGTCGCCGCCGCGGACGCCTCCGACTACGACGCGCTCGTGCTGCCAGGAGGCGTCGCGAACCCCGACGCGCTGCGCACCGACGCCGACGCGGTCCGGTTCGTGCGCGCCTTCTTCGAGCAGGGCAAGCCCGTCGGCGCGATCTGCCACGCCCCGTGGATGCTGGCCGAGGCCGGCGTCGTCGCGGGGACGCGGATGACCTCGTGGCCGAGCCTGCGCACCGATCTGCGCAACGCCGGGGCCGAGTGGGTCGACGAGGAGGTCGTGACCGATGGCGGCCTCGTCACGAGCCGCAACCCCGACGACCTGCCCGCGTTCTGCCGCAAGATCGTCGAGGAGTTCGCCGAGGGAAGCCACGCGCGTCAGCGCCGGCGGGCGAGCGCGTGACGCTGTTCAGTCGTCGATGACAACCAGCACGAACAGGAAGTGCAACAGCGCTCGGCGATTGCGCCGCATCGCACCGGTGTACCCCTAACTCCCGTTGCAGCGAGGTACCGATGCGATACGTGTCACGACGCGTCAGATCTGCGGCGTGTGTGGCCGGCCGGAGGCGTGCAAACGCAGAATGAGACCGGCCGCCGCGAGTCCGGCTCCCGTGCCGGCGATGCCGACGAGATCGAGGCCGGTGAACGGAAGCGTCGCCCCGGCTCCGGTGCTCGGCGGACCACCGCCAGCCTGCTCGCCACTCACCCCGCCGTACTGGGATCCGGACGAGGTCTGACCGGAGGCAACGCCGGTCACCGGGCCGAGAAACAGCGCGAGAGCGAGGCCGAGTGCGATCAGCCCATCTCGCAGACGTAGTGGCATGTGCGTCATGGTGACCTCCGATCAGACGACGCTGATTCCCTTGCTCCAACCGTCCGCGCGAAGCGGCGGAAACGCCGCGCCAGCCCGGACGGCGACCGGCGCGGAAGCTCCGGCGCCGTCCGGACGAGCACACGTCCACGGACGGCATCGACCGCATACACCTCGGCGACCGGCATCTCGACAGTCGCCGGGATGAACAGCCCCACGGAGATGCGGATGCGGGTGGGCGGTCCGCCGGCGTCGTCAGGGGTCACGGCGCGAAGCGTGCCGATGCGACCGTCGGGGCCGTCGACCCGGTACCCGACCGCTCGGCGCAGCCGGCGGACCGGCTGGCGTCTGACATCAACGACGTCGGCGGAGTCGCGCTTAGGCGACATCGCACGGTCTCGGGTTGGCGTACCTGGGTGTGGCGATATCGACATTGCGATCCACCTCCTCGAGGTCGGGTTACCGAACGTGTATGGCGCGAGTTCACCGTAGTACCGCGTGCGGAGAACGTCATCAGGGGATGTACGGATCAAGGATCGGGGCAACCCCCGATGGGCGCCGCAGCGCCGGTCGCGATACTGAATGTGGAGAACGAGGTTCGCCACGCGGATAGCGGCGGCGACGCCCATCAGGTGGCGGACGCAAGCTCGAGGACAGGAGTCGAGATGGCGATCACAAGATGGGATCCCATGGCCCAGGTCGAGCGGATGCAGCACGAGCTCGATCGGATGTTCGGGCGCATCGAGACGGCTGCCGGTCCGCGCACGCCCGGGACATGGTTCCCGGAAGTCGACGTCGAGCAGACCAAGAGCGCGACCGTGTACAAGTTCGATCTCCCCGGGCTCAAGACCGACCAGGTCAAGGTCGGCCTCGACGATCACCTGCTGACCATCAGCGGTGAGCGCCGGGAGGAGCACGAGGAGAGGCACGAGGGCTACCTGCGGCAGGAGCGCGCCCTGGGGCGCTTCGAGCGCAGCGTCCGGCTCCCCGGCGACATCAACGACGACGACATCGAGGCGTCGTTCACCGACGGAGTCCTCACCGTGAAGGTCCCACGCACGGCCCACGCTGAGCCGCGCGAGATCCCGATCACCACGCCGTAGCCGTCGTCCCCGTGGCCGCCGGCCGGCACACGGCCGGCGGCCACCACAGTTCTGCGAAGGTCGAGACGGGGTGCGCCGATACCGTATGGTGAGGTGGGTGGAGACGTGAACCGGCGCCGCTCGGCAGTCCGACTTGCGAGGGGGCTCCTCGTCGGCCTGTGCCTGCTTGGCGCGCGGCCCGCCATCCCGGCGCAGGCCGCATCGCCGCATGTGCTCGCGTTTCGCGGGCTGGGGACGTGGGTCGATCTCTTCGACACGACGCAGCGGGCCGACCCCGAGGCGGCGGTCGCGCAGATGCACGCCGACGGCGTCCGTACGCTCTACCTGGAGACGTCGAACTTCTCGGCGGCGTCGGCGATCGTCTCGCCCAGCACCGTTTCGCGGTTCATCGTCGCCGCGCACGCCGACGGGATGCGCATCGTCGCGTGGTATCTGCCGTCGTTCGGCCGCCCGGGACTCGACCGCCACCGGGCACGGGCCGCCGTCGCCTTCCGCACCGCCGGTGGGCAGAGATTCGACGCGTTCGCGCTCGACATCGAGTCGCCGCTGGTCAAGGACGCCGCGCTGCGCACGAGCCGCCTGCTCGACCTCTCCGCCGCGCTGCGTGCCTCGGCCGGCGCCGGCTACCCGCTCGGCGCAATCGTGCCGGCACCCGAGGGCATGCGCCTGAATCCGGCGTACTGGCCCGGCTTCCCGTTCCGCCGCCTGCGGCGCACGTTCGACGTGTTCCTGCCGATGGACTACTTCACCTATCACGTGACCACCGCGGCCGCCGCGCATGACTACACGACCGCGAACGTCGCGCTGCTGCGGCAGGGCACGGGTGATCCGGGCGTGCCGATCCATCTGATCGGCGGCATCGCGGACGCGGCCGACGACGCCGAGGTGGCCGCCTTCGTCCACGCCGAGCGCGAACGCGGCGTGCTTGGGGCGAGCCTGTACGACGACGCCACCACGAGCCCCTCCGAGTGGGCGCTCCTGGCAGATGTGCCGGCGAATCCGCGCCAGGCCGTGCCGATGCCGCTGCGGCTCCCGGTCGCATCCGCCTACGGGGACATCCCCGGCAGCGACCGGTCGCATCCCAAGGAGGTCTTCTACACCGCTCCGCGCCTGAACGGCCGGTGGGCGGTGCGCTATCAGGGGTTCGACCTCGGACCGGGCGAGGTCGAGCTGTGGGTGAACTGGCAGCCGGTGCGCACGCTCGGCGCCGCCGCTCCGGGCGGTTGGAGCCCGGTGCGCACCCCCACGATCCCCGACGGTCTCCTCAACACCGACGCGCCCAACTCGATCCGGTTCGTCGCCGTCGGCGACTACCCCGGTTGGAGCGTCTGGGGCGTGCGGGGCGTCTCCCTCGTCCGGCGGTAACCGATCGCGGCGGCGCTCCCGGCATCCTCCACCTAGCGGAGGATGCGGTGGTTCGTGTGGCTCGCGATCGCTTCGCTCACCTGCAGGTGACACGCGGTGCCGAACTCGCCTGCGAGCGCACGCGCAGCGAGGAACACATCGCGTTCGGCCGCCGCCTGATGGATCTCGAACGCCGCCACGATCGCGCCGTGCATCCGCACCATGTCCCCGCCGACAGCGCCACGCACGATTCGCTCCGCCAACACGGCGGGCGAGAACTCGAACTCGATCTGACGACGGTGAAGCGGCATGGGCTCCGGTGATCGCCAGCGCGGCGCTCGTCGCCATCACCCTCACGGTGAGCCGGCCCGCCGGATTGCGGTAAACCCGCAAAACGTCTCGGCGCCGTACGCCGTTTAGGCGGATCCGCGGATGCGGGCCCGCCCCGTATCGCGTTGAATGCATCGATGCTCGAGCTCGTCTATCTCGGCCGCGGATCGGTGGGCGACCACGCCGCGCCCGCCGGCGCGGAGGCCGTTGCGGAGATCCGCCGGCTGGCAGCACCCCTGCGCGGGTTGCGCGTGCTGCATCTGAGCGCCACGCCGTACGGCGGCGGAGTCGCCGAGATCCTGCGTTCGGAGATCCCCCTGCTGCGCGACCTCGGCCTGTCGGTCGAGTGGCGGCTGATCCGCGGGGACGAACGGTTCTTCGCGGTGACCAAGACCATCCACAACGGCCTTCAAGGGGCGGACCACACCCTCGACGCAGGGGAGCGTGACGAGTACCTGAGCCACTCCGAGCGGAATGCGTCCGAGCTCGCCGACGAGTACGACGTCGTGGTCGTCCACGACCCGCAACCGCTCCCCCTGCGGTCGTACCGCCCTTCGAGCGGTGCGCGCTGGATCTGGCGCTGCCACATCGACACCTCGACTCCGAATGCGGCCGTGTGGGAGTTCCTCCGTGGCCACGTCGCTGCGTACGATGCGGCGGTCTTCACGGCCGACACCTTCGTGCCACCGGACATCCCGCCGCTTGCGGTGCACATCATCCCGCCGGCGATCGACCCTCTCAGCCCGAAGAACATGCCCCTGGACACGGTCGTGTCGCGCCGCGTGCTCTCGTGGATCGGGCTCGACGTCGACCGCCCGCTGATGGCCCAGGTGTCACGCTTCGACCGCTGGAAGGACCCGTTCGGCGTCCTCGACGCATACCGCCTCGCCCGGCAGGATGTGCCCGATCTGCAGCTCGCGATGGTGGGGTCGATGGCCCTCGACGACCCCGAGGCTTGGGACATCTACCACCGGCTCCAGGTCGAGGCGCACGGAGATCCGCAGGTGCAGCTGTTCACGAACCTCACCGGCGTCGGCAATGTCGAGGTGAACGCCGTGCAGCGCCTCGCCGGCGTGATCGTGCAGAAGTCGATCCGGGAGGGCTTCGGTCTCGTCGTCTCCGAGGCCCTCTGGAAGGCGACGCCGGTTGTGGCGACGCACGCCGGCGGGATCCCCATGCAGATGGCCTCGGGCGAGGGCGGCTTCCTCGTCGACTCGACCGAGGAGTTCGCAGAGCGCGTGGTCTGGCTGCTCCGAAACCGCGCCGAAGCCGGTCAGATCGGCCGGCGCGGCCACGATCGAGTCCGATCGCACTACCTGCTGACACGGCTCGTGGCCGACGACCTGCGCCTGTACGCGGCGGTCATCGGCATGCCCGACACCCGGGCGGGATCGTAGTTCCCCAGGGCCCGGTTCGGGGTGCGCGCGGATGCGCGGTAACGCCCGAGCCGCGAACCTTCATGCGTGGCCCACGACACGACGGGCCGACCACCATGGAGGTCACCGATGACCGACCAGATCGCAATCCTCGCGCAGATCCGACCGGGCCAGCGCCCCGCACTGGAGCACCTTCTCGAGAACGGCCCTCCCTTCGACCTCGCGGCCGAGGGCTTCGAGCACCATGAGGTGTTCCTCGGAGACACCGACGTCATCTTCGTCTTCACCGGCCCCGGCGCCCTTTCCCAGCTCGAGCGGGTGGCGGCCGCACGCGACGGGTTCAGCGAGCTGCTGAAGATGTCGACACTCGTCACCGCACCGCGGATCCTCAGCCAGACGTTCGAGTGGCAGAAGACGCACGCGGAAGCGGCGGTCTCCGCGTAGCCGCAGCGGGTCCAGGAGCTCAGTCGCGGGCCAGCGTGAGCACGAGCCTCGCGGCGTGCTCGAGTGGAGGCGGAATGGTCTGGCCGGGCGTCGCGAAACGCTCCCAGGCTCGCTCCGGCTTGTGGCGGTGGCCGGCGAGCCCGGCGACGCGCTCGAAGTCGGGTGCGAGCTCGACGATCCGCTCGGGGTCGACGACATCGGCAATCATCCTGTTCACCGCGCGCTCGCTCGCGATCGGGCGCCGGCCCGCCGGTGCGTCACGGTCATGCACCGCGACGAACGGGACGCGGGCCGCGGTGCAGACCTGGGCGATCAGCGGGATGTTCGACTTGCCCCCGCACTCGACGATGCTGATCGCGTCCCGGTCGGCGTCGCAGCCGAGCGCGCGGAAGATGAAGGGGAACACCATCTTCTCGGTCGCACCCTCGACCAGAAGCGCCGCACGCGCGAGGAACAGCTCACTGCGCTCGGCGTCGAACTCGGTGAGGACGCGGAAGTCGTGCTCGAAGGGGAGGGGTTCGGGCTGGTGTGCGCGGATGCCCGCCGCGGCCGTGTGCGTGACCATGACCAGATCCTCGAGCCGGGCCACATTCAGGAACGCCGGTGCGTGGGTGGAGTAGATGACCTGATTTCCTGCCTGTGCGAGTGAGCGAAGCAGCCTGTACAGATAGCGCTGAGCCTGCGGCCGCAGGTACAGCTCGGGCTCCTCGATCAGGATCACGAGGCCGCGTGCCTCCGCTGCAGCGAGCGCCTCGAGCGCGCCCGCCAGGCTCGCGGCGGACGTCGTCGTCGACGCTCCGTGTGGGTGAAGCGCGTGGGCCCGGGCGATCTCGCGCTCGAGCACGGCGCGTGCCGCAGGCCCTCCGCCGCGAGCTCGCGGCTCGCCGGCGATGACCGGCCCGGAACGGAGCTCGGCGGGCAGGTAGACGATTTCGGGGGTGTCGCCGGGGCACACGCGCTCGACGTGCGGTGGTGTCCCCGAGAGGCGCCAGCGCGCGCCGGACGCGAGCGTCCCCTCGATGCACATCTCTCCACGCCCACGTCGCGGGCGGTCGACGTCCTCGACGACGGCGGCGGGGTCGAGCAGCGCCCGGATGGCGGCGATCACCGTCGACTTGCCGGAGTTGGCTTCCCCCACGAGGGCGCAGAGCTCGCGTGGCTGCAAGCGCACGTCTCGCGCCGCCCTGAACCCGCGAATGCGGAGCGAAACGAGCCCGAACGGCGTCATCGGCTGGTCCGGCACCTCCCCATTCGCTGCAGCGCCACTCATCGGCGCATCATCGCAAGACCCGATGCACCTCACACCACCGCGTCCTGCCGTTCGAGAACATGGAGCATGCGATCACGTTCTGCGCCGGCCGATAACTGCGGTACGGAAGGATGTCCTCGCAGCTTGGACCAGCGACCGAAGGTGATGGGTGACGCCATGAGCAAGAACGTCGACATGTCGCGCCCGACCGTCGCCGTACACGCCGGCGACGATGGGTGGTCGTTGGAGCACAACGGATACGACCCGTCCCGGGAGCGAGGCGAGGAGAGTGTGTTCTCGGTGACGAACGGCTTTCTGGGTGTTCGTGCCAGTCGCGACGAAGGCGCGCCCGAGTCGACGCCCGGCCTCTTTCTCGCCGGCGTGTATGACGAGGGTCCCACCGGCGGCGAGGACCTCGTTCTCGGCCCCGACATCGCCACCGCGAAGATCCTCGTCGACGGTGACCCGCTCTCGAGCCTGCGCCTGGCCGCCCACAGCCGCCGTCTTGATCTCCGCGCCCAGACCGTGCACCGCCGCGCGGAGTTCGAGACCCCCGGTGGTATGCGCGTGACGCTTGATTCGACGTGGGTCGCGAGCCTCGCCCGGCCGCATCTCGCAACCCGGGCCCTGGCCATCAATACGAGCGCCGCCGCCGACATCCGGATCTGGGTTGGCGCGCGGACACAGGCGCCGCACCCGACGCTCCCCGTCTGCCGCGGCGTCGGCTCGGAGACGGTCGCGGGCACGGCGACTCTCCACGCCGATACGAGCCGCGGGGTGCAGCTCGAGGCCGCCATCAGCGCGACGGCCGAGCTCGGCGGCGAGGGCATCCCGGTCACGCCGCGGGGCGACACGACGAGCGCCGGCTACGACATCACCGCCCGGGTGACTCCCGGCCGCCCGCTCGGCATCACGATGCACGCGGCGGTCTTCTCGTCCAAGGAGACCCGCGACCCGGCTGCCGCCGCCGTACGGCTTGCGGCCGAGGCACGCCACCGCGGTCTCGCCGGTGTCCTCTCCGAGCACCGCGCCGCATGGGAGGTGGCGTGGCAGACCGCCGACGTCGAAATCGAGGGCGACCCGGAGGCGCAGCTCGGCGTCCGCTACGCGGCGATGCAGATGATCGCCGTGTGTCCGCCGCTGGACGTCGACGCCTCGGTCGCCGCGAAGGGCCTCAGCGGCTCGGGGTACAAGGGCCATGTGTTCTGGGACAACGAGGTCTTCCTGCTCCCGTTCTACTCACTCGCGCTGCCCGGCGCCGCGCGGCACCTCCTGCACTACCGCACCCGCAGGCTCGGCGAGGCCGAGGCTCGCGCCGCCGCCGAGGGCTTCGCCGGCGCGTGGTATCCGTGGGAGTCGGCCGACACCGGCACCGAGACAACGCCGCAGACCCTGCCGGGCCCCGACGGCCGGCCGCTGCCGGTCTGGTGCGGCACCCGCGAGATCCACCTCGGCGCCGACGTCGCCTGGGCGTGCGCCTACCATCATCGCGCCGCCGGTGACGAGCAGCTGCTCGTCGACGCGGCGCCGATGATCCTCTCCATTGCGCGCTTCTACACCAGCCGCGCCACCAAGAGCGAGCGCGGCTGGGAGATCCGCCACGTGATCAGCCCCGACGAGCTGCACGAGGACGTCTCCAACAGCGCCTTCCAGAACATCATGGCCGCCGAGACGATCCGGCTGGCGCTGCGTCTCGCCGACCGCGGCCTGGTCAGCCTGACCGACCTCGAGCACGCTCGCCTGCGCGCCGTCGCTGACGGCCTCGTCATCCCGCGCACACCCGACGGACTGATCGACGAGTCCGACGGCTTCTCAACGCTGCCGATGCCCGAGGCCGGCCACAAGCCCAAGCCCGACGAGCCACTGCGCCAGATCAAGCAGGCCGACGTGCTCATGCTGTTCGCGATGCATCCGGAGACCTATGACGCCGCCACCCTCCGCGTCCACTACGCCCTGTACGAACCGCTCACACGCCACCTCTCGTCCCTGTCAGAGGCGATGCACTCGCTGGTCGCACGCCGGGCAGGTCTTCACCGAGACGCCGACCGCTACCTGAAGGCGGCGACGCGAATCGATCTCCAGGACACACACCGAAACACCGACGAGGGCCTCCACCTGGCCACCCACGGGGGTATCTGGCAAGCGGTCGTGATCGGGTGCGGAGGCATCTACCCCGCCGAGGACGCGCTCCACCTCGCCCCGAGGCTCCCCACCGGCTGGACGCGGCTCAGCTTTCCGCTGTGTTACCGGGGCTCGAAGTTGCGGGTTGCGATCGACCACGACAACGTCACGGTCGCGCTCACCGCCGGCGATCCCGTCCCCGTCAAGATCGAGGGCCGCCTCGAGCTGCTCGAACCCGGGACGCCCGTCACCCTTCCCCGCCTGAGAATGGCCGCGTAGCGGCCCGCCCAGCCACGCGCTCGACGCCCTCGCCTCGCTCGGCCCTGGGGTAGCCTCACCGGGATGCAGGAGCTGCTCTTGGCGTGGTACGCGGGCAACCGGCACGACTTCCCGTGGCGTCACACCCACGACCCGTACGCGATCCTGGTCTCCGAGGTGATGCTGCAGCAGACGCAGGTGAGTGCGTGCAGCACATCGAGCGATCCCTGATCTGGAGCGGGTTTGCTGGCGTTCGCAGGTGAGCCTACTAGACGCCGAGTCGTCCAGAATCGACCGCGATGGACATCGATCCTTCGCACGCGATTCGCACGCCGGCACCCCGGCGCACGCATCGCGCGTGGAAAACCCGACGATCGATGCCTTCGAGACATAGGTCTGTGACCCTAGCACCGGATCGGGAGCTCCGACGCGGCTCTTGGAACACGCCCCTAACGCGCGGTGCTGGCCGCGGCATGCATCGACACGTCCCGTCGTGTGGGCGCGGCGAGCGTTATCGCCTCCGACGACCCCGAAGCCTGCCATCGCGACTTCGGCGGCGACTACGGCGACGCACGCTAAGGCGCCCGAGCGTCGGCAGCCACGCAGTCTTGATCACCACCCGTTGGCCTACTCGTTGCCACGGAGGCCACCAGCGGCGGCGGCTGATTCGGCATCGCCGGCGCGCGCCGCTCCGCGCGGCCGCAGCGCCTGAAGCCTGTGCCGGTCAACCTTGTGCTGAAACAGCCCAGCCAGGACGAGATGTGTTGCGCGCCCACAGGCCATCCGGTTAGCCCTAACCCGTGGGCTCAGCCTGAATTGAGCCACTTCACGTCGGATCGTGACGATGTCCCGTCTCAAGGCATGCGCACCTGCGGAGTCAAATCCAACTGCGCTGACGACCAGCGGGCCAAACGCATAGTTGGTGTTCATGGCGGCGGGAGCCCCTCCGTAAGTCACCTTCTGATGCCAAAGCCGCTTAAGTTTCGCGGCGTTGGCGTGGGAGTCGACTGCGAGTATCACGAGTTCGCCACTATAAGTTGAATTGTCGGGCTGTCCGAACGCGGCGTATTGAACCCTCAAGCTTGACTGTTTGAGTAGACCCGCGGCCTGGATGGCCAGGATCCCTCCGCCTTTCTCGATACGTATGTGGGTAATCTTTGCCATCATGAGAATGCGTCGCAGCGAAGACGCCGGCACGGCGTAAGGACTTGTGCCCCCAGACGCCGCCCCACATGCTCCCGAGAGTGTTCCCGTGGCCACGATGGCGAGCAGAGCAAGGTATCGCTTGGCTGCACCGGAAGCTCTCATCAGTGCGAGTATCCCAAAACTGGATCAGGTGGTCCGGCGAGCTCCGGCAAGTCGCCCCGCCGAAGCGTGAAGGGGACAACGAAGTATGGCGGCGGGGCATACGGCGGCTTGATCGAGAAGCCTGCGTTGGCGCCAACGGTGAGCGAGACGGGCGGATACTTGACAGAGCGGGCCGTGATCTCCTGCGAGATCGTCGATACGTTCCGCCCGTCGACCTGGCCGTACGACCACCACGTTCGAATAGTACCCGCAAAGCCACCGCCGGCCCACGGCTTCACCGACGACGGGCCATTCATCGAAGCACCCGACCCAGCCGGTTCGTTCAGCTGCGTGAGGATCGACCCCGCTTCGGTGTTCACTACACCCTGAGCTCCGCCGTCGGTTTCGCGAAACACTCCTAGGGAGAAGTCCTCACTCCCGATAGTGAGGGAGGCATCCACGTCGACGCTGATATCCACCCCACCGCCCGGCTGCTCGTCATGATAAAACTGCAGGCCAATTGTCTCACCCGGACGATCGGGCCGCCGGATGCTCGGCGGTGCCGCGCGTGGGGGCGAGACGGGGATCGATGGCGCCTGCTCTGTCCAGACCTCCCATTGGGTCCTGTACGCCGCAGCCTGCGCGGGGTCGTTGTTATTCCTGGCCGCTTCCATGCCCTGGATTGCATGGTACTTGACCGTCTGCGCGGCGTCGCATTGCTGCCCCGCGCAGGCGAAGCTGTTGCCGGTGGGGTCGCTGTTGTCCAGCGGTGAGTCGCCGGCGTAGATGTATTGGTTGAGGGTGAGCGGGTTGGTCGGTGAGCCGAGCAGCGTGTCCTGGGTCGTGAACCTGGCCTGGGAGGGGTCGTACAGGCGAGCGCCCATATCGACAAGGCCGGTGGTCGGGTCGGTCGGCTGTGACTGGTAGCCGAGCAGGCTCCCGGTTGCGTCCGAGCCGACGGCGGTTGGCGTGCCCCACGGGTCGTAGCTGAGCGTCCCGGTCGCCACGCCGCTGGTGTCGAACACGGCTGCCAGGTCGCCGTGCGGATCCGTCGTGTAGAAGCGCGTCGCGCTCCCGGACTTCTGGGCCAGCGGTCCTGCCGCTCCCCACGCGTAGTACGTCGGGCTGCCCGAGTCAATTGTCTGACTGGTCGGACTCTGGCCGGTACCGGAGTAGGTGTAGGTCGTCGTCGACCCACCCGACACCGCGCGGCTGAGCGTGCGGCTGAGGGCGTCGTAGGAGTAGGCGATGGAGGTCGAGCCGACGGTCGCGCTGGTGAGCCGTCCCCAGGCGTCGTAGCGGTAGTGGGCGTGCCCCATGTTTCGGTCCATGTCGTGTGTGGATGACCCGGCTTGGTGATACGTGTCGGTGATCGGGTGGGCGTTCGGGTCATACGTCAGTGCTGGGGTTTTGGGGCTTGTATTCTTTGTAATATTGGAGAGGTGTCTTGTCGCAGAGGGCGCTATGTGCTCTGTGGGTGTTGTAGCCGCCTCGCCACGCGTTGATGACGACTCGTGCTTCGAGCAGGGTGTCGAAGGATTCCCAGTTGAGCAGTTCGCGGCGCATTGTGCGGTTATACGTCTCGATGTACGCGTTTTGCTGGGGACTTGCCTTCTCCACCGGCCTGGGGTCGACGCCCTGGTCGACCAGCCACTCGGCGAGCAGGTCGGCGATGAACTCGCTGCCGTTATCGGTGCGGATGATACCCGGCCGGCCGTGGGCGCGGAAAAGCGTTTCCAGCTCCTGCTGGACGCGGCGAGCGCCGATGGTGGTGTCCACGATGCTGGCCAGGCCGCGGCGGGTGTACTCGTCGATCACGTTCAACACCCGGTAGGGACGACCACTCGCAAGCCGCTCCGAGATGAAGTCAAGCGCCCACACGTGGTTGGGCGCCCGGGCGGGCAGGTTCCAGATCGCGTTCTCGGCGCTGCCAGCCGCCTTCCTGCCCGCCCGGCGGCGGGAATGCGCCTTCAGGCCCTCGTCGCGCCATACCCGCTCGACCCGTTTCCGGTTCACCATCCAGCCCCGCCGGCGAAGCTCGCGGTGCGCGCTCTTGTACCCCCAGTAGGGATGCTTGCCCGACAAGCGGTGAAGCTCACGGGCAAGGTCCGCGTCATCCGATCGGGCCTGGGCGTGGGAGCGCTGGGTCGAGCGGTGCTGGCCGACCAGCTGGCACGCCCGACGCTCAGACACCTCAGGGAAGCGCTCGAGGATCCACTCGACCGCTGCCCGCTTGCGCGCCGGGCCTACCATTTTCCCCGCTCAAGCTCCTTCAAGATCTGGATCTCGAGCTCCTTCTCGGCCACGATCCGCTTCAACCGCGAGTTCTCCAACTCCAGCTGCCGCAGCCGCTGCGCCTCGTCATCCTTCAACGCGCCGTAGCGCACCCGCCACCGAAAGAACGTCTGGTCCGAAACGCCGATCCGCCGACACACCTGGGCGACGGTCATGCCCTGCCCCTGCAACCGCTCCGCCTCCCGCAACTTCGCCACGATCTGCTCCGGCGAAAACCGCTTCCGCGCCACTGCACACCTCCATTCAGTCTCTCATTTCGCCACCCACCGACGAAACCCATGGACCAGACCAAATGGGAGGGGCCACTCCACCCGTGCCTCAGCCAGGTAGTTCAGCACGCCAAAAGCAGCCATGACCACGTTCTCGGTGTCGCGACCGCCGTCGCCGAGTCGCATGTCCCACGCCTCGAGGAGTCCGCGGGTGACGAAGACAATCTTGGCGCCATCCGGATCCGGGTGTCCCGCGGTCGGATTCGCCGCGACGGATGCAATCCGCCGGTGCCGGAAAGTCATACAGCTCCCACCACTGCCCGATCGGGAGCGCCCGACGCACGAGGTCAGTGTATGTATTCGTCACGGCACAGACCGCGAAGGCCGCATCGGCCGAGCGATCGATGTCTGCAATCCCTGCCTCACGCAGGATCTTGACCGCACTGGGCATCGCGGCATGTTGGGCGCTACGCCCGAGAGTCGGAGCCCATTGACGTAACCTGCGCTGTCGTCGGTCAGGCATTCTCGTCCCATCCATTCGGAGCTCACGGTACGGTTCGCGGGCGTACCGAGTGGATTCTCGTCGCGACCTCCGGCTATTGCAAGCCTCCGCCGCGAGGTACCCCGCACAGCTTCGAATCTGACTCCCGCCGAGCCAGGCGCTCCCGGTTCGAGCGACAAGACCGATCTGATCAAGGGGCTGTCCACACGAACCCAGAGAACGCCCGATCCTCCTCACTTCGCCGTTCTGACGTCCGCTAAGGCCGGGTTCGAGCGGTCAGGCCAACTCACTGCGAGACATTGCGGTGGCACTGATCCAAGCGCGCATCGCGGCAGGCCTCAGCCAGACGGCGCGGGCGACGGCCTCGGTCTAGCTGAGCAGCAGATGCAGCCCTAGGACAAGACCCGCTCACATCGCGCGGAGAGCCGTCACGACCACTGACGTTGGATGTCCAGGGTGGTGCGGCGCAGGGGTCGATCCCCGCGCGGCGTCACCTATCGCGCATACGCGGCTGTGGCGCCGATCGTCGCGCGATCCGGCGGCCTTCGGTCAGCATCGTTGTTTCTCGGCGCGCAGGATGGATGCGACGCCGCGATCGTGCTCGGCGTTCCGCTAGAATCCAGGTAGATCTTACGGCGCCGGGCACATGCGCCAAGCCATGAAGCCGGGATCAGCGGGGCCGCCGGCCAGCAGAAGCGTTCGCGAACCGGTGAAGACAGAGGACGTAGCCGTAGACTCGGTTTCCGCGGGAGGAAGCGCTAGTCACCAGTGCACGCAGCGGCGCCACTCGCCGCCAAGCCCGCGGCAGACCCACTTCCCCGTCCACCTGCAGACGGTCGTCTCTAATCCCGCCCTACACCGCCCAGGTCGGGCAGGCCCCTCGCGTGAGCGTTAGCGAGCGGTGCGCGATCAGTACCGCGGGCAGTTGTACCGCTGGTAGATATGGCCTCCCCAGCCTTCCTGGATCAGCCAAGCGGTAGCCGGATTGAGAGGGTCGACCGTGAATGAGGCGTTCGGGAAGTTGACGAAACAAGCGGGCGGATCATCTACCGAGTACCAAGCAGGATGGGGTTCACTCTGCCCGGTGCTCGCGACCTGCCAAGGTGCTTGACCGGTCGCATACTTCCCGAGGTATGTATCAATCGTGCCGTTCCCGAACGAGACCAACTTTTGCTCTGCACCAACGAAGTTGTCGTTCGTCGAGTTCGGTCCGATGTACATTGGTGATATGGCGGTCGTTGATCCGTCGACAAGCGTGCACCACTGACCGTCTCCGTTACATCGCTGAACTTCTAAGTCGTGCGACTCGCCCGTGCTCATGATCTGACCCCAATAGCAGGGGTAGTTCTCAGCGTCGGTCGTGTACTCCGTCCAGATATGTCGGTCGCGACCACCTGTGCCGCAAAGGAAGGCCCCTGCGCTTGAACCGAGTTGTACAACACCAATCTGCACCATTGTCGAGTTCGAATTCGGCACTTGGTCGGTGACAAGATAGAAGCTGTCGATAGGTTCGACGTCCCATGCCTTTGTCGGCATGATCCGAACTCGTGTCGAACGGATGGTACAGATGTTCCCGCTGTCAATGCAGTCCCCCGGCACCACATTCATCAACTCGTAGCCTCCGAATTCGTGCGGGGCGTCGGCTTGCGCAAGTGAAACAGCAGGCGACAGGGCAGCTCCGGCGACCAAGCCAAGGAGGAATAAGCGCCTCAACTCGACGAACCCGCCTGTGCCGAAACCGATAGTGTGCCGTCCTTTGCCTGGATTGCCTGCGGGAGACCCGTCATGTCGGTGTTGTCCGACCCGTAATACAGTTCGGCGCTCGCGAGGTCGTAGCTGGATGCGTCGGCGGTCGTTGGGATCGAGAGCATGCTCGGGGGCGTCTTCGCATCGCCGGGGAAATGAAAAAAGACGATGCATCCGGGGGGCGGTGGCTCGGACGCCAGCACGCTCCCTGCCGCCTCCCTGATTGCGACGAACACGTCGTACGACTGACCACCCGAAAGTGTTGTACTCCCGCCGCCAGGTGCGAAGAACGTCCCAGTCGGGCCGATCGGCGGGATCGTGAGCGCACGCACGGCCGCGTTTGCCGCACTGTTCCAAATGGAGACACAATCGGAGATTGTCATGTCACTTCCACCAGTCGTCGCGGCTCCCGCCTTGCCTGAATGGTGGCCAGTCAACTTCGCCGCGCCAGCGAATGCCGCGAACCCGAGGAGTAGGCCGAGGAGCACGATGCCGACCCGTTTCGTTAGACCTGCCACAAGCGAGAAACCTAGTTGGTCGAGCGGCCGGTGTCAAATGCTGCTTGCCACTGGGTCAGCGATCCATCCAAGCTCTACGACATGGCAACGACCGTGCTCTGAGTGGTTGTTGGGTTCCTTGGAGGCGAGGGCGCCGCGGGCGCCGGCCAGTAGCCGCTCTCCCGATATATCCGCACCAATCGGCCGGGCCAAGGAGGAAACGATGACCATCAACGCCTGGGATGACGATCCTGGTGAGCCGGGCGAGGCCCGTACTCCTGTCGAGCGTCAGGTGCCAGACCTCTCCGCTTGACATCGCCTTGCGCGTCATCGCGACCGCTGACTACATGATTCAGCTGATCGGCGCCCGCTACGGCGTGGCGAGCGTCGCAGGGTCTCCGGGCGATCCAGCAGTTTCAGTGACCCACGCGGAGTATCGAGAGGCGTATCGGCGGCGTATCCCGCTGTTGTGGGCGCCGGGTGAATACTGACCCATCTGCGCCGGTCGAAAAGTGACCCACCCGGCGTGGGGCTGGTGGTGTCCGGCCGGGTCGTGACCCTCGTCTGATCTGGTGATCGGGCGAGGAGGAGTCGGTGGTTGGTGTGGAGCAGTGGGCTGAGATCAGGCGGATGGATCGGGTGGAGCGCTTGTCGATTCGGGAGATCGGTCGGCGGACGGGTCTGCATCGCAAGACGATCCGCCGCGCCTTGGCGAGTGATGAGCCGCCGAGGTATCGGCGGCAGCCGGCCGCGTCGAAGCTGGATCCGTTCAAGGAGTGGGTGTGCGAGCAGCTGGCGGCGGAGCCGGGGATGCCGTCGCAGCGGCTGCGTGAGCTGGCCGTGGAGCTCGGCTATGCGGGTGGCAAGACGATCTTCGACGACTACGTGCGCGAGGTGCGGCCGCGGTTTCTGGTGCGGCGCACGTTTCAGCGCACGCTATATCGGCCGGGCGAGTTGGTGCAGTGTGACCTGTGGGAGCCGCGCGAGCCGATCCCGGTCGGGTATGGGCAGACTCGGCGCGGCTGGGTGGTGACCGCCGAGGTGTGCTGGTCGCGGGTACTGGCCGGCGCGCTTGTCTTCTCGAAGGAGGCGCCGGACATCTTGTGGGGACTGCGCCGGTGCTTGGAGCGGATCGGCGCGCTGCCGGAGCGGCTGGTGTGGGATCGGGAGGCGGCGATCGCCGGTGGTGGCCGGCCGACGGACGCGTTCGCCGCGTTCTGCGGCCAGCTCGGTGTCGGCTGGATCATCCTCGAGCCGCGGGATGCGCAGGCCAAGGGCGTGCTCGAGCGGTCGCATCGGTATCTGCGTACCAACTTCCTGCCCGGTCGGCGGTTCGCCAACGAGGTGGACTTCCAGCTGCAGCTGGACGCGTGGTGCGACAAGGCCAACAAGCGGGTGCATCGCACGACGCGTGCCGTCCCTGTCGAGCGGCTCTTGGAGGAGCGTGAGCGGATCCGCCGGCTGCCCGGCGTGATGCCCGAGTGTGACCACCGGTTCGTGATCCGGGTGCCACAGCAGCCGTACCTGCGCTGGGATCGCAACGACTACTCGCTCGACCCGCACCTGGCGGGTCGGCGGGTCGAGGTACGTGTCTCCCAGTCTGAGCTGAGCGCGGTGGCGTTGGACACGCGCGAGGTGGCCTGCCGGCATCGGCGCGTATTTGCTGGTGGGCTCGTCTTCACTGACCCCGCCCACCAATCGCAGCTGGAGCGGCTGCGTGGCCAGCGCCGCGGCCGCCAGATCGAGGTCGAGACGCGGCCGCTGGCCCGCTACGACGCGCTTATCCCCGCATGACGATGTCCAAGACGTCCGAGCTCGCCCACCTCTTCCGGGCGTTGAAGGCGCCCGCCGCGGCCAGAGCCTTCCCCAAGCTGGCCGACCGGGCACGCGAGGAGCAGTGGAGCTACGAGCGCTTCTGCGAGGCGCTGCTGGCGACCGAGGTCGCATCGCGTGAGAGCCACGGCGGTGAGGGCCGGATCAAGCAGGCGCGCTTCCCCGCCCGGAAAACCTTGGAGGAGTTCGACTTCACCTTCCAACGCTCCGTGAAGCGCCAGGTGGTCGAGCACCTCGGCCAACTCGACTTCCTGCACAGCCGCGACAACGTCGTCCTGCTCGGCCCGCCCGGCACCGGAAAAACGCACCTCGCCATCGCCGTCTCGATCCGCGCCTGCCTGGCCGGGCAACGCGTCGCGTTTGCGACCGCCACCCAGTGGGTCGCCCGCCTGGCCGAGCACAAACGCCACGGCAGCCTCGAAGCAGAGCTGAAACGGCTCGGCTACATCCCGCTGCTAGTGGTCGACGAGGTCGGCTACATCCCGTTTGACCCCGAAGCCGCCAACCTCATGTTTTCGCTCGTCTCCGCCCGCTACGAGCGCGCCTCCATGATCGTCACCTCAAACAAGCCGTTCTCGGCCTGGGGCGAGATCTTCGGCGACGACGTCACCGCCGCCGCCATGATCGACCGGCTCGTCCACCACGCCGAAATCCTCAGCCTCAAAGGCGACAGCTACCGACTGCGCGGCAAAGACGTCGACGCTCGACTCGCCGCCCAACCCGCCCAAATCGGCTAAAGCCACCCACCGCCACGACCTCCCCGAAACGGGCGCTACGCGCCCGCCGAGACCGTCCGGCCAGCTCTCCCAAGGAGCGCCGACCGGTCTCGGACACCCCAACCCGTTCGCCCCAAGGTGGTCCACTTTTCAACCGGCGCAACCGGTCCACTTTTCAACCGGCCTTGACAATCGTGGCTCGGCAGGGACGTCCGGGTGCGCGGACCACGCACTGGACGCGCCCGCAGCGTGGCGCTCGGCCGCTGATGGACGGCACCAACCGCCCGCCCTACACGTCGGTCGAGTCGGAGGAGTCGAATCCCCTCCCTCGCGCTGACGTCCCCGCCCCCTCGAGCACGCCGACGAACGCTACGCCTGAGTCGGAGTCCGGCTGGAAGACCCGGCGGCACCGAGCGAACGCCGGATGGACGACCACGTGGCGAGCCGTGGCCGTTGCGCGCGTCGTGCGGACACGGCCTCACCGACCGACAGGGAACGGGGAGGTCTCGCTGCAGCTGCCCGAGGAGCCTGGGACCACCTCCGTGACGAAACAGGCTCCCTAACGCCCACGGGCCGTCGCGCTGCAGCATGGTTTCGGCCCGCAACCCTCAACCTGCTGGAGTCAAGGGGATAGCCGATTTAGCACAAGCCGAAGTCAAAGGTGCTTCCGCTGTCGACCTTCGATGCTTCGGGCAGGTTGTGACCCGACGGAACCTCGGGCGGCGCGGACGCAGCGGCGATGTAGAACACCGCACAACTACCCTGCGCAGCCTGCACCGTATTGTAGGCAGGCCATTCACCGGTCTCCTGCCATCGTTGAGTCGCTGCCTCTTGGTATCGAGCGGTCCACTCACGCCACGTGTTGGCACAGCGAACTGCTCCGCCGGGCTTGTCTGTGAAAAGGATTCGGAAGAATCCGGTCTTCAGATTCCGCTCTCGGAGCGGTGACTGGATGACAACCGTTGGCGATACTGAGCAAACCGGCGCCGTTGCGATGTCGCGCGCGGACTCTGAAACGACGGCGTCAATCCCGAGCCCATCGAGGGTGTTGCAGATCGACCGGATCTTAGTCGCGAAGTTCGCCGGATAGGACTGGGGCCTCAATCCGCGACACCCACTATCTGCGGTTCGGGATGCGGGTGTTGACGCTACCCCCCCGCCACAACCGGTAAGACACGCGAGGCCCAATAGTAAAAGCGCAACGGTCACGAAGCCTCTTATGCTTGTACTGTTAGTATCCATAAGACTCCGCCGACGACCCGAAGTTGAACCCACCGCCGACGTCCTCCGGCGTGACCTCTGAATCGATCGTCGCGAGTGCGCGGGATGCCGCGCCGACACCGATGGGCACAATGACTGGGGGCAGCGGAGTCCTTGGCCCGTCGTCCGGTGGGTTCCCGCGCGAAGAGACGGTCAGCGAGGCTGTATACTCGATCGCATAGGCCCCCATTCGCGACTCCTCACCCACTCGATACGTTGGGCCCGCTGTCGTGATTCCCGCGGATGCCGTGTAGTAGTAAGTGGAGTATGGGCCTTTGGAGACGTGCACTTCGTTGTCGAAAAGACCAGCCTCTACGCCACCATCGTAGCCAGCAGTGAGTTCAGCGGCGAGCCCATTCCACTCGTGAGAGATCTCCATGGAGTTCTGTGTGAAACCAAGCGGACCGTCGCCGACGGAGCCGAGCGCTTCGAAGGAGTAGCGGAAGGCGACTGAGCCGACGGTGGCCTCTGCATTGGCGCCTTTCGACCACCCAACATGGAATCCCGGAAGCCCCAACGTGACGATCGGTCGCGCCCTCGCCGGCGGAGGAGGCGTGGGATGGTTCGCCCAGTACGTCGCCTGCCGCGCGTACTGGCTTGCGACGGTGGTCTCGCCTTGGCTCGCGGCGTACCCGGCGACCCACTCGTCCGTGACTTCCTGGGTCTCGCTTCGGCTGCACTGGTCGCACGCGGGGCGCTCTCCGTTGGGGTCGGTGTACACGAGTGGTGAGTCTTGGGCGTAGAGATACTGGTTGAGGGTTGCCGGGTCGGTGGGCGTGCCGAACTGGGTGTCCTGGGTCGTGAACCGGCCCTGTGAGGGATCATAGAGCCGCGCACCCATGTCGACGAGACCAGTCGTCGGGTCGGTTGGCTGGGACTGGAATCCGAGCAGGCTCGCCTGGGCGTCGGCACCGACGCTGCCCGAGTCTGTCCCGTCCTGAGCGCCGAACGGGTCATAGGAGAGCGTCCCGGTCGGGGTTGCCCCGATGTTTGCGAGCATCGCCAAGTCGCCGTGGGGGTCGGTGTAGTCGATCCGCGTCGTCCCGCTCTGCTGCTGCGCGAGCAGGCCACCGACTCCCTGGGCGTAGTAGACCGTCGCCTGCGACCCGACTTGGGTCGCAAACGGCGTCTGAGTGCTGCCCGTGTAAGTGAAGGTGGTCGTGTTCCCGCCGCTGATCGCGCTCGTGAGCGTGCGGCTGAGGGCGTCGTAGCCATAGTTGACTGTCTGGCTTCCGACGATCGCCTGGCTCTGGCGGCCCCACGGATCGTACGAGTAGCTTCGGGTGCTGCCGACCGCAGTGAGCTGGTTTTCCGGGTTCCAGGTGTACGTGGTCGAACCAACGCTGGTGAGTCGGCCGGCGTTGTCGTATGACCAGGTGACCGGGGATCCGGTGCCGATCGTCACTGTCTGGCGGTTGTTCGCGCCGTCGTAGGTGTAGGTCGTAGTCGGGTTCGATCCGAACTGGGACGTCTTCAGCTCGTTCCTGGTCGTGTAGGTGTAGGTCCAGGTGCCGGTGCCAGGGTTGGCCTGGCCGCCTACGCTTGGGTAGGCCTGGGCCAGGCTCGTGACGCGGGAGTCCTTGTCGTAGCCGACTGTGAAGGACAGGAGGGCCGACCCTCCGCCGGTCGGGGCGGTCGTCTGGGTGCCCAGGCGTCCATCGGCGTCATATCCGTAGGTCGTCGTCAGGCCGTTGGGATCGGTTCGCCCGGTGACTTGGCCGCCAGGGTTGTAGGCGTACGTGGTGGCGACGCCGCTGAATGGGTCGGTGACGGAGCTGACGACACCCGAGGTTGGGTCATAGCCGTAGCTGGTCGTGTTCGTCGCTCCCGCAAGGGCGTCGGTCGTCGACGTGAGCTGCCCGTTCTGGGAGTTATAGGCGTACGTGGTCTGGCTGCCGGTGGACTCCGTGACCTGGGAGACGCGGCCGGGGTTCTGCGGATCGTAGGTGATCGTCGTCTCCGGCCCACTCGTCCCCTCCGTGGCAGTGGTAACGCCGCTCAATGGGTTGTAGGTGAATGTCTCCGAGTTGCTCTGCGTGCCACCTGCGCAGGTCGACCCGTTCGGGACGGTGTAGCGGCTGGTCTGGTTGCCGTAGTCGTCGTAGGTGTAGCAGAGGTTCGCGCCCGTCGGAGGAGTCGTTTCGGTCAGTTCGCCGTCTCCGTCGTAGCTTTTGTCGGTTTCGTAGGTCGTGCCCGACTGCGGGTATTCATAGGTCGCCGCGACCTGGCCGAGCTGGTTGTAACGCCAGTCGCGCACGCGTCCGTCGGGATCGGTGACCTCGATCTGCTGCCCTGCTCCGTCGTAGGTGAACTGCCAGGAGTCGGTCGCGTTCGGCTGGGTGGTCGTCGCGATATGACCGTCGCCATCGTACGAGTATTCGGTGATCGCCTGGGACGGGTTGGTGACCGACGTCAGGTTGCCGGCCGCGTCGTAGGCGTTGGTGGTGGTTTCCAGCGCTCCGCTGGTGCCGGAAGGCTCGGTCTGGGTGACCGTGTCGCCCCATCCGTTGTAGGTCGCCGATCGGGTGATGCCGTTCGGGTCGGTGGTCGAAAGGACGTAGCCCGCGGTGGAGTACGACCTCGAGGTCGGGTTGAGCGGATGGGCGCTCTGCGTGCCCACCTGGCTGTCGACGGCGTTCCCGTCCAGATCATCGGTGGTCGTCGTCTGGACGCCGTTCGGAGCGGTCACCGACATGGTCAGGAAGCCGTGGTCGCCGCTCAGCAGGGTGGAGGGCTGGTCGTACGCGTACTGCGTCGCGAACGGCACTCCGGGCATCAGCTGGCTCGTGACCCGATTCTGCGCGTCGTAGCCCGTGTCCCATTCATAGTTCGTCCCGCCGCCGTACTCCTTGATCACGGCCGTCTGGTCCCCGTCGGCGTCGTAGTGGTAGGACAACTGCTCCTGCTGACTCGCGGGATCCTGGTAGTTCAGCGTCTCGGTCGCAACCTGGCCGGACGGCGTGTAAGTGTAGAAAGCCACGTGGCCGAGCGGGTCGGTCGTCGTCTTCACTTGGCCTGTGGCGTAGTACTGCGTCGTGGTGGCCGGCGCCCCGGTCTGCTGGACGCTGGTGGGCTGGCCGTCGCCGTTGTAGACGGTCGTCGTCGTCTGATCCTGGTGGGTCTGCTGTGTGCCCGACACCGCCGGCACCAGCTTGGTCGTCTGGGTGAGGTCGCCCTCGGCGTCGCACTGGTAGGTGCTGACCTCGCCGGCACCGTCCGTGATCTGCGACGCGCACGGATGATCCGCGCTGTACTGAGTCGCGACAGTGGTCGCGGCGGCGGTGCCAGCCGCATGGGTGTCTGCGGTCACGCGACCGTAGGAGTCGTACGAGAAGTTCTCCTGCCGGGAGCTCGTGCCGTCGCTGGTGAGGATCGAGGTGGGTTGGCCCCGCACCTCGTCGGCGGCGGAGTAGGTGTAGGTCGTGGTCAGTCCCGCCGGGTTCGAGCTCGACGTGAGCAGATGCAGACCTGGATCGAGGGGTGCCGGCGCCATCGAGCTGAAGCTCCCGCCCGCGCCGTTGTCCCACTTGACGTCGATGACCCCGTTTGAGCCGGAGAAGTGGCGATATTCGACGTCGAAGTACACGACCGTGCCAGCGGGGAGCTCGATTGAGCCGTCGGTGTTCGATCCGCAGTTGTAGGTGCTGTTGCTGTAGTTTGTGTTCCAGCAATCCTCGATCACCTTGTGGTTGACGACGAGGCGCACCCCTCCTTGTGCGTATACGCGGAAGTGGTAGTACTTCTCGGTGGACTGGGTCGCGTGCAGACGGCCGCTGTAGCGAACAGCCCAGCCGCCCGGCGAGGTGATCCCTTCGGGCTGTCCCGATCCCCAGTTCTCACTTACTGGAGTGCTCGCATTTGAGATGTGCCGGTTTAGCGGCATGCCCTCGAAGCTCGTCGAGTTGTAGTCCTCCTGGAGCACGCCTGTGAGGCCCTCGTCGTAGTTGTACGTCCAGGTCGGGCGGCTGCCGGTGCCGTTCGGATTGGGCTTCGGCCCCTGCTCCTCGACGAGCTTGTGGGGCGACAGGCTGTCATACGTATAGTCGGTCTCGAGCGGGTCGGTCGGATCTGCAGCCGTGCATCCGAGCGCAATCGCGTTGGCGGCAGGGCTCCGCTTGCAGAGCAGGTTCCCGTTGGTGTCCCAGACCATCGTCGTCTGCGGCGTGGTCATCGTCCCGCCGATCGACTCTTGGGGCTGCTGGATGTCGATCGGAAAGCCCTCGGTGTCCATCTCCACCTTGGTGACGTTTCCCTTGGGATCGGTGATCGTGGCAAGCGACGCCACATTGCCGGTGTAGGGGCCTGAGTAGGAGAACTGGGTTGGCGGGATCGCGGGCGTGGTACCGTCTGACTTGTTGTAGGTGCCAGGGTCGGTCACCGATGAGACCTGCATCATCGGCGCGGTCATCGGCGACGGGAGGTTCGGATTCACGTAACCGATCTGCCAGGTGTCCGAGGCTCCGCCCCCGTCCTCGACGGTCAGGACTCCGCGTTGGCGGCCGTCCTCGCAGATCGCGCTAAGGACCTTGAGCACGTTCCGACATGCCCACAGCGGCACGTCACCGGCCCGTTTGTGACCCGCAGGGAATCGCTTGCGCTCACTTAGTTCCTGCTGGAGGCGATCGATCAGCAGCGGCAACTCGTCCAGCTCACTCATCGTGCGTGTGCCAAGCAGCGGAAGGAGGTCGCGCAGGAGCATGCGGCGATAGTCCTCGGCTGTGGACAACTCAACCGTGACCGACCACGCGGGCCACCACACCGTGGCGGCGTACTCGGCGATCGCGAGCTCGCGCAGTTGGTAGCGGTCGAGCGCCGCGACATCCCGAGCGAGCAGACCGGCGCGCTCGGTCACCCTGATCCGTCCGCGCTGAGCCTCCGTCCATGTCGAGCACGTGCCGCCAGGGATCCCCGGAGCGCCGCGATAGGTGAACCGGCGCGTCCCGTCACGATCGAGGCGCATGTAGACGCCGCCGCCTACAGCGCGTTGGCTTCCGTCTGGGAGCTTGCGCAGGTCGCGCTGGATTCCCTTCAGGAAGGCTTCGGCGGGAGCCTTGGCGGTTGATCCGCGCCGGCTCATGCCGCGCTCCGCTTCCCTGGCAGGGAGCGGTCGACGTGGAACGGATCCTGTTCAGGGAGCGGGAACTCGGACTCCGAGACGAGAGCAACAGCGGCAGTCGGCTCGACGTAGGACGCAACGCTCGCATACACGATCATCGCGCGCGCTCCAACCCGACGCTTGGTGAGGTCGCCCTTGGCGCAGAGCCGATCAAGATGACGAAGGCTGATCCCTCCGAGGACTTGCGCGGCGTCCTCGCGGGAGATGAGAAGCGGGGTAAGTTTGGACATGCGGCGAAGGTAGGACCGACCCCGCGCGCAACCGGCAGCAAAGGAAAACAGGCGACAGGAGCGGACATGTTTTCTTCGCATTTGCGTTCGCATGCGCCCGGCGCAGGGCGGCAGACAGTCAGGCCACACCGGTAGCCTCTCGGCCATGCAGGAGCTCCTGCTCCACTGGTGGAGCCAAAATCGCGCCGATCTGCCCTGGCGCCACACGCATGACCCCTACGCGATCCTCGTCTCGGAGGTGATGCTGCAGCAGACACAGGTCGCGCGAATCGTGCCGCGCTACCTGGAGTGGCTCGACCGCTGGCCGAGCGCCGAGGCGCTGGCGGCGGCAGCGCCGGCCGACGTCATCACCGCCTGGAGCGGCCTCGGATACAACCGCCGGGCGGTGCTCCTGCACCGGTGCGCGATTGCGGTCACCGAGCGGGGCGGGTTCCCGCGCGAGCCCGCCGAGCTCGAACGGCTGCCCGGCGTAGGCCCCTACACCGCCGCGGCCATCGCGTGCTTTGCCTTCGGCGCCCAGATCGCGGCGCCCGACACGAACGCCAGGCGCGTGCTCGGGCGGGCGTTCGGCGAGCCGCACCCACAACCGCCCCCCGGCCGCGCATACGACTGGAACCAGGCGCTCTTCGACCTCGGCCGCGAGGTCTGCATCGCCCGCCGGCCGCGCTGCGAAGTCTGCCCACTCGCGTCCGGCTGCCCGTCGCGCGGGATGACGTTCGCGCCGCTTCGGCGCCAGTCGCGCTTCGAGGGCTCGTTCCGCCAGCGCCGGGCAACGCTGCTGCGCGCGATCGCGACGGCCGGCTCGCTGCCCGACGGCGACGCCGACGCCGAGGCGCTCGTCTCGCTCGTGCGCGACGGCCTCGCCGAGGTGCACGACGGCCGTGCGCGCCTTCCGGGCGCCTGAATACATAGGGCCTGGCCCGATGTATTCAGGCCAGCAGGCGGGGGATCAGGGCGGCAAGGCCGGCGAGCGACGGCAGCTCCGCGTCGGGGGCGTAACCGTCGGGCAGAGGGATGCCGGCGCGGTTGATCCACACCGCCTTCATGCCGCACGCCTGCGCGCCCTCGATGTCGGTGTCGAGGCCGTCGCCGACGTGCACCCACCGCGCCGGGTCACCGCCGGACAGCTCGACGGCACGGTGAAACGCCGCCGGCGCCGGCTTCAGCTCGCCGACCTCCTCGGCGTGCACGATGAACGCGAACCGCCGCGCCACGCCGAGCTGCGCGAACGGGAAGTTGCCGTTCGTGATCGCCCCCAGCACGTGTCCCGCCGCCAAGAGCGCCTCGAGCTCCGGCTCCACGTCGTCGTGCAGGCGCACGGCGACCGGCCGCTCGGCCATCCACACCTCCACCATCCACGCCGGCAGGTCGGCGTCATGCACGTCGTGCGCCGCCAGCACGCGCCGGAACGACTCGAGCCGCAGCTCCCGGTATGTCCCCTCCCGCTCCTCGGCGACCAGCCGGCGCTGCTCGTGCAGGATCTCGACGCTCAGCCGTCCCTCGAGCTGCGGGCCGGCGCCGCTCGAGCGCCGCGATCGTGCGCCCGAGCGACCCGTCCATCATCGGCATGAACGCCCATAGCGTCTCATCGAGATCGAACGAGACGACGGCGGCGCTCATGCGCGCTTCCGAAGCAGCGCGACCGCCTGGCAGGCGGCCCCCTCGCCGCGGCCGGTGAAGCCGAGGTGGTCGGTGGTCGAGGCCCGCACCGTCACCCGGTCGCGCTCGACGCCGAGCGCCGAGCTCAGCGAGAGCCGCATCGCCTCGCGGTGCGGCGCGAGCCGCGGAGCCTGCATGATCACGATCGCGTCGACGTTCACGAGATCGAACCCGCGCGCCCGCACCCGCCCCCACGCGTCGCGCAAGAGGGCGAGGCTCGACGCGCCCTCGAGCGCCGGGTCGTCGGAGGGGAACAGATGGCCGATGTCCTCGAGCCCGGCGGCGCCGAGCAGCGCATCGGTGACGGCGTGGCAGATCAGGTCGGCATCGGAGTGGCCCTCCAGGCCGCGCTCGGCCGGGATCGAGACGCCGGCGAGCACGAGCGGACGGCCGTCGGCGAACGCGTGAGCGTCGAACCCGATCCCCACGCGGAGCCCTTCGGGCGCGCTCACCGAAGGCGCGCCTCGGCCTGCGCCAGGTCAGCGGCCGTCGTGATCTTCACGTTGCCCGGCTCGCCGGCCACTGCGGCGACGGCCAGTCCGGCCGCCTCGACGAGCGATGCGCAGTCGGTGGCGTCGCGCCACTCCTCCTCAGGTGCCGCGAACGCGCGGCGCAGCGCCTCGGCCCGGAACGCCTGCGGCGTCTGCACCGAGCGCAGCTCGGCCCGCGCGGGCGTCTCGACCACCCGCCCGTCGCGCACTCGCTTGACCGTGTCGGTCACCGGTACGCCCGGGACGGCGCCGTCGTGGTCTGCAAGCCCGGCCAGCAGCCGGTCGAGCAGCTCGGCCGAGGCGAAGGGACGGGCGGCGTCGTGCACCACGATCGTGTCCGCATCGTCTGCGACCTCGTCGAGCCCCGCCTTGACCGAGAGCGCGCGCGTCGCGCCGCCCGGCACGGCGGCCACGATCTTCCCCGCTGCGAGCTGGTCGGCGAGAAGCGTCGCCGGCTCCTCCCACTCGGCCGGCACGACGAGCACGAACCGGTCGACCGCCGGGTGATCCTCGAGCAGGTCGATCGAGTACGCGAGCAGCGGCCGCCCGCCGAGGCGGACGAACGCCTTGGGCCGATCGGCACCCAGCCGCGAGCCCTCGCCTCCGGCGACGACGATCGCCCAGGTCGCGCTCATCCCTCGCCGGGGCTCTCGCTCACCCGGGTGAAGATCATCTTCCCCGAGGGCGACTGCAGCACCGACGTCACCTGCACGGCTGCGGTCTCTCCGAGCAGCTTGCGGCCGCCCTCGACCACCACCATCGTGCCGTCGTCGAGGTAGCCGACGCCCTGGTCGTGCTCCTTGCCCTCGCGGATCACGCGGACATCGAAGGACTCTCCGGGCAGGACCGCGGGCTTGAGCGCGTTGGCGAGCTCGTTGACGTTCAGGACGACGACGTCCTGGATCCGGGCGAGGCGATTCAGGTTGAAGTCGGTCGTCAGGATGCGCAGGCCCCGCTCCTTGGCGAGCTTGAGCAGCTTCGCGTCGACGTCGTCGAGGTCGGGGAAGTCGACGTCGGGCGTCGTCACCACCACCTCGGAGCGCAGCCCCTGCACCACCTCGAGGCCGCGGCGGCCGCGGGCGCGCTTGAGCGAGTCGCCCGAGTCGGCGACGTGCTGCAGCTCGCGCAGGACGAACTCGGGGACGACGAGCTCGTCCTTCAGGAATCCGGTGCGGACGATGTCGGCGATGCGGCCGTCGATGATCGCGCTCGTGTCGACCAGCATCGCGAACCCCGGCGGCGCCGGCTCGGTGCCGGCCTCGGCGACAGGATGGACGCCGACCAGCCGCAGGATGCCACGGTGCTTCTTCGACGCCGTGAACGCGAACAGGTAGCCGATCACGAGGAATACCGGCAGGATCACCCATTTGCCGATGTACGGCAGGGTGTGAATCGGGAACCACAGAAGCGCGGACACGAGCAGCCCGACCACCAGGCCCAGGGCCGCGACGGTCAGCTCACCCGCGCTGCGGGTCTGAACGGCTCGCTCGATCCTCTTGAACCCGGTCACCAGCCCCTTGCCGACCAGGCCCCCGATCATCCACCCGACGGCGAACACCAGGAACACGACGACGGCGAAGGCGGGGTACGCGTAAGAAGCCGAATATCGATCCTCGAGATCGAGGGAAAACCCCGCCTGGATGGCACCCAGGACGCCCAAGAGGGACAAGACGATCCGGGTTGAGACCACCATCGTCCGCTCCTCTCTGAAACGTGCTTGTTGGCTAGGCGCGCGCCTTGCGAGCCTCGCCGATCTCTTCGAGCACCTCCTCCAGGAACTCGCGCGCCTCGTCCTCGTCCATGTTCTTCGCGTACATCAGCTCGCTTGCGAGGATGCGCTTGGCCTTCGAGAACATCTGCTTCTCGCCGGTCGAGAGGCCCTTCTCCTGGTCGCGCTGCGCCAGGTTGCGGACGACCTCGGCCATCTCGAAGATGTCGCCGGTCTTCATCTTGTCGCGGTTGTGCTTGAACCGGCGGTTCCAGTTCTTCGGCATCTTCGTGCCGTCGCCCTGGAGCACCGTGAGGACCTCCTCGACGGTCTCCTCGCCGATCACCTTGCGCAGCCCGACGCGTTCCGCGCTGTCCAGAGGGATGGTGACGGTCATATCGTTATGAAGGATCTGGATCGTCAGGTATTCACGATCCTTGTCGCCCACGACCCGCATGTCTCTGCTCGTGATCGTTCCTGCACCATGGTGCGGATACACGACCTTGTCACCAACCTCATACAAAAGTCGCTCGACCTCCTTGAGATGCACCTGCATGCCCGCGAAACCCCTCGCAGCTAGACCAGAGATTCTATCAGATCTGACACCTTCGGGCGAACGGATCTCAGCATTTTGTCCAAATCGCAAACAAACTTCGGCAGGTGTCAATTCTGACCGCCTCGACCCGCGCGGACGCGGATCAGAGGTTGAGATAGCGGTCGACGAGGTTCTGCTCCTGCAGCCTGCGCAGGCCCTCCCTGATCTCCCGCGCGCGCACGGCGCCGACCCCTTCGACCTCCTCGAGCTCGGCCTGCGTGGCCCGGACGAAGGCCTCGAGGCCGTCGAAGTGGCCGACAACGTGGTTGATCACGCCCTCGGGCAGGCGCGGCACCTTGGAGAGCACCCGGTAGCCCCGCGGCGTGACCGCGTAGTCCACAGGTGACACCGTGCGCGGATGGCCGAGCACCTCGGCCAGCTGCTCGAGCTCGAGCAGCTGCGTGTCGGGCATCGTGCGCAGCTGGTCGAGTGCGCGGCGGTAGCCGCCGGTGACCTCGGGCAGCTCGTAGTCGCGCACCATCGCGACCTCGTCGCCCGGCACCCACTCCGACATCTCGTCGAGCTGGATCTTGATCAGCCGGCCCTCGACCCCGAGCTCGGCGACATTGCGCTCGATCTCGTCGCGCATGCGCGAGGTCATCTCGGCGCGCTGCAGCGCGACGAGGACGTCGTCGAGCATGACCGCGCCCTGGAACTCGAGCGCCGTCAGGCGCGTCGAGACCTGCTCGAAGCGCGTGCGGTAGGTCTCGAGCGTGGTCACCGCCTGGTTCGTCTTGGCGAGGATGTCGGAGATGTCCTCGAGCTGGTAGCGCACGTCGCCCACGTATGACGTGACGACGTCGCGCTGCTGGCTGATCGAGATCACGAGCGCGCCGGTCTGCTTCGCGACGCGCTCGGCGGTGCGGTGGCGCGTGCCCGTCTCGGCCGAGGGGATCGTCGGGTCGGGCATCAGCTGGACGTTGGCGTAGACGATCCGGGTCGCGCCCGCGTTCAGGATGATCGCGCCGTCCATCTTGGCGAGCTCGTACAGCAGGTAGGGCGAGAACGCCTGGTCGAGCCGGATCCCGCCCGAGAACATGAACGACAGCTCGGCGGGCTCGCCGATCACGATCAACGCGCCGAGGCGCGCGCGCAGGATGTCGTTCAGGCCCTGCCGCATGGTCGTGCCCGGGGCGATGCGGCGCAGGGCGTCCAGCATCTTTGGGTCTTTGCGGACATCGGGAAGAAGCTCGGTCATGCCTACCCTTCGGTCAATGCGCCGTGGCCGAACGCCAGCTCGATCGCTCCCTCCAGAGTATCAGCGCATCGCAGCGGCGGCCCTCCGGCCGCCGTCGTGGTGCGCGGTGGGCAGACGAGGCCCGAGACGCCCAGCTTGGCCGCTTCGGCCAGGCGCGGCCCGGTGTGCGACACGGGCCGCACGCGTCCGGTGAGCCCGAGCTCGCCGAAGCAGCCGAGCCGGTCGGGCGCGGCGACGGCGCGGGCCGACGAGACGATGGCGAGCGCGACGGCCAGGTCGGCGGCGGGCTCGTCGACCCGCACGCCGCCGGCGACGTTCACGAAGACGTCGGAGGCGCCGAGCGCGACGCCGGCGTGGCGGCCGAGGACGGCGACGATCATCGACAGGCGGTTGCGGTCGAATCCCGTCGCCTGCCGCCGCGGCATGGCCAGGTCGCTGCCGGCCACGAGCGCCTGCACCTCGAGCACGATCGGCCGGGTGCCCTCGATGGCCGGCAGGAGCACCGACCCCGGGCCGGCCGGCTCGGGCTCGGCCAGCGCCGCCGACGGGTCGGCGACGGGGTCGAGACCGGCGTCGGTCATCTCGAAGATGCCGATCTCGTCGGTCGAGCCGAAGCGGTTCTTGACCGCGCGCAGCACCCGCAGGTGGCGGTAGCGGTCGCCCTCGAACTGGAGCACGGCGTCGACGAGGTGCTCGAGCACGCGCGGGCCGGCGACCGTCCCGTCCTTGGTCACGTGGCCCACGAGCACGATCGCCGTCTGGCCGCGCTTGGCCACCCGCAGCAGCCGCTCGGCGGCCTCCCGCACCTGGGCGACGCTCCCGGGAGCCGACTGCAGGTCGGCGCTGCGAAGCGTCTGCACCGAGTCGACGACGCACACCGCCGGCGCCTCGGCGACGATCGCCTCGCACACTGCGTCGAGGTCGGTGTCGGGCAGCACGCGGATCGCGTCGCCCGCCCCCAGCCGCTGGGCGCGCAGGCGCACCTGCGCCGGCGACTCCTCGCCGCAGACGAGCAGCGTGCGGCCGCCCGCCGCGGCGACGGCGGCGAGCGCCTGCAGGAGCAGCGAGCTCTTGCCGACGCCCGGCTCGCCGCCGATCAGGACGAGCGACCCGGGCACGAACCCGCCGCCGAGTACGCGGTCGAGCTCGTGAAGGCCCGTCGGAAGACGGGTCGCGGCGAGCATGTCGACGTCGCCCAGGAGCGAGACGGCGGGCGCCCCCGCCGGGCGGCGGCCGCCGTTGCGCGCCGGCGCTCGCACCGCCTCCTCGTGCAGCGTGTTCCACTCGCCGCACTCCGGACAGCGGCCGAGCCACTTGGGGCTCGAGTGCCCGCATTGCGAGCAGACGAAGCTATGAGAGACACGTGCCACGGACAGACGATTGTGGCAGCCGGGTCGGCTGTCAGCGGGCTGTCCGGAAACGCCGAGGGGCGCCGCTGTGGGCGCCCCTCGGGATCATTCGGCTCTGATGCGAGCTACTTGCCGGAGCCCTCCGACGCCTCTGCCTCGGAGTCGTCCTCGCTCTTCGGGCCCTCCGCGGGCCCCTCGGCGGGAACGAGATCCTCGGGCGGCGCGTCGGGCACCTTCACCGGCTCGATCATCTGCAGCGAGATCGACTCGTCGCCGTCGACCCAGTCGACCAGCACGGTCGAGCCGGGCTCGATGTTGCGGGCGAGGACGAAGTCGGCCAGGGGATCCTCGATGTAGCGCTGGATCGCCCGCCGCAGCGGCCTCGCACCCATGGTCGGGTCGTAACCCTTGTCGACCATGAAGTCCTTGGCCTTGTTGGTCAGCTCGATCGACACCTCGTGCAGCTTCATCTGCTCGCGGAGCCGGTTCATGAGCAGGTCGACGATCTGCTTGATCTCGTCCTTCGTCAGCTTCTGGAAGACGATGATCTCGTCGATCCGGTTCAGGAGCTCGGGCCGGAACACCTTCTTGACGTCGCCCATGATGCGGTTCTTCATGTCCTCGTAGGAGACACCCGTCTCCGCCTCGTCCACGCTGAAACCGAGCGAGGTGTTCTTCGCGATCGACGCCGCCCCGATGTTCGAGGTCATGATGACGATCGTGTTGCGGAAGTCGACGTGGCGGCCCTGGGCGTCGGTCAGACGACCCTCCTCGAGCATCTGCAGGAGGATGTTGAACACGTCCGGATGGGCCTTCTCGATCTCATCCAGCAGGACGACCGAGTACGGCTTGCGGCGCACGGCCTCGGTCAGCTGGCCGCCCTCGTCGTAGCCGATGTAGCCCGGAGGCGATCCCACCAGCCGCGACACCGCGTGCTTCTCCATGTACTCGGACATGTCGACCTGGATCATCGCGTCCTCGTCGCCGAACAGGAACTCGGCGAGCGTGCGTGCGAGCTCCGTCTTGCCGACGCCCGAGGGGCCGAGGAAGATGAACGAGCCGGTCGGCCGCTTGGGATCCTTGATGCCCGCGCGGGCACGGCGGATCGCCTTGGACACCGCCTCGATGGCGACGTCCTGGCCGATCATCCGCTTGTGGAGCTCCTCCTCCATGCGGATCAGCTTCTGCGACTCCGCCTCGGTCAGCTTGAAGACGGGGATGCCCGTCCACATCGAGACGATGTCGGCGATCTCCTCCTCGCCGATCTCGGCCTGGTCGGCCTCGCCGGAGGACTTCCAGTTCTCCTCCATCTCGCGCTTCTTGAGCGACAGCTTGCGCTCCTTGTCGCGCAGGTTGGCGGCCTTCTCGAACTCCTGCGCCTCGATCGCCGACTCCTTCTCCTTGCGCACCGTCTCGATCTCGTCGTCGAGCTCCTTGTGCACCGGAGGGGCGGTCATCAGCTTGATGCGCATGCGCGAGGCGGCCTCGTCGATGAGGTCGATCGCCTTGTCGGGCAGGTGCCGCTCCTGGATGTAGCGGCTCGACAGCTCCGCCGCGGCCTGAAGGGCCTCGTCGGTGATCGCGACCCGGTGATGGGCCTCGTAGCGGTCGCGCAGCCCGCGCAGGATCTGGACGGTGTCCTCGATCGACGGCTCGTCGACCTTGATCTGCTGGAAGCGGCGCTCGAGAGCGGAGTCGCGCTCGAGGTACTTGCGGTACTCGTCCAGGGTCGTCGCGCCGATCGTCTGCAGCTCGCCGCGAGCGAGCGCCGGCTTCAGGATCGAGGCGGCGTCGATCGCGCCCTCGGCGGCACCTGCGCCGACGAGATTGTGCAGCTCGTCGATGAACAGGATGATGTCACCGCGCTGGCCGATCTCCTTCATGACCTTCTTCAGCCGCTCCTCGAACTCGCCGCGGTACTTCGAGCCGGCGACCAGAGCGGCCAGGTCGAGCGTGTAGATCTGCTTGCCCTTGAGCAGCTCGGGCACCTGGTTGGACGAGATGCGCTGGGCGAGGCCCTCGACGACGGCGGTCTTGCCGACGCCCGGCTCGCCGATCAGCACCGGGTTGTTCTTGGTGCGGCGCGAGAGGATCTGCATCACGCGCTCGATCTCGTTCATGCGGCCGACGACCGGGTCGAGCTTGCCTTCGGTGGCGAGCTTGGTCAGGTTGCGGCCGAACTGGTCGAGCAGCTTGGAGCTCTTCTGCCCCTTCTCCGCGGTGCCGGCGCCGGCAGCCGTGCGGCGGCCCGGACCGGAAAGCATGCGGATGATCTCGTTGCGGATCTTCTCGGCATCGGCGTCGAAGTCGAGCAGGATGCGCGCCGCGACGCCCTCGTTCTCGCGCACGAGGCCGAGCAGGATGTGCTCGGTGCCGATGTAGTTGTGGCCGAGCGAGAGCGCCTCGCGCAGCGCCAGCTCGAGCACCTTCTTGGCCCGGGGCGTGAACGGGATCTGGCCGGTGGTGACCTCGTCACCCTGGCCGACGATCCGCGCGACCTGCGCGCGCACTTCCTCGACCGTGATGTCGAGGGTGTCGAGGACGCGGGCGGCAAGGCCCTCCTCCTCGCGCAGCAGCCCCAGCAGGATGTGCTCGGTGCCGATGTAGTTGTGCTTGAGGGTGCGGGCCTCATCCTGGGCCAGCACGACCACCTGGCGGGCACGTTCGGTGAACCTCTCAAACATGCTCGTGCCCCCTTTCTGCCGATTTTGGAAGAGTCTGAATCAATGCCTTTGGCCGGACCGTCAAATAGGAGCACCTAAGTGACGACCCGGTGGAGGAGTGGACGGTCGGGACTATAGCACCGGGCACTCCTGCCTTTCCGTATCGCCCATCGCGATGTTGGCACTCATCGGCCACGGCGGCCGCGGCCTTGAGCGCGAGGTTTCGGCGGGTGGACACGGGACCGGAAATACGCGACGATGCGGCCGTGCGGTACACGGTCGAGCACTTCCGCGCGGTCGACGCAGAGGACTCTCCGCTGGGTGTCGCCTACGTGCCCACCGGCCGGGTCGAGGAGATCGAGGCGCACGACGAGGACACGGCCGCCGCGATCGCGCTCTCGGGCGATGCCGAGGTGCTCGAGGCCGACGTCGTCAGCTACAACCCCGCCGACGGGCTGTACGGGGTCGCGGGCGAGGACGAGGCCGTTCGGGTATCGTCGCCCGCGTGATCGTCGACGAAGGCATGATCGATGTCCCCGGCGGCCGGGTCTGGTACCGCAGCGTGGGCGAGGGCGGCGTGCCGCTCCTGTGCCTGCACGGCGGGCCGGGCATGACCCATGACTACCTGACGCCCCTCGAGGGGCTGGGCGATCGCCGCCGGGTGGTGTTCTACGACCAGCTCGGAAGCGGCGGCTCCGACCGGCCCGAGGATCTCTCCCTGTGGACGATCGAGCGGTTCATGGCCGAGATCGACGCCGTGCGCGACGCGCTCGGGCTCGATCGCGTGCACCTGTTCGGGAGCTCCTGGGGCGGCATGCTCGCGATGCAGTACGTGCTCGACAACCCCCGCCGGCCGGTCAGCCTGGTCATGGCCGGCAGCCCGGCGAGCGCCCCGGCGTGGAACGTCTTCTGCCAGGAGCTCCTCGACGAGATGCCCGCCGACGAGCGCGAGCTGATCGAGCGGCTCGAGGCCGAGGACAAGATGCTCGAGCCCGAGTACGAAGCGGCGATGATGCCCTTCTACCACCGCCACGTCTGCCGGCTCGACCCGTTCCCCGACTTCGTGATGCGCTCGTTCGAGCGCATGAGCACGACGATCTACCACTACATGGCCGGGCCGAGCGAGTTCCGCATCATCGGCACGCTCAAGGACTGGGACATCGTGGACCGGCTGGGCGAGATCGCGGTGCCGACGCTCGTGACGGGCGGTGAGTACGACGAGTGCCGGCCCTCGCATCTCCGCGAGGTGCACGCGCGCATTCCCGGCAGCCGCCTCGAGATCATCCCCGACGCGTCGCACCTGAGCTTCGCCGAGCGGCCCGAGGTCTACCTCCCGATCGTGAACGAGTTCCTGGCGGGCGTCGAGGCGCGCTAGGAAGGCGGACGACCGGAGAAGCGTGGACTGTCCCCGCGTGTGGGGACAGTCCCCATAACCCAGGCTTCAGCGAGGCCGCAGCGTCGGGAAGAGGATGACCTCGCGGATCGAGCGCGCGCCGGTCAAAAGCATCGTCAGGCGGTCGATGCCGACCCCCACGCCCGCCGTGGGCGGCATGCCGTACTCGAGCGCGAGCAGGAAGTCCTCGTCCATCGGGTGGGCCTCCTCGTCGCCGGCGGCCGCCGCCGCGCGCGCCTCCTCGAACCGCGCCCGCTGCTCGGCCGGGTCGTTCAGCTCCGAATAGCCGTTGGCGATCTCCATGCCCAGGCAGAACGCCTCGAACCGCTCCACCATCCCCGGCTGACCGGGCGAGCGCTTGGCAAACGGCGAGAGCTCGACCGGGTACTCGACCAGGAACGTCGGCCGCTCGATGGCCGGTTCGACGAAGTGCGACAGCAGATGGTCGACCGCGTGCGCCCAGGTCGTGTCGCCTGACGTGTCGAGGTCGTGCGTCCGCATGAAGGCGACCAGGCGGTCGCGGTCGCGGTCGGCCATCGGGTCGATCCCGGTCGCATCGTGGATCGCCTGCCGCAGCGGGATCCGCGGCCAGGGCGGCGTCAGGTCGACCGGCGTGCCCGCGGCTGCGCCGGCCGCGGCGACCACGCGCTCGGTGCGCTGCATCCCGCCCTCGTAGTCCGCATAGGCCTCGTACCACTCGAGCATGCTGAACTCGGGATTGCGCTTGAACGAGACGCCCTCGTTGCGGAAGTCCTTGCCGATCTCGTACACGCGCTCGAGGCCGCCGACGATCAGCCGCTTCAGGTAGAGCTCGTCGGCGATGCGAAGGTAGAAGTCGCGCTCGAACTCGTTGTAGAAGGTGACGAACGGCTTGGCGATCCCGCCGCCGTAGATCGGCTGCAGCACCGGCGTCTCGACCTCGATGAAGCCGTCGGCGTCAAGCGCCGCGCGCGCCGCCGTCACGATCGCCGTGCGCGCCTGCGCGATCCGGCGGGCGTCGTCGTTTACGAGCAGGTCGAGGTAGCGCTGGCGGTAGCGCTGCTCGACGTCGGCGAGGCCATGGTGCTTCTCGGGCAGCGGGCGCAGGCACTTCGCCAGCGGCCGCCACTCGCGCACGCGCAGCGAGAGCTCGCCGCGGCGGCTGCAGAAGACCTCGCCCTCGACCGCGACCACGTCGCCGAGGTCGCAGTCCGACACGATGTCGAGGCCGCTCTGGCCGAGCTCGTCGAGCGTCGCGTGCAGCTGGATGCGGCCGGTGCGGTCGGTCAGGTCGAGGAAGATGGCCTTGCCGTGGCCGCGGCGGCCGCTGATGCGCCCGGCCAGCCACAGTGTCTGGCCGGACTCGGCGCCGGCCTCGAGGCCGCCGAACTGCTCCCGCACCACGGCGACCTCGGCCCGCGCCGGCGTGCGGGCAGGGTACGGATCAACCCCGGCCTCGCGCAGGGCCTCGACCTTGGCGATCCGATCGGCGCGGATCTGCTGCTCGACGTCGCTCGACACCGCGGCGGCGTCAGGGCGCCTTGATATCCATGATCTTCAGCCGGATCGCGCCGGCCGGCACCGCAACCTCGACGGTCTCGCCCTTCTTGTGCCCGAGCAGGGCTCTCCCGACCGGCGACTCGTTCGAGAGCCGGCTGCGGGCGGGGTCGGCCTCGGCCGAGCCGACGATCTCGTAGGTGTCGACGTCGCCGTGGTCGACGTCCTTCACCTTGACCTTCGTGCCGACCGAGACGACGTCGGTGGCGATGTCCTTCGGGTCGATCACCCGGGCCGAGCGCAGCTGCTCTTTCAGGCGCGCGATCCGGTGCTCGAGCAGCGCCTGCTCGTTCTTGGCGTCGTCGTACTCGGAGTTCTCGGTGATGTCGCCGAACTCGCGCGCCTCGCGGATGCGGTCGGCGACCTCGCGGCGCTTCGTGGTCTCGAGATCCTCGATCTCGCTGCTTCAGCTTCTCGTAGCCCTCGGTGGTGAGGATGACGTCTTTTTCCACTGCTCCCATCGCCCTTCAGGTGCGAATAAACGGAAAAACGGTGTCGGCCGGGAATGCGCAATTTGCAGCGAAAATTCCGGGCTGGCACCGAGCGACGGCGGATTATAGGTCAAGTCCTGCGCGAACGTCAAACACCCCAACCGCGCCCATCGCCGCGCGGATGCGGCCGTGCCGCCCACCGATACCATTCCCCGATGGCCGACATGAACGAACCCTGGTCGATCGGCGGCGTCGAGATCCCCTCGCGCATCGTGCTCGCGCCGATGGCCGGGGTGTCGGTGCAGGCGTTCCGGCGCCAGGGCCGCCGCTTCGGGGCCGGCCTCGTGTGCTCCGAGATGGTGTCGTCGTGCGGCCTTCAGCACGGCAACGAGCGCACCCTCGGATACCTTCGGATCGCGTCCGACGAGCACCCGCTCGCCGTCCAGATCTTCGGCGCCGAGCCGGGGCCGATGGCGGACGCCGCGCGGATGGTCGTCGCGGCCGGCGCCGACATCGTCGACATCAACTTCGGCTGTCCGGTGCGCAAGGTGACGAAGACCGGCGCCGGAGCGAGCGCGCTCGAGGACCACGAGCTGGCCTGCGCGCTGGTCGGCGCGGTCGTCGACGCCGTCGACGTGCCCGTGACCGTGAAGATGCGCCGCGGCGTCCGCAACGGCTCGCGCGTCGGCGCTCGACCTCGGGCCGAAGCTCGAGGCGATCGGGGCGGCCTCGCTCACGCTGCATCCGCGCTCGGCCCAGCAGATGTACACCGGCACCGCCGATCACACCCTGACGGCCGAGCTCGTCGAGCGCGTCGGCATCCCGGTGATCGCGTCGGGCGACATCGTCGACCGCGAGACGGCCGAGCGCGTCATCGACGCGACCGGCGCCTCCGCGGTGATGGTCGGCCGCGGCGCGCAGGGGCGGCCGTGGGCGCTGCGCGAGATGGCGGGCGACGGCGGCGCCGACGCCGACCCGGCCGAGGTCGTCGCCGAGCTGATCCGCTTCATGCGCGAGGTCGAGCGCGAGATGGGCGAGCGGTCGGTCGGCTTCCTGCGCAAGTTCTACGGCTGGTACCTGCGCGGGCTGCCCGGCGCGAAGGCGATCCGCGGCGCGCTCGTCACCTGCCCGACCGTGGCGGACGTCGAGGCCGAGCTGCTGGCGTTCTGTCCGGACGCCGCGCGCGCACCTGCACGCGCATGAGGCCGAGCTCGAGCTCCTGCCCGACATCGGCTCCGACCGCCTGCTCGACCTGCCGATCTCGATCTACGGCGGCGGATAGGCCGCGAGGTCGGCCTCCCGGGCGACCGCGGCTGCCGCCTCGTCGGCGGGGGCGCCGGCCGTCGTCATGAACACGCCGCAGGCACCCGTCGCCAGGCCCATGACGGCGATCATCACGCGGTAGTCGACGAGGGTGATGAGCGCCGCTCCGAGCGCCAGCGAGACCGTCTGCGGTGTGCCGACAAGCGTGTCGGCGGCCGAGTAGACCCGGCCCTGCAGATCGGACGGCGTCCGCAGCTGGACGGCCGTGCCGAACGCCACCACCGCCCAGGAGACGCCGATGCCGGCGATGCCGAAGCCGATGATGACCGGCACGAGCGCCGGGATCAGGAACAGCGAGTCGCCGACCCCGAAAAGCAGGAGACCGACGCCGAGCGTGCGTCCGTCGCCGATCCGCCGAAGCGCCCCGGCCGCGGTCAGTCCGCCGGCGATCGCACCCACGCCCTGCGCGACGCTGAGGACGCCCAGGAAGGCCGGCGGCCGGTGAATCCCGAACTGCAGGACGGCGAAGATGACGGTCTCGCTGAAGCCCACGACGAGCAGGGCGAGGCCGGTCACCGCGACGATCCGGCGCAGCCCCGGGCTGCGGCCGATGTGGCGCACCCCGGCGGTGAGCTGATCGAGGAAGTGGTGCTCGGCGAGTGTCGGCCGCTCCTCGTGCAGTCGCAGCGCAGCGAGGCAGACCGCCGACACGCCGAAGGTGGCCGCGTCGAGGACCGCCACCGCCGCGCCGCCGACGGCGGCGAAGAGGCCCGCACCGATCAGCGGTGCGATCAGGCGCGACCCCTCGCTGAAGGTCTGCAGCGCCGCATTGGCCTGGCCGAGGTGCTCCGGCGGCAGCATCCGCGTCAGCAGGGCCGACTGGGCCGACAGGAACAGGTAGGCCGACGCGCCGTAGAGCGCCGTCACGGCATAGATGATCCAGACGTCGCCGCGGCCGTGCACGAGGAGCAGGGTGAGCAGGGCGAGGCCGACGACGATGTCGGCGCCGATCATGAGCGGCCGTTTGCGCATGCGGTCGACGGCCAGGCCGAACGCGGGGCCGGCGAGGCCCGGGACGGCGAGGACGAAGAACACGAGGCCGGCCTGGGCGTTCGAGCCGGTGAGCGTCTTGACCCAGATCGCGAGCACGAGGTACATGGCCCTGTCTCCGAAGAGCGAGCACGTCTGGCCGATCAGGAGCAGGCGGGTGTCTCGGTCACGCAGGAGGTCGCGCATCGGCTCAGTTCCCCGTGGGCGTCGGCGGCAGCGGGAAGCCGGCCGAAAGGAACTGCACGGGCGCAGCCCCGTCTGGGCGGCGGTTCGGGTCGATCCGATCGCTGTAGGCCAGCACCTGCCGGGTGATCGCCTCGCCGAGCAGCCGCAGCTCCTCCTGGGTGAGGTACATCAGCGACTCGGTCAGGAACGCGGCTTCGCGCCACCCCTGGTCGTGGGTGGAGCGGCCCGCGACCCACTGATGCAGCCGGGCGACGTCGCGGTCGAGCACGACGCTCGTGAGCGCCGACGCGGCCGCGGAGGCCTCGGCGTCGGGGCCGAACTCGTCCCAGCTGTGGCGGAATGAGCCGATCCGCCACGGCCGCGACCGGCCGGGCCGCGGCTCGCCCTCCTCGACGAACCCGTGCTTGGCCAATTGGCGCAGGTGGAACGAGCAATTGGCCGGCGTGAGCCCGAGCCGCTCGGCCGCCTCGGTGGCCGTGAGCTCGCCCTCGCGGGCGACGAGCTCCATGAGATCCATGCGGGTCGGGTGCGCCATGGCGCGCATCACTCGCGCATCCGTGAGCCGGCGTGATTCGAAAGACATGTTTCGAAACATATCTTTCGATAGCTCGAACGTCAAATCCGAGGTGGCGCAGCCCGGGCGTTAGACGACGCGTGCCCGGACCGCCTCGACAGCCTGGGCGATGCGGCGGGCGCGCGTCTCGGGCCGCTTGGCGCCGGCGACGGCGGCGGCCCACTCCTTGCGGTGGGTGTAGGACATCGCCTCGAACGCCGCCTGCACTGCGGCGTCAGCGGCCAGCGCGTCGGCGAGGTCGGCCGGGACGTCGACGGTGCGCGGCTCGTCGTCGCGCGCGATCTCGATGGTGACCGTGTCCCCGGTCTCGACCCCGCCGGCCCGCGCGCGCTCGCCCTTGCGGAACCCAACGCAGTGGCGGCCGTCGCCCATCGGCATCGTCGAGCCGCGGAACGGCACGCCGTTGATGGTGCCCGCCACCGCGATGCGCGCCCGGCCGCCGATGGCAGCGGCCACATCGGCCGGCAGGACGACTCCGGGCACATCGCCCGTCCCGGCGCCGAGCACCGCCTCGAACCGGTGCGTGGTCATGCGCGGATGATTACACGAGCGGGTCGTCGAGCTCGGCGTCGCCGCCGAGCGCGATCGCAGATGCGAGCGACGCGAGCGCGATGGCGACCGATCCGGCCGTGAGCGCAACGGTGTAGTCGTACTGCTGCTCGGTGACGGCGAACGGCACGAGGAAGGCGATCACCGGGACGAGCACGGCGAAGGCCGCCACCGCCAGGTGTGGGCTCAGGCGGGCGGCTGCGAACCACCCGACGACGAGCACGGCGAGCGGCGCGACCGTGATCGTCGAGACGTAGTAGCCGTTGAGCTCGAGCACCGCGAGCAGCGGCGGTACGAGCAGCCACGCCGCGGAGTAGCGCGGCGCGGTCCTGCCGGGCCGGCGATGGGCGACCCAGAGAAGTCCGATCGGCGCGGCCAGCAGGATCGCCTCGGCGAGCGCGATCGCCTGGACGAACGCGACGCCCGAGCCGAGCGCCGGCATGGATCGCGTGAAGAAGAGGGCGAAGCTCGCGACCGCGCCCGCGATCGCGAGCCGCATGCGCCCGCGGCAGAGCGCGGCGGCGGCGATCCACGGGAACAGGACGGCGGCCGTCGTACGAGCCAGGCCGGTCATGCTCATGGCGAAGGCCGGCGTGAACCCGTGCGCCATGCCGAACTGCGAGAACCAGACGTCGGCCGCCACCACGTACATGCTCCGGAGCGCCGCCAGGAGCAGGAGGACGAATGCCGCCAGACGACAGCCCTCGGCCCACATGCCGGCGGTGGTGCCGCCGGTGGTCGCGGCCTCGCGGGCGCGCACCCCGCCCGCGATCAGCGCGACAACCTGACGCGCCTCGGGGCGGCGGCGATCGCCCTGCATCTCGGCGAGCGTCGCCAGGATCTCGGCGCCGCGCTCGCCCCGATAGCCGGCCGGGTAGGCGTGCAGCGCCAGGCGGTAGACGCGCTCGGCGGCGGTCATGTCGCGGGCTCCGGTTCCGGCATCGACATTCGCGAGACCACCACCGCCGCGGCCTCTGAGAGGCGAGACGCCTCGGCACGCAGCGCATCGCTGCCGGCGGGGGTGAGCCGGTAGTAGCGCCGGGCCCGGCCACGGACGACCTCCTCGCCGTCCACCGCCACGAGCCCCGTGTCGAGCAGGCGCTCGAGCGCGGCGTAGAGCGTGCCCGCCGTCAGCCGCACACGCCCGCCGGAAACCTCCTCGGCCCGCTTGGCGATCGCATAGCCGTGCAGGGGGCCGTCGAGCAGCGCGGCGAGCGTGTAGTACGTCGGCTCTCGCATAGGAGTCACAAGGAGATATATACCGTCTATCGATATATATGTCAAGAGGCCGCGCCGCGCTAGACTTTGGATCCAAAGTGACGGCCCGACTCGCAGACCCCTACCGCGACCTCGACGTGATCGATGCGCGCGCGCCGCGGTTCAACCAGGCGGCGATCGGCACGCTCGCCCTCGTCGCCTTCCTCACGGGCTGGTGGCCGCTGCTGGGACTGCTCGCACTCCAGTTCGCCTTCGGGCTCGCGCTCGGCCGGCGCTGGTGCCTGCCGTGCGTCGCCTACTTCGAGCTCGTGCAGCCGCGCCTCGGCGAGGGCGAGCTCGAGGACGCGCGGGCGCCGCGGTTCTCCAACATGATGGGCTTCGGAGTGCTGGCCGCCGCGACCGTCGCCCACGCGGCCGGCCTGCACACGCTCGGGTGGGCGCTCGCGCTGCTCGTCGCGGCGCTCGCGCTGCTCGCGGCCGTGACCGGGTTCTGCACGGGCTGCGAGATCTACCGCCTCGGGGCGCGTCTGCGCGGCATCGGCCGCGGCGAGCTGCGCCGCGTCGATCCGGCCGACGTCGGCATCGAGGCCGGAGCACCCGACACCGTCGTGCAGTTCACCCACCCGCTCTGCTCGGAGTGCCACACGCTCGAGCGGCGCCTGCGCGACGCGGGCCGCACGGTCGTGACCGTCGACGTGCGCGGCCGGCCCGACCTGGCCCGCAAGTACGGCATCGGGATCGTGCCGACGGCCGTCGCCATCGACGCCGCCGGCACGGTCGTCTCGCGCCTCGCGTGAATGAAACGGGCCTGGCCCGTTTTATTCAGACGTTGCGCTCCCAGATCAGGCGCAGGCCCATAAGCGTCAGCCACGGCTCGACGTGCTCGATCGTGTCGCAGTGAGGCGCCACCAGCGGCGCGAGGCCGCCGGTCGCAACCGTGGTCGCGTCGCTCCCGAGCTCCGACCGGAACCGGCGCACGAGCCCGTCGACGAGGCCGGCCCAGCCGAAGACGGCGCCGGACTGGACGTTCGTGTTCGTGTTGGTGCCGATCGCGTGCGCCGGCGCGACCAGCTCGACCTTCTGCAGGCGCGCCGCCCTGTCGCCGAGCGCGTCGAGGGCGACCTGCAGCCCGGGGGCGATCGCGCCGCCGATGAAGTCGCCGGCCGCCGAGACGACGTCGAAGTTGATGGCCGTGCCGAAGTCGACCACGATGCACGGCCCTCCGAAGAGGGAGTGCGCCGCGACGCTGTTGGCGACGCGGTCGGGGCCGACCTCGAGCGGGTTGTCCACCCGCAGGGCGACGCCCGTGCGCACGCCGGGGCCGACGACGAGCGCCTCTGCACCCAGGTGCTCGCGGCTCATGGTGGCGTACTCGACCGCGAGCTGGGGCACGCTCGACGCGACGACCAGGGCATCGATCGCCGCGAGCGTGTGCCCGCGCAGCTCGAGCAGGCCGACGAGCATCAGCGCCAGCTCGTCGCCGGTGTGGGTGCGCACCGTCGTCGTGCGCCAGTGCTCACGCAGCTCCTCGCCGGCGTAGAGCCCGACGACGGTCTGCGTGTTACCGACGTCGAGGGCGAGCAGCATCACTCATCGCTGAGCTCGAAGCCGGGCGGGAAGGTCGTGTCGATCTCGGTCTCGGGCTTGAGCTCCTCGACGGTCACGTCCTGCGTCGTGTGCACCTCGGCACGCGGGATGATGCGGCTGGGCCGGTTCTTGTCCCACACCCAGACGTCCTCCATGGTGAGATGGACGAGCGGGTAGGCGGGCGAGTTGGCCGACTCCATCTCGAGCCGGTTGCAGAGGTAGGTCGCCTCGGCCGTGAGCACGCAGTAGCGGAACAGCCCGAACACCGTGGCGTACTCCCGCTTCAGGCGCAGCTCCAGCTCGGCGTCGAACTCCTCGAGGTCTTCGATGTAGGACATGCCTCGCAGTCTAATGGGCGACGCGCGGAGGCTTTAGACGACGCCGGGGATGAGCCGCTTGGTGCGCGCGGCGTATTCGGCGTACTCGGGGAACTCGGCGCGGATGTTGCGCTCCTCGTAGCCCGTGCGCGCAAGCTGGAGCGCCACGCACCCGACCCAAGTCACGCCCGCCCAGAGCGGATGGCGAGAGCCGAGCACGATGCCGAGCACTGCGGTGAGCTCGCCCAGGTAGAGCGGATGGCGCACCCAGCGGTACGGGCCGCGTGTGACGAGCCCGCGCACGTCGGGGAGGATCCCGAAGCAACGGCCGAGCACGACCACCGAGCAGATCGCAAAGCCGAGGCCGGCGATCAGGAGCACGTCGGAGGCGACCACCGCGAAGCCGCCGTCGGTGCGGGCGCCGAACAGCCCGACCGCGATCACGGCGAGCTGCGAGCACAGCGCCACGACGACGCCGAGCGGTGAGCGGTTGCGCCGAAGCGGAACCGGCCGGATGTTGATGAGGACGATGAAGAGTCCCCAGAGGACAGCCGAGAGCGAGTGGAAGACGGCCGCGCTGGTGCTGGGGGCGGCGCTCGCGCCGAGGATCGAGACCGTCGCCATCGTCGTGAAGAGCAGGGTCGGGATCAGACGGGAGCCGACGAGCGTGAAGAGATCGGAGACGCGCGCGATCGGAGTGGCCGCAAGCTCGGTCATACAACGATCATCGGCCGCGGCCGCCGTCTACATGAGCATGACCCCGGTCGGCTCGACCCCCTGCGGGTCGAGGCCGCGGAGCCACTCGGCCACGGTCGTGCCGCGCAGGACGAGCTCGGGGTCGAGCTCGGCGAGCGGCCGCAGCACGAACTCCCGCTCGTGGGCGCGCGGGTGCGGCAGCGTGAGGCGTGCGTCCTCGCGCTCCTCGCCGCCGTACCAGATCAGGTCGAGGTCGAGCGTGCGCGGCCCGAACCGAACGCCGCGGACGCGCCCGAACTCGGCCTCGATCGCGAGCAGCTCGTCGAGCAGCCGGCCGGCTGGAAGCGTCGTCTCGATGCGCGCCACGGCATTGTGGAAGTCGGGCTGGTCGGCGCGCCCGATCGGCCGCGAGCGGTGGATCTGCGACGCCGCGACCACCCGGCCGGCGCGCGCACCCAGCTCCACGGCCGCGGCCCGCAGCGTCGCTGCAGGGTCACCGAGGTTGGCGCCGAACCCCACGTACGCGCTGCTCACCTTTCCGGGGGCAATTGCCATGGATCCCCTTTACGAATTGCTCACATTTGCCGATGGTCTGGTCGGGATGCCCTCCGCGTTGGGGCCCCGCCCGCTCCGTACGACCAAGAGGATGGTGCCATGTCGACCCTCGTGGAACTGACCGTCGTGCTTGTGCTGTGCCCTGCCGCGCTCGCGATCTGGGCGGACGCACGCTATCCCCACCTGCGTCCGCGCGAGCTGCGCCGGACGACCGTGCACCTCGGCATCGGCGGCGTGCTCGCCTTCCTGCTCATGCGGCCGCTGCTCGTCGGCATCGCCGCCTTCGTCACGGGTGCAGCCGGCCAGGCCGCCGCCATCGTCGCCGCCTGCGCCGTCATCACCTACTGCCTGACGGTTTCGGTCTGGATCGTGCGCTGGGCGGCCGAGACCATGCGCGCCGGCAACTGACGCGCGCGAAGAGCGGCCTAGACCATCACTTCGCGCAGGCAGGCCGCGGCCTCGGCACGCGTGCGCGCCTTGAGCTTGCGCAGGATCGCCTTCACGTGCCAGCGCACGGTCTCGGGCGAGAGGAACAGCCGCTTGGCGATCTCGGTGGTCGTCTCGCCGGCGGCGATCAGCTGCAGGATCTCGAGCTGGCGCGGCGTCAGCCGCTCGCGGTGCGGCATCTTGGTGGCAAGCGCCATCCGCCGCTGCGTGTCGCGCACATCCGCGATCAGGTGGGCCGCCATGCGCCGTGACAGCGCCGCTTCGCCGCGCAGCACGCCGCGGAGCGCCTCGGCAAGCCGCTCCGGGGCCTGGTCCTTCGTCAGGTAGCCAACCGCGCCCGCGCGAACGGCGGCGATCATGTCGGCCGGATCGCGCGATTCGGACAGCATCACGACCCGCACGCGCTCGCCGTAGAGCTCGTAGAGCTGGCGCGTCGCGTCGATGCCGCTACCGTCGCCGAGCTGGAGGTCCATGAGCACGATGTCGGGCATCCGGATGGCGACGACATCGATCGCCTCCCGCACCGTTCCCGCCGCGCCGTCGACGTGGAAGCCCTCAGCTGCGAGCAGGTCGATCAGGCCACGCCGGAACAGTGGTTGGTCCTCGACCACCACGATCCGCATGCCGTCCATGAATCCGTTATACGGGCAGTTCGCGGCGGCCGATAGTCCGGCCGGATCAGCCGCGCGCTCGGCGCTCGACCGTCACCGCGACCTCCGCGACGTCGTGCTTCACGGGGGCGTGCGGCTTGGCCACGCGGACGCGCACCTCCTCGACCGGAAGCCGCTTCAGGAGGTCGTCGGCGATGACCCCCGCGAGCCGCTCGAGCAGGTCATACGGGCCTCCCGTGGCGAGCTCGGCAACACGATCGCAGACCGCCGAGTAGTTGACGGCGTCGGCCAGATCGTCGGTCGTCTCGGCCGCCGGCGATGCGCAGCGCAGCGACACGTCGATCACGAATGGCTGGCCGCGCTCGCGCTCGAAGTCGCGCACGCCGTGGTGGGCGTACACCCGCAGGCCGCGGATCTCGACCAGCGGGCCGCTCACGGCGCCGTCTCGATCGCCGCGGCGATGGCAAGGGCGTCGCGGGTCGGGCGCACGGCGTGCACGCGCAGCATCCATGCGCCCCGCCGCACCGCGTCCAGGTTCACGGCCACGGTGGCGACCTCGCGGCCCTCCTCGGGAGCGCCGGTGATGCGGCCCAGGAACGACTTGCGCGAGGCGCCCAGGAGCACTGGCGGGCCAACGGCGGCGATCGCGTCGAGATGGCGCAGGAGTGCCAGGTTGTGGGCCACCGTCTTTCCGAACCCGATGCCCGGGTCGACGCAGATCAGGTCGGGCGAGATCCCGCTCGCGCATGCGGCCTCGACCCGCTCGGCCAGGAACGCGGCCACCTCGGCGACGACGTCGTCATAGCGCGGGTCGTCCTGCATGGTCTTCGGCTCGCCGAGCATGTGCATCAAGCACACCGCCACACCCGCGGCGGCGACGACCTCCGCCATGTCCGGGTCGTGCCGAAGGGCGGTGACGTCGTTGACGAAGCTCGCGCCGGCGTGGATCGCCTGGGCGGCCACCTCGGCCTTGACCGTGTCGATCGAGATCGGCACGTCGCTCGCGGCGCGGAGGCGGCGAATGACGGGCAGGACGCGCTCGAGCTCGGTCTCGAGCGGCACCGGATCGGACCCCGGCCGCGTCGACTCGCCGCCGATGTCGAGCAGGTCGGCGCCGTCTGCGGCCAGCTGCAGCGCATGGGCGACGGCCGCGCCGGGATCGAGGAACTCACCGCCGTCCGAGAACGAGTCGGGGGTGACGTTGACCACGCCCATCACGGCGGGGGCGCGGAATCGGTCGCGGAGCGGCTGCACGCCGCGCAGGTTAGATCAGCGCGATCAGTGGTAGGAGAGGGCGGTCGCCTCGGTGATCTCGCGCTCCCACCCGGGCGAGAACGACCAGGTGCCGTTCCCGGGCGCGAAGAGCTCGGTCGACGAGTTGTTGTCGAAGCCCATCGCGTTCTGGGCGCCGAGCTGGACGAGCATCTTGCCCCAGTTCCAGCCATAGACGCCGTCGCCGTAGTGGACGCCGCCGGTCATGATCAGCCAGCCGTGCGTCGCCGTCTCGGCCACGGCCGGGCGCCAGTGGGCGTACTCCCACTGCCAGCCGTCGCCCGACATCATCGGCGGATCCTGCCACGCCGTCGGGTAGGTGACCTTGCCGTTCCTCACGAGCTGCGGCTTGCCGCCCATCACGTCGTTGACGTGGTTCCAGGCCTCGGCGTCGACCGTCACCTTGACGGTGTGGCTCTTCGTTGCGAGCTGGGCGAGGCCCTTGTCGGCCAGCATGCCGATCTTGGCGATCACCAGCGCCTGCCCGGTGCCGAGCGTGACCGGCGACCCGGAAGCCGCCGCGATCGGGAGCGAGACCGTGGCCACGGCACCGCCGCCGTCACCGAAGCGGAAGCCGGCCACCGGCTCGCGGGTGTCGCTGCCGGTCGAGTTCACGAGCGACTCGCTGCCGCGGAGCATGTTGGGAAAGGGGTTCGGCGCCTGGGGCGAGCCAACGATGTACCCGTTGAACCCAGTCGGGATGTTCGGGGTGTTGCCGCTGCCCGCGATGGTCTTCACGATCACCTGGTCGGCCTTCGCGCTGTTGACGGCCGAGCCGGGATCGAAGGCGAAGATGGTCGCAGTCCTGCCGCTCGGGAGCAGGAACTTGGTCGGCTTGGCGGTCGGCGAGCCCATCACCATGCGGCCGTTGGCCTCGTAGCCGACGCCGGCGCCGCCCGTTCCGAACGCGACCACGTGCCGGTTCTGGACGAGCATCCCGCTCGGATGGCCGGCGCTCCAGCCGACCGACGTGAAGAAGTCGCCGTTGATTGCGGCCAGTAGCCCGGAGATGCCGCTCTGGGACGCCCAGCTCGAGATCGTCCCGAGCTGGATGGTGCCGTTCGCGCTCGGCGTGTTCAGCGCCTCGGCGTTCAGATCGACGTGCGTGTCACCGAGCGGCCACGACACCTTGTAGATGTCCTGGTTCGTGCCGGAGCGCATCTTCGCCCGCAGGTGCGTCAGGGTGATCCCGGGGCGCAGCGTCCGCGTGCAGAAGAGCGGCGCCGGCGGGCACTTGTAGGAGACGATCGGCCCGCGGATGTGCGGCGTCGTCGCGAGCGCCTGCTGGGCGGGGACGAGCGCGGCGAGGCCGCCGACGGCAAGGATGAGTGAGACCCGGACAGCGCGCAACAAATGACCCCTCGGGAGCGGTGGGAAGGACGGCTGCCCACGTGATCGGCAATCACGGGGCACCGCCCTCCCCCCCAATTCGGGGATCTACGCAGTTGCAGCGGTGATCAGGAGGGCTGCGGCGACTCGGGCGGCTGGCCGGAGGCCATGTTGCCCGGAAGCGGCAGACCCAGCCCGCGCGGCCGCGCAGGCTCCTTGCGCGGCTGCTCGACGGGGGCCTCGGTCGGCTTCGGCTCCTGGTCGACGAAGATGTCCTCGGGGGCCTCGCCTGCGAGCAGGCGGTTGAACTGGCTCGCGTCGAACGTCTCGTACTGCATCAGGATCTTCGACATCCGGTTCAGCTCGTCGATGCTGCCGCCGAGCACCTCACGGGCGCGCTCGTGGGCCTGCTCGACGATGCGCCGGATCTCGTCGTCGATCTCGCGCGCGATCTCCTCGGAGTAGTCGGCCTCGTGGCCGAAGTCGCGGCCGAGGAAGGGCTGGCTCGAGTCGCGGCCGAACGTGCGCGGGCCGAGCTTCTCGGACATGCCCCAGCGCGTCACCATCCGCTTGGCGGTGTCGGTCGTCTTGTTCAGGTCGTCCTCGGCGCCGGTCGTGACCTCGCCGAACACGAGCTCCTCGGCGGTGCGCCCGCCCAGGTTCTTGGCCAGGCCGTCGAGCAGCTCGGCGCGCGAGCGCATGAACTTGTCCTCGGACGGCAGCGTGACGACGTATCCGAGCGCCATGCCGCGGCCGACGATCGAGATCTTGTGCACCGGGTCGTTGTGCTCGAGGAAGTGGCCGACGAGCGCGTGGCCCATCTCGTGCACGGCGGTGATCTCGCGCTCCTTCGGCGAGAGCAGCCGGGTCTTCTTCTCGGGCCCGGCGATGACGCGCATGATGCCCTCTTCGAGCTCGAGGTTCTCGATCTGCTTGCGGCCCTTGCGGGCGGCGAGCAGCGCGGCCTCGTTCACCAGGTTGGCGAGGTCGGCGCCGGTGAACCCGGGGGTCTGGCCGGCGAGCGCCTCGATGTCGACCTGCGGGGACATCGGCTTGCCGCGGCTGTGCACCTCGAGGATCTTCTTGCGGCCGACGCGGTCGGGGCGGTCGACGACCACCTGACGGTCGAAGCGGCCGGGGCGCAGCAGGGCCGGGTCGAGGATGTCGGGGCGGTTCGTCGCCGCGATCAGGATCACGTTGTCCTTCATCTCGAAGCCGTCCATCTCGACGAGCAGCTGGTTCAGCGTCTGCTCACGCTCGTCGTGGCCGCCGCCCATGCCGGCGCCGCGATGGCGGCCGACGGCGTCGATCTCGTCCATGAAGATGATGCACGGCGAGTTCTGCTTGGCCTGCTCGAACAGGTCGCGGACGCGGCTCGCGCCGACACCGACGAACATCTCGACGAAGTCCGAGCCCGAGATCGAGAAGAACGGCACGCCGGCCTCGCCGGCGACGGCCCGGGCGAGCAGCGTCTTGCCCGTGCCCGGAGGGCCGAACAGGAGCACGCCCTTGGGGATGCGGGCGCCGAGCGCCTGGAACTTCTTCGGGTTCTCGAGGAACTCCTTGATCTCCTGCAGCTCCTCGACGGCCTCGTCCACGCCGGCCACGTCCTTGAACGTGATCTTGGGCGAGTCGACCGACATCCGCTTGGCGCGGCTCTTGCCGAAGCTCATGACCTTCGAGCCGCCGCCCTGCATCTGGTTCATCAGGAAGATCCAGAAGACGAAGAAGAGCAGGAACGGCAGGATCGTGATCAGCGCGCTCCACCAGGGCGAGCCGCCGGCCTTGGCGCCGTCGACCGTCTCGACGCCGGAGCCGGTCTTCGAGGCCTGCGTGAGCACCTGATTGAGAAGCTTCTGCGAGGGGACGCCGACGCTCTTGGTGGGGGCGTTGTCACCCTCCTTGAACGAGACGCTGTTTCCGGTCGGGTCGGACTTCAGATACGTCACCTTCCCCGAGTCCAGCGCCTGGACGAGCGTCGTCCACGTGATCGGGGTTCCGCTGCTCGACGAGTTCACGATCTTCAGCGCGAAGAACGCGAGCACCAGCACGACCAGGATCGGAAAAAGTGCGCTCTTGAAAAGTCTGTTCACGACGCCTCGCCTGCTAGTCCCGGGGATAGATTCAGACGGCCCTGCCCGCGGTCGCCGGGAGCCTCAAAACCGGTCCGAACGATACCACGGCCTTTTCGCCAGCCCTCGTATCGGCAATCGCATCTGGGGACTGAAGGCCGGGCGGCGCTACTCGAACTCGTCCGGCAGCTTGGACTCGTCGAGCGCGGCCACGTAGGGAAGCCCCCGGTAGCGCTCGGCGAAGTCGAGTCCGTAGCCGATCGCAAACCGGTTCGGGATCTCGAATCCGACGTAGCGGCAGACGATGTCGGCCTTGCGCCGGGCGGGCTTCGTCAGAAGCGCGCACACCTCGAGCGAGGCCGGCCGGCGCGCCCGCAGGTTGCGCAGCAGGTAGGACAGCGTGAGGCCCGAGTCGACGATGTCCTCGATCACGATCACATGCCGGCCCTGGATGTTCGCCTCGAGGTCCTTCAGGATCCGCACGACGCCGGAGGAGTCGGTGCTGTTGCCGTAGCTCGAGACGGCCATGAAGTCGATCTCGCACGGCACGGTGATCCGGCGTACGAGGTCGGCCAGGAAGAACACCGCGCCCTTGAGCACGCACACGAGCAGCGGGTCGAGGCCTGCGTAGTCGCGCGAGAGCTCTTCCCCGAGCTCCTCGACCCGGGCTCGCACGGCCTCCGCCTCGACCAGCACCTCGGCGATCAGCGGATCGCGCTCGAGGCCGGTCGCATCGACATTCATCCCGGCGGAGGATACCGGGTCCCGGGCGGGACGAACGCGAGTGTCGCGCGGTCGCGCACCGCCTCGAGGTCGCGGCCGAGCGACAGCCGCTCGACTCCCGTGCGCCGCCGCGCCATCGCCTCGAGCTTGGCGGTCAGCGCGCGCGGCAGGCGCAGCGGCCGGCCCGCCGCGCGCTCGGCCGCCTCGCGCAGCACCAGCACGCGCAGCGCCCGGGGCATGTCGTCGAGGCCGGGCAGGTCGATGCGCGGCTCGACGTGCTCGCCGGCCAGCTCGCGCAGGAGCTCGTCCAACTCGCCGAGCAGCTCCGCCGAGCGGGCCAGGTTGACCTCGGCGCCCGGGTGCACGCGCCGCAGCGCCGGCATCACCTCGCGCCGGATCAGGTTACGGCGCAGGCGCGTGTCGGCGTTGGTCGCGTCGGCGAGCGGCTCGACCTCGTGGGCCGCGCACCACTCGCGCGTCTCGGCCGCGGTCGCGCACAGGAGCGGGCGCACGATCCCGCCGGCGCTCGGCCGCATCGCGCGGATCGCCCGCGCACCGGACGAGGAGACGAGCCGGTAGAGCACCGTCTCGGCCTGGTCGGAGAGCGTGTGCCCGGTCGCGATCGGACGGCCGGCGGCGTGCTCGCGGGCGGCGGCGTAGCGGGCGTCGCGGGCGCGAGCCTCGAGATTCGGGCCGGCGCCCACGTCCACCGCGACGACCGTCGCACCGAGACCCGCGCAGTGGGCCGCATCGGCGAGGCCGTCCGCGCCGCGCAGACCGTGCTCGACGTGCAGGGCCTCCACCTCGTAGCCGAGCTCGCGCAGCACTCCCCAGGCACACACCGAGTCCGCGCCGCCCGAGACCAGGGCGAGCACCCGCTCGCCGGGCTCGAGCAGCGCGTGCTCGGCGATGTAGGCCGCGATCCGGCTAGCCAGCGGTTCCGGGTCGCCCATCCGAAGCCAGTACGAAGCGGCGCACGAAGGTCGTCCCCAGCTCGATGTAGCGGGCGTGAGCGGCCTGGGCGGCCTCCTCGTCGCCGGCCGAGCGGGCGCGCTCGATCTCGGCCTGGAGACCGATCAGGCGGCCCTCGAGGCGCAGCTCGAGCTGCTGCTCGCGGGTCAGCTCGGCCGAGCGCCCGAGCAGGACGAGCGCACGCGAGCGCCAGAGCGCGCGCAGGCGTTCGAGCCGCGGGTCGGTGCTCGCCTCGAGCACGTCCCAGCCGCACTCCGCGAGGGGCCGGAGGGCCGCCTGGTCAAGATCCGCGGCCATCGCATCGGCCGGTGAATATTGAGTGCCTGACACCGGATATTCACGCGTCAGGCGGCCGCCGCAGGCGCAGGGAAGAAGCAGCGGCTCGACATCGGCCTCGATGCCCTCGCTGCCGAGCTGGAAGCCCTCCTCGCCGGCGACGGCCAGGCGCACGAGGCCGACCTCGAGCGAGCGCGTGGCGAGCTCGTGCGGCGTGCCGCAGCGGCCGCACCACCACAGGTCTGAGCGCGCCGCCGGGATCATCCGGGCACCGTAGCCGACAGGAACTCACGCACGGCCACCGAGAACGCGTACGGGGTCTCGAGCATCGGCATGTGGCCGACCCCGGGCAGCGCCAGCCCGGGTGCGGAGAGCGCCGCGGCAAGCGGCGGGCCGTTCTCCCAGCCGCTGCGGTCGTGGTCGCCCCACAGCACCAGCGCCGGGGCGTCCACCGCAGCGCACAGCCGGGCCAGGTCGAGCGTGGCGAGCGCCGGCAGGACGGCGCGCACGGCCGGGGCGGCGCGCGCGGCGTCGCGCAGCATCACACGGCCCGTCTCGCGCTCGAGGCCGGCGAGCCCGGCCATGCCCACGAACCAGCCGAACACCAGCCGCCGGCCGAGCGGCCGCGACACCGCGGCGCCCTCCCAGAGCGGCTCGCAGGCGGCGAGCACACGGTGGAACGGCAGCACCCAGCGGGCCCGGCGCAGCTCGAGCGGGATCATCCCGACCGGCGAGCACGCGATCACGCCCGCGACCGGCCGCTCGGCCGCCCAGGCGACGGCGAGCGGCGCACCGAACGAGTGGCCGACGATGACCGGCCGCTCGGCGCCCAACTCGGCGCACGCGTCGGACATCAGGCGCGCGGCGCTCTCAAACGTGAACGGCTCGATCATGTCCGAGCCGCCGTGACCCGGCAGGTCGATCGCGATCACGCGGTGGGTCGCGGCCAGCCGCTCGGCCAGCGGCTGCAGATAGGCTCGCGACCCGGTGAGGCCGTGCAGCAGGACGACCGCAGGCCCCGCCGTGCCCCACTCCACCAGGTTGACACGCACGCCGCCGACGGCCAATGTCTGCTCGTGCACGACCGAGAAGCTATCAGCGCCGCCGCGGCCGACGAGTACCGCCGCCGCAGCGCCGTCAACTGGGAGACGGCCGCGGCGGGGTGGGAGTCCGAGCGCGAACGGGTGGCGGGGATGGGCCGGCCGATCACCGAGTGGCTGGTCGCGCACCTCGACCTCGAGCCGGGCGCAACCGTGCTCGAGCTCGCCTCCGGCCCCGGCGACGTCGGCCTCGCCGTCGCGGCCGCGCTCGGAGACAGCGGCAGCGTGATCATGTCCGACCGCGCGCACGCGATGATCGAGGCGGCCGGGCGTGCGGTCGCCGCGGCGGGCGCGACCAACGTCGAGCTACGGGTCATCGACGCCGAAGCGATCGCCCTTCCCGACGCGTCGGTCGACCGGGTCGTCTGCCGCTTCGTCTACATGCTCGTGGCCGACCGCGCCGCCGCCTTTCGCGAGACCCGCCGGGTGCTGCGCCCCGGCGGCCGGCTCGCGTTCGCGGTCTGGGCGTCGGCCGACCGCAACGAGTGGGCGACCACGCTCTGGGGCGTCCTCGACGAGCTCACCGACCTGCCGCCGACGCCGCCGGGCGGCCCGGGGATGTTCGCGCTCGGCGAGCCCGACACGATCGCTGCCGCGGTCACCGGCGCCGGCCTCGATCTGCGCACGATCGAGCCGATCCCGGTCACCTGGTCGTACCCGGACTTCGATGTCTACTGGCGTGTGCAGTCGTCGCTGAACGGGGGCCTCACCCGGCTGCTGCCGACGCTCTCCCCCGCCGAGCGCGACGAGCTGATCGCCGCCGTCCGCAACGCGGTCGAGCCGTTCCGCGGCGACGACGGCTATCACCTCGCCGGGACGGCGCTCGGCGTCTCGGCGGACGCACCAGAAGGGGTCTGACCCCTCTTGGTGCGGGCAAGGTAAGCTCTGCGGCCGTGCCGATCCACCTGCGCGCAGAGAAGGGCGACTACGCACCGGCGGTGCTCCTGCCGGGCGACCCGCTGCGCGCGCAGCGGATCGCGCGCGAGTTCCTGGACGACGCGAAGCAGGTGAACGGCGAGCGCGGGATGCTCGGCTTCACGGGCACCTACGAGGGCCGGCCGGTGTCGGTGCAGTCGACCGGGATGGGCTGCCCGAGCGCGGCGATCGTGATCGAGGAGCTGATCCAGCTCGGCTCGACTCGCCTCATCCGCGTGGGCACCTGCGGCGGGCTGCAGCCGAAGCTCGCCCTCGGCGACCTCGTCGTTGCGCTCTCGGCCGTCCCCGGCGACTCGACCGCCCTGCGCTACACGGGCGGCGAGGCGCACGCCCCGACGCCGGACTTCGGCGTCACGCACGGGCTGATCCACGCCGCCAAGGATCTCGGCCTGCGGCCCCACGTCGGCCCGATCGCGAGCTCCGACACGTTCTACGACCCCGACGCCGGGCGCCACGCCCGCTGGGCGGCGCGCGGCGTGCTCGCCGTCGAGATGGAGGCGGCGGTGCTCTTCACGATCGCCGCACTGCGCGGCGTCGAGGCGGCCTGCGTCCTGACGGTGTCCGACATCATCTCCGGCGAGGAGTTCATCCGCATCTCCGACGCCGAGCTGGCCGCGGCGGTCGAGCGCATGACACGGCTCGCCCTCCGCGCTGCCGTGGACGAGCGGTAAGCACACCCGTGCGCGCGGTGATGATCGTGAACCCGGCTTCCGCGAGCGGCCGCACGGCCAGGCGCTGGCCGGAGATCGCCCGCCGCGCGGGCGCGCACGGCCTCGAGGTCGACGCGCGCATGACCGAGGCCCCCGGACACGCGACCGAGCTCACCCGCACCGCGCTGCGCGAGGGCGCGGAGCTGATCGTCTCGGTCGGCGGCGACGGCACGATCTCGGAGGTCGTGAACGGCTTCTACGACGGCGCCGAGCCCGTCGCGCCCGCGGCCGAGCTGGCCGTCGTCTCGCGCGGCAGCGGCGGCGACTTTGCCCGCACGTTCCGGATCCCGAAGGGCACCGACGCGGCGCTCGAGGTGGCGGCGCGCGGCGCCGTGCGCACGATCGACCTCGGCCGGGTCACCTACACGACCCGGGCCGGCGGCCGGGAGTCACGCCTGTACTGCAACGTCGCGAGCGCCGGGCTGACCGGCACCGTCGCAGACCGCATCAACCGGTCGGGCAAGCCGCTCGGAGCCACCGTGGCGTTCGCCTGGGGCGCGGTGGCGACGTTCTTCGGCTATCGCAACAGCCGGTTCCGTGTGCAGATCGACGAGCGCGAGCTCGACCAGGTGTGCAACAACGTGATCGTCGGCAACTGCCGCTACTTCGCGAGCGGCATGAAGATCCTGCCCATGGCCGAGCCCGACGACGGCCTCCTCGATGTGCTCGTGTGGGGCGACGTGGGCAAGCTCGACCTCGCCATGAACCTGCACCGGCTCTACCGCGGCACGCACGTGAACCACCCCAAGGCCGACTTCAGCCGCGCGTCGCACGTCGTCGTCGACCCGGCGACGCCGCTACCGATCGAGGCCGACGGGGAGCAGCCGGGCGTCACACCCGCGACCTTCGAAATCGTCCCGGCCGCGCTGCGGCTGCGGGTTCCGGCCTAGGCCGACTTCGCGCTGGCCTCGCGGGCGGCGGGCTTGGCCCTGGCCGCGCGCGGCTTGGCCGCGGACGGCTCGGGGACCCGCTTGGCGAGGTCGCTCACGGCGGCCTCGATGCGATCGAGCGAGGCCTGGATGCGCGCGACGTCCTCGCGCGTCGCCAGGTGCAGCTGCCCGAGCGCGGCGGTCTGGGCGCGGTGGCGGACGGCCTGCGCGCGCTCCTTGGTGGCGGACATCACCGGGCGTCCCGCCACCTCTTGCTGGACGCGGCTGACGGTGGCGTCAGTCGCCTCCATGACCCGATCGATGATGCTCTTGCGGTCGTCCATCAGCGGACCTCCTGACTCTTCCAGGCTTCACCACTCACGGTACCAGCGGCATCGGCTGGCAGACCAGCCCCCGTATGCGGCATGCGCGTCGGTATCGTTCCCGGAGTGACGTGGAACGACAACGCGGCCGAGCTCGAGCACATCCGGCGCTGGTTTTCGCAGCGCGGCCTCGAGCTGTCGCTGCAGCCGTGGGGCGAGGGCCGGTGGCGGGCGTGGATCACGGCGCAGGACTCGTCGGCCGGCGCCGGTGAGTTCGTCGACGGCGCGAGCGAGATCGACGCCGCCCAGCGCGCCCGCCGCCACCACACGACCCGTCGCTTCCGCACCGCCGTCTCGGCGCTCGGCGACATGGCCCAGACCGAGGTCGGCCAGCTCCTGATCGCCGAGGTCGCGCTGACCAAGCTGCCGCTGGGCAAGCGGCCCCTGGCGCGAAAGACGATGCTCGCGACCGGGATCTGGATGATCGACGCACGCCGCCGCGGCGTCGCCCGCGAGCTCGGCAGCGCCGCCGGCGACTGGATCTCGATCAAGGCGACCGAGCGCGGCATCGGCCGGCCCGGCCTGGCCGACCACCCCGCCCTGCCCGCCGCCCGCCAGGCCGCCGACGACGGCCTGCGGCTGCTGCGGCGGACGTTTCGCGGCCACTGAGTGGAGGGCGGGCACCGGACAACCGTCGCGCTGCGCGTGCGCTTCTCGGAGACCGATGCGATGGGCGTCGCCAACAATGCCGCCTACCTGGCCTGGTTCGAGGTCGGCCGGGTCGAGTACCTGCGCGAGATCGGCCACAGCTACGCCGACGTGCACACGGGCGGGATGGACATGGTCGTGGTCGAAGCGCACGTGGCGTACCTGCGGCCGCTGCGCTTCGACGACTCGTTCACCGTGGAGTGCGCGTGCACAGCGGTACGGGGGGCGACCTTCACGTTCGGCTACGAGCTGCGCGACGGCGACGGCGTGTGCACCCGGGGAGAGACCCGGCACGCGTGCGTCGATCGGGCCGCGATGCGCCCCGTGCGCGTGCCCGAGTGGCTCGTGCACGCGGTCACGCAGGCACCCTGAGGCTACGCCCCGTCCCAGGCGTCGCCGCCGTCGTCTGACCGCAGCAGCTGTCCGTTGGCGAGCGCCGCATATGCGAGCCGCCAGTTGCGCAGGTCGAACGCGACGGCCCGCACGCCCGGGACGGTCGCGGTCGTTCTGAAGGTCTTGCCGGAGTTGCGGGAGAGCTCGATGCCGCTCGGCGTTGCGACGAGCAGGAGCCGCTGGTCGTCGGTCGTGGCCGCCACGGCGGTCACGTCGGCCACGCCGGGCATCCGGTGGAACGTCGCGCCGAAGTCGCCCGAGCGCCACAGCCCGGCGGCGCCGCAGGCGACATAGATCACATCCGGATCGTGGACGTCGTTTCGGATCGCCGCGACCGCGACCGCCGCGCCGTCGGGCAGCCCCGCGGCACGCAGACGGGCCCACTTGTGCGCGTTTCTGACCGACACCCACAGGTGGCCGGAGCGTATCGACCCCGTAGAGGCGGCTCGTGCGGTAGTACGGCGAGGCAACCACGCGCAGCCTCGGTGCGACCGGGTGCGGGAGACCGAGCGTCGCGGTGCCGAACCCGCCCACCTGGACGCCGCGCGGGCCGACGGCGACGACGTGGGTTGAGAGGAACGCGACGCCCGTGGCGCCGCCCCTGCCGTCGACGCGCCGCCAGGTGTGGCCGCCGTCGCGCGACCGCACGACGCGCTTGCCGGTCGCCGCCCAGATCGTGCCGGCGAAGTCCGGGGCGATCGCAAGGGCCGACGCGGGCGCCGGCATCCGCACCGGCGCCTCACCCGCCTGGGGGGTGCAGGCGGCGCCCAGGACGGCAAGCGTCAGCGCAAACGCACGAATTCGCTCAACCGATCCGGTCATTCACCCGAAAAACCTAGAGGACGGCACGCCCGTGCGCGCCAGGTCGTGGGCACATCGACCTGGGCGGCAGCCGACCCTACCCGCCGTGGCCAGCACCGACCCTACAGCCATCGCCCGCCTTCGCGCCCTGCTGGACGTGACCAGGCTCGTGCGCGACGAGACCGACACCGCGCGGATCCTCGACGCGATCGCCGGCACGATCGCGACCTCGCTCGGCTTCGCCACCGTCGTCGTGAACACGTACCGCCCGGCCTGGAACGACTTTGAGGTCACGACCGTCTTCGGCAGCGACGAGGCCAGGCGCACGCTGATCGGGGACACGCTTCCATGGGAGGGCTGGGAGCCGCTGCTCGACGAGCGCTTCGCCGTGGGCGGCGCCTACATGATCCCGCACGGCGCCTTCGACTGGGAGCACGACATGGGCGCCCGCTACATCCCCGACTGGGAGCCGAGCGGACGGCCCGACGCCTGGCATCCCGCCGACGAGCTGTTCGTGCCGATGCGGCACACCGACGGCCACCTGCTCGGGATCATCTCGGTCGGCGAGCCGCGCTCCGGCCTGCGCCCGACGGTCGACGAGACGACCGCGCTCGTGGCCGTCGCCGACCACGCCGCGCTCGCCCTGCAGAGCGCCCACGAGACGGCCGCCGAGGCGTTTCACCGGGCTGCGCTGCGCCAGCTCCTGCAGGTGTCCTCGCGCCTGACCGAGACGCTGTCGGCGGGCGCCATCCTGCAGTCGGTGTGCGAGGGCATCTCCGAGGCGCTCGGGTTCGGCAAGGTCTGCATCGACCTGCCCGACCCGGTGTCGGGGATCTTCACGACGCGCGCCGCCACGGGCTGGACGCTCGAGGACATGCGCCTGAACTCGCCGATGACCGTGTGGGAGCTTGCGCCGCTGCTCGACCCGCCGTTCGAGCGCCAGGGCTGCTACCTGCTCACGCTCGAGGAGGCGCTCGCCCGCCTGCCCGAGACGCACTCGATCCGCCACTCCGAGATGAACGGCCGTGGCCCCCACGCATGGGACCGGCACTGGCTGACGGTGCCGATGTACGACCGCGACGGCGGCGTGATCGGCCTGATCTGGGCCGACGACCCGCGCGACCGGCTGCTGCCCTCGACCGAGCTCCTGCAGGCGCTGCGCGTCTTCGCCAACCAGGCCACCGCCGCGCTCGACTCGGCGGCCCGGTTCGAGGAGATGCGCTTCCTGGCCGAGCACGACCCGCTCACCCGCCTGTTCAACCGGCGTGCGTTCAACCACCGACTGCGGGTCGAAGCCGCGCGGGCGCGCCGCTACGCCAAGCCGTTCGCCCTCGTCGTGCTCGACGTCGACGGGTTCAAGATCATCAACGACCGCCACGGCCACATGGCCGGCGACGCGGCGCTCGCCCGGGTCGCCGAGCTGCTCAACCGCGAGCTGCGCGCGCCCGACGCGGCGTTTCGGATCGGCGGCGACGAGTTCGCGCTGATCCTGCCGGAGGTCGACGCCGAGTCCGCCGACGCCGTGGTGCGCCGGATCGCCGCGCACGTCGAGGAGGCGGGCGCCGCCGAGGGCCACCCGGTCACGGCGAGCTTCGGCGTCGCCCTGTTCGGCGTGGTCGCAAGCGACCCCGAGGCGCTGCTGCGCGCGGCGGACGCCGCCATGTACGCGGCCAAGCGTTCGGGGCAGCGCGTCCACCTCGCCGCGTAGCGCCGTGTCGACCGCACCGGTTCCCCCGAATTGGTCTAGCCCTGTCCGAGTTCTGCCGCCAGACTGAGACCTCGGGACGCCCCCAGTCCCCCGCCTGCGCATCCATGCCCAATCCCCACCTGCAGCAACTCTCCCGCCTGCGAGGATTCCTCGAAGTCACACGCCTGGTCCGGCGTGAGGACGAGCTCGACGACCTGCTCGCCGCGATCGCCCGCGCCATCTCGGGCTCGCTGGGATACGCGACCGTCGTCGTCCACCTCTACCGCCCGGCCTGGGACGACTTCGCCGTCACGACCGTCCACGGCAGCGCTGCGGCCCAGGAGCTCCTGATGGGCGACGCCCGCGAGCGCTCGGTGTGGGAGCCGCTGCTCGACGATCGGTTCCTGCGCGGCGGCGCGTACCTGATCCCGCACGGCGAGATCGACTGGGCGACCTATGCGCCCGGGTCGTACGTTCCCGAGGCCGAGACCGGCGACGACGCCGAGAGCTGGCACCCCGAAGATGCGCTCTTCGTGCCGCTGCGCCACTCCGACGGCCACCTGATCGGCATCCTGTCGGTCGACGAGCCCGAGGCGGGCCGCACGCCGCGCCACGAGGAGCTCGAGATCCTGGTGGCGATGGCCGACCACGCCGCGATCGCGGTCCAGAGCGCACAGGAGGCGGCCGCGGCGGCCCGTCACCGCGCCGCCCTCGAGCAGCTCCTGGCCGTCTCGTCGCGCCTGACCGAGACGTTCTCGATCGACGCCATCCTGCAGTCGGTCGTCGACGCCATCCACACGGCGCTCGAGTTCGAGAACGTCTGCATCGACCTGCCCGACCCCGAGACCGGCACGTTCCGCTCGCGGGCGACGCACGGCTGGACGATGGCCGACGCCGCCGTCTCGATGCCGATGACCCTGCAGGAGCTCGAGCAGCTCCTCAAGCCCGAGTACGAGATCGAGGGCTGCCACCTGCTCGAGCACGACGAGGCCATGCTCCGCATGGCGCCCGAGCAGGACACCTACCACTCGCAGATCAACGGCCGCGGGCCGCAGGCGTGGCGCAACCACTGGCTGATCGTGCCGCTCTGGAGCCGCACCGGCGGCCTGATGGGCGTCATCTGGGCGGACGACCCGGTCGACCGGATGATCCCCTCCGACGCCAAGCTGCAGGCCCTGCGCGTGTTCGCGAACCAGGCCACCACCGCCCTCGACACCGCGGCGCAGTACGAGGAGATGCAGTTCCTCGCCGAGCACGACCCGCTCACGCGGCTCTACAACCGCCGCGCGTTCACCGAGCGGCTCGATCTGGAATCGTCGCGCGCCGTGCGCTACCGGCATCCGCTCGCCCTCGTCCTCTGCGACCTGAACGGTTTCAAGGCACTGAACGACGCCCACGGCCACGCCGCCGGCGACGCCGCCCTCGAGCAGATCGGGGCGGTGCTGCGAAGCGGCCTGCGCCGCGCCGACGCGGCCTACCGGATCGGCGGCGACGAGTTCGCCATGCTGCTGCCCGAGACGTCCGCCGAGGACGGCGCGGCCGTCGCCGAGCGCGTTTCGGCCGCGATGAGCGCGGCCTTCACGGGCAACATGGCCGGCCTGGGCGCGAGCTTCGGCGTCGCCGTCTGCCCGTTCGACGGCACGACCCCGCAGGAGCTCTTCCGCGCGGCCGACGAGGCGATGTACGCCGCCAAGCGCCCCGGGCACGGGTTCGCCATGCCCCAGGCGAGCTGACCCACCCGGCAACGGACCGTCAACACGCCCGTGGGCGCCCCGTTAGGATCACTCGCCGAGGGATTCCGGCGGCGAGGAGCGGGTGTGGACCTACCAGTTGACCGACGAGCAGCGCGCGATCCAGGAGACCGTCCGGGAGTTCGTCGACCGGCGCGTGCTGCCGGTCGCGCAGGAGAACGACATCAACCATCACCTCGACATGGGCATCATCGAGGGGATGGCCGAGCTCGGCCTGCTCGGCGCGCCGATCCCGGCCGAGTACGGCGGTGCCGGCCTCGACTACGTCTGCGAGGCGCTGATCTGCGAGGAGATCGAGCGCGGCGAGTCCGCGTTCCGGACGCTGATCTCGGTGCACGTCGGCCTGAACTCGCTGTCGCTGCTGCGATTCGGCAGCGAGGAGCAGAAGCGGAGGTACCTCGAGCCGATGGCGAAGGGTGAGAAGCTCGGCTGCTTCGGCCTGACCGAGCCGGCCGCAGGGTCGGACGTCGCCGCCATGCTGACGACCGCCATCCTCCAGCCCGACGGCACCTACCTCCTGAACGGCCAGAAGAACTGGATCTCCTACGCGACCGAGGCCGACTACGAGCTCGTGTTCGCGAAGACCGATCCCGACGCCGCCCACAAGGGCATCTCGGCCTTCATCGTCGAGCGCCAGTGGGAGGGCGTCGAGGCCCGGCAGATCCCGCACAAGCTCGGGATCTGGGCCGGCTCGACCGGCGAGCTCTTCTTCTCGAACGTGCAGGTGCCGGCCGAGAACCTGGTCGGCGCCGAGGGCGAGGGCTTCAAGATCGCCATGCACTCGCTCGACCAGGGCCGCTTCACGGTCGCGGCCGGCGCGGTGGGTGTGATCCGGGCGTGCCTGGAGGCGTCCGTAAAGTATGCGAACGAGCGCAAGACGTTCGGCAAGCGCATCGGCGAGCACCAGTTCGTACAGGACATGATCGCCGACATGGTGCTCGGGTACGAGACGTCGCGCCTGCTCGTCATGCAGGCGGCCGAGGCGAAGGACCGCGGCGTGCGCAACACCCGCGAGACCTCGCTCGCCAAGTGGCATGCCACCGAGAGCGCGTTCAAGGCGGCCAACCTGGCGATCCAGGTGCACGGCGCCTACGGCTACTCGGCCGAGTATCCCGTCGAGCGCTACTTCCGCAACTCGCGCGCCCCGATCATCTACGAGGGGACCACCCAGATCCACAAGATGATGCAGGCCGAGAACGCGCTCGGCTATCGGAAGATGAATGGCTGACGACGGCGGCCGCGTGGTCGAGCTGGAGGACGGCGGGGCGCTCTACGTCGTCGAGCACGGATCCGGCTATCCGGTGATCCTGCTGCACGGCGGCCCGGGCCTCGACCACCACGAGTTGCGGCCCTGGCTCGACCCCCTCGGCGACATGGGGCTGCGGCTGATCTACGTGGACGAGCGCGGCCAGGGACTCTCGCCGCGCGTCGATCCGGCCACGCTCTCGGTGCGCGGGTTCGCCCAGGACATCGACCGGCTCGCCCAGGCGCTCGAGCTCGACGACTACGCCGTCCTCGGCCACTCGTTCGGCGCGATCATCGCCCTGTGCCATGCGCTCGAGCGAGGCACTGCCGCCCAGTACGTGATCTCGGCCGGCGCGGCCTCGAGCGAGGCCCTGATGGCCGACGTCGAGCGCGAGATCCAGCGGTTCGAGCCCGCCGCGATGCGCGACCAGATCCGGCGCTCCTGGGACGAGGAGGCGCGGCTCGAGACGACCGAGCAGGCGCGCCAGAACACCGCCGCGCAGATGCCGTTCCACTTCTGGGAGATGGGCGACGCCTACAGCCGGTTCATGCAGGCCGACGAGACCGTGTACGCACCCGAGGTGCTGGCCCACTTCGCCGCAGAGGGCTATGGCGGCTTCGAGTGGCTCGACCACCTGCGCTGGATCCGGCGGCCGATGCTCGTGATCGTGGGCCGCTACGACCGCACGTGCACGCTCGCCCGGTCGGAGGAGATCCGAAACGAGGTCGAGGGCTCCGATCTGGTCGTGATCGAGAAGGCGGGCCACATGGCCCACGTCGAGCAGCCGAAGGCGTACATCGATGCCGTGCGGCGCTGGTTCATCGATCGGGGCGTGCTGCCCGACCCGTTCGCGCCGCCCGCCGGCTGAGGTGACCCGCCACCGGCTCGCCGACCTCCTCGACGAGGCGGCACGGGGCCGCTTCCCGCCGGCCGACGAGCGCGTGGAGGTGCTGCCGGCGCCGCCCGGCGCGGCGATGGCCGTGGTCGCGTTCACGGGGCACCACGTCGTCGCCGCCGATGTCGACGCCGACTGGGTGGCGCGCCGGCTGCCCGACGGCGACCTGCTCGCACCGATGAGCCCGCGCTTCCTGGCGGCGCTCGGCGCCGAGTTGCACCGCCGCGACGACGGCTTGGACGTCGTGCTCGCAGCGGCGGGCCTCGAGGGTGTGGCGGAGCTCGCCGAGGTGTTTGGCTGCGACCACCCGCGGGCGGTACGGGCGCAGAGGCACCGGTGCGACGTGCGCGTGTTCGCGGCCGTGGCGGGCGCCGCCACGGTCATCCTGGGCCGCGGCCTCGCCCTGCGCACCGAGGTGGCGGTCGAGGTCGACGAGGACGCCCGCGGGCGGGGAGTCGCAGGCCGCGCGCTCCTGGAGGCACGACGCCTGGTCGGGCCGGGCGAGGTCGTGTTCGCCCAGGTCGCGCCGGGGAACGCCGCCTCGCTGCGAGCGTTCCTACGGGCGGGCTTCCAGCCGATCGGCTGTGAGGTGCTCTTCGTCTAGGCCGGCGTACGAGTCCGGGCGGCGGTGGCGCAGCGCCGGCAGCCGCTCGCGGATGTCGGCGAGGGCGGCCATGTCGAGGTCTGCGGCGATCACGGCGTCACCCTCGGGTGCCTGAGCGAGCACCGTCCCCCACGGGTCCACGATCATGCTGTGGCCGTAGCTCGGCTTGCGAAGGCCGCCGGGGAAGCCGTGCTGGCCGGTGGCGAGCACGAAGGCCTGGTTCTCGACTGCGCGGGCGCGCAGCAGCAGCTCCCAGTGGGCCATGCCGGTCGTCAATGTGAAGTTGGACGGCACGGTGAGGACGGTCGCGCCCCCGTCGAGCGTGAGCGTCCGGTAGAGCTCGGGGAAGCGCAGGTCGTAGCAGACGGTCAGCCCGACGCGCACGCCGTCGAGCTCGCAGACGACCGGCACCGAGCCGGGCGCCGTGCCGTCGGACTCGCGGTAGCTGATGCCGCCCACGTCCACATCGAACAGGTGGATCTTGGTGTAGGCCGCGACCAGTCTGCCGTCGCGGTCATAGGCGATCGAGACGTTCTCGACCCGTTCGCCGTCGCCGAGCAGGGCGATGCTGCCGCCGATCAGGTTCACCCGGTGCGTGCGCGCCCAGTCGGACATCGCCTCGACGGTCGGGCCGTGGTCGAGCCGCTCGGCCTGGTCTCGCAGCCCCGGACCGTCGAGCCAGGCGTTCCACTTCTCCGGCAGCAGGACGACATCGGCGCCGAGGTCGGCTGCCTTGGCGACGAGAGGCGCCATGTCCTCGATGTTCTGCGCCTTCTCGGGCCGGGCCTGGAACTGGATGCACGCTGCGCGCAGACCGCTCATGCCTCGAAGCCTACTCCCGCGTCGCCGGCCTCGTCCTCGGCCAGCATGCGGAAGAAGAAGACCGAGCAGGCGGCAAACAGGATCGCCGCCTGCTCGATCGCCATGGCGATCGCGCCGAGCTGCTGGTCCTCGAGCGGCGAGACGCCCCAGAGGCGCGGGGCGTGGACGTAGAAGCCGTACTGGGGATGGGTGAGGGCGAGCGCGAGCGCGACCGGCGAGGCCGCCACGAACGCCCCGAACAGGTAGACGAGCTTTGAGGCGGAGGTCATCCGCCCCGGCGTCAGCACCGGCCACCAGAACGCGAGGCCGGTCGTCAGGAAAGGCCAGGTGCTCGAGGCCGAGCGCCCAGCGGTGTGTGAGCGCGTAGCCGTAGACGGCGGGCACGTGCAGGCAGTACCAGGCCGCGAGCCAGGCGCAGAGCGCGACCGCCGGCGTCGTCAGCACGCGCACGACGCGCCGCCGCTCGGCAGGCGGCCACCATCGCCGGGGAGAGGCCGAGCACGAGCAGCGGCGGCGCCCAGTCGGCCAGCATGACGTTCTGGAGCAGGTGCACCGAGAGCAGCGAGGTGAGCGCGATGTGCTCGATCGGCGAGAGCAGCGCGAGCGCGATCAGGGCGAGCCCGGCGGCAAACGACCAGATCCGCACCCGCGGCGTCGGCGAGCCGCGGCGGCCGAGCGCGCGCACCACGACCGCGTAGTCCACCGCCGCGATCACGAGCGCCGCCGCCCATTCGGGGTCCGCCTGGAGCTGCCAGGGGTGGACCATCGCGGCGGTCAGCCGGCCGGCGTGAGCGGCGCCATCGTGAGCCCGAACCCGGCCAGCTGCTCCCAGTAGAGCTCGGCCCGCTCCCTCTCGCCCGTCCAGACGATCGCCTGGCCCGACTTGTGGATCGTGTCGGCCATGGCCATGCCGCGCTCGAACGTGACGCCCGGGATGGTGCGCGCCAGGGCGAACGCGACCCCGTCGAAGGTGTTGTGATCGTCGTTCTTGACGATCACGAGCCACGGGCGGCCGGCGCCGGAGCCCGGCCCTGCCTCACGCCTCGCGGGCGCCCTGCGCGGCGGTGAGACCGTGGTCCCCATCGCACCATGGTATCCACGCCGTCGCGTACGCCGATGAATATTGAGTGCCTGGCACCGGTTATTCACGGCCCCAGCCGCCGCCGCCCGGCGTGCGGATCTCGAGCACGTCGCCCGCGCGCACGTCGAGGCTGCACTTGGCCGGCAGCGGGCGGCCGTTCAGAAGATTGCGGCCGGTCGATCCGTCCTCGCCGCCCGCGGCGCCGTGCGGGCCGTGGCGGCGGCGCTCGGTCATCAGGCCGAGCCGGCAGTCCGCGAGCACCCGGTAGACGCGGACGACGCCGTCGCCGCCGGGGTGCTTCCCGGCGCCGCCGGTGCGGGGCCGAAGCGCGTAGCGCTCGATCCGCAGCGGATATTCGCGCTCGAGCGACTCGATCGGCGTGTTGAGGGTGTTAGACATCGCCACGTGCACGCCGCTCGGGCCCCGACCGGCGGGCGAGCCGCCCTGACCGCCGCCCAGGGTCTCGTAGTACGTGAACACGGGCGTGCCGAACGTGACGTTGTTCATCGTCCCCTGGCCGTGGGCGGGGACGTCGACCGCATGCCCGAGCGCCGACATGACGACATCGACGATCCGGCTCGACGTCTCGGTGTTCCCGGCGACGACCGCATGCGGCGGCTGGGCGTTCACGAGGCAGCCCTCCGGCGCGCGCACAGTCACAGGTGCGAACGCGCCGCCCGATGCCGGGATGTCGGGGTCGCACACGGCGCGCACGACGTAGTACACCGCCGAGCGGGTGACGGCGAGCGGGCAGTTGACGTTGCCCGGCTGCTGCGGCGCGGTGCCGGTGAAGTCGGCCACCACCTCGTCGCCCGCGATCTCCACGCACACCTCGATCGGGATGTCGCGCGTGTGGATGCCGTCGCCCTCGATCACGTCGCCCGCGCAGTAGCGGCCGTCGGGCAGCCGCTCGACGGCTGCGCGCGTGCGCCGCTCGCTGTAGCGATAGAGCTCGTCCATCCCCTCCTCCAGCCTGCGCCGCCCGAGCCGCTGCGCGAGGTCGCGCAGCCGGCGCGCGCCGACGAGCATGCACGCCTCCTGCGCCCGCAGGTCGGCCAGCCGCTCGGCAGGCTTGCGCATGTTGGCGACGAGCAGCCGCCGCACGTCGTCGGTCAGCTCGATCGGAGGGATGACCACACCCTCCTGGATCAGCTCGGTCGCGCCGGCGGGCATGCTCGCGGGCTGCATGCCGCCGACGTCGGCGTGGTGCGCGCGCGAGCACACGAGCCCGAGGTCGTCGACCACCGAGACGAGGGTGATGTCGGGCAGGTGGGTGCCGCCGGTATAGGGATCATTGAGCACGTAGACCGCCCCTGGACGCGGCCGCAGCGCCCGCACCGCCGCGACGGCATCCGGCATGGCGCCCAGATGAACGGGCATGTGCTCGGCCTGCGCGATCATCCGCCCGGCGGGGTCGAAGAGTGCGGTCGAGCAGTCGCGCCGCTCCTTGATGTTGGTCGAATGCGCCGAGCGCACGAGGGCCGCGCCCATCTCGTCGGCCACGCCCCGCAGGGACGCGGCGAGCACCTGCAGGGTCGCCGGATCGATCACCGCGTCACCCTCCACGCCCCGTCGCGGCCTCGACGTGCCGTCCAGCCGGGGGCGACCCAGAGCGTCGCCCCGTCGAGCGCCACCGACGCCGGCCCGGATACCGCCGGTGTGCGCGGCACGCGGTCAAGCGCAAACGCCTCGCCCGGCGAGACGATCGACGTGCGCATGCTCACAACCTCGAGGGCCGCGTCCGGATCGGCGAAGCCGTAGCGCTCGCGGTGGCGGGCGTGGAAGCGGGCGGCAAGCGTTCCGGGCGGGCGCAGCGGCACCGTCAACTCGTGCGCCTGGCCGCGGTAGCGCACCTCGCACTCGATCTCGACGGCGCCCCCGCGGGGCGCGCGCGGCGGCCGCACGCCGCCGCCCAGAAACTCCGCGAGCGGTCGCATGACGCTCGTGACCGAGACCCGCCGCCGCTCGCCCGCGGCGATGCCGAGGGCCGAGAGCACGCCACCCGCCGCCGGAACCACGACGGTGCGCATGCCCAGGCTGTCGGCGACCTCGCAGGCGTGCAGCGGGCCGGCGCCGCCGAAGGCCACGAGCTCGAGGTCGCGCGGGTCGTGGCCCTGCTCGACGCTGACGACGCCGATCGCGCGCACCATCTCGGCGTTCGCGACGGCGATGATGCCCGCGGCCGCGGCCTCGACGTCTGAGAACGGCTCGGCGACCGCCGCGAGCGCACGGCGGGCGGCGGCGAGGTCGAGGCGCAGGCCGCCCGCGAGCGGCGCGCCGGCATCCAGCCGCCCGAGCACCAGGTTGGCGTCGGTCACCGTCGGCCGCTCGCCGCCGCGGCCGTAGCACGCGGGACCGGGATCGGCGCCCGCGCTCTGCGGGCCGACGCGCAGGGCGCCGCCCGGGTCGAGCCAGGCGATGCTGCCGCCGCCCTCGCCGACGGTGTGGATGTCGAGCTGGGGCAGCCGCAGCGGCAGGCCGCCGACACGCCGCTCGGCGCTGCGCCCAGCGACGCCGTCGCGGATCAGGCAGACGTCTGTCGATGTGCCGCCCATGTCGAAGCTGATCGCGTCGGAGATGCCGGCCGCGAGCACGGCGGCGACGCCGCCCGCAGGCCCCGACAGGAGCAGCCGGGCAGGATGTGCGACCGCCTCCTCGAGATCGCACACCCCGCCGCTTGACTGCATCACCGCGGGGGCGGGCAGGCCCTCCGCCCCGGCCGCATCGGCCAGCCGGCGCAGGTAGATGCCGGTGACCGGGCCGAGGTAGGCGTCGGCAATCGCCGTCGACGCGCGCTCGAACTCGCGGAACTCGTCGGCCACCTCATGCGAGGCCACCACGTGCACCCCCGGCAGGGCGGCCCGCAGCCGCTCGCTCACGGCCCGCTCGTGCGCGGGATCCGCGTAGGCGTGCAGCAGGCACACGGCCACCGCCTCCACCCGCTCGCGGCGCAGCCGGCGGGCGGCGGCCGCCACGGACGCATCGCGCAGCGGCTCGAGCACGCCGTCGGGTCCCATTCGCTCGTCCACCTCGGCGAACACGGTCGCAAGGGGCGCGGGCGGCGCCAGCTCGGGCCGGTAGAGGTGCGGGCGCGCCTGCCTGCCGAGCGCCGGCACGTCGGCGAACCCGCGCGTTGCGACGTAGCCGGTGCGGGCGCCGCGGCGCTCGAGCATCGCGTTGGTCGCGACGGTCGTCCCGTGTCCGAAATGGGACACCGCCGAGGCGGCCAGCCCGGCCTCGGCAGAGCGCGGCGCGGACGCCCTCGATGACGCCGGCCGCGTGGTCGCCGGTGGTCGTCGCGACCTTCGCGGTCACCAGCCGGCCCTCGGCGATCAGCGCCACGTCGGTGAACGTCCCACCCACGTCGACTCCCACGATCGCGCGCATGACCGGGAGAGGATAGTGACCGCCACGACGGTCGCCGCGGGCGAAGTTGCACCGAGCGCGATTATGCTGCGCACATGGACGTCGCGCGACACCACTCCGCGGAGCGCACACCCGGAGCGCGCGGAGTGACTTTTGGGCGCGCGCAGAAGGAGCGCATCGCCCTCGTGATGAACGTCTACCGGCGCCTGTTCGCCGTGCGCGCCGGGCTCACCGGCGATGACCTGCGCAGGCTCGGATCACAGGCGCTCGACCGGATCGCCTCGTGGTCGCCGGCCCTGCTCGAGGAGATCGACGGCATCGCCCACGGGAGCGGGTTCGAGGTCGAGCTGATCGGAGCGCTCAACGCGCGCACCGAGCTCCTCGCCGGGGCCGCGGGCGAGTGCTCGACGATCGCATGCCTCGGCACGGCAACGGCATCGGGTAGCCCGGTCGGCGTGCAGACCTGGGACTGGCACGAGGAGCTGCGCGAGGGCTGGCTCGTGTGGACGATCGAGCATGCCGACGGCCGCCGCATCGAGACGCTGACCGAGGCGGGCATCGTCGGCAAGATCGGCGTGAACGCCGCCGGCGTCGGCGTGTTCCTGAACATCCTCGGCCACAACGACGACCACACGCCCGTCGGCGTCCCGGTGCATGCGCTTTGCCGGCGCGTGCTGGACGAGGCCGACGGCGCCGTGGCCGCGCTGACGCTGGCCGCGGGGGCGACGATGTCGGCCTCCTCGGCGCTCACGATCGTCGCCGACGACGCCGACGGCGGAGTCGCGTGCACCGTCGAGCTCTCACCCGCGGGACCGGGGTTCGTGCTCCCCGATGCGCGCGGGGTGCTGATCCACACGAACCACTTCCTGACCGACCCCGGCCGGCCCGGCGACAGGATGGTGCGCGAGTCGCCCGACACGCTGCTGCGGCTCGACCATGCCACCCGCCGCGTGGCCGCGATCGAGGCGCCGATCGAGGCCGAGGACCTGCTCACGGCGATGGATAGCCACCGCGGCGGCTCCGGCGCGATCTGCTGCCATCCTGCGGCGGGAGCGGCGTTCGGCGACCGCTGGACGACGCTCGCGACGATCGTGATTGAGCCGGCTCGCGCGGACATGCGCGTCCTGGCCGGCGGCCCGTGTCAGAGAGCGGCGGCCTCGACGGCCGCAGCAGCCGCCAAGCAGTAGCGCTCGCGCCACGGCAGCGCCGCGAGCTGGATGCCCACCGGCATGCCGGCGTCGTCGGTGCCGCAGGGGACGGCCGCCGCTGGCCAGCCGAGCAGGTTGAAGATCACCGTCAGGCCGCACATGGCGTAGGTGACGTCCATCTCGGGATGTCCCGCGTACGGGACCGTGCGCACGCCGATCAGCGGAGGCGTCTGGGCCTGGGTCGGCGTTGCGATCACATCGATCCCCGCGGCGCCGATCTTCGCGAGCATGTCCTCGGCGTACTCGAGCCGGAGCTGGTTCGTGCGGGCGAACGCCACGGCGCTCATCTCACCGGCGATGGCGAGGTCGCGGGCGACGTCGATGCCGAAGTCGGCCCGGCGCGCCGGCCAGTACTCCTCGAGCGTGGCCGCCTCCTCGGGGATGAACGGGTCGCCCTCGCCCATGTCGGTCGGCCACTCGAGGTCGATCTCGACCAGCTCGGCGCCGGCGTGTGCGAGCGCCTCGACCGCCCGGCGCACGCGCGCGGCGATGTCCGGAGCGGTGTGCTCGAAGAAGTACGGCTCGGCCACACCGACTCGGAGGCCGGTCAGATCGCCGTCGAGGCCCTCGCTCCACCGCTCGACCGGGACGGCCGGGACGCGCGGGTCGCGGGCGGGAGCTCCCGCCAGCGCCTCGAGCTGCAGCGCGCAGTCGCGCACGCTGCGCGCCATCGGGCCGCAGTGGTCGAGGCTCGTGCAGAGCGGATGGACGCCGCTGAGGCTGACGCGGCCGTACGTCGGCTTCAGGCCGACGACCCCGCAGCACGAGGCGGGGCAGCGGATCGAGCCGCCGGTATCGGTGCCGGGCGCGGCGGCCACCATGCGCGTGGCGAGCGCCACGGCCGAGCCACCGCTCGAGCCGCCGGGCACGCGGGTCGGGTCGTGCGGGTTGCGGCACGAGCCGAAGAACGGGTTCTGGGTGGTCGTGCCCCACGCCAGCTCGTGGGTGGCGAGCTTCGCGACGGTGACGGCGCCCGCCGCCGCCAATCGCTCGACCACCTCGGCGTCGCGATCGGGGACGTGGTCGCGGAAGACGGCACTGCCGTAGGTCGTGGTGATCCCGGCCGTGTCGATGAGATCCTTCCACCCGACCGGCACGCCCAGAAGGACGCGATCCGCCGGCACCGGGCCGGCCGCCAGGGCGGCGTCGATTGCGGCCGCCTCGCGCAGCGCCCGCTCATCGGTCACCGTCCAGACGGCGCCCCACGAGTCGTTTCCGACCCGCCCGAGCGCGGCGCGCGTCACCTCGGTCGCCGAGACCTCCCTGGCCCTGACTGCGCGTGCGATCTCGAAGCCGTCGGCGTCGAGCAGCTCGTTCACGCGCTCGCCGTGAGCCGATCGGCGCGGAAGCGTTCGGCCTCGGGTGGCAGCGGTCGGCCGGACGCCACGTCGGCGATCAGCCGCCCCAGGAGCGGCCCGAACTTGAAGGCATGGCCGCTGTCTCCGCCGAAGACGATCACGCCGTCGATCCTATCGAGTATGAAGTCGCCGTCCGGTGACATCGTGTACAGACACGCCTCGGAGCGCAGCGGCCGCGGATCGAGGCCCGGGAAGAACCGGCGCACGTGCTCCGACAGCCGTTCGACCAGGTGCGCCTCGATCCCGCGGTCGGGGCGATCGGGATCCCAGCGGTCGGGCCGGGCGGCGTCCTCGCCGATCTTGTAGCCGGTGCCGGGTGCGATCAGGCCGTAATGCAGGCGGCGATCGGGAGCTCCGTGATCGATGATCGAAGGGCGCGTGTCCGGCGCCCCGCCGAAGTAGGTGACCTGCTCGATGCGCGGGTGGAGCGGGAGGTCGAACATCGGCCCCAGCCACGATCCCGGGCAGGCGACGACGACGTCGGCCTCGAGCTCGCGCGGATCGGCCACCACACGCCCGACGCGCACGTCGGCGCCCTCGGCCAGCCGGCGCAGCGCGTCGTCGGCCATCACGGCTCCCGCCAGCTCGTCGTGGAGCACCGGGCCGTCGAACTCCGCCTCGGGAAAGAGCGCCCGTGCCTCGGCCGGCTCGAGCCAGCGGTACTCCTCGCCGCACGCGTCCATCGCGGCGGCGTGCAGCTCGACCCCGGAGCCGTACTCGAGGAGGCCCGTCTGGCGCAGGAGCGCCGGATCGAGCCGCTGCCACTCGTCGATCGCGCGCCGGGCGAGGGCCACGTAGTCGCGCTCGCGGTAGCTGCGCCGGAAGATGCGCGAACGTCCGTGCGACGACGCGAGCGGCGATCCCACCCGGTCGCGCTCGTACACCGTGACGATGAAGCCGTCCTCGGTCAGCGCGCGGGCGGCCGAGAGGCCGATCAACCCGGCCCCGACGACCGCAGCGGTGTCAGGCAGCCGGCGCCACCAGCTTCGCGAGCTCACCCGACTGGTAGAGCTCGGTGATGATGTCGCAGCCACCGACCAGCTCGCCGTCGATGAAGAGCTGCGGAATGGTGGGCCAGCCCGAATGGTCGGACAGCTGCTGGCGGATGCGCGGATCCGGCAGGATGTCCATCGCCGCGTAGTCGGCGCCGGTCGCATCGAGGCACTGCACCGTGCGGGCCGAGAAGCCGCAGCGGGGCATGTCCGGCGTGCCCTTCATGAAGAGCATGACGCGGTTTCGCTCGATCGTGGCGAGGATCTCCTCGCGAATCTGTTCGTCGGTGACGATCATGGGGCCTCCGTGGTGATCTGCAATGCGTGGATTGTGCCGTCGGAGATCAGGTGCTGCACGGGCGCGTACACGAGCTTGTGCTGCTGGATCAGCGGCAGGCCGTCGAACCGGTCCGAGCGCACCCGCGCCGACAGGTGATCGCCGCCCGAGAAGGTCGACACCTCGACCTCGCCGCCGGGGAACGCCTGCTCGAGCAGATCGCGCACTTGATCGGTCAACTGCATGCTCCGCAGCTTACCTTCCCCGGGGTAATTGCTCACCCAACTCTTAGCCCTCCCGCGTATCCTTCAATCCAGAACCGACAATCGCGCTCCGAGGAGGGCGCACCATGCTCTTCTACCTCTACTTCGCCATACCGCCGCTGATCGCCGGCCTGCTGGCCCAGGCGTGGGTGCGGCGCACCTTCGCCGACGCCTCCAAGGTGCCGGCCATGTCCGGACTCACCGGTGCCCAGGTGAGCCGCCAGATGCTCGACTCCGCCGGCCTCTCCAACGTCCACGTCGAGGGCATCCAGGGCAACCTGAGCGACCACTACGACCCCCGCAGCCGCACGATGCGGCTCTCACCCGCCGTCGGCGGCTCGAGCTCCGTCGCCGCGGTCGCCGTCGCCGCCCACGAGACCGGCCACGCGTTCCAGGACGCCCGCCACGAGGTCGGCTTCCGCATCCGCGGCACGCTCGTCCCGGCGACCGGGTTCGCCTCGCAGGCGTGGTTCCCGATCTTCCTGATCGGCTTCTTCCTGCACGCGACCAACCTCGCGCTGATCGGCGTCGCGCTGTTCGCGGCCATCGTGATCTTCCAGGTGGTGACGCTGCCGGTCGAGTTCGGCGCCAGCCGCAAGGCGATGCTGATGCTGACCGACCAGGGCGTGATCAGCCAGGCGCAGGCGCCGGTCGCCCGCAGGGTGCTGACCGCCGCGGCGCTGACCTACGTGGTCGCCGCGCTGGCCGCCGTGTGGCAGCTCGCGTTCCTGTTCATGCAGACGCGGCGCTGACCGGATCGACGACAGGGCCGCCCCCTCCACCCGGACGGGGCGGCCCGCGTCGTAGGATGAGGCCATGAGCACCGCATGGGGCAGCCCGCCGCGAGGTCTGCGCGGATGGCTCCGCTGGGCGTGGCGGGTCGTGCACGGCCGGCCGCGGGCGTGACCGCCCGTGTGCCGGATGACATGGAACCGGTGAAGTTGTTGACCAGGCCCCCCGCCCGAACTAGGGTGCAAGCGGTCGGGCAGGGCCGCGCCGGTCGCGGCCGGATTCGCCCGGGAAGCCACTCGAGGAGGGGCAGGATGCGGAAGGCAGGACTGTTGGTGCTCGTGCTCGCAGCCGTGGGTCTGGGCGCGAGCCCCGCGGTCGTCCGGGCGCACACGGTGTCACACGGGCGACACCTGGCCGTCGGCGGCACGATGCGGGTGCCGGGGATGATGAAGGTGCCGGGAAAGATCTCGAACACGCAGCCGCTCGGGCTGTCCCTGAACTGGTCAGGTTGGGGCGACACGAGCAAGCTCGGGCCGTTCAACGCCGTCCACGCGCAGTTCATCCAGCCCGCCGTCCACTGTGACGGGCGGAAGAACGAGTGGACATCGCAGTGGGTCGGTCTCGACGGGTTCGCCGACGACACGGTCGAGCAGGACGGGACGTTCGCGGCCTGCGTCGGCCATAACCACCGGCACCCGATCTACTTCGCCTGGTACGAGATGTTCCCGGCGCCGTCGATCAACGTCTTCCCGGTGAAGCCGGGCGACGTGATCGTCCCCGCCGTCGACTTCGCGAACGGGAACTTCACGCTCACGATCTCGGACCAGACGAGCCACAAGACGGCATCGGTGACGGCGGCCTGCAGCCAGTGCCTGCGCGCCTCGGCCGAGTGGATCATCGAGCGCCCGGCGCTGTGCAACAACGCCGGCACGAGCTGCTTCATCACCGCGCTTGCGGACTTCCGCAAGGCGACGATGATGGACGCGTCGGCAAGCGTCGACGGCGGCAGCCTGAAGCCGATCTCGCGCTTCGCGCACACCCCGATCGACATGGTGCAGCCGCTCAAGCACAACAAGTTCAAGGTGCTTGCGCACACGAGCGGCCTGGATCGCAACGACCACTCGAGCAGCACCTTCTCGGTCCGGTTCAAGGGCCGGGGCGGGATCGTCCCGATCACGTTCTAGCGATTGCCGTGTGGCCGCTGCCGCCCGATCACGGGCGGCAGCGGCCGCGGCAAGTCGCTTCTACGACGACGCCGCCTGGCGCTTCCGGCGCCGGTCCCACCACCCGATCGCCTGCACGAGGACGACGACCCAAACGGCGTACGCCACGTCCTTGAGCCACGACGCCGAGCCGAGCACGCGCCAGAGGAGCGTCACGCCGGCGATCTCGAGCACGGCGATCACGGGGCGCGGGAGGCGGCGGAGCACCCCGGAAGCGTACGACCGCTCCACCACGGGCGAGCCGAATCGTCTAGCCTGGCCCACCGTGAGCCTGCCACTCCAGCCGCCGGTCCTGCCCCAGCTGGCCCGCTCGGCCGGTGAGCTGCCCGAGGGCGACGGCTGGCGCTACGAGCCGAAGCTCGACGGCTTCCGCGCGGTCGTGTTCGTCGACGGCGACGAGATCTTCGTCCAGTCGCGCAACGGCAAGCCGCTCGGCCGCTACTTCCCCGAGCTGCGCTTCCCCGAGGGCCGCTACGTGCTCGACGGCGAGCTCGTCATCCGCGCGCCGAACGGCGGCGAGGACTTCGAGGGCCTGCAGGAGCGGATCCACCCCGCCGCGTCGCGCGTGGCGCGGCTGGCCGAGGAGCGGCCGGCGACCTTCGTCGCGTTCGACATCCTCGCGCGCGACGATGCGTCGCTTCTGGACGCGCCGCTGACCGACCGCCGGGCGATCCTCGAGCAGGTCGTCGCCGACCCGGTGGAGCTGATCCCCACCACCGACCGGATCGATTCGGCGCGGCCCTGGCTCGACACGGCCGAGGGCGTGATCGCCAAGCGCGCCGACGCGGCATACAAGCCGGGCGAGCGGGTGGGGATGGTGAAGGTGAAGCGGGTGCGCACCATCGACTGCGCCGTCGTCGGCTGGCGGCCGGGCAAGGCCGAGGGCACCGTCGGCTCGCTGATCCTGGGGCTGTACGACTCCGGCGGGAAGCTGCACATGGTCGGACACACGTCGGGCTTCACGGCCCGCTACGCGCGCGAGCTGGTCGCCATCGTCACGCCACACGAGACCGGCGACCACGGCGCGTCGGAGCCCAACCGCTGGAACGCCGACCGCGATCGGGAGTGGCGCGGCCTGCGTCCCGAGCTCGTGGCCGAGGTGAGCTTCGACCACCGCAGCGGCCACCGCATCCGCCACGGGGCGCGCCTGCTGCGGTTCCGCGACGACAAGCCCGCGCGGGACTGCGCGCTCGAGCAGCTCGACAGCTGAAACGCTCAGGCGGCTCTCACACCAGCGGCCTAGCGTGGCCGGATGATGGTGCGCAGATTCACACGATCGGAGCTCGCCGTCCACTGGACGCTCGCCGCGAGCGTGCTCACGATGATCGTGACGGGGATCGCGCTCGGCGCGGATGTCGGGCACTCGGCCGCGTTCCCGCTGCACGTCGGCAGCCTCTTCGTCCTCGTGGCGGGCCTCGCGCTGGCCGCCGCCGCCGGCGACCGCTCCGCGCTGCGCCGGTCGGCCCGCGATCTGAGCGAGCTCGACCGTGACGACCGCCGCTGGCTCGCCTGGGCGCCGCGCGGCCTGCTGCGGCGGGCCGGCGAGCCGCCGCCCGTCGGCCGGTTCAACGCCGGCCAGAAGCTGAACACGATGCTCACGGCCCTCCTTCTGGCGGCGTCGATCGGCTCGGGCCTCTACTGGTGGGCACGGCTGCACGGCGTCTTCGCCAACTCGAACGTCGACGGTGCCATCCACAACGTCGCCGGCGTGGCGATCATCGTGCTCGTCTGCGGGCACCTGTACATGGCGGTCATCAACCCGGCGACGCGGCATGCCCTGCGCGGCATCACAACCGGGTACGTCGACGCCGAGTGGGCTGCCCAGCACCACGGCGCGTGGACCGCGGACGGGGTCGTCGACGCTCAGGCGGCCTCGCGCGCGGACGCCTCCGCCCAGCGCTGAGAGGCCTGGCGATCGCCTCCGGGCAGCGTGACCAGTGCCGGTGCGCGGGCCGCGTCGACCGTTTCCGGACGCAGGGCGAGGTAGGTCGACCGAACGTCGGCGGCGGCGGCCGTCTCGGCGACGACGGTCGCGTGCGCCCGGGCGCCCGGCCTGCCGGTGACCGGATCGATCAGGTGGTGGGCCAGCGCGCCGTCGCCGTTCACCCACCGGTGCACGCTGAACCCGGAGGTGGCGACGGCCTCGCCCTCGTGGACGGTGACCGAGCCGCACAGCGCACCGTTGTGGATCACGGCCACGGTATGGGTTCCGCGGACGGCAAGCAGCTCGCCGCCCGCGTCCAGGAGCACGGACTCGTCGGCGGTCGACTCCAGCAGCGGCTCGCGGCAGCGATCGGCGATCCAGCCCTTGGCGATCCCGCCCAGGTCGATCAGCCCGCCCGCCGGAACATGCACCGTCCGCCGGCGCACGTCGAGCTCGACGGCCTCGGTGATCGGCATGGCGAACGGGCTGTACTCGGTGCCCGACGGAGCGCGCCCCATGTCGGCGTCGTATCCCCACTCGGTGATCGCACGTCCGACCAGCGGCTGGAAGACGCCGTCGGTGCGCCGCACCCACTCCTCGCAGGCGGCGAGCAGGGCCATGGTCTCGGAGCAGACCGAGACCGCCTCGCCGGCCCGGGCGTTCACCCTGGACAGCTCGCTCCCACGGCGGAAGCGTGACCACAAGGTCTCGTAGTGGGCGACCATCCGCGCGGTCCGCTGCGCCGCGGCGCCCGACACGTAGCCGGAATGATGGATCTTCCAGATCGTCCCCGTGGCCCGCCATTCCCAGCAGGCGCTGGTGACCGGTGCCGGTTGTTGCACGTCGCTCTCCAGACTCGTATCCATCCCGGTAATCGGCCGTCCCAAGCCACGGGATGAGGCCTCCGGGCGCGGAAAACCACGCGGACGGGCGCGAAAACCACCGGTCCGGGTCAGCTGCCGAGCAGCTCGAGCACGGCCTCGGGCTCCTTGAACGGCGGCACGAGGTAGGCGCCCGCGGCGAGGTCGCGCACGGCCGCGAGCAGCTCGCGTGCGACGGCCATGCCTTCGCGCGCCGCGTCCGGGCCGGCCCGCTCGAGCGCATCGAGCACGGCGGCGGGGACGCTGATGCCCGGCACCTCGTTGTGCAGCCGCAGGGCCAGCGCGTGGCTGCGCACGGGCCAGACGCCGACGAGCAGCGGCAGCGGCGACGGGCCGCCCAGCCGGGCGAGGAAGCCCTCGAGCTGGGTGACGTCGAAGAGCACCTGCGTCATCGCGAACCGGGCGCCCGCCTCGACCTTCTGGCGGAACCGGTCGAGCTCGAGGTCGGAGTCGTCGGCCACCGGGTTCACGGCCACCCCGACGTGGAAGCTCGTGGCGTCGTCGATCGCCTTGCCGGCATAGTCCACGCCGGAATTCAGGGCGCTCATGAGCCGCGTCAGGCCGATGGCGTCGACCTCGTACACCGCCTGGGAGCCGTGCGGGTCACCGGACGGCGGCGGGTCGCCGGTCACGGCGAGCACGTTTCGGATCCCGACGGCATGGGCGCCGAGCAGCATCGACTCGATGCCGCGGACGCTGGCGTCGCGCGGCGTCACGTGCGGGATCGTCTCGACGCCCACCTGCTGCTCGATCAGGGCCGATGCGATGAGCGCATTCATGCGTGCGCGGGCGAGCGGGTTGTCGTTCACGTCGAACACGTCGACGCCGCCCGCCGCCGCGAGCCCGCGTGCCGAGGCGATCATCCGCTCGACGTTTCCGCCCTTGGGCGGATCGAGCTCGACCGAGATCACGAACTCGCCGCGCCGCAGCCGGGCGGCGAGCAGCGACTCGTCGCCGGCCTCTGCCGCCGCCCGCACCGGCAGCTCGCGCTCGACGAGCTGCAGCGCCACCGCCGGCGGCCGCCGCTCGCTGACCGCGCGCCGGATCGCGGCCACGTGGTCGGGGGTCGTGCCGCAGCAGCCCCCGATCACGACGGCGCCGAGCGCGACCGCATGCGCGGCGAACTCGCCGAAGTACTCCGGGCTCGCGTTCGGGTAGACCAGGCGGCCGCTCGACACGTTCGGCATGCCGGCGTTGGCCTGCGCGGCGAGCGGCAGATCGGTCGCCGCCCGCATCTGCTCGATGCCCGCGAGCACCGTCTGCGGCCCCAGGCTGCAGTTGACGCCGACCGCGACGGGGTCGAACGCCGCCACGGCGGCGGGCACGTCACGGGCCGCGAGGCCGGCCACCGTCTCGGCGTCGTCGCCGACGGTCACCTGCACGATCAGCGGCAGCGCCGCCACCGAGCGCACCGCTCGCGCCGCGGCGAGCAGCTCGTCGAGCGACGTGAACGTCTCGAGCACGAACAGATCGACCCCACGCCCCTCGAGCGCCGTCGCCTGCGCGGCGAAGGCCGCCGCCATCGCCTCCGGCCCGATCTCGCCCGCGGACGCGCCGAGCGGGCCGATCGATCCGCCGATCAGGACGTCGCGGCCCGCCACCTCCCGCGCCTCGCGGGCCAGCTTGACCCCGGCCTCGTTCACCGCCTCGAACCGGTCGTCGAGCTTGTGCGCTGCGAGCTTCAGCGGGTTCGCGCCATAGGTGTTCGTGAGGATCAGGTCGGATCCCGCGCGGATGAACGCGACGTGCAGCGCCACGACCTGCTCCGGCGCGATCAGGTTCGCCTCCTCGGGACAGCGGGCCCGCACGACGGCGGTCTGCAGCAGCGAACCCATGCCGCCGTCGGAGACGAGCGGTTCTCGGCCGAGCCGCTGGAGGGTGCGCGCCATCGCGGCAGTCTAGGAGTGCGTAGAGTTCCGGGTGAACGTTTGCCGGGGAGTCCCCATCGGGCTGAGAGGGCGCGACGCGCCGACCCGCGAACCTGATCTGGGTCATGCCAGCGAAGGGATGCAAGCCATGGTGAGCGAGGCTCCGGGCGGGATCGAGCTGCGAGGACTGACGAAGCGGTTCGGCGAGCTCGTCGCCCTGGATGCCGTCTCGCTCACCGTGGAGCCCGGAGCGGTGCTCGGCGTGGTCGGCCCGAGCGGCTGCGGCAAGTCGACGCTGCTCGAGCTGATCGCGGGCCTCGAGCAGCCGACCACGGGCACGGTGGCGGTCGCGGGCCGGGCCGAGGCCGGCGCCCGCCTGGAGCGCTGCGCGCTGATGCCGCAGAGCGACCTGCTCCTGCCATGGCGCGATGCGCTCGGCAACGCCTGCATCGCGCTCGAGAACGCCGGGCAGGCGCGCCGCCGCGCCCGCGCCGAGGCGCTGCCGCTCTTCGCCCGGCTCGGCCTCGAGGGGTTCGAGACCCACCGCACCTGGGAGCTCTCGGGAGGCATGCGCCAGCGGGTGGCCTTCGCGCGCACGCTCCTCGCCGGCAAGGACGTGCTGCTGCTCGACGAGCCGTTCGGCGCGCTCGACGCGATCACCCGCGCCGAGCTGCAGGAGTGGCTGCGCGCCGCCCTGCGCGAGGAGCCGCGCACCGCGGTGCTCGTCACCCACGACGTCGAGGAGGCGCTGCTCGTGTGCGACCGGGTGGCCGTGCTCTGCTCCCGCCCGGGCCGGGTCGCGCTCGAGCTCGACGCGGGCTTCGGCGGCGGCCGCGACGAGGCGATCGCGTCGGCCCCGTTCGTCGAGGCGCGCTCGCGCGCGCTCGAGGCGCTGCGATGAGGCGGATCGCGAGCCACGCCGGCTGGCTGGCGGTGCTGGCCGCGCTCGTCGCGGCATGGCAGGCGTACGTCCGCCTGCGCGGCGTCCCGCAGTACGTCCTGCCGGCGCCGAGCGACGTCGCCCGCACCCTCTGGGACGAGAAGGGGCCGCTCGCGACCGCCGCCGGCGTGACCGCGCGCGAGATGCTCGCGGGCTTCGCCGTCGCGCTCGCGTTCGGCCTCGTCGCGGCGGTCGTCCTGCACGCCTCGCCGACGCTGCGGCGGGCCGTCTATCCGCTGCTCGTCGCGTCCCAGAGCGTCCCGGTCGTCGCCATCGCACCTCTGCTCGTCATCTACCTCGGCTTCGGCATCGCGCCGAAGCTCGTGATCGTCGGGCTCGTGTGCTTCTTCCCGATCACGGTGGGCGCGCTGGACGGCTTCCGGTCGGTCGACCCCGAGCACGTTCGGGTGATGCGGACGCTGCGCGCGTCGCGCGCCGGGATCTTCCGCCGCGTCGAGCTGCCGTGGGCGCTGCCGTCGATCTTCACCGGCATGCGGGTCGCGTCGTCATACGCGGCCGTGGCGGCGCTCTTCGCCGAGTACGCGGGCGCCGACTCCGGGCTCGGGAACGCCATGCGCGAAGGGACGGGCCAGTACGACGCGCCGCTCGTGGGCGCCGCGGTCGTCGTGCTGGCGGCGCTCGCCCTCGCCCTGTTCGGCGCGGTGACCCTGATCGAGCGGCTGACGGTGCCGTGGGCGCGGCGGGTAGACTGAGGCGCGAGAACCGTTTGCCGGGGAGTCCCATCCGGGGCTGAGAGGGCGCAACAGGCGCCGACCCGCGAACCTGATCTGGGTAATTCCAGCGAAGGGATGCAAGCCGATGCGCTACCGCTGCACCACCATCCTCCTCGTGCTCCTCGCCGCGGCGTGCGGCGGCACCTCGGGCGCCGCGACCGGCTCGCACACGACGCCGGTCAGCCTCACGCTCGACTGGTACGCCAACGCCGACCACGTCGGCGTCTACACGGGCATCGACCGCGGGTTCTTCGCCCGCGCCGGGCTCGACGTCACCGCCCGCCCGCCCTCGGCGGCCTCGGACTCGATCACGCTCGTGGCGACGGGCCGCAGCGACCTCGGCATCAGCTACGAGCCCGAGGTCTTCTACGCGCAGCAACGGCACATCCCGATCGTCGCGGTGGCGTCGGTGGTGCCGCGGGCGCTCGCGTCGATCATCGCCGCCGGCGCGAGCGGGATCCGCACGCCGGCCGACCTCCGCGGCAAGACGATCGGCATCGACGGCACCGCGTCGACGACGGCGTTCGTGCAGACCGTTCTGCGCCATTCCGGCGTCGACCCGTCCGACGTGAAGCTCGTGAACGTCGGCTTCAACCAGGTGCCGGCGCTGCTGCAGCACAAGGTCGACGCGGTCGCGGGCGTCTTCCAGAACATCGAGGGGATCCAGTTCGCGCAGCAGGGCCTGCACCCGGTCGTGTTTCCCTACGACCGCTACGGCGTCCCGCAATACGACGAGCTCGTGATCGTCGCCAACGCGAGCCGGATGCACTCCGATGCCGCCTACCGCCGGACGGTGGCGCGGTTCGTCACGGCGCTCGCCGCCGCCACCCGGTGGGCGCAGGCGCACCCGAAGGCCGCCGTCGCCGTGATGGAGCACCACGCCTACCGCGACTACCAGGGCACGATCCGGCGGAGCGTCCCCGCCACGCTCGAGCTGCTGCGCACGGCGCCGCTCAGCGCCGCCGCGTGGACCCGGTTCGGCGAGTGGATGTTCCGGTCGGGCCTCCTGAAGCAGCGCCCGGACGCCGCCGCACTGGTCGCCCGACCCTAGACTCCGACCCGTGGGCGCACGCTTCCTCAAGGGCCAGCTCCTGATCGCCGCGCCCATCCTGGTCGACCCGAATTTCCACCGCAGCGTCGTGCTCGTGATCGAGCATTCGGCCGAGGGCGCGCTGGGCGTCGTCCTGAACCGGCCGACGGTGCTGCCCGTGGCCGAGGCGGTGCCCGAGCTGGCCGCGCTCGACGATGGATGCGTCTTCGCCGGCGGCCCGGTGCAGCCGCAGGCGGTGATCGCCCTTGCGGAGTACTCGGGCGCTCCGCCCGACGAGGCCGTATGCGGGCCGATCGCCCCCGTCGGCATCGACTCCGACATGGACACGCTGCCCGATCGCGTCACGCGCGTTCGCGTCTATGCCGGCTACTCCGGCTGGGGTGAGGGCCAGCTCGAGAGCGAGCTCGACGAGGACTCGTGGTTCGTCGAGCCCGCGCTGCCGGGCGATGTCTTCTGCGCCGACGCCGACACGCTCTGGAGCAATGTCCTCGAGCGCAAGGGCGGCCGCTACCGGCTGCTGGCGAGAATGCCGGACGATCCCAGCCTGAACTGAGCTAGGCCCCGGAACACGGCTAGTATTTGCGCGGGCTCATGGCCACCGTCACCACAGTGCCGCTGCATCTCAGCTCGCCGCCGATGGAAGGTGGCGACGTCGCGCAGGCGCAACGGGTGCTGCTGCACAACGCCTACGGCACATTCGATCCTGGGCCGATCGACGGCGTCTACGGCGAGCGCACGGCCGCCGCGGTGCGGCGGGCCAAGTACTGGCTCGGCTATCCCGAGAAGCAGATCGACGAGATCGCCTCGCCCGATCTGGTCGCGATGCTCGCGGGCGGCGTCGCCCAGCCGCCTGCCTTCAAGGCCGCCCACACGCGCCGGCTGCGCCGCGCGCAGGACGTCGGCCTGTGGAACTCGGCCTACGACGTCGCCATCTCGAACGTCGGCGAGCGCGAGACGCCCGCCGGGTCGCGCAGGATCGAATGCACCGACTGGTACGGCGTGCCCGCCCCGTGGGCCGCCATCTTCGTGTCGTGGTGCTACGCCCGCGCCGGCTCGGAGGCGTTCCAGGCCGGCGCCCGCTACGCGTACGTGCCCCACATCCTGTGGGACGCCCAGCGCGGCCTGAACCAGCTCTCCGTCACGCGCCGCCCGCTGCCCGGCGACCTGCCGGTGTTCGACCTCGACGGCGACGGCATCGCCGACCACGTGGCCATGTTCGACGACTGGACGGGCCAGCCCGGCACGACCTTCTGCACGATCGAGGGCAACGTCACGACGTCCGGTGAGCACAACGGCGGCCGCATCGCCCAGCTCGAGCGCCGCTCGGATCACCGGGTGATGGCGTTCGTGCACGTGCGCGGCTGATCAGCCCGCGGGACACGTCGTGGCGATCGGCTGGTCGAGCGCGATCTGGACCGTCGTAACGGCACCGGCGACGCGGGCGCGTAGCGGGATCGAGCGCAGCACCGCCGAGCGCCCGCGGAAGCCGGCACAGCCGGTCATTCGGACCGCGACCGGCACCTCCTTCTGCCTACCGGCGCCGATGGAGACGGCCGATACCCGGATCGTCCAGGGCGCCGGCCTCGGGAGCGCGGCAGTGGCCACCCCCAGGATGGTCGCGGTATGCGACCACGCGGTGTTCAGCACGGCGAGGCACACCGGCGCCGTGCCGCCCGTCCGATCGGGGTACTCCAACGGGTTTGCGGGGCCCGGCCGAGGGTTCAGCGGCTGGAGGATGCCCGGCCCGCCACCGCCGCCGCAGATCATGTTCGGAGAGGCGGTCAGCGGATGAAGCTGCTGGTCGGCGACCGCCGCTCCCACGATGGCCAGGTAGACGAGACCGGCGAGCGCCACGACGACGGCGCGCCGCCGCCACGCCCATCGCCCCGGAGGCCGGGCGCCGTACCGGACGACGAACGCCACCGGCAGGATCGCGAGGAGCGCCCACCACGAGTGGGTCAGCCAGGCGAGGAACGCGACTGCTGTGATCCCCGAGACCGCGATCGGGAGCGGGAGCTCGAGCGCGTCGTCGCGTGAGATCCACCGGACGCAGAGCGCATATCCGACCAGGACGACGCCGAGCGTCGCGAGATCGGCCGCGCGGGCCCAGTCGCCGATCGCGAGGAACGGATGCCACAGCGTCGAAGAGCGGCCGCCCGGATCGTCGAGCCGAAGCGCCGAGCTGAGGGCGCTCTCGAGCACTGCGGCAATGATGCTGCCGACGACTCCCCCGCCCAGCAGCGACCAGAACGCCCTCCAGGTCGACATTCGCAGACGAGCCGCCGGTGCCGATGCCGTGATGACGTTCATCGCAACCACACTACTGGGCGTTGACCGGTTATGCGATGTGCCGGAAGAAGCGCACGGTCGTGTCACCGAGCCCGCGCGTCGAGCGCAGGTTGTAGCCCGCGGCGAGGCCGATCCCGAGCAGCGGGATCTCACGGCCGAGGATCACATGCGCACGCCGGCGCGCAAGCCTCGCCGTCACCTGGATCGCGAGCCGGGCCGAGACGCGCTTCGCCAGCGCATCGGCGCGCGCGCCGCGAAACTCTCCGGCCGCATACGAGGTTCCCAGTGCCTCGACCGCGCCGCCGCGGCGCAGCTTGACTGCCCCGACGTCGATCCCGAGCACCATGAGGACGTCGAGCAAGCGGGCATCATGATCGGTCAGGGGCCTGCCGAACAGGTGTGCCGCCATCAGGATCAGCTCGACCTGGGCGGCGGTCAGCAGGGTGACGTCGCCCAGCGCGGCCCCGACCTCGGCCATCGTCCCCGGTCCCGGGAGTACGGCCGGCAGGGCGCTCGCGGCGCCGGTTCCGGCCAGGTGCCACGACCGCCGCCTCACGGCGATGCCGACGAGCCGCCCGGGATCGTCCCCGGGGTGCTCAGCGCGCAGCGTGTCGGCGGCGGCGGCAAGGGCGGGCCCGCGATGCTCGACAACGGTCCGGATGGCGCGGTCGATCGTCGATGCCAGCCGCTCGGAAAGCATGGCGACGGCGCGGTCGGTGGCGCGGCTCATCCGGGGAGTCTACGGACGGGCCCCCTCACGCCCGAGCGGCGCCTGAACGCAAATGGGTCCCGGTGGAGGGGCGGACCTCCACCGGGACCGGGTTGACGCAGCCCTAGTGGGCGGGCGCGTGCCGACCGTGGGTCGGCAGGATCGGCAGGTGCAGCTTGTCGATCAGGTAGCGATCAGCCGAGACCGCGTAGAGCGCGACGGCCGGGGCGGTGACGACCAGCAGGCCGAGGATGACCATCTCGGGGTTGAGGCCGACGCCGAGCGCTCCGGCGAACATGAAGAGCGCGTTCAGCGTGACGCCGAAGAACGCGGCCAGCCGCAGGAACAGGCCGAGGATCAGGCCGATGCCCACCAGCAGCTCACCGGTGACGACCAGGTAGCTGATCAGCTGGGAGTGCGGGATGAACACGTGATCGGCCAGATAGGCGAACCAGTGCGGGACGGCCGGGAACGGATTCTGCGCGGTCGCCTTGGACTGGGCGATGGCGCCCTGAAGGATGCCCTTGACCTCGAGCGTGCCGGCGTGCTGCGTGTACCAGCTGTCGCTCATCTTCAGCCAGCCGGCGTGCAGGAACTCCCAGCCGACATACAGCCGGGCGGCGAGGAAGCCGATCGACCAATCGGCGTCGAGGCCGATGCGGGCGAGCGGTCCGGCGGCGCCGATGATCGCCGTGGCGATCGCGACGACTGCGAGGATCGCGCAGCCCCAGGCCAGCACGATCGGCTCGGTGCCGCCGCCGGTCAGGCCAACATTGAACGCGCAAAAGCCGAGGAAGAGACCAAGCGCGCCGCGGAAGACGCGCTCCTTGCCTGTGACGGGAGCACTCATTGCTCCCACCTCCTTTGAATGTGGATAACTCATGCGCCCACTATCGTGCGCCCGGCCGTCCGCAGACATCGGGGGCTGCACGGAATTCGCGCTGCGGAAGACCCCGCATCGATCGCGGTGAATTGCGCGCGTCCGAGCGGACGCACCGGAAGGGGTCTGACCCCTCTTGGTGCGTCAGCGGGCGATGACGGCGCGAGCGGCGCGAGCGGCCACGATCTCCTCGCACGCTGCGACCACCGCGACGCGGACCGGCGCACCGGCCGGCGCGATGTCGCGATCGCCGTCGGCGGCCGCGTTCATCGCCGGGTCGATCGCGACGCCCATGAACGCAAGCCGCCGGCAGACCCGCTCCCGCACCGTCGGCGAACGCTCGCCGATGCCCGCGGTGAACACGAGCACATCGAGCCCACCCGCCGCCATCGCCATCGCGGCGACCGCGCCGGCGACCCTGTGCACGAACACCTCGACGGCAAGCTCCGCGTCGGGGTCTCCGCCCTCGGCCCGCCGCTCGAGCTCGAGCATCAGCCCTTCACCGCCGGCCAGGCCGCGCATCCCGGACTCGTGGTTGAGTGCCTGGTCGAGCGCGTCGGCGTCCATTCCCGGCCGCCGCAGGACCGCGACGAGCGCCCCGGGGTCGACCGAGCCCGAGCGGGTCGCCATCGGCACGCCCTCGATGGGGCTGAACCCCATCGTGGTGTCCACCGAGCGGCCGTCGGCGACCGCCGTCACCGACGAGCCGCCGCCCAGGTGGCAGACGACGAGCCGTAGGCCGGCGGGCGGACGGCCGACGACCACAGGCGCGCGCTCGGCCGACCAGGCGACCGACAGGCCGTGGAAGCCGTAGCGGCGCACCCCCCACTCCTCGCGCCAGCGGCGCGGCACCGCGTAGGTGGCGGCGGCGGGCGGAATCGTGGCGTGAAACGCGGTGTCGAACACCGCCACGTGCGGGAGGCCGGGGAAGCGCTTCCGCGCGGCGTCCAGCTCGCGCAGGGCCGGGGTGTTGTGCAGCGGTGCGAGCCAACGCAGATCGCCGATCGCCGCCCGCACGTCGTCGTCGACGAGCACCGCCGAGCGGAACCGCTCCCCCCCGTGGACGATCCGGTGGGCGACGGCGTCGATCTGCGCAGGGTCGACGGCATCGAGCGAGCGCAGCCGCTCGGAGGCCTCGGACTCCGAGACGAGATTCAGCTTCAGGCTGGTCGAGCCGGCGTTCTGGACGAGGACATCGCCCACGCCGTCAGTACGGCCACGTCCATTCGCGGATCTCGGCCGAGTCGTCGCCGTGCTCCCGTGTGTACGCCCGGCAGCGGATGCGCGTGTCGACCATCTCCTGGCGCAGGTGGGCAGCGCGGGTGCCGAGGCCGGGCACGCGGTCGATCACGTCCATCACGAGATGGAAGCGGTCGAGATCGTTCAGCATGACCATGTCGAAGGGCGTCGTGGTCGTGCCCTCCTCCTTGTATCCGCGCACGTGCATGTTGTTGTGGTTCGTGCGCCTGTACGTCAGCCGGTGGATCAGCCACGGGTAGCCGTGATAGGCGAAGACGACCGGACGATCGGTGGTGAACAGCGTGTCGAAGTCGCGGTCTGACATGCCGTGCGGATGTTCGGACTCGGGCTGCAGTCGCATCAGGTCGACGACGTTCACGAACCGCACGCGCACGTCGGGAAGGCGCTCGCGCAGGATCGCCGTCGCCGCGAGCGCCTCGAGCGTGGGTGTGTCGCCCGCGCAGGCGATGACCACGTCGGGATCGGTGCCCGCGTCGGATGACGCCCACGGCCAGATGCCGATGCCGCGGGTGCAGTGCACGACGGCCTCGTCCATGGAGAGGAAGTTCAGCGCGGGCTGCTTGCCCGCGACGATGACGTTCACGTAGTGGCGGCTGCGCAGGCAGTGCTCGCCGACCGACAGCAGCGTGTTGGCGTCGGGCGGCAGGTAGACCCGGATGATCTCGGCCTTCTTGTTCACGACGTGGTCGATGAACCCGGGATCCTGGTGGGAGAAGCCGTTGTGATCCTGCCGCCACACGTGCGAGCTCAGCACGTAGTTGAGCGAGGCGATCGGCAGCCGCCAGGGGATCTCGCGGGTCACCTTGAGCCACTTGGCGTGCTGGTTGAACATCGAGTCGATGATGTGGATGAACGCCTCGTAGCAGTTGAACAGGCCATGGCGCCCCGTCAGGAGGTAGCCCTCGAGCCACCCCTGGCACTGGTGCTCGGAGAGCACCTCCATCACGCGGCCGTCATGGCCGAGACCGTCATCGGTCTCGAGGTACTCCGCGTCCCACGCGCGGGTCGTGACCTCGAAGACCGCGCCGAGCCGGTTCGAGGCCGTCTCATCGGGCCCGAAGAGGCGGAACGATGTCGGGTTGCGCACGATGACGTCGCGCAGGTACTCGCCGAGCACGCGCGTCGCCTCGCTCGTCGTCGTGGCGGGGTGCGGGACATCGACGGCGTAGGTGCGGAAGTCGGGCAGCTGCAGGTCGCGCAGGACGAGACCGCCGTTCGTGTGCGGGTTCGCGCTCATGCGGCGATCGCCCCGCGGGGCGAGCCGGTCGAGCTCGGCGACGAGGACGCCATCCTCGTCGAACAGCTCCTCCGGCCGGTAGCTCTTCATCCACTCCTCCAACGCGCGGAGGTGCCCGGGGTTCTCGCGCACGCCCGAGAGCGGCACCTGGTGCGACCGCCACGTGCCTTCGACCAGCAGGCCGTCGACGCGCTTCGGTCCCGTCCACCCCTTCGGGCTGCGCAGGACGATCATCGGCCAGGGCGGGCGCCGGTCGTCGCCGTGGTCGCGCGCGGCGTGCTGGAAGGCGGCGATCGCGTCGAGCGCCTGGTCGAGGGCGGCGGCGAACCGGCGGTGCACCGCGGCGTGATCGTCGTCGGCATCCACATCGACGCGGATCGGATTCCAGCCGTTGCCGCGACAGAACTCGTCGAGCTCGTCGGCGGGGATGCGCGCGAGCACGGTCGGGTTCGCGATCTTGTAGCCGTTCAGGTGCAGGATCGGGAGCACGGCGCCATCGGTGCGGGGGTTCAGGAACTTGTTTCCATGCCACCCGGTGGCGAGCGGTCCGGTCTCGGCCTCGCCGTCGCCCACCACGCAGGCGATGATGAGGTGGGGGTTGTCGAACGCCGCTCCGAAGGCGTGCGAGAGGGCGTACCCGAGCTCGCCGCCCTCGTGGATCGAGCCGGGCGTCTCGGGCGCGACGTGGCTCGGGATGCCGCCGGGGAACGAGAACTGGCGGAAGAGCGCCTGCAGGCCCTCGGCGTCACGGCCGATGTGCGGGTAGACCTCGCTGTAGGTTCCCTCGAGGTAGGCGTTCGCCACCAGGCCAGGCCCGCCGTGGCCCGGCCCGGTCACGTAGATCATCTGGAGGTCGCGCCGCAGGATCGCCCGGTTCAGATGCGCGTAGATCAGGTTCAGGCCCGGCGTCGTGCCGAAGTGGCCGAGCAGGCGCGGCTTGACGTCCTCCGCCCGCAACGGCTCGCGGAGCAGTGCGTTTCGCAGCAGATAGATCTGGCCCACGGAGAGGTAGTTGGCGGCGCGCCAGTAGGCGTCCAGAAGGTGCACGTCCTCCGCCGACAGCGGCTCGTTCATCACCGCCGGATTGCCCATGACCTCGTGAGACTGCGCGGACATATCGTCTCCTCTCGCGCGCTCGACGGGTGGAATGTAGCTACCCGGCGGGGCCACGGCCAATCCGAACCACACGGAGCGTCCGTACCTTGCCGGAATGCCGCGGCAAGGGACACCCTCGCTCACCCCGGGAATGGCGCTCCTGCCTCTGCGCCTTTTTCTGGGCGTGACGTTCGTCTACGCGGGGTGGCAGAAGCTCTCCGACCCCGGCTTCCTGACGCCGGGCTCGGCCACCTACATCGGCACCCAGCTGCATGCCTTCGCGTCCGGGACGCCCGGTGGATTCCTGCTGCGCTGGTTCGCACTGCCCTTCCCCCGCGCGGCCGGCGTCGGCGTCGCGCTGACCGAGATCGCGATCGGCCTGATGACGACGGCCGGCCTGCTCACCCGGCTCGCGGCCGCCGCCGGCCTGGGGCTGAACCTGGTCCTGTTCCTCACAGCGAGCTGGACGACCACGCCGTACTTCCTGGGCTCCGACATCGTGTTCTGCTTCGCGTGGCTGCCGCTCGTGCTCGTCGGCGCAGCCGAGCAGCCCGCCGTCGATACGCTGATGCTCGCCCGGCGCCGTACCTCCGAGCGGCCGGGCCGCCCGACCCGCCCGGGCGCCACCGTCTACGGAGCCGGCGGTGTCGACCCGCACACGCGCCAGACCCTCCTGCGGCGCGCGCTCGTCGCGACCGGCGCGGCCACGCTCTCGATCGGCGCGATCGCAACGGCGCTTCGCGGATCGGCCCACCTCACGTCGGCCACCCGGACGCTCGGCGGCGGTACCACGTCCACGCCGGGCACGCACCGCACGACGCCGAAGCGGCATCACCATAAGACCGAGCAGGGCGGCACGAGCGCCGGCGGGACGACCACACAGAGCTCCGGCGGCCTCCCGAACGGCGCGGTGCGGCTGGGCCCGTCGAGCGTCGTGGGTACCGACGCCGCCGCGATCTACCATGACCCCTCCGACGGCTCGCCCGACATCCTGATCCGCCACAGCGACGGTACGCTGGCCGCGTTCAGCGCGATCTGCACCCACGCCGGATGCCAGGTCGACTACGGCTCCGGAGTGATCGCCTGCCCCTGCCACGGATCCGAGTTCAGCGCCTCGAGCGGCGCCGTGCTGCGCGGGCCGGCGGTGACGCCGCTTGCGACCAAGCGCGTGATCGAGCGGCGCGGCTCGATCTACGCCGTCTGAGCCAGGCCGGGCGGTTGCGGCCGGACGGGCGTGAGCCGTCCGCTCAGGGGTGGATCGTGCGGCCCTCGCGGAGCATCGCCACGAACTGCTCGATCCGCCGCGCCCGGGTCTCGGGCCGGCGCGGCTCCTGCACGCGATAGAGGATGGCATACCGGTTGCGGCTGTCGAGCGTCGCAAAGAACTCCCGCGCCTGCGGATCGCGGTCGAGCGCGGCCTGCAGGTCGTCCGGGACAGTTGCCGTTGCGTGGGAGTCGTAGGCGGCCTCCCAGCGGCCGTCGGCTCGGGCGCGCTGCACCTCCTGCAGCCCGGCCGGCGTCATCTCACCCTGCGCGATCAACTCCTCCGCGCGGGCCCGGTTGCGCTTCGACCACCGGCTGCGCGGCGTCCGCGGCGTGAACCGCTGGAGCCAGAACCGCTCGTCGAGGCGGTCCTTCTGGCCGTCGATCCAGCCGTGGCAGAGGGCGGCGTCGAGCGCGTCGGCATACGAGACCGACCGGCCACCGCCGTCCTTGCGGGCGATGCGGAGCCAGACGCCGGACGAGGATGTGCCCTCGCCCGCGAGCCATGCCGCCCAGTCGGCCTTCGTGGCGGCCTCGAGGGTGGGCCGGTCAGAAGGCATCGGTTCGCTCGAGCAGGTCGCGCAGCTGAGGCAGGCTGATGTTGCCGCCGCTCGCGACCAGCGCGATGCGTGTGCCGGCGAGGCGATCGCGCAGCGCGAGCGCCCCTGCGAGGGCGGCTGCGCCCGCCGGCTCGATCAGGTTGCCGGTGGCCGCGATCATCCTGGCGGTCGCGCCGCGCAGGTCGTCGTCGGACACGAGGACGAAGTCGTCCAGGTGCCGCCACATGATCGCCTGCGGCACCGCGAATGCGACCCTGGTCGCGAGCCCCTCGGCGAACGTCTGCATCCGGTCGGAGACGAGCTTGCGCGCCTTCCACGACCGCTGCGCCGCGGGGGCTGCCGCCGACTGGACGCCGATCACGGCCACCTCCGGCCGTATCGCCTTTGCGACCACGCAGGCACCGGCGGCGCCGCTTCCGCCCCCGACCGGGACGACGATGGCGTCCAGCCCGGGATCCTCCTCGAGCATCTCCAGCGTCGCCGTGCCGACGCCCGCGATCAGGTCCGGCTCGTCGCCCGAGTGGACGTAGCGGGCGCCGTCGCGCCGTGCGAGCTCCTCGCACCGCTCGCGGGCCGCGTCGAAGTCCTCGCCGTGAACGACGATGTCGGCGCCGAGCGCGCGGATGGCGGCCACCTTCTGCGGATTCGCGCCCTCGGGGACGCAGACCGTCGCCCCCACGCCGTACAGCCGGGCGGCATAGGCGATCGACTGGCCGTGGTTGCCCGTCGAGGCCGTGATCAGGCCTCGCTCCCGCTCGGAGGCGTCGAGCTGCGCCACCAGGTTCACCCCACCGCGGACCTTGAACGCACCGGTGGGCTGGTGGTTCTCGTGCTTGACCCAGACGTCGGCGCCCACGGCTTCGGTAAGGGCCGGGTAGGCCCGAAACGCCGTCGGGCGCAGATGCGGAGCGATCCGGCGGCGGGCGGCGAGCACATCGGCCAGCCGCACCGGATCGGCGCCGGCCGGTCGCGCGGATGTCACCCGCTCGCTCACCCGCACATCATTGCGCGTCGCGGGCCGCGAACGCCCTGCCTCCTCTCCGGCCCCGCTCAGCCGGCCCACAGGCGCGCCGCCGAGCATGAGGGCATGACCACCGACACCCTCCCCCGCCCCACGCCCGTCCGCCGCCCGCGGACGGGGAGCCTGATCCGCGGCCGCGACGGCGACGCCGTCTGGATCCGCCCGTCGCTGGTTGCGCTGCTCGCCGCGACCGCCGTGCTCTACCTCTGGGGCCTGGCCGACTCCGGCTGGGCCAACTCGTTCTACGCGGCTGCCGTCCAGGCCGGCACGCACAGCTGGAAGGCGGCCTTCTTCGGCTCGTCGGACGCCTCCAGCTTCATCACGGTCGACAAGCCGCCGGCGTCGCTCTGGGTGATGGAGCTCTCGGCCCGGACCTTCGGCCTGAGCTCGTGGAGCCTGCTGGCGCCCCAGGCGCTCGAGGGCGTCGCCGCCGTCGGTCTGCTCTACGCGGCGGTGCGGCGCTGGTTCGGCCCGGCGGCCGCGCTGCTCGCGGGCGCCGCGCTCGCGGTGACGCCGGTGGCCGCGCTGATGTTTCGCTTCGACAACCCCGACGCGCTCCTCACCCTGCTCCTCGTCGGCGCGGCATATGCCACCGTGCGCGCGGTCGAGCGGGGCAGCGGGCGCTGGCTCGAGCTGGCCGCGATCCTCATCGGCACCGGCTTCCTGACGAAGATGCTGCAGGCGTTCCTGATCGTACCGGCGCTCGCGCTCGCCTACCTCGTGGCGGCGCCGAACCCGCTGCGCACGCGGCTGCTGCGACTGGCCGGCGCGGGGGTCGCGCTCGTCGTGGCATCCGGCTGGTGGGTGACGATCGTCCAGCTGACGCCGGCCTCCGACCGGCCCTACATCGGCGGCTCGCAGGACAACTCGCTCCTCAACCTGATCTTCGGCTACAACGGCTTCGGCCGCCTGACCGGCGCCGAGTCGGGCAGTGTCGGGGGCGGCGGCGGCGGCGGCGGCCAGTGGGGCCCGACCGGCATCACGCGCCTGTTCAACTCCGCCTTCGGCGGCCAGATCTCGTGGCTCATCCCCGCCGCGCTCGTCGCGATCGGGGCGCTGCTCGTCATCGGCCGCCGCGCTCCGCGCACCGACCGCACCCGCGCAGCCGTGATCGTCTGGGGCGGCTGGCTGCTCATGACCGGGCTCGTGTTCAGCCTGGCGCAGGGCATCATCCACCCCTACTACTCGGTCGCGCTGGCACCGCCGGTGGCGGCACTCGCCGGCATCGGCGCCGTGTATCTGTGGCAGCGGCGCGCCGACACGGCGGCGCGGCTCGCGCTCGCAGCCGGCCTCGCCGCCACGGCAGCCTGGTCGTGGGAGCTGCTCGGCCGCACGCCGAGCTTTTACCCGGCGCTTCGGCCGGCGATCCTGATCGGCGGCATCCTGGCAGCGGCCGGCATCGCCGCGGGGCCGCGCCTGGGCCGAAACGTTGCGCGCGCGGCGGCCGTCGCCGGCATTGCGGTCGCCCTGGCCGGCCCCGCCGCCTACACGCTGGACACCGTCACTACCGCCCATGCCGGCGCCATCCCGTCGGCCGGGCCCACGGTCGCAGGCGCGGGCGTCGGCCCGGGAGCGGGCGGCGGGCTGCGCCGCCCGGCCGGCGCTCCGCAGGGCGGCGGAGCGATCCCCGGCGCCGGCGGCGCGGCGGGCGCGCCGTCGTTCGGCGGCAGCCGGGGAGCCACCCCCGGGCGCAGCACCCGCGCGGCCGGGCCCGGCGCGATCGGCGGCATCCTCGGCAGGTCGACTCCCTCGGCGCGGCTCGTGAAGCTGCTCGAGACCGGCTCGGGCTACCGCTGGGCCGCGGCAACCGTCGGCTCGAACTCCGCCGCGGGCTACCAGCTCGCCTCCGGCATGGCGGTGATGGCGATCGGCGGGTTCAACGGCACCGATCCCGCGCCGACGCCGGCCGAGTTCGCGGCATACGTCCACCGCGGCGAGATCCACTGGTTCATCGCGGGCGGGGGCGGTGGAGCCGGCACCGGATCGGACGCGGCCGCGATCACGGCCTGGGTGAAGCAGCACTTCACGGCACGGACGGTGTCCGGCGTGACCCTCTACGACCTCACGTCGCCCCGCTCGTGATCAGCGAACGGGCGGAAGCGGCGTGCCGCGCGTCTCGAGGCTCTCGCGCTCGGACTCGACCGCGGCGGTGTCGAAGCGGAAGTACGAGCGCGGCGGCAGCGGCCCCCAGGTGTTCGACGAGAAGCGGTCGTCGGGGAACGTGCGCGGCTCGTGCTCGGGCTCGAGCTGCTCCATGTCGCAGTAGCACTCCACGTGCAGCGGCTCCTCGGTGATGCGCACGTAGCCGCAGATGTTCTGGGCGATGCCGTGCCGCACCGGCCCCCACGACAGCCAGCGTCCGTGCTGGCCGAGGTTGTCGAAGAGCGCGCGGAGGGCGCCGAAGTCGACGTAGTCGAACGCGATGTGGTGGAAGTGCGGCCGGCCGCTGTTCACGAGCGCCATCTGGTGGTGCTCGGAGCTGACGTGGAACCACGTGCCCGCATCGCCCAGATAGTCCGAGATCTCCATCCCCAGGACATCCGTGTGGAAGCGCGTGACCGCCTCCATGTCGCCCGTCAGGCGGTTGATGTGCCCGAGCTTGCGCGGGCGCAGGCCGGGCAGATCGGTGGTGGCGCGGGCGACGGCGGGGCGGCGGTCGTCCTCGTGCGCGTAGGGCAGGATGTGGTGCTCGAAACCCTCGGGATCGGTCACCACCAGGTGATCGCCGCGGTCCTCCCACGAGTCCGACGTCGAGGCCAGCCAGTCGTGCGCGACGATCAGCGGGACGCTGCGGCGCAGCTGCCACGCGCAGTGGGCGAATCCGAGCTCTTCACCCGCGCCCGCGGCGACGAGCTCGAGCGAGTACGGCTCGTATTCGCATGCGAGCGTCGCCCGGGCGGCGTCCAGTTCGCGCACCGTCAGCCCGAACTGGATGGCATAGCGGGCGGCGGCCTCGCCGACGTCGGCGACCCGCAGGCAGACGTGATCGATCTTCCGGAGCCGGATCATCGGCGTGATGATAGATCGGCAATGATTCCGGCATGACCCAGACGCCGCTCGCACTCGGCGATGCCCGCGCGGAGACGCTCAAGCACGGCCTCGCCCTGATCCTCGAGTCGTGGCGCGGATTCGACCGCGCCCGCTCCTACCAGCCCCCGATCGCCGACAACATCCGCACCCTGGTCGCCCAGGGGCTGTCCGAGACGGGCATCGGTCCCCACGCCGCACTCGACGAGGTGTCCGAGATCCTGGACGAGAGCCTCGCCCACTCGCGGCCGCGCTTCTTCGGCTACGTCGGCTCATCGGGGCTCGAGCTCGGCGTCCTGGCCGATGCCCTCGCCGGCTCGCACGACATCAACCTGGCGGCGAGCGCAGCCGCCGCCGATCTGGTCGAGCGCCAGACGCTGCGCTGGGTCGGCGACCTGGTCGGATACCCGGCCGCGTGGGGCACGTTCACGAGCGGCGGCATGCTGTCGAACCTGACGGCGCTCACGGCCGCACGCGAGCGGGCGCTTCCGGGCAGCCGCATCGAGGGCTGCGACGGCCGCGGCGTGGTCTACACGAGCGCCGAGGCCCACTCGAGCGTCGAGCGCGCCGTCGAGGTGCTCGGCCTGGGCCGGCGGTCGCTGCGCACGATCGCGATCGACTCCGCGCGGCGAATGCGCCCCGACGTGCTGGCCGAGGCCATCGATCGTGACGTGGCCGACGGCCGCGTCCCCGTCGCCGTCGTGGCGACCGCGGGCACGACGCTCACGGGCGCCGTCGACCCGATCCGGCCCGTCGCCGAGGTGTGCGCCGCGCACAACGTGTGGCTGCACATCGACGGCGCCTACGGCCTGCCGGCGGCGGCCACCGACACCGCCCGGCACCTCTTCGACGGCCTCGAGCTGGCCGACTCGGCCGCGCTCGACGGCCACAAGTGGCTGTTCGTGCCCAAGGCCTGCGGCGTGCTGCTCGTGCGCAACCGCTCCGACCTCGAGGCGGCCTTCTCGCACGACGCCCCCTACATCCCCGAGATCGAGTTCGGCGAGCACCCGGTCGAGTGGACGCTCGAGTACTCGCGCCCGTTCCGCGCGCTCAAGCTGTGGCTCGCGCTGCGCGCGCACGGGGCGGGCGCCTTCCGCGAGGCGATCGAGCACGACCTCGAGCTGGCCCGGCTCGTCGCCGACCTGGTGCGTGAGGCCGACGACCTGGAGCTGCTGGTCGAGCCGGCGCTCTCGATCGTGCCCTTCCGGCGCATCCCCGCCCACGGCGACGCCGACGAGCACAACCGCCGGCTCGTGCAGGAGCTGCAGCGCGACGGCCGCCTGTACATCACGGGCGCGGTCGTCGACGGACGCTGGTGCTTGCGCCCGTGCATGGTGAACTACCGCACGACGGTCGCCGACGCGCACGCGCTCGTGGACATCGTCCGCGAGGTGGGCCGTCGGATCGAGCAGGAGTAGGCGGGGTCAGACCCCGCCCGGAAACCGGCGCGGATCTGTCACAGCCGTCGTTCGGGGTCTGACCCCACGAGCGGGGCTCAGGCGTCGCGCATCGTCCAGGGCTCGTGCCAGCCGCCGTGGCCCGCGGGGATGACGTCGGCCTCGACCGGGCCCCAAGTGCCGCGTTTGTAGGGCTTGACCGGCGGTGGATCGTCGAGCGCCGGCTGCACGATCCGCCAGGTCTCCTCGACCGAGTCCTGCCGGGTGAAGTGCGTGCGATCGCCCCGGAGCGCCGCATGCAGCAGCTCCTCGTAGGCGGTGGGCGTGGCCTCGCCGTCGTCGGCGAACTCGACGTCGAGGTTCACGGTCTCGACGCCCGGGCTGCCCGAGCGCATCGACTGCAGCTGGATGGTCGTGCCCGGATTCGGGTCGATGCGCAGGATGTAGTGGTTGGGATCGGGGCGGTGGCCCTCGGCCATGAACCCGAGCTTCGGTGGGCGCTTGAACACCACCCGCACCTCGGTCGCCCGCGCCGCAAGCGCCTTGCCGGCGCGGATGTAGAAGGGCACGCCGGACCAGCGCCAGTTGTCGATCTCGGTGCGCAGCGCCACGAACGTCTCGGTGTCGGAGGCGGGCGCCACGCCCTTGACGTCGAGGTAGCCGTCGTACTGGCCCCGCACCATCCGGGCCGGGTCGAGGTCGGGCATGGCCGTGAACACGTCATGTTTGCGGTCGTCGATTGCCCCGAGGCCCTCGCGCGCCGGCGGCTCCATCGCGATCAGGGCGAGCACCTGCATGAGGTGGTTCTGGACCACGTCGCGCAGGGCACCCACCGCGTCATAGAAGCGGCCCCTGTCCTCGACGCCGAAGTCCTCGGCCATCGTCATCTGCACGCTCGCGACGTGCTGCCGGTTCCACACCGGCTCGAGCAGCGAGTTGGCGAAACGCAGGTACAGGATGTCCTCGACCGGCATCTTGCCCAGGAAGTGGTCGATCCGGAAGAGCTGCGACTCGTCGATCAGCGCGTGCAGGTCGGCGGCGAGCGCCCGCGCCGAGGCCAGATCGTGCCCGAACGGCTTCTCGACCACCACCCGGGCCTTCACGGTCAGGCCGGCGTCGGCGAGGCCCTTGACGACCGTGCTGAAGAGCGACGGCGGGATCTCGAGGTAGAAGACCGGCCGCGACGCGCCCTTGATCGCGTCGGCCACACGCTGGTAGGTGTCGGCCGCGCCAAAGTCGCCGCGGACGTACCGCATCCGCCCGGCGAGCGTCGCGAAGGTCTTCTCGTCGAGCGTCGTCTGACCTGCCTCGATCGACTCGCGAGCGCGGGTGCGCAGGTCGTCGTCGGACATCTCGTCCATCGCCACGCCGACGATCGGGCACGACAGCAGGCCGCGCTCCTCGAGGCGGTACAGCGCCTCGAAGGTCATCTTGCGGGCCAGGTCGCCGGTGATCCCGAAGATCACGAGGGCATCGGCGTCCTGTGAGCGGGCCACGAGGCCGAGCCTAGTCGATCATCGCGCGACCGGCGTCGCCGAGAGCGTGCCCCGCAGGATCGCGTTGCTCACCAGCCGCCAGGCGGCGTGCACGCGCCTGCGGCTGCCGTCGCCGAGCCGGCAGACGGCATCGAAGCCGAAGCTGCGCACCTGCTGCACGGTGCCCGTGCAGACCGCGCCGCTCGGCAGGAGCTCGAGCTGGAAGCTCGTCGCCTCGAGCTGCTGCGACCCGACCAGCAGGTCGGCGCGCACGAGCGCGTTCTGTGCGCCGGTCGCGGTGCCGGTCATCGAGACGAGCGCCCGGGTCACGGCGGACTCCTGCTGGATCCTGCCCGTGAGCGCATCGGTGAAGCGGGACGCGTTCCACGGCCGGGCATGGGTGTGGAGCGGCCCGAGCGCGAGCGCGATGACGATCGCCGCGGCGACCCCGCCGGCGCCGATGGCCGTGCCCGGCCGCGTCACGGCGCCGAGTCCGCGGCGGACGCCGATCCGCCACGCCGTGGCCGTGACGACCGCCGCCGAGCAGACGGCGAAGATCGCGATCAGCCAGGGCGTGCTGCGGTCGGTGCCGCCGCCCATGCCGTGCAGCGTCGCGCCCGTCCACACGACGAAGTTGGCGTAGTGCGCCAACCGCCACCACCGGTGCGGGATGCGACGGCGGTAGTGGTTGGTCACGGCCAGCGCGACCAGCAGCTCGGCCGCAACGATCCCGAGCGCCGTCCAGATCGGGCGGTAGGTGGCGGTGAGCGGGATCGCGATCTGGCCGATCGAGAACGGCAGGAACGAGTCGATCGCGATCGTGAGGACATGCAGCGCGATGAAGCTCCCCACCAGCAGGCCGCCGACGCGGTGCACATCCTCGACCGCGAACATCGGCCAGCGCCGCCACCGGCGGCCGGGCGCCCTGCCCGCCATCGCGATCCCGAGCACGACGACGGCGGACAGCATCAGGTAGGCGACGATCCCGGCCGCCCGGGCGGCGTACCAGTCGACGGGGCTCGAGGTCAGATGCATGCCGGCTCGCCGACCATCCCGATCCACGCCGCGTTCGGCGTCGCGGATCCGTCGTGCGCGACGAACCGGCCGGGCACGCCCAGGCTGTCAAGCAGGGCGGGGCCGTCGGCGCCGGCGATCATGGCAGCCCGCGCAGCGACGTCCGCATCGAGGCACGACGCTCCCGAGGCTGTCACCTCGCGCCACGGCGAGCGCGCCGACCGCCCGGTGGCCGGATCGATCAGATGGTGGTGCCAGCGGCCTGCGCGGCGCCAGCGCCGGCGCTCGCACCCGGAGGTCGCGATGCCACCCCGCACGACCCGCACGGCTCCGCCGGCAGGCAGGGCGACGTCGGTCGGGCCGCGCACGGCCAGGTCGCCGCCGGCCGAGACGAACCCCTCGCCCGAGATGATGTCGGCGGCCTCGTCCACAGCCGCGGCCTTGACGACGCCGTTCAGGTCAAGCGCACAGCCCGCCGGGATGCGCAGCAGCCGCCCGGTCAGCTCGATCGTGCGCCAGCCCGGCGCCGGCGCGACGCGCGCCGCGGGCGTCCTGTCGTCGGCGAGGTCGGCGAAGTCGCGGTCGTACCCGAGCGCGACGAGCGATGCGCCGACGGTGGGATCGACCAGGCCGCCGGTGCGCTCGGCTGCCGCGAGCGAACGACGTACGGCCTCGGCGAACCGCGGCGTGACGAGCGTGGGCAACCCGGCGGCCCGGTTCACTGAGCTGAGCTCGCTGTCGGGCCGGAAGCGGCTGAAGGTGCGGTCGCACGCTGCGAAGAGCCGCCGGACACGCGTCAGCTCGAAGTCGTTTGCGCCGGCCACGACGATCTCGCAGCCCATGGCCCGAAACTCGCTCCGGGCTGCGATCACGACTGCGCCGTCGTGGCGCTCGGCGCGGCCTGGGCGGGTGCCAGGAGCCCACGGTCGAGGGCGTCATGGCGGACGATCGCCTGGAACCGCGACGGGGCGTCGAGCGGGCGCAGGGCGTGCCGCGAGTGGCCGGCGACGTTCGCCTTCACGAGCGTCATCCCGAGGCCGAAGCAGGCGAGCGCCGCCGCGCCCATGCCGAGCTTGGCGATGTGCGCCCGCCGGTGCGCGGCGGCGATGCGCGACTCTGCGGCTGCGGGCGCGTGCTCCGGCATGGGCAAAGGATAGGAGTGGCTCTATGAGAGGAAGCTGAACGTTTCCTCGGAGAATCCGAGGAATTCAGCCCGCGATCGCCCACGCGGCGAGCAGCTCGGCCTCGCGCTCGCGGGTCATGGCCGGCCCCCGGTCGGGCTGCTCGGCGGCCGCCCATGCCAGCGTGTCCTTCACGGTGTCTGCGATCGGTCGCGGCGTCAGGCCCGCCGCGAGCGCGCGCGAGACGTCCGAGCGCTGGAACCCGGCCATGTCGGCGCCCGGCGTCCACAGGGGCAGCTCCGTCCAGGGCTCGACGCCATGGTCGAGCAGGAAGCGCTCGCTCGCCCAGACGATGCGGGCGTCGCCACGGGCCGCCTCGATGCAGGCATCGAGAACCGCGCGGAGCGTGAGCATGCCGTCGGGGCTGACGACGTCGAACGTCCCGCTCACCTCGCGCTCGAGCAGGTCGAGAGCAAACGCCGCCAGATCGCGAGCATCGATCACCTGGATCGGCTGCTCCGGCGGCGCCGGCGCAAGCACGTCGCCACCGGCGGCGATCCGCTCGGGCCAGTACGTGAACCGTCCGGTCGGGTCGTGCGGGCCGACGATCAGACCCGGGCGCAGGATGAGCGCGCGGCCCGGAAAGGCGGCCTGGGCGGCCAGCTCGCATGCCGCCTTCAGCGGCCCGTAGCTCTCGCCGGTGATCGCGTCGGAGGGCGCCCCCTCCGGCAGCTCGCCCAGCGGCGACTCCTCGTTCGCGCCCGGAGCCGAGTGATCGGCATAGACGCTGCGGCTCGAGACGAAGAGGTACCGGCCGGCGGTCGCCGCGAGCAGCGCCGACGAGCGCTCGACGTCGGCCGGGAAGTAGCCGGACGTGTCGACAACGGCGTCGGCGCTGCGACCGCGCAGGCCGTCGAGGGGACCGGCCCGCTCGCCCGTGATCCGCTCGATGCCGGGGAAGAGGTCGGGGTGCGTGCGGCCGCGGTTGAACAGCACGACCTCATGCCCGCGCTGCAGGGCCAGCTCGACCAGATGGCGGCCGGCGAAGGAGGTTCCACCGAGGACGAGGATGCGCATCGGAGCAGTATACGCAACCGAATGGTTGCACCGCCGCGCTTCGTGGTCGGTGCTTCCCAACACTGCTAGGGTGTTGTCGAAGGGCACCGAGGGTCAAGCAGATGGCCGATCCTGTCAGCGTGAATGACGCGCAACCGGTAGCGGGCGGCGATGAGGTCGAGATCGTTTCAGCAGCTGCGCGGCAAAGCGCCGACCTCCGTGCCGCCGACATCCTGGCGGCCATCCCCGAAGCCGTCATCGGTGTCGACCGCGACGGCCGGATCCAGGTCGCGAACACCGCCGCGGCGGAGCTCTTCGGCTACGCGATCGACCGGCTTGTCGGCGGATCGATCCACCGGCTGCTGCCCAAAACGGTGCGGAGCCGGCACCGGTCGTTGATCGCGAGCTTCTTCGCCAACCCGGTGGCGCGCGAGATGGGCTCGGGCCTGCCGCTCGCCGCCCAGCGCCGGGGCGGCGAGGTGTTCTTCGCCGACATCAGCCTGGCCCCGATCGACTCGGCCCTCGGCATGCTCGCGCTGATCACCGTGCGCGATGTCTCCGAGCACCGGCGCGAGCGGCTGATCGCCGCCCAGTATCTGACAACACAGGCGCTTGCGGAGAGCGAGACGCTCGTCGACGCCGCCGGCGCGGTGCTCGAGGCGATCGGCCCGGCTTCGGGCGCGAACATCGCCGCGCTCTGGGCGGTCGGCGGCGACGGCGCCGCCCGCTATGTCGACTCGTGGCGCGCCACCGAGCGCGAGCAGCCCTTCCACGCCGCGTCGATCGACTTCGTGTTCCCACCCGGCTTCGGCCTGCTCGGCAGCGTTGTGGCCGATCCCGGCGTGCGGTGGATGAGCGACGTCACCACGGAGCCGGACTTCCACCGCAAGCAGCTGGCGACCGACCTTGGCCTGCATGCCGGAGCGTGGCTGCCGTTCCTGGACGGGCATGGCCATGTGCTCGGCGTGCTCGAGCTGCTCTTCGGTGTCGTGCGCGACCCCGACCCGGGCATGCTGCGGATCCTGGAGAGCTTCGCGGGCCAGCTGGCCCAGTACCTGGCCCTGCGGCGCAGCGAGGCCGACCGCCAGCGCGTGCTCGGCCAGATCGTGCGCAGCGTCGAGGACGAGCGGCGCCGGATCGCGTCGGAGCTGCACGACGACACGGTGCAGGTGCTGATCGCGACGCTGCTCTCGATCGACCGCGTCCGCCGTGCCATGAGTCCCGAGAACGCGCGCGCGATCGCGCTGCTCGAGAGGGTGCGCGAGACGCTCGCGACCGCGACCGAGCGCACCCGCCACCTGATCTTCGACCTGCGCCCGCAGCTGCTCGAGGCCGAGGGCGTCATGCCCGCGATCGCCGAGGTCGCCGCCGTCGCGGGCCGAGAGGCGGGCTTCGAGGCCGAGGTCATCCCTGCGCGGATGCGCTTCGACCCGTCGGTCGAGGCGCTGCTCTACCGCATGATGCAGGAGGCGATCGTGAACGCCCGCAAACACGCACGCGCGAGGCACGTGCGCTGCACCCTGCACAGAGCGCACGACGGGGTGCTCGCCGAGGTCGCCGACGACGGCGTGGGCTTCCACGTCGAGAGCGCGATCGACGGCGCCCACCAGCGGCTGTCGTTCGGGCTCTCGACGCTCGTGGAGCTCGTCCGCCTTGCGGGCGGCCGGGTCGACATCGAGTCGATGCCCGGCGACGGCTCGACTGTACGGATCTGGCTGCCGCTGCGGCTGCGGGCCGCGGCTGCGCCGTGAGCGGCTCGCCCGGACGCCGCTCCGCCCTGGTCGAAGAGACTCTCGCGGCCGGGTGACGGGCCGCGCCAGACACCGCCCCGTCACCCGGCCGCGGTATCGGGGCGCCGAGATTCGAACTCGGGACCTCACCGACCCGAACGGTGCGCGCTACCAGGCTGCGCCACGCCCCGGAAGGCGGGATTATCGCACAGGCGGCGAGCCCGGCTGCCGGGTCTCGCGTGCGGCGTCGCGACGGGCGCAGTAGGCGTCGAACGCCATCATCTGCCGCAGCCACCGGCCCTGGGCGTCGATCTCGATGTCGTAGAGCAGCCGGTCGACCTCAAAGATCTCGACCGCACGGTCGATCTGGGCCATGATCCGCTGCCGCAGGCCGCCGGTCGCCGGGCGCGTGAACGCCTCCCGGCGCAGCGGGGCCGAGGGCGGCGGGAGATGTCCCGCCAGCCGGGTTGCGAGCGACACCTGCTCCTCCATCCACGGAAGCATTGCGCAGCGCACCACCCTCCCGCAACGGGTGGGGTGGTGGGACCACCCGTTCGGGCGGTACGGTATGCCCGTGGCCGGCAGAGACGAGATCGTCGCCTTCGCGGACGGGCTGCTCGACGCCGGTGCGTATCCGGACGCGCTCCCGGTCGGCCTGCAGGTGACCGGCGCCTCCGAGGTGACGCGCATCGCGACGGGCGTCTCCGCCTCGCTCGAGCTGTTCCAGCGGGCGGCCGAGGCGGGCGCACAGATGCTGATCGTGCACCATGGCCTGTTCTGGAAGGGCGAGTCGCGCCGCATCGGGCGGCGTGAGCGGGAGCGGCTGAAGTGCCTGTTCGACGCCGATCTCTCGCTGGTCGCCTACCACCTCGCCCTCGACGCGCACCCCGACGTCGGCAACAACGCCCTCCTGTGCCGCATCCTGGGCCTCGACGATCTGGAGGAGTTCGGCGTCGTCCACGACAAGAGCATCGGGTTCATCGGCCGCGCCGAGCCGCCGATCGCGATCGAGGAGCTGGTCGAGCGCGTCCGCCGGCAGGTGACCCGCGACCCGCTCGTGTTCACCGACGGCCCCGAAGCGATCGCCCGCGTCGCGATCATCAGCGGCTCGGCGGCGGGCGAGCTCGAGGCCGCCGCCGACGCGGGCGCGGACTGCTTCCTCACGGGCGAGCCGCGCGAGCCGGTGATGGCGGCGGCGCGCGAGGCGGGCATCCACTTCATCGCCGCCGGCCACTACGCCACCGAGGTGTTCGGCGTGCGCGTATTGGGCGATCTCATCGCCGGCCGGTTCGGTGTCGAGCACGTCTTCATCGACCTCCCGAACCCCATCTGACCGGCCGGACGACGGGGCGCCGGATGATTGACGGCGTCCGGCCACACAGCTACAGTGTGACCATGGATGTCTCCGAGGAGCGCGCCTGAAGTTGACTGACGGCGCACGCACACGAGGAGCAGCATCACCGAAGCCCACCGAGGATTGCGACCGGTGGGTTTTTCAATTCCCGGACACAACAAGGGGGCAGGCATGGCGAATCACCTGACGCCGGATGAGCTGTCGAAAGAGTACGGAATGAAGCGCGAGGACGTCATCCGGCTGTGCCACGAGCAGTGTGTCCCGATCTACCACGGGAAGATCGACAAGAGCCTCTTCGAAGCCGTGCGCGAGGAGTTCACGCTCACCACCCATTAGCCGCCGCGGGGGCCGCCCCGGCGCGCATATCCCATGTCCTTCACGGCGTCCCGCCTCCTCGCGCTCGCCTGTGCCCTCCTTCTCGTCGCGCCATCCGCGGCGAGTGCGTCGGTGCTGAGCAACCGCCTCTCCGCGCTCGTCGGCGGGTCGCAGTTCTCGGGTGACCGCACCGGCTTCGTCGTCTACGACCAGGGCAACGGCCATCTGCTCTACGTCCTCCACGGCCGGCGCGAGATGCGGCCCGCGTCGAACCTGAAGCTCGCGACGAGCGCCGCGGTGCTCGGCCGGATCGGGCTCTCGACCCGCCTGCAGACGCGCGTGTTCGCGACCGGGGCGCTCAGCGGCGGCACGCTGCACGGCAGCCTGTGGCTCGTCGGCGGCGGCGACCCGTCGCTCTCGACCGTCCCCTTCTCGCGGCTCGCGTTCAAGGGGGCGTCCGGCCTCGTGCACGATCTGGCGGCCGCGGTGCGCTCGGCGGGGGTGCGGCGCGTGACCGGCTCGGTCTTCGGCGACGAGAGCGCGTTTGACACCGACCGCCGCGGCCCGGACTGGAAGAGCGACTCGTGGATGGACTGCCCGCCGCTCTCGGCGCTCACCGTGAACGAGGACTACCTGGAGTTCGGCGAGTTCGCGACCGCCCCGTCACCGGCGCTGCGCGCCGCCCAGCAGCTCGCGCTTGCCCTGCGCCGCCAGGGCGTGAGGATCGGCCACCCCGCCGAAACCGGCCGGCGCCCGCAGGCGGCCCGCGAGATCGCCTCCGAGCCGTCGCCCACCATGCACAAGCTCGTGTACGAGATGGATCAGGTCTCGGACAACTTCTTCGCCGAGACGCTCACGAAGGACCTGGCCGTCGCGCCCGGCAGGCTCGGTGAAACGCGCACAGGCGTCGGCATCACCCGGCGCTACCTGCACAACCTGGGCGTCGACCTCGCCGGCGCGCGGATCGCGGACGGCTCGGGCCTCTCCAAGCTCGACCGGATCTCGCCGCGTCAGATCGCCGGGATCCTGCGCCGAGCAGTCGATCAGCCCTACGCGTGGTTCTACGAGCATGCGCTGCCGCTCGCGGGCGCCACCGGGACGCTCTACAACCGCATGACCTCGGGCCCCGCCTACCGAAACGCGCGGGCCAAGACGGGCACCCTCGACGGCGCCTCGGCCCTGTCCGGCTACGTGACGTCGCGCAACGGCCGCCCGCTCGTGTTCTCGATGGTGATGAACGAGCGGCACATCAACGTGCTCGCCGCGCACGCGCTCCAGGATCGGCTCGTGCAGGTCCTGGCCGGCTCCTCGGTCAGCTGAGCCGGCTCAGCCGGAGGCGAGCTCCTCGAGCTGCGCCTCGGAGATCACCGGCACGCCCAGCTGCTCGGCCTTGGCCCGTTTCGAGCCGCCGCCCGCGCCCGCGAGCAGGTAGTCGGTGCCAGCCGAGACGCTGTTCGTCACCTTCGCCCCGAGCGCGGCCAGGTGGGCCGCGATCTCGTCGCGCGAGTACCCCTCGAGCGTGCCCGTGACGACGAACGTCTTGCCGGCCAGCGGCCCCGCGGGGGGCGCCTCCCGCTTGGGGCCGTGCATCCGCAGGCCCGCGGCGGTCAGGGCGTCGACGACCTCGGCGTGCTCGGCGTCGAGGAACCAGCCGGCCACCTGCTCGGCGATGACCGGGCCGATGCCCTCGACGCCCGCGATCTCCTCGGCGGTCGCGGCGCGAAGGGCCTCGACGCTGCCGAAGCCGTCGGCCAGCGTCTGCGCCGTCACCGACCCGACGTGCGTGATGCCGAGGGCGAACAGCACCCGGCCGAAGGGCTGCGCCTTGGACGCCTCGATCGCCGCGATCACGTTCTCGGCCGACCGTTGCTGGAAGCCCTCGAGGCCGAGCAGCTGCTCCTCGGTCAGGGCGTAGAAGTCCTGCGGCTGCGCGACCAGACCGAGCTCCATCAGCCTGCGGACGAGCTTCTCGCCGACGCCCTCGATATCCATCGCGCCGCGCGAGACGAAGTGGCGCAGGCCCTCGTAGCCGCGCGACGGGCAGGCCCGGTTCGAGCAGTAGTGCTTGGCCTCGCCCTCGGCCCGCACCACCGGGTGGCCGCACACGGGACAGCTCTCCGGCATCGACCACACAGGCCCGCGCGTTCCGGGCTGCTCGGGCGCCGGCCCGACCACCTGGGGGATGACGTCGCCGGCGCGCTGGACGATCACGCGATCGCCCTCGCGGATGTCCTTGCGGCGGATGTCATCCTCGTTATGGAGCGTCGCCATCCCCACAGTCACGCCGCTGATGTTCACGGGCTCGAGAACGGCGTAGGGGTTCATCGCGCCGGTACGCCCGACGTTCAGGCCGATGTGGTTGAGCGTCGTGAGCGCCGTCGTCGGCGGGAACTTGAACGCGATCGCCCAGCGCGGGTCGCGGCCGACGGCGCCCAGCCGCCGCTGCTGGTCGAACGACGAGACCTTGACCACCGCGCCGTCGACGTCGAATGCGAGCTCGGCCCTGCGCCGCTCCCACTCGTGGCACGATGCCAGGGCGGCCTCGGGATCGTCGTGCAGGCGCACGTCGGGGCTGACCGGGAAGCGGTGCTCGCGCAGCCACGCGAGCGCATCCCAGTGCGACGCAAGCTCGAGGCCCTCGATGTGGCCGATCGCGTACGCCCACAGCGCCAGCGGCCTGCGCGCCGTCACCGATGGATCCTTCTGGCGCAGCGACCCGGCGGCGGAGTTGCGCGGGTTCATGAACGGTTGGCGCCCCGGCCGCAACCTGCTCCTCGTTCACGCGCGCGAATCCGGCCAGGGGCAGGTACACCTCGCCGCGCACCTCGACGACCTCGGGCGGCGGGCCTGCGTCGGCCGGCAGGCGCAGCGGAATCGAGCGCACCGTGCGTAGATTGGCCGTGACGTCCTCGCCCACCTCGCCGTTGCCGCGGGTCGCGCCGCGGACGAACGACGCCGCGCTCGTAGATGAGCGAGATCGCCAGTCCGTCGATCTTCGGCTCGGTGACAAGCTGGAACGGCTCGCCTTCGAGCAGGCGGCGGACACGCTCGACCCAGGCCGCGTACTCGTCGTCGTTACGGGCGTTGGCGAGCGAGAGCATCGGCTGGGCGTGGCGCACCTCGGCGAACTGCCCGCCGGGCGTGCGCCCACCCGCTGGGTGGGCGAGTCGGGCGTGACGAGCTCGGGGTGCTCGGCCTCGAGCGCCTGCAGCTCGCGCATGAGTCCGTCGTACTCGCCGTCGGAGAGCGTCGGCTGATCGAGAACGTGATAGCGGTGGTTGGCCTCGTCGATGACGCGCCGCAGCTCGGCCGCGCGGTCGGACGGGCTCACCACGCCAGTGCCTCCTCGGGGCGCACCAGCTCTCGATCCGGGTGCTCCGCCCGCAGCACCTCGGGCGCGAACGCCGTCCCCCACATCGCGGCCGCGGTCGCGACGCCCGCCCCACGGCCCGCGCGCAGGTCGTACGGCGCATCGCCGACGTAGACGGCGTCCGCCGCGTCGGCCCCGAGCAGGGCGAGGCCGTGCGTCACCGGCGCCGGATCCGGCTTGTGCCGCGCGGTGTCCTCAACGGTAACGACGGCGTCGAAGCGCCCCAGCGGAACGTGCCGGAGGCCGAGCTCCTGGCGCGTCTCGCATCTTGGAGGTCACGATCCCGATGGCGCAGCCCGCGCCGGCGCAGACCCTCGAGCATCGCACGACCCGGGGTAGGGACGCAGCAGCTCCGCGTGGGCGCGCAGGTTGTGCTCGCGGTAGACGGCGACCAGCTCGTCGACCCGGTCGGGACCGAGCTCGCGCATCTGCGCGACGAGCGGGCGGCCCACGCCGGCCATCAGCTCGGCATCGGGAGGCTGCACGCCGAGCACCGTCCGTGTAGCGTGGCGGAACGACGCCAGGATCAGCGCCACCGAATCGACCAGCGTGCCGTCGAAATCGAACAGCCATGTGTGCGGAAGTCGCCCTGCGGGGCGCGTGACATCACTCACAACGGCCAATCCAATCTTCGACAGGGAGCGTAGAACGGCACATGAGAAGCCTACGCGTTGCGGCCGCCGCTGCCGCCCTCACTCTCGCCCTGGCCGCGTGCGGCAGCTCGTCATCGCCGGCCTCGTCCACGCCCGCCGCGACCGGCACGAAGATCGCCGTCACCGAGCAGGACTTCTCGATCACGATCGCCGGCGGCGATCACATCGCAAAGGCCGGGACATACACGTTCGTCGTCACGAACCTGGGCCCGTCGCCGCACAACCTGACCATCGAAGGCCCCGGTGTCTCCAGCCAGGCGACCCCGACCTTCGCGCCGGGCACCCAGAACCTGACCGTCACCCTGCAGAACGGCAAGTACGACTTCTTCTGCTCGGTGCCCGGCCACAAGGCGCTCGGCATGAACGCCGACGTGACGGTGGGCTCCGGCGGCGGCTCGTCGGGCGGCGGATCGGGCGCGTCCTCGAGCGGCGGGAGCTCGAGCAGCGGAGGTAGCTGGAGCTGACCTCCTGTGCCCGGTGGCCCTCCTCTGCCGGGCGGCTTGCCGGTGAATGAGCGCGGCGGCACGCTGCCGACCGCGCTCTTCGCCGGCTTCGCGCTTGCGTCGGTCGGCGGGCCGCTCGCGCTCGCAGCGCTCTACCTTCCCGACGCCGTCGGCGGCCCCGCCCTCTCGTCGATGGCGCTCACGGCCGCGGCCGGCGCAGCGGTGTTCGCCTTTCCGCTCCTGATCTGGTGGCGCTACTCCGAGCAGATCGCCTCGGACGGCGGCCTCTTCACGTTCGTCGAGCGGGCGGCCGGCCGCCGGGTGGCGATCGTCCAGGGCTGCATCTGGACGTTCAGCTATTTCCTGTATCTGCCGTTCACGGTCACCTACCTCGTGTACGACCAGCTGCCCGAGTCGTTCCCCGGGATGACGCCCCACCGGGCGCTCTACCAGCTCGCCTTCCCGATCGTGATCGCGGGTGCGCTGCTCCTGGCCGAGCGGCTCGTGTTCGTGCTCGTGGCGGTCGTCGCCGTCGTCCAGGTCGTGCTGACCGTGATTCTGGCAGCCGTCGTCGCACACCACGCGGGCATCCACCCGGCCGGGTTCGCCGTCCACTCGAACACCGGGTCGGTCGCCCGCGGGATCGGGAACGTGTCGCTGCTCTTCACCTGCGCCAGCCTGCCGCTGTTCCTGGGCGGCGAGGTGGTGGGAGGGGGACGCACCGTGCGGCGCACGATCCTGTGCGCGGTCGTCATCACCGGCATCCTCATCCTTATCGTCGCCGTGCCGATGGCGGCGCTCGGCGAGTCGCGGCTGGCGGCGCTCGAGGCACCCGGCTACACCCTTGTGAAGGCGTACGAAGGCAACGGCCTTGCGACCGTCATCGCCCTGGGCGCGGCTGCGAGCGTGGTCGCCGTGATTGTCGCCGAGTTCATCGCCCTGACGCGGCTCATGCGGGCGATGCTCGGCGTCTCGGTCAAGCGCGCCGGCCGCGTCATTGCGGTGCTCTTCGTCGCCGGAGACGCGATCAGCCTGATCGACCCGGACAAGTTCTCTTCCTATGCCCTCACGCCGTCGCTCGTCGCCCTTTACCTGTCGCAGGCGATCGTGTTCCTCGCCTATCCGCGCCTTCGGGGCCGGCCTTCGCGGCTCGAGTGGGTCGCCGTCGCCGCCGCCACCGGCCTGGCCGTCTTCGGGCTCGAGGTCGTCATCTCGCAGCAGCCCTACACATGAGCGGCGGCGACGCCGCCGCCGGGCTCTACGTACCGGCGATGCGGCCGCGCCGGGAGAGCGCGTCGATCGTGACCGCTGCCAGCAGCACGAGTGCCGTGACCATCTTCTGGGCCGCGGCGGTGTAGCCGACCAGGCCCATGCCGTTGTCGATCGAGGCGATCACGATCCCGCCCAGGACGGCGTGCAGGGCCTTGCCGCGCCCGCCGAACAGGCTGGCGCCGCCGATGACGGCCGCAGCGACGGCGTACAGCACGAGGTTGCCCCCGTCGACGGCGGTCGAGACCGAGTCCAGGCGCGATGCGTACACGATCCCGGCGATGCCGCCCGTGAACGAGCACATGACGAAGGCGAGGGTGCGGATCCGGATCAGGCTGATGCCGGCCCGGCGGGCCGCCTCGGCGTTGCCGCCGATCGCCAGCCAGTAGCGGCCGATCTTGGTGCGGCCGAGCAGGAACGTCCAGACGGCCAGCACCGCCAGGACCAGCAGCACGACGTAGGGGACGCCGCGGATTGGGAACGCCGCGATCCTGCCGCGGTTGGTGTTGCACAGCAACAGCACGCCGACGCCGACCGCAAGCGCGACGGCGACCTTGACCAGGGTCACCCCGGGCGGCGGGGCGACGAGGCCGGCCGTCCGCCGCTTGGCGTCGCGCCGCCACGACGTCAGCCCGAAGACGCCGACGATCACCAGCATGACGATCCAGCCCTCGGTCGCGCTGATGTTGTTGGCGGCGATGCCGACGACGGTGGGGTCGCTGATCGGAATGCTGCCCGACGACCCGATGACGTGCAGCATCATCCCCTGCCAGAACAGCAGGCCGCCCAGTGTGACGACGAACGAGGGTAACCCCAGGACGGTGATCAGGAGCCCCTGCACGAGCCCGATGCCTGCACACACGAGGAGGGCGGCGCCGATCGCCAGATACCACGGCCAGCCGTAGTGCGGCCCCAGGGTATCGGCCACGACCACACCGCTGATGGCCGACACGTAGCCGATCGAGAGGTCGATCTCGCCCAGGATCAGCACGAACACCTCACCCAGCGCAAGCAGGCAGAACACCGCCCCCTGCACCAGCAGGTTGACCAGGTTGCCGGCGGTCAGGAAGTTCGAGTTGAGCCCCTGGAAGACGATCGAGATCACCACCAGCCCGGCGATCACCGGCAGCACGCCGGCCTCCCCGCCGCGGATGCGGGCGATCGTCATCCGCACGTACTCCGAGACCGAGCCGGAGAGCAATTCCGCCGGCATGGCCAGGTCGGCTCTGCGCGCCTCACGGTCGGACTCGTCGTCGGGCAGGAGCCCGGTGCCGGTGGGCGTCTCTTCGGCCATGCCTATGCCCCCTCTCCACCGGACTCGGCGACCTGCGCCGTACGGCTGGAATCCCCGCCGGTCATCAGGTCAACCGCGATCTGGCGGTCGATCTCGGCCGCGGAGCGCACCGCCACCAGCCGGCCCAGGTAGAGGATCGCCATGCGGTCGGAGACGGCGAACACGTCGTTCAGGTTATGGGAGACGATCAGCACCGCGAGCCCGCGGTCGGCCAGCCGGCGCACGAGGTCGAGCACCATCTTGGTCTGGGCGACGCCCAGGGCAGCGGTCGGCTCGTCCATGATCACGAGCTTGGTGTTCCACAGCACGGCCTTGGCGATGGCGACCGACTGGCGCTGGCCTCCGGACAGGGACGCGACCGGCTGGCGCACCGAGCGCACGGTGGTGACGGCCAGCGACGCCAGGGTCTCCCGGGCCGACGTCTCCATCGACTCCTCGTCCAGAATCGCCTGGTGCACGCGCTCGCGGCCGAGGAACATGTTCTGGACGATGTCCAGGTTGTCGCAAAGCGCAAGGTCCTGGTAGACCGTCTCGATGCCGAGCGCGGCGGCGTCGCGGGGCGTACGAAGGCGAACCGGCTCACCCTCCCAGAAGATCTGGCCGTGGTCGGGCGAATGGATGCCGGCGATGCACTTGATCATCACCGACTTGCCGGCGCCGTTGTCACCCAGAAGCGCCGTCACCTCGCCCGACCGCAGCTCGAGGTCGACATCGCGCAAGCGCCTGCACCGCGCCGAACGACTTGGACACCTGATGCAGGCGGAGCAACGGCTGGGAATCAGTGCTCATGTGGGAGACCCTACCCGGCCCGGCCGGCCCGCAAAACGGCGGGCCGGCCGGGCCGAGCGGTTCGTGCTAGCTGATGCCAGCCTTGGAGCAGGCACTCGCAAGCCCGCCGGAGCAGACGGTGGCCACGCTGACCGCCTTGTCCTTGATCACCGTGGATGCCATGTTGGCGGTGGTGACCCAGGTCGGGACCGTGTAGACCGACTTGATCTCCAGGTGCAGCGTCTTGTCCATGGTCTGGGAGTTCACCAGGGTGGACGGCGGCGTGAGACCCGCGCGCAGGTACAGGGCCAGTGACACCGCGGCCTGCGCCTCCTCATAGACCGGCTTGTAGACCGTGCCGCACTGGTAGCCGCGCAGGATGTTCTGGAGGCCCGCCGGCGATGCGTCCTGGCCGGTGGTGGGGAACGTGCGAGGCGGGATGTGATCCTTCTTGAGCACGGCGATCACCGCGGCCGCGTTGTCGTCGTTCGGGGTCACCACGGCGTTGATGTTCTTGTGCGCCGTGAACTGCTGCTCGAACGTGGTGGCCGCCGTCGGCGGATCCCACGTGCCGGCCGGCTCGCCGACCTTGACGTAGGCGCCGCTCGCGAACTTCGGGTCAAGCACGCTCTTGTACCCCTGCGCGAACAGCAGGGCGTTGTTGTCGGTGGGATCGCCGTCCATGATCAGGATGTTCGGCTTGGACACGTGCCACTGCGCGATGCAGCTGACCTCGCCCTGGCCGATCAGCTTGCCGACCTGGACGTTGTTGAAGCTGACGTAATAGCGATCCGACGGGCCGCCAGAGACCAGGCGGTCGTAGTCGATCACCTTGACGCCCTGCTTCTCGGCGTTCTTCTCGATGGCCGCGCCGGTGCCGGTGTCCTCGGGGTCGACCAGCAGCACCGAGGCGCCGGCGGTGATGTCCGCCTCAGCCTGCTGCTGCATCGTGCTGTCGCTGCCCTGAGCGTTGTCGATCTTGAACTCGCTGGGCGTCAGGCCGGCGGCCTCGAACGCATCCTTCAGGTAGGGCGCGTCGTACTGCACATAGCGCGCCGACGACGTCGTGTCGGGCAGCAGCACCCCGATCAGGCCCTTGCCACGAGCAGCCAATCCCTTCAGCTCGTTCATGACAGTGAAATTCACGTTGAACGATGACGCGCTCACATTGGGCACCGGAGCGGTCGTGCTGCCCGCCGAGCTGCCCGAGCTCGAGCCCGACGAGCCGCAACCCGCCGCCCCCGCCACTGCCGCGATCACCAAAGCGATCGCGATTCCACGTTTCGCTGAAAGCCTCACGGGGCCCCTTCCTTCTAAAGTTTGCCCAGAATCAAGCGGTATCGCCGCAAGATAGACGCGCCGCTCGAACGGTGCAAGATTGGAGAACGTGGGGATCTTCGCGTCCGGGGCGGGCGCGGTCATCGGGGAAGTCCCCGCTGTGCGGTACGGGCTTTTACTACGTGCCGCCGTGCCGGTCGGTTGGCGCGACGCCCAGCGCGGCTAGCCGAGCGGCCAGCCCGCCAGCTCATCCAGGCCGTGCCCGCTCGTCAGGTCGAGGTGCACGGGCGTCACCGCGATCCTGCCCTGGGCGATGGCGTGGAAGTCCGTATCCGGTTCGTCGTGATAGGACGGATCGTCGCCGTAGATGTGGTAGCGGCGCCGGCCCTTGTCGTCGGATTCGAGCTCGAGCCGATCGCGGTAGATGCGCCGGCCGAGCCGCACGAGCGACACGCCGTTTACCGGCGGCGGCGGCGCATTGACGTTCAGGATGGTGCGCGCCGGAAGCCCGCGCGCCTCGATCAGGCCGACGAGCCGGGGCAGGAAGTCGGCCGCGGGCGCGAAGTCGTACCCCGACTGCCGACGGAAGTGGGTGCCCGCTTCGCTGCTCTGCTGCGAGACGGCGATCGCGGGGATGCCGAGCACGATGCCCTCGAACGCGGCCGCGACCGTCCCGGAGTAGGTCACGTCGTCGCCCAGGTTCACGCCGTAGTTGATGCCCGCGACGATCAGGTCGGGCGGCTCGCCGACGAGCCCGAGGGTCGAGAACCGGACGCAGTCGACCGGCGTGCCGTCGGTGGCGAAGGCCGGCGACCCGTCGCGCAGGGTGACCTCGGTGACCGTCAGCGGGCGGTTGATGGTGATACCGCGGCCGACGGCGCTTCGGTTCGAGTCGGGGGCGATCACCGACACGGTCCCGACGGTCTCGAGCGCGCGCCGGGCGGCGAGCAGGCCGCGCGACGTGACGCCGTCGTCGTTGGTGAGCAGGATGTGCATGTGCGAAGACTATTCGGGCTCACCGGGTAGCCTGAGGCCATGACCCAGGCGTATCGGATCAAGACCACCCGGCTCGTGATCCGGTGCTGGGATCCGGACGATGCGGCGCGTGCGAAGGACGCGATCGACTCGAGCCTCGATCACCTGCGCGAGTGGATGCCCTGGGCCGAGGCCGAGCCCACGTCGCTCGCCGAGAAGCGGAAGCTCCTCGGCGCGTTCGCCGACCAGTTCGCCCGCGGCGAGGACGCGATCTACGGGATCTTCGACCGGGACGGGACGCGCGTCCTCGGCGGCACCGGGCTGCATCCGCGCCTCGGCAAGCAGGCGCGCGAGATCGGCTACTGGATCCGCGCCGACGCCGTCGGCCAGGGCCTCGCAACGGAGTCGACGGCCGCTCTCACCCGGGTCGGGTTCGAGGTCGACGGGCTCGAGTGGCTCGAGGTGCACTGCGACCCCGCAAACGTGCGCAGCGCCGCCATCCCGCGCCGGCTCGGCTACGCGCTCACCGCCGAGCGCGACGGCCGCGACCACCTCGTGTTCCGCATGACCCGAGCGGCCTACGAGGCGTCGCCGTGCGCGGCGGCACCGCTCGCCGCCTACGCCGCCGACGGCAGGGCGCTGCTGTGACCGAGAAGCGGGGACGTCCCCTCGGGGACGTCCCAATCCGACCGGCGGCCTAGATGGTTGATTCCATATTCCCGCGCGCCTGGACGTGTGACGGGGGTGGGTGGGCGGGTTGTGGTGGGGCTGCGCGTCGCCTCGCTTCGTCCTCGGTCGCGCCCATAGTTCAACCACGATGCACGCTCCCTGCGTCCTTGCGAGGCTTGGTTCGCAACCCAGTGGTGACCTGCGTGATCGCAGGTCACCACCGACCGGTGCAAGCCGGTTCGGCTTGCACCTTGGACATCACGGGGATATGGAATCAACCATCTAGTACTCGACGTTCGTCAGCGTGAGGCCGTGCGGCGGGGCGGTTCGCCCCGCCGCCGAGCGGGGCGCACCCTGGACGAGCCGGGCGAGGAGGGCCGGATCGGGCCGCTCGAGCATCGTCCCGACGAGCACGCGCACCATGTGGCGCAGGAGCGCGTCTGCCGTCAGGTGCAGCTCGAGCAGGTCGCCGTCGCGGCGCCACTCGGCTGCGTGCACGGTGCGCTCGAAGAAGACGTGTGACGTGTCGGTGGGGGTGAACGCACGGAAGTCGTGCCGGCCGACGATCACCGGGGCACACGCGACGAGCGCCGCCTCGTCGAACCGGCGGGGATAATGCAGCTCGTACCGGCCCCGGAACGGATCGGGCTGCTCCGACCGGCGGATGCGGTAGACGTAGCTGCGCGCCCTTGCGTCGGCACGCGCGTCGAATCCGTCGCGGGCAGCCGCAACGTCGCGCAGCGCGATGTCGACCGGCAGGCGGCGATTGACGGCCCGCAGAGACCACATGCGGGGCACCTGCAGCGAGACGACGTTCGCTTCGGCATGCACACCGCGGTCGGTGCGGCCGGCGACCGTCAGCGATCCCGGCTCGACCTCCATCGCCGCGCCCAGCTCACCGGCCACCGTACGCAGCCCCGGCTGCGGCGCCCAGCCGTGGAAGTCGGTGCCGTCGTAGGCGACGGTGAGCCGGAAGGTCCTAGCGGGCGGGCTCGTGATCGACGAGCTCGATGTACGCCATCGGCGCGGCGTCGCCCAGGCGCGGGCCGAGCTTGACGATGCGCGTATAGCCGCCGGGCCGTTCGGTGAAGCGCGGCCCGACCGTGTGGAACAGGCTGTGCACCGAGTCCTTGCTGCGCAGGAACTCGACCGCCTGCGCGCTGCGCGGCCACGTTCATCGGGTCGGTGCGCGCGAGCGTGATCAGCTTCTCGGCGATCGGCCGCAGCTCCTTCGCCTTGGCCTCGGTGGTGCGGATCCGGCCGTGCTCGAAGAGCGCGCCGCACATGTTGCGCGTAGAGGGCCTTGCGATGCGACGCGTCGCGCCCGAGCTTGCGGCCCTTGCGCTGGTGCCTCATTACTCGGCGCCCTTCAGGTTGAGCCCGTGCGCGGCCAGCGTCTCCTTGACCTCCTCGATCGACTTCTTGCCGAAGTTCGGGATCGCGGCCAGCTCGGCCTCGCTCTTGGAGATCAGGTCGCCGATCGTCTCGATGCCGACCCGCTTGAGGCAGTTGTAGGAGCGCACGCCGAGCTCGAGCTCCTCGATGAGGATGTTCTCCATCCCGTGTGCGCTGGGGGCGGCCGCCTCGACGGCAGCGCCGTCGGGCCGCAGCGCCAGATCGGCCGCGTCGATGTCGGTGAAGATCGACAGGTAGCGGATCAGGATCTCGGCCGCGTCCTTGACGGCGTCCTTCGGCGTCATCGAGCCGTTGGTCGTCACCTCGAGCTTCAGCTTGTCGAAGTCGGTGCGCTGGCCGACGCGGGCGGCGTCGACGTCGTAGTTGACCCGCCGCACCGGCGAGAAGATCGAGTCGACCGGGATCACGCCGATGGTGGTCTCGGGCCCCTTGTTGCCCTCGGCCGCGACGTAGCCGCGGCCGCGCGCGATGGTCAGCGTCATCTCGAACCGGGCCTTCTCGGCCAGGTGGCAGATGACGAGATCCGGGTTCAGGATCTCGAGGTCGGCGGGCGCCTCGATGTCGGCGGCGGTGACCGTTCCGGCTCCGTCCTTCTGCACCTGCACCTCGACCTCGCCCGACTCGCCGTGCAGCCGGCAGATCAGGCCCTTGAGGTTCAGGATGATGTCGGTCACGTCCTCGCGCACGCCGGGCACCGACGTGAACTCGTGCGCCACGCCCTCGATCTTGACCGAGGTGACGGCGGCGCCTTCGAGCGACGACAGGAGCACGCGGCGCAGGCTGTTGCCGAACGTGTAGCCAAAGCCGCGGTCGAGCGGCTCCACCACGAACGTCCCCAGCGTCTCGCCGATGTCCTCGGACGTGATCTTCGGAATGATCTCAAGCAATTCGTCTCGCCTCTTCCGTGAAAGTCACAGCGGTAACAGAATGAATTCTGTCACCGCCTAGAAATTACTTACTGTAGAACTCCACGATCAGCTGCTCCTGCACCGGCGTGTCGATGTCGGTGCGGTCGGGGAGGCGCAGCACCGTCCCCGTCAGGTTGTCGTGATCGGCCTGCAGCCACGGCGACACGGACGCGGTCAGATCGGTTGCGTCGGCCACCACGGCCTTGGCGGCCGAGCCCTCGCGCATCGAGATGACGTCACCCGCGGACACCTGGTAGGAGGGGATGTTGACCTTCCGGCCGTTCACCGTGAAGTGGTTGTGCCGCACGAGCTGGCGGCCCTGCGAACGCGAGGCCGCGAATCCGAGCCGGTAGACCACGTTGTCGAGCCGCAGCTCGAGCATGCGCAGGAAGTTCTCGCCGGTGATGCCGCTGCGCCGGCTGGCCTTGGCGTAGTACGTGCGGAACTGCGACTCGAGCACGCCGTAGTAGCGGCGCATCTTCTGCTTCTCGCGCAGCTGCAGCAGGTACTCGGACTGCTTGATGCGGCCGCGGCCGTGCTCGCCCGGCGGATAGGCCCGGCGCTCGATGGCGCACTTCTCGGTCAGGCAGCGCTCGCCCTTCAGGAACAGCTTCATGTTCTCGCGCCGGCACTGCTTGCACTTGGGTCCGAGCATGCGGGCCATGGCTAGACACGCCTCCGCTTGCGCGGCCGCACGCCGTTGTGCGCCTGCGGGCTCACGTCTTTCACGCCCAGGATCTCGAGGCCTGCGGCCTGGAGCGAGCGGATCGCGGTCTCGCGGCCGGAGCCCGGCCCCTTCACGAACACCTCGACCTTCTGCAGCCCGTGCTCCATGCCCTCGCGCGCCGCCGCGTCGGCGGTCACCTGGGCCGCGAACGGCGTCGACTTGCGCGAGCCCTTGAAGCCGACCGCACCCGCGCTCTTCCACACGATGACGCCGCCGTCCTTGTCGGTCAGCGCGACGAGCGTGTTGTTGAACGACGTCTTGATATGCGCCTGTCCGATGGCGATGTTCTTGCGGGCCTTGCGGCGGACGCGGCCACGCGTTCCGCCTCTACGAGGTGCGGGAGGCATTCAGTCCTTTCCTTGCGATCTCTATCGCTACTTCTTGCGCTGCTTGCCGACGGTCTTCTTCGGCCCCTTGCGGGTGCGTGCGTTGGTGCGAGTGCGCTGGCCGTTCACCGGCAGCCCGCGCCGATGGCGCAGCCCCCGGTAGCAGCCGATCTCCATCAGGCGCTTGATGTTCTGCGAACGCTCCCGGCGCAGGTCGCCCTCGACGGTGAGCGAGTCGATGTGGGCGCGCAGCCGCGCGACTTCTTCGTCGGTCAGGTCGCGCACCTTGGTGTCGCTGCTGATCCCGAGCTCGGAGAGCACCGCGTTGGAGGTCGAGCGGCCGATCCCGAAGATGTAGGTCAGACCGATCTCGACCCGCTTCTCACGGGGAAGGTTGACGCCTGCGATACGTGCCATCAGATCACCATGTCCTGACTACCCCTGCCGCTGCTTGTGGCGGGGGTTCGAGCAGATCACGAGCACGTGGCCGTGGCGCCGGATCACACGGCACTTCTCGCACATCGGTCTGACGCTGGGACGCACCTTCAACGGGGGACCTCCACGGGGGCAAATCGGCTCTCGGCAGGCAGGGGAAAGCGAGCTGCCCGAGCGGCCAAGAAGTGTATCACTCGCCCGCCGCCGGTTGCCGCGCCCGTCGGCGCGTGAGCACGCGAGGGCCGTTCTCGGTGACCGCGACGGTGTGCTCGCAGTGCGCCGCCAGGCTGCCGTCGCTCGTGTAGACCGCCCAGCCGTCGTCGCCGCCCTCGACGTCATAGGAGCCGGCGGTGATCATCGGCTCGATGGCGAACACCATCCCGGGGGCGAGCTTCGGCCCGCGGCCGGGAGGGCCGTAGTTGGGAATCTGGGGGTCCTCGTGCATGTTGCGGCCCACGCCGTGGCCGACCAGGCTCCGCACGACGCCGAACCCGTGCGCCTCGACCACGCGCTGGACGGCGTGTGAGACGTCGCCGAGCCGGTTGCCCGACCGGCACTGGTCGATGGCCGCCTCGAGCGCCTCGTAGCAGGCATCGATCAGCTCGCGCGCGGCGTCCGACGGGGTGCCGATCGTGAACGTGATCGCCGAGTCGGCCACGTAGCCGTCCAGGGTCACGCCGACGTCGACCGACAGGAGGTCGCCCTCGGCCAGAGCATACGGGCCGGGGATCCCGTGCACGACCATCGCGTTCGGCGACGCGCAGATCGAGCCCGGGTAGCCACGGTAGCCCTTGAACGTGGGCACGCCCCGACGCGACGTGATGAACTCCTCGGCGATCGCGTCGAGCTCGGCCAGCGTCACGCCCGGCGCCGCGCTCGCCTCCATCAGGTCGAGCGTCTCGGCGACGACGACGCCGGCCCGCGCCATCGTGTCGACCTCGGCATCGGTCTTGCGGACGATCACGGCTGTGCCGCCAGGCCGTCGAGCAGGCCGTCGAGCGTCGCCGCCACCTGCTCGGGCGACTCTGCGGCGTCGAGCTCGCTCACGATCCCGTGCCCGCGGTAGTAGCTGATCACCGGCGCGGCCGCCTCGACCCACTGCTTGCGGAACCGGGTACGCACGACGTCGGGCAGGTCGTCGTCGCGCTGGTAGAGCTCCGAGCCGTCGATGTCGCAGAGCCCCGGGACGGCCGGCGGGTTGAAGTCGACGTGGTAGACGTGATCGTTCGCACGGCACATCCGGCGTCCCGACAGCCGGCGCACGACGGTGTCCTCGTCGATCGCGAAGACCACCACGGCCGCGATCCGGCGCGACAGGCCGGTCAGCATCTGGTCGAGCGCCTCCGCCTGGGCCTCGGTGCGGGGGAACCCGTCCAGGAGCACGCCCGCCGCGGTGTCGCCGGCCGAGAGCCGCTCGCGGAACATCGCGATGATCAGGTCGTCCGAGACGAGGTCGCCGCGGGCCATCACCGCCTTGGCCTCGACCCCGAGCGGCGTGCCGTCGCGCACGGCCGCGCGCAGCATGTCGCCGGTCGCGATGTGCGCGAGGCCGCGCTCGTTCGCGACCCTGCCCGCCTGGGTGCCCTTGCCGGCACCCGGGGGACCCATCAGGATGAGATCGAGGGCCATGCGCCTACTTGAGGAAGCCCTTGTAGGCACGCATCGACAGCTGCGACTCGATCTGCCGCATCGTGTCGATGGCCACGCCCACGACGATCAGAACCGACGTGCCGCCGAGCGCCCGTGAGGTTGCCGTCGAGAACCCGCCGTACTTGATGAAGAGCGACGGAAGCACGGCGATGGCGGCCAGGAAGAGGGCGCCGGCGACGGTGAGCCGCACGAGCACCCGCTCGAGGTACTGGGCCGTCGGTCTGCCGGGGCGCACCCCGGGCACGAAGCCGCCGTATTTCTTCAGGTTGTCGGCCTGCTCGATCGAGTTGAAGACGACCGCCACGTAGAAGAAGGTGAACCCGAAGATCAGCGTGGCCTCGCCGATCAGGAACGGCCAGCCGCCCGGCTGCAGGAACCCGGCCAGGTCGTGGGCGACCGTCCACGGCACGATCTGTCCGACGGTCGGCGGAAACGCCATGATCGCGGCCGCGAAGATCACCGGGATCACGCCCGCCATGTTGACGCGCAGCGGCAGGTAGGTCGATCCACCGCTCGTCATCCGCCGGCCCACCATGCGCTTGGCGTACTGGATCGGGATCTTGCGGATGCCCTCCTGCACGTAGACGACCGCGACGATCACGCCGAAGACGACGATCGGAAGCGACAGCTTCTCGAACGTCGAGCCGTTCCACCAGGCCGAGATGCCGGCCGGTGCCGACGTCAGGATCGAGGCGAAGATCAGAAGCGACATGCCGTTTCCGATCCCGCGCTGCGTGATCAGCTCGCCGACCCACATCAGGAGCGCCGCGCCGGCCGTCAGCGTGATCACGATCAGGATCACGTTTCCGAGCGTCCACTTGATCAGGCTGCCCGACGTCGTCACCCCGAGCGCGTTGGAGTGGAACGCGTACGTGTAGCCGAGCGCCTGGAGCGCGGCCAGGGCGACCGTGAGGTAGCGCGTGTACTGGGTGATGCGCCGCTGTCCCAGCTCGCCTTCCTTCTGCAGCGCCTGCAGGTTGGGGAAGACGGGCGTCATCACCTGGAGGATGATCGAGGCGGTGATGTACGGCATGATGCCGAGCGCGAACACGCCCAGCCGCGCGAGGCCGCCGCCGGAGAACACCGACAGGAGGCCGAAGATGCCGCCCTGGTTCTGGAGCGCGTTTGCGAGCGCGTTGGAGTTCACGCCCGGGGCGGGGATGAACGAGCCCAGCCGGTAGATCGCGAGCATGGCCGCGGTGAAGAGCAGCTTGAAGCGCAGATCGGGCGTCCGCCAGGCGTTGATCAGGTTCTGGAGCACGGTGCCGCCCGCCTACCCGTCGGTCTCCGACGCCTCGTCCGCGGGCTCGGCCTGCGGCTCGTCGACCGCAACCGCGGCTGCGGACGCGGCCGGGCGGGCGTCGGCGCGGGCCTTCGCCCTGGCCTTGGCGGTGGGCTCGGAGCGGTCCTTGACGGCGATCACGACCGCCTTGCCGCCCGCCGCCTCGATCAGCTCGACCGCCTTGCGCGAGAACGCGTGGGCGTGAACCGTCAGGCCGCGGCCCAGCTCGCCGTCGCCGAGGACCTTGATCGGATGGCGCAGGCTCTTGACGACCCCGGCGGTCTTGAGCAGCTCGGGCGTCACCTCGACCCCTGCGTCGAACCGCTCGAGGTCGCGCACGTTCACGGGCGTCGTGTGCGTCCGGAACGGCCCCATGGGCATCGACTTTCGGTGGTTCGGCCCGCGCAGCTTGCCGAGGCGCATGTAGAGCGGCATCTGGCCGCCCTCGAATCCGGGCCGCATGCTGTGGCTGCCCGCGCGCGACTTCTGGCCCTTCTGGCCGCGCCCGGACGTCTTGCCGGTGCCGGAGCCGGCGCCCCGGCCGACGCGCTTGCGCTCGCGATGGCTGCCCGGAGCCGGCTGCAGCTCGTGCAGCCCGGGGGCCGTGATCTGTTCGTCAGCCATCGATCTCCTCCACCTTGACGAGCGACGCGACGCGCCGCAGCATGCCCTGCAGCACCGGCGAGTCCTCGCGCACGGTCTGGGCGTTGATACGGCGCAGGCCGAGCGCCCGCAGGGTGCCCTTGTGCTCGGGCCGCGTGCGGATCGTGCCACGCACCTGGGTGATGAGGAGCTTCGCCATCAGGCGTCACCCGCCTCCGTGGCCGCGGGCGCCTCGGTCGACTCCGCCTCGGCGGCCGGCGCCTCGGCGGCCTCTGCCCCGGGCTTGGCGGGGGCGCGCTTGCGCGGCGCCCGCTTGGGCTTCTCGGCGGCGGGCTTCTCGGCGGCGGGCTTTGCGGCCTTCGCAGCCGGCTTCGGCTTCTCGGTCACGGCCGGCTCCGGAGGCGCCTCAACGACCGCGGACGCCGCCGCCGCGGACGCCGCCGCAACGGATGCAGCCGCCGCCTCGGCCTCGGCGACGACCTCGGAGTGGGGCTTGATCACCTCGCGGATCGTCTTGCCGCGCAGCTTGGCCACGTCCTCGGGGCGCTTCAGCGACTGCAGCCCCTGCACGGTTGCCATCAGCAGGTTGATCGGGTTGGCGGTGCCGAGCGACTTGGCCAGGATGTCGCGCACGCCGCCGAGCTCGAGCACGGCGCGGACGCCTGCCCCGGCGATCACGCCGGTGCCCTCGGATGCGGGCTTCATGAACACCCGGCCCGCGCCGTAGCGTCCGATCACCTGGTGGGTGATCGTGTTGTGGTACTTCGGGATCTGGAACAGGTTCTTCTTGGCGTCCTCGACCGCCTTTGCGATCGCCGAGGGCACCTCGTTCGCCTTGCCGTAGCCGACGCCGACGTGGTCGACCTCGTCGCCTACCACCACGAGCGCGGTGAACGAGAAGCGGCGGCCGCCCTTGACGACCTTGGCGACGCGGTTGATCTTGACGACGCGCTCCTGCAGGTCGCGACCTGCGACCTCGGAGCCGCGGGCGGCGGGGTTTCGCGATCCCGGTCTGGGCGTTACTGCCATGAGTGAACTATGTCTCCTTGCGATCGGCGATGCGACGCCAAGTTGGGGTCTTTCGTGCTGAGCGTTTCAGGCGCCCTTAAGAAGGGGACTCGTGGGGGAAACCTGGTTTCCCCCACGTTAAAACTCCAATCCGTTTTCACGGGCGGCGTCGGCGAGCGCCTTCACCCGGCCGTGATACAGGTATCCGCCCCGGTCGAACACGACCGTGGCGATGCCGGCTTTCTGGGCCCGCTCGGCGACGAGCTTGCCGACCGCAGCCGGTGTGTCGGCGCGCTTGAGGGACGCCAGGGACTTGTCGGCGCTGGACGCTGCCGCGAGGGTGCGCCCGGCGCTGTCGTCGATGATCTGTGCCGAGATGGAGCGGTTCGAACGGTACACGGCCAGCCGCGGCCGGGCCGTCGTTCCGGTCACCTTCGCCCGCACCCGGCGGTGGCGGCGCAGACGCGCCTGCTGCTTCGTCTTCACTGGCATCCTGCTGCTCCTACGCTCTCTTTCCGACCTTGCGGATGACGACCTCGCCCGCATAGCGGACGCCCTTGCCCTTGTAGGGCTCCGGCGGGCGCCACTTGCGGATCCGGGCAGCGGTCTCGCCCACCTGCTGCTTGTTCGAGCCGCTGACAATGATCTGCGTCGGCTGCGGCACCTCGAACGAGATCCCCTCCGGCGCCTTCACCGTGACCGGGTGGCTGAAGCCGAGCTGCATCTCGAGGTCTGAGCCGCGCAGCGCGGCGCGGTAGCCGACGCCCTGGATCTCGAGCCGCTTCGTGAAGCCCTCGGTCACGCCGGTGACCATGTTGGCCACGAGCGTGCGCGTGAGCCCGTGCAGCGCCCGGTGCTGGCTGCGGTCGGTCGGCCGGGTGACGACGAGCACGCCGTCCTCCTGGGCGACCGTGATGTCCGGCGAGATCCGCTCGGACAGGCTCCCGCGCGGGCCGGTCACCGAGACCGTCCCGGGAGCGATCTCCACCGTGACGCCGGCGGGGACCGTGATGGGCATGCGTCCGATGCGGCTCATCGGCTCACCACACATAGCAGAGCACCTCGCCCCCGACACCCTCGTCCTGCGCCTGGCGGCCCGTCACGACGCCCTGGGACGTCGACAGGATCGCGAGGCCCATCCCGCCGAGCACGCGATGCGGCCGGCCCTTCTTGGCATAGACGCGCCGGCCCGGCTTGGACACGCGCTTGAGACCCGAGATGACCCGCTCGCGGCTGGGGCCGTAGCGCAGCACGACGACGAGCGTGTCGTGCGTCTCGCCCTTGGCCACGCTCCAGTCGTCGATGTAGCCCTCCTCCTTCAGGATGCGCGCGATCTCGCGCTTCATCCCGGAGACGGGCATCGCCACCGACTCGTGCAACGCGATGTTCGCGTTGCGGATGCGGGTGAGCATGTCGCCGATCGGATCAGTGACCATGACCGCTCCTCACCAGCTCGACTTCGTCATGCCGGGGATGACGCCCTGGTGGGCGAGGTCGCGCAGGCAGATCCGGCAGACGCCGAACTTGCGGAAGTACGCGCGCGGCCGCCCGCAGCGGGAGCAGCGATGGTAGGAGCGCGTCTTGTACTTCGCGCCCCGCAGTTGCTTGACTCTCAGTGATTCCTTCGCCATACCTGGTCTCGTCCTTTGCTGATGGCGGGCCTCAGCCCGCGAACGGCATCCCGAGCGCGCGCAGAAGCTCGCGCGCGCCGTGGTCGTCGGCCGAACTCGTTGTGATGGTGATGTTGAGGCCGCGGACCTCGTGCACGTCGTCGTAGTTGATCTCGGGGAAGATGATCTGCTCGCGCACCCCGACCGAGAAGTTGCCGCGGCCGTCGAACGCCTCCGGGTTGATCCCGCGGAAGTCGCGGATGCGGGGAAGCGCGATCGTCGTCAGCCGGTCGAGGAACTCGTACATGCGGTCACCGCGCAGCGTCACCTTGCAGCCGATGGGCATGCCCTCGCGGATCTTGAAGCCGGCGATCGACTTCTTGGCGCGCGTCGTCACCGGGCGCTGGCCCGAGATGATGGCCAGCTGCTCGACGGCGTCGTCGAGCGCCTTCGAGTTCGCCTTGGCCTCGCCGACGCCCATGTTCAGGGTGATCTTGAGCAGCCGCGGCACCGCCATCGGCGTGCTCAGGCCGAGCTGCTCCTGCAGCCGGTCGCGCACCTCGTAGTCGTAGCGCTCCTTCAGCCGGGGCGTGGGGATCTCGGTCACGGCGTTCACCGGTCGATGTCCTTGCCGCAGTTGCGGCAGACGCGCACCTTGTTGCCGTCCTTCTCGTTGATCCGGTAGCCGACGCGGCTCGGCTTGCCGCACGCGGGGCACACGAGCGCAACGTTGGAGATCTGCAGCGGAGCCTCGCGCTCGATCACGCCGCCGGGGATGATCTGCTGGCTGCCCGACGTGCGCGGCGCCGGCCGCGGCTTCGTGTGCCGCTTGATCATGTTCACCTTCTCGACGACGATCCGCCGCTCGGTCGGCAGCACGCGCGTGACCGTGCCGCGCTTGCCGGCGTCCTTGCCGGTCAGCACCTGCACCGAGTCACCCGCTCTGATCTTGAGCTTGGGCGCAATCTTCGTCTTCTGTCTCGTTGCCATGTCAGCTATGCCTTGAGTCGATTCGGGCTTGGAACACTATGGAGCCGGTTCACTTCGTGCTCCGGCGAGACCGCGTCTCGCCGGAGCGAGTGAGCGATCCGAGCGCCCCTTAAGGAGGGGGCCCGTGGGGGAACCCTGGGTTCCCCCACGTTAAAGGACCTCTGGGGCGAGGGAGACGATCTTCATGAAATTGCGCTCGCGCAGCTCGCGCGCGACCGGCCCGAAGATGCGCGTCCCGCGCGGGTTTCGCTGGGCGTCGATGATCACCGCCGCGTTCTCGTCGAACGCGATGTACGTGCCGTCGTCCCGGTGGTGCTGCTTGGTCGTGCGCACCACCACCGCCGTCACCACCTCGCCCTTCTTGACGGCGCCGTTGGGGGTGGCCTGCTTGACGGTGCCGACGATGATATCCCCGACTCCCGCATAGCGACGCCGGCTGCCGCCCTTGATGCGGATGCACAGGAGTTCGCGTGCCCCGGTGTTGTCCGCCACCCGCAGCCGGCTCTCGACCTGGATCACTTCGCCACCTCGACGATCTCCGCCACCCGCCAGCGCTTGGTGGCCGACAGCGGGCGCGTCTCGACCAGCCGGACGATGTCCCCGACCTTGGAGCTGTTCTGCTCGTCGTGGGCATGCAGCCGGATCGAGCGGCGCAGCATCTTCTTGTACTTGGGATGCGGCTTGACGACGTCGACGCGAACGACCACGGTCTTGTCCATGGCGTCCGAAACGACGATGCCGCGGCGCTCCTTGCGCCGCCCGCGCGTCTGCGGCTCGGCCGGCGTGCTCATGCGCTGCTCCCGGCGCGTGCGCCCTCGCCGGCCAGCGTGTGCAGGCGGGCGATGTCGCGCTTGACCCGCGCGAGCGCGGCGGTGTTGTCGAGCGCGCCCGTCGCATGCTGGAAGCGCAGGTTGAACAACTCCTGGCGCGTCTCGGCGAGCTTGCGCTCGAGCTCGTCGGCGGTCAGCTCGCGGATCTCACTGGCCTTCAAACAGATCACCCTCTCGAGACACGAACTTCGATTTCACCGGCAGCTTCATCGCAGCGAGGCGGATCGCCTCGCGCGCCAGCGGCTCGGGCACGCCGGCGAGCTCGAACATCACCCGGCCGGGCTTGACCACGGCGACCCAGTGCTCCGGCGATCCCTTGCCCGAGCCCATGCGCGTCTCGGCCGGCTTCTGGGTCACCGACTTGTCCGGGAAGATCGTGATCCACACCTTGCCGCCGCGCTTGATCTTGCGCGTCATGGCGATACGGGCAGCCTCGATCTGGCGGTTGGTCACCCAGCCGGCCTCGAGCGACTTCAGGCCGTACTCGCCGAACATCACCCGGGTGCCGCCCGTGGCGTTGCCCCTGCGGCGCCCGCGGTGCACGCGGCGGTACTTGGTTCGCTTGGGAAGGAGCACTACTCACTCCCTCCGGCCGGCGGGGGCGTAGCCTCGGTGGGCGGAGTCGGGGGTGCGTCCACCACGGGCGGCGTCGCCGGGGTATCGGTCGGCGTGGCGCCCGCGTCTGCCGCGGGAGCCGCGTCGCCGCGCGGTCGCGAGCGCGGACGGCGTCCGCCGCCCGGGCCGCCACCGCTGCCGCCGCCGCCACCTTCGCCTCTGCCGCCACCGCCGCCACCGCCACCACCGCGTGGCCGCCTGCCGCCGCCGCCACCGCCGCCACCCGGGCCGCCGCCGCGCCGTCCCGGCCGCGTGGGGCCGAGCTGCTCCATCTCGCCGGGCAGCGCTCCGCGCCGCCGGCGCCGGCTGTCGACCTCGCCGAGCCGCGTTGAGGCGCCCTCGTGCTCGAAGCCCTCGGGCATGATCTCGCCCTTGTTGATCCACACCTTGACGCCGATGCGACCGAAGGTCGTCTTGGCCTCGGCGAAGCCGTAGTCGATGTCGGCGCGCAGCGTGTGCAGGGGCACGCGGCCCTCGCTGTACTGCTCCGAGCGCGACATCTCCGAGCCGCCGAGGCGGCCGCCGCAGCGGATCTTCACGCCCTGGGCGCCCGAGCGGATCGACGAGCTCAGCGACCGCTTCATCGCCCGCCGGAACGAGACCCGGTTCTGGAGCTGCTCGGCGATCGACTGCGCGACGAGCTTGGCATCGAGCTCGGGGCGCTTGATCTCGGTGATGTTCACCTGGACGTTCTTCGTGGTCATGTCGTGCAGCTCGCGGCGCAGCGCGTCGACCTCGGAGCCCGACTTGCCGATCACGATGCCGGGGCGTGCCGTGTAGATGTCGACCGTGATCCGCTGCTTGTCCTTGCGGATGTGGATGTCGGAGAGCCCGGCGTGGGAGAGCTTGCCGTAGATGTGGTCGCGGATGCGAACGTCCTCCATCAGCGCGGCCGGGAACTCCTTCGCCGGGACGAACCAGTTCGACTTCCACGTGTGGATCACGCCGACCCGCAGGCCGCCGGGGTGGACCTTATGCCCCACTAGTTCTCCTCCTCAGAGACTTCAGCCGCAGGGGGCTGATCGCTGGCCTCGGACGTCTCCCCGGCTGAAGCCTCTGAGTCGGGGGAGGCGTCGCTGGCCGCTGCCTCGGTCTGGTCGGGTTTCTTGGCACGTGGCTTTCGCTTCGGCTTCGGCTTGGGAGCCTCTTCGGCGACCTCGGTGACAGCCTCAGGCTCCGGCGCGGGCTGGGCCTGCGGCGCGGGCCGGCGGCGCGCGGGCCGCTTGACCTCACCGGGCTCGGCCACGGCCAGCTGGATCGTGATGTGGCAGGTGCGCTTGCGGATGCGGTTCACGCGGCCGCGGGCGCGCGGGCGCCAGCGCTTGAGCGTCGGGCCCTCGTCTGCGAAGGCCGCGACCACGACGAGATCCTCGACGTCATAGCCGTTGTTCGTCTCGGCGTTTGCGATCGCCGAGGCGAGCACCTTGCCGGCATCCTTGGCCGCTGCGCGCGTTGCGAAGGCCAGGATCGCCTTGGCCTCGATCGCCTGCTTGCCGCGGATGTGCTCGAGCACGAGCCGGGCCTTGCGCGCAGAGCAGCGCACGTAGCGGGCCTGCGCGCGCACGATGTCCCGCTCCGGAGTGGCGACGGCCATCAGTGCCCCTCCTCGTGATGTTGATCTGGAGCTGGCGAGCGAAAGCCGAGCGATGCAAGGACGCAGGGAGTGTCAATACCGGGGAAGTATTGGCGCGACCGAGGACGCAGCAGCGCGACGGTTTGCAGCCGCCAGAACGGGTCAGACATTGCGAGGAGGGACACTCTTAGCGGCCCTTCATCCTCGAGGTGCGGTCGTTGCCGTGGCCGCGGTAGGTCCGCGTCGGCGCGAACTCGCCCAGCTTGTGGCCCACCATCGACTCCGAGATGAACACGGGCACGTGCTTGCGGCCGTCGTGCACCGCGATCGTGTGGCCGACGAACTCCGGGAAGATCGTGGACGCGCGCGACCAGGTCTTCAGCATCCGCTTCTGGCGCGTCTCGTTCATCTGCTCGACGCGCTTCATCAGCTTGGGCTCGACGAACGGCCCCTTCTTGCTCGATCGGCTCATCGCCTACCCTTGCCTCTCCGGCGGGCGCGGACGATGTCCTTGCTGCTCGCCTTCTTCTTGTCTCTCGTGCGGAAGCCCAGCGTCGGCTTGCCCCACGGCGTGACGGGGTGGCTGCCCTTGTTCTTGCCCTCGCCGCCGCCGTGCGGATGGTCGACGGGATTCATCACGGTGCCGCGCACGGTCGGCCGCTTGCCGATCCAGCGCGAGCGCCCGGCCTTGCCGCCGGACTCGATCTCGTGGGTGACGTTGCCGAGCTGGCCCACGGTGGCCCGGCACTCCTCGCGGACGCGCCGCATCTCGCCCGACGGCAGCCGCAGGAGCGCCATGCCGCCTTCCTTGGCCACGAGCTGCGCGGACGAGCCGGCCGAGCGGGCCATCTTGCCGCCCTGTCCGGGCCGCAGCTCGATGTTGTGCACGGTGGTGCCGGTCGGCATCGCCCGCAGCGGCATCGCGTTGCCGGGGCGGATGTCGACGGCGGCGCCCGACTCGACCGTCTGACCGGCCCGCAGCCGCACCGGCGCGAGGATGTAGCGCTTCTCGCCGTCGGCGTAATGCAGGAGCGCGATCCGGGCGGAGCGGTTGGGGTCGTACTCGATCGAGTGCACGCGCGCGGGCACGCCGTCCTTGAGCCGCTTGAAGTCGATCAGGCGGTAGCGGCGCTTGTGACCGCCGCCGCGGTGCCGGGTGGTGATGCGGCCGTTGACGTTGCGCCCACCCGTCTTGTGCAGGGGGGCGAGCAGCGTCCGCTCCGGCTCCGAGGTGGTCAGCTCCTCGAAGTCCGACACCGTCATGAACCGGCGGCCTTCCGACGTGGGCTTGAATTTTCTGACGGCCATCGCTTACACCCCCGGCCCGAAGGCTTCGATCGACTGTCCCTCGGCGACCGTCACGACCGCCTTCTTCCACCCCGGCCGCTGGCCCGCGTGAACGCCGCGGCGCTTCGGCTTGGCCGGCACCTTCGAGATGTTCACCTGCGTCACGCTGACGTCGAAGATCTCCTCGACGGCCTGGCGGATCTGCGTCTTGTGGGCGCTCTTGTGCACGCGGAACGTGTACTTGCGCCGGTCGGCGATCTGGCCGTAGCTCTTCTCCGACACGACGGGCGCGATCAGCACCGAGCGCGGGTCGCCGTTCAGGCCGCTCATGCCGCCTCACCGCCTTCGAGCACCGCGACGGCCGCCTTGGAGACGATCAGCGCGTGCGCCCAGACGACGTCTGCGACCTCGAGGGCGCCGACGTCGACCACGTGGGTGCGGTGCAGGTTGCGGAACGACTTGGCCAGGTGCTCCTCGGAGGGGGCGACGACGACCACGACCGGCACCCGCAGGCCTGCGGACGTCACGAGCCCGGCCGCCTGCGATGTCTTGGGGGCGTCGAAGGTCGCGCCGTCGACCACGTGCAGCGATCCGGCGGTGGCGTGACCCGAAAGGGCGATCCGAAGCGCCTTCATGCGCGCCTTGCGGTTGACCTTGCCCGTGTAGTTGCGCGGGTGCGGTCCGAAGACGACGCCGCCGCCCGTCCAGTGCGGCGCGCGGGTCGTGCCGGCGCGGGCGCGGCCTGTGCCCTTCTGGCGCCACGGCTTCGCGCGGCCGCCCGCGACGAGGCCGCGGGTCTTGGTCGACGCGGTGCCCTGCCGGCGCGCGGCCAGCTCGGCCTTCACGACCTCGTGCACGAGCGCGTCATTCCGCTCGAGCCCGAACACGGACTCGTCGAGCTTGGCCTTGGCGCCGCCGGTGAGCACGGCTGCGGTGGGTGCGGCCATCAGCCGTCGCTCCGGACTTCGACGACTGCGCCCGTCGCGCCGGGGATCGCACCGTGGATCAGGAGCAGGTTGCGCTCGGCGTCGATCTCGACCACGCGCAGGCCCCGCTGGGTGACGCGCTGCGACCCCATGTGACCGGCCATGCGCGTGCCCTTGTACACGTGCGAGGGCGTCGCCGACGCGCCGATCGATCCCGGCGCGCGGACGTTGTGCGAGCCGTGCGAGACCGGGCCGCGGGAGAAGCGGTGGCGCTTGATCGTCCCCGCGAAGCCCTTGCCCTTCGAGACGCCGCTCACCTTGACCTGATCGCCCGGCTCGAACGCCTCGACGGTGACCGTGTCACCCGCGTTCAGCCCCTCGGCGCCGCGGAACTCGACCAGCGTGCGGTGCGGCGTGACCCCGGCCGCCTTCAGGTGGCCGGCGCGCGGCTTGGTGAGCCGCCGCTCCTTGACCGGCCCGAACGCGAGCTGGACGGCGGTATAGCCGTCGGCCTCCGGCGTGCGCACGGCGACGACCGGGCAGGGCCCCGCCTCGATCACCGTCACCGGCGTGACCTGTCCCGACTCCTCGTCGAAGAGCTGGGTCATGCCGACCTTCGTCCCGATGATTCCCTTGCTCACAGCTTGATCTCGATGTCGACCCCGGCCGGGAGGTCGAGCCGCATGAGCGAGTCGACCGTCTTCGGCGTGGGCTGGTGGATGTCGATCAGCCGCTTGTGCGTGCGGATCTCGAAGTGCTCCCGTGAGTCCTTGTCCTTGAACGGGCCGCGGATGACGCAGTACACGTTCTTCTCGGTGGGCAACGGGACGGGACCGGACACCGTGGCCCCCGACCGCTGGGCCGTGTCCACGATGGAACGGGCGGACAGGTCGACCAGCGTGTGGTCGTACCCTTTCAGCCGGATGCGGATCTTCTGCTGGGCCACGGTGTGCTCGGTATCCCTTTCTTACTTAAGGATCTTGGTGACGGCACCGGCGCCGATGGTGCGGCCGCCCTCGCGGATTGCGAAGCGCAGGCCCTCGTCCATGGCGATCGGCTGGATCAGCTCGACGGACATCTCGGCGTTGTCGCCGGGCATGACCATCTCGACGTCGGCCTGCAGCTCGACCACGCCGGTCACGTCGGTCGTGCGGAAGTAGAACTGCGGCCGGTAGCCCTTGAAGAACGGCTTGTGGCGGCCGCCCTCGTCCTTCGAGAGCACGTAGACCTGCGCCTCGAACTTGGTGTGCGGCGTGATCGACCCGGGCTTGGCCAGCACCTGGCCGCGCTCGATGTCCTCGCGCTTGACACCGCGCAGGAGGGCGCCGATGTTGTCGCCGGCCTGGCCGGAGTCGAGCAGCTTGCGGAACATCTCGACGCCGGTCACGACGGTCTTGGCCGTCTCCTTGTGGATGCCGACGATCTCGACCTCCTCGCCGGTCTTGACCTGGCCCTGCTCGACGCGGCCGGTGGCGACCGTGCCACGGCCGGTGATCGTGAACACGTCCTCGACGGGCATCAGGAACGGCTTGTCGATGTCGCGCGCCGGCTCCGGCACGTACTCGTCGACGGCGGCCATCAGCTCGAGGATCTTCGGCGTCCACTCGGCGTCGCCCTCGAGCGCCTTCAGCGCCGAGCCACGGACGACCGGGAGGTCGTCGCCGGGGAAGTCGTACTTCGAGAGCAGCTCGCGCACCTCGAGCTCGACCAGGTCGAGCAGCTCCTCGTCGTCGACCGTGTCGGCCTTGTTCAGGAACACGACGATGTACGGCACGCCGACCTGACGGGCGAGCACGATGTGCTCACGCGTCTGCGGCATCGGGCCGTCGGCCGCCGAGACCACGAGGATGGCGCCGTCCATCTGCGCGGCACCCGTGATCATGTTCTTCACATAGTCGGCATGCCCCGGGCAGTCGACATGGGCGTAGTGGCGGTTCACGGTCTCGTACTCGACGTGCGACGAGTTGATCGTGATGCCGCGCTCGCGCTCCTCGGGAGCCTTGTCGATCTTGTCGAAGTCGGTGAACTCCGAGCCCGTGCCGGACTCGGCCAGCACCTTTGTGATGGCAGCGGTGAGCGTCGTCTTCCCATGGTCGATATGACCGATGGTGCCGATGTTGAGGTGCGGCTTGTTGCGCTCGAACTTCTGCTTTGCCATGTCTTCTCCCAGTCTCCTTTTCGGGGGCTAGCCCTGGCTCTCCGTGAGCTTCTCTGCGATTGAATGTGGAACTTCTGCGTAGTGAAGGAACTGCATCGTATAGGTGGCGCGACCCTGGCTCATGGTGCGCACATCCGTTGCGTAACCGAACATCTCGGCGAGCGGCACGCGGGCGCGGATGACCTGCGCGTTCCCGCGCGGCTCCATGCCCTCGATCTGCCCCCGGCGCGAGTTGATGTTTCCGATGACGTCACCCATGTAGTCCTCGGGCGTGACGACCTCGACGGCCATCACGGGCTCGAGCAGCACGGGCTTCGCCCGCTTGGAGGCCTCCTTGAACGCCATCGAGCCGGCCACCTTGAACGCCATCTCGGACGAGTCGACGTCGTGGTAGGAGCCATCGACGAGCCGGATGCCGACGTCGACGACCGGGAAGCCGGCCAGGATGCCCGCCTCCATCGCCTCCTGGATGCCGGAGTCAACCGACGAGATGTACTCGCGCGGGATGGCGCCGCCGACGATCTTGTTCTCGAACGTGTAGCCGGCGCCCTGCTCGTTCGGCGCCATGTCGATGACGACGTGGCCGAACTGGCCGCGGCCGCCCGTCTGGCGCACGAAGCGGCCATGCACGCCCTCGACGCCGTTTCGGATCGTCTCGCGGTAGGCCACCTGCGGGCGGCCGACGTTGGCGTCGACGTGGAACTCGCGCATCAGCCGGTCGACGATGATCTCGAGGTGCAACTCGCCCATGCCGGCGATGATCGTCTGGCCGGTCTCCTCGTTCGTGCGCACGCGGAAGGTCGGATCCTCCTCGGCCAGCCGCTGCAGGGCGGTGGCGAGCTTGTCCTGGTCGGCCTTCGTCTTCGGCTCGACCGCGACGTCGATGACGGGATCGGGGAAGTCGATCGACTCGAGCACGACCGGCTTGTCCGGATCGCACAGCGTGTCGCCCGTCGTCGTCTGCTTGAGGCCGACGGCGGCCGCGATCGCGCCGGCGCCGACCTGCTGCAGGTCCTCGCGGTGGTTCGCGTGCATCTCGAGCAGGCGGCCGACGCGCTCCTTGCGCCCCGTCGAGGCGTTCATCACGTACGAGCCGGAGTTGAGCCGGCCGGAGTAGACGCGGAAGTAGGTCAGCTTGCCGACGAACGGGTCGCTCATGACCTTGAACGCGAGCGCCGAGAACGGCTGGTCGAGATCGGCCGGCCGGGGCACGTCCTCGCCCGTGCGCGGGTCGAGGCCGACGACCGGCGGCACGTCGAGCGGTGACGGCAGGTAGTCGATGACGGCCTCGAGCAGGGGCTGAACGCCCTTGTTCTTGAACGCCGAGCCGAGCAGCACCGGGGTGATCGAGTTGTCGAGGGTCGCCTTGCGGATGGCGGCACGCAGGTGCTCGGCCTCCACCGGCTCGTCCTCGAGGAACGCGATCATGATCTCCTCGTCGTGGTCGGCGACCGACTCGACCAGCTCGTGGCGATGGGACTCGGCAAGCTCGCGCAGCTCGGCGGGAACCTCGCCCTCCTCCCACTTCTGCCCCAACGGGTCGACGTAGCGGATCGCCTTCATCGTCACGAGGTCGACGTGGCCGATGTAGGCGTCCTCCTGGCCGATCGGGATCTGGATGGCCACCGCGCGGGCGCCCAGCCGGTCGACCATGGTCTGCACGGCGGAGTAGAAGTCCGAGCCGGTGCGGTCCATCTTGTTGATGAACGCGATGCGCGGGACGCCGTACTTGTCGGCCTGGCGCCACACGGTCTCGGACTGCGGCTGCACGCCGGCGACCGAGTCGAACAGCGCGACCGCGCCGTCCAGCACGCGCAGGCTGCGCTCGACCTCGACCGTAAAGTCCACGTGCCCGGGCGTGTCCAAAATGTTGATGCGGTGGTCATGCCAGAAGCAGGTCGTGGCGGCGGACGTGATCGTGATGCCGCGCTCCTGCTCCTGCACCATCCAGTCCATCGTCGCCGCGCCCTCGTGGACCTCGCCCATCTTGTGGGTGCGGCCCGTGTAATACAGGATGCGCTCGGTCGTCGTGGTCTTCCCGGCATCGATGTGGGCCATGATGCCGATGTTGCGCACGCGGTCGAGCTCTTCCATCTTGGGCACGCGGGTGCCGGTACTCGTCTCTGTGACAGACATTCCTACAACCTCACCACCGGTAGTGGGCGAAGGCCTTGTTGGCCTGCGCCATCCGGTACATGTCGTCTTTGCGCTTGAAGGCGCCACCCTGCTGGTTGGTGGCGTCCAGGATTTCGCCGGCGAGCTTCTCGAAGGCCTGCTTCTCGCGGCGCTGGCGTGAGAACGTCACGAGCCAGCGCACGGCGAGCGTGCGGGCGCGGCGCTGCGGCACCTCGATCGGCACCTGGTAGTTGGCGCCGCCGACGCGGCGCGACCGCACCTCGAGCACCGGGGTGACCGACTTGATCGCCCGCTCGAGCACCTCGACCGGGTTCTGGCCGGTCTTCGCGCCCACCGACTCGAGCGCCCGGTAGACGATGTTCTCGGCCACGGACTTCTTGCCGTCCATCATCACCCGGTTCACGACCTGGGTGACGAGCACGGACTCGTAGACGGGGTCGCGCAGCAGCGACCGCGGGGTGATCTCGGCACGACGGGGCATCGGCTTACGAGCTCCTCTTGGCCCCGTACTTGGAACGCGCCTGCTTGCGGTCGTTCACGCCGGAGGTGTCGAGCGCGGCGCGGATGACCTTGTAGCGCACGCCCGGCAGGTCCTTCACGCGGCCGCCGCGGATCAGCACGACCGAGTGCTCCTGCAGGTTGTGGCCGACGCCCGGGATGTACGCCGTGACCTCCATCTGGTTGGTCAGGCGCACGCGCGCGACCTTACGCAGGGCGGAGTTCGGCTTCTTCGGCGTCACCGTGTACACGCGCGTGCAGACGCCCCGCTTTTGCGGCGCGCCGCGGAGGGCCGGCGTCTTGGTCTTGCCGACCACTTTCTGGCGAGGGTGACGTACGAGCTGATTGATTGTCGGCATACGCTGTGAGAGCTCCCGGCGTCCAGGGGCAGACAGGGAAGGGCCGCCCGGAAGCGGCCGCGACGGCGAACACTAGCACAGGCCCCGCGCCGTGGCGGGGGGCGGGCAAACGTCCCGGCGACCGGTGCTCTACGCTCCCCCTCATGCGCTGCGACGCCTGCGGAAGCGAGAATCGCGAGGGACGCCGCTACTGCGCCCAGTGCGGCGCCGAGCTGACCCTGGCCTGCCCGGCGTGCGGCGCGGCGAACGAGCCCGGCGACCGCTTCTGCGGCGCGTGCGGAACGGCCATGGAGGCGGCCACCGCATCGCACACGGAGCCGGCCGCGACGACCGAGCGGCGGATGGTCTCGGTGCTCTTCGCCGACCTGGTCGGGTTCACCGCCCTCGCGGGTGCGCGCGACCCCGAGGAGGTGCGCGAGCTTCTGACCGGGTATTTCGACACCGCCCGCCGCGCCGTCGAGCGCCACGGCGGCACGGTCGAGAAGTTCATCGGCGATGCGGTGATGGCGGTGTGGGGCGCGCCGGTCGCCCAGGAGGACGACGCCGAGCGGGCGGTGCGCGTGGCGCTCGAGCTGGTGGACGCGGTGCACGCCCTCGGCGAGCGCACCGGCATCGCGCTCGACGCGCGGGCGGCGGTTGCGACCGGCGAGGCGGCGGTCACCGTCGGCGCGGTCGGCCAGGGCATCGTGGCCGGCGACCTGGTGAACACCGCGTCACGCATGCAGGGCGCCGCCGACCAGGGTGCGGTGCTCGTCGACGACGCCACGAGGCGCATGACCGAGGCGGCGATCGAGTGCGAGCCGGCCGGGGCGTTCGAGCTCAAGGGCAAGCCCGAGCCGGTGGTGCTGTGGCGGGCGGTACGTGTGTCGGCCGCCCGGCGCGGCGTCGGCCGAAGCGCCGGGCTCGACCCGCCGTTCGTCGGCCGCGAGCGCGAGCTGCGCCTGCTGAAGGACGTGTTCCACGCCACCGAGGGCGGCCGGGCGCACCTGGTGACGGTCACCGGGATCGCCGGCATCGGCAAGTCGCGGCTTGCCTGGGAGTTCGAGAAGTACGCCGACGGCCTGGCCGACGAGGTGCTCTGGCACCGCGGCCGCTGCCTGTCCTACGGCGAGGGGGTCGCGTTCTGGGCGCTCGCCGAGATGGTGCGGATGCGCGCCCGCATCGCCGATGACGACCCCGTCGCGACCGCAGAGCGCAAGCTCGAGGCGACGGTGGACGAGTGGGTCTCCGATCCGCGCGACCGCGAATGGGTCACGCCGCCTCTGCGCCATCTGCTCGGCCTCGCACCGGTGGCCGACGGCGACCGCGAGCGGCTCTTCCCCGCCTGGAGGCGGTTCTTCGAGGCGATGGCCGAGCAGCTGCCGGTGGTGCTCGTGTTCGAAGACATGCACTGGGCCGACCAGTCGCTGCTCACATTCGTCGAGTACCTGCTCGAGTGGTCGCGCGACCACCGCCTGTTCGTCGTTGGTCTCGCCCGGCCCGAGCTGGCCGACCGCCGGGCCGGCTTCGGCGCGACGTCGCGCTCGTTCACGTCGCTGGGCCTCGAGCCGCTCCCGCAGGATGCGATGGGCGAGCTCGTCTCGGGGATGGTGCCGGGGCTCCCGGCCGATGCCGCCGCGCACATCGCCGCCGCGGCAGAGGGCGTGCCGCTGTACGCCGTCGAGACTGCGCGGATGCTGCTCGACCGCGGCCTGATCGTGCGCGACGACGACGGCGGCGGCTACCGCGTCACGGGTGCGATCGCCGAGCTCGAGATTCCCGAGACGCTGCATGCCCTGGTTGCCGCGCGCCTCGACGGGCTGTCCGACGAGGAGCGCCGGCTGTTGCAGCAGGCCGCCGTGCTCGGAAAGACGTTCACGCTCGACGGCCTGGCCGAGGTGAGCGGCCTGGGGCATGAGCCGATCTCCGAGACGCTCGCGGGCCTCGCGCGCAAGGAGCTCGTCGCGGTCCAGTCCGATCCGCGCTCGCCCGAGCGTGGCCAGTACGGCTTCGTGCAGGACATGGTGCGCACGATCGCCCGCGACACGCTCGGCCGGCGCGAGCGAAAGCGCCTGCACCTGGCCACCGCCGATCACCTCACCCGGCTCGGCGGCGACGAGCTGGCCGAGGTCGTCGCCGCCCACCGGCTCGACGCCTACCGGCTGCTGCCGGACGATCCCGATGCCGCCGAGCTGCGCGACGCCGCCCGCGCCGACATCCTGCGCGCCGCCGACCGGGCCGCGTCGCTCGCCGCCCCGGAGGAGGCCTACCGGCTCGTCACCGACGCCCTTGACCTCGTCTCCGACGGCGGCGCACGGGCGGCGCTTCACGAGCGGGCCGGCCTGCTGGCGCTGCAGAAGGGTGAGGTCGCCGACGCCGAGGCCGAGTTCAGCCGTGCACTCGAGATCCACGAGCGCGCCGGGGAGGCCCGGCCGGCCGCCCGCATGCGCGCGCGCCGCGGCGACGTGCTCTTCCTGCTCGGCCGCTCCGAGGAAGCCGTGAGCGAGATGGAGGATGCCTACGCCGTGCTCGCCGACGGCCCCGGCGACGCCGATCTCGCCCACCTCGCCGCCCAGCTCGGCCGGCTCGCCGGGATGATCGGCGACGAGGACCGTGGTCACGCCGCGCTCGAGCGGGCGATCGACATCGCCGAGACCCTCGGGCTGCCCGAGGTGCTCTCGAACGCGCTCAACACCAAGGGCCTGTGGATGCTCGCGTACACGCACCGGCGCGAGGAGGCGCGGTCGCTGCTCCTCGGCGCGCTTCGGGTCGCACTCGCGCACAACCAGGCGCAGGCGGCCATGCGCGCCTACTTCAACCTCTCCTTCGAGCGCGAGGGTGTGGACGACTACTCGCACGACTACGACGCGACCGGGTTGGCGCTCGCCGAGCGCGTGGGCGATCAGCAATGGAAGCGCAGCTTCCTGCTGCACACGTCGCACGCCGCCAACGAGCGCGGCGACTGGGACGAGGCGCTGCGCATCTCGCGCGAGTCCCAGGAGTCTCCCGGCGCCGAGACGGACGTCTTCACGCGGTCGATCATGCTCACCCGCGCCGTCGTCCTCGCCCGCCGCGGGGCGACCGTTCCCGCTCGCGAGGCCCTCGAGGCGGCCGGCTTCGACGAGTCGATCAGCGACGAGCAGAACCGGGCGATGCTTTGGTGGGCCCGCGCCGAGGTGCTCGCGGCGGAGTCGCGCTACACCGAGGCCGCCGCCGCGGCCCATCACGGATCGGCGGCCGCGGCGACGCTCTGGATCGGCCACCCCGCCGTGAAAGCAGCGATGATGATCGAGTCGTGGTGCGCTCTTCGTGCCGGCGACCGGGTCACCGCCGAGGCGATCCTCGAACATCTCGAGCAGGAGCCGCTGGCCGGGCTCTCGCCGCGGCTGGCCTCCCACCGCGCGCTCCTGCGCGCGATGCTGGCCGATGATGCCGACGCCGCGGAGCTCTTCGCGGCGGCGATCCCGCTCGCACGGTCGACGGGGTCGCCATGGCACCTCGCCATCGCGCTCTCCGAGCAGGCGGCGGCGGGGATCGAGAGCGACGAGGCGCTCGCCGAGGTGCGCGCGATCCTCGGCCGCCTCGGCGCCACCGCGGCGTTCGACCGGATCGCGCCGCCGGCGCAGCCCGCGCAGGCGGCCGTCGCGAAGTAGGGACGCCGGAAAGCGGCGCGAGAACGGGGGGCAGTCCCCATCCGGAACTGCCCCCCGCGCTCGTTACTCCTCCTCAGGCACCGGCGGGATGTACGGCGGCTCGGCGCCGGGCTTCGGCGTCAGGTCGAGATCGCCGTTGGGGCCGACATGGCCGTCGCCTCCAACGAGCGCGTCCGAGTAGACGGGCGAGTCGTTGAAGTCCTCGACGTAGAACCGGGGAGCGTCCTCGGCCGGCTCGATCGTGACCGAGCGGTACTCGCGCAGCCCGGTCGCCGCCGGAATGAGCTTGCCGATGATGACGTTCTCCTTCAGGCCGACCAGGTGGTCGGTCTTGCCCTCGAGGGCAGCGTCGGTGAGCACCTTGGTGGTCTCCTGGAACGATGCGGCAGAGAGGAAGCTCTGCGTCGCCAGCGAGGCCTTGGTGATGCCCAGGATCAGCTGGGTGTGGGTGGGCAGCTCCGACTTGGCGGCCTTCAGCTGCCGCTTCGTGCGCTCGAGCTCCGGCTTGTCCACGAGCTCGCCCGGCAGGTACTCGGAGTCGCCCGAGTTGTCGATGCGCACCTTCTTCAGCATCTGGCGCACGATCAGCTCGATGTGCTTGTCGTGGATCTCCACGCCCTGGCTCTTGTAGACCTCCTGCACCTCGGCCACGAGGTAGCGGGCGGTCTCGGTGTCGTCGCGCAGGTCGAGCACCTCGACCGGAGCGAGCGGCCCCTCGTTCAGCGGCGTGCCCGGCTCGATGACCTCGCCCTCGCTCACGCGGAGACGGGTGCGGCGCGGGAAGCCGTACTCCTTGGCATCCCCGTCATCCTCGCCGGTGGGCGTGATGGTGACCGTGTAGCCACGGTCGCCCTCGTCGATCGCGACCCGTCCGGCCAGCTCGGCCAGCGTCGCCGCCGCCTTCGGCTTGCGAGCCTCGAACAGCTCCACCACCCGCGGCAGGCCGTGCGTGATGTCGAGGCCGGCGACGCCGCCGGTGTGGAACGTGCGCATTGTCAGCTGGGTGCCCGGCTCGCCGATCGACTGTGCCGCGATCGTGCCGACGGCATCGCCGATCTCGCCCATCTTGCCGGTCGCCATCGACCAGCCGTAGCAGGCCCGGCAGACGCCGATCTCGGCCTCGCACTTGAGCACCGTCCGCACCGGCACGGCGACGGAGAAGTCGTCACCGGCCGCCTGGGCGATGTCGCGCAGGCGGGCGCCGTTGATCTCGTCGCCCTTCTTCAGGGCGAGCTTGCCGATCTTGGTGTCGGCCGCAACCAGCCGGCCGATCAGGCCCGACCGGTTCGCCTGGCCGTCCGGCGTCCGCGCCGGCACCAGGATCGATCCGCTCGAGCCGCAGTCGAGCCGGCGGATGATGACGTCCTGGCTCACGTCCACCAGGCGCCGGGTCAGGTAGCCCGAGTCGGCGGTGCGAAGCGCGGTGTCGGCGAGGCCCTTGCGGGCACCGTGCGTGGAGATGAAGTACTCCAGCACCGACAGGCCCTCCATGAAGTTGGACTTGATCGGCCGCTCGATGATCTCGCCCTTCGGGTTCGCCATCAGACCGCGCATCCCCGCCAGCTGGCGGATCTGCTTGAACGACCCGCGGGCACCCGAGTTGGCCATCATGTAGACCGGGTTCAGCTCGTCGAGGTTGCGGTTCATGGCCTCGCCGACGTCGTCGGTGGCCTTGTTCCACAGCGACACCACCTGCTCGTGCCGCTCGTCCTCGGTGATGAGGCCGCGGTCGTAGCTGCGCTGGGCCTTGCCGACCTCCTCCTCGACCAGGCCGAGGATGGCCTCCTTGTCCGGCGGGATGACGATGTCGTTCTTCGAGATCGTCACGCCCGACATGGTGGCGTAGGTGAAGCCGAGCTCCTTGATCGTGTCCAGCACCTCGGCGATCGCCGTGGCTCCGTAGCGGTCGACGAGCTCGGAGACGAACTCCGTCATGTCGCGCTTCGTGAACGTGCGGTTCTGGTAGGCGTACTCGGTCAGGTCGTAGCGCTCCCCGACCGCCTTGCCGAGCGCCAGGCTGACCTCTTCGTTGAAGATGGCCCGGCCGACGGTCGTCACGATCCAGTCGCCCCGCTCGCGCAGGGTGATCGGCGCCTGCAGGGTGACCTGCTTCTGGTCGTAGGCCATCTCGACCTCGTCCAGCGAGCCGAAGTACGGCAGCTTGCGCTTGCGGGCCTCCTCGACCGTCACCTTGGTCAGGTCCTCGGCCGCATACGTCAGGTAGTAGGTGCCGAGCACCATGTCCTGCGTCGGCGTCGCCAGCGGCTTGCCGTGTGCCGGCGAGAGGATGTTGTTCGACGACAGCATCAGGATGCGCGCCTCGGCCTGGGCCTCGGCCGACAGCGGCAGATGCACCGCCATCTGGTCGCCGTCGAAGTCGGCGTTGAACGCGTGGCAGACGAGCGGATGCACCTGGATCGCCTTGCCCTCGACCAGCACCGGCTCGAACGCCTGGATGCCCAGGCGATGCAGCGTCGGTGCGCGGTTCAGGAGCACGGGATGCTCGGCGATGACCTCTTCGAGCACATCCCACACCTCGGGCACCATCGTGTCGACCATCTTCTTGGCCGCCTTGATGTTCTGGACCAGCTTGCGCTCGACGAGCCGGCTCATGATGAACGGCTTGAAGAGCTCGAGCGCCATCAGCTTGGGCAGCCCGCACTGGTGCAGGTGCAGCGACGGGCCGGCCACGATCACCGAGCGGCCGGAGTAGTCGACGCGCTTGCCGAGCAGGTTCTGGCGGAACCGGCCCTGCTTGCCCTTCAGCATGTCGGAGAGCGACTTCAGCGGCCGGTTGCCCGGGCCGGTGACGGCGCGCCCGCGGCGGCCGTTGTCGAACAGCGCGTCGACGGCCTCCTGGAGCATGCGCTTCTCGTTGTTCACGATGATCTCGGGGGCGCCCAGATCGAGCAGGCGCTTGAGCCGGTTGTTGCGGTTGATCACGCGCCGGTAGAGATCGTTCAGGTCGGAGGTCGCGAAGCGGCCGCCGTCGAGCTGGACCATCGGCCGCAGCTCGGGCGGGATCACCGGGATGGTCTCGAGGATCATCCACTCGGGCTTGTTCTCGGACTTGGTGAAGGCCGACACAACCTTGAGGCGCTTGATCGCGCGCGCCTCCTTCTGGCCCTTCGACGTCCGGATCGTCTCGCGCAGCTGGATGGCCTCGGCGTCGAGGTCGCGGCTGCGCAGGAGCTCGCGGATGGACTCGGCGCCCATGCCGCCGGTGAAGTACTCGCCGAAGCCCCAGGAGCTGCCGAACCGGTCGCGCAGCTCGCGGAACAGGGCTTCGTCGGCGATCACCTCCTGCACCTCGAGCTCCTTGAACTTGATCCACGTGCGGTCGAGACGGTCGACGGCCTCCTTGGCGTGGTCGTCGACGTCGCGGCGGCGGGCCTGGATGTCGTTGTAGGTGTCGCGGACCTTGAGCGCCCACTGCTCGATGGCCTTCACGTCCTCCTTGGACATGCGGCCGTCGGTGCGCAGGCACAGGTCGTTCGCCTGCTCGCGCAGCTCGGCGCGGTCGGTGCCCTCGCCGGTCTCGATCAGCTCGCGCAGGATGCCCGCGCCGACCTGCCGGGTCTTGTCGAGTGCGGCCGCGTTGCCGGGGCCGGCCTCGATCAGCTGCTCGACCCACGCCTGGTCGGGATCCTTCAGGGCGGCATCGCCGCCGCCGAGCCAGGCCATGCGCGCCTTGATGACGTTCTTCGCCTTGGTCTTCTCGGGGCCCTTGCTCTCGGCGATCGCCTCGAGCTCGGCCGCCAGCAGCGTGCGCGCGGCGGCGCCCCATGCGGCGACGTTGTCGAGATCCTTCGGTGCAAGCTTGCGGTCGTCGCGCACCGCGGACTCGCGCACCAGCTCGCGCACCTTCTTGGGATCCTCGCCGGCGATCCGCTTGGCCACCTCGGGCAGCAGGCCGCTGGCCAGGATGCGGGCCTCCTCGAGCGGCGGGATGCCGCTCTCCTCGGCCCAGTTGTTCAGGCTGCGCGACCAGTACTCGTCGTCTTCGTCGAAGTCCTTCACGGCTCCGTCGATCAGGAACTGGCGGCGGCGCTGCATGCGCTCCTCGAGGGCGGCCAGGGCCTCCTCGCGGTCGAGCATGAGCCGCTCCTTCTCCTGCTCCACCTTGCCCTCGAGCTCCGGCACGTCGCGCTCACGCGCCTCCTTGTCGACCGCCGTGACGATCGAGGCGGCGAAGTAGAGCACCTTCTCGAGCTCCTTCGGCGCGATGTCCAGCAGATAGCCGATGCGCGACGGGACGCCCTTGAAGAACCAGATGTGGCTCACGGGGGCGGCCAGATCGATGTGGCCCATGCGCTCGCGGCGCACCTTCTGGCGGGTCACCTCGACGCCGCAGCGCTCGCAGATGATGCCCTTGTAGCGGACGCGCTTGTACTTGCCGCAGTAGCACTCCCAGTCCTTCGTGGGACCGAAGATGCGCTCGCAGAAGAGCCCGTCCTTCTCGGGCTTCAGCGTGCGGTAGTTGATCGTCTCGGGCTTGGTGACCTCGCCCGACGACCATTCGCGAATCTGCTTCGGGGATGCAAGCCCGATCTTGATGGCATCGAAATCGTTGATGTCGATCAACGCGTCAGCTCCTCATTCAAAAACGTCGAATTCGTTCCTTGCGGTTCTCGCCCTCGGAGGTCAAGGCGCCTCCAAGTCGGCGGCTGGGGGGTGCCAGGTTGAAAACCTGGCACCTTCGAGGAGTGAGGCCGTCGAGGCCTCACTCCTCGACCTCTTCGACGAGATCGAGGCCGCCCAGGGGCAGGCCTTCCTCTTCGTCGTCGTCGGTGTCGTCGTCCTCGTCGTCGTCCGAGGCGTCGAGGTCGGTCTCGACGAGCTCCTCGCCGAGCAGCTCGTCGTTTGGCACGGTCAGCTCGCCGTCCTCGTCGGCCCGGTCGGCGCCCTCTTCGAGCTCCTGGGCCTCCGGGGCACGGGCCGCGGCCCGATCGGCGACGGGCCGCAGGTCGATGCCGAGCTCCTCCGCCGCGCGCAGCAGCTCGTCCTCCTCCTCGCGCACCGTCACGTCACCGCCGTCGACCGACACGACCTTCACGTCGAGCGCCAGCGACTGCATCTCCTTCAGCAGCACCTTGAAGCTCTCCGGGATCGACGGCTCGGGGATGTTCTCGCCCTTCACGACGGCCTCGTACGCCTTGACGCGGCCGATCGTGTCGTCGGACTTGATGGTCAGCATCTCCTGCAGCGTGTAGGCGGCGCCGTACGCCTCGAGCGCCCATACCTCCATCTCGCCGAAGCGCTGGCCGCCGAACTGCGCCTTGCCGCCCAGCGGCTGCTGGGTGACGAGCGAGTAGGGGCCGGTCGAGCGCGCGTGGATCTTGTCGTCGACCAGGTGCAGGAGCTTCAGGATGTACATGTAGCCGACCGTCACCGGCTGGTCGTACGGGTCGCCGGTGCGTCCGTTGAACAGGCGCACCTTCCCGTTGCAGCGCCGGCCCTCGGGCGACTTCTTGTTGATCTCGAACTTGATCGGGCTCGACTTGTGATCGTTCTGCCAGTCGATCAGGGCGCTGTCGACCTCCTCGGGCGTGGCGCCGTCGAACACCGGCGTCGCGATCCACTCGGGGTCGCCGTTTGCGCCGCCGTGCATGGCCGCCCAGCCGAGGTGCGTCTCGAGCACCTGGCCGATGTTCATGCGCGAGGGGACGCCCAGCGGGTTCAGGATGATGTCGACCGGGGTGCCGTCTTCGAGCATCGGCATGTCCTCTTCGGGCACGATCTTCGAGATCACGCCCTTGTTGCCGTGCCGGCCGGCGAGCTTGTCGCCCTCGGCGATCTTGCGCTTCGTGGCGACGTACACGCGCACGAGCTCGTTCACGCCCGGGGACAGGTCGTCGTTGTTGGCGCGCGAGAAGGTCTTCACATCGATGACCTTGCCGCCCTCGCCGTGGGGCACCTTGAGCGAGGTGTCGCGGACCTCGCGCGCCTTCTCCTTGAAGATCGCGCGGATCAGCTTCTCCTCGGCGGTGAGCTCGGTCTCGCCCTTGGGCGTGACCTTGCCGACGAGCAGGTCGCCGGAGCCGACCTCGGCCCCGATGCGGACGATCCCGTTCTCGTCGAGGTCGCGGAGCGACTCCTCGGAGCGGTTGGGAATGTCGCGCGTGATCTCCTCGTCGCCCAGCTTGGTCGAGCGCGCATCCACCTCGTACTCGTGGATGTGGATCGACGTCAGCACGTCGTCCTTCACGATCCGCTCGGACAGGATGATCGCGTCCTCGAAGTTGTAGCCCTCCCAGGACATGAAGGCGACGAGCAGGTTCTTGCCCAGCGCCAGCTCACCCATGTCGGTCGACGAGCCGTCGGCCATCACCTCGCCGGCGGCCACCTTCTGGCCCTCGAACACGATCGGCTTCTGGTGGATGATCGTGCCCTGGTTGGAACGGCGGTACTTGACCAGGTCGTAGGAGTCGTTGCCGTCCTTGGCCCCGACCACGATCCGCTCGGCGTCGACGTACTCGACCTTGCCCGCGCGCTTCGCGATCACGACGTCGCCGGTGTCGACGGCGGCGCGATACTCGAGGCCGGTGCCGACGAGCGGCGCCTCGGGCACCATCAGGGGCACCGCCTGGCGCTGCATGTTCGAGCCCATCAGGGCGCGGTTTGCGTCGTTGTGCTCGAGGAACGGGATCAGCGCCGTCGCGACCGACACGATCTGTGCCGGGTCGACGTCCATGTAGTCGACGAGCGAGTTGTCGACCTGCACGGGGACGCCGTCGCGGGTGCGGCACAGGACCGGCGAGACGAGCATGCCGTTCTTGTCCACCTCGGCGTTGGCCTGGGCGATCGTGTAGTGCTCCTCCTGGATCGCGTCCAGGTACTCGACGTCCTCGCTGATCTTGCCCTTGATCACCTTGCGGTACGGCGTCTGCACGAAGCCGTGCTCCGACACCTTGGCGTAGGAGCCGAGCGAGCCGATCAGGCCGATGTTCGGGCCTTCCGGGGTCTCGATCGGGCACATGCGCCCGTAGTGGGTCGGGTGCACGTCGCGCACCTCGATCGGCGCGCGCTCGCGCGTGAGGCCGCCGGCGCCGAGCGCCGACAGGCGGCGGCGGTGGGTGAGGCCCGCGAGCGAGTTGGTCTGATCCATGAACTGGCTGAGCTGCGACGAGCCGAAGAACTCCTTCAGCGCGGCCGCGACCGGCCGGATGTTCACGATCGTCTGCGGGGTGATCGCGTCCTCGTCCTCGGTGGTCAGGCGCTCGCGCACCACCCGCTCCATGCGGTAGAGGCCGATCCGGAACGCCTCCTGGATCAGCTCGCCCACCGTGCGCAGCCGGCGGTTGCCGAAGTGCTCGTACTCGTCGAGGTCGTGCTCGGCATCGCCGCGCGGGATGATGATCGTGTCGGCGGCGAAGTCCTTCGAGTCCTCGGGCACGCCCAGCTTGACCGGCAGCGTGACCAGCCGGCGGACGAGCTCGACGATGTCGCCGGTGGTGAGGACGCGGCACTCGGGCGACACGTCCAGGCCGAGGCGCATGTTCAGCTTGTAGCGGCCGACCTTGGTCAGGTCGTAGCGCTTGGGGTCGAAGAACAGCGCGCGCACGAGGTTGCGCGAGTTCTCGAGCGTCGGCGGCTCGCCGGGGCGCTGCTTCTTGAAGACCTCGATCAGGGCCTCCTCCTCACGCTTGGAGGGGTCCTTCTCGAGCGTCATGCGGATGAACGGGTTGTCGCCGAAGAGCGCCAGCAGACCCTCGTCCGACTTGTCGATGTGGAAGCCGGTGTTCTCGTCGTCCTCGGGCAGCGCGCGCAGGAGCGTCGTCACCGGCAGCTTGCGCTTGCGGTCGATGCGGACGTTGACCATGCCCTTCTTGTCGATCTCCATCTCGAGCCACGACCCGCGCGAAGGCATGAGGTTCGCGACGAAGACCTGCTTGGTCGCGTCCTTCGGCTCCATGATGTAGGCGCCGGGCGAGCGCACCAGCTGCGTCACGACGACGCGCTCGGTGCCGTTGATGATGAACGTGCCCTGCTCGGTCATCCACGGGAAGTTGCCGAGGAACACGGTCTGCTCGCGGATCTCGCCGGTATCGAGGTTCGTGAACGAGACCTTTACGTTCACGGGCACCTCGAACGACTGATCCTTCTCGCGGCACTCCCGCTCGGACACGACCGGATCGCCGATCGTGTACTCGCCCAGACGCACCTCGAGCCGCTCGGAGTAGTCACGGATCGGCGAGATGTCGTCGATGGTTTCGCGCAGTCCCGAGACGGCAAGCGACTTGGAATTGGCGGGATCGCCCATGAACCACCTGAAGGAGGCCTTCTGGATATCGATCAGGTTGGGGACGTCCAGCACCTTCTCGAGCTTTGAGAAGGTGCGACGGCTTCTGGGCGCATGAGTGCTTGCAGGCAAAGCGTCGCCTCCCGAGGGGCTAGTGGGGGAATTCAGAGGGCGTGGAACCGGACCAACGGCGCAACCACGAAGGGTATCAGCGCGACAGGTTCCCCGCAAACGCGGATGCGGCCGCCGCCGCCCGCGGGGAATTCTCAGTCTGGAATTCCACCCGCAGAGGCGTGCCTCTCGCTCAACTATACCCTCTGAGGCGGCGGGGTCAAGTCAAGTTCGTGACGATCCACACAACCGCTCGGTCGCTCAGGCTGCGCTCCGCCACGGCCGATACGGAACGGATGCACCCCGCTCGCCACGCACCTCTCGTCCCGGCGCTGATCGCCGCGGTGCTCGCAGCTTCAGCGTGCGGGGGCGCCCGGGCCACGAGCACGTCGCAGCACAGCGTGGCCGACGTCCGAGGCGCCCTGCGCGCCGTCGGGCTGACCGGGTTTCGGCCGATCACGCGCGCCGAGATGCGCTCGGGTAAACAGACGCCGGGCGTGGACCCCGCCAAGATCCTGGGGGCCTTCGCGTTCGCACGTGTCAGGCTCGACGGCTCGATCGTCGGCGCAACGATCGCCGTCGTGGCCGACCGGTCGATCATTCCCGCGATGGAGGCCGTCATCGCGAAGGAGGACCGCGGTGGGACGCCCACGGTGCATCACGCCGAGGCGGGCAACGTGGTCGTGTTCAGCGGTGCCCATCTGCCGACGGCCTCCGACCGGCGCTGGCTCGCACGCATCCCACGGTTCATCGCGTACCTGCGGCGGCACTGAGTCACGAGCCGCGTCGTGCGAGCTGCGCCGTGAATGATGGTGCCTGACACCGGTTATTCACGCGCGGCGGCGATCGTCTCGGCCCGGGCCTGGGCGACGACCGCCGCGAACGAGCGGCCGACCGCCGACCGGAAGGCACGGTCGACCTGGCGGGCCGTGAACCGGCCGGCGACGCGGTCGCGGCGGAAGGCTGCGCCCAGCCGCCGCAGCGCGGCGTCGCCGCCGTCGCGCACCACGGCGCGCACGATCGCGGCGCCGTCCTCGTAGGCCAGCCACGTCGGCAGCGGCCGGCGCACCATCCAGTGCCCGAACGTCCACTCCCACCGCTCGAGCGACGGATACCCGCGCTCGTAGGCGGCGGCCAGATAGCGGTACGGCCAGGCGGCGCCGGCCGCACGCGCATAGCGCTGCTCCTCGTACCGGGCGACGCCCTCGATCAGGCTGAGCGGCCCGCCGGCGACGAGGCGCGCGCTCGCGACGTGGGTGAGCTCGTGGACGATCAGCGCGTCGCGGTAGGCCGGGGCGCTGTTCGCCCATGCGGGCACGTCGACGTAGACGAGCCCCTGGTACTCGGCGCCGACCGCGTCCTCCGGCATCGGCGCCCCGGCGACCCGCTGCGCCTGCGCCCACGAGCGGGTCAGGAAGATCACGGGCGGAAGCGTGCGCGCGCCCGCCAGGCGATAGCGGTCGATCAGCCCGCGCAGCGTCTCGTCTGCGACCGCGACGACCTCGGTCGCATCCGCCGCCGGGAGCCCGGGCGCCTCGCAGACGACCACCCGCCGGCCGATCACGAAGCGCGAGCGCGGCGGCATCGCCGCGGCGCCGTCGCGCGAGAGGGCGATGCCGGCGCTGCTGCTGATGTCGCGGATCACGCGCACGCGGCCGCCGACCCGACGCAGCACGAGCACGCGCTGGCCCAGATCGACCGGCGCCGTGCCGGGTGCTCGGCCGAGCCGCGCGGTCGGGCTCGCAAGCACGGTCTCGGTCGGCCCGTCCGCATGCAGCATCGCGACCACGACGCGCAGCTGTGCGAGATGGAAGCGCGCGTCACGGCTGCCCAGGTAACGGACGACGGCAGCGTGGCCGCCGGCGAAGCGGTCGGCCCGGTGCGGGGCCGGGTGCGGCGCAGCGGGTGCGTGCCCGGCGCCGCCGCCGGCGCACGCGCTCACGCCCAGGACGACGGCCGCAAGCAGCGCGGCGGCCGGCGGGAGAGCGGGGTCAGGCCGGCGCGGGCCGCGGCGAGACATCGGCGGCGGTGACCGCGGCGCCGGCGTCGAGCGGGTGGTGGCAGGCCGCCAGATGGCCGCCGTCGCCGTGCCGGACGAGCGGCGGCTCCTCGCGCGAGCAGATCTCGGTCGCGTAGCGGCAGCGAGGATGGAACCGGCAGCCGCTCGGCGGCGTGATGGGGCTCGGAACGTCGCCCTCGAGCACGATCCGCTCGCGCCGTGCGGACAGGTCGGGGTCGGGGATCGGCACCGCGGAGAGCAGCGCCTCGGTGTAGGGGTGCACCGGCCGCCGGTAGAGCTCCTCGGCTGGCGAGATCTCGACGATCTTTCCGAGGTACATCACAGCGATGCGGTCGGAGACGTGCCGCACGACCCCCAGGTCGTGGGCGATGAACACGTAGGTCAGGCTGAGATCGTCCTGGAGATCGTCGAGCAGGTTGATGACCTGGGCCTGGATCGACACGTCAAGGGCCGACACGGGCTCGTCGGCGATGATCAGCTTCGGGTGCAGGGCGAGCGCGCGGGCGACGCCGATGCGCTGCCGCTGGCCGCCGGAGAACTCGTGCGGATAGCGGTTGTAGTGCTCGGGCGAGAGCCCGACGAGCTCGAGCAGCTCCGACACGCGCCGCTTGATCTGGCCGCGGTCGCCCATCCCGTGGATGCGCAGCGGGTCGGCGATGATCGTGCCCACCCGCTTGCGCGGGTTGAGCGACGCGTAGGGATCCTGGAACACCATCTGCATCTGGCGGCGCATCGGCCGCAGGTCGCGGCGCGAGAGCCGCGAGATGTCACGCCCCTCGAAGGTGATCGAGCCGCTCGTGAGCTCGTAGAGCCGCACGATGCAGCGGCCGAGCGTCGATTTCCCGCAGCCCGACTCGCCGACGAGGCCGAGCGTCTCGCCTCCGCGCACGTCGAGGCTGACCCCGTCGACGGCGTGCACGCGCGCGACCTCGCGCTGCACGAGCACGCCCTTCTTGATCGGGAAGTACTTGCGGACATCCTCGACCCGCAGCAGCGGGTCGCCGTTTCCGGCGCTCACGCGGAGTCCTCGATGAGCTCGGGATGGATCGTCGTCTCACGCCGGGCCGCCTTCGCGGCCGGGTCGAGATGGCACGCGTCGAGGTGGCTGCTGTTGCCGATCCGGTCGCGGAGCTCCGGCACCTCGTCGCACTTCTCGAACCGGTGCGCGCAGCGGGGGCCGAAGGCACACCCCTTGGGCAGGTGGATCAGCGACGGCGGCGTGCCGGGGATGGCCGCCAGGCGGCGCGGCTTGGGCCGGTCGAGGCGCGCGATCGAGCCGAGCAGACCCCAGGTGTACGGGTGCTGGGCGTCGTAGAAGAGATCCTGCTTGGTGCCCTGCTCGACCACCCGGCCGCCGTACATCACGCAGACGCGGTCGGCCACCTCGGCGACGACGCCCATGTCGTGGGTGATCATCACGACGGCCGAGCCGAAGTCGTCCTTGAGCTTGCCGATCAGCTCGAGGATCTGGGCCTGGATCGTCACGTCGAGCGCGGTGGTCGGCTCGTCGGCGATCAGCAGGTCGGGGTTGCACGAGAGCGCCATCGCGATCATCACCCGCTGGCGCATGCCGCCGGAGAACTGGTGCGGGTAGTCGTCGACGCGCACACGCGGGTTGGGGATCCCCACCGCCTGGAGCAGCTCGACAGCGCGCGCGTGCGCGGCCTGCTTGCCGACCGACTCGTGGGCGCGAATCTGCTCGGCGATCTGCCAGCCGACGCGGTAGACCGGGTTAAGCGACGTCATCGGGTCCTGGAAGATCATCGCGATCTCGGCGCCGCGCACCTCGCGCATCTGCTCACGGCCGAGCTTCATCAGATCGCGCCCCTTGTAGATGACCTCGCCCTCGAACACCGCGTTCGGGTCGATGATCAGCCGCATCACGGACATCATCGTCACGCTCTTGCCCGAGCCCGACTCGCCGACGATGCCGAGCACCTCGCCCGGGTCGAGTGTGAACGACACGCCGTCGACGGCGCGGACGACGCCGTCCTCGGTGCGGAACGAGACCTTGAGGTTCTTGACCTCGAGCAGGTGGTCGGACACGGCTAGGCCGGCCTGATCCGGGGATCGAGCCAGGCGTAGGCGACGTCGACGATGGCGTTTGCGAGCACGATGAAGAACGCGCCGTAGACGACGGTGACCATGATCATGGGCAGGTCGAGGTTCCCGATCGACTGGTAGGTGAGGAAGCCGACGCCGTGGATGCCGAACACCACCTCGGTCAGCAGCGCGCCGCCGGCGACGAGCGCGCCGAAGTCGAGTCCGAACAGGCTGACGAAGGTGATCATCGAGGTGCGCAGCGTATGCCGCAGGAGCACCCGCCGCTCGGAGAGCCCCTTCGCACGCGCCGTGCGGATGTAGTCCTCGTTCTGGATCTCGAGCAGGTTGGCGCGCAGCACCCTCGCATAGAGGCCGATATACAGGATCGAGAGCGTGATCCACGGTATGAGCAGGCCCTTGAACCACAGGCCGAAGTCCTGCGTCATCGGCGTGTAGCCGAGCGGCGGCACCCAGTGGAATAAGAACGTGTCGTGCCATCGGCTCTGGGTGATCAGGTTGGCCAGCTCGCCGACCCAGAACACGGGCATCGAGATCCCGATCAGCGCGAGGATCATCAGAATCGGGTCGATCACCGTGCCCTTGAACACGGCTGCCGCCATCCCCATCGCGATCGCGACGATCACCCAGATCACCGCCGCGCCGAACACGAGCGAGAGCGTCGCGGGCGCCGCCTGGACGACCTCGGGCACGACTTCTGGCCCTGGTTGGAGTACGACACCAGGTCGCGCGTGATGAAGAGCTTCTTCATCATCAGCAGGTACTGGATGGGCAGCGGCCGGTCGAGGCCGAACTGGTGGCGGATCTGCTTCACCGCCGCGGCCGACGGGTTGCGGCCCGCGATCTGGCGCGCCGGGTCGATGCCGGGGGTGTGGAAGAAGATCATGAAGACGACCACGGTGATCACGAACATCACCAGGATCAGCTGCAGCGCCCGGCGGATGATGAAGGTGCCCATGCGCCCCTACCCCTCCACCCGCAGCTTCGCGCGTGGGTCGAGGGCGTCGCGGACGCCGTCGCCGAAGACGTTCAGCGCGAGCACGGTCAGCACGATCATGATGCCCGGCGCAATCGCAACCCAGGGCCGCGTGTAGAGCAGATTCTGGCCGTCGCTGATCACGGTGCCCCAGCTCGCGTTGGGCGGCTGGACGCCGACCGACAGGAACGAGAGCGACGCCTCGGTCAGGATCGTCGTCGCGATGATCAGCGGCAGGAGCACGATCACGACGGTGATGACGTTCGGCAGCACCTCCGAGAACATCAGCCGCAGGCCCGAGGCGCCCTGGGCGATCGCGGCCTCGACGAACTCCTTCTCGGACACCGAGAGCACGTGCCCGCGCACCGGCCGGTACACGTACGGCAGGTAGATGAACGCGATGATCAGCGTGGGCAGCCACAGGCTCGAGGCCTCGATGTTGATCGGGCCGACCGAGATCCCGTTCGGGGCGTTCAGCAGCACCGTCGCCACGCAGATCGCGAGCAGCAGTACCGGGAACGCCCAGATCACGTCCATGATCCGCGAGATCAGCGCGTCCAGCCAGCCGCCGAAGAAGCCGGCCAAAAGCGCGAAGATCGTTGCCAGGACGCAGCAGATGATCGCCGAGCCGATCCCGACCTCGAGCGAGCTGCGACCGCCGTAGAGCACGCGGGAGGCGACATCGCGGCCGTTCTGGTCGGCGCCGAGGAAGTAGTGGTGAGGATCCCAGGTGGGGCCGATCGGCGTCTCACCCAGGTGCAGCAGGCCACCGCCCTGCTGCATCAGCGGCACCCGCTTGCCGTTCACGATCGTGTGCCCGTTCAGGTTGTTCTCGAACGGGTTCACGTGGGCGATGTCGTTTGCGTAGAGCGGCGCCGCGAAGCTCACCACGACGATCGCGAAGAAGAGCACGAGCCCGCTGAGCGCGATCCGGTTGCGCACGAGCCTTCGTCCCGCGAGCGCCCAGGGGCTGCGCCCCGCGACCTCCGGCCCTCCGCCTCCGGAAGGTGCCGGCTCGACGTGCTCCAGGGCTGCGACCTCAGCCATCCTGCATCACCTTACCAACCGGGGGCGGGCGGCTCCAAGAACCGCCCGCCCCCTGGTCGAGATCATCCCTACTTGACCCAGAGCTGGTCGATCAGGATGTACCACTGCGGGTTCCACTGGTAGTTGCCGACCCGCTTGCTCAGGAAGTCGATCTGCTTCGGGTTGTAGAGGTCGACCCACGGAGCCTCGTCGGTCATCTCGTGATCGACCTTCTCCCAGATGGCATCCGCTGCCGTCGGGTTGGTGCCCATGCCCTCGGCCTGGGTCATCTGCGCCTGGATCGACTTGTTGCAGTAGGCCGCGATGTTCGGGCTGGCGTCGCTGTTGGGATGGATCGACCCGCAGCCGAGCAGCACGTTCAGGAAGTCGGACGGCGCCGGGTAGTCCTGGTACCAGGCCGACCAGGCGACGTTCCACTTGCTGTGGTTCTTCGAGTTCTGCACGTACGGGTACTGGATGCCGTCGGCCAGGTACTGACCGGAGGCCTTGTACCCGATCTTGTTCAGGTCGGAGACCATCTGCTCACCGAGCGCCTTCGACGTCTCGTCGTTGCCGCTGTTGACGACGACCTTCATGCCGGCCGTCCCCGACTGCTGCACGAGCTGCTTCGCCTTGGCGATGTTCGTCCCCGTCCACTTGGTCGTGTCCGAGCCGCTCGTGTACGGGCAGTACGGCGTGTAGCCGGGGAAGTTCGGCGGCAGGATCTGGCAGGTCGGCTGGGCGAGCGCCGAGCCTCCGCCGATCTTGACGTACGCGTTGCGGTCGGCCGCGTAGTTGATGGCCTGCCGCGCCTTCTGGTTGTTGAACGGCGGCGTGGTCGTGTTGAGGGCCATGTACCAGTCGGCCGTGAGCGGGTTCACGTGCACCTGGCTGGCGTACTGCGGGCTGTTGAGCTCGTTCAGCCGGTCAGCCGGGATGACGTCGCCGTCGAACACCTCGTCGGCGGCGCCGCGCTCGACCTGGGTCACCTCGTCGGAGATCTGCAGGCCGTACTTCTCGATGATCTCGTTCGGATACCCGGCGGGCTGGGCCTGCGCGTTCCAGACCTTGAAGTACGGGTTGCGGACGAGGACGGCTTCCTTGTTCGGGTTGTAGGACTGCCACATGTACGGGCCGGTACCCGGGGGCACGTTGTTGCCCGTGAGCTTCTTCGACGTGCTGGCCGGCACGACGTACGCGAACGGCAGCGCCAGCTGGTCGAGGAACTCCGGATCGGGAGCCGTCAGGTGAATCGTGAGCGTGTAGGCGGTGTCGTTCGCGACGACGCCCTGGGAGAGGTCGCAGTGCGACGGCTTACAGGCCGACGCGCCGACGATGCCGGCGTAGAAGGACGTCGGGCCGGGGACCGTGAACTGGCGCTCGAACGTCGTGACGAAGTCGCTCGGCTTCATGACCTGGCCGTTCGAGAACTTGATGCCCTTGCGAATCTGGAACGTGTAGGTCTTGCCGCCGTCGGTCGGCGTCGGCAGCGACGTCGCCAGGTCGGGCACGAGCGCCGTGCCGGCGGTGCCGCCGACGCGCTTGAACTGGACGAGCCCGTCGTGCGTGTTGATCAGGAGCTGCCATTCCTGGAGCGTGTAGTTCTGCGCCGGGTCAGCGACGCCGAAGCTCGAGTTCGCGAGGATGGTGAACGTCCCGCCATTGTGGGACGAGGCCGTCGAGGACGACCCACCGGACGACGGGCTGCTCGATCCGCCTCCGCCCGATCCACCGCACCCGGCCGCTGTCGCGACCGCCACGATCGCGAACATCGCGATCAATCCCCGCCAGAATCGCTGCTTCATGAACCCCTCCTAGGAAGTAGACGCCGCGCGCTCTATGACGCGAAACGCGCGGCCGATGTTAGTCCTGCGGGTCGACGCCGTGGTAGGCAGCCGCCGCGGTGCGGGCCAGGCCGTCGGCCGAGGCGGCCGGCTGGGAGAGCACGGCGACGGCCACGCGGCGGTCGCCCTCGTCGATCAGTGCGACGTCGTGGCGGACGTGTGCGAGCTCGCCCTGCTTCGACGCGACGACGCGCTGGGCGGCGGCGGGCAGATAGCGCGGGACGATGTCGGTGTGCTGCGTCTGCGCCAGTCCCGCCAGCACCCGGCGCGCCGCCCTGGGCGGGATCGCGACCGCGCCGGCGAGCGCCTCCATCAGCGCAACCAGGTCGGCCGCGGAGGTCGTGTTGTCCTGCCCCCGCTCGGCCGCCGCGACATCCATCATCCGCCGTCGCAGCCGAGTCCGGGTGAGGTCCAGAGCCGCGGCCACCCGGTTCACCGCGTCCATGCCGACGACGTCGATCAGGATGTTCGTGGCGGCGTTGTCGGACACTGCCAGCATCAGCAGGTCGAGGTCGGCGAGCGCAGGTTCCGAGCCGGGATGCATGCTCTCGAGCAGGCCGCCCCCGCCCGGCGCGGGCGTGTCGGCGACCACGACGCGCGCGCCCGGATCGACGGCGCCGTCCTCGACGGCGATCCAGAACGCGGCCGAGATCAGCACCTTGATCGTGCTCGCGGCCGGCATGACGGCGCCGGCGTCGCGCTCGAACCGGCGGCCGCTGCCCAGATCGACGGCCGCGACCGAGATCATCGGATGGGCTCGGATGGTTGATTCCACGCCGCCGTGATGTCCTGGGCGGCTGCGAACCGAGCAGCGTAAGGACGCAGGGAGCGTTCATATTGGTCGAAATATGGGCGCGACTGAGGACGCAGCGATGCGACGGGGCGCAGCCGCAGCCCCACCACAGGACGCTCAACCACCACCGCTGCGCAACCAGGCGCGCGGGGGCGTGGAGTCAACCATCTTTAGTCCTCGGCCTCGTAGAGGCGGCGGACGGTCCGCACCCGCGCTTTCAGGTCGGCCGGCTGCGGCTCGTCGACGACCTTGCCGTGCTCGGACGAGGCGTGGACGATGCGCCCCTCGCCGACCCAGATGGCGATGTGATCGCCGTAGCAGACGAGGTCGCCGGGATGGACATGGCGCAGCGACACCTCGCGGCCGGCCTCCTCCTGCTGGGCGGCGCTGTGGGGCAGGAGCAGACCGAAGCGGCGGTGCACCGCCTGCACGAGACCCGAGCAGTCGATGCCGTGGACGGTGACGCCGCCCCACTCATAGGGTGCGCCGAGAAACATCAGGGCCGCCTCGGCGATCGCCTCGCCGCCGGCCTTGCGGCGCGCCGCGGCCAGCGGCTCGGTGCGCAGCCCGGGCGCGACGAGCCAGGTGCCGAGATAGCGGTCGGCCGCCTGCGGGACGACGACGACGTGCGCGCGATCCTTCTGCAGCGGCTCGCCGAGCGCATCGGAGCGGATCCAGCCGGCCAGGCCGTCGGCCACGTTCACCTCGGCCCAGCCGTCCGCGGTCGACTGCACGTCGACCGGATCGGCGAAGAGCACCTGCGTGACCTGCTCGGCGTCCTCGGCGGGCGTCTTGCGGATCGCGGTATAGGGAAGCGTGCAGGAGGCCTGTTCCACCGCGGGCATTGTACCGGTGCGGGCCTGCCCCGAGCGGCGCGAGGTGACGGGAGGGCGCGGACCGGTGCCCGCGCCCTCCCGCCGCGCGCTACTTGATGTCGACGCTGGCTCCCGCCTCTTCGAGCTTGGCCTTCATCTGATCGGCCTCCTCGCGGGCGACGCCCTCCTTCACCGGTGCGGGCGCATCGTCGGCAACCGCCTTGGCCTCCTTGAGGCCGAGACCGGTCAGCTCGCGGATGACCTTGATCACCGGGATCTTGCTCTGGCCCGCGGAGGTGAGGATGACGTCGAACGCCGTCTGCTCCTCCTCGACGGCGGCCTCGCCGCCACCGCCGCCGGCTGCGGCGACCATCATCGGTGCGGCCGCGGCCGCCGAGACGCCCCAGCGCTCCTCGAGCGCCTTCTTCAGGTCGACGAGCTCGAGCACCGTCATCTCCTCGAGCTGCTCTGGTGTCACAGGCATGTACCTCTCCTTATCCGACTAGGCGGCCTCGGCCGCCTGCCTCTTTTCGATGTACTGGTCGAGGACGACCAGGAACTCGCGCAGCGGTGCTGCGAGGACGTTGTACGCGCCCTGCAGCGGGCCGGCGATCGCGCCGACGACCTGCGCTTGCAGGACGTCCTTCGGCGGCAGCTCGCCCAGCGCACGGACGTCGTCCGCCGACAGCGTCACACCGTCCATCACGCCTCCCCGGACCTGCAGGATGCGGGTCTGGCGGGCGATCTCGCTGAGCTTCTTCGCGGCCGCCGCCGGGTCGTCGGCGACGAATGCGATCGCCGTCGGCCCCTGCAGGAGCCCGATCAGATCGGGCCGCTCGGCCTGGGTTGCGGCGATGCGCGCGAGCGTGTTCTTGGCGACGTGGAACGTCGCTCCCGCATCGGCGAGCGACCTGCGGACATCCGCCACCTGGGTGACGGTGAGGCCGCGGTAGTCGGTCACGATCATCGCGGGCGCTTCACGCATCCGCGCGGTCAGCTCCTCGACGACGCGCTCCTTCTGCTCTAGACGCACGTTTCTTCACCTCCTTGATGCGTTCGCGTCCGCCGTGAGGCGACGCGAGCGCACGTGGTGACGTGCACGAGCACCGGCCTCGGTCGGGTGGTGGTTTGAGCCCGGAGGGCCCCGACGGTCTCTGGCACGGACAGGTTGCGGCGGGAAATATAGCCGCGGAGAACCGGGGACTGTCCCCGCCACGCGGGGACAGTCCCCTGCAAGCCTCAGGCGGTCGCCGTCTCCTCGAGCAGATCGCGGGTGCGGCCCGTGTCGACCTTGACCCCGGGGCCCATCGTCGACGAGATGGTGATCGAGCGCAGGTAGCGGCCCTTCGCCGCCGCAGGCTTCGCGCGCAGGATCTCGTCGAGGACGGCGCCGTAGTTCTCGACGAGCGCCTTCTCCTCGAACGACTTCTTGCCGATCGCGACGTGGATGATCCCGGTACGGTCGGTGCGGTACTCGATCTTGCCGGCCTTGATGTCCGAGACGGCCTTCTCGATGTCGAAGGTGATCGTGCCCGCCTTGGGGCTCGGCATCTTGCCCTGCGGGCCGAGGATGCGCCCGAGCCGGCCCACCGTGCCCATCATGTCGGGCGTGGCGATGGCGACGTCGAAGTCGGTGAAGCCCTCCTGCACCTTCGCGGCGAGATCGTCGGCACCGACGAAGTCGGCTCCGGCGTCCTCGGCCTCCTTGGCCTTCTCGCCCTGGGCGAACACGGCCACCGTCACCTCGCGCCCGGTGCCGTGCGGCAGGAAGAGCGTGCCGCGCAGCTGCTGGTCGGCGTGGCGGACGTTCACACCCAGGCGCAGGTGCACCTCGACGGTCTCGTCGAACTTGGCGGTCTCGAGCGACTTCAGCGTGCGCACCGCGTCGAGCGGCGGGTACGCGCGCTCGCGGTCGACCTGGGCCAGTGCGCTCGTGTACTTCTTGCCGGCCATCAGGCGCTCACCTCCACGCCCATCGAGCGGGCGGTGCCGGCGATGATGTGCATCGCCGCGTCGACGTCGTTCGCGTTCAGGTCGGGCAGCTTCGTCTCGGCGATCTGGCGCAGCTGGTCGCGGCTGAGCGTGCCCACCTTCGTCCGGTTCGGCTCGCCCGAGCCCTTGTCGATGCTGAGCGCCTCGCGGATCAGCACCGCGGCCGGGGGCGTCTTCGTGATGAACGAGAACGAGCGATCCTCGAAGACGCTGATCTCGACCGGCGTGATCCGGCCGGGCTGCGAGCTCTGCGTCGCCGCGTTGAACGCCTTGCAGAACTCCATGATGTTGACCCCGTGCTGGCCGAGCGCCGGGCCGACCGGCGGCGCCGGGTTGGCCTGGCCGGCCGGGATCTGGAGCTTGATGAGCTTGATTACCTTCTTCGCCATTCCTCACCTCTCGTGTGGTGCAAGCGCCCGGTAGGGCTCCCACGGTTGCTTTGGGCGGACGGGAATACTAGCCCCGCCCGAAAAGCGGGGACTGTCCCACGAGGGGACTGTCCCCATCCCCCTCCCGCCAACCCGGGGACAGTCCCCACCCGCACGAACACCGGAACGCCGGAACGACCCGAGGCGGACGCGGCACGGGGACTGTCCCCCAAACTGCTCCATCTCCACCGCCGCCTATGCGCGGTCCCGGTCGCCCGCCGGCGGTGGGTTCACGGTGTCGGCGTCGAACGTGATCGACTGATCGGCGGTGACCGGCATGACCTCGATGCGGTTGTCGGCGACAGTCGATCGACGCAGGCCGAGGACGCTCCGAGATAGGTCGACTGCAGGTCGACGTCGGACGCCACGCACCAGGCACGATCATCCGGCCACCACAGGCTCGGGCTCCGATAGTGCTCGGCCATGCGCCGATGCTCACGGCCGGGCGGGGACCCGGGGATCGGGTCGCTGAACGACGTGTCGGGCACCGCGTTGAGCGGCCCCTGCTGCGACGATCATGGGACGATGCTTGGCCGCCAGTCGCGGGAGGGTGGCGTCCGAGCTCACCCCGATCAGGTCGCCGTACCCGTCCCAGACAGCGCACCAGCATCGCTCGGGCGTCGTCGTGTACGCCTGCAGGACATCGCAGAGCGCCCGTGCCACGCGCTTGGGGAGCGTCCCGCGCCCGGGAACCCGATCCCATAAGTCCGGGCTGCATTCCGCCCCAGCTGAGCTCGTAGCTGCCCGTGACGGCGGTCCACTCCATCGCCGGATGCGCAACCCTGCCGTTCGCCTCGGCCACCTCGCGCCAACTCACGTCCCGCCACTGACCGTCGTCCTGCGCAGGCTCTCTCAGCGCGGGGTGAAAGATCCGCGCGTAGCGCTCGAACGCGTCGGGCACCAGATCGCTGACGACGCCACAGCCATGACATGGCCGAGATTGCCCACGATCCCGCTCGGTCGACCTCCGCAGGGTCGTCCACCAGTCTGAACGGGCTGAGGTATCCGTCGCGACGTGGCATGTGGTCAGTATTGCAGCGGGTCCGACTCACGTTCAGCCGCCAGAACCGTGGCAGGGGCGGACCGTCCCCGCCCTCACCGGCCGGTGGCCTCTCGCAGAGGGGCGGCTGGGGTGGGACAGGTCTTCGTGCGCCGGCTGCGCCGGCATGCACGGAGCACTGTCCCGGAAAGAAGATCTAGGGCTTCGAGCCCTAGATCTTCTTCACCTTGTCGAACTCGAGCTCGACGGGCACCTGGCGCTCGAAGATCGACACGAGCACCTTGAGCTTGCCCTGGTCCTCGTTGATCTCGGCGATCTCGCCGTCGAAGTCGGCCAGGTAGCCGGACGTGATCTTCACGCTGTCGCCCATCGCGAACTCCGCCTTGGCCTTCGTCTTCTGCTCGGCCTGGGCAACTGCGGTGTGCAGCATCCGGTCGACCTCGGGCTGGCTCAGCGGCACCGGCTTGTTCTGCGAGCCGACGAACCCGGTCACGCCGGGCGTGTTCTTCACGAGCGTCCACGCATCGTCGGTGAGATCCATGTTGACAAGCACGTAGCCGGGCCAGAGCCGGCGCTCGGTCTGCACCTTCTGGCCGTCCTTCGTCTCGACGACGGATTCGGTCGGCACGACGATGCGGCGCACGACCATCTCCTGGCTCATCGACTTGATCCGGTGCTCGAGATTGGTCTTCACCTTGTTCTCGTGCCCGGAATACGTATTGATCACATACCAGCGGAACATAAGCCTACTTTTGCAGATTGACCAGTTTGGTGGCGAGATGGGCGAACGCCTGGTCGAGACCGTAGAGGTACGTGCCCACCAGGATGCAGGCCGCGAGCACGACCATCGTCGACTGCCACGTCTGCTGGCGGTTGGGGAAGTCCACCTTGGCCAACTCGGAGCGCACCTCGCCGGTGAACCCGAGCATGCCGCGCAGGCCGCGCCTGCGGTCGACCTCGCCGCCGGACTGGCTCTTGGGCTTTCCGGCCAGCGGCGCGCTGACCGAGCGGCGACCGCTCGCAGCGGGCCTGCCTCTACGGGAGGTGCTCCGTGCCATGGTGGCTAGCGCGTCTCCCGGTGCTGAGTGTGGTGCCCGCACCAGCGGCAGTACTTCGAGAACTCGATCCGGTCGGGCGAGTTTCGCTTGGACTTGTTCGTCTGATAATTGCGCCGCTTGCAGTCCTGGCACGCAAGCGTGACCAGGACGCGGACACCGGACTTCGCCACAGCAGTGCTCCTCGATCCACGGCACCGCCACCGGCGCCGATCAGGCAGGATACACGGAACAGTGCGCCGTCCAAGCACAGACCGCCCGTGACCGGGTCGACCGTCGACCGCGCCCGGCTCGCCCGGCTGCAGGCCCGCGAGGACGCCCGCTTCGTCGAGTCGCACCCGCGTTCGCGCGAGCTGCACGAGCGCGCGGGCCGGTCGCTGCTCGCGGGCGTGCCGATGCACTGGATGGTCGAGTGGGCGGGCGCGTTCCCCGTGTTCGTCGCCGAGGCGTCGGGGGCGCGGTTCAGCGACGTCGACGGCCACGAGTACGTCGACCTGTGCCTGGGCGACACGGGCGCGATGACAGGCCACGCCCCCGAGGCGACGGCCGCAGCCGTCTGCGATCAGGTGCGGCGGGGGACGACGCTGATGCTGCCCACCGAGGACGCGATCGCCTGCGCCGAGGAGTTCAGCCGCCGGTTCGGCCTGCCGATCTGGCAGTTCGCCCTCACCGCCACCGACGCCAACCGCTTCACGATCCGGCTCGCCCGCCAGGCCACGGGCCGGCCGAAGATCCTCGTCCACAACTGGTGCTACCACGGCTCCGTCGACGAGACCTTCATCACGCTCGACGCCGACGGCCGGCCGCAGACGCGCCCGCACAACATCGGCGCAGCCGTCCCGCCGACGGAGACGACCAGGGTGGTCGAGATCAACGACCTGGACGCGCTCGAGCGCGAGCTCGACCACGGCGACGTCGCCTGCTGCCTGTTCGAGCCGGCGCTCACGAACATCGGCATCGTCCTTCCGGACCCCGGCTACCACGCGGCGGTGCGCGAGCTGACCCGCAAGCACGGCGCGTTCCTCGTGATCGACGAGACGCACACCCTCTGTGCCGGCCCGGGCGGCTACACGCGGGCGTACGACCTGCAGCCCGACTTCCTCACCGTCGGAAAGCCGCTCGCGGGAGGCATCCCGGCGGCCGCCTACGGCATGAGCGAGGAGACGGCCCACCGCGTCATCGCCGCGCTGCCCGAGGGCCCGGTCGACGTGGGCGGGATCGGCGGCACGCTGGCCGGCAACGCGCTCTCGCTGCGGGCGATACGCGCCACGCTCGAGCACGTGCTCACCGCCGAGGCTTTCGGCCGCATGATCCCGCTGGCCGAGCGGTTCACCGACGGCGTCGAGGCCGCGATCTCGGCGCACGGCCTGGACTGGTACATCACCCGCCTCGGCTGCCGGGCCGAATATGGCTTCCAGGCCACCCGACCACGCACGGGCGGCGAGGCGGCGGCGTCGATGGATCACGAGCTCGACCGCTTCATGCATCTCTACGCGCTCAACCGCGGCGTGCTGATGACGCCGTTCCACAACATGGCGCTGATGTCGCCGGCCACGACGGCCGCCGACGTCGACCGTCACAGCGCGGTGTTCGCCGAGGCCGTCGCCGAGCTCGCGAACTCGGGTTAACTACGCGTTCACGTGCAGAACGGCTGCGGTGCCGGTAGCATCGCACGTTGTCGTCGAAGGGCAACCAAGGGAGGCCCCGTGAAGGGTTCGAACAGGCGCGGCCGGCTGCTGGCGTGCGCAGCGATCGTCGCGAGCATGGCCGTCGCCGCCACGGCATGCGGCAGCAGCGGCTCGAGCGGCTCGAGCAACGCGGGCGGGGGCGGAGGCGGATCCTCGAGCGCACCGTCCATCAGCATCGGTCTCGTGACCGACATCGGCGGCCTCAACGACCGCAGCTTCAATCATTTGGCCTACGTCGGCGTGCAGCGGGCTGCGGCGCAGCTCGGCATCAAGCCCGACGTCCTGCAGTCGACCTCGGCTGCGGACTACATCCCGAACCTGCAGCACGCGGCACAGAGCGGCGACAAGCTCGTCATCGCCGTCGGGTTCCTGATGGAGAGCGCCGTCGAGAAGGCCGCCAAGGCCTTCCCGAACACCGATTTCGCCATCATCGACTCGGGGCCGACGAAGCCGATCTCGAACCTGAAGAGCCTGCTCTTCCACGAGCAGGACGGCGGCTACATGGCCGGGTACCTGGCCGGCCTGGTTACGAAGACCAACGTCGTCTCGACGGTCGGCGGCCAGAAGATCCCGCCGGTCGACCACTACATCGCCGGCTTCATCGCCGGGGCGAAGGCGGCCGACCCGAAGGTGACGGAGCTCAATGCGTACTCGCAGAGCTTCACGAACCAGGCGGCGTGCAAGGAGCTGGCGCTGAACCAGATCTCCCAGCACTCCGACGTCGTGTTCCAGGTGGCCGGCGGCTGCGGCCTCGGCGCGCTCTCGGCGGCGAAGGAGAAGAACGTCTGGGGCGTCGGCGTCGATGCTGACCAGTCCTACCTCGGCTCCTACATCCTGACGAGCGCGATCAAGAAGGTCGATGTGGCCGTGTTCGACACGATCAAGCAGATCACCGGCGGAACGTTCAAGGGCGGCACCACCGACTTCTTCACCGCGCAGAACGGCGGTGCCGGGATCGGCAAGATCAGCCCCAACGTTCCCGCAGCGGACATCACCAAGCTCCAGGCAATCGAGAAGAAGGTCGAGGACGGGACGATCGTCCCGCCCGACACCGTCAAGTAGCCGATCGCCGGGGGGCGGGCGCTGCGCCCGCCCCCCGGCGCTCATGGATGGCCGAACACCCAGCACTGGAACTGCGCGGGATCACCAAGCGCTTCGGCAGCCTGGTGGCGAACGACGCCGTCGACTTCCAGCTGGCTCCCGGCGAGGTGCACGCGCTCCTGGGCGAGAACGGCGCGGGCAAGTCGACGCTCATGAACGTGCTCTACGGGCTCTACCAGCCCGATGCGGGCCAGATCCTCATGGATGGAACGCCGGTGCGGATCGGCTCGCCCCATGACGCCATCGACGCCGGCATCGGCATGGTGCACCAGCACTTCATGCTCATCCCGGTGATGACCGTCGCCGAGAACGTCGTGCTCGCATCCGAGCCGAGGAACGGCCCGTTCCTCGACATCGCCACCGCCCGCAAGCGCGTGCTCGAGGTGTCGAACAGCCTCGGACTCGCGGTCGACCCCGACGCCCGGGTCGAGGAGATCTCGGTCGGCCAGCAGCAGCGGGTCGAGATCATCAAGGCGCTCTACCGCAATGCCCGCATCCTGATCCTGGACGAGCCGACGGCCGTGCTCACCCCTCAGGAGGCGGCCGACCTCTTCCGGATCCTGAACACGCTGCGCGGCGACATGGGCACCTCGATCATCTTCATCACCCACAAGCTGGGCGAGGTGCTCGAGCTGGCGGATCGGATCACCGTGCTGCGGCGCGGCAAGGCGGTGGGGACCGTGCCGCGTCAAGGCGCCACCGAGGAGAGCCTCGCCCGGCTGATGGTGGGTCGCGAGGTGCTTCTGCGCGTCGAGAAGTCGGCGTCGAAGCCGGCCGGGCCGGTGCTCGAGGTGCGCGACCTGCACGTGAACGACGATCGCGACCTCGAGGCCGTCCGCGGCGTGACGCTCGACGTGCGCGAGGGCGAGATCGTCGGCATCGCCGGCGTCGACGGAAACGGCCAGTCCGAGCTCGTCGAGGCGATCACCGGTCTGCGCAAACTCACCGCCGGCACGATCGCCGTGGCGGGTCATGACCTCACCCACGCCAACGCCAAGCACAGCATCGACGCGGGGGTCGGCCACATCCCCGAGGATCGCCATCGGCGCGGGCTCGTGCTCGAGTTCAGCCTGGCCGAGAACCTGGCGCTGCACGACTACCGAAACGCCCCCGCGTCACACATGGGCATCCTCTCGCCGCGCCGCCTGATCGCCCGTGCCCGCGGCCTTCTGACCGAGTTCGACGTCCGCGGAGGCGACGCGGGCACGCCGGCGAGCGCGCTCTCGGGCGGGAACCAGCAGAAGGTCGTGATCGCGCGCGAGCTCTCGGACGACCCCAAGCTGCTCGTCGCGGCGCAGCCCACCCGCGGCCTGGACGTCGGCGCGATCGAGTTCGTGCACCGCCGGCTCGTGGACGAGCGCGACCGCGGCCGCGCGATCCTGCTCGTCAGCTTCGAGCTCGACGAGATCCTCGGCCTCTCCGACCGCATCCTCGTCATGTACGGCGGTCGCATCGTCGGCGAGTACGGTCCCGACGCGACCGAGCTCGAGCTCGGCGTCGCGATGGCGGGCGGCGGCACCAGGGAGACGGCGGCGTGACCGCCGAGCGCGCGCCCGAGAGCCGGTGGGAGCACGTGGCGGCGTGGCTCAGCGTGCGCATCGAGGGCGTCCTCCTGCCTGTCGGAACGACGCTGCTCGCGTTCTTCGTCGGCGGTCTGGCCGTGGTCGCCGCCGGCCGCAATCCCTTCACCGCCTACCGCGCGATCTTCGACGGCACCGGCCTGAACTACGTGCTGCCCTGGACGTCCGGCAACGACAAGATCTTCGCCGCGATCAACCTGCAGCAGACGCTGATCGCGATGACGCCGCTGATCCTGACCGCGCTGGCGGTCGCCTTCGCGTTCCGGTGCGGCATGTTCAACATCGGCGGCCAGGGCCAGTACATCGTCGGCCTCGTCTGCGCCCTGTGGGTCGGGCTGCACTTCGCCGGCATGGCCAAGCCGCTGCACATCTTCCTCGCGCTGATGGCGTCGATGATCGGCGGCGCGGTGTGGGCCGGGATCGCCGGCGCGCTGAAGGCAGCCGTCGGCGCGCACGAGGTGATCTCGACCATCATGCTGAACTGGATCGCCATCTTCGGCAGCCAGTACCTGTTCGAGCTGGACGGGCCGTTGCAGGGATCGCAGCGGTCGGTGCCGGCCTCGAACCCGGTCGTGAGCTCGGCCCAGCTGCCCGCGATCTGGGGCACGCTCCAGCCGCTGCACGCCGGCATCTTCATCGCCCTGGCGGCGCTCGTCGTGTACTGGTTCATCCTCAACCGCACCACGCTCGGGTTCGAGGTCAAGGCGGTCGGGTTCAACCCCGAGGCCGCCCGCTACGGCGGCATCTCGGTCGCCCGCAATTTCGTTGTCGCACTGGCGATCTCCGGGGCGTTCGCCGGCCTCGCCGGAGCGATGGACATCCTGGGCTGGGAGTTCTCGATCGCCACGAACGACATCCAGGTGAGCCAGATCGGGTTCATCGGCATCGCCGTCGCCCTGCTCGGCCGCGGGCGCGCGGTCGGGATCCTGCTGGCGGCGCTCCTGTTCGGCGGACTCGAGGTCGGCACCTCGACGCGCGCGCTCGACCCGTCGGTGTTCCCGCCCGAGCTGGCCGGCAACCTGGCCATCATCATCCAGGGGCTGATCGTGCTCTTCGTCGGTGCCGAGCTCCTGCTCGTCTACGCCTGGCGGGCGCGGCGGGGGCGCGGCACCGCGCCGCCGAGCGTGACGAAGATCGGAGAGGTGGCGTGAGCGCGGTCGCCGAGACGATCCGGGCCCGCGTCCCCACCGGCGCGCGCGGCATCGGCCTGGCCGGCGTCGTCGCCGGCTTCCTCGCCCTGTGGCTGGCGCTGCCGCCGTTCGAGGTGCGGGCGCAGGGAGCGCCCGTCGCCCTCGCCCTCGTCGGCGTCGGCTGCGGCGCGTGGGCGCTGCAGGCGCGCGAGTGGCGGATCGGCGGGTGGGCGATCGCCGTCGCGCTCGTCGCGGTGCTGATCGCGATCTGGGCGCAGGGCCGAAGCACCGGCACGCTCGGGGATATCGTCAATTCGGGCCTCTTCGCGGCAACGCTGCAGTACGCCACTCCGCTCGGGTTCGCCGCCATCGGCGGCGTGGTGTGCGAGCGCTCGGGCGTCGTCAACATCGGCCTCGAGGGGATGATGCTGATGGGGGCGTTCTTCGGCATCTGGGCGGCGGCATGGAGCGGCACGTGGACCGTCGGCCTCGTCGTGGCGATGATCGCCGGCGGCATGCTCGCCGCCATCCACGCCATCTTCACGATCCACCTGCGCGCCGACCAGATCGTGATCGGCACGGCGATGAACTTCCTCGCCCTCGGCATCACCGGCTACGTGTTCATCGACATCTACGGCGACCAGGGCACGCCCGCGAACATCTCGATGGTCCCGGACGTCAGCATCCCCGGCATTCGCAGCATCCCCGGCATCGCGGGCGTGTTCGGCTCGCTCAACCTGATGATCTGGATGCTGTTCGTGCTCATCGTGGCGGTGAACGTGCTGCTCTTCCGGACACCGATCGGTCTGCGCATCCGCGCCGTCGGCGAGCATCCGCGTGCTGCCGACACCGTCGGCATCCCGGTGTTCGGCTTCCGCTACGCGGCGGTGATCGCGTCGGGCATGCTGGCCGCCCTCGGCGGCGCGTACCTGTCGATCGGCTTCGTCGGCTCCTTCGACCAGGATATGACGGCCGGCCGCGGCTTCATCGCCCTCGCGGCGATGATCTTCGGCAAGTGGCGCCCGTACGGCGCGTTCGGCGCGTGCCTCCTGTTCGGCTTCGCGAGCGCGCTCGCCGACCGTCTGCAGCAGAGCGCGAACGTGTCGGTGAACCTGCTCTCGACGCTGCCCTACGTGCTGACGCTGATCGCGCTCGTCGGCCTGATCGGGCGCTCGCGCCCGCCGGCCGCCGACGGCCGTCCGTACATCAAGGAGTAGGCCGAGCACCGGGGGCTGTCCCCGCTCGAGGCGGGGACAGCCCCCAGGCCGCTCAGGTGGCTGCGGTCTCCGGCTCGGGCGCGCGCCCGGCGCTCTCGGCGTCGCGGTCGGCCGGAGGCTCGATCGTGACGTTCGGGAGCACCTTGTCGAGCCACGCCGGAATCGTCCACGACCGCTCGCCGAGCACCGTCAGGAGCGCCGGCACGAGGGTCATGCGCACGATCAGGGCGTCGGTCAGGATGGCGACCCCGAGCAGCAGGCCGAACTCCTTCGAGACGCGGTCGGGTGCGAGCAGGAACGAGAAGAACACCGACGACATGATGAACGCGGCGGCCACGATCACCCGGCCGACACCGCCCATGCCGTTGCGCACCGCGTTGAAGGTGTCGGCGCCGTGCACGTGCTCCTCACGGATCCGGCTCATGAGGAACACCTCGTAGTCCATCGAGAGACCGAACAGGATCGCGAATGCGATCGGCGGCACGAAGCTCTCGATCGGCCCGGTGCGGTCAAGGCCGATGAGCCCCATGCCGTGTCCGAGCTGGACGACGAACGTGAGCGCGCCGAATCCGACGACCGCCGAGGCGAGCGTCGTCAGAGCCGCCTTGATGGCGATCACGAGCGAGCGGAACGCCATCGCCATCACGATGAACGTGATGCCGATGATGTAGAGCAGGAACCACGGCGCCCGCGAGAGGATGCGGTTGCCGATGTCGGTGAACGCGGCGTTCGAGCCCGACACGTACGCGACCGCCGTCGAACCCTTGAGCGCATTCGGGATCACGGTGTTGCGGAAGGTCGACACGAGGTCGTCGGTCTGCGAGTCCTGCGGCTTGAACTTGGAGTAGGTGTTGACGATCGCGACCGACGCCTGCGCCGGCGTCTTCGCGTTGTAGATCGGCGGCACGACCTGCGAGATCCCCGGTACGTGCTGGAACGCGTGCTGCAGCTTGACCGCGGCGTTGTGATCGGAGTTGAGCGCGATCACCACCGGGATCGGCTCGGTGAAGCCGGGGCCGAAGCCGGTGGACAGCAGGTCATACGCCTTGCGGGTGGTCTGGTTCTTCGGCGCCGTGCCGGCGTCTGCCAGGCCGAGCCGCACCTTGATGACCGGCGAGGCGACGACGATCAGGATCACGACCGCGACCGGAAGCACGACCTTGGCGTTGCTCGTGACGAACCGGCCCCACGCAGCCACCGGCGTGCGGGCCTGGCCCTCGCGCGAGTCGTCGGAGCCGCGCAGGCCCAGGCGGCCGCGGTCGATCCTGTGGCCGAGCAGCGCCAGGATCGCGGGCAGGAGCGAGTTGGCGAGCAGCACGGCCGTGAGCACGCCGAGCGCGCTGCCGATGCCGAGCTTGGTGATGAAATCGATCCCGATCAGGGCCAGGCCGGTGATCGAGATGGCGACCGTCGTACCCGCGAAGAGCACCGCCCGTCCGGCGGTGGCGCTCGCGGCAGCGGCCGCCTCCTGCGGCGGGAGGCCGTCGTGCAGGTACTGGCGGAATCTGGTGACGATGAAGAGCGTGTAGTCGATGCCCACGCCGAGGCCGATCATCGGCACCAGGATCTCGGTGACGGTGTTGAAGTGGGTGAAGCGGGCCGCCAGGAAGAGCAGCATGAACGCCCCGGCCACCGCGGTGATCGCGAACAGGAGCGGGATCAGCGTCGGGACGAGCGCCCGGAACAGGATCATCAGGATGATGAACGCCGCGATCAGGCCGATGATGTCGGAGATGCCCTGCGTCGGCGGCGCGTTCTCGGCCTCACCGGTGAACTGGGTGTCGATCCCGGCCTTCGCGCCGATCGCCTGCATCTTCTGCTCCACATCGACGATGCCCGAGCGCGGGAGCTGGAAGCCGTTCTTGTCGTACTGCACGTCGAAGAAGGCGATGCGGCCGTCCTTCGAGAGCTGATGCGAGCCCTTGGCGAGCGGGTCGGCGCTCGCGCTCGCGTCCTTCGCGTGGAAGTCGAGCGTGCGCTGCGAGGCGGTGCCGGCGTTGATCATCTGCGTGATGGCGGCGTCGCGCTGCGGCGTATTCAGCTTCTGCCCGGCGGGCGCGGCCACGACCACGCGCAGGGCGGCGCCCTGCTGCACCGGGAACTTGGAGTTGATCAGGTCAGTCGCCCGCTGGACGTCCGTGCCCGGCAGGTTGAAGTCGTTGATGAGCGTCCCGTGGAAGGCCGCGTTCAGGCCGATCAGCACGACGAAGACGCCGATCCAGGTGAAGATCACCCTCCACGGGTGGCGCGCGAAATGCCCGGCCATCCGGGCCTGGAAGCCCGTGTGGGCGATGCGCCGCACGTGCTCGAGATTGGGATCTTGTACGTCAGTCATGAGCGAGGAACATCCTTGGCGTCGGGTTCAGGGCGGGGATGGATCCGAGGCACCCGCCGACCCGCTCGCGTGTGTGACCCGGCGAGGGGGCGTGCTCGGAGGGTATCGCGGTCCGGCGGCACGTCGTCAGAAGAGGTGACATCCACCACGCCCGTACGACCGGCGGCCCGCACGGAAGTCATCGGTCGGACTCGGCCCGTCAGGTCAGGAAGGCCTGCACGCGGTCGAGGAACTGCGACCGCTCCCGCATGAGGAAGAACATGTGGCCGCCGTCGAACATCACGAGGCGCGACCCGGCGATGCCGTCGTGCAGCTCGTTCGCGTACGGGTACGGCACGCTCCGGTCCCTGCGCCCGTGCACGATCAGCGTCGGCGCCGCGATCTCGCCGAGCCGCGCCGTGCAGTCGTAGGCGCGCGACGCCGCCCGCTGGCGCCCGCGCGCATAGGCGGGCTGCGGGTAGGGGTGGAGGGCGCGGAACATGGGCAGCCATCGGAGCGCCCATCCGATCCGCGCCGGCAGGGACATCCGGGGCTTCGCCGGCTTGCGCGCGCCGGCCGACACCAGCACGAGCCGGCGGACGCGCTCGGGATGGGCGAGCGCGAGGGCGAGGGCGATGCTCGCCCCCATCGAGGTGCCAACGAGGTCGGCCGACGGGATCGCCAGCGCATCCATCAGGCCGGCCGTGTCTGCGGCCATCTGGTCGATCGAGTACGGCGCGTCGGGCATCGAGCTGCGGCCGGCGCCGCGATTGTCGAACGTGAGCACCCGCGCCGTCTGCGCGAGCCGGGCGACGATCTCGCCGAACATGCTGACGTCGCACCCGAGCCCCCCGATCAGGACGAGCGGATCGCCCTCGCCGCGCTGCTCGTAGTACATGTCGATGTCTGAGACGTGTGCGACCGGCACCGGCCCACGATAACCCGGCCGCGCTCAGCCGCTGCGCGGGTGAGGCCGCGCAGGCCCGACCCGCAGCCGCACCGTGACCCTGCCCGCCGGGCCGGCGGCATCCTCGATCCGCACACGCCAGACGCCGGCCGGCATCGGGCAGGCCTCCTCCCCGACCGTGCAGACGGTGCTCGCGCGCCGCGCCACGCAGGCGCTTGTCGGCGCGAACGGCACGCTGCGGATCTCGAGCGGTACGGTGACGTCCGGAAGCAGCTGCACCGTCGCCCGCACGCGGGCGCCGGCCGGGACGGTGAGCCGGTAGAGCCGGATCGCGCCCGCCGGCTCGCGCAGGCGCAGCACCGCCGAGCGGTGGCCGCGCCCGAGCCGGGTGCTGACGGCGGGCGGGCGCATCGCGACCGGTGACGGTGGCGGCGGGGCCGTGATCAGGAACATCGAGGGGAGTACGGCGGGGATGGGCGGCGCCGTCCCGCGCAATTGACATCCACTGCGAATGCCAATTGGCCGGTCGCCGCGCGCCGAGGCGCGGCGGCCGCTATTCGCCGAGCTCGCGGGCGACGGCGTCGGCCACGAGCCGGCGGCACTGGCGGCGGGTGGCCATGCCCGTGAGGAGCCATGTGCCGAGGCCCTCCACCAGCGCCGTCAGCCGCCACGCTGCCTGGTCGGCGTCGACCCCGGCCGGGAACCCGCCCGTGCGCCTGCCCTCGCGGATCACCTCGGCGATCGCCGCCGTCCACGCGCTGTAGACGTCCTCGTGCGAGTCGCGCAGCGCCGGCTCGCGGATCGCGTGAGTGGTCATCTCGCGCGCGAGCATCCAGATCTCGTACACCTGCGGGTCGGCGTCGAAGTAGACGAGCAGCAGCCGCTCGAGCCGCTCGCGCGGCGCGCCGTCGCCCGCGACCTGCTGCTCGAGCCTGACCATGCCCTCCTCGGCGTGCTCGAACGCCTGCCGCAGGAGCTCCGGCCGCGTCTTGAAGTAGTAGTGGGGGAGCGTCGGCGACACCCCGGCCGCCTCGGCGATGTCGCGCATCCGGACCCGGTCGACGCCGCGCTCGGCGATCGCCCGGCAGGCGGCGAGCAGGATCGCCTCGCGCATCGCGACGCCCTTCTGGCGTACTCCCGGCTTTCTGATGGCCGACACAGGAATCGACCGGATTGAAGCACCGCCCGACGGCCGCGGTCAAGCGGCGGAGAGACCGGGAACGTCGTTCCAGTGAACATCTGGAGACCGCCTTGACGGCTCGTCGCGGGCCCATGGTATAGGTGCAGCTGCGCTCTTGAGTCTTGCCTCAAAAATGCTCCGCCTCGCCCTCCTCGCCGGGACGCTCGCCCTGGTCGCCGCCGGCTGCGGCGGCGGAGGCGGCTCGGCGGGCGGAAGCGCCGGCAAGATCCTGCGCGTCGGCACGACGTACTACATCGACACGCTGAACCCGCTCGTCGGCATCGAGACGCAGGACGACACGGCCTACGGCATGGTGTTCCCCCAGATCGTCCAGTACGGACCCGGCCTCAAGCTCGTCGGCGACTGGGCCAAGAGCTGGACGCACACGCCCGACGGCCTCACCTGGACGTTCAACCTCCGCGGCGGCGGCAAGTGGTCGGACGGCGTGCCGCTGACGGCGGCCGACGCGGTGTGGACGATCGAGACGACCCTCAAGTACCGAAACGGCGCGACCGTCGTACCTGGCCAGCGTGCTCGCGGGGGTGAGGTCGGCCTCGGCGCCGAACCCGGACACGCTCGTCATCACCTACTCCCAGCCCGAGGCGGCGGGGCTCTCGAACCTCGAGCAGTTCTTCATCCTGCCCAAGCACATCTGGGACAAGCAGCTCGGGAAGAACGGCAACGGCCTCAAGGCCTACCGGCCCGAGCAGCACCTGCCCATGGTGTCGGGCGGCCCCTACACGATCAAGCAGTACCAGGAGAAGGGCACGACCGTCTTCACGCCCAACCCCCACTTCTACGGGCCGAAGTCGCACGCAAAGGCCGTCACCCTGACCTACTACACCAACTCCACCTCGATGGTCGCCGACCTGACCGCCGGCAACCTCGACTTCGTCGACGCCGTCCCCTACACGGCCGGCAGCGACCTCGCCCACCAGAAGGGCATCTCGCTGAGCGTCCAGCCGGGCGACGAGGTCACGAACCTCGGCTTCAACTCGAATCCCAAGAAGACGAAGAACCGCGAGCTCCTGAATCCGACCGTGAAGGAGGCGCTCGAGTACGCCACGCCGCGGCAGCAGATCATCAACGTCGTCTTCCGCGGTTATGCGAAGCCGTGGGCGAACATCATGTCGAAGTGGTCGGGGCCTTCGGGCTGGCTCAACCCGGCCGTCACGCCGCTGCCCTACGACCCGCAGAAGGCGGGTCAGATCCTCGACTCGCTCGGCTACACCCGCGGCCCCGGTGGCATCCGCGTCGTCCCGGCGACCACCGGTGCCTACGCCCAGCCGTCCCACCAGATGAGCTACAACGTGATCGTCCCCGACGACCTGGACTTCAACGGCGACCGCCAGTTCCAGGTGCTCGCGGCCGCCTACGCGAAGATCGGCGTGAAGCTGAACGAGGTCTCCGGCGGCGACGGCACCCAGGCTTACACGATGATCGTCGCGCCGAACGCGAAGTACCTCTCGGCCGACATGTACACGTGGTACTGGCACCCCTACATCGACCCGAACTTCAACCTCTCGGTCGTCACGCGCGCGCAGTGGGACGACAACAGCGACACCGGCTTCGACGACCCGACGTACGACCGCTGGTACGCCGAGCAGAGCCGCCTCGTCGACTTCAAGCAGCGCCAGGCGCTCGTGTGGAAGATGGAGGCCTACCTGGCGCAGAAGCGGCCCTACATCCAGCTCGTCGACACCGACCAGGTAACCGCGCACTCCGACGCGTGGACGGGCTTCGATCCCAACCTGTGGGGCTACTGCAAGTGCTACTACACCACCCCGCACGCAGCGTCGTAGCGGCGGCGGCGGCCGCCTGAGGCAGCGCCAACCGGCGTGCCCTACGATGGCCGCCTCTTCGAAGGAGGCCTGGTCATGCCGCTCAAGCACCCCAAGGGCCCGGCGCCGAGATCGCACCGGCACGCCCCGCCCCCGCTCCTGACGCTCGACGGCGGGCCCGTCCCCCGCCACTCGCTGCCCGAGGCCCAGCTCGCTCCCGACGTCGCCTACCAGGCGATCGCCGACGAGCTGATGCTCGATGGGAACGCGCGGCTCAACCTGGCCACGTTCGTGACCACGTGGATGGAGCCCCAGGCGGCGCGGCTGATGGCGGAGTGCCTCGACAAGAACATGATCGACAAGGACGAGTACCCGCAGACGGCGGAGCTCGAGATGCGCTGCGTGAACATCCTTGCGCGGCTCTGGCACGCGCCGGACATCGACCGGGCCACGGGCTGCTCGACCACCGGCTCGAGCGAGGCGGCGATGCTGGGAGGGCTGGCGCTCAAGCGCCGCTGGCAGAAGCTGCGCGCGGCGGCCGGCAAGCCCTCCGATCGGCCCAACATCGTGATGGGGATCAACGTCCAGATCTGCTGGGAGAAGTTCGCGAACTACTGGGACGTCGAGCCGCGGATGGTGCCGATGGAGGGCGACCGCTTCGTGCTCTCGGCCGACGAGGCGGTGAAGCTCTGCGACGAGAACACCATCGGCGTCGTCGCCATCCTGGGCTCGACCTTCGACGGCTCCTACGAGCCGGTCGAGGCGATTTGCGCCGCCCTCGACGACCTGCAGGCGCGCACGGGCCTCGACATCCCCGTGCACGTCGACGGCGCGTCGGGCGGCTTCGTGGCGCCGTTCATCGACCCCGGCCTCGTGTGGGACTTCCGCCTGCCGCGCGTCGCCTCGATCAACGCCTCGGGGCACAAGTACGGCCTCGTCTACCCCGGGGTCGGCTGGATCGTCTGGCGCGACGCCGAGGCGCTGCCGGAGGACCTGATCTTCTGGGTCAACTACCTGGGCGACAACATGCCCACCTTCGCGCTCAACTTCTCGCGCCCGGGCGCCCAGGTCGTGGCCCAGTACTACAACTTCCTGCGCCTGGGGTTCGACGGCTACCGCGTCGTCCAGGGCTACGCGCGCGACGTCGCCACCCGGCTCTCGGGCGCCATCGCCGGGCTCGGGCCGTTCGAGCTCCTCACGCGCGGCGACGAGCTGCCCGTGTTCGCGTTCACCGTCCGGGCCGACGCGGGCAATTTCTCCGCCTTCGACGTCTCGAGCGCGCTGCGCGAGCGCGGATGGCAGGTGCCGGCCTACACCTTCCCCGCCAACCGCACCGACCTGGCAGCGCTTCGGATCGTCGTTCGCCGCGGGTTCACCCACGATCTCGCCGACCTGCTCCTCGACGACCTGAGCCGGCAGCTGACGCGGCTGCGCAAACAGCCCGCGCCCATGCACGACGCGTCCGACTCGTCCTTCCACCACTGATGTGCCGGCTCTTCGGCCTGAGCGCCGCACCCAACCGCGTCGAGGCCGGCTTCTGGCTGCTCGACGCCCCCGACAGCATCCTCGCCCAGAGCCACCGAAACCCCGACGGCACCGGCCTGGGCTACTTCGACGCCGACGGCCGGCCCGTGATCGACAAGCAGCCGCTCGCCGCGTTCCACGACCGCGCGTTCGCCCGTGAGGCGCGCCACGTCACGTCGCGAACGTTCATCACGCACGTGCGGCTGGCATCGACCGGGGGGCTGACGCGGGTGAACACGCACCCGTTTGCGATCGGCGGCCGGATCATGGCCCACAACGGGGCTCTGGGCGATCTCCCGAGCCTCGAGGCAGAGCTCGGCGACGGCATGCGCGCCGTGCAGGGCGACACCGATTCCGAGCGCATGTTTGCGCTGATCGTGCAGCGGATCGACGCGGCCGGTGGCGACGTCGCCGCCGGGATCGCGGCGGCCACGGACTGGATCGCCGCGCACCTGCCGGTGTACTCGCTGAACCTGGTGCTGATAACGGCCGGCGAGCTGTGGGCGCTGCGCTACCCCGAGACGCACCGCCTCTACGTCCTCGAGCGCCCGGCGGGCGGCGTGCACGGCGGCCGGCCGCTGCACCAGACGAGCGCCACGCTGCGCGTCCACTCCGAGCCGCTGGCCGGGTACCCGAGCGTCGTCATTGCGAGCGAGCCGCTCGACGAGCACCCCGACTGGCGCCTGCTCGACCCGGGCGAGCTCCTGCACGTCGCGGCCGACCTGGGCGTCAGCTCGCGGATCGCCCTTGCGGAGCCGCCGGCGCAGCCGATGCAGGTGAGCTATCTGCACGGCGCCCCGCAGCCCTGATCGATCGGGCCGCGGTCCTCAGCAGTCGGCAGCCGGCGGCGCGGGCGCGCCGCCGTGCTCGCGGCGCTCGAGCTCGAGCATCACCAGGCGCAGGAGCCCGTTCAGCTGCGACTTCTGCTCCGAGGTGAGCGCCGCGGCCATGAGCCGCTCCTTCTGCGCCTGCGCGCCGACCGCGGAGCGATAGGTCTCACGGCCATGGTCCGTCAGCTCGACCAGCACGCCGCGGCGGTCGCCGGGATCGGGTTTGCGCGTGACCAGGTCGGCGGCCTCGAGGCGGTCGAGCCGGTTGGTCATCGCGCCGCTCGAGAGCTCCATCCGCTTCGCCAGCCGCCCCGGGGTGCTCTGGTGCGGCGGCCCCCCCTGGGCCAGGACCGAGAGCACCCTGTGCTCGGCGGTGTCGAGGCCGAACTCGGCCAGCGTCTCGTCCATCGCCCGGTTGATGCGCCGGGCGATGCCGCCGATGCGGTCGACGATCCCCTCGACCTCGAGGTCGAGGTCGGGCAGGACGAGGTGGATCTCGTCGAGGAAGCGGTCGACATGGTCGCGCTGATCAGCCTGCGTCGTCATCGTTCTCGTAGGATGCCAGAAATCTAGTTTGACGTCAAGAAACATCACTGCTACACTTTCGACATCAAGATATTCGACATCGAGAGAGGTGGCCCATGCAGCCGATCGACAACGCCGCCAGACGGGTCATCGCGGCCGACCGCTTCGAGCGCCTGCGTCGCGACGCCGAGGGCCCGTGGGGCGGCACCGCCTCACCACGCGTCCGCCTGGGCAATGCCCTGATCGCCGCCGGCATCCGTCTCAGTCGGGCAGGAGCGGCACCTCGAGCCCCGGGTCGCGCCCGAGCAGCACGGCCCTGGTGACGGCGCCCGACCCGAACCGCGCCCGCACCTCGTCAAGTGCGGCATCGAGCGCGCCGCCGCTTCGGCGGTCGAACGGGAGCGTGAGCTGGATGGCGCGGTCGTCGCCCAGGTTCGAGACGGCCACGCCCACGAGCGTCAGCCCCTGACGCTCGATCGTCGGCGTCGCCGCGGTCAGAAGCTCACGTGCGGCGACGAGGACGAGCTCGGTCTCGGCGGTCGCATGCGCGAGCGTGTGGGAGCGGGTCGCCCGCGAGAAGTCGGCGAAGCGCAGCCGTAGCGTGACGGTGCGGCCCACGCGGTGGGCCGCCCGCATCCGCCGCGTGACGCGGTCGACGAGGGCGACGACCGACGCGTCGATCTCGGCCGCCGACCGCGGCCGGCGACCGAGCGCCCGCTGAGAGCCGATCGACCCGCGCCGGCGGCGCACCTGCACCGGGCGCGGGTCGCGGTTTCGGGCGAGCGCGTGCAGGTGCCGGCCCGAGCCGCGGCCGAGCATGGCCACGAGCGCGGCCTCGTCGAGCCGCGCCACCTCGCCGACGGTGGTGATGCCGCGGCCGTGCAGCTTCGCGGCGGTCACTCGGCCGACGCCCCACAGCCGCTCGACCGGCAGCGGGTGCAGGAAGCGGAGCTCGCCGTCGGGCGGCACCACGAGCAGACCGTCGGGCTTGGCGACGCCGCTCGCCACCTTGGCCAGGAACTTCGTGCGGGCGATGCCGACGGTGATCGGCAGGCCGACCCGCTCGTGGACGACGCGGCGCAGGCGGGTGGCGATCTCGACGGGCGAGCCCGCGATCCGGCCCATGCCACGCACGTCGAGGAAGGCCTCGTCGATCGAGAGGCCCTCGACGATCGGGGCCGTGTCGTCGAACACGCGGTAGACGTCCCGGCTGGCCTCAGCGTAGGCGGCGAACCGCGGCGGGACGACGATCGCCTCCGGGCACAGGCGGCGCGCGAGCCCACCCCCCATGGCGGTGCGGATGCCGCGCGCCTTGGCCTCGTAGCTCGCGGCGAGCACCACGCCGGCGCCGACGATGACGGGCCGGCCGCGCAGCCGGGGGTCGTCGCGCTGCTCGACCGACGCGTAGAACGCGTCCAGATCGGCGTGCAGGATCGTGGCCTCGTCCACGAACATATGTTCGCACACGCCGAGGCGGGCTACACGGAATCGGGCGCGGCCGCGAGTGCACGCGGTAGCAGGCGGTCGTCGCCGAGCCGCTCGGCGACCTCGGCGAAGGCCGGCGTCGGCCCCCCGTAGCGCAGCTCGGCGGCCGAGTCGAACAGCTCGTCGCCCGCCCGGAGCGTCGCCAGATCCTTGAACAGCAGCGCCAGCCCGCGGCGCTCGCCGAGCACCTCGTCGGGGAAGGCCTCGATGGGGCCGTGCTGGTTCACGAGCCTTGCCGCCGTGACCTTGCCGATGCCCGGGATGCCGGGGTAGCCGTCGGCGCTGTCGCCGACGAGCGCAAGCAGGTCGGGGATCCGCACCGGGTCGACCCCGAACTTCTCGCGCACGCCGTCGGCGTCGCGGATCGTGTCGTTGCGGCGGTCGACCTGGACGACGCGTGTTCCGACCACCGACTGGGCGAGGTCCTTGTCGGGCGTCCAGATGCACACCCGCTCGACGTCGTCCTGGCCGTTCGCGATGCGCGCGGCCGCGGCGAGCGCGTCGTCGGCCTCGAGCGCGACCATCGGCCAGACCGTGACGCCCATGGCCGTCAGCGCCTCCTCGAGCGGCCCGAACTGGGCCCGCAGCGCCGGATCGACTCCCGCACCGGTCTTGTACCCCGCCCACAGGTCGTTCCGGAACGACTCGATCACGTGATCGGTGGCGACGCCGACGATGCCGCCGCCCGTCTCGATCATCTGCAGCACGCTGTGCAGGACGCCGATCACGGCGCCCATGCTGCGATCGCCGCGACCGCCGCGGCGGCGGCCGTAGAACTGGCGGAAGAGCTCGTACGTGCCGTCGACGAGATGGACGACCATCAGCCCCGTCCCTCCAGCTCGCGCAGAAGCTCGCTCGCCTCGGCAGCTCGCCTGCCCGCGTCCTCATGCGCGGCGCGGGCGGCATCGACGGCCTTGCGCGCGCGCTCGGCCGCGCGCTCGGCGTTTCGCAGGCCCGACTCGGCCTCGGCAAGGGCCGCCTGCGCCGTCGCCAGGTGCGCATTCGCCCGCTCGGCCTGCCGCCGCGGCCCGCTCGCGCCGCTTCGCGGCGACGGCGTCCACCACCAGGGGCCGGGCGGCCTTCGGTGCGCGAGGCGGCCGGCGGTCGGCAGGCCGGGCGCGCTGCGCCGGCACGGCCACGCCGGCCGGGAAGCCGACCGCCTGCTGCTCGTGTGCGATCACGCCCCGGCGCACATCCTCGCCGAGCTCCGGGTCGAGTGCCGCTGCATGGAAGGTCTCGCGGACGCGCGCGAGGGTCGTCTCGGCCGCGCCGCCCGATCCGGCGAGCGCGGTCGCGGCCCGCACGAGCGCGTCCACCCCAGCCGCCTCGGCGGCGATCGCCGCGCGCAGGTCCTGCGCCGACCCGGCGGACCGCTGGACGTCGCCGAGCCGCGCCCCGGCGGCGAGGAGCTCACGCACCAGATCAGGCTTGTCCCGCGCCACCCGGTTCACCACCGACGCCGCCACCGTCGGCTTGCGCAGGCGGCCCACCGCGGCCGCGTCGCCGCGACGGCCCTGGCTGCGGAGATCCTTCACCGCATCCGCGCGGGCCGCCACGAAGGCGTCCGGCGCGAGGCCGTAGAGCCGCTCAACCTCGGCGGCGGGCGCAGCCTCGTCTGTGGGCGTCGGCATGGGACGGCACGGTAGCCGCCATCGGCGATCATGTGGGCATGGCCAAGCTCGACCAGGCGCGCTGGTGGGCGGTGCGGCCGGCGCGCAACCGCAAGCCGGCCACCTACCGCTGCCCGCTCTGCGGCTATCGCCTGCTCGCGATGACCGACCACATGCTGATCTCGCCGGAGGGCGACGCCGACCGGCGCCGTCACGCCCACTCCGAATGCGTGCTCGCAGCCCGCGCGCAGGGCCGCCTGCCGCTGCGCGACGAGTGGCTCGCGACCCAGCCGCGCCCGCCGTCGCGGCTGCGCCGGCTGCTCGGCCGCGGTCGATGAGTTCGGGGCCGGCGACCACGTCTATCGTCTGAATCCGCCGCCGTGCGGCCAGGCCCGCGGCGGCGTGGAATCAACCATCTAAACGAGGAGGAGCAGTGGCTGGTGAGATCGTGCACTTCGAGATCCCGGCGGACGACACCGCCAAATCACAGGAGTTCTGGGGCGCGCTCTTCGGATGGACGTTCGAGTCGTTCCCGGGCCCGTCCGAATACCACATGACCCGGATCGGCGAGACCACGGGCGGCGCCATCACGAACATGGAGCCGGGCAAGCGCGGCGCGCGCGCCTACTTCTCGGTCGACGACATCAACGCCGGCGCCGCCCGGGTGAAGGAGCTCGGCGGGCAGGCATCCGAGGGCATGCCCGTCCCCGGCATGGGCTGGTTCGCCACCTGCCAGGACCCGCACGGGAATGAGTTCGGCCTCTGGCAGAACGACCCGTCCGCCCAGATGTAGGCGCTTCGGGGTGGATGGGCGCCGCCGGCGGGCGCGCCCATCCACCCATCTCATTTGAAATATTTTGCAATATACCCCGCTCGAGGGATGTAGAATGCAAGAGAAGCACGGACTCTCGCAGAGATAGCCAGCCCGCCGAGCGCCTCGCGCCGACGGGCTTCCACCCCCCGGAGCGAAGGCGACCCGATGGTTCTCACAGAACGCAGTGCGGCTGCGCGCGGCAGCCTCCGAAAAATTTCCCGCCAGACCGGACAGACGCTGCCTCTGGTGGTCGTGTTCATGCTCTCCATCCTGGTCTTCGCAGGCCTCGTCATCGACCTGGGCAACGCCTATCGCGTCCAGCAGGCGCTGCAGGCCTCGGCCGACGCCGCGGCCGCCGGCGGCGCCGGCCAGCTGACGATGACCTATCCGCCGAACACCGCGAACGCGCAGTCGGTCGCGCAGCGCTACGGCTCGGAGCCGGGCGGCGTGAACCCGATCACCGGCGTCCCCGCCGGGAACGTGAGCGAGCAGGTCAGCGTCGACTGCGAGCAGCAGGACGGCTTCGACTGCACGAACGGCTACGCGAACACCGTCACGGTGAACGAGACGGCCGCGGCGCCGACGTACCTGCTGAAGCTGCTCGGGTTCTCGACCATCACCCTGAAGGCACACGCCCAGGCGTGCTCGCCGTGCGGAGGTGTCCCGCTCGACGTCATGATCGTCCTCGACCGTACCGGGTCGATGGGCGACAACAACAAGCTCCCGCAGGCCAAGGCCGGGATCATGGAGTTTCTGAGCACCATGGATCCGTCGATGGACAACGTCGGCCTGGCGGTGCTGCCGCCCGCGGTGTCGACGGCCTCCGCCTGCAACAACGTCCAGGCCGCTTTCAACAGCGACCCCACCGGCACCTACAGCCTGCCGAACGCGGCCTACACCGTCGTGCCGCTCTCAAACGCGTACGCGTCGAGCATCGGCAACCTCAACCAGAGCTCGCCGCTCGTGTCGACCGTGAACTGTGTCCAGGCGGGCGGCAACACGGCCTACGCCGAGGCGATCGACGCCGCCTACGCCGAGCTTCAGAAGGACGGCCGACCGGATGCCCAGAAGGCGATCGTGATCCTTTCCGACGGCGCGGCCAACACCGGCCCGAGCTACCTGCCGGCCACCTCGCCCTACCTGACGAATCCCTGCGGCCAGGGCGTCACGAGCGCCGGCATCGCCAAGGCCAACAAGGTGCTCGTGTACTCCATCGCCTACACGGCCCAGGGCGACGACTGCTACGCCGCACCAGGCGCCCTCGTCAACGGAACGATCCAGGGGTTCCGCACGCAGAAGGAGCTTCCCTCCCTCGGTGTGAACCCCGCGCTGACCGCCCTGTCGGATATGGCGACCGACTCGACGAACTTCTACGACCTGCCGAACCCGACCTCGCTGACCGGCATCTTCGACCGGATCGCCTCGGATCTCGCCGGCGGCTCGGCGCGGATCGTGCAGTAGCCGGACGTCCCAGCCGGCGCACTCCCGAGACCCCCGCCCGCGCGGGGGTCTCGGCGTCTTCCGGGCCGGTGGGGGTACTCTTCGGACGATGGGCAGCACCGTCCACGCAACGGTCTCGGAGCTCGCCGGGCGGCCGGCCGCAGACGCGGTCACCGTGCGCGGCAAGGAGCTTGCCGCCGATGCCACGGTCGCCGCGGCCCGCGGCCTCTTCGCGTCAGGCTCGGTGCAGCTGATCCCGCTGCTGCGCGGCGACGCCTATGCCGGGGCGGTCACACGCGACGATCTCGCACACGCAGGGGACGCCGAGCCGGTCGCCGCCTACGCCCACGGGCGGCCGCCGACCACCACCGCATCGACGCCGATCGGCGACGCGGTCGCCACCCTGGTCGACGACGGCGGCCGGCGCATGGTCGTCCTGGGCGACGACGGCGTCACATACGTCGGCCTGCTCTGCCTGCACCGCGACGGCGCGAAGCTCTGCATCGACGCCGAGTGCCACGCGGCTTCCGAGCTCGCACGCTAGCGGCGCGCATCGGCGCGGCATCCCGGCCGCCGGTGCGGCTACCCACACGCTCGAAGGACGGTCAGGCCGCGAGCGGAGGCGGGCCCGCCCCACTGCGACCGCCGGCCGCGGCGGGGAGCATGCGGGGCACGAATCCGCTCGCAGTCCGAAGGAGCCAGACCATGGAGACGACCTCCACACGACCCACCGCCTCCCGCCCGCGTGAGCTCGCCCGGCGCACGGGCAACGGCATCGACGTGCGCCTCGTCTGGAATCCGGCGGACGACCGGCTGACGGTCGAGGTGCTCGACGGCGCGGAGGGCACGGTGCTCGTCGTCGGCGTCGGCGGGCGCCCGCCGATGGCCGTCTTCCACCACCCCTACGCGTACGCCGCATGACCGCCGGCTGACCACCCGGCGCTGCCGGCGGATCAGGGCCGCTCGGGGCGCGGCGCGCGGCCGGCCTTGCGCAGCGCGATGCCCGAGAGCGTCTCGAGCACCACCCGCTGGCCGGCGAGCGCCGTGATGCCGGCCGGGTCATACGGCGGCGACACCTCGACGAGGTCCATCGCGCACAGGTCGAGCTCACTTGCCACGGTGCGGACGGCCCAGAGCAGCTCGCGGGTCATCAGCCCGCCGGGCTCGGCGGTGCCCGTGCCGGGCGCGAAGGCCGGGTCGAGCACGTCGATGTCGACGGTGAGATATGTCCGCGGCGCGCGTGTGCGGGCGTGGTCGATCGCGTCGCGGACGACCGCGCCGATGCCCCGCTCGACGATCTCGGCCATCGTGTGCCAGCGGAAGCCGACCGATCGCATCCACTCGAAGTCCTCGGGGAACGGCCACGCCCCGCGCAGGCCGACCTGGACGATGTTGCGGCCGTCCAAGTCGCCGTCGACGACCGCCCGGTGGAACGGCACGCCATGGGGAGCTTCGCCCTCCTCGCTGCCCGTGTCGGCGTGGGTGTCGAAGTGCACGACCGAGAAGCCGTCACTGCCGTGGCGCGCGGTCAGGGCCTGCAGCACCGGCGTCGAGAGCGAGTGGTCGCCGCCCAGGACGACCGGGATCGCGCCCGCGGCCAGGATGTCGGCGACGCCCTGGCGCAGAAGGGCGTGCGAGCGCTGCAGGTCGCCGGAGCGCACCTCGATGTCGCCGTGGTCGACGATGTCGAGCTCGGCGTAGGGATCGACGCCCAGCTCCATGTGCGGCCGCGCGACCGGGAAGGCCACGTCCTCGGCCGTGCGGATGGCCCGCGGCCCGAACCGCGCCCCCGGCCGGAACGAGACGCCCTCGTCGAACGGCGCACCCAGGATGGCGACGTCCGCGCCGGCGAGACCGGCGGTATCCAGCACGAGCGGCGCACGCCCGAAGGTGACGCCGACGCCCGCATAGCTGGTCTCCCCGGGCCGGTTCGGCTGCATGCGGTGGGCGTCGCTCATCCGCCGGCGATCATACGCGACGCCTCGTCTCAGTCCGTGACGAGGTCGCGCACGCGACCGGCGCAGCGATGCAGCCCGCGCCGTTCCAGCCGCTCGGTGAGCGGCGCCGCCGCCTCGGCACCGAACACCGGCAGCGCGGCGAGCAGATCGGCCACCTCGCGGATCTCGGTGAGGGTCACGCCCTCGACCTCGGCGTGATAGCGCGAGAGCCAGCGGGCGGCGGCGCGCTGATAGCGGCGCCCATCTCTGCGCAGGAGCATGCACAGGCCCAGGGCGTCCTCGAGCGTCAACCGCTCGAGCTCACGCGCCGCGTCGAGCGCCAGCGTCGCGTTCCCCGTCTTCAGGGCGCGCTGGAACTGAGCGTAGAGGTGTCCCTGGGACGTCATCGGGCGAACACACGTTCGCATGCCCGGCCGCCCGCGTCAAGCCAGACGAGCTAGACGCCCCAGCCGACCGGCACCCACTCGTACCACGCGATCCGTCCGGGCGCCCCGCTGTCCCCGGGCGCCGTACCCCAGAGCTCGTAGCGCCCCCCGGACACGGCGATCGCCTCGCCGAGCGGACCCGATCCGGCCAACTCGCGTCCGTCCAACGGTCCGCCCCCGGTGAATTTCAGCTCGATCATCGTGCCTCCCTGTGTGTGCACCCGCAGAGCTACCCCGACGCGCGCGCGGCGAAACCCGGCCGGCGAGGGCCACGGCCGGACTCACGCCAGGGTGAACTCCCCGACGAGCCGCTCGAGGTCCTGGGCCGTCGCCGCCAGCTCCTGGGCCGATGCGGCGATCTCCTGGGCCGAAGCCGAGGTCTGCTCGGTCGAGGCCGACACCTGCTCGCTCGCCGCGGATGACCGCTCGGCCAGCGAGGCGACTTCGTCCATGCCGCTCTGCATCGTGGCCGCCCCGGCTGCGATCTCCTGGGCCGCGGCCGCGATCTGCTCGATCCGACCGAACACGTCGTCGACGGAGCTGCCGATTGCGACGAAGGCGCCGCGCGTCTGCTCGACCGTCGCGGCGCCGGCCTCGGTGCGCCGGCCGCTGTCCTCGACGACCGTGACCGCGTGGCGCGTGACGGACTGGATCTGCCCGATCAGCTCGGATACCTCGGTGGCGGACGACTGCGCCTGCTCGGCGAGCTTGCGCACCTCCTCGGCGACCACCGCGAACCCGCGGCCCTGCTCGCCCGCCCGCGCGGCCTCGATCGCCGCATTCAGGGCGAGGAGATTGGTCTGGGACGCGATCGCCGTGATCGTGTCGACGAACGTGCTGATCTGCTCGGACTTGGCGGCCAGGTCGCCGATCGCGCTCGTCACCGAGCCGGTCGCCTCGCGCACCATCTGCATCGCGTCGCTCGCCTCGCGGGCGCTGACGACCCCCTGCTCGGCCACCTTGCGCGCGCCCTCCGCGGCCTCGGCCGTGAGCTGCGCGTTGTCGGCCGACTCGGTGACGGCGCGCACGACCTCGTCGGCCGCGTCCTTGGCCGATCCGACCATCGCAACCTGGCGCTCGGCGCCCTGGGCGACGTCGGTGACCGCATCGGCGATCTCGGTCACGGCACGCCCCGTCTCCTCGGAGGCGGAGGCCATCTCCTGCGACGCGGACGAGAGCGTCGCGGCCGCGTCGCTGACCCTGCCGAGGGTCGCGCGCAGCCGTTCGGTCATCGCCTGGAACGCCACCGCCATGCGCCCGATCTCGTCGCGGCTGTGCACATCGCTGACGTCGACCGTGAGGTCGCCGGCACCGATCGCCTCGGCCGCCGAGAGCATGCGCCGCACGCCGTTCGAGATCCCGCGGGCGATCAGAAGCGCGACGATCGTCGCGATCAGCGCCGCGGCCACCAGCAGGATCACGATCAGCAGGCGTGCCGAGGACTGCGTCGAGTGCGAGCTTGTGATCTCCTGGTCGGCCACGCGCTGGTTCATGGCGCCCCAGCGGTCGATCGCGGCCTGCAGCCCCGTGTACGGGCCCATGGCCGCGTCGAGCACACCCTTGGCGGCGACGTCGTTGTTCGCGGAGCTCAGCTTCGCGAAGGCGGTCGTGCGGGCGAGGTAGGCGCGCCAGTCCGACTCCACCCGGCGCAGAAGCAGGCCGTCGGCCGGGCTGCTGACATAGGCGTGCGCATACGTGGCGAACAGGTGCGTGACGTCGGCGCCGCGGGACTGGATCTGCGCCGCGAGCGTCGTGCGCTCGCTCGGAGTGGACGCGGCGATGTGGGCAAACTGCAGCCCGCGGTAATCCATGGTCGCCCCGTCGATGTCCTTGACGGTGACGACGCTCGGCATCGCATCCGTTGCGATCCGGTCGCCGCTCTGACCCACGCTCGCAAGGCTCACTATCGCGAGGACGCCAACCGCGATCATCAGGGCGAGCACCAGACCGAAGCCGCTCAAGAGCTTTGTCCGAACCGTCAGCCGCATGTCGCAACTCCTCGTGACGAGTCGGCCCGGCCGTCACGGGCTAACAGGGATGGCCTACCGGTCCGTAATCGGCCGCGTCCATCGCCGAATGAAGGGGAGGCGCCGCCGCCGGAACTGCGTAGCCGCGTTCACCGTGCCGGCGATGGTCACGGACGGCGGGCTGGCCGATGCCACAGGGGTGCCCATCCCGCGCATGACCGAGTTCGAGTTCGCGCCCGCCGCGCTGGCGCGGCGGATCGTGACGAGCGCGCTCCAGAGCGACGCCGCCCGGCTGCACCGGGCGATCCTGGCCGCGGTGGAGATCCACGGCTCCGAGGCCGCCGAGCGCTACGTGTTCACGCGGGCGCGCGCGCTCGCCGCCGCGCTCAGCACGGATTGCGGCAGAACCGTGACCGAGGCGATCGACGGCTGTCTGCGCCGGGGCGGCCTCACCCACGGCTGAGGCCGCGGAACGCCCTCAGAGTCTCGCCGGAGTCAACCAGACTCCAACAAAGCGGTAGGACGATCGATTCGAGCTTGGCGATCACCGTGGGTCGTGCCAGATGACGCCGAGCCTCACTCCTGCCAGCGTCGCCGCTCCCCCACCTGCCAGAGCGGCGACGCTGGCGAGCGTGCGCGCGCGGTCATCGCACCCGAGCGCCAAACGATCAGGCGGGCTCGCCGAACCACTCGGAGAGCGCCTCTCGCAGCGCGGGCGCGGCGCGATCCGAGGGCTCGCCGACCGTCGCGGCCCAGGCGATGTGTGCGTCGGGGCGGATCAGCAACGCGTCGGCCGGCCGCTCATCGGTGCTCACCGTGTGGACGTCGACCCGATCCTCCCAGTCCCGGGCGACCTCGCGGAGGTCCGGGCGGTCGGCGAGGTCGACCAGGACGGGCCGGGAGGTGTGGATGACGTCCGCGAGCCTGGTCGTCCCCTGGCCGGTGTGCAGTGTGAGACTGGGAGCGAAGGTGCCCGTGAGGGGATGGTCGTTGGGGTTTCGGAGCGGGTAGCGAATACCGGTCGCGGCGATCAGGGCACCGATGCGACGCAGCGGCTGCTCGTCGGACACAAGCTCCAGGAAGAGCTCCCGCAGCGCCACGGCGGCCTGGTCGTGTCCGCGCCGCAGGGCCACCTGAGCCTGTGCGTGGAGCATCGTGCGTCCGACGGCGAGGCGGCGTTCCTGATCGTAGGTGTCAAGCAGGCCCGTGGGCGCCCAGCCGTCGACGGCCGCGGCCAGCTTCCAGGCCAGGTTGACCGTGTCGAGCAGGTCGACGTTGAGGGCCACGCCCGGGGAGGGGAACAGGTGGGCCGCGTCACCGGCCAGCAGGATCCGCCCGTCGCGGTATCGCTCGGCCTCTCGTGCGTGGAAGGTGAAGCGGGTGAGCCGCAGCGGGTCGCCCAGCGGCAGGTCGACGCCGAGCACGCGGCGGATGCTGTCGCGAACCTCGGTCACCGTCATCGGCTCGTCATCGTCGTAGTCGGCCGACTCCTCCTCGCTCGTGAAGACCCCCATCTCCCCAGGGCTGGTCGACCCGAGGGCGAACTCACCGCGTTCGGTGCGGGTGAAGCCGAACTCGATCCTGCCCAGCCCCTCGACGTCGATGTCACCGTTGTCGAGCATCGTCACCGACTCGGGCACGGTGACCCGGGCGAGCCGCTGCACCTCCGGGTACGTCAGGCCGGGGAACGGGATGCCGGCCATGTCGCGCACCCTGCCGCTCGCGCCGTCGCAGCCGACGAGATATCGGGCCGTCGCGCGATAGGTGCCATCGGGCCCGCGCACCTCGGCGCTCACCCCGGCGGCGTCCTGGGCCAGCCCGGCCACGCGCTGGCCGCGGCGGATCTCGGCGCCGAGCTCTCGGGCGAGCTCATCGAGCAGCGCCTCGAGCTTCGGCTGCGGGAGCAGCAGCAGCTCCATCGGGGGCTCGGCCAGGGTGGTGAAGTCCACGTGCAGACCGCCGAACGGCAACCGGGGCGCCGGGATGGGGGTCAGCTTGGCGGCTTCGAATCGTTCCAGCAAGCCGCGATAGCGCAGAAGCTCGATGATCTGCCCGTTGAGACCGCCGGCCTTCGGCGTCTCCCGGATCTGCGGATGCTGCTCGAGCACCAGCGCTCGAACTCCGGCCAGGCGCAGCTCCACGGCGAGCATCAGGCCGGTCGGGCCGGCCCCTACGACGATCACATCGGCGTCCATCACCAGCCACCCCCCACGCCGTCGTTCGTTACGTGCGCGCGCGGTCCATACCCCGACGACACCACCAGCATTCGGCCACCTCCGGCTCCGTAGTCCCTGACCTCGAACTGGCCATTTTGCCCGGCGGTTCCCGCTTGAAACAAGCCCCCAGCTGTGTTGTACTTTTAAGCGGCAAGGGGTTGGGCGAGTTCGCAGCGGTCACGAGCGTCGGCCTGTGGCGCAGCTCGGATACCATCGGCTGATGGCTGCGGGATCGACGTTCCGCCTGCAATTCGACGCCGACAAGATCGACGAGCTCCGGCGCCGCTACGACTACGCAACCGACCACGGAGCCAGTGCCAGCGGTCGCCAGGCGCGCGAGCGCGGGTACTACACCAAGCTCGAGTTCATGGCTGTCTGCCGGTGGAAGTCGCCGCGAAGCTCCGGACGAGCGGCGGAGAACTCGCCGGGCGCGATCCACCGGCAAACTCGGCTCGCCCTCGGCACGGGCGATGAAGCCGAGCGAATGCGAGCGCTGATCGAACTCTCGGGGGTGGGGATCCCGGTGGCCTCGACGCTGCTTCACTTCGCCTACCCCCGGCTCTATCCAATCCTCGACTGGCGAGCGCTCGAATCGCTGGGCAGCAAGGGCCGCTCGACATACTCGATCAGCTTCTGGCTCGCATACCTTGAAGCGTGCCGGCGTATCGCTCGCGAGAACAACCTCCACCTGCGCACGCTCGACAAGGCGCTCTGGCAATACTCGCGGGAGGCCGGCTCGCCGTAGTCGTCGCGATCACCGCACCGGGGTTGGCGACTCTTCCGACCCCCGATCGATGGCGCATCGCGTAACCGTGTCTGGCGTCGGCTTGCGAAGCCTACGTTGCGCAGATCGCCGGGAATGCGAGGCCCAGCGGCGTGCTGCCGGTGGTCACGTTCACGCTCTAACCGGTTGCGGTCAGGGCATGGGTGGGATCTTCTGTGGGTTGAGGTTAGGCGTGGATACGCACGCCACAGGAGGCCGGATTCCGGCGAATCCGCACAGGTGGCCGGCATCACAGAAGCGTGCTCATCGCGAGACGCAGGCCGGGCTCACCCGGCGTCGAGGAACCCCAGCGGCTCCGGCTCGGCGGCGCCGAGCGCTACGGTGGCGATGTACCAGCGACCGCGCCGAAAATCCGACAGAGGATCTCGGCGCGGTATAGAGGAGCGAACGATGGGAAGACTTGTCGTGCTTTACGTGCTCGCGCTCGTCGCTGTCGTGGTCGGCGTGGACGTCCTGTTCTTCAGGCACCAGTTCTGGGAGCGACTGATAGTCAACGTCGGAATTGTCCTGGTCTTCGGGGCGTTCTATTGGCGGTTCTTGAAGCATCCGTGAGCGCCGCCGCAACGTGCGGGTGCTCTTCGGCCGGTGGTGCGTCAGCACCCCAGGCGGCCCAACCATGCCCAAACTGGCAAGTAGGGCTGTTCCACGGTTCTCGGGTGCCGCCTGGTTGAGCCGTGGACGAGCGGCCCGCGCGTGCCTGCTCGACTTCTGTGTGACACCTGCTTGGGGGTTTACAGTGACACGCTGGAACGCCTCACCCAGGCGTTTCGCGGTCTCACGCTCTAGTGCGCCAGGACGCTCGGTTGCGACTGACGGTCAACCGCAGAAGCCGTCGACGACCTCGCCGAGCGCGGCGACGCACCGGTCGAACTGCCCGAGATCCACCCACTCCACGTCGGCGTGCGCGCCTGCACCCCCAGGGCCGAAGATGACTGTGGGGATGCCGGCGGCGGCGAAGATGGCGCTCTCGGCCCAGTACGGCACGCCGATCACCGGCGTCTCGGCACCGAGCGCGTCCAGCGCGGCTCGCACGATCGGCTGGTCGCGGTCGACCTCGAACGGCTCGCGGACGAGCGTCGTGTGCAGCTCGGCGTCAACCGGCGTACCGCCTGCGGAGACCTCGTGCAGCAGGGCGGACAGCTCGGCCTCGACCGTCTCGACGGTCTCGCCGGGTAACGTGCGCCGCTCGAGCTGGAGGCGGCAGCTGCCGGGATAGCTGGAGAGCTCGCGACCACCTTCGATGATCGACGCGTGCAGCGAGCCCGGGCCGAGCAGCGGGTGCCCCTCACCGGCAGCCAGCCGTTGCGAGAGGCGGTCGAGCGCGACCAACACGTGACCCATGTGCGCGATCGCGTCGATTCCCTCCTGCGGAAGTGAGCCGTGGGCGGCGCGGCCGTGAACGACGATGCGGTGCCAGCTGAAGCCCTTGTGCGCGACGGCGACAGCGATCACCTCGCCGGTCGGCTCCGCCACGATGGCCGCATCGGCAAACACCATCCCGGCGGCGGCCTGCGCGCCGGCCGAGGCGAACTCCTCGTCGCAGACGGCGGCGACCACCACGTCGCCGGCCAGGTCGCGGCCGAGCGCACGTGCGGCCGCGACCATGATCGCGGCGAGGCCGGCCTTCATGTCGTAGGCCCCGCGGCCGTAGAGGCGATCGCCGTCGACGCGGGGCCGAAATGGATCGGCCATCCCGTCGACGCCGACGACGTCCATGTGCGCATACAGGAGCAGCGTGCGGCCGCCGCCGCGGCCGCGGGCGCGCGCGATCACATTCGGGCGGCCGGGCTCGACGTCGGCGACCTTGACCTCCAGACCGCGCTGTTCGAGCCAGCGGCCGACGAACCGTGCGATCTCGCCCTCCCCCGCGCCGCCCGGCACCAGCCGCGGGTTGACCGAGTCGATCGACACCAGCTCGGCCAGGAGCGTTCGCGCCTCGTCATCCATCGCCCCCACCCTACCAACGGGGGCTCGATCAGCGGACGTCGGCGGCGGCGTAGGCGTGAGCCTGAGCGACGACCTCGTCGAACGCACGCCGAGGGCGCGCTGAGAACCGTTCCGGGTTAAAGGCGCCGGCCGGATCCGCCCTGGCTCGCGTTACGGCCCGCACCTCGCTAGGGCCTCCCACCGGCCGCGAACCCTGCCCGGGCACACCGAGACGCGTTTTGGGCCTTATCCGCCCGAACCCTGGAACGGTTGAGAGAACTACCGAAGTAGCGGAGGAGGGACTCGAACCCCCGACACGCGGATTATGATTCCGCTGCTCTAACCAGCTGAGCTACTCCGCCGCGCGCCGCATGTTAGACCAGCCCGGCGCCCGCGTCACGCCCCCAGCCAGCGCTCCAGCACGTCGACGCAGGCGGCGATGCCGCCCAGGTGCGCGATCTCGAATCCGTGCGTGTTCTCGGTCGCAAACGCGAGGCAGGCGGTACGCGCGATCATGCCGCTCGAGAGCGCCGCCGTCGCGTCGGAGCCGAAGCTCGTGAGCACCGCGTGGCGCATCGTGATGCCGGCGGCTGCGGCGGCGTCGTCGAGCTCGGCCGACAGCGAGTCGTCGAGCGGCCCGTGGGAGTCGGCGACGACGAGCACCGGATCGGGGCCGGCCTCGATGCCGTACTCCTCGGCCACCGGGGTCACCTCGAACGCGACCGCCGCCTCGGCGGCCGTGCGGCTCGCATACCACTTCGCGCCGTGGCAACCGATCTCCTCGCGCGCCGAGAAGACGAGCTCGACGGGATGCCGCGGCGATCGCAGCCGTGCCGCCAGCTCGAGCAGGCCCGCGACCGAGCCCTTGTCGTCGATCGCGTAGGAGCCGACGTACTCGCCGTCGGGGCCGAGCCGCACGGGTCGCTTGCGTGCCGCGCTCGGCACGATCCGCGACCCGGGGAGCACGCCGGCATCGCTCAGCGCTGCGCGGTCGAGCTTCGTCTCGACCCAGGCGTCGCGCCATCGCACCGCGTGCTCCTGCTGCCGCTTCTGGTCAGACTCGTCGGAGACGTGCCGCGACCCGAACGACAGCACGCCGGGCACCGTCGCGTGCCTGCCGAGCACATCCACCGGCCCCTCGCCCCAGATCCACGGGAACGACCCGCCGAGCTTGGTGACCGCAAGCTGGCCCTTCTCGTTCACACGCTTGACGATGCCGCCGATCTCGTCCTTGTGCGCGAGCACCGAGCGCAGCGGCCCGGCCTCGCGGCCCTCGATGCGCAGGACGACGTTCCCCGCGCCGTCCTTGGCCGGCCGGCCGATCTCGCCGAGCCGGCGTATGAGATAGGTGTCGACGGCCGCCTCCACGCCGCTCGGGGAGTGCAGCTCCACGAGCTCGGCCAGGCTCCGCATGAGCGATTCGCGGGTGTGATCGTCCGCCGGTGACACGCGCCGCGGAGCGTACACCCGGGCTTCACATCCTTGCGCGGCGTCCGATAGTGAGTGTGTGCCCACGTTGCGCTCATCCACGTTCGCCGCATCGATCATCGCGGTTGCGCTTGTGTGCGCCGGGTGCCTCGGCAGCGGATCCGCGGCACCGCCCGTTCCCCACTGCATCCCCTCGACGGCCGCCGCGCCGAACGCCGCGGCCGCCCAGCCGGTCGCCGTCACCTACCTCCAGGCACTCGCCGGCCACCGCTACGACGCCGCCCAGCGCTTCGCGCACGCCTGCACCGTCGGCCAGCAGCGCTCGCTCGACCGCCTGTGGCTTTGGCTCGACTCGATGCCCACCCAGCAGATCAAGGTCGTCGGGGCGACGACGAAGGCCGCAGCCGGCGCGGTGACGGTCAGCGCGACGCTCTATGCCCGCTTCGGCCCGGCGCCCTACAGCGCGTGGGTGACGCTCGGGCCGCAGACGCTTCGGCTCACGCCCGCCGCCGGCCGCTGGCACGTCCGCGCGGATGTCTCGGTCGTCCACCACTCCGACCTGGCCGCATACGGCGTCTCGTGGCTGCACCACCCCTACTTCATCAACGGCCAGCGCGTGACCGTGATCTACGCGAAGCCGGACGACGTCGTCGCCGCCCAGCAGATCCTGGCCACGGCCGACTCGGTCACCCCTCGGCTCGCCCGTATCTACGGTGGCGGGCAGGCGGGCCTGCGGCCGGTGATCTTCATGGTCGACCAGCGCAAGCAGGGCGAGGAGCTCGCCCATGTCGACCTGGGCAAGGTGCGCACGCCCGCGGGCTTCCAGTACAGCTCGTTCGCCTACATCGACCTGCCCCTGTGGCGCGGCCTGCCCGACGTCGAGCAGAGCTCGATGGTCGTACACGAGCTCACCCATGTCGTCACCCGGCCGATGCTCGCCGGTGCGCCGCACAGCCTGCTCGAGGGCATCGCCACCTACGAGGAGAACCGCTACCTCGCACTCGACGGCGAGACGATGCCGCTCGACCAGCTCGTTGCGTACTACCTGCACAACGCCTTCCCGAGCCTGCGGATCTGGGAGCGGCGCGAGTCCGACTGGGGCCTTCCGAACGTCCGGTCGATCGGCGTCTGCTATTCGGACGCGCTGGCCATGACCCACGTCATCCTGCAGCAGAACGGCGGCGTCCCCGCCCTGCGCCGGCTCGGAGCGGCGTTCCGGGCCGAGCATGCCCGCCGCGACTTCACGGCCGCGCAGGTCGAGCGGGCGTTCCAGCGCGGCCTCGGCGTCTCGTTCGCGCACGTCGTCGCCGAGGCGCACGCATACGCGACGCGGGCCGTCCTCGCCGGCAACTGACGGCTCCCTGACCGCATTGGCGGCCCGTTGGAGCGTGACGCGGGCCTGGGCGCGGCCCGCCTAAGCTTGGGGCGAAACGATGCCGCGCCGCGCTCGCCTCGGCCTACCCGTGATCTGTGCCGTCACCGCCGGCATGACTGCCGCCGCATTGCTCACGGTCGGCCCGCCGGGAATCGACACGCCCGCCCACCTGTTCATGACGTGGGTGTTCCGCCACGCCGGCTTCCAGCTCTGGAACAACTACTGGTACGACGGCCGGTACGACTTCATCGGCTACAGCGTGCTCTTCTACCCGCTCGCCGCCGTCGTGGGCGTGTGGGCGGCGGCGGTGGCCTCGTCGGTCGTGCTCGCCTATTCGGTGGCGGCCGTCGGCCGCCGTCAGTGGGGCCCGGCGGCCAACGCGCCCTGCCTCATGCTCGCCGCGACGGCGACGGCCACGTGCTGCGTCTCGGGCGCATTCCCGTTCCTCTCCGGCGTCGCCGCCGGCACCGTCGCGCTCGCATGCGCGCAGCGCCGGCGCCGGATCGGGTTCGGGCTCGCGATGCTGGCGTCGCTCGGGTTCTCGCCGCTCGCGTTCGGCCTGGTCGCCGTCGTGCTCGCGGGCTTCGTGATCGGGGAGCGCAACGTGCTCGGCGTCGTGCGGCGAAACAAGGTGGCCGTCGCCGCGCTCGCCGCCACCGCCGCCGCCTGCCTTGTGCTCCAGCGCGCGTTCCCCTCGGGCGGCTGGTACCCCTACCACGTCAGCGATCTGCTCGTCGTGGCCGCGTTCTCGGGCGCAGGCCTCTTCCTGACCGCCGCGAGCCCGCGCGCGCGGGGCCTGCGGATGGTGTTCGTCGCGTACCTGCTCCTGAACCTGGCGACGTTCGCCGTCCACGGCCCCGTCGGCTCGAACTCGACCCGCCTGTTCACCATCGCCGGCGTGCCGCTCCTGTGGCTGGCGGCGAACGTGAGCCGGCGCCGCTCATGGCTCGTCATCGCCCCCGTGCTCGCGCTCGCGCTGGCGCTGCAGCTCGGGCCCGCCGTGCGCACGGCCTACTCGGCGTGGTCGGATCCGGCCACGGCGGCGACCTTCTGGAGACCGGCGGTGCGGTTCCTGACCGCCCACCGAAACGTCGAGTTCCGCACCGAGGTGGTCGCGACCGAGGGCCACTGGGAGGCGTTCTATCTGGCCACGCGCGGGATCGCGCTCGCCCGCGGCTGGTTCCGTCAGGACGACTTCCCCCAGAACCAGGTGCTCTACCAGCCCACGCTCTCGGCGGCGCAGTACCAGGCGTGGCTGCGCAGCGTCGGCGTGCGCTACGTGATGCTGCCCCACGCCCCGCTCGACTACAGCGCAATCACCGAGGCGCACCTGCTGCGCTCGGGCCGCTCCGGCCTGCGGCTCGTGCGCCGGATGGCGAACTTCACCGTGTACGAGCTGCCGCACCCGACGCCCATCCTCACCGCCGCGCCGTTCGTGAGCGGGGCACGCGTGCTCTCGATGACCGACAGCCGCATCACCCTCTGGCTGCCGAACGCCGGCGGCTACGACCTGCGCCTGCGTTACAGCCCCTACTGGTCGACCGACTCCCACGGCGTGTGCCTGAGCTCGACGGAGTCGGGGATGACGCACATCGCGAGCACGTCGCCCGGGCCGCTGACGCTCGACTTCGAGCCGACGCTCGACACCGTCGCCGCCGCGGCGGCGAACGACTCGCCGGTCTGCACCACCTGACGCGTCGGCGCGCGCGGATCCACGGCCGCTAGGATCGCGCCGTGATCGATCCCACCCGACGCTGGCAGGGCGGCGAGAAGCCCGACCACGCCGGCCTGCTGACGTTCGCCGGCCGGCCGTACACCGAGGACTCCGCCGAGCTTGCCGGCGTGGACGTGGCGATCGTGGGCGCGCCGATGGACGAGCTCGTCTCCGACCGGCCCGGCACGCGCTTCGGCCCGCGCGCGATCCGCTCGGCCGGCGGGCCGCCCGGCCCCCAGCTCGAGACCGGCGTCGATGCGATGGCCGAGCTGCGCGTGGTCGACTTCGGCGACGCGCCGGTCATCCCGGCGGATGCCGTCGCTTCGCACGCGGCGATCCTGCGCACGGTCGCCGAGGTCGTGGCCGCAGGCGTCATCCCGATCGTGCTCGGCGGCGACCACTCGATCGCCGAGCCGGACATCCGCGCCTGCGCCGAGCGGCACGGCCCGCTCGGGCTCCTGCACTTCGACACCCACACCGACACCGCCCGGCAGGTCTACGGCGTCGAGCTCTCGCACGGCACGCCGATGTACCGGCTGGTCGAGGCGGGCCACGTCGACCCGCGCCGCTACGCCCAGGTCGGTCTGCGCGGGTACTGGCCGGGACCGGAGGAGTTCGGCTGGCAGGAGCAGCGCGGGATCACCGCGATCGCGATGCACGAGGTCCGCGACCACGGCATCGCGGCCGTCCTGGAGCGGGCGCTCGCGGTCGTCGGCACGGGCCCCGCCTTCCTGTCGGTCGACGTGGACGTGCTCGACCCCGCCTACGCGCCCGGGACGGGCACGCCGGAGCCCGGCGGGATGACGCCCGCAGACCTCCTCTGGGCGTGCCGAACGGGTGCGCAGAGGCTCGCGCTCGTCGGCGCCGACGTGGTCGAGGTCGCCCCGACTGCGCTCGGCTCGGCCGATGTGACGGCGCTCGTGGCCGACCGGATCGTGCGCGAGATCCTGACCGGGATCGCGCTTCGCCGCCGGTCGGGCGCCGGCAGTTAGCCGATCCGGTCGCGCGCGGCGAACACGGCGCCGACCGCGAGCCACGCGACCGCCATCGCCCAGACGCCCAGGGCGACGCTCATCGAGTTTCCGGCCGCGGCGGCACCGACCAAGACGAGGGCCGCAGCCCCCAGCATCCAGCTCCCCTCCACCGCACGACCCTACCAGGTGTGTGTGCGCCCGGCACCGAGAGCCGCGCGGCCCGGCAGCGGGTCGCGCACGACGACGGTCGCAACGACGACCACGTCGACGGTAAGGTCGGCCGGCTCGACCGGCTCGGCGATCGCCGGCTCGCGCTCGACGTCGCGCATGCCGGGCAGAAAGAGCGCCGCCAGCGTGATCGCCGCACCGCCGACGCCGGCGCCGACGAGCGTCAGGCGCGCGCCGACGAGCGCGACCACCGGCGCCGTCAGCGCGAAGGACAGCGGCAGCAGGCCGATCGAGATCAGCCAGTCCAGGCTCGACACCCGCCCGAGCATCGATGCGGGCACATGCCGCTGCTTGAGCGTCGCCCACACGATCGTCCCGGCCGTCTCCAGGGCGTTGAAGAGCAGGCAGGCAACCACGAGCTGCCACGTCGCCGTGGCCAGGCCGTAGCCCGCAACGGCCAGCGTTGCGACCGTCCAGACGACGTAGATGAAGGTGACCTGCCGCCGCGGCTGCCGGCGCTGACCCATCAGGACGGCCGCGCCGATCGACCCGATCCCTCCGGCCGCAAAGACGACCCCGAGCATCCCCGCCGAGCCGTGCAGCCCGTTCTTGACGATGTAGGGCAGAAGCACCTCGGTCGGGCCGAGGAAGAGCAGGTAGGCGAAGGCCGCGGAGACGAGCGTCCCCCAGATCCACGTGCGCCGGCGGATGAACTCGAGGCCGGAGCGGATGTCGGCCATCACGCGAGAGTCCCTCGGCCGCCTGCCGCGGCACCGGCCGCATCGCGAGCACCGCCGCGCCCGCGGCCGCGAACGACGCCGCGTCGGCCGCGAACGCGACTCCCGGCCCGAACGCGGCGATGATCCAGCCGCCCACGGCCGGCCCCGCCAGGCGCAGCGCGATCGGACGCACGAACTGGTCGAGCGAGTTGGCGGCCGGCAGGTCGGCCGCAGGCAGGATGTCGGGCACGAGCGCCTCGAACGCCGGCGTGAAGAAGGCCGTACCGGCGCCGTAGACCATCGCGAGCGCCGCGATCTCCCAGATCTGGATGTGGCCGGTGAGCGAGAGCGCCGCGAGCACCGCGATCGCGAGCGCGCGCACGGCGTCGGCGGCGAGCATGATCGCGCGCCGGCTGAGGCGATCGCTGAGCACACCGCCGGGCAGGAGGCAGACGATCGTGGGCACGGTCATCGCAATCCCGACCACCGAGAGCGCCGCGGGGGCGTTCCAGACCGTGTACACCTGCCAGGCCATCGCCACCAGGAAGATGCCGTCGCCGAGCAGCGACACCGTCATCCCCGCCCACAGCAGCCGGAAGTCGCGGTGGCGGAGCGGGGCGAAGAGGTTCAGCCGGCTGAAGCCGCCGGGGCGATCCAGGCCGTCGTAACTATGCTGCATCGGCCCGAGGCGTCTGCCCGGCCGCGTCGTGCACGCCCGTCAGGTAGCGCATCAGGTCGATCGACCCCATCGCGTGAGCGAAGAGGAAGCCCTGGCCGAGCTCGCAGCCGAGGTCGCGCAGGTGCGAGGCCTGGGTCGACTGCTCGATGCCCTCGGCGACCACCTCGAGGTTGAGGCTCTGGCCGAGCCGCACGATCGCCTTGGGCAGCCCCGAGACCGCGTCGCCGGAGGTCAGGAACGACCGGTCCATCTTCAGGATGTCCACGGGCAGGCGACTGAGGTAGCTGAGCGACGAATAGCCCGTACCGAAGTCGTCCATCGCGAGCTTGATGCCGAGGGCCTTGAGCGCGTGCAGGCGCTCGACGGCCAGGTCCATGTCGGCCATCATCACCGACTCGGTGATCTCGAGCACGAGGGTGGCCGGCTCGAGGCCCGAGGTCGCAAGCGCGTCGCGGACGTCGTCGACGATCGTGTCGGACTGCAGCTGCTTGACCGAGAGGTTGACGCTGATCGTGAGCCCGCGCTCGCCGGTGAAGCGCTCGTGCAGCTGGGCGCCCTGGCGGCAGGCCTGGTTCAGCGTCCAGCGCCCGATCGGCACGATCAGGCCGGTGTCCTCGGCCAGCGGGATGAACTGCGTCGGAGGGATGGTGCCGCGGGTCGGGTGGTGCCAGCGCAGCAGCGCCTCGAAGCCGTAGACGGTGCTCTCGGAGAGCCGGATCACGGGCTGGTAGTGCACCTCGAGCTGGCCGGTGTCGAGCGCGCGCTGCAGATCGGCGCGCATCTCGAGCCGCTCCACGACCTCGCGGTGCATCTCGGGCTCGAACACGCGGTAGCTGCCCTTGCGCTCGCGCTTGGCCATGTACATGGCGACGTCGGCGTTGCGCAGCAGGTCGGCCGCGTCGGTGAGGCCGTCGCTGGTCAGGCACAGGCCGATGCTCGCGCCGACGAAGAGCTCCTTCTCGCCCATGTCGATCGGCGCGTTCAGCTCCTCGAGGACGCGCTCGGCGACGTCGACCGCCTCCTGCGAGCGCTGCACCTCCTCGACGAGCACGGCGAACTCGTCGCCGCCGAAGCGGGCCACGGTGTCGGTCGGGCGAACGGCGCCGCGCAGCCTGTGCGCGACCTCTTGGAGCACCGCGTCGCCGGAGGCGTGGCCCAGTGAGTCGTTGATCGTCTTGAAGTCGTCGAGATCGATGAAGATGACGCCGACGGTCGACTCCTCGCGGGTCGCCCGTGCAAGCGCGTGCGAGACGCGATCGGCGAAGAGCGCGCGGTTGGCGAGGCCGGTGACCGGATCGTGGAAGGCCTGATGGGCGAGCTGATCCTCGTAGAGCTTGCGCTCGCTGATGTCGCGGCAGTTGAGGACGATGCCCTGGACGTGCTCGTCGTCGAGCAGGTTCGTGTGCCGGATCTCGAACTGCAGCCACTCGCCGTTTCGGCTGCGCAGGCTGCACTCCACCATGCCCGAGCCGCCGACCCCGTGGTCTGAGCCCTCGACGACCTGTGCGAGGCGGGTGCGGTCGCTCGGTCGCACGAGCAGGTCGAAGTGCGTGTTCAGGACGTCCTCGACGGCGTAGCCGAGCACCTCCTCGATCGACGGGCTCTGATAGACGATCATCCCGGAGCGGTCGAGCACGGCGATCAGGTCGCTCGAGTGTGCGACGAGCGAGCGGAAGCGGGCCTCGCTGCGGCGCCGGTGCAGGTCCTCGGCCAAGAGGGCGCCGTCGATCGCAAGCGACGTCTGGGCGGCGAGCGCCTCGAGCGCGCCGCTCATCTCGGAGCCGTGCACTCCGGGGATCGAGACGACGACGAAGACGCTTCCTGCGGCGCGGCCGGCCAGGGCGAGCAGCGCGTAGACGGCGTCGCGCGGCAGCTCGAGCTCGTCCAGCACATCGCGGGGGACGTCGATCCAGCGCACCGGCTCTCCGCCCTCCGCCGCGATCCCGGTCAGCCAGACGCGGGCGCCCGCAGAGAGCTGATCCTCGGCCGGATCGTCGTGGAGCGTGACGAGCCGGGCATCTGCGTCGCCGCCCGCGAGCTCACGTACGGCGCCGGCGGCCGCGGCCTCGATCTGCTCGATGCTGGCGGCGCCGACCAGGGCGACGCCGGCGCGGCGCAGCGCCCGCTGGCGCGAGACGGCCCGCTCCTCCTGCCGCACCAGACCGGCCATGCGGGCCAGGACGAACAGGAACATGATCATTGATGCGACGATCACCACGATCACGTCGGTGCTGCCCCACTCCTGGTAGAAGCGGATGCCCGGCGCGATGAGGCAGGCCACGCTCAGGAACACGAGCCGGACGGGCGTCAGCCGGGTGCGGCCCTCGGCCGGCTGCTCCAGCTTGCGCATCGACGGGTGCAGCGCCGCGGCGCCCCAGAGCAGGTAGTAGTAGATCCAGCCGACGTCCAGGATCACCTGGCCGTGGAAGCCGCCGACGAGGAGCATGCGGTTGTAGACCGAGTCGGTCGTGAGGAGGCAGACGATGCTCCCGGCGAGCAGGTAGAAGGCCGGCGTGCGGGCGCCGCGGTCGACGGCGAGGCGGATGGCCGCGGCGAGCAGCAGGATGTCGCCGACGGGGTAGGCGATCGAGACGGACTCGGCCAGCCAGTTGCCGCCGAGCTGGATGTTCGGGGCGATCAGGAACACCCACGAAAGCAGCGCGATGCCGAGCGTCAGGATCAGCGAGTCGATCGCGCCGGCCCTGTCGGTGCGGGGATTGCGGCGGCGGACGAGCACGAAGAGCCCCGCCATCAGCGCCGGGTAGACGGTCAGGTAGAGGCCGTCGCCGGGCGAGGGGAAGCCGACGTTCAGGCCGAACAGGCTGGGCAGGCTGTAGGTGTAGAAGTCGCCGGCGACGAAGAGCATCTGGCCGACGAACATGAAGCCCCATGCGAACACCGCCTTCGGGCGGTGCATGCGGATGCCGACCAGGATGGCGACGGCGCCCGACAGGCCGAGCGTGTTGATCAGCGGCCCGTGCAGCGTGCTGCCGCGCTGGAAGCTCGGCACGACGACGTACAGGTACGTGAGCGCCGACCCGGCGAGCAGGTACCACAGCCACACGGTGCGTGCCGACAGCGGCCAGAGCGCGCCGCGCACGCCCGTCACGAAGCGGCTCACGCGGCCTCCCGCAGGTCGTCGGCGTGCTGGAGGGGGAAGCGCTGGGCGAGCCGGCCGAGGACGTCGATCAGCTCATCGATCTCGTCGTCGCCGTTCGCGGCGGTCACCTGGATGCGGAAGCCGACCTCGTCCTTGGGGACGAGCGGATAGGCGGCCAGGGTGACGTAGATGCCGTTGTCGAACAGGAACCGGCCGACCGCGCCGATGTCGCGGTGATCCGACAGCGGCACCTCGATGATCGGAAAGCCGGAGTGGTTGAGCGTGCGCACGCCGAGCCGGTGCAAGCTGGCAAGGACACGGCCGGTGCGCTCGTAGAGCAGGCGGCGCAGCTCGTCGCCGCGGCGCTCGTTCACGTCGAAGCCGGCGAGCGTGGTCGCGAGCGAGGCGACGGGCGGCGGGCCGGAGTACAGATAGGGTGGGGCGGCGGTCTTCAGGAGCTCCTTGAGCGCCGTCGGGCAGGCGATGAACGCTGCGAGCGACGAGTACGCCTTCGAGAACCCGCCGACGAGGACGATGCCCTCGTAGGACTCGCCCATGTGCCGCACGATGCTGTTGCCGCGGCTGCCGTAGGGGGTGAGCTGGCGCGGCGAGCGCTCGCCGATGACGCCGAAGCCGTGGGCGTCGTCGACGTAGAGCAGCGCGCCGTGGCGCCGGGTCACGCGGGCGAAGGCGGTCAGGTCGGGGGCGTTGCCCGTGATGCTGTTCACGCCGTCCATGCACACGAGCCGCCGGTCGGATGTGTCCTCGGCCAGCAGGCGCTCGAGGTCGTCCGGATCCTCAAACTGGAAGCGCTTCAGGGTCGCGCCGCGAGCGACGGCGAACTGGCAGCCGTCGTAGATCGTCTTGTGGGCGCGGCTGTCCATGAAGATCGTGCCGCCGGCGGCGAGCACCGGGATCACCGACATGTGGATGTGCGTGATCGTCGGCAGGATCAGCGAGTCCTCGCAGCCGAGCAGGTCGGTGAGCCGCTCCTCGATCTGGCCGAACAGCACGGGGCTTCCAAGCAGGCGCGACCAGCTCGGGTGCGTGCCCCACTTCTCGACGCAGGGCGCAATCGAGTCCTTGATCTCGCGGTCGAGATCGAAGCCGAGGTAGTTGCACGACGCGAAGTCGGCCAGCCACTGGCTGCCGACACGGATCCGGCGGCCGTCGATCTCGTCGATCACGGCGTCGGTCATCGGGTTCGAGCGCTTCAGCTCATCCAGGTCGGAGCACGCGGCCAGCCAGCGATCAATCCACTTGATCTCGTCGCTGGAGCGCCTCCGCCCGGGCATCGGGCGACGATCAGGGTTCACATGCGGGGTATCGGCGCTGGCCACGGGTTCTTGAGGGGGGGAGGGCGCGGACGCGTCGGTGGACGGACCGTCGTAGGTCAGCATCGCCAGAATCTGGTGCCTCCTTGCCCCCCGTCCGGGGGACACGTGACCTTCGTGACGCGGCGTCCACGGCAGGGTCGCTAGCGTTCCCGCCGTGGCGGAGGCGCGCGGGATCCGTATCGGGGTGCAGGTGCAGCCGCAGCACGGGACGGCGCAGGCGATGCGCGACACGTGGCTGCGGGCGGAGGAGCTCGGCGCGGACACCGTCTTCACGTGGGATCACTTCCATCCCCTGAACGGCGACCCGAACGGCAACCACTTCGAGTGCTGGACGTGGCTCGGGGCGATGGCCGAGGCGACCGAGCGGGTCGAGATCGGTGCGCTCGTGAGCTGCAACAGCTACCGCAACCCGGAGCTCCTCACCGACATGGCGCGGACGGTCGACCACATCTCGGGCGGCCGGCTGATCCTGGGCATCGGCTCGGGCTGGTTCGAGCGCGACTACGACGAGTTCGGATACGAGTTCGGCACCGCGCCGTCACGCCTGCGCGACCTGGACGCGGCCATGCCGCGGATCCACAAGCGGATGGCGAAGCTGATCCCGCCGCCCGTGCGAAACCCGATGCCGATCATGATCGGCGGCGGCGGCGAGCAGGTCACCCTGCGCATCGTCGCCCAGCACGCCGACATCTGGAACGGATTCGGCGCCCCCGACCGCGCCGCGCACAAGTGCGCCGTGCTCGACGAGTGGTGCCGCAAGGTGGGCCGCGATCCGGCGGCCATCGAGCGGTCGGTGGGCGGCATCCGCGCCGGTGCGCTGCCCGACCTCGACCGCTATCTCGACGTCGGCGTCACGCACCTGATCATGGGCATCAGCGGCCCCGAGTGGGACCTCAGCCTGCTGCCGAAGCTGGTCGAATGGCGAGACCGTCATTCCTAGGCTCGGGTAGCTCGACCGGGAGCCGGTGCAGCAGGGCGATCGTCGCCCACAGGATGCCGAAGCCGACGAGCTGGGTCGCGCCGACCGACGCGTTCAGGGCGAAGTAGTTCACGATCAGGGCGGTGGCCGGGAACGCCAGCTCGGCGAATGTCGCCACCGATGCCGGCACGTGCACGAGCCCGCGGTAGTAGAGCAGCAGCGCGATCAGCCCGGGCACGAGCGCGAGCGCGATCAGCCGCGGATAGTCCGAGGCGTGCGCGTCGGCGGGCGGCGCGACGACGCCCTCGTAGAGCGCGATCACCGCCAGGAGCGGGAGCGCGAGCGTGAAGCGCACCGCCGTCACGAGCTGGGGCTCGATCGCGACGAGCGTGCGCCGCCCGAACGCGGTCGCCGCCCCCCACAGCGCGGCCGCGGCCAGAGCGAGCACCGCCGCCCGGCCCTGGGCGCCCGTGAAGGCGTCGGCCGGGGTCATCGTCCCGAACGAGAGCAGGTAGGTGCCGACGAGCGCCGGGACGAGGAACCAGCCCAGCGTCCGCAGCGGCCGCTCGCGCATGACGACGGCGGCGGCGGCGATCGCCCACAGCGGCTGCGTCTTCTGCAGGAGCACGACGACGTCCGGGTTGCCGTACTCGAAGGCCGTCGTGAACGCGAGCGTCGCCAGGGCCGATCCGCCCCAGGCGACGCCGAGGGCGGCGAGCCAGCCGCCGCGGTCGAGGCGGCGCAGGCTGTGCCGGTGCCGGATCAGGAAGGGCGCGACGACGGCGGTCAGGAGCACGTGCTCGTAGAGCACCACGGTGTAGGGCGACCAGCGGACGACGGGCGAGACGAGCGGCTGGCGAAATGCGCCGTCGGTGCCCCAGAGGGCCGCGCCGAGGGCGACGAGCGCGACGCTCGCAAGCGGCGCGGTCATGATCGTACGGCGGCCGTTCACGTGCGTCCCTCTCCCCCCATCCGTCGCATCCGACCCATCGGAGCGGCCATGATACGCAGGCATGGCCGATCGACGCGTAACGGTGCTCGCCGGCGGGGTCGGCGGCGCCCGCTTCCTGCAGGGACTGCTCCAGGTCGTCGACCCGGAGACGGTCACGATCGTCGGGAACGTGGGCGACGACCTCGAGCCCTACGGGCTGCACGTCTCGCCCGATCTCGACACGGTGCTCTACACGCTCACCGGGCGCATCGACGCCGAGAAGGGCTGGGGCGTGCGCGGCGACACGCCCCGGGCGCTCGAGCAGGCGCGTGCGCTCGGCGCCGAGGCCTGGTTCTGGCTGGGCGACCTCGACCTCGGCCTGCACATGGCCCGCACCGAGATGCTCCGGGCGGGGCTGCCGCTGAGCGCCGCCACGGCCAGGCTCGCGGACGCGATGGGCCTGCGCGCGACGCTGCGTGCCGGCCACCGACGACCGCCTGCGCACGATGATCACCACGCCCGCCGGCGAGATCGACTTCCAGACCTACTACGTCCGCCGTGCCCATGCCGACCCGGTGCTCGGGGTGCGCTTCGACGGCGCCGAGGCGGCCCGCCCGGCGCCGGGCGTGCTCGCGGCCATCGCGGCCGCCGACGTCGTCGTCATCGCCCCCTCCAACCCGTTCATCTCGATCGACCCGATCCTGTCGGTGCCGGGGATCCGCGCGGCGGTGTCCGCGCGCCGCGACCGCGTGGTCGCGGTCAGCCCGATCGTCGCCGGCAAGGCGCTGCGCGGACCAGCGGCGGGGATGCTCGAGACGCTCGGGCACGAGATGTCGGTCGTCGGCGTGGCGGAGGTGTACCGCTCGCTCGCGAGCACGCTCGTGATCGACGACGAGGACGCGCAGTCGGCCGAGCGCGTCGAGCGGCTCGGCCTGCGCGCGCGGGTCACGGCGACGGTGATGGCGAACCTCGACGCCAGCCGCGCTCTGGCGGCGCAGACGCTCGCCGCCGGCGGGCTCGCTCCGTGACCGACCGCATCGAGGTGCTGCCGCTCGCCCTGCCGGGCGAGATCGGCGCGGGCTGCGACCTGGCAGCGCTCGTCCTGGACGCCGCGCCGCCGCTTGCAGACGGAGATGTCGTCGTCGTCGCCCACAAGGCGGTGGCGAAGAGCGAGGGCCGTGTGGTCGACCTCGCGACGGTGACGCCGTCAGCGCACGCGCTCGAGCTCTCGGCCGAGGGCGGCGACCCGCGCATGGCCGAGCTCGTGCTGCGCGAGAGCCGGCGCATCGTCCGCCGCCGCGGCGGCCTGCTGATCGCCGAGACCCACCACGGCTTCGTCTGCGCGAGCGCGGGCATCGACCGCTCCAACGGGCCGGCGGAGGGCTGGGTCGTCCTGCTGCCGGTCGATCCAGACGCGTCGGCCGCACGCCTGCGGGCCGCGCTCGAGACGCGGGCGGGAGCGCGGCTCGCGGTGATCGTGGCCGACACGATGGGCCGGGCGCTTCGGCGTGGGATCGTCGGGACGGCCATCGGCGCGAGCGGCCTCGAGGCGCTGCGCAGCTATGCCGGCGAGGTCGACCCGATCGGCTACGAGCTGCGCACGACGGCGGTCGCGATCGCCGACGAGCTCGCCGCGGCCGCAGACCTCGTGCTCGGCAAGCTCGAGCGGGTGCCGGCGGCGCTCATCCGCGGCTACGGGGCCCACGGCGAGGGCGCTGCGCGCGATCTCGTGCGCGACGAGTCGGACGACCTGTTCCGCTGACCTGTTCCGCTGACCTGTTCCGCTGACCTGTTCCGCTGACCTGTTCCGCTGACCTGTTCCATCGCGGCTGGAGATGGAGCAATGTTGGGGTCAGACCCCCGGTGGGTGGTGGCCTACGCGATGCAGGGCTGGGCGAGCAGCCTGCGGGCGAGCGCGAGATCGGCGGGCGTGTCGACGTCGCGGGCGAGGCCGGGGCGGTCGAGCAGCACCGGGCGCAGCCCGGCCGAGACCGCCAGCGCGGCGTGCACGCCGGCGCTGCCGTGCGCACCGAATGCGGGGGTGAACGCATTGGCGGGGCTGAGCCAGAGCGCGTTCGTACCGCCGTCGTGCGCCCGGCCGACGACGGCGGTCGCCGTCGCTCCCGCGGCCAGCACCGCGGCGAGGTCGTCCACGTCGAGCAGCGGCAGGTCGCCTGCGAGGTAGAGCACCGCGGGCGCCGGCGAGGGCAGCGAGGCGCGCGCGTGGGCGAGGCCGGCGTTCCAGGCCAGGCCGCCGTCCGAGACGCACCCGACGCCCAGGCGCGCGGCGAGCTCGGGCCCCGCCGGGTCGGAGCTCGCGAGCGCCACACGGCCGGCGTCGGCGGCGACGGCCACCCGAACGACGTGGGCCACCATCGCCGCCATCAGCCGCCGGCGCTCGGGCGCAGACAGCGCCGAGCCGAGCCGTGACTTGGCCGCGTCGAGCCGCTTCAGCGGGATCAGGACATCGGTGTCCACGCCCGCATCGTAGGTTGTCTAGTTGGAGATCCTGATGTAGTCGATGTCGCCGGTGAAGTAGTCGCAGGTCGTCTTGATCTGGTCGCAGGCGAGCTTGCCGCCGATCGTGATCGGCCGCGAGTTCGAGATCGTGCCGGTGCTCCCCTTCGCGCTTGCGACGAGGTTGCCGTCAACCGTCAGCGTCAGGCCGGCCGGCGTTCGGGTGCAGACGACCACGTGCCATGCGCCGTCCGAGATCACGCCCGACTCGACCGCCTTGCGCAGGAACGCGCCCGACGAGTTCACCCCGCGGAACACGCAGTTCAGGCGGCCGTTCGGGTTCTCGAGCTTGAAGTAGCCGCCGGCGGATCCGGCCTGGCCCTTCTGCACGATGTTGCCGAAGTGCTTCGTGGTGCGATAGCGCATCGTCACCGTGTACGTCCCCGCGCCCGGATTGAGCGTCGCGCTCGACGCCTGCACCAGCCGCTGCGGCTTGGCCGGCGGCGCCGTCGGGCTCGTGAACACCCACCGGTAGGCGGTCGCGCCGCTCACCTTCACGCCGGTCTGCACCGCGGAGCCGATCGTGCCGTTCACGTGACCGCTCGAGTCGATCATCGTGTGGGCTCCCGGCCCCTCGTTCATCTCCCAGTCGGCCAGCGTCGCCGCCGATGCGGGCGCCGCAAAGACGACCCCCACGACGATCGCGGCCACCAGGGACTTGCCGAAGTCGTGCCTCATCGTCCCACCTCCTGTCCCCTCTGGATCAGCCGGGACCATACCCGCCCTGCGCCGCCCGAAACGCGGCCGCCCTACAGTTGCCCGGTGCTCCAGATCGGATACAAGGCCTCGGCGGAGCAGTTCGACGCGTCGGATCTGCTGGCGTTCGCCCGCCTCGCGGAGGAGGCCGGATTCGAGAGCATCGCCGTCTCCGACCACTTCCAGCCGTTCCGCCACACCGGCGGCCATGCCCCCGCGGCGCTGCCGTGGCTGGGGGCGCTCGCGGCCACGACGACACGGGCGCGCCTCGGCACGAGCGTCTCCACACCGACCATGCGATTCCACCCGTCGGTGCTCGCGCAGGCCTTCGCGACGATCGCGAACCTCGCCCCGGGACGCGTCTTCGTCGGCGTCGGCACAGGCGAGTCGGTGAACGAGGTGCCGGCGACCGCGATGGAGTGGCCGGGGTTCTCGGAGCGGCTCGGCCGGCTCGAGGAGGCGGTCGACCTGATGCGGCAGCTGTGGACGCAGGAGCGCGTGACATTCGAGGGCCGCTGGTACCGCACCGCCCGGGCGACGGTCTACGACCGCCCCGCCGAGCCGCTGCCGATCCTCGTCGCAGCCGCCGGACCGCGGGCGGCCCGGTTCGCCGGCCGGGTCGGCGACGGCTTCATCACCACGAGCGGCAAGCCGCCGGAGCTCTACTCGGAGACGCTGCTTCCGGCGGTCGAGGAGGGCATTCGCAAGGCCGGCCGCGACCCCGCCGCCTACGAGCGCCTGATGGAGGTGAAGGTGTCCTACGCCGCCGACGTCGAGACGGCCGTCGCGGACTGCCGCTACTGGGCGCCGCTGGCGCTCCCGGCCGACGCCAAGCAGGGCGTGGACGACCCGCTCGAGCTCGAGCGGCTTGCCGACGCCGGGGACGTGCGGCCGGAGAGCCGGTTCATCGTCTCGGCCGACCCCGACGAGGTGGTGGAGCGCATCGCGGTCTATGTCGACGCCGGGTTCCACCACCTGGTGATGCACGGGCCGGGCGCCGACCAGGCGGGGTTCATCCGCCGCTTCGCCGCCGACGTGATCCCGCGGCTGCGCGCGCGCTTCAGCTGACGGCGGCGGCGGCGAGCTCGGTGCCCATGAGCTCGACCGCTTCGAGATCGTCGTGGAGCAGATGCTGGAGCATCATCCGCTCGACGCCGGCCTCGCGCAGCGCGGCCAGCTGCTCCGCCGCCTGCGCCACGGTGCCGCACACCCAGGTGCCGCGGTTCTCGCGCAGGAGCGCCGCGGCGTCGCCCTCCTCGATCCCGCGGTCGATCATGAGCTGCGCCCGGCGCAGCGCATCCGCCTCGGACGCTCCCACGACGACCGTGGTCATCATCGAGAGCACGAGCGTCGCCGGGTCGCGGCCGTGGCGTTCGCACGCCGCGTCCAGGCGCGCCCGCAGGTCACGGCACTCGGCGGCGGTGACGGCAACGACGTTGTACTCCTGCGCCAGGCGGGCGGCCACCTCGACCGTGCGGGGCTTGCCCGAGCCGCCGACGATCAGCGGCAGGTGCGGGCGCTGCACCGGCCGCGGCAGGGAGTCGCACTCCTCGAGCCGGTAGTGGCGGCCGGCGTAGGTGAACGGCGTCGTCGTCCACTGCCCGACGATGATGTCGGCCTGCTCCTCGAACACCTGCATGCGCTCACCCAGCGATGCGAACGGGAATCCGAAGGCGGCGTGCTCGCGCGCATGCCAACCCGCGCCGAGGCCGAGCTCGGCGCGGCCGCCCGAGATGTGATCGACGGTCGTCGCCTCGCGCGCCAGCACCGACGGGTGGCGGAACGTCGCCGGCGAGACCATCGTCCCGAGCCGGATCCGCGTCGTGCGCGCGGCGAGGCCGGCCAGCGTCGCCCACGCATCGAGCGAGCCGCCCGGAGCGTCGCCGAGGCCCATGTAGTGATCCGAGCGGAAGAGGCCCTCCAGTCCGGTGCGCTCACACGCGTCGGCGAGGGCGACCCACTGGGGCCAGGTGACGTTCTCCTGGCCCTCGATCATCAGGCACAGCCGCATCGGCGGCCACGCTACCACGAGCGGGGTTCACCACACGTTTACGAAGGGTTTTCCGGCCGGTAACCCACGGCGGGTGCGAGCGGACGAGACTTGCCCCGCGGTACCGGAGCGGCGCGCTCCCCCGGGCGCGCCGCGTCCTTACTCCCAAGGACAAGGAGGCAAGGTGAGAGCTGGAAGATTCCTGCTGGGCTGTGCGGCCGCGATCGCGGTCATGGCGGCCCCCGCATCGGCGACGGCCAGCGGCAACGCCGGCGCGCGTGACGTCACGGCGACGCCGATCAAGCATCTGGTGGTGATCTTCGACGAGAACGTCTCGTTTGACCACTACTTCGGTACGTATCCATTCGCCAAGAACCCGAGCGGCGAGCCCCGGTTCACGCCCGCACCGGGCACCCCGAGCGTGAACGGCCTCGGCACCGGGCTCCTGACGGCGAACACGAACGAGATCAACCCGTTCCGGTTCGACCGCTCCGAGCCGATCACCTGCGACCAGAACCACGACTACACCCCGGAGCAGCAGGCGGCGGACGCGGGGCTGATGGACGAGTTCGTCCAGTTCACCGGCTCCGCCTACACGCCGGCGCCGGGCGGCTCCACCCGCCCGTGCAAGACCACGGACGTGATGGGCTACTACGACGGCAACACCGTCACCGCGCTCTGGAACTACGCGCAGCACTACTCGCTGAACGACAATTCCTTCGGGACGACCTTCGGCCCGTCGACACCGGGCGCGCTCAATCTCGTTTCCGGACAGACGCACGGCGCCACGCCGGCGAACCTCGCGGGCGTGACGAGCAACGGAACGTTCATCAACGACGCCGACCCGGCCTACGACGACTGCTCCGGCACGCCGACCGTCGCGATGACCGGCAGGAACGTGGGCGACCTGCTGAACGCGCGCCACGTCACGTGGGGCTGGTTCGAAGGCGGCTTCAAGCCGACCTCCCGCACGGGCGGCAAGGCCGTCTGCGGCTCGTCGCACGTGAACGTCGGCGGCGTCACGGTGTCGGACTACAGCCCGCACCACGAGCCGTTCCAGTACTACAAGTCCACCGCGAACCCGCACCACCTGCCGCCGTCGTCGGTGGCAATGATCGGGCGCACGGACCAGGCCAACCACCAGTACGACCTGAGCGACTTCTGGGCGGCGGCCGACCACGGCAACATGCCGGCGGTCAGCTTCCTCAAGGCCGCGAAGTACCAGGACGGACACGCGGACTACTCCGATCCGCTGGACGAGCAGCACTTCCTCGTCCGGACGATCAACCGCCTCGAGCAGCTGCCGACGTGGCGGTCGACGGCGATCGTGATCGCGTGGGACGACTCCGACGGGTGGTATGACCACGTCATGGGCCCGATCGTGAATCAGTCCAACGACCCGGTCGCAGACGCGCTGACCGGTGCGGGCAAGTGCGGAACCGCCGCAGCGGGCTCCTACGAAGACCGCTGCGGGTACGGGCCGCGGCTGCCGTTGCTCGTCGTCTCGCCGTGGGCGCGGCGCAACGCCGTCGACAGCTCGCTCACCGACCAGACATCGATCCTGCGCTTCGCCGAGGACAACTGGAACCTGGGCCGGATCGGCAACCAGTCGTTCGACGCACGCGCCGGCTCGCTGGAGGGCATGTTCAACTTCGGCGGGGAGCCGCACACGAGCCGGCTGATCCTGAACCCGATCAGCGGCGTGGTGGTGCACCACCACCACGGCTGACCGAGGCCTCCGGAGGGGGTGCCGCCCGGGGCTCCGCTGTGAGGAGCCCCGGGCCACCGCCTGCGCCACCGCCCCACCAGGCCCACCGATCGACTAGCGTGCGACCCCCATGGCGCGGGCCGCCAGCCAACCCCCGGGCAGCGTGATTGCGGACATCGACGGTCGACGGAGGGTCGTGATCGAGAACCTCCGGCCCCGGGTGGACGGTGGCGGGTTTGCCGTCAAGCGGATCACCGGCGACGTCGTCGAGGTGACCGCCGATGTGTTCGCCGACGGACACGATGTCGTCGCCGCGGTCGTGCGACACCGCCGCGACGGCGCGCGCAGGTTCGGCGAGGCGCGGATGCTGCCGCTCGGGAACGACCGCTTCGCCGGGGCGTTCACGGTCGAGGGCCTCGGCCGCCACACCTTCACGGTGCGAGCCTGGATCGACCGCTTCGCCACGTGGCGCGACCAGCTCGCGCGGCGGGTGCAGGCAGGCCAGGACGTCGGCGCCGAGCTCGAGGTTGGCGCCGGGCTGATCGAGGAGGCCGCCGCCGCCGCGCCCGCCGCGGCCAGGCCCGTGCTCACCGAATGGCGCGAGCGCGTGCGGGCGGGCGACGAGGAAGCCGCGGCCGCCGCGCTCGATCCCGTGCTCGCGGCGCTGATGGCCAGGCACGACCCGCGGCCGCACTGCACCGACGCCGAGCCGGGCATCTCCGTCTGGGCCGACCGGCCGCTGGCCCGGTTCGGCGCCTGGTACGAGCTCTTCCCGCGGTCGCTCGGCGGCGAGCGGCACGGCACGCTCGCGCGACGTCGAGCATTCCCTCGACCGGGTCGCGGGTATGGGCTTCGACGTGCTCTACCTGCCCCCGGTCCACCCCATCGGCGAGACGCACCGCAAGGGGCCGAACAACTCGCCGGCGGCGGAGCCGGGCGACCTCGGCAGCCCGTGGGCGATCGGCTCGGCGGCCGGCGGCCACAGGGCCGTCCATCCCGCCCTCGGCACGGTCGCCGACGTTCGCCGGCTGGTCGAGAAGTGTGCCGGGCACGGCCTCTCGCTCGCGCTCGACATCGCCTTCCAGTGCTCGCCCGACCACCCCTGGGTGCGCGAGCATCCCGAGTGGTTCCGGCACCGCCCGGACGGGTCGATCCGCCACGCCGAGAACCCGCCCAAGCGCTACGAGGACATCTACCCGCTCGACTTCGAGAGCGAGGACTGGCGCGGCCTCTGGGACGCGCTGCTCGACGTCGTGCGCTTCTGGATCGGCGAGGGCGTCTCGGTGTTCCGGGTCGACAACCCGCACACCAAGCCGTTCCCGTTCTGGGAGTGGCTGATCGCCGAGGTGACGCGCGAGCACCCCGAGACGATCTTCCTGGCCGAGGCGTTCACCCGCCCGCGGGTGATGGAGCGGCTCGCCAAGGCCGGATTCACCCAGTCGTACACCTACTTCGCCTGGCGCAACGGCAAGCACGAGCTCGAGGAGTACGTGCGCGAGCTGACGCAGACCGACCTGCGCGAGTACTTCCGGCCGAACTTCTGGCCCAACACGCCCGACATCCTCACCGAGCCGATGCAGTCCGGCGGCCGGCCGACGTTCGCCGCCCGGCTGGTCCTGGCCGCCACCCTGAGCCCGAGCTACGGCATCTACGGCCCGGCGTTCGAGCTCGTCGAGCAACGCGGCCTGCGCCCCGGAAGCGAGGAGTACCTCGACTCCGAGAAGTACCAGCTGCGCGACTGGGACACCGGCGACCCCGAGTCGCTCGAGCCGCTCGTGACCGCGGTCAATGCGGCCCGGCGGGCGCACCCGGCCCTGCAGTCGAACCAGCGGCTCGAGCTGCGCCACGTCGACAACGACCTGCTGATGGCCTACACGGCGCACACGGCCGACCTCGCCGACGTCGTCCTGACCGTGGTCAACCTCGACCCCCACCACACGCAGTCGGGCTGGGTCGAGCTGCCGCTCGAGCGCCTGGGGATCGACGGCGACCATCCCTACCAGGTGCACGACCTCCTGTCCGAGGCCACCTACACCTGGCAGGGCGCGCGAAACTACGTCGAGATCGACCCCCGCCGGCTGCCGGCCCACATCTTCCACGTCCGCCGGCGGGTGCGCAGCGAGCACGACTTCGAGTACTACGCATGACGATGGCGGTCACCCAGCCGGCTCCCGCAGCGGCCCCGGTCACCCCGGCCCCGCGCTGGTACGCCGACGCGATCATCTACGAGCTCCACGTGCGGGCGTTTGCCGACTCCGACGGCGACGGCATCGGCGACTTCCGCGGCCTCACCGAGCGCCTCGACTACCTCGAGGATCTCGGCGTCACGACCATCTGGCTGCTGCCGTTCTACCCGTCGCCCCTGCGCGACGACGGCTACGACATCGCGTCCTACCGCGAGGTGCACCCCGACTACGGCACGATGCGCGACTTCCGCGCGTTCCTGCGGGCGGCCCACGCGCGCGGCCTGCGGGTGATCACCGAGCTCGTGCTGAACCACACCTCCGACATGCACGCGTGGTTTCAGAAGGCGCGCCGCGCGGGTCCGGGCAGCCGCGCCCGCAACTTCTACGTCTGGAGCGACACGCCCGACCGCTACCAGGGCGTGCGCATCATCTTCCAGGACTTCGAGACGTCCAACTGGTCGTGGGACCCGGTGGCGGGCGCCTATTACTGGCACCGCTTCTACTCGCACCAGCCCGACCTGAACTGGGACAACCCCGAGGTCCAGCGGGCGATGTTCAGCGTCGTCGACTACTGGCTCGCGATGGGCGTCGACGGCCTCCGGCTCGACGCGGTGCCCTACCTGTTCGAGCGCGAGGGCACGAACTGCGAGAACCTGCCCGAGACGCACGGCGCGCTGCGGGCGCTGCGGCACCACATCGACGAGAAGTTCCCCGACCGCATGCTGCTGGCCGAGGCCAACCAGTGGCCCGAGGACGCCGTCGCGTACTTCGGCGACGGCGACGAGTGCAACATGGCCTACCACTTCCCGCTCATGCCGCGGATGTTCATGGCGGTGCGGATGGAGGACCGCTACCCGCTGGTCGACATCCTCGCCCAGACGCCCCCGATCCCCGAGGGCTGCCAGTGGGCGATCTTCCTGCGCAACCACGACGAGCTGACGCTCGAGATGGTCACCGACGAGGAGCGCGACTACATGTACCGCGCCTACGCCGACGACCCCCAGGCGCGCATCAACCTCGGCATCCGCCGGCGCCTCGCCCCGCTGCTCGGGAACGACCGCCGGGTGATCGAGCTCGTGAACGCGCTCCTGCTCTCGCTGCCCGGCACGCCGGTCGTCTATTACGGCGACGAGCTCGGCATGGGCGACAACATCTATCTGGGCGACCGCAACGGCGTCCGCACGCCGATGCAGTGGAGCCTTGACCGAAACGCCGGGTTCTCGCGCGCGAACCCGCAGCAGCTCTACCTGCCGGCGATCAGCGACCCCGAGTACGGCGCCGTCAACGTCGAGTCGCAGCAGGCGAACCCCAACTCGCTGCTCTGGTGGATGAAGCGCATGATCGCCCTGCGCAAGCGCTACCAGGCCTTCGGCCGCGGCTCGCTCGAGTTCCTGCTGCCCGAGAACCGCAAGGTGCTCGCCTACCTGCGCGAATTCGGCGACGAGCGGATCCTGGTCGTCTGCAACCTGTCGCGGCGGGCGCAGTACGTCGAGCTCGACCTGCGCCGGCTCGAGGGCCTGATCCCGGAGGAGCTCCTGGGACACAGCCAGTTCCCGCCGGTGCCGGGCGATCGCCAGTACCCCCTGGCGCTCGGCCCGCACGACTTCTACCTGTTCGTGCTGAACCCGGCCCCGGTCGACGCCGGCGCGGGCTCGGGGCCGTGCCCGGAGATCCGCGTCACCGGCCGCTGGCCCGCAGTCTTCGAGCGCGGTGCCCGCCGCCAGCTCGACGACGCCGTCGCCAAGTTCCTGCCCTCGCGGCGGTGGTTCGCCGGCAAGTCGCGCGGGATCCGCCGGGTGGTGCTCCACGACGCGGTGCGGATCCCCGGCCCCGCGCGGCGCGAGGCGGGCTACCTGTGCCTGATGCGGGTGGAGTACCGCGAGGGCGAGCCCGACACCTACGTCCTGCCGCTCGTCGCCCGCTCGCCCTCCGAGAACGGGCGCCCGCCGGCCGGCGCGACCGTGGCGATGCTCGAGACGCAGGAGGGCCGGCTGGCCCTGCTCGACGGCGCAGACGACCCGGTCCTCGCGGCCGCGCTCCTGCAGCTGATGCGCCGCGGCCGCCGGATCGGCGGGCTGATCGGGTCGCTCACCACGGTGCGCACCGGCGAGCTGCGCCGGCTCGTCGGCGACGGCAACGGGCTCGATCCCGCACCGATCGGCGCGGAGCAGTCCAACAGCTCGGTCGCGTTCGGCCACCGGGCCGTGATGAAGATCTTCCGCCGGGTCGAGCCGGGCCCGAACCCGGAGGCCGAGGTCACCGGCATGCTGACCCGCACCGGGTTCGCGCACGTGTCGCCGGCCGCGGGCACGATCGAGTACCACCGCCGTCGCCGCCACCCGATCACGATCGGCCTCTTGCAGGGGTTCGTGACGAACGAGGGCGACGCATGGGCCTACACCCTCGACGAGGTGACCCGATTCCTCGAGACGGCGCTCGCGCGTGAGGAGCCGGCGCCGCCCGCGCTGCCGGCGTCCGGCGTGGTCGAGCTCGCCGGCCGCGAGATCCCGGCCGAGGTGTCGGACTCGATCGGCTCCTACGTGGAGTTCGCGCGGCTGCTGGGCGAGCGCACCGGCCAGCTGCACGTCGCCCTGGCGGCGGCCGGCGACGATCCGGAGTTCGCGCCGGAGCCGTTCACGCCGCTCCACCAGCGGGCGCTCTACCAGTCGCTGCGAAACCTGATCCGGCAGGTGCTGGCCGCGGCCCGCCGCGCCGGCGTTGCCGAGCTCGAGTGGATCGGCCCCGGCGACCAGCGCCCGCTCGCCCATGTGCGGGCGCTCCTCGACGGCCTCCTGCAGGGCAGCCGCATCCGCGTGCACGGCGACTACCACCTCGGCCAGGTGCTGTGGACGGGCCGCGATGTCGTCGTGATCGACTTCGAGGGCGAGCCCGCCCGCCCGCTCGCGCAGCGGCGCCTGAAGCGCTCGCCGGCCTACGACGTCGCCGGGATGCTGCGCTCGTTCCACTATGCGGCCTACGCCGCCCTGTTCCGCGAGAGCGGCCGCGACGCCGCGGTCGGCGGGCCCGCCGAGCAGTGGGCCACGCACTGGCGGGCGTGGGTCTCGGCCGCGTTCCTGCAGGCCTACCGCGCCGCCGTCGCGCCGGCGGCGATCCTGCCAACCGACGACGCCGAGTTCGCCCGGCTGCTCGACCTGCACCTGCTCGAGAAGGCCGTCTACGAGCTTGGCTACGAGCTCGACAACCGCCCCGACTGGGTCGTCATCCCGGCCCGCGGGCTGGAGGAGCTCCTGGGAGCGTGAGACCGGCCGCCGCCCGCGCCGACCTGGCTGCGCTGGCCGCCGCCGCGGGGGTGCAGCGCTCCTACACCGACACCCGCGGGCGGCGGCGCACCGCGTCGGACGCGACCCTCGCCGCGGTCCTGACGGTTCTCGGGCACGACGTCGGCGAGTCCGGGCAGGGCGCCCACGAGGAGCTGCGCAGGCTCGAGGCCGAGCACCGCGGGCGCATGGCCCAGCCCGTCGCGGTGGCATGGGGCCGGGCCGCGGCGCGCATCCCGCTCGGCCGGCACGTGCGGGGCCGGGTCGAGTGGACGGTGGCCCTCGAGGCCGGCGGCGAGCTGCGCGGACGCACATCGGGCGGCGGCGTGCTCCGGCTCCCTCCCCTCCCGCACGGCTACCACCACGTGCACCTGACGGCGGCGGGGGCCGAGACCACCGTGCTCCTGCTGTGCGCGCCGCGGCGGGCGTTCGCAGGCCCCGGCCGGTCGTGGGGCGTCTTCCTGCCTCTCTACGCTCTACCGGGTCCGTTCGGGCCGGGCGATCTGACCGGCATGCACCGGCTGGCCGCGTTCATCGGCGAGCTGGGAGGCGACCTGGTCGGGTCGACGCCGCTTCACGCCGCCTTCCTCGACCGCCCCTACGAGCCGAGCCCCTACGCCCCGGTCAGCCGCCTGCACTGGAACGAGCTCTTCGTCGATCCCGCGGCGGCGCCCGAGCTCGAGACCGCGCCGCGCGCCCGAAAGCTGCTTGCCGCCGTCGCCCCGGCCGACGGCGCGCTCGTCGACTACCGGGGAGCGATGGCCGCCAAGCGGCGCGTGCTCGAAGCGCTCCTCGCCGGTCTGGGCGGGAGCCGGCTCGCGGCATTCGAGCGCCACCTGCGCGACCACCCCGACCTGAAGGCCTACGCCGAGTTCCGCGCCCGCTGCGAGCAGCAGGGCACTGGCTGGCGCGACTGGCAGGATCCCGCGCCGCCCGGGGATCCTCACGTGGCCCGCTATCACGCCTACGCGCAGTGGCTCTGCTCCGAGCAGCTCGAGCACGTCGCGGCGGGTGGGGCCGGCCCGTACCTCGACATGCCGCTCGGGGTGCATCCGGCCGGATACGACACGTGGCGCTTCCGCGGCCTCTTCGCCGAAGGGGCGTCGGTGGGCGCGCCGCCGGACGACTTCTTCCAGGGCGGGCAGGACTGGGGCTTCCCGCCGCTTCATCCCGGCCGGCTGCACGAACGCCGGCTCGACTATCCGATCGCCTGCATCCGCACCATCTGCCGCCACGCGAGCGCCGTGCGCATCGACCACGTGATGGGGCTTCACCGCATCTTCGTCGTGCCGCACGGCCTCCCGGCGACGGCCGGGGTCTACCTGCGCTACCCGGCCGAGGAGCTCTACGCGGTGCTCTGCATCGAGTCCAACCGCCACGGCACGAGGCTGGTCGGCGAGGACATGGGCACCGTCCCCGCGCAGGTGCGCCGGGCGATGGCGGCGCACGGCCTCCTGCGCACGTTCGCCGTGCAGGCGGAGCTCGGCCACGGCGGCGATCCGTTCGCGCGGGTGCCGGAAGCGGCGATGGTGGGCATGAATACGCATGACATGCCCACGTTTGCCGGATTCTGGGAGTGCGACGCCGACGCCGATGGCCGGCGCGAGACCCTGCGCGCGGCGCTTGCAGCCCGCGGCGACACGGCCACCGACGGCCCGGGCGTGCTCGATTCGAGCCTGCAGGAGCTGGCCGCGTCCCGCGCCCGGTCGCTCATGCTGAACCTCGAGGACCTGTGGTGGGAGCGCGAGCGCCAGAACGTTCCGGGGACGACGACCGAGCAGCCGAACTGGCGCCGGCGGGCACACTACGGCGTGGACGACCTGCCCCGCGTCCCCGGCCTCGTGCCGCGGCTGCGCCGGATCTCCGAGCTGCGAGGGAGTGAGCGATGACCGAACAGAGGACACCGGCGAAGCGGCCTGCGGCCAGGACCGTGCCGAGCCTGCTCACCGACGACGACCTGCACCTGTTCAACGAGGGCACGCATTACCGCCTCGCGCGGAAGCTCGGCGCGCACCCGCGCACGACCGGGCGCCGCACGGGCACCCAGTTCGGCGTGTGGGCGCCCAACGCCCGGGCGGTGTCGGTGCTCGGCGACTGGAACGGATGGCGCAGCGGCGCCGATCCGCTGCAGCCTCGCGGCGGCTCCGGAATCTGGGAGGGATTCGTCGCCGGCGTCGGCCACGGGGCGGCCTACAAGTACGCGATCATGGGCGACCGCGGCGGTCAGGAGAAGGCCGACCCGCTCGCGGCCCGCGCCGAGCTGCCGCCCAAGACCGCGTCGATCGTCTGGGACATGAGCTACGAGTGGGGCGACCGGGCCTGGATGGACGAGCGCGCCGCCCGAAGCGCGCTTGACGCGCCGGTCGCGATCTACGAGCTGCACCTGGGATCGTGGCGGCGAAACGTCGAGGACGGAAACCGGCCGCTGACCTACCTCGAGCTGGCCGAGCAGCTGCCCGCCTATGCCGTGGCGAACGGGTTCACCCACGTCGAGATGCTGCCGATCATGGAGCACCCCTTCACCGGCTCGTGGGGTTACCAGACGACCGGCTACTTCGCCCCGACCAGCCGCTTCGGCACGCCGCAGGAGCTGATGGCCCTGATCGACGCCCTCCACGCCGCCGGCGTCGGCGTGATCCTCGACTGGGTGCCGTCGCACTTCGCCACCGACCCGCACGGGCTCGCCCTCTTCGACGGGACACACCTCTACGAGCACGCCGACCCGCGCCAGGGCTTCCACCCCGACTGGGGCAGCTACATCTTCAACTACAGCCGCAACGAGGTCAGGAGCTTCCTGCTCTCGAGCGCGATGCACTGGCTCGACGTCTACCACGCCGACGGCCTGCGGGTCGACGCCGTGGCCTCGATGCTCTACCTCGACTACTCGCGCAGCGACGGCGAGTGGATCCCGAACCGCTTCGGCGGGCGCGAGAACCTCGAGGCGATCGACCTCATGCGCGCGCTGAACAGCGCCGTGTACGCCGAGCACCCGGGGGTGCAGACCTACGCCGAGGAGTCGACTGCGTGGCCGATGGTGTCGCGGCCGACCTACCTGGGCGGGCTCGGATTCGGGTTCAAGTGGGACATGGGCTGGATGCACGACACGCTCGTCTACTTCGGCCACGATCCGATCCACCGCCGCTTCCACCACCACGAGCTCACCTTCCGCGGCCTCTACGCGTTCACCGAGAACTACGTGCTGCCGCTCTCCCACGACGAGGTGGTGCACGGCAAGGGGTCGCTGATCCGGCGCATGCCGGGGAACGAGTGGCAGCAGCGGGCGAACCTGAGGGCGCTCTACGGCTACATGTACGCGCTGCCGGGCAAGAAGCTCCTCTTCATGGGCGACGAGCTCGGCCAGTGGGACGAGTGGGACCACGACTCGAGCATCGACTGGCACCTGCTGGAGCAGCCCGGGCACGAGGGCATCCGCCGCTGGGTGGCCGACCTGAACGGCGCCTACCGCACGCGGCCGGCGCTGCACGAGCGCGACTGCGATCCGGCCGGGTTCGAGTGGGTGCACGCCTCCGACAGCGACTCGAGCGTGCTCGCGTTCATGCGCGTCGCCCGCGACGAGCGCGACACCGCGCTGGCCGTCTTCAACCTGACGCCGGTCATGCGCCCGAACTACCGCATCGGCGTGCCCCGGCCGGGCGTGTGGCGCGAGCTCCTGAACAGCGACGCCGACGTCTACGGGGGCAGCGGCGCGGGCAACCTGGGCCGGATCGAGGCCGTGCCGGAGGCGGCCCACGGCCGGGCCGACTCGATGACGCTCGTGCTGCCGCCGCTCTCGTGCCTGCTGCTCGTCCCCGAGGCGGGCGCGTGACGGATCTCGCCGCCCCCCGGCTGGGGGCGACGCCGCTGCGGGACGGATCGTGCCGGTTCCGCGTATGGGCGCCCTCGGCGGGCAGGGTCGAGGTGCACCTGCTCGCGCCCGAGGTGGTCGCGGCGCTCGAGCCGGTCGAAGACGGCCACCACGAGGCCGTCGTGCCCGCGACGGCGGCCGGCCGCCGCTACCGCTATCGGCTCGACGGCGGCGAGGATCTGCCGGACCCGGCATCGAGCCTGCAGCCCGACGGCGTCGCCGGCCCATCGCAGGTGGTCGATCCCGACTTCGGCTGGACCGACGCCGCCTGGCGCGGCCTTCCGATCGACGAGTACGTGCTCTACGAGCTGCACGTCGGCACCTTCACGCCGGAGGGCACGTTCGCCGCGATCCTGCCGCGCCTCGCGGCGCTCGCAGAGCTCGGCATCACGGCGATCGAGCTGATGCCGGTCGCCGAGTTCCCCGGCGCGCGCAACTGGGGCTACGACGGCGTCTTCCCCTATGCCACGCAGCACTCCTACGGCGGGCCGGACGGCCTCAAGCAGCTCGTCGATGCCTGCCACGCCACCGGTCTGGCCGTGTGTCTCGACGTGGTGCTGAACCACCTCGGGCCCGAGGGCAACGTGCTGCCGCGGTTCGGGCCGGTGTTCACCGACCGCTACCGCACGCCCTGGGGGGCGGCGATCAACATGGACGACCGCGGCAGCGACGGCGTGCGCGCGTTCCTGATCGGGTGCGCCCTTCGGTGGCTCGAGGAGTTCCACATCGATGCCCTCCGGCTCGATGCGGTCGACCAGATCGCCGACGCCTCGGCGACGCACGTGCTGGCCGAGCTTGCAGACGCCGTGGCGAACGCGTCGCAGCGCGCGGGGCGGCCGCTGCACCTGATCGCCGAGAGCGACCTGAACGATCCGCGCATGATCACGCCGCGGGCGGCGGGCGGCCTGGGGATGACGGCGCAGTGGAGCGGCGACCTGCATCACTCCCTGCATGCGCTCCTGACCGGCGAGCGCGACGGCTACTACGCCGACTTCGGCGGCACCGCCCCGCTGGCCAAGGCCTATCGCGAGGCGTTCGTCTACGACGGCGCGCGCTCGGCGTTTCGCGGCCGCCGCCACGGCGCGCCCGCCCGCGGCATCGACGGCTGCCGGTTCGTCGTCTTCGGCCAGACGCACGACCAGGTCGGAAACCGCATGCTGGGAGACCGGCTGGTGGCCACGGCCGGCTTCGAGGCCGCCAAGCTGGCGGCCGGCGCCGTGCTGCTCGCGCCGTTCGTCCCGCTGCTCTTCATGGGCGAGGAGCACGCCGAGCCGGCCCCGTTCCTGTACTTCACCAGCCACGCGGGCAGCGAGCTGGCCGACGCCGTGCGGCAGGGGCGGGCCGACGAGTTCGCGGCGTTTCGGTGGGCGGGCGAGCCGTCCGACCCGCAGTCCGGCGACACCTTCCGCCGGTCGATCCTGCACTGGGACGAGCGCACCTGCGGCGCCCACGGCCAGATGCTCGACCTGTACCGCGAGCTCCTGCGCCTGCGCCGCGATCTGAGCGCGCTGCGGCCGCTTCACCCCCGCGGCGTCGACGTCGCCCGGGCCGACGACCCGCCCGTCGTGTGGGCGCTTCGCCGCGACGAGCGGGGCGACGCAGCGCTCCTCTGTCTGCACTTCGGCACGGAGCCGTGCCGCCTCTCGGTGCCGTTCCGCGACGCCCAATGGACGGTGCTGCTCGACTCGGCCGACGCCCGCTTCGGCGGCCCGGGGGCGGCCGGCGGCGGCAAGACCGAGGTCCGCCTGCAGCCGCAGTCGTTCGTCCTGCTCGGCGGTGAACGGCATGCCTAGCCTGCGCCTGTGGCCGGGGACGCCGTATCCGCTCGGGGCAACCTGGGACGGCGAGGGCACGAACTTCGCGATCTTCTCCGAGCACGCAACCGGCGTCGAGCTGTGCCTCTACGACAGTCCCGGCGACGGCGACGAGTCCCACCGGATCGAGCTTGTCGAGCGGACCGACCTGATCTGGCACGCCTACCTGCCCGACGTCCGCCCCGGCCAGCTCTACGGCTACCGCGTGCACGGGCCGTACGAGCCGCGCGAGGGGCACCGCTTCAACCCGCAGAAGCTCGTCCTCGACCCGTACGCCAAGGCGGTGACCGGCCAGCCGCGCTGGGACGACTCGCTGTTCGGCTACACGGTCGGCCACCCCGACGCCGACCTGTCGATGGACGCCCGATCGAGCGCGGCCGGGATGCCGAAGTGCGCCGTCGTCGATCCTGCGTTTCCGTGGGGCGACGACCGCCGCCCGGCGGTGCCGTGGAACCGGTCGGTCATCTACGAGTGCCACGTCCGCGGCCTGACGATGCTGCACCCCGGTGTGCCGCCCGAGCTGCGCGGCACATACCTGGGCATGGCGAGCGACGCGATCATCGACCACCTGCTCTCGCTCGGCGTGACCGCCGTCGAGCTCCTGCCCGTGCACCAGTTCGTGAACGACCGCAACCTGGTCGAGCGCGGTCTCACGAACTACTGGGGCTACAACTCGATCGCGTTCCTCGCGCCGGACGCGCGCTACTCGGCCGGCGGCACCCGCGGCACGCAGGTGAGCGAGTTCAAGTCGATGGTGAAGGCGTTCCACCGAGCCGGAATCGAGGTGATCCTCGACGTCGTCTACAACCACACCGGCGAGGGCAACCAGCTCGGGCCGACCCTGGGGCTGCGCGGCGTCGACAACGCCTCCTACTACCGGCTCGACCCCGCCGACCGCAGCCGCTACGTCGACTTCACCGGCACGGGCAACAGCCTGAACATGCAGCACCCGCGCACGGTGCAGCTGATCTTCGACAGCCTGCGCTACTGGGTCGGCGACATGCACGTCGACGGGTTCCGCTTCGACCTGGCGCCCGTGCTCGCCCGCGAGCTCTACGAGGTCGACCGGCTGGCGTCGTTTTTCGACATCATGCAGCAGGACCCGACGCTGTCGCAGGTGAAGCTCATCGCCGAGCCATGGGATCTCGGCGAGGGCGGCTACCAGGTCGGCAACTTCCCCGTCGGCTGGGCCGAGTGGAACGGCGTCTACCGTGACGGCGTGCGCGGCTTCTGGCGGGGCGACGACGGGCGCCTGGCCGAGCTCGCGTCCCGGGTCTCGGGATCGAGCGACCTCTACCAGGCGAGCGGGCGGCGCACCTACGCGAGCGTCAACTTCGTCACGGCGCACGACGGCTTCTGCCTCACCGATCTCGTGTCGTACGCCGAGAAGCACAACGACGCGAACGGCGAGGGCAACCGCGACGGCAGCAACGACAACCTGAGCGCGAACTGGGGCGTCGAGGGGCCCACCGACGACGCCTCGGTCAACGACGTTCGCCGGCGGATGCGGCGCAATTTCCTGGCGACGCTCGTCTTCTCGCAGGGCGTGCGGATGCTGCTCGGCGGCGACGAGCTCGGGCGCACGCAGGCGGGCAACAACAACGCCTACTGCCAGGACAACGCCACGTCCTGGATCGACTGGGAGCTCGACGCCGACGACCGCGACCTGCTTCAGTTCACGCGCGACGCGCTGGCCGTGTTCCGCGAGAACCCCGTCTTCCGGCGGCGCGGGTTCTTCGCCGGCCGGCCGCTGCGCGGCGGCAGCAAGGACGTCACCTGGCTGCACCCGCTCGGGCGCGAGATGACCTCGGCCGACTGGGACGACCGCACGCAGAAGGTGGTCGGCATGCTGATCGACGGCGATGCCACCGACGAGGTCGACGAGCGCGGGCGGCCGGTGTCGGGCAAGACGGTGCTCCTGATGTTCAATGGCGGCGAGAGCTCGCGGCGCTTCGTGCTGCCCGTCGCGAACAGGCCCGGCGTATGGGAGGAGCTCGTGAACACCGCCCGGCCAGGCCGGCGGGTGGTGCGGCGCTCGGCGGTGAACCTGGTGGGGCGCTCGTTCATCCTCGCCACGCTCACGCGCGACCCGTCGGGCGCGGGGGCATGAGGCTCCCGACATCCTGCTACCGGCTGCAGCTCTCGCCCACGTTCACCCTCGCCGATGCCGCCCGTGCTGCGCCGTACCTGCGCACGCTCGGAGTCGGCGATGTCTACCTCTCGCCCGTCCTCGCGGCCCGCCCCGGGAGCACGCACGGCTACGACGTGGTCGACCCTGGCCGCATCAACCCCGAGCTCGGCGGCGACGAGGCGCTCGCGCGGCTGCGGGCCGAGCTGACCCGCCTCGATATGGGCCTCGTGCTCGACATCGTGCCCAACCACATGGCGGCCGATCATCGCAACGCCTGGTGGTGGGACGTGCTTCGGCACGGACGGGCCGCGGCGCACGCCCGCACGTTCGACATCGACTGGGACGCGCCCGGCGCCGACGGCAGGCTGGTGCTGCCCGTGCTCGGCTCCTCGCCCGCCGAGGCGATCGCCCACGGCGAGCTGGCGCTGGTCGAGGAGCCCGGCGGGCCGCAGATCGCCTATTACGACAAGCGCTTCCCGCTTGCCCCGGGCACCGAGCCCGCGGGGCCGCAGCTCGAGGCGCTGCTCGCCGCGCAGCACTATCGGCTGTGCGACTGGCGCGACGGCGCGGCCAACTACCGCCGCTTCTTCGACATCGCCGACCTGCCCGCCGTCTCGATCGAGCGCGAGGACGTCTTCGAGGCGGTGCATGCGCGGGTGCTCGAGCTCGTGCGCGACGGGACGGTCACGGGGCTACGGGTCGACCACATCGACGGGCTGCGCGACCCCGAGCAGTACCTCGAGCGCCTGCGCGACGCCACCGGGGGCGCCTATGTCGTGGTCGAGAAGATCCTCGCGCGGGACGAGCGGCTGCCGGCGCGGTGGGCGACCGCCGGCACGACGGGATACGACTTCCTGGCCCTGGCCGGCGGCCTGTTCGTGCAGCCCGGCGGAGCCGAGCGCATGCACGCCGCCCATCGCGTGGTCACGGGACTGCCCGACCGGTTCGCCGACATCGCCGCCGCGGCCAAGCGCGCGGCGCTCGCCGACCTGCTCGCCCCCGACCTCGAGCGGGTCGCGCGGCTGGCGCCGCCGGGAATCGATCCGGACGCGCTGCGCGAGCTCACGGTCAGCCTCGACGTGTACCGCACCTACGTCCGGTCCGGGGAGGCGAGCCCGGCCGACCGCGAGCGGCTGCACGCGGCCGCCGCCCGCGCCGGCGGCGGTGCCGGCGCGATCGCGGCGGTCATCGAGCACCCGCGCCGCGAGGAGCTCGAGTTCGTGCTGCGCTGGCAGCAGCTGACCGGCCCCGTGGCCGCCAAGGGCGTCGAGGACACCGGCCTCTACGTCGACACGGCCCTGCTGGCCCGCAACGAGCCCGGGTGTGAGCCGGACTGGGCCACCACCGACGTCGCCGAGCTGCACGCCCGTCTCGCCGAGCGCACCGTCGGCCATCCGCTGAACGCCACCTCGACGCACGACACGAAGCGCAGCGAGGACGTGCGCATGCGCATCTCGGCGCTCACGGAGCTCGGCGGCGAGTGGGAGGCGGCGTTCGAGCGCTGGCGCGACCTCAACCGGCCGCTGCGCGCGCGGCCGGGATCGGCCCCCGACGCGAACGAGGAGTGGCTGCTCTACCAGACCCTCGCCGGCGCCTGGCCGATCACGGCCGAGCGGGTCAGCACGTACATGACCAAGGCGCTGCGCGAGGCCAAGGTGCACACGAGCTGGGTGGCGCCGGACGAGGCGTACGAGCACGACGTGCGCCGCTTCGTCACCGATGTCGTCGACCCCGGAAACGCCGCCTTCCTGGCCGACCTCGGACGGATCGCCGGGCGCTGCGCGGCCATCGGCACGCGCAGCTCGCTGGCGCTCTTGACCCTGAAGCTGGCCGCGCCGGGCGCGCCCGACATCTACTGGGGTAACGAGGACTGGGATCTGTCGCTGGTCGACCCCGACAACCGCCGGCCGGTCGACCTCGCGGCGCGCGCCCTCGACAGCCCGAAGCTCGCGATCACGAGGGCCGGCCTGACGTTGCGCCGCCGCGATCCCGACCTCTTCGCAAACGGCGCCTACGTGCCCATCGAGGTGAGCGGCCGCCTCGCCGACCATGTGGTCGCGTTCGCCCGCGTGCATGACGGGCGCTGGGTGATCGCGGCCGTCGCGCGGCTGACCGAGAGCCTTGCCGGCTGGGGCGACACGCGGCTCGCGCTCCCGGCCGACGCGCCCGGCCGCTGGCACGACGTCCTCACGGAGGCACCCCTCGACCTCACCGCCGCCGCCCTCTTCGCAACCCTCCCGGCCGCCCTGCTCACCGCGTGAATAAATCGGGCCTGGCCCGATTTATTCACGCACATGGCCGTCGCCGTGCACGACGTACTTCGTCGTCGTCAGCTCCTCGAGCCCGACCGGGCCGCGGGCGTGCAGGCGGCTCGTCGAGTTGCCGATCTCGGCGCCCATGCCGTACTCGCCGCCGTCGGTGAAGCGGGTGGAGGCGTTCACGTACACGGCAGCGGCGTCGACCTCGTTGCAGAAGCGGGCGGCGGCCTCGGCGTCAGCCGTCACGATCGCCTCCGAGTGGCCGGTGCCGTAGCGGTTGATGTGCTCGATGGCGGCGTCGAGCGAGTCAACGGTGCCGACGGCGATCTTCATGTCGAGGAACTCGGTCTCGAAGGCCTCCTCGCCGTAGGCCAGCTCGACCCCGGCAGCCTCGAGCTCTGCCGAGATCCGCTCGAGCAGCTCGGGCCGGTCGCGGTGCACGAGCAACGTCTCGGCCGCGTTGCACACCCCGGGGCGCTGCACCTTCGCGTTCAGGACGATCGCCACGGCCTGGTCGGCGTCTGCGGTCGCGTCGACGTACACGTGGCAGTTGCCGCCGGCCGCCGCGAGCACCGGGATGCGCGACTCGGCCAGCAGCCGCTTCTTCAGCGCCTCGCCGCCGCGGGGGATCACCACGTCGGCGGTGCCCGGGTCGGCGATCAGCTCGCCGAGCTGCTCGTGCCCGCCCTCGACCGCGGTCACCGCGTCGGCCGGGAGCCCGGCCTCGACGAGCGCGTCGCGCACGACCGAGACGAGCACCCGGTTCGTATTCGCGGCCATGCGCGAGCCGCGCAGGATGCAGGCGTTGGCCGACTTCAGGCACAGAGCCGCCGCGTCGATGGTCACGTTCGGGCGGGCCTCGTAGACGACCAGGATGACCCCCAGCGGCACGCGCAGCTTGCGGATGCGGATGCCGCTCGGCGGCGTGAACTCGCGGAGGGTCTGCCCTACCGGATCGTCGAGCCGTGCCACGGCCCGCACCGCCTCGGCCAGCGCCGTCACCCGCGCGGGATCGAGCGCGAGCCGGTCGCGAATCGCGGGGCGCTCGCCCGCAGCCGCCTCGGCGTCGATCGCGTTTGCGGCCAGGATCTCGTCACAGCGCTGCTCGAGGCCGAGGGCGATCTGCTCGAGCGCGTTGTCGCGCTCGGCGGTCGACGTCGCGGCGAGACGCCGGGCGGCGGCGCGGACATCGGTTGCGGGAGGGGCAACGCTCACAGCAGCACCAGATCGTCGCGGCGGACGGCTTCGGGCAGCCCGCGCCGGCCGACCGCCTGCGCCAGCTCACCGGCCTCATAGCGGCTCACGCCGACCGCAAAGGCGCCGCCGTCGGGGCCGACCAGCTCGACCGCGTCACCCGCGCTGAACGTTCCGTCCACGGCCACCAAGCCTACCGGGAGCAGGCTCGTGCCCCGCTCGGCCACCGCCCGGCGGGCGCCGTCGTCGCACACGAGCCGGCCGCGCACGGGTGTGCCGTGGCGCAGCCACAGCTTGTAGGCCGACGGCAGCTGGGCGGCGGCCGGGAACCGCGTCCCCGCCGCCCGGCCGGCGGCCGCCGCGGTGATCGCTCCCGGCGCGAGCCCCGAGGCGATGACGGCCTCGACGCCGCCCGAGCTCGCCACCCGGGCCGAGCGCAGCTTGGCCGAGATCCCGCCCGAGCCCCAGCCCGAGCCGCTGGGGGCCGTCGACACCGCCTCGACCTGGGCCGAGTCGAAGATCTCGGGGATCAGGCGCGCGTCGGGGCGGGCCGGATCGCGGTCGTACACCCCGTCGATGTCGGTCAGGAGCACGAGCAGCCGCGCCTGCAGCATGAGCGCCACATGCGCCGCGAGCGTGTCGTTGTCACCGAAGGTGATCTCGTCGGTTGCGGTCGAGTCGTTCTCGTTCACGACCGGCACCACGCCCCACGAGAGCAGCCGCCGCAGCGCGCGGCGCGCGTTCACGTAGGAGCTCCGGCGGTGGATGTCGGCCTCGGTCAGGAGCACCTGGCCGGCGCGCAGGCCCCGGCTTCCGAATGCGCCGCCCCAGCGCAGCTGAAGCAGCGTCTGGCCGAGCGCCGAGGCGGCCTGCAGGTCGCCCATCGCCCGCGGCTTCACCGTCTTTCCCAGCTCGCCCAATCCGAGCGCGACCGCCCCGGAGCTGACCACGACGACGGGCGTGCCCGCGTCGACGAGCTCGGCGCACTCGCCCGAAATGCGCTCGAACACCGCCAGCCGCGGCCGGCCGGCCTCGTCTACCAGCGTGCTCGACCCGACCTTCACGATCACGATCGTGCGCCGCCCCTGATTGCGGTCAGCCATCGGTCACCGCCGATCGCGCGCGGGCGAGCTGCGCATGCAGCGCCTCGAGCGGCTGGCGCGCGGCCGCGGCGTCGGCCGCGGTGGGCGAGGTGAACCGCTCGCCCGCGGCCACCCGCCCCGCCACCTCGGCGTGGGCGTGGCGGAAGGGCATCCCGTCCTTCACAAGCTGCTCGGCCAGGTCGGTGGCGACGGTCGTCCCGTCGCCCGCCGCCGCGGCCATCCGCCCGCGATCCACCTGCAGGCCCTCGAGGCACACGCGCAGCGCGGCCAGCGCGCCGAGCAGGTCGTCGGTCTGGTCGAAACACGCGGACTTGTCCTCCTGCAGGTCGCGGTTGTAGGCGAGCGGAAGCCCCTTGAGCGTCGCCAGCAACCCCGCCAGGCGGCCGATCGCCGTGCCGGCCTTGCCGCGCGCGAGCTCGGCCGCGTCCGGGTTCTTCTTCTGCGGCATGATCGACGAGCCGGTGGCGGCCGAGTCGTCGAGCTGGGCGAAGCCGTACTCGGCCGACGTCCACAGCACGAGCTCCTCGGCCAGCCGGGACAGGTGGACGAAGCAGAGCGTGCACGCGAACACGAGCTCGGCGCAGTAGTCGCGGTCGGAGACGGCGTCCATCGAATTCTCGAAGACGGCCCCGAACCCGAGCTCGGCCGCAACGGACGCAGGGTCAAGCGGCAGGCTCGATCCGGCCAGCGCCCCGGCGCCGAGCGGGCTCACGTCGGCGGTCGCGCGCACGCCGTCGAGGCGTGTCAGGTCGCGCCGCAGCGACCACACGTGTGCGGCCAGGTGCTGGCCGAGCCAGATCGGCTGAGCCCGCTGGCCATGGGTGTAGCCGGGCATGAGCGCATCGCCGTCGCGGTCGGCCAGGTCGAGCAGCGCGAGCGCGAGGTCGCGCACGCCCACCTGGATGCGGTCGCACGCGTCCTTCGCCCACAGCCGCATCGCGGTCTGCACCTGATCGTTTCGGCTGCGGCCGGCGTGCACCCACGGGCCGAGCTCGCCCAGGAGCCGCTCGATCGCCGAATGGACGTCCTCGTCGGTCGCGTCCGGCTCGATCTCGACCCCCTCCAGGGCGGCGCAGATCTGGTCGGCCTTCTCGGCCGGGATCAGACCCTGCCGCCCGAGCATGCGCGCGTGTGCGGCCGACGCCCGCAGGTCGAACGGCAGCAGCCGGCGGTCGACCTCGAGCGACGCCGTGAACGCGAGCACGTCGGGGTGAAGACCGCCGGCCAGCCGCCCGGCCCAGAGGGCGGAGGTCACGCCGGCGCGGCCTGCTTCTGCGACTCGGTGGCCTCCGACGTCGCCGCGGCCCAGGTCTTCGTGGGCAGCGACCAGACGTGGATGAAGCCGGCCGCCGCGCCGTGCTGGAAGCGGTCGCCCTGCTCGTAGGTGGCGAGGCCGTGGTCGTAGAGCGACGACGTCGCGCGCCGGCCCGTGACGGCGCAGCTGCCCCGGTAGAGGCGCACCCGCGCGGTGCCGGTCACGGCCGCCGCGGTCGTGTCCATGAACGCGGCCATCGCGGCGCGCAGCGGCGAGAACCACAGGCCGTTGTAGACGAGGGTGGCGTAGCGCCCGGCCAGCTCGGCCTTGGCGTGGGCCAGGTCGCGCTCGCACACGAGCTCCTCGACACCGGCATAGGCGGCCATCAGCAGGGCCGCGGCGGGCGTCTCGTAGACCTCGCGGCTCTTGATGCCGACGAGGCGGTTCTCGATCATGTCGAGCCGGCCGACGCCGTGCGCGCCGGCGAGCGCCGCAGCCCGCGCGATCAGGTCGACGAGCCCCATGCGCTCGCCGTCGATCGCGACCGGGACGCCCGCCTCGAACTCGACCTCGACCTCGCCCGGCGCCGAAAACGCGCGCTCCGGCGCCATCGTCAGCGCATAGGCGGCCTCGGGCGGCTCGAGCCATGGATCCTCGAGCGGGCCGGCCTCGATCGACCGCCCCCACAGGTTGTGGTCGATCGAGTACGCCGCACCCGACTTCACCGGCACCTCGATGCCGTGCTGCTGGGCGTAGGCGATCTCCTGCTCGCGCGTCATCCCCCAGTCGCGGACCGGGGCGAACACGGCCAGGTCGGGAGCGAGCGCGGCGACCGCCGTCTCGAACCGCACCTGGTCGTTGCCCTTGCCCGTGCAGCCGTGGGCAACGGCGGTCGCGCCGTGCTCACGGGCGACGCGCACGAGCCACTTCGCGATCAGCGGCCGCGACAGCGCCGAGACGAGCGGGTAGCGGCCCTCGTAGAGCGCGCCCGCCTGGAGCACCGGGAGCACAAAGTCGGTCGCGAACTCGTCGCGGGCGTCGACGATGATGACGTCACCCGCTCCCGCGGCACGCGCCCGCCGTTCGACCTGGTCGGGGTCGATGCCCTGTCCGACGTCGACCAGGAGGGCGATGACCTCGGCGCCGTACTCGTCGGCGAGCCAGCGCAGCGCCACCGACGTATCCAGGCCACCCGAGTATGCGAGCACGATCTTCTCTGCCACGGTTCCGTCCTTCCGTTGCTGCTATTCGACGATCATGGCCAGCAGCGCCTTCTGCGCGTGCAGCCGGTTTTCCGCCTCGTCCCACACCGCCGAGGTCGGCCCCCACAGGACGTCGTGCGTGATCTCCTCGCCACAGTGGGCGGGAAGGCAGTGCAGGACGACGTGCCCGGGCGCGGCGTGGCGCATCAGCTCGGCGTTCACCTGATATGCGCCCAGGTCGGTCAGCCGGCGGTCGCGCTCGGCCTCCTGGCCCATGCTCGTGAACGTGTCGGTGACGACCGCGGCGGCGCCCGAGACGGCGGCGACCGGGTCGTCGACGACCTCCACGACCGCCGCGGCCGCGCCCAGCTCGGCCGGGTCGGGCTCGTACCCCTCGGGAGCGGCCACCACGACCTCCATGCCGGTCATCACCGCGGCGGTCGCGAGCGAGTGGCACACGTTCGAGCGGCCGTCGCCCACCCAGGCCAGGCGCCGCCCGGCAAGTCCGCCCAGCCGCTCGCGCAGCACCTGCAGGTCGGCCAGCGCCTGGCAGGGATGGTGCTCGTCGGTGAGCCCGTTGATGACGGGAACCGATGCCGCCTCGGCCAGCTCCTGCACGCGCTCGTGGCCGTGGGTGCGGATCACGATCGCGTCGAGGTAGCGCGAAAGCACCGCGCCCGTGTCCTCGACCGGCTCGCCCCGCCCGAGCTGGCTCTCGCTGCTCGACAGGTGCACGGCGTGGCCACCGAGCTGCACCATCCCGACCTCGAACGAGACGCGCGTGCGCGTCGAGGGCTTCTCGAAGATCATCCCCAGCGTGCGGCCGGCCAGCCACGGGTGCGGCAGCCGCCGCGACTGCAGCGTCTTCAGGTGGTCGGCCAGGTCGAGCACGGCCTCGATCGCGGCGCCGCTCAGATCGTCGACGCGCAGGAAGTCGCGCCCCTTGAGGCCGGCCTTCGCGATCGGCGCTTCCATCACGAGCTCATGCGTGGGCATGCGCGGCCTCCGCACCGATGCGGTCGCACACGTCGAGCACGTCGGAGCCGGCGAACGGCTCGCGCGCGATGACGAGGACGACGTCGTCGCCGGCCACCGTGCCCACCACCTCGGGCAGGTCGGCCACGTCGAAGGCCCGCGCGACCGGCATGGCGTTCGCGGGCGCCGTCTTCAACACCGCCATGTTGCCCGACGCCTCCATGCTGCGGACGAGCAGCAGCACCTCGCGCAGCCGCAGCATGGGATCGGCGGGCTCCTCCTCGACGGGCAGCGCATACACGAGGTGGCCGCCCTTGCGCACCCGCACGGCGCCAAGCCGCTCGAGGTCGCGCGACACGGTCGCCTGGGTGACGTGCACGCCCTGGTCGGCGAGGAGCTCGACCAGCTGCGGCTGGGATGTGACCGGCCGGCGGTCGAGCAGGGTGGCGATGAGCTGGCGTCGATCAGGCACGGTGCATGATCATACAGCTATTCGGATTTTCATGCAAAAGAGATGCTGCCGTCGAGCAGCGCCCGACCCACCACGACCGCGTCTGCGCCCGCCGCGACCGCCCGCTCGACGTCGGCCGCCGATCCCACGCCGCCCGCCGCAAGCAGCAGTCCGGGCACGGCGGGCCGAAGCGCGCCGATCAGGTCGGTGTCAGGCCCCAGGCCGGTGCCGTCGCGGTCGATGCCCGTGACCAGGAAGTCGGTCGCGCCCGCGGCGGCCAGCCGAGCCAGAAACGCGGGCGCCTCGGCCCCGGAGTCCTCGATCCAGCCGTGGGTGCGCACGCGGCCGTCGAGGCAGTCGAGCGCGACCACGACCCTTCCGCTCTCGGCGGCCAGCCGGCCGACGAGGGCCGGATCGGACGCGGCCAGCGTGCCAACGATGACGCGCTCGGCGTCGAGGTCGAGCGCCGAGGCGATCGCGGCCTCGTCGCGCAGGCCGCCGCCGAGCTGAATCCGCAGTCCCGGGACGGCGGCGAGCCGCCGCAGCACGCGCTCGTGCGCGGGCGATCGCACCCCCGTGCGGGCGGCGTCGAGGTCGACCACGTGCAGCCACGGCACGCCGGCGGCGGCGTAGCGGCGCGCCAGCTCGACGGGGTCGCCCGGGAACTCGGTCACTTCGTCGTAGCGGCCCTGATGGAGGCGAACGACGCGGCCGCCGACCAGATCGACAGCCGGGATCGCGTGCCCGCGACGCAGGTCGAGCTCGTCCTCGCGTTTTAGCATGCTAAAATGGTATCACGATGGCAAAGACCGTTCCGAGCCCCCCGACGACCGCGGCGGCGACCGCCGAGTGGCGCACGCCCGAGGTCGACGACCTGTGCGACGCGCTGCTCTCGCTGCGCAGCCGCGACGAGGTGGCCGCGTTCATGCGCGACGTGTGCTCGCTGCACGAGCTCGAGGTGCTCTCGCACCGCTGGCACGCCGCCCGCCTGCTCGACCAGGGCGTGCCCTACGCCCAGGTCGCCCAGCGCGTGCACGGATCGACGGCGACGATCACCCGCGTCGCCCACTGGCTGCGCCACGGCGAGGGCGGCTACCGGCTCGTCCTCGACCGGCGCCGGAGGCGGCGATGAGCCGCCGCTTCCGGCTCGCGCTGCCCTCGAAGGGCCGCCTGCACGACGCGGCGCTCGACCTCGTGCGCGCATCGGGCTTCGAGCTCGAGGGCAACGGCCGCGCGCTCTTCGCGCACTGCTCGCAGTGGGACGTCGAGGTGCTCTTCGCCCGGGCCGAGGACATCCCGGCGTGGGCGAGCGACGGCGCCGTCGAGGCCGCCATCGCGGGCCGCGACCAGGTTGCCGAGGGCGGGACGGCGCTCACCGAGCTCGTGCCGCTCGGCTTCGGGCGCTGCTCGCTGCAGGTGGCGGTGCCGAGCGGAGGCGCGATCGAGACGGTGGCCGATCTCGACGGGCGCCGCGTGGCGACCTCGCACCCGCGCATCACGGCGGCGTTCTTCGAGGGTCAGGGCATGCGCGTCGAAACCGTGGCCGTGCGCGGGTCGGTCGAGCTCGCCCCCCGGCTGGACGCCGCCGAGGCCGTCTGCGACCTCGTCCAGAGCGGCGAGACGATGCGCCAGAACGGCCTGCGCCCGATCGCCACGGTGCTCGAGTCCGAGGCGGTGCTCGTCACCCGGCCCGGCCTCGAGCCCGCCCAGCAGCGCGTTGCCGACGAGCTCGCCACCGTCGTGCGAAGCGTCATCGACGCGCGCAACCGCCGCTACCTGATGCTGAACGCGCCGGACGGGTCGCTCGATGCGATCGTCGGACTGCTGCCGGGCCTCGACTCGCCGACCGTGCTGCCGCTGGCCAAGCCCGGGTGGCACTCGGTGCACGCCGTCGTCGAGCAGCGGCAGGTGATGGAGCTGCTCCAGCCGCTGCGCACGGCCGGCGCCCGCTCGCTGCTCGTGCTCCCCATCCACAACCTGATCCCGTGAGCGCGATCGACCTCATCCGCCCCGAGCTGCGCGAGCTCGTCGCCTACCGCTGGCAGGACACCCTGCCCGCCGACGCGCCGCTCATGCGCTTCGACATGAACACCTCGCCGACCGCTCCGCGGTGGTACGCCCGTGAGCTCGCCCGCCTCAGCCGGGTCAGGCCCGAGTCCTATCCCGACGCCACCTACACCCGCCTGCGCGAGGTGATCGGCGCCTACGCCGGCTTCCCGGCCGAGCAGATCGTGCCCACGGCGGGCGCCGACGAGGCCCTGCTCCTGTGCGGACTGCTCGCGCTCGCGCCCGGGCGGCGAGCCTATGTGCGCCGGCCCCACTACGCCTACTACGGCGTCGTCACCCGCCTGGCCGGAGCCGAGCTCGTGGACGATCCCGACGCCGCCGTCGACCTGACATGGGTGTGCGCGCCGCACAACCCGACCGGCGCCGATGTGGTGCCCGAGGACGTGGCCGAGCGGCCCGGCCTGGTCGTGATCGACCAGGCGTATCTCGAGTTCGGCGGCACCGACCTGTCGAACCTCGTGCGCGAGCGCGAGAACACGGTCGTCCTGCGGACGTTCTCGAAGGCCTTCGCGCTCGCGGGCATCCGGGTCGGCTACATCATCGCCCCGGCCGAGCTGGCCGCGCGGCTGAACGCCGTGCGCCCGCCGGCGTCGATCGGCGTCCACTCCGCCGCCCTGGCCGAGATCGCGCTCGCGAACATCGACGAGATGCGCGAACGAGCACAGGCGATGTGCGCCGAGCGCGAGCGGGTCGCCGAGGCGCTGCGCGCAGCCGGGTACGCGGTGCCGGCATCGTGCACGAACTTCGTCCTCGTCGATCTGGGCCGGCCCGCCGAGCCGGCCGCGCGCGAGCTGCTCGAGCAGGGCCTGGTCGTGCGCACCTTCGCCGACCCGCTGCTGGCGACGTCGATCCGCATGAGCGTCGCGACGCCCGCCGAGGACGACCGTCTGCTCGAGGCGCTCGGCGGGAGCGCCGCGCCGCGCACCCGGCCGGCCCCGGGCCTACGCACCGGCGTCACCGAGCGGCGCACCCGCGAGACGGACATCCGCTGCCGGATCGCCCTGGAGGGCTCGGGGCAGGCGGCCGTCGCGACCGGGATCGGGATGCTCGATCACATGCTGACGGCGCTCGCGGCCCACTCGCTGATGGATCTCGAGCTCACATGCGCGGGCGACCTGTGGGTGGACGAGCACCACACGGTCGAGGACGTCGCGATCGTCCTCGGAGCGACGCTCGACGCCGCCCTCGGCGAGCGGACGGGGATCCGCCGCTACGGCGACGCCCGCGCGCCGCTCGACGAGGCGGTCGCCCACGCGGTGGTCGACCTGGGCGGGCGCGGATTCGCCCGCGTCGAGCTGCCCCTGCTCGGCGAGCGCATCGGCGGCATCCCGGCGACGCTCGTCCCCCACTTCTTCGACAGCCTCTCGCGTCACGGCCGGCTCGGCATCCACGTCTCCGGCACCGGCGAAGACGACCACCACCTGCTCGAGGCGGCGTTCAAGTCGCTCGCCCTGGCGCTGCGGGCGGCGTGGGAGGCCGACCCGCGCCGGGCCGGCGCGGTGCCGAGCACGAAGGGCACGCTGTGAGCGCCGTCTGCGTGGTCGACTACGGCGCGGGCAACCTGCGCAGCCTGCGCCACGGGCTGGAGCGGGCGGGCGCCGCCGTGACGGTGACCTCCGATCCGAACGTGGTGGCCGCAGCGGAGCGGGTGATCGTGCCCGGCGTCGGCGCCGCGGGGGCGGCGATGGCGGCGCTCGAGCACCGCGAGCTGGCGCCGGCCATCCGCTCGGCCGCCGCGACGGGGAGCCACGTGTTCGGAATCTGCCTGGGCATGCAGCTCCTGTTCGAGCGAAGCGACGAGGGCGGCGTCGACTGCCTGGGCCTGCTGCCCGGCCGGGTGACGGCGATGACGTTCGCGCAGCGGCTGCCGCACATGGGCTGGAACGATGTCACCGCCGACGGTGACCACCCGCTCGCGGCCGGCCTGCCGGCGGTGTGCTACTTCGCCCACTCCTACGCCGTCGAGCCGGCGTCGGCGGCCGATGTCGTCGCGACGACCGAGCTCGAGGGGCGCCGGTTCGCCTCGATGGCCGGATCGGGCCGCGTCGCCGGCACGCAGTTTCACCCCGAGAAGAGCGGCCCGGCCGGCCGCGCCCTCCTGCGCTCGTTCCTGGCCTGGAGCGGCGATGCTGCGTAGGCGCGTCATCCCCTGTCTCGACGTGCGCGGCGGCCGGCTCGTGAAGGGGGTGCAGTTCCGCGAGCTGCGCGACTGCGGCGACCCCGTCGTCGCCGCCGAGCGCTACGCCGAGGCCGGCGCCGACGAGATCGTGTGGCTGAACATCGATGCCCATGCCGAAGCGTGGCAGGAGCTCCTGCGCGCCGTCGAGCGGGCGGCCGAGCGCGTCGACGTGCCGCTGTGCGTGGGCGGCGGAATCGACCGGCCGGAACGCGCCCGCGAGCTGCTGCTGGCCGGCGCGGACAAGATCTCGGTGAACTCCGCCGCGCTGCACACGCCCGACCTGATCGACAGGCTGGCCGACATGCTCGGCACCCAGTGCGTCGTGGTCGCGATGGACGCGTCCCGCGGTGACGGCGGCTGGTGGACGTACTCGCGCGGCGGCATGCGGGCGACGGGCATCGAGGCGATCGGCTGGGCCGAGGAGGTGGAGCGGCGCGGCGGCGGCGAGCTGATCGTGACGAGCATCGACGCCGACGGCGGCCGCCGCGGCTACGACCTCGAGCTGATCCGGCGCATCCGCGAGCGCGTGCGGGTGCCCGTGATCGCCTCGGGCGGCGCCGGCGGCGCGGGCGACATCGTCGCCGCCCTGCAGGCGGGCGCCGATGCAGCCCTGGCCGCCTCGATCTTCCACGACGGCGAGACGACGCCCGACGACGTCAAGCGGGAGGTGGCCGCATGCGGCCTGCCGGCGAGGGTGTGAGCGTCGCGGCGGGCGAGCTCCTGCCCTGCGTCGTGCAGGACGCCGACACGGGCCGCGTGCTGATGCTCGCCTACGTCGACGCCGAGGCGCTCGAGGCCACCAGGCGGACGGGGCTCGCGCACTTCCACTCGCGCTCGCGCGGGCGGCTGTGGCAGAAGGGCGAGACCTCGGGGAACGTGCTGCGCGTCGTCGACATCCGCACCGACTGCGACGCCGACGCGCTTCTCTATCTGGCGCATCCGGCCGGGCCGACCTGTCATACGGGCGCCGTGTCGTGCTTCGGCGACGGCGGGCCGCTGCTGGCCGAGCTGCGCGACGTGATCGCGCAGCGGGCCGAGTCGGGCGAGGAGGGCTCCTACGTGGCCGGGCTGCTTGCGGGCGATCGCGTGCGGGCGCAGCGCAAGGTGGGCGAGGAGGCCGTCGAGGTGCTCGTGGCCGAGCCGGGGAGCGAGAACCTGATCGCCGAGGTGGCCGACCTGTGGTTCCACAGCATGCTCCTGCTCGCCCGCGACGGGCTCGACCCGCTTGCACCGCTGCACGAGCTGCGCCGGCGCCGCGGCGCCCCCCGGCGCACGGGCTGAATAGGGGGACTGTCCCCGCGGGGACTGTCCCCGCTTCTCGCCTCACTGTCATCCGTGGCGGAAGTGTCACGCGCGTGTGCCGGGCGGCGTTCGCGGTCTGACCCCGCTGTTCGCTCAGGGCAGGCCGATGCTGCGGCCCGCGCGCTGCGGGCGCGGCAGCGCCGACTGGGCTGCGGCGATCGCGCGCACCCGCTCGAGCACCGCGTCACCCGCCGGGGCGGCGCGGCCCGTCTGCGCCGAGACGTGCAGCATCATCTGCTCGGCCGTGGCCACCGTCTCGCCGTCGCCGCGGGTGAGCGTGTGGAAGATGTGCAGCCGCTTCTCGTCACACCCGAGCACCTGGGTTGTCGCGCGCAGATGGTCGCCCGCCGCTGCCTCGCGCAGGTGCGAGAGGTGCGTCTCGACGGTGAAGTAGCTCCCGCCGGTCTCGAGGTAGGCGGCGTCGATCCCGATCAGGCGCAGAAGCGCGTCGGTCGTGTCGCCGAACACCTGCAGGTAGCGGCTCTCGTGCGCGTGCCCGTTGTAGTCCACCCACTCGGGCGCGACCGTCGCGTCATGCAGGGCGAGCGGCCGGGTCAGGTCGGGCGCGGCGCCGTCGCCGGGACCGGCGGCCTCGAAGAGCCGCCGCTCGTAGCGCTCGAGCACCGCCCCGGCGCCGTAGCCCTGCGACCGCAGCCCCTGCAGGACCGCGACGAGGCAGTCGTCACGCACCCGCTCGAGCTCGCGCACCGTCAGACCCGCCGCCTGGGCGTCGGACTGTGACACGAGCTTCTCGATCAGGGCGTCGTCGAGCTCCGGGACGTCGGTGAGCTTCGTCCACGGCCACTTGAGCGCCGGGCCGAACTGGGCCATGAAGTGGCGCATGCCCGCATCGCCGCCGGCCGCGCGGTAGGTCAGGAACGAGCCCATGAAGGACCAGCGCAGGCCGGCGCCGAGGCGGACGGCGTCGTCGATCTCCGACACGGTCGCCACGTCGTCGGCGACGAGCCAGAGCGCCTCGCGCCACATCGCCTCCATCAGCCGGTCGGCGATGAACCCGTCGATCTCGGTGCGCAGGAGCAGGGGCTCCATGCCGACCGACCGGTACACGTCCGCCGCCCGCGCGAGCGTCTCGGGGGCCGTGCGCTCGCCGCCGCACACCTCGACGAGCGGCAGTAGGTAGACGGGGTTGAAGGGATGGCCGACCGCCATCCGCTCGGGGTTTCGCATGTCGGCCTGGAGCAGCGAGGGCCGCAGGCCCGACGTCGACGAGCAGAAGATCGCCGCGGCATCCGCCGCGCGGCCCGCGCGGGCCAGAAGCTCGCGTTTGAGACCCTCGCGCTCCGGCGCGTTCTCCTGCACGAACGTCACCCCGGCGACGGCCTCCTCCGGGCTCTGCACCCGCTCGAGCCGCCCCTCCGCCGGCAGCGGTGCCAGCGTCAGCCGGCCCCAGGCACGGCGCGCGCTCGCGACGACCGCATCGACCTTCTCGGCGGCGCCCGGGTCGGGGTCGTACAGGCGCACGTCGACGCCGTTCAAAAGGAACCGCGCCGCCCATCCACCGCCGATCACGCCGCCGCCCAGCAGGCCAACCGCCGCCGGCCGGTCGGCGCCGGGCTCAGCCACGCCGGGTGAGCCCCAGCTTCGTGCGCACCTCGGCGGCGGTGAGGATGCGGACGTTCATCGCCTGCAGGATCGCGACGGCCCGCTCGACCAGCTGCGCGTTCGTCGCCGGCACACCGCGGGCGAGCATCAGGTTGTCCTCGAGGCCGACGCGCACATTACCGCCGATCAGCGCCGCCATCGCAACGAAGGGCAGCTGCATGCGCCCGATCGAGAACGCCGAGAACACCGCCCCCTCCGGCAGCTGGTTCGCCATCGCGAGCAGGGTGCCCGGGTCGTCCGGTGCCCCGTAGGGGATGCCCGTGCAGAGCTGGATCAGCGGCGGCGGGTCGATCAGGCCGTCGGCGATCAGCGCCTTCACCATCACCAGGTGGCCGGTGTCGAACACCTCGAGCTCGGGGTGGACGCCGAGCGCCTGCACCCGCCGCGCCATCGCCTGCAGCATGCCCGGCGTGTTCACCATCACGTAGTCGCCACCGGCCGCGAAGTTCATCGTGCCGCAATCGAGCGTGCAGATCTCGGGCAAGAGCTCGGCGACATGCGCCAGCCGCTCCTCGGCGCCGGCCATGTCGGTGCCCTCGGGGTCGTGCGGGAGCGGCGCGTCCTCGCCGCCCAGGACGAGATCGCCGCCCATCCCCGCCGTCAGGTTCAGGACGACGTCGACGTCGGCGGCGCGCACGCGCTGCACCACCTCGCGGAACAGCCGCGGGTCGCGCGCGCCACGGCCGGTCTCGGGGTCGCGGACGTGGATGTGGGCGACGGCGGCCCCGGCCCGGGCCGCGTCGATCGCGGCCGCGGCGATCTGCTCCGGCTCGACGGGCACGAGCGGACTGCGGCCGACGGTGTCGCCGGCACCCGTGACCGCACAGGTGATGAACACATCCCAGTTCAAGAGCGCCCCCAGAGACTCGGTGGGCCGCCATGCTACCGGGAGTCGCAGGTCGCGGCGCACGTCGTACGATGGGGCCGATGCGGCGGCTGATCATCCTCGTCTGCGTGCTGGTCACGTGCGACCTCACGCTGTGGTCCGCGGTGGTGCCGCTGCTGCCGCACTATCGCCACCAGTTCGGCCTGAGCACGCTCCAGGTGGCGTGGATGCTCGCGGCCTTCAGCCTCGCGGTCGTCGTCGTCTCGGTGCCCGTCGGCCACCTGGCCGACCGCTTCGGCGCGCGGCTCATGACCGCGATCGGCACCATCGTGATGGCCGCCGCCACGGTGGGCCTCGCGCTCGCGAGCTCGTTCCCCGAGCTCATGGTCGCGCGCCTCCTGCAGGGCACGGCGGACGCGATGGTGTGGGGCGCGGGCCTGGCGTGGGTGGCCGCCCGCGCGCCGGTCGAGCGGCGGGGCGAGTCGGTCGGCTACGCCCAGGTGGCGGCGACGATCGGGGTGATCGCGGGGCCCTTCGTCGGCGGCGTGCTGACGAGCGCCGTCGGCATCCGTCCGACGTTCCTCGGCATGGCGGTGGTGTTCGCCGTCCTGCTCGTCCTGATCCTGATGGAGCCCGACAGCCGTATCGAGGCCGGCCGCCAGACCCACATCGGCCAGGCGCTGCGGCTGTCGCTGCGCGAGTCGCTCATCACCGCGAGCGTCGCCATGATCCTGGTGGTCGCGGTCGTCGGCGGGGCGCTGCAGCTGCTCGTCCCGCTGCACCTCTCGAGCCTCGGCCTCGACCGTGCCCGGATCGGGCTCGTCTACTCGGTCGGTGCGATGCTGGGCGGCGCGGCGGTCGTCGTCACGGCGCGCGTCGGCGACCGCGTCGGCCGCGTGCCCCTGGCGGCGGGAGCGTGCGGGGCGCTCGCGCTGCTCACGGCGCTCTTCGCCCTTCCCGCCGGGCTCGGCGTGTTCGTGGTGCTCGTGATCGCCGCGTCCGGAGTGCAGTCGATCCTCTACGCCGTCGGCTACCCGCTCTCGACCGACGGCGCCGACCGGGCGCAGCTCGGCCACGGCCTGGTGCTCGGCGTCGTCAACCTGATGTGGGGCGTCGGCGCCGTCGTCGGCCCGATCACCGGATCGCGGCTGGCGGGCTGGGAAGGTCCGCGCGCGTCCTATGCCCTGCTCGCGCTCATCTGCGCCGCGACGGCGCTCGCGTTCGTACGCGTCCAGCGCGCGCCCGCGCCACCTCCGTGAACCCGATGGGTTCTCATATTGGAAAACCCTGGGTATCATCGAATCGTCTGGGTTTTTCAGCTGTGCGCACTGCAGCAGAATGCGGGGAATGCAATTGTCTCTGGAATCAGAACGGCCACCGCAGCACACGGCGAGCCGCCGTGCGGTGCTCTCGGCCGCGAGCCTGCTCGCCGGGGGGATCCTGGTGGGCGGCGTCGGCGCCCCTGCGCTCGGCTCCGGCTCGCGTCTGAACGACGCCGAGATACTGAATTTCGCGCTCGTGATGGAGGAGCTGCAGGCGGCCCTCTACGCGCAGGCGCTCCAGACCGCCGGGCTCACGGGTGAGCTGCACCAGTACGCGCAGGTGGTCGGCGCACAGGAGCGCGAGCACGTCGCCTTCCTGCGCAACACGCTCGGCTCGCGGGCGAAGGCCGCGCCGGCCTTCGACTTCGGCGCCGCCGTGACCGACCCGCACCGCTTCGCCACATCCGCGCGCGCGCTCGAGGACCTCGGCGTGGCCGCGCTCGACGGACAGGCCCTGAGCCTGACCAAGCCGTCGCTGGCCGCCGTGGCGACGATCGTCTCGGTCGAGGCCCGCCACGCCGCCTGGATCCGGGACATCCTGGGCGAGCTGCCCGCGCCCTCGGCATCGAACCCGTCGCAGACGGGCACGCAGGTGACGGCCGCCATCCGCCGCACCGGATTCGTGAAGGGGAACCTATGAGCGACGATCTGCACGCGCTCGACCGCGACGACGCCCTGGCCGAGGCGGCCGCGGGTGTCCGGCCGGCGACGCGCGCCCGGATGCTGCGGACGCTCGCAGCGGCCGGCCTCGCCGGTGCCGCCCTTCGGCTCGGCGCCGCCGCGACGGCCGATGCGGCAGGGGATGAGCCGGAGGGCGATGTCGCCATCCTGAACTTCGCGCTCACCCTCGAGTACCTGCAGGCGGCGTTTTACACCGAGGTCGAGCGGATCAACGCGGTCACCGGCGAGGCGGCCCATCTGGCCGGCATCGTCGGCGGCCACGAGCGCGACCACGTCCGGTCGCTGCGGCGCGTGCTCGGCTCCGGTGCCGTTGCCCGGCCGCGGTTCGACTTCCGCGGCGCGACCGAGTCGCAGGACGCCTTCGTGCGCACCGCGGTCGCGTTCGAGGATCTCGGCGTGTCGGCGTACAAGGGCCAGGCCCCACGGATCGTGTCGCCGACGTACCTGGCCTTCGCGCTCTCGATCCATGCCGTCGAAGCGCGCCACGCCGCCTGGATCCGGCGCATCGCCGGGGTGCTGCCGGCGCAGTCGGCCTTCGACCAGCCCGCCACCGCCGCGCACGTGCTCGAGGTCGTCGACTCGACCCATTTCATCCTCGGGCCGACGCAGGCGAACGGGATGCCCGGCTTCACGGGGTGAGCTGATGCGGGGCAGCCGCACCTGGACGACCGCGGCGATCGCGGCGGGCTGCGTCGCCGGCGCCGTGGCCACGACGCGGGTCGCGCGCCGCCGCCGGCTCACGCCGCCGCCGCCGATCCCGGCGCTCGCCGCGCCACCGCCGCGCATCGAGCCGGCGGTCGTGCCGACACCGGCGCCGGCCGTGGCCGCGACGCCCGCACGGGGGCGCCGTGGCATCGGCATGTGGGGCACCGCTGCGGTCGCCGTCTCGATCGTGCTCGCCGCGGCGACCGTGGTCGCGATCGCGTCCACCGCGCCTTCAACTGCGGCGACCGTGCCGCTCAACACCCCGGCCCAGCCGCGTGCGCCGGGCACGCCCGAGCCGCACCTCGTCGTTCCCAGGACACTGCCGCTGCCGCACCATCAGACGTGGCGCTTCGCCCAGGTGCTGCGGCCGGTGCAGGCGCGCAGGCGCCCCGGCGGCCGGCGGGTGGCCCGGATCTCGACGCGGACGCCCGAGCACACCGTGAACATCGTGCTCATCACCGCGACCGCCATGCACCACGGCCGGCTGTGGGTGCGCGTCCGCCTGCCGGTGCTGCCCAACGACACGCAGGGCTGGGTGCTGCGCTCGGCACTCTCCGGATACACGTTCGTCGACACGCACCTCGTCATCAGCCTGCGCCGTCGCCGACTGACGCTCTACAAGGCGGGCAGGGCGATCTTCCGGGCGCCGGTCGGGATCGGCGCGCGCCACACGCCGACCCCGCGCGGCCAGTTCTATATCCGCGATCGCCTGCGCGGCTACGCGAGCCCCTTCTACGGGCCGATCGCGTTCGGCACGAGCGCCCGCTCGGCCGTGCTGACCGAGTGGCCGGCGGGCGGCTACATCGGCATCCACGGGACGAACGCCCCGCAGCTGATCCCGGGGCGCCCGTCGCACGGGTGCATCCGCATGCGCGACCGCGCGCTCGTGCGTCTCGCCCGTCTGCTCCCCATCGGCACTCCGGTGACGATCGAGTGAGATCGCTGGGGGTGCTGGCCCTGGTCGCGGTCGCCGCGGCCCTGGCGGCACCGGCAGCGGCGGCGGCCTCGTCCCGGCCGGCGCCGTCGGTCAGCCGCCTCTGGCACGCCTATCCGCTCGGTCAGGCACGCCTCGCGGCGCCGCCGCGGGCGCGGGCATCCACGCCGCCGGGTCGAGTCAGGCCCATGGCGCCCGCGTCGAAGCCCGCAGGCCACCGCACGCAGACGGCCGTGCTCGCGGCGACGGCGACCGCCCTCACCGTGATCGCGGTGATCGCCATCGGCCGCCGGCGGGTCTGCATCGCCCGCGGCCGGGCGTCCCCCCACCGCCGCCGCCGCGCGGGCACACAGCCGCGCGCGCTCGCGCTCTACGGCGTCGCGGCCGCGATCGGCGTGGTCGTCGGGCTGCTCATCCCGCTGATCGCGTAGGGGGCGCGCTCAGAGGCTGCGCAGGGCGCGCGTCGCCAACCCGGCGATGACCAGGATCACGGCGCCGATGATGCCGAGGAGCACCGCGCCCGCCGAGATCGCGTAGAGCACGATCACCGCGCCGACGCCGACGCCGACATAGCCGCGGCGCACCATCTGGCGCTTCTTCGACTGGCGAGGCGAGAGGGCCATGGGAGCAAGCGTACCGGACCGCTCTCAACCGTCCATGCTGAGCATCATCGCCGGCGCATCGATCACGTGATCGGCCTTCGTCGGCACGACCGCGGTGCCCACGGCGAAGAACTCGATCACGTGCGAGCCCCAGCCGTGGCTGCGCTCCTGGATCTGCACGCCGACGATGCCCTCGGCCTGCACGGCCTGGGCCTCGGTCTGCATCCGCTCCATCGCGAGCTCACGTGCGTCGTAGAGCGCCTGGGTGTAGTTCTCCATCTCGACGTTCTGGCCGATCTTCGAGAAGAAGCCGCGCAGCCCCTGATGGGCGACGTGGTAGACACAGCTGCCCATGGTCATCCCGACCGGCCGGTAGCCGGCCCGAAGCAGCGTCCAGAAGTCCTGGCCGGAGAGGTCGCTCGTGAACGGCCGGCCGTTCGGCGCCCGGTGCAGCTCGCCGCCACGGTGTTTGACCGCGGTGCCGATGGCGATGAACTCGGCCAGGTCGGCGCCCCACTCGTAGCGGCCCACGTCGAGCCGCACCCCGACGATGCCGTCGGCGCCGAGCTGGTCGGCCTCCTCCTCCATCCGCGTCATCGCGAGCTCGCGGGCGTGGTACATCGCCTGCGTGAGCACGTCCATCTCCTGGTTCTGGTTCCAGTTGCTCTGCTGGAAGCCGATGTGGTAGATCGAGCTTCCGACGACGAGGCCGACCGGGTCGAACCCGGCCTCCTTGACCAGCAGGAACTCGCGGACCGACAGGTCGGAGGTGAACAGGCCGGCCTTGTTCTGGGCCAGGCGGTTGCGCGAGTCGGCGGGCAGGCCCTCGACCGAGTTCGGGTCATAGCTCATGCAGTCTCCTTCGAGAGCGAGAGGATGGAGGCGATGGGAGGGTGGTCACGGCCGCCGCCGGGGGCGATGGCCGTGGCCAGCGCGTGGATGATGAAGGTGATGCCGGCCAGGCGGTCGCCGCTCTCGTAGGGGCGCTCCTCCTGCCCCCACTGCGTGGCGACGATCCCGCCCGCGCCGAGCACGGCCGCGTCGGCCTCGAGGCTGCGCAGCACGCGGTGGCGGGCGGCGTACCACGTCTGGGTGGCGCCGACCATCTCGACGTTCGCCCACGCCCCCCAGGCCGTGGTCGGGATGGGCTGCGTCCAGGTGTAGAGCGTGCCGAAGAAGACGGCGGTGGCGCCGATCACGCCACAGGGCCGGTGGCCGGCGGCGAGCAGGAGCGCGCAGTCCTGTCCGCTCAGGTTCGTGAGCGCCGGCCCGGCCGGGGTGCGCAGCTCGGGCGCGCGCACCGCGGTGCCGATGGCCTGGAACTCGATCAGGTCGGTCGCCCACTCATAGCGGGCCGCCGTCACGCGGACACCGACGACGGCGTCGGCGCCGGCCAGCTCGGCCTCCACGCGCAGGCGGTCGAATGCGCGCCTGCGGCAGTCGTTGTAGGCGTCGCTCAGCGTCGTGAGCTCCTGCGAGGTCGTGTACCAGCCTCCGCCCATGAACTGCCAGCCCACGTGGTAGGCGCACGATCCGAGCACCTGCGTGATCGGCTCGAGCCCCGCCCGGCGCACGAGCGCGAACTCCGGCACCGAGAGGTCGGACGTGAACGCCTGACCTGCCTCGGCGCCGAGCGTGCGCAGGCGCTCCTCGGCCGCCTGGGGGATGCCGCCGGCGGCGATGCGGGCGATGTCCTCGCGCTGGCGCTGCGCCCGCTGCTCGCCGTTCTCGCCACCCTGGCCCGACCGCCGGTTGAGGAAGCCCACGGGCTACTGCTCCAGCAGCCGCTGCAGCGCGAGCCGCGACCGCTCGCTCTGGCCGGCGCGGTCGGTGAGCTCGCGGCTCAGGTCGTCGATCCACTGGTCGAGGCCGAGCCGCTCGGACTTGATCACGATCCCGCGCACCTCGCTGCACCGCGACGTCTCGATCCGCTGGCCGGCCCACTCGAGGTCATAGCGGCACTCGCCCATGCCGATCGAGATCCGGCGCACGTGCTTCGTGCCGCGCGAGAGCAGGCCGCCGCCCTTGCGCTCGACGACCACGTCGCCCGGCAAGGCGTCCTCGAGCTTGGTGGCGAGCGCCTCGACGAATGCGACCAGGTCGGTCGTGTCGGCGCGAAGGCTGGCCGCTACGAGGTCGAAGCCGGGGTCTTCCATCGACGCTGGACTCTACCGCCGCAGGGCTCAGTAGATCGGTGCCGGGGTGACCCAGGAATCGGTCGCGCCGCCGAGCAGCGGCAGGCCGAAGTTCGACTCGAACGCCGCCGTCAGGCTGTAGTGGCTGTAGAACGTGCTCGTCGGCCCCGCCGTGATCCGGGCCGAGGCGAGGATGGTGACCACCTGGCAGGTCGCGGTCTTGGCGGTGTACACCGCAGGGTTCGAGCAGTCGATGCCCCAGTTGCCCTTGGCCTGGGTCGACTCCTCGTTGGACTCGTCCCACGTGACGACGACGAGCGTCTGGCCGGCCTGGTAGCTCGGCGTGGCCGCGATCGCGCTCACGATCTTGCCGATGTAGGCGTCGCCGATCGGGATCCGCTGGGCCTTGGTCTGGCCGGTGACCGTCTCGCAGGGGCCGTTCATCCAGTGCATGTCGCGGCAGTCGTCGGGCGCGATCCAGGCGAAGCTCGGCAGGTTGTCGGCGGCGAGGTCGTTCCACAGGTTGGGGTCGGCGGGGACGTCGTCGACGGCGCAGGAGCCGTCGCCGCCGCTCGTCTTGGAGCCGAGGTCGGTGAACCAGTAGGCCGGGTTGTGGCCGTCGCGGTAGTACGACACCGAGCTCGTGTTCGCAGAGCAGTTCTTCGGCATCGACTCGTTGTAGTCGCGCCACGACATTCCAGCGGCGTCGAGCTGGTGGAAGATGTTGTCGGCGCTCGACGAGCAGGCCAGGCAGGTGTTGAAGGTGCCGCTCGCGACGGCCTGGTAGTTGGGGAAGCTCGGGTGCGTCTCGCCCGCGGCGTTCGACTCGTACCGGCAGTCGGTCGCGAGCATATGCGTGTACGGGGCGTTGGTCGCGGCCTGCCAGTCGGGCACGGTCAGGTTCTCGTCCATGATCACGACGATGTGCGCGTAGGGCGCCGTGCTCGGCGCGACCGTCCCGCACGGCCCCGACCCGCCCCCGCCGGATCCCGCCGGCGTGCTCACGGGTGCCGGAGGCGAGGACTGCGCCGAGGTGTTGCCGGCGGCGTCGAACGCGTCGACGGTGTAGCCGTAGGTCGTGCTGGGCGAAAGGCCGCTGTCCTGGAAGCTCGTGGCCGAGCCCGCCACCCCCTTCACCTTCACGCCGTCGCGGTAGACGTCATAGCCGGTCACGCCCACGTTGTCGCTCGACGGGTTCCACGTCACCGTGGCGGTGGTCGAGCTCGTCGCGGACGCCGAGACGCCGCCCGGGACGCTCGGCGGCGTGCCGTCGCCCGTTCCCGTCCCGACCGCGAGGACGAGGTTGTCGATGTCGAAGGTCGCGCCCGCGGCCGGAGCCGACTCGATGACGTCCACCGTCAGCGAGTCGCCGCTCTTCGCCGTCGTGTAGGCGACCATGGGGAACGCCTGCCACGCGCTCGTCGCCGTCAGGCACTGCTGGGCCGACCCGACCGTGCTCGAGCCGCCAGACGGCACCTCCTTGATCTTCAGGCACACGCTCCCGCCGGTGCTCGAGCGCACGGTGCCCGCGAGCGTGTAGGCCGTGCCCGCGGTCGTCGTCTTCACGGGCTTGGTCGTCGTGTAGGCGTAGGTCTGGGTGCCCGCCTTCGCCGCCGTCACCCGCGCGGCGTGGCCGCCGCCGTTGCCGGCGACGAGCGTGAGGGTGCCGCTGCTCGCGCCCCAGCCGGACAGCGATCCCGACCCGCTGCCCTCGAACGTGCCGTTGGCGATCAGGTTCGTCGCCGCGGGCACGCTCGCAGCGAACATGAGCACAGCCGTCGCGACGAGGACCGCCACGACGGCGCTCTTCCAGAGCCACCCTGCCATCAGCCCGTCGAGTTTACCCCTACTGCGCAAACGGTCAAGCTGTGCGGGCCTCATCCCCGGCAAACATCGTCTTCACCGCCGGGGCGGCGCCGACATGCCCATGCGAGGCCGTGGAGAGGCCGCCGTTCGCCCGAAATACCGAGGAGGCACAGTTGTAACGCCGTGCCGTTTCCACTAGACATGTTCACCCGTTCGAGGTACCCTTCCCGGGTTGTGGGCGCACTGCCCGTGGCGGAGGCGTATCCCCCGGGGGTTCAAGGTTATGAGGCGGCAGGTGTGGGTTCTGGCGGCGCTCGCCGCCCTTGCGTTGCTGGGTGGCCGGGCGGGCGTTGCCCAGGCGACCGATGCGTCCGGCAACCCCGTGATCGCGGCGGTCGGCGACATGGCGTGCTCACCGGTCGACTCGCACTTCAACGGCGGCGCCGGCACGGCGAACAACTGCGGCGAGCTGCGCACCGCCCAGCAGATGGAGAAGGATCCGAGCATCGACATGCTGCTCGGCCTCGGCGACTACCAGTACGGCTGCGGCACGCTGTCGGAGTACGCCCAGAGCTACGGCCCGACATGGGGATTCTTCAACGGGATCATCGACCCCGCGACCGGCAACCACGAGTACAACACCAAGACGAACTCGGCGACGGGCACGCCATGCCCCGATCCCAACAACGCGGGCCAGGACTACTTCGCCTACTTCGGCGCGCCCTGCCCGCCCGGCGACGAACGGGCACTACTCCTTCAACCTGGGCTCGTGGCATCTGATCTCGCTGAACGCCCAGTGCTCCAGCACCAACGTGGGCGGCTGTGGCGCCTCGAGCCCGCAGACGCAGTGGCTCTCGGCCGACCTGGCCGCGAACACGCAGCCGTGCGTCCTCGCGTACTGGCACCAGCCGAAGTTCACGGCGGCGTCATCCAACAACTCGACCTACAACGCCTGGTGGAATCTGCTCTACGCGGCGCACACCGACGTGATTCTGAACGGGCACGTCCACACATACGCGCGCTTCGACCTCCTGAACCCGAGCGGCGCCGCCGACCCAAACGGCATCCGCGAGGTGATCGTCGGCACGGGCGGTGAGTCGCTGCAGGCGGCCTCGGCGTCGGCGAACCCGAAGCCACTGGCCAGCCAGCACGTGTTCGGCTACCTGCGCATGGATCTGCTCCCCGCCGGATACTCGGGCGAGTTCGTCGCCTCCACCGGCGCGATCCTGGACACCTTCTCCGGCACGTGCCACGGAACATCCGCACCGCCGAAGGCGCTCACGCTCACGCAGTCCGCGCCGGCCACGGTGCAGGCCGACTCAGCGACAAGCTACACGGTCACCGTCACGAACCCCGGCACGACCGACCAGACGAACGTCACGCTGACCGACAACCCGCCCTCGAACGGCGCGGCGGTGTCCGCATCCACGACGACGGGGTCGTGCTCCGGGACGGGCCCGGTCACCTGCAGCTTCGGCACGCTCGCGGCCGGAGCCTCCGCGACCGTGACGGTGAACGCCACGCCGATCCTGCCGCCGACCGCGACGAACGTCGCCGCGGTGCAGTCCGACCAGACGGCGCAGATCAGCACCAGCAAGGCCGTGAGCGTCAGTGCCGCGGCGAACACGAGCTACGTGGCGGTCACGAACCTCGGCTTCGCCGCGCCGCTGCCGGCGCTGGCGATGGGCAACACGCTGCAGTGGAGCTTCATCGGCCCCGGCTCGCACAGCGCGACCGACAAGACGACGGGCCTCGGGCTCTTCCCCGACACCGGCCTGGTCGCACCCGTGGCGTTCCGCACCGCCCAGCTCCCGGCGGCCGGTGACTACACCTTCACCGACACGGCCACGACGGACACGATCAAGCTGAACGTGCCGATGACGGCGCTGCCCGCGACCGGCTCGGTGAGCACCTCGTTCACGCTGAAATGGGCGGCCGCGCCGCCGCCGTCGGGCTATGCCGAGGACGTCCAGGTCGAGTACCCCGGAACGACGACCTGGGTGTCGCTGTTCAAGGGGACCACGACGACGTCCGGGTCGTGGGCACCGAACAAGGGCACCGGCACGTACCACTTCCGGGCGCGCTTCCGCGCGATCACGGGCAGCGGCGCCTCCACGTACACGACCAGCGCGACCGTCAAGGTGAGCTGAGCCGCCGAGCGGCGGGAACGGCACGATCGAATCTAGGGCGGGATCAGGCCGGCGCGGATCGCGTAGCGGGCCAGGTCGACTCGGTTGCGCAGCCCGAGCTTGTCGCGCAGGTTCTCGCGGTGCCGCTCGACCGTGCGCGGGCTGATCACGAGCATGTCGGCGATCTCCTTCGACGTGTGGCCGTCGGCGATCAGGGACAGGATCTGCGACTCGCGATCGGTCAGAAGCGCGCGCGACTCGTCGTCGCAGCCGGCACGCCCGAGCAGCGTCCGCTCGACCGCCGGATAGACGAACGGCTCGCCCCGCATCGCCGAGCGGCAGGCCCGGATCAGGTCGTGGTCGGCCATCGACTTGAGGACGTAGCCGCTCGCGCCCGCCCGCAGCGCCTCGAGCAGGTACTGCTCGTTGTCGTGCATCGACAGGATCAGCGTGCGCAGCCGCGGCCGGCGGCGCGCGAGCTCCTGCGCCGCCTGGATTCCGGTCATGCCGGGCATCGAGATGTCGAGCACGGCCAGGTCGACGTCCTCGCGCACGGCCAGCCGGACGGCCTCGGCGCCGTCGCCGGCCTCGGCCACGACCCGCAGGTCGGGCTCGGACTCGAGCACCAGCCGCAGCCCGCGCCGCACGACGGCGTGATCGTCGGCGAGCAGGATCCTGACCGGGCGGGACGGCACCATCAGCCGCCGCGCCCATCGGCACGGGCGGCGGGGACGGTGAGCTCGACCTCGACGCCGCCCGCTCCGCCGACTCCCAGCACGAGCCGCCCGCCGACCGTGAGCGCCCGCTCGCGCATGCCGCGGATGCCGCCTCCGGTTGCGGGGCTGCCGTCGAGTCCGGCGCCGTCGTCGGAGACCTGCAGCACGGCGCCGTCCGGCGTGCCGGCGAGCCGGATGTGGGCCGAGGCGCAGCCTGAATGGCGCACCGCGTTCGTCAGCGCCTCCTGGGCGACGCGATAGACGGCCAGCTCGGCCTCCGGGGCCAGCCTGGGCAGGTCGCCGCCGATGTCGAGGCTCACGTCGATCGCGGCGCGGCGGGCGACGGCCGCCCCGAGCGATGAGAGCGCGCTCGCAAGCCCGAAGTCGTCGAGCGCGGCCGGCCGCAGCTCGTAGCTGATCCGGCGCACGTCTTCGAGGCTCTCGCGCGCGAGCTCCTGGGCATCGGCCAGCGTCTCGGCGAACGCCGGGTCGACCCGGCCCTGCAGCCGCCGCAGCTCGAGGACGACGGCGGTCAGGTTCTGGCCGATCTGATCGTGCAGCTCGCGGGCGATCCGGTGCCGCTCCGCCTCCTGGGCGGTCAGCACGCGGTGCATGCTCGACCGGCGCTCGTCCTCGAGCCGGTCGAGCGTGGCGTTGAACGCCGAGATCACCTCGGCCACCTCGGACGGGCCGCCGATGTCGAGGCGCCGGCCCGGCTGGAGCATGTCGACGCTTCGCATCAGCCCCATGAGCCGCTCGAGCGGCGCCATGCTCAGCCGCAGCAGCACGGCGTTTGACGCCAGCATCAGCACGAGACCGATCAGGAGCACCGCGATCTGGCCGCGGGTGGGGCTTCGGCTGACGCTGATCGGGGTCACGACGAGCAGCAGCACCGCCACCACCAGGATCGACGCGTTGACGGCCAGGACGCGGGCGTAGAGGCCGAAGTCGGCCGCGGCAAGCCTGGGCGGGCGCGAGCCACCCGCGCCGTGCAGACCGTGGTCGTGCCGCGTGGTCGCGCTCACCGGGGGGTCGAGTCTACCGCGCACCGAGCCTGGGTGAAAGCACCCATCTTGCCCCGAATCCCGCTTCCGGAGCCGGATTTCGCCGCGGCGAAGGCTATCCTGGCGACCGATTCGCAGTCCGAGGTTCCCCGAGACACCGGCAGGAGGTTCTCCATGGACACCGTCTCCGAGAGCATCGAGGAGGCCAGGCGCCTCCTCGGAGAGGGCAACGACAAGCACGCCGCCGATCTGCTCACCGCCGCGGCCGGCGAGTGCCGCGACGAGCGCCGGGCGGCGATGATCCGCGCGCTCGCGATCCAGGGCCGCGACAAGGCCGGGCGGTTCGGCAAGCGCCGCTGGGACGAGGCAATCCGCCTCTCCGACCAGCAGCTTGCGAACGTCTAGACGGCCGGCATCTAGAGCGGTCGCGTCCGCCACAGGTACCAGAGCAGGCCGGCGGTGAGCCCGACGGCCGCCGCAACGGCGGCGGCGAGCGCCGTGCTCGTGCCCGACCGGCCGCCTCCGCCGCCCGTCCGCGCGGCAGCACTCGCATCGACGAGGGCGACGTCGTGGCGAGCGGCGAGCGCCCGCAGCGCCTTCTCGGCCGCGCCGAGCAGCGCCGCGGACGAGCCTCCCGCGGGCGGCGCCAGATTGTGGAGCACAGCCGTATCGGGGCCGTTGGGGCTCACCCGGATCTGCTCGACGCCGCCGCCGGTGTCGACGAGCCGCGCCCCCTGCGCGAGGCCGTAGCCGTCGGGCATGACGACCAGCACGCGGCTGCGCCAGACGCTCGACAGCTCGGAGCTCAGGAAGCGCGCATACACCGACGGCTTGTCGAACAGCTGCGGTATCGAGCCCAGGTCGCGGGGCGATTGGATGACCGCGATCCGGATCCGGTAGCCCTGCTGGTTGGCCGACCGCACGAGGCCCGCGAGGCGGTGCTTGATCGCGGCGGGCGCCGGGGCGTACGGGTAGTACACCGGCTGGTACACGAGCACGTCGCTGGCCGGGTCGCCGTCGGCATGCGCGGCGGCGGGCGGGAGCGCGGCCGCGGCGACGATCGCGAGCGCAACGACGGCGACGGCGCGTGACCGTGTTCTCCGCCGCGTGCTGGTGGAGCCGTCGTCGCACGTCTGCACGCCGACCAGCGTAACGGCTCGTCCCGCGCCGCCGCAGCGCCACATCGAATCAGCCAATCGTGGTTCGCAAGAGCAGCAACACGAGCGTCACGGCGACGACGCCGATCACGAGCGCCGCGAGCGAGGCGAGCAGACGGATCTGCGCGTTCATCCGCCGGCCTTGTCGACGATGAACGCCGTGAAGGGATTGCCCTGCTTCGGGGTGATCGAGAACAGCAGGCCCCAGCGACCGGCCATGACCAGCGCCGGTGCCGAGTGGCTGTAGACACCGGGACTCGTCTCGCCGAGCTGGTACTCCTCGTTGCCCATCTGCATGTCGAGCATCTCCAACGTGAGCGTGACGTCGGCGCCGGCGATTGGCTGACTCCCCTTGGTCACCTGCAAGGCGAAGGAGTTCGGCGCGGCGGGGGTGTTCGGGCTCAGGCGGAGCTTCAGCGTGTATCCGTCCTGGTGGACGACTGCTGCGACGCGACCCGGCCCGACGGTCGCGAGCGACTGGCCCAGCTGCGCGAGCGCCTGGGCCGGCGGCGGGAGGCTGGAGAGGATCGCCGCGGCGAGTACCGCGGCCGTCACGAGAATCGTCTCACCGCTGATGGTTCGGCGCAGCAGCCGCGCCGCCGCGTCACCCAGCTCCGAACGCTCGCGGGCGGTGACCAGGCGCGGCTTGGTGCGCAGCAAGTTCACAGCCCCGAGCAGCACCGCCGCGGTCAGCAGGCCGATCTTCACCAGGATCGCGACGCCATACGACGTCGTCCACAGGGCGTTCAGGACCGGGATGTGCAGCAGAGTCGCGCCGATGCCGCTGCCGAGCAGGACGAGGACCGAGACGAATGCGACATTCGAGAACCGCGGCACGCACACCGAAAGGCCGGCGACGCGCCGCCCGGGCGGCAGGCTCGCCCACAGGATGAGCAGCCCAACGAGACCGCCCAGCCACAGCGACCCCGACACCAGGTGGAGCCAGTCGAGCAGGAGCGAGAGCCCCCGCGGCGCGGTCTGGGCGGCATGCCCGGCCAGGCCGGGGACGAGCAGGACGGATGCCGCCGCGGCCAGCGCGCCGGCCAGGGCGAAGATCTCGGCCAGCGACCGATGCTCGCGCTGCGGGCGATCCACCCAGAGCGCGATCGCCGTCGCAGCGCAGAAGAGCGCCATACAGATCTCGAGGTCGACATACGCCCGCCCGAACGCCGTAACGCGAAACAGGGGCACGAGCGCCGAGACGGCGAACGGGGAGCGGAGCGAGTCGACCGCGGTTGCAACGTCGAGATAGGTCGGTATCGCGACGAGGCTCAGCGCCGCCACGGCGCACCACGCGACCGTCACCGCGCGCAGGCGAGCCCCCTCGACGCGGCGGATGAGCGGGCGCGCGATCACCATCCGGAAGGCGAACAGCCCGATCGCGATCATCACCGACAGGAACATCACCCACCGGGCGATGAGCAGGTTCGTCGCGGTCGCGGTCTCGGCGATGCTAGGGATGACGAACTGCGGTTGCGGCCCGGGGTTCGGCCCGACGGCGAACGTGAAGCCGCCCTGGACGGGGTGACCGTCGACCGAGATCGCGCGCCAGTAGATCAGGTACCAGCCGCTCGGCAGGTGCGGTTTGAGCGGAACGATGAGCGTGTCCGGGTTCGACGGCGAGCGATGCACCGGCGCGGTCGTGAGCTGCTGCCCGCGGGCGTTCGTGACCGAGATGATCGCGAAGCGGGGCTCGACCGCCTCGTCGTAGGTGAGGGCGACGGTGCGGGGCGGGACGTCGAGGATCGCGCCGGGCGTCGGCGAGGTCTTCACCAGGTACGCGTGCGCGGACGCGGTCGCGGGAGCGGCCAGCACGACCAACGCCGCCACCGCGAGTGCCGCGACGCCCCGCCCCCACCGGGTCATGCCAGCTCGCGCTTCCCGCCCGAGCCACCGCCGCGCAGGAAGAGCCCCGCACCGGCGATGATCAGCGCCACGACACCCAAGACGATCCCGATGATCCCGTACGTGGAGCTGTTGCTTCCGCCCATCGACGAGACGGCCTGGATGGTGGGTGCCGGCGCGGCCGACGACTCGGAGCCCGACCAGTCGACGATCGAGCCGTCGGAGTAGGTCTGCTCGACCTGGAACGTGTACGTCCCGGTGCTCGCAGGCTGGGCCAGAAACTGGAACAGCGAGTCGTCCCCGGTCGGCACCTTCCCGCCGGTCCATGTCACCTTCTCGACGACCGCGCTGTCACCCGACCCCTTCTGCTGCACCTGCTGGGTCCATCCGGGGCTGAGCACGAACGAGTCGATGCCGAACCCCTTGGGCACGGTCATCACGATCTTCGAGGTCGTCAGGCCTTCCTTCTCGGTCGGGACGGCCAGGCTGTACAGCTGCAGCTTGCCCGCCAGCGAGACGGCGGGGCTGACGCGGGCGTGCGCGAGAGCCGACGGAGCGAGCACGAGCCCGAGGCCGGCGGTCGTGATGACGGCGAATCCGAGTCGCGAGGCGAGACGCACGGTGTTCTCCTTTGGTGAGTGGTACGCGCTCTACTTGACAGTCAGCGTGAACGGGGCGGTGATGATGTGGCCATGGACGACCTGGCATTGCAGGAACAGCCGCCAGACGCCCGCCTCCGGCGCGAGCACCCCGACGTGCATCACCCCCGGCGTTGTCGAGCTTCCGCTGATCGCCGTGGTCCCGGCCACGGTGGCGCACGCCGTTTGGTTGGGGGCGCAGATGTGCGTGTGGAAGTACGCGAGGTCGTGCTGGTGGAAGAAGATCGCGTGTCCCATCGCGCCGTACCAGGGCAGGAAGACCGCCGGCTTGCCGGCGGCGTTTCGCACCGTCACGGTGATGAGCGAGGCCTGGGCGAGACGCAGCACGGGCAGCTTCTTGATCTTGAACCTCCAACCGTCGACGGTCACCTCGGGGTGATAGGGAGGCAGCGTGATCGGGCGATACGCGCCGGCGACGTGGATGGTCTTGAACAGCTGGAAGTTCACGTAGCCGGGGCCGGTCGTGGCCGGATAGAGATCGACCAGGACGTGATATGGCCCGGGCTTGGAGAACACCACGCGCTGCTGGATCAGGCCGTCCTTGCCGATCGGCGGATGCCGGTGGATGATCGTCGCCAGGTCGTCGCGGACGATGATCAGATGCACGCCGACGTGCGGGCCCGGCCCCGTCCGGTAGTGCGTGAGCGGTGCGCCCGAGGGTTGCGCGACGGTGAACGAGACCGTGACCGGGACGCCCGCCTTGACGGTGCCCGCCGGCGCGAACCCGCTCAGGTGGTAGACCTTCGCGACGCCGGCGACGGGCACCGACGGCGCGCCGCCGCTCGAGCTGCAGCCGGCGGCCGTGCACGCCAGCACGGCAAGGACGAGGGTGAGCCTGCGGGTCATGCCGTGGCCGCCTTTCCGTCGACGAACAGGTAGGAGTGATGGGGCGGCACGAACCGGCCGATCTCGACCACGACCTCCTCGTGGCGGCGCAGCGGCACGGCGCCGGGCCGGCCGCGGACGCGGCGACCGTCGACATAGACGCGCACGCCTGCGCGCGAGCGGAAGCCGCACAGCCGGTGCGCCGACAGCGGCTGGCCCCAGACCGCGAAGACGTCGGCGAGGTCGAGTCCGCGGCCGGGCCGGTAGCGCACGACGCCGGTCGGGTCGTTCGTCCGCACCGGATAGGAGCAGCGTCCCCCGCGCACCACCGCCCCGACCTGCGTCCGCGGCCGCGCGATGCCGACCCCCGGGGGCACGATCACGACGCGGCCGGCGGCGAACACCTCGAGGTGCGCGTCGGCCCAGGAACGGCCGGGCGCCGAGCAGCGCAGGCCGCCGATGGGGGCGCCGCGGTCGGCGCGCGCGCCGGTCGCAAGCTCGAACCGCGCCCCGCGCCCGATCGGCGAGGCGACCGGTCCGGACGGACGCGCAGCGGGATGCGCCGCTCCGAGCAGGGCGGCCACGAGCAGCCGCAGCACGGCGGCGAAGACGCTCATATGGGTCGGTGGGCGTGGCGGAGCACGCGTCGCATGTCACATCTCCCAGCTGCGCGGGCGGGCGAGAGGGCCCGGTCCGCGTCGGGTGCCGCGAGCGGCCGGCGTGCGCCGGCGCTCAGAGAGCGGATGCAGCGGGAAGCGGCGGCGCGCGGCCGCGATGCGCACCGCCGCGGGCGCTCGCGCGCGGCGTCTCGACGATGGCCGCAGCCGGCCGGGACGGCGCGGCCGCAAGCGTGCCCAATGCGGCTGCGATGGCCGCGGCGAGCGTCGTCCCCGCGGCGCCCAGAAGGCGCTCGAAGCCGATCAGCACCACAGCGGCCGCGAGCCCGAAGATGGCGTGCAGGGCGAGCGCCGCGGGCGGGCCGCCGTGTGCGGCGACGCCGGAGAGGATCAGGCCGATGTGGGCGCCGCCCTGGCACACGAGCAGCGTCGCGACCAGCACCGAGGCGCCGGGGGCGCCGTCGAGGTCGAGCCGCGCCGCCAGCAGATCGCCGCGGCGGACGCGGGCGGCGCGGGCATAGCGTGAAACCGACACCGCCAGGAGCACGGCGATCCCGGCGGCGCAGAGCGCGGAGCCGAGCAGCGCGGCGACCAGCGGCCGTCCGGCGGTGACGGCGCTCGGGCCCTCGTGAGCCGCGACCGCCGACAGTGCGGAGAGGCCGGTCACCGCCACTCCCCGGGCAAGCCACGTCAGGCGCATGGAGCGAGAGTATGCCACTTCAGACCTCGGGATCCGTCGGGCGGCTGCGGCGGATGCCGAAGCCGATCATGGCGATCGCCGCGAGCGCGACGACCGCAAGGCCGCCGCCGAGCTCGAGCGTCGTGCCCGACCCTCCCGACGACGGCGCCGGCGCCCCGGTGATGGCGGTCACGGGGGCCACGCTCGCGATCTTGCCGCGGATCGGGTGCCCGGCCGCGGCGGCCACCGCCTTCACCGCCGTCACGCCCGCAGCAGTGAGCGTGTCGGGGTCGGTGCTCCCGGGCGCCGTCAGCCCCTTCACCGCGCGCAGGAGCGGGGCAAGCGGCCGCGGCGTGTACTTCTTGCCGTGATCGCTCAGCGTGCCGCCCGCCGCGACGCCGAATCCCTGCGGCATGACGACGACGAGCGCACCCAGATACTGGGCCGAGCGCAGCTCGGCATCGAGGAAGCGCGCGTACAGCTGGGGCTGGGCGTAGAGCTCGGGGTCGGCGCCCAGGTCGTGCCTGGCCTGGATCACGGCGACGCGGACGATGTACCCCGACCGCTTGGCCGCCGCGACCGCGCCGAGCAGCTGCCCCTTGGCCGCGTTCGACGGCGCGGAGTACGGAAAGAAGGCGTTCTGGAACAGGAGCACGTCGCTTGCCGGGTCGCCGTCGGCCCGCGCGGCGGGCGCCGAAACGCCCCACAGGGCCGCCGTCAGAACGAGGGCGAGAAGTCCGCTGGCGCACCACCTGAACCGCATCCGCAAACGGTAGCCCGGATGCCGAAGATCGCTATGATCGACCGTCACCGTGGTCAACCCCTGGCAGCTGGTGTTCGACCCGGAGTGGCTGGTCGGCCTCCTGATCGTCGCCGCCGACTACGTCGTCGTCGTGCGCGCCTACGAGCGCCGGGGGCGACCCGTCTCGTGGCGGCGGCGGCTCGCGTTCACGGGCGGCCTGACGGTCACGGCGCTGGCGCTGTTCTCGCCGATCGAGCACCTGGCGCTGGACTCGATGCTGAGCTTCCACCTGCTGCAGAACGTCATGCTCGGCGACTGGGCGCCGCCGCTCTTCCTGCTCGGCCTGTCGGCGACGATGACGCAGGGCCTGGCCCGGCGGCGGTGGGTGGCCGTGCTCGCAAACCCGCCGTTCGCGCTCGGCCTGTGGCTCGTGACCTGGTACGTGACCCACATCCCGGCCGTATACGACTACGCCCTGCGAAACCAGGGGCTGCTCGGGATCGAGCACCTGGCCCTCGTGATCTCGGGGCTCGCGTTCTGGTGGCCCGAGATCGTGCCGGGCTACCTGACGCCGATTGGCAAGATCTCGTATCTCGCGCTGGCCTTCCTGGCCATCAGCCCGCTCGACCTGTTCGTCTATCTCGCGAACCACCCGCTGTACACCTTCTACCTGCACACCCCGAAGTTCGGCGGGATCAGCGCGCTCGCCGACCAGCAGATCGCGGGGGTCGCGATGGCGATCGAGTCGAACCTGGTGCTGCTGACGGTGATCGCGTTCGCCCTCATGCGCCTGCTCGCCGAGGAGCCCGCGGCGGACCGCCCGGCGGCCTAGGAGGAGCGGCCGACGGCGGCGACGGCCGCCGCCACCCCGGCGGGCCGAAACGGCGGCAGGTAGCCGTAGCGCTCGCGCCCCCGCCGGTCGATCACGTAGAGGGCGATCGTGTGCACGACGCTGCCCTGGAGCCTGATCGTCGTCTTGCCCGTCTGCACCGCCTGGCCGTGGCTCAGGCGCACCCCGATGTGGTAGGCCCGCCACACCGGCGCCAGGGTGCTGCGCGAGCCGAGCAGCCAGCGCCAGGGCGACGTCCACCCGGCCTCGCGGACGAACCGGGCCACCGACGCCCGGGTATCGGCCGGATTCACGCTCACGACGACGAGCTCCGGCCGCTCCGCCGCGGGCAGGCGCCGCTGAACGGCCGCGAGCTGGGCGCCCTCGATCGGGCACAGGTTCGTGCAGCGGGAGTCGAGGAAGGTGAGCAGGACGACGTGGCCGCGCAGCGACGCGACCGTCGTGCGGGCGCCGGACTGATCCGGGAGCTCGAACGCGGGCGCGGGCGTGTGCAGCGTCCAGCGCAGACCCGGCTGCGAGGCCCCGCCCGAGGCGTTGCCCGCCGAGGCGTTCGACGGCGACGGCGTGACGAGCGTCAGCACACCGAGCGCGATCGCTGCGACCGCGACCGCGACGCCGGCCGCCTCGAGCGCCACCCTGCGGCCCGGCGGGCGCCTGCGCGGGGGCCGTTCCGACTGGCCGGGCATGTAGCGGAGGCTAGCGGATCCTGGAGCACCCTCCGCTGCCCCCCGATCGTGGTACAAGTGCCCTCGACGATCGTGGGTCACTCCGGCCCCCTCCACCTGCTCGCCCGACGTCTGCGGCGCTCGGCGCTCGCGGCCGTCGCCGTCATGGCCGTCACGCCCGCGACGGCGTGGGCGCATACCGGCGGGCGGATCGCGACCGACTTCGAGGCCCGGGTCGCGGGCGTCTCGCCGGCCGCCCCGACCGTGCGGCCGCAGGTGCTCGGCGGCGATCTCAAGATGCAGCTCACCGTCACCGGCCGCACCGTCGTCGTCGTGCTCGGGCTGCTGGGTGAGCCGTTCCTGCGCTTCACGCCGGCCGGCGTCGAGGCCAACGCCGCCTCGCCGACGGCGTGGAACAGCCGCGTGATCTCGTCGAGCGACGCCGTCAAGTCGGCGGGCGCGCCGGTGTGGCGGCGGGTGAGCGGCGGCCACACCTACTCGTGGCACGAGAACCGCCTGCGTCCGGAGCCGGTCGTCCCCCACGGCGGGACGACGGCGCGCCGGGTGGCGCGCTGGTCGATCCCGCTGCTCGTCGACGGCCGCCGCGGCCGCGTCTTCGGATGGGAGTGGTACGAGACGGCGCCCTCGCTCGTACCCTGGATCGCCGTGGCTGCCGCGGTCATCGCCGCCGCCGCGGCGGCGGCGCTCTACGCGAGCCGCGGCGCCCAGCGCGCCCTGGCCGCGGCCCTGCTGCCGATCGCCGTGGCCGCCTGGCTCGCGGGCTGGATCGGCATCCTGCTCTACGGCAGCCCGTCCGCCATCGTGATCGTGCTCGCCGCCGCCTACGCCGTCGTGACCGTCCTGCTCGTCGCCGCGGCCGTCACCGCAACGGGCGGGAACGCGCGCGTCGCCACGGCCGGGATGGTCGGCGCGCTCGCGGCCGTGTTCACGGTCCCCGAGATCGAGGCCTTCACACGCGGGTTCGTGTTCTCGGCCCTCGGCGGCACCGGCGCCCGCGCGGCCGCGCTGATCTCGTTCAGCGCCGGCGTCGCGGTCATGTCGGTGTGCATCCCGGCGATGAGCGACATCCTGAGCGACGATCCGCTCCGGCGGCGGCTGCTGGCGCACCAGCCCGGCGAGGGCTAAGCTCCGCCCGTGGCACCGAACCTCTGCATCTGACGCGCGCGCGGCGCTCCGTGCGCCACCCGCCCCTCGTCAATCGTCCCGCAGACAGGTTCCATGCCCACTCCACCCCGCACCGCCATCCGCCGCCTTGCCGCCGCCCGCGTCATCTCCGTGACCGGCTCGGAGGCGGCTTGGATCGCGCTCATGGTCGCGATCTTCGCGAGCACCCACTCGACCGTGTGGATGTCGGCGGCCCTGTTCGTCGCAATCGGCGCGTCGGGCATCGCGACGCCGCTCCTGGGCTCGCTGGGCGATCACATCGACCGGCGCCGGGTGATGATCGTCTCCGAGCTCGGCGCGGCCGCGGTCGCGGGCGTCACGGTCGCGTTCACACACCGCCCGGTGGCGCTGATCGCGCTCGCGCTCGCGGCCGCCGTCGCCCAGTCGCCGTACTTCTCGGCGTCCACGGCCGCCGTGCCGAACCTCGTACCTGCGGAGGACGTCGCCTGGGCGAACAGCACCATCTCGATCGGCCGCAACGCCGGCGCCCTGCTCGGGCCGATATTCGGCGGCGCCGTCGCCGGCCTGGTCGCCCCGAGCGCCGTCTTCGCGGCGAACGCCGTCTGCTTCGCCGGCTCCGCGGCGATGGTGGCGAGCGTGCACGGCTCGTTCGCCGATCCGGACCGTGCCGACGCCGCCGAGCACCGCGGCCTGCGGGCCGGATTCCGGCTCGTCATGGCCGACCCGGTGCTGCGCCTGATCACGCTCGCCTGGATCGTGCTGCTCTTCCTGCTCGGGCCGGTGCTCGTCGCCGAGCTGCCGCTGGCGCGCTCGTTCGGCGCCGGCGCCGTGGGGTACGGCATGCTCGCGGCGTGCTGGGGCGGAGGCGCGATCGGCGGCTCGTTCCTCGGCCGCCGCCTCGCGGCGACGCGCGAGCGGGCGACGATGATCGGAGGATGCGCCGTGATCGGCATCGGCTTTTCCGTGGTCGCGCTCGCGCCCGCCTTCGTGGTCGCGCTGGCCGGGATGGTGACGGCAGGCATGGCCGAGGGGGCGGTCACGGTCTCGGAGCAGGGCATCCTGCAGCGGCGCACGCCGGACGCGGTGCGCTCGCGCGCGACGGCGGCGACCGAGGCCGCGGTACTGGCCGCGTTCGCGCTCTCGTTCCCGCTCGCGGGCTTCCTGATCCACCTGCTCGGCGTCCGCGGCGTCTATCTGCTGGCGGCGTTCGGGTGCTCGCTCTCGGCACTCATCCTGATCCCGGCGATGCGCGAGCTGCGGCCCCTTGACCGCCTCGGCGAGCTGTCGGATGTCCAGACGCGCGGGGAGATCGAGTCAATCATCTAGCCTGCGCCGATGCAGGTAGGGGATCGTGTGCCGCACGTCATCGTGTTCGACCAGGAGGTGCAGCCGGTCGACCTCGCGTCGCTGGCCGCGGACGGCCCCTTCCTGCTCTCGTTCTACCTCTATGACTGGACGGGGACCTGACGCAGCCAGCTGCGGCTCCTGCGTGACAGGAGCGAGGAGTTCGCCGAAGCGGGCGTGCGCATCTTCGCGATCTCGCGCGACAGCCCGTACTCCCACAAGCGCTACGCCGAGCAGCAGTGGCTGACCTATCCGCTGCTCTCTGACTGGTCGGGACAGGCCGTGCGGGCGTTCGGCGTCGCGCAGACCCTGGACGGGCTCGAGGACACCCCGGTTCGAAGCTGCTTCCTCGTCGCCGGTGACGGCGTCATCGCGGCCGCCTGGCGCTATGGCGACGACGACGTGCCCGACATCGACGAGCTGCTCACGGCCGCCCACGCACTCGGCGGCTGATTCCGGGCAGGCGCGGCTCACCGCTTCGCGGTAGCCGTGTCGCCTTTTGGCTCCCCGCAGACGGTGAGAAGTCACCGCAGCGCGAATGTGCGCCGTGGAGCGGCCGAACACGGGAGTGAGCGTGCCGGCGGTTCGATGCCGGTACGGCCTCGCGCTCGCGACCGAGGACACATGCCCGAACCCCAACCGATACCACGCACGGCCATCCGACGAGCACCCCGCCTCTACGCCGCGGCCGCCGTGACGCTGGCCGTGATCGTCACTCTCGTCGTGCACATGATCGGACTGCCCCTGAGCGACGCGGTCATGTTCGCGAGCTCCGCCCTCGCGGCCGCCGGATTCTTCCGCGCCGCCCGCGCGTCCGAGCTGCGGCGGAGCCTGACGCTGCTCGGCTTGAGCGGCACCGCCTGGATGGCGGGTGTCGCGACCTGGCTCGCCGTCGAGTCGCGGTCAGCCGCCGGCTCGGGTCTGAGCCCGGTGTCGGGCGTGGCGATGATGCTCGGCTCGGCGCTCATCCTCGCCGCGATGCTGACGCTGCCGGTGGCACCGGCGTCAAAGGGCGCGAAGCTGCGGCTGCTCGTGGACGGCCTGATGGTCGCGACCTCCTGCCTGTATATCGTGTGGTCACCCGCGGTCGACCCGGCGCTGCGCAGCACGCATCACGGCGCCGCCGCGCTCCTTGCGACCCTCGCCCTGCCGGTCGCCGACGTCGTGGTGCTCCTCTCGATCGCGGTCATGATCTGGCGCTCGACCGGCGGGCGCCTCATGCTCGGCCTCCTGCTCGCGAGCGCCGCCATCCGGACGCTGACCGACGTGCGCTTCGTCGCGCACGCCCTCGACCGGCTCTCAAGCCGAAACGACACGCTGATCGACCTGGGCTGGGCGCTCTCCTACGCGCTCCTGGCGCTGGCAGCCCTCGCCGCCGGCTCGTATAGGGGCCGCGCGCGCGAGCGGCACGCCCCGGGTCGGCGCTCGCAGCTTCTGATGTACCTGCCGGTCGGAGCCGCGCTTGCGACCGCCGTCGGAAACGTGGTCGCCCAGCACCGGATGCACGGGGCGCAGCTGACCGTGCTGCTCGTCATCGCAGGCCTCCTCGTCGCCCGGCAGTGGATCACGCTCGGCGAGAACGGGCAGCTCCTGAGCCGGCTCGCCTTCGACGCCGAGCACGACGACCTGACCGGCCTCCTGAACCGCGTCGGCCTGCTGCGGCGGCTGTCGGCGAGCGTCGCCGGCGGCACGGCCGTCCGCGTCCACCTGATCGACATCGACCGCTTCAAGGATGCGAACGACACCCTCGGGCACCCGGAAGGCGACGCCCTGCTCATTGCGATCGCCCGGCGCCTCGAACACACCGCCCGGGGGCTGGATGTCGCCCGGCTCAGCGGCGACGACTTCGCGGTCATCGACAGCCGCGACGACGGCGCCGGACTGGCCGGACGGCTCGTGGCCGCGATCGGGCAGCCCTACACGGTTGCCGGCCGCCCCATCCACCTGGATGCGAGCCTCGGCATCGCGGCATGGGACGGAAGCGACGACGACCGGGCGACTGATCCCGACCGGATCGCCGTCGACCTGCTCCGCGATGCCGATTCGGCGATGTACGCCGCCAAGGCCGGCGGAGGCGGGGTGCGCCTCTTCGAGAACGAGCTGCGCACCGCGATGCTCGACCGCGTCGCCCTCGGCCGCGAGCTGCGCGACGCCCTGGCGCGCGGCGGCGAGCTCGGGCTCGCCTATCAGCCGATCGTCGATCTCGCGCACGACGGCGTGCCGTACGTCGAGGCGCTCGCCCGCTGGAACCACCCCACGCGCGGCAACGTCCCGCCGGGCGTGTTCATCCCCATCGCCGAGACCTCGGGACTCATGCCGATGCTGGGCCGGTGGGTGCTGCGCACCGCGTGCGCCCAGGCGGCCGCCTGGAACCGGGGCGGGCTGGACGTCGGCGTGTGCGTGAACGTCTCGGTCGAGCAGCTCGACGACGCGACCATCGTCACGGATGTGAACGAGACGCTCCGGCGCACCGGGCTCCCGGCCGAACGGCTCATGCTCGAGCTGACCGAGTCGCTCTTCGTCGACGACTCCGACGCCGCCCTGCGGCCGCTCGAGACGCTGCACGCTGCGGGGATCAGGATCGCGATCGACGACTTCGGCACCGGCTACTCGGCGCTCGGGTACCTGCGCCGCCTGCCGGTCGACACGCTCAAGCTCGATCGCCGGTTCGTCTCGGAGCTCGACGCCGCCGACGTCGCGGTGCTCACGGCGATCGTCACGATGTCACGTGCGCTCGGTCTCGACACGATCGCCGAAGGCATCGAGACGCAGGACCAGCTCGAGGTCCTGCGCCGGCTCGGGTGCGACTACGGCCAGGGCTACCACCTCGCCCGGCCGATGGATGCCTCCGCCGTGCCCGCACACCTGCGGGCGGCCCTCCCGAGGGCGGCCTGACTGCGAAAACCCAACACTGAGCGAACTCCCAGGTTCGTCTGCCGGGCCGCTGAGGTCGGTTGGCGAACATGAATCTCAACACCACATGACAGCAACGCAAAAGGAGCCCGAATGACCATCACCCGTTTTGCAATCGCAGGCGCCATCGTCCTCAACATCCCGACGATCTTCGCCGCCACGGCCCTCTCGGCCGGCGCGCTCGTGACGAGCGCCATCGTGCTCGCGGCGATCGGCGCGGCGCTCGGCGCCGTCACCGCCTGGGCGATCGCCGCCCCCGCCGCCACCCGCGTCGCCGTCAGCGCGCCGGCGCGCGAAGAGCGCCTCGCCGCCTAGTCACCCCGCGGGCTCACACACGGCGCGGCGACCGCACGCGCGGTCGCCGCGCCGTTTCTATGCCAGGCCGGCGAACGTCTGCACGATCAGAAAGACGTTCAGGCAGACGATGACCGCGGCGACGGCGACGGCCGCGACCGTGGTCACCGGCCGGTTCGTGAGCGCGCCCATCAGGCTGCGGTCACGGCAGAACATGACGAGCGGGATGAGCGCGAACGGGATCCCGAACGACAGCGCCACCTGCGAGAGCACGAGCGCCTGCGACGGGTTGAGTCCGATCGCAAGCACGATCAGGGCGGGCGTCATCGTGATCGCCCGGCGCAGGAAGAGCGGGATCGAGCGGCGGATGAAGCCCTGCATCACAACCTGGCCCGCAAGCGTGCCGACCGATGAGGACGAGAGCCCCGAGGCCAGGAGCGCGATCCCGAACATCGTGTCGGTGTGGCCGCCCACCACGCGACCGAGCGTGCGCGACGCGCCCTGGATGCTGTCGACGCCGGTGAGGCCGTGGGCGTGGAACACCGCCGCGGCGGTGATCAGCATCGCCATGTTCACGACGCCGGCGATGCTCATGGCGATGACGACGTCCACGAGCTCGAACCGGAAGATGCGCCGCCGGGCCGCGGCGGTCGCTCCGACCACCCGCCGCTGCGTGAGCGCGGAGTGCAGGTAGATGACGTGCGGCATCACGGTCGCGCCCAGGATGCCGGCGGCGAGCAGGACGCTCTCGGATCCATCGAAGCGGGGGATCAGCATGCCCGTCGCGACCCCGTGGGCCGACGGCCCGGCGTTCACGACCTCGAAGGCGAACCCCGCCACGATCACGCCGACGAGGCCGACGATCACCGCCTCGAGATGACGGAAGCCGCCGCGCGTCTGCAGCGCCAGGATCGCGAAGGCGAAGATGCCGGTCGCAAAGCCCGCCCAGAGCAGCGGCACGCCGAAGAGCAGGTTCAGGCCGAGCGCGGCCCCGATGAACTCGGCCAGATCGGTGGCCATCGCGATCACCTCGGCCTGGAGCCACAGGCCGATCGTCACCGGCCGGGGAAACTGCGCCCGGCAGGCCTCGGGCAGGTTCATGCCGGTGGCGATCCCGAGCTTGGCGCTCATCGTCTGGATGAGCATCGCCATCAGGTTGGCCGCCAGGATCACCCACAGCAGCAGGTAGCCGAACTTCGCGCCGCCGGCGAAGTTCGTGGCGAAGTTGCCCGGGTCCACGTAGGCCACGGCGGCGATGAACGCCGGGCCGAGGAACGGCCAGGCCGCCCGCAGGCCGCGGCGCTCGCCCTGCAGGGAGCGCTCGGCCGCCTCGAGCACACGCCGCTCGCCGGGAAGCGCGACGGCCTGCGGCGCAAGCCGGAGCGCGGCCGACTCAGCCGGCGGCGGCATGCTCCACCCCCACTTCGATCTGGGCGGCAAGGGAGCGCCCGATCGCGTGGCGTGATCCGCGCACCTCGACCGTCACGGGGCCGTCGAACGGCGCCTGGTCGACGATGGTGACCTCTTCGGCCGGCACGAGGCCGAGCGTGGCGAGGTAGCGCAGGAGCTCGGGGTCGGTATCGGGGACGCGGCGCACGACGGTCATCACTCCCGCCTGGAGATCGGACAGGCACACCTTCTCGTCGCTCTGCAGGAGCAGCTCGGCAGTCGGGATCGGATCGCCGTGGGGATCGCGGGTCGGGAAGCCGAGCGCCTGGTCGATGCGGGCCTCGAGCTGGTCGGACAGGTGGTGCTCGAGCCGTTCGGCCTCCGCGTGCACCTGATCCCACGACAGCCCGAGCGCCTCCATCAGGTAGAGCTCGAGCAGGCGGTGGTGGCGGACGACCTCGAGCGCCATCCGCTCGCCGGCCGGCGTCAGGCTGGCGCCGTGGTAGCGCTCATGCTCGACGAGGCCGAGGGTCGCGAGCTTCTTCAGCATCGCGGTTGCTGACGCCGGCGCCACGCCGAGCGCGTCGGCCAGAGCGGTCGTCGACATGTCGCCGGTTCGCTCGAGCTTCCAGATTGCCTTTAGATAGTCCTGGGCGGATTCACTGACCATAGCCAACTCTCAGTTTAGCCGCGTCTAACTCTGCTGGCAATTGGGAACCGTCGATCGCCGGCGGGTCAGTCCCGGACGGTGCGGGCGTAGCCGGCCAGGCGCGCAGCCGAGTCCGTGTCCGACCCGATCGCGAGCACGTGCAGGCCGCGCACCTCGGGCAGCTCGAGCAGGCGGGCGACGATCTCGCGCGCGACCGCCTCGCCCTCGCCCGCCTCGGCCCGCTCGGCGACCGCGGGCGCGACCTGGGCGCCGAATCCGCCGACGAGCTCGACCGAGCGCGCCGATGCGGGCACGACGACGCTCGGGAGCAGTGCGGCGTCGCCGAGCGCGTCCTGCGCCCTCAGGGCGGCGACCCACTCGCCGAAGCGGTCGGCGTCGAGCACCACCTGGGTCTGCACGAACGCTGCTCCCGCGGCCACCTTCGCGCCGAGCGACGCGGGCGGCGTGAACCTGGGCGAGGCGGCCGCCCCGACCAGCAGCCGCGGCGGATCGCCGTCGACCGTCGAGCCGTCGGGAAGGGCGCCCGCAGCGAGATCGGTCAGGAGCCGCACGAGCCCGCCCGCGTCCAGATCGTTCACGGCGACGCCCGGCACCCCCTCGGGCAGAGGGTCGCCGCCCAGCGGCAGGATCGCGCCGACGCCGACCGCGGCCGCCCCGAGCGCGTCGGCGGCAAGGGCGATCCGGTTGCGGTCGCGGCAGGTCATCTGCAGGATCGGATCGGCGCCTGCGGCCACCGCGATGGCCGCGGCTGCCAGCGCCGACATGCGCGGGCGCGCACGCGGCAGATCGGTGATGTTGACGGCGTCGGCGAACGCGAGCGCCCGCACCGACGCCTCGACCGCCGCGCGGTCGGCGCTGCGCGGCGGCACGAGCTCGGTGGTGATCACGAATTCGCGCGCCTCCAGGAGCGCGGCGAACCGGCCCCGCTCCGTCACGCCGCCCGCACCCGTGCCGGCAGGCCGTGCCGCGGCCGCAGGGTGAAGCGGGCGTCGAGCTGTGGCGTCGCCGCCTCGGGCACGATCTCCCATGCCCGCCCGATCGCGGCCAGCACGAGCGTGCCTTCGAGCATGGCGAAGCGCTCGCCGATGCACATCCGCGACCCGGCCGCGAAGGGGAAGTAGGCGCCCGCGACCGGCGCCGCGCCGTCGAGCCAGCGCTCGGGCGCGAACCGCAGCGGCTGCGGGAAGTATTCCGGGTTGCGCTGGACGACCCACTGGCTGGTCACGATCGTGCCGCCCTCGGGGACGAGGTAGGGGCCGAGCCGGTAGGGCCGCGTGGCGATGCGCGCGAGCGCCCAGACGGGCGGGTACAGGCGCAGCGCCTCGCGGAAGACCGCCTGCGTGTAGGGCAGGCGATCGAAGTCGGCAGTGGTGAGCGGGCGCCCCCCGAGCGCCGCGTCGAGCTCGGACCGCATCGCCCGGCCGGCGCGCGGGTTCTGGGCCAGCAGGTGCCACGCCCAGGTCAGCCCCTGTGCCGTCGTCTCGTGGCCCGCCAGCATGAGCGTGATCGCCTCGTCGCGGATCTCGGCATCCGACAGCAGGCGGTCGCCGTCGTCGTCGCGCAGGCCGGTGAGCACGGAGGCGAGGTCGGCGCCGCCCTCATGGGCCGCCTGCTCGGTGACCAGGCGCTCGAGGAAGCCGTCGATGTCGCGCTTGGCCGCGTTGAACCTGCGGGTGGCGGGCAGCGGCAGCCGCCACAGGAGCTCGGCGCCGGGCAAGAGGAAGCGGTGAAACACGCGCATGCCGGCCTCGAGCACCGCGGCGATCTCGGGCGCCTCGGACTCGACGTCGGCGTCGAAGATCGTGCGCCCGACGACGCGCAGGGCGACGCGCGTCATCTCGCGGTTCAGATCGATGGTCGTCTCGGCGGACCACGTCTCCGACACGTGCGCGGCGGCCTCGATCATCACCTCGCCGTAGCGGGCGATCTGCTCGTGGTGGAACACGGGCTGGATCAGCCGGCGGCGGCGCAGGTGGTCGGCGCCTTCGCTCGTGAGCAGGCCGTCGCCCAGCAGTCGGCGGGCTGCGCGCAGCGCGCGCCCCTTGACGAACACGGCGTTGTCATCGACCAGCACGCGCCGCACGAGCGCCGCGTCGCTCACGAAGTAGAAGCTGTGCCCGCCCGGGAAGCGTACGAACGCGACGCCGCCGTGATCGGCCGCGAAGCGGTCCATCGTCCCGAGCGGATCGCGCATGTACCGGGCGAAGTTGCCCCACGCAGGTCCTCCCGGCCCCGGGGGGACGGGCTCGGAGCCCGGCGCGGCCGTCCCCGTGTCGCGAGCCTCGCCGGAGATCATGCGGCGCAGTCTAGAGCCCGGGCTCTACCGGGAATACAGGTCGATCTGACCGGTGGTCGCGTGATCGTTGGCGTCGCCCACCGGCAGGGCGACGACGCCGTCGGCGACGATCGGTGACTCCCAGTGGCCCGCGCCGGCGGGCAGCGATCGCAGCAGCCGCCCGGTGCTGGGGTCGTACACGTCGAGCCCGCCGCGCGGGTCGTACACGTAGAGCAGGCCGCCGGCGATGACCGGGCTCGTGCCGGCGGTCGTGTTCGCCCAGTCCGCGACAAGCCGCGTCGCCGTCCCGGATCCCGTGACCCGGTAGGCGGCCGTGCCCGAGCCGTCGGCGACGTAGATGCGGGCCGGGGCGGCGGCCGGGCGGGCGACGGCGATCGCGGTGAAGAGCGGCGCGGCTCCCGGCGTGCGCAGGAGCTGGAGCTCGCCGCCGAGGCCGCCGACGCCGTGCCGCCCGAGGGCGACGAGCCGCAGCACGCCGTCCTTTCCGCCCTGCGCGACGATCAGGTCGCGGCTCGACACGATCGCCGGGGCGGACGAGCCGAGGTCGAGGTCGCTCGAGTTGAGCTGCGCCTGGTCGGACGGCGTGTAGCTGTGTGCGATCGACGTGGCACCGGGCGCGAGCGCGAGCACCGAGTCGCCCCAGGCAGTGCTGCCGTCGAACGCGGCGTTTCCGGTCGCCACCAGGATCTCGCCCGTGGCCGGGTCGATCACGGGCGCGGAGCGGCCCCAGATCGCCGAGTCCGAGTCGGGGCACGCGGAGGGCTGCTGCAGGTGGCGCGTTCCGGCGCAGAGCGTGTTGAAGACGGCGGCGATGCGCCCGGTCGCGCGCCGGATCACGACGACATGGCCCTGGTAGGGCGGCGTGTCGCCGATGTAGCCGCCGGTGGCGACTATGACGTCCCCGCGCCAGATGTTGAGCGGCGCGGCGATCTTCTCGCGCGACGGCAGGAGCGTCACGCGCACGGGCCAGCCGCCCGTACGCACAGCATGGCCGGTGGCGACCGAGAGCTTGCGGATCACGCCGTCGGGCGCCGCCGCATAGATGAAACGGCGGTCGGGATCGGCCGCGGGCGTGGCGGTCGTGATCTGGGCGCTGCCCGCGTACTCGCCGTATGTCGGCGGCGTATACGTCCACAGCACCCGGCCGGCCGGCGAGATCGCGATCGTCTTGCCGTACGTGGTCGTCATGAAGAACGCGTCGCGGCGGCGGCCGTCGACCTCGACGGCGTGCAGGAAGATCGGCGCCGAGTCGACCGTGCCCGGCAGCGCCACGGTGCGTTCGCGCAGGTGGGCGATATCAGGGGCGGTGATGCCGGTCGAGTGCGGATCGTCGTTCGTCCGTGCGGCGTCGTACCCGTAGAGCGGCCAGTCACGGCCGCTCGATCGCGATCGTGGCTGCGGACCCGTCGTGGCCGGTGTGCTCGTGGTCGCCGGGGGCGACGCGGTGCTCGCCGCCGGCGGGGCCGACGAGCCGCCGCGCGTAGCGACGTAGGCAACGAGCGCGATGCCTGCGATCGCCGCCGCTGCGAGCGCCGCGATCAGCTTGCCCATCGACCCGTCCCCCGACATGGCCGAGGCGGGCCACCCCCAGGCCGAGGGTGACCCGCCTCATCCGCGCAAGGGCTCAGTCGCTGCCCAGCGTGACCGCGACCGTGCTGGTCGCGCCGCCGCGGACGACCGTCAGCTGGATCTGATTGCCCGGCCGCTTCTGCCGGATCAGGGTGATCAGCTGGTCGGCACTGTGCACCGACGTGCCGTCGATCTTGGTGATCACATCGCCGCCGGTCTCAAACGGCGTGCCGTCGATCGTCTTCGTGCCGGTGGCACCCGTCAGGCCCGCCTTGCTGGCCGGAGCGCCCTTCGTGACCGAGACGATCTCGACGCCCGCGCTCATCCCGGTCGCATGGGCGATGGCCGGCGTCACCGTGATCAGCTCGACGCCGACGTAGGGCTGGCTCTTGGCGTCCTGGATCAGGTTGTGCGCGACCGAGGCGACGGTGTTGGAGGGGATCGAGAAGCCGATGCCGATGTTGCCGCCGGCGGATCCACCTGCGCCGCCCTGCGACCCGGACTCGATCTGGCTGTTCACGCCGATGACCTGGCCCTGCGAATCGAGCAGCGGGCCGCCGCTGTTGCCGCTGTTGATGGCGGCGTCGGTCTGGAGCACACCCGTGATCTTGTGGTTGTCAGGCGAGACGATCGTGCGGTTGAGGGCGCTCACGATCCCGACGGTGGCCGTGTTGCGAAGGCCATAGGGATCGCCGATCGCGAGGACGGAGTCACCGACCTGCACGGCCGAGGAGTCCGCGAACGTGAGCGGCGTGAGCTCGCTCGCGGGAGCGCTGATCCGGATCACGGCCAGATCCTGGTTCTTGTTCGTGCCGATGACGCGCCCCGGGTAGACGTGGCCGTCGTTCAGGCGCACGTGCACCGAGTCGGCGTTCTCGACGACGTGGTAGTTCGTGACGATGTCGCCGCTCTTGTCGACCTGGAAGCCGGTGCCCTGCGCGCTCTCGGCCTGGCCGCCGAAGAAGCCGCTCGACGTGCTGCCCGTGGCGAGCACCTCGACGACGCCCGTGACCGACCGGCGGTAGATCTCGCTGACGCTCAGCCCGCCCGAGGGCGACGTGGACGCCGCAGGGGCGGCACCGACCGTGACCGGCCGGTTGATCACGGTCGTGGTCGAGCCGGAGTCGCTCTCGTGCACGGCGACCCCCGCCACCCCGGCGCCCACCCCGGCGGAGGCGAGCAGTGCGGCTACTGCGATGGCGGTTCTCATGTGGTGTGCACCTTTCTCGTTCTAGAGGCCGCGGGCACGCCCTGCATACCCGCTTCTCGAGGATTCACTCCCCACATCATGCCCGACCAGTTTGAACGCAACGCGAATTCCGCGTGAGAATTCGCTGAGAACGTCTGGAGCATCCTCCCAACGGGCTCCCACCCGCCTCCCAGCAAACTCACAGGCGGCGTGGATACGGTGGGAGAAACGACGCGGAGGGCTGGTGCGGTGGCGACGACGGCAGGTGGACGGGGCGACGGATCCGAGGCGGCGCGGGTGCTCGTCGTGGACGACGAGGAGAGCATCACGCAGCTGATCTGCACGGTGCTTCGCTACGAGGGCTTCGTGGTCGAGACCGCCGCTGACGGCCGGGCGGCGGTGAAGGCGGCACGCGCGTTCCGGCCCGACCTGATCGTGCTCGATGTGATGCTCCCCGACCTCGACGGGTTCGAGGTCTACCGCCGGATCGAGGACTCCTCGGCGCGGGTGCCCGTGCTCTTCCTGACCGCGCGCGACAGCACCGAGGACCGCGTGCACGGCCTGACGCTCGGCGCCGACGACTACATGGGCAAGCCGTTCAGCCTCGAGGAGCTCGTCGCCCGCGTACGGGCGGTGCTGCGGCGCACCCGCGCCACGGGCGAGGACTCGCCGATCGTGCGCTACGCCGATCTCGAGCTCGACGAGGACGCCCGCGAGGTGCGCCGCGGCGGGCGCATCGTCGAGCTGACGCCGACCGAGTACAACCTGCTCCACTATCTGCTGGTGAACGCGGGCCGCGTGCTCTCCAAGGCGCAGATCCTCGACCACGTCTGGCGCTACGACTTCGGCGGCGACTCGAGCGTCGTCGAGACCTACATCAGCTACCTGCGCAAGAAGATCGACCGGTCCGACGACACCGCGCTCATCCAGACGGTGCGCGGCTTCGGCTACGCGATCCGCACGCCGCGGGAGTGATCCGCGAGCACATCACAGTTCGAGTGCTGACGGCGGCGGGCTCAACCGGTCAATCGCAACGTGCGGTCGAGCATAGCAGCGGGCGTTTGATATGCGAGGGTCTTGCGCGGCCGCGTGTTGAGTCGTTGCGCTATCTGATCCAGATCGTGCTGGCTGTGTAGTGAAAGGTCAGTGCGCCGCGGCAGGTATTGGCGTAACAGCCCGTTGGTGTTTTCGTTCGATCCTCGCTGCCAGGGGCTCTGGGGATCACAGAAGTAGACGGACACGTCGGTTGCGACGGTGAATCTGTGGTGGTCTGCCAGCTCCACCTTCGAACCTGCCTGTCGAACGTGCCTGTCGAACGTGCCTGTCGAACCCTCGTCGCCTGACCCGTGCGGTACCCCGCCGACCTGGGCCGCCCTCTACGCAGTTCGATGATCGGCCGATCCGGTCGGGTCCTGGTGCATGTCCGTATTACTTCTCTGGTGCCGGAGGACGTTTTCGAGCTAGCGACGCGCTCAGTACGTCCCGAACTGCTTCCAGAGTTGCTCGGCGGCGTCGCGGCGGCGGCCGTTCGAGCGGACCTTGCGCAGAGCGATCTCGGCGGCCAGCGCCTCGAGCACGACCGTGCCGGCGGCGGTCGAGTCGAACCCGCCCGGCCCGGCCGGGCGGCACACGAGCACGTGTGTGGCAAGCGCCGCGGCCGGCGCCATCACGTCGTCGGTGATCAGCACCGTCTGCGCGCCGGCCTCGTGGAAGTAGCGCATGACGTCGGTCGTCACCTTGGCGTAGCGCTTGAAGGTGAATGCGATCAGCCGGTCGCGCGGCTCCAGGTCGATCAGGTGGTCGGCGATGCCGGGCTCGCCCGCGGCGATCGGCCACACGTTCGCGATCAGCGGGTTCAGCAGGTAGTACGCGTACTCGGCCAGCGCGACGGACTTGCGGTAGCCGAAGATGCCGAGCTTGCCGTTGCCCTTGCCGAGCAGGCGCACGGCGGCGCGGAACTCGGCGTGATCGATGCTATCGCGGGTGGCAGCCAGGTCGGCGCGGGCGCGCTCGACGAACCGGTCGAGCACGGCGGTCGCGGGCGCCGTCTCGGCCTGGGCCTGGCGCAGGCGCGCGACCGCCTCCAGCCGCAGCGCATCGTGCAGCTCCGAGAAGCCCGCGAACCCGACCCTGGTCGCGAACCGCACCACGGCGGCCTTGCTGACTCCCGCCTTCGCCGCCAGGGACTCGGCCGTCTCGAACGGGGCCTCGACGTCGTCGTCGAGGATCTGCCGGGCGATCCGGCGGTCGTTCGGCGACAGCTCGGAGAGCTTCCGGCGGATCTGTCCGGCCACGCCCGACCCGTTCACGCCGCCCATCATACGGAGCGGGGTCGCGCTCACGCCGCCGGCGCCGCCACGCGCTGCGCGAGCCGGGCGCCGATGCGCGCGGCGGCGGCGCGCCCCTCGGCGATCGCGGTCACGATCAGGTCGGCGCCGCGGACGCAGTCGCCGGCCGCGAACACCCCCGGGGCGCTCGTGACGCCGCCCGCACCCGCGGCGACGGTGCCGTCCTGCAGCGCCACGCCGAGCTGCTCGTAGACGGGATCGGGCTCGACGCCGGCGAAGCCGATGGCCACCAGCACCAGGTCGGCGGCGAACACGACGTCGTCACCCGTCGCAGCGCCCGCGCCCGCGCCGGCGACCCGACGGCCGTGCACGGCCCGGACGGCGCCGTCGGCGCCGGCGATCGAGGTCGGCTCGATGTGCCACTCGCGCACACCGCCCTCCTCGTGCGCGGCATACGTGCGCAGCAGGAACGGCCACTCGGGCCACGTCTGGAGCGGTGTGCGCCGAAGCGGCGGCGTCGGGCCGTGGGCCATCTCGGTCACCGACCGCGCGCCTTCGCGCAGCGCGCAGCCCAGGCAGTCGGCGCTCGTGTCGCCGCCGCCGACGACCACGACGTCCTTGCCGGCGGCCGTGATCGCCGCCGGCCCGGACGATGCGCCGGCGACGTGGCGGTTGCGCCCCGCGAGGTAGGTCATCGCCGGTTCGACGCCGCGCAGACCCGCTCCGGGCAGGTCCAGCATGCGCTGACGCTGCGCTCCGGTCGCGAGCAGCACGGCGTCGAACCGGGCGGCGAGGGCGTCCGCGGAGACGGCGGAGCCGACCGACGACCCCACCTCGATCCGCACGCCCTCGGCCATGAGCTGATCAAGCCGCCGGTCGATCAGCCGCTTCTCGAGCTTGAAGTCGGGGATCCCGAAGCGCAGCAGCCCGCCGGGCTCCTCGTCGCGCTCGAACACGGTGACGGCATGGCCGGCGCGGGCGAGCTGTTGCGCGGCGGCGAGGCCCGCCGGGCCGCTGCCGACGATCGCCACCGAGCGGCCCGATGCCGCGACCGCCGGCCGCGGTCGCACCCAGCCCTCGGCGAAGGCGCGCTCGACGATCGCGAGCTCGATCTGCTTGATCGTGACCGCGTCGGAGTTGAGCGCGAGAACGCACGCCTCCTCGCACGGCGCCGGGCACAGCTTGCCGGTGAGCTCGGGGAAGTTGTTCGTCTCGTGCAGCCGCGCCGAGGCCTCCTCGTAGCGGCCGGTGCGCACGAGCTCCGACCAGTCGGGCACGAGATTTCCCAGCGGACAGCCCGAGTGGCAGAACGGCACGCCGCAGCCCATGCAGCGGCTCGCCTGCTCGCGCACGAGCCCCTCGCCGGCGCGGGTGGCCTGGTCGCGATGGTCGGACAGCCGCTCGGGCACCGGCCGGTACGGCGCCACGCGGCGCGTGAACGTGACGAAGCCGCGCGGGTCAGCCACCGACGACCGCCGGCACGCGCTCGGACTCCCGCGCCTCGGCCAGCCGGCGCAGGTCGTCGGGCATCACCTTGACGAAGCCGGCCAGCGCAGCCGGCCACGCCTCGAGCAGGCGGCCCGCGACGGCGCTCCCGGTCGCGGCGGCGTGGCGCTCGAGCAGATCGCGCACCACCGGCTCGTCGGCGGCGCCGGGCGGTTCGAGCCCGACCGAGCCCGGATTGCAGCGATCGGACAGCCCGCCGTCGGTGTCGAGCACGTAGGCGACGCCGCCGGACATGCCGGCCGCGAAGTTGCGCCCGGTCGGGCCGAGCACGCAGACGACGCCGCCGGTCATGTACTCGCAGCCGTGGTCGCCGACGCCCTCGACAACGGCGCTCACCCCCGAGTTGCGCACGCAGAACCGCTCGCCCGCGCGCCCGCGCAGGAAGGCCTCGCCCGCGGTGGCGCCGTAGAGCACCGTGTTCCCGGCGATCACGTTGTGCTCGGCGACGTAGCCGGCGCCGGCCGGCGGCCGCACGATCAGTCGCCCGCCCGAGAGGCCCTTGCCCGCGTAGTCGTTGCAGGCTCCGTCGAGCTCGATCGTGAGCCCGCGCGGGGCAAACGCCGCCAGGCTCTGGCCCGCGCAGCCGGTGAGCCGAAGGACGATCGAGTCGTCGGCGAGCCCGGCCGGCGCCGCTCCGCGCGATCTCGCCGGCCAGCATCGCGCCGACGCTGCGGTCGGTGTTTCGGACGCGGCGCTCGAACACGACCGGTCCGGCGCCGGCAAGCGCGGCCGCAGCCCGCGGGACGAGCTCGCGATCGAGCGCCGCGGCGAGGCCGTGGTCGGCGGGGCGGTGACGGCCCGGCGCGGGCACCGGTGGGCCGGGGATGCGCTCCAGGAGCGGGCCGAGGTCGAGGCCGGCGAGCCACGGGCGGGCGTCGGCGTGGCGGCGCAGGAGGTCGCTTCGGCCGACGACGTCCTCGAGCCGCTCGATGCCCAGGCCCGCCATGAGCTCACGCAGGTGCTCGGCGACGAACAGGAAGTAGCGCACGACGTGCTCGGGGGTGCCGGTGAAGCGCCGGCGCAGCTCGGGGTCCTGGGTGGCGATCCCGACCGGGCACGTGTTCAGGTGGCAGACGCGCATCATCACGCAGCCGGCCGCGATCAGCGGTGCCGTCGAGAACCCGAACTCCTCGGCCCCGAGCAGCGCCCCGACGAGCACGTCGCGGCCCGTGCGCAGCCCGCCGTCGACCTGCAGCGACACCCGGTCGCGCAGGCCGTTTCGCATCAGCACCTGGTGGGCCTCGGCGAGGCCGAGCTCCCACGGCAGCCCCGCGTGCTTGAGCGACGAGAGCGGCGCCGCGCCCGTGCCGCCGTCGTGTCCGGCGATGACGATGTGCTCGGCCTTGGCCTTGGCGACGCCGGCCGCGATCGTGCCGACGCCGGCCTCGGCCACGAGCTTCACCGACACCGTCGCCCGCGGGTTCACGCATTTCAGATCGTGGACGAGCTGGGCCAGGTCCTCGATCGAGTAGATGTCGTGGTGCGGCGGCGGCGAGATCAGGCCGACGCCCGGCGTCGAATGGCGCAGGCGCGCGATCGTCTCGGTGATCTTGTCGCCGGGCAGCTGGCCGCCCTCGCCGGGCTTCGCGCCCTGGGCGATCTTGATCTGCAGCTGGTCGGCGTCGACGAGGTAGGCGGCGGTGACCCCGAACCGCCCAGACGCGACCTGCTTGATCGCCGAGCGGCGCAGGTCGCCGTTGCGATCGGGCACCGAGCGGCCCGGATCCTCGCCGCCCTCGCCGGTGTTCGACCTCCCGCCGATCCGGTTCATCGCGATCGCGAGCGTCTCGTGCACCTCGGGCGAGATCGAGCCCAGGCTCATCGCGCCGGTGGCGAACCGGCGGACGATGGCCGCCGACGGCTCGACGGCCTCGAGCGGGATCGGCGCACCGGCGCAGAGCGGCTCGAGCAGACCGCGCAGCGTCGCGAGGCGCGCGGCCCGCCCGTCGACCTCGCGGGCGTAGTCGCGGAAGGTGGCGAAGCTCTCGTCGCGCACCGCCCGCTGGAGACGGACGATCGGCTCGGGCCCCCACACGTGGTGCTCGCCGCCGGCGCGGAACCGGTATTCGCCGCCGAGCTCGAGCGCGCCGCCGGCAGCAGGCTCGGCGAACGCGCGCGCGTGGCGGGCGGCGGCCGACGCGTGCAGCTCGGGCAGGCCGATGCCGCCCAGGCGCGACACCGTGCCGGGGAAGTAGCGGTCGACGAGGTCTCCGCCGAGGCCGACCGCCTCGAAGATCTGGGCGCCGCGGTAGCTCTGGATCGTCGAGATGCCCATCTTCGAGCACACCTTGAGCAGGCCTGCGCAGATGCCGTCGATGTAGCGCTCCCGCTCGGCGGCCGGCAGCGTCTCGAGCACCAGATAGGGGCACACGGCGGCCGCGCCGTATCCGAGCAGGAGCGCGAAGTGCATCGTCTCGCGCGGCTCGCCCGACTCGACCACGAGGCCGCACATCGCCCTGGCGCCCTCGCGCACGAGGTGCGAGTGCACGGCGGCGACCGCGAGCAGCGGCGGTAGCGGCGCGTGGTGCTCGTCAATGCCGCGATCGGACAGGATCACGACGGCGGCGCCGTCCCACACCGCCCGCGACGCCGCGCGGCACGCGGTGTCGATCGCCCGCTCCATCCCCTCGGCGCCGTCGGCGACCGGATAGCACGTCGGAATCGTGACCGTCTCGAACCCGTCGCGGCCGACGTCGCGCAGGCGCGCGAATTCCGCGAGGCCGAGCACCGGCCGCGGCACGACCACCCGGCGGCAGTGCTCCGGCCGCTCGTCGAGCAGGTTTCCGATCGGCCCGATCGACGTGCGCAGGCTCATCACGAGCGCCTCGCGCTGCGGGTCGATGGCCGGGTTCGTGACCTGCGCGAACTGCTGGCGGAAGAAGCTCCCGAGCAGCCGTGGCCGGTCGGAGAGCACCGCCAGGGCGGCGTCGTCGCCCATCGAGCCGACGGGCTCGGCGCCGTCGCGGGCGAGCGGCCCCACGATCAGCTCGAGCTCCTCGTCGGTGTAGCCGAACGCCGTCGGCAGCCCGGTCGCCGGCGCATCGTCGGCCGGCTCCGGCTCGGCGACCGCGAGGTCGCCAAGCGCGATGCGGTGCTCGCGCAGCCACGCGGCATACGGGCGGCGCCGGGCCAGCCCGCTCTTCAGCTCGACGTCGCCGACGACGCGGCCCAGGCCCGTGTCGAGGACGAGCGCCTGACCCGGGCCGAGGCGGCCGTGCTCGACCACGTCGGCCGGGTCGATGTCGACGACGCCCACCTCGGACGAGACCACGGCAAGGCCGTCGCGGCTGCGCACGAACCGGGCGGGCCGCAGGCCGTTTCGGTCGAGCAGGCAGACGACCCGCACCCCGTCGCTTGCGATCAGCGCGGCCGGGCCGTCCCAGGGCTCGGCCAGGCAGCTCGAGTACTCGTAGAACGCGCGCACATCGGCGTCGGGCACCGATCCGCGGTCGGTCCACGCCGGCGGCACGAGCATCGTCAGCGCGTGCGCGAGCGAACGGCCGCCCATCACGAGCAGCTCGACGGCGGCGTCGAGCTTGGCCGAGTCCGACCAGCGCTCGTCGACGATCGGGTAGAGCTTCTGCAGGTCGTCGCCGAGCAGCGGCGAGCGCAGCTGGGGCTCGCGCGCGGCCAGCCAGTTGGCGTTGCCGCGCACCGTGTTGATCTCGCCGTTGTGGGCCAGGAGGTTGAACGGGTGGGCGAGATCCCATGTGCCGAACGTGTTCGTCGAGAAGCGGCTGTGCACGAGCGCGAGGGCGGTCTCGAAGCGCGGGTCGCGCAGATCGTCGTAGTAGGCGGCGAGCTGCGGGGCGCGCAGCAGGCCCTTGTACACGATCCGAAGCGACGAGAGGCTGACGATCGTGAACTGCGCCTCGGGCACGCCGGCGGCCGCCGCGGCGCGCTCGACGCGGCGCCGGATCACGTAGAGCTTGCGCTCGAACGCGGCCTGGTCGCCCGTGCGCCGCTCGACGAAGAGCTGGCGCACGACGGGCTCCGACGCCTGCGCGAGCCGGCCGATCCGCCCGGGGTTGACGGCCGGGTCGCGCCAGCCGAGCGCGCGCTGGCCCTCCTCGGCGCAGATGCGCACGCAGAGCTCCTCGCAGCGCAGGCGCAGGCCGGGGTCGCGGGGCAGGAACACGAGCCCGGCCGCGTATGCACCCGGCGGCGGCAGGTCGTGGCCGATCGCCGCCCGGAAGGCCGCGCGCAGGAACCGGTGAGGGAGCTGGGTCATGATCCCCGCTCCGTCGCCTGTGCCCGGATCCGAGCCTGTCGCGCCGCGGTGGTCGAGATTCACGAGGGCGGCGAGCGCCCGCTCGACCAGCTCGTGGTCGGGGCGGCCGTCGAGGCGCACGAGGGCCGACAGGCCGCAGGCGTCGTGCTCGAACCGTGGGTCATAGAGACCGCTTCGGGGCGTCGGCGCCATCGGCCGAGCCTAGCAGAAATCGATCCAGATAGATCATTTGTAAATGGATGGTGAATCAAATGGTTCATCGTGCAGGGGTGGCCCGTGGTGCAGCCCAGGTGGTAGCGTGCGGCGCATGACAAGTTCTCGCAGGTGGCTTGTCCCCGCGACCATCGCTGCGATCGCCGTGATCTGCCTCGTGGCCGGGGTGATCATGTGGCAGATGAAGTCCGGCGGCGTGCACTGCCCCCCGACGGTGGCGTGCGCCGGCGTCAAGCCGCACAGGCACCATCCCCTGCGGGCCGAGCTCCTCTGGGCCGTCGCCGCCCTGCTTGCGATCATCGCCGCCGAGGTCGCCCTCTGGCAGCGGCGCCAGGCGTCGTTCCGCCGCGACGTGATGGATCCCAAGCGGTACGGCCCGCGCTGATCCGCGGCACCGGCGCGCCCGACGGGCGCCCTTGCGAAGGCTTTACATCTTCTGGACGGCCGCTGCGGGGAAACGTGGCATCATGCCTGCCTGGACGGCACGGGAGGACCGCGGTTTGCGATTGTGGGGTCGCTGGTGGTTGGGACTCTCCGTAGCGGCACTGGCCGCTGCGGCGTCCGGATCGACCCCTGACGCACTGGCCGCGAAGTCCGCGCCTGTGAGCGCGTCGGCGCAGGCGATCTTCCTGCAGGCGCCCGGCGCGGCGCCGGCCGGGACCGAGCTCGCCCTGTCGTCGGCGCCCGCCGTCGCCGGCGCGCCGTATGCACAGGCGGGCGCCGTGCGCGCGGGATGGACGAAGGCGAGCGCGGGCAAGGCCGGCGGGGCGACGCCGAGCGCGGCCTCGAGCGTGCTCCTGCGGCGTGTGCGCATGCTCGGCGGGGCGGTGCAGGTGCGCAAGCTCTGGACGTCGGTCGCGCTGACGACGGCGGCCGACGGCAGCGTGGCCGAGCTCGTGCGGACGGACATCCACGGACTGGTCGTGCTGGGACGCCACGTGCATCCTCGTGCCGGCCATCCGCTGCGGCTGGGCGACTGGGGCACGCTGACGCGCGCCGGAACGGCGCGGTCGACCGTGACGGCACACGCGACCGCCGCGGCGGTCGGCGTGCGGATCGTGCTGCAGCGCGACCATGCCGGCCTGGCCGCCGGCTCGGTGATCGCGCTCGGCACCGTCACCGCAACCGTCGCCCCGCCGGCTCCCGCCACGGGCGGCGGCAAGGGATCGGGCGGCAACGGCGGCGGGTCAGGGACGGCGCCGCCGCCACCGAAGACCCATCGCCCAAAGCCCGCCCACCACCGCCACCCGGCCGCGGGTTCGCGCCTCCATCACCGCGCCCACCGCCGCGCCCCGGCGGTCAAGCAGGCGGCCCACGCCCTCATCGCCGCCACGGCCGGCGGCCGCGCACGCGTGCTCGCGGCGGCGCTCCAGCAGGTCGGCTGGCCCTACATCTGGGGTGGCGACAGCCGCGCCGAGGGCGGGTTCGACTGCTCGGGGCTCGTCGACTACGCCTACGCCCGCGCCGGCATGCGGCTGCCGGGCCGCCCGACCGCCGCGGTGCTGTTCAGCATGTCGACGCCCGTGAGCCGGGCCCACCTCGCGCCCGGCGATCTCGCCTTCCTCTACACGCGCCACCGCGCGCCCTACCACGTCGCTCTGTACGCGGGCGACGGCCTGGTCGTCGTCGCGCCGCAGACAGGTGCCGACGTGCGCATCGAGCCGCTCTCGGCCGTTTCGTGGGACGGATTCGGGCGCCTGCTGGCGGGCAGCCGCGGCGACGGCCTCGCCCGCAGCGTCGCGGCCGTCGCACGCAGGTTCGCCCACCCCGGGGCCGCGCTTCTGGCCGCCGCCCGCAGAGCCGACGCCCTGGCGGCGCGGCGGGTGGAGTCGGCCGCCGAGCGCTTCGACACCCGGCTGCGCGGCGCCCGCGTCCCGGTCGCGGTGACCACGAGGGCGGCCACCGCGCCGCAGCTCGTCGCGCTCGCGAGCGTCGGCTCGCGCGACACGGACGGCGGGCCGGGAGTGGCCGCGGTCGTCCTGCTCGTCCTGCTCGCCGGCGTCTGCCTCGTCGGCGTCCCCGCGCTGCCCCGCCGCCCCGGCGGGGAATGACCCGCCGCACGGCGCCCGCCCGATAGCGTGCGCTGATGCAGAAGCCCCGACGCCGCCCGGGCAGGCGGGCCGGCGCGGCGCGCGACGACGCGCCGGCGGCGCCCCCGCGGAAGCGCCGCCTGGGCCGTCTGCGCACCATGGCGGTCGACACGGGGCCGCTGCGGCATTCGCGCGACTACCGCCTGCTTGCGCTGGGCGGGTTCGTGTCGGGACTGGGCACGCAGGTGACGCTGGTCGCGCTGCCCTACCAGGTGTACGTCCTGACGGGATCGTCGTTCGCCGTGGGGCTGATCGGCCTGGCCGAGCTCGTGCCGCTGGCGACGCTCTCGCTCGTGGGCGGCGCGCTCGCCGACCGCACCGAGCGCCGCCGCCTGCTCATGATCGCCCAGATCGTCCAGCTCTCGACGTCGGCCCTTCTGGCCGCGGGCGCGGCGCTCGGCCCCCCGCCGGTCGCGGCGCTCTACGTCATCGCCGGTGTCGCCGCCGCCGCCTCCGCCGTCGACCGGCCGACCCGCACCGCGATCATCCCGAGCATCGTCGAGCCCCGCGAGGTGCAGCCGGCCGTCGCGTTCAACTACGGGCTCGCCCAGCTGACGATGGTCGTGGGGCCTGCGGTCGGCGGCATCGTGATCGCCGCCGCCGGGCTGCGCTTCGCGTATACGCTCGACGTCATCACGTTCGGCGCCATGGTGACGGCGGTCGGCCTCATGCGCAGGCAGCAGCCGCCACCCGGCGAGGTGGGCGAGTCGTTCCTGCGCGCGGTGCGCAGCGGCCTGCGCTTTGCGGGCGGCCGCGGCGAGCTGATGGGCAGCTTCGCCGCCGACATCCTGGCCATGACGTTCGGAATGCCCCGTGCGCTCTTCCCGGCGCTGTCGCTGACGCTCTACCACTCGGGCGCGACCGGTGTGGGCCTGCTGTATGCGGCGCTCTCGTTCGGCGCGACCGTCTCGGCGTTCTCGACCGGCTGGATCGCGCACATGCGCCGGCTGGGGCGGATCGTCGTCATCGCCATCGCCGGGTGGGGTGTGGCGGTGACGCTCGCCGGGCTGACGCACACCCTTGCCGTCGCGATGGTGTGCCTGGCGGTCGCCGGGGCGGCCGACAGCGTGAGCGCGGTCTGCCGCAGCTCGATCCTGCTGATGGCGACGCCCGACGGGATGCGGGGACGGATGTCGGCCATCTACACGCTCGTCGTCACGGGCGGGCCGCGGCTCGGCGACGTCGAGTCGGGGTCGGTTGCGGCGCTCATCGGCGCACGCGCGGCGGTGGCGTCGGGGGGGATCCTGTGCATCGTCGGGCTCGTCCCGATCGTCGCGGCGTTCCCGGCCTTCTGGCGCTACGGCGAGACGCCCGCGGCCGCCGTCGAATGATTCCGATTGGAGAACAAATCGTTCGTGAAACCGATCATTTGCGCCAGGCACGGAACGTGGTAGCATCGTGCATTCCACGAACCATTGGAGTCCTCAATGGACGAGTCCTCGCTCTCGAGCCTCGACACCTACCTCGAGCAGATCGCGCGCTTCCCGCTCCTCACCAAGCACGAGGAGCAGGTGCTCGCGCGCCGCATCGAGCGTGGCGACGAGGCGGCGAAGCGGCGGATGGTCGAGTCGAACCTGCGGCTCGTCGTCTCGATCGCGAAGCGCTATCGCGGCCAGGGCGTCGCGTTCCTCGACCTGATCCAGGACGCGACGCTGGGCCTGATCCGAGCGGTCGAGAAGTTCGACTGGCGCCGTGACCTGAAGTTCTCGACCTACGCGACCTGGTGGATCCAGCAGGCGGCGCAGCGGTCGGTTGCAAACGGCGCGCGCACGATCCGGCTGCCGGTGCATCTGGGCGAGCGCATCCGCGCCGTCGACCGCGCCACCCGCGAGCTCGAGGCCCGGCTCGGGCGCGAGCCGACCGCCGACGAGATCGCGGTGCGCGCGCGCATGTCGATCGACCAGGTCGGCGAGGCGCTGCGGCTGCGGCCCCAGGCGGTCTCGATCAGCGCCACGGCCGGCGAGGGCGGTGTCGCCGAGTTCGGCGAGACGATCGCCGACGACGCGCCCGATCCGGCCGACCTGCTCGCCGTCGACTTCGGGGCGGGGCGGGTGCGCGAGGCCATCGGGCTGCTCCCCGACGCGAGCCGGCGCGTGATCGAGCGCCGCTACGGCCTCGACGGCGCCGAGCCGGCCTCGGTCGAGGCGACCGCGCGCGCCCTGGGCGTCAGCCGCACCCATGTGCGCCGGGCCGAGGCCGAGGCGATGGACGTCCTGCGCCGCCTGCCCGAGCTGCGCGGCCTGCGCGACGCCGCCTGACCCCGCACGTCAGCGCGGCTGGGTGACGACCCGGGTGAGCATGTCCTTCAGGACCTCCATCTCGGCCGGCGAGAGCGGCGCGAGGGCGGTGCCCTCGACGGATGCGAGCACCGGCTCGATCTGCTCGGACATCGCCAGGCCGGCGGCGGTCAGGTGAAGCTCGTAGACGCGCCGGTCCTCCGCGCGGCGGCGGCGCTCGACGAGGCCGCGCTCCTCGAGCACGTCGATCAGGTCGACGACGGTCCCCGGATCGATGTCGAGCCGCGCCCCCACCGCCTGCTGAGAAACGGCGCCCTCGGTGCGCAGCAGCTGCAGGATCGCGTAGTGGCGAGGGCGCAGGCCGCAGCTCTGCATCCCCTCCTCGATGCGCTGCTTCACCATCGCCGCGACCCGGATCAGCAGCACGCCCACGTGCCGCTGGAGCGCGTGCGGGAGGCCGACCTCGCGCTCCGGCTCGGTGGTCACATCGACGTCGCTCACCCGCCCACCTCCGCGTCGCGCCGGCGCAGGGCCGCGCGCCGGGCGAGCGCGAGACAGACGAGGCCGAGCGGCACGTCGATGACGATCGCCGAGCCGAGCGGACGGGCCAGGCCGCCCGCCGATGAGGCGGTCGTGACGTCGAACCATGCGTCCACCAGGAGCAGCGTCGCGGCGGCCGTGGCCGCCGGCTCGACCCACCCCGAGCGGCGCCAGACGCAGGCGGCCAGCACGATGAGCATCGCGACGACCGCAACATCGAGCCCGACCCACGCCAGCGCCCAGTGGGTCACGCGGTGCGCGGCCGGCAGGGCGAATGCGAGCAGCCCCACCCACAGCACGAGCACCGCGGCGCAGATCGCAAAGAGCGGTGCCACCCAGCGCGGCGGCGACCAGGACCGCTTCCCGCCGCCCTTTTCGTTCACGTGACCAATCATTGGCTCTGAATATTATGATACTCGCATCGGAGGGTCAGCGACAGACACGCTGCGGCCGGCACGGCTCGAAGCGGCGCCCGATGCGCGCAGAAGCCCGGGCACGACGGCATTCGTCTTCGCCGGCGGCTCCGCACTGGGATCGATCCAGGTGGGGATGCTGCGGACGCTGCTCGGCGCCGGGCTGCGCCCGGATCTGATCACCGGCACGTCATCCGGCGCCCTCAACGGCGCGATGCTCGCAGCCGATCCAGACCGCGCGCTGCGCCGGCTCGAGACGCTGTGGACCACCGTGCGCCGGGCGCAGATCCTCCCCATCCGCCCGGTGACGCTCGCACGCGCCCTGGCCGGGCGCTCGACGCACGTCGTCCCGAGCAGCGGCGTCCGCCGGGTGATCGAGACCCACCTGCCGATCCGCCGGATCGAGGACACCGTCATCCCGCTCCACATCGTCGCCGCCGACATGGCAACGCGCGAGAAGGTCGTGCTCTCGCGCGGGGGCGTCGTGGACGCGCTGGTGGCGTCGACCGCGATCCCGGGGATCTACCCGCCGGTCGAGATCGGCGGCCGCCTGCTCGCCGACGGCGGCCTGGCCGAAGACCCGCCGCTCGGAACGGCGGTCGAGCAGGGTGCGACGACCGTGTACCTGTTCCCCGTAGGCTGGCCGCTCGGGCCGGCGCCGAAGCGCAGCGCGCTCGTGCGGGCGATGGACGGGCTCGACTGGCTCTTCTGGCGGGTGGCGGCGGCGCAGCTCGAGCAGTGGGCCGGCGAGTGCGACGTCTACGTGCTTCCCTCGCCGCCGATCACCGGCCTGTACCCGCTCTCCACGGGGGCCGCTCCGCGGCTGATGAACGAGTCGGAACGGCTGACGCGCGAATGGCTGCCGCGGGCGCAGCCGTGGCGCACCGCAGGCGCCGCCGGGCCGCGCCCGATCCGCGCCGGCTCGGACGCCTGACCGTGACCGACCCGACCGCCATCGTGGCCCGCTCGGTCGAGGACCTCATCCTGCTCGTCTACCGGCGCGGCGGCCAGGTCGACGGCGCGGCGTCCGATCCGCTCACCTCGACCCAGCGGCTGGTGCTCGTACTCCTGGCCGATCATGGCCCGGTGCGGCTGGGCGCGCTCGCCCGCCTGGCCGAGACGACCGAGGCCACCGCCACGCGCACCGTCACCGGCCTGCAGCGGCTGGGCATGGCCGAGCGCGGCCGCGACCCCGACGACGGCCGCGCCGTGCTCGTGGGACTCACCTCCGCCGGCCGCGACCTGGTCGAGCACCGGCGCAGCACGCTGCGGGCGTCGCTTGCGTCCGGTATGAGCGAGCTCGGCGACCGCGACGGTCAGCGGCTCGCGGAGCTGATGTCGCGGGTCGTGCGGACCGTGCGGGCGCTGCCCGACCAGCCGCTCTAGGCGGCGGGTCCGGTGGCCTCGACCGCCGGGTCGGCCAGCAGGGTGCCCGTCCGGTCCGCCTGCACCGACAGGGGCGCCGTGGCGGGCGCAACGGCGGCGACCACGATCTCGGCCAGGCGCTCGGGACAGTACCGGTCGGCGGCGAGGACGAGATGGAAGTTGGCCGGATCCTCGAGGCGGCGCTCGTAGTAGTGGCGCACGAACCCCGAGCGGTTGCGGTCGTCGGAGTCGACCAGCCGTGCCGCGCGGTCGACCGGGATGCACTCGCGGGCGGCCAGACGCGCGGCGCGCCACTCGGGCGGCGCCGCCAGCCGCACGTGGCAGGCCCCGGGGTGATCGGCCAGCAGCGCGAAGCCGCCGCGGCCCATGATCACGCACGACTGCTTGGCAGCCTCGCGCAGGACGGACTCGGCCGCGCTGTGGGCGCACTCGGCCCGGATCAGGTCGGCGCGCGCCGCCGCCATCCCGGCCGTGGCGAGCAGCGACACGGCCAGGGTGGCGCCCCAGGTGGGCACGAAACGCTCCATGTCCAGCGCCTCGGCCCGCCCGCTGCGAAGCGCGAGCATCACCGCCTCCACGATCTCGTCGTCGACGACGGGCAGCTCGAGCTGCTCGCCGACCAGCGCTCCGACACGCTCGCCGTCGATGCCGATCTGCCACGAGATGGTGACGATCACCAAAGCGTAACCTCCGCGCGAATTGTACCCGACTTCCTTACATGACGAAACGAATTTCAGGAGAATCTCAAACGAGCAGGGCGGTGAGCCGCCGCCGCGGCGGCGGTGTAGGATCGCGCGGCGATGAGCGACCTGCTCGACATCGGCGGAGGTGTCCGCCTGGCCTACGACGACCGCGGCAGCGGCCGTCCGGTGGTGCTGATCCACGGCGTGTCGATGTCGCGCCGGTTCTTCGAGCGCAACCTCGACGGCCTGGCCGAGCGGTTCCGGGTCGTGAACATCGACCTGCGCGGCCACGGCGAGTCACCCGCCCACGAGGGCGGCCACACCGTCGCCCAGTACGCCCGCGACGTGCACGCGGCGATCGGGCAGCTGGGCCTTGACGACGCCGTCCTGGTCGGCTGGTCGATGGGCACGATGGTCGTGTGGGAGCTCGTCCGGCAGTTCGGAACGGCGGGTCTCGCCGGACACGTGAACGTCTCGCAGGGGCCGTCCGACCTCAAGCGCGAGGGCTGGGAGCTGGGGGCGTTCTCGGAGGCCGAGCTGTTCGGCCTGCTCGAGGCCGCCCAGGACGACTTCCGCGGCGTGATGGCCGAATTCGTCCCGGCGATGTTCGCGGACGACCGCCCCGCCGACGAGCTCGAGATGCTCGTCTCCGAGACGCAGAAGCTGGGCGCGAACGCCGCCACCTGCATCCTGCTCGATCAGTCGCTGCGCGACTTCCGCGAGGTCGTCGGCTCGTACGCCCTTCCGACGCTCTGCTCGTGGGGGCGCGACGAGAAGCTCGTTCCCGTCGCGGCCGGCGAATGGCTGGCCGAGCACGCGCCGGCCGACCTCCACATCTTCGAGCACTCCGGCCACTGCCCGATGTGGGAGGAGCCCGAGCTCTGGAACCAGGTCGTCGGCGACTGGATCTCCAGGCTCTGACCGCCGCGCTGCAGGCGGCCGGCTTCGTCGCCGCCGACGAGGAGGCCGACCTCCTGCTGGCCGCGGCCGGCAGCGACGCCGGCCGGCTCGACGCGCTCGCCGCGCGCCGCCTCGCAGGGGAGCCGCTCGCGTGGATCACGGGCACGACGACGTTCTGCGGCCTGCGGATCCACGTCTCCCCGGGCGTCTATGTGCCCCGGCCGCACACCGAGCAGCTGGCGCGGCGCGCAGCACACCGGCTACCGACGACCGGTCTCGCCGTCGACGTCTGCACGGGCTCCGGCGCGGTGGCGGCGGTGCTGGCCGCGCAGCGCCCGGGCGCCCGCGTGCTCGCCACCGACGTCGACGCGGGCGCCGTCGCCTGCGCCCGCCGAAACGGCGTCGATGCCCGCCGCGGCGACCTGCTCGCGCCGCTTCCCGACGATCTCGCCGGGCGCGTCGACGTGATCGTCGCCGCGTGCCCCTACGTGCCGACGCCCGAGCTGCGGCTGCTGCAGCGCGACACCTTCACGTTCGAGACGCGGCTCGCCTACGACGGCGGCCCCGACGGCACCGCCCTTGTGCGGCGCGTCATCGCCGCGGCGCCGCCGCTCCTGCGGGCGGGCGGGGCGCTGCTGCTCGAGCTCGGCGCCGGCCAGCCCGACCTGCTCACGGCCGACCTGCGCCGCCACGGCTTCGTCGCAGCCGACACGCTCGCCGACGAGGACGGCGACGTGCGCGGCATCGAGGCGACGCTGGGTTAGCTCACGACCTCGGGGTGACCCGTGGCGACCCCCGCGATCGCCACCACCGGGGCGCGGGTGTGGAACGCCTGGATGCGGAACCCGAACACCGCCGAGGCGCCCGACTCGAGCGGACGGCCGTCCTCGTGCAGCATGCCGTAGTAGTCGATCGCCGCCGGGGGCGGGATGTCGGCGTCGACCCGCCTCGCCGATGCGAGGTCGCCGTCGCGGCCGACGAGCGCGCGGATCTGGTACGGCGGGAACACCGGGTCGACGTAGAGGCCGCCGCCGTAGCAGTACGCCCGCCCGGCATGGTGGTGCGAGATCTCGGCGATGTAGAGCGCCGCGGGCAGCTCCGGCTCGTCGCGAACGGCGTGAAGCGGCGTCGTGCCGGTGAGGCCGTGGCCGGGCTCGACCTGCGTCGCCCCGGCATCGGCCAGCATCGCCAGCACGCCCGACGCCGTCGTCCCGGGCGCGTTGATCCGGACGTCGTCGTAGCCCGCGGCCCGCAGCCGCCCGGCCGCGCGCTGGAGCGTGCCCAGGTTGGGCGTCGGTGAGACGGCGCGGCGGTCGTGGTCGTAGAGCAGGGCCGGGAAGGTGGTGATGCCGGCGAAGCGGGCGCCGTCGAGCGCGTCGAGCGCGCCGGCGACGGCCAGCACGTCGTCGGCCGCGAAGCCGCCCTCGTGGCCGGTGTAGAAGGTATCGCCCGGGGCGACGAGCCGGGCGAGCAGCGGCTGCTCGCGGCCGGCCGCCCGCGCGGCGGCGGCGGCCTCGCCCGCCTTGACCTCGTCGAAGACCGTCCAGTTGTGCGGCGCGGTGGCCGCCGCCTCGGCCGCGTCGTGGCGCGGCACCTGCACGAGATGCCCGATGTGGCCGAGCTCCATCCCCCCGTCGCGCAGCGCGCGCACGCACTCCATGTCCACGGCGACACCGGCCGCGATGCCGCCGCGGCGGACGGCCGCGATCAGCGCCGGGTGGCGCCCGACCTGCTTCGTCATCGCGAACACCTCGAGGCCCAGCCGGCCGGCCTCCGCCGCGATCAGGCGCGCATTTGCCTCGACCGCATCCAGGTCGAGCACGTACGCCGCGGCCGGGATCGCCCCCTCCTGCTGGAGGGCGATCGCGGCCGAGACGAACGCGGGATTGCGCCGGAGGAGCGCGTCGAGGTACACCGGATCGCCTAGACCGTGTCCTCGGCGACCTCCCCGGCGAAGCCCTGTGTGGCCGCGACGAGCGCCGAGCCGCGCACCCGCGCCATCACGAGGGTGACGACGATCCCCGCCGCCATCCACACCACCGCGGCGATGCCGCCCCAGTTGAACGGGTAGGCGAGCACGTAGCTGAAGAGCTTGTTCAGGTCGAAGTACTGCGCGTACAGCGGCAGGGCGAAGATGACGATCCCGAGCGCCGGCACGACGACGTGCAGGAGCACCCGCCGATGCGCCTTGCCCTCACCGGCGAAGAAGCCGATGCACGAGACGCACGAGATCATGTAGACGACGATCGCGAGCACCGTGAACGTCGTCCCGACCACGCCGAACCCGAGGGCCGCGGTGAACTTGTGCGCCACCAGGACGGACATGATCATCGATGCCACGACGCTGAAGATGACCGCGACGTGCGGCGTGCGGTGCTTGGGATGCGTCCGCCCGAACACGGCCGGCAGCGAGCCCGACCGGCCCATCGCGAACAGCACCCGGCTGCAGTTGTTCACCGCCGCCGTCGCCGAGGCCGTGTTCGAGTTGATCAGCGCGAGGAACACGAGCACCCAGCCGTTGTGCCAGGAGCTCTTGGCGAGGGTGACCCAGTCGTTGCCGCCGGTATCCGTGTGGAACTTGACGATGTTCATGTCGGCGCCGACGTTCCAGGCGTAGGTGTTGAACAGGTAGAACAGGCCGATCGCGATGCAGGCCCAGACGACGCCGCGGGGGACGTTGCGGGCCGGGTTGCGCGACTCCTCGCCGAGCGCCGTCGCCGCCTCGAAGCCGATGAACGCCGTGATCACGAACACGGAGGACTGGAAGATGCCGCGGTATCCGCCGGCCGAGTTTCCGGGATGGAACGGCGCGGTCGAGTTCGGATGCTCGGCGAGCAGGGTCAGCGAGAGCGCCATGAACACGATGATCTCGATCGCGCCCAGGATGATCCCCGACTTGGCCGAGAGGCGGACGTCGAAGTAGGTCAGGCAGAAGACGACGAGGGCCGTCAGGCCGCCCCAGAACCACCAGCCGGGCGATCCAGTCCACCAGCCCTGCGTCTTCATGGTCGTATCGATGAACCAGCCGTTCAGGATGAACAGGAACGGCGGCAGGAAGATCGAGAAGCCGACGTAGAGCCAGCCGACGAAGAAGCCCGCCACGGGCGAGATGCCGCGGGCGGCGAACACGTACAGGCCGCCGGCCGAGGGGATGAATTTGCCGAGCTGGCCGATCGAGATGGCGCAGAAGGTGCAGGCCACGAGCGCGACGAGCGCCGAGAGCGGGAGCGCGGTGCCGGCGAGGCCGACGCCGATCCCGATCGAGAACGCGGTCGCCGCGGCCGGCGCCATGTATGTGATCGACTGGAAGACGACGTCGATCAGCCCGATCGAGTTCGTTCGCAGTCCTGGATCAGCCTGCGCAGCCATATCCCCTCCGTTCCCGGACGCCGCGTCGAAGCGCGCGGTGCGGCGACCGTACCGTCCTGCCGCTCCGGGGTCAAACGCCGCATCCCGCGGGCGCGCGGTGCGATGATTTGGCCATGTGGATGCCGCGCCGCTCCGACGCGGGGGCAATCGCGCGGACATGGCTCCTGCTCGCGGTCGTGATCGTCATCGCCGCCGTCGGCGCCGCCGTCGTCCTCCAGCAGCGGCTGCGCTCCGCGGCCGACCATCCCCAGATCGAGCTCGTTCACGCCGCTGCCGGGCGCCTCGCCGGCGGGCAGGAGACGAGCCGCGTGGTGCCGTCGCGGTCGATCGACATCGCCTCGAGCCCCGCGCCCTTCACGATCGTGTTCGATCGCACGGGCAGGGTGGTCGCGGCCTCCGGCGAGCTGCGCGGACGCGTCCCAGGGCTCCCCGGCGGCGTGCTCGGCTGGGTCGCCCGCCACGGCCAGGACAGGATCAGCTGGCAGCCGGCACCGGGCGTCCGCGAGGCGGCGGTGATCGACCGCTACGGAGGGGCACGACCCGGCTTCGTGCTCGTCGCCCGGTCGCTGCGGCGGGTCGAGGCGCGCGAGCTGCGGACGACCCTCGGCGTGGCGGGAGCCGCGCTCGCGGCGCTCGCGGCCGCCGTCTTCGTCGCCGCGCGCATCCAGGCCCGCTCCCGGGCGGCGAACATCGGCCCGACACGTGGCGATTCCGGATCGATCGTCTAGGATGGCCCGCGGAGATCTCGGGTGCTGACCACCAAGCAGTGCGTGCTACAGCCCGAGGCGCTCGAGGAGCTGATCGCCGCCCTCAAGCGTCGTGGCTACCGCGTGCTGGGACCGATGGTCCGTGAGGGCGCGATCGTCTACGACGATCTGGCCTCGGCGGCGCAGCTTCCGATCGGATGGACCGACGTCCAGGAGCCGGGCCGCTACCGGCTCGAGCGGCGCGATGACGAGGCCCGGTTCGGCTACGCGGTCGGCCCCCACTCGTGGAAGCAGTTCCTGTTCCCGCCGCGCCTGCGCCTGTGGGCGGCCAGCCGCACCGACGACGGCATGCGCATCGAGCCCGAGCCGCCGCCCGACCGGCCGCTGGCGCTGATCGGCGTGCGCGCCTGCGAGCTGCACGGGATCGCGATCCAGGACCGCGTGTTCCTCGGCGGGCCGCACATCGACGACCAGTACGCCGTCCGGCGCGAGGACGCGTTCGTCTGCGCCGTGAACTGCTTCGAGCCGGCGGGCACGTGCTTCTGCGCGTCGATGGACGCCGGGCCCGACGTCCGGGCGGGCTACGACATCGCGCTCACCGAGGTGATGGACGGGCCGCACAGGCTCGTGGCCGAGGCGGGCAGCGAGCGCGGCGCCGAAGTCCTCGCCGAGCTGCCGCGCCGCGACGCGACCGCGGCCGACCTCGAGGCTGCGGGGAAGGCCGTCGCCGGGGCGGTCGAGCGGATGGGGCGAAGCGTCGACACCGACGACCTGCCCGGCCTGCTCGGGCGAAACCTCGAGCACGCCCGCTTCGACGACGTCGCCGACCGCTGCCTGACCTGCGGGAACTGCACGCTCGTCTGCCCGACCTGCTTCTGCTCGGGCGTCGAGGACCACACCGACCTCGCCGGCCAGGGCGCCGAGCGGGTGCGCGTGTGGGACTCGTGCTTCGGCCTCGAGCACTCGCACATGCACTCCGGACCGATCCGGACGTCGGGCCGGTCGCGCTACCGCCAGTGGCTGACGCACAAGTTCGGCACCTGGCACGAGCAGTTCGGCAGCTCCGGCTGCGTCGGCTGCGGCCGCTGCATCACCTGGTGCCCGGTCGGGATCGACGTCACCGAGGAGCTGGCCGCGATCCGCGCCGACGACGAGGGCGCGCCGTGAAGCAGATCGCCGACCTGGTCGCCGAGTCGCCGCTGTTCGCGGGCATGCGCGCCGATCGCCTGCAGCTGATCGCCGGTTGCGGACAAAACGTGCAGTTCGCGGAGGGCGAGGCGCTCTTCCGCGAGGACACGACGGCCGACGCGTTCTTCGTCCTGCGGCACGGGTCGATCACGCTCGAGACCTACGTCCCCGGCCGTGGCGCGATCGCCATCGAGACGCTCTCGACGGGCGACGTGGTCGGCTGGTCGTGGCTCTTCCCGCCCTACCGGTGGCACTTCGACGCCCGGGCGCTCTCGCTGGTGCGGGCGGTGCAGTTCGACGTGACGTGCCTGCGCGGGAAGCTCGACGAGGACGCGGCCCTCGGCTATGACCTGATGTCGCGCTTCGCCCAGGTGATGCAGGAGCGGCTGCGGTGGACGCGGATGCGCCTGCTGGATGTCTATGGCGACGTCCTCGCCGGCTGAGGCCGCAGCTCCCGCGGGGGCGATGACGCCCAGCCCGTACCGGGTCGCGGCCCGCCGGCGCGAGGCGCCCGGCGTGTGGACGCTCGAGCTCGAGCCGGTGACCGGCGAGCCGATCGCCCCGCTGCCGGGCCAGTTCACCATGGTCTACGCGTTCGGCATCGGCGAGATCGCCGTCTCGGTGTCGGGCACCGAGGGCGGCCGGCTGGTGCACACCGTCGCGGCGGTCGGCGCCGTCTCGGCGGCGATCTGCGCCGCCCGTCCGGGAAGCGTGCTCGGCGTGCGCGGCCCGCTCGGGAACAGCTGGCCGCTCGAGGCCGCCCGCGGATCCGACGTCGTCGTGATCGCCGGCGGGGTCGGTCTCGCCCCGCTGCGCGAGACCGTGCGCCACCTGCTCCGTCACCGCGGCGAGTACGGCGACCTCGCCCTGCTGTACGGCACCCGCACGCCGGCGAGCCTGCTCTACGGGCACGAGCTCGAGCGCTGGCGGCGGCAGGGCCTCGCCGTCGACGTGATCGTCGACGCGGCGGGGCCGGAGTGGGCCGGGCGCGTCGGGTTCGTGACCGAGCTGATCGGCCCCGCGCGGTTCGACCCGGACGCGGCCGTGGCGATGGTGTGCGGACCCGAGGTCATGATGACCCACTGCGCCCGCGAGCTGATCGGCCGCGGGGTGGCGCCCGAGCGTGTGCACGTCTCGCTCGAGCGCAACATGCGCTGCGGCCTCGGCTTCTGCGGGCACTGCCAGCTCGGGGGGACGCTGATCTGCCGGGACGGGCCGGTGTACCGCTGGGACGAGGTGGCGGAGCCGCTCGGAGTACGCCAGCTGTGAGCCGGCGCAAGCCCACCCTGGCAGTGTGGAAGTTCGCCTCATGCGACGGCTGCCAGCTGTCGCTGCTCGACTGCGAGGACGATCTGCTCGCCCTGGCGGGCGAGGTCGAGATCGCGTACTTCCTCGAGGCTCGCCGTGCGACGGTGCGGGGGCCGTACGACCTGTCGCTGGTCGAGGGCTCCGTCACCACCGCGCACGACGCCGAGCGGGTCAAGCATGTGCGGAGGGTCTCCCGCACGCTGGTCACGATCGGCGCCTGCGCGACCGCCGGCGGCATCCAGGCGCTCAAGAACCATGCCGACGTGGATGCGTTCATCTCGGCGGTGTACGCGTCACCGGAGTACGTGTCCACCCTGGCCACGTCGACGCCGATCTCGGCGCACGTGCCGGTGGACTTCGAGCTGCACGGCTGCCCGATCGACAAGCGGCAGCTGATCGAGGTGCTGACCGCCTTCCTGCACGGCCGGCGGCCGCAGATCGCGGCGACCAGTGTCTGCACGGAGTGCAAGCTGCGCGGCACCGTGTGCATCACGGTGGCGCACGGGACGCCGTGCCTGGGGCCGCTCACGCACGCCGGCTGCGGTGCGATCTGCCCGTCTTACAACCGCGGCTGCTACGGCTGCTTCGGGCCCATGGAGACGCCCAACCCGGCGGCGCTCACCCGCAGCCTCCGCGAGCACGGCATGGACGACCGCGATGTCGAGCGCGTCTACTCCACCTTCAACGTCGCTGCGTTCGAGCAGGTGCGCAGCGATGCCTGAGCGCAGGACGCGCACGATCTCGACAGCCATGCTCGCCCGGGTCGAGGGCGAGGGCGGCATGCACGTGCGCGTGCGCGACGGCCGCGTGCGCGAGGTCCGGCTGAACATCTACGAGCCGCCGCGGTTCTTCGAGGCGTTCCTGCGCGGGCGCGGCTTTCGCGAGGTGCCCGACATCACCGCCCGCATCTGCGGCATCTGCCCCGTCGCCTACCAGACGAGCTCCATGCTGGCGATGGAGCAGGCCTGCGGCGTGCACGTCGACGGGCAGCTGCGCGCGCTGCGGCGGATGCTCTTCTGCGGCGAGTGGATCGAAAGCCACGCGCTGCACGTCTTCATGCTGCACGCGCCCGACTTCCTCGGCTACGAGAGCGGGATCGCGATGGCCGCCGACCACGGCGACGTCGTCGCTCAGGCGCTCGAGCTGAAGAAGATCGGCAACCGCCTGATGAGCGTGATCGGAGGCCGCGAGGTGCACCCGGTCAATGTCCGCGTCGGCGGCTGGTACCGGGCGCCGCGGCGCGAGGAGCTGACCGCGCTCGTGCCCGAGCTGGAGCGCGCGCGAGAGATCGCGCTCGCGGCCGTGCGGCTGACGGCCGGGTTCGACTTCCCCGACTATGAGCGCGACTACGAGCTGGTGGCGATGCGCCAGCCCGGCGAGTATCCGATCGACCGCGGCCGGATCGTCTCGAGCGCCGGGCTCGACATCGCCGTCGAGGAGTACCCCGACCACTTCGTCGAGGAGCACGTGGCCTGGTCGACCGCGCTTCACTCGCGGCTGCGGGAGCGCGGCGGCTACCTGTGCGGCCCGCTGGCCCGGTTCGCGCTGAACGCCGACGAGCTCTCGCCGGCCGCCCGCGCAGCCGCCCGCGAGGTCGGCCTCGAACCATCCGAGCGAAACCCGTTCCGGAGCATCGTCGTGCGCTGCGTCGAGCTCGTATACGCGGCCGACGAGGCCCTGCGCCTGATCGCCGAATACGAGCAGCCCGACCCGCCCGCCCTCGACGTCGCTCCCCGCGCCGGCACCGGCCACGGCTGCAGCGAGGCGCCGCGCGGCATCCTCTACCACCGCTACGAGATCGACGCCGAGGGCACGATCCTTCACGCCGACATCATCCCGCCGACATCGCAGAACCAGTCGACGATCGAGGCCGACCTGCGCGGCGTGGTCGAGCGCTCGCTCGACCGCTCGGACGAGCAGCTGACGCTCCTCTGCGAGCAGACGATCCGAAACTACGACCCGTGCATCTCGTGCTCGACCCACTTCCTCAAGCTCGAGATCGACCGCGGCTGATCGCGGCCGCGGGACTCGCGGTGATCGGCGTCGGCAACCGCGATCGCGGCGACGATGCCGCCGGCCTGCTGGCCGCCGCATTCCTGCGCCGGCGGCTGCCGCCCGGGGTGGCGGTCTCGGCCGGCCGTCCCGACCCCGTGTCGCTCTTCGAGCTGTGGGAGGGCGCGGAGCGCGTGTGGCTGATCGACGCCGTGATGTCGGGTGCGCCGGAGGGCACCGTGCACCGCGTCGACGTCGCCGCACAGCCGCTCCTGCCGCACCCGCGCAGCCGCTCGACTCACTCCCTGGGCCTGGCCGACGGCGTCGAGCTGGCCCGCACGCTCGGGCGCCTGCCGCAGGCGCTGATCGTGTTCGGCGTCGAGGCCGCCCGATTCCCGCTCGGCGGCTGGCCCTCGGCCGAGGTGCGCGCGGGCGCGCGCCAGGCGGCCCACGCCGTCGCGGGCGAGGTGGCCGCAGCCCTCGCGGTCACCTGATGTCCCGCTCCCGGCCTCGCGTCACCGGGACTCGCCCTCACCGCCGGCCGGCGGCTCCTCGGGCAGCAGGATCCGGAACACGGCGCCGCCGCCCTGCGGGCTCTCGGCCTCGACCCGGCCGCCGTGCGCCGCGGCGATCGCGGCGACGATCGAGAGGCCCAGGCCGGACCCGCCCGACGCGCGCGAGCGCGACGGGTCGGCGCGGAAGAAGCGCTCGAACACCCGCCCCATGACCTCGTCGGGAATGCCGGGCCCGTCGTCTGCGACCTCGACCATGGCCATGCCCGCCCGCATCGCGACGGTGACGGTCGTGCGGGTGCCGCGCGGGGTGTGCGCGCGCGTGTTCGCAAGCAGGTTTCCGACCGCCTGGCGGAGCCGCTGCTCGTCGCCGACGACCTCGACGCCGGGATCGATGCGCAGCTCGATCGGCCAGTCGGGCTGCAGCATGTTCTGATCGCCCGTCATCTCGGCGACGAGCTCGGACAGATGCACCTGCTGGTGGGCGAGCGGCCGGCCCTGGTCGAGCTTCGCGAGCAGCAGCAGGTCCTCGACCAGCACCCCCATCCGCTGCGCCTCGGACTCGATCCGCGCCATCATCATGCCCACGTCGTCGGGATGCGACGCGCCGCCGCGGCGGAAGAGCTCGGCGTAGCCGCGCACCGAGGTGAGCGGCGTTCGCAGCTCGTGGCCGGCGTCGGCGACGAACCGGCGCAGCCGGTTCTCGGACGCCCGCCGCTCCTCGAAGGCGGCCTCGATCTGGGCGAGCATCGCGTTCAGCGACTCTCCCAGGCTGCCGACCTCGGTCTCGGGTGCGCCGACGTCGACGCGGCGCGAGAGGTCGCCCGCGGCGATCGCCGCCGCCGTGTCCTCGATTCGCACGAGCGGCCGCAGCTCGACCCGCACGAGCGCCCAGGCCAGCCCGCCGGCGATTGCAACGACGACGAGCCCGATCACCATCTCGAGGCGGTCGAGCCGGTCGAGCGTGGAGTTCACCTCGTCCGTCGAGATCGCGATCACGAGCCGGGTCCCGTGCGGGAGCGGGAGCGGTTGATCCTGCTGCGGCTGCGTTCCCCCGCCGCCGGGACCGCCCTGGGCCCGGAGGTCGCGCTGAACCACGGATGCCGGCACGACGCGCACCCGGTAGCCGTGGTGGGCGGAGATCCCCACCGGCGCCTGCACGGCGAGCTCGCGCAGCTCCTCGCCCACCTTCCCGCTTCCGTGGAAGTGCGCGCCCATCAACCGCCCGTCCGGCAGCACCGCGACGACGAATGCATTCAGCGGCAGCGCGTTGTCGATCGGTCCCGAGTCGTGGTCGCTGTCGGTCACGTAATGCAGCGCCGCCCCTTCGGCCGGCCCGAACTCCTGATCAAGGCGGTCGAGCAGGAAGGACTGGAGGGCGTAGTGGGCGGCGACGCCGGCCGCGACCAGCCCGAAGGCGACGAGCAGCACGCTGAGCGCCGTGAGACGGGCGCGCAGGGTCACGCGCGCGACCGTCCGGGCGATCCTGTGCATGCCGCCCAGCCTAACGGGCGCGCCTGGGGATCGGCTGTGAGTCTCCTGGGATGGGCATGTCGGCCGCGCGGTGCGCTAGTGTCCGGGGAGCGTTATCCGTCCCCGCCACCGTCGGCGGTGGGCGAGGGGCGACGAAGCCTCTGGATCGGACCGAGCGTGGTCCGGCCAGGGGCTTTTTTCATGCCCGAAATCGAGCGAAAGGAGCAGAATGGAGACCATCCCCACCGCCGCGGACGACCTCCGCGCCGACGTGATCCGGCGGGTGAAGGACGAGGACATCGCGTTCATCCAGCTGTGGTTCACCGACGTCGTCGGCCGGCTCAAGAGCTTCGCCATCACCCAGCGCGAGCTCGAGGACGCGATCACCCACGGCATGGGCTTCGACGGCTCGTCGGTGACCGGGTTCAACGCCATCGAGGAGTCGGACATGATCGCCATGCCCGACCCGTCGTCGTTCCGGGTGCTGCCGTGGAGCTCGAGCGACCGGTCGGTGGCGCGCATGATCTGCGACATCCGCACCCCGGCGGGCGATCCCTACTTCGCCGACTCGCGCCACGTCCTTCGCTGCGCCCTCGAGCGGATGCGCGGCCTCGGGTTCGACGCGTTCAACGTCGGCCCCGAGCTCGAGTTCTTCTACTTCAAGCTCGGCGACGACCGCAAGCCGACTCCGCTCGACGCCGGCGGCTACTTCGAGGAGACGACCCTCGACGCCTCCGCCGACCTGCGCAAGCACACGGTGCTCGCGCTCGAGCAGATGGGCATCCCGATCGAGTACCTGCACCACGAGGTCGGGCCGAGCCAGCACGAGATCGACATGCGCTACACCGGCGGCCTGGACATGGCCGACCATTGCGTCACCTACCGCAGCGTGGTCAAGGAGGTCGCCAAGCGCCATGGCGTGTATGCGACCTTCATGCCCAAGCCGCTCTTCGGCGTGAACGGGTCGGGGATGCATACGCACCAGTCGCTCTTTGCGGGCGGCGAGAACACCTTCTACGACGGCGACGACCGCTGGTACCTGTCCGACGTGGCCAAGAGTTTCATCGCCGGCCAGCTGCGGCACGCGCGCGAGATCGCGCTCCTCTTCGCGCAGTGGGCCAACAGCTACAAGCGGCTGGTGCCCGGCTACGAGGCGCCCGTGTACATCGCGTGGTCGCAGCGCAACCGCTCGGCGCTGATCCGCGTGCCGCTCTACCACCCCGGCAAGGCCGCGGCGACGCGCGCCGAGATCCGCTGTCCGGACCCCGCCTGCAACCCGTACCTCGCGTTCGCGGCGCTGCTGCACGCGGGCCTCGAGGGGATCGAGCAGGGCTACGAGCTGCCCGATCCGATGGAGACGAACCTGTACACCCTCTCCAAGCCGGAGCGGCACGCGCTCGGGATCGAGTCGCTGCCCGAGTCGCTCGGCGAGGCGATCGATCTGGCGGCCGAGTCCGACATCGTCGAGAAGGCGCTCGGCCTCGAGCTGCGCGACCGCCTGATCGCGCTCAAGCGCGAGGAATGGGACGAGTACCGCGTCCAGGTGAGCGAGTGGGAGCTCGAGCGCTACCTGCCCACGCTGTAGGCGACAGTGAGCCCTCGCCCGCCGGGGCGGGGGCTCACTACACTCGACCGATGAGCGCGACGTCGGACCGTGCCACCCGCCACGTCGAGCTCCTGACCGACACCGTCGCCGCGGTCAGCTCGAGCCTCGACCTGGCCGAGGTGCTCGAGCGGATCGCCTCGCGCGTCGCCGACGCGATGGCGACCGACGCGTGCTTCCTCTACCTCTACGACGAGGCAACCGGGATGCTCGAGCTGCGCGCCACCCACGGCACCCGCTTCGACGACCCCGCGCACCGGCCGCGGATGCGGCCCGGCGAGGGCATCACCGGCGCCGCCGCCGAGCTGCGCCACCCGGTCATGATCGCGCGGGCGGCGCACCTCGACCCGCGCTTCCGCGCCTTCCCGAACCTGCCCGAGGACGAGTACGAGTCGATCCTCGCCGTGCCCGTGCTCGCCCGCGACCACCTGGCCGGCGCGCTGAACGTGCGCACGCGCAGCCCGCGCGAGTTCTCCGACGACGAGGTCGCGCTCCTGGCGGCGATCGCCGGTCAGGTCGGCCAGGCGATCGAGAACGCCAAGCTCTACGAGCGCTCGCAGCGGCGCGTGGCCGAGCTCGAGGCGCTCGCGCAGATCTCCCGCTCGATGACGTCGTCGCTCTACCTCGACGACGTGCTGCGCGACATCTCCGAGAGCACCTGCCGGGCGCTTCGGGCGCAGGAGTGCGCCGTCGTCCTGGAGGGCGACGAGGGGGCCGCGGTGGCCTACCCGCCGCCGGGCGAGCGCGACCAGTCCGAACTCGCCGAGATGGCCGCGCGGGCGCCGTTCACGACCGAGACCGCCGCCGCCGAGCCGCTCTTCTGGAAGCAGCGCCGCATCGGGGCGCTCGTGGTGCGCAGCGACCAGCCGCGCACCTGGGCGCCCGAGGAGCTGTCCCTGCTCGCGACGGTCGCCCACCAGGGCGCGGCCGCCGTCGAGTCCGCCCGCAGCGCCCTGCGCGGCCTGCTCGCCCAGGAGATCCACCACCGGGTCAAGAACAACCTGCAGACGGTGGCGTCGCTGCTTCGGCTGCAGCTCGGCGCGGCGGGCGGTCCGGCCGCCGAGAAGGCGCTGCGCGAGAGCGTGAACCGGATCTGCTCGATCGCCGAGGTGCACGACCTGCTGACGTCGTCGGGCGCCGACGGCATCGACTGCGCCGGGCTGATCGAGCGGCTGCAGGCGATGCTCGGCACCGGCCTCGCCGGGCGGCCGGTGCGGGCCAGGCTCGAGCGGGTGCCGCTGCGCGGCGACCAGGCGACGGCGCTCGCCCTCGTATTCTGCGAGCTCTTCTCAAACGCCGTCGAGCACGGCGCGGGCGCGATCGACGTCGAGCTCTGCCGCGACGGCGCGGGCATCGTCCTCACCGTGCGCGACGGCGGCGAGGGGCCGGCCACGGACAGCGGCGACGGCCTGGGCCTGACGATCGCCCGGGCGCTCGTGCGCGACCAGCTCGCCGGTGCGCTCGACCTGCGATCCGACGGCGGCGGGAAGGCGGTGGCGCGGTTTCCGGCCGGGTCCTGATCGCCGAGGACGAGACCATCATCCGGCTCGACCTGGCGGCGATGCTGCGCCGGGCCGGGTTCGAAGTCGTCGGCGAGGCCCGTGACGGCATCGAGGCGGTGGCGCTCGCCCGCGACCGGTCGCCCGACCTGGCGCTGCTCGACGTGCGCATGCCCGGGATGGACGGCATCGAGGCGGCGCGGGCGATGCTCGAGGAGCGGCCGATCCCCGTGGTCATCATCACCGCGTACTCGCAGCGCGACGTGATCGAGCGGGCCGTCGAGGCGGGCGTGTTCGGCTATCTGGTGAAGCCGTTTCAGGAGGCCGACCTCGTGCCGGCGATCGAGACGGCGCGCGCCCGCCACGCCGAGCTCGAGACGCTGCGGTCGGAGACGGCCTCGCTACGCGACGCGCTGGCCGCGCGCAAGGTGATCGAGCGGGCCAAGGGCCTCCTGATGGAGCGCGACGGCCTGACCGAGGCCGAGGCGTTCGGGCGCATGCGCTCGGCCGCCCAGCACACGGGCAAGACCCTGCTCGACATCGCCGAGGCGGTCAGCGCCACCTACCTGCCGGGGTCATAAGGGGCTGCCCCCGGAAACCGGGGACAGTCCCCGGTCCTCACGCCTGTCAGGAAACGCACAGTTCCGGCACACCCCTGCCGGAGGCCGGAATCCGATGCTGGGGTCATGAGCACCGCCGAAGCGATCGTCCCGAAGCCCTCGCCTCCGCTTCGGCTCGTGCCCGCCCCGGTCGTCGAGATCACCGTGCCGGTCTTCAACGAGGAGCGCGCGCTCGAGGCGAGCATCCTACGGCTGCACGCCTACCTGTCCGCCGCCTTCCCGTTCGCCTTCCACCTCACGATCGCCGACAACGCGAGCACCGACCGCACGACCGCGATCGCAGCCCGGCTCGCGCGCGAGCTGCCCGGCGTCTCGCTGCTGCGACTCGAGCAGAAGGGCCGCGGGCGGGCGCTTCGGGCCGCCTGGAACGAGAGCGACGCCGAGATCCTGTGCTACATGGACGTCGACCTCTCGACCGACCTCGCCGGCCTCTTGCCGCTCGTGGCACCCCTCGTCTCGGGACACAGCGACATCGCCATCGGCTCGCGCCTTGCCCGCGGGGCGCGCGTCCGCCGCGGGCCGCGGCGCGAGCTGATCTCACGCGCGTACAACCTGATCCTGCACACGACCCTGCGCAGCCGCTTCAGCGATGCGCAGTGCGGCTTCAAGGCGATCCGCCGGGAGATCGCCGACCGGCTTCTGCCGGCGGTGGCGGACGACGGCTGGTTCTTCGACACGGAGCTGCTCGTGCTGGCCGAGCGCTGCGGGCTTCGGATCTACGAGGTGCCGGTCGACTGGGAGGACGACCCCGACTCCCGGGTGGCCGTCGTGCGCACCGCGGCCGACGACCTGCGCGGGATCTGGCGTCTGGCGCGGCGCGACGGCCGGCTTGCGCGCTTCGCCTGCATCGGCGCGGTCTCGACCGTCGCCTACGCCGTGCTCTACACCGTCCTTCGGGGCGCCCTGACCCCGCTCGCGGCAAACGCGGTGGCGCTGCTGGCGACGGCCGTGGCCAACACGGCCGCCAACCGCCGCCTGACGTTCGGCCGCCGCGGCCGCAGCGGGATCGTGCGCCACCACCTCGGCGGGCTCGCCGCCTTCGCCGCCGGCCTCGCGGTCACGAGCGCCGCCCTGGCCGCGCTTGCCGCGGTGCGGCCGCACCCCGGCAGGGCGGGCGAGCTCGCGGCGCTCCTGGTCGCCGGCGGGCTCGCGACGATCGTCCGCTACGTGCTTCTGCGCCGGTGGGTGTTTCGGCCGCCGGCCACCACAGCCCGGTAGGCTGCCGCGATGGCCCGGGTCGTGATGGTGCTGAGCGAGAACTGGACGCTCACATCGCCGCGCGACCTGCCCGCGCTGGTGGACATGGCCGTCCGTGCCGAGGCGGCGGGGGTCGACACCGTGATGCTCTCCGAGCACGTCGTGCTGGGGCCGGCGGCGGGGGCGCGCGGGCGGATGCGAAATCCCCGCGAGTACGCCGCGCCCGGCAATCAGGATCCCGCGACACCGTGGCCCGACTCGATCGTGCTCGCCTCCGCGATCGCCGCCGCGACGAGCGAGCTGCGCGTCGCGCTCGCCGCCATCATCGCCCCGCTGCGCCATCCGCTGCTGCTCGCCAAGCAGCTCGCCACGCTCGACCTGCTCGCGGAGGGCCGGCTGGTCGTCCAGCCCACGGTGAGCTGGGCCGCCGACGAGTACGCCGCGCTCGGCGTGCCGTTCCACGAGCGCGGCGCGATCCTCGACGAGCAGCTCGAAGCGATGCGGGCGGCGTGGACGGACACCCCGGCGGCGTTCTCGGGCAGCCACTTCGCCTTCGCCGACGCCTACTGCGAGCCCAAGCCGTTTCGGCCCGGCGGTCCGCGGATGTGGTTCGGCGGTCAGACGCTGCACCCGGCCCTGATCCGGCGGCTCGTGCGCTACGGCAGCGGCTTTCATCCGTTCGGCTCGCCGACCGCCGCCGACCTCGAGCGCCTCGGTACCGCGATGACAGAGGCCGGCCGCGACGCCGGCGAGCTCGAGCTCGTCGGCGGCATCCGGGGCCGCTTCGACGGGGCCGACGACCTCGCCGACCTGGACGAGGCGCTGGCCGGCGTCGCCGCCCAGCTCGCCCGCGGCTTCACGTCGATCTGCTTCAAGCCGTCGATGTTCACCGACGACCGGGCACGCCTTGAGGACGTCTGCACGCGCGTCGTCGCCGGCGTGCAGACGGCGGCAGCTGCGGCCTGACGGCGCGGCGGGGCTCAACCAATGGCGCCCGCCGCCGATGTTCTGGACGAACCATGCATATGGGAGCGACCCCATGCCCGGGAACGGGCTCATGAAGAGGACCGCGCGAGGACTGTTCGGCGGGCCCGGGCCGCGCGTGGACCCGCCCGCCCCGCCCCCCGAGGAGGCGGAGCGTACGGCGGCGTCGATCCGCGCCGAGCGCGACAACTACCACCAGATGCTCGCCGCGGCGACGGGCGATGTCATCTTCACGACGAGCCTGGCCGGCGTGATCACGTTCTTCAACGAGGGGGCCGAGCGGCTGCTCGGATACCGCGCCGGGGACGTGGTCGGCACGATGCGCGGCCTCGACCTCCACGTGCCGGAGGAGATCGACGCGGTGGCGTCCGAGCTCGGCGTCGAGACGGGCCGGGCAGTCTTCACGACGCTCGCGCAGGGCACGCCCGATACGCGCGAGTGGACGTTCGTCTGCGCGGACGGGTCACATGTCCGCGTCGCGCATACCGTGACCGCCCAGCGTGACGCCACCGGCACGGTCGTCGGGTTCGTCGGGCTCGCCCATGACATCACCGCCCGCCACCGGGCCGAGCTCGCGCTGCGCAAGTCGGAGGAGCGCTTCCGCGCGCTCTCCGAGCACGCGCCGGTCGGGATCGTCCAGACCGACGAGCACGGCAACTGCTGGTACGCCAACCGGCGCTTCTGCGAGCTCGTGGGCCGCGAGGAGGCAGACGTGCACGGCACGGGCTGGCTCGAGCCCCTCGACGGCCACGACCACTCGGGCGTGCTCGACCGCTGGACGCACATGCTCCCCGGCGAGGGCGCATTCGACCACGAGTTTCTGGTCGACCGCCCCGACGGGACGGCCGTGCACCTGCGCGCCACCGCCGGGCCGATCAGGGCCGGCGGCGGCGAGCACGTGACCGGGTTCGTCATCACAACGCAGGACATCTCGGAGCGGGTCGGGGCGCAGCGGCGCCTGTCGCAGTCCGAGCAGCTCTTCCGCGACACCCTCGAGAACGTGGCGCTCGCGGCCGCGCAGCTCGACGCCGCCGGGCGGGTCGTCTACTGCAACCCCCACCTGGCCGAGATGCTCGGCCGGCCGCCGAGCGCCGTCGTCGGCTCCGACTGGTTCGCAGACATCGTGCCGCCCGAGCGGTCGTGGACGCGGGAGGCGTACGAGCGGACGATGCGGGGCGAGATCGAGCTCCCCCACCACGAGAACCAGATCGTGACCGCGAGCGGCGAACGGCGCGTCATGAGCTGGTCGACGATCCTGAGGCACGGCCCCGACGGCACGATCGTCGGCGCCATCTCGCTCGGCGAGGATGTGACCGAGCGCCGCCGCGCAGAGCAGCGCGTGTCCCACCTCGCCTACCACGACGACCTGACCGGGCTTCCCAACCGCACGTCGTTCGCCGACCATCTGGTCGAGACGGTCGCCGAGGCCGAGCGGGGCGAGGCCCAGATCGCGGTGCTCTTCTGCGACATCGACGCGTTCAAGCTCGTCAACGACTCGCTCGGGCACGCGGCCGGCGACGACCTCCTGCGCCACGTCGCCACCCGGCTGCGGGCCGTGACCCGCTCGGCCGACATGATCGCGCGCCAGTCCGGCGACGAGTTCCTGGTGCTCGTGCGCGACGCGCGCGGGTCGCACGGCGATGTGGCCCAGCTCGCCGAGGCGCTCGCGGCCCGGATCGAGCATGCGATCTCGTCACCGTTCACGCTGGACGGCCATGAGGTTGTGATCGGCGTCTCCGTGGGCACGAGCGTGTTCCCGGAGGACGGCAACACCGCCGAGGAGCTGCTCCACCACGCCGACGCCGAGATGTACCACGCCAAGGCCGCCCGCCAGGGCCGGCGCGTCCGCGACCGCGGATCCGACGACCCGGCCCGCGACCTCGAGATCGCCGCGGCGCTCCATCACGCGATCGCCCGCGGGCAGCTCGTGCTCGAGTACCAGCCGATCGTCGACCTCGACACGGGCGCGCTGCAGAACGTCGAGGCGCTCGTGCGCTGGGACCGGGGCGGCGAGCTGCTCAGCCCCGGTCAGTTCCTGCCCGCCGCCGAGCGAACAGGCCTGCTGACCCCGATCACCAACTGGGTGGTCGAGGAGGCGATCCGTCAGCTCGACCGCTGGCACGCGGTCGGCGCGAACGTCGACATCTCGGTCAACGTGCCGCCGGCGATGCTCGACCGGCGCATGTGCGAGCGGCTCGTGCGGCTCGCCCACGAGCACGCGATCGGCCGGGGCGTCCTGACGCTCGAGCTGGTCGAGTCGGCCATGATGGACGACCGCCGGCTCTTCGACCACCTCGAGTCGCTGCGCGCGGCCGGCTACCGCATCGCAATCGACGACTTCGGCAGCGGCCACTCCTCGCTCGCCCGGATCGCCCAGCTGCCGGTCGACGTGCTCAAGATCGACCGCAGCCTGATCGCCGGGATCTGCGACTCACCGCGCGAGCATGCGATCGTGCGCGCGATCATCGCCACCGCCGAGGCGCTCGACGCGACCGTCGTCGCGGAGGGCATCGAGACCGAGGCCCAGCGCGACGCCCTGCGCCGGCTCGGCGTCCGCAGCGGGCAGGGCTTCCTGTTCGCCCGCCCGATGCCGGCCCGCATGGTGCCGACGATCGAGCGCCGCTCCGACGCCGCGTAGCGCGGGCGTCACGGTGCACGCCGCGCCAGGACAGGCGCGGCCACGGCGCCGGGGGGTGACGCCATGGCCGATGCGCGTGGCTCTCGCTCGCGGGTGGCTCAGGCGAGCTGGTCGACCTGCAGGCCCTGCAGGAGCGAGGAGCTGACGCCGTAGCCGGCGGTCTGGCCGGAGGCCGAGCCCGAGCCGTTGGCGAGGCCGTTCTGGAGCGCCTGCACGAGCTGGTCGCTCGACATGCCGAGCGAGGAGGCCAGATCGGCCACGTTCTGCTGCAGATCGGAGCCCGTGCTCGAGGTCGAGGAGGACCCGCCACCGTGGTGATGGTGGTGATGCCCGCCGAGGCCCTTCTGATTCGCGATCTGGCTCGCGAGCGAGCTCGTGTCGGCGGTCTGGCCGGTCGCGGCATCCTGGTCGGACTGCTGCAGGCCCTGGTTGATCGCTGCGAGCAGGTCGGCGCTCGAGACACCCTTCTGGCTCGCAAGCTCGCTCATGCTGGAGCCGCCCTTGAGGCTCGTGACGAGGTCGCTGGCGCTCATGCCGAGCAGGCTTGCGACGTTGCTGAGGACGGGGGGGACGGATGAGTCGCCGCTGCCGGACTGGGTTCCGGTGAGCGACTGTGCGTAGGCTGCGTTGTTGGAGACCGGGTTGATCATTCCGTTCTCACCTCTCGGATCGTGGGACGACAGGCCCGTATTCGGAATCCCGGCCCGGAACCTGAAGCCGTTTTCCTAAGAGTTCGATTGGAACGCCTCCGCTGCCGCCTGCCGTGGATACCACGGGATGGGAGTCGCAGCTCGATCCGCCTCCCCACTCTGGAGGAGCTTCCCCGCCGGGCGTAAACGCGCCGGCCGGCGAGCCGATCTCCGGAGGTGAGCCCCCGAGGCGCGCGATCGCGTGCCGGGCCCCACCGGACATGACCAGAACTCACTCACTGCGCAGGCACCTCGCCGCCCGGCGTCAGGGCGAGGCGCTGCGCGTGCTCGCCGCCGTGGTCGTGCTCTGCACGGTCGCGCTCGCGGCGATCGTGCACCTGGAGCGAAACGCCCAGGCCGACGGCCACGCGCAGCTGCGGCTCGCAGGCCTCGCCCGGCAGCTTGACGCCCTGGAGACGGCGCCGTTCCGGGCGCGGCCGGGCACCGGCGGCTCGCCCGCCGTCGCGCGGACGCTGCTCACGAACGGCGAACGGCGGGTGCGGCAGGCCCAGAACGCGCTCGAGGGTGCGGCGCCGCCGCGCGCCCTGATCGGTCTTCCGCGGCTGACCAGCGCGTACTTCGGCACCCTCGGGGCGATCTACGCGGTCGGCATCTCACCGGCGGGCTACGGCGCACAGGCCGACAACCTGAGCGCGGTCTCGGGCGGGCAGCTCGGACACCTGAACATCGCGATCGCCGCGGCCGGACGGGTCTACGCCGCCCGGGCCCGGACAGCCGAGGACGACATGCTCCTCGGCACCGCCGCGGCCATCCTCGTGCTGTTCTGCGCGTTCGCCTACTTCCACCGCCGCTCGGCGATGGCTCACCGTGAGAGCAGGCGGCTGGCCGACGCGAACGGCCTCCTGCTTGCGACGAGCCGCGAGGAGGCACGCACGGACGCGCTGACGGGCCTTCCGAACCGGCGGGCGCTCACCGACGACCTGTCGGGGGTGCTCGATCGTGTCGACGCGCCGCGCCGCGTCCTGATTCTGTTCGACCTCGACGGATTCAAGCAGTACAACGACACATTCGGACACCCCGCCGGCGACCTCCTGCTCCAGCGCCTGGGCGCGCGCCTGCACGGCGCGGTGACGCCCTTAGGGGGCGTGGCCTACCGCATGGGCGGCGACGAGTTCTGCGTGCTCGCCCCCGCCGGCGACGCCGAGCAGACGATCTGGGCGGCGTGGTCTGCGCTGTCGGAGCGCGGCGACGCCTTCGAGGTCGGCGCCTCCTACGGCGTCGCGCAGCTCCCCGACGATGCGGCCAGCATGAAGGCGGCGCTGCACGTCGCCGACGTGCGCCTCTACGACGACAAGGCGGCCGGGCGGCCGTCGGCCGACCGCCAGAGCACCGACGTGCTGATGGCGCTGATGCAGGAGCGCGGCCCCGGCCTCGTCGACCATGTCGAACGCGTCGCCCGCCTGACCGAGCTGACCGCCGGCCAGATGGGCCTGTCGGAGAGCGACACGCGCAAGGTCGCCCTGGCCGCGCGCCTCCACGACGTCGGCCACACCGCGATCCCGGGCGAGATCGTCGACAAGCCGGGCAGCCTCGCCGCCGACGAGTGGGAGTTCTTCCAGCGGCACACGGTCATCGGCGAGCGCATCATCCGGGCCGCGCCCGCGCTCGTGCCGGTCGCCGAGCTCGTGCGATCGAGCCACGAGCGCTTCGACGGGCGCGGCTATCCGGACAGGCTGAGCGGCGCCGAGATCCCGCTCGGGTCGCGGATCATCAGCGTCTGTGACGCCTACGACACGATGACCACCCACCAGGTGTATCAGGCCGGGGTGAGCCGAGCCGAGGCGCTCGCAGAGCTGCATCGGCAGTCCGGCACGCAGTTCGACCCCCAGGTCGTCGCGGCCTTCTGCGCGCTTCCGGCCGAGCAGGTCGAGTCCGCGGAGCGCTACGCCGCCTAGATAATTACGCTTCGTGGTGGGAGCCGATCCCGAGCCGGTGCTCGAGCGCGGCGCGCTCCCGCCGCCAGGCCGGGGCCGGATCGCGGGCCGACAGGAACGCGACGACGAAGACGCCCACGAGCGTCGCCGCGAACGCGAGCGTGAGCGAGCCGACGGCCAGGTCGTCCCACACCGAGTTGACCGGCCCGATCCGGCGGCCGAAGTGCAGGTCGAGCGCCGAGAGCACCACGGCGCCCGCCCACAGCCACTTGAGCGCTCGCCGCGTCACCGCCGCCCCATCGCGCGGGCGCGGGTTCGCCCGCTCCCAGCGCTCCATCTCGGCCATCAGCCGCAGGTCGGGCTGCGGCCGGTAGGCGGGCAGCGAGCGCGCGCAGCCGTCGCAGACCGGCCATTCGGCCCGGGTCGGCTGATGGCAGTGCGGACAGATACGGGTGGAAGGGACGACGGCCGTGCCTCCCATGCTAAGTGCGCTGCGGCGAATTCGGAAGGCGCCGGCGTGCACGATACTTCCGGCCTCATGGCCACCGACCCCGACCGGGAGCTGATCGACGCGAGGCGGGAGCGATTCTTCGTGCGCTCGCAGCTCAAGGTGCTGCGCCGCTACCGCGACCGCCAGGCTGCCGCGGGCCAGGCCACCGGGCCGGCCGACGTGCGCATCGCCGCGCTCGAGCGCGAGCTGCACGGGCTGGACGAGTCGGTCGAGGGAATGCGGGCGCGGCTCGGCCGCCCCCACCGGCAGGTGCCCTAGCGAACGTCGGTGGCGGCCCGCGGGACGACCCGCGTGCTCGTCGCCTTCCACGACAGGACGACGGGCAGGCCGCCGCGGATGCCGAGGCGCTCGACCGAGGCGGGCGTCACCTCGGCCGTGAGGCCGCCGACCGTCACACGGGCGCGGTTGCCCTGCACCGTCACGCGCTCGACGATGCCCTGCAGGTGGTTCATGGCCGAGGTGTTCGTGGGCGGCTTCAGCCCGAGCGTGATCTCCCACGGCGCGACGAGCACCGCCACGGGGCCTTCGGCCGCGTCGGTGGCGTGGATGACCGAGCCGTCGGGCAGGTGCACGAGCCGGCCTTCGGCATGCCCGGCCAGGTAGTTGACGCCGGCAAAATCGGCCACGAACCGGCTCGCCGGCGAGCGCAGGAGCTCCTCCCCGGTCCCGGACTGGACGATGCGCCCGCGGTCGACGACGACGACGTGCTCGGCGAGCATCGTCGCCTCCTCGTAGGAGTGGGTGACCGTGATCGTCGGGATCCGGGTGCGCTGGAGCACACCGGCGAGCTCGCCCGCCACGGACATGCGCGTTCCCGGGTCAAGCGCCGCCAGCGGCTCGTCCAGGAGCAGAAGCCGCGGCTCGGTGGCAAGCGCCCGGGCCAGCGCCACCCGCTGCCGCTCACCCCCCGACAGGGCGCCGGGACGCGCTCGCGCCAGGTGGTCGACGCCGAGCTGGCGCAGCATCTCGTCCGGATCGAGCCGGGCCTCGAAGGCCACGTTGGCCGCGACGGTCATGTGCGGGAAGAGCGCGTAGTCCTGGAAGACGAACCCGACCCGGCGCCGCTCGACCGGCACGCTCACGCCCGGGCCGAACCAGGTGTCGCCGTTGCAGACGACCTCGCCTGCGGACGGCTGCAGCAGCCCCGCGATCAGACGCAGGATGGTCGACTTGCCTGCGCCCGACGGACCGACGAGCGCGGTCGGAGCGGCCACGTCCAGGGCCACATCTACCGAGAAGTCCCGCAGCGGATAGGTCACATGGGCTCGAAGCGAAGCGTCCTCCCCCGCACGATCAGCTTCACCACGAGCAGGACGGCGCCGCTGAGCGCGATCAGGCTCGCCCCGAGCGCGAGCGCGGTGCCGAAGTCGCCCTGCTCGAACAGCAGATAGGTCGCGATCGGCGCGGTCTGCGTCACCCCCTGCAGGCTGCCGGCGAACATGATCGTCGCCCCGAACTCGCCCACCGCCCGCGCCCAGGCGAGCGCCGCCCCGGCGCCCAGGCCGGCCCCGGCCAGCGGTACGGCCACCCGCGCGAACACCTTGAACCGGCCGGCGCCGAGCGTGCGCGCGGCCGACAGCATGTCGGGGTCGACGGCGGCGAACGCCGCCTGGGCCTGGCGCAGGTAGAGCGGCCCGGCCACGAACGTCATCGCCATCACCACCGCGGCCTTCGTGAACGGCAGCTCGATCCCGAGCGCGCTCAGGCTTCCGCCGAGGAGGCCGGTGCGCCCGAAGGCCGCGAAGAGGCCGATCCCGGCCACGGCCGGCGGCAGGACGAGCGGCAGCTCGAACAGCGTCACGAGCAGGGTCTTGCCGGGAAACTCGGTGGTCGCGATGCGGTAGGCGACGGGCGTGCCGACGACCAGCATCGCGGCGAGCGACGCCGCGCTCGTCTCGGCCGTGACGCGGAACGCCGCCCGGGCGGTCTCGGACGAGAAGCCGTGGTGCAGGTTTCCCTGCAGGAACACGCCCAGCAGCGGCAGCCCGAAGAAGGCTGCCGCTGCCAGGCCGAGCAGGACGGTGATCAGCCCGTAGGCGCCGCCCCGAAGCCGTACTGCTTCAAGACGGTTTGTCCCCGCGTGCTCATCACCAGGTCGATCCAATTCTGCGCCGCCTTCGTGTTCTTGCTGTAGCTGACGATCCCGATCGGATACGTCGCGGTCGCGTCCGCCGAGGCCGGGAAATGGATCTCCTTGAGCTTCGACTTCTGCGACAGCGCGTCGGTCACGTACACGAACCCCGCGTCCGCCTCACCGGAGACGAGCTTCGCGAGCACGTCCTCGGCATTCTGCTCCTTGCTGACGATGTTGAGCTTCGTCTCGTCGATGCCGAGGTTCGAGAGCACCTCCTCGGTGTAGGAGCCGAGGGGCACCGCGGGGTCGGCCACGATGATCTTGGGATTGCCCTTGGTCAGGTCCTGCGGGGTCGAGATGTGATCCGGGTTGCTCTTCGGCGTCACCAGCACGAGCGTGTTGGTCGCGAAGTTCGTCGTCGCCCCGAGCAGCTTCTTGCCCTGCAGGATCTCCGGGTACTTCGGGCTCGCCGCGGCGTAGACGTCCGCCGGGGCGTGCTGCAGGATCTGCGCCTCCAGCACGTCGGAGCCGTCGAAGTCGAGCTTGACCTTCCAGCCCGGGTTCTGGCTCTGATACGTCGAGACCAGCTTGGTGAACGCGTTCGTCAGCGACGCCGCCGCCGACACGTAGAGCGTGCCTCCCGAGGATCCCCCGGAGGAGCCCCCCGACGATCCCGAACCCGACGACCCGCCGCACGCCGCCGCCGCGAGCGCGACCGCCACCACGAGCGCCATTGTCTTCACGCGTGTGCTCATATCCTCCCCACCATCACCGACGTTGCCTTGACCGTCGCGACGGCCGCGATGCCGGGGGCAAGCCCGAGCTCCTCCACGGCGTCACGGGTCACGACCGAGACCACCCGATGTGGCCCGGCCTTGATCACGACCTGCGCGATCACGCCCGTCACCTCGACGCTCTCCACCTCCCCTTCGAACCGGTTGCGGGCCGAGAACCCATCGCCGACCACCGTCGGCATGTGACCGCCGAGCCGCTCGATCTCCGAAATGGCGATCAGCCGCCGGTTGCGTCCATCCCTCTGCGTCTCGAGCCGCCCGCACCGCTCCCAGCGCCGGACCGTGTCCACACTCACGCCCAGCGCCTTCGAAGCCTCACCGATCGGCACCACGCGTCCGTCCAACGACGCCCCCTTCTACATAGTCACCACCTAGGCAGCGGCGAGCATACCAGCACGCCGAAGTGCCCAGCAGCGGAACGCGCGCAGCCGGATGGCGCGATCTACAGGCTGGGTACGAGCAGTGTGCGCAGCGCGCGACCGGCGGCCAGATCCTGGAGGGCGGCCTCCGCTGCCTCGAGCGGCCGGCGGCCGCTCACGAGCTCGTCGAGCTTGAGCTCACCGGCCACGTAGAGCGAGACGAGCTCGGGGAAGTCGTCGCGCGGGATGGTGCTGCCGTAGTTGGAGCCGACGATGCGCTGCTCGCGCTCGGCCAGGGCCAGCGGGTCGAAGCCCGCCCGCGCGCCGGCCGGGGGCAGGCCGACCACGACGGCGGTGCCGCCGATGCCGAGCATCTGAACCGCCTGCTCGGTCGTCTGCACCTTGCCGATCGCGTCGAACGCATAATCGACGCCGCCGTCCGTGAGATCGCGCACGTGCTCGACGACGTCGCCGGCGCCGGCGCCGGCGGTGACGGCGTCGGTGCCGCCGAGCGTCCGCGCCAGCTCGCCGCGCTCGGGATCGAGGTCGATCGCGATCACCCGGCCGGCCCGGGCAAGGCGCGCGCCCTGCACGACCGACAGGCCCACGCCGCCGCAGCCGATCACCGCCACCGAGGCGCCCTCGGGCACGGCGGCCGTGCGGCGCACGGCGCCGACGCCGGTCGCAACGCCGCACCCGACCAGGGCCAGCACGTCGAGGGGCGCATCCGCATGGATCGGGATGGCGCCAGACTCGGGCACCACCACCTCCTCGGCGAACGACGACACGGCCAGGTAATGGTGCAGCCGCTCGCCGCCCCGGTGCAGCCGGGTCGTGCCGTCGTAGAGCACCCCCTGCGGGGCGAGCACGTTGGCACAGAGCTCGCACCGCGCGGGCTGTCCCGCCAGGCAGGTGCGGCAGCGGCCGCAACTCGGCACCCACGACAGGATGACGCGGTCGCCCTCGTGCACGGACTCGACCCCGGCGCCGACCGCGACGACCGTACCGCTGCCCTCATGGCCCATCACGAGCGGCGTGGCCACGTCCCATTCACCCCGGCGCACGTGCAGGTCGGAGTGGCAGACGCCCGCAGCCGCGATGCGGACGCGCACCTCGCCGGCGTGCGGGTCGTCGAGCTCGACGTCGAGCACCTCGACCGGTTCGCTCGGATCACGGAACACGACCGCGCGCATGCCGGTGACGCTACCAGCTTGACTCGCGCCACGCGGTCGCGGACCATGCCCTCTCGATGGATACGCCGCTCCGACCCGCCGCAGCCCCGACCGATCTCGTCGAGCGCTGCCGGCGTGGCGACCGCGACGCCTGGCGCGAGCTCGTGGCCGAGTACTCGCGCTACGTCTATGCGATCATCATGCGCGGCTACCGGCTGCCCGAGAGCGATGCCGAGGACGTCTTCCAGGATGTGTTCGCGCGCGTCTTCGAGCGGCTCGAGACACTGCGCGACGACGATGCGCTGCGGGGGTGGATCGCTCAGGTGACCCGCAACCTGTGCACCGATCACCTGCGCCGGGCCCGCACCCACGAGGAGCTGACCGAGGCGACGGTCACCGACGTCGACGACCGCCTGGACGACCTCGACGAGGCGCTCGCCGTGCGCCAGGCGCTGACGCGCGTGCCCGCCGGCTGCGCCGAGATCCTCGACCGGTTCTTCTGCCGCGACGAGCCCTACCGCACGATCTCGGCCGCCCTCGGGATCCCGGCCGGCACGATCGCAAGCAGGATCAGCCGCTGCCTCGAGCGGCTGCGCCGCGAGCTCGAGGGAAGAGACGGCGCGCCCGGCGCGTCTGGTGGGACATGAGCATGGACGAACACGAGCTTGGCCGCCTCCTGCGACTGCTGCCCGAGGCGCCCGCAGGCTGGGTGCAGGCCGCGCAGGAGCTGCCGTTCCTGAGCGCCGAGCTGGCCGGCATCCTCGATCGCGCCCGCGGCGACGGCGGCTTCCGCGACGCGCTGCGCGAGGACGCCGGCGGGACGCTGCGCGAGCAAGGCTACGACCTCTCGCCGAGCGTGCTGGCGCATCTGATGAAGCTCCTGCCCGCGGACGACCCCGGGCCGGCTGAAGACCAGGGTTAGATCGCTGACACGGCCGGGCGCAGCGCGCCCAGCCGGCGCGACACGACCAGGTCGGCGGCCGCCGCGCTCTCGGCATGGCCGGTGACCGCCGCGAGGAACTGCTCCCGCCCGAGTGCCAGCAGCCGGCAGTCGGTCGTGGCCGACACGGTCGCGGTGCGTGGCGTGTCGCGCAAGAGCGCGATCTCGCCGAAGAACCCGCCGGGGTGGATCGGAGGGCGCGCCTGGCCGGCCACGGTGACCGCGAGCGCGCCCTCCTCGACGATGTAGAACTCGTCGCCGGGCTCACCCTCGCGCACCACGGCCGTGCCCGCCGCCACGGCGACCGGGCGCAGGTGGGCGGCGATGCCCTCGAGCGCCGGGAGCGAAAGCGGCGCGAAGACGACGAGCTCGCGCAGCAGCCGCACGTGGGCGGCCGTGGCCGCCGGGGCGGTATCGAGCCGCACGAGCCACCGGCCCGAGACCGCCACCGCGACCGGAAGGACGAGGCCGGTCACGACGATCGTGGGCCGCACCCCGATGAGCGCGATCAGTGCGGGTGCGGCGATCGAGCCGGCGCCGATCGCCGCCAGCAGGATGCTCTCGAGCACGCCGAACACGCGCCCGATGGCCTCGGCCGGCGCGGCGCGCTGGAGAAGTGTGACCGCGGCGACGTCGACCACCGTGTTGCCGGCCCCGATGCCCGCCAGGAGCACCACGACGAGCACCGCGCTCCCGGCGACGCCGACGAGGACGATGCCAAGGCCCCACGCCAGCACCCCGGCCGCGAACGCGAGCGCCAGGCGCCGCCCCCCGGCCAGGGCGGCCGCGGCGATGCCGCCGAGGATGCCGCCCACGCCGAAGGCCGAGTCGAGGTACCCCACGCCGGCGTTTCCGATGTGCAGCACCTGCAGCGCGACCACGACCGTGAACACGCCGAGCGCGCCCGCCACCAGCGCCTGCAGGGCGTAGACGCCGACGACCGTCGCCAGGAGCGGTGACGACCCGAGCACGCGGAACCCCGCGCCCGCCGTGCGCAGGAGGCCCTCGCCTGCCTCTCCCGCCTCGGCGGCGCGCGGCGCCCGCGCCGGCTCCGGCACGAGGGCGATCAGCGCCGCCGACCAGACGAAGACGGCGGCGCACACGCCGAAGACGGTGGCCGGGCCGCTCAGCGCGAGCAGGAGCCCGCCGATGCCCGGGCCGGCGAAGATGGCGGCGCTCTCGATCGTGACGGCGATCGCGTTTGCGGCCGTCAGCTCCTCGGGCGTGCGCGCGAGCTCGGGCAGGAGCGATGCCTGCGCGGGACGGAACGCGGTCGTCACGACGGCGATCACGCACGCGATCCCGAAGATCCAGGCGACGCCGGCCGAGGCGTGCACCGCGAGGGCCAGCACCAGCACGAGCGCCGCGCGGGTGAGGTCGGTCACGATCATCACCCGCCGCCGCGAGCCGCGATCGGCCAGGATGGCGGTGAACGGCGAGAACACGGCCGACGCCGCCATCCGCAGCAGCGCCAGGAGGCCGACCCCGGTCGCTCCTCCGCCGTCGTGGAACGCGACCACCGAGAGTGTGATGAGGAACGCGAGGCTGCCCGTCATCGAGGCTGCCCATGCGACCTGAAGCCGTCGCAGCGCCGGGTTCGCGAGCACGTCTCGCAGGGCTCTCAACGTCTCGCGCACCGGGCGCGATTGTACCGATCGAGACAGAGGTTGTCGGCTGTGGGAAGATTCCTCTCACACCACGCGTCTGGTGTGACATACGGGATCCATCCAAGGAGGTTCATGGTGGGAGACGAGCGAGAAAAGGCACCGCACGCGGCAGACGAGCCGGACGTCGAGGCCCATGCGCACGCCCACAAGGCGCTGCCGGACCAGCCCGACAAGGATCAGGACGACGACGGGCCCGACGTCGAGGCCCACGCGCACGCCCACAAGTAGCACCGAGCGGTGGCGCCGCCGCTCGGACGGCGGCGCCACCGCTCTGCGTTTCCGATGATCTAGCATCGGCCCCGTGAGCGACCCGGCTGCCGAAGACCCCCTTCCCGACGATCCCCTCCCCGCCTACGCCGTCGGCGGCAGGGCCGTGCAGACGCTGGCGGGAGCGCGGCCATGGCCGGAGGGCGTGAGCAGCGAATGGGCGCTCGGCGGCTCGACCGGCCGCGGCGCCCGGGTGTGCGTGGTCGACAGCGGCATCGAGGCCGGGCATCCGCTGGTGGGCGAGGTCGCCACCTCGGTGGCCGTCTCGATCGTCGACGACGAGGTCCTCATCGAGCCGGACACGCTCGGCGACCTCTGCGGCCACGGCACGGCCTGCGCGGGGATCATCCGCCAGCTCGCACCCGACTGCGAGCTCTCGAGCGTGCGCGTCCTCGGCGAGGGCTTCGTCGGCAGCGGGCCGGTGCTCGTGGCCGGCCTGCGCTGGGCGATCGAGCAGGGCTACGACGTGATCAACATGAGCCTCTCGACGACGAAGCGCAAGTTCGTCGAGGAGCTGCACGACCTGGCCGACGCCGCCTACTTCCGCCGCAGCATCGTCGTCGCCTCGGCGCACAACATGCCGGTCGCGAGCTATCCGTGGCGGTTCTCCTCGGTGATCTCGGTCGCCAGCCACGACCTCGACGACCCGCTGGCCTATTACCGCAACCCCGAGCCGCCGGTCGAGTTCTATGCTCGCGGGGTGGACGTCACGGTCGCGTGGATGGGAGGGGCGCGCATGCGCTCGACGGGGAACAGCTTCGCGACGCCCCACATCACGGGCATCTGCGCGCTGATCCGGGCCAAGCACCCCGGCCTGACCCCCGCCGAGGTGAAGACGCTGCTCGGCCTGACCGCGCGCAACGCCGGGGTCGCAGATGGCTGAGGCCGACGCCCGCCTGCGCGACGCCGTCGCGGCCGGGGTGCTGGCCGACGACGCCACCCACCGGGCGCTGCTCGGATCGATCGTGCAGGTCGCCCGCGCGATCTTCGGCGCCCGCGCGGCCAGCGTGCTCCTGCTCGACGACGAGACGAACGAGCTCGTGTTCGAGGCCGTCGTCGGCGAGGGCGAGGACACGCTCGTCGGCCGCCGCTTCCCGGCCGGCACCGGCATCGCCGGATGGGTGCTGAACACACGCCAGCCGCTCGTCCTCTCGGACGTCGCCGCCGACCCCCGCTTCTCGGCCGACACCGCCAAGTCGACCGGCTTCGTGCCGAGCGGGATCATGGCGGTGCCGCTCCTGCACGGCGAGGACGCGCTCGGCGTGCTCGAGGTGCTCGACCGGCCGGCGAACGCCCGCTTCCGGATCGAGGAGGTCGACCTGCTCGGGCTCTTCGGCATCCAGGCGGCGGCCGCGCTGGCGCTCCTGCGCCGCGCCCGCCTGGCGGCCGCGGCCCTCTCCGGCGGCGGCGGCGACCTGCGCGCGCTCGGCCAGATCGCCGGACGCCTGGCCGAACGGGGCGACGACGACACCGTCGCCGCGTTCCTGTGGTCGCTCGACGCCCTGCTCGAGCGCTCCGCGGCGTCGTGACCATCGAGCTGCTCTACTGGGAGGGCTGCCCGTCGTACCCCGAGGCGCTCACCGGCCTGCAGGAGGCGCTGGCCGAGCTCGGCCGGCCGGACGCCGCCGTGGCGATGCGCCGCGTCGAAACGGAGGCTGAGGCGGCGCGGCTCGGGTTCTGCGGGTCGCCGACGATCCGCGTCGACGGCATCGACCCCGTGCCACCGCCCGCGAACGAGCCGACCGGCCTCACGTGCCGCGTCTACCGGCTCGCCGACGGGCGCTACTCTCCGACGCCCGACCCCGTGCTCCTGCGCGCGGGGCTCGAGCGACTGATGGGCACCGACACGGACGCGCACCCGCGATGACGCCGCGGCCCGGCGACACCGTCGCCGACTTCACTCTGCGCGACACCGAAGGCAGCCCGGTCGCGCTGCGCGACGAGGCCGCCGCGACGGTGGTCGTCTTCACCTGCAACCACTGCCCGTACGCCCTGGCGTGGCACGACCGTATCCAGGCCGTCGCCCGCGACTACGCCGGCCGCGGCGTGCGCACGCTGCAGATCTGCAGCAACGACGCCGACCGCTATCCGCGCGACGCGCCCCCGGCGATGCGTGCGCGCGTGGAGGCGGGCGAATTCGCCGCGCCGTATCTGCACGACGGCGACCAGGAGGTCGCGCGCAGCTACGGCGCGACGGTCACTCCCGACGTGTTCGTGCTCGATGCCGGCCTGCGGCTCGTCTACCGCGGCGCGCCGGATGCCGACCATCGCGACGACTCGCTCGCGGCCGGATGGCTGCGCGCGGCGCTCGACGCCGTGCTCGCCGGCGAGGCGGTCGCGCGGCCCGAGACCACGCCGGTCGGCTGCTCGATCAAATGGCGGCCGTGATGCCCGCCAAACGGCGGTAGGCTGCGGCGATGCGGTACCGGCCTCTCGGGCACACGGGCGTCGAGGTGAGCACGCTCTGCCTGGGCACGATGCTCTTCGGGCCGTGGGGGAACCGCGATCACGACGACTCGATCCGGATCATCCACCGGGCGCTCGACGCGGGCATCAACTTCGTCGACACCGCCGACGTGTACGCCCAGGGCGAGTCCGAGCAGATCGTCGGCAAGGCGCTGCGCGGCCGCCGCGACGACGTGGTGCTCGCGACCAAGTTCCACGGGCCGATGGGCGACGACCGCAACCGGCGGGGCAACTCGCGCCGCTGGATCATGCGGGCCGTCGACGAAAGCCTGCGCCGGCTCGGCACCGACTGGATCGACCTCTACCAGGTGCACCGGCCCGAGCCGGACACCGCCATCGACGAGACGCTCGGTGCGCTGACCGACCTCGTGCGCGCCGGCAAGGTGCGCTACATCGGCAGCTCGACCTTTTCCGCGCACGCGATCGTCGCCGCCCAGTGGACGGCGCAGCGGCGCGGGCGCGAGCGGTTCGTCTGCGAGCAGCCGCCCTACTCGATGCTCGTGCGCGGCATCGAGGCCGACGTGCTGCCGGTGTGCCGCAGCCACGGGATGGGCGTGATCGCGTGGAGCCCGCTCGCCGGCGGATGGCTGAGCGGCCGCGCCGACGTCACCGCACCGGGCAGCAACCGCGCCGAGCGCATCCCGGCCCGCTTCGACATGTCCATCCCCGCCAACCAGGCCAAGCTCGAGGCGGCCGGCAAGCTGGCCGCGATTGCCGCCGATGCGGGCCTCGAACCGATCCACATGGCGCTTGCGTTCGTGGTCAACCACCCGGCGGTGACCGCCGCCATCATCGGCTCGCGGACGATGGAGCAGCTCGAGAGCCAGCTCGGCGCCGCCGACGTCGACCTCGACGCCGCGGTGCTCGACCGCATCGACGCCGTCGTCGCTCCCGGGACGAACCTGAACCCGGCCGACGCGGGCTACACGCCGCCCAGCCTCACGGACGCCTCCCAGCGCCGGCGATGACGCTCGCCGCCGGCCGGTCGCGCGGCTCGCGCCGCTGGGCCGAGCTGCGGGCGGCGGCGATGCCGATCGCGCAGACGGCCGTCGCCGCCGGGGTCGCGTGGTGGATCGGCACGGACCTCCTGCATCACACGACGCCGATCTTCGCGCCGATCTCGGCGACGATCGCCCTCGGTCTGAACGCCGGCGTGCGCAGCCGGCGCGCCGTCGAGATGGTGCTCGGCGTCGCGCTCGGTGTCGTCATCGGCGACGCCCTGATCGATGCGATCGGCACCGGGCCGCTGCAGATGGGCGTGACCGTGCTCCTGGCCATGAGCGCCGCGGTGCTGCTCGGCGGCGGGGTGCTCCTGGCGTCGCAGGCGGCCATCTCGTCGGTGCTCGTCGTCGCCCTCCTGCCGTCGTCACACGGACTGCCGCCCCCGCGGCTGATCGACACGCTGGTCGGCGGCGCGGTCGGCCTGGCGGTGCTCGCGATCGCGCCGGGCAACCCGACCCGGCTCGCCCGCCGGACCGGCGAGCCGCTCGTCGCCGAGCTGGCCGACGCGCTCGACGCCGTGGCCGCCTCGCTCGAGCGGCGCGACCACGACGGCGCCGAGTCGGCGCTCGAGCGTCTGCGAGCGCTCGACCGGCCCACGGCCCGGTTCGGCGACGACCTGGCCGGGCTCCGTGAGACCGGCCGGATCGCTCCGACGAACTGGTACGCCCGGCCCGCGATCGCGCGCCTGGCAGCGGCCGTGCCGCACATCGACCACGCGGTGCGAAACGCCCGCGTGCTGGCCCGCGCGGCCCGGCGCGCAATCGACCTCGAGCCGGCGACGCCGCCCGCGCTGGTCGAGGCGATCCGGCTGCTCGCGAGCGCCTGCCGCACGCTCTTCCCCGAGATCCTCGCCGGCGGGCCGGCGGCCCGTGAGACCGAGCACCTGCTCGACGCCGCCGCACGGGCCACCCACGCCCTCGATGCCGGAGCGAGCCTCTCGACGGGAGCGCTGGCCGGGCAGGTGCGCTCGATCGCGCTCGACCTCCTCGTCGCCGCCGGCATCCCCGCCCACCAGGCCGCGCGGTCGGTGCAGCGGGCGGCGAGCGCCCCGGTTTCCTAGCCGCCCGCAGCCGGCGCCGAGCGGCCGCGGAACGCCAGCCGCAGGTGCTCGACATGGTGGACGGCCTCGTCGACGAGCGCCGCGACGTGGTCGTCGTGCAGCTCGTAGACGACGTGGCGGCCGCGCCGCTCGCCGACCACGAGCCCCAGGTTTCGCAGCACTCGCAGCTGCTGCGAGACGGCGGGCTGGGACATCCCGACTGCCGCGGCCAGCTCGCCCACGCTCGAGGAGCCGGCGCGGAGCCGGCCCAGGATCAGCACCCGGCTCGGAGCCGCGAGCGCCTGCATCGCCGCCGCCACGTCACGCGCGGTGACGGCATCGATCGCCGCCGGTGCGGCCCTGCCGTCGACTCCGTGTCCCATCCCGGCAGGCTACCATCACCCATTCACACCTATGCATATGAGCAGTCATTCACATGATCACGATCGCGGCCACGAGGGCCACGGCCACTCGCACGGCCTCGTCGACCGCTCGCTCATACGCTCGCGCGAAGGGGTGCGGGCGGTGTCGATCAGCCTCGCGGTGCTGGGGGCAACCGCGCTCGCCCAGACGGTCGTCTTCGCCTACTCCGGCAGCGTCGCCCTGCTGGCCGACCTGATCCACAACTACGGAGACGCGCTCACCGCCGTGCCGCTCGGGATCGCGTTCTTCCTGCGCTCGGCGCGGGGCGAGAAGCTGGCGGGGCTCGCCGTCGTGCTCGCCATCTTCATCTCGGCCTGCGTCGCCCTGTACGAGACGGTGCTGCGCTTCATCCACCCCCAGCACCTCACCCACCTCGGCGTGCTGGCGCTGGCCGGAGCGATCGGCTTCGCCGGCAATGAGCTCGCCGCCCGCTACCGGCTCGCGGCCGGGCGGCGGCTGCAGAGCCCGGCGCTGATCGCCGACGGCAACCACGCCCGCGTCGACGGCTTCGTCTCGCTCGGCGTCGTCGCAAGCGCCGGGCTCGTCGCCCTCGGCGTGCAGAGGGCCGACCCCGTGATCGGCCTCGTCATCACCGCGGTGATCCTGCGGGTCACGTGGGAGTCGTGGCGGACGGTCTCGCGGACGGAGCCGGGCGAGCTCCCGGAGCCGGGCGAGGGCTAGTAGATCTCGGGGACGAAGGTCTGCTCGTCCAGCGGCGGCCGCACGTAGGCGGCGTCCTCGCGCGGCGGCAGCTCGAGCGGCGGCGGCGTCAGATCCTGGTAGTCGATCAGCGACAGCAGGTGGGCGATGCAGTTCAGCCGCGCGCGGCGCTTGTCGTCGGCCTGGACCACGTACCACGGCGCGTGCTTGATGTCCGTGTAGCGGAACATCTCGTCCTTCGCCCGCGAGTACTCCACCCACCGCGCCCGCGACTGCAGGTCCATCGGCGAGAGCTTCCAGCGCCGCATCGGATCCTGCACGCGGGCCTGGAAGCGGCGCTCCTGCTCCTCGTCGGACACCGAGAACCAGTACTTCACGAGCGTGATCCCCGACCGCACCAGCATGCGCTCGAACTCGGGGCACGAGCGCATGAACTCCTCGTACTCCGCCTCGGTGCAGAAGCCCATCACCCGCTCGACGCCCGCGCGGTTGTACCAGGAGCGGTCGAAGAGCACGATCTCGCCGGCGGCGGGCAGGTACGGCGCGTAGCGCTGGAAGTACCACTGCGTGCGCTCGCGCTCGGTCGGCGCCGGCAGCGCCACGACCCGGCACACGCGCGGGTTCGTGCGCTCGGCGATGCGCTTGATCACACCGCCCTTCCCGGCGGCGTCGCGGCCCTCGAAGATCACGATCACCTTGCCGCCGGTCGCCTTGACGTACTCCTGCATGATCACGAGCTCGCGCTGGAGCTTCAGCAGCTCGGCGTCGAAGCGCTTGCGGGAGAGCTTCCTGGGCGGTGCGTCAGCGTCGTCGTCTGCGTCCGCGGCCATCTCAGGCCTTGACGTTCACGTGCCGGAACTGGCTCCACATGACCGTTCCGCCGGCCTTCTGGGTCGTGCCGACGCGCCAGAAGTAGACGCCCGGCTTCACGGCCTTCGCCGCGTCGGTCTTGCCGCACCAGCCGAAGGTGTGGCTGCCGGCCTTCACGTCGCGCAGGCGGGTGTGCTTGATCGCCTTCGCCGAGGCCGCCTCGGACCGGGTGATGCGCAGGATCACCTTGTGGCGCAGGCTCAGGAGCTGGTAGGGCAGCTTCGTGCAGCGGGGCACGCCTCCGGCCGCCGTCAGCGAGATCGTGGGCGGCTGCGCGGGCTGCGTGGTCACGGCGAGCGCCGTCGCGGGCGCAAGCAGGAGGATGGCGGTGGCGATGATGAACCGGTGCATTTGAGAACCTCCGCTGATCGATGAGCCCGCGCGACGGCCCTGGCGACCGGTGAAGATCCGGCCCAGAGCGGCCGCGAACCATGGTAGCGCCGCAGCGCCTGTGCTAGAGATACACGCGGTCGGGCGGGCGTGAAAGAGGGGGCATCATGAAGAGGATCGTGTGCGCGGCGTTCGTGTTGCTCATGTGCTTCGGCGCATCGGCGGGCGCGGACACGCCGCCGCTGGCGGCGCAGGCGGCGTGCGGCAGCGCCACGGCCGCCCCCGTGGGCATCACCAAAGTGCTGACGATCGTGTTCGAGAACACCGATCTGGCCTCGATCGTCGGCTCGCCCGAGGCGCCGAATCTGAACGCGCTCGCCTCGAGCTGCGGCCTCGCCACCGACTACCACGGGATCCAGTTCCCGAGCCTGCCGAACTACATCGCGCAAACCTCGGGGCAGATCCCGCCCTCGATCGCCGGTGACGGCGTGCACGGCCGCGACTGCGTGCCCTCGCCGACCTGCCAGAGCACCGACCCGAGCATCTTCACCCAGATCGATGCCGCCGCCGGGGCCGCCCCACCCGCGCCGCTCAGCTGGCGGACGTACGCCGAGAGCATGCCGGGCAACTGCGGCCTCGCGAACGACGGCGACTACGCGCCGCGGCACAACCCGGCCGTCTATTACACGCAGGACGCGGCCGCGTGCGCGCTCGACGACGTGCCCTCGGGCACACCCGCGGCGGGCGCCCTGCAATCCGACCTGGCGGCCGGGACGCTGCCGAGCTACGGGCTCCTCATCCCCAACCTCTGCAACGACGGCCACAACCCGTGCAACGGCGCGGGCCGCGTGGCCGAGGAGGACGCCACGGTCGGCGCCTGGATGCCATCCATCCTGGCCTCCCCCGACTACCAGAGCGGTCATCTCCTGGTCGTCCTCACCGCCGACACGAGCCAGTCTCCCGCAAACGGCAACCTGCTCGCGACCGTGCTCGTGAACCAGGACATCCCGGCGGCCACGCAGGCGGCGACCCGGTTCGATCACTACTCGCTCCTGCGGCTCGACGAGGAGCTGCTCGGGCTGCCGCTGCTCGCAAACGCCGCCGACGCGACGGATATGGCGGCGTCGTTCGGACTGCCGCTGCCTGCGGCCACGACGCCTCCGCCGCCCTCGCCGTAGCGGCACGCGCACCGGTTGCCTGACTTGTGGCGCGCGCAACCACCCGATCTGGGCACGATGTCCTAGAGTCCGATGCGTCCGAGCCACGTTGGCCCTTCCGGCGCCACCGAACCGGCGCAAAGGTCGCTTCGCTTGCGATCTCGGAGGAAGATGGTGATTCGTGAGCCTGGAACGCGCGATCGAAACAGCGCTCGAGATCCGCACAGGACGCGGATGCATGTTCATGCCGTCGGGTCGATTCGCCGTCCACGTCGCCTTCCGCGTGCTCCTCAAGCCCGGGGATCGCATCCTCATGTCGCCGCTCGAGGATGACACGGTGTTCTTCGGCGCGTTGGCCGCTGGACTCCGGCCGGTGATGGCCCCTCTATCGGCACACGATGGCAATATCTGCCCGGAGGCCGTGTCCGAGGCCACCTGGTCGAGCCTCGCCGCGGTCCTGACGGCCAACACCTATGGACTCCCGGATCGCGTGGCCGAGCTCGGCTCGCGGTGTGACGAGCTCGGGATCCCGCTGATCGAAGATGCAGCCCACGCGCTCGAGACCGAGGTCGACGGGCGCCCCATAGGCAGCTTCGGCGCGATCTCGATCTTCAGCCTGTCCAAGCACCTGCCCGGGCGCGGAGGCGCGCTCTCGCTCGACGGGGAGATCAGCCCCCCAAAGGTTGCCCGGGTGACACGAGAGCTGATGCTCCGAAAGCCCCTCCGCCGCCGCGCGTCGGAACTCGCGCGGTCGGCGGCGAGAGGCTCGCTCGATGCGGTTGGCCTCAGACACGCCGTAAACCGTGCTCGCCAGGCGAGGCGCCCCGTCGAGCATGTCGCGTGGCGGGTGCCGCTGCGCGCCGATCGACTCGAGCGGGCGCAGTCGGGTAACGGCCTCGGCCCGTTCGATCAGTGGATGGAGACGGCGTACCCGGACTACCGGATGCGCCAGGACTCGAGCGGCCTGAAGCGTGCCCTGGCCGGACTCCGAGATCTCGAGCGAGACCGGGAGAAGCGGATCGCCGGCGTGCTCCGCCTGCGCGCGCTCGACGCGATCGCCCCCGCAGCCCGCGACGGCGCCCCGGTGGCGTTGCTGCGCGTTCCGCTCCTGGTCGAAGACCGAGATGCAGTCGCCACCGAGCTGCGCCGGTGCCACGTCAACGTCCACTTCGTCTACGACCCGCCGTTGGATGAGTACGCCGGAGCCGGGTTCGCGGAGCCATCGCCCGCTCCGGAGGCGGCCCGGTGGTGGGGTGCACACGTACTGCCTGTCGACCCCCACGATGCGGAGAGCGTCCTGGAGCTCCTCGGCAGGAACAGGATCCGACTGACCCCGGCGGTGGCACCGCCGTCGGTTTGAGGTGGGCCTGTCCGCTCCCATGAGGGGACGGCCGGTGCTCGTCACCGGGGCGCATCGATCGGCCACGACATGGGTGGGGGCGACGCTTGCCGCGGACCGGAGCGTCACGTACCTGCCCGAGCCGTTCAACATCGATCACTTCTACCCGGGAATGTGCGGTGCGCGGTTCCCGCACTGGTTCATGCGCGTGACCGCAGAGACGGGCCACGAGTATCGGACGGACATTGCCAGGATGCTGCGCTGGGAGTTCAGCTGGCGAGACGCCGCGGCAGCGGCGACCCGCTCGGCGCGCGCGTCGGTGCGAGCGGCTCGGGTCGCGCGCAGGTTTCGGCGGGCACGGGCTCTCGGCTGCCGCCCGCTCGTCAAGGACCCCATCGCGATCTTCTCCGCAGAGTGGCTTGCGGACACGTTCGACATGGACGTCGTCGTGCTCATACGTCATCCTGCCGGCTTCGCCGCGAGCCTCGCCCGGCTGGACTGGAGATTCGATTTCCGCAACTTCCTGTCCCAGCCTGCGCTCATGGAGAGCGACCTGGCCCCGTTCGCCGCCGAGATCGAGGATGCCGTTCGGCGCCCGCCGGGTCGCATCGCAGAAGCGGGCCTGCTGTGGAAGTCCCTCTATGCGACCATCGCCAGATATCGCTCCGAGCGCCCGGACTGGATGTTCGTCCGCCATGAGGATCTTTCGGCCGACCCCGCGACGGGGTTCCAATCGATCTGCCGGCATACGGGGATCCCGTACTCCGCCGTCGTCGCCGACACGCTCCGGCGCAACACCTCCCCCGACAATCCGGCCGACGCCCCGCAGGGCACCGCGCATGCCCTGATGAGGGATAGCCGGATGACCGCGAACAGGTGGCGCGAACAGTTCGATCTCCGCGATATCGCCGCCCTTCGGGCGTCGGTGGAGGACGTGTCGTCCGGCTTCTACAGCGATGCCGACTGGTCCACGTGAGACGACCGGGCAGGCGCGGCACGGATGCCATGGATCCCGCATCCGGACGGGCGACCCTTGGTCCTGACGACGAGATGGAGCCGGACGAGGTCAGGCGCCGGGCCAGCGCGGGCGCCGTCCTCATCGCCGTACGCACCGCGTCGACTCAGACCCTCGCGCTCGCGGGGAACATCGTTCTCACCCACCTGCTCCTGCCCGGAGACTTCGGGGCGGTGGCGTTCGGCTCGACCCTGGTCACGGTCGCAGGGTTCCTGTCCGACGGCGGCATGGGGGTGGCGCTGATCCGCCGAAGCGATGATCCCAGCCTCGACGACCTGCGCGCCCTGCTCGGTTTTCAGCTGGCAACCAGCGGCGGGCTGGCGGCCGTGACCATTGTGATCGGGTCGTTCTTCGGCCGGGTGGGGCTCATCACGGCGATGATGGCATTGTCGCTCCCGCTTCTCGCCGCCCGCGCGCCCGCGTCGATCGTCCTCGAGCGCCGCCTGCTCTACCGACCGGTCGTCGTCGCGGAGTTCTTCGAGTCGCTGACGTTCTACGTGTGGTCGATCCCGGCGGTGCTGGCCGGGTTGGGCGTATGGGGCCTCGCCTCGGGAACGGTGGTCAGGGCGATCGTCGGCACCCTGCTGCTCACCCGGCTCTCCCCGGTCGGCTGGATCGGCACTCGCTTCGATCTGGGCAGGCTGCGATCGCTCCTGGCGTTCGGCGCACGGTTCCAGGCCCGCGGCCTGCTCGCACTGGGACGGGACGAAGGGCTGAACCTGGGCATCGTCTCCGTCGCAGGGCTCGCGACGCTCGGCCTCTGGTCGCTGGCCGCGCGTGTGATGCAGATTCCCTTCCTGGTCTTCTCGGCGCTCTTGCGGGTCTCGTATCCGGCCATGGCGCGCCTCAATCGGGCGGGCGAGGACCTCGGAGTAACCGTGGACAGCCTCGCGAGCACGACGAGCCTCCTCGCCGTCGCGGTGCTCGCACCTCTGAGCGGCGTCGCCGACCAGCTGATCCCCGCGGTGTTCGGCCAGAAGTGGGCGCCGGCGGCAGGCATCATCCCCTGGGCAAGCGTGGGGCTCATGGTCGGCGGTCCGATATCCGTCGCCTGCTCCGGATACCTGTATGCAACAAACGACTCACGAACCCCGCTGCGGGCCACGGCTGCCAACGCGGTCGTGTGGCTGTCCGTGTCGCTCGGCACGATCCGCACGCTCGGGCCGTCGGCGGTGGGCATCGGATGGCTGTTCGCCTCGCTGACCGAGGCGCTCATATTCTCGCGGGCCGTCCGGTCGCGCTCGACCGCGCGGCTCTGGCCCGCGTGCCTGCTCCCGTGTTGCCTGGCCGTGCCGACGGCCCTTGTCGGGCGGGGCGCCGAGACCGTGGCAGGCGGCGGCCTCGTCGGCGCGATCGTCGGCGGGCTCCTTGCGGCCGCCGTCTACGCGGGCTTCGTTCTCATATTCGCCCGCCATCGGCTCGAGCTGCTGGCAACGGCGGTGCGCGGGGCTCGCAAACGGGCAGCCAAGCCGGCGATCGGGGTCGAGGGCATTGGCGGATAGGTGGCCTGAAGTGGAGCTGGCGCCGTTCGTCGTGTGCCCGCAGACCCTCGGCCCGCTCGAGCGGGCCGAGGGCGGATACTGGTCCCCTCGCGCGCAGCGTCTGTATCCCACGCGCCGGGGGTTGGTCTTCATGGGCTACCCGGAGCGCGACGCGGCCCCTGTGCGCGCTGCGATGGATGAGGAGCGCGCCTGGCAGGGAACCGGCGAGGCCGCCGCCAAGAACCTCGCGTTCCTGCGCGGGAGCGCTCCCCGCGCGGTCGACTTCATCAATGTCGCCCAGCGGTACGTCGAACGCGGCGAGCGGCGGCCACGCGCCCTCGACCTGGGGTGTGGGAACGGCTGGGTCAGCTGGCTTCTCGCCGCGGCCGGATTCGATACCTGGATGTGCGACTTCGAGGCAAACTCGCTCGCCACCGGCCTCAACCTCGAGCACCGAAATCTCGGCCCGGGAAAGCGCTTCGTCACCGATGCGCGGTTCGCCCCGGTGACGAGCGGTTCGATGGACCTCGTCGTGTTCAAGGAGTTCGTCCACCACGTGAAGGACCATCGCCCGCTGTTCCTCGAGGCGAATCGTGCACTGCGAGACGGCGGAGTTCTGGCCCTGATCGAACCGGTCCGAAGCGTATGGAAGACGCTCTATGAGATCCGCCATCCCGACTCCCACGAGAGCCACGCGATCACCTGGCCCGACGCCTACCTGCGAGCGATCGGCCGGGCGGGGTTCGAGATATGCCACCAGGCGCACATGTACGAGTCGCGATCGAACCGAAGGCGGGTGATGGCACGCATGAAACGCCGGGCGATCGCGGCGATCGACGACGCACATCCGGCCGGCGACTGGTTCTCGTCAGCTCATCTGCGGCTGATCGGCGGCGCCCAGCTGCTCGTCGTCGCACGCAAGACGGGCCATGTCGCTGTCAACGAGCGACCGCCGATGGTGGCGATCGACCCCGCGAGCCTGGTCGTGAGCGAGGCAGACCTGGCGGGCTATGCAGAGTTCCCGGCCGTGCTTGAGGACGCCGCGCGCAGGCTCCTGCCGCCTCAGGCCTGAAGCGTGCGCCAGAGGGTGTCGACGTAGTAGGCGCCGAGCTGCTCGAGGGCCAGGTGGCGGTCGAAGTAGTCCTCGCCGGCCCGGCTGATGGTCTCGCGCAGGCCGGCGTCGCCCAGCAGCCGCCCACACTCGTCGACCAGTCCGTCGAGGCCGCGCGGGACGCGCACGAGATGGACGCCAGACTCGAGCGGCACCGGCAGCTCGGTCGCGAGCTCCGGCCCGATCACGCACGCTCCCACGGCCAGGTACTCGACCAGGCGGTAGCAGAACTCCCCCCGCCCGGGAAGATCCAGGCAGAGGCGCGCGGCGCACATCTCGTCCATGTACTCGCCCCACCACACGACGCCCGTGCCGCCGCGGAAGCCGAACCGATCCTGGGCTCGCAGGAGCGCGATCGCGCGGCTGCGGACGTCCTGCTTCTCGTGCGTCGTTCCGAAGCGGCCGTAGACGTCGTACGACGGGCTGGTGTGCGCTCGCAGCGCGCGCCAGTTCCACCGATGCCGGTAGAGCGACGGCTGTGGGCAGACGTAGCCGCCCGGGCGGATGTGCGCGCTCCCGTACCCCCCTCGCAGGTACTGCAGCTTGAAGTACAGATCCGCGCCGTTCGCGCTCTCATTCAGGATCGACTGATCGTCGCAGTCGATGACGACGCGGCGCGGCGCGGCGCGGTCAAGCAGGTGGAACAGGACGACGTTGCCGACCGGCTGGGGAATGTCCGCGTGCTCGATCGGCACATGTGCTGCGATGCCGCTCTTGATCCGGTCGAGATAGGCGCCAAGGTGGGGCCATCCGTATGCGTGCGGCCACCGAATCCGCACCCCGTCGGCCATGTCCGCGCTGATCGGCCACGTCAAGGGGACGGCCGGCCGCTCACCCCGCGCCGCGACGCTCCATCCCGCCCGGCGCGCCACATGCCTCCACGTGCCGGGTCGAAGGGCGTATCCCAACAGCCTGCGATCGGCTACCGCCACCGCGACCTGCGCACGTCATGGAGGATCGGAGCCGTCCGATCGCGCGTCTCCGTCATGGCCCTGCGGGCGATGGGCCATAGCCCGAGACGTCGCGGCCGGGGCGGTGGAGCCACATCGAGTCGCGGAGCGAGCATCCGGACATCGAGCCGCGCTCCGGGGTCGTCGTTCGGCACGACGACGCCCGATCCGCCGCTGGGAAGGGGGGTCGGTGCATACTCCGTGCCGTTGACTACGAGCCGGATCGCACCGCCGCCGCCGAAGATGCGGGGGATCTCGATCCGCAGCATGTTCGCGGCCGGCCGGGGTATGCGCACATCGCGGCCATAGAGCGTCACCGTCGCGACTCCATCGCGCTCGCGCCACAGCGCATTTGTGCGCGCGATCGAGCCGAGCGAGCTCCAGGTCACGTCGCCGAGCGCTGCGACTCGTTGCGCCGCCTGTCTGAACGGCTCGAGGCCGCCGCGCAGATCGGTGTGATGGCAATACATGACCAGCGGCAGCCCGAGCAGCGCGCGGAACACCAGGTCGTCCAGGTCGTTGCTCAGCGAGTACCGTGGGATCACCGGAAGCCCACCGCCCGCGAGCTGTGCCGGCACCCACCCACCGAGGCGCCGGTTGCGGTGGTCGGCGAACCCTGCCCATGGGAAGGGCCGCGATGCCGCAAGCGCGAGAAACCCGCCCCGGAAGAGCGCCGCGAGAGCCGCCTCGCCGCACGCTCCGTGAGGCGGGCACATGACTCGGTCGACGCCGAGGCCGGCCCGCCTCTCAAAGCCTGCGACGCGCGCAGCAGCGGAGGCAACCAGACTCTCGGCCTCCGGCACGCTGCGCGGCCGCTCGAGCTCACGCTGCACGTGATCGTTCCCGTGCACCGCGAGCGACAGCTGCGACCCGAACTCGCGGAAGAGCGGCACCGCTCGCCGACCGGGGAACGTCAGGTCGAGCGGGATCGTCGCGACCGCGACGTGATAGCCGCAGTCCTTGGCGTCCCTCGCGAGGTCGGGGAAGTTCACGTAGCCGTACGACGAGAACCGCAGGTTCGGGTCATCGATGACGAAACATGCGCGGCGAGCCTCGCAGGAGGGCGGCGCGAGCCGCTTCAGAAAATGCACGAGCGGCAGCAACGACCAGAACCGGCCGGCGGTCAGGTGGGCCCGCAAGAACTCGTCGTCCTCGAGCTCGTCGGGCGCCGCTCCGGCGGTCACGCGCTCGACGCCGCCGGCGTCGCTCTGCGTCCACACCGGGCTACCGCCGGCCAGCGCGAGCACGCGGCCGCCGCGTTCGACCCCCACCGTTGCAGCCGTGCCGCAACCGTGCTCGACGAGCGTCTGACCGTGCAACGCGCGGTCAAGCCCCGCACACCGGGACATCTGCACAGCGAAGGCCGATCGCCGCTCATCGGGAGCTCCACGCCCTTCCAGCACCAGACAGGGGACCGCAAGCCGCTCGGGCGGGCGAGCGCCGGGAAACACGATCACGGCGGCCGCGGCGTCGATGTCGGTCGCGCTTGACCCGACGAACCGGACCGCGTAGGCATCCTCCAGCGCCCGGATCAGCTCGGGCCGGTCACGCCGTGCAGACTCGGGGACGATCGCGATCGTCGGCCGCGACGGCGAGTCGCCCGACACCTCCGAAGCCGGGTCATATGGGTGGTCGGTCACGTCGGTTTCAGGATATTCTCAGGCACCCGGCGAATGTGGTTCACGGTCCGGTGAGGCGGTGGCTGTGCGGGCTGCGGCAATCGGCGTCACGGAGGGAGAGCGGTGCTGAGCGAGGTCGACTGGGGGCTGAGCGGGCTCCGCGCACGGGCCGCTGCGCGCGACCTGCAGTCGACGCCCCTGTGGGTGGCCGCCACCGTCGTCGCGGCCGCGGCCGTCGGCTCGATGGTCGCGAGAGGGCAGGTCAAGTTCGCGATCGTCCCCGTTGCAGCCCTTGTCGCGATGTTCATCGCACGGGTGCCGGTGGCGGGTTACGTGGCGATCCTTTGGAGCGTCGGAACGGCGGTCGATCTGACCGCGCTCCCGCAGGTCGGCGTCGCCTCGCTGCAGTTCGCGCCGGCCGAGGTTCTGCTGTGGATCACGATGGCGTGCCTGGTGCTGCTCCCGGGCGACGTCCGGCGCGTGGTGATCACGATGGCGACTCGGCGGGAGAGCCTCGTCACTGTGGTGTTTCTCGCCACGGTTGTCGGCGGCGTCGCCGTCGGCGTCGAGAACGGCGCGAGCGTGCACACAGCCCTGTTCGACATGCGAGACATGCTGTTCTATCTGGCGTTCTGGCCGTCGCTGGCCGCGCTCTCGCGCGGCCGCAGACAGGTGTTCGTGCTCGTCTCGGCTGGAGTCGTCGCGGTCGTCGCCCTCCAGGTCGCACAGGTGATCGTCGGGCCGTCGACACGCCTCTTCGTGATCGCCTCCTCGGATCTGACGTCCTCCCTCACGTCGGACGGCACCGGGTTTCTGCGCGTGCGGCCTCCCGGACTGACGACGGTGTACATCGTCGCCGGGTTCGCGCTTGCGCGGGTTCTCTGGGGGCCCGCCCGCGGCCGGCTGATCGGCTGGGCCATGACGGTGGTGACAATGACGGGCGTGATCCTGAGCCTCAACCGCAACATGCTGCTCGGACTCGCGCTGGGTCTGTGCGTCGCCGCCCTGATCGCGCCGCAGCGGCACCGCTTCGTCGTTTCCGTCGCGGTGCTCGGGATGGTGCTGTCCGGCATCGTCCTGCTCGCCCAGGGCTCGGCGTTCGAATCCGACGCGGTCGTCTCGCGCGTCGCGAGCATCACGAACTACTCGGAGCTGCGAACGACGACGCTCGACGACCGCTATTACGAGAACGGGATCGCGCTCCAGCGGATTCGCGCCCACCCTCTGGGCGGGCTCGGCTGGGGCCCGAACTACGGCGCGGTGATCGGCACCTGGGACGACGGCGTTCTCATCAACCAGCCACGCTCGTTCATGCACGAGCAGTACCTGTGGATCTGGATGCGGGCGGGCCTCATCGGGCTCGTCTCCCTCATCGCAATGCTTGCGCTCGGCATCTGGAACGGCGCGCGCTGGGCCCGGGAGCGTCACGGAGCAGACGACGCCTGGATCGGGGCCGGCGTGGTGATCTCGCTCGTGGCCATGGCCGCCAGCTCGAACGTCGCGATCTATCTGACGCCGCCCGACTCGACGGTGCCCCTGGTTGGTGTGCTCGCGTTCGCGGCGATCATGCGGCGCGACCTCGCCCGCCGGTGAGGGCCGGCGGGATGCGGCTCGACGTCGTCTCCGTCAGCTACCGCAGCGCGCCTCTGATCGGCCGCACGGTTGCGGTCGCCCGCGGGTTCGCCGGGTCCGATGCCGGCCTGATCGTCGTCGCCAACTCGCCCGGCGACGGCACGGCCGTGGGGGTGCGCGCGGCCGCTCCCGAGGCGACGGTGATCGAGAACCGCACCAACCGCGGCTATGCCGCGGCCGTGAACCAGGCGGTGGCGGTCTCGCAGGCCGACTTCGTGCTGCTGCTGAACCCAGACGTCGAACGGATCACGGGCGGCCTCGACGACGTCGCGGCGGCGTTCGCCGACCCGTGCGTCGCCGCCGTCGTGCCGCGGCTCGTCGACCCCGCCGGCGCCGTCGTCCCGAGCTGCATCCGCACTCCACGGCCATTCGACATGCTGTCCGAGGACGTCGCCCTGGCCGAGCGGTTCCCGGCCTGGCAACGGCCGCGTGCCTACCGCATGCTCGATTGGGACCACGCGGACGCCCGCCCGGTCGATGCCGCGACCGGCGCGTGCCTCTTCCTGCGCCGCGCGGCGCTGGCCGATGTCGGCCCCTTCGACGAGCGGTTCTTCGTCTACTACGAGGAGACCGACTGGCTGATCCGGGCGGGGCGGCGCGGCTGGCGCACCCTCTTCGTCCCGGCCGTCGAGGCGACGCACACCTCGGCGGGCAGCTCGCCCGAGGCGGGCGTGCGCTCGTCGCTGCTTCTGCTCGAGAGCCAGCACCGCTACGCGCGCAAGCACTTCGGGCCGGTCACGGCCGCGCTCCTACGCACCGCGCTCGTCGGCGTCGACTCGGCCCGGCTCGTGCGCCATCGCGCCGACGCCCGCGGCGCCGAGGCCCGCGCGCGGATCCGCGTCCACCTGACGATGCGCGCTCCGCGCCCGTCGTAGATGCAGGTCGACTACACCCGCTCGTTCGACGACGTCAACGCCGGCGATTGGCGCACCCTGGCCGAGCGGGCGGGGCACGTCTTCGCCACCCGCGAGTGGCTGCTCACCTGGTGGCGGCACCACGGCCGCGGCGAGCGACCACTCGTCGGGGTGGCGCGCGACGGCAGCCGGCCCGCGGCCATCCTGCCGCTCGAGTTGTGGCAGCGCCGTGGCGTGGCCGTCCTGCGCTTCGCCGGGCACGGCCCGAGCGACCGGCTCGGGCCCGTCAGCGCGTCGCTGCGCGATCCGGCGGCCGCCGCGGCCGTCGCGGCGGCGGTCACCGCCATCCCGCTTCGGCGCTTCGTGCTGCTGGCCGAGCACCTGGGCGGCGACGAGGGCTTCGGAGATCTGACCGGCGCGCGACCGCTCTATCGCGACTCGAGCCCCGTGCTGCGCCTGGGCCAGGCGACGTGGGACGAGTTCCTGGCCGGCCGGGGGCGAAACTTCCGCCAGCAGGCCCGCCGCTTCCCGCGCAAGCTGGCCGAGCTGGGGCCGGTGACCCACCGGCTCGCCGACGACCCCGAGCGGCTCGATCGCGACCTCGACCTGCTCTTCGACCTTCACCGGGCGCGCTGGGAGGGCGCGCAGACGCCGTTCCTGGCCGCGGCCGCCTTCCACCGCGAGTTCGCCGCCGCAGCGCTGCGCGAGGGCTGGCTGCGGCTGCGCTTCCTCGAGATCGGCGGCCGTCCCGTCGCCGCCCTCTACGGCTTCCGCTTCGCGGGCTCCGAGGCGGCCTACCAGACCGGTCGCGACCCGGCGCTTCGCAACCACCCGCTGGGGTTCGTGCTGCTCGCCCACGCGGTGCGCGAGGCGATCGCCGACGGCATCGGCGAGTTCCGTCTGCTGCGCGGCGGCGCCGCCTACAAGGACCGGTTCGCGACGAGCGACCCCGGCATCGAGACCTACGGCCTCGCCCGCGGAGCGCCGGCGCGGGCCCTGCTCGCAGCCGCGCTGGCCGCGCGCGGGCGCTCGCTCGGGCTGCGCCGCATCCTCGACCGCCGTTAGCCGTCCCTAGACGGCTCCGTGAATGCGAGCGGGGTTGCCCGACACGGTCGCTCCCGCGGGCACGTCGCGCGTCACGACGGCGCCGGCGCCGACCATCGCCCCGGCGCCGATGCGCAGCCCGGCCAGGATCACCGCGCCCGAGCCGATGGCCGCGCCGCGCTCGACGGTCGTGCCTTCGAGCGTCCAGTCGGCCTCGGTGGCGAGCTCTCCGGACGGCGCCGCAGCGCGAGGGGAGCGGTCGTTCACGAACATGACGCCGTGGCCGACGAACACCTCGTCCTCGATCACGATCCCGTCGCACACGAACGCGTGGCTCTGGATCTTGCACCGGCTGCCGATCACCGCGCCGCGCTGGATCTCGACGAACGGGCCGATGCGGGTGCCGGCGCCGATGCGGCAGCCGTAGAGGTTGGTGAACGACTGCACGACGACCCCGGCGCCGAACTCGACGTCGGCGATCAGGCGGTAGGGCGCGTCGTTTGCAGGCTCAGCGGCCACGGTCGAAATACTCGCGCACCGAGTCGGCCACCCACGCCGCCTGCGCCTCGGACATGCCCGGGAACACTGGCAGCGACACCGTCTCGGCGGCCAGCCGCTCGGCCACGGGGAAGGCGCCGGCGCGGTGGCCGAGCACCGCGTAGGCCGGCGCCAGGTGCGGCGGCTGCGGGTAGTGGCGGCCGGTCTCGATGCCGCGCTCGGCCAGGAAGGCGCGCAGCCCCTCGGCCTGTGCGGTGCGGATCGGGCACAGGTGCCAGACGGGCTCGCTGCCCGCGGGGACGGGCAGGGTGCGGACGTCGCCGACCGCCGCGAGCGCTGCGGCGTAGAGGGCGGCAGTCTCGCGCCGCATGCGGGTCCACTCTCCGAGCAGCGGCAGCTTGCGCAGGAGCACCGCCGCCTGCAGCGTGTCCAGACGTGCGGTGTAGCCGATCCGCTCCGAGCTCCCCCGCGCACGCTCACCGTGCTGGCGCAGACCGCGCGCGCTGCCGGCCAGCGCCGGATCGGCGGTCACGAGCGCGCCCGCGTCGCCGAACGCGCCCAGGTTCTTGGTCGGGTAGAAGCTGAAGGCGGCCGCATCGGCGGCCGCGCCCGGGCGCAGCCCGTCGCGGCTCGCGCCATGCGCCTGGCAGGCGTCCTCGATCATCCGCAGGCCGTTGCGATCGGCGAGCGCGGCGAGCCGGCGCATGTCGGCCATCTGCCCGAACAGGTGCACGGGCAGGATGCAGCGCGTGCGCGGAGTGACGGCCGCCGCGGCCGCGTCGGCAGCGAGGTTCCAGTCGTCCTCGCCAACGTCTGCAATCACCGGCGTCGCCCCCGCCTGGCTCACGGCCTCGAACGTGGCGATGAAGGTCTGGGCGGGCACGATCACCTCATCGCCCGGCCCGATGCCGAGAGCGAGGAGCGCGAGCCGCAGCGCGTCGAGCCCGCTCGCGACGCCGACGCACTCGCGCACGCGGCAGAACCCGGCGAACGCCTCCTCGAAGCGCGCCACGTGCGGGCCATTCGTGAACGCGCCGCTTCGGATCAGCGCGGCGACGTCGTCGAGGACGTCCTGCTCGACCGCCGCATTCACGTATGACAGGTCGACGAACGGCAGGGATCGAGCCGGTGCCTGGGTCATCTGGTGCCTCCGCCCTGGAATCTAGGCGAACGCAGTCCACCGCCGGTGGTGGCGCGGCACACCATCGGCGCGCGGGGCACCGGAGCCGCGGCGGCGTCGTGGTATTCATCGGCCGTGCGGATCCTGATCGTCTGCGACTTCCTCTTCAAGTACGGCTCGCAGCAGGCGCGCTCGCTCGTCGGCGCCGGGCACGAAGTCGGCATGCTGTGCCGCGCGCACGCGCTCGAGTTCGGGGGGTCGACGGTCGAGCGAGACGAGCTCGTGAAGACCCTCCAGCGCGAGGGCATCCGGCTCTTCGTCGTGCCCGGTCGCGTCCGATCGGTCTCGGCTGTCCCTGTGATGTTCGCGATCCGTCGTGAGGTTCACCGATGGCGCCCCCAGATCGTTCACGTCCACGAGAACCACGATCCGCGCCTGCTGGCACTGACGAGCGGGTACCGAACCGTCTTCACCGTCCATGATCCGTCCGAGCATCCCGGCGCCCGCGCCTTCACGCGCACCGAGACGTGGATCTTCAAGCAATGGTTCAGACGAGCCCGGCGGCTCGTCGTGCACGGCCAGGCGCTCGCCGACGAGCTCGCCCCGATCGCCGGCCGGGCACGGATCGTCGTGATCCCGCACGGAGCGTCCCCACGGTCGGAGCCCCGGCCGCCGCCGCAGTCGCCGAGCGTGCTCCTGTTCGGCCGGCTGGAGCAGTACAAGGGCGTCGAGGTGCTCGTCGAGGCCATGCGCCTCGTGTGGGAGCGGCGCCCGGACGTACGGCTCGTGGTCGCGGGATCCGGCCCGGCGGCGCGGCTCGTCCCGGACGACCCTCGTATCTCGCTGCTCTCGGGCTACATCCCCGAGGACGAGGTCGGGCCGCTGCTTGCAGCCGCCTCGCTCGTGGTGCTTCCGTATACACAGGCCAGCCAGAGCGGCGTGGGTGTGCTCGCGATCGCCGAGGGCATCCCCGTGGTCGTGAGCGATCTCGGTGCCCTTCCGGAGCTCGCCTACGAGCCGTCGTTCGTCGCTGAGGCGGGCGACCCGAAGGCACTCGCCGACACGATCGCCCGCCACGTCGACGATGGGGCCGACGTCCGTCGAGCGGTGCTGCGCCACGCCCAGGCCCACTTTTCGTGGGAGCACTCGGCCGAGCTTGCGACCGACCTCTACCGCGACCTCGTCACGCCGGACGGGTCATGACCGCAGCAGCACGACGCCGCTGCGACCGGCGAGCGTGACCGCGCGCACGCGGCCGAGGCCCGACCCCACGTAGGTGCCGCCCAGGCGGATCGGCCCCTTGGCGTGCAGGTGCGGATCGACCAGCACGACGCCGTGCTGGAAGTCACGGCGATAGACGCCGTCGGGCAGCACGCGGTAGCCCCCGAGCGGGCGGCCCAGGTCGTTCGCCGCCCGGTCCTCGGGCCACCACACCTCGCGCCGATAGCCCGTCGACGCCGAGTACAGGTTCTCGCCGCCGGCCGCCAGGAGCATCGTCGCGAGGCCGTAACGGGCGCCGGCGCGGGTGGCCGTCACCGCGTGGTCGAGCGCGATCTTGCCGTGGCTCTCTGACCAGACGGCATGGGCGAGCTTCGCCGGCCACTGCCCGTTTGCGATCGAGTCACGGCCGGCGCCGCCGTTCGTGAACGACTCCTCCATCGCCCCGTCGATCGGCCCGTTCCACTTCTGCCACAGGCCCGGGGTGATGGTCGAGCCGCCGATGTTCGCGACGACGAGCAGTCCGGCCCCGTGCAGCTGTGGCGCGACGCTCGAGAGGAATGAGTACACGGCCCCCTGCCACGCCGCCGTCGTCGGGTAGGTGACCGAGCGAGCCTGCCCCCCCGGGATGATCCAGCGAAGCGACGCGTTCGCGTCGTCGAGGAACACGCCGTCGAAGCCGCCCGCCTGGGCGACACTGATCACCTGGGCCACGCCGGTATCCTGGTAGGCGGCGTTGCCGACGTCCATTACGAACGACGCCGAGTGTTTGTACGTGAGCGGTTTTCCGCTCGCACCCCTCAGGATCCAATCGGGATTGGCCCGCGCCTGCGTGAAGCCGACCCAGTCCGAGTGGCCGTCGGCGTCGCGCGGGTCGGCGCTCATCATGTCGACGTACATGAGCACCTTGAGGCCGGGATCGTGCGCCTTCAGCCGCGGGATCATGGCGGCGTCGGTCGCCTGCAGGATCATCACCCGGTAGCGCACGCCCTCCTGCGCGGCCGTCAGCCGCGTGCCGCCGTAGCCGTAGACGGCGCGGAAGAACGGGTGCGACACGGGGGCGGCCGGGACGCCACGCGCGCGGGTTGCGTGACCGGCGGGCGTGTCCCCCGACGAGGGGCCGGCCAGCCACACCGCCCCGCCCGCGGCGGCGACCACGAGGAGGATGCAGACGACCCCGTACCGAGGTCCCAGTCGGGCGAGATGCGATAGACCCATGTGCCTTTCGAGACGCCTGCCACGGGAGCGCGGCGGGCCCCTCCCGAGCGCCGGACGATAGCAGAGGAGGGTCGCGTTCCACCGTGCGGCGATCACAGCGGCGGCCCTCTGCAAGTGCGGCATACTATGGCTGTCCGGCCCCCGGGAGGAGGGGCATTGCACGGAAGGGGGCAGGCATGCACGCGACCAAGTTCTTCCTGTTCGACGCCGAGGCATACGCGGATGCGTTTGCCCGCAGATCGATCGCCGTCCACCACGAGCTGGCCGATCATCCGCTGTTCACGATGGATGCGATCGCCGAGCTGGCCGACCGCCTTCCGCCCGAGTCGGTGCGGCGCGAGCAGGGCAACCTGCCGCTCGCGAACTCCGGCTTCGGATACGTCGAGGTGGGTCAGGGGCCGCCGTCGCAGTCGATCCACGAGGTCGAGCAGACGGGCCAGCGGATCACGCTGCGCGACATCCAGCAGGTGCCCGAGTACGCCGAGCTGATCAACGAGTGCCTCGACGAGGTGGCCGATCTCGTGCACGACCGCGAGGGCGGGATGACGCGGCGGGCGGGGTATCTGTTCATCTCGTGCCCGGCCTCGACGACGCCGATGCACTTCGACGTCGAGCACAGCTTCCTGCTGCAGGTGAAGGGCACGAAGCACGTGAGCGTCGCCTCGTTCGACGACGATCCGGTCGCCCGGCATCGCGAGCTCGATCGCTACATCGACGGTGAGGAGTGCGACTTCGAGGCCATGCAGGCGCGGGCCGAGACGACGGTCATGGGGCCCGGCGTCGGCGTGTACCTGCCGTCGTACGTGCCGCACTGGGTCGAGACCGAGGCCGGCATCTCGGTGTCGTTCTCGATCCCGTTCTTCACGGCCTACACCGAACGGGCCGAGGGCGTCTCGCGGATCAACCGCCGCCTCCGCCAGATGCACCTCTCGCCGAAGCCGCTCGGAAGCTCCGATTCGGTCGACCGCACGAAGGCCGCGGTGTTCCGGTCGCTCCAGAAGCTCAAGGGCAATTAGCGCCCGGCGGATCGCCCGCCGGCTCGCGCTCACCGCCCTGATCGGCGGCGCTGCGGTCGTGGTGGCGCCTGCGGCGGCGGTGGGCCAGGCCACGCTTCGCGTCGGTGCGGTGACGCTGCATCGCTGCACCGACATCGTGCCCGCCTGGTGCGGCGCGGTGTGGGTCGCGGCCGACCCCGCCCATCCCGGTGCCGGGAAGCTGCGCATCGCCTTCGTCTGGTACCCCGCCACGGCACGGCCGCAAGGCACGATCGTGGCCGAGGAGGGCGGCCCCGGGTTCCCCTCGACCGGGTCGGCGCCGGAGTACCGCGCCCTCTACCGGCCGCTGCTTCGGACGCGGAACCTGCTCCTCGTCGACAGCCGCGGCACCGGAGGCTCGGCGCTCATCCGCTGCCGCCCGCTGCAGGGCTTCGCAGGCCGAACGACGACGCCTGCCTTCGACGCGATGGTCGGCGCCTGCGGCCGCCGGCTCGAGCACGCCCTGCCCGGGCGCGGAGCGGGCGCGGTGCCGGCGTCGGATCTCTACGCGACGGCGTATGCGGCCGGCGACCTGGCCCACGTCATCCGCACGCTCGGTGTGGGAGCGGTCGATCTGTACGGCGACTCGTACGGGTCGTGGTTCGCACAGTCGTTCGCGTCGCGCTACCCGGGGCTTCTGCGGTCGGTGGTGCTCGACTCGGCCTACTCGCTCGTACACCTCTCGCCGTGGTACGCGTCCAGCGCAGCCACCGCCCGTGGCGCCTTCCGGCTCGTCTGCGAACGCGACCCGGCCTGTACGCGTGCGGCGGGCGGCGACCCGTGGCGGCGACTGGGACGGCTGGTCGCCCGCCTGCGAGTGCGGCCGATCGCGGGCTTCACGGTGAACCCCCAGGGAGGGCGTGTGCACGAGTCCGTGTCGGTGCGCACGATGGTTGACCTGGTTTCGGACGCCGGCTTCGACCCGCTGATCTATCGCGACCTCGATGCGGCCGACCGCGCGGCGCTTCACGGCACGCCCGACCCGCTGCTGCGCCTGGCGGCCGAGGCCGCGCAGGACGACAACTCGACCCCGTTCGCGGCTGCCGACTACTCCGACGGCCAGTACTTCGCCGTCGCCTGCGTCGACTACCCGCAGCTCTTCGACATGCGCTCTCCCATTGCGGCCCGGCCGGCACAGCTCGCCGCAGCGATCGCGGCTGCCCCCTCGGCGGCCCTGCGGCCGTTCACGCCGCGCGAGTGGCTGCGCATGAACGCGTATTCCGAGGCGTACACCGCCTGCCTGGGCTGGCCCCGGATCGGACGGCCCGCGCCGCCGGCGGGACGCCGGCCGCCGCTGATCCCGACCCGGATCCCGGTGCTCGTCATCGGCGGCGACCTCGACTCGTGGACGCCGGCGTCCGACGACCCGGCGGTGCTGCGCCAGGTCGGGCCCTCGGCCCGGCTGGTCGTGCTGCGGAACGCAGTCCACACCTCTACGGAGGGCGACATCCTGCTGACCGCCGCGACCCGCTGCGGCCGCCGGCTCGTGCGTGCGTTCGTTCGCGCGCCGCAGCACCTGCGCACGCTCGACGCGACGTGCGCGAATCGGATCCCCCCGATCCACACGCCGGGATCGTTCCCGCGCCTGCTGCGCGGCGCCGCGCCCGCGGACGTCGTTTCCGGCCGCGCACCCGGCTGGGTGAGGCGGGCGGCTACGGTCGCCGCCGAGGCCTTCGCCGACGCGACCCAGACGTGGTGGTCGGCGACGGGGGACGACGGCTCGGGGCTCTACGGCGGCCGCTTCCGCGGCGTCGAGGGGAGCTCCGGCGTGCGGATGCGGCTGCGCGGCGTCCGCTTCGTGACCGACGCGACCGTGGCCGGCGCGGGCACCTGGCGCATCGGCTCGGGCGCCGTGCGGGCGGTGCTGACGGTCGCCACCGGGGGGCGACGGCGCACGTTCCGGGTCGCTTACTCGGAGTCGAGCCGGCTCGCCACCGTGGCCGATCGCAGTGCGCGGATGACGCTGCCCGCACCCTGACGCCGCAGCCGGCGCACCTCGCGATAGCCGTCGATCCACTCGTAGCGGCCGTCGCTTGTGATCGTGTGCGTGCCGGTGAGCCCCGGCGCCCAGTCCGGCTCGATCCGGCCGATGGGGGTCTCGCGGTAGCCGGTGGCCGAGAGCTCGTCCACCCGGTTCAGGACGACGGCGCCCCCGTAGCGGCGGGAGCCGTCCTGGCCCGGGCGAAGCAGCAGGCCGTCGCGCGTGAACAGCCGCCCGGCCGGCCGCGAGGTGCCCGGATCGGTGACGACCGGGTTGCGCGGGTGGGAACGCCACTCGCCGTCGAGCGCGTCCGCCGACCACAGGTGCAGCTCGCCGGGATCGCGGTGCCCCTGGACGACCTGGGCGAAGAGCCACAGGCCATCGCCGGTCATGTGAAGCGTCGGGTCGACGGCAACGAGGCCGTCGAGCAGCACCCGGTGAAGCACCCAGCGATCGGGGAACGCGGCCGCCCGATGGAGCTCGATCCGACCGGCCTGCCCGGTCTCGGGCAGCATCCAGATCTCGCCTGCGTGCTCGAAGACGAACGGGTAGGAGAGATGGTGGTCGCGCACCAGCACGGGCCGCGGTGACGTCCACGTGCCGTCGGCGCCGGCCTCGATCACCGAGATCACCGCCCGCCCGGCCGCGACCGAGAAGTCCTCGACGAAGACGAAATGGCGACCGCAGACCTCGATCGCGAACGGGTCGGCGAGGTACCGGCCGGCGGGGTTTGGCAGCTCGCGCAGCACTCCGCGCACGCGCCCGTCGGCCGACCGCTCACGTACCGCGACGAACCACTCTTCCCGCCGCCACAGCGAGCCGCCGCGGGCGGCGGCGCCACGGCCCGCCGTGCGGGCGGCGTGTGCCGCCGTGACGGTCGCGGGCGGGAGGTGCGCATCGCCCACGACGGCCTCGGCCTGCGGTTCGGGGCCGTCGTCGCGGTGAACCCGCCGCAGGCCGCGCAGGAGGAGCCGCGCAGACTCCCAGGCGGCGGCGTCGCGGGTGCGCGCGAGCGAGAGGGCGTCGGTGGGCACCGCCGCGCGCATCAGGGGGCGGACGGCCCCGTTTTCGACCCTCGCCACGCATACCTCGGCCGTGCCCCGGCCGGCGGCGAGCTCCCAGAAGCGGCTCGCGGCGCTCGGGGTCGCGCCGTCATCCATCGGCACGAACGTCCACACGCCGTGCCGCGGTGGCGCCCCTTCCCAGGCCCTGCGCCCGGCCGCGAGGAACGACACGACCACGTCGAGCTCACGGGCGCCGTCCCGACCCTGGATGAGCGACCCGAGCTCGGCGGGCCGCAGGCCGGCCGGCTCGCCGAACACGCGCGCGTCGAGCCATCCGTAGGCGCGATAGGCGGCCCGCCGCACGGCGGGGGCGGGCTCCCCGGCCGGTGGGCCTTCCGCAACCACAACCGCTGCGAGCTCGCACTGCGGCATGGCGTCGATCGCGGCAACCGCCCAGCGCACCCACTCGGGCACCACCCCGCTCTCGACGAGCACTCCGACCCGAAGCGGCCTATCCACGCCGGAATCCGAGCAGCCGGTCGTACCCCGCGACGAGCCGGGGCCCGCCGGCACGCTCCCAGCTGACCCGCTCATCGAAGCGCCGCCGGGCCGCATCGCCCAGCGCGCGGCCCTGGGCGGGTGCGTCCAGCAGGCTCGTGATGGCCGCGGCGAGGCCGAGCGCCGTCATGTCGGGCGCGTAGCGGATCGTCTCGCCTGCCAGCGCCTCGGTCTGGGGCAGCCGGTGGGCGACGACGGCCGCCCCGGCGGACATGTACTCGACGATCTTCACGAAGGTCGCCAGGCGATTGAAGGCCGAGTCGATCTCGGGCGCGACGCACACGTCGGCCGTGCGCACGAGCGCGGCGAGGCGGTTGCGCTCCTGCACGAACCCGAGGAACTCAAACGAGGCGTCCACGCCGCGGTCGCGCGCCCGCTCCCTCACGGCCGCAAGCGCCGACCCCGCGCCGGCGACCACGACGCGCACCGAGGCTGGCCCGGGCAGGGCGGCGACGGCGTCGACGAGGTGGTCGACGTTGTCCTGCTCGCTGATCGCCCCGACGTAGGCCAGCAGGTGGTCGGCGCCGGCGCGCAGCCCCGGGTCGGGCGGCACGTCGGGCAGCGACCATCCGTTCGGCACGACCTCGCAGTCGCTCCGCAGGAGCCCCTCGCGCACCGCCCGGGCGCGGTACTCGGCGTTCGCGAACACCACGAGCCCGGCCGAGGCGAAGCTGCGCCGCTCGATCGTGTGGGCCGCCGCCATCAGCGGCGCGGTGAGCGCGGTGCCCGGGAACTTCTCGGCCAGGAGCACCGGCGCCGCGTCGTGCTGATCGAACACGAACCGCGGCCGCGACCGCCGCAGCGGCCGCAGGAAGCGCCCGGCCACGAACAGGTTGTCGGGCGGGTTTCCGGCGTGCACGGCCGCCACCGGAGCGCGCCGCTGCGCCCGCCGAAGCGCCGCCAGCGCGCGGCCCATCGACTGGCCCTGCTCGCGCACCTGGCCGGCGACCCCCGCACCCTCGTGCGGCTGCGCGTAGAGCTCGAGCCGGACGCCCGGCGCCGTGATCGCACGCACAAGGTCGGGCGCGTGCGAGCCGCCGACGAGCGTCACGTCATAGCCGGCCGCGGCCAGCGTCTCGGCCTCGCGGCGCGGACGCAGGTCGAGCTCGAGCGGCGCATTCTGGTTCACGATCACGACGTGCGGCGGGCGCACCGCTCACCGCCCGCCCGCAGCCATCGCGGCGGGTCGTGGCCGTACCGCGAGCCCGGCGAGCAGATCGGCGTAGCCCCGGATCATCGCCTCGGTCGAGTAGCGCTCCCGCTGGCGCTCGCGTCCGGCCTGCCCCATCGCCGTCGCCAGGGCGGGGTCGCATGCCAGCCGGACGAGCGCCGCCGCGACCGCGGACAGATCGCCGGCCGGGGTCACGATCCCGGTCACCCCGTCGCGCACCACCTCGGGGACGCCGCCCACGCGGGTCGCGATGACGGGCCGGGCGACCGACATCGCCTCGAGCAGCGACATGGGCAGCGCCTCGACCGCGCTCGTGAGGCAGACGGCGTCGGCCGCGTGCATGACATCGACGACGTCGGCGCGGTATCCGAGCATGCGCACGGCACCGCCCGAGCGCTCGGCGGCCCGCCCCACGGCAGCGGCGTCGGGACCGTCGCCGACCACGATGCCGTACACCGAGGGCTCGGCGGCGTGCGCGGCGGCCACCTGCTCGACGAAGGCCCGCACCCGCTTCTCGGGCCGAAGCGCCGCCGCGAGCACCGCCACGAACGCGCCCGACGGCACGCCGAGCTGCGCGCGCAGCGCCGCGCGGTCGGACACCGGCGGGTCGGCGGTGACGCCGCTTGGGATCACGCGGATCGCCTCGCGGCGGTAGCCGTCGCGGACGAGATGCGCGATCTGGCTGGCCGAGACGGCGACGACGGCCGTCGCCCGCGGGCGCATCGGGCCGAGCAGGAGCTCCTGATGGCGGCGGTAGGCGCGCATGCGCAGCGGATCGGGGCCGAGGTGCTCGGTGGCAACATGCGCGGCGCGACGGCGGCGGGCCAGCACCTGGCCGACGAGGTGCGCACTCACGCCGCGGGTGACGACAACGGACGCCCCGGGACCGGCGAGCCGCGCCGCCCGCGCAAGCCCGGCCGGATCGGCGCGGTTGCGCAGCCCGGCGCAGGCGATCGGGATCCCACGATCGGCGAGCTCCTCGTAATAGGGGCCGTGGCCGTCGAGGGTGACGACGTGCACGTCGAGCCCGCGCGCGGCGAGCCCGGGTACGAGTGCCGCCCACTGCCGCTCGGCCCCGCCCGCCTCGAGATTCGGGCACACGAAGACGACCCGCGATGCGCGTTCCCGGGAGATCACGCCCGGCGCCTCGCGGGCAGGTCCCGATAGACGCCGAGCACGCGCTCGGCCACCGGCGCCCGGCCGAAGCGCTGCACCGACTCGCGCAGCCGCGGGTCGCGGCCGGCGGCGAGCGCGCGCGAAACGGCCGCGGCCAGACGGACGGGCTCGCGCGGCGCGATGGCACATCCCGGCAGCCCGTCGAGCACCGCCGGGACGTCGCCCACCGCGACCGACACCACCGGCGTCCCGCACGCGAGCGCCTCCTTCACCACCACCGGCGCGCCCTCCCAGAGCGAGGTCAGAACCACGGCATCGGCCGCGGCCATCGCCCGGGCGACGTCCGGCCGGGGCAAACCGTCGAGGCTCGCTGCGAACGCCTCCGGCACGGTGCGGCGCAGCCGCCGCACCGTCGCGTCGAACACGTCCGGACGCTTGTTCGCAGCCTTCGAGCCGTCGCCCCGGGCAGCGGGGAAGAGCACGCACGCACCCTCGGCCGGCCACCCCAGCTCCCGCCGCACCTCGGCGCGCTCGCACGGGCGGAAGCGGTCGAGGTCGACCGCGCACGCGATCACCGGCGCGCCGCGGACGCCCAGGTTGCGGGCGACCACGGGCGCAACGGCGATCGGCTGCGTGCGGCGCGCGACCACCTGCGACACCTTCCGCTGCCACGGCACCCACGCGTCGCTGCCGTGGAAGGTCGTGACGACGGGCGTTCGCAGCTGCAGGGCCGCGACGGCGCCGCAGAGCCCGTAGTGCGCGTGGACGAGGTCGAACTCGCCGTTTCGCAGCCGCCGCCGCAGCCGCCCGGCCGCCTCGACGTAGCGGCGCGTGTGGGCGCGTGCGTCGAACGCGAGCACCGAGACGTCGACGCCCAGTGCGCGCAGGTCTTCGACCTGGTCGCGCACGAAACAGCCGAAGTGCGGCTCGGCGGCGGTCGGGTACATGTTGGTCAGCACCAGCACGCGCAGCCCGCCGCCCGTACGCGCAGGCGCCGTGGTCACCGCCGCCAAGCCGCTACGGCTCCACGAGGCCGGGATCACCCGACCGCTCGAGCGACCGCTCGGCCGCCTCGATCATCTGCACGACCTCGAGGCCGAGCCGCGCCGACGACCGCGGGGCGACGCCCGACCGGATCGCGCGGCAGAAGTCCTGCATCTGGAGTCCGATCGGCTCGCCGACGTCGAGGCGCGGCGAGACGATATCCCCTGCCCGGTAGTTCAGGTACTCGCCGAACGACTCGGGGTTGCGCGGGGCGACGCTCGAGTCGTAGATCCGCACCGGCTCGTTGCTGCAGTCGTCGTAGACGACCATCTTCTCGGAGCCGACGATCGTCGTGCGCCGCAGCTTGCTGGGAGCGAGCCACGCCAGCTCGATGTGCGCGATCGCCCCCGACGCGAACTCGCAGTTGATGAAGGCGACATCCTCCTGTTCGGGGACGATGCAGGCCCGGCCGAGCCCGACCATCCGCCGCGGCAGCTCGTCCAGCCAGTAGAGCAGGATCGAGAAGTCGTGCGGGGCGAGGTCCCAGAGAACGCTCACGTCGGACTGGTGGATGCCGAGGTTCACGCGCGACATCGAGACGAAGTAGATGCTGCCGAGCTCGCCCGACCGGATCAGGTCGCGGATCCGGTTCACCGCCGGGCTGTAGAGGAACGTGTGCCCGGGCATGAGCACGAGCCCGCGCTCCTCGGCGGTGCCGATCAGCTCACGGGCCTGCGCCGACGACGAGGCGAGCGGCTTCTCGACGAACACGTGCTTTCCGGCCCGAAGCGCGCGCATCGCGAGCTCGTGGTGCGTCGAGACCGGCGTCACGACGGCGACCGCGTCCAGCTCGGGGTCGGCGAGCATCTCGTCGAGCTCCCGCGTCTGGCGCACCGCCGGGAAGCGCCGGCCCACGGCGGCGAGCGCATCCGGGCTCACGTCGCACATCCAGGCCGGCTCGGCGGCCGCGAGCTCGCTCAGGTTGCGCACGAGGTTCGGGCCCCAGTAGCCGAGCCCGACGACGCCGATCTGCACGGGCGCGGGCTCCGCGGGCCGCGGCGCCGGCCGGCCGGCCGGGATGTAGGGCTTGATGACGGGACGCGTGTCGAGCGTCATGCCGTCGCCTTGCGCTGGCGCAGCACGCCGAGCGGCGTGCGCAGGAGCAGCGAGACGTCGAGCCCGAGCGACCAGCTGCGGACGTAGGCGACGTCCATCTCGAGCGCCTCGGCGAAGCTCGCGTGCGCGCGGGCCGTGACCTGCCAGAGGCCGGTGATCCCGGCGGGCGTCATGAACCGCTCGTAGTGGTGGGGCGCGAAGTGCTCGGTCTCGTAGGCGAGGCACGGGCGCGGTCCGACGAGCGACATCGTGCCGCCCAGGACGTTCAGGAGCTGGGGCAGCTCGTCGAGGCTCGTCTTGCGCAGCCACCGCCCGGTGGGGGTGATCACATCGGTCCGGTCGAGCTTGTACATCCCGTCCGGGCTCACGGGCTCCTCGCCGCTCATGGTCCGCTCGAGGAACTCCTGATGCGGGGCCGTGTCGGCGCCCACGCGCATCGTGCGGAACTTGAGCATCGTGAACTCGCGCATGTCGGCGCCCAGGCGGGTCTGGCGGTAGAACACCGGCCCCGGCGTCTCGCGCGGGATGCGCCAGGCCGCCCACAGGAACACGGGCGCCGCGACGACCAGGCCGATGCTCGCGCCAACGATGTCGATGAGCCGCTTCAGCCGCAGGGACAGGGCCGACGGCGTCCGCGGCGAGATGCTGAGGAGCGGGATGCCCTCGACGTCCGGCAGTCCGTGGCTCGGCCCGATGATCTCGAACATGCGGGGGACGACATCGACATGGACGTTGATCCCGGCGAGCGGCCGCACCTGCGCGAGCAGATCGTTGTCGGTGCGCTCCGAGAAGGCGACGATGACGCGGTTCACCGAGAGGCGGCGAACGATCGCCACCAGGTCGTCGACCGGCCCGAGCAGGGGCACGTCCTGGACGTCGCGCCGCCAACGCCGAGGGGGCGCGTCGACGAACCCGACCAGACTCAGGCCGTATTCGGGGTGGTGCAGGAGCTTGCGCGCGACGAGCTGGCCGACCTCGCCCGCGCCGACGATGACGACGTTCTGCGAATAGGTGCGCCGGCGCCGGGCGAGCGTCCGGGACGCCTCCCGGCCGGTGGCCGCGAACGTGACGGCGAGCGCCGCGAAGACGACCAGCCTGGCGGTCCCCGGCTGCTCACCGCGCGCCACCCACGTGATCGCGAGCATCGCCCAGGTCGCGATCACCATGAGCCGGCCGATGATCACCCACTCCTCGACGCCGCCGCCGCTCGCGCGCCGCTCGTCCAGCCGGTAGAGGCCGTTCATGCGGGCGCCCACGAGCCAGGCCGGCAGGGTGGCGGCGAACACGGCCAGCTCGAGCGGGTGAAACGCGGAATGGCCCTCGACCGACGATGCAACCACGCCCGACAGCAGGAAGGCCGCGCCCAGCGCAATCGCGTCGCTCACGAGCACGAAGCGGCGCAGCCCTCCGCCGTCCCTGGGCGGCGCGCGCACGACGTCGGGCCCGGGCGGCGTGACCGGCAGTCCGGTATGGGGAGCGGTGACCCGTGCGTCAGGCATCGGCGGGCTCTCCGGAACGTCCCATCGTCGGATACCCGTAGCCGTACGCGCCGGCCCCGTTGCTGCCCGTGGCGATGAACCCGAGCTTGCGCGCCGGGCAGGCATCGAGCACGCGCCGGGTCTCGGCCAGGCTCGCCCTGCGCACCTCGTTCAGCTCGGCGACCAGGACGATGGCGTCCGCGCGTGTGGCGATCGTCATCGCGTCGCCGACGGCGAGCATCGGCGGCGTGTCGATCAGGAGCACGTCGCAGCGCGCGGCGAGCGCGGCCATCGCCTCGGTGACGAAGGTCGACGAGAGGAATTCGCCGGGATCGGGCGGGACGACGCCCACGCGCACCACCTCGAGCAGGCCGCCGTCTGCGACGGGGAGCTCCGGGTGCACGTCGACGATGCAGAGCGCGTCGCCCAGCTCGGCCTCGCCGATGGCGACGCTCGTCAGGCCCGGCTGGCCGTCGAGGTCGAAGAAGGTGTCGATGCGGGGATGGCGCAGGTCGAGGTCGACCAGGATCACGTGCCGGCCCGACCGGGCCAGGATCACCGCGAGGTTGGCGACGGTCGTCGACTTGCCCTCGCCCTCGCGTGTGCTCGTGACCATGATCGAGCCCACCTCGTGCTGGAGCCGGCTGATGTCGATGCTCGTCTTAAGGATCCGGAACGCCTCCGCGCCGGCGCCGCCCGGATCGGCCAGGGTCACGAGCGCGGGTGCCTCGCTCAGGAGCCGGTCGGGCTTGGGCACGTGCCCGAGCAGCGGCAGGTTGAGGCGCGCGCCCAGCTCGTCGGCCGAGCGCACGCGCGTGTCGAACGCTTCGCGCAGGAACGCCAGGCCGATGCCGAGCGCGATGCCGACGATCAGCCCCAGGGCGACGTTCCGGGTCGTCCGGGGCTGCACCTGCGAGGTGCTGCCGGCGGCGCCGACGACCTGCGCGCTCGCGCCCGAGGCGGCGAGCGTCTGCATCGCCTCGAGATCGCGCAGCGTCCCGTCGAGGCTGCGGGCGAGCGGCGAGCGGCTCTGGCCGGCGGCGGCGAGCGCGGCCAGGCGGCGGTGGACGTTCGCCATCGCGTCCACCACCGTGCCGGTGTCGAGCCGGCGCCGGTAGACCGTGAAGGCGTTCGCATAGGCGGTCGCAAGGTTCTCGGCGACGGCCGGCACGGGGTCGGTGACCGAGAACGTCAGCAGGTCGGCGTTCGGGTTCGCGCTGACGCTCGAGTTCGCGAGCAGCGCCGTCGCCGTGTGGCCCGGGACATGCGCGTTTGCGATCGCGAGCTGGACGACCGTGCCGACGCGCGCGAGCACGGCCTGGGTGGCGGCATACCGGTCGGGCGGCGACGCGGGCGTCGAGTTGATGTTGAGCGCCGGGTCGGTCGGGTTCTGCTCGTTCAGGAGCACGGTGGCGGTCGCCGCATAGAGCGGCTGCTCGGTGTGCGACACCCAGAAGGCGATCAGCGGCACGACGACGACAGCCGCAAGCACGATCCATCTCTGACGCGCAAGTAGGCGCAGCCAGTCGCGGAACGCGGACTCGTCACTCCATTGTTCGGTCAACGCCCCCTACCCTCCGCCCTTCAGGGAGCTCCCACTGCACGCGCCACCCACACACACCCGATCGCCGCTCCCACGCGCGACGATCCGCCTTCGCCCACCAAAGGCACCGCTGCGAGCCATACCTCGCACCCGGACGTTAGCACCGCCGCCGACTTCCATTTGGGGGGCTGCAACACGTCACCCCGGGCGCGGGCCAATTTTCCCAGGGAAACGGGTCTGCTAGCCCGGAATGTGCGCGCCGGCGGCGAGTGCGAGCTCGCCCAGCAGGCCGGCGGCGAGAAGCACGGGAACGATCCCGCGGCGCGCCGCGAGCAGCGCCACGGCGGCCGCGGCGAGCAGCGCGTACTGCCACAACTCGGACAGCTCGCCGGCGAGCAGGACTGCCGAGCCCGCGATCGCGCCGATCGCCGCGGGCCCCGCGCCCTCGAGGAACGCCCGGGCCACCGGGTGACCACGCAGGTTGTCGAACCGCGAGCGGCCCGCGAGCACGAAGAGGAACGACGGCGTGAATGCGATCGCCGCCGCGAGCAGCCCGGCGCCGAACCCGCCGGCCGCGTAGCCGACAGCCGCCACCGTGCCGACCACGGGGCCGGGTGTGACCTGCCCGAGCGCGACGGCGTCCAGGAACTGCGCGCCGGTCATCCAGTGGTAGTGCGAGACGGCATCGGCCTGCATCAGCGGCACGATCACGAAGCCGCCGCCGAAGCTGAGCGCGCCGACCTTGAGCGCCGTCCAGGCGAGCGAGCCCAGCCCGGCCGCGTGCGGAGCCGCCGCCAGCGCGGCCGCTGCCGTGTGGCCGCGGCGGATGGCGAGCTCCGCGACGCCGCAGCCGAGCAGGACGAGCACGAGCCACGGGCCGATCAGCGCGCTCGCGGCGGCGCCGGCGCAGGCGTAGGCGATCCAGCGCCCGCGCGCGGGCGCGCCGGCGACGCGCCGCCACGACGGCACCGCCAGGTCGAGCGCCGCGCGCACGGCGACCGCCGCGACGGCCGCTCCGGCACCTGCGCCCGCGGCTCTGACCGACTCGGGGGGAGAGGCCGAGAGGAAGAGCCACGCCAGCGCGAGGATCGTCGCCAGCCCGGGCAGGATGAAGCCGGCGCCGCCGACGAGCGCACCCGGCCAGCCGGCGACGCGTCCCGCGCAGTAGATCGCAAGCTGCGTCGAGGCGGGGCCCGGAAGCAGGTTGCAGGCGGCGATCGCGTCCTCGAACTCGTCGGCGGGGATCCAGCCCCGGCGCTGCACGCAGAGCTGCCGCAGGAGCAGGATGTGCGTCGGCGGTCCGCCGAAGCCGGTGATGCCCATGCGGCCCCACTCGCGGGCGACCGTCAGCAGCGGGTCGCGGCCGGCGTCGCGGCCGTGGCCGTCGGCCGGGTCAGGCCGATCCGGCTGCACGCAGCATCTTGGGCGTCGCGAGCCAGAGCAACGTCGCCGCGGTCGCCTCGCCCGTCGGCGCGAGCGCCACCTCGACGCAGGCGCAGCCGGCCTTGCGCATGTCGACGAAGCCGATCCGGCGCCCGCCCGTGCACACCTGCTCCACGAGCTCGCTCAGCATCGGCTCGTGGCCGACGATCATCACCGATGCCTCGCTGCGCGCGGCCAGCGCTCGCAGCGCCGCGTCCGGCGGCCCGTCGGCGAGCTCGTCGAGCACCTCGACCTCCCGGCCGAATACCGCCGCCGCCTCGCGGGCGGTCTGAAGCGCACGCAGCTTCGGGCTCGAGAGGACCGCGTCCGGAGGATCGGTGATCGCGGCGAGCCCGTGGGCGGCGGCGCGGGTGCGCTCGACCCCGTGCTCGGTCAGCGCCCGGGCGGCGTCGGTGCCGTCGGCGGCGTGGTCCTCGGCGATCCCATGGCGGAAGACGAGCAGGCGCATGCTCAGAGGAACGCCCCCTGCGCGTCGCGTTCGAGAGCGCGCCACTCCTGCGGATAGGCGGCGCGGGCGACCCGCCGGCGCTCGTGCTGGCGCTCGATCACGCGGCCGGCGCTGAGCGCCTGTGCGGGCCGTGTGCGCGGTCCGACGAGCGCGCGGATGCGCTCCTCGGCGACGGCAGCGTCCTGGTGGTCGCCGAGCACGTCCTGCAGCACCTTGGCGTCGCGGATGACCGCGGCGGCGCGCTTGCCCACCGACGGCTCGGCCAGCTCGGCCGCATATCGGGCCCGCTTGACGGCGATCCGGGCGGCGTGCAGCTCTGCGTCGGGAGGGTCGGCGCCCAGCGCCCGCACGGTCCTTCCCAGCCGGCGCAGCTCACGTGCGGCGAGGTCGCGCAGCGCGGGGCCGCTCCCGGCGAGCGGCGGCGCCTTCGTCTCGGCCTCGAGCCGAACGATGAGCGCGACGAACCGGGGCTCGTCGAGCGCCGCGATGAGGATGGCGCGGTCGGCCTCGCGCTCGGCCTCGAGCGCGCGCAGGAGGGTCAGGAACGCGCGCTCGTCCTCGGCGCCGAGCCGGTGGGCGTCGGCGCGCAGGTGCTCGAGCAGCACATCCAGATCGCGCACCGGCCCGAGCGCACGGCCGAGCCATCCCACCTCGTCGCGCATTGAGCGCACCCAGTCGGCGTCGAGCAGCGGCCTGGCCGCGCGCAGGATCGCGCGCATCCGCCGCGTCGCCACGCGCATCTGGTGCAGCTCCTCGGGATCGGCGCCGAGCCGGGTGCCCGGATGATGGCGGACGATCGCCTCGTACTGGGCGCGCAGCGCGGCGGTGACGTGCTCGCCGGACGGCGCCGTGCGCCCCGGCGGCCGCGGTGGGGCGGGCGCCGGCAGGTCGAGCGCCTGAAAGAGCTTGGGCCGGGCGTCGGACTCGGCCGCGCCGGCGCGGCGCAGCGCGCGCACGATCGTCCGCAGATCGTCCATGGTGCCCGCATCGACGAGCTCCACCTCGATCTCGTCGAAGCGGCGCGTGATCCGGCGGCCCTCGAACACCCCGACTGCGTCTGTGACCACCTCGGCCACCGCCGCCTCGCCGCGGCGGGCGACGACGCCTGCGCGGTGGGTGCGCAGGCGTGCCACCGGCACGAGCCGCGCGCCGCGCAGGTGGGCGGCGAGCAGGCCGAGCACCTCGGCGGGCGGCGTGCGCGCGGCGCCCTCGAACTCGAGCTCGAGCCGCTCGCCCGCGTGCGGGAGCTTCAGCTGCCACGCTCCCCCGCCGTGCTCGGTGCGGTAGCGCAGGGTGACGCCGGCGCCGGCGAGGCGCAGGTCGCGCGCATCGTGGTAGGTGGAGTTGAGCTCACGAGGCGGCAGGGGCTCGCCGTGCAGGTGCGGCAGCACGAACCCCGGCGGCGCGGTGAGCTTGCGCTCGCGCTCGAGCGTCGTCTTCACCCGCGCGATCGTACCTATCGTCCGGCAGGCATGTGGCGCCGCGGGCTCCGCCGCGCGCGCCGGATTGCGGCGACGAGCTCCTCGCGCTCGTGACGGCGGTAATTCTTCTGCCCGGTGGTGGCGGATGGACGCGTGAGCTGCTTGGCGGCGGACATGAGAAACCCTCCCTTAGGTGGTGCGGCTCTCGATATCTGAAGTGTCCGTCCCGCCCTGTCGGCGGCGCATCGGGGGGCGGCCCCATCACGGCTACGTAGTCCTCCGGAAACGCGGCGGCGATCGTGACAGAATGGCCGCGTGCACGTGATCGCAGTCGTCAACCGCAAGGGTGGGGTGGGCAAGACGACGACGGCCGTCAACCTGGCCGCGGCGCTCGCCCTCGACGAGCGCGGCGTTCTGCTCGTCGACCTCGACCCGCAGGGATCGGCCGGCGTGGCCGTCGGCGTCCCGGCCGCCGTTGACGACGGCTCGGGCGGCATGTTCCGGGGCAAGCCGCGCTGGTGGGCGCGCACGTCGCCGGCGCCGGTCCTTCACCGGCTGGGCGTCGTTCCCGCGGATGCCCGCCTGAGCGCCGAGGAGCTGGCCGTTTACAGCGACCCCCGCCGCGCCGCCCGGTTCGCGGCGGCGCTCGAGGCTGCGAGCGAGGAGTGGGGCGTGATCGTCGTCGACACGCCGCCCGGTCTCGGCGGGCTGAGCGCGGCCGCGCTGCGGGCCGCCGACGCCGTCGTCATCCCCGCCGCTGCCGACTACCTGTCGATCGACGCCCTGCAGGGCACCATCGAATCGGTGCGCGTGATCGAGCGCGAGACCGGCCGGCGCTACACGCCGCTCGTGCTCCTGCCCACGTTCGTCGATGCCCGCCGGCCGGGCGCGGCAGCCGCCGCCGCGCTGATGCGCGAGCGCTTCGGCGATCTCGTCTCACCCGTGCAGATTCCGCGCAGCGCACGGTACGACTCGGCCGCGCTGGCCGGCGTCCCGGTTGTCGCCGGCGCTCCCCGCTCGTCGGCCGCCGCGGCCTATCGCGGCGCGAGCGACGACATCGCAGCCCGTCTCGGGCGCAAGCCGGTCAAGCGCCACGGCGCGCTGAAGGGCTTCGTGCGCGCAGACATGCGCGAGGCGCTGCTCGCCATGCGCCGGCGGGGGCGCGAGGCCCCCGCCGAGCAGACCTGAGCCGCGGTCTCAGAGCCGGAACGGGCGGCGCAGGCCGGTCGCACCGCACGCACCGCCGGCGCAGTGCACGCGCAGCATCGACTCCCACGCCCGCAGCGCCGAGTAGTGGTCGAGCGGGCGCAAGACGACGCGCGCGGGCGTCGACGGCGAGATCACGATGAACGGGATCGGAGTGCGTACCGAGCCGCTCCCGCCGGCCGAGTCAAACCAGATGAAGATGGCCGTGTGCCCGCGCGTGTAGGGGCGGCGGTGCAGCAGCCCGCGCGGCCCCTCGAGGAACGACTGCAGCCAGCTGCTTGCCTGCGCCGGCGTGCCGTCGTGCATGTCGTGCCGCAGGTTCGGCGTGATCCACGTGAACTCGCGCTTGAACTCCGGCACCCGTGACCCGAGCGTCAGAACGTTGCGCCGGCAGGCTGCGCGCGAGACGCGCGTGTAGTAGATGGCCGGGACGTGCCGGGGCACGAAGAGCGAGGTGTCCAGGCCGTCGCACGGCCGCGGCATCGACTCGGCGAAGGAGCGCCAGTTGCGGCCGCCGACCTGGCTGAAGATGTTCGCTGCGCCGCTCACACAGCCCGGCCCGGGCAGGCAGTCGCTCGTGACGGGGAAGCCGCCGCTGGTCGCGCCCAGATAGTTCGGCAGGCTGCGCGGGTAGTGGACGGCACGGTAGTCGGAGGCCGAGCCGCACTCGCCGGCGAGCCGTGTGAACTCGCTGGCCGGCGCGCCCCGGCCGAGGATCTGCGCGTAGGAGTGGTTCTCGAACGCGATGACGACGATGTGGTGCCACGACGGCGCCCGGCGCGCGTGTCCGCACGGCGATCCGGCGGCCATCGCGCTCGTGCCGCCCGCGCCGAACGCCGCGACGGCGGCGAGCACGGCGACGGCCGCGCGCGCAGGCAGCATGCGTGAACGATGCATGGTGAAACTCCCCTCGACCCTGGTGCTGCCCGCCCCGTCACCATAGCGCCATCTGGCCAGGGTGCAAGCCGCTATGCTCGCCGAAAAGGCGATTCCAAGGGAAGGACTGGCGATGGCGACGGTGAGCGAGAGCGTCGACGCACTGCGGGAGGCCGCGGCCGGTGAGTGGCTGTCGTGGACACGGATGGCGGACTTCGAGGACGCCGCCCCGCCGATCCTGGTCGGCGGCGAGGGACCGTACGTCCTCGAGGCCGGTGGGGCACGCCTGCTGGACGCGATGTCCGGGCTCTTCACCACCCAGATCGGCTACTCGCACGGGGCCGAGCTCGGTGAGGCCGCCAAGCGCCAGCTCGAGTCGTTCGGCTTCTATCCGAACTGGGCGGCGACGTCGCCGGCGCCGGTCGAGCTGACCCGGCGGGTCACCGACCTGGCGGCCGAGAACCTCACCCGCGCCTTCTTCACCTCCGGCGGCTCCGAGGCGGTCGAGTCGGCGCTCAAGCTCGTGCGCCAGCACTGGCTGGGCCGCGGCGAGCCGCTGCGGCGCAAGGTCATCGCCCGGCGCGGCGCCTACCACGGCTGCACGCTCGGCGCCCTCTCGCTGACCGGCATCCCGGCGGCGCGGGCCCCGTTCGAGCCGCTCCTCGGCGACGTCCGCCACGCCGAGAACACCGACCGCCGCAACTACCCCCACGCCGTCACCGACGCCGAGTGGGCCGACGCGGCGATCGGCGCGATCGAGCGCACGATCATCGCGGAGGGGGCGCACACGGTTGGCGCCGTGGTCGTCGAGCCGGTCCAGAACGCCGGCGGGTGCCTGACGCCGCCGGCCGACTACGGCGCCCGGCTGCGCGAGCTGTGCGACCGCCACGGGATCCTGCTCTGGTGCGACGAGGTGATCACGGGCTTCGGCCGGCTCGGCGCGTGGTTTGCGTCCGAGCGGCTCGGCTTCGACGCCGACATCATCACGTTCGCGAAGGGCGTGACGTCGGGTCAGGCCCCGCTCGGCGGCGTGCTGTTCTCCGAAGACGTCGCCGCGCCGCTGCTCGAGGGACGGTCGGTCTATGCCCACGGCTTCACGTTCGGCGGCCATCCGCTGTCGTGCGCCGTGGCCCTCGCCAACCTGGACATCATGGATCGCCTCGAGGTGCTCGCGAACGTCCGCGCGCTCGAGGACGAGCTGGCTCGCCTGCTCGACGAGGTGGCGGCGGCATCGCCGATCGTCGTCGAGGCCCGCGGCTTCGGGTTCTTCCGCGCGCTCGAGCTGCGTGACGCGGCGATCCTGCCGGCGGCGCGCGACGCGATCCGCCGCGAGGGCGTGATCGTGCGCCTCGACGACCGCGTGAACCCGTGCCTTGCGATCTCACCGCCGCTGATCTGCACGAGCGATCACCTGCACGAGATCGCCGCCGGAGTCACCGCCGGGCTGCAGGCGGCGGCCGCCGGCTGAGGCGGCGTCGTGGCGCAACTGCGCGGCGTCCGCGTCCTCGTGACCGGCGCCACCAGCGGCCTGGGGGCAGCCATGGCCGCCGCGCTCGCGGCGGCCGGCGCCAGGGTGATGGTCACCGGCCGCGAGGCGGCGCGGGCGGAGGCGGCCGCCCGCGAGCTCGGCCCATCGGCGGTGTCGTCGCCGCTCGACGTCCGCGACGAGGGCTCGGTGGCGGCGTGCGTCGAGCGGGCCGAGCGCGCCTGGGGCGGCATCGACATGCTCGTGAACAACGCCGGCATCGGAATGCGGACGGTCAATCCTCGGTTCCTGTCGGATTCGCAGCCGTTCTGGGACGTCACGCCGGCCGGGTTCCGCGACGTCGTCGACACCAAGGTCGTCGGCTGCTTCCTGATGGCCCGCGCGGTCGTGCCGCTGATGCTGCGGCAGGGAGGCGGTCGAGTCGTCAACATCTCGATGAACGAGCAGACGATGGTACGCGGGGGCTTCGTGCCGTACGGCCCCGCGGGCGCCGGCGTCGAGGCGCTTTCGCGGGTGATGGCCGCCGATCTGGCCGGCAGCCCGGTGACCGTGAACATGCTGCTGCCCGGCGGGGCCACCGCGACCGGGATGGTTCCCGACGACGTTCCCGCCGAGTCGCGCGCCGCGCTCCTTCACCCCGCGGTGATGGGCCCGCCGATCGTGTGGCTCGCCTCCGAGCAGGCGGCCGGCGTGCACGACCGGCGCATCGTCGCCGCCGGGTTCGACCCCGCCGCGACGGCGGGCTAGGTCGGCTTCCAGACCGTCTGGTAGAGCACCCAGGCGTTGGCCGGGGCGCTGAAGCGGTAGTTGCGGACGAGCAGCCGGCTGGGGCAGCAGTCGGGATCGGCCGGCCGCGCCGCGCCCTGCACGACGTGCACCTCGAGGCCCGGCGTCGCCGCGCCCGCCAGGTTCTCGAGCAGCACGTTTGCGCCCACGTAGCGGTAGTGGTGGCCGGCGTGGATCAGGTTCGGGAACGGCGGCGCGGAGGACCAGAAGAGCTGCTTGTGGGTGCCGCTCCATCCGCGGATCCCGGCGTACTGCGGCACCGCGCCCGCGCCGCCGTTGAAGCCGTGGTAGAAGATCTGCAACCGCCCGTGCACGTCGAAGTCGCCGAACCGCACCCAGCGCGGCATGAGGTGCTCGAGGATCGGCGAGATGCGCACCTTCACGGTGTGGCCGTTGACCCGGTCGACGACCTGCAGCCAGTGCTCGCGGATCGGAACGGTGCCGCCGGCCGGGTTCGGGCGCAGCCCGAGCAGCAGCCGGACGTGCTCCATGTGCGCATCGCCGTCCAGGTTGACGCGCCAGGCATGCATGACCGTCGGGGTCGCCGCCGCGGCCTGGGCGGGGAGCCCGAGGCCGATCGCGACGGTCAGTGCCAGAATTGCTTGGCGCACGCGCGAGAGACTCCTGCAGGCGCGTGGCGCGCCCGGTCGGTCACACGGGCGCAGCCGGCTTGGGCAGCGGCTCGATCGCGCGCAGCGCCCGCTGGATCTCGGCCTCGGGCAGCTCGTGATCCTCCAGGCGGCCGTGCAGATAGGCGTCGTACGCGGCCATGTCGAAGTGGCCGTGGCCGGAGAGGTTGAACACGATCACCTGCTCGGCGCCCGACTCGTCGGCGCGCTTGGCGGCATCGACGACGCCCTTGATCGCGTGCGCGCTCTCGGGCGCCGGCACGATCCCCTCGGAGCGGGCGAAGGTCACCGCGGCCGCGAACACGTCGTTCTGGCGGTAGGCCTCGGCCCGGATCAGCCCGTCGAGGAGCAGCTGCGACACGATCGGGGCGGCGCCGTGGTAGCGCAGCCCGCCCGCGTGGATGCCGGGCGGGATGAAGTCGTGCCCCAGCGTGTGCATCGCCACGAGCGGCGTCAGCTGCGCGGTGTCGCCGAAGTCGTAGGCGAACGGCCCCCGCGTCAGCGTCGGGCACGCGGCGGGCTCGCATGCGATCACGTCGATGTCGGCCCCGGCGATCTTGTCGCGGATGAAGGGCAGGGCGAGGCCCGAGAAGTTCGAGCCGCCGCCGACGCAGCCGATCACGACGTCCACGCCGGTCTCGCCGGCGACCTCGAGCTGGCGCTGCGCCTCCTGGCCGATCACGGTCTGGTGCAGCAGCACGTGGTTCAGGACCGAGCCGAGCGCATAGCTCGTGTCGTCGTGGGTGGCGGCGTCCTCCACCGCCTCGGAGATCGCGATGCCGAGGCTCCCCGGCGAGTCGGGATTGTGCTCGAGGATGCCGCGGCCGGCGTTCGTGTCCGGCGACGGGCTCGGCACGACCGACGCGCCCCAGGTCTCCATCATCATGCGCCGGTACGGCTTCTGATCGTAGGAGACGCGCACCATGTAGACCTTGCATTCGAGCCCGAAGTAGCCGCAGGCGAGCGCCATCGAGCTGCCCCACTGGCCGGCGCCGGTCTCGGTCGCGATCCGCGTGCGGCCGGCCCTGGCGTTGTAGTACGCCTGGGCGACAGCGGTGTTCGGCTTGTGCGAGCCGGCGGGCGACACCCCCTCGTACTTGTAGTAGATCCGCGACCGCGTGCCCAGGGCGCGCTCGAGCCGGTGCGCCCGGTAGAGCGGCGTCGGCCGCCACAGGCGCAGCACGTCGAGCACCTCCTCCGGGATCGGGATCTCGCGCTGCACCGAGACCTCCTGCATGATCAGATCCATCGGGAAGAGCGGGGCGAGGTCGTCCGGGCCGATCGGCTGGCCGGTGCCGGGGTGAAGCGGCGGCTGCGGCGGCGACGGCGCGTCGGCGAGGATGTTGTACCAGGAGCGCGGGATCTCACGCTCGGAGAGCAGGATCTTGGTGTCGGCCATGGCGGTCTCCTGCGAGACGGGGGAGGAGCCGCCGGTCGGCGGCCGACCGATTCTGCCTCAACCGCGCCGGCCATGCACCGGAGACGGTCGATTGTGCCTTCGCGCACTACCATTGACAGGCGGCGCTCGCCCGATCGGGCGGCGCCGACACTCTCCCACTCCCCGATGCTGCAGATCATCTACGCGAGCACCGCCACGAGGCCGCTTTCGGCCCCGGACCTGAGCGCGCTCCTCGCCCAGGCGCGAAGCCACAATCACGATCACGAGGTGTCGGGCATCCTCGTCTATCACGAGCAGGCCTTCCTCCAGGTGATCGAGGGGCCGGATGCGCCCGTGCAGGAGCTGTACGACCACATCCTCCAGGACGGCCGCCATACGGATATCCGGCTGCTCCTGCGCGAGTCGATCGAGGCGAAGGAGTTCGGCGAGTGGTCGATGGGCTTCGTCGATCCGGCGGACGCGGCGCGCCGGCTCAAGGGCTATGTCGACTATCGCGCCGACCTGCCGTCGCTGGCCATGGATACGGCCCGGGCGAAGCGGATCCTGAGGCAATTCCAGGAGGGCGGCTGGCGTCCGAAGACCTGACCGGCCGTGGATGGGGGTCGCGTCAGCCGCGCTCGGACTTCGTCGCGCGCTTGTGCGCGTACATCTCCAGGTCGGCGTGGCGGACGATCGCCTCCGCGGTCAGGCCGTCGCGCGGGCACATCGCCGAGCCGACCGCGACCCCCACGGTGACGGACGCCGGCCCCACCGAGAACGAGGGCGCGAACACGCGCAGCACCCGCTCGTGCATCAGCGCGACGATCCGCTCGGCATCGGCGTCGGGCAGCCGCGGGAGCAGGATCACGAACTCGTCCCCGCCGACCCGGAACACGGGATCGCTCGTGCGAACGACGCTCCCGAGCCGCTGGGCGGCGAGGCGCAGCAGCGAGTCGCCCGCCGCATGGCCGTGCACGTCGTTCACACCCTTGAACCCGTTCAGATCGCAGTAGAGCGCCGCCAGCACCTCGCCGGGCCGCAGGTCGGCGAGCTCCCCGTCGAGCCGGCGGTCGAATGACGTGCGGTTGCCGAGACCGGTCAGCAGGTCGTGGTGGGCGTCGTGCAGCGCGCGCTCCTCGCGCTCCCGCAGATCGGTGATGTCGGTGAGCACGACCACCCGTGCGACCTCGCCGTGGTAGCGCGTCTCCTCGCTCTGGGCCGCGTACCAGCGGCGGCCGCCGCTTCGGTCGATGCCGACGACCTCGAACGCCCCGGTCATCCCGGCGGCCAGGCGGTCACGGGCGACGGCGGCGGACTCGGGCGCGAAGTAGTCCTCCAGCTGCAGGTGCAGCGCCTCCTCGGCCGTCCACCCGAACTGGTCGCAGAAGGCCTGGTTCACCTCGACGATCGCGCCGCCGGTATGGACGATCACCGCGTCGCGCGACGCCTCCGAGAGCAGCCGGAACCGCTCCTCGGACTCGCGCGCCTGCGCCTCGGCCCGCTTCATCGCCGTCACGTCGGTCTCGAGGCCGCGGATGCGGCGACGCCCCTCCTGGTCGATCGAGAGATGGGCGACGCTCGTGAGCCACACGACCTGGCCCGCGCTCCCGATCGCGCGGTAGGTCAGCCGCGAGACGCCGGCCCGGGTGACCTCGGCCTCGGCGGCGAGGTACGCCTCACGGTCGTCCGGGTGGACGATCGTCTCGGACCAGAACCGCGGTACCGCGATCATGTCCATCGGCTCGTATCCGAGCAGGTCGAGGACGCGGTCGTTCACGAACTCCACGGACCGCGTGTCGGCGTCGGCCTCCCAGACGATCGCCTCGATGTCGCTCAGGAGGTCGAACAGGAATCCGGCGATGTCCCCGGTGAACGAGATCGGAACGGTGACCCGCCGGGTCGGGGGCGGGTGCGGGCCTTCGCGTGGGTTGGTGGCGTCCATCGTGGCGGCGGTGGCAAATGCCGCCGGGTAATCGGCGCAAGCCGGGTGCGAATTGACGCCTGGCCCCAAAACGCCGCGAGGCCCCCGCGGATGCGGGGGCCTCGCAGACTGCCGTCATGCGCGCTCGGCGCCTACGGGGTGAACTGGGCGTAGCCCTCCTGCGAGCGCTGGCCGATGCTCGTGAAGTCGCCGCCGACCAGCAGGTCGCCGTTCGAGTCCACGCCCTGGAGGGCGAAGACGCCGAGCACGCTGTTGGCGCTCGGGTTCCACGCCTGCAGGTTGCCGTTGGTCTCGTCGACCGCCAGCAGCTTGTTCCGCGGCGTCGGCGTGGTGCAGGTGTGCTGGCCGTGCTGCGGGCCGCAGTAGGTCTGGAAGTGCCCGCCGAGGTAGACGATGCCGCCCTCGACGCCGATGGCCTGGACGTTGCCGTTCGTGCCGCCCTCCCAGAGCGAGCGCCCGGTTGCCGGATCGAACCCGGCGAAGTTGCCGCCGCCGCCCGCCCCTGCCACGTACACGCCGTTCGCGTCGCCGGCGAGGCCGATGACGTTGTAGGAGATGTGGCCCTGCCACTGCAGGGAGGCGCCGCTATCGGCATCCACCGCGCCGATGAAGTTGGCCGCCGCGCCCGCCAGGTGGGTGAAGTACCCGCCGGCGATGAGCCGGGTGGGGGACGTGAACTTCAGCCCCCGCACCTGCGCGTCGGTGCCCGGATTCCACGGCAGGACCGAGCCGTCGGTGCCCTTGACCGCGGCGAGGTTGGCCCGGGCGCTGCCGTCGACGGTGCCGAAGCCGCCGCCGAGGTAGATCGTGCCGTGCGCCGTCGCCATCGCGAACACCTCACCGCTCGCGCTCGCCGCCCACGTCTTGATAACGGCGCCGGTGCCCGTGCCGGACACCTCGGCGAGCCGCTGATGGCCAACACCGCCGACCTGGGTGAAGGCCCCACCCAGGTAGACGTTTCCGCCGGCGACCTTGATCACCCGCACCGTGCTGTTCGCGTTCGGGTTCCACGGCAGCAGCGCCCCCGTGGTCAGGCTGACCGCGGCGACGTGGTTGCGCGTGACCTCACCCGTCCCGGCCGGGTCTCCCGACGGCCGCAGCGACGTGAACTGTCCCCCCAGATACACCGTCGTGCCGGACACGGCGATCGCGTTCACCCGTCCGTTCGTCTGCCAGGTCGGCACCGGGTGCGGCTGCACCGTCGCTGCCGGCACCGCTCCCGCGACGCCTGCTGTCCCCAGCCCGACCGCGGCGCTCACCGCTGTCGCAAACCCCATACGCACCGTTCGACCCAGCATCGAATCTCCCCCAAGCTTCGTGATGACTGCTCTCCAACATAACCTCGGAATGAGTCAAGTCAAGCGTTGCGAACACATGGGTCACCAATTCGTCACTTGCAACGCCGGACGGGCCTGACGGGCGGCGCCGTGGTCAGCCGGCGCGGCGAAGCGGGCGTACAGGGCCACGGCCCGGCTGCGCACCGCCCACCGCGGATGGCGGACGCGCTCCACCGCCTGTTCGCCGTCGGCTGCTTGGATCAACCCGCGCGCTTGGACAGCGCCGCCGGTGCAGCGGACGCCTTGCGCGGATCGGACTTCGAGCGGTCGAGGTCGGACACGAACTCGATGGCGCCGGTCGTCGCGTCGACGTCGAACACGAGCGCCTTGCCGGTCGGCATCGCGAACTGCCAGTCGTTGTCGGACGCGCCGGCAACGCGCAGGACGGCCAGCCGCAGCATCACGCCGTGCGAGACGGCCGCGACGCTCTGGCCCGGATGATCCGCGGCGATCGCGCGCAGGGCGGCGATCACGCGGTCGGCAGCCTCCGCGACGGCCTCGCCCTCGGGGCACACGGCCTGCTCCGGGTCGCCGACGTAGTTGCCCCACGCCTCGGGATCGACCTCGGCCGACTCCTCCTTCGTCAGGCCCTCCCATGCGCCGTAGTCGAGGTTCATGAGACCGGCCTGCGCACGCACGGCGCCCACGCCGTTCTTGACCGCGATCGCCTCGGCGACCTCGCGCGCCCGGCCCAGCGGGCTCGTGTACACGGCGACGAGGCCGGAGCCGACGAGCGCCCGCGCGGCCTCCTGCGCCTCGGCGCGCCCCACCTCATTCAGGGGAACGTCCAGGCGACCACGGAAACGCACCTGCGCGTTCATGATCGTCTGCCCGTGCCGCACGAGATGGATTCGGCATGTGTGCCGAGGTGCGGCCGACGCCGCAGGCGTTTCATCGCGCATATGTACTGCTCCTCGTTTGGTCGTGCCCTGCCGAGCCGGAGGCCTCCTAGCGTCCGGCCCTACACCATTCGTTCACCAAGTACACCGCGAGCGGAGCGCGTTGTCAAGAAGCCGGCCGCGATCCGGGGTCTCGTCAGACGCGTTCCGGCTCGCCGGCAACATCGACGGCGGCCGGTGCGTCATCTGCCGCGCTGCGCCGCCCCTCCTCCTCCGCGACGGCCGCATGCAGCTGCTGCCACCACTGGATGCCGCCGAGCCACAGGCCCGCGGCGAGGCCGGTCGCCGCTCCCACCGCGCCGTAGGTCGCCGCGCCGACCGTCGCGAACGACAATGCGAGCACGCCGGTGACGAGACGTGAGCGCATGCTCCGCTTTGCGGCGGCCATCGCGCGTAAGCCGACCGTTGCCGCGGTGAGCATCCCCGACGCCGCCATCACCGCCGTATACGCGAGCAGGACGTGGTGAGAGGGCCCCCACGAGCGCTTGAGCAGGGCGTGCCCGATCGCCGTCGGGAGCAGATACATGCCCACACCCCAGAGGGTGAAGAAGAGGACGAGGGCGACACCCATGATCTCCACGGCGCGCAGCATCCGGCGCGGGGAACGTCGCGCCATGCGCACCGACTCCGCGGTTGCGGGCGATGTGATCCCCATATTCACGATGTTCAGAGGGCCGAGCGCGACCTGGGCGCCGCGCAAGGCCCCCGCCGCCGCGAGGCCCGCGAATGCGGCAGTCGCGTAGACCGATCCGGCAAGTGCCGCGCTCCGGGCGACGAACTCGACGAGGTATCGGGGGCCGAGGTCCCGCGACGAGGCAAGCCACCGGCGCGAGTGGTGCGGCAACGGCAGGAGCCCCGACTGCAGACTTCCAAACACCGCGGCGACGTTCGCCGCCCCTCCCCACGCGAGAATGAACGCCGGCGTCGAGCGCAGGCCCGTCAGGATCACCGCCGCGAGGAACACCGTCTGGGCAATCGTCCAGACGAGGTCGTTCGCAAACGCGTACGAGCCGCGCAACTTACTGAAGAACGCGCTGCGCCAGGCGTCCTGGACCATGAGCCCCGGCATCGTGACTCCCAGCACGATGAGAGCCTGTCGAAGCGTTCCGCTGAACAGGAACGCGGCCCCCACACAGCCGAGCCCGGCGATCGCGCCGATGACGAGCGCCGTTCCGGTCGCCTCGCCCGCGGCCCTCTGCCAGCGGGACTCGCTCGTGGCGCTGAACCGCACGGTGAGCGGCTCGGAACACAGCGCTCGCATGGCGTTCAGGGTGACCGTGTATGTGGTGAACGCCAGCCCGAAGGCGCCCAGCGACGTCGTGCTGACCGCACGTGCGACCAGAATCGAAAGGGCGAAGTTCGTCAGGCTCGAGAGCGACTGGTCGGCCAGCCCCCAGCCGAGGCGGCGCGCGGCGCCACCCGCCCCCGTGCGTACGCCCGTGGCCGTGCTCACGAGAGAGATCGTAACCGCGTCATCCGGCGCTGCCTACCCGCGGGAGTCCGGTACACTCGGCGCGGCGTGCCGGGAAGTCGGGTCGGCGAGACCGATCCCTGCCCATGAACACGCCCATCGCCCTCCTCCTGTTCTGCACCTCGCTCGCCGCGACGCTCGCGGCATCGGCGCTGTTCGCACGCCGGCTCGACCGGCTCGGCGGGCGCCTGGGCATCCACGAAGCGGTGCTCGGTCTGCTGACGGCGCTCGCCGCCGACGCGCCCGAGCTGTCCTCGGGGATGACCGCCATGGCGCGGGGCGAGCGCGGCGTGGGCGTCGGCGTGCTGCTCGGCTCGAACGTCTTCAACATCGCCGCCATGGTGGGCGTGAGCGCGCTGCTCTCCGGCGGCGTTGCGCTGGCCCGGCCGGCGCTCGCGCTGGAGGGCGCCTTCGGCCTTCTCGCGATCGCCGTCGCGGGCGGCGTCCTCTTCGGTGTGCTGGCGCCCTGGGCGGCGCTCACGCTGCTCGTCGTCTGGACCGTGCCGTACCTCGTGCTGCTCGCCCGGGGGACGTTCCACGGGCCGCTCCCGCCCCGCGACACGCGCGAGGAACAGCCTCGGCCGGCCATGAACCTGCGACCGCGCGCACGCGTCGCCGCCGGGCGCTCGGCCCAGGTGATCGGGCTCTTCGTACGCGAGCTGCCCGCCGTCGGCGTGATCGTCGTCGGGAGCGTGGGCATGGTGGACTCGGCCGTCGTTCTCGCCGACCGCTACGGCATGCCAAAGACGCTCGTCGGCCTGCTGGTGCTGGCGACGGCGACGAGCCTTCCGAACGCGTTCACGGCGATCCGCCTCGGTCTGGCCGGGCGCGGGGCGGCCCTGGTCTCCGAGACGCTCAACTCGAACACGATCAATCTCGGGATCGGGCTCGTGGTGGCGTCGGTGGTCGTCACGCTCTCGAGCGGCGGGCGCTTCGCGCTCGACTATGTGTGGATGGTGGCAGAGACGCTCGCGATGCTGATGTTCGTCGGCCGCCGCGGCGGGGCGGGCAGGCTGGCCGGAATCGCCCTGGTCGGCTCCTATGTGGTGTACGTGGCGGTCCGGGTGGCGACGCTCGGCTGAGCGTTGTGACGCACTCTTGAGGGCGTGGCCCACGTGCTTGAGAGACCGTTGACCCGGCCCGTCCTACGGTACATGCGAGGTCAGTTCCGGCCTCGAGTAGACCAAGGAAGTGATCCACGTGTCCAACATCATCGTGCTCGCCCTGGACGGCACCGAGCAGTCCCCCGGGCCGGTTCGGTATGCCAAGGAGCTCGCGCACGACCGCGACGCCAAGGTTGTCGTCGTGCATGTCAAGGAGCTGATCGCCGGCCGCGCCGCCGGGCCGCTCCACACCGACGAGGACATCCGCATCGCGAGCGTCCGCAGCCAGGTCGAAGACCTCCGCACCGCCGGGATCGAGGCCGAGCTCCGCATGAGCTCGACGCTGCGCAATCCCGCGACCGCGATCGCCGACGCCGCGCGGCAGGCCGGCGCCGACCTGATCGTCGTCGGCGGCACCACCCACGGCGCCCTCACCGGCGCGCTCGCCGGCAGCACGCCGCAGTCGCTGCTCCACAACTCGCCCTGCCCGGTGCTGGTCGCGCCGGCCCGCGAGGCCGCCGCAGCCGCCGGCCGCGACGCTGCCCGCACGCCGATCGCCGCCTGATCGGGCCACCATCTTCGAGCCGGCGCCCCGGGGCCTCCCGCCAGGGCGCCGGCTCGAGGCGCGGACCCGCGGCGACTCGCTCAGACCGGCGGATCGTCCGCCGGCCGCATGAGCCGATATCCTGCGCCCGGCTCGGTGATCAGGTAGCGGGGGTGGCGCGGGTCGGACTCGATCTTGCCGCGCAGGCGCGAGACGTAGACGTGCAGGTAATGCGACTCGATCTGATAGGCGGGCCCCCACACCTCCCGCAGGATCGCGCGATGGGTGAGCAGCTTGCCCTCGTTGCGCACGAACAGCGACAACAGGTCGAACTCGATGCGCGACAGCTGCAGCGGTGTGCCGTCGACCGTCACCAGGCGGCGGTCGAAGTCGACGGTGAGGCCGCCGATCGTGATCGACTCGCCGACCTTCGGCGCCGCGCGTCGCATCGCGGCACGGACGCGGGCCAGCAGCTCGGCCATCCCGAACGGCTTGGTGACGTAGTCGTCGGCGCCCGCATCGAGGGCCTGCACCTTCTGCCCCTCCTCGCCGACGGCGGAGAGGATCACGATCGGCACCTCGCTCCACGTGCGCAGCTCCCGGCACACCTCGATCCCCGACAGGTCGGGCAGCACCAGGTCGAGCACGACCGCGTCGGGCGGCCGCACGGCCGCCGCGGCGAGCGCCTCCTCGCCGGTCGCCGCCCGTACCACGTCGTAGCCGGCTCCGCGCAGATTGGTGGTCAGGGCGCGCAGGATCTGCGGCTCGTCGTCGACCACCAGGATCAGCCCCTCGCTCACGCGGGGGCCTCCTCGACCGGCGGAAGCGCCAGCGCGAACCCGGCGCCCTGACCGGGGCGCGACTCGGCCCACAGGCGGCCGCCGTTTGCCTCCGCGAACCCGCGCGCGATCGCGAGGCCGAGACCGGTGCCGGTCTGATCCTGGGCCGGCGCGCCGCGGTAGAACGGCTCGAAGACGTGCTCGAGCTCGCTCTCGGGCAACCCGCGGCCCTGGTCGATCACGCGCACGATCACCTCCTTGCGCGTCCGGTTGACGCGCACGGTGACCGGACTCTCGGGCGGCGAGAACTTGAGCGCGTTGTCGATCAGGTTGCTCAGGATCTGGCGCACCTGCACCGCGTCGACCAGCACCGGGGGAGCGTCGTCGGGGATCGAGAGCACCACCCGGTCGGTGCTGCGGGACAGGTCGTCCAGGGCGCCGTAGATGAGGTCGTCGACCGTCCACACCTCGGGCACCGTCGCGACCGCACCGGCCTGGAGCCGCGACAGCGCAAGCAGGTTGTCGACGACCCGCTCGAGCCGGCGCACCTCGACCCCGATCGTCTCGACGAGCTCGCGGCGGTCGGCGTCGGTGAGCGTCAGCGTCTCGTCCTCGAGGCCGTCGCCGGCAGCGCGTATCGCGGTCAGCGGCGAGCGCAGATCGTGGCTGACCGCGCGCAGCACCGCAGTCTTCACCGTGTCGGAGCGGCGCAGCGCCTCGGCCTCGAAGGCCTCGTTCGCGAGCCGCTCGCGATCGACGGCGACCGCCAGGAGCGACGCCAGCGCGGGCAGCAGCCGGCGCCGCGCCTGCAGGTTCGGCTCGCTGCCCTCGACCACCTCGAGCGTGCCGACACGGCGACCGCCGGCGACGAGCTCGATCGGCGCCGCGTTCCCCGACGGCTCGACCCGGTCGCCGAGCACGATCGCGGCCGACCGCGCCTTGAGGATGGCGGCGACCCGCTCGCCGATCGGGCCGAGCTGGCCGGCGACGCCGCCACCCTGCAGGAGCGACGTCGCCACGTCGGCCAGGAGGGCGGTCTCGACCTCGCGCTGCTCGGCGTCGGTCGCCCGCCGTCGCGCCCGGGCCGCCAGTCCGCTGACGACGAACGCGGTCACCAGGTAGACGGCGAGCGCGAACCAGTTGCGCGAGTCCGACAGGGTGAACGTGTGCACGGGCGGCAGGAAGAACCAGTTGAACGCGAGCATGCAGGCGACCGAGACGAGGGCGCCGTAGACGAGGCCGAAGGCCACGGCGACCGGAAGCACCGCGAACACGTAGAGCACGCCGAGGCTGAGCACGGGGACGAACGACTTCAGGACGGCGATCGCCAGGGTGACGACGACGAGCACGACGACGCTCGTGCCGGCCGCCAGACCGTGGCGGCGCGACCCGGACGCAGCCCTCGAGAATCGCGTTCGCGCGTGCGATCACGGCGCCACTCTCGCACGGACGCTGCCGGAGGCGGGCCGAAGCGCGAGCGTCTCGGTCGGAGCGTGCATGAGGATCCAGGCGATGTCGCGCTCGCCGAAGCCCGCCCGTTCGTCGGCCGACACCGGCAGCAGGATGCGGTCGAACGCCTCGACCTCCCAGAGCCGGCGCAGGGCGTCGCGCACCGAGCGGCCGCGCTCGAGCCGGGCGTCCACCGGGATCTGCTCCCTCTGCGCCTGCAGCTCGACCGCTTCGAGCAGCGGCAGGGCGACCTCGACCTCGTTCGTGAGCGGCGAGTCGAGGGCGAGCGTAAACGGGACGATGATCAGGTAGGCGGGCACGAAGACGGCCCCGTCGGCTCGGGCGATCCGAAACGCCGCCTCGAGCACGGCCGGGTCGAGCTGCCCGCCCGCGAACGGCACGAGCAGCCTCGGGGCGCCCGGGCGAGCGCTCGCCGGGCGTCTGCGGCCGAGCCTCACGGGAGCAGCTCCTGGCGCCGGCCGCGGTCGGCGGCGATAGCGGATGTCGATCCCGGGGAGGGCATCGATCAGGCGGGCCAGGAACGCCGCCCCGCGCCACCTCCTCGAGCCGCCGCCGTGCGGCGTGCCGATGTAGAGATAGGTCGTGCCGCGATCGATCGCGACCGCCCGCACCGCGGCGAACACGTCGTTTCCCTCCTCCTCGAGGAAGTGCGCGCCGAGGATCGCGGCCAGCCGCCGCAGCGCGGCCAGGGCGACCGTCTCGTCCTCGGACGAGGCGATCGCCGCCCTGCGCACCCACAGCACGTCGACGTCGGCACCCAGCCGCTGCGCGAGCGCCACGCCCGGCGCATCAGCCGCTGCGAGCTCGGCTGGGGCTGACGAGCACGAGGATGCGCTCGAGGATCGCCTGCTGCGCCGCGCGGTCGAAGGGACACGCGTCTCGCGGCGGGCCTCGACGTCCTCGGCCAGCTCACGAAGCGCAAGCTGGCGCAGCGCGCCGAGGTTCTCGGTGCGGAAGAAGTTCGCAAGCGCCGTCTCGACGCGGCCAGGCGCATAGACCTTGCCGGCGCGCAGCCGCTCCTGCAGCTCCTGCGGGGCGAGGTCGACCAGCACGACCTCGTCGGCCTCGTCGAGGATGCGGTCGGGGAAGGTCTCGCGCACGCGAACGCCCGTCAGCTCGAACACGGTGTCGTTCAGGCTCTCGAGGTGCTGAACGTTTACGGTGGAGATGACGTCGATCCCGGCGTCGAGCACCTCCTCGATGTCGAGGTAGCGCTTGTGGTGGCGCGAACCGGGGGCGTTCGTGTGCGCCAGCTCGTCGATCAGCGCCAGCTCGGGCGAGCGACGGACGACGGCGTCGGTGTCGAGCTCCTCGAGCGCCACGCCCTGCAGGTCGATCCGCCGGCGGGGCACCGTCTCGAGGCCCTCGGCCAGCGCCGACGGTGTCGGGCCGGTCGTGCGGCTCCAGGTAGCCGATGACGACGTCCACCCCCTGGTCGAGCCGCCTGCCGGCCCTCCTGGAGCATGCGGTAGGTCTTGCCCACGCCCGGCGGCGGCTCCCAGCAGATCCGGAATCGGCCCGCGCATGCCGCGGATGCTACGCCGGCGCGCTGGGGGCCGATCAGGCCCCCAGCACGTTGTGGACGACGAGGTCGATCAGCTTGATGCCGATGAACGGGGCGATGATGCCGCCGAGCCCGTAGATCAGCAGGTTGCGGCGCAGAAGCGCCGTCGCGCCGATTGCTCGGTAGCGCACGCCGCGCAGCGAGAGCGGGATCAGGATCGGGATCACGATCGCGTTGAAGATGATCGCCGACGTGACCGCGCTCATGGGCGTGCCGAGCTTCATGATGTTGATCGTCCAGAGCGGCCCGTGGTCGCCCGGGTGCGCCGCGTAGGTGAAGGCGAACATCGCCGGCAGGATGGCGAAGTACTTGGCCACGTCGTTCGCGATCGAGAACGTGGTCAGCGCGCCCCGGGTGATCAGGAGCTGCTTGCCCACCTCGACGATCTCGATCAGCTTGGTCGGGTTCGAGTCGAGGTCGACCATGTTGCCGGCCTCCTTGGCGGCCTGGGTGCCCGTGTTCATGGCCACCCCGACGTCCGCCTGGGCGAGCGCCGGCGCGTCGTTCGTGCCGTCGCCGGTCATGGCCACCATCCGGCCCTTGCCCTGCTCCTCCTTGATCAGGGCCATCTTGCGCTCCGGCGTGGCCTCGGCCAGGAAGTCGTCGACACCGGACTCGTTGGCGATGTACGCCGCGGTCACCGGGTTGTCGCCGGTGATCATGACCGTCCGGATGCCCATCTTGCGCAGCTCGTCGAAGCGCTCGCGGATGCCGCCCTTGACGATGTCCTTCAGGTAGATGACGCCGAGCGTCCAGTTGTCGCGGGCGACGACGAGCGGTGTGCCGCCCTCGCGGGCGATCCTGTCGACGGCCTGCGTCGACCTCGGCCGGCACCTTGCCCGCCGCTCTCCTCGACGAAGTGCTTGACCGCGTCGGTCGCGCCCTTGCGGATCATCGTGCCGTTCATGTTCACGCCGCTCATGCGCGTGGTCGCAGAGAAGGGGACGAACTCGGCCTCGATCGCCGAGAGCTCGTGTTCGCGGATGCCGAACTGCTTCGCCAGCACCACGATCGAGCGGCCCTCCGGCGTCTCGTCGGCCAGCGACGACATCTGGGCCGCCTCGGCCAGGTCGCGCGGCTCGATACCCGGGGCGGCGATGAACTCGACCGCCTGGCGGTTGCCGAGCGTGATCGTGCCGGTCTTGTCGAGCAGGAGCACGTCGATGTCGCCCGACGCCTCGACCGCGCGGCCCGAGAGGGCGAGCACGTTGCGGCGCACCAGCCGATCCATGCCGGCGATGCCGATGCACGAGAGCAGCGCGCCGATGGTGGTCGGGATCAGCGCGACCAGCAGGCAGATCAGGATGGTCGTCGAGACGCCGCTCTTCGCGTACAGCGCGAACGGCTGCAGCGTCACGACGGCGACAAGGAAGATGACCGTCAGGCCGGCGAGCAGGATGTTCAGGGCGATCTCGTTCGGGGTCTTGCGCCGCGCGGCGCCCTCGACGAGCGAGATCATGCGGTCGAGGAACGACTTGCCCGGCTCCTGCGTCACCTGGACGACCAGCCGGTCGGAGAGCAGGCGGGTGCCGCCCGTGACGGCCGAGCGGTCACCGCCGGACTCGCGGATCACCGGGGCCGACTCGCCCGTGATGGCCGACTCGTCGACCGAGCCGATGCCCTCGATCACGTCTCCGTCGGCGGGGATCGCCTCGCCGGCGTCGACGACGACCACGTCGCCGCGCTGGAGCTCGGCCGCGGACACGGACTCGAGCGTGCCGTCAGCCCGGCGGCGGTTGGCCGACGCCGTCGTTCGCATCGACCGCAGCGTGTCGGCCTGGGCCTTGCCGCGGCCCTCGGCGATCGCCTCGGCGAAGTTGGCGAAGAGCACGGTCAGCCACAGCCAGATCGCGATGTCGCCGGTGAACCAGAGCGGCTGTCCGCCGCCCCCGATGAGGTTGATGAAGAACGTGGCAGTGGTGATGACCGATCCGACCTCGACCACGAACATCACGGGATTCCGCAGCTGGATCCGGGGATCGAGCTTCTTGAACGAGTCGATCGTGGCGCGGGTGGCGATCTCCCGCGTGAACAGCTTGGCAGTCTGCCGGGCCATCAGTGCTCCTGGTCAAGTGCGAGGTTGAGCTCGAGGACGTTCACTCCCGGTTCCCCGAGGAAGCCGAGGAAGCGCCCGTCGACGTGCGAGTTGATCAGCTGGCGGACGGCTGCGAGCGACAGGTGCCGCACCGCCGCGATCCGAGGCGCCTGCAGATATGCGTACGCCTTGGAGATTTCAGGGTCGATTCCGGATCCCGACGCCGTCACGGCGTCAACCGGGATGTCCGAGACCTGGAGGCCGGGGTTGTACGGCCCCTCGAGCGCCATGATCTTGGCGATCCTCGTCTTCACGAGTGCCCGCAGCGCGTTGCTGTTCGGGCCGAGGTTGGAGAAGCTCGTGCCGTCGGCGTTGTAGGCGGGACGGCCGACGGCCGCTCGTGGAAGTAGCGCGGGCCGTTGAACGCCTGTGCGGCGAGCTTCGATCCGACGGTCTTCCCGTCGCGGGTGATCAGGCTGCCGTTGGCCTGGTTCGAGAAGGCGACCTGGCCGACGAGCGACCATCACGGCCGGGTAGATCAACCCCAGCACGATGGTTGCGGCGACGATCGTGATCGCCGAGCGGGTGATGTCTTTGCGCATTCGAGTGCCTCTTCCTAGAACAGCCTGGTGGTGAGCGCCTCGACGACCGGCCCGAGCACGAGTGCCGGCAGGATGGTCAGGGCGGGCAGGAGGATGACGACGCCGGTCAGGAGCGTCACGAACGTGGGGCCGTCGGTGCGCATCGTCCCGGCGGAGGCCGGTGCGGTCTTCTTCACCGCGACGGAACCGCCGATGGCGAGGGCCGCGAGCAGCGGGACGAACCGCCCCACCAGCATCGCGAAGGCGCCGAGCATCGTCGAGAAGTGGAGCGCGCCGTATCCCGCGAACGCGCTGCCGTTGTTGTTCGTCTGCGAGGTGTAGGCGTAGAACGCCTCGGTGAAGCCGTGCGGGCCGGCGTTGAAGATGGATGCCTTGCCGGCGTGGGTCGACATGGCGATGGCCGTCAGGATGAGGACGACAATCGGCACCCAGACCGAGCCGATCACGGCGAGCTTCATCTCGCGCGCCTCGATCTTCTTGCCCAGGTACTCCGGGGTGCGCCCGACCATCAGGCCGCCGACGAAGACCGCGATGATGACCAGCATGAGCATGCCGTAGAGGCCCGACCCGACGCCGCCGAAGATCACCTCGCCGATGAAGATGTTCGTCAGCGGGACGGCGCCGCCGAGCGCGCTGAACGAGTCGTGTGCGCCGCTCACGGAGCCGTTGGATGCGTCGGTCGTCACGGTGGCCCAGAGGGCGGTGTTGGCGATCCCGAAGCGGGTCTCCTTGCCCTCCATGTTGCCGCCCGACTGCGTTCCCGACGCCGCCAGGTTGACGCCGGCGTCATGCAGCACAGGGAGTTCCATGCTGCTCGGCGGGGGCGGCGACGACGACGCCCGCGATCATGAGGATGAACATGACGGAGAGGATCGGCCCAGCCCTGCCGGGTGGCCCGGACCATCTTCCCGAACATGTAAACCTCGGCCGAGCCGATCAGCAGGATGTACAGCATCTCGAGGAAGTTCGTGAGCCCGGTGGGGTTCTCGAACGGCACGGACGAGTTCGAGTTGTAGTAGCCGCCGCCGTTCGTGCCGAGCTGCTTGATGGCGATCTGCGAGGCCACCGGCCCGCGGCCGATGCTCTGGGTGTGTCCCTGGACGGTGTGCGCCACGGCGTGGCCGCTGAAGGTGTCGGGGACGCCCTGCCAGATCAGGATCGTCGCGAGGATGATCGCGAGCGGCAGCAGGATGTAGGCAATCGTTCGGTAGAGATCGGCCCAGAAGTTCCCGAGCTTGGTCGTCTCCCTGCGCGCGAAGCCGCGGATCATCGCGGCCAGCACGGCCATGCCGACGGCGGCCGAGATGAAGTTCTGCACCGCGAGCCCGGCCATCTGGCTCAGGTAGCTCATGGTGTACTCGCCGCCGTAGTACTGCCAGTTCGTGTTGGTGACGAAGCTGGCGGCGGTGTTCACGGACACGCCGGCGTTGACGCCGGAGAGGTGATCCGGATTGAGCGGCAGGTGGCCCTGCAGCGCGCAACAGCAGATAGAGCGGGATGATGAAGAGCAGGCTGAACACGAGCACGCTCGTGCCGTAGCTCTTCCAGTCCTGCTCCTCGTCGGGCGAGGTGTGCAGGAGCCGGTAGAAGCCCGCGCTCGGCGAAGCCGAACCAGCGCGCCAGGAGCACCGTGTCGCCCTCGTACACCCGGGCCATGTACTGACCCGAGAAGCGGGGTGACAAGGATGAGCGCGATGACGTAGAAGACGATCTGCGCCGTCCCTTGCGTTGTGATCATCGTCATTTACAGGTTCTCCCCGCGAAAGAGCGCGTAGCAGAGGTAGATGAAGAGCAGGATCGAGACGACCAGGCCGAAGATGTCGCTGCCGGCCATCAGAGACGCTCGAATCCCAGGATCACTGCGAACATGAACCCCAGACAGGCGACCATGAGCACGATCGCTTCGATATCGTTCATCAGTTCAACTCCTTCTTGGGCGTCCGGATGCGGACGGTCGTCCGGTGCGATATGGGCCGCATCGGGGCGGTAACGGAATCTTTGTGCGGACAATTACGAACGGCGCTCATCGCGGCCGCCGGTCTCGAGGTCGTAGAGCGTCTGGACGAGATGCCGGTGCAGCTCGTCAGGGCCGTCGCTGGTCACGCGGTAGAGCGGGCTGCCCACATCGGTGATGAGCAGGCAGGTGCGGGCGACGCCGCGCGGCGAGACCGCCACGTCCGTGTCGGCCAGCAGATCGGCGAGCTGCTCGATCCGCGCCCGCTCGGCGAGCACGGCGCGCCGGTCGAGCGGAACCCGCGCCGATCGGATCGGGGGCGCATCGGCCGACGCGACCGCACGGCGCAGGGTGGCGGCCAGCATCCGCCGCTCATGCCGGCCGACGAGCTCGGCGCGGCGCTGCTGGATGACCTCGGCGGGGAGCGCGCCGCCGGCTCCGGTGGCGATGACGTGGTCGGCGCGGTCGCGCAGGCGCATCCGCGCCGCTGCGGTGAAGGCCCATGCCCCGGCCGCCGCGACCACCGACGAGCCGGCGAGCGCGATCGCCCAGCGGGTGCCGAGCACATGCGCGCCGGTGACCGTCCCCGTCCAGGCCAGGATGGCCGCGTACGGGAGGGTCGCGGTCGCCGGTCGGGGCAGGCCCGACTCGGCTCGAGCCGGCGTGTGGATTCGTGGCCAGTGGGAAGTTCTCATGACACGATCACCGTAGGCGCGCCGGCCTCAACCGGCACCCAAAGTCACGCCCGCCGTCCTCAACGGTCCGTCACGGGCATGGGGGAACGGGCGGGAAGGCGGTCTGGCTCCCTCGAGCCGCTGCGGCCACCGTGGGCCGTGACCGGCGCGATCCCGCGCGCCGCGCGCCGAAGCGACCAGCCCGCGTTGCCGACGAGGACGACCGCGCCGATGCGCCCGCAGGCGGCGGCCAGCATCACCGAGCGCACGTCGCGGCCCGAGACGATCTCGATCCGGCCGGTGGCGCCGACGCGGGCGAACGTCTCGACGGCCGTGCGCCGCAGCGCTTCCACGCGCGCCGCCAGATGCCGCGGCATCGCCGAGATGGGCAGCGTCGGCGGGAGCACGGCCGGGACGACGACATGCAACCGCTCATGCTCGTGATGGGCACGCGCGATGGCCGTCGCGAGCACTTCGGGGGCCACCCGGGCCCCCGTCACCACAACCAGGCACGTGCCCGTACGCAGGCCGGTGGACGGAGTGACATCGATCATGCCGCGACGCTATGCCCGGCGGACTAAACCGGCTGTCACGAACGTGGACGCCCGTCTTAACGTTGCGTCACGGCCTCGCCTTCACGCGGGTCGATCGCGGCGTCAGGCCGTCTCGTCGATCGCAAGGGCGCAGGCGATCTCGGCGAGGCGGCGATGCAGCTCGCCACCCTCCGGGTCGACGTCCCCGTACACCGGGCTGGCGGCGTCGGTCACGAGCATGTGCACGAGGGCGGCGGCCCGCGGCGAGACAGGATCGTCCATCCGCTCGAGGCGCTCCGCGACCTGTGCGATCATGGCCGCGTCGGCCAGTATCGCGCCGCGGTCGACCGGCACCCGCACGAGCACACGCGACGGCGATCGGGCAGACTCGACGAGCCCGCGCAGAGAGCGCCCCATCGCCCGGCGGTCGGCGGCGCTCACGAGCAGTGCGCGCCGCTCCGCCACGACAGCCGGCGACGGCGTGGCGCCGATCCCGAGGGCGATGAACCGGTCGGCGACGTCACACAGCATGATGCGGTGCATCCACGACCACGTGCCGGCGACGGCGCCCGCGACGAGCACCGATCCGGCCACCGCGAGGATCCACCGCTCGGGCACCACGCGCGCCGGCGCGAGCGCGCATGCAACCGCGAGGATCGCGGCGTAGGGCAGCATCGAGCGCAGCGGCCGGGGCAGGCCCGGGGTGGGAGCGGGAACTGAGGCGTGTGCGTGGTGATCGGCCATCGGCACGCGGAAGCATCGGCTGCCGCAGCCGCGTGCCGCATCGGGGCGACCGCCTATGCCACGCGGTAATTCCTGCGCATCTCGGCGTCTCGGCGCAACCGCAAGAGCAGCACGCACAGGCACGTTCCCAGCGTCGCCAGCTGCTCGAGCGCCATCACGATCCCGGCCAGGCGCTGATCGGTCAGGGGCGAGATCCCGGCCAGCCGGCCCGCCTGATCGGCGTAGGCGGGGTAGTAGGGGTGGAACGAGAAGACGAGCGCGTCGGAGAGCACCTGGCCGGCGAAGAACACGGTGATCGTGAACACGATCCGGCCGGACAGGGCCAGGCGGCCGCGCCGGCCCGGGTCGACCATCTGTACCCAGACCATCAGCCCGGCGCACAGGAATGACAGGTGCTCGAGATCGTGCAGCGCGGGGTGGGCAAGCGCGCGGTCATAGAGGGCGGGCACGTGCCACAGGCCGATCGCCGCCACCCAGGCCGCAAGAGTGACGCGAGGGCGCATGAGCCACCCGGCGAGCGCCCGCACGCGAGCCGGGACACGGCGGGCGCGAGGCAGGAGCTCGCGGGCGAGCGGCCCGCGCACGGCCAGCACCATCAGCGCCGGCCCGGCGTCGGCGAGCAGCACGTGCTCGAGCATGTGGGCCGAGAGCAGATAGCGCTCACCGGCGACGTCAAGCGGCGAGACGAGCGGCCCGACGATCAGGGCCAGGCCGGCGGCGAACAGCCCCGCCCGTGCGGGCCGCGCCGCGGCCGGGTCGCGCCGCCGCACGCGCGCATAGGCGGGCGCGAAGATCGCAAGCGCGACCACGACGAGGACGGCCGGGGCCGGGTTGAGATGCCAGTCGCCGGCGATGGACGCGGCCGACACGCGGTGCGCGGCGAGCAGGGGGATCACCGTCCGAGTCTCGCATGTCACTCATCGGCGGGGCCCTGGGCGCGCGCCGCCTCGCGCTCGAGCGCGTCGGCCACCTGCATGTCGGCCCGTCCCTGCTCCTCCTCGAGCAGCCGCAGCAGGGTGAAGGCGGTCGCCGTCAGGAACACGGCCGACTGCTCGGCCGTCATCAGCACCCCGCCCAGATTCTGATCGCGCCCCGGCGAGATCCCCCAAAGCCGGGGCGCGTGAACGTAGTAGGAGTAGAGCGGCGTCGGGATGAACGTGTATGCCAGACCCAGAAAGGACGCGGCCACGAACGCCCCCAGCAGGTACATGACGGCGACGCCCGACCCCAGCCGGCGCGGGCCGGGGACGATCACCGGCCACCAGAAGCAGAGGCCGATGAAGATCAGGAAGGCGTGCTCGGCGTCGAGCGCAAGCGGGTGCTCGAGTGCGTAGGTGTAGGGGCGGGTGAGGTGGGTGCCGTACCACCCGACCACCCACAGCGGCCACGTGAAGCCCGATCCGAGAAGGCCGCCGAGCGGCCCCAGCCGGCGCAGCACCGACTCGCCCATCCCCGGCGTCAGCCCGAGCAGGACGAGCGGGGGCGCCACGTCTGCGATCAGCGCGTTCTGGATCAGATGGCCCAGGAGCAGGTAGTGCACCGCGATCGTCTCGAGCGGCGAGTTGAGCGGGACGGCCATCAGAACGAGCCCGCCGACGAACGCGGCCCGGCGCCATCCGGGGACGGCGTGTTGACGGGCGGAGCGCAGGTAGACCGCGGCCGCGATGACCGCCGCCAGCGCGAACGCCGGCTCGAACGTGAAGGAGGTCGCCGCCGGAGCGGTCACTTCGCGCGCTTGCGGCGGGCCCGCGCCTCCTGCCAGGCCGCGAGCTCCTGGTCGTTGAGGTCAGGCGGCGGCCCGGTGCGCAGGTGCCACGAGAACCAGCCCAGGAACACCAGGCCGGCGACGGCCGGGATCAGGTGCGGCAGATGCTCGACCACGAGCTGCATGCACCGGATCGTAGATCCGATTGCCTCCGACCCCCGCACCCCGGCCGCGGTAGGATTGAGACCGGATGAGCCGGCGAATGTCGCGCAAGCACCTGTTTCGATGGGCTTCGGCGGCGGGTGGGGGGCTGGCCCTGGGAGCGGTCGGGTACTCGCAGCTCGACGGCGGCTCGGCCAGCGCCGATGCCCAGGTCGAGCCCTTCCACGGCGCCCACCAGTCGGGCATCGTGAACGCCCAGCCGAAGTACCTCCAGTTCGCGTCCCTCGACGTGCAGGCGAGCGGGCGCGCCGGGCTGCGCGACCTGATGCGGCAGCTGACGGCGACCGCCGCCGACCTGACCGCTGGCAAGAGCGGCGGCTCGGAGTTCGATCCCGCGCTGCTCACCGTCACCTTCGGGTTCGGTGCGAGCGTGTTCGACACGCGCTTCGGCCTCGCCTCGGGCCGGCCCGCACCGCTGGTCGACATGCCCCACTTCAAGGGCGACCAGCTCCAGCCGGAGCTCTCCGACGGCGACATCGCGATCCAGTGCTGCTCCTCCAGCCACGAGGTGGTCGACCGCGCGCTGCATGCGATGACCACGGCCGCGAAGGGCGCGGCGACGCTGCGCTGGTCGAAGTACGGGTTCGTCCGCGACCCGCTGCCCGGCGACCCGCCCGGCTCCACGCCACGCAACATCGTCGGCTTCAAGGACGGCACGAACAACCTGCGCGGCGACGACACGGCCAGGATGCGCTCGAACGTGTGGGTCAACGCGAGCGACGGCCCGGCCTGGATGACCAACGGCACCTATCTGGTCGTCCGCAACCTCGGCGTGCACGTCGCGAACTTCCTGACCGAGCCGCTCGACGTGCAGCAGTACGCGTTCGGCCGGTACAAGGCCAGCGGCGCGCCGTTCGGGCAGACGCGCGAGTTCGCCCCGGTGATCCCGGCCAAGGAGCCGACCGACTGCCACATCATGGTGGCGAACCCGCGCACGGCAGGCAGCGAGGCCGAGCGCATCCTCCGCCGCGGCTACACGTTCACGGAAGGCTTCGACGCCGACATCAGCCAGCCGCTGGGCGGGCTCTTCTTCATCTGCTACAACCGCGACCCGCGCCGCCAGTTCATCCCCATCCAGGGCCGGCTCGCCGTCCACGACCGGTTCACGGTCGAGTATCCCGTGCCGCGCGGAAGCGCGATGTTCGCCGTGCCCCCGGGCATCCGGCCGGGCGGCTACGCGGGCGAGACGTTCCTGGCGTGACGGCGGCGGCCGGCGCGGTGGCCATTGCGCCGCTCGCGGCGGCCGACTGGCCGCACGTCGCCCGCATCTACGCCGAGGGGATCGCGTCGGGGCACGCGACCTTCGAGACCGAGGTGCCAGGCTGGGAGAGCTTCGACGCCGGGCACATGCCGGGTCATCGGCTGGTCGCGCTGGCCGGCCGCCGCACCGTGGGCTGGGCGGCACTCACGGCCGTGTCGGGGCGGTGTGTCTATGCGGGCGTCGCCGAGGTGAGCGTCTACGTCGGCGCCGCCGAGCGCGGCCGCGGCGTCGGCGCAGCGCTCCTGCAGGCCCTGATCGCCTCGTCCGAGACCGGCGGCGTGTGGACGCTCCAGGCCGGCATCTTCCCCGAGAACGAGTCCAGCCTGCGCCTGCACGAGCGGGCCGGGTTTCGCGTGGTCGGCCGCCGCGAACGGCTGGGGCAGCTGAGCGGCGAGTGGCGAGACGTGCTCCTGCTCGAGCGCCGAAGCGCCGTCGCCGGCTGACGGACCGGTCAGCCGAGCCTGCGTGCGCCGTCGGCGGCGCGGGTGACGATCGGCTCGGCCAGGCGGCCCGTGGCGGCGCGGTAGCGCTCGGCCACATCCGCCGCGATCGCGGGGCACCCGGCGACGGGAGCGAGCGCGACGATCGCCCCGCCGAACCCGCCGCCCGTCATCCGCGCCGCCCACGCCCCGGCATTGACCGCCAGCTCGACCAGAACGTCGAGCTCGGGCGTCGAGACCTCGAAGTCGTCACGCAGGCTGGCGTGGCCGGCCGCCAGGATCGGCCCGAGCGCGCGGGCATCGCCCGCGGCGAGCGCCGCCACGGCCGCCTCGACGCGCGCGTTCTCGGAGCGCAGGTGGCGCAGGCGCCGGGCGCTCACCTCGTCGCGGTCGCCGGCCAGAGCGCGCTCGAGCTCGACCCGGCGGGCGGCATAGCCCGTGTCGGCGAGGGCTCGGCGAACGCCCGAGTCGACGACGATCAGACCGAGCCCGGGTGGAAGCGCGACCGGGCGGTGGGCAAGCGAGCCGCAGTCGAGCAGGAGGGCGCTTCCGGCCTCGCCGAGCAGCACCACCGCCGGATCCATGATGCCGCAGGGCACGCCGACGGCCCGCTCCTCGGCCCGGCGGCAGGCGGCGGCAAGCGCCATCGGCTCGAGCACGAAGCCCGCTGCATCGCACAGTGCGAGGCCGACGGCCACGAGCAGCGCCGCCGACGACGCCAGTCCCGCGCCTGCGGGCAGGTCGCTGCCGATGTCGCCCTCGATCCCGGCCGGGGGCCGCCCGAGCGCGCCAAGCTCGGCCGCGAGCGCCCCGACGAAGCGGCCAAAGCCGCTCGTCTCGCCGCCGCCGTCGGCCGCGATGTCGAGGTGGCCCGGGGGCAGCGGAGAGCGCAGCCGGATCCGCTCCGCGGGAGCGCAGTCGAGCGTGATGCCGCGGTCGATGGCCGCCGGGAGCACGAGCCCGCCGGCGTAATCGGTGTGCTCTCCGATCAGGTTCACGCGGCCGGGAGCGTGGTAGCGGGCCACGGCGGCATGCTCCCACAGCCATTCGCCGGCCGCGGCGCCGCAGGAGCGGGGACGCGTGCGTCGTATCCTTCCGGGGAAATGGACGGGGTGAGGGCGGCGTGGTCGCGCCCGCGGGAGGCGAGGCGTTGAGCCGGGGACGGCATCGAGGGACGTTGTGGTGGGCTCTGGCGGCGGGGGCTGCCGCCGCCACGGCATGGTGGCTGCTCGCGGGCTCCGGCAGGGCCTGGTACTGGCGCGCCGGCCCCGCAATCGTGTGGCTGGCGGTCATCGCCGGAGCCGTCGCCGGTGCGGTCGTGACCGGGAGGCGCCGGCGCGGGCACGTGGCCCTGGCGCAGGCGATCGTCGCCTCGGCGCCCGACGCGGTGATCGTCGTCGACGAGCGCGGGAAGGTGGTCGAGTGCAACCGCGCCGCCGAGAACATGCTCGGTCTGCGTCGCGCGGCGATCGTGGGCGGACCGCTCCCCGATGCGACGTTCGCTGCGAGCGGCGACCGGCCGCTGTGGGAGCGCGACGGGCGCCACGACGCGACGGTCTGCAGGGCCGGCGAGGAGTCCCCCGTCGAGGTGTCGGTCGCGCCGCTGACCGGAGTCGCGGCGCGCCTGCAGGTGATGTACGTGCGCGACACCAGCGAGCGGCGGCAGGCCGACCGGGCGGTCCACGACCTGGCGGCGATCATCGAGTCGTCCGAGGATGCCATCGTCTCGCAGACGCCCGACGGCGTCATCGAGTCGTGGAACCCCGGGGCCGAGCAGCTGTACGGGTACACGGCGGCCGAGGCCGTCGGCCGCCGCATCTCGCTCGTCGAGCCCCGCGGTCGGCCCGACGACTCGGGCGCCGTGCTCGCCCTCGTCCGCCGTGGCGAGCCGATCGAGGGCCTCGAGACGCTGCGAGTGCGCAAGGACGGCAGCGAGGTGCACGTCTCGCTCACGATCTCGCCGATCGTCGACACGGCCGGCCGGGTGATCGGCGCTGCCGAGATCGGCCGCGACATCACCGCCCGCAAGCTGGCCGAGAAGCGGGTCGCATACCTCGCCTACCACGACGATCTGACCGGCCTGCCGAACCGGCTGATGTTCGCCGAGCACCTCGACCTCGCGCTCGCCCGAGCGCAGCGCCACGGCCACGGCGTGGCCGTGCTCTACGTCGACCTGGACGACTTCAAGAACACGAACGACACCTACGGCCACCAGGCGGGCGACCAGCTCCTGCGCCAGGTCGCGCGGCGGCTCGAGCGGGCCACGCGGGCCACCGACCTCGTCGCCCGGCACGGCGGCGACGAGTTCCTCGTCCTCGTGGCCGACCTGCCTGCCGATGCGACGCCCGATCCGCGCGAGATCTCGCGCACGATCGCCGGACACGTCGCCGAGGCGCTGGCCGCTCCCGCCGTGGTCGACGGCCAGGCGATCGCGGCCGGAGGGAGCGTCGGCATCGCCCTCTACCCCGACGACGCCACGACGCGGGACGAGCTGCTGCGCCGCGCCGACGCGGCCATGTACCGGTCGAAGGAGCTCGCCGGCTCGGCTCCGGTGGCCGCCGCCCCAGCCGACGGCAGTGGCCAGGTGCCGCTCACTGCCCGTATGCAGCTCGCGCTCGAGCGGGGCGAGTTCGTGCTCCACTACCAGCCGATCCTGCGGCTCGCGGACATGCACATGGTGGGTGTGGAGGCGCTGATCCGCTGGAACCACCCCGAGGACGGGCTGCTGGCGCCGTCGGCGTTCATCCCGCTCGCCGAGCGCACCGACCTGATCACCGCGATCTCCGACTGGGTCGTCGACGAGGTGTGCCGCGTCTCCAAGCCGTGGGTGCTCGGCGAGATGGGCATCCAGGCGGCCGTGAACATGCCCATCGCCCGCTGGCCCGCCGACGCGGCCGACCGGCTGCTGCGGGCGATCCACGCAAGCGGCCTCGACCCGGGCCACATCGTGGTCGAGGTGAGCGAGTCGAGCGCCATGACCGAGCCCGACCGCACCCAGGCGATCCTGCACGACCTGCACCGCCGCGGCGTGCGGCTTGCGATCGACGACTTCGGCACCGGCCACTCGTCGCTCAGCCGCCTGACCGAGATGCCCGTCTCGACGCTCAAGATCGACCGCGCGTTCGTGCGCGACATCCCGCGCAGCACGCACGCGAACGCGATCGCGACGACCATCATCCAGCTCGCGCGCAACATCGGCGCCGAGGCGCTCGCCGAGGGCATCGAGACGCCCGAGCAGTGCGAGTTCCTGAAGCGCGAGGGCTGTACGCTCGGGCAGGGCTTCCTGTTCAGCCCCGCCGTGCCCGCCGAGGAGATCGAGCCGCTCTTCCACCGCTTCGATCGCGAGCCCGCGGTGCGGTGAACGGGCGGGCATCGTCCGGATGCGGACGGCCACGACGGGGTACGATCACCGCATGGTGGTACGGCCGAGGGATGTGGCGCTGGGGATCGTGGGGGCCCTGTTCGTGCTGATCGGCCCCGCCCCCGCCGACTTCGCCGGCCTGTTCGAGCACGCGCCGGCGCCCTGCCTGCAGTCCACCGGCTGCGGCCGCTCGGACGCGTGGTGGGACCGGCCGGTGCTCGTCGCACGCGCCGCGGAGCTCACGACCCCGCCGCACCTGGCCCACGCAACGGCGCGGATGCGGCGCTAGAGCCGGGTCAGTCGGCCGTCGCCGGCGCGCCGCCGAGCGCCGCGGCGCTCCCCGCCTCCGGGTCGGCCGGCAGGATCACCGTGTCGTAGTAACGGGTCATCGTCACGCCGGGCGTGAAGACCCCCACGTGCGGCTCGATGCGCTCGCCGCACGCGATCCGCAGCACGAGCTCGGGGTAGCGCGAGCCGGCCGCGAGCGGCAGCGGGAACGCGCCGCCGAAGCGGCAGTTGATGTCGGTCACGGGCAGACCCTCCGGCTCGTCGAAGCACTGGATCGTGGCCGGACCGACCAGCCGCAGGCCCTCGGCGACCGTGCGCCCGAGCTCGATCAGGCGCGGGTCGGCGATCGTCATGCCCTTGATCGACTCGCCGCCCTTCGACTCGATCATCGTGCGCGGGATGACGTTCACCGCCCGGCCGTCGAGGTCGCACAGGACGTCGATCGAGAACTGCTCGCCGGGGCAGAACCGCTGCACGATCACCGGCACGCCGGCGTAGCGGACGAAGAAGCCGACCTCGTCCAGGTCGTCGCAGCGGTAGATGTCGCGCGACGCGTACCCCCACCGCCGCTTCACGAGCAGGGGCAGCGGCGGGACGGCGGGCAGCTCCTCGGGGATCCACGTGTCGGGCGAGGGCAGCCCGGCGGCGAGCAGCGCCTGGTGGCAGAGGTACTTGTCGAACATCGCCTCGGCGACGGCGAGGTCGGGCAGGAGCAGCTGCGCTCCCGCCGCCTCGAGCAGCGCCCGCTCGGCGACGAGCTCGACGTTGTCGAGGTCCGCCAGGGGCAGCACCGCCCGCACGCCGTGGGCGCGCACGAGCTCGGCGAGCGCCGGCACGTACTCGGGGCTCGCCGCGGGCGGGACGACCGCGCCGCGATCGGCGCGCATGAGCGCCGGCGAGAGCGGGTTCGCGTCGACCGCCACCACATCGCCGTCCCAGCCGAGCCCGTCGAGCGCCTCGCGGAACGCGCGCACGACATCGACGCGCTGGCCGGCGCAGGTGAGCAGCACCGAGCGCTTGCTCACAGGTCCCAGCCGCCCGTCGCGCCCTTGTAGGTGTCCTCGGGGCGCGTCATCTGCCCGAGCGTCCGCCACAGGATGCGCGCGTCGAGGCGCAGCGACCAGTGCTCGACGTACCAGACGTCGAGCTCGATCCGGCGCGACCACGGGATCGAGGTGCGGCCGTGAATTTGCGACCAGCCGGTCACCCCGGGGCGCATCCGTAGCCGCACCCGCTGGCGCGCGGTGTAGCGATCGACCTGGTCGAGCAGCGTCGGGCGCGGCCCGATCAGCGACATCTCGCCGCGCAGGACGTTCCAGAGCTGGGGCAGCTCGTCGAGGCCGAAGCGGCGGTAGAAGTCGCCGCTGCGCAGGATGCGATCGTCGCCCTCGTTCACGGCGTAGCCGTCGCCGTGGGCATGCGCGTCGCGGATCATCGTGCGGAACTTGAGGATCGTGAAGGGCTTGCCGTCGCGGCCGGCCCGCTCCTGGCGGAAGAGCACCGGCCGGCCGTCCTCGACCAGGATCACGGCGGCGAGCGCGGCCAGGACGGGCGAGAGCACCACGAGCCCGGCGGCCGCAAGCGCGGTGTCGAGGGTGCGCTTGACGGCGAGCTCGAGCGGCCGCGCGGACTCGGCCGCAGGCCGATCGCCGTTTGTGCCTACGACCGATTCCACCGGCCAACCTTAGCCAACGCAGGGGCCGTCACCGGCCGGGAACCGCCCGCTCAGAGCGCCGATCGCGCCCGCACGTCTGGTAGAGTGTCCGGCTGCGCCGGGGTCGAACGCTTCGCCCCGGCCCGCGCCGCCCGCCGCCCCAATCGATCGTTCCGCCGCACGCCTCGCCGCGTCGCCGTGCGGAACCCCTCGTCGTCCCCATTGGAGCCGTCCGCGTGTCCGCCGAACCTGCCGTCGAAGTCTCAGACCTGCGCAAGGAGTTCATCCGCCGCGATGGGCGCCGCCGTGGCCATGTCCGCCGTCGCCGGGTGGCTGCGCTGCACGGCATCAGCTTCACGATGGCGCGGGGCGAGTGCGTCGCCATCCTGGGCCAGAACGGCTCGGGCAAGTCGACCCTTGTGCGCGTGCTCTCGACGCTGCTCCTGCACGACGGGGGCACCGCGCACGTGTTCGGGATCGACGTCGGCGCGCGCCCGCGGGCGGTGCAGCGGCTGGTGAACCGCGTGTCGGTCGAGGCCTCCTTCTTCAAGCGCATGTCGCCGGCCGAGAACCTGAGCTACTCGGCCCGGTTCTACGGCCTCACGCCGCGCCAGACGCGCGCGGCCATCCCGGCGATCCTCGGCCGCGTGGGCTTCCCGCCCGAGCGCCGCGGCGAGCCGATGGAGGACCTCTCGCGGGGGATGCAGCAGAAGATCGCGCTCGCCCGGGCCCTGCTCACCTCGCCCGTGCTGCTGCTCCTGGACGAGCCGACGACCGGCCTTGACCCGCGCTCCAAGCTCGAGGTGCAGGAGCTCGTGCGCGACCTGCGCCGCCAGCACGACTGCACGATCCTGCTGTGCACACACGACATGGGCGAGGCCGAGGCGCTCGCCGACCGTGTCGGCATCCTGCACGGCGGCAGCCTGATCTGCCTCGACACGCCGGCAGCCATCCGCGACCGCTACGGCGCAGCGACGCTCGAGGACGCGTTCATGGCGGCCACGGGGCGCAGCTTCGAGGACGAGACGGAGACGCCGTCGTGATGCGGCAGGCGTCGGTGGCGGTGCGGCGCGAGCTGATTGGCTTCGCCGGGATCGTCGAGCGCAACACCTACCTGATCCGGCGCTTCGCCTGGTGGGAGCTCGCGTGGTTCCTGTACACGGTGGCGAACACGCTCACGATCGTCTTCATCGCCAAGGGAGTGCAGGCCGCCGGGTACCACCTGAACGTGAATCGCGAGACGATCGTGCTGCTGATCGGCGCCGTCGTGTGGTCGTACCTCGGCCTCATCTTCGAGATCGAGACCGAGACGGTCGCGTGGGAGCGCTGGGAGGGAACGATCGAGTACACGTTCATGGCGCCGCTCTCGCGCCCGGCCCACCTGCTCGGGATGGGCGCGTTCGCCGTCATCTACGGGGTGCTCCGCACGGTGCTCCTGTTCGGCCTCGTCGCCGCTTTCCTGGGAGTCCACTTCGGCCATCCCGACTTCCTGGCGGCGACGCTCGTGCTCGCGGTCTCGTCGCTCTCGTTCGTCGGCATCGGCATGATGACCGCGGTGCTGCCGCTCGTCTCGCCCGAAAAGGGCACGCAGCTCGGCTTCATCGCCCAGGGCCTGCTGCTGGTCGTGTCCGGCGTCTACTACCCGGTGAGTGTGCTGCCGCAGTGGATGCAGTGGATCTCGGTCGTCTCGCCCGCCACCTACACGCTCGAGGGCGCGCGCCGCGCCGTGATCGACGGCGCCGGCCCGGCGGCGGTGTGGGGCGACATCTGGCCGCTGATCCTGACGGGCGTGATCGCGATCCCGCTCGGCCTCTACGTGTTCTCGCTGGGCGAGCGCTACGCCAAGCAGCACGGCCGGCTGAAGCGATCGGGCTGATCCGCGCGGCTCGCGGCCGCTGTGGCCCAGCACACGCCGCCTTTGACAGCGGGCACCGACTGGACTAGTTCTTCCCGTGTTCCGTCCGTCGACCGAGGGGGTGGGCTGTCATGGGATTCACCGTGTCGAACCAGGCCAGGAGGCGCAGACGGGTGGGACGATGGGCGTTCGCCGTGGCGACGGCCGCGGTGATGATCGCCGCCGCTCCCGCCACGTCCAGCGCGAGCCAGGGCGTGCACGCGGGCTCGGTCGGCATGCTCGACTGCAACGGGCGCAGCCCGGTCCAGAAGCAGGCCCTGCGGCAGGCGGCGGTGTGCAGCGATCCGCGCTCGCTCTACGACGGCAAGCCGGCCCGCTTCACCGACAACGGCGAGTACATCGGCCACGACGAGCCGATCATCCGCTTCCTCTCCAACCGCCCCGGCTCGGGCGACAACGTCACCTGGCGCGAGCGGCTGCCGTTCGACCCGAAGGCGCTGCCGACGGTCGCGCACCCGGGCAAGGACACGACCCACTGGTTCGAGCTCTCGATCGCCCCGTGGTTCTCGATGGCCCTGTGCAACCCCGAGTCGTATCCGCTCAACGCGTGCAAGCCGCGCAGCGACTCAAACGCCCCGCATCACCCGCCCACGTTCGACCAGGGCGGCGGCGGCAGCTCGTTCCTGGAGATGCAGTTCTACCCGCCGGGGTTCGCGCCGTTCGCCGACGCGATCTCGTGCAACAACACCCAGTGGTGCGCGTCGCTGCACATCAACGACCTCGAGTGCACGCTCGGATTCGAGAGCTGCAACACGAGCTGCGAGGAGCCGACCAACTTCGCGTTCATCTCCCGCGACGGCGTCCCGGCGGGCCCGCCGAGCCCGCAGCGGTCGAACGCCGCGACGGTCACGCCGAACGGCCAGACGCTGCTGATGAACCCGGGCGACCGGCTCGTCATCCACATCTGGGACGCCAGGCTGCGTGGTGGAGGGCACGCGCTCGAGACGAGCATCCGCGACCTCACGACGCACCAGCGCGGATTCATGATTGCGAGCGCGCGCAACGGCTTCATGAAGACGTCGATCGCCGACTGCAGCGGCACCCCGTTCAACTACCAGCCCGAGTACTCCTCGGCCAAGCCGCAGAACATCATCCCGTGGGCGGCGCTCGAGACGAACATCTCGACCCAGTTCGAGATCGGCCACTTCGAGCCGTGCACGTCGGTGACCGACCCGATGCCGTTCAGCCTCGGCACGTTCAGCGACACCGTCTGGCAGAACTGCGTCGGGCCCTACGAGAACCCGGCGCTGCCCGACGGCTCACCCGGGAACGCGGAGATCTCCGACAGCCCGTGCTGGCCGGACAGCTTCACGCACGGCGGCGTGGCTCCGCCCGACGAGGTGGCCGGATGCCTCGAGGAGTTCGCCCAGAACGGCGACCTGGACTACGACGGCACGTCGTACCGGGCGGACTGGCCGAACAGCCTGCGGCCGGACACGTTCCCGTCGCCGTTCCTGCAGAAGGAGCCAAGGACGCACGGGCGCGCCTTCCCGACGATCCAGTTCCAGACCGACGCGGCCGCCAGCGAGTCGACGTGCAGCGCGACAACACTGTCCGGATGCGCCGTGCCTCCGCAGATCGGGCCCGGCCACTTCTACCCGTACTGGACGCAGGCGGACGTGCGCGGCCGCTGCGTGTGGGAGTTCGGTCAGATGGGCAACGGCAACACCTTCGGGAAGGCGGCGCAGTACGGCGCGCCGTCGGCGTACTTCTTCGGCAACCTGGAAGGCCCGATGCGCCCGAACCCGCACTGCTCGACCTGACCTGCTGATCACCGGGGGTGGGGTGCTGCGGCGCCTCACCCCCGGCCCTAGGACCAAAGGCCCGCTCCGAACGCGACTCGCGCCCGAGGCGGCTGCGTCCCGGCCTGCCTAGCCTGGACGCATGGAGAACATCGCACTGATCACAGGCGCGTCGCGTGGGCTCGGGCTCGCGCTGGCGCAGGCGCTCGCCGACCGCGGCTACGGCCTCGCGATCGACGCGCGCGGCTCGGACGAGCTCGAGGCGGCGCGGGCGAAGCTGGCCCGGCGCACGACGGTGACCGCGCTCGCGGGCGACGTGGCCGATCCCCGCCACCGCGAGCAGCTCGTGGCTGCGGCCCTCGGCATGGGGCGGCTGCGGCTGCTCGTGAACAACGCCTCGGTGCTCGGGCCGAGCCCGCAGCCCAACCTGGCCGACTACCCGCTCGACGTGCTCGAGGCCGTGTACCGCATCAACGTGCTCGCCCCGCTCGCCCTCACCCAGCTCGTGCTGCCGGTGCTCGCGCCGGACGACGGCGTCGTGCTCAACATCACCTCGGACGCCGCCATCGAGAGCTACGGGGGCTGGGGCGGCTACGGCTCGTCCAAGGCCGCGCTCGAGCAGGTCTCAAACGTGCTCGCAGCCGAGCATCCCGACCTGCGCGTCTACTGGGCCGATCCCGGCGACATGCGCACACGCATGCACCAGGAGGCCTTCCCCGGCGAGGACATCTCCGACCGTCCGCGGCCCGAGGCGAGCGTGCCCGGGCTGCTGCGGCTGATCGCGGGCGACCTGCCTTCGGGCCGCTACCGCGCCCGCGAGCTCGGCCGGGCCGAGGCCGCGGCATGAGCGCCGTCGCCCTCGCCGAGGCCACCGCCCCTCCGGAGCGGCGGGGCATCGCGCGCGATCGCGTGCGGCTGCTCGCCGGCCGCGGAACGGGCACGATCGAGCACGCCCTGTTCCGCGACCTGCCCCGTCTGCTCGAGCCCGGTGACCTGCTCGTCGTCAACACCTCGGGCACGCTGGCGGCGGCGCTCGACACCAAGGCGCCCGGCGGCCGGCCGCTGCGAATGCACCTGTCGACGCCGGTTCCGGGGACGCCGCCGGGCGAGGTGCGGTGGATGGTCGAGCTGCGCATCCCGGCGGGCCCGGGATCGCTGCCGTTCACGGCCGCCCGGCGCGGCTGGCGCCTCGCGCTGCCCGGCGGCGGCCACGCGCGTCTGCTGCGCGGCGGCCCGCGGCTCTGGCAGGCCCGGCTCGACCTGCCCGTCGGCCTGCACGAGCACCTCGAGGCCCACGGCCGGCCGATCAGGTACGCCTACGCCGGCGCCGACTGGCCCATCTCCGACTACCAGACCGTGTTTGCGACCGAGGACGGGAGCGCCGAGATGCCGAGCGCCGGGCGCGCGTTCACCGACGAGCTCGTGACGGGGCTCGTCGCGGCGGGCATCGAGCTGGCGCCGATCCTGCTGCACACCGGCGTCTCGTCGCCCGAGACGGGCGAGCCGCCGTTCCCCGAGTGGTTCCGCGTCCCGGCCGCCACCGTCCGGCACGTGAACGCCGTCCGCGCGGGCGGCGGCCGCGTGATCGCCGTCGGCACCACGGCCGTGCGGGCGCTCGAGTCGGCCGCCGCCGGGAGCGACACCGTCTCGGCGGCCGAGGGCTTCACCGACCTCGTGATCGACGAGGAGCGGGGGGTGACGGTCGTCGACGGCCTGATCACAGGCTGGCACGCTCCCGAGGCCAGCCACCTCCACCTCCTGCGCGCGGTCGCCGGGCGCGAGCTCGTCGAGCGCTGCTACGCGGCGGCCGCCGACCGCGGCTACCTGTGGCACGAGTTCGGCGACCTCAACCTGCTCCTGCCCCAGGCATAGAATCGCGCCGGCGATGGCCGGCTACTCGCAGACCCCGCTCGCGAAGAAGCTCGGCGTCAAGCCGGGCGCGCGGCTCGGGCTCGACCGCGAGCCGCCGGGCTGGGAGGTTCCGGAGCTGCCCGACGACGTCGCCACGGTGGCCCGGGCCGATCCGGCGGACGTCGTCGTGGCGTTCTTCCGGCAGGCGGCCGAGCTCGACGAGCGGCTGCCGGAGCTCGCCCGGCGCATCTTCCCGGCCGGGTCGCTGTGGGTGGCATGGCCGCGGCGCGCGGGCGGACACGAGAGCGACATCACCGAGAACGGGCTGCGCGACCACGCCCTGCCGCTCGGGATCGTCGACGTCAAGGTCGCCGCGCTCGATGAGGACTGGTCGGGCCTCAAGTTCGTCTGGCGGCGCGAGAACCGCGAGGCCCGAGGCCCCGCCGGGGAACCGCAGCCTCCGCCGCGGCAGTAACATCGATCACGTGAGGATCGCGCTTCTCGCACCGGCCTGGTTCGCGGTGCCCCCGGTTCGGTACGGCGGCATCGAGTGGGTCGTGTCGATCCTCGCCGACGGCCTGGTCGATCACGGCCACGACGTGGCCCTGTACGCGGCCGGGGACTCGCAGACCAAGGCCCGCCTCGTGACGACGTACGACGAGCCGCCGAGCTACCGGATCGGGATGTCGTTGCCCGACCTGCACCACACGCTCACCTGCCTGGAGGAGGCGGGCGACTACGACCTGGTGCACGACCATTCCGGGCCGCTCGCCTGCGCCCTCGGTCAGGCGATCGAAACGCCCTTCTGCCACACGGTGCACGGGCCGCTCACGGGCGAGCCGGGGCTCGTGTACGCCCAGATCAACCGCGTGTCGCCGCGGGCCCGGCTGGTCTCGCTCTCCGAGAACCAGCGCAGCCCGCGGCCCGAGCTGAACTGGCTTGCGACCTGTCACAACGCCATCGATCTCGCGAGCTACCCCATCCATCGCGGCCACGACGGCTACCTGCTCTTCCTCGGCCGCATGTCGCCCGACAAGGGCGCCGGCAACGCCGTGCGGGTCGCCCGCGAGTCCGGGATGCCGCTGAAGCTGGCGGGCAAGATCCACGACCCGATCGAGCACGAGTATTTCGACGCCGCGGTGCGGCCGTTCCTCGGGGACACGATCGAGTACGTCGGCGAGGTGTCGCACAACGAGAAGGTCGAGCTGCTCCAGCGCGCCGCAATCACGGTGTTCCCGATCCAGTGGCCCGAGCCGTTCGGGCTCGTGATGGTCGAGTCGATGGCCTGCGGGACGCCGGTGCTCGCGACCCGCCTGGGAGCGGTGCCCGAGGTGGTTGAGCATGGCCGCAGCGGGCTCATCGTGGACACGATCGACGAGATGGCGGCCTGCATCCCTCAGATGCTCGCGCTCGACCCCGACGGCGTGCGGGCGGTCGCCGAGGAGCGCTTCTCGTCCGACCGGATGGTGGCCGACTACGAGCGCGCGTACGAGCGGCTGATCGCCGAGTCGTAACGACGAACGGCGAAGACGGCCGACGGGCCTATGGTGTCAGTGTGATGTCTGGGGTTTCGATTCGATCGCAGTCGGTCGTGTTTGCGATCGCGCTGCTCGCGTTCATCGGCGGTGGGTGCGGGAACGGGACCGCGGCGCGGTCGCCGGCCTCCGGGCGGTCGGCGCCTGCTGGCACGTCGCATGCGTTGCCGAATCGGATCTTCGAATACGCCGTCTCCGACACGCCCAAGATTCCGGAGGAGGGGCGTGAGGTGGTGTGGTATGACCCGGCGACAGGGGATCTGCGCGATAGGTCCGGGATCGCCACGGCCATCCGCGAGCTCGACGTCGATCACGGGCGCGGCGCGATCCAGACCGACTGGAACGGCCCCGGCACACCCGACACGACGACGTTCACCGGCGACACGCGGTTCATCCGGCGGATGCGGCCCGGCAGCGCGGCGTGGCTGATCGACGCCTACCTGTCGCACCATCTGCGAAGCCCCGGCGGGCGGATCGTGGTCAGCCACCGAAACGGGCATCTCGAGCTCTCATCCACCACCGGAAAGCTCACCGTCACCACCACCGTGCTCCGCACGATCGCTCCCACGCCAGCGCTCACCCGCCGGCTGTTCACGCTGCATCCGGAGCACGTGACCGAGCGGATCCAGCAGTTCTCGCCGGCCTCTGCGGGCGCGGAGCTGCCGGGCGCGTTCTGGCTCGGCGCCGCATGGCGAGGCGCAAAGCTCGACTTCGCCTCCACCGACACACAGGTCGGAACCGCGCGAGCCACGGGCGTCTCCTACGGCTTCGAGTACGGCGACGGCCGCATCGACGTCAATTCCGGGCCGCTCAAGCCGGGCACCCTCCAACTCCTCACCAGCTCCGGCGTGTTCGGTAATCCGCACCCGTGCACGCTCGGCGATGGGACGCCTGCCCAGATCTTCCAGTTCCCCAAAACGGCACCGCCCAACAACGACCTGGGAGCGAGCGCGGACCGGCAAATCGCAAAGATCCGGTTCCGCCGGATCATCTCGACCAAGCAGGACACCTCGATCATGGCGCCCGTCAGCCTCCTGCCAACGCTCGCCGGCACCTGTCGCGCCCTCCAACCGGTCAGGCGCTGACGCCCGAGTCGCCCGCGGTGATGGCGCGGCTCAGTGCAGGAAGTGGCGGCGGCCGGTGAAGACCATTGCGGCGCCCGCGGCGTTCGCCGCGGCGATCACCTCGGCGTCGCGCACCGATCCGCCCGGCTGCACGATCGCCCGCACCCCGGCCGCGAAGGCCGCCTCGGGGCCGTCGGCGAACGGGAAGAACCCGTCGGAGGCGAGCACGGCGCCCTGCGCCCGCTCCCCCGCCTTCGACACCGCCATCCGCACCGCGTCGACGCGGCTCATCTGGCCGGCGCCGATGCCGACGGCGGCCAGATCGCGGGCGATCACCACGGCGTTCGAGCGCACGAAGTGCACCGTCCGCCACGCGAACAGCATGTCCTCCCACTCGCGCTTGCCCGGCGCCTGCTCGGACACGACCTCCATGTCGGCGCGATCCTCGGTCTCGTTGTCGCGGTCCTGGATCAGGACGCCGCCGAGCACGCGGCGGATGTCGCGCTCGCCCGGGCTCGTCTTGCGCCGCTCGCGGTCCTCGAGCACGCGCGTCGTCGGCTTGGACGACAGCGTCTCGCGGGCGACGGCGTCGTACCCCGGCGAGAAGAGGACGTCGACCTTCGTCTCGATGATGCGCTCGGCGAGCGCGCCGTTGACCGGCCGGTTGACGGCGATCACCGCGCCGAACGCCGAGATCGGGTCGGAGGCGAGCGCACGCGCGTAGGCCTCCTCGAGGGTGGCGCCGACGGCGACGCCGCACGGGTTCGCGTGCTTGACGATCGCGCACGCCGGCAGCTGGAAGGCCGACGCGATGGTGCGCGCAGCCTGCAGGTCGGCCAGATTGTTGAACGACAGCGGCTTGCCGCTGATCTGATCGATGCGCGAGAGCACGTGCCGGCGCGCGCCGGCCTCGCGGTAGAACGCCGCGCGCTGGTGCGGGTTCTCGCCGTAGGCCAGGTCGCCCACCTTGACGAGATCGATGGTGAGCCGGTCGGGGAACGGCTCGGTATCGGCGAACCACGCCGCCACCGCCGCGTCGTAGGAGGCGACGTGCGCGAACGCCTCGCCCGCCAGGTCGCGGCGGGTGTCGAGCGAGAGCGCGCCCGCGGCCGACGTGAGCTCCCCGAGCACAAAGCCGTAGCGGTCGGGCTCGGTGACGACGGCGACGGAGTGGAAGTTCTTCGCGGCCGCCCGCACCATCGTCGGGCCGCCGATGTCGATGTTCGCGATCACCTCGGCCTCGGAGACGCCGCGGCGGCGCGCGACCGAGCGGAACGGGTACAGGTTGCAGACGACGAGGTCGATCGGCTCGATCCCCGCCGCCTCGAGCGACGCCATGTCCTCGGCGTGGTCGCGCCGCGCCAGGATGGCGGCGTGCAGCGACGCGTGCAGCGTCTTCACCCGCCCGCCGAGCAGCTCGGCCGAGCCGGTCAGCTCCTCGACGGTCGTGACCGGCACGCCCGCCTGCTCGAGAAACGCCGCGGTTCCCGACGTCGAGATCAGCTCGACGCCGAGCCGGTGCAGCCCCTGCGCGAGCGTCGAGAGGCCGTTCTTGTCGCTGACCGATATCAGGGCTCGTCTGATCTTCATCCGCTCACCCTCACCCGCCGTCCCTCGACGTGGATCCTGCCCGCTCCATACAGCCTGACCGCCTCCGGCAGCAGCCGGTGCTCGAGCCCGTGGAGACGTGCCGCCACCTCGGCGGCGGACTCATCATACGAAACGGCCAGCGACTCCTGCAGGACGATAGGCCCGGTGTCGGCTGCCACGTGCTCGCTGTCGACGAGATGCACGGTCACGCCGGTGACCTTCACGCCGTGCGCGACCGCGTCGGCCACCGCCGAGGCGCCCGGGAAGGCGGGCAGGAGCGCCGGGTGGACGTTCAGGATCCGGCCCGAGAAGCGGGCGACGAACGCGGTCGAGAGGATGCGCATGTAGCCCGCCAGCACGATCAGATCGGCGCCGTGACGCTCGAGGAACGCGATCGTCTCGGCCTCGTCGGCGGTCGCCGTCGCGGGGATGCCGGCGCGGGCCGCCCGCTCGAGCCCCGGCGCCTCGGGACGGCTCGCAACGACGCACGCCACATCGATGTCGCTGGCGTCGATCAGCGCCTGCAGGTTCGTGCCCTCACCGGAGATGAGCACGCCGACTCTCAGCGGAAGCGCACCCCCGCCCCCTCCACCACGCTGCCGGCGACGAAGCCGGTGCAGCCGCCGCGCTCGAGCGCCGCGAGCGCCACCGCGACCGAGTCGGGCTCGACCACGGCCGCGTAGCCCAGGCCGAGGTTGAACACGTGCCGCAGCTCGTCCTCCTCGACCCCGAGCGAGCCGAGCCACTCGAACACGGGCGGCCGCGTCCACGCCCCCAGGTCGATCTCGGCGCCGAGCCCGTCCGGGAACTGCCGCGCCAGGTTCCCGGGGATGCCGCCGCCCGTGATGTGCGCCATCGCACGCACATCGACCGTGCGCGTCAGCTCGGCGACGGGACGGGCGTAGATGCGCGTCGGCTCGAGCAGCGCGTCGGCGACCGAGGCGCCGCCGAGGCCCTCCGGGGTGGCATCGAGGCCGACGCCGGCGCGCTCGATCAGCCGGCGCACGAGCGAGAAGCCGTTCGAGTGCGGCCCGCTGGCCGGCATGCCGACGATCGCGTCGCCGGCCTCCACGCGGCGGCCCGAGATCACCTCGCGCCGCTCGGCGATGCCGACGCAGAAGCCGGCCAGGTCGAACTCCCCGGGCTGCATCATGTCGGGGTGCTCCGCCGTCTCGCCGCCGAGCAGCGCGCAGCCCGCCTCGCGGCAGCCCTCGGCGATACCCTCGACGAGGTCGGAGACGAGGTCGACATCGATCTGGCCACACGTGATCACATCCATGAAGAAGGCGGGCCGGCACCCCGACGTGATGACGTCGTTCACGCTCATCGCCACGAGGTCGACGCCCAGACCGGCAGGGCGGCCGGCGGCCACGCCGAGCAGCACCTTCGTGCCGACGCCGTCGCACGCCGCCGCGACGAGCGGATCGCCGACCGAGGGGGTGAACAGGCCGGCGAACCCGCCGTAGCCCTCGAGCACCTGAGGGCTGTGGGTGGAGGTGACCGCCGCCCGGATCCGCTCGACCACCGCGTCCGAGGCGCCGAGGCTCACGCCGGAGCCGGCGTACGTCAGCGGGGGGCGCTCGTCGCTCACCGGATCTCCACCGGCACCGGTGCGGCCTCGAAGCGCAGCTTCGCAAGGCGCATGTCGGCGGGGATCTCGGTCGGGTACTCGCCGGTGAGGCAGGCGCGGCAGAAGCCTTCGGCCGGGCCGGCGGTCGCCTCGAGGCCCTCGAGCGAGAGGTAGGCGAGCGATGTCGCCCCGAGCCGGCGGCGCACCTCCTCGATGCTGCGCCCGGCCGCGATCAGCTCGTCCTGGTCTGCCATGTCGATGCCGTAGAAGCACGGCGAGACGATCGGCGGCGAGGAGACGCGCAGGTGCACCTCGAGCGCACCTGCCTCGCGCAGCATCTGCACCAGCTTGCGGGTGGTCGATCCGCGCACGATCGAGTCGTCCACGACGACCACCCTGCGGCCCTCGAGCACCGAGCGCAGCGCATTGAACTTGAGCTTCACGCCCCGCTCGCGCAGCGCCTGGTCGGGCTGGATGAACGTACGCCCGACGTAGCGGTTCTTGACCAGGCCCTCACCGAACGGGATCCCGCTGCGCTGGGCATACCCGACGGCCGCGGGCGTGCCCGAGTCGGGGACGCCGATGACGACGTCCGCGGCGACGGGTGCCTCGTCGGCCAGCCGCTCGCCCATGCGCCGCCGCACCTCGTGCAGGCCGTGGCCGCCCATGATCGAGTCCGGCCGCGCGAAGTAGATGTACTCGAACACGCACAGCGACCCGGTGCGATCGCCGACGCGGCGGTACCGGGGGCCGTGCTCGTCGATGACGACCATCTCGCCGGGCTCGAGCTCGCGCTCCGTCCGGGCGCCGATCAGATCGAAGGCGCAGGTCTCCGACGCGAGCACCCACGAGTCCTCGAGGCGGCCGACGACCAGCGGGCGGATGCCGTCGAGGTCGCGGAAGCCGGCCAGGCTGCGCTCGCTCATGACGACCGCGGCGAACGCGCCCTCGATCCGGCCCATCACGTCGACGACGGCGTCGCCCAGGTCGTCCGAGTCGTGCTCGGCGATCATCGCGGCCATCACCTCGGTATCCGAGGTGGAGCGCATCGACACGCGCCGCGCGAGCAGCTCCTCGCGCAGGGCGGCGGTGTTGGTCAGGTTGCCGTTGTGCCCGAGGGCGATGGTGCGTCCGCCCGCATGGCGGACGACGGGCTGGGCGTTCTGCCACACCGTCGACCCGGTGGTCGAGTAGCGGGCGTGGCCGATCGCGATGTGGCCCTCGAGGCCGGACAGGCGCGGCTCGTCGAACACCTGGCTCACGAGCCCCATGTCCTTCATCGCGGTGATCCGGCTGCCGTCCGAGACGGCGATGCCGGCGCTCTCCTGGCCGCGGTGCTGCAGCGCGAAGAGGCCGAAGAACGTCATCCGGGCGACGTCGCGGTCGGACGCGTCCGGGGGCACGTAGATGCCGAACACGCCGCACATCAGGCGTCACCGTCCATGATCCGGGGGATGGCCGACTCGTAGACGGCGCGGGCCTCGGCGAGCGCGATCCGGGCCGCCCCGACGGCGATCTCGGCGCCGCCGACCGTTCCCAGCCGCCGCAGCGGGAGACCTCCGGCCAGCTTTCGCAGCGCGGCGACGTCGGCCTTGCGGGCCGACACGATCACGCGGCCGTCACCCTCGCCGAACAGATCGTCGGCGTCATCGACCCGCACACCGATGCCGCCCGCCATGGCCGACTCGGCGACGGCGACGGCGAGGCCGCCGCCGCCCACGTCGTGGGCGCTTCGCAGCAGGCTGCGGTCAGCCGCGTCGGCCAGAAAAGTGTGCAGGGCGCGTTCGTTCTCGAGATCGGGCTCGGGAATGCGCCCGGCCACGTCGCCCTGGATCACCTTCTGGTAGTCCGACCCGTCGAGCGCGCTTGCGCCCCCGCCCGCGAGCAGCACGATGTCGCCGTCGTCGCGGAAGGCGATGCGCACCGCCCGCGAGGCGTCGTCAAGCACGCCGACGACGCCGACGACCGGCGTCGGCGGGATCGGACGGCCGTCGTGCTCGTTGTAGAGCGAGACGTTGCCCGACACGACGGGCAGGCCGAGCGCCCGGCAGGCGGTCGCCATGCCGTCGATCGCCTCGGCGAGCTCGTAGCCGATCTCGGGATCCTCGGGGTTGCCGAAATTCAGGCAGTTGGTGACGGCGGCGGGCCGTGCGCCGGTGCAGGCGACGTTTCGGGCCGCTTCGCAGACGGCGCTCATGCCGCCGCGGCGCGGGTCGAGCCAGGTGCGGCGGCCGTTGCCGTCGAGGCTCACGGCGATGGCGCGGTCGGAGGGCGTGAGCCGCACGACCGCGGCGTCGCCGCCCGGCCGCACGACCGTACCCGACCCGACGAGCTGGTCGTACTGGCGCGTCACCCAGGCACGGCTCGCAACCCCGGGCGCCGAGAGCAGCGCGCGCAGGGCGGCATCCGGCGGCGTGTCGAGGGCGGCGGCCGGCAGAGGCTTGGAGGCGAGGCGGGCCGGGCGGACGCGGCCGACGTCGTAGCGGGGCGCCTCGTCGGTCAGCGTCGTCACCGGGATGTCGCCGACGAGCTCGCCGGCGTGAAACGCGCGCAGGTGCGGGGTGTCGGTGACCTCGCCGATCACGGTGGCGTCGACCTCCCACCGGCGGCAGATCGCTTCGACGGCCGGCCATGCGTCCGGCGCGACGATCGCGGCCATCCGCTCCTGCGACTCCGAGATCATGATCTCGAACGGCTCCATCCCCTGCTCGCGCACCGGCACGGCCGAGAGGTCGACGTCAAGGCCGACGCCGCCCGCCGAGGCCATCTCGGACGTCGACGACGCCAGGCCCGCCGCGCCGAGGTCCTGCAGCGACACGAGCAGCTTCTCGGCCAGGAGCGCAAGGGTGCATTCGATCAGCTTCTTGCCGGTAAAGGGGTCGCCGATCTGGACGCTCGGGCGCTTGGCCTCGGCGCCCTCCTCGAAGCCCTGCGAGGCGAGCACGCTCGCGCCGCCGATGCCGTCGCGCCCGGTCTTCGACCCGTACAGGACGAGCAGGTTGCCGGGCCCGGCCGCACCCGCCGACTGCAGGCCGTCGGCCGGAAGGACGCCGACGCACATCGCGTTCACCAGACAGTTATGGGCATACGCCGGCTCGAACTCCACCTCGCCGCCGACGTTGGCGACGCCGACGCAGTTGCCATAGTGGCCGACGCCCTCGACGACGCGGGCGAACAGGTGCCGCTGGCGGTCGGAGTCGAGCTCGCCGAAGCGCAGCGAGTCGAGGATCGCGATCGGCCGCGCGCCCATCGCGAAGATGTCGCGCAGGATGCCGCCGACGCCGGTGGCGGCTCCCTGGAACGGCTCGACCGCCGACGGGTGGTTGTGGCTCTCGACCTTGAGCGCCACGGCCAGGCCGTCGCCGACGTCGATGACGCCCGCATTCTCGCCGGGGCCCTGCAGGACGCGGGCGCCCTCGGTGGGCAGCCCGGCGAGCAGCTTGCGCGAGTGCTTGTAGGCGCAGTGCTCGCTCCAGAGCAGCGAGAACACGGCGAGCTCGAAGTCGTTCGGCTCGCGCTCGAGCAGCTCGCCGATCCGGCCGAACTCGGCGTCGGTCAGTCCGAGGGAGCGGTGGAGCGGCGTGTGGGCGACCGTGCTCACCACAGGCATCCTAGGCGGGCACCCCGGCGGCCGCCTGTACGAGCAGCCCCTGCAGCAGGATGCGGCCGTCGGCCGACCCGAGCAGCGGGTCGACAGCGTGCTCGGGGTGCGGCATCAGGCCGGCCACGTTGCCCGCGGCGTTGGTGATGCAGGCGATCGACTCGATCGAGCCGTTCGGGTTGTGCACGTAGCGCAGCAGCACCTGCCCACGGGCGTCGAGCGCCTCGAGCTGCTGCGGCGTTGCGAAGTAGCAGCCGTCGTGGTGTTTCACGGGGATCTCGATCACGTCTCCCGCGACCAGGCCGGGCAGCCAGGCCGACTCGCGCTGCACGCGCAGGCCGACATCCTCGCAGCGGAACTGCAGGTGGGCGTTCGGCCGCAGCACGCCCGGCAGGAGGCCGGCCTCGGTGAGCACCTGGAAGCCGTTGCAGACGCCGAGCACCGGGCCGCCCACGTCGGCCAGCTCGCGCACCGCCGTCATCGCCGGCGAGAGCGCCGCGAGCGCTCCGGGGCGCAGGTAGTCGCCGTAGCTGAACCCGCCCGGGACGATCACGGCCGCGGCGCCGCCGAGGTCGGAGTCGGCGTGCCAGACGCGCACCGGCTCGGCCCCCACGAGCTCGACGGCGCGCAGCGCGTCGCGGTCGTCGCACGAACCGGGGAAGGCGATCACCGCGACGCGTGCGCTCACGCGTGCACCGGCTCGGGCGCGTGCACCTCGAACTCCTCGATCAGGGGATTCGAGAGCACCCGCTCGGCGATCTGGGCGGCCATGCGCAGGGCCTCGCGCTCGTCGGTCGCTCCGAGCTCGAGGTCGAACACCTTGCCGGCGCGGACGTCCGAGGCGGCGTACCCGAGCCCCTGCAGCGACCGCCGCAGCGCCTCGCCTTGGGGGTCGAGGATGCCGGCGCGCGGCCGCACCGTGACGCTCACCTTCACGACGGGCTCCCCGTCTCGTCCAGGTAGGCCTGGAACGGGCGGCCGGTGATCTTCTCGTAGGCCTCGACATAGCGGTTGCGCGTCCCCGCGACGACCTCGGCGGGGATCTCCGGGCCGGGCGGGGTCTTGTCCCAGTCGAGCGTCTCGAGCCAGTTGCGCACGTACTGCTTGTCGTAGGACGGCGGCGAGCCGCCCGGCGCGTACTCGTCGACCGGCCAGAACCGCGACGAGTCGGGTGTCAGAACCTCGTCGCCGACGACGATGCGGCCGTCGGCGTCCTCGCCGAACTCGAACTTCGTGTCGGCGATGATGATGCCGCGCTCGAGCGCGTAGTCGGCCGCGGCGCGGTAGAGCGCGACCGAGAGCCGCTCGATCTCGGCGAAGCGCTGCTCGCCGACGAGGGCGATGCCGGCGGCGCGGTCGATGTTCGCGTCGTGGCCCTCGGTCGCCTTCGTCGAGGGCGTGAAGAGCGGCTCGGGCAGCCGGTCGGCCTCGCGCAGCCCGGCCGGGAGCGCGTGCCCGCACACCGATCCCGTGGCCCGGTAGTCCTTCCATCCCGACCCGACCAGGTAGCCGCGCACGACGCACTCGATCGGCAGCATCTGCAGGCGCTTGGCGAGCATCGCGCGGCCCGCCAGGTCGGGCATCCCCTGGGCCTCCTCGGGGAAGTCGGCGACGGCGACGCTGATCATGTGGTTGGGCACGAGGTCGCCCGTGCGCTCGAACCAGAACCGCGACAGCGCCGTGAGCACCCTGCCCTTGTCGGGGATCGGCGTGGGCAGGACGACGTCGAATGCCGACATGCGGTCGGATGCGACGAGCAGCAGCCGGTCGCCGAAGCCGTAGAGCTCGCGCACCTTGCCGGAGGCTTCGTGCAGGTGGGACAGGGTGTCAGGCATGGGCAACCTCCGGTCGTCGTAGCGTGCGGTCGAAGATCTCGTCCACGTGGACGAGCAGTGAGTCGAGGTCGAAGATGCGGTCGAGCTCGGCCGCGTCGAGCACGGCCGCCACGTCGGCGTCCGCCTCGAGGAGGCCGCGCAGTGGCACCTCGCGATCCCAGGCGGCCATCGCGTTTCGCTGGATCAGCGCGTAGGCCTGCTCGCGGCTCACGCCGAGCTCGACGAGCCGCAGGAGCGCGCGGCCCGAGAACACGAGCCCGTGCGAGGCCTCGAGGTTTCGCAGCATCCGTCCGGCGTCGACGACGAGGCCCTCGATCAGCCAGCGGGTGCGGTCGAGCATGTAGTCCAGGGCGATCGTCGAGTCGGGCAGGACGACGCGCTCGGCCGAGGAGTGGGAGATGTCGCGCTCGTGCCACAGGGCGACGTCCTCGAGGCCGACGTGGGCGTTCGCGCGCAGCACGCGGGCCAGGCCGCAGATGCGCTCGCACACGATCGGGTTGCGCTTGTGCGGCATCGCCGAGCTGCCCTTCTGGCCTGGGGCGAACGGCTCGAGCGCCTCGCGCACCTCCGTGCGCTGCAGGTGGCGCACCTCGAGCGCGAAGCGCTCGAGCGATGCGCCGGCGCCCGCGATGGCCGAGAGCAGCGCCGCGTGGCGGTCGCGCGGGACGACCTGGGTGGCGACGTCCTCGCGCTCGAGGCCGAGCTCCTGGAGGGCGAGCGCCTCCATGCGCGGATCCGAGTTGGCGTAGGCGCCGACGGCTCCCGAGAGCTTGCCGACGCGCACGCCGTCGAACGCCTCGCCGAGGCGGACGCGCTGGCGGCGCATCTCGGTCACCCAGCCGAGCAGCTTCAGACCGAAGGTCGTCGGCTCGGCGTGGACGCCGTGGGTGCGGCCGATGGTGGGCGTGTGCCGGAACTCCTCGGCGCGGAGCGCCGCCGCCTGCTCGACCGCCTCGATGCCCGGCAGCAGAAGCTCGCCCGCGTCGCGCAGCTGCAGGGCGAGGGCGGTGTCGACGACGTCCGATGACGTGAGCCCGTAGTGAAACCAGCGCGCCTGCTCGCCGACGAGCTCGGCCACCGACTCGGTGAACGCGAGCACATCGTGGTGCGTCCGACGCTCGATCTCGCCGATCCGGGCCACGTCGACGGTGGCACGGGCGCGGACGGCTTCGACCGCCTCTGCCGGGACGACGCCGAGCTCGGCCCAGGCGGCCATCGCTGCGACCTCCACGTCCAGCCACCGCTGGAACCTGCGCTCGTCCGACCACACGGCGCCGATGGCTGGGCGGGTATAGCGAGAGATCAAGCCGGAATCGTCGCCTTCGGGTCGGAGGGGCGTCCGGGGTCAGTCTACAGGAGGGGGTGAACGGAGCCCGCCGGGCTCGGCCGTCACGGTGGGCGGCCGAGCCACCGCCGCTGGGCGTGCCACCGTTGCAGGGTGCGCCGGCTGGGCGGCCGGGCCGGGTGGGGCTCGAGGCGGGCACGGACGGCCGGGTGCAGCTCGCCCGGCGCGACCCCCGCCGCGTAGCGCGCCTCGAGCGCCCGCCGCAGCTCGGGCCACGTGTAGCTGCCCGGGCGCGGTCGCGCGGGATGCTCGCGCAGGCTCGCCAGATGCGCGTCGAGCGCGCGACTGCGGGCGAGCGTCAGGCAGTCGTTCGCGCGCCACACCCCCATCAGCGTGCGCACGAAGTCGCGCCCGCCCCGCCGCGTCTGGAACCCGCGGCTCGCGTGCGCCTCGCACAGGTGGACGCTCACGCGGTTGCTCAGCGTGACCCTGCGCGTCCGCCCTCTCGTCCGATCGACGCAGATGGCGCACACCGGGCTCTTGAGCGGCAACCCTCGAGCCTTGTAGAGCGTGGGGATCGGGGTCGACGGCATGTCTCTGAGTGTGCCGCGGATCGTGTGACGTGTGGGTTGAGGGGTGTGCCGAGGGTGTGCCGGAACTGCAATTGACGTGTGTACGCGACGCCAAGTGGCGTGTACCCGCCAGCCGAGCCTCCCCGCGGCGGTCGACCCTTCCGAGCCCGTCCAAGGGCGGCCGGTCAGCCGGCGGGCGGTGAGAAGCTGCGCAGGCCGGTCACGATCCGCAGGTCGTGGAGGTGGCGCAGGCCGCAGGCGCAGGGGCCGAACCGGATGAGGATGCGGCGGCCGTCGAGGCGCCCGGAGATCACCGCGTAGCGCGAGTCGGCAAAGATCGCCGGGCAGTGGCAGACGGCGTGCGCGCCGGAGGCGTGACGGAGGTCGTCGCGCAAAGCGGCGCACGCGGCCGCGGGGCGCGGGGTCGTCCCGGCGGGCGGGTCACAGCGAAGCGTGCGCGTGCGCAGCACCGTCGAGCCGCTCATGATGCGGATCGTGAGCGTCGCGCCCGCCGGGCCGGTGATCGTCGGGGACGCCGGCCCAACCCACGAGCAGCCCGCGGCGACGCCGAGCAGGGCCACGAGGAGCAGGATCACGAAGCGTGTCATCGCACGGTATGACCGCGCTTCCGAGCCGATGGTTCCCGCCGGTTCAGCCGCCGGTGCGCTCCGCCAACGTGCGCGTGGACGGACCGGATCCGGCCGACGAGGGATAGACGTCGCCCACCGCCCAGACGCCGCCGGGCGCCGCCGCGACCCCCTCGAGGTCGCTCTCGGCGCCGGGCCGCACCGGAGCGATCGCCTGCCACGCCGAGCCGGTGAAGCGCTCGGTGATGCCGATCACGCCGGTCGGGGTGATCGCCGAGCCGACCGCCCAGAGCGTGGTCGTCCCGGGAACCCGGATGATGCTCTGGAGCCAGTCGTTCCCGGAAGGGTTCGGCGTGGGCACGACCGACCAGCTCGTCCCGTCCCAGTGCTCGGCGAGCGTCCGCGACTCACCGGTCGTGGAGGTCGTCGATCCAACCGCCCACACGTCGGATCCGGACACGGGCGTGATCGACTGGAGCACGCTCTGCGCCGGGGCATTCGCGGCGGCGCTCGACCAGGCGCCGCCCGACGACTGCTCGATGACCGCCTGAGTCGACGTGCCGTCGGCGTTCAGGCAGAAGCCGACCGCGAACCGCTTCGGCGAGCCGGGCACCGCCGCGAGCGAGGTGAACGTCGCCTGGCACCCGGTGGGATCGCGGCCGGCGCCGGCCGACCACACGTGGCCGTTCCAGTGCTCGATCAGCGGGCCGCCCTCGGCGGTCGACGAGAACCACGTCCCGACCGCGGTCACGTCCGTGGCCGAGAACGCGCGCACCGAGATCAGCGTGCCGCCGTCGGCACCGGCGGGGAGGGGCGGTGGCGTCCGCCGCCAGGCCGCGCCGTTCCACGTGAAGATCAGCGGCAGCGAGCCGTGCACGAATGTTCCGCCGACCGCCCACGCGAGCGTTGGCGACACGGCGGCGACGCCGTTCAGCTGCTCGAACAGCCCCGGCCGTGGAATCGGAGAGACGGTGAAGCCTCCGCCGGTGGAATGCTCGATCAGGCTGTGGTCGGGCCCCGCGTTGTCGAGCGTGTAGCCCACCGACCAGAGCTGGTTCGTCCCGGGCACGCGGGCGACCGCGACCAGAAAGTTCTTGTAGCCGTTCGGGCTCGCGCTCCCAACGAGCTGCCACATCGCCGCGTTCGCGGTGCCCGTGAGCATGACCGCCCACCCAAACGCCGCCGCCACCACACCGAGCACACGACGAGACGTCATCTCGTCACCCCCTCTTGACCCGGACCCTCGTTGCCGCCGCCAGTGTGGCACGGATCGGCCCGCGGCGCCACCGACGCGCGGCGAGGCCGGCGCGGCCCTAGAACTCGGTCGGCTGCGGGATCGTGCCCTGGGCCAGGATCTTGGCGGCGAAGATGGCAGCGTTGCGCGCGCCGTTGATCGCCATGCAGGCCACGGGCACCCCCGGCGGCATCTGCACGATCGAGAGCAGCGAGTCCATCCCGCCCAGGTCGGACGTGCGGATCGGCACCCCGATCACGGGCAGCTCGGTGTAGGCCGCGACCACACCGGGCAGCGCCGCCGCCTTGCCCGCGCCGGCGATGATCACGCGCACGCCTCGCAGCGCTGCGGTCGATGCGTACTCGGCCACCCCGCGCGGGTCGCGGTGCGCCGAGAGCGCCTGCATCTCGTACGTGATGGCGCGCTCGGCGAGTTCGGTCGCCGCCGCCTCCATCACCTGGCGGTCGGACTCGGAGCCCATCAGGATCCCGACCTGGGGCCCGTCGGTCTCGAGCTCGGCCCACAGGTGCTTCACCTCGGGCGCGGGTGTGGGCTGCTCAGGCATGCACGTGCTCCGTCTCCCGGGCGGTGCGCCCGATGTCGCTGCGATGGTGGGCTCCGTCGATGCGGATGGCATCGACGCCGGCATAGGCGCGCTGGGTTGCCGTCGTGAAGTCCGGGCCGACCGCGGTCACGTTCAGCACCCTTCCGCCCGACGTCTCGAGGCCGGCGTCGCCGTTCGTCGTACCGGCGTGGAAGACGGTGACGCCGTCGACCTCCTCCGCCGCGTCGATGCCGGCGATCGCGTCGCCCAGCTCGGGCGCCTCCGGATAGCCGCGCGAGGCGACGACGACGCTCACGCACGCGCCCTCGCCGATCTGCACCTCACACCCGGCCAGGTTGCCGGCCGCTGCGCGGGCGAGCAGCGCGAGCATGTCTCCCCCTGTCCGCGGCAGGATGGCCTGCGTCTCGGGATCGCCGAAGCGCGCGTTGAACTCGATCACGCGCGGGCCGTCGGCGGTCAGGATCAGCCCGGCGTAGAGGCACCCCCGATAGGGCGCCCCGCGCCGTGCAAGCTCGTTGATGACGGGCTTGTGCACCTGGGCGACGATGTCGCGGATCATGTCCTCGCCGATCCCGGGTACGGGCGAGATACAGCCCATCCCGCCCGTGTTCGGGCCGAGGTCGTCGTCGCCCAGGCGCTTGTAGTCGCGCGCCGGTGCGAGCGGCAGGATGTGCTCGCCGTCGCACAGCGCGAGCAGCGACAGCTCGTCGCCCTCGAGCCGCTCCTCGATCAGCACCCTGCGGCCCGCGACGCCGAAGCGGTCATCGACGAGCGCGGCGGCGACCGCCGCATGCGCCTCGGCCGTCGACGAGCACACGACGACGCCCTTGCCGGCGGCCAGGCCGTCGGCCTTGACGACGACGTCGCCGTCGGCCTCCGCGATGGCCGCGTGGGCGGCCGAAACCGTGTCGCACACCGAGAACCGGGCGGTGGGTACGCCGGCGGCGTCCATCACCGACTTCGCGAACGCCTTCGACCCCTCGAGCTGCGCAGCCGCTGCAGACGGGCCGAAGACGGCGATCCCCGCGGCTGCCAGGCGGTCTGCCAGCCCGGCCACCAGCGGCGCCTCGGGCCCGACGACGACGAGGTCGGCCGAGAGGTCGACCGCAAGGCGGGTCAGCCCCTCGAGATCGGAGACCGGGACGGCATGCAGCCGGGCGAGCGTGCCGATGCCCGGGTTCCCGGGCGCGGCGTGCAGCTCGCCGAGAAGCGGCGAGCGCGCGAGCGACCACGCCAGCGCGTGCTCACGACCGCCCGATCCGATCAGGAGGACTCGCATCTGGCGGCGAGTCTACCTTGCCCGTGCGCCCGCTCGCCCGCGGCTGCTCGAGCCATGAATATCCGGTGCCTGACACCGGATATTCACGAGGGGGCGTCCGGGTCGTCGACGCGGACGAGGTAGACCGGCACGCGCGAGCGGTGGGACACCCGGTAGGGCTCCTGCGACCACATGAAGTCGCCCAGCTTGCCACGGTCGCGGTCGGCGCCCATCACGATCGCGTCGGCCTTGAACAGGGTCGGCCTCGGCCAGGATCCGCTTGGCCGCCCGGCGCGTGCCGATCACGTGCCCCGACGCGTCGAACCCCGCCTTCTCGATCGCGTCGCGCGCCTCGCGCACGAGCAGGCGCTGGGTGTCCCACTCGCGCTTGGTCGGGTTGAGGCCCGGATTCGGGAACCCGAGCGAGGTGCCCCACACCCGCGCGATCGAGATCACGAGCACCGACGCCTTCTCCGGCCGGGCGAGCTCGAACGCGCGCTGCAGCACGTTCCAGGCGATCGGCCGGCCCTCGGAGGCGACCACGAGCCGCTCGATGCGCAGGGTCGGCGGGATCGGGTGGGGGCGATGCCCGGCGGAACATCGCTCCCACCCTCGACTCCGTACTCAGTCGCCGGCTGCCATCTGCTGCGCCTCCGCCGCGCCCTGGGCCGCGTACTTCGGGTCTTCGACCTTGACGCGGTACCAGTAGAGCGGCAGGTAGGAGAGCAGGATCGCCCAGCCGATGAAGAAGTAGATGCGCGTGTTCGACCCGCCGAGGCTGGCGTTCGGGAGCCCGGTGTAGACGATGCCGCCGTACAGCCAGATCACGAAGTAGCCCGCCGCCATGAGCAGGGCGATGTACTTGAACCACTCGGGCAGGCGCAACGGCCGGCTCATGTCGGGCCGGTAGCGGCGCAGCAGGTAGTACGCCGACCAGCACCGGAATGAACGACGCCAGATAGCCGACGTTGGAGAGGCAGTAGATCTCGACCGCGCCGCCGGTGAAGATGAGCGCGATCGAGCAGACGACGTTGAAGCCCATCGAGAAGCCGGGCACGCCGTGCTTGTTGACGCTCGCGAAGATGCGCGGGAAGTCGCCGTCGATCGCCATCTGGTAGATGGCCCGGCCCGAGCCCATGATCGCGTTCAGCACCGACAGCGAGAGCGCGATCACGAGCATCGTCGCAGATCGTCCAGTCGAGCCAGCTGCGCCCCGTCCCGAACACCGCCGTCGCGAACGTCGAGAAGATCGTCCGTGGATCTGCGAGCAAGGGGTTCGAGAGCTTGGTCGCGCCGAGTACGACCACGAATGCGATCGGGATCATCGTGTAGATGAAGAGGCCGTAGAGGCCCTCGAGGTTCATCGCGATCTTCGCGTCCTTCTCAGGGTCGCGGCACTCGCCGATGTAGCAGGCGGCCGCCTCCATCGCGATCACGTTCCAGGTCAGAAGGAAGGAGAACGCGATGTAGATCACGAGCCAGTTGTGGCCCAGGGCGTTCGAGAAGAACCCGGTGCCGTCGAGGTGGTGGAAGCCGGAAAGGTTGCCCCCAGTGGGCCGCAGATGGGTGCAGGAACGGCATCAGCGCGAGCAGCGTCAGCGGGATCATCGACAGCAGCCCGAGCACGGTGGCGAACATCGCGCCAAGGCGAATGCCGAGCCACGCCGGGATGAAGATCAGGAGGATGCCGATTACCGAGATCGCGATCGTCCAGTAGGCGATCGGCGTGTGGATCGGGGTGAAGCCCTTCTGGGACAGGTTGAACTTCTCGGTGATGTAGAACGACGCCAGGATCATGTTCAGCGGCGCCACCGGGAACCAGCCGAGCCAGTACGCCCACGCCGTGAACCCGTTCACGTGCCGCGCGAACCGCGGCCAGCTGGTCCTTGAACCCGACGTATGCGTAGGACGGGGAGCCGCCCGTCCGCTCGGGCATCATCGCCGACATCTCGGCGAGGAACAGGCAGAGAAGATACCCGGTGATCGTGATCACGATCATGACCGGGATGGCCGACGCGCCCAGCGAGGTCACCATGACGGGGGCGATACCGGTGACGAGGATCGTCCCCGCCAGACCGATCACGAAGGCACCCCACCAATTGGTCTCCTTGCTCAGCCCGCCGCCCTCATAGTCGGGACTCCCGCTATCGACCGATGCCATGAGACCTCCTTCGTGGAACAGGGGTTTGCGGCGTTAGTGAATCAGGTGCATCGGCCGGAGTAAAGGTATGCGCCGTAAACGTGTCCGTTGCTACATGCCCAGTGGGACGAACCTGGCGAGCGCGCGCTGCGCCTCTGCCACCTCCCGCAGGGCGCTCTTGAGCTGTCCGCGGGTGAGCGGAGCGAGGTCTGCGGGCGCGATCCGGTTCGTGGGCGGGCCCCCCGCCTCCACCTCGGCCGCCTGGTGTTCGAGGCGAAGCCGGGTCACGAGCTCGAACGCCTCCTCGAGCGCGGCGGCCCGCTCGCCCTCGATCGCGCCCGCCTCGGCCGCGGCGCGCAGGCGCCCGATCGTCGCCGACACGGTCACCCCGGAGCGGATGGCGTGGAAACGGGCCAGGTTCGCGATCGGGACGACGCCGCCGCGCTTGATGTCGATGCGGCCGTCCTCGTCGAGGACGAGCTTGCCGCGAAACCCGAGCGGCGGCTCGAAGTCGGTGGCGGTGCGGGCCAGCCGGCGCAGGAAGTCGGGATGCGACGGCGCCTCGCGCTCGATCTCGACGAGCGGGCGCACGATCTGCAGGCCGCCGCAGACGTGGCGGAAGTCGAAGGCGACCGCGGCGCGGGTCAGGTGCGAGCGATCCGGATGGTCGAGGCAGTCGCGGAACACGCGCCGCCAGTCGGCCTCGGACATCCGCCACTGGCGGTTGCGTGCCAGCACCTCGGCGTTGTCGGCGCCGAACCCGCACCGCGCGAGGCCGTCGTTGACATCGCCGGCGAGCGCGGCGAACCAGTCGTCACCGCCGTCCGCGGCATACGCGAGCGCGTTGTCCTGGTCGGACGCGAGCGACGCCTCGCGCCGCGCCGTCGACCCGAGCGCGAGCCAGGCCCAGGCGGCCGGCGCCGATCCGCGCCGGGCCAGGGCGAGGTCGATCAGCCGGGTCGTGGCCGTGTCGGACTGGAGCGCCATCACCCGGCCGATGTCGGTCGCGACGACGCCCGCCCGGATCAGCGAGACCACCACCTGCGGCAGGTGCGATGCGGCCTCCACCACCTCGTCCACCGACCCGGCGTGGGCGATCGAGCGGCGCAGGGCAAACGGCGTGCGGCTCTCGAGATACATGAGGTCGGTCGCCGTGACGATCCCGATCGGCCTCCCGCCGGTCTCGACGACGGGCAGGTGGTGGATGCCCGCGTCGAGCATGTCGATCATCGCGTCGACGGCGAGCCGTTCGGGCGAGAACACGAGCGCGGGCGCCACCATCAGCTCGCGCACCGGGGTGTCGTAGCCGCGGCCTTTGGCGACGAGCTTGCGGCGCAGGTCGGAGTCGGTGACGATCCCGAACCCGTCGTCGAGGCGCACGAGCAGGCACGACACGTCGGCCTCGGCCATCAGCCGCGCCGCGTCGCCCGCGCTCGTGTCGGGCGTGCACTCGACGGCCGGGCGGTGCACGAGGGCGCCCAGATGGGTGGTGCGCACCTCGGCCTGGGCGTGTGCGACCTGGCCCGTGCGCACCAGCCGCTCGCGCAGCGAGCTGGCCACGAACTCGACGCCGGAGGGGCTGCCGAGCAGCCTCCGGGCCACGGCCGCGTCGATCAGGATGCAGACCGTCGGCTCGCGGGCGCGGACGTCGAAGGCCGGCGCCATGCCGGACAGCAGCGACGGATGGCCGAACACCTCGCCCGGGGCGAGCACATCGATCACCTCGTCCTCGTGCACGAGCTCGACCGAGCCGGAGCGCACGACGAACAGGTGGTGGGCGGGGGTGCCGTCCTCGACGAGCACGAGGTCGCCCTCGGCGTAGCCGCGCTCGGCCACGGCCGGCCCGGCCGCGTCGAGCTCGCCCGCGGGGAGCGCGTCGAACGGCGCGTACCGGCGCAGGAATGCGGTCGCAGGCTCGCTCGCCGCCATGGCGAGATCGTAGATCGCCGGCGTCAGCCCGGGTAGACGCGCACGAGCCGGGTCGTCGCCGCGTCGAACACCCAGGCCCCGCGGCCGTCGGTGACGATCGCGGTCGGGTCGGCGCCGACCGCGATACGGCGGCCGATCGCAAGGCCGCTGGCCGCGTCGAGCAGGCGCACCGCGCCGCGGTGGGCGCGCGTGCGCGTGATCACCCAGATCCCCCCGCTGCCCGCCGCGATCGTGCCTCCGGACGCCGCCGTCACCTTCGTCGTTCCGACGACGGCATTGGACGCCGGATCGATGCGCGTCACCCGCCCGCGTTCGTAGGCCCAGACGAACCCGCCGAAGACGGTGATCTGCGTCGGCGCCCGCACGGTCGAGCGCGGCAGCGGGATCGTGCCGGTCTGGCGCAGCCCGGCCTTGGTGACGGCGTAGCGGCCGATCGACTGATCGACGCTGTCCGTCACCCAGGCCAGGCCGTTTGCGACGGTGAGGGCGCTCGGCGCGGGCCCCGCGGGCGCCTGGGCGACCACGCTGCCCGTGGCCGGCGAGATGCGGACGACGCGGCCGTTGCTGCCGACGACCACCGTCGCCCAGATCGACCCGGCCGCGTCGGTGAGCGTCGTCGCCGGGCCGGGCAGGCGGCCGCTGAACGCGATGTCGCCGCCGGTCGGGTCGATCCGCCACAGGCGGGCCCCCGACGCGAGCCAGACCCCGTCGGCCCCGACGGCGAGCAGATACGGCTGATCGACCGGCGGCAGCGGCAGCGGCTGTCCGGCGCGCCGGCCCGTCGTCGTGTCCACCATGATGAGCGAGCCGAGCAGGCCGGGGCCGGGCTGGACGGCGCACCAGAGCGTGCCCGATGCGTAGGCGAGCACCGCCGGCCCGCCCAGCTCGATGCCGTGTGTCGGGTGCGCGCGAACCGTCGGCGGAGACGGAGGAGCCGGCGACGTGACCCGGTGCAGGCGCACGGTGTGACCACCGTCCTCGATGTGCAGCCCGGCACTGGCGCCGCAGGCCGAGCACGCGGCGGCAAGGGCCGCGAGCGCAAGCGCCGTGCGCACCCTCACAGCGGCTGCTCCGTCGCCGGGCTGCGGTCGCTCAGCTCGACGGTCACCTGCGCGCCGCCCCCGGGCCCGTTGGCGACGGTCAGCGCCCCGTCGAGCACCCGCGCCTGGGCGGCGGCGATCGCGAGTCCAAGGCCGATGCCGCCGCCGCGGGCGGTGTCGCCGGTCGCGAACCGCTGCGTCGCCCGGTCGAGGATCTCCGGCGCAAAGCCCGGCCCCGAGTCGCTCACGACGATCGCGCGCCCGCGCACCGAGACGACGACCGGCGGCGCGCCGTGGCGGGCGGCGTTGTCGAGCAGGTTGTCGACGATCCGCTCGAGCCGGCGGGGATCGGTGAACGCCCGGGCGGGCTCGGGCGCATCGACCGAGACGCCGGCGTGGCGGGCGACGAGGCTGCGCACGAACGCGTCCACCTCCACCCAGCGCAGGTCGGCGGTGACCGCACCGTTCTCGAGCCGCGAGATCTCGAGCAGGTCCTCGACCAGCGTGTGCAGGCGGGCGACGCGCTCGCGCACCACCGTCCCCACGCGATCGGGCTCGAGCAGGCTCGCGGCCGCCACGAGCCCCGTGACCGGCGTGCGCAGGTCGTGGGCGACGTTGGCCACGAACCGCTGCTCGTGCTCGATTCGCTCCTGCAGCGAGTCGGCCATCCTGTCCATGGCGGCGCCGAGGGCGGCGACCTCGTCCGACCCGCGGGCGTTCACCCGCGCCGACAGCGATCCGGCCGTCACCCGCTCCGCGGCCGCCGCGGCCACGCGCAGCCGGCGCGACAGCCGCCATGCGAGCGCCAGGCCCAGGAGCGCCCCGCCGGCGGCGCCGGCCAGGCCGACCTCGACGAGCGTGCGGCGCAGGTCGGCGATCGTCGCCTGGTCGGCCGCGAACGACAGGCGCACGTAGACGCCGTTCGGGGCGCGCGACGACGGCACCCCGGCCCAGATCACCGGCGCGCCGTGCTGCTCGGTCTTGAACGTGGCCACGTGCCTGGCGGCGACGGCCCGCAGGAGGGGCGGCGGAATCCCGTGCCGGGCCGACACGACCGAGCCGGGCGAGAGCACGGCGTAGCGGTCGTAGAACGACGCCGCCGACCGCGCCGACTGTACGGCCTTCGCGCGCCCGCGGTCGAGCAGGTCCTGCTGGGTGAGCTCGTACACCACCACTCCCACCACCGCGGCGACCAGGCCCGCCAGCAGCGCGAAGGCGAGCGCCAGCCGGACGCGCAGGCTCATCCCGGCCGCACCAGCTTGTATCCGGCCCCGCGCACCGTCTCGATCGCGTCCGGGCCGATCTTGCCGCGCAGCCGGCGGACGTGCATGTCGACGAGGCGCGTGTCGCCCGACCACACGTAGCCCCACACGTTCTCGAGCAGCTGCTCGCGCGAGAGCACGATGCCGACGTGCTCGGCCAGCTCGAGCAGCAGCCGGTACTCGGTGGGCGTGAGCGAGAGCACGAGGCCGTCGCGCGTCACGACCATGCCCTTCGGGTCGATCTCGAGGTCGCCGAAGCGCATGCGCGCGCCCTCGGCCAGGCGGGTGGCGCGGCGCAGGACCGCCCGCAGCCGCGCCGACAGGATCGGGGGCTCGAAGGGCTTCGTGACATAGTCGTCGGCGCCGGCCTCGAGACCGAGCACGACGTCGATCGGGTCGGTGCGGGCCGAGAGCATCACGATCGGAACGACGCTGCGCGCGCGGATGCGCCGGCAGACCGTCACGCCGTCCATGCCGGGCAGCATGACGTCGAGCAGCACGACATCGGGCGTCACCCGGTCGAAGGCGTCGAGCCCCGCCTGGCCGTCGCCCGCCGTGTCGACGACGAAGCCGTCGCGCTCGAGCGTCATCCGCGTCATCTCGCGGATCGTGGCGTCGTCCTCGACGATCAGCACCCGGTTCATGCACCAATCATCGCGGCTGCACCGGCGGCTGTCACGCCGGGGCGACGGCCGTTACCCAGCCGATACCGCGCCGCGCACTGCCGGACACGGATCCGGGTTTCGCCGTCTTCAGGATCGGAACAGCAAGAGCAACCCTGGTCCGAGCGTGTTCGCCCCGCGCTGCATCTTGATGTTGTCCACGGCGCCGACGAGCATCCAGTGGTTGCTCTCTGCGGCCTCGAACATGCGGTTCAGGTCGCCCTCGTCGATCACGCCGTGCCCGTCGTGCGGGATGAACCCGTTCGCGTACTTCCAGGTCGGGATCTGGGCATTGCCGGGGTCGTGCACGGTCGCCATGTCGAGCCTCCTGGTCGCGTTTCGGTCGCGGGATCGTATGCCCCGCGGCAACGCGTCGTCCGCCGGACGCGGGCGGGATCAGCCCTCAGCGGTCTTCGCGCTCGCCCTCGTACCGCGGCGGCACGGGCGATCCGGGCAGCTGCCCTCGCTCGCTCGTCGCCGCGCGGCCCAGCTGCCGGAACCGCGGCGTCCGCACGGGGGCGTCGACGACCTCGACCTCGCGGGTCGTGCCGAGCATCAGCCCGAAGAGGCCGAACATGACCGCCAGCGCGGCGGGGAGGCCGAATGCGATCGAGAACGGGTTGGACGCGCTGCCCGTGACAAGCCGCGCGCCGACGGCGTATTCGGCGCCGAACCCCACGAGCCAGCCGAGCACGAGGCCAGCAACGAGACCGGAGTACTGACGCCGGCGGCGCCGCTCACGGCCCCGCGGCGCCTCTTCCCGAAGCGATTCCCGGGGCGGCTGGGTGTCGGTTGCCATGCCATCTGCCTACCCGCCCGCGGGGGCGCCGAAACGCGGCGGTCAGCCGCGCTCTGCGTGCGCGTATGACTCGACGGCCCGCTCGCGGGCGCGGGTCGCGCAGGCGAGCCCGGGGCGCAGCCGCTCGAGGTGCGCGTCGGCGAGGGCGTGGCGCGAGAGCATGCTCACGTTCAGCTGGGCCAGCGTCGCCGCGGCCCGCGCCGAGGCCTCGGCCAGAACCGCTCCCGTGATCGCATCGCCTTCCAGGTTGCGGTTGCCGCGCGCGGCCACGTCGGCGGCGAGCGTCGCCACCTCGGCCGCGATCTCGAGGACCGCCATGGGGCACTCGATCGCCCCGGCGACCGCCGCGTCGAGCCGCTGGGTCCGCTCGACACCGGCCGGCATTCGCAGCGCCTCCAGCACGCCGGCGTAGGCACGGCCGTCGGCCTCGGCCAGCGCGGCCGCCCGGCCGCGCAGCTCGTGGGCGCGCACGCCGACGTCGTCGAGCGCGCCGCTGCCGTCGAACGCCGCCGCCATCTCGACCAGGCCGGCCGCCATCGCGCAGGTGATCGACGCCACCGAACCGCCGCCCGGTGCGGGCGTGCGGGCCGCGAGCTGGTCGAGGAAGCCGGCGATCGACGCCGACAGGTACGGGTCGGCGCCCTCCGCCTCGGGCGAGACAGCGGCGGTGGCGCCGTCGCCGCTAGAAGAGTCCAACCGTCTTCCCGCTTTCGTCGATGTCGACATTGAATCCGGCCGGCGTCTTGCCCAGACCGGGCATCTGCATGATGTCGCCGCAGAGCGGCGTCAGGAAACCAGCGCCAGTGTACGGGCGGATGTCGCGGACGGGAATGCGGAAACCTGTCGGCGCATTCACGAGCGCCGGGTCGGCCGAGAGCGACAGGTGGGTCTTGGCCATGCAGATCGAGAGGCCGGTCAGGCCGTCGCGGGTGAACTGCTCGATCTTCTGCCGGGCGACGGGCAGGAAGTCGACCCCGTCGGCCTGGTAGACCTGCGTCGCGATCTTCTCGATCTTCACGTCGATCGGGTCGGAGTCCTCGAACGTGAACGCGAAGGTGTTCGGCTGCTCGCAGGCGTCGGCGACGGCTTCGGCCATCCCGGCCGCGCCGGCGCCGCCCTTCGAGAAGCCCTCGTTCAGGACGGCCGCGTGGGCGCCGTGCTCGAGCGCGAGCTTCTGCACGAGCGCCACCTCGTCGTCGGTGTCGCCGGGGAAGCGGTTGGCGGCGACGACGCACGGCAGTCCGAAGTGCTTCACGTTCTGGATGTGGCGGGCCAGGTTGGCCGAGCCGGTCTCGATCGCCTTCAGGTTCTCGGATGCGGAGTTGCGCGGGTCGTCCTCGAGCCCGGCGTGGTGCTTGAGCGCCTTGGCGGTCGCGACGATCACGACGGCGCTCGGCGCAAAGCCGCCCGCGCGGCACACGATGTCCATGAACTTCTGCATGCCGAGGTCGCTGCCGAAGCCGGCCTCGGTGACCAGGTAGTCGCCCAGCTTGCGGCCGACGAGGTCGGCGACGATCGAGCTGTTGCCGTGGGCGATGTTCCCGAACGGGCCGATGTGCATGAAGCAGGGCTGGCCCTCGAGCGTCTGGATCAGGTTCGGCTTGAGCGCGTCCTTCAGGAGCACGGTCATCGCGCCCGCGCAGCCCATCTGCTCGGCGTTCACGGGATTGCCGTGCACGTCGTAGGCGACGGTGATGCGGCCGATGCGCTTGCGCAGGTCCTGCAGCGACGTGGCCATGCCCATGATCGCCATCACCTCGGACGCGGCGACGATGTCGAAGCCGGTCTCGCGGGGGATGCCGTGGGTGGCGCCGCCGAGGCCCGTGATGATGTTGCGCAGGTGGCGGTCGTTCATGTCGATCGCCCGCCGCCATGTGACCCGGTGCGGGTCGATGTTGCACTCGTTGCCGTAGAACAGGTGCCGGTCGACGAACGCCGCCAGCATGTTGTTCGCCGCCGCGATGGCGTGGAAGTCGCCGGTGAAGTGCAGGTTCAGGTCTTCCATCGGCACGACCTGGGTCAGGCCGCCGCCGGCTGCGCCGCCCTTGATGCCGAAGATCGGCCCGAGCGAGGGCTCGCGCAGGCACAGCACCGGCCGCTTGCCGATGTACCCGAGCCCCTGCGTCAGCGAGACCGAGGTGGTCGTCTTGCCCTCGCCGGCCTTCGTCGGGCTGATCGCCGAGACGCAGACGACCTTGGCGTCGGGCACGCCCGCGAGCCGGTCGAGGGCGCTCAGGCTGACCTTGGCCTTGTACTTCCCGTACAGGTCGACCTCGTCCTCCTCGAGGCCGGCGGCCCGGGCGATGTCCATGATCGGGCGAAGGGTCGCTTCCTGTGCGATCTCGAGGCTGGACTTCAACGCGGGTCTCCTTGGCTGGTGTGGCTAGTGGGATACGGCTGCGGCGCCGCGCTCGGACACGAGCTCGTTCTCGTAGAAGCGCGCGAGCCGGAAGGGGGCGATCAGTTCGGGGGTGCGGCCGGTGGCGGCGAGCTGCGCCATCGTCTTGCCGACGATCGGCGAGGCCTTGAACCCGTAGGTGCCCCAGCCGGCGTCGATGAGGAAGCCGTCGGCCTCGGTCAGGCCCATGATCGGAGCGTAGTCCGGCGAGACGTCGCAGAGCCCCGTCCACTGGCGCAGGATGCGGGCCCGGCCGAGCATCGGCAGGAGCTCGACCATGTGCATCGCCAGGTCTTCGATGAACCGGAACGTGCCCCGGTTCGAGTAGCCGGAGTAGGGCTCGATCTCGGAGCCCATCACAAACTCGCCGCGGTCGGACTGGGAGATGTAGATGTGCAGCGTCCCCGACACGATGATCTTGCGCAGCAGGGGCTTCACGGGCTCGGTCACGCAGGCCTGCAGGATGTGGGTCGTGATCGGCACCTCGATGCCCGCGAGCCGGCCGACGAGCGACGACCACCCCGACGTGCACGAGATCACGGTGCCGGCCGAGATCGCGCCGCGGTTCGTCTCGATGCCGGTGACGCGCCCGTTCTGGCGGGTGATGCCGGTGACCTGCGTGTAGGGGTGGATCTCGACCCCGAGCCGGTCGGCCTCCTTGGCGTAGCCCCACACCACGGCGTCGTGGCGGATGATGCCGCCCGGCGGGTGGTAGAGGGCGGCGAGGATCGGGAAGGTCGGGTGGTCGGAGACGTCGAGCATCGGCTCGAGCTCCTTGATCTCGTCCGGGTAGATGACCCGCGAGTCGACCCCGAGCAGCCGGTTCACCTCGGCCCGCTCCATCATCGTGTTCACCGACCGGTCGGAGTGGGCCAGCGTCAGGTGGCCGTGCTGCGAGAAGAGCATGTTGAAGTTCAGATCCTGCGAGAGCGTCTTGTAGAGCTGGACGCTGGCCTCGTAGAAGCGCGTGCCCTCCGGCGTGAGGTAGTTCGAGCGGATGATGGTCGTGTTGCGGCCCGACGCGCCCGCGCCGATGTAGCTCTGCTCGACCACCGCCACGTTCTTCATGCCATGGTCATTGGCCAGGTAGTAGGCCGTGGCCATGCCGTGGGCGCCGCCGCCGATCACGATCGCGTCGTAGCTCGCCCGCAGCGGATGCGAGCGGAAGAAGCGGTGCTTGCGCAGCAGGCCGATCACGCCGTCGCCTCCTCCGCCGGCGCGGGCACCGCCGCCGGCACCGCGCTCGCCCGGGCGATCCCGACCGTCTCGCCGGCGTCCAGGATGGCGTCGAAGAAGTACTCGCCGTACTCCCACGCCACCAGCATGAGGAGGTCCTCGCCGCGGTTGAGCACGAGTGTCGGCACCCGCATCACCGAGCCGGCCATGCACCGGTTCGGTCCGAACCGGGCCTCGCGCACGTCCAGGCCGGACGAGCGGTTGAAGACGTCGCGGCGGCGGGCGCCGCCGAGGGCGACGGCGGCGAGGCCGCAGCTGACGTCGATCGCAGCCGCGCCGATCCGGTCGCGCAGCGCTCCGACGCGCGGGAAGGGGGCGAGAACGTAGCCATGGGTGGGCGTGAGCCGAAGCGTCCACACGCCGTCGTCGCTTCGGGCCGCGCCGGCCGCGAGGCCTGCCGTGAGCGCGTCGAGCTGCTCCGCGCCGCCGCGCACGTCGAGCTTGCCGAGATGCGAGAGGTCGCTCGCCCAGGCGTCGGCCTCGGCGGGCGGGTAGGCGGCCACGCGCCAGCCGTCGAGCTCGGTCAGCTCCGCGCCGGCGGCCAGGTGCGCCCGCTCCATCGGCGTGCGCAGCCGGACGCCGGCTGCGGCCGTCGCCGGCGAGAGGAAGGCGTAGGGGTCGCGCTCGCTCACGAGCGCAGCCGCTCCTGGTCGGGGTCGTAGAAGGCCTTCAGCGTCACCCGGGCCGGGATCGACGAGCCGGACGGGTCCGAGAGCGTGATGGCCGTGCCCTCCTCGGCCAGGTCGGACGGCAGCCAGGCGATCCCGATCGCCTTGCCCAGCCGGCGCGAGAAGCGCGACGACGTCACCCGGCCGACCGGGGCGCCGCCCACGACGACCTGTGCGCCCTCCTTCGGCACCGTGCCGTTCGCGCCCTCGAAGCCGACCAGCGAGGCGCGGTTGCCGCGGCCCTGGTACCACTCGATCGAGTAGCGCCCGATCCAGTCGTTCTCCTTGTCGAGCTTGACGATCCAGGGCATGCCGGCCTCGAGCGGCTGCGACTCGGCGTTCGTGTCCTGGCCGACGATCACGTGCGCCTTCTCGAGGCGCAGCACGCGCTGGGGCTCAAGGCCGAACGGCTTCACCGAGAACTGCTCGCCGGCCGCCATCAGCGCCTCCCACAGGTGCTCGCCCGCCGCCGCAGGGCAGTGGATCTCGTAGCCGAGCTCGCCCACGAACCCGATCCGCAGCAGCAGGCAGGGCACGCCGGCGACCTCGGCGTGGCCGGCGCCGAGATAGGGGAAGGCGTCGTTTGCGAGGTCGAACGGGGTGAGGCCGGAAAGCGCCGTGCGCGCGTTCGGCCCGGCCAGGTTGAACGCGGCCACGGAGGAGGTGACGTTCACGATCTGGCAGTCCATCCCCCACACCGCGTTCCACCAGGTGAACCACTGCTCCATCCCGCCCGCCCCGGACGACGTGGTCGTGACGTAGAACTCGGTCTCAGACAGGCGCGCGACGGTGCCGTCGTCGAGGATCGAGCCGTCGTCGCCGCACACGATCCCGTAGCGCACCCGGGCGAGCTTCATGTCGCCGTAGCGGTTCGGATAGATGCGCTCGAGGAACGCGGCCGCGTCGGGGCCGCGCACGATGACCTTTCCGAGCGTCGAAACGTCGATCAGGCCGAGCGACTCGTGCACCGCGGCCGTCTCGGACTCGGGGTCGCCGTAGTCGTACGGCCGCTTCCAGTCGCCCGCCCAGAGCATCTTGCCGCCGCGCTCGGCGTGCCAGTGGTGCACCGACGTGCGCTTCACCGGCTCGTAGCCGCGCCCGGCCAGGAGCGAGAAGCTCGTCGGGTTGTGCGGCGGCCGGGCGGTGGTCACGCCGACGCGCTGCTCGTCGGGGTCGACGCCCAGCTCGCGCGCCATCACGAGGCCGGAGTTGCGGTGGCACATCTTGCCCTGGCACGGCCCCATGGTCACGGTCGTGTAGCGCTTGGAGAGCTCGAGCGAGGCGAAGCCCTCGGCCACCGAAAGGTGCACGTCCTTGGTGGTGACGTCCTCGCAGTAGCAGACGAACTGCTTGGCCTTGGCCGTCTCGGCGGATGCGGGCACCGCCGCGGCCGTGCCGACCGGCTCGCCCGCCACCCGCACGCCGTCGGGGACGTGGTCGGCGACGTAGACCCGCCGGCCCTCGTCGTAGCGCACCGAGCCGCCGGCCTGCACGAGCGTCCCGAACTGCGCGACCGTGCCGCCGCTCATCGCGACCAGATCGGCCGAGAGCGTGCGCCGCTCGCCGCCGCGGGCGACCACGACGCCGGTGACGTGGCTCGATCCGCGCGCCTCGACGGGCACGAACCCGCGCAGGTGCTCGATGCCGGCCACGCCCAGGCGCTCGTCGGGGTCGCCCTCGCGGGTGTCGACCACCGCCGCCACGTGGATGCCGGCCTCGGCCAGATCGCAGGCGGTCTCGATGCCGAGGTCGTCGACCGTCAGCACGACGGCCTCCTCGCCCGGGGTGATCCGGTACTGGTTCACGAGCCGGCGCACGCCCGAGCCGAGCATGATCCCCGGCAGATCGTTCTTGCCGAAGACGAGCGGCTGCTCGATCGTCCCGGTCGCAAGCACGATCTCGCCGGCCCGGAACCGGTACATCGTGTCGCCCTGGTACACGGGCACGAGGTTGCCCTCGTAGACGCCGCCGGCCCAGGCGGGCTGCAGGATCTCGACACCGGCGTCGCGAGCGGCGGCCGTGAGCTCGGCGGCCCGGGCCGCCGCGGCGATGCCCGAGAAGGCGAGCCGGCCGCCGAGGGCGAGCCCCTCCTCGACCAGCGCCGTGTCGCGGCCGTCGCGCGCGCTCGCAAGCGCCGCCTCGAGCCCCGCCTCGCCGCCGCCGATCACGAGCACGTCGACGTGCCGGTGCACCTTCTCGTAACGGCGGTCGCGGCGATGGGCCGGATCGAGCTTGCCGAGGCCCGCGGCGCTGCGCAGGAACTTCTCGTAGTACTTCCACGCCCACCGCGGGCGCATGAAGGTCTTGTAGTAGAAGCCGACCTGCATCCCGAACGCGGGGGTGGCGGAGGCGAGCGCGTGCAGGGCGTCGCGCTCGAGCGACGGCCACGCGTTGATGTGCTCCACGGCCATGCCGTCGGCGATCGGCGTCATGCACGCCCGCACGGCCGGGTCGCCGTCGACCTGCACCAGGCAGTTCGGGCACTGGCCCGAGCAGCACAGAAGGCCGCGGGGGCGGTGGTACTTGAACGAGCGGGAGAAGGTACGCACGCCGTCGGCGTAGAGCGCCGAGGCGATCGTGTCGCCGGCGAGGCCCTCCACCGCACGGCCCTCCCACGAGAACGAGACCGTGCTCGAGCGATCGATCAGCTCGCCCTTGCGCGCGCCGAGCCGCTTCACGCGAGCCCTCCCGGGGGCGCGACCTGCAGCACCTCGTTGGAGCGCGTGTCGCGCTCGGCCTGGAACCACTCGCGGCAGCCCGACGAGTGGAACCACCACTCCCGCTGGTGACCCGCCTCGTTCTTCTTGAAATACAGATACGAGAAGAGCGCACGGGTATCCTCGGACGATGTCGGCCGCACGGTCACCTCGCCGCCGTAGGCGTATTCGTCCACCGGCCGCCGGCCGCAGTTCGGGCACTCCAGCAAAAAGCTCATCTAGCGATGAGCTCCCTGGGGCGACACGTGGCCGTTCGTGGAGGCCGCCATCGCCTCGACGACGGCCTGGGCGAAGCTCTCGGGCCGGAAGGCGAAGTTCGTGCCGACCAGCGGGATGCCGGTGATGGCGGAGGCCTCGATCGTCATCGCCCGCAGGTCCTCCGGCTCGAGGTCGTGCACCGCCGACTTGCCGCACGCCCGCGCGAACATCTGCATCTCCTGCGTCATCGAGTGCAGGAAGCCCTCGACGCGGTCGGCGGCCTCCGGCACCGGCAGCCGCGCGATCAGATCCTCGTCCTGCGTCGCGATGCCGACGGGGCAGAGGCCCGTGTGGCAGTGGTGGCACGCGCCGGGCTCGGTGCCCATGCGGGCGTAGTCCTCGAGGTGGATGTTGCGGTTGCAGTTGAGGGCAATCATGGCCGCGGTGCCGATCGAGACGGCGTCGGCTCCGAGCGCAAGCGCCTTGGCGGCGTCGATGCCGTTTCGGATCCCGCCGGAGACGATCAGGTTCACGACCCCCTCCAGGCGCATCTCGCGGATCGCGGCGACCGCCTCGACCGTGGCCGCCAGGGTGGGGATGCCCGTGTGATCCATGAGCGAGTCGGGCGAGGCGCCCGTACCGCCCTCGAGGCCGTCGATGACGATCACGTCGGCGCCGGCCTTGCACGCGAGCTTGACGTCGTCGGGCACGCGGCAGGCGCCGATCTTGACGTAGATCGGGATGCTGCCGTCGGTCGCCTCGCGCAGCTCCTCGATCTTGATCTGCAGGTCGTCGGGGCCGACGAAGTCGGGGTGCCGGCAGGGCGAGCGCTGGTCGACGCCCGGCGGTAGCGTGCGCGCCTCGGCGATGATCGGCGACACCTTCGCCCCCAGGAGCACCCCGCCGGTGCCGGGCTTGGCGCCCTGGCCGATCACGATCTCGGCGGCGTTTGCGATCCGCAGGTGGTGCGGGTTGAAGCCGTAGCGGCTCGGCAGCACCTGGTAGACGAGCTGGTCGGACGCCTCGCGCTCGAGGTCGAGCATGCCGCCGTCGCCGGTCGTGGTCGAGATGCCGACGCGGGTCGCGGCCGTGCCGAGCGCCGCCTTGGCGTTGCGCGAGAGCGCGCCGTAGCTCATGCCCGCGATCGTGATCGGGGTGCGCAGGCGGATCGGCTTCGCGCCGTGGCGGGCGCCGATCTCGATGTCGGTGCGGCACGTCTCGCGGTAGCCCTCGAGCGGCACGCGCGAGAGCGTGCACGGCACGAAGGTCAGGTCCTCGAAGTGCGGCGTGCGCCGGGTCGTCCCGAGCGCGCGGTTGGTGTAGCGGCCGAGCTCGGCCTTCGTCTGGATGTCCTGGATCGTCTCGGGCGACCACACCCACAGCTTCTGCAGCACATGGCCGTCCGCACCGCGTGGCACGAACTCGCTCACAGCGCCCCCCTCCAGGCGTCGTACTCGTGCCGCGAGAAGTTCCAGAGCTTCTTCCCCGCGACGAGCTTCTTCCAGTCCTTCGCCGAGGAGTCGATCCCCTGCGGGCCGAGCTCGCGGGCGAGCAGCTCGCGATCGTCATCGCCGAGCTCGGCCTCGATGCAGTCGGCGCCGAGCGACGCGATCGCACCGCCGACGTAGACGGTGCCCTCGTACATCGAGTCGCCGATCCCGTCGGCGGCGTCGCCGCACACGATCATCGTGCCGCGCTGCATCATGAAGCCGGACATGTAGCCGACGGAGCCGCCGACGACGAGCGCGCCGCCCTTCATCGAGATCCCCGCCCGGGCGCCCGTGTCGCCGGCGACGAAGACGCATCCGCCGCGCATCGTGGCGGCGGTGGAGGAGCCCGAATTGCCGTGCACGCCGATCGATCCGGACATCAGGTTCTCGCCCACGCTCCAGCCGCAATTGCCGTGCACCGTGATCCGGGCGCCGTCGCACATGCCGCCGCAGAACCAGCCCACCGGCCCGTCGAAGACGATGTCGATCGGCTGCATCACGGCCACCGCCAGGCAGTGGCGGGCGGCGGGGTTGGCGAGGTGGATCTCGGGCACGCCGTCGGCGGCCGCGAGCTTGATCGCCTGGTTGATCTCGCGCGTCGTGTGGCGCGAGCAGTCGATGTCGGACGTCAGCGTAGCCACCAGCGCACCTCCCCCGCCGCGAGCTCGCGCGGGACGAGCTTCGTGTCGGCGTCGACCGCGCGGATCGAGACCTCCTCGGAGGCGATCAGCGCCGCCTCGTCGGACTCGGCGAAGAGCAACGGCTTGAGCGCGAACGGGTCGCGGGCGACGCCGATCCCGTCCGGCGTCGAGATCAGGTAGGCGAAGGTGCCGTCGAGGTCGGACACCGAGGCGCGCAGCGCGTCCTCGAGGCTCTCGCCGCGCTCGAGCTTGTCGGCGATGTAGACGGCGATCACCTCGGAGTCGTTGCCGGTGGCGAAGCGGTGGCCCTGGTTCTCGAGCCGGCGGCGCAGCTTGTGGTAGTTCGTGATGTGGCCGTTGTGCACGACCGAGATGTCCGGGAACGGGCGCGCCCAGAAGGGATGGCTGTGGGCCACGTCGACGAGCGACTCGGTCGCCATGCGGGTGTGGCCGATCGCATGGCTGCCCTGGAAGGCGGCGTAGGGATCAGCCGCCTCGACGGCGTCGGCGTCGCCGACCTCCTTGACGATCTCCATCGCCCGGCCGATCGAGAACACCTCGACGTCGGGCTCGGCCTCGATGGCGTCCGTGAGATCGCCCAGGTCGCCGGAGTACTCGATCCGCGCCCGCAGGTTGGGGCCCGTCTGCGTGTGCTCGCTGACCGTCCCCGCCCCCTCGAGCGCCGCGACGACGCGCTCGGGCGTGCCGTGGTTCGCATCGATGCGGGCCCGCACGATGTAGGAGCCCGGCCGCGGCGCGCCGTAGAGGGCGATGCCGGTCGAGTCGGTGCCGCGGCGGGCCATCGGCCCGAGCATCGCGTGCAGCGTCGCGCCCACGGGCCCGACGCGTTCCGAATCCTTATAGAGAAACCCACACAAGCCGCACACGGGCCCAGACCTCCGGCAGACGTGCGAGATCCTAGACCCCGAGCGGGTCTGGCGTGAATGCCAGGCGGCAACCAATTCACCCGGGCGGTATGTCCAACCCGGACACCTGCGGGCGATGGGGACTGTCCCCAGCGGGGACAGTCCCCGGTTCGCGGCTAGAACAGCGTCAGGTAGGTCTTGACCTCCCACGGCGTGACCTGCTCGTGGTAGGCCTTCCACTCGTCCTGCTTCGTCTGGACGTAGTAGTCGATGTAGTCCTCGGTGGCGGTGTGGCCGAGCGCCTCGCGCAGCACCGTGTCCTTCGCCAGGTTGCGGGTGGCGTCGAGCAGGTTCGCGGGCAGGAGCTCGATGCCGCGCTGCTTGAGCTCGGCCGGCGTGAGCGTGTAGAGGTTCTCGTCGTTGTGGGGGCCCGGATCGATGCCATTCTCGATCCCGTCCAGCCCCGCGGCCAGGATCACGGCCGCCGCCAGGTACGGGTTGCACGAGCCGTCCACGGTGCGGTCCTCCACGTGGCCGCCCGGCAGGCGCAGCATCTGGGTGCGGTTGTTCGCGCCGTGGGTGATGAAGATCGGCGACCAGGTCGCGCCCGAGGTCGGCGTGCCGGCCGTCGTCGTCAGCCGCTTGTAGCTGTTCACGGTCGGCGCGGTCACGGCGATGTAGGCGCTCGCGTGCTTCTTCAGGCCGCCGGTGAACTGGTAGGCGAGCTGCGAGAGGCCGAGGCCCTGGGGATCGTCGTCCGAGGCGAACAGGTCACGCTCGCCGCTCTCGTCCCAGAGCGACATGTGGAAGTGGCCGCCGTTGCCGGTCAGGTGCCCGAACGGCTTGGGCATGAACGTCGCCATCATTCCCTCCGCCTGCGCCATGGCGTGCACCATGTAGCGGAAGAAGATCGCGCGGTCGCAGGTCGTGAGGGCGTCTGCGAACTCGAAGTTCGACTCGAACTGGCCGTTCGCGTCCTCGTGATCGTTCGCGTAGCTGCCCCAGCCGAGCTCGTTCACGTAGGTCGAGAGCCGGCTCAGGAACTCGTAGTGGCGCGTGAGCCCCTTCATGTCGTAGCAGGGCTGGTCGAGGCGGTCGAGCGGGTCGGCCAGCTCGAGCCCGCCGTCGGCGGTCTCGCGCAGCAGGAAGAACTCGAGCTCCATGCCGATCTTGAACGTGTAGCCGAGGCTCTTGGCCCGCTCGATCTGGCGCCGCAGGATCGTGCGCGGGCAGTACGGCCACTCCTTGCCCTCGACGTAGATGTCGCACGCGAACCGGGCCAGGTTCGACTTGAACGGCACCCGCGTGTAGCTGTTGAGATCGGGGATCGCCATCATGTCAGGCGACGCCGGCGTCTGGCCGATCGGCCCGGCCGCAAACCCCGCGAATCCCGCGCCTTCCGACACGAGCCCGTCGAAGTTGGACATCGGCACGAGCTTTGCCGAGGGCTTGGCGTTCATGTCGACGAACTGCGCGAAGAAGAACTCGACCCCGTCCTTCTCGGCGCGCTTCTTGATCGCCTCGGCGGCCGGCCTGGCCATGGTTGTCGCCATCGATGGGGCTCCTTGTCGCGGGTTCGGGACCGGAACCCTCGCATGAATGCCCGTCGATTACCACTTGGGATGGGTGATTTCACCCATGCCGCAGGACGTCGCCTATGCTTCGAGAACACAGACGACAGGTGCTTGCAGCGCGGCATGGGGCCGCGCGACGAGGGTGATCGAGTAGCTCCGAGGCCTTCCGGCACTGCAGATGCGGACGATGGCGTCCGATAGAGGAGTAATTCGATGACCGACAGTTTCTCAGCCCTCGGCGTGAGCGAGGACGTGACGTCCGCGCTCGCCGGCCTCGGCATCACCGAGCCGTTCGCCGTGCAGCGCATGTGCATCCCGGCGGCGATCGCCGGGTCGGACGTGATCGCGAAGAGCCCAACGGGCAGCGGCAAGACGCTCGCGTTCGGGCTTCCGCTCGTGATGCAGGCCGACCCGGCCGCGACGGCGCCCGAGGCGCTCGTCCTGTGCCCCACCCGCGAGCTCGCCCAGCAGATCACCGAGGATCTCGAGCCGCTGGCCAACGCCCGCGGCGTCAAGGTGGCCGTGTGCTACGGCGGCGCCGGCCTCGTGCAACAGGCCAAGCGAGCGTCCCAGAGCCAGATCGTGATCGCCACCCCCGGCCGCCTGATCGACCTCTCGCAGCGGCGGATGGTCAACCTCGCCGGCGTCACCCGGCTCGTCCTGGACGAGGCCGACCGGATGGTCGACATGGGCTTCCTGCCCCAGGTCGAGCGGATCCTGCCGAAGCTCGCCCCCGAGCGCCAGACGCTCTTCTTCTCGGCCACCGTCGAGGGCGCGGCCGGAGTCGCCGCCCGCCGCTTCACCCGTAACCCGGTGCGGGTCGATGCCACGAGCCACGTCACCGTCGAGCAGGGCGAGGTCGACCACGCGTTCATCTCGGTCACCGAGGCCGAGAAGTACACCCACCTCACCACCCTCCTCACCGGCGCCGAGGGACTCACGCTCGTCTTCTGCGAGACCAAGTACGGCTGCGCCTGGCTGGCGCGCCGCCTGGAGGGCAACGGCTTCAAGGTCGAGGCCATCCACGGCGATCGCAGCCAGGTCGAGCGCAACCGCGCCATGTCGCGCTTTGCAAGCGGCGAGGTGTCGGTGCTGGTTGCGACCGATGTGGCCGCGCGCGGTATCGACCTCGACGGCATCCAGCTGGTCGTGAACTACGACGCCCCCCAGGGCGCGGACGACTACACCCACCGGGTCGGGCGCACCGCCCGCGCCGGTGCGGACGGCCGGGCCGTCACGCTCGTGACGCGCGACCAGCAGGCGGACGTGAGCCGGTTCGCAACCCGGCTCGAGATCGCCGACGAGTTCCGCTCGGCGGGCATGACCGTGTCGCCGCCGCGCCTGGTCTACTCGAGCCGCCGCCGCGGCGGAGGCCGGCGCAAGTTCTAGAGCCGAGAACCCGAACGCCGGGCGTGAATAAATCGGGCCTGGCCCGATTTATTCATCCGGCTGCGCTTCGAAGCGCTCCTCAGCCGGCCCGGCCGAGCGCGCGCTCGAGGCGCAGCAGCTTCAGCTCGATCTCGATCATCAGCCAGTCCTCGTTCTGCACGTCCAGCTCGGTGAGGTCCTGGATCCGGCGCAGGCGCTGTCGCAGGGTGTTCGGGTGCACGAAGAGCGTCTGTGCGGCGGCGGCGATGTTGCCGCGCCGCTTCAGGTACTCCTCGAGCGTCGCCAGCAGCTGCGAGCGGTGACGGCGGTCGTATGCCTCGAGCTTCTGCAGCGCGTCGCCGCGATGGTCGCGGGTGCGCCCGTCCTGGGAGACGCGCAGAAGGTACTTGTAGGCGCCGAGCTCGTCGAAGCTGACGACCCCCGGCTCGGGGCTGATCACCGCCGCCGCGGTGACCGCCTGCTGGGCCTCCTCGAAGCCGGTGGCGAAGGTGGCCGCTCCCTCACAGCGGTGTGAGAGGCCGATCGCGAGCGGGTGGTTGCGGTTGAGACCCGTATGCATCTCGCGGAGGCGCACGATGGCGGCCGCCTCATCGCCCGTGCCGAGCCGCACCAGGCCGCGCACGGCGCCGTCGCGGCGATCGAAGAGCGACCCGGGGAACGCGCGGGCGGCGCTCGCCTCGAGCGCGCGGGCGACGTCCTCCCACGTCTGCGTGCCACCGCCCGAGCGCGGCGCGGCCTGGAGCACCAGGTGGGGCCGGCCGAGGTCGCAGCCCAGGGCACGTCCGCGGTCGGCCAGGCCGGCGGCCGCAGGCTGTCCGCGGGACAGGTCCTCGAGGAAGTCCTTGATCGCGTTGTGCTCGGTCAGGCGCTCGATCAGCTGCAGGTTCTTGACCGCGATCGCGGCCTGGCCGGCGATCGACGCGGCCACCTCGCGCGCCTCGGGATCGGCCGGGCGGTCGCCCGGGAAGCGCAGCGTCAGGAACCCGAGCAGCTCGTCTGCAGCCACCATCGGCGCGACCAGCGCCGCGGCGGTGACGTCGCCCCACAGGAGCTCGGCCAGCCGGCGGCTGTCCTCGGTGCGGCCGCGGGCGAGGACGACGCCGAGCTCGGCGGAGGTCGGCGGGCGGTCGCGCGGCTCGGCCGCCGGCGCGGCGGCCCCGAGCTCGAGGGCGCCGTCGGGGCTCGCGACGTACACCTCGCACGCGGCCGCTCCGAGCAGCCGCTGCGCCCGCCGCGCGACGGCCGGAAGCAGCTGGTCGAGCGTCGAGGCCGACGAGACGGCCCGGGCCAGGTCGGCCATGCCCTCCACCAGGGCCAGCCGGCGGCGGGTGTGCTCGTAGAGGCGCGCGTTCTCGATGGCGCCGGCCACGAGGCTCGCCGCGTGCACCAGGAAGTCGGAGTCGGCCTCGGTGAACTCGCGCGGCGCCTCGGCGTGCAGCGAGATGACGCCGACGACGTCGCCGGCCTTGCTGCGCAGCGGCACCGCGACGATCGACTGGTACATGTCCTCGTCGGCCTCGGGCACCACCTTCGCGCGCGGATCGGTGAGCGCGCCCTCGGTAAGGAACACGGGTTGGTTGTTCTCGGCCACCCACCCGGCCAGGCCCTCGCCGCGCTCGAACCGCAGCCGGTCGACCAGCGCTCCGTACGGATCCGACACCGACCGCAGCACGAGCGAGCCGTCGGGCGCGACCAGATAGATGAAGCAGGCGTGGCAGTCGATGGCGTCGGAGACGAGGTCGACGATCGCACGCAGCACGCGGTCGAGGTCGAGGGTCGAGGAGACGGTGTTGATGATCCGAAACAGGTGCCGCGTCTCGGTCGAGCGCGCGGATGTGTTCGGAACCGACATAGCGAAAATTCTACATGCGTGGGCGTCGCCACACCGGGTGAGGTGGCATTCGGTCGGCGGTCTGACCGGATGCCGAGCCGCAGCCGCTACCGGGACGCGTGGGTTCTCCATGCCCATGCCCGATCCGGGCAGTGTGCGCGACGGAATTGGCCCGCCGGACCGAGGTGGACGACCCGCCATAGACCCCGCGACGGCGCGGCGATTAGGATATGACGGCCAGAGCAACGACCAAGGAGCTTCGAGTATGGCAACGGTCGCACCCGAGTCGGCCATGAACGGGCTCGACCCGATGTTCAACCCGGAATGGTTCTTCACGTCCGAGCAGCTCGGACTGCTGGAGCGCCTGCGGGAGATCTGCGAAGAGACGATCCGGCCGCTCGCCGCCGAGAACGATCGCACGCTGACGTTCCCGCGCAAGAGCCTCGAGGCGCTTGGCCCCGACGGGTTCCTGGGCCTGATGCTGCCCAAGGAATGGGGCGGGCTCGGCCAGAACCACGTCATGTACGCGGCGGTCACCGAGACGATCGCCCGCTACGGCGATGCGTCGTGCGCCATGTGCTACGTCATGCACATCGGCGCGGTCGAGGCGCTCAAGCTGCGCGCCACCGACTACACCATCGAGAAGTACCTGAAGAAGGTCCGCGAGGGCAAGCTCGGGACGCTGTCCTATTCCGATCCCGAGACCGGCTCGCACTTCTGGTACCCGATCGCGTCGGGCGCACGCCGCGCCGACGGCGGGTTCGAGGTGCTGAAGAAGGCCTCGTGGACGACGTCGGCGGGCTTCGCCGACTTCTACGTCCTGCAGACGACCTCGCCCGACTACTCCGGCGACTACTCCAACCTGTCGGTGTTCGTCGTCGACGCCGCCGACATCGAGGCCAAGCCCGAGGAGTGGGACGCCATGGGGCTGCGCGGCAACCAGTCGGGGTCGCTCCTGCTCGACTGGAAGTTCGTGCCCGAGTCGCAGCTCATCGGGCCGGTCGGCGACGGCGCCAACTCGAACGACGAGACCGTCGACCCGAACTTCCTGGTCGGCTCGTCGGGCACGTGGAACGGCATCTCGCTCGGCGCGATCGACATCGCCATCCGCCACACGACCCGCAAGACCCACAAGGACGTGGGCCTGCGCGTGTGCGACTACCCGACGATCCAGGATGCGGTCGGCGAGGCGATCATGGACACGAACGCCTCGCGCATGTTCGTGTTCTCGGTCGCGCAGGCGCTCGACAAGGTCACCGACGGCTCGCAGACGAACCCGCCCATCGGCGAGCTCGCCCGCGGCAACTACCTGCACTGGCTGTGGCAGATCAAGTTCAACGCGGCCAAGAACGTCGCCCACGTCGTCGACAAGATGCTGCACTGCTGCGGCGGCACGGGCTACAAGAAGCAGCCACTGCAGCTCGAGCGCTACCTGCGCGACGGCAAGGCCGGCTGGGTGATGGGCCCGACGAACGAGGTGCTGCGCCAGTTCGTGGGCAAGACGGCGCTCCTGGGGATGGAGTCGCTCGACTACTGGAACCAGGTGATCAACCGCCGGGCGCTCCAGAACGAGTTCAAGAAGATGACCGCCGACCAGAAGCGCGAGCTGGCCGAGCAGCTGCTGGCCGAGGCCGGCGCCTCCTCGAACGGCGGCTGATCCCGAGAACGACACGGGGGGCCGGCTCTCGTCGAGCCGGCCCCCCGTGTTCATGTCAGCGTCAGACGGAGGGGGTCGCTCCCACGGCCGCCTCTTCCTCGGGCATCGTCGGCGAGGGGATGCGCAGCCGCAGCGGCTGCTTCTCCTGGACGACGACGCGGTAGACGTACAGGCCGAGCGCGATCACGAGGATCGCAAGCGACGGGATGAGCGTCGAGCTCGTGCTGGCCCCGTACGCGAGGCCGACGTTGGCCGCGCCGAAGATCAGCAGGGTCAGGTCGAACACGAACAGGAGGCAGCAGACGCTGACCCAGATCGAGTTGACCTTGATCGGTCGTGGCCAGTTGGGCCGGTCCCTCCGCAGCAACATGAACCCGGAGGTCGCGAACACGTGGCAGAGCACGTAGCCGAGGTTCGAGAACACCAGGATCTTGAGCGCCCCGATCGGGTCGGATGCATACGTGATGAGCAGGGCGATGTTCAGCAGGGCATCGACGGTCATCGCATTCGCCGGCACGTGCCGGCTGTTCAACTTTCCCAGCCAGCGGATGGTCATGCCATCCTGGGCGATGCCGTAGAGCGCTCTTGACCCGTCTGCCGTGGCCGTGTTCATCGCGAGCACGATGCCGGCGCAGAGCAGGATGATCGCTAACCCTGTTCCGGTGCCGAGGATGTCGTGGAAGGTGGAGGCGTAGAAGCCGCCCAGGTCGTTGCTGACGGTGACGTTCTTGTCGCCGAACGTCCCCACCGCGCCGAGCGGCAAAAGGCCGTACACGATCACGCCGAAGATGGCCGCCATGCGCAGCGCCTTGCCGGTGTCGCGGGCGGTGTCGTGGTATTCCGGCGCAAACGTGGCGCAGCACTCCATGCCGTACGACGACCAGCACATGACGTACAGCCACACGATGACGAGCTTGATGCCGTCGTTGCCGCCGATCGAGTGCCAGTTGATGGCCGAGTGCAGGTTGCTCGAGTGCCAGTCGCCGGTCACGTAGGGCAGGAACATGATCACGGCGAGCGGGATCAGGAGCAGGCCGCCCGTGACGTAGCCGACCCACACCGACGGGCGCATGCCCGCCACGTTGAAGATCCAGATCACGGCGATGATCACGATGGTGAGCGCGATCGGGAACGAGAAGTACACGGGCAGATGGCTGCCGAGCAGATGGCCGCTGTGGTTCCAGGCCGATCCCGCCGCCTCGGAGCCCGTGTAGAACTGGGCCTGAATGAGGAAGCCGACGACGACGCCGGTGGCCGAGAGCACGACCGACCAGCCGATCCAGTAGCCGAAGGCGGCCAGCGGGCCGACGATCGACAGGTACTTCTTCCACGCCTCGTGCGCGTAGATGGCGATGCCGCCCGAGAGCTTCGGGAACATCGAGGCGAGCTCGGAGTAGACGTAGTTGTGCAGCGCTCCGATGCACACGGAGGCCGTCCACAGGATCACCGCACCCCAGCCGCCCAGCCCGATCACGGAACCACCGAGCCCGGTGATCAGGAAGCTCGGGTTCGCCAGGGCCACCACGAACCCGTCGAACCAGCTGATGGTTTTGAGGAGCTCCCGTTCCTCGACTGCGGCTACGGCCATGAAAACCTCCCGGAATTGGCCTACGAGCGGATGAAGGGACCGCCGATGAAACAGGAATCGCTGGGCCCGGTCAAGAGATTTTTCCCACGATCTTCCGAGGCCCTTGCGGAAGCTTCCACACATCCGCGAAGATCCCTCCGGTGGCTGCCCCGCGCATCACGCTGCGCTGTGACTGCGGCGCCGAGGCCCTGGTGGCTTACGGCGAGCGGTGGACGTGCGCATCCTGCGGGCGCACCTACGACACCAGCTCGATCCCTGCGGCCGACTACGACGCCATCCAGTCGCTGCGGCGGCGCTACCGCATATTCGGGTACGCCGGGGTGTCGGTCGTGGCCGCCTTCGTGCTCCTGCTCGCGCTGACGGCGCAGCAGTTCCAGATCTTCATCGGCCTGCCGTTCATCCTGCTCGTCTGGTTCATGTACGTGCGCCCGATCATGCGCAGCCGCTACCACCGCCGCGTCCTCGAGCTGCAGCGCACCTGGACGCTCAAGGCCGAGGGCGAGCTGTGAAGCTGCGCGACCGGCCCGCGTCGCCGACGCCCGCCGCCGCACCGGTGCGCCACTCCCGCACGCGGCCGGTGGTGCTCGCGACGACGGCCGTGCCGTTCGAGGCCGATGCCTTCGGCGTCGCACTCGGGGCGGCGCTCGAGTCGCAGGCGACGCTGATCGTGATCGACGCGGTCGAGATGCCGCTGTGGCCGCAGTCGATCGCGACCCGGCACGCCGACACCGAGCTCGAGGCCGACCGCGTGTGCATCCGCGAGCGCGTCGACCAGGCGATCGCACTCGGCCTCACCGTCGAGCACCTGCGGGTGCGAAGCCCCCATCCCGTCGATGCGCTGCTCGAGGTCGCGGGCGAGCGCGAGGCCGGGCTGCTCGTGTTCGGCCCCGACCGCTCGCGCCTGCGCCCGCGCACCTTCGCCCGCATGGTGCGGCGCATCCGCCGGCGGGCGTCGTGCCTGCTCTGGGTGGTCGGCGAGGGGCCCTAGGCCAGCGGCCGCACGGTCACGCTGCGGATGGAGTGCGGCGTGTTCCACACCACCATGCGTCCGTCGGCGCTCAGGTTGTGCGGGGCGGGCGTCAACCGGAGCCTGTGCACGGCGTTGGTGCGCACGTTCCAGACGACGACCGACCGCGGGTAGGCGAGGACGACCCGGGGGCCGACCATCGCGAGCATCGGCAGCGCGCTCGTCTTCACGGTCAGCGACCGCGTCAGGGCGCCCGAGCCCGTGCCGTAGGCGCGGATGACGGGCGAGCCGGAGCCGGGCCGCACGAGGACCGCAGCGAACGAGCGCGAGACCGCCACCGCAGCGGGCGTGCCGGTGAGGGCTGCCGACCAGCGCTCGGCGCCGGAGCGCAGGCCGCGCAGCTCGAGCGTCGTCGTCGGCCGCATCCCCTGAGGCGAGATCGAGGCGGGGACCTCGAGCAGGCTCCGGCCGGCCGTCGCGATCAGGGCGGCGCCCGGCGCTCCCGGCACCAGCACGTGCTGCACGTGGCGCCCGGTGACGACGATCCGCCGCACGACCCCCGTGCCGCTCTGCAGGCCGCACCCGTTGTCGGTGCGGACATCGAAGACCGAGTATACCGGCGCGCCGTCGGCCATCGGCCCGAGCAGCTTGCCGTGCGACCCGCCGCAGTCGACGACGTACACCGTCGGCCTGCGCCGGCCGCCGGGGAGCGTCGAGCGGATCCACTCGACGAGCTCGGTGTTCCCGAACCCGACCTCCTGCCAGAAGACCGCACGGCCGGCGATGCGCACCCACGGCTGCATCCACGTGAAGGGGCGGCGCGTGCCGTAGCGGCAGCGGGTGAGCCGGGCCGGCGCCATCCCGCCGGCGCTGCTCCGATACACGTTGAAGCACGGCTTCCCCGGCGGCTGCTGCGCCCATCCCAGCGCCTCGCCGGAGGCCGTCAGCCGCGAGATCCGCTGCGGCGTGCGGTACACGACGGCGCCCGAACCGGCTGCCGGCCACACGAGGCCGGTTGCCGCGACGGCGAGGGCGATACCCACGCGGACGCTGTGCACAGACCCACGCTACCATCGGAGACCGGACCCGAAGGATCCGAGACAAAGGGGCGCCTGTGGAAACCGGCCTGCCGCGCACTCCCGGCGCGGCACCCGATCTGTGTGAGCCCGTCCGCGGCTGGCGGCTGTGGTTCGTCGTCGTGGACGGCGGCAAGGCGCGCCTGATGAGCCCCGTCTACCCGACGGTGTGGCGGCCCGGCCGCGAGCTCGAGGCGGCGTGCGATGCGCGCCGGCGCGAGCTCATGCGCCCGTGGCGGCTGCGGCCGCCGGAGCACGCGGCGCCCGCCGTGCGCTGCTGCTGCGGTGTGCACGCCGTCTCGCGGCCGGGCGATCTGGCCGCCTACGTGCCATCGGTCGCGGGCCGCCGGATCGTGCATCGGGTGGTCGGCCGGGTGTCGCTCTGGGGCGAGGTGGTCGCGGGCTCGCGCGGCTGGCGGGCCGAGCGCGCGTACCCGGCCGACCTGTGGGTGCCCGAGGTGCACATCAACCGGCGGCGGCTGCGCGGCCTCGAGGGGATGGCGCTCGAGCTCGCCGACTACGGCGTGCCCGTGCACATCTGCGAGGGCATGACCGCCCGCGAGGTGGTGGACGACCTCGCCGGGCGGCGGCCCGGCTGGCAGCTGCCCGGCGCCGCGGCCGCGTAGCGCCGGCCGACTAGATGGTTGATCAGAAGTCGCGCGCGGCGACGAACTGCGCCACGGCGGCCATGTCCGCCCGCGGGCCGTCCGCGATCGGCGCCGACTCGAGCGCTGCGAGCGCCAGCCCGAGCTGCTCGCGCGCCCGGACGGCGGCGCCGTCCCGGCCGCCGCACGCCTCGACCAGGCCGGCGGCCGCCGCCAGGCCGGCCTCGTCCAGATGGGGACGGGCCAGCAGGTCGCGCAGGCCGGCCGCGTCGGATGTCGAGGCGGCGAGGGCGATCGCGACGGGCAGCGAGGTCTTGCGCTGGGCGAGGTCGCCGTAGACCGGCTTCCCGGTCAGCGCCGGGTCGCCCCAGATCCCGAGCAGGTCGTCGACGGCCTGGAAGGCGAGCCCCAGATGGGCGCCGAACGCGCGCAGCGGCGCGACGACGTCGTCGCCCGCGCCCGCCAGGAGCGCGCCGATCGCCGCGGAGCACTCGAGCAGCGCCCCCGTCTTGCCCGCGCACATGTCGGTGCACTCCTGGGGCGTCGCGTCCATCCGGCCCTCGAGGTCGAGGTCGGCGGCCTGGCCGTCGATCAGGCGCCCGGTCGCGTCGGCCAGCGCCTCGACCGCGGCGACGCGATGCGCCGACTCCGCGGCCAGGAGCTCGCGGAAGGCGAGCGCGAGCACCGCGTCACCGGCCAGGATCGCCCGCGCCCGCCCGAACACCGCCCACGCCGCCGGGCGATGGTGGCGCTCGGCGTCGTCGTCCATGATGTCGTCGTGGAGCAGCGAGAAGGTGTGCACGAGCTCGACCGCGACCGCTCCCGGCATGCCGTCTCCGGCGCTGCCGGCCGCGGCCTGGGCCGAGAGCAGGGCGAGCGTCGCGCGCACCGTCTTTCCGCCGCTTCGATCGGCCGGGTTGCCCTCGGCGTCGAGCCACCCGAGGTGATAGCCGATCACCGCGCGCATCGCGGGTGAGAGCCGGTCGGCGGCGCTGCGCAGGGCGGGCGCGACGGTGCCCGCCGACCGCTCGAGCACCTGCGGGAGGGTCACTCCTCGCCGATGACCTGGATGAAGACCTTGCGCTGCCGAGCCCGGTCGAGCTCGCAGAAGAAGATCTTCTGCCACTTGCCCAGCGTGAGCTTGCCGTCGATGACCGGAATGGTCTGCGACGCCGACCCCATCAGCGCCGCGCGGCAGTGGGAGTGGCCGTTCGGCACCGTGTGGGGGTCGCCCTCGAGCCCCTCGGTGCGGATCGAGAGGTCGTCGTGGCGGTAGTAGATGCCGTCCCGAGGTGCGATCGTGTCGAGCATCTGGCGGAAGTCCTCGATGAACCCGCTCTCGCGCTCGTTGATCAGCACCGCACAGGTGGTGTGGGGGGAGTACACGACCGCCATGCCGTCGCGCACCTCGCTGCGCTCGACCACCTTGGCCACGTCGTCGGTGAGGTCGATGAACTGTCCGCAGGCCTCAGTGTCGAGATCGTGGTTTTCGAATCGAATCCTCATATGGTTTCCCCCGAAGCCGTCCGACGGACCGTGCGAAACGTACCACTCATTCCTTGGAGAATGACCTGCTCACTCCCATCGCGAGGGCGTGATCATAGGCGCCCCGGACGTCGGCCGCGCTCCAGGTGTGCGGGCTCACCGTGAGGCAGTAGTCGTCGAGGGCCAGCGGCACGAGATCGGCGATGTCGCTCTCGCCGACCCCCGCCTGGGCGAAGGTCGGGAACCCGACCCCCGCCAGGATCCGGCCCACAGCCCGCACCGCCCGCGACCCGTCGGCGGCCCCTCCCGGCGCCTCGCCGAGCGCATCGGCCACCCGCTCGAGCGCCTCCGCGCACGCCTGCCGGTCGACATCGAGCGTCTCGGCCAGGACGAGCCCGACGGCGAGCCCGTGCGGCAGCCCGAACCGGCCGCCGAGGGCGTGGCCGAGCGCGTGGTCGGCGCCGCAATCGGACAGGTTCATCGAGAGGCCGGCCGTCATGCTGCCCAGGCAGAGCCGCGAGCGCGCCGTCCGGTCGCTCCCATCGGCGACGGCGGGCCCCAGGCCGGCGGCGACGTGCCGGCAGGCCTCGAGTCCGAGCGCGACCGAGCCGGGATTGCCGTTTCGGACGATCACGCCGCCGATCGCCTGCGCCAGGGCGTCGGCCCCGGTCTGCATGGTCGCCGCGGGCGGCAGGCCCAGCGTGAGCAGGGGATCGACGAGCGCGTGCTGGGCGCGCATGAGCGGTGAGGCGACGCCGAGCTTTCGGCCCGACGCGCGGTCGACCACGACGGCGCCGCCGGACACCTCCGAGCCCGTGCCCGCCGTGGTCGGCACCGTGACGAGGCCGATCGCGGGGGCGGTGACGGGCACCTCGCCCGACAGCAGCCGCGCGAACGGCACGCCCTGCGTGTACGCCGCCCGGGCGGCCTTGGCGATGTCGAGGGCCGAGCCGCCGCCGATCGCCACGACCGCGTCGGGACGGCCGGCGCGCATGCGCTCGGCGAGCTCCTCGACGAGCGCCACGGTGGGCTCGCCCGGCTCCTTGCGGAACACGTCGAGGCCCGCGACGGCCGCGGCGACGGCCGGCAGGCCGGCGACAGGGGCCTCGACGACGGCGATCGCCCTCGTCGCGCCCAGCTCCGCAAGCGCCTCGGGCAGGCCGGCGATCGCACCTTCGCCGAACCTGATCCGCACGGGGAGATGGAACGAGAACGGCTCGATCACGACGCCGCCAGCCTATCGAGCACGGGGCCGATCGGTTGGCGGGTGTCACACTGGGGCATCAGTACCGCGATGAACGAGGTCCCCGTCACCGCCGGACCCGTCCCACGCGCCTACGCGTGGGCCGTCGTCACGCTGCGCTGGCCGATCCTGATCGGCTGGATCGCCGCAGCCGTCTACGCGGCCGCCGTGCTCCCGGCGCCGGCACAGACGCCGGAGTCGCTCGTCTCGCTCGTCCCGCCCCATTCGGCGGCGCTGCGCGCCGACGCGCTCGCCCTGCACCGCTTCCGGGTGCCGCTCGCGTCCGAGACCGCCATCGTCCAGCGCGACCCGCACGGCCTCTCCCCGGCCACCGTCGCGGGGATCTACGCCCATGCGCTTCGCACCGACCGGCGCACGCTGCGCTCTCACGCCGGGCTGATCGCGCTTCCCGTCGTGAACGCCGCCGGCGTCGTTCCCGGATCGCGCGAGACCGGGACAACGGCGATCACCTACCTGGCCACACCCGCCGCGATGCCGACGGCCGAGCGCCAGACGCTCGTCGATCGCTACCAGGCGGCGGCGACGGGTGCCGGCGGCCCGGCCGCGCACGTCACGGGCATCTACCCGGCCGAGGTGCACGAGGGCAGCCTCGTCGACGACGCGCTGCCCATCATCGAGCTCGCGACGGCCGCGCTGGCGGCGCTCCTCGTCGGCCTGCGCTTCCGCTCGCCCGGCGCGCCGCTGCTCACGCTCGCCGTGGTCGGCACCGCCTACACGCTCGTCCAGCAGGCGATCGCCCAGTTCGCGCAGAAGGCGGGGCTCGACCAGCCCTCGCTGCTGCGCCCGCTCCTCGTGGCGCTCGTGCTCGGCATCGTCACCGACTACGTCGTCTTCTACCTCTCGAGCGCGCGCACCAAGATGCTCGGCGGCGAATCGCGCCTCGACGCCGCCCGGCGCGCGACCGCCGAGACGACGCCGATCGTGCTCGCCGCCGGCGCCGTCCTGGCCACGGGCCTGGCCGCGCTCGAGGTCGCCCGCGTGCGGGCGTTCCAGGAGCTCGGGCCCGGGCTCGCCCTCGCCGTCGCGGTGGCCGTCGCGGTCGCCGTCACGCTCGTGCCGGCCGCGCTTGCGATCTTCGGGCGCCTGCTCTTCTGGCCCCGCATCCCCGCCAACGAGCACCTGCGCGAATGGGAGGCGGCGCGCGCCGTCCCGCGCAACTGGACGGCGCGGCTGATCGCCCACCGCTCGGCCGCCGTGCTGGTCGGGGCCGCCTGCATCGCCGGGCTCGGCCTGGCGGCGGTGCAGCTCGGCGGGACCCGCCTCGGCGTCACCGCCGTCTCGGGCCTGCCCGCGCAGGCGCAGGAGCGCGTCGCAGCGACGGCGGCGGGGCTGGGCTTCCAGCCCGGGATGCTCGCACCGACCCAGGTCATCGTGACAGGCCGCGGCGTCGCCTCCGACGACGCCGGACTCGCGGCGCTCGCGGCCGAGCTCGGCCGCCAGCCCGGCATCGCCGCGGTGGTCGGCCCGGCCGACGTGCCGTTCGAGCACGGCCTGGGCGTGCTCACGTCCTCGTCGGGCAACGCCGCCCGGTTCGTGGTCGCCTACGGCTCGGATCCCTACGGGGCAACGGCGATCGACCAGGCCCGGACGCTGCGCTCGCAGCTGCCTGCGCTGGCGGCGCAGTCCGGGCTACGCGGCGTGCACACGACCGTCGCCGGCGACACGATCGTCGCCGCCGACACCGTCACCGCCGTGCGCTCCGACCTGCTGCGGGTCGTGCTGGCCGTGCTCGCGATCAACCTGCTCCTGCTCATGGTGTTCCTGCGCGCGGTGGTCGCACCCGTGCTGCTCGTGGCGGCGAGCGCGCTCTCGGTGGCGGCGGCGCTCGGGATCACGAGCGTCGTCTTCCAGACGCTGCTCGGCCACCACGAGCTCACCTACTACGTGCCCTTCGCGGCCGGCGTCCTGCTGGTCTCGCTCGGGTCGGACTACAACGTCTTCGTGGCCGGACGGGTCTGGCAGGAGGCGCGCGTGCGGCCGCTGCGCGACGCGCTCCGGATCGCCCCGGCGCGCACGACGGCGGCGATCCGCACGGCCGGGGTCACGCTCGCCTCGAGCTTCGCCCTGCTCGCCATCGTCGACGTGCGCGCATTCCGCGAACTCGCGTTCGCGATGGCCGTCGGCATCCTCCTCGAGACGTTCGTCGTGCGCCCGCTGCTCGTGCCGTCGCTGCTGTCGCTGGTCGGCGAGGCCGGCGGCTGGCCCGGCGGGCACCTCGCCCGCGGCCGGAGGCTCGCGGCCGATGGCGATTGAGGCACCCCGCGCCGGTAGCATTCCCGGGGTCAGATCGGCTCCGCTCACCTTTGCCCTCGCCATCGCGGTCGCCACGGTGCTGGCCGACTCCTCGGTGGTGGTGCTGGCGCTGCCCGACCTGCTCTCGGCGCTCCACGTCTCGATCGAGCGGGTCGCGTGGGTGATCACCGCGTTCAACCTCGCCCTGGCCCTGGCCGCCGTGCCGGCGGCGCAGCTGGCGGCCCGCGCCGGAGCAGCGCGCGTGACCTGCGCCGGGCTCGCGGGCTTCGCGCTCGCCTCGGCGGCCTGCACGGTGGCCGGGAGCATCGACGTCCTGCTCGCAGCCCGCACCGTCCAGGCGGTCTTCGGTGCCGCCGTCGTCTGCGGCGCGCTCGCGCTCCTGCCGAAGCTCGCGGGGACGCAGGCGCGCGGCCTGGCGGTGTGGGCGACCGCGGCCGCCGCCGGCGCCGCCGCAGGGCCGGCGGCCGGGGGCGCGCTCACCCAGGCGTTCACCTGGCGCGGCGTGTTCGCGGCCCAGGTGCCGCTCGCGCTCGTGCCGCTCGCGCTGCTCGTGCACGGCCGCGTGCGCGACCCGGAGCGCACGGCGGGCGGGAACGCGTGGCCGCGGCCCTGGCCGAACCTCGCCCTCGCGCTCGTCTCGGCGGCGCTCACGGCCGCCCTGTTCCTGCTCGTGCTGATGCTCGTGCGCGGATGGGGCCTCGATCCACTGGCCGCCGCGGCGGTGCTCACGGTCATCCCCGCCGCGGCGATCGCGACCTCGGCGCTCGTGAAGCCGGCCGCGACCGCGCCCGCGCCCGTCGCCGCCGGCGTGATCCTGATCGCGGGCGGTCTGGCCGCTCTCGCCGTGGTGCCGTCGGCTGCGGTGGTCTGGACGCTCGTGCCGCAGGCGCTGATCGGCGCCGGCCTTGCGCTCACCCTGCCGGGCCTGACCCACAACGCCCTGGCAGGCGCCGGGCCGGCCGCGATCCACGGCGGCTGGACGATCGCGGCCCGGCACGCGGGCGTCGTCATCGGCCTCCTGATCCTGACGCCGATCTTCACCGCCGACCTCGTCACGCAGCAGGCCGCCGCCGAGCGGTCGGGGACGTCGCTCGTCCTGAACTCGGGGCTGTCGCTCGGCGCGAAGCTGCGCCTCGGCGATGCGATCGACCGCAGCCTGCGCCAGACACAGAACCGGCTGCCCGACCTCGAGCCGGCGTTCCGCGCCCAGCACCCCTCGGCCGCCGACCGGCCGACCTACGAGCAGCCTGCGCGCCGCGCTGACCGGGCAGGTGCGGCGGGCGGCCACCCACGCGTTCTCGCGCGCGTTCCTGATCGCCGCCGGCATCGCGCTGCTCGCGCTCGCCGCGCTCGCGCCCGGATGGCGGGAGGCGGCGACATGACGGCGCTGCGATGGCCCGTGGCGGCGCTCGTCGCAGCCGTCGCGCTCGTCGGCGCCTACATCGCGCTCGGCGGGCGTAACTACGCCCCGGCGAGCGTCCCCAGCCCGTGCGCGGCCCGCCACTGGCACAAGGTCTCGAGCTTCGGCGATCTCGAGAACGAGGTGGCGCTCTCGGCCCTCGACGGCGCCGCGTGCCGTCTGCATGTGTCCCAGCCGACGCTGGCGCTCGCCTTCACGAGCACGGACAGGCTGCAGCAGTTCGCCAACCGCCGCGGGCTCTCGACGCTCCAGGTCGCAGACGCCGCGCGGGCGGGGCTGCTACGGGCGATCTCGGACGGGCGCGCCTCGGGGGCGATCAGCGAGGTGGAGGGACTGGTGCTCCACGCCGCGTTCGAGCACATCCCCCGCGATCAGCTGATACGGCTGGTGCGCGGGCTGCTCGGCTGATCGAGAGCCCGGCGCAGGATCGCCGAGAGGGCGCGCTGGTCGTCGGGCGAGAGCCGGCGGATCGGCTCGGGCGGCTCGGCCATGCGCAGCAGGAGGCGCCGGCGCAGCTCGAGCCCGCGCTCGGTGACCACGAGCACCTTGACGCGGCGGTCGCGCTCGCCGGAGCGGCGCTCGACCAGGCCGCGCGCCTCGAGCCGGTCGATGACGCCCGTGATGTTGGAGGCGTCGCAGCCCAGGCCGCCCGCCAGCCGGCCCATCGGTACCGTCGTCCCCGGCTCGAGCAGGCGCAGCACGTGCACCTGGGTCGGGGAGAGGTCGAATTCGGCCGCGATGGAGGGCATCCGCGCCCGCTCGGTCAAGAGCAGATCGAACAGGAGCTCCCAGCATTCGGTCATCTGTTGCCCATCATAATCCATGAAGCGGATATTTGCCAACCTCAACTGTTTATGGCATCATATGCCTATGACGAAACTTCTCCTGATTCCCCTCGAGGACACCGTCGTCTTCCCCGGCATGGACGTGACCCTGCCGGTCGAAGTCGGCGAGGAGTCCCGCGTTCTGCTCGTCCCGCGGCACGGCTCGGACTACGCCCACGTCGGCCTGGTGGCCGAGGTCGGCGAGCACATGCGGCTGCCGGGACGCATCCATGCCGTCTCGCTCTCGGGCCTTCACCGCGGCGTCGCCGGCGCCGCCACGACCGATCCCCAGGGCCGCCTGTGGGTCGAGGTCGACGAGCGCCCCGACGAGACCCCGCCGCCCTCGCGCACGCGTGACCTGGAGCGCGAGTACCGCGCCGTGGTCGAGGAGATCCTCGAGCTGCGCGGCGACGACGGCCGTGTGAGCGCGTTCCTGCGCTCGATCACCGAGCCGGGCGCCCTTGCCGACACGGCGGGGTACGCCCCCGACCTGAACTTCGACCAGAAGGTCGAGCTGCTGCAGACGACAGACGTCGTCGAGCGGCTCGAGCTGGCGCTGCGGCTGCAGCGCGACCGGATGGCCGAGCTGCAGGTGCGCCGCCGCATCCGCGACGACGTCGAGTCGGGTGCGCAGAAGCAGCAGCGCGAGTACTTCCTGCGCAAGCAGATGGACTCGATCCGCAAGGAGCTCGGCGACGACGACGCGTCGGTGGCCGAGGAGTACCGCGCCAAGATCGCCGACGCCGGCATGCCCGACGACGTGCGCGAGCACGCCGAGCGCGAGGTGGCACGGCTCGAGCGCATGGGCGAGTCCACCGGCGAGTCCTCGATGATCCGCACCTACCTCGACTGGCTGATCGCCGTGCCGTGGTCGAAGCGCAGCGACGAGCGGCTCGACCCGGTGCACGCGCGTGAGGTGCTCGACGCCGACCACGCCGGCCTCGACGACGTCAAGGAGCGCATCACCGAGTACCTGGCGGTGCGCAAGCTGCGCGCCGACCGCGGCGTCCCCGACGACCGCCGCTCGGGCGTCATCCTGACCCTGATCGGGCCCCCGGGCACCGGCAAGACCTCGATCGGCGAGTCGATCGCGCGTGCGACGGGACGCGAGTTCGTGCGCATGTCGCTCGGCGGCGTCCGCGACGAGGCCGAGATCCGGGGCCACAGGCGCACGTACATCGGCGCCCTGCCGGGACGGCTCGTCCGCGCGCTGCGCGACGCGGGCACGATGAACCCGGTGATCATGCTGGACGAGGTGGACAAGGTCGGCGCCGACTGGCGCGGCGACCCCTCCTCGGCCCTGCTCGAGGTGCTCGACCCGGCCCAGAACCACTCGTTCCGGGACCACTACCTCGACGTCGAGCTCGACCTCTCGCACGTGCTCTTCATCGCGACGGCGAACGTCGCCGACACGATCCCCGGCCCGCTGCTCGACCGCATGGAGGTGATCCGCTTCGACGGATACACCACGGCCGAGAAGGTCGCGATCGCGCACGGCTACCTGTGGCCGCGCCAGGTCGAGCGCAACGGCCTCACCGCCGACGAGGTCGACGTGTCCGACGCCGTGCTGGAGTCGGTGATCACCGAGTACACCCGCGAGGCGGGCGTGCGCCAGCTCGAGCGCGAGCTCGGGACGGTGCTGCGCAAGACCGCGACCCGGATCGCATCCGGGACGGCGGAGCCGCCCGTGGTGCTCGATCTGCCCGCCGTGCGCGACGCGCTGGGGCGGCAGAAGTTCTTCCAGGAGTCCGCGGTGCGCACGGCGATTCCGGGCGTTTCGACGGGCCTGGCGGTGACCGGGACCGGCGGCGACGTGCTCTTCATCGAGGCGACGCGGATGCCCGGGACCGGCGGGCTGACCCTGACCGGCCAGCTCGGCGACGTGATGAAGGAGTCGGCGCGGATCGCGCTCTCGTTCGTCCGCAGCCACGCCGACGAGCTCGGCATCGACCGGGCGGTCTTCGAGGACCACGAGTTCCACGTCCACGTCCCCGCGGGGGCAATCCCCAAGGACGGGCCGTCCGCCGGCATCGCCATGACGACCGCGATCGCGTCGCTCCTCTCGGGGCGGCCGGTGAAGCACACGGTCGGCATGACCGGCGAGGTCACGCTGCAGGGACGGGTGCTGCCGATCGGCGGCCTCAAGCAGAAGGTGCTCGCCGCCCACGCGGCCGGGCTGACCGACGTGATCCTGCCCGAGCGAAACCGCGGCGACCTCGACGAGGTGCCCGACGACGTGCGCGAGCAGATGTCGTTCCATCCCGTCATGAGCGTGGACGAAGTCCTGCGCCTGGCCCTCGAGCCGGCGCCGGTGAACGCCGTCGCGTAGACGCCCCATCGCGCGAACGGCGTGTTCCCTGACCCCCGCGGCCGGCTGACCCCTCCGGCCGCGGGGGAATCCGTCGTTCCGGGGTAGAGTCGGGGCATGCGCTACGGATGGGTGCTCCCCTATGGCGACGCGCGCACCGCGGCCGAGCTGGCCGCGGTCGCCGAGGAGCACGGCTGGGACGCATTCTTCGTGTGGGAGGCCGTGTGGGGCTTCGACGCCTGGGGGATGCTCACGGCCGCCGCGATGTCCACCGAGCGCATCCGGCTGGGAACGATGCTGACGCCGCTGCCGCGGCGGCTGCCCTGGGACCTGGCGAGCCAGGTGGCGACGCTCGACAACCTCTCCGGCGGCCGGGTGATCCTGCCGATCGGGCTCGGCGCGAGCGACGACCGCTGGTGGATCTTCGAGGACGACCCGGGACGGCGCGAGCGGGCCGAGCGGATGGACGAGGCGCTCGAGCTGATGCAGGGCCTTTGGAGCGGCGAGCCGTTTGCCTACGACGGTGTCCACTTCCACGCCAGGCCCGCCGATCGGATGATCCCGCCGCCGCCCGTGCAGCGCCCGCACCCGCCGATCTGGGTCGTCGGGGCCTGGCCGCGGCCGAAGTCGATGCGGCGGGCGGCCCGGCTCGACGGCTGGCTGCCCGCCTACATGCCGAAGGGCGAAGGCGACCAGGAGATGACGCCCGCGGTGCTGCGTGAGGGGATCGAGTGGCTGCGCGAGCGGCGCGCGGCGGAGGGGCTTGGCATGGACGGCTACGACATCGTCGCCGAGGGCACGACCCCGGCCGATCCTCAGGCGGCGGGCGACATCGTGCAGCCGTGGATCGATGCCGGCGCCACCTGGTGGGTCGACGCCGACTGGTCGGACATGGACCCCGAGCGCGTGCGCGCGGCGGCGCTGCTGCGGCTCCGGGCCGGGCCACCGGCACCGTAGGATCTCGCACGTGGACGTCGACGCGTACCTGGCCCGGATCGGCTACAGCGGGCCGCGCGAGCCGACCGCCGAGACGCTCACCGCGCTGCACCGCGCGCACATGCTGACGGTGCCGTTCGAGAACCTCGACATCCACCTGGGCCGCCGAAACGTGCTCGACCCCGATCACGTCTACCGGAAGATCGTGCATGCGCGCCGCGGCGGCTGGTGCTTCGAGCTCAACGGCACCTTCGCGCGCCTCCTCGAAGCGCTCGGTTTCACGGTCACCCGCCACTCGGCCGCCGTCGTCTCCGGCGACCTCGAGATGCCCGACTTCGCCCACCTCCTGCTGCGCGTCGACCTCGACGCGCCGTGGCTCGCCGACGTCGGGTTCGGCGACAGCTTCACGACGCCGCTACGGCTCGACGAGGCCGGACCGCAGGAGCGCGAGCGCGGGCGCGAGTACCGGCTCCAGACGATCGACGGGCGCACCGTCCTGCTCCAGGACGGCCGGCCCCAGTATCGCTTCACCCAGACCCCCCGAGAGATGCACGAGTTCGCGGGCATGTGCCACGTGCTGCAGACCGAGCCCGGGCACTTCACGAACGCCCCGATCTGCAGCCTCGCCACCTCGGGCGGTCGTGTCAGCCTGTCCGGGATGCGCCTGATCACCACCGCGGGCGAGGAGCGCAGCGAGCGTGAGCTGGCCGACGAGGACGAGCGTCAGGCGGTGCTGCGCGACCTGTTCGGGGTCGACCTCGGCGGCGCGGTGCTCAGGGGTAGCGGCAGTGGCTCGGGTGATGCTCGAAGCTCACGCGACCCGTGAGCGAGACGTCGACGACGACGCAGCGCGACCCGCCCGGGCCGACCACGCACGCCCACGTCGACCCGTTGCCGGAGTGGTCGGCGCAGCGCGCGGGCGGCGCCTGCAGCCTGGCCGCGACGTCGCGCTCGAGCTCCGGCGCCGTGATTCGCTGCCGCCACTGGCTGAACCAGACGATGCCGAGCAGCACGAGCAGGGCCAGGCAGCCGCGGATGATCACGACCGTCCAGCTGCGCGGCTGCTGGGCATGCTTCCAGGTGGGGCCCGACCCTTCGGTCACGCGCGTAGTCTGCCGGACGTGGATGCGGGCACGCCGATCTCACACCTCTTCGCGGGCATCCCCACCGGCGACTACGACCGCGCCATGGCCTGGTACGAGCGCCTGCTCGGCCGCCCGCCCGACATCCTGCCCATGCCCGGCGAGGCGATGTGGAGCGCGACCGAACGCGCATCGATCTACCTCGTCACCGACCCGGGAGCGGGCCGGCCAGACCGTCGTGACGCTGGCCGTGCCCGACCTGACCGGGCTCCTGACCAGACTGGCCGAGCTGGGCATCGAGGCCGGGCCGGTCGAGCACGTAGGGGGTCCCGGCTCGACCAGGCTTCGCTGCCGACCAAGAGAGGGCGACAGTCGGCGAGGCGGCCGCGAACGGAGACTTAGCCGTGATCGAAGTACGCACCGACGGCCTGGCTCTCACGGCCCGTCTTTCCGGTCGCACACGCCTCGGCGTATGCGAGCGACAGAGGCTTGCCCGCGTAGGTGCCACGCACGGTTGTCCACGGTCCACCGCCCTCTGAGTCGCAGTGGCGCCGTGGGACGGCATGTCTAGCCAGCAAATCAGAGAGCGCGGCGCATGACGTTTGCGGCGCTGGGTGGGTGCCTCCGGGTGGCGAACATCGAAGTGTCCAAGTCGTATGCCACGGCTTGCTGCCGTTGATCCCGTGGACGACTACCGTGAGCCGCGTGGGGCCGCCAGAACTCGACGATCCGCCGAAACACCCGGCGGCAGAGAGCAGTAGGACGGCTACGAGAATCGACAGCCTCACACCCGATCAGACCGTACCACCAGCCTTGAGGTTCCCCAGTCGCGAGTAGTGCCTGGAACCGCCCGCAACACCAGGCGCAACCGGCTCCGGCGGCTGGGCGGCTGCCCCGGGTATGTGCACAGTCGAACTGCTCCGTCGGCCGCTCCGGCCACAAAGCGACGGTCACCGACGCCGAGGGCAACCGCATCGCCTTCGTCGAGCTGCGCGGCGGGTAGCGGCGCGACTTGCGGCATTTACCGTCGCTCCTGGTTCCTCCAAGGCGTCGAAACTGTATCCTAACTACCGTCATTCCTGTATCCTATGAACTGTCGTTGCGGTATCCTGTCGGGTGTGGCTGCCCCTCACCCCTACGCTCCTCGCATCCTTGACGCAGACCTCGACCAGCTGCTCGCGGGTCTGCCGGCGGTCGCCATCGATGGCGCCAAGGGCGTCGGGAAGACGGCGACGGCACTGCGCCGCGCACGCACGGTTCACCAGCTCGACGACCCGGCTCAGCGGGCGGTGGCCGCCGCCGACGCCCGCCGGCTCACGTCGGGTCAGACGCCGATCCTGATCGACGAGTGGCAGCGGCTGCCCGAGATATGGGACATCGTGCGCCGAGCCGTCGACGCGGGCGCTACCGCAGGCAGCTTCCTGCTCACCGGATCCGCCGCTCCGTCAGTCGAAACGCACTCCGGGGCTGCACGGATCGTGACCGTGCGTATGAGACCTTTGACGCTTGCCGAGCGCGGCGTCGAAACGCCGTCCATCAGCCTCGCGGGGCTCCTGGGAGGCGGCCGGCCGCGCCTGGACGGCAACACCGCGGTCGGCGTCGAGGAGTACGCGGAAGAGATTGTCGGGTCGGGCTTCCCCGGCCTTCGCGGGCTCACCGGTCGGCTGCTTCGAGCCCAGCTCGACGGGTACGTCGCCGGGATCGTGGAGCATGACCTCGAGCGGGTCGGAGCGGGTGTCCGCGACCCGGGCCAGGTGCGGCGGTGGCTCACCGCCTACGCCGCCGCGTCCTCGACCACCGCCACCTATGAGCGGATCAGGACCGCCGTCAGCGGTGCAGACGGCGTCGTACCAACCCGCAAAGCGGCCACTCCTTACCGGGTCATGCTGGAGCGGCTGTGGGTGATCGACCCGGTGCCGGCGTGGCTCCCTACCCGTAACCACCTCCGCCGCCTCGCGTCACCGCCGAAGCACCAGCTCGTCGACCCAGCGCTCGCGGCGCGCCTCCTTGGCGTCGGTGTCGGTGCCCTCCTGGACGCGGCCCAGGCGCCTGTCGCACCCCGCGACGCGACCCTCCTGGGGGCGTTGTTCGAGTCGTTGGTCACACTGGACGTGCGCGTGTATGCCCAAGCGGCGGAGGCGACCACCCATCACCTGCGCACCGCTGCAGGCGAGCACGAAGTTGACCTCGTCGTCGTACGTGACGACGGCCGGGTGGTCGCGATTGAGGTGAAGCTCGCCCGCACCGTCGCCGACGCGGATGTCCGCCACCTGCGCTGGCTCAGCGACCGGCTCGGCGAAGACCTCCTCGACGCAATCGTGGTCACAACCGGCGAGACCGCCTACCGCCGTCCGGACGGAATCGGCGTCGTCCCGGCGGCGCTCCTGGGCGCGTGAGCGGCGCGGTTGGGGTTCGTCAGCACCCCACCTGGCGGGCGCGCTCGGTGAACCGCTCGAACACCGCAGCTCTACGCGTTCGCCCGCGCGATCGCGCGGGCGGCGGCAACGGCGCGGACGTTCGTGAAGCTCCCGGCCGGGCCGCGCACCTCGTACGTGTGGCCACCCTCGCGCCAGGTGACGATGCTCGGGCGCCCACCGCCGGCCTCAACGGCCGCGGAGACCCCGGACGCGAGCCGGATCAGGCGGTTGTGGGTGCAGACGTGGCAGGCTTTGGCGAGCCCGGCGATCGTGCGCGGGCCGGCGCCGCTTCCCGGCGTCCACACCGTCAGCAGGTAGACGCCGAAGTGCGATCCGGACGCGTAGCGCACGCGGACGCTCGTGGCCGCGCGGTAGACGCCGGCAGGCTTGCCGGCCGAGGCGGGCAGCCGCACCCGCACCGGCAATCCGCGCAGGGCTTTGGCGACTGGGCGCATCGATCTCGCGATAGCCGACCTGGGTCGCTCCCCACGGGCTCGGGTGCGTGGTCGGCGGGATTGCCGGCGGCGTGGAGCTCGTGTCGTGCTTCTGGAGCTGCATGATCACGAACGCGACCGCGGCGACGCTCGCCACGAGCATTCCGGCCGCGAACAGCCGCAGGCCGAGCCGTGAGAACCGAACGCGCGCGTCAGGCGCCTGACTCATCCCACCGATTCTCTCCGCGAAGGCGCCCGAACGCAACTCCCCGGGGTAACGGTTTGCAGGATGTTTCAGCCAAGCGGGTAGACGGCATGGGCGTTGTCGCGCAGGATCATCTCGCCCGCCCGCTCGGCCTCGGCGGCCGGCAGCTCGGCTGCGAGCACCTCGGCCATCGCGATCCGCCACCAGCGCGCGGCGAGCAGGTAGAGCTCGGGCGTGCGGGCGGCGTCGCTCGCGTAGAGGAGCTTCGAGACCGGCGCGAGCTCGAGCGCCTGGCGCAGCATCTCGGCCGGGCGCGAGACGTGCGGGATCGTGAGCGAGAGGTCGAAGAACACGTTGCCGTAGACGTGCGCGAGCCAGCCGGCCTCGCGCACGAACGGGTAGCAATGGAGCAGTACGAACGGCGTCTCGCGATGGCGCTCGATCGCCGGCTTGAGCCAGGTCGGATCGGCCCGCGGCAGCAGCAGGTCGGAGTCGCCGAACCCGCAGTGCACCTGCAGCGGCAAGGGATCTGGGGCGTTCGCCTCGAGCGCGTCCCACAGCGCCAGCTCGAGCAGCGGCTTGGCCTCGATGCGCTCACCCGCCGCCGCGAACGCTGCCCGGGCGGCATCGATGTCGGGTGGCTGCACGTCGAGGCCGGTGCGGTAGGCGGCGATCGTCTTCAGGCCGACGAACCCGCGCCCGCCGGCGGAGGCGACCTCGGCCCGGATCCGCTCGCGGAACTCGTCGAAGCTGCCCCACAGCGCCTCCTCGGCGACGCGCTCGATCCGCATCACGGGCCGCGCGGAGCAGCCGGCGAGCTCGCCCATCCGCTCCCAGCCGTAGCCCTCGCCGGGCGGCGGGTAGCCGTCGTCGATCAGGAGCAGGCCGGTCGCCGACGCCCGCAGCAGGCCGGCCGAATAGGCGTCGAAGTCGGCTTCACGCCGGTGCGCGAACACCGCGGCCTCGGTGGCCTCGCAGCCGAGGAATGCCGCCAGATCGCGCATCGCCCGCCGGTAGGTGAGCCCGGTGGCGACGTGCGGCCACTGGGCCGGGTCGGGGCTCTCCGAGAACATGCCCCGGAACTCATCCAGCGTCGGCGCGAACGGCAGGATGCCGTGGGCGTGGTGATCGACGGCGGGCATCGCCCAGAGCGCATCGAGCAGGGCGTCGGCCATCACGCCGCCGCCGTTGAGCCGAGCGCGGCGCCCACGAAGGCGAACGCGGGCAGCGTGACGCTGTCCCAGTAGGCGCGGGTGTGCGCGCCGGCTCCGTAGGAGAGGATCCGCGGCCGCCGCGGGAGCTTCGCCACGAACCCCTTCACGTCGCCGAACAGCGGGTCGGAGCGCCCGCACCAGATCCCGAGCGGCGTTGTGCGGTAGACGCCGTCTTGCGCCACCACCCGCGGGCCGTGAGTGACGTCGGGGCTGAACGCGGCCACCGCCCGCTGCACGCCGGGGCGCACCTCGGCCAGGCGCAGGGCGCCGTAGCCGCCCATCGACCAGCCCCATGCCGCCGAGCGGGTGGCGTCGAAACCTCGCGCTCGAAGCCACGCCGGCATCTCGTCGGTCATCATCCGCTGCGGATCGTCGGAGCTCGACGGGTCGGGCTCCCAGTAGAGGATGCCGCCGTCGGCGCCCGCGAGCACGAACGGCGGCGCGCCCGCGCGCACGGCCGCGGTCAGGAAGCGGCCGAGGCCGAAGCGCTCGTAGTCGGACGGGCTCGCCGTCACGCCGTGCAGCACGAGGCACACGGGCAGGCCGGCGCCCTTGCCGTAGCCGTGCGGGACGGCGGTGAAGAGATCGACGGTCTTGCCCCGCGCATGCGAGTAGACGTGATCGAGCGAGATCACGCCCTCGGGATCCGAAGGGATGTGCGGATGTGGGCTGAACCAGTCGTGGTACTGGGCCTTCAGCCGGGCCTTGCCGGGCAGGGCGCCCGTGCCCACGCCCGCGAGCACGGCGGCGCCGCCCACGCCGCCGGCGACGAGCGAGCGCCTCGTCATCGTCCGCCTCGCGCCCACCGCCGCCTCCGATCAGTACTTCTGGAAGTGCCCCTGCTGCTCGAACGCCTCGTCCGCCTGGGAGTATGCCTCCCACTCCGAGCGCCGCACGGCCAGGTAGGAGCGGGCGAGCACGGCGCCCAGTGCGCCTGTGAGCACGTCGTCGGCCCCGAGCGCGTCCAGGGCCTCACGCTGGCTGGCGGGGAGCGGGCGGATGCCCCTGGCCTCGCGCTCGGCATCGGGCAGCGTGCCCGGGTCGACCTGCACCGGCTCGGGCGGGTGGAGCCCGCGCTCGAGCCCGTCGAGACCCGCGGCGATCAGCCCGCCGACGGCCAGGTAGGGGTTGCAGCTCGCGTCGGCCGCCTTCAGCTCGGCGTTCGTCGAGGCCTGCTCGCGGCCGGCGTAAAGCGACGGCACCCGCACCGGCGCCTCGCGGTTGTCGAGGCCCCAGCAGGTGAACGCGCCCGCCCAGTAGTGCGGGATGATGCGGTGGTAGGAGTTGAAGCTCGGTGCGGCCAGGCCGCAGAGGCCGGGTAGGTGCTCGAGGATCCCGGCGATGAACGAGAGCGCCTCGGCCGACAGGCTGCCCGGGCCGGACGCATCGTGGAAGCGGTTCGTGTCGCCCTCCCACAGCGAGAAGTGGATGTGGCAGCCGTTGCCCGCGTTGTTCGGCCACGGCTTGGGGGCGAGCGAGGCGACCAGGCCGTGGGCGGTGGCGACGGCGCGGATCGTCTCGCGGGTGAAGATCTGCTCGTCGACCGCCCGGAGCGCCGGCGCGTGGCCGGTCGAGATCTCGTGCTGGCCGTGGCCGAGCTCGGTGTAGTACTGCTCGAGCACGATCCCCTGCGCCTCGAGCGCGATGACGAGGTCGTCGATCACGTCCTGTGCGCTCGTCATCCCGATGGTCGAAAAGCACAGGCTCGAGTCGACGGGGTCATAGCCGCCCTCGACCGCGCGGGCGAGCGAGAACTCGTTCTCGAACGAGATCTCGATGCGCAGGCCGCGCTCGGCCAGGCGCGCGCACTGGCGCTTGAGGAACGAGCGCTGGCACACCGGCGCCGGGTTGCCGTCGAGGCCGATCATGTCCACGAACATCGCGCCGGTGGCGGGTGCGTAGGGCAGCACGCGGAAGGTGTCCGGATCGGGCCGCAGCCGCACCTCGCCGACCGGCCCCATGTCGGGTACGGGCTGGAGCTGGTCGAGGCTGTTCATCGCCTGCATGGCGACGGTCAGGCCGATGCCGCTCTCGATGCGCCCGAGCAGGCCGTGGCGGCTCGACGCCTTGCCGCGGATCGTGCCGCCGTTGTCGCAGTAGAGGAAGCGCACGAGGCGCAGGCCGTGTTCGTCAACGGCGCGGATGACGGCGTCGGCTGCCACGGGTGGCGAGATTACCGCACGCAGCCCGCATGCCGGGGGTGAATGCGCAACACTACGGCGATGGGACTGCGCGGCGGCATCGATCTCGGCGGCACGAAGATCCAGACCGCCATGGTGGACGAGGCAAATGACGTGCGCGGCCAGGCGAAGGTGCCGACGCCGAAGGACGCAGGCCCCGAGGGCGTCCTTCAGGCCATCGCCGGCGCCGTCCGCGCAGCCGCCGAGCAGGCCGGCGTGAAGACGAGCGACCTGGACGGCGTCGGCATGGGTTCGCCCGGCGACGTCGATCCGGCGGCCGGGACGGTGACGAACGCCTACAACGTCGTCCCCGACTGGAACCGCACGATCAAGGTGGCCGACCTGCTGCAGAAGGAGCTCGGCACGAAGATCGGCCTGGGAAACGACGTCCGCGTCGCGACGACGGCCGAGTTCGAGCTCGGCGCCGGCAAGCCCTACAAGAGCCTGCTCGGCGTCTTCTGGGGCACGGGGGTCGGCGGCGGCGTCATCCTCGACGGCAAGCCGTGGCGCGGCCGCGGCGCGGCCGGCGAGATCGGTCACATGGTGGTGCGGCGAAACGGGGCCCTCTGCACGTGCGGGCGCAACGGCTGCATGGAGGCCTACGCCGGCCGGCGCGCGATGGAGCTCGAGGCGCGTCGGCGCCACCACGATGGCCACAAGACGACGCTCTTCAAGATCATGGAGAAGAAGGGCCGCGATGCGCTCACGAGCGGCGTCTGGTCAGACGCGCTCGACCACGGTGACAAGCTCGCGACCGACCTGATCGACCGTGCCGTGCAGGCGCTCGGCGCCGGCGTCGCCTCGGCCGTGAACCTGCTCGACGTCGAGGCCGTGGTCATCGGCGGCGGTCTCGGCACCCGCCTCGGCGACCCCTACGTCGAGCGCATCAAGACGGCGATGCACCCGCACCTGTTCGTCGACACGCGCCCGCCGGCGGTGCACCTGGCCGGCCTGGGCGACCTCGGCGGCGCGCTCGGCGCGGCGCTGCTCGTCCAGGGCTGAATAAATCGGGCCTGGCCCGATTTATTCACGGCGGGCAGTGGGCGCGCAGGAAGGCGATGATGCGCTCGAGCCGGTCGATGCGGCGGTCGGGGCGGGCGGTCGCCATCATCACGTGGTGCTCGTCGGGGTAGAGCACCATCTCGACGTCGCGGCCGAGCTCGCGCAGCGCGACGAACAGCTGCCAGTTGTCGTCGATCGGGCAGATGCGGTCGGCCTCGCCCTGCAGCATCAGCATCGGCGCCGTCATCGCCTGCACGTGCCCTAGCGGCGAGGACGCCGCCATCGCCGCCTCGTGCTCGTACACCGGGCCGTAGCCGATCGAGCGGTCATACGACGGGCCGATGTGCGAGACCGCGTGGGCGGTGGGAAGGCTCGCAACGCCGTTCTCGGAGATCACGCAGGCAAAGCGCGACGACGTCCCCGCGAGCCAGTTGGCCGCCCAGCCGCCGTAGGAGAGGCCCATCACCGCGATCCGCTTGGGATCGGCGAGACGGCGACGCACGGCCCACTCGGTCGCCGCCATCAGGTCGTCGGCGTCCGGCCCGCCCCATTTGCCCTGGATCGGCTCGACCCAGTCGCGGCCGTAACCGCCCGAGCCGCGGATGTTCGGGGCGAGCACGCGGTAGCCGAGCGAGGTCAGCACCCAGGTGTCGAGCTCGGGCGTGGGCGCATGGGCGCCGTAGGGGCCGCCGTGCGGGGCGAGCACGAGCGCCGAGCGGCCCTCGACGCCCGCCGGCTCGAACAGGAACGACGGCACACCGCCCGCATCCACCTCGCGCACGACCGGCGGCTCGTGGCGGCGCAGCCACGCCCCGCCGTGGCGGGTGAGCCGCCGCAGCCGATCGGGCTCGACCGCGCAGATCTCGGGCGGGTAGGCGTCGTCGGTGAGCGTCGAGACGATCCGCCCGGCCGCGACCGAGATCACGGTCAGGCTGGTGTCGCCGGCGGTGAGCGGATGGGGATCGCCGTCGAGCGGCACCCGCCACACCTCGTCGCGGCCGCGGCGGTTGATCGGTACGACGAGCGCGGCTCCGTCCCAGGCCGGCGGCGGCTCCTCGGGCCCCATCCAGTCGTGCAGATCCGAGCCGAAGCCGAGCGCCACCGGCAGGTCGAGCGCGCCGGTCAGGCTGCGCGCCTCGGTGCCGTCCCACACGTAGAGCTCGAGCTCGGCGTGGTCGGGCGCGCCCGGCACGTCGGTGCCGACGAAGGCGAGCGTGCGGCCGTCGGGCGACCACGAGGGCAGCCGCGCGACGCCCGCGAGCGAGACGAGCGGCCGCGGCCGGGCGCCGGCCTTCACCTTGACCGAGTGGATGGCCGGGCGCGGGTCGAGGTCGGCGTCGGCGCCCATCGGGGCCGCGAACGCGATCCGCGTGCCGTCGGGATGCCACGCCGGATCGGCGACGTCGAAGTCGCCGGTCGTGACCTGCACCGGCCGCGCGCCCGGCCGCGCCGCGACGACGAACAGGTGGACGCGGTAGTCGCGCTCGCCCTCGTCGTTGCGCCAGTCGACGGTGCGGATCACGCGGGCGGTGCGGCGCGTGGGATCGCCCGCCCAGAAGCGCGGCGGGCCGGCCTTGGCGACGAACGCGATCCGGCCTCCGTCCGGCGACCACACCGGTGCGCCGACATCCCCGTGCGGGGCCGTGCAGACCCGCTGCGCCTCGCCGCCGTCGGGCCGGATCAGGTAGAGCGCTGCGGGCGTGTCCTCGTCGCCGCGGTCGCTCGTAAACGCGACCGTCTCGCCGTCAGGCGACCAGGCGGGGGCGCCGTCAGACCAGCGGCCGCTCGTCAGCCGCCGCGGCCGGCCGCCCCGGTAGGGGACGACCCAGAGGCTCGTCTGGTAGCGCTCGCCGGCGACGGTGCGGCGCGTGTAGACCACGCGGCTGCCGTCCGGCGAGAGCGCCGCCGCGCCGATCACGGCCTGGCGGCGGACGATGTCTGGGGTGAGCGGCGGCATCGGGAGGCGAGAGGATACGTCAGTCGACGACGACCCGAAGCGCCGCATGCGCGGCGCGCAGGGCGGCCTCGACCGCGGCGGGCTCCGCGGCGCGGGCAAACGCGAAGCCGAGGTAGCGGTCGCCCTCGGGCAGCGGCACGACCGGCCGGCCGGCGGGGATCGTGATCCGCACGTCCTCGATGCCCGCGACCGCGCGGGCCGCGTCGAGCCCCCGCACCTCGCGCAGCGTCCCGGCCCGCTCGATCGGCAGCATCATCACGCCCGAGGCGGCCCGCTCGCGCTCGTGCGGGCCGAGCGGCAGCCGCAGGGCATGGCGCAGGATCACCTCCTCGAGGCTGAGGCCGGCGCCGAAGCGAAGCGCCCGCCCGCACAGCCCGCCGATCGAGCGAGCGGCCAGCTCGAGCACGAAGAGCGCGTCGCCGTCGAGGCGCAGCTCGGCGTGCACCGGTCCCTCGCGCAGCCCGAGCGCGGCCGCCGCCGCCGCGGTCGCCGCCGCGATCCGGTCGAGCTGCGCCGCCGGGAGCCGCGACGGCGTGACGTAGATCGTCTCCTCGAAGTACGGCCCCTCGAGCGGGTCGGGCTTGTCGAACACCGCCAGCACCTCGAGCTCGCCGCCGCGCAGCAGCGCCTCGACGGCCACCTCGGCGCCGGGCACGTAGCGCTCGGCCAGGATCGGGCCGTCGGGATCCTCGCCGGCCTCGTCGAGGATCGCGCGGATGCGCGCCTCGGCGCTTCGGGCGGCGGCGGGGTCGTCGGCGCGGATCACGCCGCGGCTGCCCGAGAGCGCGACCGGCTTCAGCACCGCGGGCAGATCGACCGCGCCGGCGTCGTCGCCGGCGGCGAGCACCACGAACGCCGGGCTGGCGGATGCCGGCCTCGGCCAGCGCGCGCCGCATCGCCGCCTTGTCGCGCGTCGCGGCGACGGCGGCGGGCGGGTTGTGGGGCAGGCCGAGGCGCTCGCTCGCGAGGGCGGCCGTCGCCACTCCGCCGTCGTCCACCGCCACCACGGCGTCGAGCGTCACGCGTTCGGCGAGGTCGGCGATCGCGGCCGCGGCGCGGTCGGGACTGCGCAGGTCGACGCGGATCGAGCGGTCGCCCATCGCGGCGTGCAGCGCCTGGCGGCGGTCCGACGCCACCACCACCTCGGCGCCGACCGCGGCGGCTGCGGCGAGGAAGTCCTCGGCCCGGTAGGTCGCCGTCGGCAGCAGCAGGAGCACGCGCGGCATGGCCGGTACCCTACGTGCATGGAGACGGTGCTCAACGTCACCGCCGCGGCGGTCGAGAAGGCGATCCTCGTGCGGTCGCGCGAGGCCGATCCCGACCGCTACGCGCTGTGGGTCGAGGTGACCGGCGTCGCCGGCGGCGAGTACGCCTACGACCTCTCGCTGCAGCCGCTCGAAGACGCGCCGCCCGGCGCGCACGTGCAGGATCTCGACCGCATCGCCGTCGTCATCCCCGCCGAGAGCGTCGAGCTCCTGCGCGGGGCGACGCTCGACCGCCAGGGCGACCTCGCCACCGGCGGGCTCGTGATCCTGAACCGCGCGCCGGCGAGCCCGGCCATCGACACGATCCCGTCGGCCGACCTGAGCGGCGACCTGGCCCAGCGCCTGATCCAGGTGCTCGAGGAGCAGATCAACCCGGCGATCGCCGCCCACGGCGGCTCGGCAGAGCTCGTGGCGGTGAAGGACGAGACCGCCTACCTGCGCCTCGGCGGCGGCTGCGTCGGCTGCGGGATGGTGTCGGTGACGCTGCGCCAGGGCATCGAGGTGGCGCTGCGCGAGGCCGTGCCCGTGATCACGCGGGTCATCGACGTCACCGACCACGCATCGGGCACGAACCCGTACTACGAGGCCGCGAAGAAGTAGCCCTACGCCCATCCGGGTAGCACGCGACCACCCGGGCGGGGCAGGCGCCGCGGCGGCGGGCGCACTACGTTGAGAGGCAAGGGATCGCCAGCGCGATCCGGGGATCTGAGCACGGGGGCACCAATGGGCGTTGCCATCATCGACGCGGCCGCATCGCGGTCCGGCCTGAGTCGCCGGCGCCTCGGCGCGGGGCGAGTTCCACTGCAGCGAGTGCGGCTACGGCATCACGGTGCGGCGCGCGCTTCCGGCCTGCCCGATGTGCCGCGGCACCGAGTGGCTGGCGTGGTCGGGCCGGCAGGCGGCCGACGACACCGACACCGCCGACCTGGGCATCTGACTCAAGCGCCGCCTGCGAGCGGCCGATGACTGGGCGGTGCCGAACGCCGGCCGCCAACACGCGCTGCTCGCGTTCGTGCGAGCCCTCCTCACGACGCTCGACCCCGACGAGGTCGCACGCCGCTTCGACGCGCATGCCGCGTCGGTGATCGGCGGCAGCGCCCGCATCTGGCTCGTGGACGCCGCTGGCGAGCGCGTGCTCGCGCTCGGCGCCGAGCCGCCCGAGTCGCGCGACCTCGACGCCGACTGGGCCGCGGTGATCGCCGATCGCCGTCCCGGCCAGGCCGGCAACGACTTCCTCGTGCCGCTCGTGTGCGGCGACGAGGCCATCGGCCTCATCCAGGTGTCCGGCGCGTCGCACTCCGATCTCGCGTCGGGCGGCATGCGCTTCTGGCGCGTCCTCGGCGAGACGGTCGCCGCCGCCGTGCGAAACGCCCAGCTTCACCGCGACGCGAACGAGTCGCTGCGCCGCTTCCAGGCGCTCGTCGAGCAGATGCCCGCGATCACCTATGTCGACCGCATCGGCAGCGGCGACCCGATCTATGTCAGCCCCCAGCTCGAGGCGCTGAGCGGCGTCGCGGTCGCCCAGTGGCTCGACGGCACCGACGGCTGGACGGCGCGGGTGCATCCCGACGACCGCGACCGCGCCGTGACCGGCTACCGCGCGGCGCTCGCGTCGGCGACGCCGTACCGCGACGAGTACCGGCTGCTCGACACCGAGGGCCGCGAGCGCTGGTTCCACGACGAGGTGGTCGTCGTCCGCGACGAGCACGGCGTCCCGACCGAGATGCAGGGCGTGATCCTCGACATCACCGACCGCAAGCACGCCGAGCAGGCGCTGCACGAGTCCGAGGCGCGGCTGCGCGCCGCCGAGTCGCGGTATCGCTCGCTGGTCGAGCAGCTGCCGCTCGGCATCTACATGAATGCGCTCGACGACGCCTCGACGCCGCTCTACCGGAGCCCCGCCGTCGAGGCGATCACCGGCCGCTCCCCCGCCGACTGGGAGGGCGATCCCGGGCTCACCGCGGCCTGCATCCATCCCGACGACCGCGGGCGCGTGCTCGGCGAGCTCGCCGCGGCGATCGCCGACGGCGCCCGCTTCTCGGCCGAGTACCGGATCGTGCGGCCCGACGGCAGCGTCGCCTGGGTGCTCGACGAGTCGTTCGAGGTGCGCGACGCAGACGGCGCCGAGCCGTGCCGGCAGGGCTACCTGCTCGACGTGACCGCCCACCGCCACGCCGAGGAGCAGCTCGCCCACGTCGCCCTGCACGACCCGCTCACCGGCCTGCCGAACTGGGCCATGCTCCAGAAGCACCTGCAGCGCGCGGTGACGCGCGCCGAGGTCAGCCACGACGGCGTCGCCGTGCTGCTCGTCGACCTCGACGACTTCAAGGTCGTGAACGACAGCCTCGGCCACGAGGCCGGCGACGCGCTCGTGCAAGAGATCGCGCGGCGGCTGGGCGAGACGGTCGCCGAGGCCGGCGCCGTGGCGCGGCTGGGCGGCGACGAGTTCGCGATCCTGCTCGCCGACATCGAGCTCGGCCGCGACGGCGGCGGCGCCGGCGCGACCGCCGATGCGATGGCCGAGCGCGTGCGCGCGGCCCTGCGCGTGCCCGCCGAGCTCGCCGGCACCGAGGTCTTCTGCTCGGCCAGCGTCGGCATCAGCCTCTATCCGGCCGACGCGGCCGATCCCGCGAACCTGCTCAAGCACGCCGACACCGCGCTTCACCAGACCAAGGCGGCCGGCCGCGACGGCCAGCACCGCTACACGCACGCCACCGAGGGCGGCGCTCGAGCAGCTCGCGATGGCGGGCCGGCTGCGGCGGGCGATCGGCGAGGGCCGGCTCGTGCTGCACTACCAGCCGCTGGTCGAGCTCGCCACCGGCGCGATCGTCGGCACCGAGGCGCTCGTGCGCTGGCAGGACGGCAGCCGCCTCGTCATGCCGGGCGACTTCATCCCCCTGGCCGAGCGCACCGGCCTCATCGGCGCGATCTCGGAGTGGGTCATCTCCGAGGCCTGCCGCCAGAGCCGCGAGTGGCGCGACGCCGGCCTCGACCTGTACGTGTCGGTCAACCTGCCGCCGGCCTTCTGGGAGCCGACCGCGATGCGCGAGGTGCTGCGCACCATCGAGTCGTTCGGCCTCGCGCCCGACCGGATGATGATCGAGATCACCGAGTCCGCCTTCATGAACGCCCCGCAGCGCAACGAGCCCGTGCTGGCGGAGCTTCACCGCCGCGGCCTGCAGCTTGCGATCGACGACTTCGGCACCGGCCACTCGTCACTTGCGCGCCTGAGCCAGATGGCCGTCACAACGCTCAAGATCGACCGCTCGTTCGTCTCCGACCTGCCCGGCGACCACGGCGCCGGCGTGCTCGTCTCGACCATCATCAAGCTCGCCGAGGGCCTCGGGCTGCAGCCGATGGCCGAGGGCATCGAGACCGAGGAGCAGCGCGCATTCCTGATCGAGCAGGGCTGCCGGCTCGGACAGGGCTACCTGTTCAGCCGACCCGTCCCGGCCGAGCGCATCGAGCCGCTCGTGCGGGGGCTCGCAGACGCGGCGTAGGAATCAGGGTACCCGGGCTGGCGCAGGACGCCTTCGGATCGAGCACGGCTGCATGCTCGGGCAAGGCGACTCGTTCAGCCGGGCCTTGCCGGCTGCGCAGATCGAGCGGCTCGTGCGGGGGCTTCCGAACGCGGCGTAGGCCGCGGACTGCTCCTGACCCGTCGTCGGCGAGCTCCGACATCACCGCTCGGCTCAAATACCTCGTCTTGACACGTGAGACCCAAGACTGGGAAGCGCTCGCAGAGCGAGGTGGCGCCTTAAATGCCGGCAGTCCGCCGACTCCAAGGCCGGCTGTGCCCGCGAGCGGCGGAGGTTGAATAGAGCACCGGCGAGTCGCTCCGAGGCCGGGCTGCTGGAAGCCCAGGCGAGTCAGTCGCCGCGCGTGCGCGGCGCGCGGGGTTTAGGCCGTCTTAGCGACGCGCCAGTTCTCGGGGGAGCCGGACGCCGTGTGATTCGACCCATGTTCCGACACCCGTGCCCCATGTGTAGTCCCGGACGAATGAGACCGGCAAGACGTTGACGGCGTTTGTCGGCTCTTGATCACCGAGCGTGGTCACCAGGTACTCGCAGTCGGTCAGTAGCAAGAGGAGTTGGACTGCTCGACGCTCGACGCTTCGGGCCAATGCCGTGGTCCGCCCGAAGGCGGAAAACTGCCATCGGAGCCTCGAGATCGTACGGCACGCGTTTTCACGGAGCGCGCCACGCCGCAACGTCATCTCGCGACGCCCTTCTGGGTGGGCCAGTATCTGGCAACACTGCATATATCCCTCCAACCCTTTCGACACCGTCCGAGCCATCCTTGACGAGTCACCTTCCGTCGACTGCTCTACCTCGGGCACAACGTCTGCTGTCCGGCGCTGCGTAGCAACGGCATCGGATCCCGAGTGTCCCAGAGCGACGCTTGCGTCCGGGTATCCGGCCGCCTCGATTGTCGCCAGTACGACGTCGATACGCGGGAGCGCTAGCTCCTCCGAAAGACCGTTCTCCGGTGCTGACAGTAGGGCGTACCCCTCGCCCAACTCCTGAAGCGCCTGTAAAAGCAGGCCAGTCTCATGATCAACGAGACCCGCCAAGTGCGCGCGAATGACGAACGAAAGAATCGCCCGCGAACGCTCGGCGTCTGCTCCACAGAAGGCGTCTCGCTCGGCTACAAATCGGCGCCACGCTGGCTTCCACTCCCGCGCAAGCTCGGCGAATACCTCGTCAGGTCTCGGATGAACAAGCACGGCACCCCCCATCTGAAGTCGAAATCATCCTCTTGGGTCTATCAGCGGGCCGTCCTCACGCTGCATACCAAGCTGCTCGAAAATATCCATCTTAGGCTCCTTGGCCCTTTCCAAGGCGTCTCCGATCGAATCTCCGAAGTCCCCGACGTGCCCAAGTGTCGGGCTGATCTCTCACCTGCCCGCCGACCACGGCGCCGGTGTTCTCCACCATCATCAAGCCAGCCGAAGGCTTCGGCCTGCAGCCGATGGCCGAGCAGCAGCGCGCCTTCCTGATCGAGCAGGGCTGCCGGCTCGGACAGGGCTACCTGTTCAGCCGACCGGTCCCGGCCGAGCGCATCGAGCCGCTCGTGCGGGGGCTCGCAGACGCGGCGTAGGAATCAGGGTACCCGGGCTGGCGCAGGACGCCTTCGGATCGAGCACGGCTGCATGCTCGGGCAAGGCGACTCGTTCAGCCGGGCCTTGCCGGCTGCGCAGATCGAGCGGCTCGTGCGGGAGCTTCCGAACGCGGCGTAGGCCGCGGACGCAATCCGTCACGTGTCACCCGACGCTGGCGGCGCTCCATCGTCCCTCTCGAGCCGCCGCGCAGCTTGCCGTGCATGACCGCCCGACATCTGCCTAACTCACGACCTGCTGATTGCTGCCTGCAGGCGGATAGCAAACTCACCGAGACCTACAGCCTCGCCCGCCATAAGCAGCCCGAAGGCTTCTTCGCCAATATGGAGCCAAACACCATTCCGACCGCGAATCAGCGTCGCTGGGGAAAGGTCGACTCGTTCGTCGATCCTTAGTTTGGGGCCAACATACATGAACTGTCCCACGCGGACTGGAGCTTCGGAGCGGCGCTCGGCGAGAGACCGACCTCTGGGCGTGCCCCATGTTTCGGTCCATGTCGTGTGTGGATGACCCGGCTTGGTGATACGTGTCGGTGATCGGGTGGGCGTTCGGGTCATACGTCAGTGCTGGGGTTTTGGGGCTTGTATTCTTTGTAATATTGGAGAGGTGTCTTGTCGCAGAGGGCGCTATGTGCTCTGTGGGTGTTGTAGCCGCCTCGCCACGCGTTGATGACGACTCGTGCTTCGAGCAGGGTGTCGAAGGATTCCCAGTTGAGCAGTTCGCGGCGCATTGTGCGGTTATACGTCTCGATGTACGCGTTTTGCTGGGGACTTGCCTTCTCCACCGGCCTGGGGTCGACGCCCTGGTCGACCAGCCACTCGGCGAGCAGGTCGGCGATGAACTCGCTGCCGTTATCGGTGCGGATGATACCCGGCCGGCCGTGGGCGCGGAAAAGCGTTTCCAGCTCCTGCTGGACGCGGCGAGCGCCGATGGTGGTGTCCACGATGCTGGCCAGGCCGCGGCGGGTGTACTCGTCGATCACGTTCAACACCCGGTAGGGACGACCACTCGCAAGCCGCTCCGAGATGAAGTCAAGCGCCCACACGTGGTTGGGCGCCCGGGCGGGCAGGTTCCAGATCGCGTTCTCGGCGCTGCCAGCCGCCTTCCTGCCCGCCCGGCGGCGGGTATGCGCCTTCAGGCCCTCGTCGCGCCATACCCGCTCGACCCGTTCCGGTTCACCATCCAGCCCCGCCGGCGAAGCTCGCGGTGCGCGCTCTTGTACCCCCAGTAGGGATGCTTGCCCGACAAGCGGTGAAGCTCACGGGCAAGGTCCGCGTCATCCGATCGGGCCTGGGCGTGGTAGCGCTGGGTCGAGCGGTGCTGGCCGACCAGCTGGCACGCCCGACGCTCAGACACCTCAGGGAAGCGCTCGAGGATCCACTCGACCGCTGCCCGCTTGCGCGCCGGGCCTACCATTTTCCCCGCTCAAGCTCCTTCAAGATCTGGATCTCGAGCTCCTTCTCGGCCACGATCCGCTTCAACCGCGAGTTCTCCAACTCCAGCTGCCGCAGCCGCTGCGCCTCGTCATCCTTCAACGCGCCGTAGCGCACCCGCCACCGAAAGAACGTCTGGTCCGAAACGCCGATCCGCCGACACACCTGGGCGACGGTCATGCCCTGCCCCTGCAACCGCTCCGCCTCCCGCAACTTCGCCACGATCTGCTCCGGCGAAAACCGCTTCCGCGCCACTGCACACCTCCATTCAGTCTCTCATTTCGCCACCCACCGACGAAACCCATGGACCAATGGGAGGGGCCACTCCAGATGTTGCGGTTGTAGAACAGTTCGGAGACGTGCTCCGCAGCGGCATTCTCAGCGAAATTCCATTGGATAGGCACTCCTCCAGCGGCTTGGACCTGCCTGTTGGCCTGTGACACGAATCCATTGTCCATGATCTGAGGGAGATACCTAATGAGCCTCGCGTACCCGGGCCCCTCATAAGCCATGGGTGCGCCTCGATGAGCGTCGACAGGTTGCTTGTAGCTGCCGCGAGAGCGGCGCGCGGTGTCGCGGGTGGGGCAGGCGCCAGAAGGACGACCGGCTTCGATGCGCTCTGGATGAACCAGTTGGCCGCCTGGGCGTAGTAGCCGCTGGCAGCGGCGTAGTTGTGCGACGCCACAGCCGTGTCGATCGCCTGCACGGCGTGGTAGGCGACGGTCTGCGCTGCGTCGCACTGTCCGGCGCAGGCGAAGCTGTTGCCGGTGGGGTCGCTGTTGTCAAGCGGCGAGTCGCCGGCGTAGATGTACTGGTTCAGCGTCAGCGGGTTCGACGGCGATCCCAGCAGCGTGTCCTGGGTGGTAAACCTCGCCTCCGACGGGTCGTAGAGTCGTGCGCCCATGTCGACCAGGCCGGTCGTCTGGTCGGTCGGCTGTGACTGGTAGCCAAGCAGGCTCGCGATCGCGTCCGAGCCAACGGCGGTCGGCGCACCCCACGGGTCGTAGCTCAGCGAGCCGGTCGCGACACCCGTCGTGTCGAAGACTGCCGCCGAGGTCGCCGTGGAGATCGGTCGCGTAGAACCGCGTCGCCGTGCCCGACTTCTGCGCCAACGGCCCCGACAGCACCCCACGCGTAGTACGTCGGCGCGCCGCCCCCGACCGTCTCGCTGGTCGGACTCTGCCCCACCCCGGAGTAGGTGTACGCGGTCGCAGACCCACCCGACACGGAGCGGCTCAGCGTCCGACTCAGCGCGTCATAGCTGTAGCTGACCGACGACGACCCGACGGTGGCGCCCGAGAGCCGACCCCACACGTCATACCCATACGTCGTCCCCGACCCGACATTGGTCAGCTGATCCTGACTGTTCCAGGTGTAGTTCGTCGACCCGACCGACGCCAGCCGGCCGGCACCGTCATAGGAGTCGTTCGTGGTCGTCGACCCGACCGTCACCGAAGTGCGGTTGCCCGACCCGTCGTACCCATAGGTCGTCAACGGGCCGGCGGAGCCGCCCGTCGGCGTGAACTGCGTCGTCGAGAGCTCGCCAGCCGGCGTGTACGAGTACGCCCACGCACCCGAGTTGTTGATGTTCCCGCCCACGGCCGGGTAGGCCTGGCTCACGTTCGCGACCTCGCCAAGCAGGTTGTAAGACACACCGAACGTGAGCGGGCTCTGCCCCGCCTCCGTCGTGTTCGCCTGCACCAGACGGCCCGCCGAGTCATACGTGTAGGCGGTCACCCGCCCATCGGCGAGCGTCTGCTGGGACAGCTGCCCGTCCGGGTTGTACTGGTACGTCGTCTGCAGGCTCGTGAACGGGTCGGCCACGCCCGAAACCAGACCCGTCGTCGAGTTGTAGGCGTACGACGTCGTGTTCGTCTGCGACCCGATCGTCTCGGCCGCGGACTGCACCTGACCCGTCGTCGGCGAGTACGCATACTGCGTCTTCGTCGTGCCCTCCGTCACATGGTCGACACGCAGCGGATCCGTCGAGTCGTACACGATCGAGACCGACGGCCCACTCGTCCCCTCGACCGCCCCCGTCGGCCCGCTGATCGGCGACGTGGTGAACGTCTCGAGGTTGCTCTGCGTTCCCGTCGCACAGCTCTGCGCGAGCGGAACCGAGTACCGGCTCGTCTGCGCCAGGTAGTCGTCGTAGGTGTAACACAGATTCGGTCCACCCTGGGGGGTCGAGGACGTCAGCTCGCCGTCGGCGCCGTAGGTGTACGTCGTCTGCAGCGTCGTCGACGTCGTCGGGTACTCGAATGCCGACGCAAGCTGGCCGAGCGTGTTGTAGGCCCAGTCGCGCGTGATCGTGCCGCTCGGCCCACCCGGCTCCTGCGCCTCGATCCGCTGACCGGCCGCGTCATAGGAGAACGAGAACGTGCTCGTCGCTCCGCTCGACGCTCCGGGAGCGACCACGGTGAGTGGGTCGCCGAGGCCGTCGTAGGTGTAGTTCGTGGCGAGACTCGACGCGTCGAACGACGTCTTCAGCTCGCCGAGGACGTTCCAGGTCTCGTTCGTGGTCTCGCTCGCGCCGGTGAGGCTGGTCGGGCTCGTCGGCCCGCTGGCAGTTGTCGTCGAGGCGAGATCGTTGTACTCGTCGTAGGTATGACTCGTGACGACGCCGTTCGGCGACGTCGACTGCGTCAGGTTGTCGGAGGTGTCGTAGGTGTTCGCTTCGGCCGGGAGCGGCGTGACGCCCGCCTGGGTTCCGACCTGGACGTAGGCCGGCTTGCCGCGGAACGTCGACGTGGTCGTCGTCTGGACGCCGTCGGGCGTCGTCACCGACGACGTCATGAAGCCGCTGTCGCTCCAGAGCGTCGCCGGCTGGTCGTACGCGAACTTCGTTGGCGTGCTCACGCCGGGCGTGGTCGCCGTCAGGACGCGGTCCTGAGCGTCGTAGGTCTTCGTGGCCGTCGCCGTCGTGCCGTTCCAGGACTTCACGGTCTTGACGACGTTCCCGTCACCGTCGTACGTGCTCGTCGTGACGAGCTGGTTGGACGCGGCGTCCTGCGAGTTCTGGGTTACCGTCGTCGTCTGGCCGCGCTCGTTGTATCCGTAGCTCGTGGTGTGGCCCTCCGGGTCGACCACGTGGTCGAGCGCACCGGTCGGCGTGTAGTAGGTCGATGTGGTCGCGTCCATGCCGGACGGATCGACCTCGACCTTTGTCGGCTGGCCCATCGCGTTGTAGGTGGTCTTCGTCTCCTGGTTTGCCGCAGCCTGCTTCGTTCCGGAGACAGCGGGCACGACGACGGTCTTGTCCGTCGTGTCGCCCCACCAGTCGCAGGTGTAGTTGGTTGTCGTGCCGGGCGCCGACGGAGTGGCGCCAACGATCTGCTGCGTGAGGCACCCCTTCGACGAGTCGTACGTGTTCGTGGTCGTCGTCTTGTCCGTCGAGGAGAGCGCTGCCTTGACATCGGTGAGCACCCGTCCGTACGGGTCGTAGGTGAACTGCTCGGTCCGCTGCAGGCCCCCGGAGCTCGTGTCCTGCATCTGGATCTGGTCGGGGAGGTTGCGCGTCTGGTTGTCGGACGCGTCGTACGAATACGTCGTCTGCAGTCCCGAGGGAGCCGATTCGGACGTCAGCAGGTTCAGGCCAGGATCGAAGTTCGAGCCACCGATCTGCCCGAACGCACCGCCACCGCCTCCATCCCACTCGAGGTCAAGGTCGCCGTTGTCGCCCGCGTTGTGCCGGTACTCGACGATCACCTGGGCGCGCCGCCGACGCGCCCGTAGCTCAGGCGGCGCCGCGCGCCCGGGCCGGCCGGTGCACCTAGTCCGGATCCACCACGAGCCCGAAATGGGCTTCGAGTCCGGATGCCCCCTCCTGTGAGAGCCACACAGCCCTTCCGGAGGGCTGGCGAATGATCCAGCCCAGATCGAGCATCCGATCGAGCAGCGCGGCTCCCACGGCTCCGGAGAGGTGATGGCGCTGCTCGCTCCAGTCGACGCAGTAGCCGACGTAGGGCCTGCGGGACGATGCTGCGAGCGCTGACGCCGAGGCTGTGGAGCACTCGACGGCCGTCGGCGGTGAGCTCGTACGTGACGTCGTGGCCCCGGCTCGAGAGCCGGTCGCGCCTGGCTGACGACGGGTCGAACACGCCGTCACCACCCGTTATCAGGCCGCCTGAGATCATCGCTGCCGTCAACCCGGTGCCCAGCCGACCGGCCAGATGGTCGTAGCACGTTCGCGCGGTGCGAAGCGCGTTTGCGCGCGTCCCTTCGCGCAGCGACGTCACCCGCGCCGGCGGCGAGACGCGTGCCATCGCCTCGAGCATCCGGGCGACGTCGGGGCCGGCCAGGCGGAAGTAGCGATGCCGTCCGTGCCGCTCGACCGTGAGCAGGCCGCCGTCGACCAGCCGGGCGAGGTGCTCGCTGGCGGTCGATGCCGCCACTCCGGCCTCACACGCGAGCACGCTCGCGGCCAAAGCTCGGCCGTCGCCGAGCGCGGCGACCATCCGTGCCCGGGCGCGGTCGCCCAGGAGCGCTGCGGTGCTCGCGATGTCGGCGTCGCCGGCCATGCACCCAGCCTAGCCCGGGGACGGTTCGGCGCCGCCCGAAACGTCAGGTGACGCGCCCGGCCTCGGCCGGCATGCGCTCGTGGACCCCTTCCTGCACGAGCGCGACGAGCCGGTCGACCGCATCCCACACGTCGACGAAGCGCGTGTAGAGCGGCGGCAGGCCCAGGCGGATGCTGTCGGGCTGGCGGAAGTCGGGCACGACGTCGGCATGCTCGATCAGCGCGCGGCAGATCCGCCACGCGTCGGGATGGCGCAGCGAGACGTGGGCGCCGCGGTGCTTCGGCTCGCGCGGCGTGCCGAGCGTGAAGCCGAGCGGCTCCAGGCGCGCGTCGTGCAGCTCGACGGCGAGGCCGGTCAGCCCGGCCGCCTTGCGCCGCACCACCGCGATCCCCGCATCGCCGAGCATGGCCGCCCCGGCGCGGACGGCGGCCAGGCCGATCACCGGCGGCGTGCCGGCCATGAACCGGCCGATGCCCGCCACGGGCCGGTAGTGCGGCCCCATCGCGAACTGGTCGGCCTGCGAGAACCAGCCCTGGATCGGCGATCGCAGCGTTTCCTGATGACGACTGGCGACGTAGAGGAACGCGGGCGCGCCGGGCCCGGCGTTCAGGTACTTGTAGGTGCAGCCGACCGCGAGGTCGGCGCCACAGGCGTCGAGCTCCACCTCGACGGCGCCGGCCGAGTGACACAGATCCCACAGCACGAACGCGTTCACCTTCTGGGCCGCCCGGGTGATCGCGCGCATGTCGGCGAGCGCGCCCGAGCGGTAGTTCACATGCGAGAGCACGACGAGCGCGGCGCCGTCAGCGGCCTCCGCCACCGCATCGACCTGCGGCCCGTCGACCGGGTCGCAGGCGAGCAGGCGCAGCTCGCGCCCGTGGGCACCGGCGAGCCCCTCGAGCACGTAGCGGTCGGTGGGGAAGTCGTCGGCGGGCACGACGACCGCCCCGGGTCGCGCGGCCAGTGCCGCTCCCGCCAGCTTGTAGAGGTTGACGGTGGTCGAGTCGCACGCGAGCACCTGACCTGCGGCGGCGCCCAGCGCCGCCGCGCCCAGCTCATCGCCGACCGCGACCGGGAGGTCGACCCAGTCGTGCCAGCCGGTGACCAGTCGGCTGCTCCACTCCTCGACGGTCGCCTCGAGCGCGCGGCGGGCGTCGTGCGAGAGCCGGCCCAGGGAGTTGCCGTCGACGTAGATGCGGTCGCCGTCGCCCAGCTCGAAGCGGTCGCGGAACCCCGCCAGCGGATCGGCCGAGTCAAGCTCGAGCGCGTGCGCGCGGGTCAGATGGTCTCGAGCCACCGGGTCACCGTAGCCCACGCCGACGACGCGGGATCGATGTGCTCGAAGTGGCCGTCGTGCTCGCCGACCGCGAGGTCGCAGCGGTCGCCCGCCGCGATCGCGGCCGCGTGCAGCTCGACGCTGAACGTCACGGGCACGACGTCGTCGCGGGCGCCGTGCACGAGCAGGGTCGGGACGGCGAGCGGCAACCGCTCGCGAGGCGAGGCGGCGGCGTAGCGCTCGGGCACCTCCTCGGGGGTGCCGCCCAGGAGCTCGACGGCGGCGGCGTCGCTCAATCGGAGCCGCGCGGCCTGGGCCAGATCGCTCACCGCCGCCTGGCCCACCGCCGCATATACGGATACCTGACATTGACTTCTGGTGGCTGCCCACAGCGCCAATTGGCCGCCTGCGGAATGGCCAAGTGTCACGATCCGGCCAAGGTCAATTGGCGCGTCGATGAGTGCCAATTGGTCGATGCCCGCCGAGACGTCATCGAACGTCGCCGGCCACCCGCCGTTGGCGCCGGGGCCGATGCGGCGGTACTCGAGGTTCCAGGCCGCCCAGCCGCGCCGAGCCAGGTCAACGGACAGCTCGTGCATCAGGGTGCGGTCGTAACGGGCACGCCAGTAGCCGCCGTGGATCACGACCCCCACGGGCCACGGCCCGGCGCCCTCGGGCAGGTGGAGATCTGCGACCTGGCTCGGATCGGGGCCGTAGCGGTGCGTCGTCGGCACCCGCATAGGATGGCAGGCCGGTGGACGCGCCGCCCTCAACCCTGCGCGCCGACCTGCGGTGGCTGCCACGCCCGGTGTGGTTCCTGCTCGCGGGCTCGTTCGTGAACCGGTTCGGGAGCTTCGTGCTCCCGTTCCTCGTCCTCTACCTGACTCACCGCGGCTACACCGCGGCTCAGTCCGGCCTCGCGATCAGCGCATACGGCATCGGCAGCCTGGCCGCGGCCGCGGTGGGCGGCCACCTGGCCGACCGCGTCGGCCGCCGCCGGACGATCGCCGCCTCGATGCTGTCGTCGGCGGTCGTCATGATCGCGCTCTCGCAGGCCACCGATCTCGGCCTCATCCTGACGCTCGCCGTGCTGGCCGGGCTGACCTCCGAGTCGTACCGGCCCGCGTCCTCGGCGCTCCTGGCCGATCTCGTGCCCGCGGGGCGCCGCGTGACCGCCTTCGCCGCCTACCGGTTTGCGATCAACATCGGCTTCGCAGCCGGCCCGGCCGTCGCCGGCCTGCTGGCGCAACACGCCTTTGTGCTCGTGTTCGTCGGCGACGCCGCCACCTCGGCCGTCTTCGGCGTCATGGCGCTCGTGTTGCTCCCGGCCACCCATCCGGCGCCCGCAGAGGCGCCTGCCGAGGCCCGCGGCGCGACGCGCACGATCCTCGCCGACGCGCCGTTCCTGCTGTTCCTCGCGGCGACCACGATCGGGGCGGTCGTGTACTTCCAGCAGGAGGCTGCCCTGCCGCTGCAGGTGCTCGCCGACGGTCACTCGCTGGCCATATACGGCAGCCTGATATCGCTCAACGGTCTGGTCGTGACGGCGATCGAGCTGCCCTTCTCGAGCATCACCCGCAAGTTCCCGCCCAGGCACGTGATCGCCCTGGGATCGCTCCTGCTCGGCTGCGGGTTCGGGGCCACGTCCCTGGTGGTGTCGACCCCGGCGCTCGCGGCAACCGTCGTCCTATGGACGTTCGGGGAGATCATCTCGGCTCCCGTCTCGTCCGCCTACCTGGCCGACATCTCACCGCCGCACATGCGCGGCCGCTACGCCGGCGCCTTCAGCATGACGTACGGCATCGCGCTGATCGTCGGCCCCGCCGCCGGCACGGCCGTGTTCGCAGCCAGCCCCGACCTACTATGGGGCGGCTGCCTTGTGCTCGGCATCGTTTCGGCCGTGCTCCTGCTCATCCCCACCGCCCGGCCGCCCGGCTACGCGACGACGGCGTCGCGCTCGACGAGCGCCGCGTAGCGCCCGCCCATGCTCACGAGTTCGGCGTGCGTGCCGCGCTCGACGACCCGCCCGTGGTCGAGCACCAGGATCAGGTCGGCGTCGCGCACCGTCGAGAGCCGGTGGGCGATGACGATCGTCGTGCGGCCCTGGCTGAGGTCGTCGAGCGCGTCCTGCACCGCCCGCTCGGTCTCGACGTCGAGCGAGCTCGTCGCCTCGTCGAGCAGGAGCACCGGCGGGTCGCGCAGCACCGCCCGGGCGATCGCGAGCCGCTGCTTCTCGCCGCCCGAGAAGCGGTAGCCGCGCTCGCCGACGACCGTGTCGTAGCCGTCGGGCAGCGAGCGCAGGTGCTCGTCGATCTGGGCGGCGCGCGCCGCCGCCTCGATCTCGGCGTCGGTCGCGCCGGGCCGGGCGAAGGCCAGGTTCTCGCGCACGCTGCCGTGGAACAGATAGGTCTCCTGCGAGACGACGCCGACGATGCTGCGCAGCGAGTCGAACGTCAGGTCGCGCACATCGGTGCCGTCGATCTCGACGGATCCCGAGCCGACGTCGTAGAGCCGGGCGACGAGGTAGCCGAGCGTCGTCTTGCCGGCGCCCGTCTCGCCAACGACCGCCACCTTGCTGCCCGGCTCGGCGACGAACGAGATCCCCTCGAGGATCGGCGCCGCGTCGGGGTCATAGCCGAAGCCGACGTCGCGGAACTCGACCCGGCCGGCCACGTGCGCGCGATCGATGTCGACGGCGTCGGGCCGCTCGTCGATGTCGACCGGCAGGTCGAGGTACTCGAACACACGGTCGAACAGCGCCAGCGACGACTGGACGTCGGTCTGCACCGAGAGCAGCGACGACACCGGGAAGAAGAGCCGCGTCTGCAGGGTGGTGAAGGCGACCAGCGTGCCGATCGAGATCGACGGGCCGCCGGTCGAGAGCAGGTAGCCGGCCACGCCGTACATCAGCGCGGGCATGACGGCGAAGGTGGCCTGGATCGAGCCCATCACCCACCGCCCGGCCATGCGCGACTGCTGCTCGAGGTCGGCCAGCCGGCGGCTCTCGGCGACGAAGCGGTCGGACAGCTCGTCGGTCTGTCCCATCGTCTTTGCAAGCAGCACGCCCGAGACCGAGAGCGACTCCTCGACGAGCGTCGAGATGTCGGCCAGCGTGCCCTGCATCGTCGAGGTGAGCGCCCGCCGGCGGGCGCCGATGCGGCGCGTCATGAGCACGAACACGGGCAGGAGCGCGAACGCGGCGATCGAGAGCTGCCAGGCGAGCAGGATCATCGCGGCCGACGTGGTGATCACAGTCGTCACGTTGGAGACGACCGACGTGGCCGTGGTGGTGACGACGGTCTGGACGCCGCCGATGTCGTTCGCGATCCTTGACTGCACCTCGCCGGTGCGCGTGCGGGTGAAGAAGGCGAGCGACAGCCGCTGCAGGTGGCGGTAGACGGCGGCGCGCAGGTCGTGCATCACCTGCTGGCCGACCAGGTTGGACTGCCACGTCTGGGCGACCCCGAACGCCTGCGTGACGACCGGGATCGCGATCATCCCGGCCACGAGCAGCGCCAGCCGGTGGGTGTTGAGCGCCGCGCCCTTGGTGAGCACGTTGTTCAGCAGGTCGCGCAGCAGGAACGAGGGCACGACGCCGAGCGCGGCCGAGAACAGGATCATCGTCAGGAGCCACGAGAGCCGCAGCCGGTAGGGCTTGAAGAGGCGGACGATGCGCCGGCCGTTGCCGGGCGTCTCTGCCGCGCTCACCGGGCCGCCTCGCGCAGGTTCTGCGCCGCCCGCTCGAGCAGCGCGGCCAGGCGGTCGAGCTCCGCGGCGGTGAATCCCGTCGTCATCGCGCTATCGACCTCGCGGCCGAGGTGCGGCAGCGATGCGATCAGCTCGGCGCCGGCGTCGGTCAGCTCGATCCGGCGCCGGCGGCGGTCGCCGGGATGCGCGCTGCGCCGGATCCAGCCCCGTTCCTCGGCGGAGTCGATCAGCGCCGAGAGCGTCGGCGGCGAGACGCCGAAGCTGCCGCAGAGCTCGCGCTGGTCGGCGGGGCCGGGGCAGCAGCGCAGGCGCGTGAGCAGCTCCCACTGCTGCATCGTCAGGCCGTGGCGGCGGGCGATGCGGTCGGCGTGCACTTGCGCCAGGCGGTTCACGCGGCGCACGTCGCGCAGGACGACGCGGCCGCGCGGTTCGGGGTCGAGGGGGATCGGTGTCGCCTGGCTATTCATTCGGTGCCGAAAGGTTAGCATCCGAACGATCTGCGTTCAAGCCGGTCAGGGTCGCCGAGGCCTCCCAGAGCGCACCGGCCAGGCCAGGATCGGTCGCCGCGGCCGGTGGAGGGATCAGCGCGGGCAAGAGCCGCATCCGCGCGCCGCCGTCGGGGCCGACGTACGCCCCGCCGGGGATGTCCTGCGTCGCGGCGAACAGCGTCGGCAGGGCACCGGGCACCGCCCCCTGCGCGAAGAGGCGCGTGAACGGAGCGAGCAGGTGGTTCTGGATGCGGCTGCCCGTGCGCCGCTGGAGCGGCGTCGCGGCGAAGCCGGGATGCGCCGACACCCCCCGCGCCGCGCTGCCCCACTCGCCCAGGCGCAGGTCGAGCTCGTGCGTGAAGAGCAGGTTTGCGAGCTTCGACTGGCAGTAGGCCTGCCACGGCCGGTAGGGGCGCCGCTCCCAGTTCAGGTCGTCGAGATCGATCCGCCCGCGCGCCGCCGCGAGCGACGAGACGGTCACGATCCGCCCGCGCAGGTGCGGCAGCAGGAGCACCGTGAGCGCGAAATGGCCGAGGTGGTTCGTGCCGATGTGCAGCTCGAACCCGTCGGCCGTGCGGCCCTCCTGCACGGCCATGATCCCGGCGTTATTGATCAGCAGGTCGATCGGCCCCGACCAGTCACGCGCAAACGCGTGCACCGAGGCGAGGTCGGCCAGGTCGAGCGGCCGCACCTCGGTCTCGCCCCGCAGGCCCGCCGCCACCCGCGCTCCCTTGGCCGTGTCTCTGACGGCGAGGACGACACGCGCGCCGGCGGCGGCGAGACCGCGGGCCGTCTCGACCCCGATCCCGCTCGACGCGCCGGTGACGACGGCCGTCTGCCCGGAGAGGTCGGGCAGGTCGGCGGCCGACCACGCCTTCGTCATGCGAGCAGGCGCGCGAGCGCCTCCTCGAAGGCGGCGTCGGCGCGTGCGTCGAGCTCGGCCGCCGTCAGCAGCTGCACCGGGTGCGGGATCAGCACCATCCGGTAGCCGGGCATGCCGAGGAGGGCCGCCTGCTCGAGCGCCTCGTCGGCGAACGGCTGCGTGCCGACGCCGGCCGTCGCAACGCCGCGGGCCTCGAGCCGCACCAGGTCGTGCACACTGCACGACACGCACGACCCTCAATCGGCCAGCGCCTCGATGCAGAGCTCGGCGCGCCCGGCGATCCGCTCGACGAGCTCGCCGCTCGCCGGGCGCGAGAAGAGCGGCTTGGCGTAGCGCTCGACGTCGGCGCCGTGGTCGCGCAGGCGCGCCTCGATCCGGTCGAGGAACTCCTTGCCGCGGTTCTTTCCGATGTCGAGCAGGGCGACGGTGCGCCCGGCCAGGGCATCGGGCCGCGGGGCCGGCTGCACCGGCGCGCTCACGGCGAGGTCATACGGGCTCACGTATCGCATCGCACCTCCAGGGAGACGGGCTTCCAGTCCATGCCCACACACGGGCCGTACGACGGCCGAGAACCGGCCGGCCTCGCCGCCGGCCACGATCAGGACGATGTCCTCGGGCGCGTCCCACTTGGGGACGAGCTCGGCGTCGGGCGCGTGCTCGACCCGGTCGGTGAACTCGCCGTGGCGCAGCTCGCCCGCCGGGCGGCGGACGGCCTGCCAGATCGCCTCGCGCACGTCGTCCTTGCTCCAGCCGCTCGCCGACAGCGTGTCGGCGTGCTCGGGGCAGATCACGAAGAGCGTCGCGGCGCCGATCGGAAACCAGTTGGGGCTCCAGAGCGTCGCCGCCGCCCACCCGAGCGCCGCTGCGAGCGCCTCGGGCGTGCGGCTGCGGTGCTCCGAGATCGTGAGCGGCGCATCGCCTGCGAGCATCGTCACGACCGAGGCGCCCGCGGCGAAGCCGCGCTCGACGTGCAGCGGCGGCCACGGGCTGCGCGCCTCGTCCTCGGCGATGCACACGCCCACCTTGCCGGCCTGGCCCAGGGTCGAGCGGTCGAGGCGGCCGGGCATGCCCTCGCCGGTGAGCGACACGAGCAACCGCAGCGCGCGGCCGATGGTCAGGTTCGCGCGCGTGCCGGGGCCGAGGGCGCCCATGCCGGCGTTCAGGCCCGCGGTCGCGCGCACGGGGCCGTTGACGACGGCGATCTGCCCGGCCGGCTGGGTCGTCACCGCCTGTCCGTGCAGGTTGAACTCCGGTGCGAGCATCGCCTCGGCGGCGGCCGCGACGATCGCGAAGTGCTCGGGCCGGCAGCCCGCGAGCACGGCGCACACCGCCACCCGCTCGACCGTCGCCTCGCCCATGCCCGGCGGCACCGGGCCGAGCGAGCGGCTCGGATCGCGACCGGCGAGCATCGCCACGACCCGCTGCGGCGTCGGGGCGATCGTGGGCAGGCCGTCGGTCCAGCCGAGCTCGTACATCGCCTCGGGGTCGTCGTCGGAGCCGGCCACGTCGGCGGCGAGCTGGGCGGCGTCGTAGGTCGACTTGGCGGCGCAGCCGGGCTTTCGCAGCGGCGGATCGGCGGGCAGGTCGAGGCCGAGCAGCTCCGAGAGCGCGGGCGCGTCCCACCCGACCACCGCCGCAGTCACCGCGCCGTCGGCCGCGATCGCGATCGTCGTCGGCACGGCCTCGAGACCGTAGGCGCGCGACGTCTCGTACGGGGCCGGCTCGCATAGCATCGGCCCGGCGAACCCGGTGCGCTGCGCGAGCCTGGCCGCGGCGGCGGGATCGGCCTCGCAGACGACTGCCAGGTCGGCGCCGGCGGCGCCGAGCCGGCGCAGCGCGAGCTCACACGTCGGGCAGTCCTCGGTCACGAACATGACCGCCGCGGGGCCGCCGCGGAGCAGATCGGCGAGGGCCACCGAGCCCGCCCCCACGCGCGGGAGCGTGAAGCCCGGGGCGACCGCATTGGCGGCGAGCGGCATACATGCAACCTACCCGGAAGGGGTTTGGGCCGCGAGGGCGAAGGGCAGGGTCAAGACAAATGGCAAACCCTCTTCTCATCGCTTGCGGCGCCGTTGTCGCCGTGTTCCTGCTCCTGATCTGTGCGTCGATGTTCGGCGTCAGCCGGCGGGCGGTCGAGGCCGAGATGCGCCGAGTCGAGGAAGAGGAGGCCGACGGCGCGCACGCCCGGCGCGAGCGCGACGACATGGCGGCCTGACGGGCGCGCTGGACTACCCCGATCCCCCGCTCGCCGACGGCGTCTGTGCGCTGCGCCGCTGGGAGCGCACCGATGTGGCGTGTGCGCGCGCGGGCAAGGGATTCGGCCCCGACGACGCGCTGCCGTGGATCGAGGCGCAGTGGCGCAGGCGCCAGGACGGCGCCGGGCTCTCGCTCGCGATCGCCGATGGAGGCTCGGGCGAGGCGCTCGGCTGCATCTCGCTGAACGCACGACCGCAGCCGGGGACGGCGCCGATCGGCGACCCCGGCGGCCTGCTCTTCGTCCCGGAGCCCGGCAGCTTCGGCATCGGCTACTGGGTGATCGAGCGCGCCCGCGGGCGCGGGCTCGCGTCACGCGCCGTCGCGCTGCTCACGCGCTGGGCGTTCGCCGAAGCGGGGATGGCACGGATCGAGGCGCTCGTCGAGCCCGACAACGTGGCGTCGCTCCGGGTGGTCGAGAAGTCCGGCTTCGTGCGCGAGGGCCGGCTGCGGGCGTATCTCGGGGCCGACGCAGACGGGGAGCGCGGCGACGTGTTCGTCTACTCGCTGCTACCCGCCGACCTCGCCTGAGAAGCGGGGACAGTCCCCACACACCGGGGACAGTCCCCAGACAGTCAGCCCCGCAGCGCCTGGTCGAGGTCGGCGATCAGGTCGTTCGCCGACTCGATCCCGGCCGAGAGCCGCACCAGCGTCGATGGCGTCGCAAACGGCGAGTCGGCCGTCGAGGCGTGGGTCATACGGCCCGGGTGCTCGATCAGGCTCTCGACGCCGCCCAGGCTCTCGGCCAGCGTCCAGATCTTCGTGCGCGCGACCAGCGCGACCGCCTCGTCCTCGGATGGCGCCAGGAACGAGATCATCCCGCCGAAGCCGTCCATCTGCCGCGCGGCGATGTCGTGCCCCGGGTGGTCGGCGAGGCCCGGGTAGAGCACCCGCTCGACCGCCGGATGCCCCTGCAGGAACTCGACGACCTTCGCGGCGTTCTCGCAGTGGGCGCGCATGCGCACGCCGAGCGTCTTTATGCCCCGCAGCACGAGCCACGCGTCGAGCGGGCCGGGCACCGCGCCGAGCGAGTTCTGCAGGAAGCCCAGCCGCTCGGCGACGGCGTCGTCGTTCGTCGCCGCGAAGCCGCCGACGAGGTCGGAGTGCCCGCCCAGATACTTCGTGGTCGAGTGCACGACGATGTCGGCGCCGTGCTCGAGCGGCCGCTGCAGGTAGGGCGAGGCAAACGTGTTGTCGACGACGACGAGCGCGCCAGCCGCGTGGGCGGCATCGGCCGCCGCGCGCAGGTCGACGATGTTCAGGAGTGGGTTCGTGGGCGACTCGAGCCACACGAGCGTCGTGTCGTCGCCCAGGTGGCCGGCGAGCTCGGTGTTGCACTGCTCGGCCGAGAGGTAGGTGAAGCGGTAGCCCTTGGGCTCGTACACCTTCGAGAACAGCCGGTAGGTGCCGCCGTAGACATCGTTGACCGACACGATCCGGCGGCCGGGGTCGACCAGGTGCATCACGGTCGTCGAGGCGGCCATGCCGGAGGCGAAGGCGAAGCCGTGGCGGGCGCTCTCGAGCGATGCGAGGCACTCCTGCAGCGCGTCGCGGGTCGGGTTGCGCGTGCGCGAGTAGTCGTATTCGAAGTCGCCGACCGCCTTCTGGGCATAGGTCGACGTCTGGTAGATCGGCACGGCCACGGCCCCGGTGCGGGGGTCGGGCTCCTGGCCGGCGTGGATGGCGCGGGTCTCGAAGTCCATGGCCGCGAGTCTAGATGGCTATCCCGGCACGGGCTGCAAGCCGAGCTGGCGGGCGAGCCGCGCAAGCGCACGCTCGAGCGGCTCGGAGCTGCGGAAGCGAGCCTCGGGGTGCCACGCCTTCACGGTCAGCGTGCCGGCGCGGCGGTCGGCCTTGATGTCGGCGCGGCCGGCGATGCGGTCACCCGAGAGCAGCGGCAGCACGTAGTAGCCGAAGCGGCGCTCGGGCGCCGGCTTGTAGACCTCGATCAGGTGCTTGAAGCCGAGCACACGCTCGGCGAACGGCCGGTCCCAGAGCAGGTTGTCGAACGGCGAGAGCAGCACGGCGCCCGCCGGGGCGGCCGCCTCGGGCTCCGCGTCGGCCGCGAGCAGCACCGGCGCGCCGCCGTCGTCCACCTCGACCCGGCGCAGGTCGCCGGCCGCGATGGCCGCTTCCACATGCGGCCGGATGCGGGCGGTGCCGCCGCGCAGCCGCCAGTGCTCGACCACGCCCGCCTCGGTCAGCGCCCCGCGGGCCCGCACGGCCAGCACCACGAGCCGCCGCAGCACCTCGTCCTCGGCGGGCACCGGCGCGCCGAGGACGGCGTCGGGCAGCACCCGCTCGGGCAGGTCGTAGAGGCGCTGGAAACCCTGCCGGCCTGCAACCACCACCTCGCCCGCACTCCAGAGCGCCTCCAGCATGCGCTTGGCCGGCTTCAGGTTGTTCCACATGCCCACGCCGGAGCGGGCGCCCTCGAAGTCGCGCGAGCCGAGCGGGCCGCGCTCGCGGATCGCGCCCATCACCTCGGCCGCGAGCTTGGGATCGCGCTCGATGATCGGCCCCCACCAGGGGTGCGACGGCGCCATCAGGCTCCGCATCAGCGGCCAGGAATCGATCGGCAGCAGGCAGGCCTCGTGTGCCCAGTACTCGAACAGGCGGCCCGCCCGCAGCAGGTCGGAGACCGTGCCCGGCGGGTAGGTGCCGACCCGCGAGAGCAGGGTCAGTCGATGGCTACGCGCGACCGCCGAGATCGAGTCGAGCTGCACGCACGAGAGCCGGCCGATGACCGCCTCGACGTCGGCCGGACGAGCGCGGCGCGGGCGGGTGGTGTAGCCCTGGGCGGCGACGACGTGCCGGCGCAGCGCCGGCAGGGCAAGCGCCGTCACGCGCCGTTTCGCCGGTGGGCCAGGTACTCGAGCAGGTCGGAGCGGGTGAGCATCCCCGCCGGCCGGCCGTGGCGCACGACGACAACGGCGGGGCTGCCCGCCGTCAGGTCGGCGAACACGCGGTCGAGCGAGTCGCTCGCGTCGACGGCGGCGAGCGGCGGCCCCATCGCCTCCGCGACGTTGTCGTTCAGCGCGTCCGGGTTCTTGAAGACGCGGTCGAGCAGGCCGCGGTCGTGCAGCGAGCCGACGACGTCGGCCAGCGACTCGGGCGGCTGCGTCCGCACCACCGGCAGCTGCGAGATCGAGTAGCGCTGCATCAGCTCGATCGCCTCGCCCACCTTGTGGTGGGCCTCGATCGTCACGAGCTCGGGCACCTCGACGCCGTGCTTGGTGTGCAGCACCTGGATCACCGTCGGCACCGGCGCGGTGCGCTCGAGGAACCCGTACTCGAGCATGTAGTTGTCGTTGAAGAACTTGCTCAGATAGGCGCGGCCGCCGTCGGGGATCAGCGTGACGATGGTCGCGTCACGGCCGAACTTGCCGGCCACGTCGAGCGCGGCATAGACGGCCGTGCCACCCGAGCCGCCGACGAGCAGGCCCTCCTCGCGCGCCATCCGCCGCGCCGTCAGGAACGAGTCGCGATCGGAGACGGTGACGTACTCGTCGACCAGCGTCGGGTCGAACGTCTCGGGCCAGAAGTCCTCGCCGATGCCCTCGACCAGATAGGGGTGCATCGTCTCGGTCGAGTAGATCGACCCCTCGGGATCGGCGCCGACCACGAGCAGGTCGGGCTTGCGCTCCTTCAGGTAGCGCGCGCAGCCCGAGATGGTGCCGCCGGTGCCGACCGCGATCACCAGCGCGTCGATCGCGCCGCCCGTCTGCTCCCAGATCTCGGGGCCGGTCGTGTCGTAGTGCGCCTTGGGGTTCGCCGCGTTCGCGTACTGGTTGGGCTTGAACGCGCCCGGGATCTCCTCGGCCAGGCGGTCGGACACCGAGTAGTAGCTCTCGGGCGAGTCGGCCTCGACCGCCGTCGGGCAGACGATCACCTCGGCGCCGAAGGCGCGCAGCAGCGAGATCTTCTCCTGGCTCATCTTGTCGGGCATGACGAAGATCATCCGGTAGCCGCGCAGCGCCGCCACCATGGCCAGGCCGACGCCGGTGTTGCCCGAGGTCGGCTCGACGATCGTCCCGCCGGGGAGCAGCAGGCCGGCGCGCTCGGCGGCCTCGATCATGCGCAGGCCGATGCGGTCCTTCACCGAGCCGCCCGGGTTCATGTATTCGAGCTTCGCCACGACGGTCGGCTCGACGTCGCGCGCGATCCGCTGCAGGCGCACGATCGGCGTGCCGCCGATCAGGTCGAGCACGGTCGGGTAGTCGCGTGCCATCAGCCGGGCAGTCTAGTGTCGCGGGCCCATCTGCCAGATCCCGACGACGTTTCCCGCCGGGTCGCGGAAGGTCGCCACCCACAGGCTGCCCTCGGCATAGGGCTCGTTCACGATCTCGCCGCCCTCGGCCTCGATCCGGGCGACGGTCGCGTCGACAGACTCGACGTAGACGTATGGCCGCACCCCGGCGTCCTCGGCCGCGGGCAGGTCGGCCATGAAGTGGCCGATCACGTGCCCGGTGCCGTCGCGGAAGCTCGGCCGGGCAGAGTCGCCGCCCGTCGTCCAGCCGAACACCGCCGCGTAGAAGGCGGCCGACCGGGCCGGATCGGCGGCGGGGATGCGCAGGTAGGAGACGCCGCCCGGCCGGGCGACGCTCGGCTCTACTCCGGCCACCGGTACGAGAAGTAGAACTGGCGCCAGGCCGTCCACCAGTCGTCGGCGCGGCTCACGATCGTGCGCGGGTCGACGATCTCGACCACCGGGTGGTGGCGGAACTGCTCGGTGTGGTCGGGAGTGCCGAGCTCGACCCGCACCTCGCAGGGATGGCCGGGGTCATACGGCGCGACCGCCTTCAGGTCGGAGAGCGCCGCGCGGGCGCCGGCCTCGATCAGCCTGCGGGCGATGGCCGGCGTCTTGTGGCGCGCGCTGAAGCGGCCGAGGGCGGTCTTCACCTGCACCGTCGTCAGGCCCGCTCCGAGGAGCTCGCTGCCCTCGCGGCAGGCGGCCTGGTCGCCGGTGACGAGCAGCACGGGGCAGCCCCATGTCCCGCAGAGGGCGGCGTTGATCCCGGTCTCGCCGACCTCGCGGCCGTTGAAGTGCACGCTGCGCCATTGCGTGCCCGACACGGTGTGGCTCATCTGGCCGTCGCCCGTGCCGGCCATCGCGTGCATGCCGACGAAGAGCGCCGCGTCGCAGCCGTCCTCGAGGACGCCGGTGTACTCGGTCCACTCGCGCTGCACGACGAACTCGCAGGCGTCGTCGAGCAGGTCGGGGCGCAGCGAGTTGAACGAGTTGTCGCCGCCGGCGCCGTGGCAGTCCATGACGACGATCTCGGTCGCGCCCGCCGACGTCGCGCCGCGCACGGCAGCGTTGATCTCCTCGGTGTAGAGGGTGCGGCCCTCGTCGTACAGCGGGCCCTTCGCGTCGACACCGCCCCAGTTGGTGATGCCGGCGACGCCCTCCATGTCGCTGATGATGAAGACGCGCATCGCGGAGACTCTACCGGCCGGTCATGTCGCCGGCACAAGTCCGCAAAGTGCGTGAAGTTTCGGGTTGCACGCCGTTGCGCGGTGCCGTAGCTTGACCACTGCGCCGTCGCGGGCAGCCGAGTAGGTCGAAGCCGGACGGAGGAGCTGTAGAGGCAACTCGAAAGCTCTTTCGGCCGGGGGACGAAAGGCCAGCCACGACGGCGAATTCTTGGTCCGGGCAGGGTCGGCCGGCGCGGCGCGAATATTGAGTGCCTGACACCGGTTATTCACGCGCCGGGCGGTGGGCGGTCGAGGGCCATGATCACGACGGGCGTGCCGGCGACGGCGGCGAGCCGGCCGCGGCGCATCCCGAGTCGCTCAGCGACCGCCATCGACGCGACGTTTTCGGGATTGACCACCGAGATCAGCCGCGCGACGTCGAGACTGCTCCACGCCCAGGCCACCGACGCCCGCGCCGCCTCGGTCGCGTACCCCTGGCCCCAGACGTCGCGCGCGAGCCTCCACCCCACCTCGACGCCGAACCACCCCTCCGGGTTCCAGAGGCCGGCCCGGCCGATCAGCCGGCCGTCGCTGCGCCGCTCGAGCGCCCAGTTGCCGTAGCCGCGCAGCGTCCAGTGGCCGGCGTGCTGCGCCATGCTGCGCCAGCTCGCGCCGCGGTCGAGCGGCCCGCCCAGGAACCGCTGCGCCTCGGGGTCGGCGCACATCGCGGCGTGCTCCTCGAAGTCGGACTCGCGCCAGCCGCGCAGGACGAGCCGCTCGGTCTCGATCACGGGGACGACATCGATCATCCGCGCACCCTAACCTCGCAAAGTGCGTGAAGTTTTGGGTTGCAGACGGTGTCCCAATGCCGTACCTTCACTTCTGCGCCGTCGAGGGCAGCCGAGTAGGTCGAAGCCGGACGGAGGAGCTGTAGAGGCAACTCGAAAGCTCTTTCGGTCGGGGGACGAAAGGCCAGCCACGACGGCGAATTTCTGGTCCGAACCGCACACCTCCCCATTGACCGCCGCCGAAACGATCACCGTCCCCGCCCGTGAGGGCCGGGCGCTCGCGCTCGCCGCGGGCGACCGCATCAGGGTGATCGACCCGGTCGGCGGCCAGGTGGCCGACGTGTTCGCGTTCTGCGCCGGCGACCTGTCCGAGTATCACAGCGCGCAGCACACGCGCGTGTGGGTGAGCCGCCTCTTTCCCCGCCCCGGCGAGCAGTTCGTCACCAACCGGCGGCGGCCGATCCTGACGCTCGAGGCCGACGACTCACCGGGCGTGCACGACATGCTGTGCGCCGCCTGCGACCCGTCCCGCTACGCGCTGCTCGGCGCGACGGGATGGCACGCGTCGTGCCAGGAGAACCTGCAGCGGGCGATGGCTGCGCTCGGCCACGAGGGGATCGCGATCCCTCAGCCGATCAACCTGTTCATGAACATTCCGGTGGGCGAAGGGGGCACGATCGGCTGGGAGCCCGCGCCAACCGGCGCGGGCGACTCGGTCACGCTGCGGGCCGAGCTCGACATCGTGGTCGCCGTCTCGGCCTGCCCTCAGGACCTGATCCCGATCAACTCGGGCAACCCGACCGAGATCGTGCTCGAGGTCAGCCGCGCCTAGCGACGCCGTGCAGCCCGGCGATCTCATGCACGGCTTCCCGCCGACGGGCGACGGCATCGTCGGCGTGCACAACTGGTCGACCCATCCGCATCTGCGCTGGGGCTTCCTGCACACGCGCGAGATCGTGCCGACCGCACGGATCGAGCGCGGCACCGGGCCGGTGCTCGCGCTCGACCCCGACCCGCAGGACGTCGACGGCATCACATTCCCGTGGGCGGGAGGGCGGATGACCGTCGCGCAGATGCTCGACCGGACATCGACCGACGGCTTCCTCGTGCTGCACCGCGGCCGCATCGCGGCGGAGCGCTACGGCGCCGGGATGACGCCGACGACGACGCACCTCCTGCAGTCGGTGTCGAAGTCGATCGCGGGTACCGTCGCCGGCGTGCTGGTCGGCCGCGGGCAGCTCGACCCCGACGCGCCGGTCTCGCGCTACGTCGAGGAGCTCGCCGGCACGAGCTTCGACGGCGCGACGGTGCGCCACGTGCTCGACATGCGCACCGGCACGGCCTACGACGAGACGTACGACGACCCGGCCTCGGACGTGTTCCTGACCGAGGTGCTGGCGGGCTGGCGACCGCCCGCGGGGGCGCTTCCCGTCGCGAGCGTCTACGAGCAGATCACCCGCCTCGGCAACGCGCGCCCGCACGGGACGGTGTTCGACTACCGCTCGATCCTGACCGAGCTGCTCGGGTGGGTGCTCGAGCGCGCCGCTGGCATCCGCTACCCGGAGCTCGTGAGCGAGACGCTGTGGTCGCGGATCGGCGCCGAGCAGGACGCCGACATCACCATCCGCCACGGCGTGACGCTGCCCGACGGCGGCATCTGCGCGACGCTGCGCGACATGGCCCGATTCGGGCTCGCGCATCTGCGCGAAGGCCGCGTCGGCGATGTGCAGGTCGTCCCGCGCGAGTGGGTGCTCGACACCCGCCGGGGCGATGAGGACTGCCGCCGGGCGTACGCCCAGGCCGAGGGCCTCGACGTGCATCCCGGCGAGATGTACCGCAGCCAGTGGTGGGTGCTCGAAGCGGGCTCCGTCTACGCCGCGCTCGGCATCCACGGCCAGTCCGTCTACATCAACGTGCCGGCCGACATCGTGTGCGTGAAGCTCTCGACGTGGCCGTCACCCGTCGACGACGAGCTCGAGGGCTGCTGCCTGGCCGCATTCACGGCGATCGCCGAGACGCTCGGCGGCCGGCCCTAGAACGACCACCGCCGAGCGTGAATAATCGGTGCCTGACACCGGGTATTCAGCGGTGGGCGTCCGCGTATGCGGCGAGGGTGTCGACGATCACCTGACAGGCGGCCATCGCCGACTCGCCGTTGTCGTAGGCGGGGGCGACCTCGCACACGTCCATCGCCACCAGGTCGGCGCGGCCGATGACCGAGACCATCGTCAGCGCTTCGCGGGCTGTCAGGCCGCCCATCGTCGGCACGCAGGTGCCGGCGCACACCGAGCTGTCCAGGCTGTCGACGTCGAAGCTGAAGTAGACGCCGTCGGTGCCGTCGGAGGCGATCTTCACCGCCTCCTCGGCGACGGCCCGGGCGCCGCGGCGATCGACGTCGGAGACGTGGTAGACCGTCACGCCCGCCTCGCGCACGAACGCGTACTCGCTCTTGGGGTTCATCGCCCCGTGCGGGCCGATGATGACGCACTTGGCCGGATCGAACGCGTCGAGCTCCATCGCCCGCGTGATCGGGCAGCAGTGGTTGATCGTCTCGCCGCCCACGTCGGGCGCCGTGTCGAGGTGCGTGTCGATCAGGATCAGGCCGTAGGTGCCCGCCGGCGCGTGGCGGTCGACCGCCATCGAGCCGCCGATGGTGGTGATGTGCTCGCCGCCCATGAGCACAGGCAGGGCTCCTGCGCGGATCGCCTCGCCCATCATGTCGGCGACCAGGTCGACCGTCTTGGGCGCGTTTGCCGGCACCACCGGCACGTCGCCCATGTCCACCACGCCGAGGGCCTCGAAGATGTCGAGGTCGTACTCGCCGTGGTAGGAGAGCGTGTGGCTCGACCAGTCGCGCACCGCCCGGGGGCCGAGCTGGGCCCCCGGGCGCGCGATGGTCGTCGAGTCGAACGGCATGCCCAGGAAGGCGGCCTTCGCCCCCGCTGCGCGAAGCGCGTCGGTGGTGGGCTCGACCAGCGGCGCCCCCATGAAGGTGGCGATCCCCCCGACGAGGACCGAGTGCCAGCCCTGGCGGGTGTGCTGCGAAGCGATCGAAGACATGCCTGCTCCTTCTACTCGGGCGGGATCTCGGCGAACACCTTGTCGACCGAGACTCCGCGCTGCTTGCTGGTGAACCAGGCGATCAGATAGATCACGGTCGCCGACGGGATGATCAGGGCCATCACCCAGCGCAGGGTGGTGCCCCAGGTGGCGAAGCCCTGCACCGGGTCGTACCAGAACCAGTACTCGCAGAACACGAGGCACGCGGTCGAGAGCGCCCCGAGCAGGGTGATGTTGGGGATGCCGAACGTCGAGCCGTTCCACGGCGAGGCCTGCCACAGGTCACGCCGCCGGTACGGGAACACCATCGCCGCGATCGAGCACAGGATGAACGAGAAGATCCAGGCGAAGATGCCGTTCAGCGTGTTGAAGATCTGATCGACGTAGAGCCACAGGCACACCTCGGACGCGATCCAGATCAGGATGATGGCGTACACGGGCGTGTGGTAGCGCTCGCTCACCTCGGACAGCTTGCGCGGGAACAGGCCGTCGAACGCCCAGGCCAGGATGGCGCGCGTCGCTGCGAGGAAGTTGATCGGAAGCCACACGTACGTCCAGAACACGAAGCTGACGCCGAGCACGATCATCAGCCAGCCCTGGTTGTGCACGATCGCCGCGATCAGCTCGTTGTAGGTCGGCGTCGATCCGATCCCGATCTTGGCCGGGTCGGCCAGGCCGATCTGACCGAGCGCGGTGGTGCCGAAGGCGTGGTTCAAGCCGAGGATGAGCAGAAGCATCAGCACGGTCACGTAGAGGATCGAGCCGGGCATGCCCAGGAACTGCGAGCGCTTGGCGTTTCGCACCTCGCCGCCGAGGAAGCTCGACGTGATCGCATAGAGCGTGATGAAGAGCGGCCACACCATCGCGTAGAGCGTTTGCTTCAGGCTGAACCCCGCCTGGGTGAGGTTGCCCGACGACTTCGCCGCCGCCGCGATGGCGTTGTGCGGCCCTCCGAGTCCGCTGGCGTAGGCGTTGAATCCGGCCGCCGACTGCGAGTGGCCCCGCACCGCGAGGATCACGATGCCGAGGATGACGCCGACCATCGCGATCGCGAAGGTCACGCTCTGGATGCGGAAGTAGAGCCGCGTGCCCAGGGCGAAGACGATCGCGAACACCGTCAAGAGGATCGTGCCGGCGGCGAAGATCCACCACTTGTGGGTGAAGTTGTTGCCGTCGGCCACCAGACGCGGGCTGTTGAAGACGAAGCCCGCCTCGCGGCACAGCCCCGAAAGGCCGTACTGCGCCAGGTACGCCGCCGGGATGCCGGTGTAGGTGACGAGCCACACCATCCAGTTCCACGACGACAGGAACCCGAGGTACGGGTGAAGCGTGCGGCTGATGTAGACGTAGTCGCCGCCCGACCGCGGCATCGCCGCCGCGAAGTAGGCGTACACGCAGGCCATCGGGAGGGCCAGCAGACCGGCGAGGATGGTTGCCGTGACCATGCTCGCGCCCGCGTAGAGCGGCGGCACGAGCAGCACCACGAAGGCGACGCCGATGCCGATGTTCTGGTTGTTCGTGTTGTAGATGAAGACGTCGCGGGCGGATGCCTCGCGTCTGAGCCCCGTCGCCTTGCGGGCGAAGACCTGGGGGGCGTCTGGAACTTCGGTGGCCAAGGCTGCTCCCTCCTCTATCCGGTCACGAGCTGGCAGGATCTGATCTTCGGGCCGCGCAGCTCCACGACGGCCCCGTCGATGACACCTTCCGAATATGCGCTGCCCGGGTTGACGCAGGTGGTCTTGCCGATCTTCGCCACCGCCTTCGATTCGTGGATGTGGCCGTGCAGCGACAGCACCGGCTGGACCTCCTCGATCAGCGTGCGCACCGCGGTCGAGCCGACGGGCACGATCCGCGGCTCGCCGCCGTCGAGGACCACCTTCAGATCGGCCGTCAGCAGTGGCGCCCGGTCAAGCTGCGTGTTGTACGGCGGGCAGTGCAGGTTGAAGATCGTCACGAGGTTCGGGTCGAGCTGCGCGGCCAGCCCGTGGAGGCGCTCGAGCAGGACGTCCTCGGCCTCCTCGCGCGGGCTGTCCCAGGGCGTCGGGTTCGTCCACGAGCACGAGAGCATCTGGGTCGCCTCGTCGATGCGCACCACCCGGTTGTCCGGGTTGACGATCGTGGTCGACTCGAGCGCCGCGTCGATCGCGAACTCGTCGTCGTTGCCCGGCATGACGAAGCAGCGGATGCCGGTGCCCGCAAGCCGCTCCTCGGCCAGCTCGATCCAGCGCCTGACCTCGTCCACCATGAGCGCCGTGAAGACCGTGTCGCGGTACTCGCGGTCGGCGCTCAGGCGGTTGTACTCGGCCCGGTCGCACCGGTACGGGTAGAACCCGTTGAAGCGGATCCGCTTCTCGAGATCCTCGAGGCCGTCGGTGGTGACCGTCTCGGGCCGGCCCAGGACGCTGGCCTCGTGGCGGCCGTCCGCCGTCGCGACGATCGGCACCATCAGCTTGCCGGTGATGTCGCCGCCCATGATCAGCGTGTCGGCCTCGTAGAAGCGGGCCGCGCCGAGGAACTTGCGCCAGCACTTCTCGGAGCCGTGCACGTCGCCGGCGTAGTAGAGCCTCATCCGCGCGCCTCCGCGACCGCCGCCCGCGCCCGTGCGTGCAGCGAGATCGCCTCCCACGCGATCGTCGCGCCGAGCAGCGCCGTTGGCTGGCCGGGCGAGTCATACGGCGGCGCCACCTCGACCACGTCGCAGCCCACGAGTCCGATCCCGTGCAGCGCGCGGACGAACTCGAGCGCCTCCGACGTGCTCGGCCCGCCGATCTCGGGCGTGCCCGTGCCCGGCGCGAAGGCCGGGTCGCAGAAGTCGACGTCGAACGAGAGGAACGCCGGCCGGCCGCCGACCTTCGCCCGGACGAGGTCGCCGAACGCGGCCGGCCCGAGCTCGCGCAGCTGCCGGGTCGAGAGCACGGTGAAGCCGAGCTCCTCGGCGGCGGTGATGTCCTCGGGGCCGTAGAGCGAGCCGCGCATGCCCGCCTGCACCGAGGCGGACGGGTCGATCACGCCCTCCTCGGCCGCCCGCCGGAAGGTGGTGCCGTGGTAGTAGCGCTGGCCGAAGTACTCGTGCCAGGTGTCGCCGTGCGCGTCGAGGTGCACGAGTGCGAGCTGCCCATGGCGGCGGTGAAGCGCGCGCAGCTCGGCGAGCGTGATGGAGTGGTCGCCGCCGAGCACGACCGGGAAGACGCCGGCGGCGACGTACGGCGCGAGCCCCTCCTCGGCCAGCGCGTAGCTGGCCTCGGTGTCGCCCGGGGCGACGGGCAGGTCGCCGGCGTCGACCGCCGAGACGTGGGCGAAGATGTCGACCTTCTGCTCGGGGTTGTACGGGCGCAGGAGCGCCGAGGCCGAGCGGATCGCCTCGGGCCCGAAACGGGCGCCCGAGCGGAAGCTCGTCGCCGTGTCGAACGGCAGCCCCATCACGGCCACGTCGACGCCGTCGAGGTCGGTCACGTACGGCAGGCGCATGTAGGTGCGGATGCCGGAGAAGCGCGGGTGCCGGAACGCGTCGGCGGGGACGTAGCGGCCCGTCATGCCATGCCTCCGTCGACGCCGACGACCTGACCGGTGATCGTCCCGGCGGCCTCGCTGCACAGATGGGCGACCACGGCGGCCACGTCATCGGGACTGCCGACGCGCCCGAGCGGCACCTGGGCGGCGTAGCGGGCGCGGATCTCGGCCGGCGAGACGCCCGCGTCCATTGCGTCGACGTCGAGCTGCGGCGTGTCGACGACGCCCGGCGCGACCGCGTTTGCGGTCACGCCACTGGGGCCGAGCTCGCGCGCGACGGCGCGGGTGAGCGAGATGATCCCGGCCTTGGAGGCGCTGTAGGCGCTCGCCCGCGGCCAGCCGGTGACGCCCCACCCCGACGCGATCGTGACGATCCGCCCCCAGCCGGCGGCGCTCATCGCCGGCGCACAGGCCCGGATGCAGTTGAAGCTGCCCGTCAGGTTCGTGTCGATCACGCGCCAGAACGCCTCGGGCCCGACCTCGTCGATGCCGCCCATCACCATGTGGGCGGCGTTGCAGACGAGCACCGACACCGGCCCGATGTCGCCGCGCACGCGGGCGACCATCCGCTCGACCGCGTCCGGATCGGCCACGTCGGCCGGCGCGGAGTAGCCCGGCACCGACTGGCCGGGCAGGTGGTTACGTGCCACTGTGAGCCCCTTTCGCTCGAGCAGATCGGCCGTGGCGGCGCCGATCCCGGTCGCCGCGCCCGTCACGAGGGCCACCCTCATATCACCGCCCCCGAGTTCGGCGAGAGCACCTGGCCGGTCACGTAGGCCGCGGCGTCGGAGGCCAGGAACGCGACCGTCGCCGCGATCTCGGCCGGCGAGGACAGCCGCCGCAGCGGCAGCGACTCGAGGTAGGCGGGCGTGCGCCACGTCTCGGTCAGAAGCACGGTGTCGGTCGGGCCGGGGGCGACGGCGTTCACGCGCACGCCGCGGCCGGCGAGCTCGAGCGCGAGCGAGCGGGTGAGGCCGACGATCGCGCCTTTGGCGGCGCAGTAGTGGGCATGCAGCTCGGCCCCGCACAGCGCGAGCTCGGAGCTCGTGTTCACGATCGCGCCACGGCCGCGCGCGGCCATCTTCGGAGCCACCTCGCGGCACGTGTGCCACGTGCCGCCGAGGTGCACGCGCAGCATCCGGTTCCAGTCGGCGTCGCTGATCTCGGCGAGCGGCGTCTCGGCCACGTAGCCGGCACAGTTCACGAGCACCTCGATCGGCCCGAGATCCGACTCGGTGCACGCGACCAGGTCGGCCACCGCGCCGGCGTCGGACACGTCGAGCGGCAGGTCGGTGCGCGCGACCTGCATCCCGGCCGCCTCGAGCGCGTCGGCCGATGCCCCGCCGATCCCGCCCGCTGCGCCCGTCACGAGGGCGACGGGCCTACTCAATCGGGATCTCCGCGAACCGCTTGTCGATGTCGACGCCGCGGCTCTTGTTCAGCGCCCGGGCGACGAAATAGATCACGAAGCCCGACAGGAAGATGCCGACGTTGTAGATGACGCCCCACCAGTAGCGGGTGCCGTTCGCGTTCTGAAGGCCCGCGAACGGGTCCTTCCAGAAGATCACGAGCGAGGCGATGCACGCCGCCAGCGAGAGCGCGCCGACGATGCTCATCACCGGGATCCCGCCCACCCGCCACCGCACCGGCGATGACTCGAACACCTCGGGCAGCCGGTAGGGGAACAGGATGCCCGCGATCGACACCAGGCAGAAGCCGAGGATGAACCCGAAGATCCCCGTCAGCGTCTGGAAGACGTGCGTGTAGACGTACAGGAACAGGAACACCGTCGAGCCCGCGCCGACGAGCCATATCGCGACCAGCGGCGCGTGCGTGCTCTCGCTCACGTAGGCGAGCTGGCGCGGCATGACGCCGTCGATCGCGTAGGCGACCAGGTTGCGCGACGCGTTCAGGATCTGCCCCGGCAGCCACGTGTAGCTCCAGAACACGAACCCGCCCAGGATGATGATGCCGACGATCGTGTTCCCGCTCGCCGCCGCGGCAATCTCGCTGTAGACCGGCGTCGAGGACAGGCCGAGGCTCGCGCCGAAGTCGTTGCCCAGGCCGCTCCAGAGGGTGAACCCGATCGAGTGAAGCGCCGACCACGTGAGCAGCATCAGCACGCCGACGGCGGCGATGGCCGCGGCCGGCATCGACCACAGCTGCACCCGCGACGCCCGCCGCACCTCACCGCCGATGTAGGCCGACGACTGGTTGAACACGAGCTCGAGGTAGAGCCACGTCATCGGGAGGATGGTGTTTCGCAGGTCGAGCGAGCCCTGCGGCGCGCCGGCCTTGAGCGCGCCCTTGACGCTGCCCGCGCCGAAGGTCGAGTTGATCCCGGCGATCACGTCGCCGCGGCCCTTGAGGACGAACACGACGATCGAGAGCAGGATGCTCAGCATCGCCACCAGGAAGAGCGTGTTCTGGACACGGAAGTAGAGCCGCAGGCTGCGCGAGAAGATCGCGCACAGGACGACGATCAGGATCGTCCCGGCGATCACCGTCCCGGTCTTTCCGACCAGCGTGTTGCCCCAGCTCGTCATCGTGGACGAGCCGGACATGTCGCCGACCGTGCGCAGGAACGGCCCCAGGCCGTAGCGGGCGAAGAAGGCCGAGGGCACGCCGCCGTAGATGAACCACCAGACGGTGTTGTTCCACGACGACATCATCCCGAGCGCCGGGTGCAGCGTCCGCGACACGTACACGTAGTCGCCGCCCGAGCGCGGCATCGCCGCCGCGAACATGGCGAAGACGAGCGAGAGCGGGATCACCAGGGCGAAGGCGATCAGCTCGTTCAGATAGACGTTCACGCCCGGGTAGAACGGGATGGTGGTGTTGAACAGGAACGCCGCCATCAGCCCGATCGAGATGAAGTTCAGGTTGTAGATCAGCACGTCCGCCCAGCCCGCCTCGCGGACGAGGCCCGTGGCCTGGCGTTCGAACGCGCGCGGTGCGGCAGCGTCAGCGCTCATAGATTCCCTCCTCGATGTGGACGCTCGGCACGGGCCGGGCGCCGGCCTCGGCGAGCACCGTGCGCGTATGCGCGGCGATCTCGCCCAGCGGGGCGATCCAGATGCCGCCGGCGGCGCGGGCGTGCTCGACGACGCGCTCGAGCGTCGCCACCCGCGAGGCCCGGCCGGACAGGAACGGGTGGCTCGTGAGCACCATCAGCCCGCCGTCGGCGGCGAGCGCGTCGAGCTCGCTCGTCCACAGGTCGAGCACCTTGGCGGGCGACTCGATCACGGCGCCGATGTGCGGCTCGGGCAGGAAGGCGTACTGCTCCCAGTCGTCGAGCATCCAGTGCACGGGCAGCTCGGCCAGGATGCCGCGGCCGGTGTCGAGCAGGTAGGGGCGGTCGTCGTCCATCAGGCTCGAGTCCCACCGGAAGCCGAACTCGGCCAGCAGCGCGGGCGTCGAGTCGGTCAGCTCCCACCACGGCGCCCGGAAGCCCTCGGGCCGGCGGCCGGTGATCTTCTCGAGGCTCGCAAGCGCACGCTCAACATCTGCCCGCTGCGCGTCGTCTGAGAGAGCGTGATACGGCACATGCGAGTAGCCGTGGTGGCCCACCTCGTGGCCGGCGGCGACGATCGCCTCGACCGTGCCCGGGTAGCGGTCGGCGGTCAGGCCCGGCACGAAGAAGCTGCTGCGGATGCCGGTGCGCTCGAGCATGCGCAGGATCCGCGGCACGCCCACCTTGGGCCCGTAGGCCTGGTGGCTCATCGTGGTGAGGCGGCGGGCGTAGACCGGATCGACCGCGAGGATGGCCGACTCGGCGTCGACGTCGAAGGTGATCGCGAGCGCGGCACGGTGGCCGTCTGGCCAGGTGAACCCCCCCATCGCGGCGAGTCTCACGGATTGCAGTCTCCGTCACAAGGGTGCGACCCTGCAACGTTGTACGATCGCGATTGGAGGTTCATCCAATGGCGATGCGCGTGAGCGAGCTGCTGGCGATCCCGTCACTCGACCTGCGGGTCGTGGTCGGCGGCGACCTCGAGCGCGTCATCCGCTGGGTGCACACGACCGAGCTCGCCGACCCCAGCCGCTACCTGCAGGGCGGCGAGGTGATCCTGACGACCGGCGTGTGGCGCGACGCCGGCACCACCAGCACCGGCTTCGTCGCGCCGCTGCGCGTGAGCGACGTCGCCGCGCTCGGATACGGCCTGCCCCAGCCCGACTCGGTCGTCCCGGAAGACCTGGTCGCGGCCTGCGCCGATGCGCAGCTGCCGCTCTTCGCCGTGCCCTACGACGTGCCGTTCATCGCCGTCTCCCGCGCATTCGTCGATCGCATCTACGGCCAGCGCGAGGAGGCGCTGCGTGTCCGCGTGGGGCGAAACGACCAGCTGGTGCAGGCGGCCGGCCACGGCGGCGGCCTCGAGGGCATCCTCGACGTGCTCGAGCCCCAGCTCGACGCGTGGATGCTCGGCCGCGGCCGGCAGGTGATCGCCGGCGCGGCGGGGGCCGCGGACGTGGCCGAGCTCGCGGCGCACGCGACCGCGCTCGCCGAGCCGCAGCCCGTGACGGCGAACGGCTGGGTGGCCTTCCCGATCGTCGCGGTCGGGCGCACCGAGGCGCATCTGGTCGTGGCCTCGGGCGCCGAGGGCCTGGACGAGGACGACAGGGCCGCCGTCGACCAGACGCTGCCGTTCCTCGGGCTCGAGCTCGCCCGCCTGCAGGCGCTGCGCGAGAACGAGCGCCGGCTCGCGGCCGAGCTCGTCGACCTGATCATGGCCGGCCCCGGGCAGGCGCGGGCGGCGGCCGCGCGGCTTGCGACGTTCGGGCTCGCCGCCGACGGTCCGCTCGCCGCCGTCGTGTGCGAGACGGAGCACCCCGACGTCGACGTCGACCTCGACCGGCTCGAGCGCGCGCTCACCGACGCCGGCGTGCGCGGGGTCGCGGCGGTGAAGACGCCCGAGCTGATCGCCGTGGTGGGATGGCCCGGTGCCGAGGACGATCTGGCGACGCTCGCAGCGGTGCTGCACGAGCGGATGGACGCGCCGGTCGGCGTGGGCGGCCTGGCAGCCGATGCCGCCGGCCTGCGCACGGCCGTCGTCGAGGGCCGCCACGCCTGCCGGTTCGCGCGCCTGCGCCGCGACGCCGGCTGGGCGACGCACGACCAGGTCGGCTCGCACTCGCTCCTGCTCGCGCTGCAGGACGAGGAGGTGCTGGCGACGTTCCGGCGCGCGCTCCTGCGGCCGCTCGAGGAGCACGACGCCCGCCGCCGGTCACGCCTGGTCGAGACGCTCGAGCGCTTCCTGTCGTCCGGCTGCCGGTGGCAGGACACGGCGGCCGCCCTGCACGTGCACGTGAACACGCTGCGCCACCGGCTCGAACGGGTCGAGCAGCTGACCGGCCGCGACCTCTCGTCGATGGAGGACCGCGTCGACCTCTACATCGCGCTTCGCTCCCGCCCGTGACAACGTCGCAGAGTGGGGACTGTCCCCCTGGGGACAGTCCCCGGTTTCAACCGACCTCTTCGGGCTCCTCGTACCAGCGCACCTTGTCGCCCACGCGGTTTCGCATCTTCCAGCGGCCCGACTTCGGCGCCGACTCGATCGCGTCCCACAGGCGCTCGAGCCGGGGGGCGGCAACCGGCGGGATCTCGGGTGAGAGCTCGCCGGTCTGGAGTGCCTGGCGCGTGCGCTCGGTGTTCATCTTCGTCGTGCGCCACAGGCCCCAGTCGGCGGCGCACAGCTGGGCCACCCGGCCGGCGTTGATGATCCCGTCGTCGCCGTCGCCCACGTCGTGGTGGTAGAGCATCGTGATGATGTCGGACTGATCCTTCGCGTTCAGCTCGACGATCTGCATCTTCGTGAGCATGAGCTCGGCCAGGGGCACGGCGGTCGGGTGCGTCCCGATCCGCTCGGTGATCGGAATCGAGTGGCACATCTCGAACGCGCCGACGAAGACGTCGACCTGGCGCTGGTGGGGGACGTCGTAATAGAGCAGCCGGCGGTGGCCGTTCGTGGTGTTGAAGACGCGGTCGGCCTCGTAGCCCTGATCGACCATGAACGTGCTCACGGCCTTGCCGCGGCCCTTGAGCGTGACCAGGTCGATGTCCTTGTACTCCCGCGTGATCACCGGCGGGGTGCCGGACGGCAGATGCGCCCGGACGGCGAGCCCGCCGACCAGCCGCACGGGGACGTCCGCAGCCACCGCAGCCCCGAGGAGGCGGTCAGCTTCGGTGACGATATCTGCGTTCGGGACTGAGACGGACACAGGTGTGGCGGACAGGGTACACTCGCCTGCCATGAGGATGCAGGCGGCAGTGCTCGAGCAGTTCGGCGCGCCGCTCGTCATCCAGGAGATCGACCTCGCAGAGCCGAAGGCGGGCGAGGTGCTCGTCCGTCTCGAGGCGTGCGGCGTCTGCCACACCGACCTCTACACCGCGTCCGGCGCAGACCCGTCCGGGTACGCGCCGACCGTGCTCGGCCACGAGGGCGCGGGCGTCGTCGAGCGGGTGGGAGACGGGGTCACGCTCGTGCGGCCCGGCGATCACGTCGTCACGCTGTTCTCGCCCCAGTGCGGCGAGTGCATCCACTGCAAGAGCCCGCGCACGAACCTGTGCCTGGCGATCCGCGACATGCAGGGCAAGGGCTACCTGCCCGACGGCACCGCCCGGCTCTCGCGCGACGGCGAGCCGATCCGCCACTTCATGGGCACCTCGACCTTCGCCGAGTACACGGTGATGCCGCAGATCGCGCTCGCAAAGATCAACCCGCAGGCGCCGCTTGACCGCGCCTGCCTCTTCGCCTGCGGCCTCTCGACCGGCCTGGGCGCCGCGATGAACACCGCCAAGGTCGAGCCCGGCTCGACGTGCGTCGTCTTCGGCGCCGGCATGGTCGGCCTGGGCGCGGTGGCCGGCTGCCGGCTGCAGGGCGCCGAGCGGATCGTGTGCGTCGACATGTCGGCCGACCGGCTCGAGCTCGCACGAGGCCAGGGCGCCACCGATGTCATGGTGGGCGGCCCCGACGCCGTCGAGCGCATCGTCGAGATGACGGGCGGCTTCGGCGCGGACTACACGTTCGAGGCGACCGGCAACGTGGCGGTGATGCGCCAGGCGGTCGAGTCGGCCCGGATGGGCTGGGGCCTCGCCACGGTGGCGGGCGTCGCCGGGAAGGGCGAGACGCTCGACGTCATCCCCCGCTTCCTGATCACCGGCCGCCGCATCGCGGGCTCGTCGTTCGGGGGGGTCAAGGGCCGCGAAGGCGTGCCGGCGCTCATCGAGCGGTGGCTCGCGGGCGACATCGACGTCGACCCGTTCGTGTCGCATCACATCACCCTCGCCGACGTCAATCGCGGCTTCGAGCTGATGGAGGCCCAGGACGGCATCCGCAGCGTGATCCACTTCTCCTAGCCCGGCCGTGGACGCGTTCATCTGCGTCACCTGCGGCACCCAGTACCCGCCGGCCTCCGTCGCGCCGGCGCAGTGCCCCATCTGCATGGACGAGCGCCAGAACGTCGGCAACGACGGTCAGCGGTGGACGACGATGGCCGCGCTTGACGCCGGCCATCGCAACCGCATCGAGGAGCTCGAGCCGGGCCTGGTCGGCATCGGCACCGAGCCGCGCTTCGCGATCGGCCAGCGGGCGCTGCTCGTGTCGGGCCTCCTGTGGGATTGCGTCACGCTGCTCGACGACGACACCGAGGCGGCGGTGCGCGCCGCGGGCGGCGTGGACACGATCGCGATCTCGCACCCGCACTACTACTCCGGCATGGTCGAGTGGGCCGAGCGGCTCGACGCGCGCGTCCTGCTGCACGAGGCCGACCGCGCCCACATCATGCGGCCCGATCCCCGGATCGAGCTGTGGTCGGGCGAGCACCTCACCATCGGCGACGGGCTCGAGCTGCACCGGCTGGGCGGCCACTTCGACGGCGGCACCGTGTGCCTGTGGCGCGACGGCGCGGGCGGCCGCGGGGCGCTGCTCTCCGGCGACATCGTGCAGGTCGTCGCAGACCGCCGCTGGGTGAGCTTCATGTACAGCTACCCGAACCTGATCCCGCTGCCCGCGCGCGAGATCACCCGTATCCGCGGCATCGTCGAGACGCTCACGTTCGACCGCGTCTACGGAGCCTGGTGGGAGGCCGTGATCGGGTCGGACGGGCGCGCCAAGGTGCTGCGATCGGCCGACCGCTATCTGCAGGCGCTCGGCTAGCCGCGCGTCTCGAGCAGCATGCCGACCGTCATCGAGAAGGCGCCGACGCCGAGCGGGATGAGCGCGAAGTCCTCGCGCATGACCGCGAACACGGCCCCGAGCGGGAAGGCGATGATCACCGCCGCGAGGTAGCAGAGGATCGCGATGGCGAAGAAGAGCGGATAGAGACCGGCCGGGCGCACGAGCGCCCACATGTTACCGCTTGAACCGGCGCCGCCAGCCGCCCTGCTCGGGCTTGTCGTCGGCGGCGAGGACGCGCAGCCGCGAGACGTCGAACGCGAGCGGAGGTGCGGAAGAGTGATGCTGCTCGCCCGACGCGATCCGCTCGACCCGGGCCCGGTTCACCTCGTCGATGTCGATGAAGGCGCAGCCGACGATGAGCCGGCCGGCCGCGCTCGCCTCGCGCACCGAGGTGACGCGGACCTCCGCGTCGACCTGCTCCGAGAAGAAGCGGCCGTGGAAGGTGAGCCGGTCGGCGGGGCGCAGGACGCGGTTGGTGGCGAAGGCCACGCCGTCGCGGGAAAGGTCGATCATCGTGCCGTCCACACGGTCGCCGTCGACGACGTGCTGGCAGTTGACGGCGGCGAGCCAGGCGATCCCGCCGGCGGGGACGCGCGGGTTGCGGCGACGGCTGTCGTCGGCTCCGACCTCGACGGCGCGCAGGCGCACCCGGGCGAGATCGTGGCTGTGGTAGTCGGCCTCGTCCACCTCGAGCCGGATCATCCACGGCTCGCCGTCGGCGGCGATCAGCCGGCCGCGCAGGTGCATGCCGGCGGCGATCGCGAGCCGGGGTGCGGTCACCCAGACCGAGTCGCCGGCCATGCCGGAGGGCTGGACGACGATCGCGTTGCCGTCGTCGGCCTCGAGCGTGGCGTCGAGGCCGGAGAACAGCATCGAGATCGCCTGCTGACGTGAGAGGGGCGGCATTCTGCGAAACGTCATCGGCGCGCGTGGCCCTGGACCTGAGCCCGAATTGACCTTCGCCTCCGGCGCGCCCGTCCGCATCGGCCTCTACACTGCCCCCTTGCTTCGGCCGGCAGGGGCGTGCTATGGCCGGGGCAGCATCACGCGACCGCCGCGGCAACGACCGTACGCGCGTTCGCGATGCGGCTCCCATGCCCCGTGGGATGCCGCCTGCGCGGCTGGACAAGAGGGCGTCCAACCCGCAGCGCCTCTGCTGTCGAGTAAGGAGGGAAGCCCTGAAAAAGGCACTCACCGCCGCCACGGTGCTGGCGGCAACGATGATCACCGCACCGACGGCCTCCGCCTCAAAGCCCCCAGGGGTGATCCCATGGTGGGAGGCACCGCATCCGAAGCTCGTCCACCGCCTGCGCCAGGACATCCGCCTCCGGCGGACGCACGCGGTGCACCGGGCCTGGAAGCTCGGCATCATCCTCACGCCTCATCGGCGTGAGCGGCTGACGGTGGACATCCCCACTCTGGAGGCGATGGACGCACGCTGGCACAGGCGTGCCCACCACTACCGGGCGCAGCTCCAGAGCCGGGCGCCGGTCTACGCGGCGCTTTCGTGCATCCACAGCTACGAGGGCTCGTGGTCGGCGTACTCTCCGGCCGGCCCCTACTACGGCGGGTACCAGATGGACCCGTCGTTCGAGACCGCCTACGGCGCGAAGTACGTGCAGCTGTGGGGCGACGCCTCGAACTGGCCCGCCGCGATGCAGACGGCGGCGGCGTGGAACGCGACCCAGGTGGTCGGGTACTCGCCGTGGCCCACGTCGGCCGCGAACTGCGGCCTGCTCTGACCGACCGGCTCCCGGGGCGCGGGCGACCCTTGCCCGCGCCCCGGCCGGTTCGAATTTGAGCCCGTAGTGAATCCTCACTAACCTGCAGGCGATGGTGATGGAGTACACCCGCCTGACGGCCGGCGCGCGCCGCCGGATGATCCTCGAGGCCGCGCGGCACGAGTTCGCCACCCGCGGCTACCGCGGTGCGCGCACGGCCGCGATCGCGACCGGCGCCGAGTGCTCGGAGCCGATGCTCTACAAGCACTTCCCCTCCAAGCAGGCCCTGTTCGCGGCCGTTCTGACCGACGCGACCGAGTCGATGAAGGCGATGGTCGACGCCGTGATGGCGGCCTCGGCCGGGCCGCTGGCGGGGATGCTCGCCATCGCCGAGCGGGCCGCGACCGACCCGCTGATCATCGAGACGATCCGGCTGCGCACGCTGGCCGCCGCGCTCGTCGACGATCCCGCGGTGTGCGCCGCCCTGACCGCGAGCCTGACCGAGGTGCTGCAGCGGATGACCGCGAACATCGCCGCCGGCCAGGCCGCCGGCGAGGTGCGCACCGACATCGATCCGCAGATGGCGGCGTGGATCCTGTACGGCTACACGCTTGCGGGCGGACACGCCCACGCCGTGCACGGAAGCCCCGCCCTGACCGAATTCGTCGCGGTGGCCGAGACGCTCGGCCGCCTCTTCCGCGTACCTCCAGCTCCCGAGGAGACCCCGTGACCCACGAACACCCGAACCACAAGTGGTGGACGCTCTTCGCCATGTGCTTCGCCCTCTTCATGATCATGCTCGACAACACGATCGTGAACGTGGCGCTGCCGTCGATCCAGCGCGAGCTGAAGCCGACGCCCGAGAACCTCGAGTGGACCGTGAACGCCTACATCCTGGTGTTCGCCACCCTGATCCTGCTCGGCGGCAAGCTGGGCGACCGGTTCGGGCGCAGACGCATCTTCATGGTCGGGCTGCTCATCTTCACGCTCTCGTCGATGGCGTGTGCGCTGGCGCAGACCGACACCCAGCTGATCGCCTTCCGCGCCGTGCAGGGCGTCGGCGGCGCGCTCTTGAACCCGCTCTCGCTCTCGATCCTCGTGGCCGCGTTCCCGCGCAAGCAGCTACCCCAGGCGATCGGCATCTGGGCGGGCATCTCTGGCCTCGGCCTCGCCATCGGCCCGCTGCTCGGCGGCTTCCTCACGCAGCACTTCTCGTGGTCGGCCGTGTTCTGGGTGAACGTGCCGATCGGCGTCGTCGCGATGGGCGTCACCGCCTGGGCCGTGATCGAGTCGCGCGACCCGTCCGCGCGCTCGCTCGACATCGTCGGCACCGTGCTGATCAGCGCGGGCCTCTTCGCGCTCACGTGGGGCCTGATCAAGACCGCCAACCACGCGTGGCTCGGCACCTACACGCTGTCGTTCCTGGCCGCGTCCGCCGTGCTGATCGCGCTCTTCGTGGTCTGGGAAAGCCGCATCAGCGAGCCGATGATCCCGCTGAGCTTCTTCCGCATCCGGGCGTTCTCGGTCTCGAGCGTCGTCGTCGCCCTGGTCGGCCTCGCGCTCTTCGGCGTCATCTACTTCCTGACGCTGTACTTCCAGAACGTGCGCGGCTACGACCCGATCCAGGCCGGTCTGCGGACGCTTCCGACCACGATGATGATCCTGTTCATCGCCCCGATCGGCGGGCGGCTGTCGGGCCGGGTCGGCCCGCGCTGGCTGATGACCATCGGCATGTTCGCGGCGTCGATCGGCCTGTTCGGCCTCTCGTTCGTGCACATGCACTCGTCCTACAACGCGATCTGGCCGTTCCAGATGCTGATGGGCGCCGGCATGGCGCTGACGATGCCGGCCGTGTCGGCCACCGGCATGGCGGCGGTCGAGCGGACGAAGGCGGGCATCGCCTCCGGCGTGATCAACGCGTCGCGGCAGGTCGGCGGCGCGCTCGGCATCGCCGTGCTCGGCGGCATCGGCACGACGCTCGCGGCGAACCAGTGGTCGGACAAGATCGCCGGGCTCTCGCCTTCCCTGCACGCCCAGGCCGAGAAGCTCGTGCCGCTCGTCCAGGGCGGCCAGGGCAAGCGGATCCTCGCGATCACGCATAGCCCGACCGCCGAGACGAACGCGCTCCAGGCGTTCGTCCACGGGGTCGACCGCGCGCTCCTGACCGGCGCCGGCCTGACGTTCGCGGCTGCGCTCGTGGCCCTTTTCGGGCTCGCGCACATGCGCACCCAGGCGGCTGATGCACCGCCCGCCGCCGAGGGCCCCGAGCCGGGCGAGGCCGCGGAGGCTCCGCCCGCGATCGTGGAGATGTAGTGGCGCAGCACGACGGCGGCCCGGCGGCCGCCCTCGACCACGTCCAGGTGGCGATGCCGGCGGGCGGCGAGGATGCCGCCCGCCGGTTCTACACCGGGCTGCTCGGGCTGGCCGAGATCGCCAAGCCCGAGCCGCTTCGGGCGACCGGCGGCGTCTGGTTCGAGCCCGGCGTGCACCTGGGCGTCGAGGCCGACTTCCGGCCGGCGCGCAAGGCCCACCCCGGACTGCGCATGGCCGACCTCGATGCGACCGCCGCCCGCCTGGAGGCCGCCGGCGCCGACGTCGAGTGGGACGAGCGCTGGCCCGGCGTGCGCCGGCTCTACACGCACGACCCGTTCGGCAACCGGCTGGAGCTCCTGGCTGCTCCAGCCGGTCGCGTCAGACGCCGCCGGTGAGGCCTACGCGGCGCAGATCGCCTGGCCGGTCGTGTTGAAGATCGAGGGCGGCGCGGCGAGGTCGGGGGTGGAGACGATGCGGTCGCCGGGTGGAGCCGGCGCCGCCGCTGATGCCGGGGTCGCCGTCGCCGCGACGAGCACCGCCACGCCAGGCATCGCCACCGCAGCTCTGGTGAGGATTCGTCGGGTGCATAAAAGGGGCCAGGCCCCGGTTATTCAGGCCTGCAGCCGATCGCCTCGGAGAAGTGGGAGTGCGCCATGTGCAGGGGCACGTGCCCGCACGGGAACGTCGACAGGATCCAGAAGTCGCGGAGGATGTGTGCCGGCGGGCCACACCAGGAGTAGGCGGCATCCAGCGGTAGATGGAACGGGTGGCGATCGACCACCCCGGCGATCGCGGCGGTCGATCCGGGGCCGCGGGTGACGCCGATGCAGCCGCCCGTCTGCCGGCCGCTGCGCCGGAGGTCAGCGAGGGCTGCGCACGCCCGGGGTGGGTCCGGCATCGTCCCGCCGGCCGGGGCGCAGGTGAGCGAGTAGCGGTGCCGTGTCGGCGTTGCGTGCCGGCAGCGGGGCGGCGTCGCCCCCGCATTGCAGACCCCGGGGAGAAGCCTCACCGAGATCTCGAGCCGATCACGGGGGACAACGCGAACGTGGCTCGTCGGCGCCGCGGAGCCGCTGCCGCCGAGGCACGCCGTCGCCAGGAACGCCATGACGAGCAGCATCGGCACGAGCCGTGTCATACGCATCAGACGACGCCCGTGACGAGAAAGTTCTCGGCGCTGCGGCTAGGGGGCGCGGCGCTCGTTCGCCACGAAGGCCGAGTGCGTGATCGGCATCTTCGCGGCGAACAGCTTCTCGACCGCGTCGGCGTAGCGGCGGATCTCGCGCTGGGCGGTCACGGCGTTTCGCAGCGAGAGGAAGTTCATCAGGCTGCGCGCATTCACCGTCCAGTAGAACTGCGTGTAGATGGCCACGGGGAGCACGTTTCGGGCCACCTCCTTGGCGACGCCCTGCTCGAGCAGGTCGACGTAGGCGGCGTAGGCCTGCTCGTACACCGCCCGCTGCGTCTCGCGCGTGTGCTCGGCCAGCGCGGGGTCGACCGGGTCGAAGCTGTAGGCGCCGGGCTTGCCGACCTGCGTGCGCACGTCCTGCGGCTCGGGTATGTAGAACTCGGGATCGAGCTGGGAGTAGCGCGCGCTCCACTCGTTGAACGAGCCGATCCGGTGCCGGGCCCACTCGCGCATCACGAAGATCGGCAGCTTGATGTGGTAGCGGAACGCGTTGTGCTCGAACGGGGTGCCGTGCCGCTCGCGCATGAGAAATCGGATCAGGCCCTGGTCGCGCTCGCCGATCACATCGGAGCGCTGGGCGAACGACACACGGGCCGCGTTCACCACCGAGAGGTCGTCGGCCATGCAGCCGTCGAGGCGCACGAAGCCGTGGTCGAGCACCCGGATCGCGCCGGGCCCCTGCTCGCCCGCCGACATCTCGCGCGCGTCCACAACATCCGTGCTCATCCCCACCATCGTACTCCCGCCCCCGGCCGGTGGACGCGTACCTTCCCGGCGCGGCTAGGTGGCCGCCCCGATGCGCGGATCGACGCGGCGGAGCATGCTGGAGATACTTCCGAAGGAGGCTGATCACCATGCGGAGTTCCCTTCGCATCACAGGCGTGATCGCCGCGGCCGGGGCCTGTCTGCTCGGAGGAGCGGAGGCTCATGCCGTTGCTCCTGCGACGGTCAGGGCCAGCGTGTCATCCGGCGGCGCGCAGGCGCGGACGCTGGTCACGGTCGCGCCCGCCGGTGTCTCGGACACCGGCCGCGACGTACTCATGTCCTCGAAGTCCGCGCGACTCGTGGCCGGCGACACCAACGGGCGCTACGACGTCTTCCTGCGCGACACCGTCGCCGGCAGAACGGTGCGCGTGAGCGTGTCGTCGTCGGGCCACCAGGCGAACGGCGCGAGCATCGGTGAGGCGATGTCACCGGACGCGCGGTTCGTGCTGTTCTCGTCCGGCGCGTCCAACCTGTCGATCGCCGCCGACACGAACCACGCGACCGACGTGTTCCTGCGCGACCGCGTGCTCGGCACCACACGGCGGGTCAGCATCCCGCCCGCGGGCGGACAGTTTGGGGTGCCCAGCCACGGCGTCGCCGTGTCCGCCGACGGCCGCGACGTCCTCTTCACGGCGCGGCCGGCGGGGGCGAGGACGCGCACCTACCTGCGCGACACGCTGCGCGGCACGACCACCCGGATCGGGCGCAGGTGGAATGGCTGGGACGTGATCGGGAAGGCGCTTTCGGCCAACGGGCGGATGGTCGCCTACACCCGGTCACCGGAGTGGTTGGAGGTCCCCGACGAGCTCTACGTCCACGACCGCCAGACCGGCCGCACCACCGACCTGAACGACCAGCCCGGATGGACGTTTGACCCCTCGGTCTGGACCGTGCAGTTCTCGGCCGACGGTCAGCTGGCGGTGGTCTCGGGCCAGTCGACGACCGGAGCCGGCGACGGCGCCGTCTCGGTGTGGAAGGCCGGCGGCTCCGTGACCCAGATCACGGACGGCACGTACTGGGCGGAGGGCGTCGGCGTGAGCAGCGACGGCACCCGCGTCGCGTTCCTCTCCGAGGACCGGCATCTGGTCTCCGGCGACACGAACGGCGCGAGGGACGTCTTCGTGCGCGACCTGACGACGGGCATCACGACGCGAGTCGATGTCTCCGCCTCGGGCGCGCAGCTCCCGCACGGCGTCGAGTTCGACCACTGGCCGCCGGTCGCGGCCGTGGCCGCGATCTCCGGCAACGGGCAGTTCGTGGCGTTCGACTCGATCGACCCCGCCGTCCCGGGAGACACGAACGGCACCGTCGACGTGTTCCGGAGCGGGGCTGTGAACTAGCCGCGAGCGACCGGCATCGGCGATGTGGTACCACTCGCCGATGCCGGTTGCCGCCGTCTGCCGCCGCTTCGCCGAGCCGCTCTCGATCGAGGCGGTCGAACTCGACGCGCCCGGCCCGGGCGAGGTGCGCATCGGCGTCACGGCCTGCGCGATCTGCCACAGCGACGTCGCCTATGCGGACGGCGCGTGGGGCGGCGAGCTGCCGGCGGTGTACGGCCACGAGGCCTGCGGCGTCGTCCTCGAGGCGGGCGCGGGCGTCGAGTCGCCGCGGATCGGCGAGCGCGTCGTCGTCAGCCTTGTGCGCTTCTGCGGTGGGTGTGCGCGCTGCCGGGAGGGCGCGCCCGCGCTCTGCGACGCGCACTTCCGGCTGGACGACGTCTCACCCATCCGCCTTACCGACGGAACGCGCGCCGTCCAGGGGCTGCGCTGCGCGACGTTCGCCGACGAGACGGTCGTGCACGCCTCGCAGGCGGTGCCGATCCCCGATGGCCTCCCGGACACCAGCGCCTGCCTGATCGCCTGCGCGGTCATGACCGGCACGGGCGCCGTCGTGCGCGACGCCGGGGTGAAGCCCGGCAGCGCGGTCGTCGTCATCGGCGCCGGGGGCGTCGGGCTGAACGCCGTCCAGGCGGCGGCCGGGGCGGGCGCCGCCCACGTGATCGCGGTCGACGTCGCCCAGGCGAAGCTGGCCGCCGCCCGGGCCTTCGGCGCCACCGCGACCGTGGATGCGTCGGCCGCCGACCCGGTCGCCGCCGTGACCGCGGCACTCGGAGCCGCGGGAGCCGACGCCGTCATCGTCACGGCCGGCGCGGCGACGGCCGTCGACCATGGCCTGGCCTGCCTGCGCCGCGGCGGCACACTCGTCTGCGTCGGGATGCCGGCAAGCGGACAGGCCGCCCACTTCGACCCGGGCGCGCTCGCGCACGACGGCAAGCGGATCGTCGGCAGCAAGCTCGGCTCGGCCCGCCCCGCCGAGGACATCCCCCGCCTCGCCGCCCTCTACGCCGCCGGGCGCCTGCGGCTCGACGAGCTCGTCACCGCCACCTACCCGCTCGAGGACATCAACGCCGCGATCGCCTCGATGCGCGCCGGCGAGGCGATCCGAAACGTGATCGTGCCGTGAGCGGCGGCCGCATCACGAGCATCGAGACCTTCACGACCGAGTGGGTCGGCTTCGTGCGCGTCCGCACCGACGACGGCTCGGAGGGATGGGGCCAGGTGTCGCCCTACAACGCCGACATCACCTGCGAGGTGCTGCACCGGCAGGTGGCGCCGCACGCGCTCGGCTCCGACCCCGACGCGGCCGCCGCACTCGGCCCGCGCGTGCTCGAGGCCGAGCACAAATACCCCGGCTCGTACGTCTGCCGTGCGCTCGGCGGCGTGGATACGGCCCTGTGGGATCTGCGCGCGCGGCGCGCGGGGGTGCCCGTCTGCACGCTCGCCGGCGGCACTCCGCGGCCGCTCGAGACCTACGCGTCGAGCATGCGCCGCGACATCACGCCGCAGGCCGAGGCCGAGCGGCTCGTGCATCTGCGCGACCGCGACGGCTACCGCGCGTTCAAGTTCCGGGTCGGGCGCGAGTGCGGCCACGACCAGGACGAGTGGCCCGGCCGCACCGAGGCGATCGTGCCGGCGCTGCGACAGGCGCTCGGCGACGATGCCCGCCTGCTCGTCGACGCCAACAGCTGCTACACGCCGGCGCGAGCGATCGAGGTCGGCCGTCTGCTCGAGGCCCACGGCGTCGAGCACTTCGAGGAGCCGTGCCCCTATTGGGAGCTCGAGTGGACGGCGCAGGTGGCGGCCGCCCTCGACGTGACCGTCGCCGGGGGCGAGCAGGACTGCTTCCTCTGGCAGTGGCGGCGCATGCTCGACATGGCCGCCGTCGACGTCGTCCAGCCCGACGTCTGCTACGTCGGCGGCTTCACGCGCGCGCTCGCTGTCGCCGGCATGGCCGCCGAGGCGGACCTCCCGTGCACGCCGCACGCCGCCAACCTGTCGCTCGTGACCGTGTTCACCCAGCACCTGCTGTGCGCCATCCCGAACGCCGGCCCCTACCTGGAGCTCTCGATCGAGGGCCCCGAGTACTACCCGTGGCAGTACGACCTCTACGACCCGCCGATCACCATCACCGATGGGCGGCTCGTGGCGCCGCAGGGCGCGGGCTGGGGTGTCGAGGTGAACCCGCGCTGGCTCGCGGCCGCGGCCCACCGCACCTCGACGCTAGGGTGACGCGCGTGACGGACGAGCGCGTGGCGGTGGTGACGGCGGGCGGCAGCGGGATGGGCGCCGCGGCGGCACGCAGGCTCGCGGCCGACGGCTTCCGGATCGCGATCCTCTCGTCGTCGGGCAGGGGCGAGGCGCTCGCCGAGAGCCTCGGAGGCGTCGGCGTCACCGGCTCGAACCAGTCCGAGGACGACCTCAAGCGGCTGGTCGACACGACCATGGCCGCCTTCGGCCGCATCGATGCGCTCGTGAACAGCGCCGGCCACGGCCCGCGCGCGCCGGTGCTCGAGCTGACCGACGAGCAGTGGCACACCGGCATGGAGGTGTACTTCCTGAACGTCGTTCGGCCGACGCGGCTCGTGACGCCGATCATGCAGGCGCAGGGCGGCGGCGCGATCGTGAACGTCTCGACGTTCGCGGCGTTCGAGCCCGATCCGGTCTTCCCGACGAGCGGCGTCTTCCGGGCCGGCCTCGCCGCGTTCACCAAGCTCTTCGCCGACCGCTACGCGCCGGACAACATCCGCATGAACAACGTGCTGCCGGGGTTCATCGACTCGCTGCCCGAGAACGCCGAGTTCAGGGCGCGGATCCCGATGGGCCGCTACGGCACGGTCGAGGAGGTGGCCGAGCTGATCGCCCTGCTCGCGTCCGACCGGGTCGCCTACCTGACCGGCCAGAACATCCGCATCGACGGCGCGATCACGCGCTCGGTGTAGCGCCTACGGGCGCAGGATGCGGCCGCCGTCGACGACGACGTTCGTGCCCGTGACGAAGTCGGACTCGACGCAGAAGCGCACCGCCCGGCACACGTCGGCGGGCTCGCCGATCGTGCCCAGGGCCGTCTCCTCGGTCGCGCCGCGCTCGCCGCCGGGCAGGAGCACCGGCCCTGGAGCCACGCCGCAGACGCGCACGCCCTCGCGCCCCCACGCGAGCGCGAGCGTCTTCACGAGGTGGATCTGTGCGGCCTTGGCCGCGCCGTGCGGGCCGAAGAGCGGCCAGGGCTGGACGCCGGCGACGTCGGTGATCGCGACGATCACGCCGCCCCCGGCCGCGGCCATGTGCCCGTGCGCAGCCTGGGCCGCGAACATGAACCCCTTGGCGGTCGAGTCGAGCGCCGAGTCCCACAGCTCCTCGGTCACGTCGGCGGGCGCGACGGGCTCGAAGCCCCCCGACGGGCAGTACACCACGACGTCGAGCCCGCCCAGCTCGGCGGCCGCCGACTCGACCAGCGCCGTCATCTGCGCCGGGACGCCGGCCTCGGCCGCGAACGCCGCCGAGCGCACACCCAGCGCCGCGATCTCGGCGCGGGTCTCGTCGGCCGCATGGGCGCTCGAGCGATAGCTGATCGCGACATCCGCGCCGCCGCCCGCGAGGTCGAGTGCGATCGCCCGGCCGAGCCGGTGCGCCCCTCCCACCACGAGGGTGCGGGTGCCGTCGACCGCAGGCATGGGGGGATATGCTAGCTCCCGGGTATTCAGGAGAGCGAACACCACTCCGGAAGGGAGAATTGCATGGCGTACGAGGTTCCCGATCTGCCCTACGCGTATAACGCGCTCGAGCCGCACATCGACGAGCAGACGATGCGCATCCACCACGACAAGCACCACCAGGCGTACGTCGACAAGGCCAATGCGGCCCTCGAAGGCACCGAGTGGGCCGACAAGCCCGTCGAGGAGGTGCTGGCCAACCTGTCGTCGCTTCCCGCGGACAAGCAGGGCCCGGTGCGCAACAACGCCGGCGGCCACGCCAACCACTCGCTGTTCTGGACGGTGCTGTCCGGCGACGGCGGCGGCACCCCGAGCGGCGAGCTCGGCGACGCCGTCAACTCGGCCTTCGGCAGCTTCGACGAGCTGAAGAAGCAGCTTTCCGACGCCGGCGTGAACCGCTTCGGCTCGGGCTGGTCGTGGCTCGTCGTCGACGACGGCAAGCTCAAGGTCACGAGCACCGCGAACCAGGACTCGCCGATCTCCGACGGCCAGACGCCCATCCTGGGCATCGACGTCTGGGAGCACGCGTACTACCTGAAGTACCAGAACAAGCGGCCCGACTACCTGGCCGCGATCTTCAACGTGATCGACTGGTCGGCCGTCGCGGAGCGCTACACCGCTGCGCGCTCGACCCACGCGACCGCGTAGAACGCATGACGCGCGGGTGGGCCGTGCAGCGGCCCACCCGCAGCCGTCATACTTGACCGCCGTGGCGACGGTCGTCTTCTTCCCCGAGGGGGCCTTCGGCCCCACGAACAACTGCGTTGGAATCGGCGACGTCCTGCGTGCGCGCGGCCACCGGGTGGTGTTCATCGTCGAGGAGTCCTTCGCCGGCACCCTCGAGGCGCGCGGGTTCGAGGAGCGGCTGATGCGGCTCGGGCCGCCGCCCGAGGTCGAGGAGGTGCCGGGGCAGTTCTGGAAGGACTTCATCCGCGACACCGCGCCGGTGTTCCGCACGCCGACGATCGAGCAGCTGTCCGGCTTCATCCAGCCCACGTGGCAGGCGCTCCTGGACGGCTCCCGCTACGTGAACCCGCGCCTGACCGAGATCATCGCCGAGCTCGATCCCGACGTGATCTGCGAGGACAACGTGTGCGCGTTCCCCGCCCTGCCGGCCAGCGGCCGTCCGTGGGTGCGGATCATGTCGTGCAACCCGCTTGAGCTGCCCGACCCAGCCCTGGCGCCGGTCTTCTCGGGATACCCGGCCGCCGACCGCGCGGCCTGGGCTGACTTCCGGGCCGAGTACGACCGCACCCACCGCGAGATGTGGGCCGAGTTCGACGAGTTCAGCCGCGCCGCCGGGGCGCCGCCGCTGCCCGACCTCGAGTTCATGTACCCGTCCCCGCACCTGAACCTCTACGTCTACCCGGCCGAGGCCGACTACGCCCGGACGCGGCCGCTCGACTCGACCTGGCATCGGCTGGAGTCGTGCGTGCGCGGATCGGACGCCGCGTTCGAGCTGCCGGAGGCGGTGCGCGAGGGCGACGGCGCCCTCGTCTACCTGTCGCTCGGCTCGCTCGGCTCGGCCGACGTCGATCTGATGCGCCGGCTTGTCGACGTGCTCGGCCGCACGCCGCACCGCTTCATCGTCTCGAAGGGCCCCCAGCACGACCAGTACGAGCTGGCCTCCAACATGTGGGGCGAGGAGTTCGTGCCACAGCCGTCGGTGCTGCCGCTGGTCGATCTCGTCATCACCCACGGCGGCAACAACACGACCACCGAGTGCTTCCACTTCGGCAAGCCGATGATCGCGCTGCCGCTCTTCTGGGATCAGTACGACAACGCGCAGCGGGTGCACGAGACCGGCTTCGGCGTGCGCCTGGACACGTACGCGTTCGCGGAGGCCGAGATGTCGGCGGCGATCGACCGCCTGCTGATCGACGGCGACCTGCGGCGGCGGATGGGCGCGATCGCCAGGCGGCTGCAGGCCGCGCCGGGGACCGTGCGCGCGGCCGACCTCATCGAGCGTGTCGCTGCCGACGCCTGAGCGCCTGGCGGCGGCTCGCTGGTTCGGGGGCAAGGCGGGGACGATCGGGAGCGTCGAGGTCGAGGATCGGCTCGATCTGGGCGGCGGCGCGGCGCTCTCGATCCTGCTCGTGGACGGCAGCGACCGCTACGTGTGGAGCGAGGGCGAGGTCGCCTCGGCGCTCCTCCAACCGGGGTCAGACCCCGAACGCGGGCGGTGGCAGTTCCGTGGCGGTCCCGTGACACCCGCGCCGACTCGCGAGCGCCCGATCGGCCTTGACCAGTCGAACACCTCCTACGTGGTCGACGAGCGGCTGGTGGTGAAGCTCTATCGCCGGATCTGGCCGGGCGTCCATCCCGAGGTGGAGCTCGGCCGCCACCTGACCGAGACCGCGGCCCTCGACTGCGTGCCGGCCTACGCCGGCTCGCTGCACTGGGACGACCATGCGGTCGCGCTCGTCCAGGAGTACGTGCCCGGCACCGACGGCTGGGCCTGGTGCGCCGACGCCGTCCGTCACGGCGATGTCACCGACGTCGGCCGGCTGGGGGTGCAGAGCGCGCGCCTGCACACCGCCCTGGCCACATACGGGACGACGACGGCGACGCCGGGCGACCGGCGCAAGTGGCGGGCGGAGGCGCAGATGCAGCTCGATCGCGCCATCGCCGCCGTGCCGGCCGGGGTCGCCGCCGAGCTGCGCTCTCACCGCGACCGGATCCTGGCTGAGCTCGCGGCGCTCGAGACCGATGCCGCGCCGGTCTCGCTCCAGCGCCTGCACGGCGACTACCACGTCGGCCAGGTGCTGCGCACCGGCGCGGGCCGGCTGGTCGTCGTCGACCTCGAGGGCGAGCCGACCAAGCCCGTGGCCGAGCGTGCCCGGCCGGGCCCGGCGCTGCGCGACGTCGCCGCGATGCTGCGCTCTTTCGACCACCTCGGCCGCCATGTCGAGCGCGACCTCTGGCCCGGCCACGGAGCGGACATCGAGACCTGGATCGACCGCGCCCGCGGCGCGTTCCTGGACGGCTACGGGCCGGTCGATGCACGGCTGCTGCGCGCGCTCGAGGTCGAGAAGGAGTGCTACGAGTTCACGTACGCGGCCGCATTTCTGCCCGACTGGATGTACGCGCCGGTGGGTGGGATGCGCTGGCTGCAGGAGCACGATGGCTGATCTGCGGCCCGAGCTCTTCGCGGCCGACGTGCTCGCCGCAACCCGCGCGGCGGCCGAGCCGGTGGCCGATCTGGAGGCCGTCGCCGAGCTCGCGGGCCGCGCCCGGCGCGTGGTCTTCCTGGGCATGGGCAGCTCCCGCTACGCCGCCCTCGACGCCGCCGCCCGGCTGCGCGCGCACGGCATCGATGCTCACGCCGAGATGGCCTCGACGGGCAGCCCCCAGCCGCCCGCCGCCGACACGCTCGTCGTCGCGATCTCGGCGTCGGGCGGGTCGGCCGAGACGGTCGCGGCCATGCGCACGCACCTCGGCACGAGCATGGTCGTCGGTGTCACCAGCCGTCCGCAGAGCCCGATCGCCGCCGAGGCCGACACCTGCCTCGCGATCGCGGCCGACGGTCCGAGCGGTGTCGCCTGCGCCAGCTACCGCAGCGCCGTTGCGCTGCTCCAGGGGCTGTGCGGTCTGTTCGCAGCCGGCCCGGCGGCGGGCAGCCGCGAGCGCGCGGCTGAGGCGGCGCAGCGGGCGCTCGACCGCCGCCACGAATGGCTTCCCCGTGCCGTCGAGCTGCTCGAGGGCGGCACGGTCCACATCCTCGCCCCGGCCGAGCGCATCGGCGCCGCCGAGCAGTCGGCGCTCATGCTGCGCGAGGTGCCGCGCGTGCCCGCATACGCCTGCGAGACGGGCGACTGGTCGCACGTCGACGTCTACCTGACGAAGCGGCCCGGCTATCGAGCGCTCGTGCTGCCCGGCTCGCGGTACGAGGCCGAGGTGATCGAGTGGGCGGCGACGCGCAGCTTCCCGGTCGTCGTCGCCGGCGGGAGCCTGCCCGGCTCGGCGCTCGACATCGACCTCCCGGACGCGCAGGACGCGGATGTGCGCCCGCTGGTCGAGACGCTCGTCGCCGAGCTCGTTGCTGCCGAGCTCTGGGCGCGCGCGCCGATCTGACCCTAAAGCAACGGACGCCACTGCCGATGACTGCGGGCAATGGTGCGCCTCTTCCTCGTCGTCATCGCCTGCCTGCTGGCGGCCGCATGCGGCGCTGCCGCCCACCGCACACGAGCCGGCGCGACGGGATCGCTCACAACCGGCTCCGCAGCGGAGCTTCGCGCGGCGGCTGTGAGCTATGTAGACGCCTGGAACGACCGTGACGCGCAGGCAATGTGTGCGGCGCTCGATCCTGACGCCCAGACCTGGGCCGAGAAGATCGGCGAGCCGTATCTGCCCGCCCGAAGCTGTGAGGAGTTCGTCCACCTGAACGCCGCGGCGGCCCCCGCGCAGGTTCGCGTCGTGCGCTGGTATTCGTCCTACTCCGTCGCCGGCTTTCAGGGGCTCCAGGCCAAGCTCCGTGCCGAAGGCCCGAGCGGCGAGGCGGGACCGGCCTGGATCAGCTTCTTCTTCGAGCACGCCGGTGGGAAACCACTGCTCGCCAAGCTGCCTCCACTCGCAACCGTCGCCTCGGGTGACGACGAGAATCTCGACAACGACCTTCCGCCGTCGACCCCGGTCACTGCGTCGAAGCCGGCCGTGCTGCCTGCCCAGGCCGTCGAGTGCGCCGGTGCAGTTGTTCACGCCGGTGACCCGGCCGGCGACGTCGTGAGCAGCGCCGACCGTTCGGCGACGCCCGTCTCGGCGCCGTGGCTCGACATCCGCGAGGTGACCGGCGATGGACTCGCAGGAGCACACCCGTGCGTTGCCGTAACCCTGGCCGCGCCGGCCCGTGCGCCGTTCGACCTGAGGATCAGCGGCGCTGCGCCATTTCCTGCCGAGATCGCCGCGGGGCCTGGGCGTGCATTCGTCTATCAGGGTCTCGCCACGACCGGTGGTCACCCGTTCGGCGAGCACGGCTCGACGATCGTCGTCAGCCTTCCGCGCGCGACGCAGCCATGGACACTGCGCACGCTGACGGTCTGCATCACCGCCCCGCTCGCCGACGAGCCTGCGCTGCACACGCAGCAAAGCCCCGTCGACGGCTGGTCAGCCGACGGCAAGCCGGACTGCCCCTACCCGTGAATAGCCGGTGCCTGGCACCGAATATTCAGCGCGATTCGAGCCAGTCGCGCGCCGTGGTGTGCTTCGGCGCGACGCCGCTTCGGTGCTCGATGTCGGCCCGCAGCTCGGCCACGGTGCCGTGCCGCTCCGCGAGCACGTCGTGGTTGTGGATCGTCTCGTGGTTCACCTGGCGGGCGAGCAGGAAGCAGCCGTCGGAGAGGTCGTCGTAGCGGTCGAACGCGCCGGCGATCATGAGCCGCACCGAGTCCTCGACGAAGCGCGGGTGCAGGTGGGCGTGCTCGACCACGAAGAGCTCGTCGGGCCGCTTCAGGAGCTCGAACACCGGCGCGCTCATCGACTCCTCGGCGACCGCGATCAGATCGCGGGCGTCGATCTCGCGGCGGGTGCCGACCATCAGGGTCGCCTCGGCGCGCTGGTTGTGGGTCGCCGCGGGCAGCATGCCGAAGATCTCGGCGATCTGACCCTCGTCGTACCCGGCCTCGGACAGGCGGTCGCGCGCGCGCTCGCGCACGAGTCCCTGCGCGCACGGGCAGGCGTTCAGCCCGCGCACCTCGACGCCGACCATGCGCCGGGCGCCGCTCGTGTTCGCGAGCGCCTGGCCGATCAGGTGGTAGATCTCCTGCGTCGGCAGGCCGGAGACGGGCGTCGTTCGGGTGATCGGGAACTTGGCCCGGATCGTCACCTCGGAGCGGACCGCCTTCTGGCGCTCGACGATGCGCGAGGCCATGTGCTCGGCCAGGTCCTCGACGTGCAGGGCCTCGCCGATCACGACCTGGTCGATGCACTCGGCCACGGTCTCGGGGAAGCGCGACATGTGCACGCCCTTCTGGCCGGGGTCGAGGTCGACGAAGCAGTCGATCTCGGCGTAGTAGAGGAGCTCGGTACCGGCGTGGGCGATACGGATGACCTTGTCGACGCCGGTGACGCCGGCACGGGTCAGCGCGAGGTGGACGTCAGGCTCGGCGGCCTGGAGGTCGTGCGTGAAGGTTGTTGAGGATTCAAGCATGATCAGGATGGTACCCCGCCTCCGCGAATCACTCCCGTAAGAGGCGTGACAGGCGCCGGTCGGCCAGCACGCGCCCGCCGGTCTGGCAGGCGGCGCAGTAGAAGACGGTGTGCTCGTCGAACGACACGTGCCGGATCACGTCGCCGCAGCGCGCGCACGGCTCGCCGAGCCGGTCGTGGACGGCGTAGCCGCGGTCGGCCTTGGTCGTGAGGCCTGATCCCGAGAGCGGCACGAGCCGCTCGACCCCGGCGCCGAGCACGCCGGTGATCGCCGCGTGCAGGCGGGCGAGCTCGTCGTCCGAGAGCGTCGCCGAGCGCTGGTAGGGCGAGAGCCGGGCCGCCCACAGGATCTCGTTGGCGAACGCCCGGCCGATGCCGGCGATCGCCCGCTGGTCGCGCAGGAACGCGTGCAGCTGGTGCGGATGCGCGGCGAGCGTCTCGGCCAGCGCGGCGGTCGTGAACGCCGGGTCGAGCGGCTCGGGGCCGATGTGCGCAAGCTCGGCCGCAAGCGCATCGGGCCGCAGCAGCCACACGCCCGCGCGGCGCTTGTGGCCGGACTCGGACATCATGAGCTCGCGCCCGGATTCGAACTGGATGACGAGCATCGCCGTCTTCAGGCGCTTCGCGTTCACGGCGAGCCGGCCGGCGGACATCAGGTGCACCTGGAGCGTGTTTCCATCCTCGGCGGTGAAGAGGAGCCGCTTCGCCCGCCGGCCGATCGACGTGAACCGCTGGCCCACGAGCGATGCGAGCGGCGGGTCGATCGTCTTCGTCGTCGCGAAGTGGGCGACGGGCACGGCGGCGATCGGCTCGGCCGTGAGGGCCCCGCGCTGCGCGATCACGAACGCTTCGAGTTCGGGGAGCTCCGGCATAGACCGAACGCTACCGGTCGTCACGCCGCGCTCATAGTCGGCCCTGTAGGGTCGGCAGCCCGTGTTCGCGCCCGGCACCGTCACGAGCTACCGCAACGGCTTCCCCGAGAGCCACCATCGCGTGCATGCAGTCGCGGTGCGCACCGACGGCTCGGTGATCGCATCCTGCGGCGACCCCGACCGCGTCACGACGCTGCGCTCGGCGGCCAAGCCCTTCCAGGTCGAGCCCCTGATCGCCTCGGGCGGCCTCGACGCCCTCGGCCTGGACAGCCGCATCCTTGCGGTCATGTGCGCCTCACACGCCGGTCAGGACATCCATGTCGAGGCCGTGCAGCGCGGCCTCGACGCATGCGGCCTGGACGCCTGGGCGCTCCAGAACTCGCCCGGCTCGCCGGAGGAGCGGCTGCGCCACAACTGCTCGGGCAACCACCTCGGCTTCCTTGCCCACAGCGTCCACCGGGGCTGGCCGACCGAGGGCTACCGGCGGCCCGAGCATCCGTCGCAGCTGGCGGCCCTGGCGGTGATCGCAGAGCAGGCCGGGGTCGACGCCGCCTCGATCCCGACCATGACCGACGGCTGCGGCGTCGTCGCATTCGCCCTGCCCCTGCGGGTGATCGCGACCATGTACGCCCGGCTCGCCGAGCGCCTGCCGCGGCAGTACGCGGCGATGACCGCCCATCCCGAGCTCGTGCGCGGCGACGGCGACCTCGACACCGAGGCGATGCGGGCCATCCCGGGATGCGTCTCGAAGGGCGGTGCCGAGGCGCTCTCGTGCATGGGCCTGCCCCGCGAGGGCATCGGCATCGCGCTTCGCATCGACGACGGCAACTCCCGCGCGAGCTCGCCGGCCGCGCTCGCCGTGCTCGGCCGGCTGCTCGGCTGGGATGCGCCTCCGGGCGGCCTGGCGCCGCTTGCCGAGCCGGTGCTTCGCAACACGGTGGGCGATCCGGTCGTGCGCCTGCGGGCCGACGTGGAGCTGCACGCGCACATGTGACGGAAGGCATATCGGAGCCGTGACTGACACGTTCCGCAAACTTCCTTGCCGAGCCTGATAACCGCTTGTACACTGCCCGGGTCTGCGATCCGTTTTGTCTCCCCTACCGGCCGATCCGGGGCTTCTGCGTTGTCACTGCCGGGAGGGGAGTCCTTCGTGACCGCTTAATCTGCAAACGAAGCATTTGGGGGGGCCCATGCTGACCGTCGACATCTCGCTCCCGGAGATCGAAGAGCTCAAGGCCCTTGTGCAGGAGGGCCATGAGAAGGGGTATCTGACCTTCGACGAGGTCGCGGCGACGCTCGAGGAGATCGAGCTGACGAAAGAGCAGCTCGAGGACTTCTACACGTACCTCCTCGACCACAACATCGAGCTCCTGGACGCGGAGTCGCGCCAGACAGCCCAGCAGGACGCGGTCTTCCACGGCGAGAAGCCGCCCGAGCTCGACCTGACCGTCGAGCCGAGCCTCGACTCACTGCGCCTGTACCTGCGCGAGATCGGCAAGGTCGCGCTGCTCACGGCCGACCAGGAGGTCAGCCTCGCCAAGCGCATCGAGCGCGGCGACATGCTCGCCAAACAGCAGATGACCGAGGCCAACCTGCGCCTCGTCGTCTCGATCGCCAAGGGCTACCTCGGCCGCGGGCTCTCGTTCCTCGACCTGATCCAGGAGGGCAGCCTCGGGCTGATCCGGGCGGTCGAGAAGTTCGACTACCGCAAGGGCTACAAGTTCTCGACCTACGCGACCTGGTGGATCCGCCAGGCGGTGACGCGGGCGATCGCCGACAAGGCGCGCACGATCCGCATCCCGGTGCACATGGTCGAGAAGCTGAACCGGGTCGTGCACATCGAGCGCCAGCTGGTGCAGCGGCTCGGGCGCGAGCCCAAGCCCGAGGAGATCGCAACCGAGCTCGGCATGACCACCGACGAGGTGCGCGAGATCCAGCGCATGGCCCAGCTCCCCGTGAGCCTCGAGAAGCCGATCGGCGAGGAGGAGGAGTCGGAGCTCGGCGACTTCGTCCCCGACGAGCAGGCCGTCTCGCCGTTCGACTCGGCCACGATGACCCTGCGGCGCGAGGACATCGACCGCGCCCTCGACTCGCTGCCCGAGCGCGAGCGCAAGGTGATCGAGCTGCGCTTCGGCCTGAAGGGCGAGCAGCCGTGCACCCTCGAGGAGGTCGGCCGCGCGTTCGGCGTCACCCGCGAGCGCATCCGCCAGATCGAGAACAACACGCTCAAGAAGCTCGAGGGACTGCCTGAGGCTCAGGCGCTGCGCAACGCCGAGTAGGCGCCCGGGGTTAGAATCACCCTCGCTCGGGAGGATGTCCGAGTGGCTAAAGGAGACGGGCTGTAAACCCGTTGGCTCTGCCTACGCAGGTTCGAATCCTGCTCCTCCCATAAACCGAGTGGTTGTGCCCAGATCCCGCATGGTTTGGCGGGAACGGCCGCCATGACCGTTAGGGCTCGAGGACGCGCCTATTCCGTGCGTGTGTCTGCGTGTCGGTGCGCCTGGATGGCGCCCTGGTGGCCGGCGAACCCTCACAGCGGGGCTCAGGTGTCGAGCGATCGCCGCCGATGGGTTAGTGTTCCGTCCGACCGGGTGCGTAGGGTTTGACGCCCGATGTACACTGGACTCGTGGGAAAACCCCTCTATTCCCACGTCTGCGAGTCGATCATATGAGCGCGATGCCCGACACTCACATGTACTCCGATGCGGAGTTCTCCGTCTCGCCTGAGCAGTTCATTGCCCAGGTCGAGGATGCCGTGGCGCGCGGTGACGCCCCCATCTATATGGCCGAAGGGCTCCGGCGTGTCCTTGCCATCGCGGAGGAGCGCGCGGCCCGCGGCGCGCCCGTTCCGCTCGGTTAGCGCCACCGCAACTGTGCTTCGTCACGCTCGTCGCTGATACGACGAAAGGTCGGCTGCTCGCGCATCATCTCGCCGACAGTCGGTTTGGGGGTCCGCCAAATGATCCCGGGTCGCTCGGCCGCGCCTGCCGCCTCATACGCCGCCGAAAGCAGCTGGTATCGCGCAAAAGCTGCATACGGGTCGGCGATTCCCAGGGTGTAGCAGAGCCGATAGACCGTGAACGGGCCGCGCTCCGGGATATGGACGATCGCGGCCGCCAACGCCCTCTGAGTGTCACCAAGGCCCCTGTCGAGGAAGTACAGGAGGCGGCCCTTGCTGTCGCCGTCGCGATTGCCCCGCCTGAGACCGATGGCGTGTTGATCGCCCTGGCTCCATGACTCGCGGAGCGTGCGCCTGTCAAGGCAGGCAGACGACGTGACGTAGGGCTGCATTCTCGACGGCCAGTCAAGTACGTGGATGACAGTCTCCGCGGCGCTTCTTCGCGGGACGACGTTGATGCGACCTTGTTGACAGGGCATACCGCGGGACAGCCTACTGACACGCCCGGACGTCGCCGCACCTGCACAGCTACCAAGTGGGAGGGTACACCTGGCGTCGGCCATGTAGCGTCTTGGGCGGATCGCAAAACGTCGGCTCCGATGCGGTCGCGTCGGCGACGCGGCCCGGATCACCGGCGAGAGTGTGCGCGTCGCCATCGCGTACTGCTACGCGGGGACCACGCGGGTCGTAACCCCGTTGGCTCTGCCTACGCAGGTTCGAACCCTGCTCCTCCCATACATGCGCGACCTCAGCCTGGCAGGCCGGCGCGCGCCTCGGTGAGCAGGCGCGCCGCCTCGGCAACGTTCGCCGTCGCGCCAGGCCCGGTGCGCTGCGCGCGGTAGCGGATCACCTGGCCGTCGCTCACCCGCCGCACGTAGAGGAGCATCCACAGACGCCCGCGCTTGAACCTGTCGACGGCGATCGCGCTGAACGGCTCTGCCCAGACGACCTCGGTCGCCCGGCCCGGTGTCTTCGGCGTGCGCACCATGAAGAGCCGCCGGTTGGTCAGCACGAGGTACCAGTATTTCGTCGCAAACAGCGCGAAGACGCCGATGATGGCGTCGAGGCCGATCCAGCCCCGCGGCCGCGATTGGCCGAACGTGACGCTCGCGATCGCCTCGCCCGGCTCGAGCTGCCCCTCGAGGACGCTGGCCGCGCGCTGGTCGAGATTACGCAGCTGTCGTTCGCGCAGTCCCACCGGCGGATCCTCCTCAGATGACAACCAGACTCAGGCCCGCCCCGATGGGACGAGCACCTGGCCCTCACGACCCGTCCACGACGAGCACCGCCGAGCCGCTGATCTCGCCCGCCGCGAGCCGCGCAAGCGCGTCCGCGGCGCGGGCCAGCGGGAACTCGGTCACCTGGGCGCGGATCGGGATCTCGGCGGCGAGCGCGAGGAACTCCGTCGCGTCGCGGCGGGTGAAGTTCGCCACCGACCGGATGACGCGCTCCTGCCACAGGAGGTCGTAGGAGAACGCGGGCATCTCGTCCAGGTGGATCGCATTCACGGCCACGGTCGCTCCCGGCGCGAGGCTGCGCAGCGCCGCCACGACGACTGACCCCACCGGTGCGAACGTGACCGCGCCGTCGAGCGGCCACGGCGCCGGCTCGTCGTAGCCCCCGGCCCAGGCGGCACCGAGCAGCATCGCGAGCTCCCGCTCGCGCTCCGACCGTGTGAACACGGCCACCTCGCAGCCCCGGTGGAGGGCGACCTGGATCGCGAGATGGGCCGACGAGCCGAAGCCGTACAGCCCCAGCCGCCCGCCGGGGCCGACCCCGGCGAGGTGCAGCGATCGGTAGCCGATGATCCCGGCGCAGAGCAGCGGCGCCGCCTCGACGTCCGAGAACCGCTCCGGCAGCGGGAAGACGTAGTCACGCCGGGCGACGACGCGCTCGGCATAGCCGCCGTCGGCCGTCCAGCCGGTGAACTCCGCGTTGGGGCACAGGTTCTCGAGCCCGCGCCGGCAGGCGGCGCAGGTGCCGTCGGCGCCGTGCAGCCACGCCACCCCGACGCGCTCGTCCGTGCCCGCGATCCGCCCGGCCACCTGATGGCCGAGGATGACCGGCCGGCGCCGCATCCCGAGGTCGCCCTGGGCGATCTGCAGGTCGGTGCGGCAGACGCCGCAGGCGGCGACCTCCACCACCACCTCGCCCTCGCCCGCCACCGGGTCCGCGACCTCACGCTCGACCAGGCGGCCGGGCTCTTCAAGCACGACCGCGCGCATCCGGTCACACTACCGCCAAGGTGCACGCGGCCAAGCTGATCGATCGGTACGAGCGCTGGTGCGACCGGGTGCTGCCGTTCGACGCCGCCGCCCGGGCCGAGAAGCACCGGCGCATGTCCGCCTCGCCGTTCGCGTTCCTGCGCGCGAGCTATCCGGTATGGCTCGACCGCTTCGGATCGGACCCGGCCCACGCCATGCCGGCGGTACCGCTCGCGGTCGGCGACCTGCACGTCGAGAACTTCGGCACCTGGCTCGCCCCGGCCGGCGAGGTGTTCGGCGTGAACGACTACGACGAGACCGGCCCGGCGCCGTTCACGAACGACCTCGTGCGACTCGCGGCGAGCGCCGTCCTCGCCGTGCACGCGGGCCACCTGCGGCTCACGCCGGACGACATCGCCAAGCACCTGTGGGCCGGCTACACCGGGGCGGTGCAGGCGGCCGCGGGCGTGGCGCTCGCCGACACGACCGTGCCCGAAGCACCCGCCGTCGCGGCGATGTGGCAGGCCGCGCAGCCGGGCGCAGAGCGGTTCTGGCAAGGCATCGACGCCCTCCCCGAGGCGGCGCCGGGGGGTGCCGTCGCGGCTCCCGCACCGGGCTTCGAGCTGCGGACGCGGCGCGCGCGCGTCGCCGGCCTCGGCAGCCGCGACCGCCTGCGGCTCGTGCTCGACGGCGACCTCGCGGGTACCCGGGCGGTGTTCGAGCGCAAGCCGATCGCGCCGGCGGCCGCAGCGTTCGGCCGCGGCGACGATCCGGTCGTCGACGCCCGCCCGTATGCCCGCATCCTGCGCCGCCAGCACGAGTACGCGCCGGGGCTGCGGCCGCAGGTGCGGGTCGAGGGCGGCGCCGTCGTGCGCCGGCTCGACCCCGACCGCGGCCGGATCGAGATCGTCGATCTGCCCCACCGCCGCGACGAGCACGCGCTCCTGCGGATGATGGGCCTCTGCACGGGCGCGCACCATCGCCTGAGCGCCGACACCGGCCCCTTCGCCGCGGAGCTCGACGCGGCCGCGCTCGAGCATGCCGCTCGGCGTATGGTTGCGACGGTCGTCGCCGACCACGCCGAGTTCGCCCGGCACGTCGACTCGGAGGGTCACCTGCACCCATGAGCTTCGGCATCCTCACGCTGATCGTCGCCTGCGGCCTGGCGGGGCCGCTCCTGTCGGGGGCGACCCGTCTGGCCGTGCCGGTCGTCGTGGGCGAGATCGCCGCAGGCGTCCTGGTCGGCCAGACGGGGCTGCGCGAGATCAACCCCGCCGACCCGACGGTCGTGTTCCTGTCGGGAGCGGGGTTCGCCATGCTGATGTTCATCGTCGGCACCCATCTGCCGCTGCGCGACGCGGGCCTGCGGCGGGCGCTGCGCTCGGCCACGATCGCGGCCGTGCTCTCGTTCGGCATCGCCGTCCCGGGTGGATGGCTGCTCGCGAACGTCTCGGGCGTCGGCCACCCCGCGATCTTCGTGCTGCTCCTGGCCGCGTCGAGCTCGGCGATCGTGATGCCGATCGTCACGGAGCGCGGCCTGGCGGGGGGCGAGATGCTGCTCGCGACCACCTGGATCGCGCTTGTCGACATCGCCAGCATCGTCGCGCTGCCGCTGGCCCTGACCCCGTCCAAGGCGGCGAAGATCGCCGGCGGCGGCATCGCGGTCATCGTCGCCGCGATCGTGGTCTTCGGGTTCGTCCACGTGATCCGCAATCACCGCGTCACCCTGGCCCTGCGCGCATACTCGAGCCAGCGGGAATGGGCGCTCGACCTGCGCCTGTCGCTGCTCGTGCTGTTCGGCCTCGCGGCGCTTGCGACCCAGTTCGGGACGAGCACTCTCGTCGCCGGGTTCGGCGCAGGGATGATCGTCGCGCTCGCCGGCGAGCCGCGCCGGCTGACGCAGCAGCTCGTCGGCCTGGCCGAGGGCTTCTTCGTGCCGTTCTTCTTCGTCACGCTGGGCGCGAAGCTCGACTTCCGCTCGCTCGCCTCGTCGCGCTCCGACGTCGTCCTGGTCGGCCTGCTCGCCGCGGCGATCGTGGTCTGCCACCTCGCCGTCGCCATCGTGATGCGCATGCCCTGGCCGGCCGGCCTGCTGGGCTCGGCGCAGCTCGGGCTGCCGGCGGGCGTCGTCGCGCTCGGGCTCTCCGAGCACATCATCAAGCCGGGGCAGGGGGCCGCGATCGTCGCCTCGGCGCTGATCACGCTGGCCGTGTCGAGCATCGGCGCCGCGCTGCTCTCACGGCGTTCGCCGGCGCCGCCGCAGCCCACCGCGGAACCGGCGGCGGCCTCCTGAAAGGATGGCTAGTCTGGGGGCATGGCTGACTCCGAATCCCGCCCCTGGTACGCCGAGCATGTCGACCGCTACCTCGCCACCGACGGCGAGGACGGGCACGAATGGCAAGGGGTGCCCACGCTGCTTCTGACCACCCGCGGCCGCAAGTCGGGCGAGCCGCGCACCCTGCCGCTGATCTACGGCCGCGACGGCGACCGGCTGCTGATCGTCGCCTCGCGCGGCGGCGCGCCGAGCCACCCGAGCTGGTTCCTCAACCTGCAGGCCGACCCGAACGTGCAGGTGCAGGTCAAGGCCGACCGCTTCGACGCCACCGCCCGCGCCGCAACCCCTGACGAGAAGCCGCGGCTGTGGAAGACGATGACCTCGATCTGGCCGGCCTATGACGAGTACCAGACGCGCACCGACCGCGACATTCCAGTCGTGGTGCTCGAGCGCACCGCCGCCTGATCAGACCGACATGCGGTTGAGCGCGCGCAGCTTGTTGGTCGCGTCGAGCGCCGCCACCTTGTAGGACTCGGCCAGCGTCGGGTAGTTGAACACCTGGTCGATCAGGTAGTCGACCGTGCCGCCGAGGCCCATCACCGTCTGGCCGATGTGCACGAGCTCGGTCGCCGCCGTGCCGAACACGTGCACGCCGAGGATGGTGCGCGCGTCGGGGGCGACGAGCAGCTTCAGGATGCCGACCGAGTCGCCCAGGATCTGGCCGCGGGCCAGCTCGCGGTAGCGCGAGATGCCGATCTCGTACGGGACGCCGTCGCCGGTCAGCTCCTCCTCGGTGAGGCCGGCGAAGCTGATCTCGGGGACGGTGTAGATCCCGATCGGCAGCAGCTCGCGCATCGGCCGCGTCTCGAGGCCGAACGCGTGCGCCGCGGCCAGCCTGCCCTGCTCGAAGGAGGCCGACGCGAGGCTCGGGAAGCCGATCACGTCGCCCACCGCGTAGATGTGCTCGACGCTCGTGCGGTAGTGCTCGTCGACCTCGATCCGTCCCCGCGAGTCGACGACGAGGCCGGCCGTGTCGAGGCCCAGGTCGGCGGTCGCGCCCTGACGCCCGGCCGAATACATGACCGCGTCGGCGGCGATCCGCTTCCCGCTTGCGAGCGCGGTCAGCGTGCCGCCGTCGTGCTTCTCGACCGAGGTGACCGTCTCGCCCAGCCGGAAGACGACGCCCAGGTCGCGCAGGTAGTACTGCAGCGCCTCGACCATCTGGTTGTCGCAGAACTCGAGCAGACGATCGCGCTTCTCGACCACCGTCACCCGGGTGCCGAGCGCAGCGAAGATCGAGGCGTACTCGATCCCGATCACGCCCGCGCCGACCACGACGAGCGTCGAAGGGATGCGCGACATGAGCAGGATGCCGTCGGAATCGAGGATCGTGGCCTCGTCGAACTCGACGCCGGGCGGCCGGGCGGGCGTCGTGCCCGTCGCGATCACGATCCGGTCGGCCTGCACCGTGCGCACGCCGCCCTGCAGGTCGGACACCTCGATCGAGTTCGGGCCGGCCAGGCGCCCCTGCCCCGGCAGCACGCGCACGTGGTTTCGCGCGAGCTGGTTGCGGATCACGTCCACCTCGCGCGCCATCACCTGCTGGGTGCGCCAGATGAGATCCTCGATCGTGATCTCCTCCTTCACCCGGTAGCTCTGACCGTAGAGCCCGCGCTCGGAGAGCCCGGTGAGGTAGATCGCCGCCTCGCGCAGGGTCTTCGACGGGATCGTGCCCGTGTTCGCGCACACGCCGCCGATCGTGTCGCGGCGCTCGACGACCGCGACCGAGGCGCCGACCTTGGCCGCCTGGATCGCCGCCTTCTGGCCGGCAGGCCCGGAGCCCACGACGACCATGTCGAACCGGCTGCCTTCCATCGTCGGCCGATGCTAGCGGAGCGGCACCGGCGACGCCCCGCGTTCACCGGTCGGACACGGCGGGCGGCGCCAGGCGCGAGTAGCCGGTGAGGCCGTCGACGGCGTGCGCGACCTCGAGCAGCGCACGCTCGGCGAACGGGCGGGAGACCAGCTGCAGGCCGACGGGGAGGCCGGAGGCCGTCAGACCGGCCGGGATCGAGATCGCCGGGCAGCACATCACGGTAATCCGCGAGCATGACCGCATCCACTCGAGGTAGGAGCCCATCGGCACGCCGGCGACGGTCTCGGGATACTCCGTCTCGAGGGGGAAGGGCTCGACCTGCGTGACGGGGCAGGCCAGGTAGTCGTAGCGCTCGAAGAACGCCGCCACGCGGTCGCCGAGCTCGGCGTGCAGGCGGGTGGCGGCGATCAGGTCGGCCGAGGTGAGCGCCCTGCCCCGCTCGACGTTCCAGCGCACCGTGGCCTTCATCGACTCGCGCTCGCTGTCGTAGACATCGCCGAGCGAGAGGGCGAACGTGAAGGCGCGGAAGGTCTCGAATACGCGGTCTGCGCCCGCGAGGTCGGGCTCGGCGTCGGCAACGTCCATGCCGAGGTCGGCGAGCGACCGCACCAGGGCCTCGGCGGCAGCGAGCGGACCGGGCTCGACCGGCAACCCGCCGAGCGTCGGGCTCCAGGCGACGCGGCGGCCGCGCAGGTCGGCATCGAGCGGTGCCGCGAGGTCGAGCGCCGGCGTGCGCAGCGAGAGCGGCGCGCGGGCGTCGGGGCCCGCCATCGCACCGAGCAGCAGAGCGATGTCGGCCGCGGTGCGGGCGATCGGCCCGTCGACCGAGAAGGGCAGCCACGGGGCGTCCGAGGGCACCGACGGCACCGTCCCCGGCGTCGGCCGCAGCCCGACAACGCCGTTCCACGCTGTCGGATTGCGGAGCGAGCCGCCCAGGTCGCTGCCATCGGCGAACGGCAGCATCCGGCAGGCGACCGCGGCCGCGGCGCCGCCGCTCGACCCGCCCGCCGACCGCGCGGCATCCCACGGGTTGCGCGTGGCGCCGAAGACCGGGTTGAACGTGTGCGACCCCGCCCCCCACTCGGGCGTGTTCGTCTTGCCGACCAGGATCGCGCCGGCCAGCCGCAGCCGCGAGGGCAGCAGCTCGTCGGCATCGGGGACGTGGTCGCGGTACGACGGCGACCCGTAGGTCGTGCGCACTCCGGCGGTGTCGACGAGATCCTTGTGGGCGATCGGCAGGCCGTGCAGCGGCGGCAGCGGCTCGCCGGCCGCACGCCGGCAGTCGGCGGCGCGGGCGGCCGTGCGCGCCTGCTCGGCGACGACGGTGACGACCGCGTTCACGGCCGGATCGATGCGCTCGATCCGCTCCAGGTGCGCACTGACGAGCTCGAGCGCCGAGAGCGCCCCCGACCGGACGAGCGCCGCCTGCTCGACCGCGGGCAGCAGGCAGGGTGACTCAGACACGGCCACGTACGGTGAGGGGTGTTACGCACATGCGGGGATGCATCCTCGCAGGCCGCAAGCGATCACATGCTGTATGGAGCGCGCGCCGGGCTCCGCCGCCCGTCAACCATCCCTGGGAAGGCTCCTGTCATGCGACTGCCCGTACGCACAAAGCTCTTCGGCTCATTTGGCATCGTGATCGCGCTCATGATCGTGCTCGGCGGCGCGGCAATCGTCGAGCTCGGATCGGTCGCGAACACGGCGACAGAGCTCGGGACGAACAGCCTCCCAAGCGTGGAGAGGATCGGCGACGTGGGCTCGAACGTCGCCAACTACCGCCGCTACCAGAACCGGATCGTGTGGGCGACGCCAGCCGACCGCACCAAGCTGCTGCCGGCAATGCAGCCCTACGCGACGGCGGCGACGAAGACCCTCGCCGGCTACGCGTCCACGGTGAAGGCGGGTCCCGACCGGCGGCTGTGGCGGGCGACCTCCGACGGGTGGAAGACGTACCTGAAGGACACGGCCGGGTTTCCGGCATACGCGAGGGCGGGGAACGTCAAGGCGATGGAGGCGACGCAGACCGCATCGCTCACCGTGTTCGATGCGATGGAGACCAACCTGACCGCGTGGAACACGTGGAACGTGAAGAACGGCGAACAGGCCGCGGCGAACGCCAACGCGACCCACTCGACCGCCGAGACGATCGTGATCGCGCTGCTCGTGATCGCCACACTCGTGGGCGCCGGCCTTGCGTTCGCCATCGCCCGCTCGATCACCGGCGGCGTCCGCAAGATGCTGCGGGCGGCCGAGGGGATCGCCGAAGGTGACCTCGAGCAGGACGTCCACACCACGAGCCGCGACGAGATCGGCGAGACCGCGACCGCCTTCCAGCGCATGATCGAGTACCTGCAGACCCTGGCCGTGGCGGCCGAGCGCATCGCCGCCGGCGACCTGACCGCCGACATCGAGCCGAAGTCGGAGCGCGACGTGCTCGGCGTGTCCTTCCACACGATGCGCACGAGCCTGAGCACGATCGTCCGCGATGTCGCCTCGGCGGCCGGGCGGCTCAGCGCGGCGTCGCAGGAGATGTCCTCGACGTCCGAGGAGACGAGCCGCGCGGTCGAGGAGATCGCGCGCGCCGTCCAGGACGTCGCCGAGGGCGCCGAGCGCCAGGTGGCGATGGTGCACACGACCCGCGAGTCGGCCGAGGAGTCGGCAGTCGCGGCCGAGCGCGCCCGCGAGGTCGCCGAGCACGGCGTCGCCGCGGCCGCCCAGGCGAACTCGGCGATGGACGCGGTCAAGCTGTCCTCGGCCGAGGTCGTCGAGGCGATCAACCAGCTCGCGGGCAAGTCCGAGCAGATCGGCGGGATCGTCGCCACCATCACCGGGATCGCCGGCCAGACCAACCTGCTGGCGCTGAACGCGGCCATCGAGGCCGCCCGCGCCGGCGAGCAGGGCCGCGGCTTCGCGGTCGTCGCCGAGGAGGTGCGCAAGCTCGCCGAGGAGTCGCAGGAGGCGGCCGAGAAGATCTCGGCGCTCGTGAGCGAGATCCAGAGCGAGACCGGTCACACAGTCACGGTCGTCACCGACGGCGCGAGGCAGACCGAGGAGGGCGCGCTCGTGGTCGACCAGACCCGGCAGGCGTTCGAGGAGATCGGCGCCGCGGTGGCCGACATGGCGATCCGCATCGAGCACATCGCCACGGCCAGCAACGAGGTCGCAAGCGTCGCCGAGCAGTCGTCGGCCTCGACACAGCAGGTCTCGGCCTCGACCGAGCAGACGAGCGCGTCGGCAGAGGAGATCACCGCCTCGGCACAGGAGCTGTCCGCGACGGCCCAGAGCCTCGAGCGGCTCGTCTCGCACTTCAAGGTGGCGTAGGCCCGACCTCGCCGCTTGACGCCGGGGCGCCCCACGCGGGATCGCGCAAGAGCGCGGACACATCCTCGTAATCGGGCGCCTCGGCGTAGAGCTTCTCGAGCTCCGTGCGCGCCGGCCCGAGCTTGCCGAGCGCCTTCAGCGCCTGCACCCGCAGGTAGCGGGCTTCGTGCAGCACGCCGGGCAGGCGCTTCTTCGACCGCAGGGCGTCCTTCGACGACTCGTAGGCCGCGTCGTTCAGCCCGAGCTTGACCAGCGCCTCGATCCGGGCGGTCACGACCGAGCACGTGAGGTCGTCGACGTTCGTGATCGGGGCGGCCAGGTGCACGATCTCGTCCCATTCCGCGAGCTTGGAGTGATACGCGCACAGCTGGAGCACCAGCCAGGGCTCGTCCGGGTGCAGGTCGAACAGCTTCTGCAGGACGCCGATCGCCTCGTCGGTGCGATCGAGCAGGTCATACGCGCGGGCCAGCATCTCGGCCGCGAGCTCCGACGAGGCGGGGCTCGTGATGTGCAGGCCGTTCGTCAGCTCGACGACGAACTGCAGGCGCGAGGCGTAGTCGAGCACCAGCTTGTCGGGCAGCGGGTTGGCCGACGCGACGACCCGCTCGAGATACCCGACCGCGGCCTGCGGCTCGGTCTTGACGGTCAGGAGCAGAAGGCCGCACAGGAGGTCGTCCGCGCTCGTGCGATCGCCCGTGTCGCGTTCGGACGCCTCGCGGAAGAGTGCGAGCGCGCGGTCGGCGTCTCCCGCGATGTACGCCTGGACGCCGGCGGCAAACCGCTTCTCCCATGCCGGCGCGAACAGCCCGGGATGCTTCGTCTGCGCCACCGCCACCGGCACCACCCGCGCCGGTCGCGCGGGCCGGGTCGACCGGGCCTTGCCGCCCCCGCCACTCCGGCGGCTGTCGACGTAGGAGATGCCCGTCCCGGGGACACCGACGGTGCGCGTCCGGCGGCCGGTGGTGGAGACGGTGTAATGCGCGCCGCGCGTGCCCGCCGTGAGCGACACGCCGCGTTTGGTCAGGTTCAGCTTCACGCCGGGGCCGAGCCGCACCGACCGGCGCGCCCGCAGGTAGCCCATCAGGAGCCTCCGCAGCCGATGGCCGGATCATGGCACAGCGCGGTCACACCGGCGCGGCGGGCTCGGCCGGCGCCGGCGGCAGCACCTTCAGGCGCGGCAGCGGCGACGGCAGGAGCCAGAGCGCGCTGAGCGCGCCGCCGACCGTGGCGATCCAGAGCGTCGCGTGGATCCCGATGGCGGCCGCCGCGAACCCCGCCGCCAGCGAGCCGAGCGGGCGCACGCCGTAGTTCACGATCGTGTAGGCGCCCTGCACGCGGGAGCGAAGGTGGCTCGGCACGAGGGCGGCGTTGATCGAGCCGGCGGTGATGTCGAGCATCATGACGCCGACGCCGGAGCCGAACTCGGCGGCGAAGAGGCACGCAAGCACGAGCGCGTGCGATCCGCCCGCGAGGGGCACGAGCACGAGTGGCGCGGGGAACAGCACCGATCCCAGGCAGAAGGCCGGCCCGATGCCGATGCGACGGCTGACGAGGCGCGTCAGCCCGGCGCCGATGATGCTGCCGATCGCCGCGACGCCGAGCACGACGCCGATGGTGCCGGCGTGGACGTCAAGGACGCGGGTCGCGTAGAGCAGGAACAGGGCGAAGTAGCCGAAGTTGAAGAAGTTCACGGTCGCGGTGGACGCGAGCTCGTAGAAGAGCGTCGGCGTCGCGCGGATGTAGCGGATCCCGGCAGTGAGATGCCCGGGCTCCGGCGGCTGCGGGGGGGCTCGACGGGCGCGATCGAGCTCAGGAAGCCGGCCGATCCCACGAACGACACGGCGTCGACGAGGAGCGCGAGCGGCGCCGAGACGGCCTGGGTGAGGATGCCGCCGAGGCTCGGCCCGGCCATGAACGAGACGGCGCGGCTGCCGTAAACGAGCGAGTTCGCGTCGAGGTAGCGGTCGCGGTCGACGACGCACACGAACAGGGTCGAGTCCGACACCTGGAAGAACACGCTCAGGCTGCCCGCGGCGAAGGCGACGATGTAGAGCTGGGTGAGCGTGAGCTCGCCGAGCGCCGAGGCGACGGGCACGCTCGCGAGCAGGAGGGCGCGGCCGATGTCGCTTGCCATCATCACCCGGCGGCGGCGGCCCCAGCGGTCGGCAAGCGCCCCGGCGTGCAGGGCGAGGACGAGGTTCGGCGCCCACGCGAGCGCCGTCAGCACGCCCATCTGCCCCGCCGACGCATGCAGCGTGAGCACACCGACGAGCGGCAGCGCGATCCCGCTCACCTGGTCGCCGAGCATCGAGATGCTCTGCGCCGACCAGTAGCGGCGAAAGACGCGCTCGCGCAGCAGCGGCGGGATCCTGCCCACTCCCGGAACCTAACGTCGTCCGCCCGACGGGTGCGCGGCACCGGCCCGTGCCGCGCACCCCGGCGAGGAGGCCTACGGCCCCCAGTCCTTGCCGGCGCCGACCCAGGCGGAGATCAGGATCGCGGCGGCAAGCAGGAGCGACGGGCTGATGGTGCGGAAGCGGGACACGGGCTACCCTCCTCTCTGATGGTTGCCAAATGGCAACGCTAGAGAGAGGGTGTTGCCTTGTCAAGAGACTCATGCCAAGTGGCATCACCGCCGCGCTACGATGGGAGGGCACATGGGGAGGATCCGACCGGCACACATCACCGATCCCGCGGTGTTCGGGCGGCGGGTGCAGGAGCTGCGCGTCGAGCGCGGCATGTCGCTGCGCCAGCTCGCGTTCACCGGCTGCTCGGCGTCGTTCCTGTCACGCGTCGAGGCGGGCCTGCGCGTCCCGTCGCCGGCGATCGTCGCCCAGCTCGCGACCCGGCTCGGCCTCGAGGTCGAGGCGCTGCTCGGCCACCGGCTCGACAGCCGCGTCAGCGACGCCGACCTGACGGCGGCCGACGTCGCCGCCCGGCTCGGCGAGAGCGACGCGCAGGACCGGCTCGAGGCCCTGCTCGTCCACGCGCAGACCCTCGGCGACCACGCCGCCGAGAGCCGCATCCTTGAGGGGCTCGGACTGATCGCGCTCGAGGCGCGGCACGATCCGCAGGCGATCGACCTGCTCGAGCGCGCCCTTGCCGCCGGCACCGCGATCGGCCCGCGCGAGCGGCCGGCGCTCCACCGGGCGCTCGGCCGCGCCTACGCCGGCATCGGCGATCTCACCCGCGCGACCGCGATCCTGCGAGCGGCCTTCGACGAGTCGACGAGCGATCCGCCCGACCCGACCCTGATGGTGCTCTACGGGACGTACCTGGCAAACGCCTACACGGACACCGGCCGCTTCGGCGAGGCCGAGGCCGTGCTCGGCCGGGTGCTCGCGCACGAACGCGACCTCGCGCCGGGCAACGCCATCCGGCTCGAGTGGGCCCTCGCCCGCACGTACGCCGAGGAGGGCCGGCTTGCGATCGCCGAGACCTACACGCGGCGCGTGCTGGCACGCCTGGACGCGGGCGAGAACGCCGCGCTTCGGGGTCAGACGCACCTGCTGCTCGCGGGGGTGCTGCTCGACCAGGGCCGCGTCGATGACGCCGTCCCGCACATCGACCGGAGCGAGGATCTGCTCGACGGCGAAGCCCCGGTCGATCTCATACGCATCTCGCTCGAGCGCGCTCGCGTCGCGCTCGCGCGAGAGGATCACGACGAAGCCGCAGCGCTTGCGCGAGAGGCGCTCGACCGCACCGAGTCGACCGAGCCCGGCCACGCCGGCACCGCCTACGGCGTGCTGGCGCGGGTCGAGCTCGCGCGCGGAAACCTCGACGACGCCCGGTTCCTGTGCGGCCAGGCGATCGAGCAGATGACGGGCCGCGCGCCGCCGCACTACGTCTCGGAGGTCTACGAGACGCTCGCAGAGGTCGAGGAGGAGGCGGGCGACCTTCCCGCCGCGCTGGCCGCGCTGCGCGCACGGCCGACGAAGCGCCCCGCGTAGGGGCGCCCGCCGCAGGCGCCGGTCCCTCTACCATCCTGCGATGGACGATCTCCGCAGGGCGCTGCACGAGGCGGCCGATGCCGTCGCCGACTACCGCGAAGGGCTCGCCGACGCGCGGGTGACCCCGACCGCCGGGCGCGACCAGGTGGCCGCGGCGCTGCCCGCACGGCTTCCCGATGCGCCGGCGGCGACGGCCGACGTCATCGCCGAGCTCACAGCCGTCGCCGGGCCGGGGCTGATGGCCTCGTCCGGCCCGCGCTACTTCGGCTTCGTCGTCGGCGGCTCCCTCGACGCGGCGCTCGCCGCCGACTTCCTCACGAGCGGCTGGGACCAGAACGGCTTCAACCCCGCGCTCTCACCCGCCGCGATCGCGTTCGAGGACGTCGCCGGGGGCTGGCTCAAGCAGATCCTCGGCATCCCCGCCGGGGCGTCCGTCGGCTTCGTGACGGGCGGCCAGGCGGCGAACACCGCGGGTCTCGCGGCCGCGCGCCTGCACGTGCTCGAGTCGCACGGGTGGGACGTCGGCCGCGACGGCCTCTTCGGGGCGCCGCGGGTGCGGGTGCTCGCGGGCGCCGAGCGCCACGCCACGATCGACCGGGCGCTGCGGCTGCTCGGGATCGGCGAGGGTGCGCTCGAGCCGGTGCCCGTACTTGGCAACGGCGAGATGGACCCGGCGGCGCTCGCCGCCGCGCTGGCCGGCGGCCCGCAGGCGCCGATAATCGTGTGCGCCCAGGCCGGCAACGTGAACACCGGCGCGTGCGACGATCTGGGCGCGATCGCGGACGCGGCGAAGGCACACGGCGCGTGGCTGCACGTCGACGGCGCCTTCGGCCTCTGGGCGGCGGCCAGCCCGCGCACGGCCGCGCTCGTCCAGGGCGTCGAGCGGGCCGACTCATGGGCGTGCGACGGGCACAAGTGGCTGAACGTCCCCTACGACTCGGGCTACGTCTTCTGCGCCCACCCGCAGGTGCACGCCAGGGCGATGACCTACGTCGCCGCCTACCTGACCGGCCAGGTCGAGGGCCGCACGCTGGGCGGCAGCGACTTCGCCGCCGAGTCGTCGCGCCGCTCCCGCGGCTTTGCGACCTGGGCGGCGCTGCGCACGCTCGGCCGCTCGGGCATGGCCGACCTGGTCGACCGCTGCTGCCTGCTCGCGCGCCGGTTCGCCGACGGGCTCGCGCAGCTCGACGGTGTCGCGATCGCCAACGACGTCGTCCTGAACCAGGTGCTCGTGCGCGTGGGCGACACGCGCACGACCGACCTCGTCGAGCAGCGCGTGCAGCTCGACGGCACCTGCTGGCTCGGTGCGACCACCTGGCGGGGCGAGCGGCTGCTCCGCATCTCGGTCTCGAACTGGTCGACCAGCGAGGCCGACATCGACGCGAGCGTCGAGGCGGTCGCCCAGGCCCGGCGGGCGGTGCTGGCCGGCGAGCCCGATTCGGTCCCGGCCGAGATGGCCACGGACTAGCCTGGGCCGATCTCACATTCGACCCGGCATGCGCGTTCTTCCGACGTGACGGCCGCCGCGACGACCGCGAACTCGTCCGCACCGCAGCGCAGCGAGGCGCTCGCGGTCGCGGCGACGCTCCTGACGGTCGTCCTGTGGGCGTCGGCGTTCGTCGGCATCCGCTCGGCCGGCCGCGACATCGGGCCGGGCTCGCTCGCGCTCCTGCGGCTGCTGGTCGGAAGCATCGCGCTCGGCCTGTTCGTCGCCGCGCGGCGTGAGGGGCTGCCGTCGCGGCGCGCGCTCGGCGGCATCGTCGTCAGCGGCGTGCTGTGGTTCGGGGTCTACAACGTCGCGCTGAACGAGGCCGAGCGGCGGGTCGACGCCGGGACGGCCGCGATGCTCGTGAACGTCGGCCCGGTGCTGATCGCGCTGCTCGCCGGCGCGCTGCTCAAGGAGGGATTCCCGAGCCGCCTGATCGCGGGCTGCATGGTCGCGTTCGCGGGCGGCGGTCACGATCGGCCTCGCGACGAGCGGCCACGGCGTCGACGCCGGCTGGGGGGCGGTGCTGTGCGTCGTCGCCGCGTGCGTCTATGCAGTCGCCGTCATCGCGCAGAAGCCGGCGCTGCGCTACGCCTCCCCGCTGCAGGTCACGTGGCTCGCCTGCGCGATCGGCACCGTCGTCTGCCTGCCGTTCGCGCCGTCGCTCGTCCACGATCTGGGCTCGGCGCACGCCACGGCGATCGGCTGGGGCGTCTATCTCGGCATCGCGCCGACGGCGATCGGGTTCGTCAGCTGGGCCTACGCGCTGTCGCACACCGACGCGGGCCGGCTCGGCGTCGCGACCTACCTCGTCCCGCCGATCACGATCGGGTTCAGCTGGGCGCTGCTGCACCAGACGCCGCCGCTACTCGCGGTGGGCGGCGGCGCGCTGTGCCTGGTCGGCGTCGCGATCACGCGCTCGCGGGGGCGGACGGCGGCGCGCTGAGCGTTCGGCCGGAGCCGCAACCGCGTGGTACCGTGGCGGTGTGCGTGGGTCGTGATGCGGCGACTGGACTCACCGACGGGCCAAGACTTCCGGATCTCAGGTCCCGAGGCCCAGGAGCCGACAACACCCGCAGCTTCGCCCTCTTAGCTCAGTTGGTAGAGCACTTCCATGGTAAGGAAGGGGTCAACGGTTCGAGTCCGTTAGAGGGCTTGCTAGGATCGCGGCGCCGTGACGGGGGACGCCGCTTGAGCTACGCCTTCTACGTCGGCGCCGACCTGTCCCGGGACGGCTGCGCGTACCTCGCCGGCTACGGCGACGAGCCGTCCAGCCACTGGCTCACGGTGGCGCCGCGGACCGACCATCCGCCGGGCGCCGAGATCGAGGTCGGGGTGACGCCCGATTCGGCGATGCCGGGCCTGCGCTCGACCATCCCGCAGGCCTCGGTGACCGCCGGGCACCTGCGGGTGGACTACTCGCAGTACCTCGGCGTGCCGGGGCCGCTCACGAACGGCGGGCTGAATGAGCACGGCGTGGCCGTGCGCGACGTCTGGTCGCCGTCCAGCGAGCGGCTCCAGGCGCTGACGCCACCCGACCAGCGCGGGCTGAACTACAGCGATCTGGCCAGGATCGTGCTCGAGCGTGCCCGCAGCGCCCGCGAGGGGGTCGAGCTCATCGGCCGCCTGATCGCCGAGCACGGCGAGGCCACCTACGGCGGCAACTCGCATCTGATCGCGGACGCCGGCGAGGCCTGGGTGGTCGTCGAGTTCGCGGGCGGGCAGAAGCTCTGGGCCGCCGAGCGGGTCGGCCGCGACGGCATGCGCATCAGCCGCCCGGGTGTGATCCAGCACGTCCCCGCCGACTTCGCCGGGCACCCCGACTTCGCCGCCGCCCCGCACCTGATCGAGTTCGCGGTCGACCAGGGCTGGTACGACGTCGCGTCCGGGCCGTTCGATGCCAACGCGGTGTACGGCGATGGCAAGGGCGTGTGGCCGGGCGCCGGCTGGATCGCGGGCGAGCTCGCGACGCGCGCAGTCCGGCCGGAGCGGATCGGCCTGGCCGACGTGATGTGGGCGGTGCGCACGGAGCGGCTGACCGGCGACTCCGCCGGCTACGGGCAGGTGGTGCCGCTGCCGGTCGAGTCGCATCCCGACCTGCGCATGATCTGGCACGCTCCGGTCGGGGCGATCGCGGCGCCGTTCACACCCTTCTTCCTTGGCGTCGACTCGATCACGCCGGAGCTCCAGCGCCACCGCTACCTGACCACCGGCGAGGACGCCGCATTCATCGATGCCGGCGAGGACGACCGGCCTTCAATGGTGTCGCAGCGGGTCGAGGCAACCCGCTCGGCCGTGGTCACCTTCAAGCGGATGCTCTACTTGCTCGCTGAGCATCACGAGCTGTTCCTGCCGGAGGTGACGCCGGTATGGGAGGCGCTCGAGGCGGCGACCGCCGCGCAGCTTGCCATGATCACGGAGCAGGCGCAGACACTGATCGCCGCCGGCCGGACCGACCTCACCCGCGACCTGCTCACCCGCTTCTGCCAGGTCGAGGCCTTGCGCGCCCTCGATCTCGGCGAGGCCATGGTCGAGAGCATGGAGCGGCGCAGCCGGGTGCTCTTCGGGATCCGCGACGAGCCGGGCTGGCGCGGACCCGCGCAGCTCTGGTAGCCGGCGATCAGCCGGCGCCGGGATCGCGGAGCTGCGGACAGCCGGCGATCACGGATGCGGCCTCGAGCACGAGGCTGCCGACCGCCGGGGGCGTCGCGTCCTCCTTCTCGAGCACGAGCGGCACGCTCAGGCCGTCGAGGAGCGCGACGAGCTGCATCGCCGCCCTGCCGGCGCTGTAGGGCAGCGTCATGGCCCCGGCGCGCTGTCCGTCGATGAGGATCTCCTCGATCAGCCCGCACCAATGGTCGTGAATGGCCCTCCATTCGGCCGCGAGCTCGGGGTGGCGCGCGGCGATGCGCCACGACTCGACCCAGACGAGCCACCCCTCGCGGGCCTCGGCCGGGCTCGCGTCGGCCCATGCGGCGGCCAGCAGCATACGGCGCAGCGCCTGCACCGGGCCGTCGGCGCCGTCGACCGCACGGGCGACGCGCTCGAGCTCCGCGCGGTTCTCGTGCCGAAGCGCCGCGAGGATCATCCCCTCCCAGTTGCCGAACCGGTACTGGAGCGTGCTCAGCGCGGCGTTGGTCTCGGAGGCAACGTCTGAGAACCGGGTCTCCTCGATGCCTCGCCGGGCGATCACGCGGCGGACGCCGGCGATCACCTGCTCCTCGGTGATGCGCCGGTTGGCGTTCGCGCCTCCCGTGCCCTTCTTTCGTATGACCATACCGGACGACCATAGCCGATGGTATGGTCGTCCGGTATGGTGATACCCAACCGCGTCGGACGTCTCCGCGCCGCCATCGGCATCTGGGCTCTCGCACTCGGCCTCGTTCTGGCTGCGGGTGGATGCGGCGGCGGCGGGAGCAGCAACAGCACCTCCGCGCTCCTGACGATGGGGACGATAAACCGGATCGACTCGCTGAACCCGTTCGTGCTGACCGAGCCGCAGGCGTTCACCGTCGCGGACTCGGTGTACCCGGAGCTCGTGTCGTACGCCGGCCCCAACGGGACGCGCATCGTGGGCGACTGGGCGTCCAGCTGGCATGTGTCCGACGGCGGGCGCCTGTTTCGTTTCGACCTGCGCAAGGGCTCGTGGTCGGATGGCCGGCCGCTGACCGCCGCGGATGCCGTGTGGACGGTCCGCACCGAGCTTCGCTACAGAGCCGGCGCGGCGGCGCTCGTCGCCGCGCCGCTGGCCGGGATCCAGTCGGTCTCCGCGCCGGATCCGCACACCCTCGTCATCCGCTACACGCGCCCGGTCGGCAACGCCCTCGCCCAGCTGGCCTCGGTGTGGATCCTGCCCGAGCACGTCTGGAAGCTCCAGACCGGGAACCACGGTCGGGACCTGCGCAGCTACCAGGTCGACCAGCACCTGCCGATGGTGGCGGGCGGGCCGTACACGGTGACGCGCTATGCCGAGACGGGCACGACGGTGCTCCGCGCCAACCCCGGCTTCTACGGGCCGAAGCCGGCGGTGCGTGCGATCGCCATCAGCTTCTACACCAACGCCGTCTCGATGGTGGCTGCGCTGCAGCAGGGCGATGTGACCGCGATCGACCAGGTGCCGGACACGGCGATCAGCGACGTGCGCCGGATCCACGGTGTGAACCTCGCCGCCTATCCAGACAGCACGGTCGTCCCCGTCCTCGTGAACTCGAACCCGGCCAAGAAGCGGAACCGCGAGCTGCTCGACCCGCGGGTGCGCGAGGCGATCAGCGTCGCCGTGAACCGAAAGGCGTTGGTCTCGGTCCCGTTCCGAGGCGATGCCAAGCCCTGGGGCAACTGGATCCCGCCGTACTCGGGGTCATGGGTCGATCCCGCCATCAAGCCCGCGCCGTACGACCCGGCCCGCGCGAACGCCATCCTCGATGCGCTGGGCTACAAGCGCGGGCCGAACGGCGTCCGCATGGTTCCCGCGACGAGCGGCAAGTACGCCCAACCGGCCCATCCCATGTCGTATCCGTTCGCCGTCCCTGACGACCTGCCGTACGACGGCGATCGGGCGGAGTCGCAGATCGCTCAGGACCTGCAGCATGTCGGCATCGCAATCCACGAGGTATCGGCGGGCGACACGGCCGCGGCCTACGCGTACTACCAGGGCCCGGACGGGAGGTATCAGAACTACGACCTGGGAATCTGGTACTACGTCTCCTACATCGACCCCACGTACATGCTCCAGTTCCCGACGACGGCCCAGTGGAGCAACTACAACGACACGGGGTTCTCGGATCGCGAATACGATCACCTGTTCGCCGTCCAGGGACACACCGTGAACCAGACGGCGCGGCGGGCGATCGTGTGGAAGATGGAGCAGCTGCTCGCCGCCAAGCAGCCGTACATCCCGCTCGTGACCACCGGCGGATACCTGGCGTATCGCAGCCAGTGGCGCGGCGTGAACCCGGCGCTCTACGGCTGGAAGTCGTTCTTCGAGGAGCTGCGATCGGGCTGATCGCATCGAGCGCATACGCGCCTACATGGACGAGGAGCTCGTCGACCAGATGAACGGCCGCTCCGCGGTGAAACAGGCGGCGCCTCAGGGACCTGCCCGATGTGCGCGGCGACTCATGGCGGAGTCCGGGGATCGAGTGTCGCGACGGCTGCGCTGGCGGCGGGCATCGCGGGTTCTACGAGCCTCACATTGCGGGGCCGTCAAGGTCAATGGATCGATCGCCCGCCGCCTGCTCCAGGTCGGCTTCAGGGATCCAGGGAGCCCACGTGCCTCCGCGCCACCAGAACTCCCACCGCCGTGCGGTCCAGGGCACGACCGACAGCCAGTGGAAGAGGTCGGCCCGCAGGCGCAACGCCGGCGTCGGCCAGTGGTAGCCGACCTGGCTGTATAGCGTGGTGTAGCGCTGGATCGCGTCGATCGGCGGGCGCGACCGCCGTTCCCAGTCGTGCAGGCTGTGCGGGGACGCGCCGAGGTCGGCGAGCGTGCGAGCGAGCTCCCAGGCGGCCACGAAGGCCACTCCGGCGCCCTGCCCCAGGTTGGGTGGTTGTCCGTGGGCGGCATCGCCGATCAGGACGACCCGCCCGCGCACCCAGCTGGTGCACTGGACCTCGACGTGCGGATGGTGCACGGCGCCCTCGTTGGGGATGCGGTCGAAGACGTCGGCGATGTGCGGGTAGAGCGCCTTCCAGTATTCGCGGTCGACCGGGATCGCGCGCACCTGACGCCGCGCTTCGGGTCCGATCATGAACACGTACGTCCAGTCGTTGTGGCACGGCACGACGCCGACCCGGTGCGGCCCCGCCCAGTACTCGGTGCTGTATGCCTCCTCCCGGCGCGGGATCAGCACGCGTGTCGCGCCGTCGGGCAGCCGCCGGTAGGACTGGGTGAGATCGAGCCCGTCGCGGATGCGGGAGTGCACCCCGTCGGCAGCGACCACGACGTCGGCGCGGACGGACGACCCGTCGGCGAGGGCCACCGTCCCGTCGCTCGTCGCCCCGAGCACTGTGCATCCGGTGATCAGCTCGGCGCCAGCCTCCACCGCCGCGTTGAGGAGCGTCTGGTGCAGATCACCACGGCGCAGCACGATCAGCCGTTCCCCCGAGACGTCACGCGCAACTATGGTGCGCCGCTGCTCGTCCACGATTCGGGCGGTGTGGATCCGCTCTCCGGCGGTGGCAATCGCATCGCCCACGCCGAGCGCGTCGAGCACGGGGAGGCTGTTCTCCTTCAGGTAGATGCCGGCGCCGAACTCGCGGGGCGTGTCGCTTCGCTCGTAGATCCGCACGGCGAAGCCGCGCTGTCCCAGCGCGGCGCCGGCAGCAAGGCCGGCTAATCCCGCACCGACGATGGCGATCGACGGTGACGCCACGCTACGCCGCGCCGGCGCCGGACTCGCCGTTCCGAAGTTCCTTCCCAGGTGGGCGGTAGGTGACCGCCAGTCCCGCAGCGGCATCCATCTGCTCGGGCGTGAGCAGCGGGATCGTGCTCATGACCGAGCCTCCTGACGCCGCCACCGCCAGCGAGACCGCGACCGGACCGAGCTCGTCGGGGAAGTCGGCGATCGAGTACATGTCCGTCTCGCCATAGGCGAAGTAGAAGCACTCGAGCGTCCCGCCAACGCTCTCGATCACCTGCTGCGCCGCACGGCGGCGGCTCGACCCGCCCTCCCGGATGACGCCCTGCGCGCCTTCGGCGGTGTATCGGACGGCGACGAGGTACTTCGGCATACGCGCTCCTTTGGCTGGCTACACGGCGGCCCTGGCGTCGACCGCGGCGCGGTCGTGCAGGATCCGGCCGCCTGCGATGGTGAGGTCCGCTTCGAGGTTCGGAAGGCGCTCGACGTCCAGCGTGAACGGGTCGTCGGCGAACACGGCGATGTCGCCCAACCTGCCGACCTCGAGTGAGCCCTTGGCGTGCTCCTCGAACCCGACGTAGGCGCCGTTGGCCGTGTAGGTGCGAAAGCCCGTGGTCACGTCGACCGCCTCGTCGCGCGAGAACGCGGTGCCGTTCTTGTTGACGCGGCGCTGCATCAGCGAGATGCCGTGCCACGGGTTGGTGGCAAAGGGCTGAGTGCCCGCGCTGTCGGAGTTGCCGGGCGGACGCAGGCCGGCCGCGATCAGCGACTTGTACGGGTAGAGGCGGCCGCCCTCGGGCAGAGTGGCCTCGTGGTCGTCTGGCTCGAAGTGCATGAACGCGGCGGTCGGGACGGGCACGGCGCCGATCTCCTTCAGCCGCCCGAGCGTGCTCCAATCCGTCGTGGCGAGGCCGATGTGCTCGATCCGGGTGCGGTGGTCGTTTCGGCCTCGCGCCACGTTGACGTCTTCAATGGCGTCCATCGCCATCGAGTGGGCGGCGTCGCCGATCGCGTGCATCCACACTTGAACGCGGGCCTCGCGCGCGCGGGCGAGGATGCGCACGAGGTCGAGGTAGAGGAAGTTCTGGAGCCCCCATCCACTCGCCTTCCCTGAGAGCTGGGCGTGGTAGAGCGCCGCGCAGCCCACCCCGTCGAGGAACAGCTTGAGCGAGCCCAACCGCAGCCAACGGTCACCGAAGCCTGTCGTGAAGCCGAGCTTCGCGAATGAGTCGACCGAGTCGACGGTCGGCTGATGCCCGGGGGAGAGGATCGGGTTCAACACGATGCGGCACGGCAGCGCGTCGTCGGCGCTCAGCCGCTGCCACGCGCGAGTGCCACCGGTCGATGCGGGCAGTTCGTGGATCGTCGTAACCCCGTGTCGCACCCAGCCGTCATGGACCTCCGCCGCGAGCGCTCGCGCCAGCGCCTGCTCCGAGGGCCGCGGCGCCGGGAAGAGGTCGAAGCCCTCCTCGGCCATGCCGGTCGGCTCGCCGTCGGGGCCGCGCAGGATCCGGCTCTCGACGCCGGAGACGAAGCTGCGGTCGATCCCCGCGCGACTGAGTGCGAGCGAGTTCGCAACCTGCGCGTGCATGCTCTGGCGGACGATCACCGGGTGGTTGGGCGCGATCGCGTCGAGCTGGTCGCGGGTCGGCAGCGCCTGGCCGAAGGTGCCCTGGCCGACCACCCACGAGCCTGGCGCCGCGCCCGCCACCGCGTCGGCCAGGCGGGCGAGCGTCGTCGGCACGTCCAGTTCGCGCACGACCACCCAGAAGTGGTCGGCGAGGGTCGAGAGCTCCACGTGCGAGTGCGCGTCGATCAGGCCCGGCAGCGCAACCCGGCCATCAAGGTCGATCACCGGCACGTCGTCGGGCACGCGGGCGCGCACCGACTCCGTGGAGCCAACTGCCGCGATCACCCCGCGCTCGATGTACACGGCCTCGGCCACAGAGTCCGAGGCGTCGAACGTCATGACGCGCCCGTTCACGAGCGCGATGCTTGCGTCGTTCATCGCACACCTTCCTGCGCAGGTTCGGTCGGCTCGCTGCGCCACGACGGGCCGGCCGAGACCGGCTTCCCGTTGATCGTCGATCCCCGCCACGACAGCAGCGGCAGGAAGACGACGCGAGTCGCGACGCTGCGCGCGTCGAGCAGGCGGCGGCTGTGCGGCCACTTGGTGCCGATGGCGCCGTAGTACTCCGAGTACCGCTGCGCCCGCTCCGTGATCGGCCGCTGCCGCCGCTCCCATGCCTGGAGCGCCTGCGGGATGTCCTTGCCCGACTTGACTGCCTCGGCCAGCGCGACCGCGTTGGCGAGCGCCACACATGCCCCCTGACCCAAGTTGGGCGACATCGCGTGCGCCGAGTCGCCGAGCAAGGCGACGTTGCCCCTTGACCAGGCGTGGCAGTTCACGTCCCAGAAGTTCAGCCAGCGGCCCTCGGGGTTGCGCGGGATGCGCTCGATCTGCGAGCGGTACCACGGGTGCGACTGAAGCCAGGCGTCCGGGGTAAACGGCTGCTGGCGGCGCCACTCGGTGTCCGCTTCGGGACAGCAGAGGAAGATGTAGACGAACTCGCGGCCGGCTGGAGCGACGCCGAGGCGGCGGCCGGCGCTCCACGTCTCGATCGTCCGGTTGACCGGGTCGTCCGGGGCGCGGGCGATCAGGTGGCGGCCGCAGCCGTCGCGGAGCGCGACGATCGACTTCGCGAGCCGAGCGCGTCGCGCACCGGCGAGTAGACGCCGTCCGTGCCGACCACCAAGTCGGCGCGGTCGCTCCACCCGTCCTCCAGCTGCAGCTTGCCGTCGGCCGTCGCGCTGAGCACCCGCGATCCGGTCACGATGTCGGCGCCCGCGTCGAGAGCCGCCTTGGCAAGGACGTTGTGCAGGTTGCGGCGAAGCGCGATCATGAGCCGGCCGTCCGTGGGGCCGTCGTCGAACACCAGGTGATTTCGGTGGTCGCGCAGCTCGGCGTTCAGGATCATCTCGGAGCGCTGGGCGAGGTCGTCGTAGGCGCCGATCGCCTGCAGGGCGCGCAGGGCGTTCGCGAAGAGGTAGATGCCGCACCGATCTCGCGCAGCTCCTCGCCCTTCTCGTGCACGCGCACCGACCAGCCGGCCTGCGCAAGCGCGGCGGCGGTGGCAAGCCCGGCCAGACCGGCGCCGGCGATCTCGGCGTGCGGTCGCCGGCCGCTCACGCCGGTCCGCCGCGCCGTCGAGCGCCGGGACGTGCGCGGCCATCCCGTTCAGGAACACCTGGAAGCGACGCGACTTGCCGAGCCCCCTCCTTACCTTCTGGTAAGTTTGCTGTAGTGCGAGAGCGCTGCGCGCGTGACAATCGGCGTTCGCTTCTAGCGTTGAGCGCTATTCGATCGTGGGCGACTGTTACCGCTTGCGCGAGGGCGAGCGCGTTCGTTATCGCTATGCAGGCGCTTTGGCTGAGGTTCGGCGATATGGCTGCGCTGATTCTCCGATCAGGGCTATTGCTTTTTGGACTACCGGTGGCAGACGACGTCGTGGAACGTGGCTCAGCGGTTGTTGTTACGGCGTGGGTTGCGCTCGATCGTGTTGTGGTAGTTGGGATAGCTCGCGACTTAGCTCGCGGGTTCGACGGCGCTTGCGCTCGGTTCGCGTCGTAGCTGGTTGGGCAGCCAGAAAGATGTACACTTTCTCACGGCTCGACGGCGCGATGCTCAGCTGGCGGTTGCTGTTTAGATTCGTAGGTGCGGCGGCGGGTTTGTTCGGCGCTCGGTCGATTAGGTGGCGGTTGCGCTGTTTTGGAGGTCGACTTTCGCTGGGTTAGCTCGAGCGACTCGCGGCGGTTTTGACACGCTGTTGGCGCTGATCACGAGGTTGGCGCGCGCTGCTGGTTGCTCTCAGACTAGCTCGCTCTCGGGCTGAGCTTTATGGCGCGGGTTTTGGTGTGACTTCGGCGCTGGTTGCGACTGCGATTCGGGCGATGGCGGCGTGCAGGTCGCTGCGCACCACCGTGCGCGCTGCTAGCTTTGCGCGCTAGTCGTTTTGCAGCCTTGCTGGACGTGATCGCGCACTGGTGGCGCTCGATTATCTCTCTCTTCGTCGCTACTTCGTTGTAGGCTCTGATCGTTTCGAGTACGTGCAGGGCTTTCTCCCAGGTAGATCTCGGCACCGATCTCGCGCGCGCTGGTTTTTTCTCGTGCCTCGCCTTTTGCTTCGCTGGGCGAGGCTACCGCGGCGGTTTGCTGGTTAGCTCGGCGCTCGCGATCTCGCCTTCGTTTTGGCTCTGGCCTCTCGTCGCGTCGTTGTTCGGTGGCTACGTTTTTGCGTGTTGCTTTACTTGTTGTGCCGTGCCGGCGGCGGCGGCGCGGGCGGGTGGCCTCCGCGGCCGGCGCGTGTCGCGCGCCGAACAGCTGCGGCGTGCGCGTGCGCTCGGCTCGCGCGAGCGACGGCGCGGCGTCGAGCAGGCGGCGCGTGTACTCGTCGGCCGGGGCTCGTCAGAACGCGCTCGATCGGGCCGGACTCGCACAGCTCGCCGCGCGATCAGCACGAGGACGCGGTCGGCGATGCTCGCGACGACGCCGAGGTCGTGGGTGATGAAGAGCATGCTCGAGGTGCCGAACTCGCGCTGCAGCTCCGCGAGCAGCTCGAGCACGGCCGCCTGGACCGAGACGTCGAGCGCCGAGGTGATCTCGTCGCAGACGAGCAGGTCGGGCTGCGCGGCGAGCGCGCGGGCGATCGCGACGCGCTGGCGCTCGCCGCCCGAGAGCTCGCGCGGGAAAGCGGTCGGCGAGCGCGGCGCGGCAGCCGCACGCGGTCGAGCAGCTCGCCGCCGCCTCGCGCGCGGCCGCGTCGGCGCCGCAGCCCGCGCAGCACGACCGCAGCGGCCGCGCGATCTGGTCGCGCGACGCGGTGGCGCGGGTTGAGCGACGTCGTACGGGTTCTGGAAGACGATCTGGATCCGCCGGCGGACGTCGTGCTCGCGCGCGGGCGCCGGCGCCGGCGAGCGCGCTTGCCGTCGAAGCACGATCCGCCCGCCGCTCGGCTGATGCAGCCCGACGACGCAGCGGCGCGATCGTCGTCTTGCCGCTGCCCGACTCGCCGACGAGCGCGAGGCACTCGCCGGGCGCGACCGTGAACGAGACGCCGCCGCGACGGCCGGGCACGTCGGTGCGGCGCGAGCGGTAGCGCGCCTCGAGCGTCGGAGACGCGACGAGCAGCCGGCGCCGGTTCGACGCCATCCGGGCGCGGCCACGCGCGGCGCGCCGGCGCGATCGGCGGCGTCCCGCGCCACTGCGAAGCAGCGCACGAGGTGGCCGGCGCGCGACCTCCTCCGGCGGCGGCTCGGCCTCGCGGCAGCGCTCGACCGCGTGGCGCAGCGCGGCGCGAAGGCGCAGCCGGCGGGCCGTTCGGCCGACGCCGACCGAGACGCCGCGGGATCCCGCGCAGCGCGCGCGGCCGGCGGTGGTCGGGCGACGCGGCGAGCAGCCCGCGCGTGTACGGGTGGCGCGGCTCGCGCAGCACGGCCTCGGTCGGGCCCTCCTCGACGATCCGCCCGCGCGTACATGACGAGCGATCCGGTCGGCGACCTGCGGCGACGACCGCGAGGTCGTGCGACACGTAGACCATCGCACACCTGGTGCTCGCGCAGCAGCAGACGGATCTCGGCGAGGATGTGGGCCTGCGTGACGACGTCGAGCCCGGTCGTCGGCTCGTCGAAGCACGACCACCGGCGGCTGGCAGCGCGAGCGCCATCGCGATCACCACCCGCTGCTGCTGGCCGCCCGAGAGCTGGTGCGGGATAGCGCCGCAGGAACGGCGCGTCGTCCGGGAGGTCGACGCCGGCGCAGAGCGCGCCTCGACCTCGTCCGCGCCCGCGCGTCCGCGTGCGATGGGCGCCGCAGGACGTCGGCGATCGCGTCGCCGATCCGCAGCGACGGGTTGAGCGCGCCGCCCGGCTCCTGCGGCACGTAGGACGACGAGACGCGCCGCGAACGCGCGCAGCGCGCCGGGCGCGCGGCCGAGCGGATCGGCTGGCCGCCGATCGCGGACTCCGACCCGCCGGCGATCCGCGCGCCGGCCGCGCGTAGCCGAGCAGCGCGAGCGCGGTCGTCGTCTTGCCGCTGCCCGACTCGCCGACGACGCCGAGGATCTCGCCGCGGCGAAGCTCGAAGCTGACGTCCTCGACGACCGGCTCGCCTCGCGCGTGGTGCTCGACCACCGGGTCGCGGCCGGTGGCGGCGACGCGCGGCGGCGGTCTCACGTCATCCGCGCGTCCGCGGGCGATCGTGCGGCCGAGGCTGCGCGTCGCCCATCAGGTTGACGCCGATCGTGAGCAGGGCGATCATCGCCGCCGGCGCGAGCACGGAGAGCGAGTTGATCGAGATGAACTCGCGGTTCTCGCTGATCATCAGCGCCCAGTTCGAGCTCGGCGGCTCGAGCCCGAGGCCGAGGTAGATCACCGAGGAGACGATCAGGATCGAGTAGGTGAAGCGCAGGCCGGCGTCGACCAGCACCGGCCCGAGGATGTTCGGCAGCACCTCGCGCGCGATCACCGCGGCGGCGCGCTCGCCGCGCGCGACCGCCGCCTCGACGTAGCCGCGTCGCCGGAGAATCGAGCGTCGCGAGCGCACGACGCGGCTACCGACGGCGCCTGGATCACGGCGACGCCGATGATCAGCGCGCCCTCGGATGGCCGACGCCGGCGATCAGGACGAGCAGGAACAGGAGCGGGGGACGACGAGCAGCACGTCGACGGAGCGCATCAGCAGCGGGTCGGCGAGCCCGCGGTAGCCGGCGACGAGCCCGATCGTGAGGCCGATCAGGTAGGCGAGCGCGGTCGAGGCGAGCGCGAGCCCGAGCAGCGAGAGGCCGCCGGCAGCACGCGGCTGAGCACGTCGCGGCCGAGTTCGTCGGTGCCGAACGGGAACGCGGCCGACGGGTGAGCGGCGTGCGCCGACCGAGGTCGTCGCCGAGTGCGGCGAGAAGACCGGGCCGAAGACGCCGAGCGGGAAGACGACCCGATCGCGAGTCCGCCGTCGATGCGCGCGCGTGACGGGGAGCGGAGGGAGCGCAGCGTCACGGCTCGCCGCAGCTTCGGCACGAGCAGCATCACGGCGAGGTCGGCGAGGAGGTTGATCAGCACGTAGACGATCGCGATCAGCATCGCCACCGACTGCACGACATTGACATCGCGTTCTGGACGGCGCCGACCAGCTGCGTGCCGATCCCCTGGTAGCCGAAGACGGTCTCGGTGACGATGATCCCGCCGACCAGGTATTGCAGGTTCTGGGCGAGGATCTGGACGCTCGGCGGGAGCGCGTTGCGCAGCGCGAGCGGAACAGCAGCGCGCTCGGAGAGGCCGTTGAGACGCGGCGCGCACGTACTCGGTCTGCATGACCTCGAGCATGCCCGACGGACATGCGCGTCGGCCGAGCGAAGGGCACAGCAGCGTGAGCACCGGCAGGATGAGCGTCGTGGGCTTGCTCGCGGACGGCCGGGAGCCGAACGCGACAGGCGGCAGCAGGTGCAGCCGGCGAAGAAGACGCACCAGCAGCGAGCCGGTGACGAACTCGGGCAGCGAGATCGATAGGCTCCGAGCGAGATCGTGTGGTCGGCCTGCGCGCCCGCCGCGCGAGCACGCCAGCCGAGCGACAGCGGGATCATCAGCACCGCGATCGCGGCGAGGATCAGCGAGTTGGCGCCGGAGGTGGCCAGATGTGCGGCGCGCTCTCGGTTCCCGGTGCGAGGCGACGCGGAGATTGCCGAGTCGCCGTGACGAAGCCTGAGCCAGTCGCGTAGCGCGTGAGCAGCGGCCGGTGAGGTGCATCTGGTGGAAGTTGGACCGCGGCCGGCGGGCGTTGCGGCCGAGGATCACGCTCGCCGCGTTGCAGGCAGCACCTGGACTGCGACGAAGATAAGGATCGAGACGACCAGCGAGACATCGCGCCGGCGAGGCGGCGGGCGAGAAAGCGGCCACAGGGTGTACCGCCGGCGGGGCGGGCTCGACGGCGAGCTCGATCGCGGTCGCGCCGGTGAGGTCAGTCAAGCCACAGGCCGTTGACCGGGGTCTGCGGGCCGATCACTCCGCCGAGGAAGTGTCCGTCTTCAGGCCCTTTACGTGCGGCGACGCCGCGGCGAGGGTGTTCGGGCGGCCGTAGAAGATGTACCCGCCGCTGTCCCAAAGCGACTTCTGCACCGCGTTCCATCGCTCCTGCTGGAGCGATGGGTCGAGCGTTCCCTGGGCGGCAACGTACATCTTCTGCCACGCCGTGTTCGAGGCTTGCGCCGTCTCGTTGAACGGCGCGTTCTCGGCGAGCGACTCGCCGTACTGATACGCGAGCGAAGACAGCGGCCAGTCGGTCTCCGAGAACGTGTACGGGTAGCCCGTGGCCGGGTTGAACACGTCGGACGGCAGGATCTTCTTGACGTTGATCGTGACGCCCGCGGCCTTCGCCTGCTGGGCGTACAGCTGTGCCGCCGCGGTCATGCCGCCCCAGATATCCGCGACCGTCAGGGTGACCTGGAGATGCTCCTGACCGGCCGCCTTGAGCAGGCTCTTGGCCTGCTCGATGTCGGACGTACGTTGTGGGATGCCGTCCGCGTACAGCGGCAGGCCCTTGCCGTACAGGTCGTTGAGGACGATGCCCTGCCCGTCCATCACGACGCCGACGATCTGCTGGCGGTCGATGATCAGCCGCATCGCCTGGCGGACGCGCACGTCGGTGAACGGCGAGCGATCGGCGCGCATGTAGAACGTGAGGTCCTGGGAGCCCGGCACGGAGTAGGTCGTCACGTTCCCGGCGGCCTTCAGCGACCGGAACTCCGTCGCCGAGAAGCCGGAGGCGCCGTGCAGCTCACCGCCGAGCACGGCGTTCCCGAGCGACGCCTCGTCCTGAAACGACGTGACGAGGGTGAACTTCGCCGGGTGCGGCTTCGCGCCCCAATAGTCCTCGTTGCGCGTGAACACGCTGCGCTGGCCCGGGGTGAACGACTGGAACTTCCACGGCCCGGTGCCTATCGGGTGCGAGAAGTCCTTCAGGCCGTTCTTGAAGATGTAGCAGTTCGGGTTGGCGCCGACGAAGTCATCCAGCGGCCGTGCGTTTGCGAGATAGAGCGGCCAGATGACCGTGTGCGGGTCGGCCTTCTTCAGCTCCTTGACCTTGATGTTGGCGGTGAACGGGGCGCCGACGCTCGTCGGCATGCTCATCCGCTGGACGGTCCAGATCACGTCGTCGGCCGTGAGCGGCGAGCCGTCGTGGAACGACACGTCCTTGCGGAGCTTGATCTCCCACACGGTGCCGTCCTTATTGGGCGTCCACGACTCGGCCAGCGCCGGGATGACGCTGCCGTCGTCCGCCAGGGCGACCAGCGGGTCGAACAGCGCGGGAATCCGGGTGTAGTCGGGGAGGTAGGTGGCGCCCAATGGGCTCAGCGTCTCCGCGTTGCCCGCCCCCACGAGGCCGAGGGCCAGGTTGCCGCCGTTCTTGGGTGTCCCGGCGGTGGTGGATCCGGTCGAGCCGGAGCTCGTGCCGCTCCCGCCGCACGCATCCAACAGCGCAGGGAGGGCCAGGGCGCCGGCGCCGAGACCGGCGCCGCGCATCAGCGCGTGTCGCCTCGTGAACTTGCCCGACTGTGAGTTCGTCACCGATCATCTCCCGATGTCGCGGGGCCTGAACTAGGACTGAAGATCGTGTACCATACGCATGCCTTCAAGCCAGGTCAAGCGCGTCAACTACGAAGGAGTCCAAGCCCGTACGATCGAGACGGGCCCTTGGCAAGTGCGCGCGTTTTTCGGGTCAACCAGGAGGAACTGCCGTGAGCACCGCCAGCCTGCGCGCGATCACCGCCGCCCAGTCCGAAGTCAGCTCGGCGCCGCTCGAGCCGTGGGGCCAGCGTCCCGGAGCGACCGGCGAAGCCGCCACCAGCGGCTGGAAGCTGCTCGACCAGGACGGACTGCCGGCGGTCGGCGTCTGGGAGTGCACGCCGGGGTCATGGACCGTCGTCGACCGCCACGACACGGAGACGTCGATTATCGTGGCCGGTCGGGCCAGGGTCACGGACGTCGACGGCACCGCGCATGACCTCGGACCGGGGGACGTGCTGGTGCTCCCGCTGGGCTGGAGCGGCACCTGGGAGATCCTCGAGCCGACGCGGAAGATCTACATCGTCGCCCCCTAGGCCAGGTCGGTCGCGCCGCTGCGTGACCACGACGGCAGGCAGGCGTGAGACAATCAGAATGCCGTCCGGGATCGTGAGCCCGTCCTGATGGCAGCGCGCGCCGTGACGACTACCTCCAAAATGCCCGTATCCGACGACACCGAGGAAGAGAAGACACGACAGAAGACCGAGCGCGCCGAGCTCGGACGGCGCCTGCGCGCGGTGCGCATCCACCAGAGTCGGTCGCTGCGCGATGTCGGCGACGCCGCAGGGGTGTCGGAGAGCTTCATCTCGCAGGTCGAGCGCGGCCTGACCAGCCCGTCGGTCATCACGCTGCGTCGGATCGCGAACGCACTCAACGTACACATCATCGAGCTGTTCGCCGCTGAGGATGGCACCGGCCAGCTGGTCCGCGCGAAGGACCGAGGCCGCTACCAGGATCCCAAACTGCACTGGAGCGACGAGTTCCTGACCCCGCGATCGGCGCGCCGGCTTCAGGTCAACCTGAGCCGGCTCGAGGCGGGCCAGGGTATCGCCGAGGCCTACACGCACGAGTCCGACGAGGAGTGCATCATCGTGCTCGAGGGCAAGCTCGACGTAACCGCGAACGGGGCCAGCTACGAGCTCGACGAGGGCGACGCGCTCCTGATCAATCCGCGCTTGCCGCACAGCTTCATGAATCCCGGCCCGGACGAAACCCGGGTGCTCTGGGTCATGACGCCGCCGTCCTGGTAGGCCCCTTTGCCGGACGGCGGCTCCGGCTGCGTCCGTGGCGAATCGCCCGGCGATGGGCTGGTTCGGCGTGACGATCCTCGTCCCCGCCGGCGAAGCGCTCCCGAGCATGCCGTAGAAGGCAGCCGGACCCCGTCTCTGACTCACCTTTGGGGGCACCATGGGGGCACGCGGATCGAACATTGCTCTCGTCCTCCGCGCAGTTTCGGATCGCTTGCCGGTAGGGTCGGTTTGTGAGGCTCGCAGGCAGGACGGCGCTGGTGACGGGGACGAGTCGCGGCCTCGGCTACGAGATCGCTCGGCTGTTCGCGGCCGAGGGTGCGCGGGTGCTCTGCCATGCCCGCACGCGCGAGGCGGCCGCGGCCGTGGCCGAACGGGTCGGCGGGGAACCCGTGTGGGGCGACCTCGCCACCCATGAGGGCGTGCTCGAGGCGGCGGGCCGAACGGCCGCGCTTGCACCCGAGCTCCACGTGCTCGTGCACAACGCCGGAATCGGAAGCCCTGGGGGGATCGACGACCACTCGCGGGAGCAGTTCGAACGCGTGATGGCGGTGAACGCGGCGGCGCCGTTGTTCCTGACACAGGCCCTGCTCGAGCCGCTCCGGGCGGCCGGCCGAAGGAGCAGGATCGTGATCGTCAGCTCCGACTCCGGGCGCTTCTCCGTCCCGAAGGACGGCGTCGCGTTTCCCTACCGGATGTCCAAAGCCGCCGTCAACATGCTCACGCTCAACCTCGCCGCGACCTTCGCCGCCGACGGAATCCTCGTCAACGCGGTGCATCCGGGCTGGATGCGAACGGAGATGGGCGGGCCGGGAGCGCCGGTGGCACCCGAGCAGGCCGCCGAAACCGTTTGCTACCTGGCCTCGCTGCCAGACGGTGGTGTGACCGGCCGGCTCTGGCAGGACGAGCGCCCGATCGACTGGTGAGCCTGCCGATCGACGAGGGGTGGTTCGTCGTCAACGTCTACGCCGGGTGCCCGGGCACGATCTCGCCGAGGTCGCGCACGGTGAGCTGCGCGATCGCGCCGCGGTCGTGCCAGGTCTCGGGGGAGAGGCGAATTCGACCTGGTCGCCGAGATCGACCCGCTCCAGGATTCGACCGACGAACCACGTCGAACACGCGGTCAGGATCGGGGTGTTGTCCGACGCGGCCATCCACTCGCAGAGGCCGAACTTGTCGACGTCATTGCCGGTCTGACCGCCGAAGAGCTCGGCCAGCCCCGCTGCGCCTCCGTCACCGCGTCCACCGCCATACGCTCGGCTGCCATCGCAACCGGAACGTCGCGTTCACCCGTGAGATGCAGACGAGGGACCGGGCGGGATGGATGCTGACCTCGGTGGCGCAGCCGACGAGGCACCCGGCGCGCCGTCCTTCGGCGTAGACCGTGACGATGAAGGCCGGCGACGGAAACGTGCCGGAGAGTGGGCTCGAGTCGATGACGGAGCGGTTGATACCGGGACGGGCGAAGAGCCCAACGCCAGCGGCTTCAGAATGTGGTCTCTGCCTCAATCGGCCGACCCGTCGTCCGATTACCTGCGGGAGATGGGCGCAACCTCTCGCGACCGGCAACTCCTGGACCTGTCGCTCGCGCTCCAGGCGTCGCGGACGCCTGCTGCGGTGATCGGCGTGTTCCGCGACCGCGTGCCCGAGTTCACCGCGGCCCGCGGCGAGATCTGGGTGTTCGACCCGGAGCGGCGCACTCTCGCCGATGAGCCTCCCGCCGTCGAGGACGGTGCGGTGGTGTTGCCACTTCGAGCCGGCGAGCGCTCGGTGGGCGTGCTCGTCCTTCGGCCGGCGCCCGGCGAGCGCACGCAGTCAGTCGAGAACGCCTGGGCAGGTCGCTGCGGCGTGCTCGCCTACGCCCTTGCAAACACGCTCGACCACGAGTCGCGCAAGCGCTCGGGCGACATGCTGCGCTCGCTGATCGAGCAGCTCCCGGCGGTGTCCTACACGGCCAGCCCGGTCACCGGCGAGCCCGTGTACGTCAGCCCGCAGCTCGAGCGGCTGTTCGGGTGGTCGGTGTCGGACTGGAGCCAGGGCACGTCCGAGTGGGCGCGGCGGATCCACACCGAGGATCGCGACGCGACGCTTGCCGCGTACTCCGCCGCGGTGGAGGCGGGCGCGCCGTTCGAGCGTGAGTACCGGCTGTTCGACTCCTCCGGGGACGTGCGCTGGGTGTGGGACACGGCGGTGACGGTGCGCGACGGCGAGGGCGAGCCGATCGCGGTGCACGGCGTCATCTTCGACATCACGACGCGCAAGCACGCCGAGCAGGCGCTCACCGACTCCCAGGCGCATGTGCGCGAGGCCGAGGAGCGCTACCGCAACCTGGTCGAGCGCCTGCCGCTCGCGATCTACATCGACGCGCTCGACACGACCGCGACGTCGATCTACAACAGCCCGCAGAACGCCGAGATCACGGGGTATACGCACGAGCAGTGGATGACCGACCCCGACCTCTTCGCGAAGGTGATCCACCCGGACGATCGCGACCGGGTGCTGGCCGGGCTCGCGCAGGCCCACGACGAGGACAGCGAGTTCTGCTGCGAGTACCGCATCGTCCGCCCCGACGCGACCGAGCGCTGGGTGCGGGATGAGTCGGTCGTCGTCGTGAGCCAGGACGGCGTCCCGCTCTACCGCCAGGGCTACCTGCTCGACATCACCGCGCGCAAGCACGCCGAGGAGCGGCTCGGGCACCTCGCCTACCACGACGCGCTCACCGGCCTGCCGAACCGGGCGCTCTTCGGCGACCGGCTCGAGGTCGAGCTGCGGCGGGCGGCGCAGGCAGGAACCGGCGTCGCCGTCCTGTTCGTCGATCTCGACGACTTCAAGCTCGTCAACGACAGCCTCGGCCACGGCGCGGGCGACGAGCTCCTGTGCGCTGTCGGCCGGCGCCTACGCTCCGCTGTGCGCGCGGGCGACCTCGTCGCCCGGCAGGGCGGCGACGAGTTCCTGCTCATGCTCACAGGCCTCCCGCTCGGCGGCGGCCGTGACGGCGCCGACATCGCCGAGCGCGTCGCCGGCCAGCTGCTCGCGGCGCTCTCGACGCCGTTTGCCGTGAGCGGCACCGAGGTCTACTGCTCGGCGAGCGTCGGCATCAGTCTGTATCCCACCGACGCGTCGAGCACCGAGACCCTCCTGAAGCACGCCGACGTCGCCATGTACCGGGCCAAGGACTCGGGGCGGCACGCGTGCCACGTGTACACGGAGGACGCCCGAGGCAGCGTCGCGAGCGTGTCGACGGCTGCCCGCCTCGCCCGGGCGATCGACCGGGGCGACCTGCGGCTCGCCTACCAGCCGATGATCGAGCTCGCGACCGGCGCGATGGTGGGCTGCGAGGCGCTCGTGCGCTGGGACGACGACGGAACGCTCGTCCACCCCGGCGAGTTCATCCCCCTCGCCGAGCGCACGGGGCTGATCACGCCGCTCTCGGACTGGGTCATCCACGAGGCCTGCCGGCAGAGCGTCATCTGGCGCGACGCCGGCCTCGACCTGTACGTCTCGATCAACTACCCGGGGGCGCTGTGGGAGCCCGTCGCGATCCGCCGGTTCCTGGCCACCGTCGACGCCTTCGGCCTCGCCCCCGACCGGGTGATGGTCGAGCTGACCGAGTCGACCGCGATGGCCCATCCCGACGAGAACCGGCGCATCATGGCCGAGCTGCACGAGCGCGGGGTGCGGATCGCGATCGACGACTTCGGCACCGGCCACTCGTCGCTCGGCCGCCTGCAGGAGATGGCCGCGACGACGCTCAAGATCGATCGCGCCTTCATCGCCGGCCTTCCGCACGAGCAGGACCGCGTGCTCGTCTCGACGATGGTCAGGCTCGCCGACGGCCTCGGCCTGAGCGCGCTCGCGGAGGGCATCGAGACCGAGGCGCAGGCGGCGTTCCTGCGCGAGATCGGATGCCCGCTCGGACAGGGGTTCCTCTTCAGCCGGCCGGTGTCCGCCGAGCAGATCCTCGCGCTGCACGAGGAGCGCCGGGCGGCCTGAGCCCCGCGAGCAGCCGGTCGAGCGCGGCCAGCTCGCCGGCGCCCAGGTCTGCGAGCGCGTCCGGGGGCCGGGCGAGGATCTGCTCGGCCTGGATCGCGATCGCGCGGCCCGCGGGTGTCAGGGTGACGACCTTGGCCCGCCGGTCGCCCGGCGCGACGGCGCGCACCACCAGGCCGCGCTCCTCGAGGTCGTCGACGATCAACGAGGTGTAGGGCCGGTCGACGATCAGCTTCGCCGCGAGCTCGCTCATCCCCAGCGGGCCGTCGATCAGGCGGCGCAGCGCCTTGGTGCGGACGAAGCTCATCCCGGTCGCGTTCACGACCTCGCGGCGGCGGTCGTCTGAGTCGAGCACCAGCCCGCGCATCACCGCGAAGATGCGCGCGACGGCAGCGGCGCGGGCGTCGTCCTGCTGCGCGCCGGCGCTCATGCCGCCGCCACCGTGGTGCGCTGCTCGTGGGGCGCGAGCGTCTCGGCGACGCGCACCGCTGACCGGCGCGCCCGCTGCCCGGTCGTCAGCATGCCGAGCACGAGCACGACCAGACCGCAGCCGACGATGATCCACCACCCGGCGTGGCTGGCCTGCGCGAAGCCGCTTCGCAGCGGACCGTGCACCGCCGAGACGACGACCGATCCGATGATCGCGACGCCGAGCGACTGACCGACCTGCCGGCTGGTCGAGGCGACCGCCGCGGCGACCCCGGCCTGCGCGCGCGGCATGCCCGAGACCGCCGTGTTGGTGATCGGCGCGTTGATCATGCCGAAGCCGATGCCGAACACGACGTATGCGGCCATCAGCCGGGCGGTCGGCGTCGCGGTACTCAGCCCGGTGAGGAGCAGCCCGCTGGCCGTCATCGCGATGCCCGCGGCCAGCAGCGAGACCCGCGGCCCGCGGCTTGCGACCAGGCGGCCCGAGATCGGCGAGAAGATGACCGCCATCGCGGCCATCGGCAGGACGTAGAGACCCGCCCGCAGGGCGCTGTATCCGAGGACGTCCTGGAGGTACAGCGTGTTCAGGAAGAGGAACCCGGCGAGCGAGGCAAAGCCGCAGACCGCGATCACCGTCGCTCCCGAGAACGGCGCGCTGCGGAAGAAGCGCGGGTCGATGAGCGGATCGTCGCGGCGCGACTCCCAGACGGCGAACGTGCCGAGGGCCACGGCCGCGAGGGCGAAGCCCCCGAGCGTCCGCGCCGCCGTCCAGCCGGCCGCCGGGGCTTCGATGATCGTGTAGGTGAGCGACCCGAGGAGCGTGATCATCAGCACCTGGCCGAGCGGGTCGGGGCGGCGCGGGCGCGGAGCCTTGGATTCCGGGACGAAGCGCTGCACGAGGATCATCGCCGCGATCGCGACCGGGATGTTGATCCAGAAGATCGACGCCCACCCGGCCGACCCGACCAGCAGGCCGCCGGCGACCGGCCCCATCGCCATGCTGACGCCCGCAACCGCGCCCCAGATCCCGATCGCGCGCGCCCGCTCGGCGGGCTCGGTGAACGTGTTCGTGATGATCGACATCGCCACCGGATTGAGCATCGAGCCGCCCGCGGCCTGCACCGTGCGGGCGGCGACCAGCCACCCGAGGCCGGGCGCGAGGCTGCACAGGAGCGACCCGAGCGCAAACAGCGTGAGACCGGCCTGGAACGTGCGCCGCCGCCCCAGCCGGTCGCCGGTCGACCCGGCCAGGATCAGCAGGCTGGCGAGGACGACGGTGTAGGCATCGATGACCCACTGCAGGCCCGACACCGACGTGTGCAGGTCACGCTGGATCGAGGGCAGCGCAACGTTCACGATCGTGTTGTCGAGCCCCACCATAAAGAGGCTCAGACAGCAGATCGCGAGGATCAGGCTCCGTCGCCGCGCGGTCAGCTCGGGCACGTCGCGCCCTTGAAATAGTTGTGATTCAACAATGATTGTAAGAGTACCACCATCTGCTCGGCACGGCGCTCAGCACGAATCTGACAGCGGCGGCGGCGGCGCGCCGCATACCGTGCGTCTCGTGCGGGGAATGGACGACGCCTTCTGGGTCGACCCTGCGCCCGGTGCGCCGCCCGTGCGGGAGGAGTCCCGGGCGCTTCGGTTCTGGCTGGGCGAGTGGGTGCTGACATGGGACGGCGGCACCGGGCGCAACGTCATCCGCGAGATCCACGGCGGTCGTGCGGTGCTCGAGACGTTCGCGGCCGATCCGCCCGAGGAGCTGCGCGGCAACAGCATCTCGGCGTGGGACGCGCGGCACGGTCACTGGGCGCAGACCTGGTGGGACAACCACGGCTCGGTGTTCCAGCTCACCGGCGGCTTCGCCGGCCCCGACCTGATCCTTCAGACCGCGCCCGAGACGGACGGGTCGCGGTACCGCATGACCTTTGCAGGCATCACGCCGTCGTCGCTCGACTGGGAGTGGGCCCGCGGCGGCGCCGGTGCAGCGTACGAGCCGGTGTGGGCGATCCACTACGAGCGCGCCCAGGGCTGACCGCGTGCCCGGGTCCCGGCTCGGCGTATAACACGCGTCGACCGGACATCTCGAAGAAGGATCAGGCGCATGAGCCCTCTGCAACCCATCGTCTCGGACAGCGCATCGGGCGGGACCGGCGGCTACACGCCGGCCCTGCGCGCAGGCGACTTCGTCTACGTCTCGGGCCAGGGCCCGCTCGACCCGCAGACCCTCGCGGTGCTCGGCGACACCGTCGGCGAGCAGACGAGCCACACGCTGCGAAACGTGCTCGCGCTCGTCGAGGCCGCCGGGGGCGACGCCTCGACCATCGTGCGCTGCAACTGCTACCTCGCCTCGATCGACCTCTTCGACGAGTTCACCGCCGCATACGAGCGGTTCTTCTCGCACCGTCCCCGGCCGACGCGCACGACGATCGGCTGCGAGCTCGCGGGCATCCTGGTCGAGATCGACTGCGTCGCCTACGTCCCGCAGCGCGCGGGTGCCTGACGTGACGCCGAGCTCGCCCGAGGCGTGGCTCGACGCCCACGCCGGCGACCTGGTCGAGCTCACCCGCACGCTCGTCGCCCACCGCAGCGAGAACCGGCCGCCGCACGGCGAGGAGGGGCCGTGCCAGGCCTTCGTCGCCGACTACCTGCGCGGGCTCGGCCTCGAGCCGGACGTGTTCCGGCCCGACGAGGTGCCGGGCGCAACCGAGCATCCGGGGTGGTGGCCGGGCCGCGACTACGCCGGGCGGCCGAACGTGGTCGCCCGCCTGCCCGGCGCCGGAGGCGGCCGGTCGCTCCTCTTCTCGGGCCACGTCGACGTCGTCCCCGCCCACGGCGAGGGCGCGCATCCGTACTGGGACGCGGAGCTCGCCGACGGGCGCCTGTACGGCCGCGGGACGCTCGACATGAAGGGCGGAGTCGCGTGCTATCTTCACGCGCTCCGGTGCCTGATCGAGTGTCGCCAACCCCTGGCCGGCGATGTCATCGTCGAGACGACCGTCGATGAGGAGTTCGGCGGCGCGAACGGCACCCTCGCCTCGCGGCTGCGCGGCCACAACGCCGACGGCGCGGTGCTCGCCGAGCCGACCGGCCTGGCCGTGTGCCACGCCACGCGCGGCGGGATCCAGTACCGGCTGCACGCGCGCGGCGGAAAGGGCGGCATGGACTTCGGCGGCGGCTCCGAGCCGAGCGCGCTCGTGACGGTCGCAGCCGCAGCCGGCGGGCTCGCCGACGCAGCCCGCACCCGCGGCGCCCCCATCTATCAGTTCCTGATCAGCTCGGGCGAGGAGCTGCCGTGGGGAACGGCCGAGGGCACGCCCGTCGAGGGCATGCTCGAGTTCTGGGCCGAGACGCTGCCGGGCACGACCCGGGCGGCGGTCGATGCCGAGCTGCGTGAGGCCGTCGAGCGCGCGACGGCCGGCGGCACGCCGCTCGAATGGGAGCAGCGCACCCGGTTCCTGGGCGCGCTCGACGGCGACCCCGGCGCCCCGATCGTGACGGCGATGCGCGATGCGCTCCCGGCGCGGCCGGCGCCAACCGTCGCGCCGTTTGCCTGCGACGCGTTCATCTTCGCCGAGCACTCGCCGACGCCCGTGGTCGTCTGCGGCCCGGGCGGCGACAACCCGCACGCGCCGGACGAGTACGTGAACGTCGATGACCTGCACGTGCTCGCCGCCGCCTACGTGCGACTGGCCTGCGCGTGGTGTGGGCCCGCGGAGGGGGCGCAATGAGCGGCGAGCGCTTCCTCGTCACCGGCGCCCACGGCTGCATCGGCACCTGGGTGGTGCGCGGCCTGGTCGGCGAGGGCATCGCCGTGACCGCCCTTGACATCGGTGCCGAGCCGCACCGGTGGCCGCTCGTGATGTCGGCCGAGGAGATCGCACAGGTGCGGCGCGCAGCAGCCGACATCACCGATCTCGAGCAGGTCGACGCCGTCATCGCCGCCCACGAGATCACCCACGTCGTCCACCTCGCCGCGCTGCAGGTGCCGTTCTGCCGCGCCGACCCGCCGCTCGGCGCCCGGGTGAACGTGGTCGGCACCGTGAACGTGTTCGAGGCGGCCAAGCGCCGCGGCGGCGGCATCGAGTCGGTCGTCTACGCGTCGTCGATCGCCGCCTACGACGCGCTCGAGGGCGGCGGCGGCACGGCCGAGATGGCCGCCATGCCGGGCACGCTCTACGGGGTGTTCAAGCGCGCGAACGAGGGCACCGCCCACGTCTACTGGGCAGACCACGGGGTCGCGAGCGTCGGCCTTCGGCCGCACACGGTGTTCGGCCCCGGGCGCGACCAGGGGCTGACGTCGTCGCCCACCACGGCCATGCTGGCGGCGGCCGCCGGCCGGCCCTACCGGATCCCGTTCGGAGGCCGCAGCCAGTTCCAGTACGCGCCCGACGCCGCCGCGGCGTTCATCGCCGCCGCGCGTGCGGGCGCGAGCGGCGCCACCGTACACAACCTCGCCGGGACGAGCGTCGACATGAGCGCGGTCGTCGCCGCGATCGCCGCCGCGGCGCCGGAGTCGGCCGGCCGGATCGAGTACGACGACGTGCTGCTGCCGTTCCCCGGCGAGGTCGACGCGCGCTCGTTCGAGCAGCTCGTCGGCGCGATCCCCGAGACGCCGTTCCCCGACGCCGTCGCCGACAGCGTCGCCCGCTTCCGCGATCTGATCGACCGCGGACTCGTCGACGTATCCCGCGCCCTCGGATAGGGTGTGCGCCCCCGCCGACGGAGGTGACCGTGGTCAAGCCAGTCGAGCTCGCCGAGTACTTCGCGCCCACCCCGGTCGCGTTCTGGACCATCCTGCAGCAGGTCGGCGTGACGAAGGTCATCTCGGAGCTCGACCGCTCGCCCGACGGGATGCACGACGACACCGGCGACCGCCCGTGGGATCTGACGCCGCTCGCGCGGATGCAGCAGCTCTACGCCGACGCGGGGCTCGAGCTCGTCGGGGTCGAGGACTACCCGCCGCTTGACCGCGCGCGCACCGGTGCGCCGGGGGCCGACGAGGAGACCGAGTGGTTCTGCACGCTGATCCGAAACCTCGGCCGGCTGGGCGTGCCGATGCTCTGCTACAACTGGATGCCCGGTGCGAACTGGGTGCGCACGAGCACCATCGCCCGCGGCCGCGGCGGCGCGCTCGTGACCGCCTTCCGGTCGGACGCGCAGCCCACCGACCAGCCGATGAAGGTCGGCACGCCCGATGCCGAACAGCTGTGGAAGGCCTACGAGCGGTTCGTGGGCAAGGTCGTGCCGGTGGCCGAGGCGGCGGGCGTGCGGCTCGCACTTCACCCCGACGACCCGCCGATCACCTTCTATCGCGGCGCGGCCCGGATCATGAACTCGGTCGAGGCCTTCGACCGGGTGCTCGCGATGGCAGACTCGGAGGCGCATGCGCTCTGCTTCTGCCAGGGGAACATGACCCTCGTCACCGACGACGTGCCCGCGGCGATCCGGCACTTCGGCAATGCCGGCAGGATCGCCTTCGGCCACTTCCGCGACGTCCGCGGCACGCCGGAGAGCTTCGAGGAGACGTTCCACGACGAGGGCCAGACCGACATGCGCGCGTGCATGGACGCGTGGCACGAGATCGGGTTCGACGGCGTCCTTCGCCCCGATCACGTCCCCACCCTGCTCGGCGAGGCGATGGACTCGCCGAGCTATGCGCTGCTCGGCCGGCTGCACGCGATCGGGTACATGCAGGGGCTGCGCGAGGCGAGCGTGCACCACCTCACGAGGGCCGCGGAGGCGGGCCCGGCCTGAGCCGCAGCCGCGATACGATCCCGTCTCGGCGGCGGCGCCTCGCTCGCCGCGGACGGAGAGGCTGTGCGCTCGCTCCTGGATCTCAATCTTCCGCCGCTCGTCGACGCCGAACGGCAGCTGGCCGACCTCTCCGGCCAGCGCACCCAGCGGCTGGCCGCCGCGGCCGTGCTCGCCATCCTCGCCGTCGCCGCATTCTTCGTGCTGGGCCAGCTCTGGATCGTGCTTGCGATCGGGGCGGTCGCGGCGCTCATGACCGCGACGTTCACGATGGGCCGTCGGAACACCCTGCTCTCGACGCTCACGCAGGTGCGCGAGGCCTACCGGGTCGAGGCGGTCAGCAAGGCCGGGGCACGCTTTGCGACCCGCGCCCGGCGTGAGCGGCTGGCGATCGGGCTGCGCGGGATGGTGGACGGCGCCGAGCGATCGGGCGGCCGCCCGGCCTATACGGCGGCCGCGCTCGAGGATCGGGTCATCCCTCGCCGCGAGCGGCTGCTGGCGGTGGCGGCGGCGCTCGAGGGCGACGACGATGCGCTCCACCCGGCCGGCGTCGCCATCGCGCATCGCCTGCTCACACGGCCGTCGGTGTCGCCGATCTTCAACCCGGCGCTGCCCGAGCACGTGCTCGACGACGCGCTTCACCGCGTCGAGGCGTGCATCAAGGGACCGGCGACCCTCGTCGTGCCGCGCGTATGACGCCCGGGCCGCGCGGACGGCCGGGTCAGATCACGCCGTAGGTGCGGAAGGCATCCCAGACGGGCATGCCCTCGGCGAGCTTCGTGCGCACCAGGTTCTCGCCCGACATCTTCTCCTCGGCGAGCGTGATCACCTCGTCGGCGACGCCGGCCGGCACGACCACGACGCCGTCGAAGTCGGCGAGCACGAGGTCACCCTGCTCGACGTGCACGCCGCCGCACTCGATCGGCACGCCGACAGCCTCGACGTCGATCCGCCCCAGCGAGTCGTGGCTGCTGATGCCGGCGACGAACGTCGGGAACTGCATCTCGATCAGCTGGAGCGTGTCGCGGGTGTAGCCGTCGACGACGATGCCGCGCGCGCCGCGGTAGCGCGACGCGGTCGCAAGCAGCTCGCCCCAGTACGAGCCCTGCACGGTCGACACGATCATGATGTCGTCGGCCTGGAGCGCATCGACCGCCTGCAGCTCGCCGCGGTAGTAGTCGTCGCGGTTGGCCGGCGGGCCGCTCACCTGCACGGAGTGCACGGTCGAGGCGAAGCCGGCCATGCGCGCCTCGGGATAGAGCGGCCGGATGCGCGGGTCCATCACGTTCGTACGGCACCCGACCTTGTCGAGGCAGTCGGCGACGACGGCGGGGTACAGCGCGTCGAGGCGCTGGAGGAGCGCGGCGCGGCCGTTCCGATCGGGAGCTTGATCGTTCAAGAGCGCCGAGTCTAGCGAGCGCCGTCAGCTCGGTCAACCGCCCTCATCGGCGGCTTGACAGGCCACACGCGACGCGGGAGACTACCGCCGCTTGAACGATCAACCCAGGGGAGGGTCGGTGATGGATCATGGCTAGCGAACAGCCAGTCGGAACACAGGCGCACTTCGCCCGCAAGGCGACGGGGTTCGTCCGGGACGTCAAGGTACGCGACGCGGTCATCTTCAACGTGCTCCCGGCGTGCCCCGGCCTCGTCATGGCGGTGTCCGTCTTCTGGGTGCTCTCGACATTCTCGGAGGTGAACGTCTACGTGGCCATCCTGATCACGGCGGCGTGCTCGTTCGTGATCTCGGGCGCCTTCGGCCTGCTCTCACAGATCATGCCCCGATCCGGGGCCGACTACATCCTCATCTCCCGCTCGCTGCACCCGGCTCTCGCGGTCGGGTCGAGCATCCTGATCGGTGCCTCGTCGATGATCGCCATGGGGTACTGGGGGGTCTTCACCGCGAAGATCTGCATTGGCCCGATGCTGACGATGGTCGGCGTCGCGGCGAACTCGCACACGCTCCAGAGCTGGGGCACGACGGTCACCTCGAACGGCTGGAGCATGGCGATCGGCCTGATCGAGATCGCCACCCTGGCGCTCGTGATGGCCTACGGGATGCGGCTCATGATGCGCGTGCAGCTGTGGCTGTTCGCGCTCGGAAGCATCGGCTTCATCGCCGCCGCGCTCACGCTCGTCACGACGTCGCGCTCGAGCTTCATCAGCTCCTACAACACCTATGCCAAGCCGTTCACGCACAAGTCCGACACGTATCACTTCTTCATCCAGAAGGCCCACTCGGCCGGCGTCAACCTGTCCGGCGGGACCGACTGGCACAACACCATCGTCGCCTCGGGCGCATTCATCGCCTTCGGCGTGTGGGTGTGGTTCTCGACCAACCTCGCCGGCGAGATCCGCGCGGCCGGCACCCGCAAGAATTGGTACTCCATGCTCGGCGGCCTGGCCTGCACGTTCCTGCCGATCCTGATCATGGTCGCCCTGCTCTACCACACCGTCGGCCAGACGTTCCTGACGGCCGTGAACGGCGTCTCGGGTGACCCGACGGTGTACTCGCTGCCGAACTCGCCGTGGTGGATCACGCTCGTGGCGGCCATCCACACGAACACCGTGTTCGTGGCGTTCCTGGGCATCACGTTCGTGGCCTGGGCGCCGCTGATCGTGTACATCCAGATCGTCCAGCCGGTGCGCGCGCTCTTCGCCTGGTCGTTCGATCAGGTCATCCCCGAGCGGATCGCCTCGATCAACGAGCGGACGCACACGCCGGTGTTCACGCTCGCGCTGATCACCGTGTGCTCGATCCCGTTCCTGTACATGGCGGCCTACTCGGCGAACTTCCTCAAGGTCGTGGCGCTCTCGACCATCGTCGGCTTCCCGACGTTCGTGCTGGTCGGGATCTCGGCCATCCTCTTCCCGTACCGGCGCAAGGCCGCGTACGAGGCGTCGGTGTCCAACATCTCGCTGTTCGGGTTGCCGCTGCTCGTCTACTTCGGCGTCGGCTCGATCATCGCGGGGCTCTTCGGCGGCTGGCTGTGGTTCGCCTATCCGTCGCTCGGGCTTCCGCGGGCGGGTGACAGCCTGGTCGCACAGCTGTTCACGAGCCCGTTCCGGGGCGGCCTCGCCCTGGTGCTGGCGTGCCTGATCGTCGGCGCGCTGATCTACAACGCCGGCCGCCTCTGGCGGGCCTCGCAGGGCATCGACCTGTCCCTCAACTACCTCGAGATCCCGCCGGAATAGGGGTCGTGGGGTTTCTCAAGCGCAAGCAGCCGGAGGGCGGCGATGCCGCCCTCCGGCTCTACTATGCCTCCGACATCCACGGCACCGAGGTGCTGTGGAAGAAGTTCCTGAACGCACCCAAGTACTACAAGGCGCGGGTGCTCGTGATGGGGGGCGACATCACCGGGAAGGTCGTCATCCCTATCGTCAAGGACGGCGACGTCTGGTCGGCCCAGCTCTTCGGCGGCAACCAGAAGGCATCGTCGGCGGCCGAGCTCGACGCCCTCGAGCGCCGCATCCGCGGCAACGGCATGTACCCGTACCGGACGACCGCCGAGGAGGTCGCCCACATCTCCGGCCTGCCCGAGGCCGAGCGCGAGGTCTGGTTCGAGTCGGTCATGGTGCGCACGTTCGACGAATGGATCGCGCTCGCCGACGAGCGGCTCGAGGGCTCCGGCATCCGCTGCTTCGTGATGCCCGGCAACGACGACCCGCCCCGCATCGAGGACTCGATCCGCAAGGGCCGGACGGTCGAGGCCTGCGACGAGAAGGTCGTCGAGTTCGAGGGCTACACGATGCTCTCGCTCGGCTACTCCAACCGCACCCCGTGGGACTCGCCCCGCGAGCTCGACGAGGACGACCTCTACGCGCGCATCGCCGCCCTGGCGAAGGAGGTGCCGGACATGAGCCGGTGCATCTTCAACCTGCACGTCCCGCCGTATGACTCACGGCTCGACACGGCCGCGGAGCTCGACGACGACTTCAACATGGTGCTGATCGGCAAGGAGCCGCACATGATCCCGGTCGGCTCGACGGGCGTGCGGCAGGCGATCGAGGAGTTCCAGCCGCTGGCGGCGCTGCACGGGCACATCCACGAGTCCGCGGGGATGAACCGGATCGGGCGCACGCTGTGCGTGAACCCGGGCAGCGACTACCACACCGGCCGTATCTCCGGATGCCTCGTGACGCTGCGCGGCGACACGGCCGTGCACCAGTTCGTCACGGGCTAGGACGAGCCCCGCCGGCACACCACCAGGGGACAGCCCCCTTCGTGAGCTCCCCGCACGCTTGACCGAGATGCGGCGTCGTGTGTGGGGACTGTCCCCAACACTGCTCCATCTCCAGCCGCGGGGAGACAGACCCGGGAAGACCCGAGAAGCGGGCGAGCCCCGCCGGCAAACCACCAGGGGACAGCCCCCTTCGTGGCCGTCACAACGCAGGGGCCCGAGATGCGTCGTCGTGTGTGGGGACTGTCCCCAACACTGCTCCATCTCCAGCCGCGGGGAGACAGACCCCGGAAGACCTGAGAAGCGGGCGAGCCCCGCCGGCAAACCACCGGGGGACAGTCCCCTTCGTGGCCTCCCCATGCCCTGGACCGAGACATGCCGTCGTGTGTGGGGACTGTCCCCAACACTGCTCCATCTCCAGCCGCGGTGCGACAGACCCCGCAAGACCTGAGAAGCCGGGGACAGTCCCCACCGGGGACAGTCCCCAAAAGCGCAGTTACCGGTCGGCGACGACGGGGACGCCGAGCTGCCGGCAGAGCAGCTCGAGGTCGTCCGCGTGATCGCCGTGCACCGCAGCGAAGTGCTGCGACTGCACCCGGTCGAGGATCGAGCGGACGCTGCCGTCGGGCACGAACCGCACGCTCGGCAGCGGCCCGGGGACGCTCAGCTCCTCCCACTCGGGCGGCTCCACCCCCTCGCCGGTGACGATGTGCATGCGATAGCCCTCGGCGCTGTCGACCTCGGCCAGGCACGCGAGCGTGAGCCGGCCCGGCCGCATGCGCGAGCACTGCGCCACGCCGACGTGCTCGCCGGTGGCGACGTTCCGCACCGGCTTGACGCGGGGCCGGCCCAGGATCCAGTCGTCGGGGACGAAGCCGTCGACGCCGAGCAGCATCCACTCGGGGTGGTGCTCGTAGTGCTCCAGGAACGAGGGCGTCGAGCCGGCGAGCCAGCCGAGCATGAGCTGGGTCGTCAGGTTCAGGATGTCGTTCTCGTCGATGTAGGGCACGCCCGCCGAGGCGACCAGCGACGACGGCAGGTTGTGCGTCGTTCCGAGCTCGAGCGACACACCCTCGACGCTCTTGTAGGAGAAGGCGGCGAACCCGCGCTGCTCGCACAGCGCGAGCGTGCCGAGACCCAGGCGCACGGCCCGCTCGAGCGCGTCGGCCGGGACGGCGCCGAACGGCTCGTCCCACGACGCCGCGAGGCGCGCCGCCTCGTCCCGCACCCGTTCGTCCGGCAGCTCGTCGGCTGCCCGGCGCAGCTGCAGCAGGTCGACCGACTCCACCTCGGGGCCGATCCGGCCGCGCAGCCGGGTGACGTCGAACGGCGTCGTCATGAGTCCCATGTCGTGGGCGCCGACCATCCCGATCCGCGCGCGCTCGAGCCGCCGCGCCGTGCGGGCGGCCCGCGCGGCCCGAAGCACGCCCGCGGTGTCCATGGGCGAGTCGGGCGGGTTGTAGAGGTAGGTGAAGCTGATGCCGAAGCGCTCCAGGGGCTGGCGCAGCCCCGTCGACCCCGCCCCGGCTGCCGGCGAGACGAGCACGCCGCCCTCGGTGCGGCCGCCGTAGCTGTAGAGCACCATCGGCCGGTCGCGGAACTCGAGCGCCACCCGGGTGGCCGAGCGCACGTCGATCCAGTTGATCACGTCGAGGATCAGGACGTCCCACTCGGCCGCACGCAGCTCGGCCACGGCCCGGGCCACCCCATCCGGGCGGGTCACCGGATCGGTGCGCACGAGGTGCAGGCCGGCGGCGCGCAGCTCCGCCTCGGCCCGGCCGGCGATCTCGTCCAGGCGCCCGCGCTCGTACATGCTCGAGCCGAGCGGGACGTGCGCGGCGACGAGCGGGCCGTCGCTCACCAGTCGGCGACGGCGCCGTCGTCGTGGAAGTAGCGCATGAGCGGCTCCTGCTGGAACGGGTGCTTGGCCGCCTCGCGCTCGTCGACCTCGACGCCCAGGCCGGGCGCGGTCGGAAGCTGCGCCGTGCTGCCCTCGAACGGCAGCGTCTGGGAGAGGACGTCGAAGCGCCAGGGCACGTCGGCGCGCCACGTCTCCTGAATCAGGAAGTTGGGCGCGGTGAACGCGACGTGCATCGACGCCGCGTGCCCGATCGGGCCGGTCGAGGAGTGCGGCGCGAGCGCCGCGTGATAGGCCTCGCCCATCGCCGCGATGCGGCGCAGCTCCGAGATGCCGCCGCAGTGGACGGCGTCGGGCTGCAGCACGGAGCACGCGCCGATCTCGAGCAGCTCCTTGAACGGGTGGCGCGTGCACAGCCGCTCGCCGGTCGCGAGCGGCACGGTCGTTCGCCGCGCCAGGTCGGCCATCGCCCGCGCGTGCTCGGGCGGGCACGCCTCCTCGAAGAACCAGGGCCGGTAGGGCTCGAGCACCGTGAAGTACTGCGCCGCCATCATCGGCGAACAGCGCCCGTGCATGTCCACCATCAGCTCGACGCCGTCGCCAACCTCGCCGCGCACGGCGGCCATGACGGCGTCCGCGTGGCGCAGTGCCGAGGCGCCGTCGAGCCGGCCCGTGCGCGGGATGACGACCTCGAGCTTGATCGCGTCGAAGCCGAGCTCGACCGACTCGCGGGCCTGGTCGCGCGCCTGCTCGGGAGAGAGGGCGTGATAGACCGAGTGCATCTCGCCGCCGCCGAGATGGTCGTACAGGCGCACCGTGTCGCGCACCGCGCCGCCGAGCAGCTGGTGGACGGGCACACCGAGGGCCTTGCCGGCGATGTCCCAGCAGGCGTGCTCGATCCCGCTCATCGCCGAGCACTCGACCATGCCCGGGCGGAAGAAGTGCTGCCGGTACATCATCTGCCAGATGTGCTCGATGCGGCGCGGGTCCTCGCCGACGATCAGGGTGCGGTAGTCCTCGACGCAGCCCACGACGGCGCGCGTCTTCCACTCGACCGTCGCCTCGCCCCAGCCGACCAGGCCCTCGTCGGTGCTCACCTTGACGAACACCCAGTTGCGCATCTCGGCGTGGACGACGACCGTGTCGATCGCGGTGATCTTCATGGCAGCCGGTACCTGGGCGGGCGCTCGCCGGCGGTGACGACCTCGGCCGCGCCGGAGCGCAGCATGCGGCGGACGTGGCCGTGGACGACGAACATCAGGTTGACCGGGTCGGCGCCGAACGGCCCCATGCGGGCGTCGGCGTGCGCGCACAGCTCGGCGAGCGTCGCGGGCGTCTCGAGGCGCTCGGCCAGGGCGGCGTCCATGCGCTCGACGAAGGCGCGGCTCTCGGCCATGAAGGCGGCAATCTCGGGGCCGCTTCGGGTCGGCCAGTGGCCCGAGTGCACGTGGTCGGCGGCCAGCGACTCGACCATCGCGATCGTGTCCATGTAGTCGTCCACCTCCTCGTAGGTGGGCGGAAGCGCGGGCGAGCCGTCGGCCGCGGGGCACATCCGCCAGTGGACGGCGTCCGACGTGAAGAGCAGCCCGGCGGCGGGCTCGTGCAGCACCAGGTGGCCGGGCGAGTGGCCGGGCGCATGGTGGACGACCAGGCGGCGGCCGCCGACCTGCACCGTCTCGCCGCCGGCGAACCCGATCTCGACGGTCGCCGGGGCCCCGTAGTTGGCGCGCATCCACACCTTCTCGCCGGCGCCGTAGCCGACGTCGTGCTCGAGCTCGAAGGCGCCGTAGCGGTCGGTGATCAGGCGCTCGGGCTCGGCGACCATCATGCGGTCGGCAAAGCCGCACGCGGCGACGGCGTTCGGCAGCACCTCGCGCAGCCCGGCGAGGCCGCCCTGGTGGTCGAGGTCGGGATGCGTGACGACGACCATCGCGACCTGCCCCGGGTCGATCCCGACCGCGCGAAGCCCCGGCAGGATCACGTCGCGCGGGGTCGCGCTCATGCCCGTGTCGACGATCAGCGCCTGGCCGCCGTCGGCGATGACGTACTGGAACATGTTGCGCGCCCCGACGAGCGAGTCGAGCCGCCAGGTGCCCGCGGCGACCTCGGTCAGCCCCATACAGCCCTCGCCCCGGTGCGTTTGACCGTCGACATTGAACGATCAAGTAAACCACATTAGACTGGTGCGGTGACGACGGATCCAAAGGTCTCGGGCGGCGTCCGCGGCCGCCACGCGACGATGCTCGCGGCCGCCGGGCTCGACCCGCCGGCGCGCCCGTGGGAGGAGTCCGCGGGCCGCTTCGGCGACGGCCGCCGCTATCACTTCGAGATCGCGAGCGTCGAGGGGCCGGGCGTGCTGCGCGCCGTGCTCGATCAGGCCGCCGCCGATGGCGTGCGCGTCCATCGCGTCTCGCAGGGCTCCGGCGTGATGATGCTCGAGGACGCGGAGATCGACGAGATGGCGGCGGTCGGATGGGAGCATGGCGTCGAGGTGTGCCTCTTCCTCGGCCCGCGCGGCGGCTGGGATCCCGGCGGCCAGGCGCTCGTGACCGATGCGGCGGCGGGGGTCGCCCGCGGCGCCGAGGCGGTCGAGGCGTGCATCGCCGAGGCCGACCGGGCCTGCGCCCACGGCATCCGCAGCCTGCTCGTCGGCGACATCGGGGTGCTCGACGTGCTCGCGCGTCTGCGCACGGCGGGCGAGCTGCCGCCGGATCTGCGCTTCAAGACGTCGGCGGTGATGTGCGCGGCGAACCCGGCCACCGCCGCGCTCTATGACCGCATCGGCGCCGACACGATCAACGTCGCCACCGACCTCGGCGTCGGCATGCTGGCGGCGATGCGCCGCGTCACCGCGCTCCCGCTCGACCTCTACATCGAGGCGCCCGACGACCTGGGCGGCTTCGTGCGCACCTACGACGTGCCTGACATCGTCCGGGTGGCGGCGCCGGTGCACCTCAAGTTCGGGCTGCGCAACGCCCGCTCGGTGTACCCGAGCGGCGGCCACCTGCAGGATGTCGCCGTCGCGCAGGCACGCGAGAAGGTGCACCGCGCGGCGCTCGCCGAGCGGCTCCTGCGCGAGCTCGCCCCCGAGCTCGTCGGTTAGACGGTCGGCACGCCGGCGCTCAGCCCGCCGTCGACGACATATGCGGCCGCGGTGCAGAACGCCGACTCGTCCGAGCACAGGAAGAGCGCCATCGCGGCGATCTCCTCGGGCCGGCCGATGCGCCCGAGCGCGTGCATGCGGCCCGCCTCGGCCCGCGCCGCGGCGGGATCGGCCTGGATCTCGAAGTAGCGCTGCGCCATGCCGGTGTCGATGTAGCCGGGGCAGATGCAGTTGCAGCGGATGCCGTCGCGCCCGTTCTCGAGCGCGATCGCCCGAGTCAGGTTGATCACCCCGCCCTTGGCCGTGCAGTAGGCGCCGAGGGCCGGCTCGACCCAGAATCCGTTCACCGACGCCATGTTCACGATCGACCCGCCGCCCAGGGCGCGCATCCGCGGCATCGCCGCCCGCGCGCACAGGTAGACGCCCTTCAGGTTCACGGCGAGCACGCGGTCCCAGTCGTCGGGCGGCGTGTCCTCGATGGTGTGCTCGTACTGGACGGCGGCGTTGGACACGATCGCATGTGGCCCTCCGTGGCGCTCGGCCGCCGCCATGAGCGCTTCGACGTCCGCCGCGTCCGACACGTCGCAGCGGTGGGCCTCGGCCCGGCCGCCCGCCGCGGTGATCGCCTCGGCCGTCGCGCCGACGCCGTCGCCGTCGACGTCGGCGCAGAGCGTCATCGCGCCCTCCGCCGCCAGCCGTTCGGCGATCGCCCTGCCGATGCCCGTGGCCGCTCCGGTGACGACGCTGACCTTGCCTTGCATGCGCACGTGGGATCCTCCTTTTGTGGTCGGTGCGCATCCTCCGCCACTTTGACGATCAAGTAAAGTGGGCGGGCTGTGAAGAGCGCTCCCGGCAGACGCCCGACGATGCGCGACGTCGCCGAGCACGCGGGCGTCTCGGCCCAGACGGTCTCGAACCTCGTCAACAACCGCCTGCGCCAGATGTCCGACGAGACGCGCGTGCGGATCGAGGGCGCGATGGAGCAGCTCGGCTACCACCCCAACCTGACCGCGCGCAGCCTGCGCTCGGCGCGCACGACGACGATCGGGTTCCTGATGCTGGACGAGGGCGCACGCTACCTGGCCGATCCGATGACCGACCAGGTGATCGCCGGCGTCGGCGACGTCGCCCGCGACCGCGGCTACAGCGTGCTGATCCACGCGGGCCGCCCCGGGCCGCCCGACCGGGGGCTGCTGCGGCCGGTGCTCGAGTCGCGCGTCGACGGCGTGCTGCTGTTCCTCTCGGGCCCGCCCGATCAGCGGGCGTGGTACCCCGCCCGGGCGGCCGAGCTGAACGTGCCGACCGTCGTGCTCGAGGAGGCGACCAAGGGTCACGACCTGCAGATGTCGGTCACCGCCGACAACCGCACCGGCGCCCGGCTGCTTGCCGACCACCTGCTCGGAGCCGGCCACACGCGGATCGCCTTCATCGCCGCCCGCCAGCCGTGGCCGATGGTCGAGCAGCGCCACCTCGGGTACTGCGAGGCCCTGGCCGCCGCCGGCATCGCGCGCGATCCGGCGATCGAGCTCTTCGAGGGCATCTGGGACGCGGCCGACGCGGGCGCGATGGTCGACCGCCTGCTCGAGCTGGCCGACCCGCCGACCGCGATCATGGGCGGCAACGACCTGCTCGCGATTGGGGTCATGCGCCAGGCCCGCGCCCGCGGCCTGCGCGTGCCCGAGGATCTGGCCGTGACGGGGTTCAACGACTTCCCCTTCGCCGAGTTCGTCGAGCCGCCGCTGACCACGGTGCACGTGCCCGGCTATGACATGGGCCGGATCGCCGCGCAGCTCCTGATCGGGCACCTCGACGGCGCGCCGGACGCGCAGCCGCACGTGATGCTGCCGGTGGAGCTGCGCGTGAGAGGGTCGGCATGAACGTGGACGAGCATCTTCGAGGAGGTCGAACAGGATGAGCAGTGAACCCCGCCCGGGCTCGCTCGACGGCCGCTGTGCGGTCGTCACCGGCGTCGGCTCGGGCCTCGGCCAGGCGATCGCGCGGGAGCTCGCGGCGGAGGGCGCCAGGGTCGTCGGCTGCGACGTGAACGACGCCGCCGGAGCGGCGACGATGGCCGGCATCGGCACCTACCGGCACGCGGACGTCTCGAGCGAGGCGGCCGTCGAGGCGCTGATCGCCTCCGCGGTCGAGCGCCACGGCCGCCTCGACGTAATGGTGAACAACGCCGCCGTCCAGATCGAGCAGGAGCTCGCCGAGACCACCGAGGAGCAGCTCGACCGCATCCTCGCCGTCAACTTGAAGGGCGTCTTCTTCGGGTGCAAGCACGCCGTGCGGGTCATGCGACCGGCGGGCGGTGGCGCGATCGTGAACATCGCGTCGATCCTGGCGCTCGTCGGCGACGGCATCCTGGCGGCCTACTGCGCCGCCAAGGGCGGCGTGCTCGGCATCACCAGGGCCACCGCGGTCCAGTACGGCCGCGACGGCATCCGCTGCAACGCCGTCTGCCCGGGCGACATCGACACGCCGCTCGTCCAGGCCTACTTCGAGACCGCCGCCGACCCGGCGGCGCTGCGCGCCGAGATCAGCGCCGAGTATCCGCTGGAGCGGATCGCGCAGCCGCGCGAGATCGCCCGCGCGGTCGTGTTCCTCGCGGGCGAGGACGCATCGTTCATGAGCGGGCAGCCGCTCGTCGTCGACGGTGGCCTCCTGGCCACGTGCTACTGATGAGCGCCCGGATCGACGACCGCTGGACGCACCACGGCCTGCAGGTCGTGCGGCTCGAGAACGCCCGTCTGGCCGTCGACGTGATGCCGGAGCTCGGAGGCAAGATCATGCGCCTCATCGACAAGCGCGGCGACCGCGACGTGCTCTGGCACTCGCCGCGGGTGCCGCCGCACCGCGCCGAGCTGCATGCGAACTTCGACGACCACTGGCCGGGCGGCTGGGACGAGGCGTTCCCCGGCGGCGCACCCTCGCCCAACCGCTACGGCGATCAGCTGCCGTACATGGGTGAGCTGTGGACGACGCCGGCGGCGCACCGCATCGTGCGCGACGACCCCGGCGGCGTCGAGCTCGAGCTGGTGCTCGAGACGCCGATCACCCCGGCCCGCTGGACGCGGCGGCTCGTGCTCGACGGCGACGACCCGGTGCTGCGGATCGGCTACACGCTCGAGAACGTCGGCACCATGCCGTTCGACTACAACTGGGGCCTGCATCCGGTGGCGGCGATCTCGCCGCAGCACCGGTTCGACGTCCCGGCGCGGCTCGCCGAGGTCGACGAGAACGGCGGCGGCACGCTCGGGGTCAAGGGCGACCGCTACGAGTGGCCGATGTTCGGCGAGATGGATGTGCGCCGCGCCCTCGGGCCCGACGCCGGCTGCTTCGCGCTGCACTACCTGACCGAGCTCCGCGAGGGCTGGGTGGCGACGACCGACACGGCCGCGCGGCGCGGCTTCGGCCTCACCTTCGACCACGCCGTCTTCCCCGTCGTCTGGCTGTGGATGGTCTACGGCGGCTGGCGCGGCTACTACCACGCGATCGCGGAGCCGTGGACGGGCTATCCGAGCCCGCTGGCCGAGGCGGTGGCCGCCGGGCGGGCACATGTGCTCGACCCGGGCGGCGTGCTGCAGACCGAGGTCTCGGCGATCGTGTACGAGGGCGTCGACCAGGTGTCGCGGCTCACCGCCGACGGCACCGCGAGGCCCTGATCCGGTGGTTGACGGAGCGGTGAGCGGTGGAGTAACGTGCCTCCCTTGAACGATCAAGTATCACTCGTGGGCCGGGGCCTGCGCGCGCTCGCAGACGGCCTCGACCATCCCGAGGGAGTGTGCTGGTCGCCCGCGAGCGGCGCGCTGCACGCGGGCGGCGAGGCCGGGCAGCTGTACCGCTTCGATCTCGACGGCGGGCCGGCTGAGCTGGTCGCGACGGTGCCCGGCGGCTTCCTGCTCGGCCTGGCGGCCGACGCCGCCGGAACCATCTACGCGTGCGACGCGAGCAGCGGCCACGTGCAGCGGATCTCGGCCGCCGGCCGGGTCGAGCCGTTCGGCGATCACGTCGGCTACCCGAACTTCCCGGTGTTCGATGCCGACGGGAACCTGTGGGTGTCGGACTCGGGCGCGTGGGACGTGCGCGCCGGCGGGCTCGTGCGGATCGCCCCGGACGGCGCCACCGATCGCATCGCCGGCCCGTTCCGGTTCGCGAACGGGCTCGCGATCCACGGCGAGCACCTCTACATGGTGGAGTCGCAGATGCCAGGCGTCGTGCGGATGCCGCTGCGCGGCGGCCCGTTCGAGCCGGTCGTCGAGCTGCCGCGCACCGTCCCGGACGGCCTGGCCGTCGACGCCGAGGGCGGGCTCTGGATCGGGTGCTACCAGCCCAACCGGATCTACCGCCTCGACCCCGGCGGCGACCTCGAGACGGTGGTCGACGACTGGACGGGCGAGTACGTGATGACGCCGACCAACCTGGCGTTCGCCGGCGAGGATCTCGACGTGCTCGTGCTGGCGTCGCTGTGCGGGTGGGCGGTGAAGGCGATCGACCCCGGCGTGCGGGGCGCGCCACTCGTGTATCCCGAGCCGGCCGATGGCTGACGTCGTCGTCATCGGCGGCGGCATCCTCGGCGCCGCGACCGCGCTTCACCTGGCCGACGCCGGCGTCCCGGACGTCGTGCTGCTCGAGCGCGAGGCGGCGCTCGGGACGCAGACGACGGCGGCCGGGGCCGGATTCGTGGGCTACTGGGCGGGCGAGCTCGAGGCAGAGCTGGCCGGATACGGGATGGAGTTCTACAGCGGCCTGCACGACCGCATCGGCGGCGATCTGGGCGTGCGCAGGGTCGGCCTGCTCTTCCCGGCCGTGTCCGAGCCGGGCGTCGAGATGCTGCGCCAGGAGTACGAGCGCGAGCTGCCGTTCGCGCCCGGGGTCGTCATGCTCGACGCGGCCGACACCGAACGGATGGCGCCGATCCTCGCGCCGGGCGCGGTGCACGGTGCGCTGTTCCAGCCCGACGCCCACAGGGTCGACACGGTCCGGGTGATGACCGCGCTCGAGGCCGAGCTCGAGCGCGTCGGCGTCGACGTGCGCACCGGCGTCACCGCCGAGGGCGCGGTCGTCGAGAACGGCCGTGTGACCGGCGTGCGCACCTCGGACGGCCCGATCGCCGCCGGCGCGCTCGTGAACGCGGCCGGCGCCGCGGCGCGGGCCGTCGCCGCTCGCAACGGTGTGGACGTGGCCGCCGTGCCGCTGCTCGAGTCGCGGTTCACGACCGAGCCGATCGCGGGAGCCGCCCGCGACCTGCCCATGCTGCTCTTCTTCGAGCGCGACCTGCTCTACCTGCGCGAGCACGACGGCGGCCTGCTCGTCGGGGCGATCGAGCGCAGCTTCGACGCGCGCTCGCGCGTCGCGCTCGAGGACCCGCCGCGCACGGCCGCGCTCTCCGACCACGCCGCCCGCGACCACGAGCGGCTGGCGCGCGAGCTCGCGGGCGTGATCCCCGCGCTGGCCGATGCCGGGGTCCGCGAGCGCGCGAGCGGCCTGCCCACGTGGACGCCCGACGGCCGCCATATCCTCGGCCTCGCGCCGGAGATCGATGGGTACGTCGTGCTCGCCGGGTGCAACGAGTCGTGCGTCACCCACGGGCCCGGCCTGGCCCGGCTCGCGGCCGAGCTGGCCACGACCGGCACGTGCGATGCCGACATCTCGGCGTACCGCGTCGACCGGTTCGGCACGCTTTCGGACGGCGATCTCCAGGCCGCGGCCGAGCACCAGTACCTGCTGCGCCATCCGCCCGCCGCCGGCGTCGCCGCGACCCCGTTCGGGATCCTGCTGCCGTGAGCGGCGGGCTGCGCAGCGCACGCTGGTTCGGCACTCAGGACGTCGCCGGTCTCATCCACCGCTCCTACCTGAAGGCCGAGGGCTACTCGCAGGCCGCGATCCAGGGCCGGCCGATCGTCGGCGTCTGCAACTCGTGGAGCGAGCTCGTCAACTGCAACGTGCACTTCCGCGGGCTCGCCGCCGCCGTCAAGCGCGGCGTGCTGCAGGCGGGCGGGCTGCCGCTCGAGTTCCCGACGATCTCGCTCGGCGAGCAGTTCATGAAGCCGACGACGATGCTGTACCGCAACCTGATGGCGATGGACGTCGAGGAGTCGATCCGGGCGAATCCGCTCGACGCCGTCGTGCTGATCGGCGGCTGCGACAAGACGGTGCCCGCGCAGCTGATGGGCGCCGCCAGCGCCGACGTGCCGGCGATCATGATCACCGGCGGCCCGGCCCAGCCGGCCGTGTTCCGCGGCGAGCAGATCTCGAACGGCACCGACCTGTGGCGCTACACCGACGACCTGCGCGCCGGCCGAATGACGCAGGCCGAGTACGACGAGCTCGAGGCGGCGATGGTGCCGTCGGCCGGGCACTGCCAGGAGATGGGCACCGCCTCGACGATGGCCTCGCTGGTCGAGGCGATCGGCATGGCGCTGCCCGGCACCGCGTCGATCCCGGCGGTGGACGCCCGCCGGGCGGCCGCGGCCGAGGCGACCGGGCGCCGCGCCGTCGAGATGGCGCACGAGGGCGGCCCGCGGCCGTCGCAGATCCTGACCACCGCGGCGTTCGACAACGCGATCACGCTGCTGATGGCGCTCGGCGGGTCGACGAACGCGGTGCTGCACCTGCTCGCGCTCGCCGGCCGCGTCGGCGTCGAGCTCGAGCTCGACCGGTTCGACGCGATCTCGCGGCGCACGCCGGTGCTCGCCAACGTGCGGCCGAGCGGCGAGCACCTGGTCGAGGACCTCTTCCACGCCGGCGGCGTGCCCGCGGTGCTGCACGAGCTCGCCGCCGCTGCTCGACGGCGACGCCCTGACCGTCACCGGCGCGACCCTGGCCGAGAACATCGCCGCCGTCGCCGAGACGTCGAACCGGTCGGTGGTCTCGGCGCTGGGATCGCCGCTCTCGGCCGAGGGCGGGATCGCGGTGCTGCGCGGCTCGCTCGCCCCCGGCGGCGCCCTGATCAAGCGCAGCGCGGCGACGCCCGCGCTGCTGCGCCACCGCGGCCCGGCGGTCGTCTTCGAGGACGTCGACGACCTGGCTGCGCGGATCGACGACCCCGACCTCGACGTCGACCGCCGACTCGGTGCTCGTGCTGCGCGACAGCGGCCCGAAGGGCGCGCCCGGGATGCCGGAGTGGGGCCAGCTGCCGATCCCGTCCAAGCTGCTGCGCGCCGGCGTCGCGGACATGGTGCGGATCTCGGACGCGCGCATGAGCGGCACCGCGTTCGGCACGGTCGTGCTGCACGTCGCGCCCGAGTCGGCGGCGGCGGCCCGCTCGCGGTCGTCCGCGACGGCGACCCGATCGTGCTCGACGTCGAGGCGCGCCGGCTCGACCTCGACGTCAGCCCCGCCGAGCTCGACCGAGCGCCTGCGCCGGGCTCGCCCGACCCCACTCCGAAGTACCGGCGCGGCTACGGCGCGCTCTACCTCGACCACGTCCTGCAGGCCGACACCGGGCTGCGACTTCGACTTCCTGCGGCGGGTGCCGGGCGAGCCGGTGCAGCCCGAGCCGCTCGGCCTCGTCGGCGGCCCCATCGGTGGCTGGTAGGCCGCTCACCCGCGCGTTCGGGCTCCTCACCGCCGCCTACGGCGTGAGCGCCATCGCCCGGCCGCAGACGCTCGCCCGCTACACCGGGCTGGGCGACCCGGCCGAACCCGATGCCGGGGTGCGCGCGCTCTCGACGACGATCGGCGTGCGTGACCTCTGCTCCGGTGCCGCGATCGTGCTCGCCCCGTCCGGCCGGCCGCTGCGCGCGGCGCTGCTCGTCCGCACAGCCTTCGACGCGGGCGACGCGTTCGTGTTCGGCACGCTCTGCCCCACCCGCCGCGCCCGGCTGACCATTGCCGCCGTGGCGGCCGGCTGGGGCGCGCTCGCAGCGGTTGCAGCGATCCGCGACGCAATCGGGTAATACCCACCGGCAGCCGAACGCAGCGACCGAGGAGGGACGCGAACATGGTGGAAGAGGCCAGGATGCAGGACGGCACCGGCGGCAGGAAGCCGGCCGGACAGGGGTGGTTCGTCGTCAACGCGCGCGAGGCGGAGTGGATCCGAAACGAGCAGTTCGGGGCCGGCGTGACGTTCGAGGGCGATGTCAGCTTCGCGCAGTGCGGCGTGAACATCCAGGTGATGTGGCCGGGCCAGCCCAACGGCTACTACCACTCCGAGAACGGTCAGGAGGACTTCCTGATCCTGAGCGGCGAGTGCCTCCTGCTGGTCGAAGGGCAGGAGCGGCGCCTGCGCGCCTGGGACTTCGTGCACTGCCCGCCGGGCACGGAGCACATCTTCGTCGGCGCGGGCGACGGCCCGTGCGTGTTCGTCGGGATCGGCGCGCGCCTGGCCGACGAGGGCCTGCACTATCCGGCGGCCGACGTGGCGCTGCGGCACAAGGCCGGCGTCGCCGAGACGACGAGCAAGGCCGACGAGGCCTACGCGGGGGTGCCCGACACGACTCCCGGCCCATGTCCCGAGGGCGTGCTCCCCGAGTGGTGAGACCCGGCGGCGCTCGCCGGACGGCGGCGGTCAGCCCGCGACGAGCTCGACGGCGGGGACGAGCGCGTCGAACTGGGCACCCGGCGGATACGCGAACCGGATGCGCACGCCCTGGCCGGCGGCGACGTCGAGCGGCGTCGCGAGCGGGATGATCACGTAGCTGCAGAGCCAGTCGACCGAGCGCCCCTCGGACTCGACGATCGTGATCAGGTTCTTCGTGACCAGCCGCAGCGCGTTCAGCCGCCCTGCCCGGGTCGCCGTCGCGACGCCGTCGCAGCGGATCGTCTCGGGAAGGTCGCCCTCGTAGAGGCCGGAGTCGAACAGCATCGGCTCGGCGATCGCCACCGAACGCGGCTGCTCGACGTGCGGGTGCTGGAAGTGCACGAACTCGGCCACGTAGCCCGAGTACGCCCAGTCCTGCGAGACCGGCTGCACCGCCTGCACCCAGCCCTCGGGAACGAAACGGGGCAGCGGCCCGCCGTGGGCCGCGAGGTAATTGCGCTTGAACGCGCGCATCACCTCGATCTGCTTCTCACGCAGGAGCCCCGTGTGGAGCATCTCGCAGGTCACGACGTCGACCGGCTCCGGCGGGACGTAGCGGCGCGCGTCGTCGTCGACGACGTGCACGCGGTCGCCGACGCCGTTTCGGTCGAGGTTGGCCCGGGCGGCGGCGGCGAGCTCCGGGTTCGCCTCGACGCTCCACACGACCGCGGCGCCGGCCCGGGCAGCGAAGAACGAGAGCACGCCTGTGCCGGTGCCCAGGTCGACGACCCGCATTCCCGGCCGCACGGCGAGCGCGATTGCCTCGGCGAACGGCGCCATCCGATGCTCGTCCGTGAGCATGTGATAGTGGTAGTGGAGCGGGATGAACTGCCCCAGCACCTCGGTCTCGGCGTGCGCCACGGGGCGAGCATAGCCCGGCGCCCGCCCGGTTTATGGTAAAACCAATCGGGATGCGCGACTATGAGCTCTTCATCGGCGGCGAATGGGTCGCCGCGCAGTCCGGCGAGACGTTCGAGACGATCGACCCGGCCACCGGCGAGGCCTGGGCGCGGGTGCCCGAGGCGGACGCGGCCGACGTCGACGCCGCCGTTCGCGCGGCCCGAGCGGCACTTGTCGACCCTGCCTGGGCCGGCCTGATCCCCGCGGCGCGCGGGCGGCTGCTGCGGCGCCTGGCCGACATCCTGCGCCGCGACGCCGAGGAGCTGGCCGTGCTCGAGAGCACCGACAACGGCAAGCTCCTGCGCGAGACGCGCGCACAGACGGCGGCGATCGCTGACCACATCGAGTACTTCGCAGGCGCCGCGGACAAGGTCGAGGGTGCGGTCATCCCCTCCGGGAAGCCGAACTTCCTCGTCTACACCCAGCAGGTCCCGGTCGGCGTCGTCGGCATGCTCCTGCCCTGGAACTCGCCCCTGTTCCTGACCACGTTCAAGCTCGCCCCGGCGCTCGCGGCCGGATGCACCGTCATCATCAAGCCGTCCGAGGCGACGCCGGTGACGGCGCTCGAGCTGGGCAAGCGGATCGCGGAGGCCGGCTTCCCGGCGGGCGTCGTGAACGTCGTCACCGGCAGCGGGCCGGCTCCCGGCCAGGCCCTGACGGCGCACCCAGGCGTCGACAAGATCTCGTTCACCGGCTCGACCCGCACCGGCATCGCCGTCGCCAAGAGCGCGATGGACCACCTGGCACCGACCGACCTCGAGCTCGGCGGCAAGTCGGCCAACGTCGTCTTCGCCGACGCCGACCTCGACGCGGCCGCAAACGGTGTCGTCGCCGGCATCTTCGCCGCGACGGGCCAGACCTGCATCGCCGGTTCCCGCCTGGTCGTCCACGAGGACGTCCGCGACGCGCTGGTCGAGCGGCTGGTGGCCCGCGCCCGCACGATCAAGCTGGGCGACCCGAAGGATCCCGAGACCGAGATGGGGCCGATCGCGACCGAGGCCCAGCACGCGAAGATCGCCGCGATGATCGGCGCCGCCGTCGAGGACGGCGCGCGGATGCTCGTCGGCGCGGGCCACGGGGTGACGCTGCCCGAGCGCGGCCGCTTCGCCGCACCGACCGTGCTCGTCGATGTCGCCCCCGAGGCCACGATCGCCCAGGAGGAGGTCTTCGGCCCCGTCCTGGTCGTGCAGCCGTTCCACGACGAGGACGAGGCGGTCGCGCTCGCCAACGGCACCGCCTACGGCCTGGCCGCGGGCGTTTGGACATCCGACGTGCGCCGCGCCCATCGGGTCGCCGCCCGCATCCGCGCGGGCACCGTGTGGATCAACAGCTATCGCGTGCTCTCCTACGCCGTCCCGTTCGGCGGGTTCGGCCACTCGGGCATCGGCCGCGAGAACGGGATCGATGCGATCCGCTCGTTCACCGAGACGAAGTCGATCTGGGTCGAGCTCACCGGCGCGACACGCGACCCGTTCGTGCTCGGCTGAACGGGGCATGAACTTCACGCGGGACGTCGTCGACGCGGCGCCGCCGGCCGGCCGGGCGCTGATCGAGCTTCGCCGCGACGGCAGCCGCCGCGAGTGGAGCTTCGGCGAGATCTCGAACGCCGCCGCGCGGCTGGCGGGGCGGCTGCGCGGCGAGGGCGTCGAGGCCGGCGACGTGGTCATGACCCTGGTCGGCAACCGCTCGGAGTGGGTGCTCACGATGCTCGCCTGCTTCCGCATCGGCGCGGTCGTCCTGCCGTGCACCGAGCAGCTGCGCGCGGGTGACCTGCAGGCGCGGCTCGACGTGACGCGGCCGAGGGTCGTCGTGGCCGACGAGCGCAACCTCGCCGAGCTCGGCGGCACCGATGCCGCTCGGCGGGCGACGATCATCACCATCCCCGACCCGGAGCTGTTCTCCGCCGAGCCGGCCGCAGCGGTCGAGCTCGACCCCGAGGCGCCGGCGCTGATCGTCTTCTCGAGCGGGACGACGGGGCGCGCCAAGGCGGCGGTGCATCCCCAGCGCTACCTGCCCGCCCAGCGGCTGATGGCCTCGGCCTGGCTCGGAGCGCAGGCCGGCGACCTCGTCTGGTGCACCGCCGCGTCGGGGTGGTCGAAGAGCGCCCGCAACGCGTTCGTCGCGCCCTGGCTGCAGGGCGCCGCCGCGGTGATCCACGACGCCCGCTTCGACGCGGACGAGCGGCTCGACGTGATCCGGCGCGAGCGCGTGACCGTCCTGTGCATGGCCCCGACCGAATACCGGCTGATCGCCCGGCGCACGGCCCTTGCCGCACCGCCGACGCTGCGCCGCCTCGTCGCGGCCGGCGAGGCGCTCGATCCCGAGACGCTCGCGCGCTGGCGCGAGGCGACCGGCCTCGTCATCCTCGACGGCTACGGTCAGACCGAGACTGCGCACCTGACGGCGCCGCCGTCGCCGGATGAGGTGCGGCCCGGTTCGATGGGCAGGCCGCTGCCGGGGGTGCGGATGTGGATCGAGGACGGCGAGCTGCTCGTCGACCCGGCGAGCGTGCCGACGTTCTTCACGGGCTATCTGGGCTCGCCGCCCGTGAGCCGCACCGAGCCGTGGCACACGGGCGACCTGGTACGCCAGGACGCCGACGGCTACCTCTACTACGAGAGCCGCCGCGACGATGTGATCATCTCGTCCGGCTACCGCATCGGCCCGTTCGAGGTCGAGTCGGTGCTGCAGACGCACCCCGCGGTGGCGGAGGCGGCGGTCGTCGGGATGCCCGACGCCGACCGGGGCGAGATCGTGCGCGCGGTGGTGGTGCTGGCGCCCGGGTACGCCGCCTCCGACGATCTGCGGGTCGAGCTGCAGGAGCACGTCAAGCGGCTGACCGCGCCGTACAAGCACCCGCGCGTCGTCGACTTCGCCGCCGAGCTGCCGCGCACGGCGAGCGGCAAGCTGCGCCGGGTCGAGCTGCGAGGCGGCGCGTAATTGGTCTCCTCGCTAGGCTTGCCCGATGGCTGCTGACCCCGCCAAGACCCGCCGGGTGCGCTCGTTCGACGACGTGGTCGAGCAGCTGCGCGAGGCGATCCTGTCGGGCCGCATCCGGCCCGGCGACCGCCTCCCCGGCGAGCGCCAGCTGTGCGAGAGCTTCGGCGTCGGCCGACCGACGCTGCGCGAGGCGCTGCGCTCGCTCGAGGCCACCGGGCTGATCGAGGTCCGCCCCGGCAAGGGCGGCGGCTCCTACGCGGTTACCCCGTCGGAAGCGACGCTCGGAGACGCGCTCGCCTCGCTCGTCAACCTGCGGGGAGCGTCGCTCGAGGACCTGGCCGAGTTCCGGGTCGACTTCGAGGGCGAGAACGCCGCCTGGGCGGCGCGCCGCGCCGACGCGGGCGACATCGCCGCGCTCGAGGCGATCGTGGCCGAGGCGCGGGCGATCGCAGCCGACGCGCCGCGCCGGCGCCAGGTGGCGAGCGTCGACGTGCGCTGGCACGAGGCGCTCGCGCGGGCGACCAAGAACCGCCTGCGCATCGGCATCGCGCTCGGCATCCACGACGCGGTGATGCGGCGCCACGCGGCGGTGATGCGCCCCGCCGACGCCGGCGAGCATGCCGCCGCGATCCCCGCCGACATCGACCGGATCACACAGGCCGTGGCCGCCGGCGACGGCGAGGCGGCGCGGCGGCTGATGCGCGCCCACATCGAGGACTGGAACCGGCGTACGAACGGCTAGCGACGAGTGTTATGGTATGACCGCAACGCGAATCCACGCGCCCGAGGAGCCCCATTGACGTCCGCCCCCGCCCTCTTCTCGCTTCCGCCGACCCGAAACGAGCTGCCGCTCGACTACGCACCCGGCTCGCCCGAGCGGGCCGCCGTCGACGCCGAGCTCGCCCGGATCGCCGGCGTCACGCCGGAGCTTGCGCTGCGCATCGGCGGGCGCGACGTGCATACCGGCCGCCTGCATCCGGTCTCGATCCCGCACGACCGCGAGCACGTGCTCGCCCACACGCACTGGGCCGGCGCCGGCGAGGTCGCGCAGGCGATCGCGGCCGCGGCCGAGGCCTGGCAGGACTGGTCGCGGATGGCGTGGGAAGACCGGGCCGCGATCTTCCTGCGCGCGTCCGAGCTCGCCCGCGGTCCGTGGCGCGCCCGCCTGAACGCCGTCACGATGCTGAACCTCTCGAAGACGGTGCGCGAGGCCGAGATCGACGCCGCCTGCGAGACCGCCGACTACCTCCAGTTCAACGTCCGCTACATGCGCGAGATGTACGAGATGCAGCCCGAGTCGCTGCCCGGCACCTGGAACCGGATCGAGTACCGGCCGCTCGAGGGGTTCGTGCTCGCCATCACGCCGTTCAACTTCCTGTGCCTGGCAAACCTCGCCTACGCCCCGGCGATGATGGGCAACGTCGTGCTCTGGAAGCCCGCCGAGCAGGCCGAGCTGTGCGCCTGGTACGTGCTCCAGATGCTGGAGGAGGCCGGGCTGCCGCCGGGGGTCATCAACCTGGTCTTCGGCGACGGGCCCGAGGTGGGACGGGCCGCGCTCACGCATCCCGACCTGGCCGGAGTGCACTTCACCGGCTCGACGGCGACGTTCCAGGAGATCTGGCGCACGATCGGCGCCAACATCGCCGGGTACCGCAACTACCCGCGCATCGTTGGCGAGACGGGCGGCAAGGACTTCATCGTCGCCCACGCGAGCGCCGACCCCGATGCGCTTGCGACCTCGGTCGTGCGCGGCGCGTTCGAGTTCCAGGGCCAGAAGTGCTCGGCGCCGTCGCGGCTGTACGTTTCGCAGAGCCACTGGCCGGGCCTGCGCGAGCGGCTGGCCGCCGAGGTGCCGCAGCTGCGCGTCGGCGACCCGACCGACCCGAGCGTCTTCGTCGGGGCGGTCATCGACGAGGACGCGTTCGGCAAGCACCGCACCGCAATCGACCAGTCGCGCTCCGAGGCCGAGATCGTCGTCGGCGGCGAGGTCGACGACGCCGGCGGCTGGTTCGTTACGCCGACCGTCGTGCGCACCACCGACCCGGACTTCCGGCTGCTGCGTGACGAGCTCTTCGGGCCGATCATGACGGCGTTCGTCTATCCCGACTCGGGCTGGGCGGACGTCCTGCGCCAGGTCGACCGGCAGAGCCCCTACGCGCTCACGGGCGCCGTGTTCGCGAACGACCGCCGGGCCGTCGTCGAGGCCCGCGACGCGCTGCGGCACACGGCCGGGAACTTCTACGTAAACGACAAGCCGACCGGCTCGGTCGTCGGCCTGCAGCCGTTCGGCGGCTCGCGCGCGTCGGGCACGAACGACAAGGCGACGTCCCTCTGGAACCTGAGCCGGTGGGTGACCATGCGCGCGACGAAGGAGACATTCATCCCGCCGCAGGACTGGCGCTACCCCTCGATGACGTTTCCGGACGCATCGTGAGCGGCCCGTTCAATCGCGTGCATCACCTCTGCATCGTGGTGCACGACATCGACCGCAGCCAGCGCTACTACGAATTGGTCGGGATCGGCCCCTGGCACGATTACCCGCCCCTCCGCGCCTTCACCGATCTCAGGGTGCCTGATACCGATGGCTTCCTCGCGCTCACCTATCGCTACGCCTGGATCGGTGACATGCAGATCCAGCTCGTCCAGCCCGGCCCCGGCGACACGCCGCAGCGCCGCTTCCTGGACGAGCGCGGCGAGGGGGTCTTCCACATCGGCTTCGAGGTGCCCGACGCCGACGCTGCCGACGCCGACGCACACGCCCTCGGGATCGAGACGATGATGCGCGGACGGCGGCCGGACGGAAGCGGGTTCACCTACTTCGACACGGCGCGGCAGGCCGGCGTGGTCCTCGAGATCCGCCAGAGCCCGCCCCCGGCCGTCGAGCCGCGGTGAGCGCCGGCGAGACCCCCTGGCAGGAGACGCTCGGCCGTGCGCTCATCGACGGCGGCGTCGAGGCGGCGGCCTGGGTGCCCGACAAGCGTCTGGCGCCGATCGCCGATGCGCTCGTGGCCGCGTCGCTTGACCTGCGCACCCTCACGCGCGAGGAGGAGTGCTTCGGCTGGGCGGCCGGATATCGCGCCTCGGGCGGCCTGCCGCTTGTGCTGATCCAGTGCTCGGGGCTCGGTAACTCGCTGAACGCGATCGGCTCGCTGGTGGTGCCGTACGGCCTCGGCTTCCCGGTCGTGATCTCGATGCGGGGAGCGCTCGGCGAGCGCAACCCCGCCCAGATGGCGCTCGGCCGCACCACCGTGGGGATGCTGGGCCTGCTCGGCATCCAGGCGTTCTCGCTGCGCCGCCGCGGGGACGTTGCGATGATCGCCCGTGGCGCGCTCGGCGTCGCCGAAGGCGCGCGCGAGCTGGCGCCGATCATCCTCGAGCCCGAGCTGGACATGGCCGCATGAACCCGACCCAGGCCGTCGCGGCGCTGCTCCGCGCCACTCCCGACGCGCTCGTCGTGGCGTCGCTCGGCACGGCCACGTCGGCCCTGCGGGCGGCGAGCGACGACGGCCCGCACCTGTACATGGGCGGCTCGATGGGAAGCGCACTGGCCGTGGCGCTCGGCGTCGCCGACCGGCGGCCCAACCGCACCGTCGTCGCGATCCTCGGCGACGGCGAGAGCCTGATGGGGGCGAGCTCGTTGTGGTCGATGGCCGGCATCGGCCCGCGCAACCTGCTGGCCGCCGTCCTCGCCGACGGCCACTACACGATCACAGGTGGGCAGCCGCTGGGCGTGCCGGGAGCGTTCGCCGCGGTTGCCGAGACCCTCGGCCTCGCGGCGGCCGTGGCCGAGACCGAAGCCGACATCGAGCGCGGCGCCGGCGAGCTGCCGCGGCCGGGGCTGCTCGAGATCCGCTACGACGAGCGCACCTGGCCGGGGCCGTCGCCGTTCGTCGACCCTCCCGTCGTGCGCTGGCGGTTCGAGGCCGCCGCCTCGGCGTGATCCTCGTCACCGGAGCCTCCGGGCAGGTCGGCCGTGCCGTCGTGCGCAGCCTCGGACCGACGGCTCCCGTGCGCGTGCTGGTGCGCGACGAGCAGCAGGCGACCGGCCTCGGTGCCGTGCAGGTCGCCGTCGGGAGCTTCGAGGACGGGCCCTCCCTCGCCCGCGCGCTGGACGGCATCGCGACGCTCCTCCTGGCCGGCCGGGACAACCCCGACCAGGTCGCCCAGCACGCCCGGGTGCTGCGCGCGGCAGTCGCGGCCGGCGTGACCCATGTCGTCAAGCTCTCGGCCCTCGGCGCGACGCCCGACTCGCCTGTCGCGCTCATGCGCTGGCACGCCGCGACCGAGGCCGACCTGCGCGCGTCGGGGTTTGCCTGGACGTTCCTGCGCCCGCACCTGTACATGCAGAACCTGCTGCGGTTCGCGGCCGCCGTCACCGGCCAGGGCCGCCTGGTCGCGCCGATGGGGGCGCACCGCTATCCGCTTATCGACACGCGCGACGTCGCCGAGGCGGCGGCCGTCGTGCTGCACGCCCCGGCGGCGCACGCGGGCCGCGCCTACGCGCTCACCGGCCCACGCGCCGTCACCTACACCGAGGTCGCCGAGCTCCTGGAGGGCGTCGCCGGACGCGACGTCGAGTACGTCGCGGCCACGCCGGCGCAGTTCCGCGCCGGGCTCCTCGAGGCCGGCATCCCCGCGTGGCGCGCCGACGACCTGGCCGGCATCGCCGCCGCGTACAGCGACGCCGACGCCGAGCCTCGCGACGACGCAGAGGCGCTGCTCGGCCGCCCGCCGACCGCGATCGAGCGCTTCCTGGCCGACCATCGCGACGTGTTCCTCGCCGGCGCGTCCCGGAGTCACGCCTGACGATGGCCGGGCACGCCGAACGCCTGGCGCGAAGCGCGATCCTGACGGCCGCCGAGAGCGCGCGCGTCGGCCGGCTCGTGTCGCGCTATGGGATGCGGCTGGGCGCGCGCCGGTTCGTGCCCGCCGAGAACCTCGACGAGGTCGTCGCCGTCCTGCGCGACCTGAACGGCCAGGGGATGCGCGGCGTCACCGGGCTCTTCGACGACCACGCGGCGTCGGAGGCAGACGTCGCCCGCCACGAGGCCGAGTACGGCCGCCAGATCGACCGGCTCGCCGCCGAGGGCCTCGACGCGAACGTCGCCCTCAAGCTGACCCATCTCGGCATCGAGTTCGACGCCGAGGTGATGTTCGCGGCCGCCAGGAGACTGCTCGAGCGCGCCGCCGGTCACGGCATGCGCCTGCGCTTCGACATGGAGGAGAGCGGCCACGTGCCCGCGACGCTCGCGCTCTACCGGCGCCTGCGCGAGGCCGGCGTCGACAACATCGGCATCGTGCTGCAGACCTACCTGCGCCGGTCTGGGCAGGATCTGGCCGAGCTGCTGCCTCTCGGGCTCAACGTGCGGCTCGTCAAGGGCGCCTACCTGGAGCCCGCGACGGTCGCCTACCCCGAGAAGGCCGATGTCGACGCCGCCTACGTGCGCATGCTCGAGCGCTGCCTGGACGAGGCCGAGTTCACGGCGATCGCGACGCACGACCGCGCCATCGTGGCGCGGGCGCAGGCCCGCATCGCCCGGCCGGGGCCGGCGCCGAAGCCGCACGAATTCCAGATGCTCTATGGGATCGCGACGCCCCTCCAGCGCGAGATCGTCGCCTCGGGCCATCCGCTGCGGATCGCCGCACCGTATGGGCCGACGTGGTTCACCTATCTGATGCGGCGGCTTGCCGAGCGCCCGGCCAACCTGGGGTTCTTCCTGCGAAATGCCTTCTCGCGCTGACCGGCGCGGGTCACCCGAGCGGGGGGCTCCAAACCCCGGCGCGTGCCCTACAACGTGACTGCACGGCCCGTCGAGCGCCCCCGAACCGCCGACGCGCGCCGTCCCAGCCCCGCTCCTCCCTCCCGCTCTCGAATGAGGTCCGCCATGCGCCGGTTCATCACCGTCGGAGTCGCCGCGCTCGCCATCGCCGGCGCCGGCACGGGAGTCGCCCACGCAGCGACCACCGTCTCGCCCAGCTGCAACCCCGTGACAACACAGCCGTTCGCGGCCCTCGGTGACACGAACTCGTACTTCCTCGTCCCCGGCGGCAACTTCGAGAACGGCGCGCCCGGCTGGACACTCGCCGGCGGCGCGGCCCTCGCGGCCGGCAACAACACGGCCGGCGGCGATCCCGCGACCAACTCGACGTCGCTCTCGCTTCCCGCCGGCGGCTCCGCCACCGGCCCTTCGGTCTGCGTCCCGCTCGCCGCCCCGTGGATGCGGTTCTTCGTGAAGAACACGGGCAAGGCCAGCTCGCGCCTCGGCGTGAGCGTCATCGTGACGGGGCTCAACGGCAAGCCGGCCACCGTGCTCGTCGCCACCGTCAGCGGAACCGGCACCTGGCAGGTGACCCCGCAGATCGCGTACGCCGCGAACGTGCTCGCGCTCTTCTCGCCCACCGGCACCACGAGCTTCGCGCTGCGGTTCGCGCCTCTCGACGCGACCGGCCAGTGGAGCGTCGACGACGTCTACGTCGACCCGATCAAGCACCGCTAGCGAGAACGCCCGCCGACGGTGAAGATCGGCTGCCCGGACGCCGATAACCGACGTGAATGGCACGCCTTGCGGATGCTGAGCTGATCGCGACGGCCCGTCGGAGGCGAGAGCGCCGACCGGGACGGCGTGAGCGTGTCACGACGCTCGTCACGGCGGCCGCGTTCCTCGCCGTCGCCCTTCCGCTCGCACACCTACACACGACCCGGGAGTTCTCGCCGTTCATCACGGTCGCGCTCGTCCTGGCCTTCGCAGCCGCCTCGCTGATCGAGTTCGAGGTCGGCACGGGCATGTCCGTCCCGACGCAGCTCGTGTTCGTGCCGATGCTGTTCCTGCTGCCGACCGGCGCGGTGCCGCTCGCGGTGGCGATCGGATATCTGATCGGCGAGGGCATCCGAGCAGTCCACAGCCGGACGCCGATGGCGCGGCCGACGATGCTGCTCGGCTCGTCGTGGTTTGCGCTCGGACCCGCTCTCGTCCTTTGCGCCGGAGGCGAAGGGCCGCCCGAATGGCACCGGGTACCGCTCTACGTGGCCGCGTTCGCGGCCCAGTTCGCCGCCGACACGGCAGTCACCGTCGTCGGCGACGTCGGCGCGCGCGGCGTCCGACCACGGCTCTCGTTGCGTGCCGTCGGATGGGCCTACGCCGTCGACGCGCTGCTCTCGCCCGCGGGCGTCGTGTTTGCGATCGTCGCCGCCCGATCGTCGGTGGCCGTGCTCGCCGTGCTCCCGCTGCTCGGCGTCCTGGCGTGGTTCGCGCGCGACCGGAGGGCGCACATCGACGCCTTGCTCGATCTGAACCGCACCTACCGCGGGACGGCGCTCGTGCTCGGCGACGTGATCGAGGCCGACGACTCCTACACCGGCCTGCACAGCCGAAACGTGGTCGCCCTGTCACTCGCCATCGCCGACCACATGGAACTCGACGAGCCGATCCGGCGCGAGGTCGAGTTCACCGCGCTGCTCCACGACGTCGGCAAGCTGCGGATCCCCAAGGAGATCATCAACAAGCCCGGGCCGCTGACCCCCGAGGAGCGGACGCTGGTCGAGACGCACACGATCGAGGGCGAGCGGATGCTGCACGAGATCGGCGGCTTCCTCTCGCGTGTCGGCGTGCTCGTGCGCGCCTGCCACGAGCGCTACGACGGCGCCGGCTATCCCGACGGCCTGCGCGGCGCTCAGATTCCCGTCGCGGCCAGGATCGTGTTCTGCTGCGACGCCTACGACGCGATGACGAGCGACCGGCCCTACCGCCGCGCCCGGCCGCACGAGGACGCGCTCGCCGAGCTCGAGGCCCAGGCGGGCGCCCAGTTCGACCCGGTCGCGGTGGCCGCGCTGCACGCCGTCATCGGCGCGGCCGACGCCGCCGCAGCCGACGCCGAGCGGTCCCGCCGGGCCGCGTAGCCACGGGTACAGTCCGGCGATGGCGCACAGCGTCGTCCTGCCCGATCAGCTCGAGTGGATCACGCGCCCGCACGCACCGGGTGAGCCGGCGCGGCACGTCGCAGAGCTGAGCGACGCGGCCGGGTTCGCCCACACCCGGGCGAACGTCTGGCGCTACGAGCCGGGCGCGAAGGGCCGCCGGCACCGGCACGCGACCCAGGAGGAGACGTTCGTCGTGCTTTCGGGGACGCTCACGATGTACGTCGGCGACCCGCCGCAGCGCGAGGATGTCCCGGCGGGCGCGCTGATCCACGTCGCGGTGGGCACGCCGCTCCAGGCCGCGAACCACGGCACCGGCGATCTGGTGGTCTACGCCTACGGCCACCCGCCCGAGGACGAGCATGCCGAGCTCCTCGAGCCGGCGGTCTAGCCCCGACTAGTCGATCAGGCGCGATTCCATCTGCCAGACGGCGATGCGCCACATGACGAGCGCGAAGGCGATCAGCACGCCCGCGTGCGTGACGTCTGACCAGGCGTAGTTGCCGAGCGCCGTGTCGCGCACGAGCGCGACGCAGTGATAGAGCGGGTTGGCCTGCGCCGCCACCCGGACCCCCGACGGCAGCGTCGAAATCGGGAAAAACGTGCCCGCGACCAGGAAGAGCGGCGTCAGCACCGCGCTCGTCACGTAGTTGAAGTTGTCGATCGTCTTGGCGACGGCGGCGACGAGGACGCCGAAGCTCGCGAAGCCGACACCGGTCACGAACCCGATCAGCGGCGCAAGCAGCATTCCGGCGTTCGGCGGCAGCCCGAAGGCCATCGCGACGACGAGCGGGGCGACGCCGTAGACGCCCGCGCGCACCGAGATCCACAGGATTTCGGCCGTGATCAGCTCCTCGACGTCGACGGGCGCCGCCAGCATCGCGTCGTAGGTGCGCTGGAACTTCCAGCGGATGAAGGTGTTGAACATGCCCGGGAAGGCCGACGAGAACAGCACCGCCGTTGCGACGACACCCGTGCCGACGTACTCGACGTAGCGCACGTGGTCGATGTGCGACACGAGCGACCCGAAGCCGAGCCCGAAGGCGAGCAGGTAGATCGTCGGCTGCACGATCGACGAGAACGTGGTCGCCTTCCAGTAGCGGCCGAAGAGCACGACGTCGCGGCTCATCACCCCGGCCAGCGCAGCGGGCTCGAGCCGGCGCACGCGGTGGGCGGGGGTCGTCACTCGATCTCCTCGCCGGTCAGCATCACGAACGCATCCTCCAGGTTCGCCGGGCGCAGCACGCCGTCGGGCGCGGCGCCGTCGAGCCGCTCGGCATTCATGATCACGACGGCGGGGCCGCTGCGGCGCGTCCGCCAGCCCTCCCGCCCGGCGAGCTCGGCGACCGCCTGCAAGTGATCCGGCGCCCCGTACACCTCGAGCGCCTGCTCGCCCGCCTCGGCGCGCACGACCTCGTCCGGGCGCCCGAGCGCCACGACCTGCCCGTGCGACATCACCGCGACGATGTCCGCCAGCCGCTCGGCCTCCTCGATGTAGTGCGTCGACATGAGCACGGTCACGCCGGACGTGCGCAGGCGGTCGATCAGCCCCCACAGCTCCTGGCGCACCTGCGGATCCAGGCCCACGGTGGGCTCGTCAAGCAGCACGAGCCGCGGCTCGTGGATCAGCCCGCGCGCGATCAGCAGCCGCCGGCGCATGCCGCCGGAGAGCTCCGAGACCCGGGTGTCCGCGCGCGGTACGAGGTTTGCGATCGCAAGCGCGCGGTCGACGGCGGCGCGCCGCTCGCGCCCCGGCACACGGTAGAGGCGGGCGAACACGCCCAGCGTCTGGCGGGCCGTCAGCTCGACGTCGAGGTTGTCGAGCTGGGGCACGACGCCCATCTCGGTGCGCGCCTGCTTGGAGCCCGCCGGGAGCACGTGGCCGAGCACGCGGATCTCACCCTCATCCGCGAGCGCCTGACCGGTGAGCAGCCGCATCGTGGTCGACTTGCCGGCGCCGTTCGGCCCCAGGAGGCCGAAGCAGACTCCGGTCGGCACGTCGAGATCGAGCGCGGCGACGGCGGTGAGATCGCCGAACCGCTTCACCACTCCGCGCAAGAGGATCGCACTGCTCGGCTGCGCGTCCATCCGGTCCGAGTATAGGAGCCGGCGACGCGCCCACGTGCACCTGTAGTGTCTCGGGACGGTTCCATCGCGTTGGAGGGAGGGTGTGTTGAGCGCTGCCGCGGAACGTGTCGCGCTCGGGATCGCGGGTACCGGCTTCATCTCGGCCGTTCACCGGCAATGTGCGGTGCGTAGCGCTGTGGTCGACCTTGTGGCCGTCGCGTCGGCGCGCGGACGCGCGACCCGCGATCGGGTCGGCGCCCTCGACCCCGAGGTGCGCCTGCTGACCCTCCCCGAGCTGCTCGAGAGCCCCGACATCGAGGCCGTCCTGGTCTGCACCCGCACGCGCGACCACGCCGACCATGCCGTCGAGGTGCTGCGGCACGGAAAGCACCTTCTGCTCGAAAAGCCCGGCGCGATCTCGCTCGCCGATCACGCCCGGATCCAGGCCGCCGCGGCCGAGCACCCCGAACTGGTCGTGCGGGTCGCCTATCACCGCCGCCACGACGAGCGGTTCTCCGAGGTGCAGCGGCTGGTCGCCGGCGGAGCGATCGGCCGGCCGTTCGCCGTACAGCTCGCGAGCCGTGAGGACTTCCCCCCGAGCGCCGAGGACGGCCCGGCCGGCGGCTTCATCATGGACGTCGGGGTGCACGATTTCGACACGGCCCGCTGGCTCCTCGGCCGCGACCCGGTGAGCGCGTCGACCCACGTCCAAAACCCCGTCTACCGCGATGCCGACCTCGACAATGCCTACGTCACCGTGACCCACGGCGACGCCCTCGCAACGGTGCATCTGTCGCGCACGTCGACGGTCGGGATGGAGATCCGGTGCGAGGTGATCGGCCCGGAGGGCTCGGTCGTGCTCGCCGAAGCCGCCACGGGCGCCGGCGTCACGGTGGTTTCCCGGGCAGCGGGCACGCGCTTTCCCGCCGACTGCCGCGAGCGGTTCGCCTCGGCATATCAGGCCCAGATGGACGCCTTCGCCGCCGCCTGCCGCGGCATCGAGACGCCGAATGCGACGCTCGAAGACGACCGCTGGGCGGTGGCGACCGCCGTCGCCGCACGCGCCGGCGCGACGAGCGGCGAGCGACTCGAGGTGGGCCCCGATTGGGACTGGCAGGCACCGACTTCCTCCTGACGGCGGGATGGCGGCGCAGGGCACACGGCGGCGGCACCGGGTCGGCTACCGTCCATCCGATCCCAGGAGGCCCGGTGGAGCTCACCCGAAACCGAGACGGCGTGGCGCAGGGTGCGTTCGAGCTCGCGCTCGACGAGCGCACGGCCGTGGCGGGGCAGCAGATCGGCGGTCACGTGCGCGGCCTCTCGCAGCCGGCCTCGGTCACGTTGCTGCGGATCGAGGAGTGCCCGTCGGGGACGCTGGCGACGGCGATCCACTCGTGCCGGGTGGGCCCGGCGGACGACGCGCGCTTCGAGCTCGCCGTCCCAGCCGACACGCCCGGGCGCGTCGCCGGGCGGGAGTGCGAGCTGCGCTACGCGGTCCGGGTCGCGAGCCCGGTGTCGGGCCGGCGGCGCACGTTCGCCGCGCTTCCCGTCGAGGTGACGGGCGGCGAGCGCTCGGTGCACGAGGCGCTTCACCTCTTCGACCGCATGATCGCGTCGTTCCCGGCCCGCCATTTCCACATCGAGCTGGCCGAAGCGGTGCTCGAGGGCGGCGGCCGCATCGAGGGGCGCGTCCACGTGCACGACCTCGACGACCCCAGCGTCGAGGTCATCGCCCGCTGCGACGAGACCTGGCGCACCAACTTCCGCGTGCGCAACCACCGCCAGCCGCCGCTCTGGCGCTCGCGGCCGCTCTGGAGCGAGACGCAGACGGTCGAGTGCGACCCCGCGCGCAGCTGGCACCGGTTCGCGTTCGCCATCCCTCCTGGCCTGCCGGTGGCCGTCGAGGGGTACGTCGTGTGCTGGCGCTACGAGGTCGAGGTGCGGCGCCGCGCCCGCACAAGGCTCCTCGAGCGGGCCGTCGTCACGCCGCTTCGCTTCGACATCGAGTAGCCGCGGCTTCACGGCGGGGCCGGCGGCGGCCGCATAGGGTTCCGGCGTGCGCGAGCGCGACCGATCGGAGCTGACCTTCGCCGCGCTGCGCGTGCTCATGGGCGTGCTCTGGCTCGCGAACCTCGCGTGGAAGCTCCCACCCGACTTCGGCCGCGATCAGCCGCGAGGGCTGATGTACTCGTTCCGGCAGGCCGAGCATCACGCCATCGGCGAGCCGCTGCGGCGGTTCATGGCCCACGTCGTCATCCCCCACTTCACCATCTTCGGCTGGCAGGTGTTCGTCGTCGAGGCGGTGGCGGGCGTGCTGCTCCTGCTCGGCTGGCACACCCGCATCGGTGCGGTGGTGGGGCTCCTGCAGGCGATCGCGATCACGGTCCTGACGGTGCGCGCCCCGAACCAGTGGTCGTGGGGGTTCGTCCTCTTCATCGCGGTGAGCCTCGTGCTGGTCGTCGCCCCTGCGAACGCCCGCTGGAGCCTCGACCGGCGCCAGGGGCGGGCGTGACCGTCACGGTGGTGATCCCCGCGCTCGACGAGGCGGCCGTGATCGGGGCGACCGTCCGCACCACCCGGCGGGCGCTCGGCGACTGCGACGTGATCGTCGTCGACGGGGGCTCGGGCGACGGCACCGCCGCCGCCGCCGCGGCGGCCGGTGCGACGGTCGTGACCGAGCGGGGCAGCCGGTCGGTGGCGATGAACCGCGGGGCCGCGCTCGCGGGCGGCGACACGCTGCTCTTCCTGCACGCCGACACCGCGCTCCCCGACGGTGCCGGCGCCGCGATCGCCGCAGTGCTTGAGCACCACGCGGCGGGCGCCTTCCGGATCCGGTTCGACCGGCCGCGCCCGGCGACCGAGCTGCTCGTGAACCTGCGCTCGCGGGCGCTTGGGATCGTCTACGGCGACCAGGCGATCTTCGCGCGCCGGACGGCGTTCGAGCACGTGGGCGGCTTCCGGCCGATCCCGATCATGGAAGACCGCGACCTGGCCGCCCGCCTGCGCCGCGCAGGCGGGTTCGCCATCGTCGCGCTCGCCGTGACCACATCGGGCCGCCGGCACCGAAGCGGCGGCCATGCGCGCACGCTGGCGCGCAGCTGGACGATCCAGATCCTCTACGCCCTGCGGGTCTCGCCCGAGCGGCTCGCCCGTCTCTACCCGCCGGTTCGGTAGGTCTTACCCCGCCGGCGGGGCGTCGAAGAGCGGCATCCCGGTCAGGGCGCGGCCGAGCAGGTCGCGCAGCACGTCGCTCGTCGGCGCCATCACCGTCGCCGCCCGCGCGTCGCGGAAGAGCCGCTCGAGCGGGAGGTGACGCGAGAAGGCGGCGCCGCCGCACACCCGCATCGTCTCGTCGGTGACCGCGATGGCCATCTCGGCGGCGGCCGCCTTGAGCGCGAGCACGCCGATCTGCGCGTCGGGATGGCCCGTCTCGACGTGGCCGGCCACCTGCAGCAGCAGGGCGCGCGCCTGGAGGTGGCGGATCTTCGCCTCGGCCAGCCGGGCGCGGTTGACGGCGATGCCCGCAAGCGGCGTGCCCAGATGCTCGATGCGCGCAGCTGCGAGGTGGGCCGCCGCCATCTCGATCGCCGCGCCGGCGAGGCCGACGCAGCACGCGGCGCAGCCCAGCACGAACCAGGGCAGGGTGGCCTCCATCATCAGGGCCATGCCCGACGCGGCGCTCCCAGACGACGGGCGGGGTCGACCGCGACCGCAGCGAACTCGATGGCGCTCGAGCCGTTTCCGCACAGCCCGAGGCCGTCGAACGGGCCGCCGACGGCGATCCCCGGCGCGTCGGCGGAGATCAGGTAGAGCTCGGTCACGAGCGGATCGTCCGATCCGGGAGCGCCGGTGGCGACGACGTAGGAGTCGGCACGGCCGGCTGACGTGACCCACGACTTGCGCGCGTCGACGATCACCCGACCGTCCTGCAGCCGTGCACGCGAGGCCTGTGCCCAGAAGTGGCTGCGGGTGGCAGCCTCGGAGAACGCGAGCGTGGTCAGGTGCCGCCCGGCCGCGATCTCGCGCAGCACGTCGGCGTTGGCGCCGTGCGCGGCGCCGGCGAGCAGGGTCTGGGCGGCGATTGCGTGCATCACGTACACCATCGCCGTCGACGAGCACGCGCTCGCGATCCGCTCGACCGCGGCCACGATCTCGGCCGGCCCGCCGCCGGGCCCACCCAGCTCCTCGGGGACTCCCAGGCCGAGCAGCCCGCTCCCGGCGAGTCCCGCGACGGCCTCCTCGGGAAACCGCGACTCGCGATCGACCGACTCCGAGTGCGCTGCGATCGTGCTCCAGAGCTCATCGTCCACGACCGGACGCTCGATCACGCTCATGTCACCCTCCTCGACCGTCGTTCCAAACTCCTCGTCACCCTAACCGCTCGCCCGCCGCGGCCGTGTGGGTCATCGCACTCTCAGCGAGCACCGCACGGGTCGCCGGCGCGTGGTCGAGGTCGATCCGCGCCAGGTCGGCCACGGTGTCGACGTCTGCGACCGGGTCGAGCAGGTCGACCGCGAGACCGGCCGCCCGGCAGGCGCCGGTGAGCTCGGCGAGCACCGAGCCGGTCGACCACGTCATCCCGGCGAACACCGCCGGCGTGTAGCGCGGCATGCGGATCAGCCCGAAGCCGCCGTCGCCCGACGGCGCGATCACCACGTCGGCGCTCGCCGCGAGCGCGACCGCGATCGCCTCCGGCCGGATCCCGGGCGCGTCTCCCGCGACGACCGCGGCGCCGTCGCGGACGCCATGGGCGAGGGCGGCCGAGAGACCATCGCCCGGCTGCACGACCACGGCGACGCCGGGGAACAGCCGGCACAGGTCGGCCGCGTCGGCGGCGGGGCACAAGAGGCCCGCCCCCGGGTCGGCGGCGAGCGCCGCGCGCAGGACGTCGGCCAGAAACGCGTGGGCGAGCCGCGCGGCCAGGGCGGGCGCAAGCGGCGGCGAGAGCCGCGTCTTCGCGCGGCCCGCCAGCGGCGCCTTGGCGGCGACCAGCACCCTCGGCGGCCCGTCGCCCTCCGACCGGAGGGCCGTGCCTACGCTCACCTGATGCTCCGCTGCGCGTCGGCGCCGGGCCGGTCGGCGATCGCCGCCAGGAAGGCCTCGACGGCCGCGATCATCGGCCGCGTCTCGCGCCGCACCAGCCGATCGAGGTCGGTGACCCCGCGGCGCACGGTCGGCCCGAACGGGTCGGTGAACGCGCCCTCGGCCGTCAGCGTGAGCTCGGGGAGGATGTCGCCGGCGGCGGGCACGACGCCGATCCCGCGTGTCGCCGCCCGGCCACGGCGCACGACCGGACGCACGATGTGATCCTCGTCGGGGATGCCGAAGCTGCGGTGCAGGTCGCACAGCCGGGCGAGCTCCTCGTGCGACTGCTCATCGACGGTCGTCGCGATGCGCACGCGGATGCCGCGCTCGCGCACCCGCGGCAGCGCGGCGCACACGCGGGCGAAGTTGCGCGGCCCGCGCATCGCGTCGTTCTGAACCGGGTCGGCCGAGTCGAGCGACACCTGCAGCGCGAAGCGCTCGTCGCCCGCCAGAGGGGCGAGATCGTGAAGGACACGCTCGCCGAGCAGCGTCCCGTTCGTGAGCACGGTCGTGGGCAGCTCCGCCGCCAGGCGTCGCAGGACACGTGCGATCCCCGGCAGCATGAACACCTCGCCGCCGGTGACGCCGATGCGGGCGAACCCGAGGGGCGCGGCGGCGCGCGCCGCCGCGACCATCGCGTCGCCGTCGAGCTCGCGCCGGTTTGCGATCCGCGGGCCGCTCTCGGTCAGGCAGTACGAGCAGCGCAGGTTGCAGTGGTAGGTCGCATACAGCCACAGCCGGTCGCCCATCCGGCCGTCGCCGACCGCGGCCTTCACGGCGGCTCTGACCTCGCCCGCGGGCATCACGGGCGAAGCCTACCCGCCTCCCTCGCGCCGCCGGGTGACCCCGGCAGCCGGCTCAGGCCGCCGCGGGCCGGCCGACGCCGAGCCGCTCGAGCAGCGACTCGACCGCGCCGAACTGCGGGACGAAGAGGAATGCGAAGCTCGCGTCCGAGGCCTCGACGGTCATGACGGAGCGCATCAGCACGGTGGGGTCGGCCGCGTTGCTCGAGGCCAGGCTGCGGGAAACGAGCGAGCCGAGCAGGTCGACCTCGATGGTCGGCGGCTGGGGATCCAGGGCGAGCCCGGTCATCTCGACGACCGCGTTCAGATAGGAGCTCGCGAGGATGTTTCCGACCTCGCGCAGCGCCGAGCGGCCCATCTCGTCGTCCAGGCGCGTGCCGAAGAGCTCGCACAGCTGCTCGCCGGCGCCGTCGGGGAAGAGCAGGAGCACCTTGCCGCCGTCGTCGGCCACGGGTGTGTCGACCACGGCCGACGGCGCAGCGGCTGCGCCGATCTTGTCGGCCGCCTCGGCCAGAGTCGCGAGCAGCGCCTCGGCGTAGGTGATCTCGACCGGCTTTCCAAGCAGCTGGGAGAGCGCCGTCGCGGCGTTCCCCGAGCCGATGTTGGCGATCTCGAGCAGCGCGCTTCGCTGCATGTCGCTGAACCCGAAGGCGCCCGCGCCGGCGGGCGACCAGGCACCCGCGACGACTCCCGGTTCGAGCACGGGGACGACCTCGCCCTCGGCGGTCACGACCACGCCGGAGGTGTGGGCGCCGCGCGCGGCGGCGGGCACGTCCTGACGCTCGAGCACGAACTGTCCGACGAGCTCGTCGACGGCGAACGCCCGCCGGCGGCCGCCGGCCCAGATGACGACGCCTGCGATCAGCGGCGCGGCCGCGAATCCGAGCTTCGTGGCGACGGATACGACCTCGAGGGCATCACCGCGGAAGACGACGACCGGAGTGCCGGCGACGTCGTGGACGGGATGGCTGCCGAAGGCGAACGTCTGCTCGACGCTGCCCATCGGCAGCGCCCAGGGAAGTCCCGCCGCCCTGACGATCAGGACGTGGACCAGGTCGCTCATCGCACGCTCCTCGGATGATGGATCACACCCCCGGTGAATCGGCAGGGCCGGGCGGTCGTGGATCCCCGATTTGGCGCAACCGGGGGAAGATCCGCCTACGTCATACCGGTGCAACCGGATCGGCCTGGCCGCGAGGATCCGGGAGCGCGGGGGCGATCACCCACACGACCCTCGCCTCGGCCGTCGCCGAGGGATTGCGCCACGTGTGCGGCATCGTCGCGCCGAACGTGACCGCATCGCCACGCGCCAGGACGTAGGTGTCGCCGTCGACGTCGAGCTCGATCGTGCCGTCGAGGACGTAGCAGACCTCACACTCGCTCGGCAGCGTGTAGTACTCCTCGCCGCCCGATCCGCCCGGCGCGGCCAGCGTCTCGAGCACCGTCACGTGCGACTCGTGCGCCGGGGTGATCAGCGTGTCGGCGACCGCCCGGCCCGGCAGCACGGCGGTGGGCCGGTCGCTCGCGCGCACCACCGTGACGCCCGCGGTGGCGAACAGCCGCTCGAGCGGCAGCGAGATCGCCCGGCACACCGCGACCAGCGAGGCGACCGACGGGCTGGTCTTGTCGCGCTCGACCCGCGAGAGGAAGCCCCGCGAGAGGCCGGTGCGCTCGGAGACGTCGCCCAGCGAGAGCAGCCGCTGCTCGCGGGCGTGCCGCAGCCGGGCACCGATCCGGACGGGCGATCCGTTGCTCTGGCTCATCTGTGGGCTCATATCAGCTTGTTGACTGTGAAGCAACTTTCATGTATCTCTACGCAATCTTGATGGGCGAACGGATCAATCGGCGCGAGCTCCTCGGGGCGGGCGCCGTCGCGATCGCCGCGGCGGCCTGCGGCGGGTCGACCGGCGGCGGCGGTGCCGCGCCGTCGACGCCGAGCTCGAGCCTGACGAAGAAGAAGATCGAGAAGACGCTCAACTTCTACAACTGGGCCCAGTACCACGACCCCAAGAACGCCGCGGAGTTCTCGAAGAAGTACGGCGTCCAGTTCAAGGAGACGAACTACACGTCGAACGAGGAGCTGCTGACCAAGCTCCAGACGACGAAGGGCCAGGCCGTCTACGACATCATCGTCCCCGACGCCGACCACGTCCGCATCGAGAAGGGGCTCGGCCTCCTGATGCCGCTCGACCACAGCCTGATCCCGAACCTGAAGAACCTGGCGCCGCACTGGCGCAACCTGTCGTACGACCCCGGCAACGTCTACTCGGTCATGAAGGACACGGGGCTCACCGGGTTCACGCAGCGCACCGACACCGTCAAGGCCAACCTGCGCACCTGGAAGGACTTCTTCGACTTCCTGCCCAACGCGAACGGCCTCAAGGTGAACTTCATCGAGAGCCCGTCCGAGGTCATCGGGGTCGCACTGAACGCGCTCGGGTTCTCGATGAACACCCAGAGCGACAAGGAGCTGAACGCGGCCAAGGAGCTGCTCCTGAAGGTGCGGCCCCACGTGTCGACGATCAACGAGGTCTACCTCGACGACTTCATCAACGGCCAGATCGACCTCGGCATCACCTACTCCGGCGACGGCCTGCGCATCCGCAAGGCGCGCGCGGCCAAGAACGACATCCTCGTCGTGGCGCCGCAGGGCCGCTCCGAGATCTGGATCGACAACTGGGCGATCTCGGCCTACGCGCCCGACCCGGTGGCCGCCCACACGTGGATCAACTTCATGCTCGAGCCGGCCGTGAACGCGCGTGAGATGGAGTACGTGCAGTACGAGGTGGGCACGCCTGCGTCCTACCCGCTCGTGGGCGCGGAGGCGAAGGATCCGCTGGTCGTGTTCCCGCCGCGGGTCCTGAACGACTACGAGATCCTCTACACCACGCCGACGGGCCTGGACAAGCGCACCGCCATCTGGGGCGAGTTCAAGGCGGCGTAGGCGCGGGGCGGCGCGCGCTCAGGCGCGATCCGTGACGTCGGGGTCCGGGAGCCGGCTGCGGTGCTCCTCGGCGTGCTGGAGCAGGCCCTGGACGAACTCCGACCGCTCGTTCAGCTCCCGGCTGATCTCGGGTGCGCGACGCACGTGATCGTCGCCGTGGCCCTCGGCGCCCTCGTGCCGCGACATGAAATCGGTGGGGGCGTGGCGAGTCGGCTCCGTGGCGGGCACCTGCTCATCACCTGGGTGATCCATGGCGCACATCGTTCCCTCCCTGGACGGACTGCTGTCCGTATTCCCGCGCTCCCGGGTCGCCAAACGCGGGGTCAGCGGTCGGCGCGCAGGCGGTAGGCGAGCGGCAACCCGTACCAGAGCGACAGAAGGGCGGCGATGAGCACCGTGCCCGCGAGGGCGGCGGGCGAGGAGCCGTACAGATAGCTCGTGATGAACAGCATCACGCTCGTGATCGCGACGGCCAGGAAGACGGTGCCCGCGATCGCGAGCACGCTCGAGATCCGCAGCAGGATGCCCTTCTCGCCGTGCTGCCAGACGATCCGGTGAAACGCGGTCGGCGCGATGAAGCACACCGAGGCTCCGGCCGCGGCCGCGAACGCCGCGTAGTAGAGGCCGCGCTGGTTCGACGACACTCCCCCGAAGCGCTGCGTGAACGGCACGGCCAGCAGGAAGCCGAACAGCATCTGCACCCCGGGCAGCGCGACGCGCAGCTCGTTCAGGAGCTCGGTGAGCTGGCGGTTGCGCCGCTCATCGCCGGTCTCGCCACGCGAGGGCTCGTTCATCCGTACCGGTTCGGCGTCGCACGCCCGCCTCCCTGCCGCGACGTTTTGGCGGGTCGTACCCGGGGAACGGTTCTGACTGAGATGCGCTTTCGAGCACCACGCGAGCGCGACGCCGAAGTGCCGCCCGAGCGAGACGAGGCCGAGCGCATTCAGGTCTGGCAGCAGGAGCGGCTGGGCCGGCTCGGCTACGGTCACAGGGAGGCGTCCGAGGTCGTCACGGCCGCGTGGTGCGAGGGCGAGCACACCGACCTCGTGCACCGGATCGAGGCCCTGATCGCCCAGGGGGCGACGCTCGACCAGGCCGCGCGGATCGTGGCGCCCGTGGGAGCGCTGGATGCCGCAGACGAAGGAGAGCCCGATGCCCGCTGAATGGACACAGAAGCAGGAGCGCAAGTACGAGCACATCGTCGAGAGCGAACGCGACTCGGGAGCCTCCGTGCCGCGCGCGAAGGAGATCGCCGCGCGCACGGTCAACAAGGAGCGGGCCCGCCGCGGGCAGACCGAGACAGCCTCGCGGACGTCGCTCGAGGACATGTCCTCGTCGCATCGCGGCGGCGTGCGGTCGGGTCGCAGCGGCCCGCGCGGTCGCACCAGGGACCAGCTGTACAACGAGGCGCGGCAGCGCAACATCCCCGGCCGCTCGAAGATGAGCAAGGCCCAGCTCCAGCGGGCCGTCGACGCCGGCAAGCGCTCCTGACCGCACCGCCGCTCAAACCGCACCCGCCGCTGCCGATCTCCTGAGGGTGGAGGACGACCGCGATCGATCACCCCTGGGCGACGACGGCCGGCTCTCGCAGCGCCTGGCCGCGCTCTATGCCGTGACCGCGCGGCTGACGAGCTCGGCGAGCGTCGACGACGTGCTGGTCGAGGTCGGACGCGGCGTGGGCCAGGCGATCCCGCGCGTCGGCGAGGTGTCGATCGCCGTCTGGGATCCGCGCCGCGGCGTGATCCGCGACGTGCTCGAGTTCCGGCCGTGGACGAACCGGCGCGTGCCGCTGCCCCCGCCCGGCGTCCACGCGCTGGCCGGCCTGCCCGAGCTCTGCGCCCTGCTCGCGGGCGAGGTGTCCTACGTCCAGTCGCTCGCCGACGACCCGGCGGTGTCCGACGGCCAGCGCGCGTACATGCGCCTGTGGGGCTGGCGCACGCTGCTGCAGGTGCCGCTGATCGCGAACCGGCGCATCCTCGGCGTCGTCGAGATCGTCGACCCCGCGAACACGATCCCCTTCTCGGGCGACGAGATCCGCTTCTGCGAGGCGCTGGCCGCAACCGGCGCCGGCGCGCTGCGCCAGGCCCAGCTGTATGAGCGGGTGCGCCGGCTCGCCGATCAGGACGCGCTGACGGGCCTCGCCAACCCGCGCACGTTCCGCCGCCGCCTGGCCGCCGCGCTGCGCGCTGCCGATCGCTCGGGCGAGGCGGTCAGCATCCTCGTGATCGACATCGACGACTTCAAGCAGCTGAACGACCGCAACGGCCACGCCCACGGCGACCGCGTGCTGCGGGCCGCCGCCCGGCTGCTGCGCCGGCACGCCCGCGAGGCCGACACGGCGGGGCGCCTGGGCGGCGACGAGCTCGCCCTCGCCGCCCGCGGCACCGGCGAGGCCGCGGCCGCCGCCCTCTCGGCTCGCCTGCTCGATGCGTTCGCCCGCGAGGGTGTCGCCGTCTCGATCGGGGTCGCCACGAGCCGGGGAAGCGGCCAGACCGCGGCCGCCCTGACCGCCGCGGCCGACGCGGCGCTGCTCGACGCCAAGGGGCGCGGCAAGCGCCGCTTCAGCGTCGCGGCCTGAGCCGCGGTGCGTCCTGCGCGGATCCGGACGGGCCTTCCCGGTAGAAGCGCGTCAGCCCCGCCGCTTCTTCAAACCCGAGGTGCAGGTAGATCCGCCGCCCGGCGGCGCTTGCGTCGAGTCCGGCCTGCGCCGCTCCGGCATCGCGGGCGGCGTGCAGCGCCGCGGATGTCATCGCGCGGCCGATGCCCCGGCGCCGCCAGCCCGGATCGGTGTTGACGAACATGACGCTCGCGTACGCACCGAACGCGCCCCAGCCTGACGTCCCGCGCACCGTGCCGTCGGCATCGACGGCTGCCAGCAGCCGAAACGCCGGCGGCAGCGATCTCAGATACGCGGCGAGCGCTCCCGGATCCTCGGCAGCGGGAGCGGCCCGCACCGCCGCCGAGACGGCGTCGGCCAGCGCAACGCCCTGAGGCGCATCGCCTTCGAGGCGATGCACCGGCCGGAGTGTGAGCGCGCCCGGCAGCGCGAAGCCAGGCAGCTTCCCCAGGTCGGCACACGTCATCGCCGTGGATGTTCCCGGTCCCACGCCAGCCCGTCGACGAGCAGCTCGGTGCATCGCGCTGCCGCAGCGAACACCCTGACCATCCCCGCGTCGATGTCCGGGAGGATCGATGCGAGCGCACCGTGCGCCCGGTCGTCGGTGACCAGGAGCTGAGCGGACGGCTCATCGGTCGAGGGAAGCAGTCCATGCAGCCCTGGCGCATCGACCTTGCGCCGGTCCGGTCGCAGCAGAGGATCGCACCGCGCCAGGAACGCCGCCACATAGACCTCGACCGCCGGACTCCCCACGTCCGGCCATTCTAGGCCCGGCGCCCAGCGCCCCGAATACCCACTTGGCAGTTCGAATGGATGCCAATTGGGCGGTTCGCGGCCGCCCTTGACTTTGGGAGCCGCGCGGGCCTATCCTCCCCGGAGTATTGTCAGGAAAGTTTCCTTACTCCGGTGAGACGGCAGAGTTCGCCGCCGGGACGCCCAGCCTGCTGCGCGCGATCAACGAGCGCAGCCTGCTCGAGCTGATCCGCCGGGACGGGGCGATGTCGCGGGCCGAGGCGGCCCGCCGAAGCGGCCTCTCCAAGCCGACCGTGTCGCAGGCGCTGTCGGGCCTCGAGGACGCCGGGCTCGTTCACCAGGCGGGCCGGTCGCGCGGCCCGAAGGGCCCCGGGGCCGTCGTCTACACGCTGAACCCCGAGTCGGGATGGGTGGTCGGCATCGACGTGGGCAGCCACTGGGTGCGCGCGGCGCTGGCCGACATCACCGGCACGGTGCGTGCCCGGCGCGACGAGCGCACCCACCGCAGCTCGGCCGCGACCGTCTCCCAGATCAGCGGGCTCGCCCACGGCCTTGCGGCCGAGCGCGGCATCGACTGGTCGGCGGTGACCCACGCGACGGTCGGCCTGCCGGGCGTGCTCGACCCCGATCGGACGCGGCTCGCGCTCAGCCCCAACCTGCCCGGCGGCAAGCAGGGCCTGGTCGAGGCGATCCGGGCGCAGCTCGGCGCCAAGGTGAGCTTCGACAACGACGTCAACCTGGCGGCCCTCGGCGAGCGCGCCCGCGGCGCCGGCCACGACACCGGCACATTCGTGTTCCTGTGGGTCGGCACCGGCATCGGCCTGGGCATCATCGTCGGCGGCCAGCTCTACCGGGGGGCGTCCGGCGCGGCCGGCGAGATCGCCTATCTGCCGGTCGGCCCGGGCGATCCGCACGATCCCGCCTACCGCCGCCGCGGCCAGCTCGAGGAGTCGGCCTCGGCCGCCGCAGTGCAGAAGCTCGCCCGCGAGCACGGCCTGCGCCCGGCGTCGCCCAAGAGCGTCTTTGCCGCCGCCCGCCGGGGCGACGCCGCGGCCCTCGCCGTGGTCGACCTGATCGCGGCGAGGATCGCGCTTGCGATCGCCGCCGTCGTGCCGGTGCTCGACCCGGCGCTGGTCGTGCTCGGAGGCGGCATCGCCGGAAACGGCGGCGACCTGCTGCGCGAGCCGATCGAGCGCGAGCTGCACCGGATCTCGCCGTTTCGGCCGCGGCTGGCCGTGTCGGCGCTCGGCGACGAGGTCGTGCTGCACGGCGCGGTCGCGACGGCGCTCGCCGCTGCCCAGGAGACGCTGTTCGATCGCGTACGCGAACCGACGCCGCGGGAGAGCGTCGGATGAGAGTCAAGGAACGGCCATTCGCCATCACGGGAGGAGAGGCGAGATGACAGGACGCACCAAACTGCTCGGGGCCCTGGCGGTCTTCGGGGTCGCGCTCGCGGCCGCATGCGGCGGGAGCTCGGGCGGGTCGAGCTCGAACGGCGCGCACACGCCGGTGACGCTTACCGTGTGGCACCAGTACGCCCAGGAGGAGGCAAAGCCCTTCCAGGACGGCATCACCGCGTTCGAGAAGCAGTACCCGTGGATCCACGTCCACCTTGCGCTCCAGCCCAACCCCGACCAGGACACGTTCGACCCCAACCTGATCGCGGCCATCAAGGGCGGCAACGCACCGGACGTGGCGATCGGGTTCACGCCGAGCTACGCCGGGCAGTACTGCTCGAGCGGCCTGTGGGAGAACCTGCAGCCGTTCATGCAGAAGGACCACATGTCGATCAGCCAGTTCGCGCCGGCGACCCTGAGCTACACGAAGGTCGACGGCAAGCAGTGCGCGCTGCCGTCGCTGACCGACGCCTACGGCCTCTACTACAACACGACGTTGTTCAAGAAGGCGCACATCAACGGGCCGCCGAAGACGATGGACGAGCTTGCGGCCGACGCCAAGAAGCTCACGGTGCGCAACCCCGACGGCTCGATCAAGGTGGCCGGCTTCGTTCCGCTGAACCTGTGGGAGGAGCTCGACATCGCCGACATCGGCCACGCGTTCGGCGCGAACTGGTTCGACTCGAGCGGCAAGGCCCAGCTCGCGACCGACCCGGCCTGGACACAGGCGTTCGAGTGGCAGAAGTCGCTCGTCGACTGGTACGGCTACTCGAACCTCGAGAAGTTCTTCGCCACCTACACGAACTCGGAGTTCAACCCGACCAACGCGTTTGAGACCGGCAAGGTCGCGATGGTCTTCGACGGCGAGTGGCGCACGGCGTTCATCCGCCGCGAGCATCCGTCGCTGTCCTACGCCACGGCGCCGTTCCCCGTGGCCTCGAACGAGTCGCAGCTGTACGGCTCGGGGCGCGTCGGCGGCACGATCGTCGGGATCCCCGAGGGCACGAAGCACCCGCAGGAGGCGTGGGATCTGGTCAAGTTCCTGGCCACCGACACGAACTACCTCGTCGGCCTCGCAAACGCGCTCGGAAACGTGCCCACCACGAAGGCCTCCGGCGCCTCGCCGAAGCTCAACCTGGGGCCGCAGTTCAAGACCTTCGTGGATGTGTGGAACAACCCCAACTCGTCGTTCTACCCACCGCTGCTCTCGTCGGGCGCCGGCTACGCCCAGCTCGTCGACGACTTCGACGCCAAGTGGCAGGCGGGCAACATCTCGAACCTGCAGTCCGGCCTGCAGGCGCTCGACACGAACATCGACAACCAGCTCCAGCAGGGGCAGACGCCGTAGATCGGCCCGCCACCCTGGCCGCGGCATCCGCCGTTCCCACGCGCACGCCGGCCGAGCGCCGGCGTGCGCGGCGGCGGCTCGCGCTCGGCAAGTACGCGGTCGTGCTGCTGCTCCTCTCGCCCTGGATCATCGGCTTCGCGCTCTTCACGGCGTGGCCGATGCTGCTCAGCCTGTACTACTCGTTCACCCACTACGACCTGCTGACGGCGCCGCACTGGATCGGCCTCGACAACTACCGGTTCATGTTCGGCGTGGGCACGATCGGCGGCCACCACGAGGCCGACCCGTACTTCTGGCGGTCGGTGCGAAACACCGTCTGGATCATCCTCGTCTCGGTGCCGCTGCGGATCCTCTTCGCGATGCTCACGGCCATGCTCTTGACGCGGCCCAGCCGCGGCGTGAACGTCTACCGGACGCTCTTCTTCATGCCGTCGCTTGCGCCGACGGTCGGAAGCGCGCTCGTGTTCGTCTATCTGCTGAACCCGACTACCGGCCCCGTCAACCAGGTGCTCTCGAACATCCCCGGCCTGAATGCGCCGCTCTGGTTCTATGACCCGACCTGGGCCAAGCCCGCCCTGATCGTGCTCGGCCTGTGGGGCATCGGCGACGCGATCGTGATCTACCTGGCCGGGCTGCTCGACGTGCCCCGCGACCTGTACGAGGCGATCTCGATCGAGGGGGCAAACGCCTGGCAGCGGTTCCGCCACGTCACGCTGCCCATGATCACGCCGGTGATCTTCTTCACCCTCGTGATCGGGGTCATCGACGGCTTCCAGTACTTCGACCAGGCATTCGTGTCGTCGACGACAGCCGGCACGTCGCCGGGTGACCCGCAGGGGTCGCTCCTGTTCTACGGCGTCTGGCTCTACGAGCAGGCGTTCACGTACTTCCACATGGGCTATGCGAGCGCGATGGCGTGGGTGCTCTTCATCGCCACGATGGCGACGACGGCGGTCCTGTTCGCCTCGGCGCGCAAGTGGGTGCACTACCGCGGAGGGCTGTCGTAGCCACGGTCGCCCACACCCGCCAGCTGCCCGCGGCCGTCAGGCGGCGGCGGATGCTGCTCGCCGTCGCAAACCACGCGGTCCTGATCGCCGTCTCGATCGGCTTTGCGCTGCCGGTGCTCTTCATGCTGCTGACGGCGCTCATGTCCGACAACCAGGCGCTCTCGGCGAGCCTGATCCCGCACCCGTTCGAGTGGTCGAACTTCCGGACGGTGTTCTCGAGCATCGACCTGCCCCGCTACACGTGGAACTCGTTCCTCTACGCGGGACTCTCGACCGTCGGCGTCGTGATCTCGTCGGTCCCGGTCGCCTACGCCTTCGCCCGGATCGAGTGGCGGGGCCGAAACGTGGTGCTGCTGCTGGTGCTGGCGACGCTGATGCTGCCCGCGCAGGTGACGTCGGTGCCGCTCTACATCCTGTGGTCGAAGCAGTACCACGACTGGACCGGGATCCAGTTCATCGGCACGCTCAAGCCCCTGATCATCCCCAACTTCTTCGGCGACGCGTTCTCGATCTTCCTGCTGCGCCAGTTCTTCATGACGATCCCCAAGGAGCTGACCGACGCGATCCGCGTCGACGGCGGCGGCCACCTGCAGATCCTGCGCCGCGTGATGATCCCGCTCGCGAAGCCCGCGATCGTCGCGGTCGCGCTCTTCAATTTCATCTACTCCTGGAACGACTTCTACGGGCCGCTCGTCTACCTGGCCGGCAACCCGAACTCGCAGACGCTCTCGGTCGCCCTGGCGTCGTTCCGCACGGTGCACCACGTCGACTGGAACCTGACGATGGCGGCGGCGCTGATCTTCATGCTGCCCGTGATCGTGATCTTCTTCCTCGCCCAGCGGGTATTCATCGAGGGGATCACGCTCACCGGCGTGAAGGGCTGAACGAAGGGGGACGCATGCCGCTCGTGCAGATCGACGTGCTTCGGGGCCGTCCGGACGACGAGCTCGCCGCGATCGGCGATGCGGTGCACGAGGCGATGGTCGCGACCCTCGGCGTGCCGCAGCGCGACCGCTTCCAGATGCTCACCCAGCACTCGCCGCAGACCCTGCAGTTCGACCGCGGCTACCTGGGGATCGATCGCAGCGACCGCTTCGTGCTCGTCCGGCTGACGCTTGCGGCGGGCCGCTCGACCGACGTCAAGCGCGCGTTCTACGCCCGTGCGGCGGCGCTCCTGGCCGAGCGCACCGGCGTGCGCCCCGAGGACGTCACGATCGCGCTGGTCGAGAACGAGCGCGGGGACTGGTCGTTCGGCAACGGCCTCGCGAGCTACCTCGAGCTGCCGCGCGAGGACTGGCGCTAGCCCGTCAGCGGCCGGTCGCGAGCACCGGGGCGGCCGGTGCGATGACCTGGCCCGACCCGCCGTCGAAGAAGTGCAGCCGCGACGGGTCGACCGAGAGGCGCACGCGCTCGCCGGTCCGGGCACGGGTGCGGGCGTCGACGCACGCCGTGCACACCGTGGTGCCCGCCTCGGCCACGAGCGGCACCTGCGCCTCCTCGCCGCCCTCCTCCTGCGGGGTGCGCCCGTCGCCGGCATCGAGCGCCGTGCGCGCCTCGACGGCGAAGATGATGTTCGCCTCGGCGCCGAGCTCCTCGACCACGCGCACCTCGACGTCGATCACGGCCCGCGTGTCGTCGTGCCAGACGTCGGCGTCCTCGAAGTCCGACGGCCGGATCCCGACCACCACGGCGCCCGAATGGCCGTGCAGGCGCCCGCCCGAGAGCGGCAGGCGATGACCGCCGAAGACGACCTGGTCGCCCTCGACCGAGGCCTCGAACAGGTTCATCGACGGCGAGCCGATGAAGGCCGCGACGAACATGTTCGCCGGGTGCGCGTAGAGGTTGTGCGGCGTGTCGAGCTGCTGCACGACGCCGTCGTTCATGACCGCGACGCGGTCGCCGAGCGTCATCGCCTCGACCTGGTCGTGCGTCACGTAGACGGTGGTGGTGCCCAGCTGGTCGCGCAGGCGGGCGAGCTCGGCGCGCATCTGCACGCGCAGCTTGGCGTCGAGGTTCGAGAGCGGCTCGTCCATCAGGAACGCCTGCGGCTCGCGCACCATCGCGCGGCCCATGGCGACGCGCTGGCGCTGGCCGCCTGAGAGCTCCGAGGGCTTGCGCGCCAGCAGCGGCTCGAGCCCGAGCACGCGCGCCGCCTCGGCCACCCGCTGCTCGACCTCGGCCTTGGGACGCTTGCGCAGCTTGAGGCCGATGGCGATGTTCTGCGCCACGGTCATGTGCGGGTAGAGCGCGTAGTTCTGGAACACCATCGCGATGTCGCGGTGCTTGGGTGCGAGGTCGGTGACGATGCGGTCGCCGATGATCACCTCGCCGTCGGTGAGCTCCTCGAGGCCGGCGATGATGCGAAGCAGCGTGGTCTTGCCGCAGCCCGACGGCCCCACCAGCACCATGAACTCGCCGTCGGCGATCTCCATCGACACGCCGTCGACGGCCCGCACGTCCTTGAAGCGCTTCGTGACTTCCTGGAGAACGATCCGCGCCATGGCTCCTCCTCAGGGTACCGCGCCGTTGTGCACGAACCGCGACGCGACGAGCGCCGCGCGCACCCGCCCGTCGGCTCCGTCCGAGACCGCCAGCCGGTCGAGCGCGAGCAGCGCCGCGCCGACGACGGGCGGCTCGTCGACGACCACGATGCGGGCGTCCGGCGCGCAGTCTGCGACGAGCTCTGCGAGGCGCCGCATGAACACCGGGCTGCGGGCGCGAGCCACGCCGCCGCCGAGCACGACGTCGGCATCGGTTCGCGTGAGCCGCAGCCGCCGCAGCGCGGTGTTCACGAGCACCGCCGCCTCGTTCGCCTGCCGCTCGACGATCGCGACCGCCACCGGGTCGCCCTCGTTCGCGGCGCCGAGCACGGTCGGGGCGAGCTCGTACAGCCGCTCCTCGTCCAGCTTGCCGGTGTGCAGCCCCACCATCACCTGCCGTGGCGTGCGCAGGCCGTAGAACGCCGGCACCGCCCGCTCGAGCGCGGTGTGCGGCCCGCGGCCGTCGCCGGCCCGCACGCACGCGCCGACCGCGGCGATGCCGATCTCCTGGCCCCCGCCCGCATCGCCCGAGATCGGCCCGAGCGCCGGGAAGCGCACCTGCTTGCCGTCGGGGCCGACACCGGTGCAGTTGAACCCGGCGCCGCAGACGACGGCGACGCCCCAGCCGCGGGGCGCGCCGGCGCGCATCACGGCGAAGGTGTCGTTACGCAGCATCGGCTCGCCCACCAGGGCGAGGCGCTCGACGGAGCGAAGGATGCGCCGGTCGTCGGCCGGCAGGTCGGCGCCGGCCAGGCAGAAGACGCCGATGTCGGCCACCGGACCCGCGTCGATCCCCGCCGCCCGCGCCGCCGCGCGCACGACGCGCTCGAGGTTCTCGATCGAGGATTGATGATCGGCGGGCGAGAACGACGCTCCCGCCCCACGCCATGTGCCCAGCACCCGTCCGGTGTCGTCCAGGATCGCGGCGTCGGTCTTCGAGTTGCCGCCGTCGACCGCGAGCACCGTGCGGCCGCTCATTCCGCCACCTCGTCGAGCCGCACGAGCCGCGCGCCGCCCTCGCGCAGGCGGCGCAGGATCGCGGGCAGCGCGGCGATCGTCGCCGGGGGCCAGCTGTGCAGGACCACCACCGCGCCGTCGCCATGCGCAAACGCCCCGTCGACGACGAGCCGCTCCAGGTCGGCCGGCGTGCGCTCGGGCTCCCAGTCGTCGGGTTCGACATCCCAGTGGCGGTTGCGGTAGCCGGCGCGCTCGAGCGCGTGAAGGACGCGAGGATCGTCGTGTCCGTACCCGAAGGGGCAGCGGAACCACGGCCTCGGATCGACGCCTGCGAGCGCGCGGATCGCCTCCTCGGCCTGACCGACGTCGCGCGCGATGCCGGCGTCGGTGAGCAGGGTCATCGGGGCGTGGTGGTGGGAGTGGTTTCCGACCAGATGGCCGGCGGCGGCGATCCGGCGGGCGCACCCGGGGTACGCGGTCGCCCACCGGCCCTGGATGAAGAACGTGGCCAGGACGTCGGCCTCGGCGAGGACGTCGAGGATGCGCTCCTGGACGTCGGGAGCCGAGGGGTGGCTCCAGTGCTCGGTGTCGAAGGTGAGGGCGATCCGGGGCCTACTCACGGGTGGTGACCTTCGACGCGATCGTGTAGGTGCCCGGCGCGAGGCCGCGGTTGCGCGCGAGCGCCCACGAGAGCAGCTGCACGGGGATGATCGCGACGGCCGAGGCCAGGCCCGGGGCGACGTCGCCGGTCGCGATGCCGGTGGCGCCGGCGGGCGCGGCGCCGTCGGGGCCGATCACGAGCACGGCCGCCCCGGCACGCACGAGCTCGGCGGCGAGACCCATGTCGAGCTCGTGGGTGCGCCGCTCCGATGCGAACACGACCGCGGCCAGCCCGGGCCCGGCGAGCTCGAGCGGACCGTGGCGGAACTGTGCCGACTGCAGCGACTCGGCCGGGAACCGGGCCGCCTCCTTGAGCGTGAGCGCCCCCATCTCGGCCGCCGCGCGCGACCCGCCGCGGCCGAGGAGCGCGAGCATCGGCCGCTCGCCCAGCCACGCCGCGAGGCCGCGCGCAGCCGCCTCGGCGTCGGCGACGAGCCGCTCGGCGGCGGCCGCCGCGGCCTCGGCGTCGGCCTCGGGGGCGGGCTCGAGCCCTGCCAGCGCGCGCGTGACGGCCGCCATCATGACGAGGGTGGCCGCGAACGTCATCGTCGACGGGCCGTGCTCCTCGCCCCCGCGGGTGTCGAGGTTCACGTCGGCGAGCGTCGCGAGCGAGCTCCCGGCGCCGTTCGTGACGGCCGCGATCCACGGCCGGTCGCCGCGGGCGCGCAGCTCGCGCACGAGCCGCACCGTCTCGGCACTCTCGCCGGACTGGCTCACGCACACGAGCAGCGTCTGGGTGCCGAGCGCGTCCTGGCGGAAGTGCAGCAGCTCGGCCGCGTCGACCATCGTCGCCAGCACGCCTGCCGCCGCGAGCCGTGTTGCCGCCGGGTAGCACGCGTCGTAGGAGCTGCCCATGCCGGTGAGAACGACGCGCGAGCGGCGGTCGAGCTCGGCCCGCACGGTGGCGATCGGCCCGGCCTGCTCCACGGCGGCGGCGGCGGCCCTGCGGATCGCCTCCGGCTGGCCCGCAATCTCGGCCATGAATATGTCAGGAAAGTTTCCTAACGAATGCACCGCCATAGATTACAATCTCCAGCCGTGGATTCAACCCCCAAGATCGCCGTCGTCGGCGGCGGCAGCACGTACACCCCGGAGCTGATCGAGGGGCTCGGGCTGCGGGCCGAGCGGCTGGGCATCTCCGAGCTCGTCCTGCACGACATCGACCCGAGCCGCCTGGACATCGTCGGCGGCCTCGCCGAGCGGATCCTGCGCCGGCAGGGCTTCGGCGGCCGGCTCGTGTGCACCACCGACCGCCGGCGCGCGATCGACGGCGCCGCGTTCGTGCTCGTGCAGCTGCGCGTCGGCGGCCTCGCCGCCCGACTGCAGGACGAGACGGTGCCGGCTCGCTTCGGGCTGATCGGCCAGGAGACGACCGGCGCCGGCGGCTTCGCCAAGGCGCTCCGCACCGTGCCCGTCGTGCTCGATATCGCCCGCGACATGGCCGAGGTGGGGGCCGACGGCGCCTGGCTGCTCGACTTCACGAACCCGGCCGGTCTCGTCGCGCAGGCGCTGATCGATCACGGCCACCGCGCCATCGGCCTCTGCAACATCCCGATCGGCTTTCAGCGCCAGCTCGCCGACCGGCTCGGCGTCGAGCCGGCGCAGGTGGAGCTCGAGCACGTCGGCCTGAACCACCTCTCGTGGGAGCGCGGCGTGCACGTCGACGGCGTCGACCGGCTGCCGGGCCTGATCGAGACGTTCGCCGACCAGCTCGGCGAGGACGTCGACCTGCCCGGCGACCTGATCCGGCTCGTCGGAGCCATCCCGTCGTACTACCTGCGCTACTTCTACCTGACCGAGCGCGCGCTCGAGGAGCAGCGCGAGCACCCGACGCGGGCGAGCGAGGTGATGCGGATCGAGGCCGAGCTGCTCGAGATGTACCGCGACCCGGAGCTCGACGTGAAGCCCGCGCTGCTCGAGCAGCGCGGCGGCGCGTTCTACTCCGAGGCGGCGGCGATGCTGCTCGAGTCGCTTGCAACCGACCGCGGCGACACCCAGGTCGTGAACGTGCGCAACGACGGCGCCATCCCGAACATCGCCGCCGACGCGGTGGTCGAGGTGCCGTGCCGCATCGACGCGTCCGGCGCCCACCCCAGGCCGCAGCGGCCGCTGCCGCCGGAGATGCTCGGCCTGGTCGAGCAGGTGAAGGCGTACGAGCGGCTGACGGTGGCCGCGGCCGTCACCGGAGAGCGCCGCCTGGCGCTGCAGGCGCTGATGGCAAACCCGCTCGTGGCGAGCTACGACGTCGCCGGCCCGCTGCTCGACGCGCTGCTCGAGGCCCACCGCGAGCACCTGCCGCAGTTCTTCGCAGACGCGCAGACCACCACACGGGGAGGGACGTGATGTCGATCGCCGAGCGCCGGGCGCGGTTCCGGCAGCTGCACGCCGAGGATGGGATCTTCGTCATGCCGAACCCGTGGGACGAGGGCTCGGCCCGTCTGCTCGCCTGGTGCGGGTCCCCGGCGCTTGCGACGACGAGCGCGGGCTTCGCCTGGACGATCGGCAAGAACGACCAGGCGGTCACCCGCGACGAGCTCGTCGCCCACGTCGCCCGGCTCGCGACCGCCACCGACCTGCCGCTGTCGGTCGACAGCGAGCGCTGCTTCGCCGACGATCTCGCCGGCGTCGCCGAGACGGTGCACCTGCTTGCACAGGCGGGGGCTGCCGGGTGCTCGATCGAGGACTACGACCCCGCCACCGGGCGGATCGACGCCGTCGGCATCGCCGCCGAACGGGTGGCCGCCGCCGCCGAGGCAGCCCACGCCGGCGACCCGATGGTGCTGACCGCCCGGGCCGAGAACCACCTCTACGGCGCGGCCGACCTCGACGACACGATCGCCCGGCTCGTCGCCTACCGCGAGGCGGGCGCCGACTGCCTGTACGCGCCGGGGCTGACCGACGCCGCCGACATCGCGGCGGTCGTCGCGGCCGTCCGGGCGCCCGTCAACGTGCTCGCGCTTCCGGGTGCACCGGGCGTCCCGGAGCTGCGCGCGCTCGGCGTGCGCCGTGTCTCGACGGGCTCGCTGCTTGCGAGCGCCGCCTACGCCGCGCTCGTCGCCGGAGCGCGCGAGCTCCTCGGGCCGGGGACGTCGGAGTACGCCCGCACGAGCCTCGCGCGCGCCGGGCGCGCGGCGGCGTTTCGCGCCTGACTCAATCCTGGGCGGCATCGCCCGATTAAGTGGCCGATGAATGGCCGCCGCTTGCTCCGCGCCGGGCTCCTCCTGCTCGCCGTCGCCCCCGCCGCGGGGTATGCGCTCGTGCGCGGCGGCGCCTTTTCGGTCACCGGCAGCTTCGTCTCGCCTCCGACGCACGTGACGGCAGTCGGCGGCGCCGCGCTCGCCGCCCTCCTGGCCGCGCTCCTGATGGTGCGTGTGGCCCGGCGCGAGCATGACGCGCGCGGCGGGCTCGTCGGCGTCGCCTTCCTCGCGATGGCCGGGCTGCTCGTCATCCACGCGTCGGCGACGCCGGGGTTCATCCTGGACTCGTACGGCCGCAACGCCACCGTCGGTCTGGCCGGCGCCCTGGCGGTGCCCGTCGGCGGGATCGTGCTTGCGATCGCGCTGCTTCTGCCCGCGCGGCTCGACGATCCGTCGCGCGTGATCGCCCGCGCGGCGTGGGGGACGCTCGCAGCGCTCGTGGTCTTCGGCGCGATCGGGCTCGGACATCCGGCGCTCGCGCCGCTCGTGCCGCTCAGCGTCACGCCCTGGGCCTACGTCCTGCTCACGCCCGCCTGCGGCGTGTACGCATGGCTCGCCCGGCGGACGTGGCACACCTATCAGCTCACCCGCCGGCTGAGCGACGCCGCGATCGCGGTCGGCCTCGTCTGGCTCGGCACGTCGATCCCGGTGTACCTGCTCTCGCCGGTGTGGACGTGGATGTTCTGGGCCGGGCACACGCTCGAGGCATGTGGGTTCCTGGCCGTCGCATCGGCCGTCTCGCGCGATCTGATGCTGGCGACGCCGACGCTCGCGCTCCCGCGCCGGGCGCGGGCGCAGGACCTGCTCGACGACGAGTCGAAGCTGCTCGGCGGCTACGTCAGCTCGCTCAAGTCCGACATGCAGGGCCACGATCCCTCGACGCTCGCCCACTCCGAGAACGTGGCCGCGCTCGCGATCGCGGTCGGCGAGCAGCTCGCCCTCCCGGCCGCGGCGCTGCGGCGCCTGGCCGTCGCGGGCCTGCTGCACGACATCGGCAAGCTCCAGATCCCGCCGGCCATCCTGAACAAGCCCGGCAAGCTGACCGACGCCGAGTACGACACGATCAAGACCCACCCGCAGGCGGGCGCCGACATCCTGGCCAACGTCGGCAGCTTCGACGAGGAGATCCCGATCGTGCTCGCCCACCACGAGCGTCTCGACGGCGCCGGCTACCCGCGCGGCCTGCGCGGCGCGCAGATCCCGCTCGAGGCCCGCATCCTCTCGATCTGCGATGTCTATGACGCGCTCACGAGCTGGCGCGCCTACCGCGAGCCGTGGTCGCAGGAGCGCGCGCTCGAGCTGATCGAGTCCGAAACCGGCACCGCGTTCGATCCCGCCTGCGCCAAGGCGCTCTTCGCCGTGCTGCGCGGCGGCACCGCGGTCGACCTGGCCGCCTGAGGCCTGCGCGCCGGGCGGCGCGGGTCTGGTTGACTACGAGCGTGGCGAGCTCCGTTGCGATCGACAGCATGTCGCGATCGCTGCATCGTCGCGGTCAGACCTACGTCGCCCTCGCGGCGGTGGCCTGGTCGAGCGCAGGGGTGCTCCAGCGCGAGCTGCACGTCGGGCTCGGCACGCAGGTGACAGGCCGGGCGATGTTCGCGTTCATCGCGCTTGCGATCTTCGTGGGCGCCGGCCAGCGCCGCGGCCTTTGGGCGTCGTTTCGCGGCAGCGGCTGGGCGATGCTCGGCGTGAGCGTCGCGACCGCCCTGGCCTCGGGATCGTTCATCGTCGCGCTCAACTACACGACGGTCGCGCGCGTGCTGTTCCTGCAGGCGGCCTCGCCGATGATCGCCGCGCTCCTGGCATGGCTCGTGCTCGGCGAGTCCGTCTCGCGGCGCTCGTGGATCGCGATGGTGATCGCCCTGGGCGGCGTCGGCGTGATGGTGGGGGCGCCGGGGCCGGGCGGCATCCTGGTCGACCTGCTCACGGTGGTGATCCCGTTCTCGTTCGCCGTCAGCCTCGTCATCACCCGCCGTCACCGGCACATCTCGATGGCGCCCGCGACGTGCCTCGCGCAGGTGCTGATCTTCGTCTGCGCGGTGCCGTTCGCCCACCCGGGCTCGGTCGATCTGCGCAACTTCGTCCTGCTCGTGCTGCTCGGCGCCGGCCAGATCGGCCTCGGCCTGGCGCTGCTCTCGATCGGCGCGCGGCTGATCCCGGCGGCCGAGATCGCGACGATCACGCTGCTCGAAGTGGTGCTCGGACCGCTGTGGGTGTGGATCGCGGTGTCGGAGCGGCCGTCAGCCGGGATCCTGGTCGGCGGCGCGATCGTGGTGGTCGGCGTGCTGGTGCAGGCAAGCGGCGAGCCGGTGCTCCCGGCGCCTTCGACGGTGGTCGAGATGGAGCAATGCAGGGGACAGTCTCCCTAACAATGGGGGGTGCAGCGTTGAGTGTGGATGATCCGGCGTCCGGAGGCGGTCAAGATCGCTCGTTCGACAGATGCGCACCGACGCTAGGAGGCGCTCCGCTCGCTCGAGGAGGCCAAGAGCGCCAGTGCGCTGCCTCTTGGTGATGCAGGGCGACCAGGGCGGCTCGATCTACCTCAGATGCGGCGTAGGCCAGCGGCGAGGCGCCGCCGCAGCAGCTACTCCTCGGTCGGCGGCAATGCGTGGTCGAGTGGCCCGACGATGTAGGTCGCCGGTCGCGGATCACGACCGCGATCTCAACCTCTCGACCGTCCGCGTTGGTCTCGGCCCAATCCAAGATTGCCTGGACGCTTGCCGCGTTGGTCACCTCGTACTCGTCGGACTGGCGGCGCCTGTCCGACCAAAAGTAGACGTGGTAGACCGGCTCGTGCTCGGACGCGATCGTCCGAGGATCGACCGGCTGAACACGCAACTCCCCACTCATCCGGTCTTTTGTAGCCAGTTCGAGAAGACGGCGTGAGGCACCGCTATACCGCTCGGGCCGTTCGACTTGAACGCATCACAGGCAATCCACCAGCTACTCCGTGACTGGGGAACCGAGTCGCCGCCGCAGTCGCAACGATGTTCCAGCGGCTACCAGGGCGCACGACGCGCTCGCCGTCCAGAGCAGTTCGGCCCGCAGCGGGTGCAGACGATGCCTGGGGTGGAGGAAGAACAAGAGACGCTCGTGTGATAGATGCGACGGCGTCGAGAACATCCGCCAAGTCACCACGCCAGCGACAAAGAACAGCACCGCCGCGACTGTGGCAGCTACGGGCACCATCCAGGGCCGACGTGTCACACCCGAACCTTACAGCGGGCCACGCCGCAGCCGCCGCCGGATGGCTGCGCGCACCGACGTTCTCGGCCGATCCGCCTTCGCCACCGACTCGCACGCTGCCCGTCGAAACGCGCACATCGACGCCAACGGCCCCGTCTTCTAGAGACGCACAAGGGTGAACGCCGGCGCGCGCTGGAGGGGTGTCGTCCACACTCAACGCCGCACCCCTCTAACAATCGCCTCGGCGGCGGGATCGCGCGGCGTGGTGCGTCCCGATTGTGAGGGGGACAGTCCCCCGGTTCCTAGTTGGCGACGACCTTGACGCTGCCGAGCTGCGGGTCAGAGGCGAAGGCGATGCGCGCCCCCAGCGCCGCCTCGCGCCGGATCTGCTCCCAGAGCCCGGCGCCGATCACCTCGCCCGGCGCGAGGGCGGGGATGCCCGGCGGGTACGGCACCGCGAACTCGGCCGCCACTCTGCCGACGGCGGCATCGGCGGGCACGCGCTCGGAGGCTGCGTAGAACGCCTCGCGCGGCGTCATCGCGAGCTCCGGCTGCGAGCGCCACGAGGTCGCCACCGGCGGCATCTCGGGAGCCGTCCCACGGCACTCGTCGACGGCCTCGGCAAGCAGCGGCAGGAGGATGTCGACGCGGGCGGCGTCGTCTCCGACCGTCATATGCGGGATGAGCAGGCGGCGGTCGGCGCCCTCGACCGCGACCCCCCGCGCCCGCAGCGCGCGGTCGACGGCGATCCCGTCGGCGTGCGCGCCGGAGAGGTCGATCAGGAGCTTCAGCGGGTCGCGCATCAGCACCGACGGATGGCCGACGATGACCTCGTCGCCGAGGACGCGCAGGCCATCGATCTGCTCGACGCCCGCCCGCGCGCGCCGGGCGGTCTCGCAGGCGGCCGCGAGCAGCTCCTCGCCGTCGGCCTGCATGCGCGCGCGGCACTGGTCGATCGTGGCATAGATCATCGCCGAGGGGCTCGTCGTCAGCAGCAGGTCGAACGCCGCCGCGAGGCGGCCGAGGTCGATGAACCCCGAGTCGCGCGCGAGCAGGAGCGCCCCGGGGGTGAGCGAGGGCAGCGTCTTGTGGGTGCTGAGCGCGATCGCGTCCGCTCCGAGGGCAAGCGCGTTGGGCGGCACCATCGATCCGAAACCGAAGTGCGCCGCCCACGCGTGGTCGCAGACGAGCGCCGCGCCGCGCTCGTGGCAGGCGGCCGCGATCGCGGGCAGGTCGGAGAGCACGCCGACGTAGGACGGCTCGGTCATGATCACCGTGCGGATGCGCGGCTCGGCCTCGAGCGCGGCCACCACCCGCTCGACCGGCGTCCCCAGCGGGATGCCGAGCTCGTCCGAGACGTCGGGCGCAAGCCACACCGGCCGCGCGCCGGCCAGGATCAGGCCGGCGTAGACCGACTTGTGGCAGGTGCGGTGGACGAGCACCGGCTCGCCGGGCGTCGTCGTCGCCAGGCACAGTGCCTGGTTGGGGTGGGTGGAGCCGTTGTGGCTGAACCGGCACATGTCGGCGCCCCAGGCCGCCGCGGCCAGCTCCTCGGCCCGGTCGAGCACCTCGAGCTCGTTTCGCAGCGTGTCCGCGCCACCGTGGTGGGGGACGTCCCAGAGCAGCAGCGAGCCGTCCCCGACCAGGGCCGGGTTGCGCTTGTGCCCCGGGGTCGTGAAGGGCGTCGGGATGTCGCGCAGGTAGCTGGCGACGGCGTCGGCGAACGGCGTGGCGGTCATGCGGCCGAGTCTACGCGCAGGCGGTTGCGCCGGGTCGGTGCAACCCGCGATGATCCGCGTCCATGCCGCAGACGATCCCCGAGCTCTTCGACGCGGCGACCGCCGAGGTGCCCGACAAGGTCTGGCTCGTCTTCGGCGATGAGTCGTTCACCTACGCGCAGGCGCGCGAGCGGATCGGGCGGGCGGCGGCCGCGCTTCGCGCGCGCGGCATCGGCCACGGCGACCTCGTGCTCGCCACGATGCGCAGCACGCCGGACTACCTGTTCACATGGCTCGCGTCCGCCTACGTCGGCTCGATCCTCGTCACCGCCAACCCGCGCAGCGCCGACGCCGAGCAGGCCGGTCTGATCGGCCAGGTGCGTCCGCGGCTCGTCGTGAGCGACCCCGGCCTCGAGCCGGTCATGGCCGCCGCCCGCGACTGGGGCGCCGGGGATGTCGCCGACGTCTCGGCCCTCTTCACCTCGGAGGACTCCGCGGACGACCCGGGCCCCGCGGGCCCCGACGACGCCGCCGTGCTGATCCCCACCTCCGGCACGACGGGGCGCTCGAAGCTCGTGACGCAGACGCACCGGGCCTACGTGATGGCGGGCGAGGGGTTCCCGTGGTGGATGGAGCTCGGTCCGGACGACCGCCTGATGACCTCGCTGCCGCTCTTCCACATCAACGCCCCGACCTACTCGATGCTGGGCTCGGTCGGCGCGCGGGCGAGCCTGGCGCTGCTGCCGGCCTTCTCGGCGAGCACCTTCATCGACTCCGCCCGCCGTCACGGCGCGACCGAGTTCAACGCGATCGGCGCCATGCTCGAGATCCTGATGCGCCAGCCCGAGCGGCCCGACGACGCCGAGAATCCCCTGCGGCTCTGCTACACCGGCCCCGCGCCGCCCGAGGCACGCCAGCTCGAGATCGAGGCCCGCTTCGGCCTGCGCATCGTGTGCGGGTATGCGATGTCCGAGACGCCGTACGGGACGATCTGGGCGCGCGGCACACGGCCGTTCGGCACGCTCGGCGGCGTGCGCCAGCATCCGACGCTCGGCGTCGTCAACGAGGGCCGGGTCATGCGTGACGGCCGGCCCGCCGAGATCGGCGAGGTGGGCGAGCTCGAGCTGCGAAACCCGGCAGTCATGAAGGGCTACTGGGGGATGCCCGACGAGACGGCGCAGGTGCTCGCGGCCGACGGCTGGCTGCGCACGGGCGACCTGGTGACAGCCGATGCCGACGGGATCTTCACGTTCATCGGGCGCGTGAAGGAGGTGATCCGGCGCCGCGGCGAGAACGTCGCGCCGGCCGAGATCGAGGAGGCGCTCGCGAGCCACCCGGCCGTCTTCGAGGTCGCCGTCGTCGGAGTGCCGTCGGAGCTCTCCGAGGAGGAGATCAAGGCATTCGTCGTCCCGCACGACGGCGGCGCCGACCTGACCGAGGTGCGCGCGCACGCCGCCGGCCTGCTTGCGCCGTTCAAGGTGCCGCGCTACCTGGAGGCCGTATCCGACCTGCCGCACACTCCGACGGGCCGCGTCGCCAAGCACGAGCTGCCGCGCGAGCGCTCCGCCGCCGAGATCGACTTCGAGAGGAGAGCATGAGCGACGACTGGCTGCGCACCGACATCGGCTCGACCACGGCCGACTCGATCACCATCCGGGGACGGGACCTCGCCGACGAGCTGATGGGGCGGGTCACGTTCACCGAGCTCACGTTCCTGCTCGTCCAGGGGCGGATGCCGACGGCCGGCGAGACGACGCTGCTCGACGCCGTGCTCGTCTCGCTGGCCGATCACGGCCTCACGCCGACGGTGCTCGCGGCGCGGCTCACCCACACCGGCGCGCCGGAGTCGCTGCAGGGAGCGGTCGCGGCCGGCTTGCTCGGCGCCGGCTCGGTGTTCCTGGGCGTCGTCGAGGACGCGGCCGTGTTCCTGGGCGAGATCGTCGCCGCGGCGGCGACGGACACCGATGCCGACCTGCGCCTCGCGGCCGACGCGGCGGTGGCGGCGCGCCTCGAGGCCGGCGGGCGCATCCCCGGCCTCGGCCACCCGATCCACAAGGTGCAGGACCCGCGCACGCCGCGGATGTACGCGATCGCGCAGGAGGCCGGCGCGCTCGGCGCGAACCTGCGCGCGCTTCGGATCGTGGCCGACGTGCAGGCGCAGCGGACCGGCCGGGCGCTTCCGATCAACGGCGCCGGTGCCGCCGGCGCGGCCCTGGCCGACCTCGGCTTCGACGCGGCCATCGTGCGTGGGTTCGCGCTGCTCGCCCGCACCGCCGGGGTCGTCGCGCACCTGGCCGAGGAGATGCAACGGCCGCTCGGCATGCCGCTCTTCCGCGAGCTCGACGCCCGCCTGGCCGGAGGCGAGGCGTAGCGGTGGCGCCGAGGTGAGCGTCGCGCACGTGCTCTGGATCAACCCGTCGGGCACCGAGTTCGGCGGGACCACCGTCGAGCAGTTCGCGCAGCGCATGGCGGGGAGCGCGAAGGTGACGCTGCTGGGGCTCGAGATCTGGCGGCAAGCGCCGGATCAGACCTACGGGATGGCGACGGAGGTGGCCGCGGTGACCGCGGCGGCGGCCGGGGAACGCGTGCATCTGTTCGGCTTCTCGGCCGGTGGGACGGTGGCTCTGGCGGCGGCGCTCGCGCTCGGCGACGCCGTCCGCAGCGTGACCGTCCTCGAGCCCGCGTTCATCGGGGACGACGATTGGGATGCGGTCGAGGCGGAGTGGCGATCGCGCCACCTGGGCTTCGGCGCCCTCCCGCCGGCCGAGCGGACGGCCGCGTTCCGGCAGCTGCTCATGCGGCCGGGGTTGGAACCGCCCCCGCCGCGCAACCCGCCGCTCTGGGACGCCCGCGACGAGCTGCTCGAACGGATGCTCCGCTCCGACACCGGGTTCGTCAGCGCTGACCTCGCCGCGATCCGCGCCCCCCTGCTCGCGATCCGCGGTGGCCGCAGCAATCCCCGGTGGGAGGCGGTCTCGCGGCGCCTCATCGAGGTCTGCCCGGACGCCCGCGAGCACCTGTTCCCTGACCTCCACCACTTCTCCCCGCCGTTTCGCGACGAGCCCGGCGCGCTCGCATCGGTGCTGCTCGAGGTGTGGCTGTCGGTGTGATCCCCGGCGCGGCGGCGCCTTCGGTCAGCCGATCCAGATCGGATGGTGCACGGTCGCGTCGACGCACACCGGCCGGCCCGCGGGGGTGCGCAGGCAGGCGGCGGGGACGAGCCCGCGCCGGTCGCACACGACCCTTCGGGTGCTCCTGACCGAGCGGAAGCCCCGCACGCGCAGTGCGGCCGGCGGCGGCGGAGCTGGGTGGGGTCGCCGGGCCATGCGCGCCAGTATGACCGATGCCGGGACCCGCCGTCAGACCGAGACGACCGTGCCGGTCTCGAGCGCCCGCTCGCACGCAACGGCCACTGCGAGCGTGCGCGCCGCGTCGGCCGGCGCACAGAACACGGCCGCCGGGTCGCGGTCACGGGCCGCATCCAGGAACCGGCGAACCGACCGACCCATCGGGTCGGCGTACTCCGCCTGCACGTCGTGCGCTCTCGAGCGGCCGGAGATGCGATAGCGGTCGGGACCAAGGTCGAGCGCGATCGTCGCCTCGGTGGCGAGGATGTCGGTGGCATACACCTCCGGCTGGCCGTCCGGCGACCAGACGGTGTGCACACACCCGAGGGCGCCGCTCGAGAAGTGGAAGAGCAGCGTGATCGCGTCGTCGATGTTGCCGCGCGGGCCGGCGGCCTGGGCCAGCCGAACGGCCGCGGCCGCCGTCTGCACCGCCGCGATCTCGCCCGCAATCGCGCGCTGCAGGTCGATGTGGTGGCTGCCGCGCTCGAGCAGCTGGCCGCCGCCCTGCGCCCGGTCGACGAACCACGGCCGGCCGTTGACAGGGCCGAAATTGCGCCCGACGAGCATCCCCACCCGCTGGCCCTCGAGGGCACGGGCGGCGTCGTCCAGGAGCTCGGTCGCGTGCCACTGGTAGCCGACGGCGCACACGATGCCACCCGTCGCGGCGGCCTCCGCCGCGGCCACGATCGCGTGTGCGTCCTCGAGCGTGCGCGCGACCGGCTTCTCGAGATAGACGTGGACACCGGATGCGAGCGCCGCGACGGCCGGCTCGCGATGGTGCAGCGGGGGCGTGCAGATCCAGAGCAGGTCGAGAGCCTCGGTCTCGAGCATCTCCTCCCAGCGCGCATACGCACGCGCGCCCCGGGGGCGCGCGATCGCCTCGGCACGGTCGACATCGAGATCGGCGGCGGCGACCAGGTCGACGCCGGCCTCGGCGTCGATCGCGGGCGCGTGGCGTCGTGCGATCCAGCCGCACCCGACCAGCCCGGCCCTGAGCACCGGGGAGCTCACGCGCGCGGGCCCATCGCGGTGAAGGCCGGGCGCGCCGTGACGGTGTCGCGCAGGCGGGCCACCTTCGGCCACGGCGAGAAGTCGAGCGGGAGCCTGTACCAGCGCCAGAGCACGGGCGCGAAGGCGATGTCGGCGATCGTGAACGAGCCGACGACGGTGCCGTTGGCGGCCACGAACCGCTCCATGATGTCGAACTTCGGCCGCACCGCACCGATGGCCTTCGCGAGCTCGGCCTGGTCGGCGTCCTGCGCCCTGCTGCCGCCCTGCTCCCAGTCGCCGTGCATGAGGCCGATCAACTCGGCCGGGAAGAGGCTGCCCCGGAACTGGGTGCTCCATGCGTCCAGGCCCCAGTCGACCGCGGCCCGTTCCCGAGGCTCGGCGGGGTAGAGGTCGGTGCGGCCCTCGCGGTTCGCCAGGTAGCGCAGGATGGCGTTTGACTCGCCGACCTCGTGGCCGTCGTCGACGAGAAACGGGACCGTGCCGAACGGATAGCGGGCCAGATACCAATCGGGCCGGGGGTGGCTGAGCGGCACATGCGTGCGCTCGTACTCGAGGCCGAGCTCGGCGAGCAGGAACCGCACCTTCATGGCATTCGACGAGACCGGGTTGTCGTACAGCAGGATGCCCATGATCACGCTCCGCGACGTCACGGCGGTTTGGAATGCCATCCTACCCGGCGCTGCCGCGGCACCGGACGGGGGCCGGGCTACACCGGGATGACGTCGGCCGTAACGTGCAACGCAACCCTGGGCGAGACCGCATCGCACACCGGCGAGCGGCGCTCGGCATCGGCGACGAGCGCGCGCACCTCGGCCTCGGGCGCCGGCGAGGCGATCACGGCGTGCAGCGTGGCATCGGAGAGGTGGTGCTCGGTATCGGCGTCCCATTCGAGCCGGGCGCACACCGTCGTCTCGATCTCGGCGAGCTCGACGCCTCGCGCCCGCGCGAGCGCGGTCAGGGTCGACGTGAAGCAGTTCGCGAGCGCCGCCGAGATGAGCTCCTCGGAGTTCGACTCGCCGCCGGGGCCGCCCAGCTCGGACTGCGTCGCGGTCTCCACCGAGAGCGCGCCGGAACCACCCTCCACGCGGCCGCGCAGGCCCTCCCAGCGCAGGGTTGCAGTCGCCTGTAACGATTCCATGCCAACGAGTCTAGCCCGAGGGAGAGGGCATGATTCGCGTGGTAGCTTTGTCAAATCGCCCAGCCCGATCACACAGAGTCAACAAGCGTGTTCGAGGCGGTCGACCGCGATGCACGGCTCTCGGACAAGGTGACCGAGGCGATCCTGCAGACGATCATCTCCAACCGCCTGAAACCGGGCGACGCGCTCCCGCCCGAGCGCGAGCTGGGCAAGCAGTTCGGCGTCTCCCGCACCGTCATCCGCGAGGCGATCAGGGCGCTCCACGCCAAGGGGCTGCTCGAGGTGCGAAGCGGGAGCGGCGTGCGCATCGTCGCCGTCGACGCAAAGACCGTGAGCGAGTCGATGCGCCACTTCGTGAAGGGCAGCTCGCTCGACTACGCCAAGGTGGACGAGGTGCGGCGCGTGCTCGAGGTGGCCGCCGCCGGGATCGCTGCCGAGCGGGCCACGGCCGACGATCTCGAGCACATCGACGCGACGGTCCGGGAGATGTCCGACAGCGTCGACGACCTGGCGTCGAGCATCGAGATCGACCTGGCGTTCCACCGGGCGATCGCGAGCGCGACCCACAACGAGCTCTTCGGCGTGCTGCACGACTCGATCGGCGAGATGCTGGTCGAGGTGCGGCGCCGCACCCTCTCGCTCGGCCCACCGGAGCGGCGGCGGGTCATCGACATGCACATCACGATCCGCGACCGCATCGCCGAGCACGACCCCGCCGCGGCCCAGCAGGCGATGCGCGACCACCTCGACCACGTCGCCGCCACCTGGAGCGGCCGGGCGCCGTCGCTCGACGGCTGAGCCTGGGTCAGACCCCGAACGCTCGCCGTGACCGGCGACACGGAGAGCACACGATGCCCGGACCGCTCACGGCCGCAAACGGTCGCGCCGGCCGAGGTCGGCCAGCACCGGCGCGGGCAGGCCGAGCGCGGCCAGGTGCCCGATCAGCACATCGCGCGCCTCGTCCCACCCCCCGGTCAGCCACGCATGCAGCCCGATGCCGTCGACGAGCCGGCACAGCACGGTCGCCTCGGGCGCAGGCTCGACGGCATCGGGCAGCAGGCTCTCGGCGCGCAGGCGCTCGAGCATCGTCCGGATCTCGGCCTCCCACAGGTCGTCGGCGGCGGCAAGCTCGGCAACAAAGGCGCGGTTGCGGCCGGCATACGTCCACATCTCGGCCCACAGCCGCCACCCGGCCTGACCATCGGGATCCTGCGGGATCGCCACCGTAACGAACGCGGCCACCAGCTCCGGGCCGGTGCGGGCGGCATGCAGCGCCTCGCGCACATACCCGATCCACTCGCGCGAGACCGTGGCGAACGTGCCGGCGATCAGCGCCCGCTTGTCGGGGAAGTAGTGGGTGAGGACACCGGTGGTGAAGCCACCCTCACGCGAGATCTCACGCAGGGTCGTCGCCTCGAGACCGTCGCGGACGATCACCCGCCGCGCCGCGTCCGCGATCTCGTCGAAACGCTTACCCGAGCGGTGGCTCGGCCAGTGCCGTTCGTTCACCGGACCGCCATCCGGCCTCCGGAATGTGCGTTGACAGGGCTCTTCTCGCCCTGGTGTACTGCGCCAGCATAATCGCTGGGAGGGAGGCGTGAGCGTGGATTTCGGACTGAGCGGAGCCGTGGCAATCGTGGGCGGATCCTCGTCGGGGATGGGCCGGGCGGTGGCGCGGACGCTGGCAGGTGAGGGCTGCCGGGTCGTGCTCTACGCTCGCCGGGCCGAGCTTCTCGAGGAGGTCGCGACGACGATCGCCACGGAGACTGGCACCCCGACGCTGGCCGTTCCCGCCGATGTCACGAACGTCACATCACTCGAGGCGGTCGTCGACCGTGCGCTCGAGCGGTTCGGGCGTATCGACATCGTCGTCAACAACGCCGGCGGGCCGCCCGCGGGCGAGTTCGAGAGCTTCGCCGATGCCGACTGGCAGCGGGCCTACGAGCTCACGCTGCTGTCGGCGCTGCGCCTCACGCGAAAGGCCCTGCCCGCGCTCCGCGCGAGCGGTCGCGGCCGGATCGTGAACATCACATCGCAGGCGGTCAAGGAGCCGAACGACGGCCTGCTGCTCTCGAACGTGTTCCGCCCGGGCGTGATCGGTTGGGCGAAGACGATCTCGCGCGACGAGGGCCGTCACGGCATCACCGTGAACTCGATCGCGCCCGGCTACATCTCCACAGAGCGGCTCGACTACCTGTATTCGACCGCGTCCGACCCGGACGCCGCGATGCGCGCGACGCCGAGACGATCCCCGCCGGGCGGTTCGGCGACCCGGACGAGGTCGCCGCCGCGGTGGCGTTCCTCTGCTCGGCCGGGGCCGCCTACGTCAGCGGGACGACCCTGCTCGTCGACGGCGGCCTGTCGCGCGGCCTGCTCAGCTGACGCCGGTCGTCCAGGCCACCGCCTGCTCGGGCTCGGCGAGCCCGAGCGCCGGGACGCTCGCCTCGTCGCCCTGGCGCAGCAGCACGGCCGCGACGGCCGCCGCGAGCAGCTGGCCGAGGCCCGCGCCGAAGAGCAGCCGGTGCACTCCCAGGTGGCCCACCAGGATGCCGGCCAGGAACGCGCCGGCCGGCGTGCCCGCGGCGTTGATCGAGACGGTGATCGCGAAGATGCGCCCGTGCAGGCGGCTGTCGACGGCGCCCTGCCGGATCGCGAACATCGCGATGATGAACGGCGCCGAGCACAGCCCCGAGACGAACATGCAGGCGATCCCGAGCCAGAGCGACCCGGCCAGCGGCACGAGCAGCAGCGGCAGACCGAACAGCGCCGTGAAGATGACGACGTGGCGCGCGTGCGACCCGGGCGGCGGCCGCCAGCCGTAGGTCAGGCCGCCGATCACCGAGCCCACCGAGGCCGCCGCCCACATCCATCCCGCGACGCCGGGCGACATGTGCAGCGTGCCCCGCGCCCACAGCGGCAGGCCGATCGTGAAGCAGCCGTAGCCGAGGCCCGAGACGACCATCAGCGCCACGGTCGCCCGCAGCTGGGCGTGCGACGCGACCGCGCGCAGGCCGGCGATCGCCGCCTCGAGCGGCGGCTCGGTCTCGATCGTACGCCCGCCCGGCTCGCGCACCCGCGAGGCGACCGCCCCGGCGACGAGGGTCGCGACGCCCTGCATGCCGATCGCCCACGGGGCGCCGACCAGCGACACGGTCGCACCCGCGAGCGCCGGGCCGATCACGAACGCCGAGTCGAACGAGACCGAGTCGGCCGCGTTGGCCTGGTGCCAGAGCGGGCGCGGAACGGCGACGGGGATCAGCGAGCGGAAGCCCACGGTCGGGATGGGGAAGGTCGCCCCGAGCCCACCGAGCAGCAGGAGCAGGACGGCAGCCGGCGGGTGCAGCAGCTGACCGCAGGCGATGACGGCGAAGAGGAGCACGGCCCGGACGAGCTGCGTGGCGACGATTCCCCTCACCCGTGCGTCGGTGCGGTCGAGCCAGGCGCCGACGAACGGCCCGGTGAGGATCCCCGGGAGCAGCTGCGCCGCCGCTCCGGCGCCCGCGATCACCGGGCTGTGGGTCGTGTCGAGCAGGTAGATGACGACGCCGACCTGGCTCATCGAGTTGGCCAGGCGTGAGAGCGCGACGGCCGAGATCAGCGCCGGATAGCCGGGCACGCGGAGCAGCGCTCCGTAGCCCATCGACGCGCCCCGCTCACCCATCGCCCGCATCATGCCAGCGCGGCCCGCCCCGGGGCGGCAGGCCTGCTACCCTCGCCGTGTGAGCGCTCCCACCATCACCCGCGTCGACTTCCTCTCGGTGGCAACGCGCGACTTCGCCGCGGCCAGGGAGTTCTACGAGACCACCCTCGGCCTGGAGTGCTCGGCGGTCTACTCGCACGCCCCGGGTGGCGAGTTCGAGACCGGCAATCTGACCCTGCAGGTGATCGACTCGGCCGCGCACGGGATCGAGTTCCAGCCGCGCAACCATCCCGTCGCGCTGCATGTGGACGACGTCGCCGCCGCCCGCGCAGAGCTCGAAGGGCGCGGCGTGCGGTTCCGCGGCGAGACGTTCGACACGGGCGTCTGCCACATGGCGATCTTCGCCGACCCGGACGGAAACGTGCTCATGCTGCACCACCGTTACTCCCCGCGCACGTAACGGCATGAGCCGGATCCGCGCTGCAGTCGTCCACGCCCCGGGCCGCTTCTCGGTGGAGTCGTTCCCCGAGCCCGATCCTGGCCCCGGCGCCGTGGTGCTCGCGATGCAGTTCTCCGGCATCTGCGGCACCGACAAGCACACGTGGCGCGGCGAGAGCCTGCAGTACGCCGGCACCGATCACGAGCGCGAGGCCGCCTACCCGCTCATCTGCGGGCACGAGAACGTGGGCACGATCGCGGCGATCGGGCCGGGCGAGCCGCCGGTCGACGCCGACGGCCGTGCGCTGCGCGTCGGCGACCGGGTCGTGCCCGCTCCGAACCTGACGTGCGGGCGCTGCCGCTTCTGCCTTGGGCAGGGCTACCCGTACTACCTGTGCACGGCGCTCGAGGACTACGGCAACTCGCTCACGTGCGCCGAGCCGCCGCACCTGTTCGGCGGCTGGTCGGAGCGCATGTACCTGCTGCCGGGGACACGCCTCTTCCGCGTCCCCGACGCGCTTGCCTCCGAGCTCGCTGCGCTCACCGAGATCCTGGCGGTGACGAACGGCCTCGACCGGGCGCGGGCGCTTCCGGGCGCCGGCTTCGGATTCGGCGACACGGTGGCCGTGCTCGGCGTCGGCCCGCTCGGGCTGATGCACCTCGCCAAGGCCGAGATGCTCGGGGCGGGCGGGCTGATCGCCGCCGACATGCTGCCCGAGCGGCTCGAGCACGCCCGCACCTTCGGGGCCGATCTCCTGCTCGACTGCTCGCGCACCGACGCGGACGAGCGGATCGAGCAGGTGCGGGCGGCGACCGGCGGGATCGGCGCCGACGTCGTATGCAGCTGTTCGGGGCAGGCGACGGGCCTCATCGAGGCGCTCGAGATGGTCCGCCCCGGCGGTGTCGTGATCGAGGCGGGTGCGTTCGTGGACATGGGGCCCGTGCCCATCAACCCGAACAGCCAGGTGTGCATCAAGGGCGTCACGATCCTCGGCGTCGGGGGCGAGACGCTCGACCAGTACCAGCCCTCGCTCGACATGCTCGCCCGCCACCAGGGCCGGCTGCCGTTCGCGCGCGCGATCACCCACCGCGTCTCACTCGACGGCGTCGGCGACGCCCTGGAGCTGGCCCAGACCGGCGCGGCGATGAAGGTGCTGGTCGCGCCGAACGGTGGGGTCTAGCGGTACCAGCCCTGCGCGGGCCGCGGGAGCGGGCCGACGCGCTCGCGCCAGGGTGTCGCCAGCCGCTCGGCGATCGCCGCCAGCCGCTCGAGCAGCGGACGCGAGCGCTCTCGCAGGGCGTGCAGCGATTCGTCCGGGTCGGCCACCAGGCCGGCGTCGAAGAGCGTGCGGCCCACGATGAAGCCGCTTGCGCCGGCACGGCAGGCGTCCTCGATCTGGCCGCCAATCACGTCCTCGCTCGCGCCGCCGCCGAGGAGCACCCACGGGATCAGTTGCCCGCAGGCGTCGGTCAGGGCCTCGCACCCGGCCTGCGAGCCGGGGTACTGCAGCTTGAGCACGTCGGGCTCGAGCGCCGCGAGGCGGCGCGCGCCCTCGGCCACGAGCTCGGCGTAGCGGGCGCCTCCGGCCGTCTCCTCGCCGTCGCGCCGGTACACGATCGGCTCGACGATCAGGGCGAGGCCGGCCTCGCGGCACCCGGCGACGGCGGTGCGCACGACGTCCTCCTGCCGCGCCGCCTGGTCGGGCACGTCGGCGCGGTAGGGCAGCAGCAGCTTGGCGCCCGAGGCGCCCAGCCGACGCGCCTTCGCGGGCGACCAGCCCTCCAGGAACGCGGTCCGGTCGACCCTGGCGACGTCGCCGTAGCCCATCGCCTCGAGCGGGCACACGAGCCCGGTCGAGCCCGGCACCGCGCCGGCCGCGATCGCCTGTGCTGCCGCGTACTCGGCGTCGAGCAGGATCATCGTCGCGGCGGGCGCGAGCACCGACGCCACCCGCACCTTGAGCTCGGTGATGCCGGCCTCGTCGAGCTCGAGGCCGCGCTTGGCGAGCACCGCCTGGAGCGAGTCGCGGTGGTCGCAGGCGGCGCCCGCGATCACGCCGCTTCGCGACGAGAGCCGGTCGAGTGCCCGTGCCCGCTGCGCCGAGCGCATGTGGCCGCTCACGCCGTCGCCCCGATCGCACGCCGGGCGATGCCGGTCAGGAGACGTGCGTCGCGCATCGCCTCCTCGACCGTGTTTCGCACCGGCACGCCCGTGACGGCACTCGCATGGAACGCCTCGAGCTCGCGCACAAACGCCTCCTCATAGCCCGCCTCGACGTGCAGCGTCTCGAGGCGCAGGCCCTCGGAGCGGCGCACCCGAAGCGCGGTCTGCTGGTTGTTGAGATAGGGCGACGGGAACTCGAGCTCGACCACCCGGTCGCTGAAGTGCAGGACGTAGCGCTCGCGGTACCAGCCGACGTCGGGGACGAGCACCTGGACGAGGTGCCAGAGCGCCCGCCCGCCGAGCAGCGCCACGCTGCCCGCAGCGCCCTCGCCGTCGGCGAAGATGTGGCCGCCGACGACGGCGCCCGCATCGATGCCCATGTGGTCGAGCATGCCGTGGACGGAGTTCACGCAGTGGACGACCCCGGACATGAGCGGGTCGCAGTAGCCGCGCAGGTCGGCGCCGTCGACCACGACGCCGAGGGCCTCGGCCGCCTGCGCCCGCTGGCGGGCCCGGCTGTCGTCGATCAGGGCGGCGGGCACGTCGTCGGCGCGCACGAGCGGCCGGTAGGCCATGAACGGCCAGGAGTCCGGGTCGGACACCTCGACCGAGATGTAGCGCAGACCCTCGGCGCCGTCGGGCAGGAACCCGAGGGCGGCCTCGTAGTTGGGGTCGTAGCGCTTCATGTAGCCGACCTGGACGACCCGCCCGGCGCGGTCGCGGGCAGCCGCGATCGCGGCGCCCTCGGCATCGGTGAAGCACAGCGGCTTCTCGCAGAACACGTGCAGGCCGGCGGCAAGCGCGGCAAGTACCGTCGAGGCGTGCAGCGGATCGGGGACGGCAACGATCACGGCATCGAGCGGCTCGCGCAGCAGCGCTCCGGCCGATTCGAAGCCGGCGACGCCGTAGCGCTCCGTCATGGCCGCCCGCACGTGCGCCGAGGGGTCGGCGATGCCCACGAGCTCGAAGCGGTCGCGCAGGTGGACCAGGTTGGGGATGTGCTCGACCTGAGCGATCATGCCCGCCCCGATCACCCCCACGCGGAGGCGGGCGTCAGTCACGCGCACCGCCGGTGAACGGGCGCTCGCGGGCGCGCTCACGCTCGTAGCCGGCGCGGGCCGCCGCCACCGCGGGCATCGTCGAGACCTCGGCGACGGGCACGTCCCACCACGACTCGTACGAGCCGACCCCACGCGTCGGGTCGCAGTCGACCACGATCACGGTCGTGCGCTCGGCGGTGCGCGCACGGTGAAGCTCCTCGGCAAGGGCCGCGGCCGACTCGACCCGCACGCCGCGCGCGCCGAGGCTCGCGGCGTTGGCCGCCAGGTCGAGCCCGAGCGGCGGCCCCGACAGCTGATCGTCCGCCCCGCGGGCGCGGTAGGCGGTGCCGAACCCCTCGGAACCGAGCGAGCGCGAGAGCCCGCCGATCGACCCAAAGCCGCGGTTGTCGATCAGGACGACGGTCAGGCGCACGCCCTCCTGGATCGACGTCGCGATCTCGGAGGACATCATCAGCCAGGAGCCGTCGCCCACCATGACGATCACCTCGCGGCCGGGGTCGGCCAGCTTCACGCCGAGCCCGCCGGCGACCTCGTAGCCCATGCATGAGTAGCCATATTCGACGTGGTAGCCCTTCGGGTCGCGCGTGCGCCACAGCTTGTGCAGGTCGCCCGGCATGCTGCCGGCGGCGCACACGACGACGTCGCGGGGCTCGGCCGAGCCGTTGACGACACCGATCACCTGCGCCTGCGTCATCCCCCCGCCCGCCTCGCCGGCATAGAGCCGCTCGACCTCGGCGTCCCACTCGCGGTTCAGGCGAGCGGCGGTCTCGGCATACGCGGGATCGACGCGGTGCCCCTGCAGGGCGCCCGCGAGCGCCTCGAGCGCCGTGCGCGCGTCGGCGACAAGCGGCGTGGCGCCGAGCTTATGCGCGTCGAACGCCGCCACGTTCACGCCGACGATGCGCACACCGGGATCCTGGAACGCGGTCCGCGAGGCGGTCGTGAAATCGCCCAGGCGGGTGCCCACCGCGATGACGAGGTCGGCGTCTCGGGCGATCAGGTTCGCCGCCCGGGTGCCGGTCGCGCCCACCGCGCCGAGGGCCGAGGGGTGGTCGTAGGGCATGGCGCCCTTGCCGGCCTGCGTCTCGGCCACCGGGATCCCGGTCGCCTCGGCCAGCGCCCGCAGCGCCGCGGTCGCCTCGGAGTAGATCACCCCGCCGCCGGCGATGATCATCGGACGCCGCGCGCGCCGCACCAGATCAGCCACCGCCCGCACCGACGCGGCGTCCGGCTCGGGCCGCGGGATGCGCCACACGCGCTCGGCGAAGAGCTCCTGCGGATAGTCGTGGGCCTCGGCCTGCACGTCCTGGGGCAGCGCGATCGTGACCGCGCCGGTCTCGGCCTGGTCGGTGAGCACGCGCATGGCCTCGAGCAGCGAGGCGGGCAGCTGGTCGGGCCGGTTGATGCGGTCGAAGAAGCGGCTGACGGGGCGAAACGCATCGTTCACCGAGGCGTCCGGCGCGCCGGGCAGCTCGAGCTGCTGCAGCGCCGGGTTCACGCGTCGCGACGCGAACACGTCGCCGGGCAGGAGCAGCACCGGCAGGCGGTTGATCGTCGCAAGCGCGGCGCCCGTGACCATGTTGGTCGCACCCGGCCCGACCGACGACGTGCACGCCCACGTCTGCAGGCGGTTTCGGTGCCGGGCGTAGGCGACGGCCGTGTGCACCATCGCCTGCTCGTTGCGGGGCAGGACGTAGCGCAGGGCGCCGTCCTGCTGGAGCGCCTGGCCGACGCCGGCGACGTTCCCGTGGCCGAAGATCCCGAGCACGCCGGCGAACAGCGGCGCCGTCGCGCCGTCGCGCTCGGTGCGCTGCGCGCCCAGGAACCGCACGAGCGCCTGCGCCGTCGTCATCCGCGCGGTGCTCACTTGACCGCTCCGAGCGTCAGCCCGCGCACGAAGTGGCGCTGGACGACGAGCGCGAAGATCATGATCGGAAGCGCCCCGATCACCCCGGCCGCCGCCATCGGGCCGTACTCGATCTGGATCTTGCCGATCAGGGTCGACACGCCCACCGGCACGGTCTGCGCGTTCTGCGTCGACGTCAGCGAGAGTGCGATCAGGAAGTCGTTGTAGGTCGCGATGACGCTGAAGATCGCGGTCGCAGCCAGACCGGGCGCCGCCAGGGGGAGCACCACCCGGACGAGCGCGGAGAGGCGGGAGTCGCCGTCGACCATCGCGGCCTCCTCGATGTCGCGCGGGATCTCGGCCAGGAAGCTCTGCATCATCCAGATGACGAAGCTCGTGTTCAGGCCGGTGTAGATCAGGATCAGGCCGAGCTTGGTGTCCAGCAGGCCCCACTTCGCAAGGGTGATGTAGAGCGGGATCACGAGCAGGATGCCCGGGATCATCCGTACGAGCAGGGCGACGACGAGCGCCGACTGGTTCAGGCCGAGGCGCATGCGGAAGCGGGCGAGCGCGTAGGCGGCCAGCGTGCCGATCGCGAGGCTCACGGCGACCGAGATCGTGACCACCTCGAGGCTGTTCTGGAGGTACGACCCGAAGTGGTAGACGTTGAAGAGCCGCGAGTAGTTCGTCGTCGTGGGATGGCGCGGGTAGAGCGTGACGCCGCCGAAGATGTCGACGGGCTGCTTCAGCGACGTGTCGACCATCCACCAGAACGGGAAGATCGCGATCCCGAGGATGATCAGGAGCGACGTGTAGAGGGCGACCCGGGGCAGCCGCCGCCTCATGTCGCCGTCTTTCGCATCAGCCGCACCGCGACGATCATGAGCAGGAACACCATCACGAGCAGGGAGATCAGCATGGCGGCCGCCTGCCCGTACTGGGTGAACAGAAACGCGGTGTTGTAGGCGTAGATCGAGATCAGGCGGGTCGCCGTGCCGGGCCCGCCCTGCGTCAGCACGTAGATCTGGTCGAACGTGCCGATGGCGTCGATCGTGCGCAGCACGATCGCCACGAGCAGCACGGGCCGAAGCAGCGGCAGCGTGTGGTCGAGGAACAGGCGCACGCGCCCCGCGCCGTCGACGAGCGCCGCCTCGAGCGGCTCCTGCGGCAGCGACTGCAGCCCCGCCAGGAGGATCAGGAAGATCAGCGGCGTCCACTCCCAGACGTCGACCAAAACGACGCTGTAGAACGCGCTCGTGTTGTGCGCGAGCACGTCGGGCGGGCTGAGGCCGAAGAGCTGGAACAGCGGGTCGGTGACGCCGACGCCCGAGTCGTAGAGCAGCCGCCACATCACCCCGACGACGACGGGCGCGATCGTCATCGGCAGGATCAGCCCGACCCGGATCGGCCCGCCGAAGCGGATCTCACGCGAGACGAGCAGCGCGAGGCCGAGGCCGAGGATGGTCTCGATCGTGACGCAGATGACGACGTACCTGGCGGTGGTCTCCATCGCCTGGCGGAAGAACTCATCGTGCCAGACGTTGCGGTAGTTCGTCAGGCCGTCGGTGCCGAAGTCGCGCCCGTACAGGTAGTGCGTGATGCTCGCCCGGACCCCGTAGAACAACGGATATACCGAGACGCCGGCGAGCGCGATCGCCGCCGGCAGGAGCAGCAGGTAGGGACTGGCCAGGAATCTCTTCCCCGGCCAGTCCCGTACCCGCTTCTCCGGTTCCGCCACGCGCTGCATCAGGGCTCAGTACGTTCCCTGCTGCTTCAGGTAGGCGGTGATCTGGTTCGCCGCCGTGGTGAGGTGCGACTGGGCGATCTGCTGGTAGCCGGACTTCTGCGAGATGGCCTGGACGAGCGCCTGGTTCAGCGCCGTCCCGAGCAGGTCCTCCATCTTCGGCTCGTCGGGCGTGCGCGGCTTGGGGATGGAGTTGTCGACCGCGTCTGCGATCGCCGGCAGCCACCGGTACTTGGCGCCGAGGGCCGGATCGCGCAGGGCGGAGCCGGTGACGGCGGCGCTGCCGACGCCCGCGAACTCCTTCTGCACCTTGCTCGACGTGAACCACTCGAGGAACTTGACCGCGCCGGCCGTGTTCTTGGCGCCCGAGGCGATGCCGCAGATGAACGTCCCGATCGCCGGGCCGCTCTTGACCTGCTTCGGCGTCGCCGCGAAGTCGATCTTGCCCACGACCTTGGACTGGGTGGGATCGTCGACCACATGGGCGGTGCCGGTGTACTCGGTCATGGCCGTGCAGTGGCCCTGCAGCATGACCGCGGTCTCCTGGCTCGTGTCGAACGCGGCGATGCCGGACGGCATGTACGGGATGAACTCGAACAGCCGCTCGAGCGCACCGACGCCCTCGGGGCCGGCGAAGCCCGGCGACCAGTCGTCGTTGGCGAAGTTGCCGCCGTAGGAGTTGAGCAGCGGCAGGTACGTCTGCACGATCGGGTTGCCGGCGACACCGCGCGGCGACCATCCGTACAGGCTGGGCGGATGCGACTTGGTCTTCGCGACCGTGTAGATGTCGTCCCAGGTGACGGGCGGCGAGCTGAAGTAGTCCTTGTTGTAGTAGAGGATCTCGACGTCGTCGATGATGACGAGGGAGAACAGCTCGGGAGTCGCGTTCGCGAACGCCTTCAGCCGCGGGCCGGACTTCGGCGGCCAGTAGCCCTGGTCGAGGCCCTTCTCGAGGATGTCCGGGTTCACCTTGAGCCCGAGCTTGTCCATGCTCTGGATGATCCCGCCGGCGGCGTACTCCGGCACCCAGTTGTCGTCCATCACGTAGATGTCGTAGGCGCCGGTCTTCTGCAGGCCGTCGGTCTTCGAGTTCTGGTACCACGCGTTGTAGTTGGTCTGCTGGTAGTTGACGTGGATGCCCGTCTCGGCCGTGAACTTGGGCAGGAAGGTCTGCTGGAACGGCACCATGGCCGGGTCGGAGAACGTGCCGATCGTGATCGATCCGCCGCCGCCCGAGCCGCCGCTGCCGCCGGACGAGCCTCCGCTCGACCCGCAGGCGGCCGCGAGCGGGGAGAGGCCGAGCACCGCGCCGGTGCCGAGCGCCCCCTTGACGATCTGGCGGCGGGTGTACGAGCGCGAACTGCGCTCACTGGTCGTGTGGTCGCTCATGCAACGCTCCTGGTTCGAGGGCCGGTTCGGACGGCAAGGGGTCGGGGGTCGGCGGGCGGGATGACGCGGGCTCCTCCTCGTGTGCGGGCGCGGCGGCGAGGGCCGCGCCGGTGGTCTGATCGAACAGGTGCAGCCGGGTGCGGTCGGGCACGATGCCCACCGGCGCGCCGATCGCGGGCTCGACGCCGGCGGCGGCGCGCAGGTTCACGAGCTCGTCGCCGACCGCCACGGTGATCAGCGTCTCGTTGCCCAGCGGCTCGACGACGTAGATCTCGCCCCGCAGCGAGTTGGGCTCGCCCGCGGCGGCCATCGTCGCGTGCTCGGGCCGGAACCCGAGCTTCACGGGCGCCGCGCACGGCGCCGTTCGCGAGCGCGATCGTGCCGGTCGGGTGCGTGAAGGCGCCGCCGGCGACGTCGCCCTCGAGCACGTTCATCGGCGGCGATCCGCAGAAGCGGGCGACGAACAGGTTCGCCGGGCGCGCGTACAGGTCGGCGGGCGCGGCCAGCTGCTGGAGCCGGCCCTCGTGCATGACCGCCACCATGTCGGCCATGGTCATCGCCTCGACCTGGTCGTGGGTCACGTAGAGCGTGGTGACGCCGAGCTGCTTCTGCAGCCGCTTGATCTCGATCCGCATCTGCAGCCGCAGCTGCGCATCGAGGTTCGAGAGCGGCTCGTCCATCAGGAACACGCGCGGCTCGCGCACGATCGCGCGGGCCAGGGCGACGCGCTGGCGCTGACCGCCGGAGAGCGCGCGCGGCATCCGGTCGAGCAGGCCGTCGATCGAGAGCATCCGCGCCACCTCGGCGACGCGCTCGGCGCGCTCGGGCTTGGGCACCTTGCGCACGCGCAGCGGGTAGGCGATGTTGTCGGCGACGCTCTTGTGCGGATACAGGGCGTAGCTCTGGAAGACCATCGCGACGTCACGGTCCTTCGGCTGCAGGCGGGTGACGTCGCGGTCGCCGAGGAACACCGCCCCGGCCGTCGGCTCCTCGAGCCCGGCCAGGATCCGAAGCGCCGTCGTCTTGCCGCAGCCGGACGGCCCGAGCAGGGCGAGGAACGTGCCGTCGGGGACATCGAGCTCGAGGTCGATCAGGGCGTCGACACCCGCGAACGTCTTGCCGACGTGGTCGTAGCGGACGCGCATCAGCCGCCCCTCCGGACGGGCCCGGACGACCCGCGCACGACGAGCTCGGCGGGGACGACCACGCTCTGGGCGGCGTGGGTGGACGCCGCGATCGCCGAGAGCACCATCTCGGCTGCGAGCCGGCCCATCTCCTCGGCCGGCTGGTGCACCGTGGTCAGGTCGATGCGGCGATGCGAGGCGAGCGGGATGTCGTCGAAGCCGACGACCGACACGTCGCCGGGCACGCGGCGCCCGTCCCTCTCGAGGCGATCCATGACCGCCATCGCGATCACGTCGTTCGTGCAGCAGATCGCGGTCGCGCCGTCGTCCTCGGAGGCGGGCTCCAGGCCGCGTCGCCGCAGGGCCACCGCGAGCGCGTGCGGCCGGTTGTCGACCGATTCCTCGTGCGCGCCGGAGTGGGCGAATGCGATCCGGTCGTGGCCGTGGCCGGTGAGGTGAGAGACGACCTGCTCCATGGCCGCGTACTCGTCGACGGCGATCACGCCGAGGCGCGGGTCCTGGCCCTCGAACGAGACCACGACGACGGGCACGCCCCGGTCGAGCAGCTCGGACGGGATCGTCGAGCCCGCGGTGACGGCGGGGAAGATGACGCCGTCGACGCGGCGGCCGACGAGCGCCCGCACCTGCGCCGACTCGGTGACAGGGTCGTTCTCGGTCTCGGCGACGAGCACGGCGAACCCGTCGCGGTGGGCGCGCCGCTCGACCTGCAGGGCGACGGTGGCGTGGAAGGGGTTCAGGGCGTCCGGGATGACGACGCCGAGCGTCTTCGTCGCCCGCCGCTTCAGCGACCGCGCCACCTCGTTCTGGCGGTAGCCGAGCTCGTCGATGGCCGCGAGCACCCGCCGGCGGGTGCCGTCGGCGACGGGGGCGGTCGAATGCAGGACGTTCGAGACGGTGGCCACCGACACACCGGATCTGCGGGCGACGTCGAGCATCGTGACCGTCACCCGACCGGCACTTCCGACTGCTGGAGCGCAGCGCGCAGCGCGGCCAGGGAGGCCTCGATACCCTCCTCGGCCGACGTGCGCGGATCCTCGTGCTCGATCGAGACGTCGCCGTCGTAGCCCGCGCCCCGCAGCGCGGCGAGCAGTTCGGCCCACTCCGACACATCGCGGCCCGTGCCGACGGCGGCGAAGTGCCACGTCGCGACGTCGGGGTCGACGGGGTGGCGGAAGTCGATCACGCCCTGCCGGCGCACGCGATCGGCGTGGATCAGCGTGTCCTTGCCGTGGGCGAACCCGATCGCCGGCCCGACGTCCTCGATCACGCACAGCGGATCGATCCCCTGCCACCAGAAATGGCTCGGGTCGAAGTTCACGCCCAGGTTCGGCCCGGCGTGCCCGGCCAGGCGCAGGAACGACCCCGGCGAGTACGCCGACGCGCCGGCGTGCAGCTCGAGGCAGATGCGCACGGCGGGCGCAGCGGTCGCCGCCCAGGCGCACAGGTCGCGCCAGAACGGCGCCAGGCGATGCTCGAGCTGCCACTCCCAGAGCGCCTCGTCGTCGGGCGTGAGCGCCCACGGCGCGAACACCGGCGTGTGGCCGCCGTCGCGGCTGCCGGGGCATCCGCTCATCGTGACGACGCGGTCGACGCCCATCGCGGCGGCAAGCTCGATCGCACCGCGCACGAGGCTGGCATGGCGCCCGCCGATGGCGGGATTCGGGTGCAGCGGGTTGCCTGCGGCGTTCACGCACGAGAGCTCGAGGCCGTGGGCGCGCAGCTCGCCCGCCAGGCGGTCGCGGGCCGCCGGCTCGCGCAGAAGCTCGTCCAGGTCGAGCTGGTGCGCGGCCTGCGCCCAGCCGCCGACGCCCATCTCGATTCGCGCGATGCCGCGCTCGGCGCACCACGCGAACGCCTGCTCGCGGCTCAGGTGGGAAAGCCCGTCGTTGAACACGCCGATCTGCACCAGGGACTCCTGCGTCGGGTTGAAACGTTTCAACCGATCGCGTATCTTCTGCCTCGATTTCCGCCTTGTCAAGTGGCGTTTTCTCCAAAGCGAAACCACCCCGTGTCGAACGCCCCACCCGCGAAAACCTCACCGGCCCGGCCGGAGGTGGTGGTCATGGGGCGGTGCGGCGCCGACCTCTACCCGATGCAGCTCGAGACGCCGCTCGAGGACGTCGAGGGCTTCCACAAGTACGTGGGCGGGTTCGCGGCGAACGTCGCCACCGGGCTCGCGCGGCTCGGAGTGCGGGCGGCGATCGTCTCGGCGGTCGGCGATGACGGCCATGGCCGGTTCGTGCGCAAGTTCCTCGAGTCCGAGGGCGTCGACTGCGCCTGGCTCGGCGTGCACCCGACGCTTCGCACCGCGCTCGCGTTCTGCGAGGCGTGGCCGCCCGACCGCTTCCCGATCACCTTCTACCGCACGCCGACGTGCCCCGACTGGGAGCTCGAGCCGGCCGTGCTCGACCTGGCCGGGATCGCCGCCGCGCCGCTGCTCTACGTGAGCGGCACCGGCCTCGCCCGCGAGCCGTCGCGCTCGGCAACGCTGGCCGCCGTCGCCGCCCATGCCGGCTCGGCGGGGACGACCGTGCTCGATCTCGACTGGCGGGCGATGCTCTGGGACGATCCGGCCGACTACGCCACCGCGATCCGGGAGTGCGCGCCCATGGCCGACGTCGTGCTCGGCTCCGACGAGGAGATCGCCGCGGCCGCCGGCGCGAACGACCCTGGCCGGATCCTGGCGCTCGGGCCCGCGACGCTCGTCCACAAGCACGGCCCCGACGGCGCGACGGTGCACCGCCACGACGGCACGTCCACCCGCATCGGCGGCCATCGGGTGAAGGTCGTGAACGGCCTCGGCGCGGGCGACGCGTTTGCCGCAGCGCTCGGCTGGCGGCTGCTGCGCGGCGACTCGGCCGAGCGGGCGGCGGAGCTCGCCAACCGCGCCGGTGCGCACGTCGCCGCCCGGCTCGGATGCTCGGTCGCGATGCCCAACGAAGGAGACCTCCTGTGAGCGAGCTCATGCTGCGGGCGCCCGCGCCCGCCGTCACCCCCGCCGGCGCCGGCTGGCGCTGGCTGTCCTACCGGTCGGAGGCCGTCCGCGGCCGCGTCGAGATCGACACCGGCGGCGACGAGGTGTGCCTGGTGAACATCGGCGGCGCGCTCTCGGCGACCGTCGCCGGCACGCGATTCAGCCTGGGCGAGCGGTCATCGCCGTTCGCCGACCTTCCGCGCGCGCTCTACCTGCCGCCGCAGACGGCCTGCGTCCTCGAAGGCGAGGGCATCGTCGGGGTCTGCGGCGCACGCGCCGATGCCGGCCACCCGGTGCGGCCGATCGCGCCCTGGGAGGTGCGCGTCGAGGTGCGCGGCTCCGGCAACGCCACCCGGCAGATCAACCACATCATCGCGCCCGAGTTCCCGGCCCACCGCCTGCTCGTCGTCGAGGTGCTGACGCCGGCCGGCAACTGGTCGTCGTATCCGCCGCACAAGCACGAACAGGACCGCCTGCCGGTCGAAAACGACCTCGAGGAGGTGTACGCCTACCGCTTCGAGCACCCCGAGGCCTTCGGGATCCAGCGGCTCTACAGCCGCACGGGCGATCTGGACGAGACCTGGACCGTGCGCGACCTGGATGTGCTGCTCGTCCCGCGCGGCTACCACCCCTTCGTCGCGGCGCATGGATATCACGGCTACTACCTGAACGCCCTGGCCGCCGAGAAGCGGTCGATGGCGGCAGAGGACGACCCCGACCTGGCCTGGACGCGCGAGGCCTGGACGGAGATGCAACGCGACCCGCGCGTCCCCCTGACAGGAGAGGAGTCGCAATGAGGGTCGCATCCGCACCCGTGTCCTTCGGCATCTTCGAGCTCACCACCGGCGATGCCGGCCTGCCCGATCCGCTTGCCGTGCTCGACGCAATGGCAGATACCGGCCACGAGGGCACCGAGCTCGGCCCTCCGGGCTACTTCGGCGACGCGGCCGCGACGGCGGCGGCGCTGGCCGAGCGGCACCTCGCGCTCGTCGGCTCGTTCCTGCCGCTGCGGCTCTCGCGACGCGAGCACATCGACGAGGACTTCGCCTTCCTCGATCGCGCGCTCGGCATCCTCGACGAGACGACGCCGCCCGGCGATACCCGCCCGCTCGCACTGATCTCCGACGCGTTCTGCGAGCCCGAGCGCATGGCCGGAGCCGGGCGGATCGAGGACCTGCCCGACACCTGGCTCGGCGACGCGCGCTTCGAGTTGCTTGTCCAAAACGCCCAGCGTGCGGCCGAGCGCTGCCTCGACCGCGGCTACCAGCCCGCATTCCACTACCACGGCGGCACATACGTCGAGACGCCGCGCGAGATCGACCGGTTCGCGTCGCTCGTGGATACGAGCGTGCTCGGCTTCTGCTTCGACAGCGGCCACTCGCTGTTCGGCGGCGGCGACCCGGTCGCGTTCCTCGACACGTACGGGGCGCTCGTCTCGCACGTGCACCTGAAGGATGTCGACGGCAAGGTCATGGACGAGATCCGCACGCGCGGGCTCGGCCTCGAGGAGGCGTGGCGGCGGGGCGTCTTCTGCCTGTTCGGGGAGGGCAGCGTCGATCTGCCCGCGATCATGCAGCGGCTGCGCGACCTGGGCTACGACGACTGGGTGGTCGTCGAGCAGGATCGGCACCTGAAGCCGGGGCAGACGATCGCCTCGCTCGAGGAGGACGCGCGTCACAACCGCGAGGTGCTGCGCGAGCTGGGCGTGTAGCGCGAGAATGGGGCGGTGTTCGCCCCGGACTTCCCGATCGAGACCGAGCGCCTGGTGCTGCGGCGGTTCACGGAGGACGACTTCGACGCGCTGCTCGCGATCGAGTCGCACGCCGAGGTCCACCGCTGGCTCTACACGGAGCCGCGCACGCCCGCCGAGGTGCGCGAGCGGCTGGTGGGCCGGATAGCGGAGACCGCGCTGCGCGACGAGGGCGACACGTTGTCGGTGGCCTGCGTGCGCAAGGACACGGGCGCACTGATCGGCGGCTGCATCCTGCACTGGGCGAGCCGGGGGCACCGGCTGGGGGAGATCGGGTTCGTCTTCCACCCCGACCACCACGGCCACGGCTACGCGACCGAGGCCGCCCGCCCGCTGATCGACTTCGGCTTCGCCGTCGTCGGCCTGCACCGCATCATCGGCCGGCTCGAGGCCCGCAACGCCGGGTCGGCGCGCGTGCTGGAGAAGCTCGGCATGCGCCGCGAGGCGCTCCTGATCGAGAACGAGTGGGTCAAGGGCGAGTGGCAGAGCGAGCTCGACTACGCGATCCTCGAGCGGGAGTGGCGGGCGCAGCGGGCGGCGGCCGGCTTGACGAGCACGTAGAGGTAAGTCTAGACTCACCGTAAGCGATGGCTTACGACATGATGCTGGCGGCACTCGCCGACCCCACGCGGCGGCGGATCTTCGAGACGATCGTCGACCGGCCGCGCAACGTGCGCGAGCTGGCCGACGAGCTCCCGGTCAGCCGGCCCGCGGTCTCACAGCACCTGCGCGTGCTGCGCGACGTCGGCCTCGTGACCGACCGCAGAGACGGCGCCCGCCGGATCCACTCCGCGAACCCGGCCGGTCTCGCGGAGCTGCGCGCCTACATCGAGCGCATGTGGGCCGGCGCCCTGGACGACTTCGCCGCAGCCGCGGCACCCCGACCGACGCAGGAGGACGACCGACATGCAGACCGACGATGAAGCTGTCCGGGCGAGCGAGCCGATCCGGGTCGGGGTGGTCGTCGATCGGCCCGCGGCCGAGACGTTCGCGCTCTTCACCGACGGCCTCGACGGCTGGTGGCCGCTCCACACCCACAGCATCGCGGCGGACACGTTCGAGAACCGCGTGACCGCCGAGTCGATCACCTTCGAGAAGCATGTCGGCGGCCGCGTGCTCGAGCGGATGTCGGACGGCACCGAGGCGCCATGGGGCGTGATCCGCGTCTGGGAGCCGCCAAACCGCTTCGTGATGAGCTGGAAGCCGACGCTCGGGGACGGCCCGTCAACCGAGGTGGAGCTCACCTTCACCGCCGCGGGCGCCGGGCGGACGCGGATCGACCTCGAGCATCGCGGGTGGGAGCTCCTGGCCGACGGCGACCGCAAGCGCGAGGGCTACGGCGAGGGCTGGGCGGCGCTCTTCGCGCATTTCGCCGCGGCGACCGCGCCCGCACGGCCTCCCGCCTGAGCCGCTACCACTCCCCCGCGTACGTGCGCTTGGCCGCCTCGAGCACACTCACGTACCCGGTCCGGTCGGCGCGGCCGCCCGCCTGCTCGCGGGCGGCGCTGAGCAGGCCGCGGGCGTCGCCGACCGACTCGAAGCCGTGGGCGCGCAGCCACTCGCCAAGCCCGTCGAGCAGCACTGCCGCATGCCCCGAGCCATGCCGGAGCAGGGCCGAGGTGCTCATCACGACGTCGGCGCCCGCGAGCAGGTGCCGGGCCACGTCGCCGGGGCCGTCGACGCCGCCCGAGGCGGCCAGCGAGGCGCGCACCCGCCCGCGCAGGATCGCGATCCACGTCAGGGGCAGCCGCCCCTCGGCCGGCGTCGAGAGCTCGACCCGCGGCGAGACCGTGAGCGTCTCCGGGTCGATGTCGGGCTGGATGAACCGGTTGAAGAGCACGAGGCCCGCGGCGCCGGCGGCGTCCAGGCGCAGCGCCATCTCGCCGATCGAGCTGAAGTAGGGGCTCATCTTGACCGCCACCGGCACCGAGACCGTGTCGCGCACGCGCTGGAGCACCTCGACATGGCGGGCCTCGACGTCGCGGCCCGCGACGGCCGGGTCGCCGGGGACGTCGTAGAGGTTGAGCTCGATGGCCGCCGCGCCGGCATCCTGCATCTCGCGCGCGTGCTGCACCCATCCGCCCGGGGTGACGCCGTTCAGGCTCGCGATCAGCGGCACGTCGACGACGGCCCGCGCGCGCTCGAGCAGGCTCAGGTACTGGCGCGACGACCCGGCGCCGTCGGCCAGACCCGGCAGGTACGTGAGCGCCTCGGCGAAGCTCTCGGTGCCGGCCTCGCCGAGGGCGGCGAACGTCTCGGCCTCGCGCCGCAGCTGCTCCTCGAAGAGCGAGTAGAGCACGACGGCGCCGACGCCGGCGTCCGCCAGCCGGCGGATCCCGTCCACGGTCTGGGAGAGCGGCGAGGCCGATGCCACGAGCGGGTTTTGCAGCGGCAGGCCCAGGTAGTCGGTGGCAAGGTCTGTCATCCCTCCGCCCTTCCGTCGGCGGGGAACCGGTCGGCCCCGCGGGTGGCCATCTCCTCGTACACCTGCCAGCGGCGATTGACCTCGTCCTGCGCCAGCGCGGCCAGCCGCTCGGCCTCCGCCGGGTTGGTCGCCGCGAGCGACCGGAAGCGCAGCTCGCGGCCCGTGTACTCGGGCAGCGGGATCCGCGGCCTGGGCGAGTCGAGCAGGAACGGGTTGGCACCCTCCTCGCGCGTCGCCGGGTCGTAGCGCACGAGCGGCCAGTAGCCGCTCGCCACCGCCCGCCGCTGCTGGTCGAGGCCCGTGCGGATCTCGATCCCGTGGGCGATGCAGTGGCTGTAGGCGATCACCAGGGACGGCCCCGGATAGGCCTCGGCCTCGCGCAGCGCGCGCAGCGTCTGGTGGGCGTCGGCGCCCATGGCCACGCGGGCGACGTAGACATTGCCGTAGGCGATCGCCTGCAGCGCGAGGTCCTTCTTGGGCACCGTCTTGCCGGCCGCGGCGAACTTGGCGACGGCGCCGAGCGGCGTCGCCTTCGACATCTGCCCGCCGGTGTTGGAGTACACCTCGGTGTCCAGGACGAGCACGTTCACGTCGCGTCCGCTGGCGAGGACGTGGTCGAGGCCTCCGCTGCCGATGTCGTAGGCCCAGCCGTCGCCGCCGACGATCCAGATGCTGCGCCGCACGAGGTGGTCGACCACGCTGCGCAGGTCGTCCGCCACCGGGCCGGAGGCACCGTCGAGCAGCCGCTTCAGCCGGTCGACCCGCAGTCGCTGCTCGCGCAGCTGCGACTCGGTCGCCTGGGGCGCCTCGAGGATCGCGTCGACCAGCTCGTCGTCGTGGAGCTCGCTTCGCAGTCCGCCGAGCCGCTCGCGTGCGAGCCGCGTGTGCACGTCGGCCGTCAGCCGGAAGCCGAGCCCGAACTCGGCGTTGTCCTCGAAGAGCGAGTTCGACCAGGCCGGCCCACGGCCGTTCGCGTCGCTCGTCCACGGCGTCGTCGGCAGGTTGCCGCCGTAGATCGACGAGCACCCGGTGGCGTTCGCGATCATCAGGCGGTCGCCGAAGAGCTGGGAGAGCAGCTTCAGGTACGGCGTCTCGCCGCACCCGGCACACGCGCCCGAGAACTCGAACAGCGGCTCGAGGAACTGCGCGCCGCGGACGGTTCCGAAGTCGATCCGGGAACGGTCGTTCACCGGGAGCGTCTCGAAGAGGGCGATCCGCTCGCGCTCCTTCTCGAGGAGCGGCTCGCGCAGCTCGAGGTTGATCGCCTTCCGGCCCGGGTCGGCGCTCGAATGCACCGGGCAGACCTCGACGCAGAGTCCGCAGCCCGTGCAGTCCTCGACGTACACCTGCAGCGTGAAGCGCGCGTCCGGCAGGCCGCGGGCGTCGAGCGGCATGTGCGGCAGCGCGTCGGCGGCGCCGTCGAGGTCGGCGGCGTCGTAGAAGCGCGACCGGATCACGCTGTGCGGGCAGACGAAGCTGCAGTTGCCGCACTGGATGCAGGTGTCGGGGTCCCAGGCGGCCACCAGGTCGGAGATGTTGCGCTTCTCGAACGCCGCCGTGCCGCTTGGGAAGGTGCCGTCGACCGGCATCGCGCTCACCGGCAGGTCGTCGCCCCGCCCGGCCAGCATCGCCGCGGTCACGGTGCGGACGAATTCGGGCGCCGAGTCGGGCACCGGCGCGGCCATGTCGTGCGTGGCGGTGAGCTCGCCGGGCACCTCGACCGCGTGCAGCGCGCCGAGCGCGCTGTCGACCGCGGCATGGTTCCGGGCCACCACCTCGGCGCCGCGGCGGGCGTAAGTGTGCTCGATCGCCGCCTTGATCCGCTCGATCGCCTGCTCGCGCGGCAGCACCCCGGAGAGGGCGAAGAAGCAGGTCTGCAGCACGGTGTTCGTCCGCCCGGGCAGCCCCGCCTCGCGGGCGACGCGGGCGGCGTCGACTGCGAACACGCGGATTCCCTTGACCAGCACCTGCTTCTGCACCGAGAGCGGCAGCGCGCTCCACACGTCCTCGGGCGGAAGCGGCGAGTCGAGCAGCAGCGTCGCCCCGGGCGCCGCACGCTCGAGCACGTCCACCCGCTCGAGCAGGTTGAACTTGTGGCAGCCGACGAAGCTCGCACCGCGCACGAGGTAGGGCGCCTCGATCGGCTCCGGGCCAAAGCGCAGGTGCGAGACGGTCTGCGAGCCGGACTTCTTCGAGTCGTAGACGAAATAGCCCTGGGCGTGCAGGTCGGCCTCATCGCCCAGGATCTTGATCGTATTCTTGTTCGCCCCGACGGTGCCGTCCGAGCCGAGGCCGAAGAAGATCGCCCGCACCGTCTGCGGCGACTCGATGTCGAGCCCCTCGTCGTACGGAAGGCTGGTCCCGCCGACGTCGTCGCGGATGCCGATGGTGAACCGCCGCCGCGGCCGGTCGGCCCGGAGCTCGGACAGGACGGCGGCGACCATTCCCGGGGTGAATTCCTTCGACCCCAGGCCGTAGCGCCCGCCGGTCACGCCGGGAAGCTCGCGCTCGCCGGCGGCATGGGCCTCCGCCAGGGTGGCGACAACGTCGAGGTAGAGCGGCTCGCCGGCCGATCCCGGCTCCTTGGTGCGGTCGAGGACGGCCACGCGGCGGACGCTCGGCGGCAGGGCGGCGAGCAGGCGCTCGGCCGGGAACGGACGGTAGAGCCGCACCTGGAGAACGCCCACCCGCTCGCCGGCGGCGACCAGGTGCTCGACCGTCCGCCGCGCGGTGACGGCGCCGGACCCCATGATCACGACAACGCGCTCGGCGTCCGGGTGGCCCGTGTAGGAGACGGTCTCGAGCGGCCGCCCGGTGCGCTGCGCGAGCACGTCCATCGCCGCGCTGACGATGTCCTCGGTGACGGCGTAGAACGGGTTCACCGTCTCACGGCCCTGGAAGTACACATCCGGGTTCTGGGCGGTGCCGCGGATGAACGGGCGGTCGGGCGAGAGCGCCCGGCCGCGGTGGGCACGCACGAGCTCCTCGGGCACAAGCGCCCGCAGGTCGTCATCGGTGAGCCGCTCGATCGTGTTCAGCTCGTGCGAGGTGCGAAAGCCGTCGAAGAAGTGCACGAACGGCACCCGCGAGCGCAGCGTCGCCGCCTGGGCGACCGCGGCCAGGTCGTGCGCCTCCTGCACCGAGGCGGCGGCCAGCAGGGCGAAGCCGGTCTGGCGGACGGCCATGACGTCGGAGTGATCGCCGAAGATCGAGAGCCCCTGGGCGGCGAGCGACCGGGCGGCGACGTGGAACACGGCCGGGGTGAGCTCGCCGGCGATCTTGTACATGTTGGGGATCATCAGCAAGAGGCCCTGCGAGGCGGTGAACGTCGCCGCCAGCGCTCCGGCCTGGAGCGCGCCGTGCAGCGCACCCGCGGCGCCGCCCTCGCTCTGCATCTCGACGACCATGGGCACCGTGCCCCACACGTTCGGGCGCCGCTCGCTCGTCCACTGATCGGCCAGCTCGGCCATGGGTGACGACGGCGTGATCGGGTAGATGCAGCACACCTCGTTCAGGCGGTAGGCGACGGATGCCGCCGCCTCGTTGCCGTCCATGACGACGCGCATCAGCTCTCCGGCACCATGTCGATCGCGTGCACCGGGCACTGGTCGAAGCAGGCAGAGCACCCGGTGCAGCGGTCGTAGTCGAAGCGGTACCGGTTTCCCGGGCCGAGCTTCACGACCGCCTCCTCGGGGCACGCGCCGAGGCAGCCGTCGCACTCGAAGCAGTTGCCGCACGACAGGCACCGGCCGGCCTCGTAGACGGCGGCCGCGGCGTCGAGGCCGCCGACCACCTCACCGAAGCCGCCCAGGCGCTCCGCGGGCGACTGCTCGGGCTGCACCCGCTTGGGTGCGTCGCTGAAGTACCACACGTGCAGCTTGTCGAAGCCTGCAAGCTCGTGCTTCTGCGGGCGCTCGTAGGTCGTCTCGCGCAGGTACGCATCGATGTGCCGGGCCGCCGACTTCCCATGCCCGGCCGCGATCGTGACGCTGCGCTCGCCCGGCACCATGTCACCGCCGGCGAACAGGCCGGGGTGCGAGGTCTGAAGCGACGCCGACACGGCGACGACGCCGTCACCCGCCACCTCGATCTCCGGGACGCGGCGCAGGAACTCGGTGTCGGCCTCCTGGCCGAGGGCGAGCACGACGGCGTCGGCGGCGAGCGTCTCGAACCGGCCGGTCGGCTGCGGCTTGCCCTGGTCGTCCAGCTCCATCACCTCGACGCGCAGCTCGGGCCCATCGAACGCCTTGATCGTGCGCAGCCAGTTGATCCGCACGCCCTCGCGCTCCGCCTCGACCGCCTCCTCCTCGTGCGCCGGCATTTGGCCGCGCGTGCGCCGGTAGACGATCATCGCCTCCTCGGCGCCGAGCCGCTTGACGACGCGGGCGGCGTCCATGGCGGTGTTCCCGCCGCCGTAGACGGCGACGCGGCGGCCGATCAGCGGCCGCTCCCCCGATGCGACGCTCCGCAGCAGGGCGATGGCGTCGATCACCGGCCCGGCGTCGCTCGCGGGGATGTCGACGCGCTTGGCGATGTGCGCGCCGACGGCGGCAAACACCGCGTCGAACCCGCCCTCGCGCTGCTCGGCGAGCACGTCGGTCACCGTGTGCTCGAGCACGATCCTCACTCCGAGATCCTCGATCCGGCGCACCTCGGCGGCGAGCACGTCCGCCGGGAGGCGATAGGCGGGGATGCCGAAGCGCAGCATCCCGCCGGCCTCGGCGCCCGAGTCGTGGATCTCGACAGCGTGGCCGCGGCGGGCGAGGTGGTAGGCGGCACAGAGGCCGCTCGGGCCGGCGCCGACGATCAGCACCCGCCGGCCCGTCGCCCGCTCCGGCGGGTCGAACGCCCACCCCTGCTCGAGCGCCATGTCGCCCAGGAACCGCTCGACGGAGTGGATCGAGACCGGCGTGTCGAGCTCGGCCCGGTTGCACGAGTCCTCGCACGGGTGGTAGCAGACGCGCCCATGCACGGACGGGAAGGGGTTGTCGGCGACGATGACCCGCCAGGCGTCCTCGAACCGGCTCGCCTGGACGTGCGCCATCCACGCCTGCACGTTCTCGCCCGCCGGGCAGGCGTGGTTGCACGGCGGCAGCAGATCGACGTACACCGGCCGCTGGCTGCGCACCGGCCCCGCCGTCGCCCGGCTGTGGGCCAGGTCGGGCAGGGACGTGAGGTCGGAGCGGCGCGTGGCCATGACCTCGAAGGATGCATAGCGGGTGCCGGCGGTTGCATCGGGGAATCGACGCGTGTGCGTCCGGGTTTTCTACGCAGCTTCGCGCTCGCCGCCGGAGAGCAGGCTGTTGAAGAGCGTCGTCGGCAGCGGCCGGCTGTAGAGGAAGCCCTGGCCGATCTGGCAGCCGTGCTCGCGCAGCCACGTCAGCTGGGCCTCGGTCTCGATGCCCTCGGCCAGGCACTGGATGCCGAGCTTCGCCGCCATCGTGATCATCGTCTCGACGAGCACGCCCGCGTCGCGGTCGTCCGGCAGGTCCTTCACGAACGAGCGGTCGATCTTGATCATGGTCGGCCGCAGCCGCCGCAGCCGGCCGAGCGAGGAGTAGCCGGTGCCGAAATCGTCGATCGCGAGGCGCAGGCCCTGGCGGTGGATCTCGTCCAGGAGCGGCTGCAGGTCGGCGATGTCGGTCATCGCCGCCTGCTCGGTGAGCTCGATCATGATCCGGTCCGCCGGCAGGCCGAACGACTCGACCGTCGCGATCACCCGCCGGATCGCCGCCGGCTGCCAGAAGGCCGGCGGCAGGTTCACCGACGCGTACAGGTCGAGGTCGCGATCGCACCAGCGCCGGGCCTCGATGCAGGCCCGCTCGAGCACCCACGCCGTGATCGGCTTGATCAGCCCGGTGCGCTCGGCCGCCGGCAGGAACTCTCCGGGCATGAGCAGCCCGGCCTCGGGATGGTTCCAGCGGATCAGCGCCTCGGCGCCGACGATGCAGGACTGGTTCAGGTCGACGATCGGCTGGTAGTAGAGCTCGAGCTCGTCGCGCCGCTCGGCCGTCCGCAGCTGGGACGCGATCGCGAGCTCGACGCTCGAGTCGCGCTTGGGCGGGTGATACAGGCGGTAGCCGTCGCGGCCGGCGTCCTTGGCCGCGTACATGGCGATGTCGGCGTGCTTCAGCAGGAGCTCGGCGGTGTCGCCGTCGGCCGGGTACAGGCTCGCGCCGATGCTGGGCGTGACGTAGAGATCGGTGCCCGCGACCGGGAACGGCTTCGCGAGCGCCGCGCGCAGGTTGGCGGCGACCGTCTGGGCGGCGGCCTCGGGGGACGACTCGCCGCTGCCGCCCTGGACGAGGACGAGGAACTCGTCGCCACCCTGGCGGGCGACGACATCGCCGGCCCGGCACGACTCGCGCAGCCGGCGGGCGACATGGACCAGCAACTCGTCGCCGACGGCGTGGCCGAAGCTGTCGTTCACGAGCTTGAAGTCGTCGAGGTCGATGAAGAGCACCGCGCCGCCCGACCGGCTGCGCGCGGCGTTGGCGACGGCGACTCCCAGGTGCTCCTGGAAGAGCGCGCGGTTGGGGAGATCCGTCAGAGAATCGTGAAGTGCCAGGTGGGCGAGCCGCTCCTCGCTCGTCCGGCGCGCGGTGACGTCGAACCACACGCCGTCGACCTGGCGCACCATGCCGTCGGGGCCGGCGACGGGCTGCCCGTGGCCCTGCACCCAGCGCGTCGAGCCATCGCGGTGCACGAGCCGGTACTCGATCGCATACGGGCCGCCGGCCTCGAGCGCGCCCCGGAAAAGGACGGTCACCGCGTCGACGTCATCGGGGTGGATGATCGTCGCCCAGGAGCGGCCGCTCTCGCCGATCAGCTCCTCCGCCGAGTAGCCGATGATCGCCTCGATCGACGGCTCGATCGACGTCATCAGCCACCGGTCGCCGACCTGCTCGAGCCGGTAGGGGGTGCCCGTCAGCACCGAGACCTGCGCGGCCGGATCGGCGGCCCACGATATCCCCACGCGAGTTTGCATTATGTCATGTGTAGTCGGAGGGTTTTGGTAACAGTGCATCACTCGTACGGGTGACGGCGGGCCTCGACGCCTGCACGCCCGGCCTTGTCCGTCTACGCCAAAACGGGGACGCACGCGTGCCGGACGCGGCATGCAGAACGCGGCGGACGCGCCGACCATCAGGAGGGTGGTGCATGGCTCCCCCCAACCGGTGATCGCGACGGTGCCACGGCGGATCCGCGTCGGCATGGTCGCGCTCGCGATGATCGTCGTGTCGCAGGTCGTCATGGCGGCGGCCGGCCTCACCACCGCAGCCGACGGCATCGCGGAGTTCGGCGTGCCGCTGATCGCCACGCTGCTCGTGGCCGAACGTGCACGGCGAACACGGACCGACCGCACCGCCTGGCTTGCCGTCAGCGCCTCGCTGCTCCTGCTGATCGCGGGGAACGCGTACTGCACTCTCGCATTCTCGGACCCGTTGAACCCGCCCGTCCCGTCGCTGGCCGACATCGCCTACCTGACCGAGTACCCGGTGATGTTCCTCGCCCTGGGCCTGCTCGTACGCGGGCGGACGCTCGGCTTCCGCGCCAGCATGTGGATCGACGGGGCGGTTGCGATGCTCAGCATCGCGGCGCTCTGGACGGCGCTCGACCCGCCCCGGGTCGGCCACACGGGATCGATCCCGGCCGAACTGGTCCTGCACGCGTACGTGATCGGCGATCTCGTGATCGGCTCGGCTGCGATCGGCACCCTGGCGCTGTTCACCTGGCGGGCGGGCGCCGACTGGATCGCGATCGTCTGCGGCATCACCGTCCAGGCCGTCGCCGACCTCCTCACGAGCATGGCCGCACCGGGCGCAACGGGGCTGCTGCAGCTGATCAGCCTGCTCTGGAGCCTCGCGGTTGCGGCGTTCGTGTTCGCCGCCTGGATGCCGGCGAGCAAGCGCTCCCGGCGGGCGGTCGCCGGCTGGCGGGCCCAGGCGCCGACCGTGGCGTTCTCCGTCGTCGCGCTCGGCGTGCTCGTCGCGGGGGTGGCCGGCGACGTGCCCGTCCTCGCGCGAACGCTCGCGACGTGCGCGCTCGCGGCGGCGATCGGGCGGCTCCTCTGGACCGCGAACGAGAACGTCGATCTCGAGTTCGCGCGCAGGCTGGCGCTCACCGACGACCTCACGGGTCTCGGGAACCGCCGCGAGCTCATGGCCGCGATGCGGGCTGCGTGCGCGGGCGACGGCCGGTTCGCCGTGCTCCTGATCGACCTGGACGGCTTCAAGGAGGTCAACGACACGCTCGGGCACGCGGCCGGCGACACGGTGCTGCGCACGGTCGCCGACCGGTTCTCCCGGCTCGTACGGCCCGACGACGTGCTCGTGCGTCTCGGCGGCGACGAGTTCGGCGTGCTCCTCGGTGCGTGCGACGCGGACGGTGCCGTGACGTTCGCCGACCGCATGGCCGAGGTGCTCACGACCGGCTTCCATGTCCAGGGCATCAACGTCCGCGTGGACGCGAGCACCGGCATCGCGGTCGCGACCGGGCCCGAGACCCCATCGGAGCTCCTGCGCCGGGCCGACGTGGCCATGTACGAGGCGAAGCGCAACTACACCCGCCGGGCCGTCTACCGCGCCGAGACCGACGAGCGCTCGCCCGCGCGGCTGGCGACGCTGCAGGAGCTGCGCGAGGCGATCGCCGCGCGGGCGCTCGAGGTGCATTACCAGCCCAAGGCCAACCTCCGCTCGAGCAGGGTGTACGGCCTCGAGGCGCTCGTGCGCTGGCGCATGCCCGACGGCACGCTGCTGCCGCCGGCCGCCTTCCTGCCGCTGGCCGAGCGCGCGGGCCTGATGTACGAGCTCACCCTGTTCGTCCTCGAGCGGGCGATGCGCGACATCGCCCGCCTGCGCGAGCGCAACTTCGATCTGACGGTCGCCGTCAACGTGCCGCCGATGGCGATCCTCGACGCCACGCTCGTGCGCGACATCGCCCGCCTGCTCGACGCGGCCGGCCTTCCGGCCAACGCGCTCGAGGTCGAGATCACCGAGGACAGCCTGATGGCCGACCGCGCCCGCGCCCAGTCGCTGATCACCGACCTGCGCCAGCTCGGCGTCGCCGTCTCGATCGACGACTACGGCACCGGATATTCGTCGCTGCCGTACCTGCGCGATCTCGAGGTCGACTCGCTCAAGCTCGACCGCTCGTTCGTCACCGGGATCGCGAACAGCGACAAGGCGCGGACGATCGTCGCATCGACGATCCAGCTCGCGCACGCCCTGGGCATGTGGGTGGTCGCGGAGGGGGTGGAGTCAAACGCCGACCGGCACGCGCTCGAGGCGCTCGACTGCGACGCGGTGCAGGGCTACCTCGTCTCGCGCCCGGTGCCCATCGAGACGATCTCCGCGTCGATCACCGACACCCGCGCCGCGTAGACGGCTATTGCGGGTCGGGCGGCGCGATCGATTCGGCCAGGAGCGTCGCCACGTCGGCGACGCGCAGGTCACGCCCCGAGGTGCGCACCCCGTCGTCGAGCATGATCGTGCAGTACGGGACAGGCGACGGCGAGCGTCTCGGCGCCCGTCTCGGCGGCCTGGCGCACGCGCTCCTCGTTGATGCCGCTGCCGCGCTCCTCCATCCACATGTGCGCGCCCCCGGCGCCGCAGCAGAACGTGCGCTTGCCGCTGCGCTCCATCTCGACCGGCTGCCCGACCGCGGCCACGAGCTCGCGCGGGTCAGACGCGATGTCGTTGTGCCGGGCCAGGTAGCAGGAGTCGTGGTAGGTGATGCGCTGGTCACCGCCGCCCGGCGTGATGCGGCCGTCGCGCACGAGGCCCGCGAGCAGCTCGGAGTGGTGCACGACCTCGTAGCTGCCGCCGAAGTCGGGGTACTCGTTGGCGAGCGTGTTGAAGCAGTGCGGGCACGAGGTCACGATCTTCGTCACGCCCGACTCGTTCAGCGTCTCGACGTTCTGCTCGGCGAAGGCCTGGAACACGTACTCGTTGCCCATCCGCCGGGCCGGGTCGCCGGTGCACGCCTCGCGCGGCCCGAGGATGGCGAAGTCGACGCCCGCCGACTGCATGAGCCTTGCGGTCGACTCGGCGGAGGCCCGCGCGCGCTCGTCGAACGATGCCGCACAGCCCACCCAGTAGAGCACCTCGGGGGCGGGGTCGCCCGGCTCGAGCACGCGCACGTCGAGCTCCGCCGCCCACGCCGCCCGATCTGACTGCGCCTTGCCCCACGGGTTCGACGAGCGCTCGACGTCGCGCAGCATCGGCTCGGCCTCGGCCGGGAAGCGGGCCTCGACCATCACCAGATGACGGCGCAGGTCGACGATGTGGTCGACGTGCTCGATCGAGACGGGACACACCTGCACGCACGCGCCGCAGGTGACGCAGTCCCACACGACGTCGTCGGTGACGGCGTTCGGCACGAGCGGACTCGCCTCGACCGCGGCGCCGGCGGCGCGCGCCGCGAGGATGCCCGGCCCCTCGGCGAACAGCTGGTCGCGCAGGCCCATGATGAGCAGCTTGGGCGAGAGCGCCTTCCCCGTCGCCCACGCCGGGCAGGCGTCCTGGCAGCGGCCGCACTCGGTGCACGAGTAGGTGTCGACGACCTGCTTCCAGGTCATGTCGGTGACGATGCCCGAGCCCAGCCGCATGTCCTCCTCGGGCCCCTCCTCGTCGAAGCGCAGCGGCTCGAGCCGGCCGCGGGCGCGGGTGCGCCCGAAGTAGACGTTGACGACCGCCGTCGCGATGTGCAGGTGCTTGGAGCGCGGCAGGTAGACGAGGAACGAGACCACGATCAGCAGGTGCGCCCACACCAGCACGCGCTCGGCATCGTGCGTCGTCGAGCCGTGCCCGAACAGGTGCGAGAGCGCCCCGGACACCGGCGACCACGAGCGCGGCCACTCGTTCAGGTGCAGCGCGATCAGCGAGGCATGCCACAGCAGCAGGGTCGTGACGATGCCGGCGATCAGCGCCAGGATCAGGTCGGCCTCGCCCATGTGGCTGCCCTGGAACCGCGCCGGCCGCTGGATCTTGCGGATCCCAAACGCCGTGACGACGCCGATCAGGACGAGCGCGCAGAACACGTCGACCAGGAGCGCGAACCAGCCCTGCCGCCCGAGCCACGGGATCGTCTGACCGCGGTCGGCGATCGCGATCATCGCCATCAGGATGGTGGGCAGGAGCACGATGAAGCCCCAGAAGATGAACGCGTGCATCAGCCCGGGCACGAGCCGCTGGAGCAGCTTGCGCTGCCCGAGCGCGATCACCGCCTCGTTGCGCAGCCGGGCCGGCACCTCGCCGGATCGGTCGCTCGGCTGCGCCATCCGCACGAGCCGCACGAGCAGGAGTGCACGGCGGCCGAAGAGGATTCCGGCCGCGAGCAGGACGACGAGGAGCGCGGCGAGGGCTATCCGCCCCTCGCCTTCGCGATCGCCGCGGTGATCGCCGGCAGCACCTCGTGCAGATCGCCGATGACGGCGTAGTCGGCGTTCTGGACGATCGGGCGCCTCGGGATCGGTGTTGATCGCCAGGATGCGCTTGGCCCCCTTGCAGCCGGCCATGTGCTGGGTGGCGCCGCTGATGCCGCACGGGATGTAGATCTCGGGGGCGATCTTCGTGCCCGTCTGGCCGACCTGGTCGGTGTGCGGCCGCCAGCCGGCGATCGTGACCGCGCGCGAGCATCCGACGGCCCCGTCCGAGTGCGGCGGCGAGCGCCTCGACCGGAGCGAACCCCTCGGCCGACCCGGTGCCGCGGCCGCCGCTCACGACCACCTTGGCGTCGGCGAGCGAGATGCCGCCGCCCGAGTCGGTCTGCGCCCGCTCCACGACGCGCACGGCCAGGTCGGCATCGGTGAGCGCCGGTGTGAACTCCTCGACCGTCGTTTCGACCGCCGCGCCTGCCGTGGCCGCCTCGACCGATGTGCGGAGCGACCGTGAGGAGCTTGACGGCGCCGTGCAGGCGGGCCTGCTCGAGCAGGCTGCCGCCCCAGCGCAGGCGCGTCACCGTGGCCGGATCGCCCGGCGCCGCCTCGATGCAGTTCGCCGCCAGGGGCAGGTCGGCGATCGCCGCCGCGTGCGCCATCGCCTCGGTGGCGCGCTCGCCGCCGGGCGCGATCAGCGCCGCCGGCGAACGCCGCTCGACGAGCCCTGCCAGCGTCCGGCCCCACGCCTGCGGCGCGTAGGCGGTGAGCCCTTCGTGGACGGCGACGTGGGCAGTCTGCACTCCCAGCTCGCCCAGGCCCGCGGCCGCCTGTGCCGCGTCCGCGCCGATCAGGACCGCCTCGAGCGGCTGTCCGGCCGCCTCGGCGTAGCCGCGCGCGAGCCCGATCGCCTGCCGCGAGACGTCGTCGGCCGTCGCCGCCGGCGTGCTCGACCAGAACGAGCACCGCCATCAGAGCGAGCCCCGCCTGGCGCAGCTTCTCGACCACCGCGGGCGCGGCGTCGGGGCCGTGGCCGAGGATCTCGGCCTGCTTGCCCTGCCCCTCGGGCACGACGAGCCGCACCTTCTCGACCCCGGCGGCCGCGCGGGCCGGCGTCCGCGTCTCGAGCGGCTTGCGCTTGGCCCGCATGCGCCCCGGCACCGAGGGGTAGCGAGGCAGGTTCAGGCCCTCCTTGACCGTCACGACCGCCGGCAGCGCGACCTGGTAGACGTCGCGCCCACCGGGCACCTCCTGCTCGCAGCGAATGCCGCCGTCGGCGAGGGCGATGCCCTTGAGCCCGGTCACGCACGGGCGCCCGAGCGCGTGCGCGACCCGGATCCCGACCTGATAGCCGCCGGCATCGGCCGACTCGTTGCCGAAGAAGATCAGGTCGTACTCGGTGCCGGCAGCCCGCTCGGCCTCGATCGCCTCGAGGATGGCGGCGGCCGTCGCCTGGCCGTCGAACTCGTCGTCGGCCAGAAGCAGGATGGCACGGTCGATGCCGAGCGCCATGCAGTCGCGCAGCTGCTCCTCGGCCTCGGCCGGCCCGAGCGTGAGCACCGTCGAGCTGCCGCCGTGCTGCTCGATCAGGCGCACCGCCTCCTCGACGCCGCACTCCTCGTGGGGGCTGATCGTGAAGCCGAGGTGGCGCGTCTCGATCGCCTGCTCGTCGGCGGTGAGGACGATGCGTCCGCCGGTCATCGGCACCCGCTTGACGCAGCAGAGGATGTTGAGAGGCACTACGAGCGGATCCTCGGTGTTCTCGGGATCGAAGACCGGCGTGGAGTCGGCCACGGCGACCGTGACAGGGTACCGCTCGCCCAGGTACTCGACGGCGAGCCGCTCGCCGGCGACGGCACGCTCGGGCGGCAGGTAGGCCATCAGGATGTGCTTGCCGATCGACGGCCCGGCGCCCGCGCTGGTCACGTAGGACCCGCGCCCCTTGCGGTCGACGAGGCGGCTGCCGTCCGGCGCCAGGATCGGCTCGCGGCCGAGCATGTAGCGCTTGACGCCGCTCGCCGAGGTGTGGTCATCGACGGTGAGCGTGCACATGACCGCCGCCGGATCCTCGTCGCGCTGGCGCAGGTGGGCATCGCGGCCGACGAAGTCCTCGTCCTTGACCTTGCCCCACGCCATGCCGGCCTCGACCACGTTGTACTCGCTTTCGAGCTCGAAGCCGTAGGCGCGGTAGGACTTCTCGAGCCGGCCGGTGGTGCCGTACACGCCGATGCCCGACCGGGATGAGCCCGTGCGGGCGGCCCTCCTCGTACACCATGTCCCACAGCCTCCGGCCCTCCTCGATCGGCACGTAGAGCTCCCAGCCGAGGTCGCCCACGTAGGAGATCCGCGAGGCGAGCACGCGCAGCGTGTCCATCTCGATCGTGCGGCACGTGCCGAAACGGAAGCCCTCGTGCGAGACGTCCTCGCGGGTGAGCGCCTGCAGGATGTCACGCGCCCGCGGCCCCCACAGTCCGAGCGTCGTCCAGCCCGAGGTGACGTCGGTGAGCTGGGCGCTGCCGTCGGCCGGCAGGCGGTCGGCGAACCACTTGCGGTCGGCCGGGCCGTGGGCGCCGCCGGTCACGACGCGGAAGAGCTCGTCGCCCAGGCGCATGATCGTGAGGTCGGCCTTGAAGCCTCCGCCGGGCGCGAGGACGGGCGTGTACACCACCCGGCCGATCGCGGCGTCCATCTGGCGCATCGCCACCTTCTGCACCGCCGCCAGCGCCCCCGGGCCCGCGATGTCGAAGATCGTAAAGGCGCTCAGGTCGATCATCGCCGCCCGGTCGCGCATCGCCAGGTGCTCCGCGTTGATGATCGGCGACCACCAGCGTGCGTCCCACTCGGCCTCGCGCCGGGTGATGCGGTCGCCGTACTCCTCGACGAGAGGGGCGTTCGAGCCGTACCACTGCGGGCGCTCCCACCCGGCGGCCTCGAAGAACTCGGCGCCGAGCTCGACCTGCCGGGCGTGGAACGGCGCCAGCCGGACGTTGCGGTTCGAGGCCCACTGCTCGCCCGGGTGGACGATGCCGTAGGTCTTGTTGAAGCCCTCGGCGGCCCGTGCCCGCACATGCGCGCGCGTCTTCTGGTGCTCCCAGAAGCGGGCGATGTCGGACGAGTGCAGGTCGATCTCGGATTCGCCATGAACCATCCACTCGGCCACCGACTTGCCCACGCCGGGCCCCTCCTTCACCCACACCGCGGCCACCGACCACAGGTTCTTCACCTCGGGCGTCTCGCCCAGGATCGGCATGCCGTCGGGCGTCAGCGAGAGCAGGCCGTTGATGGCGTACTTCACGCCGACCGTCTCGTCGCCGACGATCTCGGGCACGAGCTCGAGCGCGTGCTCCATCTGCTGCTCGAAGTCGGCCTGGGTGAACGGGAACTCGGTCGGCGAGAGCGCCGCCTCCTCGACCGAGGGGATCTCCTCGGGGTCGTGCAGGATCGGGCGATGCGCGTAGGAGCCGATCTCGAGTCCCGCGCCGTCCTGGCGCTCGTACATGTTCGTGTCCATGTCGCGCACGATCGGGTACTCGATGTGCGACTTGGCATCGGCGAAGCGCGGGACCGGGCCGACGTCGATCATCTGGTGGACGGCGGGGGTGAGCGGGATCGACGCGCCGGCCATGCGGGCGAGCTTCGGGCTCCACACGCCGCAGGCGATGATCACGATCTCGGCCTCGATGTCGCCGCGGGTCGTGCGCACGCGGCGCACCGTGCCGTGCTCGATGTCGATCCCGAGCACCTCGGTGTTGGCCTGGATCGTGAGCGCGCCGGCCGCCTGTGCGCGCTCGCGCATGAGCGTGCCCGCCCGCAGCGAGTCGACGACGCCGACGCCCTCGGTGTGGAAGCCGCCGACCAGGATGCTCTCGTCGAGGAACGGCACCATCGCCTTGATCTGCGCCGGCGTGACCAGCGAGACGCCCTCGACGCCCCAGGCCGCGGCCGACGACATCCGCCGCCGCAGCTCCTGCATGCGCTCCTCGGTGCGCGCGACCTCGATGCCTCCGCTCTTCGTGAACACCCCGAGATCGACGTACTGGCGCACGCTGTCGGCCGTGAGGGCGGTCATCTCCTTGGAGTGGTCGACCGGGAAGATGAAGTTCGACGCGTGGCCGGTGGAGCCGCCCGGGTTCGGAAACGGGCCCTTGTCGATCAGCACGAGGTCGGTCCACCCCTGCTGATGGAGGTGGTAGGCGACGCTGTTGCCGACGATGCCGGCCCCGATCACCACCGCGCGGGCGCGTTCCGGTAGCGTGCTCATGCGCGTCGTCCTCCTCGTCGTCCTCGTGCGGTCGCGGACTTGCCCGTGCCCCGCCGGTCTGGTAGACAACTGATATATCAGAGCCGTCACCCGCACGCAAGACACGTACCGCCCGGGCCGATGACGAGCCCGGCCTGCTCTCGGACCGCGCCTATGCGGCCCTGCGCGACCGCCTGATCACCCTTGCGATCGCGCCCGGCGCGCCGATCGACGAGGACGCCCTCAGCCGCAGCCTCGGCATGGGTCGCACGCCGGTTCGCGAGGCGCTGCGGCGGCTCGCCCTCGAGGGTCTGATCGTCGTCTATCCGCGGCGCGGCACCTTCGCCTCGAGCGTGAACATCACGAGCCTCTCGGACATCTCCGACGTGCGCGCGCAGCTCGAGCCGCACGCCGCCGCGCGGGCCGCCCGGCTGGCCGACGCGGACGACCGGGACGAGGTCGCGGCGCTTCTGGCCGAGCTCGGCGACGGCCCCGCCAGCCAGACGTCGCTGATCGAGCTCGACGCGCGCGTGCACCGCTTCGTGCACCGCTGCTCGCGCAACCCGTACCTGGCGCGCGACCTCGACCGCTACCTGAACATGTCGATCCGGATCTGGTACGTCACCTTCGACCGGCTGCCCCCGATGCAGGATCCGGTGTCCGAGCATCGGGCCCTGCTCGAGGCGATCGCGAGCGCCGACGCCGAGCGGGCGCGGGCGGTCGCGCTCGCGCACGTGCTCGCGTTCGCCCGCGAGATGCGCGCGGTGCTGTAAGAACGCGGGCCCGACGGGCGTCGGGGGCCAGGTAGACTCGGCGGACATATCCGAAGGAGGCAGGGCATGACCACCTTCCGCTACGGCAAGGGAGCGGCAACCGCCGATTCCCGCGACCTCAAGTTCTCCACGTACCGCACCGCCGCGGCGCTCCCCGTTGTCCCGTCGGACTGGGGCTTCGACAACGTGGTCGCACACGGGACGTGGGGGATGCTCGGAAACGACCAGTGGGGCGACTGCGTCTGGGCCGGCGCCGCCCACGAGCACATCCTGACGAGCACGGTCGCCGGGGCGCCGATCGCCTTCGACGACGCCGGCGTCCTCTCCGACTACTCCGCCGCCACCGGCTTCGACGCGAACGCCGGCGCTCCCGGCCAGAACCCGACCGACAAGGGCACGAACGTGCGCGCTGCGCTCGGCTACCGCCGCTCGACGGGCATCGTCGACGCCGCCGGGACGCGCCACAAGATCGGCGCCTACCTCGCCCTCGACATCACCCGGATCCAGGCGGGCGACTTCACCGAGGTGGCCGAGGCCGTCTACCTGTTCGGGGCGGTCGGGATCGGCATCCAGGTGCCCCAGTCGGCCGAGACGGAGTTCTCCGAGCACAAGATGTGGAGCTACGTGGCCGGCTCGCCGAACGCGGGCGGCCACTACGTCCCAATCGTCGCGCACCGCAAGCACGTCGAGTGCGTCACGTGGGGGCGCGTCCAGCCGATGGGCGACCACTTCGTGTCGCACTACGTCGACGAGGCGTGGGCGGTCCTGAACCCGGACTTCCTGAACGAGCAGGGCCAGAGCCCGCAGGGGTTCAACCTGGCCCAGCTGCAGGCGGACCTGGCCGCGCTCTAACCGGCGCGGTCGTGGTGCAGGCCGGGCGGCTCGCCGCGGGCGAACCGCGCCGCGCCGAGCAGCGCCGTGCGGTCGTTCAGGATCACGTAGATGGGGATGCGGGCGAGCAGGGCGGCGAAGCGGCCCTTCGCGGTGAATGCCTGCATGAACGCGCCGTCCTGCAGCCGCGGCAGGATCTGCGGCGCGATCCCGCCGCCGACGTAGACACCACCCGTCGCGAGCAGCTTCAGCGCCAGGTTGCCCGCCTCGGCGCCGTAGATGCCGACCATCAGCTCGAGCGCGCGCACGCAGGTATCGTCGGAGCCGGCGAGCGCCGAGCGCGAGATCGAGAGCGCGTCGGCCGTGCGCCCGCCCAGGAACTCGTGGATCGCGACGAGCCCCATCCCCGAGCAGACGCGCTCGTAGCTGACGTGGGGATGGATCGCCGCCAGGTGCGCGCGCAGCGCCACCTCGACATCGTTGCGCGGGGCGAAGTCGACGTGGCCGCCCTCGCTCGCGAACACGTGGTGGCGGGAGCCGTCCCAGAAGAGGCCCGCCTCGCCCAGGCCGGTCCCGGCCGAGATCACCGCCGCGTTCCCGCCCACGTCCGGATCGCCCTCGTTCAGGGTGGCGACATCGCCGGGGCCGAGCTCGGCGATGCCCCACGCGTTGGCCACGAGGTCGTTGACGAGGCCGACGCGGGCGAGCCCGAGCACACGGGCGACCCCGGCGCCATCGACCGGCCAGGCCAGGTTGGTCGTCTGCACGCGGCCGCCGTGCACCGGGCCGGCGACGCCGAACGCCGCGCGCTCGACCTTCGCGGGATGCGCTGCGAGGAAGGCCTGCAGCATCGGCTCGAGGCCATCGTGATCGCGGCTCGAGTACACCTCGATCGCGGCCGGGTCGGTGCTCCCCGGCTCGAACAGGGCGACCCGCGTGTGCGTGCCGCCGATATCGCCGGCGATGTCCATCGCGGGGCAAGGTAGCCGACGCGGACGCGATAGGGTCGGGGCGCATGGGCGAGACGAGCGATCGCGCGTGGCACGTCGGCGACTACGGGCCGCTGGGCTGGGCCGAGACCGCCATCAAGGCGGCCGCGTTCGTCTGCGCCTACATCGCATTCGCGCACGCGCTCGACCGCACGCTGCACGCGCCCGACGGCATCCGGATCGCCGAGCTCGCCCTGCTCGGCGTCGCCGAGGCCGGCCTCGCCGTGGCGATCGCCGACCGCCTGATCGAGCGCGAGGCGGTGGCGCTCGGCTTCGTCTGCTTCAACAACGCCGCCCACCTCGGCATGCTCTACGCGCTGGTCGCGGTGCCCGGCCCGGGCGGGCTCGTGTCGCTCTTCTGCGGCCTGATGCTGACCGGCGAGCTCGTGAAGATCGTGTGGCTGCGGACGACCGAGTTCACGGTCCGCGAGGTCGCGCCGATCGTCGTGCAGGGACTCGTGCTCGCGTACGCGGCGATCTACGCCGTGGCGCTCGTGGTGTGGCAGTTCGTCAAGTAGTGGTCGCGCGCTTGCGCGCGACCCAGTGGAGTCGCCAGGTGAGAGTCGCAAGCACGACTCCCTCAAACAGCACCACGCTGAGCGGTGTGGCGTGCCAGACCGGTGCACGGTCCGGGACGAGCCCAGCAGTCAGCAGCACGACGCTCACGATGAAGGTGACCGCCACTCCGAAGTCCAGCATCCACAGGTGGAACGCGATCCGCGGCTCGGGCTCTTCTGACAGCAGCCGCGAATTGAACATCAGCTGCTCCCAGCTGCCGGCGTGCTCATGGAACAAGAACCACTTCGCCTTGAAGCACCACGAGGCGTAGGCGTCCGCCGCCAGCAGTCCGAGCACCGCGACGACCAACAGCCACGAGATGAGCACGCCGTGCGTGTTGAGCCACCCGACATGGTTCGCGCCGGCACCGACTGCGAGCGCGCCGAGCGGGACGACCGCCGCCAGCCGGCTGATGGTGATCCGTTGCTGCAGCGTCGGCGCGAGCCGCTCGAGCTCCTCACGTCGACGATCCAGATCGTCCCCAGTCCATCCGGCCGCCGGCACGCCGCGGGCTGCGGCTCGTACGAATGTCGCGTGCAGCTGGGCGACCCGTTGGCCGACGTGCGACTGGGTGTAGTACGCGACGAGCGGCCGGGCGACCTGCCGGTGCCACCGCTCGGAGTCCTCGAGCAGCCCGACGTACGCGCTCATGAGCGACCGATACGCCTCGGGGTCAGTCGCGGAGCTCGGTTCGGTGACGCTCATCGTGCTGAATGTAACGCGCGGTTCGGCCGCGCCGGCGACGATGCCCGTCCGCACCTGGCGAAGTACCCCACGTGGACGTGCGACGCTGGCGCGGGATGTTGCGTATTAGGCGAGCGCGACGAGCGAGCGCCGGACCTGGTCGAGCTCCGTGCGCAGGTCCTCGAGCGCAAGCCGGCCGCCGATCGCCTCGCCGATCAGAAACTCGATCCGGTGGGCCGCCCGTGGGGCTTCTAAATTGCTGAACGTCAACTCGGCGAGGGCACCCTGGAGCGCGTCCAGGTCGTACTCACGGTCGAGGTAATACCCGAGCATCTCGCTGAGTTCCCGCTCCATCAAGCTCCTCCATGCCCCTTCGCAAGGCCTACGTTAGCCCAGACGAGCTCCGCGCGATCTTCGACCGCGGGCGCTACGCCGACCGCGTCGCGGCGGGCGAGCTGTCCGAGCGCGAGCTCGTCCGCGGCCGCCCGTCGACGTCCTCGGCGCACCCGGAGGATGCGGTCAGCCGCCGGGTCGGCTATTACGACGCCGACGGGCGCGAGCTCGCGGTCGTGCACGAGCTGATCCTGCCCGACGGCACGATCGGCGGCAGCGGCCGGCCGGACCCCGTCCGGATCGACGCCGACGGCGTCGTCTACGTCGCGAGCGGGCGGTTCATCGCCCGCCGGCCGTGACGGACGCCGGCGTCGCGCCGCCGCGCGCTCAGGCGCGGCGGGCGGCGACGACGGGGTAGCGTCCGACCGGCATCTCGACCAGGCCCTGCAGCAGGAAGGCCTCGGCGATCAGCGTTGCCGCCGAGATCGCCACGGAGAGATAGATGGTCGCGGGCGCCGTGCTCGTGAGCGCGCCCAGGCTCTTCGTGTCGGCGAAGAACTGCGCAATCAGCATGGACACGCCGATCGCACCGACGTCGAACAGGCCGAGGACGGCCAGCGTCGAGACGAACGGGATGCGCAGGCCGCGGTAGCAGCCGACGACGATCCGGACGAGGACCGCCTGCAGGATGACACCGGGCAGGAGGAGGCGGACGAACGCCCAGCCGAGCTGGCGGTGATCTCCACCGACCAGATCCTGCGGGCTGAGCAGGCCGCCGCCGCCCACGCTGGTGAGCCGCATCGCCGACACCATGGCCACCTCGGTCAGGCGCGTGGCCAGACCGGTGGCGATCAGGATCACGACCATCGTCGCGACCCCGAAGACGGAGATGTGATGCGTTCTCATACTTCGGTTATCCCTCCGCCGGGGGAGCGCGTCAACCTCCTTTCGAGGGAGTGCTACGGTCGCGCGATGCAGGTAGGCCTCTACACCTTCGCCGAGCGCGCGCCCGACCCCGGAACGGGAGCCGCGATCGGCCCCGCGGCGCGCCTGCGCAACCTGATCGAGGAGGTCGTGCTGGCCGACCAGGTCGGCCTCGACGTCTTCGGCGTCGGCGAGCACCACCGGCCGGACTTCGCGGTGTCGGCGCCGGCGGTCGCCCTCGCTGCGGCGGGAGAGCGCACCGCGCGGATCCGGCTCACGAGCGCCGTCAGCGTGCTCAGCTCCGACGATCCGGTGCGCGTCTTCCAGGAGTTCGCGACCCTCGACCTCCTTACCGGCGGCCGGGCCGAGATCATGGCCGGGCGGGGGTCGTTCATCGAGTCGTTCCCGCTGTTCGGCTACGACCTCGACGACTACGACGAGCTCTTCGCCGAGAAGCTCGGCCTCCTGCTCGAGCTGCGGGCATCCGAGCGCGTGACCTGGGCGGGCCGTCACCGCGCGCCGCTCAACGACGCCGGCGTCTATCCGCGGCCCGTGCAGGACCCGCTGCCGGTATGGATCGCGGTCGGGGGCACGCCCCAGTCGGTCGTGCGCGCCGGCGGGCTCGGGCTGCCGCTCGCCGTCGCGATCATCGGCGGGCAGCCGGCACGGTTCGGGCCGCTCGTCGACCTCTACCGCGAGGCCGCCGGCGCCGCCGGGCACGACCCTGGCTCGCTGCCGGTCGGCATCAACTCGCACGGCTTCGTGGCCGAGACGACGCAGCGCGCCGCCGCGGAGTACTACCCCGGGTATGCCGCCATGATGACCCGGATCGGGCGCGAACGGGGCTGGCCCGCGATGAGCCGCGAGCAGTACGACGCCCTGCGTGCGCCCGAGGGCGCGCTGATCGTCGGCAGCCCGGCCGAGGTGACCGAGAAGATCCTGCGCCAGCGCGAGATCTTCGGCCACGATCGCGTCCTACTCCAGATGAGCGTCGGCACGATGCCCCACGAACAGGTGATGCGGGCGATCGAGCTGCTCGGCACCGAGGTCGCACCCGCGCTGCGAGCCGCATAGACGACACGCGGCTCGCGATCTACGCGGCCATGGGCAGAGCGACCACGTGCGTGCACAGGGCCGCGAAGGGCTCGGCGAAGAAGGCCGCTCCGACGTCGCGGCGCATCAGCTCGAGCGCCGCTTCGGACGTCATCGGATCGCGATAGGGGCGTCTGGCGGTGAGCGCGTCGTAGACGTCGGCGCAGGCGAGCACCCGGCTGATGGCCGGAATGTGGTCGCCCGCCAGCCCGCGGTGGTAGCCGCCGCCGTCGACGCGCTCGTGGTGGGCGCCCGCGGCGAACGCGAGCGGCGAGAAGATGGGTACGCGGGAGAGGATCGCCTCGGTGTTGCGCGGATGCTCCTTGACGGCGTCGTACTCGGCCTCGGTGAGGCGGCCCGGCTTGTCCAGGATCGAGTTCGAGACGCCGAGCTTGCCGATGTCGTGCAGGAGGCCGGCCCGGCGCAGATCCCGCAGATCGCGCTCCTCCCAGCCCAGCGCGCGGCCGATGCCGAGGGCATAGGCCGACACCCGCTCGGAGTGGCTCGCCGTGAACGGGCTCTTCGCGTCGATCATCGAGGCGAACGCCTCGGCGATGCGATCGACGCGGCCGTCGTCGGCCGAGACGAGCGCGTTCTCGACCGGCGCCTCGGCGAAGCGGTCGCCGGCGAGGTCGGCGAAGAGCACGTCCGAGTCGGGCAGGGCAAGGAAGGCGTCGGCCACCTGCGGGTCGAACCAGCGCCCCCGGCGCGCCCGCACCATCTCGCGCGCGGCGCCGGGGCCGTCCTGGGCGATGAACACCTCGGCCGTCTGCGCGAGGCACGCGATGCGGGCGAGGATCGGAATCGCGTCGCCGCGCAGCTTGTACGGCTGCCCGCGGCCGTCCCAGTGCTCGTCCAGGTAGCGGACCGTGTCGGCGGCGGCATCGGGGAACTCGAGCATCGTCACGATGCGGGCGCCGCGGTCGCACCGCGTCTCGACCGCCAGGTTGCCTTCACGGGCCATGTCGCGCAGCGCCGTCAGCACCCGCCGGGCGCGCACCAGGCTCGAGTCGCTTCGGCCGGCCTCACGCACCGTGAAGGCGATCGCCTCGCGCGGGCTCGCCCAGTCGATCCGCTTCGCGATCCGCTTCAGCTCGAGGTCGTCGGCGGCGAAGATCTCGGCCATCCGCGCCGCCGACGACGAGCAGCCCGCGTCCTTCAGGAGCATCGCGTAGTACAGGCTCGAGCGCTCGTCACCCGGGATCGAGAGCGCATCGGCCAGCCGCAGCGCGATCAGGCAGCTGCGCCTGGCGTGGCCCGGCGGCTGGCCCTCGGTCAGGTCGAGCGCGTGCGAGAGCGCGGCCACCACCTCGCCCACGGCGAACGTCGCAGGCGGCTGGTCGGGCACGGAGCGCAACGGCGTTGCCATGACACGTGTTATCGGCACCGCCCGCGCGGATTCGATCCCCGAGCGGGGTTACGATGGCCGGGTGGCGACCGTGATCGGCCTCCTGCACCCCGGCGAGATGGGCGCCGCCGTCGGAGCGACGCTGCGCGCCGCCGGTCACGACGTCGTCTGGGCATCGACCGGCCGCAGCCCGGCCACCGCCGAGCGTGCGGCCGCCGCCGGCCTGCGCGACATCGGCACCGCGGCGGCGATGGCTGCCGCGTGCGGCGTCGTACTGTCGGTCTGCCCGCCGCACGCCGCCCGTGACGTCGCCGCCGAGATGGGCGGGTTCGGCGGCGTCTACGTCGACGCCAATGCGATCTCGCCCGCGAGCTCCCGCGCGATCGGCGCCGCCGTGTCAGGCGCCGGGGCGACGTTCGCCGACGGCGGCATCGTCGGGCCCCCGCCGCACGCCGCCGGAACCACCCGCCTCTACCTCTCCGGGGCCGGCGCCGCCGACGTCGCAGAGCTCTGCGACGGCACCGCGCTCGCGGCGATCGTCGTGTCCGACCGGCCGGGCGACGCCTCGGCGGTCAAGATGGCCTACGCGGCCTGGACGAAGGGCTCGGCGGCGCTGCTCCTGGCCGCGCGGGCGGTCGCCCGGGCGGAGGGCGTCGAGGATGAACTCGTGCGTGAGTGGGCGCTCTCGCTCCCCGAGCTCGAGGCCGAGCACGCCCGCGCCGCCCGATCGGCGGCGGAGAAGGGCTGGCGCTGGATCGGCGAGATGGAGGAGATCGCGGCCACGTTCGCCGCCGCGGGCCAGCCCGACGGCTTCCACCGGGCAGCGGCGGAGGTGTTCCGCGAATGGGAGGTCAGGGGCCCCAGGCGGTGACGGCGGCGCCCTCGGTGAACACCATGCCGCCCGCGATCGCCGGCTGACCACCTGTGGGATGCGCGCCGGTGAAGCGGACGCCCCCCGTGGGCGCCGCCAGCGCCTCGAGGGTGTCCTCGTCGACGCCGTACATCACGCCTCCGGCGACCGTCGCCGGTGAGAACTGGTCGCCGCCGGCCTGCGGATCGCGCCACAGGACGCGTCCCGTCGCCGCGGAGAGGGCGCAGAAGCACGGCCCCTCCTCGGAGCCGACGAACACACGCCCACCCGCCACCGTCGGCGTCGTGAACAGGCCGCCGAGTGTGCCGCCGAGACCGCGCACCCATCGGCGCCCGCCGGAGCGGGTATACGCGGTCACCGCGCCGGCACCGCCGACATAGATTCCGCCGCGCGCGACCGATGGCGACTGGAACACGCCTCCGGCGGGCGTGCGCGACCAGAGGACGCGCCCGCTCGCGGCGGCGAACGCGATCAGCCGTCCGGGCTGCGTCTGGGGCACCGACGCGAAGTCACCCGGCGTGGCCGCGTATGCCACACCGCCGGACACCGCCGGCGAGAGCGCACCGCCGGTCGTCGCGATCGTGTGGTGCCAGAGAGCCGCGCCACCGGACGCCGAGAAGGCGTACTCGGCTCCGGCCTGCGCCTGGCCGGGGGCGCCCGTGGCGACGAACACCCGGCCGCCCGCGACGGTCGGCGCATCGACCCAGCCCGCGGCGTCGGTGTGGCGGCTCCAGAGCCGGTGCCCCGTCGCCGCCGAGAGCGCCACCAGATCGTCGACCGGTCCGCCGACCCCGACGTAGACGACCCCGCCGGCGACGGCCGGCGTCGAGAGCGGCGCGCCGGCGTTCAGCGTGACGGCAAAACGCTGGGCGCCCGTGGCGGCGTCGAGCGCGTAGAGGACGCCTCCCGGCGATCCCGCGAACACGGTGCCGCCTGCGACGACCGGCGACGGCTCGGGCCCCGAGCCGTCCGAGCCCAGGCTGACGGGCACCGACCACCGCGCGTGCAGGTGCACGACGGCAGACGGGGCGGGTGCCGCGGCAGCCGCGACCGCTCCGGCGTGCGCCGCCGAGCCGCCGTACTGCGCAAAGCCCGGCGCCGGCGCCCCCAACGCCTGCGCCGCGCCGACGGCGGCCGCGACGCACGCCACCACGGTCATCGCTCTTACGATCGGAACCCTCGGGCCCACGTTGCGATCGTACCGGGCGGTCGACTACCCGTTTGGGTGGGATTTCGCCGCGCGCACGAGCTCATCGCCGACGTCCGCGGTGCCGGCCGTGCCGCCCAGATCCGGCGTACGCACGTCACCGCCGGCAAGCACCGCCTCGATCGCCTGCATCACCCGCGCGCCCGCGGCGCGCTCGCCGAGGTGGTCGAGCATCATCGCGCCCGCCCACACCGCGCCGATCGGGTTGGCCACGCCGCGACCGGCGATATCGGGCGCCGAGCCATGGACGGGCTCGAACAGCCCTGGCCCCGCGCCGCCGGGGGCGACGTTCGCGCTCGCGGCGAGGCCCATCCCACCCTGGATGGCGGCGCCGATGTCGGTCAGGATGTCGCCGAACAGGTTCGATGCGACCATCACGTCGAACCGCCCCGGCTGCGAGACCATGTACGCGCAGGCGGCATCCACCAGGATGCGGTCGAGCTCGACGTCGGGGTAGTCGGCGTGGACGGCGGCCACGACCTCGTCCCACATGACGAAGTGGTGCGGGCTCGCGTTGGACTTGGTGATGCTCGCGAGCCTGCCGCGGCGGGTGCGGGCGAGCTCGAACGCGTGCCGGGCGACCCGCTCGACGCCGAAACGCGTGAAGACGTCCACCTGCAGCCCGACCTCATGGCCCATGCCGACGTGGACGCGCCCACCGGCGCCCGCGTACTCGCCCTCGGTGTTCTCGCGCACGCAGATCATGTCGATGTCGGCCGGAGTGCGGCCGGCGAGCGGCGAGGCCACCCCGGGCAGGAGCCGGATGGGGCGCAGGTTCAGATAGAGGTCGAACCGCTGCCGGATGGGCAGCAAAAGCCCCCAGAGCGTGACGTGATCGGGCACCGCCGGCGACCCGACCGCGCCCAGGTAGACGGCGTCGAAGCCCTCGAGCACGCGCAGGCCGTCGACGGGCATGAGCGCGCCGGTGCGCGCGTGATGGTCGCTGCCCCAGGGCAGGTGCTCCCACTCGAGCGCGAACCCGTCGCAGACGGCGTCGAGCACGCGGATGCCCTGCGCCACCACCTCAGGCCCGACCCCGTCGCCGCCGATGACCGCGATGCGGTGACGCCGCATCCGGACTTACGTCGCCGAGGTCTTGAGGGTGGCGTCGATCACGGAGAACCGAAGGCTATCGCCGCGCGTGATGTCGCCGTGCCGCCTGCTAGATCAGGCCCTCGCGCACGGCGTGGGCGACCGCCTGCGAGCGGGTCTTCGCGTGCAGCTTGGTCGTGACGTCGTGCATCACGGCCTTGATCGTGCGCTCGCTGTAGCTCAGCCGCTCGGCCACCTCACGGGTCGGCAGGCCGTCGGCGACGAGCCGCAGCACGTTTCGCTCGCGGGTGGTGAGCGCCGTCAGCGACAGGCCGCGCGGCTCGAGCACGTCGCGCGAGACCGTGGCGAGCGTGCGCAGCAGCGTGCCGAGCACGTCGGGAGGCAGCACGCCCGCGCCGGAGTGCACCGCGCGGACGCCGGCCGCGAGCGTCTCGGGGGTCAGGGTGTCCTTGGTCAGATAGCCGCACGCCCCGGCCTGGACGGTGTCGAGCAAACCCGGCTCGTCGAACGACGCGGCGCAGATCAGCACCCGCGGCCGTCCCACCGGCCGCAGCCGGCGCACGAGCTCGCAGCCACCCTCGACATCGCCGTCGAGCACGACCACGTCGGCGATCGCAAGGTTCGGGTCGAGCTCGGCCGCACCCGGCCCGTCCGCCTGCCACACCTCCTGGATCTCTTCGAGCGCGGCGAGGCAGGCCGCGAGGCCTCGGCGGTAGATCGGATGTGGATCGATGATGTACACACGCACGACGGCACCCCCACAGCACCGTTTGCTCAACCGAGCCGCACGCGAGATAGTACGAGAGTCCACGCGCCTTTGCAGACGAGGGAGCCATGCCACCGATTGTGACAGCCAACGACACCATCATCTGCATCCACGGAGGTCAGGTCGTGCTGACGCCGAAGCAGACGGTGGTGCTCGCCCAGGGCGGCGCCGTCCTGCGCGAGACCGACCTGATCGGCGCACCGATCGTCGGCTGCGCCCAGCCGCCGACGATCGCGAGCAAGCCCTGCACAACCGTGGTTTCGACGCTGCCAGGCTCGACCGCCCCGACCGTCATGGTCGGCGGCCTGCCCGCACACGTCTCGACGCTCTCCGGCATCACCGACGGCGTCCCGCCGGGCACCATCTCGGTGGTCGCGCCGGGGGCGCCGCTCGTGCAGGCCTCGTGACGGCGAGCAGGAGCGCGCACCGTGGCTGAGCACGTCCGCCAGGTCGGGCGCTACGTGATCGTGCGCGAGATCGGCCGCGGCGGCATGGCCGCGGTATATCTCGCCCGCCAGGTCGACCTCGACCGCGACGTCGCGCTCAAGGAGCTGAACGCCTTCCACGCGGCCGACCCGGCGTTCGCCGAGCGGTTCGTGCGCGAGTCGCGTGTGGCGAGCTCGATGCAGCATCCGAACATCGTGACCGTCTTCGACTTTCTGAACGACGACGGCACGCCCTACATCGCGATGGAGTACCTCGAGCGCGGATCGCTGCGGCCGTTCGTCGGCCATACGACCTTCGCCCAGACGATCGGCGTGCTCGAGGGCGCGCTGGCCGGGCTGGCCCAGGCCGAGCGGCGCGAGATCGTGCACCGCGACATCAAGCCCGAGAACCTGATGGTCACCTCGGACGGCGAGGTCAAGATCGCCGACTTCGGCATCGCCAAGGCGCTGACCGAGGCGGGCGGCCCGAACCTGACGGCGACCGGGACGACGGTCGGCACGCCCGCCTACATGGCGCCCGAGCAGGCGACAGCCGGAGCGGTCGGCCCGTGGACCGACCTCTACTCGGTCGGGAATCACCGCCTACGAGATGGTCGTGGCGCGCGTCCCGTTCCATGACTCGACGACGCCGGTGGCCGTCCTGATGCGACAGGTGAGCGAGGAGATCCCGTCGGCCGCGAGCGTCGATCCGAGCGTCGACCGGCGCTTCTCGGACTGGATCGACCGCCTGCTCGTGAAGGACCCCGCGCAGCGCACGCAGAGCGCCCGCCAGGCGTGGTACGAGCTCGAGGAGATCGCCGTCGCCGCGCTCGGACCGCTCTGGCGGCGCGAGGCGCGGCTGCTCGTCTCGGGCACCGACCGCGCCGCCGGGCCGCTCACCCCGGCCCCGTTCGACCGCCAGACGCCGCCGCCACAGGAGGCCGGCGGCGGCTACGAGACCTACCTCGGCGATGCGCCCGATGCGGCGGTGCCGCCGCAACCTCCGCCCCCGCCCCAACCTGCCCCGACGATCGAGGGCCAGCCGCTTGCGCCCATCCCGGCGCAGGCCGCGGGGCAGGCCACGGTCGCCCCGGCCAGCGCCGCCCCGGCCGGTGCGCCGCCGGCGGCGAACGAGACGTTCCAGTGGCCGACCTCGGGCCGGGGCCGCAACCGCCTGCTGATCCCCGCGGCGATCATCCTGCTCGTCGCGATCGCGGCCGGCGCCTACCTCTTCACCCAGCGTGGCGGATCCTCGAAGTCGGCCGGCACGACGACGACACACACCAAGGGTCACACGACGAAGCCGCCCGCCAAGCTGCCGACGCTGACAGCCGTGCCGACGGGGTTCGTGGCCGGCGAGCTGCAGAGCGTCTCGCCGTTCGGCGGCCATGCCTGGGCGCTCTCCTACGACAAGCCAGAGCGCATCCTCGACCTGCAGGGCCAGACGGCGTCGTCCGTCCAGGTCGACAAGCACACCGTCAATCTCGCGGGCGGCGACGGCGCGCTGTGGGTGAGCGGGAACACGGCCACCGGCGGCCAGATCACCAAGGTGACGCCGGGCGGATCGCCCGCGCTGGGGACGCCGATCGCATTCCCGGCCCACGTCACGTCGGCCCGCGCCGTGGTCAGCGGCGGCACGATCTGGCAGCCGGTCGTCGGCGGGCTCTACAAGGTCTCCGAGCAGGGCGGGACGCCCGTGAAGGTGAAGGGGATCGACTTCACCCCGTACTCGGTCGAGCTCGTCGCGGGCTTCATCTGGGCAACCGACAACAAGGGCAAGCTCGCCCAGGTGCCGGTCTCGGCCGCCCAGCCGACGGCGACCGTGACGCCGCTCCAGGGCGCGGCCTGGATCACCGGCGACGCCAAGGCGGTCTACGTGGTGAGCAGCGCCGGGGTGACCAAGGTCGACCCGGCCACACCCGCGACGCAGGCGCCCGTCGCCGGCATCACCGCACCGCCGATCCGGATCGCCGACGTGGGCGGCGTGCTGTGGACGGCGACGTATGCCGCCAAGGCAACCGGGAAGACTCGCCCCGGCACGCTCGAGGGATTCGACCTCGACCATCCCGGCCAGCACACGACCCCCGTCACGTTCACTGCGCCGAAAGGCGGCTTCATCACCAAGCTCATCGACATCGGCAACACGTTCTGGCTGACGGTCGCAGGGCCGAGCGGCAAGCCGGGTCTGCAGCCGTTCACAATCGGCCAGTAGCCGGCTCGCTCAGCCGCCGACGAGCTGCTGCGCCGTGTTCAGCTGCAGCTGATAGCGGTAGCGGTACTGCGCCGCCGGCCGCTCGATGTCGGCGATCCAGTTCCCCCACGTGTGCGGGTCGGTGCCGAAGTTGTGGATGCCCTCGCGCAGCCGCTCGGCCTTGAGCGCCGTCGCCTCGTCGATGAACCATTTGAGCTGGAGGCGTGGATCGTTGGGGAAGCCGGCGTACTTGCCGTGGTCCCAGATCGAGGTTCGCATCTGGAAGAAGCCGAGTGAGTCGCGGTCGCCGTAGTGGTCGTTCTTCAGGCCTGACTCCACGAGCGCCGCCATCACCGGCAGCTCCCGCGGCAGCCCGGCGCGCTGGGCGGCGTCGCCCATCCAGGACGCGATCGCGCTGCGCGACGCGTGGTCTCCCGGGTAGGCGCCGATGATGCCGTCGAGCAGCCCGCCGTGGCCCTGCAACGCCGGCGGGAGCTGGATACTGCCGAGGGTCGAGTGGACGCCGGCGGCGTTGGGGGCCGGCGCCGCAGCGGCCTGGCCGGGCGTCGCCGGGACGGCGCTCATGCCCATCGTCCCCGCGGCGGGCGCATGCTGGCCGGCGGCGTCGGCAGGCGAGACCGCCGGGATGCCCATGTTCGGTGGGGTGTCGGGGACGACCCGGCGGGCGCCCATGAAGTACGGCTTGAAGACGTCCACCGACTCATACTCCACGTGGCCGCCCGTGTGCGGGGCCGCGATCACCTGCCCGTGTCCGGCGTAGATGACGACGTGCGTCGCGCCCGCGCCGGGGCCCTCGAAGTTCGAGAAGATCAGGTCGCCCGGCTTGAAGTGGCCCCACTCGACGGCGTGGCCCTCCTTCACCTGGTCCCAGGTGGTGCGGTCGAGGTGGACGCCGATCTGCTTGTAGCAATACTGGACGAGCCCCGAGCAGTCGAAGCCGGAAGGGCTCTCGCCGCCCCACACGTAGGGGACGCCGACGTACTTCTTGGCGATGTTGACGACGTGCTCGCCGGGGTCGCCATGCGCGTGCTCGATGGCCGACGCGGCGTCGGCCATGACGCCCGGCGCCGATCCGCCCAGGGCGGGCGGCGCCGCCGGCCCGGTCCCGAGCACATGCTCGGCCGCGTGCTGGTGGGCGGCCCCGCCGCCCCCGCTGCCGGCCTTGTCGAGCGCCTGGTGGGCGAGGTCGGCCAGCTCGCCGCCGAAGTTCGAGCGCGCGTGCTCGGCGAACTGGTAGACGGCGGCGCCCTCGGCCGCGGCCGCCATCAGCAGACCGGCCAGGCTCGACTTCGACTCGCGCAGCTCGAGCGTCTGCAGCGCCGAGCCGGCGCCGGTGAACTCGGCCGCCGCGTCGTCGAGCCCCGCTGCGAGGCAGGCGCCGGAGGGGTCGCGGCGGAACGTGCGGCGAAAGTCGGGATCGCTCAGCAGGCGCTGGAGCACCTCGACCGCCCGGGCGTTCTGGTCGCCCGTCTCAGCGCTCGCCATGGCCTCCGCCTATCGCTGCCGGCGCATCATCAGCGGGCGCCCCACCGAGATGACGATGGGCAGGAAGAGCAGTAGATAGAAGATCCCGAACAGTGCCCATACGATCTCGCGGTGACCCGCCAGCTTGGCGAGGACGTGGTAATAGCGGGTCGACATCAGTATGGCAAAGCATGCGCAACCCAGCAACCATGCGAGCGCAGCCACGGCGTAAAGGTCCACGGCCGGCGAGAGGTCGGACGGCACGGGCCGGCCGGCCAGGCGCAGCTGCAACCGCTGCCGTGACCGGGCGCGCAGGCCGGGCTGCCCGAGCAGGTCGACCAGGATGTGGTAGCCGTCGCGGTCGAGCAGCGGGTTCAGGTTGAAGAGCCCGCCGATGTAGGCCCCGAGGGCAATCTGGAAGGCGATCTCGGCGGTGGTGCCGTGGCCGAGCGTGGCGATGATCGCCGCCGCGCCCGCGACGACGAAGTCGGTCACCGGGCCGCCGGCGCTGACCGCGATCCGGCGCCGGCGGGGCTCGAACCACGCGTCGGAGGTGTCGACGAACGCGAAGGGGAAGATCAGGATCATCTTCACGCCCGCGCGGCGCACCCGCCGCCCGAACGAGGCCACGGTCAGGCCGTGCCCGACCTCGTGCACGGACACCGCTGCCAGCCGCCCGGCGAGGAAGATCGCGGCGCCCCAGCCGAGGTGGTCGCCGACGACGAACGGCGTCACGTGACCGCGCAAGGCCAGGTGCAGGAACGCGGCCAGGCCGACCGCCGCGACGGCGGCGAGCGCGATCAGGCCGGGCGCCGAGAAGAGCAGCCAGCCGCCCCACCGGTATGCGGTCTGGAACGCGCGGTCGGGGTTCTCGAACGCCCACTCCCGCACCCGGAACAGGCGCGCCAGGCCCCCCGGCTGCTCGGCGAACGGGTCATAGCCCTCGCCGGTCGACTCGAGCAGCCCGTGCTCGCCCAGGTCGGCCAGGAGCCGTGCGAGCCGGATCGGCCCCGTCGGCCCGTTGGCGACCTCGCTCGCGGCCAGCAGGTCCTCGAGCTCGGCGCCGCCCGCCAGCTGCTGCACGAGCCCGGCCTCGGCGTCGCCCATTCGCAGGTACTTGTCGCCGTCGCCGTCGCGCAGCACCCAGCGGTCGCCGCCCTCGGCCTCCTCCAGCTGCTTGAGCGCGCACCCGGGCCGCAGGCGTGGCCGCGAGCCGAGTCCCTCGCGGTCGCGGACGTCGCCGCCGGAGGAGAGCTCCACGCCGACGGCGTCCAGCATGACGGTGCGGCCGGGGGCCACGGCGGCCACCTCGTCGGGATGGCGCTCGACCCGGATCACCATGTCGCCCAGACGCAGGATGGCGCCCTCGGCCAGGCGCGTGCGGCCGCGCAGCGGGCGGTCGTCGAGCGTCGTCCCGTGGCTCGAGCCCGCGTCCTCGACGGCCGCGTCGGACTCGCTCACGAGCACGCGGGCGTGGTGGCGCGAGACGGTCGGGTCGTCCAGCGTCACGTCGTTCGAGTCCGCCCGCCCGAGCGTGATCGTGCGCGTCAGCGGCACGCGCGTCTCGCCGATCACGAGGTCGAGCGGTGCGCGCACACCGCGCGCCTGCGAGGCGCCGCAGCGCGGGCAGTAGAGCGCGCCGCGATCGACCTGGCGTCTGCACGACCGACACAGCATCGCCCTACCCCGTCGGTGGGAGCGGGAGCGGCTCCACGCTCGGGTTGCAGCCGCTGATCCCGAGCGGCGTCAGCGTGCCCGTCTGGCCGACCGAGGAGATCGCGGGCGGCGACGTCGTGCATGCCTGGCCGCCGGCGATCAGCTGACCGTCGGTGCGCCAGGCGAGCGCCGCCGGGAACGCCAGGTCGGCGACCTTGGTCCCCGTGGTGGTCGGCGTCGGCGTCAGGAAGATCGAGTTCCCCGACGTGTAGGCGAGCTGCGACTGGCCCGAGACCACCGGCGACCAGGCCAGGAACGTCGGATCCTTCGTCGCGTCCGGCCGCTTCAGGTACATCTGCCCGTTGGTCGTCCAGCTCGTCGCCGTCGCCGAGAACGGCGTCGTGGTCGTGAACACGAGCACGCCTTCGGGCTGCGGCGTCGCCCCCGGCGTCTCGGCCACGACGGCGATCTGCGTGCCGTCGGGCGACCACGTCGGCCGGTCGAGCAGCTCCGGCACCGGCGTTGTGCACGACACCGGCGCGCCGGCATGGCTCGTGTCTGCGAAGCAGAGCGCGCCCTGGTTGCTCGCCCAGGCGGTGAAGGCGAGCACCGTGCTGCCGGTGGCCGGGGCGAAGACGGGCCGGTGGAAGTCGGCGGTCGCGCTGCCGCTGGCCACGACCTGCGGCTGCGACTTGCCGTCGGCGGCGACCACGTCGATCGACCCGGTCCCGGAGGTGCGGTCGACATAGGCGAGCTCGGTCTGGTCGGCGTTCCAGCTCGGCTCGGACGAGGCGCTGCCCGTGGGCGGAGCGACCGGCGTGCCCGACGGCCCGCTCGCGCCGAACGCCGACACGTCGATTGCGGTGCCGGTGTCGTAGGCGACTCGCGGCAGCGCGGCCTCGTAGAGGTAGACGGTCGAGCCCTTCGCGAGCTTGGCTCCGCTCCCCGGCTTCTGGGTGACGACGGTGCCCGGCGCGACGTTCGTCGCGAGCACCGGGATCGTCACGGTCTTCAGGCCGGCCGTCTGCAGTGTCTGCGCGGCGGCGGCCGCGGAGGTGTTGGCGACCGACGGCACGTTCCCGCCGCCGGGCGACTGCACGAAGAGGCTCACCGGCGTGCCCTGGGCGACCGATCCGGACGGCGCGTCGCACCCGGTGGCGAGCGTCATCGCGTCGGCCGCTGCACCCGAGGGCTGGACGGGACCGGTCTCGAGCCCCGCCGCCTTCAGCGCCGTCTCGGCGTCGCCGAGCTTCTTGCCGCAGATGTCGGAAGGAACCTGCACCTGCTTGGCCGCCACGCCGACGACGATGCCGAGCGCCTGTCCCGGCTTCATCTTGAAGCCGGGACCGGGGTTCTGCCCGACCACCTTGCCGACCTGGTTGGCGGCCTGGACGACCTTCGTCTTCACGGGCGAGTTCGAGAGCAGGAGACCGTGGCTCTCGAGGAACTTCTGCACCGCCGAGGCGGCCTTCCCCTCGAGGTTCGGCGCGGTGATCGTGGGCGGATGCTGGAGCAGCTTGTAGCCGGCGACGCCCAGTGCGAGCGCGGCCACGAGCGCGATCGGCACCCACCACGCGAACCACGGCCTCTGCCGGAACACCGCCTGGCGGCTGATGACGGTGTCCTCGCTGCCCGGTGTGCGGGCGACGATGTCGAACGGGCGGTCGAGCGGCCGGCCGACCCAGATCTGCTTCGGCGCCTTCACGATCAGCTCGGTGCCGGTGCGCTTGCCGGGCTGGGCGATGCCGCGCTTCTGCTTGATCGCGAACTTGCACTTCGCCTCGGGGTCGGTGGCCGAGAACTCGAGCTCGATCGGCGCGTTTGCGAGGTTCCGGACGGCGAACGCGAACTTGCCCCGGCGCCGCCCGGTGGCGCGCTCGGGCCGAAGCTCGGTCTCGAGATCCTGGTAGGACTGGACGCTCAGCCGCGCGGACGCCGAGCCGGCGTCGGAGTCGCTCGCGCGTGAACGCGCCACCACCCGGATCGGCCACTCACGAGCCTCCGCCGCGGCAGCCCGCGGCGGGTGCAGGTGCACCTGGGCCTCCATCTCGTAGCGGCCGCTGGGCGCGCCGTAGGGCACCAGGTAGGCGGTCGCCGGGGTGATCGTCCACCACGTGTCCGGCAGCCCCTCGACCCGCAGGTCGTAGTTGTCGACGATGCCGCTCTGGTTGCGCACCGACGCGACCAGCGACGTCGTCTGGCCCGGAGCGCAGGCTGCGCGGACACCCTCACGGGGATCGGCGTCGGTCTGGAGCGAGCGCAGCGTGATCGAGACGGCGTCGGCAGGGCTGCGGTCGCCGCGCGTGCCGGGGATCGGGCGCATGCCGGGCGGCACCTGGGCCGGCCCCGGGCCGGGCCCTGCGGCCGGCGGGCGCACCGCCGGGGTCGCGACCGTCGGGTCCCAGCGCAGGTACTCGCCGCAGTTCTGGCAGAAGTCCGTGTCGTCGGGATTCTCCCGTTGGCAGGCGGGGCAGACTCTCACGCGATCTCGGTCGGCGCGTCGGGCGGCGGCGTCTTGGGCTTGGGCTTCGGCGGCTGCTTCACGCGCAGACGATACCGTGCGTTCACGGGCTTCAGGCGCTCGACGGCGCGGGCCACCGCGGCCTGGCGCTCGACCGCGATCGGCGTGTCGCAGTAGACGACGAACTCGCGCGGCGCCGACGGCGGATCCGAGTCGGGGTCGACTGAGAAGCTGACGCCGCCGCCGTCCTCGACCCGCAGCGGCAGGCTCGGGAACGCCACGCGCAGCCCCAGCTCGAGTCCGGGCAGCGTCCCCCGCGACTGGTGCAGCTCCGAGGCGTAGCGCACCTCGTCGCGGCGGTCGGCGAGCGAGCGGCGCTCATCCTCGGCGAGCCCGAGCCAGGCCGCCATCAGCCGCAGCATCGGCGCAGGCGCCGTGTCGGGTGCAAGCTGGGCCGGCAGGCAGTCGATGCTCGCGACCACCGGGTCGAGCACGCGCTCGAGGCCGCCCACGAAGCGCGACGCGAGCCCCTCGGTCTGCGAGTGCGGCTGCTGCGGCTCGGCGTAGACGGCCGGCATGTGGCCGCGCAGGTAGCGGCGGGCCGAGGCGGCGGCCGGCGGCTCGGTGTCGGCGTGGATTCGCACCGGCCGCTGCATGACGACGGTGGCGAGCGGCTGCGTGGGTCGGCTCTCGGCGGGCACCTCAGGGCTCCCGGTGGGTCGCCTTGACGATGTGCGTGCCCGACGCGACCAGCTCGTGCGGGGCCAGCTCGAGGTGCGAGCCGAGCGCCTGGGGCTCCTGCTTGCCGGTGACGAGGTCGGTCTCGTAGACGCGCAGGATCTTCACGAACTCGACGCCCGGCACCTGGTGCACGACGCCGAAGAGCTCGCCCTGGTTGAGCGCGCGCCCGAACTCCCAGCCGGTGCCGAGCCCGTGCGGATTGCCGCCGACGAGCGGGTTCAGGTAGGTGTAGAGCATCCGCTCGATGTCGAGCTCGACCCGGCCCGCGTCGGCGCCGATTGCGGCCTGCACGTCGCAGACGACGCTGACGCCGCGCAGCGGCACGGGCGCGAGGTGCACCCGCGTGCCCACCATCCGGCGCGGATCGAGGTGGGCCGCAACCTGCGCGAGCAGCTCCTCGCTCGGCGTGAGCTCCGCGACCGAGAGCTTGCGCGCCGAGTCCTCGACCATCGGCAGCAGCCGCAGCCGCACGAGCGCGTCGTCGGGATCGGGCGGGATGCAGAACACGCGCGCGACCTGCCGCGACGCCTCGGCGCAGAGGGCCTCGAAGTCCTCGGCCGTGACGGCGCGATACCGCGTGCGCAGCTCGAGCGGCGCTCGCCTACGCGCGTCGTCGAGCGTCTCACCGTCGACCCCGCCCGTCGCGGCGATCGGGTTCGTCACGCCGGCCACGCCGGAGATCGACGACTTGAGCACCGAGAGCGAGCCCGGCGCGAGGTTTCCGCGCCGGCCGCCGCCGCTGCGATAGCCGGACATCCGCAGCAGCGAGCCCTTGGGCGGCACCCGCCCGTACTGGCGCCACGTGCCGTCGCCCCCGTTCACGACCGTGCCGAGCTGCACCTCGCCCGCGGCCGCGTCGAACAGGAAGTGGGCGTCGTCCTCGCCGCTCTCGGCGAAGCTGTCGCACGCCTCCCAGCGCTCCCAGACGTCGCCGCGCGGGGGCAGCACCTCGAGCGTCTCGTCGCCGGCCAGCGCGAGGGCGGGCGCATGCCGCAGCCGGAAGGACTGCCCGGGAGTGCCGTCGCTCTCGCCGAGCACCTCGGCCCGGCGGCTGGTGGCGTGCATCGCCGGGATGCGTGCGCCGATCGCGCCCGCGGTGATCGAGTAGATCTCGGGCGGAAGCGTGTAGGCGGCCGGCACCTCGGCACGGGTGAACGGGTCGACGCGGCACCGGATCCAGTGCGCCTTGCGCTCGCCGACGGTCGCCGTCCCCGTCTGGGCCGGCAGCTCGAGCTCGACGACCCCGCTGCCGTAGTTGAACCCGCCGGTGTGATCGGCCAGCACGTTCGCCTCGCGCCACCCCAGGACGCCCTCGCCGGTGGAGTACTCCCACCGAAGCGGCGGGTCCTCCGGGTCGACGCCTGCGCCGCGGGCCTGCGAGCACTCGACCGACACGCCGACGACGAGCCGCGAGAGCGGGTGGTCGAAGCCCAGGTAGAGCGCGTCTCCCGGCACGGGCGGCGCCGCGAACGGGGCCTGGTCGCCGCCCCGCGGCCGGGCGACGCCCGAGCCGATCGGGATCTCGTGGGCGACGCCGTCGTGCTCGATCAGGTACGCGGTCGGGCGCAGCGCCGGGATGGTGAAGTCGAGCGACGTCTGGAACACGATCGACTCCTCGCGCGGCGTTCGCAGCGTGCCGACCTCGGTGTTCCAGGCCGGCACCGCCACCGGCTCGACCGCCGCGGCGTCGAGCCGCAGCCGCACCTCGGTCGCGGCCGGGGCGGGGGGCGCGAGCGTGATGCCGAGCAGCTCGAGGAGCGCGACGTGCACCTTGTCGGGCACCCGGTTCAGGCGGTAGACGAGCATGTCGGTCATCCAGGCGAAGAGCTCGATCAGCGTGATGCCGGGATCCGAGACGTTGTGCTCGGTCCACTCGGGGCACGCCCGCGCGATGCGGGTGCGGGCCTCGTTCACGAGATCCTGGAAGCGGCGGTCGTCGAGCTCGACCTGGGGCAGGCTCATGCGCCCTCCTCCTCGGATGGAACGAGATAGAACGGGTAGACGAGGTTGCGCACGTCGTTCGTCGCCCGGATGCGGTACGTGATGTCGATGAGAAGCCGGCCCGCGTCGCGCTCGGACAGGTCGAAGTCGACCTGCAGCACCTGCGCGCGGGGCTCCCAGCGGTCGAGCGCGACGCGCACGTCGTGGTCGATCCGGCCGAGGGTATGGCCGTCGATCCCCGAGAAGACGTGATCGTGGATCGCGCAGCCGAACTGCGGCCGCATCGGCCGCTCGCCGGGCATCGTGCCGAGGATCACGGCGATGGCCTCGCGGATGTCGTCGTCGTGGGTGACGAGCGCGAGCGCGCCCTGCCGGTCGACCCGCATCGGGAACGCGATCCCCGAGCCGATGAAGTCGCCGTTCACGCTCATCCGAGTGACACCTGGCTGCCGCTGACGGTGACCGTGCCGCTGGCCTGCACGGTGATGCTCGCGCCCTTGATCGTGAGATCGCCCGTCGCCTCGATCGTGAGCGACGAGTTGGCCTTGACGTTGACGTTCTGGCCCTCGATCGAGGAGTCGTCGGACGACTTCTGGGTGTGCTTGCCGCCGGCGGTGATCTCGAGGTCGGCGTCGGTCGCGAACGTCATCGCGTCGGCGGCGTGGACGCCGACCTTATGGTCGGAGCGAAGTGCGAACGAGCCGTCGGTCTGGACGAGGTCGTCGCCCGGCTGGTCGCTGCCGTTCCACAGTGCGCCGAGGACATAGGGGCGGCGCACGTCGCCGTGCTCGAAGGCGACCAGCACCTCGTCGCCGGCGACGGGCATCATCAGCAGGCCGCGCTCGCTGCCGGCGGCCGGCGAGGCGATCCGCGCCCACCAGCCCTCGATGTCGTCGCCGAGCGCCGGATAGCGCACCCGGATGCGGCCCATGTCGTCGGGATCCGAGTTCTGGGTGACGATGCCGACGACGACCGACCCGCCCCAGCGCTCGACCGGCGCCGGGTTCAGCAGGTCGACCAGGCTGCGCGGCGAGCGGCCGGTCACCGCGAAGCGGGTCTCGTAGCCCTGGCCCACGCGCCAGGTGTGGCTGGCCGCGCTCAGCGTGTAGGTGCCGCCGTAGCTTCGGCCGACGCCGTCGATCGTCACCTTCACGCCCGCGACCAGCGCCGGGTTGCCGCGGGAGACGCCCTCGGCCTCGACGTAGGTGTTGGCCAGCCGCGAGGCCATGCTGGTCGCGAGCGCGTCGGCCTCGTCCGAGGAGAGCACCGGCCGGTCGGCGAGCGTCATCGAGCCGCCGCCGAGCGCCGAGCCGACGTCGTCGCGACCGATGCCGATCGCGGCGTCGGTCTGGCCGGCCGACTGGCGCGACTCGATCACGTCCTTGGACGCGGGGTCCCACGAGCGCACGACCACCTCGTCCACCTGCTGCACCCCGGTCACCCTCGGCCGGAACGTGAACAGGTCGTCGCCCCAGGTGAGCGTCGGCGGGTCGCCGTCGCCGTCGCCGTCCGCCGAGGCCTTCTGGAAGCTGAGGCCGTTCTGGTCGACGCCGACCTGGAAGTCGATCCGCCGGGCCAGCCGCCAGAGGAACTCCCAGTCGGTCTCGTTGTTCTGCTGGACGAAGTCGTGCACGTCGCCGGCGGAGTCGATCTGGCCGGCGTCGACCCCGGCCCGGTCGGCCACCTTGGACGCGATGTCGTCCGAGCTCATGTTCTGGTAGGTCTCGGTGGTGCGGCTGCGGTTGAGCGCGTGACCCGCGTCGTAGCCCCGGGCGGCGAGCACGGCGCCGCTCCGGCCGAACTCGGGCTCGACCGCGGTGATCTGGCCCGAGATCACCGGCTGCAGCGAGTCTCCGCCGGCCGCGGCCAGGCTGATGTCGACGGCGGCGCCGACCGCCAGCGGGCTCGAGTCCACGTGCTGGAGCTGCGGGTCGGCGATCCGGACCAGGAACGCCGCCGGCAGGCCGTAGCGCTGGTCGGCGCGCACCTCGAGCAGGTTGGCGGCCAGCGCGCTGTCCAGAGGATCGCCGTTGATGGTCACCTCGACCCCGGAGATCAGCGGCAGCGGGCTCATCGCTCGGCCCTCGGCACGGTCAGGGTGCGCCCGCGCGGGAGCGAGAACGGATCGTCGATTCCGTTGGCCTCGGCGATCGGCCGCCACCGCGTCGGGTCGCCGTACATCGCGTAGGCGATCGACTGCAGGCTGTCGCCGTCGCGGACCGTGTGCATGCGCAGCCCGGCGATGCCCGACGTGGTCGGGTTCTGGCGGGCGCCGCCGTTCGCGCCGACCACCTTCTCCACCTGGGTGAGGACGACGTCCGCCACGGCCCGAAGCGGCGTCCCGTCGACGTCGAAGAGCGTGTAGCGCACGCGCAGGCTGGTGGCGACGGCGGTGAAGCTCGACACCTGCCCCCACGAGAAGGTGACCGTCGGCGGGCGCGCGGTCTTCTTGCCCGACTCGACCTCGGGCTGGACCTCGAGCATCGAGAAGAGCTGGTCGGTGACGCCGGCGACGTCGTCGTTGTCGGTGTCCGCCGCGTCGAAGAGGAGGGTCATCGTCAGCTCGCGCGGATCGCCCCCGACGAACTCGCGCTGCGGGAACTCGTCGGACAGCTGGCGCCCGTCGCTCCACTGGTTCGCCTTCGAGACCGTGTAGTCGCTCGGGTTGAACCAGCACGTGAGCGCATCCTGCCCCTCGATCAGGAGCTGGGCCTGCTGGAAGCCGGTGGTGTCGGTGGACGCCATCAGTCGGTGAGGACGAATCCGCGGTGGGCGATCTCGAGCGTCTCGGTGGCGGCGGTGTGCGAGCGGGCGTTCAGGATCGGCCCCTCCCAGCGCACGGGGAAGGCGCCCTCGAAGCCCCACGTGCGCACGGGCGAGCCGTCGGGGCCGAGCAGGGACACCGAGATCGACCCGCGCTCGCCGGCGGACTTCGTCTGCAGGTACCAGTCCATCAGGCCGGTCTCGTGCGTGATCCCGCGCGAGAGGACGAGGTTGGGGTAGCGCATGCGGCCGCGCAGCTTGTGCACGAACGCGTTCTGGCCACCCTCGGCGTACTCCTCGATCTCGTACTCGGCGGCGAGGCCCTGGCAGTGGGCGAAGCGGCCGATCGTGCAGTCGTCGGCCTTGACCAGGAAGCGCAGGCCGCCGACGGGATCGGGCGTCTTCGACCCCTTCTTCGTGCTGCGATCCGAGCCGTTGATCGCCGTCATCACCTGGCGGCTGAGCTGCTGGGCGTCCTGCTCGGCCTTCTGCCCCGTCTGCTCGGCCTGCTGGGCGTCCTGGTTGGCGTCGTCGACGGCCTGGTCAGCCTGCTGCTCGCCGCTCTGCACCTGCTGCTGGAAGCTCATGGCCACTCTCCCAGGAGGTTGCCCATCCGCTCGCGCTCGGCCAGGAGGTCGCGGCGGAGGCGGTCGACCACCTGCTCGTACATCCGCTCGTGGGCCGCGTCCTCGGCGCCGCGGGCGGCGGCTGCCGCGGCGCGCCCGGCGGCCGCTGCAGGGGCGCCGACGGCCGAGCGAGACGGGAGGTGAGGAAGGTGCGGGACGTGCGGCATGTGGCCGTCGGCACTGGCGAGGGCGTGGCGGGCCTCGCCCTCGAGCCGGTGCGCGGCGCCCGCCGCCTCCTTCTCGAAATTCACGATTGCGCGACCCGCGCGTGAGACTTCGAGCGGCACCTCGGCCGCCGCGGCGAAGGCCGCCGCCTTCGCCGCCTCCGCAGCCTTCGGGATCTGCGAGAGCTCGCGCCGCGCCTCACCCGGGAGCTTGCCCAGATCGCGCTTCGCCGTCTGCTCGGCGTGCTCGAGCGCCGCCTCGGCCCGGCGCACGATGGGCCGCGACAGCACCTCCTTCTCGACCTTGTGCCCGAGCGCGAGCAGCTCCTTCTCGGGATCCTTGAGCGCCTTCTCGAGCCCCTTCTCCGCCTGCAGCGCCCGTTTTTCGAAGCCGCGGACGCTCTTGATGCCGCGTTCGGCATCGTGGGCAAGCCCCTCGGCCGCGCGGAAGAGCGGCTGGCGGCGGATGAACCGGCCGACGTCGCGAAGCGCCGTGCGCTCGGCGCGCACCAGGCCGCGCTCGAGCCCGTGCTCGAGCCGTCCCGGCAGCTTCTCGGCCGCACGCTCGAGGTGGCGGCCCTCGCGCTCGAAGCGATGCACCTCGCCGACGGCGCGGTGCTCGAGGTGGTGGGCCTCACCCTCGGCGCGCTTGCGCAGCGACCGGTACTCGTGCTCGGCCCGGTCCTTCCACTGGCCGGCGTCCTTCTTGAGCTTCGACCACTCGCCCTTGGCGGCGTCGACGACGCGCTCGCCCAGGTGGGCGAGCTCCTTCACGTGGTCGGTGTTGCGGTAGAGCTCGACCGCCTCGACGGCCGTGTGCGCAGCCTGCACACCGCTCGACCGGCGGCCCTTCTCGTCCTCGTGCTTGTGCGTCACCTGCGCCTGCTGCTCGGTCTGGTGGATGTGCTGCACGCGCACGATCGGGCGCTCGTGGACGACGACGACGTCGCGCCGGCGCGCCGCCGCGCGGGGCAGATCGCCGATGCGGCTGCCGGCCGACTCGAGCCGGCCCGGATCGGGCTCGGCGGCGCCCGGCGAGCCTCCGGAGTCGGCCTCGGAGAGGGCCGGAGCGGTGAGCGGCGGCGCGACGGCCGAGACGGGCGGCTCGGAAGCCGGCGCCGCTGCCGGCTCGGGCGGCGGCGTGCGCGAGAGCCGGAAGCGCGGGCCGACCTCCTCGACGCGGCTCTGGGCCGCCGGCGTGCGCTTCCACGTCGGATTCGCCGCCGGCGCGGGCGCGGGCTCGCCGGCCTCGCCCCCGAGGAACGCGGGCCGGTCGTAGTCGGCTCCCGCGCCGCCTGCGAAGGGGGTGCCGTCGGCGACGCCGTCGCCGAACATCCACCGGGTGGCGAAATCGCTCAGCCCCGTCGGGTTCTGCTCGGCGGCCGGAGCGGGTGGCGCGAACGCCTGCCGCGGTGCGAGCCGCCGCGACGCCTCGAGCCGCTTGGGCCGGCGCCGCTCGGCGAGCTGGGCGGCGATCCGCTGCGGCCGCGCCGGGTGGGCGCGCCTACGGCGCAGGCTCGACCCGAGCCACGCGATCGGGCGTCCCGGCACGGCTCAGCCCTCCCCCGCGCGTTCCCACTCGAACGCCTGCGCCAGCTCCAGGAACCGGCGCCGGTCGCGGTGCTCGAGGTCGAGGATCGTGTCGAGCTGCCAGTGGAAATGGCCTGCGAGCTGGGCCGTCTCCGAGACCAATGTGTCGGGAGACGGCCGCATCATTCCCCCGATGAGGCGTCCTCGATCTCGCTCAGATCCACCTCGAACTCGACTCCGCACGACGGGCAGTCGACCCGCCCCACCATGTCGCCGCCGGTGTTGATGCGCTCGTACAGCCGCTGCAGGTGGTCGAAGTCGGCGGCGTAGAGCCCCTCGATCAGCGCCGGGGTGATGGCGGTGACCTCGCCGATCCGGGTCACGACCCGCGCCAGCAGGAGCACGGTCAGGTACGCGTCGTTCTCACGCACCGCCGGGTCGCGCAGCGGCTCGAGCTCGTCGCGGGCGGTGGCCAGGCGCATGACGCCCTGGCGATGGACGGCGCCGTCCGCGTCGACGTGCCCACGCGGGAGCGAGAACAGAAACTCGGTGCGAAGCGTGGTCGGTGCGACGGTCGCCATCACATGCGCTCCAGGCCCTCGTGGCAGATATGGATCTCCTCGACGGCCACCTCGTTCCCCGAGGCGTTCAGGGCCGAGCCGGTGTACTTGACCGGCCAGCCCTGGTCGAACTTCCAGGTGGCGATCGTCTTGCCGCTGTAGTCGATCAGGGCGATGTTGCCGTCGACGCGGGCGTTGTCGGGTCCCTCCTGGATGACGGTCTGGCGCCACTTCCACACGTCCAGGCTCTCGTCCACCCCGCGCTTGAGGACGATGTGCGACCAGATCGTCGCGCCCGGCACACGCCGGATCACCGGCCGGCCGTTGTCGTCGACCGAGTGCTGCTCGATGACCGTGGTCTCGGAGTCGAGGCCGGTGCACTCGCGGAACATGCCCACGCCCTCATGTCCGCCGAGGTCGAGGCGGAAATGTGACGCGGGTCGTGGCTGCTTGGTTGGCATTGCGGCTGCTCCCTTCCTAACGGCGGCTTACGAGATCTCCGACGCGCCGGCCGTGTACTGGCTGATGCGGAAGATGACGAACTCGGCGGGCTTGACCGGCGAGATGCCGATCTCCATCACGACCTGCCCCGCGTCGATGACGTCGGGCGGGTTGGTCTCGCCGTCGCACTTGACGTAGAACGCCTCGTCGGGCGTCGCGCCGAACAGGGCGCCCTCGCGCCACGTGCGGGTGAGGAAGCTCGACACCGAGATGCGCAGGCGGATCCAGAGGCGCTCGTCGTTGGGCTCGAAGACCGCCCACTGGGTGCCCTCCATGACCGACTCCGAGATGTAGTTGAAGAGCCGCCGCACGTTCAGGTAGCGCCACTCGGGATCGCTCGAGAGCGTGCGGGCGCCCCACACGCGGATGCCGCGGCCCGGGAACGAGCGGATGCAGTTGATGCCCGCGCTGGTTCAGGCCGCCCTGCTCCTCGTGCGTGATCTGGAAGGCGAGCCCGTTCACCCCGAGCACGACCTCGTTCGCCGGCGCCTTGTGCACGCCGCGGGTGTTGTCGGTGCGCGCCCAGACGCCCGCCATGTGGCCCGACGGCGGCACCATGATCGGCCGCCGCGTGAGCGGGTCCATCACCTCGAGCCACGGGTAGTACAGGGTGGCGAACTTCGAGTCGTAGCCGGCCGTGTTCATCCTCCACTCGAGCACGTCCTGCGGCAGCAGGTCGGGCGGCGGGTCGAGGATCGCGATCCGGTCCTTCGCCGCCCTCGGCGTGGGCGAGCATCTTGCCCTGGATGTCCCGGAACATCGTGTCGTCGCCCGACTGGGCGATCGTGACGAGGTCGGGGATGCAGAGCATGGTGATCTCGTCGACGGCGGCCAGGCCGCCCAGGCCGCGGCGGTGGGCGACGTCGCCCTCGAACTCGCCCGGGCCGACGGCGACCGGCTCGGCGGCGGGCACGCTCAGCGTGTAGGTGCCCTCGCGCGGCGCGGCGTCGGCGGCGCTTCCGACCTCCTCGAGCGTGACGAGCTGTGAGCCGGCGTTCACCTTCGTGGCGACGTTCGAGCGGCCCTTCTTGAGCGACAGGCCGTCGAACTCCTCGTGCTGGGGGCCGGCGCTGATGACGACGCGATAGGTGGCCTGGTCGGCCTTCCCCTCCTCGCCGTCGCCGGTGGCCGGCTCGGGCGTGATCGCGATCGTGACCTGGTCGGTGACGCCCTCGCGCGCCGTGGCGCGGAAGAGCTCGCCGTCGCCCGTCGCCGCCGGCAGGGCGGCCTGGGCCTGCTGCGCGCCCTCGGCGGCGCCGACGCGCACGATCCAGCACACGCCGCCGCCGTTCTGGAAGAAGCCGTACACGGAGTGGGCGAGGTAGGCGCCCGGCATGAACGGGCCGTTCTCGGGCTCGTTCGGGTCGCCGTAGAGCTTGGCGAACTGGGTCCAGTTCGAGATCCGCATCGGCTTGTTCACCGGCCCGCCCGGGGCGAGGCCGACGAACGCGGCAACGGATGTCCCGACGCCCTCGATGGGCTTGGACTGGGCGGGGATCTCCTCGACGTAGACGCCGGGAGTCAGGTAGCTCGGCATGTCGCTGTCACCTTCCTTCGTTCACGCGCAGCTCGTTCAACAGGGCTCGGGACGGGGACACCGCGACGCGCCGGGGCTCGGCGCTCGACCCGTCCAGGATCTCCATCTCGCCCTCGTCCCGCGGCCACAGGATCACCTTGGTGCCGGGCGCCGCCTCGAGCGCCTGGCGCCCGATCTGCATGGCGAAGTGCGAGTTGCGGTCGAGCAGCAGGACGTCGGGCCTGATCCGGCGCACCCGCTCGACGATGTCGGGGGCAGGGCCGTTGCCGACGACGACGTCCACGCCGCCGCCGGTCAGCACGTCCGTCATCCCCACCAGGGCAACCGGCTCGAGGTTCGCGAGCAGGACGCACGGGGGGCGATTGCGGTCGTCGGCCACAGGCGGGCAGTGTGGCCGCGGCAGTCGGGCGCCACCAGGGGATCTGGGGCAGCGCTTCGCGCACGGCCGGCTGCCCGGTCGGGCAGCGCCCGCTCAGGCGAGCTTCACGTCGACCGGCTCGCCCGGGACGTCGACCGTCGCCTCGGCCTCGGCACCCGATGTGCCGCGCACCTGCAGCCGGTGACGGCCGGCGCGCACCGTTGCGAGCGTGAAGCGCCCGTCGGGGCCGACGACGGCGAAGCCGCCGAGCTCCGGCAGCACCACCCACGCGCCCGCCGCCGGCTCGCCGCCGGCCTCGCGCACCGAGCCCGAGATGCGGTGAAGCTCCTCGATGCCCGCGGCCGGCCGGCCGCGGATGCCCATCCTGACGGTCTGTGTGCGCACCGGCGGCGCCTGCTCGACGGCCCGGCCCGGGCGGCACCAGACGCCGACGCCGAGGTCGATCGACGCCTTGGGCACGCCGCCGAGCCCGGCCCAGAAGGCCGCACCGAGACCGTCGCCGGGCGGCTGCGCGACCCGGGTCACGAGCTCGTGGTCGTACGCCCAGTCCTCGGCAAGCGCACCCACCCGCACGTCGTCGGGCAGGGCGGGATGCGCGTAGGCGACCGCGAGCGCGGCCGAGAGCAGCCCGTGCTCCTGCTCGGGCGTGTCCGCCCAGGCGGTGATCACGTAGGAGACGTCGATGCGCACGGGCGGCGGGCGCTCGACCGTGCGGCCGTCGACCCGCGTCTCGTCCCACTCGACGCGGCGCTCGGCCTGCGACTCCTTGACGTCGTACAGGTACAGGCTGATCGAGGGCGCCGAGAGCGCCTCGGCCCACGCCGGCGTGGGTGCGGCGAACGACACTCCGGCACCGTCGGCGCCCCACTCGGCGAGCTCGCGCACGAAGAGCGCACGGATCGCCTCGTCGAGGTCGCCGAGCACGGTGTGCAGTCCACCCGTGGTCGCCATGGCGTGCACGGCCGACACCGTACCGGACCGCCGAGATGTGCGAACGGGCGGTCAATCGGGCGACCGCGATGCACGGTCGGGCGGGGGGCGGACTAGCGCGTCTGCCCGCGGGCGGCGATCGGCCACACCGTCTCGACCACCCCGTCCCGGACGCCGACCAGCTCGTTTGCGAGGTTCACCGCCGTGCAGACGTGGTAGGGCGTGAACTGCAGCTTCTGGCCCACCTCGACCGAGACCCCCGGGCCGAGCCGGACCATCCCGTGCTCCTCCGTCGTGCGCATGACGGCGGCGTCGAACCCGACCGCCGCCGCGATCTCGTCTCCGCCGGCACCGGGCACGCCGCCGCGATCGCCGCTGAAGGTCTTCGACCCGGCGTCGACGGTCGTCCAGCCCGCGCGGCGCGTGCTGATGACGGTCGCGAGCACCGAGAGCGCGACGTCGTCGGGCGTCGCCGACCCGTAGCCGACCTGCATCGCGTCGTAGAAGACGTAGGTGCCCGCCCGCACCTCCGTCACGCCCGGCACCTCGGCGACGCCCGGCCCGGTGACCGAACCGCCGGCGGTGACGTTGGCGACCGGAAGGCCGTCGGCCGCAAGGCGCTCCGCCAGGTCAACCAGGATCCGGCCCTCCTCGTGCCCCGCCTCGAGATTCGACATGGCCGCGACCCGCTCGTCGGGTTTGCCCCGGTGGGTCGTGAGCCCGTCGAGCTCGATCGCGGGCAGCCCGGCGATGAGACGGGCGAAGGCGACGAGCGAGGGATAGTCGTCGGGGGCGACGCCGACCCGGTGCAGGCCGGTGTCGATCTCGATCTGCACCCTGATCTCGACGCCCTCGGCGACCGCCGCGGACGAGAGCCCCCTGGCCTCGTGATCGCTATCGACGTTCACGGTCAGGCGGGCGGTACGGGCGAGCCGGGCCAGGCGTGCCCACTTGTCGGCCCCGACGGTGGGGTAGGCGATCACGATGTCGTCGCAGCCCGCCGCGGCGAACACCTCGGCCTCGGACGGCTTGGCCGACGCGATCCCGCAGGCGCCGGCGTCAAGCTGCATCCGCGCGATCGCGGGGGTCTTGTGCGTCTTTATGTGCGGTCGCAGACGGACGCCGTTTTGGTCGGCCATCGCCTGCCAAGCCGCGATGTTGCGCTCCATGCGGCGCAGGTCGATCACGAGCGACGGCGTCGGGACGTCGGCGAGCGGCATGCCCGGCGCCGGCCCCCAGATGTCGGTCATCGTGCCTCCTCGAGCGGTCACGGCCAGTGTCTCAGAAATCGGCCGGATGCCCTCCGTTCGGGCGGGCGCAGGTTTGCCGCTGCCCGCGTCCGGGCAGGTTCAGGAGGCGTTACCACTCGAACCGAAGGGGGACTCGTTGTCCACCACCGCCTGGATCATCGTCATCGTCGTCGTGGCCGTCATCGTCGCGGTCGCGCTTGCCTGGGCCGGACGCCGGCGCCGCAACGAGCAGCGCCGCGCCGAGGCCGACGCACATCGTGGCGAGGCGCAGGAGCGCGCCCGCCGGGCCGAGCGCGCCGATGCCGCAGCGGCCGAGCTCACGGCCGTCGCCGAGCGCGAGCGCGTCGCTGCCCGGGAGTCGGTTGAGCACGCCCGCAGCGTCGACCCGGACGTGGACGATCGCGAGGAGGAAGCGTCATAGGCGATCCGCTGCCCTATGACGATCAGGGTCGCATCGACGTCGCCGGCGTGGAGGGCTGGAAGTACCTGCCCTTCACGCCGACCGGCGACGGCGCGATCACCGTGCGCGCCGAAGGGCCGGACGGCGAGGACATCGCCTTCACGGTGCCCACGTACGTGAGCCGCGGCGAGGAGCTGGGCGAGATCGCCCGGGCCGTCATCCGGGCGCGCCTGCGGATGGACCGCTCGGCCGGCCTCGGCGCGTGACCCGAAGCAGGCCGGCGGCCGAGGCGAGCACCGCCGCGCCGACAAGCGCACAGAACACGTAGCCGGCATCGACGAGGCCCGTGTCGCGCTCGACGAGGCCGAACGCCACGACGGGGACGACGAGGCCGACGTAGAGGACGAGGAAGTACGTCGAGGCGACCTGCCCCCGGCGCTCGACCGGCGCGCGGGCGGTGAGCAGGCCGAGCCCCGCGCCGACGATCACGCCCTGCCCGATGCCGGCGGCGACGGCTGCCGCGACGAGCGCGACGACCGTCGCGAGCGCGAGCGCAAGCCCGAGCAGCGCCATCCCGGCCGCAAGCGCGACGCAGCCCGCCGGGAGCGCGGCGACGGGCGACACGCGGCGGGCGGCCTCCTGTCCGGCGACCGAGGTCAGGAAGAGCGCCGCCAGGAGCGCGCCGCTCGCGGTCGGCGCCGTGATGTGGAGCACCGTTCCCAGCATCCCCGGGCCGACCGAGCCGAGGACGCCCGACACGCCGAACGCGGCGACGCCGGCGGTCGCGGCGGGCACGAACACGTCGCGCACCTCACGCGGCGGCACGATCCCGGCGAAGTCGAGGGCGAAGCGGCGGCGCGGCCGCGTCTCGGGCAGACGCGAGGTGATCAGCAGGCCGAGCGCCATCAGGACGAGCTCGACGACGTACACCGTCCGCAGCGGGTCACGCACGTACTGGGCCAGCACCCCGCCGAGAGCCGGACCGAGGGCGAGCCCGCCCAGGTTGGCGCCCACGGCGAGCTTGGTCGCCCGGGCGCGATCGGTGCCGAGATCGACGAGCCAGGCCGTGGCCGTGCCGGTGTAGAAGCCGGCGGTGACGCCGATCAGCAGCCGGGCGATGAGCAGGGCCGCGAGCCCGTGCGCGGCGATGAAGAGCGCCATCGCGACGATCGCGATCACGAGCCCGACCGCGAGCGGAGGCTTGCGGCCGATGTGATCCGACAGCCGCCCGGCCACCGCCAGGCCGCCCATCACGCCCACGCCATAGGCCGCGAAGACGATCGTGATCGTGAGCGGCGCAAGCGCGAACCGCTGCGCGTAGAGCGGGTAGAGCGGCGTTGAGACGGTGGTCGACGCCATCACGACCGCGAAGACCGCCGCGAGGGCAAGGCTGGGGAGAGCGCGCTGCCGTGTCACGGGAGGGTGGACGCTAGCGTGGCGGCCCGATCCGGTAGGGGTGCTCCTCGATTCGGCGTAGACCCCAATTCACATCTCCTGGGCGGCAGACCACCCGATTCTGGCCAGGGCGAAAATCGCGGAGATGGTCGAGCTTTGGGGAATGCTCAAACGAACCCGATACCTCGCCGCCGCCGCTCTTCTGGCCATCGTCGCCGTGACCGTCACGGCCGCTCCCGCCACGGCCGCCACGCTCACGCCCCGCGCCGCCCTCCTCGATCGCATCAACCAGGTGCGCGCCAACCACGACCTGCGACCCGTCTACCCCGCAAGCGCGCTCCACCTCGTCGCCAAGCGCCACTCGCGCGACATGGTCGCTCGCGACTACTTCGCCCACACGAGCCCGACCGGCTCGACCGTCGGCTCGCGCATCGTCGGTTCCGGCTTCGTGTCCGGCTACTCCTGGGCCGGAGGCGAGACCCTCGCATGGGGCAGCGGGAGCCTCGGCACTCCCGACGCCATCGTGAGCGCCTGGATGCACAGCCCCGAGCACCGCGCCATCCTGCTCTCTCCCAAGTGGCACTGGGTCGGCATCAGCCGCGCGGCCGGCACGTTCTGCGGCGTCGCCGGCGCACGCGTATGGACCGCCGACTGGGTCGAGCGCTGGTAACGGGCGGTGCGGCCGTGGTGATCGCCGCCGTACTCGGCGCGGTCGCCCTGGCCGGCACTCCCGCCGCACCCACCCTGCCCGTCTCGGGGGCGGCCGGCTGTCTGGCCCAGCCGACGCGCGCCGCGCTCATCGCCGGCGCCGCGTCGTGCACGATCACCGCCGCCGAGGCCGTCGCCCAGCCGGGAGACGTCGTCGCGGTCGCACCCGGCGCCTATCCGCCGACGCGGATCGCGGCCAGCGGCACCGCCGCCGCGCCGATCGTCGTCTCGGCGACGCCGGGCACGGTCTCGATCGACGCCGGATCCGGCAGCCACGCGCTCAACCTGACCGGGATCGCCGACGTGCAGATCGAGGGCCTCGACCTCACCGGCGGATCCTCCCAGGTGGTGTGGGTCGACGCATCGACCGGCATCGACCTCGCCGGTCTGACCGTGAGCGGCTCGGCCGGACACGGCGTGCAGGTGAACGACTCGACCGGGATCACCATCCAGTCGTCGCTGATCGAGTCAAACGGGAACGCCGGCATCATGGAGACGGGCACCGACAGCGGCGACACGTTCCTCGACGACACCGTCACCGGCAACGGCGCCGGCCCGTCGCCGTACCTCGGCTCCGGCATCGAGGTGGACGGCACGGGCACCCAGATCGTCGGCTGCACGATCACCGGCAACGGCGCCTCGACGCTGTACGAGCACGGCGTGTACGTTGCCGCTGACGCGACCGGCTGGCTGATCTCGGGGTCGACGATCTCCGGCTCGAGCGGCGCCGACGTGAAGGCGGGCGGCTCGGACGGCACCGTCACGACCTCGACGCTCGGCTCGGCGCGCCTCGGCGTGTACGCCAAGGGCACCGACGTGACCCTGTCCGATGACCAGATCCAGGGTTCGTTCCGAAACGGCATCGTGGTTGCGGGCGGATCCACGCTGCTCAGCCAGAGCGTCGTCTCGAACGACGGCAGGGGCTACGGCCCGATCGCCCAGGCGGCGATCTACTACGGCGGCGGCAAGCTGCAGCTGGCCGGCTCGACGCTGCTCCTGCGCGGCGTGCCCGTCAAGCCGCACGGGCCGTCGTAGACCGCCTGCTGGAAATGGTTGCCTCCAGGCACCGAACTCATTAGACTCGCTCTGCGCCTCTCCCGGCAGGTGGCGTGGTGGGCGGCCTACGCGGTTTGCCTGCCCTCGGGAACTTCAATGCGGAATCGAGGCACCATGCATCGGGCAGCCAAGCCGGCCTTCGTCCTGCTTCTCCTGGGTGCGACGCTCGCGATGCCGTCGGCTGCACTCGCCGACGACGGAACGCTCACGCCCAACCCGGTCGTCTTCGGAAGCGTGACGACGAACACCACCGCCAACGCGACGATCACCTTCATGAACACGAGCGGCGCCGACGCGACCGTCGCCTCGATCGGCGTGGATGACACCACCGACTACGCGCTCGCCGCAACGGGCACGACGAGCTGCGACTCGGCCCCGACAATCCCCGACGCCGGGACCTGCACCGAGGAGCTGAGCTTTACCCCGACGAGCACCGGCTCGAAGCCGGCGACGGTCACGATCACCTTCACCGACGCGACGACGGCGACGACCTCGGTCACGGGCACCGGCATCTCGGCCCCGCCGCCTGCGCTGCGGATCACGAGCACCAGCCTCACGCCGAGCTTCTTCTATCCGCTCGTCCGCGACGGCTACCGCGACTTCGCCGACTACCGCGTCTCGTTCAACCAGGCGGCCAACGGACAGGTGCGCATCTTCAACCGGAAGGGGACGCTGACCCGGTCGTACCCGTTCACCGGGCGGACGCAGTTCGCAGTCGCCTGGGGCGGGCGGAACCGGTTGGGCGAGAAGGTGAGGCCAGGCTTCTACCGGTTCCGGGTCGTCGCCCACACGCAGTCGTCGTCGGCCGCGAGCGGCTTCCGCCGGGTGCTCGTCAAGACCGGCTTCAGAACGGTCACCACGCGCGGCTCGAAGTCGAAGGCCGGCGTTGACTGGTCATCCCGATCGACCGGCGCCTACAGCCTTGGCGGGAGCTGCAACTGGGGCAGGCTGCCTGGCGCGGAGCTTCTGACCACGTGCCTGTTCGCACACGCGAAGGTGGCCTACACATTCGAGTTCCCGCGCGGCGCGAAGATGACGAGCTTCGTCCATACGGTCACGTCAGGGATCGCACCGTGCCGGCACGCCGGCTGGGCAACGAGCCACGTCGGCAGAGTCCATCATGCAACGTTCACACATGGGAGCGTGAACGGGTTCTCTCAGTGCGCAATCGGGACGCTCTCGATGTCGTGGCGCGTACGGCGAAGGATCCGCATCTGAGCCGCGCCGGCTTGCGAGACTGCCTGGGTGACCCCACGCGCAGTGTTGCTGGTCGAGGGCCGAAGCGACGAGATCGCGATTCGCACGATCGCGCGGCTGCGCGGCCGTGATCTCGCCGCCGAAGGCGTCTCGGTGCTCCCGACCGGAGGCGCGCAGGCGATGGGGCGGTTCCTCGCCGCCCACGGCCCATCCAGCGCGAACGTGACACTGGCAGGCCTGTGCGACAAGGGCGAGGAGCCCTCCGTACGGCGCGCGCTCGAGCGGGCCGGTCTCGCTCCGGCGCCCGGGCGCGCGGGTCTCGAGCAGCTCGGTTTCTTCGTCTGCGAGCGCGACCTCGAGGATGAGCTGGTCCGCGGCGTCGGCATCGCCGCAACCGAGGCGCTCCTGGGCGCGCACGGCAAGCTCGGCGCCTTCCGCACCTACCAGAAGCAGCCGGCCCACCGCTCGCGCCCGACCGCCGATCAGCTGCGCGGCTTCCTGAACAACTGGAAGGTCGAGCTCGCCGGGCCGCTCGTGGAGGCGCTCGAACCGGCCCGCGTGCCACGTCCGCTCGACGGCGTGCTCGCGTGCGTCTGATGGGCCGTACAGGGATCGAACTCGCCTGCTAATAGGCATGTTTTTCGCATCGTGGGGGCACCGGTGGGGGCACGCCGTGCGCGCGAGCGGTCACGTGCGGCACACCTGGTCGCATCTGGACGAGGTCGCGGCTCAGAGTTCCGGGCCGAGATCGAGGCCTCCGTCGCGTTCGATGTTCGGGCGGCGGGCGAGTTCGAGCGCGTGTGTGCGCCATCGGTCGACCGCGTGCGTGAGCTCCTGGTAGCGGGTGTCGTCGACGTCGAACTCGTCTCGTCGGAGCCGGCCGAAGCGGCCGAGCATGTCAGCGAACACCTCAGGCGTGAACCCGCGGTCCTTGTCCGCGGCGAGCCGGTGGAGACGGTCGAGACCGTAGCGCGGCTCGACGGCCATCAGGTCGACGAAGTCGCGGGCCTCCGCCCGGCCGAACAGCGCCAGCACTTTGTCGGCCCCGAGCTCCTCGCCACGCAGCATCGGAGCAGGCCGCCCGGGCTCGGCCGGGAACAGCCTCGCGTCGGCAGCCAGGTCGAGTTCGGTGCGGTCGTCTGCGCTCTCGACGACGAGGCGGGCGAAGCCGGGGTTGTCCTGGACGTGGCGAACAGTGAAGCCGGCGGCCTGCAGCGCCCGATCGACCACGGGAACCAGCCGGTCGACGGCAGCCGGTGTCAGGCCGAAGAAGTCCAGGTCACGCGTCCGCCGCTGGACATCGCCGCGGGCGATCAACGCGGCTCCACCCGCAAGCGCGAACTCGCTTGCCTCCTCCAGACCGGCGATGATCTCGGCGACCTGCTCCTGGAGCGGGGTCAGCACCTACCCGTGGTCGTGCTGACGGGCGAGCCACTCAGCCCATGCGCGCCGGACGGGTGGCGGCAGGACGAGCTCGTCGAACAGCTCGCGCAGCTCATGCGGGTCGATGTAGCGGCGAACGTCCTCCTCGGTACCTTCGCGCAGCACCTGCTCATAGACGCGAGCGCGGTCGGCGCGATCGGCCAGGTCATAGAGGATCGGAGGGCCGCTCCAGCGGATGTGGAACGGCAGCTCGACCCGGCCGTTCGCCTTCGCGACGGATGAGTTGTCCAGGTCCGCGGGCACGGCTACGGGCCGTGTGGCGGGACCAAGATCACGGTTGCGCGTCTGGGACATGGCACTTCCAAGTCTACGCGGCGACTCGACCGCGTCCGATACCACTTCACGCTCCCCGCCGTAGGACGCCGCGGACGGTCGACGGCCACCAGCGGGCTCCGCCGTGCGCCGTTGGCGTCTCGCTCGCGTTGAGGTCGCGGGCGATCGCGGCCAGGCTCTGGCCGGAGGCGTGCGTGGCGCGGAGGTATGCGACCACCTCCGCCGGCACGGCCGCCGGACGGCCGAGCGGCACTCGCGGTGGTCGCGCCCGGGCCGGTCGCCGGCGTTCGGCGAGGAGCCGCTCGAGCTCGTCGACAGGGATCAGCTTGGTGCCCCACGCCATCGCGCACGTGTCCACATAGGGGAGGATGTGGCGGTTGAGGGTGGAGCGGCTGATCCCGAGCGCCTCGGCGGCCTGGGTGCGGGTGTAGGCGAGCCGGTCGACCCTGCTTGCCTCGCGGACGCTCGCGACCTGCTCCGAAGCGGTCGCCTGCAGACCTGCCTGGTCGCCAGGCTCCTCACCCGCCTCGACACTCCAGCGCCGAGGCGAAGCCGATGACACCCGAGCAGTTTGACCCCCTGGCGATGCTGGCGGCGCTTGAGCGAAACCGGGTCAGCTACGTGATCATCGGCGCGTTCGCCGGTGTCATCCAGGGCACGGACGAGATCACCCGAGGACTCGACATCACCCCATCCCTCCGGCCCGAGAACCTCAACCGGCTCGCCACCGCACTGGCCGACCTCGAGCCCGCCGCCGTGCCCACCCCTTCGGACCGCTTCCGCGCCACTGCACACCTCCATTCAGTCTCTCATTTCGCCACCCACCGACGAAACCCATGGACCAAATGGGAGGGGCCACTCCACTGCGACTTCGCCGCCTGATCGACCTCGAACACGACCAGCCCTGGCGCGGCCTGGGCATCGATCGTTGAGCTCGATCGGCAGCCCGCCCGTGACGGGCTGCCGATCGAATGGCCAGTGGGACGCATATGCATCCCGATGCGACCAGCGCCTCCCAGCGTGCCAGCACTTCAAAGTGCATCTGTGTCTCGTCTGCCATTGAGTCGAGGACTCCATGTTCCTTCCGAGGAGCGGACAGTGCGGGTCAGCGTTCGGTGCCCAGGGCACGGCTGAGGTCGTGTCCGGGCCCGATCGGGCGCGGGCACGGCTGAGGTCGTGTCCGGGCCCGATCGGGCGCGCGGATCGTCCTCCGCCGACGCGATCACTCGTCGTAAGCGGCCCAAGGGCGATGCCCGCGGTCAGCACCAAGCGCCCGCGAACCTCGTCGGCCAGCCGGTCGGGCGGACACCAACGCGTCCACCCAGGACGCCGAGACCGCGTCGCATGCCCATGGTGTCCTAGCCATCGACGGGGGCCGGCCGCGACGCCTGCCTCGCGTGCCAGATGGCACGCCGTCCTCCCACGCGCACGATCCGCACCAGCAGGATCGGTGCGCTTATCCGCTCTGGCGGGCGAGAGCGCGCTCTTCGGAATGGATGTTTGACGACGTGGTCTTGAGGGTTGGCCGCATCCACCCGACGCCTTCGCCATCGACACTTGCATAGGCAGTCACGAACGCGACCCCTTGGGCGTCGTCGACCTCAAGATACGTGCCCGCGTACCTGTTGATGTCACCAAAGATCGCCGTCGCCGGGTCCGGGTGTGCAGACAAGAACTTGGCGGCATCGTTCGTGGTTGCGGTAGCCATCACCGCCATTCCCTCGCCCGGCGCCAGAAAATGAACCGACGTGGGCCGAAGCCCCGCCTGCTGCAATGCCGCCTGGATGCTCTGCTGCGTAGGCGCCGCGTCGACCGCCGGATGGTCCGGAGCGCCAATGACTGTCGACCCCTGAGGCGTCGTGTAGCCGGCAACACCAGGAAGCCCCTGCGCCACGGACAGATCGCGAAACGTGCCAGCGACAAGGGCCGACTTCCACTCGTCAGCGATATTCGCCTCCTGATCGCCCGGAGGGATCGAAATAGTCACCCACGAAGACGGGCCGCCCTGAAAGTCGCTCGGCGGGCTCCCGATGGACGCCGACGAAATCCCACTTGGCTGAACACTCGAAACGATCTGGCTCAGGAGTTGGCTCTGCGCCGTCGACGCCCCGACGGTAGTGCTCACGAAGATCACGCCGAGCACGGCGGCAGTGCCCAGGACACCCACAGAGGCAACGAGACGTGGTTGGACGCGGCGCGGTTGCGGCGGGCGTAGCTGAGCAGGTGAACGCCGATCGGCATCAATTGGGCCCACGGTCGACGGTGTCGCGAGGCCGGACCGAAGGCGTCGAGCGTGTGATCGGATGGCACGCTCGCGGACCTGATGGTTCGGGCGTTCGATCAGATTCACCATTTCAGCACGTAGATCTCTGAGAAATTCGAGCTCGTTCATCCCGAGTACTCCTGGTTAAGGGATTCCTGGTTCCGATCAAGGGTTGACCGCAGGCCACGCAGGCCACGACTAACGCGAGCACGGGCTGACTGCGTGCTGCATCCCACCCGGATCGCGATCTCGTCATACCCAAGGTCGTCGACGATCCGCAGCAACACCGCGTCTCGCTGCTGGGCGGGCAGTTCTCGGAGAGCGCTCCCTAGCGCAGGGCTGAGTTCGTCGTCGTCGATCAACGCCCTAAGCTCGTTCCGCCCAGCCTCCGAGAGAGGCGGAGTGGTCATCTCCAAACGGCGCCGCGCGGAGTCTTCAACCCGGCCCTTACGGAAGTAGCGACCAAGCTGATGTCTGGCGATCCCGTACAACCATGCTTGCGGGTCGCCGGCAGGTGCGAACGACGCTCGCGATCGAAACGCGGACGCGAAGGTTTCGGCGGTCAGGTCGGCCGAGACCTCGGCGTCGAAGGTGCGGCGCATGAAATACCGCAATAGCGGCTTCGAGAAGTCGTCGTAAGCCCTGATGAACGATTCCGAGTCGATGGAGTGCCCCTGTCAGTCGTCTGCCGTCTGCCCTACCCTGTATTGCCTTCTCGACGGCGATTTGTGACTAAGTCGTCGACCACCTTGGACGGCGGGCTAGCGAGCTCGGCTCCGCTGCAACATGTCGACACACATCGCCAACGGCCGGGCGTCGATCGCACCCCCGATCGCGGCCCACACTACGAGTCCCGGAAGCCGGGTCCGCAACGATCCGCGATCAAACCCGCCGGCCCGGCTCCGAGCTGCGTGCGACGATTGCTCGGGAACGGACGGCCGCACGGCCGTTGTATCCTCGGCAGTGCGGTACGTGGGAGCGCAGGCATGGAGGATGTGTAGCGGATGGGATTCGTGGACTCGATCGACCAACATAGGGTGGTTGAAGGGTCGCCGCGGCTGCACTTGGCCGTCCGCGGGTAGCGGTGCGCTTATCCGCTCTGGCGGGCGAGAGCGCGCTCTTCGGAATGGATGTTTGACGACGTGGTCTTGAGGGTTGGCCGCATCCACCCGACGCCTTCGCCATCGACACTTGCATAGGCAGTCACGAACGCGACCCCTTGGGCGTCGTCGACCTCAAGATACGTGCCCGCGTACCTGTTGATGTCACCAAAGATCGCCGTCGCCGGGTCCGGGTGTGCAGACAAGAACTTGGCGGCATCGTTCGTGGTTGCGGTAGCCATCACCGCCATTCCCTCGCCCGGCGCCAGAAAATGAACCGACGTGGGCCGAAGCCCCGCCTGCTGCAATGCCGCCTGGATGCTCTGCTGCGTAGGCGCCGCGTCGACCGCCGGATGGTCCGGAGCGCCAATGACTGTCGACCCCTGAGGCGTCGTGTAGCCGGCAACACCAGGAAGCCCCTGCGCCACGGACAGATCGCGAAACGTGCCAGCGACAAGGGCCGACTTCCACTCGTCAGCGATATTCGCCTCCTGATCGCCCGGAGGGATCGAAATAGTCACCCACGAAGACGGGCCGCCCTGAAAGTCGCTCGGCGGGCTCCCGATGGACGCCGACGAAATCCCACTTGGCTGAACACTCGAAACGATCTGGCTCAGGAGTTGGCTCTGCGCCGTCGACGCCCCAACCGGTACGCGATGCGCGTGAGAATGCTTTGCGACGCTCGTCGCTGCACCGCATGCCGACACAGTCAGCACAAGCGCAAGTCCCGTGGCAAAACCTCGGCGCGTCAGGGCAAACCCCTCCTCGTTCTCATGGGTGTCGGATCGTGAACGGGGTGGGAGGAGTTGGAACTGTCCATACGGGCGGGCCGACAACCGCCGTACGGCCGGTAATGGTCGTCCAGTCGGCACCGCCGACGGAACCAAGCCGCTGCCAATCCGTCGACCCGTTGAAGCCATACGCGACATCCAGTGTCTTGTCGGTGGTCGCGAAGAGGGCGTTTGTGGCGATGAGGCCCGCGCTCACAAAGCTCAAAGCCCTTTCGTCCACAGTAGTGCCATCGATTGCGAATGCCCAACAATCGGGGCTACAGATGTGTGGGTCGTCCGTGATCCGCTTGACGGCGTACTGGTCATTCGCGCCAGTTCCCAGTGCACTGCCAAACCATTCGCAATGACTATTACTACTTCCAACGGCTTGCCATTGGATTTGTTCGTGATAGGCCGTTTTGGCTCCACAATCGAAGAGGCCAGCGCTCGAGTCTGATGACTCTCCCCATCCAGCGGCCGCCGAGCCATTGGCGCTCGAGGTTTCCGCAATCACCTGCCCGAGCACGATGTCGCCGGTGGTCGAGCCCCAGCTGATGTTGTAGCCAGGCGTCTTGATTTCGCTTCGAGTCCCGTCCAGGGTTACCCCACTGTTATCGCGGATGTTTGCTCCCTGGCTCCCAAGAGCCGGCGCGGCAACGACCAACCCAAGCAGGAGGGTTAGGAGCAGCGCATAGAGCGGGGATACATGGAGCCGAAATAATGCCAGATGGCAAGGGATGAGTCAAATGTGGGAGGTCTCGTGCAGATCATGGATCACCATCAGGCTGTGTGGAGTGCGCACTCGTTCCTGGAAACACCTCCCACCGATCCCGCCCGCTCCTTGCCGCGCCGACCGACGCCCTTCCACAGCGTCGTGTGGCTCGCGCGGGGCGGGTAGGCTGGCCGATCCCGTGCTGGTGCTCTGGCGCCGAAGACCGCGCGTGACCGCCGCGCCAGCGCGCCGGTGAACACGCGGCCGCGCTCCCCGCCCGTCGTCTTCCGATGCTGGCCCCCGGGGAAACCGTGGCACCGCGGCGGGCTCGAGTACGCGATGACACCTTGGTTGACACCCGACGTGCACCCACCCCAATGGTCGGGTAAAGAGGGCTAAACCATGCGTCTCCACGGGATGGGCCGTACCGGGCATTGGGCGAGCGACGTTCCCGTACGGCTCCCCGGCCCCCGCCTCCAGCTCTAACCCAAAACAGGGGCTCGCGCCCGGCGGACGCCCGAGGGTTCTGTCAACCCGGATATGGGATGCTCGATACTGGTCGGGAACCCCCCGATTCGAGTTCAATCGTGTTGGGTCGCGGAACCGAGGGAGGCCGGCTTGGAACGCCCGACCTCCGTCCTCAGCCGAGCGGGGACCGCACGACGGGCGTCTCCCTCGGCTGACCCGCTGCTGAGGGTGTGACAGCTCGGTCGAGTTTGCCCACATAGGGTGATCTAACGGATCGGGAGCGGTCAGGTTCAGCCCAATCATGCGGAATGCGCGGCGGGCTTGCCTTTTCTGACCGTCTCATCTGAACTGCGTCCTCGGCCCGCGACGGAAGGTTGTCCCTGGGGTTCGTAGAATTTTGATGGCGGCGGCCCCCAGCCTCGTACGCTCCACCTGGGAGCGTTCGGGTGATCCGGCAAAGATCGAAGGAGGAACCGCCGTATGGACACGTACCTTGTGGGAGAGACGGTAGGCGAGGCCGTGTTTCCCGGCGCGGGTGGGCGAGGTGTTGGGCGAGCTGGTGGGTGCTGCCAGGGGGCTTTTGGCCTTGTCGGTTGGGTATCGGCCTGGGCGTGCTTGCCGAGTTGATGGAGGAGGAGGTCGTCGACGTGGTCGGGCGCAAGGGCAGGCACGATCCCGACCGAGAGGCGGTCCGGCACGGCCATGAGGGTGGCGAGGTGACGCTCGGTGGCCGGAGGGCCGGGGTCGAGCGGCCCGCGCGTGCGAAGCGCCGTTACCACCGCTGACCCTATCCGCCGGTGCCGTACAGCGAGAAGGCTAAGGCGATGCCGCATGCTCCGAGCCGACGGATCTGCTCTCTCGTAACCTCGAACCCGAGCTGGGGCGGGACCTCGCAGGCAACCACCACGTCGATAGTAGACTCCCGCGCCAACGTCTCGAAGAGTTCTTGCCGGGCATCCACGATCGCAATCAGGGCTTCGATCTTATCGCCGATCGACGCCTCGCCATTAGTGGGGCTCTCCAAAAACCACAGGTTCTTCGTCCTAACGCGACTCTTCGGATTACGCGGGCTCGTGAGGCCCCCGGCCAACGCCGCCTCTGTCGGCCTCAACCCCAGGAGCCCTGATATCTCGTCTGGTGTCAGGGTGGTACTGGAGACTCGAAGCCGAACGTCCTTCCACATCTGGGCGCTCCTACCGTCGACCGCCGAGGTAATCCCAGATGTTACCGATCGAGTCGCCAAACCCGCCTCCTTTGACCTTCGGATACACCTCGCCGGTTCTCGTATCGACATATACGTCAGGGTTGCCTTCAAGTCCCCCGCCTTGCTTTGCGCGCTCGATGGCTTGCCGTACGTCGCTCGCCGACGTGCCGAGGTCGTGCGCAATCTCGGCGGGCCTGTCGCTCAAGTCCGCCGGATCCGGCGAGTCCACTCCACCCTCGGTACCCTCGCCCCCGACCGGCACGAAGACCCGGGGTGTACGCCGAGGTCAGCCCACTCACAGTCCGACCTTCGGTCGCAGGTGAGTGAGTTCCGTCTCGGTCGCGAAGTCTGGGTATTCGCGGTAAAGCCAGCGAAGCAGCTCGATCAGCGTCCGCCGGTTCCAGGCGCGCTTGATCTCGTTCAGCTGCGACCGCTCCTCGTCACCAAGCGCGTACCGGCGTACGAACGCACGCCCCTTGTCCGTCAGCGACCACTCGTGTACCGCGTTATCCGCCTCCCAAGGGGCGATCTCGGGATCGCTCGTTCCGGCCTCGACAGCGGAGAGCCCCAGCTCGCCGCGCTCGGCGCGGGTCTCCGGCTGAGCGCTCTCCTTGGCTTGTATCAGGCCGGCATTCTCGAGCAGAGCCAAGTCGTCGTAGATCTGCGAGTCGAAGGGACCAAAGTTGTACGCCTCGAACTGGTAAGGGTCAGCGAGGTCGAACCGCTCGTTCCAGTGATAGCGCATCTGCAGCAGGAAGGCGTATTTCAGCAGTCGTGTCACGCCGACGACTGGCTCTCCGTCGCACGCAGCGAGGAGGAGCAGGAGGAAATCCTTGCGATTGTCGATCTGAAGATGGTCGGGCATCGGCTGGGCGCTCATCGTAGTCCTCCGGACGAGCAGCCAAGGCTGCTCGGTGGTGCAGGTTGCTGCCTGGTCTAGCGGCTTCGACGGTTTCAATGGCGATATCGTCGCTATTCTCGTCACATAGTGCCAGGTCGATCGGACAATGCTGGATGGCATCGGCGGACCTAATCTGCCAGATCGCGGATGTGCCGCGGACCACGCGCAACGTGTGGGCGACCCGCGGCTGGCTGAGCGAACGATCTCGATCGGCCTATCACGAGATCGATGCCATCGAGCTCGCTGCCTTCAAACGGCTAAGCGACTCACTCGGGCGGGATGATCTGGCAGTTGTGTGGCCAGGTATGAGAGCAGACTTGCCGCATCGCGCGCTGGCGAAGGTACCGATCGCGGCAATCTCCGAGGTGACCCTTGATGCCCTTGTGGATCTGCGAGCTAAGCAGGGGTGGCTACTCGACGACCGGCAGGAAGTCGGCCGACTCATCGTTCCGGACCACGTGTTCCGGCTGGTCTCCCTGACCGGGCCCGTGTCGCTTGCCCGCCGAGCGTTCGAGCGGGCGACGGCTTCGCCGTCGACATAGGGTTTGCGGATCGGGTCGGCGCGCGCGGATCTCTTTTCCTGGGACCCACATGAGAATCCTCGCCCCAACCGCGCGCCCTCGTCGAACCCCGGTGGAGTGTCGAGGCGCCGCGGAAACCTGGCCCCTGGCCGCCCGTCGGCTGGACCGATCAGCCGTCGACCCGCGAGGGCGACTTCGCGGACGGTATCAACGGGACACCTTCCTCAGTGACCCGGACCCCGCCGGGCGCGAAGCTCGGCCGGGTTCGAGGTGGTGGCAACGTTGCCACCTCGACACCTGACCGCAAGGCGGCGCGCATCGCGCCCGAACGTGTGTGGGCGGTCTCGATGCGGAAGTGCTTCCGATTCGACTGCCGCGAACCGCGGACGATCTGCACCTATGGGCAAAGCCGCGCGCGGGCGCGCATGTGCTGCTGGGTGGTTGATGCCGAGTTCGCCCGGGGTGGATTGGCTAAATGCTATCGTTAGCGCTATTGTGGGTGATATGGGACGATTGATTCAGGAGCCGGGTGGGCGCGTGTTGGTGCGGATGCCGCGCACGCTGCATCGCGACCTGGTGGGGTTGGCGGAGGCTGAGGGTGTGTCGTTGAACCAGTTCCTGGTGAGCGTGTTGGCGCGGGCGGCGGCGCAGGCGTACGGGGAGGCGGGAGGCTCGGCGGATGGAGCGCTAGCAGACGCGGTGTATCGGCTGGTGGATGTCGTCCGCGACACGCGCGACCAGGTCGAGGAAACCGCGGAGAAGGTGGCGGGGCTCGCTGAGCGCGCCGACGATCTCGAAGAGAGCTGGGTGATCGCGACCCGCGGGTATGTCGATCGGATCGAGGCAACCGTCAACTCGGCGCTTGACCCTGGCCGGGCAGACCGTAAGCAACTCCACGAGGAGGGTGTCAAGCAGCGCATCACCAGCCGCGTCGAGGGGCGACGTCAAGCGGATGGAGCGCAAGATGCCTAGACGGCGCTCCTCGCCTGGGACGACGGCGTCCCGTTGCGGCGAAGTGCTGCGCGACGGTATGTCCGACCAGCCCACGGCAACCCCCACGGGGGCTGTCGGCGCTTGTCGCCGAGCAAAACCGCCAAACGGAGGGGTCCGGGCTGCGACCTCGGCGATCGGCCCGGACGAGGCCTGGCTGGTGGTGTTCTTGGGAGCGGTGGTAGTTGTGTTGGTGGCGCTCTTCCAGCTAGTGGAGGGCGCGGGTTTGGCGCGGCCACGGATCGTCGCGTTGACTGAGGGCCAGCGTGGTGAGGTGGTTGATCTGTTGGCCGGCCTTCTGGGAGGTGCGGCATGACCACCGTTCCCGCGCAGCGGCGGCGAGCGGCCGTGTATGTGCGGATCTCGACGGACGAGGCGCACCAGCCCTGGTCGCTTTCGGCTCAAGAGGAGCGGCTGGCGGCGTATTGCGTGTCGCAGGGGTGGTTGGTGGTGGGGGTGTATGTGGAGCAGGCCTCGGGCGCGACGCTTGCGCGGCCCGAGCTTACCCGGCTGCTCTCAGACGCGCAGGGCGGCGATTTCGATGTGTTGGTGGTGATCGCGCTTGACCGCTTGTCGCGGAACCTGGCGCAGATGATGGGCCTCATCGAACGGCTTGAAACCGCCGGCGTGACGCTGGTTTCGGCGACCCAGCCGTTTGATACAGGCACGCCGACCGGGCGCTTGTTGTTGCAGATGTTGGCGAGCTTTGCCGAGTTTGAGCGCTCGCTGATCGTGGAGCGGGTCACCGCCGGTACCGAGCGGCGCGCAAAGAGTGGCCGCTGGACGAGCGGTCGCATCCCCTACGGCTATGCCCGCGACCCGGACACGCGCGGCCTGGCCGCGGATCCCATCCGCGTCAGCGTCGTCACCCAGGTGTTTCGCTGGTATGTCGAAGAGCGGGTGGGGACACTCACCATCGCCCGGCGCCTGAACGAGCGCGGCGAGCGCACCCAAGCCGGGAAACGATGGACGCCCAACACCGTCACCACCGTGCTTCGCAACCGTGCCTATCTCGGCCTGGTGCCGTGGCGAGGCGCCTACTACCCCGGCCTCCACCCCCCGATCGTCGACGAAGCCCTATTCGCGCAGGCGCAGGCGATCCTCCAAGACCGCGGCGAGCACCCCGCGCTTCGGCGCGGAAACCTATCCGACTACCTGCTCACCGGGCTGCTTCGCTGCGCCCAGTGCCGCTCGCCATATATCGGTATGAGCGCCAAAGGCCACGGGGGCAACTATGAGTACTACACCTGCCAAGGCCGCCGCCGCCACGGCCGCACCTACTGCCAAAACGACCCCCTCCCCAAACACGCCGTCGAAGCCGCCGTGATCGCCCAACTGACCATACTGCTCGCCCAAACACCGCTGCTCGAACAAGCCTGGCAGAAGGCCCAATCACGTACCGCCGATCGCGCCCGCGACGTCCAAGCAGAACTTGCCCGCGTCACCCATCAGGAACAGATCCTGACCGCGAAACGCGACCGCTACCTAGACGCGTTCGAAGCCGGCACGCTCGACCCTACCCACGTCGCCGACCGACTCGGCGATCTCAAGGACCAAATCGACGCCATCCAAACCCGCCGCGCCGCCGTCACCCACAACCTCCACACCCACACCAATACCACATTCCCACGCGACGTGATCGCCGACCGTCTCCGCGACCTCGAAAGCCTCGACATCCAACCCGACCCGGCCAAGACTAAGGCGCTCCTACGCCTACTCATCCACCGCCTTACCGTCCATGGCCGTCGCGACATCCGCCCCACCTACCGCCTCCCCACCCCTAACGATTCCGGCCAGCCAGCGCAACATGACGATGTTCGCCCAACACTCCCAATAGTGGGCCGTGCAGGGATCGAACCTGCGACCTTGGGATTAAAAGAAGCTTCTGCTCGCCGTCGCCGGCTTCGGCACGTCCCGGTTTTGGCTCTAGATGGCGAGTGAGGTCTGTCCGGGGAGGGCTGGGTCTCGGCGGGTTTCGGGGGTTCGTGGTGACACGTAGGTGACACCGCAGCCGGCGGTGATGTGGTCGAGGAAGGTGGGGTCGGGTGCGTCGTCGGGGAGCAGGTGAACGTAGGTGGCGAGTGTGAAGGCGGGGGAGTGGTGGCCGAGCCAGTGTTGTACCTGTTTGGCGTTGGCGCCGTGGCGGAAGAGGAGGGTGCCGCAGGTGTGGCGCAGGGTGTGCCATCCCGCCCAGGGGACGCCGGCCTTCGCGGCTGCGGGCTTGAGGACGCGGTCGGACAGGTTGGCGGGGTCAAGCGGTGTGTCGGCGCGGCTGGGGAAGACGAGCGCGTCGTCGGGCGGCGTCGCCGGGCCGCGGTGCTGGGTAAGCCTGTGGGTCATCCCGGGTGTGAGCGGGATGCTGCGACGCCCGTAGCGGCTCTTGGGGGCGGCGTAGGCGTTTCGATACCAGCGGCGGCGGACGCTGAGGCGGCGTGCGGTGAGGTCGACGTCCCGCCACTGCAGGGCGACGGCTTCGCCGATGCGAAGGCCGGTGTGGGCGACGAGCTCGACGAAAAGGCGCCACTGGTCGGGCACGTGGCTGAGAAGGCGGCGGAGTTCGTCCTCGGTGAGCGCCTTCGGCTTCTCATGCTCCGTCCCGGCCTGGTGGAGGGTGGCGATGCGAAGGCCGGCGGCGGGGTTGGTGCGGATGAGGCCGTCCTCAAGGGCGGTGGCGAGCAGGGCGCGGACGGGCGCGACGGCCAGGCGGACGGTGGCGGGGCGGACACCGCGGCCCTGGATGTGGGCGGCATAGGCCTTGATGTCGCGCGGCTCGATCTCTGAGAGGCGGAGCCGGCCGAGGAAGGGGATGGCATCCTTGTCGAGGTCGCGCTTGTAGTCGACCACGGTCTCGGGCCGAATGCCGCGGCTGGTGCGGCCCTGGTAGGTGGTGATCCACGTCTTGGCGTAATCCGCGAACGTGATCCGGCTGAGCGCCCGATACTCGCCGCGGGCGACGTCTGCCACCATCGCCGCGCGCAGCGATCGGGCTTCGGCGAGGGTCGCTGCGGAGCGCTGCCGCTGGCGCCCGTGCGGATCGCGATAGCGGACGACGTAGCGGCTGCCGCGCTTGTAGATTCCCGGCGTCGAGGTGGCGACCAGCGGTGCGCCCATCACTCGTACCCGTTCACGCGACGGAGGCGAGACGCGGTGAGCCCGATGTACGTCTCGAGCTCGGCGCGGCTGACGAGGGTGCGGGAACCATCCTTGTATCTGGTCAACCGGCGTTGGGAGAGCAGATCGTCGATGCGATGGCGTTTGCATCGCAAGAGCTCCGCCGCTTCGGGAACCGTCAACAGTGGAGATCCCCGTCGATCGTGGCGCTGCTGGTCAGCCACCAACTCGGCGGCGCGGCGAGCGATCGCCTCGACCACCTCCGGCGGCAGCGTCAGCAGCACCCCTGACTGCAATCCGTCCATCCTTCCGCCTACTGTAACACATCTGTCTAACAGTGCAGAAGGCGGTGTGGTCGGATAGGCTGGCGGTGTGACAAGCGGCGAGCTACTCCGCCAAGCCAGGCTGCGCGCCGGCCTCTCCCAAGACGAGCTCAGCGAACGCGTGGGCGTCCACCGCTCCCAGATCGCCCGCTGGGAACGAGACGCCGTCCAGCCCAGCCTCGAGACCGTCCGCCAGCTCGTGCGCGCCTGCGGCTTCGACCTGCCGATGCGGCTCGTCCCCTACGACGACTCAGGCGACGACGTTCTGCGCGAGGCACTCGTGCTGTCACCCCAGGAGCGCGTCGCCAGGCTCCTCACCCGCCTCGACACTCCAGCGCCAAGGCGCGGCCCATGACACCCGAGCAGTTTGACCCCCTGGCGATGCTGGCGGCGCTCGAGCGAAACCGGGTCAGTTACGTGATCATCGGCGCGTTCGCCGGTGTCATCCAGGGCACGGACGAGATCACCCGAGGACTCGACATCACCCCATCCCCCCGACTGGAGAACCTCAGCCGGCTCGCCACCGCACTCGCCGACCTCGAACCCGCTGCCGTGCCCACCCCTTCGGACCTGGCGACCGAACCGATTACGCGCGTTGACACCGCCCGCGGGCGGCTGCAAGTCATCCTCCAGCCGGCCGGCACTCGTGGATACGACGACCTGCGCCGAGGCGCCAGCCGCGAACCGCTCGGCCACGGCCTGCGCCCCCAGGTCGCGGGCGTCCCCGATCTGATCCGAAGCCTGGAGGCGCTCGATCCCACCGCCCATCACGACCGCAGCGAACGCCTGCAACGCGTCGCCGAGCTCAGCCGCGGCCTCACCATCGACCTCTAGACCCAGCCGCTCAGCCGCCCAGCGCGGCCGATCGCGCCAGGACGCCACGCACCGTCGACGGCCACCACCGCACCCCGCCATGAGCAGGCGGCACGCGGTCGGCGTCCAGACCGCGCGCGATCTGCGCCAAGCTCTTCCCCGCCGCGTACTCAGCCCCGATACGGCGCACCACCTCGTCCGAAACACCCGCCGGCCGGCCACGACGACGCGAAGGCGTCCCGCCCTTCGCCGGCCGGCGTCGCTCCTCCAGGACCCGTCGCAGCTCATCGACCGGGATCAGCCTCGCGCCCCAGGGCGTCTCGATCGTCTCCACCAACGGCAGCACTCGTCGATTGAACGTCGAGCGGCTCACACCCAGCGCCTCGGCCGCCTGCGACCGCGTGTACGCCAGCCGCTCCACCCGCCTCGCCTCCCGAACAACCACGATTGGCGCCGCCGCAGCACCGACCACCTCTGAGCGGACCTGCCCTTGCCCATTCCCACTCCTACGCCGATGGCGCCGACGACGCGACACCCACACAGCGTACACGAACTCTGACTCACATCTGCACCTTGGTGCATCTGTGTCTCGCTCGCTATTCGGTTCGGTCCAATCCTGTACGCGCCGCCCGGCTAGGCGTCGACGCCGCGGCTGTGACTCAGCCTCTGTTCGAGCGCGATCAGGCGAGGCACTGTTCGGAACGGGGCAAGCGCGTGATCTTGGCCCGAGGGTGGAGAGCATGCACGCGTGGTGACGGAGGCGACGGCGAGGCCGAACCAAGCAGACAGCGTCGAGGCGAGCAACACCCCAACGTTGGCGACAACCCACTGGTCGTCGAACACCCGTTCAACCCGACGCCCCGACCCGCAGATCCGTCACCATCGGGTGACCTCCTGGACCCAGGACCCGCGGCGGCCACCACAGCCCGTCCTGCAAGCTCAGGAGGTCATACTGACCAACCCACCGGACAACAGAGCCACTAGATCACCGCTACGCGGTGAGTCGAGGCTAAGACCGGGGCGATGCCGGATCTCACGAGGTATGCGGTCGTATTGGAACCGCTCGTAGCAGTCCGCTCGGGTATGTCACCCAAGCGAAGCCGCGCCTGATGCCGACAACTGTTCCGCCGCTCGGGAGGTTCGTTGGCGATACGAGTGTCCCCTTGGTCGGGTTCACTTTGGCAACGGTTCGACTGTTTGAACTGGCGACCCACAGGCTGCCAGATGCGGTAAGAAGTGAAGAGGGCTGTCCCGAAAGTTTCGCGGCGTTGAGGACCGCGCCCGACGATGCGTCGACCTCAACGACCGCCTGGTCGTTCGTCAACTGGTAGTCGGGGTTTCCCGCGGCGTCGACTACGGGTGCTGCCCACGTGCCGCTGACATAGACCAGGCTGTCGCCGAGCGCGAGGCCTGAGACTGCGAGGATCCTGTCTTGAGAGTCGACGATCGGGATCTGGCTGACGTGATTGTCAGACGGATCGATCCGAAGTAGGCTCGCTCCGCCGCTCTCGCCGACCCAGACCGCCCCGTCGCCGGCCACGATCGGCCCGGTGGAGTCCGCGGGTACCTGAATCATGGCGGCGACTTCGTTCGTAGCCGGATCGATTCGCGCGACGTAGCCACGCCCAGTTGATACCCACACAGCGCCCTGCCCGACGGCGATGTCGAAGGGCAGGAACGCACTGTCACCGCCCTCGATCGCCGATGGAAGGCTCAACGCGATCGTCGCCTCGACGTCACCCGACGGACTGGTGCGGGTGACGGTGCTCGACCAGAAGTCGATCGTCCACACCGACCCGTCGCCGACCGCGACAGCCTGCGGGTCGGAGACGGCCGTGGAAGACACGACCCTTCGGGTTGCAGTGTCGATTCGGACGAGATGCCCCCGGCTGTTCCTACCGCTACCGGTGCATCCGGATGAGCACGTCAGCACCCAGATCGTGCGCCCCGCGGCCACGCTGTCGATCGGCTTCCCGGGTAGCGCGATCTGGTTCGCAAGTGCGGATGAGCCACCCGACCACACGGCTACCGCAGCAATCGCGGCGACTGTCGCGATAGTCGCAGCCGCCACTCCGGCCCCGATGCGCCGCCGCCGAGCGCGGAATCTCACACGATCAAGCACTGCCTCGTAGCCGCCCGGCTGTGGATTGACGTCAGACAGAGTGTCTTCCAGTTGGGTTCGGATGTCCGTCATGCCTGTTCCTCCAGAATCTCGATCAGCGTCTTGTGCGCTCGATGCACGCGGCTTCGTACCGAAGCGGGCGCGATGTCTAGCAACGCGGCGGCGTCATCGACTGGGGCATCGAGCCAGTCAACCAGAAAGAGTGCATCACGTTGGCCTGACGGCAACGATCTGATCGCCGGGAACAAGGCGCTCCGCTGCTCGACGCGTTCTTGCCCTAGGAGACCATCGGCGTCGATGGGCTTCGCGCGTTGGGCGATCCGCCGTGAATAGGTCGAAAGTCTTCGGAGCCGTCCGCGTCTGATGTTCACGGCCGAGACGTAGACGTAGGCAGCGGGCGACCTAAGGCGGCCTATCCTGTCCCACCGCTCGTATGCCCGTGCCATCGCCTCTTGAACGAGATCCTCGGCCTCAACGGCCGAGCCCGCAGTCGCGGTAAGCGCTTGGACAAGCCGTCGGTACTCGGCGCGGAAGAACCGCTCGAACGTGTCAGTCGCCCCATCAGAGGTCCGGGCCTGTTTGGACTCATCGGTCGCCGCCGTCATACCCCCTTAACTCCTGGCGGACGTGAATTGTTGCACTCGCGCACACGTTGTTTGGCGCCGAGGCCGACTGGGTCATCGCCGGCTGCCGGAGCGGCGCGCGCCGTCAGCCGGACGCAACCACAGCGCTCGCCAGCACGGAGTTGACCGCGCCGAGAACGGTGGCGTCGACTGGCGTCTGTCCAAACATCGCGTCGACGAAGAAGCCCCTGCCGCTCGCGGTTACGGACCGCTGAGCGACAGATCGACCACGCGGGACGAGGTCGCCGACGATGAAGTCGGCCTGATCCAGAGCAAACGACGAATCTCCTTGCGCGGCCGCGACGTTGAGCACCGTGACGAGCACGTCGCCTCCCGAGAGGTCCTTGGTCGGATCCTCGGAGCCGGCGGGGAGAGAGATCGACGCGACCAGCCCGGTCTGTTCCGGGAGTGCAAAGTTCGCCACCTGCAGCAAGAAATCTTTACCTGAGACATCACGGAACTGAACTCGGCCGTACCAGCCTTCCGGCAGGTCGACCGTGACCCCGCTGTAACTCAGCGGTTGCCCGAATACGAAGAGACTAGACATTTCCTGGCTACCTCCGATCGAACGTCGGTTCCTTGGGGCACACACAACTACTCTCGGGTGTATCTGCTTGTCGTCTATTGGCTCGCTAGCCAAGTAGTGGCCATAAGCACCGAGCAAAGGGTGGCGCTCACAAACCTCCATCGCTGTCGCGACCGGGTCGATCTGTACAAAACGCGTGAGGCTCGGTCGGTGTCAAGGAACGCCACGGCGCCGGCAGCGGAGGACCGGAAGAACCCGAACGCTGCACCAGCGGCAAGACCCACCAGCGGAGGGGCGACCAACGCTCCAGCAACAAAGACCCCGTACGTGATTGCATAGGGTACGTATGTGAGCAGGCCGGACCCCAGCACAACGCCATACCCGAGGAATGCTCGGTTGGCGCCGTAACGTCGAACCCAAGTGGCGGGAACCTGGACGCGGTGCGACTTCGGTGGGCGGGACGCGAGGTCGGATGCCCCCAAAACCAGGATGAGACTCAGGCAGACGGCAACCCGCGCCGGCAGTGGAATCAGTGTGCGGGCCGGAGCTGCGACGAGCAGCAGCGCTCCCGCAGTGAGGAGTCCGCCGATGCAGCCACCGGCGGCGTGGGATCCCCATCGCTGGAGATGGTTTCGTGTTGGCATCCTGCCCTCACCGAGGGAGGTCATCCCGAGGATCATGTTGACCCCTCACCCACTCGCCGTACTCAGTACACCTGCGAGGAGCGCGATGAGGATCAGGAGGTCGTCTGCGTTCACCTCCGCCTCCTCACACTTTGGTGACGACCGTCGAGCCGCCGTTCGTCGAGCCTCCCGGTGGAAGCTCTGACCAGTTGTGATCGGCTTCATCGAACAGCGCCGTCAGCTCAGCGTCACTGGTGCCGGTCGTAGACCCGAGCACGAGTCGGTGGCGCACAACGACGGTTGTTGGGTAGATGACGATTCCGTAATCCCGCTCCGCGTCCGGAGGATGCCCAAGAGAGTGGAGCGGCAGGCCGGAGCTCGCCGCTGCGAACGCCGGGTTTTGCTCCCCCGCGGAGAACACCACTAGCGAGTCAACTCGGAGGCGTCTCAACACCTTGAGGAGCTTGTGGCATTCGACGCAGTTGGTGCTCACGAATGTCGCCAAGAATGGCTGGTCGGACGACGGGAACTCGAAGAACCCGAGACCATCGTCTGTCATGATCTCGACGTCCGTCGCCTGAGATCCGGGGACGACGCCACTGCGGCCGACGGCCGGGGCGTCGTACGCCCGGGCGAGTTGGCGGTACAGGAGAATCACGAGCGCCGCGAGCCCAAGGAGCATCAACCATAGTGTCCCGAAGGCAATCGATTCACTTGCACTCATTCTAAACACGACCTTTGACGGTGAGAGCGGTCTGAACTCGGTCAAGTACTGAGAGGGCATATACAGTCGTCCAGTACAAGACAGCGACTCCCGCTGCGGACGCCCATATCACGGGAGGCGGCGCCGAGCGGGCTCCGAGAATCGATTCATTTGTGGAGGCTACCGACGACACAAGGAGTGCAACTCCGAGTCCTGCGTTGATAGCGGTAGCTACCCATCCCATGCGGAGTGTGACAGTGGCGCCCAGGCAACCGCACGACGGCTCCGCTCGGTCACCCTGGTTCGTCGCGCCGAAAGCGGAGAACGCGAGGAACAGCAGCCCGGCGACTGCCGTGCCGACGCGGGGAGCTATCCCAGATAGGAGCGCGCCGCTGATCACGACCTCCCCGCAGACGAAGACGATCCCCGCCATCGGAGCGAGCATGCCAGGCAACCGGGCGTACCTTCCCACGGCGGGGATCGCCGCACGAGGATCTCTGAGCTTCGCGATTCCGGAAGCCGCGAGTACAAATCCGCATACCAGCTCAATGAACGCACTGAACATTCGGCTGTCTCCGAAGCCGTGGGAAGCGGCCTAGCAAGAGGCCCCGCGGAAGAACTCCTTCGCCGAGCAAGCGGTGCCTCCGCCCGCCGTATGGCAGCTCCCAGATCCACCTTGCCAACAGTCGCAGCACGAATACCAACCATTACCGCTCGGGTAGCAGCAAATGAGCGAGCACCAACAGTATGGGGAGCTGGTCCAGTAGGTGCATCGTCTCCGATGGCTGCCGCAGTCGTTACCGCCTCCGGAGCACGTCGGCGTCGACGCGCAGGTGCAGCCCCACGTGCCCACGTGACCGACACCGCAGGAGCCCGCATCTGCCATCTCTGGGAACAGCCAGCTCGTCGAGACTGCGGCACCGACGGCCAACGTTCCTCGCATGACCCTTTGAAAGGCCACCCTCCGTGTGATCGTACGACTAAACGCGAGTGCGAGCTTGTCATCGATGGAACCTGTCACGTCACTGCGCCTCCTCTGTTCGCTCTAACCGGCCGCCAGCGATGAGCGGGGTCAGACGTGGGTCGAGCTCCGGTCGGGGGAAGCGAGAGCAGGCGATCGAGGTGCGTGGACGCGTTCGCGACACCTTTCGCGAGTATGCTCCCGTCCGTGCCGATTACATAGAAGTAGGGACTGACCGGTGCCCGCCATGTGTAACGGCAAGACCGTTCGTCGTGGAGGCGGTATACCTCCCACGTCGCGAGATAGTCCGGATCGACATCAATGAGTTCGCTGTCGCCAACATGGACACGCCGCAGAGCCTTCGTGGCCGGGTGGCTCGTCGCAGCCCGAACCAGCGCCTTGCACGGCTCGCACGTTCGCGACCCAAACACGAGGAAGGCTCGCTGCCCATAGAACGACAGATGAATCTCGTTCTCACCCGAGTACGCCGCGATTTCGGGCGCTTGCGCCCCCAATCGCAGCCCCTCGTCCACGGTCAAGGACTCGGCCTCGTGCATATGCCATGAACCCAAGCGCCAGAGCTGAGCCAGCCCGAGCATGGCGAACAGGACAGTCCCGACCAAGAGACCCACCGAGTTGTACAGCCAAGCTGGCAAGGCCGATGCCCCCGCCCGTCGAAGTATTGCCGAGCCTATGCCGTTTGAAACCCGTTGTCAACTGGCAAAGACTGCCGGTCTTGCGGGAACTTCGAGGTGAGTCCAGCCAGACCAGCTGCCCCTCTGCCGGAGTGGGCGCCGAGACTGGACCCACTCCCTATGCTGCGCCTCAAGCTCCTGCAACCCCTCGAGGAGCCTTCGCCGGGCATCGGTTCTCGGGAACCGGCCACGAGTCATCAGGGCGGACGCGCGCCGCGCGGACGCTCCACACGGCCTCCCAGGTAACCCCGGCTACCGCGCCCGTGAGCGAGTGGCTGGGAGGCCGGCCCGATGACGGTCTCTCTTGGCCGCCGATGGGGTGGGACGGGGTCGGGTGGTGCGTGGAGATCCGGAGGGCGTCTGACTGGTGAACGGTGGAGAATAGGGACTTCGCGCCAGACCGGGATCCTCACGCGAACGTCGGCGCGGCCTGTCACATCGGCGGTCGGGGTCGTGACACCCTGGTTGACACCCCGCCAGCAGTTAAGCAGCCAGATTGCGCTGCTGCCGCTCAACCAAGCGCCTCCACGCGATGGGCCGTGCTGGGGTCGAACCAGCGACCTTGGGATTAAAAGTCCCCTGCTCTACCAGCTGAGCTAACGGCCCCGAACCGACGTCGAGATGTTACCGACGCACGAAACCCCCGCGGTGCGGGGGTTTCGCCGGCTCGGGGATCCGATCGCTACGCGCTTTCGGCGTGCTGCTGCGCGTCGCCGCCGCCGATCTCGTGCGAGTTCAGCGGATGTTCGCCGCCCGCATCGACCCGTGCTAGCGTCCCACGCCGATGCTGCGGATCGGCCACCGCGGGGCGGCTGCCCTGGCGCCCGAGAACACCATCGAGGCCGTCCGCGCGGCGCTCGCTGCGGGGGTGGACGGGATCGAGTTCGACGTCGGACCCGGCCTCGTCGTCGCCCACGACCGCGGCCGGCCCGGGCCGGCCCTCGCGGACTTCCTCGCCGAGGTGCGCGACATCGCGCCGGCAAAGCTCGAGCTTATCGTCGATCTGAAGTCGGCCGGCTACGAGCTGGACGTGCTCGCCGCCTGCCGCGAGGCCGGCGTCGCCGGGCGCTGCATCTTCTCGACCACCGAGTTCGCCGCCCTGGCGAGCCTCAACGGCATCGCCCGCACGAGCGCGACCCTCTCTGCCGGGATCGCGTGGCTCCCACGAGGCCGGCGCACGCCTGCGGTGGCGATGTACCACCGCTCCGGCGCACGCGACGCGACGGCCCGTCACGACGCCATCACGCCCGAGCTGGTCGCGGCGGTCCACGAGCGCGACGGGCGCGTGTACGCCTGGACGGTGAACACCCGTAAGGGCATCGAGCGCATGCGTGCCCTCGGCGTCGACGGCGTCATCACCGACGATCCGCGCCTGTTCCGCGCCGGCGCCCTCGAGGGAGCCGGCGCGACCGGCGATCCGGGTCGTGTGCAATAGTGGGGAACCAATTCCGGCGCTCCGGCGTACTATCTCGAGAGAGACGCGATGACACCGACAGCCGACACAATCACGCAGTTCCCGCTCTCGCAGCGCGTCGTCTGGCTGCGCTACCTGGAGCAGACGCGCGAGGCCGGAGACGATTACGCCGAGGTCGAGGCCGCGGCATGGGACGAGCTGCAAGCCGCTCTGGCGCGCATCCCGGGCAAGCCCGAAGACGCTGCCTGACCCGGGTATCCTGCCCGCGCGCCCCCATCGGCTAGTGGCCTAGGCCTCCGCCCTTTCAAGGCGGTAACACGGGTTCGAATCCCGTTGGGGGTACTAGAGCTCTGCAACTTGCCATTCTGGAAAGTACTCCGTATACTTTCCAGTGTGGAAAACACACCGAAGCACCCCAACGCAACCGAGGCTTCAAGGGCACTGAACGACGCCGAGGCGTCGCGCTCCATGCTGGTGGAGCGCATCACCACGCCGTCCTGGTTCTTCACGTCGGTTGGCGCCGCAATCGCGTGCCAGATCGCCTCCAGCGCCGCCGGCGTCGGCGCCACCTCCCCGGCAACGCTGGCCGCGTTGGTGGCCGGCATCGTGGCCTTGGCGGCTGTGGCCGGAGTGCAACTGGCGCGATTCCGCCGCCTGAACGGCGTCTGGGTCGGCGGCTTCCTCAGCCGCGTCGTGCTGGGGACGGGCTCCCTCGCCTCGGCGTCGTATGCGGTCGCAAGCGTGGCGGCGATCCTGGCCGCCTTCGAGGCGCAGTGGTGGCTTGTTGCGATCTGGTCGACGATCGGCGGCGCTGCGTACGCGTTGAGCGGCCGCCGCTGGGTCCACGTCTACCGCGCCGGGCCGGCGCGCCACGCACAGGCGGAATCGGTGGTGTGGCTTTCACTGATGACGGTCGCGGCACTCGCCGGCGTCGCCCTGCTCCTGATCTCCCGCTGATGGCCGAGCTCGACGAGCACGTCGTCGCTCCGGCGCGGCTCAAGCTGCTGGTCACCCTGACGGCGGTATCCGAAGTTGAGTTCTCGACCGTCCGCGACTCGCTCGAGGTCAGCGACTCCGTCCTCTCCAAGCACCTGACCGCACTCGAGGGCGTCGGCTATGTCAAGCGTCGCAAGGGCGTCCATCGCGGACGGCGCACCACCTGGATCTCGCTCACGCCCCGTGGTCGAAACGCGCTCAACGCACACATCGCTGCGCTGCGTGCGCTGATCGACGGCACGACGTAGTGCAGCGCACTCATCGACGCAGGCACCGGCGATGACTTTGCGGTCGTGGCACAGTCCCACCAACATGACCCAAACCACATGCCACATGTCAGTCTCGCTCGACGGATACGTCGCCGGACCCGACCAGAGCCTCGAGCACCCCATCGGCCGCCGCGGGATGGACGTTCACCGCTGGCACCTCGACCAACCGCTGAACGAGGCCGATCGCCGCGCGCGCGACCTGCTTCTGCGTCCGCGCGGCGCCTACGTGATGGGGCGCAACATGTTCGGGCCGATCCGCGGCCCATGGCAGGATGACTGGCGCGGATGGTGGGGCGATGACCCGCCGTATCACGCTCCGGTGTTCGTCCTCACGCACCACGACCACGCGCCGATCGAGATGTCCGGCGGGACGACGTTCCACTTTGTCACCGAGGGGTTCGATGCCGCCTTCGCGCGTGCGTCGGAGGCCGCGGGCGACCGGGGCGTCGACATCGCAGGCGGCGCATCCACGGTGCGCCAGGCGCTCGCGGCCGGGGTGATCGACGAGCTCGTGCTCGATTTCGCCCCGGTGCTGCTCGGCGCCGGCGAGCGCATCTTCGACGGCGTCGCCGACCCCGGCCTCGAGCCGGTGGAGGTGATCCACTCGCCGCTGGCGACACACATCGTCTATCGCGTCGGTGCCGCAGGCCGGGCGTAGAACGGCCGGGGCCGAGCGGTCGGGGGCGGCGAGCTCGTCAGTGAGCCACGCCCAGGATCCGCTCGGCCTCGGACGCCGGCGGTCAGCGGGCCGGCCGCCGCTCGAAGCTGACCCGTGCCCACACATAGGCGGCGAGCGCGATCGCGGCGCACCACGCGACGGCGACAACAGCCGTCTCGCCGAGCGGGCCGCCCAGGAGGAGCGCCCGCACCGTGTCGATGACCGGCGTGAACGGCTGGTGGTCGGCGAACACGCGCAGCCCGGCGGGCATCGACCGGGTGGGGACGAACGCGCTGCCGAGGAACGGCAGGAACGTCAGCGGCATCGGCAGGTTGCTGGCGGTCTCCGGTGAGCCGGCGACCATGCCGAATGCGACCGCCAGCCAGGTGATGGCGAACGCGAGCAGCGCCAGCAGGCCTGCGGCGGCGACCCACCGGGTGGGGCCGGTGTCGGGGCGGAACCCAACCAGGAGTGCAACGGCGGCGACGACGGCCATCGCGAGCATGGTCTGGATCATGCTTCCGACGACGTGCCCGGTCAGCAGCGAGCCGCGGGAGATGGCCATCGTGCGGAACCGGTTGACGATGCCCTCGGTCATGTCCACGCTCACCGAGACCGCCGTCGACACCGCCGTGGCTGCGGCGGTCATCACGAGGATGCCCGGGGTGAGGAAGTCGATGTAGTGGCCGCCGGTGTGGGCGACGCCGCGAATGCCGGCGCCAAGCGTCCCGCCGAATACGTAGTCGAACAGGAGCAGGAACACGACGGGCATCGCGACCGTCGAGATCGTCATCGAGGGGTAGCGCAGCGCATGCCGCAGGTTGCGTCGCAGCATGGTTGCCGAGTCGGTGGCTGCGTAGGAGAGGCTGCTCACGGCAGGCTCCTTTCGTTCATCTGAGGTCGGCCCGTAAGGGCCAGGAACACGTCGTCGAGCTCCGGGGTGTGGACGGACAGCTCGGCGACCTCGATCGCCTCGGCATCGAGCCGGTCGAGCAGCGCCCGCAGGCTGCGGACGCCGCCATCGCTCGGCACATCGATCGTCAGGGCGTCGTCGTTGCGATCGCGGTCGCCGAACACGCTCGCGGCGCGCGCGAGCGCGGGTGCGTCGGAGAACTGCAGCCTGATCGAGCCGCCGGGGACGAGCCGCTTGAGCTCCTCCGGCGTCCCCTCGGCCACGATCCGGCCGTTGTCGAGCACCGCGATCCGATCGGCGAGCTCGTCGGCCTCGTCGAGGTACTGCGTGGTGAGGAAGACCGTCACCCCGCCGGCGACGAGGTCGCGGATGATCTGCCACATGCCCCGGCGGCTGCGCGGGTCGAGCCCGGCGGTGGGCTCGTCGAGGAAGATGACGCGCGGGTCGCCGACCAGGGTCATCGCCAGGTCGAGCCGGCGCCGCATGCCGCCGGAGTAGCTCGCGGCCGGCTTCCGGGCGGCCTCGACGAGATCGAAGCGCTCGAGCAGCTCGGCGGCGAGCCGCCGGCCTTCGCCGCGGCCGAGGTGGCGCAGGTCGGCCATGAGGATCAGGTTCTCCTCGCCGGTGAGCAGGCCGTCGACGGCCGCGAACTGGCCGGTCACGCCGATGACGTGGCGGGCCGCGTCGGCCTCGCGGCGCAGGTCGAAGCCTGCAACCGAGAGGTCGCCCGCGTCGGCGGGCAGCAGGGTCGAGAGGATCTGCACGGTCGTCGTCTTGCCCGCCCCGTTCGGGCCGAGCATCGAGAAGACCGTGCCCTCGGCGATGTCCATGTCGATCCCGTCGAGGACGACCTTGTCGCCGAACGCCTTGCGAAGCCCTGTGGCCTTCACCGCAGAGCGGGTGGTGGTGATGGTGGTGGTGGTCATGCTTGGGTGTCCTTTCGTGCTTCAAGCCGCCGGGGCGCGGCGGATGTTGATGTCGCCGTAGGAGGTGCGGGCGCGCACCTCGACGGTCTCCTCGCCCGCATCGGGGCGCTCGGCGTCGGCCAGGTCGTTGCGCACCCGGCCGAAGCCCGTGTCGAGGTCGAGCCAGGCGGCGACGCCCTGCCGGATCCCGACATCGATCTTGCCGAAGGCGGTCTGGGCCACGACGGCGCCCGGGGCGACCTCGCCCAGGCGGATGTCGCCGTTGGCGGTCTTCACCGTCACGGAGGCGCCGACCCGGTCGACCGAGATGTTGCCGTTGGCGGCATTCACGCGCAGGTCGCCGCCGACGTCGCCGACCCAGGTCTCGCGATTCGAGTTCTTGATCACGGCCGCGCCGTCTACCGCGGCGATGCGAATCACGCCGGAGCCGGTCGAGGCGGCCAGGTCACCGGCGACACGGCCGACGCTGACGTCGCCCGCGCCGGTGCGGATCGCGGCCGGCCCGGCCTGATCGACGTCGATGTCGCCCGCGCCGGTCTTGAACCGGAACGCGCCGAGCTCGCCCGTCGAGCGCAGGGCGGCGACGCCGGCCTCGCCCCGGATCTCCGATCCGGTCGGCAGCGAGATCCGCACGTCGATCGACTCGCGCCCGCCCCGTGGCGTCCACTGCCGCCATCCGCGCGGGCCGCGGATCACGAGCCGCGCGCCGGCAAGATCGACGCGGGTCTGCTCGGCGGCGGTGACGTCGCCGAGCTTGCCGGGGTCGCTGGGGAGCACCTCGACAACGGTGTCGGTGCGCTCGGAGGCGTCGATGCGGATGTCGCCGACGCCGAACTCCACGTCGACGGTGATGGGCCTGGGTGTCTCAAATGTGGGCATCATGGGTGTCCTTCTGGTCTTGGTGGTGTGGTGGTGTTCGTCAACGCACCCAGCCGGTGTGGCGCTGGGCAGCCTGGGGTGCACGGCGGTCGTCGCCGCGCTCGGTCTCGGATCGCCCGAGGGCGGCGGCAGCGGCCCGGACGAGCCAGGCGTTCACCGACAACCCCTCGTGCCGCGCGGCACGCTCGATCGAGGGCTTGAGCCGATCGGGCATGCGCACGTTGATGCGCCAGAGCGCGCCGTCGTCGTCCTCGAGTGCGACGGGCGCGACGGCGCTCTCGGCACGCGGCTCGGCAACGGACTCGCCGGGCGGCGGCGTCACCACGAACTCCGGGTCACGCCCGCGCAGACGCAGCTCGACCGAGCCGGGCGCGAGCTCCATGGTGATCTCCTCGGCGGCAGCCGAGAGAGCGTGCTGGAGGTTCAGGAGGAGCGCGGCCTCGAGCGGTGCGACGAGCCGCTCTGCGACGACGCGAGCCTCCTCGCCGCCCGCATCGGCGGCCAGGAGGAGGTGACGGCGAACATCCTCGACATACGGGTTCAGGTTCATGGCATCATTATGGCACACAACCGATGCCAGCGCAAGCCAATGTAGTGCCACGCGGTGCCCGAACGGTCACGAGAGGCGGTTGGCGGCCGGTGCTAGGGTGATCCGGTGACACCTCGGCATCTGCCGCGGAGCCTGGCTCCCGCGATGCCGATCATCGCGTTCGCGGTTGCAGGTGCCGTGACACTCTTGGTCGGAGGGTTCACCAACCCCGGCCGCTGGTTCTGGGTGATGGCCACGGCATGGGCGTGTGCCGCGATCGCCGCCTCGGCCGTCCTCGCCGTCAGGGAGGCGATGCTCGCAGACGAGCGCAACCGGGCGCAGATGCGAGTCAAGCTGCAGAGCGCCGCCGCCCGCGCGCTCGCCGAGGCAGGCACGCTCGAGGAGACCGCGCAGCGGATCCTGGAAGCGGTGTGCCAGACCTTCGCATTCCCGCTCGGCGCGGCGTGGCGAGCGGACGCCGCCGACCATCGGCTGCGGCTCGCGGGCGTCTGGCGGTCGCCCGCGATCGACGCCCGCGAGTTCATCTCGGATAGCCGCAAGACCGACTTCATCGCCGGACAGGGCATGCTCGGCGAGGTGTGGCAGACCGGCTATCCGGTTGTCATCTCGGACATCCACGACCAGCACGACCGGCTTCGCCGCGGCGACCTGCTGGAGGGCCTGGGCCTGCGAAGCGTGCTCTTCGTCCCCGTCGTCAGCCTGGGCGAGACGATCGGCGTACTCGAGTGCTTCGGCTCCGACAAGCTGTGGTCGGACGACGGCTTGATGGAGCAGCTGGCTGACATCGGCCGCCAGATCGGCGTCGCCTTCGACCGTGCCAACCGCGTGACGGCGATGGACGCGCTGGAGGATCAGCGCCGCTACGTGCTCGGTGCGCTCCTGAACGCCGAGGAGAACGCGAATGCACGCCTGGCGTCAGACCTTCACGACGACACGATCCAGGTGCTGGTGGCGACCATCCTCAGCCTGCAGCGGATGCGGGCGGCGATCGTCCGCGGCGACATGGACAAGGTGCAGGTGGCCGCGGTCAAGGCCGAGTCGGCGCTCCTCGAGGCGACCGAACGCGCCCGCCACATCATGTTCAGCCTCCGCCCCGAGGCACTCGATGCGCAGGGATTGCGCGCCGCCGTCATCGGCCTTCTGCAGGACGCAAGCGAGACCGCCGGCTTCGAATACGCCGTCGAAGGCGATGCGCGCCGCCACCGGCCGTTGGAGCAGCTCGCCTACCGCATCCTCCAGGAAGCGATCGCGAACATCCGCAAGCACGCCCACGCCCGCCTGGTGACCGTCACCATCACCGACGACGCCGATGCCGTCACCTGCGACGTCACGGACGACGGGGTCGGGTTTGACATGGCCGCGGCCGACGACCGCAACCTGATGCGGCTGCACATCGGCCTCTCCTCGATGCGGGAACGCGTCTCGGTCGCCGGCGGCACCCTCGACATCGCAACCGCACCCGAGCAGGGCACCCAGATCCGCTTCTCCATCCCGCACACCGCCATCGCCGAGCATCACTTCGACCCGGTCGGCGCCCGCGGCCGGGAGTAGCCTGCGCATGCTCGGACGCCCGGGACGGGGCGACTCTGAGAGGCTTGCACCATGAGCCTCCGGAAGCTGAACGTCCTCACCTGCGAGCTCGACGAATCCCTTGCCCGGGCGGGCTTCCGGCACGCGGCCGTCTCCATCGGGCAGCGGATCGGCGCCGAGCGCCTCGGCGCCGCCGTGTACGAGGCCGAGGCTGGCCATCCCATCTGGCCCTACCACTACCACTGCGCCGCCGAGGAGTGGCTGTACGTGATCTCCGGGCCGCCCGTCCTGCGCGACGCCGGCGGCGAGCGGGCGCTGCGCGGCGGAGACCTCGCCTGCTTCCCCGCCGGGCATCTCGGCGCGCACACCGTTCACGGGCCGGGGCGGTTCATCCTGTTCTCGACCGACGCGCCCGGGCCGTACATCGCGGCCTACCCCGACTCCGACAAGGTCGCCGTCGTGTTCGACGACCCTGCGCTCGATGTCCTGATGCTGCCCCGAGCCGCGGCGCTCGACTACTGGCACGGCGAGGGCAGCGAGCCGGCGTTCGATCCGGTGGAGGTGCGCCGGGAGCCGGCGGCCCCGAGCCGGCCGGTGATGAACGCCCTCGCGGTGCCGCTCTCAGGCGGCGCGCCGCTCGGATCGGCACTCGGCGCTGAGCGGCTCGACGTGACGCTGCTCGACCTCGATCCGGGCACCGGCTCGGCTGAATATCACTACACATACGGTCGTGAGGAGTGGGCGCTCGTGCTGGCGGGGAGGCCTGCACTGCGCAATCCCGGCGGCGAGGATGCGCTGCAGGCCGGCGACGTGGTGTGTTTCCGGGAAGGCCCTGCCGGTGCTCACCGGCTGATCAACCGCGCCGACGAGGTCGCCCGGGTGCTGCTCCTGGCGACGACCGGATTCCCGGTGAACGTCCACTATCCGGACAGCGGCAGGTGGTCACTGCGCAACGGGCCGGACTCGGCGAACGTCACGCTCTGACGCCTCCGCCCGCGGCGCTAGGAGGCGCGGCGCAGCGGATCGGCCCGGACAGGGCTGCTGTCGGCCGGGATCAGGCACGACGAGGTCTCGTCGGCCCAGGCGACCGCGCGCAGGTACGCATCGCGCATGAGCATCGGGCTCACCCCGACGGCATCGATCTCGTCCGGGCGCCCGCGCTCGTAGCTCTCGACCCAGCGCAGCTGGGCACCGAGGTCGCCCTCGCGGCCCGTCAATGCCCGCTTGACGCGAACGTCGAGCTCGTCGAGCTCGTCGAGCAGCACCGCCATCGGCACGGTCAGGAGCGCATCGGCCACCGACAGCAGGCCGACCGTGAACGACGTCGGCGCGTCCGCCGGGCCGAGCGAGCCGGCGAGCAGCTCCATCATCCGGGCCCGGATCATGCCGATCCGCGCCAGCTCCGGCGGCGCCTGGGAATGGGCCGTGAGGCTGACGAGATAGGTGAACGAGCGGATCGTCTCGGTGCCGAGGTAGACGATCGCCTCGCGGATCGAGCTGATCCGCCTGCCGAGCCCGATCGCGGCCGAGTTCATGTACCGCAGGAGGGTCACGCTCAGGCCGACGTCCTGGACGATCAGCGCCTCGAGCTCCTCGATCGTGACGTCGGGTCGCGAGAGCGCGTTCAGGAGGTTCAGCACCGTGGGCAGCGCCGCACCGATGCGCCGGCCCGCCATGGTCTCGGGGACGCCGAACAGGTAGCCCTGGAAATAGTGGAAGCCGAGCGCATGGCAGCGCTCGAATCCGCCCTCGCTCTCGAGCTTCTCGGCCACGAGCCGCACCGGGTAGGCGGCGAGCTCGCGGACGACCGCCGCAATGGCCGCGTCGTCCGCCTCGTTCACGTCGACCTTGACCAGGCTCGCGATCTCGAGCAGCGGCCGGGTGCGCGCGCTCGGGACGAAGTCGTCGAGCACGATCTGATAGCCACGCGCCGCCAGCTCACGCAGGCGGGCGAGCACGTCCGGGTCGGCCTCGACCGACTCGAGCACCTCGAGGCTGACCCGCTCGGGTGGAAGCGCCAGCACCTGCTCGCCCAGGAGAAAGCTCCGCGACACGTTCATGAGCGCCCGGCGCGAGCCCACGAGGCCGTCGAGGCCGATGTCGGCAACCGCGGTCAGCGCCGCCTCGCTGGTCGCCGCCTGCGCGTCGGTCACGACGGCGTCCTCGGAGGTGGCCGTCTCGCGGAACAGCAGCTCGTACGCGACGACGTTGCGGTCGCGGTCGTAGACGGGCTGGCGAGCGACGTACGTGGGCCATGCGCTCGCGGAACCGCGGCTCGCAATGGCCGCGCCGAGCGCACCACCACCCGATCGCGAGAACCGCGCCCGGGCCACGTCGCCCGTCTCGCCGTCGTTGTGACGGGAGTGAGGAGCGTTCTCGGTGATGATCTGATGTAAGCGCACGCCGGGCGCGTCGTCAACGGTCAACGCCGGGAACCGCACATTCCGGGCAGCGGGCGGATATCGTCCTCCCCCCGATGGGCGACAACCCTGTCACCCGGGCGATCGAGGAGCACGGCGTCGCCATCGGCGCGATGCTGTTCGAGTTCGACACGCCGGGCATCATGCGGATCCTGGCCGCGGCCGGTGTCGACTTCGCCCTCTTCGACCTCGAGCACACCGGCTGGGATGCCGGGACGCTGCGCCGGGTGCTCGCCACGGGCCGCGGCACGGGCGTCTACCCGATCACGCGCGTGATCCGGCCCGAGTACGACCTGGTGGCGAGCGCGCTCGACGCCGGCTCGCGTGGAGTCATGGCGCCGATGGTGGAGTCCGCCGACGATGTCCGCCGGTTGGTCGAGGCGGCGAAGTACCCGCCGATCGGCCGGCGCGGGTTCGGCGTCCTCATGAGCGACGATCTCGCCGACGGGGCGGGCGCCTTCGCCGAGCGCGCGAACCGCGAGGGGCTCGTGATCGCCCAGATCGAGTCGCCGCGGGGCATCGAGAACGCCGACGAGATCGTCGCCGTCGCGGGCGTCGACGTCGTGTGGCTGGGCCAGTTCGACCTGTCGCTCGCGCTCGGGATCCCCGGCCAGTTCGGCCACGCCGAGTACCTGGCTGCGGTCGAGCGGCTGATGGCGGTCTGCCGCCGCCACGGAAAGCCGCTCGGCCAGCTGATCGCGACGGCGGCCGACGGCGCCGCGCTGCGCGAGCAGGGCTTCCAGGTGCTCGCCTATGCCGACGTGTGGGTGTTCGAGCGCGCCCTGCGCGAGCGGATCGACGCGCTGCGCGACGGCCAATCGGCGTCGTGACGGTGGTCCCGGCGGCGTCGCTTGCGCCGGCCGAGCTCGCAGCGCTCTTCAACGAGGGCTTCTCGGACTACCTGATCCCGCTGCGCCTCGACGAGGCGGCGCTCGCAGACCACGTGCGCACGAACGACATCGACCTGCGGATCTCGCCGGTCATGGTCACCGACCGGCCGGTCGCGTTCGTGCTCGTGGGCCGCCGCGGCACGGACGCGTGGATCGGCGGGATGGCGACCGTCCCGCAGGCCCGCCGCCGCGGCCTGGGCGAGCAGGTGATGCGCTCGGCGCTCACGACGGCCGCCGGCGCGGGCTGCCGGACCGCCTGGCTCGAGGTCATCGACCGAAACCGGGCCGCCGTCGGGCTGTACGAGCGGTTGGGCTTCGAGCGCGTCCGCGATCTGGTCGTGTGGTCGCTCGCGGCGACCGACGCAGCACCACCGCCGGCCAACGAGATCGACGCCCGCCGCGCACAGGCGTGGATCGCCGAGCACCGCCCCGACCCCGAGCCCTGGCAGCGCGCCGATGCCGCGCTCGAGCACCTGCGCGCGGGCGGCACGCAGCTCCGGGGACTGGAGCTCGAGCGTTCCGGGATGGTTGCCGGTGCGCTCGTCCACCGCCGCACCGGGCGCGCGACGACCGTGCTCCAGGTGGCGGCGAGCGACGAGCCGGCGGCGGCCGACCTGCTCCTCGCGGCCGCGGGCGGCGACGCACTGCAGCTGACGAACGTGCCGGCAGACGCGCCGGCGTCGCGGGTGCTCGCGCAGCTCGGCGCCGAGGCGGTCGCACGGCAGCACGAGATGCTGCTCCGACTCGGCTAGGCCGGGCTTTCGGGCGCCCTGGGCTCGCCCTCCCAGATCAGCCCGGCGACGGTGACGACCGTGATCAGGAGCGTCGCCGCCAGCGCGACGTGGAGCGCGATCACATCCCACGGCAGACCGTTTCGGTACTGGTACTCGCCGACGGCGGCCTGACAGCCCAGAAGGGCGATCCCGAGCAGCGAGAGGCGCTGCACGAGCGATCCGCGCCTGCTGCGCCAGAGCCACACCGCGACGGCGACGAAGAGGACGGTGAACGCCGTCGCGACGCGGACGTGCACGTAGGCGGCGTTGTAGAAGTTGCCGAGGCGCTCGATGGGCGTGTTCGTGCTGCCGGGGTGCGGCCCGGCGGCGGTGACGAACGCGCCCGAGGTGATGAGCGCGAGGTAGGCGGCCACCGACGCCCAGGCCAGGAGCCCGAGCCTGCGCTCGGCCGGCGCGGCGGCGGCGCGCCCCGGGCGCAGGGCGCGCAGCGTCGCCCAGGTCGACACGGACACGACCACCATCGCGAGCAGGAAATGGGACATGACCAGGTAGGGATTCAGGTTGAACTCGACCGTGACCGCACCGAGAGGGACCTGGGCGACGGTGCCGGCGGCCGCGATCGCGGCAGCGTGCGCGATGCGCCGGTCGAGGCCGGGCACGCGATAGGCCATGAACGCGGTCGCCACGGCGGCAAGCATCGCGAGGCCCGAGATCACCCTGTTCGAGAACTCGATCAGCGCGTGCGAGGAGTCCTGCGGAACGAGCGAGGTTGTGGAGCAGGTCGGCCAGTGCGGGCAGCCGAGCCCCGACGCCGTCAGCCGCACGAGGCCTCCGGTCGTAACGACGAGCCACAGGATCACGAGCGTCGCCACCGCCACGCGCTGGAACGTGCGCATGGAGACTTCGCGCGATCGCAGGCGCGGGAGCGACGGCGTGTCGGCGTGGGCCATGCGCGCCCAGTCTACCCTTGCCGGATTGGACGCCGGGCCGCCCGCCACGCTCTCCATTCCTTCACGCGAATATCACGCAAATTCCGCGTTCGTCCGGGCGACGCGATTGCGAAACGGGGTTCGCGAATGGCACAGTCTGGGAAGTGGTGGGTACGCGGTCTATCGTCGATGGGCACGGCGCGGCAGTCGAGCCGCAGCGTGCGCCGAAAGGGGAGTTCGTCTCGGGCGAGCTCGCGGCTGACTGCGCCCGATTCCTCGCCGAGACGCGCCGCCGGGTCGAGCAGCGGCGCACGGTCGAGACGCGGCCTGCGGCCAGAGCCGAGTCGTGGCTGCGGGCTGAATAGCCCCCTCGGTGTCGACGGCGAGGCGCGCGACTATGTCGGGGCGGTGGCGGCCGTCCTGCAGGCGGCGCTCCGCGGCGAGCTGGCCGGCCTCTACCTGCACGGCTCGGCAACGCTCGGCGATTACGACCCGGCCAGGAGCGACATCGACCTGCTCGCCGTCTGCGACACGCCGATCGACGCCAGCACCCGGGCGACCTTGATCTCGGCCCTGGATGCGACGGCGCTCCCGTGCCCGGGCGTCGGTCTCGAGTTCAGCCTGGTCACGCGCGCGGCGGCGCTCGACCCCTCGCCGGCGCCGGCGTACGAGCTGCACGGCTGGGATGCGCACGGGCGCCTGCACCCGGACGACGGCCACGGCGATCCCGACCTGCCGCGCCACTACGCGCTCGTGCGCGCCGCCGGAGCGGCCGTGTTCGGCCCTGAACCGTCGGCGCTTCTCCGCGACATGCCCGCCGGCGAGCTGGTGGCGCTCACCGCCGCAGAGGTCGAGTGGGCGGTCACGAACGCCGGCGCGAGCACGCAGGTGCTGACCGCGTGCCGCGCGTGGAGGCTCGCGACCGACGGGCGCGTGTGCTCGAAGCGCCAGGCCGCCGAATGGGCGCTTGCCCACGGCGCCCCGCACGACGTCGTCGCGCCCGTGCTGGCCGCCCATCTCGCGGCGGTGACGCCGTCCGTCGACCCGTGCGCGGTTGCCGCATTCATCGCATCCGTGCAGGCTCGGCTCGAGCACAAGTAGGCTTTCAGCATGACCGAGACCGAGCGCCGCGAGGGCCCGGCGGGGCGGCGCGCTTTCGACGAGTCGCAGGACGCGACCCGGCGCACACGCCTGGCGAACGAGCGCACCTACCTGGCGTGGTGGCGCACCGGCCTGACAGCGATCGCGGTCAGCCTGGCCGCCGGCCGCGTGGTGCCGACGCTCTCGCACAAGACCGCCTGGCCGTACGAGGTGCTCGGAGCCGGGTTCGCGCTGCTCGGCGTCGCCTGCATCCTGAACGCCTATCACCGCGAGCACGAGATCGACCGCGCCCTGCGCGAGGGCCGCTACGCCAACATGGATTCGCGTACCACAGCCGTGCTGACGGGTTTCGGCGTCGTCCTCGGCGCGATCACGCTGGTGCTGATCGTGGCGAACCCTTGACGGGCACGCCATCGGCCTGCAGGATCTCGCGCAGCATGTGCGCGTTCGTCGGCGCCTGAGCGATCGGCCCCTCCGGCCCTGCGCTGCGGCCGTTGTTGTTGAACATCGCGTAGGTGCGCTCGGAGAGCGACGAGAGCTCCCGAAGCGGCGCCGACCACTCGCCGAGCTCCTCGGCGCTGTAGAGGTAGTCGAACCGCTCGGCGGCGCTTCGCCCGCGCACGTTCCAGGTCGCGGCGTTGCGGCCGTGCAGACGCAGGTAGGCGGTGTCGGACGTCGCGCCGACGACGGTGGGAACGAGGTTTCGGCCCTCGGTCCGCGGCGCGTCCACCATCACATAGGTGGCGCCGAGCGCGCGCAGGAACGAGAGCGTCTCGTCGGCGCTCTGCGGCTCGAGCCAGCTCCGATGCCGGAACTCGACCATCATCTCGTCGCCACCGAGGCGCTCCTTCGCCCACTCGAGGTACTCGAGCGACGCCGGCTTGCGGGTGATGTACGACGGGAACTGCATCAGGATGCCCCCGAGCTTGCCCGCCTCGCGCAGCGGCTCGAGCGCGGCCCGGAAGCGGGTGAACACCTCGGCGCGCAGCTCGCGGGACGGGTGCTCGATGCGGCCGCGATCGTCGGTCTGCGCCTCGGCCCGCAGGTCGGCGGGCAGCTGCTCGGGCTTGACCGGATGGCGCGTCATCATCCCGAACGCCTTCACGTGGAACACGAACCCGGGCGGCGTGCGCCGCGCCCATGCGGCGGTCGCATCGGGGCTCGGCAGGGCGTAGTAGCTCGCGTTCAGCTCGACGGTGTCGAACTGCGCGGCGTAGTGCTGCAGCCGCGCCTCGGAGGACCGTACCGACGAGGGGTACCAGGTCTTGACCAGCGTCTCGTCCGCCCACGAGCACGTCCCGATGCGGACGGCGGAGCTCAGAGCACGTAACCCCCGGCCGGCTCCAGCGGCAGGCCGGCGGCGGCCCACCCCCGCAGCCCGCCCGCCAGGTTGCGCGCGTCCCACCCGGCGGCGACGAGCGCGTCGGCGGCGTAGGCGCTGCGCGACCCCGACCGGCACACGACCACGAGCGGGCGGTCGCGCGGCAGCTCGCCGGCGCGGGCCTGGAGCTCGCCGAGCGGGATCCACAGCGACCCCTCCATGTGCCCCGCCCGCCACTCCTCGGGCTCGCGCACGTCGACGGCCAGCGCGCCGTCGTCGCGCAGCGCGGCGCCCGCCTCGGCGGGCGTGAGCTGCGGTGCCAGGTCCATGCCGCGGATTCTAGGGAACGGCCGGCGGGCTCAGGCCGGGCCGGGCTGCGTGGCGCCGACGTACGTCGTCTGGAACCACTTCAGCGAGAACGGCGTCATCCGCACCCAGTCGCCCGTGTGCGGCGCCTGCACCACCCAGCCGTTGCCGATGTACATGGCCACGTGGTCGAGGTGGTTGAAGAAGACGAGGTCGCCGGGGCGAAGATCGGGCTTGGCGACGGGCGGCCCGAGGTGGTACTGCGACGCCGCGAAGTGCGGCAGCGCGACATCGTGGTGGGCGTAGAGCCACATGACGAGGCCGGAGCAGTCGAAGCCCTGCGGCGACGCCCCGCCCCACAGGTACGGCACGCCGATCTGCTGCAGCGCCTCGAGCGCGACCTGGTCGCGGAGCTCCTGCCCCGGGTCGGCGACGTCGGCCTTCAGGTCGGCCTCGAGCCACTTCTGCGCCTCCAGGGCGAGCTCGGCCTGGCCGATGCGGTCGGCCGCCGTCATGACCGTGATCTGCCGGCCGAGGATCGAGACGAGCCGGTGCCGGCGGCGCAGCTCGCGGCGGATCTGGCGCCGGCGCACGATGATCTGGCGCTTGTCGGCGCGCTCCTTCACCTGCGCGGCTGCGATCGACCTGCGCTCGGCGACGATCGCGTTCTTGGCGGCGTCGATCGCCGCCACGGTGTCGGCGACGGCGGTGTCGAGCCGCTGCTTGAGATCCATGCTGCCCGTCACCTGCGACAGCGACGACGCCGAGAGCACGATCTCGATCGTGCGCGGGTCGCCGCCCTTGTACTGCTCGATGACGAGGTGCGAGAGCACGCCCTGCTCGTAGTGCAGCCTGGCCTCCTCGAGCACGAGCCGGGCGGTCTCGATGCGCATCCGCCGGCGCAGGACGCCCAGCTGCCAGACGACCCTGTCGTACTGCTCGGTGAGCATCTCGGCGTGGTTGTCGAGGCTCTTGATCTCGGCGCGGACGTGGGCGTAGCGGGCGCGCTTGTGGTCGAGCACCGGGTCGGCATGGGCCGCAGGCGCGCGCACGCTGGCGCCCGCAAGCGCTGCGAGCAGTGCAACCGCCATGGCTGCGCCGAGGCGACGAAGGGAGGACCCGTGCTCCATCCATCGGGTCGTCGGCCGCCGCCCGCGAAAATTGAGCGCGGCGCTAAAGACCGGAGCGGTTCCGGCCGAATCAGTGGGGGAGCATGCGGATCACCATCGACTGTCCCGAGTGCAACGCGGCCAAGCGGCCGCTGCAGACGTGCGCCGCGTGCGGCGCGGCGGGACGGCTCGAGGATCTGACGGCATGGCGGCTGCGCCTCCACGCCCACCACATGGCCGTGATCACGGCCCGGCCGCGGCGCGAGACGCCCGACGTGACCGTCCGGATGCCGCGACCGCTGCACGTCGTCGTGCGGCTCGACGAGCTGATGGAGGCCACCGAGACGATGATCGTGCCCGACACGGTCGCCCCGCCGCCGAACCCGCTGTCGTTCGACTGGGACGACCACCGCGGCATCCGCCGCCTGCGCAAGAGCGCCTGAGCGCTCAGACGGCCGGGACCGGCACGGCCGGCCGTAGGTCAAGCAGCTCGTTCGGCAGCGCAAGCGCCTCGACCTGCACGCCGCGCGAGCGCATCTCGCCGATGAGATCGGCGTAGGCGTCGGCCTCGACGGGGCTCGACGGCTGCCACTCGTTCAGATAGCGGATGCCGCTCACGCCCGCCTGATAGAGCTCCTTCAGGCAGCCGAAGCAGGGCCGAAGCGTGGTGTAGCATCGCGCCGACTGCACCGTGTAGCCGAGCCGCGCCGCCTGCAGCAGGGCGTTCTGCTCGGCGTGGACACAGATGCACACGTCGTACCCGCGACCCGGAGCGTACTCATCGGGATGCGCGCAGCGGTGGCAGCCGCCCTCGTCGCAGTTTCGGAAGCCGGTGGGCGTGCCGTTGTAGCCGGTCGCGATGATGCGCTGATCGGTGACGAGGACCGCGCCGACGTGCCGGCCCAGGCACGCGGCCCGCTCGCGCGTCGCGACGGCGAGCAGCATGAAGTACTGCTCCGGAGTCGGCCGCACGCCGGCCTTGCGCACGTTGGGGTCGTCCATACGAGCAGCCTACCGGCCGCCCGCGGCGGTCAGGGCGTGCGCTCGCGCATGCCGAGCGTGCGGGCGAACTCGCGCGCCGCCGACTCGTCGACATGCCACACGATGGGCCCGTGCACGATCACGTCCTCGCCGCGCTCCTTGAGCAGATCGGGCAGGAACGTCTCGACGAGCCACTCGCGGCCGTGGGCGACCGTCGCACGCGCCCGGATCCGCACCAGCTCGTCGTCGAGGTGCTCGACCTCCTCGACCCAGGGCGCCCGCACGAGCCGGGTCGGCCCCGCGGGCATCAGCCGGGCCACCTCGGCGACGAGCTCGCGCCCTGCCTCCTCGCTCGTGGCGAAGAACTCCACCTCGACCTCGCGCGCACCGCGCGGCTGCACCTGCACGGACTGGATGTAGGAGTTGTGCACGCGTACGACCTCGCCTCCGATGGCCCGCAGGCGGGTCGAGCGCAGACCGACCTCGTCGACGACGCCCTGGAGGTTGAGCGGAGAGATGCTGATGTTGTCGCCGACCGAGAACCAGCCCTCGAAGAACATGAAGAAGCCGGCCAGGATGTCGGTCAGGAACCGCTGCGCGGCAAAGCCGACCAGCACCACGATCAGCGAGGCGCCCGCGATGGTGCCGCTGCGGCCGCCGAAGCTGAGCGTGCCAAGCGCCAGGATCAGGGCGACGCCGTAGGCGAAGTAACGCACGCTCGTGCGGATCAGCGAGATGGCGGTCTCGCGCCGCTTGAGCGAGGTCATGACGCCCGTGTCGGCCGGCCCTTCGCCGCTCATGTGCTTGGCCTCGTTGCGGCGCACGACCCAGTTCGCAAGCCGGCCGGAGAGGCGCGAGACGATCCAGGCCACGGCGAACACGCCGACGACCCACGCGGCGGTCTGCCACGTGGGTGTCGGAAGTGCGGTGAGCACGCTCGTGCCGGTCAGGCCCATGGCCACAGTGTGCCGCAGGCCGGTGTCCGGCGCGCCGGTCGCCAATCGGGCGTTAAGGCGTGCTCGTGAGGTTGAACGTCGCGGGCGTCTTGAGCGCGCCCTTCTTGAGATTTGCCGTCACCTTGAACTTGCCGGCGGTGCCGTTCGCCGTCGCGACGACGCGCACGTAGCCCTTCTTCCCGGTCGCGTGCGACCAGGTCGCGCGGCCGTTCGGGAACGTCACGCTCGGGCCGGTGCTGGGCGCCGTGAAGGTCACGAGCAGCCCGACGCGCGGGTTGCCCTTGGCTCCGAGCACGCGGGCCGAGAGCTTGTGGGCGAAGGCGGTGCTGATCGTCGCCGTCTGCGGCGTGCCGCCGGTTGCCCTGATGGTCGGGCCGGTCGCGGCGGCGAGCGCGAGCGCGGGTACGAGCAGGAGCGAGGCGGCGGCCGCCGCGGCGCCCCTCCGTGTCATGGCCGTGATCCTCAATTTGACCCCTTCCCTGCGGAACACATGAACGTGACCAGTATCAGGGTGCTCCGCGGATATGGGAAGGGGGTTGGCCGCGGGCGCCGCCTTGTACCCCGGATGCGGATCATTGATACTCGGCGCGTGCCGCGGTGGGAAGCGGCACATCACGACGGGGGAGCGTATTGATGGATCTGGCCGAATTCCGAGCCCAGTTCCCGGTTACCCGGACGCGGGCATACCTGTTCAGCGGGGCGATCACTCCCGCCGCGGCGCCGGTGCGGGCTGCGTGGGACGAGTGGTCGCAGCGCTGGAGCGACGACCCGAACAGCGTCTACACGGGCGAGATGATGATCGGCGCGATGGACGGCCTGCGGGCCGCGTTCGCACAGCTGATCGGCGCCGGCCCGGCGTCGGTGGCGATCACCGACAACACCTGCCGCGCGGCGAACATCGCGATCCGGATCCTGGCCGGGCGGCCGGGCAACGTGGTGATCGACTCGAGCACCTACCCGTCGAGCGCGTACCCGTGGTACGTCCAGGAGGGGCGCGAGGTGCGCTTCGTGGACACGAGCGGGGCGCCCGACCCGACGGCGGCCCTGGTCGAGCGGATCGACGCCGGCACGCTCGCCGTGTGCATCACCCATGTCGCCCCGTTCAGCGGCCACCGGCACGACCTGCGGGCGATCGCCGCCGCCGCCCACCGCCACGGGGCGACGATGCTCGTCGACGCGGCCCAGTCGACCGGCGTCGTCCCGATCGACGTCGCCGCCGAGGGTATCGACGCGCTGGTCACGACGGCCATGAAGTGGCTGCTCGGCCCGCCGGGGATCGGGTTCCTGTACCTCTCGCCCGCGCTGCTCGCATCCGCGCCGACGCTCGACGTCGGCTACCTGGGACTCGACGCGCCGCTCGGCGAATGGCCGCCGAACAGGATGCCACCCGTGTTCGCGGACGCCCGCCGGTACGAGCTCGGGCTGCCGAGCCTGCCCGGCGTCTTCGCAGCGCGGGCCGGGATCGACCTGCTGCTCGAGGTCGGCGTCGAGCACGTGCATGCCCACGTCGAGGCCCTCGCCACCCGCTGCATCGAGGGCCTTTCCGAGCGCGGCGCCGACGTCGTCACCCCCGCCGATCCGGCGGCGCGCGCCGGGGTGATCGTCGCGCGCCACGCCGACGTCCAGCGCGTCTTCGACGTGTGCCGCGAGCGGCGGGTCGACATCGGGGCGATCGGCGACCTGCGCATCGATCCCCACGGGTTCAACAGCGACGACGACATCGACCGCTTCCTCGCCGCCTACGACGCCGCGGGCGCCTAGCCGGCAAGGCACAGCCAATCGACGCGGACGAGGGTGCTCCCGTGCGACCTGCCGTTACAGCCCTTCTCGGCGTGCTGGCGATCGCCGCTTCGGCCTGTGCCGGCGGTGGGCACTCGACGCCGGACACGGCGACGCAGGCGGCCCCATCGCAGCCGGCGTCCGCTCCGTCCCCGCCGACGACCGCGGCGCCGTCCCGCTCGCCGCACCTCGTGGTCGTCTACATGGAGAACCACGGCTTCTCGGACATCGTGGGCAACCCCTGCTGTCCGTTCGAGACGCGGCTCGCGCACGAGGGGACGCTGTTCACGCAGTTCTACGGAGTCGCCTATCCGTCGAAGCCGAACTACCTGGCCTTCGGCGGCGGCGCGACGTTCGGCCAGGTCGGGAGTGACGACCCGCTGCCGCCGATCGCCGGCCGCAGCCTGTTCGCGCAACTCTCGGCCGGCGGTGTGACCTGGGCCGCCTGGGCCGAGGACTACCCGGGCGGCTCGGGACACTGCTCGCTCGTACCGACTGCGCCCGGATACGCGATGCGCCATGTCGCGCCGCTTCTGTTCGCCGACGTTGCCGACACCGCGCTCTGCAGCCACGTCACGGCGACCGAGCCACGGCGCCTGCCGCAGTTCCTGTGGGTGACGCCGAGCATGTGCGACGACGACCACGACTGCCCGCCGGCAAGCGGCGACCGCTGGCTCGCCGGCCACGTACCGGCATGGATCCGGCAGGGCGCCGAGGTCTTCATCACCTACGACACGGGCAACCCCGACACGACGCACGGCGGCGGCCGCGTGTTCGCCGTGCTGGCCGGCAGGCGGGTGCCGCGGCGTACCGACGCCACGACCATGAGCCACTACAGCGCCCTTGCGGGAGTCGAGCGCGCGTTTCGCCTGCCGCTCCTCGGCGCCGCGCGGTCGGCGGCACCCGTGCGGTTCTGAGGGTCAGCCCGCCGCGGAGGGCACGGTGCGCCCAACGCAGCGCAGGTCATACACCGTGAGCGTCAGCCGGTGCCAGACCGCGCACGACGGCGGAAGCCGTAGCGCCGCCCGGACGGGGCTTCGCTGGAGGATGTTGTCGACGGCCCGCTCGAACGGCGCCATGAAGGTGTAGGCCGGACTCGCGTGGGTCGCCTCGAGGAGCGGCCGCTCGACGACGAAATAGTCGGCCCCGTAGCGGGCGTGCAGGCGCACGATCGCCCGGCGCGAGTCACCGTAGTAGGCCTTGATCATGGCGAACATGCGCGGCCGGATCACCTTCAGGTAGCTCGCGTCGACCGGCTGGTAGAGCTTCTGCGAGATCACGACCGCGCGGTCGGACTCGATCGGCACGCAGTTCAGCACCACCGGATCGCCGGCGATGATGGCGTTCTTCGGCAGCGTCCGCAGGTAGGCGTGCAGGCGCGGCTGCGTGCAGGTGGTGTAGTTGCGGCCGCCCGACGTACCCACGACGACGCCGACGAGCAGCGCGCCGGAGACGAGGGTGCAGAGCAGCACGACCAGGGCCGGCCCCGTCGCGCCGGGGCGGCGGCGCGCGACGACGGCGACGCACAGCCCGAGGGCGACGAGCGCCGAGAGCGCGACCGCCGCGATGCCGTGCCGCACGATGCTCCCGATCGCCCGCTCCGGCACCTGCGGCCCGAGCATGAAGACGCGCACGCCGAGCCAGCCGATCGCCGCCGGCAGCGCGACCGCTGCGAGCGGGAGCAGCCACGGCCGCAGCCGCCGCGCGATCACCGCCCAGGTGGGCTGGAAGCACACGCCGATCACGATGCAGCACACGGGCAGGAGCGGGTGGGTGTAGCGGTTGGGCAGGTAGAGCCGGAAGAGCACCGCGTAGCTCAGACCGAAGAGGACGAGCGAGACGACCGCGGTCATCCACACCTCCCGGCGCACGAGCCGCAGATTGCCCGGCGGCAGAAGCGCGATCACGATCGCCGCTGTCACGACGATCGCGCCGGGCGCACGCAGGTCAAACCCCGAGTAGCGGCCCTTCAGCATGTCCAGGATCGACCGGCGGAAGAACACCATCTGCCCGCGGGAGTGGAACTCGGGATAGTGCCGCGCGGCGGCCGCGGTGATGAGGTGGCCGGTCGGCTGGCCCAGGATCCCCGGCGCAAGCAGCACGGCGATGACGAGGACGCCAGACGCCACGGCCGCCATCGCGACCGGGCGGTCAAGCGCCGGCCGCCGGCCCTGGCGGACGAGCGCCGCTCCCGCCACGACCCCCACCGCGAGCAGCGCCGCCGGCGGATAGAGCAGCGCGCCGGCGATCGGCACCACGGCCGCCCATCGCGGCCGGCCGCGCATCACGAGGTAGAGCGTGAGCAGCACGATCGGCTGGGCGAACGCGCGGGCGTGGGTACCGCTGAACCGCTCGGTGCTCCACGGCAGCAGAAACAGGGCCGCGCCCAGCCACGCCCCTGGGATCCATGCCGTGTGCTCGCGGATGATGCGAAAGACGAGCCACGCCGAGAACGGCGCCACCACGAGGACACCCCACGCGCCGAACGTGACCGGGTCGACCACGTAGCTCGCGAGCAGGTAGATGCCCTGGATGCCGAGCGGGACGTAGGCGGTGTGCAGCAGCGCGTGGGTGAGCGGATCGGTGAAGAGCCCCGGATCCTGGAAGCGGCGCATCCAGTACTCGAGCAGCAGGGTGTCGCCCTGGTAGACGTGCGGGGTGAAGAGGATCGCGCGATCGAAGTACATGCTCGCGAGCACCGCGGCGAGGACAAGCACGGCCTCCTCGAGCCGGACGGTTCGCAGCCTCTGCATCCGCCGCATTTCAGCAGACGGGCACCGCGGGGGCATTGGAAGCGTCGTTGACAGCCGCCCGCCACCGTCCCTAGAATGGCGATTCTCGAACGACCATTCTCGGGGAGGTTCCGTGCGGCGGGTTGCGGGTGTCACCATGATGTGTGCCGTTGCGGCACTGCTCACGGGCTGCGGTGGCGGCTCGTCGGCGTCGAGCTCCGGGCCTGTCGGCGGGTCGCACCTGGGCGGAACGCTGATCATGCTCTCCACGACGAGCTGGGGCACGCTCGACCCCGCGAAGAACTACACGGTGCTCGGGTTCCAGTCGTCGCAGTACGTGGACGACGGCCTGGTGGGATTCAAACGTGCCCCCGGGGTCGCGGGCACCGTGATCGTGCCCGACCTGGCGACGTCCGTGCCGGCGCCGACCGACGGCGGCAAGACCTACACGTTCCATGTCCGGCCCGGGATCCATTACTCCAACGGCGCCCTGGTGAAGCCGAGCGACTTCGTCACCGTCATCAAGCGCCAGTTCACCGTGCCCGGGCCGGCCAACAGCTTCTACCAGGGCATCATCGGCGGCGCGCAGTGCGCCAGGTCGGCACGGAGCTGCGATCTGTCGCAGGGCGTGGTGGCGAACGACGCGGCGGGCACCGTGGCGTTCCATCTGACCGCGCCCGATCCGGAGTTCCTCGACAAGCTCGCCCTGCCGTTCGCGCTCGCGGTTCCCGGGAACACACCGCTGCACGACATGGGCAACACCCCGATCGCCGGGACCGGGCCGTACATGTGGAAGACCTACCAGCCGAACAAGGGCGCGGTGATGGTGCGAAACCCGCACTTCCACGTATGGTCGAAGGCCGCGCAGCCGGCCGGCTCTCCGAATCAGATCGAGTTCAAGTTCGGGCTCACGATCGAGGACGAGGTCACCGAGATCGAGAACGGCCAGGCCGACTGGATGGCCGACGCGCCCCCGCCCGACCGCCTGAACGAGATCGGGACGACGTACGGCTCGCAGGCGCACGTGAACCCGCTGACCGCGATCTACTACATGGCGCTCAACGTGAAGGTGCCGCCGTTCAACAACCTGAAGGCGCGCCAGGCGGTGAGCTACGGCATCGACCGCAGCACCTACGTGAAGATCTTCGGCGGCCCGTCGCTGGCGCAGCCGTCGTGCCAGGTGCTGCCGCCCAACTTCCCCGGCTACAAGCCGTACTGCCCGTTCACGAAGAAGTCCCGGCGCCGACGGCAAGTGGACGGCGCCCGACCTGGCCAAGGCGCGGCAGCTCGTCGCGCAGTCGGGCACGCGCGGCGCCCACGTCGCCGTCTTCGGCACGCAGGACGCGATCGGCAAGGCGATCACGCTCCAGTTCGTCCAGGACCTGGACCGCATCGGCTACGTGGCGACCGCGAAGCTGCTCAGCAGCGCGATCCAGTACCCCTACATCCAGGACTCGAAGAACCGCATCCAGGTCGGCTACTCGCAGTGGTTCCAGGACTACCCGGCCGCATCCGACTTCCTGAACGTCCTGCTCGGGTGCGGCTACTACCACCCCGGCAGCGACGCGAGCCCCAACATCTCCGAGTTCTGCGATCACTCCGTCCAGGCGCAGATGAACCATGCGCTGCTGCTGGGTGAGACCGACCCCGCCGCGGCCAACGAGGAGTGGGCGCAGATCGACGCGCGGGTGACCGACCTCTCGCCGATCATCACGCTGTTCAACCCCAAGCTGGTCGACTTCGTGTCCAAACGGCTGCACGGCTACCAGTACAACCCCCAGGCAGGGTTCCTGTGGGACGAGGCGTGGATCCACTGAGCGCGACCGGCTCCGCCGCCCGGCCCGGGCGCAGGAGCGCGGCCAGGCGCGAGCGGGTGCTCGAAGCGGCGATCGCCGCGATCTGCGAGCGCGGCCTCTCCCACACGCGGGTGAGCGACATCGCCGACCGCGCGGGCATGAGCCCCGGGAACGTCATGTACTACTTCGCGACGCTCGAGGAGATGCTGATCGAGGCGCTGCGGTTCGCAAACGACGGCTTTCTCGAGCACGCGCTGAAGGACGCGAATCAGCAACCCACCGCCCGCGCGCGGCTCCTGCGGCTGATCGAGCTCGGCATGCCGTCAGACCCTGCGGACGAGCCCCACAGCCAGTGGCTGCTCTGGCTCGACGTGTGGGCGCGGTCAGCCCGCAACCCGACCGTCGATGCCCACCGGCGCGAGCTCGAGCAGCGCTGGATCACGGCGTACGCGCGCATGGTGGAGCGCGGCCGGGCGGCGGGCGAATTCCGTCACGTCGCCGCCGATGACTTCGCGGTGCGACTGTCGGCCCTGATCGACGGCCTCGGAAAATCGCTCGTGCTCGGCGATCCCTGGATGACGCGCCGGCGCATGCTCGACATCTGCGAGCGCATGATCGACGTCGAGCTCATGGGCGGTACTGGGTTCGAACCAGTGACCTCCTGCGTGTAAGGCAGGCGCTCTCCCAGCTGAGCTAACCGCCCGCGCCGCCAGTGTAGACCGATGCCGGCGCCGCGCCCACCTACCGCAAAGAGTGGAATCACCTCCCCCAATTTGCGTAGGCTCTCGCTGCTTCGCGAACGCACAATCTGTCTGATGCCCGAGCAGTTTCCTTCCGACACCCTGCGCGAGATCGCCGACCGCGCCCGCCTGGCGCTCGGCGCCGACCGTGCGCTCGTGCTGCCGCTCGCCGGCGGCGACCCGCTGCCGCCCGGCCCGGACGGCGGTCCGAGCCTTTCGGCGCCCATCCGCATCGACGGCGACCCGGTCGCCACGCTCGTCGTCAGCCGCGACCCCGGCGGGGCGCCGTTCGGCGAGGAGTCAGCGCTGCTCTCGACGGTCTGCGACCTCGCCGCCCATGCGATTGCCGCTTCCCGCCGGGCCGATCTGCGCACCGAGCAGCTCACCCTCGTCCAGGCGGTCGCAAGCGCCGTCGGCGGCGCCACCTCGACCGAGGAGGCGTTCCGGATGGCGGCGACGGCCGTCTTCGAGCACACGCGCTACGCGGGGGTCACCGCGACGATGGTCGATCACAAGGCGCAGCAGCAGGTCGTCGTGTGCGACCTCGGCGGCGACGTCGCCTCGACGCAGACGATCCGCCGCAGGCTCGACACCGGCCTCGTGGGGGCATGCATCCGCGACCAGACCCAGCTCCTGTCGGCGCGGGCGACCGACGACCCGCGCTACTCGTGGTCGGCCGACGGCCGCTGGGAGTCGCTCGTGCTGACGCCCGTGATGGCCGAGGGCCGCTGCGAGGGCGTGCTCGAGCTCGCCGACGTCGAGATCGATCGCTTCGACGCCGCCGACGCCGCGCTCATGCAGGTCGTTGCCGAGCAGGTGGCGACGGCGCTCATCGGCGTGCGCATGCGCGAGCGCTCACAGCGGCTGCAGCACGAGTCGCAGCGCCGTGCCCGCCGGCTCGAGCTCGCATCGGCCCTGTCGCGCGAGATCGCCTCGACGGGAACGGTCGACGAGCTCCTGCGCACCGTCACCGTCACCCTGCACGGCCACACCGACTACACGGCGGTGTGGACGGCGATCGCCGATCACCGCCAGGGCACCCAGCGGATGTGGACGATCACGCGCGGCCGCGACACGGTGACCGTCTCGGCGCATCCGCTCGACTCGGGCATCATCGGGCAGGTCGTTCGCACCGGCACCCAGGCGCTGCTCGGCCGGTCGCATCTGGCCGACGCGGGCGGAGCCTGGGCCGCCGCCGGATACGAGTCGCTGCTGGCGACGCCGGTCCTGGTGGGCCGCCGCTGCGAGGCGGTGATCGGCCTGAGCGACCTGCGCGCCGACCAGTTCGACGACTCCGACGCGCTGCTCATGCGCACGCTCGCCGAGCAGGTGGCGGCCGCCCTGCGCGGCACCGCGCTGCGCGAGGAGTCCGAGCGGCGCGCGACCCGGCTGAACGTCGTCGCCGAGGTGGCCCGCGTCCTGCGCTCGCCCGAGACGGTCGAGCAGGCGCTGCACGACACGGCGCAGGCGATCAGCCGCTACACCGGCTACTCGGGGCTCACCGCCTGGCTGGTCGACCGCGCGACGGGCGAGCGCGAGGCGGTGTTCGCGCGCGACCGGGGCACCGACGTCTACAAGGGCCTGCGCGTGCCCGCGGCGGCGGGCATTCCCGGTGCCGCGATCACCTCCGGCAAGGTGCTGCGGCTCGGACGGGCGGGCGACCATCCCGCCTTCTCGTGGCCGGGCCGCGAGCCGAACAACTCGGTCCTGATCGCCCCGATCATGGTCGAGGGAGTGTGCGCCGCGGCGCTGGTGATCTCCGACGAGCACCCCAACTGGTTCGACACCGACGACGAGGAGCTCGTGAAGACGATCGCCGATCACACCGCGGCGGCGATCAGGGCGGTGCAGCTGCGCGAGGAGTCCGCGCGCCAGGCCCAGCGGCTCTCGCTCGCCGCGGACATCGCCAAGCTGCTCGCATCGGAGCAGACGCCCGAAGGCGCGCTTCGGGTCGCGGTCGAGTCCGTGCACGGCCGGGCCAGCTACGACGCCGTCATGGCCGTAATGGTGCTCGAGGAGACCGCCGAGCAGCTCGTGGTCGCCGACGTCGGTGCCGACCGCGACGGCTTCGCCGGCATGCGCCGGCCGATCGGCACAGGCATCACGGCCCGCACCGTCTCATCCGGCGAGCAGAACCTGATCAACGACCACGTGGACGATCCGTCCTACGCGCCCTGGGGGGACGAGGAGTCGTTCAGCTCGCTGCTCTCGACGCCGGTCATGCTCGACGGCCGCTGTGTCGCCGTCCTCGAGGTTGCGAGCCGGCCGACCAACCAGTTCGACGACTCCGACCGCGCGCTCATGGCCGCCGTCGCCGAGCAGCTGGCGGCGGCGCTGCGCGGTGTGCGCCTGCGCAACGAGTCCGAGCTGCGCGCCCAGCGCCTGGCCTTGACCGCATCGGTGTCCGGGGCCGTCGCGGCGGCCGACACGGTGACCGGCGTGCTGCAGGCTGCGGTCGACGCGATCTTCGAGCCCACCGACTACGGCGCCGTGTCCGCCGTCATCGCGGCGCCGGACTCGGCCGAGTACCTCGTCGTCACCGACCGCGTCCGGGTGGGCGAGTCGGTGGAGGGATCGCGGCGGCCGATCCACTCGGGCGCGTCCGGCCGCGCGCTCGCGACGGGCGAGCAGGTCGTGATCGGCCGGCTCGCCGACGCCGAGGTTGGTGCCGATGCGCCGCTCGCCTACCGGTCGGCGCTCGTCACCCCCGTGTTCGACGGCACCACCTCGGCGGCGATCGCGCTCTACGACCACCGCCAGGACCGGTTCGACGCCGCCGACGCCACGCTGATGCAGACGGTGGCCGAACAGGTGGCGGCGACGCTGCGCGCGCTGCGGCTGCGGGCGGAGTCCGAGCAGCGGACGCTGCGGCTCGCGCTCACGACCGAGGTGGCCGGCGCGATCGCATCGGCCCAGACCATCGACGCGGTGCTCGAAGCCGTGACCGAGACCGTCTATCTGGGCCGCGGCTACTCGGCCGCAATCGCGATCCGGGTGATCCCGGAGGTGGGCGAGCAGTTCGTCGTCGCAAACCTGGGCGATCCCCTGACGACCGCACCGGCCCTGCGCCGGCCGATCACCGCCGGCACCGTCGGCGCCGTGATCGCAGCCGGGGAGCAGCTCGTGCTCGGCGACGCCCAGGCGCACCCCGCCTTCGACTGGCCCGCACCGGTCCTCCTGCCCTCCGAGATCCTGACGCCCGTCATCGTCGACGGCACCTGCATCGCGGTGCTCGGCGTCTACGACGAGCAGCGCGACCGCTTCGACGCCGCCGACGCCCTGGCGATGCAGACGGTGGCCGACCAGGTGGCGGCGACCTGCCGCGGCGTGCTCCTGCGCGAGCAGTCCGAGCGCCGCGCCGAGCGCCTGGCCCGGCTCGAGCAACGCCACCGCGACCTGATGGAACGCCTTGTCCGCGCGCAGGAGCAGGAGCGCTCGCGGGTGGCGGCCGACCTGCACGACGACACGATCCAGGTGATGTCGGCCTGCGTGATCTCGCTCGACAGCGTGCGCATGGCGATGCAGCAGGGCCACGTCGAGCGGGCGGCGCGCGGCCTCGAGCAGGTGGCGGAGCTGATCTCCGGCGCGGTCGAGCGGACGCGGCGGATGACCTTCGAGCTGCGCCCCGCGGTGCTCTGGCACAACGGCCTCGCGACCGCCGTCGAGCAGTCGCTGCACACGATGGAGGGCGAGGCCGGAATCGCCCCGCACCTCGAGGTGATCGGGTTCGACGAGCGCATCGACGCGACCATGGAGACCCTGATCTTCCGGTCGATCACCGAGGTGCTCGCGAACGTCCGCGCGCACTCCGGCGCCGCCAACGTCGCCGTGCGGCTCGAGCGGCGCGCCGACGTCGTGCACGTCCGTATCTCGGACGACGGCCGCGGGTTCGACCTCGACGCGGCGCTCGCCCGCGCCCGGCGCACGCACCACCTGGGCCTCGAGTCGCTCATGGAGCGCCTCGACGCGGCAGGCGGTTCCGTCGCGATCACGACGGCGCCGGGCGAGGGCACGGTGGTCGAGATCGTCCAGCCGGTGTGGCCGGATGAGGTGGCTCAGCCGAGCTGACGGTCGAGGTTGACCGCGGCGCTGATCAGGGACAGGTGCGTGAAGGCCTGGGGGAAGTTGCCGAGCGCCTCGCCGGAGGGCCCGATCTCCTCGGAGTAGAGCCCCAGATGGTTCGCGTAGGTGAGCATCTTCTCGAAGACGAGCCGGGCCTCATCGACGAAGCCTGCCCGCGAGAGCGCCTCGACGTACCAGAACGTGCAGATCGAGAACGTGCCCTCGTCGCCCTGCAGGCCGTCGGGCGATGCCTTCGCGTTGTAGCGGTAGACGAGGCTGTCGGCGACGAGCTCGCGCCCGATCGCGTCGAGCGTGCGCAGCCAGCGCGGATCCTTCGGGGCGATGAACTTCGTGAGCGGCATCAAGAGCAGCGACGCGTCGAGCACGTCGGAGCCGTAGTGCTGCACGAACGCGCCCCGCTTGGGGTTCCAGCCACGCGACATGATCTGCTCGGTGATCTGGTCGCGCACCTCGAGCCACTTCACCATGTTCGCGGGCAGGCCGCGGTAGCGGGCCATGCGCACCGAGCGCTCGATCGCCACCCACGACATCAGACGTGAGTAGGTGAAGTCCTGGCGGCCGCCGCGCGTCTCCCAGATGCCCTCGTCGGGCCGGTCCCAGTTGTCGCACAGCCACTCGACGATCTTCTGCAGCTCCGTCCAGGAGTCGTAGGAGATCGGCTCGCCGTACTTGTTGTAGAGGTAGATCGAGTCGATCAGCTCGCCGTAGATGTCGAGCTGGAGCTGGGTGGCGGCGCCGTTTCCGACCCGCACCGGCCGCGAGCCGGCATACCCCTCGAGATGGTCGAGCGTCTCCTCGTGCAGATCGGCGCGGCCGTCGATGCCGTACATGATCTGGAGCGGGCCGCCCTCGCCGAACGACGTCTCGCCGAAGCGATCGGTCAGCCAGGTGATGAACGACTCGGCCTCCTCGGTGAAGCCGAGCCGCAGCAGCGCGTAGAGCGAGAAGGCGGCATCGCGCACCCACGTGTAGCGGTAGTCCCAGTTGCGCTCGCCGCCGACGTGCTCGGGCAGGCTGGTCGTGGGTGCGGCGACGATCGCGCCGGTCGGCCGGTAGGTGAGCAGCTTCAGCGTGAGCGCCGAGCGGTTGACCATCTCGCGCCAGCGGCCCTTGTAGACCGAGTGCGCGAGCCAGCCTCGCCAGAACCGGACGGTGGCGTTGAAGGCCTCGGCAGCGGCGCGCTCGCTGATCGGGGGCAGGCGCTCGCCGGGCTCGGTCTGCTGGAGGACGAACGTCGCGCTCTCGCCGTTTGCGAGCGTGAACTCGGCGGCGACGTCCTTCCCGTGGCGCTCGAGCGGAATGTTCGTCGCGAGCGTCAGCGAGAGCTCGTTCGAGTGGAACACCGCACCGCCCTCGTGCAGACCGAGCTCGTGCGACCGGCGGCCGTAGTCGAAGCGCGGCCGGCACTCGAGCCGGAAGCGCATCTCGCCGCGCACCGCGACGACCTGCCGCACGAGCCGCCGCGTGTGGCGGGGATCGCGGTGGATCGGCATGAAGTCGTGCACCTCGCCGACGCCGTCGGGCGTCAGGAAGCGGGTGATGAGGACGTTCGTGTCAGGGAAGTAGAGCTGCCTCGTGGTGTGGCCGTCGTTCACGGGCGCGATCCGGTAGAACCCGCCCTTCTCGGCGTCGAGGATCGATGCGAACACGCTCGGCGAGTCGAAGCGCGGGCAGCAGAACCAGTCGATCGTGCCGTCGGTGCCGACGAGCGCGACGCTGTGCAGGTCGCCGATCACGCCGTGCTCGGCGATTGGGAGGTACGCGCTCATCGTGCAGCCGGAGGTGTACCGGATCGACCCGGGTGCGCACAAGGAGAACCGCTCGCGCGCCCGGATATACTCCTGCCGCCGCCGGGCGGGGCCGTGGCCTGGCCGGGTGGCGACGCGGGGGCGTAGTTCAGCTGGTTAGAACGCCGGCCTGTCACGCCGGAGGTCGCGGGTTCGAGTCCCGTCGCTCCCGCTTCTCTCAACACCGCATGGACACGCGGCTTCCTTGTTTCCAGTGGTAGGTCACCCGCTCGCCGTGTCCGCGGGCGATGGGGTGTGGATGGGGTGAGCCGTGGTCAGAGTTCGAGCCCAGGCGGGTCGATCAGCCGGTCGAGCTCGCGCAGGACGGTGCGGTTGGCGTCTGGGTAGAGGTGTCCGTAGAGATCCAGGGTGACCCGGATCGATGCGTGACCCATCTGGGCTTGCAGGTACTTGGCGTGGGCGCCTGCGGCGACCATCAGCGTGGCGTAGGTGTGGCGAAGGTCGTGGAACCTCACGGGGCCGAGTCCGCTTCGGCGGACGGCGGGGGCGAAGACGCGGTGGCGGAAGTTATCGTCGTTTTGGATCTCACCCTGCGGCGAGGGGAACACCAGGCCCAACGGGCTCGGTGAGCGCGCAGCGAGCTGGGCGCGCAGGGCGCGGGTGGCGCCTTCGGCGAGGTCGACGCGGCGGCGTGCGGCGCGGGTCTTGACCGGCACCAGTTGGCCGGCGTAGACACCGGCCTCGACGGTCAGCGTGCGTGCTGCCAGATCGACGTTGCGATCCCGTAGCGCGAACAGCTCACCCTGGCGCAGGCCTGTGAGCGCCGCGAGTCGTACCAGGTTGCCGTAGGGCTCGACGGTGTCGGTGGCAAGCAGGTCGACCTCGCTCCAGGACAGGAAGCGCATCTCGCGGGCCTCGTGATGCGGCGCGCGGATCCGAAACAGCGCCTCGTTGACCGTGAGGCCGCGCACCTTGGCGTCGGACAGGACCTGCTTGAGGATTCTCAGCGCTAGCTCGGCCTGGCGTGGCGCATGCGCCGACAGCGCGGAGATGTGATCCTCGACGTCTGCCGGTCGCAGGGCATCCAGGGTGGTGCGCCGGAATGGTCCCAGATGCGGCAGGACGGCGCGGACGCGGTCGGCTGAGGACTGCCTGACCCTGCGCTCGTAGCGGACGAGCCATCCCTCCAAGAAGTCGCCCAGTGGCTGCGTGGGGGCCTGGTAGAGGCCGCCCAACGCGGCTTGGCGGTGCAGCTCGAGGACGAACCGTTCGGCGTCTCGTTTGAGCGGGAATGTGCGGGAGCGGTCGCGCCCGTCCGGGCCCTGCCACCGGGCGCGGTACCGGCGAGCGCCGTCCTTCAGCCGGTACGGCTCGACGTGAGCCATTGGCTATTCGGCGAACAGCGCAGCCTGCGTGGCCGCGCGACGCCGCGGGGCGGCGGGAGGCGCAGACGTTTCGGCGGTCGCGGCGGCGTGCTCGCCGCCTTCGCGGTGCGCGGCCAGCCAGGCGTCGATGTCGTCCCGCCGGAACCGGCGCGTGCCCCCAAACTTGTAGCTGGGCAGGTTGCCGGCCGCCGCCTGGTCGTACACCCAGTTCTCGTGCAGGCCCAGCAGCTGTGCGACCTGGCGGGCGTTCATCAAATCGTCCACGATCCGCCTCCTTCACCCTCGACACGCTCCGTAGCTCCAGAACAGCACATAGCGTATACGCATCACACTGTGTTTTCAAGTTCTGGGGCGCTGGAGACGCTAGGCTCTGGGTATGCGGGGAGGCGAACTGATCCGTGAGGCGCGTTCGCGAGCCGGCTTGACCCAGGCCGACCTCGCGCAGCGGACGGGTCGCGACCGGTCGGTGATCGCGCGTTGGGAGCATGGCGCTGTCTCGCCGCCCGTCGAGAGCCTGCTCGCCTGCGTCCACGCGTGCGGGTTCGACATCCCGCTGCTGCTGGTTGCGCTCGACCGTAGTGTCGACGCCGAGCTCGGCGAGTCGCTACGGCTCACCCCCTCAGAGCGGGTCACCCGGATGCTCGACACGCTCACACCCGGAGCGGATCGTGGAAACCCCCGATAGTCGCGGCACGAGCGAGGCAGAGACGGAGCCGTTCGACCCAAACCTGATCCTGGCCGCGCTGGAACGAAACCGTGTCAGCTACGTCGTCATCGGCGGCTTCGCCCGCGTCGTCCAGGGAACCGGCGAGGTCACCCGCGGTCTCGACATCACCCCCTCGCTTCGCCGAGAGAACATCGCCCGGGCCAATCGCGCCCTGGCGGAACTCGATGCGCGGAACGCCGACGGCCGGCCGACGATGCTCGCCGGCGAGCCCGCCGCCGTCACAACGCTGCGAACCAGGGCCGGAAACGTGACCGTCGTGCCGCTCCCCGAAGGGACCCGCGGCTACGACGACCTCCGCCGCCACGCCACCCACGAGGCAATCGGCGGCGGACTGCGCGCCCAGATAGCCTCGCCCGGCGACCTCGCACGCATGCTCGGCGCCCTCAACCGTCCCGCCGATCAGGCCAAACTCCTGCGCCTTCGGCGGATGATCGAACTGGGCCGCGAGCTCGACTTCGGGCTCGAGCTCTAGGCTGGTCAGGCGACGTTGAGCGTCAACGTCTCGCGAGTGGCGTCGCCCGGGATCGCACCACGCTCGGAGGTGGTCAGCGCTTGCAGCCATTCGGCGAGCGCGTCGCGGACGAGCAGGCGAGCCTCGTCGATCGTCGGTGCACAGGAGATCACGCTGGGCAGCTCCTCGATCGTGGCGCGGACCCAGCCGTTCTCGTCCGGCTCAAAGACGGCGTGCAACTCCATGGTCGAAGCGTACCGCCTGCCGGCGTGGCGCGATACTGCGCGGCAATGACACCCCTTCGCGTGCTCGAGCAGCACCTCATTGCAAACGGCTGTGAGCGCGTGCGGCATGGTGCGCGCCATGACGTGTGGCGAAGTCCGCTGGCAGCACGGCCGGTGACGGTGCCCCGGCATCGCGAGGTCCCGCTGGGGACTGCCCGCGCGATCTGCCGCCAGCTTGGCGTCTCGGCGCCACCGCGATGACCTGCCGGTTCGGACCCCAGATAGAGCCCACGGAGGCCGTGTCCAGGGGTCTCGCACTCAAAGTGCATCTGTGTCTCGCTGCCCATCGAGGGCCATACGGGGTTACGGGTGCGGCGGACGATGCCGACGTGAACGGAGTCAATCGGTGGCCTCGCTCTCGTCCTGAGGTCGCGCCGATCCTCGCCGATGGCGACCTCCCGGATTCTCTTCGCGCCGATCGAGCCACTTCGGGTGCGGACCACAGAAGCGCGTCCCGACAGCGTCGATTACCCCCTCCGAATCATATTGGCGCGCCGGAATTCCACATGTAGAATGGCCTCATGCAACTTCTGTCGCGCCCGGTCTCCTGGATTCTCCTTTCGGGCGCCTCGGCAGCCGTTGCCGTCGGTGCCGGAGTCTCCACATGGGTTAGCCGGCCGCTTGGCCTCGGCGTAAGTTGGCAGTACCTCGTGGTGCACCCTCACCTACTCAATCCCAATCCTCGGGTGATCGATGTCGGCGCGGTCGCGTTCGCTATTTCGTTGCTATCGGCGTCCGTAGCGCCATACGCGGGCGCAAGGACGAGACCAACCTGGTCGTCGTGGAGGACTTTTCTGCCACTTGGCGTTCTTGTGTCCGCAGCTCTGCTCCTCGTCGCACTACTTGTTTACCGCCATCCCGCCATGTACCGGTACTGTGATCCGTCTGGGAGTCACATTTGTGCGATGCAACCAGATACTAGGAGCGCGGTCGGGCACGCGAGGCTGCTTATCGGGGTGGCTGGCGGCGTTCTAGCCTTGACGCTCGCAAGCATTCCGTTCTCCAGGGCGCGACGCCCCCGCGCGCCCCAATCAGCTTCATAGTCGCTAGTTTCGCCGCCCGGTGGGCGCCGGGTTCGGTGGCTCGGGTGGGTTGGTGAGACGGGAGGGGCAAGCCTCCGCTTCGAGGCTTCCGAACAGTGGTCAACAGGTCGAGTCCGGCCATCGACAGCAGCCACCCCCGTGCACGAATCTGGGGACTCCTCTTACGATCCCACCACCCGCGCCGAACGAGTCGGCGAAGGACGTCAGGGAGTGGTTTAGCAACGGGGCGACACGTTTCGTCGGCCGAGCCCGAACGCGAGATCACGTGAACCGGCGCCCTCACGTACGAGCACAGCGCCTCAGTTCGACGAAGTCTGCTGCGCCTCTTGGTTGGCCTGACCCACGAGATCCTTCCAGCCTTGTTCCTCGTCGGCTAGTGCCTGGGCATGGTCAGCCTCAAACATCGCGATCGACGGGCCGAGAGCCGTCCAGCCCGCCGCATAGGCCTCCGCGCGACAATTCGCGTCTGCTGCCATCGCCGCGTGCTCGTCCGTGACCCAAGCTGCCCAAGCGTCTCCACCGGACTGGCCCGGTGGGGGAATGTCTGTGTACGCGGGGGCGCGGGCGGTCAGATAGTCGACGAGCTCGAAGTGATCCGTGACCTTGTACCCCGCTGTGTTCATACAATCCGGGTACCCGCCTGCCGATGCCATCGCCGCCGCGTCCGACGAGTTTAGAAGGCTCCTGTACGCGGTTAGGAGGGGATAGTAGCCGGAGGGGTGGTATGCCTCACTGTAGTTCTGGCCTTCCGAGCATTGCTTCAAAGCGGCGTCCCACGCCTGCTGGTCCGCTTGAGAGAGCCCTTCGTAGGCGGCCTCGCGCTTAGCTTCGTCGTCGGCTTGAGCGCGCTGCGCTGCCGCCTCATTCTGGATCACGCTACCCAGGTGATCAGGATCCGTGGTCGTCGCCAGCCAGGAGGTTGAGAAGCTCCCGGCATTCGTGAGGGGCCACCCGCTCCACTGGTCGATAACCGCCGGAGGCGTGTACCCGACGCCTTGTGCTTGGGCGCACGATGTGAACGGATCTTGCTCAACGTGAAATGCGACGACGTCACCTGCGACGCGTTGCGACGGCGTGCCAGCGATGTCCGCGTACAACTGATCGAGTTGGCTCTGCCAATCCGCGATCTGCGCCTTGCTCACGGCGTTTTTCGCGCCGGTATGGCTCCCTGAGACTGCGGCGCCAGTCGCTTGGCCGCACGCCGACAGCACAACCATGACTGCTGCGAGGGCGACCACTCGACTACCCAGGATCACTCGAACCACTCCCTTCGCTCGCGCGGTTGCCTAGCCGTTCGGGTCAGTGGGATCACCGCCTGAACCGTAGACCAGCGTCCCGTCTCGGTACCGGACCCAATCGCGAGTGATGTCGTTCGGCATCTGAGGGTTGACGTTTCCCTCCGGGTCCTGCGTTGCGCACGGCTCGCTGGAGCAATCGAGTGACGGCACGTTGAAGAGCCACCGACACGCGGCAAGCTTTTGGGGATAGTGGAGGGTCGCCGAATTCGATGGCTCGAAGAAGCCGTTTGTGCTCGAGTTCGCCCACCGGTCGTACCCGGGCTCACAGCTGCGTGCAAGGCGAGCATCGTAGTGCTGATGGCCCGAACTCCCGTCTGCGTGGGTGGCGTACCAGTCGAACCATCCGTCGGCGCATACTCCGGTGCTGAGATTTGAATCCGCACTTCCCTCAAGAATCAGATGGCGTGTCGATCCCGTCCATTCGGCGTACCCACTTGCCGAACCGATCGTGTTCAGGGTGGCATGGCTATCCGACGAGCAAGTGGCCCAAGCTGTTCCGGAGGACGCGAGCGTAATGCCGAACACAAGGACGCCAGCGACGCCCAATCGACGCGCGGCGCCCACAAGAAATCCACCGAGTCGGAAGCTCCCTGCCGTGAGCATGCAAAGACCCTAACTTGTCCGTTGCCTCCTGTCAAACGCAGGCTGGGGGTGAGTTTGATCGCGATGAACCGGCGAGGAACCGGTCGTCCGTGCCCCTCCGGGCGGGCCGATGGGGTGTGGGTGGAGCGGGCGAAGCGGGCCACTTCATGGGGGTGGCGGAGGCTTGGCGGACGTCCAGCCCAGAATCTGTGGAGAACAGGGACTTCGCGCGCAGACCGGGATGGCGCCGCGGGCGCCGGCTCGGCCTGTCACGCCGGAGGTCGCGGGTTCGAGTCCCGTCGCTCCCGCTCTTTCCACCTCGCCGGGTCTGGTTTGGCTTGGTTTGGCTCGGCGAAGTAGGGCAGGAAAGCGGGGCGGGGTTGGATGGCGACGAGGTGCCCGTCGTCTTGCCATACGCGATCGAGGATCGTTCGGAGCAGGCTGTTTCGCTCGTGCGGGTCGGTTTCTTGCTGGTAGAGGGCGGCGAGGTTGTCGAGGGCGTTTGTGGCGGCTTCGAGGTCGATGGGCAGTGCGGGGCGGTGGGTGTCGAGTTGGTGTTGGACGAGTTGGCGGCGGTAGAGGTATTGGCTTCGGGTGAGGTCGCCGAGTTGGTAGAGGTCTTTGAGCCGGTCGAGCTGGCCTTGCGCCGCGGCGTGGGCCGCCTGGACGACGGGGTCGTCTGTGATCGTTGGGCGGGCGAGCTGTTGGAGGATCTGGGTGCGGACGCTTTGGGGCGGGGTAAGGGTGGCGAGGTAGTGGGCGAGTTCGGCTTCGATGGTGTCTGCGAGCGGGGCGGGTTGGTCGCAGGTGCCGTGTTGTTTTCGGGTTGAGCAGTGGTAGCGGCGGACGAGTCGGCGACCGCTTCTGCCGCCGTGCATGGGTGCGCCGCAGCGTTCGCATCGGAGCAGTTTGGTGAGCGCGTAGGCTCTGCTGGGGCGGCCGGGGTTGAGGGTGGTGGTGCGGGCGGCTCGGACGTGCTGGACGCGGTCGAACAGCTCGTCGGTGATGATCGCGGGGTGGCGGCCTGGAGTTGTGCGGTGCTTGTCGCGGCGGGCGGTGACGTAGCCGGCGTAGGCGGCGTTTACGAGCATCTCGCGGATGGTGTCCTTGGAGAACGGGCGGCCCGTGGTTGTGCGCGCGCCGCGGCTGTTAAGCCATCCCGCCAGGGCGCGGTCTGACGCCGATCCATGGGCATAGCGCTCGAACAGGTCGCGAACGAGCGGCGCGCGCTCCGCATCCAGAAGGACGCCGCCGGTCGTGGCGTCGCGCTGGTAGCCCCAAGGGAGGCTACCGACGAGGTGGCCTTGGCGAGCCTTTTCTCGCAGGCCAGCGCGGGTCCAGAAGCTGAGCGAGATGGAGTAGTACTCGTCGAACATCTCGTGGATCGACTCAGACAGAAACGCGCTCGGGTCAGACGGGTCATCTCCGATCGGCTGGGTGACCGACACGACAGCAACACCGAGGCGCTCGCGCAGCATCGACTTGTAGCGGCGCGCCTCTAACTGGTTTCGGGCAAAGCGGCTGGTGTGGAAGACGAGCACCACCTGGAAGCTGCCGCTGGCAGCGTCTGCCATCAACCGCTGGAAGGCGGGGCGCTTGTCTGCGCCGCGCCAGCCGGAATGAAAGTCGACGTATTCGTCCACCAGCTCCAGGCCGTTATCGGCGGCGAAGCGGCTGATGGCTTGGCGCTGCGCGTCGGGGCTGTAGCCCTCGCCCTGCTCCTCGGTCGACTCGCGCACATACCCCACCGCCCGACGCGGCACCTCAAGAGCGGGGGAAACGGTCGCGATCATCGCTGCTCATCCATACCTCGACGCGCGCGCCGGATCCAGTAGGCGCAGAACCACGCCGCGAAGTCGTCCCACCCCGTGTCCGCCCCGCACGCAGCGACTTCACCGGCTGGTGCGGCCTCGCCTGCGGGGTCGGTGCGGATCTCGCAAGGCGTCCGCGGCTGGGGATCGTCGTGGGCGACGGCGGGCATCGCCGAACCGTCGCCCGCCACCCGTACTGGCGGGAAGGGATCTTACGGGGTGGAAGTGCCGCGCCGGCCGTATGCGCGTTTGGCGTCTGCCCGCTGTTCGACGGGGATCGTGCGCCAGTAGCCGCGAAACGTCTCATACGCGAAAGCACGGTCCGTTCCGGTGATCTTGCGGTAGGCGGTCCGGTCGCTTCGGTGGAGTTCCATCAGCGCCTCGATCGCGCCCTCGACGCGGCCGTGCTGGGAGTAGTGGGCGAGCATGAACGCCTGGCACCGGCCCCGCCGGGCAGCCGCCTCGGGCTGGGATCGGCGCGTCCTTTGCTGGTCAACTCGCGCGACCATCGCCACCTGTGCAGCGGCGAGCCGCCCGGAGTCAACCAGGGCCACACGCGCGTCCATCTCGGCCGCCGAACTCGCTCCGGCAAGCAGCGGCGCCAAGGCTGGGTCTGCGCGTCGCAGCACCCGTGCCGCCGGGTCGACGGGCGCGTCGGCGAGGAAGAAGCGCCGCGCGGCGCAGGCCGGGTCGCGGCAGGTGTACCACCGCCCCTTGGGGTCAAACGTGTAGCGCGTTTCCTGCCACGGCAAACCGCCGCCAGCAACGTGCACGTCGCGTCCCGGGTCAAAGCCCGTGCGGCCGTGCACCACGCGGTCATGGCCAGCGATGGCCTCGGCGGCGTCGGTCGGGAGCGTGCCTGGCACCCCTTTGTTCGTCACGGACAACACCGTAGCCGCGATCCCACGGATCCACCTTGACCCCGTCAACCACCTACCCCTCCGCCGAGGGCGACGCGCATGATCACTGCATGACGCACACACCCACACCATCATCCAGCCAGCCCGACGACCCGGCGGTCTCAGCACTTCTGCGCCGCCGGGTGATCATCGAGCTACGCCCCGACGAGGTGCCACTGCTCGCCGTGGCGGAGGATCGCCATGGCACCAAACGCGCCGCGATCGTCGCCGCGCTACGCGCCGAAGCCCGCCTCGGCGACATGGAAGCCGCGCTCACCCGGCACGCAGCCGAACGAGCCGACGTTGAAGCCCGCCTCGCCGCAGCCAAAACGACGGCAGCCGCGCAGGCGGCGCGGCTCGCCAAGGAACGCGACGCCGCCCTCACCCGCGCCGAGAAGGCATCCAACGCCGCCGCCAGCCGCACTGACACCGCCTCCAAGACCGCACGCGACGCCTCCAACCACGCAGCACGGCTACGCCGCCAGGTCGAGGAGCGAGACGCCACCATCGCGGAGCTTGGCACGCACACGGTCGACTGGGCGTACTGCGCCCGCTGCCACGCCTGGGCACCGCGAGACGAATGGGCGTGGGAACCCGCAAACGACGGCGAATACGCCTACCACCAACCCTGCGGCGACCACGGCCCCGGCGTCCTGGATCCGTCCAGCCGTCTCGTCTGGCAAGCCACCTAGCCAGGCCCGCACCAGGCCGGTGTTCACCCCGTAAAACCCCTGTCGGAGCCCACGCCGTCGCACCTAGCGTCGGCACGTGGCCACCCCGCCGACGCACATCCCGAATCCGACGTGCCCCGTCTGCGCGCGGAGTATCCCTCCCCACCCCGGCGCCGGCCGGCCACGCGCCTACTGCAGCCACGCCTGTCGTCAAGTCGCCTACCGCCACCGCAAGCACGGGGCCCAACGGCGGCGCCTCGTCACCCTCGTCCAAGCCGACGCCCGCACCTGGCTTCCCACCCTGCCAAGCGAGAGTGTCGACCTAATCGCCACAGACCCGCCCTACCACTTCCACCGCGGAACGACCGGCGGCTACTTCCACAATTGGTTCCAAGAACTCCCCGACACCGCCTGGTCCGAAATCCTCGCCCAGCTCTACCGCACCCTTCGCCCCAACCGGCACGCCTACATCTTCTGCGACAGACGCACCCTCCACATCTTCGACCAAGCCGCCCACCAAGCCGGCTTCCATGTCCATGAGCCCCTCGTCTGGGACAAGGACTGGCTCGGCCTCGGCAACACGTGGCGCTCTTGCTACGAACTCATCGCCTACTACCAAAAAGGGCGCCGCCCCGGAAACCACAACAACCTCGGAAACCTGCTCCGCCACCGCCGACCCCACCGCCAATACCCCACCCAAAAACCCGTCCCCCTCCTCGAAACCATCATCCGCCAAGCCACCCAGCCTGCGGAAGTCGTCCTCGACCCCTTCTGCGGATCCGGCACCACCGGCATCGCCGCCCGAAACCTCAACCGCCACGCCATCCTCGCGGACGTCGACACGACAGCTGCTAGCCGCCGATTACGTCTCGCGCCGTGCCGCGTTATCACGGGGTAAACGAGACGAAACGATCCTCCCGAGCTGCGCGCCGAACTCGAGGTGATTCCAGAATCTGCCGACCCTTGACAGAATCAACTCTCAGCTGATAGTGTCCAGCGCAAGAGTCCTCGAGCGAAGGCTAGAGCGTGCGAACGTCCCGCACTTGGCTTGTTCTACTCGCCGTTATCGGTTTCGGCGCTGTAGTCGGAGTGACTGCAGGCGTGATCGCTCCGCGCGCGGTCGCGGCCGATTGTTCGTCCGGTGGAACCCGGTCCAACTCGGAAGTCGAGAACAGCGACGGGAGCGGAAACCACTATGGAGTCGGCGATCTAGACGATGGTCCCAATGGGATGTGGATCGGGTCGGACGCGGCTGGCTGCGCCCGGGTTTCATCGCTGATCGTCATTTTCGGGCCTGAGGATTACGTCGAGGCCGGGTGGTACCGGACAGCGAGCGACTATCCGACTATAGACTCATGTGCTCCGCATACTGACGGGCCGTACCTGTTGGCAGTCGCCGACGTCTCGGGAGACTTCCATTGCCAGGATGGCGCTGAGCTAAGTACAGGGCAGCGCGACGCTTGGAAGCTCGTGAACACGAACGGCGACAAGAGCTGGGACTACGTCCACAACGGGACGAATTACGACACGAAGTCTGCCTGCTGTGCTGCCGGACAGCCAATCACAAATGGCGAACGCCACAACGGCACGGAGGACGCGTACGCCGACATGCCCAGCATGGAGTACTACTCCAAGACTTCCAGCTCATGGATTGCGTGGGGCGCCTCCAACACGTATGCCGACGACGATCCGCAGTACTTGCCCGAATGCTACTCGGCCATCCACGTCGGCTCGGCTCTCACGTCGACGAATGAGTGCTCATGACGGCTAGCATCCTTCGACTTGCCACAAGGCCGCGGGTCCTGGTCTTGACCGCCGCGTTTGTCGCAGCAGCCACCGTAGCGTTCACCACTGCGTACCTTACGCGAGGCGATACATCAGTCCCGGCTAGCGCGAACGCGATGTTTGGCCCGATTGCGCCGGCGTTTGGGACCGACCCGTTTCACAACGGCGAGAAGCTGACGCTCGCTGGCGCTGTCAACGCTGCCGGATACCAAATCCCGCAAGCAAACGTTTCCGGTGTCGCGGCGCCCGCGTCACTTGGGGATGTTTGGTTTGCATCCACGCCGATCGATGGCGGCCCAGCGACGAACCGGCAGGTTGCCCTGTACTACCCAAGCTCTGGTATAGAGATCACGATGTGGCCATCCCAGATGTCGGATCCCGCAGCAGGGTTTGCGCAGATCGCGTCCGACTGGGGCGATCCGTCGTCGGTGCTTCAGACCGTTCACAACGGGCTCCCGGCACTCGTCTATAATCAGGACTCCGACGCTACGGGCGCGAACCCCGGTAGCGTCACTTTTGTTCTGAACGGCCTTTACATCGAAGTTTTGGGCTACCTTCCGACCGACCAGCTGCGCCAAGTCGCCGGTTCCCTCGGTTGACCAGACGCGCTCGCGGGCATCGGCCTCCGATTCACTGCCGTGCCATCGGGCTACGGGCATTCCTTGGCTGCACGCATCGGCGGTCGCTCGGCCTGTGAACGCGCCGCACGAGCGGGGGCGGTGGCACGGCGGCCGGGATGACCCGCCCAGGCGGTCCAACGGGAATGAGGGATAGCGAAATGCCGACTACACAACCCCCTGTCGCGGGAGGAAGCGGCGACCTCGAACGGATCGCCTACAAGCTCGCGATCCGCGACCTTGATCGCCAAGAGGACGTGCTCGACGAGCTTCGATCCCGCGCCGCCACGATCATCACAGCGTCGTCGATCCTCGCCTCGTTCCTCGGTGGCCAGGCGATCCGCCACAGTGGATTCGGCTGGTGGACATTGCTTGCGCTGGCCGCGTTCGTCGTCTCGATCGCGGTGTGCGTCCTCGGAATCCTCCAGCCTCGGCCCGCCATGCGGTTCGCCATCAGCGGGAAGGACGCATACGAGGCGCTCTACTACCAGGGGGGAAATACCCCCGAGGTGCACCGCACACTCGCGTACTGGATCTCCGACTTCTACGACAAAAACCAGGTGAAGATCGACATCCTCGTCGCTCGGTTTCGCATCGCGGCGATCGCTGTCGTGCTTGAGGGTATCCTTTGGGCTGTCGACTTCCGTATTGGATGACACAAGACCGCCCGCCCAGCCCGCCGCCTCCACCGCCCCCGCCGCCCGCGACCGTGGGACGCCCCGAGACGCGGACCGGCCAGCCGAAGCAGGTCTTCTACAACGTCGTCGCACCCGGTCGCCAGATCGTCTCCTTCGGTAATATCGATCAGGCGATCGCCCACGCCGAGGAGCTGGGGCGACCGACCGACATAGACGGCAGGATCGTGGTGCAGAAGGTAGTCTTAGGAGCCGGCAAGGTCGGCGCCGCCGCCACCGAGATCGTCCACGAGATCGCGTTCTAACGCGGTCGCGACCCGCGCTCCCGGGCCAACGATCGAGAAAGTTCGCGGTCCGGATCCAGCGAACCACGCCACGGCGGTCACAGCGCACTCGGCGTCGGCCTCGTGAAGTACCTGGTCGACATGGCAAACGACGGTGACGACATCGCGCTCAACTCCGAAGTCCCGCGCGCGGATCCCGCGCCGTCCGAGCGCGCCAGCGATCGCGGTTTGCGACCGATCACGGTTCCTGTGTGCGCCCCGACTACCTCACACCGGGCAAGTCAGGCCCGTACTGGGACGCCAAATTCGCGCGTGGCCCTGCCAGAAGCGGCCGTCGACGAAAGACGGCACGGTGGTGCTTGGTGAAAAAATACTCCCCGGCCGACCCGACGACGTTTGGGTGGGATCGCCAGCCTCGGACGTCGGCGGCCCAGAGGGCGCGGCGGAGGGCGAGTTCGTGCAGGCGCTCTTGGGCGACAGATGTGATCCGTCTCGGAGCAGCGACGCGGCTTCGAGCGCCATCGCGGAGCGTGCGCCGAGTCGGAGATAGGCCTCCGGCGGAGGCTCATCCCCCAAGCGCGTTCGTGCGGTGGAACACATCGACGTTCGCCCTACGATCCCGGCTTATGGGTGAGCCCCGTGCAGGTACTTGGCCTCGAAAAGCAGCGCAAGAAAACTCTAGCGAGGCGCCCATACCGTCCAGGGTGCGCCGACTGGATGACTTCGTCGAACTGGGCCGTAGCGTCTCCGCGGTCAAGAACCCATGCATCCAACAGGCCAACGTCAAACCTTGCTTCGGCGCTATCCGGCGCTTGCACCGTGATGCTCCCGAGGGCGGCCTGGCTCTTACTCGGATCGTCCTTAGCGAAGCCCAAAACCTGGACTGCGACTTGTGCGGATGTATCAAGGGGAGCGAGCGACAGCGCATGGCGTGCGGCGCGGAAGGCTGTCAACCTGTGTTCACCTTCGACCTTGGCGGCGTAGTCGAGCCAGAGCTTGGCGTTTGATGGATCAGCCCGCAGGGACCGTCGGAGCATTGCGGAGGAAGCGGCGACCTCCGCGGATGGAAAATACGGGGGGTAGCCAGGGGCCTCGGTGCCGGCGTGAAGTAGGTCGTCTGCTCGCGTGCCGTAGTAGCCGTATGGGTTTAGTTTTCTTGCGCGCTTGAGGTCCCGCGGTCGCCGCGGCGCTGTTGCCCGACCATAGTTCGACAAGGGCTAGGTTCACGATCACCGCCGGACTGTTTTGCGGAAGGTGTCGGAGCTTACTAACGGTGCGGTGAGAATCAGTACCCGTGTATCGAGACAGCGCGCTGGCGACCGCGATCCTCACATCGCCGACAGGCAGGCGAGTGCGCGCCGCAGCGTAGACTCGTGCGTTGTCGGGTTGGGGTGTAGCGGTGGCCGGTGGGTCGTGCTTCGCCCCGGTGGCGATGATGCAGACGGCGATGTCGCCCCGGAACGCCCGAGCTTGTAGTGGCGGCCGGACCTGATGAGGTAGACGTAACCGAAGGCATCACCAACTCCGCCGGACGACGCGAGCGCGAGCTCACGATCCAACTACCTGAGCGGGCGACGACGGTTCACACCATCACGACCGACGATCCGGCCGGGATCGAGGCCTACTGGCACCGCCGGTTCGCAGACCGCCGGGGCAATGGCGAGTGGTTCAGCCTCACCGCCGCGGACGTGCACCCCTTCAGGCGGCGCAAGTTCATGTAACGGCCGCGTCGCCTCGGTGCCATCGCATGCGCTCTTGCCGGGCGCCTCGACGGGGGGTCACTTGCCAAGTCTGACGCGCTCCAGGATGCCACGGCCTGTTGGCGTGACCCGGACGAGGCGGGGGGATGCGCTGCCTTCATCGATGAATGTGTTCGGCTGGGCGTAGGCGATACTCGACGGGACGTGGGAACCGTGGGACTAACCCTGGTCGCTCCTGCGCGCCGAATTTCGTCCCGCTGTCGCCCGATAACGGGCAGCGCCTCCGGGACGCAATCGAGAAGCCGGCGTCGGTGCAATTCCACGGTAACTCCACCGTCCTTAGGACGTCCGGCGGGCTCGCGGCTCTCCACACTGCCGCAGCGAGGCTCATCAAGGGAACGCGACAACGGCCTCGCGCGCTGCCGTGCTGGTTCAAAACGCGCCGCTGTACATGGCCGCGGCAATTGCTTTCAGCTGGTCGATCTCGCTCTGTTCCCACGCAAGCTTTGTTTCCTCCGGACCGGTGGGCGATGGATACTTCCCGCCGGACGACCGATAGCCGTGCTCCGTCGGATCCTGGAGGTCATGAACCGCCAGTTGAGCGATGCGGAGGCCGGGGTAGAGACGGATTGGGCTGTCCCCCGCGTTCACGAGTTCGAAGGTCAAGATCCCGCCGTAGCCCGGCTGAACCATAATCGCGGTGGCGACGATCAGCCCGAGGCGGCCCCAAGACGACCTCCCAACCACGTATGCGGCGTATCTATTGGGCAATCGGACGTACTCGAGCGTCGAGCCGAGTACGAACTGCTGCGGGTGCAGCCATAGGGACTCGCCTAGGGGGACAACGACCCGCTCCCGTCTCGCCTGGACCGACTGCTCCGTCGATTCGCCCGGATCGAGCCCTGCTCGGAAGATGCGCCGAGGAAGCAGGAACTCGGTACCTAGACGAAGGTCGATTGATGCTGGTCCTATCTGTTCCCTTGAGATGAGAGGCGATACGACGATACGCTCGATGAGATTTGGCTCGTTGAGCGCCTTGTGAAGGGCCTCGTATTGTACGACCGTCATCCGTGGTCCCAATGCTCAAGAACAAAGCTCATCTCGATGCCCTTCGCCACGTGTTGCTGGAGCTCCCCGTCATCGAGACCGGCGGATAGCGTTTTCGTCGAATCGCCGTAGCGACGAAAGGCTTCAAACCAGCCGGCCAACCAGATCGACCGTCGATCCATCGCCGAGCCGTCAAGATGTTGGGCCGGTAGGATGTGATGCTCCATCAGCTCCTCTAGCTCGGCGGCGACAGTGTCATAGGCACCCACCGTCATCGGCCCGACGATCCGGGCATCCGTGACAGTTCTTATCGTTTTCGCGCACTCGAAGCAGGCCTGGCTGAGCTCACGATAGTACTCCGGATCCGTCGTCGGCGTAGGTACCGCCGCGACCCATTCCAGCCACGCGACTACGGCTGCCGAGCTTGACTTCATCCGATGATGCCAACCGCGCTCCATCGCGCTTTCCAACATGGTGCCCACCCGCATCGAGGTCGGGGGGTGGGTCTTGGACGGCTCCGTCAGGCTAACCGGAAGCACCACGGCCCCAAAAGCGTAGAGATAGGCCGGCCCGGCGTACGCGATCGCAAAATCGTCGCACAGAAGCTCCGTCACCCAGGGGACCAAAAGCCCCTCAAGCTCGATCCTGGCCTCGGGCTCGGTGATGCCGGACGATCGCCCGAGCGCACTAACCGCTCTATCGAACGCAGGCTTCGATAGAGGCCCGTCGGCGCTCTGTATGACCCTCTCCACTAGTGAATGGGTTTGAACCGCGACGTGCGCCAGTTCGTGCACGAGGAGTACGTGGAGCAGGGCTAGGGCACGATCGGACGGTGGCGCAAACAGAACCACCGGGAGCGGTTCATCCGGGACCTTCCTAGTGAGTCCGAGGGCAAGCAACACCGATGGCATTGCGGCGTAACCCGCATCCTCCGCTACCGTGACGTCTGCACGAACGCCGATCAGTTGACTAGACGCCTCTTCAACTAGATAGAGCGTGCCGAGCGACAGCGACGGGGGAAACGCCCGCTGGTGCCATTGCACTGCATTGTGTACAACGTGCAGCGCCCAGTGAAGCAGACGGGCATTGTCGCGATGCGCGGTTCGTTCTACCTCGTCAATCGCGTCGGGATAGTCAGCAAGCAGCTGCTTTAAACGCTTCTCGGCATTGTCTAGCGAGACGCCGATATGCCTTGCGAGCGAGTCGCCTCGTCGAGGCAGCTCGTCTCCCGGTCGCGGCTGGCAGGCCTCGCGTGCCGCCTTGATCGATCGACGAGCAGCCTCGGCTAGGAAATCAAAGTCGCCGGTGGCGGCCACGCGGAGGAAACGTCCTGACTCCGGCCCTTCTCGTTCGCTCGCGACAAGGTCAGGCCGGCTATCGCTGCAAAGAACGTGCGGGCTGCCAGAAGCTCCCGCTCCCGTCCCGTGAACTGCTCTTCAGCCAGCGCGTGGCGGATCGTCTCCGCCAGTGCCCGGCAAGTCTCTTGGGCATCACGGTCAGGTGCTTGGGTTCGCGCCGCCCGGATGGCATCAGAGGGACGCACCGGCGCGATCAGATGAGACAAGCCTGCTCGCGGCCCTGGGGACACCGTCGCACCAGCCACGGCCTCCAAGAGACCGGCGGCCTTCGTCAGGACCTGCCGGTCAGTGCGCCGGATCTGTTCGCGCCGTGCCAACCGACTCAACGCGAGCACGGTGTCGTTGGCCATGAACCCGCTCCGGACGGCTCGTGAGAGCTGGTCGAGTTGCTGATCATCGCCATGCGGGCTCAAGACTGCCTCCCTCGTACTTTGTACGTTGTACACTACCGGTTCCTTCGGACGGAGAGACACGGCTTGGCGTCGAAACTCATGCTGGTCGGGGTTCGGATCGACCCCGCAGCCCATCTCATTCTCTCATATGAGACCGTTCTCACACGGGCAGGATCCATGCAGAACCTTCTCCGACCTGTGTTGGAAGAGTACGCCGAAGACGCCGCCAATCGGCCGGCGATGAAGACCCTTCTGGCTACCGACTCCGAGTACCAGGAGACGTTGAGTGCCCAGTTCCGGAATCCCCGCAAGAAACAAATCTGAGGAGCCCACCAGTAAAGTTCTCCCCTGGGGGCTTAGGTTGGGATGGCCGAGGCGGTTTGGTGCTAAGAATGGCTCATGGCCACCCGTAGCGAGATGGCGGGGTGCGGTTGGCCTGGCGTGCCAGCAGCCCCGAAACGGTGCTGATCGGCGCCGCCACCCTCATGACCGTCTCAACCACGGTCATCCTCGCCGTCCCCTCCGTGCACTCGCTCCGATCGGCCGGAAACCTCTCCGAAGCCTGGAGGACGGCCCCCGCCTACTCCGGAGGCTCGACCGGGATATCCGACCATGGGACAGAGCCCCCTCGCACCTGCGAATTGTGTGCCGTCTCGCGAGCGGCGCTAACGGGTCGCGGGCGGCCGAGAGGTGCGCGATTCAACGGCTCTCGTCGCAGCCCTTTGGCGGCTCCGTCGACATGCGTCCTACCACGCTTCACCTGCGGAGGGGTGCCACCCGCCTCAGACGGCACCAATCTGCCAGCGATAGGACAACCAGAACCCGGGGGAGGCCCGAGAAGCGGTCGTGCTGGTGTAGATCAGCCGGCGGGTCTCATGCCGCCGACGCAGACACGGCGGGCGGTGGATCCTTGAGTGAGCCGTCTGATTGTGGAGTTAACGCCCCGGGGATGGTGAGGGGGATGAGGATAACGACGGCGCCGATGGTTCCGGTGGCGATGAGCGCGTTCCTGGCACCGATGAGGTTGGCGAAGGGGCCGATAATGGCGTAGGAGAGGGGCAGGCCGGCGACGGCGATCATGTAGTCCAAGGAGACGACGCGGCCGAGCATCTTCTTGGATACGAGTCGGTATTCGATCGTAATCCAAAAGATCGATTGGGTCGCCGAGGCGCCTTCGGCAACGACCGCAACCACGAGCGCCTGCCAAACATGGCCGACGATCCCGAATGCTGCCATCGCCGCGTTGCTCGCGGCCCAGGCCAAATAGTAAGCCGTGAGTGCTCGCTTCGGTAGATGAGCACGCTGTCCATTAATCAATGCGGCAACGCCTGCTCCGAAACCGCCCGCGGCGAACACCAACCCGAGCGCAACCGCGTTGGAGTGGAGATCCTGCTTGATCAGGAATGGGATGAGGACATCCCATGCGCCGACCGTACAGAGGATCGCGAGGCCCGTGAATACCAGGCCGACCCACAACCACCGTGCCTGGCGCATGAACCCGAACCCTTCGCGGAAGTCCTCAATCGGTGAGGCCGGTTCGCTGTCTTGCACGTGACGGAGGCTGATGAACGCGACTGCAAGCGCGGACACTGCGAACGTGGCCGCCTCGAGGGCAAAAGCCGTCCCGACCCCGGCCGTACCGATGACGATCCCCCCAAGAAAGGGGCCGACGAACGTGCGGGCGATCGGGCTGACCAGCTGAGAGAGGGAGTTTGCCTGCACCAGCTCATCCTCTGGAACAAGCGAGGGGATCACGGACTCGAACGCCGGGATGTAGATCGCATCTCCCGCACCGAACACGAACGCAAGCCCGACCATCCAACCAACCGTGATCCCGCCTGTGAGCGACAGAACTGCCACCGCGGAGACCGCAACTCCACGCAGGATGTCGCCGGCGATCATTGGGTAGCGCCGATCAACCCGATCAGCCAGCACACCGCCGGGAGCGATCAACACCGCCACCGGCAACGTCCATGCCGCCCCGACCGCCCCCAACGAAGCGGGACTCCCGCCCAAGCTATACACCTGCCACGCCAACGCGATCACGAAAAACCCGTCACCGACCATCGAGATCGCAGTCCCCGCCCACAACAACCGGAAATCCCGATGCCGCAACGGCTGTAGAACGCCAACACGCCTTAGAGCGTCCAACGCCCTCCCAACAGCCACACAAACCCACCACGATCCATACGGCGCAGACGCTAGCACGGCCCCCAGTTCCCACCGTTTGCACGTCCTACGCCAGCTCCTGGCCTACAAACAGGCCTATCTCAATCCGAGGTGGGATACGTGGGACTGACCCCCGTCGCACCTGCGATAGATCCGGAGTCATTTCGTCTCGTATCTCGCCGGTTCAACGGCGACGAGACGCGACGAAATGGAGCGCCACGGCGTCAGCGCGAGGGCCGAGAGCGACGCACGAACTCGATCCGGCGCCCGTGGCTCGCCAGGTTGAACGTCGCTTCGTAACCTCGCAACGGACTCAACCCGCCGGGCAGCCCCATCCCCCGATCCTATCCGCGACGGCCCTCGGCCGGGCTCAGTCCTCGATCCTTACGCATTTCCGACGCTACTTCGCGTCGAGTGTGATCAACGCCGTGGGGTCGTTGGCGTCGATGGTGGCTCTGAGCCTCGGCGTGTTGGAGCAGGGTTCGGCGACGGGTCTGGGATTGGTCTTCCTGGCCAGTGAGATTCCGATCGTGGTATTCGTGTTGGCGGGCGGGGTATGGGCCGATCGCTGCTCGACTGCGCGCTACGGAGCCACCCAACCCGCGAAGCTCTGGGTTCTGGGCGAGGTGCCATCGATGACGAGGGGCGTGCCGTCGCTGTCTTCGACCTCGATGAGCGAGCCGACGAGGGAAAGTGAACCGAAGAGGGCGCCCTTCTGGAAGGCTACGGCGGCGGCATCTGAGGGCGCCTGCACGACAACGATCGGCACGAGTCCGTCCAGCTGGTCAAACGAGACTGATTCGACTGTCACGTCGAGAGATGCTGCATTTGCCGTGATCGCCGAGGTGATAACCGGTTCGGAGGAAACCGGCTGTGGAATGTCTTGAGTGACGATGGTGGACGATGCTGCGTTGCTGACGGGACCGTCGCCTGAGCCTTGGGTTGAGACCCCCCCGATGCAAATGGCTTGGCTGCCGGCACAGCGCGTGTTGTAGTCGCCGGCGATCATGTCGGCCCCCCACTGGGCAACGGCCTGATCGGGGAAGGAGAGGTCTGTTGAGAAGGTGGCGATCAGCCATCCGGGCGATGTCGCGTTGGCTGGGTCGCCGGTGGGCGGAGTGTCGAGCACCTGGAGGCTCTGCAGGCAGGTTGTGAAATGTGCGACGATACTTTCGAGGAGTTGGGCATCCGGGCCGCTCCCGACCACGGACGGCGCCGGGCAGTCTGAGGTGGTGGTAGGGCCATCGTGCACAACACGGTGGGTCTTCCGGGTGGAGGCGGCGGAGCCCGAAACGTGCGATGCCTTGGCCACGACGGCTTGTCCGCAGCCGGCACTGAGCAGCACCAAGAGCACGGCGAAGATTCGCGAGGTGGCCGCTCGGGGTTGCAGTCGTAGTCGCTTCAACAGTCGGTGCCGCCGTTCGCCCAGTAGATATCCCAAAGGGACGAGACGGACAGGTCGTTTACTACCCAGTGAGAGAGTGATGATCCGGAGCATGAAGCATTGATCTTCGTGTGCGTGTCGGCGTTGACGAGGGTTTGCCAGTCGCTATCGGATTCGGCACCCTTGTCGCTGATCTCGAATGGGAGGGTCGTCCCGCCGTAGCTTGTTCGCATGGTGGTCGAGCTTGTCATACAACTGTCGCACGTGATCTCTCCTGCTACGCCCGCCTGGGGCGTGGTATCGCCCATACCCGGGTCTCCAGTGTGGAAGTGATTGTTCCCGTCGTAGTAGAAACACCAGTCGGCGTTCCCATTCATCGTGCAGCGGGAGATTTTTATCTGATGGCCGTCCGTGGATGCGATCGTGATGTCCTGCTGGCAGTCAACACCGCCGTTCTCGTTGACGCTAAACCAGAACATTTTGACGTCGCCGCCCGTCGAGCCGGTGCCGCAATCCTGCGGAGCCGCCCCGGTGGGGTACTTGTCGAAGCCACCTTGTACGATGCACTCGGCGGAGAAGAGGCTCTGGCACTGGTTGCCGAAATTCTCCACGGCTAGCCACTCGGACTCCGCGTTCGTCCCTGGCGTGACCCACGGAGTGCCCTCCCGTTGCATCCACACGCGCGTCGCCCGGATGACCGAAAGCCCCTCCGGATCACTCGACGCGAGCACGTACCTTTCGCCGTGGGCGTTGTCCGCGTTCGCCGCCGGAGCGGCCACCAGCATCACCGCGGTCACGCAGATCCCGGCGATCAGCCGTAGGCCAGCTGCCGGAACGCGCTTGCGCTGCCATACCCACAGGCTCGACGCCGACCGCATTCTGTTGCCAGAATATCTTGCCCACCGCACATTGTCAAGGCACAGCGGGAGGATCACTTGCGGGCGCAGACGAGGATTCGTGGGCGGATAGGATCGGTGGATGGGGCTGCCCTTCGGGCGGATCTCCATCGCGCTCAACCCACTCGGATACGCCCTCGTCGGACCACTCGCCGCAGCCAGCAGCCCCGAGACGGTGCTGATCGGCGCCGCCGCCCTCATGACCGTCTCAACCACCGTTGTCCTCGCCATCCCGTCCATGCACTCGCTCCGAACAACCGGACCCCTCTCCGAAGCCTGAACCAGGGCGGCCCGTCTACTCCCGAATCTCGACGGAAGGTGGGAACCGTGGGACGGACCCCCGTCGCTCCCGCTTCACGCACCGCCGCATGGCCACGCGGCTCTCTCGTTCCCAGTGGTGCAGCCCGAGGCGTGATAGGGTCATCGACCGGTATGAGAGCGCTCTCACGATCCGCGGCGCTCATCGGCTACGCCCTGCTATGGGCCGCCGTGGCGGCCGGCTGCGGCGGAAGCAGCGCCTCCGACACGAATGCCGGCTCCTCCGGCGCGACTCCTCTGAACGGCGGCACGCTGCTGGCCGGAATCCCGTCCAATCCCGACCACCTGGACGCCGCCCTCTCGGCCACCACCGAGGGTTGGGAGATCCTGAACGCCACCAACGACGGGCTGATGCAGCTCAAGCGCGCCGGAGGCGGCGCAGGCTCGCAGGTCGTGCCCGACCTCGCGACGGGAATGCCGAAGATCACCGAGGGCGGCAAGACCTACGTGTTCCACGTGCGCCCGGGGATCCGGTATTCGCCGCCGTCCAACGCCACGGTCAAGCCCTCCGACTTCAAGGCTTCGCTCGAGCGCGTGTTCAGGATGAACTCGCCAAACGTCGGCTTCTACACGAGCATCGTCGGCGCGACGGCCTACGAGTCCGGCAGGGCCAAGGACATCGCGGGAATCGTCCCGGACGACAAGAAGATGACGGTGACGTTCCACCTGTCGCACCCGGACGGCACGTTCCTCGAGTACCTGGCGATCCCGACCGCCGATGTCTATCCCCAGGGCACCCCCGACAAGGACATCTCCACCGACAGCGCCCACCGGATCGCGACCGGGCCGTACGTCATCTCGACCTACACGCCCGACCAGACGGTGATGCTGACCCGAAACCCGAGCTTCCACCCCTGGCCGAACACGCCCAACGGCCACCTGGCGGCGATCAAGATCACCGTTGGGATCACGCCCGAGCAGGCGGTCAACGAGACCAGCGAGGGCCAGCTCGACTACTACTTCCTGAATCCGCCGCCCGATCGGCTGGCCCAGATCAAGGCGCAGTACCCCTCGCAGCTGCAGAAGGGCGCGACGGGCGAGATCGAGTACTTCTCGATGAACGAGCGCAAGTATCCGTTCACCAAGCTCGCGGTGCGCCAGGCGGTTAACTACGCGACGAACCGCGAGAGCCTGCTGAAGCTTGAGGGCGGCCAGGGCGACATCTCCGAGAACGTGATCCCGCCGAGCTTCGGCACCGCATACGTCAAGCACACGTTCTACCCCTACGACCCGGCGAGAGCCAAACAGCTGATCGACCACGCCGGCGTCAAGGGCGCGCACGTGACGATTTGGACGCTCAACACCGACCCCTACCCGGCGGTCGCGCAGTACATGGCCAGCGTGCTCAACTCACTGGGGATGGTGGCGTCGTTGAAGACGGTCGACGCGTCGGTCTACTGGGACCTGATCGCCAACGAGAAGACGGATCCGCAGATCGCGTACGACAACTGGAGTCAGGATTTTCCCGAGGGCGAGGATTTTGTCGATACCCAGCTAAACGGCGAGGGCATCGTTGCGGTGGGGTCGAGCAACCAGTCAAATGTCGACATCCCCGCCTACAACAAGCTCATCGACCGTGCCCGCGAGATGCCGCTGGGCAACGCCCGAAACGCGCTGTGGGCCAAGCTCGACGCGGATTTCATGAAGAACAACGCTCCGTGGGTGGTGTTCATGAACGCGGCACGCTACAAGTTCGTCTCCACGCGGTTGCACGGACTGGTGTTCAACGGCACCTATTACGACCTGTTCCCGTCCATGTGGTTGAGCAACGGCTGACCGCAAGGGCTCGGTGAGCGGCGCAGCCGGGCTTGGCCGGCCTGATCCGGCGCGGCTCCACCAACCCTCGGGGATTCGGTCGCTCTAGGCGTCCTCGAGGCGCCGATGACTTAAAGGTCTGGCCCGAGGTCGGGAGCACGGAGTGCGTTGAGTCGTATCCCTCATCTGGCGCCTGAAGCCTCGATCGCGAATGCGGTCCTTGACCAGAGGCCGGCGATCCTCTGCCCATGGCTTGTCGCCCTCGGCGAACTTGGCGGTCACGAGTTCGAGGATCGGCGGCTCCACGGTGTTGGGCGCGGCAAACATCGAGGCGATGGCCCGCGCCCGCGCCGTGGCGTCGTCCGGGAACAGACCCCCATGGTGTTCGGCGATGTGGAAGGCGATCGCGCCCGTCTCGAACAGGACGAGCTCACCTTCCTCAGCGGTCGGAGTCAGGCCGAAAGGATGCAGGCGCAAATGCGCGGCCTCCGCTCTTGCACGCAGCGAGACATAGGCGGACGTCGTAGGGCTGGCCCACTTCCTCAAGCGCCCATCGAACGCGCGTATCGCGCGCCAGGCCCATGCCGCCGTCGGGCGACCGTTCAAAGGCGGTGATGACGATGGTCATTCTGAGACGGGGACTCGATCCACCTCGGAAACCCAGCGCGTCCGCCAGGCTGTCGATGTGCCGCACGGGCGGGTGTGCGGGTTGCCGCACCGTCGAACGTCGGCAGACCCCATTGGCCGGCGCAGGGTCCTGCGACAGCCTTCCTGGCAGTGCTCACCCGCCAGCGAAAGGACCGCTGATGTTCGTGCTCGTCCCCTTCCTCATCCGACCGATTCGCCGGCTCATCCGGCGGCTTCGCGATCGCAGGGCCTCCACCACGCTCGATGCGTAAGAGCGCGCACTGAACACGGTTGTGGCATCACCTGGCTGATCTTCCGGGTGTACTGGCTCGTCTCGGCCGGCAGCGCGAAGCAGCGAGCGAGTGGCGCTCGCCGGATCCCTCTCGGTCTCGGCGGGTACTTCTCCTACTGCGCAACCGTCGAGGAGAGGAACCTCACCGCAACGTTCCCGACGACGTACCCGGCATACCGGGCGACGACGAAGATGATCATCCCCTTCGTTCTGAACGTTGCCGTGTCGGCCTAGGCGTCCTCGAGCACCTCCGCAAACGCGATGATCACGCCGCCGGTGGCGTGCTCGAGGGTGGCGCCGACGAGGGGGCCCGCCTCGGCGGTGGCGGCGCTGGCCGCCGCGTAGTCGGCAAAGTACAGGTCGAGCAGCCGGTAGGCCGGGGTCGGGCTGCCGTCTTCCTTCGGCCAGACCTTCGCCGCCTGCAGCCGGGTGAGGCCGGGGAGCTTCCGCGCCAGCGCGATCTGCTCGGCGTACGCCGCCTCGAAGGCGGCCGGGTCGGCCGGGTTGGAATAGACGAAGGTGATCTTCGTCGGCGTGTGCTCGGTCATGGTTCCATTCCCCTTCTGGTCGGATACTGTTGGTCGAGCGTAGCGAGAGGAATTGCGAGAGACAATGACCGTTCCGCCGGAATATCTTGCCGATCGTCCAGCGCCCGAGAACGCCGTGCTCGGCCTCGACGTCTCCGGTCAGCCGCACGACCTGCTCTCGGAGCTGCTGCGGTGCGTCCGCCTGAACGGAGAACGGATGGTTGCCTACGCTCCGGGACGGGCGTTCTCGATCGGGTTCGCCGACACCGGCACCCTGCACATCGTCGACGCCGGCGAGCTCGCGCTCCGGGTCGACGCCGACCCGCACGTCGAGCGCGTGACCAGGGGCGATGTCATCCTGCTGCCGCGCGGGGACGCACATCACATGAGCGACGCGGGCGCGCGCGACGCACCCGAGCCGGCGCGCTGGCTGTGCGGGACGTTCACGATCGGCGACCCGCACGCGAGCCACCTGCTCGCGAGCCTCCCGGCGGTGATCATCCTGCGCGGCGCGCGCGGCCCGGCGCTCGAAGGGCTCGAGGTGGCCCGCAGGATGATCCTCCTCGAGATGGAATCGCCCTCGCAGGGTTCGGCCGTGATGGTCGCCCGCATCCTCGATCTGCTGTTCATCCAGATTCTGCGCGCATGGGCCGCGGGCACCGACGCCGAGCCGAACTGGCTCGCCGGCGCCCTCGACCCCCAGATCGGCCCGGCCCTGAGCGCGATCCACCGAGACCCGGGCCACGACTGGTCTGTCGCGAAGCTCGCCCGAACGTGCAGCCTCTCACGGTCGGCCTTCGCCGCACGGTTCGCCGGTCGGGTCGGGAAGCCGCCGGCCACCTATCTCGCGCACGTACGCCTGGACACGGCCACCGACCTGCTCCGCGACACCGCCCTGCCGGTTGCACTCGTCTCGGAGCGGGTCGGCTACACGTCAGAGGCGGCATTCAGCCGCGCGTTCAGGCACCGCTACGGGACGCCACCGGCACGCTGGCGACGGGACGTACGAGCGTCGCACTCCTGAGCGTCAGTCGGGGTACTCGTCCTTCCGAAAGACGCGAGGGTCGTCCGACTGCGGCTTCGGCGTCCGGTCGAGCAGGAAGCTCGCATACGGCGCGACGAACGGGTCGGGCGCCGACACCGTGTAGGTGTGGTAGACGGTGTCGCCCTCGCGGGCGAAGGCGATCCAGCTCGGGTTCTCGCGCAGCCCGTCCTCGAGCTTCGCCCCCACCTGGCCTCCCCACTCCTCGAGCCAGCCGGGCGGATCGGCGAGCAGCTCCTTCACCTCGGGGATCTGCTGCGCCTGCTCCGGGGTGAGCGCGAGGCCGAAGTCGAACGCGAAGTCGGTGTTGTAGGTCGACACGTACGGGAACTGCCAGCCCATCCGCCGCTTGTATGCCGGCGATCCGCTCGATCGGCGCCCGCGAGAAGCAGATCAGCGTCACGTCCTGGTGGTTCAGGTGGATGAGCGTGCCGTCGAGCCCGTCGCCCAGGCCGGTGCAGCCCGGGCACGCGCCGAGCGTGTAGTCGGGGCCGAACATGATGTTGTAGGCGAGCAGCTGTGAGCGCCCGTCGAAGAGCTCGGCCAGCGTCTTCTTGCCGTCCTCGGTGTCGAAGACGTACTCCTTGTCGACCCGGACCCACGGAAGATCGAGACGCGCCTTCTTGATCTCCGCGTTCCGCTCCGCCTGCTCGGCCTCGAGCTTGGCCAGCTCGTCGCGGGCCGCCTGCCACTCTGCTCGAGTTCCGGTCTTGTGCTCCGGCATCTTGACTCCCTCCGTCGGACTCGGACGTTAGCCAAGACCTCCGGCAAACCGGAAAGTCATCGCAACGATGCCGGCGCTGGCTATCTGGCGGTGCCACCAAGCAGGTGGTCGTGGATCGCCTGGGTGAGGGCGGTGTTCTCGACGACGAGACGGTGGGTCGTGACGCCGAGATCGTGCAGGTGCTCGACCTGCTTGTCCTGCACGCTGCCCTGAGCGTTCTGCGCGACCAGGATGGCGATCATCGCGAGCCACTGCATGATCCCGCCGACGGCGAGCAGCATGAGGTTGAACGGGTAGTGGTCGCCGGCGATGGTCACACCGAGCCCTGCCATCCAGAGCGTGAAGCCGATAATGCTGGCGTAGAACATCCACATCGAGCCCACGGTCTTTGCGATGGTGCTCGCGATCCTGCCGTTGAAGCTCGTGAACTCCATCGCGAGCTTCGGCGGCGCATGGACGACCGGCTGTGGATGATGGCGCGGCTCGGGCACGTCTCCGGGTCATTCGCGACCGGGCCGTACCGTCCTGCACCACGGGTCGTGCGCTCAGCCGCCGGCGTCCCGGGCGGATGCGCCCGGCACCGCTGCGGGCGTCTCGGGCAGGGCGTCGATCTCGGCGTACGCCTGCAGTGCGTCGCGAGCTCGCGGTCGACGAGGTCGTCGGCGAACGGCTCGGCGCTCAGGAGCAGCCCCCGGTCGGCGCTCTCGAAGAGGTCACCGATGATCCGGCAGGCGACGGGCACCACACGCCTGCGCGACGCCCCTCCGCCCGGGCGCCGGCCTTGCCAGCCCGCATCCATGCCGCCTCCGATCAACTCGAGTCCGCGCAGTCCGGCGCGTCGCCATCCGAGGGCAGGGGAGGCAGGCCTCTGGCCAGTGTCTTGAGCCAGCGCGGTCACGATAGCACCGGCCTCGAGCGAGCCTGCCGGATCGCCTTTGACATCCGATTCATATTCGATACCGAATCGGATATCGTCCGACCCATGGACGAGGGGCAGCTGCTCGCCGAAGCCCGCCGTCGCGCCGGGATCTCGCAGCGTGAGCTGGCGCGCCGGGCCGGCACATCGCAGGCCGCAGTCGCCCGGATCGAGCGGGGGCGGCAGTCACCGAGCGCGGCCACGCTGCGCCGCCTCGTCGCCGCGTGCGGCGTGGATCTCGCACTCGGACTCCCGGAGGAGGCGGATGACCGGACGCCGGCCACGCTCGCCGGAGGGCTCCTGCGGTGCAGCATCGGCGGCGGTTCGTTCGCATTCCCTGCGGCAACGGTGCTCGAGGTGGCGCCGTACACGGCGCCGCGGCGTCTGCCCGGCCAGGCCGCGGACGCAGGCGTGGTCGTCATCCGCGGCGAGGTGCTGCCCACGATCGACGCGGCGCTTCGGCTCGGCGCCACGCCGCCGGACGAGCGCCGCCAGATGGTCATCCTGCGTGCGCGGGGCGCCACCTACGCGGTGATCGTCACTGCGGCGAGCGACCTCGTCGAGGCGGATCCCGACCGGATGATGCCGCCGCCGCCGGGCTCTGGGGCCTCGGCGCACGTCGCGGCGCTCGTCGCGATCGAGGGCGATCTGGTCGTCGTGCTCGATCCCGACGCGCTCTGCGCCGGCTGAGCGGGCGGAGGCGGCCTAGAGGGAGATGCCGTCCAGCGCGTGCGCCCGGGCGGGGACGTCGCGGCCGAAGCTGTCGGGGTTCGTGCCCAGCCGCTCGGCGGTCTCGAGGGCGATCTTCTGCACGACGGCCGTCAGCGGAAACACCGACAGCAGCTCGTTCGGCTCGGCGATGGTCACGACGCGCACCGGCACCCCGCACGACTCGCCCGAGCGCGCGACCGCGAGCAGGCGCTCCTCGGCCGGGCCGCCGCCGTTCAGGCAGATGAGCGTGTCGGCCGGGCCGACGGCCACCGACGGCCCGTGCAGGTACTGCTCGACGTTCATGCCGGACGCGGCGGCGTACGCGGTCTCGCGCACCTTGAGCGCGCCCTCGGCCGCCGTCCACTGGTTGACGCCGGCGCCGACGAACTCCATCCCCCGCTGCGGCGGCTCGATCCCGATCGCAGGCCCGTCGATCACCGCACCGACCGCATCCGGGATCGCGTCGAGCGGCCCGAGGTCGGCCCCGAGCACGACGGCGATCTGCGCCAGCCGCATCAGCGCGCCGGTGTGGCTCGCCGTGTAGGCGGACGAGCGCTCGGACGCAACCGTCTCGATCTCGGCTCCCGGCGCACCCTGGGACGAGATCACGGCCGTCGGCACGCCCTCGGCGCGGGCGCGCTCGAGCACCTGCAAGGTGTACTGCTTCGTGCCGCGGTGGCTCAGCAGGATCAGACCGTCGTCGCTCGCCGGCCGCGGCCCGTGCAGCGCGGCGTCGACGGCCTGGACCGGCCACGCCTCGGCTCCCGCGGCGCGCAGGAACCACGCGCCGATGTTGGCGGCGTGCCAGCTCGTGCCCGTGCCGACCAGGAGCAGCCGCCGTCCGCGCAGCCGATCGGCCGCGGCCGCCACGGCCGACGTGTCGGCGAGGAGCCGCCGCAGCTCGCCGGCCTGCGACTCCATCGTCTCCTGCATGACGCTCGCCACGGCGACAGCATACGGGGGAGCGGTGCCGGCTCGCACGACCCGGAGGCCCGGATCGCGTAGTTTCTACCGTGGGTCGGCGCCCATCAGCGGCCGATTTCGGGGGGAGCAATGTCGACACCGTCGCATCCCGAGCCGGAGGCCGCCCGCGCGCCCGAGCACGAGCGCGAGTTCGGCGCGGACGAGCTCTTCTTCTCGGCCACGGACCGCAAGGGCATCATCCGGGCCGGCAACGACGTGTTCGTCCGCGTCAGCGCCTATCCGCGCGCCGAGCTGATCGGCCGGCCTCACAACATCATCCGCCACATGGACACGCCCAGGTGCGTGTTCCGGCTGCTCTGGGACTACCTGGAGCGCGGCGAGCCCATCGCCGCGTACGTCAAGAACCGCGCGAAGGACGGGGGCTACTACTGGGTGCTCGCCGTCGTCGTCCCGACGCCCGAGGGCTACCTGTCGGTGCGGATCAAGCCGGCCAGCGACGTGTTCCCCGTGGTGAAGGCCATGTACGCGGAGCTGCGCGCCGCCGAGGTGGCGATCGAGGGCCCCTCCGGCAAGAAGCGCAAGGATGCCATCGAGTCATCGATCGCGATGCTCGGACAGATGCTGGCGGCGCACGGGTTCGAGGACTACGACGCCTTCATGCGGCATGCGCTCGCAACGGAGCTGCGGCTGCGCCATGCGACGGTCGGGCGCACCACCCCGTACCAGGAGGCCGTCGAGCAGGCGCGGGAGCGCGGCTACCACGGTGATCTGCGCCGCCTGAGCGATGCCTGCGCGGCGGTGCACGAGTTCCTGTGCGGCCTCTTCGCCGACCTCGGCGACTACGAGCGCCTGAACACGAGCCTCGCCGACAAGGCCCGCTTCGTGCTCGACCTGGCCGACGACGTGCGCCTGTTCGCGCTGAACGCCATGATCGCCGCCGACCGGCTCGGGAGCGATGGGCTCGCCCTCGGGGCGGTCGCCCGGCTCGTCAGCGCGTCGTCCGGCGCGACCGGCGCGCTCACCCAGAGCACGGCCAACGGCATCGCCCGCGCCATCGGCGTCCTGCGCGAGCTCGAGTTCCACATCTCGATCGCCACGCTCCAGAGCGAGATGGCCATCTTCTTTGCCGATGAGCTGCGGGTCGGGCGGGCCGCTGCGGGCCAGGGCCAGGTCGTGCGCGAGCACCTGGACGCCAACATCGCGGTGTTCCTGGACTGCATGGCAACCGCGATCGACGACGTCGTCCAGCGCCTCATGGTGCTCGACTCGGAGCTGGGCCGGCTGGGGCCCGATCTGGAACGACTGGACAAGGGGCTCGAAGCCCTGCACGCGCTCGAGATCAACGGACGCATCGAGGCGGCCCGAATCGGCCACGTCGGCGGCCTCGACGCGCTCTTCGCCGACATCGCCGGCCGCGTCGACCGGGCGACCGTCGAGGTCTCCGAGCTGCAGAGCCTGGCGGCGGACGGCCGCTCGCACGGTGTCTCGGAGGCGCGCGAGCGCCTGCGACCACACCTCGAGCGCCTGCACGGCGTGAACCGCGGCCGCGCCGACCGCGCCGCATAGCCCGCTCGCAGACTCACACGCCCGTGTAGCCGGCCCCGAGCGTCGTCGCCAGGGTGCGGTGCGCCGGGCCCGTGCCGATCACGCGCGACCGGCCCAGATCGACCCCGTGCGCTCGTGCGAACGCGAGCGCCAGGCCGGGAAGCGGCGGCCGGCACCAGCACACGGGCGGACCGCCGGGGTGCGGGCACACGGCCGACTCGACGATCCCGGGCACGACCGCCGCAAGGCGCTCCGCGGCCGGCGCGACGTCGGCTCGTGTCCCACCGGGGACCCAGTCGAAGACGAGGCAGGCCGCCCCGGGCGGCCCGTGTGCGAGCGCGGCCGCAAACGCCGGGCGATCGAGCGCCCGAGCCGCGACGAGGATGCCCGCCACACCGGCTGCGGGATCGCGAGCGAACGGCACCCGCTCGACCGCCGCGAAGCCCTCGTCGGCGGCCGGCGGCTCGAGCTCGCGCCGGGCCCGCATCTGCGACGCCGGGGCAAGCAGGCCGGCCTCGCGCTTCGCGGCGTCACGCAGCTCGGCCGGCGCGGGCAGCGCGCCGAAGCGGTCGAGCAGACGCTCGACCATGTTCACCTGCGCCTGCGCGAGCGGCGTGTCAAGCCAGACGCACCGGGCGGCGACGCCATGCCGGGCGGCGGCCTCGACCACGTGGCTGCGCGCCGCGCGGGTGAGGTAGGTGTTGTCGAGGACCACGCTGCGCTCGCCGGCGGCGAGGGCCGCATCGAGCGCGACGGCGAGATCGCGCAGCGTGCCGCCCCGCTCGTCACGGTTCAGCCGCAGGTGGCCGCGTCCGGCGTAGCCCGCGGCGACGCGGCTCTTGCCCGCTCCGGGGATGCCCATCACGAGCACGACCTCGCCCGGTGACGCCTCTCGGCGTCTGGAGCGGACGGGAGGCGGCGCGCCGAACGCGGCCGCGAGCTCGGCGCGCTCGGCGTCGCCGAGGACGAGGCCGGCAGCCCGGACGGCCGAGCGCACCGACTCGGGACGCCGTGCCCCGGGGATCGCGACCACGCCTCTCGTGAGGCCGATCACCCACGCCAGCGCGATCTCGGCAGGAGTGACCGACTGCGCCTCGGCGATGCGCCGTAGGACGGGATCGCGCGTCGAGCCTGCCGACCCGGCGCGGACCGCCGAGCGGGGCATGTGCGATCACCGCGATCCCGCGCTCGGCGCACCGCTCGAGCACACCGCTTCGCAGCATCCCGGCGTCGAACGGGCTGAGCGCGACCGAGACGGCGGCGATCGGGGCGAGCGCGAGCGCCTCGTCGAGCTGGTCGCGGTTGACATTCGCGACCCCGACCCGCCGCACCATGCCGTCGCCGGCGAGCCGGGCGAGGGCGCGCATCGTCGTTCGCCAAGGCGTGCGGGGATCCGGCGCGTGCAGCAGGTAGAGGTCGATCGGCAGGCCGGCCAGCGCCGTCAGGCTGGCCTCGCAGTCCGCCAGAATCGCCTTCGCGCGGCCGTCGGGCACCCAGCCGCCGCCGGCCCGCGTCATCCCGCCCTTCGTGACGACGCGGGCGCTCGCGGCCGACCCGGCGTCGCGAAGCGCGGCGGCCAGCAGCCGCTCGTTGTGGCCGAGGTCGTCCGGCCCGTGGCCGTACGCGCGGGCGGTGTCGAACACGGTCACGCCGGCGTCGATCGCCGCGGCGATCGTCGCGCGGGCACGCGCAGCGTCGCGATCCGGGTCGGTCGAGAGGCGCATGCAGCCGAGGCCGATGCGCAGCCGCGTGGCGGCGGGCCACTCCGGGCGAGCGGACATCTGTCCGCAAGGATCGCCCGTTCGGCTCCTGGATGCTATACTGAACTCGATGGTTCAGTATCCGCAGATCGATCGCACCTTCGCTGCCCTCGCCGACCCGACACGCAGGAGCGTGCTCGAGCGGCTCGGAAGCGGCGAGGCCACGATCACCGAGCTCGCGCAGCCGTTCGGCATCTCGCTCACCGGGATGAAGAAGCACGTGCGACTGCTCGAGGACGCCGGCCTTGTGACCACCGAGAAGGTGGGGCGATCGCGGCAGTGCCGGCTCGGACCGCGCCGGCTCGACGACGTCGCCGACTGGGTCGGCGTGTACCGGCGGATGCTGGACGAGCGGCTCGACCGGTTCGGGGCGCTCATCGACCGGATCCAGAAGGGAGACACCGCATGACCACGTCACAGGAGCACGCCCGCGCCGCCGAGATCACCACCCCCGGCGAGCGCGAGGTGCATGTCGAGCGCATGTTCGACGCCCCGCGCGAGCAGGTGTTCGCGATCTTCAACGACGCCGCCCTCATCCCCGAATGGTGGGGGCCGACCGCGACCCGGGTCGACACGATGGACGTACGCCCGGGCGGCGCATGGCGCTACGTCAGCCGCGACGCGAACGGCAACGAGTCGGGCTTCCGCGGCACCTACCGCGAGGTCACACCCCCCGAGCGGGTCGTGCGCACGTTCGAGTGGGAGGGCATGCCCGGGCACGTGCTCGTCGAGACGGCCGTCTTCGAGGCCGTCGGCAATCGCACACGGGTGACGACGACGCTGCTGTTCCACACGACCGCGGAGCGCGACGGCATGCTCGAGTCGGGTATGGAGTGGGGACTCAACGAGACGTACCGCCGGCTCGACGCGCTGCTCGCGAGGCGCGCCGCCGCCTGACCGCAAATGGCGGGGGGCCGCGGCGAGCGGCTCCCCGTCACTCCCCTCCGGATGCGGCCGCGACCAGGTCGGCCCCGGGGTCGTGCGGAGCCGGCGGCGGAGACTGCGCAAGAAAGTCGCGGGGGCGGATCAGGGCAACCGCGGCGAGGGCACCCAGGAGCACGGCGACGGCGCCGATCGCGAGCAGACGGTTGATGCCGTCGACGAAGGCGTGGTGCACGAGCCCCGAGATGCGGGGGTCGTGCGGCGCGAGCCGGCGCGCGGCGTGGGTGCCGCCGGAGGCGACCGCCTTGGCGAGCGCCGAGCCGGGCACGCCCGATCCGTTGGGGCCGCCGAGCGCGCCCGTGAGCTGGTGCTGGAACACGGCGCCGAGCGCGGCCACGCCGGTCGCAAGGCCGCCGATCCGGAAGGTGTTCGAGATCCCCGACGCCATGCCGCTGCGCTCCCTGGGAACGACGCCGAGCGCCGTGCGGGCGATGGCCGGATTGACGATCCCGATCCCGAACCCGGTCAGCAGCAGGCCGGGGATGAGCGCGGTCCAGGTCGAGCCCGGGCCCAGGCCGTACATCACGGCGATGCCGAGCGCGGTGACGCCCATGCCGAAGCCGAGCACGAGCCCCGGCCGGAACCGCTCGGCGACGGTGCGGGTCGCGAGCGGAACGACGAAGCAGAGCACCGTCGAGGGCAGGAGGCGGGCACCGCCCGCGAGCGGCGAGTAGCCCAGGTCGTTCTGCAGGTACAGGGTCAGGTACGGGTACATCGCGAACATGCCCGCGCCGATGGCGAAGGTCGCGAGCGACACGCCGACGAACGCCGGCTTGCGGAACAGGGTCAGGTCGAACATGGGCCGGCCCTGACGCACCTCGGCGACGATGAACAGGACGAGCAGCACGGCCGACCCGATCAGGAGCGACAGGACGAGGCCGCTCGACCAGCCGTCGTCGTTGCCGCGCAGGAGCCCCAGCACGAGCAGGAAGAGCGCTCCTGCAAACGTGACGAGCCCCGCCAGGTCGAGCCGCTCGGAGTCGGGATCGGAGACGTTCACCATGCGTCTTCCCGCGAGGATCACCGTCACGATGCCGATGGGCACGTTGACGAAGAAGATCCAGCGCCAGCCCAGGCTGTCGGTGAGCGCGCCGCCGACGAGCGGGCCGATCGCGACGGCGGCGCCCACGGTCGCACCCCAAGCGGCGATGGCGCGGCCGCGGTCGGCGCCCTGGTAGTCCTGCGCGATCAGCGCGAGCCCGGTCGCGAACATCGCCGCCCCGCCGAGCCCCTGCACCGCCCGCGCCCAGATCAGCACGGACGAGCTCGGCGCGGTCCCGCAGACGAGCGAGGCGAGCGTGAAGATGACGAGCCCGGCTGCGAAGACCCGCTTGCGGCCGAAGCGGTCGGCCAGCGTCCCGCACGTGAGGAGCACGCTTGCGAGCGAGAGCGAGTAGGCGTCGATCACCCACTCGAGGTCGGCGAAGCTCGAGTGCAGGTGGCGCTGGATCGTCGGCAGCGCCACCTGGACGATGGTGACGTCCACGAGCAGCATGAACGTGGCCGCGCAGACGGCGGTGAGCGTCCACCAGCGCCAGGGGCCGTCGGCGGCGGCGGGATCCCGGGCGGAGTTGAGCGGATCCATACCCGCCGATCCTAGCGGCGATCCGGGAGCCGGCCGGCCGGAGCCGCCGCTCAGGCGGCGAGGTCGGACTCGAACCGCACCGACGTCGCGGGCGAGGGCCGTCCGATGTGGTAGCCCTGCGCGAGATCGCATCCGATGGTCTCGAGGAGGGCGAGCGTCGCGTGCTCCTCGACGCCCTCCGCCACGACCTTCAGACCCAGGTTGTGGGCCAGGTCGATCGTCGCCCGCACGAGGGCGAGGTCGCGGCTGCCGGCGTCGTTCACGAGCCCCATGAGGAAGGTGCGGTCGAGCTTCAGCTCGCCGACGGCGAGCCGGCTCAGGAACGGCAGCGACGTGAACCCGGCCCCGAAGTCGTCGATCGAGACGACGCATCCGAGAGCGGCCAGCTCGGCGGTGACGCGCTGGCAGCGCTCGAAGTCCGAGATGACGGTGGTCTCGGTGATCTCGACGACGAGCGCGCCGGCGGGGAGCCGATGCCGGCTCAGATGTTCGCGGATCAGGTCGGTGAAGCCGGCGTCGATGATGTTCGTCGCCGACACGTTGATCGAGACCGACAGGTCGCGTCCCGCGGCCCGCCACCGGGCGCACTGGGCCAGGGCCTGCTCGAGCACGAACGACGTCAGCGGCCGCATCAGGTTGCCCTCCTCCGCCAGCGGCAGGAACTCGAGGGGCGGGATCTGACCGAGCCGCGGATGCCGCCAGCGCAGCAGGGCCTCGACGGCCGAGATGGTGCCGGTGCGCAGGTCGACCTGGGGCTGGTAGTGCAGCTCGAGCGCGCCCTCGGCGATGGCGGTGCGCAGATCCTCGGCGAGGTGCAGGCGGTCGCGTTCGGCGTCGACGAGCGTGTCGTACACCTCGAAGCTGGTGCCGCTCTGCTTCGAGCGGTACATCGCCTTGTCGGCGCAGCGCATCAGGCCGTCGGCGTTCGCCGCGTGGTCGGGCGCGAGCGCGACGCCGATGCTCGCCCCGATGCGGACGCTCACCATTTCGAGCGCGAACGGCTCATCGAGGTTCACCGAGAGCCGATGTGCGACGGCCGTCGCCCGCTCGAGATCGGAGTCGATGAGGAGCACCGCGAGCTCGTCGCCACCGATCCGCACGAGCAGGTCGTGCGGCCCGAGACAGCTCTGGAAGCGCGGCCCGATCTGGGTCAGGAGCTGGTCGCCGGCCGGGTGCCCGAACGAGTCGTTGACCTCCTTGAAGTGATCGAGGTCAACGAAGAGGAACGCCAGGCGACGGGACTCGGTGGCCGGGTCGGCATGGTCGGCGAAGAAGCCGTCGAGCACCGCGGCGAGCCGGCGGCGGTTGCCGAGGCCGGTCAGCTGGTCGGTGACGGCCTGGCGGTGGCGCTCCTCGGTCAGGCGGCGGAGGCTGCCCACCGAGAAGCCGAGGCGCAGGCACACGACGAGCAGCGTCGCCGTGGCGAGGCCCACCGCGACGGGATCGACGTGGTGCATGCTGCCGAAGACGAGGATGGCGATACCGGACGCCGCTCCCAGGCCCGGGAGCAGGAACCCGGGCGCACGCTGGTGGGCGAGCACGTCGGCGCGCCCGCGCCGCATCCACACCGCTGCGGACATGAGCACGAGCGCCGACGGCCACGCGATGCCGTCGATGATGCCGCCGAAGTGCGACGAGGGCGCGAACACGTCGAGCGTGTCGCCGAACGCGTTCACCGCGCACCCGAGCGCGACCAGGCGCCACGCCCCCCAGCGGGGGCCCGAGATGAGCACGCTGCCGCCGACGGCCATCGCCAGCAGGAGCACGTCGCCGACGGGGTAGGCAAGCTCGGTGGCGACGGCTGCGGGCCCGCCGCCCGCGAGGTGCAGGACGCTGTGAAAGGCGAAGGCGGCGCAGAGCGCTGCGGCACCGAGGCCGGCGACGGCACCGTCCAGCCAGGTCGCGGGGACGAGCCGGCTCGACTCGCGGCGCAGCAGGAGCGCCAGCGCGAGGTAGGCGGCGGGGTAGAAGGCGACGTAGAAGACGTCGGCAACCGACGGCGTCGGCGGGGTCGCGCCGTGCAGCGACTCGATCGTGAGCGCGATGTCGCCCGCGGTCCACATCAGCATCGACAGGCCGAGCGAGAGCGTCACCGCCCGTTCGTGGCGGCCGCCGAACGCCCGGGCGAAGGCGAGCGCGCAGACCACGACCTCGAACGCGTCAACGCCCCAGCCGTCGAGCCACGTCGTGTAGGCGCCGGCCGGGCGCAGGATCAGGCTGGCGGCGTATCCGAGCAGCAGGCAGCCGAGCAGGACGTACGCTGCTCGGACCATCGCCGGGGCGCCAGCGCCCCGCCGCCGCTCAGGGGCCGTGGCGTCCGCCGCTTGTACCAGCGAGGACACAATTCGTGGAATCGGCCGCAGGCGCCCAGACTTGACCCCCAGCCGGGGAAATGGTCAACGCCGGGCATGCACCGGCAACGCGCCGCCAAGGGGCTCAGCCACCCCGCCGGCTACGCGATGGCGACGATGCGCGCGACCCAGCTGCCCCGCGGCGCGTCGACCTTCACACGATCGCCGACGGCCGCGCCCTGGATCGCGCGACCAAGCGGTGAGTCGGGCGAGCATGCGTCCACGCCGCCGACGGCGGTCACCGTGACCTCGACGCGGTCGCCGGCCTCGTCCTCGAGCGTGACCCGGCTGCCGGTGTGGACGCGGTCGGTGTCGGCCGGCGCCTCGACGACCCTGGCCGACTGGATCTTCGCCCGCAGGATCGTGATCTGGCGCTCGAGCAGGCCCTGCGCATCCTTGGCGGCGTGGTACTCGAAGTTCTCGCTCAGATCGCCGAATGCGCGGGCGGTCGCGATCGCACTCACGGCCTCCTCGCGCCTGGGGCCCTCGAGGTGCGCGAGCTCGTCGGTGAGCTGGGCGAGCTCGGCTGGGGTCACCTCGATACCGGACATCCGCTCAATGTAGCGGAAGCGGGGGCGCCCTCGGCAGTCGTGTAGCGTGTGCGCCGTGGCCGCCTTCGCCGGCATTCCGGACGCGATCCCGACGAGCCTCGTCGGGTCGTACGCCCAGCCGGACTGGCTGATCGACCGCGAGCGCCTGCGCCACCGGTTCCCGCCCCGGGTGCGCGCGAAGGAGCTGTGGCGGATCGACCCGAAGTACCTCGAGGAGGCCCAGGACGACGCGTCGCTGCTCGCGATCCGCGACCAGGAGCGCGCCGGGCTCGACATCATCACCGATGGCGAGGCCCGGCGCGAGAGCTACTCGAACCGCTTTGCGACCGCGCTCGCCGGGGTCGATATCGACAATCCCGGCACGGCGCTCGACCGCAGCGGCCACCCCAACCCGGTGCCGCGCGTCGTCGGCCCGATCGAGCGGATGCACGCCGTGCAGGTGCGCGACGTGCGCTTCCTGCGGGCGAACACGAGCCGGCCGGTCAAGATGACCGTGCCGGGCCCGTTCACGATGTCGCAGCAGGCGCAGAACGACTTCTACGCCTCCGAGGCCGAGCTCGCTCTCGCCTACGCCGCGGCCGTCAACGCCGAGATCGCCGACCTCTTCACGGCCGGCGCCGACCTCGTGCAGATCGACGAGCCCTACATGCAGGCCCGGCCCGAGAAGGCGCGCGAGTTCGGCGTCGCCGCGCTCCAGCGCGCCCTGGAAGGCATCACCGGCACGACCGCGGTGCACATCTGCTTCGGCTATGCGGCCATCATCCACGACCGCCCCTCGGCCTACTCGTTCCTGCCGGAGCTCGCAGCCTGCTCGTGCGACCAGATCTCGATCGAGACCGGCCAGTCGGGCATCGACACCGCCATCGTCGAGACGCTCCCGGGCAAGACGATCATCCTCGGCGTGATCGACCTCGAGGACGTCGCGGTCGAGTCGCCCGAGACGATCGCTGGGAGGATCCGGCGCGCGCTGCCGCACAAGCGCCCGGCCGAGCTCGTAGCGGCGCCCGACTGCGGCATGAAGTACCTGCCGCGCGACTCGGCCTACGGCAAGCTCGAGTCGCTCGTCGCCGGGGCGGCGGCGGTGCGGGCCGAGACGGCGGCTAGAGATGGCTGATCCCACGCCGCCCTGATGGTCTGGGCGGCGAGAACCGAGCCTCGCAAGGACGCAGGGAGCCTTCATAGTGGGCGAACCATGGTGCGCGACTGAGGACGTCGCGAGGCGGCGTGGGATCAATCACCTAAGTCGTAGATGGAGCGGCCGGCGCCGGGCGCGGCGTTTGCGCCGTACGGCGCGACGTCCTCCATGTACCCCGGCTGCGCCTCGACCCGGCCCAGCCAGGCGCGCACGCTGGCGTAGGGCTCGAGGTCGATCCCCGCCTCGTGCGAGCGGTGCAGGTAGCCGTAGAGCGCGATGTCGGCGATCGAGTAGGCGTCGGCAACGGCGAACGCGCGCCCCTCGAGGTGTTCGTCGAGCAGACGCAGCACGTCCTCGGCGAGCGCCGCGCGGCGACGGGCATCCGCATCGCCCGGCGCGAGCCGGCCCGTCATCAGGCGGAAGCGCAGGCCGGCGACGGCGGGGATGACGTCGGTCTGTTCGTAGATGAGCCAGCGCACCACCTCGGCGCGGTCGATGGCGGCAGCGGGCAGGAGCGGCGTGCCGATCGCGAGATAGGTGAGGATCGCGGCGGACTCGGGCAGGAATCGGCCGGCGTCGGTCTCGAGCACGGGCGTCGTCCGGACAGGGTTGATCCGCCCGAACTCGGGCGTGAGCGTCTCGCCGGCGAAGATGTCGACGGGCACTCGCTCGTAGGGCATGCCGAGCTGGGCCAGGAGCAGCCTGACCTTGTAGCAGTTGCAGGATCCGGGGTAGTCGTAGAGGCGCATACCGTGAGAACGCCGGCCGTGGCATCGGCGTGAGATGAGTTTTACGCGCTCCGGCGGTCCTTGTGACGATGGCAGCCAAGCCGTCTGCTGGGCGCGGCATCGTCCTGTGCGACGTGACGGGGGCGCGACCCGACGTCGCGACCGTCGCCGCGCTCGCGCGCATGCAGCTCGCCGCACGCCGCGGGGGGCACGAGATCGAGCTCGTCCACGCGTCCGCCGACCTCGTGGAGCTGATCGCCTTCATGGGCCTCGCGGCCGTCCTGCGCGAGGCGGCTATGCCTCCAGGCGCGGCGGCAGCCCGAACAGCGGGAAGATCGTCTCGGTGCTCAGGAAGAAGGTGAACTCGACGATGCGGCCGCCGGCGATCTCGAGCACCTGCAGCGCCCACGGGTCGTAGCCGCTGCCCGTCTCGCTCGGCTTGTACTGCGCGAACGCGGGCGAGCCGTTGGCCGACGTGGTCGCGATCACGCGTGATCCGCTGCAGGCGATACCGGGGCCGGCCCACCACGTGAGGATGTCGTCGCGGCCGCGCAGCCACATGTCGAACGGGGGCATCGACTGAGTCGCGTCCTCGTGGATGAGCGCCGTCAGCGCCTCCATGTCGTAGCGCTCGAACGCCTCGACGTAGCGCGCCAGCAGGTCGCGCTCGGCCGCGCCCAGCGCGGGCTGGGGGTCGGTGGCGCTGACCTCGTTCTCGTCGAGCGTCGCCCGCGCGCGCTGGAGGGCGCTGTTGACCGATGCCACGCTCGTGTCGAGCAGCTCGGCGACCTCGCTCGCCTTCCACCGCAGCACCTCGCACAGGATGAGCGCGGCGCGCTGCCGCGGCGGCAGGTGCTGGAGGGCGGCCACGAACGCGAGCCGGATGGTCTCGCGCGACATGGCCACGTCGGCCGGATCGCCGTCGCCGGCCGCCGCCGTGTCGGGCAGCGGCTCGATCCAGGTCACCTCGGGCAGCGTGTTCAGGCTCGAGATCACCGGCTCGCGCGCCGGCCCGAGATCCATCGGCCGGGCGCGTCGCTCGCGGCCGCTCAGCATGTCCAGGCACACGTTCGTCGCAATCCGGTAGAGCCACGAGCGCAGCGCCGAGCGGCCCTCGAAGCGGTCAAGGCTGCGCCAGGCGCGCAGCAGCGTGTCCTGGACCGCGTCCTCGGCCTCGAACGGCGAGCCGAGCATCCGATAGCAGTACCCGGTCAGCTCGCGGCGGTGCTCCTCGAGCTCGCCGAACGCGGGCATGGCCTTCACCGAACCCTCCACGGGGGTCATCCTAGCGTCCTTCATCCCGGTCGCGACCGCCATCCCTCCTACGACCGCGCACGGTGGGAGAACTCATCGGTCATGTCGGCTAGAAGAAGCGGCCGCGCCCCCCGCGCCCCCCGCGCATCCCGCCGAACGGGCCGCCGCCGCGCCGCATCAGGATGCGCATCCCCATGACGACGACGATGAGCGCGATGCCGAGCGGGCCGTGGGCGCCGTGAAGGAACACGCATGCCATCGTATCGGGCTCGCGCCCGCGCGCCGTGTGACGTATACAGAGCTCCAATGTCGCCCGCCGCTCTCGCCGACCTGCGCCGCAGGCGCGCGTTCGAGTGCCGCCTGGATCCGGCGCGCGCGCTGCGTTCGGTGAACGACGCGGCGGCCTTCCTCGCCGACCGCGGAATCCTGACGCGGACCGACGCGACAGCGCTTCCGAGCCTCTTCGGCGCCTGCCACGAGCCGGGCTCCCGCCCCGGCCGGGGCGGGTTCGCCGACTGGCCGGCCACGGCGTATCCGTGGTTCGGCGCGATCGCCGCCGGCGACGGCGTCGTCGAGCTCGCCGTCCAGGCGGGCAGGAAGGTGCTGCTGACGGCGGCGACGGCCGCGCTGGCAGATGCGGTCTGCCGGCCGGAGCTCGCACGCGCCGAGGCCGGCGACGGCGACCCGGCGGCGCTCCTGCGGCATCTGCAAAGCGTCGGGCCCTCGCCGATCGACGACCTCAGGGTCGAGCTCGGGTGGGACGCGGGCCGGCTGCGCCGGGCGCGGCGTCCGCTCGAGCGCTCCGGGGCCCTGGCAAGCCGCGACGTCACGCTTCCGGCAGCGGGCGGCGGCCACGTCCACACGAGCGTCCTCGTGCGCTGGGACCACGTCGTGCCCAAGCCGGCGCGGGCGGGCTCCCTGCCGGATCTGATCGCCGCGTGCGTGCGCGCCGCGGTGCTCGTGCCGGAGCCCGAGCTGCGCACGTGGTTCTCGTGGAGCCCGAAGCCCGACGCCGGGATGCTCGCCGGACTGGTGGCCGACGGACGCGTCGCGCGCCCTGCGCCCGGCTGGCTGGCGGCGCCCTGACCGCTACTGCGGCGGGTGGCAGGCGTGCGCCGGGTGCGGCGGCGGCACGTCGAGCGCGGGATTGCGGTCGAAGAACCCCACCGGCCGCAGCTGGAAGCCGCAGCGCACCACCGGCATCACCGGCCAGTCCTCGAGCCGGGGGAAGTGATGGGTGCCGAACACGTACCAGAGCACGATGTCCTCGTCGATCAGGTTGCGATCGGCCTCGGTCCACCGCCCGAGCCCCTCGCCGCCGGGCGACTGGTTGGGGTACTCGCCGGCCGGATAGCGCTCGTCCGGCCGATACGGCGTCACCCAGACGTTGTGGTCGAGGAAGCGCGCCCGCTCGCGCACCTGCGAGTCGGGCTGCTGCATCGGGCGCACGCTGTCGCCGGGGACGAGCTCGTAGGCGACCGGGTCGCCGATCCTGTTCCGGTGGCCGCGGTTCTCGACCCGGAACCGGCGCGCGGTCTCGGGCGAGACGTCGCGCCGCGCCATCGACTCGCGCTCGTAGGTGAGCCGCGCCGGCCGAAACGCGCTGCCGTCGGGATTGCCCGGCCCCCAGGGATCGCACGCAGCCTCGACGTCGCATGCCACGTTCGCGGTGCCGTCGATGTCGAGGTCGAGCCGGGCGCAGAAGAAGTGCTGATGGTGGCTCGTCACGATCCCGTCGCCGAGCGGCAGCGAGTGCGGCGAGCGCTCGGCCGAGACGTTGCCGGCGGTGTGCAGGATGCCGGTGAGCTTGGCCTCGAACTCGATCGATGCGTCCTGATAGAGGTACCAGAAGAAGCCGTACTCGTAGTTGCCGACCGTGACGATCGACGAGATCACGAGCCGGCGCGAGCGGGCCCGGTCGACGCGGCCGGAGTGGTCGTCGGTGTGCTTCCAGAGCAGGTTCGCGTCCTCCTCGTGGATGCAGATCGCGTTCTCGATCGTGTACGGCTCGCCGCTCCAGTGGTTCGTGACCCCGTCGAGGTAGGCGATCTCGCCCAGGCAGTCGCAGCCGAGCCGCAGCGAGTTCGTGAGCGGCGCGAGGCCGTACTCGCCGATGTCGAACACGTTCTTGAAGTGCGTGGTCGGATTGGGATCGCCGTAGGGGATGACGAGCTCGGCGATCGAGGCGCGGTGGCAGATCGGCCGCCGCTTGCCGCCGTCCTCGTAGCCGATGTCGTGCAGGACGAGCCCCTCGCGGGGGTGGAAGCCGATGCGCAGGTCCCACCGCTGCCACGCCAGATGATGGCCGTCGAGGGCGAAGCTCGGGCCTTCGGGCTGCGTGATCTCGATCGGCCGCAGGTCGGTGCGATAGGGCCGGCCGCCACCGTCGCGGTAGTCGCCGCCCTCGCCCGTCGGCGGCGGCGTGCCGGGGCCGTGGTCCTCGACCCGCAGAACGCGCATGTCGTCGAGGTCGACGGCGACGACGAGCCCGTAGAGCGGCCGCGAGTAGGGGTTGTCGCCGTTGTCGTCGCGCCGCACCCACGAGATCGCCCGCGCCACCCGGCCCGGCCCCGGCTCGAACGTGCCCGACGACCACGGCTCGATGTGCACGTCGGCCGGGTCGACCCCGCGGGCGCGCAGCGCCTCGACATACCGCGGATCGGCGCGCACGGCGGCGGCGACCGCGGCGAACTCGTCGCCGTGGACGGCGGGCTGCACGCCCTCGGGCAGGTCGGCGGCCGACACCAGCCGGTCGTCGTCGAGCGACACGGTCGCCTCGACCCCACGCCGGCGCCCGCTGTCGAGCAGGACGCAGAACGCCTCGCGGGCGAGCACCCCGCCGTTCGCCTTCCACTCCAGGTAGGCGGTTTTCTCGGGCTCGCGCAGCTCGACCGAGACGACGCGCAGGCGGTCGGAGAGGCCCGGCGCCGCCGACGCGAGCGCGACCGCACGCCCAACCTCGCCGGCCGTGAGCGGATCGAGCGGGTGCGGCCGCGGGCTACTCATCGCCGGGCACCCCGTAGCTCGGCGCGCTGCGCGGATCGCGGGCTCGGGTGACGTAGTCGCCGGCCAGCGGCCGCCACAGATCCCAGAGCGCGGTCAGATCGGCGACGGGATCGGCCAGCGTCCAGTCGACCCGCAGGTCGGTGACCGGCCACGCGACCTCGTCGTAGACGATCATCCCGGCCGAGTGGACGTCGCCCTCCTCGCCGCCCGCGTCGCGACCGGCAGCGAGGGCGGCCAGCAGGCGGTCGCCCAGGTGGGCGCCGGGATCGGCCGCGAACGCCGCGGCCATCGCCGCGGGTGCCGACTCGGCCGCGAGCAGGTTCCCGGCGGCCGCGCAGTCGGCGCCGGTGACGTCGGCGTGGCGCCCGAGTGTGCGCTCGCCCGAGAACGAGGCGGCCCGCCCGAACGCGTCGACGACGGTGAGCTGGCGATACTCGATGTCCTTCGCCACCGCCGTGATCGCGGTGAGCGCGTCGGGTGCCGGGGCGCCGGCCGAGATGCGGTCGAGCAGCGCCGTTCCGAGCGCCGGGTCGGTGATGTTCTGGCTGCAGGCGGCGCCGACGCGGGCCCGCCCCCAGGCGCAGCGGGCCGCCACGGCCGGGCTCGACGACATCACGATCGCGCCGAGCATGCCGGTGCGCGCGCAGCAGCCGACGAGCGACAGGGTCACGGCAGCACCGCGACCACGGTCACCTCGACGAGCCACTCCGGCCGCGCGAGCGCCTGCACGACCAGACCGGTGAAGACCGGATGGACGCCCGCGAGGCGCTCGCCCAGCACCAGGTAGACCGGCTCCCGGTAACGGATGTCGGTCAGGTAGACGTGGCACGAGACGATGTGCTCGAGCCCGGCGCCGCACTCGGACAGCAGGAGCTCGATGTTGTCCATCACCTTCACGGCCTGGCCGGCCGGGTCGCCGACCGCGACGTTCGCGCGCGTGTCGAGATCCTGCGCCACCTGCCCGCGAAGGTAGATCGTGCCGCCGGCCACGACCGCCTGGCAGAGATCGTTCCCGATCCGCTGCTCGGGATAGGTGTCGCGCGTGTTGAACGGCCGCACGCGCAGGTGCCCGCCCACGGTGATCGGCTCACGGGCGCTCATGTCTGCTCCTGCAGCGGCTCGACGAGGCCGGCGTAGCGGCGGACGAGGTCGGCGGGCCCGGAGAAGTCGTAGGTGTTGTACACGTGCAGGAGATGGGCGAAGGCGGGCGACTGGGCGAAGAGCTGGAACGTGAGCCGGTGGCCGGCGTAGTCGGAGTTCAGGAGGTCGCGGGCGAAGGCGAAGAGCCGCCGCCGGTCGTCGGCGCCGAAGCGGCCGACGCGATAGTACTTCTGAAGCAGCGGTCCGATCTCGGGTGAGGCGAACGAGGCGGCGTCCGGCGTGACGCAGAGCTGCCCGCCGCACAGGTCGCGGGCCAGGTGGATCATCGCGGGAAGCTGGGTGCACGCGACCACGCGGCCGGTCGAGAGCAGCGCCTGGTTGGGCATCAGCAGCCCGCCCGGGCTGACCTCGGCGAGCTCGATCGCGGCGGTCAGATGGGCGTTGATGCTCTCGCGGTAGCAGGCCAGCTCGGCCAGCTTCTCGCGCACGCCCTGGTGCATCTTGATCCCCGTCTGCGAGGCGCTCGCATACGCCGTGCCGACGAGCAGGTCGGCAAAGCGCAGGTGGCGCTGGACGAACGGGAACATGCTGTAGCGGTGAAGCGTCGCCCGGATGAAGGCGGCGGCCCGGGTGTGGCGGTGGAAGAACACGTTCTGCCACGGGATCTCGACGTCGTCGAAGACGATCATCGTGTCGATCTCGTCGAAGCGGTTCGAGAGCGGGTAGTCCGCGGCGGGCCGGCGGCCGGTGAACGACGAGCGGCAGATGTGGGTGACCCCCGGCGCCGCCATGTCGGCCAGGAATCCGACCGCGTACTCGCTGAGCTCGGCCCGGCCCCAGTCGCCGATCGTCGGCTTCACGAACGCCTGGTTCGCGTACGCGGCCGCGGTCTCGAACTTGGCGCCGCGAACGACGATGCCGGAGTCGGTCTCGCCGACGACGCGCAGGAGCACGTCGGGATCCTGCTCCTGCGGCCGCCGCGAGCGGTCGCCCTTGGGATCGGTGTTCGCCGAGACGTGGAACGGGTCGGCGACGGCAGCGTGGCGGACGTGATGGCGGATGTGCTCGGAGTAGGCGGGGTCGATCTCGTTCAGGACGTCCTGGCCGTCGTAGAGCGACCACATCTCGCCGACGGTCTCGTCGCCGACGCGGGTGACGATGCCGCCGACGTCGTCGAGCACGGTGTCGACCGCGAGCCGCTTGGCGTGCCAGTCGGCCTTGGTCAGCGGCAGCTTCGAGCCGACGGGGCAGCGCTCGCCCGTGGAGGCATCGGTGTAGGACATCACCTCACGGGTGGCCGCCTCGTGGGCGAGGTCGTAGATGCGCGCGCGGACGTCGACGATGGGCCGGAAGGCGGGGTGGGTGGTGACGTCGCCGACGCGCTCGCCGTCGATCCACACCTGCCGCCCGTCGCGGATGGACTCTCGATACTCGGCACCGGTTCTGATCATGGCTGCAGCGTCGCTCAACGGCGATACATCGGTCAAATCGGGCTTTCATCGCCGGTATCATCGGAAGCGACGATGCCAGACCCCGCCGGTCGGTTCACGCTGCGCCAGCTCTCGTGCTTCGTCGCCGCCTGCGAGGGCGGCGGCATCGGCGCGGCGGCGGCGCGCCTGCACCTGGCCCAGGCCACCGTCTCGGCCGCCATCGCCGACCTCGAACGCACCCTCGGGGTGCAGCTGCTCGTGCGCGGCCGCCGCCGAGCGGCGACGCCGTCGCCCGCCGGCCGCGAGCTGCTGGCGCAGGCGGCCGACGTCCTGGCCGCTGCCGGCCGCCTGGACGAGCGATCCGCGGCGCTGCGGGGAGATGTCTCCGGTGAGCTGCCCATCGGATGCCTGGTGACGCTCGCGCCGCCGATCGCGCCGGCGGTGTGCCGCGCGTTCGAGGGCCGCTGGCCGCGGGCGAGCGTGACCCTCGTGCCGGCGCACCAGGCCGAGCTGCTCGCGCGCCTGCGCGACGGCACGATCGCCCTTGCGATCACCTACGACCTGAGCCTGAGCGACAACGTGCACTTCGAGCCGCTGGCCACCGCACCGCCCTACGCGCTGGTCGGGGCCGGGCACCCGTGTGCCGGCAGGCCCTCGGTCAGCCTGGCCGAGCTGGCGGGCGAGCCGTTCGTGCTGCTCGACCTGCCGCTGTCGCGCGAGTACTTCCTGAGCCTCTTCCGCCGGGCCGGCGTCGAGCCCGTCATCGCCCGGCGCGCCGCCGACGCCGAGCTCGTCCGCAGCCTCGTCGCCTGGGGCTACGGATACACACTCGCAAACGCGCGCCCGGTGCCGACCCAGGCGGTGGACGGGACGCCGATCCGGGCGATCCCGCTCGTGGCCGCCGCGCCTCCGCCGCGGGTCGGACTCGCCCGCCGGGCGGGGCTCGAGCCGACCCGCACCGCCGCCGCCTTCGCCACGACATGCGCCGAGGTCATCGCCGCACGGTGGGAGGTGGCGTGACACTCCTTCGCGACATCGCGGCCGCATCCGAGGATGTCCGCGCCGAGCCGGGCCGGAGCGCCAAGATCGCGCGACTCGCGGAGTGTCTGGCGGCACTCGCGCCCGACGAGGTGCCCGCGGCGGTCGCGTTCCTCTCGGGCCGGCTCCTGCAGCGCCAGACCGGCGCGGGCTGGGCCTCGCTGCGCGACCTGCCACCGGCGGCGGCCGAGCCGTCCCTGACGGTGCTCGATGTTGATGCGGCGTTCGCGCGCATGGCGGCGGTCGCCGGATCGGGCTCGGCGGGCGCGCGCAGGTCGCTGCTGCACGACCTCTTCGCCCGCGCGACCGAACCGGAGCAGCGGCTCCTGCGCGGGCTCGTCGCCGGCGAGCTCCGCCAGGGCGCCCAGGAGGGAGTGGTGGTCGCAGCGGCGGCACGGGCGGCCGCCGTGCCGGTCGCCGAGCTGCGGCGGGCGCTCATGCTGCGCGGCGATCTGGGCGACGTGACGGCGACCGCGCTTCGCGACGGCGCTGCCGGGCTCGCCGCTTACCGGCTCGAGGTCGGCCGGCCGATCCTCCCGATGCTCGCCCAGACCGCGGGCAGCGTCGCGGCGGCGCTCGCACGCGCCGGGCCGGCGGCGGTCGAATGGAAGCTCGACGGCGCGCGCATCCAGGTGCACCGCTCGGGCGCCGACGTGGCCGTCTTCACGCGCACGCTCGACGAGATCACGCCGCGCGTGCCCGAGATCGTCGAGGCCGTGCTGCGGCTGCCCGTCGACGCGGTGGTGCTCGACGGCGAGGCGATCGCGCTTCACGCCGACGGACGACCGCTGCCCTTCCAGGTCACCGCCGCGCGCATAGCCGGCCGCCGAAACGTCGAGGCGCTGCGGGGCGAGGTCCCGCTCTCGGCCGTCGTCTTCGACCTGCTGCACCTGGACGGGGACGACCTGCTCGACCGGCCCGGGTCAGAGCGATTCGCGGCGCTCGCCGAGGTGGCTCCCGAGCTGGTCGTTGCCCGGCTCTCCGATCCGGACACCGCGACCGCGGAAGCGTTCACCGCCGACGCGCTCCGGCGCGGGCACGAGGGCGTGATGGTCAAGGCGCTCGCCGATCCCTACGAGGCCGGCCGCCGTGGTGCGGGCTGGCTCAAGGTAAAGCCGGTGCACACGCTCGATCTGGTCGTGCTCGCGGCCGAGTGGGGGCACGGGCGGCGCCACGGCGTGCTCTCGAACCTCCATCTCGGCGCGCGCAATCCCGAGGGCGGGTTCGTGATGCTCGGAAAGACCTTCAAGGGGCTGACCGACGAGATGCTGCGCTGGCAGACCGAGCGCCTGCTCGAGCTCGAGAGCGGCCGCGAGGGGCACGTGGTCCACGTGCGGCCCGAGCTCGTGGTCGAGATCGCGTTCGACGGCATCCAGCGCAGCCCGCGCTACCCCGGCGGCGTCGCCCTGCGCTTCGCCCGTGTGAAGCGCCACCGCCCCGACAGGCGGGCGAACGATGCCGACACGATCGCGGCGGTGCTCGCGATCCACGCCGCCGCGAGCGGCGCGGTCAGCCCGGAGCCGGAGCCTGATCGGCCGTGACGGCGCCGTTTCCGGCCGCGGCCGGCCGCGCCAGCAGCTCGAGCAGCACGTCCTCACGGGCGTAGTGCCCGACGGCGTCGAAGCCCTGCCGCGAGCGAAGGCCGGTGCGCAGGTCGCAGTCGTGGATCAACATCCCCTCGCCGCCGTAGAGCGGGCCGGCGACGACGGCGCCGCTGCCCGCCTCGACGATGACGCTGCCGCCACGCGAGAACTCGTCCGGGCGATCGGCCGGCAGCTCCACCGGCAGGTCGGCGGGGAACTGCGAGCGGTGCTGGTACTGGGTGACGCCGATGACCCAGGCGCCCGACTCGAACGCGATCGTGCGCATGAGGGCGATCCAGATGTCGCGGTCGTCCATCGTCGGCGCGACCCAGATCTGCGGCCCCTGGCGGTAGAGCGCGTACCGCGCGAGCGGCATGAAGTTCTCCCAGCAGATCAGGCCGCCGATGCGCCCGATCGGCGTGTCGCAGACGCCGAGGTCGTCGCCGGCGCCCATGCCGTGGAACAGGCGCTCGTGGTGGGTCGGCATGAGCTTTCGGTGCCGGTGCAGAAGACCGCCGGGGCCGAACACGAGCAGCGTGTTGTAGAGCGTGCCGGGCCGGTCGCTCTCGCGCTCGTTCACGCCGATCGCGAGGTGCAGCCGAAGCTCCGCGCAGGCGGCGGCGAGGCGGTCGGTGTGCAGCCCCGGCACGTCGACGGCGTGCATCCACATGCGCTCCCAGAGGTCGGTCTGGCCGCCGTCCCAGTCGGAATGCGTCAGCCACGACTTCGGGTAGAAGGGGACGAAGCACTCCGGCAGCACGACGAGCTGCGCGCCCTGCGCGGCCGCAGCCCGCATGTGCTCGATCGCGCGGTCGATGCACGCGTCGCCGTCGAGCATCACCGGCGTGGCCTGTACGGCGGCGACGCGCACCTTGGGGAAGCTGGACACGCGGCCACCGTACCGGCCGTGCCCACGCCGATCAAGCCGGCCCGGGTATGCTCGCCCGCATGTCCCTGTGGGAGCAGCTCGCCGACCTGCCGCTCGACCTCGACGGCTACGGGATCGAGCGCGCGTCGGTCGACGTCTCGACCGGGTTCACCCGTGTGACCACAACCGCGGTCTTCCGCGGCGGCGGCAAGGAGGGCCGGGGCGAGGATGTGACCTATGCGGCCGAGGATCACGCCGGCTTCCCGACCGATCTGCCACTGGCCGGGGCGCGGACCCTGCGCGAGCTCTCGGCCCGTCTCGACGCCGCGGAGTTGTGGGACCACGAGCCCGAGATGCACGCCGCCCGCGACTACCGCCGGTGGGCCTTCGAGAGCGCCGGGCTCGACCTCGCGCTGCGCCAGGCCGGCACATCGCTCGCCACGGCCGTCGGGCGCGAGGCGCGGCCGGTGCGCTTCGTCGTCTCGACCAGGGGCGACGTCCACGGCTGGATGGCGGTCGACCCGAGCCTCGAGTTCAAGCTCGACCCGGAGCTCGATTCGTGGGACGCCGACACGATCGCAGGCCTTTCGGCGACCGGCCGCGTGCGCGTGCTCGACCTGAAGGCCTACTACCAGGGCACCGCGGTGGAGGCACCCGCCGACCCCGGCTTCTACCGCGCGATCGTGTCCGGCTTCCCCGACGCCGTGATCGAGGATGCCTGGCTCGAGGGCGATGCCCGCGACGCGCTGCGGGGGGCCGAGGAGCGCCTGAGCTTCGACGCGCCGGTGCACTCGCTCGCCGACGTCGACGCGCTCGCCGTGAGCCCGCGCTGGCTGAACATCAAGCCGTCGCGCTTCGGCAGCATCGAGCGCCTGCTCGAGTGCATCGAGGCATGCGACGCGCGCGGCGTGCGCATGTACGGCGGCGGGCAGTTCGAGCTCGGGGTCGGCCGCCGCCAGATCCAGGTGCTCGCAAGCGTCTTCTATCCCGACACGCCGAACGACGTCGCCCCGGGCGCATACAACGAGGGCGATCCCCGTCCCGGCCTGCCGTCGAGCCCGCTGCCGGCACAGGACGCGGTCGGCTTCTAGCGCGGACCGGAGCCGGCCCCCCACGGCAGGCTCGCATCGTCGGGCCGGCCGCGCACCGAGTCGGGGAAGCCGGCGTAGGCCTCGCCGGGCGAGCGCGTCTCGCGCTCGACGCCCGCGCGGTGCCCGAGCGCGAGCTCCGAGCGTGGGTAGACGACCTCCTCGTCGGGCCGTGCCCCGATCATGAGGACGACGCACGGCGCCTCGGCCCCCACGAAGACGTGCTCCGTCCACGCCGGGCAGTGGACGAAGTCCCACGCGCGCAGCCGCCGCTCCTGTCCCTCGATCAGCAGCAGGCACTCGCCCTGGAGGACGAGGAAATCCTCCTGGACGTCCTCGCCGTGATACATGCAGTTGGGCTTGCCGGGCTCGAGCACCCGCAGCGAGTAGGCGATCTGCGGGAACCGCCGCTCACGCGACTCGAACGGGCAGCTCGCCCCGAACGCCTCGTCCTGCCACCAGCACGCCTCGCCGGCGTTCACGACGAACCAGCCCTCACCCGCCGGCTCGAGCCCGCCGGCCGTCTGAGTCATCGGCGCCTCCGGCACTCCCGCCATGGCTAGAGCGCTCCTCCGGCGGCCCCCGGCGCGGTGGCATCGGCCGCCTCGCCGGTCGCCTCGCGGACGAGGTACTCCTCGGCCAGGAGCGGGTTCTCGCGGGCGCGCTCGACGACGCGCAGAAGGTCGGACATGCTCGCGACCTCCTCCACCTGCTCCTTGATGAACCAGAGCATGAACTGCTCGCCGGCGTAGTCGTTGACCTCCCGCGCCGCTGCCGCCAGGGCGTTGATCTGCGCCGTCACCCGCCGCTCCTGGTCGAGCGCGAGCGCCACCGGCTCGACCGTGTCGCCGAACGCCGTCTTGGGCGCCTCGACACCGGGGATCGTCACCCGCTGGCCGGCGTCCATGAGGTACTGCACCATCATCATCGCGTGGTTTCGCTCCTCGAGCGCCTGGCGGTAGAAGAACGCGGCCAGCCGCGGCAGCGTCTCGGCGTCGTAGTGGATGGCGATGGCGGTGTACTGCTGGCTCGCGCCGAACTCGTACGCGATCTGCTCGTTCAGCGCCGTCACGAATCGGCTCTCTGGCATGGGACCTCCATCGAAGGGCGAGCTAGTACCCTACCGACGACCGATGAGCGCAGTCGAGCCCTTCCGCAACCATCTGCCGGTCAAGATCCGCTTCGGCGAGGGCGTCTCGAACGACCTCGCGGCCGTCCTGCACGACGAGGGCGCGACACACCCGCTGGTCGTGATCGACGAGGGCCTGGCCGGGCTTGTGCCGCGCGTCGGCGAGGCGCTCGCCGCCGTCGCAGGTGCCCACATGTTCGAGAAGGCCCCGGGGGAGCCCACCGTCGAGCTCGTCGAGCAGACGGCGGCGGCGCTCGCCGATGCCGGCTGCGATGCGGTGGTGGCGATCGGCGGCGGCTCGGCGATGGACACGGCCAAGGCGGCGCGGCTCGTCGTCGGCCAGGGCGGCCCCTACATGCGCTTCGCGGGCGGCGGGGTGACCTACGAGCCGCCGCAGATCCCGCTCGTCTGCGTGCCGACGACCGCCGGCACGGGATCGGAGGTGTCCGGTGGAGCCGTGATCACCGACGAGCGCACGCACGTGAAGGCGGGCATCGCGAGCCCGCACCTGCGCGCCCAGCACGCGCTCGTCGACCCGGCGCTGACCTGGGGCCTGCCGCCGGGGGTCACCGCCCACACGGGCATCGACGCCCTCGCCCAGGCGATTGCCGGCATGGTCGTGACCGCCCGCACCCCGATCGGCGACGGCATCGCCCTCGAGGCGATCCGGCTGGCGGGCGGCGCGCTCGTGGCGGTCGTGCGCGACGGCTCCGACCGCGATGCGCGGTCGCGCATGGCGTGCGCGAGCCTGATGGCAGGCCTGACGATGAACATCTCAGACTGCGGCGCCGAGCACTCGCTCGCCCAGGCGCTCGGGGGCCGTTTCGGCCTGCCGCACGGCCTCACGATCGGGCTCGTGCTGGCCGAGACGATGGACCGCGACCGCGCCCACGCGCCCGGGCAGTTCGAACGCATCGCGGACGCGCTCGGCGAGCCCGGCGACGGCACCGCCGACGGCTCGCGCGCCGTGCGCGCCGTGCGCCGCATCCTGGCCGCGCTCGAGTTCCCCACGCTCGCAAGCGTCGGCGTGACCGACGCCGACCTCGACGAGCTCGCCGAGGGAGCGCTCAAGGACTACTTCATCTCGGTCGCGCCGGCGCCGTGGTCGGCCGCCGAGGTCCGCGCCGCCTACGCCCAGGGGCTCGCGATCGGTGATCGGCGGTAGGCGACCACGGCGGTGGTGGGGTCTGCTCGAGCGGCGGATCGGCGACGCCACCCGGCCCCTGATGCTGCGCTGGGAGGCGCTGCCGGGGCAGGTGCAGGTGTTCGTGACCTACCCCGTGATGGTCGCGCTGCTCTTCCCGTTCCACGTGATCGTGTTCAACCTGGCCGCGTTCCGCTCGTTCTTCTACGCGCTCTTCTGGGGCATCCCGGCGACCGCGATCGTCTATGTCGCCACCCGGGCCGAGGCGGCCAAGCGGCAGCAGAGCTCCCACCGCGATCCGCCCCCCGACGATCTCACCGGCGCCGGTCAACGATGATCCACACGCACGCGCGGTAGGCTTCGGCAGATGGCGACCCGCACCACGACCGAGCTGCACTGGACCACCGACCCAGAGGCGAACCGGCTGATCGCCACCGATCCGAACGCACTTCTGATCGGGTTCGCGCTCGACCAGCAGGTGCCCGTGCCCAAGGCCTTCTCCGGCCCGATGGAGCTGAAGCGGCGGCTGGGCCACCTCGATCCCGGCCGCATCGCCGCCACCGACCCCGATGAGCTGGTCGAGGTGTTCGTGCGCAGGCCCGCGATCCACCGCTTCCCGGCGTCGATGGCCAAGCGGGTGCAGGCCCTCTGCGTCGCCATCGAGCGCGACTACGGCGGCGACGGCGCGCGGGTGTGGACCGAGGCCACCGACGCCGCCGACCTGAAGGCGCGGCTGGCACGGCTGCCGGGCATCGGCGACATGAAGGTGCGCTCGCTGTTCGCGACGCTCGTCAAGCTCCTCGATGTGAAGCCGAGCGGGTGGCAGGACGCGCTGCCTGACCATCCCACGCTCGGCGACGTCGACAGCGCCGAGGCGCTCGCGTCCTACCAGGCGGCCAAGCGCGCCCACAAGGCCGCCATGCGCGCCGCCCGCGACTCGTGATCCTCGAGCGCAGCATGCACCCGGGGTGGCTCTCGAACTCCTATCTGGTCGGCGACGAGACGGGCGGGACCGGCGTGATCATCGACGCCGGCGGCCCGGTGGCGCCGCTCATCGACGCCGCCGACGTCGAGCGGCTGACGGTCACCCACCTGCTGATCACCCACGCCGACGGCGACCACATCGACGAGGCGGGCGTCGTGATCGAGCGCTTCCGGCCGGCCGTGCTCGCCCACGAGATCGAGGCGAAGCGGATGTCGGGCGTCACCGGCCTGCTCGCCGACGGCGACGTGGTCACCACCGGCGGCCTCGAGATCACCGCGCTCTTCACTCCCGGGCACAGCCCCGGGCACCTGTCGTTCCTCATCGGCGACTGCTGCTTCACGGCCGACGTGCTCTTCAAGGACACCGTCGGCGGCACCATGCGCGACAGCTACGAGAGCCTGCACCGGTCGATCATGCAGGTGCTGATGGAGCTGCCACACTCCACGCGCGTCCTGCCCGGCCACACCGATGCGACGACGATCGGGGACGAGTGGGAGCGCAACCCCTTTGTGCGCGTCTGGCGGGGCGCGGACGAGCCCGGCGACGAGCCGTGCACCGTATCCGGCCGACCGGCCACCCTGCTGCTCTTTGCAGGCGACTACGACGGCGGCCACAAGGGCTGGGTGCGCTGGGAGGACGGTTCCCACGACATCGTCCCCGGCAGCCGGGTCGAGCGAACCTGACCGCGGTCAGGCCGAAAGGACTTCGAGATGACGGCTGAGACCCAGGACACCCCCATCCCCGAGCGGGGACGCAACATCGCCATGATCGTGATCACGGTACTGCCGTTCATCGGCCTCGTCGCCGCGATCGCGGAGCTCTGGAACCGGGCCGTCGGCTGGACCGACCTGGCCCTGTTCGCCGGGCTGTACGTGATCTGCGGGTTCGGGATCACGATCGGCTTTCACCGCATGCTGACCCACCGCGCGTTCGAGGCGATCGCGCCGCTCAAGGCGGCGCTTCTGATCGCGGGCTCGCTGGCGATCCAGGGGCCGGCCATCGACTGGGCGGTCGACCACCGCACGCACCACGCCTTCTCCGACAAGGAGGGCGATCCGCACAGCCCCCACCACGGCTTCTCGACCTCGATCTGGGGCCGGCTGCGCGGGCTTGGCCACGCGCACGTCGGCTGGATGTTCGACCACAGCCGCAGCGACCGCGAGCGCTACGCCAAGGATCTGCTCCAGGATCCGCTCATCGTCGCGATCTCACGACTGTTCCCGCTGTGGGTCGTGCTCTCGTTCGCGATCCCCTTCGCCATCGGCGGCCTGGTCACCGGCACCTGGAAGGGCGCGATCACCGGACTCGTGTGGGGCGGCCTCGTGCGGCTCTTCTTCAACCACCACATCACCTGGAGCGTGAACTCGATCTGCCACGTGTTCGGCCGGCGGCCGTTCACCGCGGCCGATCGCTCGACGAACAACTGGCTGCTGGCGCTGCCCTCGCTCGGCGAGGCCTGGCACCACAACCACCACGTCTTCCCCACGTCGGCCTTTCACGGCCTCGGATGGCGCCAGGTCGACCTCTCGGGCCTCGTGATCGCAGGGTGGGAGAAGGTGGGCCTCGTGCGCAACGTGCGCCGGCCGTCGGCCGAGCAGATCGGCCGCAAGCGCACCGCCGCCGCCGGCGTGTAGCTCTCGGGCTGGAACGGACGTAGACTCACCCGCGGGCAGGGCTCGCCGGAGGAGATCCGTTGCGCGGTCGTCGTATCGTCGTTTCGCTCGCCGCCGCCGTCGCGGTCGGTGCGCTCGCGCTCGCCCTGGCCGACCATCCGGCGCCGGCCGCGCACCCGAGCGCTGGGCAGGTGCCGATCGACCAGGACGCTCTGCAGATGCGCGACTTCCCGGTGCCCGTGCCTCTGCCGCACCACCGCTTCCACGGCCCGCGGCTGCGAACGCCGGTACCGGTGCTGATGTACCACGCGATCGGGATCCCGCCGGCCGGCGCGCCCTACCCCGAGCTCTTCGTCTCGCGGCCGATCTTCGCGGCCCAGATGTCAGCGCTCGCCACCGCCGGCTACCACCCCGTCACCCTCGACCAGGTATGGGCGGCATGGCACGGCCGCGCGCCGCTGCCGGAGAAGCCGATCGTGCTCACGTTCGACGACGGCTACCGCGGCGACTACGGCGCGGCGATGCCGATCCTGCACCGCCGCGGCTGGCCGGCGGTGCTCGACCTGCTCGTGGCCAACCTGCACCGGCGGGGCTGGGGCCTGAAGACGTGGATGGTCACGCGCATGGTCCGCAACGGCTGGGAGATCGCGTCGCACACGCTCACGCACCCCGATTTGACAACGGTCTCGGCGGCGCAGCTGCAACGCGAGGTGGGCCGCTCGCGGGTCGTCCTGCAGCGGCTGTTCCACGTGCCGGTGGACTTCTTCTGCTATCCGGCGGGAGCGTACGACGCGACGGTGATCGCCGCCGTGCGGCGGGCGGGCTACCTCGGAGCCACCACCGAGCTGCCGGGCGACGCACGGCCGTCGCAGCGGTTCACCCTGCACCGGATCCGCGTCGACGGCGGCGAGCCGCCGGCCGCGCTGCTCGCATCGCTGACGCCGTCCTGAGCCGGCCTCCGACCGTCGTCGTGGTCATGCTACGGCGGTGGACGACCTGATCCTGCTCGGCGACAACCTGGACATCCTGCCGCGCTTCGGCGACGGCGCGTTTCGGATGATCTACCTCGACCCGCCGTTCAACACCGGCCGGGCGCAGACCGCGCGGCCGCTGCGCGCCGTCGCCGACGCCGACGGCGACCGCACGGGATTCGGCGGCCGCCGCTACCGCAGCGAGCTGCTCGAGCGCTCGTCCTACCGCGACAGCTTCGACGACTACCTGGGCTTCCTCGAGCCGCGCCTGCGGCACGCCCGCCGCCTGCTCGACGACGAGGGCACGCTCTATCTGCACCTCGACTACCGCGAGGCGCACTACGTCAAGCTGCTCTGCGACGAGCTGTTCGGCCGGGAGTGCTTCCTGAACGAGATCGTCTGGGCATACGACTACGGCGGCAAGCCGCGCCGGCGCTGGCCGGCCAAGCACGACACGATCCTCGTCTACGTGCGCGACCCGGAGCGCCACTGGTTCGACTCCGACGCCGTCGAGCGCGAGCCGTACATGGCCCCCGGCCTGGTCACGCCCGAGAAGGCTGCGCGAGGCAAGCTCCCGACCGACTGCTGGTGGCACACGATCGTGCCGACCGCCGGCCGCGAGCGCACCGGCTACCCCACCCAGAAGCCCGAGGGCCTCGTCCGCCGGATGGTGCAGGCCTCGACGCGGCCCGGCGACCGCGTGGCCGACTTCTTCGCCGGCTCGGGCACGCTCGGCGCCGTCGCGGCGGCGCTCGACCGCCGCTACGTGCTCGTCGACTCCAATCCCGAAGCGGTGGCGATCATGGAGCGGCGGCTGGGAGCGAGCCGCGCTCGAGCACTCTGACCCCGGCCGGAGTGCCGACGACGGCGGCTCCGGCGATCCCGAGGAAGAACCCGTGCTCGACGACGCCGGGCACGTCGCGGACGCCGGCGGCAAGCGCCGCGGGATCCGACCAGTCGTCGCGACGGCAGTCGAGGATCGCGTTGCCCTCGTCGGTGACGAACGGCCGCCCGTCGGCGCGCAGCCGCCTCGTCGGCGCCCAGCCGAGATCGCGCAGGAGCCGGTCGCAGACGGGCAGGGCGAACGTGACCACCTCGACCGGCAGCGGCACCCGCTCGCCCAGGTGGGCGACGAGCTTCTGGTCGTCCGCCACGACCACCATCAGCCGCGCGGCGCAGGCGACGACCTTCTCGCGCAGGTGCGCGCCGCCGAGCCCCTTGATCAGCTCCAGGCCGGGGTCGATCTCGTCGGCGCCGTCGATCACCACGTCGAGGTCAGAGCACTCGGCGAGCGTCAGCAGGGGGATCCCGAGCCGTCGGCAGGCATCCGCGGTCGCCTCGGACGTGGGCACGCCGGCGATGTCGCGCAGCGCGCCGCTGCGCAGGCGCGTCGCCAGCGCGTCGAGCATCAGGGTCGCCGTCGAGCCGGTGCCGAGGCCGAGCCGCATCCCGTCACGGACGTACCGGTCGACCGCCTCGTCCGCGGCGGCCAGCCGGCGCGGATCGGGCGCGCTCACGCCGCCATCGCGGCGCGCGCGGCCGCGGGGTCGGTGATCGGCGCCAGGCATGCGAACCGCTCGCACAGGTAGGCCGCCGCCGCGCCGCCGACGGTGCCCCGGCCCTCGAGCAGCGGGATCCCGCCCGCGTCCGCGCCGTCGCCGAACGCGTAGACGGCCGTCGGATGGAAGCCGTCGCGCACAGCGTCGGCCAGGTCCCGGGTGGCCTCGTCCGCGACCGGACCGACCACGGCCACCTCGCGGGGCGCGGACAGGTGCAGGCCGAGCGCAGAGAGCATCTGCCCGAAGCCGTGCGGGGCCTGCCGCATGCCGTCGGCAGCGAGCTGCATCGCCGCCACGGCGTGCGTCTCGAGCTGCGGCTCGGCGTAGATGCGCGCGAGCCGCACGAGTGCATGGGCGAGCAGCGAGTTGCCCGACGGCGTCGGGTTGTCGTCGAGCTCCTTGTGCGGTGCGACGAGCTGCTCCGCGTCGGCCGCCGACTGGAAGAAGCCGCCGCGGCGCTCGTCGGCGAACCGGGCGATCGCCTCGTCCGCCAACCGGCGCGCCGGCGGAAGCCACTCGGGCTCGCCGGTCGCGAGCGCGAGCTCGAGCAGGCCGTTGCAGACCGCCGCGTGGTCGTCGAGGTAGGCCGGGATGCGCGCGCTGCCGCCCCGGTAGGTGCGAAGCAGGCGGCCGTCGGAGCCGGTCATGGGACCGAGCAGGAAGCGGGCGCAGTCGCGCGCGGCCTCGAGCAGGTCGGGCCGGCGCAGCCGCCACCCGCCCTGGGCCATGGCCGCGAGGGCGAGCCCGTTCCAGCAGGCGATGGCCTTGTCGTCGCGGCCCGGCTGGGGCCGCCGCAGCCGCCGCTCGAGCAGCGCCGCGCGGATCGCGTCGATGTCCGCGGGCGGCTCGCCGTGCCCGCGAAGGACGGTCGTCCCGCCCTCGAAGTTGCCGGCGTCGGTGACGCGGAAGTACTCGGCGGCGGTCCGGGCCTGCGGCCCGGCGAGCGCCTCGGAGAGCTGGGCGGGCGTCCAGACGTAGGTGGTGCCCTCGACGCCGTCGGTGTCGGCGTCCAGGGCCGACGCGAAGCCGCCCTCGGGCAGGCGCAGCTCCCGCAGCATGAAGTCGAGCGTGTCGCCCGCCACCCGGGCATAGGCCGGGTCACCCGTCACCGCGTGCGCCTCCAGGTAGGCGGTCGCAAGCAGCGCGTTGTCGTAGAGCATCTTCTCGAAGTGGGGCACGAGCCAGAAGGCGTCGACCGAGTAGCGGTGAAACCCGCCGCCCACGAGGTCGTGCATCCCGCCGAGCGCCATGCCGTCGAGGGTGCGGGTCGCCATCTCGAGCGCCTCGGCAGAGCCCGTGCGTGCGTGCTCGCGCAGCAGGAAGCCGACGGCACACGCCGGCGGGAACTTGGGCGCACCGCCGAAGCCGCCGAACCCGGGGTCAAACGCGGTCCGCAGCCCCGGCACCGCCGCGGCCAGCACGTCCTCGTCCAGGGGCTCGGCGGACGGCGCCATGTCGGCGCTCGCACGAAGCGCGTCGCGCACGTTGGCGCCGACGCGCTCGACCTCGCCGCGCTGCTCGCTCCAGGCCCGGTCGACGGCGATCAGGAGCTGGCGGAACGACGGCATGCCGTGCCGCGGCTCGGGCGGGTAGTACGTGCCGCCCAGGAACGGCTCCCCCGCAGGCGTCAGAAAGACGGTCATCGGCCACCCGCCGCGGCCGGTCATACCGACCACGGCCTGCATGTAGACCGCGTCGAGATCGGGGCGCTCCTCACGGTCGACCTTGACGTTCACGTAGAGCCGGTTCATCAGCGCCGCGGTCTCGGCGTCCTCGAACGACTCGTGCGCCATCACGTGGCACCAGTGGCAGGCCGAGTAGCCGATCGAGAGCAGGATCGGCCGGTCCTCGGCACGCGCCCGCGCGAGCGCCTCCTCGCCCCACGGGTACCAGTCCACGGGGTTCTCGGCGTGCTGGAGCAGGTACGGGCTGGTCTCGGCAACCAGGCGGTTCATGGCCTGCACCTTACCGTCGGCCGGAATGGGGACAGTCCCCGCCTCTCGGCCTCTACGCGATCACTTGCCGGATCTGGTGCACCGCCACCATGATCACCGACGCGTCGTCGCCGGGGGCGGCTGCGAGCGTCGTCATGAGCGCCGCCAGCCGCTCGTACGGGTCGGTGCGCGCCGCCAGGTAGCGATCGACGGCATCGTCGATCGAGGCGTCGCCGGACTCGGCCAGCACCGCCGAGGCGATCTGGCGGCGGAGCAGGCGCAGGTCGTCCGCGAGCGACGCCCAGGCGAGCCGCTGCCAGCGCGTCTCGGCGGGCAGCTCGGACGCCCGGCGCTCGATGACGTCGAGGTAGAGCCGCTCGCCGATGACGAAGAAGGCATGGGCGACGTCGGCGATCGAGCGCTCGTAGGTCCGGGCGACGGTGATGATGTCCGGCGCGTAGACGAGGTCGGGGGCGATCGATGCGAAGCGGGCCGCGTCGACGGCGACATCCTGGGCCAGCAGGGCGTCGAGCCGCTCGTCGCGCGTCAACCGCCAGGCGGTGGTGGCGTTGTCGGCCATCGAGGTCACGAGCTCGGCGAACGGCTCGCGGGCCAGCTCGACCTCGGCGCGCAGGTCGATATGGGCGACATGGGTCAGGTACCAGCGCGACAGCTGCTCGACCATCGCGTCGACCCGCTTCATCAGGCTGGCCTGGACGTCGTTGGGCACGACCCGATCGAGCTTTTCGACGGCGTCCCACGGGTCACGCGCGTTGCTCACGTCGCGGGCGACGATGAACGCGCCGGCGACCTCCTCGGCGCCCGCTCCGGTCTCGGACACCATCCGCGAGACGAACGTGATGCCCATCGAGTTGATCACGTCGTTCGTGACGATGGTGGCGACGATCTCGCGCCGCAGCGGGTGCGCGGCCATCAGGCTGCCGAACCGCTCGACCACGGCCGGCGGGAAGTACTCGGCCAGAGAGGCGTCCAGGTAGGGATCGTCGGGCAGGTCGGACGCGAGCACGTGCTCGCGCAGCAGCCGCTTGGCATAGGCCAGGAGCACCGCCAGCTCCGGGCGCACGAGCCCTGCGCCGGCCGCGCGCCGCTCGGCCATCTGCTCGGAGGTGGGTAGGAACTCGAGCGTGCGCTCGAGCAGGCCGCGGGCCTCGAGCTCGGTCATCAGATCCTCGTAGGCCTCCATCCGGTGCGCGGCGACGGCCGTCTCCTGGCTCAGGATCTGCACCTGCAGGTAGTTGTCATAGAGGACGTGGGCGACGACGTCGGACGCCACGCTCTGGAGCACCTCGTTGCGCTCCTGCACGGTCAGGTCGCCGGACTCGACCGCGAGCCCGAGCAGGATCTTCAGGTTGACCTCGTGGTCTGAGCAGTCAACGCCTGCCGAGTTGTCGATCGCATCCGTGTTGATCCGCCCGCCGTGCAACGCGTACTCGATGCGGCCGCGCTGCGTCAGGCCGAGGTTTCCGCCCTCGCCGACGACCTTCGTGCGCAGGTCGCGGCCGTCGACGCGCACGGCGTCGTTCGCGCGATCGCCGACGTCCGCATGCGTCTCGGAGGCCGCCTTGACGTAGGTGCCGATGCCGCCGTTCCAGAGCAGGTCGACCGGCGCCCGGAGGATCGCCTGGATGAGCTCGGTCGGCGTCAGCCGCTCGTCGTCGATCCCGAGCGCGGCGCGCGCCTCGGGCGAGAGCGGCACCGACTTGGCGGTCCGCGGCCAGATACCGCCTCCGGCCGAGATCAGGCTGCGGTCGTAGTCGCTCCACGACGAGGCCGGAAGGGCGAACAGGCGGGCGCGCTCGGCGAACGACGTCTCCGCGTCGGGTGCGGGGTCGATGAAGATGTGCCGGTGGTCGAACGCCGCCACGAGCCGCATCTGCTGGGACAGCAGCATGCCGTTGCCGAACACGTCGCCCGACATGTCGCCGACGCCGGCCGCCGTGAACGGCTCGGTCATCACGTCGCGGCCCATCTCGCGGAAGTGCCGCTGGACGCTCTCCCACGCGCCGCGGGCGGTGATGCCGAGCGCCTTGTGGTCGTAGCCGTCGGAGCCGCCGGACGCGTAGGCGTCGCCCAGCCAGAAGCCGTACTCCGCGCTGACGCCGTTGGCGGTGTCGGAGAGGTGTGCGGTGCCCTTGTCCGCCGCGACGACGAGGTAGGTGTCCGGACCGTCGAGCACCTTCACGCCGGGCGGGTGCACGACCTCGCCGGCCACCATGTTGTCGGTCAGGTCGAGCATGCCCCGCATCAGGGTGATGTACTGGCGCCGCTCCTCCTCGCGAAGCGCGGCCCGATCGGCCGGAGGTTTCTTGAGCACGAACCCGCCCTTCGCGCCGACCGGCACGATCACCGCGTTCTTCACCATCTGTGCCTTCATCAGGCCCAGGATCTCGGTGCGGTAGTCCTCGAGCCGATCCGACCAGCGGATCCCGCCGCGGGCCACGGTGCCGCCGCGCAGGTGGACGCCGGCCATCTCGGGCGAGTAGACGAAGATCTCCCACAGCGGCACCGGCCGGGGCATGCTGGGGACGTCGGCGCATCGCAGCTTGAACGACAGCGGGCCGGAGCCGTCGTCGTGCGCGTAGGCGTTCGTGCGCACGGTGGCCTGGATCATGCCGAGATAGCCGCGCAGGATGCGGTCGTCGTCGAGCGAGGTGACGGCGTCGAGGTCGGATGAGATCTCGCCGACGAGCGCCTCCTCGGCCTCGTCCACGTCCTCACCGCTCGGGTCGAAGCGGATCTCGAAGAGCTGCACCAGCTTGCGCGCGATGGCGGAGTTCCGCACGAAGCAGTCGTTCTGGTACCGCGAGGTGAACGTCGCGCCGAGCACCTGCCGGTACTCCCGGTAGGCGCGCAGCACCGCCACCCGCTGCCACGAGAGGCCGCCGGTGACGACGAGGCGGTTCAGCCAGTCCGAGCCCGCCCGGCCGTCCCACACCGCGCCGACGGTCGAGCTGACGAGCTCGGCGTGGGTCGAGAGGTCGAGCTGCTTGCCGTCGGGTCCGAGGACGCCGAAGTCGTGCAGGTACCGGCTCTCGGCCGGGTCGCCCTGCAGTCGCGTCGGCACCTCCTCGATCACCGTCAGACCCAGCTGCTCGAGCAGCGGCAGAAGCTCGGTCAGGGCCGCCTTGCCGCCGGTCTTGTAGAGCTTCACCCGCGTGAGCGGCTCGGCCGGCCCGCGCTCGTTCTGGAGCGCGACCACGTAGGGGCGGTCGGGGCCGAGCTGCTCGAACTGCTCGACGTCGAACCGGGCCGCCTCGATCCGCGAGCCGCTCTTGTAGTAGTCGGGGAAGAGCGCGCCGTAGCGGCGGGCAAGCTCGTGCCCGCGCATCTCGCCGAACGTCTTTGCGAGCGCGTCGGAGAGGGCGTCGTCCCACGACCGGGCGGCCGACGCGACCTCGGCCTGGAGGTCGGCGAGCGACACCTGGGGCATGTCGTCCTCGGTCACGTGGATCGTGAAGTGGAACCGGGCCGGGTCGGTCGCAAATGAGAGCTCGTAGTCCGCGACGACGCCGCCGAAGCGGTACTCGAACAGGTGCTCGAGCCGCAGGCGCAGCTCGGTCGTTACCCGGTCGCGCGGCAGGGCGACGATCACCCACACGGTCTTCATGCGCGGGTCCGAGCGCAGGAACACGCGCACGTTGCGCTCCTCCTGCATGGCCGCGAGCGACATGATCGTTGCGCGCAGCTCCTGCGCCGGGGCGGCGAACAGCTCGTCTTTGGGGAAGCTGTCGAAGAGCTCGACGACGGCCTTGTAGTCGTGCGAGCCCGTGATCAGATCCTCCCAGCGCATGATCGCCTCGAGCTTGCGCCGAACGAGCGGGATCTGGCGGGCCGACTCGGCGTAGGCCTTGCTCGTGAAGAGTCCGATCATGCGCAGCTCGCCGACGACGTTGCCGGCAGGATCGACCTTCTTCACGCCGATGTAGTCCATCCGCGCGTGCCGGTGGATGGTGGTCTCGGTGCTCGTCTTTGCGACCAGCACGAGCGGGCCGCCGAAGATGCGCCCGCGCACGGCCGTGTCGAGCTCGGACACCGGCACCGGCTTGGCGAACCGCGAGCGGGCGTCATCGGACGTGATGCCGAGGCCCGAGCCGGGCACGACGGCGATCGTCGCATCGTCGCCCGTGCCGCTGATCTCGTACTCGCGGTACCCGAGATAGATGAAGCTGTCGTCGGTCAGCCATTCGAGGAACTCGGTCGACTCCTGCACGTCGTCGGCCGACCAGCCCGGCCCGGAGGCCTGCGCCGTCTCGATCATCCGCTCGACGCGCTCGACCATCGGCAGGAAGTCGCGCACCACCAGGCGCAGGTCGCGCAGGACCTTGACCAGGTCGACGCGCAGGCGCTCGAGAGCGTCGTCGTCGAGCCGGCGGTCGGCCTGAAAGTGCATGACCGACTCGCGCCGGGGAGCGCCGCGCGCCGGGGTGATCGCCTCGATGCGACCGTCCTTCGAGCGCTCAACCCCGACAACGGGATGCACGACGGCGCGCACCTGCAGACCGTGGACGTGCATCTCGGTCGTGACCGTGTCGACCAGGAAGGGCGAGTCCTCGACGCTCGCCTCGACCACCGATCCGGACGCGTGCCAGCCGTCGGTCTCGAGCGACGGGTTGTACGCGCGCACCGCGAGCTCACCCGGCGCCCGCTCGTTCATGAAGGCGAACAGGCGTGAGACCTGCGCCGCCAGCTCGATGGTGCCGAGCTCGCCGACGAGCACGGCGGGGACGCGGCGGACGTATGCGCGGACGAATTCCGCCAGCAGGCCGACACGGCTCGCGCCCAGCTCCTCGAGCAGCGCATCGACAAGCGCGGCGTCGCTCGAGTCGGGCTCAGCCACGGCGGGCGCCTGAGGCTCGCTGCTCACGAGCGGTGATCGTATCTCAGGCGGCAGCCGACAGCCGCTAGTGATCGGCCGCGGGCTGCTTCGGCTCGGCCGCGAAGCGGTAGCCGACGCCGGGGTGCGTGTGGATGTAGGTGTGCGTCGCCGACCGGCAGTCGAGCTTGGCCCGCAGCTTGCGGACGCACACGTCGACCGACCGGTCGCGCTTCGTGTGCGGCATCCCCCACACCCGCCGGCGCAGCTGGTCGCGCGTGAGCGCCCGGCCGGTCTCCGACGCCATCGCATGCAGCAGCCGGAACTCGAGCACCGTCAGTCCGGCGTCCTCGCCGTCGACGAAGGCCCGACGCAGCTCCGAGTCGATCACGAGCCCCGGCAGCTCGATCGCGTCGTTTCTGCCGTGGAACCCGCCCGCCGTCCGCCGCAGGGCGGATTCGACCCGGGCCACGAGCTCCGGCATGCCGAACGGCTTGCACAGGTAGTCGTCGGCGCCCATCCGCAGCGCGTGCACGCGGTCGCGCTCCGAGACCCGGGCGCTGACGACCACGACCGCCGCCTCGACGCCGTCGGCGCGGACGGACTCGATCACCTGCCAGCCGTCCGTGCCCGGCAGCATCAGGTCGAGGACGATCGCGTCGGGGCTGGCGTAGCGGATCCGGCGCAGCGCCTTCAGCCCGTCGTCGACCGCGTCGACCTCGTAGCCGGCCGCGCGCAGGTAGGCCGCGATCGCGGACGCGATGACCGCGTCGTCCTCGACCACGAGGACGCGCCGGCGGCGGCCGTTCACCGCGGGGCTGTTCACGCGACGGCCGTGGGCCGCGGGCGGGTGCGCGGCCCGAGCATACGGGCAATGCCGGCGACCGCGAGCACGTGCAGCGCGATCCGGCGCAGACGGGCGTCGGGAGCCGAGGCTTCGCCGTCGCGCATGAGCGGCCGCTCGGCGTCGGCCAGGATGCGCTCGATCAGCCGGTCGGCGCGCGCGAGACCGGTCGGATCGCGAAGCTCGAGGGCCGCGAGCGCGAGCTCGAGCGCCTCCAGCGCGTCGATCACTCCGATGCGCGAGCCGTCGGTGGCCGCGGGCGCGTCGAGCAGGCGGTCGATGTGCCGGACGTGGAAGTCGACGTCCTGGGCGAGGCGGATCCGCACCAGGTCGTGCTCCGTCGCGCACGGTGACGTCACGAGGGCGTCGACGGCCACCTCGATCGCCCGATGGTGCGCTCCGGGGACGCCGGGCCGCCGCCGTGCGACGCCGCGTCCGAATCCGATCACCGCAGACTCGAGCTGCTCGATCCGGCGAACGTAGGTCGAGCGTGAAGCCATACGGTGATTGTGCCCGCCCGGAGCCTTTCCAGGGGTTTCCGCATGGTGACGATCGCGTGAAGCTTTGGAGAATTACCCATGGGGGAACCATGGTCTTGCCGTGGGGGAACCCATGGTCCCCCACGAGCCCCCTCCTTCGGGATGGAACGGACCGCCCTCGCGCTCCGGCGAGACGCGGTCTCGCCTCCGCCGCGCACAGACCGACCAGCCAGGAGGCCTGGCTAGGCGGCGGAGCGCTCGGCCAGGAGCATGTCGGCGATGCCCTCGCGCAGGCCGCCGCGGGCGACGACGAGCGGGGCGCCGATCATCGCCTGCGCCTCGCGCAGGATGAGCGCACCCGCCAACAGCACGCGGGCCCGCTCGACGTGGATGCCGTAGGCGGTCGCGATGCGGTCGGACGATTGCCGCGACACGATCCGCACGGCCCGCTCGAGGCGGCGCTCGTCGAGCGTGCGGCCGACCAGCTTGCGCAGCGCCCGGGCGCTGCCGCCCGTCGCAAGCGCCGTGCCCACCTCGATGCCCTCGAGCCCGCGGATGTGGTCGCGCACCTCGTCGACGGCCCGCTCGACCGCCCGGCGCGACGGCGGATCGCCCTTGAGGAACCGGCTCGTCAGCCGCAGCGAGCCGATGTCCATCGAGAGCAGGCGCTCGGGCTCGTTGTCGGGGATGCCGACCGCGAGCTCGGTGGAGCCGCCGCCGACGTCGCATACGCCCACGGGGATGTCGAGGCCGGTGAGGCCGGCCGTGGCGCCCTCGAAGGCGTAGCGACCCTCGTCGACCGCCGAGAGCACCCGCGCGGCGACGCCCGTGACGTGCGTCAGGCCGGCGACGAGCACCGCGGCGTTCGCGCTCTGGCGCCCGGGAGCGGTGACGACGACGTCGATGTGGGTCGCGCCGTGCGCACGGGCCAGGGTCGCGTAGCGGCGGGCGCACACCATCGTCTGCTCCAGCTTGGGAGCCGAGATCGTGCCGGTGCTCTCGATCTCATGACCGAGGCCGAGCACGGTGCGTTCGGTGCGCAGCGCCACGATGGCCGCGGAGCTCCCCCGCCGGGCGACGAGGAGCCGGCCCGTGTTCGAGCCGATGTCGATCACCGCGACCGTCATACGTGGAGTGTGACCGGCGGATCGGCTGTCCCCGCCTGCCGATCGGCGGGCCGGATCCGCCTCGGCGGCGATCCGCCTCACGGCAGGGCCGTCTGGGCCGCACGCCGGCGCGCACGCCGGATCAGGGCCAGCTGCGTGCCCCCGGTGCCGTCGCCCGGCAGCCGCTCCCAGCTGCCGTCGGGCAGGAGCTGCCACGAGAAGTCGGCGATCCCGTAGAGGGAGTCGAACATCTCGGCCAGCTGCCCCCGCGCCGCCTCGTCCTCGACCGGCACGAGCACCTCGAAGCGCCCGTCCAGGTTGCGCGGCATGAGGTCGGCGCTTCCGATCAGGTAGGTCGACTCGTCGCCCGCCTCGATGATCAGCGCGCGGCTGTGCTCGAGCCAGCGGCCGAGCACGCTGCGGACGCGGATGTTCTCGCTCATCCCCTCCACGCCGGGCCGCAGGGCGCACACGGTGCGCGCGATGATGTCCACCTGGGCGCCCGCCCGCGAGGCGTCGTAGAGCGCATCGATCATCTCGGCGTCGGTGAAGTGGTTCACCTTGATCCGGATCCGCGCCCGCTGGCCGGCGCGGGCGGCGGCGGCCACCGACGCGAACAGCTCGAGCAGCCGCGGCCGCAGCGTGTAGGGCGACACAAGCAGCTTGCGGAAGTTCTGCGGCCGGCCGAAGCCCGTGAGCAGGTTGAACAGGTCGGAGACGTCGGCGGTGATGTCGTCGTCGGACGTGAACAGCCCGAAGTCCTCGTAGACGCGCGCGGTGACCGCGTGGTAGTTGCCGGTCCCGATGTGGGCGTAGCGGCGCAGGCCGCGGCCCTCACGCCGCACGATCAGGGTCGTCTTGGCATGCACCTTGAGGTGCGGGAAGCCGTAGGCGACGTGGGTGCCGGCCTCTTCAAGCGCCCGCGACCAGTGGATGTTGCGGCTCTCGTCGAAGCGGGCTTTGAGCTCGACCACGCACACGCTCTGCTTGCCCTCCTCGGCGGCACGGATCAGCGCGGGGATGAGCGGCGAGCGCTCGCTCGTGCGGTAGACCGTCGTCTTGAGCGCCACCGAGTCGGGATCGCGCGCGCCGGCGTTGATGAACTCCTCCACCGTCGTCCCGAACGAGTCGTAGGGCAGGTGGATCAGGATGTCGCCGGCCGCGATCGCGGCGAACATCTCCTTGCGATCGCCGCTTTCGAACGCCGGGGGCGCCACGCCGACCCACGGCTCGAACTTGAGCTCGGGCCGGTCGATGTCGGCCAGCTGGGACACGTCGGCCAGATCGAGCATGCCGTGGATGCGGAACACCTGGCGGTCGCTGACGTCGAGCGAGTCGACCAGCCGCCGCAGCATCCGCCCCGACATCGCGTGCGCGACCTCGAGCCGCACGACGTCGCCGAACCGGCGCCGGCGCAGCTCGACCTGGACGGCCTGGAGCAGGTCGTCGGCATCGTCCGACACGTCGAAGTCGGCGTCGCGGGTGACCCGGAACGGTGCCGACTCGACCACCTCCATGCCCGGGAAAAGCCGTGGTAGGAAGTGGGCGATCACCTCCTCGAGCGGGAACATCACCTCGTCGCGGCCGATCGTGACGAAGCGCGACATGCCCTCGGGCACCTTCACGCGGGCGAGCCGCTCCTCGCCGGTGGCCGGGTCGCGGACGAAGACGCCGAGGCTGAGCGAGAGCCCCGAGATGTAGGGGAACGGCTGGCCGGGGCCGATCGCAAGCGGCGTGAGCACCGGGTAGATCTCGCGCTCGTAGTGGGCGGCGAGCGAGCGCAGCTCGGCCCGGGTGGCCTGCTCGACACGGCCGATGCGGATCCCCGCCTGTGCGAGGCCGGGCAGCAGGTCGTGCTCGTACAGAGCCGACTGCTTGGAAACCTGCTCACGCACGCGCCCAGCGATCTCGTCGAGCGTCGTGTGCGGGCTGCGGCCGTCCGGCGAGCGCACGTCGAGACCCGACGACGCCTGACGCTCGAGGCCGGCGACGCGCACCATGAAGAACTCGTCGAGCCCGGTCGAGATGAACGAGCACAGGCGGATCCGGTGCAGCAGCGGCACCTGCGGGTCCTGGCCGAGCTGGATGCAGCGCTCGTTCCAGTCGAGCCACGAGAGCTCGCGGTTCAGGAACCGCTCCGGCGGCGCGACCTTCGGCCGCCGCGCCGCCGTGCCCGCGCGCCGGCGGCGGGCGGTCGGCAGATCGGTCACACCGGCGCCGGCCTCACCCTTGTCCGCCGGGCCTGCCATCGGCTACCCGAACCGGCCCGTGACGTACGCCTCGGTACGGTCGTCCTTCGGTCGGGTGAAGAGCTCGGCGGTGGGTGCGTGCTCGACCAGAACACCGCAACGGCCGGTCTCGTTGACGTCGACGCTGAAGAACGCGGTCATGTCGGCGACCCGGGCAGCCTGCTGCATGTTGTGGGTCACGATCACAATCGTATAGTCGTTCTTGAGCTCCGCAACAAGATCTTCGATCCGCTGGGTCGCGATCGGGTCGAGAGCCGAGGCCGGCTCGTCCATCAGCACGACGTCCGGCTCGATCGCAAGAGCGCGGGCGATGCACAGGCGCTGCTGCTGGCCGCCGGAGAGCGAGAGGCCGCTCGACTTGAGCCGGTTGTGCACCTCTTCCCACAGCCCCGCCTGGCGCAGCGCCTTCTCGACACGGTCGTCCAGGTTGTCCTTCATCCCATGCAGGCGCAGACCGAAGGCGACATTGTCGTAGATCGACTTCGGGAACGGATTCGGGCGCTGAAACACCATCCCGATCCGGCGGCGCACCTCGACCGGATCGACGCCGGGAGCGTTCAGATCATGGCCGTGATAGGTGATGGTCCCGTCAACCGTCGCCCCCGGGATCAGGTCGTTCATCCGGTTCAGGCTGCGCAGGAGCGTCGTCTTGCCGCAGCCGGACGGGCCGATGAACGCCGTCACGAGCGTCTTGTGGATGTCCAGGTCGACGTCCCGGACTGCGGTCGTGCCGCTGTAGGCGACCGAGACGCCCTTCAGGCCGAGTACGACGGGCTTGCCCTCCTGCGGCGAGCTGCCGTGCTTGGCGGCGATCTCAGCCATCTGCGCCTGCGACCGCGCCATGATGACATCGGCCCCCTCGCCGTCGCCTCGATCGGTGCTGCTGGATTCCGTCATGATGGGCATCTTCCCTGATCCTTGTGGTTCGTCGGTCATTCGGTCTCACCTGGCCTGCTCGATCTGGCGCCTCGTTCGCAGCGATAGAAGCCGGCCGACAACCCCGCCGACGAGCACGACCGCCATGAGGACGAGCGCCGCGGCCCAGGCTTGCTGCTGATCCTGAGGACTCGCGGACTCAGATCCCGTGAAGATCGCAAACGGGAGCGAGGACATCGCCTGATGGACGTCGGTGGTCACCGTGTTGGCCGCGATCGACGACGTGAAGAGGAGCGGCGCGGTCTCGCCGGCGGCTCTCGCGACCGCGAGGATCGTCGCCGTCACGATGCCGCCCACGGCCGTCGGCAGGAGGATCGTGACGACCGTGCGCGCACGCGTCGCGCCGAGCGCCATCCCACCCTCGCGGAGCGTCGTCGGGACGAGCCGCAACACCTCCTCGGTCGACCTCGCCACGATCGGCAGCATGACGATCGACAGCGCCGCCGAGCCGGCGATGGCGCTCTGCCCGCTCCCTGCCACCAGGAGCCCGAAGATGAAGAACCCGATCACGATCGTTGGCACACCCGCGAGCACGTTCATCACGAGCTGGATCAACTCCGAGACACGCGCGGGGGCGAACTCGGTGTTGTAGATCGCGATCAGCACCCCGACCGGAACGGAGATCGCCGTTGCCATGCCTGTGAGGATCAGGCTGCCGATGATCGAGTTCTCGATGCCACCTCCCGTCTGCCCGAAGGGCACCGGGGTCTTCGTGAAGAAGGCCCAGTTGAGGGCGCCGGCGCCTCGCTTCGCGACGGAGATGATCACGACCGCGAGGAGCGCGACCGCGAGCACCGCGGCGAGCGTCGCCAGCACCTCTGCCAGCTGGCCCACCCGCTTGCGGCGCCGGGATCGCCGGGAGACGACGGCGAGAGGATGCGCCTCGGCGCTCATCGGGCCAGCCCCATGCGGCGCTGAATTCGCCGGACGGTCAGCTGGGCGCCAACGTTCGTGACCAGGCTGATCACCAGCAGGATTGCCGCGAGGTAGGCAAGAGAGGCCGTCTGCAGTGGGGTAGCTGCGCCCTGGAACTGCAGTGCGATCTGGGCAGCCATCGTGTTTCCCGGTCCGAACAGCGACCAGTGGAATCCGGCGGTGTTGCCGATCACCTGGGCGACGGCGATCGCCTCGCCGATCGCCCGCGCAAAGCCGAGCATCACCGCAGCGACGAGGCCCGCGCTCACCTGCGGGATGGCCACCTGCCGCATCATCTCCCAGCGGGTGGCGCCCAGGGCGAGGGCGCCCTGCTTGAGGTCCGACGGAACGCCGATGAACAGGTCACGGCTGATGCTTGCCACGATGGGGACGATCATGATCGTCAGGATCACGCAGGCAGGGAGCAGCCCGCTGTTGGACGGCGTGCCCGAGAAGAGCGGGATGAATCCGAGGTGGTCGCCCAGGAACGGCTCCACGTGCGCCGAAAGGAACGGCCCCATCACGATGATCCCCCAGAGGCCGAGCACGACGCTCGGGATCGCCGCGAGAAGCTCCACCAGAGCCCCGACCGGTGCTCGCAGCGAGCGTGGGGCCAGCTCGCTCAGGAACAGCCCGATCGCGATGGCGAGGGGTACCGCCATCGCCAGCGCCACAACGGACGTGAACAGCGTGCCCCAGATCAGGTCGCGGGCACCGTACTTGTTCGTCACCGCATTCCACTCGGTCGACGTCAAGAACCCCAAGCCGAACGTGGAGATGCTGAGATTAGCGTCCTGGAAGACCTTGTAGGCGAGCAGGCCGACCAGGCAAACCGCCGCAAGGGCCGCCGCACCGGACAGCAGCCGGAGGCCTGCGTCCCCCAAATGAATTCGGGCCCTGCGCGGCAGGGCGTCTGTTTCGGCCTTGGTCGTCAACCTAAATTCACCTGCCTTCCCTGGCGGGAAGGGCGCCGGCACCGCGGTGGGAGGTCGCAGTGCCGGCGCCGCTCCTGCCGCTCAGGAGATCTTGGCGATCTCCTGCTTGTCGTGGGTGACCACGTTCGGCGGCAGCGCTGCGAACTCGAGCGGCGGAGCGAATGCCTGCCCAGTGTCGCTGATGGCGTAGGTCAGGAATGCACGCATCGTGGCGCCCTTCGACGAATCGTGCGGCACGAGCACGTAGGAGTACGTCGCGATGGGCCACGCCGCGGCGGCCGACGCCGGTGGGTTCACCAGCGTGATCGACCCGTCGGGATTGATGGTCGTCACGGCCGACGCGGCGGCCGTGATGCTGTCGACGTTCGGGACCGGGAACTTCCCGGCCGCGTTCTGGACGAGCGCGGACTGGAGCTTGTCGTTGATGATGTAGGCGAGGGTCATGTACGAGATCCCCCCGTTCGTGGCCGCGACGGCGGCGGCGACGCCGGAGGTGCCCTTCGCCCCTGTCCCGGTCGGGAACGGAGGCTGCGTCGACGTGCCGACCTTCGACTTCCAGTCGGGGGCCACGCTCGACAGGTAGTTCGTGAAGGCATAGGAGTCGCCCGAGCCGTCACTGCGGTAGATCGGCGTCACCTTCGTGTCGGGCAGGTTCACGCCCGGATTGAGCGCCTTGATCTTGGGATCGTTCCACGACGTGATGGTGCCGAGGAACATGTCGGCCACGATCTGCCCGGTCAGCTTCAGGTGGTCGGGGGCGCCGTCGAGGCGGTACGCCGGGACGACAGCCGCCAGCACCCACGGGATCTCGACGCAGCCCTTGCATGCCGTCGCCTGGTCGGGGTCGAGCGGGGCGTCGCTTGCACCAAAGTCGACCGACCTCGACGTGATGGCGTCGATGCCGCCGCCGCTCCCGACGGCGCCGTAGGTGATCGTCACACCGACGCTCTTCAGGTAGTCGGCCTCCCATTGCGACACGAGCGGGGCGACGAGCGTGCTCCCTGCTCCGATCAGCACCTTGCTGTTGTTGGAGGTGCTCGAATTGCCGGCCGTATCGGTGACCGTCTTCGTCCCACCGCTTCCGCAGGCGGCTGCGAGCACGACCGAGCCGGCGGCTACCAGCGTCAGCGCGGACCTTCTGTACCTGTGCATGCGTGACCTCTCATCGTCGATTCACTGCGATGTGTCGATCGTGCCTGCCCTCCGGCCCGGGCGGGGTTATTCGGCGGTGAATGTGTGGTGAAGAGTCGGATAACCATGTCCGCGAGCGGCACCTGTCGCGAGCGATGAGGCGCGCGGTGCCCTATGCTCGCCGCATGCCACGCGAAGAGTTCCAACACGAGCTGGACGAGATCGAGGCGCTGCTGCAGGACGAGGGACGTCTGTGCGGCCGGTCGCTCGAGCTCGTCCTCGCCGCCCTCGAGTCGGCCGACGAGGCGAAGGCGCAGAAGGTGATCGCCGACGACGACGAGGTTGACAGCATCTACCTGCGCGTCGAGTCGGCCATCGAGTCGCTGCTCGCCCGCCAGGCGCCGGTGGCGGTCGATCTGCGCCTTGTGCTCTCGATGATCCACGTGAACCTGCACCTCGAGCGGATCGGCGACCAGTGCGTGAACATCGCCAAGCTGGGCCTCCTGCTCCCGCCCGACCCGCCGCTGCCCGCCGAGCTCCTGGCCGACTTCTCGACGATGGGCCGCCAGGCGCACGCGATGATCTCCGAGGCGATGCGCTCGTATGGTGCGCGCGACCTGGCCGGCGCCGAGTCGCTGCTCGCGATGGATCAGGTGATCAACCAGACGAACCACGGTCTCGCCCGGCGCATCCTGTCGCTGGCCGACGACGAGCCGTCGCACGAGGCCGGCCTGCGGGCGATCCTGATCGCACGCTGCCTCGAGCGGGTGGGCGACAACGCCGTCGACATCGGCGAGCAGACCGCCTACCTGGTGACCGCGGAGTTCCGCGAGTTCACCGACGCGTCGCGCACCGCCTCGGTCTAGGGACTCACGCCGAGCAGCAGGCCGTGGCCTCGCCCTCGACCGGCGCGCAGCAACGCGCGGTCGGCGCGTGCTCCACTTCGTCCTCCGGCGTGTCCGCGAGCACCGTGTAGACCTCGAAGCGGTTCCCCGCCGGGTCGGCCACCCACACCTTGTCCTGCCGTGCGTAGCAGCAGTCGGTGTCGTGCTCCTCGAGCGTGGCGAGTCCCGATCGGCGCAGGCGCTCGGCGGCCGACTCGACCTCGGCGGCCGTCTCGACGCGGATGCCCATGTGCGAGAGGGCCGGCGCGTGCGCCTGCTGGAGCGCGAGCGCCACCGGCGGGTCGACCAGCTCGAACTTGGCGTAGCCGGCGCGGACCTTGGCGGGCTCGAGGCCGAAGAGCCCCGAGTAGAACGCGATCGCCCGGTCGAGGTCGGGAACGTCGAGGGACAGGTGGAAGGTGTTCATCGCGGTCTCCTTTGATCGAAGCTCATCGATACTTTGACGCGGTTCATCGGGATTCGCAAATACTCATGCTCTTCGATATATTGGCCAGGTGCGCAAGCTGCCGACGATCAACTGCTGCACGCCCCTCGCCGGGTCCTCGCTCTCGGACACTGACGCCGCCGAGCTCGAGCGGCTCTTCCGGGTGCTCGGCGACCGCCACCGGCTTCGGATCCTGAACATCCTGCTGCGCGCCGGTGGCGACGCGGTGTGCGTGTGCGAGTTCACCGACCACCTGGGCCTCGCCCAGCCCACTGTCAGCTATCACCTGAAGCAGCTGACGGCGGCCGGCCTGCTCGACCGCGAGAAGCGCGGGACGTTCGCCTACTTCCGCGTCCGCGGCGACGCGATGCGGCGGCTGCATTCCCTGGTCGAGCCCGCGGCGCTGGCGCAGGCGGGCTGACGTGCCTGGCAGCCTGGCCCGATCGCTCGCCGCCGAGGCGATCGGCACGTTCGCCCTCGTGTTCGCCGGCTGTGGCGCGATCATGGTCGACACGACCACGCACGCTCTCGGCCACCTCGGCGTCGCCCTCAGCTTCGGGCTCGTCATCATGGCGATGATCTACGCCGTGGGGCACATCTCGGGCGCCCACTTCAACCCGTCGGTCACGCTGGCCTTCGCGTGCTCGCGCCACTTCCCCCTGACCCGCGTGCCGGCGTACTGGGCGGCGCAGCTCGCCGGCGCCGTCGCCGCCGCGCTCGTGCTGCGCGGGTCGCTGGGCGACATCGCACACGTCGGGGCAACCCTTCCGTCGGGGTCGAACGGCCAGGCGTTCCTGTGGGAGGGTGTGCTGACGTTCCTGCTGATGTTCGTGATAATGGCCGTCGCCACCGACACGCGCGCGGTGGGCGAGGGTGCGGCGATCGCCATCGGCGGCACGGTCGCGCTGGACGCGCTCTTCGGCGGCCCGATCACCGGGGCATCGATGAATCCGGCCCGGTCGCTCGGCCCGGCGCTCATCTCGGGCGATCTCACGGCGATCTGGGTGTACCTGGCCGCACCCGCGGTCGGCGCGGCGATCGGCGCCGTCACGTATCAGCTCGTACGCGGGCGCCAGGAGCTGCCGACGGCATCGCACCCCGAGTCGCCCATGAAGGAGGCGGCATGAGCCGTGTCCTGTTCGTATGCATCCAGAACGCCGGTCGCTCGCAGATGGCGCAGGCGCTGTTCGAGCGCGCCGCCGCCGGCGCGCACGAGGCGCGCTCTGCCGGCAGCCGGCCGGCGCAGCACGTGCACCCAGAGGTCGTCGAGGCGATGCGCGAGCTCGGCCTCGACCTGACCGGCCGCGTGCCGCACTTGCTCGATCGGGCCGACGCCGAGTGGGCGGACGTCGTCGTGACGATGGGCTGTGGCGACGAGTGCCCCTACATCCCCGGCAAGCGCTACGTCGACTGGGAGCTCGACGACCCGGGTGGACGCCCGCTCCCGGAGGTGCGTCGCGTACGCGATGAGATTTCCCGGCGGGTGGACGCCCTGCTCGCGGAGCTCGGATCCGGATCGGAGGTGCGAAGGTGAAGTACATCCTGTTCGTCTGCACGCACAACGCGGGCCGCTCGCAGATGGCGCAGGCGTTCTGGCGCAGATACGCGCCCGCCGACGTGCGCGCCGAGAGCGCCGGCCAGGAACCCGCCGCGGCCCCCTGGCCCGAGGTCGTCGAGGTCATGCGCGAGGTCGGCATCGACATCGCCGGCGCCCGGCCGAAGAAGCTCGACCTCGAGATGCAGCTCCACGCTGACTGGGCGATCACGCTCGGGTGCGGCGGCTCGTGCCCGTATGTTCCCACACGTGTCGACGACTGGGACATCCCCGACCCGCACGGGCGGAGCCTGGCCGAGGTGCGAGCGATCCGCGACGAGCTCGAGCGCCGCGTGCTCGACTTCATCGAGCATCGGCTCGACGACCTGCGCAGCGACCGCACCGCGCATCAGCTGCGGCTCGCTCGCATGCTGCCCGACCTTGACCGCGAGTTCGGCGATGCCCATCCCGCCGCCGAGATCCGCCGCTGCGCCGACGCGATCCTGGAGCAGTACGACGATGCACCGGTCCGCTCGCTCGTGCAGACGATCGCATATCGCGAGACGCGCGAGTGCCTGCGCGGCGATCGATGCGCCGACCTGATCTCCACCTGAGGACAGGTCGGGCCGGACGCTGGGGACACATATCGGCGACGCCGGTCTTCGTGCCGCTGGTGCTCGGCACCGCGATGGTGTGCGCCGGCGCCGGCTACCCGGTGACGAGCGCCGCGCTCGAGTCGACGAGCCCGGCGCTGATCGCGACCACCCGGGCACTCGCCGGAGGATTGGTGATCCTGCCGATCCTTCGCCTCTGCGGCGCACATCTGCCGACGACACGCGCCGGGTGGGCCTGGGCACTCGCGATCGGGACCGGGAACGTCGCGATCACGCTGGCCGGCATCGCGGAAGGGACGCGCCTTGCGGGCGCCGCAGTCGCCTCGGTGCTCCTGAACAGCGCCCCGTTCTTCGCGGCGGTGTTCGCCCGCCTGCTGCTGCACGAGGGCCTGACGCGGCTCCGCGTCGTCGGCCTTTTGACCGGATTTGCGGGGATCCTCGTGATCGTCGGCACAGAGCCCTCGGGCGGCGGCGGCGCGCACATTGCCGAGGGCGGCGTCGTCTGCCTTGTGGGCGCCCTCGGCTGGGCCGCCGCCGGCCTCGGCATGCGCTACCTGAGCGTGCGCGACGCGCACTTCGACGTCCTCGGCGCCACCGCGGCGCAGTTCTTCTGCGGCGGCGTCCTGCTGATTCCGTACCTCGTCGCGACGGGCAGCGGAGCCGGGAGCGACTGGTCGGAACCCCGGCTTTGGCTCGGCCTCGCCTTTCTCGTGATCGGGGCGCAGGTGATCACCTACGTGGGCTTCTACGTGGCGCTCGCCCGGTGGACGAGCGCACGCGTCTTTGCCTGGACGTTCCTCGCTCCGACCGTCGCGGTCATCATCGAGGCGTTCCAGGGGAACCTCCCCACGACCCTCACCACGCTCGGACTCGCGATCGTCATCGCCGGGGTCGTCGCCGTCACCCACCCCAGGGCGGAGGCGCGAACGTGACCGCCGACACCGAACCGTCACCACCTCTTGGCCGTTTCGTCACCCCGGAACATGCCTGCAAGTGGCACGGTTCGGTCATGCCCAACGCAACCCGACACTCCCGCCGCCGCCCGCTCCTCTGCGAGCTTCACTCGCACACCACCTGGAGCGACGGTGAGCTCGGCCTCGACCGCCTGGTCGACCTCTACGGCGAGCGGGGATTCGACGTGCTCTGCATCACCGACCACGTGGTCCGCGACTGCGACCTGACGTCCGGGGCGGTCGACGCGCGCAGCCATGCCGCGTACCTCGACGCCGTCGACGCGGTGGCCGAGCGGGCGCTGCGCGAGTACGGGCTGCTGGTGATGCCGGGCCTCGAGCTGACCTACTCCGACATGGACGCCGACCTGGCCGTCCATGCGCTCGCCGTGGGCCTGCGCCGGTTTGTCGGGGTCGACGATGGGCCACGGGCGGCGATGGCGGAGGCACGCGCTGCGGGCGCCGCCATCATCGCCGCCCATCCGCATTCCGACGAGCGCGACCCGATCCCGGGGCGCACCACGCGCGGCGTCTACGCCGACCGCACGCACATGCGCGCCGCGGTCGACCGCTACGAGCTCATGAACCGCCACGACGTCTTCGCCTGGGTGGCGCGCGAGCGGCTGCCGAGCGTCGCCTGCGGCGACGCCCACCGGGCCGAGCACCTGCTGACGTGGAAGACGCTGCTCGCGTGCGCGCCGACGGCGGCCGACGTGGTCGCCTACCTGCGCTCGGATGCGCCGGCGCACCTGACGCGCGTCGATGCGGTGCCCGCCGCCGGCGCCGCCGTCCACGCGGCCTGACTCAGCCGAGGTGCGCGAGCACGAGCGCGGTCACGGCCTCCGGCGTCTCGAGGTTCACGAGGTGCGCTCCCTGCTCGAGCTCGGCGAACCGCGCGCCGGGGATCGCGGCGGCGATGGCGCGGCCGTGCTCGGGCGGCGTCGACGGGTCGTCGACGGCGGAGATCACGAGGGCCGGCGCCCGGATCGCGCCGAGGTCGGGGCGGAGGTCCATCGCCCCGATCGCCTCGCAGCAGGCGGCGTAGCCGTCCGGCGGCGTGCGCAGGAGCTGGCGGCGCACACCCTCGACGACGTCGGGCCGCCCGGCCGCGAAGCCAGGCGTGAACCAGCGCGCGAGCACCGTCTCGGCCACGGCCTCCATGCCGTCGCGCAGGACGAGCGCGGCGCGCTGCGCCCACGCCTCGGGCGGCCCGAGCAGCGCCGAGGTCGAGCACACGACGAGCCGGTCGACCCGCTCGGGCGCGTGGGCGGCGACCCACATCGACACCATCCCGCCGAGCGAGACGCCGCACAACGACGCCCGCTCGATGCCGTGGCGGTCGAGCAGCGCCACCAGGTCGGCGCCCAGGTCGGCGATCGCGTACGGCGCGGGCGGGACGGGCGAGCGGCCGTGCCCGCGCATGTCGTAGCGCACCACCCGCCGGTCGCGGGCAAGCGCACGTGCCTGCGGGTCCCACATGCGCATGGCGGTGCCGAGCGAGTTTGAGAGCACCACCACCTCGGCCGCCGATGGCCCCTCGAGGACGTGGTGGACGTCGCACGCGCGCATGCCGGGCATGAAATCACGACTCGAGTACGGTTCGCGGCATGACGCAGACCATGCAGGCGGCGGTGTACGACCGCTACGGGCCGGCCCGCGAGGTGCTGCGGATGGCCGCGATCGAGCGACCCGAGCCAGGCCCCGGCGAGGTGCGCGTGCGGATGCGCGTCTCGGGCGTGAACCCGACCGACTGGCGGGTGCGCAGCGGCTCGCAGGGCGGCACGCCGCCGTTCCCCTACATGGTGCCCAACCAGGACGGCGCCGGCGAGATCGACGCTGTCGGCGCGGGCGTCGACACGGCCGCGATCGGGCGCCGCGTGTGGGTGTGGTTCGCGGCGGCCGATCGCCAGCTCGGAAGCGCCGCGCAGTGGGCGTGCCTGCCCGAGCGGCAGGCCGTGCCGCTCCCGGACGGCGCCTCGTTCGACCTCGGTGCGAGCCTCGGCATTCCCGCGCTCACCGCCCACCACTGCCTGTTCCGAAACGGCCGCCTGAAGGACCGAACCGTCCTCGTCGCCGGCGGCGCCGGTGCCGTCGGCCACTTCGCCATCGAGCTCGCCCGCGCCGACGGTGCACGCGTGATCACCACCGTCAGCTCGGACGAGAAGGCGGCCCTTGCCCGCGCCGCAGGCGCCGACGTGATCGTCAACTACCGCTCCGAGGACGCTGCCGAGGCCATCCGCGCCGCAGCCCCCGACGGCGTCGACCGGATCGTCGAGGTGGCGCCTGCCGCGAACGCGGCCCTCGACGTCGAGGTGATCGCCACCGACGGCGTGGTCGCGACGTACGCTGCCGACGGCGACCTGGCCGCACCCGTGCGGCCGCTCATGGTGAAGAACGTGAGCCTGCGCTTCGTCCTGATCTACACCGTCTCGGACGACTGGCTGACGCGGGCCGTGCACGAGGTGACGGCGGCGCTCGCGGCCGGCCGGCTCACCGAGCTCCCCGCGCACCGGTTCACGCTCGCCGACATCGCCGCCGCACATGAGGCCGTCGAGGCAGGCGCGGTCGGCAAGGTGCTCGTCGACATTCCCTGATCGCGACGGTGTTCACCGCCTGCGCGCCGCACGTTCACCGCGTTTGCACCCGCCCAGCGCCACACTTGGGGCATGCTCACACGAACGCCTGCGGAGACGCTCCGCGAACAGATCGACCGCCTCGACGACGAGGTGATGGGATACGGCCGGGCAATCGAGACCACGGCGGCAGCGACGGCGGCGGGCTGCGTCGTCCCCTCGACACGGCGCGAGGGCAGGGAGATCGCCCGTCGGGCGGGGAAGCTCGCCGACCAGGCCGTGACGGGCGCCGAGAGCCGCGATCACGACCGCGCCCGGGCGCTGCGCAAGGTGGCCGGCCACCTGCACGCGCTCGATGTCGCGCTCGCCGATCGGAGCCTCGACCATGACGCGCTCGAGGTGGTGACCAAGGCGCTCGCGGCCGCGCTCGACGTCTTCGCGCGGCCGGACATCCGCGGGCTCGCCCGGCTCCAGGACCGGGTCGACCTGCTCCTCGACCACGTCGAGCACCAGCCCGGCCTGCGGGCGATGGCGCTGCACCTGCTGGGCATCGGCACGGCGGCGGAGTTCGCCTGGGCGAACCACCCGCACCTGCGCGAGTCGGAGCCGCTCGCCTCGGTCTAGGCGCCGGCCGCCGCCGTGTCCACAAGCCACTCGGCGCCCTGCACCATCCCGGCCGGGAAGCGCTCGCCCGCGCGGATGCGGCCGAGCACGGGCGCCTTGGCGGCGCCGGTGACGAGGAAGAGCGTGCGCCGGGCCGCGTCGAGCGCCGGCAGTGTCAGCGTGTGGCGAGACATCCCCGCGACCACGTCGGGCGGGTCGATCACCCACCGCTCCTGCTCGAGCAGCGACACCGAGCCGGGAAAGAGCGACGCGGTGTGCCCATCGTCGCCCATTCCGAGGAACAGCAGGTCGAACCGGGCCGCATCGCCGAAGAACGCACGCAGGAGCCCTTCGTACTGATCCGCGTCGGTCAGGGCGTGCACATGCGCATCGGGCACCGGGACGTGATCGAGCAACGATTCGCGCGCGGAGTGGTAGTTCGACCGCGCATCGGTGAGCGGCACCCGGCGCTCATCGCCGAAGAAGATGTGCACCCGCCCCCAGTCGACCCGGCCGGCGTACTCGGGTGAGGCCAGCAGCTGGTGCGCCGCCTGCGGCGTGGATCCGCCCGAGAGGCATACGGCCGGCCGGTCGCCGCCCGCTGCGACCGCCTCGACGAACGCCTCGGCCGCCGCCCGCGCCACCGCGGCGGGGTCGGCCAGCACCGTCAGGTTCACGCCGCCTGCTTCACGGCAGCCGCGAGCGCCGCCTCGAACACCGCGTCGCCGGTATGGACGTCGAGCGCCCGCCCGAGCAGGGTCGAGGCGTCGAGCATCGGCAGCACGACCGGGTGCGCGGTCTGGCTCAGTCCGAACGCACGGCCCACCTGGACGCGCTCGCGCCGCTCGATCGAAAACTCGTGATCGGCGCAGTGCGCGGCGACGCGCTCGACGTGGACGCGCTCCTCGTGCTTGAGCGCGACCTCCCGGTCGAGCCGCGAGCGCAGCCACCCTGCCAGCAGCCGGGCCTCGTTGACGGGCCCCTGGACGTCGACGCTGTGCAATGTCGCAAGCGCAGCGGCCGCGGGAGGCGGGTCGAAGAGCGAGGCGATCGCCTCGCGCCACGGCTCGAGCCGCAGCCACGCCATGTCGGTCACGGAGGCGTCGAGCGAGCCGACGGTCGCAACGCCCTCGAGCGACGAGACGGTCGAGTCGACGATCGTCGTGGCCGCGTGCGCCGCCAGGTCGGCCAGAATGCCGAGGCCGGGCGGGATCGGGCCCTGCCACCACACGAACGTGGGCAGGTCGGTGACGAGCAGCGAGAGCACGGCGCTCGGCAGCGCGTCGGCACGGGCCGTCAGCAGGATCTGCTCGGAGCACACCTGCTGCATCCCGCCGCCGAGCCAGCACGACGTCGAGACGCTTGCGCGCACCCCGCCGTGACCCGCACCGGCGATGATCGCGCGCAGGGGCCGGCTGCCGCCGATGCGCTCGAGCGCCCGCTGGGTGTAGCCGACGTCCTCGGGCGTCGGGGCATAGACGACGAGGTTGAGCGTCGTTGCCCGGACGGTCCCCTGGCCGCCCTCGCGGCTGCTGGCAAGCGCGTGCTCGACCTGCGTGAGGTCGGTCAGCTCGACCGGCGCGTTCGCGATCACGGCCGCCGCCAGCGGCGCCCGTCGCGCGTGATCAGCTCGGCGGCGAGGTCGGGCCCCCACGAGCCCGACTCGTACACCTGCGGCGTGCCGGAGCGCCACTGCTCGAGCAGCGGGTCGCACAGCTCCCATGACCGCTCGACGCCATCCTGCGGGGTGAAGAGCGTGCGATCGCCGCGGATGGCGTCCAGGATCAGCGTCTCGTACGCCTCGGGGACGTCGTGCATGAAGGCCGAGCCGTACAGGAAGTCCATGTTGACGGTGCTGATGGCCACCGTCGGCGACGGCGCCTTGGCGCCGAAGCGCAGCGAGATGCCCTCGTCGGGCTGGATTCGCAGCACGAGCGAGTTGGCCTCGAGGTGCTCGGCGGCGCCCATGCTGAACGGCAGGTGCGGCACGCGCCGGAACTGCACGGCGATCTCGGTGACCCGCTTGGGCAGCCGCTTGCCGGTGCGGATGTAGAACGGGGTGCCCGCCCAGCGCCAGTTGTCGATCTCGAGCTTGGCGGCGATGAAGGTGGGCGTGTTCGAGTCCGGCGGAACGTCCTGCTCCTCGGCGTAGGCGACCACCTCCTCGCCGGCCACGAACCCGCGCCCGTACTGGCCGCGGACGGTGTTCTCGAACGAGAGCGGCCGGGTGGCGCGCAGCACCTTGGTCTTCTCGTCGCGCACGGCGTCGGCCTCGAAGGCGGCCGGCGGCTCCATCGCCACCAGCGCGAGCACCTGGAGGAGGTGGTTCTGGACGATGTCGCGCACGACGCCGGTCTCCTCGTAGAACGCGGCCCGGTGCTCGACGCCGAGCGACTCGGCGACCGTGATCTGGACGTGGTCGACGTAGCGGTTCGTCCACACGGGCTCGAAGATCGCGTTTGCGAACCGGAAGACGAAGATGTTCTGGACGGTCTCCTTGCCCAGGTAGTGGTCGATCCGGTAGATCTGGCGCTCCTCGAACGACCGGTGCACGGTCTCGGCCAGATCGCGCGCGGTCTGCAGGTCGTGGCCGAACGGCTTCTCGATCACGACCCGGGCGAACCCGGGGGGATCGTTCAGTCCCGCCTCGCCCATGTTGTTCACGATCACCGGAAAGAAGCTCGCCGGCGTCGACAGGTAGAAGACGCGGTTGCCCTCGGTGCCATGGCCCTTGTCGATGCGGTCGAGCCGGTCGCCCAGAGCGCGGAAGTGGTCGGTGTCGTCGAAGCCGCCGCTCACGTAGTGCAGCGAGTCGGCGAACGCCGTCCAGTAGTTCTCGTCGATCGGCGTGCGCGAGAACCGTTCGAGCGAGGCCCGCGCCTGCTCGCGGTAGTCGTCGTCGGACATCTCGCTGCGGGCGTAGCCGACGACCGCGAAGCGGTTGGGCAGGAGGCCGCGCACGCCGAGGTTGTAGATGGCGGGCAGCAGCTTGCGGTGGGCCAGATCGCCGGTAGCGCCGAAGATGACGAACACCGCCGGGACGGTGGCCCCGCCGGCGCGCAGGCCCGCCCGCAGCGGATTCGCCGAGGGGTCGCTCGCGACCTGCGCCACGGCTAGCGCTTCCCGATCTGCAGCGCCTCGAGCTCGTCCGGCGTGAGCCGCGCCACGGGCCGGCCGCGGCCGCGCAGCGCCTGCAGATCGCCGATCGCCTGCGCGCGGATGAGCGTGCCGAAGCCGAACGGCTTGCCCGGGATGGGCAGGTCGCCGGAGTCGGGATCGACCACCTGGATGAAGCACCCCACCTGCGGCCCGCCCTTGTGCAGCTGGCCGGTCGAGTGCAGGAAGCGGGGGCCGAAGCCGAATGTGGTCGCCACGCCGTAGCGGTCGCGGATGGCGGTGCGCACGGGCCGGAAGCGGGCCTCGTTGGGCTCGGTCGGGTCGACGTAGGCCATGATCGCCACATACCCACCGGCCTCGATCGCTCCGAGCACGTCGTCGATCGCATCGGAGCCGGGATCGGGCAGGTTCCCCGATGCCTCCCAGTCCTTCAGCACGCGGTCGGTGTTCGCCTTCGACTCGGCCACGTTCGGCTGGTCGAACGGGTCGATGCCGAGCAGCATGCCGGCGGCCGCCGTCGCCACCTCCCACTGCAGGAACTCGTTGCCGAGCGCATGCGGGTCGGAGATCTCGCGCGTGAGCACGGGGTGGCCGGCCTCGGCGAGACGGTGCATCGCCCGGTCGTGGGAGCCGTCGCTGCGCAGGTGCACGAACACGCGGTCGCGCCCGTACACGTCGGGGTCGCCGAGCTCCTCGCCGGCGACCGGGATCAATCCGGTGCCGTCCTTGCCGGTCGACTCGGCGATCAGCTGCTCGGCCCACAGGCCGAAGCTCGCGAAGCGGCCCTCGGCCACGATCGTCACCTTGTTGCGGCCGATGCGGCCGAGGCCGCCGAGGGCGGCGCCGAGCGCCAGGCCGCCGAACATCACCGGGCCCTGCTCGTCGGTCTCGATCGAGTCGAGCAGCGCCGGGATGTCGATGCCGGCAAGCGCCGCCGCGACGAGCCCGAAGTACGAGAGCACCGAGTAGCGCCCGCCGATGTCGGCGGGATTCTGGAACACCCGCCGGTATCCACGCTCGTTCGCCGTGCGCTCGAGGTCGGTGCCGGGATCGGTGACGACGGCGAAGCGCGACGGGTCACCGCCGGTGCGCTCCCAGAAGTAGGCCTCGTGCGAGCGCGTCTCGAGCGTGCCGCCCGATTTCGACGCCACCAGGTAGAGCGCATCGGTGTGCTCGGAGGCGCGGACGGCGGCGGGATAGGTGGTGTCGGTGACGTCTGGGCGGTCGGTGTCAAACGTCTGCCGCAGCACCTCCGGGCCGAGCGACGATCCGCCCATGCCGAGCAGCACCGAGTGCGGCAGCGTGCCGCGCAGATCGGCCGCCCACTCGTTCAGCTCGACCGCATGCCCGCGCATCGTGTCGATGACGGGCAGCCAGCCGAGCCGATCGGCGATCGCAGCCTGGTCGCCGCGCCAGAGCGACGCATCGCCGCTGCGCAGCCGCGCCAGGAAGTCGGCGTCCTCGAGCTCGGTCTCCGCGGCGGCGACCGCCTCGCCGAGCTCAGGCTGCGCCGCGGGCACGCAGGGCCTCCATGTTGTCGGCGAGCGTCTGGATCAGCGAGTCGAACGAGTCCGCGAAGCTCTTCACGCCGTCGAGCTCGAGCTGGTGGGTGACCGCGTCGATGCTCACGCCGGCCGCCGCGATCTGCTCGAGCAGCGCCCGGGCGCCGTCGACATCCGCATCCACGGTGCGCCGCACCGTGCCGTGGTCGAGGAACGCCGCGATCGTGCCCTCGGGCATCGTGTTCACGCAGTCCGGGCCGATCAGCTCGTCGACGTAGAGGACGTCCGAATAGGCGGGGTTCTTCGTGCCCGTCGACGCCCACAGCGGCCGCTGCACCGTCGCGCCCTTCGCGGCCAGCGCCTGCCAGCGCTCCGAGGCGACGATCTCGCCGAAGCGCTTGTACGCCAGCTTCGCGTTTGCGACGGCGGCCCGGCCGCGCAGGGGCGAGCCCTCGGGCAGCTGGGCGTCGACCGCGGTGTCGACCCGGCTGACGAAGAAGCTCGCCACCGAGTGCACGTCGTCGATCGGCTCGCCCGCCGCGGCCCGCCGCTCGAGCCCGCGGATGTAGGCCATGTGGATATCCTCGTACTTCGCGAGCGAGAAGAGCAGCGTCACGTTCACGTTGATCCCGGCGGCGATCGTCTCCTCGATCGCGGGGACGCCCTCGGCGGTGCCCGGGATCTTGATGAAGATGTTGGGCCGGCCGATGCGGCTGAAGAACTCGGGAGCGGCCGCGATCGACGCGTCGGTGTCGTTCGCCATCGCCGGCGGGAGCTCGAACGAGACGAACCCGTCGAGGTGGCCGGAGTCGTCGTACACGTCCCGGATCTGGTCGGCGGCGTCGCGCACGTCCGAGATGGCCAGCTCGAAGAAGGCGTCGCCCGGAGCGAATCCGGCCGACTGGAGCGCCGCCACCGCGCTGTCGTAGTCCTGTGAGTCGGCGATCGCCTTCTGGAAGATCGTGGGATTCGACGTGACGCCGACGATACCCTCGTCGACCATCCGCCGGAACTCCCCCGACACGAGCCAGCCGCGCCGGATGTTGTCGAGCCACGGGCTCGTGCCCGCGGCCCGAAGCTGCTTCAACGTGTTCGTCATGAGGTACTCCTCCTTGACCGTCGGCCCCACGGAAGGGAGGCCCGCGAGCTCAGCCGGACGTTACCACCGGCCCTTCGCCAGCCGGTACCCGCAAACCACCCGTTCACCCACCCGAGAACGGCAGACCGTAGCGGCGAAGGCGCGCCGGCGCCGAGGGGATGACGCGTGCAAGCGCCCGCACGAGCCCGGCCTGAGTGGCGATCCCGTAGGCGTTTCGGGCCACGTAGACGCGCAGGGCGCAGTCGACGAGCGGGGCGGGGCCGAGCGAGCGCACGGCCCGCGCGCCGTCGACGTAGACGCCGAGCTGGTAGTCCTGGTAGGGCCGGCGATCCCAGAACGCCATCGGCTCGCCGGTGCGGCGCAGGAGCCGAGCGACCGTCGGGACGCCCGCAAACATCGTCCCCATCGCGTACGTCGCAAGGCCCTCGTCGAGCACCGGGTCACGGGCCTGGTCGTTTCCGACCAGGCCGTAGAACCACTGGTGGGCGACCTCGTGCGTCGTGAGCACGCCCGCGGTGCCCGTGCCGAGGAAGATCATCGTCGGATACTCGATCCCGAGCCCGCGCTGGCCCGCGAGCACCGCAACGTGCAGGTCGGGCCATGGGTAGGGGCCGAACCGGTGCGAGAGGGTGCCGACGTCGCGGGCGACCTCCGCGGCGACCGCGGCCGGGCGCGCGCCGACACCGCGCGCGACCGCGGCGACGATCCGCACGGGCCGCGGTGCGTGCGCAGTCGCGGTGGCGACGCCGAACCGGCCGACGGCGAGTGCGAAGTCGCGCACCGCCTGCGCGCGCCACAGGCCGCCGCCCACCGGCACGCCCGTCGCCACCGCGGAGAGGCCGGCGGGCACCCGGAGGTGCACGGCGAAGTCGGCCACCGGCGAAGACGACGTCTCGGCGAGGCTCGTGGTGGGCGGATCGGTGTCCCAGCCGACGCCCGGCTCCCATGGCATGATCGGGAAGAACGAGCCCAGCCGCACGGCGCCGCCGACGCGGGCCAGGCGGTCGAACACCGGCCCCGGCACCCGCAGCCGGAACCGCATCGAGACGTGCACGACCCGTCCGGACGCAAACGCGCCGCGGCGGCGGATGACGAGCGTCGTCGGGTCGGGCAGGGCGGCGGCCGCGGGGCGGCCGTCGAGCCGGACGTCCGCCACCGACAGGCGCGCGCCCTCCTTCTCCTGGAGCGGCCCGTTCGGCCACAGCCGGAACACGAGCCTGCCGGTCGCAAGGTCGGGGGTGAAGGCAACGGCGAGCGTCCCGGTCACCGGCCCGCGGCGCGAGACGCGCACCGCGAGCCGGTAGCGCGGCCGCGAGGGCCATGGACGCGGATAGGCGAGCCGCCGGGCGCAGACCGCCGGCAGCGGTGTCCCGGAGGTGCCTGCGGCCGCGTGGCCGCCGCAGGCCGAGGCCGTCACGACCGCGGCGAGAAGCGCGCCGCGAGCTCCGCGCCCGCCTGCTCCATGTCCGAACGCTCGTAGGTCTCGCATCCCCGCCGCTCGAGCTCCTCCGCCGCCTCGCGGTCGACGACGCCTCCGACCGCAATGCATTTGACGCCCGCGACCGTGCATTTGTCTGCCACGGTCGCGACGACCTTGCCGCCGAGCGTGCCGCGATCGATCCGGCCTTCGGCCGTGAGGCACAGGCCGGCGCCGGCGAGCAGGCCGTCCAGGCCGGCGACGGCGCAGACGAGCTCGGCGCCCGGAACGGCGCGCGCGCCGAGCGCGAGCAGCATCGCGCCGATGCCGCCGCCGGCACCGGCACCCGCCACATCCGCCGTCGGCAGGTCGAGCGCCGCCAGCCGCCGCTCGAGCTCGGCCACCTGCTCGGGTGTCGCCCCCTTCTGCGGCCCGAACACCGCGGCCGCGCCGTCGGGGCCGAGCAGCGGGTTTCGCACGTCGAGCGCCGCCACGAGGTCGAGCCCCTCCGCGGCGGCGGCAAGGGCGCTGCGCAGGCCCGCGCCGCCGTCGGTGCTCGCCGTGCCGCCGACGCCCACGATGATCCGCGTCGCGCCGGCCGCTGCGGCGGCAGTGATGAGCTGCCCGGCGCCGAACGAGCTCGCCCCGAGCGGGTCGGGCGGCAGATCGGCGACCGTCTGGCGGCCGCACGCCTCGGCCACGTCCACCGCCGCCTCGGCACCCGGCAGAAGAGCGAAGCGGGCGGTGTGAGGGCGGCCGAGCGCATCGTTTACGGTGGCGCTCCGCCACTCGCCGCCGCGCGCCCGGAGGAGCGCCTCGGCGGTGCCCTCGCCGCCGTCGGCAAGCGGCACGCGGACGGCCTGGTCGCCGGGGCGGACACGCAGCCAACCCGCGGCCAGCGCATCCGCCGCCTCTGCGGCCGTGTAGGTGCCCGCCAGCTTGTCGGGCGCGATCACGACCCGCAAGCGAGCCCCTTCCGGACGGCACGGTTCCGTGGGTCTAGCATCCCGCGCATCGGCGACGCACGTTACATCTGGGAGCCATCAGCCGACATCGTCGAGCGCGCCCGCGTGACCGCCTTCATGCGCGAGCACGGCATCGGCGACTGGCGCGAGCTCGTGCGCCGCAGCCAGGACGACATCGAGTGGTTCTGGGACGCGGTCGTCCACCACCTGGGCATCGAGTTCACGACGCCCTACACGCAGGTGCTGGACGTGTCCCGCGGCCCGGCGTGGCCGCGCTGGTTCACCGGCGGCGCCGTCAACCTGACGGCCAACTGCGTCGACCGCCACGCCGCGACGGCGCCCGACCGCGAGGCGGTGGTGTGGGAGAGCGAGGACGGGCACACCGAGACGCTCACCTATGCCGGCCTGGAAGCCGAGGTGAACCGGCTCGCGAACGCCCTGCTCGAGCTCGGCGTGGGCCGCGGCGACGCGGTCGGCCTGTTCCTGCCGATGTCGATCCAGGTGGTCGCCGGGTTCTACGCGATCGCCAAGATCGGCGCGATCGTCGTCCCGATCTTCTCCGGGTTCGCCGCACCCGCGGTCGCAGCCCGCCTGGCCGACGCGCGCGCAGTTGCGCTGCTCACCGCCGACGCCGTCCCGCGCCGCGGCCGCCCGGTGTCGATGAAGGCCATCGCCGACCAGGCCGTCGCCGACGTGCCGTCGGTGCGGTCAGTGATCGTGTGGTCGCGGCTCGGCACCGAGCCGCCCATGCAGGCGGGCCGCGACCACCGCTGGGACGAGGTCGTGCCCCGGCAGAGCCCGCGGCTGGCCGCGCCCGCGCTCGACCCCGAGACGCCGATGATGGTGATCTACACGTCGGGGACGACGGGCCGGCCGAAGGGTGCGGTGCACGTCCACGGCGGCTTCCTCGTGAAGATCGCCGAGGAGTGCGCCTTCCAGCTCGACATCGGCACCGCCGACCGGTTCATGTGGGTCACCGACATGGGCTGGATCATGGGGCCGCTCGAGGTCGTCGGCGCCGGCGCGCTCGGCGCGACGCTGGTCGTGAGCGAGGGCGCACCCGACTATCCCGGCCCCGATCGGCTGTGGGGGATGGTGGAGCGCCACCGCCTGAGCGTCCTCGGCGTCTCGCCGACCCTGATCCGCGCGCTTGCGCCGCACGGCGACGAGCCGGTGACACGGCACGACCGCTCGTCGCTTCGCATCCTGGCCTCGACCGGCGAGCCCTGGAACCCCGATCCGTACCGGTGGCTGCTCGGCGTCTGCGGCGGGGGCCGGGCGCCGATCATCAACCTCTCGGGCGGCACCGAGGTGGGGGCGTGCTTCCTCTCGCCGATGCCGGTGATGCCGCTCAAGCCGTGCACGCTGGGCGCCCCGGCGCTCGGCATGGCGATGGACGTCGTCGGCCCCGACGGCGAGCACCTGCCGCCCGGCGAGGTGGGCGAGCTCGTCTGCCGGAAGCCCTGGCCGAGCATGACGCGGGGCGTGTGGGGCGACCCCGACCGCTACCTGCAGGCCTACTGGTCACGCTGGCCGGGCGTGTGGGCGCACGGCGACTGGGCGTCGGTTGACGAGGACGGCTGCTGGTACCTGCACGGCCGCTCCGACGACACCCTGAACATCGCCGGCAAGCGCATCGGCCCGGCCGAGTTCGAGTCGGCCGCGGTCAGCCACCCTGCCGTCGCCGAGGCCTGCGCCGTCGGCATGCCCGACCCGGTCAAGGGCGAGGTGGCCTGGCTCTACTGCGTCCTTCGGCCGGGTCTCGAGCCCGACGACGAGCTGCGCGGCGCCGTGCGGGGAGCCGTGACGGACGTGCTCGGCAAGGCCTTTGCACCCGCCCGGATCGCCTTTGTCACCGCGCTTCCCAAGACGCGCTCGGCCAAGATCGTGCGCCGCGCGGTGCGCGCGGCCGCCCTGGGCGACGACCCCGGCGACACCTCGTCGATCGAGGATCCATCGGTGCTCGAGCAGGTCGCGGCCGCCCGATGAGGCCCCGCGCGACGCGCATGCTGGTAGGCTCGCGGCCGTCGATGCGAAGAGGATGGTGACGTGACCGCAGGCATGCTCGAGGGCAAGCGCGCACTGGTCGCCGGGGTGGCGAACAAGCGCTCGATCGCGTGGGCGATCGCACAGGCGCTGCACGGCGCGGGCGCCGAGCTCGCGTTCACCTACCAGGGCGAGCGACTCGAGGGCTCGGTGCGCAAGCTCGCCGCCGAGGTCTCGTCCGACACCGTGATCGAGTGCGACGTCGCAGACGACGCGAGCATCGACCGCGCGTTCGCCGAGGTGGCCGCGGCGGGGGGCCTGGACATCATGGTGCACTCGATCGCCTACGCCCCGCAGGAGACCTTCACCGAGCGCTACGTCGACACGTCGCGCGACGCGTTTCGCATCGCCCACGACATCTCCACCTACTCGCTCATCGCCATGGCGAGGCGGGCCGAGCCGCTGATGGTGCAGCGCGGCGGCGGCGCGATGGTGACCATGACCTACATGGCCAGCGAGCGCGCGTTCCCCGGCTACAACATCATGGCGAGCGCGAAGGCCGCGCTCGAGTGCGCCGTGCGCTACCTGGCGTACGAGCTCGGCCCCGGCGGCATCCGCGTGAACGCGGTGTCGGCCGGCCCGGTGCGGACGCTCGCCTCGGCGGGCATCGCGGGCTTCAAGGACATGGAGGAGATCATCGAGCAGCGCACGCCGCTCCGGCAGAACATCCAGGCGACGGACGCGGGCCAGGCCGCCCTCTACCTGTGCAGCCCCATGGCCCAGATGGTCACCGGCACCGTGCTCTACGTGGATTCGGGCTACCACGCCATGGGCATCTAGCGACAACATGCTGCGGTTCACGGTTCTGGGTGGCAGCCCCGCCTGGCCGAATCCGGGTCAGGCGGCGAGTGGCTACCTGGTCGAGACCGAGCAGGTTCGGATGCTCGTCGACTGCGGCTCGGGCATCGCCACCGAGCTGCGCGCCCACGACCCGGGCCCGCTGACCGACATCATCATCAGCCACTTCCACGCCGACCACTGGTTCGACCTGGTGCCGCTGCACTACGCCCACCGGTACGGCTCGTGGTGCGACCGGCCACACGCGCGCCTGCACCTGCCGCCCGGCGGCCGGGCGGTGCTCGACACCGTCGCGTCGGTCTGGGACGGCTCCGTCGAGACCTTCGAGGCCGCCTGGGAGATCGCCGAGTACGACCCGCAGGCCGACCTGCGCGTCGGCGACCTGCGGCTCTCGTTCTCGCCCACGAAGCACTACACCACCTGCTACGCCATCAAGATCGACGCCCCCGAGGCGACGATCGCCTACTCGGCCGACACCGCTCCGACCGAGCGGCTGGCGCGATTCGCCCACGGCGCCGACCTGTTCGTGTGCGAGGCCGCGCTCGCCGATGCGGCCAACGACGACGCGGGTGAGCGCGGGCACATGGACGCGGCCGAGGCGGGCCGCGAGGCTACGCGGGCGGGGGTGGGCCGGCTGCTGCTCGCCCATGTGCCGTTCGAGGTCGGCGCCGAGCACGCGCTCGAGATGGCGCGCGGCGAGTTCTCGGGGCCGATCGACATCGCCCGGCCCCAGCTCACCATCGACCTGTAGGCGGCGTCTACCCCGAGAGCGTCACCCGCGACATCCCGAGCATGCCCTCGGCGGCCTTCTCGGCCGCGCGCTGCAGGCTCTCGGACATCGACGGGTTGACGGCGGCCGTCTCGGCCAGCATCTGCACCGACAGGCGCGCATGCACCGCAAGCGCCACGGCGGTGATGACCTCCGACGCGCGGAAGCCGACCATCGCACCGCCCAGGATGGTGCCGTCATCGGGGTCGGACAGGAGCTTGATCAGGCCGTCGGTCTCGCCCTCCATCACCGCGCGCGGGTTCGCCCGGATCAGGTGCTTGGTCACCCGCACACGGATGCCGTCCATCCGTGCCTGCCGCTCCGAGATCCCCGCCTTGGCGATCTCGGGCCGCGTGAACACGCACCAGGCGACGCCCGTATAGGCGACCGGCTCGACCGGCACGCCGAGCGCGTGCAGCGCGGCGGTGCGGCCGTGCAGCGACGCGGTGTTCGCAAGCATGATCTGGCCGGTGACATCGCCGCAGGCGTAGATGTGAGGAACGTTCGTGCGGCAGAACTCGTCGGCCGGGAGCGTCCCGCGCTCGCCCGGCTGCACGCCGGCGGCGGCGAGGCCGAGCCCGGCCGTGTTCGGGCGCATGCCGATGCACAGGAGCACGTGCGAGCAGGTGATGTCGCGGCCGTCCTCGAGCACCAGCCGCACCTGTGCCGGGTCCTCGCAGTCGATCGCTGCGGCGCGACCGTTGCGCACGACGTCGAGGCCGCGGCGCAGGAACACCTCCTCGAGCACCTCGGCGAGGTCGGGGTCGTCGCTCGGGAGCAGCTGGTCGCGCGACGAGATGAGCGTCACCCGGCCGCCGCAGCGCGAGAAGAAGTCGGCGAACTCGCACCCGGTCGGCCCGGCGCCCAGCACGACCAGGTGCTCGGGCAGCTCGCGCAGGTCGAACACCTGCCGCGTCGTCAGCACGCGGTTGGCATCCGGCGTGGCGAACGGCGGGATATAGGGAGACGCGCCGGTGCACACGAGCAGGGCGTCGAACTCGATCGTGTGGTCGCGCCCGTCGACGTTTGCGACCAGCTCGTTCGGGCCGGTGACGCGGCCGCGGCCGGGCAGCACGCGCACGTTCACGCCGTCCATCCGCTCGCGCACGCCCCGGCTCTGGTGCAGCGCGACGGCCCGCGCCCGGGCCAGCGTGCGCCGCAGGTTGACCGACGGGTAGCCGTGGGCGAAGTCGAGCCCGTCCTCCTCGGCCCGGGCCAGCCCGAGCACCGCGTCGGCGGTCGTCAGCAGCGTCTTGGACGGAATCGCGTCCGTCATCGTGCAGTTGCCGCCGAGCGACATGTCCTCGACGAGCGTGACCTCCGCGCCCAGATGGGCCGCGGTCGTCGCGGCGGCGTAGCCCGCCGGTCCGCCGCCAAGGATGACAAGCCTCATGCGCGGCATCGTAGACTCCGCGTCATGAACGAGATCGCAACCGTGCTCGACCCCGCCCGGATCCGGTCAGGCTTCCCGTCGATCAAGGACGGCCGGGTCTTCCTCGACAACCCGGGCGGCACCCAGGTGCACGCCTCGGTCTACGAGGCCGTCACCGACTACTACCGCGAGTCGAACGCCAACCTCGGCGGCCCGTTCGCAACGTCGGTCGCCTCGGACCAGGTGCTCGCCGGCGCCAGGGCCCAGGCCGCCGCATTTCTCGGCGCGCAGCCGGGCGAGATCGTCTTCGGCGCGAACATGACGACGCTCACGATGCACGCCTCGCGGACCCTGTTTCGCGAGCTCGGCCCCGGCGACGAGGTGCTCGTCACCGGCCTCGACCACGATGCCAACGTGGCCCCGTGGCTGCTCGCAGCCGAGGATCGCGGTGTCGCCGTGCGCCAGGTGGGCATCGACCCTGCCGTCTGCGTGATCGACCCGAACGTGTTCGCGGGCCTCCTGAGCGACCGCACGCGTGTGGCGGCGTTCGGGTGGGCGTCGAACGGCGCCGGCACGGTGAACGACGTGGCTGCGCTGTGCGCGCTCTGCCGCGACGCGGGCGCGCTGTCGTACGTGGACGCGGTCCACTACGCGCCGCACGGGCAGATCGACGTCGCCGCGATCGGATGCGACTTCCTCGTCTGCTCGGCCTACAAGTTCTTCGGCCCCCACGTCGGCATCCTGTTCGGCCGCTCGGAGCTGCTCGAGCGGCACCGGCCGTACAAGGTGCGGCCGGCACCGGACGAGCCACCCCACTCGTGGGAGACGGGCACGGTCAACCTCGAGGGCATCGCCGGCACGGCCGCGGCCATCTCCTACCTGCGCGCGCTGGGCATGGACACCGTGGCCGCCTACGAGCGCGGGCTCGCGGCGCGCCTGCTCGAGGGGCTGCAGGCGATCGACGGCGTCACGGTGTACGGCACGACCGATCTCGACCGGCGCGTGCCGACCGCGGCGTTCAACGTCAGGGGAAAGGCGCCGGCGCAGGTCTCGGCCGCGCTCGGGGAGCGCGACATCTTCGTCTGGGACGGCAACTACTACGCGCTCGAGCTCATGCTGCGCCTCGGCCTCGAGAGCTCGGGCGGGGCGGTCCGCGTGGGGGCGGTGCACTACAACACGCCGGCCGAGATCGACGTCTTCCTCGAGGCAGTCTCCGCCCTGCGATAACGCCTCCGGGCTTGACACGACTTCACCTGTTATGCAAAGGTGCCTGCATGGGCCGCACTTTGACCGTCCTCTTTGTGCTCGTCGCGGTGCTTGCGACGGCGTCCTCGGCGGTCGCCCATCCGGGCGGCATGGCCACGGCGACGCTTGACCGGCGCGCCGGACCCGGTCACGGCCGGCGGCACCGTCGCCTTCTCGACGACCTTCACCAACGGGCTGTCGCGCTCGCTTCCGAACGCAGTGCTCGACGCCCCGGCGCCGGCCGGCTTCGGGATTGTCAGCGTCGTCTCGGCCGGGTCGTGCACGACGACCGCGACCGACGCCGCGTGCTCGTTCGGGAACATGCCGGCGGGCGCGACGTTCTCGGCAACCGTGATCATGAGCGTCCCCTCCTCGACGGGCACGGTCGGCTCGTCGGCGACATGGACGACCAACGACGGCGATCGCGACGCCGACGACCTCACGGTGGTCGCATCGACGTCGATCTCCGTCCAGGCGCCTTCGCCGAACGCGATCTCGGAATACGTGCTGCCCGCCGGCGGCGATGTCAGCACGGGCCAGACGACGAGCGCAGCGAACCCGCAGTCGACCGGAGTGGACGTGCCGTCCACGCCCGCCGGCGCGGCCACGTCGGTGTCGGAGGTGAACGCCGCCAGCCCCTCGGACGCGTGCGGGGCGGGCAAGACCTGCTTCGGCCAGATCTCCGTCGTGACGGTGGCCGCCCCCTCGTTCCCGGCCGGCGATCCGCTGCACCTCAAGTTCCTGATCGACTCGAGCGAGCTCCCCAAGAGCCAGCAGCAGCACCCCGATCTGGACGACATCCCGCTGTTCCACGACGGTGTCAACGTGCCGAACTGCACCGGCGGCCCGGGCATCGCGTCGCCGCCATCGTGCGTCGCCGCGCGCACGCTGATCCGGCCGAAGCACTGCAAGAAGGGCCAGTTCACGGTCGAGTTCGACGTGCTCTCGACGACGAACGGCCGCTGGCGCACCTGATCAGGCGGTGACCGGCCCCAGGCCGAGCGACACGCGCAGCTCGGCGGTTCGCTGCTCGGACACGAGGTTCCCCTTCCGGCGATAGAGGGCGGCGGCGCGCGTCAGGTCGCGCTCGACGGCCGCGGTGTTCTCCATCGCCGCCGCCACCCGCGCGCTCACGACCGCGTGGTCGGCCTGGATGTTCGGAGCATCGGCGCCGTGCAGGATCTCGGTCGCGGCCGCGACCGCCACGGCCGCGTCGGCCAGTCGCCCGGCATGCAGGTCGAGCTCGGCGCGGACGACATGGATGAGGACGTGCGACTCGAGGTCGTCGGCGAGCACCGCCGCCTGCGCTCGATCGCACATCTCTGCCGCCTCGACGTGGCGGCCCTGCGCGATCAGGGCCTGCGCGAGGACGCCCGCCATCGTCGGCAGCAGGTAGCGCTCGCCCATCTGGTCGAGCAGGTCGGAGTCGCGGCGCAGGTCACGCTCGGCGGCCGCCGGATCGCCGGCGAGGAGCTCGACGACGCTCGAGTCGAGCGCCGTCGACGCCGCGAGCACGCTGCCGCCGATCTCGTTCAGCACCGAACGGCCACGGGTGTAGAGCCGCCGGGCCTCGGCGAACTCGCCGCGCATGGCCTCGAGCTGGGCAAGGGCGCAGAGCACAAGCCCCTCGGTGCGGCGATCGCCGGCGGCGCGCTCGCGGATCTCGCGACAGCGCTCGATGCCCTCGGCCACCGGCGTCGGGCCGTAGACCGCGGCGATCGCGTAGGCGCCGGAGTTGCGCAGCGCGAGCCGGAGATCGCCGCCGGCGCGGGCGCAGGCGATCGCCCGCTCGACCGCCGCCGCCGCGTCGCCGTAGCGAAGCGCGTTCGCGTGCACGGTGCCGATGATCCGCCACGCCTTGGCGAGCCCGACCTGATCGCCGACGAGCTCGAACACCGTGATGGCGCGGCGGGCCTCGTGAACGGCTGCGGTGCCCGACACGCTGTCGTCGGCGAAGAGGCGCAGGAGCAGGAGCCCGACGGCGGCCTCGGCGCGCAGGCGGTGGTCGCCGATGGTCGCGGCCGACCCGATCGCCTCGCGCAGGACACGCTCTGACTCGGCGAACTCGCCGACATCCATGAGCGCTTCGCCCAGATCGGGGAGCAGGCCCAGCCGGTCGGGATCGAGGTCGGGCATCAGATCGACCGACCGCCGCAGCAGCGCCGCAGCCGCGTGCATGTCGCCGCGCGCGAACGCGCGCTGGCCGGCGCCCGCCAGCCGCTCACCCGCGCGCCTGCCGAGCTCGCGCCCGTGATCGTCGAGCGGACCGAGCTCGGCCAGGTAGCCGTGCGCCTGCTCGAGGTGGTAGGCGGTGATCTCGGCGTACTCGGGCGCCCGCTCGCCGTTGACGCGGTCGGCCCAGGCCACGAACCGCTCGTGCAGCTGCGCCCGCGTGCGCTTGAGCAGGCGCCGGTAGACCGCGTCGCGCACCAGGATGTGCTCGAACTGGTAGCCGTCGTCGTCGCCCATCACCGCCGTCTGCGCGCGGATGAAGCGGCGCTGCTCGACCACGGCGAGGCGCTCGGCGACGTGGGCGCGATCGGCCTCGGGTACGAGCTCGATCACGGCCGCCGTCGGGAACATGAGCCCCGCCACCGCCGCGGGCTCGAGCACTCCGCGCTCGCCGGCGGCGAGGCGGTCGAGCCGCGCGGCCAGCAGCGCCAGGATCGTCGGCGGCACCTCGAGATCCGAGCCCGGGTCGGCGTCGTCGAGCATCGCCGCCATCTGCTCGACGAACAGCGGGTTGCCGTCCGAGGCGGTGACGATCCGCTCGATCGTGCCGGCGGGCACGGCGCGGTCGCCGAGCAGGCTCGCGACCATCGCGTGGGCCGCCGCCGCGGGCAGGCGCTCGAGCACGATGCGGACACGACCGTCGCCCGCAGGCAGGAAGTCGGGGCGGTCGAGCACCTCGGGACGGGCCGTGCCGAGCACGACGCAGGGCCGCTGCGCGCGGTCGATGACGTTCTCGATCAGGTCGAGCAGCGTCGGCTCGGCCCAGTGCAGGTCGTCGAGGACGACGACGAGGGGCCGATCGCCCGCCAGGATCTCGAACAGCCGCCGCACGCCCAGGAACATCTCCTCGACGGCGAACACGGTTGGAAGCAGGCCGATCGCCGACGCGACCCGCTCGGCGACGCCGGCGTCGCCCTCTGCGAGCGCCGCCACCTTCGCCCTTGCGTGCTCCCGCGTGTCGTCGTCGACGATGCCGGCCGCCGATCGCACCGCCTCGCCGATCGGCCAGAAGGTGATGCCCTCGCCGTAGGGCAGGCAGCGGCCGCGCAGCACGCGGGCACGCTCGCCCAGCCCGTCGGTGAAGTCCCGCACCAGCCGCGACTTGCCGACGCCCGCCTCGCCGATCACGACCGCAAGCCGGCCGCGGCCGGCCGCCACGGCCGCGTCCACGTGCGTGCGCAGGGCGGCCAGCTCGTCGTCGCGGCCGACCAGCGGGGTCGCGGCGGTCTGCTCGCGGCCGGCGAGGCCGACGAGCCGGAACGCCGGCACCCGCTCGGCCTTGCCCTTCAGCTCGAGCGGCTCGACGGGTTCCGCCTCGACGGCGTCGCGCACGAGCGCGTGTGTCAGCGCACCCAGGAGGGTCTCCATCGCCGGCGCCGCCTGCTCGAGGCGGGCGGCCACGTTGACCGCGTCGCCGGTGGCCAGGCGCTGGTTCCCCGCCGACTCATCGGTGACCACCTCGCCCGTGTTCACGCCGGTGCGGTTCGCCATCGTCACGCCGTAGTCACGTTCGAGCTCGGCGTTCAGCGCATCGAGCCCCTGGCGCATCTCAAGCGCAGCACGCACGGCCCGCAGCGCGTCGTCCTCATGCGCCTGCGGCAGGCCGAAGACGGCCATGACCGCGTCGCCGATGAACTTCTCCACCGTGCCGCCGTGACGCTCGATCGCCGCGCGCATGACGTCGAAGTAGCGGCCCATGACCTCGCGCAGCGACTCGGGGTCGAGCCGCTCGCCGAGGGCCGTCGATCCAGCCACATCGCTGAAGAGCACCGTGACCGTCTTTCGCACCTCGACGGGCGCCTGCTCGCGCAGCGGGGTGCCGCAGAACCCGCACAGGCGGAAGCGGGGCGGGTTCTCCTCGCCGCACGATGGGCAGGTGAGCATGGGGTCAGTCTACGAGGCGGCCCCGCCGATCCACTCGCCGAAGGCCGGCACATCGGCAGCCGGCACCGCTCCGACGCAGACAACGCGGGTGCCCGATTCGAGCGGTCGGAAGCTGCGCTCCACGGCCGGGTCCGGCGCCGAGACGATCGTGCCCGGGCCGGCGGTGACGACGTCCGGGCCGATCTGGAACTCGGCCCGCCCGGCGACGACGATGTAGACCTCGTGCTGGCCGGTGTCGGCCTCGTCATGGGCCGTGTCGATCTGCTCGCCCGGATCGCACACGATGGCGTTCACGCCGAAGGCGGTGATGCCGAGCGGCGCGTTCAGGGCCTGCCAGCGGCCGAAGTCGGTCTGGGCGAAGGGGTGGGAGGTCAGGTCGACGATCGGCATGGCGGCGTCCTTTCGGTCGGGCGGATCAGGAGTCGAAGAGGGTCAGCTCGGGCGCGGCCTCGCCCTTCAGCACGTCGAAGTCGAGCTCGACGAAGGCGTGGCCGCGGGCCTCGCACATCACCCGCGCCTGCGGGGCGATCTCGGGCGCCACGAGGATGCCGCGGCAGGGCCGGTGCACGGGGTCGAGATCGACCCGCTCGCAATAGCGGGTGAGCTGCTCGACGTGAGCGGCGACCGCCCGGGTGCGCTTCACCTCGACGACGACCGTGCGCCCATCGGCGTCCCGGCAGAAGAGGTCGATCGGGCCGGTGTCGGTGAACCGCTCCCGCTCGAGCACCACCAGCCCCGGCTCGATCGTCTCCGGCGCCCGCTCGAGCAGCCGGTGGATCTGGAGCTCCGCGTCCTCGCGCTCGAGCACGGCTTCGTCGGCGAGCGCAAGGGCGGTGTCGTGATGCACCTCGTGGACGACCACGACCAGCGTCTCCTGCGACGCCGGCCGGTAGACGCGGATCACATCGCCGTCCTGCGTCACCGACGTCGGCCCGGACATGTAGTTGAGCGGCTTGAAGCCCTTGTCCGTGTGGACGCACAGGCTGCCGTCGTCCTTGAACAGGATCACCCGGTCACCGGCGCCCAGGCGAGTGGTGGCGCGCCCGTGGTAGGCGATCTCGCAGCGGGCGACCAGGATCCTCATCAGTTCGTCACAATACGCGGATGCCACAAATGGACGCCGGATCTACAGACGGCCCGCCGGGCAATCTCCTCGCGTCGGTATGGGTCAACCTGACAACGAACGAAGCCGTCGACCTCCTGCAGGCCTTGCAGATCTGGGCGGAGAATGTGGACGCGGGCGAGCAAGACCCGGGCTGGCACCACCACATCACCGACTCCGAGGGACACGAACTGACCGTCGCCATACTGCCGAACCCTCCGGAGCCCACGTCGAACGAGTAACCGCATCCGTCGGGACGGACCTCTGCCAAGTTGCTGTTGAGCGCCCTGAAGCCGCGGACGGTGTGCACGGACAGGCGATCTCGCAGCGGGCGACCAGGATCCTCACCACGCCTACGATATCCGTTGCCGCCGCGCCCTCAGCCCTCGGCCGACAGCACGGGCGCGGGCCGGCGCCCAGGCAGCGGCGCCGCCTCGGCCGCGACCGCGTCGGGGGGCTCGGCGCCCGCGACGGCCGTTGCGCTTGCGACCATCACGAGCACGACCCCGATCCACTGCGCCGGGCTCAGCCGCTGGCCGCGGATGACGTAGCCCGAGAGCGCGGCGATCGCGGGCGAGAGGCTCATCACGAGCGCATACGTGGCCGAGCGCAGGCGGCGCAGGGCGACCGTGTCGAGCGTGCCGGGGAGCGCGGTCGAGAGCAGGCCGACGGCGGCGCCGATGACGATCACGCGCGGCGAGAGCAGCGCCGTTCCGGCGGTGTGCGCGGCGATCAGGAACACCGGCAGCGTCGCGATCACCATCGCGAGGGCGAGCCCCTGGGCGCCGGGCAGCCGGCGGGCATGGTGCGCCGAGAGCAGGATGTAGCAGCCCCAGCAGGCGCCGGCGGCCAGGGCGAGCGCGACGCCGGCCGCGGTCACAGGCCCGTCGACGCCGTGTGCCACGGCGAGCAAGAGGACGCTCGGGATCGTGATCGCGACGGCGATCAGGTCGCGCCGGCGGCGGGAGCCGATCATCGCAACGGTGATCGGGCCGACCATCTCGAGCGCCACGCAGACGCCGAGCGGCACGCGCTCGATGGCCAGGTAGAAGGCGCAGTTCATCCCCGCGATCACCGCGCCGTGCACCACCAGCGTCGCCAGGCGCGGCGTTCGCAGCAGTGCGGCCGGAGGGCGGGAGGTGGACACCAGGAACGAACTCGCGGTCACGAACCGCAGCGCGACGACGCCCACCGGACCGACCGTGGCGAAGAGCGAGATCGCGATGGCACCGCCGGACTGCACCGACACCATCGCCGCGATCGTCGCAAGGACGCCCCAGAGCACGCCGGTCCGCTCTCGTGCTCCAAGGCCCATGGAGAAGACCCTAGCGACGCCCCTCGGCCACCTGCGCGAGCAGCCGTGCGAGGGCATCCGACTCGCTCAGGTGCGGGAAGTGGTGGCCCACCGGCCAGACGACGACCTGTGCCTGCGGGATCCTCTGACGCAGCCATTCTGCATCGGCCGGGTCGACGGCGCGGGAGTGGAGCGTCACGTACGGCGTGCCCGCCTGCCCGATGCGTGCCAGGCCGCCGTCGCGCCAGGCGATCACCTCGGGCAGAGGCCGCTCGAGCAGGTCGGCCCAGTAGGCGAGCACCACCTCGCGCGACGGCCGCTCGCCGGCGCGCAGATAGCAATGGCCCGCCTCGGAGACCAGGTCCCGCCGCCAGCTCTCCTGGAAGCGCGACCAGACACCGGGGAATCCGTCGCCCACCAGCTGCGGCCGTAGCTCGACGACCCTCGCGGCGAACGGCTCGAGCCGGATGGGGGCCTCGATGCTGACCACGCCGGACACCGGGTGGCCGGCCGCATAGAGCGCCGCCAGCGGACCGCCGATCGAATGACCGACCATGACCGGGCGGGCGACCCGTGCATCGCGCAGCGCCGCATGGATCGCGGCGACGACGGGGGCCATGCCGCGCTGCACCAGGGCCGGCGACTCACCGTGGCCCGGTAGGTCGAACGCGACGGCCGCGCAGTTGCCGGGCAGCGCGTCGAGCAGCGGATCCCACATCCGCCGATCGAAGGTGAGGCCGTGGAGCAGCACGAACGTCGGGCCGGGGCCGGTCACATCGCCTTGCCACCGGCCCGCCAGGCCGGCCGCGCGGATCGGCGGCTCGATGAAGTTCACGATAGGCGTCCCTTCTTCGCGGTTTTGTAACGTCGTTTCGTTATACCACGTTTCGATACGGCGTTTCGATAAGCTGACCGGGATGGGTCGTCCCCGGGAACACGACGAGCGCACCGCCGCCTCGCTGCTGCGCGCGGCGGAGCGGATCGCCGAAGCCGAGAGCCTCGAGGCGCTGACAGTGCGGCGTGTGGCAGCGGCAGCCGGCACCACGACCCGCGCTGTCTACAGCGTCTTTGCCTCGAAGGAGGGTTTGGTCGTCGCCCTCGGCGCGCGCGGGTTCGACATCCTGCGTGAGGGTCTCACCGGTCTGCCCGCAAGCGCCGATCCGGCCGCCGACCTCGTCGAGGCCGGCCTCACCGTCTTCCGCCGGTTCGCCATCGATCACCCGGCGCTGTACCGGATCAGCGTCCAGCGCCTGATGCCCGATCCGGGGCTCGCCGACGGGTTTCGGCCGGCGGCGCAGGATGCGCTGGCGGAGCTGACCGCACTCGTCGAGCGTCTGCAGGCGGCGGGTCTGGCGGGCGAGCGCAGCGTCCGTGACGCCGTCATCGAGTTCCACGCCCTCTGCGAGGGACTCGCGACGCTCGAGCTGCGCTCGGCGCTTCCGGCCGACCGCGCCGAACGCCTGTGGCGCGACGCGCTCGGCTCGCTCGTGCGCGGGTTTCGCGCCGGTTGACCCGGCGGCTATGCCTTGAGCACGCGGTCGAACAGCTCGAGCATGCGCGCCCAGTGCCGCTCGGACGCGGCCTCGTCGTACACCGGCGTGTCGGTCTGCGTCCAGCCGTGGGCTGCGCCGACGTAGAGCTCGGCCGTGTGCCGCACGTGGGCCTCGGCGAGCGCGCGCGTGAGCCGGCCCATCTGCTCGGGATCCATCGATCCGTCGTTGTCCGCGTGACCGACGTAGAGCTCCCCGGCCGCCCGGACTGCCGCCAGATGCGGGCTGTCGTCCTCGCCCGTGGCAAGGCCGCCGCCGTGGAAGCTCGCCGCCGCCGCGACCGAGTCGGCGAACTCGCCTGCCATGCGCAGCGAGAGCCGGCCGCCCATGCAGTAGCCGACCGTGCCAATCGGCCCCTCGAGCACCTCGGAGCGGCTGCGCAGAAAGTCGAGCCACGCCTGCCCGTCGTCGATCGCGGTCTCGGGCGTGATCTGGGCCATCATCGGCTTCAGCTGTGCGAAGAGCGTCGAGCGGTCTTCGGAGCGCAGGAGCTGCTCGAGGTTCTGGAGCACCGGCGCCCGGCGGCTGCGGTAGAAGACGTTCGGGACGAACACGTAGTAGCCGTGCCTGGCGAGCCGCTCGGCGTGGGCCTGAAGCGCCGGCCGGACGCCGTAGGCGTCCATGTAGATCAGCACGGCGGGGTGCGGGATGGCGGCCGCCGGCCGGGTGAAGAAGGCGTCGGCCGTGCCGCCGGGCACGGGCACGTCGATGGTCTCGGAAACGAGCTCTGTGGAAGGCGTCGAGGCAGTCATGCCTCGCAGTCTCGCACAGGGCTGCGGGTCGGCCTGTAACATCCCCGGCCCGCCGCGACATGTAGGGGCATGACAACTCCGCGGACGACTCCCGAAACGCCGGAAGCCCGCTTCGGCCGCGTCTTTGACCACCTCGAAGCGGTCGCCAACTACGCCGCCCGGCGCGGCAGCGGCGATCCCGAGGGCATCGCCGCCGAGACCATGGCGATCGCCTGGCGGCGGCTCTCGTCGGTGCCCGACCGCGAGCCGCGGCCGTGGCTCTTCGTCACCGCCCGCAACCTGCTGATGGCCGAGCGGCGCGCGGCCGGCCGGCAGGCGCCGCTTCACCCCGAGCGGGCCGAGGCGGCCGCAGAGCCGCCCGTCGAGAGCAGCGACCACGTCGTCACCGCCGCGCTCATGCAGCTTGCTCCCGCCGACCGCGAGGCGCTCACGCTGATCGCCTGGGACGACCTGACCACGGCCCAGGCTGCGGCCACGCTCGGCATCACCCCCGTCGCCTTTCGCGTGCGGCTGCATCGCGCCCGGCGCAGGTTCGCCCGAGCCCTCGCCGGCCACCGCCCCACCGACCGGCGCCCCGTCGTCGAACTGGAGTCCCGATGAACGAGCTCGAGCTGATCCGCCAGATGAAGACGCCCGACGTCGACCTCACGCTCGACACGCACGCGCTCTTCACCAAGATCGTCGCCGGCCCCGGCGACCCCGGCCTGGAGACGCCCCGCCGCTCGCGGCGCAGGCGCCGCGGCCTGATCGCCGTCGCCGTCGCGCTGGGCGTCGCCGTGACCGCCGGAACGGCATTCGGGTTCGGGATCCTCGGCTGGCACACGGACAACTCGATCCTGAAGAGCCCGCGCGAGTGGCGGGCGCTCTACCGCACGGCCACACACGAGCTGACGCTGCCGCCGGGCGAGCATTGGCCATACCGCACGCTGGCGCCGAACACCGTCACCTCGCGGAACGAGCCCGGCGGCATGGCGGTCGGGATCTCCCAGCTTTCGTGGGAGTGCTACTGGGTGGGCCGGATCCATGCGCACGACGTCGCCGGCGAGAAGCGTGCACAGGCCGCGCTGGCCGACATCGTCCGCCATCACATCGTGGTCGCGCCGCCCGGGTCGCCCGAGAACGTCGCCCCGCCGGCGAGCGTCAAGCCGCCCTTCGAGATCTACGCCTCCGATGGCGGCCTGCAGTTCGACAAGCGCATGTACGCGCAGGCTGCCGCCGGCAACCCGGCCGGGATCGCGCAGAGCTGCCGGGCCAACGGCACGATCTCCTGACGCACCCGGCGCACTACGATACGCGCCATGTTCCAGAAGACCACCCTCTCAAACGGCCTGCGCGTGGTGACCGCCCCCATGCCCGCAGCCAAGTCCGTCGCCGTGATGGTGATGCTCGCCGCCGGCAGCCGCTACGAGACGCCGCCGACGAACGGCATCGCCCATTTCGCCGAGCACATGTTCTTCAAGGGCACCGAGCGGCGCCCGACGGCGAAGGACATCTCGGCCGAGGTCGACGGGATCGGCGGCGAGTTCAACGCCTTCACGAGCAAGGAATACACCGGCTACTACATCAAGTGCGCTGCCGAGCACCGCACCCTCGCGCTCGACGTCCTGGCCGACCAGCTCCTGCACTCGAAGTTCGACGCCGAGGAGGTGGAGCGCGAGAAGGGCGTGATCATCGAGGAGCTGAACATGTACGTCGACACGCCCCGCGACCACGTCGACAGCGTCTATGACGAGCTCCTGTTCGGCGATCAGCCGCTGGGCTGGGACATCATCGGCACGAAGGACACCATCCGCGCCGCCGGCCGGCAGACGTTCCTCGACTACCTCGACGCCTGGTACACGCCGCGGCGGATGGTCGTCGGAGCGGCGGGGGCGGTCGACGGCGAGTTCCTGGCCGAGGTCGAGCGCCAGTTCGGCCACCTCGGCGATCGCAAGACGGGCGCACCCGCGCCGACGGTCGTCGAGCAGGATGCGCCGCGCGTGCAGCTCGACAAGCGCGACTCCGACCAGGCGCATCTGCGCCTCGGCGTGCGCGGCATCCCGACGACGCACCCGGACCGCTACACGATGCAGGTCATGGGCGCGATCCTCGGCGGCGGCATGTCGTCGCGCCTCTTCACGGAGGTGCGCGAGCGGCTGGGCCTGGCCTACTACGTCTTCTGCCACCACCAGTCCTACGACGACGCGGGCACGCTCTTCTCCCAGGCCGGAGTCGATATCACCCGCATCGACCTGGCCGTCCAGACGATCGTCCGCGAGTTCGGGAAGCTCGTGCGCGAGCCGGTGGACGAGGTCGAGCTGCGGCGCACGAAGAACTACCTCAAGGGCCGCATGGTGCTGCAGCTCGAGGATCCGCGCGGGCTGCTCACCTTCGGCCTGCGCCGCGAGGTGCTCGAAGACCGCCTGGCCGAGCCGGAGGAGGTGCTCGAGGGGGTCGAGGCCGTGACGGCCGCCGACATCCAGCGGCTGGCCGGCGAGGTGATCCGCAACGAGGGCCTGAACTTCGGCCTCGTCGGGCCGTTCGACGACGACGCCCGGTTCCTCGAGCTCCTGTCCGTGTGACGCCCGGCGGGATGCGCCTCCACGCGATCCCCTACTCGACGAACGTCGAGCGGGTGGCGCTCGCCCTCGGCCACAAGGGCGTCGCCGCCGCGGTCACGATGCACGACCCGGCCGACCGCGGGCCGATCCGCGAGGCGAGCGGGCAGGACCTCGTGCCCGTCCTCGATGACGACGGCTTCGTCGTCGTCGACTCGAGCCGGATCATCGAGCACCTCGAGCGCCGCTTCCCCGACCCGCCGCTGTTTCCCGCCGAGCCGGCCCGGCACGCCGAGGTGCGGGTGTTCGTCGACTGGTTCGACCGCGTGTGGAAGGGGCCGCCGAACGCGATCGAGGCCGAGCTGCGCCGCGGCGATCCCGACCACGTGCGCATCACGGCGCTCGAGCACGAGCTGCGCTCGTCGCTCGACGTGTTCGAGGCCATGCTCGACGGCCGGGACTACCTGATGTCCGACGGGCTCTCGGCAGCCGACTGCGCGGCCTTCCCGTTCCTCAAGTACGGGCTGTGGGTCCAGCCGGAGGATGACGAGCCGTTCCACCTGATCCTGGCCCGGAACCTCGCGCTCGACGGCGGCTACCCGCGCGTCGAGGACTGGATCCGGCGCGTGAGCGCACACCCCCGCACCGACGGCATCATCACCTACGACGGCTGAGGCGAGGGCTGTGGGGACTGTCCCCAGTTGGCGACAGTCCCCGGTTCTCGACCCGTGCTACGGGTGGACTTCCAGCGTGTACGGGAAGTTCGTGAGCACCTCGCAGCCGCCGTCGCGGACGACCGCGATGTCCTCGAGGCGCACGCCGCCGAAGCCCTTGCGGTAGACGCCCGGCTCGATCGTGACGATGTCGCCGACGAGCAGATCGTCGCCGGAGAGGCCGAGGTTGGGCGCCTCGTGCACCTCGACCCCAACGCCGTGGCCGAGGCCGTGGAAGAAGTCCTCGTCGAGCGTCTCGCCGTCGGCGAGGCCGCGCGTCGTGCGGTATCCGCCGCCCTCGATCACATCGCAGGCCGCCTCCCAGACGACCGTGCCGTTGACGCCGGCCGCGATCCGCTCCTCGCTCACGCGCAGCGCGTCGTAGACAACGCCGTGCATGCGCCGCAGCTGCTCCGGCGCGTCGCCGAAGCAGAACGTCCGCGTCATGTCGGAGTGGTAGCGGCTCTTCAGGTGCCGCGGGAAGATGTCGACGATGATGGACTCGCTCGGCTGAATCGGCCCGGTGCCGCGCTCGTGCACGTTTGCACCCGTCGGGCCGTTCCCGACGAGCGGCCGCTCGCCCTCGGCCCCGTGCGCGCGCAGCACCCGCTCGATCTCGTCGGCCATCCACTCGGCGGTGAGCGTCTCACCCTCGAAGAGCAGTCCCTGACCACCCGGCGACGATGCCCCGAGCACCTCGACGACGCGCGCGAACGCGGCCTCGGTCGCGCGCTGCGCCAGCCTGATCCCCGCCAGGGCACGCTCGTCCTTCACGCGCCGGCGCAGCTCGTAGCCGGAGCGGTCGGCGGTCACCGAGACGCCGTGACCGCGCAGGAAGTCGGCCAGCTCGACCGGGAAGCTCGGCGGCACGAACACGTCGGAGACGGACAGCCGCTCGAGGGCGCGGCGGACGATCTCGAGCTCGACCTCGTGGTAGCTCATCCCGCCCTTCACCAGCTCGCGCGACCCGAACTCGGACCCGGTCCACACCTCGGTCGCCGTCGACGTGCGCCGGGCGACGTCGGCCTCGAGCTCGGACGTGACGATGATCCGTTTGCCGTCGGTCTCGACGTAGGCGAACGGGTCCCCGATGGTGATCCCGGTGGCGACGAAGAGGTCGGGATCGCGGACGGAATCGGCGAAGATCAGGTGAGAGGTAGGCATGCCCGGCAACGTACCACGCACCGGCGGAGCCGCTGGTAGCGTTCGGCCGTGCCCACCAAGAGCTTCGACGAGCTGCTGCAACGGCAGATCGACCGCGCCGCGGGCATGCAGCCCGAGGGCCTCCGCGTCTGGGATGCGCACACGCACCTGGGTGTCGACGAGGACGGGTTCACGCTGACGCCCGAGGAGCTGATGCAGACGATGCGCGAGCAGGGCGTCGAGCGCTGCTTCACGTTCCCGCTGAACGACCCGGAGCGGCACCCGTCCTACCGCATCCCCAACGACCGCGTGCTCGAGTGGGCGGCCGCCTCGGGCGGGATGCTGGTGCCGTTCTGCCGGCTCGACCTGACGGAGGGCCCGATCGAGGAGGCCGAGCGGGCGCTCGACGCGGGCGCACGCGGCATCAAGCTGCACCCGCGCGCGCAGGCGTTCGACTTCGGCGAGAAGGCGCTCGACCCTGTCTTCCGGGTGGCGGCCGAGCGGCGCGTCCCGATCCTGATCCACGCCGGCCGCGGCCTGCCGGCGATCGCCGACGACCTCCTCGACCTGGTCGAGAACCACCCCGAGGCCCAGCTGATCCTGGCGCACGCGGCCATCGCCGACCTCGAGCAGATCGCACGCACGCTCGTGAACCACCCGAACGTCCTCTACGACACGTCGGTGTGGAGCACCACCGACCTGCGCACGCTGTTTGCGTCGGCCTCGCCCGAGCAGATCGCCTTCGCGAGCGACCTGCCGTACGGGATGCCGGGCACCGCCGGGTTCGCCCTCACGCTGGTCGCGCGGCGAGCGGGCGCCGGCGACGACCAGATCCGGGCCATGTTCTGGGGCAACGCCGAGCGGGCGAGCCGGGGCGAGCCCGCCCCCACGCTGAGCCCGCCGCTCATGGCCCGTGAGCGCACCATGCCGCTGCAGCGGCTGCGCATCCACGACTACCTGGTGATGACCCAGACGCTGATGTGGTCGCGGGCAGGCGACCGGCCCGGCGCGATCGGCCTGGCGCTGCGCGCGTGCGACACCAACGGCTCGGGCGAGCTGGCCGAGGTGGCCGAGCTGCTCGAGGCGGTGCAGACGATCTGGAACCAGGGCCTCGAGATGGACGACGAGGCGTCCGGGTGGGTCTACACGCGACAGGCGATGCGACTGCTGCAGATGGCCGACGCGCTCGTCCAGGACGTGTGATCGCAGCCGTCGTCCTGGGCGCCGGCGCGGGCAGCCGCTACGGCGGGCTGAAGCAGCTTCACCCCGTCGACGGCCGGCCGATGCTCGAGCGGGTGCTGCAGACGGTCGCCGATGCGGGCGTGGAGCGGCGCGTGGTCGTGCTCGGCGCGCGGGCGGGCACGATCCTCGAGCGCATCGACCTCTACGACGCGCAGCCCGTGGTCTGCGAGCGCTGGGACGCGGGACAGGCGGCCTCGCTTCACGCCGGCCTGGCGGCGCTCCCCGCCGAGGCCGGCTCGGCGCTCGTGGTGCTCGGCGATGGGCCCAACCTCGATCGGCGGGCAATCGCCCGCGTGATCGCCGCCGGCGAGCAGGACGCCGAGAGCATCCTCGCCGCCGACTACGGCCGGGGCCGCTCGCACCCGGTGCTGATCCCGCGCGCGCGGTTCGGCGACATCCCGACGAGCGGCGAGCGGCCTGTGCGCGGCCTGCACGCGGCGACTGTGGACTGCAGCGACCTGACGCCGCCGGGCGACGTCGACTACGCCTGATCGGAGCAGCGCCGGCGCAGCCGCTCCACGAACCCGGCGGGCACCGGCTCGTCGCAGCAGCACTCCCGCACGACCGAGCGCAGCCCCCGCTCGAACACGTACCGGTCGCTGCAGTAGGCGCAGTCACGCAGGTGCACCTCGATGCGCGACGCCTCGGCCTCTGTCAGCACCCGGTCGAGGTAGGGCTGCATCATGCTCTCGGCGCCGCGGCACGGATCGGCGCTCATGCGCTCACCACCTCGCCCTCGGCGCGATCGGCCAGCGCGCGCTTCAGCAGCCGACGGCCGCGGTAGAGCCGCGACATCACCGTCCCGATCGGGATCCCCAGGATGCCGGCGGCGTCCGCATAGCTGAAGTCGCCGACGTCGACCAGCACGACCACCTCGCGGAAGTTCGGCGGCAGGTCGCCGAGCGCCGAGACGATGGCGGTGCCGGACAGGCGCGCGAGCACCTCGTCCTGCGGCTGCGGGCTCGCCTCGGCCAGCCGGTTGTACAGGTAGTAGTCGCCGGTTTCGTCGAGCGGCTCCTGCACCGGCCGGCGGCTCTGCCGCCGCAGCTCGTCGAGGTTCGCATTGCGCATGATGGTCGCGAGCCAGGCTGCGAGGTTCGTGCCCGGGCGATACGAGCGCCACGCGCGAAACGCGCGCAGGTAGGTCTCCTGGACGAGATCCTCGGCCGACTGGCGGCCGCCGGTGAGCCGCACGGCGATCCGGTACAGGTGCTCGGCGTGGCCGAGCGCCTCGTCCTCGAAGCGGGCCCGGTCGCGTGCCTCTGACGCCGCGACGACGCCGGGAGGCGGTTCGGAGGAGGCCATCTCAACGAGAGTATCAGCCAAGAGCAGCATGTCCTGTGCCTAACGCCGGGCGCCGCTGCGCCATTCCCGGACGAGTTTTAGTCACTTGAGCTAATATGCCGCCGAATGAGCCCCATCGCACCCGTCCGCACCGACGTGCTCGTGCTGGGAGCAGGCCTCGCGGGGCTCTACGCAGCCCTGCATGCCGCGACGGGCGGGGCGCGGGTGACGCTCGTGACGAAGGGCTCGCTGCAGGCATCGAACTCCTACATGGCGCAGGGCGGCGTGGCCGCCGCGGTCGGCGCCGGCGACTCCTTCGAGGATCACGCGGCGGACACGATCGCGGTCGGCCGCGGCCTGTGCGACCCCGAGGCCGTGCGGCTGCTCGCCCGCGAGGGAATCGACCGCATCGGCGATCTCGAGCGGCTCGGCGTACGGTTCGACCGCGACCCGGCCGGCACGCTGCTGCTCGGGCGCGAGGGCGGCCACGGGCGGCGGCGGATCCTGCACGCGGGCGGCGCCGCGACCGGCGCCGCGATTGCCGGCGCCCTGATCGCCCGGGTCGCCGAGACCCCGCACATCACGGTGATGGAGCACACCGCCGCCATCGCGATCGCCGGTGACGGCGACGGTTGTTCGGGCGCCTGGGTGCTCGGCCACGACGAGCTCGCGCTCGTCCGCGCGCACATGACGCTCCTTGCGACGGGCGGCGCGTGCGCGCTCTACGAGCGCACCACGAATCCCGCCGGAGCGACCGGCGACGGCATCGCGCTCGCCTATCGCGCGGGCGCGGCGGTGCGCGACATGGAGTTCGTCCAGTTCCACCCCACGGCCCTGGCCGTCGGCGAGCGCGCGTTCCTGATCTCCGAGGCCGTGCGCGGCGAGGGCGCGGTGCTCCTGAACGGGGCGGGGCACCGGTTCATGCCCGACGTCGACCCGGCCGCCGAGCTCGCGCCGCGCGACGTCGTGACGCGCTCGATCCTTCAGTTGCTCGCAGCCGGCGACGGCGCGTACCTCAGCCTGCGCCACCTCGATCGCGCCCGGGTGCTCGAGCGCTTCCCGAACCTGGCCGCCGGCTGCGCCCGAGCCGGACTCGACCTGTGCGCCGACGCGATTCCGGTGGCGCCCGCTGCGCACTACCTGATGGGCGGAGTCGCGACCGATTTGGAAGGCGCCACCACGATCCCCGGCCTGTACGCCGGCGGCGAGTCGGCATCGACCGGCGTGCACGGCGCGAATCGGCTGGCATCCAACTCGCTGCTCGAGTGCTTCGTGTTCTCGCACCGGGCGGTCGATCACGGCCTTGCGGCCGCACCCACCGGGGCCGAGCCGGGCCCGCCGCCCAGTCGGCCGCTGGCACGGGCGCCGCTGGCCGATCTGCGCCGGCGGATGTGGCGCGACGTCGGGCCGGAGCGGGACGAGGCCGGCCTCACGCGCTTCACCGCATGGGCGGCCGAGCAACCCGCGTCGAACCCGATGCTCGTGGCGGGGCTGATCGCCGGTGCCGCCCTGCAGCGCACCGAGAGCCGCGGGGCGCACCTGCGCCGCGACCACCGAAACACCGACCCGGCCCAGGCCAGGAGCACGACATGCCCGCCGCTGCACTCGACGGTGTGATCGACCGCGCGCTGGCCGAGGACGCCGGGCGCGGCGACCCGACAACCGACGCGACGATCCCCGCCGACCTCATCGCCGTCGCCGAGGTGGTGTTCCGCGAGCCGGGCGTCGTCTGCGGGCTCGAGGTGGCCCACGAGGTCTTCCGCCGGCTCGATCCGGACGCGCAGGTCGAGGTGCTCATCGGGGATGGCGCATTTGCGGACCAGGCGCCGTGCACGATCGCCCGGATCGAGGCGACGGCGCGCGCCATCCTGACCGCAGAGCGCACCGCGCTCAACCTGCTCCAGCGGCTTTCGGGGATCGCCACCGCCACGCACGCCTACGTCACGGCCGTCGAGGGCACCGGCGTCGAGATCCTCGACACCCGCAAGACCGCGCCCGGCCTGCGGGCGCTCGACAAGCTCGCGGTCGCATGCGGCGGCGGCACGAACCACCGCGCCGACCTCGCCGCCGCGATCCTGATCAAGGACAACCACGTGGCCCTCGCCGGCGGCGTTGCCGCCGCCGTGACGGCCGCCCGCACCGCCCATCCGGGCCTGCACGTGCAGGCCGAGGCCGACACGCTCGCACAGCTCGACGAAGCGCTGGCCGCCGGGGCCGACAGCGTGCTGCTCGACAACATGACCCCGGCCGATCTACGCACCGCGGTCGGCCGCAGCGCCGGCCGGACGCGCCTGGAGGCGTCCGGCGGCATCACCCTCGACTCCGTACGCGCGATTGCCGAGACCGGCGTCGACGCGATCTCGATCGGCGCGCTCACCCACTCGGTGCGCGCGCTCGACATCTCGCTGGAGGTACACCCGTGCCCACGCTGACCCGAAATGATGTCTCCGCCCTGCAGAGCCAGGTGCGCGCGCTCGCCGCCGAGCGAAACGCCGTCATCCTGGCCCACAACTACCAGCTCCCCGAGGTGCAGGACGTCGCCGACCTGGTGGGCGACTCGCTCGGGCTGTCGCAGGCCGCCGCCGCCACCGATGCCGACGTGATCGCCTTCTGCGGAGTGCACTTCATGGCCGAGACTGCCGCGATCCTCTCACCCGACCGCACCGTGCTCATCCCCGACCTCGACGCGGGCTGCTCGCTCGCCGCGACGATCGACGCCGATGCGCTGCGCGCATGGAAGGCCGAGAACCCGGGCGCCGTCGTCGTCAGCTACGTGAACACGAGCGCCGAGGTGAAGGCCGAGAGCGACTACTGCTGCACGTCGGGCAACGCCCGCGCGGTGATCGAGGCCGTCCCGGCCGACCGCGAGATCCTGTTCCTGCCCGACATGTTCCTCGGCGCCTATCTGGAGCGGGTCACCGGCCGCAAGATGAAGATCTGGCCGGGCGAGTGCCACGTGCACGCCGGCATCCGCACCGACGACGTCTCGCGCATGCTCGACGCGCACCCCAACGCCGACCTCCTGATCCACCCCGAGTGCGGCTGCGCCAGCCAGTGCATGTACGCCGCGTCGCAGGACGAGGCGGTCGCCCGCCGCACCCGGGTGCTCTCGACCGAGGGCATGGTCGGCCACGTGACCGGCTCGCCCAAGACCGACTTCGTCGTCGCCACCGAGACCGGCATCCTGCACCGCCTGAACCGCGAGGCGCCCGACAAGCGCTTCTACGCGATGTCCGAGCGGGCCGTCTGCCGCTACATGAAGATGATCACCCTGCCCAAGCTGCGCGACGCCCTGCGCGACATGCGCCATGTGGTCACGGTCGAGCCCGAGATCGCCGGCCGGGCCCGCGGCGCGATCCAGCGCATGGTCGAGATCGCCTGAGCGATCGCCCGGCCGTGCTGATCCTCGTCCCGACGGCGACCGAGGCCGCCCTCCTCTTCCCCGACGGCGCGCCGGCGCCGGTCGTGCTGTGCGGGTTCGGCCTGGCCGCCGCGGGCGCGGGCGCCGCGCACGCCATCGCGACCCGTCCCCAGGCGGCGGCGGGCGGCGTCATCCTCATCGGTGCCGCCGGCACGTACGACCCCGAGCGCCACCCGATCGGATCGGCCGTCCTCGCCGGATCGATCAGGTGCGAGGGGATCGGCGCCGGCACGGGGTCGGCCCACCGCTCGGGCGCCGAGCTCGGCTTCGCCGACTCCGACGTCGTGACCCTCGGCGAGGGCCCGGAGCTGCTCTCGGTGGCCGCCGCGGCCGGATCGACCGGCGACGTCGCCGCCCGGCGCGCGCGCCACCCTGCGGCAGCGGGTGAGGAGATGGAGGGCTACGCGGTCGCCCTGGCCGCGCGGGCGTTCGGCGTCCCGGTGACGGTCGTGCGCGGCTTCTCGAACGTCGCCGGCGACCGCGACCGGGCGCGATGGCGGATGGACGCGGCGCTCCGGCGCGCGGCCGAGCTAGTCTCGGAGACGGCATGAAGCTCCGGCTCGGCATCTCCACCTGCCCGAACGACACGTTCGCGTTCCACGCGATCCTCGAGCGCCGCATCGACCTGCGCGGCCTCGAGTTCGAGACCGAGCTGCTCGACGTCCAGCAGCTGAACGACGGCCTCTTCGCCGGCCGCTACGACATCTCCAAGGCCAGCTTCTACGCGGCCCTGCTGCTCGCCGGCGACTACGGCGTCGTGCGCGCCGGCGCCGCGCTCGGCTTCGGTGTCGGGCCGCTCATCGTCGCGGCGCGGCCTCGCGTCGTTCCGAGTCCCGCTGCCCGCGTGCTCTGCCCCGGCGAGACGACCACCGCGACCCTCCTCTACCGCAGCCTGCACCCGGGCATGGGCGAGCTCCGCCACGCCGTGTTCTCGGACATCGGCGCCGCGCTCCGTGCCGGCGACGCCGACCTCGGCGTCCTGATTCACGAGGGCCGGCTCACCTACGAGCGCGACGGGCTCGTGCTGGTCGAGGACCTCGGTGCATCGTTCGAGCGGGTCGCGAACGCACCCGTCCCGCTTGGCGGGATCCTGGCCCGGCTCACGCTCCCGGACGACGTCGTCGACCGCTTCACCGCCGTCCTGCGCGAGTCGATCGCCTACGCCTGGGCGAACCGCGACGACGTACTGGGCACGATCCGCAAGCACGCGCAGGAGCTCGGCGAGGACGTGATCTGGCCGTACGTCGATCTGTACGTGACCGACCACACCGTCGATCTCGGCGCCGACGGCGAGCGTGCGCTCGACACGCTGGAACGCACGGCAACCGCCGCCGCGGCGATTCCACCGGGCGCTCCGAAGTTGCGCGTGCTCGGCGAGCGGATCGCCGTCACACAGCCGTAGGACCGTATTGCGGCGAGCAAAAGCTCGCTTTAGACGGACCTCAACGCGTGGGTTTTGAGGCCCGCGGCGAGTGGCCGAAGAACCACCGTTCGAGCGGCACGAGCAGCTCGCCCTCGGTGAACGGCTCGACCTCCTGGTCGGTGCCCTCCTCGGCCGAGACGTCGAGATCGGCGTCGACGGCCGCGTTTGCCGCCTCGACCGCGTCGCCCATCTCGTACCCCTCGAACACGTAGTCGTCGCTGCGCACGAGCCCGTCCGCGCGCTGGCCCAGGTCGACCGCCCGGCCGACCGCCCAAAGCGCACCGGGCTTGCGCTCGATCCAGATCGTGATCAGCTCGGCCGCGCCGTCGTCGCCGACACCGCGGATGGATCGCTCGGCAAACCACTGCGCGCCGCTGCCGTTGTGTTGCATCGCCGTGCCTCCGGTCGTCAAGGGCAGGATCCATAGTCTAGATGATTGATTCCACGTCGCCGTGATGTCCAAGGTGCAAGCCGAAACGGCTTGCACCGGTCGGTGGTGACCTGCGATCACGCAGGTCGCCACTGGGCTTCGAACCGAGCAGCGCAAGGACTGAAGGGAGTTCAGAGTGGGCCAAGTATGGGCGCGGCCGAGGACGATGCGATGCGACGGTTCAAGCGCCGCCAACGCCCGAACTGTTCGATCACTCATCCGGGCGCAGGCCCGCGTGGCCGCCACGAAACGGGGCTATCATCGCCGCCCATGCGAGCCGCCGCCGCCGCCTTCGTTACCGATCTGGTGAAGCCGGGCCTGGAGGCATGGGAGCGCAACGCCGTCTATCCCCGCGCGGTCGTGGCCGGGTCGGGCCTGACGGGGCTCTTCTGTTCGCAGGAGCACGGCGGGGCCGGGCTCGGCTACCCGGCGGGGATGGGGGTGTTCGAGGAGCTCGGCCGCGGAGATGCGGCTCTCGCCTTCTCGCTCTCGATGCACAACGCGGTGGCCGCGGCGGTGTGCGGATGCGACGACCGCCCGCTGCGAGAGCGGTGGGGCGCGGCGCTCGCCCACGGCACGGCGCTCGGCGGCTTCTCGCTCACCGAGCCGCACGCCGGCTCGGACGCGACCGCGATCACGACCTTCGCCGCGCCGAGCGGCGACGGCTGGGCGGTCACCGGGCGCAAGGCGTGGGTGTCGCTCGCAGGCGAGGCCGATCTCTTCCTGGTGGTCTGCAAGACAGCGCGCGAGCCGGGACATTCCGACATCGCGCTGCTCGCGGTCGACGCCGCCGCGGCCGGCGTCACGTTCCCGGTGCGCTACCGCACGGCCACGGCGGCGTTCCTGCCGATCGGCGAGATGCAGCTCGACGCCGCGCCGGCGGTGCTGGTCGCGCCGCCCGGGCAGGGCATGCGGGCCGCGCTCGGCGCGATCGACGTCGCCCGCTGCGACATCGCGGCGATCGCCTGCGGCCTGCACGCCGAGGCGCTCGACATCGCGCTGCGCTACGTGCGCGACCGGCAGGCGTTCGGACGGCCCCTGCTCGCCCTCGACACGATGCGGTTCACGCTCGCCGACGTGATGACCGACCTCGAGGCGGGGCGGCTCCTCTACGCGCGCGCCGCCGGTCTGCTGGGGACACCGGCCGGGACCGTGGCCACCGCCCACGCGAAGCGGTTCTGCCCCGACGCGGCGCTTCGGGCGGCGATCGCGTGCAGCGAGGCGCTCGGCGCCTACGGCTGGCTCGACGACACGCCGCTCCCGCGCTTGATCAGCCTGGCCAAGATGCTGCAGGTCGTCGACGGCACGGCCGAGATCCAGCGGCTGGTGATCGGGCGCGACCTGGCGCGGCGCGCCGAGGGCCTGGACTAGTTCGCGAAGTCCTCGGGCGAAACGTTCTCGAGGAACTTCTTGAACTCCTCGACCACCTCGCCGGGCTCCTCGGGCTCCTGCCCGAACTCGATGGCCGAATCGTCGATCACCTGGTCGGCGACGTAGATCTTGGCGTCGGCGCGAACGGCCAGCGCGAGCGCATCGCTCGGCCGCGAGTCGATCTCGACCTCCGACCCGTCGATCCGCAGCGTGATCAGCGCGTAGAACGTGTTGTCGCGCAGCTCCGTGACCGCGATCTTCTCGACCTTGGCGTTCATCTCGCCGAGCATCGACGTGACCAGGTCATGGGTCATCGGCCGCGGCGTCGGCGTTCCCTGGAGCTTCATCAGGATCGCCGCGGCCTCGGGATGCCCGATCCAGATCGGCAGGAACTTACTCCCGTCGAGCGTCCGGAGGAGCACGATCGGCTGCTTGCCGACCATGTCGAAGGACACCCCGTAGATGCTCATCTCCTGCATCCTCAGGTCCAGTATACCCAGGGTCTTCTGACCGCTATCCGGCGTACCGGAAGCACGTCACGGCATGGTCGTCGACCATCCCCACGGCCTGCATGAACGCGTAGCAGACGGTCGGCCCGACAAACCGGAATCCGCGCCGCTTGAGCTCCTTGCCGAGCGTGCGCGACTCGGCCGTCTCGGCCGGCACCTCTCCGGAGGAGCCCACCCGCCGCGGCGGCGGGCTGGGCACGAGCCCCCAGAGGAAGGCGTCGAGGCTGCCGTGCTCGGCGCGGACCTCCAGCACCGCCGCGGCGTTGGCGATCGCCGACTCGACCTTGAGCCGGTTTCGGACGATGCCGGGATCAGCCAGCAGCCGTTCGACCTCCGTCGCGCCGAACCCCGCAACGCGCTCGGCGTCGAACCCGGCGAACGCGCGCCGGTAGCCCTCGCGCTTGCGCAGGATCGTCGACCACGAGAGGCCGGCCTGAGCACCCTCGAGCACGAGCATCTCGAAGAGATGCCGGTCGTCGTGGGAGGGCACGCCCCACTCCTCGTCGTGATAGGCGACGTAGAGGGGATCGCCGGCCGGAACCCAGGCACAGCGCACACGAGTGTCCTGCGTAGCTGCCAGTGGGCGATCCTGGATTCGAACCAGGGACCTCCGCCTTATCAGAGCGGCGCTCTAACCAACTGAGCTAATCGCCCGGGGTGACGCATACTATCGCCCGGCCACTCGCCGGGTGCCACGTTTCAACCTGGCACCCGAACTGCTCCATCTCCACCACCGTCAAGATGAGGTCAGTCTGCCCAGGAGACGCGTTCGGCGCGTAGCTGGTCCACGATTCTCCCGAGCTCGGCGGGCGAGGCGAAGTGGATCTCGACGCGTCCACCGCGCGGGCCGCGCCGGACGGTCGCGCGCAGACCGAGCGACTGCCACGCGGCATCGACGGCCAGGTGGGCGAGCTCGTCGTCCATCGCGCCGGGCGCCCGCCGCGCCGCAGGCTTCGGCTTCGCCGCCCGCTTGGCCGCGACCTCGCACTCGCGCACCGACCATCCGCGGCTGACCGCCGTCCGGGCGAGGGCCACACGCTCGTCCTGTCCGGTCGCCTGCAGCAGGGCGCGCCCATGCCCCTCCGACAGCGTGCCGCCGGACACGAGGTCGAGCACCTCGTCGGGGAGCTCGAGCAGCCGCATCGTGTTGGCGACGGCCGGGCGGCTCTTGCCGACGCGACGGGCGATCTCGGTCTGGCTCAGGTCGAGCTCGTCGGCGAGAACGGCGTAGGCGCGGGCCTGGTCGACGGGATTCAGGTCTTCGCGGGCGACGTTTTCGGCCAGCGCCAGGATCAGGGTCTCGCGGTCGTCGGCGTTGCGGACGATCGACGGGATCGTGCGCAGGCCGGCGATCCGCGCCGCACGCCAGCGCCGCTCGCCGGCGACGATCTCATAGCCGTCGCCCGTGTCGCGCACCACGATCGGCTGGACGATGCCGTCGGCGCGCACCGAGTCGGCCAGGCGGTGGATCGCGTCGTCGTCGAAGTTGCGCCGTGGCTGGCGCGGATTCGGCCGCACCTGCGAGATCTCGATGTCCACCATCGACGCCTGACCGGCGGCGGGGAACTCGGCCACGAGCGCGGCCAGGCCGCGCCCGAGGCCGCGTGGGCGGGTCGGCTCAGCCACGCTCGACCACCTCCAGGGCGGCACGGTAGTAGGCATCGGCGCCGGCCGACGACGAGTCGTACGTCGTGATGGGGAGTCCATGGCTGGGCGCCTCGGCGAGCCGGATGCTGCGCGGCACGACCGTGTCGAACACGAGCGGGCCGAAGTGGTTTCGCACCTCGCTCGCCACGTCGCTCGCGAGCCGGGTGCGGGCGTCGTACATCGTGAGCAGGACTCCGGTGATGCCGAGCCGGGGGTTGATCCTGGTGCGGACGAGCTCGATGCTCTGCAACAGCTGGGCGAGGCCCTCGAGCGCGTAGTACTCGCACTGCACGGGAACGATCAGCCGGTTCGCCGCCGCGAGCGCGTTCACCGTCAGCAGGCCGAGCGACGGCGGGCAGTCGACGAACACGTACGGGAACCGCTCCTCGGTGTCCGCCAGAAGATCGCGCAGGAGCGTGCCCCGCTCGGCGCCGTTCGGCAGCTCGACCTGCGCGGCGGCGAGGTCGGGATGGGACGGCACGAGGAACAGGTTGGGCACACCCGTCTCGACCACGACCTCGTCGAGCGGCCGGCCGTGGAGCAGGTCGTAGGTGCTCGCCTCGAGCTCCTCGGGGCGGAACCCAAGGCCGGTCGTGGCGTTCGCCTGCGGATCGAGGTCGATCAGGAGCACCGGAGTCCCCGCCTCGGCGACGCAGGCCGCCATGTTGATGGCCGTCGTCGTCTTGCCGACCCCGCCCTTCTGGTTGGCAAGGGCGTAGACGCGGGCGCTCATGCGCCGGATGGTACTCGCACGAGCGGACGCTTGGAGGCCATTCCCGGACGACGTGGATAGCGGTCGGGCGTCGGTGCCGTCTTCGCAAGCACGAGTAGGCGCCGGTTTGGCCCGGCGACGACCATCTCGGCCAGCTCGCCGCCGACGGCGGCGGCCGTCGCCGCGACCGGATCGACGTCGATGTCGGCCGTCCACAGAAGGGCATGACCACCCATGCGCACGAGCGGGAGGCACAGCTCGGCGGCCACTGCCGGGGCGGCCAGGGCCCGGGCCAGAGCCAGGTCGAAGGCGTCGCGACCGTCGCCGCGTGCGTACAGCTCCGAACGGTCATGGACGACCGTGCACGGCGCAGCCAGCCGGCTGACGGCCGACCGAAGGAAGACGCACTTGGACTCGGTTGCCTCGAGCAGCGTGGTGGGAATCCCCGTAACGAGCGCAAGCGGCAGGCCGGGGCTGCCGCCGCCCGAGCCGACGTCGACGACGCTTGCGGGCGCGAATCGTTCCACGATCGGGAGTGCGGTCAGGGCATCGTCGATATGAAGAGCCCAGATGCCGCCGGGCTCGCGCACCGAGGTGACCGAGACGGGCGCGTCGATCAGGAGGTCGCGGTACGCACCCAGCCGCGGATCGGGGTGTTTCACGTTTTACACCTCGGCGGAATCGTCCTGCGGAAGGACGACCAGGTGCCGGTTGGGCTCGACGCCCTCGCTGGCAGTCGCCACGCCGGCGACATCCTTCAGGTGCACGTGCACGATCTTGCGCTCGACCGAGGTCATCGGCTCGAGCGCGACCGGGCGTCCGTCGCGCAGGACGTCGGCGACCGCCCGATCGGCCACGCTGCACAGGGCGCGACGGCGCCGGTCGCGATAGCCCTCGGCGTCGATCACGACCTCCGCCGGCTCGGCCGCGCGCCGGTGCACCATCGCGTTTGCGAGGTACTGGATGGCATCGATCGTCTGGCCGTGCCGGCCGATCAGGAGCCCCAGATCGCCGCCCGAGACCGTGCCGATGACCTGACCGCCGGCTTCGTCGATGTCGATGTCGGCGTCGATCCCGAGCCCGTCCACCACCCGCGCGAGCAGCTCGCGCACGAGGCCGGCCGACTCCGAGTCGTCCGGCGCCGGGCCGACCGGCGCCCGCGGAGCGCGCTCGGCAGCGGCGACGGGGTCAGGCGGGGCCGCGGCGGAAGCCGGGTCGGGCTCGATGGCGAGCACCGCGATCACGCGGGCCGGCTCGTAACCCACCCCGAGCAGGCCGCGCTGGCCCTCGGACACGACGACGAACTCGACGAGGTCACGGTCAAGCGTCGGATAGCGGCGCTCCAGGTCGTGCAGCGCCGCCCAGCGGGCTTCGCCCACCGTCTCGCCGGTCGCTTCGACCCGGACGGCGGGCTCGGTCACCGCTTGCGCCCGCCCCGGCGCTGGCCGGAGCGGCGGCCTGGCTGCTGCGATGAGCGCCGGCCGCCGCCGCGGGGTGCGCGCGCCGGCGTGCTCGGCTCGCCCACGGGCTTGCCGCCGCCCTTGCCGCCGCCGCCCTTGTCGCCGCCCTTGCCCGACGACGAGCCGCCGCCCTTCTTCGGAGGCGGCTGCGGGAACCGGTGGCCCATGGTGCGCTTGATGGTCCCCTGCTGCCCGAGCGTCCAGAAGTTCGACGTGATCCAGTAGATCATCACGCCGGTCGAGAAGCGCAGGATGAACGGCACGAACACGATCGGCATCGCCGCGAGCATGTACTTCTGCTGCCGATCCGTGATGAAGGAGAACAGCAGCGTCGAGGCCAGCATCGACCCCACGTAGAGGGCGATCAGGATGTACTCGGGCAGGCTGCCGACGTGGTTCAGCGGCACGAAGATGTCCGCGATGCCGAGGAACCCGCGATCGCCGTGCGCATGGATGTGGTAGCGCAGCACCGAGTTCAGGGCGATGAAGACCGGCGCCTGGATCAGGAGCGGAAGGCAGGAGCCGAACGGGTTCACATTGTGCTCCTTGTAGAGCTCCATGAGCTCCGCCTGCATCTTGGCCCGCTCCTCGCGGGACGTCTTGCCCTTGTAGCGGTTCTGCAGCGCCTTCACCTTGGGCTGCACCACCTGCATCGCCGCCATCGATCGGAACTGCTTCACGGTCAGCGGCACCATGAGCAGCCGGATCGTGAACGTGAGCAGCACGATCGACCAGCCCCACGAGCCGAGCGCGTCGTGATAGTGGTTCAGCAGCCAGACCAGGGCGTCCTGGATCTGCGACCAGATGACGATCCCGTCGACGATCACGGCCGCACCACCGGGTCATACCCGCCCCGCGACCACGGGTTGCAGCGCAGCACCCGCCAGACCGCGAGGCCCATGCCCTTGAGCGGACCGTGCGCGCGGATGGCCTGCTCGGCGTAATGCGAGCAGGTGGGCTCGTACTTGCAAACGCGAGGCGTGATCGACGTCATGGCCACGAACGGGGTGAGCGCCAGGCGGACGATGCGCAGCACCAGGATCAGCACGCGCGAGATCACCGTTCCGCCTCCGCCGAGCGCAGCAGCTCCTCGACCTGCCCGCAGAGCCAGTCGAAGCCGCGGGCGTCGACCGTCGCCACGATGCCGGGACGGGCGATCAGCACGTAGTCGGTCGCGGGGGAGAGCAGCGCCGCCTGGCGGCCGATGGCCTCGCGCAGGCGCCGCTTGACGCCGTTTCGGTCAACGGCCGGGCCGACCCGGCGGGGGACGGCGTAGCCGATGCGCGGCTCGCCCTCGTCACCGCGACGGCGGTAGCGCAGCGTGAGATAGCGCCCGCCGACGGCCCGTCCGAGTTGCGCAACCGCGTCGAACTCCCCTGCTCGGGACAGGCGGCCGCGCCGGCTCGGCGGGAACGGTGCGTCGGAGGTCACAGGCTGTCTATGCGGACAGGCGCTTTCGGCCGCGTGCCCGCCGCCGTTTGAGCACTGCCCGCCCGGCCCGGGTGCTCATCCGCTTGCGGAATCCGTGCGTCTTGGCACGTTTACGGGTATTTGGCTGATAGGTGCGCTTCATGAGTGCCGGGAAGTATAAGGCAGCACCCCGGATCGCCTGCCGGGGACCGGTGGGCGGCCGCCGGTGCTTGTGGAAAGTGCGCTGGCAGCATCTGACCGCAACACGTGCCAAACCACGCGCAAAAGCGCACATTTTGGTGCTCACGAAGAGGCCCTCCGGATCTGTCCACAGCTGTGGAGCATCCTGTGGGCATTCACGAAATCCCTGCAAAGTGCGCCTTTTCTCGCGTGCGCGGGACCGCCGTACTACCTTGCCGCCCGCCCGGCCACGGCGTAGACTCACCCGCTCATGACCTCAGAGCCGGCCGACGCCTCCCAGTCCTGGGAGACCATCTCCCAACGCCTGCGCGAGTCGCTCAACGCCAGCACCTTCGCCAACTGGTTCGGAGCTGCATCGCCGGTGGAGCAGGACAGCGGCCGCCTGGTCGTCTCCGTCCCCAACGAGTTCACCAAGACCTGGATCGAGGGCCACTTCGGCAGCCTCCTGAACGCCGCCGCCGCCGAGAACGAGCTCGTGCTCGAGCTGCGCGTCGCGGTGTCCGAGGCGGTGGCGGCCGCCCGAGCGGCTGCGCCCGAGCCCTCCGACGCCCCCGACGACGGCACCGAGTCGACCGCGGCCCCGAGCCTCCGCGGGCTGAATCCGCGCTACACGTTCGACCTGTTCGTGATCGGCCCGAGCAACCGCTTCGCCCACGCGGCGGCGCTCGCGGTCGCCGAGTCGCCGGCCCAGGCCTACAACCCGCTCTTCATCTACGGCTCGACCGGCCTGGGGAAAACACACCTTCTCCAGGCCGTCGGGCAGTACGTGCTCCAGCAGCATCGGGACATGAGTGTCCGGTATGTGACGACCGAGACCGTTCTGAACGAGTTTGTGGACGCTTTGCGGGACAAAAACACGACGGCCTTCAAACTGAGGTATAGAACGTACGACGTTCTCCTAGTCGACGATATTCAGTTCATCGAAGGCAAGGACACGCTTCAGGAAGAGTTTTTCCACACCTTCAACAGCCTGTACGAAGCCGGCAAGCAGATCATCATCTCGTCGGATCGCCAGCCACGGGAGCTGGCCACGCTCGAGGCGCGGCTGAAATCGCGCTTCGAATGGGGGCTCATCACCGACATCCAGCCGCCCGACCTCGAGACGCGCATCGCCATCCTGCGCAAGAAGGTCGCGACCGACCGGATCGACATCCCCGACAAGGACGTGCTGACGTTCATCGCCGACCGCGTGACGTCGAACATCCGCGAGCTCGAGGGCGCGCTGACGCGCGTGATCGCCTACGCCTCGCTGACCGGCCGGCCCATCACCGCCGCCGTCGCCGACGAGGTGCTGAAGGACCTCTTCCCCGGTGGCAGCGCCCGCGCGATCACGATCGAGCAGGTGCAGGCGGCGGTCTGCGAGTGGTTCAGCCTGAGCCAGGCCGATCTCCGCGGCGACAAGCGCCCGCAGTCGATCGCCTACCCGCGTCACATCGCCATGTACCTGTGCCGCGAGCTGACCGACCAGTCGCTGCCCAAGATCGGTGCGAAGTTCGGCGGCCGCGACCACTCGACGGTCATGCACGGCGTCCGCCGCATCGGCGACCTCATTCGCGAGGACCGGGACGTCTTCAACGTCGTCCAGGAGCTCACCGCCCGGATCAAGCGCGGCCGGTGAGAACCACGGAGGCTTCCGTGTGGACAGGCTGTGCGGCGATGCGCATGGACCCCCAGGGTCACACCCCCGTCGCGCCTTCCGGCGCACATCCTGGGGGGACCGTGGAGAACGTCTCCGTGCCTGTCCGCAGCAGCGCGCACGCCGCAATCGCTCACGGCGAGAGGGCCTGCGCCGCTTTTCCCCATCGTCCCCAGGCCCTACTCCTATAACCTCTGAAATCAATTCCTTAGAAGACCCCGTAGTGGGGGAGGTCAGCACACACGCATGAAAATCGTCTGTTCCCAGGATGACCTGGCCAGCCGGCTGCAGATCGCCGCTCGCGGTGTCTCTCAGCGATCGACCGTCCAGATCCTGTCCGGCGTCCTTCTGCGCGCCGAGGCCGGGGGCCCGGTCGAGCTCGCCGCAACCGACATGGAGCTCTCGGTGCGGGTGACGGTGCCGGCGCAGGTGCAGGAGCCGGGCTCGACGGTGCTGCCGGGGCGGCTGCTGCTTGAGATCGTCCGGGCGCTGCCCCAGGCCGACGTGACCATCGAGCAGACGCCGGGCACGGGCGCCGTGCGCATCCACTGCGGGCCGAGCGAGTACTCGGTGCACGCTCAGGGAGCCGAGGACTTCCCCCACCTGCCCGAGCCGTCGGGGCCGTCGTTCGCCGTCGACCGGCAGGCGTTCGTCGCGACCATCAACCACGTCGCCAGGGCGGCGTCGCGCGACGAGTCGCGGCCGGTGCTGACCGGCATCCTGGTCGAGTTCGGCGACGGCCGGGTCACGATGGCCGCCACCGACAGCTACCGGCTGAGCGTGAAGGAGGCCGTCGTGCCCGGTGCCGGCGGCGACGCCCAGGCGATCGTGCCGGCGCGCGCTCTGGTCGAGCTGTCGCGCATCTCCGCCGCCCTCGACGCCGACACCATCCAGGTCTCGATCGGCGAGAACCAGATCCTGTTCGGGATGGAGGGCGTGTGGCTTTCGGCGCGGCGCATCGACGGCCAGTTCCCGAACTACCGCCAGCTCCTGCCCCAGGCATTCGAGCACGAGATCCCGGCGGGCCGCGAGGAGCTCCTGGACGTTGTGCGGCGCACGTCGCTCATGGCCCAGCGCACCCTGCCGCTGCGGCTCGCCTTCGGCGAGGGCAAGCTCACGGTGAGCGCGCAGACGCAGGACGTCGGCGAGGCCCGCGAGTCGCTGCCGGTCGACTTCCACGGGGAGCCGCTCGAGATCGGCTTCAACGCCGAGTTCCTCCGCGACGGGATCGAGAGCGTCGAGGGCGACACCGTCCGGCTCAAGCTGATCAGCCCGCTCCGCCCAGGCCTCGTGCAGGGCGAGGACGGAAGCTTCTCGTACCTGATCATGCCGATCAGGCTCTCGACCTGAGCCGTCGTGCTGGTGGCCGCCGTTCGGGGCACCTCGTTCCGCTGCTACGAGCGCCTCGAGGTCGGGTTCGGCCCGGGGCTCGTGGGGATCGTCGGCCCGAACGGCGCGGGCAAGACGAGCCTGGTCGAGATGATCCACTTCGGCGCCCTCGCCTACTCGCCGCGCACGGCCACCGAGGCCCAGGTGATCGGGTTCGGGCAGGACTTCACGCGGGTCGAGGTCGACGCCGACCTGGCCGGCGGCCGCTCGCGCGTCCAGGTCGGCTTCCGGCCCGGCGAGCCCAAGCGGGTGGTGGTCGACGGCGTCCCGGAGCGGTCTGCAGCCGGGCTGCTCGGCCGGTTTCCGGTGCTCGTGTTCACGCCTGACCGCATCCGCCTCGTGCAGGCCGGGCCCGTGCTGCGGCGCACCTATCTCGACCGGGCGCTGGTGCGGCTGTGGCCGGCCCTGGCCGAGGTGCCCGCCGCCTATGCCCGGGCGCTCGCGCAGCGCAACCACCTTCTGCGGCGGCTGCGTGCGGGCCACGGCGATCCCGAGGCGCTCGTCGGCTGGGACGACGTCACCGCCCGCGCCGGCGTCGAGCTGACGGTCGCGCGGCAGCGGCTCTGCCACAGGCTTGCCCCCGCGTTCGCCGAGCGCCTCGCGCAGCTGGGCGGTGCCCCTGGCGACGAGCCGCTGCGGCTCGTCTCCAACACGTCTGCCGACGACCTGGCGGCGGCGCTGCGCGATCGCCGCCGCCGCGACATCGAACGCGCGACGACGGGAGCCGGCCCGCATCTGGATGACGTGGAGCTGCGCGAGTCCGGGCGCGACCTGCGCCGGTTCGGGTCGCAGGGCGAGCAGCGCCGGGCGCTCCTCGCCCTGATCCTGGCCGAGGCCGATCTGCTCACGCAGGAGCGCGGCGAGCAGCCGGTGCTGCTCCTCGACGATGTGACCGGCGAGTTCGACGCCGCGCGGCGCTCGCTCCTGCTCGAGGCTGTCGGCCGCTTCCAGCAGGCGATCGTGACCACGACCGACGAGGCCGACCTGGGACCGGACGTCGCCTCGGTGCTGCGGGTGTCCGGCGGCCGGGTGCGGGCATGAGCGACCTCCAGCGGATCCGCACCGACGCCGTGATCGGCCGCAGCGCGCCAAAGCCCGATCCCGAGGTCGCCGAGGTGCGCGAACGGTGGGTCGCGGTGGTCGGCGATGCGGTGGCACGGCACGCCGCGCCGGTGCGGATGTCGGGCGGGGCGCTCGTCGTCGCGTGCTCGAGCGCGGCATGGTCGTCCGAGCTTGCGATGCTCGCTCCCACCATCGCCGGCCGGCTCGAGGCGGAGCTCGGCCGGCCGCTCGATCTGCGCTTCGAGATCGGCGAGCTGCCGCCGCCGCCGGATCCGCCCCGCGCGCCGCTTCCGCCCCCGATTCCCGGCGCTGCGCAGGAGGCTGCGCGGATCGCCGCCGGCGTCGGCTCCGACGAGCTGCGTGCAAGCCTGGAGCGGGCGATCGCGCGCACGCTTCGGGCCTGATTTGTGACGGTCCCGGGGCGGCGAATTCGGGGGGTCCGACCCCGCCCTCTGGTACACTTCAGAGAGTCCATTTTCCGCCTATTCAAGCGGGTTTCGTTTGACCGAATCAGGGTACGACGCCAAAGACATCACCGTCCTCGAGGGCCTTGAGGCCGTGCGCAAGCGACCCGGCATGTACATCGGCTCCACGGGGGAGCGGGGTCTCCACCATCTCGTCTACGAGGTTGTGGACAACAGCGTCGACGAAGCCCTGCAGGGGCGGTGCGATCACATCGTCGTCGTCCTCGCTCCGGACGGCCGCGTCAGCGTCACCGACAACGGGAGCGGCATCCCGGTCGCGGTGATGCCGGAGCTCGGCCTGTCCGCGGCGGAGGTCGTGATGACCAAGCTGCACGCCGGCGGCAAGTTCGGCGGCAGCGGCTACAAGGTCTCCGGCGGCCTGCACGGCGTGGGCATCTCCGTCGTGAACGCGCTCTCCGAGTCGCTCGACCTCGAGATCCGCCGCGACCGCCACGTCTGGCGCCAGCACTACGAGCGCGGCGAGCCGCAGACGCGGCTCGAGAAGGGCGAGGCTGCCACCGGCACCGGCACGACCATCACCTTCCTGCCTGACGGCGACATCTTCGAGGAGACCGACTACAAGTTCGAGACGCTCAGCCAGCGGCTGCGCGAGATGGCGTTCCTCACCCGTGGGCTGCGCATCGAGCTGATCGACGAGCGCGCCGGCGGCGAGCGGATCGAGTTCCAGTACGAGGGCGGCATCCGCGACTTCATCGCGTACGTGAACGAGCGCAAGGAGCCCGTGCACAAGGACGTCATCTACTTCGACACCCAGTCCGACGACGGCGAGGTCGAGGTGGCCATGCAGTGGAACGGCTCCTACGTCGAGTCCACGTACTCGTTTGCGAACAACATCAACACCCACGAGGGCGGCACGCACCTGTCCGGGTTCAAGGCGGCGCTCACGCGCACGCTCAACGAGTACGCCCGCTCCAAGGGCCTTCTGAAGGAGAAGGAGGAGGAGCTCACCGGCGACGACTGCCGCGAAGGGCTCGCCGCCATCGTCTCGGTAAAGCTGCGCGAGCCGCAGTTCGAGGGCCAGACGAAGACCAAGCTCGGCAACCCGTCGATCCGCGGCATCGTCCAGTCGGCGTGCAACGCCAAGCTCTCCGAGTATCTCGAGGAGCATCCCAACGAGGCCCGCGCGATCGTGAACAAGCTCATCTCCGCCAGTCGCGCCCGTCAGGCGGCGCGCAAGGCGCGCGAGCTGATCCGGCGCAAGACTGCGCTCGGCGGCGGCGGCCTTCCGGGCAAGTTGGCCGACTGCTCGCTGTCCGATCCTGGTGCGGCCGAGCTCTACCTGGTCGAGGGCGACAGCGCCGGCGGCAGCGCCGTCGAGGCGCGCGACCGCAGCTTCCAGGCGATCCTGCCGCTGCGGGGCAAGATCATCAACGTCGAGAAGGCGCGCATCAACAAGGTGCTCTCGAACAACGAGATCCAGGCCATGATCACGGCCATCGGCACGGGCATCGGCGAGGAGTTCAACATCGAGGGCGCCCGCTACCACAAGGTCGTCGTCACCTGCGACGCGGACGTCGACGGCGCGCACATCCGCACGCTGATCCTGACGTTCCTGTTCCGGCACATGACCGAGCTGATCGAGGCCGGGTTCGTCTACATCGCCCAGCCGCCGCTGTACAAGCTGCGGGTCGGCTCCGACGACCGCTACTTCGAGAAGGAGCTTCAGCTCGAGGAGTGGCTGATGCGCGAGCGCCTCGCCAAGGTCGAGGTGACCGATCGCACCGGTACCGAGGGGCGCCTGACCGAGTCCCGCCTCCAGCGGCTGCAGCGCGCCGTCAAGGAGTACGAGGGCTGGGCCTCGAAGCTCAAGGAGCAGTTCGGGCCGGCGGCCGTCGCCTACGCCAAGGACCACCGGCTGATCGAGCACGACATCGCGACCGTCGCCGACCTCCAGACCTACTTCGAGACGCAGGTGCCCGACGAGGAGCCCCACCGGGTCGAGATCATGGGCCCCGAGGAGGGCGGCCTCAAGGTGCGCATCATCGAGAAGGCCACCGGCGCGGCTCTGGCCACGGTGTTCCCCGTCGAGCTCTTCCAGAGCTCCGGGTACCGCAACCTGAAGGGCATCCACGCGCGGCTCGTCGAGATCACAGGCCCGCCGCCGTTCACGGTGCGCATGGGCAAGGTGGCAGAGACGGTGCACACGTTCGAGCGCCTCCGCCCGGTCATCCTCGAGATGGCCAAGGAGGGCCTCAACCTGCAGCGCTTCAAGGGCCTCGGCGAGATGAACCCCGAGCAGCTGTGGGAGACCACGATGAACCCGGAGAACCGGGTGCTGAAGAGGGTGTCGGTCGACGATGCTGCGGCGGCAGACGCCATGTTCACGACGCTCATGGGCGACCGGGTCGAGCCGCGCCGCGAGTTCATCGAGCGGAATGCCCGCGACGTGAAGTTCCTCGACATATGACGGCTGCAAGGCGTCGCATCGACGCGTCGTCCCTCCCTCGCGTGCGAAGCACGCGTCGCTCGGTGCGTCCTTTCGCTGCTCGCTTTTCGCCAGTCATAGAGGTGGGTGGACATGGCGATTGACACCCTCGGCGGCGGCAGGATCGAGCCGCAGGACCTCGCGGAGGAGATGCGCACGAGCTACCTCGACTACGCGATGAGCGTGATCGTGTCGCGGGCGCTCCCCGACGTCCGTGACGGCCTGAAGCCGGTGCACCGGCGCGTGCTGCACTCGATGAACGAGGCCGGCCTGCAGCCGGGCCGGCCGTACTCCAAGTGCTCGCGCGTCGTCGGCGACGTGCTCGGCAAGTACCACCCGCACAGCGACACCGCCGCCTACGACGCGCTCGTGCGCATGGCGCAGTGGTTCGCGCTGCGCTACCCGCTCGTCGACGGGCAGGGCAACTTCGGAAACCAGGACGGCTACGGCGCCGCGGCGATGCGCTACACCGAGTGCCGCCTGGGCAAGCTCGCCGTCGAGCTCCTGCGCGACATCGACGCAAACACGGTCGACTTCGCGCCGAACTACGACGGCCGCCAGCGCGAGCCGACCGTCCTGCCGGCCCGGTTCCCCAACCTGCTCGTGAACGGCTCGGCCGGCATCGCCGTCGGCATGGCGACGAACATCCCGCCGCACAACCTGGCCGAGACGATCGATGCCTGCGTCGAGCTGATCGACAACCCGGACGCGACCCTCGACGATCTGATGAAGCACGTGAAGGGTCCCGACTTCCCCACGGGCGCCACGATCATGGGCATGGCCGGGATCCGCGAGGCGTACGAGACCGGCCGCGGGCGCGTCGTGATGCGGGCCCGCGTCCACACCGAGGAGCTCCGCGGCGGCCGAAACGCGCTGATCGTCACCGAGGTGCCCTACCAGGTGAAGCGCGACGGCGACGACGGCCTGGTGAAGAAGATCGCCGAGCTCGTCACCGACAAGGTGATCCCCGAGATCTCCGACGTCAACAACCACTCCGATCGCAGCGGAACGCGGCTCACGATCGAGCTCAAGCGCGACGCGATCCCCAAGGTGGTGCTGAACAAGCTCTTCAAGCACACGCCGCTGCAGAGCACGTTCGGCGTGAACATGGTCGCGCTGGTCGACGGCATCCCGCGCACGCTCTCGCTGCGGCAGATGCTCGTGCATTACCTCGACCACCAGAAGGAGGTCGTCACCCGGCGCACCAAGTTCGAGCTCGACCGCGCCGAGCGCCGGGCGCACGTGCTCGAGGGCTACCTGATCGCGCTCGACAACCTCGACGCGGTGATCGCCCTCATCCGCGGCGCCGACGACGCCGATGCGGCCCGCGCGGGCCTGATGGAGCAGTTCAGCCTGAGCGAGATCCAGGCCCAGGCCATCCTCGACATGCGCCTGCGCGCGCTTACCGGGCTCGAGCGCAAGCGCGTCATGGACGAGCACGCCGACCTGCTCGAGCGCATCGCCGAGCTGCGCTCGATCCTCGCGGACGAGGCCAAGCTCATGGGGCTGATCCGCGAGGAGCTCGAGGAGATCCGCGACCAGTTCCGCGACGACCGCCGCACCGAGATCGTGCCTGCCGAAGGCGAGATCGACCTCGAGCAGCTGATCGCCGAGGAGGACATGGTCATCTCGATCACCCGCTCCGGCTACATCAAGCGGCTCGCGCTCACGGCCTACCGCGTGCAGGGACGAGGCGGCGTCGGCGTGATCGGGATGGACACGAAGGAGGACGACTACATCGAGCACCTGTTCGTCGCCTCCACCCACGACTACCTGCTGTTCTTCACGACCGTGGGCAAGGTGTACCGGATCAAGGTGCACGAGCTCCCGACCGGCAACCGCCAGTCCAAGGGGCGGGCGCTCGTCAACGTGCTGCCGCTGCGCCAGGACGAGAAGGTGCGCGCGGTCATCGACACGCGCGACTACGGCGAGGGCCGCTACCTGCTCTTCGCGACCCGCAAGGGCGTCGTCAAGAAGACCGAGTTCAAGGCCTACGACACGGTGCTGCGCGCCGACGGCATCATCGCGCTCAAGGTGCGCGAGGGCGACGAGCTCGTCGGCGTGCGCCTGACCGACGGAGACGACGACGTGCTGATGGTGTCGCGCAACGGCCAGGCCGTGCGGTTCTCCGAGAAGGACGTCCGTTCGATGGGCCGCGACGCAACGGGCGTCGCGGGCATGAAGCTGCGCGCCGGCGACGAGGTGATCGCGGTCGAGATCGCCCGCGACGACCAGGATCTGCTGGTGGTGACCGAGAACGGCTTCGGCAAGCGCACCCGGGTCGAGGAGTACCCCGCCAAGGGCCGCGGCACGATGGGCGTGCTCACCATCCGCTACACCGAGGCCCGCGGCCGCCTGGCCGGCGCGATGATCGTCCGCGACGGCTACGAGGTGATGCTGATCAGCCGCGACGGCACGATCATCCGCCAGGGTGTGGACGGCATCTCGCGGATGTCGCGAAATACCCAGGGCGTGCGGCTGATGAACCTGCGCGGCGACGACACCGTCGGCAGCATCGCCCGCGTGACCGAACCGCAGCCGGAGCAGCCGGGCGAGGAGCAGGACGAGCTGCCGCTTGACGGCGACGGCGCAGGGCGGCCGGCGAGGACGACGGCGCGGTCTAGGAGGCGACGGCGCGAAGCTCCGCGGCGGCAACATCAGGGTCGACGATGTTGACCCAGATGCCCGCGCCGAGCTCGACCGAGGCTGCCACCGTCAGCCGCGGCCAGATCTCGATGTGCCAGTGGAAGGGCGCGTCGCCATCGAGCGGCGCATCGTGCAGGACCGCGTTCCAGGCCAGGTCGGCGCCGAGCACGGCGCGCAGGCGCCGCGTCGCGTCGAGGAGCGCCGGTGCGAGCGCGCCCGGATCGGCGACGGTGCCGGCGTGGGTGTCGGGGGCGATCCAGAGCTCGTAGGCAAACCGGCTCCAGGCCGGCGCGAACGTTCGCAGGCCGTCCTTGAACCGGATGGTGCGCGCAGCCTCGCCGGCGAGCGCCGCACAGAGCGCGCACGGCGCGGCGAACGCGGGCATCTCGGCCGCGACGGCCGGCGGCACGTGGTCGAACGGGACGAGCTGGGAGTGGGAGTGATCGAGCGATGCGCCCGCCGCCGGCCCCTCGTTGATCGCCGCGAGCATGTAGGCGGCTCCCGCCGACCGGTGGTGCGCCCGCCGAAGCGCCCACGCCGCGAGCGCCTCCCCCACGACCGTCTCGGGCAGCTCGGCGAACGCCGTTGTGTGTGCGGGGCCGTGGATGACGACCTCCTGCCCGGCGATCGCGGGGAACTTGTTCGGCACCACGCGCACGGTCCAGCCCGGCGTGTCGGGGGCGTCGCCGGGCCGGCCGAGCGCCATCACCTCGGGAGGCGTCATCGCCTCGTGGCCCTCGCAGAACGGGCACGTGGCGGCGTCGGCGATCCGGGTCGTCCGTCCCAGGGCGCCCGGCCGCGAGGAGCGTCCCGGCGCGACGACGACCGGGACGCCCGTGAGTGGGTTAGCCGGAGGTCCAGGGTGCTCGGCGGGGATCGCGGCCCGGAATGCGTGCAGGAGGTCGATCGGGATCGGCAGCACCGTCGTGGCGTTGTTGGTGCCCGAGATCTCGATCAGCGTCTGCAGGTAGCGCAGCTGCAGCGCGATCGGGTGCTCGCCGATCACCGCCGCCGCGTCGGCCAGCTTCGCCGATGCCTGGAACTCGCCCTCGGCCGCGATGACCTTGGCGCGCCGCTCGCGCTCGGCCTCGGCCTGGCGCGCCATCGCCCGCTGCATCCCGCTCGGGATCTCGACGTCCTTGACCTCGACCACGCTCACCTTGATCCCCCACGGGGCGGTCTGCTCGTCGATGATCTTCTGCAGGATCTGGTTGATCTTGTCGCGCTCGGAGAGCAGCTCGTCCAGGGTGTGCTGGCCGAGCACGCTGCGCAGCGTGGTCTGGGAGATCTGGGACGACGCCTGGGCGAAGTCCGCCACCTCGACGATGGCCGCGGTCGGGTCGACGACGCGGAAGTAGGCGACGGCGTTCACCCGCACCGGGACGTTGTCGCGGGTGATGACCTCCTGCGGCGGCACGACGAGCGTGATCGTGCGCAGCTCGACCTGCACCATGCGATCGATGATCGGGATGAGCAGGAAGAGGCCGGGCCCCTTGGGCGCCCCGAGCAGGCGGCCGAGCCGGAACACGACGCCGCGCTGGTATTCGCGCAGCACCCGGACGGAGCTCGCGAGCAGCGCGATCGCAAAGGCGGCGAGCACCGCCAGGACGATGATGGGGGCGAGCGAGACGAACACGATCACGTGGTGGCTCCTTCGGTCGGAGGCGGGAAGCGGTGTGGAGCGACGTGGAGGGTCAGGCCCTCGACCGACTCGACGACCACCTCCCCGCCGGGGTCGACGTCGCCGTCGGTGGTCTCGGCCTGCCACAGCTCGCCGTGCAGGTACACCTGTCCCCGTGGCTGCAGCGCCGTGCGGGCGATGGCCGTGCGGCCGACCATGTCCTTCACACCCGAGCCGATCGGCCACGGGCCGGTGCCGCGCCTCGACGACCTTGGTGGCGACGACCGCGAGCAGCGTGCCGGCGACGACGCTCATCCCGATCACGAGCAGCGGGCTCACGCCCTCACCCGGGGTGCGGAACAGCATCAGCCCACCGGCGCCGATCGCGATCACGCCCGAGAGGCCCATGAGCCCGTGGCTCGGCACCCACGCCTCGAGGCCCAGCAGGAGCACGCCGAACACCATGAGGACGACGCCGGCGAGGTTGATCGAGACGATCGAGAACCCGAACAGGGCCAGGATCAGCGAGACGGCGCCGAGCGTTCCCGGCAGGATGATGCCCGGGTGGAACACCTCCCACGCGATCCCGATGATGCCCGCCAGGAAGAGCAGGTAGAGCAGGTTGGGGTCGATCAGGATGTTCAGGAGCTCGAGCGTCCAGGGCATGCTGATCGTCTCGATGCGCGCGTTGGCCGTGTGCAGCACGATCGGCTTCTGCGTGTAGGTCGTCGTGGTGCCGTCGATCTGATCGAGCAGCACCGGGAGGCTGCGGGCGACGTGCTCGATCAGGTGGTCGTGCAGCGCCTCGGAGGCGGTGTACTCGTTCGCGTTGGTGACGATCAGCCGCGCGAGCTTCGCGTTTCGGTGGTGGGCCGACGCCAGCCCCTCGATCTGGGCCACCGAGTCGTGCAGCACCTTGCGGCGCAGGTCGGAGCCCAGGTTCTGGCCCGAGGAGTCGATGGGCGTCGCCGCGCCGATGTGGGTCGTCGGCGCCATCGCGGCCACATCGGCGGCCAGCGTGATGAACGAGCCGGCGGACGCGGCCCGGGCGCCCTCGGGGCTGACATAGACGATGACGGGCACCTTCGAGTGCAGCTCGGCCTGGATGATGTCGTTCATCGAGTCGGAGTCGCCGCCGGGCGTGTCCATCAGGATCACGAGCGCGGCCGCGTGGTCGTTCTGCGCCCGGCTGATCGAGTCCTTGACGTAGCTGGCCGTGACCGGGTTGATCTCGGCGTCGAGCCGCATCGCCAGCACCAGCGGCCGTGCTCCCGCCGCCGCGGCCGTGCCTCCATCCACCCCGGCCACGAGCGCCAGGGATACCGCCATCACGACCAGGATCAGAATCCGTCTTGGCACTCGGCCTCCGCGTCAACCGAAGTGTAATGCGCGCGATCTGCGCCCACGAGGACGGCGCTCACCTCGGCGGACGAATGCGGACGCCCTGCGACCACGAGCCGGCCGTGCTCGTCGACGCCGTCACATGGCCCACGCGCGCCGCCCGCGAGCTCGACGGTGCGCCCGCGCAGCTCGTCGCGCTCGAGGCCGGTGAAGCCGTCGCGCTCGAAGACGGCGTAGCGGGCCTCGATCGCGGCCACGAGGTCGGCGAGGAGCGCCGCCCGGTCGACGGGCGCGCCGCGCAGGATGCGCAGCGACGTCGCCGGGACGCGGGCGTCCGCCGGCAGCTCGTCGGCAGCCAGATTCGCGTTCACGCCGATCCCGACCACGAGCCTGCCCTCCCGCAGCTCGGACAGTACGCCGGCGAGCTTGCGGCCGTCGACGACGACGTCGTTCGGCCAGCGGACGCGCGCCTGCGGCCAGGTCACCTCGCAGACCGCCTCGGCGACGACGAGGCCGAGCGGGGGCAGCCGGTCGGGCGGGGTGCGCGGCTCGAGGGCCAGCGAGAAGAGCACGCCGCTGCCCCATGGGCTGACCCAGGTGCGGCCCATCCGGCCGCGGCCGGCGGTCTGCTGCTCGCAGGCGCCCACGGCGCCCTCGCCCAGCCCGCGCACGAGCTCCTGCGTGCTCGGGCAGCTGGGGCGGTAGATGTAGGGATGTCCGAACCGGCCTCGAAACAGCGGTGAGACGGCCTCGGGCCGGAGCGTGTTCTCCACGTCACCACTAGAATACTCGGCTCATGTTCCCGCAACCCAAACGCGCGGAAGCGCGTCTGAAGGTCCGTGATCGGGTACGTGACCGGCCGGCGTACGAATCCCTGTCCGACCTCGTGCTCGCAGTGCGGGCCAAGGACGGCGACCAGCGCGCGCTCGAGGCGCTCGTCGAACGGCATGCTCCAGGCGTTCGCCGGCTGACCGCCTATCTGCTCGCCGACACCCAGGATGCGGAGGACGCCGCCCAGGAGGCGCTGGCCAAGCTGTGCACACGGATCGGACAGTTCAGGGGGGAGGCCCGGTTCCAGACCTGGCTGCACAGCCTGGTGGCCAACACCTGCCGCGACATGGCCGACCGCCAGCGCAGGCGGCGGCATCAGCCGCTCGATGCGGTGGCCGAGTCGCCGGCGACGGAGGTGCCCGAGGACGTGGCGCTGCAGCGCGAGCAGCGGGCGCATCTGCGCGCGTGCATGCAGTCCCTGTCCGACGACCAGCGGCGCGTGCTCGTGATGAAGGACGTGCTGCAGCTCTCCTACGAGCAGATCGCCGCCGAGATGAGCATGCCGGTCGGCACGGTGAAGTGCCATGCCCACCGTGGCCGGGGGCGCATGCGCGATGCGATGGCGCCCGGGCTGCGGGCGGCCGGTCTGTGACGGCCCCGCTCGATCGCGACGGCATCCGCGCGATCATCCCCCACCGCGACCCGTTCCTGCTGGTCGACGAGGTCATTGAGCTCGAGCCCGGGGTGCGCGCGGCGGGCCGCTATTTGGTGAAGCCGGACGACTGGTATCTGGCCGGGCACTTCCCCGGCAACCCGATCATGCCCGGGGTGCTCCAGGTCGAGGCGCTCGCGCAGCTCGGGGCGGTCTGCGGCCTCTCACACCCCGACTACGCCGGCAAGCTGGCCCTCTTTGCGGGGATCGACGACGTGCGCTTCAAGCGCATCGTGCGGCCCGGCGACGTGCTCGATCTCGCGTGTGCCATCACCCGCCTGCGGGGGCCGATCGGGAAGGCCGACGCGAGCGCCCACGTCGCGGGCGAGCTCGCGTGCCGGGCCACGCTCACATTCGCCCTCACGACCCTCGAGGCGACCGCGTGATCACGGCCTGCCGGCGGGGCGTCGAGGTGCTCGGGATCGGGTCGTTCGCACCTGAGCGGGTCGTGACGAACGACGAGCTCGCGACCCGCATGGACACGAGCGACGAGTGGATCGCGTCGCGCACCGGGATCCACGAGCGCAGGATCGCCGCCGACGAGGACTCCTCGGCCGCGCTCGGCTACGAGGCCGCGAAGCGGGCGCTCGAGTCGTCGGGCCTGGCCGCATCCGATCTCGGCATGATCGTTGTCGCGACGGCCAGCCCCGACTATTACTTCCCGGCCACGGCGGCGCTGATCGGCGAGCGGCTGGGCGCGTCGGGCGTACCCGGGTTCGACCTCTCGGCGGCCTGCACGGGCTTCGTGTTCGCCCTTGCCCAGGCCTACAGCCAGGTGGCGAGCGGACTCGTCGACACCGCGCTCGTCGTCGGCACCGAGGTGTTCTCGCGGCTGCTCGACTGGGACGACCGCTCGACGTGCGTGCTCTTCGGCGACGGCGCCGGTGCGGTGGTGCTGCGCAGCAACGGGTCGCAGTCGGGGCTGCTCGGCTTCGAGCTCGGGTCAAACGGCGGCGGCGGCGACCTGCTCAAGGTGGCGGCCGTCGGCCATGCGGCCAATCCGGCCGCGGGCCCGTACGTGATCATGGATGGACCCCAGGTGTACAAGTTCGCGACGACGGTCAGCGTCGAGTCGGCCTGTCGCGTGCTGGAGGCGATCGGGATGACGGTCGCAGACGTCGATCTGTTCGTGCCCCACCAGGCCAACCAGCGGATCATCGAGCACGCCGCCCGGCGGCTCGGCATCCCGGCCGAGAAGGTGGTGTCGAACGTCGAACGGTACGGGAACACGTCGGCGGCGTCGATCCCGATCTGCCTCGACGAGGCGTACCGTGCAGGTCGCATCCGCCCCGGCCATACCGTGCTGATGGTCGGGTTCGGCGGCGGCCTCTCGTGGGGGTCGTGCGTGTTGGAATGGTCAATCCCTCTCAAGGAGCGAGGATGAGCAAGGTTGCGTTCTGTTTCCCGGGGCAGGGAAGTCAGCGCGTGGGCATGGGCCGCGATCTCGTGGCCCAGTTTCCGGAGGCCGCGGCGGTGTTCGACGAGGTGTCGGACGAGCTCGACTTCGATCTGCGCCGTGTGTGCTTCGAAGGGCCGATCGAGGAGCTGTCCCAGACCGAGGTCACCCAGCCCGCGCTCGTGGCGACGTCGCTCGCCGCCCTGCGGGCGATCCAGGAACGGCTCGGCATCGCCGCGGACGTCGTCGTCGGCCACAGCGTCGGCGAGTACGCCGCGATCGCCGCTGCCGACAGCCTCGGCATCGGTCTCGTCACCCGGCTTGTGCGCGAGCGCGGCCTGGCGATGGCGGCCTCGAAGGCCCGCGGTGCGATGGCGGCCATCCTCGGTCTGGCCGATGAGGAGGTCGAGCGCCTGTGCGCCGAGACCGGCGACGTCTGGCCGGCCAACTACAACTGCCCCGGCCAGCTCGTGATCTCAGGGCGCGAGCACGGCGTCGCGGGCGTGGGCGACAAGGCCCGCGACCTGGGCGCGAAGGTGGTGCGCCTGCGCGTGTCGGGCGCGTTCCACAGCCCGCTCGTCGAGGACGCCGCGCATCGGCTCGAGCCGGCGCTGCGCGCCGCCCACTTCTGCGAGCTGCGGACGCGGTTCATGTCGACGGTGTCGAGCAAGCTCGAGACGGTCGACCGTGTGCCCGGCCTCCTGGTCGAGCAGATCACCGCGCCGGTGCGCTTCACGCAGTCGGTGCAGTCGCTCGTCTCCGACGGCGTGCGCACGTTCGTCGAGGTCGGGCCGGGAGGGGTGCTCTCGGGTCTCGTCAAGCGCATCGACAAGTCGGTCACGGCGATCTCGGTCGGGACGCCGGACGAGCTGCGGGCGGCGGAGGCGAGTCTTGCCCGATCGTGAGCTCGAGGGCCGCGTCGCCCTGGTGACCGGCGGCTCGCGCGGGATCGGCGCCGCGGTGTGCGCCGAGCTCGGAGCCGCGGGGGCCGACGTCGTCGTCAACTACGCGAGCGCAGCCGACCGGGCCGAGCAGGTCTGCGCCGACGTGCGCGCAGCGGGCGGCACCGCCCACGCGGTGGCCGGCGACGTCTCGACGCCCGAGGGGGCGGCGGGGCTCGTGGCGCAGGTCGAGGCGGAGGTCGGGCCGATCGCGATCCTCGTGTGCAACGCGGGGATCACGCGGGACAACCTGATCATGAAGCTCTCCGACGACGACTGGCGCTCGGTGATCGACACGAATCTCGGCGGGGCGTTCTACACCTGCCGGGCGGTGGCGCGGCCGATGCTCAAGCGCCGCGGCGGCGCGATCGTCGCGATCAGCTCGGTGGTCGGCGTGCACGGCAACGCCGGCCAGACGAACTACGCCGCCTCCAAGGCTGGCCTGATCGGCCTGACGAAGTCGCTCGCCAAGGAGCTCGGGTCGCGCGGCATCCGCGTGAACGCGATCGCGCCTGGGTACATCTCGACCGCGCTCACCGATGCGCTGCCGCAGGAAGCCCGCGATGCGATCCTGGCGCAGACGCCGCTCGCCCGTCTGGGCGACCCGGCGGATGTTGCCCGCGCGGTGCGGTTCCTCGTGTCGGATGCGGCGGGGTTCGTGACCGGAGACGTACTGCAGGTCGATGGAGGGCTGGGGATATGAGCGCGAACGGCAGGCGCCGGGTGGTGATCACCGGCATGGGGGCGGTCACGCCGAACGGCCCGAACATCACGGACACGTGGGCGAGCATCCGCGCGGGCCGGTCGGGGGTGTCGCGCATCGAGGGCTTCGAGATGCCCGAGGGCACGGTCAACATCGCCGGCCAGGTGAAGGGGTTCGACGCCACCGAGTACATGGACAAGCGCACCGTTCGGAAGACCGACCGGTTCGCGCATCTGTCGGTCGCCGCCGCAACTCAGGCGGTCGCCGACGCCGATCTCGACATCGCGAGCGACGCCGCCCGCATCGGCTGCTCGATCGGGACCGGGATCGGCGGCCTGAAGACGCAGGAGATCGCCCACCAGAAGCTCTTCGAGGCGGGACCCGACCGTCTGAGCCCGTTCTGGGTGACGGCGCTGATCGCGAACATGGGCGCCGCCGAGGTGTCGATGGCGCTCGGCACGCGCGGCCCGCTGACGACGGAGTGCACGGCCTGCGCCGCGTCCGGCATGTCGATCGGAAACGCCACGCTCTACATCCGGGCCGGGATGGCCGACGCGATGCTCGCGGGCGGCGTCGAGGCGCCGATCGTGCGGCTCGCCCTGGGCGGCTTCGGCACGATGCGCGCGCTCTCGCGCCGGCTTGACGACCCCGAAGGCGCGAGCCGGCCGTTCGATCTCGGCCGCGACGGCTTCATCCTGTCCGAGGGAGCGGCGGTGCTCGTTCTCGAGGAGCTCGAGCGCGCCCGTGCCCGTGGCGCGCGCATCTATGCCGAGGTGCTCGGCTACGGCATGTCGAGCGACGCCCATCACGTCACCGAGCCCGATCCGGTGGGGACGAACCCCGCACGCGCGATGACGATGGCGATGCAGGACGCCGGAATTACGCCCGCCGAGGTCGGCTACATCAACGCGCACGGCACGTCGACGCCCGCCGGAGACTCGGCCGAGACGCGGGCGCTCAAGCTCGCTCTCGGCGACGACGTCGCGGCCCGGGTGCCGATCTCGTCGACCAAGAGCGAGACCGGCCACCTGCTCGGCGCGACCGGCGCGCTCGAGGCGGCCGTGACGGCCCTTGCGATGCGCGACGGGTTCCTGCCGCCGACGATCAACCTGACCGACCCCGACCCCGAGTGCGACCTCGACTACATCCCGAACGTGGGCCGCGAGGCCGACGTGCGGGTGGCCGTGTCCAACTCGTTCGGCTTCGGCGGGCACAATGCGGTACTCGTCCTGCGACGCTGGGACGCCGGCGACTAGACGGATCGGAAGGCGGAACGGCCGTGGCCCAGAACATCAACGTCGACATCAGCCGTTCCGATGACGGGCACGGGCCGCAAGAGCCCCCGCACCGGACGCGCAACACGTGCCCCACGTGCGCGTCGCACTACCGCGAGGACGAGATGGTGCGAAACCTGCGGGTGTGCACCAACTGCGGCCACCACTTCCCGGTGACCGCGCGCGAGCGGATTCTGCAGCTCGTCGACGAAGGCAGCTTCGCCGAGGTGGCGGCCGGCCTCCAGTCGGGCGATCCGCTGGAGTTCACCGACACGCGGGCCTATCCCGAGCGCGTCGAGGCGGCTATGCGCTCGACCGGCCTACGCGACGCGGTGGTCGTCGGAGCGGCCGCGATCGGCGGCACCTCGGTCGCGCTCTCGGTGATGGACTTCGCCTTCCTGGGCGGGTCGATGGGCTCGGTGGTGGGCGAGAAGTTCGCGCGCGCCGCCGACCTCGCGCTCGACCGGCGGATGCCGCTCGTCTCGGTGGCGGCCTCCGGCGGCGCCCGCATGCAGGAGGGTGTGCTCGCGTTGATGCAGATGGCCAAGACCGTCGCGGCGGTGGATGAGCTGCACGAGGCGGGCCGGCCCTTCGTGTCGGTGCTCGTGCACCCGACCACCGGCGGCGTGGCCGCGAGCTTCGCCGCGCTCGGCGACGTGATCCTGGCCGAGCCGGGCGCGCTGCTCTCGTTCTCGGGCCCGCGCGTCGTGCGCCAGACCACCCGCGAGAGCCTGCCCGACGACTTCGGCATGGCCGAGTCCAACTACCGGCACGGCCACATCGACCTGATCGTGCCCCGGCCGGAGCTGCGCGACACGATCGCGCGCGTCGTCGCCATCCTGGCGGGTGGCACGCCGTACCGGCCGCCGTCCCTCGTCGGCGAGATCGACCCGGTCGGCGCCATCGGGCGCGCCTTGGGCGGCATGCGCCGGCGGGTCGCGGGCGCAAACCCCTTCCGCAGCAACGGGAATGCCGATGTCGGCGACTGAGCGCGAGCGGTTCGGCTTCTTCCGCAGGCGGGGCGTCGAGCGCGACGCCTGGCATGCCGTGCAGCTGGCCCGCCACCAGGACCGGCCCTACACACTCGATTACCTCGATCGCATCTGCGACGACTTCATCGAGCTTCACGGCGACCGGGCCGAGAGCGACGACCCCGCCATCGTCGCCGGGATCGGCTCGTTCCGCGGCCAGTCGGTGGCGTTCGTCGGTCACCAGAAGGGCCGCGATCTGAAGCAGCGCACGTACCGCAACTTCGGCATGCCGAGCCCCGAGGGCTACCGCAAGGCGATGCGCGTGTTCGGGATCGCGAGCCGCCTCGGCTTTCCGGTCGTGACGATGATCGACACGCCCGGCGCCGCACCCGGCGTGGGCGCCGAGGAGCGCGGCCAGTCGGGCGCGATCGCCCGCTCGCAGCTCACGCTCATGCGCATGCCGGTGCCCGTCGTCGCCTGCGTCATCGGCGAGGGCTCCTCCGGCGGCGCGCTCGCGATCGGCGTCGCCGACCGGGTGCTGATGCAGCAGAACGCCGTCTATACCGTGATCTCGCCCGAGGGCTGCGCTGCCATCCTGTGGAAGGACGCGGGCGAGGCCAAGCGGGCGGCGGCGGCGCTTCGGCCCACCGCCGAGGCGTGTCTTGCGCTCGGCGTTGTCGACGTCATCGTGCCCGAGCCCTCCGGCGGCGCGCATCGCGACCACGCTCGCGCCGCCGAGCTCCTGGCCGACGCGATCCAGGTCGAGCTCGACGTGGTCGCGGCGGTGCCACCCACGCAGCGGCGGGCCTCCCGGCGGGCCAAGTTCCGCGGCATGGGCTCGTACCAGGAGTAGTGCCGTGAGCCGGCGTGAGCTGTGCCAGCTCGGAGGCGTCTTCGCGGTCGCGGTGCTCGCGGTCGTGCTGCGGGCCGTCGGCGTCAGCGGGCAGATCGTGTTCGTCGTCGCGGCGATCGCCCTGGCCGGCCTCGCATGGGCGCTCTCGCAGGCCACCGACCAGGCCGGCGAGAGCGCCGGGCCGCGCGCGTCGGCGCTTCTGAATGCGACGTTCGGGAACCTGCCCGAGGTCGTGATCGTCGTGCTCTCGATCCGCGCGGGACTCGACGACATCGCCCGTGCCTCGATCATCGGCTCGGTGATCGGAAACGTGCTCCTGATCCTCGGGCTCGCGCTCGTGTTCGGCGGCTGGAAGAACGGCCCGCAGACGTTCACCGAGAAGGTCGCAGCGACCAACTCCTCGATGTTGATCCTGGGCGTCGCCGGCCTCGGTCTGCCCACGCTCTTCGCTGCGCTCGAGCACGATCCGCATGCGTCGGAGCTCCTGTCGCGCTGGACGGGCGGCGCGCTCGTGGTCGTCTACGCCGCGTACCTCTACTTCAGCTTCCAGATGCCGGCCCTGCGCGACCAGGGCATGCCGGGCGGAGCCCGCTGGACGCGGCGACAGGCGATCGTCGCGCTCGCGCTGACGGCGCTCGGCACCGGCATCGTGTCCGAGGTGCTGGTCGACTCGATCCGCCCGGCCGTCGACGCTCTGGGCGTGCCGCGGCCGTTCGTCGGGCTCGTCGTCGTGCCATTCGTCGGCAACGTGGCCGAACACTTCGCCGCCGTCCGGCTCGCCTACCGCAACCGGGTCGACTTTGCGATGGGAATCGCCTTCGGGTCGGCGATCCAGGTGGTGCTGGTGGCCTCGGCCGTCGCCGTGTTTGCGGGCGTTCTCCTGGGCAGCGACCTGACGCTCGTGTTCGACCCGCTGCAGCTCGCCGCGCTCGCGGCCGCGGCCCTGGGGTCGACGCTGATCGCCCGCGGCGGCGAGACCAACTGGCTCGAGGGCCTCCAGCTGCTCACGATCTACCTCGTCGTGGGCGTCGCCGTCTGGCTGCGCTGAGCGTTACCCGATCGGGTACCACTTGCCGTGGATGGCCGGCAGCACCTGGGCGGTGACGAACGCGGGCGTGATCGTCGTCCCGGGCTGGTAGTTGAACGCGCCGTCGGGCAGCTCGCGGGCGAGCAGCCACGCGCGCGAGCGGCGGTTGCGAAGGCCGCAGGCGTGCCGGGCCTGGATCGCCCACGACGTCGACTGGCTGTCGGCGGAGCCGCCGGGCAGAAGCGCGTAACCGTGGGAACCCGTCTGCGCCGTCTTCAGATATCCGTACGCATGGGCGATGGCACGGCTCGAGCACCCCGCGCCGGCGGCGTGCAGCGCGAGCACCGCCGCGGCGGTGTCGTTCGAGTCGGGTGCGGCGCCGACCGCCCAGCCGTAGCCGCCGTTCGTGTGCTGGCGGGCGCGGATGTAGCCCAGGGTGGCGGCGGGCGCCGGGCCGCCCGCGGCCCGCAGGGCGAGCACGCCCCAGTAGGTCGAGTTCGCGCCCGGGCCGATGCCGCCGTGGGCGCCGATCTTGCCGCGTAGCGCCGACACGAGATTGCGGCCGGCGAAGCTGCCCGGGTTGTGGCCGGCCGCGACCACCGCCAGGATCCCGCGCTCGAGATCGTAGGCGTTGGCCCACGACCCCGCCTGCCCCTGGAGGTACGACGTGGTGGTCTGGCCACCGCTTCGGTGCACCGTCCCGGCGGAGACGCCGGCGGCGCGCAGCGCCATCACCGCCCATTCGGTGAGGGTGGGGCCTGCGCTTCCGCTGCCGCTCTCGGCGAAGCCTCCCGAGGGAGTCTGGCGCAGCAGCAGATAGTGGACGCCGTCGCGTCCGAACGCGGCGGGTGCCGCGGCGAGGAGGAGTGCGAGCGCGGTCAGGAGTGCGGCGATCTTCTTCATGTCTGCTCCAGTGGGACGAAGGTTCCGTGCAGCTTGCGGGCGTAGCGATCGAGGGTGCGGATGAGGGTGGGGCCGACGGCGAGGGCGAGCAGGACGTTCCCGGCGGCGTGGGCGACGTCGAACCAGATGCCGGTCGAGGCGAGGGCGATGAACGACGTCGCGCCTCCGCCGAGCGATGTCCACGCCCACACGTCCATCAGCCAGTCGAACAGGAATCCCCAAGCGAGGCCGAACAGGGCCAGGGCGAAGCGGTTGCGCAGCAGAGGAGCCGCGGCGGCGGCGGTGACGCCGACCAGGCCCCAACCGGTCATCTGCCAGGGCGTCCACGGGCCCTGGCCGAGGAACACGTTTGAGGCCAGCGCCGCGGTGGCGCCGGTGGCGAGGCCGGCGCGCGCGCCGAGCGTCACGCCGGTGATCGCGACGACCATCGTCACCGGCTGGACGTTGGGGATGGCCGCGAACAGCACCCGGCCGCCGGCCGCCGCGGCGGCCAGGGCGGCGACGAGCGCGAGCTCGCGGCTGCGGTTGGGCCCGGTCTCGACGGCGAACAGGCCGAGCATCACCGCGGCGAGCAGGGCGAGCGCGACGGTGTCGCTAGACACGGGCGGCCTCGTGCGGCTGCGCGAGCAGGGCGACGGCGTCTGCGAGCGACGCCCGGCCGAGCGCCAGGCCGAGCTGCGAGACGAAGAAGATGCCGGCCGCGAGCGCGTCGCGGTGTGCGCGGTCGGCGAGCACGCGCCCTGATGCCATGCTCGTGACGACGTCGGCCGCCTCGGCGGCGAAGTCCATGTCGTGCGTGACGACGACCACGGCCGTCCCCTGGGCGGCCATCGCCCGCACCATCTCGACCAGGGCGGTCTTGCGCAGGCCGTCGACCCCGCGCGTGGGCTCGTCCAGCACGAGCAGGTCGGGCTCCATCGCCACGACCGAGGCGATCGCCAGCCGCTGGCGCTCGCCGCTCGAGAGGTCACGCGGGTGGCGTGCGCGCATCCCGGCCAGGTCGAGCCGGTCGAGCGTGGCTGCGACCCGGCGCTCGCGCTCTGCCGCCGGCAGCCCCAGGTTGCGCACGCCGTAGGCGACCTCGTCCGCCACCGTCTCGTGGACGAGGTAGTGCGCCGGGTCCTGCCCGACGTATCCCGCCCGCGCGGCGGCCGGCCGCAGGCGGCCGCGGTCGAGCTCGACCAGGCCGCAGACAACCCGCGCGAGCGTCGTCTTGCCGGCGCCGTTCTCGCCGATCAGCGCGGTGACCCGGCCAGCCTCGAACGCTGCGGTCGCGCCGTCGAGGGCGTCGACGTCGCCGAGCCGCTTGCGACCGGAGGCGACCGCGGCCACGATCGGCGCATGGGTTGCCGGGGCCCGCACGGCTGCCGGTGCGCGCGCAACGAGCGTGCGCGCGTCGCGCACCGTCAGCGGCAGCTCGTCGCGCCCGGCGCGGGCGAACGCCTGCGTGACCGGGGGCAGCAGCCAGGGCGCCGAGCCGGCGAGCGCCCGTGCCGCCACGGCGGGCGTCGCATCGACCGTGACGCGGCCCTCTCGCATTGCGATCACCCGGTCGGCCTCGGCGAAGAGGCGCCCGGTGCGGTGCTCGGCGAGCACGACCGTCACACCGCGGTCGCGGTTGATCCGCACGACGAGCCCGAGCAGCTCCTCGGCCACGACCGGATCGAGCTGGCTCGTCGGCTCGTCCAGGAGCAGGATCGGCTGGCCCATCGCGAGCACCGAGGCGATCGCGACGCGCTGCTGCTCGCCGCCCGAGAGCGCCCCGGTGGGTCGCGCGGCCAGGTGCGAGGCGCCGACCGCGGCGAGCGCTTCGCGGGTGCGCAGGCCGATTTCGGCGGCCGGATGGCCGAGGTTCTCGAGGCCGAAGGCGGCCTCACGGTCGGGGCGGCCCATCACGAGCTGCGCCTCGGGGTCCTGGAAGACAAGCCCGACGTGCCGGGCCAGCTCCCCGGGCCGGTGGTCGCGGGTGTCGTGGCCGGCGGCGGAGACGCGGCCGCGCAGCTCGCCGCCGTGGAAGTGCGGGACCAGGCCGAGCGCGGCGCGAAGCAGCGTCGACTTGCCCGAGCCGGAGCCGCCGACGAGCAGGACGAGCTCGCCTGGCGCGACGGTCAGGTCGACGTCGGCGAGCGCGTCCGCGTCGGTGTCCGGGTAGCGGTAGGACACGTGCTCGAAGCTCAGCGCGGCCATCGCCCCAGTCCTGCGGCGGCCGCGCACAGAAGAACGAGCGCCGCCGCGCCGGCGACGGCCCCCGGCTGCAAGGGATCGCCCAGCGTGTCGTAGTAGCGGTACGCCGTGGCGCCGGTGGCGAGCGCGGTCGCGACGACGGCGGTCGCGGCCGCGCCGAGGAGCCCGAGCGCCCATTCGCGCCCGGTGGCGTGCCGCTCGGGCGCACGCGTGCGGCCGAGCGCCCCGTATCCGCGCGCCTCCATCGCCTCGGCCACCGACAGCGAGCGCTCGAGGGACGTCGCAAGCAGCGGCCCGAGCAGGGCCGCGGCGGTGCGCGGCGAGGTCATCCGGGCCGCCCGCGTGCGCGCGGCGATGACGATGCCTGCCGCGTCGCGCTCGAGCGCGGGCACCATCCGGGTCGCAAGTGCGGCGATCATCGCCGACCGCGGGGCGACGCGGGCGGTGGCGCGCAGCAGCAGGTCGGCATCGGCGAGGCGGATGAACGCGGCGACGGCCAGCGCCGACGCGGCGACGCGCATGCCGGCCCCCGCCCCGTAGGCCAGCTCCTCGGCTGTCACCTGGGTGTCGAGGACGGGGATGTGCGGGCCCTGCCAGAGCACGGTCAGCCCCTGCACCGAGACGAACGGGTTGACGGCGAAGACGACGAGGCCGGAGCTGAACGCGGTGACCGCGTAGAGCCGCCGCGGCGGCGGCGCCGCGAGCAGCAGGAGCGCCGAGCCGATCGTCGCGGCCCCGAGCCAGAACGGGTTCCAGGCCGCGATCGCCGCGAGCAGCGGGGCGCCGGTGAGGAGCGCGGCGGGCAGCGGCTTCACGGCCGTCCCCCCCAGGCAATCACGTGGCCGGCGGCATCGAGCGCGACGGCGTAGGCGTCGCGCACGCTCGCAGGCCGGTCGGCCAGCGTCGCGGCCGCCGCGCACGCCGTCGCGGTCGTGTCGCCGGCGACGATGAGCTGCGCCGAGCGGCCGGTCGAACCGCCCGGCTGGTAGGCGGCGATGATCGCGTGCGCGGCGGGATCCGCCACCAGGCCGGCCCGGCCGCGATAGACCATCACCCGGCCGGCCGAGAGGGAGACGGTGAGCCCACGGCCCTGCCAGACGCTCGCCGAGAGCGCGGAGGCCGCACGCGCGAACGTCTCGACCTTGACCGAGAACCGCGTCGCTCTGCGCACGACGTGCGCGCCCGCCGCGCGCAGCGCAGCCGTGAGCCGCGCCGCGCACGCGGGCCCGGTCACGCTGACGGCCGGTCGCGCGCCCCCGTAGCCGTGGACGAACGGCTCGGGCCAGGCGCCGATCGCGACCGGCACCTGGATCAGGTCGTTCCAGTAGCGGTAGTCCCACCACTCGCGGTCGCCCGGGTGCAGCGTGTAGTCCGACGCCCCGACGTTGGCCTGGATGCCGTTCACGAAGTAGAGCCAGGCCATGCCCTTGGACTGGTCGCCGGCGAGGCCGTCGATCGCCTCGACGAAGCGCCCGCCGTAGCGCGTCGACACGTGCGTGACCCGGCGCAGCGCCGTCAGCGCCGTCTGCCCAGGCGCGGCCCGGGCCACGGTCAGCGTGCGCTGCCCGAAGCCCGTCGTGACCGTGACGATCGCGGCCCGCGACCCCTTTGGCGGCGCTGCCACCGAGGAGCCGCAGGCCGTGACCGTCGCGGCCACTACGACGAGGCCGAGGAGGCTACGTGCACCCATATGGTGCGCGACCGGATCGCGCCCGTCTCGGTCGCCCGCACCGGGAACGTTCCGGTGTGGCCGAACTGGACGGTGATGTGGCCGGTTGAGTCGGCATGGACGGCGAGGCCGTCGACGTGCAGCCATGCGCCGCGTGCGGCGGTCGCCTTCCCGGCGTCGTTGAACGCCGTGATCGTGAACGTGACCGACGCGCCCTTCGCCACGGCCTTGCGGCCCGACAGGCCGAGCGTCGGCTCGGTTGCGCCGGTGTTCGGGTTGAACGTCGTGTAGTAGAAGAGCGCGCTCATCCCGGGCTTGGCCGGGATGGCGCCCGCGCCGATCGACGAGAGCGTCTGCCCCACCTTGAACGCCCAGTAGTGGGTGGCGTCACCGGGGATGCCCGCGACCGAGTGGACGAAGAACCCGCAGCAGTCGAACCACTGCAGGCCGATCGCGAAGTGGTGCCCGCGGCCGGCCGCGAGCAGCGCGCCCAGGGCGGTCGGCGTTGGCAGCTGATGCCCGGCGAAGGTGCCGGTGATCGGCACGGGGTCGGACTGGTTGATCGTTGCGGTGGGCCCTTCCACCCGGACCTTCACGTGGGCTGCGGTGGCCGCGGTCGCGGTCTGGGCGGCACCCAGGCCGATCGCGGCGAACACCGCCGCTGCGGTCACCAGGTGCTGGAGGCGAGATCTCGCCAACGTGTCCTCCTTCCTCGAGAGGCGTCGTCGTTCGGCGAGCGGCAGGTCTTCTGGCTCGGGCGCGGCTCCCGGGATCTCCGGGCCGTTCGGCTGACCTTCCCGGCCCTGCGGCCAGTGGTTCCCATCGGGTGCGCCGAACGGACGCCCTCACAGCGGCGGGACCGCGCCGGAATCGCACCGGCTTCCCTTGACCGCTCGCGGGGCGCCGAGCATACCACCGCTCCGGTAGCGTGGAGCCGTGTATGTGTCCGTCGTGGGAGCCGGCCGCGCGCCGGCGGACGTCGAGCGCCTCGCCGAGGAGGTCGGCGGGCTGCTCGCGCGTGCGGGCGCGGTGGTCGTGACCGGCGGTCTCGGCGGGGTGATGGAGGCGGCATCGCGCGGCGCCGCATCCGCGGGTGGGCACGTCGTTGCGATCGTGCCCGGCGACTCGCGAGCATCCGCCACGCCGCACGCGACGACGGTTGTCGCGACCGGCGCCGGACAGGCCCGCAACCTGGCCGTCGCGGCGACGTGCGACGGCATGATCGCCGTCGGCGGCGAGTGGGGAACGCTCTCGGAGATCGCGCTGGCCGGGAAGCTTGGCCGGCCGGTTGTCGCGCTCGCGGGCTGGGAGGTGCGCGGCGTCGAGGTCGCCTCCGACCCGGCCGATGCCGTTGCGCGCGTGCTCGCCCGGCTGCGCGTCTGAGCGGCGCGGCTACTCCGAGCGCTCGAACGCCGGGTAGCAGCCCAGGTAGCCCATCTCGGCGACGCTGTCCTCGAGCGCGCGCAGCGCAGTCGAGACGGCCGCGTCGAGCGGATGGCCCTCGAGGTCGGCGTAGAACTGATAGTTCCAGGGCCGGCCGGGGATCGGCCGCGACTGCAGCGACACCATGTTGACGCCGTAGCGCGCGAGCGGCTCGATCGCCGCGAGCAGCGCGCCCGGGTGATGGTGGGTGACGAATCGCACCGCGGTGTGCCAGCGCGGGACGGCGTCGCGGTCGATCCGGGTGTGGTTGGCGACGCTGACGAAGCGGGTGTAGTTCTCGGCGTGGTCGGAGACGTCGTTCAGGAGCACGACGAGGCCGAAGCGCTCGGCCGCCCGGCGCGACGAGAGCGCGGCCTGCGTGCGGTCGCCGGCGTCCGCCACGCGCCGTGCGGCGGTCGCCGTCGACGGCGCCACCTCGGGCAGCGTGTCGGGCAGCGACGAGAGGAAGCGGCGGCACTGGGCGAGCGCCGCGGGATGAGAGTGGACGCGGGCCAGGGCGTCGATGTTCGTGCCGGGCAGGCCGACCAGGCAGTGCGGTACCGGCAGCACCGTCTCGGCCACGATCGAGAGCGGCGCGTGGGCCAGCAGGTCGTAGGTCTCGGGAATCGCGCCCGCCAGGGAGTTCTCGATCGGAAGCACGCCGTAGGTCGCGTCGCCGCGGCCGACCGCGCGCACGACCTCGGCCCACGACCGCAGCGAGCGCAGCTCGGCGTCGGGATAGAGGCGCGCGCCGGCCTCGGCGGCGTATGCGCCCTCCTCGCCGGGGTAGGCGACGGTCATCGTCATCGGAGCTCCTCCATACGAAAAAAGCCCCCGCATCGGCGGAGGCTCAAGAACGGCACGGACGTGTTTGCGTACGCGTTCAGACGCCTCCAGGCCGGCTGGTAAAGGGGAAGCTGAACGGCGCGCGGTACATTGCGCGCCATGCTATCAGAGGACGACCTGGTGGCCGCGATCGCGGCGGCCGCCGGGGACGCGGGCCACGGCGTCGCGGTCGGTATCGGCGATGACGCGTGCGTGCTCGACGGCGGCCTTGTGGCGTCGACCGACATGCTGGTCGCCGGCGTCCACTTCGACGCAGCCCGCATGCCGGCTGCCGATATCGGCCATCGCGCCGCCGCGGCCAGCCTGTCGGACATGGCGGCGATGGGCGCCGAGCCCGTCTGCCTGCTCGCGGCGTTCGGGCTGCCGGAGGGGTTCGACGGCGCCGTCGGGCTGACCGCCGGGATGGCCCAGCACGGCGTCCCGATCGCGGGCGGCGACCTCTCGCGCGCACCCGTGCTCGTGGTCTCGGTGACGGCGATCGGCCGGGCCGATCGTCCGGTGCTGCGCTCCGGCGGGCACGCGGGCGACCTGCTCGTCGTGACGGGCACGCTCGGCGGGCAGGCGGCCGGCGGCTACTCGGCCCGGGTGACCCCGCGGCTGGCCGAGGGCCGTGCGCTCGCGGGCGTCGCCACCGCGATGCTGGACATCTCCGACGGCATCGCCACCGACGTCTGCCGGCTCGCGCACGCGTCCGGCACGGGTGCGGTGGTCGAGCTCGCGCGCCTGCCCGTCGCGCCCGGTGCGACGCTCGAGCAGGCGGCGGCGGGCGGCGAGGACTACGAGCTCCTGGCCGCAGTGCCCGACGGCGTGCCGATCCCGGTGGCGGTGACCGTGGTCGGCCGGCTCACCGCGGCGCGCGACGTCGTGCTGCTCGATGGCGCCGGCACGCCGCGGGCGCTGCAGGGCTGGGATCACTTCGCGTGATCGCGATCCTGGGTGGGCTGGGCGCCGCGGTGTGCTGGGGGCTCTCGACGGTGGTCGCGTCGCGCTCGACCCGGCTGATCGGGTCGCAGCAGGCGCTCGCCTATGTGATGCTGCTCGGCTTCATCGGCCTCGTCCTGCTCGCGCCCGTGGTCGGCCTGCCGGCGCACGCCTCTGCACACGCATGGGAGTGGGCGGTGCTCGCGGGCTTCGGCTCGGCGGCGGGGCTCTCGGTGATGTACCGGGCGCTGCGGGCGGGCAAGGTCGGCGTCGTCGCCCCGATCGCCTCGACCGAGGGTGCGATTGCCGCGATGATCGCGATCGCGCTCGGTGAGACGCTGACGCTCGGCGTCGCCGTGTGCCTGGTGGTGGTCGCGTGCGGCGTCGTGCTCGTGACGCTGCGCGGCCGGGCATCCGACGTTCATCTGCGGCCGTCGCTCTACGCGCTCGGCGCCGCGTGCCTGTTCGGCGTCAACCTGGTCGCGAGCGCCCATGCCGGCGATGCGCTCGGGCCGCTCTGGACGATCCTCGTCGCGCGCGTCGTCGGCGTCTCGTTCATCGTCCTGCCGCTCGCCCTGCGCGGGTCGCTGCGGCTGCCCGGCGCCGCGTGGTGGATGGTGGTGTTCTCGGCCACGGCCGAGGTGGCCGGATTCACCTGCTACGTGATCGGCTCCCACCACGGCGTCGCCATCCCCGCGGTGCTCGGCTCGCAGTTTGCGGCCGTCGCCACGCTCGGCTCGTTCCTGATCTTCGACGAGCGCATCGGGCCGCGCCAGATCGCCGGCGCGGTCGTGATCGTGGCGGGCGTCAGCGCGCTCGCGGCGCTGCAGGCGTGACCGGGAGCGCTACGCCGCGGTCCAGGCGCTGAGCTCGTCCTCGAGCCGCCGCCGGGGGATCGCGCCGATGAGCTTCTTCTGCATCTCGCCGCCGTCGAAGACCATCAGCGTCGGGATCGACAGGATGTCGTAGCGCGTCGCGGTCTGGAGATTGTCGTCGACGTTCAGCTTGGTGAACTTGATCCGGCCGGCGTGGGCCTGGGCGAGCTCGTCGAGGATCGGGTCCATCACCCGGCACGGGCCGCACCACGGAGCCCAGAAGTCCACGACGACGGGCCCGCTGGCACCGACCACCTCGGACTCCCAGGTGGCGTCCGAAACCTCCATCATGCTCTCGCTCACGACCGTTGCTCCTGTCCTCGAAACCGTTCGCAGACTATAGCGGTGGGCGTGACGCGAGCAGCGACGAGACGCCGCCGGGCCGCAGCCGTTCGTCGAGCGGCGCGCGCAGCGATCGCAGCCGCAGCGCGGGCACCTTCCACACCGCCTCGGCCACGATCGAGGTGGTCATCTTGCTCGCCCCGGCGGTGCGGTCGCAGAAGGTGATCGGCACCTCGACGACGCGGCCGCCCATCCGCAGGGTGCGGTAGGTGAGCTCGATCTGGAAGACGTATCCCTGGCCGTGCACCGAGGTCAGGTCGGCGGTCTCGAGGACGCGCCGGTGAAAGCACTTGAACCCTCCGGTCAGGTCGCGCACGCCGACGCCCAGGATCGTGCGCGCATAGAGCGACCCCGCGCGTGAGATGAAGCGCCGGTGCGCCGGCCAGCCCTCCACGCCGCCGCCGGCGACGTAGCGTGAGCCCAGGACGAGGTCGGCGTCGGCCGCGGCCCGCAGCAGCCGCGGCACGGCCTCGGGCGGGTGCGAGAGGTCGGCGTCCATCTCGAGGATGTGGGTGTAGTCGCGCTCGAGCGCCCAGCGGAAGCCGTCCACGTAGGCCTGCCCGAGCCCGAGCTTGCCCGGGCGGTGCAGCACATGCACCCAGTCGTGCCTGGCCGCGAGCTCGTCGGCGAGCGCGCCGGTGCCGTCGGGCGAGGCATCGTCGGCGATGAGGACGTCGCCGGGAAACGGCGTCTGCCCGCGCACCGCGCCGATCGCCTCCACCACCCGTTCGAGGTTCTCGCGCTCGTTGTACGTCGGCATGACGATCACGAACCGGTCGGGCACGCGGCCACCCTATCATTGGCCTCGTGGAATCCCCGCCGCTCTCCAATGCGGCCATCGCGGACCGTTTCGACCTGATGGCCGACCTGCTCGAGCTGGAGGGAGCCGTGGTGTACCGGGTGCTCGCCTACCGGCGGGCGTCGCAGACGCTGCGCGAGACGGGCGAATCGGTCGCCCGGCTCTCGGCCGAGTCGCGCCTGACCAGCCTTCCGGGCGTCGGCCAGACGATCGCGGACAAGGTCGCGGAGCTGCTCGAGACGGGCCAGATTGCCGCCCTGGAGCGGCTCGTCGGCCGCAACCCTCCCGGCGCGGTGCAGGTCATGCGCCTGCAGGGGGTCGGCCCCAAGACCGCCAAGCGGATCTTCTCCGAGCTTGGCCTCCAGACCGTCGCCGAGGTGCGCGAGGCCGCCCAGGCGGGCCGCATCCGTGCCCTCTCGGGCCTCGGTGAGAAGACCGAGGCGACGATTCTGGCCGGACTCGCCGACGGCGACGGCGCGTCGGTCGAGGCCCGGCGCTCGATCGCCCGGGCGCGCGCGCTCGGCGAGACCGCCGTCGCCGATCTCGAGCGCAGCGACGGCGTCGTGCGCTGCGAGGTCGCGGGCAGCGTGCGCCGCTACCGCGAGACCTCGAAGGACGTCGACATCGTCGCGGCGGTTTCCGACCGCCTGGCGGCGGCCGAGGCGTTCACGACGGGCGACTGGGTGGCCGAGGTCGTCTCGCGCGGCGATGCCCGCATCGCCGCCCGGGCCCACGACGGCACCCTGGTCGAGCTGCGGATGGTGCCGCCCGGCTGCTACGGCAACCTGCTCCAGCACCTGACCGGCTCCAAGGCGCACAACGTCGCCCTGCGCGAGGCGGCGGTGCGCAGGAAGCTCTCGGTCAGCGAGTACGGCATCGAGAACACCGAGACGGGCGAGGTGTGGAGCTCCGACGACGAGGCCGAGGTGTACGCCCACCTCGGCCTGCCGTGGATCCCGCCCGAGCTGCGCGAGGGCCGGGGCGAGCTCGAGGCGGCGCGGGCGGGGCGCCTGCCCGAGCTGCTCGAGGTGGCCGACATCCGCGGCGACCTGCACGTCCACACCGACTGGAGCGACGGCAAGGCGACGCTCGAGCAGATGGTGGCGGCGGCGCGGGCGCGCGGCTACGAGTACATGAACGTCACCGACCACTCGCCGGCCGTGGGGTTTGGCATGGGCCTCGATGCCGGGCGCCTGCACGCCCAGATCGAGCGCGTTCGCGAGCTGGCGGCGACGCTCGCGCCCGACTTCACCCTGCTCGCCGGCGCCGAGGTGGACATCCTGCGCGACGGCTCGCTCGACTACTCGGACGAGCTCCTGGCCCAGCTCGACGTCGTCGTCGCGAGCGTGCACGCATCGCACCGGCTCTCGGCCGCCGACCAGACCAAGCGCATCTGCGCCGCGCTCGAGAACCCGCACGTGCATGTGCTCGGCCACCCCACCGGGCGGCTGATCGGGCAGCGGCGCCCGAACGCGCTCGACATCGAGGCCGTCGTCGCCAAGGCGGTCGAGACGGGGACGGCGCTCGAGGCCAGCTCGCAGCCGCATAGGCTCGATCTGAGCGACGTGCACGTGCGCCTGGCGGTCGAGGCGGGCGCGCTGCTTGCCGTCGATACCGATGCCCACTCGGTCGCTGCGATCGACTACCTGCCGTTCGGCGTGATGAACGCGCGCCGCGGCTGGGCGGGGCCGGCGAACGTCGTCAACACGCGCTCGTGGCCCGACCTGCGGGCGCTGCTCAGCGCGGGCTGAAGACGATCTCGCCGTCGAGGACGTCCGTCTCGCAGTCCTTCGCGGCGACCATGACCACGTCGGCCCAGAAGAACTGCCGCCCGAGGGCGGCGAAGACATCCACGACGCCGGGGGAGGACTCCACGAGCTCCTCCGGCGAGACTTCCACCATGATTGCATCTGCACGCATCTCTTCGAGCCTACGGGTGCGCGCGGCGGCGGGCTACGCCGGTGCCCGGGTGGTCTTTCCCACCCCATGACCCCACCCGTTCAGATGTCGGCGAGGTAATTCAGGAGCTCGACGACGGCACCCGGGCCGGCGACGACGGCGTCGGCGGCCTCGATGAGCTGGCGGGGGGCCTCGGCGGAGTTCACCGCGATGCGGATGGTCGCCTCGCGGAACGCGTCCAGGTCGCTGCGGTCGTCGCCGACGAAGAGCAGCTCGTCGATCCGGTGGCGACCGCGCAGGCGCTTCACCGCGGCGCCCTTGTCGACCGCGACCGGGGGGCGCACCTCGAGCACCATGCGGCCGAAGTTGTAGGCCAGGCCGGCCCGTTCGAGCTGCGGCGCGATCTGGGTCTCGAGGTAGCGGCGGGCGTGGTCGGCGCGCGGCGAGTTGCGGTAGTGGATCGTGAACGTGATGCCCTTGTCCTCGACGGCGCAGCCGAGCTCGGGCAGGAGGCCGTCGTTGCGCACGACCTGCAGCGCCTCGTGGATCGACTGCTGGTACTTGGCCGCCTGCGGGGCCAGGTGCACGTCGCCGTCGCGCCAGACCTCGAGTCCGTGGTTGCCCGAGATCGCGACCGCCTCGAGCGGCACGAGCCGGCGGGCTTCGGCGGCCGGGCGGCCGGTCACGCAGGCGACGAGCGCATAGCGAGCTGCGACCCGCTCGAGTGCCTCGAGCGCCTCGGGCAGGACGCGGGCGTCCTCGGGGAGGGCCACGATCGGCGCGAGCGTCCCATCGATGTCGCACACCACCGCCCCGCGGCGCGGATCCGCCCGCAGCGGCTCCACCAAGCGGGCCAGCCTGCCGTCCACGAGACCTACAATACCGGCCGTGTCGCGCCGGACCCTGGCCCTCGTGGGCATCGGATTGGTGGCGGGGTTCTTCTCGGGCGTGCTCGGAGTGGGCGGCGGCATCGTGATCGTCCCGCTTCTGGTTGCCCTGGTCGCCTATGCGCCCAAACCGGCGATGGCGACCTCGCTCGCGGCGATCCTGTTCACGTCGGTCGCGGCCGCTGCCTCGCACGCCCAGGCCGGCAACGTCGACTGGTCGAACGCGGCCCTGATCGGCCTGCCCGCGACCGCCGGTGCGGTCGGCGGCGCGTGGCTCCACCAGCGGGTGGCGCCCCGCCGGGTCGTGCTCGCGTTCTCGCTGTTCCTGGCCCTGACCGCGGCGAAGCTGGCGCTGTGAGCCACGACGTCATCGCCGCTGCGCTGGGCCTGGTCGCGGGCGTGGTCTCGGCGCTGTTCGGGGTGGGCGGCGGCATCATCTTCGTGCCGACGCTGATCTTCCTCGGCAACTCCGCCCGCGTCGCCGTGGCCACGTCGCTTGCCGCGATGGTGCCGGTGATCCTGATGGGCTCGTGGCGGCAGACGCGCTACGGCGCCGTCCGGTGGCGCGACGCGGTCGTGATCGGGGTCGCCTCCGTGCCGACCGCCAAGCTGGGCGAGATCGTCGCCGACTCGGTCTCAAACGACCTTCTCAAGCGCCTGTTCGCCCTCGTGATGGCCGTGGTCGCCGTGCAGCTCGCCTACCGCGCGCTGCGCTCCACCCCGTCACCCGGGGACGGTCCCGATCGACCACCACTCGAGACGGCCGGTGAATAGAACGGGCCAGGCCCGTTCTATTCACGCTCGATCGCGTAGATCGCCGGCATCGGGATCGCCCGCTAGAACGCGAAGCCGACCGACGGGTCGCGGGCGTGCAGCATGAGGGCGATCAGGTTGCCGTGGCTTGCGACCGCGATCGTCTGTTCCGGGTGCGATCGGTTCGTGAGCGAGCTCTGCGACGAGCGCGCGCGCCGCCGCATGTCCCGCGATCGAGAGCGGGCGATCGTTCTGCTCGCCGGGCCCGGCCGCCGCGACCGGCTCGGCGTGGCGGATGAGCACGATGCGGGTCAGGCGCTCGGGTGCAGGACCGCGTCGGCCTTGCGCTTCAGATCGTCGACCACGGCCGGGTCGCGCAGCGTCGTCGTGTCGCCCAGCTCGTGGCCTTCGGCGACGTCCTTCAGGAGCCGGCGCATGATCTTGCCCGACCGCGTCTTGGGCAGGTCGTCGACGATGATCACGGCCTTGGGCCGGGCGATCTTGCCGATCTTCTGCCCGATCCACTCGCGCAGCTCGGCCGCCAGCTCGTCGCTCGGCTCGTGGCCGGCGCGCAGCAGCACGAAGCAGAGCGGCGTCTGCCCCGTGAGCGGATCCGGCGCCGCGGTCGCCGCCGCCTCGGCGACGGCCGGGTGCTCGACGAGCGTCGACTCGAGCTCGATCGTCGAGAGCCGATGGCCGGAGACATTCATCACGTCGTCCACGCGGCCGAGCAGCCAGAAGTCGCCCTCGGCGTCCTGGCGGGCGCCGTCGCCGGGGAAGTAGATGCGGTGGCCGTACTTCGAGAAGTAGTTCGAGACGTAGCGGGCGTCGTCCTTGTAGAGCGTGCGGAACATGCCCGGCCACGGCCGGGTGATGACCAGGTAGCCGCCGTTGCCGGGCGCGACCGGCTCGCCGCGCTCGTCGACGACCGCCGCCCGGATGCCGGGGAACGGGCGTGTCGCCGATCCGGGCTTGGTCGTGACGAGGCCCGGCAGCGGCGTGATCAGGATGCCGCCGGTCTCGGTCTGCCACCACGTGTCGACGATCGGGCAGCGCTCGCCGCCGACGAACTTCCAGTACCAGACCCACGCCTCGGGGTTGATCGGCTCGCCCACCGACCCCAGCAGCCGAAGCGACGAGAGGTCGTGAGCGGCCGGATGCTGCGGGCCGGCCTTGATGAACGCGCGGATCAGGGTGGGCGCCGTGTAGTACTGGGTGACGCCGTAGCGCTCGATGATCTCCCAGTGGCGCTCGGGGCCCGGATGCATCGGGTCGCCCTCGTAGAGGATGCCGGTGGTGCAGTTCGCGAGCGGCCCGTACACGATGTAGCTGTGGCCGGTCACCCAGCCGATGTCGGCCGCGCACCAGTAGACGTCGTCCTCGCGGATGTCGAAGATCCAGCGGTGCGTGACCGCGACGTAGGTCAGGTACCCGCCCGAGGTGTGGACGACCGCCTTCGGCTTCGCCGTCGTGCCGGACGTGTGCAGGGCGAACAGCATGTGCTCGGCCTCCATCGGCTCGGCCGGGCACGTGTCGGCCTGGCCCGACACGAAGTCGCTCCAGTCGTGGTCGCGGCCGGCCTGCATCGGCACGTCCGCTCCGGTGCGGCGCAGCACCACCATGTGCTCCACCGTCGGGGCGAGCTTCACCGCCGCATCGGCGGTGACCTTGAGGGGGACGCGGCCGCCCTTGCGCCAGGCCTCGTCCTGGGTGACCAGGAGCTTTGCCCCGGTCGACTCCAGCCGCTCGCCGAGCGCCTCGGCCGAGAACCCGCCGAAGACGACCACGTGCGGCGCACCGATGCGGGCGCAGGCGAGCATCGCCACGGCGAGCTCCGGCACCATGCCCATGTAGAGGCCGACGACGTCGCCCTTGCCGATCCCGAGCGCCCGCAGGCCGTTCGCAAACCGGCACACGTCGGCCAGCAGCTCGGCGTAGGTGATCGCGCGGTCGTCCTCGTCCACCGGCTCGGACACGAAGTGGTAGGCGACCTTGCCGCCCTTGCCCGCCGCGACGTGCCGGTCGAGGCAGTTCGCGCTCACATTCAGGCTGCCGTCGGCGAACCACGTGCAGTGCGGAGGATCCCAGTCGAGCCCCCTCGTGGGCGGCGTGGCCCACGAGAGGAACTCGCCGGTACGGGTAAGCCAGAAGCCGTCGAGGTCGGCGTTGGCCTGGTCGTAGACGGCCGGATCCGAGACGACGGCGGCGCGGACGAACTCGGGCGAGGGCAGGAACTCGCGCTTCTCCTGCAGCAGGACGTCGATGTCGGCCTCGGCCGCCGCGCGAGTCTCCTCGCTCATCGCCTACGACTCGTAGTCGAACTCGTCCTCGTCGCGGTGGAGGACCTTCTTCAGGCCCACCGCGGCGGCGCCGGCGACGACGGCTCCCAGGATGAGCTTGCGCAGCTTGTGGCTCTTGCGCTTCGACTTGCCGGTGAGGCGCTCGGCCGTGAGCCGAAGCTCGGACGCGGCCTTCATGACGTCGTCGGTGACGGCCTTGTTCTTCGCAGCCTTGCGCGGCCCGTCGGACTGGACCTTCGAGTAGACGGCCTTGGCCGAGTCGAGCGCGGTCTTGGCATGCGCGCGCAGCTCGTCGTCCTGCGCAACGCGCGTGACGAGCGGCGAAAGTGAGTCGGCAACCTTGTCTGTGCGGAGCTTGGTCGGCATCTATGCACCTCTGAATGGGAGTTTGCAGTCACACTACCACGGTGCATTTTGAAAAGATCCGCACGAGCCTGGCCGCCTCGGGCGAGCCCGCGTACCGTTTCCGGCAGGTCTACGAGGGCGCCACGCGCGGCCTCGCCCGCGACTATTCGGAGCTGACGGCGCTCCCCTTGGGTCTGCGCGAGCGGCTGGCCGCCGAGGCTCCGCTGCGCGAGCTCACCGTGTCGGACACGCGCGAGTCGAGCGACGGCACGATCAAGCTCGGCCTGCACACGCACGACGGCTTCCCGCTCGAGGCGGTGGTCATGCGGCACCGAAACCGGCGCACCGCGTGCCTCTCGTCGCAGTCGGGGTGCCCGCTTGCCTGCACGTTCTGCGCCACCGGCGCGATGGGCCTCGGCCGCAACCTCTCCGAGGGCGAGATCGCCGAGCAGCTGCTCGAGCTGGCCCGGCTCGTGCGCGATCGCGACGGCGGACGCATCGGGAACGTGGTCATGATGGGCATGGGCGAGCCCTTCCTGAACTACGACGCCGTGCTCGCGGCCTGCCGCGTCATCACCGACCCGGACGGCTACGGCATGGGCGCGCGCCACGTCGCAATCTCGACGGCCGGCTGGGTGCCGGGGATCGAGCGCCTGGCCGAGGAGCCGCTGCAGCTGCGCCTCGCCCTCTCGCTGCACGCGCCCACCGACGAGCTTCGGACCGAGCTCATGCCGGTCACGAAGCGGTTCCCTCTGGCGCGCCTGATGCAGGCGTGCCGCGACTACCGCGAGCGCACCGGCCGGCGCGTGTTTGTCGAGTACCTGCTGCTCGACGGGGTGAACGACGCGCGCGCCGACGCGGCGACGCTCGCCCGCCTGCTCGGCGGCGGCGAGGGCTTCCACGTGAACCTGATCGCCTACAACCCGACCGCCGCCGGCTATTCGGCCTCGCCGCCCGAACGGGTCGCCGCCTTCGCCGCCGAGCTTCGCCGCGGTGGGGTGCAGGCGAGCTACCGCCGCTCTCACGGGGCCGACATCGAGGCCGCCTGCGGGCAGCTCGCCCGGGAGGGCGCGGGCGCGCGGCGACGGGAGCTGCGCCGGGCGGCGGTACGATAGGCCATGTCGTCCGCGGCGACCATGGAGGCGTGGGTGATCCGGCCCGACCGGCTGGGCGACCCTGTCGACGCGATGCGGCTCGAGCAGATCGAGGTGCCCGAGCCGGGTCCGGGTGAGGTGCGCGTGCGGGTGATGGCGGCCGGCGTCAACTACAACGGCGTCTGGGCCGCCGCCGGCCTGCCCGTCTCGATCTTCCGCTATACGGGCTACGACTTCCACATCGCCGGCTCCGACGCCTCCGGGATCGTCGATGAGGTCGGCCCGGGCGTGACCCGGTGGAAGCCGGGCGACGAGGTCGTCATCCACTGCAACCAGAGCTGCGGGGAGTGCGCGGAGTGCAACGGCCACGACCCGATGGCGTGCTCGCGGCAGCGGATCTGGGCCTACGAGTCCAACTGGGGCAGCTTCGCCGAGCACTGCCTGGTGCAGGCGCAGCAGCTCCTGCCCAAGCCCGCGCAGCTGACGTGGGAGGAGGCGGCCTCCTACGGGCTCACCTACTTCACCGCGTACCGCATGCTCGTCGACCGCGCCCGCATCCGCCCGGGCGACAACGTGCTCGTCTGGGGCGCGGGCGGCGGTCTCGGCACCTTCGCCGTGCAGCTCTGCGCGCTTCACGGCGCGAACGCGATCGCGGTCGTCTCGAGCGACGACAAGGTCGACCTCGTGCGCCAGCTCGGGGCGGCCGCCGTGCTCGACCGGCGCGCGTTCGCGCTGGCCGACCCCGACACCGGCGAGCGCAACTTCGACGAGATCAAGCGCTTCGGCGGCGCGATCCGCGAGCTCACCGGCGGCGTCGATTGCGACGTCGTGTTCGAGCACGTCGGCGCGGCCACCTTCTTCACGAGCGTGTTTGTCTGCCGCACGTTCGGGACGATCGTGATCTGCGGGGCCACCTCGGGCTTCCAGCTCGACTTCGACGTGCGCTACCTGTGGATGCGGCAGAAGTCGATCCTGGGCAGCCACTTCGCCAACGCCTACGAGTGCCAGCGCGCGAACCAGCTGATCGCCGAGGGCAAGATCAAGCCGGTGCTCTCGCGCGTGTTCCCCTGGTCGGAGTGCCCGGTGCCGCACCAGATGATGAAGGAGAACCAGCACGTCGGCAAGATGGTGGTGCTGGTCGGTGCAAAGCGCGAGGGCGAGGGCGTGCGCGCGTGAGCGAGCGGCGCTTCGCGGGGCCCGGCGACGTCGATCTCGACTATCGCCGCGACCTGGGCGATCCCGGCGAGTTCCCGTTCACGCGCGGGATCCACCGCGACATGTACGCCGGGCGGCCGTGGTCGATCCGCCAGTACGCCGGCTTCGGGACGGCGGAGGAGACGAACCGCCGCTTCCGGTTCCTGATCGACCAGGGCCAGTCGGCGCTTTCGACCGCGTTCGACCTGCCGACGCAGATGGGCTTGGACTCGGACGACCCGCTGGCAGAGGGCGAGGTCGGCCGGGTCGGCGTCGCCATCGACTCCGTGGGCGACATGGAGGCGATGTTCGCGGGCATCCCGCTCGACGAGGTGTCGACGTCGATGACGATCAACGCGCCGGCGGCGGTGCTCGTCGCCATGTACTACGTCGCGTGCGAGCGCCAGGAGCGCGACCCCGGCCAGATCCGGGGCACGGCCCAGAACGACGTGCTCAAGGAGTACGTGTCGCGCGGCACCTACATCTATCCCCCGCGGCCGTCGCTTCGGCTTGCGGCCGACCTGATCGAGTGGTCGGCGACCGACGCGCCCCGCTTCAACGCCATCTCGCTCTCGGGCTACCACATGCGCGAGGCGGGCTGCACGGCGGCCCAGGAGATGGCATTCGGCATTGCCAACGCCATCGCCTACGTCGCGGCGGTCACCGAGCGCGGCGTTGCCGTCGACAGCTTCGCGCCGCGGCTCTCGTGGATCTTCAACACGCAGATGGACTTCTTCGAGGAGATCGCGAAGTACCGCGCCCTGCGGCGGCTGTGGGCGCACGTCATGCGCGACCGGTTCGGGGCGACCGACCCGCGCTCCATGATGCTGCGCACCCACACGCAGACGGCGGGGTCGGCGCTGACCCTGCAGCAGCCCGAGAACAACATCGTCCGTGCGGCGGTGCAGGCGCTCGCGGCGGCGCTCGGCGGGGTGCAGTCGATGGCGCTCTCGTGCTTCGACGAGGCGATCGCGATCCCCACGCAGCACGCCCAGACGCTCGCGGTGCGCACGCAGCAGATGCTCCAGCACGAGTTCGGGATCACCGGGGTGGCCGATCCCCTCGGCGGGTCGTGGCATGTCGAGCGGCTGACCGACCGGCTCGAGAGCGAGGCGCGCGAGCTGATCGAGCACATCGACTCCCTCGGTGGCGCGGTGGCCGCGATCGAGGCCGGCTTCTACCAGCGCGTCATCTCCGACGAGGCGTACGAGCGCGAGCGCCGGGTCGCCTCGGGCGAGGACGTCGTCGTCGGCGTGAACGCCTACGTCGAGGATGGCGCGCCGCTGCCGGAGCGCTTCGACGTGCCGCCGCAGCTGGCCGCCGATCAGCGGCGCGCCCTGGATGCGCTGCGCGGCGCGCGGGATGGGGCCGCGGTCGCGGCGGCGCTCGAGGTGCTGAGCGCCGCGGCGGACGCCGACACGAACCTGATGCCTCCGATCATCGCCGCGGTCCGCGCCGGCGCCACCCTGGGCGAGATCTCCTCCGCCCTGCGCAGCGTGTTCGGCGCCTACCGGCCGGCCTCGGCCGCCCAGATCTGAACCTCGCAATGGCCATAGAAGCTATGATCCTGCGCTCGTGAGCGCCGTCCCCGAAATGCCCGGCCAGCTCGGTCGTGCGCTCAGACAGCTGCGGTCAGGCGGCATGGTCGTCGTCTGCGACGACCCGGATCGGGAGGACGAGGGCGACCTCTGCATGGCCGCCGAGCTCGTCACCCCCGAGGCGATCGCGTTCATGGCCTGCCACGCCCGCGGCCTGATCTGCCTGGCGCTGCCCGAGGAGCGCTGCGACGAGCTCGACCTGCCGCTGATGGTGCCGGCGAACCAGGGCACCGACGCCACCGGGTTCGCCGTGTCGATCGAGGCCGCCACCGGGGTGACCACGGGGATCTCCGCCGCCGACCGCGCCCGCACGATCCGCGTGGCGGTCGACCCGGCAACCGGCCCGCGCGACCTCGTTCGCCCGGGGCACGTCTTCCCGCTGCGCGCCCGCCCCGGCGGCGTGCTCGAGCGACGCGGTCAGACCGAGGCCGCGGTCGACCTCACGCGCCTGGCGGGCCTCACGCCCGGCGGCGTCCTGTGCGAGGTGATCAACGACGACGGCACGATGGCGCGCGGCGCCTCGCTCGAGGCCTTCTGCCGCCGAAACGCCCTGCCGGTCGTGACGGTCGAACACATTGCCGGCTACGTGCGCACGCTGGCGCCGGCCGTTACTGTCGCCTAGACCGGGGTCAGACCCCTTGATGGGGACTGTCCCCTGGGGGACAGTCCCCGGTTCTCAGGTCTTCGCCGGAGCCGCCCTGTGCTCGCTGATGAGCGCCTTGGCCGCCTCGACGTCGTCGCTGCGGTTGACGCCCAGGCAGGCCACGACCCGATCGTCGTCGTCGAGGTAGTAGGCCACGAAGTCGTCGGAGTCCATCGACCCGCGCACGTCCACCCGGCCCTTGCCCGGACCGACGTACTCGAACCACGTCCAGTCGCCGATGTCCGAGAAGAAGTAGGGCACGACCGCATACGGCGCGTCCTCCTTGCCCGCCCAGGTGCGCCCGACGTAGCTGCCCTGGTTCAGGGCGACGTCCCAGTGCTCGACCCGGATGCGGCCGCCGTGGATCACGCTCTCGTAGTTTGCGATGTCGCCGATCGCCCATACGTCGTCGCCGGCGCGCAGATGGTCGTCGACCTCGACGCCGTTTCCGACCGCAAGCCCGGCCGCCTCGGCCAGCTGGGTGTTCGGCGTGACGCCGATCCCGGCGAGCGTGACGTCGTAGCTCCCGTCCGGGAGCTCCTTCGTACCCGTGTGCACGTTGACGCCGTGCTGCTCGAGCTGGCGCTGGAAGTACGCGGCCACCTCGGCCCCGAACAGGTGCTCCCAGACGACATCCTCGGGGACGGCCATCGTCACGTCCCAGCCCTTCATGCGCGCGCTCGCCGCCGCCTCGACGCCGATGAAGCCGCCGCCGATCACGCCCAGATGGCCCTTCCCGGCGTCGAGCCGCTTGGCGAGTGCGTCCGAGTCGTCGAGCGTGCGGATGCTTGAGGCGCCGGGCAGGGTGCGCGGCGTCGAGCCCGTTGCGAGCACGACCCGCTCGTACTCGACGATCTCCCCGCTCGCGAGCGTGACGGTGTGCGCGGCCGGGTCAAGCGCGGTCGCCTCGACGCCCGGCTGCACATCGACGTTCTGCTCCGCCCACCACTCGGCCGGGTGCATGAACACCTCGTCGAGCGGCGTCTCGCCGCGCAGATAGCCTTTCGTCAGCGGTGGGCGGTGGTAGGGCACGTGCGCCTCGCGGGCCAGGATGACCACCGAGCCGGTGCCGCCCCGCTCGCGGTACTCCTGGGCGACCATTCCACCGGCAAGGCCGCCGCCCACGATGACGTTGTCAAAGCGCAAAGTCCCGCTCCCCTCTAGGTCGAAGGCTCCCATCGGAACGACCGCAGAGCGATCAGTGACAGGACCACAGTCACGCCCAACAGTACCCCGATGTCACCTGCCACATGCGTGATCGAGAGCCCACGCACGGTGGTGTCCCGAAGGCCGTTGGCCATGTAGTAGAGCGGCAGAACACGGGCGATCGCCTGCACGAACGACGGCATCGACGAGACCGGGAAGAACGTCCCCGAGAGGAACATCATCGGGTTCGTGATCACGTTGGAGACGGCGTCACCGGTCTCGGGGCTCGAGACGACAGACCCGATCGCAAAGCCCATCGCGAGGAAGCACAGGCAGCCGGCGAGGGCCACGGGAATCGCCGCCCACGCGGTGGACGAGATGTGGATGCCGAAGACGAGCCGGCCGAAGGCCAGGAGCACCACGACCTGCATGACGGCGACGACGAGTGACGCCGTGATGCGCGCGGCGAAGAACTCGCCGAGCGGGATCGGGGTGAGCTTGAGCCGGCGCAGAATGCCGCGCTGGCGCCAGTCGACCATGATCGTGGCCAGGCCGATCACCGCCGAGATCATGATCGAGAGCGCGAGGATGCCCGGTAGCAGGAAGTCGATGTAGCTGAGTGACGAGGAGTCGACCGACTGGGGCTGGAACCGCAGCGCCGGCGCCGATCCGGTCGCCGCCACGGACACGCCGTCGGTCGCCCCCGAGACGATCCCCTTGATGATGCCCGCCTGGTCGGGCGAGGTGTTCGAGGTGTAGAGCCGCACGCGGTAGACGCCGCCGCCGACGGGCACGAACACGATCGCGGCGTCGCGATCGCCGTCCCTGACCTGATGCAGCGCCTCTGCGGCCGTGGACGCGGTTTTCACGTCGACGCCCTTGGTGTGCTCGAGCACGCGCACCACGGCCGCCGGCGCCGCGGCGTCCACCGGTACGACCGCGATCGTCCCGGCGCTGATCGAGCGGCCGAAGAGCAGCCCGAGCAGCGTCATCAGGATCATCGGAAAGATCAGCGACCAGAAGAGCGTGATCCGGCGCCGGAACGTCATCCGCAGCTGCGCCTGCGTCGTCGCGAGGAACCGCGAGAGGCTCACTCGCGGTACTCCCGCCCGGTGAGCTGCATGAACACGTCCTCGAGGTCTGCGCCCTTCACGGCCAGGTTCTGCACGACCTCGCCGCTCGTCCGCGCCCGCTCGAGCACCTCGAGCACCGTCGCCTGCGCGTCCTTGACGTAGACCGTGTGATCGCCCGAGCCGTCGGTGTAGGACACGCGGGCGTCGGCGTCGAGCGAGGCGATCAGCCCGGCGGGTGTGTCGAGGGCCACGATCCGCGACTGGTCCATGATCGCCACCCGGTCGCAGAGCTGCTCGGCCTCCTCCAGGTAGTGCGTCGTCAGGACGACGGTCTTGCCCTCGTCGGCGTTGATCGAGCGGATCACGTCCCACAGGTTGTGCCGCGCCTGGGGGTCGAGGCCGGTGGTGGGCTCGTCGAGGAACACGATCTCGGGGTCGTGGACGAGCGCGAGCGCGATCGCCAGCCGCTGCTGCTGGCCGCCGGAGAGCCGGCGGGCGTAGTCGCCCGCCTTGGACTCGAGCCCGACGAGCGCGAGCGAGGTCTGAGCCCGCTCGGCGTAGTCGGAGCGCAGGTAGAAGCGGGCGAAGAGCTCGAGCAGCTCCCGCGCTGTCAGCATGTCGAAGAGCGACGTCGACTGCAGCTGGACGCCGATGCGGGGCTGGATCCGGCGCGGGTCGGGCCACACGGGCTGACCGAGCATGGTGATCTCGCCGGAGTCGGGCTTGCGCAGCCCCTCGATCATCTCGAGCGTCGTCGTCTTGCCCGCGCCGTTGGGGCCGAGGATGCCGAACGACTCGCCCCGCTCCACTTGGAAGCCGATGCCGTCCACGGCCGTGTGGTCGCCGTAGCGCTTCGTGAGCCCCACGACCGAGATGGCAGCCTCCATCGGGTGGAGCCTACTGCGAGGCGTCAGCCGGGGTTGCGCTTGGGCACGAGCACCTTGCGCCGGAACTCGCACACGATCTCGCCGCGCTGGTTCTGCCCCACCGTGTCGACCGTGACGACGCCGCGGTCGGGCTTGGAGCGCGACGGGACGACGTCGACCACGGTCGTGTGCGCATAGATGGTGTCGCCATGGAACGTCGGCTTTGCGTGCTTCAGCGACTCGACCTCGAGGTTTGCGATCGCCTTGCCCGAGACGTCCGGGACGCTCATCCCCAGGACGAGCGAGTAGACCAGGTTGCCGACGACGACGTTCTTTCCGAACTGGGTCTCGGTCTCGGCGTAGTGGGCGTCGGTGTGCAGGGGGTGGTGGTTCATCGTGATCATGCAGAAGAGGTGGTCGTCGGCCTCGGTGATCGTCTTGCCCGGCCAGTGGCGGTAGACGTCGCCGACCTCGAAGTCCTCGAGGTAGCGGCCGAAGCGGGTCTCGCGGGCGTCGAACTCGCGGGTCACAGGGGATTCCTTGCCAGCAGGCCGCGGGCGATGATCAGCTTCTGGATCTCGGATGTGCCCTCGCCGATCAGGAGCAGTGGCGCATCGCGGTAGAGGCGCTCGATCTCGTACTCCTTCGAGTAGCCGTAGCCGCCGTGGATGCGCAGCGCCTCGCCGACGACCTCGTTGCACGTCTCGGTGGCGAACAGCTTGGCCATGCCCGCCTCGACGTCGGAGCGCTCGCCGGCGTCCTTGCGCCGTGCGGCCGAGAGCATGAGCAGGCGGGCGGCCTCGATCTTCGTCCCCATCTCGGCGAGCTTGAACTGGATCGCCTGGTGGCGCGCGATCGGGCGGCCGAATGCCTCCCGCTCCTGGGCGTAGCGGATCGCGATCTCGAAGGCGCGCTGGGCGACGCCGACGCCGCGGGCGGCCACGTTCACGCGGCCGACCTCGATGCCGGACATCATCTGCTGGAACCCGCGCCCCTCCGCGCCGCCGAGCAGGTTCGCAGCCGGCACCCGGTGGTCGGCGAACACGAGCTCGGTCGTCTCGACGCCCTTGTAGCCCAGCTTCTCGAGCTGGGGCGGAACGGTGAGGCCCCCGTCGACCGCCGCCCCAGGCTCCTTCTCGACCAGCAGGCAGCTCATGCCGCGATGCGCCGGGGTGGCATCGGGGTCGGTCTTCACGAGCGTCGCCACCATGCCCGACCGAAGCCCGTTCGTGACCCACATCTTCTGGCCGTTCACGACGTAGTCGGAGCCGTCGAGCACGGCGCGCGTGCGGATCGCCTGCACGTCGGAGCCGCACTCGGGCTCGGTCATCGAGAAGGCGCAGCGCAGCTCGCCGGTGGCCATCCGCGGCAGGAAGCGCTCGCGCTGCTCCTCGGTGCCGTCGCGCACGAGCATGTCGGCGACGATGAAGTGGGTGTTGACGATGCCCGAGACGCTCATCCAGCCGCGCGACAGCTCGCAGACGGCGAGCGCGTAGGTGGTCAAGTCGAGCCCGAGCCCGCCGTAGCGCTCGGGGATCGTGAACCCGAAGATGCCGAGCTCGCGCAGGCCGGCGACGATGTCGTCCGGGAAGATGTCGTCGCGCTCGAGCCGCGAGGCGACCGGGATCACCTGCTCGTCGACGAACCGGCGCACGAGGCCGACGATCTCGCGCTGATCCTCGGAGAGCTCGTCGAGGACGGCGCTCATGCCGGTGCTCCCGCGCCCATGCCGGCGGCCTCGCCCCGTGCGACGACGGCCTCGGCGATCTTGCGCGATGCCTCGTCGATCATCTGGCCCTCGTGCATGACGGCGCCCTTGCGCTCGACGGTGGTGGCGTGGTGATAGGCATCGAGCAGGCGGCGGGCCGAGTCAAACTGCTCGCGCGTCGGCATGAACACCTCGTTTGCCACCTCGACCTGGCTCGGGTGCAGCACCCACTTGCCGTCGAAGCCGACCAGGCGGGCGCGGTGGCAGAGCCGCCGGTACTCGTCGACGTTCTTGATGTCGGTGTAGGGCCCGTCGATGGCCTGCAGCCCGAATGCCCGGGCGGTGGTGACGATCTTCGAGAGCACGTAGTGCCACTGGTCGCCCGGGTAGTCCGGATCGATCGAGCCGATCACGAGCTGGGCGACGCCGATCGCCGCGGCGTAGTCGCCGGGGCCGAAGATGATCGTCTCGATCCGGTCGGTGGCGGTGGCGATCTCGCGCAGGTTGATCGTGCCGCGGGCGTTCTCGATCTGGGCCTCGATCCCGATCCGGTGCCCGATCCCGTGCTGGCGCTCGAGCTGGGTCAGGAGGTGGTCGACGAAGTGCAGCTGGGCGGCGTCCTCGACCTTCGGGATCATCAGGCAGTCGAGATTCGCGCCGGCGCCGCCGACGACCGCGAGGACGTCGCCGAGGCACCACTGCGTGGTCACGCCGTTCACGCGCACGACCCGCGTCTTGCCGGAGTAGTCGTGTGTCAGGAGCGCGTTCACGACCGTCGCGCGGGCGCCCTCCTTCTCGAGCGGCGAGACCGCGTCCTCGAGGTCGAGGAACACCTGGTCGGCGGGGAGCGTCGCCGCCTTGGCCAGCATCTTCTCGGATGAGCCCGGCACGGCCAGGCAGGAACGGCGCAACCGCACGGCAGTGCTCCTCGTCTCGGGGAGCAGAAGTCTATCGGCGCGGGCGCGCCGGCTCGTTCATAAAAGACCCAGGCGGCTGAGCGGCCAGTAGCGGACGCGGGCGATGCCGATCATCCCGTCGCGGGGCTCGAGCCCCCAGGTGCGCGAGTCCGCCGAGATGCCGCGGTTGTCGCCGAGCATCAGGTAGTACCCCTTCGGAATCGTCTCGCGCGGGAGCCCGGTGGTGGCCTGGCCGTGCGTGTAGGGCTCGCGCAGCTCGACCGGGGCCTTGCCCCTGTCCTGCACGAAGACGTGCCCGTCCTTCGACCACACCGTCTCGCCCGGCAGGCCGATCACGCGCTTGACGTACGTCGTCGATGCGAGCCCCTGCCGCAGCGAGAGCTGCGGCGTCGTGCAGACGCCGGTCGAGTCGTCGTGGCCGGGCTTGCAGTGTGGCGGGTGGAAGACGATGATCTCGCCCCGGGTCGGGCTCTCGAAATCGAGGCTCAGGCGATCGGCCAAGACGCGGTCGTTCGGCTCGAGCGTCGGGATCATGCTGCCCGTCGGCACGCGGTAGGGCTTGACGACGAAGGCCTGGCCGAGCCATGCGATGCCGAGCGCGACCACGAGCGTCGCGGCGGTTTCGAGCACGGTGCGAACCGGCTTGGGAAGCGCGGCGAAGAGGCCCATCCGCGCAGGTTATCGACCGTCCGTGTGAGTCGCTGTAGATCGGCGTAACGGATCGGCGACACCTCGGGGGCGATCTTTACGCGCACCTAACTCCAGCCGGGCTAGCCTCTTGCCGATGGTGTCCGAATGACGCGACGATTCGGCGCATGCCTTGCGGCGGCCCTGGCGCTCGTGGTGCCGGCCTCGGCGGGCGCGTCCACGACCTTCACGCTCACCGGCCACGGCTGGGGGCACGGGATCGGCATGTCCCAGTACGGCGCGCTCGGCTACGCCGAGCACGGCTGGGGCTACAAGCAGATCATGGACCACTACTTCACGGGCACCCATGTGGGCCCGATGTCCTCCGGCGCGGCCGAGCGGGTGCTGCTCTCCTCAGGGGCGCACGTCGATTTCGGCGCCTCCTCGGCAATGACGCTGCGTGACCACGCGGGCATGCGCAAGACGCTCCCCGCCGGCGGCTACCGGCTGCAGGCGGGCGGCACGAGCGGGCACCTGCAGCTGGTCGCCAAGGTGAACGGCGCGCTCACCAAGGGGCTCGTCGCGCCGGTGCAGATCCACCCGGGTTCGCAGCCGCTGCGCCTCGACGACTCGGCCGGGATCGGCTTTGTGGGCGACCACTGGCACGGCGTGTTTCGCGTGATCGAGTCGGGGGCGAGCCTGGACTGCGTCGACGTGGTCGGCATGGAGAAGTACCTGCGCGGCGTCGTCCCGAGCGAGATGCCCGCGTCGTGGCCGCTGCGGGCGCTCAAGGCGCAGGCGGTCGCCGCCCGCTCCTACGCCGCCGCGACCCGGAACCCATCCGGTGACTGGGACGCCTACGCCGACACCCGCAGCCAGGTGTACGGGCCGATCGAGCACGAGGACACGACGTCGACCGCCGCCGTGACCGCGACGACGCATCAGGTGGTCTGGTACCACCACACCATCGCCACCACCTTCTTCTCATCGAGCTCCGGCGGCCGCACGTCGTCCGAGCAGGCGGCCTGGGACACGAGCAGCGGCGAGCCCTATCTCGTGCCGGTGACCGATCGGTACGACAGCGCGAATGGCGCGAACCCGTACCACACCTGGCCGACCCAGACCTACACGGGGAGCGGTCTCGCCCATGCGCTCGGCGTGTCGGGTTCGGTCACCGGGCTGACGCCCACCGTCGACCCGGCATCCCAGCGCACGCTCAGCCTCGGCGTCACCGCGACGGGCGGGACGACGACCCTGACCGGCGACCAGGTGCAGGAGCGGATGGGGCTGCGCTCGACCTGGTTCCGCCTGCTGCAGCGGACGCTGATCGCGCCGCCGACCGATATCGCGGGCACGCCGATCACGATCACCGGCCGCGTGTGGCCGATCCCGTCGGGGCACGTCGCGCTCGAGCGCCGTGGCGCCGCCGGCACCGCCTGGAGCGCGGTGGTTGCGGCGCTCCCACTCGGCCCGAAGGGCGCGTTCTCGGTGCAGGTGACGCCGACCGCCGACCGCACGTACAAGCTCGTCTCGGCCGGCAAGGCCGTGTCGCCGCACGCCAGCGTCGGGGTGCAGCCGGCGCTCACCCTGGCCGTCACCGGCGGAAGCTTCCATGCGAGCATGTCCCCGGCGCTCCCGGGCGAGATGCTCGTGCTCTACAAGGAGACGGGCTCGACGTGGGCGCCGATCGAGTCCAAGCCGGCCGGTGCCCACGGCAACGTGGTCTTCGCGACGGCTCCCGCCACGGGCGTCTGGCGCGTCCACTACGTCGGCGACGCCACCCACCGGCGCGGCCACTCCGACCCGATCACCGTTCCCTAGCGAAGCAGCTCGTCGGCCGGCACCTCGCGCAGGACGCGCGCGGGGACGCCGACGACGACCATCCCGCCGGGCACGTCGCGGATGACGACGGCGCCGGCGCCCACGAACGCCTCGGGGCCGATCTCGATCCCCGGCAGGAGCGTCGCCCCGCCGCCGATGCGGGCGCCGCGGCGGATCGTGGGGCCCTTGACGAGCGCGTGCCGGCGCTCGGTGCGGCCCATGAAATTGTCGTTTGTGGTGACCACGCATGGCGCGATGAAGACGTGCTCCTCGAGCGTGCAGTAGGCGGTGATGTAGGCGTTCGTCTGGATCTTCGTGTGCGATCCGATGACCGTGTCGTTCTCGACGCAGACCCCACGGCCGATCACGACGCCGTCGCCGATCGCGCACCGCTCGCGCACGGTCGCGAGGTCGCCGACGACGCAGCCCGTGCCGATCACCGTCCCGGCCGAGAGCACCGCGCCCGCCGAGATGCGCGTGTCGGCGCCGATCCGCAGAGGCTCGAGCGGATCGCGCTTTGCGGTCGACCGCGCCGAGAGCACGGGCTGGCGCCCGAGCACGGCGTTGTCGGCGACGCTGCAGCCCGCGCCGATCACGGTGTCCTCGTGCACCGTGACGTTCGCACCGAACCGCACGCCCGCTCCGACCTGCACGCCGTCGCCGAGCACGAGGCCCGGCGCGTCGGCGGCCGTCCACATCACCGTGCCGCCGCTCCCAGCGCGACCGTCTCGCCGCCGCTGTCGAGCGAGGTCTGCAGCGCCTCGAGCACCTCGACGACGGCCACTCCCTCGTCGACTCCGGCCCGGGGCGTGGCGCCGTCGGTGACGGCGCGCAGGAACTGCCGGCACTCGATCGCGAGCGGCTCGCTCATGTCGATCCGCGGCACCCAGATGTCACCCGTATGCGTCGAGATGCGCCCCGCGGGGGTCTGCCAGTCGCCCTTGTCGAACACGGTCACCTTGCGGTCGGGCTCCATGTCGTCGAAGACCGCCATCTTCTTCGAGCCGATCACGGTCATCTTGCGCATCTTGTGCGGGTCGAGCCACGACAGGTGCAGGTGGCCGATCTGGCCGGAGGCGAAGTGGATGTAGCCGAAGACGACGTCCTCGACCCCCGGCTGCACGTAGCTCTCACCGCGCGCCGACACCTCGACGGGCTCGGCGTCGATGAGGTGCAGGATGACCGAGATGTCATGCACGCCGAGCGACCAGAGCACGTTCTCGTCGGGGCGGATCTTGCCCAGGTTGAGCCGGTTGCCGTAGACGTAGCGCACCTCTCCGAGCTCGCCGGTGTCGATCAGCTCGCGCAGCTTCTCGACGCCGGGGTGGAAGCGCAGCAGATGGCCGACCATCAGCACGAGCCCGCTGTCGGCCACGAGGTCGCGCAGCTGCCGCGCCTCGGCCGCCGTCCACGTCATCGGCTTCTCGACCATGACGTGCTTGCCGGCCAGGATCGCCCGCTTGGCGAGCTCGAAGTGCGTCGGCACCGGGGTCGCCAGGACCACCGCGCGCACGTCGTCGTCGGCGAGCACGTCGTCGTAGCTCTCGGTGAACCGGGCCTGCGGGTAGGCGGGCGCATGCGCCGCCCGCGTTTCGGGGTCGGCGTCGCAGCACCAGCGCAGATCGGCCTCGGGCAGGGTGCCGAAGTTGCGCAGCAGGTTCTTGCCCCAGCCGCCGAGGCCGACCATGCCCACGGTCACGCGCTCGCTCACAGCTTCACGACCTTGCCATCGGCCGCGGGCACCGCGTTTCGGAAGTCCATGACGAGCTGCGCCCGGTCGGCGACGCGGGCGTAGTCCACGTTCGAGTGTGCGGTCACGACGCACACGACATCCGCCCGCGCGAGCAGGTCGTCGCTCAGGGCCGCCGAGACCAGGTCGAGCCCCTCCTCGGCCAGGCTGGGCACGAACGGGTCGTGGTAGACGACGTCCGCGCCGGCCGCGCGCAGCAGGCCGATCAGCTTCAGCGCCGGCGACTCGCGCATGTCGCCGACGTCGCCCTTGTAGGCCACGCCGAGCACCAGCACGGTGCTGCCCGCGACGGCCTTCTCGTGGCCGTTCAGGGCATGCGCGATGCGCTCGGCGCAGTAGTAGGGCATGTGCTGGTTCACCTTGCCTGCCAGCTCGATGAACTCGGTCGGGAAGTCGAGCTCCCGTGCCTTCCACGCCAGGTAGAACGGGTCGATCGGCAGGCAGTGGCCGCCCAGGCCCGGCCCCGGCTGGAAGGGCATGAAGCCGTACGGCTTGCTCGCCGCGGCGGCGACGACCTCCCACACGTTCAGCTCCATGCGGTTGCAGAGCATCGCGAGCTCGTTGACGAGGGCGATGTTCACCGAGCGGAAGATGTTCTCGAGCAGCTTCGTCAGCTCGGCGGCGTCGCACGAGCTCACCGGCACGAGGTGCTCGACGCAGATCCCGTAGAGGTCGAGCGCCCGCTCGAGGCACGCCGGCGTCAGGCCGCCGACGACCTTGGGCGTCGTGCGGATCGTGAAGTCCGTGCGGCCGGGATCGACGCGCTCCGGCGACATCGCAAGGTGGAAGTCGCGGCCGGCGACCAGGCCGCCCGACTCGAGGATCGGCCGCAGCACGTCGCGCGTCGTGCCCGGATAGGTGGTCGACTCGAGCACGACGAGGTGCCCCTGCCGCAGGATGCCGGCGATGTCGCGCGTGGCGGCGGTCACAATCGAGAGGTCGGGCTCGCGGTTGCGCGAGAGCGGCGTCGGCAGGCAGATGATGATCGCATCGGCGGCGGCCGCCGCGGCGATGTCGGCGGTGGCGGAGAGCGTGCCCGCGGTATGCAGCTCGGCCAGCAGGGCGGACGGGACGTCCTCGATGTAGCTCTCGCCGCGGCGGATCGCGGCCACCTTGCGCTCGTCCGCCTCGATGCAGACGACGGCCTGGCCGGCACGGGCGAACTCCACCGCGAGCGGGAGACCCACGTAGCCCGCACCCACGATGGCGACGGTCGAGTTCATGGCCGGGCGGATGGTACCGACGTCCAGGGGGCCGATGCGACGACCTCGGCGATACGCCGGGCCGCGTCGCCGTCGCCGTAGAGCGGCGGATGCCCGTCCGGCCGGTGAAGCGTGCGCAGCGCCTGGGCGACGGCGGCCGGCACGAGGCCGCCCGCGAGCCGGTTCCAGCCCAGGTCGATCGTCTCGACCCACTCGCTCGTGTCGCGCAGCGTGATGCACGGAACGCGGTGCAGGTAGGCCTCCTTCTGCACGCCGCCGGAGTCGGTCAGGCACACGGCGGCCGAGATCAGAAGCGCGGTGAACTCGAGGTAGCCGAGCGGCGGCGTCAGGGTGGCCGCCGCCTCGGCACGGTCGAGCAGTCCTGTGCGCTCGAGCGCCGCGCGGGTGCGCGGGTGGATGGGGAACACAGCCGGCCGGCCGAGCGCCTCGAGCACCTCGACGAGCGCCGGCATCGCGGTGTCGGCCGTGTTCGACTGGCGGTGGACCGTGACGAGCGCATAGGCGCCGCGCTCGAGTCCCAGCCGCTCGGTCACGTCCGAGCGCGCGGCGCGCGGCCCGAAGGTGCGGGCGACGTCGACCATCACGTCTCCGACGAGGTGCACCCCCTGCTCGATGCCCTCGGCGGCGAGGTTCGCGACCGCGGTCGGGCTGGGGCAGAAGCGCAGATCCGACACGACGTCGGCGACGACCCGGTTCACCTCCTCCGGCATGCTGCGGTCGAACGAGCGCAGGCCCGACTCGACGTGGCCGATGCGCATGCCGAGCTTCGCGGCGACGAGCGCGCCGGCGAGAGTCGAGTTCGTGTCGCCGTAGACGAGCACGAGGTCGGGCGCCTCGCCGGCCAGCACCGGCTCGAGGCCGAGCAGCATCGCCGCGGTCTGGGCGGCGTGCGTGCCGGATCCGGCTGCGATCGCGTGGTCGGGCGGATCGAGGCCGAGCTCGTCGAAGAAGACCTGCGACAGCTCGGCGTCGTAGTGCTGGCCGGTGTGGACGAGCACGTGGTCGGACACCCTGGCGAGCGCGGCCGAGAGCGGCGCGGCCTTGATGAACTGGGGCCGGTTCCCGACCACCGAGAGGGTCTTCATGGGCCGCCAGCCTACCGGCGCCGCTCCGGGTCAGGTGCCGAGCAGCCGTGTGAGCACGTCGGCGAGCGTACCGCTCGTGACCTTGCCCTGATGCGACCATGCGATCCGGCCCTGCTGGTCTATCACGAAGGTGTCCGGCTGCCCGAGCAGGTTGTAGCGATCGGCGATCGCGAGCGAGTGGTCCCAGACGATCGGCCAGGTCCATCCGTACTTCTGGATGAAGTGCGTCGCGCCGGAGCGGGAGTCGTCGTTGGCGACGGCGATCACCTGCACCCGATCGCCGAATCGTTGGGCGACGCGCGTCAGCTGCGGAGCCTCCGTCCGGCACGGCGCGCACCAGCTGGCGAAGAAGTTCACGACGACCGGCTTGCCCGCATACCTGCGCAGGCTCACCTGCGTGCCGGCCAGCGTCGGCCCCGTGATCGCCGGGGCGGGTTTGCGGTCGGCGGCACGGATGGGCACCGCCTTCTTCGGGTTGAGCAGCGACGAGTGCATGTGGCCGTAAACGACGATCCCCGCGATCGCGGCCGCCGCCACGATCCCGGCCGCATACATGAGCAGCCTCCGCACGCCGCACATCGTACGCCTTCTGGCGCTAGTCCAGCGTGATGCCGGCGTCGAGCCGCCGGGCGACGGCGGCGACCAGCGCGGCCACCGCCTCGAGGTCGCCCAGGTCGACGATCTCGTTGGGCGAGTGCATGTAGCGGTTCGGGACGCTCACGACGCCCGCGGGGACGCCGGCCCGGGTCAGCTTGACGGCGTCCGCGTCGGTGTAGGTCGACCCCGACGACGCGCCGAACTGGTGCGGGATGCCCTCGTCCTGCGCCACCGCGGTGATGAGGTCGTGCATGGCGGGGTGAACCCCCGAGCCCCGCTCGATCACGGGACCGCCGCCGAGCTTGATCTCGCCCACCTTGCGCTTGGGGACGTTGGGCTGGTCGGACGTGTGGGTGACGTCGATGACGATCGCAGCATCCGGGTCGAGGCCGAACGTCGCCGTGAAGGCACCGGCGAAGCTCGTCTCCTCCGCCACCGACGCGACCCCGACGAGACTCCATGAGCCCGGCTTCTCGCCGTAGAGCCGGGCCGCCTCGGCCGCGACGAACGCGCCGGCGCGGTTGTCGACCGCGCGGCTGGCGAGCCGGCCGTTGCGCAGATCGACGATGGGCTGCTCGATGACCGCCAGGTCGCCAGGGCGTACGATCGACCGCGCCTCGTCGCCGTCGGCGGCGCCGATGTCGATCCAGAGATGATCGACGCGCAGCTGCTTCTCCTTGTCCTCCGGCTCGGCCAGGTGCGGCGCCTTCTGGCCGACGACGCCGACGATCGGGCCGTCCTTGGCCAGCACGCGGATGCGCTGGGCGACGAGCACCGACGGCGTCCAGCCGCCGACGCCCGCGAACCACAGGTAGCCCTCGTCGTCGATGTGCGTGATGACGAGGCCGATCTCGTCGATGTGGCCGAGCACCGCGAGGGAGCGTTCCGCGGCGCCGTTCACCGTCGCGAAGCCCGAGCCGAGCGCATCGCCGCGCACGTCGGCGAAGCCGGCGGCGTAGTCGCGCCACACGCGCGTCGCGAGGCGCTCGTCGCCCGACGGCCCGGCGGCCGCGAGGAGGTCACGGAAGAAGGTCTCTGATTCTGCTCGCATCGGCGCGGCAGGATAGCGGGTCCGGCGGCGGCGCGTTGGTAGACTGGCCGACCCGGGCCGTTAGCTCAGCTGGTAGAGCAGGGGACTCTTAATCCCAAGGTCGAAGGTTCGATCCCTTCACGGCCCATTCGCGCGGTGCCCCGTCAGTCGATCGGGAGGGCCGCGGCGGCCTGGGCGTCGTGCAGGCGGGGCAGCCCCCACAGGTCCTCGAGCCCGGCGAGCAGACCGGGATGGGTGTAGGCGCCGCCGTTCCTGACGCCGACTCCGGCGCCGCCGCCGATGGCGATGGTTGCGACATGCTCGTCGCTTGTGCTGCCCTCGTCCCACGTCAGGATGACCTCCGCGCCCGCCTTCAGCATTGCGGGAACGTTCGCCGCCAGCCATGCGTCCCCGTCGGCGATCTCGGTTCGCGCGTCCGGCCCGTCGTGCATGTCGTCGCCCAGGTTGGGGACGACGTAGGAGAAGGCGCGCAGGTGGGCCGGGTCGAAGGCCGCGTAGGGGAGCACGTTCGCGCACGCGGCCGGGTTGGAGGTGATGTCGCTGTAGTAGACGGCCGGGTTGTGCTCCTTCTTGTAGGGCGCGCTGCCCTGGGCGGTGTAGCAGGCCTGCGGCATCGACTCCTCGTACTCGCCCCAGCTGACGCCGGCCGTCTGGAGCTGGTTGAAGATGTTGTCCGAGCCGCTCGCAGCCGCGGCCGTCCAGACTCCGGCGGTGTTGGCCAGATAGTCCGGCAGGCTTCCTGGTCCGGCCTCGTAGTTCGTGTAGAGCGTCCCGTCGGCGATCAGCGACTGGATGTACGGCGCGTTCGAGTTGCCGACGATGTCCGTGTAGTGCTTGTTCTCCATCATGATGACGACGATGGGCGGCGAGGGCCCAGGCGTCGTGACCGAGGCCGTGACCGACCTGGGTGAGTGGTTGCCCGCCGCGTCGACTGCGTCGACCGCGTAGACGTAGGTCCGGCCGGCGCTCAGGCCGGTGTCGGCGTAGGTCAGCGTCGACCCGCCCACCGTGGCGACGGCGCCGCCGCCGCGATAGACGGTGTACCCGGCCACGCCGGTGTTGCCGGCGGCGGCGTGCCACGTCAGCACGACCCGTGACCCGGACGTGGCCTTTGCAGTCAGTCCGGACGGTGCGGAGAGGCCGCCGGTGTCGGCGAAGGGCGCCGTGAGCGCCAGATCGTCCACCTGGAAGCTGTCCCCGCGGCGGGCCCGGGTCACCTGGACGACGCGCAGGCTCAGCCGGTCGCCCGTGCGCTTGGCCCGGTAGGAGAACCGTGCGATCGGATGCCAGTGGTAGTGGGCCGTGACGCATCGCGACGCCAAACCCGCGGTCGCGCCACCCGGACGGATCTCGACCAGCCGCAGGCACACCCTCCGGCCGGGGCGGCCCGAGCGCAGGTATGCCCGTGTCCGGTACAGGGTTTCGGCCACGGTCGTGACCGCGTCGGGGCTGGTCGCGATGCCGTAGGTGCGATGGCGCAGCTTGCGTGCGACCCGGACGGCGTGCCCGCCGCGGACCCCGTCGGGGCGCAGCGTCAGGTTCGCCCCGACCCCCTGCCATCCCGCCAGCGTGCCCCGGCCGCCGGAGCCCTCGAATGTCCCGCTTTGCAGGAGGTTGTGCGCCGTCGCGAAGGCATCTCCCGCGTTCGCCGCGAGCACGACCACGCACACGACGAGTGTTGTCAGCTTGGCCATTGCATCGTCCCCCGCTCCAATGTGCGGGCCGAACGGGGCACCGTCAAGGACGGGCCGCCGCACCTCTCTACATGTCTAGACAAGTTCTCCGAATCGACACAGATCGTTCACCGGTTCGCATCCCCGGCCGCTCGTACTCTGGCCGCGACAGGGACCATGCGGAAAGGACGATCATGAGCTTTTTCAGGGGAGTCGCGGCGCTCGGTGGCCTGGCGGCCGCCAGCCTCGCGCTCGCGGCATGCGGCGGCTCGAGCTCCGGCTCGAATACGACCGGGACATCGACGGGCTCCAACACGGCCGTCGCCACCACAACCTCCAACGTCTGCCCGAACGGCCAGGTGCGCTTCGGCGTCGAGCCGTATGACGCGGGCGCGAAGTTCGAGGCGGCTTATAACTCGCTGACCTCAGCCCTCGCGGCGAACCTGCACTGCCCGGTGCACCTGTTCGTGACGCAGAACTACACCGCCGAGGTCGAGGCGATGCGCGCCGGCAAGCTCGACGTGGCCGAGTTCGGGCCGCTCGGGTACGTCTTCGCGCATTCGATGGCCGACGCCCAGCCGGTGGCCGCCTTCGGGCTGGCAAACGGCAAGCCGGTCACCTATACGGCCGCCATCTGGGTGCCGAAGAGCTCGCCGATCCACACGGTCACGCAGCTCAAGGGCCACACGATCGCCTTCGCCGACCCGGCATCCACCTCGGGCAACCTCTACCCGCGCTACGCCATCATCCACGCGGGGCTCAACCCCGACAAGGACGTGAAGATCGAGTTCGCGGGCAGCCATCCCGCCTCGATGCTCGCGCTCGTCAACGGCAAGGTCGACGCCGCCGAGGTGAACAGCCAGCAGCAGGCGACCGGCGAGGCCGCCCACCAGTTCGACCCGTCCAAGTTCCGCCGGATCTGGGTCTCCCAGCCGATCGTGAACGATCCGATCACGGTCTACGGTCAGCTCCCGGCGACGTTCCAGGCGGCGCTCAAGACGGCGCTGCTCGATCTCACGCCGTCGCAGCTGAACCTCGTCGACACCGAGCTCGGCGTGAACTCCGGTCCGATGATCCCGGCCTCGGACTCCTTCTACAACCCGATCCGGGCGGTGGCCACCTCCGAGCACCTCTCCTTCTCGAGCATCAACAGCTGACCGTGAGCTCGACCCTGCCCATCCACACCGCCGGCATGCCCGCCGGCGCATCGCAGAACGACCCCGCCCTCGAGGTGCGCGGGCTCGAGAAGCGGTTCCACGGCGGGCCGCCGGTGCTGCGCGACATCAACCTGAGCGTCCGCTCCGGCGAGTGCGTGGCGGTGCTCGGTGCGAACGGCAGCGGCAAGTCGACCCTGATGCGATGCATCGTGCGGCTCGTCGATCCCGACGCCGGCCAGGTGTGGCTGGGCGGGGCCGATCTCACGTCCATGAACGGCCGCCGGTTGCGCGCGGCGCGGCGGCAGGCGGCCATGGTGTTCCAGCAGATCCACCTCGTGCGCAGGCGCAGCGCGGTGGACAACGTCTGCTTCGGGGCCCTCGGCCGCCTGCCGTCGCACCGGTCGTTCTCACGCGCCGTGTTCCCCTCCGACGTCCGCCTGCTGGCCATGGGCGCGCTCGGCCGGGTCGGTCTGGCCGACAAGGCGGCGCAACGCGCCGACACGCTCTCGGGCGGCCAGGCCCAGCGGGTGGCGATCGCCCGGGCACTGTGCCAGCACGCCTCGGTGATCCTCGCCGACGAGCCGGTGGCGAGCCTCGACCCGCGCGCCGCCGAGACGGTGATGGCGCTCCTGCGCGACATCGCCCATATCGACCGGCTGGCGGTGGTGTCCGTGCTGCACCAGCCCGACCTGGCCCGGCGCTACGCCGACCGCCTGGTGGGCATGCGGTCGGGCGTGATCGTGTTCGACCGCCGCCCCGCCGAGGTCTCCGACGCTGACGTCGCCGGCCTGTACGAGGGCGAAGATGGCGACTGAGGGCGCACCCCTTCCCGCCGGCATCGGCCGCATCCCCATCCGCCGCGCCGCCGTCACGACCGCGATCGCGGCCGCCGTCGCGGCGCTCTTCATCCATGCCTGGATCGACGTCGGCGCCTCGGTGTCGGAGTTCATCGCCGGCTACCACGGCATGGCGAACATCATCGGCCGCAGCTGGCCGCCGTCGTCCGACGTCCTGCACACCTCGATCTCCGACTCGGTGGTCACGTTCGACACCGCGCTGCTCGGGACGGCCGGTGCGATCATCCTCTCGATCCTGCTCGTGCCGTTCGCGGCCCGCAACATCACCCCGCATCGCGCGGCGTACGAGCTCTCGCGAGCCCTGATCGCCGTCACGCGCGGGGTGCCCGACCTGATCTGGGCGCTGATCTTCGTGACCGCAGTCGGCCTCGGACCCTTCCCGGGCGTGCTGGCGCTGACGGTGCACTCGGTCGGCATCCTGGGCAAGCTCTGGTCGGAGGCGATCGAGGAGATGGACATGGGCCCGGTCGATGCCCTGCGCGTCGCCGGCGCGAACCGCTTCCAGGTCTTCATCCACGCCGTGCTTCCCGGCGTCGCCCCCACGATGATCGGGCTCGCCCTGTACCGGTTCGACGTGAACTTCCGCTCGGGGCTCGTGCTCGGCTTCGTCGGCGCCGGCGGGATCGGCTTCCTGATCTACAACTCGATGCAGCTCTTCCAGTACCAGCAGCTTCTGACCGAGCTCGGAGTCGTCGTCGTGTTCGTGCTCGTGCTCGAGCGTTTCTCGACGGTGCTGCGGGCGAGGATCCATTGACGGCGCCGGCGGACGTGCCAACTTGTCCAGTCATGTTAGGGTGGACGCGGTGGAGGCCCGGCCGCTGTACGCACGTCTCGCCGACGAGCTGCGGGCATCGATCCGCGACGGGCGTCATCCCCCCGGCGCGCTCCTCCCGTCCGAGTCCGAGCTCGCCGTGCGTCACGGCGCGTCGCGCGGAACCGTCCGCCACGCGATCGCCCTGCTCGCCGCCGAGGGGTCGATCGCGAGCCGGCGGGGCGCACGCAGCGTCGTGCTCGCGCAGCCGCGCACCCAGAGCTTCGGCGAGCTGCTCAGCTTCTCGGCCTGGGCGCACGCGATCGGCGAGGTGCCGCGCGGCCGCATGGTCGAGCTGCGCCGGCGGCGGGCGGCTCCGGCCGAGGCCGAGCGGCTCGGGCTGCGGGCCGGCGCCGATGTGTACAAGCTCGTGCGGGTGCGTCTGCTCGGGGAGCGGCCGGTGATGATCGAGCGCACGACGTTCGTCGAGAGCGTGGGCGTGCTGCTCGGGTCGCTGCGGCTCGAGGTCGACTCGATCTACGAGCGCCTCGCCGAGCGCGGCGTGGTGTTCGCCCATGCCCGGCACGTCATCGAGGCGCTCGGCGCCGACGAGCGCGATGCGGCTCTGCTCGAGGTGCCCGCCGGCACGCCGCTCCTGCGCCAGCAGCGGCGCACGACCTCGCCCGACGGCAGCCCGCTCGAGCTCTCCGACGACCGATACCTGGGCAGCGCCGTCTCGTTCGTGATCGCGAACAGCGTCGTTCGCACGAGCCTCGAGCGCCTGCGCGGCGCGGGCGAGGAGCTCTGAGGGCCATGGCGGTCGCGAGCACCGCGGCCACCGCGGCCCGATGGGTGCAGGAGCGCGCCGTCGACGTGTGGCTCACGTTCGCCGACACGGCCGATCTGGCCACCGCCGCGGCCGACGGCGCGGTGGTGGCCGGGCTCGAGCCTGGCACCGGGCTGTTCGAGCTGATCGAGGCGGTGCGCGCCGCCGGCGGCGACGACCTGCGCCGTGTCGGCGTCGTTGCCGAAACGGCCGAGCAGGTGACGGTGGCGCGCTGCGCCGGCGTCGCGGCGGTCGTCGGCGTGGCGGCGGATGCCGTCGCGGTGCGTGCGCTTCACACCGCGGAGCCCGACTGGGTGGTCGCGCCCGAACATCTGGGCCGTCTCGATGCCGGCCGCTACGGCTCGGCGCGATCGCTTCGCCCCGCCGTGCTGCTCAATCCCGGCCCGGCGCTCACGACCGAGCGCGTCAAGCGGGCGGCGGGCATCGTCGATCTGTGCCACCGTGAGCCCGAGTTCACGGCGCTCGAGCGGGGCGTGCGGCACAAGCTGCTCGCCGTGGCGGGCGATCCCGCGGGGTACGAGGTCGCGATGATGGCCGGGTCGGGAACCGCCGCCGACGAGCTCGCGCTTACGGCCGCGGTGCGGCCCGGGCGAAGCGCTGTGATCGTGCGAAACGGCGTCTACGGCGACCGCTTCGCCGCCATCGCCGCGCGCGCCGGGATCCCGGTGGTCGCCGTCGAGGCGGCGTGGACCGAGCCGATTGCGCCCGAGGCGGTCGCGGCGGCGCTCGCCGCCCACCCCGAGGCCGACGCCGTGGCCGTCGTGCATCACGAGACGACCACGGGCCTGCTCAACCCCGTGCGCGAGATCGCCCGGATCGCGCGCGCCGCCGGCGTGCGCACCGTGGTCGACGCCGTCTCGTCGTTCGGCGTCGAGGAGCTCGACCCGGCGGCGTGGGGCATCGACCTGCTCGCCTGCAGCTCCAACAAGTGCCTCTCGGGGCTGCCGGGAGCCGCCTTCGTGCTCGTCTCGCCCGCGGGTGCGCAGCGTGCCGCCGAGGTGCCGCCGCGGTCGGTGTACCTCGATCTCCAGGCCTACCTGCGCTCGGCCGCGTCGGGATCGGTGCCGTTCACCCCGGCGATCCCGGCCCTCGCGGCGCTCGACGCCGCCCTCGACGAGCTGCTCGAGGAGGGCTTCGCGCCGCGCGCCGCCCGCTACCGCTACCGCTGCGACGTGCTCGATGCCGAGCTCCACCGGCTCGATCTCGAGCAGCTGGTCGCCGCGCCGCACCGGTCGCTGACCGTCCGGTCGCTGCGCCTGCCCATCGGCGTCGACTACTCCGAGCTGCACGACCGCCTGCGGCGCGACGGCTACGTGATCTACGCCGGCCAGGGGTCGCTCGCGAGCGAGATCTTCCGCGTGTGCTGCATGGGTGCGATCGAGCCCGAGGCACTGGTCGGCTTCGCCGCCCGGCTCGAGGCGGCGCTGGCGGCGTTCGGAGTGTCGGCGTGACGGCGGCCGTTGAGGTGAACGGCCGCCGCTACACCGCCCCCACGGCTCCCACGGCGGTCGTGTGCCTGGACGGCTGCGACCCGCGCTACCTCGACGACGCCTTCGAGCGCGCCATCGTGCCGCGGATGGCCGAGATGGCCGCGCAGGGGGCATACGCGCTCGGGCGCTCGCAGCTGCCGAGCTTCACGAACCCGAACAACCTCTCGATCGTGACCGGCGCGCCGCCGGACGTGCACGGCCTGCCGGGCAACCACTGCCTCGCCCCCGACGGCGGCGAGGTGCAGCTCGACGATCCGCGCTTCCTGCGCGCGCCGTCGATCCACGCGCGGCTGCACGCGGCGGGCGTGCCCGTGCTCGCCGTGACGACCAAGGACAAGCTGCGCCGGCTGCTCGCGGCGGGCGACGTTCCGTGCGTCTCGGTCGAGCGGGCCGGCGACGTCCCGATCGACGGGCTCGACCGCGCGAGCGACGCGCTGCCGCGGCCGGTGCCGGGGATCTACGACTGGGAGGCCTCTCCCTACGCGCTCGAGCTCGGCCTGGCCCTGGCCGAGCGGCTGGGCACACGGCTCCTGTACGTGTCGCTCACCGACTTCGTCCAGCACACCGAGCCGCCCGGGAGCGAGCTCAGCGACCGGTTCCTGCGTCGTCTCGACCAGCTGGTCGGGGCGTTCCTCGACCGCGGCTGGCGGCTCGGCCTCGTCGCCGACCACGGCATGAACCGCAAGACCACCGCCGACGGCCGGCCGAACGTGCGCTACCTCTCCGACGCGCTCGCCGCGGCGGGCATCGAGGGGTCGCACGTGCTCCTTCCGATCACCGACCCGCACGTCGTCCACCACGCCGCGCTCGGATCGGCCTGCTGGGTGTACGTCCGCGACCCCGACGACGTGCCCCGGGCCGCCGCCGCGATCGCGGCGCTCGACGGCGTCGAGGAGGTGCTCCGCGGCGATGCCGCCGCGCGCGATCTGCGGCTGCCGCGCGACCGCATCGGCGACCTCGTGGTGCTGGCCGACACCGACACCGTCCTCGGCAAGACGGCCGCCGAGCACGACCTCTCGGCGCTCGGCGCGCCGCTTCGCTCGCACGGCGGCCGGCACGAGCAGGCGATCCCCCTGCTCCTGTCCGAGCGCCCCTCGCCTGAAGGCGCCCGCCTGCTCGCCGCGGGTGCGACCAACGCCGACGTGCACCACCTCCTGATCGGGGCCGGGGCATGACCACCGACGTGTCGGCCGGCATCGACCCGGCGGCGCTCTCGACGTGCCTGATCGGCGGGGCCGCGCACGCGGGCGCCGGCTGCTTTCCCGTCGTGCATCCGTACACCGGCGAGACGATCGGGCACGCCCCGCTGCTCGCGCGGTCGGAAGTCGCGGCGGCGCTCGACCGCGCCGCTGCGGCCGGCCCGCCGCCGTCACGCCACGAGCGCTCGCTCCAGCTCGAGGGCATCGCCGCTCGCATCGCCGCGAGCGCCGAGGCCGTCGCCCGGCTGATCACCTGGGAATCCGGCCTCGCGCTGCGCGACTCCCGCCACGAGGTCGACCGCGCCGTCGACGTGTTCCGGTCGGCGGCGAGCGAGGCGCTGCGCGACGACGGCGGCAGCTTCGCGGGCGACATCTCGGCGCAGGGCCGGCGCCGCCGGGGCCACACGGTGCGCGAGCCGGTCGCGCTCGTCGCGGCGATCACGCCGTTCAACCATCCCCTGAACCAGGTCGCACACAAGGTCGCCCCCGCGATCGCGGCCGGCGCCGCCATGGTGCTGAAGCCGTCCGAGAAGACGCCGCTCACGGCGCTCTGGCTGGCGCGCGTCCTGATCGATGCCGGCGTCGCGTCCGACGCGGTCGCGATCGTGACCGGCGACCGCGAGCAGATCCTCGACGCGATGCTCTCGCACCCCGCGGTCGAGGTGGTGTCGTTCACGGGCGGGGTTGAGACCGGCAAGGCGATCGCCGCTCGGCTCGGCTACCGCCGGGCGGTGCTCGAGCTCGGCGGCAACGACCCGCTGATCGTCCTCGGCGACGCCGATCTCGACGAGGCGGCCGGCCTTGCGATCGACGGTGCGACCCGAAACAGCGGCCAGCGCTGCTCGGCGGTCAAGCGCGTGATCGTCGAGGAGCGTGTGGCCGGTGCGCTCGCCGAGCGGATGGTCGCCCGCTGCGAGGCGCTCGTCGCCGGCGACCCGTTCGCCGAGGGGACCGACGTCGGGACCGTGATCGACGAGCCCGCGGCGCGCACCATCGAGCGGCGCGTCGGCGCGGCCGTCGCCGAGGGCGCGCGGCTGCTCGCGGGCGGTGGCCGCACCGGCGCCCTGGTCGCGCCCGCGGTGCTCGACCACGTCTCGCCGGCATCCGAGCTCGTCGCCTCCGAGACGTTCGGCCCCATTGCCCCGATCATCCGCGTGCGCGACCTCGATGCCGCCCTCGAGGTGGCCAACGGCACCGCCTACGGCCTCTCGGCCGGCGTGTGCACGAACGACCTTGAGGCGGCGCTGCGCTGCGTGCGCGAGCTGCGCTGCGGCACGGTCAACATCCGCGAGGTGCCGGGGTGGAGGACCGAGGTGACGCCGTTCGGCGGCATCCGCGACTCCGGGCTCGGCGTCAAGGAGGGCGTGGTCGAGGCGATCCGAGCGATGACGAACCAGAAGCTCTACACGCTGCCGTGGGGGTGACCGCCGAGGCTCTCGTGACGGCGGCCGTCGATGCGGGCGGGACGGTCGAGCTGCGCGCCGCCGGGGTGACCGTGCGCCGCCTGATCCCGCTGTGGCTGCGCGAGAACTGCCCCTGCCCCGAGTGCGCGCACCCGGCCGGCACCCAGCGCATCGTGGACATCACGGCGATCCGCGCCGACGTCCGGCCGCGCGACGTGCGCATCGCGGCGGGCGCGATCGAGATCGACTGGGACGACGGCCACGCAAGCGTCTACGACATCGCGGCGCTGCTGGCGGCCGGCGCCGCCGACGACCTGCCTGCGATCGAGCTCTGGGACGCCGCGAGCACCCTCCCCGGCCCGTTCTCGGCCGGCGGGATCGCTCGCGACCAGGCCGAGCTGCGCGGGTGTCTTGAAGCGGTTCACCGCTTCGGCGTCGCGCTCGTGCATGCCGCGCCGGTGAAGCCCGGTGCGCTCGAGGCGATCGTCGCGCTCTTCGGGCATATCCGCGAGACAAACTACGGCCGGCTCTTCGACGTGCGCCTGCAGGTGGGTGCGGCCAACCTGGCCTACTCCGGCCGGGCGCTCGGGCCGCACACCGACAACCCCTACCGTGACCCGACCCCGGGGCTGCAGCTGCTGCACTGCATCCGCGCAGACGGCGACGGTGGCGAGTCGACCCTCGTCGACGGCTTCGCGGTCGCCGACCTGCTCGGCCGGGTCGATCCCGACGCCCACGACCTGCTCGCGACGACCGAGATCGGGTTCCGCTATCGCGATTCCGGCGTCGACCTGCGATCACGGTTCCCGGTGCTGCGGCTCGCGCGCGACGGGACGCTCGCCGAGGTGCGCTGGAACACGCGGTCGTGCGAGCCGTTCCCGTTCGAGCCCGGGCTCGCCGAGGCCTACTACGGCGCCTACCGCGCGTTCGGCCTGCTTGCGATCGACGAGCTGCTCGTGCGCCGCATCCGCCTGCGGCCCGGCGACGTCGTGGTGATGGACAACCTGCGCGTACTGCACGGCCGCACCACGATCCGGTCGCCGGGCGACCGTCACCTGCAGGGCTGCTACGCCGACCGCGACGGTCTGCGCAGCCGCCTGCGCACGCTCCGCCGACACGACCATCGGGAGGCCGCTCCATGAGCACGATCATCGACGACATCTTCGCCACGTTTCGCCGCAGCGGCGACTCGACGTACCTCGGTGAGCCCGTCTCGCTGACCGAGCACATGCTCCAGAGCGCGCGCGCCGCCGAGGACGACGCCGCCCCTGCCACGCTTGTCGCCGCCGCGGTGCTGCACGACTTCGGCCACATGGTGCACGACCTCGACCCCGACTGTGCCGCCGAGGGCGTCGACAGCATGCACGAGGATGTCGGCTCGCGGTTCCTCGAGCGGCACTTCCCGCCTGCCGTGACCGAGCCGATCCGGCTCCACGTCGCCTCGAAGCGCTACCTGTGCGCGGTCGAGCCCGAGTACCTCGATGAGCTGTCCGAGGCGTCGCGGCACAGCCTGGAGCTCCAGGGCGGGCCGTTCTCGCCCGCCGAGGTGGACGAGTTCCGCCGCGGCCCGTTCGCCGACGACGCGGTGCGGCTGCGCCGCTACGACGACATCGCGAAGGTGCCCGGTCTCGCGACGCCCCCGCTCGAGCACTACCGCACCGTGCTCGAATCGGTGCGCATGGGCTGAGGCGTCTTCATCCACCTCCCCGGTCGCCGAACACCGGAGGGTGATCTCGATCGTCGCACAGAACCCCGTGCTCCTCCTTTTCGGAGTGTGCGCGGTCGGGTTCGTCGCGGGCCGGGTGACGATCGGGGGCTTCTCGCTCGGCGTGGCCGCGGTGCTCTTCGTCGCCATCGGCGCCGGAGCGGTCAGCGCGCGCTGGGTGGTGCCCGAGGATGTGTGGGTGCTGGGCCTCGCGACGTTCGTCTACACGACGGGGTTGGCCTCCGGCCCGGGGTTCGTCGCCGCGATCCGCCGCCGCGGCCTGCCGCTGAACGCAGCCGCGCTCGCGACGCTCGGGGTCGTGGGCGTGACCGTGATCGCCGCCGTCCACGCGATCGGGACGAGCGCCGGGGTCGGGGCCGGCATCTTCGCAGGCGCGGTCACGAGCACTCCCGCGCTGGCGGCGGCAGTCGGCTATCTGCAGGCGCACACCGGCGCCACGGCGTTTGCCACCGTCGGCGCGCAGCCGATCGTCGGCTACTCGCTGTGCTATCCGCTGGGCGTTCTCATCCCGTTGCTCTCGTGTCACGCGCTCCTGCGGCGCGATCGCTCGCCGCGGTGCGAGCAGCTTGTCGAGGAGACCGCGCGGGTCGAGTACTTCCCCGAGGTCACGATCGCCGAGCTGGCCGCCGAGCTCGAGAACCGGGTCAGCTTCGGGCGCATCCTGCACGGGGGCGCCGTGCACGCGGCCGAGCCGCATCACACCCTCCATCCCGGCGACCTCGTCACCGTGGTCGGGTCGGTCACCGACGTCGCCGTCGCCGTCGACCTGGTCGGAGCGCGCACCTCGACCGAGCTGACGGATGACCGCTCCGACCTCGACTTCCGCCGCGTGCTCGTCTCGAATTCGGCCCTCGCGGGCCATCGGATCCACGACATCGGCCTCGAGCGGCTGGATGCGACGGCCACCCGCGTGCGCCGCGGCGACACCGACCTCGTCGCGCGGCCCGACTTCGTGCTCGAGCTCGGCGATCACGTCCGGGTCGTGGCGCCGCGCGACCGCCTCGCGCAGGTGAACGAGCTCTTCGGCGACTCCTACCGCAGCCTGCGCGAGCTCGACGTGCTCACCTTCTCGCTCGGGATCGCGGCGGGGCTCCTGCTCGGTCTCGTGCCGCTGCCGCTCCCCGGCGGCGGCGTCTTCACGCTGGGGTTCGCGGGCGGCCCGCTCATCGCCGGCCTCGTGCTCGGCGCGCGCGAGCGCACGGGTGCACTCGTCTGGCAGCTGCCCCACGCCGCCAACATGACCCTGCGCCAGTTCGGCACCGTGCTGCTCCTGGCCGGGATCGGCACGAAGGCGGGGCAGTCCTTTGCGCATACGGTCACGTCGCCGCAGGCCGTGGCGATCGTCCTCGCCGGGGCCGCGGTCACGATCGTGATGGTCGCGGTCACCGTGATGGCCGGCACCCGGCTGCTGCGGCTGCCCGCATCGCAGCTTGCGGGCATGGTCGCCGGCGTGTCGACGCAGCCCGCGGTGCTCGCATTCGCGTCGGCCCATGCCACCGACGAGGACCAGGTGCTGGTGGGCTACTCGACGGTCTATCCGCTCGTCATGATCGCGAAGATCGTCGCAGTCCAGATCCTGATCACGGCATTGCGGTAGACGCGGCTACGCGCCCGCCGGAGGCCCGCCCGAAAGGGAGATCCCCTTTTCGCGGTATGCGCGCCTCACCGTCCGCGGCCGAATTGTAAAGACGAACGTCCGCCGACTCTGCCTGCGTCCGCGCGTTCGTCCTTCCCCCCTTCACAGAGGAACTCATGACTCGCAAACGCATCGTGCGTACGACCGTGGCCGCGGCCGTCGGTCTGCTCGTCGCGGGATCGGTCGCCTATGCGGCCTGGACCGTGAACGGCGGCGGCACCGGCACGGCGTCCGCCACCAGCGCGGTCGCGCTCACGCTCTCCGCCGGTACGCCCTCGACCTCGCTCTATCCGGGTGGCTCCGCCGACGTCGACACGACCGCCGCGAACTCCAACCCGTTCGCCGTCGCGGTCTCGAGCGTCGACCTCGACACCACCCAGGGCACGAACGGCTTCTCGGTCGACGCCGGACACTCGGGCTGCAACCTGAGCTCGCTGTCGTTCACGACCGCCACCGACGGCTGGACCATCCCCGCCAACTCGTCGATCGACATCGACGCCGCCGGCGACATCGCGATGAGCACCGCCGCCAACGACTCTTGTCAGGGCGCCACGTTTACCGTGTACCTGACTGCCACTGCAGCCAGCGCGTCCTAGGCGGGATCTGATGCTCGCCCGTCTCCGGGGCACGCCGCGCATGCGGTGCGGACTCCTGGTCATCGCCGCCCTTCTGGGCGGCGCGACCACCGCATCCGCGTCGTGGCATCTGCCCGGAGACGGGGTGGGCGTCGCCCAGGCGAGCGTCGACTTCCACGCGCCGGTCGTGACCGCCGCGACGGTGGCGCCGCCCGGCATGACCGCCGCCGGAGGCGCGGTTGCGTCCGGCGGCCAGTTCGTCGTCTACGCGAACGTGGTCGACGTCGGCGTCTCGGGCGTCGCCTGGGTGCAGGCGAACGTCTCGGGCATCGAGACCGGCGCAACCGCGCTCTCGCTCTCGCCGTGCATCTCCGGCTGTACCGTCGGTGGCACGACATACGGCTGGTCGACCGCGTCCCAGACCGCCACCGCAGGCCTTGCCCAGGGCACGAAGACGTACACGATCTGGGGCCAGGACAACGCCGGCAACACCGGCGCGCCGGCATCGCACTCGGTCACCGTCGACTCCACCCCGCCGACCATCTCCGCCGCCGTCGTCGCCATGGCGGCGCCGGCCACCGCCGGGTTTGTGCACTCGTCGGGCACGTATGCGGTGTACGCGAAGGCGACCGACGGCGGCTCGCCCGCGAGCGGCATCGCGACCATGACTGCGAACGTCTCGGCCATCACGCCGGGGCAGACGGCCGTCGCGCTCACGACCTGCACGGTGTCCTGCACCGCGGGCGGCGTCACCTACGCCTACAAGAGCGCGTCGCTCACCGCGGGCTCGCCGGCAGACGGCAGCAAGAGCTTCTCGCTCACCGCCACCGACCCCGCGGCGAACGTGCAGACGACGAGCTTCGCGGCGACCGCCGACAGCACCCCGCCCACCGTCACCGCAGCGGTCGTGGTCAACACCACGCCGAGCTACGTCGGCTACACCAAGCCGGGCGGCGCCTATGTCGTCTACGCCAACGCGGCCGATGCGAACGTCTCCACGGTCACCGCGAACGTCTCGGGCCTCACGTCCGGCCAGACGGCTCTCACCCTCTCGGCCTGCTCGAGCGGCTGCACCCAGGGCGGCGTCACCTATGCCTACAAGAGCGCGAGCCAGACCGCCGGAGCCTCGATCGCGCAGGGTGCAACGCCGTTCTCGGTGACGGCGACCGACAAGGCGGCCAACGCAACGACGGGCTCCTACTCGGTGACCGTCGACTCGACCGGGCCCACCGTCTCCGGTGTGGCCATCGCGAACACGACGACGAGCGTCTCGGGCCTGATCCGCAAGAGCGGCGCCTACATCGTGTACGCGAACGCCGCCGACGCCCTGGGTATCACGTCGGTCAAGGCCAACGTCTCGACGATCACGAGCGGGCAGACCGCGCTCGCGCTCTCGGCCTGCACGACGTCGTGCACGGTGGGCGGCGTCACCTACGGCTACAAGAGCACCTCGAAGACCGCGTCATCGACGCTCGCCGCGGGCTCGGTGGCGTTCTCGGTCACGGCGACCGACGGCCTCTCCAACACGACCACGGCGAACGGCTCGGTCACGGTCGACAACACGGTGCCCGCGCTCTCGGCCGAGGCGATCGCAACCGTTGCGACCGGGGTCCCGGGCTACATGAGCCAGGGGCACACCTACCTCGTGTATGCGAGCGCAACCGATGCGAGCGGGGTCTACTCCGTGAGCGCAAACGTCAGGAATCTGACGACCGGCGCGACCGCCGTCGCGATGCCGGCATGTGCGACCGGCTGCACCGTCGGCGGCGTCACCTACGGCTACGCGAGCGCCGTCGAGACGGGCAAGGCCTCGATCACCGCGGGCAGCAAGGCCTACACCGTCACGGTGACCGACCGCGCGGGCAACACCGCCAGCATCTCGCCGACCGTGACCATCGACGACACGGCGCCGACGATCGCGATCACCTTCCCGACCGCGGCCTACAACGGCGGCTGGTCGGCGGGCTGCAGCACCCCGTCCACCGAGGACATCTGCGGCACGGTCAGCGACGCGACGAGCGGCGTCTCGGGCGTGCAGCTGAGCCTGCGCCAGGCCACGTCGCCGAGCCTCTACTGGAACCCGGGCACGAGCTCGTTCTCGTCGGCGAGCGAGGTGCTGATGTCCTCGCCGCTCGCGCTGCCGAACTGGACGTTCCCGGCGTCGGCCGCCTGGTTCACCAGCGGCTCGTCCTACACGATCCGGGCCGTCGCGACCGACGGCGCCGCGAACACCGCCACCACATCGACGACCTTTACCTTCAAGCCCTGATCGTGCGCTTCTTCCTCTCCACAGCCGTCGTGCTCGCCGTCACCGCGGGCGTCGCCCTGTCGTCGGCCGCCCATCCCGGGCCCGCGCACACAGGCCGCCTCGAGCTGCTTGCCTCGACGAAGAAGCCGGTGACCGTCACGGGCGTGCCGGTCACGGGCCTCTATCCGGGCGCCTCCAGATCGCTCACGGTGACGGTCAAGAACCCGAACACCATCAGGATCAAGATCGCGACCATCAAGACCAAGGTGACGAAGACCTCGGTCGCCGGCTGTTCGACCGTCGCCCAGAACCTGACCGTGACGCACCCCAAGGCGGGTCTCAAGATCGCGCCGAAGAAGAGCGCCAAGCTCGTCCTGACCGTGATGATGCCGACGAGCGTCGCAGACGCCTGTCAGGGCGCGAAGTTCTCGATCTCGATCTCGATCAGGGCGATCAAGGGCTGACGCCCGCGGCCGCGGTGGCCGCGATGCGGCCGTCGCGCAGCTCGAGCACCTCGTCGGCGGCCTCGAGCCCGCCCGTGCGGTGGGTGATGATGAGGACGCCGATGCCGGCGCCGCGCGCCGTCTCGAGCAGCTCCCGGGTGAGCGCCGCCGCCGCCCGGGCGTCGAGGTGGGCGGCCGGCTCGTCGAGCACGAGGAGGCGCACGTCGGCCAGCAGCGCGCGGGCGAGCGAGAGCCGCTGGCGCTGGCCCCCGGAGACGCCCTCGCCGCCCTCGCCGAGCCGCGTGTCGAGGCCCTCGGGCAGCGCGGCCACCCAGTCGGCGGAGTGTGCGCGGCGCAGAGCGTCGGTGAGCTCCGCGTCGGTCGCGGCCTGCCGGGCAATGCGCAGGTTCTCGCGGATGCTCGTCGGGAACAGGTGGGCCTCCTGCCCGCCGAGGCCGACGATCGCGCGGACGTCCGCCTGGGCGTACCTGCGCAGGTCGATGCCGTCGAGCTCGACGCAGCCGGCGTCAGGGTCGCGGAAGCGCACGAGCAGGTTCGCGAGCGTCGTCTTGCCGGCGCCGCTCGGCCCGGTGAGGGCCACGATCCGGCCGGGCCGCAGGTCGAGATCGATCCCGTCGAGCACCCACGGTCCGTCGCCGTAGCGGGCTCGTACGCCGCGCAGCCCGACGTGTCCAGCTCCCACCGGTGCGACCGGAGCCTCGGGATCGACGACCGGGGGCGTGCGATCGGTCAGCTCGAGCACCCGCCCGGCCGCGTGCGCCGTTGCGGCCAGGTGGGCGGCGGCGGCCGGGAGCGGGCGCACGGCCTCGAATGCCGCGAGGGCGAGCAGCGCGAGCATCCCCAGGTAGACGCCCGAGAGCGCGCCTCCCGACACGGCCGGGATCGACACGAGCAGCACGCCCGCCACGGCCAGGCCGGCGAGCGCCGTGACGACGCCCTCGGCGACGGCGGCGACGAGCGCGGTCCGGCGGCGATGGCCTCCGAGCTCTGCGTCGCAGGCGCCGACACGCGCGGCCGATCTGCCGGCGGCGCCGAACGCGGCCAGCTCGGGCGCGCAGTCAAGCGCCTCGACCAGCTCGGCCGACAGGCGCGCGCGGGCCGGCGCCTCGCGGTGCGCGCTCGAGCGGCCGGCCAGTGCCCCGGCGGCCGGCAGCGCCACCCCTGCGGCGAGCAGGAGCGCCGCGAGCACGAGGGCGGCGACCGGCAGGGCGAATGCGGAGACGCCGACGGCGATCGCCCCGGCGAGCAGCGCCACCGCCATCGGGCCCGCCGCCCGCAGCCACAGATTCTGGAGCTCGTCGACGTCGGCGACGAACCTGCTCAGGAGGTCGCCGGTGCGCACGCCGGGCAGGCCGGCCGGGACGAGCGGCTCAAGCCGGGTGAAGAGGCGCGCGCGGACCGTTCCGAGCGCGCGCAGCGTGGCGTCGTGCCCCGCCAGCCGCTCGAGATAGCGCAGCACCGCGCGGGAGACGCCGAAGAACCGGACGGCGACGATCGCAACCGAGAGCTCGAGGATCGGGGGACGCTGCGCGGCGCGCGAGATCAGATATCCCGACGTCGCCAGCAGGCCGATGCCCGCGCCGATCGCGAGCGCGCCGAGCACCGCCGCCGCCAGCAGCCGGCCCGCGTGCGGGCGCGAGAGCGCGGCGATCCGAACGACCGGCGAGCGGGTCTGCGCCACGCTCATGTGGACGCCCCTGCGAGCTCGCCCGCGCGGATGCGGCCCGCGTCCATGCGGACGATGCGGTCGGCGACGCGGGCCGCGAGCTGCTCGTCGTGGGTGATCACGATGACGGTGCGGTCGCGCGGCATCGCCGCGAGCGACGCGGCGATCTCGGCGCAGGCGCCGGGGTCGAGGTTCGTCGTCGGCTCGTCGAGCAGCAGCAGCGGGGCGTCGCGCAAGAGCGCCCGCGCGAGCGCCACGCGGCGCAGCTGTCCGGCCGAGAGCCCCGCGCCGCCGTCGCCGACGCGCGTCGCGTATCCGGCCGGAAGCGCGCGGATGAACCCGTCGGCGGCTGCGGTGCGCGCGGCCGCGGCCACGTCTGCGTCGTTGGCCTCGGGCCGTCCGAGCCGGATGGCGTCGGCGATCGTCCCGGCCGGCAGGTGCGGCCGCTGCGGCAGCCATGCGACCTGTGCGCGCCACTGCTCGCGGTCGATCGACGAAAGGTCGCGGTCGCCGTAGAGCACGCGGCCGGCCTGCGCTCGCTCGCTGCCGAGCAGGAGCCGGACGAACGTCGTCTTGCCCGCACCCGAGGGGCCGACGATGGCCACCCGCTCGCCGGCGGCGACGGTCAGGTCGACGTCCGAGAGGGCCGGCGCGGTCCGCCCCGGATAGGTGAAACTCACGTCCACCAGGGTGATCGCGTGCATGCCTCGTGGCGGTGCCGCTCCCGTCGTCGCCTCGGGGTCCGGAAGCGCTTCGAGCTCGGCGAAGATCCGCTCCGCGGCCGCCATGCCGTCGGTGCTCGCGTGGAACTGCGTGGCGGCGGCGCGCAGCGGCAGGTAGAGCTCGGGCGCAAGCACGAGCACCGTGAGCGCCTGCGCAAGCGCGATGCCGCCGTCGTCGAGCCGGATGCCGATCTCGACCGCGACGACCGCCGTGCCCAGCGTCGCCGCCAGCTCGAGCACGAGCGCCGAGAGAAACGCGATCCGAAGCGTCGCCATCGTCTCGCGGCGGTAGCCCTCGGAGGTCTCGGCGATCCGACCTGCCTGTGCCGTTCCGCGGTTGTACGCGCGCAGGGTCGGCAGACCTTGGACAACGCTCAGGAAGTGGCTTCCGAGCTCTGTGAGGGCCGCGTGCCGCGACCGTGCCCGACGGCCCGCCTCGCGCCCGACGAGCACGCCGAAGATCGGGATGAGCGGCAGCGTCGCCGCCATGATGAGCGCGGACTCGGCGTCGATGAATGCGACCCAGGCGAGGATCGAGAGGGGCACGACGGCGGCGAGCACAAGCTGGGGCAGATAGCGGCTGAAGTATGGGTCGAGCGCGTCGATCCCGTCCACCGCGGCCGTGGCGATCGCCCCGGTCGACCGTCCCTCGGCGCCCGCACCGAGGATGGCGGCGACGAGCCTGCGGCGCAGCGCGCGCGTGGTGGCCGCGGCGGTCAGGTCTCCGCCGGCCTGGAAGGCCCAGGCCAGAAGGCCGCGCAGGACGGCTGCCGCCGCGAGCAGGGCCAGGGCCGGGCCGACCGCCCGCAGGGTGCGATGGCCGAGGAAGACGCGCGCGATCACGTCGCCGATGAGCGTCGCCTGGAGGATCACGACGACGGCGGTCGCGAGCGCGAGCAGCCCGCAGGCGGCCAGGAACCGCCGCACCGCGGGGGTGGCGGCCGTCAGGCGCGGATCAACGCCCCGCACGCGTCAATCGCCCGTGGGGGCGCCTGTGGAGCCGTTGCTGGGGCCCGAGAGCATCTCGATCGGGCTCTTGATCGGCCCCATGTCTTCGCGGCCGATGCGGTGCCGGAACACGTAGTAGGTCCAGCCCTGGTACACGAGCACCACCGGGGTGAGCGAGAGCGCGACGACCGTCATGACCGCCAGCGTGTAGTGGCTCGACGAGGCGTTCCAGACCGTCAGGCTGTAGGCCGCCTTCGTGCTCGACACCATCACCCGCGGGTACATGTTCAGGAAGATCGTCGCGGTGATGAGGCCGATCGTGAGCGTCGTCGTCGCGAAGGCCAGCCCGTCGCGGCCCGCCCGCACCATGAACGGCAGCGCGAGCGCGAACCCGACCGCCGAAAGCGGGATGACGCCCGGGACGACGCCCTTGCCGTTGCCGGACACGGCGTTCCCGTATGTCCATGCGAGGAACGCGAAGACGAGCACCGCCGAGAGGAGCGACAGCTGCCTCGCCGCCGACCGGGCGCGGTCGACGAGCTCGCCCTTCGTCTTGATCGAGAGGTACACGGCGCCGTGCAGCGTGAACAGCGCGAGCGTCATCAGGCCGGCGACGAGCGAGTAGGGGTTCAGGAGCGTGAAGAAGTTCCCGGTGAACTCCCCCGACCGGTCGATCGGGACGCCCTGCACGATGTTGCCGAACCCGACCCCCCAGAGCAGCGCGGGCAGCGCCGAGCCGAAGAAGATCGCCCGGTCCCACCATGCCTTCCACGTCGGCGAGTCGTGCTTGCCGCGGTACTCGAAGGCGACCCCGCGGATGATCAGCGCGAACAGGATCAGGAACAGGGCCAGGTAGAAGCCGGAGAACAGGGTCGCGTACCAGTCGGGGAACGCGGCGAACGTGGCCCCGCCGGCGACGAGGAGCCAGACCTCGTTCCCGTCCCACACCGGTCCGATGGTGTTGACGATGACACGGCGGTCGGTCTCGTCGCGGCCGAGCAGGGGCAGCAGGATGCCGACGCCGAAGTCGAACCCCTCGAGGATGAAGTAGCCGATCCACAGGACCGCGATCAGGCCGAACCAGAGCGTCTGCAGGTGCCAGTATCCGCTGTGCATCGCGTCCTCCTCTCAGTACGCCATCGCGAGGTTGCCAGAGCCGGCCGCCTCGTCATCGGTGGGCTCGGGCGGAACCTCCTTGGCGTAACGGAACATCAGCCATCCGTCGATCACGCCGAGCACCGTGTAGAGCAGCGTGAACCCGATCAGCGACGTCGCCACCTCCCACGCGGGCACGCTCGGCGACACGGCGTTCTTCGTCAGGAGCAGGCCCTGGACGACCCACGGCTGGCGCCCCATCTCGGTGAAGATCCAACCGGCGGTGTTGGCGATGATCGGAAGCGCGATCGCCCAGGTGGTCAGGCGCAGGAACCGGCGCGAGGTCTCGAGCGTGCCTCGCCACAGCAGCCACATCCCGTAGGCGCAGATCAGGATCAGGACGACGGCGATCCCGGTCATGATCCGGAACGCCCAGTAGGTGACGCCGATGACGGGCCGGTAGTCGCCGGGGCCGTACTTGGCCTGATCCTGGGCGTTCAGCGTGTTGATGCCGTCCACCTTCCCGCCGAGCGAGTTCGTGGCGAGCACGGAGAGCAGGTCGGGGATGCGGATGTCGAACGACGATCGGCCGGGATGCTCCGAGAACGGCGCGACGGCGAAGAGCGAGAACGACGCGTGCGAGGTCGTGTTGTAGAGCGCCTCGGCGGCGGCCATCTTCATCGGCTGCTGCCTGGTCATCAGCTGGGCCTGGCCGTGGCCGACAAGCGAGGTGAAGAGCGACGCCGCCAGCACGATCGGCAGGGCGAGGCGGATCGCCTTGCCGAAGAGCTCGGTCTCCGATCCGCGGGCGAGGTGCCATGCCGACACCCCGGCGACGAGCATGCCGGCGGTCATCACGGCGGCGCCGATCGTATGCGGGAAGGCGTAGAGCAGCGTCGAGTTGGTCAGCACCTCGAGGATGCTCGTCAGGTGGGCGTGGCCGGTGGCCGGATCGATCTTGTAGCCGACCGGATGCTGCATCCACGAGTTGGCGGCGAGGATGAAGTACGCCGACAGGTTGGTGCCGATGGCGACCGTGTAGATGGTCGCCAGGTGGACGCGCTTGCCGAGCCGGCCCCACCCGAAGATCCACAGGCCCAGGAACGTCGACTCGAGGAAGAAGGCCGCCAGGCCCTCCATCGCCAGCGGCGCGCCGAACACGTCGCCGACGTAGCGCGAGTAGGCCGACCAGTTCATGCCGAACTGGAACTCCTGCACGATTCCCGTGACGACGCCGATCGCGAAGTTGATCAGCATCAGCTTGCCGAAGAACCGGGTCAGACGCAGGTAGGCGGGGTCGCCGCTTCGGTGCCAGAGGGTCTGGAACACGGCCACGAGCCAGGTGATCCCGATCGTGATCGGGACGAAGATGAAGTGGTAGATGGTGACATCGCCGAACTGCAGGCGGGCGAGCTGGAGGGCGCTCACCGGACGACCAGCACGGAGCAGCCGGCGTCGTGGGCGACGCGCTCGCTGACGCTGCCGAGCGATCGCACCCCGTGCAGGCCACGGCTTCCGATCACGAGCAGGTCGGGGGCGGCCATGGTCAGCGCCTCGATGGGGGTCTGCGGATCCTCGCGCAGCGGGATGTCGGTGCCGCCCGCCTCGTCCAGGCTGCGCCGCACCGCACCGACGTCGGCCTCCGACTGACCGCCGGTCGCGACCACGGCGTCGAGCTCGGCTCCAAGCCTCTGGGCCAGCGCGACGGCGACGTGGATTGCGCGCACCGACTCGGCCGAGCCGTCGGCGGCCACAGTCACCGTCGCCGGGAACGTGCCCTCGCCCGCAGGGCGTGCCATCAGCACCGAGCAGGGGGCGTCGTGCAGGAGCTGGGTGGCGACGCTTCCGAGCAGGATCCCGGTCAGTCGATTGTGGTCGTGCGATCCGACGGCGACCAGCGTGGCCTTCTGGCGGCCGATCTCGGTCAGGAGCATCGGGCCGGGAGGGCCCTCGACCACCGACGTCGAGACGACCAGCGACTTCGGCAGCCGCGGCCGGGCCGAATCGACGGCGGCCTGCAGCTCGTCACGGGGGAACGATGCGGTGCGCGACACCGGGGGCGACCAGCCGACCGCGAGCGATGCGCCGGTGTTCCAGACGCTGCAGAGGACGACGTGCGCCGCCTCCGGCGCGAGGCGCGCCGCCTGGCTCACGGCCTCGTAGCTCTCGTCGGTGCCATCCAGGCCGCACACGATCCGGTCGAAGATCGCGGCCACCCCTGTGCGAGCCGCGCCGAGCGTCGATTCGGTATCCATGTCGTTTGCTCCCGTCTCCCGATTCACCATGTCTTGAGCGCCGTTGGCGCGGCCGAGTCCTCGACCCGGATCCGCGCGTCGACGGCGAGGCAGCCGTTCGGTCGGGCCATGACCGGGTTCAGGTCGAGCTCGACGATCTGATGGAAGTCGGACGCAAGCTGGGCCAGGCGCCGCACGAGATCGGCCAGGGCGCGCGAGTCTGCCGGAGCCGCGCCGCGCATGCCGGCCAGGAGCGCCCCCGCCTTGCCGGCGGCGACGAGCTGGTCGGCGTCGACATCGGTCAGCGGCGCCGGCGCGAACCGGATCTCGCCCAGGAGCTCGGCCATCGTGCCGCCCATCCCGAACGCCACGACCGGCCCGAACACCGGGTCCTGCATCGCCCCCGCCATCACCTCGACGCCCCCGCGCACCATCGGCTGGATGACGGCCGGGAAGCCGACGGTCGTGGTGGCCGCCGCGAGCTCGGCGGGCGTGCGCACGTCGAGCACGACGCCCCCCTTCTCGGTCTTGTGCACGCCCGCGGCGCCGGCTTTCACGACGACGGGGAACCCGAGCGCCTCGGCCGCCGCGAGCGCCTGCGAGCCGGTCTGCACGAGCTGCTGCGCCGCGGTCGGGATGCCGTATGCGGCCAGGAGCCTCTCGACCGCATCGGGGTCGAGCCAGCCCTCTCCGCCGGCCGCGAGCGTGGCGGCGACGATCTCCTCGCCGGCAGCCCGATCGACCTCGGCGTCGCGCACGCGCCCGATGGGCTGGCGCAGCCATTCGGCCCGCTCCGCCACCCGGCCGAGCACGCGGGCCGCCGTCTCGGGATACGCGAAGCACGGCAGGCCCGCCGCGATCCGCGTGCCCGCGCCGCCGGTCACCACGATCAGCACCGGCTTCTCCGCGTCGGTGGCCTTCGCCGCCGCGGCGATCGCGGCGATCACGTCGTCGGGATCGGCGACGGCGGTCGCGGTCACGAGCACGATCAGCGCATCGACGTCCGGGTCGCCGAGCACGAAGGGCGTCACCGCGCCGAACACCTCCGGGGTCGCCGATCCGATGATGTCGACCGGGTTCAGCACGGTCGCCTCGCCGGACACGAGCTGGCTGATGTGCTCGCGCGTGTGCTGCGCAAGCTCCGAGAGCTCGAGGCCCGCGTTCGAGCAGGCGTCGCCGCACAGGATTCCGAGGCCGCCGGCATTCGTCAGGATCGCGGTGCGGCGGCCGTGAGGAAGCGGCTGCGAGGCGAGCACGTCGGTCAGGTCGAGCAGCTCCTCGAGCGTCGCGGCCCGAAGCACACCGGACTGGCGGAACAGGGCCTCGACCGCGGCATCCGAGCCCGCCAGCGCGGCGGTATGCGACTGGGCGGCGCGCGACCCGATCGGCGTGCTGCCGCCCTTGAGCGCGACGATCGGCTTGGTGCGCGACACGCGCCGGGCGATCCGCCCGAACCGGCGCGGGTTGCCGAACGACTCCAGATAGAGGGCGATCGTGCCGGTCGGCTCGTCGTCCTCCCAGTGCTCGAGCAGGTCGTTCGACGACACGTCGGCCTTGTTGCCGACCGAGACGAACGACGAGACGCCCAGGCCGCGCCGCTCGAGGCCCTCGAGCACCGCGAGCCCGACGGCGCCGCTCTGCGAGGAGACGGCGACCCGCCCGGGCGCGAAGCCGGCCTGCGAGAAGGTCGCGTTCAGGTGCACGTCGCTCGAGGCGAGGCCGAGGCAGTTCGGGCCGATCATCCGCGCGCCGTAGCTGCGCACGAGCGCGAGCAGCTCGCGCTCGGCCCGCGCGCCCTCGAGACCGGTCTCGGCAAAGCCGGCGGTGATCACGCAGACCGCCCGCACGCCGGCGGTGAGAGCCGACGCGACGGCAGCCTGCACCGCCGGTGCGGGGACGCAGATGACGACCAGGTCGACCTTCTCGGGCAGCTCCTCGATCGCGTGCGCCGCGGGGACGCCCGCGACCGGCTCACCTGACCTGTTGATGGGAAAGGCGCGCCCGGTGAAGCCGCCCTCGACGATGTTGCGGAAGACCGCTCCCCCGATTGCACCCGGCCGGGCGGACGCGCCGATGACGGCGACCGTCTTGGGCCGGAAGAACGCTCCGAGCGACTGGTCGATGGCGGAGTGGTCGCGCCTGTCGACCGCCTCCAGGAAGCGGTCGCTCGCCGCGATCTGCAGGCGCACCTGGATCTCGCCGCCCTCGAATGTCCGCTCCACGTCGTAGCCGGTGTCGGCGAACACCTGCAGCATGGCGTCGTTGTCCGCCATCACGTCGGCCACGAGCGTCTCGACGCCCGCGCGCGCGGCGGCGGCGGCGAGCTGCTCGACGAGCCGGGTGCCGACGCCGAGCCCCTGCATGTCCGTGGCGACGGCGAACGCCGCCTCCGCGAGACGGGGATCGCGGAGCCGGGCGTAGCTTGCCACCGCCACCACCGCCTCGGCGCCGTCCTCGCCGCGCAGCACGCCGATCAGCGCGCCGCGGGTCGCCCAGTCGGGTTCGAGCAGGCCGTCGAGGATGTCGGGCCCGATCCGGCGCGTCCCGTGGAAGCGCAGATAGCGGCTCTCCTCGTCGAGCGCCGCGAAGAAGGCGAGCACGGCGCCGGCGTCGGCCGGTGCCGGCGGTCGCAGGCGCAGCGTCCGGCCATGACGAAGAATGACGTCGCGGACATGCGAACCGGTCGGTGAGTCGGGGGGACTCGACATTCGCGAGAGGCTAAGCCGGGATGCCGACCCGAGCATCCGTGGCATCGCCTAACCCTGTTTCGGGCAACTACCGAGCAGGAGACTAGACGGGTCCGGCCGAATGCGAAAGCGCGGGTCAGCTCGAACACCAGCCGCGCCGGGACGCCGCCCGCGACCCCCTCGGCGATCGACTCGATCACCGTCTCGAGCGGCCCACGAGCACGAGAGTGCCGCCGCCGGCTCTTACGGAGCCGCGGCGCTCACGCGGCCGACCGTTCCGCTGCGGCTTCCCGCAGGCTGATCGCGCCCACGGGGCACGCCGCGCAGATCCGCTCCGCCCGCGCCTGCTCGAGCGTGGCGACGCGGGCGCGTGCACAGCCGCCCCCGTCGAGCTCGACCGCCTCGGAGTCCTCCGCGACGCACTCTCCGTAGCCCACGCAGACGTCGGGGTCGATGATCAGCTGCACGTTCATTGTCTATCTCCTTCTGCTGTGTGATGGTGGGGTGGTGGTCCTGCTCATGCCGCGAGCATGCGGCGGGCCTCGTTCAGCCGGGCCGGGGCGTCCAGCAGCACGACGCACGCCGGACGCCCCGTGTCGTCGTGGCCGACACGGAGGTCGTCGCGGCGCGACCATTCGCATACGGCCGGCGCGAACCCGACCTGCTGGATGCGCAGGCTGCCGATGTCCGAGAACCAGTACGGATCGCGGACGTACGGATCGGCTGCTCCCAGCGCCGAGTCGGCCGCATGCACGCCGCTCGCGCGGGCGTTGTCCCAGTGGGGGACGGCGATCCGCCCGTAGCGCGGGTGCGGGAAGGCCGCCACGTCGCCGCACGCCCAGACATCCTGCACGTCCGGCACCCGCAGGCGCTCGTCCGTGGCGACGGTCAGGCCGCCACCGAGGGCCGCGGGGAGCGTCGCGCTCACGCCGGTGGCGGCGAGGACGACGTCGGCCGCCAGGTCGCCGTGGGTCGACGTGCGCACCAACCACCCGCCGCGGGCGGGCTCCATGCCCGTGACCGCACACATTCGCAGAACCTGCACGCCCAGGCCGGCGAGGACGTGTTCGGTTGCGGCGCCGACCTCGGGGTGGTGGCGCTCGAGCACCCGGGATCCCCGGTCGAGCAGGACGACCCGATGGCGGCGGCCGAGCGTGGCAGCCGTCTCGCACCCGATCAGGCCTGCGCCGACGACGACGATCCTGCGACCAGGTAGGGCCAGCCGGGGCAGCAGGCGCTCGATCGACGCGGCGTCGACATTCTGGTGGGCGGCGTCCAGCCCGGGCACCGACGGCCGGGCGATCCGCAGGCCGGTCGCCCAGACGAGCCGGTCGAACGCAAGCTGCCGGGGGGGCGAGCCGTGCCGCAGGCGTACGACCATGCGCCGGTGCTCGAGGTCGAGCGCCCCGGCCCAGCCGTCAACGTGATCGATCCCCATGCGCACGAGCTCATCGGCGCCGGCCAGGTAGGGCACGGCGCCACGAACCAGGGCGCGCTTCGAGAGCGGCGGGCGGTCGCACGGCAGGCCGGGCCCGACGAGGATCACCCTCGATCCGCGCTCGGCCAGGCGCCGCGCGCACGCATAGCCGGCGACGCCGTTTCCGACCACCGTGACCGGGTCGGCGCCGGGCATCAGCCGCCCCCGTCCGGGTCGGTCGCGACGGACGCCACGGGCGTCCGGGCCGGAGCCGGCCGCACTCGCGATGCGGGCAGTGGGCGATCGAGCCAGCGGTACCAGGCGGCACCGGCGACGATCGCTGCGGAACACCCGTAGAAGCCGAGCGCCCACGCGGAGCGGGAGTCGGTGCCCGTCATCACGCCGTGGGCGAGCGCGGCGCCCCAGAACGCGTAGCCGAGGTAGTGCAGCGCCCGCCAGGCGCGCTGGCTCAGCCACCGTGCCTGCTTGAGCCGAAACGACGCGGGCAGCGCGATCGCCAGCCACAGCGCCACGGCTCCGACGACGACGCCGGGACGTGGATCGCGCCCGACCAGCGAGCCGACGCCGACCCGCGCGAAGGGGTCGAGCATGAGCGTCGAGATGTGGGTGGCGAGCGCGACCAGGCCGAGCGAGGCCAGGAAGCGGTGGAAGCCGAGCGCCGCGGCCGGCGGCCGCCAGGCGCGCGCCGAGAGGCCGATGCCCCACGCGACGACGAGCGTGTAGCAGGCGAACGCGACAAGGGCGCTGGCCCGGGCGATGTCCCAGAGCATCATTGCTGCACCATCTGCTCCCAGCGCGGCGTCGTCCGCGCGCGGCCGTCGATCGAGACCATGGCCGCCTCGGTGACGGCCTCGATGCGCTCGGGGCGCAGGGCGAGCACCTTGGCGAGCACGTCCGCGGCGACGGGGTCGTCGCTGACGACGGTCGCGTGCGCCAGCGGCCCGGGCTGGCCGGTGTCAGGGTCGATCAGGTGGTGGGCCTCGCGGCCGTCCCCGTTGCGCCACCTGCGCCGCCCGAACCCGGACGTGGCAACGCCCTGGCCGGCCCGCACGAGCACGTGCGCGACGATCGGAAGCTCGGGTGCGTCCTCGATCCGCAGGGCCGCGGCCCCGGGCGCCTCGACGGCGACGATGTGATCGCCGCGGGCCGCCACCAGGTCGCCGCCGGCGTCGACGAGGATGCTGGCGTCGTCGCACCGGCCGCACAGCAGCGCGGCCGCCCGCCCGGCCATCCAGCTCTTCGCGATGCCGCCGAGGTCGACTCGCGTGCCGCGCGGGATCCGGGCCGTGCCGCGGCCGCGGTCGACCTCGATCCGCGCGTGCAGCGGGCGGGCTCCCGGGCTCTGCGCGGCGTAGGCCGAGGTCTCGAGCAGACTGCGCCGGTAGCCCCACGCCGCGAGGGTGCCGCCGACGAGAGGCTGGAACACCCCGCCGGTCCGCTCCGCCCAGGTCACGCACGCCTCCAGGACGCGGAGCGTGTCCGCCGAGACGGTGACCGGCGCGCCTGCTGCGGTGTTCATTCGCGAGACCTCGCTCGCAGGCCGGAAGCGCGACCAGCGAGCCTCGTCGTGCTCGACCGCCGCCGCGACGACCCGGGCGAGCTCCGGTGTGACGCCGCCGCTGTGGTGGATGCGCCAGGTGGTGCCGGTCGCCCGCCACTCCCAGGCCGCTGATGTGGTTGGTGCGTGCGCGGTCGTCATGGCGCGGGGCTCGTGTGCGTCGTGGGCGCCGGAGCCGGCGTGACGGGCGCCGGGGCGGGTGCCGAGGCCACGGGCAGCGAGACGGTCGCCGCGCTTGGGGACGGCGACGGGACCGTCGCCGTGGCCGCGGCGCCGGCGCGCTGGGCCTTCGCGATCGCAACGAGCAGCGTGTGCTGCGATCGCCGGGTGCGCACCACGAGCCGGTCGTACCGGACGACCAGACCGCGCATGCTGCGGGTCGTGTGCTGGTCGTGGGCGACTGCCTGCGCCGCCAGAGCGTGCCACGAGCGGGCATCGGCCTGCCATGCGCTCGCGATCGAGCTCTGGTGGATCGACCACGCCAGCGCACCCCCGCAGATCAGCGCGATGGCCGTCGTGTAGATGCGAAGCGCGGTGCTAGTCATCGCCGCCTCCGTCTCCGCCGCCGTCGCCGCCGGCCGGGCTCGTTCGGGTGACGGGTGCCGTGGTCGCGGTCGCCACCGGCGCGGGGGCCGCGGCGGCCACGACGACCGGAGCCGCGACGACTGCCACCTGCGGCGGCCGGTGGTGCACGTGGATCTTCGGCACGTGTGGCGGCCGCCATGTCAGCACGTGCAGCGCCGGGTGGGCTTCATGCCCGACCTGCAGCTCCCTCTGGAGCGTGGCGCGGGCGGCCGCCGACACCGGCAGGCCGGCTCCCAGCCCGATGTCGTGGCGCGCGGCGTACGTGCCGCCGGCCACCATCAGGCCTGCGAGCACAGCCGCCCCGGCGACGGACGGATGGCTGATCACGGGTTCTCCTTCTGGTCGGGATAAGGGGGAGCGGGTCGCTCCCTCAACTCCACGGTAAGGAGGTCGCGTGAGCTAGACGTGAGCCGGCGGTGAGACTGCTCTCACCATGCCGTCGCGCGGAACGCCGGAGCGCGTCCGTGGCAGCTCGACGACGAAGGTCGCTCCCTCGCCGGGAGGGCTCTGCGCCGAGATCGTGCCTCCGCAGGCGTCAACGATCGCGTGGCAGATCGCGAGCCCCAGGCCGGCGCCGCCGGTGTCGCGGCTGCGCGCGCTGTCGGCGCGGGTGAACCGATCGAAGAGCGACGGCAGGAGGACCGGATCGATGCCCTCGCCGGTGTCGGCCACCTCGATGCGAACGCGGTCGCCCCGAACCGCGGTGGTCACGCGGATCGTGTCGCCTGCCACGGTGTGGCGCACGGCGTTCGAGAGCAGGTTCAGGAAGACCTGCTCGAGCGCGCCCGCGTCGCCGTCGACGGCCGCGCCGGGCGCCGTTTGGAGCTGCCACGTGCGCTCACCGAGGACGCGGCAGCGGTCGACTGTCGCCGCTGCCAGCGCCGAGACGTCCACGGGCCGGCGATCGCCGCCGCCGCGGTCGCCGGCCCGTGCCAGCCGCAGCAGGCTGTCGACGAGCTGGCCCATCCGATCGAGCTCCCCGATCGCGATCTCCACGGCCTGGCGCAGCTCGTCCGACCCCCCCTCGCCGGGGAGCGCCACCTCGAGATGGCCGCGGGCGATGGTCAGTGGCGTGCGCAGCTCGTGCGACGCGTCGTGCACGAACTGGCGCTGGGCGGCGAACGCGACCTCGAGCCGGTCGAGCATGGCGTCGATCGCGGTTGCGACCTCGCCGATCTCGTCGCGGGTCGCGACCGGTCCCATCCGCACCGACAGGTCACCGGCGGTCACGCGGGATGCCCGGTGGGCGATGCGCGAGAGCGGGGAGAGCGCACGCCGTGCCGCCCACCAGGCCGCCGCGGTGGCCGGCACAAGGCCGATCAGGCACACGATCATCATGGCGTCGAGCAGCCGGTTCACGGCGGCGTCGGCTTCGGCGACGGGCAGCCCGGCCATCACGATGCCCGTGCCGCGGGCGGCGGTCGCGACGATGTAGCCGTCACCGTCGATGGAGACGGTGCGAACGAGGCCGGGCTGCGGGCGGCCCAGACGGGCGAGCCTCGTCGCCAGCGGCCGGTTCGCGTACGGCACGCCGTGCCGCGGCAGATAGACGAGCAGCTCGTTCGAGCCGCTGCGTGCGCCGAGGTACGTCCGCAGCGCCTCCAGCTCGCCGGCGTCGTCGCTCTCCTGGCCGGTCGAGCGGCGCAGATACGAGACGTCGGTGCGGCCCGGCCCGGCCGCCGAGTCGCCGCTCTCGCCGCCGCCGCTGCTGCCACCACCCCATCCGCTGCTGTTCCCGCCGCCGTCATCGCCCGTGCCGTCGTCGCTGCCGGTCGTCGGGGGCGTCCACGTCGACCCGCCGCCGCCCGCCGACGAGCTGTCCGTCGCACCCGTAACCGGCGGCGGCACGATCGGGCTCGTCGATCCACCCGCCCGCGAGCGGTGGCGTTTGGCATGTGCGTGGCTCGTGGTCGGCGTGCCCGGCGTCGAGGGCGTCGGCGCCGCGCCCTGCCCCGCCGGCCGCTCGCCGGCGAGCGCCAGATCGCGTGCCGCGGCCCGTGCGTTTGCGACGAGCGACTGGTGCACCTGATGGGCCTCGATCAGGTAGACGGTCAGGAGCCCGGCCGCCAGGACGCCTGCGGCGAGCCCCGCGCTCACGAACGCGAGCCGCGTTCGGATGGGGATGCGGCTGATCACGCCGCCCGCTCGCGGATGAGCCGGTATCCCATCCCACGGACGGTCTCGATCGGGGAGCGCCCCTCGGTCGCCAGCTTCCGGCGCAGGTACCCGATGTAGACGTCCACCAGGTTCGAGCGCGGATCGAACGTGTAGCCCCAGACGCCGTCCAGGATCTGCTGGCGCGAGAGCACCTGGCCCGGGTGCCGCATGAGGAAGGCGAGCAGCGCGAACTCCCGGGCCGAGAGCTGCACGCGGGCACCGTCCACCTCGGCCTCGCGCGCGAGCAGGTCGAGCATGAGCGGCCCGACCTCGATCGTCGCGGCGCTCCGGGGCTGGTCGGCCGGCCGGCGAGTGTGGGCGCGCAGCCGCGCAGCCAGCTCGGCGAATGCAAACGGCTTGACGAGGTAGTCCGTCGCTCCCAGGTCGAGGCCGCGCACGCGGTCGGCGATCTCGCCGCGTGCGGTCAGCATGATCACCGGCAGGTACGGATCGATCGCCCGGATTGCGGCAAGGACGTCGAACCCGTCGATGCCGGGCAGCATCACATCGAGAACAACGACGTCCGGCTGGCCGTCGCGCAGGCGGTCAAGCCCCTCCTCCCCGCGGGTGGCCGTGTCGACGACGTGCCCCTCGGCCGCGAGCCCTCGTGCGAGGAAGGCCAGGATCAGCGTCTCGTCCTCGATGACGAGGATCTTCATCTCTCCCCAGTCTGGTGCCTGGAAATAAGGGCGCTCTCACCCTAGATCCGCGTGGCGTGCGGCACATGAGGGCCGAATACGAGAGCCCGCCGCGTAGGAACTACGGATTGTTCCGGCGGAGAACTGCGGGTCTCGATGCAGCCCGTCCCCGGATGCGACCGGCGCGCCCGCGCGGGCAAGCTGTGTGGGCGAGCCTCGGCGGCTCGTCATCGACCCTCCCAAGGAGACCATCGTACCAATGGCCAACGCACCGAATGGAATCAGATCGGCGACCCGTGAGGATCTGCTGACGGCGATGCACAGCGAGGCGTTCGCCCACGCCTCCTACATGCTCTTCGCAGCCCGAGCGCGGGCGGATGGGCGCACGGAGGTCGCGGAGCTCTTCGAGGCGGTCGCGCAGGCCGACCTGCACCGGCACTTCGCAGCGCTTGCGACCGAGGCCGGGCTGGCCGGAGGCGACGACGAGAATCTGCGGGCCGCGATCGAGGCGGCGTCCTACGCCGTCGAGGTCATGTACCCGTCCTTCGCCGAGCATGCCGCGGCGGCGGGCGACACCGGGGCGGCGGACGCCTTCACGGCCGCGCGCGCCGCCGGCATCGGCCACCTCGAGTCGTTCCGCGAGGCCCTGCTCGACGTGACCGCCGACGGAGCCTGAGTCAGCGCCGCTCGATGAGGACGAACCTCCGCATGACCAGGATCCCCTCCGGGTGCGGGGTGTAGCTGCGGCCGTAGTGCTCGAACAGGCGCCGCTCCTCGTCGGGGCTCAGATCGTCGTCCGCGGGCACCGACGGCGCGCCCTCGATGGCGGCCTTCGAGACCGCCACCTGCACGCGCTCGTCCGACCGGGTCGCCCCCTCAGCCGGTACGAGATGCAGGCTGTGGCCGAGGAACCCGCTCGAGACGAGCAGGAATTCGGGCTCCCCCGTGCCCGTCGCGACGTAGACGTCGACGAGCTTGCCGACGTGCTCCCCGTCCTGCGACACGACCTCGAGCTCGTGCCAGTCCTGTACCTCGAGTGGTGATGGCATCTGTGGTCCCCCGTGACGGTGTGCGGAATCGGCGCCGATCCTACCGATAAGGACGGTGCGGGGTAGACTCCGCGCGCAGTCGAAGGGGTTTGCCGGGTGGAACGGCCGCGCCTGGATGACGGGATCCGACAAGCACACCACGGTAGGAGCAGCAGCCTCCGGCGGCGCCACCGCGTCAGCGCGAGTCGGCGAAGCGCGGCTGCGTGACGTGATCGAGGCGACGCGCGGGCTGCACCGCTCGCGATCGCTCGAGACCCTCCTGCGCGACGTGGCCGAGACGGCGGCGACCCTTGTGGGCTCGCGCTATGCGGCCCTCGGCGTGATCGACCCGACCGGGATCTATCTCGAGCAGTTCATCACCGTCGGGATCGACGACGCCACCCGGGCGCGCATCGGCGACCTGCCGCGCGGGCAGGGCATCCTCGGCGTCCTGATCCACGGAGCGGCCTCGCTGCGCCTGCACGACATGAGCGAGGATCCACGCTCGGTCGGCTTCCCGCCAGGCCATCCACCGATGAAGAGCTTCCTGGGCGTGCCGATCATGCTGCGCGGCCACGCGTTCGGCAACCTCTACCTGACCGAGAAGGAGCAGGGCGACTTCACCGAGGAGGACCAGGAGGTCGTCGAGCTGCTGGCCTCCCAGGCGGCGGTCGCGATCGAGAACGCGCGTCTCTACGACGCCTCCCGCAGGTGGGCCAGACAGCTTGACTCGCTGAACGAGATCGGCTCGGCGCTTGTCACGGAGCTCGACATCGACCGCCTGCTGGGCGTGGTCGCCGACCGGCTGCGCGAGCTGCTCGGAGCACGGGTCGTCCTCATCGACCTGCTCCACTCCGACGGCAGCCTGCGCGTCGAGGGCGCGTCGGGCGAAGGTGCTGCGGAGCTGATCGGCTCGATCAGCCCGGAGGGCTCGAAGAGCCATCACGTGCTGCGGAGGATGAGCAGCGAGCGGGTCGACTCCGCCCTCGAGGATCCCGAGATCCATCCCGAGGGCGAGGCCGAGCGGCTTGACGTGCAGGCGGGGCTGTGGGTGCCGCTGGTCGTGCGCGGCGAGCCGATCGGCGTGATCGCGGCGGCCGACAAGCTGGGCCGCGACCCGCGGTTCACCGACGGCGATCTGCGCCTGGCGGAGGCATTCGGGTCGCGTGCCGCCGGGGCGGTCGAGCTCACCCGCCGCGTCAGCCGGGAGACGGTCCGGTCGATGCTCCAGGCCCAGGAGGCCGAGCGCTCGCGGCTCTCGCGCGACCTGCACGATCAGACCGGCCAGTCGCTGACCGCCCTCCTGCTCGGCCTGAACGCCGCCCAGCGCGCCGGAACCCTCGAGGAGGCGAGGAGCGCGCTTGCAGAGCTCGACGGGCTGGTGCGCGAGGCGCTCGCCGACGTCCGCAGCATCGCCGTACGGCTGCGTCCGGCGGCGCTCGACGAGCATGGGCTCGCCGCCGCGCTCGAGCGCATCGCGGCGACGATCCGGGGAGGCGAGGATGTCGAGGTCGTGGTCACGACGACGCTTCGCGACGACCGGCGTCTACCCGCCGAGATCGAGACGGCGGTCTACCGGATCGTGCAGGAGGCGGCCACGAACGCCGTCCGCCACGGCGGCGCCCGGCGAGTCGATGTGACCGTCGTGACTCGACCGGACGCGGTCGTCGCCTCGATCGAGGACAACGGGGCGGGCTTCGACACCGGGGGCGTGGACGAGGGCCGGCTCGGCCTGGTCGGGATGCGCGAGCGGGCAGGCCTCTTCGACGGACACCTGCGAGTCGAGTCCACGCCCGGCCGGGGCACCACAGTCACGGCCGAGCTGCCCCTCGGCGGGTAGTCCTCCGGTTCCGGTTCCGCACATTCCCCGATGCCCCGGCAGCCGGCCGCGGGCAGGCTGTGTGCATGGCTGTCCCTCCATCCGCCGACCACCACGAGCCGGTAACGGTCTTCGTCGTCGACGATCACCCCGCCGTTCGCGCGGCGATCTGCCGGCTGCTCGAGTCGCAGCCGGGGGTGCGCGTCGTCGGCACCGCCGTGTCGGTCGCCGAAGCGACATCGGCGGTGACGGCGCTTCGCCCGGAGGTCACGCTGCTCGACATCTCCATGCCGGGAACGAATGGCCTCGAAGCGGTGCCGCAGCTGAAGCAGCTGAACCCGGGTGGCCGCGTCGTGATGTACTCGCTGCACGACGAGCCGGCCTATCTGCGGGCGGCCATGCGCGGTGGAGCCGACGGCTACGTCGTCAAGGACGACCCGAACGCCCTGCTCGACGCGGTGTCGGTCTGACAGCGCTCAGCGCACGATGACGACAGGGCACGTTGCCCGCTGTGCGGACTGATGCCCGACCGATCCGAGCAGGAGCTCCTTGAAGCCGCCCAGGCCGCGCGATCCGACGACGAGCATATCGGCGCCCTCGGCCGCCTCGGTCAGCACCAGTGCGGCCGATCCCTCGCCGACCTGGCGCTCGACCTCGATCCCGGCGAGCAGATCCTTCGCCCCATCGAGCGCGCGGTCGAGGCCGGCCTTCGCCGCCGCCTCGAGGTCGTCCTCCCAATCGATCCCCACGGGCGGCACGAAGCCGCCGCTGCCATAGGCCGCCGCCGGCATGTGCCAGGCATGCACCGCCCGCAAACGGGCCCCGCGCAGCCGGGCTTCCGCCGCAGCCCACTCGAGCGCCGCCTGTGCGCCCTTCGAGCCGTCCACGCCTACGACGATCAGTGCCATCGCCGGAACCCTATCGCGCTCCCGCCCTCACCGCCCTGGATGCGTACTTCCCCGATCCCACGAAACGGCCTCTCCCCGATGCGCCCCGCCCGTCGCGTCGCTGCAATTTGAGGGTAGACATTTTTGTCATGATCGGAAAGGAGTTTTCATGGCAACGCAGGAAGGGGTTCCCAACCGCCCCAAGCTCAAGCGCTCGCTCGGCCTGTCGATGGCCACGGCGCTCGTGATCGGCAACATGGTCGGCTCGGGGGTCTTCGGACTGCCGTCGTCGCTCGCCTCGACCGGACCGATCTCGCTGCTCGCCTGGGTGTTCACCGGCGCCGGCGCGATCCTGCTGGCACTGGTGTTCGCGAACCTGGGCCGGGCCTACCCGCAGACGGGCGGGCCGTACGCCTACGCGCGGCGGGCGTTCGGCGACTTCGCCGGCTTCTGGACGGCGTGGGGCTACTGGATCGCCGCGTGGGCCGGAAACGCCGCCATCGCGGTGATCTTCGTCAGCTACGCGACCGTGTTCTGGCCCAGGCTGGGCACGAACAACGTGCTCGCCTTCGCGGTCGGCCTGGGAGTGATCTGGCTGCTGACGCTCGTGAACATCGTCGGCGTACGCGAGTCCGGGCTGATGCAGCTCGTGACGACCGTGCTCAAGTTCGTGCCGCTGATGCTGATCGGCCTGATCGGGCTCTTCTACATGCACGCCGGCAACTTCACGCCGTTCGATCCGCAATCACATCTCGCCTGATCGGTCACTGGCACGCGATCTCGTTCGCGGCCACGCTGACCCTGTGGGCGTTCATCGGCCTCGAGTCGGCGACGATGCCGGCCGAGGAGCTCAAGGATCCCGAGCGGACGCTGCCGCGCGCCACGATGTTCGGCACCGTCGTGCACCACCGTGATGTACGTGCTTGCGACCGTCGCCGATCATGGGCGTGATCCCGGCAGCGGCGCTCGCGCAACTCGAACGCGCCGTTCGCCGACGCTGCCCGGCAGATCTTCGGCTCCTCGGTGCTCGGGATGTCCCCGGCCAAGCTCGTCGCCGCCGTCGCGATGATCTCGACGTTCGGCGCCCTCAACGGCTGGATCCTGATCCAGGGACGCGTCCCGCTTGCGGCAGCCCAGGACGGGCTCTTCCCGAAGGCCTTCGCTCAGGTGAGCGGCACCCGCAAGACCCCGGTCGTCGGCCTGGTCGCCTCGTCGGTGCTGCTTGAGCTTCCTGATGGGCATGAACTACCAGTCGTCCCTGACCGACACGTTCACGAAGATCATCATCCTGGCGACGATCACGACGCTGGTGCCCTACGCCTTCGCGGCCGCGGCCCAGCTGATGCTGATGTTCAGGGAGCCGGAGCGCTTCAGCGGCCGGCGCCTGGCCGTCGATGCGACCGTCGCCATCCTCGCGTTCGCCTACTCGTTCTGGATGATCTACGGCGCCGGCCAGGAGTACATCGCCCAGGGGTTCCTGCTCCTGCTGGCCGGCATCCCCGTCTACGTCTACCTGAAGTGGCGCCAGGCGGTCGCAGCGCTGAGTCGCCGGTCGAGGCCACGCCTCCGGCCGCGCGCCCCGCGATCGCCATCCGGCATGGTGCACTGTCGGAAGCAGGGCCGAAGTCGAACCATGCCGCAGACGCACGCCATCAGCAGCCGTCCGGACGGGGAGCGCCTCAGGCGCTCCCCTCACGGGGCGTGCACTCCGAGGTCGGGACGCTGCGGACGGGTGCTGCTGCACCGGCCCGGCCTCGAGCTCAAGCGGCTGACCCCGCGAACAAGGACGAGCTGCTCTTCGACGACGTGCTCTGGGTCAAGCGCGCCCGCCAGGAGCACGACGTCTTCGCCGACGCCCTGGCCGAGCGGGGCGTCGAGGTGCTCTACCTCCAGGCAGCTGCTCGCCGAGACGCTCGAGAGCGAGGCGGCGCACGCGTCGCTGCTCGAGCGCACGACTCGCGGCCGCGCCCCTTGGGCCGCGGCTGGCCGGCGAGCGTCGGGAGTGGCTCGCCGGCGATGCCCCCGGCTGAGTCTGGCCGAGACCGCTGATCGGCGGCATCGCCTACGACGAGCTGCCCTTCCACAGCCACGTCGCTTCCGGCGCGCACTGCGGCGCCGCGGCGACTTCGTGCTGCGCGCCGCTGCCCAACCACCTGTTCACGCGCGACACGTCGGCCTGGGTCTACGCCGGCGTGTGCGTCAACCACATGGCCAAGCCGGCCCGTGTGCGCGAGGCGATCAACCTCGACGCTCATCTACCGCGCACCACCCGATCTTCGCCGAGCACGACGTTCCCGGTCTGGAGCGACTGGCTCGCCTGCGCCCGCGATCGCTCGAGGGCGGCGACGTCCTCGTGATCGGCAACGGGTGCGTGCTCATCGGCATGGGCGAGCGCACGCGGCCGTCGGCGGTCGAGGAGCTCGCCCGAGCGGCTGTTCGCGGCCGAGGCGGCCCGGCAGGTGATCGCGGTCGATGCTGCCCGAGCGGCGCTCCGCGATGCACCTCGACACGGTCATGACGATGGTCGACCGCGATGCGTTCACCATCTATCCGGAGGTGCGCGACGAGCCTGACCGCGTACGTGGTCACGCCGGACGGCGACGGGCTGGCCGATCGCATCAGGCGGTCGACGTGTTCGACGCCATCGCCGCAGCCCTCGACCTCGATCGAGCTGCGGCTGTTCGAGACCGGCGGCGACCGCTACGAGGCCGAGCGCGAGCAGTGGGACGACGGAAACAACGTGCTCGCCGTCGCACCCGGAGTGGTCGTCGCCTACGAGCGCAACGTCGACGACCAACACCCGTCTGCGGCAGCGCACGGCATCGAGGTGATCACGATCGCCGGCTTCGAGCTCGGGCGCGGTCGCGGAGGGCCACGCTGCATGTCCTGCCCGATCGTGCGCGAGCCGATCGACCCCTCAGACGCTCACGAGGAGTGATCGCGATGAATCCTGAACTCTCCACACTCACGGTCCCGGCGGACTTCCTCACCGTCGGGGATCTCGGCGAGGCCCAGTTCGCGGCAGCGCTCGACTTAGCCGAGGCGATGAAGCACACGCCCGCCGGCTGGCTCGATGCGTTCCCCTCCGAGACCCTGGCGTGCTTCTTCGAGAAGCCCTCCACCCGTACCCGCGTCTCGTTCGCGGCGGCAGCCCACCGGCTGGGCATGCTGCCGCTCGTCCTGCGACCGGACGAGCTGCAGCTGGGTCGCGGCGAGACGGTTGCCGACACCGCGCGGACGCTGGCCGGATTCTGCGCAGCGATCGTGATCCGCACGTTCGCCCAGGCGACGGTCGCGGAGCTCGCCGCCCACTCCAAGGTGCCGGTGATCAACGCGCTCACCGACGACCACCACCCCTGCCAGGCGCTGGCCGACTTCCTCACGCTGCGTGAGGTGTTCGGGCGCCTCGAAGGGCTGAAGCTGGCCTACATCGGGGATAGCGACAACGTCGCCCGCTCCCTGATGGAGGCCGGAGCGCTCTCCGGTGTCGAGGTCGTCGTCGCGTCGCCGCCGGCGTATCAGGCCGAGGCGGCCGCCCGGCGCGAGCTGCTCGACTTCGTTGCCCGCCACCACGGCCACGTCGGGGTGGTCGTGGATCCGCGCGAGGCGGTCGCGGGCGCCCATGCGATCTACACCGACGTCTGGGTGTCGATGGGCGCCGAGGCCGACGCCGAGCGCCGCCGGCGCGAGCTGGCGCCGTATCAGGTGACGACCGAGCTGATGGCCGTCGCACGGCCGGATGCGGTGTTCATGCACTGCCTTCCCGCCCACCGTGGCGAGGAGATGACCGCCGACGTCATCGACGGGCCTGCGTCGGTCGTCTGGCAGCAGGCCGCCAACCGGCTGCCGACCGAGCAGGCGATCGTGTACGCGCTCATCTCGGGTGGCTGGAGCCGGCCGTGACGGGCCCGTCCGGATGCCCGGTCGTCGTCGCCCTCGGCGGCAATGCGCTGCTCAAGCGCGGGGAGCCGCCCGATGTCGCCCGCCAGCGGATGAACGTCGAGGTCGCCGCGGATGCGCTTGCGGCCATCGCGCGTGACCACCGCCTGGTGATCACGCACGGCAACGGCCCCCAGGTGGGGGTGCTCGCGCTCCAGTCCGAGGCGTCGGCGACGCCCTCGCCGCTCGACGTGCTCGGAGCCGAGACCGAGGGGATGATCGGGTATCTGATCGAGCAGGCGCTCGGCAACCGGCTCGGTGGGTCGTCGGTCGCGACGCTGCTCACCCAGGTCGTCGTCGCCGCGGCGGACCCGGCGTTCGGCGCGCCGACCAAGCCCATCGGCCCGATCTACTCCGAGGCCGAAGCCCGCAGGCTCGCCGCCGAGCGCGGCTGGACGGTGGCCGCCGACGGGACGAGCTTCCGGCGGGTGGTGGCCTCGCCGCAGCCCCTGGACGTCGTCGAGCTGCGCACGATCCGGCTTCTGCTCGACGCCGGTGTGACGGTGGTCTGCGCGGGCGGCGGCGGCGTGCCCGTCGTCGCCGATGCCGCCGGCCACCTGCACGGCGTCGAGGCCGTGATCGACAAGGACCTCTCGGCCGCGCTCCTCGCCGAGCGCCTGGGAGCGTCACAGCTCGTGATGCTCACGGACGTCGAGGCCGTCTCGAAGGATTGGGGCACGCCTGCGGCGGCGCCGATCCGCACGATCGATGTCGCGACGCTGCGCTCGATCCCGTTCGCCGCCGGATCGATGGGGCCGAAGGTCGAAGCCGCCTGCCGGTTCGTCGAGGCGACCGGTGGAACGGCCGCCATCGGATCGCTGGCCGACGCCGCCCGCGTCGTCGCCGGAGCCGCGGGGACGGTTGTCGTCCCCGCGACGGGCGGCGCCGCCACGGCCGTCGCCGTCTGAACGCTTCGGCCGGGCCGCATGTGCGTGGGCATGACAAGCGGGTTTCGCCGAGCGCAGGATCAGCGAAAACCCCGATGTCCGGCCCATGGCGGGCACGGGAGACTCACCCTGACAACCCACGAATTTGCAGGAGGTGGCATCGTGTTCAAGACAATCGTGCTCGCCGTCGACGGCTCGGAGTCGTCCGACCGCGCGGTGTCCTACGCCGGCGACCTGGCCCGGGAATCGGGCGGGCGCATCGTCGCCGTCCACATCAAGGAGCTGATTGCGGGCCGCTTCGCGGGCCCCGTCCACGTCGACGAGGACGACCTGCAGGCCAAGATCCGCAAGCAGGTCAAGGACTTGACCGACGCCGGCGTGAACATCACCGTCGAGATGCACTCGACGATGACCGGAGGTCCCGCTCCCGTGATCGCCGACACGGCGACGCGTGAGGGCGCCGATGTGATCGTCACGGGCACCCGTGGCCATACCGCGCTTGCAGGCGTGATCGTCGGGAGCGTCGCACAGCGCCTGCTGCACGTGGCCCCGTGCCCCGTGCTCGTCGTCCCGCCGCCGCACGGCCCGCAGGGACATGCCGCGAAGCAGGCCGAGCAGGTCGCAGCCGGCTGAACGCAGCGTCCGCCACGCATGTCCGCCTCCTCGGGGGCGGACATGCGTTTGCGGGTGCCTGCGGGAAACGGCGTTTGGGATGACGGCCGGAACACCAGATGTGCCCGCGACGGATGATCCGCGCCTCGCCGCGCTCATCGAGGCCGGGACGGTCGTCGCGAGCGGCCTCGATCTCGAGGCCGTGCTTACGCGCCTGCTCGATCACGCCCGGGCGCTGACCGGTGCGCGCTACGCGGCGGTCGGCGTCCTCGACGACACGGGCGCGCGGATCGAGCGGTTCGTCACGGTCGGGATCTCCGACCAGGAGCGCGCGGCACTCGGTGCCCCGCCCACCGGACTCGGCATCCTCGGTGTGCTCATCACCGATCCGCGCCCGCTGCGGCTCGCCGACCTCGGAAGCGACCCCAGGGCGGCCGGCTTCCCGCCCGGGCATCCGCCGATGCGCTCGTTCCTGGGCGTGCCCGTCGTCGCGGGCGGCGCCGTGTTCGGGAACCTGTACCTGACCGACAAGTCCGGCGGCGAGTTCACCGCCGACGACGAGCATCTGATCGTCACCCTCGCGGCGTATGCGGGCGTCGCCGTCCAGAACGCCAGGCTCTATGCGCTTGAGCGCGCCCGCGCGGCCGAGCTCGAGGCCGCGGTGCGTGAGCTCTCGTCGATCCACGACATCGCCGATTCCGTGCTCGGCGGCGGCTCGCGTGACGACATGATGGTCCTGATCGCCGAGCGCGCCCGGGCCGCCCTGGGCTGCAGCCTCGTGACGATCGCGCTGCCCGGCTCCTCGGGCGACGGCCTCGAGGTGGTGGCGGCGGCGGGTGCGCGCGCCGCCAACGTCCTCGGCGCGCAGCTGCCCGCGGCCGCGTCGAAGATCGGCACCGCGATGCGCGCCCGCCGCAGCGTCCGCGTCGAGAACCTCGCCGACGACCCCGACGCACACCAGCCCACCGTGGCGCTCCTCGGCGTGAAGAGCCAGCTGATCGTTCCGCTCGTGCACCGGGCGGAGGCGCTCGGAGCAATCACCGCGGGGGCCGATGCCGACGGCAGCCCCCTCACGGCGGACGACGAGCGCATCCTCGCGACGTACGCGACGCGGGCGGTGCTCGCGCTCGTGATCGCGCGTGTGATCGGCGCCGAGCGCGATCGGGTCGAGGCCGAGGGGCGTCTGCGCGCGGCCGAGCTGCGGGCGAGCGAGCGACGCGAGATGCTGCGCAGGGTGGTCGACGCCCAGGAGCACGAGCGGCGCCGGATCGCCCGCGAGCTGCACGACGAGACCGGCCAGGCGCTCACGTCGGTGCTGCTCGGCCTGCGCCTGATCGAGCAGGTGAGCCCGGAGGTCTCAGCGGCCGTGGCCGACCTGCGCGAGACCATCACCAACGCGATCCGGGAGCTGCGCGCGCTCGCAGTCGAGCTGCGGCCCAAGGCGCTCGACGACTTCGGGCTCGGTGCGGCGATCGAGCGTCTGGCCGACACGTACTCGCGGCGAACCGGGATCGCGATTGACGTCCACGTGACCGGCGTGACCGAGCGGCTGCCGGAGGACATCGAGACCGCGCTCTACAGGATCGTCCAGGAGAGCCTGACGAACGTGGCCAAGCATGCGGGGGCGGCCCGCGCGAGCGTGACCGTGCATCGCGGGCCGCACTCGGTCGCCGCCGTCGTCGAGGACGACGGCACCGGCTTTGACCCTGCCACGATCACGCCCGGCCTCGGGCTCTCATCGATGCTCGAGCGGGCCGAGCTCGTGTCGGGGACGGTCAGGGTCGAGTCCCGTCCGGATGGAGGGACTACCATCGCGGCGGAGGTGCCACTGTGATCCGAGTGCTGATCGTGGATGACCATCCCGTCGTGCGGGCGGGATTGCGGCTGCTGCTCGAGCGGGAGGACGACATGGAGCCCGTCGGCGAGGCCGGCGATGCCCAGGAGGCCCTGCGCGAGGCCCAGAAGCTCGAGCCCGACGTCATCCTCATGGACGTCGTCATGCCCGGCGCAACCGGCGTCGACGCGGCGGCCGAGATCCGCCACGTCGTGCCGTCGGCGCGCATCCTCATGCTCTCGATGCAGGACGACCCCTCCTACGTGCGCCAGGCCTTCACGAACGGTGCCATCGGCTACGTGCTGAAGGAGGCCGCCGATTCCGAGCTCGTCACGGCGATCCGGCGGGTCGCGGCAGGCGAGCAGTACGTCCATCCGACGCTCGGGGCCAAGCTCGTCGCCGGCGCGCCGTCGTCCCGCCCGACCGACGATCCGCTGTCCGATCGCGAGCGTGAGGTGCTCTCGCTGCTCGCGCTCGGCCACACGAACCAGGAGATCGCCGACCGGCTCGTCGTGAGCGTCCGCACGGTCGAGGCGCATCGCGCGCACATCCTGACCAAGCTGCGCCTCTCGACCCGGGCCGATCTCGTCCGCTACGCGATCGACGCCGGCCTGCTCGAGACGCGGTAGCGCTCGAGACGCGGTAGCGCTCGAGCCGCGCTAGCCGTACTTTCCCGACACATGGTTCGGTGGGCTCACCGATGCTCCCGCGGCCGTGTCCCGCGATGCTGGACCCACCAAACCACCGATTGGGGGTGCCTTCCATGCCCGACAAGATTTCCGTCATCGCAAAGATCCGCCCCGGCAAGCGTGAGGATCTCGAACGGCTGCTCGAGAAGGGGCCGCCGTTCGACCTCGACGCCGAGGGGTTCGAGCGCCACGAGGTGTTCCTGGGTGACACGGACGTCGTGTTCATCTTCACCGGCCCCGGCGCGGTCGCGCATCTCGAGCGCATGGCTGCGTCGCGCGCGCTGTTCAGCCACGTCCTCAAGATGACGGGGCTCGTTTCGGCGCCGCGGGTGCTGAACCAGATGTACGAGTGGCACCGCGAGGCGCAGCCCAGCTAGCCGGCGGCGGTACCGACCTGAGCGTTTCGGTCGCGCACGGTGACGTCGAATCCGAGCTCCTCGGGGGCATGCAGCGCGAGGAGCTGCGAGTCGGTGCCCTCGAGGCCGCGCGGGCGCAGCAGCGAGACGGCCACCATCGTCGTGAAGGCGATCGGCACCGTGACGACCGCGGGCTGTGCGAGCAGCGCGCCGATCGACCCCGAGCCGCCCACGTGCGCGAGGTCGAGGAAGATCGCGGTGGTGGCGAGCGTGCCGCCGAGCACGAGCCCTGCGATCGCGCCGGGCGCCGTGAGCCGGCTCCACCAGATGCCGAGCAGGAAGAGCGGGCAGAACGTGCTCGCCGCGAGCGCGAATGCCCATCCGACGAGCAGGCTGATGTCGAGGTTCTCGGCGACGAGTGCGAGCGCGACCGGGATGAGGATTCCCAGCGGCGCGGCGATCCGGAACTGCGCCTGCCGTGCGCGCGTCCCGGTCGCGTGGGCGCGGCGCAGCCGCGGCCAGACGTCGTACGAGAGCGTGCCGGCGATCGACACCAGCAGCCCGGATGAGGTTGACATGAATGCCGCGAACGCCCCGGCCGCGACGACGCCTCCGAGCAGCTCGCCGGGCAGGCCCGGCCACGCGGCCCGCGGCACCTGCAGCACCACGGCGTCCGTCTGCCCCGTGACGTAGAGGCCGGGGGTGACCGCGCGGCCGAGCAGGCCGTAGATGCCGGGGAAGAGGTAGAAGACGCCGAGCAGGCTGAGGACGCTGACGGTCGTTCGCCGCGCCGCCGGGCCGTCCGGGTTCGTGTAGAACCGCACAAGGATGTGCGGCAGGCCCATCGTGCCCAGGAACGTCGCGAGCAGGAGCGAGTACAGGAAGAGCGGCGAGGAGTCGCCGCTCGACGACACGGGCCGTGCCCAGTCGATGCCCCGCTGGGCCGTCACTCCCGGGCCGGCCGGCAGCACCGCCCCGGCGGCGAACCGCACCCGGCCCGCCGGCAGCGTCCGGTGCTCCCCCGCGCCTGCCCGGTGGGGGCCGTGGGCGTCGACATACGCCGAGGCGGCCGGGAAGCGCACGGGCGTCGGCGCCGTGAGGATGAGCGACACGCCGCTCGCAGGGGCGCGGGCGTAGGAGTGGCCGAAGAGCGCCGGGCCGGTGGGCATGCCGCCGAGGTGGATCACGATCAGCACGGCCGGCACGGCGATTGCGGTGAGCTTCACCCAGAACTGGAACGCCTGCACGTAGGTGATGCCGCGCATCCCGCCGAGCGCCACGCCGAGCGGGACGATCGCCCCCACCACGACCACGCCGACCCAGTAGGGCAGGTTGGTGAGCTCGTCCAGAGCGAGGCCGGCGCCCTTCAGCTGCGGCACCAGGTAGAAGCCGCTGATCACGAGCACGACCACCGAGGACAGGAGCCGCAGGGCCGGGCTGCCGAGCCGGGCCTCCGCGAAGTCGGCGATCGTGTAGGAGCCGTAGCGGCGCAGCGGTGCCGCCACGAACAGGAGCAGCGCCAGGTATCCGGCGGCAAAGCCCACCGCCTGCCACAGCGCGCCGGCGCCGACCTTGAGGGTGAGGCCGGCGATGCCCAGGAAGCTCGCGGCCGACAGGTACTCGCCCGAGATCGCGCCCGCGTTCCACCACGTCGACACCGAGCGCGACGCCACGAAGAGGTCGGACGTCGTGCGGGCCACGCGAACGCCCGAGACGCTCAGGCGGACGGCGACGAGCACCACCGCCGCCACCATCACAAGCGCGATCATTCGCTCTGCACCAGCTCGCGGAACGCGTCGTCGATCGCGTCGGCGCGGCGGCGGTAGATCCACCCGATCACGACGAAGAGCGGGAACGGGGGCACGGCCACGAGCAGATCTGCGACCGGGATCCCCCCGAGCGTCAGCCGTTGCAGCCGGCCCACGAGGAGCAGCAGCGGCAGCGACCCGAGCAGGCCGCCGAACGCCACGAGCGCCACGAGCGACAGCGCGAGCTGCGCGCGCACCAGCCGGCGCAGGTAGACGCCTCCGTGCGCGGTTGCGTCCGCGAGCTCGTCGCCGGGCGTGCGCGACCGCGGCCGCGACTGGCTCAAAGGCGCAGGCTCCGCAGCAGGTCGGGCAGGTTCCGGCGGGCGACCGGCACCTCGCTCGAGTCGGCCAGGACGAGCGTCGCCGTGCCGTTCAGCTGCGGCCGCACCTCGACGGCGCGGCGCAGATTCACGAGATAGCGGCGGTGCACGCGCACGAACCCGTGCGCCTCCCACCGGACGGCCAGGTCACCGAGGCTCGAGCGCAGCAGATAGCGGCCGCCGCCCTCACTCACGATGCGCACGAAATCGCCCTGCGCCTCCAGGTAGAGCACCTCCGAGCGGGGGAGCAGCCGCGTCCCGCCGCCGCGCAGGTTCGACACCGGGATCAGACCGGCGCTCGGTGACTCCTCGGCGTCCGGCGCGGTCCGGCGGCCGGTCTCGGCCGCGACGCGGCGGATGGCCTCCTCGATGCGCTGGCGGCTGACCGGCTTCACCAGGTAGTCGAGCACGTGCAGCTCGAATGCCTCGACGGCCGCATTCTCGTATGCGCTCACGAACACCACGGCGGGCGGATCGCCGAACCGGCGCACGACTCCCGCCAGCTCGAGGCCGTCGACCCCGGGCATGCGCACGTCCAGAAAGACGCCGTCGTACCGCCGCCGCGCAAGCTTGCCGAGCGCGTCCTCGCCGCTCGCCGAGGCGTCGACGTGGGCAACGGCGGCCGACGCCCGCAGCATCCGGGCGAGGTCGTGCAGCGCGGGCAGCTCGTCGTCGACGGCGAGCAGCGAGAGGCCTTCGCTCACGCGACCACCCTCACTCCGGCGCGGCCCTTGGGCAGGGTCATCAGCACCGAGGTTCCGTCACCCGGCTGCGACCGGATCTCGAGGCCGTACCGCTCGCCGAACGTCGTCTGCAGCCGGCGGTGGACGTTGGCGAGCCCGATCCCGTCCGTCCGCCCCTCGAGCGCCGCCGCCGCGCGCTCGGGCGGCATGCCGGCGCCGTCATCCGTGACCCGCAGCTCGACCTCGCGGTCGAAGTCGGCGGCGATGATCTGCACGTTGCCTCCGATACCCATCTCGAGACCGTGCCGAATCGCGTTCTCGACGAGCGGCTGCACCGAGAGCGCCGGGATGCGCGTGTGCAGCACCTCGGGCGCGACCTGGACACGCACGTGCAGGCGGTCGCCAAAGCGGGCCTGCTCGAGCCGCAGGTACTTCTCGACGTAGCGCAGCTCGTCGGCGAGCGTCACGTAGGGGCGCTCGCGGGCGAAGGCGTAGCGGATGAACTCCGAGAACTCGGTGAGGAGCTCGCGCGCCTCCTCGGGGCTCGTGTGGATCGAGTTTGCGACCGCCGTGAGCGCGTTGTAGACGAAGTGCGGCGAGATCTGGGCCCGGAGCGCCCGCAGCTCGGCGCGCGCGAGCAGCTCGCCCTGCGTCTCGAGCGCCGCCAGCGCCACCTGGGCGCCGACGAGGCTGGCCGCCTCCTGCACGACGCGCATGTCCTCGGGCCGGATCCGGCCCGGGCTCGTGTAGAACGCGATCAGGCTGCCGACCGAGGCGTTCTGCACCGTGATGGGCACGATCACGGCGGCGCGCAGCGGGCAGTCGGGATGGCCGCACTCGAACCGGGGCTCGACCTCCACCCGGTCGCCGGCGCCTCCGGTGCGGAGGCTCGCGATGGGATCGCCGGCGGCGTGGTGGCGGTCACCGGCGCCGACGAAGGCGAGGACGCGCTCGCCGTCTGCGAGTGCGATCGCCGCCGCCTGCGTCAGCTCGAGCAGATGCGGCGCCGCGCGCGACGCGGTCTCGGCCGTCAGCCCGCGCCGCAGGTGCGGGAGCGTCGCGGCGGCGGCATGGAGGGCCGCCTGCATCGCGTGGCCTTCCGGAGAGAGCACGCGCTTGGGCGTGCGCAGAAGGCGCACCGCCGCCACGCTCGAGGCTGCCACTCCGAGCCCGACGACGAATCCCAGAATCACATCCATGGCGGCGCGATCCTCCTCCTGCCGGACAGCATAACCCTGCGCCGGGCGGCGTCCGTTCGGCGCGTCAGAACGGCCGCTCACCGTCCCCTGGGCGCCGTTCATCGATGTCCGATAGCGGACGAGTGGCGGTGGGAATACCTTCATGTGCCAGATCGCACACATCGACGAAGGAGGGAGTCCCATGTCGGTTCAGAATCCCACCGCTGCGGGCGCCGTCGGCCGCGAGGCGGCCACGTCGTCCGAAGTGGTGGACTCGCGTTCGGGGGGCGGGATCAAGATCGCCGACCCGGGCCCGCTCGGGTTGGCGGGCTTCGCGATGACCACGTTCGTGCTCAGCATGTTCAACGCCGACATCGTGTCGCGCAACGGCGAGGCGATCGTCTTCGGGCTGGCGCTCACCTACGGCGGCCTCGCGCAGCTCTTGGCCGGCATGTGGGAGTTCCGCACCGGCAACACGTTCGGCGCGGTCGCGTTCACCTCGTACGGCGCGTTCTGGCTCTCGTTCTGGGCATTCGTCCAGTTCTACGCGTCGAGCGTCCCGGCGGCCGACGCGGGTCACGCGGTCGGGCTGTACCTGATCGCGTGGGGCATCTTCACGGCCTACATGTTCATCGCGTCGCTGCGTACGACCGGCGCGATTGCGACCGTGTTCATCCTGCTTGCGGTCACGTTCTTCGTGCTCGGCACGGGCGACGCCAGAGGCAGCAACACGCTGGTCAAGACCGCGGGCTACCTCGGCCTGGCGACGGCCGTCGCAGCCTGGTACGCGTCGTTCGCGGCTGTGACGAACTCCACATTCGGACGCACCGTCCTGCCGGTGTTCCCGCTCACGCGGTAGGCGCGTCCTCGCGGCGCCGGCATTTCAGAATCACGGTCCGCCCCGCCCGTTCACCGGGTGGGGCGGACACGGCATTGGAGGTTGACTTATGAGCGTGGAGGAAGAGGCTCGAGCGGCGGCGGAAGCGGGGCTATCGGAGGCGCAGATCGCCGTCCACTGGCGCGAGGAGGAGTACTACCCGCCGCCCCCGGCGTTCGTCGCCCAGGCCAACGCGGCCGACCCTGCCATCCGGGAGCGGTTCAGCGAGGAGCACTTCCCCGAGTGCTTCACGGAGTATGCCGACCTGCTCACCTGGGACAGGGGCTGGGACACGATCCTCGATACGAGCAGGCCCCCGTTCTGGAAGTGGTTCGTGGGCGGGAAGCTGAATGCGTGCGTGAACTGCGTCGACCGCCATCTCGAGGCAAGGGGAACGCAGAACGCGCTGATCTGGGTGCCCGAGCCGGAGGAGGACGAAGTCGTCGGCGTCACCTACCAGGAGCTGCACCGGCGCGTGAACGAGTTCGCCGCGCTCCTGCAGGACTTCTGCGGCGTGAAGGCGGGCGACCGGATCACCTTCCACCTGCCCATGCTGCCCGACCTGCCGGTGTCGATGCTCGCGTGTGCTCGCCTCGGCGTGATCCACTCGGAGGTGTTCGGCGGGTTCAGCGGCACCGCCTGCGGCCAGCGGATGGCCGACGCGCGCAGCACGATCCTCGTCACCATGGACGCCTACTACCGAAATGGCGAGCTGATCGACCACAAGGTGAAGGCCGACGCGGCGATCGAGGCGGCCCGCAAGGACGGCATCGAGGTCGAGAAGGTGCTGGTCTGGCGGCGCATTCCGGGCGAGTACCACTCCGCGAGCCCCATGGTCGAGGGCCGCGACTTCTTCGTCGACGAGCTGCTCGAGGACTATCGGGGGCATGAGGTCGAGCCCGTCTCGATGCGGGCCGAGGACACGCTGTTCCTCATGTACACGAGCGGGACGACCGGCCGCCCGAAGGGCGCACAGCATTCGACGGGCGGATACCTCGCCTACGTCGCCGGCACCGCGAAGTACTACCAGGACATCCATCCCGACGACACGTACTGGTGCTTCGCCGACATCGGCTGGATCACCGGCCACTCCTACATCGTCTACGGGCCGCTGGCGCTCGGCACGACCAGCGTGATGTACGAGGGCGTCCCCACGTACCCGGACGCGGGCCGGCCGTGGCGGATCGCCGAGAAGCTCGGCGTGAACATCTTCCACACCGCGCCGACGACGGTGCGGATGCTGCGCAAGCTGGGCCCGGGCGAACCGGCGAAGTACGACTACCACTTCAAGACCATGACGACGGTCGGCGAGCCGATCGAGCCCGATGTCTGGCGCTGGTACTACAACACGGTCGGCAAGGGCGAGGCGGCGATCACCGACACGTGGTGGCTGACCGAGACCGGCGGCTTCCTCGGCTCCACGCTGCCCGGGCTCGAGCAGATGAAACCGGGGAGCTGCGGCCCGACCGTGCTCGGCCTCTTCGGCGTGATCTACGACGAGAACGGCGAGGAGGTCCCGAAGGGCTCCGGCAAGGCGGGCAACATCTGCATGCGAAACCCGTGGCCGGGCCGGATGCTGACCATCTGGGGACAGGACGAGCGGTTCGTCGACACCTACTACGCGAAGTACTGCCGCGACCGCGAGAGCACCGACTGGCACGACTGGCCGTTCCTGTGCGGCGACGGCGCCGTTCAGGCCGAGGACGGCTACTACCGGATCCTCGGCCGGATCGACGACGTGATCAACGTCGCCGGCCACCGGCTGGGCACGAAGGAGCTCGAATCGGCCGCGATCCAGGTCGAGGAGGTGGCCGAGGCGGCGGCGGTCCCGGTGATCGACGACGTCCGCGGCCGGGCGGTCGAGATGTACGTCTCGCTGAAGCCCGGCTTCGACAGCACCGGCGTCGACCGGAAGGTGTCGCTGATGATCGAGCGCGACATCGGCAAGATCGCCCGTCCGAAGAACGTCTGGATCGTCGCGGACATGCCCAAGACCCGGTCCGGCAAGATCATGCGCCGGGTGATCGCGAGCATCTCCAACTTCGCCGACGTCGGCGACGTGACGACGCTCGCCAACCCCGAGATCGTCGAGGCGATCCGCCAGAAGGTGCAGAGCGAGAAGATGGCCCGTGGCGACGAGCCGCGCGAGCTCTCCGAGCAGGAGCGCGCCGAGATCGCCGCCTTCGGCCACGCCGAGTAGGCGACGCCCGACCAGAGGATCGGCGAGGAAGCGGGGACTGTCCCCACGGGGACAGTCCCCATCGCGCTCCACGCGGCGGCATCGCTAGGCTGCCCGCCGTGCCCTGCCGTGCCGTCATCTTCGACTTCAACGGCACGCTGTCGGACGACGAGCCCATCCTGTACTCGATCTACGCCCGGCTCTTCGCCGAGCACGGCCGGCCGCTGGCCGAGGCCGAGTACTACGACCAGCTGGCAGGCCTGTCCGACCCCGAGATCGTGCACCGCTGGCTCGGCGTCCGCGACGACGCCGAGGGCGTCGTGCACCAGCGCGTACGCCGCTACCGCGAGGCGGTGGCCGACGGTTCGACGGTGCATCCGCCGGTGCGCCGCGCGGTCGCCTATGCCGCAGCGCGTGTGCCGGTCGCCATCGTCTCGGGCGCGGCGGCGGCCGAGATCGCGCCGGTCGTTGCGGCGGCGGGCCTCACCCAGCTCTTCACGGCGGTCGTGACGGCCGACGACGTCACGCAGGGGAAGCCCCACCCGGAGGGCTATCTGCGCGCGCTGGGTCTGCTGGCCGAGCGGGCGCCGGGGCTGCTGCCGGCCGAGGTGACCGCGTTCGAGGACACCGAGGCGGGCGTCCTCTCGGCCAAGGCGGCGGGCCTGCGGTGCATCGCCGTGTCGCGCACGCTCGCTCCGGAGCGGCTCGCCGCCGCCGACGAGCTCATCCCGAGCGTGGACGAAGCCGTGATCAGGCGCGAGCTCGAGGGGTCACTCGAGCGCGAGTGAGATCTCGTGCGCGGCGCGCAGCGCCATGCGGCCGAGCGTCCCCAGCCGCCGCTCGGTGAGCCGCTGGCTCGGCCCCCACACGTTCAGGATCACCGCCGGCCGGGCGCGATGATCGAGGACGGCGGCCGAGACGCCGTTTGAGAACTCCTCGAACTCGCCGAGGCAGACGCCGTAGCCGTCGCGGCGCACGTCCGGAAGCGTCGCGAACAGACGGGCGCGGTCGGTCACCGTGTTCTCGGTGTAGCGCTCGAGCACCGAGGGGAGCACCGCATCACGCTCCTCGGAGGGCAGCCAGGCCAGGAAGACCTTTCCGGCCGAGGTCGCGTGCAGGGGCAGCTGGCGGCCGAGCCAGTTCGCTGTCGGGATCGTCGGCGGATCGACCTGGTCGACGTACACGAGCGTGAACGTCCGCGCGGCGGCCAGCATGACGCTCTCGCCGGCCTCGAGCGCGAGCCGCTGCAGGATCGGCCGCGCTCTGCGGGCGAGCCCGTCATAGCCCGCCGATGCGGCCACCTCGAGCGCGGTGTAGCCGATCGAGTAGCGCTGGGTGGCCTCGTCACGCTCGACGAGCGCGTGATGCTCGAGCGTCTGCAGGAGCCGCCAGGCGGTCGAGCGGTTGACCCCGCAGGCGCGGGCGAGCTCCCAGGCGGTGAGCGGCCGCTCGCTCGCCGAGATGGCGCGCAGGAGCATCACCGCACGGTCGACGGACTGCACGCGGTAGGCCTCCCGTCCCGCTCCCGGCGCGGCTGCACGGTCTGAATCGACTGCTCGCATCGTGAACTCGTACACCCCTGGTCGGTCGGCCGCTGCCCTCAACTATATCGATGCCGATTGTCCTGTCGAGCCCGCCGCCGGAGCCCTTGACACGAGGTTTCGCCACGTTCTAGTATCGCCGCGCCGTTGCATCATGCGGACGATGGTTCGCATTGTGAACGGTGTTGAGCTCGCCGCCGCGCGGTTTGACACTCCGCGGGTGACGATGGATCATCGTGGCCGCGTCGTCGGCCCGACGCTCCGCGACTGTCCCAAAAAAGGAGACGACGATGGTGGATCAGTCCAGCGACCGTCCCGAAGGACGCGACGGGGGCCTTTCCCGGCGCGATCTCCTCGTAGGTGCGGGCACCGTCCTGCTCGCCGGCGGCCTTGCAGCATGCGGCGGCAGCGGTGGAGGCTCGTCATCCGCGGCGGGTGGAACGACGTCGGCGGGCACGCCCAAGCGCGGCGGGAACTTCCGCCTCGGCGTAACCGGCGGCGGCGCGAGCGACATCATCGACGGCCAGACGATCATCACCAAGCCCGACCAGGCCCGGCTCGCGGCGAGCTGGGAGACGCTCGTCAACTACGACGACCAGTACAAGCTGACGGTCGGTGGGGCGAACGGCGGTCTGGCGCAGGAGCTGACCCAGGACAACCCCGACACAGTGGACGATCGTGCTGCGCAAGGGGATCGAGTTCAACAACGGCAAGACGCTCACGTCCGCCGACGTCAAGTACTCGCTGCAGCGCATCCTCGATGCCAAGGAGGGCCTGTTCGGCGGCCGCCGGCCTGGCCTCGATCGACGCGAACAACATCCAGATCATGGATCCGCAGACGGTGCGCCTGCACCTGACCGCGGGCGACTCGACGATCGGCGAGCAGCTCGGCCAGTACTACAACGGCATCGTCCCGGTCGGCTACAACCGCACCGGCCCGCTCAAGTGGGTCGGCACCGGCCCGTACATCACCAAGAGCTTCACGCCCGGCCAGCAGAGCGTCGCACACCCGCAACGCCGAACTACTGGCGCACCGGCGAGCCGTACTTCGACCAGGTCACGGTCATCGACTTCTCCGACCAGACCGCGCAGGTCAACGCGCTCCTATCGGGCCAGGTCGACGCGATCACGGACATCCCGTTCGCGCAGATCGACGTGGCCAAGCAGAACGGCGGCCTGGCGGTCCTGGTCACAAACGGCGGCGGCTGGCTGCCGCTGTGCATGGCCATCGACATGCCGCCCTTCACCGACAACCGCGTCCGCCAGGCGATGCGCCTGATCGTCGACCGCCCGGCCATGCTCGAGCAGGTGCTGTCGGGCTACGGGCGGGTCGCCAACGACCTGTACTCGCCGTTCGACGCCTGCTACGACACGTCGCTGCCGCAGCGCGAGCAGGACATCGACAAGGCCAAGTCGCTGCTCAAGGCGGCGGGCATGGACGGCGTCACGATCGATCTGCACACGACCAACGGCGCCGCCGGCATGGTCGACTCGGCCAACATCTTCGCCTCGCAGGCCAAGGCGGCCGGGCGTCACGATCAACGTCCACAACGATCCCAACTACTACGGCAACCAGTACCTGAAGCTGGCCTTCTCGGTCGACTTCTGGGGCACGCGCAACTACCTGCCGCAGGTGTCCAACAGCATGCTGCCGGCGGCGGCCCCGTACAAGGCGCCGTACAACGAGACGCACTGGCCGCCGAAGTCCGGCACCGGCTCGAACTACATCAGCCTCTACCAGCAGGCCCGTGCCGAGGTCGACCGTCCAAGCGCTGCGATCTCATCCACGAGATGCAGATGCGTGGAGTACAACTACGGCGGCTACATCATCCCGTTCTTCAACAACCTGGTCGACGCCTACAGCAGCAAGGTGGCCGGGTGGATTCCGAGCACAGCAGGTCAACACTGAACCTCAACTCGTTCGGCCATGGCTACCGCACAATCTGGTTCACCTAGCGGCAAGCGCAAGGAGCTGGGCGGCCTCGGCGAGCTTCATCGTCCGCCGCCTGCTCCTTGGGCTGCTGGTGCTCGCGCTCGTCTCGGTGGTCGTCTTCGCGGCCACCCAGGCGCTGCCGGGCGACCCGGCCCGGGCGATCCTCGGCCGCACCGCCACGCCGGCGAGCCTGAAGGCGCTGCGCGACCAGCTGCACCTGAACCGCCCCGTGCTCACGCAGTACACGAGCTGGGTGACGGGGCTCCTGCACGGCGACCTGGGCACCTCGCTCGCGGCGCGCGAGCCCGTGTCGACCTACCTGCACGACCGTCTGATCAACTCGGCGTTCCTGGTCATCGTCGCGGGCATCATCTCGATCCCGCTCTCGATCGCGATCGGCGCCTACGCCGCGCTGAAGCGGGACGGCATCTTCGACGTCACCTCCTCGATCGGGACGCTGCTCCTGGCCGCGCTGCCCGAGTTCGTCGTCGGGCGTCACGCTGGTCGTCCTGTTCGCGACGACCGTGTTCCCCCACGTCTTCCCGGCGGTCTCCTACCTGGCGCCGGGCGCGCGGCCGTGGAACCACCTGAAGGAGATGGTGCTGCCGATCGCTGACGCTCGTGATCGCGGTGACGCCGTACGTGGCCCGCATCATGCGCGCGTCGATGATCGAGGTGCTCGAGTCCGAGTACGTCGAGATGGCGCGGCTCAAGGGCCTCCCCGAGCGGATCGTGATCATGCGCCACGCGCTGCCGAACGCGCTCGGGCCGACGTTCCAGGTGATCGCGATCAATCTCGCCTACCTGGCCGGCGGCGTGATCGTGGTCGAGTACGTCTTCAACTACGCCGGCATCGGCGGCGCGCTCCAGAACGCCGTCATCGAACCGCGACCTGCCCGTGGTCCAGGCGCTCGCGATGCTGATCGCGGCCGTCTACGTCGTGCTGAACCTGATCGCCGACATCGCCACCATCCTCGTCACCCCGCGGCTGCGGACGCGGCTGTGAGCGTCGCCGAGGTCGCAGGGTCACGCCCGAGCCCGCCTCCGTCTCGGTGCGCGCGCCCGCGGGCGCGCTGTTCCGTGTGCGCGATCCGCCTGTGGCGCACGCGGATCGGCCTCGCGCTCGTCGTCGTGCTCGTGCTCATCGCAGCGGTTCGGCCCGTTCTTCGCCCGTTTCAGCCCGACGGCGTTCGTCGGGCTGCCTCCGAACTCGCCTCCCGGCGGCAAGGCGCTCTTCGGCACCGACCACCTCGGCCAGGACGTGCTGGAGCCGGTTCCTCTGGGGCGGCCGCGAGATCCTTGTCATGGCGGCGCTCGCGACCATCGTCGGCCTCGTCCTGGGCGGCGCCGTCGGCCTGACGGCCGCCTACGTCGCGAAACGTCCTCGACGACGTGCTGATGCGGGCGATGGACGTGATCCTGGCCTTCCCCCCGATCATGCTCGCGCTCGTCGCAATCGCGACCGTCGGGCCGAAGCCCTGGCTGATCGTGGTCGCCGTCGGGCCTGACGACGATGCCGCGCGTCGCCCGGGTGACCCGCGGCGCCGCGCAGCCGATCGTCGAGCGCGACTTCGTGCTCGGCGGCCGAGGCGCTCGGGCTGCCGCGCGCCCGCATCCTCCTGCGCGAGGTGCTGCCGAACATCCTCGCGCCGCTGATGGTCGAGGCCAGCCTACGGCTCACCTACGCCATCGGGCTGATCGCGGCGCTCGCCTTCCTCGGCTTCACGCCGAGCCCCAACGGCGCCGACTGGGGCACTGATGATCCAGGAGAACCAGCTCGCGCTCGGCACCAACCAGCCGTGGGGCGTCGTGCTGCCGATCATCGCGATCGCGCTGCTCACGATCGGCACGGGCCTGGTCGGCGACGGCTTCGCCCGCGCGGCGGCGGGCATCGACCGCTCTCGGAGCGCCGAATGAGCGCCGCCCCCACGCCGACCCCCACTTCCATCCCCGCGCCCACGCTCGTCGTCGAGCGGCTGCGCGTCGAGGTGTCGGGGACGGGCAACGACATCGTCGACGACGTCTCGTTCACGATCGCGCCGGGCGAGGTGCTCGGGCTCGTCGGCGAGTCCGGCTCGGGCAAGACCACCGTCGGCGCTCGCCCTGCTCGGCCACACCCGCCGCGGCGCCGAGATCGCCGGCGGCGAGGTGCGGATCGGCGACTCCGACGTCCTCAAGCTCGACCGGGCGGCGCAGGCGGCGGCTGCGCGGGCGCGTGATCTCCTACGTCCCGCAGGATCCGGCCGCCGCGCTCAACCCCGCCCTGCGCATCGGCACCCAGCTGATGGAGGCGCTCGAGGTGCACGGCGTCGGCTCCGGCGGCGAGGAGCGGCGGGCACGCGTCGCCGAGATGATGCGCGAGGTCGCACTGCCCGACGACGCCCACTATCTGCGCCGCTATCCGCACGAGCTCTCCGGCGGCCAGCAGCAGCGCGTCGGCCTCGCCATGGCCTTCGCCTGCCGGCCGCGGGTGATCGTGCTCGACGAGCCGACCACCGGCCTCGACGTGACGACGCAGGCCCACGTCCTCGGCACCGTCCGCGACCTGGCGGCGGCCCACAGCGTCGCTGCGCTCTACGTCAGCCACGACCTGGCGGTCGTCGGCTCGCTCGCGGCGCGCGTCGCCGTCATGTACGCCGGGCGCGTGGTCGAGCTCGCGCCCGCCGAGGAGCTGTTCCGGACGGCCGCGCATCCGTACACGCGCCGGCTGGTGGCCGCGATGCCGCACCTGAAGGGCCGCCGTGAGCTCGTCGGCATCCCTGGACGTGCGCCGTCGCCCGGCCAGCGTCCCGCCGGCTGCGCGTTTGCGCTGCGCTGCACGATGGTCGAGGAGCGCTGCACCGTTGCGATGCCGGAGCTCCGCTCGATCGCCGCCGCCCACAGCGCCCGCTGCGTGCGTGCCGAAGAGGTGCGTGCGCAGGCCGAGATCATCAGCGGCTCGGTGGGCGAGATGGCCGAGCCCGGCCCGGCCGACGCGGTGCTCGAGCTCGTGGGCGTGAACGCCGGCTACCTCGGCGTGACCGTCGTGCACGACATCAACCTCAAGCTCGCCCCGCACGAGTGCCTCGCGCTCGTCGGCGAGTCGGGATCGGGCAAGACGACGCTCGCACGGTCGATCGTCGGCCTGCACCGTGAGCGCACCGGCGAGATCCTGCTGCGACGGGACGGCGCTCGCAGAGGCCGCGCGCGGGCGCCCGCGCGACGTGCGCCGGTCGATCCAGTACGTGTTCCAGAACCCGTACGGATCGCTCAACCCGCGCCGTACGATCGGCCAGATCGTGCGCCAGCCGCTCGAGCTCTTCGGCGTCGGCGACGGCCGCGACGTCGATCGCCGGGTGAGCGAGATGCTCGAGCGCGTGTCGCTCAACGCCGGCTACGCCCGTCAGTACCCGGATCAGCTCTCCGGCGGCGAGCGCCAGCGGGTCGCAATCGCCCGAGCGCTGGTCTGCGACCCGGACGTGCTGATCTGCGACGAGGTCACCTCCGCCCTGGACGTCAGCGTGCAGGCCGCCATCGTCGACCTGCTCGGCCAGCTGCAGCGCGATCTGGGCCTGGCGATGCTGTTCGTCACCCACAACCTGCCGCTGGTGCGCTCGATCGCCCAGCGGGTGGCGGTGATGAGCCACGGGAGCATCGTCGAGCTGGGCGTCGTCGACCACGTCCTGAAGTCCCCGACCGACGAGTACACCCGCCGGCTCCTGGCCGACACGCCGTCGCTCGAGTCCACGCCGGCGTGACCCTCGCGGTGCCCGGCCCCGGCGGCAGCGTCGCGCCCGGGTACGGGCGGGTGCGCGACGCGTTTGCGCGGGCGGCCGGCGGCGGTGCGAGCGCCTTTGCGGCCGAGGTCGACGGCGAGCGTGTCTGCGATCTGTGGGCCGGAGACGGATTCGGCGGAGATTCGGCGACGGTGCTCTACTCCGGCACCAAAGGCGTGGTCGCAACGGCGCTGCTCCTGCTGGTGGAGCGCGGCGAGCTCGACCTCGATGCCCCGGTGAGCAGCCTCTGGCCCGAGTTCGCGGCCCGGGGCAAGGGCGCGGTCACCGTCACCGACCTGCTGGCGCACGGCGCGGGGCTGCCGGCGGTCGAGCGGCCGCTCGAGCGCGCCGATCTCGGCCGCCCGCGCTTCCTGGCCGCCGAGCTGGCCGCTCAGGCGCCGCTGGTGCCGCCGGGCGCGCCGACCTACCACGCGGTCACCTGGGGCTGGCTCGCGGGCGAGCTGGTGCTGCGGGCGAGCGGCCTCACGGCGGGCGCGTACGTGCGCGAGCACCTGGCCGGGCCGCTGCGGCATCGACCTGCGGATCGGGCTTGCGCCCGGCGATCCGCTGGCGGCGGCGCCTGGTACGGCCGCGCGCCGCCCCGGCTACCGGCTGACGGCGTTCATGGCGGCGGAGCCGGATCCGCGGCTGACGCTCGTCTACGGCAACCCGGCGCTTCGCGGTCGAGGACTGGGCCGATCCCGATCTGCGTGCCATCGAGGCGCCGGCCGTGAACGGCATTGCGACGGCGCGGGCCATGGCGACGCTCTACGGCCGCGCTCGCCGGCGGCCTGCTCGCGCCCGCGACGGTCCGCCGCGGCTGCGCAGCCGGCGCGCGAAGGCGCCGATCCGCTCACCGGGCGGGCCCTGCGTTACGGGCCGACGGGCTACGAGCTCTTCGGAACGCCGAGCGCGCTCGGGCCGGCCGCCGACGCCTTCGGCCACACGGGCGCGGGCGGCGGATCGCACGGCGCGTGGCCCTCGCTTCGCACCGGATTCTCGTTCCTCACGGCCGATCTGCGGTCTCAGGACGCCGACAGCCGCGCCGCCGACGTGCTCGCGGCGCTTCACGACGGCGGTGACGGGCGCATGAGCGCGCGCAGGCCGAACATCGTGCTGCTGATGGCCGACCAGCTCGCGGCCTCGTTCCTGCCCGGCCACGGCCATCCGGTGGTGCAGGCGCCGCACCTGACGGCGCTCGCGCGCGCGGGCATGGCGTTCGAGAGCGCCTACTGCGCCTCGCCGCTGTGCGCGCCCTCGCGCTCGGCGATGCTGGCGGGGCGGCGGGCGTCGGCGATCGGCGTCTTCGACAACGCCGCCGAGCTGCCCGCCGAGACGCCGACGATCGCCCATCTGCTGCGTGCGAGCGGCTACCACACCGTCCTCGCGGGCAAGATGCACTTCGTCGGGCCCGATCAGCTGCACGGGTTCGAGGAGCGTCTGACCACCGACGTCTACCCGGCCGGATTCGACTGGACGCCGGATTGGCGCCTGACCGCCGGCGAGCGGCTCCCGTGGTACCACAACCTGTCCGGCATCCTCGACGCCGGCGTGCACGAGGCGGCCAACCAGACCGACTACGACGACGAGGTCTGCTTCCGCGCCGTCCAGCGCATCGGCGAGCTGCGCGCGGCGGACCGATCGGCAGCCGTTCTTCCTCGTCGTCTCGTTCACGAACCCCGCACGACCCGTGGGAGGTGCGCGCCCGGCACTGGGACATGTACGCCGACGGCGCCATCGATCCGCCGGTCGTGCCCGCGATCCCCCGCGGCGCAGGCCGATCCGCACAGCCTGCGCCTGCGCGACATGTGCGGCCTGGACGACGCGGCCGCTCTCGCAGGCCGAGATCCTGCGCGGCCGGCACGGCTACTACGCGGCGATCAGCTACATGGACGAGCGCGTCGGCGAGGTGCTCGACGCGCTCTCGCGCACCGGCCTGCGCGACGACACGGTGGTCGCGTTCACGGCGGATCACGGCGAGATGGGCGGTGAGCGCGGCCTCTGGTTCAAGATGTCGTTCTTCGAGGGCTCGGCGCGGGTGCCGCTGATCGTCGCCGGCCCCGGCGTCGCGGCGGGGCGGGTCTCCGAGCCCGTCTCGCACCTCGACCTCGCCCCGACGCTGGCCGAGATCGCGGGCGCGGGCGCCGTGGATGCCGAATTCGAGGGCCGAAGCCTCACCGCTGCGCTGCGCACCGGGGCGATCGCGCCCGCGACGGTGATCTCGGAGTATCTGGCCGAGGGCGTCACCGCCCCGGCCGTGATGCTCCGGCGCGGCGCGCACAAGTACATTCGCTGCCCCGGCGACCCCGATCAGCTGTTCGATCTGGCGGCCGATCCGCAGGAGATTGCGCAATCTGGCGGCCGATCCGGCCCATGCCGCTGCCTGCGCGGAGCTTCGTGCCGAGACCGACGCGCGCTGGGACCTCGACGGCCTGCGCGAGCGCGTCCTGCAGCAGCCAGGCGGCGCGGCGGCTCGTGAGCGCCGCGCTTGCGACCGGCGCGCACACGCCGTGGGATCACGAGCCGCGGTTCGACGCCTCGCGCCAGTACGTGCGCGGGCCGGCCGCCGGCCACCCCCGCCCCGGCGTGCCGCTCGTGCCCGGGACGCTCCCCGAAGGGCCGGAAACGGCCCCGCCAGGCTGACCGTTTCTTGTTCAGGTGCGGCCATTTTGCAGTATGTCGCACACGCTCGGGGCACCTTAGTGCAGCAGGTGGGACGCTCCCCAAAAAGGGGGATGCGTTATCGGCACGAATGCCGATACAGTGCTGCAGCTATGAGGAGGGGGTCAGCAGTACATGCGGTGGGGAGAACCTAAAAAGGCGCCCCCGTTGACGCGGAGTCGGGGCATGATTGCGGCGAGTTCGCTCGTCGTCGCGGTACTGGCGGCATACGCCGGTCTCGCCATGCTGTCCGTGTCCGCCGTCACGCCTCTCGGCCCCTTCGTGCGCCTCCCCGGCGTCTCGCAGATCGTCTCGGGCATCGGCTGGAGCAAGCCGGATCTCGCCAAGGTGATCAAGGTGAAGGACCCGACCACCGGCCTGTCGACGCTCCCGGTCGCCGGCGGCCAGTTTGTCGACTTCACCAAGACCCATGGCGCTCCGGTGAGCGTGACGATCACGAACAGCTCGTCGACGCCGCTCACGCTCGTCGTCTCGGTTCCGGACAACCAGAATCTGACGGCGCGCTTCAGCAACGGCCTTTCCAAAGCGACACTCGGCGCGCATCAGCCCGCCATGGTGACCGTGTCGAACAACAATCCGCTCGCTGCCGGCCCGATCACGGGCCAGCTGACGTTCACCGCATCGGGCCTCACGTCCTTCAGTGTTCCGATCATCGGGGCGCAAGCGCCGATGCCTCCGGGCGCCGTCACCGCCACTCCGGTCGCCGGAGGGGCGGTCGATCTGTCCTGGGCCCCGTCGACGTCGACCTCGGGCGTGCTCGGGTACATCGTCGAGCGCAGCACCGACGGGACGACGTGGTCGCAGGTGGGCGACCTCACTACGGGAACCACCTTGGTCGACCAGACGCCGAGCGACAACACGTACACCTACGAGGTCAAGACGGTTGCCGTCGGCTCGCCCGGGCTCGTGAGCGCTCCCGGCCCGACGGCCACGGCGACGTCCGACGCCACCGCGCCCGATCCGCCGTCCATGGTGACAGCCCCGGCGATCACTGCGAAGAACGTGGCCAACCTGTCGGTCACCGTTGCGCTGGATCCGACCACCTCACCCTCTGACACGATCACGGTCACCCTGACCGGACCGAGCGGACGCACGGCGACCGGGACGGCGCCCGGCGGCTCGCCCACAGTGGTCGTGCCGGTGCAAAATGCGTCCGCCCTCTCCGAGAGCGCGGACGATCAGATCCCGACGATCGCCGTCTCGGCGACCGCCACGGACAGCCTCGGGAACGTCAGCAAGCCGGTGTCGGGCGCGCCGGTGGTCAAGGACACGATTGCCCCGGGCGCGCCGTCGTTGCTCTCCCTGCCGGAAATCACGCAGCAGAACGACAGGGCGTACCCAGTGGCCTTCGAGCCTTCGGCGCCCAGCGACCCGACCTACGACACGATCCATGTGTCGGCGCAGGCGGTGGACGCGGACGGCCAGCCGATCGGCCAGCCAGTCCAGCAGTTCGGCTCTGTGGGCGACGGTCCCGTGCCGATTGACCTCTCCGGGCTCCCGGACGGGAATGTGCAGGTGACGGCGTGGATCACCGACCAGGTGGGCAACAAGTCGACAATCACTCTGCCCACGACCGTCGCCAAAGATACCGGTTCGCCCGCACCGACCGAGTTCGAAGTCGCGCCCGGCCCGAGCAATCCCGCGGGCGTCGTCACGCCGCAGTCTGCGCACAGCGTCTACATCACCGCGACGTTCGCCCAGGCGCCGACGGCTGACGACGAGATCAAGGTGTTCGCGAATCAGCACACGCTCGTCGACCAGCCCGGAGACGGCCAAACGACAGACTTCACGTTCGGCCCCTTCGACTTCTCGGATGTCGGTCCCGGTCAGCACAAGCTCGGGATGATGCAGATCGACGGTCTTGGCAACAAGACGTGGTTCCAGACACAGTTCACCGTCGACACCGGCGCCACCGGGCCAACCAGCGTCGGCGTCCCGGCAGGCCCGAACAACCCCGCCGGCTACGTGAACGCGGCGACGCAGACCGCCGCGACCATCGTGGCGAGCTTCGCGGGCCCGACCGACCCGGCCGACACGATCGCGCTCTCGGTCGACGGCCTCACGCTCGCCACCGAGTCGGGCGGAAGCGACCAGAACAGCTGGACGGCCGACCTCTCGAGCCTCCCCGACGGCACGCTGCAGATCCTGGGCACGCTCACCGACCCGAACGGCGTCTCCACCACCTTCACCGGCACGCTGATCAAGGACACGCAGGCGCCGCCGGCGCCGGCCGCTGCCAACGTGATCAGCACGCCGCCCGACACGATCGACAACAGCAACGTCTCGTGCGTGAACGTCGGGGTCGAGTTCAACCAGGCTCCCGACCCGTCCGACACGGTCACGGTCACGCTCTCGGACGGCACGACGAGCGTCCAGGGATCCGCCCAGGCCGGCAACGGTCAGGTGACGGTGCCGTGTATGGACGCCAGCTCGCTGGCGGACGGGCCGATCTCGATGAGCGTCACGGTCACCGATGTGGCCGGCAACAGCGTCACCGTGGCGGGCACCCCCGCCACCAAGCTGAGCTGCCAGAACCAGGGCGGGTAGGCCGCTTCGGCTCACCGCGCCCCGCTCGGGTACGGCGAGCCGCGCTCGCGGTCAAGCCCCCTGTTTGGGTGACATCTTTGTGGACCGTTCCGGATGATCGTGAGTAGTACGCCGCTGTGCGCACATACTCGTCCCGTACTGCAAGGAGCATCACGATCGTTCCGTTTCGCCGAATCCCGCGTCCCGTCGTCATCGTCTCCGCCGTCCTGGCACTGCTCGTCTTCGTCGCGCCGACCTACGCGGCGCTCGCCGCTCCGGCTCTGACCGGCCCTGCACAGAACGCTACGGCGAACGGCCTGCCCGAGTTCACGTGGTCGGCGGTGTCTGGCGCGGACCACTACGCCTTCCAGCTCGGCGGCTCGACCGGCTTCAACCCGTCGCAGTACTCGACGAGCACGCGGAACACCCGTCTGGCGCTGCCCACGCGGATCGTGAACGGCACCTACACGTGGCGCGTGGCCGCGGTGACCGCGGCCGGCATCCAGGGGGCGTGGTCGGCGACGCGCACCTTCACCGAGAACTGGACGGACACTGCGAACCCCCAGTCGCCCGCCGACGGCACGACGCTCACGTACCCGCAGCCGCTGCTGCTCGATTGGACGCCGGTCACCGGAGCGCAGGAGTACCAGCTCTCGGTGTCCAACGGCGATCCGGGCCAGAACGCGACCAACATCCTCACGGGCTACCCGATCACGACGGCAGCGAGCGCCTACTCGATCCCCACACGGCTCCCCGACGGCGAGTACTGGTGGCAGGTGACCCCGATCGACGCCGAGGGCGATACCGGCACGCCGTCGGCCTGGTTCTCGTTCACCTGGTCGTGGCCGAACACAACGACGCTCACCCTGAACGACCTCGATCCGAGCTCGCAGGTGTTCGACCCGCAGTTCTCGTGGACGCCGATCGCCGGCGCGGCCTACTACAAGGTCGAGGTGAGCACCGATCCCAACTTCCCCAGCGGCTCGAACGTGTGCTGCGCGGGCTACACCGTGGCGACCTCGCTGGCGCCGACGACGCTCCTGCCTGCCGCCCAGAACTACTACTGGCGTGTGACTCCGTACGACTCCTCGCTCAAGGCGGGTGAGCCGACGGTCTACGAGGACAACGGCGGCAGCCCCAAGACGTTCACGACGACCTACGACGCGGGCCTCAGCGCGGTCACCAACCTGAGCATGCGCGACGACCAGGACAACCCGATCACCTGGACACCGAGCGGCGTCGACACTGACGACCCGATCGTGTCATGGGATCCCGTCCCCGGCGCGGCCTCGTATGAGGTCGAGGTGGCAGGGTTCAGCGGGTCGGCATGCGACTGGAGCTCGAAGGTGTGGGACGTGACGACGGTGTCCACCAGCTGGACGCCGCTCGGCGCCAACCACGGCTCCGCGAACCCCTGGCCGAACCCGCAGTCGGTTTCGACCGACAGCAGCCCGCTCACCCCCGGCGCCTCCTACTGCGTTCGCGTCCGCGCGCAGCGCAACACGGACACGGCGAACCACGTCGTCTCGGGCACACCGATCGATGTCGGTGACGACACGCATCCGTCGTTCAACTTCACCGGCTACCCGACGGGCGGCAGCTGCTCGTCCTGCACGACCGGATACCTCGGCGCCGCCGACTACGAGCTCCCGGAGACGGGTCAGGTCTCGAGCGGCATGCCGCTCTTCACCTGGGAGCCGATCGCCGGCGACCAGAGCTACTACGTGGTGATCGCGACCGACGCCTCGTTCCAGAACGTGATCGACTACGCCTTCACGCAGACGCCCGCGTACGCGCCGCGGACGGGCTCGGGCGTGACCGACTATCCCGACGGCACGTACTACTGGGCGGTGCTGCCGGCGACCGGCGCAGACGGCACCGGCGTGGTGGCGCGGCCCGACTTCGCCCCCGCCGAGACGTTCCAGAAGCAGTCGGCGGCGCCGACCCTGACCGCGCCCGCCGACAACGCGTCGATCTCGACGTGGCCGGTGTTCCAGTGGACGCCCGTCGACGGCGCGTTCTTCTACCACATCCAGGTGGCGACCGACGCGAACTTCTCGAACGTCGTCGACGACACGACGGTGGACGAGACGTCCTACACCGCAGCGTCCACATATCCGGCGGGGCAGAGGCTCTACTGGCGCGTGCAGGCCGAGGCCAAGGGGCCGTCGCAGCCGGTCGGTTTGGCGTGGTCGGCCGTCGGGCATTTCACGAAGACGCTGCCCGTGCCGAGCTTCACCACGCCGACCCTCTTCACGAACGTCGCAACGAGCGATGCGCTGCCGACCTGGCAGTGGAATCCCGTCGCCGGCGCCGTCTCGTACGACGTGCAGCTGAACTGCGCGAGCGGCGTGTTCGGGTGCAACGACCAGAACGGCCTCGACACGACGGCGCTCGCCCTCGCCCATCTGCCCACCACGAAGCAGCTGTACTGGCAGGTGCGGGCCGAGTTTCCGACCGTCCAGAGCGGGAGCCCGTCCGGCACCGTCGCGGGCCCGTGGACGGCGCAGGTGCCCTACCAGCACACGATCGCGGCGCCCACCGGGCTCACCTCGGTTGACGTCGGCCTGCACGATCTGTCCATGAGCTGGAGCCCGAAGCCGGGCGCGAAGACCTATGACTTCGAGGTCTCGAACTCGCAGGCGCTCTCGGCGAACGGGTCGTTCGTCTCGACGGTCGAGAACATCTCGCCCACCGATGCGACCACGGTCGATCCGGACATGATGCAGGGCAACTGGTCGAACGGCGGCACGTTCTACTGGCACGTCGCCGCCTACGACGCCGATGGGCAGCTCGGAGCGTTCTCGCCCGTCCAGACAGTGAGCCTGCCCGTCAAGCTCAGCATGTCGACGACGGCGGGTGGGATCTTCCCCAAGCAGACCACGAGCTTCACGGTCACCGTCACGAGCGGCGCGACGGGCAAGGGCATGGCGGGCGTGACCGTCAAGGCGACAGGCGCCGGGATCAAGGCGGTGTCGCACACGAGCAGCAGCTCCGGCAAGGTCACGTTCAAGGTGAAGCCGACGAAGAAGGGCAACATCACGCTCGCGGCGACCAAGACGAACTGCCAGGGCACGACGATCACGGTGTCGGTGCTCTGATCCGGATGCGCCGGTGATCGAGGGACGCACGGAGCGGGCACGGGTGACCGTGCTTGCCCTCCCCGCCCGGGGCCTGTCCGTCCCGACGCGGCGATCGTGGTCAAGGCACGCCGCGTTCGCCCGCTACTGCGCCGTCGGCGCATCGGGGTATGTCATCAACAGCGCGCTCTTCTGGCTCCTCGACCGGGCTGCGCCCTATCCGGTCGCCTTCGCTCTCGCATTCGTGGCGGCGGCGAGCACGAATTTCGCGCTCAACCGTGCCTGGACGTTCCGGGCCGGCGGCGGCCGGGTGTCGCCGCAGTACGTGCGGTTCCTCGCCGTCAGCCTGGTGGCGCTCGCAGCCGACCTGCTCGTGCTGACGACCCTCGTCGAGGGTGCCGGAGTGCCGAAGATGGCGGCTGCCGCGGTTGCGATCGCCGCGGCGACGCCTGCGAGCTTCGCCGGCAACCGGCTGTGGACGTTTCGCGCCGCCGCTACGCGGTCGAGCTGCGCCTGACGGCCACGAGGCCGCCGTCGCGAGTGCTCAGCACGCGCCAGGCCTTCAGATGCTCGACGGCCGGGCACAGGCCCGGGTGCAGCCAGCAGGTGATGGCGAGCTCCTGATAGCCGTGCGTGGCGGCCGTCCAGTTGCGTCCGGCGACGACCAGGAAGCTCGCGAAGGTGATGAAGCGCTTGGGCGGGTAGATCTCGGTGCGGGCGTCGAAGCCGACGCGGCCGGCGAGCTCGGGGTGCTGCCACAGCAGGGCGGAGCCGGTGCTGTCGTCGCCGAGCACGCGCACGGCCGGGTGGGCGTCGGCGTACCTGGCCGCCGTTGCGACGGTGGACTGCGAGACGAAGCCCTCATAGCGGCTGGTGGGCGTGGTCACGAGCGCAACGACGATCCCGAGCGTCGCTGCGACCATCAGGGCGATGGCGGGGATCGCGATCCTGCGCGGCATCGGGCCGGTGTCGGCGCTTCGGCCGCGCAGCTGCGTGACGATCGCGGCGAGCGCCGGGGCGGCACTCACGCCGAACCAGACCTGGTAGCGCAGGGCATGGGTGGCGAGCGCGGCGAGCACCGCGGCGATCGCGATCGGCCACCACTGCAGGCGCAGGCCGCGTCCGCGGGCGAAGCACGCGGCGCCGAGCGTGCCCATGAGCAGCGCGACGAACGGCAGGTTGATGACGTTGAAGGACGATGGCTGCCACTCCGAGATGGTGGCCAGCGCGGGGTCGCCCAGGACGCGCGGGTAATACGCGACGATCGCGCTGCCATAGGGGGTGACGAGCACCGAGGCGACGGCGAGCAGCGCCACGGCGGCGTCGCCGGCGGCCGAGCGCCAGTGGCGGCGAACCGCGGTCATGAGTGCGCGGGCGCCGAAGCAGGCGGCGACCATCGCCGCGCCCACGAGCACCGAGCCGTGGATGTTCGCCCAGACCACGATGATCGGGACGATCCAGAGCGCGCGCGGCGAGAAACGGCCGCGGTCGAGCTCGCGCAGGACGATCCAGAGCAGGCCGACGAAGAGCGGATAGGCGAAGCTCTGAGCCCGCGTCTCGGCGAACATCAGGCAGATGACGAGGGCAGCCCCCGATCCGAGCCAGGCGGCCACCGGATCGGCCCCGCGGCGCATGCACAGGGCGTAGAGGAGCGCGACTGCGGCGCCGATCGCAAGCGCCGAGGACGCTGCCACGGCCGGGTTGCCGCCGACCTTCCAGAGCGCATAGAAGATGACGTGTGCGAGCCACTGCTGGTCGATCCACGGCCGTCCCGCCGCGCCGACCGTCAGGTGCTCGGTGTAGGGCAGGCCGTGGGCGAAGATCAGGCGCCCGGCCGTGAGCGAGATGTACGTGTCGGGCCCCATCGTCCGCCCCCAGGCGATTGCGACGGCGCCGAAGGCCACGATCCCGATCGCGAGCGCGCGGCCCGCGATCGCGCGGGCGCTGATGCCTGCGGCGGCGGGAGGCGGGGGTGCGGTTGCGAGGCGGGTCGCGCCGGCGGTCGGCGCCGCCGGAACGCGCGCCAGTGCGGGACGGGGCATGGCGCGGTTATCGGCGGCCGCGGCCCGCGCCTTGAGGTTGCGGCCGGGGCTCCCTACGCGTCCTCGGAGGGAGCCCCGGCCGCTCGTCGCCGGCGGGCGGAGAGGGGACCCGCCCACGGCGCTGCCAGCCGGCCGGCGAGCACGGCCAGCAGGACGAGCACGGCGACCGGGATCACGAACCCGGCGCCGACGATGACGCTCGTGACGACCGCCGTCGCCGCGTGCAGGGCGCGCGCACCGGCCTTCCAAAGCGCGCTCGCGTGCACCGGCGGCGCGGGGCGGTGGCCGGCCTCGGACAGGTCGACGGTGATCGTCGACATCGCGGTGCGGTTGCGCAGGTAGAGGAGCTGGCCCTGGATCTCCTCCATCTGCAGCTCGACGCCCTGGAGCACGTTCTGGACGCGGATCGTGTCCGGAACGGTCTCGGTGCGCTGCATCAGCCGGCGCAGGGCGTGCTGCTGCGAGCGCAGGTTCACGAGCCGGGCATCGAGATCCACGAACTGCTGCGTGACGTCCTGGCCGTCGACGCTCTCGGATGTCACGCGGCCGAGGCGCTCGATCGCCTGGCGGGCAGCCTCGAACCGTGAAACGGGGATGCGCATGACGAGCCGGCCCGTATGAATCCGCGTGCCCGCCTGAGTCTGGCTGCTGACGTAGCCGCCCAGCCGGGTTGCGATGTGCCCGGCGGCGTCCATCACCCGTCCGAAGCGGCCGTGGGCGGTGCGCAGGTCGACCGTGGCCGTCTTGATCACGGCCGAGCGGATCGCCGGCACGCTCTGGTCCGCGACCGGCGTGCCGGTCGCGGCGCTTCCAAGGCCTCTGGAGGCGACGCCGAGCGCAGATCCGGCGCTGCCGATTGCGGCTGCCCGGTGGACCTCGCCGGTCGCGCCGCCGCCGTCGGCGCCGCTGGAGGACGACCCGCCTGCGCATCCCGCCACCGCTCCGGCGAGCCCACAGAGCACGATCGCCGTCGTCACCGCTGCCGCCGCACCTCGCATCGATCTCATCGCGTCCCTCCGCTGTCGGTGAGGATCAGACGGGGGACGGGCGCGGCTGGTTCCGCGCAGGCAGGCTCAGGGCGTCGGGGACGCCCCGCCGGGGAAGCTGCTGCCCGACGACGAGCTCTTCGCGAGGAGCCGGAACTGCGTGATCTCGGCCTGGAGCTTCTTCTTGTCCGCCTTGGTCAGGGTCGGCGTCAGCTTCATGTAGGCCTGGAGCGCGGTCGCGGTCGTGGCGTAGCTCTGGGTGGCATAGCCGTCCTGGGCGAGCAGGAGCTCGTAGCTGGCGTTTGTGGGCGCGAGCTTCACGAGCTTCTGGCGCAGGCCCATCGCCTCGGCGTAGTCGGTGACCGCGCTTGTCTCGAGGGTCGAGGCGGCCGTCGTCGCGGGCGTCGCCAGCGTCGTCAGGAGCGGCTGGGTGAGCGCGGCACCGAGCTTCAGGGAGCTCGGGGCGGTCGCCGTCTGCACCTGCGTGTAGGCGTTGACGGCAGCCTGGGCCTGCTGCACCTTGACGGCCGTTGCCTGGCCGCGCTGCTCGAAGAGCACCGCCGTCTGCGCGATCGCATTCTGATCCTTGGGCTTCAGGCCGATGTACGTCTGGTACGACGAGATCGCGGCGTCGGACTGGTTGTCGGCCTGGTAGGCCCGGGCCAGCTGCAGCCATGCGCCCGCATCCTTCGGATGCGACTGGACGCGCGACGACAGGCTCGAGATCGAGCCGCTGCTGCTGCTCGAGCCCGAGCTGAACAGGTCGCCGATGTTGATGCCGCCGGATCCCTGGCCGACGCCCAGAGCGACGAATCCCAGCCCGAACATGAAGGCCAGGAAGATGAAGACGGGCTTCTGGGTGCGGCGGATACGTTCGAAGAGCACTGTGCGATCAGCCTCGTTCGGCGTGGATCATCTTCGCTCGGGCTGTGGAGGCGGTCGGAGTCGTCCGCTCGCCTCGCCTGTAGCGTATCTCGCCCGCGACCATCGAAAGCGCGACCCTGCCGGAAGCGCCGCCGTACACCGCCGCGGTGATGGGGTCGTCCCAGGGCAGGAACGGCGAGTCCGCCAGGTCGAGCACGATCAGGTCGGCGGCCTTGCCCGGCGTGAGCGAGCCGGTGACGGCCCCGAGGCCGACGGCGTCGGCGGCCCGGGACGTCGCGAGCTCGAGCGCGGTCTGCGCCGACAGCGCGTCGGCCCGCCCGGTGCGGGCGCGCTGGAGCATGATCGCGGTGCGCATCTCGGCCCACATGTCGAAGTCGATCGCCGAGCTCGGCGAGTCGGTGCCGAGGCCGACGCGGACGCCGGCCGCGAGGAGGTCGGTGAGCGGGGCGATGCCGCACCCGAGCAGCGCATTCGAGCGCGGGCAGTGGGCGACCGGGATGTCCAGCCGGGCCAGGAGCGCGATGTCGGCCGCGTGCACGAGGACGGCGTGGATCGCGATCGTGTCCGGCCCGAGCACGTCCGCGAACGCGTCCAGGTGCTCGGTCTCGCGCGTGGACTCGAGCAGGTGCGTCGCAACCGGCAGCCCGCGCCGCCGCGCGAGCGCGATGAGCATCGCGTAGTCGGCGTGGGTGACGGTGAATGGCGCATGCGGTGAGATGCCGGCGGTGACGAGGTTCGAGACCGCGAGCGCGTCGAGCGCCGCCTCAAGGCGCGCCTCGAGCCCGTCCCAGACGCTGAAGCCCTCGAGGTAGACGATGGCGCGGAGGCCGGCTTCGCCGGCCGCCTGGGCGACGGTGCCCGCATAGCAGCAGTCGGCCACGGTCGTGACCCCGCCGGCCAGGCAGGCGGCGGCGCCCGCGCGGGACTGGGCGAGCAGGTCGTCGCGCTCCTGCGTGTCCTTGCGGCGGATGTGGTCGGCGATCCAGGGCGTGAACGGCAGGCCGTCGCCGAACCCGCCCATGGCGGCGTACTCGAGATGGGTGTGGGCGTTCACGAGCCCGGGCAGGATGATCGAGTCCGGGTGGCGCGCGTCCTCGCGCCCGTCAGCCGGGCCGACCGAGACGATGCGGCCACTCTCGATCTCGACCGCGCCATCGGCGATCGGCGGGCCGTCCATCGGGACGACCCAGTCGGCCGCGAGGATCACCCGCTGGGCTCGGACAGGAAGTCGGTCAGGCCGTGCTTGGGCTCGACCGCCTTGACCAGGAAGTACGAGAGGCCGTACAGCACCAGCATCGGCACGTACTCGGCGGTCATCGTCACGGGGTCGGTGCCCGGGAGGATGGCGGCGAACGCGGCCAGGGCGACGACCGCCTCGCGCCAGCGCTTCTTCATGAACGCCGAGCGCAGGATGCCGACCCGGCCGAGCATCATCATCACCACGGGGAGCTCGAACACGAGCCCCATGGCCAGCTCCGTGTAGGCGATGAAGTGGATGTAGTCGCTGGCGCGCGGCAGGTAGTGGACGACCTGGTGGTTGTACCCGACCAGGAAGTGCAGGGCCGCGGGGACGACGATGAACCAGCCGAACACGACGCCGATGAGGAAGAGCCCCGGCACCATGACAGAGCATGGGCTTGATCGTGCGCTGCGACTCCTCGGAGAACGCCGGGATGATGTAGGCGTAGAACTGGTAGCTCAGGATCGGCAGGCTGATCAGCAGGCCGCCGTAGACCGAGATCGTGATCGCGTTGAAGAAGGCCTCGCCGGGGCTGAACGTGTAGAGCGGGCGGTGGTGGAGCGGCGCCGGTCAGCAGGTGATAGATGCGGTGGTTCTCGTAGTAGCAGGCCGAGACCGCGATCGCGAGCACGGTGATCGAGACGAGCAGGCGCGTGCGCAGCTCGTCGAGGTGCTCGACGAGCGTCAGCTCGTCGTCGGGGCTGGCGCGCTTGATCCGCGCCATCAGGCGGTCACTCGCCAGACGATCGGCAGCGGACGTGAGGGCTGGCCGCCGCAGCAGACGCGCACGAATCGTGTCATTGCGGTTACTCGCTCGCGCGGGACGTCTGCTCGGGCGGAACGTACGCCGGCGGCGGCGTGTACGACTGCGGCGGGGTGTAGTTCGGCTGCGGCGGGTTCAGCGCCGTGGCCTGGGTGTGCGTCCCCGCCGGGGGGTCGTCGTTGCCCGTGATCCCGTCCTTGAACTCACGGATGCCCTTGCCCAGCGAGCGGCCCGCTTCGGGCAGCCGCTTGGGGCCGAGGAAGAGCAGCGCAACCACAAGGACCAGGATGACTTCGGGTAGACCGAGTTGGAACGGCATCGTGCCTCCAGGGTATCAGACAGGCGGATCGAGGAAAACCCCCGTTGGGTACACTTCGAACACGCGTCCAATTCGGTTTGCACGCGTTTTTTGCCCCGACTCCAAGGACTGCATGCCAGACCTCAGCATCACCAATCTGCACGCCTCCGTCGACGGCGCCGAGATCCTCCGCGGGCTCGATCTCGAGATGAGCCGCGGCGAGATCCACGCCATCATGGGCCCGAACGGCTCCGGCAAGTCGACGCTCGCGAACGTGCTCATGGGCCATCCGGCCTACGAGGTGACCGACGGCTCGGTCACCTTCCGCGGCACGGACGTGCTCGACCTCGAGCCCGACGAGCGCTCGCGCCTGGGCATCTTCCTGGCCTTCCAGTATCCGAGCGCCATCCCCGGTGTGACCGTCGCCAACTTCCTGCGCATGGCCGTGAACGCCCATCGCCGCGGCGACGACGGCGAGGCCGATCCGATCCGCATCCCCGAGTTCCGGAAGCTCCTGCAGGAGAACATGGAGATGCTCAAGATCGACCGCTCGATGACGTCGCGCTACCTGAACGACGGCTTCTCCGGCGGCGAGAAGAAGCGGGTCGAGATCCTGCAGATGGCGATCCTGAAGCCCCAGCTCGCGATCATGGACGAGACCGACTCCGGCCTCGACATCGACGCGCTGCGGATCGTGTCCGACGGCGTGAACCGGCTCTCCGGACCCGAGATGGGCGTCCTCGTGATCACCCACTACGCGCGCCTTCTGCGCTACATCAAGCCCGACGTGATCCACGTCCTCGTGGACGGCCGCATCGTCCGCACGGGCGGGCCCGAGCTGGCCGACGAGCTGGAGCGCGACGGCTACGCACCGTACGGCATCGATGAGGAGGCGGTTCCCGTTGGCTAAGACCGAGCTCACCCCCGAGGAGGCCCAGGCCACCTCAATCGGCGAGTACAAGTTCGGCTTCCACGACGACATGGTGCCGTTCTTCCGCACCCAGCGGGGCCTGAACGAAGACGATCGTGCGCGAGATCTCGGCGTACAAGTCCGAGCCGGAGTGGATGACCGACTTCCGCGTGAAGGCCTACCGCCACTTCGTCGAGCGCGACATGCCGAAGTGGGGCGGCGATCTCGGCCGCATCGACTTCGACAACATCTACTACTACCTGAAGCCGGTCGAGGAGCAGGCGCGCAGCTGGGACGACCTGCCCGACGGGATGCGCGAGACGTGGGACAAGCTGGGCATTCCCGAGGCCGAGAAGAAGTACCTCGCCGGCGTCGGCGCCCAGTACGAGTCCGAGGTCGTCTACCACAACCTGCAGAAGGACCTGGCCGACCAGGGCGTCCTCTTCCTTGACACCGACAGCGGCCTGCGCGAGCACGAGGACATCTTCCGCGAGCTCTTCGGCACGGTCATCCCGTACAACGACAACAAGTTCGCGGCGCTGAATTCGGCGGTGTGGTCGGGCGGCTCGTTCATCTACGTGCCGCCCGGGGTGAAGGTCGAGCTGCCGCTGCAGGCCTACTTCCGCATCAACGCCGAGAACATGGGCCAGTTCGAGCGCACGCTGATCGTCGTCGATCGCGACGCCTACGTGCACTACGTCGAGGGCTGCACGGCGCCGATCTACTCGACCGACTCGCTGCACTCCGCGGTGGTCGAGATCATCGTGCGCGAGGGCGGCCGCTGCCGCTACACGACCATCCAGAACTGGTCGACCAACGTCTACAACCTGGTCACCAAGCGGGCGGTCGCTGAGAAGAACGCCACCATGGAGTGGGTCGACGGCAACCTCGGCTCGCAGCTGACCATGAAGTACCCGGCGGTGCTCCTGAAGGGCGAGGGCGCGCACGGCGAGGTGCTCTCGATCGCGTTTGCGGGCAAGGGCCAGCATCAGGACGCGGGCGGCAAGATCACGCACATGGCGCCGAACACGTCGTCGGTGATCACGTCCAAGTCGATCTCCAAGGACGGCGGCCGCAGCTCCTACCGCGGCCTGCTGCAGGTGAACGACGGCGCGGTCGGGTCGCGCTCCAAGGTCGTCTGCGACGCCCTGATCCTGGACGACGCCAGCCGCACCGACACCTACCCGTACATCGACATCAAGGAGAACGCGGTCGACATCGGCCACGAGGCGACCGTCTCCAAGATCGGCGACGAGCAGCTCTTCTACCTGATGAGCCGCGGCCTGTCAGAGGCCGAGGCGTCGGCGATGGTGGTGTCGGGCTTCATCGAGCCGATCACCAAGGAGCTCCCGCTGGAGTACGCGGTCGAGATGAACCGCCTGATCCAGCTCCAGATGGAGGGCTCGGTAGGCTGATGGGGGCGGCGACGGTGTCCGAGCCCGCCTGGCTTGCGGGCAAGCGCGCGTCTGCGCTCGAGGCCTACACGGCCCTGCCCGTGCCGACGAACCGCGAGGAGGCGTGGCGGTTCACGAACCTGCGCGGCTTCGATCCCGACGCCTTCCCGGCCCATCCGGGCGCGCTGGAGCTCGACGGCGACGCCGGCGGTGCCGTCTTCACGACGCTTGCGGCGGCGGTCGAGTCGCACCCGCAGATCCTGGAGCGGCATCTGGGCTCGATCGTGGCCGACGGCGAGAAGTTCGCAGCCGCAAACGCCGCCCACTGGCGAAACGGCGTGCTCGTGTACGTGCCGGCCGGCGTCGAGGTCGAGGCGCCGCTGCGCTCGGTGCTCGAGCTGACCGAGACCGGCTCGGCCCTGTATCACCGCGTCCTCGTGGTGCTCGAGCGGGGCGCGCGGGCGACCTTCGTCGAGGAGTTCCGCTCCGAGGTGCCCGGCTACCTGAACGTGGTCGTCGAGCTGATCGTGGCCGACGAGGCTCGCCTGGAGTACGTCACGATCCAGCACCACCACTCCGAGACGCGCCAGTTCGGCACGCACCGCGCCACGGTCGGCCGCGACGCCGAGTTCGACTGCGTGGCGGCGGCGCTCGGCGGCACCCGGGCCAAGTCGCGCATGGAGAGCGTGCTCGCGGGCGCGGGCGCCCGGGTCAAGGTCACCGGCGCCTACTACCTGAACGGCACCGAGCACATCGACTACGACACGACTCAGGAGCACGCGGCGCCGAACACCACCTCTGACCTGGCCTTCAAGGGCGTCCTGGACGACCGGTCGCGGGCCGTGTGGCGCGGCGTGATCCGGGTCGACAAGGGCGCGCAGAAGACCGACGCCTATCAGGAGAACCGCAACCTCCTGCTCTCGGCCGATGCCCAGGCGACGCCGATCCCCGGGCTCGAGATCGAGGCCAACGACGTGCGCTGCACCCACGGCGCGACCGTCGGCCAGGTCGACGCGGGCCAGCTCTTCTACCTGATGGCGCGCGGCCTTGACCGCACCGACGCCCAGCGGCTGATCGTGCGCGGCTTCTTCGAGCCGGTGCTCGAGCGGATCGGGTCGAAGGATGCGCGCGATCGCCTCGCCGCCGCGCTCGACTCGCGCATCGGCTGACCGCCGAAGGCCGCCAACTACACTGACCGCATGGCGGTGACGACCAGCACGCCGCTCGACGCGGCCCGGATCAAGCTCGACTTCCCGATCCTGGCCAAGCCGGTGCACGGCAAGCCGCTCGTCTATCTCGACTCGGCGGCGTCCTCGCAGAAGCCGCGGACCGTCATCGACGCGATCGTCGACGTCTACGAGAACTCCTACGCGGCCGTCCACCGCGCGGTCTACGCCCTGGGCGAGACGGCCACCGAGCAGTACGAGGCGGCGCGCGACAAGGTGGGCGCGCTCTTGAACGCCTACTCCCGCCGCGAGATCGTCTTCGTGCGCAGCGCGACCGAGGGGATCAACCTGGTCGCGTACGCCTACGGCGACAAGTTCATCGGCGCCGGGCGACGTGATCGTCGCGACCGAGATGGAGCACCACTCCAACCTCGTCCCGTGGCAGATGGTCGCCCGACGCACCGGTGCGACGCTGCGCTACGTCGCGCTGACCGACGACGGCCGGCTCGATCCCGCGTCGCTCGAGGAGCTCGCCGGCGTCGAGAACGTGAAGCTCGTGGCTGCGACGCACGTCTCGAACTCGCTCGGGACGGTCAACGACATCCCGGCGATCGCGGCCTGGGCGCACGCGCGCGGCGCGGTCATGGTCTGCGACGGCGCCCAGGCGGCGCCGCACCGCCCCGTCGATGTGCGCGCGCTCGGGTGCGACTTCTACGCGATCTCGGGCCACAAGATGTGCGGCCCCGGCGCAGGCGCCCTGTGGGGTCGGGAGGAGCTCTTCGAGCGGATGGACCCGTTCATGACGGGCGGCGGACAGATCGGCAAGGTCGAGCTCGACGGCACGACCTGGAACGAGCTTCCCTACAAGTTCGAGCCGGGCGTCCCGCCGCTGGCCGAGGTGGTCGGGTTCGGCGCGGCGATCGACTACGTGACCGGCATCGGCCTCGAGGCCATCCACGCGCACGAGCAGATGCTGACGAGCTACGGCTGGGATGTGCTCGTCGGCGGTGCCCGGCGTGACGCTGCTCGGCCCGCCGCCGCCCGAGCACGCGGGCATCCTGTCGTTCACGGTCGAGGGCGTCCACCCGCACGACGTCGCCCAGGTGCTCGACTCCGAGGCGATCTGCGTGCGGGCCGGCCACCACTGCACCCAGCCGGCGATGCGCCGCTTCGGCGTCATGGCGACCGCCCGCGCGAGCACCTATCTCTACAACACTCCCGAGGACTTCGACCGGCTGGCCGAGGGTATCGAGAAGGTGAAGCGCACCTTCGCCGTCTGAGGTCTGTGGCATCACGGCGGCGGACGAGATGGAGCAATGCTGGGGACTGTCCCCGCATGGGGACAGTCCCCGGGTGGTCTACCTCCATCGGCCGATGGGTACACTGATTGGCATGGACGATTTCTACCGCGAGAACATCCTCGACCACTATCGCAATCCGCGCAACCATGGGCATCTGGACGCGCCGAACGCGACGGCCGAAGGCGTGAACCCGCTGTGCGGGGACGAGCTCGCGGTCGAGCTCCAGATCGACGACGGCGTCGTGCAGGACGTGCGCTTCAACGGCCGCGGTTGCGCCATCAGCCAGGCCGCCGCGTCGATGATCTCGGACGTCGTGAAGGGCAAGACCGTCGCCGAGGTGGCCGCGCTCGGCAAGGAGGACGTGCTCGAGGAGCTCGGCATCCCGCTCACCCCGATCCGGCTCAAGTGCGCGCTGCTCTCGGTGAGCGTGCTCAAGGTTGCACTGGGACGGACCCCCGGAGACGACGACCGGGAGATCGAGTGGAGATCGCAGTAGGGCCGGTCGAGGCGATCCCCGACGGTGGGGTCAAGATCGTCCAGTCCGGTTCGCTCTTCGTGGGGGTCTACCGCATCGACGGTGCCCTCTATGCGATCGAGGACCGCTGCAGCCACGACGACGGGCCGCTGTGCGAGGGCGAGCGCGACGGATTCTGTGTGGTCTGCCCCCGGCACGGAGCCCGTTTCGACCTGCGCACGGGGGCGGTGCTGTCGCTGCCCGCGACCGAGGACGTCGACGCGTTCGAGGTCGTCGTGCGCGACGGCGAGGCCTTCGTCGTTGCATAGACTGTCGCCGATGACGCCGACCACGACGCTCTCCGACGCGACCCAGGAGTACCTGGAGATGATCTACTGGCTCTACGAGGCGGGGATCGAGCGGACGCAGGCCAATCTCGCCCGCGCGCTTCAGGTCTCCCAGCCCTCGGCCAGCGAGATGCTGCGGCGTCTGATCGACGAGGGCCTGGTGAGCCGTGACGACCACAAGCTGATCCACTTCACCGACAGCGGGCGCGACGTGGCGGCGCACATCGTCGCGCGGCATCGCACCGTCGAGGCCTATCTGGTCAAGGTGATGGGGATCCCGTGGGACGAGGTGCACGAGGAGGCCCACGCGATGGAGCACTCGATCTCGCCGCGGCTCGAAGCGAAGATGCTCGAGATGATCGGCGAGGTGCGCACGTGCCCGCACGGCCACCCGATCGGCGACTACCCGCGCGAGCCCGGCGAGGCCATCCCGGCCGTGCCGGTCGGCTCGGAGCTCGTCGTGCTGCGGCTCGAGAACGAGGCCGAGGAGATGCTCCACTACCTGAAGGAGCGGGGCGTCGAGCCCGGGCGGCGGTACGTGGTCGCCGGCCGGCGAGGGCACGGCGACGACTCGATCACGGAGCTTCGGGACGTGGACGCGGACAGCCTGCACGAGGTCGAGGACCGCCTGGCCCGCACCGTCTCGGTGATCGTCGAGGCGCGTGGCGACGGCCCCGTCTCGGATGTTGCCGAGGCCGGCGCCGAGCTGCAGCTGCTCGGCCCGACGCGTTGGGGCATGTGATCCGCCGCATCCGTTAAATGCGGACGGGGCGCACCGGCAAGCTGCCGTGTACGCCCCGTCGTCGGTGATATCGCTTGGAGTGGGTAGCGGCGATTGCCGACCCCGCTCACCTCATGAGGTGGCGGAGGCTATCCCAACGCCGGCTGCAGCGATTCCCCGTGGGTCCAGGGATTCGCCCCTACCCGCGAGCACCTCCACTCGCCCGTCTTGAACCGTCTAACAAGTCGGACCACCTCCTTTCCGCGGTGAGAACATCCTAGCAACGGAGGGCGACGTCGCCAAGGCCCGGCGCGGCGCTAACGTGCGCCCGTGCCCGTCCTGCGGATCATCATCGCGAGCACGCGACCGGGCCGGGCCGGGCTGCCGGTCGCGAACTGGTTCGTGCCGCTCGCCACGGCGCACGGCGCGTTCGATGTCGAGGTGACCGACCTGGCCGAGCTCGGGCTGCCGTTCATGGACGAGCCGAAGCACCCGCGGCTGCGCGAGTACACGCACGAGCACACCCGTGCCTGGAGCGCGACCGTCGATGCCTCGGACGCCTTCGTGTTCGTCATGCCGGAGTACAACTTCGGGATCAACGCCCCGCTCAAGAATGCGATCGACTACCTGCACTCCGAATGGCAGGACAAGCCGGTCGGCTTCGTGAGCTACGGGGGCATCTCCGGCGGCACGCGTGCCGTGCAGATGACCAAGCAGATCGTCTCGTCGGTGAAGCTGCTGCCGGTGTACGAGGCGGTCTACATCCCCTTCGTGGGAGGTCAGATCGCCGACGGACGCTTCACGCCGAGCGAGGCGACCCAGCAGGCGGCGGCGGCGCTCCTGGACGAGCTCGTCCGCGTCGAGGCCGCTCTGCGCCCGCTGCGCTCGCGCAGCTAGCGCGTGTAGGCCTCGCCCATCGCGGCCGGGTCGATCCCGAGCTCCGAGCGCATCGGCCCGAGGTCGCACTCGGTGCCCGCGAGCAGCATCGTGATCTGGTCCGGCGTCACCCGAAGCGGAGGCGGCAGGTGGCGCAGGAGCACGCTCGCCTGGAGCCGCATCAGGCCGGCCGGCACGTGCACCTTGGGATGCGGGCGGCGGCCGGTGACCCGCGCGATCTCGTCGAGCAGGTCGTTGAACGTGAACACCTGCGGGCCGCCGAGCTCATAGCGCTTGCCGACCGTCTCGGGCCGCGCGAGCGCCTGCGCAAACGCGGCGGCGACGTCGCCCACCCAGACGGGCTGGTGCCGGTAGCGGCCGTCGCCGATCACCGGCACGAGCGGCATGCGGGTCAGCCGCTCGAACTCGGCGAACGCGCCGCCGCCGCGGGCGAAGACGAAGCTCGGCTCGAAGACCGTCCAGTCGAGATCGCTCCCGGTCACCGCCTGGACGCCGGCCCACTTGCTGCGCCAGTAGCCGGTCAGCGACGCGTGCTCGGCGCTCACACCGAGCGCGCTCATGTGCAGCAGCCTGCGCACGCCGGCCGCGTGCGCGGCGGCGACCACGTTGCGCGGCCCCTGGGCATTGACGGCCTCGAACCGCTCGGCGCTGCCGTCGAGGATCGCCACGAGATGCACGATGGCCTCGGCGCCCTGCGCCGCCCGCGAGATCGCCGCCGGGTCGGTGATGTCGCCGCCGGTGTCGCGCGAGAAGGGGATCACCTCGTGGCCGTCGGCCTGAAGGCGGGCGACGGTCTCCGTCCCGATGAACCCGCTCGCGCCGGTGACGAGCACCCTCACGTGCCGCTCCCGGACTCGAAATTCAGGTGGTAGCGGCTCGGCGTCGGCTCGGCCTGGCCCTGATACTTGCTGCCGAGCCGGCCGGAGCCGTAAGGGTGGTCGGCGGGCGTCGTCAGCGTGAGGAACGAGAGCTGGGCGATGCGCATGCCGGCGTAGACGGTGATCGGGAGATTGGCCATGTTCGCGAGCTCGAGCGTGATGTGGCCGTCGAACCCCGCATCGATGATCCCCGCGGTCTGGTGCACGACGAGCCCCAGCCGGCCGAGCGAGCTCTTGCCGTCGAGGGCGGCCACGATGTCGGCGGGGAGCGTCAGCCGCTCGGCGACGACCCCCAGCACGAACTCGCCCGGGTGCAGGATGAACGGCTCGTCGCCCTCGATCGTGACGAGCTCGGTGAGGTCGTCCATCGGCTGCTTGACGTCGATGTAGGCGTAGCGGGAGTTGCGGAACACCCGGAACGCGTTTCCGACCCGCACGTCGACGCTGCCGGGCTGCACCATCGCGTCGTCGAACGGGTCGATCACGATCCGGCCGGCGGCAACCTCCTCGCGGATCGACCGGTCAGACAGCACCATCGGCCGGATTGTATCGAGTGCCGTCTGCTATTTTTGACGTGGAGTGGAGACCGGCGCAGGTGCCCGTCCCCGCCATCGATTCCGCACCACGGGGAGGGTGAGCGAATGCCGAAGACGGTCGATCTGCGCACGGAGGTTCCGGGCCCGAAGTCGCGAGCAATCCTCGCCCGCAAGGAGCGCGTCGTCGCCAACGCAAAGACGCTGCTCGCCCCCTTCGTGATCGACCACGGCCACGGCTGCGTGATCACCGACGTCGACGGGAACACCTTCCTCGACTGGTCGGGCGGGATCGGCTGCCTGAACGTCGGCCATACGAACGCCGCCGTGTCCGCGGCGCTGCACCGCCAGGTCGACCGCTACCTGCACACCGACTTCACCGTGGTGCCCTACGAGCCGTACGTCGAGCTCGCCGAGCGGGTCGTGGCCGTGAGCCCGATCGCCGGGCCGAACAAGGTCGCCTTCTTCAACTCGGGTGCCGAAGCGGTCGAGAACGCCGTCAAGATCGCCCGCCATGCGACGGGCCGCTCGGCGGTGATCGCGTTCGAGGGCGCCTTTCACGGCCGCACGCTCATGGCGATGTCGCTGACGTCCAAGCAGCATCCCTACAAGGCCGGCATGGGCCCGTTCGCGCCCGAGGTGTACCGCGCCCCGTTCCCGAACCCGTACCGCTGGGAGGGCGACGACCCGGCCGGCGAGGCGCTGGACGCGCTGCGGCGCATGCTCATGACGCACGTGGCCGCCGAGGACGTGGCCGCGATCGTGTTCGAGCCCGTCCAGGGTGAGGGCGGCTTCGTCGTCCCGCCCGTCGAGTGGGTGCGCGGGCTGCGCGAGATCGCCGACGAGCACGGCATCGTGCTCGTGTGCGACGAGGTGCAGTCGGGCTACGGCCGCACCGGCAAGATGTTCGCGATCGAGCACTTCGGCGTCGAGCCCGATCTGATCACGATCGCCAAGTCGATGGCGGCGGGCGTGCCGATGTCGGGCGTGTTCGGCCGGGCGGCCGTCATGGACGCCGCCCCCGACAGCTCGATCGGCGGCACCTACGTCGGCTCGCCGCTCGGCTGTGTCGCCGGCGTGGCCGTCCTCGACGAGATCGAGAGCCGCGGCCTGCTCCAGCGCGGCACCGAGATCGGCGAGCGCATCCGCGCGCGGTTCGACGAGTGGGCCGGACGCTTCGATGCGATCGGCGATGTGCGCGGCCTGGGGCCGATGCTCGCGATCGAGTTCGTGTCCGACCGCGCCACCAAGACGCCGGCGGCCGACATCGCCACCGCCGTCCACGAGCACGCCGTCCAGTCGGGGCTGCTGTTGCTCAAGGCCGGGATCTACAGCAACTGCGTCCGCGTGCTGGTGTCGCTGGTGGCCACCGACGAGCAGATCGGCGAGGCGCTCGACATCTTCGAGGCGGCCGTCGGGCAGGCCGTCGGCGCCCCTCCGCTGGCCGCGACAGCCGGCTGAACCCTCGAATTCAATTGTAAAGAGAATTCGCCGGGCTTAAACATCCGGGAAGGGTTCCGTTAACAGGCGGGCTTCTGTGCGAGAGGGGGAGTAGCGTGCTCCCCACTCGAGGCGCAAGGAGGGGTCCGTTGAGGTTTCGTGTGGCAGGGGTCGTGGTCGTTCTTGCAGTCTGTGCGCTCGCGCTTCCCGCCACCGCCGGGGCGTTCACCTCGGTCCCGGCCTTCCGGGCATCCCTCCAGCGGCGGATCAACAACTTCCGCGCCGAGTACGGTCGCGGGCCGATCCATCTGAACCTCAAGCTGGAGACCTCGGCGCAGGCGCACTCGAACGACATGGCCCTGCACCACAACTTCTCGCATTCCAGCTCTGGCGGCGAGAACTGGATCGCGCGGATCCGCTACTGGGGCTACCGCGGTGGCTGGATCGGCGAGAACCTTGCGGTTGGAAACATCACTGCCCGGACGGTCATGGCGATGTGGAAGGCGAGTCCGCCCCACCGCGCCAACCTGCTGAACGGGCATTTCAAGGCGTGCGGGGTCGGCGCCCACACCGGCACATACGCCGGCCGGGCCGCGGTCTACGTCACCACCGACTTCGGCGGCTGAGCCGCCGCGCGCACATCCTCGAGCGCGTCCTGCGGCTGCTGCATGCATGCCGCGGCTCAATCGCGTCCGGAAACGGTCGATACACGGGAGGGCAATCGCAGTTATTCCATAACACAAGGCAAACATGGCAGAGTTCCACATCAAGAAGATCGAGCTCCCCAGCGGGAAGGTCGTCGAGCTCGTCTATCTGCAGGCAGGCTGGGAGCAGAACGCCCCCGCCGCCCCGGCCGACGCACCGGATCCCGACCACCGGATCCGCGTTCGCCGCATCGAGCTCTGCCCGCAGTGTGGCTCCGGTCGTGTGCACCCCGTCGACTGGCGCGAGGTCGAGGACATGCGCTGGGAGCTCGACGTCCGCTGCCCCGACTGCAGGTGGAGGGGCGGGGACGTGTACGAGCAGCCGGAGGTCGAGCGCTACGACGACATCCTGCTGGCCGAGGCGGGCGACCTGACCGAGGAGCTCGACCGCGTCACGCGCGAGAACATGGCCGAGCACCTGGAGCGGTTCCGCGCCGCCCTCGAGGCCGACGCCATCTTCCCCTTCGACTTCTAGGGTGAATAACCGGTGCCAGGCACCAGCGGTGGCTAGTGGCGCAGGTGGGTCTGCTCGCGGTGGCGCTCGAGCGCCAGGTCGATCAGCCGGTCGAGCAGCTGCGCGTAGGTGACGCCGGTTGCCTCGAAGAGCTTGGCGTAGACGCTCGTCTCGGTGAACCCCGGGATCGTGTTGATCTCGTTCACGACCACGTCGCCCGCGTCGCTCACGAACATGTCGATCCGGGCCATCCCCTCGCACCCGCACGCCAGGAACGAGTCGAGCGCGACCCGCTGCACCTCTTCGGTCAGCTCGGGATCGATGTCGGCGGGCGCCTCGAGGTCCATGCCGCCCGGCTCGTACTTGGCGGCGTAGTCGTACCAGTCGGAGTTCACGTGCAGGCGGCCGGGCACGCTGACGAGCGGATCGTGGGTGCCGAGCACGCCGCATTCGATCTCCATCCCGTGCACCATCGTCTCGATCAGCACCTTGGAATCGTGCTGGAAGGCGAGGTCGAGCGCCGGGGCGAGGCCGTCGATGTCGGTCACCTTGCTGATGCCGACGCTCGAGCCGAGCCGGGCCGGCTTCACGAAGCAGGGCAGCGTGATCTCGGCGGCCGCGAGCATCGCCTCGACGTCGGTGTCGAGCACGGTGTGCGCGTCGAGGGTGACGCTGGGCGCGGTGAGGATGCCGTTCGCGCCCAGCACGACCTTCACCATCGCCTTGTCCATCGTGAGCGCGGACGCCAGCACACCCGAGCCGACGTAGGGCACGCCGAGCATCTCGAGCATGCCCTGGAGCGTGCCGTCCTCGCCGTAGGGGCCGTGCAGCATCGGGATGACGACGTCGATCTGGCCCACCGCGCGCGCCTGGCTGAGGGTGCCGCCCGCGCGCGGGATCACGCTGCGCGAGTTCGAGCCCGGGTCGAGCGCCAGCCGCTCGCCCTCGGCCGCCGGCGCCTCGAGCTGCCACGAGCCGTCGCGCTCGATCGTCACGCCGACCACCTCGTACCGCTCCGGGTCGAGGGCCGCCGCCACGGAGAGCCCCGAGGCGATCGACACCTCGTGCTCGGAGCTGCGGCCGCCCGAGAGGACGGCCACCCGCAGGCGGACGACCTCGGTCACGTCGACCCCGGCGGGCCGACGCAGGTCGGGTCGCTCGGCCGGTACTTGAGGACCACGATCGACACGGTCGATCCACGCGGCGCGGTCGGGCCGTCCGGGCTCTGCGACTGCACGATGTTGTTCTGCGTCGGGTCGCAGGTGACCTTCTGCGTCACCGAGACGACGAAGCCCGCACTGGCGAGGTCGTGCTTGGCCTGGCCGGCGGACTCGCCCATCACGTTCGGCAGCGGCACGACGCTCGGGCCGCTCGAGATCAGGATCGTGATCGGGGAGCCCTGCGGCACCACCGAGCCGACCGCATTTGGCGTCGTCTGGAACGCCTGGCCCTTCGGCGCCTGGTTGTGCTGGCTCTGGCAGGTCGGCTTGAGCGTTTGATTCCGCAGGACCTTCGACGCCTGGGCGCAGCTGAGACCCTTGATGGTCGTGGGGATCTGCACCGATCCGGTCGCCACCTTCAGCTTGACGACGGCACCAGGCTTCTCCGCCGTCCCCTCCTTCGGCGAGCTTCCGATTACGAAGTTGATCTTGGCCTTCGGCGAGTTGATGTAGTCGTAGATCGGGCTCACCTTCAACCCGGCGTGTACGAGCTTGTTTGTCGCGTCCACGACCGAGAGCCCCTTCACGGGCGGCACCGTGACCGAGCTCGGCCCGATCCCGACCTCGAGGTTCACGACCTGGGTCTTCGAGACGCTCGACCCGACCGAGGGATCGGTGCGGACGACCTTGCCCGTGTCGGCGACGCTCGAGCGGGTGTTCACGCACTTGCCGGTGAGACCGTCCGACGTGAGGGTCGCGAGCGCCTGCTTGCACGTCTGGCCGACCACGGCCCCGGGCACCGACCTGTCGCTGTTGGAGAGCATGTGGTACACGACGAACCCGGCCACGGCCGCGAGGATCAGGAACACCAGCACGAGCAGCCAGGGGAGCGCGCTTCGGCGCGGAGCCGGCCGCTCGGGCGGTGGGGGCGGAGGCCGCATGACGCTTGTCGCGCCCTCGGGCACGCCGCCGATGACGCGGGTGGCGTCGCCGGCGGCGATGACGCGCGTGGCCTGCTGTGTGTCGGGCGACGCCGACTGGCCGCGGGCGACGCGGGCGAGCTCCTCGGCCATCTGCCTGGCCGACGAGAAGCGCAGCGCCGGATCCTTGGCCAGCGCCCGCATCACGACCTGCTCCATCGCCGGCGAGACGAGCCGGTTTCGGCTGTGCAGCGGCGGCGGTGTGTCGGACACCTGCTTCATGGCGATGTCGACCGCCGACTCGCCCGTGAACGGGAGCTCGCCGCAGAGCATCTCGTAGAGCACGACGCCCATCGAGTAGATGTCGGACTCCGGGCCGACGGCGAGGCCGCGCGCCTGCTCGGGCGAGAGGTACTGCGCGGTGCCGACGATCGAGCCGACCTCGGTCATCTGCTGCGTGTTGGCCGCCCGGGCGATGCCGAAGTCGGTCACCTTCAGCCGGCCCTCTTCGGTCAGCACCATGTTGTGGGGCTTGATGTCGCGGTGGATGACGCCCTGCCGGTGAGCGGCGTCGAGCGCGGCCAGCGCCTGGGTGGCGTAGTTGATCGCCTCGGGCTCGGGGAGAGGCGCGCGCCTGGTGATCTCCTCCTTGAGCGTCGGCCCGTCGAGGTACTCCATCGCGATGTAGGAGGTGCCCATCCACTCACCGCGGTCGTACACGGTCACGATGTTGGGGTGGCGCAGGCCGGCGGCGGCGGCGGCCTCGCGCCGGAACCGCTCGACGAAGCCGGCGTCGCGCGAGTAGCGGTCGGACAGGATCTTGATGGCCACCTTGCGCCCGAGCGACTGGTCGGTGGCGAGGTAGACGTCGGCCATGCCGCCCGATCCGATCTGGCGCTCGATCAGGTAGCGGCCGTCGTAGACCTGTCCGATGAGGGAGAAGGCGCTCACGAAGCCGCTACTTTGCCACGCTCGCGTGGAAGTACGCCTCGATCACCTTGGCGGCGATGGGCGCCGAGATCTGCCCGCCGAAGTCCGGCGTGTGCTCAACGACGACCGCGACGGCGATCTTCGGGTGCTCGACGGGGGCGAACGCGATGAACCAGGCGGTGTTGATTCCGGTCACTCCGGTCTCGGCCGTGCCGGTCTTGCCCGCGATCGAAAGGCCGCTCGGCAGGCGGGCCTCCTGGCCCGTCCCCTCGTCGACCACGTTCTTCATGTCGGTCGCAAGCTCCGAGGCCGTCGCGGGCGACATCACCCGCTCGATCTGCTGCGGCTTGCCTGAGTAGACGGTGCTGCCGCCGGGGGTGACCACCTTGTCGACGAGCGACGGCGCCATGCGCACGCCGGCGTTTCCGACGGTCGCCGCGACCTCGGCCATCTGCAGCGGCGTGATCGACAGCCGCTCCTGGCCGATGGCGACGCGGCCGACGTCGATCGGGGCGTTCGTGCCCAGCAGCCGGCCGTTGGAGTAAAGGCCGCTCGCGTTCATCTCGTTCGTGGGATAGGTGAACGGCGGCAGCGAGAAGAACCCGAACTTCTGCATCGTCGCCTCGAGCCGGGCCTGGCCGAGCTTCTGCCCGAGCTGGGCGAAGTAGGTGTTGACCGAGTTCGTGAGCGCCGTCTCGAGGTTGATGGTGCCGTAGCTCTCGGTGCCGGCGTTGCAGAGCTGGTGGCCCTCGTCGACGATGCAGTGTCCCTGGGCGTTGATCTCGAGCTGCTGCGGCGTGAACCCGGCGTTGAGCGCACCCGTGGCGGTGACGATCTTGAACGTCGAGCCCGGCGCGTACAGCCCCTGCGTGGCGCGGTTGAGCAGCGGCGCCCCGCCCTTGCGGTTGAGCTTCGAGAAGTTCTCGTCGACCTTGGTCGGGTTGAAGCTCGGCGAGGAGTACATCGCGACGACGCGGCCGGTGCTCGGCTCCATCGCGACCACGGCGCCGACCAGCTGCTGCCCGTCGAAGCCGCCGTTGAGCTCCTGCGCAGCCGTCTTCTGCGCGGCCACGTTCAGGCTCGTGATGACGTTGTCGCCCGTCACCGTCTCGCCCCGGATGGTGGCGCCGATGTTCGAGATCAGGTTGGCGAGGTTCGAGTTGGAGGCGGTCAGGTAGGGGTTCTCCGCCAGCTCGAGCGCGGTGCGCCCGTCGCCGACGGTGTTGTACCCGACCGCATGGGCGAACAGGGCGCCGAAGGGATAGCGGCGGGTGTAGAGCGTCAGACCGTCCTTGCGCACCGGATGGTTCCGCGCCAGCACGGTCTTGCCGTCCGAGGCCAGGATCAGCCCGCGCTTGATCTGCAGCTGCTTGTAGACGAGTCGGGCGTTGTCGCGCCGGTCGGCGAGCGAGGAGGCGGCCCAGATCTGCCAGTAGGCCGTCATGGTGATCAGCAGGGCGATCCCGATCGCGGCCATGCGGAAGAGGGTGGCGATCTGGCGGTTCACGTCAGCCGCCTCGTCGCGGCGCGGTCGGAGACCATCAGGAGCAGCGCCAGCATGAGGAAGTTCGACACGATCGACGAGCCGCCGTAGCTGACGAAGGGCAGCGTGACGCCGGTCAGCGGGATCAGCCGGGTGATCCCGCCGACGATCAGGAACGCCTGCAGCGTGAACGAGAACGTCAGGCCGCAGGCGAGCAGCTTCGAGAAGCTGTCGTCGGCGATCGTTGCGATCTTGAAGCCGCGGTAGGCGAAGAGCAGGTAGATCAGGAGCAGCCCGGCGGCGCCGGCGAGGCCGGTCTCGTCCGACCACGCGGCGTAGATGCCGTCGGTCTGGACGGCGGGAATGATCGTCTGGCCGTGTCCGATCACCTGCAGGCTGCGGCCCAGGCCGGTGCCGAAGATGCCGCCGTCGGCGATCGACTCGACCGACTGCACCACCTGGTAGCCGGTCGTGTGGGCGTGCGACCACGGGTCGATCCACACCGAGAAGCGCTCGCGCACGTGCGGCACCGCCTTGTAGACGGCCCACGACCCGACCGCGAACGTGCCCAGGCCGAGCACCGTGTAGAGGTGGCGGCCGGTGGCGACGTAGATCATCGAGAGGAAGATGCCGAACAGCAGGAGCGCCGAGCCGAGGTCGTTCATCACGGCCAGGACGCCCAGCGAGGCGACGGCCATGAGCGCGAGCGGGCCGAGGTGGCGCGCGGCCGGGATGTCGACGCCCAGAATGCGGCGGCGGGCGAAGGTCAGCACCTCGCGGTTCTCGCGCAGGTAGCCCGCCAGCGCGATCACGAGCAGGAGCTTCACGAACTCACCCGGCTGCACCTGGATGCCGCCGACACGGATCCACAGGCGGGCGCCGTTCACGGTCGTCCCGGCCACCATCGTGAAGAGCAGCAGGCCGACCGCGATGGTCGCGAGCGAGTACTTGTAGGACTCGAGGCGACGGTGGTCGCGCAGGACGAAGATCAGCCCGAGGAACCCGATCAGCCCGACCACGATCCACACCGACTGGTCGCGGGCCAGGGTCGGCTGCAGCCGGTAGATCTCGGTCAGCCCGAGCGCGCACAGGAGCGCCGCGAGCGGCAGCAGCCACGGATCGGCGTTCGGGAGGCCGGCGCGCACGCCGATGTGGGCGACGGCGAAGAGGGCGAGGAAGAAGCCGGCGTAGACGAGCGACGTGCTCGAGATCTGGTTCTCGCGGGCCGTGTAGACCGAGGCGAACCCGACCGCGGTCAGCACGCCCACCATCACGAGGTTCACCAGCTCCCGCAGCCGCGCCGACCTCACGGGCTCGCCACCTCGTACGGGTGCAGGGTCTTCATCGCGCCGGCGTCGCTGCGCAGAGCGTGGTCGAAGAGCGTCTTTCGCTGGCGCGGGGTGAGCGTCGCGTAGCTGACGGTCGACTCGTAGACGACGTGATAGAGGTGGACGCCGAACGGCAGGTCGAACGGGACGCCCTGGTAGACGGCGACGCGGCCGGTGGCGGTGTCGGCGCCGATGAAGTGGCTCTGGCGCAGGCCGACGAGCGCCACGACCGCGACCGCGACGGCGAGCGCGACCGCCGCAACGGCCGCGAGCACCGTCCGCAGCCGCGGGCCGCGCTCCTCGTCGTCCTCGGGGATCGACTGCGGCAGGATGTGCCCGGTCTCGGCCCGGTCCGGCTCGGCATGGCGATCGACCTTGCCCACCCGGAACACCACCGCGGTGACGTTGTCCTCACCGCCGCCCGCGAGCGCCGCGCGCACGAGGTTGCGCGCGATGGTCGCGGCGGGCTCCTGCTCGGCGAGGACGGTGGCGATGGTCGACTCGGGCACCATCGTGTTCAGCCCGTCGCTGCAGAGCAGGACGACGTCGCCGTCCCGGGCCCCGAGCGAGAAGGTGTCGACCTCGACGGAGTCGTCGGTTCCGAGCGCGCGCGTGATCACGCTGCGCTGGGGGTGGCGCTCGGCCTCGAACTCGGAGAGCTCGCCCTTGCGCACGAGCTCGCCGACGAGCGAGTGGTCGTCGGAGAGCCGCTGCAGGCTGCCGTCGCGCAGGAGATAGGCGCGGCTGTCGCCGACGTGGGCGAAGGTGATCTTCCCGTCGTCGTCCATCAGCGCCGCCGTGACGGTCGTGCCCATGCCGGCGGCCTCCGGATCGGTGCGCGAACGCTCCAGGATGCGGGCGTTGGCGGTGTGGATCGTGTCGCGCAGCGCGTCCGCCGGCGGCGCGCGGATCAGGTCGACCTCGGCGAAGGCCTCGGCGCACATTCGCGACGCGATCTCGCCGGCGCGGGCGCCGCCCATCCCGTCGGCGACCATGAAGAGCGGCGTGCGGATCAGGTAGGCGTCCTCGTTGGAGCGGCGCACGTTGCCGGTCTGGGTGGCGCCGGCCTCGTCGACGATGCCGAGGCTCACGCGTCCGCCCGGTAGGCGAGCTGCGTCTGCCCGATCGTGACGACGTCACCGGCGACGAGCCGGCGCACGCCGGTCAGGCGATCGCCGTTCACGAACGTTCCGTTGGTGGAGTGCAGGTCTTCGACCACGTCCCCCTCCTGGCCCCGCGCGAAGCGGGCATGCCGGCCGGAAGCGTATCCATCCGCCCCCAGCGGGATGTCGGCGCCCGTGTCACGGCCGGCCACGAGATCGCGGGCGACGTCGATGCTCGTCCCCTCCGCGAGCTCCGGGCTCTGGATCACCACCAGCCGCCCGTGCGCCCGCTCCGGCGCTGCCTTCGCAGCCGGCCGGACGGGCCGCAGCACCATGCTCTCCTGGCCGACCTCCATGTCCCTCGACGCGACCCGGATCACGCGCCAGATGAACAGGTACAGCAGGACGACGAACCCCACCTGGAGGAGCAGGAGGAGCTGTCTAACCAAGGCGACGCTCGAACGTGAGCCTGGTCGTGCCCACGCCGATGACGTCTCCGTTCATGAGCGAGGTCTCACCCACCCGCTGGCCGTTGACCTCGGTACCGTTCGTCGAACCCAGGTCGACGAGCGAGTAGCCCTCGCCCAGGCGGCGGATCTCGGCGTGGCGGCGCGACACGTTGGGATCGTCGACGACGACGTCGCAGCCGCTGGAGCGCCCGATGACCGTGACGCTCTTGTCGAGCGCAAGGTCACGGCCGTCCCACAGGAGCATCGCCCGTTCGGCGGGCTTCGCCGGCTCGGGCTCCCGCGCGGGCTCCGGGTCGGGGGCGTAGACCATCGTCGCGCCGGCGGGCAGATCGCCGGGCACCGGCGGCAGCACGGGCGGCGGCACCGGCACGGGTGGGATGGGCATCGCCGGCACCTCGGGCGCGGCCACGGTCGCCGACGGCCCCGGTGGCGGCTCGCCGCCACCGTCCTCGCCACCGACGGCGATGCCGAACATGCCCACGGTGAGGTCGGGCTCGGACTCGAGCGTCACGACCGGCCGCGTCGAGGTGCTGTACCCCTCGCGGCGGGCGTGCTCGACCAGGTACTCGGCGAGCTCGTTGCACATCTGCGACTCGTAGGCCGCGAACTGCTCGCGGTCGGCCGGGTTCAGGTAGACCGTGTACAGGTTCGGGACGTACACCCGGTGGATCGAGATCGTGCGGTGGTCGTCCATCTCCTTGGCCAGCTTCCTGGCCAGCTCGACGGGCTGCACGGACGAGCGGAAGGTGCGTCCGAAGAGGCCTTCGACAAGGCCCCCGATCCTACGTTCGATGTCGCGGAAGACGCTCACGGTGGGGAGCCGAGACGGAGAGTGCAGGTCAGTCGCCGCGCGTCCGATCGGGCCGGGCGACTGCCCAGGCGGCGGGGATTATACCTGTGAGCACCGCGGCCACCTCGGCACCCAGACCGCCCGCGCCGCCGGTGAGGAGGTGCGGAATGCCCAGGACGCAGAGCCCGAATCCGATCCCCCAGAGGGCGGTCGCCTGCACACGGCGCTCGGCGCGCCACGCGATCGCGAGCAGCACGGCCAGAGCCGGCAGCGCGGCGATCGTCGCCACCAGCGCCGGATCGCGGGCGAGGACGCGGACGTATTCGAGCGGGCTCGACGCGCCGGCAAGGCCGTGGGTCGCGTGTGCCGTCGCCCAGCCTCCCGCGACGGCGGCGACGATCGCTCCGGCAGCCGCCTCGGCGGCGCGCCGCGCCCGCGTGGGCGCCGTTGCGGCGACGATCACGATCGCCGTTCCGAACCCGATCAGCCCGAGCGGCGCGGCGACGAGCGGGACGAGCAGCCGCTCGCGGCCTGCGGCCGTGTGGCCGGACGTCCATGCCCAGGCGGCGGCGAGCACGATCCACACGAGCCCCGCGGCCTCGGCGAAGTTCCAGAACGCCGGCACGGCGATGACCGCCGCGGCGATCGCAGCCGCCTGCGGCCGGCGCCAGCCGAGCGCGGCCAGCAGCACGGCGAGCGGGATCGTCCACGACGGCGGGTACATCGGGAAGGCGGTGAGCGTCCAGAACGCCGCCAGGCCGAGGATCGCGGCCCCGGCTGCGGGGCGGATGCGCTCGCCGACCGCATCGGGCAGCGCGGGCCGCGAGCGGGGAGCCGCAGCCGCCTCGGGCGCCCAGCCGGGGGCTGCCGCCACGGCCGGCTCCGAGATCGCCTGGAGAAGGAGATCGCGGAGGCCGGCAGCGGACGGTCGGCGGCCAGGGTCGGGATGCATGGCGCACTCGAGCGCGCGCGAGAGCTCGCGCGGCAGCTCGGGGCGAAGGCGGTGAAGCGGCGTGGCGCGGCTGCCGAGGTTCTCGAGCAGCTCGGCCAGGCTACGGGCGCGATAGGGGTTGCGTCCGGAGAGCGTGGCGTAGAGCGTCAGGCTTGCCGACCACACGTCGGTCGCGCCGGTGGCGCGCTGGCCGCGGGCCTGCTCCGGGGCCATGTAGGAGAGCGTCCCCAGCAGGCGCTCGTCGACGGTCGGCTCGCGGGCGTCCTCGTCGCGCGCGATGCCGAAGTCGGTCAGGTGCACGGTGCCGTCGATCGACACGAGGATGTTGGCCGGCTTGACGTCGCGGTGCACGACGCCGCGCTCGTGCGCATGGGCGAGGGCGTCGCAGACGGCCGCAATGGCGCGTACGGCCTGCTCGTCGGTGAGGCCGCTCTTGTCGAAGCGCTCGCCGACGACGAGCTGCGAGATCAGATAGGAGTGGTCGTCGTCGTGGGCGACGCCGACGACCTCGTGGATGTTGGGATGGTCGAGCTTCTGGGCCGTGCGGGCCTCGCGGTCGGCGCGTGGGGCGAGCCCCTCGCCGCGGCTGAACACCTTGACCGCGACGGCCTCGCCGGAGGCGTTGTCGTGGCCGGTGTAGACGGAGCCGAAGCCGCCGCGTCCGAGCACGTCGGCCAGCCGGTAGCGCCCGGCGACGACGCGACCTTCGAGCGGGGCGGGGACGGTTTCGGGGGCCGGCTGTGCCACGGGGCTGAGATTGGCGGGAACCCCCTGGATTCCTGCAAATCCGCATCCGAACCCGGTGGTAGGGTCCGTTCGTGCCACCTGACGACTTCTTCGACGACGACTGGGAGGAGCCGAGCAGAACCCAGGACACGGCGATCACGCGTCCTGGGGGCGAGCCCGCGGAGCGACCGCCCCAGAGCGCGCCTGAACCCCCGCAGGGCCAGGCGCCGCGCACGCCCCGGCAGCCACAGCGGCCTCGCCGCCCGCAGCGGCGCGGGCCCCAGATGCCGAAGATGCCGAAGATGCCGAAGATCCCCGGCGTCGCCGGCGGAGGCGGCGCCACAACGCTGCCGCCGCTCGAGTACCGGCGCCTAGCCGCGCTCGGCGTCGGCATCCTCGTCGTCATCGTCGTGCTGGTCTTCCTCGCCAAGAGCTGCTCGGGCTCGTCCGCCAAGGGGTCGAACGAGGCCTACGTGAGCACCCTGACCACGACCGTCCTCAAGCCCTCCGACGCGATCGCGACCCGGTTCCACCAGACGATCGACCTGCCGCGCGCGTCGCTCGGCCTCGTGCAGCGGCGCATCGACACCCAGCTCGCCCAGATGCGCACGGTGAAGTCCCACGCGCTCGCGCTCAAGCCGACCAAGCAGCTCGCGCCCTACCAGGCCGGCCTGCTGCAATCGCTCCAGTTCCGCATCGACGGGCTCCAGTGCCTGTCCGAACGACTCAAGGCTGCGTGGGCGGTGAAGCGCGCGCTCGCGTCCGGGCAGCAGCTCTACACCTGCACGGGCCAGCTGCTCACGTCGGACTACGTGTACTCCGAGCTGTTCGCAAACGGCGCCAACGCCGCGCTGAAACAGGTCGGCGCGGCGGGCGTGCCCACATCGCAGTTCCTGCAGACCTCCGATCTCACCTGGGTGACGCCCATCGGCATCGGCCAGGCGCTGCAGCGCCTGCACCCGGGCAAGGTGCACGGCGTCCACGGCACCGAGGTGCTCGCGGTCGTGGCCTCGCCCGCGGGGACGACCCTGCAGTCGGGCAACCTGAATCAGGTCAACGGCAACCAGCAGCTGGCCTTCGTCGTCTCGGTCAAGAACAGCGGCAACTACACCGAGGTGGGCGTCGACGTGGTGCTGACGCTGAAGCGTGCCGGCTCGAGCGCGAAGCCGATCACAAAGACGGTCCGGATCGCGAGCATCGCCAAGGGCGCCACCGCCCAGGTGCACTTCCCGGGCCTGTTCGCCTCGACGCAGACGGCGCCCTCCTACTCGGTCCCCTACAAGCTCACGGTCAGGTCGCAGAAGGTGCCGGGCGAGCACAACCTCACGAACAACACGCTCAGCTACAACGTCGAGTTCAACGTGTCGTGACGACGGTCACGGAGGCACGCGACATCGCGATCGGAGCCGCGGTCGCGGCGGGGGTGCTCCTGCTCGCGGTCGTCTACCTGATGGCGACGCTGCGGCGCATGCGGCGCGCCCAGCGGCTGGTCGTCGGGACGGATAGCCATGACCTCGTCGAGTACGCGGTGTCGCTGCTCGCCCGCGTCGAGCAGGTCGAGGGCCGCGCCGACGCCTTCGAGGCGGCCGCCGCGGCGGTCGGCCGCAGGGTCGATCGCTGCCTGGAGCGGCGCTCGATGCTGCGGTACGATGCGATCGAGGGCGCGGGCGGCAGGCAGTCGGTGACGATCGCCCTGATGGATGCCTCCCGGTCGGGCCTGATCCTGTCGGCGATCCAGGGGCGCGACTATGCCCGCATCTACGTCAAGGAGGTCCGCGACGGCCTCAGCGACGTCGAGCTCTCTCCCGAGGAGATGCGCGCCCTCGAGCAGGCCACCGCGTCGTAGCCTGCCGTGGGCGGTCGCGTGAGCGACATCGTCGTTCGCCAGGGCCGGGGTCACGACGACGCGGCCGTGCGCCGTCTGGCCGCCGAGGTGCTCGTGGCGCCGGATGCCGGCGATGTGGTCTTCGTCGCCGAGATCGCCGGGCATCCCGCGGGCTACGCGGCTGTTCACGCCGAGGGCTCGGTGCTCGTGGTCGACCGGGTGATGGTGGCGCCGGCCGATCGCGGGCGGCATGTCGGCCACCGGCTGCTCGACTGGCTCGAGGGGTACGGCGTGAGCCGAGGCCTTGAGCGCGTCCGGATCGCCGTCGAGGCCGACAACCGCGCCGCCCGGGCGTTCTACGGCCGCCGCGGCTACGCCGCGAGTGGCGACGCGATGGAGCGCGACCTGCCCCACCTCTGAATACCCGGTGTCGGGCACTCAATATTCACGCCGCTCAAGTCGCTAGAGAGGCGAGCGGCGCCGGCGCAGGTGGCGCTCGAGCTGGAGCAGGTCGGACTCCTGCCCCGTGCGCTCCACCTGGAGCGTCGAGTGCTCGATCCCGAACGTGTCGCGCAGCATCTCGGCCATCCGCCGGCGCACCATTGAGGGCTCGGCCTCGCCGTGCACGGTGACGTGCGCCGCCACCGCCGGGAAGCCCGACGTCACCGTCCACACGTGCAGGTCGTGCACCTCGACGACGCCGTCGACGGCAGCCATCGACGTGCCGACGCGCTGGACGTCGATGCCGAGCGGCGCGGCCTCCATCAGCACGTCCACCGATTCGCGCACGATCGCCGTCGCCGAGAGCAGCACGAGCACCGCGATCAGGAGGCCCGCCACGGGGTCGGCGGCGCGCCAGCCGGTCGCAAGCACGATCGCGGCGGCGACCATCACGCCCACCTGCGAGAGCGCGTCCGCCGCGACGTGACGCATGGCCGCGCGTACGTTCAGACTGCCCCCGGCCCGGGCGAGCACCGTGGTCGACGTCAGGTTGAGCACGAAGCCCGCAGCGGCCACGGCGAGCGTCAGCCCCGCCTCGACGTGCGGCGGCGAGGAGAAGCGCCCGATCGCCGCGACGGCGATGCCCACGGCGATCACGCCGAGGACGATGCCGTTTGCGAGCGCGGCCAGGATCTCGGCCCGCTTGAAGCCGAACGTCCGCCGGCCGGCCGCCGGGCGCTGGGCCATCGACGCCGCCCAGATCGCAAGGCCGAGCGAACCCGCGTCCGCGAACAGATGGCCGGCATCGGCCAGGAGCGCGAGGCTGCCCGAAACGATGCCGCCGCCGACCTCGAGGGCGCACACGAGCAGCGTGATGCCGAGGGCGACCCGGAGCCCGCGTCCGCCCCGGTCGGCATGCCCGTGATCGTGGCCGTGGTGGTGCCGGTGTTGGTGAACCGCCATCCGCACCGGGAGGCTATCGGGTACCGTCCGCCAGATGGCCAAGATTCGCCTCATCCCGCAGACGCGCGAGTTCTACACGCTGTTCGACCGTTCCGCGCAGAACCTCGTCTCCACCGCGCAGCTCCTGCTCGACCTGCTCGAGACCTATCCCGACCGCCGTGACCTGGTGGAGCAGATCAAGGATCGCGAGCACGAGGGCGATAGCGTCACCCACGACATCGTCCAGCTCGTGAACAAGACGTTTGTCACCCCGATCGACGGCGAGGACATCTATGACCTTGCGACCGCGCTCGACGACGTGTGCGACTTCATGGACCAGGTCGCAGACGAGCTGAACCTCTACGGCGTCGACGAGGTGCCTGCCGAGGCCGTCGAGCAGGCGGGCGTCATCCTCAAGGCCGTCACCAAGCTCGCCGACGCGATCGCGCTCCTCGAGGGGCTGAAGGACATCAGCTCGCTGCTCGTGGACATCCACACGCTCGAGGACGAGGGCGACCGCATCGTGCGGGCGGCGACGGCGCGGCTGTTCCGCGACGGGCACGATCCGCTCGTCGTCATCCGGTGGAAGGACATCCACGAGCACCTCGAGCAGGCCGTGGACAGCTGCGAGCGCTCGGCCCACGTGCTCGAGAGCATCTACCTGAAGAACCGTTGAGCGGCGCCGCACTGGTCGTCGTGGTCGCGATCGCGCTCGCGTTCGACTTCACGAACGGCTTCCACGACACCGCCAATGCCGTCGCCACCTCGGTGTCGACCCGCGCGCTCTCGCCGCGCACGGCGGTGCTCGTGGCCGCGGTGATGAACTTCCTGGGCGCGTTCACTTCGACGAAGGTGGCGAAGACCGTCGGCGGCGGTCTCATCAACACCCAGCCCGGGTTCGTGACCGCCCACGTGCTGCTGGCGGCGCTCCTCGGCGCCATCTGCTGGAACCTGCTCACGTGGCGCCTGGGCCTGCCGTCGTCCTCGACGCACGCGCTCATCGGCGGGCTGATGGGTGCGGCGATCGCGCGCGGCGGCTCGCATCCCGTCAACTGGTGGACGCTCTGGAACAAGACCATCTGGCCGGGGCTCGCGAGCCCGGTGATCGGGTTCGCGCTCGCCGGGGTCGTGATGGTGGCGATCCTGTGGGCGTTTCGCAAGGTGCGCCCGGCGCCGCTCAACCGTGGCTTCCGCATCCTGCAGATCGCGTCCGGCAGCTTCCTCGCCTTCGCCCACGGGACGAACGATGCGCAGAAGACGATGGGCGTGATCGCGCTTGCCCTCTACGCCGGGCATCACTCGAGCTCGCCCTCGGACATCCCCGACTGGGTGATCGCCGGGGCCGCGGCCTCGATGGCCGCCGGCACCTACATCGGCGGGTGGCGGATCATGCGCACGATGGGCACGCGGATCTTCAAGCTGCGCCCGCCGCAGGGGTTCGCGGCGCAGTCGACGGCCAGCGCGATCCTCTACACGGTGGCCACCCGGTACGGGTTCCCGGTCTCGACGACGCACGTGATCTCGGGCTCGGTGATGGGCGCCGGCGCGACCACGCGGATGTCCGCGGTGCGGTGGGGCGTCGCCGCCGACATCGTCGGCGCCTGGCTGCTCACGATCCCCGCGGCGGCGCTCGTCGCGGCGGCCGTCTACGCCATCATGAGTGTGCTTTCCTGACACGCGCGGATCTCCAGTTTGTGGCAGATCCGAATACCGCGTTGCGGGGATGGTGGCAGACGGTACGCAGCGGTTAGGCTCCGCCACGAATGGGCGATGTGGGCACCTCCTTGACTGTTGCGCTGGCCGCTGCGCGTGAACGCGCGATCGAGCTGGAGCCGGCCGAGGACGTGCTCTGTGAGGAGGCGGCCACCGCCTGCCGCGTGCTGGGCGATCTGCTCGGCCTCGACGCGGCGTGGATTCTTGGCGGCACCGGCATGCCGCTGGCCGTGACCGCGCGCTGGGCGCGCGACGGCGGGCGCCCGCACAGGCTCGGGATGGCCCGGCTTGCGCATGTCCTCGCCGAGTGCCCGGACGGGTGCACCGGGTGGCGCGACGGGCGCTACGCCGTCATCGTCGCGCCCATCGTGGCCGCCGGGGAGCGGCTCGGGACGCTGGTCGGCTCGGCCCGCTCGGCCCGCGAGTTCGGGCCGGCCGAGGTCGCCGCCGCCGAGCTGATCGCCGCGGGCGTCGCGGCCACCCTCGGCACACCACCGCCCGCACCTCCGCCGCCGCGCCCGAACGGGGCCGCGATGCGTCCGCTCGAGCACCTCGAGATGCTGCACTCGCTGTCGCTGCGGCTCTCGCGGGCACGCAGCGAGCGCGAGGTCGGCCAGGCCGTGGTCACCGAGCTGACGAGCCTGATCGACCATCACGCCTGCCGCTTCTACCTGCTCTCCGAGGACGCGACCGTCGTCGTCCCTGTCGCCCATGACGGCGTGATCGCCGCCTACGAGGACGACCGCGCCGACGATCTCGTCTGCCGCGTCGGCGAGGGCGTGGCCGGCCGGGCGGTCGTGGATGCCCGCGCACGCCGGATCCCGAACGCGATGCTCGACGAGCATGCGGTCGACGTGCCCGGCAGCGACCCGTGCGACGAGTCGATGATCGTTGCGCCGATGCTTCAGGGCGGCGAGCCGATCGGGGCGATCGTGCTCTCGAAGCTCGGGCTCGACGAGTTCGACGACACCGACCTGCACGTGCTCGAGGTGGTGGCCGGTAAGGCGGCCGCCGCGTGCGAGAACGTGCGCCTTTACGCGAGCATGCGGGAGGCCGCCGAGGTGTCCGAGGCGCTGCTCGAGCTCGGCGCCGCGCTCGCGCTGCAGGGCAGCGTGGACGGCGTGGCCCAGATGCTCGCGCGAGCCGTCGACCGGCTGGTCGAGTCCGCCGCCATCTCGGTCTGGATGCGGCATGGGAACGAGATGGCGCTGGCCGCCCACGTCGGGTACACGCCCGGCGAGGTCACGCGCCTGTCCGCCGCACCCATCGCGGCCGCCGAGCCGCTCTTCGCCGCCAACCTCGAGTCGCGGTCGCTCGCCGTGTGCATGCCCCGGCAGGCGGGCGCCCTCGCGCGGCACCTCGACACCGCCACCCCCGGCACGACGTTCACGGTCGTCCCGGTCGGCGAGCGGGCCGCGAACCGAGCGGCGATCGTCGTCCAGCGCGGCGCGCGCCGCGGCGCCCCCGACCGTCGCGACGAGCGGATGCTGCTCGGCATCGCCGATCAGGCCCTGCTCGCGATGGTGAACCGGGCGCTCTACACCGAGCTCGAGGAGTCGTTCCTCGCCACCGTCGCCGCGCTCGGAAACGCGCTCGGGACGAAGGACGAGTACACGAGCGATCACGCCAAGGCGCTCGTCGGCCTGACGACCCAGGTCGCCCGCCGGCTGGGCGTGACGGGCATCGAGCTGCGCGACATCACCGTCGCGGCGGCGCTGCACGACGTCGGCAAGATCGGCGTGCCCGCCTCGATCCTGTTCAAGGCCGGCCCGCTCACCGTCGAGGAGTGGGCGGTGATGCGCCGCCATCCCGAGCTCGGCGCGCGGATCATGGAGCCCGTGCCGGCGCTCGACGGCGCCCGCCGGCTCGTGCTGGCCTGTCATGAGCACTGGGACGGCAGCGGCTATCCGCTGGGCCTGAACGCGGGCGAGATCCCGCTCGGAGCGCGCGTGATCCTGGCGTGCGATGCGTTCGACGCGATGACCTCCGACCGCGTCTACCGGGCGGCGATGCCGGCGCAGGACGCGATCGCCGAGCTGCGCCGGTGCGCGGGGACGCACTTCGACCCCGAGGTGACGGCGGCCCTGATCGAGGTCGTGGCGGCACCGGCCGGCGTCGCCGTCCGCTGAGGGGACACCGTCGCTAGCATGCGCCGATGGACGTGCGCCCGGTGCCCGCGGACGCGCCGGACGCCCGGCACCTGATGGCCGAGTACCTGGCTGAGCTCGGCGTGCGGATGGGCGCCGAGTTCGATCCCGCCAGGTACGTCGATGTGGCGCCGGGTGAGCTCGAGCCGCCCGCCGGGCGGCTGCTCATCGCCTATGACGACGACGAGGCGGTCGCCTGCGGCGTCGTGCGCGTGATCGGCCCGGGCGTCGCCGAGATCAAGCGCATGTACGTTGCGCCCCAGGCCCGTGGGAGGGGCCTGGGGCGCAACATGCTCGGCGCCCTCGAGCGCGCCGCGATTGCGCTCGGCTGCGATTGCGCCCGGCTCGACACGTCGGCCTCCTTCACCGAGGCGGTCGGGCTCTACCACGGTGCGGGCTACGCCGACATCGACGACTACAACGGCAACCCGCACGCGAGCGTGTGGATGGAGCGGCGGTTGCGCTAGCCGGCCGTCGCGTCCTCCAGCCGCCCCTCGCCGTGCGCGCGGCGCACCTCGCGCCGGCCCGCGCCGGAGAGCATCATCGACGCGATCGCAACGCCGCCGCGGTGCACGCGCACCTCGGCCTGGCGCATCTCGCCCGTGAGCCGGATCGTGCGTCCGCCGGGCCGACCGGTGCCGGTCCAGTCCTTGACCCGGCCACGGCCGATGCGGCGCACGTCGTCGCTTTCGATGTTCGCGCCGTCGGGGACGAGCAGCTTCACGACCGAGTGGTCGATGTCGAGCGCGATCTCGATGTCGCCGGCCTCGATGCGGGGCAGGAGCAGGTCGAGCTCGACGCTCCCGCGCGAGGCACGCACGTCGAACCGGCGCGAGGTCGTCCACTCTCCCGTCTTGCGGACGGAAGCGTTGTGAGCGCGGATGTTCTCGGTTTGCATCTGGGCATCCTTTCGTCGGGACGAGCTTATAGTACATGCAAGACTAGTGTCTATGCAACTAGAGATCGAGAGACGAGTATGATCGGTGCATGGCCGCCCCTCGCACACCCGCGTCGCCCCTTGCCCTGGCGGTGCTCTGCCTGCTCGAGGTGGGGCCGCTCCACCCCTACGGCGTCCAGCGGCTGATCAAGCTCTGGGGCAAGGACAAGGTCGTGAACGTCGGCCAGCGCGCAACCCTCTACAAGACGATCCAGCGGCTGCACGCGGCCGGCCTGATCGCCGTGCGCTCGACCGAGCGCGACCAGCGGTTTCCGGAGCGCACCGTCTACGAGCTGACCGACGAGGGCCGCAGCGTCCAGCACGAGTGGCTCACGGCCATGCTCGAGACGCCTCGAAACGAGTTCCCCGAGTTCCCGGCCGCCCTGTCGTTCGCCATGCTGCTCATGCCCGCCGAGGCGCTCGAGGTGCTCGGCCGGCGCGCCGCGGTCGCGCGCGAGCGTCTTCAGGCGCTCGATGGCGAGCTGGGCGAGTTCGGCCACCTGCCCCGGGTCACCCTGCTCGAGACCGAGTACGAGCGCGCCGTGGTCGGCGCCGAGCTGGCCTGGCTCGACGGCGTCGTGCGCGACCTGCGCGAGGGCGCCCTCACCTGGAGCCACGAGCAGCTGGCCGAGGTCGCGCGCGCGAGCCTTTCACCGTAGGCCGGGCCTCTCAGGAGGCTTCGAGGGCGTGCCGCTCCCACTCGCGGTAGAGGTAGGCCAGCTCCTCCTGCAGCCGCTGGTGCTCGCGCCCGTCCGCGACGAGGGCCGTATCGTCGGCGTATCCGTCGGGCGCCGACAGACGCGCCTCGAGCGCGCCCAGGCGCTCCTCGGCGGAGGCGATCTGGGTCTCGAGCCGGGCGACCTCACGCCGGGCGCGCTGCGACGGGCGCCGCTTCGCCGCCTGGGCCGCGGGAGCCTCCGCCCGGGGCGGCTTGCGCTCGCGCACCTGGGCCGGCCGGGCCGCCGGGGTGGGCGGTCGTTGCGGCGCAGCCGACTCGTGGGCGCGGGCGTAGTCGCCGAACGCGCCGTCGCGCGCGATCAGGCGGCCGTCCTCGATCGCGAGCGTGCGCGTCGCCAGGGCCTCGATGAGCGCGCGGTCGTGTGACACGAGCAGCAACGTGCCGGGGAAGCCGAGCAGCGCGTCCTCGAGCGCCTCGCGGCTCTCGATGTCGAGGTGGTTCGTGGGCTCGTCGAGCACGAGGAAGTTCGCGCCCGAGACGACGGTCCGCGCCAGGGCGAGCCGGCGCCGCTCGCCGCCCGAAAGCGCCGCGACCGGCTTCTCGACGTCCTCGCCCGAGAACAGGAACAGGCCGAGCAGGTCGCGGGCGGCCGGGCCGGTCAGGCCGGTGCCGGACGTGATTGCGTCCAGCGCGCGATAGGCGTCGGGCAGCTCGAGCGACTGCTGCGAGTAGTAGCCGGGCACGACTCCGTGGCCCAGCCGGATCTTGCCCGCGGCCGCCGGCCGGCGGCCGAGCAGCGTCTCGATCAGGGTGGTCTTGCCCGCGCCGTTGGGCCCGATCAGGGCGACGCGCTGGCCGCGCTCGATCGCGAAGCCGGCGCCGGCGATCAGCGTTCGCCCGGCGACGGCGACGTCGAGACCCTCGGCCTCGAGGACGACCCGCCCGCTGCGGGCCGGCGGCGGGAAGCGGAACCCGAGCGTGCGCTGGCTGCCCGTCGGCCGGTCGACCCGCTCGATCCGGGCCATCGCCTTCAGCTTGCTCTGGGCCTGGCGCGCCTTCGTGCCGTACCGGAAGCGGTCGACGAACCGCTGCAGGTGCTCGAGCTCGCCCTGCTGGCGCTCGAACGCGTCGGCCTGGGCGGCGAGGCGCTCGGCCTTCACCCGCCGCCAGTGCGAGTAGCTGCCCTTGTCGAAGCGGCCGCGGCCGCGCTCGATCTCGAGCACGCCCGTCGCCACCGACTCGAGGAACCAGCGGTCGTGCGAGACGAACACGACGGCGGCGTCCAGCCCGTCGAGATGCTCCTCGAGCCATTCGATCGCGCCCGTGTCGAGGTGGTTCGTCGGCTCGTCGAGCAGCAGCAGATCGGGCTCGGCGGCAAGCGCGCGGGTCAGCGACGCCCGCGTGAGCTCGCCGCCCGAGAAGGTGACCAGCTGCCGGTCGAGGTCGGCCGGCGTGAAGCCGAGCCCGCGCGCGACCGCCTCGAGCCGCGTCCGCCAGGCGTAGCCGCCGGCCCGTTCGAAGGCCCTCTGGGCGGCGTCGTAGCGGCGCATGAGCACCGCATCGGTCTCGCCGCCGGCCATGCGCCGCTCGAGCTCCGCGAGCTCGGCCTCCAGGCGGCGGGCGTCGGCTGCACCCGCGCCGACGTAGGCGCCGAGCGTCAGGTTGCCGGTGAGCGGCGGGCGCTGGTCGTGCAGGGCGACCCGGGTGCCCGCGGGCAGCGACACCTCGCCCCGGTCGGGGGCGAGCTCGCCCGCCAGGATCCGGAGCAGGGACGTCTTGCCCGCACCGTTTCGGCCGACCAGCGCGACCCGGTCGCGGGGCCGCACGATCGCCGACACGTCGGTCAGAACCTCGTCCGCTCCGAAGGAGAGCGCCACGCTCGAGACGTGCAGCGTCACTCCCGTATCATGCCCGCGATGATCGGGCTGCATCCCACCTGCCTGGGCGATTCCGTCCAACCGCAGGTGGTGCGGGACGCCCGCCGGGTGCTCGCCGCGGCCGGCGTCGACGCCGTTGCGATCCCCGGTGCGACGTGCTGCGGTCAGCCGGCCTGGAACAGCGGCTTCGTCGCCGACGCCCGCCGGGTTGCACGCCGGACGCTGCGGGCGATGGCCGACCTGGACGCGGTCGTCGTACCCTCGGGCTCGTGCGCGGCGATGATGCGCCTGCACTGGCGCGAGCTCTTCCACGGCGAGCGCGAGCAGGCCCTGGCGGAGCGGATGTCGGCGCGCGTGTTCGAGCTCTCGCAGTACCTCGTCGAGCAGGCGGGCACGGACTCGGTCGGCGCACCGCTCGGTCGTGCCGTGAGCTACCACGACTCGTGCCACATGCTGCGCGAGCTGCGCCTGCACGACCAGCCCCGCCGGCTCGTGCGCGCCGTGTGCGACCTGGTCGAGCTGCCCCGCGCCGACCGCTGCTGCGGCTTCGGCGGCACCTTCTCGGTGCGCTACCCGGACGTGGCCACGGCGATGGCCGACGAGAAGCTGGCCTCCGCAGCGGTGGCCGGCACCGGCACGCTCGTGAGCGCCGACCCCGGCTGCATCATGCACATCGAGGGCCGGGCGGCGCGCACCGGCGCACAGCTTCGGGTCGTCCACCTGGCCTCGCTGCTCGCCGAGGCGCTGTGAGCGGGTTCGAGCGGCGGGCCGCGGCCGCGCTCGCCGACCCGGTCCGGGTCGAGAACGTCCGCCGCTTCGCCGACCGCGCGCACGAGCACCGCACGGCGTCGATCGAGCGCATCGACTTCGAGGCGCTGCGCGTCGAGGGCGAGCGGATCCGCGCCGAGTCGGTCACGGACATGCCGGAGCTGATCGACGAGCTGCAGCGCAATCTCGAGCGCGGTGGCGCCACGGTGCACCGCGCGGCGACGGGGGCAGACGCGGCGGCCTACATCACCGAGGTCGTGCTCCGGCACGGCGGCGAGGTGGTCAAGGGCAAGTCGATGGCATCCGAGGAGATCGGCCTGAACGAGCGCCTGCGGGCAAGCGGCGTCGACGTGGTCGAGACCGACCTCGGCGAGTTCATCGTCCAGACGGCCGGCGAGGCCCCCGAGCACATCATCATCCCGGCGATCCACAAGACCCGGGCCGACGTCCGCGACCTGCTCGAGCCGCTCGCGGGCCACCCGATCGGCGACGACCCGGCCGACCTGACCGCGTTTGCGCGCGCGCACCTGCGCGAGCGCTTCCTGCGGGCGCCCGTGGGCGTCACGGGGGTCAACTTCGGCGTCGCCGAGACCGGCACGCTCGTCGTGGTCGAGAACGAGGGCAACGGGCGCATGTGCTCGGGCCTGCCGCGGGTGCACATCGCGGTGATGGGGATGGAGCGCGTCATCCCCCGCCTGTCCGACCTCGCGACGCTCCTGCCGCTGCTGATCCGGTCGGGCACGGGGCAGAAGATCACCTCCTACGTCTCGCTGATCGGCGGCCCGCGCCGCGGCGAGGAGGCCGACGGCCCCGACGAGGTGCACGTCGTGATCCTCGACAACGGCCGCGCGCGCGTGCGCGAGACGCCCTATCGCAGCGTGCTCCAGTGCATCCGCTGCGGCGCGTGCCAGAACATCTGCCCCGTCTACCGGCACGTGGGCGGGACGGCGTACGGCTGGGTCTACGGCGGCCCGATCGGCGCCGTGCTGACGCCGCTCCTGCACCCGCAGGATGGCCTGGACGAGCTCGGCCAGGCCTCGTCGCTGTGCGCCGCGTGCGACGACGTGTGCCCGGTGCGGATCCCGCTGCACGAGCTCCTGCTCGGGCTGCGCCGCGACCGCGCCGCCACCTCGGCCGGCGCGCTGGAGCGGCTCGCGTTCCGGCTCTGGAGCGAGGCCTGGAGCCGCCCGTGGCTCTACCGCCTCACCACCCGCGCCGCCCGCCGGCTCCCGGTCGGGGCGCGGCTCGCGCACGTCCCCCTCGTGGGGCGCTGGGCGCGCACGCGCGACGTGCGGGTGAAGCCGTGATCGAGCAGTTCACCGCCGAGCTCGAGGCCGTCGGCGGGCATGTCCATCACGGCCGCGCGGCGCTCGACGGCCTGCGCGGCGAGGGCGTCGCGGTGACGCCGTGCCTGGCGCTGATCGCCGACACGGGCACGGCGGTCGTCTCGGCGCGGCTCTCGGGTGGGCGCCGAAACGGGCTGGTCGATCCGGTGCACGTGATCGAGGCGCGCGCCGGCCAGCTCGTGCCCGACCTGGCCGCCGCGCTCGTCGCGATCGGGCCCGAGCTCGGCGCCGCCTCGGCCGTCACCCTCGTGACGGGCCCGAGCCGCACCGCCGACATCGAGCAGACGCTGATCCGGGGCGTGCACGGCCCCCACGAGGTGCACGTGGTGTTCGTCGAGCCGTGACCGAGTTCGTCTACCTGTCGCAGGAGGACGTCGTCGCCGCCGGGGGCACCGACATGGCGGCGATGGTGGACGTGATCGAGCGCGCATTCCGGGTGAAGGCGGCGGGCGACGTGCGCATGCCGCCCAAGGTGATGATCACCTGGGCCGACGAGCCGGGCACCGAGGAGCTGCACGGCCGGATCATGGCCATGCCCGCCTACGTCGGCGGCGAGTTCGACGTCGCCGGCCTCAAGTGGATCCCGAGCGTCCCGGACAACCCGGCCCGTAACGGGCTGCCGCGCGCCAACGCGCTCGTGCTCCTGACCGACCCCGCCACGGGCCTGCCGCTGGCCGTGATGGACGGGACGGTCGTCTCGGCGATGCGCACCGGCGCCGTGACCGGCGTCGCCGTGCGGCACCTGGCCGATCCCGCCGCCGAGGTCGCGTGCCTCCTCGGCGCGGGCGTGCTCGCCCACACGCAGCTCGACGCCCTGCGCGTCTCGCTGCCGCGGCTGCGCGAGGTGCGCGTGTTCGATCCCGCGGCCGAGCGGTGCGCGCGGTTCTGCGAGCGGTCGCGGGCGGCGACGGGCCTCGATGTGCGTCAGGCCGCCTCGGCCGAGGCGGCGGTGCGCGGCGCCGCGGTGATCGTCCCCGCCACCATGGCGGTCGAGCCGACTTTCGCCGCCGAGTGGGTGGACGCGGGGGCGACCGTGGTGCTCGTCTCGAGCCTGGACGGCCCGCTCGACCTGCAGGCCGTGACCGACCTCCTGGTCGTGGACGACTGGGAGCACGAGTCGACCCATCCCGGCCGCTATGCCGAGCGGCTGGTCGCCGCAGGGCTCGTGCCGGCCGACGGCTCGGCCGCGGTTGAGCTGGCCGCGGTCGTCTGCGGATCGCACCCGGGCCGCACCGCCGCGGGGCAGCGGATCGTCGTCACGCCGGTCGGCCTTGCGATGGACGACGTCGCCGCGGCCTGGCTCGTCCTTGCGGGCGCGCGCCGCCGCGGCCTGGGGACGCCGCTTCGGCTGCGGTCCGGCCCGCCCGTGTGGGAGTGAGGTTCCCTTTGCCCCCGTCCCATGGCTCCCATAAGATGCCCCCGGTGTCGGCGTTTGCAAAGGTCGGGATCTTCGCGCTTGTCCTCGGAGCGATCGGCGCGGTCGGTGCATGGCTGTGGTTGCCAGACTGGATCCCGCCGGCAGCGGCCGTGCAGGCGCATCGCGAGGACACGCTCTACCTCTGGCTGCTCGCGACCAGCGCGGTCATCTTCTCGGTCGTCGTCTGCTTCCTCGGCTACTCGATGTGGGTGTTCCGCGCCCGGCCCGGCGACATGTCCGACGGCGCCCCGATCCACGGCCACACGGGGCTCGAGATCATCTGGACGATCGTCCCGATCGTCATCGTGCTCGCCTTCGCGGTCGCGGCGACGATCGTGCTGAACCGCAACGAGTCGCTGCGGCCCGGCCACATGGTCGTGAACGTCACCGGGCGCCAGTTCGACTGGTCGTTCACCTATCCCAAGCGCGGCCACCTGCACACGAACATCCTGGCGCTGCCGCTGGGCCGCCAGGTGGAGTTCCGCCTGCACGCGCCGCCCACCGACGTCATCCACAGCTTCAAGATCCCGGCGTTCCGCGTCGGCGAGGACGTCGTCCCCGGCACCCCGACGACGGTCGACGCGACGCCGACCCGGCTCGGCACCTACGCGATCGTCTGCGCCGAGCTGTGCGGCATCGGCCATGCCCAGATGCGCAGCATCGTCGTCGTGATGAAGCCCGCCGACTGGAACCGGTGGATCGCCGAGCAGAAGAAGCTCGCCAAGGCGCCCCCGCCCTCGTCGGGCGGGACGACCGATGCGGCCGCGACGTTCACATCCGCGGGCTGCAGCGGCTGCCACACCTTCAAGCCGGCCGGCTCGACCGGGAAGATCGGCCCGGATCTCGACAACCTGACGACCGATGCCGCCAAGTACGGCGCCGGCGAGACGCCCGCGCAGTACGTCCGCGAGTCGATCATCGACCCCGGTAAGGTGGTCGTCAGCGGCTACCAGAACGGCATCATGCCGACGAGCTTCGGCACCTCTCTCACCTCCGCCCAGATCGATGCGCTTGTGTCCTATCTTCTGAAAGGAGGCGGCGGCTGATGGCAGCACACGCCACCGAGCTTCACGCCCATGAGCTCCTCCACGACGGCCACGACGGCCACGGTGGAGGGTCGAACCGCAGCATCTGGCTGCGTGGGAGCTGGGTGCGGGCGGCGTGGGTCACGGCCGTCATGGGGCTCGGCGCCGCCGGTGCGGTGATGCTGATCAGGCATCTCACCGGCCGGGTCGCCTACTCCGACGGCGTCGTGCAGACCTTCATGCTCGCCTTCGCCGGCCTCGGCTTCACGATCGGCATCGGCTGCTGGGACTACTGGTGGGGCTACCTGATCGGGAACCCGACGCCGACGCACGAGGACCACTCGAGCCACGGCGCGCGGTCGTGGAAGGACTACTTCAAGGTCAACACCGACCACAAGGTCATCGGCGTCCAGTACCTGGTGACGACGTTCATCTTCTTCATCATCGGCGGCATGATGGCCGAGGGCGTCCGCGCCGAGCTGGCGACGCCGGGCGCGCAGTACTTCTCACCGGCGACCTACAACGCGCTCTTCTCGGTGCATGCCGCGCTGATGATCTTCCTGTTCGTGATCCCCGCGTTCGCGGGCCTCGGCAACTTCGTGATCCCGATCATGATCGGGGCGCAGGACATGGCCTTCCCGCGCCTGAACGCGCTCTCGTTCTGGATGCTGCCGATCGCCGGCATGATCATGGTGTGCTCGTTCCTGGTCGGCCCGTTCAACGCCGGCTGGACGAACTACGCGCCGCTCTCGACGTTCGGGCCGCCCGGCGAGACGTTCTGGGTGATGGGTGTCCAGTTCGCCGGCGCGTCGTCGATCGCGACGGCCGTGAACTTCCTGGTCACGATCGTGACCATGCGCGCACCCGGCATGGGCTTCTGGCGCATGCCGCTGCTCGTGTGGGCGAACCTGGCCACCTCGACGCTCGTCGTGCTCGGCACGCCGTTCATCGCGGGCGCGCAGTTCCAGGTGCTGTTCGACCGGATCATGCACGCGCACTTCTTCGACGCCACCGCCGGCGGCAACGTGATCGTCTACCAGCACGTCTTCTGGTTCTACTCCCACCCAGCGGTGTACATCATGATGCTGCCGGGCTTCGGGATCATCTCCGAGGTGCTCGCGATCCACTCGCGCAAGCCGATCTTCGGCTACAAGCTGATCGCGATCTCGACCGTCGCGATCGGCGTGCTGGGCTTCACCGTGTGGGCGCACCACATGTTCACCTCCGGCATGGCGCCGTGGCTGCGGGTGCCGATGATGTTCACCACCATGGCGATCGCGGTCCCGACGGGGATCAAGATCTTCTCGTGGGTGGCGACGCTGTGGAGGGGCGTCATCCACCTGACGACGCCCATGCTGTTTGCGTGCGGGTTCCTGTTCACCTTCGTGATCGGCGGCCTCTCGGGGATCTTCCTGGCCGTCATCCCGGTCGACATCAACCTGACCGACACGTACTTCGTCGTCGCGCACATCCACTACGTGCTCTTCGGCGGGTCGGTGTTCACGATCTACGCCGGCATCTACCACTGGTTCCCGAAGATGACGGGGAAGATGTACGACGAGGGCCTCGGCAAGCTCCACTTCTGGCTCACGTTCATCTTCTTCAACGCGACCTTCATGCCCATGCACTGGCTGGGGATGGAGGGCATGATGCGCCGGATCGCCGACTACCCGGCCAAGTGGGCCGACCTGAACTTCATCATCTCGATCTGCGCGTTCGTGCTCGGGGCATCGACGCTCGTCTTCCTCTACAACATGGCCTACAGCTGGTGGAAGGGCGATCCCGCCCCGGCGAACCCGTGGCGCGCGCTCACGCTCGAGTGGCAGGTGACGTCGCCGCCGCCGATCTTCAACTTCGACGAGCCGCCCCAGATCGTCGGCAGCCCGTACGCCTACGGCGTGCCCGGCGCCCGCCACGCCATCGTGACGGTGCACGTCCCGCCGGCACCGGAGGAGATCCCCGTCCCCGTCGCGCTCAAGCAGGCGGCGACCCCACAGCAGCGGGAGGCGATCATGAGCGCGCTCAAGCACATCCTCGTGGTGGCCAACCAGACGGTCGCCGGAGAGCGCCTGATCGCGTCGGTGCGCAGCCGCGCGGCGGCCGATCCGGTGCGCGTCACCGTGATCTGCCCGCAGAACGACCCGTCCGACTCGTGGGTCGTCGACGAGGAGGCGGTGGCGGCCGCGACCCGCGAGCGCCTGAACGCCACCCTGGCCGCGCTGCGCTCGGCGGGCATCGAGGCCAGCGGCCACGTCGTCGATCGCGACCCGTACACGGCCGTGATGGACGTGGTCGAGTCCGACCCGCCGGCCGAGATCATCGTCTCGACGCTTCCGGGCACCCGCTCGGGGTGGATGCGGCGTGACCTGATCGAGCGGCTGCGGACGGCGACGAACCTCCCTGTGGAGCACGTCGTGGTCGATGAGCCGTCGGAGTCGACCCGGGCGTGACGGCGACCGCGGCGACCATCGACGGGCACGGCGGCGGCGGTGATGCGGCGCCGGTCTCGGCGTACCACGAGAGCCTGCTCCGATCGCCGCTGTTCCTGGGCATGATCATGTTTCTCGGCTCCGAGATCATGCTCTTCGGGTCGTTCTTCGCGATCTTCTTCTACCTGCGCTTCACGCACAATCCGTGGCCGCCCACGGGGATCGACGTGCCGAAGAAGCCGACGGGGATCAACACGGTCATCCTGATCAGCTCGTCGTTCACGATGCACTGGGCGCTCGTCTCGATCAAGCGCAACCGCCGGTTCGGCCTGATCTGCGGGCTCGGCATGACGCTCATGCTCGGGCTGACGTTCCTCGCCCTGCAGATCCACGAGTACCTGCACCTCGGCTTCACGCCGTCGAACAACGCGTTCGCGTCGGGGTTCTTCTCGCTCACCGGCCTGCACGGCTTCCACGTGTTCGTCGGCGCGACGCTGCTCACGATTGCGTTCATCCGCTCGACCCGCGGGCACTACTCGGCCTCGCAGCACATCGGCCTCGAGGTGACCGGTCTCTACTGGCACTTCGTCGACGTCGTCTGGATCGTCCTGTACACCGTGGTTTACCTCCTCTAAGGCGTGGGGGCACCCATGGTCCCCCACGGGAGATCCACCATGTATCCGCCATCGCACGAATCCTCCGCCGCCATATGAAACTTGTCACGACGCCACGCCGATCGGCCACAAGGTGCAGGGGCTAGTGCAGCGCCCGTTGCAGGACTCGGGCGTGCGCCCGGGACCGTGGCTGCGGCTCACGGCCGTGGGGGCATCCGCCGCGACGGCGCTCGTCGTGGTGAGCGGCGCCCTGCACATGACCGGAGCGCACCGTGCGCTCGCGCTGGCCGCGCTCGCGCCCATGGTGGCCATGGTGCTCGCTGCCCGGTTCGCGCACCCGCACTTGCTGCGCTTCTGGGGGGTGGCCCTCGGCCTGCTCCTGGCCGAGATCGGGCTGGGCGGCGTCGTCGCCCTCGAGGCGCCCAGCCCGGCGCTGCACTGGCTGCACGTCGGCGTCGCCTGTCTGGCCCTGGCGGCGGCGGTCGCCGGGACGGCGGCCACCCTGCGCGGCGAGCCGGTGCCGGCCGCCCCGTGGCGGGACTACCTCACCCTGACGAAGCCCCGCGTGATGTCCCTGCTCCTGTGGACGGGCGCGTGCGGCATGTTCGTCGGTGCTCGCGGTGTGCCGCCCGCCGGCCGCTTCGTCGTCGCGATCGTCGGGCTCGCGCTTGCATGCGGGGGTGCGAGCGCGCTCAACCACCTGCTCGACCGCGACATCGACCAGGAGATGAAGCGCACCGCCGGCCGGCCGGTCGCATCCGGGCGGGTCGCCGCTCCGCGCGCGCTCGAGTTCGGGCTCGCGCTCTCGGCGTGCTCCTTTGTGCTGCTGGCGACGCTCGTGAACCCGCTGACCGCGGCGCTCGCGCTCGCCGGGAACCTGTTCTACGTGATCGTGTACACCCGCTGGCTGAAGCGCTCGACGGCCCAGAACATCGTTATCGGCGGGGCGGCCGGCGCGGTGCCGCCGCTGGTGGGCTGGGCGGCGGCGACGGGCCACCTGTCGATCGGCGCCGCGGTGCTGTTCGTGATCGTGTTCGTGTGGACACCGCCGCACTTCTGGGCGCTCGCACTTCTGATCAAGAAGGACTACGCCGCGGCGGGCGTGCCGATGCTGCCCGTCGTCCGCGGCGACGCGGCCGCCGCGCGCCAGATCCTGCTCTACTCGCTCGGTCTGGTCGCGCTGACGGGCCTTCCCGTCGTCGTCGGGATCGCCGGCTGGCCCTACCTCGTCGTCGCCGCCGGGTCGGGCCTGTGGTTCATCTGGCTCGCCTGGCGGCTGCTGCGCGACCCCGTGCCGAAGCGGGCGGGCGCGCTCTTCCACTACTCGATGCTCTACCTGGCCGTGCTGTTCGTGGCCATGGCCGCGAACGCGGTTTGAAGCGCTCGCGCTAGTCCGGCAGGTCGCGGTATTCGGCCATCGCCGCGCGCACCCACTGGGCGCCGAAGATGATCGCCACCGTCAGCCCGATCGACACGAGCGCGAGCCGCCAGATGCGCGCGTCGGGCACGAGTCCCGCCAGGATCAGCGCGACCCCGATCGACGTCGCGAAGGGCAGCGCCGAGGGCTCGGGCAGGTGGAAGTCGCCGCTCGTGTGATCGCCGGGGTCAGCCATAGCGCACCAGCACGCCGATCAGGAGCGTGGCCGCGAAGAGCACGAGCGCGAACAGCCCCAGCCGAAGTGCGAGGACGATGTTCTTGTGGGCGGTCTGCTTGTCGAGCACGGGCCTCAGTCCCCGGCCGCCGCGGCCGCCTGCTCGCGGCGCAGGTCATACAGCGGGCGCTCGCTGCGGATGGGCGGGAGGTCGTCGAAGTTGTGCGGGGGCGGCGGCGAGGACGTGTACCACTCGAGGCTGTTCGCGCCCCACGGGTCGGCCGGTGCGATCCGGCCGGCGCGCAGTGAGTGGAGGCAGTTCCAGAGCACCATCAGGATGCCGGTCGCGAGCACGAACGCGCCGATCGTCGAGATCAGGTTCGCGGTGTCCCAGGCGTGGTTCGTATAGGTGCTGACGCGCCGCGGCATGCCGGACAGGCCGAGGTCGTGCATCGGGAAGAACGTCATGTTGAACCCGACGAAGATGATCCAGAACGCGCGGATCGCAAGCGCGCGGTCGAGCATGCGCCCGCTCATCTTCGGATACCAGAAGTGCACGCCGCCGAGCACGGCGAAGACGGGCACCGTGCCGAGCACGTAGTGGAAGTGGGCGACGACGAAGTAGCTGTCGGTGACGTACAGGTCGATCGGGAAGGCGGCGAGGAAGATCCCCGACAGGCCGCCGATCATGAACAGGCCGATGAAGGCGACGGCGTAGAGCATGGGCGGTTCGAATCTGATCCGGCCCATCCACATCGTCCCGATCCAGTTGAAGATCTTGACGCCGGTCGGCACCGCGATCGCCATCGACGCGAGCATGAACCAGATCGAGAGCGGCACCGAGAAGCCGACCGCGAACATGTGGTGGCCCCAGACGAGGAAACCCAGGAACGCGATCGCGACGATCGAGTAGACGAGCGCCTTGTAGCCGAAGAGCGGCTTGCCCGAGAACACGGGGATGATCTCGGAGATCATCCCGAAGCCGGGCAGCGCCATCACGTAGACGACCGGGTGCGAGTAGAACCAGAACAGGTGCTGGTAGAGGATCGGGCCGTGGGTGGCCGCCTGGTAGAACGACGTGCCGTAGTTGCGGTCCATCAGCAGCATCGTCAGCGCGCCCGCGAGCACGGGGCCGGCGATGACGATCATGATGGCGTAGATGTCGACCGCCCACGTGAAGAGCGGCATGCGCGTGAGCCGCATGCCGGGCGCGCGCATGTTGTGGATCGTGCAGATGAAGTTGATCGCGCCGATCAGCGACGAGATGCCGACGATGTGCAGGCCGACGATCCACAGGTCGAGCCCGTGGCCCGGCGACAGTACCGAGAGCGGCGGGTAGGCCGTCCAGCCGGCGTCGGCGGCGCCGCCGCCCCATACGAAGCTCGAGTACATGACGAGGCCCCCGGACACGAACAGCCAGTACGACGCGGCGTTCAGCCGTGGGAAGGCCATGTCGCGGGCCCCGATCTGGAGCGGCACCAGGTAGTTGCCGAACGCCGCCATCACGGGCACGACGAACAGGAAGATCATCGTCGTGCCGTGCATCGTGAACAGGCGGTCGTAGGCCTCGGCCGACACCACGGTGTTGTTCGCGTGCTCGAGCTGGAGCCGGATGACGAGCGCCATCAGCCCGCCCGCCGCGAAGAAGAAGAAGGTGGTGTACAGGTACAGGATCCCGATCCGCTTGTGGTCGACCGTGGTCACCCACGACCACAGGCCGGTGGCCGGGCGGGGAGCGGTGGCGGGAACGGGGGCGGCTTCGGTCACCATGGGCTCATGCCTGGGAAAGCTTCTGGGTGTAGGTGGTCCAGTCGGCCTGCGACACGACCTTGACGGTGATCAGCATGGTCGCGTGGCCGATCCCGCAGAACTCGGCGCACTGGCCGTGGAACGTCCCGATGTGCTGTGACTCGAACCAGGTCGAGTTCGTCTGACCGGGGATCGCGTCGATCTTGGGGCCGAGCGCCGGCACCCACCAGTCGTGGTCGACGTCCTTCGAGCGCACGTCCACCTTGACGGGCGTGTTCACGGGCACGACCAGCGTCGAGGGGTTGCTGGGCGACTTGCCGCTCACGCTCGTGTTGCTGCCATAGGTGTAGGAGAACGAGAACTGCTGCGCGGTCACGTTCACCTCGAGCGCGTTGGACGGCGCGTGCTTGACCGTGTCGACGTGGTCGAGCGTGTACGCCGAGAGCGCCACGAGGACGAGGACGGGCACGATCGTCCACGCGATCTCCAGGCGCGTCGAGCCGTGCACCTGCGGCGGCTCGATCTGCGGGTCGCCGGCGCGCACGCGGAAGCGCAGCGCCGAGTAGAGCAGCCAGCCGCCGACGAGCACGAAGATCGTGACGGTCACGCCGAGCACCGCGCGGTAGATGTGATCCATGGCGCTCGCGGCCGGGCCTGCGGGGTGCTCGAATGTGGCCGTATCGGCCAGGGCGGGCGCCGCCGAGCATGCGAGCACCGTTACCGCCGTGAACGCGGCCAGGGCTAGCGGGCGCAGTCGAAGCATGGGCACCTTCACGGGACGCGGCGCATTCTACAAGCGATTCCGGCCGCCCGGCCCGGAGGCGTCGATCGCCGCTACGAACCGGCCGCCGCCGGAGGCGGGCCGGGCGGCCGCCGGGGGCTCTCGTCGCTCCGCCGGCCGGTGCCCGCACCCTCGCTCAGGGCGGCTCCCAGACCCGCGACGGCGCCCATCGCGTCGGCGGCGCCGCTCGGCAGCAGCAGGAGCTTGTTGGCCTCGCCCGCGGCCACCTCGGGCAGCGTCTCGAGGTACTTGTAGCCCAGCATGTCGGAGGGCTGGATGCCCGCTTCGCGGACGATGCCGAAGATCGTCCCCAGCGCCTCGGCCTCGCCCTCGGCCCGCAGCGCCCGGGCCTTCTTCTCGCCCTCGGCGCGCAGGACGTTTGACTGCTGGTCGGCCTCGGCGTTCAGGATCGCGGCCTGTCGGAGGCCCTCGGCGCGCAGGATGGCGGCCTGCTTCTCGCCCTCGGCCTGCAGCACGGCGGCGCGCTTGGCGCGGTCGGCCCGCATCTGCTGCTCCATCGCCTCCTGGATCGTGCGCGGCGGGTCGATGCTCTTGAGCTCGACGCGGGTCACGCGCACGCCCCACTTCTCGGTCGCCTCGTCGAGGACGACGCGCAGCTGCGTGTTGATCTGGTCGCGGCTCGTCAGCGTCTCCTCGAGGGTCATCGAGCCGACGACGTTGCGCAGCGTGGTCACGGTCAGCTGCTCCATCGCCACGAGCACGTTTGCGACCTCGAACGTGGCCTTGACCGCGTCGGTGACCTGGTAGTAGACGACGGTGTCGATGCCGATCGTGACGTTGTCCTGGGTGATCACCGGCTGAGGCGGGAAGGCCTGCACCGTCTCCTTCATGTCCACCGTCATCGCGATCCGGTCGAGCCCGGGCACGAGCAGGTGGACGCCGGGGCCGAGCGTGCGCTGGTACCGGCCGAGCCGCTGCACGATCCCGACCGTGCTCTGCTGCACCACCCGCACCGCGCGCGACGTGATGACGAGTGCGAGCACGACCAGCGCGATCAGCGCGATGAGCTCAGGCATGGGGCAGCTCCTCCGGATCGGGGGTGGGATCATCCCGGGGCGACGGGGCCGGGATCACGAGCGCCGTGACCCCCTCGACCTTGACGACCTCGACCCTCGTACCGGCCGCGATCGGTTCCTCGTCGTAATAGCAGCGGGCCGTCCACATCTCGCCGCCGATCTTCACCTGTCCCGGCTCGAGCTCGGCGATCGGGCTCGTGACGACGCCGATCCGCCCCTGCATCGCGTCGACGCCGGTGCGGATGACCGCCGTCATGCCCGCGGCCCGCTTGAGGGCGGGGCGCGTGAGCGTGAGGCTGCCGATCGAGAGCGCACCGAACACGACCAGCTGCAGGGGCACGTCCAGACCCACGGCGGCGACGGCGGCGGCGGCGATCGCCGCCAGCCCGAAGTAGATCGCCACGAACGCGGACGTGGTCGCCTCGGCGATCAGGAGCGCAACCGCGATGACAACCCAGATCACCCAGGCGTCCATACCCACCAAGGGTAGTGCGCAATACTGCCCCGTGTCCATGCAGCTCGAGCAGATCACCACCGGTGCCGCGCTCGGCTCGCTGCTCGATCAGGCGCGGGCCGACGGCATCTGCGCCGTCGACACCGAGTTCGTGTGGGAGCGCACCTATGCGCCGGCGCTGTGCCTCGTCCAGCTCGCGACCGCCGAGCGGCTGGCCGTGATCGACCCCCTCGCCGGCGCGCCGCTTGACCCGGTCGCCGCGCTGATGGCCGATGCGAGCGTCGAGAAGGTGATGCACGCGCCGTCGGGAGATCTGGCGGCGTTCGTCCTGCACCACGACGTGCGACCGCGCAACGTCTTCGACACCCAGCTTGCCGCGGGCTTTGCCGGCTACGGCGGCTCGCCGTCGCTCGAGCGGCTGCTCGAGCAGGCCGTCGGGGTGCGCCTGCGCCACGACGAGGGCTTTACCGACTGGCAGCGGCGGCCGCTCACGCCCGTGCAGATCGAGTACGCGGCCGACGACGTGCGCCACCTGCTCGCGGCCGTGGCGGCGCTGCGCGACCGGCTCACGCGCCAGGGACGCGCCGCCTGGGTCGAGGAGGAGATGACCGAGCGCTACGGCGAGGCGGCGACGCTGGTGCAGGATCCCGAGCTGGCCTGGCGCCGGGTGAGCGGCCGCGGGCGCCTGCGCGGCGAGCAGATCGCGGCGCTGGCCGCGGTGGCGGCGTGGCGCGAGCGCGAGGCGCGCCGCCGCGACCTGCCCGCCTCGTGGCTGATCAAGGACGCCACGCTGATCGAGATCGCCCGCCGCCGGCCGAGCACGGCGCGCGACGCCGAGTCGATCCGCGGCCTGCAGCTGCGCAAGGGCGCACAGCTCGACGGCATGCTGGCGGCCGTCGCCGCGGCCGGGCCGCCGCCGGCGGGCTCGTCGGAGGGCGATCTGCCCGGCGAGGTGCGCCGGCGCGTGCGCGTCGTGCTGCCGCTGGCAAGCGCGGTTCTGCAGGCACGCTGCGCCGAGGCGGGAGTGGCGTCGGAGCTCGTCGCCACCCGGGCCGAGCTGGAATCCCTGATCGCGGCCCAGGCCATGGGCGGCGAGGACGACCATCCGCTGCTGCACGGCTGGCGGCGCGAGCTCGCCGGCGAGTCGCTTTTGCGGCTCCTGCGCGGCGAGGTGACGCTGCGGGTGCTCCCGCGCGCGCCGCACGTCGCCGAGCAGCCCGGGTGAAGAGCGCGTAAACGTTTTCGGCCGCCGCGGGGTGCCGGCAGCACCCGTCGCTACGCTATTTCGCAGTGGTCGGCGCGTCGGTAACCGCGCCGCTGGTGTTCGTGCCGGCGGCGGTGTTGGTGGTGGCGGGGATCGGGAAGCTGCGCGCTCCCACCGCCGCCTCCGACGCCTTGCGGGCCGGCGGCCTGCCGTCGGGACGGCGTGCGGCGCGCCTCGTCGGCGCCGCCGAGGCCGGTCTCGGCGCGTGGGCGATCGCCGCGCCCGCGCACGCGTCGCTCGCCGCCGCGGCCGCGCTCTATGCGCTCCTGGCCTGGTTCGCGGTGCGGCTGCTGCGGGCGCCCGGCCCGGTCGCGTCGTGCGGCTGCTTCGGCGCCGACGCCCCGCCCTCGGCGCTGCACGCCGGCTTCGATCTGGGCGCCGCGCTCGTACTGATGCTCGCCGCGCTGCGCCCGCCGCCGGGCATCGCCGGCGTCGCCACGGCGGCGCCGCTCGCCGGAGTCGGCCTCGTCGCCGGCTGCTGCGCGGCCGCCTACGCCGTCACGCTCGTGCTCGGCCACCTGCCCGCGGCCGTCATGGCGTACCGGCCCCCGCGGGGAGCGGCGTGACCGACCGGATCGTCGCCACCGCGTCACGGCTGCTCGAGCGGCGCACGTCACGCCGCGGGCTGCTCGTGCGCATCGCGATCGGCGGCTCGGCGATCGCGGTCGGGCCGCTGCGCTACCTCCTGCGGCCGCAGAGCGCGATGGCGGTGATCTCATGCCGCGACTGCCACTCCGGTGCGCTCTGCTGCGACGGCTGGACCGAGTTCTGCTGCACGATCAACGGCGGCTCGAACACCTGCCCGCCCTACACGTTCGTCGGCGGATGGTGGAAGTGCACGAACTACACGGGCACGAAGCTCTGCTCCTCGGAGGGCGTCCGCTTCTACGTCGACTGCAACCGCCTCCCGGGCCGCAGCTGCCCGCACGGATGCTCGTGCGCCGAGGGCTCGTGCCACCACCGCTCGACCTGCTGCAACGTCTTCCGCTACGGCCAGTGCAACACCCACATCAAGCAGGTCACCGAGGTCGTCTGCCGGATGATCACCTGCCAGAACCCCGGTCACCTGTTCCCGAGCGAATGCTCGACTCACCTGTTCGTCGACAACCTCACCTGCCACCACGAGGCCGCCTGCCTCGTGCGCGGGGCGGCCGCCCCGCCCTACACGGGACTGGGTGGGGGAGGCGGCGCGCTGTGACGGCGGTCGTGACGGTCGAGACGCTCCTGCTCGTCCTGCTCGTCCTGCTGGTCGGCGGACTGCTGCGCAGCCACGCCGAGATCCTGCGCCGCCTCGACGAGCTGCAGCCGGCCGGTTCGGCGACCGCCGCTCCGGCCCGGGCGTCGGCCACGGCGCACGACCTCTCCGGCTTGACGCTCGGGGGCGACGCGGTGCACCTGGGCGTGACCCGCCCGGGCGAAGCGACCCTGCTCGCCTTCCTCACATCGGGCTGCAGCACGTGCCAAACGTTCTGGGAGGCGTTCGCCGATCCGCGCTCGCGCCTCCCAGCGGGCGTGCGGCTCGTGGTCGTGACGAAAGATCCCAGCCACGAGAGCCCGGCGCGGCTCGAGGAGCTCGCTCCGCCCGGCATCCGCATCGTCATGTCGAGCGCCGCGTGGACCGACTATGACGTGCCGGCGAGCCCCTACTTCGTACACGTCGACGCCGCCGGCGAGCTGGCCGGCGAAGGCACCGCCCAGCGCTTCGACCAGGTGCTCTCGCTCCTGGCCGACGCCGTCGCCGACGCAGCGTCCGAGGCCGGCCGACGGGGATCGGCCGAGCGGGCGCTGCGGGCCGAGCACGAGCTCGCGGCGGCCGGCATCGGCCCCGGCCATCCCAGCCTGTATCTGCCCCCCGAGAGCGACGCTCCCCGTGCCGGCTGAGCTTGCGGTCGCGGTGCCGCTGGCGGTGCTCGCCGGCCTGCGATCGCTGTGGTCGCCCTGAGGAGAGTCGATGCTCGGGAGCATCACTCCGCTCGGTGAGCGGAGCCGGGGAAGGCGATGGGGGACGACGGTGACGGCCTTCGCGATCGCCGCGCTCTCTGCCGGGGCGCTCGCCGGGGCGCTCCTCGGTGCGCTCGGCGGCCTGGCCGGCATCTCGTCCGGCGCGCGCACCACGCTCGTCGGCATCGCCATTGCCGCCGCCGTTGCGGTCGACGTGGTTCCGGGCGTGCGTCCCCCCGGGCCCACCCGGCAGGTGAACGAGGAGTGGCTCACGCGCTATCGCGGCTGGGTCGTCGGAGCAGGATTCGGGCTCCAGCTCGGCCTCGGCGTGACGACGATCGTCTCGACGGCGGCGGTCTACGCCACGGGCGCCGCGGCCCTCCTGGCCGGGTCGGCCACGGGCGGCGCGCTCGTGGGCGCCGCGTTCGGCGCCGCCCGCGCAGTGACGCTGCTCGGGGCCGGCCGTGTCCGTGAGCCGCGTGCGCTCGCAAGCCTCGACCGGCGCCTGCGCGCATGGGAGCGGCCCGCCGGGCTCGCCGCCCTGGCTGCCGAGGTCGTTCTCGTGATCGTCGTCGCCGCCCTCGCGATCTGATGCGGCTGCAGGCGCACGGCATCGGCCTCGATCTCCCCGCCGGCTGGGACGGCCGCATCTGGGGGCGGCCCGAGGGCGGGCCGGTGCTGCACGCGGCCAACGTCGCCCTGCCGGCCGACGACGGCGACTTCGCCACCCTCGCGACCTCGGCGCTCCCCGCCGACGGGGTGGTCGTGGTGCTCGTCGAGTACGGGACGGCCGATGCCGGCACGCCGCTCTTCTCGGCCTCAGCCCCCACCGCCATCGCGCCCTCGGAGCTGTCCCCCGCGGCGCTGCTTCACCGCCGGCCGGGCCAGCGGGGCCTGCAGCGGTTCTTCACCTCGGCGGGCCGGGCGATGTGCCTCTACGTCGTCGTCGGCTCCGAGGCGCACGCCGCCGACCTCGCCGCCGGCGTCAGCGGGGTGCTGCAGACGCTCTCGGTCGCGCCCGCTACTGGTAGGTGAACTCGTCGGCGGGCGTCGTGGCGGACGTGCCCCGCGGCGTCGTCACCGTGACGTCGACGGTTCCCGACCCCGGCGGCGCGTCGGCCGTGATCCGGGTCGGCGACACGACGACCACGTTCGTCGCCCTGGTGGAGCCGAAGCGGACGACGGCGCCCGCCGCGAAGTTGCGGCCGGTGATGGTCACGCTCGTCCCGCCGGCCGTGGGGCCCTGGCCGGGCGACACCGCCGTGACCGCGGTCGGCGCGAGCGGCTGCCAGCTCGGCAGCTCGTTGCCGCGCAGGCCGGTGAGCCGGGTCATCGCGCCGCCCGCAGCCGGCATGAGGTCGATCGTCTGCCCGCTTGGGGTAGCGCGGGCGAACAGGATGCGGCCGCCGTCCGGCGACCACGCCGGCTGGAACTCGGCCGCCGAGTCGGTCGTCAGCCGGCGGATGTGCCCGTTCGAGAGGGTGAGGATGAAGATATCGAACGAGCCGTTGCGGTTGCTTGCAAACGCGATCGAGCCGCCGTCCGGTGACCAGGCCGGCTGCACGTTTCGGGCCGTGCCGGTCGTGAGGACCGTGACCGTGCCGCCTCCGGCCGGGACGACGCAGATCTGGTAGTGGCCGCTGCGGGGCGAGTCGAACGCGATCCGGCTCCCGTCGGGCGACCATACGGGCAGGCTGTCGACGCCGGCGTGATCGGTGACCTGCACCAGCCCGCCGGAGCCGTTGGCCGCCGTCGTCCAGATCTCCCAGTCGCCCGTGCGGTTGCTCGCAAACGCGATCCGGGTGCCGTCGGGCGACCAGCTCGGGAACGCGTCCGCCGCCGGGTTCGACGTGATCCGGCGCAGATCGTGGCCCGAGGGGCTGATCGTGTAGATGTCGTAGTTGCTGCCGCGGTCGCTCGTGAACGCGATCCGGCTGCCGTCGGGCGAGAACGCGGGTGCGAAGTCGGCGCCGGGGTTGGTCGTCACCCGGGTGACGGGGCTGCGCAGCGACGGCCCCTTCACGTAGACGTCCCAGTTGCCCGATCGGTGGCGGTCAAACGCGATCCGGCCGTCTCCGCCCAGGACGGCCGCCGACGTGGGCGCCGCTGCCAGCAGCAGCAGCAAAAGGCCGATCATCGCGGTGCGGATCGTCGGTCGCATCACCCTGGAGATACCTTGCCCACCCGGCCACACCTTCCTCGTGAGCCAATCGTAAACATTTCGCGGTTGTGCTCAGGCCGAGCCCCGTTCGGGCCGATCATGCGGAGGTGTCTGGGAGCAGGCAACTCCGGCCCCGGGCCTGGGCCCTCGCCGTCGCCGTGTCCGTCGCCGCGTGCGTGACGGCCCCTGCAGCGACCCTGGCCGCGTCGCGGCCGGCATCGCCGCTCGACTCCGCCGGCATCGCCGCGCCGCCCACCTCGCTGCTCGCCCACATCATGCACGTCTCCGGGCCGGGCGCGCCCGACTACCCCGGCGCGGTGTCCGAGCCCGCGAGCACCGCCAACTACACCGTCGCCGACCGGCCGTTCACCAACCCGATCACGCGGATCGTCATCCACGTCGCCGAGGGCGGCTGGGCGTCGACCTACGACTGGTTCCGCAACCCCAGGGCCGAGGCGTCGGCGAACTACGTTGTCTCCTCGCAAGGCCGTGTCGCGCAGATGGTGCCCGACCGCGACATCGCCTGGCACGCCGGAAACTGGGCCTACAACGAGACGTCGATCGGCATCGAGCACGCCGGGTTCACGAACGTCACCCGGTTCCCCGACGCCGAGTACCGCGGCTCCGCCAGGCTCGCCGGCTGGATCGCGCACACGTTTCTGGTCACGCCCGACCGCAAGCACGTCATCGGTCACTCCCAGGTGCCCGACCCGAACCATCCCGGCGAGTGGGGCGGCGTCGACCACCACACCGACCCCGGCCGCACCTGGAACTGGCCGCTCTACATGGCCTACCTGCGCGCCGACGCGCAGGACACCTACCAGCAGGTGGTCGACAACGCCGATCCGGCCGGCGTGCGCTACGACGCGTCGGTCTGGCACGTCGCGACGGCCCAGAGCGGCCGCTACGGCGCGAACTACCTGACCACGACGCCGCGCAGCACCGACAGCCCGGTGATGTTCCGGCTGCGGACGCCCGCTGCCGACCACTACGACCTGCTGATGCGGTGGCCGTGCGGCGCCGACTCGTCGCGGGTCGCCGTCGGCGTGGCGACGAGCGCCGGCTTCCGCACCGCGACCGTCGACGAGGGCGCCGGCTGCGGCCGCTGGAACTATGTCGGCAACTACCTGCTCGGCGCAGGCAACGGCTGGCGGCTCGAGGTCAGCTCGTCGTCGCGATCGCGCCGGCCGATCGTGGCCGACGCGTTCAAGCTCGTCGAGCAGTCCGACCCGACGCCACCGAGCGCTCCTGCGGTCACGGTCACCCCCGGCGAGACCGACCTGCAGCTCGGCTGGACGTCGGCGAGCGACAACATCGCCGTCGGCGGCTACCGCGCGGTCGTGGACTCGGTGATCCGCTACCAGGGCACCGCGCACTCGGTCGACGTCACAGGTCTCCTGTGCGACTCGGTCCACGTCGTGTCGGTGCGCGCGCTCGACCTGGTCTCGAACCTCTCCGCCAAGTCGCCGATCTGGGTGCGCACCGGCGCCTGTCCGCCCAGCCCGTCCGGCCTGACGGCGGTGCCGCAGCGCACCTCGGTCGCCCTGAGCTGGTCGGCGCCCGTCTCCGGGCTCACCTACGACGTCTCGATCAACGGCCGCCGTCTCGCCACCGGGCTCGCGGCGACGTCGCGCACCGTCGCCGGGCTCCACTGCGCGACGACGCACACCCTCACGGTTCAGAGCGTCGATGCGCGCGGAGGCCTGTCGGCGCCCGCGACCGTCGTCGCGACCACCGCCCCCTGCTGACGGCCCTCACGGGCCGCGATAGACGCGATAGACGTGGCCCTCGAGGCGGCACGTGCCGGCAGACGTGAGCGATGACCCCGCAAGCGGTGCCGCTGCGCGGCTTGCGACCACCCACGACACGCCCGGCGGAACCGTTCCCTGGCGGAACAGGGCATGATCCCGGGCCTTGCGCTGCGCCTGGGTCGGCGGCCGGTCGAGCCAGGTCTTGAAGCGCACCTTCGAGTGCACGATCCGCAGGAACACCGAGGCCGCCCCGGTGTCGGCGAAGACGTCCATCGCCACCTCGTCGGCGATCGGCTGGCGCATCGCAACCGCCGTGAGGTCGGACTGCGCGGGCAGAACGGTGCACGCGAGCTGGTCGGGGAAGGGCTGGCGGACGACGGCATCGGTTGCGAGCACGGTCGAGGGCACCGCGACTGCGACGACGGCGACTGCCGCTGCGACCCCTGCGATGCGCCCGACGCCGCGTGCGATGCCGACGAGCCGCTGCGCCGCCACGCCGGCCGGTATCGCGAGGGCGAGCGCCAGGAACGGGAGGTAGCGCGACCAGCGCAGGAGGGCGGGCGTGCCCAGGACGTCGCTTCGGTGCCCGAGCACGGCGCCGAGGGCGCACGCCGCCCCGGGCACCGCCACGAGCAGGACGACGGCCGCGGGCGACACTCCCTCCGGGCGTCTGAGGACGGCGACGATGCCCACCACGCCGAGCGGCAGGACGATGCCGAGCGCGACCAGCGTCTGGGCGAGCGTCGGGTTGACGGCCGTGATGTGGGTGATCGAGACGAACCCGCCGTAGCGGTGGTAGGCGACCGCAAGCGGCGCGAGCCACATCACGGCGACGATCCCGGCCGCGGCGAGTCCCCGCCAGATTGCGGCACGGCGGGCGAGGCCCGCGAGTCCCGCCCCCCAGATCGCGCAGAAGCCACCCGCGACGGGGCCGATCAGAAAGACGAATCCGACCGCGGCGCCGGCCGCCCACAGGATCCGGTGGGGGCCCCGGCCGACGCCGCGCACGAGCAGCCAGAGCGCGAGCGGCGCAAGGCACACCGAGAGCTCACGCGGGATCAGCGGCGGAACGTCGCCGAGCGCGGGCACGAACACGTTGAAGAGCACGAGGTCGCCGTGGTAGGGGCCGAGGCTGACGCCGTTCTGGTGCAGGAGCGCCGCCGGGCTGTGCTGCCAGATCCAGCCGAAGCCCGCCGCGGCCGTGAACAGACCGGCCGACCATGTGGCGGCGGCCGAGGGTGCCCCGAGCTCGCGCGCGAGCAGCCACATTCCCAGCCATCCCGCCAGCACCCCCGCGATGCCGAGCGCGAGCAGGGCGGCGTTCAGGTCGCCCGGCAGGCTGCCCATGAGCCAGGCCGCGATCGAGTGGTAGAGCCACGGGTAGGAGTTCGGCTCGCCGGCGTAGACGCCGCCCGGGGCCGGCACGCCTCCGGCGAGCTGGCGGATCCAGCCCTGGTGCCAGAGCATGTCGGAGTGCGACGGCCACAGCCGCGGGGTGGCGCTGAGCAGGCCGGGGTACGACACGAGCGCGGTGGCCGCGACGGCGACGGCGACCGGTGTGCGCGCGATCGGCCCGGGCCGAAGCGACGGCCGCCGCCAGGCGACGAGCCCCACCACCAGGGCGATCGCGATGGCGCGCAGCGCCCACGGCCGGCCGAGCAGCCCGACGCCCGCCGGTCCCTGCAGCATCGTCGCCCAGGCCAGGCCCACGGCTGCGACGGTGCCGAAGCCGAGCCGCTCGGGTGCGGTCGCCCGGGGCGCGATGGCAGAGCCGGTCGCCCAGACCGCTGCAAGCACGACGGCGAGCGTCACGAGCGCCGCCGCGATCACGAGGCCGCCGCCATCCGGCCGCGAGTCTAGCCGGTACGATGGCGGCGGGTGATCCCATCCGGCGCCCTCGTAGCTCAGGGGATAGAGCGCGGCTCTCCTAAGGCCGGCGTCGCAGGTTCGAATCCTGCCGAGGGCATGCACCGGCCGCGACCGAGCGGCGTAGACTGTCGCCCGTGAGCGCCTTCGACGGCATCGACAGGCTCGAGCATCTGCGCATCTGGGACGGCGTCACCGCCCAGGCGGTCGAGGGTGAGCGGACGACGCTTGCGATCGTCGACCTGGAGCCGGGCAGCACCGTCTCGGAGCACCGGCACGAGAACGAGCAGCTCGGGGTGCTCGTCCGCGGGGCGATGCATTTCCGGGTGGACGCCGAGACGCGCGATCTCGTCCCCGGGGACACGTGGCGGATCCCCGGCAACGTGCCGCACGAGGTGACCGCGGGCTCCGACGGGGCGCTCGCCGTCGAGTGCTTCACGCCCGCACGCGGCGACTGGGCCGGACTCCCCGGCTCGACGGCAGACCGGCGCCGCGGCTCACATAGAGTTCGAACGGCAATGCCCACGCCCACGAGCGCCGAGCACGCCGGCCGGGGCGGCGCCCTGGCCCCCACCGCGCGGGCGATCCTCGAGTCGGTCGCGCGCACGTTCGCCGAGCGCGGCTCGGCGGTGAGCATGACCGAGATCGCATCGCGGTCGGGCGTCGGCCGCGCGACCCTCTACCGCCACTTCCCCACCCGCGAGGCGCTGCTGTGCGACCTCCAGCGCGTGGCCGTCGAGGACGTCGGTGAGGGCCTGCGCTCCGCGGGCCTCGAGACGCTCGACGTGCCGGCCGCCCTCGAGCGGGCCGCGCAGGTGGTGCTGTCGGTGGGACACGCCTACGCCATCCTCGTCCGCGAGCAGGTGCCGGTCCCGCGCGAGACCGCCCGTGCGCTCGTGCGTGACCCGATCCGGGCCGTCCTCGCCCGTGGGCAGGCCGAGGGCGTCCTGCGCGCCGACTGCGCACCGGAGTGGCTCGAGGATGCCTACGTCGGCCTGATCCAGGCCGGCCTGCAGGGGATCGTGCGCCGCGGCGCGGAGCTCGAGCCCACCGCCCAAGCCGTCGTCGCCGCCTATCTGGGCGGCGTGGGAGCCGCACATGGCTGAGCCGGGCCGGGTCGGCCTGCCGTTGGCGCCGGGTCTGCGCAGCCGGCCGCTGCAGCTCTGCACGTGCTGCGGCGAGCCGCTCGCGCCCGGCACGGACGTGTGCCCGCGCTGCAACACCGAGGTCTCCGGCGGCGCCCGCTCTCAGGCAGCCCGAAGCGCGTTCGTCCTCGGGATCATCGGGCTCGCGGTGCTTCCGATCGTCTTCTCGATCCCGGCGATCCTGATGGCGCTGCGCGCCCGCCGCGAGCTGGCCCGAAACCCCGCCCTGCACGGCCGCGACGCCGCCGGCTGGGGGCTCGCGATGGGCATCATGGGGACGGTGCTCGGCGTCCTTCTTATCTTCACCGTCGTGTTCAGCTCGCTCTCGCCCCGCTAGGCGGGCCGGAGTGTTATGGTCGGCGCGTGGGGCGGCCGACCCTGAGATGGCTGGAGGCGGGGAGTCGCCTGGAGTACGCGTGGGTCGCCTTCGCGATCCTGAACCTGGCCGCGATGCTCGCGATCATCGAGCTGCGGTTCGGGCAGGGCTGGGAGACGGTCCCGTTCCACTTCATCTACGTCTCGTTCACGATCCTCTACGGATTCCGGGCGTGGCGGGGCCGGGCGACGCTTGCCGGCATCGCGTTTGTGACCATCACGACCGGCGCGGCGACGCTGTTCGGCATCCATCGCAACTGGGAGGAGCCTCCGGAGTTCACCGAGGTGCCCCTGATGTCGCTGATGTTCGTGGCGATGGTCTACCACGTCCGCCGCCGCCAGCAGGCTCAGGCCGTGGCCGAAGCCCTGGCCGCCGAGCGGGCCGGCGACCTCGAGCGCAAGTCGGTGTTCCTCTCGGACGCATCGCACGAGCTGCTCACGCCGATCACGATCGGGCGCGGCCACCTCGAGCTCCTGCGCCGCGATGCGCATCCGGCCGATGCCGACGTGGCCGAGGCGTGCGACGTCGTGCTGGGCGAGCTCGGCCGCATGGAGCGGGTGATCAACCGGCTGCTCCTGCTCGAGTCCGCCGACGCCATCGGCCCGCGGCCGATGGAGCGCGTCCCGGCGGCGGGCCTCGTCGCCGAGACGTTCCAGCGCTGGCGCGGCACCGCCGAGCGGGAGTGGCTGCTTGGCGACGCGCCCCCCGGCACCATCCCCGTCGACGCCGACCAGGTGATGCTCGCGCTCGACGCGCTGGTCGAAAACGCGGTGCAGCACACGCGTCCCGCCCAGGCGATCGAGATCGGCGCGGTCGCCGATGGAGGGACGCTGGCGCTGCGGGTCAGGGACGGTGGCGACGGCATCCCCGAGGCAGCCCAGCCGCGCGTCTTCGACCGCTTCTACCGCGTCGACGGCGCCCGCAACCGCCGCCACGGGGGCGTCGGCCTCGGCCTTGCCATCGTCAAGGCGATCGCCGAGGCGCACGGGGGCCACGTCTCGGTGCAGAGCCGTCCCGGCGGCGGCAGCATGTTCGAGCTGCGCCTGCCCGGCCTGCGCTCAGCAGGGGACGAGGCGGTATCCACCGCCGCGGACGGTTTCGATCACGGCCTCGGTCTCGAGTTTGCGCCGTAGCCGGGCGACGTAGACGTCGACGACGTTCGAGCGCGGGTCGAACTGGTAGTCCCAGACCGCGTTCAGGATCCGCTCCCTCGACACGACCTCCTGGGGCGTGCGCAGGAGGTACTCGAGCAGCGCGCACTCGCGGTCCGAGAGCTGCACCCGGCCGCCGTCGCGGCGGGTGATGCGGCGGTTGCGCGGATCGAGCTGCACGACCTGCTCGGACGGCTCGTGCACGGAGACGGCGTTCGGCTGGCGGCGCAGGCACACGCGCACGCGGGCGAGCAGCTCGTCGAACGAGAACGGCTTGCCCAGGTAGTCGCTTGCGCCGGCATCGAGCGCCGCGACCTTGGTCGCGACCCCGTTCTGCGCCGAGAGCACGAGCACGGGCGGCGGCGTCTGCACCGCGACCGCCTCGGCGAGCACCGCGAAGCCGTCCCGGCCGGGCAGCATCAGGTCGAGGATGACCAGATCCCACTCGCGGGCATGCAGTTCGGCCACCGCCTCGTCTCCGCCGGCGGCGATCGAGGTCGTGTACCCCTCGGCCCGCAGTCCCCGGCTGACGAAGCTCGCGATCAGCGGCTCGTCCTCGACCAGCAGAATCCGCACGTCGCGCCAAGCATACGCCTTGCCCCGAGCCGCGGACATGACAGGGACATGACACGGGCTTGACGGAGCTTGCGCGGAGGTCGAGCATGAGCCCGCTCGATCGAAAGGAGGGTTCGATCAGTCGTTCCACGCGAACATTGGGAGTAGTCGCCGGTACCGTTCTCGCGGTCGTGCTTTCCGTGTGGTATGTCGTCGGCTGGGTGCTGACACTGCCGCCGACCGTCGCCCAGGCCTCGACGGGCGGGATTACGAACATCACCGTGCAGACGGTCGCCGCGTACGGTCATGCCCCTCACCCCGACTGGGTCTCGTATCTCGTCAAGAACGAGCAGGGCAACTGGGTGCACAGCACGATCTGGAAGGTGCCGGCGAACTCGACCGTGCGTATGACCGTGCTCCAGTACGACGGCGACAGCGGATTGCGCAACCCGTTCCTCGGCCAGCCTCGCGGCGTCATCGGGGGCACGATCACGCTGAACGGCAAGACCGTGAACGTCATCAACCCCGACGACGCCTCGCACACCTTCACGATCCCCGACCTGGGCGTGAGCGTGCCGCTCGAGGGCGTCGCGGACAACGCGCCCAACCAGTGCGGCGTCGCGCCGTGCACCCTCGCCGAGGCGCATAACACCATCACCTTCGAGTTCCACACGGGCAAGCCCGGAATCCACCGGTGGCAGTGCTTCGTGCCGTGCGCCGCGGGCTGGCTGTACGGATTCGGCGGTCCCATGCAGACCGTTGGCTGGATGGACGGCTTCATCAAGGTGGTCTGACGAAATGGATTCGAGCTCACATCTCCGTCGTGCCGCGATCGTCTGGGTGGTGCTGAGCATCGTCGCGGACATCCTGCTCGGTTTCCTCTTTGCGCCCCACATGCCGCCCGGGCACTTCTCGCAGGAGGCGTCGGACCAGACCTACGTCAACAACATCCTCGCGCTCGTCATGGCGCCGATCGGCGTCGGAGTGATCACGTTCTTCCTGTATGCGATCTTCTCGTTCCGCCAGCCGGCGGGCCGACCGATCGAGGACGGCCCGCCGATGCGGGGTCACCGCCAACTCCAGACGGGGTGGGTGGGGCTGACGACGGCGATCGTGATCGGGCTCGCCATCCTCGGTACGGTCGACCTCGTGCAGTCCCCCAGCAGCGCCTCCGGCGCCGGCGCGGGCGGTGGCCAGGGAGCGACGCCGATCTCCAAGCCGAGCGGCGATCCTCTCCAGGTGCAGGTGATCGCACAGCAGTGGCAGTTCACATACCGGTACCCACAGTACGGGGGAGTGGAGACGTTCTCGCTCGCGCTTCCGGTTGGCCGCACCGTGGAGTTCCACGTGACCTCGATCGACGTCATCCACTCGTTCTGGGCATACCAGCTTGGGGTCAAGGCTGACGCGGTGCCGGGCGCGGACAACATCGCATTCACGACGCCGAAGCACGTTGGGCTCTTCGAGGTGCGGTGCGCCGAGCTGTGCGGCTTGTGGCACGGCTACATGTACGCCAAGGGCCATGTGTTCAGCGACTCCGAGTTCAGCAACTGGATCTCGAAGGCGCAGCGCGACAACGCGCCATCGACCCATTACCTCCCCAAGTACGCCCATGTCTACTACCCGGATCCGACTGCGAGAGGTGGATGAACCAGACTGCAACCCCCAACTCCGAGCGTGTCCAGGCGCCAGACGGTAACTGGCTGCTCTCCTTCAACGTGATCTGGGGGATCGTCGGCCTCATCGTCGGCTATGCCATCGGTCTGTGGATCGGGCATCGCATGGCGTCGCACTTCGACTGGATCGCCGCAACCGACCAGAATGACGTCGGCATCCTGATCGGCTACGCGCTCGGCACGGTCGGGTATCTGGGCGGCCTCGGCATCCTGAACCATCCGGCGGCGCGCCTGCTGGGGCGCTCAGGCACCGACCTGGCGAAGGGATCGACGAACTGGACGCGCTATCTGCGCGCCAGCACCGATCACAAGGTCATCGGCAACCAGTACCTGATCGGGATCGGGGTCTTCTTCTTCATCGGCGGGCTGAACGCGATGCTCATCCGCACCGAGCTTCTGCGGCCGAACCCGCCGGTGTTCTCACCGGGTCAGTACCTGACGATCGTGGGGCTTCACGGCGCCATGATGATCATGATGGTCTCGAGCATCATCCTCGGTCCGTTCGGGCACTACTTCGTGCCGATCATGATCGGCAGCCGGCGGATGGCCTTTCCGCGCCTCGAGGCCCTGTCCTTCTGGCTCCTCCCGCTCGCGGGCATCATCCTGACCAGCACGATCGCCTACGGCGGCTTCCCCACCGGGTGGACGGGCTATCCGCAGCTCGCGAGCCAGTCGGATGCCGGGATCGACGGCTATCTGGTGGCCTTCGCCCTCGTCGGGATCGGCATGGTCCTGAACGCCCTCAACATGATGGTCACCATCTTCAACCACCGTGCGCCGGGGATGACGTGGATGCGGATGCCGATATTCGTGTGGAGCATGCTCACGACGTCGGTGCTGATGCTGCTCGGCCCGCCGATGCTGCTTGCTGCCATCCTGATGGAGATCCTCGATCGCACCTCGGGAACGACGTTCTTCTCGTCCCCGACCGGCGGCAGCCCGTTCCTGTGGGAGAACATGTTCTGGTTCTTCGGCCATCCGGAGGTGTACATCCTGGCCATCCCCGGCTTCGGCGTCGTGACCGAGATCCTGCCCGTGTTCGCGCGCAAGCCGCTCTGGGGTCAGCGACTTGGGATCGCGGGCATGCTGGGCGTCGCGCTGCTCTCGTTCATGGTCTGGCAGCACCACCTGTTCATCAGCGGGATCAATTCGAGCCTGAGGCCGTTCTACATGTTCACCACCGAGCTGATCTCGGTGCCGACCGGGTTCGTGTTCCTGGTGGGGGCGGGAACGCTCTGGAGAGCGAAGATCCGGTTCGCCGTGCCGATGCTGTTCGCGCTCGCGTTCTACTTCAACTTCCTGATCGGCGGCCTCTCGGGGGTCTACCTCTCGGATGTGCCGAGCGACGTGACCCTGCACGGCAGCTTCTTCGTGATGGCGCATTTCCACTACACCATCATGGGCGGTCTCGTGTTCGCGTTCTTCGCCGGCCTCTATTACTGGCTGCCCAAGATGACCGGCGTCGAGCTGAACGAGCGGCTCGGCAAGATCCACTTCTGGACGACCTTTGTGTTCTTCAACTCGACGTTCCTGCCGCTGTTCGCCGTGGGGATGCTCGGCCAGCCGCGGCGCGTCGCCACCTACGCGCAGCACCTGCAGTTCCTGAACGACTGGGTCTCGATCTCGGCGTTCCTGCTGGGCGGGTCCATGCTCGTGTTCATCTACAACTTCGTCTACAGCGTCTTCATCGCCCGGATTCCCGCCGCCGCCAACCCGTGGCAGGCCCGGTCGCTCGAGTGGCAGCTGCCCACGCCGGTGCCGGTATGGAACTTCGATCGGCCTGTGCGGATCCTGGCCGGGCCCTACGACTACGGCGACCCGTCGGCGCCGCCCGTCATGGAGCTCGGGCCGCCCGTGGTCGCGGCGGGAGACTGACCGATGACCGACATGACACCCACCGCTTCCGAAACGCTCGAGCTGGAGGCGCGCAACCAGTCGACGGTCGGTCGACTCTTCATCGCCGCCGACGCGTTCCTGTTCCTCGGGTTTTTGTTCGCGTATCTGTACCTGCGGACGCTGAACAACAACGGCATGTGGAATCCGCATGGCCAGAACCCGTCCGGGACGATGGGCGTGGTCGTGCTCGTCCTCGTGGTCGCCACGGCCGCGGTGCTGCACGTCGCTTCGGGGCGGATGGCCTCGGCCGGCCCGGCCGCGTTCCGCAGCCTTGCGACGGTCGCGCTCCTCGTCGGCGTCGCCGCGACGGTGCTCGCCGGCTCCCAGGTGTTCCGGCCCGGGTTCTCGCCCAGCTCGGCCGGCGGCTTCGGCAGCGTGTTCATCGGGTTCATCGCGTTCTACTTCGTGCACCTGATCGGCGGCGTCTACTGGCTCGAAACGCAGGTGGTCCAGCGGCCGAGCGAGGTTCTGCGCGGCTCCGTCCCCCCCTGTGTGCTCTTCTGGTGGTTCCTCGCGATCGTGCTCGCGATCTTCTCCGTCCTGTTCTACCTGGTGTAGGGGGAAACGAGTGCATCTGATCGCACTGGCCATCAACGACAACGATGCGGGCGGATGGATGACGCTCGTGATTCCCGTCGGGTTCCTCTTCATCGTCCTTGCCTGCGGCTGGGCGATGCGGCACCGGGTGCCGTGACCTCCGAGCGGCTCGACCCGCCGGGCCCGTGGCTGCGGCTGACGGCCGTCGGCGGCGCCGCGGCGACGGCGCTCGTCGTCACGGTCGCGGCGCTGCACCTGGACGTCGCCCATCGCGTGCTCGCGGCGGCCGCCCTTCCGCCGCTGCTGGCGGTGGCCGTGGCCTCGATCGTCTCGCAGCGGCGGCTGCGCCTGCCCGCGCTCACCGCTCTCGGGCTGTTCCTGACCGAGGTCGCGACGGGCGGGCTCGCGTCTCTGGCCGGCCGCCCGGCGTGGGCGGTGGGGCTGCACGACGGGGTCGCGGCCGCGGCGCTCGCCGCGGCGCTCGTCTCGGCGGCGGCGACGTTCCGCGAGCCCTCCGTCGGGCGGGTGGTCTGGCGCGACTACCTCACGCTGACCAAGCCGCGGATCATGTCGCTGCTGCTTCTGACGGCCGCCTGCGGCATGGTGGTCGGCGCCGACGGGTTCCCGGCCCCGGGGCGCTTCGCGGCCACGATGGCCGGGCTGGCGCTCGCGTGCGGCGGCGCGAGCGCGTTCAACCACCTGCTCGACCGCGACATCGATCGCACGATGTCGCGCACCGACAAGCGGCCGGTGGCCTCGGGACGGGTGTCGCCGCCGCGCGCGCTCGAGTTCGGCCTTGCCCTCTCGGCGGGATCGTTCGTGCTCCTCGGCGTGACCGTGAACGTCGTCGCCGCGCTGCTCGCGCTCGTGGGCAACCTGTTCTACGTGTTCGTCTACACCCGCTGGCTGAAGCGCACGACGCCGCAGAACATCGTCATCGGCGGCGCCGCAGGTGCGGTGCCCCCGCTGGTGGGATGGGCGGCGGCGACCGGCCGGATCACGCTTCCGGCGCTCGTGCTCTTCCTGATCGTGTTCGTGTGGACTCCGCCGCACTTCTGGGCGCTCGCGCTCCTGATCAAGCGCGAGTACCAGGCGGCCGGTGTGCCGATGCTTCCGGTGGTGCGCGGCGACATCGAGGCCACCCGCCAGATCATGCGCTACTCGGCCCTCATGGTGGCGGTGACGCTCCTCCCCGCGGCGGTCGGCATCTCGGGCTGGGCGTACGTGGCGGCCGCGGTGGTGCTGGGAGCCCAGTTCCTGCACCTGGCCCGCGGCCTCGTGCGCGATCCGGTGCCCAAGCGGGCCGGGGTGCTCTTCCACTACTCCCTGCTCTACCTGGCGCTGCTCTTCGTGGCGATGGCGCTCGACGCGGCGCTGACGGCGCCCATCACCTGACGCGAAGGACGGAGAAACGCGAGAAGGCCGCGAGACGTGTCGCGGCCTTCTCGGCCGACCCCTGACGCCGGCTCTGGGAGGGTGGGCTCCTTCAGCCTGCCGGCGAACGCACCATCGGTCCGGCCGCTGCGACGGAGGGGGTCGCGTCGCGGCCGCTGCGGAAGATGGTAGCCCGTCGGCGCGCGTGGATCCCGCTCGGCGGTGCGCGCTGGTTACCCCACCGCTTTCCGGTAGTAGACGCGCGCGAACCCGTCCTCGGTGGCCCGGCCCGTCTCGCGGTAGCCGAGCGCCGGATACAGGCGCAGGTTCGCGGTCATGCGCGCGTTCGTATAGAGCGTCACCGCCGCGAGGCCGGCCTGGCGCGCGTGCTCCTCGGCGAAGCCGATCAACGTTCGCCCAAGGCCCTGTCCGCGCCGGTCCGGGGCGACGGCGACGTTCTCGAGCAGAAGCTCCGGCGGGCGCGGCCGCAGGACGAGCACGCCCACGATGCGGGCGCCGTCGCGGGCCACCCACACGGCACCCTCGGCGATCAGGCCGGCGTAGTCGGCCGCGATCGGCGCCGGCTCGCGCCCGATCGCCGCGATGTGCTCGGCGTATGCCGCCCGGACGCAGGCCGTCACGCCCGCCGCGTCGCTCGCGACCGCGGAGTCGATCTGGGTCATCGCCGGGCGATCGTACCTCGAAGCGTTATCGTGCCTGGGCTGGGACCTGACCGCCGCGAACGGAGGGCGCATGCAACTCGGAATGATCGGCCTGGGCCGGATGGGTGCGAATCTGACCCGACGGCTCATGCGGGACGGGCACGACATGGTGGTGTGGAACCAGGATCCGGCGCCGATCGCCGCGCTTGCGGCCGAGGGCGCCGTCGGCGCCGAGTCCCCGGCTGACCTCGTCGCCAAGCTCGCACGCCCGCGGGCGGTGTGGGTGATGGTGCCCGCGGCCGTGACGGGGCAGGTCGTGCGCGACGTCGCCGCCCTGCTCGAAGAGGGCGACACGATCATCGACGGCGGCAACTCCTACTACCGCGACGACATCGCGCGGGCTGCCGAGCTGGCTCCGAAAGGGATCCACCATGTCGACGTGGGCACGTCGGGCGGCGTGTTCGGCCTCGACCGCGGCTACTGCCTGATGATCGGCGGCGAGGACGACGTGGTCTCCCGCCTCGAGCCGATCTTCGCCACCATCGCGCCGGGCGTCGACGCCGCCGAGCGCACCCCCGGCCGAAGCGGCGAGCCCGCCAAGTCCGAGCACGGCTACCTGCACTGCGGCCCGAACGGCGCCGGGCACTTCGTGAAGATGGTGCACAACGGCATCGAGTACGGCATCATGGCCGCCTACGCCGAGGGCCTGGACATCCTGAAGAACGCGGATGCGGGGCTGCGCGACCGCGCCGGCGACGCCGAGACCGCCCCGCTCGACCACCCGGAGTTCTACCGGTACACCATCGACACGGCCGAGGTGGCCGAGGTGTGGCGGCGCGGCAGCGTGGTGGGCTCGTGGCTGCTCGATCTGACCGCGAGCGCCCTGCACGAGTCGCCGGGCCTCGAGGACTTCTCGGGCCGGGTGTCGGACTCCGGCGAGGGCCGGTGGACGTCGATCGCCGCGATCGAGGAGGGAATCCCCGCCTATGTGCTGTCGGCGGCCGTCTACGAGCGGTTCAGCTCGCGGGGCGACGGCACGTACGCGAACCGTGTCCTGTCGGCGATGCGCAAGCAGTTCGGCGGTCACGTGGAGCTGCCCGCGGGCGGCGACTGAATCGGCCCGTCAGGCGCGCAGCGCGCGTGGCAAGCTACCAGGACACCAAGACCGAATCGCCCGCACGAGCGAGCTTGAGAGGAGCCGCGCATCATGGCCATCGCACCCGCATCCGACATCGCCCAGATCGAGTCGATCCTGGGTGACGACGCCGAGTCGCTGCTCGGCCACACCTGCGAGACGATCTCGCAAGACCGGCTGCACCTGCCCGGTCCCGACTTCGTCGACCGCGTGGTGGCGCTCTCCGACCGCCCGACGCCCGTGCTGCGCTCGCTGCAGACGCTCTACGACAACGGCCGCCTCGGGGGGACTGGCTACGTGTCCATCCTGCCGGTCGACCAGGGCATCGAGCACTCGGCGGGGGCGTCGTTCGCGAAGAACCCTGACTACTTCGATCCGGGCCGGATCGTCGAGCTCGCGATCGAGGGCGGCTGCAACGCCGTTGCGACGACGCTCGGTGCGCTCGGGGCCACGGCCCGCCGCTACGCCCATCGGATCCCGTTCCTGCTCAAGCTGAACCACAACGAGATCCTGTCCTACCCGAACACCTACGACCAGATCATGTTCGCATCGGTGCGCCAGGCCCGCGAGCAGGGGTGCGTCGCGGTCGGCGCCACCATCTACTTCGGCTCGCCCGAGTCGCGGCGCCAGATCCAGGAGGTGACGACGGCGTTCGCGGCCGCGCACGAGCTGGGCATGGCGACGGTGCTCTGGTGCTACCTGCGCAACTCGGCCTTCTCGGCGAAGGACGGCGGCCCCGACTACCACACCGCCGCCGACCTGACGACGCAGGCGAACCACCTGGGCGTCACCATCGAGGCCGACATCATCAAGCAGAAGGCGCCCGAGACGGCCCGGCCGGGCTATCTCGACCTCGACTTCGGCAAGACCGACAAGCGCGTCTACTCCGAGCTTCTGACCGACCATCCGATCGACATGACCCGCTATCAGGTGGCCGGGTGCTACATGGGCCGCGCCGGCCTGATCAACTCCGGCGGGGCCTCGGGGGCGAGCGACATGCACGACGCCGTGTTCACGGCGGTCGTCAACAAGCGCGCCGGCGGAATGGGCATGATCAGCGGCCGCAAGGCGTTCCAGCGGCCGATGGTAGAGGGCGTCGAGCTGCTCCACGCGATCCAGGACGTGTACCTGTCCGACGAGATCACCATCGCCTGAACGCGGCCTACCACAAAACGCAACAATTCTTCACCCAAATAGGTATACAGCTGAACGAATAGAGTGACGACAGGTCATACTCAGGAGCTATCATAGGAGTATGACCAGCATGTTCCAGATCTATTCAGAGCGTCAGTTCTCTCAGTCTCGCCCCGAGACCGAGCAGGAGTACTTCATGCGGGAAGCCCGGAGCATCCGCGATCAGCGGCGCCGTGAGCGGCGCCAGCGCGTGATCGCCCGCGTCACGGGCCGGCCGCACGGGAAGTCCGCCTAAGACGCGAGTGTGCGGCCTCCGGCCTCGCCGGGGGCCGCGTGCTACATCCGCTCGAAGCTGCGGTACCGCTCCCAGTCCGTGACGGCCGCCTCGAACGAGCGCTGCTCCGTGCGTGCGTAGTGGAGGTAGTGGTCGATGACGTCGTCACCGAACGCGCCCCGCGCGACCTCCGAGCCCTCGAGCAGCGCGATCGACTCGTGCAGGCTGCCCGGCAGCCGCGGCTTGTCGACGGCGTCGTAGGCATTTCCGGGATAGGCCGGCTCGAGCGCGAGCTGGTTGTCGATGCCGTGCAGCCCCGCCGCGATCATGGCTGCGAACGAGAGGTAGGGGTTGACGTCGGCGCCCGCGATGCGGCTCTCCATGCGCAGGCTGGGCCCATGCCCGACGACGCGGAACCCGCAGGTGCGGTTGTCGCGGCCCCAGACGAGCGTCGTCGGCGCGAACGACCCCCACGCGTAGCGCTTGTACGAGTTCACGTTCGGCGCGAAGAAGTAGGCGAGCTCGCGGGTCGCGGCCAGCTGGCCGGCGACGAAGTGGTCGAACACGTGGCTCTGGCCGTGGCCGTCGGGGCCCGGCGAGAGGCTGCCGTTCTCGTCCCACAGGCTCATGTGGATGTGGCACGAGTTGCCCTCGCGCTCGTCGTACTTGGCCATGAACGACAGGGCGCAGCCGTGCAGGTAGGCGATCTCCTTCGCCCCGTTCTTGTAGACCGAGTGGTTGTCGGCCATCGCGAGGGCGTCGGAGTAGCGGAAGTTGACCTCGTGCTGGCCGAAGTTGCACTCGCCCTTGGAGTCCTCGACGCGGATGCCGGCGCCGGCCATGCCGAGCCGGATCGGCCGCAGGACATCCTCGACCATCGTCGTGCCGAGGATCGAGTAGTCGACGTTGTACGGGTTGGCGGTGACGAGGTCGTGGTAGCGCTTGGCCCGGGCCTGGTCGTAGCTGTCGCGGAAGAGCATGAACTCGAGCTCGGAGCCGACGTTCGCGTACCAGCCGCGCTCGGCCAGCCGGTCGAGCTGGCGGCGCAGGATCTGCCGCGGCGAGGCCGCCACGGGCGAGCCGTCCTCCCACTCGAGGTCGGCGACGCAGAGGGCCGTCCGCTCGAGCCACGGCACGCGGCGCAGCGTGTCCAGGTCGGGCCGGAACACGAAGTCGCCGTAGCCCGTCTCCCACGACGACATCGCAAACCCCTGGACGGTGTTCATGTCCACGTCGACGGCGAGCAGGTAGTTGCAGCCCTCGGCGCCGTGGCCGGCCACCTCGTCGACGAAGAACGGCGCGTGCAGGCGCTTTCCCGCCAGCCGCCCCTGCATGTCGGTCATCACCAGCAGGACCGTGTCGACCTCGCCGGACTCGACGTCTCCGCGCAGCTCGTCCAGCGTCAGCGACATCGGCTATTCATATACTCCCGCGGGTATGGAAGGCAAGCGCCCGGTGATCGGCATCAGCGCCTATGACCTGCCGGTCGCGTTCGGGCAGTGGAGCGACGTGCGCAGCGTGCTCGCCCCGGCCGGCTACACGACCTCCGTCGCGCGGGCGGGGGGCATGCCCGTCGTGCTGCCGCCGGTCGACGGCTCGACCGAGCTGCTCGATCTGCTCGACGGCCTCGTCTTCACCGGCGGCTCCGATCTCGGCCCGGCGCTCTACGGCCAGAGGCGCCACCCCGAGACGACCGGCGTCCATGACGCCCGCGACCGCACCGAGCTCGCGCTGATCCGCGAGGCGCTTCGGCGCGACATGCCCGTGCTCGGCATCTGCCGTGGCATGCAGCTCCTGAACGTTGCGCTCGGCGGCGACCTGCACCAGCACCTGGGCAGCGACACCCACAAGGGGCCGCCCGGCCGCTACACGTTCCACGACGTGACCGTCGCGCCCGGCACGCGGCTTGCCGAGGTGCTCGGCGCCGGCACACGGACGCACTCGTGCCACCACCAGGCGCCCGATCGGCTCGGCGACGGCCTGCGTGCGAGCGCGCACGCCGAGGACGGGACGGTCGAAGCCGTCGAGAGCATGTCCGCCCGCTTCAGCGTCGGCGTGCTGTGGCACCCCGAGGAGGACGACGTCGGCGGCGCCCCGCTCTTCCGCGAGCTGGTCGCCCAGGCCACGACGTACCGGCGGGCCGCGGCGTGAGCGCGGTCGTCGAGGGCCTCATGATCGGCGGCGACCGTGTGCCGGCGGCCGAGGGCAAGAGCTTCGAGGTGCTGAACCCCGCCACCGGCTCGTGGCTTGCGAGCGTCGCCTCGGGCGGCGCGGAGGATGTCGACCGCGCCGTGGCCGCCGCAACGGCCGCCTACGGCGTCTGGGGAGCCCTCTCGCCGGTCACGCGGGGCAGGCACATGCATCGGTTCGCCGCGCTCGTCGAAGACCACACAGAGGAGCTGGCGCTGCTCGAGTGCCGCAACGTCGGCATGCCGATCGCGGATGCCCGCGGCCAGCTCGGGATGATCGTCGACGTGCTGCGCTACTACGCCGGCGCCGTCGACAAGTTCTTCGGCCACACGATCCCGGTCGAGCGCGACGGCGTCGCGCTGACGTTCCGCGAGCCGATCGGCGTGGTCGGGCTGATCACGCCCTGGAACTTCCCGCTGAACATCGCCAACTGGAAGATCGCTCCGGCCCTCGCCGCGGGGAACACCGTCGTCGTGAAGCCGGCGTCGCTCACGCCGCTCACGGTCCTGCGCTACGCCGAGCTCGCTCTCGAGGCCGGCATCCCGGCGGGGGCGCTGAACGTCGTCCCCGGTCCCGGCTCGACGGTCGGCGACGCGCTCGTGCGCCACCCGGATGTGGGCAAGATCGGCTTCACCGGATCGACCGAGGTGGGCGCCGGGATCGCCCGCAGCGCGGCGGCGACGATCAAACGGGTGACGCTCGAGCTCGGCGGCAAGTCGGCCTGCGTCGTCTTCGCCGATGCCGACCTCGAGAAGGTGGGCCGGATGGCGCCCTACGCGGTGTTCGAGAACTGCGGCCAGGATTGCTGCGCGCGCTCGCGCCTGATCGTGCAGGAGTCGGTGGCCGACGAGGTCGTCGAGCGCTACGCCGAGACCGCCCGCAACCTGCGCGTCGGCATGCCCGAGAGCCCCGACACCGAGGTCGGGCCGCTGATCTCCGCGGGCCAGCGCGAGACGGTCGAGAGCTACGTGGCCGTCGGCCGCGACGAGGGTGCGCAGGTGGTCGCGGGCGGCGAGCGGCCGGGCGGCGACCTCGCCGGCGGGTTCTTCTACCGGCCGACCGTGCTCACCGGCGTGCGCAACGACATGACGGTCGCCCGCGAGGAGATCTTCGGCCCCGTCGTCTCGGTGATCACGTTCCGCGACGAGGCCGACGCCGTGCGGATCGCAAACGACACGCCCTACGGCCTGTCGGGATCGCTGTGGACGCGCGACGGTGCCCGCCAGCTGCGGGTCGCCCGCGCGCTGCGCACGGGCGTCCTCGGGGTGAACACGAACTCGTCGGTGTTCGTGCAGGCGCCGTTCGGCGGCTACAAGCAGTCCGGCGTCGGCAAGGAGCTCGGCATGGAGGCGCTCGCGCACAACACCGAGCTGAAGAGCGTCTTCATCTCGACCGAGTAGCTGAGTGCGGACCGCACCAAAAGGGGTCTGACCCTATTGGTGCGCTTCAGGCCACGGTGGCCGAGCGGATCGCGTCGATCAGCTCGTCGAGCCCGACGCCCTTCTTCAGGCAGTTCGCGGCGCCCGCGTTCAGCGCCGCGTCGATCATCTGCGGCTCGTCGTAGGCGGAGAGCACGACCACCGGCATCGCCCACTCGGCGGCCGCGATCTGCTCGGTCGCCTCGATGCCGTCGACGTTCGGCATGCGCATGTCCATGACGACGACGTCGGGGAGCGTGCGCTCGGCGACGGTCACCGCCTCGGCCCCGTCGGAGGCCTCGCCGACCACGGTCATCCCCGCCTCCTCGAGCGCGTCGCGCAACACGCCGCGCAGAAGGGCGTTGTCCTCGGCGATCAGGATCCGGATCCCGTCGGACTGCATGCCCGAAAGAGTACCCGCAGGCGCCGTCGCCGTGTGCGGCGAATCCAGAAACAGGCGATCGGTGTGGAGCTGTGCCTCGGCCGCGGCGACGACGGGCCCCGAGCCGCGGGCGCGCTCCAGCACGTACGCGGCCGTGAAGCAGTCGCCGGCGCCCGTCGGATCGGCGTAGATCCCGGCGCCGGTTCCCGGGACATCGCTGAGCCGATCGGCCGTGGCCACGAGCACGCCGTCGCCGGACATCGTCACCACCACCTCGGGCGCCCCGAGGCCCATCAGAGCGCCGTGGTCGAGCCGGCCGCCGGTGGCGGCGAGGGCCTCGACGCGGTTCAGCTTCAGGATCGCGGCGCCCGCCGTCGCCGTGGCCGGGAACATGCGCAGGCGCACCGGGCCGGCGTCGGCGCCGCGGGCGAGCCCCTGGCCGTCGAGGCAGAGCATGTGGCCGGCCGCCGCGAGCACGGCCAGTGTCTCGGGCGGGAAGTCGACGGCCGACTGCCCTCCCAGCAGCAGCCACTCGCAGCGGCGCACCGCCGGGAGGATGTACTCGCGGGCCTCCTCGGGCGTGAAGGGGCGGCCGATGGCCGCGAGCACCTGACGGGTGCCGTCGCGGTGGTCGAGGCGGGAGTCGTATGCGGGCCCGCCGGGCACGACCACGGCGTCGCCCGGATCGGGTCCGCGGGTGACGACGACGCATTTGGCGCCCGCGGCGTGGAGCGCGCGCCGTGCATAGAGCGGGGTGCCGCCGAGCCGGGTGCTCTCGGTGCCGTCGGCGCCGATGACCGTGTCGACGACGGTGTGGCCGATCAGCCCGATCACGAGGACGGCGGCGTCGCGCCGTTCGGCGCAGTGATCTCGAGCTGCACCGCCGAGCGGCCCGGATCGGCCGCGAGCGTGATGTTGGCGCCGATCCGTGACGCCCGCTCGCGCATCATCCGCAGGCCGATGCCGCCTCCCGCCGCCGTGGGCAGCCTGCCGCCCGTGTCCTCGACGGCCAGGAAGATCCGGCCGTTCTCGCGCTCCAGGCTGATCGTGACGGGCGGCTGCCCGTGGCGCGCGGCGTTGTTGGCCGCCTCGCGTGCGATCTGGAAGATGGCGGTGTCGCGCTCGTTGTCGGCGTCCCAGCCCGCCGACGGCCGGGTGAAGCTCGCGTTCACGCCGTACTCCTCCTGCACCGTCTCGGCCAGCGAGCCGAGCGCCTGGATCAGGCCCTGCTGCTCCATCACGACCGGGTACAGCCGCGCCACCGTGCGGCGCAGGTCGTCGGCGGCGGCCGATGCCACGTGCTCCAGGCGATCGAGCACCTCGGTGGCGCGGGCGACGTCGCCTGTGCGGATCGAGTCGCCGATCACATCGCACATCAGGCGAACCGCGGTCATCGTCTGCTGCGGGCCGTCGTGCAGCCGCGCAGCGAGCGCAGCCCGCTCGTCGTCGATCGTCCGCAGCATCTGATCGAACAGCTCGCCCTGGTCGCGGCCCCTGGCCGCCAGGGTCTGGGTCGTGCGCAGCGCGCGGTCGATCGCATACCAGGCGATGACCACGGCGAGCAGCAGCAGCACGGCATGCAGCCAGTTCGACGTGGTGGCCATGACCAGCACGACGACGGCCATCGCGGCTGCGAGCGCGCCGCCCGCCGCCAGCAGACGGTCAGTCGATGAACTCATAGCGGAGCGCGAGCGCCACCGCCTGCGTGCGCGTGTCCGCCTCCAGCTTGGTCATCGCGTTGCGGACGTGCGTGCGCACCGTCTCCGGGCTGATGAACAGCCGCTGTGCGATCTCGGGATTCGAGTGCCCGTTGGCCAGGAGCCCGAGGATCTCGCGCTCGCGGCCCGACAGGGCCGGCAGGCGCTCGGTGGCCTTTGGCGCGACCAGCTCGGACGCGAGCGTCGGGTCGACGTAGGCGCCGCCCTCGGCCACCCGCTTGACCGCGCGGACGATGTCGTCCGGCGGCGCATCCTTGAGGACGTACCCGCGGGCGCCGCAGTCGAGCCCCTCGGCGAGGAGGCCGCGCTCGCCGTGGGCCGTGTACAGGATCACGGCGATCTCGGGATGGGCGGCAATGATCTTGCGGGTCGCCTCGAAGCCGTCCATCCCGTCCATGCGCACGTCCATGACGATGACGTCGGGCCGGCGCTTGTCGGCCATCTCGATGGCGCCGTCGCCCGAGCCGCTCTCGCCGATGACGGTGATCTCGCGATCGCGGGTGAGGATCATCTTCACGCCCTCGCGCACCGCGGCATGGTCGTCGACGACCAAACAGCGTACCTGGCTGCGATCGGCGGTTTGCCCGTTGCCGGTGTCACTTGCGCCCATGACCGGGGGAATCATTGCACTTAAAGACCAGAATTCAAAACCCTGGCGGCAATACAATGCGCCGCATGTCGACCGCGCGGCGCACGGCGCTGGTCTCGCTCGTCGCGGCCGTCGTCCTGGTGGTGGTGAAACTCGCCGTCGGCTTTGCAAGCGGCAGCCTCGGCGTGCTCGCCGAAGCCGCGCACTCCGGCGTCGATGCGGTGTCGGCTGTCCTCACCCTCTATGCCGTCGGCGTGGCCGAGCGGCCGCCCGACCGCGAGCATCCCTACGGCCACGGCAAGGCGCAGCACCTGGCCGCGCTCGGCGAAGCCCTGTTCCTTTCGGGAGCCGCCGTCTGGATCGCCCTCGAGGCCGTGCTGCGCCTGCACTCGGGCAGCTCGCCCGTGCACGCGCGGCCCTACGTGTTCGCGGTCGTGCTGTTCGTGCTCGTCGTCGACGCCGCCCGTACAACGGTCTCCCTGCGCGAGGGCCGGCGGGGGCGAAACGCCGCGCTGATCGCAAACGCCTGGCACTTCGGCTCGGATTTCGCCGGCACCCTGGCGGTCCTCGCGGGCCTCGGGCTCGTCGCCGCCGGGGTTCCTGGCGGCGACTCGGTGGCAGCGATCTTCGTGGCGGTGATCGTGCTCTTCGCCGCCGTGCGGCTGGGGCGGGGCAACATCGACGTGCTCATGGACCGGGCGCCCTCGGGCCTCGCCGGCCTCATCGAGCGCATCGTTCGCAGCGTCGCGGGCGTTGCCGAGGTGCGCTCGGTGCGCGTGCGTGAGGCCGGCGGCGAGAGCTTTGCCGACGTCGTGATCGGCGTGTCCCGGCTCGAGGGCCTCGAGAAGACCCACGAGACGACCGACCGCGTCGAGCAGGCCGTGCGCGACTCTCTGGGCCGGGCCCAGGTGCAGGTGCACGTCGAGCCGGCGGCGCTCGCCGGGGAGCGCCCGAACGAGCGGGTCGCAGCGGCCGCCCTGCGGGTGCCCGGCATCGTCGAGGCGCACAACATCACGGTGCTCGAGGACGACGCGGGCCGGGCCGTCACGCTGCACATGCGGCTGCCGGAGGACGCGTCGCTGCGCCAGGCTGCCCAGGCGATCGAGCTGCTCAAGCGCGAGATCCTGGCCGAGGTGGGGATCGCCCGCGTGTTCGTCCACGTCGAGCCGTCGATGCCCGACGCACAGCCCGCCCACGACGTCAGCGGCACCGAGCCCGAGGTGCGCGCGCGGGCCGAGGCGGCGGTGCGGTCGGTGGCCGGCACCGCCGGCGAGGTGGTCGTCTACCGCCAGGGCCGGCGGCTGCTCGTCGTGACCTCGCTCGAGACCGACCCCGGCATGTCCGTCCGCGACGCGCATGCGCTCGCGAGCCGCGTCGAGGACGCCGTCAGGGACGAGCTCGCCGCGGTCGACGACGTCATCGTCGAGGTGCACTGAGCCGGGCGATCCGGCGGGAGTTGGCCGCCGGGGCCCCATGGCAGGTGGGGTGGGGCCCCGGCGAGTCGCGCCCGAAGGCGCGAACCTTTGTGCCTACCCGGACTGGGCTCCCAGCGTGACCGGCACCTGCATGTGCGTGCCGGCGCGGATGATGCCCAGAGTGATGTGACTGCCGGGCCGCAGGGCCGAGATCGCCTCGGCCAGGTCGGAGAAGTGGACGACTGCGCGGCCGTCGATCGAGACGATGATGTCGCCGCCGACCGTCAGCGTCTGGCCGTCGACCGTCGCCGACGACGAGCCGCCCCGCAGCCCCGCGCGTGCAGCCGGCGATCCCGGGCGGACGAGGCCGACCAGCACGCCGCGCTTGACGGGCAGGTTGATGGCATTGGCGAGGCTCGGCGTGAGCTGCGCCCCCGCGATCCCGAGGTAGGTGTGCAGCGCCCGCCCGGTGGCGATGATCTGCCGGGCGGCCGTGCGGGCGGCATCGATGGGCACGGCGAAGCCGATCCCGATGCTGCCGCTCGTCGGGTTGTTCGTCCCTGTCAGGATCTGGTTGGTGATCCCGATGACGTCACCGAAGCGGTCGATCAGCGGGCCGCCCGAGTTGCCGTGGTTGATGGCGGCATCGGTCTGGATGGCGTCGTAGATCTTGTAGCCCGGCTTGAGCGAGTTGATCTGGCGGCGCTTGGCCGACACGATCCCCTCGGTGATGCTGCGGTATTCGCCCAGCGGGTTTCCGATCGCGACCACGGGGTCGCCGACCTGCACCGACCGCACCGATCCGAGGGGCAGCGGCTCGAGTAACGAGCGGGGCGCGTTGGCGACGTCCAGCACGGCGACGTCGTCGATCCGATCGAGGCCGAGCACCCGGGCGCGGTAGGTGCCGCCCCGGCGGAAGCCGACGGTGACCGAGCGCGCACCCGCAACGACGTGGGCGTTCGTGAGGATGTGGCCGCTGCGGTCGATGACGAATCCGGATCCGAGCGCCCGCTCGGCCTCCTTCTGGTCCGGTGCAAGCGGGTCGAGCGGGTTCTTCACCCGGCTGACCAGCGTGGCGTTGACGACGACGACGCCCGGCGCGTCGCGCTTGTAGATCTGGGCGGCGTCCAGGGCGCTCGGCGTCGAGGACACGTTCTCGGGCTGGAGCGGGATCACGCGCCGGATGGTGGTGACCGACCGGCCGGCGAAGTGCGTGCCGCCGAGCGCAAGAGCGCTCGCGCCTCCCACCGCCGCAGCCGTCGCCACGAGCATCCCCTGCCGGACATACGCCATCATGGCGGAGTTGTACGCGGGACGAATTGGCCGGGTATTTGGCCTTGCGGACGGGATCCGCGGCCGTCAGCCGGGTGCGGTCAGCGGGTCGGGCGGCTGCTCGGGCGCGCGGCCTCAAAGCGGCCCGCGATCCAGGCGACGATCGCGATCGCGATCAGCAGGCCGAGGTGCACCAGCAGGATGTGGACGCTGTCCACGGCGGCCGAGCCGGCGCTCCAGTCGTCGGCCAGATGGGCCAGGACGGCGATCGTGGCGACCACGCCGATGACGCCCGGCCAGAGGCGCCGCGAGTCGCCGTCGAGCCACTGCGCGAGCCGTCCCGCCGCGAGCACCGCGGCCAGGATCGCGGCGAGCCCCACGCCGTGGCTGAATGCCGAGGACTGCCGCGCGGAGCTGGCCGGATGCTGGTGCCAGACGTAGGCCAGGTGCGCGATCACCACGAGCGCCGCGGGCACGGCGGCGACCGCGACGTACGTGCGCACGGTGGAGGCTCGCATCGGCGGATATCGTAGCGGCGCCATGCGGGTGCGCCTGATCGTCAACGCTGTCGCCACGGGCGTCAGCACGCAGGTGCTCGATGCGGTGGTCGCGGTGCTCGAACAGGTCTGCGAGCTCGAGGTTGTCATCACCGAGCGGCCCGGCCACGCCACGCAGCTTGCGGCCGCGGTGACGGCGGGCGCCGTCGTGAGCGTCGGCGGCGACGGCACGTACAACGAGGTGGCAAACGGCCTGCAGCCTGGCGTGCTGATGGGCGTCGTCCCCGCCGGCGCGTCGTCGGTGTTCGCCCGTCAGCTGGGATTCCCGACCGACACCATTGCCGCGGCCGGGCTGCTCGCCGCGGCGATCGCCATCGGAACGACCCGGTCGGTCGGGCTCGGCGTCGCCGACGGCCGTCGCTTCACCTTCGCGGCCGGCCTCGGCCTTGACGCCGAGGCGACCGCGATCGTCGACCAGCTCCGGCACGAGCGGCCCGGGAACGAGCGTCCCGGCGACCTGCGCGTGCTTGCAACGGCGGTGGGAGTGCTGCGGGCCGAGGGCTTCGCGCTGCACGAGCGGATGACGCTCTCGACGCCGGCGGGGACGCCGCAGCGGTGCTCGTACATCGCCATCGCCAATCAGCATCCGTACACGTTCCTCGGCCCGCTGCCGGTGCGCGCCGCTCCCCGGGCGGACTTCGCGCACGGCCTCGATGTCGTCTTCACCCGCGAGCTGCGCGCCCGCGACCTGTGGCGCCTGCCTGTCTACGCGCTGATCTGGCCGCGGCACGCCCGCCACGGCAGCCGCCGGGTCGGGTACCTCCACGACATGCACCGCTTCACGGTCGAGTGTGACGAGCCGACGGCCTTCCAGATAGACGGCGAGTATGTGGGCCACGTCGACCGGGTGGAGTTCTCCTACCTCGCCAATGCGGTCGAGGTCTACGTCCCGCCCGGCTGACCGGCGTTTATCATTCGCCCGCCGATGGGCCTCGTGATCGCGATCAGTCAGGGACTCGGACTCGCCGCCGCCGCGGGGCTGCTCGCGGCTGCGCCGCTCGCGATCGCGGCGACGGCGGCGACCCAGGGCTGGCTCGAGCATCCGCTGCACTTCGCCGGCGACGGCGTCACCGTCGCGGTGGCCTGGGCGCTGGTCGCGGTCGAGCTCGCGGCCGACGCGCTCTGGCCCGGCGCCCAAGCGGGGCTGCGGCTCGGACGGCGGATCGTCGCGGGCGGCCTCGCCTTCGAGCTCGCCGCCGGCGGCGACGTGCCCTACGCCGGGCTCGTGGTCGGCGCGGCCGCGGCGGCCGGTGTCGGCCTGGCCATGCGCCGGCTGCGTGCGGGCGCAGTCAAGGCCGGCGGCGATGTCCGCGGGACGGCGCTCGTCGAGGACGGCGCCGGTCTGGCTGCGGCGGTCGCGGCCGTGATCCCGTTCGTCGGCTACCTGCTCGCGATCGCCGCGGCGTGGCTCCTGCAGCGGCTGCGCCGCCGTGACGACCAGAAGTTCCGCGGGCTGCGCGTGCTGCGATGAGCTCTGTGCGGGCCGACGGGACGGCCAAGAAGATGATCCTGGCCGTCGTGGACGGCCTCGGGCCCGACCTGCTCGACCGGGCCATCGCCGCCGGCCACGCCCCCACGATGGCCGCACTCGCCGCCGCGGGCGAGCGGCGCGACGACTGCGTCTCGACATTTCCCTCGCTCACGCCCGTCTGCCTCTCGGCCCTGCTCACGGGCGAGCATCCGGCCGGCTCCCACATCCCGGGGATGACCTGGTATCACCGCGGCGAGCGGCGCCTGGTCGAGTACGGCTCGTCGTTCGCGGCGACACTGGCCGAGGGCACCCGCCAGATGGTGGACGACATCCTCGTCAACCTGAACCTGCTCCACATGTCGCCCAGGGCGACGACGATCTTCGAGGCGCTCGAGGACGCCGGCCTCGTCACCGCGGGCGTCAACACCTACGTCTGCCGCGGCCGCGTCCGCCATCCCGTCACCCGGCCGGTCGCGCGGCGTCTGGCCCGGCGGGTCGGCATCGCCGACGCGGTGTACGGGCCGACCCGGTACTTCCTGGGCGACCTGTTCTTCAGCGACCTCACGGGCGCGCCGCACAACTTCGGCGGTGGGATCGACCGCCACGGCGGGGCCGTCGGGCGCTGGCTCGTGACGCGCGACGGCTTCGACTTCCTGTTCTTCTACCTGTACGAGACCGACGCGGCCCAGCACCGGGCCGGCGACGTCATGGGCGCGGTCGAGGGCGCCGACGACGGCCTCGGCCTGCTCGTCGAGGCCGCCGGCGGGCTCGATCGGTTCCTCGACCGCTACGCGCTGATCGTCGTCGCCGACCACTCCCAGAGCGCGGTGATGGAGGTGGCCGATGCGGCGGCGCCGCTCGACGGCGCCGAGCTCTTCCGCTCGAGCCGCCGGTCGGATCCCGACCGCTGCGAGCTGGCCGTGACGGCGTCCAACCGCGCTGCGATGGTCTACCGCCTTGGCCGGGCCCGCGAGCCGGCCGCACGCATCGCCGAGCGCATGCTCGAGCTGCCGGCCGTCGAGCTTTCCATGTACGCCCATGACGGCTGGATGGTCGTGCGCCGCGGCGAGGGCGAGCTGCGCTTCCGGCGCGGGCCCGGCGTCACGGACGCCCGCGGGAATGCCTTCACGGTCGCCGGCGATGCCGACCTCCTGCACCCGCAGCTGCACCCCAACGCCCTCGAGCGGGTCGAGGGCGCGCTGGCGTGCCCGACCGCCGGCGATGTGATCGTCTCGGCCGCGCCAGGCTGGGAGTTCGCCGATTCCGGCGGCGCACACCACGTCGGCGGCGGCAGCCACGGATCGCTCAGAGCGGAGGATTCCGTGGTGCCGCTGATCATCGCGGGCTTCGACGAGCGCCCCCCTCTGGGGGCCCAGCCGTCGATCACCGATCTCGCTCCGCTGGCCCGCCGCCACTTCGGGCTGCCGGTGCCGGTGAGCGGGGCGGCGTCTGTTCTTGCCGGCGTCCGATAGCATCCGGGGCCGATGGAGCAGGCCCAACTGGAGTCCGCGGCGACCCGCGCGCGAGGACACGCCCGCAGATTCCACCTCGCCGCGCGGCATCCCGACAACCTGCGCCAGCTGCTGCGCTACTGCATCGTCGGCGGCACCGGCTATCTGGTGAACCTGGTCGCGTTTCTGATCGCCGACCGCAGCACGCCGTACACGGTGGCCTTCGTGATCGCGTTCGTCCTGGCCGCAACGTGCAACTTCTCGCTGAACCGGGCGTGGACGTTTCGGGTCAGTCACGGTGTGCCCCACCACCAGTACGCGCGCTTTCTGACCGTCAGCGGAGTGGCGCTCTGCCTCGATCTCGCCGTGCTGCGGGCACTTGTCGAGGCGGGAGGCATGGCCAAGGTGCCGGCTGCGGCGCTCGCCATCCTCGTCGCGATGCCGGTCAGCTTCCTTGGCAACAAGCTCTGGACGTTTCAGTAGCGTCGTGGTCGTGGTGGTGGTGGCCGTCCTGGCCGCCGCCGGCACGGCTCACGCCGCCGCGCACCTGACGCGGCGTGCGGCGATCGTCATCGCCGAGGGCCAGCCGCAGGCGCAGACGCTGCGGCTGAACAACCCGGGTTCGCACTGGGAGGCGCAGTACGACGCCAGGGCGCACGACTGGGTCGTCCTGCTCGAGCCGGCCGGCGCGCACAACGTGCTGGCCTCGTTCACGATCGACGATCGCACCCAGGCCGTGACCAAGGTGGTGGTGACGCCGACGCTCGGCGCCCCGCGCCTGAACTCGGTGCAGGCGTTCGTGATCGCCTCGCGCCAGGCGCGGGTGCGCGCCTGGATCACGCAGTACTCGAACGTCAGCCACTCGTCGACGCTCGGCGATCACCGCGTCTGGACGGTGGACTACTACGCCAAGGGCAACGAGGTGGCCGAGGTGCACATCGCCGACTACACCGAGAAGGCCTACGAGGTGTGGACGGGGCCGCAGGTGGCGTGGCAGCTCGCCCGCGGCCAGCCCCAGGCCTACGGCCGCAAGGCGAACGCGGCGTACGTGCTGTGGCCGCTGTGCGCGCTCTTCCTGGCGGGCCTGATCGATTGGCGCCGCCCGCTCTCGATGCGAACGCTCGACCTGGTGATGGTGCTCTCGTTTGTCGCGTCGCTCCACTTCTTCAACAAGGGCGACGTGTTCTGGTCGACGCCCCTGATCTACCCGCCCATGCTCTACCTGATCGGCCGCATGGTGTGGATCGGCTGGCGGCGGACGCCGCGCACGGTCCACATCGGCGACCGCCACCTGCTCGTCCTGGTGGGGTTGCTGTTCGCCCTGATGGGGTTCCGGCTCGGCCTGAACAATCAGGACTCAAACGTGATCGACGTCGGGTACGCCGGCGTGGCCGGCGCCGCCACGCTGATGGACGGCGTCCTGCCCTACGGCCACATGCCGAAGGCGACCAGCAAGCCCTGCGACGGCCGCTACTTCAACGGCGACCCGATCGGCTACATCCAGTCGAACGGCCGCTGCGAGTCGCCGATCGCAAGCGGTGACACGTACGGGCCGACCGTGTACCTGGCCTACGTGCCCGCCGTCGAGGCGATGGGCTGGAGCGGGAAATGGGACCGGCTGCCCGCCGCGCACGTCGCCGCCTCGGCGTTCGACATCCTGGCCGTCGTCGGCCTGTTCGTCGCCGGCTGGCGGCTGGGGTCGCGCCGGGTCGGCGTCGCGCTGGCCTTTGCCTGGGCGGCCGATCCGTTCACGCTCTACTCGCTCAACATGAACTCGAACGACGCGCTCGTCGGGGCGCTCGTGGCGTGGACGCTGGCCGTGCTGTCGTTCCCCAGGGCCCGCGGCGTCCTCCTCGCGGCCGCCGGGCTCACCAAATTCGCACCACTCGCGATGGTGCCGCTGTTCGCATCGCTCCGCAACCGCTTCGCGACGCTGGCCGGCTTCGGCGTGGCGGCGCTCGTCCTGCTCTCGATGCTCGCGCTCGACCGCGACGGCGTGTCGCTCTTCTGGCACCACACGCTCGACTACCAGCTCGGCCGGGTGACGCCCATGTCGATCTGGACGCTGGGCGACTACCACCCGGGCTGGTACGACCTGCGGCTGCTCCAGCACGTCATCCAGGTCATTGCGGTCGTCGGCGTGATCGCCCTGGCCGTCTTTCCCCGCCACCGCAAGGACGCGGCCGCGGTGGCCGCGCTTCGCGGGCGCGGTCGTGCTGGCCGCCCAGGTCGCCGCCAGCTACTGGTTCTACCCCTACATCTGCTGGTGGCTGCCGGCCGTGATGATCGCCCTGCTCGTCCCGCGCGGCTCGACGACGGCCGCCTGAGGCCGGCTACTCCTCGATCCGCAGGGCCTCGATCGACGTCGCGCGGCCGTCGGCGTCGCACTCGATCACGACGCCCTCGAGCCGGACGCCGCCCTCGGCGGGCTCGAACCGCACCGGCATCTGCGTCGTGAAGCGGCGCAGGATCAGGTCGGTGCGCACGCCGATCACCGAGTCGTGCGGCCCGGTCATGCCCGCGTCGGTGATGTACGCCGTGCCTCCCCGCATGACGTGCGCGTCGCTCGTCTGCACGTGGGTATGGGTGCCGAGAACGGCGGTCGCCTGCCCGTCGAGCAGACGGCCCATCGCCACCTTCTCGCTCGTGGCCTCGGCGTGGAAGTCGACGAGCACGATGGCCGCCCGCTCGCGCGCCTGGCGCACGAGGTCCTCGGCGACGGCGAACGGGCTGACGGCGGGGTCGAGGAAGAGCTTGCCGAGCAGGTTCAGCACCGCAACCGGCGTGCCGTCGGCGGCGTTGACGACGCACAGGCCCCTGCCCGGAGCCGTGCTCGGGTAGTTCGCGGGCCGCACGATCCGATCGTCCGAGCCGAGGTGCTCGTAGACCTCGCGCTGGCGGAAGGCGTGGTTTCCGAGCGTGATCACGTCGACGCCCGCGCCGTGCAGACGGCGGGCGAGCCTGCTCGTGATGCCGGTGCCGTCGGCCAGGTTCTCGCCGTTTGCGACCACGAAGCCGATGTCGCGCTCGGCCCGCAGCCGCGGCACCTGCTGCTCGATGATCCGGCGGCCCGGCGTCGCGAACGCGTCGGCGATGAAGAGGATGCGCAAGGGCCGGCCGCCTCGCTAGAGGAAGACGTTCGTCGCGCGCGCCGGCCCGACCTCGATGTGGACGTGGTTGCCCGCGTCGGACGTGTACTTGGCCATCTCCTGCGAGAGCACCTTCGACAGGTCGACGATCGTGCCGAGCTTGGTCTTCGCCGCCAGCACGGGCGAGCCGACGACGAGCCCGGGCGTCACGCTCAGGTTCGTCAGCGTGACGACGTCGGCCGGCGTCGAGGTGGGCTGGATCTCGATCACGCTGCCGTGCGCCGAGCCGTCGATCACGTAGGGCTGGATGCTCTCGACCTTGCCGTCGACCGGCGAGTAGACGTCGGTGCCCGCCACCGCGCCCACGTCCACCGAGCCGGTGCTCGGGCCGGTGCCCGAGGTGTCCACGTAGTACGACGGGCCGCCGCCGCCGTCGGGGGCGCCGGTGAGCATCTTGGCGATCGTGTTCAGGATGCCGGCGTTGCGCTGGCTGCCGAGCGGGACGAGCGGGACGACGCCCGCGGTGCCGACCCCGTGGTAGACGATCGCAGTCACGCGTCGGCGCGTGACCGGCACGTCCAGGACGAGGTTTCCGGGCGCCGTGGCGAGGCCCAGCGGCGCCGGCGGCGCGTTCGGCGCAAGCTGCGTCGGCGGCACGCTCGCGAGCGCCGCGTCGGTGTTGTTCGACGACGACCCCGAGCGCAGCGCGGTGGCGATCACCGTTACGGCGATCAGCAGGACGACCGCCAACGCGACGCGGCGCCGGGTGCGGCGGCGGTCGGGGCGACGGCGCGGATAGCGGCGGCGATGCCTCGCGGTCACGGGTGCCAGGGTAGCGGATCGGGGGCCCGGACGAGCACGCAGCGCCGGGGCGGTACCGCCTCCAGAGCGGCGAAATCCCACCGGGAGGGGCGGCTGCTACGATGGCCGCGATGCCGCCAGACGGCCCGGGGAAGATCCTGATTCCGCGGTGGATTCAGCTCGTGGGCCTGCCGCTGGTCGTCGTGGGCGGATGGCTGCTGCTCTCGGCTGTGACCGGCGCGGTGTTCGTGTTCATCGTGGCCGCGCTGATCGCGATCCTCCTGAACCCGATCGTGCGCGCGTTCTGCGCGATGCGCATCCCCCGCGGGCTGTCGGTCCTGCTCGTCTACGTGTGCTTCGCGGTCGCGATCGGCGGCATCAGCGTGATCGCCGGGACCGTCGTCGCCCGTGAGGTGCAGTCGGTCGCAAACCGGGTGAACGACCAGTTCCAGCCCGACTCCCACGGCGTCACGCCGGCGGATCGGAAGCTGCACGACCTGCAGCGCTTCATCAACCGCTCGAGCCCGGTGAAGGTGAACGTCGTCGGCCCGGGCGAGCGGCTCGTGCACCACATCGACGTGTCGCACCTGCAGAAGTACTCGGGCCGGGCGGTGTCGGTGGTGCAGTCGCTCCTGATCACGGTCTTCGAGAGCCTGTTCAACCTTGTGCTCGTGATCGTCGTCTCGGTGTACATGCTGCTCGACGCGCCCCGGCTGTCGCGGTTCCTGCGGCGCGTGTTCCCCGGCACGGGGCCGGAGGACGATCTCGTGACCCGGGTCGAGCGGGCGCTGCTCGCCTACATCCGCGGCCAGACGATGGTCTCGCTCGCGGTTGGCGTCAGCGCCGGCGTGGGGCTGTGGGTGCTCGGTGTGACGGGGTTGTTCCCCGGTGGGGAGACGTACGCGCTCGTCTTCGGTGCCTGGGCGGCGGCGGTCGAGATCATCCCCTACCTCGGGCCGTGGATCGGCGCGCTCGCGCCGGCTGCGGTGGCCGCCACCCAGTCGGTCACCGCCGTGATCGCCGTCGCCGTCCTCTTCCTCTTCATCCACCAGATCGAGGGCCATATCATCGTGCCCAAGCTGATGGGCGGCGCGGTGAACGTGCATCCGCTCTTCGTGATCTTCGCGCTCCTGGCGGCCAGCGAGCTCTTCGGCATCGCGGGCGTGCTCCTGGCGATGCCGCTCGTCGCAATCGGCCGCGAGGTGGCCGCCTTCCTGCTCGAGCGGATCAGCCTCGAGCAGTGGCGGGCTGGGCCGATCGCACTCGGTGTGGGCATCGCCGGGCCGCCCGAGCCCGACGACCCCGTCCCCGACCCCGAGCCGCCGGTTCCGGCAGCGGGCGAGTAGCGCCAATCCTCTAGCCCGTGTCCGGGCGGTCGTGGTTGGAGGGGGCCAGGTCGGCCGCCTGCTCGAACGCCTCCATCGCCGCCTCGGTGCGCCCGGCCCGGCGCAGGAACTTGCCGTACCAGCGGTATGCGCGCCCGAGCTCGCAGTGCCACCCGTTCTGCCGCCGCAGGGCGTCGATCGCCGTCGCATAGGCCGCCTCGGCGCGGTCGGCCCGGCCGGTCTCGTCGTAGCTTCGCGCCAGCACCAGGTAGGCGTCGCCGAGCTGCCCCGGCACCGAGAGGTTGCCGAGCAGCTCGATCGCCTGGCGGGCGAGCTCGGCGGCGCCCTGCGGATCGCCGCTCTGCAGCGCCCGGCGGCCCTCCTCGACGGCGACGAAGCCCTCATCCATGCCGCTCATGCGGTCGCCGTATGACCGCCGCGCCGCCTCGAGCTCGCGGCCGGCGGCGTCGGCCTGGCCGTCATCGAGCAGCACGTGGGCGAGCAGCAGGTGGGCGTTTGCGTGCTCCCACTCGTTACGCGTCTCGAGCGCGACCTCGAGGCCGCGGCGCGCGTAGTCAACCGCGAGCGGCGTCTGGCCGGTGACCGCATAGAGCCGCGACAGGGCGCGGTAGGCGGTCGAGCGCGTCGCCCTGTCGATGTCCTCGGCGTCCTCGCGCAGCGCCCCGGTGAGCACCGCGGTGGCGTGGCCATAGTCGCCGAGGTCGGCGTAGGCGTAGCTCAGGTAGACGGTGTAGCCCACCATCTTGGCCGGGTCGTGATCGGGCTTGGCGCGCATGGCGGCCAGGCAGCCCTCGAGCAGCTCGATCGCGCGCGGCAGGTTCGTTCCCTCGCCATGCAGCCGGGCCAGCTCGCGATAGAGCTCGAAGCGCTCCTCCGGATCGGCGTCGCCGGCGCGGGCGAGAGCATCCTCGAGCAGCTCGACCGCGCGCTCGAACCGGCCCCGGCGCGATGCGATCAGCCCGAGCCCTTCGAGTGCGCGGCTGGCCCCCTCGTCGTCGCCGAGCGTCTCGGTCGTGCGCAGCCCGCGCCGCAGCAGCTCCTCGGCCTCGTCGAAACGGTCGAGCGCGATCAGCATCATCGCCTCGGAGATCTGCCGGCTCGGGACTGCCGCGGGATCGTCGAGGTCGGTCAAGATCCGTGCGCGGAGGCGCGCCTCAGAGGTCGGACGGGAGCCGGATCTCGGCCGTCGGCAGCGGCGCGAGCGCGTCCTGGTTGGACGGCGCCAGATCGGCCGCGAGCTCGAACGCCTCGAGGGCTGCCTCGGCGCGCCCGAGCCGCTTCAGGAACTTGCCGTAGTGGCGGTAGGCGCGGGCCAGGGCGGGTGCGGCGTCGGGCTGCTGCTGGAGCGCGGCGATCGCTGCGCCGTAGGCCGTATCGGCCCGCTCGACCTCGCCGAGCTCGTCCTGCACGCGGGCGAGCACCAGGTGGGCGTCGCCGATGTGGCCGGCGTCCGCGGCCGCCTCGAGCGTCGCGACGGCATCTGTCGCGAGGGCGATCGCCTCGTCGCCGTGGCCGGCCTGGAGCGCGTGCCGCGCCTCCTCGACCAGCAGGCGGCCGCGCTCGGCCGGCTCGACGGCCGGTCCGAAGACCTCGCGGGCGGCGCGCAGGTGCGTGCCGGCGGCCTCGCCGTCGTTCTGGTCGAGCAGCCGCTGCGCGAAGGCGAGGTGGGCTTCGCCGAGCGCGCGGTTGTCGTCGGAGAGCTCGTACAGCGCGAGTGCGCGGTCGGAGAACCGGATCGCCTGATCGAGCGAACCGGAGGCGGCGTGGCTGCGCGAGATGGCGTACTGGGCCTGCGCCCGCGATGCCAGGTCGACGGCCTGGGAGCGGTCGGCGAGCGCGTCGGAGAGCGCCTCGGCCGACCGGGCGAACGCGCCCGCCTCGGCATAGGCCTCCGACAGCCAGAGCGAGTAGCGCACGAGCTTCGTCTGGTCGGCGGGCGCATCGTGCTCGAGGCGCGCGATGCAGTCCTGGAGCAGCGCGAGCGCACGCGCGACGTCGCCGGAGCGGCGGTAGAGGAGCTGCAGGCGGCCGTAGAGCTGCACGCGCTGGGCCGGGTCGGGGGACGCTCCCACCTCGAGCGCGTGCTCGAGCAGCCGCACGGCCTGACGGTCGTCGCCGCGTTCGGCGGCCACGATCCCGAGCCCTTCGCAGGCCTCGCTCATCCGGTCGCCGTCGCCGTTCACCTCGGCCTCGCGAAGGACGCCGCGCAGGAGCTCCTCGGACTCGTCGAGCCGGCCCATGCGGGCGAGCACCATCGCGTCGAGCAGCTCGAGCGAGCGCGGCCGCTGCTGGGGCGAGGTCTCGCCGGTGAGCTCCTCGGTGGTGACGCCGAGGCGGCGGGCGATCTCCATCAGCACGCGCGGGCTGGGACGCCGGTCGCCGGCCTCGATCCGGGCCAGGTAGCTATACGAGCAGCCGTCGAACGAGAGGTCGCGCTGCGTCATGCCGCGCTTGCGGCGCAGGTGGCGCACGCGCGCCCCGAGCTTGCGCAGGGACTCGTTCGAATACTCGCCGTCGTGCAGCTCGGGGACGTCCATCCCTTGACCTTCCCGGCCTCGAATCAGTCGAATCTTGGCAATCGTACTGCACCGGCAGGGGTGCGGCAAGCGAGGATTACACTCTGCACATGCCTTTTCCGACGACACGCATGCGCCGTTTGCGGCGCACGAGCGGCATCCGCGAGATGCTGCGCGAGACGCGCCTCACCCCCGCGGACATGGTGCAGCCGCTGTTCGTCCGTCACGGCGGCGGCCCGTCCGACGAGATCGAGTCGATGCCCGGCCAGCACCACCATGGCATCGACGGACTCGTCGCGGCAACGGCTGCCGTGCAGGCGGCCGGCGTGCCCGCGGTGCTCCTGTTCGGCCTTCCGGGGCGCAAGGACGAGGCCGGCAGCGAGGCCTATGACCCCGAGGGGATCGTCCAGCTCGGCGTCCGCGCGATCAAGGCGGAGCTGCCCGAGATGATCGTGATCACCGACGTGTGCCTGTGCCAGTACACCTCGCACGGGCACTGCGGCGTCCTGCGTGACGGCGTCGTCGAGAACGACATCACGCCTCGAGCTGATCGCCGACACCGCGCTCTCGCACGCCGCCGCCGGGGCCGACATGGTCGCCCCGTCGGACATGATGGACGGCCGCGTCGGCGCGATCCGGGCGTCGCTCGACAACGAGGGCTTCACCGACACCGCGATCCTGGCCTACAGCGCCAAGTTCGCGTCTGCGTTCTACGGGCCGTTCCGCGACGCCGCCCACTCGACTCCGTCCGAGGGCGATCGCCGGGGCTACCAGATGGATCCGGCCAACGGCCGCGAGGCCGTCCGCGAGGCGCTGCTCGACATCGAGGAGGGCGCCGACGTCATCATGGTCAAGCCCGCGCTCCCCTACCTGGACGTGCTGCGGCGCCTGCGCTCCGAGACGCTCGTGCCGCTGGCCGCCTATCAGGTGAGCGGCGAGTACGCGATGCTCGAGGCCGCCGCCGCGCGCGGCATGATCGACCGGCGCGCGGCCGCGCTCGAGTCGCTGACGGCGATCCGCCGGGCCGGAGCCGACCTCGTGATCAGCTACTACGCGGCCGAGGCCGCCGGGTGGCTGTCGTAGCGGACACGCGCCTCGGCGCGGCTGTTCGAGGAGGCGCGCCGGCTGATCCCGGGCGGCGTCTCGAGCCCCGTGCGGGCGATGCGCTCGGTCGGCCGCGACTATCCGCTCTTCCTCGCCCGCGGCGCGGGCGGCGAGGTGTTCGACGTCGACGGCAACCGCTACGTCGATTGGGTGCAGTCGTGGGGGCCGCTGATCGCCGGCCACGCCCACCCCGACGTCATCGCGGCGGTGACCGCCGCCGCGGCCCGGGGCACGTCGTTCGGCGCGCCCACGGAGCTCGAGCTCGAGCTGGCGCGCGAGCTGTGCGCGGCCGTCCCGACCCTCGAGCAGGTGCGGTTCGTGTCGTCGGGCACCGAGGCGGTGATGAGCGCGATCCGGCTCGCCCGCGCCCACACCGGGCGGTCGAAGCTGATCAAGTTCGCGGGCGGCTATCACGGCCACTCCGACGCGCTTCTCGCCCAGTCGGGGTCGGGGCTCGCGACGCTCGGCATCCCGTCGAGCCCCGGCGTGCCGGCCGCGGTCGCGGTGGACACGCTGCGTGTGCGAGTACAACGACCTGGCCGGAGTGCGCGCGGCGGCCGAGCGCCACGGCGACGATCTGGCCGCGATCATCGTCGAGCCCGTGGCCGGGAACATGGGAGTCGTCGCGGCCGAGCCCGGGTTCCTCGAAGGGCTGCGCACGGTGTGCAACGGCACCGGTGCGCTGCTCGTGATGGACGAGGTGATCACCGGCTTCCGCGTCGGGTACGGCGGCGCGCAGGAGCGGCTGGCCGTGCGGGGCGACCTCACCTGCCTCGGCAAGATCATCGGCGGCGGCCTGCCCGCCGCCGCGTTCGGCGGACGCTCCGACGTGATGGCGCGGCTTGCGCCGGAGGGCGACGTGTACCAGGCCGGCACGCTTTCGGGCAATCCGCTGGCAATGGCAGCCGGCCTCGCGACGCTCACCCTGCTGCGCGAGCCAACCGCCTACGAGCGGCTCGAGGCGACCGCCGCCGCCCTTGAGAGCGCGCTCGAGGGGCCGCGCGTCACGGTGAACCGGGTTGGAGCGATGCTGACCGCCTTCTTCCACCCCGGGCCGGTGCGCTCGTTCGCGGACGCGGCCCGATCCGACACCGACCGCTTCGCCCGCTTCCACGCTCACATGCTCGCCCGCGGCGTCTACATCGCGCCTTCGCAGTTCGAGGCGCTGATGCCGTCGCTCGCCCACACGCCCGGGCAGGTCGCGCAGACCGCCGCCGCGGCGGCGGACTTCGCCGGATGAGCGTCCTTTCGGACGTCGCCGAGCGGGCCGCGGCCGACAGCCCGCTCTGGGCCGGCGCGCTTCTCCCCGATGCCCGCGACGGCCACGCGCACTTCGCCGGCCGCTGCCCCGAGCGCCATCTGCTTGGCGTCGAGATGATCTACGAGGGCTACCTGCTGCACTACGGCCGCTCGCGCCTGTTCTCACAGGCCGATCCCGACCTTGCGCTCCTGACCGGCGACTACCTCTACGCGGCCGGGCTGCGCGAGATCTGCGCCACCGGCGACCTCGCGGCCGTCGACGCGCTGGCGGCGCTCATCTCGGGCTGCGCCCGAAACCAAGGGGACGGCCGCGGCGACGCCGACGCGGCGCTGTGGGACGAGACGGTGGCGGGACTGGGCTGACGCTGATCGTGGGGGCTGTCCCCACCGGGGACAGTCCCCGGTTTCAGGTCTTTTCGGTCACGGAGTCCAGCGGTCGCCGACCGGCGTGACCACCAGCTCGTGCGTCCACGCGCTTCGGCCCTGCTCGTGCAGGTACTGCACAGCTTTGGCCAGCTCGACCGGGTCGATCTTGTCGCCGCCGGCATCGTCGCCCGGCGTGCCGAACTGGCCGTCGCAGACGAGCAGCGCCGCGTGGACGCCCTGGGGCTTCAGCTCGTTGGCCGCCGCCTGGCTGAGCGCGCGCACGCCGGCCGCGCCGGCGGCCCACGGCGCACGTCCGGGCAGCGCCCGCCGCGCCGAGCCGCCCGTGACCTGCACGAGCGTGCCGCCGCCACGCTCGACGAGCGCGGCGCCGCAGGTGCGGTAGAAGGCGAACACCTCGGGCAGCACCTGCTCGAGGTAGGGCGCCATCGCGTCGTCTTCGGTCGTGGTCAGGTCGCCGCCGCCGAAGCGGCCCTTGGGCGACACGGCGTTCACCGCCAGGTCGAACGGCGCCGCGTCGGCCACGACGGCGCGCATGCGGTTCACGTCGGTCAGGTCGGCGACCACGCCGGTGCCGGGGAACGCATCGGCGGTGTCCTGCGACCGGGCGACGCCGATCGCCTCCCAGCCCTGGGGCATCAGGTGCTCGGCCACGACGCGGCCCAGGCCACGGGCACCGAAGACGAGCAGACGAGGCATGGGCGCGAGTCTACCGGCTCATGCGCTGCGGGCCAGGCGGCGGACGAGCACCATCGCCGCCGCGGCGGCGACGAGGCCGGCGGCGGCGAGCGCCACGCTGCGCGAGCCGGCGTTCGACGCGAGCAGCAGCAGCCAGCCGACACCGGCGCCCGAGGCTGCCACGGCGAGGATCGTCGCCGCCCGGCGCGACGTGATCCCGGCGTCGACCGCCGCCGGCCGGGCCAGCTCGACGGCCCACTGGCCCAGCTCGGCCGCGCCCACCAGGGCGGCGGCGACGGCGGGCGCCCACCCGTCGACGCGGCCGCCGCGAAGCTCGAGCGCGACGACGTAGACGCCCGCCTGCATGGCGATCGCCCACACGACGGCGCCCTCCGACCGGGCGAGGATCGCGGCGGCCAGGAGCGCCGCCGCGCACGCGGCGGCCACGGCGACCGCCGCACGCCCATTGCCGCCGGTCACGGTGGCGGTGCGCACGGCCACCGCGGCCGCGGCCAGCACCGCCGCCAGGAGGGCCGTCAGATGCGGACGGTTCGGGCGTATCGCCGCACCTCCCGCAGCTGCGCGAGCACCTCGTCGGCCGGCCGGCCGTGCATCCACTCGATCACCGGCACGCCCAGCGCCCGGTAGCGCGAGCCGAGCTGCTCGCGCTGGAGCCGCCAGAGCCGGTAGGCGAGGTCGCCCAGCTCGCCGGTCGGCGGCTTCACGAACGGGAGCGGCGAGACGTCGATCACGGCCAGGTCGATCCCGCGGGCGCGCAGGTCGACGAGCGCCGCGAGCATGCGCGGGTCGGCCAGCGGCGTGAGCGCCAGCACGAGCGCGTGCGGCGGCAGCGTCCGCGCCGGGATGACGGCGACGTCGCGCCACGCGTAGCTGGCGACGACCTGCGTGTCGATGAGCGAGTCGAGGATCCGGTAGGACTGGGTGTTGCCCGTGCCCGGAAGCACCCACCGCAGCACGCCGCCGAAGCCGACGATGCCGACGCGATCGCGGGTGCGCAGGTAGGCGGCCGCGAGCGCCGAGGCCGCCCGCACCGTCATGTCGATCGTGCCGCCCGCCTCGTCGCTCGTGTCGCTGAACGCGTCCAGGAAGAGCACGACGTCGGCGTTTCGCTCGGGGTGGTACTCGTTCACGTGCAGCCGGCCGCGGCGGGCGCTCACCCGCCAGTTGACCTGACGCAGGCGATCGCCGGGGGCGTGGGGACGCAGGTCGGCGAACTCGAGCCCCTCGCCGCGCACGCGTGTGACGTAGTTGCCGGCACCGACATGCGTGGCGGCCGGGCGCGGGAGCGCCTGCACGGCCTCGGTATGCGGGTAGACGCGGATGCGCACGGCCGGGGCGACCGTCTGCTCGTAGCGGACGAGCCCGAGCGGTCCGACCGCCCGCACCGACATCCCGCCGGCCAGATACCCACCCCAGCGCTCGCAGCGAAGGTCGAAGCCGAGCTCGGCCGGGCGTTCCCGCCTCGAGCCGCAGCACCCGCGCCGGCATGGCCGCGGCGAGGCCTGCGGGCGTGTGCAGCATGACGGCGACCGGGCCGCGTGACCGCCCGGCGATCGAAAGCTCGGCATGCACGGTGACGGTGTCGCCCTCGACCGCGCGCAGCTCGTCCTCGGCCGTCTGCACCGAGAGCTCCGGTGAAGCGGTGGCCGCGAGCCCGACGGCGAGCAGGAGCGCGAACGGCGCCGCAAGCGCGATCAGCTCGGGCCGGTGAAGCGCGATGGCCGCCCACACGAGCGCCGCGGTCAGCGCGGCGTAGCCGCGCAGCTTCGCCGCGGCGACGCCGGTCACTTGGCGGGCGCCGACGAGGGCCGCGCGGCCGGCGTCGGCACCGCCTCGAGCACCTCCCGCACGATGTCGTCGCCGTTGATCCGCCGCACCCAGAGCTCGGGGCGCAGCGTCAGCCGGTGCCCGAGGGCGGGGACGGCGATCGCCTTGACGTCGTCGGGCGAGACGAAGTCGCGGCCGTCGAGCACGGCCCGGCAGCGCGAGAGCTTGAGCAGCGCCAGCGTGCCGCGCGGGCTCGCGCCCACCTGCACCTGGCCGTGGCTGCGGGTGGCGGTGACGAGGTCGACCATGTAGAGGCCGACGCTGCGGTCGACGTGCACGCTCTCGACCGTGCGTTGCATCCCGATCAGCTCTGCGCGGGTGCAGGCCGGCTCGAGCGTGATGTCGTCGGCCATGCGCTGCATGCGCCGTTCGAGCACCTCCCACTCGTCGTCGCGCACGGGGTAGCCGATCCCGATCCGCATCAGGAAGCGGTCGAGCTGCGCCTCGGGCAGCGGGTAGGTGCCCTCGTACTCGATCGGGTTCTGGGTGGCGATGACGAGGAACGGCGAGTCGAGCGGCCGCGTCTCGCCCTCGATCGTCACCTGCCGCTCGGCCATCGCCTCGAGCAGCGCCGACTGCGTCTTCGGTGGGGCGCGGTTGATCTCGTCGGCCAGGAGAAGGTTCGTGAAGATCGGTCCGGCCCGGAACTCGAACGTCGCGTCGGACTGGCGGTAGATCGACGAGCCGGTGACGTCGGACGGCATCAGGTCGGGCGTGAACTGCACGCGCGCGAAGTCGATGTCGAGCACCTGCGCGAACGAGCGGGCGACGAGCGTCTTGGCCAGGCCCGGGTAGTCCTCGAGCAGCACGTGGCCGTCGGCCAGGATGCCCATCAGCACCATCTCGAGCGGGCCGCGCTTGCCGATCACCGCCCGCTCGACCTGCTCCAGCACGGTCTGGCAGCGAGCGCAGGTCTCCTCGATGCTCGGCACGTCGCTCACGACGGCGCTCCGATCCGCTCGAGCGCCGCGACCACGGCGCGCAGGCGGTCGGGCGCGATCCCCCGCGCGCGCCGGTCGGCCGGCAGCTCGCGCTCGGGCCGGACGAGCTCCCAGGTCTCCGGGCCCGAGCACGGCCGCCGCTGCCTCGGGCGCCGTCTCGATCCGCACGCCGGTGTGGTCGGCGAGCCGCTGCCGGCGCGATGTCGCCGATCAGCGGGCGCAGCCGCAGGTGCTCGTCCTCGGCGTTTGCCACGGCCAGGTCGAGCAGGCGGTCGATCGCCGCCAGATCGGGGGTCGTGCGCGGGCGCGGCCGGGTCAGGCGCAGGCGCCGCCGGCGGGCGGCCCGCGCCCGGATCGGGTGGCGCATCGCGCGCGGGAACACGAACACGAGCACGGCTGCGCCCACCGCCAGGGTCAGCGCCTGCGCGACGCTCATTCGGGCTCGACCGCCACGGGCGTGAGCTCCTCGACGGCGGCGATCGCGCCGCGGCGCATCTCCTCCGACACCGGTCGGTGGCTGAACCGGGCGCGCTGGTAGAGCCCCGTCAGCCGGTGCACGGTCGCGATCCGCGGATGCCCGTGCAGGGTGACGCGGCCGAGGTACTCCATCGGCGCCTCGTGCGGGCCGCGGGCGATGCCGTCGCGCGCGAGCTGCCGCTCCATCATCGCGTAGGCCGCGATCACCGCCCGGCGCGGGTTGCGCTCGCGCCGCAGCGCGTCGATGTCGGGCCCGGCGGACTCGTCGAGCGGCTCGGACAGCACGAACGGCTCGAGGCGCGTGCCTGCGCGACCGCACCCGCAGATAGACGAACACCGCAGCGGCCAGGAGCGCCGCCCAGACGAGCACCGCGACGGTCCAGTCGGCGCCCGAGATCGACCCGCGCTCCGCCGTGGGGTGTCTGGATGTGGGGCGTGCGCCCGTGCGTCGGATGTGCGAGCGCGAACGGGTTTCGCAGGTGCAGGAACGCGAGCGGGCTGTGGCCGGTGCGGACGTAGTACGGCGGCGAGGCCGAGCAGCAGCGCGAACACGGCGGCCGTCCGGCGGCGGCTGTCCCGGATCTGCTTGCGGGTGCGCTTGTCGCGCTCGCGCCGGCGCTGGATCTGGGCGTACATGAAGAGCACGAAGCCGAGCACGGCCAGGATCGGGATGAGCACGATCGCCGTCACGATCGCGACGTGATGCCCGGCCGTGCCCAGCGCCGCGCTGCCGGGCGGCGCGCTCGACGTGTTGTCGCCACGCCCCGTCGCGATGGCCGCCACGGCGAGCAGGGCCAGCATGACGGCGGCCGCGATGACCGGGCGGGGGACGCCGGGGAAGGGTCGGATGCGCATTCGCAGGTTGTGACGCTACCAGCAGTGCGCCGGTTAGACTCGCGCGGCCATGGCCTTCGACGACCTGCGCGACTGGATCGACCACCTGCGCCGGCACGGCGAGCTCCACGAGGTGACCGCCGAGGTCGATCCGCACCTCGAGATCGCCGAGATCACCGACCGCGTCACCAAGGCCGGCGGGCCGGCGCTGCTGTTCACGAACGTGCGCGGATCGCGCATCCCGCTTCTGATCAACCAGTTCGGCACCGAGCGGCGCATGTGCATGGCCTTCGGCGTCGAGTCGCTCGACGAGCTCGGGCAGCGGGTCACCGACGTGCTCGAGATGCAGCCGCCCGAGGGGCTGATGGACAAGGTGCGGGCGCTGCAGAAGCTGAAGTCGCTCGCCGACTCGCGGCCCGAAGACCGTCTCGAGCGGCCCCTGCCAGGAGGTCGTGCTCGATCCGCCCAGCCTGGCGTCGCTGCCGGTCATGACCTGCTGGCCGGGCGACGGCGGGCCCTACATCACCCTGCCCGCGGTGATCACGGCCGATCCGCGCACGGGCACCCGCAACGTCGGCATGTACCGGGTGCAGGTGTTCGACGAGACGACGACGGCGATGCACTGGCAGATCCACAAGGATGCCGCCGCCGACTGGCGCGGCATGGGCGAGCGCATGGACGTCGCGATCGTGCTCGGGCTCGACCCGATCACGGCCTACACGGCGTCGGCGCCGCTGCCCAAGCACATCGACGAGCTGATGCTGGCCGGGTTCCTGCGCGGCCGCCCCGTGGAGCTCGTGAAGTGCAGGACGGTCGACCTCGAGGTGCCGGCCCGGGCCGAGATCGTGATCGAGGGCCACATCGTGCGCGGCGAGCTGCGCGACGAGGGCCCGTTCGGCGACCACACGGGCTACTACACGCCGCGCGAGCCGTTCCCGGTCGTGCACGTGACGGCGGTGACGATGCGCCGCGACGCCATCTACCCCTCGATCATCGTCGGCGTGCCGCCGCAGGAGGACGCCTGGCTGGGCAAGGCCACCGAGCGCCTCTTCCTGCCCGCGCTGCGCATGACGATGCCCGAGGTGGTCGACTACGACCTGCCGGTCGCGGGCGCGTTCCACAACCTGTGCATCGTCTCGATCCGCAAGGCCTACCCGGGCCACGCGCGCAAGGTGATGCACGCCGTCTGGGGCACCGGCCTGCTCTCGCTCACCAAGGGCGTCGTCGTGGTGGACGCCGACGTCGACGTGCACGACTACTCCCAGGTGATGTGGCAGGTGGGCGCGAACGTCGACCCGGCCCGCGACGTCGTGCTCGCCGACGGCCCGCTCGACCATCTCGACCACGCGCCGACCCTGCAGTTCGCAGGGCGGGAAGATCGGCATCGACGCGACGGCGAAGGGCCCGGCCGAGGGCTACACCCGCGGCTGGCCGGAGCAGATCCGCATGAGCGACGACGTCCGCGACCGTGTCACAAGCCGCTGGGCCGAGTACGGCATCGCCGTGCCGGGCGCCGGCGATGCTCACCCGCCGCAGGTGGGGAAAACGAGCCGTTTCGCACGATCTGGCCGTGGTGACCGATGAGGGATACACTCCGCCGCGTGCGAGGCTACAATCGCCGCCCGGACGACCTATGAGGAGGACGCGAGGTGGCTGAAGCGACGCGGGGCGAGTTCCTCACGCTCACGACCGTCGGGCTCGGCGCCGTGATCGGCGGCGTCATCGGCGTCCCCGCGACCGCGTACCTGCTCGCGCCGGTGACGAAGGAGACGACCTTCACGCCGGTCTACCTCGGCGAGCTCTCGAAGTTCACGAGCGAGACGGGCTTCGCCCCCACGGCCGCGACCTACGTCGAGGATCCGGGCAACCCGGCGACGAGCCCGGGCCTGGCCTACGTCCACTACACCGGCAAGTCGAACACGGACTGGCACGCCGAGGACGCGATGTTCGTCGTGTTCTCGAACCGCTGCATGCACCTGGGCTGCCCGATCGCGGCCACCTCGCAGGGGTTCCAGTGCCCATGTCACGGCGGCGTCTACAACACGAACGGCGAACGCGCACGGCGGGCCCGCCGATCCGCTCGCTCGACCGCTTCCAGTGGGAGATCAAGAAGAGCAAGGAGCTCTGGATCACCCAGCGCTGGAGCACGGACATCTACGGCAACGAGGTGCACTACTACCCGGTCAAGATGCCGGGCCAGCCGACGCACACGCCCGGGCCGAGCTGGATCGCGAACGTCCTCTACCCGCACGTCACCTACACCCACGGCCCCGTCCCCGGGCCGGTGCCGCTCCCGAAGGCCTAGCCGATGCCGCTCCCCGCACCCGATCCCAAGCAGGTCGCCCTCCAGACCGAGGAGTGGATCGAGTACCGCACCGGCTTTGCGACTCTCGTGCGCAAGTTCCTGTTCCGCAAGGTGCCGCCGACCGGCTGGTTCCACACGCTCGGAAGCTCGCTCCTGACCGTGTTCATCCTGCAGGCGGTGACGGGCATGCTGCTCGCGATGACCTACGACCCCTCGCCGAACGGCGCCTACCAGTCGATCCGCTACATCACCGACGTGCAGACGCTGGGCTGGCTGATCCGGGGCATGCACAAGTGGGGCGCCTCGGTGATGGTGATCCTGCTCTTCCTGCACATGGCCCGCGTCTTCTTCTACGGCGCCTACAAGTACCCGCGCGAGCTGACCTGGCTGACCGGGTCGCTGATCTTCATCCTGACGATGATGATGGGCCTGACCGGCTATCTGCTCGTATGGGACGAGCGCGCCTACTGGGCGTCGGTGGTTGCGATCAACATCAACGGCACCGCGCCGGTGTTAGGGCCGTTCATCTCGAAGTTCCTGCTCGCCGGGCCGGTGTTCGGAGCGCAGACCATCTCGAGGTTCTACGCGTTACACATGCTGATGATCCCCGGCGCGATCGGCGGCCTGATCTTCGTGCACATGTGGCTCGTCGTGAAGCTCGGCGTCACGCCGTGGCCGTCGCGGCCGCTGCCTGAGCCCGAGCCCAGCGTCGCCCCGGCGACGCGGGCGCGCGTGCCCGAGACGGTGGCGGGCGAGTGAGCGTCACCGCGCGCAAGGTCATCAACCGCCGCGTCCGCTACGAGACCGAGCACGCGGCCGAGGTGCATGAGGGGCATCGCGTTCTTCCCCTACGCCATGTTCCACGACGTGGTCGTGAACCTGATCGTCGTGCTCATGATCGTCGCGATGGCGGTGATCTGGCACGCCACCGCCGGCCCGATCAACGCCGCCCACCCGAACGGCCAGAACGGGCTCTTCGGCGCGCTCTACGAGCAGAAGGCCAACCCCGCGGTGCAGGCGACCGAGCCCCGGCCCGAGTGGTACTTCCTGTTCCTGTTCGAGCTGCTGCGCATCTTCAAGACGCCGGCCGAGCTGATCCTGGCCACGATCATCATCCCGACCATCTGGATGGTGCTGCTGGTGGCCTGGCCGTTCATCGACCGCGGCCGCGACCGGCGCCTGTCGCGGCGGCCCGGAGGCGTCGCGCTCGGCCTCTCCGTCCCCGCCGTGCTGATCGCGCTCACGATCGCGGGCGGCAATTGCCCCCGGTGTGCTCGCTGGCTCGGCGATCTCGAACAACCCCCAGATCAATGCGCTTCCCGGGGCCGCGCTGATCGCCGCGAACGGGTGCAGCGGCTGCCATCAGTTCCCGAGCGGTGGGGCGCCCGGCCCGGGGACGAATCTGAGCAACGGCTCGACCCAAGTTCGGGTTGAACGAGAAGCAGATCGCAGCCTGGGTCGGCGGCGGGGCAAACAAAGCCCTGAACGGTGCGATGCCGAACTTCGGCAGCCTGGGCGCGACGAAGCTCGCCCAGATCGCCCAGGTGATCGCCTCGCTCAAGGCCGGCAAGGTCGTTCCGCTCCAGCAGTAGTCTGCGACTGTGCAGGTGATGCTCGGACTGACCGGCGCGTCCGGCGCGCCCTACGCCGCGCGCGTCCTGCGCGGGCTCGTCGACGCGGGCATTCAGGTGGGCGTCGTCGCCTCGCGGGCCGGCCGGCAGGTGATCGCCCTGGAGTGCTACGGCGATCGCGAGATGGACCCCGACGGCGCGCTCGAGCGCCTGGTCGCCGACCATGGCGACGGCGCGCGGATCTGGCCCGAGGGCGACTACTCGGCGCCGTACGCGTCCGGCAGCGCGCACACCGATGCCGTGATCGTGTGCCCGTGCTCGATGGCGAGCGTTGGCAGCATCGCCGGCAGGCGTCGAGTCGAACCTGATCCACCGCGCCGCGGCCGTGCAGCTCAAGGAGGGCCGCCGGCTCGTGCTCGTGCCGCGCGAGACGCCGCTGTCGGAGATCCACCTCGAGAACCTGCTGCGCGCTGCGCCGGGCGGGAGCTGCGATCGTGCCGGCCATGCCCGGCTTCTACCGCCTGCCCGAGACGATCGCAGACCTGGTCGACTTCGTCGCCAACCGCATCCTGGCCGCGGCCGGCGTCGACGCGGGCCTCGTGCGGCCGTGGGGTGACGGGTGACGCTGCCTCCCGACGAGGTGCGGGCGATGTTCGACCGCATCTCGCCCGCCTATGACCGCATGAACCGGATCATGAGCCTGGGCATGGACGGGGGCTGGCGCGCGCTCGCGGTGCGCTGCGCCGATGTGCGCCCCGGCGACGCCGCGCTCGACGCCTGCTGCGGCACGGGCGACCTCGCCCTCGCGCTCCACGCCTCCGTGTCGCCGGGCGGGCGCGTCGTCGGCCTGGACTTCTCGAGCGCGATGCTCGAGGCCGCGCGGCGCAAGAGCGGCGATGTCGAGTGGACGCAGGGCGACGCTCTCGCGCTGCCGTTTCCCGACGACACGTTCGCCGCCGCCACGATCGGATTCGGGATGCGCAACCTGGCCGACCACCTGCTCGGCTTCCGCGAGCTCGCCCGCGTCGTTGCGCCCGGCGGCCGTGTGGTGTGCCTCGAGCTGACCGATCCGCCGGCCTGGGCGGCGCCGTTCGCGCGCCTGTGGACCGACCGCGCGGTGCCGCTGCTCGGGCGCGTGTTCGCCCGCGAGACCGACGCATACCGCTACCTGCCGGCGTCGGTGCACCGCTTCCCGCCGGCCGACGCAGCTGGCCGCGATCATGCACGAGGCGGGTCTGCGCCGCGTCCGCTACCGGCGGCTCTCGGGCGGCGCGGTGGCGGTGCATGTTGGTACGGTCTGGGCATGACAGCGGGCGCCGTCGCCGAGGTGCTGGAGGTCCCGGGCCTCTCGGCCTACGTCGAGACCGTCGAGGCGGCGCTCGAGGACGCCGTTGGCTGGTCGGCGGGAGCGGTCGTCGCGGGCGCCGGGTCCGACACGCTGCGCTCGGGCGGCAAGCGCCTGCGGCCCATGCTCGTCTACCTGGCGCGCGCCGGTCGCCGGACGCGGCCGGCCCGGGCTCGTCGCGGCCGGCTGCGCGGTCGAGCTCGTGCACATGGCGACCCTCGTCCACGACGACCAGCTCGATGCCGCTCGCCTGCGCCGGGGCCGGCCGACGGTGTGGGCGGCGCACGGCGAGGCCGTCGCGCGCTCGACCGGTGACTACCTCTTCGCGCGGGCGTTCGCCGTCCTGTGCGCGACCGGCGACATGGCCGCCGTCACGCTCCTCTCCGAGGCGTGCCTGGCGCTCGCCCGCGGCGAGATCCTGCAGCGCGAGCAGACGGGCAATCCCGCGACGACGCCCGAGCAGTATCTGGAGCGGTGCCGGCTCAAGACCGGGCGCCTGTTCGCCGCGGCGGCCATGCTGGGCGGCCGGCTGGGCGGGATGGCCGCGGCCGACGTCGAGCGGCTGGGCGAGTTCGCGACGGCGCTCGGCCTGGCCTTCCAGATCGCCGACGACATCCTCGACTGCGACGGCCGCCCCGACACCACCGGCAAGCCGCTCGGCACCGACCTGCTCGACGGCACGGTGACGCTGCCGCTGATCCTCGGCGCCCGGCGCGACCCCGCCGTCGCCGGCGTGATCGCCCGCGGGGCGGCGCCCGAGGACGTTCTGCCGACGCTCGCGCGGGTCGCCCGCGCCGGCGCCGTCCGCGAGGCCCGGGCGGTGGCCGAGAGCCACGTCGACGTGGCACTCGCGCACCTCGACGCGCTCGACGGCGGGCTCGACTCGGCTGCGCTTCGGGCGGTCGTGCGCGGCGCCGTCGACCGCGACGCCTGACCCGAACGCCTCGCGGAGCAATCGCTTAGGCGATGCCCACGCCGAGCGCGGCGAACGCGCGCTCGGACGCGCGCTTCAACGCCGCCGGCGAGCCGTTGCTCGACGTGAGCACGAAGTAGCCGTGAACCTGCTCGGCCACGTGCGTCTGACCGAGCGTCTTGAAGACCTGCTCGACGCCGTTGCCGGGTTTCGGCACCGCACCTGAGCCGCGGACGTACGCCTTCAGGCAGGCGACGGCCTGCTGCCAATGCGGAAAGAGCCAGGCGGACAGGTGCGGATGCTTCAACGCCACTCCACCGGAGAGATGCAGCTGGTCGGCCGAGACGTCGAGCACCACCCGCCGCGCCCTCCCGCCGCAGATGCCGGTGGACTGCCCGGTCAAGACCGTGTTCACCTTCCAGCCGGCCGAACCGAGTTGCTGCCGCGCAAACTCCGCCGTGCCCGGGACGCCCTGTCGCCCGCCGTTGCTTCCGAAGCCGGCGCTGCAGGCGGCGGGCACGAGTACCGCGAAGACCATGCCGAGGACGAGTCGAGCCTTCACACTTGGCAACGATACCCGGCAGGTGGGGCCGATCACCCCTCGGCGCGGCGAATCCAGTCCTCGACCGCGGCCGGCGTGCGCAGCCGCACCGCCTGGACGTGGGCGAGCTCGGGCCGGCGCAGAAGCTCGGGCAGCTCACGGCGCTGGGCGAAGTGCTTGCGGATCGCGTAGGCGAACAGCGACTCCGAGCCCCAGAATGCCGCCCCCCACGACTCGCGGTTGCCGTTCCAGAGCTCCTCGCCGCGCCTGATCCGCCCGAGCGTGCGCCGGCGCAGCCGGTTCAGGCAGAGCCACAGCGGCAGGTCGAGCCACACGACCGTGTCGGCATGCTCCATCACAAAGGTGCCGAGCTTGCGGCGGTAGTCGGAGTCGAGCACCCACTCCTCGGATTCCACCGTCGGCCGAAGCAGCGCATGCAGCTCGGCGTCGGGCGTCTCGGTCCAGCCGGGCCCGTGGACGAGCGCGTCGGTCTCGACGAACGGCACGTCGAGTGCGGCGGCGAGGCGGCGCGCCAGCGTCGTCTTGCCGGATCCGCTGATGCCCTGGAATACGACCCGCCGGCTCACGGCCGCGGATCGTATCCGCAAGGGCCGCACGGCCGTTACCTGATCGTGACGGTTTGCCCGTACTCTGGGAGTGTGCCCGCCCGCATCGCCCGTCTCGCCGCCGCAGGCACGCTTCTGTCTCTCGCCGCGCTCGTGGCCACGTCCGTCTCGGTCTCGCCGGCGGCCGCCACTGTCACGGCAGCCGCTGCCGCGGCGGTGCATGCGCCGTCGCTGCGGCTGGTCGACCCCGCCGACACCCCCGGCAAGCTCGACCTGCGCTCGGTCCGCCTGACCCAGTCGGGCGGGTCGCTCGTGCTCACGTTCCGGGTCGGTCGGCCGTTCACGACCTCGGAGATCTCGGGGACGGACGATCGCACGGTGTGCGTCGACCTCGTCCCGCGCGGCCACGCGGACAGGGGCCAGCGGGTGTGCCTGATCGGCCGCAGCGGCGCCCACGCGCTCTACCGGCTGCCGCTCGTGCCCGGCGGGCCGCGGCCGCGCTTCGTCGCGGCGCAGGTCACGCATGTGCGCGACGGCGCCGCGGTGACCTTCGCGGACGCGCGCATCGGCCTGCAGGCGCCCGAGCGGATCGACTGGTCGGCGACGAGCACCTGGAAGGGCCGCGCCGCCTGCGCCCACCTGTGCCACGACCTCGTTCCCGACCGCGGCCGGGCCGCCTGGGGCATCGATCGCTACACGGTTGACGGCTGCGCGGCGTCCGGCACGTCCGAGCGGTTCAACGGCCCGTCGGCCGGCCGCATGGTGGCGCTGACCTTCGACGACGGTCCGTCCATCTACACGCCGCAGGTGCTGGCGGCCCTCAACCGCTACGGAGTGCACGCGACCTTCTTCGAGATCGGCCGGCAGGTGGGGCCGCTCGCGGCCTACTCGCGCAAGGTGGTCGGCGACGGCGACGTGGTCGGCGACCACACCTGGTCGCATCCGGTGCTGAGCGCGCTCAACACCGCCGCTCAGATCCGGCCGACGCAGGCCGCCGTCCACAAGGCGACCGGCACGACGCCGTGCCTGCTGCGCCCGCCCTACGGCACGGCGCCGCCGGCGGTCGTCGGCATCGCCCGGTCGCTCGGACTGCTCACGATCCAGTGGGACGTCGACCCGACCGACTGGGCCCGTCCGGGCGCGAGCGTGATCGCCCAGCGCGTGCTCGCCGCCGTCCATCCCGGCGCGATCGTGATCATGCACGACGGCGGCGGCGATCGCAGCGAGACGGTGAGCGCCCTGGGCACGATCATCCCGACGCTGATCGCCCGCGGCTATCACCTGGTCACCGTGCCGCAGCTGCTCGGCCTGCGCACCGCCTACACCTACCGGCGCTGAACGGCGGATCGGGCGCGCGGGGACGATAGACTCCGCGTCGCCGATGGCTCTTGCCGCCCACCTGGATACGCTGGCGCCGATCCGCGAGAAGGTCCTCGCCGGCGAGCGGCTCGACTTCGACGACGGGGTCGCGCTGCTCGAGTCCGAAGACCTGCTCGGCCTGGGCGAGCTGGCCGACACGGCCCGGCGGCTGCGCGGCGGCGGTGACGAGGTCTACTTCGTCAACAACCTGTACCTGAACCACACGAACGTGTGCCGGGTGAAGTGCAAGTTCTGCGCATTCGCCCGCACTGGCCGCCAGGACGGCGCCTACACCTGGGACATCGCCGAGCTGGTCGCCCATGCCGTCGAGGTGCACGAGCGCGAGAGCTACAGCGAGATCCACATGGTCGGCGGCGAGCACCCGCACATCGGCTACGACTACTACCCGAACGTCACGCGCGCGCTGCACGAGGCGCTGCCCGACGTTCACCTGAAGCTCTTCACGGCGTCCGAGATCCACCACATGACGAAGCTCTCGGGCAAGACCCACGCCGAGGTGCTCGCCGACCTCAAGGAGGCAGGCCTCGGATCGCTCCCGGGCGGCGGCGCCGAGGTCTTCGCCGACCGCGTCCGCCGGCTGGTCGCGCCGGGCAAGGAGCACCCCGACAACTGGATCGCCACCCACCGGGCGGCGCACGGCATGGGCATCCCCACGCACTGCACGATGCTCTACGGCCACGTCGAGAACTACGAGGAGCGGGTCGACCACTGGCTGCGCCTGCGCGACCTGCAGGACGACACCGGCGGGTTCCTGGCGTTCATCCCGCTGCCGTTCCATCCCGAGAACACCGTGTTCCAGCGCCGCGGCTGGCGCTTCTCGACCGGCAACGACGACCTGAAGATGATCGCGGTCTCGCGGCTGATGCTCGACAACATCCCGAACATCAAGGCCTACTGGATCATGATCTCGACCCCGCTCGCCCAGGTCGCGCTGCACTTCGGGGCAAACGACATCCAGGGCACCGTGATGGAGGAGCAGATCGCGCACGCCGCCGGCGCCGTCACGCCGCAGGAGGAGCGGATCGCAGACCTCGCGGCGCTGATCCGCGAGGCGGGCCGGGTGCCGATTCAGCGCGACACGCTCTACAACACGGTGAGGACCTTCTGATCCGGCTCGGCCGCATCGCCTACGCCAACATGGCGCCGGTGTTCTACGACCTGGGCGGGGTGGCGGCTGAGCAGGTGACGGGTGTGCCGACGACGCTCAACCGGATGCTGGTCGCGGGCGAGATCGACGTCGCTCCGATCTCGTCGATCGAGTACGCCCGCAATGCCGACCGGCTGACGCTTTTGCCGCGGCTGTGCGTCTCGTCCGAGGGCGCCGTCGACTCGATCCAGCTGATCACGCGCAAGCCGCTCGAGCAGGTGCGAAGCGTCGCGGTGACGCCCGAGAGCGCCACGTCGGTCGTGCTGACGAAGGTGCTGCTCGGCGACGTCGAGCTCGTGCCGCTCGACGAGCCCGCCGATGCGCGCATGCTGATCGGCGACGCGGCGCTGCGCAGCGCCTTCGAGGATCCCGACGCCGCACCACGACCTCGGCCGGCTCTGGCAGGAGCGCACCGGCCTGCCGATGGTGTTCGCCGTCTGGGCGTGCCGCGAGGGCGTCGGCGAGGGCCTGGCCGAGCTCGAGCGCGCGCACCTGCGCTCGCTGGCGCTGGCCCGCTCGGAGCCCGAGCTCCTGGCCCGCAGGGCGGCCGAGGAGTACGGCTGGCCGGCCGGCTTCCTCGCCCGCTACTTCGAGAAGCTGCGCTACCACTTCGGCCCGCGCGAGCGGCAGGGGCTGCTGCGGTTCTTCGAGCTCGCCCACCTGGCCGGAGAGCTCGACACGGTGCCCGAGCTGCGCTTCGCCGAGCTCGAGCCCGTCGCGGGCTAGAGCGGCTGGAGCCCTGCGGCGCGGCGGTCGTCGCCCGGCGCAAAATCGATGCGAAGTGGCGGGAACGCGTCGGCGGGCAGCGCCGCGTCGACGTCGATCGCGCGCAGGGTGAGCGAGCGCACGACCGTCCCGGTCGGCTCGGCCACGAGCATCCCGGCGCCCGATTTGCGCAGCACGTAGCGGCGCGGGTCGAGGCTTCGGTCGTTCGGCCCCGCCGCCGACCACAGTCGCGCCCGCAGCCCGGAGCAGACGAGCTCGACGATCGAGAGCCTGGCGGCCTGCGCCCGCCCCTTCGGGTCGGGGTGGTAGTGCATGCGCAGGCCGTGCGCGTCGCCGCTCATCACGACGACACGGCGGCCGCCGAGCTGGACGTCCATGAAGAGCGACATCGCGCGGCGGTACTCGTTTGGCCAGCCGTAGATGAAGCAGTCGTTCACGAGCGCATGGGTGCGCGGGTTTGACCGCGTCGCGAAGATGTCGGCCGAGAGCACGACGAACAGGGCCGCGTCGCTCGTCTGCAGGATGCCGCGCATCCACTCGAACTGCTGCTCCCCGAGCTTCGTCTTGGCCGGCGTGTTGGGTGTGGTGACCGGATCGGCGTAGCGGCGCCCGTCCAGGGTCAGGCAGTGGATGTCGCCGATGCGGAAGTCGAAGTATCCGACCGGGGCCGGGTCGGCGTGGATGCGGTTCCACGTCTGCCACGTCCACGGCTCGACGGTCGTGCGGTCGGCGTTGTTCACGGGGCCGTAGTCGTGGTCGTCCATCGTGAACCCCACCGGCACGCTGCGGCGGAACTCGGCGAACTCGGCCTGGTGCAGCAGCCGCCCCCAGCGGTCGGCGAAGTAGTCGGGCTGCGCGGCGTAGCAGGCGTCGCGCGCGTTGTTCGGGTAGCCGATGTCGCCCTGGTAGACGAGCGCGGCGGGCGGCGCCGGGGCGGCCTCGATCAGCCGCGTATAGCCCGCGTTCTCCGGCGCCCCGGTGTACTGCGCGCAGCTCGCCGCGAGCAGCACCACCGGGCCGGTGCCGGTCTGTGGGGCGATCCGGTGCGGCGCCGTGGTCGTCACCGCGCCGCCTGTCTGCGACCGCAGCGTCGCCCGCCACCACAGCGGCTGCCCGGGTGTGAGCGGCACCGTCTCGGCGTGGGTGTACGGCGGGTCGCTCAATTGCACCGCCGCGCCGCTCCGCGTGTGGGCAAAGCTCGCGTCGGAGCTCCACTCGATCTGCGCCCGTGCGGGCAGCGCGCTCCACACCCGCGCGATCGCGTGGCCGCCGCCGCCGGCGTCGATCTCGGGCACGCCGCTGATCGTGGCGACCGCCATCGGCGCCGTGTCGGCGAAGCGATCGTTGCTTCCGAGCGCATAGCCCGCCAGCTCGAGCCGGCACGGGCGAAGCGAGGTGGGGTGTACGAGCAGCGCTCCGCATCCGCCCCGGCCCGTGGGCACGTGCGCGGTCAGCTGCGGCCGCGGCTCGGTGCCGCCCTGGCGCCAGAGCGTCGCCCGCAGGCGCGTGCCCTGCACACGGACGCGCAGGTGGACGCTCGCGCCCGCTGCGAGCCCGGGCACCGCGACCGCGGCGATCACGTGCCGGCGCTCGCGGGTGTAGGCCGCCGCCACCAGCCGCCCCTGCTCGGCGGTGACGCCGACAAAGTCATAGGTGTCGCTTCGGCGCGCGAGCAGGCCCGCCCGGAGGCTCGCGTCGCTGACGGCGAACGTCGTGAGCTGCTCGCAGTCGGCGCACTCGTGGTCGGTCAGATACACCGGCATCGCCTGGTCGGGAGCGGTGCCCCGCAGCCCGTCGGGCACCGAGAAGACGGCCGCCCTCCCGGTGCGGGACAGGCGCAGGTAGTGAAGCGCGGTCCACTCGGATCCCCACCCCTGTCCGGCCGCCTCCGAGGTGAAGTCGCGCTGATAGCGGTTGCGGGCGGCCGCGAGCACCGGAGCCGCCGCGCTGCCGCCCGTGAGCTCGCGCGCGGCGAGCGCGGCCGCGGCCGCCGCGACGGCCGCCCCGCCCAGCGCCTGGCCGCGGGTGATGCGGCGCGGCGGGCGGCTCATGTGAACGCGGGTGTCGTGCGGCAGGTGTAGCCCGGCGCGGCGTTCGGGCGCACGCCGCCGGTTCCGACCCCGGGCCCGGTGAAGCGATAGACGCGCACCTGGCCCACCTGGCGCACGAACCGCAGCGTCGGGGCGCGGCCGAACGCCCCCCAGCCGGCGCCCAGGCCGCGCCCGATGAGCACATCGTCGACGTGCTCGCGGGCGAGGAACGCGCCGTCGGTGACCGGGTGCAGGAGGTACCGGCGGGCCTCGTGCACCATGCGCACGGTCGAGCGCAGGATCGACGGGCGCAGGAAGGGCGCCATGCCCTCGAGGATGTCCTCGCGGCCCGTCAGGGCCTGGAACGCGCCCTTGGAGTTCACCGTCGCAAGCAGGCGGGCGTTGCACGGCGTCGCGATCCGGGCCGCGGTGACGTAGTCCGCCGTCTTGCTCGCGGTCTTGTAGTCACCCGCGATCGCGTGCGGGCCCGCCACGGCGACGGCGAGGGCGGTCAAAACGACGCCGGCGGCGGCCGGGGCCCACGGGCGGGCGAGGTCGAGCCGGCCGATCGCCGCCTCGGCCAGCGCGAGGGCCAGCAGCATCACCGGGATCGAGGCGTACTCGAAGAGTCTGCGTTCGCCAAACGTGGCCGGAATGTAGAACGACTGCCGGTAGGAGAACGACAGCCCGACGAGCAGCAGGATCGCGAGCATCCCGGCCGCGGCGGCCGCGGCCCGCCAGAGCGGCGGCGGTCCCAGGAGCCGCACCGCCACGATCACGAGCAGGGCGACCACGGCAAGCGCGATCAGGCCGCCCGTCGCAGCGGTCTTCCCGGTCGCGCTCTGCAGCAGCTCGCTCGCGGTCGCCGAGGGCCGCTCGTACCAGCGGGCCTGCGTCTTGGGACGCGGCGGGCGCAGGATCCCGTCGAGGTATGCCGTCGGGTCGAAGCGGCCGTCGAAGAGCGTGTAGCCGGCGCCACCCGACGCGCCCTCGAAGCCGATGTCGCCGCCCGCGAGCGCGAGCAGGACGAGCGAAGCGGCGGCCGCGGTCACCAGGGCGGCCGCGGCCGCCAGAAGGACCCGGCGGCGATCGGCGCAGCGCACGAGCATGACGACCCCATAGGGCACGAGCAGAGCCAGCAGCGCGAGCGCCGGGATCGCGTGGGTCAGCGCGCCGGCGGCCAGCACGACCCCGGCGGCAACGGGCGCCCGCCGGCCGCCGTCGCCGCGCAGCGCGGCCACGAGCATCGCGGCGGCGATGACCGCCGCCGCCCGGCCCATGTCCTCGTCCTGGAAGAACGTCAGCTTGAAGATGCTGTCGGCGTTCAGGCTCAGGCCGAACGGGAGGTGGTCGCCGGCCACGCCGAGGATCGGCAGCACCGGCGCCGTGCGGCGCAGGCCGAGCTCCCAGCCCAGCGCCCACAGGCCTGCGGCGTAGCCGGCCACGGCCAGCCAGAGCGCCACGGCCATCCCCGCCAGCGCGTGCGTCGCAAACAGGAACGAGAGCTCGCCGGTGAAGGCGTTGCCCGCCAGCTTCGACACGGCAGGCGGGTGCAGCACGCCCCACTGCAGCGACGCCGCCGGGACGTGGCCGGCGGCGGCGAGCTCGAGCCCGTCGGCCCAGTAGCGCCAGGCGCCGTGGGTGGGGTTGAACGGGATGCCGATGCGGGCGACCGCGATGAGGGCGATGACGACGAGCCCGGCGCCGAGCGCGGCCGGGTCGGCGCGCACCTGGTCGCGCAGCGAGGCGGCGAGCGCCCGGGGCGGGCAGCGCCTGCGCGCGGCGACGGCGAGCCCGGCCACGACCACGACGAGCGCGACGGCGGTCGCCACGCCCGAGAAGAGGTGCGCGACCACGAGCAGCGTCGGCGTGAGCGCGGCGACGGCGTAGCCGAGCCCGAAGATCGCGGCGAGCCGCGTGGGGAGCGAGATCGTGGCGGGTGCGAACACCGCCCGCGCGGCAACGATGCCCGCGGCCACGACGGCAGCTGCCACGAGGACCGCGACGGCGATGCTCACCGTGTGAGCGTACCGAACGGCCGGGCCTTCGCCGCGACCTTGCGGACGGGCGTCGGGTAGGCTTGGGCCGTGAGCACCACCGCCGAGGCAGCCACCGTCGCACCGGTGCTCGAGAAGGCGCTTGCGGGCGAGCGGATCTCGGAAGCCGACGCCTGCGCCCTTCTGCGCTCGCGCGACCTCGTGGCCGTCGGCCGGGTCGCGAACGAGATGCGCAACCGAAGCTCCGAGCCGGGCGTGGTCACGTTCATCGTCGACCGCAACCTGAACTACTCGAACATCTGCTACACCGACTGCGAGTTTTGCGCCTTCTACCGCAAGCCGGGCGACACCCGCGAGGGCTACACCCTGCCACGGGCGGTGATCTACAAGAAGATCGAGGAGACGCTCGCGCTGGGCGGCACGGCGCTTCTGATGCAGGGCGGCCACAACCCCGAGCTCGGCATCGACTGGTACGAGGACCTGTTCCGGTCGATCAAGGCCCGCTACCCGATCCACCTGCACGCCATGTCACCGAGCGAGATCCAGCACGTGGCCCGCAAGGCCCGGCTGACGCCGTCCGAGACGCTCTCCCGTATGCGCGACGCCGGCCTCGATTCGCTGCCCGGCGGCGGCGCCGAGATCCTCGTCGACCGCGTGCGCAAGATCATCTCGCCGAAGAAGACGACCTCGGACGAGTGGCTGCAGATCATGCGCGCCGCCCACCGCCTCGGCATGAGCACGACCGCCACCATGATGTGGGGCCACGTCGAGACGCTCGAGGAGCGCGTCGAGCACATGCGCCGGATCCGCGAGCTGCAGGACGAGATGCACGGGTTCCGGGCGTTCATCTCGTGGACGTACCAGCCCGACCACACCGCGCTCGCGCCGCATGTGACGTGGACGCCGACGAGCTTTGACTATCTGCTGATGCAGGCCGTCAGCCGCATCTACCTGGACAACGTCGAGCACATCCAGTCGTCGTGGGTGACGCAGGGGATGAAGATCGGCCAGGTCGCGCTCTCCTTCGGCGCCGACGACATGGGCTCGATCATGATCGAGGAGAACGTCGTCTCGGCTGCGGGCACGACCCATCGCGCCTCCACCGAGGACTTCGTCCACACGATCCGAAACGCCGGGTACGTCCCCCGCCAGCGCGACACGCTCTACCGCACCGTACGCGACCACGCGGCGTGATCCGGCCGTGAAGGTGTCGGTCTCGAGCACCTGTCCCGCCCCGCCGGAGGTCGTGTGGGAGTGGATCGTCGACCCGCACAAGCACATCCGCATGCTCCCGGACGAGATCCGCGACGGGCGCGTGCTCGAAAACGGCGACATCGCCTGCGAGCTCGTCACCATGGGCGTGCGCGAGCCGATGGTCGTGCGCATGGTGCAGAGCGACCCGCCGCGGCGCCTGGTCGAGGAGCGCGTCGACGGCAAGCGCAAGGGCACCTCGGTGTTCGAGCTCGAGCCCGAGGGCGACCACGCCACCCGGGTGACGCTCACGTCCGAGGTGGACGTGCCCCGGCTGCTCGCGGCCATGGCGTCGGGGCCGGTCCGCGGCGCGCTCGAGGCGCAGCTGCGAAACCTCGCGGCGCTGGTCGCGGCGGGCGAGTAGCGCCGCCGCCGCCCGCGCGTGCGCCGGCTGCTCTCCCATCGGGACGCCCGCCTGCTCGTGGCCGGGCAGATGTTGTCGGTGTTCGGCGACCGGGCGATGTTCCTGGCCATGGGCGTGTGGGTGAAGACGATCACGGGATCGAGCGCGGCGGCGGGCCTCGTGTTCTTCGCCTACTCCGTGCCCGGGCTCGTCTCGCCGCTCTTCGGGGTGGTGGTCGACCGCGTCCGGGCGCGGCCGCTGATGATCGCGCTCAACCTGGCCGGCGCGGCGGTGCTCGTGCCCCTCGTCGGCGTCCACGGCCGCGGCCAGCTCTGGGTGATCTACGCGGTGACGCTCGCCTACGGCGCGATCGGGTGGCTCTTCTACTCGGCCCAGTCCGCCTATCTGACCCGGCTCCTGCCGGCCGACCTGCTGGGTGACGCCAACGCCGTGCTGCAGACGACGGGTGAGGGCATGCGGCTGTTCGCTCCGCTCGCCGGCGCGGGGCTCTTCGCCGCGTTCGGCGGCCCGACGGTGGCGGCGCTCGACGCGGCCACGTTCGTCGTCGCGGCGCTCACGCTCGCGGCCGTGCACCATCGCGAGCGCCGGCCCGTGCCGCCCGAGCACCATCTCCGCGCCCAGGTGGCGGCGGGCGCGCGCCACATCGCCCGCTCGCCGGGGCTGCGCCGCATCGTCACGACCACCGGCCTCGCGCTGCTCGTGGTGGGCTTCTCCGAGACGCTGATCTTCTCGGTCATCCAGCACGGGCTGCACCGGCCGCCGACGTTCTTCGGGGTGCTGAGCTCGGCCCAGGGCGCGGGCGCGATCGCGGGCGGTCTGGTCGCCGGCGCGATGCTGCGCCGCCACGGCGACGGCCGCGTCATCGGCCTCGGCATGCTGCTCTTCGCGGTCGGCGACGCGTCGCTCCTCGTCCCCCACGTCGCGGTCGTCCTGGTCGGGTTCTCCGTCGCGGGAAGCGGCGTCTCGTGGGCCGTCGTCGGCTACTTCACGGCGGTGCAGATGCGGACGCCGGGCGACCTGCAGGGCCGCGTGAACTCGGCCGCCGACGTGGTGGTGGGCGTCCCCCAGACGCTCTCGATCGCGCTCGGTGCGGGCCTCGTCGGCATCGTGGACTACCGCGTCCTGATCGTGGTCATGTCGGCGGTGACGGCGCTTTGCGGCGCCTACCTGACGACCGCTCACCTGCCGCCCCCCGCCGATGGCCTCGTTCCCATGGAAGCCCGGTAGGCTCCGCCGGTGCAATCGCTGACCCATCATCTGCAGACGTTCATCTCGGGCCACGGCCTGGAGGCGGTGTTCGTGCTGATGGTGCTCGAGAGCGCCTGCATCCCGGTGCCGAGCGAGGTGACGATGATCTACGCCGGCTACCTCGTCTCGCAGGGGAGCATGAACTTCGTCGCCGCAGTCGTGGTCGGGACGGCCGCGAACCTGGTGGGGTCGCTGATCGCGTGGGCGGTGGGCGCCTACGGCGTCGATGCCGTGCTCCTCCGCTCGGCGCACTACCGCGGGCGGGTCGAGCAGGCGCACCGCTGGTTCGAGCGCTACGGCACCCCGACGGTGTTCTTCGCCCGGCTCCTGCCCGTGCTGCGCACGTTCATCTCGCTGCCGGCCGGCGTTGCCCGCATGCCGCTGCGCCGGTTCTCGGTGCTGACGGTGCTCGGGTCGCTGCCCTGGTGCATCATGCTCGTCGCGGTCGGTGACGTCGCGGGTAGTCACTGGGACGAGTGGCACCGCCGTTTCGGCTATCTCGACTACGTCGTCGTCGCGGCGATCGTCGTCGGCGGAGCCTGGCTGCTACTGCACCAGCGGCGCCGGGCTGCCCACTAGCATGGCCTGATGGCCGTCCCTCTCATGGACATCCGCGCCCAGTACGCCGACATGCTCGACGACGTCAAGCGGGCTGTCTGCGACGTGATCGACTCGGGCCGGTTCATCCTGGGTCCGAACATGCGCGCCCTCGAGGACGAGATCGCCTCGGCCGTCGGAGCCGGCCACGGCGTCGCCGTCGCGAACGGCACCGACGCGCTCGTGCTCAGCCTGGAGGCGCTCGGGATCGGGCGCGGCGACGAGGTGGTCACCACGGCCTACACGTTCTACGCGACGGCCGAGGCGATCGCGCGGGTCGGCGCGACGCCGGTGTTCGCCGACATCGACCGCGCGACGTTCAACCTCGATCCGGCGGCCGCCGAGGCCGCCGTCACCGAGCGCACCCGCGCGATCGTCGCGGTGCACCTGTACGGGCAGCCGGCCGACGTCACCGCCCTGCGCGAGGTGGCCGACCGCCACGGCCTCGCCCTGATCGAGGACGCCGCCCAGGCGTTCGGCGCGACCGTCGCCGGCCGCGGCGCGGGCAGCTTCGGCGACCTGGCCACGTTCTCGTTCTTCCCCACCAAGAACTTTCCCGCGCTCGGCGATGCCGGCATGGTCGTCTCGAGCAGCGCCGAGCTGGCCGAGCAGGTGCGCCTGCTGCGCTTTCACGGCTCGCGCGAGAAGCGCCGCTTCGAGCTCGTCGGCACCAACTCGCGCATGGACGAGATCCAGGCGGCGGTGCTGCGCCGTTTCCTGCCCGAGGTGGCCGGCTGGAACGCCGGCCGCCGTGCCGCCGCCGCCCGCTATCGCGAGCTCGGCCTGGGCGACCTGGTCGAGCTGCCCGTCGAGGCGCCGGCGGTCGAGCACGTCTATCACCTGTACGTCGTGCGTACTCAGGAGCGCGATCAGCTCGTCCGCAGCCTCACTGCGGCCGGGATCGGCTGCCGCGCCTACTACGACGTGCCGCTGCACCTGCAGCCCGTCTTCGCCAATCTCGGCTACCGCGCGGGCGACCTTCCCGAGACCGAGCGGGCCGCCGACGAGGGCCTGGCGCTGCCGATGTTCCCGACGCTCGCCGAGCAGGCGCAGCGCGAGGTCGTCACCGCCGTGCGCGCCGCCGCTCTGGCCGCCGCGTAAGCAGACGCGCGTGCGCGTCTGGATCGACCTCACGAACTCCCCCCACACGGTCATCTTCGCGCCGCTCGTGCGGCGGCTGCAGGCGCGCGGCGATGACGTGTCGGTCACCGCCCGCGCCTTTGCCCAGACGATCGAGCTGCTCGAGCTGCATGGCATCGACCACACGGTGATCGGCCACCATGGCGGCGGCTCGCGGGCCGGGAAGGCGCGCGCGGCGGCCGAACGCGTGGCGGCGATGACCGCATTCGGGCGCCGCGGCCGGTTCGACGTCGCCCTCGCGCACGGCTCCACCGACCTGCCGATGGCATGCCGGGTGCTGCGGATCCCGAACACGACCATGTTCGACTACGAGTTCGCCACGCTGCAGCATTCGCTCAACTGCCGCCTCGCATCGCGCGTGCTCGTGCCCGACGCGATCCCGCCCGCCCGGCTGCGCCGCTTCGGCGTGCGCCCGCCGCGGCTCGTGCGCTATCCGGGGCTGAAGGAGGAGTACTACCTGGCCGGGTTCGAGGCCGACCCCGAGGTGCCGCGCCGGCTCGGCTTCGACGGCGAGCGCATCGGCGTCGTCCTGCGGCCGCCGGCCGACGTCGCGCTCTATCACCGGTTCGAGAACCCGCTCTTCGACGCCGTGCTCGAGCGGCTCGGGCGACGTCCCGACGTCGTCTCGGTGGTGCTGCCGCGCACGCCCGACCAGGGGGCACGGATCCGGGCGCTCGACCTGCCCTCGGTGGTTGTCCCCGAGCACGCGGTCGACGGCGGCAGCCTGGTCGCCGGGGCCGACCTGGTCGTGAGCGCCGGCGGCACGATGAACCGTGAGGCGGTGGTGCTCGGAACACCCGTCTACACCACCTTCGCCGGACGCCTGGGCGGCGTCGACGAGCGCCTGATCGCCGAGGGCCGGATGCGGCCGCTCGAGCGTGTGGACGACCTCGTGCTCGAGCACAAGACCGGCGCTATGGCGACACGCCTGCGCCGCGACCCCGACCACCTGCTCGCGCTGGCGCTCACGGGGCTCGCCAGGCGTCGTTGAGGGCAGAGAACCGGGACTGTCCCGGTGGGGACAGTCCCCATCGCCGCCGCGATGTGGTCGACGGGGCTTCTGGCTGCACCGCCATGCCTTATACCTGCTGATAAGCTCAGGCTGATATGGACCTGCGCCAGCTGCAGACCTTTGTCGAGGTCGTCGAGCGGGGGTCGTTCTCGGCCGCCGCCGATGCCCTGGGCGTGACCCAGCCCGCCGTCAGCCAGCAGATCCAGACCCTCGAGCGGATGCTTGGCGCGCCCCTGATCGACCGGTCGGGGCGGCGGGCGGCGCCCACCGACCGCGGCGAGGTGCTGCACCGCTACGCGCTGCGGATGCTCACCCTGCGCGACGAGCTCGCCCGCGAGCTCGCACAGGATACGGATGAGCCGCACGGCCATCTGGTCGTCGGTGCGTCCACCGGCCCCGGCGAGCACGTGCTGCCCCAGCTTCTGGGCAGCTTCCGTGCCGCGCATCCGGCTGTCGAGGTGACGCTGCGGGTCGACGCGACCGGCTCGGTGATCGACCGCGTGCTCGACCGCGACCTCGAGCTCGGCGTCGTCGGCGCCCGCCGCAGCCACCGCGCGCTCGAGTTCGAGCCGTTCCTGCGCGATCGCGTCGTCCTCGCGGTGCCCGCCGGCCACCGCTTCGCCGGGCGGGTCGTCAGCCTCGCCGAGCTGGTCGCCGAGCCGCAGGTCGTGATGCAGTCCGGGGCCGGCGTCCGCACGGTGATCGAGGACGAGCTGCGCCAGGCCGGGGTGCGCGTGCGCGACCTCAAGGTGGCGATGGAGGCGGGGCTGCAGGAGTCCGCCAAGTCGGCGGTCGAGGCCGGCCACGGTGTGTGCTTCCTCTCGTCGCTCGCGGTCGAGAAGGAGCTGCGGCTGGGCACCTTGGCGACGGCCGAGGTGGCGGGCCTCGACCCGGTGCGCGACTTCTACTCGGTGCGGCTTGCCACCCGCAGCCGGCGGCGGCTCACCGATGCGTTCCTGGCCTGGTGCCGGCTGCGGCTCGAAGCCGACTTCGGCTCCAAACTCGGCTAGTGTCGGGCGCATGACCTATGCGAACGACGTGCTGGTCGACACCGACTGGGTGGAGCGGCACAGGGACGACCCCGGCGTCGTCCTCGCCGAGGTCGACGAGAACCCCGACCTCTACGCCGAGGGGCACATCCCCGGCGCGGTCGCCCTGCACTGGCGGGCCGAGATGCAGCAGCAGGTCGTCCGCGACGTGATCGACCGGGCCGGGTTCGGGAGCCTGCTCGCGTCCAAGGGCATCGCCAACGACACGACCGTCGTGCTCTACGGCGACAAGAACAACTGGTTCGCCGCCTACGCCTACTGGTACCTCAAGCTGTACGGGCACGCGGACGCGCGGATCATGGACGGCGGCCGCCAGAAGTGGATCGACGACGGCCGGCCGGTGACGCAGTCGGAGCCGCACATCACGCCGGCCGCCTATACGGCCGCGCCGATCGACGATGCGCTGCGCATGCGCCGCGACGCCGTTCTCGACATCGTGCATGCGGGCGGCCACGCGCTCGTCGACGTGCGCAGTCCGCAGGAGTACTCGGGCGAGCTGATCGCGATGCCCGGCTACGAGCAGGAGGGCGCGCAGCGCGGCGGCCACATCCCCGGGGCGATGTCGATCCCGTGGGCGCAGGCCGTGCGTGAGGACGGCACGTTTCGGCCCGCCGACGAGCTGCGCGCGCTCTACGCGGCCAGGGGCGTCACGCCCGACCGGCCGGTGACGGCGTACTGCCGCATCGGCGAGCGCTCGAGCCACACCTGGTTCGTGCTGCGCGAGCTGCTCGGCTACCCCGACGTGCGCAACTACGACGGATCGTGGACCGAGTGGGGAAACCTCGTGGACGTCCCGATCGCGAAGGGCTCAGACCCGGGCTGACACGGGCGCCGCGGAGCTGCGCGGCCCCTCGAGGCTGCGGCGGCGGATGTGCGGGCGGCCGGGGTGCTCGCTCTCGAAGTACCACAGGAGCAGGCGCTGGATGTCGACCGGGTCGATCTCGTGGGTGTCGGGCTCGCTCGTCTCCATCGCGGCGTTCATCGGCATCCCGCGGTGGGGTCGCCGCCCCCCGGATGCGGGATCCGGCCGTCGATCAGCGCGCGCTGCCGCGCCAGTCGTCGAGCGCCGTCCAGAAGCTCGCCTGCAGGGCCTCGGCCAGGCGGGGATCGGTGTGCGCCGGGTTGAAGACGTTGAAGGCGGTGTCGGCGCACACCTCGACGCCGCTCAGCCGCACCGCGCCGAGCGCGAGCACGATGTCGTGCGGGAGCTGGAGCTCGTCGGCCGTGTAGTGCTTGAAGTGGAGGTCGGGCGCACGGTCGAGCAGCTCGGGCCAATCGGGGCACGTGCGCATGGACATCCGAGGAAGTCTACGCCGTCCGGGGCCGCGGCCGGGAGGCGAGCGCTTCCCAGGCGAGGGCCAGGCCGGTGCCGACGATCAGGCCGACGAGCGCCGCGATGACGAGCGAGTTGCGACGCGTCCTCGCGCTGACCTTGCGCCCGCTCGCGTGCGAGATGAACTGGGCTGACTCGATGTCCTTGGTCGCCACGAGCGCCACCTGGTCGTTCGTCAGGTTCTCGGTCAGCGTGCCGATCTCGTCGGCCGCCGTGGCCAGGTTGCTGACGAACGTCGACTCGGCCGCCACCTTGTCGAGCGGCAGTGCGTTCGACTTGTCGATGGCGGTGAGGGCCGCATTCGCCCGCGTCTGCACCTCGGTGAGCGTCGCCAGCTGCTGCTTCTCGAGCGCGACCTTCTGGGTGACGATGTCGGTCTTCTGGGCCGTGTAGCGGTTGGCGTAGGCGATCAGCGACTGCGCCAGGGTGTTGGCCACGGTCTGCACCTTCGCGCGCGTCCACGGCCCCTCGACGGTGATCGAGATCGTCGGCGCCCCGCCGGCTCCGGTGCCCGCTTTCGCCGCTGCGGCAGCGCCGCCAGAGGCGAGCACGCTCACATGGCTGCGCAGGCTGCGATGGTTGATCCCGGCCGCCTTCGCCGCCTTGGCGATCTGCTGCGGGGCGGTGACGAAGTCGATCGAGATCGTGGAGTTCGAGAGCGGCGTCTGGGTGAGCACCGAGGAGCCGCCCGGGCTGAACGGCTGCCCGAGATAGACGCTCGCGGTGGCCGAGGACTCGTTCGTCGCGCCGCTCACGCCGTGCAGGAAGACCAGCAGCACGGCGGCGACGACCGCGAAGGCGATCACGTACCAGCGCCGCAGCGCGCGCCGGAAGTAGTCGGTCACCCGCACCTCGCCGGCGGGCGGTACGGGCGGGCTGTCGGACACGGAGGGGTAGTCTAGTCAGCGCCATTGGAGCAAGCTTTGGGCAACAGTCCCCTGCGCGTGGCGCTCGTCGACCCGTCGGGGTACTCACGCCCGTACGACCACGAGCTCGCCCGTGCGCTCGCGGCCGGTGGTCACCACGTCACGCTGTGGACGTCGGGCTTCGTTCACGGGCAGGCTCCGGCCCCCGAAGGCTACGAGGTGCGCGAACATTTCTACCGTCGCTCGAACGCCCTGGCCGTTGGAAACCGCCTGCGTCCGGCCGCAAAGGCGGCCGAGCACCTGGCCGACCTGCGCCGCCTGAGGGCGGCGTTTGCGCGCGAGCGACCCGACGTCGTTCACGTGCAGTGGAGCGTCCTTCGCCCCGCCGAGCGGCCGTTCTACCGGCGCCTGCAGGCGAGCGGGCTCGCGGTGGTGTTCACCGCGCACGATCCGCTTCCAAACGTCGGTGGCGCGGCGCGGCGGCGGTCGGTCGCCGCGACCGCGCGGGCGTTCCCGCGGGTCATCTGCCACAGCGAATGGGGCCGCGCCGCGCTCGTCGATGTGTGCGGCGTCGACCCCGGCCGGGTGCGGGTCATCCCTCACGGCGCGTTCACCTATCTGCGCGAGCTCGCGGCGGTGCCGCCGCCGGCCGACCCGCCGGGCCTGCTCGCCGTCGCTCCCGGGCTGATCCGGCCGTACAAGGGGATCGATCTGCTGCTCGAGGCGTGGCCGCGCGTGCGTGAGCTCGCTCCCGACGCGACGCTGCTCGTCGCGGGCCGGCCGATGATGGACACCTCGGCGCTTGCCACCGACCAGCCGGGGGTCGTGTACATGCCGCGCTACCTCTCCGACGCCGAGCTGGCGGCGGCCCTCCGCCGCGCCGACGTCGTCGTTCTGCCGTACCGCCGCATCGACAACTCCGGCGTGCTCGCGGCCGCGCTCGCGTTCGGCGCGCCGCTCGTCCTCTCCGACGTCGGCGGCTTCGGCGAGCTCCATCGGCGTGAGGGCCTGGGCGAGCTCGTCCCGGCCGGCGACCCCGGAGAGCTCGGCTCCGCCCTCGGCCGCGTCCTGGCAGATCCCGTCCACCGCGCCGCACTTGCCGAGCGCAGCGCCGCCGCCGCGGCCGGGCCGCTCGGCTGGGCGCAGATCGCCCGGCAGACCGAGGCCGTCTATCGCGAACTCGTGCCCTGAGCGGCCGCTACGACAGCCGCGAGCCGGCGGCCTTGTCCCACGTCGCGGGAACCCCGCGGCGCAGATAGCCGACGAGCGCGATCACGGTCGCGAGCGTCACGAGCAGGTAGTAGTGCAGCACGCGCAGGACGCGCAGGCGCCCGCGCAGAAGCATCGAGATCCCGACCAGCACGAGGCCGGCCACCTGCGCTGCGAGCACGACGGCGTAGACGAGCCCGTGCGTCGCCAGGGCCGCGCTCGTCGCGAGCAGGACGAGGTGCAGCGGCCCGCTCCAGTAGCGCAGCAGCCGGTGCGAAACGATCTCGACCCAGTAGGTCGGGCCCAGCCGGCGCACGCCGAACATACGGCCGCGGAACAGGATCAGCCAGCAGTGCTCGAACATCCGCACCTTGCGCCGGAACTCGTCCTCGATGTCGGTCGTCATGGGCTCGGTGGCGCGCGCGGACGGCTCGTACACGGCCCGGTAGCCGTTCTGCACCATCAGGTAGGGGAAGCTCAGGTCGTGACCGAAGCGGGGATCGACCTCGCGATACGCCTCGCGCCGCACGGCGTAGATGGCGCCGTTTGAGCCCGTGATCGAGTGCACGAGCGACTCGCGCCGGCGCAGCCACATCTCGTAGCGCCAGTAGAGCCCCTCCTGGTTCGTGCCGCCCTTCGGGTTGACCAGCCGCACGCTGCCGCAGGCCATCCCGACCGCGGGGTCGGCGAAGGGCCGCACCAGCCGGCGTACGGCGTCGGCGTCCCAGATCACGTTCGCGTCGCCGAAGGCGACGATGTCGCCGCGCGTCTCGGCCACCGCCCGGTCCTGCGCTGCAACCTTGCCGCCGCGAGGACAGTGGATCAGGCGCACGCCGCGGTCGGCGTAGCGGGCGACGATGGCGTGTGTGGCGTCGGTCGAGTCGTCCGACGTGACCACGACCTCGAGCTTCTCGGCGGGGTAGTCCAGGGCGAGGGCGTTCTCGAGCTTCGCCGCGATCACGTCCTCCTCGTTGTAGGCGGGGATGACGAGGCTGACCGAGGGCAGGATGTCGGCCGCCGCGACCGGGCGCGGGCGCACACGGGCGAGCGCGGCGATCGCGAGCGGGTAGAGCAGGTGCGTCCAGACGAGGGCGGCCAGGCTGAGCCAGAACGCCACCTCGAGGGCGACGATCACGGCGACGACCCCGCCGGCGTCGGCGTGGGCGCGCGGGCGGGGACGCGCGACCGCGCCGGGCCGAACATGGCGGCGCCCGAGACGGCGAGCAGGGCGACGGCGAAGAAGTAGTCGAACGTCATCGTCAGGTAGAAGAGGTTTCCGGCCGCGGTCGCCACGAGCGCCGCGAGCAGACCCTGCCCGAGCCGGCTGATGTCGGGATCGGCCGAGCGGCGGATCGCGGCGGCGCTCGCGAGCAGGTAGCCGAAATAGATCAGGTACACGCCCATGCCGACGAGGCCGGTCTCGACCAGGATCGCGATCCAGGCGCTGTGCGGCCCGAAGTCGGTGCGCCCGGTGATGAACTGGTAGAAGACCGCGAACGTGTTGAACCCCATCCCGAACAGCGGGTGGGGGTCGAGCGCGGGCGGCACGAGCTGGTAGAACTGGAGGTGGGTCTGCGTCCCGCCGCCGTTCACCTGGGTGCGCGACGCGAGCACGGCGCGCACGAAGTGCGACGACTCGTAGAGGGCTGCGAGGGCGACGGCGAGGCCGCCGAAGCCGATCGCGAGCGTGCGCAGGCTCGGCAGGAACCGGCGCAGGCCGGGCAGCAGCACGAGCAGGCCGGCGACGTCGCCGAGAGCGGCCGAGCGCGAGAGCGTGAGCACCTGGACGAGGAACATGAAGAGCAGCAGCAGGCCGATCACGCGGCGCCCGCGGCGGTCGCCCAGGTAGTAGGGCAAAAGCGCCATCAGCGGCACGCAGAGCATCACGCCGAGGTGGTTCGGGTCGCCGGTGAGGGCGTTGATCCGGTACACGTTCTGCGAGCCCGACACCGTGCCGTAGACGTTGATGCCGCCCGTGCCGCCCTGTCCGCCGGTGAGCGGGCCGACCACCAGGCTGTCGAGGTTGATGCCGGCCGCGATCGCGAGCCCGAGCTGGAGGATGCCGTAGACGCAGTTGACGACGATCCCCGCCGTGAAGGCGTAGAACCCGCGGATGAAGAGCGACCGTCCGCGGCGGACCATGTGCGCCACGCCGAGGATGAGGTATGCGAAGTGGATCGTCCAGGCGCCGACGCCCTTCAGCCAGAACGAGAGCGCCGACTTGTCGGTGAGGTCGAAGTACCCCGCCAGGTAGACCGCGGCGAACGCGCACATGAACCCGGCAAGCGTGATCGCCGCTGGGTGCAGCAGCCCGTCACGGTGGCGGATCCGGTCGACGACGAACGAGACGACGAAGACCGTCGCGAGCAGGTTCGTCCAGGTCAGGGTGACGACCGATGTCGACCAGCTGAGCTTCTCGTAGGTGAGCACCGAGAGCGTCAGCAGGAGCAGCCAGTCCAGGCGCGAGAGCTTCATCCCGCCACCCTTCGCAGCACCACCGCGAGCTCCTGCGCCCGCGCGCGGCGCGACATGCGCTCGCCCATCCCGGCCGGAAGCTCGATGTCGGCCAGGCCGCCGCTGCGGCGCCGGTCGACCAGCGCCTCGAGGGCGCGCGACTGGGCCTCGGAGTCGTCCGAGTCGACCACCTCGCCGGCGCCGGCCGAGCGCACCAGGTCGGCCGCCGCCCCGTGTGGGGGCACGGCCGCGAGCACCGGCCGGCGCGCGGCCAGGTACTCGAACACCTTGCCCGAGACGACGGTGTCCCCGCGGCCGTTGTTGTGCGGGATCAGGAGCAGCAGCGCATCGGCCGCGCGCTGGGCCGCGACCGCGTCGCGAAACGGCACGAACCCCGTCTCTTCCCAGGCGTCGTCGATGCCAAGGCCCCGTGCCCAGTCACGGTCGGTCGCCCGCAGGTCGCCGACGAAGCGGACACGCACCTCGCCGCGCAGGTCGGGCCGGCGCTCGAGCAGGGCGCGCAGCCCCGTCAGGAACGCGCGCGGGCTGCGCTGGCCGAAGAACGCGCCGGTGTGCACGATGGTGAAGCCCGGAGCGGGGACGTGGTCGAGCCCTGCGAAGTCGGAGAGGTCGACGCCGTGTCCGATCACGTGCGTCTTTGCGGCGGCGCCCGGATCGAGCTCCCGCAGCTCGGCCGCGATCGCCTCGGTGACGGCGACGAGCGCGTCGGCCCTGCGGGCGACCGTGCGCGCCAGGCGCCGGTCGACCCGCCGCTTGGCCCGCATGCCGCGGCTCTCGTAGGTCTTGTGCGGGTGGTCGAGCCACGAGTCGCGCAGGTCGGCCACCCACGGCCGCGACGTCGCGCCGGCCACCGCGGCGCCGATCAGGTGCACCGACGCCGGCGGCGAGGTGGTCATGATTGCGTCGATGCCGCGCGAGCGGACGATGCGCACCGCCGCCGGGATCGCCGTCACCGCCCACGGCGCGGCCTTGTCGGGGACGAGCGAGCGCTCGTACGCGTAACGGGCGTGCACCGCGGCGCGACGCAGGCCGCGCGCGCCGCGCAGCGCATCGGCGCGGAACGACGACCGTGGGCCGAGGAACGGCGTGCGGTGCACCGTCGTCTCGGCCGGCACCTCGCGCAGCAGCGGCTCGTCGAGTGCGAACCACTTGGGGTCGCTCGGCGCCAGCACGTCGACCTGAATGCCGAAGTCGGGCAGGTGGCGGCAGAATTTGAGCGTGCGCTGGACTCCGCCACCGCCCGCCGGGGGGAAGTAGAACGCGATCAGGAGCAGGCGCACGGAGGATCAGTGTAGTGAGCGGGGGCGCCGCTCCGGGGCGCACACGGCGCCGATACGATCGCCGTATGTGCGGCGGATTGGACGGCGATGCCTGAGGGGTGGGGCGAAGGTGTGCCCGTCGGGTTCCGGGTGGTCACGCCGCCGACGCCGTTCGAGCGCCGCGTCGAGGCGATGGTGCACCGCATCCCGGCCGGGACGGTGGCGAGCTACGGCCGGGTGGCGGAGTGGGTCGGCCGGCCCGAGGCCCCGCGCGCCGTCGGCCGCGCCATGGCCAGGAGCAGCGACGGCGTCCCCTGGCACCGCGTCGTCACCGCCGCGGGCCGGCTTGTGCCGGGCCACGAGGCGGAGCACGCCGAGCGCCTGCGCAGCGAGGGCGTCCGCGTCGCGGCCGGCCACGTCGAGGCGCCGATCCCGTGGTGGCCGGGCCCGCGCCGCCGCCGGCCGGCTAGATGAACCAGCGGTAGACCTCGAAGACCTCGGCGAGGGCGCGGCCGCCCTCGATGCCGCGCGTGCGGGCGACGTTGCGCACGTACTCCTCGTTCGCATAGTTGCGGTGCGCCTGGCTGCGGTAGCACTGCAGGGCCGCCACCTTGCGGTCGAGCTGGCCCGGCTCGAGCTCGACATAGGCCTGCTGGCGGAAGTTGAAGCAGTTCCAGGGAATCTCGTAGCCGAGCAGCGTCGTGCGCTTGAACGCCCGCATGCTCTCGCGGGCGATCGTCTCGTGATCCTGGTGGATGTCGCCGAGCGAGGGGGTCAGCACGACGTCGGGCCGCAGGTCGGCGTTGAGCGCGACCAGGATCTCGAGGATCTCCTGGCGCACGCTCGGAAACGTTCGCACCTCGAAGTCGTGCACCGTGAGGTCCGACTCGGGGATGCCCAGGGTGCCGGTGGCGGCCCGCACCTCGTGCAGGAGGGTGTCGGCCGGGAATCCTGCCGGGAGCGAGCGCGAGGCGGTCGAGAACGCGATGTAGCGCACCTCGGCGCCCGCGTCGATCATCCGGGCGATGGTGCCGCCGCACCCGAACTCGCCGTCGTCGGTGTGCGGCGCGAGCACGAGCACCGAGCGTCCGGCGGCGATCACGGTGCACCTGGGCAGTCGGACATCGGCGAGACTCTACTCAGCCGGGCAGGCGGACGGTGCCCGCGGCGAGCGGCGCCGAGGCGTTCCCGGCCGGGTCGACCGCGACGAGCGTGATCCGCACCTCCTCACCCGAGAGCCGGGTGTGGCGGAAACGCACCCGCCCGTCGTGGCCGCGGTAGAGCGCCCCGCCGGCGTTTGCGCCCGTCGCGGTCGCGTGCACGAAGACGACGGCGGGCTCACTCGTCTGATAGCGGATCGGAAGCGCGCCGGGACTGCTCTTGAGCGTGACCTGCGGCGGGGTGTCGTCGAGCTGGATCGGGTCGGTCACGGTGATGACCCGATGCAGGCTGATCAGGTCGACCCGCAGGTGGTAGGTGCCGTCGGCGGCGGTCGCGCCCGCCGTGGTGTGGCCGTCCCAGCTCACCGTCACGCGGCCGTGGTGCATGTGCGTGCCGGCGGCCGGGGTGAGCTGGTCGACGATCGCCCCCGACGAGCTTGCGATCGCGAGCGCCACGGTGCCCGCGCTGCGCAGCCGGAAGCTGATCCGGGCCGAGTGGGACCGGCAGCGCGTGCCGGGCCGGACCGGGCACACCGTCGAGAAGTACTTCTGCACCCGGGTCGCCCCGATGGGCGAGTGCTGGAGCTTCAGCTGCTCCGCGCGCAGGAATGCGACTCCCGACGCCGCGAGCAGCGCGCCGATGACCAGGATCCCTGTCCGCTGCCGGGGCACGACGGCGGATTGTAGGGGCGCGTGATTGGGAGCCCCGGCACGCACACCGGGGACGGTCCCCGCGTGGGGACCGTCCCCGATGCAGGGCGTGGCCTAGAAGGCGCCGAGCAGCTTGAGGCCGGAGAGGGCAAGGACGCTCGCGATGCTCCCGCGCAGCGCCCGCTCGGGCAGCCGTGCCGTGAAGTGCGAGCCGATCAGGATGCCGGGGATCGAGCCGATCAGGATGTTGCCGACGTTGCCATAATCGGGCGTGCCCCAGATGATCGTCCCGGCGGCGGCCGCGATGGTCACCATCATGGCGTGCATCAGGTCGGTGCCGACGACGCGGCGGGCCGACAGCGGGAACAGGGTGACGAGCGCCATCCCGAAGAACACGCCGGAGCCGACCGAGGTGATGCCCAGGATGAAGCCGAACACGGCGCCGATCGAGAGCGCGAGGATCTTGTGGTTGCGGGTGAGCTCGCCGTCGACGGGCAGCTTCGAGGTGTCCCAAAGCCCGCGGATGCTGACGAACGTCCGGATCGCGACGGCGATGCCGACCAGGATGAGCGCGTAGCCGATGACGTTGGGAAGCCACGAGTCGATGTTCGAGCCGAGCAGGTTGTAGAGGGTGAAGGTGCCCAGGAAGGCGGCGGGAACGCTGCCCGTGGCCATCCACAGCGCGAGCTGCGGATTGACGTTGCGAAGCTGGGCGTGCCGCGCGGCGCCGAAGCACTTGGTCACGGCCGCGTAGACGAGGTCCGTGCCCACGGCCGTTCCGGCCGGAATCCCGAACATGCTGATCAGGATCGGTGTCATCAGCGAGCCCGCCCCCATGCCCGTCAGACCCACCAGGAGTCCGACCACAAGGCCCGCCAACATCAGTCCAGGATTCATCTAAACCTTCCCCTCTCCGGTCTTATGCCCACAAACCCTACTAATATAACTGAGCTAGTGGGGAATGCAAGCCGGTTGGGGAAAATTCCTGGTAGGCGCGGGAATCAGAACGCGCCGAGCATCTTCAGGCTCGAAAGCGCGAGCACGCTCGCGAGCGAGCCGCGCAGCGCTTTCTCGGGCAGCGCCACGGTGAGCTGCGACCCGATCAGGATGCCCGGGATCGACCCGATCATCAGAAGGCCGATGCTCGAGAACCGCATCGACGGCAGCAGGAAGTACGACGCGGCTGCCGCGGCGCAGGTGACCAGGGCGCCGTGGAACAGGTCGGTGCCGACCACCCGCCGGGCCGACAGCGGGAAGATCGTGACGAGCGCCATGCCGAAGAAGGCGCCCGCGCCGACCGACGTCAGCCCGAAGACGAAGCCGAAGACGACGCCGAGACAGAGCGCGAGGTAGCGCTGCTTGCGGCTGATCTCGGCGTCGGAGGGCAGGGTGCTCGCGTCCCAGAGGCCGCGGATCGTCACGAAGGTGCGCACGGCGACGGTGAACGCGACCAGCATGAGCGCGATCGCCGATCACGACCTTCATGTCGCTCTGCACCGCCGCTCCCTCCGAGGCCGCGAGGCGGTTCAGGGCGATCACGCCGAGCACCGACGCCGGCACGCTGCCCGCGGCCATCCACAGCGCCAGCTCGACGTTCACCGTGCGCAGCGTGAGATGGCGGGCGCCGCCGACGAGCTTCGTGCCCGCGGAGTAGAGCAGGTCGGTTCCGACGGCGGCGACCGCAGAGACGCTGAACAGGCTGATGAGCAACGGCGCCATCAGCGAGCCCGCGCCCATGCCCGTGCTGCCCACGAGCAGCCCGACCACGAGGCCGGCGGCGATCAACTCGAGACCGGTCATCGAATCCCTCCTCCCACGCACATATTCCCGACCAGTCTAAGCGGCATAGTGGGGAATGCAAGCGGGGGCGGGAAGGCCGGCGCTCGGCCCTCCCGCCCCCGCTTCCGCGAAGTGCTAGGAGCGGTACGCCGCGATCAGCACCTGCGCCACCTCCGGCCGGCTGAACTCGACCGGCGGCACGGTCGCCCTCGCCGAGCATCTCGCGCACCTTCGTGCCCGACAGGTGCACGTGGTCCTCCGAGGGGTGCGGGCAGGTCTTCGCCGACGCCATGTTCCCGCACGTCCGGCAGAAGAACGTGTGGTCGAAGAACATCGGCTCGATGTCGAGCTCGTGCGGCTCGAACTGTCGAAGATCAGGTGCGCGTCGTACGTGCCGTAGTAGCTGCCGACGCCGGCGTGGTCGCGGCCGACGATGAAGTGCGAGCAGCCGTAGTTCTTGCGGCAGATCGCATGCCACACCGCCTCGCGGGGCCCGGCGTAGCGCATCGCAGCCGGGAAGGCCGAGAGCATGGTGCGGTCGGCCGGGTAGTAGTTCTCGAGCAGCACCTCGTAGCAGCGGCACGCGCACCTCGGCGGGGACGTCGTCGCCCTTGGTCTTGCCGACGAGCGGATGCAGCAGCAGGCCGTCGACGGTCTCGAGGGCGCACTTCTGGATGTACTCGTGCGCGCGGTGCACCGGGTTGCGCGTCTGGAACCCGACGACGCGGCTCCAGCCCCGCTCGGCAAACGCCGCGCGGGTGTCGACCGGGTCCTTGTGCAGCGCCGGGAAGGCCGGACTCGGGCCGCTTGAACACGGTGATCGGGCCCGCCGACGAGCACACGGCCCTCGGCGTAGACCTGGGCCACGCCGGGATGGGCGTCGTCGGTCGTGCGGAAGACCTTGGCGGCCTCCTCGCTGCGGTCGGCCTCGAAGACGTCTGCGACGTCGATCACCGCCAGCAGGTCGCCCTCGTAGCCCTCGAGCGCCAGCCGGTCGTGCCGACGGCCGCTCGGGGACGGACAGGGTCACCGGCAGCGCCCACGGCAGGCCGCTCGTCGAGGTGCATGTCCTCGACGACGCGGTCGTAGTCGGCCTGGACCATGAAGCCCGTCAGCGGGGACAGCGCCCCCGACGCGATCATGTCGAGGTCGGCCGTCTGCTTCTCGGTCAGGTGGACGCGCGGCAGGCCCGGGCCTGCTCGGCCAGGGCGGCCGCGTCGTCGCCCGTGACCGTGCGGTCGACGAGCTCGCCGCCGTGCGGTGCGATCAGGGTGCCGTGCTTGCGCGCGGCGGTCGGCGACGACATCAGGCGACCGCCTCCTCGAGCACGGGGGGGATGATGTTCAGGCGCTCGAGCTCAGCCAGAAGGAACTGGGCCGACTCCTCGGGCGAGCGGCCCTCGGTCTCGACGACGATCTCGGCGTGCTCCGGCGCCTCGTACGGGTCGCTCACGCCCGTGAACTCCTTGATCTCGCCGGAGAACGCCTTGGCGTAGAGGCCCTTGACGTCGCGGCGGGCGCACTCCTCGAGCGAGGTCGCGACGTACACCTCGACGAAGTTGCCGACCTGGCCGACCATGTCGCGGACGAGGTCGCGCGTCTCGGCGTACGGTGAGATCGCGGCGACGATGACTGCCGGCGCCGTGCCGGGTCAGGAGCTTCGAGACGAAGCCGATGCGCAGGATGTTCGCGTCGCGGTCCTCGCGCGAGAAGCCGAGACCCTTGCTGAGGTGCGTGCGGACGACATCACCGTCGAGGTGGTCGACCAGGACGCCGCGCCGCTCGATCTCGGGCCCGATGATGCGGGCGATGGTCGTCTTGCCGGAGCCGGACAGACCGGTGAACCACAGGGTGAAGCCTTGAGTGTTCGTCGTGCACGCTGCTCAGTCCTTTCTGAAGAATCCCAATTCGCGCTGTTCGTGAGTAGTACCCGTTAGCGGCCGTGCAGGCCGCACTCGATCTTGCCCGTACCGCGCCAGCGGCCGGCCCGCTCGTCGGACTGCGCGCCGCTCACCGACGCCGTGCATGGCACACACCCGATCGACGGATACCCGTGGTCGTGCAGGGGGTTGTACGGAATGCCGTGCCTCCAGATATAGCGCCACACGTCGCGACTTGTCCAATCGGCAAGGGGTTGTACCTTGACCACGCCGCGGCGTTCGTCCACCTCGATCTTGCGTGCATTTTCGCGGGTTGTCGACTGGTCGCGGCGAATTCCCGTGACCCACGCGTCCATCCCCCGCAGCGCCTGCTCGAGCGGTGCGACCTTGCGCATGCCGCAGCAGGAGTCGGGATCGCGCTCCCAGAGCCGATCTCCGTGCGCCTCGGCCTGCTGGGCGACGGTCAGCTCGGGCTCGATGCGCTCGAACTTGATCGGGTAGCGGGCGATCAGCTGCTCCCGCGTCTCGTACGTCTCGGGGAAGAGCAGGCCCGTGTCGAACTCCACCACCCGCATCTGCGGCGCCACCTCGGAGAGCATGTGCACGAGCACGGAGCTCTGCTTCTGCCACGAGCAGGTGAGCACCGCCCGCGGCCCGAAGCGCTCGGCCGTCCAGCGCAGGACGTCCTCCGCCGGGCGCGACTCGAACTCGTCGGCGAGGCCTTCGGCCTCGGCGGCGGAGATGGGAAGGACGGCGCTCATGCTCGAGGCGCGGGCAGGTCTCGGAGGAGGAGGTCGGCCATGGTGTCGGAGCGCAGGCCCAGCCGCAGCGTCTCGAGCGGGATGACCTCCTCCGGCGGGATGTTTCCGAGGTTGACCTCGGGGCCGAGGTGGCGGATGAACCAGGCCTGCTGGTCCTTCTGCGGCGCCTCGAAGAGCAGGTTGTCGAGCGGCACCTCGTGCACGATCTCGTCGATCAGGCCCGAGCGCACCTCGCCGCTGCCGCGGAAGATGCCGGCAGTGCCGCCCTCGCGGGCCTCGGTGATCACCTTGGCGGCGCCCGCCTCGAGCTCCTCCTTGATCCATGCCACCCACTGGTAGGGGGCGAACACGCACTCGGAATCCTTCGAGCCCACCTCGGACAGGACGACGAACTCCTCGGCGAGCGTCGAGATCAGCTCGAGCTTGGAGTCGCGCTCGATCTGGATCGTGCCGTCGGACACCTCGACGTGCGTGAACCCGAAGCTGTGCGTCCAGCGCTTGAACTCCTCGACCCGCCCGCGGGCGATGGCGGCCTCGAGCAGCGTGCCGCCGCACATGACGGGGATGCCCGCCTGCTGGTAGGTGCGGATCTTGTCGCCCAGGTTCCGGGTCACGTACGACGTGCCCCAGCCCATCTTGACGATGTCGACGTAGTCGCCCGCGATATCGAGCAGACCCTGCACCTCGGGCACGCTCATGCCCTTGTCGATCACGTGCGTCCATCCGCGCTCGCGCGGCTTCTGCGGGCGCATCGGCAGTCCCAGGAACTCCTCGACCATGGCTATAACCTCGCGTAGATGGATCTCGTCGAGGCGCCGGCGGGCCTCGACCTGGACGTTCTCGTAGAGGCTCTCGCCGTGGCTGTCCATGCCCACGATCAGCGGCCCGAAGTCGCGGACGCGGAAGCGCCACAGGCACTCGGGCATCAGGTCCTCCCACTCGACCTGGGCGATGGCCTCGATCTGCGTCGTCTCGAGCGCGGCCGCGCCGCCGACGATGGCGAGGTACACGCCGCCGTGCTCGCGCAGCGGGGCGAGCGCCTCGGGCAGCAGGCCGCCCTTGCCCATGATCGCCCGGGCGCCGTGGTCGCGGATGAGGCCCTCGGTGAAGCGGCTCATGCGCGCCGACGTCGTCGTGCCGATGCACATCGGCTCATAGGACCCGTCGGCCAGCTTGCGGACGTTGGGGGCGGTGTGCAGGAGCGCGGCCCCGCGCAGCGGGATCGGCGGCTCCTGGCCCTGGTCGAAGATGCGGATCTGGGTGGCGTCGCGGATGCCGATGATCTCGCCCTGGATCGTGACGGTGTCGCCGGCGTGCAGCGCCCGCACTGCGGCCTCGTCGGTCGGGAACTGGATCTCGTGGTGGGCCATCCTCACGCCTCTCGGTCGTACTCGGCGGCGCCGCTCGCGGCGATGTGGGCGCTGGCCCGGCGGGCGGCCCAGCACTGGTAGTTCACGGCCACCGGGTTCAGGGTGATGTGCGTGTGGGCCTGCTCGGCGTGCACCGAGAGCACGGTCGTGTCGCCGCCGAGGCCCATCGGGCCGACGCCCGTGGCGTTCAGGAGGTCGAACAGGTCGTGCTTCGAGCGCAGCGACGTCCGGGTCGGGGTTGTGCGTGCCGACCGGGCGGGCGATCGCCTCCTTGGCGAGGTGCATGGCCAGGTCGGCCGACCCGCCGATGCCCACGCCGACGATCCCGGGCGGGCACGGCTTGCCGCCGGCGCCGACGATCGAGTCGAGCACGAACCGCTTGATCGCCTTCTACGCCGTCGGCGGGCACGAGCATCTTCAGGAAGCTCATGTTCTCGGAGCCCGAGCCCTTGGGGACGCACTTGACGTCGAGGCCGTCCCAGTCGGGCACGAACTCCCAGTGGATGTGGGGGATGCGGTGGCCGGTGTTGTCGCCGGTGGCCTTGCGGGTGAGCGTGTGCACGGTGTTCGAGCGCAGCGGGTGCTCGAGGGTCGCGCGGCGGGTGCCCTCGCGCAGTGCGTCCTCGATCCGCACGGGGTGCAGCGGGAAGCGCTCGCCGACGCGCACGTAGAAGACGGCGATCCCGGTGTCCTGGCAGACGAGGTTGCCGTTGCCGTCGGCGACCGACACGTTCGTGTTGATCGTCTCCAGGATGCGCTTGCCGACCCTGTGGGTCTCGCGCTCCATCGCGTCCTTCAGCGCGTCGCGCAGGTCCTGCGGGATGTCCTTGAGCGCCCAGACGTAGAGGTACGCGGCGGCGTCCTCGACGGAGGTCTGCAGGTCGGTGGCGGCGATCGTGCTCATGCCGCCGCCGCCCGTCCGGCGCGGCGTCCGAAGACGACGCAGTCGAGCAGCGAGTTGCCCATCATCCGGTTGCGGCCGTGGACGCCGCCGGTGATCTCGCCCGCGGCGTAGAGGCCGGCGACCGTGGTCTGGCCGTCGCGGTCGATGCGCAGGCCGCCGTTTTGGTAGTGCAGCACGGGGTAGGTCATGATCGGCTCGTGCAGGGGATCGACCCCCGCCGCGCGGTAGCGCCGCAACATCGTCGGGATCACGGCGGCCGCGACCTCCTCGTCGATCAGGGTGGTGTCCAGGTGAACGGCGGGGCGGCCGTCGGGGGTGACGAGGCCGCGGCCCTCCTCGCACTCGCGCACGACCGCCTCGGCGACCGTGTCGCGCGGGGCGAGCTCGTCGCAGAAGCGCTCGCCGGCAGCGTTGAGCAGGGTCGCGCCGTAGCTGCGGCAGGTCTCGGGGATCGAGAAGCCCTGCAGCGGCGGCGGCCACACGCCGCCGGTCGGGTGGTGCTGGAGCGCGTCGTAGTCGCGCACCTCGGCGCCGAGCGCCTGGGCAAAGCCGGTGGTCTCGCCCGTGGAGCCGGGCTGGTTCGTCGTCAGGATGCCGGCCGCGTGGGCCTCGGCGTAGCAGCGCCCGCCGGCGGCCAGCACGACCGCCCCCGCATCGAGGCGGCGGGTGTCCTCGCCGTGGCGCAGCGTCGCGGTGAAGTGGCCGTTGGGGCGATCCAGGCCGACGAGGGCCGTGTGGTCGTGGATCGCGATGCCGCCGCGGTCGAGCTCCGCCCGCAGCGTCTTTGCGATGACGTGGCCGGTGCGGTCGCCGACCTGCAGCAGCCGGGGCACGCTCGAGCCGCCGCACCGTGCCAGGCGATAGCCGCCGTGGTCGCGCGAGAACTCGACGCCGATCGACTCGAGCCAGCCGATCGCGTCGGGCGCCTCCGTCGTCAGGATGTCGACGAGTTCCGGGTCGGCGGTGCCGTGCGACGAGCTGAGCACGTCCTCGGCATGGCGCTGCGGAGAGTCCTCGGGGCCGACGGCGGCCTGGATGCCGCCGTGGGCCATGCCGGTGTTGCACGACGCCCGCGATCCCTTCGTGACGAGCACGACGTCGGCGCCCGCGCCCGCGGCCGCCCATGCGGCGGCCAGACCGGCGCCACCGCTGCCGATCACGAGTACGTCCGCATGCCCCGGAAGGTCACTCACAGAGGGCATGGTACCCAAGGCCGACTAATCTGAAAAATAAGACCGGCTTATATTGAGCAGCTCCGCCGGATCGGCGGGCGCCGATCCGGGGCGCCACGGCAGGACGAGCGGATCGCCCTCGTAGCGCGGGATGACGTGGACGTGGTAGTGGAACACCGTCTGCCAGGCGGCGGCGCCGTTCGACTGCATGATGGTCACGCCGTCGGCGTGCAGGCCGCTCACCGCGAGCCCCGCCAGTCGCTTCGCCGCGCTCGCGGCGGCGGCGACGTCGCCCTCGGCCGCGTCGTGCAGGTCGCGGGAGTGCGCGCGCGGGATCACGAGCACGTGCCCGGGGGTGGCGGGGAAGATGTCCATGATCGCGATCACGCGATCGTCCTCGTACACCCGCGTCGAGGGCAGCTCGCCGGCGACGATGCGGCAGAACAGGCAGTCGTCCATGCGTGTATTCCAGCACGGACGGCGCGAATCGGGGACAGTCCCCGGCCGCCGGTGGGGGATTGTCCGCTGGCCGCGCGGCATATCCTGCGGCCGTGGCCGACGCTCCCGACGTTACCGTGTCGATCGTCTCCAGCGGTGACACCGCGCTCCTGCGGGCCTGCCTGGACTCGATCCCCGCCGCGGCGGGGGTCACCGACGTCGAGACGATCGTGGTCGACAACGCCGTCGGCGTCGAGCCTGCCGTGGCCACATCGCACCCCGGCGTCACGGTGATCGCCGGCGGGCTGCGGCGAGGATTCGGCGCCAACCACAACCTGGTCGCCGCCCGTGCGCGAGGGCGCTACCTCTTCATCCTGAACGACGACACCGTCCTCGACGCAGGATGCATCGACCGGCTGCGCCGGTTCATGGACCAGAACGCCTCGGTGGCGGCCGCCGGCCCGCGGCTGCGCCACGCCGACGGCCGCGACCAGCCGTCGGCCTTCCACTTCCCGACGCCCGGCCGGGTCGCACTGACGACCGTGACGCTGCAGCGGGCGGGCTGGATCATGTCGGCGGGCGAGCGCATCCGCCGGGTCGACTGGATCCATGGCGCCGCCATGATGGTGCGCCGCGACGCGTTCGACGGCGCCGGGCGGCTGGACGAGGGCTTCTACATGTACCTCGAGGACGTCGACCTGTGCCGGCGCCTGCGCGACCGCGGCTGGGAGATCGCCTTCTTCCCCCTGGCACGCCTCGTGCATCACGAGAACTCCTCGACGGCCGCCGTGCCGCAACGGCGCGTCTACCAGCACGCGCGCAGCCGCGGGATCTACGCCCGCAAGCACCACGGGGCCGCGGGCGAGCGGGCCGTGCAGGCGCTGACCGCCGCCACGTTCCTGGCCCGGGCGGGGCTCGCCCGGGTGCTGCCCGGCTACGACGCCGGCGACGCAGCCCGCTTCCGCGCCCACGCGCACGCCGCCCTGCACCCCTACGACGAGCCGGCCGTCGAGGAGGCCGCGGCCGACCACAACAGGGGCCGGGGAGAGGCCGCGTGAGCGGGCGCGTCGTGGTCACGGGCGGGCTCGGCTTCATCGGCTCGGCCTTCGTGCGCGCGCTCACGGGCGACGGGATCGCGGTGCTGAACGTCGACGCCGACACCTACGCCGGCGACGAGCGTCGCCTTGCCGATGTCGCGCCGGGCCTGGTCGAGACCGTGCGGATGGACGTGTCGGCGCCGGAGCTCACGGAGCTCCTGCGGGCCGAGCGGCCCGCCCAGGTTTTGCACTTCGCCGCCGAGACCCACGTCACCCGGAGCGAGGGCCAGGCCGAGGTCTTCTTCAACGCCAACGTCGAGGGCACCCGCCGGGTGCTCGACGCCGCGGTCGCGGCGGGGACGGGGCGGGTCGTCCACATCTCGACCGACGAGGTCTACGGCCCCTGTCCCGGCACGCCGTTCGGCGAGGATCAGAAGCTCCCCGGCGAGGGTCTCGCGACGAGCGCGTACGCCCGCTCCAAGGCCGTTGCAGACGACCTGGCGCGCACCTACGCCGACCGGCTCGACCTGGTCGTGGCGCGGCCGACGAACTGCATCGGCCCCTGGCAGCACCCCGAGAAGGCCATCCCCCGCTGGGCGACGCGCGCGCTGCGCGGCGAGCGCCTGCCGGTGTGGGGCGACGGCCGGCAGGTGCGCGACTGGATGTTCGTCGACGACGCCGTGGCCGGTCTGCGCGTGCTGCTCGAGCGGGGCGAGCGGGGGAGCGTCTACAACCTGGGGCCGGCGGCCGAGGGCGTGCCGAACGTCGACATCGCGCGGATGGTTGCCGCGGCGGCCGGCGCCGATGCCGACGCCGTCTACCTGAGCGAGTACGACCGGCCCCAGCACGATCGCCGCTACGCGGTGAGCGTCGAGCGCATCGCCGCGCTCGGCTGGCGGGCGGCCTACGGCCTCGACGACGCGGTCGCCGCGACGGTCGCCTGGTACCGCGACCACGCCGACTGGTGGGGCACGCTTGTCCCCGACGCGGAGCGCCTGTATGCCGACTGAGATCGTGCTGAGCCCGATCCCCGGCGTCAGCATCTGGCGCCCGCAGGTGCACGCCGATGCGCGCGGGCGGTTCGTCGAGGTGTTCCGCAGCGCCGCCGTCCCCGAGCCGATGGCGCAGTCCAACCACTCGCGCTCCGAGGCGGGCGTCCTGCGCGGCCTGCACTACCACCGGCGCCAGGCCGACCTCTGGTACCTGGTGGCCGGCCGCGCCCAGGTCGGGCTGGCCGACCTGCGCCGGGGCGAGGGGACCCCGGTCACGCATTCGTTCGTCCTGGACGGCGAGCAGCCGACGGCGGTCTACGTACCTCCGGGCGTCGCCCACGGCTACCTGGCCCTGACCCGCATCGACCTGATCTACTGGGTGACACGTGAGTACGACCCCGCCGACGAGCAGGGCGTCGCCTGGGACGATCCCACCCTCGCCATCGAGTGGCAGCTCGACGGCCGGCCGCTCGTCAGCGAGCGCGACGCCGAGAATCCGCACCTGCAGTGGGATCTGATCCCCGCGTTCTCGTAACCGGCGCGGGCGGCCAGGTCGGCCGCGCGCTGCGCGTGCGCCTGCCGGGGGCGACCTTCCTCGGCCACGCCGATCTCGACGTGTGCGATGCCGCGGCGGTGCGCGCGGCGTTTGCGCCGGGCGACGTCGTCGTCCACGCGGCCGCGATGACCGACGTCGACGGCTGCGAGCGCGACCCGGAGCGCGCGCACGCCGTGAACGCGATCGGGTCGGAGCATGTCGCGGCCACCGGCGCCCGCATGATCCTGCTCTCGAGCGACTACGTCTTCGATGGGCGGGCGACGCGGGCCTACACCGAGGACGACCCGACAGGGCCGCTCTCGGCGTACGGGCGCTCCAAGCTCGCTGCCGAGCGGGCGGTGCTCGCGCACCCGGGCAACCTCGTGGTGCGCACGGCGTGGGTCTACGGCGAGGGCCGCAACTTCATCCGCTCGATCGCCGCCGCCGAGCGTGCCGGCCGGCCGCTTCGGGTGGTCGACGACCAGCGGGGCCGCCCCACCTGGGCCGACGACCTGGCCGCAGGGCTCGTGCATCTCCTCCGCGCCGGCGCGACCGGGATCGTGCACGTCACCGGCGCGGGCGAGCCGTGCACCTGGGCCGACCTGGCCGAGGTCGTCGTCGGCCACCCGGTGGAGCGCATCAGCTCGGCCGAGCTCGCCGCCCCGGCGCCGCGGCCGGCATCGAGCGTGCTCGACCTGGGCCGGGCGCGCGCGCTCGGCGTGCCTCTGGCAGACTGGCACGACTCGGTGCGCCGCTATCTGGAGGAGGACGGGTGAAGGGAGTCGTGCTGGCAGGGGGCCTGGGCACCCGCCTGGGGCCGATGACGACGGTCGTGAACAAGCACGTGCTCGACCTGTTCGACGAGCCGATGATCCACTTCCCGATCCGAAGCCTTGCCCGCGCCGGCGTCACCGACCTCGTGGTCGTCGTCGGCCGCCACGGCGATCAGATCGAGGCCCTGCTCGGCGACGGCTCCGCGCTCGGTGTCACGATCGCCTATGCCCACCAGGACGGCGAGGGCGGGATCGCGGACGCGCTCGCCCACGCGCGGGCCGAGGTGGGCGAGGGGCCGCTCGTCGTGATCCTGGGCGATCAGGTCTACCAGGACGACCTGACGCCCTACATCGAGGCCTTCCGGCGCCGCCCGGAGGGCGCCCGGATCCTGCTCAAGCGGGTCGAGGACGCCCGCCGCTTCGGCGTCGCGAGCGTCGACGGCGACCGCGTGAGCGCGATCGAGGAGAAGCCGCGCGTGCCCAAGAGCGACCTGGCCGTCACCGGCTGTTACATGTACGACGGGCGCGTGTTCGACGTCGTCGCGGGTCTGGCGCCGTCGGAGCGCGGCGAGCTCGAGATCACCGACGTGAACAACGCCTACATCGCCCGGGGCGAGATGGCCTTCGACGTGCTGCCCGGGTGGTGGGCCGACGCCGGCACGCACGCCAGCAAGCTCAAGGCATCGATCCTCGTCGCGCTGACGCGCGGCGTCACGTTTCACGCCTGACGGCTACTGCCAGGTGAGCGCGACCGGGCCGCTGACACGGCCCATGGCGATGAGCACGCGGTAGACCGTCAGCGGCCGCGATGCCTCGCTGAACCGGGGCGTGCGGGCCTCGACCACACGCACGCTGCCGTCGGCGGCCCGCAGCGCGAGCGCGATGCGGCGGCCGCCGGGAGCTGCTGCGATGCCGGCCACCCGGCCGGGGACGTCCGTGACATCGGCGCCTCCTGCGAGCCCGACCACGTAGCGGGTGATCGCCGTCCCGCGCCCGACGATCAGCGAACGCGGGTCAAGCCACGCGATCTTCGGCACGCCCGGGCCGCCGTCGCTCAGGCAGTCGCCGCGGTCGTGGTGGAGCGTGTCGACCACGCGCACGCGGCCGGCCCGATCGGCGATCGCGAGCAGCCCGCCGTAGGGCGCAAACGCGATCGCGGCCGGACGGCGGATGCCGCATCCGCGTGGCACCGCCGCCGTGGCGCCGTCGATGACGTTGTGCACCACCACCGCACCGCCGCGATGCACGTAGGCGAAGGCCAGCGAGTCCCAGCGCCACGTCGGCGCCAGGGCGGCGGTGTGCCCGGCGACCAGGAACGCATGGCTGCCGTTGCCGTACATGTCGTAGACGCGGTCGCCGTGGGGCGTCTGCACCACATAGGCGATGCGGATGCCCGCCGGGGCCCAGGCCGCGGCAACCGCCGTACCGGGGACCGTGCGCGAGAAGCCCGGCCGTGCGTCGGGCAGGCTGACGGCATGCAGCGTGCTGCCGCCGCCCGTGAGCGCCCAGACGGCTCCGGGGCTGACGGCGAGCGCGCCCAGCCCTTCCCACCGCATCGCGGCGCCGGAGCTGGTCGTGAGCCACGCCAGGCCGCCGGCCTGGGCCGAGACGGCGACGGCGCCACGTGGGAGGACGAGCCCGGCGTCATGTCGCGGTGTCCGCGGGGTGCGATCGTGATGGTGGGAGGCGGTACCGACGAGCGGCAGCCGGCCGCCGTTCGCCGCGAGCGTCACGCCGCCGAAGACGAACGCCACGGCGCAGGCGACGGCCGGCACGAGCAGCCGCCGGCGCCGGCGGCCACGGCCGGCGGCGGGCGGCATCGCCGCCAGCGCCGCCTGCAGCGCCCGGTCGCGCGCTTCGGGGCCCGGCGGTGCGACCGATCCGAGGGCACGCTCGAGCCGTTCCTCAAGCTCGTCCGGCATCCCGCCTCCGTTCCCGCTCGCGCAGGTCATCGAGCGCCCGCGCAAGGCGCGAGTGCACCGTTCCGACCGGCAGCTCGAGCAGCTCGGCGATCGCAGCGGGCGAATAGCCGAGGCCGTAGCGCAGCACCACCACCACCCGCCGCTGCGGCGAGAGCCCGGCGACTGCCGCGAGCAGCGCCCGGTCCTCGCCCGGCTGGTCGCGCCACTCGCCCTCGATCCGGTCGAGGCCGTCCGAGCCGACCAGGCGCCGCTCGCTGCGCAGGAGGTCGAGCGAGCGGTTGACGACGATGCGGTGCAGCCATGGTGCGAACGGCCGGCGGCGGTCGAACCGGTGCAGGGCGGCGAAGGCGCGCTCGAACGCGTCCTGGGCGACGTCGTCGGCCATGTCGTGGCGGCCGGTGACCGTGCGGGCGAGCCGCCATGCCCCCGGCCAGTGCCTCGTGAAGAGCTCCGCTGCGGCATCCCGCGACCCCTGGCGGGCACGGCCGGCCAGCTCCCCGTCGGTGAGGGCACGCATGCTCATCCGAAACGTACTACGCCGTTTCGGCGGCGCTGCGTCCGCGCTCCCGCGCGCGGGTGACGAACGTGTCGGTGCGGTACGGCAGCTGGAGCGGCTCCGGCCGCCCGTCGACCAGGGCGCGGACCTCGCCGAACAGCCGGTCGCGGTCGGCGTCGGGCAGGGTGGCGATGTAGCTCGTCGAGCCGATCCGGGCCAGCAGGTCGGTGGTGCTGAGCTCCTGCACGAGGTCGAACGTCTGCTCGGCGATCGGCTCGAACAGGTGGGAGGCTTCGAGCGTCCCGCGCCATCCGGAACGACCGTACTGCGGCTCGCCGCGCCGGTACGCGCCGACGAGCGCGACGAGTGCCGCCACCCAGGCGACCGACGTGTCGAACGTGTTCCAGACGAGCCCGAGGGCGCCGCCCGGCCGCAGGACGCGGTGGATCTCGGCGACGGCGCTCGCCGCGTCGAACCAGTGGAATGCCTGCGCCACGGTGAGCGCATCGACCGTGCCGGTCGCGGCCGGGATCGCCTCGGCCGTCCCGTCGCGCACGTCGGCGCCTGCGGAGGCGGTCGCCAGGATCGCGCGCATCGCAGGGACGGGCTCGACGGCGATCACGGTCGCCCCGGTCGCGGCGAGCAGCCGGGTCAGCTTCCCGGTGCCGGCGGCGAGGTCGAGCACCGTGCGCCCCTCGCGCAGGTCGAGCTCGCGGGTCAGATGGTCGACGGCTGCCTGCGGGTAGCCGGGCCGGCCGCGCTCGTAGGCGTCGGCCGCCCGGCCGAAGCCGGCGGCGGCGGTGGGGTGCGGCGCGGTCATCGGCCCGGCACCCTAACGCCGGCTCGCGCGCGGCCACCCCCGATACTCCGCAGGTGCACGCCGTCTGCGTCATGTGCGGCTCGAACCCCGGCCGCCGGCCGGAGTACCTGGCGACGGTCGAGGAGCTCGCCGCCACGCTCGTGCGCCGTCGGCTGCGGCTGGTCTACGGCGGCGCGTCGGTGGGAGCGATGGGCGTGCTCGCAGACGCCGTCCTGCGGGCCGGCGGCGAGGCCGTCGGGGTCATCCCGCGCGCGCTCGCCGCTGCCGAGATCGCCCATCCGGGGCTCACCGAGCTGCGCGTGGTCGGGTCGATGCACGAGCGCAAGGCGGCGATGTTCGAGCTCGCCGACGGCTTCATCGCACTTCCCGGTGGGCTCGGGACGCTCGACGAGCTGGCCGAGGTCGCCACCTGGGCGCAGCTCGGGATCCATCGCAAGCCGATCGGGCTGCTCGACCCGAGCGGCTACTTCGACCACCTGCTGCGCTTCCTCGACCATGCCGTCGACGAGCGGTTCCTGCGCGCCGAGCATCGATCGCTCCTGCTGCACGACCGCTCGGCGGACGCGCTGCTCGACGCGATGGCGGTGTGGCGGCCGGCGGAGGCGGCCAAGTGGGTCGACGCGCAGGGCGACCCGATCGTTCGCCCGGATGCCGCCGGTTAGCCGGAGGCGGCGTCGTGCGTCGCGGCGCCCTGCGCCAGCCGGGCGATCCGCCTGCGGTTCTGGTCGGTGACGGCGGCGATCTCGCAGCCGACCCGCGAGAGCGCCTCGTCCAGGGCATCCGCTCGCAGGACGCGGCCGCGCAGGCGCACGGGGTGGCCGTCGACGACCGGCATGAGCGCGACGAGATCGCCGGGATGGAACTCCCGGTCGGAAACGAAGGCGAGCCCGGTCGTGCTCAGATCGGAGACCTCGACGTCGAACTGCGAGCCCGAGCGGACGGCGCGGCAGTTCATGGCGAAGAGCGGTGCCAACTCCGCGACCCGCACGCGCTGGGCGGCGCGCATGGAGGGGCGGGCGTGCATCGCAGTCACCTCGAGTCGGGCGATCACCGTCCAGTTGGTCTCGGGCTGCACCTCGGCGACGAAGATGTCGACGTCGTAGCCGCCCCCGTCGATCGCATCGACCCGCAGCTGCAGGCTGGTCTTCGGGCGCACCCGCAGCCGCGGTCCGCGGGCCCGGTAGACGAGGCCGTTGCGCGTCAAGAGCTCGATCCGCATCGCCCCGCCGGACTCGGCGAACATCTCGACGGTTCGGGGCGGCTCGGGCAGTAGCAGCCCGGCCCGGCCGGTGATCTCGCTTGAGGAGAGGCTCGCCATGTCTCGATCAGCCTCCGATCCCGAGCCCGTATCAGGCCGAGCGCAGCGTGAGCCGCTCGGAAGCGGAGTCGGTCGTCGCTGCCATCGTGGCCAGGATGGCGAGCCGGGCACGCTCGGAGCCGGCCACCTCGGTGACCTCGCAGCCGATGCGGCGGCGGCCGTAGTGGGCCTTGGCGGTGTGAAGGACGCGCACCCGCAGGCGCACGAGGCGGCGGTCGATCGTGGGCATGACCGAGAGCAGGTCGCCGGGGCGCAGCGGCTGGTCGGTGACGAAGGCGAGGCCGTCGGCGGAGAGATCGGCGAGGTGGACGTCGAACTCGGACTCGGCGGTCATCTTGGGCGAGTAGAGGACGCTCACGAGGGCCAGGTCGCTCATCCGCGCACGGGGCGAGGTGCGGCGGCCGCTGCGGCGGCGCAGCCGCTCGACCGTCAGGTGGAGCGTCGCGGCCCGCTCGGATTCGTAGAAGAGCTCGGAGACGCGCAGGTCGATGTCGTGCCCGGCGCCGTGCTCGTCGCGCTCACGCAGACGCAGACGCAGGCCGACCCGGACGCGCTGCACGGGGGCGAGCGCCTGGATGCGGTCGGCGTCGTGGCCGGTGATCTCGAGGGAGACGGCGCCCCCGTCCTCGGAGAGCACATCGAGATGCGTGGGCAGCTGTGACAGCACCGAGACGGCGGTCTCGAGCATCCTCTTCTGATTCATTCTCGGCACGGCCTGGTTATCGGCTGGACGGGCCCAAACATAAAGGCCGGCTCGGGCCCCTCGCGCGCACATAGGCAGGGGCGGTGGGTAGTATCGGAGCCACAGTCGATCGGGAGGGGAAGCGCGTGGCGGTCGTCGAGGAACGGCGCGGGCAGTTCATCCGTCAGGATGGCAAGGACAAGGTCACCGGGCTCGGCCGCTACACGGCCGACCTGACACGGACGGGCATGCTGCACGCCCGCTTCCGCTACTCGGATCACCCGCACGCACGGCTGCTGTCGGTCGACACGACCGCCGCCCGGGCGCTGCCCGGCGTGTTCGCGGTGCTCACGCAAGACGACGTCCCCGACGTCCGCTACGGCGGCTTCGTCGAGGACCGGACGCTGTTTGCGCGCGGCGTCGTCCGCTTCGAGGGCGAGATCGTCGCCGCCGTGGCCGCGCTCACCCCCGAGATCGCGGCGCGCGCCGCCGAGCTGATCGAGGTCGAGTACGAGCCGCTGCCCGTCGTGCGCGACGCCGAGCGGGCGCTGCTCGACGATTCGGTGCTCGTCCACACCGGCTGGGAGGGCTACCAGGCCAACGACGAGCTCGTCCGCCGCGGCAACGACTGCTCGCGCTCGACCATCGCCAAGGGCGACGTCGAGGCCGCGCTTGCGTCGGCCGACGTGGTCGTGAAGGAGCGCTACGTCGCCGACATGTCCCACGCCGTGCCGATCGAGCCCCGCGCGATCGTCGCCGAGTGGCAGGGCGACAAGGTCACGGTGTGGTCGTCCACGCAGGTGCCGTTCATCGCCAGAAGCGGCGTCGCCACAACGCTGCAGCTGCCCGAGTCCGACGTCCGCATCATCGTGCCGCACCTGGGCGGTGGGTTCGGCGGCAAGTGCGAGTTCCACTTCGAGGCGCACGTCGCCGCGCTCGCCCGGGCCGCCGGCCGGCCGGTGCGGCTCGTGTTCTCGCGGCGCGAGGAGTTCATCGCCCCGGATCACCGCCGCGAGGGCCAGGTGGTCGAGCTCGAGACCGGCGTGAGCAGCGACGGCACGCTGGTCGCACGGCGCGCGCGGCTCGTCCTGGACAACGGCGCCTATGCGGCCGACGCGCCGTTCTTCCCCCAGCTTGCCGCGATGATGGCCGTCGGCCCCTATCGGATCCCCAACGTCTCGGTCGACGCGCATCTCGCCTATACGAACACCGCGCCGTCCGGCTCCGTGCGTGCGCCCACCGCCCCGCAGGCGTGCTGGGCGCTCGAGCAGCACATGGACGCGGTGGCCGAGAAGGCCGGCATCGACCCGGTCGAGCTGCGCCGCCGAAACATCGTCCGCGAGGGCGACGAGACGGCGACGAAGCAGGTGTTCACGCCGATTGCGGCCGCCGAGACGCTCGAGCGGGCGGTCGAGATGATCGGCTACGGCAAGGAGCTCCCCGACGACGAGGCGATCGGGGTCGCCTGCGGCTGGTGGCCGTCGTTCGGGATGCCCTCCGGCGCGCATGTGAAGCTGCACGGCGACGGGTCGGGGACGATCGTCACCGGCGCACAGGAGTGCGGCACGGGCTCGGTCATGGCGCTTCCGCTCCTGGCCGCCGAGGTGCTCGGCATGCGCCCCGAGCAGTTCACCGTCGTCTATCAGGACACCGACGCGGGACCGTGGGACGCGGGCGCCTCCGGCTCGCAGACGACGTTCAACAACGGCCGTGCGGTGGTGCAGGCGGCGATCGATGTGCGCGAGCAGCTGCTCGAGCTGGCCGAGGAGGTGCTCGAGGCGGCCCGGGCCGATCTCGAGCTCGCCGCCGGCCGCGTGCAGGTGAAGGGCTCCCCGACGCGCGGGGTCGACATCACCGAGCTGGCCGGGAAGGCCGCCGGCGACAAGCTGCTGCTCGGACGCGGCTCGGGCTCGCCGCCGGCGATGCCGGACTGCGACGTGTCGGGTTGCACGGGCCGGCTGGGGATGGAGTCGTTCCTCGCGCCGACGTTCATGACCCACGCCGTGCACCTGAAGGTCGATCGCGCCACGGGCGTCGTGCGCGTGCTCGAGGTGACGGCCGCGCACGACTCCGGCCGCGTCCTCAACCGCGTGGGTGCCGACGGCCAGGTCGAGGGCGGCGTCGCGATGGGAATCGGCATGGCGGTCTCGGAGGGGACACAGCTCTCCGACGACGGCCGCCAGCTCAATCCCTACCTGCTCGACTACAAGCTGCAGACGGCGTCCGACGTGCCCTGGATCCGCGTCGACTGGGTCGGCGCACCCACTCCGGATGCAGGCCCGAACGGCAGCAAGGCCGTCGCCGAGCCGCCCTGCGTGCCCACGCCGGGTGCGGTCGGAAACGCGATCGCAAAGGTCGCGGGCCGCGTGTACGAGCTGCCGATGACGCCCATGCGCGTGTGGGAGGCGATGCAGCGATGACCGCCACCTACACCGCCGCGACGACGCTCGACGAGGCCCTCGCGGCCCTCGCAGCCGGGTCGCGGCCCGTCGCCGGCGGCACCGATCTCGTCGTCGGCGCGCGCCAGGGCAAGGCGCCGCTGCCCGACGCGGTTGTCGCCATCCACCGGCTGGGCGAGCTGCACGGGATCGCCGAGCACGACGGCGGCCTGCGCATCGGTGCGCTCGCGAGCCATGCCGACATCGTCGCCCACGCGGCTGTGCGGGAGCGCTTCACGGCGCTGGCCGACGCCTCGGCGATCGTCGGCAGCCACGCCACCCGCAACGTCGGCACGCTCGGCGGGAACGTCATGAACGCCTCGCCGGCGATGGAGACCGGCGGGCCGCTCCTGTGCTTCGGCGCCGAGGTGGTGCTCGCCTCGCCCGGCGGAGAGCGCCGGCTCGGGCTCGACCGGCTCCTGACCGGCCCCGGCCGCACCGATGCCCGGCCCGGCGAGCTGCTGGTCGCGATCGAGGTGCCCGCTCGGGCGCGCGGCGGCAGCTGCTACGCCCGTCTGGAGTATCGCCGTCAGATGGAGATCGCCGTTGTCGGAGTGACCTGCGTCGTCGCGCTCGACGGCGACCGCATCGCCTCCGCCCGGGTTGCGATCACCGCGCTTGCGCCGACGATCGTGCGCGTCCCCGACGCCGAGGCTGCGCTCACTGGAAGCGACGGCGGCGCCGATGCCGTGGCCGCGGCCGCCGCGGCTGCGTCCGCCGCCGCGCGCCCGATTGCCGACGTCCGCGCATCGGTCGAGTACCGCCGGGCGATGGCCGCCGTGATCGCCGGGCGTGCGATCACCGCCGCGGTCGCCCGCGCGCGTGGCGGCAGCCAGGCCGTCCCCATTCCCGCCAGCCCCGCCCTGCACGGCGCGACCACCTAGAGGAGCACCAGCATGCGCTACGAGGCCGTCCTGAACGTGAACGGCACCGACTACCCGGTCGAGATCGAGCCCGGGCGCAGCCTGCTCTCGGTCGTGCGCACCGAGCTCGGCCTCCCCGGGAGCAAGGAGGGCTGCGACGACTCCGAGTGCGGCGCCTGCATGATGCTGCTCGACGGCCGGCCGGTGAACTCGTGCTCGTACCTGGCCCTGCAGGCGCAGGGCTGCAGGATCGTCACCGTCGAGGGCCTGCAGCGCGACGGCGAGCTGCACCCGCTGCAGCGCCAGTTCCTCGAGCAGGGCGGCGTGCAGTGCGGATTCTGCACGCCGGGGATGCTGATCTCGGCGACCGCGCTGCTCGCGGAGAACCCCGAGCCGAGCGACGACGAGATCCGGATCGCGCTCTCGGGAAACCTGTGCCGGTGCACCGGGTATCAGGGCATCGTGCGCGCCGTGCGGGCCGCCGCCGCCGAGATGGCCGGCGACCACGCGTGAGGTGCACGCGTGCGTTGACCGCGGGGGAACCCATCGTTCCCCCGCGAGCCCCCTCCTTTGAGCGGGGGCATACCTCGGTGGCGCTCCGGCGAGAACGCGGTTCTCGCCTCCGCCCCTGAAGGACAGGGGCTTGGCCCCGAAGCGGGGCGAGGCCCACTTCTCGGTCCCGCCGCCATCCAGGCCACGCTCAGCGCCAGCCGACGATGATCGACTGTCGTTTCGACGGCAGCCAGCAGCGCTCGCGCGCCTTCGACGTGTCCGTGTACGTGCAGTCCCAGTCGCGTGACGGCTCTGAGCACCGTCCCCACGTCCCGTGCGGCAATCGGTGACACGCGATGGCCGCGCGCTCGGCGATGGCGCAGGTGACGTCCCATGCGATCAGCCGAGTGGCTCCCCTGGGGGCGGCGCACCGCTGTTTCGCCGGCCCGCGGGTGAGGATGATCCGGGCGGCACGAGCCGCGATCGCCTGGCGGCCGGTCACCGCCCCGGCACGGAACGAGACGACGATCCGGCGATTCACGGTCAGCGTTTGGTGCGGCCCGAGGTCGTCGCAGCGTCCCATCAGGAAGTTCGATTGCACCACCGCGCGTCCCCCGGGCGGGATCGCCACCGGCACCAGCGTCGCGGCGCTCCACCCGTGCATCGTGAGGGCGCCGATGGCATCTCCTTTCGGCTGGGGCGGCGCGAGCCGCGCCTGCACGGCGACACGGCGGATGATGTCGGGCGCCGGTTGCGGGCCGCCCACCGCGGTGATCGTGACCTTCGACGAGGAGCGGTTCCGAAGCGTGACGGCGAGCGTGTACCGGCGCCCCGGCAAGCACCCGAGACCTGTCCCGGAAGGGCCAGAGTCCGTATCGCCCCAGAGGCCGCTTCCGGATCCGCCTTCGTAGTCCATTGGGGCCGAGAACGGCGCCGCATCGTGATGACGCGTCGGCACGTTGCCGGCCGATGAGCCTGCGCACCCCGCCGCCACCGTCGGCAGCAAGAGAAGGCCAACGGTGAGGACGACGCGCCTGTCCTGTCGGCGCACCGGACTCCTCCACGCTTCGGGTCTCAACCTTAGACCCGCGCCGTCGCCGCGTGGTTCCTGCCGGTCTCAGACGGCTGTTGCTACCAGCGCTCGACCCAGTCGGCGGTCCACACGCACGCGCCGACGTGGCCCAGGAAGCGCCCGCAGGCGCGGGCGATGCCGATTCGCGTCCACCGGGACGAGAGCAGGATCGCCCGGTGCTCCGGGCTTCCCATCCAGGCGCTCACGGTCGTCGCCGGGCCGGCCAGCGTGCCCGAGCCCCAGGCCAGCGTCTCTCCGCCGATCCAGGAGTAGCCGTTCACGAACCCGCTGCTGACGATGCGGTCAAACACCGTCTGGCCCGACGGGCTCGTGTGCGAGAAGTAGTCGCGCAGGATCATGTCGTCGGAGTGGCGTAGTGCGACGTTGTGCAGGAGCGTCGACGGCCGGACGGCGCCGAGGCCGTACTGCTGCCGCACCCGGTTGATGTCCTGCATCAGCACGGCGCGCGGCTTGAGCGTTGTCGCGGCGGCCGAGCCGACTCCGGTCGTGCCTGCCAGCACCACCGTCAGCACCGCCACCACGAGACCCATTCGTGGAACCCCCATGCCGCCCATACTGCGCCCTTCGAGCCCCCTCGTGCGACACCGAATTGGCGCGACCGGCCTCCTCGTTTTTACGTATTTCCGGAGGCGGCCCGGCTACCCCGAAGCGTGGATCGACGGCGCGGTCAGGCCGGGAAGAGCAGCGCGGCGTCGCGCGGGCGGGCCAGGTAGTAGCCCTGACCGAGCGTCGCTCCGAGCTCGCGCAGGGTCTCGAGCTCGGCCTCGGTCTCGATGCCCTCGGCGATCACGGTGGCCGACACCTCGCGCGCGAACGTGAGCAGCGAGCTCGCGAGCGCCCGGCGGTCGCCGTCGTGGTCGATGCCCTGCGTGAGCGTCATGTCGAGCTTGATGTAATCGGGGCGCAGGCGCAGGATGTGGCGCAGGCTCGCGTAGCCCGCGCCGGCGTCGTCGACGGCGATCCGGCAGCCGGCGGCGCGCAGGTCGCGCAGGTTTGTGACCAGGGCCTCGTAGTCGGCCACCTCGGCGTGCTCGGTCAGCTCGAGCACGAGGCGCCGCGTCCCGGCCGCGGCGATCATCTCCGACAGCGTGCGCTCGCCCAGAAGCTCCGGCGATGCGTTCACCGAGAGGAACGTGTGCACCGGCAGCGCGCCGAGCGAGTCCATGCCCGTGGCGACCGCCGTCAGCTCGAGCTCCGCCCGCAGCCCCACCGTCGCCGCGTCGGTGAACCAGTCGGGCACCTGCCGGGTGGTGTGATTCGGGAACCGGGCCAGCGCCTCGTAGCCGACCGGCACGAGCCGCTCGAGATCGAAGATCGGCTGCAGGGCGCTCGTGAGCGTGCAGTCGTCGATCACCCGTCGGATCTCGCGCCGGAGCCGGCCACGTTCGGCCGCGGTGCGCTGGCTCTCGCGCCGCTGCCCGGCGAGCTCGGCGACCATGCCGCTGATCGCCTCGCCTGAGAGGGTGGTCGTGCCGCGGGCCGCGCCCTCGAGGGCGGCGATCAGCTCGGAAGGCGGCGCGCCCTTGACGACATATCCCGTCGCGCCCGCCCGGAGCATCGCCAGCACGAGGGTCGTGTCGTGATAGGCCGAGTGGGCGACGATCTGCGTCCGCGGCGACCGCGAGCGGATCGCTCTGGCCGCCGAGACGCCGCCGCCGGGCATCCGCACGTCGAGCAGGGCGACGTCGGGCCGGGTCTGCGCCGCCTGGTCGGCCGCGTCGTCGGCATCGGCGGCGAGTCCGGCCACCTCGAAGCCGTCGTACGCGCGGATCAGCTCGGCCACCATGCGCAGCAGGGGCGGTTCGTCGTCGGCGATCAGGACGCTGATGCTCACCGCAGGTCGCGGCTCCTCGGTCGTGTGCGGGCACGGTCGCCCCGGCGCCGCCACACGGCGGTCGACGAAGCGAAGCCCTGCCGACCTCCTCGTGACCTGGATGGCACGGCCCGATGCCCAAATGCACCGGCTAGCGTAGCCGAGGCGAAGCCGCGGGGAAAGGCGGCGCACTGGGGCGGGCGCCGGTAGTATCGGCGGCGGATGAGCGTTGCCCTCGTCACAGGCGCCGCGGGCGCGATCGGATCGGCGATCGCCCGCAGGCTCGGCCAGGATGGCTACGAGGTCGCCGGCGCCGATGTCTCTGCCGGGGCCGCCTACCGCTGCGATGTGCGCTCCGAGGCCGACGTCCGCCGGCTGCGCGACACCGTGGAGGGCACGCTCGGCCCGCCGGCGCTGCTTGTGAACGTCGCCGGCGTCTTCTTCGAGCACCGCATCACCGAGCTTGCCGAGGACGACTGGGACCTCCTGATCGACACGAACCTCAAGGGCACCTTCCTGACATGCAAGACCTTCCTGCCGGCGATGATCGCCGCCGGCGCCGGCTGCATCGTCAACATCGCCTCGACGGCCGGCGTGCGCGGCGGGCATAACCGCCCCGCCTACTGCGCCGCCAAGGCGGGCGTCGTCAACCTGAGCCGCAGTCTGGCCCTCGACCACGGCGGCGACGGCGTGCGGGTGGCGTGTGTGTGCCCCGGGCTGATCGAGACGCCGATGGCCGACTGGATCACCTCGCGCCCGGACGCCCTGCGCGAGTGGGAGGCATCGGTGCCGGCCCGCAGGATCGGCACCGTCGACGACATCGCCTCGGCGGTCTCGTTCCTGGCCTCCGGCGCCGCGTCCTACACGCACGGCACGGTCATGGTCGTCGACGGCGGCGTCACGGCCTAGATGGCGCTGATCTCCCGCGGATTTCGTGGCCGCCGCCCGGCCGCGCCCCCGGGCCGGGTGCCGCCGGGCCAGTACCTCGTCGACGGGTTCCCGGTGCTTTCGGCGGGTCCGACGCCGCGCATCTCCACCGACGGCTGGGACTTCACCGTCGGCGGTGAGATCGACACCGACCTGCGGTGGACGTGGGACGAGTTCCGGGCGCTGCCGACCGAGACGGTGACGACCGACATCCATTGCGTCACCAAGTGGTCGAAGCTCGACACGGTCTGGGAGGGCGTCTCGGTCGAGACGCTGCTGGCCGGCGTCGTCACCGAAGCCGAATACGTGACCGCCTTCTGCGATGGCGGCTACACCACGAACGTCCCGCTGGACGACCTTCTGGACGGGAAGGCATGGGTCGTCACGGGCTATGACGGCGGGCCGCTCGAAGCCGAGCACGGCGGACCGGCCCGGCTGCTCGTGCCGCACCTCTATCTGTGGAAGAGCGCCAAGTGGGTGCGCGGCCTGCGTCTCACGACCGACGACGAGCCCGGCTTCTGGGAGTCCCTCGGCTACCACATGTACGGCGATCCGTGGCGAGAGCAGCGATACGCGGGCGACTGACCTGGCGCGTCGCCCAGGTCGTCGAGGCGCGCATGGAGACGGCGTCCGTGCGCAGCCTGGCGCTGGAGATCCCCGGTTGGCCGGGACACATCGCCGGGCAGCACGTCGACCTGCGGCTCACGGCCGAGGACGGATACGAGGCCCAGCGCAGCTATTCGATCGCATCGGCGCCGGAGGACGGACAGCTCACGCTGACGGTCGAGCGGCTCGCCGACGGCGAGGTCTCTCCGTATCTGGTCGACGAGGTGCGGCCGGGCGACCAGATCGAGGTGCGCGGGCCGATCGGCGGCTACTTCGCCTGGCGGGCCGCCGACGGAGGGCCGCTGCTCCTGATCGGCGGCGGATCGGGGATCGTGCCTCTGATGGCGATGATCCGCCACCGCGAAGCGGTCAAGAGCGCGGTGCCCACATGCCTGCTCACGTCGTGGCGGTCGCAGGCGGAGGCCATCTTCGCCGGCGAGCTCGACTCCGCCGCGGCGACGGGCGACATCCACGTCGTCACGACCTTGACGCGGGTGCAGCCGCCGGGATGGACGGGCGAGACGGGCCGGATCACACGTGACATGCTCGCCCGCGTGGCGTGGGCTCCCGAGCTGCAGCCGCACGCGTTCGTCTGCGGCCCCACCGGGCTTGTGGAGGCCGTCTCCGGCTGGCTCGTCGAGCTCGGGCACGCGCCGGATCGCGTGCGCACGGAGCGGTTCGGGCCGACGGGAGGCGCGGATGGATGACCGTGACCTGCGGCTCGACGGGAACGCCGCAGCAGGCATGCTCGAGGACGCGCTCGGCTTCGACGTCACGGTCGCCCGCGGTCGCTGCGACGGCTGCGGAGCGGTCGAGCCGATCGGCGCGCTCCACGCCTACGTGCACGCGCCCGGAGTCGTGCTGCGGTGCGTCCACTGCGACGCGGTCATGCTCCGCCTGATGCGCGCGCCGGATGGGTACCGCGTCGATCTACGGGGTATTCGCCACCTCGAGATCACCGGGTAAGCCGCGTCTTCACCGGTTCTTGTCGGCTCTTTTACCGAACCGACTCCCCGGGTGGGCGAGGCTCCGGGCGGGCCGCCGGTCCGGGCGGTCATGGACACGGAAGAGGGGGAGATATGAGATCTCGAAGACCTTTGCCGAAGGTCATGGCGGCGGGGGCGCTCGCGCTGCTCGCGGTCGTCCTCGGCGCGTCGGGCGCGACGGCGCAGTCGCGTGCAGGCGACGCGTCGGCGCACACGACCACACCGATCAAGCACGTGATCGTGATCGTCGGCGAGAACCACACGTTCGACAACGTCTATGCGACCTACAAGGCGCCGCACGGCCAGAAGATCTGGAACCTGCGGTCGGAGGGGATCGTGAATGCGAACGGCTCTCCGGGGCCGGACGCCGCCAAGGCCGCCCAGTGGACGGCCACCGACACGTCATCCGACGGCTACACGAACCATCCCAAGCTGGTGGCGCCGTACAAGACGCTGCCGCAGCCGAACACGACCTACATCGACCCGCGCTGCGACGGCGGCTTGAGCGCGGACACACCCGACTCGCGCTTCCCGGCGAACCTGCCGAACGCGCCGTACCAGATCACGAAGTACGTGCCGTACGACGAGATCCATCAGAACGCCCGCGTGTGCGACAACGGCGCCTACGTCGGCGACCCACTGCACCGCTTCTACCAGATGAACCAGCAGACCGATCGCAACGCCCAGAAGCTGTGGGTATGGACAGATGAGTCGGCCGGCGACTCGAACGGCGCCCCTCCGTCCGACACGAACCTGGGTGCGGTCTCGATGGGCTTCTACAACGTCCAGCATGGCGACGCCCCGGTGTTCGACTACCTGGCGAAGCACTTCTCGATGTCGGACAACTATCACCAGGCGGTGATGGGCGGGACGGGCACGAACCACGTCGCGCTCGGCAGCGGGCTTGCGGCCTCGTATGAGGACGGCAACGGCAACCCGACGACGCCTCCGGCGAACCAGGTCGAGAACCCGAACGCTCAGCCCGGCACGAACGACTGGTACACGCAGGACGGCTACTCCGGCGGGACGTACTCCGAGTGCGCCGACACGTCCTCCCCCGGGGTCGGGCCGATCATCGACTACCTGCACCAGAACTGGCCCGGCGCGTCGTCGCACTGCGCGCCGAACACCTACTACATGCTGAACAACTACAACCCGGGCTACCTGGCCAACGGGACGAAGGACCCGGGCCCGTTCGCCGTCCCGCCGCAGAGCCCCAAGACCTACCCGACCATCGGCGATGAGCTGTCCAAGCGCAGCATCAGCTGGGGCTACTTCGGTCAGGACTGGAACAACGGCAACCCGAACCTGAACCAGTACTGCAACATCTGCAACCCGTTCCAGTACGCGACCTCGATCATGACGAACCCGACGCAGCGCAAGGAGCATCTGCACGGGCTCGACACGTTCCAGGCCGACGCCGGCGCAGGCACCCTGCCGGCGGTCTCGATCGTCAAGCCCGAGGGCACCTTCGACGGCCACCCCGGGTACTCCACGCTGGCGGCGTTCGAGTCGTTCGCGAGCACGGTGATCGGCGACGTCGCGCGGAACCCGACGCTCTGGAAGTCCACGGCGATCTTCGTCACCATGGACGAGGGCGGCGGCTACTACGACTCCGGCTACATCCAGCCGGTGAGCTTCTTCGGCGACGGCACCCGCGTGCCGATGCTCGCGGTCTCACCGTTCGTGAAGCCGGGTCACATCGATCACACCTACACCGACCACGTCTCGGTGCTCAAGTTCATCGAGGCGAACTGGGGCCTCGCGCCGCTCTCGGCGCTCAGCCTCGACAACCTGCCGAACCCGGACGCGTCCGCGTCGGATCCCTACGTTCCGACGAACGGCCCGGCCATCGGCAACCTGATGTCGCTGTTCGACTTCCACCGCTCCTCGGCGGCGATCAACGCCGAGCGCGCGGAGCTCGTCGGCCTCTCGCAGCGATACACGATGCGGCCGTTCGCAAACGCGAAGGTGACCGCACCCGATTCGCACGACCTCGACTGAACCACCTGGGGGGTGCCGCCCACCGCGGGCGGCACCCCCCACACGTGGTCCGGGTCGGCGGCGGTTCGTCCGTCTTGGCCCCGCTTCGGTGAGAGCGGGCGCCGAGAGACCGTCGGCTAGGCCGCGAGCCCCGGCCAGACGGCCGCGACGATCTGGTCGGGCCACTCGGCCGGGATCGGCAGCCCCGCGAACGTGCGGTAGAGGTAGGAGCCGATCAGCATCTCGACCACCCCCGCGGGGTCGGCGTCGGCGCGCAGCTCGCCCCGCTCGCGGGCGAGCTCGAGGACCGCCGCCATCCGCAGCCGGCACGGCCGGATCACGCGCTCGCGGAACGACTCCAGCATCTCGGGGTGCTCGTGCCGCTGCAGGTAGAGCGACGCGACCATCGAGATGCCGTCGTTCGGTCCGACGGCCTCCTGGAATCCGCGCAGCAGCTCGGTGACCGTGGCTCGCGCGTCCGGGCAGCCCGACGGATCGTGGGGGCTCGCGAGCGTGCACACGGCCGCGGTGACCATGTCGGCCTTGGTCGGGTAGCGCCGGTAGACGGTCGCCCGTGTGACCTGCGCCTCGGCCGCGACCGCCTCGATCGAGGTGCGGTCGTAGCCCTCGCTGCTCAGCAGCCGCAGCGCCGCCGCGATGATCTGGCGGTCGGCGGCCTCGTTGCGAGGTCGGCCACGCGGGCGTGGTGACGGTTCGGTGATTGCCATGCTCTGCGAATTATGATACACCACAGCTCTGTATCGTAAACACGTCCGGGAGTAATTCGTTCCATGTCGCACACTCAAGACCGTAAGGGGATCGCGCTCCTCCTCCTGTGCGCGGTCCAGTTCATGGTGGTGCTCGACATCGCCATCGTCAACGTCGCCTTGCCCACCATCAAGACGGCGCTGGACTTCAAGGAGACCGACCTGCAGTGGGTCATCAACGCCTACACGCTGACGTTCGGCGGGCTGCTGATGCTGGGAGGCCGTGCGGCCGACCTGCTCGGCCGCCGGCGCATGTTCCTGATCGGCCTCGTGCTGTTCTCGGGCGCGTCGCTCGTGTGCGGCCTCGCGACGTCCGAGGCCACCCTGATCGGCGCTCGCGCGGTGCAGGGCATCGGCGCGGCCGTCATCTCGCCGGCGGCGCTGTCGATCCTGATGACGACGTTCAGCGAAGGCGCCGAGCGCAACCGGGCGCTGGGCATCTGGGGCGCGATCGCGGGCACGGGCGGCGCTGCCGGCGTGCTGCTCGGCGGCGTCCTCACCGATCAGCTCAACTGGTCGTGGATCTTCTACATCAACGTGCCCGTCGGGGCGCTCGTGATCGCGCTCGGCCCCCGCTTCCTGCGTGAGAGCCGGGTCGCGGGCGAGCGGCGGGCGTTCGACCTCCTCGGTGCGGTGCTCGTGACCGGCGGCCTGTCGCTGCTCGTCTACGCGCTCGTGCAGACCGTCGACCACTCGTGGTCGGCCCCGCGGACGATCGGCATGTTCGCCGCCGCTGCGGTGCTCCTCGCCGGCTTCGTCGCGACCGAGATCCGGGCCAAGGCGCCGATCATGCCGCTGCGGCTGTTCCGGAATCGCTCGCTCGCAGGAGCGAACGTGGTGGGGCTGATGCTGGGCGCATCGATCTTCTCGATGTTCTTCCTGCTCACCCTCTACATGCAGCAGGTGCTCGGGTACTCGGCGCTGCGCACCGGCGTGGGCTACCTGCTCGTCTCCGGCGTCATCATCGTCTCCGCCGGGGCCTCGCAGGTGCTCGTGAACAAGCTCGGCGTGCGGACGGTGCTCGCCGTCGGGATGGGGCTGACCGTGGCAGGCCTGCTGTACTTCAGCCAGATCTCGGTCGGCGGCTCCTACCTGATCGACCTGGCGCCCGGCTTCATCCTCGCCGGGGTCGGCCTCGGCTTCTCGTTCGTCCCGGTCACGATCGCGGCGCTCGTCGGCGTCGACGTGGCCGAGGCGGGCGTCGCGTCGGGGATCATCAACACCTCGCAGCAGGTGGGAGGTGCACTCGGTACCGCCATCCTCTCGACGGTCGCGTTCACACGGGTGACCGACTACGTGCACGGCCATGCGCCGGCCGCCAACCTGCTGCTGCGCGCCGATGTGGACGGGTTCTCGGTCGCCTTCCTCGTCGGTGCCACGCTGGCCGGTCTGGGGCTGCTCGCGACGCTGACGATGGTGCCGGGCGGCGTCGTGCCCGAGCCGGTGGCGGACGAGGCCACCGAGCCCGTCGCCGCGTGATCGAGATGTGGGGAGGGTGCCGCGGCGCCCTCCCCACACCGCCGCACCGACCCGGCGCTACTGGTTGCCGCGCCCCTTCTTGAAGGGCAGCTCGAACGCCCGCTCGATGGTGCGCGCGACCTGCTCGTTGATCCGCTGCTCAAAGGTTGCCTCGGCGCGCTCGATGCGCGCGTCGAAGTCGTCTGCGGCCGGCGTTATCGGCAACGGCACGTTCGTCCGCAGCGGCGGGAAGCTCTCGGCCAGGCCCTCGCCTGCGAGCTGGTACACGTGCTCGTGGCGGTCGATGTCGGGGAGGGCCGTCGGCCCGAGGTCGATCGTCTCGGTCGCCGCGATCCGGTGCGTGGCCTCGGTCAGGAGCACCTGGCCGCCGTGGCCCGCCGCGCACAGCCGGGCCGCGTGCACGACGTCGATGCCGGTGTAGCCGTCGTCGGTGCGGTCGGGCTCGCCGGTGTGAAGCCCGATCCGGAGCCGCACCTCGACCTCGTCGGGCCACTCCTCGCGCGCCATGTGCTCCTGCGTCCGCCGGGCCGCCCGCACGGCCCCCCGAGCCGAGCGAAACGCGGCGAACATCGCGTCGCCCTGGCAGTCGACGACGACGCCGTCCTCCGCCTCGATGGCGACGCGGAGGAGGGTGCGATGCCGCGCAAGGACCTCCGCCCAGTCCGTGCCGAGGCGCTTCACGAGCGAGGTGGACCCCTCCATGTCCGAGAACAGCAGCGTCACCGTGCCGGTCGGATAGTCAGCCATGTGCGTACGGTACCCCGTACGCGGTCAGAGCGACCGCTCGAGCTCGCGCACACGCGCCGAGAGCGTCTGCAGCAGGGCGAGCGCGATCGTCGGCTCGCTGCGTAGCAGCTTGTCGAACGGCCCCGCCGAGATGCGCAGGGCGACCAGCGCCGTCTCGGCCGTGACGGTCGCCGACCGCGGCCCGCGGTCGAGCAGCGCCATCTCGCCGAAGTAGTCGCCGGCCTCGAGCGTGGCCGCCGGCGCGCCGCCGCGCGTGACCTGTGCCCGTCCGTCGAGAATGACATAGAAGCTGTGCCCGGCGGCGCCCTCGCGCACGACCGGCACGCCCGCGCGGATCTCGGCCAGCGTCACGAGCTTCGCCACCTTGCGCAGGTGGCGCTCGGAGAGCGCCGCGAAGAGCGGCACCTGGCGCAGGACGGCCGCCGACACGCGGGGCAGCGCTCGCCGCGGAGCCGCCGCGAGCTCCCCGAGTGAATCTGCGATCAGCAACCCGCCTGGTCGAACCGACATCGTCCCTCCCCCGTTGTCCGTTGCGTTTTCCGGACGCCGGACTGCCAGAATGATTGCATGGCCGCGAGCCTCACCCGGTGGTCGGCGCTCGGCGCGTGGGCGGGCTGCGCCGCGGCGGTCGTCGTCGCGATCGGAATCGCGCTCGCGCACGGGAACGCTGTCGGGTGGATCGTGGTGTGGGGTGTACCTGCGCTCGGCTGCGCGAGCGTGGGTGTGGTGCTCTGTCTGAAGGTGCCGCGCAACCCGATCGGCTGGCTGTTCCTGGTCGTCGGCGTCGTGCTCGCCGCCGGACTCGCCTGCGACGCCTACGCGAGCGCCGCTCCCCATGCGGGTCCCGCACCGGCTGCGGTCGTCATGGGATATCTGGGCGAGACCTTTCCCGTGATCGTGCTGCCGACGGTGATCCTGCTCTTCCCGGGCGGGCGGCTGCCGTCGCCGCGCTGGCGCCCGGTGGGAGCGCTCTGGGCTGTGATCTCGGCCGTCCTGCTGCTGAACGCGCTGTTTGCGCCCGGGCTGCTCGTCCTGGACTCGAACCTGTCTGTGCAAAACCCGGCCGGGCTGAGCGGGACTGCCGGGACGGTGGCCACACACGGCACCGGTGTCGTGCCCGTGTTCGCGCTCATCATGGCGGCCGCCGCCGTCTCGTTGGCGAGGCGGTATCGGCGGGCGACAGGCGAGCTGCGCCAGCAGGTGAAATGGTTCGGGGCAGGCGGCGCCCTGATCGTCGTCGCGGCGGTGCTCATACCGGTGCTCGGAAGCGCCGGCGCACCGTGGTCGACCGACGTCCTGGACTCGTTCTGGGCGCTCGCGATCACCGGCCTCGTGGTCACGACCGGCGTCGCGATCCTCCGCTACCGCCTGTACGAGATCGATGTGATCATCCGGCGGACGCTCGTCTACACGACACTGATCGGGCTGCTAGCGCTTGCGTACCTGGGCGGCATCTACCTGATCGACACCGCCCTCCAAGCGGTCACGGGGCAGTCGAGCGCGCTCGCGGTGACCGTCTCGACGCTGGCGGTGGCGGCCGGTTTCCAGCCGCTGCGATTGCGCATCCAACGCGGCGTGGATCACCGCTTCTACCGAGGCAAGTACGACGCCGGCGAGACGCTCGAGCGATTCGCCGGCATGCTGCGGAACCAGATCGAGCTCGACGCGCTCGCAGCCGGCGTCATCGACGCCGTAAAGCTCACCATGCAACCGACCCACGCAAGCCTCTGGCTGCGGCCGACCGACAAGCGCGGCCTGCCCGATTGAGCAGGCCGCCGCTTGTCGCAATTCACGTCACGCCGCTCTGCCGAGGTGAGCTCGGCGGCTGTCGCGCTCGGAAGCGCTGGTCGCGGGCGACTCGCCGGGGTGAGGTTGCTAACTGATCGCGATCGTCCAGTTGCCGATCGCGTTCACCTCGATCTTCGAGTAATGGCCGGCGCTGACGGCCGAAGATCCGCTGTGAGCCTGGCTGTTCACCTCGATGCCGTCGAGATCGCTCGTGTTCAGGTCGAAGATCTGAAAGATGTCGCCGTCGCATGTCCACCGAAGCGTGGAGTCGTGGCTGACTGCGAAGGCGGGCAGCGTTTCGCCCCCATTGCCGGAGAAGCTGATCCTCTTGACCGCCGGCCTCCGCTTCGGCTTGGGCCTCGCCTTCACCTTGACGACGGTGTTGGTGACCGTCTGCGTCTCGGTCACCGTGGCGGCGATCGGCGAGGCGCCCTGCGTCGTTACGGTGTGGTCGCTGATGATCGTGGTCGTGGCGGACTTCGACGAGGAGCCGCTCGTGCCGATCGCTGCTCCGAGGAAGAAGAGCAGCGCCGAGACGCCGACCGCCTTCCAGTTGGACTTGAACCAGGCCATCTCCAGATCCTTCCTGCCGGCGGGACGACAAAAACCTAACGCCGTTCCCAAGAGGCAGCATCGCCCTATTGGGGGAGGTCCCGGCCTGCGAGCCGCGGGGCGCGTAGGCGTGGCGTCACGGCATCCGCACCCTTTTGCGGCTAGTGAGCCGTCCGGGCGCCGTCTTACGCGACGAACATTGGCGGCGCCCTCAACGATTGTGTGCCGCTACGCCACCTGTGAAGTGTCCCCGAAAGGAAACGGGGCGCTCCATATAGCGCCCCGTTTCTCGATTTACTGCAAATCGGCGATCAGCCGTCTCAGGTCGCGGCGGCTTCACACATCAGCAATCTCAGCCGCAGCCCGAGTTGTCGCCGCAGTCGCGGCAGGTGTAGCAGGCGCCTGTGCGCACCTTGCGGCCGCCGCACTTGGCGCACTCGACCGCATCCTCCCAGGCGTTGAAGAGCGCCCGCTGGCCGGGGCCCGGCGCGGCGATCGCCTGCGGGGCCGGCTCGTCGCTCGGCACGGCCTGGGTGTGGCCGTTGCCGTTTGCGAGCTTCTCGCGCACGGCGGCGCTCATGATGCCGAGCTCGGCCTGGGTGTCTGCCTCGAGGAAGCGCTTGCCCATCCACCGGAAGATGTAGTCGGGGATCGACTTGGCGATGCGGATGTCGGGGTCGTTCGTCATCCCCGACGGCTCGAAGCGCATGTGGGCGAACTTGCTCACGAACACCTCGAGCGGCACGCCGTACTGCATGCCGACGGACACGGCGATCATGAACGCGTTCATGAGCCCCGCCAGCGTGGTGCCCTCCTTGGCGATGTCCACGAAGATGTCGCCCGGGTCGCCCTCGGGGAAGAGGCCGACGTGGATGTAGCCCTCGTACTCGCCGACCTGGAACTTGCGCCCGATCTCCTGGCGCTCGATCGGCATGACCCGGCGGGTCGGCTTCGCGCTCAGCAGCTCGGGCTGTGAGTTCTTCGTCTGCAGCGGCTGGGCCAGCTTGCAGCCGTCGCGGTAGATCGCGATCGCCTTCACCCCGAGCTTCCATGCGTCCAGGTAGAGCTGGGCGACGTCGTCGACCGTGACCTCGGTCGGCAGGTTCACCGTCTTTGAGATCGCGCCCGAGATGAACGGCTGCACCGCGGCCATCATGTTCACGTGGCCCATGTGGTGGATGGCGCGCTCGCCGACCGCCACGTCGAACACCGACAGGTGCTCGGCCCGGAACCCGGGCGCTCCGAGCAGCGTGTTGTGCTCGTTCACGTGCGCGACGATCTGGTCGATCTCGTGCGGGACGTAGCCCAGCTTGGCGAGCGCCGTCGGGACGGTCTGGTTGACGATGGTAATGTCGCCACCGCCGACGAGCCGCTTGGACTTCACGAGCGAGAAGTCCGGCTCGATCCCGGTGGTGTCGCAGTCCATCATGAAGCTGATCGTGCCGGTGGGGGCGATCACGACGGCTTGGGCGTTGCGGTAGCCGTGCTCCTCGCCGCGCGAGAGCGCGTCGTCCCATGCACCGCGTGCGGCCGCGAGCATCTCGCCCGGCACGGCCGTCGAGTCGATGTTGCCGACCGACGCGCGGTGCTTTCGGATCACGCGCAGCATGGCATCGGCGTTTCGGCCGTACTCGTCGAAGGGGCCGACGCGGCCGGCCATGTCGGCCGACTTGCGATAGGCGCGGCCGGTCATGATCGCCGAGATGACGGCCGCGTAGGCGCGCCCCTCGTGCGAGTCATAGGCCAGGCCACGGGCCATCAGCAGGGCGCCCAGGTTGGCGTAGCCGAGCCCGAGCTGGCGCATCGCGCGCGCGTTCTCGGTGATCTCCTCGGTGGGGTAGCTCGAGTTTGCGACCAGGATCTCCTGCGCCATGAAGATGACGTCAACGGCCCGTTCGAACCGCTCGACCTGGAACTCGCCCGTCTCGGTGTCGCGGAACTTCATCAGGTTCAGGCTGGCGAGATTGCACGCCGAGTTGTCGACGTGCAGGTACTCGGAGCACGGGTTCGAGGCGTTGATGCGGCCCGTGGCCGGGCACGTGTGCCAGTCGTTCATGGTCGTGTCGTAGTGCATGCCGGGATCGGCGCACTTCCACGCGGCCTCGGCGATCTGGTGCATCAGGTCGCGGGCGCGCACGGTCTTGACGACGGAGCCGTCGGTGCGGGCGGTCAGATCCCAGTCGGCGTCGTCGACGACCGCGCGCATGAACTCGTCGGTCACCCGCACCGAGTTGTTCGCGTTCTGGTACTGGATGGACGCCCAGTCGGGAGAGTCGAGGCTCATGTCGTATCCGGCCGCCTGCAGCACGCGGGCCTTCTCCTCCTCGTGCTGCTTGCACCAGATGAACTCTTCGATGTCGGGGTGGTCGACGTTCAGGACGACCATCTTGGCGGCCCGGCGCGTCTTGCCGCCGGACTTGATCGTGCCGGCCGACGCGTCTGCGCCGCGCATGAACGACACCGGCCCGGAGGCGTAGCCGCCCTTGGCCAGCTGCTCCTGCGACGAGCGCAGCTTGCTCAGGTTGATGCCCGAGCCGGAGCCGCCGCGGAAGACCAGGCCCTCCTTGCGAATCCAGTCGAGGATCGACTCCATGTTGTCCTCGACCGAGAGGATGAAGCACGCGCTGCACTGGGGGTGCTCCTCGAAGCCGACGTTGAACCAGACGGGCGAGTTGAAGGCGACCATCTGGTGCAGCAGGAGGTGGGTGAGCTCGGCCCGGAACGTCTCGGACTCGGTGGTGTCGGCGAAGTAGCCGTCCTTCAGCCCCCAGGCGGTGACCGTGTCGGCCACGCGGCCGATCATCTGGCGCACGGAGTGCTCGCGCTCGGGCGTGTTGAGCTTGCCGCGGAAGTACTTCTGGGCGACGATGTTCGTCGCGGTCTGGCTCCAGAACGAGGGGAACTCGACGTCGCGCTGCTCGAACGACGGGCCGTCCTTGCCCGGGATCAGCGCGGTGCGCGTCTCCCACTCGACCGCGTCGAACGGATCGATGCCCGGCTCGGTGAAGTACCGGGGCACGCCGATGCGAACATCCTCCCTGCCCTCGAGCACCGAGTTCTCGGTCCGCTTCAGCTCGCTCATCGCCATGCCCTTCGCCTCCTCATCGATCGTATTCTACCGAACACTCGTTCGCTTTGCCGCCCGCTTGACGGGCTTCTTGCGACCCTCGAGCAGCGCCAGCTCGCGCTCGAACTCGTCCACGTCCTGGAAATCGCGGTACACCGACGCGAACCGGACGTAGGCCACCCGGTCGAGGTCGCGCAGGACGCGCAGCGCCTGCTCGCCGATCCGCCGGGCCTCGACTTCGTCGCCGACTCCGTTTCGCAGATCGGCCTCGATCCGCACGGCCGCCTGCTCGATCTGCGCCATCGGCACGGGCCGCTTGACGCACGCGCGCGTCAGCCCGGCCATCAGCTTCGAGCGGTCGAACGGCTGCCGCGTGCCGTCGCGCTTGATCACGTGCAGCGCCGCCTGCTCGACCCGCTCGAAGGTCGTCATGCGCTGGCCGCACAGAAGGCACTCGCGCCGGCGGCGCATTGCGCCCTTGCCGGCCACGCGCGTGTCGATGACCTTGGTCTCTCCGTGCTCGCAGTAGGGACAGTTCATGCGGGTGTGCCCTCCGGCTCACTTTCTACATCTCGTGGGTGGGTTCCTGCCGAACCCCTATATCTAGTGGGAACGACCGTCCGGGGCGATGTATTCTCGTCGGCCGGTCGGACGGACGAGCGATCCCGCTCGGGAAGCGGGATCGGGGCTACCCGGAGATCGAGCGCAGCGTCTCGGCGAGCCCGTCGGCAAGCGACGTGCGCGGCTGCCACTGAAGCTCGCGGGCGGCGAGCGACGCGTCGAGCGCGCTCCTCGCAAGCTCGCCGAGGCGGGGCGGCCTGTGCTCGGCGGCGACGTCCGTCCCAGCGGCGCGCTGGCACTCGGCGAGCAGATCGACGACGCTCGTCTCGGTGCCCGTCCCGATGTTGAAGGTCTCGCAGGCGCCGCGGTAGCCGTGCGCGGCCAGGTTGGCCGCGACGACGTCGCCGACGTACACGTAGTCGCGCGTCTGGGAACCGTCGCCGAACACGAGCGGCGTCCCGCCCGAGACGAGCTTGCCGAAGAAGATCGCAACGACGCCCGCCTCGCCGTGGGGGTCCTGCCGCGGCCCGTACACGTTGCCGTAGCGCAGGATCACGTGGCGCGTCCCGTAGAGGCGGTTGTAGAGCTCGACGTAGTGCTCGCCGCACAGCTTGGAGACGCCGTAGGGCGCCATCGCCGCGCAGGGTGTCGACTCGGGTGAGGGGATCGTCTCCACCTCGCCGTAGATGGCGCCGCCCGTGGACGAGAACACCACCCGCGCGGCGACCGCCCGGGCCGCCTCGAGCACCTCGGCGGTGCCGCGCACGTTCACGTCGGCGTCCCGGCCGGGGTCGTCGACCGACACCCGCACGTCGGCCTGTGCCGCCAGGTGGAAGACCGCGTCGGGGCGAACCTCGGCCGCGAGCGCCCGCAGCCGCGCCCCGTCGCGGATGTCGAGCTCCCGGAAGTCGGCGCCGCCCGGCACGCGCTCGCGCTTGCCCGTCGAGAGATCGTCGACCACCGTCACGCTGTCGCCCCGTGCGAGCAGGCCGTCGGTGATGTGGGAGCCGATGAAGCCGGCGCCACCCGTGACGATTGCGCGGATCGCCACCTCAGGCGGCCTGCGTCGCGGCCGGCTCGTCCTCGCGCTGGACCTCGACCGTGTTCTCCGGCGTCAGCACGAGCCGCCCGCGGAACGGTCCCTTGCGATCCTTGAAATCCATCCAGTCCGACGCGCCCTGCTCGATCACCTGGCGGGCCTCGTCGACCGAGATGAGGCGGCCCTTGGTCGACTTCCAGATCACGAAGCCGCAGCCCGGCTCCTTGCGGCTCTTCCACGACGAGCAGCCGTAGGCGCGGCTGTTCTCGCGGATCTCGCCGTCGCACTTGGGGCACTTCGCGATCGTCTCGCGCGGCCCGGCGGGGGCATCGAGGCGGGTGCCGTCGTCGGCGACCAGCTGCACCTGGTTGCCCTCGGCGAGCACCAGGCGGGCGCGGCTCGGGCGCGTCTTGAACCCATCGAGCAGCTCGGTCTGGCCGTGCTCGAGCAGGTCGCGCGCCTCGGCGGGGCTGATCGAGCGGCCCTTCTGCTGCTTCCAGATGACGAACCCGCAGCCGGGCTCCTCCTTGCTCTTCCACGAGGAGCAGCCGTATGCGGCGCGGTTCTCGCGGATGACGCCGTCGCCGTTCGGGCACGGCCCGATCTCGGCCCGCTGCGCGCGCACGTCGTCGGCGGTGAGGTTGCGGAAGTAGTCGACGACCTCGGTCGTGAACTTGCGGATGTCGGCCATGAAGGCGTCGCGGTGCTCCTGCCCGCGCTCGATCGCCGTCAGCCGCTTCTCCCAGTTGCCGGTGAGCTCGGCCGAGGTGAGGGCGTGCTCGTGCAGGATCCCGATCGCCTGGCGGCCCTTGGCGGTCGCCCGCAGCGAGCGGCCGAGCCGCTCGATGTAGCCGACGCGGATGAGCTTCTCGATCGTCTCCGCGCGCGTCGCCGGGGTGCCGAGGCCCGCGTCCTTCATCGCGTGGCGCAGCTCCTCGTCCTCGATCTGCTTGCCCGCGGTCTCCATGTCGCGCAGGAGCGATGCCTCCGAGTAGCGCGCCGGGGGCTTGGTCTGCTTCTCGAGCACGTCGGCCGCCTCGCAGGTGCCGCGCTCGCCGTCGTCCACCTTCGGCAGAACCTGCCGCGGCTCGTCCTCGTCGCCCTGCGGCTCCTCGGCGGCCGCTTCCTCGCCGAAGGCGGCGCCGCGCCAGCCGGCCTCGACCAGCCGCCGGCCGCGGGTGCGGAAGCGGTGCTCGGCGCAGGCGGTGATGATCTCGGTGTCCTCGAACTTCGCCTCGGGATGGAAGACGGCCAGGAAGCGGCGCACCACGAGCTCGAAGACGTGCGCGTCGTCGCCGGTCAGATCCTTCGTCGGCAGCTCGCCGGTGGGGATGATCGCGTGGTGGTCGTCGACCTTCGCGTCGTCGATGACCCGCGCGAGCGGCAGCACGTCCAGGCCGGCGACGTACTGGGCCGCGGCGCGCACCTTGGGGATCCCGGTGAGGCCGCGGGCGATGCCCTTGAGGTTGCCGATCTGGTCGGCCGGCAGGAACTGGGAGCGCGTGCGCGGATAGGTGATGACGGCGCCGGCGGAGGAGCCCTCGTAGAGCCGCTGGGCGGCCTGGAGCGTCCGTGCCGCCGACATGCCGTAGCGGCTGTTCGCGTCGCGCTGGAGGCTCGTCAGGTCATACAGGAGCGGCGGTCGCGTCTTGCGCTCGGTGCGCTTGACCGACTCGACGGTCGCGGGCGCGCCGGCGGCTGCCGTCGCCACGGCCTCGGCCTTCTCGCGCTCGCCGGTGCGGTCCTCCTTGCCCTCGAACCAGCGGCCGGTGTATGTCCGCGGGCCGTCGAGGCCGAAGCGGGCGTCGACCTGGAAGTAGGTCTCGGGCTCGAAGGCGTCGATCTCGACGTCGCGGCGGACGATCAGGGCGAGCGTCGGCGTCTGCACCCGGCCGAGCGAGACGACGCCGCCGAGCGCACGGCCGCGGACGGTGGCCGCCCGGGTCGCGTTCATGCCCACGAGCCAGTCGGCCTCCGAGCGTGAGCGGGCGGCATCCTGCAGGTTCTGCATCTCCTCGCCGGCGCGCAGGTGCTCGAAGCCGTCGCCGATCGCCGCGCGCGTCATCGACGAGACCCACAGCCGCTGCACGGGCTTGCCGGGCTTGGCGACGTCCATGATGTAGGCGAAGATCAGCTCGCCCTCGCGGCCGGCGTCGCAGCCGTTCACGATCGTGTCCACGTCGGCCCGCTTCATGAGCCGCTTGACCACATCGAGCTGCTTCTTGCCGCGCGCGTCGGGCCGCAGCTTGAAGTGCTCCGGCAGCACCGGCAGCGTCTTGATCGACCACCGCTTGAGGGCCTCGTCGTAGTCCTCCGGCTCGGCCAGCTCGACCAGATGGCCGATGGCCCACGAGACGATCCGCTCGTCGGATTCGAGGTAGCCCTCGTGCTTCTGGAAGCCTCCGCCAAGCGCGCGTGCGTAGTCCTGGCCGACCGACGGCTTCTCGGCGATGATCAGTGTCTTGCCCATAGCGGCGGGAGGGTAGCAGCCCCCAATCGCATGCCTCAGATCCAGCCCTTGCGCCGGTAGTAGATCACTTGGCCGATCGTCGTGACGACGATCAGGCCCCACGACCACCAGTAGCCGAAGCCCCATCCGAGCTCCGGGCTTCCGTGCAGGTTCTGGCCGTAGAGGCCGACGATGAACGTCGGCACGAGCAGCACGGAGGCGACCACGGTCAGGCGCTTCATCACCTCGTTCTGGTCGTTCGCCACCTTGGCCTGGTGGTAGTCGCGCACGCTCGAGACGAGATCGCGGGCGAGGTCGAGGCCCTCGCTCGCCCGCAGCAGCTTGTCGTAGGAGTCGCCGAAGCGCAGCTCGAGGTCGCGCGAGAAGAGCTCCTCGCCCTCGGTGTCGATGCGGTTGTCGACGACGCGGCGGACGGCATCGCGGGTGGGCGAGAGCGTCTGGCGCACGTGAAGGAGCTTGTGGCGCAGGTCGGAGAGGCGGGCGCGGACGCGGTCGGACGGCCACTCCTCGACGTGGTCCTCGAGGTCGTCGATGTGGCCGTCGAGCGTGTCGACCAGGTCGAGGAACGCCTCGGCCACCTCGTCGATCAGCCGGTAGGCGATCATGCCCGACGACTCGTTGTCCCGCATCGCGACGGTGCGGACCTCGGAGTCGTCGAACTGGGGGCGGCCCTCGGGCGCCTTGCGCACGGTGACGACGGTGCCGTGTGTGAGGACGAGGTCGATCTCCTGGTACCAGAGCTCATGCGTCTCGCGATCGACGACGGGCCGCAGCAGGACCCCGAACACGTAGTGGATGTGGGCCTCGATGGTCGGTCGGGGCTCGTCGTCGTGGCGGGCCTCCGACAGGAGCAGCGAGAGCGCGCGGTCGTGCAGCTCGAGGCCGACTGCGCGCTCGAGCGTCTCGCGGTCGGGTTCGACAAGATCGGTCCAGACACAGACGGCCATCGACGCGCACGCTAGTCCCGGGCCCGGCCGGATCCGGTAGCCTGCGCCCAGTGGACGGCATCCACGACCTCGGCGGCCGGCAGGGCTTCGGCAGGGTCCTGGCGGAGCCGGACGAACCGCCCTTCCACGAGCCGTGGGAGGGACGGGTGCACGGGATGTCCGAGACGGCCACGCTCGATCCCGGGTTCCGGTATGCGATCGAGCGGATGGACCCGGCCGAGTACCTGACCACGTCCTACTACGAGCACTGGCTGACGTCGATCGAGACCCGCTGCCTCGAGCACGGCCGCTTCACCCGCGCCGAGCTCGACGCGGCGGCGGCGCGGGTCGCGGCCGGCGAGCCGGTGCCGACGCGGCTCGATCCCGAGGCGGCCGTGGCGGCCCGGGCGATGCTGCGGCCGAGGCCGAAGTCGACCTATACGGCGCCGTCCCCGGCGCACGCCTGCGGTGACCGCGTGACCGTCGTGCGGCTGCTGCCGAGCGGGCACACCCGGTGTCCCGGCTACCTGCGCGGGGCGAGCGGCGTCGTCGAGCGGGTGCACGCGCCCATGCCGCTCCTGGACGTGTTCGAGTCCGAGGAGGGCCGCATCGAGCCGCAGGCCTGGTACACGGTCGCGTTCGCCGCCTCGGATCTGTGGCAGATCGCCGGCCCCGGCCACACCGTCCTCGTCGATCTGTGGGAACGCCACCTGGAGGCTGCATGAGCGAGCATCACGGACACGCCCGGATCAAGTCGCCGCAGGAGCTGCGCGCCGCGGCGCTCGAGACGGTGCTGATCGAGAAGGGGCTGGTCTCGACCGACGCGGTCGACGCCGTCGTCGACGCGTTCGAGCGCGAGATCGGGCCGCAGAACGGCGCCCGCATGGTCGCGCGGGCCTGGGTCGACCCGGGCTACCGCAGGCGGCTGCTCGACGACGCCGCCGGCGCGGCGGCCGAGCTCGGTTTCGGCGGCAGCGAGGGCGACCACCTGCGCGCCGTCGAGAACACGCCCGAGGTGCACAACGTGATCGTGTGCACGCTCTGCTCCTGCTATCCCTGGCCGGTGCTGGGCATCCCTCCCGTCTGGTACAAGAGCCCGCCCTACCGGGCCCGGGTGGTGCGCGAGCCGCGTGCCGTGCTCGCGGAGTTCGGCCTCGATGTTCCCGCCGACGTCGAGGTGCGGGTGTGGGACTCGAGCGCCGAGCTGCGCTACATCGTCCTGCCGATGCAGCCCGAGGGCACCGAGGATCTGAGCGAGGACGAGCTGGCGCAGATCGTCACCCGCGACTGCATGATCGGCGTCGCGGTGCCGCGGGTGGGTGCGGCCGCATGACCGCCGAGCGGCCCGGCGATCAGCCGTTCACCGAGCCGTGGCAGGCGCGCGCGTTCGCCATGGCGGTGGTTGCCGCCGAGCGGCTGGACGTGCCGTGGGACGAGTTCCGCGACCGGCTCAAGGCGGCGATCGCCGAGCGCCCCGACCAGCCCTACTACGAGTCGTGGATGGACGCGCTCGAGCGGCTCGTGGCCGAGCTCGCCCCTGCATAACCGGTGCCGGGCACCCGGTATGCACGCCGGTAGCATTGCGGAGGTGTTCATCTCCTTCGAAGGGCTCGACGGGTGCGGCAAGACCACCCAGGCCGCCCTCCTTGCCGAGGCCGCGTCGGCGGCCGGGCGCGAGGTCGTGCGCGTGCGCGAGCCGGGAGGGACCGAGCCGGGTGAGCGGATCCGCGCGCTCCTGCTCGACCCCGAGGTGCGGATCGCGCCCTGGGCCGAGGCGCTGCTCTACGCCGCAGCCCGCGCCCAGCTCGTCGACGAGGTGATCCGGCCGGCGCTCGACCGCGGCGCGACCGTGATCGCCGACCGCTTCATCGACTCGTCGCTGGCCTACCAGGGCTGCGCCCGCGGGCTCGGCGTCGATGCGGTGCTCGACGTGAACCGCACCGCCACCGCCGGCCTTCTGCCCGATCGCACGGTGCTGCTCGTGCTCGGGCCCGACGAGGCCGCGGGCAGGCGCGGCGAGCCCGACCGGATCGAGGGCGAGGGGGCCGGATTCCACCGCGCCGTCGCCGCGGGCTTCGCCGCCACGGCCGACCGGTTCCCCGAGCGCATCACCGTCGTCGACGCATCCGGCACGCCCGACCAGGTGGCCGTGCGCGTCCGCGAGGCGGTCGGCCTGTGAGCGCCTTCGCCGGCCTGCCGGAGCAGCCACGCGCGCTCGCCCTGCTTGAGGCGGCGATCGCCGACCCCGCCCACGCCTATCTGCTCTCGGGACCGTCGGGATCCGGCAAGCGCCGCTACGCCGACCGGTTCGCCGCCGCGCTCCTGCACTCCGATGCGCACCGTATCGAGTCGCGCACCCATCCCGACCTCTTCGTGCTCGAGCCCGAGGGCCAGGGCATCCTGATCGAGGGCGCCCGGCGGCTGCGCCGCGACCTTCACCTGCGCCCGTTCGAGTCGGCCCGGCGCGTCTATCTGATCCTCGACGCGCACCTTCTGCGTGACGAGTCGGCAAACGCGCTTCTGAAGTCGCTCGAGGAGCCGCCCGAATATGGCGTGTTCGTGCTCGTGTCCGATCATGCCGAGCGGATGCTCCCCACGATCCGCTCGCGAGTGCAGGCGGTCGAGTTCCGCCGCTTTCCGGCCGCCGCGCTCGCGGCCGCGACCGGCGACGCCGTGGCGGCGCGGGCGGCGATGGGCAGCCTCGACCGTGCGTTCGAGCTTGCGAACGATCCGGCCGCGGCAAAGCGGCGGCGTGCGTACCTCGAGTTCGCCCGGGCCGCGTGCACCGACGCGGGCTTCGACCCGTCGGCCGCGTGCGCCGGCGTCCTGGCGGCGTCGGGGGAGCGCGCCAAGGCCGAGGCCGGTGCGGTGGATCGCGAGCGTGAGACGCGGCTCGAGTCGGTGGACGATCCGAAGGACGCGCGCGCCCTGCGCAAGCGCTACGACGAGCGGGCCAAGCGCGAGGCCCGCCGGGCGGAGTGGGACGAGCTGCGGCTGGCCGTCGACACGATCGGCCTCTGGTACCACGACATGCTCGCCGCGGCGCTTGGCGCCGACGAGGCGATGGTAAACTTGGACATGGCCGGAGGGCTGTCCGACGCCACATCGAGCGGGGGTGTGGGCCACGCCCAGAGAGCGCTTGACGTCGTCGCCGACGTGCGCCGCTCGCTCGAGCTGAACGTGCATCCGGGCCTCGCCATGGAGGCGCTGTTCCACCGGCTCGTCCAGGCGCGCGAGCCCTCGCTCCAGAGGGTGGCGGGCTGATGGCAACCGTCGTGGGCGTCGTCTTTCAGCCGGGCGGGAAGGTCTACTCCTTCGATCCGGGCGGTCTGGAGCTGCGCTGGGACGAGCGCGTGATCTGCCAGACGTCGCGCGGGCGGGAGTACGGCCGCGTCGTGCAGACGCCGTATCAGCTCCCCGAAGAGGAGCTGACCGGCCCGCTCAAGCGCGTCGTCCGGCGCGCCGGCCCGGCCGACGACGAGCAGGTGCAGCGCAACAAGCTCGACGCGAAGCGCGGCATGCTGCTCTTCCGCGAGCTGTCCATCCGGCACGACCTCGAGCTGAAGCCGATCTCGGCCGAGCTCGTGTTCGACCAGACCCGGATCGTGTTCTCGTTCTCGTGCGAGGAGCGGCCCGACACGCGCGCGCTTCAGGCCGACCTCGGGGCGCGCCTGAAGCGGCGGGTCGAGCTGCGCCAGGTCGGGCCGCGCGAGCAGGGCCGGCTCTGCGGTGAGGTGGGGCTGTGCGGTACGGGCCGTCTCTGCAGCGCCAGGTACCCCTGCCACGACCAGCCGATCACGCTCAAGATGGCCAAGGAACAGGATTTGCCGATGAATCCGGGCCGCATCACGGGATTGTGCGGGCGGCTACGCTGTTGTCTCGCATTTGAGCATCCGCTGTACCGCTCGTTCCGCGATCGGGCGCCGGCCGTGGGCCGGGCGGTGGCGACACCCAATGGGAGGGGAATCGTCCGCAGCTATGAGGTGCTGAAGGATGCCTGCGTCGTCGAATTGGACGGAAGGACGATGGTGGAGATCACGTTGGATCAGATGGTTGAGGTGGCGGGATGAGCGACGTCGCCTTCTGGGGGGCCGGAGACGATCCGGCGCTCGGCGGGTTCAAGGATGCGCTGCGGACCGAGTGGCTGCGACGCGGCTACGAGTTCGCCGACGGCCCCGACCCGAGCGCGGCCTGCGTGTTCAACTTCGTGAACCCCGCAGACCCCAAGCCGTTCCGTCGCCGCCAGCGGTCGACCTATGTGATCGCGGTGCACACCGTGCCCGAGCCGCCGCCCGACGTGCTGCGGCACGAGTACCCGATGCTCGTGCGCGCGCTCGCGAACCTGGCGATGCTCGTCGTCCCCGGCGACGCCTGCTACTTCGTGACTCCCGAGCAGGGCGTCTACGCGGTGCCCGATCCCGGTGATCTCGACGTGTGGGCGCGGGCGCTCTTCGAGCGGATCGAGCCGCTCGCGACGTCGCGCCTCGTGATCGACAACCGCTTCGACACCGACCTCGAGCCCGAGCTCTGGAGCGGCGACGAGCTCACCGAGGAGCTCTTCCGCGCCGGCCAGCGGCTCGACCGGCTTGGGCTCCTGCCGGCCCCGTTCCCGCTCGAGGACCTCGTCGGCCCCGACGACCTGCGCTGGATCAAGCTCGTGTACGGCATCGGCGGCCTCTCGTACGGCAACATGTCGGTGCGCAAGGACGAGAAGCGCTACTGGATGTCCGCCTCGGGCGTCGACAAGTCGAACCTGCGCGAGATCGGCCGCGACGTGCTGATGGTGAAGGACTTCGACGCCGCCGCCGGCCAGATGATCCTCTCGGTGCCGCCGGCGATCGAGCCTCGGCGTGCGTCGGTCGACGCCATCGAGCACTGGATGATCTATCGCGAGCATCCCGAGGTGGGCGCGATCGTACACGTGCACGCGTGGATCCCGGGCGTGCAGGCCACCGAGTTCAACTACCCCTGCGGGACGGCCGAACTGGCCGGCGCGGTGGCCGAGATCATCCGCCAGTCACCCGAGCCCGGCCGCACGGTCGTCGGTCTCAAGAACCATGGCCTCACAATCACCGGCCCCTCGCTCGACGACATCTTCGAGCGGATCGAGCCGGTGATCGAGGTTCAGGTTCCGATGATCGCCTGAGTCACTCCGCGGCCGGGGGCGACAGCAGCGTCCCCGCCTGCGCGCGGGCGGCGATCTCGGCGGACTCCTGCAGGATCGTCCCGTCCTCGAACTCGACGAACGGCACCTTGCGCTGGCCGGTCATCGCCTCGACCTCCGGCCGGCGGAACCGAACCGGCGAGTGCGTCACGAGCTCGTAGTCGACCCCGGCGTCGTCGAGCGCCTTCTGCGCCTTCCAGCACGGGTGTGCCCCCTTGATCATCGTGCCGCTGCAGCGGTGCAGCTTGATCGCCATCGTGTATCCCTCCCGATCAGTGCTTGTGGTAGCCGTCGGCGCGCAGCCACTCGGCGGTGTCGCGGATCGTCTCGGCGATCGGCCGCACCGAGAACCCGAGCTCGGCCCGGGCCTTGGCGGCGGTGTAGAACCACCAGTGGCAGCTCGACGCGAGCTCCTGGTCGTCGAGCGGCACCGGCAGCCGAAGGGCCGTGGCTGTGCGCAGGATCGGCCGCAGCATGCCGGACGAGAGGTGCATCTGCCTGCGCGGCCGGCCGGTCACGCGGCCCACGAGGGCGAAGAAGTCGCGGTGGCTCAGGTTGCCGTCGTCGTCGGTGAGGATGTAGCGCTCGCCGGAGCGGCCGCGCTCCTCGGCCAGCAGGTGGCCCGCGACGACATCGCGCACGTCGACGTATGAGAGGCCGCCCTCGACGGTGAACCGCAGCCGTCCGCGCATGTACTCCTCGACCGGCCACGACGACACCCGGTGGACGTCGCCGGGCCCGATCACGAACCCCGGATTGGTGATGACGACGTCGAGGCCGCCGGCCGCCGCCTCGAGAGCCGCCTGCTCGCCCGCCGCCTTGGTCCGGCCGTAGCGGAAGTCCACCCGGCCGTCGTCGCCGTCGATCAGCCAGGCGCCCTCGTCGCGCGGGTGCCCGGGGCCCCCCGCCGGGCCGACGCTCGCGACCGACGAGGTGAACACGACCCGCTCGACCCCCGCCCGCCTGCAGGCGGCCAGCACGGCGCGGGCGCCGTCGACGTTCACCGCCCGCAGGCGCGGCTCGTCGGAGGCGCGGTGGCCGACGACGCCGGCCATATGGAACACGCGCGTGACCCCCTCGAGCGCGCGGTCGAGCGACGCGTCGTCGAGCACATCGCCCTCGGCGATCTCCGCGCCGGTGCCGGCAAGGCGCGCCGCGGCGGCCGGCGAGCGTACGAGCGCCCGCACCTCGCGGTCACGCTCACGCAGCTCGCGCACGAGCTCGGCGCCCAGATAGCCCGTCGCTCCCGTGACCAGGGTCCGCATCGCGGGGAGCCTACCGCGCGCGGACGGCGCGCCTCCGGGCGGTAGACTGGTGCCCCGCGCCGACGTAGCTCAGCTGGCAGAGCACCGCTCTCGTAAAGCGGGGGTCGAGGGTTCGAGTCCCTCCGTCGGCTCTCCCGCGAGGAAGACAAGGCTGCCGAGCCCTGACAGAGACGTCGAAATCGACTCTCACAGCGGCGCCAACTGTGGAGGCTGCGTGCAGGCATTTCTTGTGGGATGGCGCCAATACGGCGCCACGCTACCGCGACGAATGCCGCCCATCTACCACATCACCCATCTGCGCAACCTCGAGGCGATCCTCGACGCCGGCAGCATGCAGGCGGATGCGAAGGTTCGCCAGCAGGCGGCCGCGCCGATCGTGATCGGCCACAGCCACATTAAGGAGCGGCGGCTGGCCATCCCGGTTGACTGTGGTCCACGCGGTTGCGTCGGCGACTATGTCCCTTTCTACTTCTGCCGCCGTTCGCCGATGCTCTACGTGATCTCCAAGAACGCGATCGAGGGCTACGATGAGGGTCAGGGGCCGATCATCTACCTCGCGTCGTCGACGGAGCGCATCGTCCACGAAGGGCTGCGCTTCGTCTTCACGGATGGCAATGCGTCGACCAGGGGCGTGACGGCCTTCTTCGAGGATCTCGGGCAGATCGACCGAGTGGACTGGCCTCTGATGGAGGCGCAAATGTGGAATGACACTCAGAAGGATCCAGATCGATGCAGGCGCCGCGCCGCCGAGTTCCTCGTGCATGACTCGGTCCCGTTCGCCGTTATAGAGCGTCTAGCAACAATGACAAAGACTATGCAGGAAACCGTGCGTCGTGCACTTGCCGCAAGAGGCATCGTACGGGAGGTTGATGTCCGTCGTGGGTGGTATTACTAGGTGATGATGGAGCACGTTCACGGCGACCTGTTACGCGCCGACGCCGAGGCTCTCGTCAACACCGTGAACACTCGGGGCGTGATGGGCAAAGGCGTTGCCCTGCAGTTCAGGAAGGCGTTCCCGGAGAACTTCCGGGCCTACCGACGCGCGTGCGAACGAGGCGAGGTAGCGATCGGTCGTATGTTCGTCTGCGAATGGCTCACGACCGGCAACCCTCGGATGATCATCAACTTCCCGACCAAGAGCCATTGGCGTTCGCCGTCCAAGCTTGCGGACATCGAGCTCGGGCTCGAAGATCTCCGGCGCGTGATCCTTGAGCACCGGCTGCGGTCGATCGCCGTCCCGCCGCTTGGTTGTGGGAACGGCGGTCTCGCTTGGCGGGACGTGGAGCCGTTGATCGCTGACGCGCTGGAAGGTATCGACGGCCTGCGGCTTCTCGTCTATCCCCCACAGCGAGCCCCGCATCCATCGAGGCGGCGAGTGGGCGACTCTCGTCCGCGCATGACCCCGGGGCGTGCGGCTCTCGTCGGTCTCCTCGCGCGATATGTCGAGCCTGGATTCGGAGCAGGGAAACTGGAGATCCAGAAGCTCCTCTACTTCCTGCAGGAGGCTGGCGAACCCTTGCAGCTGCAGTTCATCCGCGGCAGGTATGGGCCGTACGCCGAAGGTGTCAACCACGTCCTGGAACGGCTCGAGGGCCACTACCGAGTGGCTACGGTGATCGGTCCCGCGCTGGGGCGATCCGACTCCTCCCGGGAGCGGAGCAAGCGGCTGAGGCGTTCCTCGCGCGAGCGGAGCAGACGCGGAGTCGGTTCGACGACGTCGCACGATTGATCGCCGAGTTCGAGACTCCGTATGGCCTCGAGCTCCTCGCCACGACCTACTGGGTCGCCCACGAGCACGTCGCGGCGGCCGCCGATGTGAACGTCGCAATCGAACTCGTGCAGGCATGGAGTCCGAGAAAGCACGATCTGTTCAGCGCGGATCATGTCCGCCGTGCTTGGAACCGCCTTCGTGAAGCCGGGTGGCTCCGAGCGAGCGTCGCGGTCTAGCCTCGCGCTGTCGCCTCGCTTGAGCGTTTCGCGCGGGATTGTGCTCCCTGGCAGACAGCGCGCCAGGCTATCAGCGGATCAGTCAGGCTCGACGCCGTCCTGTGGGCCCACGAAGAGGTCCGGGGTGTTCTTGGCGACGAACTGCGCCTCGGAGATCGCGGTCATCGCAAGGCTGACGACCGGCATAGGCAGCGAGCCGCTGGTGTAGGTGTACTCCGCGAGCTTCTCGGCGTTCTCGAGCCTTGGGGCACCCGTCGCTTTGTAGACGTCGAGACCGACCGCCAGTTGCATCAGTGCCGCCGGGATCCTCGTCATGCGGAACGGGAGCTCGGGCGACACGGGTCCCGGCGGAGCCGCGTGCTCCTCCCTGCCGGTATCCGCGACCATCCGAAGCAAGATGATCACTCTCTCCAGCGCCGCCCGGCGCTCCCGCGCTGCGTCGCTTTCCGCACGTCGCTGGCGCTCGCGCATCAGCTCCAGGTGCCGTGCGGCCGCGGCCGTCTCAGCGGCCCGGTGAGACGCCATCGACTCTATGTGGGAGTCGCGCTGCTCGCGTCGCCCCGCGTCAGCGCGCCGGACGCCAACGACCGCCGCGCCGGCGGCGACGATAGCCGCCGAGGCCGCGATAACCGAGAAGGCGTCAATACTCACGTCGAGACTATGGTCGCAGGTTGGGGCCGCGAGGCAGCGGGATCTGGGGCAGGCGCTCACCGGCCTATGTCCGCCGAGCAAAGGGTGGCCGTGATCTGCGACGCCGCCACCATCCACCCACATCGAGTCTGGAGAACCCACGCACCTCGCGACGACGGCCGGCAGTCTACGCATGCGCCGGTGGAGCACCCTTGCACCACCCAGCGCCTGGGCATCCGCTGAAAAGGTCAGGGTTGTTCGTGTCGCATTAACCGTGTTTGGTGAGTCGCACACGGTCTTGCGGAGACGGCCCCACGGCTTTTGCGAACGCGCTTCAGCCGGTGTAGCGTTCCACATCGACGGCCGGCCGATCAGCTGGCCGTACTTCACCCGCGAGGTGTGGATCCGGCGCTCGAGACGGCCGGCCTCGAATCGCGCACGCCGTACAACCTGCGGCACACCTACGCGCTGCACTGCTTGCAGGCCGGTGTGCCGATCGCGACGCTCGCCCGGCAGATGGGGCACAGCGACGTGTCACGGACGTTCACGGTCTACGGCGGGTGGGTCCGCGAGATGGGCGCCGACGCTGCGGCGCTACGCTCAGCGTGGATCCTCGCGGGTGGCGCCAATGCGGCGCCAGACACGGTGGAAAGTGAGTCGTAGAGCCAGTGTAAGAGTCCCTCCGTCGGCTCTCACGCGCGCGTCCGTGTGCTCGACCGCTGCCTGCCGGCCGGTCGCGCCTCGCAGCCGGGCGCCATGGTGGCGATCGTGTGGCCGTCGGGCTAGGTTTCCGTGCATGGACGTCCATGCGGGCCGGCGGGGCGAGCTCCAGCGCGCGGAGATGACCGACGCGAGCCGGTTCACCGTGTCGACGGCGGCCCGGTTCGCGCGCAAGCTGTGCACGTGCCCGGTGTGCGGCCGCCCCGAGCCGCGCATCTACCGCTCGTCGCTGCGCTCGGTCACGCTGCAGTGCGGCCGCTGCCGGATGCAGTGGACACAGACCTGGTACATGCTCGCCCGCGCCGTCGAGCGCGAGGTCGCACCCCGGCTCGAGGTCGATGCCGCAGCCGTCACGACGGCGGTGCTGAATCTGCTCGGAGAGCTCGAGCATCGCGGCGCCGCCGAGGCGCCCACGCAGGCCCGTTGACAAGCTTCCCCCCGGCTGTAGCCTGGAAGGGTCTGGAGGGGAAATGGGTGGCACGCACCGACATCTGCGCCTCGCAGGCCTTTTGGCCACCCTGTCTGCGTTCCTGATTTCGGCGCCTGCGGCCGGCGCCGCGCAGCCGTCTCGCCCCCCCTACCATCCCCGCGCCGACCACATCGGCGTCGTCGTCACCGCCGGCGAGGTGCTCGTCGAGCTGGCACCGGCTGCCCGCCGCCGACTCGGGCGGGGTGATCGTGCGCCGCGACGAGGCCGTCTGCCCGCACACGGCCACCGACGGCACCGCGGCCGGCGAGGTGACCGGCCTGCACGTGATCGACCGGTCGGTGAAGGCGGGGCTCACCTACTGCTACACGGTCTTCGCCAAGGATGCATCCGGCGTCGCCCACACGATCGGCAGCACGGGCGCGGTCGCCGTGCCCGACGTGAGCGCGATCCCGCCGGTGAACGCGGCGGCTCCGGCGCCGGCCCCGCTCGTGACCGTCAACGGGCTCAGCCCGGCCTTCAAGCGCAAGATCGAGCTCGCCATCGTGGTTTCGGTCGCCGCGATCCTGGCCGGGCTCGTGGCGGTGCTGACCGTCCGGCGGATCGCCGCGGCGCGGGTGCTCGCGCGCCCGACCGCACGCGAGTCGATCATCGGCCGCAACAACTCCGCCCTGGTCGTCCCGGCCATGATCGCCGTCGGCTGGATCGGCGTCGTCGTCGCCTTCGTGGTGCTGCGCTGAGATGCGCGACGACGCGCACATGCGAGGTCTGATCGAGCCGCGGCTCTCGCGCCGGCGTCTGCTGGTGCGCGCGGGCGCAGCCGCAGGCGTCCTTTCGGCCGCGCCGCTCCTGGCTGCGTGCGGATCGATGACGCGTGCCGCCGCGGTCGGCAGCTCGAGCTGGTGGGAGGGCCAGCGGCGCACCGGGCAGCTCGTCTTCGCCAACTGGCCCCTCTACATCGACTACGCCAACTGGCTCAAGGACCGCCCGAGCCTGAACCAGTTCTCGCGCCACACCGGCATCGAGGTCACCTACGAGGAGGTCATCCAGGGCAACGAGCCGTTCTACGCCAAGGTCGAGCCGCGGCTGCAGGCCGGAACGCCGCTCGGCTACGACCTGATGGTGCTCACGAACGGGTGGCAGCTGAGCCAGCTGATCGAGAACGGGTGGCTCGTGCCCCTCGACCACTCGCTCCTACCCAACTTCAGCCGCTATGCCGCGCCGATCGCGAGGAACCCGAACTACGACCCGGGCAACCGCTTCACGATCCCGTGGCAGTCGGGCTTCACCGGCATCGCCTACAACACGCGGCTCATCGACCGCGAGATCACGAGCATCAAGGATCTGTGGGACACCGCGTTCCACGGACGGGTCGGCATGATGAGCGACAACACCGACCTCGGCACCGCCGGACTGCTCTATCTGGGCATCGACCCGGCCACGTCGAGCAGCGCCGACTGGCGGGCCGCGGCAGGCGTGCTGCAGAAGCAGCGCCCGCTCGTGCGCCACTACTACGACCAGGGCTACATCGACGCGCTCGAGCGGGGCACGACCTGGATCAGCCAGGCGTGGTCGGGCGACATCTTCCAGGCGAACGCCTCGGGCTATCCGCACCTGAAGTTCGTGGTGCCGGAGGAGGGCGTGATGCACTGGACCGACAACATGATGATCCCGATGAACGCCGCCAACCCGCTGAGCGCGGCGCAGTGGATGAACTACTACTACCAGCCGCGCGTGGCGGCGATGGTGGCCGACTGGGTCGAGTACATCACCCCCGTCTCGGACGCGAAGAACATCCTTGCGGTCTCCGACCCGAGCGTTGCCCGCAGCCCACTCGTGTTCCCGACGCCCGGGATGGCGGCTCGGGCGCGCAGCTACCCCACCTATCGCACCCGGGCCGAGTACGACGCCTGGAACGGCCTGTTCGACCCGATCATCGCCGGCTGACGCCGGTGTACGTCCGGCGAACGGACGTGCGTCCGGCTCGCGTGGGACACTCTTTCCGGTAGTCTCGCGGTGCGACGCAAGCGATTGTGAGGGGTAACCGTGCGAATTTTCCGGAACGCCATGCTGATCCTCGTCCTCGGTGGCGACGGCTTCTGCGGCTGGCCGACGTCGTTGCACCTGTCCGCCGGCGGCCACGACGTCGTCATCGTCGACAACTTCGCGCGCCGCAACGCCGACGTCGAGCTCGAGGCATCGTCGCTCACCCCCATCGCGCCGCTCGGGACGCGCCTGCGGGCGTGGCGCGAGCTGACGGGGCGCCACATCCCGTTCCATCGCTTCAACGTCGCCGAGGACTACGACGACCTGCTCGGCCTGCTCACCGATCTCGAGCCCGATGCGATCGTGCACTTCGCCGAGCAGCGGGCCGCGCCGTACTCGATGAAGAGCTCGTGGCACAAGCGCTACACGGTGAACAACAACCTGAATGCGACCAACAATCTGCTCGCCGCCATCGTCGAGTCGGGCATCGACTCGCACGTCGTCCACCTGGGCACGATGGGCGTGTACGGCTACGGAGCCGCCGGGATGAAGATCCCCGAGGGCTACCTGAAGGTGATCGTGCCGATCGAGGACGGGCCCGACGTCGAGCAGGAGATCCTGTTCCCGGCCAACCCGGGCAGCATCTACCACATGACGAAGACCCAGGACCAGCTGCTCTTCGCCTACTACAACAAGAACGACCGCGTGCGCGTGACCGACCTTCACCAGGGCATCGTCTGGGGCACCCAGACCGCCGAGACGGCGCGCGACGAGCGGCTGATCAACCGCTTCGACTACGACGGCGACTACGGCACCGTGCTGAACAGGTTCCTGATGCAGGCCGCCATCGGCTACCCGCTCTCGGTGCACGGCACCGGCGGCCAGACGCGCGCGTTCATCCACATCCAGGACACGGTGCGCTGCATCCAGCTCGCCGTCGAGAACCCGCCCGAGCATGGCGAGCGCGTCCGCATCTTCAACCAGATGACCGAGGCGCACCGACTGATCGAGCTCGCCGGCCTCGTGTCGAAGCTCACCGGCGCCGAGATCGACTTCGTCACGAACCCGCGCAACGAGGCCGTCGAGAACGACCTCTTCGTCGAGAACCGGCAGCTGCTCGACCTCGGCCTGCATCCGATCACGCTCGAGGACCGTCTGCTGCTCGAGGTGTCCGAGATCGCGCAGAAGTACGCGCATCGCTGCGACACCGACAAGATCCCGTGCCGCTCGACGTGGACGCGCGAACAGGCGGCGGCGCAGCTCGCGCCGGCGTCTCCCGCCACGTGATCGCGGCCGGGAGGCGGCCAGGCGAAGGGACGGCCTGACGGTGCGACGCGGCGCCGGTGGTGGCGGAGCCGCGAAGACGCTTCGCCCGTACGTCCCGCAGGTCCGCGAGGAGGCGGTCGCGTCGTTCGGTGACCGATACCCGGGCCTGCGCTTCGAGCCGGCGGTGGTCGTGATCGCCGCGTACGACGAGGAGGGCGCGATCGGCGCGGTCGTGGATGCGGTGCCCGCGCAGGCCTGCGGCATCGGGGTGAGCACGCTCGTGATCGACGACGGCAGCGCCGATCGTACGACCGCGGTCGCTCTCGACCACGGTGCCCACGTGGCCACGCTCAGGCGCAACTGCGGCCACGGCGTGGCGCTTCGGCTCGGCTACGAGCTCGCCCGCGAGTACGGCGCGCAGTACATCGCGACGATGGACGGAGACGGCGAGTGGGACCCGGCCGACATCCCGGGTGTGCTGCAGCCGCTCGTCGACGACGAGGCGGATTTCGTGATCGGCTCGCGCGTGCTGGGCCGGGACGAGGCCGACGACGCGGTGCGCCGCGCCGGCGTGCGCACCTTCGCGCTTCTGATCCGCCTGCTCACCGGCACCAAGGTGACCGACACGTCGAGCGCGGTGCGGGCGCTGCGCGTCGAGGTGACCGAGCGCGTGCGCCAGACGCAGGTGCAGTACCAGACCTCCGAGCTCCTGATCGGCGCGATCGCCGCCGGCTACCGCGTCACCGAGCGGCCGGTCTCGCACCGCAGCCGGATGGCCGGCGAGAGCAAGAAGGGCGCGAACCTCCTGTACGGATTCCGTTACGCTGAGGTGATCGTGAAGACGTGGTGGCGCGAGCGCCGCGCCCGGCGGGTATGACGGGAGGATGTGCAGGATCTCCGTGACCAGGACGAGAGCCTCGTGACCGACGAGCCGCGACCGGCGGCCGTGGCGCTGCCGCCGGCGACCCTGCGCGGCGGCATGGAGCGCACCTGGGCGCGCATCGCGCCCTTCGTGCCGCTGCTGCGCGCGCTCGCGTTCGTCGTGGCGGTCGGCATCGTCGTCGTGATGAGCGTCAAGGCCGTCCGCGCCGTCGACTTCGGCTCGCTCGAGCTGTGGCCGCTTCCGGTCGCGATCGCCTTCGCCCTCGGCTGGTGGGTTCTGCTGGCGCGGGGCTGGGCGCTGCTCGTGACCGGCACGTCGCGCCGCAGCGACATCAGCGTGTGGTGCCGGACGCAGGCGATCCGCTATCTGCCCGGAGGCATCTGGGCGCCGGCATCGCGCGTCACCCTGCTTCCCGGCACGTTGGCCGACAAATTCGCGACGGTGGGCGCCGAGAACGTGATCGCCCTGTGCGCCGCGTCGGCGATCGGCGGCGCCGCGTTCGCGCTCGACGGCCGGCTCGAGTGGCTGCCGCTCGCGATCGTGATCGCCGCACCCGTCGCCGGCGCCCGGCTGATCACCAGCCGGTCGCGCGTGTCGCCGGCTCGCGCCCTGCACGTCACCTGGAACGACACGGTCGGGTTCCTCGGCTACGCCGTCGCCGCGGTGCTCGTCCAGACCGCCGTCTCGGGCCGCACCGACGTCTTCGCGGTCGCCGGCGCGGCCGCCGTCGGATGGGCGGCCGGGCTCGTCGTGATCATCGCGCCGAGCGGCCTGGGTGTGCGCGAGGTCGTTTACATCGCCCTGCTCTCAGGCACCTTCTCGAACGCCGAGGCGACGACCGCGGCGGTGACCATGCGGCTCGTGACGGTATGCGCCGAGCTGGCCGTGCTCGTGTTCCTCGGACGCCCGACCGCCGAGACCGAGAACCCGACGGCGCGCTGATGGCGGCCGCCGGACGCTCGCTCGGCGCCGTGCGGCGGGCCGGCGGATGGCTGGCCGAGTGCGCGCGCAGCCACTGGCAGTTCTCCATCCTCTTCGCGCTCGGCCTCGTGCTGCGCGTCGCGGCGTCTCTCGCCTACCGGCCGGCGCTGATCTTCACGGACTCGCTCGGCTACCTCTCCAACAGGGCGAACATCGGGCCGCGGCCGCTGCGGCCGTTCGGCTACCCCGTGTTCCTGCGGCTGCTCCCGTTCCGGTTCGGCCTCGAGATCGTCCCGCTCGTCCAGCACCTGCTCGGCCTCGGGATGGCGCTCGTCATCTACGCCCTGCTGCTGCGGCTCGGTGTCGGGCGGTGGCTGGCGGCGATCGCCGCGGCGCCCGTGCTGCTCGATGCGATGCAGCTGAACCTCGAGCAGCAGGTGCTCTCCGAGACGCTCTTCGAGGTGCTCCTGCTCGCCGCCTGCGTGCTCGTCCTTTGGTGGCCGCGCCCGGCACTCGCAGCCGCCGGGCTGGCCGGCGTGTCGCTCGCAGCGGCGGTGCTCACGCGATCGGTCGCCGAGCTCGTGATCGTGCCGATCGTGCTCGCGATGCTCCTGCTGCGCACGCGCCTCCTCCACATCGCGGTGACGGTGGTCGCCTTCGCGCTGCCGCTCTTGCTCTACGCGGCCTGGTTCCACGCCGACTACGGCATCTACGCGCTGAACGGGCTCGACGGCCACTTCCTGTACGCGCGGGTGGCGCCGTTCGCCGATTGCAAGGGGCTGCAGATGCCGAGCTACGAGCGCGTCCTGTGCCCGGCGCCGCCCGTCGGCAAGCGGCTGACCGTCGAGCAGTTCTCGTGGTCGCCGCGCTCGCCGATCTACCACCTGAAGGTGCCGGCGAGCATGCGCACTCCCGGCGAGCCGTGGGAGGCGCGGTCGCAGATCGCGGGCGACTTCGCCAAGCGCGTGATCCTGAACCAGCCGTTCACGTATGCCCGCACCGTCGCGTCGGACTTCCTGCGCGGGTTCGCGCCGACGCGGACGACCGGGCCGGGTGAGGTGCCCGTGCAGCGGTGGATGTTCAAGCTGAAGTACCCGATCTACGGCTCGTCGCTTGCGGTGCTTGCCAGGTACGGCGAACATCCGGCCGTGAACCACACCCTGGCCTCGTTCCTGCACGGCTACCAGCGCGTCGGCTACACCCCCGGCCTGCTGCTCGGCCTGGCGCTGCTGCTCGGGCTGGCCGGCGCCGTCGGCATCGGGCGGGCGCGCCGATCCGGGCTGCAGTGCGCCTGCATGCTGTTTTCCGGGGCTACGCTGATCGTGCTCGTGACCGCGGTCGCCGTCAACCAGTTCTCGTGGCGCTATCAGCTGCCGCAGTTGATCCTGCTGCCGCCCGCCGGGGCGCTCGGGCTGACCGCGCTTCTGGGCCGGCGCCAGGTCGCCGCCACCGCTGCGACGCTCCCGCGGCCGGCGGTCGAGGCCGGCGCGCCCTCGATCCCGGAGGGCGGCGCATGAGCCAGCCGGTCGTCCACAAGCGCCAGAGCCCGAACGTGACGTTCGCCGTCCTCGGGACGGGGGCGATGGCCTACGTCCTGCTCCAGTCGCTCGTCGTGCCGGCGCTGCCGACGCTGCAGGCCTCGCTGCACACGTCCGAGAGCACCGTGTCGTGGCTCCTGACGGCCTACCTCCTGAGTGCCTCGGTGGCGACGCCCGTGCTCGGCCGGCTCGGCGACATGTTCGGCAAGGAGCGGATGCTCGTGATCGTCCTCGCGGCGCTCACGGCGGGCTCGCTCGTGGCGGCGCTGACGAGCTCGATCGCCGTCATGATCGCGGCGCGCACCCTGCAGGGGCTCGGCGGAGCCGTGTTTCCGCTTGCCTTCGGGATCATCCGCGACGAGTTCCCGCGCGAGCGGGTGGCGGCCGCGATCGGCGGCATCTCGACGCTGCTCGGCGTCGGCGGTGGCCTCGGCATCGTGCTGGCGGGGCCGATCGTCGACAACCTGGACTACCACTGGCTGTTCTGGATCCCGCTCGTGATGACGGCGCTTGCGACCGTGGCCACGTTCCTGTTCGTGCCCGAGTCGCCGATCAAGACCCCCGGCACCGTCAACCTCGCCGCCGCGGCGCTCCTGTCCGGGTGGCTGGTGGCGATGCTGCTCGGGGTGAGCGAGGGCTCGATGTGGGGCTGGTCGTCGGCGCGCATCGTCGGCCTCTTCGTCCTTGCGATCGTCCTGTTCGTTGCATGGGTGGCCGTCGAGCTGCGTTCGCGGGTGCCGCTCGTCGACGTGCGCCTGATGCGCACGCCGATCGTGTGGTGGACGAACGTCTCGGCGCTCCTGTTCGGCTTCGGCATGTACTCCATGATGGTCGTGCTGCCCGAGTTCATGGAGGCGCCCAGGGCGGCCGGGTACGGCTTCAATGCCTCCGTCACCGGAGCGGGACTGGCGATGCTGCCCGCGACCGTTGCGATGATCGTCATCGGGATGGCGATCGGGCCGATCACGGCCGCGATGGGCTCGAAGATCCCCCTCGCGGTCGGCGGTGTCGTCGGCGGCGCGGCGTTCCTCTGGCTGGCGGCGGCGCACAGCGCGGAGTGGCAGGTCTACGTCGCCCTCGGCATGGCCGGCCTTGGCATGGGTCTCGCCTTCTCGGCGATGACGAACCTGATCGTCGAGGCCGTGCCCATGTCGCAGACCGGCGTCGCCACAGGCATGAACGCGAACATCCGCACCGTCGGCGGCGCGATCGGAAGCCAGGTCGTGATCAGCGTGATCACCTCGGGCCTCGTCGCCGGGACGCTGCCGCACGAGCGCGGCTACGTGCTGAGCTTCCTGGTCATGTCGGCCGGCATGCTGCTCGCCGGAGCGGCCGCCCTCGTCATCCCGAGTGCGGGGCACCGTGCCCGCCTCGCGCCGGTCACCACCGCCGACCAGGCGCACGAGCCGGTGGCCGAGCAGGTCTAGTTCGGGGCTTCAGGCGTCGTGAGATGGCGCCCGGGTATCACGCCAGCACCTCGTCGAGCACGCCGCGTGAGCTCAGCCGCCATCCGAACCGGAGAGCGCCGTCGACCGCTGGCGTACCCGCCCGCACGAGCTGGTCGTGCGTGATCAGCGCCTTCCACAACGCCCAGCCACGTCCGCGCGCCCATGTGTCCGCGTCGAGCCTGAGCGCGTCGCGGAACGCCTGACGGCTCTTGCCGGCAAAGAACGTCCATGCGATCGCCAGGTCGCACGCCGGGTCGCCGACGGCCGAGCAGCCGAAGTCGAGGACGGCCGAGAGCCGGCCGTCGTTCACGAGCAGGTTCGAGTTCGAGATGTCGCCGTGCACCCAGACCGCAGGACGATCCCAGGCCGTTGCCAGCGCCGCATCCCAGACAGCGGCGGCGGCGTCCGCGTCTACGTCTTCCGCCAGGGCGGCGATCGCCCGCCTCGTGTCGGCATCGAGTGACCCGAGCGGACAGCCGCGGAAGAAGCTGCGTGCACCGGCAGCCGGCCCGCCTCTGGGGTCGATTGTGTAGAGCGCCGAAAGGAAGCCCGCAAGGTCGGTGGCGAAGCGAGACTGGTCGCTCACCCGGTCAGCGATCGCGGGCTCTCCGGGGCGCCACCGGTAGACCGACCAGGGCCGCGGGAAGCCACGCGCGGGGACACCGCGCGCGACCGGCTCGGGTATGGGCAGCGGCAAGTGCGGCGCGAGGAACGGCAGCCACTGGTGCTCCTTCTCCACCTGGGGGACGTAGCCGTCCCCGCTCGGCAGCCGGACCGAGAACTCGTCGCCGAGCCGGAATGTCGTGTTGTCATGGCCGTCGAGATCAACGGGGCCCACGGGCAGGTGTGCCCACTGCGGAAACTGTGTCGCCACCAGTCGCGACACCAGATCAGCCGTGATGTCCCGCTTCTCCATGGCCCGGAGTTGTACTCCGCCGGGCGGTGATAGCTCCGGCGCGGTCAGGCGCCGGTGGCCGCGACCGGGTGCGGGGTACCGGGCGGCTCGGTGCGAAGCGTCGCGACCGCGACGGCCGCCGCGGCCAGGGCGACGAGCGCGGCCACGACGTATGCGGCATGGATCGCGTCCGTGTAGGCGGCCGGGAACGGCTCGTGCGCGCGCAGGCCGGGCAGGCGCCCGTTCACGACCGACCCGAGCACCGCGATCCCGAGCACGAGCCCGACGTTTCGGGCCGAGCTGGCCGTGGCGGCCGCGACGCCGGCCTGCTCGCGCGGCAGCGTGGCGACGGCGACCGTGCTCACCGGCGCGTTGATCAGCCCGTAGCCGATGCCAACGAGCAGGGCGGGAACGAGGATCTGCCAGATCGGCGCCGAGCGCTGCGGGATCGCCAGCAGCAGCGTCCCCAGCGCGAGCGCGAGCGTCCCTGCGAGAAGGACGCCGCGGGCGCCGCGGGTGGCCACAAGCCGCCCCGAGATCGGCCCGAGCGCCAGCACGGGCAGCGCGCCGGGGAGCATGACCAGGCCGGCGACGAGCGTGGAGAGGCCGCGCACCTGCTGTAGGTAGAGCGCCGTGAAGTAGACGAAGCCCGAGTAGGCGAAGAAGACCGCGACGGTGATGAAGATCGCGCCCGCGAACTGGCGGTCGCGGAAGACGCGCAGGTCGATGAGCGGCTCGCGCACGCGCAGCTCGACGAATGCAAAGACGCCGGTGAGGACGACGTCGGCGGCGAGCAGAATCGCGATCCGGAGCGAGCCCCAGCCGTACCGCGGCGCCTCGATCAGCGCGTAGGTCAGACTCGCCAGCAGGACGACGGCCAGCACCTGGCCGCGGATGTCCAGGCTGCGGGCGACCTCGCTGCGCGATCGCGGCACCACTCGCAGCGCGATCGCGAGGGCGGCCACCCCGACCACGGCGTTGACGACGAACACGGCGCGCCAGCCCATCCAGTCGGTGACCGCGCCGCCGACGATCGGCCCCGACCCCAGGCCGAGCCCGGACGCAATGCCCCAGATGCCGATCGCACGCGCCCGCTCGAACCGGTCCTGGTAGAGGTTCGCGACGATCGAGAGGCTCGTCGGCGTGAGCGCGGTGCCGCCCGCCGCCTGGACCACGCGGAAGCCGATCAGCCAGCCGGCCCCGGGGGCGAGGGCGCACAGAAGCGCCCCGCCGGAGAAGACGGCGTAGCCGGTGCAGAGCGCGCGCTTGCGGCCGAATCGGTCGGCGAAGAAGCCGGCCGACAGGAGCAGGCTCGCGCCGACGAGGTTGTAGGCGTCGATCACCCACTCGAGCTCGTCGGGGCGGGCGTGCAGCGAGCGCTGGACGTCGGGCAGGGCGACGGTCACGACGGTCACGTTCAGGGTGACGAGGAAGACGCCCATCGTGAGCGCGAGCAGCGTGACGGCCGGCGGGCGTGGCTGGTTGTTCACGGCCGGATACATACCCCCGTGGACGTGCATCCGAGGCCGATCAGTCGGCAGAGAATCGCTCGAACCGCGCGGCCAAACGCTCGCGGTCGGGGCGGCTGCGGGCTGAACGCGGGAGCTCGATCGAGACGCCGTGGGCGCGCTTCAGGAGGTCGAGCATCGGTCCATCGTCCTCGTCAAGCAACCTGCGGGCGACGTGCACGCGGTAGTCCGCGGAGACGCCGACGAGATCGTGGTCGTACGCGCGGTGGTGGATCGTGCACAGGGCCAGGCCGTTGCGGACAGCGGCGAGCCCCTCGGGATCGCGATCGGGGACGATGTGCGACGCGTCGAGCAGGCGGCTCTCGCGCAGGCGGCAGATCGCGCACCGATCCGCATAGGCCGTGAGGACGAGACCGCGGAACCGCGCCTGGTGCAGTCGCATGCGCGTCTCTCTGACCACGTATCGTCGTTCGATGGCGTCGAGGATCGGGCTGAGTTCTCCGGTGATGGTCGTCGTGCCGGGGCTCAGGAAGACGCGCCGCTCGACCGGGTCGTCGCGATGCACGAAACACGGATAGATCGGCTCGAAGGCTCCCGGGCGGGTACCGAAGAAATAGACCATCGGCACCTGCGTCGCGGCGGCTTCGCGCAGCGCACGATTATCGGCCTGGGTGGGATCACCGGCCCGGTAGGCGTAGGCAAAGCCTTCCTCGGTGTGACCGTCCCCGTAAGGGTTCTGCGCGGAGGTCATCACGCTGAGTGCTGCGGCGCCGCGCTGCTCGCGTGACCGGTGGATGCCCTTCTGGGGGTTCATGAAGACGACCCGCAGGCCGTCGAATGCGAATCCCTGAGCGATCGCGTCCCGATATGGAAGCTCGTCACCGTACATCGCCCGGAGCGCATCGAGTGCACGGAAGCAGGCGGCGCGAAGCGACGCGTCGGGGTCCACCGACCGATCGTACTCCGCTCTGAGGGGACGGGTAAGATCGCCGCATGCATTCTTCCTATGCCCTGTCCTCCGAGGACTTCGCCGTCGAACGCAACGGCGCCACCGAGCCGCTGTCCGCGCTCTGGCCGGACGGCTGGCAGCCGGACGACCGGCTGGGCGTGCTGCTGGCAAACCCGATGGACGCCGTCGGCTGCTCGAACCTGATCTGCGGCACGATCACGCTCTTCTACGACCACCTCCGCGCCACCCGAGGCACCGGCAACTTCTTCCGCTACTCCGACGTGTTCCTGTTCGGAGTGGGCTGCGAGCCGGGCGATTTCAACCAGCTCGACGTGTGGCCGCTGCACAAGTTCATCACCATCCTCCAGCCGACGGCCGAGGCGGTCATCGAGGCCGTGAACGATCGCCGTATCACGCTGCTCGCGGTGCCCGAGTCGGGCGCCCGCTGTCGCGGCGAGGTGGTGCTCTCGACCTGGAACACGTTCCTCGACCAGGTGCGGTCGGTGATCCTGTACTCGCCCCGCACCGGCCGCGCCCGGGACGCCGACACGACGCTCGTCGGCAACAAGGTCGTCGAGAGCTATGTGGAGCAGGCGATCTTCTCGACACCCGGCCTCGACGCCGGCTACCAGGCCCGCCTGCGGCGCCTGAGGCGCAACATCGATCGCGACGAGAAGCAGTCGGTCGAGACCTATCGCACCGTCTCCGGGCCGGCCCAGGTGCGCGGGCTCGTCGGCGTCACCCAGGTGCTTCCGCCCGGCCATCAGGAGCTCTCGCGGCGGGCGACGCCGACCGTGATCATGCCCGTCGAGGTGGCGATGCCGCCGATCGAGGCCGCACCCGCCCCTTTTGACATCGGCGTCGGCGCGACCTTCGCGATCTCCGAGCCCGCCCCGCCGGCGCCGGCCACCGACGGGCTGCTCAAGACCGGCTTCGACCGCGTCCAGCGGCTCCTGCGCGGCAACTTCGCCGAGTGGGAGGGCTGGGACTGGATCAGCGACTTCGGCGATCCCATCGCCGAGCACCACGCGGTGCGCGAGTCGGTCGGGATCTGGGACGAGAGCCCGCTGCGCAAGTGGTTCTTCGGCGGCCCGGACGCCTTGCGCGCCGCGGATCGCATCTTCACCTCGAACATGGCGTCACTCGAGGTCGGCCAGTGCCGGTACGGCCCGTTCTGCGACGAGCAGGGCCGGATGCTCGGCGACGGCGTCGTCTACCGCGGCCGGCCCGAGGACGACGTCGTCGTCGTGACGGCGCTCGACACCGACGTCGACCACTTCCGCCGCGTCACCGCCGACCTCGACCTCGAGATCACCGAGCGCACCTTCGAGCTGCCCCACCTGCAGGTGCAGGGGCCGCGCTCGCGCGAGGTGCTGGAGACGCTCACGAGCGCAGACGTCGGCTCGCTGCGCTACTTCCGCTACTTCCCCGAGCCCGTGACCGTGGCCGGGGTGGACGGGTGCTGGGTGTCGCGGACGGGCTATTCCGGCGAGCTCGGCTACGAGGTGTTCTGCCCCGTCGACGGCGCCGAGCGCGTGTGGCAGGGCCTGCTCGACGCGGGCGCCCACGTCGGCATCCGCCCATATGGCCTCGCCGCCGTCGAGTCGCTGCGCATCGAGGCGGGCCTGATCTTCCTCGGATACGACTACTTCCCGGGAGTCACGAGCCCGTTCCACATGAACCTCGACCGCATGATCAAGCTCGACAAGCCCGGGTTCGTCGGCCGGGACGCGCTCGAGCGCGAGTACGCGGCCGGGGTCACGCACCGGATGGTGACGCTCGTGATCGCGGGCGAGGAGGCACCGGACTACAACACCCCCGTCGTGCGCGAGGGCCGTCACGTGGGCAAGCTGACCTCGCCGTCGGCGGGCCGCTCGCCGACGGTTGACCGCCTGGTCGCGATGGCGTGCATCGAGACTGACCTCGCCGTGCCGAATACGCAGGTCGAGGTCGTCCTGGCGGATGGGCGTACCGCTCCGGCGATCGTCGACAACTACCCGATCTACGACCCGGAGAAGACGCGGCCGCGGGCCTGAATGAGTGACGTCGCCGGCGCCCCGGTCGGGATCCTGGCCGAGGGCTGGGACGGGCTGCGCGTGGCGGACGAGCTGCAGCGGCTGCTGCCGCACGAGGACGTCGTCGTCCTCGCCGACCACGCCTACGCGCCCTACGCCCGCCGGCCGGGCACGGTGGTGTCCGACCGCGTGATGCGCATGGTCGAGACGCTCCGGCGTGACTACGGCTGCAAGCTCGTGGTGCTCGCGTCGCTGCAGGCGACGCTCGACGCCGGCTCGGCCGCGGGCGCCGTCGGCATGACGCTTGCACCCGCCGTCGCCCGCGCCGCCGCCGCCGCGGGCGGCACCGTCGGGGTGTGGGTCGAGCCCGGGAGCGTGCGCGGCCCGCAGCTGCGGGCGGAGCTGCGCCGCGCCCGGATGCGCGGCATGCCCGCCGCGTCGCCCGGCGAGGCGGCGGTCGGCCCGGCGCAGCTCGCCGAGATCGCGGCGGGCCGGGCGCGCGGAGCGCTACGGCGCAGCGGCCTTGCGGCGGTACGCCGGCGGCCCGGGCAGCGGACGCTCGTGAGCACCGCTCCGGTCGGGGCTGCGCCCCCGGCGGCGTCCTGACCGGCCGATATCCTCGCGATCATGCCGACGCAGCAGGCCCTCTACGCCGACCTGGCGCAGCGCAGCTTCGACCCGGAGCTCTCGTGGGCCGAGCACGAGCTGCCCGAGCGCATGCGCACGAAGCACGTGCATCGCCTGCACCCGTATCTGGGCAAGTTCGTGCCCCAGCTCGTCGAGACGTTCCTGCGCCGGCACTTCCGGCCCGGCCAGCGCATCGTCGACCCGTTCGCCGGCAGCGGCACCACGCTCGTCGAGTGCACCACCTTCGGGGCGCACAGCGTCGGCGTCGACGTCTCGGCGTTCAACGTGCTGCTCGCGGCCGTCAAGACGGGCCGCTACGACGGCGATGCGGTCGAGCGCGCGCTGACGGCTGCCCTCCAGCGGGCCGAGGACTGGGACGGCGATCCCGCCGGCGTGCCGCCGAGCGACTACCTGCGGACGTGGTTTCACCCCGCCGCGCTCGGAGAGCTCCTGCGCTACCGAAGCGCCCTCGGCGCCGATCCGGCATGCGCCGACCTGGGCCGGGTCGTGCTCAGCCGCGCCGCGCGCTCGGCCCGGCTCACGACCCACTTCGAGCTCGACTTCCCGCGCACTCCGCAGACCGGCCCGTACGACTGCCGCAAGCACTCGCGCGTCTGCGCCCCCACGTCGGACGCGGCCAAATTCCTGCGCCGCTACACGCTCGACACGATCCGGCGGGTGCGCGAGTACGCGGCGCTTCGGGCCGACGTCCGCGCCGAGGTGATGCACGCCGACGCGCGCTCGTTCGACTACGCCGCGCGCCTCGACGGGCTGATCACGTCTCCGCCCTATCCCGGCCGGATCGACTACCACGAGCAGCACCGCTACGCCTTCGAGCTGCTCGGCCTCGACGAGCGCCGGGCCGAGGAGATCGGCGCGCCGTGGCGCGGCACCGGCCGGGCCGCGATCGACGCCTACTGCGCCGACATGACGGCGGTGTTCGCAAACGCGCGGGAATACCTCGTGCCGGGCGCGGTGGTCGTGCTCGTCGTCGACGATGCCCGCGACCTCTTCGGCGGCATCCTCGCGGACGCCGGCCTGCGCATCCGCGAGCAGCGGCTGCGCCACGTGAACCGCCGCACCGGCCGTCGCGCCGGCGAGTTCTACGAGCAGGTCATCCTCGCCCAGGCGTAGGCGTCACGCATATGCTCCCCGGCGTCAGGATGCCGGAGGGGCGATTGCAGCGAGTGATCGAGCAGGTGGCGGGGATCTTGCACCGCAACGGGGTCGAGTTCGACGCCCGCGCTGAGGGGACGCAATATCGGATCCTGCTCGATTCGAGCGCGACCTTCGTCTCGTTCACCGACTTCGGCGGCCGCAGCGTCGTCAGCCTCTACTCGCCCATCTTGCAGGAGGTCGACGAGGCCGATCAGCGCGGCGCCATCCTCGAGGCGCTGAACGATCTCAACGCGGCGAGCCGCTTCGGCCGGTTCGTCTACTACCCGGAGCTGCGCGTGATCGCGCTCGAGTACGACCTGCTCGGAGACGATCTCCAGGAAGCCGAGCTGCTGAACGCCGTCGGCCTGGTGGCCGAGACGGCCAACGCGCAGGACGAGGAGCTGAAGGTCATCCTCGGCACCGGCCTGCGCTACCAGGAGGCCGACTCGTCGGATGACGAGGCCGACACCGGCTGACTACACGCGCTCGCGCGGGCGTCCGCTGCGCCGGGGCAGGCGCGGGCGGCGCAGCAGCCGCGCCCGCACGCGGTCATGGCGCGGCTCGGGCCTGGTCCGGCCGGTCTCGACCGGGCGCCCGCGCCGCACCGGGATGACGACGGGCTCGGGCATGTGCCGCAGGGCCGGCACGAGCATGAGCGTCGCGACGACGGTCACCGCCGCCGCGGCCAGATAGACGCCCTGCGGGCCGAGCCAGGTCACGAGCGGTGCGCCGAGCGCGAACGACACGCCCATCGCGCCGAGCACGACGGCGTCCAGGGCCGCCGACACCCGCGAGCGGAGCCGGTCGGGCGTGCGCCGCTGGAGCATGTTCTGCGCTGCGACTGTGCCGAGCGAGTCGAACACGCCGGCGATGGCCATGCCGAGCAGCACAGGCCAGAAGATCGGCGTGAGGCCGACCACGGCGAAGCCGCATGCGATCGCGGCGCTGCCGCCGACGACCGCGCCCTGCTCGAAGCGCTTGCGTAGCCGCACGCCGAGGATGGCTCCGGCGACGCCGCCGCCGTCCCAGAACACCGAGATCAGGCCGTAGCCGAACGAGCCGACCCGGAAGTGGTGCGCGAGCACGACCTCGGCCACGATCACGGGGCCGACGCCGACCATGATCAGGCTCCACGACAGCGTGAGCCGTCGCATCCAGCGGTCGGCCATCAGCTGGCGGTAGCCGTCCAGACGGCCGCCGATCTCCCCGACGCGCTCGGCGTGGAAGGGCGTGTGGATGCCGACCATGAGCAGCGCCGAGACCGCGAGCATGACGGCCGAGACGACGAACACGCCCGGCGCGGCGGTGACCGCGAGCAGGGCGCCGCCGATGCCCGGTCCGAGCATGTAGCCGGCGCTGCGAAACGCCCCGGCCAGGCTGTTCGCCCGCGCGAGCTCCTCGTCGGCGACGAGGTTGGGCACCGCGCCCTGGACGGCGGCCGTGAGCGCGCCCTGGGTGCATCCGGCCGCCACCATCACGAGGATGGTCGCGAGCACGTCGCCGTGCCAGACGAGCAGCGCGCAGCCGGCGAACCCGGCGGCTGCGAGCGCGGCCGACACGATGATCACCCGGCGGCGATCGTGGCGGTCGCCGGCGTGGCCGGTCCACGGCGACACGGCGGTCGCGGCGCCGAAGATCGCGAGCATGGCGCCCGAGAGCCACCAGGCCGATCCGGTGGCCGAATAGAGCGCCCAGATCAGCGCCGTCAGCGCGGCGCCGCGCCCGGCATACGACAGCCCCTGGCTGATGGCCAGGCGGCGGACCGCGGCGTTTGTGGCATGCGAATTGGGCTTCATGATCGAAAGGGGTCGGAGGTTCTGCGGAAGGCCGTCGCCACCTTGGCGTGCGGGCGCACGCGTGGCGGAGCCGCCCTAAGGATAGCTGGTCGGCATCCCGTTCGGCCGGCTTGAGGGGCGCGCAGGCGGGCGCCGGGGGGCGGTACTCTGCGCCGGTGCTGCTTGCGACCTGGAACGTGAACTCGCTGCGAGCCCGGCTCCCGCGCGTGCTCGAGCTGATCGAGAAGCACCGGCCCGACGCGCTTCTGATGCAGGAGACGAAGGTCGATCCGGGCGCGTTCCCGCGCCTCGAGCTCGAGGCCGCCGGCTATCTCGTGGCCGATCACAGCGGCGGCCGCTGGGCCGGTGTCGCGATCGCGGCCCGCGCCGAGCACGGCCTGGACGACGTGAGCACCGGGCTGCCGGGCGAGCCCGACGTCATCGAGGCGCGCTGGATCGAGGCCACCGTCGCCGGCATGCGCCTCGCAAGCGTCTACGTGCCCAACGGCCGCGAGGTCGGCTCACCGACGTTCACGGCGAAGCTGAGGTTCCTCGAGGCGATGGCCGAGCGCGCCCCCGCGCTCGCCGCGGGCCCGGCCATGATCGCGGGCGACATGAATGTGTGCCCGACCGACGCCGACGTCTATGACCCGGCCGCGTTCGCCGGCTCGACCCACGTCACTCCGGACGAGCGGGAGCGGCTCGAGCGCGTGCTCGCCGGCGGGTTCGTGGACAGCTTCCGCGAGCTGCACCCCGACGGCCCCGGCTTCACGTGGTGGGACTACCGCCAGGGCCACTTCCACCGCGGCCTGGGCCTGCGCATCGACCTCGCGCTCGTGAGCGCGGCGATCGCCCCGCGGCTGCGCTCGTGCGGGATCGACCGCGACATGCGCAAGGGGCCGAAGCCGTCCGACCACGCGCCGCTCCTGATCGAGCTCGGCGCCGCCTGAGCGTCTCCCTCGGCAGAGGGATTGACGCGGCCGTGCGGACGCGGAGACTGGAGGCAGGTGTCGCCACCCCGGGCGGCCAGGAGAAGAGGTACACCATGGGTGCAAGCATTCGCGATCGTCTGTCCGGCCTCGGGCGCTCCGAGGGGGAACAGTCCATGCTCACCGAGACCGATGTGGAGACCGCGCTCGGCCGTCTCTCGGCCTACGACGCGGCCGCCGGTCAGAATGACCGGCGTCGTCCGCTCGACTCGGTGCCGCCGCTGCATCGCCGCCGCGGTCTCTGGCGCAGATAGCTAGAGCGTCTCGGGCGGGCGCGGACGCGGCTCGCGATCGGGGCGGAAGATGTTGTCCGCCGGCGCCAGGCGGCCGGCCAGCAGGTCGGCCAGCCGGCGGCTGCCTGCCGGGCTGAGCATGATCCCGTGGCCGGAGTATCCGGTGTTGATCACGAGGCCCTGCACCCCGGCCTCCCCGATCAGCGGCCAGTGGTCGGGCGTCATGGTGTACTGCCCGGCCTGCACGATCCAGTGGGCGGCGTTGTGCTCCCAGACCTCGGCCCAGAACGGCGCCGTCCGGGCGACTGCTGTGGGGCTCGACGGGTCGAGCAGCTGGAAGGCGAAGCCGGGGTCGCTCGGGACGGCGTCGGTCGGCGGTGATGCGGGCGTCGTCGGGTCGGTGAAGAGCAGCCACGCCCCCCGGAGGGCCGGCCGCCAGTGCGCCCCGGTGTCCTCGTCGATGGTCATGGGGGCGCTCGCGGGCACCTGCGGCACGTCGGGCATCACGAGCTTCTGGCGGCGCACCGTCTCGATCGGCAGCCGGATGCCCGCCCAGCCGGCCACCTCGCCGGACAGGGGGCCGCACGCGATCACGGCGCGGTCGGTGGCGATCGGCCCGAGCGATGTGCGCACACCCGTCAGCCGCCCCGCCTCGATCTCGAATCCCTCGGCGCGGCAGCCCGTGACGACGGCTGCTCCCGACGCCGCCGCGAGCCCCATCGTCACCGCGCGCGTGTCGATGAAGCCGTCGCCCGCCCGGTAGCGGGCCTGGACGACCTCGGGCGCGACGTAGGGGAACCGCCGCCGCACCTCGTCGCCGGGCAGGAGCTCGATGTCGGTGACGCCCCAGCCGTGCTGCATCGCGACCAGCCTCCGCTGCTCGGCGGCACGCTCGGGCGTCGTCGTCAGCCACAGGTAGCCCTGCGCCCGCACCCCCGCGCCGTAGCTGCTCTGTCCCGTGATCTCGGCGAAGTTCTGGAAGAGCTCGACGGACTCTTCGACCAGCCGCAGCTCCTCCTCGGTCGAGAACTGGAGCCGGAACGCGCCGGTCGATGCCGGGGTCGTGAGCGTGCAGAGGGCCGGCCGGGCCTCGACGATCACGGGCCGGAAGCCGGCCCGGGCGGCGTAGAAGGCGGTCGCGGCGCCGACGATGCCTCCGCCGATCACCACCAGGTCGGCAGTTCGGGGCGGGGCGTCCACGGGCCGATCCTATCCCGACCGGCCCGGGCCGGCGCGCGGACTGGGTAGGATCGCGCTCGAGATGTCCGCCCTCCTGCTCGCCGCCTCGGTGACGCCGCTTCGCGATGGTGGGTCGCGCGTGGACGAGGATGCGATCGAGCCGCTGGCCCGGTTCCTGGCCGCCGGCGGCGTCGACGGTATCTTCGCCCTCGGGACGACGGGCGAGGGCGTGCTGCTCTCGCCGGACGAGCGCCGCGTCGTGGCCGAGCGCTTCCGCGAGGCCCGCGCAGGGACGCTGATCGTCCACTGCGGGGCGCAGAGCACGGCCGAGACCTCGGCGCTTTCGGCTCACGCCGCCTCGATCGGCGCCGACGGGGTCGCGGTGATCCCGCCGCCCTACTTCGCCCTTTCGGACGATGCGCTCGTCGAGCACTTCGCCGCGGCCGCGGCCGCCTGCGCGCCGACGCCGTTCTACCTCTACGCGTTCGCCGCGCGCAGCGGCTATCCGCTGCCGCCGGCGGTCGTCGAACGGGTGCGCGAGCGGGCCGGAAACGTCGCCGGCCTGAAGGTGTCGGAGGCGCCGTTCGACCGTGTCGCGCCCTACCTGACCCTCGGGCTGCCCGTGTTCGTCGGCGCCGAGCGGCTGATCCCCGAGGCGCTTGCCGCGGGCGCGGCCGGTGCCGTCTCGGGCCTGGCGTCGGCCTTCCCCGACGTCGTGCGCGAGGTCGTGGACAGCCCCGACGCGGCGGGCGGCGCACGGCTCGAGGCGCTGCGTGCGGCCGTCGAGCGCCACCCGTTCCAGAGTGCGCTCAAGCGGGCGCTCGGTGCGCGCGGCGTGCCGATCTCGGCCGAGGTGCGCGCACCCCTCCAGACGCTGCGACCCGACCAGGCGAGCGCCGTCGACGAGGTCGTCGCCTCGACGCTCGCGGCCGCACCGTCGTAGCAGCCCGGCGGACGTTGCGTAACGAATTGTGTAAGAGTTTCTTGACGCCGACCGCACGCGCGTGTATGCTCGCCCGGAAGTATCCACCGGCTCTGTGACCCGAGAGGAGGCGAAGAGATGATCATGACCACGGATATCACCTTCGCGCTCACGGCGTCCCCCAAGCCGGTCGACTGCGCGGCCCGGTGCCTCACCGGCACTCACACGGCCTGAGTCTCCGCAGCTCTCCGCGCTTCACCTGACGCCGTCCCACGTGCGCCTCCGGCGCACATCGCGCGAAGGGAACCGCGTTCACCGATACGTATCCACCCGGACGGGAGGCCGCTGCATGCATACGCATCCTGTTACGTCACGACGGACCAACTCGAGAGGAGGTGAAACATCATGATTGGTATGCATCCCACCATGAGGGTCGAGCTGGCACGCTCGCACCGCCAGGAGCAGATCGAGGCTGCGGCCGTGCGCCGGGTCGAGGTCGAGACCGCCGCCGGCCACGCTCAGGCGGCCGCCCAGCAGGGGCCGGCCGCCCCTCGTCTGCGTCCGCAGCAGTCGCGTCCGTGACCCGCGGACGCGCACCCCCCGTCCCGTGGCGGGCGGCACCCGCGGTGCCGCGCCCGCCACGGAGCGGTGGAGGCCGGGGGTAGACTCGCCGCCATGGCCGACCCGAAGCCGCGCTCGACGCCCGCCCCCCCGCAGCCGCCGGCGTCGCCGCATCGGCACGGGTTCCGTGTCGAGGGCCACACGCCCAAGGAGGAGCCGCGGCAGCCGCGGATGCCCGGCGGCCGCCGCTTCTGGATCTTCCTGCTGATCCTGCTCGTGGGAAACGTGCTGGCCGAGCACCTGATCTCGACCACCCCGTCGCGCGAGCACGTGCCCTACAGCTTCTTCCGCGCCCAGGTCAACGCCGACCAGGTGCGCTCGGTGACCTCGACCGGCAGCACGATCCAGGGCACGTTCAAGCGGCCGATGAGTCCGCCGGGAACCGGCTCCAGCAAGGCGGTCAGGTTCCAGACCGAGCGGCCGTCCGGCCTCGGCAGCGACGGCCTGCTGCCGCTGCTCGAGTCCCAGGGCGTCGAGATCAACGCCAACCCGATCCAGAGCGCGACGCCGTTCTGGGAGCAGGCGCTGCTCAGCTTCGGGCCGACCCTGCTGATCGTCGGCGTCGTCGTGCTCGCGTTCCGCGGCGCGCAGCGGATGAGTGCGGGCGGCGGTCTGGGGACGTTCGGGCGCTCGCGCGCGAAGCGCTACGAGCCCGACGCGACCGCCAAGCGTGTGTCTTTCGAGGACGTCGCCGGCATCGACGAGGCCGAGGAGGAGCTGGTCGAGGTGGTGGACTTCCTGCGCAACCCGGGCCGCTACACCAAGCTCGGGGCGACGGTGCCCAAGGGCGTGCTCCTGTCGGGCCTGCCGGGGACGGGCAAGACGCTGCTCGCGCGGGCGGTCGCGGGCGAGGCTGCGGTGCCGTTCTTCTCGATCTCCGCGTCGGAGTTCATCGAGGCGATCGTGGGCGTCGGCGCAAGCCGGGTGCGCGACCTCTTCGCGCAGGCGAAGGCAGCCGCGCCGGCCATCGTGTTCATCGACGAGCTGGATGCGATCGGCCGCGCTCGCGGCAGCTCGAACGCGTTCGGCGGCGGCCACGACGAGCGCGAGCAGACGCTGAACCAGATCCTGACCGAGATGGACGGCTTCTCGGGGACGGAAGGGGTCATCGTCATCGCCTCGACGAACCGTCCGGAGATCCTCGACACGGCGCTGCTGCGGCCGGGCCGGTTCGATCGCCGCGTCACCGTCAACCCGCCCGACCAGACGGGGCGCAAGCAGATCCTGGAGGTGCACACCCGCGGCATGCCGCTCGCGCCAGACGTCGACCTCGACTCGCTGGCCTCCTCGACGCCGGGCATGGTCGGCGCCGATCTGCGCAACCTCGTGAACGAGGCCGCGCTCACCGCCGCGCGGCGGTCGCACGAGCAGATCGAGCTGGCCGACTTCACCGACTCGCTCGAGCGGATCGTGCTCGGCGCCGAGCGCCGGATCGTGCTGTCGGTCGAGGATCGCGAGCGCACCGCCTACCACGAGTCCGGCCATGCGCTGCTCGGGATGCTCCATCCCGGCGCCGACCCGGTGCGCAAGATCTCGATCATCCCCCGCGGCCGGGCGCTCGGCGTCACGTTCCAAAGCCCGTCGGCCGACCGGTACGGCTACACCGCCGACTACCTCATGGGCCGCATCGTCGGCGCGCTCGGCGGTCGCGCGGCCGAGCAGCTCATCTACGGCGAGATCACGACGGGCGCCGAATCCGACCTCGAGCAGGCGACCCGCATCGCCCGCCAGATGGCGGGGCGGTGGGGCATGTCGGAGCGCATCGGCCCGGTGTCGGTGCTGCCGGGGCCGAACGACGAGCCGACCCTGTTCCCCGGCGCGGGTCAGAGCTCCGAGCGCACCCGCGAGCTCGTCGACGAGGAGGTGCGGCGGATCCTCGAGGAGTGCGAGCGCACGGCGACGGAGCAGCTCGGCGCCCATCGCGATCAGCTCGAGGCGCTGACCCGGGCGCTGCTCCAGCATGAGACGCTCGACGAGGCCGACGCCTATCGCATCGCCGGCATCGACCGCGTGCCGGATCAGCTGCCCGCACCCGCGACCTGATCCGGTCGTGCGTTGACATCGGGGAAGGTGTTAGCGTACGCCCCATGCGGCGCCTCAGCGGCCCTCCGCGCAACTCCGTTCCGTTCCTCGCCCTCGCCGTCGTGCTCGCGATCCTCGCGGCGTTCGTTGTCGGAAACGGGGTGGCCCGGGTCGTGATCGGCCTTGCGGCCGTCGGTGCGCTCGCCGGAGTGCTCGTGCGCTGGAAGGCCGCAGCCCCTCACTACGGCGATGACCCCGAGGAGTACCGCCGCCGGTTCGGCGACAGCACCGTCGACGCCCGCACACAGGTCGACCCGCAGGTCGGGATGCGGCCGATCGACACCACCCGCGATCACTGAGTGCCGGTCGGCGCAGCGGCGGTTGCGCCCGAGTGGCGGCTGTCGTAGCGCCAGAACGCCGGCAGCGCGAGTGCCGCGACCACCACGCCCGCGACGCACAGCACTCCGCCCGAGACGACCGACGCGCGCACTCCCACGAGCGAGGCGACCCCGCCTGACTCGACGTTTCCGAGCAGCGGCCCCGTCGAGTAGCTGACCTGCTCGATCCCGGCCAGCCGGCCGCGCAGATGGTCGGGGATCGTCTGGTTCCAGATCGTCGAGCGGAAGATCCCCGAGAGCATGTCCGCGCCCCCGGCGACGACGAGGCCCGTGAGGGCGAGCGCGAGGTTGGGTGCGAGCCCGAAGCCGATGATGCCGATGCCCCAGACCGCAGCGGCCACGCAGACGCCCGCGCCGTGGCGGTGCATGTGCGCCGCCCAGCCGCTCGTGACCGTGGCGAGCAGCGATCCCACGGCGGGGGCGGCGTAGAGCAGGCCGAGCACGCCCGCCCCGCCAAGGTGGGTGGCCTCGGCGGGGAAGAGCGCCATCGGCATGCCGAAGAACATCGCCACGATGTCGACCACGTACGTGCCCATCAGCTCCGGGCGCGAACGGGCGTAGCGCAGGCCTTCGACGATGCGCGCGACGCTCGGCGGCTCGGCCTCCGGCGGCGGCGGCACGGCCCGCATCAGCTGCAGGGCGACGAGCGAGACCACGAACGTGGCCGTGTCGACGAGATAGGTGGCGGGCAGGCCCACCGTGGCGAGCAGCACGCCGCCGACGGCCGGCCCGGCGATCATCCCGATCGTCATCCGAAACGACGAGAGCGCGCCCGCCGCGATCAGCTCGTCGCGCTCCACGAGCCGCGGGATCAGCGCGTCGAGCGACGGCCGCTGCAGGCCGTCCAGGGTTGCGAGCAGCGCCGACATCACGAACAGCAGCCAGAGCTGCGGATGCGGCAGAAGCGCGTTTCCGACCAGCACGACCGACGCCACGGCGAACGACACCTCGGTCACCTGGGTCATGCGGCGGCGGTCGAACGCGTCGGCGAGCGCGCCGCCGATGAACGCCGCGGCCAGGAGCGGCGCCAGCTCGGCGAGCCCGAGCAGGCCGACGACGAGCGAAGATCCGCTCAGCCGGTAGGCCTGGTAGGGCAGGGCGACGTAGGTGATCATCGAGCCGAAGAACGACACGCCCTGGCCGATGAAGAGCAGCCGGAAGTCGCGCCGGCGCCGCAGCGGGCCGGTGTCGAGCGTGGCCAGCCGCAGCAGCCGGCGCACGCCGCCGGGAGCGATCGGCGGCCCCGGCCCGATGCGCTCGGCCTCGGCCTCGCGCGGGTCGCTCTCGCCCTGCGGCATCAGGCAGGGCGGCCGAGCAGCTCGCAGAAGCGGGCGACGCCGACGTTCCCGCCCGAGACGATCACGCCGACCCGGGCGCCCTGCGCAGCAACACGGCCGGCGAGCAGCGCGGCCACGCCCGCGGCGCCGCTCGGCTCGACCACGAGCTTCATGCGGTCGAACAGGAACGCCATCGCGGCCAGGATGTCGTCGTCGGAGACGAGCTCGATCGCGTTCACCAGGCGGCGGTTCACCTCGAACGTGAGCTCGCCGGGGATGTCGGCCTGCTGGCCGTCGGCGATCGTGCGCGGCGTCTCGATGCGCACGCGCCGGCCCGCCGCCAGCGAGCGGCGGGTGTCGTCACCCGCCTGCGGCTCGATGCCGACGACGCGGATCGCGGGCGCGATCGCCTTCGCGACCGTGGCGCAGCCCGCGATCAGGCCGCCACCGCCGACGGGCGCGAGCAGCAGGTCGAGGCCGGGCACCTCGTCGAGCAGCTCGAGCGCCGCCGTGCCCTGACCGGCCATGATCGCCGGGTGCTCGTAGGGTGGGACGAGCGTGAGCCCGCGCTCGTGTGCAAGCGCCGCGCCGAGGGCCTCGCGATCCTCGGTGTAGCGGTCGTAGGTGACGATCTCGGCGCCGTAGCCGCGGGTGGCGTCGAGCTTCGCCCTCGGTGTGTCGGCAGGCATCAGGATGACGGCCGTCGAGTCGAGCAGGCCCGAGGCGATGGCGACGGCCTGGGCGTGGTTGCCGGACGAGTAGGCGGCGACGCCGCGGCGGCGGGCGGCCGCCGGCAGGGACGAGATCATGTTGTACGCGCCGCGGAATTTGAATGCGCCGCCGCGCTGCAGGCACTCGGCTTTCAAAAAGACGCTCGCCCCGGTGTGCGCGTCGAGCGTGCGAGAGCGGAGCACGGGGGTGCGATGGGCGACGCCGTCGAGGCGCCCGGCTGCAGCGCGGACGTCGTCGAGCCCGATCACGCGTAGTCCAGCCCCTCGGCGTCGTCTTCCACGGCCTGCTCGCAGGTGGGGCAGTACCAGCGCACCTCGAGCGGTGTTCCGCATGCCGCATGGCGGGCCGGCTCGCCGTCGCCGTGGCGCGCACCCCACTCGCTCAGCAGCCGCACGGCGCCCGCGAGCGCGCGTCCCTCGGCCGTGAGCTCGTACGTCGACCGGGGCGGCCGGTGCGAGTAGGGCCGGGCGACGACGAGCGCGTCGCGCTCGAGGCTGCGGAGGCGGTCGGTGAGGATGTTGGGGGCGATTCCCGGCAGCCGCTCGACCAGCTCACCGAACCGGCGCGGGTCCTCGAGCAGGGCCTCGACGACCGGCAGCGTCCAGCGGTCGCCGACGCGGGCCATCGCCTCGGCCAGCGGGTTCGCGGTGGGCTCGACGCCGTTCATGCGCCCATCGTATCCGCCTTGCGATCGGCGTCCCGGCGATGTAACTTGCAGATTGCTATCAACTATTTACGAAGGACTGAGACGACATGAGCGTACTGGAGGAGCTGGAGCAGGCGACCGCGGCGGCGGCCGAGAGCGCCGGCCCGGCCACGGCCGGTCTGCGGTTTGGATGGCGGTCGGCCGCGGGCGTCGTGATCGCGCAGGACCGGGTGCTGACGTGCGCCCACTCGATCCGCGGCGACGACGTGACGGTCACCTTCGCGGACGGGCGCCGGGTGGCGGGCACCCTGGCCGGCGTGGACGCCGCCGGCGACCTGGCGGTGGTCGAGGCCGACACGGCTGACGCGCCCGCGATCGCATGGGAGCCGGCCGAGCCGCGGCTCGGAGGCGCCGTGTTCGCGCTCGCGCGCCTCGGCGACGGCAGCCTGCGGATCACGTCCGGCGCGGTTTCGGCGCTCGGCCGCTCGTTCCGTGGTCCGCGCGGCCGCCGCATCGCGGGCTCGATCGAGCACACGGCGGCCGTGGCGCGCGGCTCGGCCGGCGGCCCGCTCGTCGACGCCTCCGGCCGGCTGATCGGCCTGAGCTCGGTGCGCCTCGACGGCGGCCTGGTGCTCGCACTGGCGGCCGACGCCGACCTGCGCGAGCGGGCCGATGCCCTCGGTCGGGGCGAGGCACCGAGCCGGCGCAGCCTGGGTGTCGCGGTGGTCTCGAACCGGGCCGCGCGCCGCATGCGCCGCGCCGTCGGGCTCGGCGAGCGCGACGGCCTGCTCGTACGCGAGGTGCAGGCCGGAGGACCGGCCGCCGCAGCGGGTATCGAGCCAGGCGATCTGATCGCCACCGTCGCCGGTCGCCCGGTGGCATCGGTGGACGACCTCTACGCGGCCCTCGACGAGGTGGCCGACGGCGCGGCGCTCACCCTCGGCCTCGTCCGGGGCGAGACCGACCGCATCGCCGACGTGACCCCGGACCCGGCCTGAGTCATGGATGAGCTCGTCACCATCCCCGATGATCCCGGCCCCGAGCTGCCGTCCGACGACGACGCCCTCGACGCGTACTCACGGATCGTCTCGGCCGTTGCCGAGCGGCTGGCGCCGTCGGTTGCCAACCTGCGCGTCCGCCGTCGTGGCCGCCGCCGCGAGGCGATCGGCGGCGGGAGCGCGGTCGTGCTCGCCGCCGACGGCTTCATGCTCACGTGCGCCCACGTCGTCGGCGCCGACGACGCGCGCGGTCGCGCCGCCTTCACCGACGGCTCCGAGCCCGCCTTCGAGGTGGTCGGCCGCGACCCGCTCACCGACCTGGCGCTGATCCGCGCCGACGCGACCGGAGTCGTGCCCGCCGAGCTCGGCGACGCCTCGCGCCTGCGCGTCGGCCAGCTCGTCGTCGCGATCGGAAACCCCCACGGACTGGGCGGCACCGTCACCGCGGGCGTCGTCTCGGCGCTCGGCCGGTCGCTCCCCGCGCGCAGCGGCCGCGCGCGGCGGTCGATCCCCGATGTCATCCAGACCGACGCGGCGCTCAATCCCGGCAACTCGGGTGGGGCGCTCGCCGACAGCCGCGGCCGCGTCGTCGGCATCAACACGGCCCTGGCCGGCGTCGGGCTCGGCCTCGCCGTCCCGATCAACGCTGCCACCCGCAGGATCGTCGGCGAGCTCATGCGCACGGGCCACGTGCGGCGGGCGTTCGTGGGCATCGCCGGCGGCGACCGGCCGCTGCCGCCGGGCGTCCGCGCGGAGCTCGGACAGGACACCGGCGTCGAGGTGATCGGCGTCGAGCCCGAGGGGCCGGCGGCCGCCGCCGGGATGCGGCCCGAGGATCTGATCGTCTCGGTCGACGGCCGCGCCGTCACCCGGATGGACGATCTCCTGCAGCTGATGTCGGGCGATGCCGTCGGCGTCCCGGTGCAGGTGGAAGTCGTCCGCGCCGGCCGCCGGATCGACGTCGAGCTCGTGCCGGCCGAGCTGGCCGCTTCCTAAATCGCATATTGACGCGGCCGCCGGGCGCGGCGCGATTCACGCTACATTGGAGATGGAAGGGGAGTAGCCCACCAATCTGCTGCGTCGTCAGGACGGCCTCCGGGCCCGGCGCAGCAGGCCCCAACGGGGCGGGTGAGACCTTCGGTTATCGGCAACCGAAGGAGCAACCCTGTGGCAGATTGGTGGCAGTGGACGGCACTGGCAGGCGCGGCGTGCGCGCTGCTTGCGCTCGACCTGCGCGTGCTGCGTCCCGCCTCGCTTCGCGGCGCAGCGCTCGTGAGCGCCTGGTGGCTCGCGGCCGGCGCCGGCTTTGCGGGCGTCGTGTGGGTCTGGCGCGGCCAGACCCTCGCGGGCGAGTACCTGGCCGGGTACGCGATCGAGCGCAGCCTCTCGCTCGACAACGTCTCCGTGTTCGTCGTCGCCCTGGAGGCGTTCGCCGTGCCCGCCCCCGTTCGGGCCTGGGTCGTCGGCTGGGCGATCGGCGCGGCGCTCGCCCTGCGCGCCGTCTTCATCGTGGCCGGCTCGGCCATGCTCGGGGCGGCCGACTGGACGGCGTACGTGTTCGCCGCGTTCCTCGTGCTCGCGGGCCTGAAGCTGGCTCGCAAGCCGCCGGCCGAGGCAGACCCGGCCCGTAGCAGGGTCGTGCGCGCAATCGCTCGGGCGATCCCGACGGTGCCGCAGTACGCCGGCCGGCGCATTGCGGTCCGCCGCGGCGGGCGGCTGCACGCGACGCCGCTTCTGGCGGTGCTCGTCGTGCTCGCGGCAACCGACGTCGCGTTCGCCGCCGACTCGATCCCATCGATCTTCGCGGTCACCCGCGACGCCGAGATCGTGTTCGCGGCCAACGTGATGGCGCTCGTCGGCCTGCCCTCGCTGTTCGTGCTGCTCGAGGGTCTGCGCCATCGCTTCGTCCATCTGAACGTCGGCCTTGCGGCCGTGCTCGTTCTGACCGGCGTCGAGATGGCCGCGGCCGACCTCTACCACCCGCCGGCCTGGGCGACGCTGCTCGCGGTCGCCGGGCTGATCGGCGCCGCGGTCGTGGCGTCGCTGCGCTCGTCCCGGGGCTCGCGCCCCACCCCATCGCTCCACCTCGAGGAGGAACCATGCTGACCTGGTCCGACATCCGCGCCATCGACTCCATCGCCGACCCGCTGGGGGTGGTGTCGGTCTACGTCGATCGTCCCGACCAGGGCGCCGGGCGGCTCGTGCGGGCCGTGGCGCTCGGGGGCGAGCTGCGCCGGCTCGAGGCCGACGTCGCCCGCGGTGACCGCGACGACGTCGCCGCCGCCCTGCGCGAGTGCCTGCACCGCATACGGCCGGCGCTGGCGGCGGCGCTCGACGGCACCAACCCCGGCCGGGCGCTCTTCGCCCCGCTGTCGAGCGAGGAGCTGTTCGAGATGGGCGTCGGCCTGCCGGTCGGCGTGACCGCGGCGCTCGAGCCGACCGCGTACGTGCGCCCGCTCGTCGCCGCGTTCGACGAGGGCCGGGCGGCCGGAGTGATGGTCGCGGGCGCCGCCACCGTGCAGCTCTTCGAGTGGCGCATGGGCGCCGTCGACGAGGTGGGCGAGTGCCGCTTCTGGGGCACCGCAGCGCTGCGCCGAAGCGACGGCGCCCGGCTGGCCGCGGGCCTCGCCCGCGAGGTGGGCGAGATCGCCGGCGAGCGCGCCTGGACGCGGATCCTGGTCGCCGGCGACAGCCGGCTCGCCCATGCACTCGCCCGCCAGGCCGCCGACAGCGGCCGTGAGGTCGCGATGATCGCGCAGGTCGTCGAGGGCCTGCGCCCGCGGGGCCTGGCCGCGGTCGTCGGGGCCGATCTGCACGAGGCTCAGCGCCGCTACGAGCACCGGCTGGTCGCGCGGGTGGTGGCCGCGGCGTGCGCGGATCGCACCGCCGTACTGGGCGCACGCCGAACCGTCGAGGCGCTCGAGGATCGGGCCGTCGGCCATCTGCTCTTCGACGGCGAGCGCGACTACCGCTGGTCGGGCGCGCTCGCGGGGCGCTCCGGCCGGTTCCCGCGGAACGATCCCGCCGAGGCCCTGATCGAGCTCGCCCTGCACTCGGGCGCCGACATCACGCCGCTCGAGGGCGGCTCGCCCGCGCTCCTCACCGAGAGCGACGGTCTCGCGGCGGTGCTGCGCTGATGGGCTCGGCCGACGCACTGCTGCAGACGCTCGGCGATGGCCTCGGCGCGTGGGCATACGCCGTCGTCGGCGGCCTCGCGTTCCTCGAGACGAGCGCGTTCGTGGGGCTCGTCGCGCCCGGCGAGCTGGCGGTCGTCGTCGGCGGCGTGCTGGCCGCCCGGGGCGAGATGGAGTTCCCCGCGCTGCTCGCGATCGTCTGGGCCGCAGCCGTGGCCGGGGACACGTGCGGGTACGTTCTCGGCCGTGCGGTCGGGCGCGGGTTCCTGCTGCGGCACGGGCGCCGCGTGGGTGTGACCGACGCCCGGCTTGCGAGCGTCGAGCGCTTCTTCGCCCGCCACGGCGCGAAGGCGATCGTCGCCGGCCGGTTCGTCGGCGTCATCAGGGCGCTCGGGCCGTTCACCGCCGGTGCGTCGGGGATGCGGGCGGCCCGCTTCGTGACCGCGGATGTGATCGGCGCCGGCCTGTGGGCGCTCACGTTCACGGGCGCGGGATACCTGTTCGCCGAGAACGTCGGTGGGCTGCTCGACCGCATGCACCAGGTCCAGATCGTCCTCGGCGTGGTGGGTGTACTGGGTGCGGCGGCGGTGATCGTGGTGCGCCGGCGGCGCCCGCGAGCGCGCCCTTGACACCGAAGTATGTGACTGCTAACTTACGCCGCATGGCCACCGAGGACACGACGAGGGCAGACGCCCGCTCGACCCGCATGCCCGCGGCGGAGCGGCGCGAGGCGATCCTCGAGGCGGCGATGACGGAGTTCGCTCGCGGCGGCCTCCACGGCACGGCCACCGAGGACATCGCCCGCCGCGCCGGCATCACCCAGCCGTACGTCTTCCGCCTCTTCGGCACCAAGAAGGCCCTCTATCTGGCCACGATCGAGCGCTGCTTCGATCGCATCCAGCGCGCGTTCGCCGCGGCTGTCGAGGCCGCCGAGCCGGGCACCGAGCTGCAGGCGATGGGGGCCGCCTACGGGCCGCTCCTGCGCGACCGCTCGCTCCTGCTCGGGCAGATGCACAGCTATGCGGACTGCTCGGACGCCGATGTGCGCGAGCTGGTGAGCCGCCGCTACGGCGAGCTCTGGGGCTGGATCGAGCAGACATCGGGGGCCGGCTCCGAGGAGGTGCGCGACTTCTTCGCCCGCGGAATGCTCCTGAACGTGATCGCCGCCATCGACCTGCGCGGCCTCAAGGATCCGTGGGTCTACGAGTGCCTGGGCGAGATGCAGCTCGACCCGGAAGATTGACCCCCTTTTTTCCGTCATGAACTTCGTAAGCACTAACTACTAAGGAGGGAAGACATGACCCGTAACGGGCAGAGAACGATGTGGACGTTCGCGATCACGAGCCTCGCGCTCTTCATGACGACGCTCGACAACCTCGTCGTGACGATGGCCCTGCCGACCATCCAGCGCGACCTGCACGCATCCATCTCCGGTCTCGAGTGGACGGTCAACGCCTACACCCTGACCTTCGCGGTCCTGCTGCTCATGGGAGCCGCGCTCGGTGACCGGTTCGGACGCAAGCGCATGTTCCTGATCGGCATGGCGATCTTCACGGCCGGATCGGCAGGAGCGGCGCTCGCGCCGTCGATCGGCGGCCTGATCGCGGCTCGCGCGATCCAGGGCGTCGGCGGAGCCATCGTCACGCCGTTGACCCTGACGCTCCTGACCGAGGCGGTGCCGCGCGAGCGGCGCGGGCTCGCGCTGGGCGCGTGGGGCGGCATCAGTGGCCTCGGCGTCGCGCTCGGCCCGCTCGTGGGCGGCGCGGTCGTCGAGGGCATCTCGTGGCAGTGGATCTTCTGGCTGAACGTTCCGCTCGGCCTGATCGTGCTGCCCATGGGGCTGGCCCGGCTCCGCGAGAGCAGGGGCCCGTCGATGCGCCTCGACCTGCCCGGCGTGGCGATCGTCACCGCCGGTGCGTTCGGCCTTGTGTGGGGCCTGGTGCGGGCGAACTCGCAGGGCTGGACGAGCCCGGAGATCGTGGGCTCCATCGCCGCCGGCGTCGTCCTGCTCTTGGCGTTCGTCGCCTGGGAGCTGCGCACCTCGGCGCCGATGCTGCCGATGCGCCTGTTCCGAAACCGCGCGTTCTCGGCGGCCAACGGCTCGTCCCTGCTGATGTTCTTCGGCATGTTCGGGTCGATCTTCCTGCTCAGCCAGTACCTCCAGAACGTGCAGGGGTACTCGCCGCTCGCGGCCGGCGTGCGGACGCTGCCGTGGACGGGCATGCCGATGATCGTCGCGCCGATCGCAGGCGCCATGACCGACCGCATCGGCGGCAAGCCGCTGCTCGTGGCAGGCCTGGCTCTGCAGGCGATCGCCCTCGGCTGGATGGCGTTCGTCATCTCGCCGAACGTCCCCTATCCGGAGATCGCGGTTCCGTTCGCGCTCGCCGGGGTCGGGATGGGGCTGTTCTTCGCCCCGGTGGCGACCGTCGTCATGAGCTCGGTGCGGCTGATCGAGGCCGGTCAGGCCTCGGGTGCAAACAACGCCATCCGCGAGCTGGGCGGCGTCTTCGGAGTCGCGGTGCTCGCGTCGATCTTCGCCCACCAGGGCGGATACGGCTCGGCCGCGCTCTTCACCGACGGCATTCGCCCGGCGCTCTGGGTCGGTGCCGCGCTCGTGGCCGGTGGGATGGCCGCGGCGCTCGCTCTCCCCGGCCGCGGCGCGACGCCCGCCGAGGTGGGGTTCGCCGAGGGCGAGCTCGAGCCGGTCGCGGCGTAGCGGTCGGCCGGTACGGGGCCGGCGTCCACCACGGACGCCGGCCCCGTTCGCCTAGAGTCGGGCCCGTGGACGCCATCCGCCGGTGCCGAGACGACGAACGCGACCGGATCCTGGCGATCGTGAACGCCGCCGCCGAGGCCTACCGCGGCGTGATCCCGGCCGACCGCTGGCACGATCCGTACATGTCCGCCGCCGAGCTCGGCGCCGAGGCCGGGGCGGGGGTCGAGTTCTGGGGCCTCGAGACCGATGCGGGGCTCGTCGGCGTCATGGGCGTGCAGCCCGTCGGCGACGTCCATCTGATCCGCCACGCCTACGTCGAGCCCGGGCACCAGCGGCTCGGCGTCGGCGGCCGGCTGCTGCGCCACCTGCGCGCCGCGACGCCGGGACGGTTGCTCGTCGGCACGTGGGCCGATGCCGGGTGGGCGATCCGCTTCTATGTGCGCCACGGCTTTGTTCAGGTCACGCCGGAGCAGTGCGCGGCGCTGCTGCGGACGTACTGGTCGATTCCCGAGCGTCAGATCGAGACGTCGGTCGTGCTCGCACACCCGCCGCTCGACCCGGACTGACCGGCCGCCTCAGGCCACCGGCTGGACGTGCGTGGTCATGTTGCCCGCGGTGTCCAGGTGCAGGGCGAAGGCCGCCGGCTCGTCGTGGATCGCGAAGGCGGCGCCGCGGGCCAGGTCGAGTCCGATCGCGAGGTCGGTGCTGGGGCAGCTGAAGACGGGCCGGCCGCCGCAGGTGGCGAACATCGTGCGGTGGACGTGCCCGGAAACGACACGGCGCACATTCGGCGCGCGATCGAGCATTTCGGCGAGGGAGGCGCGGGTGCCCGCGTCGAGGCCGATCGCGTCCATGGCGTCGATCCCCGTGACGAGCGGCGGGTGGTGCATCGCGACCACGGTCGGTGTCGAGCGATCGGCCCCGAGCTGGGCGTCGAGCCAGCCGAGCCGCTCGTCGCACATCCGTCCGCCGTCGTGTCCCGGCACCACGGTGTCGCACACGATCAGCCGCAGGCGGCCGGCCCGGGCCGTGTACTGGACGAAGCCGGGCATCGCGCCTGCGTCGGCGGGGACGAGCGCGGCCCGCAGCGCATCGCGGTCGTCGTGGTTTCCCGGCAGCACGTGCACGGGCATCCGAAGCGGCGCGAGCAGCTCGCCGACGCGCTCGTACTCCGCCGGCCGTCCGTTCTGCGTGAGGTCGCCGGTGACGACGACCGCAGCAGGCGCCGGATCGAGCGCGGCCACCGCCGCGACGACCGCCGTCAGGCGCTCGATGGGGTCGCGATCACGTCCCGCGATGCCGACATGCAGGTCGCTCAGCTGGGCGAGAAGGACGGGTTCGTCGGTGTGCATGGAGCGCATGCCCGTGAGGGCCGGCAGAGAGTATTCGGCGAGGCGGGTCGCACGCGCCATTTGGCGCCGCGTGCATGTGCCAATTGGATTGGAGCGGCCACCCGCGATCGCCGCACTACTGCAATCGGGTGAGTGTCAGAAGATGGAAACACAAATACACTCGTAGTGAATACTGCATATCCCGAGACAGGAGACGATCGTGTACCGACTTCTCCGACTGCTCGCGCCGGCCGCGATGCTCATCGCGCTCGCCACAGCCGCGCCCGCGTCCGCCCTCAATGCCGCCCAGCCGGTGGTCGTCTCGCAGACGCCGGCGAAGGGAACTCCGAACGTGCTCGACGGCGTGGTCTACGCGGTCGTCCCGGTGGGGAACGAGATCGTCGTCGGTGGCACGTTCACCCAGGTGCGCGAACCCGGCGGCCCGGTCATCGACCGCACGGGCATCTTCGCCTTCAATCCGGCCACGGGCCAGATCGACCCCAGCTTCGCCCCCGTGCTCACGGGCGGTGAGGTGAGCGCGCTCGTGGCATCCCCCGACGGCAGGTCGGTATGGGCCGCCGGGAAGTTCCAGACCGTGAACGGCGCCACCATGAAGCGGCTCGTCAAACTGACCCTGGCAACGGGCCAGGCCGACCCCGCGTTTCACGCTGCCATCACGGCCACGTGGGTGGAGACGATGGCCCTGCACGGCAGCGACCTCTATCTCGGCGGTTCCATCACGGCGGTGGACGGCGTCGCCCGCGGCCGGTTTGCGGCCGTCGACACCACGACGGGCGCCGTCGACCCGAATGTGGCCGTGAGCTTCGCGGTCAAGCGGCAGGGCACGCTGCGCGTCGCCCACATGGCGATCAACCCGTCGGGGACACGGATCGTCGCGACCGGCACGTTCACCCAGGTCAATGGGCTCGATCGCGCCCAGATCGCGATGCTCGACCTGACGACCACACCCGTCTCGGTTGCCAACTGGGAGACCGATCGCTTCAAGCCGGCCTGCGCGCCGCTGTTCGACACGTACACGCGCGGGGTCGACTTCTCGCCAGACGGCAGCTACTTCGTCGTCGCGACGACGGGCGCGTGGTACGGGGGCCCCGGCGGCGGAGTCGTGTGCGACAGCGCGTCTCGGTGGGAGACGAGCGCCACGGGATCCGGTCTGCAGCCGACGTGGATCGACTACACCGGAGGCGACAGCCTGACCGGTGTCGCCGTCACCGGCGCGGCCGTGTACGTCGGCGGCCACCAGCGGTGGGAGAACAACCCGTTCGCCGGCGACGCGCTTGGCCCGGGCGGCGTGGCCAGGCGCGGCATCGCCGCGCTCGACCCGGTCAACGGCATGCCGCTGCCCTGGAATCCCGGCCGGCAGCCGCGCGGCACCGGCGCCTGGGCACTGACCGCCAGCGCGGACGGCCTGTGGGTCGGAAGCGACACCGCCTACATCGACGGCATCTACCACGCGCGGCTCGCGTTCATGCCGGTCGCCGGCGGCGAGGCTGTGGCGCGTCCGCAGCCGGGGTCGCTCCCCGGCGAGCTGATCGCCGTCGGCGGCCCGGACCCGATCGCGCGCAGCTTCGACGGCACCGCCCTCGGCGCTTCGGCGCCCATCACCGGAAGCGGCGTCGACTGGACGCAGGTGCGAGGTGCCTTCATGCTCGGGAGCGAGCTCTACACCGGCTGGGCCGACGGAGAGCTCCTGGTGCGCAGCTTCGATGGAACCACGTTTGGGCCGCCGGCGCCGGTGAACCTGAACGGCCTCACCGCCGCGCAGTTCCCGGTCGCGAGCCTCACCGGCATGTTCTATGACTCCGCCACCGGCCGCCTGTACTACACGGTGTCAGGGGACCGGCACCTGTACTACCGCTACTTCGAGCCCGACGGCAACACCGTCGGCGCCGAGACGTTCGTCGCCAGCGGCGACGGCGACGGCCTGAACTGGAGCGGTGTCAGCGGGATGACGATGGACGCCGGGCACATCGACTATCGCGCAAATGACCCCGCCCACGGCGTCTCCGCCTACTCCCTGTACCGGATGACGTTCACCGGCGGCGTGCCGATTGCCGGGACACGCGCCGTGATCGCCGCCGCCGACCCGGCGAGTGCGCGCGGCCTCTTCCTGCTCTCGCACTGACTGGGGCAGTTTCAGGCCGGACGGTCGGCCGCGAAGACCGTCGGCGCGCCGCGCGCGACGAGCGGCCACGGGCCGTCGGGCAGGCGGTCGGCGAGCTCGCCGCGCTCGAGCGTCTCCATGTAGGCGGCCGCGGCGGCGCGATCGGCGAACACGGCGGCCGCCTCGACGTCGTGGCGCTCGACGTGGGCGAAGTGGCGCCCGAGCGAGCCGGCGCCGTTCTCGCGGCTGAACGTCGAGGGCCGCTTCTCGGCGCCGACCGCCTCCCACAGCTCGCGCAGGCTGTCCTCGCCGTTTGTGATCGCGACCAGCCGCCCGCCGGAGCGCAGCACGCGCGCGAGCTCGGAGACCGCGCGGTCGAGGTCGGGCACGTGGTAGAGCATCCAGGCGGCCACGGCGCAGTCGAATGCGCCGTCTGGGAACGGCAGCTCCTGGACGTCGCCGATGATGGCATGCAGGCCGCGGGCGGCCGTGGCCCGGACCATCGCAGCGGAGCTGTCGAGCGCCGTCACCTTGCAGCTCAGCTCGGCCCTGCAGCGCTCGGCCAGCGCGCCGGTCCCGCAGCCGACCTCGAGCAGCCGCCCCGGCGCCTTCGCCGCGAGCAGCTCGAGCGCGACGTCCTGCGCGGTGCGACCATCGGCCCCCGGTCGCCACACCGAGATGCGCGTCTCGAGCCTGCTCGTCGAGCCGTACTGGCCCTGCACGAATCCCTCGTCGTCCAGCCGCACCATGGCACCCTAGATCTGAAGCTGCGCCAGCGCGGGCACGAGCCCGCCCAGCGAGTCGATCCGCACGTCCGCCGCCGCCGCCCCGGGCCACAGGGCGTGCAGGTGCCCCCACGGGCCGCGGCGGATGTGCACCGCGACCATGCCCGCCGCCCGCGCCGGCAGCACGTCGTTGTCCACGCGGTCGCCGACGTAGGCGATCCGCTCCGGCTCGGCGCCGGCCAGTCGGGCGACGGCCGCGAAGAACGCCGGGTCGGGCTTGGCCGCGCCGAGGCCGGCCGATGACGCGACGAAGTCCGCACTGCAGTGCTCGCGCAAGAACCGCTCCATCTCGGCGCTCGTATTGCCGACGATGCCGACGCCGAAGCCGGCGGCCGCCACCGCCTCGAGGCACGGCACGGCGTCGCGGTAGAGATCCTCGGCGCGCGGCTCGTCCGGCACGCCGGCTGCGGCCCGCGCGCGCCGCTCGGTCTCGAGGTCGAACCCCGGCCGGATCGCCCGCAGCGCCTCCAGGTGATCGACGCGCCGCTCGATCGTCGCTCCGAGCACACCGAACATCGTCAGGCGAGACACGCCGAGCCAGCCGGCCCACTCGGACCACGCGCGCGTCTCGTCGAGCAGCGTCTCGCCGACGTCGAAGACGATCGCTTGGAGCGGCGCCCCTACGTTGTGGCCGCCTCGAGCGCCCGCCGCGTGAGCACGCGCACCAGGTGCTTGCGGTAGTCCGACGAGCCGGCCGTGTCCGCCGGAGGCGTCAGGCCCTCGGCGGCGAGCTCGGCCGCCTCGGCGGCGTTCGCGCCCGTGAAGGCACGCTCCGCCGCCTCCGCCCGCACGGGCTTCGGGCCGACGCCCGTGAGTGCGATCCGGGCCGAGCTGCCGTCGACGACCGCCGCCACCGCGACGATCGCCCAGTCCTGGGCCCGCCGGTTGAACTTGACGTAGGCGCCGTGGGCGGTCTTGGGGACGCGCACGCCGGTGATGATCTCGTCCGGCTTGAGCGACGTCGACAGGAAGCCCACGAACAGGTCGCGCGCCGCGATCGTGCGCATCCCGTCCGGCCCCTCGGCCGCCACCTCGCCGTCGAGGGCGAGCAGGACGGTGGGCAGGTCGCCGTGCGGATCGGCCTGTGCCAGCGAGCCGCCGATCGTGCCGCGGTTTCGCACCTGCATGTCGCCGATGCCCGCCGCCGTCTGGGCCAGGATCGGGCAATCCGAGCGGACGATGTCGGAGGCGGCGACATCGGCGTGGCGCGTCAGCGAGCCGATCACGATGTGCGAGCCGGCATCCGAGATGCCGCGCAGGCCGGCGATGCCGCCGATGTCGATCAGGGCGTCCGGCGAGGCCAGGCGCAGCTTCATCATCGGCACGAGCGAATGGCCCCCGGCCAGCACGCGGGCGCCGTCGCCGTACTTGCGCAGCAGGCCGGCGGCGTCGGCGACCGACTCGGGCCGCTCGTATTCGAACGCGTGCGGGATCACACCGCACCTCCCTTCTGCATCGCGTTCCAGACCGTCTCGGGCTGGAGCGGCATGTCGAGGTCGCGGACGCCGATCGCGTTGCAGACGGCGCTCACGACGGCAGGCGATGCCGCGATCGTGCCGGCCTCGCCGATGCCCTTGACCCCGAGCGGATTTGCGGGCGAGGGCGTGACCGTGCGGTGCGTCTCGATGTGCGGCACCTCGACCGCCGACGGGATGATGTAGTCGACCAGTGTCGCCGTCTGAAGCTGGCCCTCGGCGCTGTAGACGACGCCCTCGTAGAGCGCCTGGCCGATGCCGTGGGCGACGCCGCCGTGCACCTGTCCGGACACGATCATCGGGTTGATCACGTTGCCGCAGTCGTCGACCGCGATGTAGCCGGTGATCTCGACCTTGCCCGTCTCCTTGTCCACCTCGACCTCGCAGCCGTGGGCGCCGAACGGGAAGGTGCAGTTCGGCGGGTCGAAGAAGATCGTCTCGTCCAGCCCCGGCGTGACCCCCTCGGGCATGTCGAACGCCTGCCAGGCGCGGAACGCGACCTCCTGGATCGTGGCCTGCTTGTCGGGGCTGCCCTTGACCGAGAACGCGCCGCCGTCGAAGTCGAGGTCGTCGACGGATGCCTCGAGCATCTGCGCCGCGACCTGGCGGGCCTTGTCGCGTATCTTGCCGGCCGCCAGCTGCACGGCGGTGCCGCCGACCGCCAGGCTGCGGCTGCCGTACGTGCCGAGCCCGTAGGGGGCGAAGGCGGTGTCGCCGTGGATCACCTCGACGTCGTCGAACGGCACGCCGAGCTCGCTCTCGATGATCTGCGACCACGATGTGGCATGCCCCTGACCGTGCGGAGACGTCCCCGTGATCACCGTCACCTTGCCGGTGGGGTGCATGCGCACGGTCGAGCTCTCCCACCCGCCCGGCGTGAGCCCGATCGCGTGGGTCACGTCCGAGGGTGCGAACCCGCAGATCTCGACCCATGTGGAGAGGCCCCGGCCGAGCAGCTTGCCGCGGGCCGCCGCCTCCTCGCGGCGGCGTTCGAACGTCTCCTGATCGTCGCTCAGCTCGAGTAGCTTGTCGAGCGTCTTGGAGTAGTCGCCCGAGTCGTACGCGAGACCCACCGCGCTCGTGAACGGCCACTCGGCGGGGAAGTTGCGCCTGCGCACCTCGGTGCGGCTGATCCCGACCTCGTTCGCCAGGATGTCCATCATCCGCTCGATGGCGTGCGCCGCCTCGGGGCGGCCCGCTCCGCGCAGCGCGTCGGTCGGCACGGTGTTGGTGTAGACGTTGGTCACCTTGACGTCGATCTCGGGGATCGCGTAGGCGCCCGGCGCCATCAGCATCGTCAGCTGCGAGATGAGCGGGGTCAGCAGCTGCAGGTAGGAGCCGTAGTCCTGGACGTAGTGCACGCGCATGCCGAGCACCTTGCCGTCGGATGTGGCCGCGAGCTCGACGTGCGCGTCCTGCGCCCGGCCGTGGCACGTTGCGATCATCGCCTCGGATCGGTCCTCGATCCACTTCACCGGCGCGCCCACCTTGCGCGACGCGGCCGCGGCGATGAACTCCTCGGCGTAGGTGTTCAGCTTGGCGCCGAACCCGCCGCCGACGTCCGGCGCGATCGCACGCACCTTGGCCTCGCTCACCCCGCACACGATCGCGAGGAACGTGCGCAGGAAATGGGGGATCTGGGTCGAGCTGTAGACGGTCAGGTCATCCGAGGCCGTGTTCCAGTCGGCCACGATGCCGCGCGTCTCCATCGGGACGTGGATCAGGCGCTGGTTGTGAATGCTGTGTTTCACCACCACGTCGGCCTTGGCAAAGGCCGCGTCGATGCCCTCCGTCTTGGTCGTGAGTACGAGGCCGACGTTCGAGTCGAGCTCGTCGTGGATGCGGGGCGCGTCGTCGGCCAGCGCGGCATCCAGGCCGAGCACGGCGGGAAGCGGCGCGTAGTCGACGATCACCGCGTCCGCCGCGTCGCGCGCGGCGTAGCGGTCGGCCGCGATGACGACTGCGAGCGGCTCGCCGACGTGGCGCACCCTGCCCTTCGCGAGCGGCGGGCGGGGCGGCTGCACCATGTCGCCCGTCGGGTTCGACCCGCACGGCACACCGGCGGCGAACTCCAGGTCGTCGCCGGTGAGAACGGCGGTCACGCCCGGCATGTCCCGTGCGGCCGACGTGTCGATGCCCTTGATGTCGGCATGCGCGTACTGGCTGCGCACGACCGCCATGTGCAGCATCCCCGGCAGCTTGATGTCGTCGACGTAGCGGCCGCGGCCGGTGAGGAACCGGCTGTCCTCCTTGCGCAGGGCGCTGACGCCGATGCCCCGTGGTCCTGTGGCGATGGCCATCAGACAGTGACCCCCGATGCGGCGCGAACAGCCGCGACGATGTTCTCGTAGCCTGTGCACCTGCACAGGTTGCCCTCGAGCCCGTGGCGAATCTCCTCGTCGGTCGGGCTCGGGTTTCGCTCGAGCAGCTTGACGGCCGCCATGACCATGCCCGGCGTGCAGTAGCCACACTGGAGGGCGTGGTTCTCGTGGAACGCCTGCTGCATCGGGTGCAGGTCGCCGTTGGCCGAGATTCCCTCGATGGTCGTCACCTCGCACCCGTCGGCCTGCACCGCGAGCACGGTGCAGGACTTCACGGCGGCTCCGTCGAGCCAGACGGTGCATGCGCCGCAGTTGGAGGTGTCGCAGCCAACGTGCGTTCCGGTCAGGTTGAGGCGCTCGCGCAGCAGATGGACGAGCAGCGTGCGCGGCTCGATCTCGGCGGTACGCGAAGCCCCGTTCACGGTCATGGTGACGCTCTTCATCGAGCCTCCTTCAAGGCGCCGGGGTCCCGGCTTTTGCATAGGCAGGTCTATCGCAGCGGGGCGCCCGTCGCAAGGGCCGAGAGGATCGCCGGCGGCGGCGACTCGTAAGGGTTGTGTATGGAACGGGCCCGCGCCGTTGACCCTCGGCAGCGGCACCGCTATCTCGGGAAGGGAAGGCGCCTCGCAGTCCTGACGGGGGTCACCGGACGGCGAGGCAGAACAGGAGAGTCGCAATGAACGTCGAGCGCATCGAAGCAACGGAAAGGAACGCGGACGCAACGCATGCTGCCAAGCACGCCGAGACCGCATTCCGACGGATGGGGCCGTCCGCTGCAATGGGGGAGCGCCCGTCGAAACGCGACCAGCGGCGATTCGAGGTAATGCTCGTGCGCCGGATCGTGAACGGCTGACACGGGGGAAGCCGCAGCGCCTGTTCGCCTACAGGTGGAATGCCTTGGGAAGGCCGCGAGAACCGTTGGCCTTCCCAAGGTACCTCCTGATGCCGAGGAGCCCCTCGCTCGCACGCAGCAGTGAGAAGTGCGAGAGGGGCCGGCGCGCGATCGTGTGCACCTTCGTGTAGCGGCTGACCACGATCAGCGGTACGACGTTCGGGCCGCCGCCGCCCTCGTCCCATGTGATCATGACGACCGTGTGGCCGTTCCGGTAGGTGGGGCTCGCGACGATCATCGGGATCCACTTCGCGAGCCAGCGGTCGCCCGTCGCGACCGAGCAGTCGTGCATGTCGTCGCACAGGTTCGGCGTGACGAACATGTAGGCGGGCGCGTGGCCGTGATGAAGCGCGAAGTGCAGCCGGCCGGTGTTGACCTTCCCGAGCGAGCGCACGTGCCGGCCGCAGCCCGACCGCAGGCGCAGGTAGTACACCGCCGGGACGTGCCTGGCGGCATAGAGCCCCGACGTGTCCATGTCGCACGACCGCGGCATCGACTCGGCGTAGGAGCGCCAGCGCAGCCCGTGCCGTTTGACCTGCGAGAAGATGCTGAGGCCGCGCACGGGGCAGCTGCCGGGATTGCAGTCGGAGTGGATGTGGTGGATCCCGCCGCTCGTCATCGCCAGGTAGTTGGGCAGGCTCGGGTGCGTGATCGCGCGGTAGTTCGCCGCCCGGCCGCAGCGGTTGGCAAGCGATGTGATGAAGGGCGCCTTGCCGATGATCTGGTCGGACGAGTGGTTCTCCATCACGATCACGATCACGTGGTTGATCACCGGCCGTGCCGCCCCGGCCGCCTGGCCGCAGGCGGCGGGCGCGGTGACCGCGGGCGCGGCGGCGCCCGTCGCGGTCGCCGCCGGCCCACCCGCGGCGAGCAGCGTCGTCGCCAGGGTTGCTGCGAGTACAAGAACGGGCCGTCGGCTCACGAGGCAGGAGGCTAAACCCGAGTCTGGGAGGATCTGGGGTGGACCCGGTAAGGATCCGGTAAGGCTCAGGCCGCGGCGATCTCGGACGTGCAGAACGCGCAGCGATGGGCGGCGATCGGGATCTCGCTCAGGCACTGCGGGCACGGGCGTGTCGTCGGCGACTCGGTCGGCGCTCCCGCCGCCCGGCGCGCCGCCAGCATGTTCAGCGGCTTGACGACGAAGAAGAAGATTGCGGCGGCGACGGTCACGAACGTCAGGATGGTGTTCAGGAAGGCGCCGTAGAGGAACGTGCTCTTGTTGATCGTGAAGCTCAACCCGGCGAAGCTGGGCTTGCCGAAGATGGCGGCGACGAGCGGTGTGATGAGATCGGCGACGAGTGCGGTGACGACCGCCCCGAACGCCGTGCCGATCACGACGGCGACGGCCAGGTCGACCACGTTGCCGCGCATGATGAACTGCCTGAACTCCTTGAGCATTCTTCCCCTCCACTGTCGGGATTCCCGTCCGGTCGCGCAGGGTACCGGATGCCTATGATGGCCGCCGTGGCAGACCGGATCGTGATCCTGGGCGGAGGCTCGACCGGTGAGGCGGCGGCGGGTGCACTGCGCACGCTCGAGCCCGCGGCGCCGATCACGCTCGTCGAGGCGGGGCTCGTCGGGGGTGAGTGCTCCTACTTCGCCTGCATGCCATCCAAGGCGCTCTTGCGGCCGCCCGAGGCGCTCGCGGCGGCCCGGCTCGTCCCGGGGGCCGCCGAGGCCGTGACGGGGACGATCGACGTCGCCCGCGCGTTCTGGCACCGCGATCAGGTCACCGGCGGAGTGGACGACTCGAGCCAGGAGCAGTGGCTGGCCGACCGCGACGTGGAGCTCGTCCGCGGCCGGGCCCGTATCGCCGCGCCCGGAGCGGTCGAGGTCGACGGCTCCTTGATCGCCTACGGCCGGCTCCTGATCGCGACCGGGTCGGTGCCGTCGATTCCGCCGATCCCCGGCCTGGACGAGGTCGAGTACTGGACGAATCGCGAGGCGACGACGACCCATGAGGTGCCCGGGCGGCTGATCGTGATCGGCGCGGGGCCGGTGGGGTGCGAGCTGGCCCAGGCGTTTCGGCGCATGGGAGCGGCGGTCACGGTCGTCGACCAGGCCGACCGCCTGCTCCCCCGCGACCATCCCGACGCGGGCAAGCTGCTCGCGGACGTGCTCGAGGGCGAGGGCGTCAGCCTGCGGCTGGGCGGCGCGATCGACCGCGTCGAGCCGGGCGTGCGCATGCGCCTCGGCGACGGCAGCAGCATCGATGCCGACCGCCTGCTGATCGCGACGGGCCGGCATGCGAACGTCGAGGGGCTCGGGCTCGAGACGCTGGGAGTGACGATCTCCAGGCGCGGCATCGAGGTGGACGAGCAGCTGCGGGCGGCCGAGAACGTGTGGGCGGCCGGCGACGTGACCGGGATCGCCATGTTCACGCACGTCGGCAAGTATCAGGCGCGGCTCGCGGCCGCCTCCATGGCGGGGCACGACGTGCGGGCCGACTACCGGGCGGTGCCCGCGGTGACGTTCACCGATCCCCAGGTGGCGTCGGTCGGCGACACGTCGGGCGAGGGAGCGGTCGTCGGCGAGCGCGGCTTGGTCGCGCGGCATTCGACCTACGAGCGCCCGAAGCGGCCGGGGTTCCTGAAGGTGTTCGCCGACCCGAAGCGGCGTGTGCTCGTCGGCGCGGTCGCGGTCGGCCCCGAAGCGGGCGAATGGCTCGGTCAGCTCACGCTGGCGATCCGCGCCGAGGTGCCCGTCGCGGTGCTGCTCGAGACGATCCAGCCCTACCCCACCTTTTCCGAGGCGGTGCAGTTCGCGGTGCGCGACCTCGGCCTCTGAACCCGAGAATCGGGGACTGTCCCCGTGGGGACAGTCCCCACGCCGTCACCACGACGCTCGAGAATCGGGGACTGTCCCCGTGGGGACTGTCCCCACGGCCGTCACCACGACGCTCGAGAATCGGGGACTGTCCCCGTGGGACTGTCCCCACGCCGTCACCACGACGCTCGAGAATCGGGGACTGTCCCCCGGGGGACTATCCCCACGGCCGTCACGACGTGTTGACCGTGATGCGGAACGCCGACGTGAAGGACTCGCCCGGCCGCACGATCGTCAGGTCGTCGCCGCTTGCGAGCGCGTTCGTCGGCGCCGTCATCGGCTCGAAGCACACGAGCTCCTGGGCGGCGGGGGCGTACACCTGGGCGAACGCGTAGCCCTCGAGGAACTCGACCCCGATCGTGCGGCCGTCGCCCTCGACCGTGAACCGAGGGTGGGGGCCGAGATCGGTGTAGGCGGCGTCGAAGCTGCGGCCGCCGAGCGGGGCGCGCTCGATCCGCACCGGCTCGCGCTCGCCGGTGGGGATCAGGCGATCGTCGAGCACGAGCCGCGTGTGAACGGGGATGTCGACCGTCCATCGCTCACGCGGCAGGCCGGGGATCTGCAGGTAGGGGTGGTAGCCGTAGGCGACGGGCACCGCCCGGCGGCCGAACGCGCGCAGCGTCGTTCGGATCTCGAGCGCGTCGGCCGAGAGCTCGGCCGTGACGGTGAGCGCGTGCGAGTGCGGGAACACCTCGAGCACGGCCGGGTGGTCGTGGGTGTCGAACTCGGCCCGGACGCTCGCCGGTGTCTGCTCGAGGACGGTGAACGGCAGCACGCGTGGAAGCACGCCATGGATCGGCAGCCCGTTCGGGTCGCGGTGCACGATCTCGGACGCCGGCAGCGGGCGCGCGAGCCGGTTCGCCCACGGGTGCAGCAGCGGGATCCCGAACGTCGAGCCGCGCTCACGGTAGGCATCGAGGCCGCGGCCCTGGACGAGCAGCTCGGCGCCGTCGTGCTCGAGCGAGCAGCACACCATCGCGAGCTCGGGCACGAACGTCGCGCGCAGCCCGCCGGCCGCGAGCGTGCACGTCTGCTCGCTCACGCCCCGGGCACCTGCACGAGCTCGACCGTCGCGCCGTCGGGGTCGGTCATATAGACGACGATGCAGCCCGCCCAGTGCCGGCCCGCCTCGGGGCCGAGCGGCTGCGGCTTTGAGCGCGCCGGGACGCCCGCCTTCACGAGCCGCCGGTACGTGGCGACGATGTCGTCGACCTGGAACGCGATGTGGCTGCCGGCGTGGTCCCTGGGCGGCCCGTGGTCGCTGTTCTCGATCAGCTCGAGCACGCGGCCGTCGCCAAGGTCGAGATCGGCGATCCGCACGTGCTCGGAGACCTCGCCCGAGACTGCCGTGAAGACGTCGCCGGCGGCGTCGACCTGCTCGCGCACCGGCACGCCCAGCAGGTCGCGGTAGAAGTGCAGCGACCGGTCGAGGTCGGCCACGGTCAGGCTCGCGTGGTGAAGGCCCGTGACGGTCATCGCAGGCGGGCCGGGATCACGTCGCGGGCGAACACGTCCTGCACCGTCTCGGCGCGCTTGACGACCTCGGCCTCGTTGCCGTGTACGAGCACCGTCGCGGGCCGCGGCAGCGCGTTGAAGTTCGAGGCGCACGCGTCCTGGTAGGCGCCGGTGTCGAGGAAGGCGAGCACGTCTCCGGGGCCGAGCACGGGCAGGTCGGCCTGCGGGGCGAGCACGTCGAATCCACACGACATCCCCACCACGTCGGCACGCATCTGGACGGGCGCGCCGGCCCGCGATGCCGCCAGCACCGCAAACCGCGAGTGCTCGATCAGCAGGTCGGCCATGAACATCTCGGTCGTGTCGGTCTCGACCCAGTCCCACTCGACCGGCGCCGACTGGTGCTTGATGTTGCGGACGGTGGCGAGGTGGATGCCGGTGTCGGCGTAGAGCGAGCGGCCGGGCTCGGCCTCGAGGCGGATGCCGGCCGGGTCGATCCCGGCGGCGAGCAGGCCGTCGCGCAGCGCGCCGGTAAGCGCTTCGGCGATCTCTTCGATCGGGGGTGCCGGTGTGCCGTCGCCGGTCGGGTCGCGCGGGGCCGGGTAGCCGCCGCCGACGTCGATCTCGGCCGGGCGCCAGCCGCCGAGCTCGGCGCAGAGGCCGGCGATCGCTGCCGCGAAGCTCGCCCCCATGCCTGCCCATACGACGGGGTCGGCGCTGTGGCGGCCGAGGTGGGCCATCACGCCGATCAGCTCGACGCCGTCGGCCGCGAGCGCGCCGCGGGCGACGCCGGCCGCCTGGTCGAGCGGGATGCCCGGCTTGTACCGGCGGGCCGAGTCGGCCACCGACCGGCCCGGCTCGAAATCGGACGGCTGGTCGACGCCTGCGTAGTCGGGCCGCAGGCGCAGCCGCACCCGGGCGGTGCGGCCCGCCGCCCGCGCCGCCGCGATGACCAGGTTGAGCTCGGCGGGGCTATCGAGCGTCACCCGGGCGCCCGCGGCGACCGCCCGCTCGACGAGCCCTGCATCCTTCACCGAGCCGTTCACCGAGATCAGGCCGGGCGCGGGCCCGGCGGTCAGGGCCGCGTGCACCTCGCCCGGCCCGAACGTGTCCACGCCGAGGCCCTCGTCGTTCAGGATCGCCCGCAGCGCCAGCGACAGGTTCGCTTTGAGCGAGGGCAGGAGCGAGACGGGGCCGTCGGGCCAGCCGGCCGCAAACGCCGCCGCGATCCGGCGGGCGTTTCGGCGCAGCTGGTCCTCCGAGACGACGTAGAGCGGCGTGCCGAACCGGCGGGCGAGCTCGACCGCGTCGCATTCCTCGATCCACAGGTGTCCCTCGCGGATCGACAGGCACTCATCGACAGGTGTGGCGACGGTCACTTCGCGAGCCACATCTCCGGGATGAGCTCGAAGTAGGAGCCGTCGAAGACCAGGCCGTGCAGCCGCGCCGACACGAACGTGGGCTGCTCGAGATGGATGAACGGCGCCCAGCCGGCATCGCGCTTCATGAACAGGTTGTCGATCTTCGCCCACATGGCGTTTCGGGCCGCGCCGAGCGGCATCAGCTTGGTCTGATCGATCATGCGGTTCAGCACCGGGTCGTTGGTGTTCGAGGTGTCGTTGTTGCCGAGGTTCACGATGTTCTGGCCGTTCAGCAGAGTATCGATGAAGTCCTCGCCCTCTGGATAGTCCTGGTCGAAGTGGTTGAAGGCAATCTGTGGGTCGGTCTTCTCGGACAGGAGCGTGTCCCAGTAGACCGAGTCGTCCAGCGTGCGCACGCCGGTGACCTTGAGGCCGATCGAGCTGAGCACGCTCGCCAGGTACTGCGCCGCCTGCGGAGCCGGGTCGGCGTTCGTCGTCCAGATCTGCACCGGCGCACCGGTCGCGCCCGCGCTCTGCACGAGCTGCTTGGCCTTGGCGACATCATGCGGATAGAGGTTCGGCTCGTGGTAGGCGCTGCCGAAGCCGGGCGGGAGCACCGTCTCGGTCGGCGTGCCCTGGCCGCCGAAGAGCTTGACGAGCGCAGGCCGGTCGATGGCGTAGTTCACCGCCTGGCGCACCGCCAGCTTGTTGAACGGCGCGAGCCGCTCGTTCATCGAGAAGTAGGTGACGTTGTTGCGCGGGAACATGTGCACCTGCTTGGGGTACTGGGCCTGAAGCGCCGTCAGGCGGTCGGGCGGCACCGCCTCCATGTACCAGTCGAGCTCGCCGTCGATCGTCTCGTTGACGGCCTGCTCCGGCGTGATGCCGATCTGGATGTCGATCTCGTTCAGATGGCCGTTGGGCGAGTTCGGCGACCACTGCGTGAAGTTCGGGTTGCGCACGAGCACGATCTGCTGCTTGGGCACGTACGTCTTGATCATGTACGGCCCCGTGGCCACCCGCCACTGCGCGTCGGTCGAGATGTCCTTGTACGGCGTCCCGGCCGGGACGGCGAAGGCGAAGGGCATCGCCATGATGTCCAGGAAGGCGCCGTCGGGGTGCGTCAGATGGAAGGTGATCGTCATCGCCTTGTCGTCGGCGACGATGCCCGCGATATGCGCCGTGTGGTGGGCCGCATACGCGTTCGCGCCCTGGATGATCGTGTAGAAACCGACGCCCGGCGAGCCGATGTGGAACAGCCGCTCGATGGCGTACTGGAAGTCCGACGGCTTCACCGCCCTGTTGACCGGCGCCGAGAACATCACGCCCGGGTGGACGTGGAACGTGTAGGTGCGGCCGCCGTCGGTGACGGTCGGCATGGCCGTGGCGATGTCGGGCACGACCTGTGAGCCCGCCGCGCCCGACGCCTTCTTGAACGTCAGCAGGCCGTTGTTCGTCGCCTCGAGCAGCTCCCAGCCCTCGACGGCATAGGAGATGCCGGTGTCGAGGTGGTCGGGGTCGTCGGGGATGCCCGCCTTGAGGACGCCGCCGTTCTGCGCGCCGCCCGCCCCGCCCGAGCCGCTGCTGCTCGCGCCGGACCCGCCGCAGCCTGCCAGCATCGCGGCCAGGGCCGCCAGTGCCAGTGCTCGCTTCACCATGTCCATTCCCTCCCTCTCACTGCGCTCGGGTGCGGGGGTCGAGCCAGGCGTAGGCCAGGTCGATCACCGTGTTTGCGACGACGACGAAGAACGCGCCGTACAGGGTCAGCGCCATCAGCGGCGGCAGGTCGAGGTGGGCGACCGACTCCTGCGCGTACTGCCCCACCCCCTCGATGCCGAAGATGGGCTCGATCAGGATCACCGTGCCGCCGACCGCGGCCCCGAAGTCGAGCCCGAACAGCGTCACGACAGGGATCAGGCAGGTGCGCAGCGTGTGCCGGAAGAGCACCCGCCGGTCGGAGAGCCCCTTCGCCCGCGCCGTGCGGATGTAGTCCATCGCGCGCACGTCGAGCAGCGACGCCCGCACCACCCGGGCGTAGAAGCCGATCGACACCACCGCGAGCACGATCCAGGGCAGGATCAGATGCTCGGCCCACTGCAGCGGGCTCGTCGCGATCGGGACGTAGCCGCCGGGCGGGATCCACGAGAAGACCGCCCACGAGTGGTACCGGAACGTGAGCAGGTAGAGCAGCACGGCGCCCAGCCAGAAGATCGGTATCGAGACGCCGGCGAGCGCGAGCACCGTCAGGATGCGATCGAGCCAGCGGCCCTGGTGGATGGCCGAGAGCACGCCGATCGCGACCCCCGCGACGAGCCAGATCAGCGCCGCGCCGATCGCCAGCGAGAGCGTGCGCGGGATGCCGCGCTCGATCGTCGGCAGCACGGCCGTCTGGTCCTGGTAGGAGATCAGGTCGCGCTTGATGAAGAGCCGCTCCATCATGTCGCCGTACTGCACGTAGAGCGGCTTGTCGAAGCCCCAGTCCTTGCGGATCTGGCGGATGTTCTGCTGGGTCGGGTGGCGGCCGGCGAGGCGCAGCGCCGGATCGCCGCCGGGGATCACGTTGAAGATCACGAACACGAGCAGCGAGATGGCGAAGAGCACGACCACCAGCCCGACCATCCGCCGCAGAATGAAGGCTCCCATCGGCTATCTGATCCTGATGCGGGCGTGGGGGTCGAGGGCGTCGCGCAGGGCGTCGCCGAGCACGTTCAGCGACACCACCGTCAGCATGATCGCGATCCCGGGCGCGACCGTGAGCGCGGGAGCCGTCACGATCGACGAGTAGCCCTGCTCGATGATGTTCCCCCACGACGGCGTCAGCACGGGCACGCCGACGCCGAGGAACGAGAGCGCCGCCTCGGTGAGGATGTTGTTGGCGACGATCAGCGTCAGCATGACGAGGGTGATCGAGGCCACGTTGGGCATGAGCTCGAAGAGCATGATCCGCACCGGTCCGGCGCCCGTCGCCACCGCCGCCTCGACGAACTCCATCCGCCGAAGCGCCAGCACCTGGCCGCGGATCGGCCGGGCCACGTAGGGCACGAAGACCACCGCGATCACCACGATCGGGATCGCGAGCGAGCTCGACGCCACGTGCAGCGGGCCGATGGCAAGGCCCCCGACGGCGAGCGTCGTCGCCAGGGCGACGGCGAGCAGGTAGACCGGAAACGACCAGATCAGGTCGAGCAGCCGTGAGATGACCGAGTCGACGATCCCGCCCGTGTAGCCGGCCAGGAGGCCCATGATCAGCGCGATCACGACGCACAGGAGCGCCGAGGACGCGCCCACCTCGAGCGAGATGCGGCCGCCGTAGAGGATGCGGACGGCCAGGTCGCGGCCGTTGGAGTCGGCGCCGAGCAGGTAGCACGCTCGCCAGCCCGGGCCGATCGGCGTGCCGTCGGCCCGCACGACCGGGATGCGGTGGCCGCCCTGGTGGATGAAGCCCTCGAGGTTCTGGTCGTTCGGGCCGTGGTGACAGGCCACGTCGACCCAGAGCGGCGCCCCGGGGAAGCACGCGAACACGATCAGGACGAGCACGATCGCCGAGGCGATCGCGGCCGGGTTGCGGCGCAGCCGCCGCCACGCCAGCGAGAGGCCTCCTCGCCCGGCGGGTGCGGCGGCCGCCTCGACCGTCATGTCGGCGGGTCGACCATCACTTCGAGAGCCACATCGACGGGAAGAGCTCGAAGTAGGTGCCGTTGAAGACGAGCCCGTGCAGGTTCGGCGACACGAACTTCGGCCACTGCCGGTTCATGAACGGCGCCCACCCGGCGTCGTTCTTCATGAACAGGTAGTCGAGCTTCGCCCAGATGGCGTTGCGTGCGGCCCCGAGCGGCATCCGCTTCGCCTGGTCGATCATCCTGTTGTACGCGGGGATGTTCGTGTTCGAGACGTCGTTGTTGCCGACGTTCACGATGTGCTCGCCGTTCAGGAGCACGTCGAACCAGTCCTGCGACTCGGGATAGTCCTCGTTCCAGTCGTTGAATGCGATCTGGGGATCGCCCTTCTCGCTCGCGATCGTCGGCCAGTACACCGACTCGTCCTCGGTCTTCACGGTCGCGTGCAGGCCGATCGAGTTGAGCACGCCCGCCATGTACTGCACCGCCTTGGGGGTCGGGTCGGTGTTGTGGCCCCACACGGTCACGCTCGCGCCCTCGACGCCCGCCTGCTGGATCAGCTGCTTGGCCTTGGCGACGTCGTGCGGGTAGAGATGGTGCGGCTTGTAGGCCGAGCCGAACCCGGGCGGGACGATGTTCTCGGTCGGCGTGCCCTGCCCGCCGAAGATCTTCACGAGCGCGGGCCGGTCGATCGCGTAGTTCACCGCCTGGCGCACCGCGAGCTTGTTGAACGGGTACTTGCGCTCGTTCATCACCCAGTAGGTGGTGTTGTTGCGGGTGAACAGGTGCACCTGGCTCGGGTAGCGGGCCTTGAGCTCGGTCAGGCGGTCGGGCGGCACCGACTCGAAGTACCAGTCGAGCTGGCCGTCGGCGGTCTCGTTCACCGACTGCTCGGGCGTGATCCCGATCTGGACGTCGATCTCGTTCAGGTGCCCGTTGGGCGAGTTCGGCGACCACTGGGTGAAGTTCGGGTTGCGGGTGATGGTGAGCTGCTGCTTGGGCGTGTAGCTCGACACCCGATAGGGGCCGGTGGCGATGCGCCACTGCGGCAGCGTCGAGATGTCCTTCGACGGCGTCCCGGTGGGCAGCACGAACGCAAACGGCGTCGCCATGTAGTCGAGGAACGTGCCGTCGGGCTGCGTCAGGTGGAAGGTGATCGTGCCCTTGGCGTCGTTTGCGACGATCCCCGAGATGCCGCCCTTGCGCGTCTTCGCGTAGGCGTTTGCGCCCTCGATGCCGGTGAAGAAGGCCAGGCCGCCCGAGTCGATCCGGAACAGGCGCTCGATCGAGAATTTGAAGTCGGAGGGCCGCACGTCGCGGCTCACGGGCGGCGAGAACATCACGTTCGGGCGCACGTGGAAGGTGTAGGTGCGGCCGCCGTCGGTGACGGTCGGCATGGCCGAGGCGATGTCGGGGACGATCTGCGCCCCCGCGCCTCCTGCGGCCTTCTTGAACGTGACGAGGCCGTTGTTCGTCGCCTCGAGGATCTCCCAGCCCTCGTTCGTGTACGAGAGGCCGGGATCGAGGTAGTCGGGGTTGTCGGGGATGCCGGCGCGCAGCGTGCCGCCGTTGACCGGTGCGCCCGAGCCCGAGCCGCCGCTCGATCCGGCGCCGCTTCCGCCGCAGCCCGCGGCCACGGCGAGCGCGGCCAGCGTCGCCGCGAGCGTGGCGGTGCGTCTCATCGCACGCCCCCTCTCGGCCCGACGTCGCCGCGCTCGGATGCGGCGGCCACGGCCGGCATCGCCTCAGCGGCCGCCTCGAGCGTGCGGTCGATGTCGGCGTCGGTGTGGCCGCCGGAGAGGAAGAAGAGGCCCTCCTGGGGCGGCTGGATGAGGACGCCGCGGTCGCGCAGCCCGGCGTAGAGGGTCGGGAACGGGCTCGCCGCGACCACGTCGTGCGCGGCGCGGTACCCGGCCGGCGGTGCGGCTGCGAACCAGAGCTGGAACATCGCTCCGGTGCCGCTCCAGCACGCCTCGAGCCCCGCGTCGGTCGCCGACGGCGACCAGGCCGTCGGCCAGCTGGCGGCCGCGCGCCTCGAGGTCGTCGTAGAACCCCGGCGCCCCGGTCGCGCCGACGGCGGCGATCACGGCGGAGCAGACGAGCGGGTTGGAGTTGTACGTGCCGCCGTGCATCGTGCGGCCGTCGATCACCATCTCCATGATGTCGCGGCGGCCGCCGACCGCGGCAACGGGCACGCCGGCGCCGAGCGCCTTGGCGAGCACGGTCAGGTCGGGGCGGATGCCGAAGAGCTCCTGCGCGCCGCCGGGGCCGACACGAAGGCCGGTCAGCACCTCGTCGAAGATCAGCAGTGCGCCGTGCTCGGTGGCGAGCGCGCGCATCCGCTCGAGGTAGCCGGGCGCAGGCATCAGGGCGCCGCAGTTGCCGAGGATCGGCTCGGTGATCACCGCGGCGATCTCGGAGCCGTGCTCGGCGAAGATGCGCTCGAGCGCCTCGAGTGTCGTTCCAGATGCCGACGATCAGCGTGTCGGCCGACCTCGGGCGGCATGCCGGTCGAGCCGGGCGACGGTGTTCGGTGTGCCGACGGGGCCCCACTCGTCCGGCCCCGGATGTCCCGACCAGTGGATCGCGTCCGACCAGCCGTGGTAGTGGCCCTCGAACCGCAGGATCTTCTCGCGGCCGGTGAACGCGCGGGCGAACCGAAGCGCGTACTGGACGCACTCGGTGCCCGAGTTGCCGAAGCGCAGCAGGTCGATCGACGGGATCCGCGCGGCCACGGCCGCCGCGGCCTGGCCCTCGAGGTCGTGGGCGAGCGAGAAGAGCGAGCCGCGCTCGCGCAGCGTCTCGGTGACGGCGTCGATGACCGCGGCCGGGCGGTGGCCGAGGATCAGCGGCCCCTGGCCCATCACGTAGTCGATGTAGGTGTTCCCGTCCTCGTCGGTCAGGACGGCGCCCTGGCCGCTGCGCACGAACACGGGCAGCGGGCAGGTAGCCCGACCGCGGCGCGCGCGTGCCCGAGCCGACTCCCCCGGCGAGGCTGCCCGCCGCCCGCTCGTAGAGCTCGCGCGACCGCGCGATCGACTGCGTCACCGGCGTCTCGCTCATGCGCTTGCCTCCAGTGCCTCGGGTTCTTGCCACGCTCCGTAGTGGGTGCACGTGCGCGGCTGCGGCCTCTGCGCCATGCTCCAGCGCGACCTCAAGCGGCGCGCCCTCGACGAGGGCCGAGATGCACGCGGCGATGTAGGCGTCGCCCGCACCCAGCGTATCGACGACGGTCACCGGGACGGGCGGCTGGTGGTGGATCTCGCCGGCCACCGCCAGGCTGCCGTGCCTCCCGCGGGTGACGACGGCGGTGGCGGCCCCGTCGGCGACCGCCCGGCGGCCGAGCGCGGCCGCCTCGTCGTCGTCTGCGCCGGGCTGCCGAGAGGAACGCGACGTCCAGGTGCGGGGCGAGCTCGGCGATCCGCTCGGGCGACGACACGTGCGAGAAGTCGTAGGACAGGCGGGTGCCGTCGCGGCGCAGGCTCGTGAATCCGTCGAGGCCGCCCCACAGGCCGGCGCCGTGCACCCAGGCGCGGCGGCCGAGGTCGGAGAGCGCGGCCGGGGTCGCCCGGAAGCCGGCGCTCGTCCCTAGCACCTCGCTCTCGAAGATGCGATCGCCGTCTGTCGGTCAGGCGGATCGTGCGTGACGCCCGTCGCGCCCTCGCAGGTCTGCGACGTGCGTCGTGTCGATCCCGCGCGCCTGCGCTGCCGCGAGCACGACCCGCCCGGCGTCGTCCGTCCCGATCGCGCCGGCATAGGCGACGTCGTGGCCGAGGTCGCGCAGGCCGATGGCGACGTTCAGGGCGTTGCCGCCGACGAACTCCCGGTCGAGCGGAGGCAGGTAGTGGTCGAGGCAGTTATCGCCCATCGTCGCCACCGGCTTCACGGCCAGCCGGCCTCCGGAGAGCACCTGGTGGCCCATCAGGGCGCGCTCGTCGAGGTCGGCGATGCCGCGTATGAGCGTGGAGTAGACGATGAACCACTGCAGCGCCACCTTGAGCACGAACGGCGTGCAGCAGCGGGTGCACGTCGGGGTGGTCGTCGGCGTCGAAGACCCGCACGCGGGCGCCGTGCTCGCCGGCGACTCGCGCGGAGCGCTCGCTGACCGCCCGCGAGCTGTCGCGGCCGAGCAGGAAGATCATGTCGGGCGACTGCCGGTCGAGCATCTCGGCCGGGCCGTGGCGGAACTCGGTGCTGTCGATGACCGAGCTCGCGACGCGCATGTTCTCCATGAAGACGGTCAGCCCGAACTTGTAGGCGAGGCCGTAGAGCGGGCCGGCGGCGAGGCAGTAGATCAGCTCGGACTCGGCCAGCTCCTGCGCGAGCTCGCGGCCGCGATCGCGGGTGCTCCGGAAGGCGGCGCCGACCTGCGCCGGGATGCCGGCGAGCGCATCGAGCACACCGGCGGCCGCCCGGTCGCCCTCGAGCCGGCCCCACTCGCAGACGAACGTCGTCACCGCCGCGAGCGGCAGGCTGTAGAGGCCGGGCGACCGGTAGACGAGCGCCTCGTCGGCCTCGGCGGCGATGGGCGTGTCGGGCTTGCCAACGAGCGCGACGGTGCGCGCCCCGCGGCTCGCGCGCGAAGCGCAGCGCCTCGAGCGTGTCCTCGGTCTGGCCCGAGTAGGAGGCGACGAACACGACCGCGTCGGGGCCGAGCCGGCGCGGCGCCCGCCAGATCAGGTCGTAGGAGAGCGAGACGTCGGCGGCGGCGGGCACGAAGTGGTCGGCGAGCAGCTTGCCCGACCACATGCTCGCCCACGAGCCGCCGCTGCCCACGAAGTAGACGTGCCGGGTGCCGGTCGATCGGCACCGGGCGGCGAGCTCGCGCATCTGCGCGGCGCCGTCGCTCCATGAAGCGCCCGAGGTCGGCCTCGAGGTGCGGCGCGCTGAAGAGCTCGGAGCCCAGCGCGACATCGACCATGGCCTCCAGATCCGGCATGACTGAGAACGCTATCATGCCGGGCGATGTCCGTCACCATCCGCGATGTCGCGCGTGCTGCCGGGGTGTCGACCGCGACGGCCGCACGCGCCCTGGGCGGCTACGGCCACGCCTCGCCGGCAGCGCGCCGCAAGGTGAGCGAGAGCGCCCGCGCGCTCGGCTACCGGCCAAACGCGGTCGCACGGGCGCTCGTCTCGCGCGCGACGACCACCGTCGGTCTGGTGGTCGGCGACATCGAGAATCCGTTCTTCGCCGCCGCCGCCCGCGGCCTGTCCGACGTGATGGACGCGCGCGGCTACACCGTCCTGCTCGCAAATGCCGACGAGGATGCCGACCGCGAGCGCCGCGCCGTCGACGCCCTGCGCGCCCGTCAGGTGGACGGGATGGTGGTCGTGCCGGCTCCCGGCGCGTCGGCCGATCACCTGGCGGCGCTCGTGGCCGAGGGCGTGCCGCTCGTCCTGCTCGACCGCGTCGTCGCGGGCGTCGAGGCCGACAGCGTGCTCGTGCGCAACACCGCCGGCGCGCGGGCGGCCGTCGCCCACCTGACCGCTCTCGGACACCGCCGCATCGGCGTCGTGTCGGACTCGCCCGAGATCACCTCGTCGGCCGAGCGGATCGCCGGCTACCGCCAGGCGCTGCGCGCCGCCGGCATCGGCATCGAGACCGACCTGATCTCGATCGGCGGCCCGACCCAGGCCGACGGCGAGGCGGCGGCGCTGCGGCTGCTCGATCGCCCCGACCGGCCGACCGCGGTCTTCACCGCCAACAACTTCATGACGGTCGGGGCGCTGCGCGCGGCCCGGGCGCTCGGCCTGCGCATCCCGGCCGATCTCGCGCTCGTCGGGTTCGACGACCTCGACTGGACGACGCTCGTCGAGCCGCCGGTCACGGTCGTGAGCCAGCCGGTGGCCGAGCTCGGGCGCACCGCGGGCGAGCGCCTGCTCCGCCGCCTGGCCGGCGAGCGCGGCGCGGCGCGGCGGATCCGGCTCGAGGCGCGCCTGATCGTGCGTGGATCGTGCGGAGCGCGGACGTGACGCCGGGCGATCTGCTGGCAGAGATGGTCGCGGCCGACTCGACCAACCCCGGCCTCGCTCCCGACGGCCCCGGCGAGGCGGCCGTCGCCGCGATCATCGCCGCCCGGATGCGCGCCGCCGGCCTGGAGGTCGATGTGTGGGACGCGGCTCCGGGACGGCCGAACGTGGTCGGCACGCTGCGCGGAACCGGTGGCGGCCGCTCGCTGATGCTGTGCGGGCACACCGACGTCGTCGCCGCCGCGCCCGAGGCGTTCGTGCCGTGCGTCCGCGACGGGCGCATGCACGGCCGCGGCACCTGCGACATGAAGGCCGGGATCGCGGCGTCGCTCTATGCGGTCGAGCGGCTCGCCTCCGACCCGCCGCCGGGCGACGTGCTCGTGGCGTGCGTGATCGACGAGGAGTGGCAGAGTGTCGGCGCCGAGGCCCTGGTCGGCCGCTATCGCGCCGATGCGGCCGTCCTGCCGGAGCAGAGCGACCTCGACGTCATCTTCGCCCACGGCGGCTTTGCCTGGTACGACGTCTCGAGCCGCGGCATCGAGGCGGCGGGCGGCCGGCCCGAGCGCGGCCGCGACGCGATCGCGCTGGCGGGCCCGCTGCTCTCGGGGATCGCCGCGCTCGACCGCGCGCTGGCCCTGCGCGAGACGCCCGAGTGGGGGCGCCCGAGCGTGCATGCATCGACCATCCGCGGCGGGCAGAGCTATCCGAGCTACCCGGGCGAGTGCGTGATCGGCGTCGAGCGCTGCCTCATGCCGGGCGAGTCGGTGGCCGACTCGCTGGCCGAGATGGACGCGCTGCTCGACGCTGCCCGCGCGGCCGATCCCGGCTTCGAGGGCGAGTGCCGCACCGTCGTCGCCCGCGAGCCGGTGCGCCTCGGCCGCGACGAGCCGGTCGTGCGCGCGGCGATCGCGGCGGCCGCCGAGGTGCTCGGGCATGCGCCGGTCGTCCGCAGCGACTACGGCTGGATGGACTCGGGCATCCTCGTCGAGGCGGGCATCCCCTGTGTCGTGCTCGGGCCGGTCGGCGACGGCCTGCACACGGCCGACGAGTGGGTCGACCTGCGCTCGGTCGAGCAGTGCGCCGAGGCGTACGTCAAGATCGCCCGCGCCGTCTGCGGCTGAACCGGGGAGGGGCCCCGGGCCGGATAGTGTCTCGGGCCCCATGCGGCGGCCCTTCGTGCTCTTCTACGCGCTCGTCTTCCTCGACGAGATCGCCCTGCTCTCGGTGGCGCCGCTGCTTCCGGCCTACCGGCGCGCCTACCACCTCTCCGACGTGCGCACGGGCGCGCTGCTCGCGGCCGCGAGCTTTGCGATCGTGCTCGCCTCGATCCCGGCCGGGCGGCTGGCCGACCGCTTCGGCGCCCGCCGCGTGACCATCGCCGCGGCCGCGATCGCGGGCGTCTCGATGCTCGGGTTCGCGGAGGCGCCGAACTTCGCCGTCCTGCTCGCGGCGCGGGCCGCGTTCGGGGTCGGCTCGGGCACGATCTGGTCGGCCGGGATCTCGTGGCTCGGCGACTCGGCGCCGCCCCACCTGCGCGAGCGGGCGCTCGCGGCGGTGATCACCGTGGCGGGAATCGGCTCGATGGCCGGGCCGGTCTTCGCGGGAGTCATGGCCGATCACGTCGGCCGCGGCGCCGCCTTTGCGGTCGTCGGCGCCGGGATGGCGGCCGTGGCCGTCGGCATCGCGCTCGTCGATCCCGGCGGCCGCGTGCACCACGATCACCAGCCGCTGCTCGAGATCGCCGCCGGGATGCGGGCCGAGCCGCTGCTCGCCGGGGCGCTTGCGATCATGCTCCTGGGTGGCGTGAGCGACGGCGTGATCAGCCTGGTCGCCCCGCTGCAGCTCGGCCACCACGGGCTCTCGTCGGCTGCCATCGGCGCCTGGATCTCGGTGTCCTCGGCGATCTTCATCGCCTCGAGCGCCGTCGTCGCCCGCCTCGGCCGGCGGGCGGTCTCGCTGCGCGGTGCGGGGGCGATGGCTGCGCTCCAGGCGGCGGCGCTCCTGCCGGTGCTCCTCGCGGGCGGCACATCGGCGGTCGTCGCGATGGTGCTCGCGCGGGCCGTGTTCGTCGCGCCGCCATACACGATGGCGTTCCCCCTCGGCGCGCAGGGCGCGGCCCGGCTCGGCTTCGCCACCGGCACCGTGAACGGCCTCATGGGAGTGGTCTGGGGGGCGGCCAACTTCGCCGGCCCGCTGATCGCCGGCGCCGTGATCGCCGGGCCGGGCGACCGCGCCGCCTACGCGTTCCTGGCGGCGTTCTCGCTCGTGCTCGGAGTCGCCCTGGTTCGGGCCGGGCGGCGCGAGTCGGCGGCGCGCATCGCCGCGCCGTGAGCCGCGATCGGCGATAGTCCCCGGCCATGGATTTCGCCCTCACACCCGCCCAGCGCAACCTGCGCGATCGTGCCGCCGCCTACGTCGACACCGTCCTCATCCCGCTCGAGGAGCAGGCCGAGCGTGCCGGCGGCCGCCTCCCCGCCGATGTCGTCGCCACCGTCAAGCGGGCCGCGCGTGACGCCAGGCTCGACGGCGGCAACCACGCCGTGGAGCACGGTGGCCAGGGGTGGACGGCGCTCGAGCAGGTGCTCGTGCAGGAGGAGCTCGGCCGCAACACCAACGGCGTGTGGTGGAACATGGGCGGCGGCTACAACGTGCTCGCGCGCGGCACCGCGGAGCAGATCGAGCGCTACCTCCTGCCGACGCTGCGCGGCGAGCGGGCAGATGCATACGCCGTGACCGAGGCGGGCGCCGGCTCCGATCCGGCGGGCATCGCGACGACGGCCGAGCGCACGGCGGCGGGGTGGCGCATCCGCGGCGAGAAGTGGTTCGTCACGTCCGGCGACGTGGCCGACTTCGACATCCTGATGGTGAACGTGATCGACGGCGACGCGCGGCGGCCGACCCTCTTCCTGGTCGACCGCGACCGGCCCGGGATCGAGATCGTCGACGACCCGCCGTTCACACACTCGTTCCCGCACGGGCATCCGATGGTGCGCTACGACTGCGAGGTCGCCGCCGATGCGGTGCTCGGCGGCGAGGCGATGATCGGCCGCGGCGGCGAGCTCCAGAACGAGTGGTTCATCGAGGAGCGGATCCACATCGCCGCCCGCTGCGTGGGGGCGATGCGGCGGCTGCTCGACGAGGCGGTGGCGTGGGCGATGGAGCGCGAGCAGTTCGGCCAGCGCATCTACGACTTCCAGGGCATCAGCTTTCCACTCGCCGACTCGGCGGCCGACTGCGCCGCCGCCCGCCTGCTCACCTACCAGGTCGCCCAGCTGGTCGACGATGGCGCCGACCCCAAGCTCGTGCACGGCCGGGCGGCGATGGCCAAGCTGTTCGCGTCCGAGGCGGCCTGGCGCTGCGCCGACCGCTGCGTGCAGGTGCTCGGCGGCCGCGGCTACATGCGTACGTTCGCCGCCGAGCGGTTCCTGCGCGAGCTGCGCGTCGACCGCATCTGGGAGGGCACGAGCGAGATCCAGCGGCTGATCATCGCCCGCGGCCTCGAGAAGCGCGGCGTCGCGCGCCTGCTTGACGTGGAGAGCTGAGCCGAGCGCCGGTGGCGGTGGGGGACTGTCCCCACCGGGGACAGTCGCCGATTCTGCGGTGTCAGCCGACGTCGACTGGCAGCTCGAAGCTGACCACGGTGCCGGCGCCGGGCGCCGAGCTCACCTCGACGCGTCCGCCGGCCAGGCGCAGCCGCTCGCGCATCGTGTCGAGCCCCATCCGCCGCTGGCGGCGGCTGCGCTCGAGCGCCGCGGTGACGTCGAACCCGCGGCCGTCGTCGATCACGCGTCCGAGCAGGCGGCCGTCCTCGAGGGTGATGACGATCTCGAGCGCCGATGCGCGGGCATGCTTGCGTACGTTCACGATCGCCTCGCGCACCGTGCGGTAGGCGATCTCCTCGACGACGTAGGGGTGGCGCTGCGCGGGCACCGAGATCGCCGTCGCGAGGCCCTCCTCCTCGCCCGCCTGCTCGGCGAGGTCGCGCAGGGCGCCCGCGAGGCCCTCGTGCTGGAGGCTCGTCGGGCGCAGCTCGAACATCAGCCTGCGGGTGCGGTCGGTGGCCGCGGCGAGCGTGCGCCGTGCGGCGCCGACGACCATCGCAATCCGGTCGCGCTCGGCGGTCTCGACCGTCTGTGAGAGCCGGTCGAGCGAGACCAGGCAGGCCGTCAGCACCTGCACGGTGTCGTCGTGGAGCTCGGTCGCGAGCCGCCGCCGTTCCTGCTCCTCGGCCCGCAGCAGCCGCTCGATCGCGTGCCGCCGCTCGCGCTCGCTCCGGCGCATCCCCTGCTCCAGCCGCCGGCAGCGCTCGCGCAGGCGCGCGATCTCGCGCTCGGGGTCGGTCGCCGCGGCACGCGGGTCGGCGCCCGCAGTTTCGTCAATGCGCGATGCCACTCGCTACGAGGCCTCTGCCACGCCGCGGTCGACGGCTCCAAGGCCGTTCCAGAGCGCGTCGAGCGCGGCCGACAGGTTGCCGGAGCGCTGCTCGACGAGCGCGAGCACCTGGTTCGCCTCGGCGACGTAGTGCGGGGCGGCGGTGTGCTCGAGGAGCTCGATCGCGCTTTGGCACAGGAACCGGGCCTCGTCGAGATCGCCGTCGTGAAGCGCCGCCCGGGCGAGCACGAGCGTCGCGCTGCCCGCGACGCCGGGCTCGGTGGCGGCCGTCTCGGCGAGCGCCTGCCGGGCCGCCGCCCGCGCGCCCTCGACGTCGCCCGCGAGCAGCGCGGCGCGGCCGCGATCGGCGCTCAGCGTGGCCAGCTCCGGCATCGCCCCCGCGTCGCGCATCAGCGCGCCGGCGCGCTCCAGATGCGCGTCGGCCTCGACCGGCCGGCGCTGGTCGACCATGATCCCGCCCAGGACCGCGTGCGCGCGGCCGAGCAGCAGCGAGTGCTCGGCGGCCTCGAGCCAGGTCACGACCTCGCCCATGTAGCGCTCGGCGAGCCGCAGCCGGCCCTGCTCGGCATAGGTGCGGGCCATCGCCCAGAGGAGCCGTGTCCGGGCGACCGGATCGGTGATCGAGTCCTCGACGCCCAGAACGTCCGCGAGCACCGCCTCGGCGTCGGAGAACCGGCCCTGGTCGGTGTATGCGCTCGCCAGGTACACCCCGAAGCGGACGACGCCGCGCACATCGACGGGTGGACGGCGCGTCTCTTCGAGCGCGGATCGCAGGACGGCAATTGCGCGCGAAAGGTCTCCGATCCCGGCGTAGGCGCGGCCCAGCGACTCGTGCAGGCCGGGCCGAAGCCGCGCCGTCGCATTCGGCTCGAGCTGCCGCGCCTGCTCGAGCAGGGCGACGGCGCGCTCGTCGTCGCGCTCGTCGATCGCGAGCTGGCCAAGGCCTTCCACGGCGCGGCTCTCGGCGTGCAGGTCGCCGCAGGCCCGGGCCTCGTCGGCGAGGGCGTGCAGCATCTCGTCGGCGTCGGCCGCACGCATGCGCACGGCCATCTCGGCGAGGCCGATCCGCGTTGGGGCGATCGCTCCCGGCGCGGCTCGGCCCGCCAGCTCGGCGGTTGTCGCGCCAAGCCGGCGGGCCAGCTCCGCCAGGACGCGCGGCGATGGCACCCGCTCCCCGGCCTCGATGCGGCAGATGTATGCCGCCGAGCATCCCGGGAACGCCAGCTGCTTCATCGACAGCCCGCGCTCGGCTCGCACCGCACGCAGCCGCCGGCCCAGAGATGCCGGGTCGTCGACGTGCGTCGGTGCAGGGCGGCCCACGTTCCAAGCATATCGCCGCAGAGCCATTCTGTCGATGCGAATTGACGAAACGGTCAGCGCTCCGGTACGGTGTGTCGCTCCCGCCCGGGTCCACGCGAATTCGAAGGAGCGCCGAGATGTACGCCGGCAGGCTCTGGCCCTAAATCTTGACGAGACGTCCGGCGCCCGCGGTCACAAGGATCAGCGGGGCGCGACGAGACCGTGAGCCGCGGCGGGCAGGCCGCGGCTCAGGGCTCGAACACGACGGGGTTTCGCAGCGTTCCCACGCCGTCCACCCGGATCTCGACGACGTCACCGTCGCGCAGGTAGCGCGGTGGCGTGCGGGCATCCCCGACGCCGCTCGGCGTGCCGGTCGCGATCACGTCGCCGGGCTCGAGGGTCATGCCGGCCGAGCAGTAGAGGATCAGCTCGACGATCGAGAAGATCAGGCTCTTCGTCGTCGAGTCCTGCATCACCTCGCCCGAGACGGTCGTGCGGATGCCGATCGCGTCCAGGTCGAGGGCCTCGGCCGACGCCACGCACGGCCCCATCGGCGCGAACGTGTCGAAGCTCTTGCCCAGCGTGAATTGGCGCAGGGGCGTCTCGAGCTGGGCGCGGCGCCCGGAGACGTCGTTCATCGCCGAGATCCCGCCCACCGCGGCGCGGGCGCCGGCGGCGTCGGCCCGGTAGGTGCGCCGGCCGATGACCACGGCCACCTCGCCCTCGTAGTCGGGCCGCGTCTCCTCGTGCGGGATGACGATCGGCGTGCCGGGGCCGCTCATCGCCGAGGTGAATTTGGCGAAGACGACGGGCACGTCCGGGATCGCGAGCTCGGACTCGGCCGCGTGGTCGCGATAGTTCAGGCCGATTCCGATCAGCTTGCGCGGCACGGTCGGGTGAAGCAGCGACACGTCGGCCACGGCGACGGCGGCGCCTGACGCGGCCGCGACCTGCTCCCAGGCCGCCGGCGACGCGTCGAATCCCTGCGGGCCGGCCGGGCCGGCATCGACGACGTGGTCGTCCTCGTAGCGGCCGATGCGGGGCTCGCCGCCGGCCGTCGTGTAGCGGGCCGCCCTCATCGGCCCTGCTCCGTGCGCAGCACCTTGAGCGCGTTGATCGCGCGGGGAATGCCGGTGTAGGGCGCTGTCTGCAGGATCGTCTCCTCGATGTCGGGCTCGGACACTCCGAGCGTGCGCAGTGCGTCGATGTGGGCCGCAACCTGGGGGTCGGAGCTGCCGAGGCCGGTCAGGAGGGCGAGGATGATGAGCTCGCGCTCGCGCGCCGAGAGGCCGCCGCGGCTGTGCACGTCGCCGAACACCCAGTCGACGAGCCAGCCGGCCATCGGCTCGCCCATCCGCTCGAGAAACGCGTTCCCGCCGGGGTGGTCGCCCAGCTCGGCGAGCCGCGCCAGCCCGCGCGCGTGGCGATCTGGTTGCTCGTTCATCGCGCGACCTCCTTGACCCGATTCGGGCCAGCGGATACTGTATCCAATCGTGGCCGACCCCCGTGTGCGCGTTGACGTTACCGGATCTCCGCGCTCCGGCACCCTGAGTGGGGAGCGCGTCCGGCTCGACGACGGCACCGAGCTCGCGGCCGCCGATGCGACGTTCCTCGCACCCGTCGACGCGGGCAAGATCATCGCCACGCACCTCACCTATCGCAGCCGCGTCGAGGAGTACGCGGCGCGGGTGCCGGCGGAGCCGTCGTACTTCATGAAGCCGCCCTCGACGCTGAACGGACACGGCGGCGTCCTGCGCCGCCCGCGGGGCGCGCGGTTCCTGAACTACGAGGGCGAGGTGGCCGCGATCATCGGCCGGCGCATGCACGGCGTGCCCGAGTCCGAGGCGCTCGACCACGTCGCCGGCTACGCCCCGGCGAACGACGTCGGGCTGCACGACTTCCGCCATGCCGACCGCGGCTCGATGCTGCGGGTGAAGGGCCAGGACGGCTTCTGCCCGATCGGGCCGGGGCTCACGGCGGCCGCCGACTTCGATCCGACCGACTTCCGCATCCGCACGTTCCTGAACGGCGAGGTCGCCCAGGACGGCACCGCCGCCGACCTGATCTGGCCCATCGCCTACCTGCTCGCCGACCTCTGCCGGCTGATCACGCTCGAGCCGGGCGACGTCGTCCTCACCGGCACGCCCGCCCACTCGCGGCCGATGGAGCCGGGCGACCGCGTCGCCGTCGAGGTGTCGGGCCTCGGCCGGCTCGAGAACACGGTCGTCGACTGGGACGTCGACCTGCACGGGCCGGGCGAGCAGATGCAGGTTTCGGCGAACACGCTCCACGTCGCCCTCGCGATGCCCGAGGACGAGGCCGAGCGGGCCGTCGCCGCGGGAGAGGTCGCATGACCGACGTCGCGGCCCGCACCGGGCAGCAGTTCCTGGACGGCCTGCGCGGCGACGCGCGGGAGCTGTGGTGCAACGGCGAGAAGATCACCCACCCGCTCGACCACGACGAGCTGCGCGGCGCAGCCATGTCGCTCGCGCGCGTCTATGACCTGCAGCACGAGCACGCGGCCGAGATGCTGGCCCCGTCGCCCGACGACGGCCGGCTCGTGAACGTCACCCACCTGATCCCGCGCTCACGCGAGGATCTCGAGCGGCGGCGGCGCGCGATCGAGCTCGTCGCCGCGCTCTCCGGCGGGACGATGGGGCGCACTCCGGACTACCTCAACGTGACCTTCGCCTGCTTCGCGGGCCGTGCCGACGTGTGGGCGCGCCGCGACAACGAGCAGGGCGCGGCCAACATCGTCGCCTACCAGAAGCTGATGCGTGACCGCGACCTCTCGACCACACACTCGATCATGAACCCGCAGGTCGACCGCACGAAGCCCGAGGCCGAGCAGGCCGCCGGCCAGGTCGCGCTCCACAAGATCGGCGAGACCGAGACGCACATCACCGTGCGGGGCGCCCGCATGCTGGCGACGCTCGCCCCGTTCGCGGACGAGCTGACGATCTACCCGGGCTCGGACATCCGCCCCCAGGACGGCCGCTACGCGCTCGCCTTCGCGGTGCCGATGGCGACGCCCGGCCTCAAGTTCATCTGCCGCGACTCCTACTCCAAGCCGCGCTCGGCCTTCGACCATCCGCTCTCGTCGCGCTTCGACGAGATGGACGCCGTGGCGATCTTCGACGACGTCGAGGTGCCCAAGGAGCGGGTGTTCCTGGACGGCGACACGGTCGGCTTCTCCGAGGTGATCACCGACACCGGCTGGCGCGGCCACATCATGCACCAGGCGTTCACGCGTGCGTACGTGAAGCTCTCGTTCGCATTCGGCCTGGGGCACATGATCGCGAACACGACCGGCGTCGCCCGCTTCGACCACATCCAGGAGAAGCTCGGCCAGATCTGGAACATGGCCGAGCTGACCCGCTCGGCGCTCGTCTCGGCCGAGGCGGGGTCGGCGCTCGACGAGGGCGGCGTCTGGTATCCCGACGACCGCCCGTTCCTGGCGCTGCGCGGCGAGATGCCCAAGTGGCTTCCGTACTGCAACGAGCTGCTGCAGCTGATCGGCGGCGGCGGCTTCATGTGCACGCCGTCGGAGGCCGACGTGCACGGGCCGCTGGCCGACGCCATCGCCACCTACTACCAGGCCGCCGGCGCCGATGCCGAGCGCCGGATCCGCCTGTTCCGGCTCGCCTGGGACTACCTCGGCTCCGATCTCGGCGGCCGCGGCGAGCTCTACGAGCGGTTCTACCTCTCCGACTCGTGGCGGATGACGGCGCTCGCCTACAAGGTGGCCGACAAGGGCTTCGCCGAGTCCCTGGTCGAGCAGTTCCTGCAGGACTAGCCTGCCGACCATGGCGCACCAGTCCGGATACTCGCTGCCGCTCTCGCCCGCAGGCACCGCGTCGCTCGTGCCGGCGCCGCCGTGGCACTACGTCGGCGACTTCCTCGTGATCGAGTACTGGGCCGAGCCGGCCGCAGTGGCGGCGGTGCTGCCGCCGGGGATCGAGCCGCACTCCGATCCCGGACGTTGCGCCGCCCTCTTCGTCGACTGGCAGTCGTGCGCCGACTCCGGCGCCGAGCTGCTCGAGCCGGGGCGTGGCCAGTACAAGGAGTTCTTCATCGTCGTGAACGGCCTGCTCGACGGCGAGGCGGTGACGAGCTGCCCCTACATCTGGGTCGACAAGGACTTCGCCCTGGTGCGCGGATGGATCCAGGGCTTCCCGAAGAAGCTCGGCCAGATCGAGATGACGCGCAGCTTCGGGTTGGACTGTCGCGCAGAGGGGCGCACGTTCGCCGGCACGGTCTCGGCCAACGGGCATCGGCTGGGGCAGGGCACGGTCAGGCCGGAGCGCGAGTCGGAGGCGGGGCCGACGCACAATGACCCGCCGCTCATCAACCGCCGCCACTTCCCCCGCCTGGCGGCGGGGCGGCACGCCGACCCGGCGGTGCACGAGCTCGTGCGGGCGAGGAGCCGCGACCGGTCGATCTCCACGATCATGGAGGGCACCGCGTCGCTCGAGCTCTTCGCCGCGCCGGGGGAGGAGCACGCAGAGCTTGCGCCTGTCCGCGTCGGCAAGGGGTTCCGCTTCACCTTCGCCTACACGGTCGACGACCTCGAGACGGTGCGCGAGCTGTGAGCACGGTCGCCGGCATCGGCGTCTCGCCCGACCACTTCATCGGCGGCGCGCGGCTGGCCTCGCCCGACCGCTTCGGCGACCGCTCGCCGATCGACTGGTCGCCTCTCGCCGAGGTCGCCAGGGGCGGCGAGCACGAGGCCGATCTGGCCGTCCGCGCGGCGCAGGCCGCCTTCCCGGCGTGGGCCGCACTCGGCGCCTCCGGCCGGGCGCCCTACCTGCACCGGCTGGCCGATCTGATCGACCGCAACATCGAGCGGCTGGCCACGGTCGAGTGCCTGGACATGGCCATGCTCGAGCGCTCGCTCAAGGCGCGCGTGATCGGGCGCGGGGCGCGCAACTACCGCAGCTACGCCGACCTCGCCGTCGCGTACGAGGAGCGGGTCTGGGCGAGCAACGGCACCGAGAACCGGGTGTTGCGCATGCCATCGGGGCCGGCCGCCGTGATCACGCCGTGGAACGCGCCGTTCATGCTCTCGACGTGGAAGACCGCACCTGCCCTGGCCGCCGGGTGCACCGTGATCCTGAAGCCGGCCGAGTGGTCGCCGCTCTCGTGCTCGCTCCTGGCAGATCTCGCCGCCGAGGCCGGGTTCCCGGCGGGCGTCCTGAACGTCCTGCAGGGCATCGGCGAGGAGGCGGGCGCCGCCCTCGTCGCCCATCCGGGCGTGCGCCGGGTGAGCTTCACCGGCTCGCCCGAGACGGGCCGGCTGATCGGGCAGGCCGCGGCCGCGAACCTCGTGCCGTTCACGGCCGAGCTGGGCGGCAAGGGGCCGCTGATCGTGTTCGAGGATGCCGACCTCGACGCGGCGGCGGCCAAGGCCGCCGGCCAGTACGACGACGCCGGCCAGGTGTGCCTGGCGGGCACGCGCCTGCTCGTGGCCGGCGAAGTCCGCGACGCGTTCCTGGAGCGCTTCCACCGCCACACCGATGCGCACGTCCTCGGCGACCCGCGCTCGGACGAGACCACCATCTCGCCCCTGATCCACCCCGACCATCTGGCGCGAGTCGAGGGCTTCGTCGAGCGGGCGCGCGCGAACGGCGATCGCATCGTCCGTGGCGGCGCCCGTGCGCAGATCGGCGGGCTCTTCTACGAGCCGACGCTCGTCGAGCCGCGCTCGAACGACTCCGAGATCGTGCAGCGCGAGGTGTTCGGCCCGGTGCTGACCTTCCAGACGTTCGCGTCCGAGGCCGAGGCGGTGCAGCTCGCGAACTCGACCTCGTACGGCCTCTCGGCGATCGTCTACACGGGCGCCCGCGAGCGGGCCGAGCGCGTCGGCCGGGCGGTGCGCGCGGGCACGGTGTGGGTGAACACCTTCCTCGTGCGCGACCTGACCGCGCCGTTCGGCGGCATGGGCATCTCCGGCATCGGCCGCGAGGGCGGCGACTACGCGCTCGACTTCTACTCCGACCTGAAGACGCTCCAGATCGTGGAGGGATCGACCGCATGAGCGCGCCGCCCGTCTCCATCGACTTCGAGAACGACGCATTCGCCGAGGGCATCCCGCACGACACGTTTCGCTGGCTGCGCTCGAACGACCCGGTGCGCTGGTACGACTGGCCGCACGGGCGCGGCTACTGGGCGATCACGCGGCACGACGATCTGGTCGCGGTGCACAAGGACACGGCCACGTATTCGTCCGAGACCGGTGCGACCGCGCTCGAGGACCTCGAGCCCGACGCGATCGAGGCGCGCAAGTCCATGCTCGACACCGACCCGCCGCGGCACACGCGCCTGCGGGGCCTCGTCAATCGCGGCTTCACGCCCCGGGCCGTGGCGGCGTACGAGGGCCTGCTGCGCGATCTGACCCGGCACATCCTCGACCGCGCTCTGCCGATGGGCGAGTTCGACTTCGTCGAGGACGTCGCCGCGGTGCTCCCGATCAGGGTGCTGTGCGAGATCCTCGGCGTACCTCACGACGACAACACGAAGCTGATCGAGTGGGGCGACGCGATGATCGGGTCGACCGACCCCGACCTCTCGGACATCTCCTACGAGCATCCCGACAGCGACCGCTACCGGCTGCTGCCGTTCCGGAGCCCGGTCGCGCTCGAGGTGTACCGCTACGGGCACGGCCTGGCGGCGCAGCGGCGCGAGCGCCCGGGCGACGACATCGTGACGAAGCTCGTCGGGGCCGAGATCGACGGCGAGCGCCTGACCGAGCAGGAGTTCGACGCGATGTTTCTGCTCCTCGTCGTGGCCGGCAACGAGACGACACGCCAGGCGATCGCACACGGAATGCAGGCGTTCATGGACTTCCCGGAGGAGCTCGAGCGGCTGCGCGCCGACCCGGCGCTCCTGCCGACGGCGGTCGAGGAGATCCTGCGCTGGTCGACGCCGGTGCTGCACTTCCGCCGCACCGCCACCCGCGACGTCGAGCTGCGCGGCACGCCGATCCGCGAGGGCGACAAGGTGGTGGTCTGGTACGCGTCGGCGAACTTCGACGAGCGGGTCTTCACCGACCCGCTGCGCTTCGACGTGGGCCGAAAGCCCAACGATCACGTCAGCTTCGGCCGCGGGGGTCCGCACTTCTGCCTGGGCGCACACCTGGCCAAGCTCGAGGTGCGGATCATGTTCGAGGAGCTGCTCCCGCGGCTGGGGACGATCGAGGCGGCAGGGCCTCCGCGCCGCATCCGCACGAACTTCACCAACGCGCTCAAGACGATGCCCGTGCGCGTCGTCGCTCCATGAAAGGATCTCCGCGTGGCCGATAGCACCCTGATCGCGCTCGAGCAGCGCGGTGTCCGCACCGTCCGCATCACCTACTCCGACCTGCACGGCATCTCGCGCGGCAAGGACTATCCGCTCGCGCACGTCGCGCACCTGACCGGTGAGGGCGGCGCCTTCTGCGAGGCGATCATGACGGTCGACCTGCGCCACAACGTGGTCGCGGGCCCCGAGCACGGCTTCCAGGACATCCTCGCCCGGCCCGACCTGGATACGCTCGTGCCCGTGCCGTGGGAGGTCGACACCGCGTGGTGCCTGGCCGACCTGTTCCGCATGGACGGCACGCCGTACGACGTCGATCCGCGCGACGCGGTGCGCCGCGCTGTCGCGGCCTATGCCGACCTCGGCCTTATGCCGATCGTCGGCCCCGAGCTCGAGTTCTACCTCTGCAGCCCCGATCCGGACTCGCCGTGGGGCTACCGGCGCTACGTCGACAACCCCAGCCACGTCTACACCGTCGGCCACACCGCCGATCCGCGCGGCGTCCTGACGACCATGCTGCACGCGTGCGTCGACATGGGCCTCGGCGCGATCGCGGCGAACCACGAGTACGGCCGCAGCCAGTTCGAGATCAACCTCAAGCACGGCCCGGCGCTCGACGCCGCCGACCGCGCCTTCCGGTTCAAGGCGGTCGTGAAGGATCTGGCGGCGCGCGAGGGCCTGCTGGCGACGTTCATCGGCAAGCCCTGGAACGACGACGAGGGCTCGGGCTTCCACCTGCACCTGTCGCTCAAGGATGACGCCGGCAGAAACGCGCTGAACGGCGACGGCGAGGCCGGGCTCGCGCCCGTCGCGCGCCACCTGATCGCGGGGCTGCTCGCGCACGGGCCGGCGCTCATGGCCTTCTTCAACCCGACGACGAACGCCTATCGCCGCCTGCACCCCGAGGCGCTCGTGCCGACGCTCGTCTCATGGGGGCACGACAACCGGCTGACGCTGGCGCGGGTGCCGCGCGAGCGCGGCGGGGCGACGCGCGTCGAGTTCCGCGTTGGCGACGGCGCGGCCAACCCCTACCTGGCGATCGCCGCGGCGCTCTTCGCCGGCCTCGACGGCATCCGCCGCGAGCTCGAGCCGCCGCCCGCCGTCGAGGGCCTGATCTACGAGCTGCCCGAGGCCGAGACGATGACGCCGCTCCCGACCACCTTCGAGGAGGCGCTCGCGGCGCTCGAGGCGGACACACTTCTGACCGAGGCGATGGGGCCGGAGCTCGTGCGCATCTTCCGCGTCATCAAGGAGGCCGAGCTCGAACGCGCGCGCCGCACCGTCACCGACTGGGAGTTTCAGGAGTACACGCACCACCTCTAACGGGGGAACCCAGGGTTCCCCCGTTGGCCCCCTCCTTAAGGTCTCTCGGTGGGCTGGTGGGGGCTTCAGCGAGACGCGGTCTCGCCGAAGCTGCGGAAAACGTCCGATTCCTTCAAGACGGCATCGTTGGCTCCCCGTATCGTCAGGGGCAGACCAACCGCCACAAACGGAGGATCATCGTGCACATCGAGTTCATCGCCAGCATGGCAGTCATCACACCCGATCCAGCCGTGAGCCGCGCGCTCTATCTGGATGCCCTCGGCCTGCCTCTCGAGGCGGCCGGCGGCAGCGAGTACTTCCACAGCGAGCACATCGCCGGTGCCAAGCACTTCGGCGTCTGGCCGCTGACCGAGGCCGCGCAGGCCTGCTTCGGCACGACGGAGTGGCCGGCAGACCGGACGACCCCGCAGGCCTCGATCGAGTTCGAGGTGGCCGATCCGCCGGCCGTCTCGGCCGCCGCGGACGAGCTGCGCGCCGCCGGGTTCGAGCTGCTCCACGACGCCCGCGAGGAGCCGTGGGGGCAGACGGTCGCCCGGCTGCTCTCGGCCGAGGGGCTCGTCGTCGGCATCTCCTACGCGCCCCAGCTGCACTGACACGTCCTTGTTCGCCGGTATGACCCAGAATTGCGCCAGGCCGCGTTCCGCATCGTCGGACAGAACGTCGATGACGCCCTCCAGGATGCCTATCTGCGAACTAGATCTCCAGGCGAACGGCGCATTTGTTTCGCCGTCCATTCTGTGTGGGCGTTGCGTTCGGTGATCAGGGTGGGCGGAGGGTCTCAGATGAGCTGGGGACGCGATCTGTGACGATCTCGTGCTTCGAGCACGGGTGACCAGAAGGATCCCAGAGGAGTTCGCGCCGCATTTTAAGCCACTCGGCGAAGGTCGGGATCTCGGCGTCGTCGCAGAGCGGCTCTCGTGCCGGACGTGTGTGGGGAAGCTTCCAGTCCTCTGGACGAGGCGAGCGTCGATGGTGGTGTACGATCTGGCCAGGCCGTCGTAGTAGGCCTCGTGGATCACGTACACCTAGGGACGACCACTCGCAAGCCGCTCCGAGATGAAGTCAAGCGCCCACACGTGGTTGGGCGCCCGGGCGGGCAGGTTCCAGATCGCGTTCTCGGCGCTCCCCACCTTTGGCCCGGAGGCGGGAGAGCCTCCGGGCTCGTGGCTCCATACGTGATCGTTTACCGGTCTCACCGACCTGCTCCGGGAAGTCGCGGTCCACTCTGTACCCCCTCGGGATGGTTCCCGACGAGCGGTGCACTCGGGCAGGTCCAGTCATCCGATCGGGCCTGGGCGTGGTAGCGCTGGGTCAGCGTCGCGGCCGACCGTGCCGGGCTCGCCGAACTCCTCAGGACCGTTTGGATCCCGGACCGCGCCCGCATTCGTCGTTGACGCCTACGGGTTTTCATACGCTGATGCTGCAAGCGTACTCGGCGTGCCCGAGGGCACGATCGCAATCGCGGGTAAGTCCCGCGCGCGGGCACTTCTCCGACAGTCCATCGAGGCGTAGCCACCACGACCACGGAAAGAACGTCTGGTCCGAAACGCCGATCCGCCGACACACCTGGGCGACGGTCATGCCCTGCCCCTGCAACCGCTCCGCCTCCCGCAACTTCGCCACGATCTGCTCCGGCGAAAACCGCTTCCGCGGCCATGAACGACATGAAAAGTAACATCGCGAAGAACGAAATCCATGGCCAAATAGGGGCAACTCTCAAGAACCTTGAGGCGCCTCCGAGTCGCTCGTCGTTTTGGCGTGAGATTGAGTCGGCCATCGTCGCTGGCCAGCCGGACAGCGGTCCCTCCGAAGTGAGACAAAGCATCGGAGAGCGCCTGCGCGCCCGGTGGAAATCGGATCTCGTCTTGGCCGCGTCCGCGCTCGCCGTGGTTGCGGCGATCCTCGTTGGGCTCAGCCGGCTTCAAGGTGGAGCGGGCGGCGACGGGTCATGCGCGAACTTCGTCTACTGGAATGGCGCTCGATATCGAGGCGAGTCCATAAAAGCGGGCAGCTCGATGAGGATCCTCGGGCCTCTACAGGGCACGGGCCGTCTGCCGAGCTGCAGCGACACCGGTGGGACTCAAACCAACGCCGTTCTGCGCCGTGTTCGCGTGTACAGGATCGCCGGCATTAATCCGCAGCACGCGATCGCGCTTCGCAGTGAGCCATCGACAGAATTCATCCGTGATCGGCCCTCGGCACAGTCGTGATGCGCGACGTGTCTCAAGAGCAAGTGGGCCAATGCGCCGGCCCGACTGGGCGGAGGGTAAGGCGCTGACGTCGATGTGCCACCCAGTCCCGACTCCGGCATGGCGGTCTACCAGTCGCCGCCGGCGATCCCGATCACTCGCCCGCTCGGCACGAGCGCGTCCTCGTCCAGGCCGCCGAACGCGCCGCGGTGGAAGATCAGCGGCTCGCCGCCCGAGCCCTCGAAGTCGACCACCTCGCCGACGACGAGGTCGTGGTCGCCGGCCAGGTGGACGTCGGTCACCTCGCAGCGCAGGATCGCGAGCGCGTGGCGGACGGCCACGTAGCCGGCCGGGTCGACGATCGTGTGCCCGGGCGGGAACGGCGCGCCGCGCTTGGCGAAGTCGAGCGCCACGTCGCGCTGTCGGCGGTGCAGCACGTTCACGGCATAGCGGTTGCTGCGCCGGATCATCTCGAGCGTCCGCGTTCCGTGCGCGAGCGAGACAAGGACGAGCAGCGGATCGAGCGACACCGACGTGAAGGAGTTCAGCGTCATGCCGGCGAGCGAGTCGCCGAAGCGGCTGGTGACGACGGTGACGCCGGTCGCGAACGCACCGACGACGTCGCGGAAGTCCAGCATCGACGGGTCCTGCGACATGGCAGCGACGATACGCGCTGCCCATCAGGGGCGCAAACCCGGAGGTTGCACGGCCATTGCCGTATGGGCAATGATGCGGCCATGCCGCCCACCGGCCGACCTGCCGAGCGGCGCCTTGCCGCGGTCGAGCGCGCGCTGCGCGTCCTGGACGCCTTCCTGCAGGTGCGCGGGGACGCGGGCACGAGCGAGCTCGCCCGGCTGACCGGGATCAACGCGAGCACCGTCTCGCGGACGCTCTCGACGCTCGTCGACGCCGGCTACGTCGAGCACGTGGCCGACACCGGCCGCTATCGCCTGGGGACGCACCTGCTCGCGCTCGCAAACCACGTGCTCGCCCGGCTCGACCTGCGCGTGTTCGCGCGGGTGCACCTCGAGTCGCTCGAGGAGCGGCTCGGCGAGACCACGACGCTCTCGATGCCGTATGACCCCGATGCGATCACCGTCGACTTCGTCGCGAGCCGCGCAAGCGTCTCGTCGGTGGCGCGCGTCGGCCGGCCGAGCGTCGCCCATGCGACCGCGACCGGCAAGGTCATGCTCGCCTTCGGCGACGTGCCCGCGCGCACGGGTCGGCTCGAGCGCTTCACCAGGCGCACGATCGTCGACGCCGCCGCTCTGCGCAGCGAGGTCGAGGCCGTCCGCGTCCGCGGCTGGGCGCGGGCGGCCGGCGAGCGCGAGGAGCACCTGAACGCGATCGCCGCGCCCGTGTTCGGCGCCCGCGGCGAGCTGGCGGCGATCCTCGGCGTGCAGGGGCCGGACACGCGCTTCGACGAGCGTGCTCAGGACGCCGCCGCGCCGGAGCTGGTCGCCCATGCGGTGGCGCTTTCCCGCGAGCTCGGGTACCATGAGCCGACAGTTTGGAAATAGCTTTGCCACAGCGGCAATAAGGAGGATCTGACCATGGCCCTGCCCTCTCACGTCAAGTACCTGGTGATCGGAGCCGGCGTGCACGGCCTCTCGACCGCGTGGCATCTCGCCAAGGAGCAGCGCGCCCACGGCGAGGAGCCCGACGTGCTGATCGTCGACAAGTCCGGCGTCGGCGCGGGCGCGTCCGGGATCGCCTGCGGCGTCGTGCGCAACAACTACTTCCAGCCGGCCATGTCCGAGCTGATGGCCGCGAACGTCGAGGTGTGGGAGCAGGATCCGGAGGGCTTCAGCTACCACCCGGTCGGCTACATGGCGCTCGGCTCGAGCGGCCAGGTCTCGGATCTCACCGCGGTGCACGAGCGCCAGGAGCGCATCGGCTATCCGTCCGAGCTGATCGTCGGCGCCGAGAACGTGCGCCGGCACATGCGCGAGATGTTCCCCGACTGGCGGGCGCAGGGCGTCGAGGTGTGCCTGCACGAGGAGAAGGGCGGCTACGCGAACAACATGGCCTCGATGCACGGCCTCGCGGCCAAGGCCAAGGAGGCCGGAGCGCGGCTGGTCACGGGCGTGCGCGTCACCGGCTTTGAGATGGACGGCTCGGGCGCCGTGGAGACGGTGCACACCGACCAGGGTGACATCGCGGTCGAGCAGGTCGTCGTCGGGGTCGGGCCGTGGATCGCACAGGTCTGGGAGATGCTCGGCCTGCCCGACCACCTCGACGTGCGCACGCCCGAGGGCGAGGTGCACCGAGACGAGCACATGTGGACGTACTGGTACCTGCAGGAGGGCGAGATCTCGGTCGACCCGAAGCTGCTCTCGCTGCCCGACGGGTCGATGCCGCCGGTGCTGCACGTCGATTCGGACGCGCCGCTCTACGACGACGACGGCAAGCTGATCACCGACGAGCTCTGGGGCAACTACTTCAAGCAGGATCTCCACGGTGTGCAGGGCGGCGCGGCCCCGGTCATCGTCGGCCACGAGTTCGACGTCGACCCCTATCCGACCGCCAACGTCGAGTCGAGCTTCGCCGACATGTGGTGTGCGTCGCTGTCCCACTGCATGGAGCGGTTCGCGGGCAAGCGCGGCACCTACGCCAACATCCGCTCGGGCGGGGTCGGCTGCTTCACCGCCGACAGCTTCCCGGTGTTCGACTACATGCGCCCGAACGTCTACGTGATCGCCGACTCCAACCACGGCTACAAGATGATCGGCGTCGGCCGCGAGGTGGCCCAGGTGATGACCGGCGGCCACTCGAGCATCCTGCACCCGTTCCGGTACGAGCGCTTCGCGACGGGCGACCTGCACCCGGTGTCGAACAGCCCCTATCCCTGGAGCTGATGAAGCCGCTCATCGGCGTCTCGGCCGGGTTCCACGGCTACGGCGACTACGCCGGGGTCGGCTACCAGCGCGCGCTCGTGATGGCGGGGGCGGTGCCGATGATCTTCTCGCGCGTCGAGGGCGGCCTGGACGATCAGCTCGACCGCGTCGGGGCCGTGATGCTGGCCGCCGGGCACGACATCGACCCGGGCCGCTACGGGCAGCAGCCGCACGCGCTGCTCGGGCCGGTCGATGCCGCCCGCGACCGGTTCGAGCTCGAGCTGGTCGAGCGGGCGATCGACCGTGGACTGCCCGTGCTCGGCACCTGCCGGGGGATGCAGATGCTGAACGTCGCCCTCGGCGGGACGCTGGTGCAGGACATGAGCCTGGTCGAGGCGTGGCGCCTGCATCCGTCCGACCCGACGGGCCGGCTGTGGCGCCGTTTCCAGGACGCGACGATGGCCGGCACGGCGATTCCCGACCATCCGCGCCATCCGATCGCCCCCGCGCCCGGCTCGCGCCTCCACGACCTGCTCGGCGCCGAGGTCGTCATCGACAGCTTCCACCACCAGGCGGTCGATGCAGTTGCGCCCGGCCTGATCGCGAGCGCCCGGGCGCCCGACGGCGTGGTCGAGGCGATCGAGATGCCCGGCCGGTTCGTGCTCGGGATGCAGTGCGAGCTGCACGAGGAGTGGCGCGTGGAGCCGCGCGTGCAGGCCGTCGTCGAGGCGTTCGTGGCGGCGGCGGCGAGGCCGGCTTAGGCGGCAGACCGGCCCGGCGCCCGCCGAGCGTGAGCGGCGGCGATCACAAGCAGGGCGAGCGCAGCGGCAGCCGCGATGCGCCATTCGCCGAGGGCTGCTGCCGCCGCCGGTGCCGTCGCGGCGCCGGCGAGCCCCGCGACCGTGAAGGCCGGCGTGGCCAGCGTGACGAGGGCGGCAACGGCCAGCGCGATCACCGCCAGCCGCCAGTCGAGTACCGCGAGCCCACCGACACCGGGGCCGAGCCCGCGTCCGCCGCGGAACCCGAGCTGCACCGGGGCGACGTGGCCGAGCACGACCGCCACGAGCGCCGCCGCGGCAGCGCCGTCCCCGGCCACCGCACCGGCGATCGCGACGGCGGCTGCGCCCTTGGCCAGGTCGGCGGCGAAGGTTGCCGCGGCAGCCGCGACGCCCGCCCGGCGGGCGACGTTGCGCGCGCCGCTCGAGCCCGTGGCGTGGCCGCGCACGTCCTCGCCGGTCAGCGCCCGGACGATGTAGTAGCCCGTCGCCACGCAGCCGAGCGCGTAGGCGAGGACGACGACGGCGACGGTGCTCATGCGACCGCGAGCGCCGCCACGCCGGCGCAGACGAGCACGGCCCCGACCGCGCGGCCCCGCGACACGTGCTCGCGCAGGATGATCGCCGCGAGCGCAGTCGCCATGACGACGCTCGTCTCGCGCACGGCGGCGACCGGGGCCGCCGGCGCCAGTCGCAGCGCCGCGAGCACGAGCCCGTAGGCCCCGAACATGCCGATGCCCGCGGCGGCCGACCACTTCGAGAAGCCCTGCCGCACGACGCCCGCGCCGCGCAGGAGCGAGAGTCCGGCGGCGTACACGATCGCCTCCACTCCGAGCTCGATCTCGAAGTACGGCACGGTCGCGGCGTGGCGGAGGCCGCTCTTGTCGATCACCGTGTAGCAGGCGATCGTGATCGCGATCCCGACCGCCATGAGCGTCGACCGTACGTCCCCCCGCACGCCGATGCCGCGCACGAGCGCGATCCCCGCCGCCACGGCCAGCACGCCCGCGATCTCGAGCGGCGAGGGCCGGGCGGCGGTCGCGATCGCCGCGCCGACCAGGACGAGGACGGGCGCAAGGCCGCGCGCGATCGGATAGACGAGCGACATCTCGGAGCGCCGGTAGGCCGCCGCGAGCAGTGCGAAGTAGGCCAGCTCCGCCGTCGCGGAGGCGGCCAGGTAGGGCACCGCGGACGCCTCGACATGCCAGGTGAGCGCCGCGACCGGGGCGAACACGACGACGGCGAAGAGCTGGGCGGCCGCCCCCGCGCCCTCCGGATCACCCGCGCGGGCGATGAGCACGTTCCAGCCGGCGTGCAGCGCAGCGGCTGCGAGGGCCAGCGCAAGGGCATCGGCGGGCACCCGGCGGAGCTATCCGGCCAGGGCGAGGATGGCGTCCTCGTGCCTCGTCACGGCGGCGCGCGACAACGGCCCGGCGGGCAGCTCGACGGCGAAGGACACGTCGCCGGGGAAGTACCGGTTCTGCCAGCGCGATGCCGTGCCGCCAGGGTTCGGGCTCAGGAACAGCCGCAGCCCGACGGCGCGGGCATAGCTGCGGGCGGCAGCGGTGCTGCGCCCCCACGCCCACACGAGCTGCAGGTGCTGGTGGTACCAGATCGAGACGCTCGGGTGCACCCGCTCGATCAGGCGCCGGGCGGCGCGCGTCTCGGGCTCCGAGAACGGCCGCGGCCCGGAGTAGTAGGTGCTCCAGGGCGTGCCGTGGTGCGTCCAGCCGGCCGAGAAGTTGCGGTTCAGGTCGACGCCGTGGCCGTTCTGGCGGGTGTCGGCGGCATGGCCGTCTGGGTTCAGCGTCGGCACGAGCCAGAGGTCGAACATGTCGGGAGTGGGCATCCGCCGCAGCCGCCGGACGATCGCCATCCCGGCGCACTCGTTGCCGTGGATGCACCCGACGATCAGCAGCCGGTTGGGGGCCTGCGGCGCGCCCGACTCGGTCGCCATGATCCGGCGTCCGTCGGCCGAATGGCCGATCTGCACGGTGTGGTGCACGGTCGGCCCGTAGGGGCCGACGGGCACCATCGACACGAGCGCGAGCGCGGCGGAGAGGAGAACCACGCGCCCATGGTACGCCGCCGTACGGAGGCTACGGCACCTTGCCGTGGTAGGGCACCGTCTTGGTGCCGCCGTTCACGCACGAGTACGTGGCCGTCCAGTGGACGTTGTCGCTGCTCTGGAACGACGGCACCGAGAACTGGTCGATTCCGCCCTTGCAGCCGCTCGCGCTGCTCGAGATGCTCGTGACGATGAAGAACGCGACGACCCACCCCGTGCAGAGCCAGGCCGCGCTCGCGATCGCCCAGCTCTTCAGGAAGCCCCGCCGGCGGGGGCGCAGCTCGTTCGCGCGCATGACGAGGGCCACGATCAGCGCGATGAACGGGGCGGCCACGGTGACCAGGACGGCGACCAGCGTCATCTCGCCGCCGTAGGGCGTATCGTCGGCCGCCGCCGCGGTGGCGCTCGCCGCCTCGGGCGGGGCGGGCGCCGGTTCGTCCTCGAACCGCCGGCCGCAGGTCCCGCAGAAGTTCGCGCCCTCCTGCCGGGGCGCGCCGCAGTTCGTGCAGTGCTGCACGCGTCGAGCGTACACGATGTCGGTGCCGTATGATGACTCAGTGGCACAGGTGGCGACTCCAATGGCAACAGGGCCGCGCACGATCACGGTGCGCGTGCGGACGCTCGTGATCGGCGCCGCAATCGCTGCGTGCGTCGCGCTCCTGTGGTGGGCGCTCTCGTGGGCGACGGGGATGCAACCTCTGCAGGTCGGGGAGGGGTCGTTCTCGCCCCTCGGGGTCGCCGCGCTGCCCGGCGCGAACCGCCGGAACGACACGGGCCCGACCGTGTATCAGTGGCAGCGGGGAGGCCGGATCGTCGTCGCGCTCTAGCTGCACAATTCTGCGTCGGTGCCAGTCACGATCACGGTGGTCGACCATCCCGGCCTCGTGCTGGGTCGATGGTTCACCGGACCGCGCAAACCCGAAGGCGTGCGGGAACGACGGGGCGGGGACGACGCTCTGGCAGGCCTCCGTGACCGTCCGCTTCACCGCGCTCGGCGTCTTCTCGAACACCCAGTCGATTCCGCTCGGTACCGACACGGTCGACATGACCGGTCCGGGTGGCGGTACCTGCCGATCAGCCGCTGACGGCGAACGCGCGCACCGGGAAGGTGCCCATGCCCTCGATCGGCGGCGGCACCGCGTAGAACGCTGCCCCGTCGGGCACGGCGGCGAGCCCGGTCATGTGCTCGACGATCGGGATGCCGGCTCCGAGCAGGACGGTGTGTACGGGCCGCTCCATGTCGGTCATCGCGTCGATGTTCAGGCCGTCGATGCCGACCACCGCCGCGCCCGCGTCGCGCAGCGCCTCGGCCGCGGCCCGGGTCAGGAACGGGTCGTTGCCCGACAGGTAGGTGTGGGTGCCCCAGTGCCGGTCCCACCCGGTCTGCACGAGCACCGCCCGCCCGCGCACGTCGAGGCCGGCGAAGGCCTCGGCGCCGATGCCCGCACCGTCGGCTGCGTGCGGCCGCACCACGATCGCCGGCCGCCCGGCCAGCGGCTCGAGCGGCTGGCGGGCCAGGTCGGCGCCGCCGGCGTAGCGGTGAAACGGCGTGTCGACGTAGGTGCCGGTGTTCGACACGAGCTCGATCTTCCCGATCTGGAACTCCGTCCCCGGCGCATAGCGCTCGCGGCTGGTCTCACGCGAGAGGAAGTCGCACACGATCGGCCCGGGCAGGCCGGGGTAGGTGATCATGCCGTCGCGGACGGCGTGGGCGAGCTCGTGGATGCGCGTCAGTGCAGCGGGGCCTCCCAGCCCTCCAGCACCGGCGCCTTCCAGTCGGCGCCCACCGTCTCCGACCCCGGCACCCACGAGCCCAGCTCGGGCTGCGGGAACTTGCAGTGCTTGGCCTTCAGCTGGATGCCGTAGGAGTTCCCGGACTGCAGGTGCTTGATGAGCACCTTGCGGGCGATCTCGTTCTCGCGCCCCTCTGGGATCGGGAAGTAGATGCGCAGGAACGAGTTCGAGTAGCGGTCGAACACGGCCGGGACGCCCTCCTCGCCGAGCAGCTCGACGTCCTCGAGCCAGTTGATGTCGGCCCCGGGCGTGGCGGCCTGCAGGTCGACGTCCTCGATCAGGGTGATGTCCTCCTGATAGGGGAAGCGCTTGCCGGCGAGCGTCTCGGCGTCGATCTGGACGTGTCGTTCTTCGGTCATCGTCGCTCCTACTCCCCCGCCGCCTCGAGCGGCCGGCCGACGTGGGTCATGGCCTCCTCCTCGTGCTTCTTGGAGAGCAGGCGGCGGATCTCGGACAGGGTCTCGCGCTCGGTGACGCCCGGGATGTAGTCGGTGCCGGCCAGCGGCACCTTCGCCATCGCGGCGGCCTCGACGGTCAGCGCGCACAGATCCTCGGGCTCGAGGCTGTGGATGTTCGTCTTGCCGCACGCACGCGCGAGCATCTGCACCTCGAGCGTGAGGGTGTGCAGGAAGTTGTAGACGCGCTCGGCCGCCTCGTCGACGATGAGGCGCTTGCGCAGCTCGACGTCCTGGGTGGTGATGCCGACCGGGCAGCGGCCGGTGTGGCAGTGGTAGCACTCGCCCGCGGGGACGCCGATCGTGCCCTCGTAGTCGGTGACGCCCGGGATCTCCTTGTTGCAGTTGAGCGCCATCAGGGCGGAGTGGCCGATCGCCACGGCCTTGGCGCCGAGCGCGATGCACTTGGCGATGTCGCCGCCGTTTCGGATCCCGCCGGCGACGACGAGGTCGATCTCGTCGGCCAGGCCGACGTCCTCGAGCGCCCGGCGGGCCTCGGGAATCGCCGCCATCAGCGGGATGCCCGTCTCCTCGGAGGCGATGTGCGGGCCGGCGCCGGTGCCGCCCTCGGCACCGTCCAGGTAGATGATGTCCGGGCCGCACTTGGCCGCCATGCGCACGTCGTCGTAGACCCGCGCAGCGCCCAGCTTGAGCTGGATCGGGATCTGGTAGTCGGTCGCCTCGCGCACCTCCTGCACCTTCAGCGAGAGGTCGTCGGGGCCGAGCCAGTCGGGGTGCCGTGCGGGCGAGCGCTGGTCGATGCCGGCGGGCAGCGAGCGCATCTCGGCGACCTGCTCGGTCACCTTCTGGCCCATCAGGTGGCCGCCGAGGCCGACCTTGCAGCCCTGGCCGATGAAGAACTCGCACGCATCGGCGAGCATCAGGTGGTGCGGGTTGAACCCGTACCGGCTCTGGATGCACTGGTAGTACCACTTGGTCGACAGGTCGCGCTCGGGCGGGATCATGCCGCCCTCGCCGGAGCAGGTCGCGGTGCCGGCCATCGACGCGCCCTTGGCGAGCGCCATCTTGGCCTCGAGTGAGAGCGCGCCGAAGCTCATGCCGGTGATGTAGACGGGGATGTCGAGCTCGATCGGCTTCTTGGCGAAGCGGGCGCCGAGGATCGTCTTGGTCTCGCACTTCTCGCGGTAGCCCTCGATCACGAACCGGGTCAGCGTGCCCGGCATGAACATGAGCTCGTCCCAGTGCGGGATCGGCTTGAACATCGAGAAGCCGCGCATGCGGTAGCGGCCGAGCTCGGCCTTCACGTGGATGTCGTTCATCACCTCGGGCGTGAAGATCGAGCTGCGCCCGAGCACGTTGCGCTTGGAGGATGTCTTGTCCTGGGCCACTAGAGAACCAACTTCCTCTCAGAGGGCTCGAGATTGTCGTAGTTGTAGAGCTTCTTGCCGCAGACGAACTTCTGGAACTCCGGCGGGGAGCCGAGGTCGTAGATGCGGAACTTGCGCTCGATGAACTCGGTGTCGGCGTCGGTCCACTCGCCGGGCACGCAGTCGACGCCGAGCGACTTCACCTTGCCGCCGATGTAGAAGATGCCGTCGTACATCGAGTCGCCCAGGCCGGGGCCGACGTCGCCGCAGATGATCTGGCGGCCGCGCTGCATCATGAAGCCGTTCATCGAGCCGGCGCTGCCGAGGGTGAGGATCGTGCCGCCCTTCTGGTCGATGCCGCTGCGGGCGCCGACGCGGCCCTTGATCACCAGGTCGCCGCCGCGGATGGCGGCGCCGGTCAGCGAGCCGGCGTTGCCGTCGATCACGACCACGCCCGACATCATGTTCTCGCAGGCCGACCAGCCGACGCGGCCGGTGATGTGCACCTCCGGCCCGTCGATCATGCCGCAGCCGAAATAGCCCAGGCTGCCCTCGAACGTGATCTTGCAGCGCGTGAGGATGCCCACGCCGATCGAGTGCTTCGAGCCGGGATTGCGCACCGTCACGTCGGTGATGCCGCGCTCGTACAGGAGCCAGCGCAGCTCGAGGTTGATCTGGCGCGTGGTCAGGTCGCGCGCGTCGAACACCGCCCGCCCGCCGTCCACGTCGGACACCTTGGGGATGTCGGCGTCCGGCTCCGACAGCCCGCGGGCGTCGTAGGAGATCTGGCGCTCGCCTACCGCGTCCATACCAGCACCTCACCCTCGTAGGGATCGTATGTGTCGATCTCGTGGTCGACGATGGCGCGGATCGCGATCTCCTCCGACGCCAGCGCGACCAGGTTGTCGCTCTCGTACAGCACGAGCGGCTTGGCCGCCATCTCGTCCTTGGCGACCCCGAGCGCGTCCTTGGTCACGCAGATGTACGTGAAGACGCCGTCGAGGTCCTCCATGCTCGCGCGCATCGCCTCTTCCAGCGACATGCCCTCGCCCATCTTCTCGGCCAGGTAGACCGCGATGATCTCGGAGTCGCACTCGGACTGGAATCGGTGGCCGGATCGCTCCAGCCGCCGCTTCCACTGGAAGTAGTTCGTGAGCTGGCCGTTGTGCACGACGGCGATGTCGGCGAACGGATAGGCCCAGTAGGGGTGCGCGCCGGAGATGTCGACGTCGGACTCGGTCGCCATGCGGACATGGCCGATGGCGTGGGTGCCGGTGAAGTCGGCGAGGTCGTACTGGGCCGAGACGGTCTCGGCGTCGCCGAGGTCCTTGACGATCTCGAGCGAGTGGCCCAGCGAGAGCACCTCGGTGCCGGGCACGTCCTCGATGTAGTCGGCCAGCTGCTTCAGGTCGCCGTGGTAGTGCAGCACGGCTCGGCAGGCGTAGTCGGTCTCGTCCTCGACCGACTCGATCTTCGCGCCCAGCTCGCGCAGCCGCGACTCGATCTCGGCCCGGTGGCGCTGGAGCCTGTCGGTGAACTCGAAGTCACGCGGGTCGTTCGCGTCGGCGAGCTTGTAGCGCATGACGACCGGGTGCGCCGCGAGGCCGAAGAGGGCATAGCCGGTCGAGTCCGGCCCGCGGTGCTTCATCGACTGGAGCATGCGGGTCATGTCGCGGCCGATGTCCTGGGCGCCGTCCCGATAGATGATTCCTGCAATTCCGCACATACGTTGGCCTTTCCGCCGGAGCGCGGGGATTCCGCTTGGTGAGCGAGGTTGCGCGTCAATGCTACCGGCGCCTCGCCGTGCGCTCCAATGTCGGATCGCACATACTTCAGGTGGGGCGGTGGAACGGCGTCGCCCCGTGCCAGGCGCGCATGAACCGGCCGTCGAACGGCGTGTCGAAGCGCAGCCGCTCGGGGCTCCAGTCCTGCGCCCCCATCCGGAAGCTTCCGTCCGGGAGCGGCTCGAGCGGCCACGCCTCGCCCCAGTGGAGCGCGGTCGGCGATCCGCCGCACGTGCCGACGACGAGGGCGGGCGACCACGGGTTGTGCGACCGGTACGTCCCGCACATCCGCCTCCACCGCTCGGGCGGATCGGGGTCGAGCGACACCGCCGCGGCCGGCTCGTCGAGGCCGTCGAGCTCGGGCTCGCCGGGGTCGTCGCCGGCCGCGGCGCGCAGCGCATGCTCGGCGAGCAGGGCCGGCCCGGCCTTGCCGTTCGCGACGGCGGCCGCCGTCAGCCCGGCGTCGAGGTCGCACCAGAGCTGGGCGTGGTGGCCGATCATGCCTCCGCCGTGACCGATCCAGCGCCGTCCCGCGACCTCGCGCAGTGAAACGCCGTATCCGTACCACCATCCGTCGTCGGGATCCTCCGCGACCGGCGAGGCCATCCGCGCCAACCCGCCTGCCGAGAGCACGCCCGCTCCGTCGTTCAGGAACACCCGCCCGTACGACGCCAGATCGGCTGCCGTCGCGCACACGCTGCCGTCCGCGCCCCGGTACTCGACCCACGTCGCCGGGACGAGCGGGTCGCCGAGCCGCCAGCCGCGATCGGGGTCGAGCGGCTCGTGGCCGACGGCCAGACGCGCCCGTAGCGCGTTCGTCAGCAACGGCTCGGTCCCGGCCAGGCCGAGCGGGTCGATGATCGCACGCCGGTACGTGTCGGCGAACGGCTCGCCGGTCAGCCGCTCGAGCACGAATCCGAGTGCCTCGTAGCCGACGTTCGAGTACCAGAAGTGCTCGCCGGCGGGTGCCCGGGGGGTCTGCGCGAGCGAGAGCACCTCGAAGCGCGGGCTGGGCGGATCGCCGAGGCTGCACACGATCCCACCGGTGTGGCTCAGGAGGTGGTGAACGCTGATGCCCGCGACCGCGAACCACGGCAGGAGCGACCGCACCTCGGCGTTGAGGTCGAGCCGCCCGCGCTCCCACTCGCGCAGCAGGCAGATCGCGGTGAACGACTTCGAGATCGAGCCGATCTGAAACAGCGTGTGCTCGTCGACCGGCCGCGTCTGGGCCGCATCGGCATGGCCGTAGGAGCGTTCCCACACAAGGCCCTCGCGGTCGCACAGGGCAACGGCCGCCCCGGGCGTCGCCCCCGCCGCGATCAGCTTCGCGGCGAGGGCATCGACCCGCTCGACGGCGCCGGGTGAATAGCCGGTGCCTGACACCGGTTATTCAGGGGAGGACGTCGAGGTACTCCTTGACGTCCCAGTCGCTGACCTCCGAGCAGTACCGCTCCCACTCGTCGGTCTTGTAGTGCACGAACACGCGGTGCATCTCGCCCGGCAGGGCCGACTTCACGAGCTCGTCCTCGTCCAGCGCCTGGAGCGCCTCGCCGAGCGTCATCGGCACGCGCCGCACCTGCTTGCCGGCCTCGATCGCCTCGTAGATGTTGCCCTCCTCGGGCTCGCCCGGGTCGATCGCGCGGTCGATGCCGTCCTCCATCGCCTTCGTCAGCGCGCTCAGGGCGAGGTAGGGGTTGACCGCCGCGTCCACCGACCGGTACTCGAACCGGTCGGGCGAAGACACGCGCAGGGCGGTGGTGCGGTTCTGGTAGCCCCAGTCGGCGAACACCGGCGCCCAGAAGCCCTGCTCCCAGAAGCGGCGGTAGGAGTTCACGGTCGGCGCCGTGATGCACGTGAGCGCGCGCAGGTGCTCGAGGATGCCGCCGATGGCGTTCAGGCCGAGCTTCGACGGCATGCGCGGGTTGTCGCCCTCGGGCAGGAACAGGTTCGTATCGCCCTTCCAGAGCGACAGGTTCGTGTGGCATCCGTTGGCCGACACGCCCATGAACGGCTTGGGCATGAAGCAGGGGAACGCGCCCATCTCGCGACCGACGGCCTTGCACACCTGGCGGAACGTCGTCAGGTTGTCGGCGGTCAACTCGGCGCGGTCGAAGCCGAAGTTCAGCTCGACCTGGCCCGGCGCGTCCTCGTGGTCGCCCTGGATCATGTCGAGGCCGAGCGCGCCCGCGTACTCGATCACCTTGTGGATGATCGGCTGGAGCTCGGAGAACTGGTCGATGTGGTAGCAGTAGGGCTTGGTCTTGCCCTCGACCGACGGCGTGCCGTCGGGGTTCAGCTTGAGCCACATCATCTCGGGCTCCATGCCGGCGCGCAGGTGCATGCCGGTGCGCTCCTCGAGGTCGGCCTGCAGCCGGCGCAGGTTGCCCCGGCAGTCCGAGGTCAGGAACGCGCCCGGGCCGTCGAGATCCTCGCGGTTGCGGAAGCAGGTGCACCAGACCCGCGCCACCTTCTTGTCCCAGGGCAGCACGGCGAAGGTCTCGGGCTCGGGGATGCCGACGAGCTCCCACGCCTCGGGCCCGTAGCCGATGTAGTCGCCGTTGCGGTCGACGAACAGGTTCGCCGTCGAGCCGTACACGAGCTGGAAGCCCTTCTGGGCCATCGTCTCCCAGTGCTTCGCCGGCACGCCCTTGCCCATGATCCGGCCCGTGACCGACACGAACTGGTAGTAGATGTAGGTGATGCCCTCGGCGTCGATGCGGCGGCGGACATCGGCCACCTTCTCGGCCCGGCCAGGGGCCTCGACGAACTGGTCGAGGTCGCTCACGGATTCCTCCTTGGTCATGCGCCGCCCGCCTGCGGCGTCGGCATCGCTTCGTTGGCAGAGCGCAGGCTACGTGGCGCGCGGGCCCGGTACAAGTGGCAGGTGGCGACACTCTTTGGCCACGCGGACCGTCCCCGGTCAGTTCTCGATCGGGGTCTCGGCGCGGTTGCCCCATTCGTTCCACGAGCCGTCGTAGACGGCCGCGTCGGGGCCTCCGGCGAGGGCGAGCGCGTTCGCGACGGCGGTCGCCGACACGCCGCCGTTGCAGTAGACGACCACCGGCCGGTCGATCGCCGCGACGTCGACGCCCGCGTCCGCGAAGGCCTGGCGCAGCTCCTCGGCCGGGCGGAAGCGCGCCGTCGCGTGCGAGCAGGTCGCGGTAGGGGACGTTGACGGCGCCGGGGATGTGGCCGTGGCGGCGGGCGTGGCTCTCGATGCCCGCGTACTCGTCGTGGGCGCGCGCGTCGAGCACGAGCACGTCGCGGTCGAGCGCGGCCTTCATCTCGGCCAGGCTCCAGAGCGTCGGGCGGCGCTCGCCGGCGCGGTAGGGCGGATCGGCCGGGGCCGGCGGCTCGTCGCCGGGCCGCAGCTCGTAGCCGGCCGCGACCCACGCCCGCAGGCCGCCGTCGAGCACGTGCGCGCGCCCATGGCCATAGGAGCGAAGCGCCCACACGACCCTGCCTGCGAGCACGTTTCGGTAGTCGTCATATGCGACCACGGTCGTGTCGTTGCCGATCCCGAGCCGCGTCGCGTCGGCGGCGAACGCCGCGGGCGGCGCGAGCTGCACCGGCACCGGGTCGGTGCGGTCGGTGAGGTCGCTGCGCCAGTCGACGAATGCCGCGCCGGGGATGTGGCCCGCTCGGTACGCATCGGGGTCGGCGTGGTAGCGCGGCTCCTGCGGCAGGACGGCGCCGCGCACGTCCAGCACGCGCACGTCCGCCAGGTGATCGTGCAGCCACTCCGCGGTGACGAGGACGTCGGTCGCCATCGGGGGATGGTAGGCGGGTAGGGTGGCGGTGTGGGGATCGACGATCGCTACTGGGAGCCGATCTCCGACGCGGAGGCGCGGGGGGTGCTCGGCGCGGGCACCGACGTGGTCGCCCGCCACCGCCGCTGGCTCTTCGCGGTCGCCCGCTGCCGCACGCCGGACGGCGACGTCTACCTGAAGCGGCAGCCGCCGATGGGGCGGGCGATCGAGCAGCTCGAGCGTCAGCACCTGCTCACGAACCACCTGGCCGATCGCGGGGTGCCCGCGGCCCGCGCCGTGGGGCTGGTCGAGGCGGCCGGGTTCTGGTACGAGCTTCACGAGCCGGCCGAGGGCGAGGACGCCTATGCCGGGGCCGACAGCTGGGATCCGTTCCGAAGCGACGCCCACGTCGCCTCGGCGGGGCGGATGCTGGCCCGCCTGCACGCGGCGGGCACGGACTTCCCCGACCCCACGCCGCAGCGCCAGGCCGGGTTCATCGTCCAGCTCGGCGCCGTCGCCCGCGAGCCGGTGGAGGCGGTCGAGCGGCTCGCCCGCTCGCGGCCGGCGGTGGGCGAGTTCCTCGCCGGCCGCGGCTGGGAGACGGCCGTCGACGCCGCCTACGGCGAGCTCTTCGCGCGCACGCGGCCGTACCTCGACATGCTGCCCGAGCGGCCGCTGCACGGCGACTGGCAGACGAACAACCTCTTCTTCGCCGGCGACGACGTGAGCGGCATCATCGACTTCCACCAGGCCGACTTCGCGCCGCGCGTGCTCGACCTGGCCGTCGCAGTCGAGCGCAACTGCTTCTTCTGGAACCGGATCTCTGCCGGCGACGACACCGCCTTCGATCTGCACCGGGCGCGGCTGCTCGTGGGCAGCTACGACGCCGAGTCTCCGCTCGAGCCGGCCGAGCGCGCGGCGTTCGCCGACGTCCTCTGTGTGTGCCAGTTCGAGTACGGCATCTCGTTCCTCGACTACTACTGGGGCGTGGAGCGCGACCGCGAGAAGGCCGACTGGGCATGGACGACGTTCGTCCTCGGTCACGCCCGGTGGTGGGGATCGCCGGCGGGGCGGGCGGTGGCGGAGCGGATCCGGGACTGGTGGTGAGCATGCCCGTCCGCCCTGACTAGAGGTCAAGGACGAGGTCGTCCCGCGGGTGCGAGCAGCAGATGAGCGCACTCCCATCGGCCGGCGGTTCGACCGGATCGGGGTCATAGTCGAGCGTGCCGGCGATGAGGGTCGTCTCGCAGGTCTGGCAGACGCCGGTACGGCACGACCAGCGCACGGGGACGTCGCAGGCCTCGGCGAGCTCCAGCAGGCTCGAGTAGTCGTCGGCCCAGGGAACGGCGAGGTTGCTGCGAGCGAACTCGATGACCGGTCCGCTTCCAGGCTTGCCGGGGGGCGGGTGCGGTGCGCGCGTGGGAGGCGCGGCGATGCCGGGGGTCTGCGACGTCGCCGGGCCGAACGGCTCGGTGTGGAGGTGCGACGCGTCGAGGCCGTGCGCGGCCAGGGCAGCGCTCATCTCGTCCATGAACGCCGCCGGGCCACACAGGTATGCCGCGGCGTTGCGGGGTGGGTCGAGCTCGGCGAGCACCGCGGCGGACAGACGCCCCGGTCTGTCATAGTCACGGCCCTCCCGGTCGTCACGACCGGGCCGGCTATAGCAGACGAGTGTGTGCACGTTCGCAAGCGAGGCCAGGAGCCCGCGAGCCTCCTCGGCGAAGCAGTGGTCGCGGCTGCTGCGGGCGCCGTGGAGCCACCAGATCTCCCGCTGGGAGCCGTCGGCGGCGAGGGCATGCAGCATGGCGAGAACTGGCGTGGCGCCGATGCCGGCGCTGATCAGCAGCACCGGTGTCTCATCCTGGCCGAGGATGAACGTGCCTCGCGGGGCCGCGGTCTCGAGGCGGTCGCCGATGCGAAGGCCCGTGTGGAGGTAGCCGCTGGCGGCGCCGTCCGGCTCGTGCTTGACAGCGATCCGGTAGTAGCCGGCAGCGGGCGGACCGCAGAGCGAGTAGTTGCGCAGGAGCGAGTGCCGGTCTCCCTGCGCGTCGATTCGCAGCGTGACGTACTGGCCCGGGCATGGCGCGGGGAGCGGCTGGCCGTCGGGATCCTCGAGCCGGATCGAGATCACGGAGTCGCTCTCACGCTCGATTCCGGCGACGGCGAGGCGGCGGAAGCCCGGCCACGCAGGCGGCGGGCTCGCGACCGTGAGCCCAGCGTTTCCCCTGCCCGGCTCCGGGTCGAGCAGGGCACGGAACGATCCTTGCCAGCCGGCGCTCAGAGCGGGGATCCGAAGCGCGCGCAGCAGCTGCTGACGCGGGTGGCCGGGCAGGTAGAGAAGGCCGTCGATGTCGGCGACAGTCATCCCCTCGGGGCCGGAGGCGATCCTGACGATCTCGTCTCCCGCCTCCACCTCGCCCTCCTCGAGCACGCGAAAATAGAACCCCGGCCGGTGATGGGAGACGAGCAGGGCCGGGATGCGCGCGTCATCGAGGCGGATCCCGACCCGATAGCAGGTGACGCGCGGCTGCGTGACCTCGAAGACCGCGGTGCCGATCCGGTAGCGGTCGCCGATGCAGACCTCGTTGTCGGCGAGCCCGTCGACGGTGAAATTCTCTCCGAACTGCCCGGGGGCGAAGTCGTCCCGGCCAAGCTCGCGCTCCCAGTGGCGGTAGGACTCGATCTGGTAGACGAAGACCGCGCGTTGCTCTCCGCCGTGTCCGGCGAGGTCACCCTGGCCGTCACCGTCGACGTTGAGCCTGCCCACCCGCCGCGGTCCAGCGACCGGCTCTTTGAAGACGCCCGTGAAGACGGTCTTGCCGCGCCAGGACACGTCCTTCGGCAGACCGACGTTGACGGAGAGCAGGGTGCCCGCAGCGCTCACGAGATGGCGCCTGGGGCGATGTCCGGTCGCATGTGACGGCTCCACGAATGGGTCGGTCGTTGAGGATCGCTCGGTCCGTGGCACGTCGCGCCCGTCGGTCCGACTGGCATGTCACGGTCGATCGCGAGCGCGACCAGGCCGTCGACGTCGAGCCCGGGGTGTGGATGCTCCACCCCTGATCCGGCCGGCGGCCAGCCACACGAGCCCGACCGCGAGCACGACGACCGCCACGAGGGCGACCACCGCGGCGACGGCAGTCGAGGCGAACTCACCCAGCCAGAGCGCCGCCAGCAGCCCCGTGACCCCGGCCATCGCCACGGTGGCGGCGCGGCCGGGCACCCGCACGGCGCCGAACGCGGCCGCGGCGGTCATCGCGATGACCGTGATCGAGTCGGTCGAGATCACGCCCGCCCCTCCGGCAGGCCGGCGCCGATCAGCCGCGCCAGCGGCCGCGCCTTCACGAGCGACTCCTCGACCTCGGCGACGGGGTCGGAGTCCCAGACGATCCCGCCGCCGACCCACAGGTGGAGGCCGCCTTCGGCGATCGCGAGGGTGCGGATCGTGAGGCCGAGGTCGAGGTCGCCGCTGGGATGCACGACGCCGAGGGCGCCCATCGACGCGCCCCGGCCGACGGGCTCGAGCCGGGCGATGTGGTCGATCGCCGCCAGCTTGGGCGCCCCGGTGACCGAGCCGCCCGGGAAGGTCGCCCGCAGGAGCTCCGCCAGCCCGACGCCGGGCCGCAGCCGCCCCTCGACCGTCGAGACCATGTGCCGCACCCCGGCCATCGGCCGCTCGGCCAGGTACTCGGCGACACGCACGCTGCCCGGCCGGCAGACGCGGCCGAGGTCGTTGCGCTCGAGGTCGACGATCATGACGTGCTCGGCGCGGTCCTTCGGGCTCGCCGCGATCGGCTCGTCCGATCCTGCCGGGCGTGTGCCCTTGATCGGCATCGTCCGGGCGACGTCGCCGCGGGTCTGCAGGAACAGCTCGGGCGTCGCCGACACGATCGACCAGCCGTCGCCGTGCAGCGCGTGCGCCCACTCGGCGCCAAGCGGCGCAAGCGCCGCCTCGAGGCCGCGCGGCGAGCCCCGAAACGGCGCGCGCAGGTGCTGCACGACGTTGACCTGATAGACATCGCCGCGTCCGATCGCCGCCCGCACCCGCTCGACGGCGGCGGCGTGCTCGGCCGGCGTCCACGTGGGCACGAACGCACCCGCCCGGTAGGTGTCCGCCGCCGGTGCGAGCGGGTCAGCCGGCCGGATCCGGCACGCGGCGAGCGGCAGCGGGCACGGCTCCGGCGGCTGCGGCTCGTGCACGCCCGCGAGGTTCGTGGCCAGGCCGTAGCCGAGATAGAGGTCTGCGAGCATCCCGGCGGGCGGGTCGGCGCCGCCGAACCCGTGGTCGGCGAGGAAGCGCTCGATGCGCTCGAACGGGTCGCCGTTCGCCGAGTCGACCACCAGCCAGCGGTCGCTCGCGCGCGGTGTGAGGGTGCCGGCGGCGATGGCGTATCGTAGGCCGGGTGGACGCGCTCGAGGTGTCGAATCCGCCGACGGCCGACGAGCTCGACCTGATCGCCGAGCGTGTCCCCGACCTGCGCGGCTACCCGCTGCGGGCCGAGCCGCTGCCCGGCGGCCTGACCAACCTCAACTACCGCATCCACGGCGCGCCGGACGAGTACGTGCTGCGCGTCACCGGCGAGGCGGAGATGCTCGGCGCCGACCGCGAGGCCGAGTACGCCGCCACCGTCATGGCGGGCGGCCTGGGCATCGGCCCGCAGGTGCTCGCCTACCTGCGCCCCGAGAAGATCCTCATCACGCGGTTCGTCGACGGCCTCGGTGTGCCGCCCGCGCAGATGCGCACGACCGCGATGCTCGGCCAGGTGGCGGCGACGCTGCGGCGGCTGCACGAGGGGCCGGCCGTGCACGCGTCGTTCTCGGCGTTCGGCATCGTCGAGACCTACCGCGAGAACGCCCGCTGGCTCGGCGTCGAGCTGCCCGAGGCCTTCGGCTGGTCGTGGGAGCGGGCCGAGGAGATGCGCGCGGCGCTCCAGGCCGATCCGCCGCCGCCGTGCCTGTGCCACAACGACCTGCTGAACGCGAACTTCCTGCTCGAACGCGGCCGCCTGCTGATCGTCGACTGGGAGTACGCCGGCATGGGCGACCCGTTCTTCGACCTGGCCAACTTCTCGACAAATCACGACCTGACCGAGGACGACGACCGCACGTTCCTGCGGGCCTATCTGGGCCGGGTGCGCGAGCGCGACTTCGCCCGCATCCGCCTGCTGCGGATCATGTCGGACTTCCGCGAGGCGATGTGGGGCGTCGTCCAGCAGGGCCTGCGCACCACCGACGCCGACTACGTCGCCTATGCCGACGGCTTCTTCGCCCGCCTGCGCGAGCGGGCGTCCGATCCGCGCTACGCAAGCTGGATCGAGCTCCTTGCCGGTTGACCGGTCTATACCGGTTGTGCGAGGCTTGCCCGCGTGAGGGAAGAGGCTCAGGCGGTCGTCATCGGCGGTGGGGTGGGCGGCACGAGCATCCTCTACCACCTCGCCAAGCTCGGCTGGAAGGACGTCGTGCTGGTCGAGCAGTACGGGCTCACCCACGGATCGACGTGGCACTCCGCCGGCCTGGTCGGGCAGCTGCGCTCGACGGTCAGCCTGACCAAGATGATGCAGTACTCGGTCGGGCTCTACGCCGACCTGGCCCGCGAGACCGGCAAGGATCCCGGCTGGCACCAGCTCGGCGGCCTGCGCCTGGCCTCGTCGCAGGAGCGCTACGAGGAGATCCAGCGCCAGGCTGGATGGGCGAAGAGCTTCGGCCTCGACATGGAGCTCGTCTCGGCCGCCGAGGCGCAGGAGATGTTCCCGCCGATGTCGACCGAGGACGTCGTCGCCGCGGCCTTCATCCCGCTCGACGGCTACCTCGACCCGAGCCAGCTCACCTTCGCCCTGGCCGACGGCGCCCGACTGCGCGGCGCCGAGATCGAGCTGCGCACCCGCGTCACCGGCATCAACCTGCGCGACGGCCGCGTGCACGAGGTCGTCACCGACAAGGGCACGATCCGCACCGACGTCGTCGTGAACGCCGGCGGCATGTACGCGCCGCAGATCGCGCGGATGGTCGGCGTGAACGTCCCGATCATCACCTACGGCCACGAGTTCCTGGTCACCGAGGCGTTCACGCCGGCGCTTGAGCCGCTGCCGACGCTGCGCGACCCCGACCGGCTGATCTACTACCGCACCGAGGTGGGCGGGCTGATCATGGGCGGCTACGAGCGCAATCCGGCGCCGTGGGCGCTCGACGGCGTGCCGGACGGGTTCGAGGCCCAGCTCCTGCCCGAGGACTGGCCGCGCTTCGAGCCGCTGCTCGAGGCCGCGGTGACACGCGTGCCCGCCATGGAGAGTGCCGAGGTGCGCAAGCTCTACAACGGCCCCGAGGCGTTCACGCCCGACGGCGAGTTCATCCTCGGCGAGTCCGACGTGCCCGGCTTCTGGGTGGCGGCGGGGTTCTGCGCGCACGGCCTGGCGGGCGCCGGCGGCATGGGCTGGCAGGTGGCCGAGTGGGTGGTGAACGGCGAGCCGAGCCTCGACCTGTGGCACATGGACAGCCGCCGCTTCGGCCGTCAGTACCGCAGCCGCGACTACACCTTGGCCCGTGCGACCGAGGTGTACTCGACCTACTACGACATCAAGTACCCCAACCACGAGCGCGCGGCCGGACGGCCGCTGCGGCTCTCGCCCGCCTACGCGCGCCTGGCCGCGCTCGGCGCGAGCTTCGGCGAGAAGTCGGCCTGGGAGCGGGCGAACTGGTTCGAGCCCAACGCGGCGCTCGGCGACGAGAGCCTGCGCCCGCGCGGCTGGGCCGGGCAGAACTGGTCGCCCGCGATCCACGCCGAGGCGATGGCGACGCGCGAGGCGGCGGGCCTCTTCGACGAGACGTCGTTCGCCAAGATCGAGGTCACCGGGCCCGGCGCGGCCGCATACCTGCAGCACCTGTGCGCGAACGACGTCGATCGCCCCGTCGGGTCGGTCACCTACACCCAGATGCTGAACAGCCGCGGCGGCATCGAGTGCGACTTCACGGTCACTCGCCTCGCCGACACGCGGTTTCGGATCGTCACCGGCACCGCGTTCGGAAACCACGACCTGGGCTGGATCCGCGGCCACCTGCCGCGCGACGGCTCGGTCGACGTCACCGACGTGACCTCGGCGTACGCCTGCTTCGGCCTCTTCGGCCCGCGCGCCCGCGACATCCTGCAGCCCCTGACGACCGCCGACCTCGGCAACACCGGCCTGCGCTACATGCGCGCCGCCGAGCTCGCCGTCGGCCACGTGCCCTGCCTGGCCGTGCGCGTGACCTACGTCGGCGAGCTCGGCTGGGAGCTCTACTGCCCGGCCGAGTACGGCGCGGCGCTCTGGGACGCGATCTGGGAGTCCGGCCGCGGACACGGCCTGCTCGCCGCCGGCTATCGCGCGATCGACGCCCTTCGGGTCGAGAAGGGCTACCGGGTGTGGGGTGCCGACATCACTCCCGAGGACACGCCCGACGAGGCCGGCCTCGGCTTCGCGGTCAAGCCCGACAAGGGCGTGGAGTTCATCGGCCGAGACGCGCTGCTGCGCGCACGCGAGCGGCCGGCCGGTCGCCGGCTCGCGTGCCTGGCGCTGGCCGATCCGCGGGCGGTCACCCTCGGCTCCGAGCCGGTGCGCGTCGGCGGCGAGATCGCGGGCCGGGTGACGAGCGGCGGTTACGGGTTCGCCGTCGCGCGGTCGCTGGCCTACGCCTACCTGCCGGCCGCCGCGGCGGCGGTGGGGACGGCCGTCGAGATCGAGGTGTTCGGCGATTGGGTCGCGGCCGAAGTGGTGGCCGAGCCGGTCTGGGATCCGGGCGGGGAGCGGATCCGGGCGTAAACTGCACCGCATGCTCGGCTGGGTGCTCGTGCTGCTCGGCCTCGGCGCGGTCGTCGGCGTCGTGGTCGCCGCCGTGGTCGGCGGGCTTTTGCTCGGGCCGCTGCTCGTCTGGCTGGCCTGGAACGTGCTGGGGCTGGCGCACGCCGTCGGCGCCGGCGAGCTCGGCTTCTGGGGGCTCGTGCTGACCGCGGTCTTCCTGGCCGTCGGTCTGGCCGGGAGGGTCATCATCGTCGCGGTGGTGTTCCTGATCGACCCGTCGTGGCTGCACCGCTCGGCGCACCTGCACTGGCCGGCGCCGACGCTGCGCAACTTCGTGGCGATCTGCCTGCTGCTCGTCGTCGCCAGCATCTCGTCGCACTCCTCGGGCCACGGCCACCGCCGCCCGCCGAAGCCCAAGCCTGCGGAATAGCCCGGACGCGTCCGGCTCGATACGCTAATGGCATGCGCTGCCAGGCATGCGGATCCGAGAACGAGCAGGGGCGCAAGTTCTGCGGTGAGTGCGGCGCCCCGCTCCAGGCCGTGTGTGCCGAGTGCGGCACCGCGAACGCCCCCGGCGCCAAGTTTTGCGGCGAGTGCGGAAGCGCGCTCGGTGCCCCCGCCGGTGTCTCGTCCGTCCCGGCCCAGGCGCCCGTCGCGCCGGTTTCCGAGCGGCGGCTGGTGTCGATCCTGTTCGCCGATCTCGTCGGCTTCACGGCGATGTCGGAGTCGCGCGACGCCGAGGACGTGCGTGAGCTCCTCTCGCGCTACTTCGACACCTGCCGGACGCTGATCGCGCGCTACGGCGGCACTGTCGAGAAGTTCATCGGCGACGCGGTGATGGCGGTGTGGGGTGCGCCGGTCGCGATGGAGGACGACGCCGAGCGGGCGGTGCGGGCGGCGATCGACCTGGCGGCGGCGGTCTCGGACCTCGGCCGCGAGGTGGGCTCCGGTGAGCTGCGCGCCCGCGTGGGGGTACTCACCGGCGAGGCTGCGGTCACGATCGGCGCGCAGGCGGAGGGCATGGTGGCGGGCGATCTGGTGAACACCGCGTCGCGCATCCAGTCGGTCGCCGAGCCGGGCTCGGTGCTCGTCGGCGAGTCGACCAAGCACGCCACCGAGGCTGCGGTCGTCTACGAGGACGCCGGCGAGCGTGAGCTGAAGGGCAAGCTCGAGACCGTGCGCGTGTGGCGGGCTGTCCGCGTGATCGGCGGCATCGGCGGCGCGCAGCGCTCGGCCGGCCTGGAGGCGCCGTTCATCGGCCGCGACCGCGAGCTGCGCGTCATCAAGGAGCTCTTCCACGCATCGGCGGGCGAGTCCAAGGCCCACCTCGTGTCGGTGCTCGCCGTGGCCGGCACGGGCAAGTCGCGGCTCTCGTGGGAGTTCTTCAAATACATCGACGGCCTGGCCGAGAGCGTGCGCTGGCATCGCGGGCGCTGCCTGCCCTACGGCGAGGGCGTCACCTTCTGGGCGCTGGCCGAGATGGTGCGCACGCGCGCCCAGATCGCCGAGGGCGAGGACACCGCCTCGCAGCGGGCCAAGCTGCACGCGGCCGTCGAGGAGTCGATCGCCGACCCGGACGAGCGCCGCTTCGTCGAACCCCGCCTCGCCCACCTGCTCGGCCTCGAGGAGCACGCTCAGTGGGAGCGCGAGAACCTCTTCAGCGCATGGCGGCTGTTCTACGAGCGGCTGGCCGAGGAGATGCCGACGGTGCTCGTGTTCGAGGACATGGAGTGGGCCGACGCGGCGCTGCTTGACTTCATCGAGCACCTGGTCGACTGGTCGCGCAGCCACGCGCTGTTCGTGATCGTGCTCGCCCGGCCCGAGCTGACCGAGCGGCGGCCGACGTGGGGGGCCGGCAAGCGCAACTCGAGCTCGCTCTTCCTGGAGCCGCTCGCGACGGACGAGATGGACACGCTGCTCTCGGGGCTCGTCCCCGGCCTGCCCGACGAGCTGCGCAGCCGCATCGGCGAGCGCGCCGAGGGCATGCCGCTCTACGCCGTCGAGACCGTGCGCATGCTGCTCGACCGTGGACTGCTCGTGCAGCGCGGCAGCTCCTACGTGCCGGCGGGGCCGATCGAGACGCTCGAGGTGCCCGAGACGCTGCACGCCCTGGTGGCCGCCCGGCTCGACGGCCTCGGCGGGGACGAGCGACGGCTGCTGCAGTACGCGGCGGTGCTCGGAAAGACGTTCACCGTCGAGGCACTGGCGACGCTCACGGGGCGGCCGCCCGACGAGGTCGAGCCGGTCCTGGCCGGCCTGGCGCGCAAGGAGATGCTGTCGCTCTCGGCCGACCCGCTCTCGCCCGAGCGCGGCCAGTACGGCTTCCTCCAGGACATGGTGCGGCGCGTGGCCTACGAGATGCTCTCCAAGCACGAGCGGCGGGCGAAGCACCTGGCCGCCGCGGCGATGGACGAGGGCGAGGACGAGCTGGCCGAGGTGGTCGCCGGCCACTATCTGGCGGCGCACCGTGCCGATCCGGACGCGGCCGACGCTGACGACATCGCCCGCCGCGCGGTGACGGCGCTGCGCCAGGCGGGGCAGCGGGCATCGTCGCTCGCCGCGACGCTCGAGGCGCAGCGCTACTTCGAGCAGGCCGCGGCGCTTGCGACCGACCCGCTCGAGCAGGCCGACCTGCTCGAGCACGCCGGCATCATGGCCCGCGTCGGCGCCCGCTCCGAGGAGGCCCGGGCCCACTTCGAGCGGGCCGTGGAGCTGTTCGAGGAGCACGGCGCGACCCATCCGGCCGCGCGCGTGTCGGCGCGGCTCGGCGAGGTGATGTGGGACACCGGCCGGCTGCGGGAGGCCCTCGACCGGATGGACACCGCCCTCGACCTCCTGACCGCCGAGGAGCCCGACGCCGACGTCGCTGCGCTGGCGGCGCAGGTGGGGCGGTTCAAGTTCTTCGCCGGCGACCCCGGGGTCGGCCTCGAGCGGGTCGAGACGGCCCTCGAGCTGGCGGAGTCGCTCGGGCTGCCCGAGGTGCTCTCGCAGGCGATGAACACGAAGGCGATGATCCTGAGCAACCGCGGCCGCGCCGGCGAGGCGGGGGCGCTCGTGCGCTACGCGCTCGAGGTCGCGCTCGATCAGGACCTGCCGTCCGCCGCGCTGCGCGCCTACAACAACGTCGCCGACCTGGAGGCGCGCTCCGACCGCCACGAGCACGCGGCGGCGGGCTATCGCGACGGCCTCGCGCTCGCACGGCGCGTCGGCAGCCGCCATCAGGAGTGGATGTTCCTCTCGCAGACCTATCCCCTGTACATGCTCGGCCGCTGGGACGAGGCGCTCGCGTGTGCCGCCGAGGTGCCCGAGGACGCGTTCTCGCAGACCCGGTTTCCGTTCGTGTGCTTCCTCGGAAACAGCGTGGCCATCCACTGCCACCGCGGCGAGCTGGCCGCGGCCGCGGAGCTGACCGAGCGCTACGCGGTGCTGCGCGACTCCGCCGACCTGACCGAGCGCGCGAGCTACGCCTGGCCCGAGTCGGCGCTGCTCCTGGCCTCGGGCCGGATCGAGGATGCCCTGCGCATCGCGAGCGGCGCGTGGGAGTTCCGTGAAGCGGCGGGGATCACGTCCGAATCGCTCAAGGAGACGTTCCTGATCGCCGTCGAGGCCGCGCTCGCCCTCGGCGACGTCGGCGCCGCCGACCAGCTGGTCGGGACGCTCGAGTCGATCAGGTACGGCACGCCGCAGTCCGTGCGGGCGCAGGCGACGCGGTTCCGCGCGCGCATGGCGGCGATGGCCGGCGACGAGGAGCGCGCCGACCGCCTGTTCCGCGGTGCGGCCTCGCTGCTGCGCGAGCTGGCGACGCCGTTCGCGATGGCGGTGGTGACGCTCGAGCACGCCGAGTGGCTGGCCGAGCGGGGCCGCCGTGACGAGGCAGAACGGGGCGCAGGCGAGGCCGCGGCGGTGTTCGCCGCGCTCGCGGCCACGCCCTGGATCGAGCGGGCGGCGCGGGTCTCGGCAGCCTCGCGCGACGCGGTCGCGAACTAACTCCGACTGCCCGTGCCGGCCGTCGCGGTCGGGACGGGGCGGCGGCGCCCGGCCGGGCCGGCCCCCCAGCCCACTGGGTGGCGCTTCCGTGCCGGGCGAGCCGCGTCCGTCCCTGTCTGCGACCGCACGGCAGACCCTACGCCCAGGGCGTTAAGGGGAAGGGGCAAAATCGTAACGGTGTGGTAACGGGTGTCGCCGTGACCGGGGTTCAGGCAGCCGGTGCGAGCTCGCGGCGCGTCAGCGTCTGCTCGCGGCGCTGGCCGACGCCGACCATCGTGACCGGCACCCCGACGCGATCTTCGAGGAAGTCGAGGTAGGCCCGGGCCGCGTCGGGCAGGTGCGCGAACGCGGTGACCGCCGAGATGTCGCCGCCCCACCCCGGCAGATCCTCGTACACCGGCTGGGCGTGGTGGAAGTCGGTCTGGTGGCTCGGGAAGTCCTGGGTGGTCGTGCCGTCGGAGAGCCGGTAGCCGGTGCAGACCGGGATCTGCTCGAACATCGAGAGCACGTCGAGCTTGGTGACCGCGACCTCGGTCAGCCCGTTCAGGCGGGCGGCGTAGCGCAGGCCGACCAGGTCGAGCCAGCCGCAGCGGCGGTCGCGGCCGGTGACGGTGCCGTACTCGCCGCCGCGCTCGCGCAGCTGCGCACCGCGCTCCTCGTCGGCCTCGCTCGGGAACGGGCCGGCGCCGACGCGAGTGGCGTAGGCCTTCGTCACGCCGAGCACCGACGTGACCGCGGTCGGGCCGACGCCGAGCCCGGTGCACACGCCGCCCGCGACCGGGTTCGACGACGTCACGAACGGATAGGTGCCGTGGTCGATGTCGAGCAGCGTCGCCTGGGCGCCCTCGGCGAGGACGGTGCGGCCGTCCTCGAGCGCGCGGTGGATCAGGAGCGACGTGTCGGCGACGAACGGGCGGATCCGCTCGGCGTAGCCGAGCATGGCCATGGTCAGCTCGTCCTTGTCGAGCGGGCGGTGGTGGTGGAGCTTGCGCAGCTCGATGTTCTTGACCGAGAGCGCGGTCTGGATCTTCAGCCGCAGGATCTTCTCGTCGAGCACGTCCTGGACGCGGATGCCGACGCGCAGCGCCTTGTCGGCGTACGCGGGGCCGATGCCGCGGCGGGTGGTGCCGATCTGCAGCCGTCCGAGCTGGAGCTCGGAGTCGGCGTCGATGATGCGGTGCCACGGCATGATCAGGTGGGCGTTGCCGCTGATGCGGATCCCGGACACGTCGACGCCGCGCGCGATCAGGCCGTCGAGCTCCTCGATCAGCACCTCCGGGTCGATCACGCAGCCGTTGCCGAGCACGCAGAGCGTGCCGGGGTTCAGGATGCCGCTCGGCACGAGCCGCAGCTTGTAGGTCTCGTCGCCGATAACGAGCGTGTGGCCTGCGTTGTTGCCGCCCTGGTACCGGGCGACGACGTCGGCTCGCTCGGCCAGGAGGTCGACGATCTTTCCCTTCCCCTCGTCGCCCCACTGGGCGCCCACCACGACCTTCAACGGCATGCGTCCGCCTCTGCGGTCAGGCCCCGGGCCGGGCCAGGTTGTCGAATCGGGTGTAGCGGCCGACGTAGGCCAGCTTGACGCTGTCGAGCGGGCCGTTGCGGTGCTTGGCCAGGATCAGCTCGGCCGTGCCCTTGTCCTCGCTCTGGTCGTTGTAGTAGTCGTCGCGGTAGACGAACATGACCAGGTCGGCGTCCTGCTCGATCGATCCCGACTCGCGCAGGTCGGACAGCACGGGGCGCTTGTCGCCGCGGGCCTCGACCGCGCGCGACAGCTGCGAGATCGCGAGCACCGGCACGTTCAGATCGCGGGCGATCAGCTTCAGCGAGCGCGAGATCTGCGAGATCTCCTGCACCCGGTTCTCGACGCGGGCGGTGCCGCCCATCAGCTGGAGGTAGTCGACGATGACGAGGCCGAGCTCGCCCTTCAGCCGTGACTGCAGGCGCCGGCTCTTGGCCTTGATCTCGATGGGCGTCACGCCGGCGGTGTCGTCGACGTAGATCGGCGCGTCGTAGAGCTTGCTCGAGGCGTTCGTGAGCTTCTCCCAGTCGCCCTTGTCGAGCGAGCCGCGGCGCAGCCGCTTGGAGTCGACCTTGCCCTCGGCGCACATCAGCCGGGTGGTCACCTCCTCACGCGACATCTCGAGCGAGAAGATCGCGACCGGCACGCGCTCGCGGATGCCGACGTGGGCGGCGATGTTGAGCGCGAGCGAGGTCTTGCCCATGCCCGGCCGGGCCGCGAGCACGATCAGGTTGGACTCCTGGAAGCCGGCGGTGAGCTCGTCGAGCTGACGGAAGCCGCTGCCGGTTCCGGTGAGCTCGCGGTTGTCGGCGTCGCGCTGGGTGATGCGGTCGAACGACTCCTTGAGCAGCGTCTCCATGTTCTGGAAGTCGCCCGTGATGCGCTGGTCGGCGATCCCGAACACGATCTGCTCGGCCCGGTCGACCAGCTCGGGCGGCTCGCCCATGCGCTCGTAGCCGAGCTCGGCGATCTCGGTGCCCGCCCGGATCAGGCCGCGGTAGGTGGCCGTGTCGCGGACGATCTGCGCGTAGTGGCGCGCGTTCGCCACGGCGGGCACGGTGGCCGCCAGCGTGTGGACGACCGCCTTGCCGCCCACCTCCTCGAGCATCCCCCGGTTGGAGAGGGCGTTCGTGAGCGTGATCGAGTCGACGTTCTCGCCGCGGCCGTACATCTCGAGGATCGTCCGGAAGATGGTCGCGTGCGACCGCCGGTAGAAGTCCTCGGGCTGGAGCAGCTCCGAGACGACCGCGACCGCGTTGCCCGACACGAGCATGGCACCGAGCACCGACTCCTCGGCGTCGAGGTCCTGCGGCGGGACGGTCGGTTCGTGCGAAGTGACCGACATCGACTGCGGGGGCGGCCTAGTAGTCGTCCTCGAGGTCGGAGGGCTCGGCCTCGAAGGCCTCCACGCCACCCTCCTCCTCGGCTCCACCGGGCACGACCATCACTTTCAGCACGGCGCGCACATCGCCCCACACGGTCATCGTCACGCGGTGGCTGCCGAGCGTCTTGATCGGCTCGTCGAGCTCGACCTTGCGCCGGTCGATGCGGATCTTGCGCGCCTTCCAGATCGCGTCGGAGATGTCCGTCGACGTCACCGAGCCGTACAGCCGGTCTTCCATGCCCGCCCGCCGCTTGATGGTCAGCACCGTGCGGTTCAGGATGTGGGCCATGTCACGGGCCTGTTCGTCGCTCTGGGCCTCGTGCTTCGCGCGCTGGTCGGCCTGCCGCTGCACCTCGGCGACGCGCGCGTCGGTGGCCGACTCGGCCATCTTGCGCGGCGCCAGGTAGTTGCGCAGGTGGCCGGCGGCGACGTGGACCACGTCGCCTTTGCGGCCGAGCTTCTCGACGTCCTGAAGCAGGATCGCCTGTTGTGCCTTACGTGCCATGTCTTCCCCTATTGCCTCGGGCGGCCGTGACCGCCCTCGGATGGTCGCATTCCCTGGGCCCGGTTACCAGCCCCGCGCCGGCCGGATCGGCCGCTACGAGCGTGGAAACCGGTCCTTCACCGGATTGGAGCTCAGTTCACCGCGTAGGGCAGGAGCGCCATCTCGCGCGCCCGCTTGATCGCCACGGCCACCTGACGCTGGTGCCGCCGGCAGGCTCCGGAGATCCGCCGCGACCGGATCTTGCCCTTCTCGGACATGTACCGCCGCAGCTGGTTGTAGTTCTTGTAGTCGATCTCCTCGACCTTCTCCTTGCAGAAGTAGCACGGCTTGCGCCTGGTGGACGCGCCCGCCGCTGCGCCCCGCTTCGGGGCACGGGTCTTGGACTTGGGCTTCGATGCCATAAAGGTTCCTTGCTAGAAGGGGATGTCGTCGTCGGACGCCGCGGCGCCGGTGAACGCCTCGACCGGGTCGGGCTTGAGCTCGGCGCTCGGCCGGAACCCGCCGCCACCGCCACCCTCGCCGTCGCCGCGCGACCCGAGGAACTGGACGGTGTCGGCCACGACCTCGACCTTGGAGCGCTTGCCGCCGTCCTGCGACTCCCACTCGCTCCACTCGAGCCGGCCGTCGATCGCGACCGGGCGGCCCTTGCTCAGGTACTGGGCGCAGTTCTCGCCCTGCGCGCCCCACACCTTGATGTCGAAGTAGTTCGGCTTCTCGGACCACTCGCCGCTCGACTGGTCCTTGTAGCGCCGGTTCACGGCCAACCGCAGCTTGCACACGCTGGTGCCGCTGGGAAGCGTGGAGAGCTCGGGATCCGAGGTCAGATTGCCGGTCAGAATGACGCGGTTGATGTTTGCCACTTGCTGTTCCTCCTCTGCCTACTTTGCGAACATGTGTTCGGCATATGGTAGGCGAGCGGTCGGACGGGAATCAGGCCGTTGCCTCGACGGGCTCGGGCTCGGCGGCGGTCGGAGCCGGCGACTCGGCTACCGCCGGCGCCGCCTTCTTGCGCTGCGGACGGGCGACGGCCATGTGCCGCATCACGCCGTCGGTGATGGCGAGCACACGGGTCGCCTCTTGCAGCGCCTCGGGCTCGGACTCGAACGTCAGCACGAAGTACCACGCGTCGGACATGTGGTCGATCTCGTAGGCCAGCTTGCGCTTGCCCCACGGCTCGACCGATCCCCAGGTGCCGCCACGCTCCGTGATGGTCGCCTTCGTGCGCTCGATGATCTCCGTGTGCCGCTCCTCGGCGACCTCCGGCTCGATCATGAGCATGATCTCGTATGGATTGATCCTGATCACCTCCTCTGGACTCGGGCGGCTCCGGGGCGCCGGCCGGGCATGCGCCGACCGCTTGCGGCACCGCGATCAGGAGGCGGTGCCACCCCGGAGCAGGAAGCTGCTCCGTTTTCGGGAGCCGAGTATACTCGGCGGCGTGCGGAGGTTGGGGTGGTTCCTGGTCGGGGCAGCGGGTGCAACGGGAGCGCTGGTTGCGGCGCCGGAGTTGTACGGGCGGCTGCGTGCCGCGTTTGGCGGCGGCGATCCCTGGAACGAGTTCGAGGCCGAGGAGGAGTGGGGCGTGCTGCGCGAGGCGCCGCCGCTGCCCGACGAGCCGGAGGCCGCGGAGCCCGAACCCGAGCAGGAGCCGGAACCCGAGCCGGAGCCGGAGGCAGCGGAGCCCGAACCCGAACCGGAAGCCGTTGAGGTCGAGCCCGAGCCGGAGGCCGTCGAGCCGGAGCCCGAACCGGTGGCCGTTGAGGCCGAGCCGGAGCCGGAACCTGAGCCCGAACCTGAGCCCGAACCTGAGCCCGAACCTGAGCCCGAACCTGAGCCCGAGGCGGTCGAGCCGGAGCCCGAACCGGAAGCGGAGGAGCCGGCCGAGTACGTGACCTCGATCTGGAATGCGCCGATGCCGGCGCCCCCGGTCGACGAGGAGCCGGCCGCCGAGCCCGACGATGACGACAGCGACGACGACACCGCCGAGATGCCGCCGCCGCTCACGGTCGCACCCCCGCCGCCCGCCGACACCGCGTCGAGCGATCTGCGGTCGCGCATCGAGGCGAGCCGCGCGCGGCTGCACCGAAAGGCGCAGGCCGGCACGAGCGGCGAACCCGGCGACGCGCCCGAGACCGATCCCGAGCCCGACCAGACCGCCTAGTAGGTCGAAAGCTCGACCAGCTCGCCCGGCGCGACCGGCCGCAGGCGATCGGTGAGGCCCGCGCCGGCGAACGCCTGGGCGAGCGCATCGGGCGGCGAGGAGAAGTGGCGCCAGCCCTCCTGGTGGAGCGGAACGATCATGGCCGGATCGAGCAGCACGGCCGCCTTCGCCGCGCGCTGCGCGTCGAGGGTCAGGAGCGCGTCGCCGTAGGCAGCCGGCACCCGGGCGCCGCCCGCGAACAGGATCGCAAGGTCGAACGGCCCGTGCCCGGCGGCGATCGCCGCCACGACCTCGACCGCGGCGTTGTCGCCGCTCACGTAGATCGCCGGCAGGCCCTCGCCGCGCAGGACGAAGCCGATCACCGGCCCGTTGATCGCAGCAACCTCGGGCGGGCCGTGCTCGGCCGCGACGGCGGTGATCGAGACGGCGCCGCCGCCTGGCCGGGGCACCTCGACGCTCTCCTCCGGCTCGAGGCCGCGAGCGCCGCCGCCGAGCCGCTCGGCTCCGGGCGTTGTCGTCACGACCATCTCCGCCCGGGGCAGGAACGCCCGCCCGGCCGCGTCGAGGTTGTCGGAGTGGTGGTCGTGGGAGACCAGCACCACGTCGATCGGCAGCACGTCCTTCGCCGGCACGGCCGGCCCGGCCAGCTTCTCGAGCACGACCGGCGAGTTCGGGCGCGGATACTCGCCGGGCGGGTCGAAGGTGGGATCGGTCAGGATCCGCAGCCCGCCGTAGGTGAGCAGGGCGGTGGGGCCGCCGATCAGCCGCAGCGCCGGCCGTGCCGAGCCGGTCATCGGCCGTGTCCTTCCGTCCGTGCGCTCTCGCTGCCGCTCGCCGGATACGGGCGGCATCCTCGCAGCCGGCGGCCGCGGTCATCGCGGCCCGTCGTCAGGGGCCGCGTCGAGTAGTAGACGTCGACGTCGCCGCGCAGGTGGGCGTGGGGGTGCCGGAACGCCTCCATCGCGTCGCCGCCGCCGACCGGGAACGCGAGCCAGTCGCCCGTCCGCTCGTCGGTGACCGCGACGAACGTGCGGTCGCTCAGCGGCTCCCAGAGCAGCGTCACCTCGATGCCGCCGCCTCGGCGCGAGTCGAGCTCGCGCACTTCGCGGGTGTCGGTTGCCATCGTGTCTCCTCCAATCGTGTCGTCGGCCCGCGGGGGCGGTGTGGCGGCGGAGAGGGGAGCCGCCGCCACACCGCAGGCCCGCTAGGCGTTTTCGGCCAGCGCGTCCCTGGTCGGGTCGGGCTGGTGGCGGATGCGAAGCGCGCTTCGCGTCCACCCGGGCATCCACCAGTTGGCGTCGCCCATGAGCCGCATGAGCGCCGGCACGAGCAGGGCGCGGATGACGGTTGCGTCGAACACGATCCCCGCCGCGAGGCCGATCGCGAACTCCTTGATCTCGAAGCCCGGGCTCGCCGAGAGCACGAGGAACGCGAACATCAGGATCAGGGCGCCGCTCGTCACCAGCTTGCCGGTGCGGGCGAGGCCGAGCTCGATGGCCCGCTCGGTCGATCCGGTCTCGTCGTAGGCCTCACGCATGCGGGTCAGCATGAAGACCTCGTAGTCCATCGAGAGACCGAACAGGAACGCGAAGATCATGAGCGGGATCCAGGCGGTGATCGCGTGCGTCGCACTGATCGACCAGAGCGACGAGCCGTGCCCCTCCTGGAAGATGAAGACGACGATCCCAAAGGCCGCGCCCAGCGAGACCAGGTTCAGGACGGCCGCCTTGATCGGCAGCACGATCGAGCGGAACGCCCGCGCCAGCAGGATGAGCGTCAGCACGACGACGAACGCCAGGACGTAGGGGAAGTTGCCGTAGACGGCGTGCACGAAGTCACGGTCGACCGCGGCCGTTCCGGTCAGCGTCCCGTCGGTGCCTTTCAGCCTGGCGTTCACCCGGTCGATGATCCCCTGGATCGGGGGTGCCGAGCCGTCGACGGCCGGGAAGGCCTCGACCATCGAGTTTCGGCCGGCATGCCACGACGGCGGCGCCGTCGCCCCCACCACGCCCGGCACGTGACGGATCCGCGCAGCGATCTCCTGCGGATTGCCGCCGTGCTCGACCAGGACGTCGAGGGGCTTCATGACCCCCGGGCTGATGCCCGCCGCGGCGAGCTGGTCGCGGCCCGCGATCGCGGTGCCGCTGCCGGGGAAGTTGCGCAGCTGGGCCTCGTTGGGGTTGAGCTGGGTGCCCAGGCCTGCGAGCGCCGCCACGATGACGAGCCCGACGACCGCGACCGGCACGGGCCGGCGCATGACCAGCCGGGCCCAGCGGCCCCAGATCCCGTCCTCGGGATGTCCGTGGTCGACCAGCCGCCGCGGCATCACGCGGACGCTGTTGATGCGTGTGCCGAGCACGGCGAGCAGCGCGGGCAGCAGCGTGATCGCCGCCAGCACCGACACGGCCGGGATCAGCATGCCGCCGATGCCCATCGAGCGGATGAACGGCAGCGGCAGCACGATCATCGAGAGCAGCCCGACCGCCACGGTCGAGCCCGACACGATCACCGAGCGCCCGGCGTGGGTCATGGTCGCGACCAGCGCCGACTCGGTGTCCCTTCCGTCGCGGAGCTCTTCACGGAAGCGGAAGATCATGAGCAGCGAGTAGTCGATGCTCACGCCGAGCCCGACGAGCGCGATCAGGAACTGCACGATGATCGAGACGTTCGTCAGGTACGTCAGGCCCCAGACGAACGTGTAGGTGTTCATGATCGCCGCGGTCGCGACGACCAGGGGCATCGCCACCGCCGGCAGCGTCCCGAATACGAACAGCAGGATCACCAGGGCGCCGATCCCGCCGATCACGGCCTCGAGCAGGACGCTCGAGTTGCCGCTCGAGCCGTGCATGCTGGCCTCTTCGAGCGGGTCGTGGCCGGTCACCTGAACGGTCGTGCCGGACGGCAGGCCGTTCGCGGCCGCCCTGCGGAGCCGCTGCGTCTTGCTCTTGGTGTCGAACGTCGGCGAACCCGGCGGGTACACCTCGAGGAAGGTCGTGTGCCGGTCGGCCGACACGTACATCCGGTCGTGGGTCGAGAAGTACGAGCTCGTGCGCGCGCCGGGCATGACCGCCGCGGCGCGTGCCATCGCCTGCCGGATGGCGGGGCTCCGTGTGGCGTCGCCCGCCGTGTGGAAGACCACGACGTCCGGGGGCTGCACGCCGACGCCGAGCTCGTGCAGCGACCGCTGGCTGGCCTCGTAGGCCGACTTCCCGGGGATCGAGAAGCTCTGGTACCAGCGGCTCGAGAGCTGGCCGGCGGCAAAGCCGCCGAAGATCGTCATCGCGAGCCAGACGGCGATCACGGGGTAGCGGTGACGGGCGATCACCCGGGCCAGGCGGCCCAGGGAACCGGTATCCGTCCCGCCGGTGTCTCTGAAGCGAGGGCGCTCCATGGTTTGCATCGTCCACTCCTTCTTCACGTTCGAATCGCGGGGTTCAGGGTGTTCAGGGTGCCAATCGCCCGCCGCGCGGCCAATGAGGCGGCCCGTCCTCGTGGGTGCGGGTAGCCGTAGGCCGCGCGGCGGGAGCTTCATGCGCTCGCCTCAGGCCGCCTCGAGCGCCATCTCGTCCGGCTCGGCCGCGGCCGGTTCCTCGGCGGGCCGTGACTCGACGACGATCGCCGAGACGACGGCTCCGACGGCCGCCACGGCGGCGAGCACCCAGAAGGCCTCGGTGAAGCCGTGCGTCAGGGCGGCGCCGGCCGCCGCTCCCGGATGGTTGCCGAGGTAGTTGCTCGTCGCGGTGGCCGCGACGGTCGTGGCCGCGGCGACGCCGATCGCGCCGCCGACCTGCTGGCCGGTGTTCACGAGGCCCGACGCGACGCCCGCATCCGTGGGGCGGACGCCCGACAGCGCGCCGATCATGAGCGGGATGAATCCCATCGCCATCCCGATTCCGCCCAGCAGGAATGCCGGGAAGAGATCCCAGAAGTAGTGCCCGTCGACGGGCGCGCGGGCATACAGGGCGAGCGAACCGGCCACGAGCGTGAGGCCGACCGGCAGGACGCGGCGCACGCCGTGCCGCAGGGTGAGCCCCTGGGCGACGTTCGCGAAGACGATGATCGCCAGGGTCAGTGTGATGTAGGCGACACCGGTCTCCATCGCCGAGTAGTGCAGGACCTGCTGCATGTAGAGCGTGAGCAGGAAGAACTGCGAGAAGGTGGCCGCCCCCATCAGGAGGCCCGCCACGTTCGATCCCGTGAGCGTGCGCAGCCGGAAGAGCCGCATCGGCAGAAGCGGCGCGTGCGAGCGCAGCTCGATGCCGATGAACGCGGTCACGAGGCCGCCCGAGGCGACGAGCAGCGCGATGGTCTCGAACGTCCCCCAGCCATGCTGGACGGCGTGGGTCATCGCGTAGACGAGCAGCATCAGGCCGCCCGTGATCGAGGCCGCGCCCGGCACGTCGAAGTGGCGGTGCGCCACCTCGGCCCGGCTCTCGCTCAGAAGCCGCGGGCTCACGAAGAGCACGAGCGCGCCCACCGGGACGTTGATGAGGAACACCCACGACCAGCTGAACGAGCTCGTCAGGGCCCCGCCCAGGAGCACGCCGGCCGCGCCGCCGCTGCCCGAGACGGCGCCCCAGATCCCGAGCGCCTTGTTGCGTTCCCGCCCCTCCTCGAACATGACGGTGAGGATCGAGAGCGCCGCCGGCGAGACCAGCGCCGCCCCGAGCCCCTGGAGCGAGCGGAAGGCGATCAGCGAGCCCTCCGACCAGGCCAGGCCGTCGAGGAGCGAGCTGGCCGTGAACAGGCCGAGCCCGATCATGAACATGCGGCGGCGGCCGAGCAGGTCGGCCAGCCTTCCGCCGAGCAGCAGCATGCCGCCGAACAGGATCGAATACGCGGTGATCACCCACTGCAGGCTCGACTCGCTGAAGTGCAGGTCGGTCTTGATCGTCGGCAGGGCCACGTTCACGATCGCGACGTCGAGCACGACCATGAACTGCGCGGCGACGATCACCGCCAGGCCGATCCAGCGCCGGTCGACCTCCGCGGCGCGTCGTTTGATGGATTGCATTCCAACTCCCTTTAGGTCGCAAGACAACAGCTACGCAGGGTGCCCGCCGCGGCACCGCGGCGGAATACGGCCTGCATGCGTCGGGAGGTGTGGAGAGCCGAACTTGGGCGCGGCCCGTTGGCCGCTCGGCCGGTCTAGGAGCCGAGGAAGCGCAGCACGGCGAGGACGCGCCGGTGGTCCTCGGGCACCGGCGGGAGGCCGAGCTTCGCGAAGATGCTCGTCACGTGCTTTTCGACCGCGCGCGGCGAGATGAAGAGCCGCGCGCAGATCGCGTGGTTCGAGCGGCCCTCGGCCATCAGCGCGAGCACCTCGCGCTCGCGCGGGGAGAGGTCGGCGACGGGGTCGTCGCGCCGGGCCCGGCCGACGAGCTCCGACACGACCAGCGGGTCAAGGGCGGAGCCGCCGTCGCCGACGCGCCGCACCGCCGCCGTGAACTCCTCGACGTCGGAGACGCGATCCTTCAGCAGGTAGCCGAGGCCCTCGGCGCTGTCTGACAGGAGCTCGGTCGCATAGGTGTGCGCGACGTGCTGGGAGAGCACGAGCACGCCCGTGCCGGGGTGCTTTACGCGGATCTCGCGGGCGGCCTGGATGCCCTCGTCGGTCTGCGTCGGCGGCATGCGGATGTCGACGATGGCGACGTCGGGGTTGTAGCTTCGCACCTTGAGCAGCAGCTCCGGGGCGTTTCGGGCCTGGCCGACGACCTCGATCCCGGCCTCCTCGAGCAGCCGCGCCAGGCCTTCGCGCAGAAGGGTGGAGTCGTCGGCGATCACCGCGCGGGTCGCGCGGCCGTGCTCCTGCGCGTTTCGCAGCGGCGGAAACGTGTCGGGGAGATCGTCGGCGTGAAGCTGGTACACCCGCTCGGGCTCGCGCAGGCCGTTGAACCGGAACTCGCCCAGAGGGCGGGCGAGCGGGCCGAGCGGGCGGGCGGCCTCCTCCGAGAGCAGCACCTGGCCGCCGTGCGCCGCCTGGCAGATGCGGGCCGCGCGGTGGACGTCGATGCCGACGTAGCCGCCCGCCGAGCGCTCGGCCTCGCCCGTGTGCAGCCCGAGCCGCACGCGCACCCGCTCGCCGCCGGGCCAGGCGTGGCCGGCCAGCTCGCGCTGCAGGCCGAGGGCGGCCGCCGCCGCCTCGGCCGGCTCGCCGAACACGCAGAAGAGCTCGTCGCCGCGGCACTCGACCTCGCGGCCGCCGGCCTGCGCGACGGCGGCGCGCACCACCGAGCGCATCTCGTCGAGGACCGGTGCGTACCCGTCGCCGAGCCGGGTGAGGAGGCCGGTCGAGTCCTCGACGTCGCTGAAGAAGAACGTGATGCTCATCGCACCGGCATCCGTGCTCGGATCCGGGTGCCGCGGCCGGATCGGCTCTCGACGACCAGGCGACCGTCGAGCGTCTCGACCCGGTCGCGCAGGCCGCACAGGCCCGATCCGCGGTCGGGGTCGGCGCCGCCCTCGCCGTCGTCGTCGACCTCGACCATCGCCTCGCCCTCGGTGCGCTCGACGCGGACACGTGCGACATCGGCTTCGGCGTGCTTGACGACGTTCGCAAGCGCCTCGGACACGACGTAGTAGGCGGCGGCCTCGATCGACGCGGGCAGCCGGTCGGGCAGCTGCACCTCGAGCTCGACCGCCAGCGGGGTGCGCGCGGCGAGCACCTCGAGCGCCGTCTCGAGGCCGCGCTCGGTGAGCACGGCCGGGTGGATCCCCTGGGCGAGCTCGCGCAGCTCGCGCAGCGCCTGGGTGAGCTCGTCGGAGGCGAAGGCGGCAAGCTCGCCCGCCTCGTCGGGCGAGTCGCGGATCTTGGCCTGCACCAGCCGCAGGGCGACCGCGAGGGCGACGAGTCGCTGCTGCGCGCCGTCGTGCAGGTTGCGCTCGATCCGGCGCCGCTCGGCGTCGCCGGCCTCGATGATGCGCAGCCGCGAGGCGGTCAGGTCGTCGCGCGCCTGGGCGCTCGCGACTGCGAGCCCGGCGAGCTCGGCGAACGCCTCGAGGCGGCGGTCGGTCGCGTCGGGCGCCGCCTCGCTCTCGCGCAGCGCCGCGATCAGCGCGCCCCAGGTGGATCCGGCGACGTGGATCGGCACGGCGATGCTGGCCTGGAAGCCCAGCGTGCGCATGAGCTCGGCGATCTCGCCGTCGAGCTCGGCGTACTCGACCCGCGCAGGATTGCCGGTGCGGTGGACGGTCGCCGCCGCGCCGTCGGTGATCGGCAGTGTGTCGCCGAGCAGGAACTCGGCCGTCGGCTCGCCGAACTTGCCGACGATCGTCGCCGAGGTGGCGGTCTCGAAGCGCAGGAGCAGCGCCGAGGCGAGCCGCAGGAGCGCGCACACCTCCTCGGTCACGGCCTGGAAGACGTGCTCCGGCGCCGCGTCGCTCGCGGCGATGGTCGCGACCCGGCGCAGCGCCGCCTGCTCGTCGGCGAGGCGGGCAAGCTCCTCCTGGGCCTCGCGCTGCTGCGTGAAGTCGCGCACCATCGTCACCACCTCGGCCCGCCCGCTGGGCATGATCCGCGCCTCGCGGACATGACGCACGCCGTCGAGCTCGAACTCGTAGTCGAACGACTGCAGCGTGCCGCTCGCAAACGCGCGGTCCATGCATTCGAAGGCCGCGTCGGTGACGTGCGGTGGCAGGAAGTCGCAGATGTTGTGGCCGACGATCTCGTCGGCGGGCAGGAAGAGCAGCGAGTCGTCGTCGGTCCACGCGTCGAGGTAGGTGCCGTCGCGCCCGAGCCGCAGCAGGAGGTCGGGGATCGCGTCGATCAGCACCCGGTTTCGGTGCTCGACCTTGCTCACCGTCGCCAGCGCGCGCTCGTTTGCCAGGGCAAACCCGGCGGTCGCGCTCACCGCCTCGAGGAGCTCGCGGCGCATGCCCAGCGCCCGGTCGTGGATGAGGATGCCGACGGGCTCGGAGTGGTGGTGGATGGGCGTCGCCACCCGCTCGTCCGCTGGCTCGGGCAGGGCGATCTCGCGTCCATGCGAGTCGAGGTAGCGGCCGCCGCTCCACGCGCGGCCGAGCACGAGCGCCGGGTCGCCGAGCGCACGCCGAAGGGCGTCCTGCAGGTCGGGGGTGCTCGTTCCCTCGTGGAGCTCCGTCAAGAGCTCACCGACCGCCACGCGCGACATCCGGCCCTGGACGATCAGGATGACGAAGGCGATCGGGAGCGCGAGCGAGGCGAGCAGGCCCAGTCCGATCCCGACCACGGCCGCCGACGAGGAGATGGGCGCAAGCGCGAGCCCGACCGCGAATATGAGCAGGCCGCCCGATCCGCCGTAGAGCACCGGGGCGAGCTGGCGCCGGGACGGGGGCGTGGCCGAGCGCAGCCGGCGCACGAGCACCGCCGCAACCGCGATGGCGATGCCGATGGCCACGGCGGCCTCGATCTCCTCGAGCGCCGTCGAGAGCGTCTCGTGCGGCTGGATCAGGGCGTCGTTTCCGGGGTGGGCGCTGCTCCAGCGCGTCAGCGGATCGAACAGCACCGCGACCGCCTGGAGCGCGAGAACGTCGGCATAGGCCGCGAGCGCGAGGGCGCGGGTCGCGCGCGATCCGAGCACGCCGTCCGGATAGGCGAGCACCGCATGGACGACGACGGCGAACACGAGGTTCGCGGTGAGCACGCCGACCGTGTACAGGAACGCGCCGTTCGCGTCGTGCAGCGACCCCAGGAGCGACGTGAACCCGACGGCCGCGAGCAGCAGGCCGAAGCGCGCGTACGGGGGACGCCGCAGAGCCAGGAGGCCTGCCCCGACGAAATCGAGGCAGAGGATGACGCTGATCGCCGCATGCGTGTACGGCGCCGGCGCGTGGTTGCTGGTGATGCTCAGGAACGCTGCGCCCGCCGCCGCGGCGATCGCGGCCGTGGCGAGGGCGAGGGGCGGGATCCCGGATGGTCCCGCAAGGGGGCTGGCGCGTAGCCGTATGGTCATCCGAGGAGCTTCCTGATCGCCTCCCCCGAGAGCTCGTCCTTGGAGACGAAACCGCGTGCGCCGCTGGCATCGATCAGCGCGCCGTACTCGCTGCGGTCGCGGCTCGAGATGAGGATGACCCTCACGCCGCGGTTCATCGCCAGGACCCGCTCCGTGACGTCGAAGCCGTCGAGATCGGGCAGCTGGACGTCGACGAGCACGACGTCCGCCGTCGATTCGGCCATCATCGTCACCGCGGCCTCACCGTCGGCCGCTTCGCCGACGACCTCGAACCCCTCGGCTGCGAGCAGCTCCCGGGCACACCGGCGAAAGCCGGCGTGATCGTCGACGATCAGGACGCGGCGCACGCTGCGCGGATCTCCAACCGGTACGCGTTCCCTCGCGACCATTCCGGCGCCATACCCACGGCGGGCGAGAAGTATGCATCGCCCGGTCGCGTCGGCTTGATGTCGTCTCCGTGCTTCACTGGAGTCATCCTGCCAGCGCATGACGGCCCCGCCAATGGGGCGCACCCCCGTCCGGGAGTGCGGGAAGCCGTACCTCGCGGCGAGACAGGCAAACGCCGGCCCGCGTCGAACGCTACGCCACTATCCGCGCCGGGTGAAAGGACGCTGCCCCCATGTTCAACGAGGCCAACACCGGTTTCATGCTGCTGGCTGCGAGTCTGGTGATGCTGATGACGCCGGGCCTCGCCTTCTTCTACGGCGGCCTCGTGGGCCGGTCGAACACGCTCACCATCATGATCCAGAGCTTCGCCTCGATGGGCATCACGACGGTGCTCTGGTGGGGGATCGGCTACTCGCTCTGCTTCAGCGGCGGCTCGGACGGCATCTACGGCAACTTCCACCTGGCGTTCCTGAAGGGCGTCACGCCCGACTCGATCTACGGGCCGAGCCGGATTCCGCTGGTGGTGCTGATCGCCTATCAGATGATGTTCGCGATCATCACTCCGGCGCTGATCACCGGCGCCTTCACCAACCGCGTGAGCTTCAAGGCCTACCTGATCTTCCTCGTGGTGTGGCAGCTGTTCGTCTACTACCCGTTCGTGCACATGATCTGGGGCGGCGGACTGCTCGCGCACTGGGGCGTGCGCGACTTCGCCGGCGGCATCGTGGTGCACGCCTCGGCAGGATGGGCGGCGCTCGCCTCGGTGCTCTACGTGGGCAAGCGCAAGTACGTGGACACGCCGCACAACATCCCGTTCATCGCCCTCGGTACCGGTTTGCTCTGGTTCGGCTGGTACGGCTTCAACGCCGGCAGCGAGCTCAAGGTCGACGGCATCACCGCGCAGGCCTTCCTGAACACCGACATCGCCGCCTCGTTCGCCGCCACGACGTGGCTCTTCATCGAGTGGTGGCACGCGCGCAAGCCCCACTTCGTCGGGCTCCTCACCGGCGCGGTGGCCGGCCTTGCGACGATCACGCCGGCGGCCGGCTTCGTGCCGATCTACGCCGCGGTGGTGATCGGCATCGTGTCGGGCCTCGTCTGTTACCTCGCCGTGCAGCTCAAGAATCGCCTGCGCTGGGACGACGCGCTCGACGTCTGGGGCGTGCACGGCGTCGGTGGATCGCTCGGCATCCTGCTCCTGGGCGTGTTCGCGAGCACCGCGATCAACCCTGCCGGCGGCGTCGGCCTGATCCACGGCAGCGGCTCGTTCTTCGGCAAGCAGCTGGTCGCCGACGTGGCCTGCTCGGCCTACGCCTTCGTCTTCACCTACGCGATGCTCAAGGTGATAAACGTGATCACTCCGGTACGCGTCGAGGAGGCCGCCGAGATGGGCCTCGACGAGGCGATGCACGGCGAGTCGGCCTACGAGGACCCGCCGTCGCTCGGAGGGACGCCGGCACCCGCGGTGTAGCCCGACCGGAGCCCGTACGCCCTACGACATCTCGACCGGGGCGGCTGCCGGGCGGCTCGCCGCGGTGACGCCGAGCGCCTTCAGCTCGTCGGTGATGGCGATGATCGATGCCTTGGCGTCGCCGAAGAGCATCGCGGTCTTCGGGTTGAGGAACAGCGGATTCTCCACACCCGCATATCCGCTGCGCATCGAGCGCTTGAGCACGATGATCGAACGGGCCCGGTCGACGTCCAGGATCGGCATGCCGTAGAGGGGGCTGCGCTGATTGGTGCGAGCGTCGGGGTTGACGACGTCGTTGGCGCCGATGACGAGGGCGACGTCGGTGCGCGGGAACTCGGGGTTGATGTCATCCATCTCGGTGAGCCGGTCGTAGGCGACCTCGGCCTCGGCGAGCAGGACGTTCATATGCCCGGGCATGCGGCCGGCGACAGGATGCACCGCATATTTCACGGTGACGCCCTGGCTCTCGAGGAGCCGCTCCATATCGCGCAGCGCGTACTGGGCCTGGCTGACCGCGAGGCCGTAGCCGGGAACGATCACGACCTGCTGGGCGTATGCGAGCTGGATCGCGACGTCGGCCGCGCTGGTCGAGCGGGCCGTCCCGGCTGCGCCGGCGGCCGCCTCCGGCAGCTCGCCGTCGCCGCCGAAACCGCCCGCGACGATCGCACGCACGGACCGGTTCATCGCGGCCGCCATCTGCCGGGTGAGCATCGTGCCGGACGCGCCCACGAGCATGCCTGCGACGATGAGGGCGGTGTTGTTGAGCACGACTCCCGTGGCGGCGGCGGAGAGCCCCGTGAAGGCATTCAGCAGCGAGATCACGACCGGCATGTCGGCGCCGCCGATCGGCAGCACGAGCAGGTTGCCGAGCACCGCGGCGGCGACGAGCAGCCCGATCATCAGCCACTCCTGATGGAGGCCCGCGGCGATGGCGACGCCGCATCCGACGGCGGCCGCGGCGATGAGCGCGTTCAGCGGCGTCTGCAGTCTTCCGAGCGTGATCGGCCTGCCGCCGATCAGGCCCTGGAGCTTGGCGAACGCGACGCCGGAGCCCCAGAACGAGATGCTGCCGATGATCGCCGCGGCGACGCTGAAGGCGGCGACGTAGGTGGCGTGGCCGGCGTAGCCGCCGGTGCTGCGGAACTCCGCCCATGCGATCAGGGCAACGGCGCCGCCGCCGACGCCGTTGAAGACCGCGACCATCTGCGGCATCTGCGTCATCTGGATCCTGCGGGCGGCGGGGATGCCGATCGCGGTGCCGACGGCGATGCCGGCGACGATCAGCGCCCAGTTGTCAACGTGCGACCGTACGAGCGTGGCGACGATTGCGATCGCCATTCCGCCCGCCGCGAGCCGGTTGCCCCGCACCGCCGTGGCGGGGCCGGTCATGTTCGAGAGGCCGTAGATGAAGAGGGCGAAGCTGACGATGTAGAGCACGTCGCGCGTGCTCGTGCCGGTCAGGAGCGTTGCGTAGACCACTTCAGGTGCCGCCCTTCCGGGGTGCGGAGCCGGCATCGCGCGCCCGCGGCTTGAACATCTCGAGCATGCGGTCGGTGACCAGGAACCCGCCGACCACGTTGATCGTCCCGAACGCCACGGCGATCGTCAGGAGCGTCTCGGTGAGGACGCCATGGGCCGCGCCGGTGGCGAGCAGCACGATGCCGCCGAGGACGACGATGCCGTGGATCGCGTTCGTTCCCGACATGAGCGGCGTGTGCAGGGTGTTCGGCACCTTCGAGATGACGAAGTAGCCGACGAACCCGGCCAGCACGAGCGTCGCAAGGTTGGTGGCCAGCATCAGACCTTCACCTCCAGGGGTGCTTCGGCATGCCCGCGGGTGAGGCAGGCACCGGCGAGGATCTCGTCGGAGAGATCGGGGCGCAGCCGCGGCGATCCGTCGCTGCGGTCGAGCATCAGCTCGAGCAGCGCCTGGACATTGCGCGCGTAGAGCTGAGACGCGTGCTCGGGCACGCCGGCGGGCAGGTTGAGCGGCGCGGCGATCGTGACCGAGTGCCTGACGACGATCGCGCCCGGCTCGGTCAGCTCACAGTTCCCGCCGGTCTCGCCGGCCATGTCGACGATCACGCTGCCCGGCCGCATTCGCGCGACCGCCTCGGCCGTGACGAGGCGCGGGGCCGGTCGCCCCGGGACGAGCGCGGTCGTGATCACGACGTCGAAGGTGGTGATCGCGTCGGTCATTGCCTGCTGCTGCCGCGCGCGCTCGGCGTCGTCGAGCTCCCGGGCGTAGCCGCCCTCGCCGGTCGCCGCGATCCCGAGGTCGAGCCATTCGGCGCCGACAGAGCGCACCTGTTCGGCGGTCTCCGGTCGTACGTCGTAGCCGGTCGTGCGGGCGCCCAGCCGGTGCGCGGTGGCGAGCGCCTGGAGACCGGCGACCCCGGCGCCGAGGACGAGCACCCGGGCGGGCGGGATGGTCCCGGCCGCCGTCGTCATCATCGGCAGCAGCCGAGTGGCGTGGTCGGCCGCGAGGATGACCGCCTTGTAGCCCGCCAGGCTCGACTGTGAAGAGAGGGCGTCCATCGCTTGAGCGCGGCTGATGCGCGGGATGGCTTCCATCGCAAAGGCGGTCACGCCGCGCCGCTCGAGCTCCGCCTGGATGCTCGGCTCTCTTCCGGTCGTCAGGAATCCGATCAGCACCCCGCCCTCGCGAATCTGGCGGACCTCGGCGGAGGTCGGCGGTGCGACCTTGACGACGACATCCGCGCTCCATGCGGTCTTCGAGATCTCCGCCCCGGCGGCCACGTACTGGTCGTCGGGGATCAGCGCGGCGACGCCTGCGCCCGGCTCGACGACGACATCGAGGCCGCCCGCCACCAGCCGCCGTGCGACGTCGGGGACGAGCGCGACGCGCCGCTCACCTGCCGCCGTTTCCCTGGGGACGCCGATGGTTGTTCGACCGTGGTCGCTCATGGCGCTTCCCTCGTCACGAAATGGGTGTCGGCCACGCCGAGGGAAAACCCCTCCGGAGCGCCTGGGGACACGTCGAGCAGGAATGCCGGCCTGTTCCAGCGCTCGTACAGGTCGGTGTCGATATAGAACGGAGCGCCGCCGACGCGTCCCAGCAGGAGGTCGTGCGGCCCGAGCGGCAGCTCGCCCTCGGGCAGGCAGATCGGGGAGCTGCCGTCACAGCAGCCCCCCGACTGAAAGAACATCACCCTTCCGCGGACGTCGGTGAGAGCCTCGATCGCGTCGAGCGCTGCGTCCGTGGCTCTCACCTTCGCGTCCATGTCAGCCTAGAACAGCCCGAGCGGGTTGGGGTCGTAGCTGACCAGCAGGCACTTCGTCTGCGTGTAGTGGTCGAGCATCATCTGGTGGTTCTCCCGACCGACTCCGGAGATCTTGTAGCCTCCGAACGCAGCGTGGGCCGGATACAGGTGGTAGCAGTTCGTCCATACGCGACCTGCCTGGATCGCCCGGCCCATCCGATACGCGCGGCTCATGTCACGCGTCCATACACCGGCGCCGAGGCCGTAGAGCGAGTCGTTTGCGATCTCGAGCGCTTCGGCCTCGTTCTTGAACGTCGTCACTGCGAGAACGGGTCCGAAGATCTCCTCCTGGAACACGCGCATCTTGTTGTGTCCCTTGAGCACCGTCGGCTCGAAGTAGTAGCCGTCGGCGAGGTCGCCTTCGAGGACGTTTCGCTCACCGCCTGTCAGGAGCTCCGCGCCCTCCTTGATGCCGATGTCCACGTAGCGCTGGATCTTCTCCAGCTGCGAGGTCGAGACCTGCGCGCCGAGCTGCGTGGAGGGATCGAGCGGGTTGCCCTGGCGGATCGTCGCGATCCGGGCCAGGCACCGTTCCATGAACGCGTCGTAGATCGACTCGTCGATCAGCGCGCGGGATGGGCAGGTGCAGACCTCGCCCTTGTTGAACGCATACAGGACGAGCCCTTCGATCGCCTTGTCGAAGAACGCATCGTCCAGGTCCATCACGTCGGCGAAGAAGATGTTGGGCGACTTGCCGCCCAGCTCCGTCGTCGACGGGATGATGTTCTGGGCCGCGTACTGCATGATCAGCCGGCCCGTCACGGTCTCACCGGTGAAGGCGATCTTGGCGATGCGCTTGCTGGTTGCAAGCGCCTTGCCGATCTCGGCGCCGGGCCCGTTCACGATGTTCAGCACGCCCGGCGGAACGATGTCCTCGATCAGCTCGGCCAGCTTCAGGATCGACCACGGTGTGGGGCTGGCCGGCTTGAGCACCGAGCAGTTGCCCGCTGCCAGCGCCGGAGCCACCTTCCACGCCGCCATCAAGAGCGGGAAGTTGAACGGGATGATCTGACCGACCACTCCGAGCGGCTCATGGAAGTGGTAGGCGACCGTGTTCTTGTCGATCTCCGAGATCCTGCCCTCCTCGCCCCGGATGACCGATGCGAAGTAGCGGAAGTGGTCCGCCGCAAGCGGGACGTCGGCGGCGAGCGTCTCACGCACCGGCTTGCCGTTGTCCCAGCTCTCGGCGATCGCGAGGATCGACGTGTTCTCCTCGATCACGTCGGCGACGCGGTTCAGCACCCGCGATCGCTCGGCGGCCGAGGTCTCGCCCCAAGCGACCCGGGCGGCGTGAGCTGCGTCGAGCGCAAGCTCCACGTCCTCGGGCGTCGACTGAGGCACCTCGGTGAACGGCTTCCCGGTCACCGGGCTCAGATTCGCCTTGTAGCCGCCGTTCACAGGGGCCCGCCACTCGCCGCCGATGAAGTTCTCGTACCGCGACTTCACCTCGACGGGGCTATCGGGACCTCCCGGGACGGCGTACGTGACAGGACGCTCGATGGTTGCCATCACAGACCTCCAGATATGCAGTCCTGACCGCGAAACGCACGGCCGCGGAGGTATTTTCGGTCCACACGGCGGCCGCGGCATCGGGGAGCGGGCGCATCACGCCTTCACAAAAACCCCTATTGGCATGCGGGAACTTGCGCATCTGGCTGCCCCGGCGCTGCCGACGTTTCCCTCATCCCGCGGTGATGGCTTGCACGGCGACGAGGGCCGATCTGCGAGAGTACGCGGCGATGACCGTCCTGGCCCGAGACGTCGTGGTGAGCACGCGAGGCACGGTGCCCGAATCGGCGGCCGACTACGCCGCCGAGAAGGTCGCGCGGGTTGTGCGCCTCGCGCCTGCACCCGTGCTTCACGCACGCGTGGGGCTGCACGTGCATCCGAACCCCTCGGTCGAGCGGCGGTCTCTGGCCGAGGCGACCCTCGACGTGAACGGCCGTGCGGTGCGCGCGCAGGCTGTCGCGGAGACCATCGAGGAGGCGGTCGATCTCGTCGAGGCGCGGCTGAGGCGCCGGCTCGAGGTGCTGTCCTCGCGGCTGGACGAGCGCCAACGAAGGACCGCCGTCGCCGCGCCGGGCGAGTGGCGGCACGGCGATCGACCCACCGACCGAGGCACCGCCTTCCCACGTCCCGTCGAGGAGCGAGAGATCGTGCAGCGGGAGACCTACGACGACGAGGCGCTGGCGGTTGAAGAGGCGGTGTACGAGCTGCACCTGCTCGACTACGACTTCATGCTTTTCGTCGACTCCGGCACGGGTGTGGACAGCCTGCTCTACGCGCCCGTCGATGGCGGGTACCTCCACCTCGCCCGCGCAGCCGCGTCGACGATCGGGACGGCCTCGGACGAACCGGTCGTCGATCCGAACCCGGCCCCGGACATGACTCCCGACCACGCGCGTGAACGGCTCGAGGCCGGCGGCGAGCCGTTCGTCTTCTTCCGAGACCCGGCCTCGGGCCGGGGATGCGTCATGTACCAGCGGTTCGACGGCCACTACGGGCTGATCACGCCCGCGGCATCGCCCTAGCCGCCGCAGAAGCCGCGTGAGCGCGCGGCGTGGGCGGGTTAGGATCCCCCGCTCTGGGAGTGGCACGGGCCCGGTGGCCCATCCGGTCTTCAAAACCGGCAGGCCGTTGTAACCCCACGGTTGGTAGGTTCGACTCCTGCGCCGCTCCGCTAGGCCCAATCCAGCATGGTTGGGCGGTTTGTGGCTCGTGCCGGCAAGCCTATGAGCCGTCTCCGCTGTCCGTCGTCGTCCGTCGAAGTCCGCCGTTCTCCAACGTCGGGGGCGCAATGGGGGCGCACAGCGTCGTCCATATGCCCGGTTGTGATCACGCGAACGGCAACTCGGCCTGCCCAGGAACGTGGGCCCGGCCCGACCTCGGCACATTATCCTCGCCGCGGTGTGCCCAGTGAAGTTCCTGGAGGCGCACGAACATCGCGGTCGGACTGACGACGAAGGTGTCAGCCAGCCTGTAGATGACCGGCCAGCCGCGCCAGGTCGCGGCCGGCAGTTCGTGCCGCAGCATGTCCTCCGGAATCAGCAGTCGCCCGGCAAACATGTCGGCCTGCCGTTCAACGGGGTCGCGCGATCCCGAGCGACACCATACGCGACCCCCTGCAAGGAGGCTCAGTGTGCCTGATCGCGCGGCATCGGCGTGGAGGAGCCAGTGTCCGATCTCGTGCGCGATCGTGAAGCGGCGCAGCCGCCCTCCGTTCGCCTCAAGGTCATCCAGGTGGCGCTGATTCAGAACAATCAGACGCTCGTTGGGGTCGAGCAACCCCAACACGATCCCACTATCGGTATCTGGGACGTCGTCCCAAAGCAACCCCAGTCCGATTCGATCCGCTAGGTCGTCGACATTGAAGCCGATCTCCAAGTCTCTGGTTCGCCACAGCTCGGCCGCTCGCGCATCAAGAACAGCACCGGGGATGAACGTCACCGCGAACCCGTTCTCCGGCCAGCACCCTTCATGCCGGCGTTCTTGTAGATCCGACGAAGCTCGTCGTCGGAGAGGCTCGGGAGGGTGCGAAGCAGTGTGGCGAACTGCACATCGCTCTGCGCGCGTTGTCGCAGTTCTATGGGCAATTTCCCCGCCAGCGCCAGCAGCTCCTCTGAGTCGATCTCGAACAGCCTGGCGAGCGCACGTACCGTGTCTTCGCCAGGTGGTTCGCCGCGTCCGTTCTCGAGTTTGGACAGATAGGTGAAGTCGATTCCGAGCTGCTTCGCCACCTCGCGCTGGGTCATATCGCGCTCGCGGCGGAGCTGCTGAATTCTCGGCCCGAACGAGATGGATGCGTCTGCCACCGTCACCTCCCAGAAGAAAATTCGCGGCCTGCGCCGATGTTGTAGTAGTCTTCCCAACATCAACTTGGGAAGATTCGTTCAACCCCAAGGATACCAGGGCTCGAGGCCGGCTGGGGCAGAGTCCCAAGAACCCGTACGAGGAGGAGACCCAATGGCCGAGGCTGCTGAGAAACACCAGGTGGCTGTTCACGTGTTCGTGAACCGCAAGCGGGTGGAGTTGGACTCCGCCACCGTGACCGGTGCGGACATTCTTGAGGCCGCAGGCTTCGAAGGAAGGGACTGGCGGGTGCTCGAGCTGAAGGGCGAGGGCGATCCGACAGGCGGCACAGAAGTGCCGCTCGACAAGGAGATCCGGGTAAAGAACGGTGAACACTTTCGCGTCCTGCCGGGCAACCCCAACTTCGGCGGATAAGGACGTGAATGGCGTGGAGCGGCTCCGCCGCGATGCAGACGAACTGGAACAAGCGGCCGGCGTCACCGTGACTCTCACGACAGAGGGAATGCAGGTCTTCGTCGTGATTCACGGAGTCGCACTGCCCGGAGACGCCTACCGCGTCACCACCACCGAAGTGCTCTTCATCACCGACCTGCAGTACCCGGTGTCCGCGATGGACATGTTCTGGACCGACCTCGATGTACTCCGGGCGGATGGAGCGGTCCTCAGAACGCTGATTCGATCGAGCAGTACATCGGTCGCTCCTGGCGTCGGTTCTCCTGGCATCGCAACGGCCCCTGGAAGACCGAGGGCAATCCGCTCATGGATCACTTCGAGTTCATGTTGGCCCGGTTTGAAGCAGGACCGTGCGGCGTGATCCGCCTCGCGCTACTCCGGATCGATGCCGCAGAGGTCGAGCACCTCATGCACGAAGCCGCGCCGCAGAACGAGCAGGGATGCTTTCTTCTCCTTCGCCAGGGCGTCGGCACTGACAGCCGGCGCCTCCTGGCGGCGAGCCCATCCTGCCCCCGCCGGACGCGTGGGAGGCTCAGGACGAAGGGCATCTCCGACCCGGCCCGAGATGGCTTTCCGCGGTGATCAGCCGTGCGGTCGAGGCGAACGCAGGGCTCCTGTTTGTGCACAGCCATCCCGACCCCGGTCACCCTGTCGGCCTAAGCCGTCTCGACGAGCGGACCCTTCTACACCTCGCGAACGTCATCGGCCCCATCCTGCCCGGGCCGTTCGCAGCCGCGGTGATACACCCAGAGGGATGGGCCGCAGTACTGGCCGAAGGCGATCAGCTAGTACTGGTCGATTCCATCGCCGCCATCGACCGAACGCTGCGCTTTCTTCAGCCGGCGCCCGACAAGCCCCCGGTTCACCCCCTCGACGTCGCAGGCATCGACGATCGCCAGCGAGACGCCCTTGGCACGGTGCACGATCTGCTTCGCACGCTCCACGTCGGCGTGGTCGGGGCGGGGGGCCTCGGATCTCCAATCGCTGAGCAACTGGTCCGAATGGGCGCTGGCGCCGTGACGGTCGTCGACAACGACCTCCTCGACACACCGTCGAACGTTCGGCGCGTATTTGGATCAACGGCCGCCGATCTGCGCGCCACGACCCCACCGCACCAAGGTCGACGTCGTCTTCTCTCTCCGGGCGCCACCTCGATTCACTGCAGCTTGGCGAACCCGTGACGCGCGTGCGGGGTGATATCCGGAACGGAATCAGTGTTCCTGCCATCTGCTCGATTGCGACGTCGTGTTGTGTGCACCGATACGCACGGCAGCCGCGTCGTTGTGAATGACCTTGCGAGCACCTACCTGCTCCCGGTGATCGACGTGGGTGTGCAGGCCGGAGCGAAGCGCAACGGCGACCTTGCGGCACTGGCGGCTGACGTGCGCATCCTCGACCCCAACGACTCCATGCCTCTGGTGCCGCGGCACGATCTCCGCGGAAATCATTCGCGCGGAGAATCTGCCGCCGGACGCGCGCAACAAGTTGAAGCGGGAGGGGTACCTCGTGGGCTCCGTTGGGGAGCCAGCTCCGAGCGTGGTGGCGCTGACAGTGCTCGGATCAGGGCTGGCCACGTGCGCTCTGCTCGCGCTCCTATCATCCGAAGGCGATGTCTGTCCGCCCGGCTACACGTTCGACGGCCTGATGGGAGACAGCACGCCGACGCAGCCCACGGATCCACTCCCCACCTGCCGGTGTCGGTCGCTCGTTGGCGCCGGGGACACCGACCCCCCGGCACTGCTGCCGGGTTAGGATCGTTGACACACAAGCGGCGCAGCTTGGCACCCTGCGATGCTCCGCCCGAACTGTGCCGTGGCCTACGCATCAGCGCACTGCACAGCCGTAGCCGACCTCCGAGATCCGGCCGGTGTGACGGGTCACGGCTCCCGATCTCCTGTCTCCCACCGGCCGGGGCTGGCCTACGCCGTCGGCCTCGAGCACCACAAGCGCCGCAAGGTCGCCAAGACCGCAGTCGTCGGACAAGGGCCGCGTCTCTGCAGGCCCCGCCGGAGGTAGCTGACGATGGCAGGGTAGGATCGGATGGTGCCCCGATCCCAAGCTACCTGGCCTCGATCTTCAGCGTGCGACTTCCAGCGTGACCGCGTCAGTCGTAGGCCCGGCCGGCCTGGACGGAGCCGTCGCAGCTTAACCCTCAACCTCGGTACCCGCTGCGGGTCGAAGGGCACGTAGGGCGGGTGGTTGAGCAACTTGTGCGCGGCGTCATTGCGACGACATTCCAGGCGCGGGCCTCAGGCGCACCGCCCCGCAGCCGAGCAACAGGAGTGGTTGCGTCAACCTCATCGATTCGCCGTTGGCGGGTGGGGCACAAAGCCCTCGCGAAGCACGTGTTTGGGCTTTGCTCAGCTGGTCGATCCAAGGACATTGGCGCATCGCTGAGGTTCGGCCAGGTCGACCTGTGACCTCGGCAACTGGCACTCCACTGCGACGGCCCAAGCCGATGTCGATCCTGTTTCCTAAGCGGTGGGTGAAATGCTCGATCACGCCGAGCGAGCTCGAACGTGTCAAGCGTGCGACCTACGAGCTCCCTGCGTACATGCGCGGCGAAATTACGGCGATCCACGGTGACGTGGAGAAGCTGAAGGGGACGCGGCGCGGCGAGGTGTGGCGGCTCAAACAATGGCCCTATCGCATTTTCTTCAGGGCGGCTGAACACGAGATTCTTGTGCTGCTTTTGGATCGGCGCGACGATCACACCTACGACGACTTGTCCGCGATCGAGCGGATCGTAGTCACCAGGAATGGACGCGGCGTACAGGTGGTCGAGGTCGCAGAGTCCGTGCCCGAGGCTGCAGCCGTCGCACCGACTGTGCGTGCCGCCGTTGCCCAGGAGCGAGAAAATCCGCTGACCCTGTTCGAGACCACAACGCTCGAGTCGATCGGTCTCGACCGAACGACAATCAAGGTATTGCGGAGCCTGGCTCCATCGATTGAGGTCGCCGACGTTCTTGCAGAACGGGCACTGGATCCTGATCTGGTCGAACTTGTGACGGACATATGGCAAGACCGAGATCGTTATCTCGCAATCGTCGACTCGGGGACGGTACCCACAATCGCCGACGCCCGCATCGACGAGTCTGAGCTCGCAGTGCGACTGCGATCGGAAGACTCGGCTGCGGCTATCGTCGCACTTCAGGAGGACGACTTCGAAGCCGTGCTCACCCGCTCGATTGAGGAGTGGATGTTCTATCTCCATCCATCTCAGTCTCGGATCGTCCGTCACAACGCTAACGGTCCTTCACGGGTTCAGGGGGGTCAGGGACAGGGAAGACGGTCGCAGCGCTGCATCGCGCCCGCCATCTGGTTGAAGCCGGGCAATCCGAGCGCGTCCTTCTCACGACTTTCGTAAACTTGCTTCCTGGTGTCTGGCGGACGCTCTTGGAGGCCTTTGCCCCGGACGTCGCATCGTCGATTACGACGCGAACGGTCGACTCGCTTGCACGGACAATTGTCGCGGAGGCCGATGGCGAGCCGGGCGACATTCTGTCCGGCGGAAGCCCGGATCGGCGAAAACTGTTGGATCGGGCGCTGCGCGATACGCCTGGCCTCCGGGCGGCCATTGGTCCCGCGGGAAACTTCGAACGTGAAATCGATGTTGTCATAGCGGGACGACGCCTCGACCTCCACAGTTATCTGGAGGTCGACCGCGTGGGGCGTGGATCGGCCCTGTCCAAGCGAGATCGGCAGACTGTATGGGAGGGGTACGAGCATTACCGCACCTTGTTGAAAGGGAAGATGGATTGGGCACACCTGCGTTTGCGCGCACTCGAACTGGCGCGGATCGGGGTCGGTCCGCGGTTTGACGGAGTGATCGTCGATGAGGCACAAGATCTAACCGAGGCGCAGCTTCTCCTGCTGATGGAGCTGGACACCAGCGAGGGCCATCGCGGCATGATGCTGCTCGGCGACGGGCGACAGGCCATTTACCCAGGCGGGTTTCGACTTGGACATCTCGGACTAAGCATCAGCGGCCGCTCTTTCACACTCGACCGGAACTGGCGAAACACGCAGTGGGTTGCCGAGGCGGCGCAGGCGGCACTTGGTGACAGTAGTTTCGTAGATCTGGAAACCGGGGCTGCTCGAACATCGAGAATGGAGCGATCGCTCCCGCTCCGTCTCGGAGACCCGCCGCAACTCCACGTGGTTGAGGGCTCGGGCGACGGAAAGGAGGTCATGCTGATGCTCATCGACGAAGCACTCAACGCTGGCCGACTTGGCGACATCGGTGTGTTGGGCCGAACCAAAAAGACGCTCAACTGGGCGGAACAGGCACTGGCTGATGCGGGTCACCCGGTGGTGAGACTTGACGACTACAAGGGTGAACCGATCGACGCGATCCGGGTTGGAACATTCGCGAAGAGCAAGGGCCTTGAGTTCAAGCTCGTCATCCTCGCCGCAGCGGGCCGAGCGGGCTGGGCGGTGAGGCCGTTCTGGCTGCAGGACGAGGCCGAGGTCGAGGAGTGGTGGGCGACCGAGCTGCGTACCTTCTATGTGGCGATGACTCGCGCACGCGATCGCCTGGCAGTGCTGAGTGCTCCGGAGCTCTCGCCGCCGATGCGTCGCGCACGCGACTTCTTCGACGAGTGGGACTGGCGGTAGTAGAGCCGACCATGTTAACTCGCAGCCTCCAGCAATTGACTGATCGAGCGGGGATCCGGAAGCGGTGGTTCAGCTACCTCACCGTCGTCTAGGCCCCGGCGAAGCTCGAAGTGGGTGGCCATGGTCGGGAGATCGGTGATCTCGAGTTGCTTCAGATCGCGGCGCTCGAGCGCGGCGCCTCGGCGGACGTCTCCCTCGCGGGATGCCTACGCCAGCGCCGAAGTGTCGCCACAACTCGGAGAGAGGCCAGACTAGGCGGAGGAGTCCGGGATTTCGCGCAGAAGCGCGTGGGTTCGCGCTCTGGAGCCGATGGGTCAGGGCCGCGAGGGCGTCCCGCTCCACGGAAACTCCGACGGTGTGACCTGTGTGCAGTTGCTATCCAGGGAACAGAATCAGAGAGCCTCTGGGTCACCTCCGCCGGCGGGAAGAGCGGTCGTAGGCGCACGGGTACCGGCTGGCTCCAGCGCGGCTCGCGAGACGGTGTGCGGGTCCTGTTCAGGGCCGGCGAACGCATCGCCGTGGGTGAGCAGCAGCTCGTCAATTCGGGCTTCTGCTTTCCCGAGCTTATGGCGCGAGATCACGCGCACCGGATCGAGCCAGGTCTGCGAGGTCGGGTCCGACAGGGCGCGGAGCGCATCGCCGACTTCGGCCGCACGAAGCTGCCGCGATCTGATCGCGTTGGCGACGTTCCGGTTGAGGGCCGCAGCAGTCGCAGGGTGTGAATGGTGTTCCCAAAGCAGCGTGAGGAGATCGCACCGAGTCCGCGCGAGGTCAGCTTGGACCTGCAGTGCCAGCCAGTACTCGAGGCGCTCCTTCGCGTAGAGGCTCTCAAGCACATCGACCCGCTTGTTGCGTCCCATCGTGGCGACACCGTCCGGTGCGATCTCAGCGAGTTTGGCCGTCGTTTCGATCTGTAGAGATGTCACCCGATGCTTGAGGCTCGCGAGCTGCATGTAGTCCGCTTGGGTGATGCCGCGCCGACTGACGCTCTCTGCAATCTCGAAGAGGATCTCATTGGCGGCGAGCGCATCGGAGAGGCGCTCGCGGTCATTGTCCTTGACCATGCCCTCGAGCGTTTCGCTCATCTCCTGGAGTTGCTGGGAGATCGCCTCGAGTTGCTGACTCAGCGCCGCGGTCACGGCGAGCGTGGCCATGTTGGACGCGGCGGCAACCTGCGCGCCGGTCTTGTCGAGCTGCATCGGTTTGAAACGTCCCTTGTCGCCACGGACCAGCGCCAGAAGGTTGCCGGCCTTGTCGTAGACAGGCTTGCCTCTTCTATGTCCTCCATCGTCTCGGGCGTCAACGCGACGATGCGACCGGAGTTGGCTCCTTGCTGAAATCGATCGGTCGCGTTCAGGCCACCGATCGCCATCGCATCGCGAACGAGCTGCGGTACCGGGCCGGAGCCGGCGCTCGTGTCGCGGTTCGTGAGGCCGCTCTGGTCGAAGATCGCGAGCGCGTCTTCCGGACCGACAACGAGAGCCTGCCCCGTGTCGTTCGGGAACGGCACGAGGACTAGGTCGCCGGGGCCTGGCCCAACAGCGTAGGTCGGCGAATTGCCTCGCGTCGTGACGAGCAAAGCTCCGGGCGCTTCCGGGCCCGTCGCGCGGGCGCGTCCTCCGCGCCGATGCACCACTAGCGCGAGGAGAGCGAGGGCCACCAAAAGGGCCGAGGCGACGAAAAGGCCAGTCATATCAAGTGCAGTCTGTCAGTAGGAGGTCGAACGTTCGTCCGAGGAGGCCGCTTGTCCAACCAGTACCAGACGGTTCCGCATGAGACGAACCGCTCACGAAAACATGCGTCCACGACCCATCGCTGCAAACTCGTCGCCCTCACGGGTTACGCGTCGCCATCGGGCCACGAGACAGTGATGTCCGCCCCCTCCTGACTCGAATCTGGGGCCTCGATCTTCCTTGCTCGAACGTCCGTCACCCACGTGTCGTTCGCGTTGATGAGCACGCCAGTCGGTCCGAGGACGTTTGCAGAGGTGAACACCGTGTCGAGGACCGGCTTGAGGAGGTTGTCGAGGTCAGGTGGCCCGGGCCGGTTTGGCCGCACGAAGAGGCGGTGCTCGACCAGGTGGAACACGACGTCCACCGCGAACTCCGTCCCCTCGGGAGGCATGAAGGGCTCAGGGAATCGCTCGGCGACCTTCTGGGCGATCGCCATCCGCCACCTGGTCTCGCCCGACCGGATCGTCGACGGTTCAGTGCCTCGCACCTCAATCGTGAGCCTCATCGAGCTCATGTCTTCGGGGCCGCCGGCCACCTCATTATCCTCTCCACTGACGGGGTTGATCGCATGGCTGTTGAGCAGTACGGAAAGTCACCACGAGACCTCGTAGCGTTCTCGCAACGCGTCAACATGCGCTTCGAGCCAGCCAGGGGCGCCGTCAGCGCTCCACTGAGCCCAGAGGTCGGGGTAGGACAGCGAAGCGAACCGCACCGTCGGATCCGACACCCGCGAGTCGAACTTCGCCAGATCCGCCCGGTGGTCGCGGAATGCAGGGAGGCGCTCAGCGTCGGCGGGCTCCCAGTAGATGTAGAGGAGCGTCGCTGCGGGTACGAGCCCTTCGACCACGGCGCGCCGGAGCCCAAGATAATGGCGAACCAGCTGCCCGACTCCAAGCCGGCTCAGAAGCCCAGACTCATTTTTCAGATCGTCGAAAAGCGCGGCCCATGACTCATGTGCGAGCTCACGGACGGCCGTCGAGTAGCTCGGCTGAAACATCGCCTCGTGCTCGCCAAGGTACTCCAAGCATTTCGACTCGATTGCGACGGTCGCGCGCGGCCCAGAGGCCGCGACATCGAGATTCGGAGGCTTGCCCTGCAGGCAAGTTGGGAACTTGACTTCGAACTCCAACCGCTCGAAGCCGGGCGACGCCGTCCAACACGAGCCACTGCTCCCGCCCCAGCACGCCGCGAACGAGTTCACCGCGAGCGCCGCGGAGGAGTAGGCCGCGCAGAACTTCGGCGCGCCACTCGCCTGTGGATTGAGCTCACCTCCGTCACCCTGCTTGAGGTTCTCCAGGGCGGTGCGCGCTTGCCCGAGCGTGAGCGAGTCGACAAGGTTGTCGAGCGGATCTCGGCAGTACGAGCCCGAGAATCGGCCCGTGCGCGCGGCCGCTTCCGTCAGGGCCTTCTTGGAGCGAGTCATCGCAGTATCGGCGTCGAGCTTGTCGCCCTCGCTCGGCTCCTGTTCGAGCTTGGACTCGCCTGCGTGGGCTATGGCAGCAAGACCCAAGAAGCGCGCCACTGCGGCCTCTGGGGATAGCAGGTCGGCTGCTTCGTTACCCTCGCTCTCGTTGGACTCCGCGTCGATGTGCTCTCGCTCGGCACGAATCAACTCCTCGGCCTCCTCATGGCGCGCCTGAGCGGCGGCAACCGATGTAGCTGACGGAGGCGCGAGACATCGTTGGTCGGCACAGCCATCGAGACCTATTTCGTGCGCAAGTCTTCCGCAGAACGAGCACTCCAAGTAGTAGCCGTATTCATCCCTTTGCCGTTTCTTGGCACCAGCGAGGAAGTGTGGGTGGAACTGATCGACGATCTCCCCGGGCACGAGTTCCCAATCGGCATCACTCGACCGCTGATCGTCGATGAGGACGACGTTCGACCGTAGCCTGACGTCGCCGCGACGATGGCGTTCCCGGTGATCGTGGGCTCCGTGCCGATCCGTCACGTCGCCACCGGCAGCGCGAGACCGAACTCCAAGCCGTGGATCTCGGCAGAGGTGGCCTCCCGCGCTAGGCCCGACCGGGCGTCCACGTGGGCAATGAGGTCATGATCGATTCTGACGGACACGGTTAGCCGCTCGACGAGCGGCCCGGCGGTGGTGTCGATGGGCAGGAGTAGGGTGGTGTACGGAAGTCTCTGTCGGTCGGCTGGCTGCGCCCAGGGCGAACAGGCCGCATGAACTGGAAGCGCGCAAACCCGTCGCGTGGATCGACGCAGTGGAGGCCGAACTCGTAGACGAGCTCGGTGTCGCGGACGGGCAGGTCGACCGACTCGCCTACAAGCGACACGGACGCGTCGCTGGCGAGGAGCAGTTCGAACGGCTTCGCGAGCCGCAAGCGCTGATCGTCGTGGCCGATCCAGGCAGCACCTTTCGCGATCAACTGCTGGCCCTCCTCGAAATCCGGCACGCGGACCGGGCCGAATCGTTCGCGCAGCCTTCGTCGTATGACTGGCATGTGCACCATTCCGCCAGTCTTAAGGAGCAGCTCGATCGACGCGTCGTTGACGCCGGCACGGTCGAGCAGCAGATCGATGCTCTCCATCCCCTGCTGGACGATGTCGGCGGTGAGGTCTTCGAGTTCCTCCCGCCGCACAGTGATGTCGACATCAGCCATCGGGCCATCCGCTGCGAGGTAACTCGGGATGAACACCGGCGCATCATCCCCCGTCGATAGGGTGATCTTGGCCTGCTCGCATCGGTTGAGCAGCTTGGCCTCCGCTCCGGGTTGTTGGCGGAGACTGTCGAGTCCGTACTGCTCCGCATGGCGCCGCCGCACCAGGTGCCGGAGTCGCTCATCGAACTGATCGCCTCCCACTCGGCCGTCTCCACGGTTATGCACCTGGACGAGCGTGCCCCGCACCAACTGGCATAGCGTCAGATCGAGCGTGCCACCACCCCAGTCGAAGACGAGCACGAGTTTCCCCTCGAGCTCTGTCATCGCACGTCTCCAATCGGGCTGCTCGCGAAGGTAGCCGTACAGCGCCGCGAGCGGTTCATGGACGAACTGACGCACGAGGATCCCCGCGTCCGCGGCGGCTTGGCGTAGCTCGCGCCGCGCTCGGCCGTCCATGTTCACAGGGATCGTCATGACGGCCTCGTTGAACGTTGATCGGGTCTCTCGATTGTTCGGATGCGTGATTGCCTGATCTCTGACATGGCGCAGGATCTCGGCAACGACTTCCCGCGGCTCTCTGGGCACGCCGGCCACATGGATCGCCTGGCCGCTGCCGAGCTGTGCTTTCGGCGATCGAACTGCATCGCCAATGACTCCGGCACCTGACCCATCGAGCTGATCCTTTGCCCGGCGTCCGACGACTATCTCTTCGCCGCGGTAGAGGACCACGGACGGGTGTGCTCGTCCCTCGTCGTCGGCGTAGCTGAGGGCGCGACCCGCCGCGACGGTCGCTGCGAGCGAGTTGGTGGTCCCAAAATCTAGGCCGAAGATCTCAGCCACTCGACCTCCTTTCGCAACTCTTGGATCGCCTGCTCTAAGAGTCGCACGGCGGTGGCCGTGCGCGGAGGCTCTACCTCTGCCGCCTCCTTGGCAGTCGCCAGCAGATCCCGGAGTCGCGTGTTCAGGAAGGCGATGGAGCGCGATCGAATCTCCGTGACATCAGCGCCTGCGTGAATCCGGACGTCTTGGGCACGTGCGCGCGAGGCCTCGGCCTGCTGCCGCGCGTCCTCGAGCTCCGAGCGCAACGCTTCGACCTCGCCCAAGAGATCGCTTACTCGCCGTTCAGCGCTCACGGCCGCATCGCCGGTCGTACGCGCCTCCGCCAGGGCCTGCTGCTCTGCCTTTCGGGCATCGATGATGCCGACCTCCCACGGTTGCAGCATGTCCAGCATGTCCCGGAGTTGCTCGAGATCATTACGCGGCTGGGTGAGACTGGCGACGCGGTGTCGACGTGGGCGGCGGGTTCCGCGCGCGTATGCCGGCGGTGGCCCGAGCGTTGCCCTGAGCACGGGCGCGGCGGTTTCGACCGACAGACCCCGCCGGTCTGACAACAGATCGACGCCGATCATCAGAGCGTTGCATGCGCGCCGCTGGGTGGTCTGTGCCCGCAACTCCGGCTCGAGTCGCTTGGTGAGTTCCTGGAGAGCAATTGCAGGGTCTACTTCGTCTATCGCTGGCCAGCTCGGGAGGTGAGAGAGTTCCCGACCCAGAGCCCGCAGGGCGAAGTCCCCCGCCGTCCTTGCGAAGCGCCCCTCCTTGGTTTCGATCGCCTCGTGCAGGAGGTGGCGCGTTTTCGTCAGGTGCGGATCCTGTTCGGGCAACATCGTGAGCGCAGCATCGACATCTTGTTGATCGAATGTCCAGCTTGTTCCCTTCGCGAGTTCGCTGAGGAGCTTGCGCGCATTGGCCCCTTTCGCCGTCAGAAGGTCGACTAGCGACCCGACGGGTGGCGGTTGGGGCGGTTGCTTCGCAGCTTCTTCCTTCGCGACGGGCGCCGATTGTGCCGCACTGTCGGCAGCGGCAGTGGTTGGGGGGTCGCTGGATTCCGACGCCGCAGAATCAGGCATGCGCGCCTCGCGCGACTCGGCCGATGGTTCCGTGGACGGGTCGAGGGCGTGCGCGACGGCCTCGTCGTCGGACGCGCCCTCAGGTTCAGGAGTTGGATTGGTCGCGTCAGCCATCCGCGGCGGCGCTCCCGATCCGTTTCAGCGCCCAGTCTCCGAAGACGGGGTCGTTCACGAGCTGTCGCGCTATCGCAGGATCGTCAGGCGCGAGTCTGAGGGCGAGCGCCCAGCACTTCGCACGGTCCTCAGGAGTCGTTGAACCCCGACGCGCGTAGTCCATGAGTCCTTGGACTGCGCGCGGATCCTGCCAATGATCGAGGATGAACGATGTCGCCTGATCGGTCGGGCAACGCCCTGCCGCGGTGACCACGACAGGCGATGTACGCAGAGGGGCTAGCCCTGCGGCTTCCTGCAGGGCCCCGGTGCACGCATCGAGCTCCGCAACACCAGATGGATGGTTACCACCAACGAAGTCGTTGAGGCCGAAACGCACGAACCCGGAGACGGCGCGCGCAACGGGCCGCTCGGGGAACTGTCCGAGCACGTTGAGCGCACGCTGCAACTTCTCGCGGTGCGCCGCGAACGGCAGCGATCCTCCGATGCCGCGAGCCTGATCCTTGACCAGAATGGCGACGCCATAGTCATGCAGCGCTGACGCGTAACGGCCAGCACCGGGGGTGCCAGCCGCGGCGTCAACGAAGTGATCAAGGCGGTGCTCGTCGAGCTCGTCGTCGGCCAGGAGCTCCTCGAAGCAGCGGTCGGCGTTATCCATAGCTGCGGGGGCTGGGATCTCGACTCTGAGTCTGACCTGTTCCACCGCAGCCGCGCCGTCTCCCGCGCGGTGATTTCGCAAGAAGACGTCCACCACAAGCGCCTCGGCTTCCGCGAGCGTTGCGCGAAGCCCGGCCAGCGATTCGACCTGCGGTTGCTCCCCATTCCTGGACACGGATATCTCGGTGACGTTGGCGCACTCCAGCGCATCTTGGCTCGGTCGACGTTGGAAGATCCGCTCGCCGACAATCACCTCGCCGTTGAAGAGAAGGCGGGGTGCGCTCAAAGGGTGCACGGAGCCAAGATGTTCCGCCAGGGCTCCCTCGTTCGGAGTTGGAGCACCACACACCGGGCACGCGAAGACGCGTGGAGGACGCGGGTCCTCGCCGCCCCGCTCGAAGAAACGGTCATCGACGGTCTCACGGATGAAGCTGTAGGTGGGCACGACGCCCCAAGCCTGACACCTGGGACTCGTGATTGCCACTTTGACCGGAGTTCGAGACGCGCGCGGCGGACGTGAGCGCAGATCCGACAGGTATTGATCCAGATCAATACCTGGGCTAGCCTCACGGAAAGTGCACATCGACTCGCAGACCGACCTCGTGATCGCCGTCGACGTCGCCGAGCGCCTCGGCATCTCGCCGCAGCGCGTGAACGTCCTCGCGACCGGCCCAGGCTTCCCGAAACCGCTCGGCAAGCTCGGCCGATCCTCGGTCTGGCGATGGAGCAGCATCGAGCGCTGGGCTCGCGATACCGGCCGGCTGCCGGCCGCTCGGCGCGCCCGACTGAAGCGAAGACCCGGGTAGACACAGGTGCACCGTTCCGGTGAGGGACGGCGGCCACGGCGGGCGCTTCGCGCACGTCCGGACTGTTGTTTCAAATCAACAGAGGGAAGGAGGGCGACGCGGTACCGGATCGACCTCGACGCCCTGGTCGACTTCGTCGCCCACCAGGTCGAGATGGTCGAGTCAGCCGCGGTTCCGGAGCAGCTCAGCGGACGTGGCCGCCGCCGCTCCATCAGCGAGGCGTCCAGCTCGGATGAACTGCGGGCGCTCTGGCTCAGCGCGGGTCTCGCGACCCATGTCGGCCTCGCGATCTTCCGGGAGCCGGAGCGGTTCATCACCGCCAGCCCACCCGTCACCCGCCAGCCCTGCGGCACTCGCCGCCTGACCGAAGGAGGACACGAAATGCAGACCATGGAACAGCCCACCCACCGAATCGACGAGGCGACCTCGCCGCTCTGGCTCGGCTCAGGCCCGGCCGGATGGGGCGATGTCGTGCGAGCCGTCAACCCGGACACCTCGCACAGCGCCGCGACCATGATCGCCGCGGCCGGCCTCGACTGGATCGTCGAGCGGCACCCGCTCGAAGCGGTCGTCGAGCGCGAGGGCGAGCGGCTGCGCGTCCCGGTCGCGCGGCACGTCGCCAATGTCCGCAGCGACACCAGCGCCGTGCTGGGCGTCGTCGGAGACGGCTACGAGCCGCTCCAGAACCGCGCCGCGTTCGCGTTCTGCGACGCGATCACCGACTCGGGGCAGGCGCACTGGATCGGCGCTGGTTCGACCCGCGGCGGCGCCCGCGTGCACGCGCTGATGCGGCTCGACCGCGAGATCAAGATCGGCGGCGCCGAGGGGGAGGACGTGCTCCCGCTGCTCTGCTTCCGAAACGGCCACGACGGCGGCCTGGCCGTGACCGTCTCGGTCGCGCCCTTCCGGCTCGCGTGCCTGAACGGGATGCTGCTTGCCGCTCGCAGCACGCGCAGCGCACCTGGAAGGCCCGCCACACCGCGAACATCGAAGGGAGGCTGGCCGACGCTCGCCGCACGCTCGGCGTCGCCTGGCGCTACTACGACGAGCTGGAGGAGATCGGCGGACAGCTGATCCGCCGGCGGATGGGAGACGGTCGAGTTCGAGCGCTTCCTCGCCCGCCTCGTGCCACTCCCCGACCCGATGCCGGACAGCACCGCGGGCGGGCGGGCCGTGCGCAACGTCGAGCGCGTGCGCGAGGCGATCCGCACGGCGCACCGCACCGCCGACGATCTCGCGGACATTCGCGGCACGGCCTGGGGCGCGCTCCAGGCAGTCACCGCCTACGTCGACCACACCCAGCCGACGCGACAGCACGGCCACCCGCACGCACACCGAGGCGCGGTTCGAGCGGGCCACCGAGCCGCAGCCGCTGAAGGACGCCGCGCTGCAGCTCCTGACCGAAGGAGGCGACACGCCGATGACCGCCACTCTGACGATGGTGCCGCTCGCGAAGATCCGCCCCAGCGAGGACAACCCGCGCACCGAGTTCGCCGACGAGCAGATGGCCGAGCTGGTCGCCTCCGTCAAGCGGCACGGGATCATCACACCGCTGACGCTGGCTCCCGACGGCGAGGACGGCTTCACGATCATCGCGGGCGAGCGCCGCTACCGCGCCGCCAAGGCCGCCAAGCTCAGCGAGGTGGCCGCGCAGGTGCGAGACGCCAACGGCGACACGCTCACACTCGCCATTGCCGAGAACGTGATCCGCGCCGACCTGACGCCGATCGAGGAGGCCCGCGCCTACCGCCGCCTGGCCGACGAGCACGGCGACAGCGCCAAGGTCGCTCGCCTGGTCGGACGAAGCGAGCGGCTGATCGCGGAGCGGCTCGACCTCCTCCGCCTGCCCGACGCGGCACAGCAGCTGATCGCCGCGCACAGGCTGCCGCTCGCCTGCGCCCCGGCGCTGGTGCGCATCGCGGAGCGCGAGCCGCTGCTGGCAGACCTGACCGCTGCATGGCTCGCGGAGCGTCCCCACGACGCCGCGCGTCTTCCCCGCGCGACCCCGGCGAGTTCGTCGACGACGTGCTCCGCGCCGACTGGAGAGACGACGACGGGCGAGCCGATCCACCCCGTCGCCTACAGCGCGAGCGAGTTCGGCTCCGGCCCGATCCTCCCCGCCTCAGTCCACGACGAGGAAGCGGTCGCGGCCGTGCTCGCCAAGCTCGGCGACCACGCCGAACGCGTTGCGGCGGCGTTCGCCGCGCTGCCCGGAGATCGCGCACACGTCGGAGCACGACTGGGCGGCGCGACAGGCCGAGGAGCAGCCGCTGGCGCGAGTGCTTCGCACTGACCGCCGAGGACACCGACGCCGCCCGCGCCTTCGGGTGCCTGCTCGAACTCCCAGGGCGGAACGACGCGCAGCCACGCGTACGTCACCGATCCCGAGTGGCTGGCAGATCGACTGGCGCAGAAGATCGCCGCCCACGCCAGCGCGACGAGGCGCGTCGACGCCGGCAAGAGCAGGCCGACCGACGCTCGACCGACGCCGATGACGACGAGAAGGAAGCGCGCCGCCAGGAGCGGCAGCGCCAGTACGAGGAGCGGGCGTCCGCCCGAGCGCGCAACCTCGACCTCGGCGCGGCGCTCGCCAGGTGGGAGCCGAAGCTCGACGCCGACGCCGTCAAGCTGCTCGGCTCGCTCGTGCTGCTCGAACACGGCAGGTCGGCCGCGTGGGCGCACCGGCTCTGCGTCGAGCAGCCCTCGACCACCAACAAGCAGGGACGGACGACCGTGCACTATCCCCGCGGCGCAGAGGCCGAGAAGCAGGCGCACGCCGCGGCGCTCGACGCGCTCAAGCGCGCCAGGACACCCGAGGCCGCGCTCGCCGTCGTCCTGCGCCTGCTCGTGGCGCAGCGGCTCGCGGACACCGCCGGACTGCCGAACGCCGACCGGCAGGGCATCTACGAACCGCGCGAGCTGGCGACCTCAGCCGTGCTGGGCAAGCTCGCCGCAAGAGTCGCCCCGCCATCCGTCAAGAAGCACCGCGCCGAGCAGGACGCGAACAGCGAGCGAGCCGAGCGAGGACCGCAGGACGCCCAGACGGCACGACCTCAGGACGAAGGCGAGGCCACCGAATGACCCGGCCCATCGACACCGTCCACCCCACCAGCTACCCTGGATAGCCAGCGAGACACAGATGCACTTGACCCATATATGGGTCAAGGTGCTAAAGTAGGTCGATGCTCAGCGTGGCGAAGCTCACTCCCGGCCAGGAGACCTACTACGAGCGGTCGGTCGCGGCCGGCATCGACGACTACTACGCGGGCCGCGGCGAGTCACCGGGCATCTGGGTCGGCAGCGGGGCTGCCGAACTCGGCCTTGCACGGAGTCGTCAGCGATGGCCAGCTCGGCGTGCTGATCCGCGGCGATCACCCCCGCACCGGTGAGCGACTGCGACGGCGCCATCCGAAGGCCCGCACGATCACCGTCGAGCGAATCGATCCTGCCAGCGGCACCCGACGACTGGAGGAGAAGACGCTCCGCCCCGTCGCCGGCTTCGACCTCGTCTTCTCGGTCCCCAAGAGCGTCAGCCTCCTGCACGCTCTCGGGGACGATGAGACCCGCCACGTGGTCAACGAGGCGCACGCGGCAGCCTGGCAGGCCGCGCTCGCCTACCTCGAGGACGAGGCCTGCGTCGTTCGGCGAGGCACGGGCGGCCTCATCCGCGAGCGCGCATCGGGGTTCGTCGCGGCCGCCTACCAGCACCGGACATCGAGAGCGCAGGATCCGCACCTGCACACCCACGTGATCGTGGCCAACATGGCGCTGCGACCCAGCGACGGCAAGTGGCGCGCCCTGGACGGCGAGGCGATCCTGAAGACCTACCGGCTCGCTGCCGGCTACCTCTACCAGGCGCACCTGCGCGCGGAACTGTCCCGGTCGCTGGGCGTCGAGTGGGAGACTCCGCGCAAGGGGATGGCCGAACTGCGGGGCGTTCCCCGCGCAGTCATCGCCGAGTTCTCGACGCGCCGGGCGCAGGTCGTCGAGCATCTGAGGGAGCGGGCGACGGCCGGGTTCTACGCGGCCCAGAGGGCGGCGGTCGAGACGCGCGAGCGGAAGGAGCACGTCGACCTGGCAGGGCTGCGCGAGGACTGGCGTGCCCGCGCCGCCGAGCACGGGTTCGGACGGACGGAGCTCGCCGCCACTCTGCACCGCGCCAGCCGACACGAGCTCTCGTCGAGGGAACTGCTCGACATCGCCGGGCAGATGCTCAGCCCCAGGGACTCACCGAAAGGGCGACCGCCTTCTCTGATCCCGACCTGGTCATGGCCTGGGCCGCAGGCCCATGAGCAGGGCGCTCTGGGTGACCGGATCCGCCGACTCGCCGAGCGCTTCTCGCGAACCGACGGGGTCGAGCGCGTCGGCGACGAACCGGCCCCGGGACGGCCGCAGCGCTACTCGACCACCGAGCTCATCGCCGCGGAGCGGCGGGCGCTCGCGCTCGTCGACGGCGCGCGAGGGGTCGCCGCGCCGACGGTCCCGGCCGAGATCGTCGAGAGCGTTCTCCGTGCGACAGCGACGGTGCTCTGTCGGTCGAGCAGGCGGAGATGCTGCGCGCAGTCGCCGGCAGCGCCGACCGCGTCGTCTGTGTCGTCGGGCTGGCGGGCGCGGGCAAGACGACTGCCACCCGAGCCGTGCACGAGGCGTTCGCGGCTGCCGGCGTGCCCGTCGTCGGCGCGGCCCCGTCCGGTGTCGCCGCGGACAAGCTCCAGGACGAGACCGGCATCCACTCGACCACGCTGCACAGGCTCCTGAAGGAGGATCTCCCCGTCGGCTGCGTCGTCGTCGTCGATGAAGCAGGGATGGCGGAGACGCGCGTACTCGCCCCGTTGCTCGATCGAGTCGATCAGGCGCACGGGAAGGCGGTGCTGATCGGAGATCCGCACCAGCTTCCAGCTGTGGGAGCCGGCGGACTGTTCGCTGGCATCGTCGAGCGCCACGGGGCCGTCGAGCTAACCGAGAACCGCCGTCAGCACGACCCGGACGAGCGGCGCGCACTCAAAGCGATCCGCGACGGAGTCGGGCGCGACTACCTCGCGTTCGCCGATGGCCAGGGTCGCCTGATCTCCGAGGAGACCTCGGTCGCCACGAAGGCTCGCCTCCTCGCCGACTGGTGGGCATCCGCCCAGGACGACCTCCCTGGCAACGTGATGATCGCCCTCCGCCGACGCGACGTTGCCGAGTTCAACGCCCTTGCTCGCGCGCTGATGGAGACCCACGGTCGGCTCGGCGAGGAACGCCTGACGATCGCAGACCGCGAGTTCGCGTCCGGCGATCGGGTCGTGTGCTTGCGGAACAGCGACGCGCTCGGAGTGAAGAACGGCACGCGCGGCACAGTCGACTCGATCGACCGGAGCGGTCGCACGCTCACCGTGTCCACCGACCGCGGCGACAGCGTTCAGCTCACGTCGCGGTACCTGGGCGCCGGCCACCTTCGCCACGCCTACGCCCTCACGGGCCACTCCGGTCAGGGCGTCACGGTCGACCGCGCGTTCGTCCTGGCCGCTGGCGACGCCCGGCTGCAGGAGTGGGGCTACGTCGCGCTGTCGGGCTCGTACCGAGACTCGGCTGTACGTGACGGCCGATGCCCGAGAACGTGAGAGCCACTTCCACGACCTCGATGACCGTGGGCCGTGACCCAGGTCGCCCAGGCCCTGGAGGAGTCGGCGGTCGAGCGGCTCGCGGTGGACCAGCGAGCACGCGGCCCTCGACGCGGCATTCGACGCGCGCCGAGTTCGAGAAAACAGGCGGCCTCAGCGCTGACGGGCGCAAAACATGCGTTCGCTCTTTCATCAGCATCAGCTCGCTCCAGGCACGCTCGCGGGCGTCAGTCCGCGAGCGGCGATCCTCGAGGCGGTAGCGTACAACCCGCCGCGCATCGGCCGGAATCAAGTCACGCCGTGAGCGGCGCCGCGCTCCGACGGGAGAGATCATCTCGACGGTCGCGTGGCTGTGCGATCGGCGAAGGCACACGCCGATGCTGTCGCCGATCGCCTGCGATCTGGCGACCGAAGCTCTCAGGGCGGCAGTCCGCCAGTGGAAGAACTGCGGGCGCCACCGCTTCTCAGGAACGGCCGGTGCACTCGTTGCCAGTCGGGATCGAGCTGTAGATCAGTCCCCAGGATCGGCCGTGGCGGTTGTGGTCAGGCCGAGTTGAAGTTCTTCCGCCGACTTGAACTCAGAGACGTGCAGGACAACGCGTCGGGTCACCGTTGAGTCATCCATCTCTTCGTGCGGCGCATCGTCGCGTACGGGTCACGCACGATCCGAAGAAACGGGATCGCATCCGGGAGGTCGCTCCGGAGGTTCGCGGCTAGGTAAAGATAGAAGCGCGCTCGGAGTGTGTCGCTTTGCGCGGTCTTCCACTCATTCCAGGTCATCGCCTGAGTGCGAGCGTGCTGGCCGGACGATTCAACTCAATCAACCGATCGACCGGATCTGCGGATCTGGGCCGGAGCGTCAGGATGTCGCACCGGGATGGCGGCTGTCCACACCGTGCTTCTGCAGAAGCTGCAGAGGAGTCGCGGAAGAGTTGGGAACCGCCTTGCGCTGCAGCGATGAGTGCCGGGGTAGACACGTCGAACACATAGGCTGTTGGCTGTTCGGCTTGAAGGTCGGGGTCAAAGATCGAGGGCGCCGGAACTCCCTCCGTCCTAAGGCGTCGCAGCTCGTACTGAGTGGCTATGAACATTCCTAGTCGGTCCAGCGCGGTGAGATCGGTGCGGCCGCCATAGCCATGCTTGGACGTGGCCCCACTGCGTCCACCCCCGGATTTCCCATTCACTAAGACCGGCTTATGCTCACCCTCCACCGTGATCGGGACGCCGTCGATCAGCAAGTCATGCGGGTCATAGAGAGGCGTCATGGCGACCGTCGCCCCAAGGTCGGCCTGGCCATCTTGCGGCAACGCGGCCGGTTCTTCGTCGGATACCGCACCTGGCACCTTCGGCAGAGCGACATCGTCCGGGGACTCTTCCGGATGATCCTCTCCGTCCTCGCCAAGAGCAGACGCCATCGCTTCCAGATCGGGGTTCACGCCGGCGAGGGAGAGGAGGCGTGTTCGGGCTGCGGTGTCCCTTGCGGCCACGAGAGCGAGAAAGGCTTCGAAGTGACTGGACCCGAGGCTTTCGGAAAGAGCGGTGGCGAGCGCCTCCGCCTCCGGTGCCGATGGCGGCCACCCGTGCTCGCCCCAGACCACGAATGCTCGTTGAGACTCCGCAGTGGCGATATCGACGAACGCGGCGCGTGCGGTGCTCTGTGCCAGTTCGAGGTCGCCGAGGCGGCAGCCGACGCGGAGGTCTCGAACCGGGGTGAGACTCGCGCTGAGTCGTCTGAGCGTCGGCATCGCGTTGCTCGAAGCGCCTCAGCGGTGCGATCGGCGCTCAGGCGAGCGAGCACGAACGGCGCCAGTTCGTGCAGGCCCTCCCGAAACTCTGAGAGGGCGGCCGCGTCCAGGGCATCCTCCCCCGGCTCGGGTCGCCAGATGAGCTGCTCCTCAAGCACCTGCACGTCGAAGAGTCGGGTTAGGGGGATCCGCGCGCCCGAGCTTGGCTCGAGGACGAGCGTCCAGAGGTCAGTCGGGTTCCCGAGCCTTTCGCGGGTACCGCCGCGCTCGGCCCAGAGCACACCGCTCCCGGGCGCAAAGCGAACGGTGCCCAGGCCGTCCTCTTCGAGCAACGGAGCTTCGGCGAGGACCCCCGGGGGGTACGCTGCGTCCGCGTCCTGCCCAGGTAGTAGTTCGATCAGCGACCGGTATGTGGGTCGGACAACCTCTCGAACCGCGGTCCGGGTAACGCCCTCGACGTAGATGTCTGCCAGGCGTCGTAGGATCGTGTCGGCATCCTGCGGCCGCAGGCTGGAAGACGTGATCTCCTCGCGAACTCCGAGAGATGCGCGGAGCGGGCGGGACTGTTGACTGATCCGATCAGGTACGTCGAGCACGGGTAGCAGCTGGCCGGCATCGACGCCCCCCGCGTTTCGAGGTGAATCTCCGCTCGAGTTCAGCGGTTCTGATCCACGTGTCGGATGGCGCTTTGGGCCCGTGCGTAGTGGGGCAGAACTGTCGTTGCCGAAGCCGCCAGAGCCAGAAGTTGTCCCCGCCGGATACTCGCTCGTCCTCCTGCGCCCTGCGCGGCTTCGACCGCATGCTGGGCACTCGGTCATTCGGAACGGCGGCGACCTCCGCTCGGAGGAATCGTTGCAGCTGCGGCCAGTTCTCGGTGAGGTGAGAGAGCAGGGCGTGGCCACACCGCAGTCCGCGTCGCCGGCGGCCTCGGCGAGGAAGCCGGCGATGGACTCGAGGTCATGAACCTCATAGAAGTACGGGGTCGTCTCCGTCAACGACAATCCCCGGGCCCGCACGTGATTTCGGATGCTGTCGTTCGTAGCCGGACCAAGGTCGGCCGGGAGGTCACGGAACGCCCAACCGCGTGGCCGCACAAACCCCTTGGTTGTAAGCCACCCGGCGTTGCGATCCTCGACGTCGGTGAAGTGAACCGGCCGAAGTGCGTGGTTCACGCCGAGCCAAGTCAGGAACGACAACCAACGCTCACGATCGGTCCTGTCGAGCGCCTCTTCCTCGTCCTCCTCCAGCTCGACTTCGTCGGCGCCTTCCTCATCCTCGGACTCGTCCGCTGCGCGGCGAAGGTGCTGATATCTCGCCAGTAGCGGCACCAACTTATCCGGTGCCACGAGCAGGGGAACATCGACCTGGCTTACCGCTAGCGTCGGCCACCGCTTCGAGAACATGCTCGATGGACGCGTCGCCGATCCAGTCGTCACCGAAGTACACCTGGTATGCGGGCTGCCACTCAACGACGTCGGCATCTACCGTCCGGCACGGGACCGGGAGGCGCGAGAGGTTGAAGAGCGCACGATTCGTCCCAAGCCGCTCGTACGGGAGCGGGGATCCTGGGTCTCGGCGTCCTTCCCGACAGCTGGCATACCGCCGCGAGCGTCTGCGGTTCGCAGAGGGACATCCACTCATCGGTTCGGCCAACCTCGTCCGGCAGGGTCAGGGCAGGCAGGACGCTGGTCCGCATGACATCGGGGAACTTGAACTCGCGCAGGCCGAACATGGCCTGCCAAGTCGCCATTTCGTCGTGGAGAACCTCGAGCCGCTCCTTGGGTAACAAGGCCCCCCAGCAGATATCCCGCGAGAGGAAGCAGTAGGCCGTCCAGCGGGACGGAGCCGCTGAGGGCTCGTGGCGGATAGAAGCAATCGCGGTCGGCAACCGGCAATCGCGACGGACCACGCCGGGCGTGCCTCTCGTCGGTCGGGAACAACGGCTTCAACGGATTGCCGTCCTCGAAGTACTGGGCGGCCAGAAGGGAGGTAGACCAGACCAGAGGTGTCCGAGACGTTCGAGCACCGGGTCGACGTCAGACGCCAGTCGGACTCATGTCAGCACCAGGTCTGACGCTCGGCGAGATCGTGCCGCGGCGAGGAGCCCAGGGTGCCTCTGATGCGGCCTCTAGCGCTGGTGCGCCGTGATCTGCCAGATAACAAGAGCGGCTTGCGCCCGCCGCAAAGCTCGGGCGACCGGGAAGACCGAGGCCCATCGACGTGCTGCAGACTCGGGCAAGAGAGCGCGAACATCCGCCGGCGGCCGGCGTCATCCGACGAGAGGCGGTACGACGATCCAGTGAGATGAGTGGCGACCAGCTCCCCGTCGGCAGCGAGATCGATCGGCGAACCGCTCAGCGCATCGCGCATGGCTTCGACGAGCGACATTGGCCCGTCAGCGTAGGCGCGCGTCCCCTGGCGACGGGCGCCTCCCGGTCGAGCAAGCCTGAGAACGACGGCCAGTTCGGCTCGCGCCGAGGGAGTAGAACGCCGGAACGAGTTCGTCGACAGAAGAGCCGGCTAGCGCACGTCAGCAGCCAGCGGTTGTAGTCGTCGGGATCATCGGTCACGCGGACCTCCTGTCGGGAGAGGTCAGCGCTGAAGGCACCGTTGATCAGAAGCGGATACGGGCGAGGACTCTGCCGGTCGGCGAGAAACACGTGGAGGACGCGGGCTCCTCTGTCGACCGGCGGTCGGCGGTGTCGTCGACAAGTTCGGCCGCGACTGAGACCTCGCTTGAGTTCGACGCCAGCTCCAGGCGTACTCGTCGAGACCGCCGCGATGATCTTCCCGATCTCGAGATTGTCGCTCGTGGGCGACGAGAAACTGCACGGGCATCCTCAGAGTGTCCGCACCAACGGTCGATGCGGTAGATGCCGGACGTGTCGAGACCGGATGCGGGAAGCCATCTCCGAGCGGTCTCGAGCGCTCGCGTTCGACCGACCACGCGAAATGCTCGGAACGAGCATCGGTCTGAACGTCGACCTCGATGTGCTCAAGATGCTTGAGGAAGAGGATCGCGGTGGCTGGCAGGCTAAGCAGACGATCGGCGAGCGTCGCACGTTGGGTGGGGCCGAGGTCTGATCGGAGCGGGAAGCGAAACAGCGTGCGAACCTGGCGCTCCCTCGCCGACTCCCACTCCGGTGGCAGCGTCCAGCGAGGCTGTGTGGGAAACGCATTGCCGGCACCCGTGTCGGTTTGGGCTGGCCGAGTTCGCTCATGAGGTCTCGATGCGATCGGAGGCAAGGTGTCGTCCGAGTTCGAAGGCATATGTCTCCGAGATGACCTGCGGGGCGTCGGTGATCTCCAGAACCGACTTGAAGCCCATGCCCTTGTGCCCGATCGAGGCTCGGCGGCGACCCACGGCGCCCCCTTGCTACTCGCGCCGATCCCGCACAAGCCGCGGACGTCGTCCTCGTCAAGCGGGCGGCCCGGAGTTGCCGACCCAGAGGTCGGAGTCCGTAAGACGAAGCGAACACTGAGTCGGCCTGCGTTGCCTGACCAGCCATCGCGTCGTCTGCGTTCTGCAGCAACTCGTACACCAGACGCCCGCGATAGTCATGAGCGATCTCGGCCTCCTGGCCGACATCTTCGCGGAGGCGGATCGGGCTCGCGTGATATACCGCGAGGTTCTGCGCACAGATCGATTCCAGCAGGGAGTGATCGGTCACCGTTCCATCCTCGCACGTGGCCGAGCCGATCGCCCGGCCGGGCAGGCTCAGGCCAGTCGGCGTAAGCCGCGCTGCTCGTACCACGGCCGCAGCGCGATCCGCGCCGGCGCCAGGTGCCCGTAGACGAGAAGCCCGCTCCCGGGCTGCATCTCTCGGAGCACGTTGGCCGGCGCAAGGCTCCGGTACCCGACCGACTCGGTCTTCGAGCGGCGACCTTCGGCGCCGCTGGTCGACGAGACCTGCGGCACCTCCTCGTCGCCGAGCAGTCGGGCGACGTAGTCGAGGGTCTGAGCGTCCGCGATCCCGGACAGGATCACCTTCGCGCGGTGGTTGGAGACGATCGTCGGTGCCCGGTCACGGCCATACACCGCGTTGATCTGAGCCATGTCCTGGAAGACGGAGACGAGCTGGATTCCCTGGCCGGCTCCGGTTGAGGCGAGGGTCGCGAGCTCGCGGAGCGGCGCGATGTTGGCGCACTCGTCGAGTACCAGCAGCAGGGGCGGGTCGATCGGGCCGCCGATCTCCGTCGACCGCTCGTAGGCGCGCGCGACGATCTCCTGGATGAGCGTGGCGAAGAGCGGCTGAAGGCGCCGCTGCTCATGGGCGGGCGCGCAGAGGTACAGCGTGTGCGATGCGCCGTCGAGCAGGCGCTCGGCCCGGATCTCGGCGTCGAGCGCCGAGGCGAGGACGCCCGGATCGGCGAACGCGGTGAGCAAGCGTCTCAGCCGTGGTGTAGATGCTCGAACGGGTGCGTTCGTCGCGCAGAGTCGATGCCGTGAACGCCGCCATCGCAGCCGGATCGCCGGCCAGTTCGAGGCCCCACCTCACCTGCTCCTCCTCCTGGGTGTCGATCCATCGGACGATGTCCGCCATCGTCTGCTCCGAGTGGGCGGCGGCGAACAGGAGCGGAGCCAGGAGCTTCTCCGCAGCGGCGTACCAGAACTGGGCGTTCTCCACGCCCGCGGTTCCGCGCCGCGCGGCATTCACCAACCACGACGCGGTGCGTTGCGCTCCCTGCCATGTGTGGCAACCGGCCAGCGGCGTCCAGTTGGCGGACGGGATTCCTGTGCCTCCGGTCGGGTCGTAGACCCACACGCTGGCTCCCGAGATGGCCGAGCGCGCCGCGAGGGTGTCTCGAAGCAGATCCGTCTTGACGGAGGTGGCGACGACCGGCCCCTGCCATTCGAGGATCGCGGGGACGGCGAACCCGGACGTCTTCCCGGTCTGTACTGGGCCAACGACGATCACGGATTGGCGGGGCTCCGCCGCCACGAGATGGCCGTCCACGCGGCCCAACGTCAGCCGTCCGGGAAGCGGTTCGTCCACTCGGAGGAGCCGCAGATCGCGCTTCCCCGCCCAGCGAGCAGCCGCCGGTCTTTGGTGCGCGCCGATCGGGATCGGTGGCGGAGGACGAGAAGCGCCCGGCCACGAGCGGGATGAGCGGTGGCGAGGAGCGTCGCGTAGAAGGCGACGGGACCAGGGATGAGCCGCCGCTCGGGACGTGGCCATGCCTTCGCGGGATCGGCCACGTGATCGTCGAAAGCGGCCAAGCACGTGCCCCATCGTCCCCGATGGGCGTTCGGGGCCACGCGCCGCCGAAGAGGCGGCCGGAGAGTTCACCGGTGAGCCACAGCTCGGCGGCGAGCGGCGACCACGACGCCGAGCGTGGCAATCGCCAGCGTCTCGAGCGGATTCGCCTGCGACCGCGGCGGGGGAAACCGCGGAGCCTTCGCGCTCATCCCGCCGACCCGGCCGAAGCAAGTCGGGCTCGACCGGGGCATCGGTCGTACCGCGCCCGCATACGCCGCGCCGTAGACGCCGCGTGGTGAAGTCGACGACCTTCACGACGTCGCCGGTGTGCGGGGCCTCGACCATCCGCCCGCCGCCGACGTACAGGCCAACGTGGCCGAGCGGCCCGTCCATGTTGAAGAAGACGAGGTCGCCCGGGCGCAGCTGGTCGACATCGGCGATCGACGGTGCGAGATGCAGTGCCCTCGTTCCACTGGTCGCCGCGTGAAGTGCGAGAGCGCGACACCCGCCTGCGCCCATGCGTACAGCGTCAGACCGGAGCAGTCGAACCCCCGGACGCGAGAGCCCTGGCATCCGGCCGGCCCGCAGGTGCCGAGGGTCGGGCCGTTCGCGTCGCCGCCGCCCCACGAGTACGGGGTCCCGACCCACCGAAGCGCCGCGGCTACGGCGCGCGACCCCGCCGAGCCGTCCGCGACGAACCCGGTGCACGCTGTCTGAGCGTCCGCTGGAGTCCGCGGTCGAATGCGCTCCCGGGATCGGTGTCGGTCGCGCGCCGGGCGGTGCGGCGCTGATCCGGACGTCGCCCATCCCGTTGAAGCCCAGCAACGCCGCGGTCTGCCACCAGAGATCGATCTTCGGATGGGCCGGCCCTCCTCGGCCGACATCGAGCTTCTCCGCGATGACCGAACGGCCGTGGTAGGTGATCCGAAGCAGCGAGTGCGGCGCGAGTCCTCCGAGCGCGCGGTAGTCCCAGGCTGCGGGGTTTGGATTCTCGGGATTCGTGCTCAGCTCGGCGAAGGCCGCATGTCCGATCAGGCTGCCGAAGGCACCATGGCCCTCGCGCGTGCGCGGGTCTGTCGTCTGGCCCGCCGTACGTGGTTGCCAGCACGGTCTCGCCACCTGCTCGGCACTGGGCGAACCGATGCAGGCCGACGCGGCGAGCTGCTGGCTGACGGCGCTGCTTGTGGTGACGGCGACCGCGAGCACGAGGATGCCGCCGAGGAACGCGGCGCTCCGACCCCCGCCACGATGAGCACGACCCGATTCCGACCCCCGATCCCGACTCCCTCCTTGGCAGCGGATCCCAAGAATAGCAGTGGATCCACAGAGATCAGGTGATCTACAATCCGGGCGATGCACGTTCCGTGGCACGCAGGGGGTGGAAGGTGGCCTCAACATACGGACGAATCTCCAGGGGCGCCGGCTTGGGCGGCGGTACCCGCCGATCGGCAGTACCGGCTGCTCGCCGGCGCCTCGATGGCGTTCGCCGTCGCTGTACACGGCCGCGAGCATCGCGGGTGCGCCAGCTCGAGCTGGCTGAGCGTCACCTACTACGTGCCGATGGCCGCGGTGCCGGTCGTCGCCTATCCTCGCCCACCGCGCGGCTAGGCGACATCCGACGGTCGCCGGACAGGCGCAGCTCTGGGGGTGGCTCAAGTACGGCGCCTACCTGTGGGCTGCGGGATCGTTCCTCTGGCTCGGCTACTACCTGAACGACCCCCACAGCGTGTTCGGGCGAGGGCGTCAGCCTGGGGCCCTGGGACGCGTTCATCGACGCCGGCTACATCTGCGCGCTCATCGGCGTCGTCAGCACCCTGCGAGACAGCATCCACTTCCGCCTGGCCGTCGCCGACGCTGTCGTGCTTGGCGGCGCGGGGTTCGCTGCCCTCGGTGCCTTCGTGAATCACGGCTTGGAGAACGGCGTCACGCCGGACTCCCTGGTGACTCTTCTCCGTCCGTTCCTCGGGATTCTGCTCTTGGTGTTGATCGCCGCGGCGGCCGCGGGAGCTCGCGGCGGCGTGCCGCTCTCCACCGCGCTGATCGGGCTGGGGCAGGTCTTTCTCTACACGGGTCGCTGGTCTACGCCTACGGGGCGGTGCAGAACCACCACTCCGAGGACCGGTGGAGCGACATGTTCTACGCGACCGGAGCCTGCATCGCGATCTGCGCTGGCTTGCTTGTCGCCATGCGAGTCGACCGCCCGGTCTTCGCTCCTTCGACCGGGATCCCCGGCCACCCGGCCGGTTCGCGGGTGGCCCTCACGATGGCCCTCGGGGCGGCGGCGGTGAGCGCCGCGCGATCGGCTACGGCTACAGCGACGGCAGCGGGCCGACCGTCGTCGTCGGCTGTGCCGCCGTGGTCGCGATCGTCGCCGGCGGTTGGCTACGCACCCGAAGCACCTATGCCGCTCTCGAAGGAGCATGCGCGGAGCGGGACGCCGCTCGTCTGAGCTGCGCTAAACGAGCGTCAGGCCCTGATCGATCTGCTCGGCTTCGTCAACGACGAGGTGGAGGAGCGATTCCGCGACCTGCTCGACGAGGCGGGGTCGACGCTCGCGAATGCGGTGCGCGAGTACCTTGAGGAACAGCAGCGCCAGGATGACCGGGACATCGAGTAGCCGCGCCGCTCGCCGACGGTCCGGTTACGCGAAGGGCGTGCACGGGCCTGATCGACCCGGCGTCGCAACTCCGTCGAGCTCGCGATTCTGGGCGCCGACCGCGGTGGTGAGCGCCTGAACGTTCGCGACGAGCCGAGCTGCGAGGACATCGATGCTCCCGGCACCGTCGGATGCCCGCGCCCGGTGCGAGCGCGGAGGTCGGCGCTTCGCCGACTCGACGTCCGGCGGCCGCTAGTTCCAGACGCGGCTTTGGCGAAGACGAGCTGGCTCGTCGGGAGGCGTTGTAGTAGTTGACCCTGACGCCGTTCGCAGAGATCCCTCGCTCCTCGCGCGACCGCAGCGAACGCCTGCATCTTCTTCATTCCGCCGGCGACCAGCGCATTCACGCGCTCGTAGTCGGCATCGCTCTGCCCCCGCGCCATCCAATCCTCCGTTCCGCAATCGCATCTGCAAGATATCCAGCAGGCCTACCCTAACTGGCGTGCGTCGAGGTTACGCCTGCGCGAGCTCGCCAGGAGCAGTGGGCAGGACTCGCCGAGAGCCGGCGTGGGCGTCGCGGTCAGCGCTGTCGCGACGTGAACGTCAGAGCCGCCCGTTCGGTCGGAATCGACTCTGGCTCAACCCCCGACTCGCGAGCAGTGCCGGGAAGTCGCGATCGGTGTACCACTTGTTGAACGGGTGCAGCGCGACCGTCACGGCACGATTGAACGCCGCCGGAGTCGGCCAGTTCACGAAGTGCACCTCGGCGATCGCGAGCCGGCCGCCTGGGCGTACGACCCGGATCATCTCGTCGATCGCGGGATCGACGTCCTCGACAGCGGTCATGCCGTAGGTCGAGATCGCCGCGTCGAACGTCGCGTCCGCAAATGGGAGCTTCATGGCGTCGCCCTCCACCAGCTCGACGGGCGGCGAGGGGGCTCTGTTCCTTGCTCCATCGAGCATGGTCGCGGATCGGTCGAGGCCGACCACGCGCCCGGTCGGCCCGACGCCCGCCACGAGATACGGGAGCGTGAGCCCAGTGCCGGTTCCGATGTCGATCACCGACTCGCCAGGCTGGAGCCGGAGCGCCTGGGCGGCGGTTCGGCGAAGCCGCGCTCCGCTTCGACCGACGCCCAGCGCAACGATCGGCTCGTAGATATGGAAACGACCCCAGATGTCGTAGCCGGGGGCAAGACGGGAGTGAAGCTTCACTCTCCAGCTTCCCGTCCTTTGAACGCTCGGCGGCCGAATCGCGCGGGCCAGATCCGCGACGCGGGCATCCTCGGAGTTGGTGACCTCGCGGGCGAGCCGGCTGAGGACGAGTGCCTGAAGCCGGAGGAAGTCGGCAAACGCGACCTCTGTCCCGTGTCGCCATGCCTCAACCTGGGTCAGCGTGGTCCCAAGTTCCTGCGCCAACCGCTCAGGTCCGCCGAACGCGCTGACCGCCGCCTCGACGAGCGGGTCAACGCGACGGGGCGGCTCTTCGCTCCCCACCCCGCCCGAGAGGCGGCGCGGGGACAGGCTCGGCGTCTTGCAGTGTCGCGGTCCGCACTTCCTCGAGCGGGATGTCCAGATATTCGGCCAAGCGGAACACGTCGGTGATCGGCGGCTTGGCGACCCGTCCCCGTTCCCATCCCTCGATCGTCCCGGCGGGGATCCCAAGCGCATCCGCGATGTGGGCGCGGGAATGCCGCTTGGCCTCGCGGCGGGTCTTCAGCAGAAGTCCGAGTGTGGTTGGCGTGTCGACCATATTCGCTCGGATCCGGGGATCCACCGGAACCTTGGGGAATCATAGCGAGCTATTCAGCGGAATAGCAGAGATCGTCGCGCCCACAGCTCTTGATTTCTGTAGATCCGCTGCTATCGTGGCTGTTCTGTAGATCCACAGAATGCTCACCGATTGGGAGGGGTCGATGGCCGAGCATCGTTTGTTCGAGGACGCCGGGCTCGAGGACGAGGAGAGACCGGTCCCGCTGGGGTCGGGCCGCGACAGCGCCGCAGCAATCCTGAGCACCGAACGCGACGAACCTTCTCTGGCCTCGGCCGACGAGCCGGTCGACGAGGACTTCTCGTCCGCGACGATGGTTCGCGCGCGGGCGTCAGCACCCGGTCAGGGCGTGCGACGGCTGGTGTACCGGATCAGCTGCGGGGCGCTCAACCCGGGACCGAGCGCGACCGAGCTTCGCCACCATGACCTCATCGCACGGGTGAAGGCACCGGTGAACGGGTGCCGGCAACTCGTCGTCGCCAGCCGCAAGGGTGGGGTCGGAAAGACGACGACCTGCGCATTTCTGTCGCACACGCTCGCGGCGTACCGCGGCGATCGCGTGATCGCGGTCGACGGCAACCCCGACGCGGGGACGCTGGGCGTGCGGCTGTTCCGCGAGAACGCGGAGACGATCACGACGCTCCTTCGAGACCGTGAGCACCTGCGCACCTACGCGGACGTTCGCGCCTACACCAGCCAGGCCCCTTCCCGTTTGGAGGTGCTCGCTGCCGACGACGACCCGCGCATCACCGAGGCGCTCGACGAGGACGACTTCCGAACGGTCGTCGACGTTCTGGAGCGCTTCTACAACCTGATCTGTCTCGACACAGGCACGGGTGTTCTCGACTCCGCAAACCGCGGGATCCTCCGGCTCGGCGACCAGCTTGTGGTCGTCACGACACCCGCGGTGGACGCCGGCTGGGCGGTTGCAAGGACGCTTGAGTGGCTCAGCACGAACGGGCACGACGAGCTCGTACAGCATGCGGTCGTCGTCGTGAACGCCGTCCACCCGCCCGGCGGGAACGTCGTGGATCTCGACAAGATCGACGGGTTCTTCCGAGCGCGATGCCGAGCGGTCATCCACATCCCCTGGGATCCGCATCTGGCCTCTGGCGTCGAGGGCACGCTCGAGGAACTCCGGCCGGAGACGCGAGACGCGTATCTGAGCCTGGCGGCAGTCGTTGCCGCTGACTTTCGCCATTCCACTCCCCAACCCCGGAGGTAGAAGCGATGTCCGCCCTTGGTCTCTCTCTCGCCGCCGTCAGCGGAACTCCCGATCCGAACGGTCTGCCGGGCGGCGCCGCTCTGCAGAAGCTGGTCGATGGCCTTATGTTCTGGGGTCTGATCGCGTGCCTGGTGGGGCTGGTCGCGTCGGCGGCCATATGGGCGCTGAGCTCGTACTCGGGCAACTATCAGCACTCTGCCTCTGGCCGGCGTGGCACGCTCGGCTCGGCGGGCGGCGCCATTCTGATCGGCGCGGCGCCCGCGATCGTGACCTTCTTCGAGAACGTCGGGCACACGGTGAAGTAGATGCTTCGCGGTACGCTGCGACCACGCGACGGCGGGCTCGCCCACCGCAGGGCGGGGTGGGTATGCGGCACTGCTTGCCGGAGCGATCGTCGGTCGCCGCCAGCGCTGGGTGTGATGGTCGGACTGCGACTGCGCCACGACCGCGTCCGCGTGGTGGAGGCCCCGCGAGCGGCAAGCGCCGCGCGGCGAGCGACGGCCAACCCGTCCAACTCACGCGGTGGGCGACTCCGGGCCCAACGAATGTCGTGGCCGGTGTCCCGGTCGGGTATGCCCATAGCCCCGACGGCGCGGCGTCCGCGGCAGTGAACTACCTCGATGCCCTTGCCGGGCCCCAGCTTCTCGACCCGTCCGCCTACGACGCCCTTCTGCGCCGGATGACGACCAAGCAGGGGTTTGCGCGAGTTGAAGTCGCAGGCCGACGCCGGTCGACCTCAGGCTCTCCAGAACCTTGGCGTCGGTGGGTCGCCGGCGCCGCAGTTGATCGTCCGCTCCGCCCCGCTCGGCTATCGGATCGACGCCTACTCGCCGGCACAGGCGACCGTCAGCATCTGGTCGGTCGGTGTCGTCGGCAGCTCGACGACGCGGCCGCCAGACGCGTCCTGGTCGACGACGACGATCACCTTGGACTGGAAGGCGGAGACTGGCGGATGAGCGGGTATCGCACGGCTCTGGGCCTGTGCCACCGGATTCGGCCAGCCAGGTTCCGAGCCTCCCCACCGACCTGTTCGCGGCGTCGCCGCAGTTCCGAGGGTTCGCATATGTTCACCCGTAGCTCCCGGATCGTCGGACGCGCTCTCATCGTCGGCCTGCGTGGCGGCGGTCGTGCTCTTCAGTCCGCAGCGCAGACCGACCAGGCGCAGGCCAATCCGATCAACCCATGCGACTGGGGCCCGGTCGGCGCGGTGTGTGACCCGGTCGGAACCGTCACCAGCGCCGCGAACGACGCGTTCACCGGGATCGTCCGCGACACCGTTGACTCCGCCGCATGGGCGCTGACCGGCATCGGCTCCGTCATGAACGCCACGACCACCCCGAACCTCACCAGCGGGTGGTTCCCGGCCCAGTACCAACGCATGGTCGATGATCGCTGGCGAGCTCGCTCTCCTGCTCCTCGCGCTCGCGGTCATCCAGGCCACGATCAGGCAGGACTGGTGGATGCTGTTCCGCGCCGCGTTCGGGTACCTGCCGCTCGCGTTCGTATTCGCAGGGGCGGCGATGGTCGTGACCCAGCTCCTGCTCTCCGTAACCGACGATCTGTGCGGTCAGTTCGCGCGGGGCATCGGCCATGGGAGCGATCCCAACAACTTCCTCGGGTCGATCGGAGACGTCACTGAAGCAGTCGATGCAGCAGGGCGGCCAGGACGGGAACCTGCCGTTGGTCGCGCTCTTTCTCAGCTCGATCGTCGTGCTCATCGGGTCGCTCGTCCTCTGGATCGAGCTCGTCATTCGCGAGGCGGCGATCTACGTGGCCGCCGTGTTCCTTCCGCTGTCGTTCGTGGCGATGATCTGGGAGGCCGCGGGCCACGCCGTGCGACGGCTCGCCGAGTTGCTGGTCGCGGCCATCCTCTCGAAGCTCGTGATCGTCGTGATCCTGGTGATGGCGACCGCGGCTCTGGTGAGCCTGAACGTCAGCACGCCGGCGACGATCCCGGGCGATCCGGGCATCGCGACTGCACCCAGCTCGAACAGCCACTTCTTCGGCCAGCTGATCGTCGGCATGGCGATCCTGATCCTGGCCGCCCTGAGCCCGGTGGCGTTGCTGCGGCTGATACCCGCTGTCGAGGCACACGCGGTCAACAGCGCGAACCTCCGGAACCAGTTCCCGACGCCGAGCGGTGCGGCGGCAGGTTCGGCGAGCCCGGCCCAAAGCATCCGCCAGACCGCCGACGCTCATTGGTACGGCGCGGGTCAAGCCCGCGGCAGCATCCGGAGGCAGGAGCCGCTCCGAAGGCGGCCAGGCGAGCGACTATCGGCGGTCATCGACGAGCGAGCCGATCGCGGGCGAGCCAAGCCAGGGTGTGCGAGCCGAGACCGAGATCCTCCGGCCGTCTGACGCGCCACGGTCAGGCTCGGGCCGCCACAACCGGTGACCGAGCCAGCTCGCCCGCGCATGGACTCCGACAGCGAAGGAACGCGCGATGGCGGAACCTGACCAGCGCCGTTACCGATTCGGCCCCCTCGAGCGACGCGGCGTGATCGGCTCGTTCCGCGCGACCCAGGTCGTCGCTCGTCGGCGGAGCCGTGGGAGTCGCCGTCATCGTCATACGCTCCGCCGCGACCCCCGTCGGCGTCATCGCGGCCTTCGGACTGATCGCCGCGCGGCGGTGGCGGCGTTCTTCCCGATCGCCGGACGCTCGGCCGAGGAGTGGGCACCTGTGGCGGTGACCGCGGCTCGTGCGGCGCATGACCGGTCGGCCATCGCTTCCGCTCGAAGACGCCAACCGCGGGTGTGAGCGCTCGGTGCCGAGGGCTCCTGCGGAGCCGGCGCTCTCGCTTCCCGACTGTCTCAACGGACTCGAGCTCATGAGCGCGCCGGTGGCCGGCGAGAAGGTCGGCATCGTCAAGGACCACGGCGCCAAGACCTACACCGGAGTTCTCGCGGTACGCGTGGCATCGTTTGGACTCCTGGATCGTGCCGAGCAGGAGAGGCGGATTGCGTCCTGGGGTTGGGTTCTCGCGGGCCTGGCAAGCGAGGGAAGCCCGGTGTCGCGCATCCAATGGATCGAACGAACGGCGCCCGCGGACGCCGACGAGATCGGCCGCTATCTCAACGAGGCATGGGACGGGCAGCACGTCGCCGGCGGACGGTCCCGCGATGCGCTCATATCTCGAGCTGATCGACCACGCGGGAGCCGCCACCCAGGATCACGAACTGCTCGTCTGCGTCCAGGTCGATGCGCGCCGCGGCGGGCGCCAGATGAAGAAGCTGGGCCAGCAGCGACGGCCTCGACGCCGGGGCGTCCGCGCTTCTGATCCGCGAACTCGAGACGGTCGGCGACCGGCTGGCCGCGGCAGACCTGGCTGTTCAGGGCGTCCTCAGACCGCGGATGCTGGCCCGCGCGATCCGGCTGGCCTACGACCCGTATGCCCGACCGTTGTTCACCGGGAGGCGCAGACGGGGACGCGGACTCCGGAGGAGTTGCCCCGTCCGTCTGCGTTTCCGACTGCGGCCGACGCCTCGTGGGGCTCGCTACCGTACCGACGGCGCCGTACACGCGACCGCCTGGATCGCAGGATGGCCAAGGAGCGATGTCGGCGTGTCGTTTCTCGCGCCCCTGCTGATGCACACGACGACGCTCCGGACAGTCTCCGTGACGATGGAGCCGGTCCCGCCGTCGCGCGCGTTCCGTGAGGCGGAGGCCGCGCGCACAGCCGACGCGGCCGACGACGAGCTCCGGCGCCGCCACGGCTTCCTTCCCACGGCTCAGGAGACGCAAGGTGGTCGAGTCGGCGGTGCGCCGGGAGCAGGAGCTGGCCGACGGCCACGCTTCGATCCGGTTCGCCGGCTATGTGACCGTGTCCGCACGAGACGAGAGATCAGCTCGAGCGCTCGTTCGTCGAGGTCGCCCACGCCGCCCAGCAGTCGCGCCTCGAGCTGCAGCGGCTGTACGGCGAGCAGGACGCCGCATTCACGTACACGCTGCCGCTCTGCCGGGGGCTCCGATGACGCTCGCGGGGCGTCACGAGGGCGCCACGGCCATCGCGCCACGACCGCCCACGTGCAGGCCGCGTACCCGTTCGTCGCCGAGGGCGGGCTCGGCGGTCGCGGCGTCTACATCGGCCGAGACGCCTACGGCGGATCGTTCTGCTACGACCCGTTCGAGCTCTACGGTCGCGAGCTGACCTCCCCAACATGCTCGTCGCCGGCATCGTCGGCCGGGCCAAGTCGTCGCTCGTGAAGACGTACCTCTGGCGACAGCACGTGTTCGGCCGGCGTGCGTGGGTGATCGACGTCAAGGGCGAATACCAGCCGCTCGCCGCGGCCCTCGGGGTCGTGCCGATCAGGCTTCGACCCGGCGGCGACGTGCGGCTCAACCCGCTGACCCCAGCCTCGGGATGGGACGGCCAGCTCCATCTCCTCCAGAGCATCGCTGCAGGCGCTCTCGGGCGGCCGCTCATGCCGGAGGAAGTCATGGGCCTGACGGAGGCCCTCCGCGTAGCCTGCGAAGCGCACGCAACGCTGCTTGATGAGCCGACGCTGCCCGAGGTCGTCGACATCCTGCTTCGCAGGACCGACGTCCTCGTCCCCGCGATGGTGATGTCGGCCGACGATGTCGCCGAAACGGTTCGGCAGATGGCGTTCGCGCTGAGCCGTCTCGTCTCGGGAGACCTGCGCGGGATGTTCGACGGGCCCGACCAGCCCGGGCGTGGACTTCGACGCGCCGCTGGTCGTGCTCGACCTCTCCGACGTCTACGACTCCCCCGCGCTCCCGATCCTGATGGCCTGCGGGACCGCGTGCCTGCGAGCCATGATCCGGGACAGCGGCGCCAAGCTCATCGGCGTCGTTGACGAGGCCTGGCAGGTGCTCTCGATGCTCGGCGTCGGCGAATGGCTCCAGGCGAACATGAAGCTCTCCCGAGCCTTTGGCCAGCAAATCATCCTGGTCATGCACCGGTTCGCCGATCTCCGCGCGGTGGGCGCCGAGGGGAGCCGCGAGGTCAGGCTCGCCGAAGGCCTCCTGGCCGACACCGAGACGAAGGTGATCTACGCCCAGCCACCCGACCAACTGCCGCTCACCCGCGAACTGCTCGGTCTCACCGACACGGAAGCAGAGATCCTCCCAACGCTGCGGCGCGGCGAGGCGCTCTGGAAGGTCGGGCGCCGATCGTTCCTTGTCCATCACCGCCTTTCGAGCTTTGAGCAGGCGCTCGTCGACACGGATGCTCGGATGCTGGCCGGCGCTCCGGAGAAGGTATGAACCACTCTTTGTGCCTTCTGCTATCGAGCAAGGGCTCGTACCGAAGGCAGGCGAGGAACCCGCTGGGGCGGCGGTGGCGGAGTATGCTGACAAGGCCGATTCCGAGGAGGGTTATTCGTCCGGTGCGCGGCATCCGCCTCTTCCGACGAAGCAACGTGTTGTCTTCTTCATCAGAGACCGCTTCGCACGCGCCCAGAAAACGGACGCGACCCCGCGATGAGCGAGCTGAGGGTTTCCGTTGCCTTGCTGGTCGCCGAAGTCTCTCACCTGCTTGGACGTCGCGCCTCGAGCGGCGAGCCCAACTGATGGTCTAACAGCCATGCTCTCGATCGATTCTCGCGATCGAGCCGATGTGCTCGATCTTAGACCGCGCGTTCTTCATGAACAGCGGCGGCACGGCCGATGTCTCGTGGCTCAGCCTCCCCCCAGCAACTTCCGGCGAGCCCTTCCAGCTGCTACTGAGCGTTTCCGTCACCGCGCCGCTTCAGTGTCGCTTCGTGGTTGGACTGCCGATCGGGGGCGACGATCTGAGGGTTAGCGCGCAACTCCCCTACCTCCTTGCCGCGGACCGGCTCGCGCTGGGATTCGACGTGCCGGTCACAGCTGAGTCGGCGATACTCGTTGAGGCTCCAGCTGACCGCGAGGCCGTGCTTGCGGCACTCGGCGCAGTCCGCGATCGTGCGCGACCGCAGCGCCCTCGGAACGGGCCATAGCCTGGCCCCCCGGCAACACCGCGCTGCCGGACGCCTGGTCAGCTCGCTGACGGTTCGCAGACGCGTGGTCGTGCGGCACGGGCACGTCGCGCCTGAGCGGTAAGCTGGCCGGACTCCGTCGAGACCGAACCGCCGCACCCCACTCACGCACGTGCAGGGATGACCGCTCCATTGGAACCAGTAGAACCGAGCCTCCCGCGCCATCAGGAGCGGCCCGGCTGCGAACGGCCACACGGTGCGGCCCGTCCGTCGCGCGCCCGTGCGCGTTGGCCCCGGTTGGGTGACCCGCTGGCGTGACCGCACTCACGGACCACCAGGCGAAACTCTTCGCGCTGAACTGCTACGGCGCCACCCGGCGGCGACTCCGCCCGCATCGGCAGCGCCCTCATGGATGCCCAAGTCGACCTCAACCCGCATCAGGTCGACGCGGCCCTGTTCGCCTTTCGCTCGCCCTTCTCGAAAGGCGTGATCCTCGCCGACGAGGTCGGACTCGGCAAGACGATCGAGGCCGGACTCGTCCTCACTCAGCGGTGGGCCGAGGGACGACGGCGCGTGATCGTCGTCTGCCCGCCAGCCTCCGCAAGCAGTGGGTGCAGGAGCTGGCCGAAAGTTCTTCCTGCCGACGCGTGATCCTCGAGACGAAGTCGTTCAACGCGGCGATGAAGGCGGGGGTCGCGAATCCGTTCGACTGCCCATCGACGAGCCAGCGGTGATCGTGTGCTCGTACCAGTTCGCGGCTCGCAAGGCCGACGATGTTGCGCGCGTGCCGTGGGACCTCGCGATCCTCGACGAGGCTCACCGGCTGCGCAACGTCTACAAGCCGGCAGCAAGACCGCATCGGCGATCCGGACGGCGCTCAGCTAACACGCCGAAGCTGCTGCTTGACCGCCACGCCCTCCAGAACTCCCTCATGGAGCTCTACGGACTCGTGAGCGTCATCGACGAGCACCACTTCGGCGATGCGAAGAGCTTCCGCGCCCAGTATTCGCGTCTCGCTGACGACGGACGCTTCGACGACTGAAGACGCGCCTCGGCCCGTCTGCCATCGGACGCTGCGGCGGCAGGTCGTCGAGTACGTCAGCTACACCAACCGCGTACCGATCACCCAGGAGTTTGGCCGTCAGAGGACGAGCAGACGCTCTACGACATGGTGTCGGAGTACCTGCGCCGGCCCGAGCTGCAGGCGCTGCCCAGCGGCCAGCGCAGCTCATGATGCTGGTCATGCGCAAGCTCCTGGCGTCGTCGACGTTCGCGATCGCCGGCGCGCTCGACTCGCTCAGCCGCAAGCTTCAGGCGACTGCTTCGCGATGACGACAAGCCCGAGCAGAAGTCGCCGAGCAGCTCGACAGGCTTCGAGGGCGACTTCGAGACGCTGCCCGAGATGGAGGAGGAATGGGAGGCGACGAAGCCCGACGGCAGACGAGCCGCCGCCGCGCTGACCGAGGCTCAGCGTGCCGCCATCGCGACCGAGATCGACGAACTGGCGAGCTTTCGCGACCTCGCCGTCTCGATCACCGAGAACGCAAAGGGCCACGCCCTGCTTCAGGCGCTTGAGACGGGCTTCGCGAAGGCCGCCGAACTCGGGGCGCCGACAAGGCGGTCATCTTCACCGAGTCCCGCCGGACCCAGGAGTACCTGGTCCGCCTGCTGTCCGCGGCATGGCTACGACGGCGAGATCGTGCTCTTCAACGGCACGAACACCGACCCGAGCTCGAAGGCGATCTACCGGGAGTGGAAGGAGCGACACCCGGGAGCGACCATGATCAGCGGGTCGCGCGACCGCGGACATGCGTGCCGCCTCGTCGAGCGATTCCGCACCACGGCGAAGATCATGATCGCGACCGAGGCGCCGCCGAAGGGATCAACCTGCAGTTCTGCTCCATGGTCGTGAACTACGACCTGCCGTGGAACCCGCAGCGGATCGAGCAGCGCATCGGCCGATGCCACCGCTACGGCCAGAAGCACGACGTCGTCGTGATCAACTTCCTCAACCAGCCAACGCGGCCGACCAGCGCGTCTTCGAGCTGCTCGACGAGAAGTTCCGTCTGTTCGCGGGCGTGTTCGGCGCCAGCGACGAGGTGCTCGGGGCCATCGAATCCGGCGTCGACTTCGAGCAGCGGATCGTCGCCATCTACCAGAACTGCCGCACCACCGAAGCGATCGAAGCCCAGTTCGAGCAGCTCCGCCTGGAGATGGACGAGAGATCTCCGAGACGATGGACGACACTCGGCAGAAGCTCCTCGAGCACTTCGACGCCGAAGTCCATGACCGACTGCGGGTGAGCCTCGCCGAGAGCAGTGAGTTCATCGACCGGGCAGAGGAACAACTCTGGCGAGTCACGAGCCATGTCCTCGTAGGCCACGCCGCATCGAGCCGGCGACTCGGTCGTTCGCGCTCGATCGGCCGCCTGTGTTCGCGCCAGACGTCCCGCTCGGCACGTACAGGCTGAGTCGAGCGATGGCAGCGGCACGTGCACCGCTACCGGCGTCAGCACCCGCTTGCCCTTGCAGTGGTCGACGCGGCCGCGCAGCTCGATGCGCCAGAGGTAGAGCTGAAGTTCGACTACTCGTCGTGGGGATCGCGCCGAGGCGCTCAAGCCCCTCCTCGGACAATCGGGACCGCTGTAGTCGATCATCTCCAACTCGAGGGCCGAAGCCGAGGACCACCTGTCTCTGGCCGGCGAACCGATGGTGGCGTCGAGCTCACCGCGGACAAGTCCGGCGTCTGCTCGATCTGCCGGCACGCGTGACGGCTACCGCGCCGCCGGACGTGCCCGAAGCAGTCATCGCTGCCGCTGATCAACTGGCGGCCGCGACATTGCAGCCATCAGCGAGCAGCAGGGGCGTGGTTCGACGAAGAGATGGACAAGCTCGACCGGTGGGCAGAGGACAAGCGCGCCGGACTCAAAGCCGACCTCCGCGAGCACGACGAGACGTTGAAGGCACTCAAACGCGATGCCCGCCAGGCCGCGACCCTGCCCGAGAAGCTTGCCCTCCAAAAGAAAATCAAGCAGACGGAGGCCAGCCGCGAGGATGCCTGGAGGGCCTACGACGGCGAAGCACGCGAAGTTGAGGCAGGCGAAAGAGGCGATCATCGACGACGTCGAGAGCCGCTCCGCAGACCAATACTCTCCGCCGCGTCCTCACGATCCGCTTCAGTGTCACCTGACCGCTCGCCCGGAGCCCGGAGCTGCCCATGACCGACCTGCCCGAACGATTCGACCTCGCGTCTCGCGATCCGCTGTCGATCGGCTCGCCGCCATACGAGCTGTGTTCCCAGAGGCATTCCGCGAGGACAAGCTCGACCTCGAGGCTCTTCGACGCTCGATCGGGGAGTGGGTTGACACCTGGCCCCGAGCGGTTCGGACTGACGTGGCCCGGCAAAGCCGAGTGCATGCGGGTCATCCAGCAACCGTCGATCGGCACGCTCGTACCAATGGCGACGGAGTCCGTGGATTTCGACGCGACCGGGAACGTGATCATCGAGGGCGACAACCTCGAAGTCCTGAAGCTCCTCCAGAAGGCGTACTACGGAAAGGTCAAGATGATCTACATCGACCCTCCATACAACACCGGGCAAGGAGTTCATCTATCCCGACGACTTCGGGGCCTCGCCGACTACCTGCGCTACTCCGGCCAGGTCGACGCGGAGGGCCTCAAGCTGTCCGCGAACGCGGAGACAGACGGCCGCAACCACTCCAAGTGGCTCACAATGATGTACCCGCGGCTGTTTCTTGCCCGGAACCTCTTGCGCGAGGACGGCGTCATCTTCGTCTCGATCGATGATCACGAGGTGCACAACCTCCGGCGATCATCGATGAGGTATTCGGCGAGGAGAACTTCGTCGCGACAGTCATCTGGCAGCAAGATGGACAGCCCGAAGAACTCGGCCGTGCATCTCGGTGAAGACCACGAATATATTCTCATTTATGCTCGAGACGCAGAGGTGTGGCGTCCGAATCTTCTTCCGCGCACCGAGGAGATGACAGCGAGATACCGGAATCCGGATAGCGATGCGCGCGGACCTGGCTCCTCGGCGATCTCGCGGCACGCAACTTCTATGCGAGTGGCCGGTATCCGATCACCACTCCGGGTGGAAGAGTCATCGAGGGACCCCCGGCCGGGAGCTACTGGCGCGTTAGTGAAGAGCGTTTTCGAGAGCTCGACGACGATGGCCGCATCTGGTGGGGAGACGGCGATACGCGGCCAGGCATCAAACGATTCTTGAGCGAGGTGCGCGACGGAGTCGTTCCCCAGACGTACTGGTCATGGAAAGAGGTCGGGAGTACGAGGAACTCCAAACGGGAACTCAGCCAACTGATGGATGCCAGCGCGGGCGACGACCTCTTCGTCACGCCGAAGCCGACGAGATTGATCGAGCGCATTATCCGTATCGGAGCGGATGATGACTCGCTTATTTTGGACTTTTTCGCGGGGTCCGGAACTACGGGCGACGCTGTCTACGAGGCGAACGCTGAGGACGGTGGCCGGCGGCGGTTCATTCTGGTTGAGCTCCCGGAGCCCATGCCGTCCGGGGACATCCCCTCGACAGCCGCGCTCGCACGAGCCCGGGTAGAGCGCGCGGGCGAACGCGAGCGAGCGCGCGAGGTCTCCCCGGATGCTCCCGTCGGGGACACCGGGTTCCGTGCGTTCAGACTGTCGTCGTCTAACTTCAAGGTCTGGACGAGCGCCGTGGCCGACCCAGACGAAGTTGCACACCAGCTCCAGCTACTCGTCGATCACATGGTGGACGATCGCGAGGATGCTGCGGTGCTGACAGAGCTCCTGCTGAAGGCCGGATATCCGCTTACATCGTCCGTCGAGGCGCTGACCCTCGCGGGTGTTGCGGTACTCAGTGTCCGACGGGGCATTACTCATCTCTCTCGCCGACACGCTAACCACTGAGCTATTCGAGGCGATGGTGGAGCTCGATCCCGCCATGATTCTGGTCCTGGATGCTGGCTTCGGTGGAAGCGACGAGCTGAAAGTGAATGCGCTTCAGACCGTCCGGGCTCGCAACCAGCGTCAGGTAGCGACATCGTACTGCGGGTGGTTTGAGATGCCCGTCGATGCACTGAAGCTGAAGTTCGACGCGACATTAGACTATCAGTGGGAGGCGATTAGCGGTGTGGTTGACCTGTTCGCCGGGTTGCCCGTCGCCAGCGCTGAGTTTTCGCTCACATCGCAAGTCGCGAGCCAGTTCGCATTCGCTGAACTCGGCGTAGCGAATCCGGTGCCGAGTGACGACGCCGCCTTCGAAGCCCAAATACTTGGAAACCTCCGGCCGATGCAGGAGCGGAACGGCATCGCTCAGAGCGAGGACTCTCGCCGGTCGCCACTTCTCGGTGGAGATGGAGACCGGCACGGGCAAGACCTACGTGTACCTGCGGACAATCTTCGAGCTGAACAGGCGCTACGGCTTCACGAAGTTCGTGATCGTCGTGCCGAGCGTCGCCATCCGCGAGGGCGTGCTCGCCAGCATCGAGCTGCTGCGGGACCACTGCGGGGCTGTACGACAACGAGCCGTTCGACGCCTCCGTCTACGACTCGAAGCAGCTCGGGCGCGTGCGCCAGTTCGCCGCGGCGAACACCATCCAGATTCTCGTCATGAATATCCAGGCGTTCCAGAAGGACGTCGAGGAGGACGCTGACCCGACGAAGGCCAACATCATCAACCGGGCGCAGGACCGGATGTCGGGGCGGCGGCCGATCGAGTTCATCCAGGCGACCCGGCCCGTCGTGATCATCGACGAACCGCAGAACATGGAATCCGACGCGGCCGCGGCTGCCATCGACCGCCTCAACCCGTTCTGCACGCTGCGCTACTCGGCGACCCACAAGAGCCCCTACAACCGCGTCTACCGCCTCGGGCCGATCGACGCCTACGACCTGAATCTCGTGAAGCGGATCGAGGTGGCCAGCGTGGTCGCGGACGAGAATCTGAATGCCGCGTTCGTGCGCTCGCTCGCAGTCGATGCCACGAAGGCGCGCGCGAGGTCAGATCAACCACGGGCCGGGATCGCGTCAAGCCGAAGAAGGTCTGGGTCAAGCGCGGCGACGACTTGCCGTCGCATCTGGCGGCCGCCAAGAGTACGCCAACGGATAGATCGTCGTCGACATCTCGTTCCGGCCGGGCGCCGAGGCGATCGAGTTCACAAACGGCACCGAGGTCACTCGAGCGAGGCCGCGGATGGTTTCGACGAGGACGTCCGCCGAGCGCAGGTGTTCGAGACCGTCCGTCAGCACCTCGACAAGGAGCGCACGCTCGCGTCGCTCGGCGTGAAGGTGCTGTCGCTGTTCTTCATCGACAAGGTCGCGAACTACCGTGGCGTTCGACGATGACGGGAACCCGCGCTCGGCGGATCGGTCAGTGGTTCGAGGAGGCGTACACGGAGTTTGCCGCGAAGCCGCGATACGCCATCGCTCGACCTGCCCGCCCGTCGATCAAGTCCACGACGGCTACTTCAGCGTCGATAGCAAGGCGGCCCAAGGACACCCGGGGCGACGGGCGGGCGGACTCGACACCTACGACCTCATCATGCGCGACAAGGAGCGGCTGCTCTCGATCGACGAGCCGCTCCGCTTCATCTTCAGCCACTCGGCGCTGCGGGAAGGCTGGGACAACCCCAACGTCTTCCAGATCTGCACGCTGAACGAGACCCGCGTCCGCCGACCGCAAGCGGCAGGAGATCGGTCGCGGCCTGCGCCTGCCGGTGAACCAGGACGGCGAGCGCATCCACGACCCTCAGATCAACCGGCTGACCGTCGTGGCGAACGAGGCCTACGAGCAGTTCGCCCGCGCGCTCCAGAAGAGTACGAGGAGGACACAGGGCAGCGGTTCGGCGTCGTCCCCAAGGAGGCGTTCGCAAGGCTCGCGCTGCCCGGCGACCCGGCGAGACCGGCGCGCCCTATCGGCCAAGGATCCGCAGAGCTATGGGATCACCTCGTCACCGAGGGGTACCTTGACGCGGCTGGCGCGGTGCAGCCCAAGTTCGACCCGACCACGACGGCTTCGAGCTGGACGTTCCCGACGGACCTCGAGCCCATGCGAGCCGAGATCACTGACGTCATTTCGAGGTACGTCTTCGTGAATCGCATCATCAACGCGAAGAAGCGCCAGAAGGTCCGGTTCCGGAAGCAGGTGACGCTCGACCCAGAGTTCAAGGAGCTCTGGGACCGGATCAGCAAGCGGACGAAGTACCGTGTTTCGCTGTCATCGGAGGAGCTCGTGGATGTTGCCGCCGACGCGATCGCCAAGCGCCGCCGATCGGGCCGCCAAAGATCCGGGTCCGCACTGTAGAGCTCGAGCATACCGCCGCGGGCATCGGTGCCGACACGACATCGATCAACGTGACTACGACACAGGGCGCCGCGGTTCCTGCCCGACATCCTTGCCGATCTGCAAAACGAGACGGACCTCACCCGCGCCACACTGGTGCGGACACTCCTCGAATCGGGTCGCCTGGCTGACTTCACGGTTAACCCCCAGGAGTTCATGGTGTGGCCACCACGAAGATCAACGCCGTGATGCACGACCAGATGGTCGAAGGGATCATGTACGAGCCGATTGCCGGGCTGCACTGGGAGATGCACCGCTTGGAGCCCGGGCCGAGTGAGGAGATCGAGCGGTACACCGCGCGCCTATACAGGTGCAGAACGCGAGAAAACCCCGTTCGACCATGTCGAGTTCGACTCCGAGGTCGAGCGACGGTTCGCTAAAGGCCTCGACGACAACGTCAACGTTAAGTACTTCATGAAGCTGCCAGCCTGGTTCACGGTCGACACCCCATTGGTACCGTATAACCCTGATTGGGCGATCGTCTTCGACGGATCAGAGCGCGTGTATCTGGTGCGCGAGACGAAAGGCGACGCTCGATCCCGACCAGCGCAGAGGTGCAGAGAACATCAAGATCAGTGCGCGCGACGTCACTTCGAGGCAATAGACGTCGACTACGCCGACGTAGTGAGCGTGTCGGCGATGATCGAGCAGCTGGCATCGACCAGCCAAAACTGATCGGGGGCTAGAACATCGACGCTGCGGCGGCGCCTTGCTCTGCTAGATCTCCCATGCCCGACAAAGAGCGTTGGCAAGCTGCATCTGTCGCGGCGTTCCGCAGAACACTCGCACCAGATCCGGGCTCGCCACGATGATCGCTACCGCGCGTGCGCGGGACGTGGCCACGTTCAGCCGATGCAGATCGAAGAGGAACTCCAATCCGCGTGGCGCATCGTTGGCGGAGGATGTGGCCATCGAGTACACCACGGCCGGCGCCTCTTGTCCCTGGAACTTGTCGACGGTCCCGACCCGCACTCCCGGACGCCGGACTACGCGAGGGCGCGGTCGATCTCGCGAATCTGCGCGTTGTATGGAGTGACCACCAGCACATCGTCGCTGGTCATCGGGCGTGACTCCGTCCTTATCGGTCCATGGCACGCCAACAAGCCCTGTACAACTCGTGCAACCACGGCTGCCTCCTCCCTCGATGCGTTCGTGTTTCCCTCGTGCGCAACCTCGACGACGCGCAGGCCTGACTCCCCGAGGGACCATCCGTCCCCTCTGCATCGCCTGATTCTCCAGGCCATCCACCCCCTGCAGCCGTCCGTCGTAGAACACCTCGGACGAGTAGCGCGCACAGCGTCGGGATGCATCCGGTATGTCTGGTCGAGGAAGAGACCGGCGTCGTCGGGCATCGTCGCGTGCGCACCGAGGACGTGCTCCAGCGCCGAGACTCCGGCGCCCGGTGGATGCGCCGCCTGACTTGGCTGCGCCAGCTGTTGCGGATCGCCCAGAAGTACGAGGTTTGCGCGCGGCGCCGGCAATCGCGAGCACGTTTGCCAGGGACAGCTGTCCCGCCTCGTCGACGAAGAGCGTGTCGACGCTCGCGGCGAATCTCTCGCGTGCCCACATCCACGCGGTTCCGGCAACGATGTCGAGCTCGCCATCCTGCAGCCCCTGTCATCGAGCTTCGGATAGTCAAGCGCTGCGCAAGGGTGCAGAAAGGGGTTGTCCTTGTCGGCCCGCTGGCCGATACGCAGGGACGAGGCTTCGTCGCCTGCTTGCACCACCTCATTCAGCAGATTGTGAATGACTGCATGCGAAGGAGCGGTGATGCCGACGGTGCGTCGCCAGCGGTAGCTCCAGGATGGCCTGGGCCGCCGTGTACGTCTTTCCGGTGCCCGGAGGCCCCTGAATGGGCAGGTAGGAGTCGCTGCATGCCCAGGATCAGCCGTTGCGCTGCGTCGTCTGACCGTTCACCGTGAATGACGCAGCGGTCCGGCCGCGTGAAAGTCACCGGCAGGTCGGCGCCGCAGCAGCAGCGCCGAGGCCGCATCATCGCCGACGAGGCCAGCGTCGAACCACTCGCTCCCCGAGGTCACGAAGCCGATCCGCCAGAACACGCCGTGTTGATCGGGCCGCCTTCGATGAGCGCGGACGGCAGCGGCGCCGCGTTGGCCTTACCAATCTTTAGATCGATGGTGCCTTGTTCGTTGTCGAGTGCGAGACCGTCCACGCCTTGTTCGTTTCTGGGTCGACTGCCGCGTCGCCGACGGCGAAGCCGTGCTCCTGCGGCGGAAACGAGAAGCGCCGCACCACCGACCGCTTGACCTGCTCGACGACCTCGCCGCCCTCAGTTCCCCGATCGCATCGGGCTCGCCGACGAGATCCGCGCTCGACAGCGTCCTCACGTGGAAGAACCGCCACCAGGCCGGCTTCGCCTCCCGACGGTGCCACTCGAGCAGGTCGGCAAGCAGCGCCTTGGCCTGTCTCCTCCGTCGCTCGGCGACATCTTCGGGAATGCCCGGCGAAAACTCACCCTTGAGACGTGGATCTCCGGATCTTCGGTCGCGTGCGTGGCTCCTCATCGACCACCGGTCGGGGCAGCGGTGCTCCGATCGTGGCCGCCAGTTCGACGACGACGTTCCTCGAGCCAATCGCGTAGGCGAGGGTGGCGCGGCAGTCGTCCTCGTTGTAGCCGGCGACGACCGATCCGGGTCTGCGTCGTCCTCGGCTGCACGGCCCTCATCGAGAGCAGCCTCGAACGCGATGAGGTGAGCAGTCGCATCGTGCAGATCGACCTGGCGCTCGTAGCCAACCAGCGGCTCCAACCGTTTGATGGAGTAGCTCTCCACGCCAGCCCGAACGCCTTGACGCACGACGCGATAGAGGTCGACGAACACGCCCAGTCGGAAGAGATCGTCCACCTCGTCCTCGTGGGTTGCGAACCTGCCCATCAGCCGCCCGACCGCCTCCTCGCGGGTCTCGTGCAGAGCCGTGAGATGGTCGATGGACGTCGGCTCGTAGTGGTTGTAGTGGTAGACGTGGAGCCCCGGGTTACGCTGCGCGACGCGCCGTGATGAAGTCGATCAGCTCCTCGAAGGCGCGCTTCTCGCCGTCGCGATCAAATGCCCAGATCTGGGTGTATCGCGGCTGCCCTCGGTCATCGAGGTCGGCCGTGTCGACGATGCCGAAGAGGTACTGCAGGCCGAATTCTTGACCGTCCTCCGAGTAGTAGCGCGCTCCTTCGATGTCGAAGAAGAGGTCACCAATGGACGGCTCCGGCAGCGCCAGCAGGCCGCGGTTTGGCACCAGCGCGCCGTCCTCGGTCACGCTCGGGTCCAGCAGCTGGTACTCGATGTTTCCGGCATCCTCGCTCGCCACCTGCAGTCGTGCCTGCAGCTGCGATCGTGCCAAGGACATCGGGTTGGTGCGTCCGAGGTCGGGAAGAGCGTTCGAGCGCCGCAAAGCCCCGGCGTGTGCTGACGTCCACATCCTTCAGGGCAATGCGCTGATTCGTTGGCATGCTGGCGATCAGTGACAGATCGTCATCTGCCCGCCTCCGGGCATTGCAGTTCGTGCTCCAGCGGCAGATCGCGCAGTGTTCGACCGGCTCTGGGTAGGGAGCATCTGGCGGATAGTCCGCCCGGATCCTCCGCGATGAATGACTCCAGGAGCCGGCGAATCCGCCGTTCGTAGGCGGCGAAGTCGGCAACCCGAAACGAAGCGAACTCGCCATTGCCGAGCGCGAAGTGCATGCATCGCGGTTCTGCACCCTGCAGCTCGCCGAGCAGGTTGCTGTAGAACGCCGTTTGCAGAACGGCTCGGGCCTTGGCGGTGCGAGCCAGCTTGGCATCGACGACCTCGTACGCTCCGGGAGCGTTGCTCGCCGAGTCCCTCCCCCACGCGGGAGGAGGTCGGCACGCACGAGAAAGTCGGGCCGTCCCAGGAGCGCCGGCCCGCCATCGCTGGGTCGGCTTGGAGCACGCCTTGATAGATGACGGGAGCGCCGCGCCGCACCGCATCGGCGGTAGCGCCTCGGCGGCCTCAGGTTCTCCTGATCACGGGAATTTCGACGACGTCCAGGCCCTTCTGCGCGGAATCGTTTCAGGACGGTCCGTTTCATGAGCTTCTCCACGCTCGACGAGCTTTTCGAAGCCGACGTCGAACGGCTTGTGCCGGCGACAGACGGCCATGTGCGGCGAGAGGAATCAAGGCGGATCAGGTGCCGGCAGGCGAGGAAGTTAGACACATCACTCGCAGAGACCCGGACATGTCCGTCGATCACCTTCATTGTGCCCTGACGATACCTACACGGATCTGACGAGAGACCCTCGCGGCGATGCCGAGCCGTTCAGCGATCCATTAGCAGCCGGACGCAGCGGCGAGTGAATCTCCTGGAGCACGTATTGGGCGATCGATTCCGACCGTCAGCGATCGAGCCCGCGGCTGATCTCTAGCTCGGCCAGGCGGCGCATCGCGAGCACCTTGGGGATGTCCTCCTGTCGTCCGAGAGCGGAGAGCATGCGCGAGAGATCCCCGATCGACGCTACCGACGGTCGCAGACCGCGGCCAAGCGGCTCACGAGTGGCCGCACGCCGCAGGTCGTCATATCCACTGGTGCCTGCCGGCTCCCAGACCAGTTTCAGTTCGCCACGGTCTGTAGTGGCCCCGACGATGGGCTCATCGAGTACGGACGCATCCAGCGCGAGGGCGTCGCCCGAAGGCCCGCGGGCGTTGAGCTCTCCAAGTGCGAGGTCCAGCCGGCGGAGATTCTCCTCGCGCGTGGACGGAACGATGTCGACGCCGCGCGTGGTCTCCTCCGCTCCCTGGATGACCCGCCCGAAGGCCGCCGATGACGACGTAGGTGACCCGCTGGCGATCGAGCACTGCCAACATCGCGAGCGGATCGAAGCTTGGGCTGAGGCTCAGCCACCTCGGGTCTTCTCTTCGGTACGTACACGGGCGAGCAGTCGATCGACGCGTCGCTCGGGCGAGAGGTTGCGGTTCTGCTCGAGCCGAGCATCCTGGCTCTTGTCCCGCGGGACGAGGATCAGCGGCAGGTCGAACCCGCAGGCGTTGACGACGTCTAGGAGATTGTCGACGCTCGGGGAGACGGCTCCTTGCTCCCACCGTGCGATGACGGAGCGCTCTCGACCGGTCCGCTCTCCAAGCTCGGTCTGAGTCAGGCCGGCGCGGAGCCGTGCTTCTCGGATAAGCGGGCCACCTCGCACCGGCGCAGTGTACGGCCCCTGCACGCGACTTGCAATCGAGCTATGACCCATATAAGCTACGCGTGATCTAAGAGGGTCGTGATCTCTCAGCAGAGCGGGTTGCGTGAGCACTCGACAGACGCGAGCATCGAGCCTCCGAGGGACGGGCAGGGACCTGCCTCGGCCGTGGACTTCTACACCGACTCGGTACTGCCGGCGCTCGCCGAGCGGCTCGACGAGGCATTCCCGGAGTTCGGCTGGCGTCGAGACGCCCGCGGCTGGGTCGCAACCAACGAGGAGCACACGCATGCCGGTTCGGCGTCCGGGCCGACAGAGTCGTCGCGCACGGGCCCGGCGCCGCGCGGCTTCCTCATCCACGGCGGCGATGCCGACTCTGTGGACGGCGTACCTCAGCGGTGGGGCGACTCCTCGCGGCGACAGACTTCGTCCGGGCCGTTCGGGAGCTGGCGCGCGAGCCGGCGTCGACTCCGCTCCGATCGAAGGCAAGAGCGGCCCGATCGACGCGCAGAGCTGCTGGAGCGCTTCGTGGAGATCTGTCACCTGGAGCTGGTGGGCGGCCGGCGGAGGCGAGCGCGGGACTACCTGCAGCAGCGGGCCTGCCGTCAGCGGAGTCATCGAGCGCTCGCGCCTGGGGCTGGTGCCCGGCCGGGATCAGACGCGCGACAGGCACTGCTACAGAGCTGGTTACCGAGCCGAAGAGGTCGAGGCATCCGGCGTTTGTGCGGATTCGCGGTGGCCGGGCGGCTGTGCGGGCCGTGGGACATGCGTTGTGGCGAGGCCCGGAACCATCTGGGCACGCTCGATCGATGCGAGACGTTGCGGCGGGCTCGCGGTATCTGTATCTCCGCGGGGCCAGCCGCGCCAACCTCCCGCCGTACGGGCTGGCCGAGGTGCTCTGCGGCTCGTCGGAGCTGCGGCGCGACCTGTCCTGGTCGAGGGCGTGTTCGATGTTCACCAGCTCCGCGCACACGGCATCGAAAACTGCGCCGCGCTTGGCGGGCTGGCGTCAGGCCCGAAGACCTTCGAGCAGCTCGCCCGGTGGGGGGTCGAGCATGTGACGCTGTGTCTCGACCGCGATGGGCCGGGCGCGCGGCGACGGCACGGGCGGTTGAGAACTCAGCCCGCGCCGGGTGCAGCCCGACAGTCTTGGTGGTGGATCCCGAGCGCCTCGCGCCGGCGAAGGATCCGGATGAGCTGGTCCGCACGGGGGGCAGAACGGCGTGGGCGGCGGGGCTCGAGACACGGGAGTGCGGCATCGCCTGGCGGGCGACCGAGCTTCTCGACGGGGTCACAGCCGACTCGGATCAGGACGCTCGTCGCCGCGCGCTTGAGCGGGCTGGTTCGTGGCTCGGGAGGCTCCCGCCGCGGCTTGCGCTGGAGCAGGAGGACGCCCTTCGGCTCGTTTCGGAGCGGTGCGGCTACTCCGCCCCAGCGGTCGAGCGCGCCTTCCGTGCGCGCTTCTGGCAACCACCGACTTGGACACGGGATGCACGCTCTGAGGCGCGAAGGATGAGCGCGGCTGCCGGGCGGGTCGTGCCGCGGATCGCGCTGACGCCCGACGAGGCCGCGAACTCGATCGGCGTCGGCCGGTCCATGTTCTACGAGCAGATCCTGCCCGAGCTTCGCGTGGTCAGGGTCGGCCGGAAGCGGCTGATCCCGGTTCGAGAGCTGGAGACCTGGACCGAGCGGAACGCCGCTCGGACGCTGTGAGTCCGCGTCGCCAACTCACAGGGATTCGCCCCCGCCATCGGTCGACTTGCGCCTCGCTGTCCGGCGGAGCGTGTAACTGTCGGCCCGCGTGGGAGGCGTCCGTGGGCAGCGGCCGAGCCGGGAAGATCAGGCGCACATTTGAGTCGCAGGCGGCCGCCAAGGCATGGAGGGCAGACGCTCTGACAAAGCTGAACCACGGCCAGTTCGCCGGCGGTCGCTCGCGGAGGGTGCGAGAGGCGGCGACCGAGATGATCGACGGCATGCGGGAAGGGAACGGTGCGAACGCGAAGCGGTGATCCGTACAAGCCCTCCGCGATCCGATCCTACGACGAGTCGCTGCGTCTCCACGTGCTGCCCGCGATCGGTGCCGATGCGGCTGTCGGACGTCAAGCACAAGCACGTCCAGGAGATCGCCGACCAGCTCCACGCGGAGCGGGAAGAGCCCTCGACTATCCGAAACGCCATCATCCCGTTGCGGGTCATCTTTCGCCGGGCGGTCCGAGCGGGCGAGGTCAAACTGAGCCCGTGCGCCAACCTCGAACTGCCAGCGGTGCGCGGCCGACGCGAACGCATCCCTCCGCCCGCGGAGGCTGCTGCTCTGCTCGCGGCGCTGCCGAGCGTGACCGCGCACTGTGGGCCACAGCGCTCTATGCGGGTCTCCGGCGAGGCGAGCTGCGTGCGCTGCGCTGGGAGGACGTCGATCTGCAAGCTGGCGTGATCCACGTCCGTCAGGCGATGGACATCCGGGCACCATCATCGCTCCCAAGAGCGCTGCTGGCACCCGCACGGTGCCGATGGCGAAGGTGCTCCGCGGCTACCTGAAGGAGCATCGCCTCCGGAACGGGTCGTCCCGGTACGTGTTCGGGTCGGGCGACGCGACCGTTCGACCCACCGAGCACCGCCGAGCGCGCTCGCAAAGCGTGGGTGGCGGCGAAGCTGAACCCGATCGGGCTGCACGACGCGCGGCACGCCGCGGCGAGCGTCCTGATCGCCGCGGGAGTCAACGTGAAGGCGCTCTCCACCTACATGGGGCACTCCTCGATCACGATCACGCTCGATCTCTACGGGCACCTGTTCCCCGGGAACGAGGAAGAGGCGGCGGAGCTGATAGACGCCTACCTCGAGCGCATGGCGATCGGCGGGGCGCGGCGGGCGTCGGACGGCGCCCGCCGCGACGGTTAGTCTTGGATCCGTGAAACTCAGCCGCCTGACGGTCACCAACTTCCGCAACTTGGAGACGGTGGACATCCCGCTGTCGGGTGGCGCCGTCATCGTCGGCGAGAACCGGAGCGGAAAGAGCAATCTTCTCCATGCTCTGCGGCTTGTGCTCGACCCGTCCCTGTCGAGCACGCAACGCACGCTATCCACCGAGGACTTCTCGGAGTCCTTGGGCCCCGATCCGATGACTGCGGCGACAAGATTGAGGTCAGCATCGAAGTCGAGGGCTTCGACGACGACGAAGGCCTGGTCGCCGCGCTGGCGACTGCTCTCATCTCCGGGGACCCGATGCGGGCCAGGTTGACCTATAGGTTCGCGCCACGCGACGGCCAACAGGACGGTGACGCCCCCGCGTATGAGTGGATCATCTTCGGAGGCGAAGACGCCGAGCGGACAGTCGGTGGCGATCTGCGCCGGTATCTCCACCATGTCCATATGCCGGCTTTGCGAGACGCCGAGGGAGACATCGCCTCATGGCGTCGTTCACCGCTCCGTCCACTGCTCGAAGAGGTTTCACGTCGTACGAGCGATGCCGATCTTCAGGAAGTCAGGGCAGCCCTCGAACAGGCAAACGAAGCTGTTCGATCCCTCGCCAGCGTCAGCGACGCTACGGACGCGATCGAACGACAGACCGCGTCGCTCGTTGGCGAACTCCATCGCCTAGAGCCGACTCTCGATCTTGCGCCCGCCGAGCCGGTACGAACGTTGCGGTCACTGCGACTCTTTCTTGATGGGACCGCTCAGCGAAGCCTTTCGACGGCCAGCCTCGGGTCGCTCAATGTGCTCTACATCGCACTCCTCCAGCTCGAGCTTGCACGGCTGCTCGCGAAGGGTGAGATCGAGCACGCACTGATTTCGATCGAAGAGCCAGAAGCCCACCTTCATCCTCATCTCCAGCGGCGTGTGTTCGCTGGATTGCTGGCGGATGATGATGAGAAGAGAAGCACGGTCGTCAGCACGCACAGTCCGCACATCGTGTCGGTTACCCCGCCCCGGCGGCTGGTCGTTCTCCGCGACCAGAATCGCGCCACCGCCGCTTTCGCAGCGAGCACCGCGGACCTCTCCGAGGAGACGTGGGACGACCTCGGTCGCTACCTGGACGCTACGCGGTCGGAACTTGTGTTCGCTCGGCGCGTGCTGTTGGTCGAAGGGTTCGCGGAACAGATCCTGCTCCCACGACTCGCGGCGCCGGCGTACGACTTTGATGAACATGGCGTGACCGTCTGTCCGATATACGGGACGCACTTCCTGTCCTACGTTCAGTTCCTACGCGCCATCGGCACTCCTCACTCAGTCATTACCGACGGTGACCCGGCGGCCGGGCAGGGTCGGACGGTGGACGCCCGAGTGGCCCGCCTTACCGAGGCGGTGGGAGCGTCCGCTGAAGACGCGGAGCAGCTCGGGTTTTTCCTTGGCGAGACGACCTTCGAGTCAGATCTGTTCTCGACAAGCGGGGCGAACCAGAGGCTGATGTTCGAGGCGATCTTGACCCTAGGATGGACGGATCCGATGCGTGAGGAGATCGAGTCGCTTCGCGATGGCGGCTCAGCGACTGGAGACCAGTTCCTGGCGTTGATCGCACGCGCTGGGAAGGGACGGTTCGCTCAGCGCCTTGCGGGACCGGGGTCTCCGCTTGATTCGCCCGGCTATATCGAGCGGGCAGTAGAACACCTCCTATCGTGAGTGCGCTCGCCGAAGCCATTGCGGAGCTTCAGACGAACGAACGTCAGTGGGAGGCATTTGAGACCCAGGGTCACTGTGCCGTTCTCGCCCCGCCCGGCAGCGGAAAGACGAAGTTGCTGACGACGAAACTGGCGCACGCTGTCGTGCATGAGATTGTGTCGGCGCCGCGTGGAGTCGCCTGTATCACCATGACAAACGAAGCGGCGCTAGAACTGCGGCGCCGCCTCAGAGCTCTGGGCGTCGGACGCCGGCCGAATCTCTTTGTTGGGACTGTCCACGCGTTCGCGCTAAGCCGTATAGTCGCCCCGTTCGCTGCGCCCGCAGGCCAGCACGAGCTCGCGGGAAGCCGCTTGGGTTCGGATCATGAGATCGAGGAGGCGTTCGATGCAGCGTTCAACGCTCTCGGCTTCGCACCGTACGAGCGTCCTGAGGTCGAGGCCACAACCGCCAAGGCACGACAGCGCCTCGATTTCTCGGGAAACCGGCTGCTCGGGGGTGAGCGCATCGCTGAGATGTCCCAACGACTTCAATCAGAGTTGGCAGCGAGACGCATCTATGACTTCCAAGACTTGGTTCGTCACGCCGTCGAGTTGATCGAGGGCTACCACTGGGTCGGCCGCGTGCTCGCCGCAACCTTCCCCCGAGTGTACGTAGACGAATACCAAGATCTCGCTCCCGGGCTTGACCGAATCGTCCGAGGCATCACGCTTCGCAGCGATGCCGACTCCGTACTGTTTGCGGTCGGTGACCCCGACCAGGCCATCTATGCCTTCTCCGGCGCCCATCCCCAACTGCTCCGCGATCTCTCTGAAGAGCCGCAGGTGCGAGCGGTCTCGCTCGAGCGTAACTACCGCTGCGGGCAGGGCATCATCGACGTCTCTCTGCGAGCTCTCGGCGAGACTCGGACCATAACGGGCGATCGACCTGGAGGATCGGTCGTCATCCATCCAGTCACCGGAGGTGAGGCTGGCCAGAGCGAGATGGCGCTCGAGCTCGTCCGTGAGGCCGTCGCTCAGGGGATTCCTCACGAGCAGGTCGCAGTTCTTGCACCTTGGGGGCAGGACCGCGATCGATGCGCGGACGTACTTAGGCGCGCGTCCGTGCCGGTCTTTGCAAGGACGGACGAGCACTGGAGAACCACGCCTCTCACCCTGTCGCTCGAGGCGATGGCTGCGTGGGCATGCCGGCGGGGAGACGCTGGCGTCGAGCTACCCGAACTGCTGGATACATTCGCAGCGCAGGTGCGTGGGGCTCGGGATCACCTTGTGCTCAAGTCGGTGACCCGAGCCATCCTGGATGGTGATGCAGCCGCGCCTGCCCGAGACTTCGTTGAGCAGATCACGGCGGCTGCGCTTGCTGCCTACCTGGACGACGCCGGTTCGAGCGAGGATGCCCGAGAGCTGGCGAAAATGCGGCACGCACTCTCAGTCACCGGCGCCGCGGCAAGCATGACGCTCGGCGAGCTCGGAGATCGAGCCCGGGCCCGTGGACGGGTGATGGTCGCAACGATTCACGGAGCCAAGGGGCTTGAGTTCGATGTCGTGGTGATGGTCGGAGCCGACGAAGGTGGGCTGCCGGGATTTTCGCCAAGCGACGACGATGTGGCGGAGGGGCGGCGGAAATTCTATGTGACTATCACGCGTGCCCGAGACGAGGTTCATCTTGTCTACACCGATTGCCGAATCAGTCGCAGTGGGCGGGTCTACGCCGTCCGTCCCAGTCCTTTCATCGCTGAGTTGGAGGTCTAAGCGGCATCAGCGATTCATGGAGGCTGAGTCAGTGTCCGGCCCCGTAGAGCGGCCGGTTGCGGTGCGAGATGTGGGATGACCTGGGGGTCGGGCCGCGGTGCGTTCCTTCGGGGAGGGCGCGATCGGGGGCGCAGACCCCGCTCAGACGGCTTCGTTGAGCGAAACCCGTTCTGTCTTCAAAACCGGCAGGCGCATGTAGCCCATGCGTTGGTAGGTTCGACTCCTGCGCCGCTCCGCTCACGAAATACCTGCAAATACTAGAGTTGGAGCGGTGTCCGTTGCCTGCGGTGACGACGTCGGCCTGCCGGTCTGGGTAACCGGTAGGCGCGTCCGCTCGGGTCGCAACCGACGCGCGGTCGCGGAGTTCAGGAATGGTCGTACGGCCCACGGTTGGGCGCTTGTCGCGCTGCCCCGCTCTTGCGCGACGGCACCCAAGCTGGGTGAGGAGTCACCTCCGGGGCGACTGCCGGTTGCGTCGAGGGCGCAATGGGGGCGCAATGCTTGGTGACCACGTCGATCGGGCGCATGTATCCACCGCGGTTTCGAAGGGTGCGGCGGAGTTGGCAGTTGAGAGCGTCGATGTCGCAGTTCCGGACGTCGTCGCTACGCATGACCTGGTAGCGGAGCTCGACGGTCATCTGATTCATGAAGCCCAGCATGCTGCGGCTGGCGGTTCTTGCGATACGCACGTGGTCCGGTTGGAGCGGGCCGAAAATCTCCGGCGGTAGGCGCTCCGTGGCCAACTCGGCCTGGACGGCGGACACCAGGTAGGGGCCGGGCGGGCGCAACCGAGCGCTCCGGATGTCCGCCCGAAAGACCGAGAAAAGCGTGCCGGCGTGAACGAGCAGGAGGCACTTGCGCCGGTCGAACCAGATCAGATCCAGGTACCAGTCATCATCCGTTGCCGGAAACTCCCCGACCGAGCCCGACCCGCCGCCCAGCAGGTTGAGCATCTTCTTGGTGCAGCGAACGATCACGCCTACCGACCCTCTTCGAGTGCCGCGAGCAGGTCGAGCAGTCCAACGGCTTCCCACGAGCGGTTGCGCTGGGACTCCGAGAGTGGGGTGAGGACGCCGGCTACCGCGAGCTGGTCGATACCGCTGTTGACCTGGGGCTTCGATCGGCCGGTGGCCATAACGCCGACCGGGACGGTGATGATCGGATGGGCGGGGAGCACGTCGATCAGCCTCCAGGCTACGGCGTCAGCTCGTGGTGACGACGGGGTCGCGCGCAGGCGTTCGCGCCAGCCCTCCTGGAGTCCGCGGACATGGTCGAGGTAGCGGCGTGCGAGCTGCGCCGCCCGGGCGCTGGCCACGGCGAACTGTTCGATCCACTCGTCGACGTTGCCCGTCCGGTAGCTCTCCAGGCCGTTGATGTACCGCGCTCTTTCGGCAGCCAGTGCAACGCTGATCGGGGGGATGTAGTCCGGCGCCAGGCCACGCCGCCGGAGGAGCACCTGCACAAGCGCCCTGCCCGTTCGGCCGTTGCCATCGTTGAACGGGTGGATGGTCTCGAACTGGGCATGCGCGACCGCGGCCTGGACGAGCGGGGGCAGCGCCTCTTCGCCGCAGAATGTGCAGAGATCGGTGAGGAGCCGGTCGAGCTCTTCGGGCGGTGGCGGCACGAAGTCCGCGCCGCAAGGGCTGTAGTCGTTCCCGCCGATCCAGTTCTGCTCGTCGCGGATTGCGCCGGCAGCTGCAGACCGTGGTGCGCTCTTCAGCAGTACCGCGTGAATCTGCTCGAAGTGGTGCGGTGCGAGATGCTCGATGGTCGCGGCGTCTTCGACGGCGAGCTGCATCGCGTCGATATTGGCCAGGATCTCGGTCGCCTCGGCTCCCACCGTTGCTCCCATGTCGTACCTGGCCTCGGCCCTCGCGAGTGCCCGCACGTCCATCTGCATCCCTTCGACCCTGGACGACGCGATCGCCTCGGTCCGCAAGAGCAGGCGCGCCAACGGCAGCAGCGCCGGACGCGCTTCGGCGTTCAACCCCGCGATCGCACCCTCCGCATCGGAGACCACCCCGGCCAGATCCCCGGACAACTCGACATCCAGAGCAGTGATTGGGTCGGGGATGAACACGTCGTAATCGCATGGATTCCGGTACCTGGCAGGGGCGTACACGTCCGGATCGGGGCGCCAGCGACGCCGTTTCAGTTGGCCGCGCATTCCAGAGATCCTATCATCCTTGGTAAGGGATACCACATAAGCCTTACTAAGACGGATCCTTAGGGAGGGTTCGAGCCCGACCCACGGGCGCGTCCTTCTCACCGGGTCTGTCCTCCTGCGGGCGGTCTCGAAGCCATCGTGGAGGGCGCCGTCGGGGCCGCAGACCCCGCTCAAACCCGTTCGCAGAGCCAAACACGTCCGGTCTTCAAAACCGGCAGGCCGTGGTAGCCCCACGGTTGGTAGGTTCGACTCCTGCGCCGCTCCGTCAATAAAGCCCTGCAAATGGGCTTGTTCGGGCAGCGGCCCGCGCTCTGCGTCGAGCTTCCCACCCTGCCGGTCTTGAAACCGGTAGGGGCGCTTGCCGCCGGCCGAGCCCTGTTGGTCTGGTGCTGTCGTCGCCGTCCCGGATCTGCGCATGGTTGAGCGGTTCTCAGCACCGCGTGATCGCACGCGGGAGGTCGTGGTCGCCTGTCAGCGGCGTGCGTGAGGGGACAGTTCAGAACGTGGGGGGCGCAATGGGGGCGCAGAATCTCGGTCGTGGGCGGCCGCGAAACTGGGCTGCTCGTGAGCCGATTGGCAGCGCAGATCGACATTCGGGCGACCGGGCGACAGCGCACCAAGACCCGGCGGCATCCACACACCCAGTGGACCGAACCAAAGGGCACACCCATCATCGGCTACGGCAATTTTGCGCTCGCGCATGGAGGTTTGAGCTGCCGCTTGGTCGGACGACAAGGGCACGACGCTCGCAGTCCACTCGGACATGTTCGGGGACGAGCGGGTCGACCACACCAAGCTTGGCACTCGTCGGCGCGAGGTCACTGTCATGGCGGCGCTGCGTTGAGAGCTCGAGAAGTGGCGGTAGGCATGAATCTTGCTCTTCAAGAGTGTCTTCTGTCAAGTTAACTCGTTAGGGGGATGGGCGTTGGGATCGTCCGCGTCGAATCTTTGGTGAGCCAATCGCGTGGGTCGGTTGGCACTTGAGCCATCGTGGCTTACAGGTACTGGTTCACCAATGGCGGGAGGCGGGTCTCAGTGGGCGTTCCGGGGTCGTGTCGTGGAGAAGTGCTGGACCCGACGAGTGGCACGCGGCGCGGCGTATGGCTGCGTGTGCGGTTTGCCGTCGCGGTCTCACTCGTGTTGTTTGCCGTCGGTGCGAGCGGCCTAGCGGACGCGTCTCAGTCAACGGCGTCGACGTCCCCCGTCGCCGCTAGCCTGCCACTGCCTACATCCGATCAGCAGATGGTCCCGGCGGCGGCCCAGCCGTCGTCTCTTTCGGTGGCCCCGATCACGGCGACGGCGCCAACCTCGACCCCTGATGCCGCAGTGAGCGGCCTGACGCCTGTTCCTTCGATGGACACGGCGTCGTCCAACGTTTATGCCGAGCACGGTGCGGCGCATGTAGTCCAGCTCTACTCGGCTCCGGTCAACTATCAGGACTCGTCGGGCGCCTGGGTGCCGATCCAGCCGGAGCTCACATCAGATGGGAGCGGTGGGTACAAGAACAGCGCGGGCCCGTTCCAGCTGCACTTCCCGGCGAGTTGGAGCACGACCTCCCCAGTGACCTTCGGAGACGGGGCCTTCTCGCTTGGGGTGTCTGTGGACGGGATGTCATCGACGCCGGTCTCACCCGCGGCCACGGCGTTGGGTGCCGTGTACCGAGGCGCGCTTTCGGGAGTCGACGTCGCATTCACATCGACCACCGCCGGCTACCGCGACGTGATCACGCTCGAAAGCGCGTCGGCTCCGTCGACGGTCACTCTGGATGCGACGGTTGGTGGCGGGATTACCCTCGCGAGCGAGTCAGACGGGAGCATCGGAATCCTCGGCGCGAGCGGCAAGGAGATCGGAGCGATTCCGGCACCGATGGCGACGGACGCGGCGATCAACCCTTCCACCGGCGACTCTGACGAAGGTCACGTCTCCTACCAGCTCACGAGCACCGGGCCGAGCTCCTACGCCATCGCGATCGTGGTGGATCCGACGTGGTTGTCGCAGGCGACGTTCCCGGTGCGGATCGATCCGACGATCTCGCCGACCTCCTCGATTGACACGTACGTGGACGACGGGTTCCCGAACACGTCGTACGGCTCATCGACGACGCTCGACGTCAAGAACGTCACCGGCGGCACCGCGCAGCACGCCTACGCGCTCTTTCCGGTGGGCTCCTACTTCCAGTCGGGTCGGATCATCCTTGGCGCCACGATCCAGATGTACGCGACGGCTGTCGCGAAGTCATCGACGGTTGTGAACCTGAAGAAGGTGACCGGCGGTTGGGGTGAAGGGATGACGTGGAACACCCAGCCCTCGACGGCCGGCACGATCTACGACACGGACTCCGGCACGACGGGATCGTGGTTCAGTTGGAACGCCACCACGATGTTCCAGCAGATCTTCGACGACGGGGTGAACGACGGCGCCTACTTCGGCGCGACCGCGCAGACGTCCAACAACGAGATCGACTTCGCCTCGTCGGAGACGACGATCAAGGACGCGAACGGGAACTATGTCCGTCCGACCTTGACGCTGCAGTACGACGATCCGCCGAACACGCCGTCGCTGAGCGCACCCGCAACCAACGACGTGCTGACCTATGGCTCGCCGACCCTGAGTGTCTCGGGGAATGTGGGTGATCCGAATGGCAGTGACACCGTCGTCATCAAGTACCAGATCGCCAAGTCGTCCGACACCGGCTTCTCGAACCCGGTATACGACTCCGGGTGGCTCGAGAACGGCGACAGCTCAACCGTCCCCGCCGGCACTTTGCTCGATGGACAGTCCTACATCTGGCGCGTGGTGGCGTGGGATGGTTGGAAGGATCCCAGCGGGAACGAGATCACGACGACGTCAAGCACGCGGTCGTTCACGGTCGTCCTGCCGCACTTCGGCGATGACTCGCGCTGGCCGATGTGGTCGGACGGCCTCGGCAACGGGATGAGCTTGAAGGTGAACGAGTCGACCGGCAACCTCTTCCTCGACTATCCGATCGACACGATTACGACCCCCGTCGGGCCGCTCGATCTCGGTCTCACCTACAACTCACTCGATTCGACCGGCTCACCCGGCGGTCTCGGGCAGGGATGGACGTTGAGCGCCGGGCCGGGGACAGACCCATCCCAACTCCCCGTGGGACTGGCGTCGATTGACTTTCCCAACGCGCTCGAGATTCGCAACCGCGACGGCTCACGCCAGGCGTTCTCAAAGGCATGGACGGGGAACACGCTTCATGTCTGGTCGGGAAGCGGCGCCAACGTCGGCACGATCACGGAGGATACCGATGGCACGACGACCACGTACACGTACGAGACGACTAGCGGGGGACGGTTTGACTTCGACTCCAACGGCCACCTGATCGACGCGAATCCCGAGACGACGGATGACGGCCAACCGGGCTTCAGCTACACCTTTAGCGGGTCCCCGCTTCGACTGATCGAGGTCGACCAGCCTCTCGGCTTGAGCGTCACTTTCGGCTACGATGCGAACCACAACCTTCACACGATCACCGAGAGCGGGCTGGGCGAGTCGCGGAGTTGGACCGTCTCCGCCGACTCGAGCGGCCGGATCCAGTCGGTTACCGACCCAGAGTCGCGTGTGGTGCAATTCGGCTACACCGCCCAGAGCGACGGGCAGACATATCTGACCAGCGTCGAGGACGGGGGCGGAGCCTCGGACACCTGGCAGATCGGCTACGTGAATCCGAACCTCCCGTCGCCGATGACCGCGCCGATGATGCAGGTCTCATCGGTGACCGACCCTGGCACCTACAACAAGTCAGACGGTACCACGCCCGCGATCCCGCCAACCCAGTTCTCCTACTCAGGCCCCTACACCGGCAACGTGGCGTCGCTTGCCACGATCACCGATCCCAAGGGAAACATCACCAAGGTGGAGATGGACACCGAGGGCTTTCCGATCGACATCCAGCAGCCCCAAGAGTCGATCGGCGGGACGATGACCACGCCGCAGACGACGATGGTCTGGGACACCAACGGGAACCTGCTCTGCAAGCGGAGCCCTGCCGCCAACGCGATTGCGCTCGGATGCACGGCTGCAGATCCGACCGACCCGCTCGAGACCGACTATACGTATGACAGCCTGTCGCCCCACAAGCTCGTCGAGGAGCAGGGGCCGAAGCCCAATCCGAACGGCACCGGCAGCCGCCCGACCTGGACGTACAACTACGACGAGGGCCTCACAGGCGTCCTCCAGGAGGACTACAACTCGACGAGCTTCGAAGGCATGCCGCTAAACCGGCACATCTCAAATGCGAGCACTCCAGTAAGTGAGAACTGGGGATCGGGACAGCCCGAAGGGATCACCTCGCCGGGCGGCTGGGCTGTTCGCTACAGCGGCCGTCTGCACGCGACCCAGTCCACCGAGAAGTACTACCACTTCCGCGTATACGCACAAGGAGGGGTGCGCCTCGTCGTCAACCACAAGGTGATCGAGGATTGCTGGAACACAAACTACAGCAACAGCACCTACAACTGCGGATCGAACACCGACGGCTCAATCGAGCTCCCCGCTGGCACGGTCGTGTACTTCGACGTCGAATATCGCCACTTCTCCGGCTCAAACGGGGTCATCGACGTCAAGTGGGACAACGGCGCGGGCGGGAGCTTCAGCTCGATGGCGCCGGCACCCCTCGATCCAGGTCTGCATCTGCTCACGTCGAGCTCGAACCCGGCGGGACTGACCACGACCTACACCTACTCCGCCGCCGACGAGGTGCGGGGCCAACCCACCTCGATCCTCACCAGCGACGGCACGAGCTCCCGGCAGGAGAACTTCTCGTACGACTCCTACGGTCGCGTGACCGCAGACACCCACGCGGCTGGCACCGCCGCCGCGACCACTGTCGCGACTCAGTACAGCGCGGATCATCCGTGCGCGTCGCAGATCACGGACGGTGCCGGCGAGGTCAGCACCTACCAGTGCGACGCCGAGGGCGACCTCACCCAGACGACCAAGCTGGCGCCGGCGGTGTCGGGCACACAGCAGACCCACCAGGATCAGACGACGACGACCGTCTACAACGGCGACGGCCAGCCCACCAGCGTCCAGCAGACCGGGGCGCCAGCCACGACGACGCAGTACTACGCCACAGGCCAAGTGAAGACGACGACCGACCCGCTCGGCCACGTGGCTTTCTACACCTACACGCCGTCCGGCCAGGTTGCGACCGAGACGCTGAACTACCAGGATCCCGCGAGTCAGCAGGAGCAGTTGTCCTACCACTACGACGCCGACGGGGACCAGACGGCCGTGATCAAGGAGTACGGCGGCGGCACGAACTATGAATGGGACACGGGCTACGACGCGCAGAATCGGGTCACGAGCCAGCTGATCCCCGGAGTGCCGTTCGCGACGCAGTACGCGTACGACCAGCCTTCCACCCTGCTGAGCGGCGACCACGGCTTCCTGACCACGTCGGTGACCGCTCCGAACGGCGTCCAGACGACGACCACCGATGATCTGGACGGGAACGCCGTCGACAGCCAGGTGGGCACGCAGAGCGCCCATCCGCTCAACCCGACCACAAGGTCGTACTCCACCGCGGGCTACGTCCTTTCGACCACCGACCCGAACGGCATCACCCGATCGGCGACCTACGACGGATGGGGCGACACGGTCACCCAGACCGAGCCTTCCGGCACCAGCGGAGCGCTGGAAACCACCACCAACACCTACGACGCGGCCGGCAACCTGACGTCGGTCACCAACCCGTCCCAGGCGGTCACCGCGTACACCTACGATGGCGACGGTCATATCGCGACGACCACCCAGCCGAACGCGACCGTCTCCTGGCAGTTCACCTACGACGGAGCAGGGCAGCAGATCGAGGTCACCGATCCCGACGGACGCGTGCGCGACTGGCGATACAACCAGCTCGGCCAAGTCGCGGCAACCTACGAATACCCGCAGTCGGGCACGACCTACGAAACCGACAAAAGCTACGACGCAGACGGCGATCTGACCGAGACGACTCCCCCCACGGGCGCGAACCTCTGCTACACCTACGACGACTACGGCAACCAGACCAGCCGCTACACCGTCCCGAACGGGTCGACCTGCTCAGCCGGCGCCCAGAGCAACTCGGAGACATTCACCTACAACCCATTGAGCGGCGTCACCACTGCCACGGAGGGGACGAGTGGGCCGGAGACGACGATCACCTACGATCCGCAGAACCCCGGCCGCGTCTCCCAGGTCACGGAGTCCACCGGCAGCCAGACCACGTACGCGTATAACTCGCAGAACGGGCAGCTCACGTCGACGACCGACGCGCTTGAGGGAACGACGAACACGACCAGGTACGGCTATGACCCAACCTCGGGTGTCGTCAGCTCCGTCACCGACCCGTTCAGCGGCGTCGCCACCACGTACGCCTACAATCCTGGCGGCCAGGTCACCGGGCGAACCGATCCCAACGGCCTGACGACGACCTATGGATATGACGCCGATGGACGCCTGGGCACCCAGACGACCGCCCCGACCGGCGGAGGGTCGGCCGTGCTGTCCTTCACCGTCGGCTACGACAAGGACTCGCGCGTCACGAGCCTGGCCCAGGCCTACCCAAGCGTGGGCGGCCAGGCCAACCCTGGCACGGGCACCTGGACCTACACCTACACGACCAGGAACGAGCTGAAGACGTCCCAGTTCGGATCGAACCCGACTACGACCTACACCTACGACGGCGCGAACAACCGCCAGACCGTCACGATCGGCGCCGGATCGCCGGTCACCTGGTCATACGACAACGCCGGCCGACTCACCAGCGTTGGGTCGACCACCTACACCTGGAACCCGGAAAACCAGCTGACCGCGGTCGGCAGCACCCGAAGCTACTCGTACGATCCGTGGGGCCGCCAGAGCCAGGCGACCGTCGGAAGCCAGACAGTCAACTATGGCTACGACGCTCTCAGCCGCACGCTCACGAGCGCGATCAGCGGCGCGAACACGACCACCTTCAACTACACGGGCAGCACCCAGACGCCGTTTGCGACCCAAGTCGGGTCGCAGGCGACGGTCTACTACGCCCAGGGAGTCGGTGGCCTGCTCGCGCAGCAGCAGAGCGGGACGACGCGGATCGACTACACCGACCCCCACGGCGACTTGGCGATGCTCGCAAACGTCGGGGCAACCCCGACGGGAACGCTCTCCTATGACCCGTTCGGCGCTCAGGACGGGACAGACTCGGGCAGCGCTGGTGCCGACGCCCAGGCGAGCCTGCTCGGATACCAATCCCAGCCAACCGACCCGACGACTGGTCTCGTCGACATGGGTGCGCGGCTCTATGATCCGACACAGGGCCGGTTCACCACCCAGGACACCCAGTTCGGCACGCCAACCGATCCTGCCAGTCTGAACCAATACCTCTACGCCCAAGACTCTGAGCCATCCCGGGTTTGACGGAGACTTCGATTCCAGGGTCCGCCTGGTGGAAGGAGTGGTCTGTCATGCCGAGAGCGAGGAAGTACCCGGTCGAGCTGTTGGAGCGTGCGACGCGGCTGGTGTTTGAGTCGGGACGTCCGATCGCGCACGTCGCTGCTGATCTGGGGTTGCCGTCGGAGACGCTGCGCAAGTACGTGCGGCAGGTGGAGGCAAACGAGGGTCGCCGCTCGGACCTGCCGACCAGCGAGGAGCGCGAGGAGATCCGCGAGTTGCGTCGTGAGGTGTTCGAGTTGCGTCGCGCGAATGAGATCCTGAAGGCGGCGTCCGTGTTTTTCGCGGGCGAGCTCGATCCACACCGTCCGAGGTGAGCGTGTTTATCGACGAGCAGCGCGCGCGCTTCGGGGTCGAGCCGATCTGCCGGACACTGGGCGTGTCGGCGTCTGCCTACTACCAACGCGCCACGGGCGAGCGGTCGGCCCGCCGCGTCGACGACGACCGGTTGGTCGAGCTGATCTGCGAGTTGCACCGGCGCAACTACTTTGCCTACGGCTCGTGGCGGATGTGGAAGGCGCTGGTGCGTGCCGGTGAACTGGTCGGCCGTGGCCGGATTGAGCGGCTGATGCGCGCAAACGGCATCCAGGGCGCGAAACGGCGCGGCAAGCCGTGGCGGACCACCCACCCAAACGCGGATGCGCATCGGCCGGCCGACCTGGTCAAACGCGACTTCGCCGCGTCTGGCCCCGACCAGCTTTGGTTCGCCGACTTCACCTACCTGCGCTGCTGGGAAGGCGTCGTCTACTTCGCGTTCGTGATCGACGCCTACAGCCGCGCGATCGTCGGCTGGCAGTTCGCATCGCACATGCGCACCGACCTCGTCCTCGATGCGCTGCGGATGGCGCTCACCCTTCGAGCACCCGGCGCAGACGTCGCGCTCACCCATCACAGCGACGCCGGCAGCCAATACACGTCGACCGATTACACACAGACCCTCGACGACCACGGCGTGCTGGCCTCGATCGGCACCGTCGGCGACGCCTTCGACAACGCGGCCGCCGAGAGCTTCGTCGACAGCTTCAAGACCGAGCTGATCCGCGACCGCGTTTGGCAACGCCGCTCACAGCTGGAGCTCGCCGTCGTCGAGTACGTCGCCTGGTTCAACAACGAGCGCCTACACACCTCACTCGGCGGCATCCCGCCAGCCGAGTACGAACGACAGCACACGAGACGATAGGGTCCCCAAGCGAGCCCCCGATCAAAGTAGGAAACCAATCAAAACCGTCTCCGCGAAACCCGGGGCGGCTCACTCGCCACTCGTCTACACCGACCCCAACGGCGAACGACCCGCATGCAACCAATGCACTCGTAGCGAGACCCAGCAGGTCACCGACGAATGGGTCGCCGGCTACGCCGCGAGCCAAGGCGAAACCACCGTCGCAAGCCAGTACACGCGGCAGGCGACGTACTGGGCCAATCACCCGTCGCCCGCCATGAAGCCGGATGGACCCTCAGTGGCCGCCGCGCGGCCTGGGATCCCGTCTGCGCGAGCGTCGAGTGCTGGAAGCCGCCTCGCGGTCGCCTTGGGTCACGGGGCACCCTACTTGGCAGCCATCATAGGTTCGGGCGCTCAAACCGGCGACAACGGAGAGAACCCTCTCGCGGCCGCGGTGTACTCGGGGAAGGTGCTCGCGCAGATGGAGAACGAGGACGACATCTATCATTCCTTCCCGATCATGATTGACGAGTTCGCGGAGCGTGAAGGTATAGTTTCGCTTGAGACGTCCGGTGACGGCATCGCCCGGTTCAATGTGCGACTTCAAGGTGTTGTAAACGATCAGGAGGGTGACTATCGCTATATCATCGACGAGAACAACGAGGTTGTCCACCGGCAGTTCGAGAAGTCTGATGGTCCGGCGTCCTCCGCCGAGGACGATGGCCAGGGGGGTGAAGCAGAAGTCGAGGCCCAAGCCTTCGCACTGGCGGAGGCTGAGGACATGTCGATGGATGGGGGAGAATGACAACGAATCAACATTCATGGCTCGCCTTGCTTCCAGAGTCGTTGCGCGACCGATCGGTTGATCTCGTGGGTGAGGGCGTCAATGAGCAGGGCTTACTCCTCGACGACGCTCTCGAGAGCCTGAGCTGCATCGGCGCCAATGGTTGGATCGTGTGGGGAGCAGACTTCTACACTTGGAAGACCGAGGGACGCTGGGTTTCGGACGGCGCACCTTGGGCGCTTCGGCAGATACCCGGCGAGTCGTACGTCGATCGGGCGCGTCGGTCCGTTGATGAAGCGAGAGAAGCGATACAGTCCCGAATGGAATCAAGTGCCCTGGGTCGTAGTCGGGTGTTGGCAGTGCTCGTGTGCCGACCGGGCGACTGGACGCCGCCGTTAGTGGAGCGCCGTCAGATCCGGCGGCATCCTAGGTAGGATTGGGGGGAAGGTGCCGGGCTATTCACGCCCGCGAGGCGCCGCGGCGTAAGGTCGAGGTGATGTGCGCAGGAGATGCGAGCGTCCGATGCTCTGATGTCGAGCCCTCCGCCATCTGCTGTTGCTTGTAGGCGGGCGTGTGCGCGCGCCCATACCGTCCCCGTAGTGCCGATCCGTGTACCGTCGGTGTCTCTCAAGGGGCGACCGATGGTGACCCCGCCACGAGACCCCAGCGCCCAACCGAGATGACTCGCTCAGGGCGGTGGGCGGTGAGTTTCCGTCAGTTACGAGGTGGTAGACCCGCCTCTTGCCGCCCCGTTCACACGGCACCAGCTCGGAGGTGAGCACGCCGGCGGTAGCGAGCCGTGAAAGCGCGTTCTGGATTGCCCGTGGTGTGTTTGGCACAAGACCAAGGCGCCACGGGTCTCTGGCGTGAACTGGCCCGGTCACTACAAGCGCCCTCAGCACCGCCGCTGGGACATGCTGCCGAAGGAGCCTTGCCACGGGATATGGATCGATGGCGGGCTTGCGCGCAACGGCCGCGGCTTGCCAGGTGGTCGTCCAGCCGGCGTTCGTTGCCCGCCGCTGGGTCTTCCAGCCGGACTCCGACCACGGACGCTCCGACTCTCGCAGGGAGGCTGTAGACGCGGCAAACACGATCTCCGGTGGCGGGATCAATACCGACTTGCCTGCTAGCTCAAGCAAGTCGGTTTCGATCTGCGCCTTCGGTTCAGAGGTGATTGCTGGAGAGGGTGGTGGGTCGAGTAGATCCGCGCAGGCTTCGACGAGGGGAGCCTCGCTCGGCCACGGGTCTTCGTCCGTGGAGCACTTGGCCCCAAGATCTCGATGGTGATCGTGTCGTGGTCGCTGTCGTCGACCACGAGCTTACTGACACAGCGCTGAAACAATCGGGCGCGGAGGATCTTGTCTTGCGGGTTGTCGGGTGGAAGGTCGCCCATGAGCTCTTGGAACCGTGCTAGACGATCCGCGTTCGTGGACGCCTTGTTCACAGTCGGCTCGGCCTGAATGGCGGCGTCTCGCTCGAGGCCTCGTCGGAGTCGAGCTCGCTGCTCGGAGAGGGCTGTGAGGATCTGCTCGTGTGCCGTGCGGTCGATATCCTGGCCATGATCGATCTGCTCGACATAGCGTTGCGTCTGATTCCCGATTTCCTGATCGATCCGCGCGGTCTGGTGTTCGATGTCCTCGCGGATCTCGCCCGTTAGGCGTTGCGAGCTGAAGACGGTCGCGTGGCGATCGGCGAGTGCGAGCTGCCGGATAAGGTCGGGGTGTGATGCGAGCCCGCGGAGTTCCTGGAACACCGGCGGCTCGAGCAGATCCCGATCCCAGTAATGACCACGGCACTGCTTCGCTCGGTCGATTGTTTCAGCTATGGAATGCCCGATCGGCGCCGCGCCCTCACTCACCCGCCGGGGGCGCGTTCGGGGGCGCAGACCCCGCTTAAACCGCTTCGTTGAGCCAAACCCGGCCCGTCTTCAAAACCGGCAGGCCGTTGTAACCCAACGGTTGGTAGGTTCGACTCCTGCGCCGCTCCGCTGGCGAAGTGCCTGCAAAAGAGCGAGTTTCGCCTGAGCACATCGGCTCCCCGATCGCTTTCCACCCTGTCGGTTTCGGAGACCGGGAGGGCGGATCCCGCCGGTTCGTGGTTCGACTCCTCGCTTGGCCGAAACCTGCATGGTTGAGCGGCTTTCGGCTCCTGACCGCCAGCCTGGGCGCGGTCGCTCCCGTAGTTCTCACACGTGGGGGGCGCAACGGGGGCGCAGTGCGCGACGGCTGCAGTGCCCCTCGCGCGGCCGCCCCGTGCCGCGGGGACGAGCGGATAACCGCCTGGCTAGTGGTTTTGCCAAGCCGCACATGATTGGTCGCTATCGCGATCAGGGCCGAGTGATCGTGCCGGCTGATCTTGACCCGGCTTGGTTGACACCTTGATAGTTGGCGGTATGGCCGTCGACGAGAGGAGGTCAGCGTTATGGGTCGACCGTCGCAGTGGTCGCCGGAGTTCCGCGATGAGGCGGTGCGGACGTACCGGTCGGGGCAGGACTCGATTCCGCAGGTGGCAAGGCGGATCGGGGTGCACCCGGAGACGTTCCGTAAGTGGTGAAGCGTCCCGGGTTTGACGCCGGCTCGATTTCTTGGATCATGCTGATCCGAGAGAGGGGAGCTGAGCGAGATGGGTCCAAGCAAGTCTCTCATCGTTCGGGTCGACCCTCGTCCTGCGCTGTGGCGATCGTGGAGTGTGATCGGCCTGGTCCGGCCATGGCGCGTGTGGCCGCCCTCGGTGTGACGTACTCGACCCGGTGACGCGCCGCGTCCGCCGTATTCTTGCCGCATGTCCGGAGCCGTCGCCACGACCCGGGGGTTGGCAAAGGCGTTCGGCACCGGGACGTCTCGGCGGGACATCCTCACCGGCGTCGACCTCGAGCTTCTGCCGGGAGAGATGGTGGCCGTGATCGGCCGGTCCGGGTCGGGCAAGTCGACCCTGCTCCACCTGCTCGGCGGGCTGGCGCGCGCGGACGCGGGCGAGATCGAGGTGGCGGGTGTGCGGCTCGACCATGCCGGTGAGCGCGTCCTGACCGAGCTTCGCCGGCGGCGGATCGGGTTCGTGTTCCAGTTCTTCCATCTCCTGCCCGAGCTCACAGGGGCCGAGAACGTGATGCTGCCCGCCCGACTGGCGGGCGGCGGCGGCCTCGCCCGGGAGCGTGCGGCCGGCCTGATCGACCGCCTGGGCGTCGCGGAGGCGGCCACGCGGCTGCCGGGTGTCCTCTCCGGCGGCGAGCAGCAGCGGCTCGCAGTCGCGCGGGCGCTCGTCAACGATCCCGTCCTCATCCTCGCCGACGAGCCGACGGGCAACCTCGACGAGGAATCGGGCCACGAGGTGCTCGGGCTGCTGCGCTCCCTCGCCGACGACGGCCGCGCCGTTCTTCTCGTCACCCACGAGCAGGAGGCGGCGCGGTTGGCCGACCGCGTGCTGCGGCTCCGCGACGGGCGGCTCGAGGTGTGAGGGTTGCCGCGTCACAGGCGTGGTTGAGCCTTCGCGCCCATCGCGGCCAGACGCTCCTCACCGTTGCCGGGGTCGTGGCGGTCGCCGCCATGATCGGCGCGGCCGTCACCGTCGCCGATTCCCTCGGCACCGGATTCGACCGGGCCGCAGTGCGCGCCGACATGCCCGACGTGATCGCGACGTTCGACAGTCGCGACCTGACGGCGGTGCGCGCCCGCATCCGCGCGCTTCCGAACATCGCCGCCGTCTCGTTCCGGCTGCGAGAGCGGCGGGTGCACCTCTCGACCGGGAGTCGGCCTGAGATCTCGAGCGGCCAGCTGGAAGGGGTGATGGGAGGCAGCCGGCGGGGCTATGCGGTGGTCGACGGCCACGATCTCAATGGTGCGCTCGGGCAGGCCGTGATCGAGCGCGGGCTGGCCGAGGCCTGGCACATCGGGCCGGGATCGACGATCCGGATCCGGATGGGCGGTTCGCTGCGCGTCGTTGCCGTGCGGGTGGTCGGCGTGGCGGTCGCCCCGGACAATGTCGCCTACCCACTCGCCAGCGAGGCTCGCGTCTGGATGCCCTACCGCGAGGTACGCGCGCTTGCGGCGCCTGCCGGTCGGCGACCGGTCGACGAGGCGCTCGTCTGGGTACGCGACCGCGCGTTGCTGAACGTGACCCTCGAGCAGGCGCGGGCGGCCAGCTTCGGGATCGGCGGGCTCGTCTTCGTCACGCGGTCGGGAGTCCGGGTATTCATCGATCAGGCTGCCGGCATCGTGATCGCGCTCCTGGTGGCGTTCTCGGTCATCGCGCTCGCGGGCGCCGCGGTGATGCTGGCCGCGGCCGCGCGGGTGGACGCGCAGCGACGGATGGAGGTGCTGGCGACGATGCGCGCCCTGGGTGCATCGCGCCGTTGGATCGTCGGCGCCGTCGCGATTGAGAAGGCGATGGTCGCGGTGCCGGGGGCCGTGCTCGGCGTAACGCTGGGCTGGGCGGCCGCGAGGGTGCCGACCGCGCATCTGCTGGACACGCTCGACCAGTTTCCTCTGGGTACGGGCCTGCTCATTCCTCTCGGCCTCGCGGCGCTCGCGGTGGCCGTGGTCGTGGCGGCGGCGTCGGTGTGGCCGACGTGGCGGGCGGCCCGGCGTGAGATCGCGCCGATGCTGCGGTCTGCCGAGCTCGGCCCGACGCCGCGCGGCCGCCACCTGCCCGTCGGGTGGGCTGGGCTCGGGATGCGGATGGCGGTCGCGCGGCCGGTGCGGGTGCTTGCCACGGCCGCGGTGCTCGCCGCCTCGGGCGGCGTCGTGCTGCTGATGCTGGCGCTCGCCGGCCTGCTCGACTCGCTGGAGCACGACCCCGGCGCGGTCGGCAAGAGGTACGAGCTGACGGCACCCGGCTCGGTGGGTTCGGTCGCCCGCGCCGAGGCGGTGCCCGGAGTCGCCGCCGCCGCGCGCCGGTTCTCCTTCGATGCCGCGGACGCCTATGACCTGGGCCAGGCGTTCCAGCTGATCACATACTGCGGCGACCGGCTGCGGTTCGAGGCGCCGGCCCTGCAATCCGGGCGTCGCGCGGTGCATCCGGGTGAGGTGGAGGTGGGCCTGGGTCTCGCGACCGCCCTCGGCTTGCACCCGGGCTCGCCTCTCGGTGTCCAGTTCGGTGACGGCGACGAGGTCCGTTTCCGCGTCACCGGCGTGGTCGATGCGCTCGAGAACGACGGGCGCGTCGCGTACGTTCAACCCGCCGTGCAGGTGTGCCAGTTCCATGGCGGCACCACGGTGATCCAGCTCGCCTCCGGTGCGAGCCGGTCGGCGGTGGCCGCGGCGCTCGCGCGCACAGGCAGCCCCGCACAGGCCGTCGGCGGGGTGACGGCGAACGACGCCTCGTTTCTGGGCGTGCTGGCCGCGCTTCTACGCACCATCGCCGGCCTGGACGGCGTCGTCTGCGCCTACGTGGTCACCCAGATGATGCTGCTGACCGCGCGTGAGCGCCGTTCGGCGGTGGCGGTACTGCGCGCCTGCGGCGCCGGGAGGCGGGAGATCGCCGCCGTCTTCGCGGGCGCGGCGGTGCCCGCCGCGGCGCTGGCCGCGCCGGTCGCGGTGGTTCTCGAGCGGACCCTGCTCGGACCCGCCGTGTCAGGGCTGGCCACCTCGTATGTCTCCGTGTCGCTGGGCGCGGATGCCCTGGACGTCGCCGTCACCTGGGCCGGGCTCGCGGCGATCTCCGCGGTCGCGTCCGCCTGGGTCGCGCGCGGCGCCACCCGCGAGCCGATCGTCGACGCGCTGCGGGACGCGTGATGCGCGTCCCGCGCGGCAGCGGTCACGCCGGCGGAGGCTTGTAGAGCAGCGCGTTGCGGTCGTCGGGCCGCCCGGCGAACCCCTGCGGACGACCGCCCTGATAATCCAGATACGCCAGGCGCCGGGAGATGTTCGCCAGGCGCGAGCGCGGGTCGGCATCGAGCATCCACGTCTCGAGGACGACGCCGCCGCCCGCGGTCGCGCGCAGCTCGAACATGCGCGCCTGCTGGGGGTAGTCGATCAGCGAGGAGGTGGTGATCAGCCAGTAGCCGCCCGCTGCGGTCGGCCGCGGGGCGATCGAGTTGCGGTGGACGTCCCCGGCCACGGCGGCCACCACCCGGGGATCGCGGTCGAGCAGCGCGAGGGCGGCGGCGCCGTTGCGCGTCTCGGTAAGCGGGGTGGCCGAGAAGACCACGACCCAGCGGCGACCCGCCGCCCGAAGCTGCGTCCGCAGCCACACCGCCTGCCAGGGCCGGAACACGCCCTCCGCGCCGCCGCGGCGGTCGGTCGTGTCGACGAGGATCGCGCGCGCCGGTCCGAGGTCGACGGTCGCGTCCATCAGCGGGCCATGGCCACCGTGTCCGCTTGCGCGCCGCAGTTCGGCGATCACCTGCGCGGGCGCCAGCTCATGCCGGGCGGGATCGGCCGGAACGCGGATCGACCGGCCCGGCAGGCCGTGGCTCAGGAGCCGCGCCACCAGTCCCGAGGACAGGCGGCGCGCCCGCGCAGCGCGCAGGGCGCGCGGGTCGAGTGTCACCAGCTTCCGGGAGCCGATCGCAACCGCGTTCGTCTCCGCGGTCGCGCGGACGTTTCCCTGGACCAGCAGGTCATGGTTTCCGGGCAGGGGATACCACGGCGCGCGCAGGCCGGGCGATCGGAACGGCCGCTCCGCGGCGGCGAGCAGGTGGGGGTAGCGGGGTGGATCGACCCCAGGGCGGTAGATCAGCGGATCGGGGTTGGTCGGGCTCTGAACGCCGGCGTAGCCGGGGGCGCCGCTGTTCGGGTCGACCCGGCCGCCGCGCAGCACCGCGAGCGCCATCGCCAGCTCGTTCGCCTGGTCGTTGTCGATCAGGTCGCCGGTCTCGAAGACCGCCTTCGGCCGCGCGGCGTTGACCGACCGCACCATCGCTGCGAGCACCTGCGTCGTCAGGGCCTCCTGCGGCCGGAACGCGGATGTGAACGGTGGGCCGAGCCGGTCGAGCATCTCGACGCGTGCGGGAGACTCCTCGTCCACCACATGGGCGTCGGTGATCTGCGCGAAACGCGCCAGCACGCGACCGCTCCTGGCCTGCCCGCCCAGGGCTGTGCGCGACAGCATCGGCTCGCCGCGACCGGGCCGGAGGAAGACGCCGTCCCCGGTGGGGTCGACCCACGTCCGGAGGAGCGTCGAGCCGCTGAGCGGCGGAGCGGTGGATCCGTGGGAGCAGCCGGCAAGCACCAGCACGGCGGCCGCCACGGCCGATCGTCGCCGGGCCACGTTCGCAATCCTAGGCCTGTGGCGCGCGCCGCCCGGTGACGCGGCCCACCACCGCGGCGGTGCCCGCCACGGGATCACCAGGTCGTGCCGAACAGCACCTCGACGGCGACCGCCTGGCACGCGAGCAGGACAAGCAGCCGTCGTGGGTGCATGCGTCCGAGCTCGGGGGCTGCAGCGACGACCGCGAGTGGCACGAGGAACTGCCAGATGCGCTCAACCTCGGCTTTCGAGAACCCCGTTATCGCGCCCAGGAGCACGACTGCTGCCAGGGCGACTGCCGGGGCGGCGCGGGCGTTCAGCGACCGCGCGTAGGCCAGGGCGACGGGGATGCCGAGCCCGGCCAGGAAGGCAGCAGGGTCGCCTGCCAGCCAGTACCAGTACGGGCGGTATCGCGAGACGCCGTGCTCGTAGTGGAACTTGGTCGCGTTGTACGACGCAATGGGGTCGAATCCGGTCGTGAGCCACAGGAGGGCGTAAGCAACGACGGCCGTTGCCGCCGCGGTCGCCGCGAGCACGAGGGCGTCGCGGCGACCGCGGCGCAGCCACAGCACGACGATCGCCCAGACCGTGGCGGCGGGGAGCGCGTATGACAGGAACGAGCACGCCATCGTTGCGACGCCCGCGGCCAGCCGGCGGCGGCGCAGGATGAGCAACGCGGCGCCGACCCCGGCGGTCGCGAAGACGGCGTCCATCGACGTGGCGCTTTCGAGCAGGACGGTCGGCGCGAAGGCCCACGCGAGCACCGCGACCCGGGCCGCGCCGTCGGTGGCCACCGACCGCGCGAGCAGGTAGACGAGCGGCGTTGCGGCGGCGCCGGCCAAGAGGATGAAGGCTGCTGCCGGCCACGGGCCGGGCGCGCCGGCCCGGTCGAGCGCGGCGAGCAGGATCGTCGCTCCTGGCGGGTGCGCCGACGGATGGATCGGCAGGCCGTGCAGGATGCGATCGGGGAATCGGCGCAGGTAGGTCCCCGGCGCGGCCAGGAACAGGGGCACGGTGGGCAGGTAGTCGTGGCTTCCGATTGCGCCCACGAGCGGTCGCACCAGCTCGTGGGGGCCGTACCGGCTCACGTTCAGCACCATGCGCGCTGCGAGGGTACAGGCAGTCGCACCCGCCATGAACCATCCCGCTCCGAGCCGCAGAAGCAGTGGCGCCGCCGCCGCGAGGCCGATCGTGCCGACCGCCGCAGGGAGCGTCCACCAGGTCACCAGCAGATGCGGGAACGCGTAGAACGGCGGCGCCGGGGCGCCGAGCTTGACGTCATGCTGCGGCAACTCGTACCCGAGCACGACGGCCGCCGTCACCAGGAGGATCACGCCCAGCTCCGTCGGCGTGACGCCGAGGCTCGCCCGGCCGGCGCTGGTGACACCTATGCCGCGGCCGGCGATCCCCATCCACCGGCAGGATGCTCGCTCGACCTTGCGTGCGGGTGACCAATTCCTTACGAAAAGGGGAACTTCCCGGCGGCGGCCGCGCGGCCGCGTCTATAACCGCCGCGTGGAGTGTGTGCTGGTCACCGGAGGGCTCGGGTTCATCGGCTCCCACGTCGTCGACGCGCTGGTCGAGCGCGGGCACGCTGTGCGCGTGCTCGACTGCCTCCACCCGCTCTCACACGCGGCCGAGCCCGGCTATCGAAACGCCGGCGCCGAGTACGTGCGCGGCGACCTGCGCGATCCCGCCGTGGTCGCAGGCGTCGTGCGGGGCGTGACCGCGGTCTCGCACCAGGCGGCGATGGTCGGCATGGGCGTCGACCTGGGAGACGCACCGGACTACGTCTCGCACAACGACCTTGGCACCGCCGTCCTTCTGAGCGCGCTGGCGGCGGCGCGGTTCCCCGGCCGCCTCGTGCTCGGCTCCAGCGTCGTGGTGTACGGAGACGGCGGTTACCGGTGTGGCCGGCACGGCCGCGTCGCCCCCGCTCCGCGGTCGGCCGGGGCCCTCGCTGGGGGCGAGTTCGAGCCGACGTGCCCGCGGTGTGGGCAGCCGCTGCGTTCGGTGCCCGTACGCGAGAGCGCGGTTCTGGACCCGCGCACCGTCTACGCGGCGACCAAGCTTCACCAGGAGCACCTCAGTCTCGTGTACGGGCGCGAGGCGGGCGTGCCCGTGATCCGGCTGCGGTACCACAACGTGTACGGCCCGCGGATGCCGCGCGACACCCCTTACGCCGGCGTCGCCGCCATCTTTCGCAGCGCGCTCGAGGGCGGAGCGGCCCCGCAGGTGTACGAGGACGGTGGGCAGCTGCGCGACTTCGTCCACGTCACCGACGTCGCCGCGGCCAACGTGCTCGCGCTCGAGGCGGACGGGCCCACGGCGGCGTACAACATCGCCACGGGACGCACGACGACGGTGCTCGCGATGGCGCGCGCGCTCGCCCGCCGGGTTCCGCCCGGCACGGCGCCGCGTGTCACTGGCCGCTACCGGCTCGGGGACGTTCGCCACGTCCATTGCTCGCCGGCGCTGGCCGCCCGCGAGCTTGGCTTCCGTGCGCGGATCAGCTTCGCCGAGGGGATGGACGAGTTTGCCCGCGCGCCGCTACGCGCCCCGGTGCCGGCGGGCGTGGGCGAGGCCGCCTAGCACCGCGAGCCACACCAGCACGAGGATCGCGGCCAGGTTGCGGCCGTATTCGTTGGGAAGCCGGCTCGGGTTGCCGGCATTGTGCTGCACGCCGTAGGCGGGTAGCACGAACACGACCAGCATCACGCTGACGATGAGCCCGGCCTGGACCGGTGCGAGCGCCCACGCCGGCAGCAGGCGGCGCAGGACCCGCCCGACGAGGAACACCGCCGGGGCGGCGACAAGGTCGTGGACGACGATCCCGCCGCCGAGCCAGACAACGAAGTCGCCCGGATCGACCGGCTTGCGCAGGAGGCTGTATATCCCGAATGCGATGAAGCATCCACCGATCACCAGGCAGACGGCGAACACCCGGTGGTTCAGCGGCGCCTCGCCCTCCGCCGGGGCGGTCACAGGACGGTCAGCCGCGTGACCCATTTGGTCTGCTCCGTGCCGGGCCGGTTCGGGGCGATCAAGCGCACCGGATAGCCGTGGTCGAGGTCGAGCGGCTCGCCGTTCAGTTCCATGGCGAGCAGCGTCAGCGAGTCGCGGGCGTGGTCGGCGTTCAGCGTCGACCGGTGGCTGCTCCCGTGCGCCTCGAGTGACTCGACCAGCACGAGCGCCCCGGGGTCGGCGCCGGCCCGATCGAGCAGGTCGCGCACACGCACGCCCCGCCACGAGGCGTCGGTGCTCCAGCCCTCGACGCACGAGATCGGCAGTCGCGCCTCGACAAGGGGGAGTGCGTGCAGGTCGGCCAACGCGTATCGGCCCGGATGCGGCACCGACCCGGCCACCGTCAGCCGGTAGGACGGCGACCGCGCGGCCACTCGCACGGCCGCCGACGCGACATGGTTGACCGGCACGCCCTGCGGCCCGACTCCGGCGCGGCGCGGTGCCAGCACTGCGAGCCGGCTGAGCGGCGTCACGGCCTCGCCGATCGTCGTCACGAGGATCGTCCCGCTCGCCGCCCCGACGACGGTGAGAAAGCCGCGCCGCGAGAGCCCGCCGGCCGCCGCCGCCGGCCGCTCCACCCGACGGCGCAGACCGTGCCGCGCCGCCTCCCACTTCGCCCCCACATGGATGACCAGGCCGCCCATCGCGATCCACGCCCCGGCGTAGTGGGCGAGCGGGAAGTTGAACGGGAACAGATACCAGTAGAAGACGTTCAGGAGCCCGGTCGCGACCTGGAAGATCGCACCGCCGACGAGCGCGATCAGCGCCAGCCGCTCGAGCGCGTGCAGGGGGTCGCGGACAGGAGGCCATGTCCAGAGCCGCGGATAGGCGACCCACATCTTTGCGAGGAGCAGAGGGACGGTCGCCATGCCGGTGAGCACGTGCACGCCCTGGGTCACGCGGTAGAGCGACACCGGCCGCGACGGCCACGCGTCCACGACGACGTTCGGCCCGCGTTGGATGAAATGCGACATCAGGCCGGTGATGAAGCAGACCGTGAAGGCCACTCCCAGGGCGATCCCGAGCAGGGTCGCCGATCGCTCCCCGTGCAGACGGCTCGGGAACGCGCCCTCGGCCATCGGGCCGCGGCGCGCCCGTGCGAACCGCTCCCAACCGTCAGCCGACGATTGCCTGCCGGGCATCCGACAACCTCCCCATCGTGTCGGCGAAGGGCGTTCCGGGGGCGCGAAGCGCCACCGCGAGCGCGTCTTCGAAGCGGTCGACGTCGCGGAGGACGGGCAGGAGCCGGGTGCGCAGGCCCAGGTGGTTCAGGCGCTCGAGCTGGATCCGGCCGGTGTCGGGACGGCTCATCGGCACCGCCGCGAACACGCGCGGATCGGCACGTCTGAGCCCGACCGCCCAGTAGCCGCCATCCTCGGCCGGTCCCAGGACGGCGTCGACGCCGGGAGCGACGAGCGTCGCGACCGCCTCGTCCAGCAGTTCGGGGGTGACCTGCGGCGAGTCCATGCCGATCAGGAGCGCCGGCCCGCCCGCGTCCGCGAACGCGTTGGCGATCCGCTCGGCCTGGCCGTCGCCACGTTGGAGTGTCACGCGGAAACCGGGCGGCAGCCAGTTCCCCGCGCGGCCGTCGAGCACGAGCGTCGGCCGCCTGGTGCGCGTCGCGGCGACGGCGTCGAGGGTCGTGACCAGCGCCGCCTCGGCGACCTCGGCCGCCTGGTGCGGACGCAGCGGCGGGCAAAGCCGCGTCTTGCTCCGCCCCGGCGCGGGCTCCTTCGCGAGCACAAGGATCCGGGTCACGGCCGGACGCGCGACATGTCGAGGATGGCGAGGGCGGTTCCGCGCACGCTCCCGGAGACCTTGGAACGGCCGATCCGGGGCCGGTAGGTGACCCTGACCTCGGACACGCGCCAGCCGGCCGCGGCCGCGCGCACCACCATCTCCAGCGGCCACCCGAAGCGGCGATCGCGGATGCCGAGGGCCAGCAGCGCCTCGCGGCGCGCGGCACGCATCGGCCCGAGGTCGGTGATGCGAACGCCGGCGCGCCGGCGCATCCGCGCGGCGATCGCACGGTTTGCAAGCCGCGCGTGCGCCGGCCACGCGCCGCGCTCGGCGATGCGCGCTCCCATCACCAGATCCGAGGATCCGGCCGCGATTGGCCCGATCACGGCGGGCAGCTCCCGGGGGTCGAGCGACGCGTCGCAGTCCATGAACGCCACCAGCTCAGAGCGGGCCGCGACCAGCCCGGCGTGGCAGGCGGCGCCGAAGCCCGCCCGGCGCTCCTGCACCACCTCGGCCCCGAGCTCGGCCGCGAGCTCGCCCGACCCGTCGCTCGAGCCGTTGTCGACCACGATCGGCCGGTACCCGGCCGGCATCCGCTCGAGCACCCAGGGCAGCGCGCCCGCCTCGTCACGCACCGGCAGGATGACGTCGATCACCACGGCCCGCCTGCCCCCACCGGGGCGTTCTCGGCGGGGTCCTGCGCGACGGCGAGCGCCCGGTCGAGGTCGGCGAGGATGTCGTTCGCGTCCTCGACGCCGACCGACAGCCTGATGGCCCCATCCATGTCGGCATCGGCGGGGAGGAACGCCAGGGTCTCGAGGCCGCCGAGCGTGGGAACCTGCCGGATCAGTTTGAGCTCGTCGAGCATGGCCCGCGCGTGTGGCGCCCCTCCCCGGAGCCGTACGAGCACCACGCCCGAACCGCCGAGCAGCCGCTGTCCAAGCGCGGCGTCGGGGTGCGAATCGAGCAGGGGGTGCAGCACCCGGTCGACCGCCGGGTGGGCCTCGAGATGGCGCGCGACCTGCAGGCCGTTGCGGTTGTGTGCGCGCATTCGCAGGGGGAGCGTGCGCAACCCGCGTCCGAGCAGGGCGGCCGCTCCCGGATCGAGGCATGCCCCGGTCGTCCACTGCACCCGGCGCACCTCGCCGACGAGCGTCTCGGCGCCGGCGACGGCACCGGCGATCACGTCCGAGTGGCCGTTGAGGTACTTGCTCGCCGAGTGGATGACCAGATCGCAGCCGTGCTCGGCCGGCCTGACGTTCCAGGGCGTCGCCAGCGTCGAGTCGACCACGCTCACGGCCCCGGCCGCACGCGCAAGCCCGGCGATGGCCGGCAGGTCGGCCACCCGCAGCCCCGGATTCGACAGCGACTCGACGAACGCGGCCGACGCGCCACGCGCGAGCGCGCGACGCCACGACTCCAGGTCATCCACGTCCACAAGCTCAACACGGCGGCCGAGCCGTGGCGCCTCGTGCTGAAGCAGTTGGACGGAGTCGGCGCACAGCTCGCGCGCCGCCACGAGCGTCCCGCCGAGCGGGACGAGCGCGAGGACGACCGCGGTCGCGGCCGCCGTGCCGGAGCTGAAGAGGAGCCCGGATTCCATCCGCTCGAGAGACGCGATTGCGGCGGCCACGGCCTCGGCGGTCGGATTCGCGAGCCGTGCATATCCCGGGCCGCCCGTGCCCTCGAACGCGGTCGAGCGGTCGAGCGGTGCGCACAGACCGGGGCCATAGGCACGGGCGGGCCGGCGCTGATGCACGGCCGTCGTGGTGAACGAGGGAGGCTGCATCGCCTGAGCCTGACGCCGCGTTCTTGCCGGAAGATGGCTTGATCCTTGCGGTTTTGTGAACTCTCCTTTCCGTTCTCCGCCCCTCGCGCGATGAACGGTCGACTTCCGTAGCGTGGTGTAGATGCTCTTGGTGGTTGGGGTCGGCCATCGGGGGCTCGGATCGTCGGTGTTCTTGCTGGAGCACTGACGAGAGGAGCATCACGATGGCCGACGATCAGCATGAACGCTCGCCCGAGCGGAAGGCGCCGCGTCTCGGCACCGGGTTGTCGACGCCGACCTTCGCAGGATTGACGTCGATCATCCCCCACGCCACCGCTCGGTTGAGGACTTGCGCATGGGTGGCTTCAAAGCGATAGCCCGGCGAGAGCGTCATCCGCCAAGTCTCGATCTCCTGCGAGGTCAACTCGCCAATCACGCGATCGCCAAGGACGACGGTTGCCTTACTCAACAGGTAGCGGAGGTTCTCGATCGTCACCGGCTGCACGTCGTGCTGTTCGAGATAGGTCTCGACGAACTGCGAGAGCGTGAGCCTTCGCGTGACCCGCCGCTCGCGTCGCAGCCGCTCGAGCTCACGCGCGCGCCCATCCCGTTCCGAGGCGAACCCGCCGCGCTGAACGCGCTTCGAGTCGCGCCCGTCGGTCCGATAGCGGTACGCCGACAGCCGCTCGCCGTCGCCGCCGCATCGCGTTAGTCCGATTGGTGTCCCTGCTGCACCAACGCGTGGGATCAACTCCTTCCGCGAGTCGACCCCTCCCATACACGATCCTCCATCAGCGACGAGGAGCCAGGTCAGCCAGACGTGCTAGCCGTACCGCGGATTCGGGTGCTTGCACGGTGGATGCCTGCCTCGTTCGGTGCGACCATCCAGATCGTTGGCGACCAGGGTGGTCGGCACCGAAGATCAAAGGAGGCAGTCCTATGTACAACCAGACTGAGCATCAGCAATCGAGCGGGATCGCTCCATCGGCCGCCAGGGGTACCTTCACGGCGTTCGGGGCACGCCATGTGATGGGCGTGGCGCTCACCCGATGGATCGCCGCGGTCTGTTTCGTGATCGCGGGGGCATCGCTCATGGCCTTCGGCTACTGGTTGGGCGCGCTGTTCTTCGTGGCGGCCGGGCTGAACGGCTCGCTCGCCTACCTCGTCCCGCGCTGGAACGTGCGCCGGGACGCCGCCCCGCACAACGCAAAGCGCTCGGCGTAGCGCTCGATATGACCGGCGCCGGCCCATCGGCCACCAGGGGCACCTTCACGGCGTTCGGGGCGCGTCATGTGAAGGGTGTGGCGGTCAGCCGATGGGTCGCCGCGGTCTGTTTCGTGATCGCGGCGGTCGTGCTCTTGGCCTTCGGCTACTGGTGGGGAGCGCTGTTCTTCGTGGCGGCCGGGCTGAACGGCTCGCTCGCCTACCTCGTCCCGCGCTGGAACCTGCTCCGGGATGCCCCGAAGAACGTCGAGCGTGTGCGCGAGTTGCAACGATCCCGCGCTCTCGTGGTGGACGACGCGGCAGCCCGGCTGCGCCGCATCGAGCAGGACCTGCACGACGGAGCCCAGAGCCAGATGGTCGCTGTCGTCATGAAGCTGGGGCTCGCTCGGGAGCATCTCGGTACCTCGGCCGCCAGACTGGAGGGCGCCGACCTCGAGCGGGCCCGGGAGCTGGTCGACGCCGCCCACCGCGGAGCGATGGAGGCGATCACCGAACTGCGTGACCTGGCACGAGGCATCCATCCACCCGCCCTGCAGGAAGGCCTCGCTGCCGCGCTCGCCGGTCTCGCGACACGGAGCGACCTGCCAGTCGAACTCGTGATCGACGTGCCCGAGCGCCCGTCTCCTGCCATCGAGACGATCGCCTACTTCTGCGCCGCGGAGCTGCTCACGAACGCGGCGAAGCACAGCGGCGCCCAGCGCGCCAAGCTGGAGGTGCTCCACCAGCCCGGCCTCGTAACGATGCGAGTCAGCGACGACGGCGCAGGCGGCGCGGGGCTCCAGCCCGGCGGAGGTCTGGCCGGCCTCGCAGAGCGGGTCAAGACCGTTGATGGCAGGCTGCAGATCGACAGTCCCGCCGGTGGCCCCACCGTGGTCACCATCGAACTGCCGTCTCACGTGTGACCCCGAGAGAAGAGCCTCGAATGCGGATCGTCATCGCCGAAGACTCAGCCGTCATCCGGGCCGGACTGGTCGAGATCCTGGCCGACCGGGGACACGAGACGGTGGCCGCCGTCGGCGATGCCGAGGCTCTACAAGCGGCCGTGGACGAGTACGAGCCGGACGCTGCCATCGTGGACGTGCGAATGCCGCCCGACTACACCGACGAGGGTATCCGGGCGGCAATCGCCATCCGCCGCGACCACCCCGACACCGGAGTACTGGTCTTCTCCCAATACATCGAGACCCGCCACGCCGCCGAGCTCCTCGCAGCGGCATCCAGCCGCGGCGCCGCCGGCATCGGATACCTGCTCAAGGACCGCGTCGGCGATGTCGGCGAGTTCGTCGACGCACTGAACCGGGTAGCAGCCGGCGGCACCGCCCTCGACCCCGAGGTCGTCACCCAAGTCCTCGCGGCCAGCCGGCGCACCGATGACCTCGACACTCTCACCCCCAGAGAGCACGACGTGCTCTCCCTGATGGCCGAAGGCAGAACGAACGGCGCCATCGCCAACACCCTCGTGATCACGGAGCGAGCAGTCGAAAAGAACGTCGCCAACATCTTCACCAAACTCGGATTGGCACCCTCAGACACTGACCACCGACGCGTGCTCGCCGTCCTCCGCTACTTGCAGTCCTGACTATCTCTACGAGCGCCCGACGGGAAACAGCCCGGATTCCGATGAGTTTTCGGTGCGTCGCCAGTCTTCACCGCGGACGGACCCGTAGCGGGTGAGTTGCGGCCGGAGAGGCCGCGAGGACAAGGAGGATTCCGATGACGCGGTATCTGATCTCATTCGCCACCGGCGCGATGGACCACATCCCCGAGGAGGAGATGCCTGAGGTGGGCAAGGCCGCCCACGCGGTGATCCGGGAAGCCCAGGACGCGGGCATCTTCGTCTGCGCCGGCGGATTGGACGAGGAGGTGGATCCCGTTCTTGTTACCGGTGACGGGACGGTCACCGACGGCACCTATCCGCTCGCAGGGATGACCGTCATCGACGTGCCCTCACGCGAGGCAGCCCTGGAATGGGCTGCGAAGATCGCCGCCGCCTGCCGCTGTGCGCAGGACGTCAGCCCGTTCATGTCCGACCCGGCCGTCGGCAACTGATCCCGCTCGTCCAGGATCAGCTCTCGAGCCGGTAGTCGAGCAGCAGGTAGCCGGACGGCGAGGCGATGTGGCGCGTCAGCGTCGGTCGCCTGGAAAGCCCCCGCTCGAAGAGGCGTCGGCCATGCACGTGCACGGCCGGGGCGACGACGAGCCGCAGCTCGTCGATCAGGCCCTCCTCGAGCAGCGACTGGGTGAGGGCGATGCTCCCGTGCACGCCGATGTCACCCCCGGACCGCTGCTTCAGCCCGGTGACGAATTCGGGCAGGCCGCCGTCGATGACCGTGGTGTTCGCCCAGGGCAATCCCGGCGTCGTTTTGGTCACCACGAACTTCTCGACGCCGTTGATGAAGCTCGCGAACGGCTCGTATTCAGCGGTCGGCCAGAACGCGGCCCACTCGTCGTAGGTCCGGCGTCCGAGCAGCACGGTGTCCTGGGTTGCGATGACGCGGCCGAGGTTCTCCCCCATCACCTCGTCGAACTCGGTGATGAATTCGTCAGGCTGCTCCGCCACGCCGTCGAGCGACAACAGCTCGTATGCGACCACATTGCGCATGGCATCCTCCTCCTCGATCTGCCTGGAGCTTCGAGGGTAGAGATCGCCGGGAGGCTCGGAACTCATCGCCTGCGATCATCTGGGCGTCGGCGACTTGACGAAGGGGGGATTTATGAAAGGGCGGGTGGCGCTGGTTACCGGTGGGGGGCGGGGCATCGGTCGCGATTCGGCACGGCTGTTGTCCGCTGCAGGTGCACGGGTGATGATCACCGCACGCAGCGAACCGGAGTTGGCTGCGGTCGGGCTCGACTACGTGGTGGCCGACCTGGGGGACCCCGTTGGTTGCGCGTTGGCGGTCGCGGAGACCGAGCGCCGCCTGGGTCCGATCGATCTGCTGGTCGTCAACCATGGCATCGGGTCGGCGCACGAGCGGGTGGTCTGGGAGCAGGATCCCGAGGTGTGGCGGGAGACGATGCGGGTCAACCTCGATGCGCCGTTTGAGCTCTCACGGCTTGTGTTGGGCGGCATGGTCGAGCGGGGCTTCGGGAGCGTGGTCTACACCAGTTCGACCGCGGGCCAGGTCGCTGAGGCGGCCGGTAGCGCGTACACCGCCTCCAAGCACGGGTTGCTCGGGCTGATGCGGGCGGTGGCACAGGACGCCGGCCCCTTCGGCGTGCGCTCGAATGCCGTCCTCCCGGGGTGGGTGCGCACCGAGATGGCCGAGCGCTCCGCGGAGGCAGAGGCCGAACGGCGCGGGATCACGACCGACCAGGTGTGGACCGAGCGCGCCGCGGGCTACCCGCCGGGCCGCGTCCTGGCTCCACGTGAGGTGGCCGAGGTGATCGTCTTTCTTTGCAGCGACAATTCCGCCGGGATCAGCGGCGAGGCGATCACCGTCGCTCTGGGCGGCATTTGGTAGCCATCAGCGGCGCGAGCCTCACGTCGCCCCCGGCGGGTTCGCGGCCCCAAACCACCGGTTCACGTCGCTTCGCTCCACCCACGGACCATACGGCTGCCAAGCCGTCGCGCCCTTCAGCGGATCCGGTAACTCAGGGAGTGATGTTGTGGTTGCGGTGGAAGATGTTGTCGGGGTCGTGGCGGCGCTTGACGGCGAGAAGCCGGTCGTAGTTGGGGCCGTACGCCGCGCGGATGGCATCGTCCTGGTCGTCGCCGAGATAGTTCAGCCAGCGGCCCGTCCCCAGGTGCTCCGACACGGCTGCGTAGGTGTCCTTCGTCCACGCGACGTTCGTCGCCGTGTCGGCCGGGTCCATCCACTCGGAGGGCAGCAGGAGGTTGTAGCCGGCGTCGCGGTGAGGCACAGCGGTGGCGGTCGGGTCGATCCGCGTGACGGCCCCGTGGAAGTGCTCGAGGATGATCGCCGTCATCGGCGAGGGCACCGACGCAAACCGCTCGACGATGGTGTCGATGAGGGCGTCGGGCAGGCCGGTCGTGAAGCTCGACAGCCAGTAGTTCAGGGCGCCCTTCGGGTATCCCGCGTCGAGCAGCGTGTTCATGACCGGGTAGGGCATCGGCTCGACATGGGTCATCAGCGGCGAGCCGAACTCGAGGAACGGTGCGAGATCGGCGGCAGCGTTGGCTGGATCGGTGTGGCAGACGATCATGCCGGCGATCTTCGTCCCCGAGCCGTCCGGCGTGTGCGCGAGCGCCGCGAACACGGTGAGCTCGTCCGGGCAGCGGGCGGACTGGTCGCGGTAGAAGCGGAGCAGGTCGGCTGCGGCGTCGACCGGATGGGCGATCATCCCGCCCACGACCATCGGCTGCGGGCGCAGCCGGAACGTGAACGACGCGGCGACGCCGAAGTTGCCGCCACCGCCACGGAGCGCCCACATCAGATCGGGATGCGTCTCGTCGCAGACGTCCAGCACCTCGCCGACTGCCGTGACCAGCTCGACGCCGACCAGGTTGTCGGCCGCCAGCCCCTGCGTCGACATCAGCCAGCCCAGGCCGCCGCCGAGCGTATAGCCGCCCACGCCGGTGTTGGAGATCGCGCCGCCCGTCACGGCCAGCCCGTGCTCGGCGGTCGCCGCGTTGACGTCGCTCCAGAGCGCCCCGCCGCCGACGCGCGCCGTCCGCGCTTCGGGGTCGACGCTCACGGTGCGCATCTCTGACAGGTCGATCATCAGCCCGTCGTCGACCACGGCGCGGCCGGCGACGTTGTGGCCGCCGCCGCGCACCGAGATCTCCAGCCGGTTCGCGATTGCGAACCGGACGGCCGCCGCGACATCCGTGGCGGTTCGGCACCGCGTGATGACCGCCGGCCGCCTGTCGATCAGGCCGTTGTGGACGCGCCTGGCGTCCTCGTAGTCCCCATGGGAAGGCACGAGCACATCGCCCGAGTGTTCGGCCGCGAGCGTGCGGACCGCTTCCGCGTCAACCGCCGGTGTCGTCGACATCCGAGACCTCCTGTCGCTGTGGCAATGCCCGCGGGGGTCGTGACCCGTCGGGCGTCGCGACTTTACACCCCGGTGCGACGCCGATTGCCGCGACCCAATGGCCGGTGCGGTTTTCCCCCGGACCTGGCCGACCGCGCTCAAACCGAACGCGTGCGCGTCGATCAGTCGGGGAAGACGGTAACCGAGCCCGTGACGTCGACGACCGCTCCAGCCGCAAGCCCGTCCCTTCGAAAGCGCACGCGAAAACGATGTCCACAATTCACGTTCCCATGGCCGCTCTTGGCCCCGCCAATTCAACGGCCCGGTCTCGGGTGCGGCCTCACGCCGTATGACGCATCGCAATCCTCCGGAGCCGGGTGCGATCGTCGCGCCCGCGTCTGACGCGGCCGTCCTCGATGTCGTGCTCAAGATTCAGAGCCTCGTGTCCTCTGGCGCACCGCCGACGGCGATCTACGAGGGCGTGCTGGACGGCGCGCTGCGGTTGCTCAACGGCGATGGCGGCTCGCTGCGGTTCGTCGATCTCGAGGATACGTCCTGGACCGAGGCGGTGGCGTGGCGCGGCGCGGCGGGCAAGGGGGAGCGTTGGCGACACCGAGCGCCGATCACCGAGGGTCTCAGCGGGAGGGTGATCTCGACCGGCCGCGAAGCGAAGCTCGAGGGCCATGCGGCGACCAAGACCGGGTCGCAGCTCGCCCCGCCGGGCACGAGGGCGATGATCGGGGTCCCGATCCACGAGCAGGGCGTTGTGATCGGCAGCCTCGTTGTTTCCTCGACGATCGAGGATCGGCGGTGGACCGAGGGCGAGCTGCATGTCCTGCGGGCCTTCAGCGACCACATCGCGGCGGCCGTGACCGGGGCGAAGGCGAACCAGGCCATGCAGCAGTCTTTGAGCGACCCGCTGACCGGCTTGGCGAATCGTCGGCTGCTGCTCGATCGGCTCGACTTCGAGCTGGCGCGGGCGGACCGCGGAGGGCGTGCGGTGAGCCTGCTGTTCCTCGACATGGACGGCTTCAAGCTCGTCAACGATTCCCTTGGCCATTTCGTCGGCGACAAGCTCTTGATCGCCGTGGCCGAGCGCCTGCGGGCGTCCATTCGAGGCGCCGATCTCTGCGCGCGGATCGGAGGGGATGAGTTCGCGGTGCTGCTCGCCGGCGAAGCCGATCCCGTGGACATCGCCCGGCGCATCATTCAGGCCGTCGAGAGCCGCTTCGTGATCGGTGGCGAGTCGATATTCGTGAGCGTCAGCATCGGCATCGTCACCGGTCTCGATGACGCCGAAACCCTGCTCAGAAACGCCGACGTTGCGATGTACCACGCAAAGCAGGCCGGCCGCGGCCGCTACGAGCTCTACGAGCCGCGGATGTACACCGCGCGCTCGTCACTGCTCGCGCTGACCGGAGAGCTCCGGCAGGCGATCGCGCGCTGCGAGTTCGAACTGCACTACCAGCCCCTGGTCGATCTGAGCTCTGGCACGATCGCCGGTTTCGAGGGTCTCATCCGCTGGCGGCATCCCACGCGCGGTCTGATCGCGCCGCACGGGTTCATCCCGTTGGCCGAGGAATCCGGGATGATCCTCGACATCGGCCGTTGGGTCATCGAGCGTGGCTGCTCCCAGCTCGCAACCTGGCGGCGCGAATGGCCGATTGCTCTCAGCCTCAACATCTCCACGCGCGAGCTTCTGCAACCGAACTACGCGGCAACTGTTCGAGCAGCGATCGCCGAGGCGTTCCCGCCGGCGGCGCTGATGGTCGAAGTCACCGAGCGCGCGACCTTGACGGATCCGCGCGTGCTCGATTCCCTCCAGGCCCTGAAAGCGCTCGGGATCCAGATCGCGCTTGACGACTTCGGCACCGGATACGCGACGCTGCTCAACCTCGCAGAGCTCCCCATCGACCTGCTGAAGATCCCCAAGTGCTTCATCGATCCAATCGGACCCGAGACGCGCACGCCCCCGCGCCTCCTCGCCGGGATCGTCGGGCTCGGGCAGCAGCTCGGCCTCACGACCGTCGCGGAAGGCATCGAACACCAGACACAACGGGACGCGGCGACAGCACTCGGCTGCGATCTCGGCCAGGGCTATCTCCTTGGCCGCCCGCTCCCCGCCACAGCTGCCACCGAGTTGCTTCAAGGTCAACGAGCACAGCCCGCCCCGTTGATCAGGGCCGTCCCTGGGGGATGACGAGCCCGGTCTCGTAGGCCGTCACGACCGCCTGCGTGCGGTCGCGCAGGCCGAGCTTTCGCAGGACGTGGCTGACGTGCGTCTTCACCGTCTCCTCGGTCACCACCATGCGGGCGGCGATCTCGGGATTGGAGAGGCCCTCGGCGAGGAGCCGCAGCACCTCCGTCTCGCGGGGGGTCAGCTCGCCGAGCCGGGGGATGCTCGCGGCGGCGGTGCGCGGGCGGTGGCGGGCGAACTCGCTGATGAGCCGGCGGGTCACGTTGGGCGCGAGCAGCGCGTCTCCGGCGGCGACGATGCGCACGGCGTCGAAGAGCCGTTCGGCGGTGACGTCCTTGAGCAGGAACCCGCTCGCGCCGGCGCGCAGGGCGTCGTAGACGTACTCGTCCAGGTCGAACGTGGTGAGGATGAGCACGCGCGGCGGATGCGGCTCGGCGCCGAGCCTCCGGGTGGCCTCGATGCCGTCCGTGCCCGGCATGCGGACGTCCATGAGGACGACGTCGGGATGCAGCCGGCGGCAGATCCGGACCGCCTCGTCGCCGTCCGCTGCCGTCCCGACCACCGTGAAGTCGGCCTGCGTCCCGAGCAGGGCGGCGAAGCCGTCACGCACGACCTGCTGGTCGTCGGCGACGACGATCCGAACGGCCGTGGCAGCCGGGGTCATGAAGGCGCCTCGGGGCCCTGTGGCAGGGTGGCCTCGACCAGGAAGCCGCCCCCCGCCGCGGGACCGGTACGCAGGCCGCCGCCCACCGCCGCCGCGCGCTCGCGCATCCCGGACAGGCCGTAGCCGCCCGCCGGCGTCGTCGGTGCCGACCCGGGGCCGTTGTCGCGGATCCGCAGCCGCAGACCGGAGCCGGTGTACCGGAGCTCCACGTCCACGGCCGCACCGGGCGCGTGGCGGCGCGCGTTCGTCAGCGCCTCCTGGGTGATGCGGAATGCCGCGAGCTCGACGGTCGGGTCGAGCCGGACCGGCGTGCCGCTGACGATGAGGCGCGTGCCGGTCGCCGACGTCGCGCGCGCCTCGTCGACAAGGACGTTGAGCTGGCTGAGGTCGGGCTGGGGCCGCCGATCGGCGGGCTCGGCGGCCGCGTCCTCGCGCAGGACGTCGAGCAGCCGCCGCATCTCGCTGAGCGCCGTGCGGGCGGTGTCGCCGATCGCCGACAGCTGTCTGGCGCCGGCCGCGGGAAGCCCGGGCGTCGTCAGCCGGGCCGTCTCGGCCTGGACCGAGACGATGGAGATGTGGTGCGCGACGATGTCGTGCAGCTCGCGCGCGATCCGCGCCCGCTCGCCGCGGGCGGTGTGCTCGACGAGGCTGCCGGCGATGACCTGGCGGGCCGCGCTCTGCGCCCGCGCCTCGGCCTGCGCCCGCCGCGCGATGCCCGCCCCTGCGGCCGCGAGCGAGAGTGCGGCGAGCACGACGGTCAGGGCAGCCGCCTCGGACGCGGCCGGACGCGGTCCCACCAGTGCGAGCAGCGCAAAGGGCGTCGCCAGCGCCACGGAGGCGCGCTGCGTCCCCGGACCCGGCGGGCCGACGCGGCCCAGCCGGTAGACGACGATCAGCTCCGCGGCGGCCCCGGCGACCGTGATCGTGTGGAAGAAGGCCAGCGAGATGACGCACGCGGCCGTCACGGCCAGGGCCGCGCCGTAGGGCGGCAGCATCGCGACCGGCAGCGTCGTCGCGAGGGCGAGCGCGCAGAGGACGACGCCGACCTCGACGGTGACGCCGATGAAGTCCGCCCGGACGATCGCCTCGAAGGCCGCGGGCACGCCGAGCAGCGCGCCCGCGATCGCGGGCGAGCCGCGCGAGGCGACGATGCGCCGCCCGCCCACCCATCTGCTGCGCCAGTCCATCGCGTGGCTCACGGCTGGATTCTCGCCGTTCCGCTGCCGCCCCGGCGTCCCTGCCGCAAGCGATCCCGCAGTCCCCCGCGCGAGTGAGGGCACCGGGATCGTCCCCTACCCGAGCGACGGCCAAGATCCCTCCCGGGCACGACGACGGCCGTACCGCCGCGCCGTACCGTGTCAGGCATGGAAGCCACCATCGAAGTCACCGGCCTGCGCAAGCGCTACGGCCACGCAATTGCCCTGGATGGGCTCTCGTTCACGGTCACGCCGGGCAATGTCACCGGCTTCGTCGGGCCCAACGGAGCCGGCAAGTCGACGACCATGCGCGTGATCCTCGGTCTGGACGCCGTCGACGAGGGCACGGCCCTGATCGGCGGACGCCCGTATGCGAGCCTGCGGTGTCCGCTCACCCACGTCGGATCGCTGCTGGATGCCGGAGCTCTGCACCCGGCCCGCAGCGCCCGCTCGCACTTGCTGTGGATGGCCCATTCGCAGGGTCTCACCGCCCGGCGGGTCGACGAGGTGATCGAGCAGGCCGGCCTGGCGGCGGTGGCACGGCGCAAGGCCGGGGCATATTCGCTCGGCATGCGCCAGCGGCTCGGCGTGGCCGCGGCGATGCTCGGCGACCCGGCGATCGTCATGCTGGACGAGCCGTTCAACGGCCTCGACCCCGAGGGGATCGTGTGGATGCGCGGCTACCTGCGCTCGCTCGCCGCCGAGGGCCGGGCCGTGTTCGTCTCGAGCCACCTTATGAGCGAGCTCGAGGACACGGCCACCCATCTGATCGTGATCGGCCGCGGCAAGCTGGTCGCCGACACGAGCGTGGCCAGCCTGATCGAGGCGGCGTCCGCCGGCCGGGTTGCGCTGCGAACGTCGGCACGCGAGCAGGCGACGAGCGTGCTCGCGGGCGCGGGCGCGACCGTCGCGGTCACCGGGCCCGACGTGCTCACGATCTCGGGCCTGGCGTCGGAGCGGGTCGTCGCGCTGCTGACCGAGGCGGCGGTGCCGTTCGCCGAGGTCTCGACCCACCGGGCGACGCTCGAGGAGGGGTACATGGAGCTGACCAGGGAGTCGGTCGAGTTCAGGGCCGAAGCGCTCCAGGAGCCGGCGTCGTGAGCGCCGCCGGCGCACCCTATCGGTCGCCGCTTCCGGCCGGCCGGGACGGATTCGTGCAGCTGATCCACGCCGAGTGGACCAAGTTCCGGACGGTGCGGGGCTGGGTGATCGGCACGGTGGTCGGCGCGCTGATCATCGTCCTCATGGCATGGCTCACCAGCTCGCTCAGCCACAGCCAGATCTGCACCCGGACCAACGGCGGCCCTCCGACATGCCGCACCGCCAGCCCGTCGATCCCGACCGGGCCGAACGGCGAGCCCGTCACCGACCAGTACTCCCTCTTCCACCAGGCGCTGCCCGGCAACGGCAGCATCACCGTCCGGGTCACGTCGCTGACAGGCCTGTACGCGAGCCGGAGCGCGGTGCCGGTGGGAGCCAACCCGGAGGCGAGCATGGCCAGGGGCGTCCAGCCGTGGTCGAAGGCCGGGGTGATCATCACGGCGACTACCAGACCGGGCTCGCCCTACGCCGCGGTCATGGTCACCGGAACCCACGGCGTGCGCATGCAGTACGACTACACGCATGATGTGGCGGGCACGCCGGGCGCGGTCTCGGCCGGGACGGTGCGCTGGTTGCGGCTGACCCGCGCCGGCGACACCATCACCGGCTACGACTCGACCGACGGCAGCCACTGGACGTCGATCGACAGCGTGCATCTGGGCGGCTTGCCCGCCACCGCGCGGGTGGGGCTGTTCGCCACCAGCCCGCAGCACATATCGGGCGAGCGCTCCGGGACATCTCTCGCCACGGGCGTCTTCGACCACGTCACGCTGCGGGGAGGCCAGACCGGCGGCGGGTGGAGCGGGGCGCCGGTCGGCCAGGGCGGCTTTCAGGGTCCCGAGTCCCAGACGACCGCGTTTCACCACACCGGCGGCGCCTTCAGCATCACCGGCTCGGGCGACATCGCTCCCGCCGTCGTCGGCACCGGAGCCGATCCGGGCCGCGGCGCCGAGCGCACCCTGATCGGCGCGTTCATCGGACTGATCGTGCTGGCCGTCGTCGCCACCCTCTTCATCACCGGCGAGTACCGGCGCGGTCTGATCCGCAGCACCTTCGCGGCCAGCCCCCACCGGGGTCGCGTGCTCGCGGCCAAGGCCGTCGTGATCGGTGCGGTCGTCTTCGTCGCCGGGCTGATCGGCGCGGGCATCGCGCTGCCGCTCGGCGAGCACCGGCTGCGCGCGAACGGCAACGCCATCTACCCGGCCGGCACCGGCACGGAGCTGCGCGCGGTGATCGGCACCGCAGCGCTGCTGGCCGTCGCCGCCGTCTTTGCCCTCGCACTTGGCACGATCATGCGCCGAAGCGCCATGGCGGTGACGGCGGTCATCGTGATGATCGTGCTGCCGTACCTCCTGGCGGTCGCGTCCGTCCTGTCCCCCGGCCCGGCCGAGTGGCTGCTGCGGGTGACCCCGGCCGCCGCCTTCGCCGTCCAGCAGACGCTTGTCCGGTATCCGCAGGTCGCGGCTCCGTACACCCCGGTGGACGGCTACTTCCCGCTCGCACCCTGGGCGGGGTTCGCGGTGCTCTGCGCCTACACCGCGTGCACCCTCGCGCTCGCCGTCTATCTCGTGCGCCGGCGCGACGCGTGAGGCTCGCGGTGCATGCCGAGTGGACGAAGCTGCGCACCCTCTCCGCCACCGGCTGGCTGGTCATCGCAACGATCGCGCTGACCGCGGCGGTCGGGGCCGGGTCCGACTCGGCTGCGGCCTACTCGGCGTTCGGCTCCGTGCAGGACACGACCAAGGTGAGCTTGACAGGCGTGGTTCTCGGCCAGGCCGTGGTCGCGGCGCTGGCGGTGCTGGCGGTCGGCAGCGAGTACGGCAGCGGCACGATCCAGACCACCCTCGCCGCCGTTCCGCGCCGATGCACGATGCTGGCTGCGAAGGCGGCCGTCCTGCTGGCCGTGGTGCTCCCGGCGGCGGCCGTCGGGGTGCTCGGCTCGCTGCTCGCCGGCCGGCTGATCCTGCCCGGGAAGGGGTTCACGTCGGCGCACGGCTATGCACCGCTCTCCCTCGCCGACGGCTCGATGCTCCGCGCGACGGCCGGCTCGGTTGTCTACCTCGCCCTCATCGCCCTGCTCAGCCTCGGCGTCGCGACCGCGGTGCGCGATTCGGCCACCGCCATCGGGATCGTGCTCGGACTCCTCTACCTGTTCCCGATCGTCGCGCTGACCGTCACGGAGGAGACGTGGCAGCGGCGTCTGCACGAGCTCGCACCGATGACGGCCGGCCTCTACATCCAGACCACCGTCGGCATCCACGACCTGCCGATCACGCCGTGGCAGGGTCTCGGAGTCCTGGCCGCCTGGGCGGCGGCGGCGCTCCTCGCAGGCGGTGTCCTGCTCCGGCTGCGCGACGCCTGATCGCCTGGGCGACGCAGACGTCCGCTCACCTTACGCCGCCGGTTTGCGCCCTCGCTTCATCGGGTACACAACGTGCAGATCGCGGGCACGCCGCGGTTAGCCTTTTCCGAAAAGGGAGATCCGCATGTTGATCGAGATTCTTATTGTCCTTGCGATCATCGCACTTGCCCTGTTCATCTGGCGCAACATGGCCGGGCGCCGCATCTAGAGCAGCACGATGACCCTCGGGACGTCAATCATCCTCATCGCCGCGGGCGCGATCCTGCGCTTCGCGGTGACGCTTCACTCGGTCCACGTGAACTGGAACATCGTCGGCGACGTGCTTATCGTTGCAGGCATCGTCGGGCTTGTCATATCCGTCGCATTGATGAGCGCCGCGACCCGGCGGGGTGCCACTGTCACCACCGTCGAGCAGGACCCACGCGTCTAGCAGGCGCGGTGCGCCCGAGCGCGGCGGTCAATGCTTAAGGCCGCCGATTCCCAATGAGCCGGCCCCGCCCGGCGCGTCCTTCTCGGCTGACGCGCCGGGCGGGGCCGCGTCGGCCACCGTCGCCGGCGGGTCGTCGAGGAACCCGGCGGCCGGCACGAAGAACAGGCTGCCCGTTACGGCGGTCGAGAAGTCCAGGAGCCGGTCGTGGTTGCCGGGCGGCTTGCCGACGAACATGTTGGTGAGCATCCGCTCGATCACCTCCGGCTGCCGGGCATAGCCGATGAAGTAGGTGCCGAATTCGCGCGCGCCGACCCGTCCGAACGGCATGTTGAACCGCGCGATCGCGCGTTCGGTGCCGTCATCGTCGACGATGGTGTTCAGGGCGACGTGCGAGTTGGCGGGCTTGACGTCGTCCGCAAGCTCGAGATCGCTCAGCTTGGTGCGGCCGACCGCCCGCTCCTGCTCCTCGACCGGGAGGGCGTCCCAGGCGGTGAGGTCGTGCAGGTACTTCTGCACCACGACGTAGCTGCCGCCCGCGAACCCGGCGTCCTCGTCGCCGATCACCACCGCGGCGTGGGCCTCGGTGCCCTCGGGGTTCTCGGTTCCGTCGACGAACCCCAGCATGTCCCGTTCGTCGAACGACCTGAATCCGTGCACCTCGTCCACGGTCACGAGGCTTGCACCGGCTCGCTCGGTCAGCCGCTGCGCCAGCTCGAAGCACAGGTCGATGCGGTGGGCGCGGATGTGAAACAGCAGGTCGCCCGGCGTCGCGACGGCGAGATGGCGCGCGCCCGCGACCTCGCGGAACGGGTGCAGCCCGGCCGGGCGTGGCGCTCCGAAGAGCCGGTCCCAGAGGCCCGCGCCGATCCCGGCCACGCAGCCGAGCTCGGCCTCGGGGACACGGAAGCCGACCGATCGCCGGAGTCCGCTCACATCGGCCAGCAGCGACCGGACTGCGTCCTCACAGCCCGGCGCCGCGGTCAGGACGAGAAAGATCGCCGCCTCGGTTGGGCGGGTCAGGATGGCCTGTGGTTCGGCGGCAGGCATCGCCACCCATTCTTCCACGGGATGCGCGCCCCGACGCGCTCGGAGCCGTCCTCCCGGCTGCGGCGGCCTATGCTCGGGGCTCACGTGAAAGGAGCATCCCGATGACACCGCACAGAACGGGAACACGCCAGGAGTGGCTCGCCGCGCGCACCAACCTGCTCGAGAGGGAGAAGGAGCTCACCCGCCGCGGCGACGAGCTCGCCCGCCTGCGGCGGGAGCTGCCGTGGGTCAGGATGGACAAGGACTACGCGTTTGAGACAGACGAGGGCGGCGCGTCGCTGGCCGACCTCTTCCGCGGCCGCTCGCAGCTGCTCGTCTACCACTTCATGTTCGGGCCCGAGTACTCGGCCGGCTGTCTTGCGTGCTCGGCGATCGCCGACGGCTTCAACGGCTTTGCGATCCACCTCGCGAACCACGACGTCATGCTCTGGGCCGTCTCCCGCGCGCCGCTCGCCCAGCTGCAGGCCTACAGGCGGCGGATGGGCTGGAGCTTCCCGTGGGCGTCGTCGAGCGACGGCGAGTTCAACTTCGACTTCAACGTCTCACTCACCGAGGAGCAGCAGCGGACGGGCCGCGAGTACAACTTCCGCAAGCAGCCGCCGCAGCCGCCTGCGGAGGCGCCCACCGACAGCCCCTTCGCGGCGTGGGCGGCCACCACGGGCACCGACTGGCCCACGTATACGCGGGAACGGCCGGGGATGAGCGCGTTCGCGCTCGAGGACGGCGTCGTCCATCACACGTACTCGGCGTACGCGCGCGGGCTCGACGGGCTCTGGGGCATGTATCAGTGGCTCGACCGCGCCCCGCGCGGGCGCAACGAGGCGCGCGCCGAGGGCGATCCGCTCAACTTCTTCCGGCGGCACGACGAGTACGCCGGCGGCTGACGACCGCCGGGCAGGGCGAGGCCGTCCTCAGTCTCCGGCGGCGAGCACGGCTCCATCCCGGCGGGGTCGCACGCCGCCGAGGTCGGCCGGCAGGATCGACGACGGATTGAACCCCTTTACGGTCAGCCAGATGCCGAGCGAGAGCTCCCAGACAAACTCCGGGCCGGTCGCGATCCCCTGGCCGGCGCCGCCCTCTTCGAAGACGCCAAGTAGCACGAGGATCCCCGACAAGCAGATCAGCGGACCGCCGACGAGTCCCAGCACGGCCATGCGCCGCGGCACCAGGCCCGATCGGTACATCAGGTAGCCGAGCAGCATCCCGTTCCCGATGCCGACGATGAAGCCCGGGCCGAGCAGGAACGTCCAGTCCTTGATCGCGGCGAGCGCCACGCCGAGGGTGCCGGCGCCCGCGCCCGTCGCATCCTGCTGCTGGAGGCTCACCACGCCGAGCACGCTGATGAGCCCGATCGCGATGAAGCTGGACTCGACGATGCGGGCCGTGACGTAGCCGAGCGCAAGTACCTCGTTCTGCCGCTTGAGGATCGGATAGAGGACGACGGCGCTCGCGACGTTCGCGACGATGAGCAACAGCTCGAGCGTCGCTCCCACGAGGATGCGGGTGTTGTCGGCGCCGGAGCCGGCGATGTAGGCGGCGGGGTTGCGGAGAACGGGTTCGAACAGATACAGCGCGGGGATCGAGGTGATGAAGGTGATGATGAACAGCACCCCCGCGGCGAGCGCGATCCTGCGATTCGAGGTCACGTTGGGCTCCTCCTCACCGTCGCGACGTGCACGACGCGTGGTCTCTGGCCGCACCGACCTCTGCGAAAGCCGACGCGCTGGGCCGGGCGGACTCGTGCCCGGAAGCGCAACCGCGACGTCCGGTCTCGTGACGAAGCGGACGATCAGCGTACCATGCGCACCCGGAGCAGCCCGGCCCGCGCCCCGGCGGTGTCAGAGCGACGACCAGAACCGCTGCACGGTCTCGTTGAAGGCCGCCGGGTCCTCCTGGAACGGCTGGTGCGCCTGCTCGGGGACGCCGACGAGCCGGGCGCCGGGGATGAGCCCGGCGATCTCGCGCGAGTGCCGCGGAGGGCAGATGACGTCCTCCTCGCCGTGAAGGACGAGCGTGGGCACCGCGATCGCACCGAGTCGGTCGCGGGTGTCGTGATGCAGGATCGCCCGCGCCGTGCGCTGGAAGGCCTCGGTCGACTGCGGGTGGGGGTTTCGCAGCATCGCGTCGCAGAACGCGTCGACGCGGCCATCCTCGAAGACGGCCTTGGAGTAGGTCGATGCGAGGAAGTACATGAGGAACTTGCGGTCGTCGTCAGCGATGCCGGCGAAATAGGCGGAGCTCTCGATGAACGTGCGGAACAGGCGGTCGGAGTACGCCCACGAGCCGACGATGACGAGGCTGCGGGTGAGGTCGGGACGCGCGATCGCGAGCTCCTGGGTGATCGCGCCGCCCATCGAGAAGCCCATCACGTGTGCGGGGCCGATGCCGATCGCGTCGCACAGCGCGACCGCGTCGGCGGCCATGTCGCGCACGCCGAACTCGCCGTCGGGCAGCGACGAGCGGCCGACGCCGCGGTTGTCGACGACGGTGACGCGCTGGTGCTCGCTGAACGGCCCGAGCTGGCCGTTCCACGCCGTGACGTCGTCACCGAGCCCGCAGAGCAGGAGGACGTCCTCGCCGGCCCCGGCCTGGACGTAGTGGAGGTCGACACCGTTGACGCGTTCGAACGGCACCGAGCGATCCTACGCGGTTCGGGCCGGACCGCGCCGCGCGATGCGAGCACGGTCCGGCCCGGGTCGTGCCTACGCCGAGATCAGCGCTCCAGCTTCGATCTCGTCGTAGAAGGCGACCTTGAAGGAGTCGGCGTCGACGCCGCCCTCGCTCATGGCCTGCTTGAGCTCCGGCATGGCGAAGAACGCCTTGGCGGTCTCGAGGTTGTCGAACGTGTGGGTGACGATCACGTTGTCCGGGTGCTCCTGCGAGCGCAGCACCTGGTGGGCGCGGACGCCGTGCTCGGCCTGGGCCGGCGCAAAGCTGTCGTACGTGGTCTTCCAGGCGTCGAAGTCCGCGACGCGGTGCCGCACGAGTGCGGTGATGCTGGTCATAAGTGCCCCCTTCCGGGGCGGGGGCCCGGCGTGCGATCAAGGCTTCAAGAGAAGCGCGCAGCGAGGCTCTGTGGACCACAGTAGCCGTCGGGCCGGCGCGGTGCGGCGGGCATGCCGTCGCTCGGCCCGCCGTGCGCAGGCGCCTGACCCCTCCGGTAGCCTTCCCGGGCGGTCACCCAGCCCGGTGGGCTGGGGCACGATCTCGACCAGGGGCGGCCCGGTGAGCGAGTTTTCGGAGCATCAGCATCTGCGAGTCCTGATCGCGAACCAGCGCAGCGATCGGCTCGACCACGTGACGCGCGTGGTCGTGAGCCTCGGTCACGAGGTCGTGGCGCGGTCGATCGAGGTCGAGGAGGTCGCCACCGTCACCCAGCGCGAGCATCCGGACGTCGCGCTGGTCGGCCTCGGCGACAGCAGCGATCACGCGCTCGAGCTGATCGGCGAGATCGTGCACCAGGCGGCGTGCCCGGTGATCGCGCTGCTCGAGACCGACGACCACGCCTTCGTCGGCGAGGCGGCCAGGCGCGGCGTCTTCGCCTACATCACCGACACGAATCCCGACCAGCTGCAGGACTCGATCGAGATCGTCCTGCGCCGGTTCGCCGAGTTCCAGAACCTCGAGGGCGCGTTCGGCCGCCGCGCGGTGATCGAGCGGGCGAAGGGGATCATGATGGAGCGCCACAGCATCGCCGAGGACGCGGCGTTCGAGATGCTGCGCACGCATGCGCGCAGCGCCAACCGCAAGCTCGTCGACATCGCCGCCGCCGTCGTGGACGGGCACCGCCTGCTCCCGCGTGGGCCCCGGGTGCTCCCCTGACCGCCGTTCGGAGCGATGGCTAGGGTCGAGGACTACGCGCTGATCGGCGACCTGCAGACCGCGGCGCTTGTCGGCCGTGACGGGTCGATCGACTGGTGCTGCTTCCCGCGGTTCGATTCGGGGGCGTGCTTCGCCGCGCTTCTGGGCGACGCCGACCACGGCCGCTGGAGGCTCGCGCCGGCGGGAGACATCCGCCGGGCGACGCGGCGCTATCGCCATGACACCCTGATCCTCGAGACGGTCTACGAGACCGCCGACGGCTCCGTGCGTGCGATCGACTTCATGCCGCCGCGCGACGACGTGCCCAACATCGTGCGCATCGTGGAGGGCCTCGACGGCGCGGTGCCCATGCGTTCCGATCTCGTGATCCGCTTCGACTACGGGCACATCGTCCCGTGGGTGCGGCGGATCGAGGATGCCACGGTGGCGATCTCGGGGCCGGATGGGCTCTGCCTGAGGACGCCGGTGGACATCCGCGGCGAGCGTCTGGCGAGCGTGTCCGAGTTCACCCTGAAGGCGGGCGATCGCGTGCCCTTCGTGCTCACATGGTTTCCCTCCCACCTTCCGCTCCCCGGCGAGGCCGACGCCGAGCAGGCGCTGTCAGACAGCGAGGACTACTGGCTCGGCTGGGCCGCCGCCGCGCCGAACGCCGGCGACTACCACGAGGAGATCCACCAGTCGCTGCTCGTGCTGAAGGCCCTCACCTATGCGCCGACGGGCGGGATCGTCGCCGCCCCGACCACGTCCCTGCCCGAGCGGATCGGCGGGTCGCGGAACTGGGACTACCGCTTCTGCTGGCTGCGCGACGCGACCCTGACGCTGCTTGCGATGCTGCACGCCGGCTATCGGGACGAGGCGGAGGCATGGCGCGGATGGCTGTTGCGAGCGGTCGCCGGCGACCCGGCCGACCTCCAGATCATGTACGGGCTCGCGGGTGAGCGGCGGCTCGAGGAGTACGAGCTCGACTGGCTGCCCGGATTCGAGGGGTCACGACCGGTGCGGGTTGGAAACGCCGCGTCGACCCAGCTCCAGCTCGACGTGTTCGGCGAGGTGCTCGACGCGACCTACAACACCCTCGTCCACGGGGCCGACCCGAATCCGGAGGCCTGGGCGGTCATGCAGGTGCTGCTCGAGTGGCTCGAGGACGGCTGGCGGCAGAAGGACTCCGGGATCTGGGAGGTGCGGGGGCCGGCGCGCCATTTCACCTACTCCAAGGTGATGGCGTGGGTCGCGTTCGATCGCGCCGTGCGCTACCACGAGGAGTTCGGGATGGACGGCCCGGTCGATCGGTGGCGGGCGCTGCGTGACGAGATCCACGCCGAGGTGCTGGCGCGGGCGTGGAACGCCGAGAAGGCGGCGTTCGCGCAGTCGTACGGCTCGGACGAGCTCGACGCGAGCGCGCTCCTCATGCCGTCGGTCGGCTTTCTGCCCGCGACCGACCCGCGGTTCGCCTCGACCGTCGAGGCGATCCGGCGCGAGCTGACGGTCGACGGCCTCGTCCGGCGCTACCGGGCGGACGCCGCGATCGACGGCATCGGCTCGGGCGAGGGCGTCTTCCTGGCATGCTCGTTCTGGCTGGCCGACGCCCTCGCCCTGCAGGGCAAGGTCGACGAGGCACGCGAGCTCTTCGAGCGGCTGCTCGATCTGCGCAACGATGTCGGGCTGCTCGCGGAGGAGTACGACCCGGCCTCGGGCAGGCAGCTCGGCAACTTCCCGCAGGCGTTCACGCACCTCGCGCTCGTGAACACGGCGCTCGTTCTGAGCCGCGGCCGGGGAATGCGCCAGACAGCGGCGTAAGACGTTATCGATGCATAAACAACCTGACATCTCAGAGGAGCGTGTGCTCATGAATCTTCCCACCGACCACCCGGTCAACATTCGCTTCGCCGACGGCAAGGAGATGGCGGTCACCGTCGTCGAGTCGGATGCGCTCGGCATCCTCGCGCGGTCGGCCGAGGGCCAGGCGCGGACGATCGTGATCCCCTGGAGCGCGGTCAACCAGATCACCTGGCAGTGAGTTTGCGAGGGGTTCAGCGTGCTATGATGGCGGATCAGGGTATGCCCGCCGCATGGCCGCGCATCTCGATGGACGCTCCCAGGTAGCTCGCCGACCCTCCACCGATGACCATCCGGTCGTCTCGGACACGGAGGCAGTATTGGGACGACACCTCATATGGGAGGCGCCATGGCTGCGACTCGGCTGAGCCAGGAAGAGCTCGACGCCACCAGCGTCGGCGAGTACAAGTTCGGGTTCCACGACGAGGTTGCCTCCGTGTTCCGCACCCGCCGCGGGCTCGACGAGGACGTGGTGCGCGAGATCTCCGCGCACAAGCAGGAGCCCGAGTGGATGACCGAGTACCGGGTCATGGCATACCGCCACTTCGTCGAGCGGGCGATGCCGGAGTGGGGCGCCGACCTGTCGGTGATCGACTTCGAGAATATCTACTACTACCTGAAGCCGGTCGAGGAGCAGGCGCGCAGCTGGGACGACCTGCCCGACGGGATGCGGGAGACGTGGGACAAGCTGGGCATTCCCGAGGCCGAGAAGAAGTACCTGGCCGGCGTCGGCGCCCAGTACGAGTCCGAGGTCGTCTACCACAGCCTCCAGAAGGATCTCGCCGACAAGGGTGTGATCTTCCTCGACATGGACACGGCGCTGCGCGAGCAGCCCGAGCTCGTGCGCCGCTACTTCGGCACGATCATCCCCTATAACGACAACAAGTTTGCCGCCCTGAATTCGGCGGTGTGGTCGGGTGGCTCGTTCATCTACGTGCCGCCCGGGGTGAAGGTCGAGCTGCCGCTGCAGGCCTACTTCCGCATCAACGCCGAGAACATGGGCCAGTTCGAGCGCACGCTGATCCTGGTGGACAAGGGGGCGTACGTGCACTACGTCGAGGGCTGCACGGCGCCGATCTACTCGACCGACTCGCTGCACTCGGCCGTTGTCGAGATCCATGTCGCCGAAGAGGCGCGGTGCCGCTACACGACCATTCAGAACTGGTCGACGAACGTCTACAACCTGGTCACGAAGCGTGCTGTTGCGGAGCGTAATGCGACCATGGAGTGGGTCGACGGCAACCTGGGCTCACAGATCACGATGAAGTATCCCGCCGTGTTGCTGAAAGGTGAGGGGGCGCACGGCGAGGTGCTGTCGATCGCGTTTGCGGGCAAGGGCCAGCATCAGGACGCGGGCGGCAAGATCACGCACATGGCGCCGAACACGTCGTCGGTGATCACGTCGAAGTCGATCTCCAAGGACGGCGGTCAGGCCTCCTACCGCGGGCTGATCCAGGTCAACGCGGGCGCCACCGGCTCGCGGTCGCGCGTCGTGTGCGACGCGCTCATCCTCGACGACGAGAGCCGCACCGATACGTATCCGTATATCGACATCAAGGAGAACGCGGTCGACATCGGCCACGAGGCGACCGTCTCCAAGATCGGCGACGAGCAGCTCTTCTACCTGATGAGCCGCGGCCTCTCCGAGGCGCAGGCCTCGGGCATGATCGTCTCGGGCTTCATCGAGCCGATCGTGAAGGAGCTCCCGCTCGAGTACGCCGTCGAGATGAACCGCCTGATCCAGCTGCAGATGGAAGGCTCCGTGGGGTAGGTGGTCGTCGCCGACTGGGTGCGGGAGGTCGTCGGGCAGCTCGGGTCGATCTCGCTCCCCCTGCTCGCCCTTGCACTCGCACTGCACACGTGCGAAACGCTTCTGAACGCTCTCGCCTGGCGCAACATCCTGCGCCGCGCGTACCCCAGGTCGGGCGCGTCGTTCCGGCTCGTGCTCGGCGCCTACGGCGGCGGCATCGGCCTGAACGCGGTGCTGCCCGCGCAGGCCGGCACGGTGGCGATGCTCGGCCTCTACCGGGCGCAGATCCAGGCGTCGACGGCCCTGGGCCTCGTCGGCGCAGGCGTCGCCCAGAACGCCTTCTTCCTGGTCGCGGCCGCGGCGATCGGCGCCGGCCTCCTGGTCGTGCGGCCGGGCCTGTTTGCGCTTCGGCTCGGGTCGCTCTCCGGCCACGCGGCCCTGGGCCTCGTGGCCGCGCTTGTGATCGGACTGCTCGCATGGGCTGTGCTGCGGCGCTTCAACGACACCTGGGCCGACGCGCGGGAGGGTGCCGCCATCCTGACGACGCCCCGCGCCTACGCCACCGAGGTGCTCGCCGTCGAGGCGCTCTCCTATGGCGCGCGAGCGGCCGTGACCGCCACGTTCATGCGGGCCTACGACGTCCCCGTGACGCCCGCGAATGTGCTCCTGATCCTGGCCGTCAACGCCACCGCATCGACGTTCGCCCTCACACCGGGCGGCGTGGGCACGCAGCAGGCGCTCGCCACCGCCGCGCTGCGCAACTCGGCCTCATCGACCGTCGTCGCCGCCTTCTCGCTCGGACAGCAGCTCATCCTCGCGGCGTGGGACGTCGCGTTCGGCCTGCTCGTGCTCTGGTCGGCGATCGGCTGGAGCGCCACCCGCACCATGCTGCAGCGCGGGCACCGCGCACCGTCGGGCTCGGCTGCCTAGCCCTCGCGGCAGGCGACGCACTCGAGCTTCGCCGCGGGGTCGGCGCTCGCCTTGCGATGATCGGTGAACGCGCGGCAGACGTTGCACCATGCGCGATGGGTGGCGGTCTTCGGGGTGGTCTTCGGGGTCATGTCAGGCTCCGTCCGTATGGGACGGCGGCGTCAAGACGACGCCGCCGGGGCATCCTTTGACGCACGCTCGATCCGGCCGCCGTTGGGCGCGGCCGCGGCCGCGGCCTTGGCCGGATCCGGCGTCGTCCCTTCGGGTGCGAGCCACCCGGTGCGAAGGCCCGCGAGCGCCTGGGTCAGCTCGCTTGGGATGACCCAGATCGTGTTCGCGTCGCCGGCGGCGAGCTGGGGCAGCATCTGCAGGTACTGGTAGGCCAGGAGCTTCGGGTCGGCATCGCCGTCGTGGACGGCGCGGAACACCGTCTCGATGGCCTTCGCCTGTCCCTCGGCGCGCAGGATCTGCGATTCGCGCTCTCCCTGGGCACGCAGGATGGCGCTCTGCTTCTCGCCCTCGGCCGTGAGGATCTGGGACTGCTTGACGCCCTCGGCGGTCAGGATCGCCGCGCGCTTGTCGCGGTCGGCGCGCATCTGCTTCTCCATCGCCTCCTGGATCGTGCGGGGAGGGTCGATCGCCTTGAGCTCGACGCGGTTGACGCGGATGCCCCACTTGCCGGTGGCCTCGTCCAGGACGCCGCGCAGCTCGGCGTTGATCCCGTCGCGTGACGTCAGCGTCTGCTCGAGCGACATGCCGCCGATCAGGTTACGCAACGTCGTCACGGTGAGCTGCTCGATGCCCTGAATGTAGTTAGCGATCTCGTACGTCGCCGACCGCGCATCCGTCACCTGAAAGTAGATGACGGTATCGATGCTGAGCACCAGGTTGTCCTCGGTGATCACCGGCTGCGGTGCAAAAGACACCACCTGCTCGCGCAGGTCAATCGTCTGACGGACGCGGTCGAGCACGGGCACGAGGATGGCGAGTCCCGGCGTGAGCGTGCGCGAATAGCGTCCGAGTCGCTCGACGACTCCCGCCCGCGCCTGGGGCACGATGCGCACCGTGCGGGCGAAGACGACGATCAGCCCGATGGCGGCGACGATTGCAATGATCAGTTCGATCAACATCACGGCTCCAAATCCATTACGTCGTGCTCCTGCCGTCTTTGCCCACGAACGTCTTGCGCATCGGTGTGAGCGCACGTTTGGGTGGGAGCATGTTGACCTCCGGTCGCGATTGGGTCGGCGTGAACGCCTGACCGTGCGCTGGGGTCAGAGAATCTGGCCGGCCGGGAAGTGGGGCCGACCCCGCAAGGGTATCACTCGGCCGGGGCGCCCCACGCGCCCGTGAGGCGTTCGGCAGCCCCGCCGTCACGCCCGCGGGCGCGTCAGCGCTGCCGGCGCGAGGGGCGGTGCTGCGCGGGTACGCGGCGCGAGTTGAACGTCGCCGGGCGCAGCGGCTCGCGGTAGGCGTCGGCACTCTCCGTCGTGGGCGCGGTGATGTGGATTCCCACCAGCGGCCTGCGCGGATCTCGCGTGTTCTGAAGCGCTTCGTCGGCCGTCTCTGCCTCGGTGGACAGCACGGTCGACGAGCCGCTCTGATAGCGCAGTTCGACGGTGAACTCCATGTGGCGCTCCTCGCTCGGGGTGGGTGGATGGGTGGGTGCCGTCAGGCGTCGGGCGGCGCGGTGTCGTCGTGATCGTCCTGGCCGCGGCGGGCGTTCGGGTCGGAGAACCCGGCGGCCGAGAGCACCGCCTTCAGCTTGCGCAGGTCGGCGACGTCGCGCGTGCCGTAGGCGAACGCGGCCGATTCGCGCAGCGCCCGTTCGAAGGTGGTGTTGCGCTCGAGTGCGAGGCGCAGCTTCACGCGCAGGTCGTGCTCGGTGCGGACACCGCTTGTCGCCGTCGCCCGCTTCGGCTCAGGGCTGCGGTCGTCTTTGGAGGGTGTAGCCACTCGCTCCTCTCCGATGCATCGGACCTCTCACAACCGTCCGGCCCGAATGGCGGACATCAAAATGGGCGCCGTAGGCCGCCGTGCGGAGGTTGTGACACCGCCCGCACGGCGGCCCGGCGGGATGAGCTACGCGATCGAGACGACGTTCGTCGCCTCGGGGCCCTTCGAGCCCTCGCGGCTCTCGTACTCCACCTTCGACCCCTCGACGAGCGACTTGAAGCCATCGCCGGCGATCGAGGAGTGGTGGACGAACAGATCCTTGGACCCCTCGTCCGGCGCGATGAAGCCGTAGCCCTTCGCGTCGTTGAACCACTTCACGGTTCCAGTTGACATAAACACCTCCCCACACACGAATGAACGAGTAAGGAAGTGCGAGTGCGCAACCGAACAAGCGTTCTTGACTGCCACACAATAGCAGACCCCTCCGCGGCGAGGTCACGCGTCGCCGGTCGGCGGGGGCCCGTCGGTGCCCTCGGCCTGGCCGCGGCGCGCGTTCGGATCGGGGAATCCGGCGGCCGAGAGCACGGCCTTCAGCTTGCGCAGGTCGGCGACGTCGCGGGTGCCGTAGGCGTAGGCGGCCGACTCGCGCAGCGCGCGCTCGTAGGTCGTGTTGCGCTCGAGGGCGTGACGCAGCTTCACGCGCAGGTCGTGCTCGGTGCGCACGCCGCTCGTGGCCGCCCGCGCCGGTACAGACTCGGCTCCACGGTCGTCTTTGGAGGGTGTGGCCACTCGCTCCTCTCGCACGCACCGGAGGGGCTCACCGCCGGCCCGCCGCACGCCGCCTGTTGGGAGCTCCACCCGCAGGTTAGCAGCGCTCGGGCGCCGATGCGGGGCCACCTTCGCGCGCTGCTAGACTGCCGCCACCGGGGAACGCTCGCTACATCGGTCCTTCCGGACTTGAGGTTCAGGTAGCCCGCCGACTCGTCGCCGAATGGCAGCGGCCGTCGTACCTGAGAGGAGCGAGAATGAAGATCGCACTGCCCGAGCGCGGGCTTCACCCGTCGCTGACCACCGTGGGCCGCACCGTCGCTCGGCGCCCGTAGTGCCCGCCCAGACCTCCGCGCCGGCTCCGGCCGGCCGCATCCGATTCCTCGGCGCGGGCGACTTCTCGCGCCTGCTGAACGAGCGTGCCCAGGTCGTCCTCGGCGACCCCGCCACGGTGCGCGGCGCCTACCGGATCCTGTGGGCGAAGTCGGCGTTCGTCGTCGCGTGGACGGTGGCGTCCTACCTGCTGCTCCTGCTCGTCGTGACGACGCCGCTGGCCGTCATCCCGGCGTCGATCTCGCTCGGCCTCGCCGCGGCCGCGATCGGGTTCTGCATCATGCACGACGCAAACCACGGCGGCTACTCGCCGAACCGCAGGGTGAACCGGCTCGCGGCACACTCGCTCGACGTGATCGGCGGCTCCTCGTACGTCTGGGCGGCCAAGCACCTCGCCCATCACACCTACACCAACGTGGCCGACCACGATCCGGACATCGATGCGCTGCCGTTCGCCCGCTTCGAGCCGACCCAGCGCCGGCGCCCCTGGCATCGCTACCAGCACCTGTACATGTGGATCCTGTACGGGTTCGTCACCGTCCGCTGGCAGGCCGTCACCGATTTCACGTTCCTCGCCCGCGGCGCGGTCGGCCGTTCGGCGTTCAGGCGGCCGCGCGGCTGGAACCTCTTCGGCCTCGTCGCCGGCAAGGCGTTCTTCGTCACGTGGGCGCTCGTGATCCCGCTGCTCTTCCACTCGCCCGCGCACGTGCTGCTCGTGTTCCTGATCGTCTCGGCGGTCGCATCGCTGTCGCTGACGGTCACGTTCCAGCTCTCGCACTGCCTCGAGGAGGCGATCACGCTCGCCCCCGATGCGGCCGATCCGAGCACCGAGTGGCACATCCACCAGGTCGAGGCGACCGCCGACTTCGCCCAGGGGAGCACGATCATCCGCTGGTATGTGGGCGGCCTGAACCACCAGATCGAGCACCACCTCTTCCCCCGCGTCCCGCACACCCTGCACCCGCAGCTTGCGAGCATCGTGCGCCGCACCGCGCTCGACTGCGGCATCGCCTACAACTCGCATCCGACGATGTGGTCGGCGCTGCGATCCCACACGCGCTGGCTGCGCGAGATGGGCATGGCCGAGGTCACGACCGCGCCGTAGATCCCGTCCCGGAACGGGAGAGGATCGGCGCATGCGATTCACGGTCGAGAGCGACATCGAGCGTCCTCCCGTCTTCGACCTGCTCGCCGACGCCCGGAACGAGACGTCGTGGAACACCCAGGTGTCGCGCTCGGAGCTCGTCGCCGGCGACGTCGGAGCCGGAGCGCGCTTCGTGACCGTGAACCGGGGCGGTGGCAGCGGGTCGCACGTCGTCGGCGAGTACGAGTTCGTTCCCCGGGGCGCGATGCGCGTGGTGTTCCCGTTGATGCAGGGCGCCGTCCGCAAGGATGTGGCGACGCAGTCGCAGAACTTCAAGCAGTTCTGCGAGCAGGCCTAGGCCCCTCACGTTGCTGTCCGAGCGGGCCCGCTACGCCGGCCGCTCGCGTACCGCGAGGTGCCGGTCGAGCCAGGCCCGCATCCGCTCGGATCCGTCGACGATGTGGGCCCGTTCCCGCCAGCCGTGGCCCTCGCGCGGGTACACCACGAGCTCGGTCTCGACGCCCGCAGCGGCGAGCGCCTGGTAGAGCTCCCGGCCCTGTGCGAGCGGCACGCACAGGTCGAGCTCCCCGTGCATGACCAGGGTCGGGGTCGAGATGCGGGCTGCGTACACGACCGGCGAGCGGGTGAAGTAGTCGCCGTCGCGGTCGTACGGCTCGGCGTCCAGGAAGAGCGCGTCGAAGCGGCCGATGTTGGTCGTGTTGTGGAACGACAGCCAATTGGTCACGGCCGCCATCGGCACGGACGCGCGGAAGCGGTCGGTCTGGCCGATCGCCCAGGCCGACATGAACCCCCCGTAGCTCGTGCCGACGATGGCGACGCGATCGTCGTCGACGACGCCCTCGGCGACGAGCGCGTCGATGCCCGCCAGGATGTCGCGCAGGTCGCCGCCGCCCATGTCGCCGAGGTTCGCGCGGGCGAACGTCTGCCCGCGCCCGGCGCTCCCGCGCGGGTTCGGCAGGAGCACCGCGTATCCGGCCTCGACCATCGCGTAGGCGCTCGGCTCCGGCACCTCGAAGCTGTAGGCCGCGGTCGGGCCGCCGTGCACCCACACGATCAGCGGCAGCCGTCCGCCCGCCGCGCCTGCGGGCGTGATCAGAAGGCCCTCGATGTCGAACTCGTCCGACGTCCAGACGCGGCGCTCGCACGCGGCGTCGGGCACCGGAGCATCGGCGTTCACCGCCGAGAGCGCCCGCCAGCCGGCGTCGGGCCGGGCGGGGTCGAGCGCCCGCAGCTCCGGGGCGACCGACCAGGCGCTGTGCGCCGCGGCGAGCAGTCCGCCGTCCGGCGCCGCGGCGATCGCAGGCATCCAGCCCGAGTTGATCGACTCGGCGCCGCTCCACACGACGTCGGCCGAGCCGTCGAGCCCGATCGTCCCGAATGCCTGCTCCAGGCCGGCGAGGCCCGCGAACCAGAGCGTGTGCTCGTCGCGCCACGCGAGGCAGCTGACGTCGAGCTGCGGTGCGAGCACGGCCGCGTCGCCGCCGGCCGTCGCGACGACGGTCGTCTCGCCGGCGAGGATCCCGCGGTCCGAGCAGAAGCCTTCGACAAACGCGACCCGCGCGCCGTCGGGCGACAGGGTCGGGTAGGCGACCTGCATCGCCGGCTGGAAGAGCGTCTCGGCCGAGCCGCGGGCGAGGTCGATCAGGGCGATGCGGGCGGCGTACCACGCGCTCTCGGACGGCTCGTCGCTCACCACGGCCGCCACCGGCCCGCCGTTCCAGTCGAACTCCCACACGTTCACGCCGCCGGTCTCGACGGCGCGCGTCTCGCCCGACGCAACGTCGACGAGATGCAGCCGCCGCCAGTGCTGCGCCGGGCGGGTCACCTGGGGATCGGCCGCCGCCGAATCGATGCGGGTGGCCGAGTCGGCGCCGGCGCGGTCTGAGCCCGGATCGGCCGCGAGCACGAGCAGCTGCGCGCCGTCTGGCGAAAACCGCATGTCCTCGACCGAGCCGTCGAACGTGCCGACGGCCCGGGCCTCGCCGGCGCCGTCCTCGAGCAGGTGGACGCCCATGCGGCCCGGGTGATCGCGATCGGAGAGGAACGCGAGGGTGCGTCCGTCCGGCGACCAGCACGGCGTCGTGTCGGCGCGCGGCCCGCGGGTCACCTGGCGGGCCCCGGCGCCGTCGGCGCGTGCGATCCAGATCCGGCTGGCGATGCCCTGGTCGGGGCGGCTGAAGCCCTCGGCGACGGCGAAGGCGATGCGGCCGCCGTCCGGTGAGAAGACCGGCTGCGCGAGGTGCAGGACGTCGAGCAGGCGCTCCGAGAGCATCGCGGGATGCTAGAGCGTCGCACCGGGCGGGGGTGCGCTCTCTGAGAATTGTATTAGAGCGTGCTCAATATCGGACAAGTGCGGTCGATTTACTTTCGGGATATTGCCGTGCAAATGGAGGGATTTGGCGGTGGCGACGGTTACTGAGCAACATGCGCCCGAGCGCGACTCGGCGCCCGCGGCGCTCTGGGCGCTCTACGGGCTCCTGGGCGTCGTGGTGGGCGCCTACACGGTCTCGCTGTTCCTGCGGGCCAACGGCGCGAGCTTCACCTGGCTCGATGGGTGGGGCGTCTCGTCGTTCGAGCTCCTCGCGAGCATCCTCGTGTTTGCACGCGCGGCTCGGAGCGATCGCTACCGGCCCTTCGCGCTCATGCTGGGCACCGGCATGTGCCTCTGGGCGGTCGGCGACTTTGCGATGACGTACGAGACGCTCGGCGGCAAAACGCCGGCGGCGATCTCGCTCGCGAACATCCTGTGGGCGGGCTTCTACCCGTTCGCCTACGTCGCCGTGATGATGCTGATTCGCCAGGAGGCCAGGAAGCTGCGCATGGCCAACTACCTGGACGGCGTCATGGCCGCCCTGGCCGCGACGGCGGTCTTCACCGCGTTCCTGTTCGACGGGACGGTGCGGGCCTCGGGCGGCGGCGTCGCGGGGACCGCGATCAACCTGGTCTACCCGGCCGGAGACACCTTCCTGTTCGTGCTCGTCGTCGTCGGGCTCATCCTCCTGCCGCTCGATCGCAGGACGCGCTGGTACCTGATGGGCGCCGCCTGCCTCGTGAACACGACCGGCGACGTCTGCGCGCTCTTCCCGGGGCTCGTCGCCGCCCGCCTCGGATTCGTCGCGAACGCCGACGCATGGCCCGTCTCGCTGCTCATGCTCTCGATCGCCGCGTGGATGCGGCCGCGCATCCCGCGGCACGAGCTGACCGAGATCCGGCCGAGCTTCGTGCTTCCAAGCCTCGCCGCCGGGTCGGCGCTGTTGGTCGTCCTGGTCGCCTCGGTGCACGACGTGAACCGCGCCGGCCTGCTGTTCGCGACCGCGGCGCTCGCGACCGCCGGGATCCGGTTCGGGCTGACGCTGAAGCAGCTGCGCGGCCTCACCGAGGAGCGCCACCGCCAGCTCGAGCAGGCGGCAAGCGTCGAGCAGGAGTCGCGCGAGCAGCTGCAGTCGGCGCTCGCCGAGGTCGAGGCGGCCGCGCAGGCCGAGCAGGACTCGCGGGCGGCGCTGCAGACCGCGATGCAGAGCTACGCCGAGTTCTCGGCCCGGGCCGCGGAGGGTGCGAGCGAGCAGTCCGCCGCCCTCGCCCACACGTCGACCACGGTCGACGAGGTGCGCGTCGCGGCGAGCACGACCGCCAGGCGGGCGGCCGAGGTGGCCGAGCGGGCGCTGGGGTCGATGCAGGTGAGCGACGAGGGCGCCCGCGCGGTGGCGACGATCGGCGACGCGATGGAGGAGATTCGCGCCCGGGTCGAGGAGATCGCCCGCGACATCCTCGCGCTGTCCGACCGCACACAGCAGATCGGCGAGATCACCGAGACCGTGAACCGCCTCGCCGACCGCTCGAACCTCCTGGCGCTGAACGCGAGCATCGAGGCGGCACGGGCCGGGGAGCACGGCCGCGGGTTCGCCGTCGTCGCAGACGAGGTGCGCAGCCTGTCCGAGCAGTCGAAGGCCGCGACCGCCCAGGTCGAGAAGGCGCTGGCCGACATCCAGGAGGCGACCGCCGCGGCGGTGAGCGCGAGCGCCGCCGGCACGAAGGTGGTCGAGACCGGCCTCGAGCTCACGGGCCGCGCCGGCGCCGTGATCAGCAGCCTCACCGACACGATCCACGAGGCGTCGGAGTCGGTCGCCGAGATCGCCGCCTCGGCCGAGCAGGAGCGGGCCGGCATCGACCAGATCGCCGTCTCGGTGCGCAACGTCAACGAGGCCGCCGAGCGCCTGAACGAGCTCTACCGCGGACTGCAGCAGCAGGCGTAGACCGCTACATGTGGCCGGTCAGGTAGAGCCGGATCCCGTAGGCGATCCCCCATGCCGCCAGGTGCCGGAACGCCGGTGACTCGAGCTTGCGGGCGTTGCCCGGGCTGCGCATGTTCCCGGTCTCGATGAAGATCTTCGGCACGTGCGAGAGATTCGTGCCGCCGTAGGCGTCGGAGCGCAGGTAGCCGCTGGTGTAGAGGTTCGAGATCTTCATCCCGGTGGTGACGTGATAGGCCCTGAGCATCGCCGCGCCGAGCTTGACGTCGCGGGCGATCCGCTTCGGGCCGAGGCCGACGCCCGGCAGCGGGGTGCTCGGGGCGATGACGTAGAACCCGTGCACCCACGATGGCGCGCCGTCGGCGTGGATCGAGACGGCGGCGTCGGCGTGGATGCTGTTGCCGAGCGCCGCCCGGCCGGTGATGCACGGCCCCCACGGGCGCGTGTTCACAGGGGTCATGACGACGGTCGCACCCATGTCGCGCAGGATCTTCACGGCGTGCAGGCCGACGGCGAGGTTGTAGCGCGCCTCGGTGTACCCGCTGTCGGTGCTCGTGCCGGTCGTGTCGCACGGCTTCGTCTGGCCCGGGATGCCGTAGAACACCGGCCGGTTGATCTGCGCCGGGTGCCGCCAGTTGTTCACGTTGTGGCCGGGATCGATCAGGATCACCTTACCCGCGAGCGACTTCGTCCTCGCCGCGGTGGGCGCGGCATGGGTGTGCGCCGCGTGCGTTGCCGCGACGGCCGGGTGCGACGTTGACACGATCGCGGCCGCCGTTGCGGCTGCCACGGCGAGGGCGCACGTTGCGAACGTGGCGATGATGCGACGGCGGCGATCCATGGCCGAACGCTAGCGCCGGACGAGCCGATCGGGGATAATTGGCGGCGTGATCGTCCCCAACCGCGGGTCATCGGTCAGGGTCGCCGCCGTGACGCTCGCCGCTGCCGCGGCCGCATGGGTCGTGGTCGTGCGGCAAACCGACGGCATGCAGTCGGCCCCCGGCACGATGGGCCTCGGCGCGGCTGCGTTCGTGGCCCTCTGGACGGTGATGATGGCGGCGATGATGCTGCCCGCGCTCGTGCCGCTCGCCGCCCTCTACGCCGACCGCGACGACGGCCGCAGCGTCCGCGCCGCCGGACTCGCGCTCGGGTACCTGCTGACGTGGGCGGGGTTCGGCGTGCTCGCGCTGCTCGCAAGCGCGGGCGCCGGCCGGATCGCGGCGCATCACCAGACGACCGCCGACCGCATCGGCGCCGTGGTGCTCGTCGCCGCCGGCGCCTATCAGCTCAGCCCGCTCAAGAACCGCTGCCTGGCGATGTGCCGCTCGCCGCTTCACCTGATGATGCACGTCGGCGCCTATCGCGGCCCCGCCCGCCACATCCGCGCCGGCGTCTATCACGGCGTCTACTGCGTGGGCTGCTGCTGGTCGCTCATGGTCGCGCTGATCGCGCTCGGCGTCATGGATCTGCGCTGGATGGCGGCGTTCACCGTCGTGATCACGCTCGAGCGGGTCTGGCGGCACGGCCGGCGGGTCGCGCTGGCCGCGGGGATCGCGCTGATCGTGCTCGGCCTCCTCGTGCCGGGCCATCCGGGACTGGTGCCGGGCCTCCACCAGGCGCCGATGCCGATGGGGACGATGTGAGCGCCGCGGCGCGGGCGGCGGCGTGGCGGATCGCCGGGACGTACCTCGAGGTGTGCAACTGCGACGCGATCTGCCCCTGCCGCCGCATCGACGGCGCGGCCGGCGGCCGCTCGACGTACGGGGTGTGCACCGGTGCGCTCTCGTGGCGGATCCTCGAGGGCGAGGTGGGCGATGTCGACCTCTCGGCGCTTCACGTCGTGATCGTGTCGTACTACTCCGATGACGAGCCGGGCTCGCCGTGGAGCTGGGTGCTGCACGTCGACGAGCGGGCCGACGCCACCAGGCGCGGGGCGATCGAGGACATCTACTCGGGCCGCCTTGGCGGCGCCCCGTCGCGCCAGTTCCCGTGGGCGTTCAAGCCGAGCACGCTGCTCGCGTCGGTCCCGAGCCGCATCGAGATCGACCACACGCCGGGCCGCGGATGGTTCCGGGCCGGCGCGACGGTCGACGTGCGGGTGGCGCGCGCCTTCGAGACCCAGAGCCCCGTCTCGTGCATCATCCCCGGCCATCACCGCACGGGCCGCGAGATCGTCGCCGAGCGGCTCGAGGTGCGCGAGCCCTCTGACGAGCGGTTCCGGTACTCGTACTCGGGCCGGTGCGGCTACGAGGCGACCTTCGAGTACTCCTCGGCCGGCCTGCCGTAGGTCACGGCGGCGCGCACCTCGGCCGGGGCGCCGGCGGCCAGCTCGGCGTCGGTGTCGACTCCGAGCGCCGCGTTGTACGCGCTGAAGCCGAGCCGGAACACGGCCAGCATCGTCGCCTCGGCGATCTCGCGGTCGGTCAGGCCGGCGGCGTGCAGCCCGGCGACGTCCTGCTCGGTTGTGCCGTTCGGGTTCCGGGCCACGGTCGCCGACCACCGGGCCAGCGCGGCCTCGCGCTCGCTCAGCCCCTCCGGCGCGCCTCGCAGCACGGTCGCGGCCGCCTCGGCGTCGGTCTGCTTCGCCAGCTTGGTGCCCCAGGCGAGCGAGCAGGCGGAGTCCTCGCGGGCGCCGGCCACCGCCGCGTTGATCACGGCGATCTCGCCCGGCGAGAGCGTGGTCGTGCCCGCGACGAGCTTGCGCGCCGCGACGAAATGATCGGTCACGTCCTGCCGCCACGCCCAGGCGCGGTTGTAGTTCATCAGGTATCCGGCGTCGCTCGTGCCGGCGTCGTAGGCCGCCTGCACGCTCGCGTCGACCTCCGGTTCGTTCAGGAACATCGAGGCACCACCTCCGATCGCATGACGATTCCGGCAAATCGTAAACCGTCTCGGGTCGGCCGCATTGCGATATACCGCATTGTGGAGTAGTATGGACGCGTGGCCGCGAATGCCCCCGCCCCCGCTCCCGCCCTCGCCGCCTTCGGCCGCTACGCCGACCCCGCGCTCGTGGTCATGACGAGTCTCGCGGCCGGCCCGATGCACGGCTACGCGATCATCCAGGATGTCGAGGCGATGGGGGGGCCGCGTCTGCGCCCGGGCACGCTCTATGCCGTGCTCGCGCGGCTCGAGGAGCGCGGGCTGATCGAGGCGCTCGCCCCGCAGGACCGGCGCCGTCCCTACCGCCTGACGGCCGCCGGTGCGGTCGCGCTGCGGGCGCAGCTCGAGCACGTGCGCCGGGTGGCCGAGAGCGGCCTTGCCCGGCTCGAGGTGGCGCCGGCATGACGGTTCGGCTCGCCCGCCTCATCCTGTGCCTCTATCCGCGTGGCTGGCGCGACCGGTACGAACCGGAGTACGAGGCGCTGCTCGACGACCACGGCGTCGACGCCCGCACGCTGGCCGACATGGTCGCGGGGGCGCTCGACGCGCGCTTCGGCGCCGGCCTCGCCGCATCGCCCGAGCGGCGCAGCCGGGCCGCGCTCGCCGCCTCCCTGTGGGCGTTCGTGGCCTTCGCCGCCGCATGCGCCGGGTTCCAGAAGATGGGCGAGTACGACGACTTCACGACGGCCGCGTCGCACCACGCGGCGATCGCGGCCGGACGCGACCTTGTCTACGCCGGCGCCGGCGTCATCGCCTGCGCGGTCTGCGCCGGCGCGCTCGTGCTCGCGCCCGCGCTCTGGCGCGAGCTGCGCCGCCCCCGCGGCTTGGCAATCGTGGCGCCGCTCGCAGTCGCTGCCGGCGCGACCGCGGCGTTTGCGCTCGGGCTGGCCGCGCTCGTGGTCTTCGCCCATCTCGCGGCGCCGCACACGGTGCGCGGCCCCGCCAAGGTTGCCGCCCTCGGCGCGTGGGCGGCATGGTCGGGGCTGTGCGCGGCGGTCGCCCTTGCCGCCGCGGGGCGCGTCCTCGCCCGCCTCCAGATCGGCACCGCCGGCCTGCGCCGGGCACTGGCGCTGGCGTGGCTCGGTGCCGGCGGCCTGACCGTCGGCGTGGCAGGTCTCGTGCTGTGGGGGGTCGCGCTGCGGATGCAGGCACCGGCGGTGTTCGATCTGCGCGGCGGCGGCGTCCTCTCGACGCCGACGGTCGCCACCTGGGCGGCGCAGATCGTCGCCGGTGGCGCGGCCCTCGGCCTGGCGCTCGTCGCGCTCACGTGGGCGCGCGCAGGTGGGGCATCACCTCTGCCGCGAACCGGTGCATCATCTCGATGGTCTCCTCCACCGGCTGGCCGAAGTTCGAGCTCAGGATGAGCTCGTCGACCCCCGCCTCGGAGTAGCCCCGCAGCCGCTCGACCATCTCGGCGGGCGGGCAGATGACGAGGTTCTCGCCGAGCTCGTCGATCGACTGGCGCCGCGGCAGCGGCTCGATCATGCCGCCGGTGACCGTGCCCGGGCCGCTGAACACGTTGTCGAAGCGCTTGTAGTACTCGTGGGCCAGCTCGAGCACCCGGCGCGCGTCGCCCGCGTCGCGGGCGACGTAGACGCCGCGCATCAGCGCGAGCCGAAGCGCTGCGCCGTCGGCGCCGGCCGCCGCCTGCCCGCGGCGAAACGCGTCGACCTGCTCGAGCAGGCGCTCGTGCGATCCGCCGAGCGGCGTCGTCTGGATGTGGAAGCCGCTCCTCGCGCAGGCCTCGATGGCGCCCGGGGCCATGGCGGCGATCATGATCGGCACCCGCCGCACCGGCCGGGGCATGATCGTCAGCGGCGCGAACGTGTAGTGCTCGCCCTCCCAGCCGACGTCCTCGCCGTCGAGCAGCGCCCGCAGGATCGCGAGGGACTCGGTGAAGCGGTCGCGGGAGGTCTCGATCGGCACGCCCAGCCGCCCCATCTCGTAGCCGAACGCGCCCGCGGCCGACGCCGAGCACCAGCCGGCCGTCGCAGAGCATGTCGGCCTGCACCACCTCGCCGGCCAGGATGCGCGGGTCGTGCAGCGGCAGCACGACGACGGCCGTGACGAGCCGGATGCGCGAGGTGAGTGCCGCCAGGTGCACGGCCATCTGCAGCGGCGAGGGCACGAGCAGGATGTTGATCAGGTGGTGCTCGGGGATCGACACCGCGTCGTAGCCGAGCGCATCGGCAGCCTGCGCCTGGGTCACCATGTCGGCGTAGATGCGGCTGCGGTCGCGCTCGCGGTCGGGCAGAAACGCGGTCAGGAAGTGGTTGAACTCCACGTCAGAGACCGGCCGCCTCGGGGGCGCCAGGGCCGCGGTGAACGATCCGGCCGGCGACGACGGTGAGGTCGGCCTCGAGCGCCGGCAGGTCGGTGACGGCGAGATCCAGCGGGTCGGCGCCGTAGACCGCCACATCGCCGGCCATGCCGGGAGCGAGCATGCCGAGCGTCGCCTCGGCGAACGTGGCGTGGGCGGCGTACCGGGTCGGCGCGAGCACGGCCTCGGCGAGCGACACGGCCTGCGTCGGCCGGCGGCACCGGCGTGCCCGCGCCGGTGCGGCGCTGCACCATCGCGGCGACTCCGTGCCAGGGCGTGGTCGCAAACGGCTGCGGTGCCGGCGCTGTCGGAGTTGCCGGGCGGCGCGAGGCCCGCGTCGATCAGCGCCCGGAACGGGAACGGCAGGTTCCCACCCGGATCGCCGTCGCCGGGCCGCGGCCGGTAGCGGTGCATGAACGACGCCGTCGGCACGGGGACGATCCCGGCCGGCGCGAGCCGCGGCAGGATGGCCGGATCGCACACGGCGTTGCCCAGGTGCTCGATCCGCGAGCGGTGGTCGGGGGACGGGTGGGTGCGGTTCGTCTCCTCGACGGCGTCCACCGCGAGCTCCTGGGCGACGCCGCCGACGGCGTGCATCCACACCTGCACGCCGTGCTCGCGGCAGGCGGCGAGCACCGCCCGGAGCGCGGCGTAGGAGAACGGCGGGAGCCCCCAGGCACCCGGTCCGGCGGCCAGCTGCTCGCGCGTCCACGCCGCCTCGCCGGCGCCGTCGAGGAAGAGCTTGAGCGCGCCGACCGTAAGCCAGGGATGGCCGCCGGCGAGAGAGGCGGCGACGCCGGCGTGCTCCTCGACCGAGCCGACGGTGGGCTGGTGACCGGGGGCCAGGATCGGGTTCAGAACGATCCGGCACGGCATGGCGTCGGCGGCTGCGAGGCGGCGCCAGGCGTCAATCGCCGCCGCCGACGCCGGCAGCTCGTGGATCGTGGTCACGCCGAAGCGGGCGAACGAGGCCAGCGCCTGCGCCGGCATCGCGTCCTGCAGCCAGGCGGTGTCGGCGGCGGGCACCGGGAAGAGGTCGAACCCCTCCTCGACCAGGCCGGTCGGCTCGCCGTCGGCCGAGCGCTGCACCCGCGTCCCGGCGGGCTCGACGAAGCGGCGATCGATCCCGGCCGCCGCGAGCGCGGCCGAGCTCGCGGTCAGCTTGTGCATCGCACTCGCGCACGACCACCGGGTGGCGTGCCCCCGGCGGCGTCCAGCAACTCGCGGCTGGGCAGGCGCTGACCGAACGTGCCCTGGGCGACGATCCACTCGCGCTTGCCGGCCTGCGCGGCGGCGTACGCGACGCGGGCGGCGGCCGCCTCGGGCGGCAGAGCGCGCACGTCGAGCCAGCGCCGCTCGGCCAGCGCCGAGAGCTCCAGGTGTGCGTGGGCGTCGATCATCCCGGGCAGCGCGCAGCGGCCGGCGAGGTCGACGACGGGCGTACCCGGCCGGGCCCGCCCGGTCACCTCGCGGCTGGTACCGGCGAGGGTGATGAGCCCGTCCTCGATCAGGAGCGCCTCGGTGACGCGCCCGCCGTCTGCGAGCGTGCGCACCGTCCCGCCCACGAGCGCGAGGTCGCGGCCTGCCGGCGTCATGGGGTCGCCTCGGTGCTCGGCACGTGCTCGGCCGCACGGCTCATCGCCCGCCGCAGCCGCGGCCGGCGCGCCACGACGGGGACGAGCCGCGAGCGCACATCGAGCAGCGGACGCGGCCAGCGCGTGCCGATGCGCCCGTACACGAGCGAGTAGCGCTGCGTCTGGTCGGTGATCGGCCGCTCGGCGGCCTCCCAGGCGCGCAGGGCGGCGGGCACGTCGGCCTGAGCGGTGACGGCCTGGCCGAGCGCGAGCGCGTTTGCCATCGCGATGCACGCGCCCTGGCCCAGGTTCGGCGACATCGCGTGGGCGGCGTCGCCGACGAGCGCCACCCGCCCGCTCGACCATGCGCGGCAGCGGACGTCGTAGAAGGTCAGCCAGCGGCCCTCGGGGTGCCGCGGGATGCGGCGCAGCTGGCTCGCGTAGGCGGGGTGCGAGCTGATCCACTCGGCCTCGTCGAACGGCTGCTGCAGGCGGCCGCCGATGTCGCTGCTCGGACAGCACAGGAAGACGTAGACCCAGTCGCTGCTCGCCGGGGCCACGCCGAGCCGGCGGCCGCCGTTCCAGACCTCGTATGTCCGGTGCACGGGGTCGTCGGGCCGGCGCGGGATCAGGTGGCGCCCGCAGCCGTCCTGGAGGTCGACGATCGACTTCGCCAGCCCGAGCGAGTCGCGCACGCGCGAGCGCACCCCGTCGGCGCCGACCACGAGGTCGGCCCGGTCGCCGAAGCCGTGGGCGAACTCGAGCCGTCCGTCGGGCAGCGCGGCCAGCGCGGGTGAGCCGGTGACGATCTCGGCGCCGGCGGCGGTGGCCGCGCGCGCGAGCGCCGCGTGCAGGTCGCGCCGAAGCGCCACGAAGAGCCGCGAGTCGACCGCCCGCCGCTCGTTGCGGCGGATGACGAGGCGGTTTCGGTGGTCGCGCAGATCGCCGTCGAGGATTCGCTCGGCGCGCGCGGCGACGTCGTCGTATGCGCCGATGGCCTCGAGCACGCGCAGCGCGTTCTCGAACAGGTAGATGCCCGCCCCGATCTCACGCAGCTCGTCGGCGCGCTCGTGCACCCGCACGCGCCAGCCGCGCTGGGCGAGCACGGCCGCCACGGTCAGGCCGGCCAGGCCCGCGCCCGCCACCTCTGCCGTGCGCGGCGCCACCGTCAGCCCTCCCCCGGCCACTGGTCGCGCCACCCCGAGGCGATCCACTCGACGGCGTCGGAGTCGAGCTCCGGCACCTGAGCCCCGGTCGCGCGGGCGTCGAGGTAGACCCGGGCCGCGCTCTCGGTGATGCTGGCGGCGGTGAACGCGGACGCGAGGTCGGGGCCGACCGCGAGCAGGCCGTGGTGGCGCAGGAAGCAGGCGCCGCGGCCGGTGAGCGCCTCGGCGGTCAGGTCGGCCAGCTCCGGCGTGCCGGGCTGGGCGTAGGGGGCGACGCGCACGTCGCCGCCGACCGCGCCCACCAGGCCGGTCAGGATCGGCGGCAGCGTCCAGCCCATCACCGCCATGACCGACGCGGCCGGCGAATGGGTGTGGACGATCGCGCCCACCTCGGGCCGGCGCGCGTAGACGAGGGTGTGCAGCGGCAGCTCGCTCGTGGGCGCGCGCCGGCCGTCGACGACCTCCCCGGCGGTGTCGACCAGCGGAATGTCGTCCGGCTCGAGCGTCTCGTACGGCGTCGCGCTCGGCGTGAGCGCGATCAGGCCGGGCTCGCCCTGGACGCGCGCGCTGACGTTCCCCGCCGTCGCGGGCACCAGATGCTCCGCCTGGAGGCGGCGGCAGCAGGCGATCACGTCCTCGCGGGTGCGGCGCCGGCCCTCGGTCATCGTCTCTCGACGAGCAGCTCGATCGACCTCATACTGCGCCAGTATGAGTGTTCCGCCGTTCCTCCGCGACGGGAGCCGACCCTCCCTGTGGCAGCGTGAGCGCGCGGCGAGGCGGTTTCCGCGCCTCGCCGCCGACGTGACCGCCGATGTCGTCGTGATCGGAGCCGGGGTGACCGGCGCCGCCTGCGCCCACGCGCTCGCGCGGTCGGGCGCCGCGGTGGTCGTGCTCGAGGCCCGCCGGGCGGCGGCGGGTGCGAGCGGGCGAAACGGCGGCTTCGCCTCGGCGGGCACCGGACTCGGGCTCGCCGATGCTGCCGCGCTGATCGGGATGCCCTCCGCCCTGGCGCTGCGGGCCGCGACCGAGGCCGCGCTCGCCGAGATGCGTACGCTGGCCGCCGACGGCGGCGAGCCCGATGCCGTGCGCCGCACCGGCAGCCTGTGGCTCGCGACGCCCGCCGAGGAGGACGAGCTGCGGCAGGCCGTCGCGCTGTTCGCCGGCGCCGGCGTCGAATGCCGCGAGGCGCCCGAGCTGATCCCGGCGCCCATGCGCCCGCACTACACCCGGGCGGCGGTCTTCCCGCGCGACTGCGAGCTCCAGCCCGCACGGTGGACGCGCACGCTCACCGCGGCGGCGGCCGCGGCCGGAGCACGCGTCTGCGAGCGCTCGCCGGCGGTCGCGATCGAGCCCGTCGCGGGCGGGCTGCGCGTCCGCACGGCCGCGGGCAGCGCCTCGGCGGCCTCGGCCGTCGTGGCCTGCGACGGGCTGATCCCGTGGCTCGTGCCTGAGCTGGCCGGCATCGTCTATCCCGTGCGTGGCCAGATGCTCGCGACCGCGCCGCACACGGACGCGGTGATCACGCTCCCCACCCACTCCGATCACGGCTTCGTGTATGCCCGCCCGACGCTCGACGGCCGGCTGGCGATCGGCGGCTGCCGGTGGGCCGACCTCGAGGCGGAGTACACCGACGACGATCGTCCCACCCGCCGGGTGCAGCGGGCGCTCGACGCGTTCATGGCGCAGCGGATGGGGCTCGCCGGCGTCGAGGTCACGCACCGCTGGGCGGGGACGATGGGCTTCTCGGCCGATCTGCTCCCCGTCGTCGGTGCGGTGCCGGGCCGCCCGGGTCTGCACGTGGCCGGCGGCTACAGCGGCGTCGGCAACGTGCAGGGGTTCGTGTGCGGCCGCATGCTGGCCGACCGGATCGCGGGCCGGCCGCACCCGCTCGCCGCCGCCCTCTCGCCGGATCGGTTCTGCGTCGACGGCCGGCTGCACCCGCCGGCGCAGCGGCGCGAGCAGGTCGAGAGCCGCCGGCTGCGCCCGCTGCTCCCGGGCTAGGCGAGAAGCGGGGACAGTCCCCGAGGGGACAGTCCCCAGGGCCAGGGTGCTACGCCGAGAACCCGCCGTCGACGACCAGCGTGTGGCCGGTGACGTAGGCCGAGGCCGGTGAGGCCAGATAGGCGACGGCTCCCTGCAGGTCCGTCTCATCGCCCAGGCGCCCCATCGGGATCGCGCCGAGCAGGGTCTCGCCGGAGCGCTCGATCACGGTGCGGGACAGGTCGGTGGCAAACCAGCCGGGAGCGATCGCGTTCACACGGATGCCGTGGCGGGCCCACTTCGCCGCCAGATCGCGCGTGAACGCGACGACCGCGCCCTTGGTCGAGCTGTAGGCGATCGAGTCGAGGATCTCGGGGCGCGAGGCGCGCAGCCCGGTGACCGAGGCGATGTTGACGACGCTGCCGCTGCCGGCCTCGATCATCACCCGCCCGGCCGCCTGCGCGCACAGGAACACGCCGGTCAGGTTGACGTCGACGACCTTCTGCCAGCCGCGCAGCGGGGTCTCCTCGGCCGCCGCGCCCCAGGCCGTGCCGGCGTTGTTCACGAGCACGTCGATCCGGCCGAACGTCGCGGTGGCCTCGGCCACCATCCGCTCGACCTCGTCGATCTGGGAGACGTCGCAGTGCACGCCGACCGCGGCCCCGCCGTAGGCCGCGGCGAGCTCGCCTGCGGCGGCGGCGCAGCGATCGCCGTCGCGGCCGCACAGGACGAGGCTCGCGCCGAGCTCGGCCAGGGCGTCTGCCATCTGCCGCCCCAGGCCCGTGCCGCCGCCGGTGACGATCGCGACCTTGCCGGTCAGGTCAAACAGGTCGCGTACGCCCACCGACCACCTCGCTTCCGGCCCCGTCACGCGCGCGGAGGACGTGCTTCTGCACCTTGCCCGTGGCGGTCTTCGGAAGCGCGTCGACGACCTCGATCGCCTTTGGCACCTTGAAGCGGACCAGGTGCTGCGCCGCGGCGTCGCGCAGGTCGTCCGGCGTCGCGGTTGCGCCCTCGCGCAGGACGACGTAGGCCTTGGGCACCTCGCCCCACACCTCGTGGGCCACACCCACCACCGCCACCTCGACCACGTCGGGGTGGGCGGCGAGCGCATGCTCGACCTCGATGCTCGGGATGTTCTCGCCGCCGGAGATGATCATGTCCTTCAGCCGGTCGCGGATCTCGACGTAGCCGTCGGGGTGCATCACGGCCAGGTCGCCCGAGTGGAACCACCCGTCCCGGAACGCCGCCGCGGTCGTCGCCTCGTCGCGGTAGTACCCGAGCGCGACGTTGTTTCCGCGCATGACGATCTCGCCGAGCGTCTCGCCGTCGGCGGGCACATCGCCACCGTCGGCCGAGACGACGCGCAGCGGCTCGCTGACGACGGTCGCGACGCCCTGGCGGGCGCGCATCAGCATGCGCTCGGGCGTGCCCAGCTCGTCCCACGCCGGCTGCCAGGCGCACACCGCGATCGGCCCGTACGTCTCGGTCAGGCCGTAGAGGTGGGTGACCTGGATGCCGAGATCCTCGACGGTGCGAAGCAGCGCCGGCGAGGGCGGGGCGCCGCCGACGAACGCCCTCACCGGCCGCGGGCTCGCGGTCGCCCCGGGGTCGCCCGCGAGCATCGTGAGCACGGTGGGCGCGCCGCAGAAGTGGCTCACCTCGCCGGCGGCGAGCATCTCCCACACCCGCCCGGCGTCGAAGCGCGCCAGGCAGCGGTGCTCGCCGCCCATCGCCGTCACCGCCCAGGTGAACGCCCACCCGTTGCAGTGGAACATCGGCAGCGTCCACAGGTAGGCGGTGCGCGCGTCGAGCTGGGCCTCGGCGATGACGCCGAGCATGTGCAGATACGCGCCTCGGTGGCTGTACATGACGCCCTTCGGGCGGCCCGTCGTCCCGCTCGTGTAGTTGATCGTGAGCAGGTCGGTCTCGTCCGGCGGCGGGGTGATCTCGATGGGCGCCGCGGCGGCGAGCATGTCCTCGTAGGCGGAGCCGTCGCCGGCCTGCGCCCGCGTCATGATCACGTCGGGCGGGTCGGCGAGGCTCTCCAGGGCGGCGGCGACCGTGGCCTCGAGGCTCGGATGTGAGACGAGGATGCGCGCGCCGGAGTGGTCGAGGATGTAGCGCAGCTCGGGCGCGGTGATGCGGACGTTCACGGGCACGAGCACCGCCCGCGCCGCCGGAACGGCGAAGTGCAGCTCGAGGAGCTCGGGCACGTTGGGCAGGAACGCGGCGACCCGGTCGCCCGGCCCGACGCCGGCCGCGACGAGGGCGCCTGCGACCCGTGCGCAGCGATCGGCGAGCTCGGCGTAGGTGATGCGCCAGTCGTCCCATCGCACCGCCGGGCGCCCGCTCCAGACGTCGGCCGCGTGCCTGAGCGCGTTCAGCGGGCTGAGCGACGAGTGGGATGCGAAACGCGGCATCGAAGCGACCGGGGGTCGCACCCTACTGGCCGCCGCGATCGGGTGTCAACCGCCCCTGCCGGTGGCGCTCCACGGCCGCCCGCGCCGCCTCGAGCTTGGCCGGGACACCCGTCTCCATCGCCCGCGCAAAGTCGTCGCTGCGCTCGCCGGCCAGGAACCGCTTGTACATGTTCTCGCAGAAGATCGCGGCCTTCCAGTGGGCGAGCGCCTCGTACCAGGCCAGGGCCTGCACCGACCGCCCGGTGCGCTGCGCATAGCGCGCGGCCAGCCCGGCGCGATCGGGGAAGCCGGCGGCGCGGGTGACGGGCGAGAGGGCGACGATGCCCTCGCCCGGCGGCGTGCCGGCATCGACGTAGGTCGAGACGAGATAGCCGACGTCGGCCAGCGGGTCGCCGATCGTGGCGAGCTCCCAGTCGAGGATCGCGGTCACCCTCCCCGGGGCGTCGGTCGCCGCGAGCAGGTTGCCGACGCGGTAGTCGCCGTGGACGATCGTCGCCGGGCCCGAGACTGGCACCGACTCGGCCAGGAGCGCGCCGACCTCGGCCACGAGCGGCAGGTCGCGGGTGCGGTTCACCTCCCACAGGCCGGCGAAGCGACGCAGCTGGCGCTGCAGGTAGCCGTCGGGCCGGCCGATCGACTGGAGCCCCGCCGCGGCCGGGTCGATCGCGTGCACCTCGGCGAGCGCGTCCACGACGTCTGTGCCCAGGCGGACGCGCTCGGAGGGCACGTCGATCGCGGGAGGCAGCGCGGCGTCGATCGGCACGCCGTCCGCGAGCGTCATCAGATAGAACGGCACGCCGATCACGGCCGGGTCGGCGCAGACGGCGAGCACCTCGGGCACGCGCGCCCCGGCGCCGTGCAGGCCCGCGACGACCGTGCTCTCGCGCACCATGTCGTGCGCCGAGGGCGGAAGCGGCGGCGGGGGCGGCCGGCGCAGCACGAACCGCCGGCCGGCGCGCTGCACGAGGAAGGTCAGGTTCGAGTGGCCGTCGCCGAGCGGCTCGATCCGGGCCGGGCCCGCACCGATGCCGTGCCGGTCGCAGAAGCGCGCGACCGCTTCGGGGTCGACGGTCGCGCGGCTACTCGAAGCTCCAGCCATCGCCCGATCGGTAGCGCTCGAGGATCCGGCGCGCGACCACCATCCGGTGGACCTCGTCGGGGCCGTCGTAGATGCGGGCGGTGCGAGCGGCGAGGTACATCGCAGAGAGCGGCGAGTCGCCCGAGACGCCGAGCGCACCGTGGGTCTGGACGGCCCGGTCGACCACATCGTTCAGCACGCGCGCGGCGAAGAACTTGACGGCTGACACCTCGACCCGGGCGGGGTCGCCGCGGTCGATCTTGCCCGCGGCGTCCAGGGTCAGGAGCCGGCAGGCCGCGATCTCGGCCGCCGAGTCGGCGATCCATGTCTGGATCGTGCCCTTGTCGGCCAGCGGGCCGCCGAACGCCGTGCGCTCGAGGCTGTACGCGCACATCAGGTCGAAGGCGCGCTGCATCTGCCCCAGCCAGCGCATCACGTGGTGGATGCGGCCGGGGCCGAGCCGTTTCTGGGCGATGCGGAAGCCGTCGCCGCGCTCGCCGAGGATGTTCGCCGCGGGGACGCGGACGCCGTCGAGGCGCACCTCGCAGTGCGTGTTCCAGCCCCGTCCGGTGTGGCCGAGCACGGGGATCGCGCGCACGATCTCGACGCCCGGCGAGTCGGCCGGGACGATGATGAGCGACGCGCGCCGGTGCGGGTCGGCCCCGGGCTCGGTGATCACCATGACGATGCCGAAGCCGGCACCGTCGGCGCCGCTCGAGAACCACTTGTGCGCGTCGATCACCCACTCGTCGCCGTCGAGCCGGGCCGCGCCCGCGAGCGTCGTCGGATCGGCGCCGGACACCTCCGGCTCGGTCATGCCGAAGAACGAGCGCACCTCGCCGGCGACGAGCGGGCGCAGCCAGGCCGCCTTCTGGGCGCCGGTGCCGAACGTCTCCAGGATCTCGCCGTTGCCCGCGTCGGGAGCCTGGCACCCGAACACGAGCTGGCCCCAGTGGCTGCGCCCGATCGCCTCGTTCAGGAAGGCGTAGGCGAGGAAGCCACGGCCGGTGCCGCCGGCCTCGGGGCCGATGTGCGGCGCCCACAGGCCCTCGTCTCGGGCCTGCGCCCGCAGCGTCTCGATCAGCACCTGCGAGGCGTCGTCGCCGGCCGCGAGCGCCGTCTCGTTCGGATAGACGTGCGCGTCCATGAACCCGGCGTAGCGGGCTCGCAGCGCGCGCAGCTCCGAGGTCACTGCGGGCAGGGCGTCCTCGGGCATCGCGCCGTGTATAGCACAGCGGTCAGGTCGTGTAGGTGACCGCCGGGTAGAGCGCGTCGGCAACGGCGTTGGAGCCGTCGATCGCAAGCGGCTGGCCGGGGGACTTCACCGGGAAGTACGACACCCGGTCGCCGTCGATCGCGACGCTGTAGCGGTGCGTCAGCCACACCTCGCTGCCGCCTCGGATCTCCCAGCGGAAGCGGTCGAGCGGGCGTACCGCAGGCCCGGCGGTGCGGTTGCCGCGGCGGTCGAACTGGCTGCCGTGGCACGGGCAGCCGAAGCCGGCGCTCGTCGTCTGGACGGGGCAGCCGACGTGCGTGCAGTGGTTCGACCAGATCACGAACATCGCCTTGGGGTCGAGCCAGTCGGTGCTCGTGCCGCCCGTGTTGTGGACGTAGGCCAGCTCGGTCGACGTGGCCGGCTCGGCGGGGTTGGTGACGAAGGCCGCCGGCCGCGGCTGGAAGCCGCCCGCCTCGCGCGGGAACTGGCCGACGTGCCCGAGCAGGACGGGGTGAAACGTCGCCTCCTCGGTCACCGGGGCGAGCAGATATCCCGCGGCGGGGGTGGCGACGACGCCGGCGATGGCCGCGCCCAGCCCGACGGTGGTGACGCTCAGGAATTTGCCTCTGGTGGAGCTCATCTCGTGTGCCTCGCACTTCTTCGTCGTGGTCGTTTCCCCCCGTCCTACCGGCGTGGCGCCGCGCCGGTTTCGGCGGACGGCCGCGATCGGCGACACTCTGGACCCGCCCACATCGCCCGGCGAGCGCGTGTGTGCGGTTTGTGCGCCAGGGCGCGCGGGTACGCCACGGCGGGACCACGAGGAGGACCGATGAGCGGCTACACCAAGCAGAACCTGCGCGAGGTCGAGGACTCGGCCCCGAAGTTCAAGATGCCGTCCGAGCTCCACGCCCGGTTCGCCCGCACGCCGATCGGCGGCGAGACGCTCGGCCTGAGCCTCTTCCAGCTCGAGCCGAACTTCCGCATCCCGTTCGGCCACAAGCACGTCTCGCAGGAGGAGGTCTACGTGATCGTGCAGGGCTCGGGCCGGGTCAAGGTCGGCGAAGAGGTCGTCGAGCTGGCGCAGTGGGACGCGATCCGCTTCGACAAGGACACGATGCGCGCGGTCGAGGCCGGGCCCGACGGGATCGAGTACGTGGCGTTCGGCGCCGGCGAGGATCCGAACGAGGTCGAGATGGCGCAGGGCTGGTGGACGGACTGAGTCACCCGTAACGATCCCGGGACGCGCCGGCTGAGAGAATCAGAAGGTGGGCTCGACCCGAGAGACGACGTGACCGCCCTCACGCCCGCGCGCTGGTCGCGCGCCGTCGTCGTCGCGGGCGTGGCCGGCATCGTCGTCCTGACGGCCGGGCAGATCGTCCTGAGCGACATCACCCACTCGTCGTTGACCGTGGCGATCCCGCTGATCGCGATCATGCTCCCGTTCGTGTGCGTGGGGGCGCTGATCGCCTGGCGGCTGCCCACGAACCCGCTCGGCTGGATCCTGATAAGCATCGTCCTGCTCTTCTTGATGAGCACAGACAGCGGCTCCTACGGCCAGCTCGTCTATCAGCACCACCGCCACTGGCCCGGCGGCCCTGTGTCGCTCTTCCTGGAGCTGCTCTGGGCGCCGTCGCTGATCATGCTCCCCCCGATCGCGATCCTGGTCTTCCCGGAGGGCAGGGTGCGGGTGCGGTTCCTGCGCTGGATGCTCGCCGTCTACGTCACGGCGTCCGCCGTCTACCTGCTGTGCGAGTGGGAGATCGTCGCCCGCGCGGTGATCGACTCGAACGTCCACCTCGTCCCCGACGGCGACCTGACGGTCATCAACACGCCGCCCCGGTGGTTCGGTGTCGTTCAGGGAGCGTGCCTGGGCGTGATCAGCCTCTCCGCATTGACGTGGATCGGCGTCCAGTCGCTGCGCTGGCGGCGCTCGACGGGCGAGCAGCGCCAGCAGGTGAAGTGGCTGATCATGGGCGCGGCGACAGCCCTCGTCACCCTCGGCGTCATCCTCTCCACCCCGCCTACGAGCTCGATCGCCGCCGTACAGCTGGCGATCGACATCGCACTGTCGATCGGCCTCGCGGCGCTGCCCGTCTCGATCGCGATCGGCATCCTGCGCTACCGGCTCTACGAGATCGACGTCCTCATCCGAAAGACGCTCGTCTACGCGGCCCTGGCCGGGTCGCTCGCAATCGTCTACCTGGGCGGCATCTCGCTCATCGACCACGGGCTCCAGGCCGTCACGGGACAGTCCGGCGCGCTCGCTGTCACCGTCTCGACGCTCGCCGTCGCGGCCGCCTTCCAGCCGCTGCGCTCGCGCATCCAGCGCGCCGTCGACCACCGCTTCTACCGGGCCAAGTACGATGCCGCCCAGACCCTGGACGGCTTCGCCGGGCGCCTGCGCAGCCAGATCGAGCTCGACGCGCTGACCGCCGACGTGCTCGGCGTCGTGCGGCTGACGCTGCAGCCCCGCCAGGCCAGCCTGTGGCTGCGCCCGCCGGAGCGCCGTAGCGATGACATGCGCCCCGGCTAGCCGCCCGCTCTGCGGGCGAGGAAGTCGCGGATGCAGGCCAGGTACAGGTCCGCCTCCTTCTCGAGGATCGTGATGTGGCTGGCGTTTCCGAAGACGACGAACTCGTTGTCGGCGATGCCGTCGGCGAGCGTGCGGCTGCACCGCTTCGGCGACAGCTCGTCGTACCAGCCGCACAGGATCAGCGCCGGGACGGCGATCTCGCCGAGCCGGCCCGAGATGTCGAAGAACGCCTGCGGGCCGGTGCCCTTGAACTCGTGCGGCCCCCACAGGGCATACGCGGGGCCGATGTCGCCCAGGTAGGCGGCTTCGATCTCCCTGAACTCGCGCCGCGACCGCTCCGGGTCATAGGGGCTCGAGCGGCGCAGGTGGCGCGAATTCAGCTCGAGCACGGCGTCGAGGTACTCGGGCGCGTCGAGGTCGTCGGCGTGCTCGTGGCGGAGCATCAGCGCGTGCAGATCCTTGCCGAGCGCCATCCGGTGCTCGGAGATGTCGAGCAGATAGTCCTTGCCGTTCGCGTACGTGTTCGAGAGCACGAGCGCGTCGACGTTGCCGGGATGGTCGAGCGTGTAGGCGAGCGCGAGCATGCCGCCCCACGACTGACCGTAGAGCGTGACGGTGCCGAGGTCGAGCGTCGTGCGCACCGTCTCGACCTCGGCGATGAAGCGCGGGATCTGCCACAGCGACGGGTCGTCGGGCCGGTCGGAGGCGCCGCCGCCGAGCTGGTCGTAGAGCACGAGCCTGCGGTCGCCGCCGACGACCTCGGCCAGGCGGTCGAGATAGTGGCTGCTGGCACCGGGCCCCCCGTGCAGCGCGAGCAGCGTGCGGCTGCCGGTGCCGAACACGCGGTAGGCGATCCGGTAGCCCTGCTCGACCTCGATCCGGCCCTCGTCCACGAGCTCTGCGGTCATTACGCCATCGTACGAGAAGCGGCGCGGAGGCGTCCTGTAGGCTGGCCCGATGCGTGACGTCGGCATCGGCCTCGTGGGGTCAGGCTTCATCGCGGAGGCGCACGCCGAGGCCTTCACGCACGTCCCGGCCGCGAGCGTGCGCGGTGTCGCGTCGCCGACGCCGGGCAAGGCGGAGCGCTTCGCGCACGAGCGCGGCATCCCCCGCCACCACACCGACTACCGGGCCCTGATCGAGCAGCCCGACGTCGACGTGATCTGCATCGGCGCGCCCAACGACGTGCACCGCGACATCACGGTCGCCGCCGCCGATGCCGGCAAGCACGTGATCTGCGAGAAGCCGCTCGCCCGCACCCTGGCCGAGGCCGACGAGATGATCGCCGCCTGCGAGCGGGCGGGCACGCTGCTCATGTACGCCGAGGAGCTGTGCTTCGCCCCCAAGTACGTGCGGGCGAAGGAGCTCGCCGACGAGGGCGCGCTCGGCCCGGTGCACGTCGTCCGACAGGGTGAGCAGCACTTCGGGCCGCATTCGGGCTGGTTCTGGGATCCCGACCGCGCCGGCGGCGGCGTGCTCATGGACATGGGCTGCCACGGCATCGAGTTCGCCCGCTGGGTCTACGGCAAGGCGCCGGCCGAGTCGGCCACCGCCGAGCTGGGCACGTTCGTGCACGGCGACCGCACGGTGGCGGAGGACCACGCCGTCGGCACCGTCCGCTTCGCGGGCAACCGGCTCGGCGTGATCGAGACGAGCTGGGCCAAGCCGGGCGGCATGGACGATCGCGCCGAGCTGACCGGATCCGAGGGCGTGACCTACGTCGACATCCTGCGCGGCTCCTCGCTCATGACCTACAGCGAGCACGGCTACGGCTACGCGGTCGAGAAGGCGCCGCAGACGAGCGGGTGGACGTTCACGATGTTCGAGGAGATCTGGAACTACGGCTTCCCGCAGGAGATGCGCCATTTCGTCGACTGCGTCCTCTCGGGATCGCAGCCCGACGAGACGGGCGCCGACGGCCGGGCCGTGCTCGAGATCATCTACGCGATGTACCTCGCGGCCGGCGCGGCGGGGCGCGTCTCGCTGCCGCTCGACATCTCGCCCGAGGTGGCCGCCCGGCCGCCCTATCTGTGCTGGAAGGACGGGAGCGGGGCTTGACGTGCCGGTCGACGTCGAGACGCACATCGAGATCCTGCGCCCGCGCGCGCAGGTAGCCGCCTTCGCATCCGACCCGGACAACGCCCCCGCCTGGTACCGCAACATCAAGCGCATCGAGTGGCAGACGCCACGGCCGCTCGCGGTCGGCACGCGGGTTGCGTTCGCCGCCGAGTTCCTCGGGCGGCGGCTGGCCTACACCTACGAGGTCGTCGCGCTCGAGCCGGGCGAGCGGCTCGTGATGCGCACCGCGGACGGGCCGTTCCCGATGGAGACGACGTACGCGTGGGCCGACGGGCCGGGCGGCGCCACGCTGATGGTGCTCCGAAACCGTGGCAACCCGGCGGGCTTCTCGCTGGTGGCGACGCCGATGATGTCAGCATCGATGCGGCGGGCGAACCGCAAGGACCTCGAGCGGCTGAAGGCCGTCCTCGAGTCACAGCACTGACGGCAGGCTCGCCTCCCAGGCGTAGTAGATCGCATAGCCGAGCGGGTCGCGCGTCATCTCCCGCGCGTAGGCGAGCACGGCGTCGACGTAGAGCTGTGAGCGGTTGTACGCGAAGAGCGCGCGGCGCTCGTCCCCCGGCGCCCCGGAGGCGTGCAGGTAGTTGGCGGCGCCGAGAATGGCGTCGCGGGCGTCGTGCACGTTCCCGCCCAGGCCGTAGGCCCTCCACGTCGCCGGCAGGAACTGCATCGGCCCCTGGGCGCCCGCGCTCGACCGGTTGACCACCCGCCCGAAGGCCGACTCGATCAGGTTGATCGCTGCCAGCACCTGCCACCGCACGCCGAACCGGGACTGCGCCCGGCGGTAGTCGGCGAGCAGCGCGCCGGCGGCGAGCGGGGGCACGAGGTGGAGTGTGGCCGGGTGCTTCGGCGGCGGTCCGTCCAGCCGGCGCAGGTCGATCGTCGCGGCCACCTCGAGGCGGATGCTCGGTGCGAGGCCCGGCGGGAGCGTGGCGATGGTGGCCCGGGCAAGCGCGGGCGAAGCGGCCAGCCGGTGCACGATCGCACGCTCGGTGGCGGCCAGGGCGAGCACGGTCCGGGGCGGCGCCGAGCGCAGCGAGGGGTCGGAGCCCTGCCACGCTCGCAGCGCAGCGCGCAGGCGGGTGTCGGTCTGGGCGATCGTCGCCGCGAGTCCCGTCGGCCGGCCGGGGCTCACGTCGATCGACCTGCTCGTCGTCGCCCCGCACGCGAGGCCCGGCAGGCAGGCCGCCGCGGCTAGCGCAAGGGCGATCGCGGGCCGTCTCACGGATCCACGATAGACGGGCCGCGTCAGCCGGACGCGTGCGCCTCGCGGCGCACGGCGCCGATTCGCAGGTGCCCGAAGAGCACGAATACGGCGATCACGCCGAGCAGGAGGTTGAACGCCAGGATCACCGCCTGCGCGCCGATCGAGTAGGCCATCACCTGTGCCGACCCGGCCGCCCCGCCGAGGCCGAACACGAGCAGACCCTGCTGGGCGCCGATCCCGCCCGGCGTGAACGGCAGCGCGGTCGAGACCGAGTCGATCACCACAGCGAGGACGGCGTAGCGGAGCTTGGCCGGGATCCCGAAGGCCGCAAGCAGGGCGTATGCCGTTCCGATCCGAAGCGCCCAGTCGACCAGCTGCGGCGCCGCCACGATCCGCATGAAGCGGCCGGGCGTGCGCAGGATCCAGAGTCCCTGGATCGCGCGCTGCCCGAACCCGCGCAGGTGGTGCATCGCCCACTCCGCGCCGAGTAGCACGATGCCGCCGGCAACGGTGAGCGCAACCGCCACCACGGCGGGGTGGTCGGCGTAGAACGAGAACTCGAACGCCTTGGCATCGGGCAGCCGCACGATCGGCGGCAGCCAGCCGAGGCCGATCGTCGCCGCCACCATGGCCGCGACGACGACGGCGCCGAACGCCGTCTCGGCCACGAGGGTCGAGACGATCGTCGTCACCGACGCGCCGCCGAGCTCGCGGCGGATGGTGAAGATCCGCACGACGTCGCCGCCGCGGAAGGGTGCGACCACATTTGCTCCGACTCCGGCCAGGTACGACCACACGGCCGAGCGCACGCGCACGGGCCGGTCGGGGAACGCCGCGGCGAGGATGCCCCGCCAGACGCCCGCGCGTACGAGCAGGCTCAGCAGGTGCAGGACGAGCGCGATGGCAAGCGGCAGCAGATGCGTGTCGCCGAAACGGTCGCCGTATGCCGTGGCAGCGGCGCGCAGCTGGGACAGGGAATCCTGCATCTGCCCGGATGATGCTTCCGGCGGATGTGCGCCGCATCGGACGCGCCCCTGCATCCGCCGAGGAAAACTACGGGTCCCGAAGCGGGGTCAGACCCCGAACGCCGGCCGTTGCCGTTTCGTGCGCGCGGCGTTCGGGGTCTGACCCCGGTCTCCCGGCTTCAGGCGTAGACGTCCACGCCGCCGTTGGCGGTCGACGTGCCCGCGATCTTCGAGTCCTCTTCCGAGGTCTCGTTGGCGCGGCTCTCGGCTTTCTCCTCGGCCCGGGTGCCTTCGGCAGCCGGCCGGGTCTGGTGCATCGGGATCGTTGCCGCGTAACCCGCATGGATGGCGCTGATACTCAAAGTGCGTTCCTTCCATAGTGCGCACGTTGATTTGTGAAGCTTCGTGTGCACTACAGTCATCGGCGGAAACGGCGCCGAGGGTGAGTGTCAGGGCAGCTCGACCCGGCCGAGCGCGCGGGCGGTCGCCCATGCGGCCACCGCTGCGACCGCGACGAGGACGATCGCCGCCACCGCGGTCCCCGACACCGGGCGCGACGCCTGCGGCAGCACGTGGCCCACGAACGCGCGCCCGTATGCCGAGATCGAGAGCTTGGCCGCCGACGCGGCGAACGTCGCGATCGAGCCCTCCCAGAGCAGGATGTAGAGCACGCCGATCACGATCGGGCGGCGGGTGTAGAGCGAGAGCAGCACGGCCGCGGCGCAGTAGGCGAGGCTCGCGAGCACGACCCCGAGCAGCGGCCAGCCGATCAGGCCGACCGTCAGGCCGTGGCGGATGCTGAGCAAGCCGCTGGCGACGAGGCTCGGCACGAGCAGGATGAGCGCGGCCGCCCAGGCGGCGGCGATCTTCGAGACGACGAGAGCCAGGCGCGACTGCGGCGTCGCGACCAGGTACAGGATGGTGCCGTCCTCGCGCTCGTCGCCGAACGCGCTCACGCCGAAGACGAGCGAGATCAGCGAGGCGACCGTCGGCACGAAGAGCTGCTGCACGAGGTCGGAGTAGAACGAGTGGTCGTGGCTGTTCGCCGACCGCGCAAGCGCGTAGACGAGCGCCATCAGGGTCGGGGCGGCGGCGACGACGCCGAGCACGATCGTGCGCTTCTGCAGCAGCAGCGCACGCAGCGTCAGCCGGAAGACCGGGCCGATCACCGGGCCTGCCCCCGGGCGCGCTCGTGCAGGTAGGCGTAGACGCTCTCGAGGTCGTCGCCGATGGGGCGGATCCGGCGCAGGAGCGTGTCCGTACGCTGCGCCGCGAGCGGGAGCTCGCGGCTGAGGGTGGCCGGATCGCTGGTCTCGATCTCGATCGTCCCGTCGGCGAGCCGCACGGCGTCGACGTCGGCCAGCGCGAGCAGCTCGCGTGCGAGCGCGCGGCTGTTGCCGTCGGGGCTCACGAGCACGCGTCGCGGGCGCTCGCTGATCAGCCGGCGGATCGCGTCGGTCGCGCCCTCGGCGACCAGGTGGCCGTTCACGAGCACGAGCACGCGCGGCGCCATCCGCTCGACCTCGTGCAGCACGTGCGACGAGACGATGACGGTGCGGCCCTCGGCTCCGAGCCGCGTGAGCAGCTCGATGACGTGGCTGCGCTGGGTCGGGTCGAGGCCGTTCAGGGGCTCGTCGAGCAGCAGCAGGTCGGGGTCGTGCGCGAGCGCCTGGGCGAGCTTCACCCGCTGCCGCATCCCGTGGGAGAACCCGCCCACCGGACGGTCGGCGGCGTCGGCGAGGCCGACGGTCTCGATCGCCGCCGCGGCGGCGCGCGCGGTGGTCGCGCACGCGGCGCAGCTGCGCGGCCAGCTCGACCACCCGGCGGGCCGTCAGGAACGGCCACGGCGGGCTGTGGTCGGGCACGATCCCGATCCGGCGGTAGACGTCGGGCGTCCGCCGCGGGTCCACCCCGAAGATGCGCACCCGGCCGCTGCTCGGGGTCGAGAAGCCGGCCGAGAGCTTGAGCGTCGTCGACTTGCCCGCGCCGTTGTGCCCGAGCAGTCCGATGACGCCGGTGTCGGCGACGAACGACACGTCGGCGAGCGCGACGGTGTCGCCGAACCACCGCGACACGCCGGTGAACTCGATCGCGGGGTCGCTCATCCCGTATCCCTTCCGTACCGGATTGCGAGCACCGCGAGGGCGACGACCATCAGCTCGACCGACGTCGCTCCCCACACCCCCGCGCTGATGTGGCCGCGGTCGGTGTAGCCGGGGTAGAACCCGCGCGCGGTCTGGATCGGCGCCGCGGCGAACGCGAGCAGGCGCAGGTAGCGCTCGTTGATCGCATGTGCGAGCACCCCGCCGATGATCGTCGGGATGGCCAGGAACGCGAGGTAGCCGCCGACCGCGAACGCGCGCCGCGCGCTGAGCGACGAGATGGCGAGGCCGATGAGCGCGTAGAAGACGCCGATCACGAGGCCCGAGCCGATGATGCGCGGGATGTCGGCGGCGTGCTTGTCCAGGTAGCCCAGCGGGTGCACCGCGAAGAGCAGGTTGCCGGCGTAGAGGATCAGCGGCGGCATCAGCGTGACGAGCAGGAGCGGCATGAGCGCCGCGAGGATCTTGCCGGCGACGTAGTCGCCGCGGCTGATCGCGGTCGAGAAGTAGAGCGAGAGCGTGCGGTCGCGGCGATCGGGGCAGACGAGCTCGGGTGTGATCACGACGCTGAAGACGAGGATCACGATCGCGGTCGCGGTGCTGTAGTCCGAGTAGGGCAGCGCCTTCACCAGGCTGGTGGTGAGGCTGGATGTGCCGAAGAGCGCGCGCAGGCCGAGGATCACGAGCGCCGGCGCGAACGCGAGCAGCGTCAGGGTGATCGGGATCAGCTTGGCCTTCCAGCCGCGGCGGGCGCCGAGGGCGCGCAGCGCGCTCCAGCGGGCGAGCGACCAGATCGCTCCGAGACGGCCCGACCGCGGTCCGTCGTAGCGGCTGTAGGCGACGTCGGCGACGCGGGCGTCGGTGCTCATCCGATCGCTCCGATCAGCGACTCTTCGAGCGTGGGGCCGGCCGGCCGCAGCTCGTGCAGGCCGACGCCCGCCGCGACCGCGGCGTCGCGCACGCCGGCGAGCACGCCCGCGGCGTCGAGGCCGTGCACGGCGATCCAGTCGCTCTCGCCGTCGCCGTCGCCGCTCACCTGCAGGCCCAGCCGCTCGGCCGCGCGCGAGAACGCGGCGTGGTCGCCGGTGATGCGCACCTGCACATCGCCCTGGACGGCCGCCGCCGCGTGGTCGATCTTCCGGGTCGCCGCCACCCGGCCCTCGCGCAGGACGATCACCGAGTCGCACGTGCGGGCGACGTCCTCGAGCACGTGCGAGGACATGACGACGGCGATGCCGAGCTCGGCCGAGAGCCGCCGCACGAGGGCGAGCATCTCCTCGCGCCCGGCCGGGTCGAGGCCGTTCGTGGGCTCGTCCAGGATCACGAGCCCGGGCGAGTGGACGATGGCCTGGGCCAGGTTCGTGCGCTGCTTCATCCCCACCGAGAACGTGCGGATCAGGCGTGAGCGCTCCTCCTCGAGCCCGACCTGGAACAGCACCTCCGACGCGCGCAGCACGGCGACGCGGCGGGGCAGGCCGCGCAGCTCGCCCATATGGACGACCAGGTCGCGCGCCGTCATCCCGAGCGGCAGGCAGCTGTGCTCGGGCATGTAGCCGAGCAGGCGGCGCACGTTCCAGGTCTGCTTGGCGGCGTCGATGCCGAGCACGCGCACGCGGCCGGCGTCGGCCTTGATCAGCCCGAGCATGACCCGCATGAGCGTCGACTTGCCGGCGCCGTTTGCGCCCAGGAGGCCGACGGCCCGCTCGGTCAGGGCGGCGGACACGCCGTCAAGCGCCACGATGTTTCCGTAGCGCTTGGTGACGCCCTCGATCTCGACGAGCGGATCGCCGCCCCCGTTTTGGCTCACGCCAGGGCTTGCGCTGCCGTCATGATCGTCGCCGCTGTCTGGGAGCCGACGACCGTGTAGGTGACGCCGCCGCGGTCGAACTGGATGAGCGAGCCGAGCGTCGTATCGAGCTCGTGGCCGGCCATCCCGTTGATCGAGGCCGAAGGCAGGGCGGCCAGCGGTCCCTTGTCACCGCTCGCGTGCTGCTCGAGCACGAACACGGTGCCGAGGCCGCGCCCGTAGGTGACGAGCGCCGCCGGGGTCTTGCCCATGTCGACCGACCGCACCTCGCCCTGGGGCAGGCCGGCCAGCGTCTCGGGCGCTGCCACGGTGAAGCCGACGGCCTTCGAGACGGCCGCAGCACCGATTGCCGGGGCTGCGTGCGCCTTGTCCGACTGGGCGTGGTGGCTCGGCATGTGCACGTGCACGATCTTCGTCCCCGCCGGCAGCGTCAGCGCGAGCTTGGCGGGCGCGACCGGGCCGTACGTGATGTGCGTGACCGTGATCGAGATCGCGGCCGTGCTCGAACCGCGCGGGTAGATGGCGAAGCGAAGCGGCACCGCGTGGGCGGCATCCCAGGCCAGCTCGAAGTCGCCGAAGAGGCCACCGTTTCGGCGCGGCGAGACGTGCACCGTGTAGGCCTCGCGGCCGGCGACGTTGCTCGGGATCGCGCCGGAAAGCACCGCGAAGCGGCCGGCGCGGGTGATCGCCCGCTCGATGGCGGCGATGCTCGGCACGGCGTGGGCGGCGGCGGTGTCGCTCTTGGCGGCGGCGTGGTGCGCCATGGGGAGCTCGTAGGCCGTGTGCTGCTTGCGGTTGTACAACGTGACCTGGCTGCCGTCGTAGCCGACGATGGTGGTGCCGAGCTGCGACTTCACGAGCAGGCGCACGTGGCCGCCGCCGAACCAGACGCTGCCGGTCGCGCCGGCGAGCGGGCTCGTCGAGAAGGTGGTCGAGCTTCCGGCCAGGAGGTGCTCATCGACGCTGAACTGCGCCGACACGCCGGTCACGGGCCGCTGCGTGAGCGCGTTGTGCACCGCGCTTGCGAGCGAGCGCTTGGGCGGCTTTGGGGCGCCGCTGCGCGTGACCGCGTACGCGGTGACGGTGATGGCCGAGAGCAGGGCGACGAGCAGGACGATCCAACCTGCCAGGCTCGTTGCCGACGAACGCTTGATGATGCCCATGTGTGCTTCCTTCCCTGGCGAATCCACCCCCACGGTAGCCGCGGACCCTGAGAGGCGCGTGAGGGGGCGGGGCCGCGTGCCGCGCACCGGTGGTCAGGCGGCGCGGGTCGCCTGCTGCTGCTCGACGGGCGGCGTGGCCGCCTCGGCAACGCGGCCGCCGCGCATCAGCGACGCCGCGGCGGCGATCAGGCAGGCCACGATCGCAAACGCGAACGCCTCGTGCAGGCCGTTTCGGAACGGCGCCGAGATCAGGTGCGGGAAGAACGAGCGCCCCGTCAGCACCGCCCGCTGGTGGGCCGTGAGGGCGTGCAGCGCGCCCGGTCCCAGCAGGTGGCCGATCGGGTTGTAGCCGAGGAACGCGGCGAACAGGATCGAGACGGGCGGGAGCTGCGCGACGTGGCCCGCGGTCACGTGCGACACGCCGTGGGCGGCGAGGCCCGTGCGGATCGCGGCCGGCAGGGTGGCGGCGAGGCCGAGGATCATCAGGGTGAAGAAGATCCCGACCGAGAGCACCTGGGCCGAGTTCTGGAAGGTCTGGTTCATGCCGCCGCCGGCGCCGCGGTCGCCCGCCGGCAGGCTGTTCATCACCCCGGCGCGGTTCGGCGACGCGAAGAGGCCCATCGACACCCCGTTCAGCGCCAGCACCGCGGCGAAGACCGGATACGAGAAGTCGGTGGGAAGGAGCAGCAGGAGCCCGAAGCTGAACGCGGCGCTGACCATCCCGGCGGTCGCGAAGAGGCGCGACCCGAACCGGTCGGACAGGTATCCGGACGTCGGGCCCGCGATGAGCATGCCGACCGTGAGCGGCAGCATGTAGATCCCGGCCCAGAGCGGCGTCTCCTGGAAGTTGTAGCCGTGCTCCGGCAGCCAGATTCCCTGGAGCCAGATGATCAGCATGAACATGAGGCCTCCGCGGGCGACGGCGGAGAGGAACGTCGAGAGCGTCCCGAACGTGAACGCGCGGATGCGGAAGAGCGGCAGCCGGAACATCGGATAGGGCACGCGCGCCTCGACGATCGTGAAGGTGACCAGGCTGACGGCGGCTCCGGTCACGAGCACGATCACGCGCATGCTCGTCCAGCCGGTGGCGTGGCCGTCGGCGGGACGGATCCCGTACGTGACCGCGACCATCAGAAGCACGAGGCCGAGCGCGAAGGTGATGTTCCCCCACCAGTCGACCGGCGAGCGCTTCGGCAGGCTGCGCTCCTCGAGCTTGAGGTAGGCCCAGATGGTGCCGAACACGCCCACCGGCACCGAGATCAGGAACACGAGCCGCCAGTCGATCGGGGCGAGCAGGCCGCCCAGGACGAGCCCGACGAACATGCCGCTCACGCCGACGATGTTGTTGATGCCGAGCGCCATCCCGCGCTGGTTCGACGGAAAGGCATCGGTGATGATCGCCGCGGCGTTTGCGAGCAGGCACGCGCCGCCGAGCCCCTGCACGACGCGGAAGACGATCAGGTAGCTGGCACCCGCCCGCCCGGTCATCCAGTCGACGGTCAGAAAGAGCGACGCGACCGTGTAGATGACGAAGCCGAGGTTGTAGATCCGCACGCGGCCGTACATGTCGCCGAGCCGGCCGAGGCTCACGATCATCACGCTCGAGACGACCAGGTAGCCGAGGATCATCCACAGCAGGTAGAAGCTGTTCGCCGGCACGAGCGGGTCGAGCTTGATGCCGCGGAAGATGTCGGGCATCGCGATGAGCGTGATCGACGCGTCGAGCGTGGCCAGAAGGACGCCCAGGGTCGTGTTCGAGAGCGCGATCCACTTGTACCGGTCGTCGGTCATGCCGGGGCATCGTAGCGGCGATCGACAGGCAAACTGTTCAGTTACACTGTGCGCGATGGGGCAATCCGAAGACATCGCCGGCGACCTGCGCGACGTCATGGGCCGGCTGATCCGGCGCCTGCGGGCCGAGCGGCGCGACCTGTCGCTGGCGCAGGTGACGGTGCTCGGGCGGCTCGACCGGCACGGCCCGTCGGGCATCAGCTCGATGGCCGCCGCCGAGCACGTGCGGCCGCAGTCGATGGCGGGCACGATCGCGACGCTCGAGGCCGAGGGCCTCGTGTCGCGCCGGCCCGACGCCGCCGACGGCCGCCGGGTGGTGATCGACATGACCGCGACCGGGCGCGAGGTGCTCGCCGCCGACCGCCGCCGCCGCGAGGGCTGGCTGGCCGAGGCGATCCGCCGCGACTTCACGCCCGAGGAGCGGCGCCTGCTCTCTGACGCGACGAAGCTCCTGGCGCGCCTGGCAGGCGACTGAGCGACGGCGCGCTATATCAGGTAGCCTGATGGTCATCGCCTGCCCAATTGGCATTCGTTCGAACGGCCAATTGGGTGGCCGGGCCGCATGAACGCAAACCTCGCACAACTCCTCGACTCGACCGCCGAGGCCCACGCCGACCGGGTGGCGATCGTCGGCGAGGACGGCGAGGCGGCCACGTTCGCCGAGCTCGCCGGGCGCGCGGCGGCGGTGGCCGAGTGGCTGCGCGGCCGCGGCGTCGCCGCGGGTGACCGGGTCGCTCTGCGGCTGCCCAACGGCCCGGGCTATCTCGCGGCCTACTTCGGAGCGCTGCGCGCAGGCGCGATCGTCGTTCCGCTGAACCCGCTCCTGGCGCCGCCCGAGATCGCCCACCGCATCGAGGCCTCCGGCGCACGCATGGTGATCGGCGACGAGCCGCTGCCGGAGCCGTCAGGCTCCGCAGCGGCGATGGCGGAGCGCGCGCCCGGCGACCCCGCCGTGCTCCTGTACACATCGGGGACGACCGGCGCCGCCAAGGGCGCCGTCCTCACCCACGCCGGGCTGTGCGACGCCGCCCGGAATGCGGCATCGGTGCTCGCGTATGCCCCGTCCGACGTGATCCTCGGCGCCGCCCCCTTCTCGCATGTTCTCGGCCAGTCGGCGGGCATGAATGCCGCCGTCCTCGTCGGCGCCCGCATCGCGGTGCCGGGCCGCTTCGACCCGCCCCGCACCCTGGCCGAGATGACCCGCACGGGCACGACGGTGCTGCTCGGCGTGCCGGCGATGTGCGTCGGCCTGACCGCGGCCGCACGCGACTCGGTCCTGCGCCCGCCGCTGCGGATGGCCCACATCGGCGGCGCGCCGCTTCCGGCGGAGGTGGGCGCGGCGTTCGAGGAGTGCTTCGGCTGTCCGATCCACGAGGGCTATGGCCTCACGGAGCTCTCGGGCATGGCGGCGGCGCAGCCGGTGGGACGGCCGCGCGTGGCCGGCTCGGTCGGCGTACCCGTCGGGGGCGTCGAGATGCGCCTGCGCGCCGCGGACGGCTCGATCTGCGCCCCCGGGACGGTCGGCGAGGTGCAGTTCCGGGGCGGGACGGTGATCCCGGGCTACTGGCGCGACGAGGCGGCGACCCGGGCGGCCATCGACGGGGACGGCTGGCTCTCGACCGGCGACCTGGGCCGGGTCGACGCGGCGGGCAACCTCTTCCTGGTCGACCGCACGAAGGAGGTGGTCATCCGCGGCGGCTACAACGTGTATCCGCGCGAGGTCGAGGAGGCGCTCTACGCGCATCCCGACGTGCGCGAGGCGGCGGTGATCGGTGTGCCGCACGAGACGCTCGGCGAGGAGGTGGCGGCGTTCGTCGTGCTCGAGCCCGGCGCAACGCCGGATGCCGATGCGCTACGAGCGTTCGCGGCCGAGCGGGTCGCGGCATACAAGTACCCTCGCCGGATCGTGTACTGCGAAGCATTGCCGAAGAGTCCGACCGGCAAGGTGCTCAAACGTGCGCTACGCGAGATGACGTAAGCGCTGTTACCTAACGTGCGTCGCGCCACATCGTCGTCACCGGTGCGCCGTTGGGAAGCTCCAGGCGCGAGTGCGGCCTGAAGCCGTGGCGCGCGTAGCGCGCGTCGTTCGCGGGATTGGTCGACTCCAGGTAGGCGGGCAGGTGCGCGCGATCGATCTGCTCCAGGCACATGCCCAGGAGCTCCATGCCGAGCCCGCGCCCGCGGTGGGCGCGGTGGGTCGCGAGCAGGCTCAGGTAGTGGTGTGGCTCGTCGTGGGGATGCGCCGCGTCGAGCAGGGCGAACGCGTCCATCACGATGCCCGCCTGGGCGGCGCCGAGCATGTCGGTCAGCAGGGTGGCGAGACCCGCCTCCTGCGCGGGTGTCATCTCCGGCTCGCCGGGCGGGATCCACACCGCCGCCGCCTCACATCCGGGCGTGACGAACGTGTGTGGAAAGCGCAGCGCAGTGCGGATGCAGTACTCCCAGAAGCGCGCCGACTGCTCCGCCCGCCGCGCGGGGTCGGGGAAGGAGTATGCGCCCCACACGGGATCGGTATCGAAGGCAGTTGTCATCGCCGTGGCGACGTCGCCGAGGTCTGAGATCGTGGCGATACGCAACGCGGGTGACATCACGCCGTGACCTACCGCTCGTACGCCTGGAGGCCGGGCTTGATCCGCTTCTCGTCCAGGAACTGCTGCATGCCCTGCTCGCGGCCGCGCTCGGCGTCGAGGAACTGCGACTGCTCGAGCTTGGCGTAGAGATAGTCCTCGGCCTCGTCCCAGCTCATGTCGCGGCAGTGTTTGAAGCCGAGCCTGGCGGCGCGCAGCACGACCGGGTTCTTCCCGGCGAGATCCGCGGCCAGCGCGCGTGTCTCTTCCCGCAGCCGCGCTCTGGGGACGCTCGCATTCACGAGCCCCATCTCGGCCGCCCTCGGCCCGTCGAAGGTGCGGCCGGTCATGATGTGGAGCAGCGCGGCCCGGGTGCCGACGGTCTCGGCCAGGGCACGGCTGACGACGCCGCCGGGCGGGATGCCCCAGTTGACCTCGGACAGGCCGAACGTGGCCTCGTCGGCCGCGATGGCCAGATCGCAGGCCACGAGCGGCGTGAACGCGCCGCCGAAGCACCAGCCGTTCACCATTGCGATCGTCGGCTTGGCGTATGTCCGCAGGAGCCGCCACTGCCACTGGGCCGAGTCGCGCCGCACACGCCGCTGGACGTGCGCCGGGGAGGCGTCGACGTCGCGGAAATACTCCTTGAGGTCCATCCCGGCCGAGAAGGCGTCGCCGGCGCCTGTCAGGACGACCACCAGGCAGGCGTCGTCAGCGTCGAGCGCCTCGAGCACCTCGATCATCTCGGCATTCAGGGTCGGGTTCATGGCGTTTCGCTTCTCGGGCCGGTTGAGCTCGACCCACGCGATGCCCTCCGGCTCGAGATCGACCCGCACCGTGCTCCAGCGCTCGGCGTATGTCATGTCGCTCCTCTCAGGGTGCCTGTCAGGTAGTCTGGATCGTCATGGAGCCTCGTCTGAGTTACGTGATCGGACGCCTCGACCACGTGCTGCGGCGGCGGATCGCCGAGGTGGTGGAGCCGCACGGCCTGACCGTGTCGCAGTACACGGCGATGTCGGTGATGCGCACGCGGCCGGGGATCTCGAACGCCCAGCTCGCGCGGCGCACCCTGATCACCCCGCAGTCGATGAACGAGGTGCTGGCACAGCTCGAGGGCCAGAAGCTCGTGCGGCGCACGCCCGATCCCGGCCACCCGCGCGCGATCAACACCGATCTCACCGCGCGGGGCGAGCACGTCCTGGCCGCGTGCGATACTGACGTGGACGCGCTCGAGGAGGATCTCCTGGCGGGGCTGCACGTGTCCGAGGTCGAGCAGCTGCAGGAGACGCTCGTGGGCTGCGTCCGCCGGCTCGGTGCAGGGCTCTGAGTCACGCGAGAACGGCGCAGCGGGCACGGGTATCAGGCTACCTGACTTCGCGTGCGGCGCGTCCCGGTCACGAGGTATCAGGCCTCCTGAGATATCCGCCGCTCAGCCGACGGTGAAGCTCGCGCCGGCGATCTTCACGTACAGGTCGTCGCGCAGCAGGTAGACGCTGTAGCGGCCGGGCGTGAGCGGGACCGCGAAGGGGCCGCTCGGCCGCAGCCTGAAGGTGCCGTCGATCGCCGAGTGCGTGTAGCCCCAGAACAGGTACGACGCCACCAGCGGATTCGCGCCGCGGCGGTAGATGCCGAGCCAGTCCCAGCGATCGCCGGGGGCGTCCTTCACGGTGACGCCGATCGGCTCGCCCAGTGCGAACGTCGCCTTGGTGGTGCGCACGACCGGCGGCGCGCCGGGGGCGGCGACCCAGAACGGGAAGCGCGACAGCGTCCGGCCGCCCGGGCCGACCAGCACGGCGGCATAGGCGCCCGCCGCCCAGTGCCGGCTGCCGAAGACGACCGTCGCGATCCCCCGCGCCGCGCCGGCGCCGATCGAGCGGCGGGCGACGACGCTCGCAGATCCTGCGCGCAGGTGCTCGATCGTGACCGCCGCGACCGGCCCTCCGGCGTGGAACGACACGGGCACCGAGTCGCCGATCCTGACCAGGCGGTGCGGCACGGTGACGAGCGCGGGCGGCGTGGCGCCCCGGAGGCGGAAGGTCGAGACGACCAGACGGTGGTCGGACGGCCACGGCGCCACGGTGGCGACGGTGTCGGCCGCACGGGGCTCCCCGACGATCCCGCTCGCGACGGCGGTCGCGCCCTGCGAGAACACGAAATCGATGCGGTCGCTCGGCTCACCGCGGAACTCATCCACGTTCGGGAGCGTGCGATGCACCGGCCAGGTCAGCCCGGGCACCGTGACCGGGTTGGGGTGCACCGCCCGGTAGGAGTCGGTGAAGCCGGCCGCCTCGACGGCGGCCGAGACCGGCCAGCGCAGCGGGTAGTCGAGGTACGGGCGGGTGCCGACGGTGGCCTTCGTCCAGTCGCGGAACGACGGCGAGTTGAAGTCGCCGGTCAGGAACACGGGGATGCCCGCCGCGTGCAGCGAGCGGGCCGCGGTGAGATCGGGCTCGATCGCGGGCAGGCGCACGCGCTTCTCCATCGCGATCACCTGGGCCGCCGTCTTTCCGTGCTTCACCCACACCGGGCCGTAGGGCGCCGATGGCAGGTGCACGTTCTCCATCGCCGCGATCCGACCCGGCGACACCTCGATGTAGGTGTAGAGGCCGTTTCCGTCCGGCGGGTCGATCAGCGGCAGCCGCGAGACGATCTGCATGCGGATGTCGTAGTAGCGCCAGTGAAGCGCTCGGGCGATCTGGGGGATCTCGCCGCCGCCCTCCTCGATCCCGACCACGTCGGCGCCGCTCGCGCGGATCGCGCGGGCGACGAGCGTCGCCTTGATCAGCGGGTACTCGTCGGAGATGTCGCAGTTGAATTGCGCCACCTTGATCGTGGCCACATGCGGCGCGCTCGCCGGCTCCGCCGCGTGCACGGTGCCGCCGCCCAGCAGCACCGACGCTGCTGCCACGGCCGCCACGAGCTGAGCGCGCCCCCTGCGCATGCGGCGACCCTACCACCCTGATGGCGGCGAGCGCAGACGCTCAGCCCCGCCGGCGCAGCAGAAAGTCGAGCGTGGTGCGGTTGAACGTCTCGGCGTCCTCGTGCAGGCCGGCGTGGGAGAGGTGGTCGAACACGGCCACCTCGCTCCCGCCGATCCCGTCGTGCAGCGGCGCGGCGAAGCGGGTCGAGGTGCAGATGTCGTGCGCGCCGAACGTGATCTGCGTCGGCGCCGTGATGCGGGCGAGGGCGTCGCTCGCGTCGTGGGCGAGCACGGCGTCTGACTGGGCCAGGAACGCCTCGAGCGGCTGGGCCGGGCGGCTGCGGACGAAGTCGACCAGGCCCTGGACGAACTCGGGCTTGTCGTTGTACATCCCGTCGGTGAAGCAGAACGGGAAGACGCCCTGGATGACGGCGTCTGCGACCGTCGGCAGGCCGCGGGCGAGCGAGCGCCACATCTCGACGACGGCGTGCAGGAACGGGTCGGTGCGGTCCCAGGCGCTGTGCAGCGAGAGCGAGATCACGCGCTCGGGGTGGCGGGCGGCCAGGTGCATGGCGACCGCCGCGCCCAGCGACACGCCGGCGACGTGCGCCCGCTCGATCCCGGCCGCGGCCATGAACCCGGCGACCTGGTCGGCATAGGTCTCCGTCGAGTAGGGCCCGGCGGGCTTGGAGCTCTCGCCCGACCCGGGTAGGTCGACCGAGACGCAGCTGAAGTGCTCGGTGTAGGCCGGCAGCTGGAAGGCGTAGCAGGCGTGGTCGGCGCCGAGGTAGGGGATCAGGAGCAGCGGCTCCCCCTCGCCCTGGACGTCGTAGTTGATCTGGAGCCCGGCTGCTTCGACCTGCGGCATGGTGGCCCTCCTCGGTCACGTGACGATGGTGAGGCGGAGACTAATCCCGGATGACCCAGAAGAGGGCGGCCGGCCGCTGGGCGATGTTGCGCCAGCCCTTGATGCTCGAGCGGTCGGCGAGCAGCGCCTCGCCCTGGCGCAGCACCGGCCGCCCGCTCGTGAGCTGCACCTGCACGAGGCCGGCGACGACGGCGACGAGCTCGCTGCCCTTGTGGGCGACGTTCGGAGTGGCGGTCGCGCCGGGCGCGAGCCGCACGAGGTAGGCCCGCAGGCCCGCCTCGGGGTCGTCGAGCAGCGGCACCGGGGTGCCGGTCGGCGTGGCGCCGGGGTCGTCGCGGCGGCCGAGGCGGTAGCCGGGCGAGACGTGGCCGCGCAGCAGCTCGTCGACGGTGATGTTCAGGTTGGCCGTGAGCGTGAGCAGGGTCTCGAGCGAGAGCCCGCGCTGGCCGCGCTCCGCCTGCGAGATCGCGCTCGCCGACACCTCGGCGAGCTGCGCGAGCTGGGCCTGGCTCAGCTGCCGCTGCATGCGCACGGCACGCAGGGCGCCGCCGAGGCGGGCGGCGGCCGGCGCCTCGGTCAGCTCGGGGCGGCCGTCGGCGAGCTTGTAGTGGTACACGCTTCCCTGCACGCCCACCGGCCGGCCCTCGGCCTTGGCGATCCGCAGGCGGCCCTCGCGCAGCACGAGCACGCACTGGGTCACGTCCTCGACGTCGCGCCGCAGCGCCTCGAAGCGCTCGCCCTGCGAGAGCGACCAGTATGCGATCGCCCCCACCTCGAGCAGGAGCGGGCAGCAGCGGGTGAAGAAGCGCCGCGCCATGTCGGCGCCCCAGCGCGCCGCCATGTCGTCGAGGGGGTCGAAAAGCAGCAACGTCCGTGACTGTGGCTTTGACTGCCGCCTGATCGCGTTCAGCAGCGGACCGGCCTCGGCGAGCGGCGTGCCGGGCCGGGCGTCGATCACCGCGAGGCTCGGATAGTCGGCCTGGATCTGCTCGGGCGAGAGCGTGAGCGCGACGTAGGCGGCCTGGTCGTAAGGCGCCGTCAGTCCTGCGATCGCGGCGTAGAACGGGGTGGCGGTGTCGGTGTGATCGGGCTCGAAGACGACGTTGTCGCCCCAGTAGAGCCCGTGCAGGGCGCGGTCGAGATCCTCGACGCCCGTGCTCGCCACCGGGTAGTGCGGAGGGGCGGCCTCGGTCATCGGCGGTATGAAGCACTGCTGTTGAGAATCAGGATTCTCAGCACGTCGGCCCTAGCGTACTCCCCGTTCGCCACCGAAGGAGAAATTGCCATGGAGACCGTCATCGTTGCACTCGATGGACATGAGTCCGAGCGGGCCCTGCCCGCGGCGCAGGAGCTTGCGAGCCAGTTCCTCTCGCGCATCGTCATCGTCCACGTGAACCAGCTCGTCCCCGGCGTCCGCGGCGGGCGCTTCCCGCTCCACGCCGACGAGGACATCCGTATCGAGCGCCTGCACGAGATCGTTGCCGACCTGCGTGCGCAGGGCTTCGACGCCGACCTCGAGGTCTCGTCCTCGTCGCTCGCGCACCCGGCGACGATCATCGCCCGGGCGGCCGAGCGCCACAACGCCGGCACGATCGTCCTGGCCGGCCGGCACCGCTCGCCGCTGCTCGGGGCGCTCACGTCGAGTGTCACCGCGCGCCTCGTGAAGATCGCGCCGTGCCCGGTGCTCGTCGTCACGCCCGACACGACGCGCGAGACGTTCCACGCGATCAAGCGGCCCACGCCGGCAGCCGCGTGATCGAGTCGGCTGCCCGGCTCGGCGGGACGCGACGGATCGTCACGCCGACGCTCGCCTACCTCGCACCGATCGCGGGCGCCCTCGCGGCGCTCGCGACCGGCGTCGAGCACCGTACGGTGGTGCTGGCGGTCGCCGCGTCCGCCATCCTGTGTGCAGTCGTGCGGGCAGCCGTCGAGCACGTGCGCATCGAGTCGGCCCGCGCGCGCGCCGACGAATGGCTGGCAACGCGGGTCGGCCGTGCGCCGGCGGACGACCTGCTGCGTGCGCGCATCGACGAGCTGCTCGATCCGAAGCTGCGCGCGACGCTCACGCGGTCGTTCCAGCGCATCGCCCGCGATGCGGTGAGCGCGGGGCGAATCGTGACCCCGGCCCAGAACAACCGACGGGTGCTGCGCGAGCACGTCTGCGAGCTCGAGGCGCTGGCCGCCCGCCTCGGCGATCGCACGCGGCCGGTCACGCCGCGCGGCATGGCGCTCGCCTACCGGCTCGTCACGACCGGCGGCAGCCCGCTCTACCGGCCGACGTGCGCCGACGAGGTGACCAGCCGCCTGAACGGCGCGCTGCTCGCGCTCGACGTCGATCACCTTGGTGCCGCCGGCGAGGCCACCCGCGCCAATCTCGAGCGGGTCGCCTGAGGCGACCCGGCTAGTCCTCGCTCGGCGGCTCGCCGACTCCCTGTTCCGCGAGGCTGTCCGCGGCGAGACCCTCGATGTCGCCCGAGAAGACCTCGCGCTCGTCAGCAGAGTCGCCTCGCATGTCGTCCTCGGCGCGCCTGATCGCGGCGTCGTCCTCAGTCTTCCGGAACCTCGCGAGCCAGTCGCGAATACCCATGACTTCGCCCCCTTTTCGGTGTCAGCTCTCGGACGCCCCGCCGGGTGGCGGTTCGTCCGGCGGCGGTTCGGCGGCCGGCGTGTCGGCGCCGTAGTCGGCCTGCAGCTCCTCCGAGACGTCGGAGCCGCCCGTCTCGGGCTGGGTGTCGGCCGGCGCATGGCCGGAGGCGACCAGCTTCGTCCCCCTCCCGGTGAGACGATCCATCAGGCGGTCGAGGAAGTTCACGCCGGCAGTCTAGTTGTGATCGTGCGGTTCCCTACGATCTGCTCGCGTCGACCACCTCGGCGGCGCCGTGCAGGGCGCCGATCGCCTCGGCGCTCGTCATCGGCTGCGAGAACATCGGGTAGTCCTGCGCCGTGGCCGCCTTCTGCTCGTCCGCGCTCGTGGCGGCGGTGCAGTCGGTCAGCGTGATCACGTCGTAGCCCTTCTCGTAGGCCGAGCGCATGGTCGACTCGACGCAGCAGTTGGTGAGGAAGCCGCCCAGCATGACCGTCTCGATCTCGCGGCTGCGCAGGATGAAGTCGAGGTTCGTGGTCGCGAACGTGTCGAGGCCGCGCTTGCCCTCGACGACGATGTCGGTGCCCTGCGGCGCCATCTCGTCGCAGATCGCGGCGCCCCAGGTGCCCTTGACGAACGCGGTCGAGTCGATCACGCCCTTGAGGATGCCGTACACCTTGTCGGGGTTTCCGAGCTCGCCGTAGCCGGGCGCGAAGGTGATCGGCGCGTGGATGATCGTCGCGCCGGCCGCGCGGGCCTCGTCGACCACGCGCCTGGTGTTCTCGAGCATGTTGGACTCGTCCATCACGCCCTTGACGGCGCCGTGCAGCGCGCCACCGTCGGTCGTGAAGTCGTTCTGGTACTCGATCAGGACGACGGCGGTCTTGGCGGGATCGACATCCATGGTGGCCTCCGTTGCGGTGGGGCCTTCAAATGTAGCGCCGCGGTCGCGGACTCGAAAGGTCAGCGGGGCCGGTTCCGGCGCCGCGCCTGCCGCTGCGCCTTGCGCGCCTTCACGGGGCGGGCCCGCTTCCCGCCTGCAGGCGGTGCGGAGACGACGTCGTCGCCCAGGGACGCGATCGGCACCCGGGCCTTGCGCTCCTCGATCGTCAGGCTGTTGTAGTCGGCGATCCAGACGGCGACCGCCGCGCGGTCGGTGAAGTCGACGCCGTCCCTGGTCATGGCGGCGACGAGCGCGGCCGCAGGGCCGTCGTCTCGACGTGTGCGCGAGTCCCTCTCGACGAACCGCGGCGTGAGCGCTGTCACGGTCTCCGCCAGCCCGTCCGCGTGGTCCGGGTCGACCCGGCCGCTCTCGCCCAGGAAGCGCAGGACGTCGGCGAGCGCGATCGGGAAGAGCTCGACTGCCTCATCGACGAGGTCATCGCTCCCCGCCATGTGCTCGAGCAGGAACTCCTCGATGTCGGCCCGCTCGAGCTCCTCGATCGGCTGGTCGTACGTCTCGGCCAGGAACTCGAACAGCGCGCAGCCCGCGAACATGACGAGCGCCGTCCACTCCTCGCCCGCCTCGCCGGCCTCGCACCACGCTTCGAGCGATTCGGCGAACTCGTCCTCGGCGTCGGCGCCCGGCGGCGTGCCGGCCGGCAGCATCGCGAGGACATCCTCGGCGTCGGCGATCCGGCTCGCACGGACGAGCAGGTTGACCGCGAGCATCCCGTCGTTCGACGGCCGCAGCCCGAGCTCGCCGCACCGGCGCGCGGCGGCGACGACGCGCGCGAGCGCCGCGGCGGGTGAGATCTCGACCGGCTCGATCCCAAGGTCATCGGCAGTCAGGTCGCGCAGCTCGTCGACCTTCGTGGCCGTGTCCGTGAACGAGGCGACCCCGTCCATGACCGCACCGCCCGTTGCCTCGCGCTCGATGGTGAGGCCGAAGATCTGGAGCCCGTCTACGTCGGGCCGCGTGCCGCCGATCACGAGCGTGCTCTCCGAGTCGCCGTCGAGCGCGTAGGCGCGCTCGACCTCGAGCATCCCCACCTGCATCGCCGGGCCGGTCGGCAGCGGCTCGTCGCGCAGGGCGATCTGGACGGCTGCGAGCTGCGACGCGGGCGGCGAGGCCGATGTCGCGATCGCCCACAGCAGCGGACGGCCGCGCTTGTGCTCGGCGACCAGCGCGGTGAACTCCTCGGCGAGGCGCCCGGGAAGCTTCCACGCGGGCCGGCACAGGTCGAAGGCGTACGCCGCGAGCTCCGCAGGATCGCGCATCCGCGCGGCCTCCCGTACCGCCTCGGCGACGGTGGGCTTCATCGACCGCCGGAAGTCCCGCACCTCCTGCTCGGTCACGTCGTCGAGCACAGGTTGATCCTACCCCTCGACCGCGACACCGCCGCATGCCCGCCGAACAGTGTCTCCTGCCCGCCGGTGATCATTGCCATGATCCCGGCGTGTGACCGGATGGTGCCGTGCTCGTCGATGTGCGCAACGGCGACGCCGTTCGCGGTCAGCTCCTCCGCGACGAGCGTCGTCCGGTGGCACTGGTGGGGCTTGCCCTCCGCGCACATGAGCGCGATCCTCAGGTTGCCTTCCCATCCGGCCGCGAGGCGCTCCAGGCCGGCGTGGAATGAGGGCCGGCGCCGGAGCCGCTCGTAGTCGACGTGCCCGGACGAGTCCCGCATCTCGGGGTCGTCCGGCTTGCCGCCGAGCGCGTCGCCCATGAACACGTAGCGGACACCGTGCGCCTCGAGCTCGGCGGCGAGCCCGCGCTTCGAGAACTCGGGCTTGAACCTCGAGTAGGGGGCCGAGCGGACGTCGACGAGGTACTCGACGCCCGCAGCCTCGAGCGCCTCCACGAACTCCGGCATCGAGCGCGCGCCGTAGCCGATGGTCAGGATCGGGGTCGACTCCCTCACCCACTCGACTCTACCGATCGAACAGGTCGGCGACCCGGGCGATGCCGCGCGCGATCGCCTGCTCGCTGAGCGTGCCGAAGCCGAGCACGACCTCGGGCGGGCCGGGAGCCGTGCCGAGCCGGTAGTCGGCCATCGGATAGAGGCCGATCGAGCGCTCGCGAGCTTGGGCGGCGATGGCACGCTCATCTGACCCGGCGGGCAGGCGGGCGACGGCGTGGAAGCCGGCGGCGAGGCCCGCCAGCTCGACCTGCGGCGCGTGAGTAGCGAGGGCGTCGATGAGCACCCGGCGGCGGCCGGCGTAGACGGTGCGCATGTGGCGCAGGTGGCGGTCGAAGCGGCCCGACTCGATCAGCCGTGCGAGCGCGAGCTGGTCGAGCGTTGGCGAGCCGCGGTCGTCGATCTCCTTCTCCTCCACGATGGCGTCGACGAGCCGGGGCGGGCACACGATCCAGCCGATCCGAAGCGCCGGCGCGAGCGCTTTCGAGACGGTGCCGATGGCGGCGACGCGGTCGGGCGCGAGCCCCTGCAGCAGGCCGACCGGGTCGCGGTCGTAGCGGAACTCGGCGTCGTAGTCGTCCTCGAGGATCGTGCCGTCGTTGGCATTCGCCCACTCGACGAGCGCCTGGCGGCGCTCGGGGGCGAGCACGATCCCGGTCGGGAACTGGTGGGCCGGGGTGAGCAGGACGGCGCCCGCGCCGGTGGCCGCGAGCGCCGCCACGTCGATGCCGCGCTCGTCGATCGGCACCGGGATGGCACGAAGACCCCAGCGGGCGGCGTCGGCGGTGAAGTCGGGGTCGCCGGGATCCTCGTGAGCGATCTCTCGCGCACCCGCGCGGGCGATGGCGCGCATGACGAGATTCTGGCCCTGGGCGAACCCCGCGCAGACGACGATCCGGTCGGGGTCGGCCTGTGCGCCGCGGACGCGGCGGACGTAGCCGGCGAGCACCTCGCGCAGCTGCCGCGTGCCGCGCGGGTCGCCGTAGCCGAAGGCGCTGTCGGGTGCCGAGCGGGCCGCGTCGCGGAGCGCCCAGAGCCAGTCGCCGCGGGGGAAGCTCTGCAGCTCGGGGCGGCCGGGGACGAAGTCGACGTCGAGGCGCGCGGTGGGTGGGGGCGGTGCGGTGCTTGCCGGTGGCTGATGCGCGCCGCCGGCCACGCGGGTGGCCGAGCCGCCGCGGGAGCTCAGGAAGCCCTCGGCGGTGAGCTGGGCGTAGGACTCGAGGACGAGGCCGCGCGACACGCCCAGCTCGCGGGCGAGCGCGCGCGACGAGGGCAGGCGCTCACCGACCGCCAGACGGCCCGCGCGGATCGCCTCGCGCAGCTCGTGCTGGAGCTGGGATTGCAGCGGCTCCCCGCGCGAGCGGTCGAGGCGAACCAGGAGCTCCGGCCCCAAACCGGCCCACTCGATCGACATGGAATTCGGATCTTACCGCAGAGCCGGTTGAGTCCTAGGGTGGCCTCCATGAACTCCATCGCCACCACACCGGGCGCTCTGCGCATCCTGGCCGGGTCGGTCGTCGCCCGGCTGCCGCTGACCATGATCGGCATCGGCCTGCTCATCCACGTCCAGCACCTGACCGGCTCGTTCGCGGCAGCCGGGATCGTCGACGGCGCCTACGGGCTCGCGCTCGGCGTGGGCGGCCCACCGCTCGGGCGGATGGCCGACCGCCGCGGGCAGACCGGCGTGCTGATTGCGACCTCGGTGGCGTCGGCGGTGCTGCTCGTGGGGCTGGCGGTTCTCCCAATTGGCACTCCCGTGATCGGCCAAGTGGCTCTCGCGGCCGCCCTCGGGTTGGTCACACCGCCCGTGGAGCCATGCTTGCGGGCGCTCCTGCCTGACGTCCTGCGCGATCCCGACGCCCTGCGGGCCTCGTTTGCCCTGGATGCGACCGCGTCGGAGCTCACCTGGGTGGCCGGGCCGCCGCTCGCGCTCGGGCTGGGCTCGGCGGTGTCGACGGGCTTCGCGCTGGCAGCGACCGGCGCCGTCATGCTGGTGGCGACCGCCGCGTTCGCGGCCGAGCCGGCGTCCCGGTCGTGGCGGCCGCAGCGCGGTGGCGATCGGCCGCGTGGCGGCGCGCTTCGCAGCCCGGCGCTGCGCGTGCTCGTCGTGGCGCTGGTCGGCGTGGGCGTGCTGTTCGGGGCTGTCGAGGTCGGGATCGCGGCGGCTGCCAAGGAGCTTGGTTCGACCGCTGCGGCGGGGCCGATCCTGGCGCTCTGGGGCGGCGGTTCGCTGCTCGGCGGCGCGGCGGCCGCGCGCTTCGGCGGCGGCGCCCGCACGCCGGCCGGTCTTGCGTTCGTCTTGGGGGCGCTTGCAGGCGGCCACGTGCTCCTGATCCCGGCCGCGGGCAGCCTCTTTGCCATCGGTGCCGTGGTCGTGCTGGGCGGCGCCGCGATCGCGCCGACGTACGCAGCGGTCTACGCAATGGCGGGCCTGGCCGCGCCCGCGGGCACCGTCACCGAGGCGTTCGCGTGGCTCGGGACCGCGGTCGCGTTCGGCGCGGCGGCCGGAGCGGCTGCTGCGGGCGTGGTCATCGACGCGGCCGGGCCGGTCGGCGCGTTCGCGCTGGCGGGCGGGGCTGGTGTCGTTGCGACCCTGGTCGTGGTGGTGGGTTCCGCGACGCTGGCCGGCCGCGATCCGCAACCCGCGTGCGTGTGAGCCGTTCGACGAGGACTCAGGGCGTCAGGTGCGTCACGTTCGCGCCGGCTGCGGCCAGTCGCGCGGCGACCAGGCCGCGGTGGCACGCCTGCGGGACGCGCTCGACGCAGAAGAGCACGACCGGCCCGGCCTGCGCGAAGTCGGTGAGGAACGCATCGGCGTCGAAGCCGGTCAGGACCTCGTTCTCGAACGCAGCGGCGAACTCCGGTGTGAGCTCGGCTCGGGTGCGGCGGGCGGTGTGGTGCTCGGCGTCTGCGCGGGCCTGAGCCTGTCGCAGGGCGTCGCTCGGGGCGAGGTCGAGCCGGTGTACGTACGCGATGCCGAGCTCGGTCAGCCGCGCCTGGAGGCGGCTCGCGTTCGCGAAGGCGTACTCATGGCCGCGCACGCCGCGGCGGCGGCGGATGTCGCAGAAGGTGTGGACGCCGACCGACTGGAGGGCAGTGAAGAATGTGGCCTCCGTCCAGCCGTAGGCGCCGATGGTGACGATGTCGGGCACGGTGTCACAGCCTATGTAACGGGACCGCTGCCGAGTCGGCACGACGACGGTCGACACCGTGTTGCCGTGGGCCGGAGCCAGGGGCCGAGAGGTCGCTCGACGGACGCGGAGCCCCCGCCGACCCATGGCATTCGGTCGGAATCTCAGGCCCCACGACCTGATGAGGCCGCCTCCACCAACGAACACAACGTCGAAATCAGCCGCATCTCGTCCACCGTCCTCGCCCGCGCCTCCAGCAATCCCGGCGCACAGCAGAGGTATGCCAGGCTCCGCGCGCGGCTGATCGCCACGTTCAGACGATTCCGGCTGAACAGGAACGCGATGTCGCGGGGCACGTCCTCGCCGCTCGAGGTCGCCATCGAGAAGATCACCACCGGCGCCTCCTGGCCCTGGAAGGCGTCGACCGTTCCGACCGGGACGCCGTCCGGCAGTCGCTGGCGGAGCAGCCGCACCTGGGCGTTGTACGGCGAGACGACCATGATGTCGGCCGTCGTCAGCGGTCGCGTCCGCCCCTGCTGATCGGTCATCGGCGTCCCCACGAGCTCGGCGATCTGGGCGCGCACGCGCTCCGCCTCCTCGGGGCTCTGCGAGCCGTTTCCGCGGTGGTCGACCGGCAGGTAGCGGATCCCTGTGCCTGCGCTCGTGGTCTGCAGCGCGCACGACGGGTGGCTCGAGAGGCGGCCCTCGTACACCTCGTCCGAGATGAACCTGCACACGTCGGGGTGCATGCGCCACGTCTCGGTCAGGAACACCCCGCGATCCTCGGGCACCGTCGCGTGCACGCCGAGCAGGTGCTCGAGGACGCTCGCGTTCGTCCCCTGCGGGTGCGTCGCCTGCGACACCTGCGGCAGCTGGAGCGGGTCGCCGAGCAGGATCAGGTTGCGCGCGGCGGTTCCCGCCGCGAGCGCGTCGGCGAGCGAGAGCTGGCCCGCCTCGTCGATCACGAGGTAGTCGAGCTGCTCGTCGAAGTCCTCGGGCGCGAACAGCCACGTCGTGCCCGCGACGAGCCGGTATGCCGGGTCGAGGCACGCGGGGTTCTTCTCGACGTTCTCGACACGCCCTCCGTCGGGGACGCGGCCGGCCGGGTGATCGGCGGCCGCCTTCCGAGCGCCACGGAACCGCACCCCGCGTTCGTCGGCGGCGTGCTCGACCTCCTCGACCAGCTTGTTGATCGCCCGGTGGCTGAGCGCCGTCACGCCCACGCGATGACCGTGCTCGATCAGATCGACGATCAGCCGCGCGCCGGTGTAGGTCTTGCCAGTCCCGGGAGGGCCCTGGACGAGCAGGTAGCTGCGGTCGAGCCCGCGCGCGAGCGCCTGCTGCTCGGCCAGGTCGGTGGTCTGGATCGGGGCGCCCGCGCGTCGATCGACGAACCGCGGCCGCTCGGCCGCGAGCACCTCGCGCAGCGCCGCGTAGCGGTCGTGCGAGTCCCGTACCGCCGTCGCCAGGCGCGTCAGCGCGTCACGGTGCACCTCGTTCCTGATCGGCCGGGGCGGCACGAGCGCGCGCGGCGGCGGCTCGGTCGCGAACCTCTGCGCCCGCACGACGGCCGTGCACGCGTCGTTGTCGATCCCGCTGACCGTCACGGTCTTCTCGGTATCGGGATCGATCAGGCTCCCCGCCTCCAGCTTGTGCTGCTGCGGCGGGAAGCGGAGCGACACCTCGTAGACCCTGTTCGGCCGGGGCACCGGCGGCCCGGTCGGCGCCAATCCACCGATCGCCTCGGGATCCGCGATCAGCTCCTCACCGTCCATGTCGAGCAGCGAGAACCAGCGCCACCAGCCCGGCCGCGCCTCGCGGCGGTGGTATTCGAGCAGCTCGCCGGCGAGCCAGCGCACGCTCCCGGGCTCGGCGCCGGTGACGAGATCCACGCGCAGCGCCTCGCGGGCGGTCGCGGCCGCGACGACGTCGGCGCCCAGGACACGCGGCGGCACGGCCTCGAGCCGGCCGGCATCGGGCGGACGGATCGACACCAGCCAGTCGCGGAGCGCCAACGTCGCTCGGCAGTCCTCGTCGTTGTAGCGCGCGATCGCGTCGAGCTCCGCGTCGACGTGCGAGTCCACCCAGCGCTCGTAGCCGAGCACCGCGTCAGCACCCGATCCCATGTCGGCCTCGCGCTTGAAGCCCGTCAGGTGCTCGATCCGCTTCAACCCATACGACTCGACCCCGACGCGCATCGCCTGTCGCACGACGGTCAGCAGGTCGACCATCACCTTGCGCCGCAGGATGTCGTCGACCTCGAGCTCGCGCGTCGCGTGATCCGCCATCAGCCGCTGGAGCGCGCCTGGCTCCGCGGGGCTGTAGTGGTAGACGTGCATGTCGGGATGCGCCTCGAGCCGCTCGTCGATCAGGTCGATCACGCGCTGGAACGCCACGCGCTCCTCGTCCACGGAGTGCGCCCACACCGGCTCGTAGCGCCACCCGCCGCCCTCGGCCAGTAGCAGTCCGAAGAGGAACGTCAGCTCGCGGCTGGGCGTCCACAGCGGGTCGCCCTCAAGGTCGAACATGACGTCGCCGGGCGACGGGGCGGGCAGGCGGGCGAAGCCGCGCTCGGGCTCGAGCGCGAGCAGCTCGTAGGGGATGGCCGGTGCGGTGTCGGCCTCGACCTGGAGCCGGGCCTGCTGGTGCAGGTTGGCGAGCGTCGCCGGCCGAAGATCGGCGATCGGCGTCGCCGGTGGCAGCGCCGCCAGCATCCCGCGTGTTCGCACGCCGGCTGCCGTCAGGAGGTCGACGTGGCCACGGCTGATCGACGCCACTCGCGTGAGGTAGTCCTGGTCGAGCCACCACGCCTCGCACTCGCGCCGGAACGCGCAGAATCCGCAGTGTTCGCACGGGTAGGGCGACGTCGGCCGGTCGCTCCGCACCGCGGCTTCGAACGCCATCCGCGCCCGCCGGAAGTACGGCGCCACCTCGCGCAGGCGGATGCTCTCGCGCAGTCCCGACCCGAGCTCGAGGTGTGCGAGCGGCGGCGCCGAGCCCTGCACCCGCTCCACGCCCTCGCTGTAGAAGCACAGCTGGAGCACGTGTGCCGGTCGGGCATGCGCGCGCGCCAGCTTGGTGTCGACGACCTGATACGACCAGCCGAGCTCCGCCGACGGCTCGTCGACGCGCTCGACGAAGTCGGCGAGCCCGCGCCACGAGCCGAGCACGAACGCACCCTGATAGATCACATCGACGCCCTCGCGCATGAGCTGCGCCGTGCGCGCGGCGCCGACGGCGAAGTCGCCGGATCGCCCCACCCCGACCACGTCGCGCCCCTCCGCCCGCAGCCGCTCGAGGTACGCAGCCTCGTGATCGTTCCCCTTCGCGAAGATCAGCGTCGCGTACGCGCTCGGCACGAATGCGCCGCCACGCTCGCCCCTCGCGACGGCACGTGACAGCGCCGAGGCGTGCGCGCAGGCGAGGTACTCGGTGAGATCCGAGGGAGAGAACCAGAGCTGCCCCTTGCGCGATTCCATGCCTACCCACGTCCCTGAGCGACGTGCCAGCCTCGGATGTTACGTCCCACCGGACTATCCGCTATGAGTTCGCCTCGATGGCGGACGACGGGTGGGGCTATGCGCCGGGTGCCCGGGTCTCCCGCAAGGAGGTCCATGCTCGCTATGGCGGTAGCGGGCGCGGCGGGACATCTCCATCGAGGCTCACACCGAACATCTTCGTGTTCCTCGACCGGGACGTTGCGCCGCAGTACGGGTACTTCGACGGGTGGCGCGGCGGCCTCTTCTGCTACACCGGCCACGGCCAGCGCGGCGACCAGCAGTTCGTCAGGGGCAACTCGGCGGTTCTTCACCACCGGAAGAGTGGCCGTGCGATCAGGATCTTCCGGGGTGCCGGAGGGCTTGTGACGTACCTGGGCCGATTCGAGCTCGACGCAGAGCCGTTCGCCTGGAAGAACGCCCTCGATCCGACCGATGGCCGCTCGAGGCGCGTGATCGTGTTCCGGATGCGTCCCGTCGGGAAGTTCGTCCGCGAACCCGGCATGGATCTCGATCTCCCGGCGGAGTTCACTGCCGCACCGCCCATAACCAAGCGGCTTCCCCTGGAGGAACAGCACGTCGAGGAGGTCGAGGTCTCGCGCGCGATCGGCACGCAAACGGCAGTGCGCCGCGAGCAGGGTCTCGTCCTGCGCTACGCGAGCCACCTGGAGGCTCAGGGATCGGTTGTCTCGCGTTTCAGCGTCGTGCCGCCGAGCGAGGTCGGGGCGATCATCTGCGACCTCCACGATGAGACCCGCGCCCACCTGGTCGAAGCCAAGGGATCGGGGTCGAGAGCGGAGATCAGGATGGCGATCGGTCAGCTGCACGACTACCGCCGTTTCGCCCCTGCAACGACGGCGCTCGGCGTGTTGCTGCCGAGCCGTCCGCGGTCGGATCTCGAAGCACTGCTCGGCGAGGCGCGCGTTTCCGCTGTTTGGGAAACCGACACCGGCTTCGCCGACAACGCCGCCGGCCGATTCGTGTGACTCGCTAGGTCGTCACGGTCACCGTCACGGTGCTCGTCGGCAGCGTGATGGTGATGATGCTGGTCGTCGTCGGGCCGTTCACGGTGGTGGTCTGCGTGTGGATCACCGTGGTCACGATCGTGTGGTTGATCGTGGTCGTGTTGGTGCGCGTGGTCGGCACCTTCACGGTCACGGGGATCGAGATCGTGTGGTTCACGTCGACCTTGACCGGGACGGTCTTGCCCGAGATGACCGTGCTCGCCGGCAGCCGCACCGTCTTGGCCGGGATGTGGACGACCTTGCCCTTGACCTTCACGGTCAGCGCCGGCGTCGAGACGTAGCGGGCGCCATTCACGGTGATGATCTGGCCCTTGATCTTGAGCGTCTTGGTGAGCACCGCGGCGCTCGCGTGGTCGCTCACCGCACCGCCGAGCCAGAAGCCGCCGACCAGCAGCACGAACAGCGTGATCAGCGCCGGGACGGCATGCCAGGGCCGGATCCGCTCGCGCAGATCGGCGATCCCGTCGCTCGCCAGCAGCCGCTCGGTCGCCTTGCGGGCGCGTGGGAACGTATGCGGGTGCTGCTCGCGGCGCTCCTCCCACGCGTCCCTCGCGTCCTCGAGCCGTTTGGAGAAATCGGGCAGGCGCAGCTTGCGGCCACGCAACCCCTGCGTGGCCTCGCGCAGCCTCTCGATGAGCTCTTCGAGTCGTGGCAGCATGACCGGTTCCAGACGATACCACCGGATGGCAGATCCTGGTCACGCGTACGCGGACAGCTGGACGAGCTCGCCGTCGAGCTCGAGCCCGGTGGCCGTGACGCTCGCCGTCTGCGCCCGCAGATCGGTGCCGAGTCCCGCCGACGCGTGCCGCGCGATCGGCACGAGCGAGAGCCGGTGCAGCAACCGGTTCAGCGGCTCGATGCCGCTCGCGGGCCGGTCGAGCTGGTCGAGCGCGTCCATGAGGTAGCCGTCGACGAGCTTCGCGTGGTGCTGCGCATACGCGTCGGGCCGCGAGAGGTAGTCGAGGCACACGTGGCCGTCGGGCAGGACGAGCACCGCTCCGCACTGGCCGTCGTCGAGCGGGAAGGCCGCCCGCAGCCCGGCCAGCGCCCGCTCGTGCTGGATGAAGATGTCGGCGTGCGCGGCGGTCGGCGAGTCGACGCCGCGGCGGCTCGCCTGCTCGGCCACCGCCTGCCACACCTCGGCCTGGGCGATACCGCGTGCCAGCGCGTCGGCTCCCAGTGCACGGGCCTTGCGCAGCCGAAGCTCCGGCCCCGCGGTGTGAGCGGCCGCGGTGAAGACCGCGCTTCGCCGGTGCCAGCGGCCAGCCTCGACACAGCTCACCGGAATCGGCGTGACCGAGGCGGCCGCGATCAGCACCGTCAGGTTCAGGATCCGGTTCTGCTTCGCCCCGACGAGCTCCTCGCCGTCGTAGAGCAGCACCCGCTCGTCGAGCGGGTTCGTGACGACGAGCTCGGGCACGATGCCCTCGGCGCCGGCCTCGGTCACCCGCAGGCCGCGGTGAAGCGCGGTGCCGAGCGTCGCGTACGCGGCGCCGGGCAGGCGGCGCGGGAAGAGCGGCACGAGCGCGATGCCGCGGTGGACGGTCGGGTTCCCGATCCGGGCGGGCAGGGTGATCGGCATGTCGCGGCCTCCTGGCTCGTGGTTGCCGCAGGGATGTCGGCCGCGCCTGGCCGGGTCTTACACGCCGCGCCAGCGGTCGAGCTCGGCCTGCAGCCCCACCGGCAGCGCCGTCAGGTAGCCGAGATTCACGAGCCGGTAGCCCATCGCGATGTCCGACACGCCGAAGCGGGCGGCGAGCGCGATGGGGTCGGCGCCGTCGCGATCGGCCTGGGCCCGCACCAACGGCTCGGGCATCAGGAGCTCCGCGGCGAAGCGGTTGGCCTGCCGCTCGAGCGCCCGTACGTCGTCGCCGGCCGCCTCGACGTCGACCGGCCGGCACAGCACGGCCGCGCCGTCGGAGTGAAGGAAGTGGTGGCCGATCTCGTGCGCGACCGTGAAGCGGCGGCGCGACGCCGACTCGTCGCGGCGCACCCAGATCTCGAAGCGCGCGGGCAGGAGCACCCCCGAGAGCTGCGCACCCGTCGCGACCCCCGCGAGCGGGCGCAGGTCGTCGGCGTCGCGCACCCGCAGCCGGCACAGGCTGCCCGCGAGCTCCTCGACGTCGACCGGCGGCACGGCTGCGGCATAGATGCCCGTGAAGCGCTCGAGCGCCGCGCGGGCGGCCTCGACCTCATCCATCGGCGCCGGTGAAGAGGTCGTCGATCGCCGCGACGCGTTCGGGCTCGCCAACAGCCGCAGGCGGCTCGGGTGACGCGCTCCCGACCGCACCTGCCCGGCGATGGAACGCGACCGCGGGGTCGGCCGCCGACGCTTCGGGCGCCATCCGGCGGCCCAGCTCGAGCAGCGCCTCGGGTACGTTCAGGATGCGCGCGAGCGCCGCCACCACCGCCGGGCGCACCCGCCGCGGCGCGAGCTGGCCGGTCTCCAGGCCATGCACGTGCTCCTCGACCTGCGCCCGCGCCTCGGGGTGGCCGAGCGCCTTTGCGAGCTGCGTCACGAGCGTGCCCCGGGTCGTGCCCGAGCGCGCCCGAAGCTCCGGCAGCAGGACGTCCCACGACTGTGGCGGCGCGCTGCGGGGATCGGCCGCGCGGGCGGCGACCTCGGCCTCGGTGACTTCGGTACGCGGCCTGTCGGCCAGGTAGACCGTGATCATCGTCGCCAGCAGGTCGCGGTCGGCGTCGGGCGCCGCGGCGATGGCCGCGGCCGGGTCGGGATGCTCGCCCCGCTCCCACGCGGCCGTGAAGTCGGTGAAGCGCTGCTCGGCGCTCATCGCTCGAGCTCCTTGGAAAGCCGCTCCATGGCGCGGTGGAAGGTCACATCGACGTTCGTGGCGGTCATGCCGAGGCGCGTGGCGACCTCGGCGCTCGGCAGATGGTGCCACAGGCGCAGGCGCACCACCTCGCGCTGGCGGTCGGTCAGGACGGACAGCAGCTGCTCGACGAACTGCGTACCCGCGATCCGCTCGTAGCCGGCCTCGTCGGCAGCGAGCTCGGGCGCCTCGTCGAGCGGCGCCGTGCCGGGCTTGCGGCCCGCGTGGAACGAGGCGACGACACGCTGGGCCATGATCACGAGCAGCCCGACGGGGTTCTCGATCGGCGTCGTGCGGAGGAACACGGTGCGCACGAAGCGCAGGTAGACGTCGGCCACCAGGTCGTCGACCACGTCGAGCGGCGCCTTGCGCGCGCAGTGCGCGCGCACGAGCGGGGCGTGGCGCTCGAACATGAGCGCGACGCAGCGCCTGGCGGTTTCGGCGGCCGCGTCGCCCGCGTCCATCCAGTCCCGCGCGCACGCGATGAGCTCCGCGTCGGACATGCGCATGAGGTCGGCGTGTGCGGTCGGTCGTTGCGTCCCCACCATTGCCAGATGCTAGGCCACATACAGGAAGGGTCCGCGGGACGCCGACGACGCTTACATCCGCCGACGTCCGAGCGGTCGATCACCTGCCGATTATGTCGTCTATAGCAGACGTAGTACTCTATAGTGTCGTCTATAGCCGACATTAGGTCGTTGAATATGGCCAACATGAACCCCACCCCTATCGCGGTCGCCCGCGCGGCGCGTACCATCGGCGCCGACGTCGCCGCGTGGCGCAAGCTCCGTGGGCTCACGTCCGCGCAGGTGGCCGACCGCGCGGGGATCTCGCGCGAGACCGTTTCGCGGCTCGAAGCCGGATCCGGGTCCGTCAGCCTCGAGAACGTCCTGCGCGTCGCGCGGGCACTCGGGATCATGGACGGCGTCGTGCGCGCGTTCGACCCGTACGAGAGCGATGTCGGACGGCTCCGCGCCGATCAGTCGCTGCCCCAGCGGGTTCGGCGCGGCAGGAACGAGGCGGGCGGTGAGTGACCGCGTCGTCGACGTCTATGCGGCGTTCCCGGACGGCGATCTCCACGCCGGCCGGCTCTATTCGCACCGAGGCCGGGGAGCCGAGTCCGCCACCTTCACGTACACCGGGGAGTGGCTGGCGTCGCCGCGCGCCTACGAGATCGACCCGCAGCTTCCGCTGGCGCTGGGCGCCTTCCAGACACCGGTCGGGCACTCGCTCTTCGGCGCCTTCCAGGACAGCGCACCCGACCGCTGGGGGCGGCGCCTCATCCGCCGGCGTGAGCGCCACCGCGCGCAGCGCGAAGGAGCCACACCCGGAAGCCTCGGCGAGATCGACTTCCTTCTCGGCGTGCGTGACGACGCGCGTCAGGGCGCGCTTCGTTTCCGCCCAGCAGGCGGCGGTGAGTATCTGGCGCCGCCGGCCGAGGGCGTTCCGCACCTGATCGATCTCCCCAATCTCCTGAGCGCGTCGCTGGCGTTCGAGGAGGATCGCGAGGACGACGAGACGCTCGCGCTCCTGCTCCGCGCCGGGAGCTCGCTCGGCGGCGCGCGGCCGAAAGCGCACGTGGTCGACCGAGAGGGCCGGCTTGCGATCGCGAAGTTCCCCAGCACGGGCGACGCGGAGAGGAATGTCGTCGCGTGGGAGCGGGTCGCGCTGATCCTTGCCGAGCGGGCGGGCGTGCACGTCCCGCCTTCGGAGCTGGTCAGCGTCGCCGGGCGGGACGTGCTGATCGTCGAGCGCTTCGACCGACGTCGCGCTGATCGCCTGGGGTACGTCAGCGCAATGACGATGCTCGAAGCATCCGACGCTGACCAGCGCAGCTATCTCGAGATCGCTGAGGTCATCGAGCAGAGCTCACCTGCCGCAACGCGCGACCTCCGCCAGCTCTGGCTGCGCATGGCGTTCACGGTCCTGATCTCGAACACGGACGACCATCTGCGAAACCACGGATTTCTGCACGCGGGCGCCGCCGGATGGGAGCTTGCGCCTGCGTTCGACCTCAACCCGAACCCTGACCCCGGCCCGAGGCTCCTCAGCACGACCATCGACCTGGATGACGCGTCCGCCACGGTCGAGAGCCTGCTGGGTGTTGCGGCGTACTTCCGCGTGGACGCAGGCGCGGCCCGAGCGCAGATCCGTGCTGTCGTCGCCGCGACCGCCGCCTGGCGCACGGTTGCGCGGGATTTCGGCATCTCCCCGGGGCAGATCGCCGCGATGGAGCCTGCGTTCGAGCACGAGCAGCGGTCGATCGCGTCCGGCCTGTAGCTCGGCCAGCTCACGCGCGCGCCCGCTGCGCGATGATTTCCCCCGAGTGGGCGAGTCTCTTCCCCGCAACGCACGCACACTCGAGGAGGGATCGGAATGGGAAGGATCGTCGTCTCGGAGTTCGTCTCGCTCGACGGCGTCATGGAGGACCCCGGCGGGGCCGAGGCCACGCCCTTCGGCGGGTGGGCGTTCAGGTTCGAGCGCGGCGCCGAGGGTGACCGCTACAAGCTCGACGAGCTCATGAGCGCCGAGGCGATGCTGCTCGGCCGCGTCACCTACGAGGGCTTCGCCGCGGTGTGGCCCACGGTGACCGACGAGGTCGGGTTCGCCGAGAAGATGAACGGCATGCCCAAGTACGTCGTCTCGTCCACGCTCGAGAAGGCCGGCTGGAACAACTCGACCATCGTGCGCGGCGACGTCGCCACCGAGGTCGGCAAGCTGCGCGCGCAGACGGCGGGCGACCTCCTGGTCGCGGGCAGCATGAGACTCGTGCACGCGCTCCATGACGCCGATCTGGTCGACGAGTACCGGCTGATGGTCTACCCGACCGTGCTCGGAAGCGGCAAGCGCCTGTTCCGCGACGGCGCCCGGGCCAGGGCGTACGCTCTGGCCGAGTCGCGCCAGACCGGCGCGGTCTCGGTGATGACGCTGCACCCGATCCGCGAAGGGGACGCGCCCCCCGCCGCATGAAGCCCGTTCCGCCCGCCCGTCACCTGCTGCGCGCGAAGGATCTGATCGATGCCCGCTACCGCGAGCGTCTCGACATCGAGGCGCTCGCGCGTGCGTCCCACCTCTCGCCGGCGCACTTCAGCCGCGAGTTCCGGCGCGCGTTCGGCGAGACGCCGCACCAGTACCTGCTCACCCGCCGGCTCGAGCGCGCCGCCGCGCTGCTGCGCGATACCGACCGCTCGGTGGCCGACATCTGCATGACCGTCGGCCTGCGCAGCGTCGGCTCGTTCACGACCAGCTTCGGGCGCGCCTACGGCCGCACCCCGACGGCCTACCGCGCCGCCCATCCGCCCGCCGCCTGGCGCGTGCCGATCCCGGGCTGCCTGCTGCTCGCATGGTCGCGCCCGCCGTCCAGCAGCTTTCGAGAAGACAGGGCCACGGCGGCTCGTTAGCGTCCACCTCAGACCGAACGACCCCTGAGGAGGGACACCATGCTGAGCAAGCTGACCAACGTGAACGTGTGGGTGCACGACCAGGACGAGGCGCTCGCCTTCTACACCGAGAAGCTGGGGATGGAGGTGCGCGCCGACGTCACCGTGCCCGAGATGGGCGGCTTCCGCTGGCTGACCGTCGGCCTGCCCGGCCAGGACGACGTCGCCCTCGCCCTGCTGCCCGTGCCCGGCCCGCCGGTGTTCGACGACGAGACGCGCGCCGCGATCGCGACGATCGTTGCCAAGGGCGCGGCCGGCGGGCTCTTCTTCGCCGTCGACGACTGCCGCAAGAGCTACGAGGAGATGCGCGCCCGCGGTGTCGAGTTCAGCCAGGAGCCGACGCAGCAGCCCTACGGCATCGACGCCGGCTTCCGCGACCCGTCCGGAAACCAGATGCGCATGGCGCAGATGGGCTAGATGGACGGCGTGGAAGGTGCCTGGCACCGCAGGCGGTGCCAGGCACCGGGCCCCACCCCGGCCGCCCGGCCGTCACCCGTCGTCAGGGGCGAGCTCCGCGCGCACCGCGGCCTCCAGGGCATCCGGATCGAACCCGTACGGCCCCTCGCCGCCCTGGTAGGCGATGCGGCCTGCGCGGTCGATCAGGTACAGGCGGTCAGGCCAGCCGCCGTACGCGGACGCGACCGCGTCGTCGGCGTCGTCGAGCAGCATGGGGATGGTCGTCTCGAGGGCGAGCGCGCACGTCGCCGCCACCTCCGCCCGCTCGGAGAGCGTATGCGGGTCGGCCACCGCGACCCCCGCCGCCCGGTTCTCCTCGAGCACCCATCCGTCCTCGGGGTGGGCCTCGCGGATGTACACGATCAGGTAGGCGACCCGGTCGCCGTGGCGGCGGTGCTGCTCCTCGAGGGCGCCCAACTGGCGCCGGAATGGCGGTCAGGTGTAGGAGCCGAAGATCAGGGCGACCGGCCGGATGCCGAGGTGATGGCCGAGGTCGACGGTCTCGGCCGTCACCCGCCTGTGTGCGTCCAGCCGCGGCAGCCGCAGCACCGGCGCCGCGTCACCCACGGAGACCACCGGCGTGCCCAGGTTGAGGTGGAAGGGCGACGTGCGGATGTCGACGAGCCGAAGCGGCGAGTCGGCGGGCGTTGGCGGCTCGCCCGGCACGCGCATCCGATCCCCCGGAGCTCCCATCGCTCCACCGTACGCGAAGGCCTGTGATCGCGCAAATAGCCGCCTGCGGCGGTGCTAGGATGGCGCGTGCTTCGTGTCCGATGCGGCAAGGGGTTCGCAAGATGTTCCTCCCCGGCGGGTCGGACTGGATGCGGGGTCGGCGGAGGGGAGGGCCGTTGGCGACTGTGAGCTTTGAGGACGTCGCGAAGGTGTACCCGGACGGGACGCGAGCCGTCTCGGGCATGAATCTCACGATCGAGGATCGCGAGTTCATGGTGTTCGTCGGGCCATCCGGGTGCGGCAAGACGACTGCCCTGCGCATGGTGGCCGGGTTGGAGTCGATCTCGGAGGGCGTGCTTCGGATCGGCGATCGGCCGGTCAATTACGTGCCGTCGCGCGACCGCGACATCGCGATGGTGTTCCAGAGCTACGCGCTCTACCCGCACCTGACGGTCTACGACAACATCGCGTTCGGCCTGCGGGTGCGCAAGATGTCGAAGGAGGAGATCGACCGGCGGGTGAAGAACGCGGCGTCGATCCTCGGCCTCGAGTCCTTCCTCGACCGCAAGCCGCGCGCCCTCTCGGGCGGCCAGCGCCAGCGCGTCGCCATGGGCCGGGCGATCGTGCGCGAGCCGGCGGCCTTCCTCATGGACGAGCCGCTGTCGAACCTCGACGCCAAGCTGCGGGTGCAGATGCGGGCCGAGATCGGCGGCCTCCAGCACGAGCTGGGTGTGACCACCATCTACGTCACCCACGACCAGGTGGAGGCGATGACGATGGGCGACCGGGTGGCGGTGATGCGGAAGGGCGAGGTGCAGCAGGTCGCGCCGCCCCAGGAGCTCTACGACAATCCCGTCAACCTGTTCGTGGCGGGGTTCATCGGCAGCCCGGCGATGAACATGTTCGAGGGTGTGATCCGCGCGGACAACGGCGGTCTCGCCGTCGAGGCGGGCAGCCAGCGGCTGACGCTCGACGAGTCCCTCGTCGAATCCCGGCCGGGCCTGAAGTCGTTCGCCGATCGCGAGGTGATCGTCGGCATCCGTCCGGAGGACATCCAGGATGCCGCGCTCGCGCACGACGCGCCGCCCGACCGGCGCCTGCGGGGCAGGGTGCTGCTCACCGAGGCGCTGGGCTCGGAGATCGTCGTCCACTTCAGCGTCGACACGCCCGAGGCCTCCACTGAGGAGGTGCGCGAGCTGGCCTCCGAGGCGGAGGAGGTGCGGCTGCCGGGGGCGACGGAGGACGGATCGCCGAGCGCGACCTTCGTCGGCCGCTTCGCGCCCCGGTCGCGCGTCGCCGTGGGCGACGAGATCGAGACCGCGGTCGACACGCGCTCGCTGCACTTCTTCGACCCCGCCACCGGACTTGGAATCCACGACCAGACGGAAGGAGCTCGACCATGAGCCTTCGCCATCGAACACAAGCGTGTGTACTCGCCGCCGTGGTGGCCTCACTGGCCGCGGGCTGCGGTGGGGGCTCGGGCGGCTCTTCGGGCGGCAGCGGGGGCGCCTCGACCAGCTCGGTGTCCGGGTCAATCTCGTTCGTCGGCATCTGGTCGGGACCGGAGCAGAAGTCGTTCCAGGCCGTGATCGATGCCTTCAACAAGCAGTATCCGAAGGTGCACGTCAAGTACACGTCGGCGGGCAACAACATCACGACGGTGCTCTCGACCGCCGTCCAGGGCGGTAACCCGCCCGACCTGGCCGACATCGCCCAGCCGGGATTCGTCACCCAGATGGAGCAGAAGGGCGCGCTGAAGCCGATAGAGTTCGCCCGCAGCGAGATCGAGGCGAACTTCGGCGCCGGCGGCACCCAGCTCGGCGAGATCAACGGCAAGCTCTACGGCCTGCTCTTCAAGGCATCCAACAAGTCGACCGTCTGGTACAACGTCTCGGCCTTCAAGAACGCCGGCGTGACCGCGCCGACCACTTGGCCGGAGTTCCTGCAGGACGCGAAGACGATCAAGGCATCGGGCCTGCCCGCCTACTCCATCGGCGGCTCCGAGGGCTGGACGCTGACCGACCTGTTCGAGAACATCTACCTGCGCCAGGCCGGGCCGGCGAAGTACGACCAGCTCACCAAGCACCAGATCAAGTGGACCGACCCGACGGTGATCGCGGCGCTGAAGACGATGGGGCAGGTGCTCGGCGACACGAGCAACATCTACGGCAGCACCTCCGGGGCGCTGCAGACCGACTTCGCCACGTCGGTCAACAACGTGCTCGTGCCGGCGAGCAAGCAGCCGAAGGCGGCGATGGTGATCGAGGGCGACTTCGTCCCCGGCACCGCCACCACGGGTGCGAAGGGCGGCACCGACTACAACGTGTTCCCGTTCCCGTCGATCAACAACTCGCCGCCGGTGACCGAGGTCTCGGGCGACGAGATCGTCATGTTCAAGGACAGCCCGGCCGCTGAGGCCTTCATCAAGTACCTGGCCACCCCCCAGGCGGCCGAGGTGTGGGTGAGGCGCGGCGGCTTCGGGACGCTCAACAAGAAGGTGCCGCTGAGCGACTACTCGGATCCGATCGCACGCAAGGTCGCACAGACGCTTGCCACCTCGACGGTGTCGAAGTTCGACATGTCCGACGAGCAGCCGGCAGCCTTCGGGGCAACGGTCGGCCAGGGTGAGTGGTCGATCTTCCAGAAGTTCCTGCAGGACCCGAGCAACGTGAACGGGATCGCACAGCAGTTGGAGTCGGCGGCGGCGGCGGCCTACAAGTGACCGACGCGGGCGCCACGGCGCAACGGGTCGGCGGCGCACTGCCGCCGGCCCCGAAGCCGAGCCTGGTGAGCCGATACGGGATGGTGGCGGTGTTCCTCGCGCCCGCCGTCGTCATGCTGGGCGTGTGGATCGTCTACCCGACGGTCTACACGATCTTCCGCAGCCTGTTCGGCGCGTCGGGCTGGAACGACTTCGTCGGCGTCCACAACTACCGCACGCTCTTCTCCGACAGCACGCTTCGCAAGGCGATCGAGAACAACGCCATCTGGGTGGCGGTCGTACCCGCGCTCGTGACGTCGATCGGGCTCGTGTTCGCGGTGCTGATCGAGCGCATCCGCTGGTCGGTGGCGTTCCGGCTGGCCGTGTTCATGCCGATGGCGATCTCGCTGTTCGCGGCCGGCGTGATCTGGCGGCTCCAGTATCAGCAGGATCCCAGCCAGGGGTCGATCAACGCGGCCGTCGCCGCGGTCAAGAACGCCGTCAACCCGCCGGGCGTGCTGTCGACGGCGGCGCCGTCCACCAAGGCGCTCTCGGGGGCGAACCCGCAGGTCAGCGGCATCCAGCTCAAGGCGCCCGTGAGCGCCGGGGGCGTCGCCCTGCTCGGGGTGACCGCCATCAACATCACCGAGATCCCCAAGACCGCCAGGCAGGCGGTCAAGCCGCAGCCGGTGCAGGGCGGCATCACCGGGGTGGTGTGGCGCGACTTCAAGCCGGGCGGCGGCAAGCCGGGCGTCGTCGAGACGGGCGAGTCCGGCCTGCCCGGCGTGACGGTCGAGCTGCGCAACTCGTCCGGCAGCTCCGTCGCGAAGGCCAAGACCGCCGCCGACGGCGACTTCGTCTTCACGCACGTCGGCTCCGGCAGCTACCACGTCGCGATCGGCGCGTCGACGTTCGCCCAGCCATACGGCGGCGTTGGCTGGCTGACCTCGAAGCTGATCACCCCGGCGATCATGATCGCCTACCTGTGGGTATGGGCAGGGTTCGCCATGGTGGTGATCGCCGCCGGCCTGGCGGCGATCCCGCGCGACGTGCTCGAGGCCGCGCGCACGGACGGCGCCAACGAGTGGCAGGTGTTCCGGCGGGTGACGGCGCCGCTGCTCGCGCCGGTGCTCTCGGTGGTCTTCATCACGATGATCATCAACGTCCTCAAGATCTTCGACATCATCCTGGCGGTGGCGCCGGAGTCGGTGCAGCCCGACGCCAACGTGATCGCGCTGGCCATGTGGCGCACGTCGTTCGGCGGGGTAAACGACTTCGGCCTCGGGTCGGCGATCGCGGTGCTGCTGTTCATCCTGGTCATCCCCGTGCTGCTCCTGAACGTCCGCCGATTCCGCAGGGAGGTATGAGATGGCCGTCGCCGAGGCGACCCCCGAACCCGGATCGATCGAGCGCCGCCCGTCCCACGACACGATCGCCGCCAGGATCGGCCGCGGCGCCGCCAAGGCGCCGCTGCAGATCTTCCTGGCCGCCGTCGCGCTGCTGTGGCTGGTGCCGACGTTCGGCCTCTTCATCACCTCGATCATGCCCTCGTCGCTGGTCAGCACCGAGGGCTGGTGGAAGTTCTTCTCGCATCCCAGCGTGGCGACCTTCGCGAACTACCGGGCGCTGTTCGACAACTCCGCCATCACCTCGTCGCTGCGAACCACGGCCGAGATCGCGATCGGCGGCACCGTGCTGCCGATCATGATCGCTGCGCTGGCGGGCTACGCGTTCGCGTGGCTCGACTTCCCCGGCCGCGACGTGCTCTTCGTGGTCGTGATCGGGCTGCTGGTCGTGCCGATCCAGATGGCGCTGATCCCGATCTTCGGCATCTACGACCACCTGCACCTGTTCGACACCGTGCTCGGGCTGGTGCTCTTCCACACGGCGTTCGGGCTGCCGTTTGCGATATTCCTCCTGCGGAACTTCTTCGTGGGCATCCCTCGTGACATCCTCGAGTCGGCGCGCATCGACGGCGCATCCGAGATGCGCATCTTCCTTCGCCTGATCCTGCCGCTCGGGCTGCCCGCGATCGCGTCGCTCGCGATCTTCCAGTTCCTGTGGACATGGAACGACCTGATCGTCGCGCTCACGCTTGCGCGCAACACGCAGCCGATCACCGTCGCGATCTTCTCCCAGATGCGCGAGTTCGGCACGAACGTCGAGATCATCGCCCCGGCCAGCTTCATCTCGCTCGTCGTGCCGCTGATCGTGTTCTTCGCCTTCCAGCGCTACTTCGTCCAAGGACTCCTGGCCGGGTCGGTGAAGTAACGTGGCCGACCAGCCGGTCGCGGTCGTGGGATCCGGACTGGCGGCATTCTGCGCCTACGTCACGCTGCGGCACGGCGGGTTGGAACCGGGCGAGGTGGCGGTGTTCGGGCCGACCGCCAATCCCGCCGACGCGTGGCGGCGGCGGGCGGCGTCGATCAATCAACGCGTGATGCGCTCCGAGAGCGACGGCCACTGCTTCGCCTCCAGCTTCCCCGGTCTCGCCATACGCACGATCAACCGGCGCAGCAGCCTCGGGCCGCTCGTGCAGACGGCGCTCGACCGCTACCACCCGACCGTCGAGGAGTTCCTCGACCACGTCTCCGCGCTTCGGGCCCGCTGCGGCTGGGACGAGAGCCTGCGTCCCGTGCGGGTCGAGCGTGTCCGCGCCGCCGGCGACGGGTTCGACATCGACGGACAGGGGCGGTTCGCGCACGTGCTCCTCGCGCCGGGGCACCCCGGACTGGCGCTGCCGCTCGAGCTGGCCGCCGACCCGCGCGCGGTGCACGCCTACGAGCCCCACGGCTACGGCGCCAGCGTGGCCGTGGTGGGGGCGGGCCTCGCCGCCGCGACGGAGTGGCTGAACGCGCTCGCGGCGGGTGCGTCGGTGGTGTCCGTGCGCCGCCGCGAGCCGGTGCGGCGCCCGCTCAACGTCCCCCGCTCTCTGCTCTCCCGGCGAGGCCTGAGCCGGTTCCACGCCGCCCCTGCCGGCGAGCGCCTGGCGATGCTCGAGGAGGCGCTCACGCCGTCGTTCCCGCCCGACCGGCACGTCGACCGGGTGCTGGCCGACGCCGCGCGAGCCGGCCGGTTCTCGACCGCGGCGAGTGTGAACGGCGCCGAGCAGATCGTGTGCGCCACCGGGTTCGTGCGCGGATACCGGGCCGACCCGATGCTGGGTGGGCTGGTCGACGATCACGGGATCGAGACCGCCGGTCACCTGATCGTGCTCGATCCCGACTCGACCGTGCCGGGGCTGACGGCGCGGGGGCGGACGCTGGCGCTGGCCGGCGCCCCTGCCCAGTGGGCCTACCCGGCCGCGGACACGCTGATCGGGGCCAAGTACGCCGCCCGCCGGTTCCTGCGCAGGGTGAGGGAATGTCGTACACCCTGAGAGGCCGGCTGGAGTCGCGGATCGCGGGCTGGCTCCCGGCCTTCCTGGTCGCGTGCGCCGTGACCGAGTGGACGCGGGTGTGGTGGACGGCCGAGCTGGCCGTGGCGATGCTGGGCGTCGGCCTGGCCTGCGACATCGTCCTCTACCACCGCCCGCTCGACTACCAGCCGGGCTGGGCGGCGCTCCCGCTCGGCCTGTTCGAGCTGGCGCTGGTGATGGGGGTCGCACGCGCGATCCCGATCGCGGCGCCGCTGCGGCCGGCGATCGCGCTGTTCGCGCTTGGCTGGGTGTCGGGGCTCGTGCTGGGGCACGCCGTGCTGCCGATGCTGCGGTTGTCCTACGCCGAGGATGGCGGTGAGCTCGGCCGGGGCGGGCCGACCCTGGCGCTGGCCGCCGCCGGCCTGGTGGCGGCCGCCGGGGGGATCGCATGGGTGTCGCAGCCGCCGACCGTCTATCTCGCGGCCGGTGTCCATCGCGGCCCGATCGTGATCGACCGCACCGAGACGCTGATCGGCCGGCCGGGGGCCGTGATCCGCGGTGGGCTCGTGATCAAGGCGAGCAACGTCACCGTCCGCAACGTCACGGTCGTCGGCGGCCAGAACGGCGTCACCGTCGAGGGCGCCACCGGAGTCACCCTGGACAGCGTCCATGTGCGGGGAGCGCGGCTGGACGGCTTCCACGTCCGCATGGCTCAGGTGATGATCGACGACTGCTCGGTGCGGGGGATGCGCAGCCGGTTCGCGCAGGGCATCGACATCTCGTTCACGTTCGCCGAGCCGATGAGCATGGTCGAAGGCTGCCGGATCCAGGGCGGCCAGGAGGGGATCGTCTCGGACTCCGCCCGGGTGATGGTGGAGCGCAACACCGTGACGCGCACAACGCTTCGGGGCATCACCGTGACGGAGATGTCGAGAAGCTCCGTGGAGGACAACCACGTCGACGGCGGGCTCGGCATCGGCATCTTCTGCGCCGACCAGTCGGAGTGCCTGATCTCCGACAACAGGATCGCGGGGACGCGCCCGGACGTGGCGTCGTCCGATCTCAGCAGACTCGGCTACGCGATCGTCGCCCATTCGGCCGCGACGGCGTTCCTCGACGCCAACCGCGTGGGGCAAAACCCGCACGGGATCGGCGTCTTCGCGGGCGGCGACATCCGTCACGGCGACTCCGGCTTCAACAACACGATGTAGCGCCACCACGCCTCAGGCAACGCCGAGCACCTCGCGCGCATTGCCCGCATAGATGCGGTCGCGGTCGGCCGCGGCGAGGCCGAGCGACTCGATGTCGGCGATCGTCTCGCCCACGACCGCCGGCCCGCCGAGCGGCATGTCGGTGCCGAAGAGCATGTGCCCGGCGCCGAAGAAGTCGACCGCGCAGCGCAGCGCATGGGGCGCGCCGAAGAGGGCGGTGTCGGCGTAGAAGCGGTGGAAGTAGTCCAGCGGCGCGCGCGGCAGCCGCTCCAGGGCCGGGCGCTGATCCTCGGTCTGGATCCCGCGGAATCGGCCCGAGAAGTACGGGATCATCGCCCCGGCGTGGTGGGTGAGGATGCGCAGGCCGGGGTGCGCATCCATGACGCCGGAGTAGACGAGCCGGCACATGGCCGCGGCGGTCTCGTACGGCCAGCCGATCGACCACCAGATGCCGTGCTGCGACGCCTCCTCGGTCGGATAGTCGGGCCACGCCGGGCTGCGCGTCGGATGTAGCCAGATGGCGACGTCGAGCTCGGCGGCGCGGGCGAAGAGGGGCCGGAAGCGCGCGTCGTCGAGCGGCAGGCCGTTCACGTTGGAATAGATCTGGAAGCCGCGCGCGCCCAGGTCGGCCACGGCGCGGTCGAGCTCGACGAGGCTCGCGTCGACGTCGTTCAGGGGCAGCGCGGCCGCGAAGCCGCAGAAGCGGTCGTGGTCGTCGACGAGCGCCGCCATCTCGTCGTTTGCGAGCCGGGCCAGACCGCGGGTGACGGCCGGCGGCCCGAGCTCGTCGAGCGGCGGCGCCGCCAGCACGAGCACCTGGCGGTAGTCGTCGAACGCCTCGAGCGCGCGCCGGCGGGCGTCGAGGTCGAAGAGCACCGGATCCTCGCGCAGCCACGGCCCGTGCTCGCGCACCGCCGCGCTGACGCCGGGACTCGCGAGGATGCGCTCGACCTGGTCGAGGTAGCGCGGGGGCGAGATGTGGGCGAAGGCGTCGATCTTCACTGCAGACCACCGATCCTAACCCCGGCTTCAAACGGCGGGGCTACCGTGTGGCTTCCACCACCGAACCCGGAGGCCGACATGGCTGCTCAAGACCGCAAGATCCTCGCCGCAAGCTTCTCGACGCCCGACGGCGGCTCGCGAGGCGCCGCCTCCGTCGGCGGCGCCTTCCCCGAACGCGTCGGCAACACCGCCGTCCTGCTCGTGCGCGAGGACGGCAAGGTCAAGTTCGTCGAGTCCAAGGACTGGGGCGCCGGCCGCGGCGCGCTGATGGGCGGCGTGATCGGCATCCTCGGCGGGCCGATCGGCATCCTGGCCGGCGGCGGCATCGGCGCGCTCGCGGCGAAACTGCGTGACTCGGGCTTCAAGAACGACCAGCTCGAGGCGCTCGGCAAGTCGATGACGCCGGGCAGCTCGGCCACCGTGCTCGAGATCTCCGACGACGCGGTCGACACGGCCAAGCAGCTCCTGACCGTGCTCGGGGCAAAGCAGATGGTGGTCGAGGATCTCGACTCGAACGTGGACGACCTGTTCGCGGGCGACGCCGCCCCCGCGCCCGAGACCGAGATCGCCTCGGCCGCGCACTAGCCGAATCCCCTGCACCGGAAGGGGTCTGACCCCTTCTGGTGCAGGGCGTGGGCGCGCCGCCGCGCCTCGCATCTGGGCTGGGTGAGATTGACAGCCGCGTGGCAGGCGGTACATTCGATAATGTGTAAGCGGCGCGTTCCTTCGACGAGAGGCTGGACATGAGGCGTATGGGAAGTGGAGCATTGACCCTGCTCCCAGGCAGGCACAGGGTCGTCCGCACCTTCGGCACGGCGATGATCGTTCTCGGAGTATTTGGTGTGATGGCGTCCGCGGCATCCGCGGCGGTCGTGCAGAAGAAGCCGGCCTCCGTCTACGGAGCCAACGGCACGGTGCGCTCGATCATCGTGGTCGGCAGCACGACGTACATCGGCGGGCAGTTCACCGCCATGGTTCCGAACGCCGGCGGCACGTCCGTCGCCCGCAGCAACGTCGCCGCGGTGAGCACGGCCACCGGCGCGCTGCTCCCCTGGAACCCGAACGTGAACGGCACGGTCTACGCACTGACCGCGGGCCCGAGCGGCAACATCTACATCGGCGGCAGCTTCACCACCGCGAACGGCGCGGCGCACAAGAACGTGGTCGAGGTCGACGGCACGACGGGCCTGCCCGTCGCCGCGTTCGGCAACACGCTCAAGCCGAACAAGACGGTGCGCGCGTTCGCCGTTTCCCCGGCGGGCAACCTGTACGTCGGCGGCGCGTTCACCAAGCCGAAGGCATACGCGCTCGAGGCCAACGCGACCACCGGAGTGCTCATCCCGGCGTTCGCGCCCGCGATCTCGAACGTGTACGGCACGAGCCCCGAGGTGCGCGCGATCGCCGTCGACCCGAGCGGCGCCCGGGTCATCCTGGGCGGGTTCTTCAACAAGCTGAACAGCGGCGCGCCCGGCGACCCGAACACGACGAACGTCGGTGTCGGTGCGGTCGATCCCACCACCGGAGCATCGCTCCCGTGGGCCTGGCACACGGCCGACCTGCAGACGTTCCGGCCGTTCCAGCTGCTCGCGTTCGCCCAGGACGGCACGACGGTGTTCGGCGCCGGCACCGGCAACGGTGGCTCGGCGATGTCCTGGAACATGGAGACCGGCGCCCTCAACTACATCGAGGGCTTCAACGGCAACGTCGTCGGTATCGGTGTTACCGACGGCATCCTCTACATGGGCGGCCACTTCACCGGCTACGACGGCCCGATCCCGGGGAGCAACTTCCTCACCCCGATCGCGTCCCGCGACAAGCTGGCGGCGGTCGACGAGGCCACCGGCCTCACGCTCTCGCCCTGGAATCCGGCGGTCAACACGACCCTCGGCATCGAGGCAATGGGGGCGGGCGGCACCAGCCTCGCCATCGGCGGCGAGTTCACCAAGGCCGGTGCTGTGACCCAGCAGCACTTCACCCTGTTCCACGAGTAGCTCGCACGGCAGGGGCCTGGCCCGGTTTCGACCGGGGCCAGGCCCCTCAGCCTTCGAGCTCTGAACGCGCGGCCGCGAACTGATCGACCGCGAAATCGATGTCGGCCGGCGTATGTGCGGCCGACATCTGCGTTCTGATGCGGGCCGTGCCCTGCGGCACGACGGGGTAGGAGAAGCTGACCGCGTAGACGCCGCGGCGGATCAGCCCGTCGGCGAGGCGGGCGGCGCGGGCGGCGTCGCCCACCATCACCGGCACGATCGGGTGCGACCCGGGCAGCAGGTCGAAGGCGAGCTCCTCCATCCGCGCACGGAAGTGGGCCGTGTTCGCGCGCAGCCGCTCGCGCAGCTCGCCCGAGCGCTCGATCAGGTCGAGCGCCCGCAGGCTGGCGGCGGTGATCGGCGGGGCGAGGCTGTTCGAGAAGAGGTAGGGCCGGGAGCGCTGGCGCAGCAGCTCGACGATCTCGGAGCGCGCCGCGACGTAGCCGCCGCTCGCGCCGCCCATCGCCTTGCCGAGCGTGCCGGTGAGGATGTCGACGCGGCCGATCACGTCGTGCAGCTCGTGCGTGCCGCGGCCGTGCTCGCCCATGAAGCCGACCGCATGCGAGTCGTCGACCATCACGATGGCGTCGTGGCGCTCGGCCAGGTCGCAGATCTCGGGCAGCCTCGCCAGGTAGCCGTCCATCGAGAACACGCCGTCGGTCGCGATCAGGCGGTGGCGGGCATCGGCGGCCTCGGTGAGGCGCGCCTCGAGCTCGTCCATGTCGCCGTTTGCGAAGCGCAGCCGCCGGGCCTTGCACAGGCGGATGCCGTCGATGATCGAGGCGTGGTTCAGGGCGTCGGAGATGACCGCGTCCTCGGGGCCGAGCAGCGCCTCGAACAGGCCGCCGTTGGCGTCGAAGCACGATCCGTACAGGATCGCCGCCTCGCTGCCGAGGAACCCGGCCAGCCGCGCCTCGAGGTCGCGATGCACCTGCTGGGTGCCGCAGATGAACCGCACCGACGCCATCCCATAGCCCCACCGGTCGAGCGCCTCGCGGGCCGCCGCGACGATCTCGGGGTGGTCGGCGAGGCCCAGATAGTTGTTGGCACAGAGGTTCAGCACCTCGCCGCGTCCGGCCACCTCGACGTGGGCCGACTGGGGCGTCTGGATCACGTGCTCGGCCTTGTACAGCCCGGCGGCCCGCAGGTCGTCGAGCCGTCCGCTCACGTCTTCGCGCAGCTTCGCATCCACCTCAGACCTCCGTCCAGTCGAGCACGACCTTGCCCGACTGCCCCGAGGCGGCGATCGCGAACCCCTCGGTGAAGTCGGTGTAGGGCAGGCGGTGCGTGATCACCGGCGCGATGTCGAGGCCGGACTGCAGCATGACCGTCATCTGGTACCACGTCTCGTACATCTCGCGCCCGTAGATGCCGCGCAGCGTCAGCATGTTGAACACGACCTGCGTCCAGTCGATGGCGATGTCCTGCGTCGGGATCCCGAGCAGCGCGATGCGGCCGCCGTGCGACATGTTCGCGAGCATCAGGTGCAGCGCGTCCGGGTTGCCCGACATCTCGAGGCCGACGTCGAAGCCCTCGGTCATCCCGAGCTCGGCCTGGACGTCGGCGAGCGTGCGCGCGCCCGGGTCGACCGTGAGGCTCGCGCCGAGCCGCTCGGCCAGCGCGCGCCGGTAGGGGTTGGGGTCGCTGACGACAACGTGCCGGGCGCCGGCGTGGCGCACGACGGCCGCGGCCATGCAGCCGATCGGCCCCGCCCCCGTGATCAGCACGTCCTCGCCCAGCACCGGGAAGGCCAGCGCCGTGTGGACCGCGTTTCCGAACGGGTCGAAGATCGCGGCGACGTCCTCGTCCACACCGGCCCAGTGGTGCCAGATGTTCGTCATCGGGAGGGCGATCAGCTCGGCGAACGCGCCCGGCCGGCTGACGCCGACGCCCTCGGTGTGCGCGCACAGGTGGCGGCGGCCGGCCATGCAGTTGCGGCAGCGGCCGCAGACGACGTGGCCCTCGCCGCTCACCAGGTCGCCCGGGTGGAAGTCGCTCACGTTGGAGCCGACCGCGACGATCTCGCCCACGAACTCGTGCCCGATCACGAGCGGGACGGGGATCGTCCGCTGCGCCCACGGATCCCAGCGCTCGATGTGGACGTCGGTGCCGCAGATGCCGGTGCGGCGCACGCGGATCAGGACGTCGTTGATGCCGTGCTCCGGCTCGGGGACGTCCTCCAGCCACAGACCGGGCTCGGCCCGGCTCTTCACGAGCGCGCGCATCGCCCGGGAGGATAGGTGCTCAGGCCCTCGCGACGACCGGGTGGTTCGCCCGGATCACATTTCCGGGGTCGACCTCTGCCTTGATCCGGCACAGGCGCTCGTACGTCGCGGGCGGCCAGAACGTGTGCGGCTCGCGCGACGTCTCGGCGAAGTTCAGGAACGCGCGTCCCGACGCCCATGGCGCGAGCGCGCGCGTGACGGCCTCGATCTCGGCGGCCACGGCCGCTCCCAGCGCCGGCGTCGGCGCGATGCTGACGGCGAAGAAGGCGTACTCGGCATCGACCGCGCCGATGGCGCCGTGATCGGGATGCTCGCGCCCGTAGGCGCCGCCGATGTGGCGCACCTCGGCCGAGAGCAGCGGGAAGCCCGAGTCGGCGCCCGCCGCCGCGACGAACGCGTCGACGGCCTCCTCGGGCAGCGACTCGAGCAGGAACCCGTCGCCGATGCCCGGCACCGGATGGTCGGGGTCCATGTGCAGCGTCGCGAGCTGCGACGCCGGGATGGTGGCGCAGGTGTCCATCACCGGCCCGAGCGCCCGCAGCGGCGCGAGCAGGGCGTCGGCCTCCGCCGCGTCGCCGAGATGGATCGCCTCGACGACGACGAACGACTTGCCGCGCACGGCCTCGGGGATCTCGGGGATCGGCGGGAACTTCAGGAACCGGCCCACGGTGGTGAGCGCATCGGGGATGCCGTCGGCGGTCAGCGCCCGCCACGCCTGCAGCACCTCGGCGCCGCGCTCGATCGGCCACCACAGGACTCCCGCGTGCACCTCGGCGACGGGCATCAGGCGCAGCTCGACCGCGGTCACGACGCCGAAGTTGCCGCCGCCGCCGCGCAGCGCCCAGAACAGGTCGGGCTCGTGCTCGTGGTCGGCGCGCAGGTGCCGGCCGTCGGCCGTCACGAGCTCGATGGCCGCGACGTTGTTGGCCGCGAAGCCGTGCGTCCGCCCGAGCCAGCTCATCCCGCCGCCGAGGGTGTACCCGACGACGCCCACGTCGGGCGAGGAGCCGGCGAGCGCGGCCAGCCCGTGTTCGGCGGCGGCCGCGACGACGTCCTCCCAGAGCGCGCCGCCCTCGGCGCGGGCGATGCGGGCATCCGGGTCGATCGTGACCGCCCGCATGCGGTCCATCCGCACGAGCAGCGTGCCGTCGAGCGGCCCCATCGGCCCGGCCGCGTGGCCTGTGCCCTGAGCGGCAACGCGCAGGCCGTGGTCGCGGGCGAGCGCCATCAGCGCGACGACGTCGTCGGCCGACGCCGGATGCGCGCACGCGGCGGGCTGCTGGTCGAAGGCCAGGTTCCAGGGCCGGCGGGCATCGTCCCACTCGGCGTGCCCGGGCTGGTAGAGCAGGCCTGCGAGTGCAGGCGGGGCGGTGATCGGTGCGGCAGCGCTCGACATCGTGATCCAGATCCTTCCATCGCATCCGGGGGACGCGAGAGTTTACGGGTTCACGCGGCGGCGGGCGGGATGCTCTGCCGGAACCGGAACAGGTTGCCGGGATCCCAGGTGCGCTTGATCGCGCGCAGGCGCGGCAGGTTGGTCGCGTAGTAGGCCTGCTCCCAGCCGCCCAGGCCGGGGTCGATGTAGTTCTGGTAGGCCTGGCCGGAGGCGTGCGGGCGCATGCCGGCATCGAGGCCGTCGAGCCAGGCGTTCGCGGCGGCGCCCTCGCCGGCGGCGCCCCAGTAGGCGAGCATCTGGGCGGAGTAGATCTGGTCGCGGTGCACGAAGGCGGTCGCGTCGGGTGCGACGCGGTTGAGCGCGCCGCCGTAGGGGTCGAGCAGCACGGCGCCCGACCCCGCGCCCTCGGCCTGGCGCCGCTCGACGGCGGCGACGATCACCTCGGCGCCGGCCGATCGCAGCGGGGTGGCGAAATAGGCCGAGCGGGCCGCGAAGCTCGCCGGCCTGATCGTGCGGCAGGCGGCGGTGGTCTCGTTCGCGCAGCCGGCCCAGATCCGCTGCACGTCGAGATACGCGCCGGAGCCGGTCTGGAGGGACGCGCCGGAGACGGCGGTGATCGGCGCCATGGCCGCAGCCAGCTGCGCCTCGCTGCCGCCGAGGAGCTGCCCGAACACGCGCACCTGGGGCGCGGTCGCGCCGGTCTCGAGGGCGCAGATCAAATACAGGCCGTCGGGCCCGTGCGGCGCGACGCGCTGCCAGGCCGCGAGCGCGGCGGCGGCCTGCGACCAGGGGAAGTCGCAGAAGCCGTAGGCCGCCGCCGAGACGGGGTGCGTCGCAAACGTGAAGGCGGTGACGGCGCCGAAGTTGCCACCGCCCCCACCGCGGCACGCCCACAGGAGGTCGGAGTTCGTCGTGGCGTCCGCCGTGACGACCCGGCCGTCGGCGGTGACCATCCGCACGGCCTGGATGTTGTCGCACGTCGCCCCGAACGCCCGGGCGGCGAACCCGACGCCGCCGCCGAGCGCGAGGCCCGAGATGCCGACGGTGGGGCATGAGCCGGTCGGCACCGTGAGGCCATGCGCGGCAAGGGCGGTGATCAGGTCGATCGCGAGCACGCCCGCGCCCACCGTGACCGACCTGTGGTCGGGAGCGAGCGCGATCGCCGAGAGCCGCCGCACGTCGCACACCAGGCCCCGGTTGGTCGAGTACGCCGGCGTAGCTGTGCCCGCCGCAGCGCACGGCGAACGGGAGCGACGAGCCGGCGGCGAAGCGCACGCAGGCGACCACATCGGCCTCGTCCACGGCCCGGGCGATCGCATGCGGCCGCACCGGGTCGTAGCGCTCGTTCGAGATCACGCTCGCGTCGGCGTAGTGCGTCGTCCCGGGGCGAAGCAGCGGCCCCTTCATCTGCGCGGCGAGGTCGGCGAGCGTCATCCGCCCACCCGTGGCGGGCGCCGACCCGGCCGGCGCGGACGAGGATGACGACGGCCCGGACGACCCCGTCACCGAGCAGCCTGCGAGCAGGCCCCCCAGCGGCACGGCCGCCGCGCGTTCGAGCAGCTCGCGCCGTCTCATGCGCGAATGGTGCCAGCCGGACATGTCGGGGCTGTACCAGCTCGACTACGATCGCGGCCGTGCCGAGCGCCGCGCAGCTGCCCTGGGAGGTGCCCGTGATGCAGGCGCCGATCGGCCCGGCGGCGACGCCGGAGCTCGTCGCCGCGGTCTCGGCGGCGGGCGGCCTCGGCTGCCTGGGCGCGTCGTGGACCGATCCGGCCGCGCTTCGCGACCAGATCCGAGCGGTGAGGCGCATGACCGACCGCCCGTTCGCCGTCAATCTCGTGCTCGCCTTCGACCAGGCCGAGCGGCTCGAGGTCGTCGCCTCGGAGGGCGTCGCGGTCGTCTCGTTCTCGTGGGGCGTCGAAGCCGACCTGGTCGCGCGCGCCCACGCGGCGGGCGCCGTTGTGCTCGTGCAGGCGGGATCGGTCGCCGAGGCGAGCACCGCGGCCCAGGCGGGGTGCGACGCCGTGATCGCCCAGGGCGCCGAGGCGGGCGGCCACGTGCAGGGCACGACCGACCTGCGCACGCTGCTCGCGGAGGTGCGCGAGGCCGTGGACGTGCCCGTGATCGCCGCCGGCGGCATCACCGGCGCCGACGGCGTGCGCGCCGTGATGGCCGCCGGTGCCGCCGGCGCCATGATGGGCACCCGCTTCGTGGCGAGCGCCGAGGCAGACGTGCATCCCGAGTACGCGGCGCGCATCGTTGCCGGCGGCGAGACCGTCTACACGCGTCTCTTCGACGGCGGCTGGCCGAACGCGCCGCACCGCGTGCTCGTCAACAGCACGTACCGGCGCTGGGTCAGGCTGGGCCGAAAGCCCTCCGGGCAGCGGCCCGGCGAGGGCGAGATCGTCGGCGAGCACAAGGGCACCCAGATCGCGCGCTACTCCGCGGACGACCCCAGGCGGGAGACGACGGGCGAGATCGAGGCGATGTGCCTCTACGCGGGCATGGGCGTCGGCTCGATCACCGCCGTCGAGCCGGCCGGCGCGGTGGTCGAGCGGATCGCGGCCGACCTGCGCCGCGGCTGACGCCGCCCCCCCACCCAACCGGGTTGACCTGGTTGCAAGTTGCCCGTGGCCACGTACCGTGAACACGAGGCGGTGTCGTCGGCAGGAGGTCGTGTGATGGGGATCGGCAGGGGTCGAGTGGCGATGGGGCTGGCGACGCTTGTCTGCGCGCTGGCGGGGCCGGCAAGCGTGGGCGTCGCGAGCGCGCAGGCGGCGCCGAAGGAGCCGATCGTCGTGATCGTGCTCGAGAACAAGACCTACCAGAGCATCGTCGGCAACAACAACGCGCCGTACATCCAGTCGCTGATCGCAGGCGGCACGCTCTACACGAACTACGAGGCCGCGCCGGGCAGCCTGCCCGACTACCTGCGCATGACGGGCGGGATCGCGACCACCTCGGCCGCCAAGAAATCGAACAACATCTTCAATGAGCTGCAGACGGCCGGCATCAGCTGGGGCCAGTACAGCGAGTCGATGCCGAGCGCCTGCTACTCGAAGTCCGGGCCCCTGCCGTACGACAAGAACCACAACGCCGCGGTCTGGTACAACGACATCACGTCGAACAAGGCCGCCTGCGCCAACATGCTGCCCTACACGGCGTTCGATCCGGCGCACCTGCGCGCGTTCTCCTACGTCGTCCCGAACGACAACGACGACATGCACACGGGCAAGAGCAGCACCGCCGAGATCGAGGCCGGCGACGCCTGGCTCAAGGCCAATGTGCCCGCGATGGTCGCGGGCGGCGCCGAGGTGATCGTGACCTGGGACGAGGGCAACCGCAGCAACGAGCACGTCGCCACGATCGCGATCGGCGGCACCGCCAAGAAGGGCGCGACCGACTCGACCGCCTACACCCATTTCGGCCTGCTCGCCGGGCTCGAGGACGTCTTCGGCGTGCCGCTCGTGAACTCCGCGGTGGGCGCGACGCCGCTGCCGATCTCGTAGCGCCGACGGTCAGTCGCGGGTCAGCGAGATCGCGCAGCCGAGCAGGGCGCCGACGATGGCGAGGGCAAGCGCGCGGTGCACGCTTCCGTGCGCGATCAGGCTGCCGCCGCCCGCGGTGCCGATCGCGATGCCTCCCGTGACGGCGGTCGAGAGCCACCCGAACACCTCCGCCTGGGTGCCCGGGACGGCGGCGCGCTCGATCAGGTTGTAGGCGATGGCCACGCTCGGCGCGATCGGAAGGCCGGCAACCAGCATGATCACGCTCATCTGCACGAGCGATCCCGCAAGCAGAGGCGGGACGAGCACCACCGCGAAGGCGAGGCTCGTCACCTGCAGGCGCCGGTTCAGGCCGCCCGACGCCGAGGCGGCCCCGGCCAGGATGCCGCCGATCAGGCTGCCGCCCGAGAACGCCGCCAGCGCGATCCCGCCGAGCGAGCGGCCGCCGTGCCCTTCGGCGAACGCCGGCATCGAGACCTCGGCCGCGCCGAAGGCGATCCCGTACGCGGCGCCGAGCAGGAGGACGCGCCGCACGCCCCACGGCACGAGCGCCTCGAACACGCGGTGGCCCGAGCGGTCGTGAGCCGGGTCGGGCCGCCGGGCGCGCACCGCGGGCGTGAGGATGAAGCCGATCGTGCCCACCAGGCAGGCGAGCGCCGCCGCCGCGACGCCCGCGCTCGACGAGATCGACGCCGCCAGGAGCGCGACGATCAGCGGCCCGACCACGAAGATGACCTCCTGGATGGTCGCCTCGAGCGCGAACGCGGTCGTGCGCAGCTCCGGCCGCGGCAGCATCGCCGGCCACATCATCCGGATCGTCGGCCCGATCGGCGGCGCGGCGAGCCCGGCGACCAGGGCGCCGGCGACGAGCGCGGCGATCGGCGCGCCGGTGCGGGCGAGCGCGAGCACGGCCCCGAGGGCGACGGCGTAGGCAAGGCCGTAGGCGATCAGCACCGGCGCGGGCCGGCGCCGGTCGACCAGGCGTCCGCCGATGACCGCGCCGGCACCGGAGGCGACCGCGTAGATGCCCGAGACGATTCCGGCCGTCGCGTATGACTCGCCCTCGCCGCGCACCAGCAGCACGAGGGCGAGCGAGCTCATGCCCATCGGCATCCGCGCCAAAAGGCCCCACGACACGACGCGGCGTGCATCGGCGCCCGAGAACAGCTCGCGATAGCTGCGCACGCCGAGCGTCGCTGCGAGGCTCATGCGCGCACGGGCAGGCGGAACACGCGGTCGGCGACGGTGGGCATGCCGCCACCCTATCGACCGTCCGTGCGGCCGGACGCCGCCTACAGGAGCTCGGACTCGTGCGCGCGGAAGATGGCGGCGTGGTCGCCGCCCGCCGACTCGGGCGCGTGCAGCGTCTCGATCAGATGGTGGATGCGCGGCGTCATCACGAGCACGTAGCGGGCCGGGCCGGCGCCGGCGTTCCACCACGAGTGCGGAGTGCCGCGGGCGGCCAGCACCGCCTCGCCCGGCCCGGCCTCGACGATCTCGTTCCCCAGACGGAAGCCGAGCCGGCCCTCGAGCACGTACCAGGCCTCGTCGTCGCGGTGATGGACGTGGGTGGGCACGATCGGACGGTCCGGCCCGGTACCGCCCGCGTCGGTCCACTCGACCAGGATGAAGTCCCCGTCGGGCAGGCCGACGGGGCCGGCGTCGAGCCGCGGTGCCGGAGAGGGCGCCACGGCTCGATCATATGCCGCCCGCTCAGCTGCTGTGAGCGACGTCCGAGGCGGCGCCCACCGCGGCGATGACCTGGCCGCGGGCGATCATCGGCTCGGGCTCGGTGACCTCGCCGGTGCGCTCGCGGAACCACGCGGCGGCGGTGTCGGTCGATGCCTCGGCGGCCTGCTCGGTGTCGCACACCGAGACGCTCGCGCAGCCGGCGTCGGTGCGGAAGAGGCAGTACCAGCGCAGGCCGTCAACGCCTGCCATCAGCTGCTGAATTTCCTCGGCGTGGCCGGCGAGATCGTCGGCGACGTCGGGCTGGTTGTAGATCCGGATGGTGGCGTGCATGTATGACCTCCTGGTGGGTGAAACGGTCGCCCCAGCAGGTACCCGCCCTTGCGTGCCGTCAAACGCCTCACTCTGCGGCCGCGAACGGCTCCCCGGTCTCGATCAGCGTCTTCAGGTTGCTCAGGATGTAGGTCCAGCCGACCACGCTCGCCGCGGTCTTGGGCGCGCCCTCGAGGCGATCGTGGATCAGGGTCAGCCGCGAGGTACCGCCCTCGGCCGGCTCGATCTCCCACGTCACGCGGCTCTCGTCCTCGGCCGCCATCTCGGCGTCATAGAGGCTGCGCCACGTGTGCACGTAGCGCCGGGGCGGGTCGCACTCGAGGATCGTGTTGTCGCCCCAGAGCTGCGTGCGGTCGGGCGACCAGCTGCGGCGCGACGCGCCCACCTCGAGCGGGCCCGGGTCGATCTGGACGCCGTGGAAGTAGCGCGCGATCGTCTCGGGATTCGTGATCGCGTCCCACACCTGCTCGGGCGTCGCCCGGATGTAGAGCTGGTACACCTGCGTCGTATTGGCGGTCATCGTGGTCATGCGCTGTCCTCCAGGCTGGTCTTGAGGTCGAGGAGCGCCGACACCTCGTGCGCCCGGTACTTGTCGATCCAGCGGTCGTGGATCTGGCGGATCGGCACCGGATTCAGGAAGTGCAGCTTCTCGCGGCCCTGTCTGCGGGGGACGACGAGCCCGGCCTCTTCGAGCACCTTCAGGTGCTTCATCACCCCGAACCGCGTCATGTCGAGCTGCGAGTCGAGCTCGCCGAGCGTGCGGCCGTCACGCTCGAAGAGCCGGTCGAGCAGGAGCCGGCGGCTGGGGTCTGCGAGCGCCTTGAAGACCAGGTCGTCGTCCATGTCGCGCCAGGATAGGTGACTAAATAGTCACATGTCAAGCGCGGCAACGAACGCCTGCGGCTGCTCGAGCCAGGGGAAGTGGCCGGCCGCCTCGATGCGCACGACGCGTGCATGCGGGATCAGTTCGGCGCTGGCCGTCGTCGCCCGGGCGGGCATCGGGCTGGCGGCGCCGTAGACGAAGAGCACGGGCAGCGTCGCCGGCACGCGGGGCAGCCCCGTCGTCAGGGTGCCCGTGGCGGCGTGCTCGGAGAGCGACGTGAAGGCGCCGGTGAACGCCTCGGCCGACTGCCGCAGCGGGGGCATCGGCGGTGCCGTGCCGGGGTCGGCGAAGTAGTTGTGCCAGATCATGCGCAGCGCCTCGGGCTCCTCGCTCGCCTGGCCGGCGCGTTCGAGCGCATCGATCTCCTCCATGCGGGCCAGCTGTTCCGGCCTCAGCCCGCGGTGCAGGTTCGCGGCGAACTCCTCCATGACGTCCATGTGCACGCCGAGCGGGTCGATGATGACGGCTCCGGCGAGCCGTTCGGGGGCGGCGACGAGCAGGTGAAGCGCCAGATGGCCGCCCCACGAGTGGCCGACGATCCACGCCCGGCCGCCGGCCTCGGCGTCGATCACGGCGACGGCGTCCCCGACGTTCGCCTCGACGGTGTAGGGCGCGCCGATCGTCGTGGGGGCGAGGCCGCGCTGCTGATAGCGGATCGTGCGGAAGCGCTCGCCGAGCAGCGGCGTGAGCGTCTCGAGGTAGTCGCTCAGCCCCGGGCCTCCGTGCAGGAGCACGGCGGTCTCGGCGCCCGTTCCGCCACGCCAGGCGGCGATGTCGCCCGCGGGCGTCGCGATCGTGATCCGCTCCTCGGCCATCGCCGCGGAGTATCTCGCATGGGGGTAGAACACGCGGGATGGAGCCCGACGCCGTCGTCCGCGAGTTCACGCACCAGTCCGAGTCGTTCAACGCCGCTGCGGCCATGCGCTCGGCCGGCACGCTCGGGCGCCTGCTCGACCTGATCCCGGCCGCGCCGGGCGAGCGCTGGCTCGACGCCGCCTGCGGGCCGGGCCTCGTCGCGCGCGGGCTCGCCCCGCGCGTCGGCCGGGTGCAGGGGGTCGACATGACGCCGGCGATGGTCGCCCTCGCGACCCGCGAGGCCGCCCGAGCGGGCATCGCGAACGCCGTGTTCTCGGTGGGCGACACGACGGCGCTCGAGTTCGAGCCCGGCAGCTTCGACGGGGCGGTCACCCGCTTCAGCCTGCACCACATCCCGCGGCCGGGACGCGTCGTCGCCGAGCTCGCCCGCGTGGTGCGGCCGGGCGGGGCGGTCGTGATCGCCGACCACGTCACCTCGGACGACGCCGACGTGGCGGCGTGGCACGAGGAGATCGAGCGGCTGCGCGACCCGTCGCACTGGGCGTGCCTCACGCCGGCGCGGCTGCGGGGGCTCGGCGAGGCGGCCGGGCTCGTCCTGGAGCGTGACGAGATCCAGCCGCTTGCGATCGACTACGAGGAGTGGATCGGCCGCGGCAGCGGCGGGCCGGCGGCGCGCCAGTTGATCGCCGCGGCGCTGGCCGAGCGCGTGCCGGGCCCGGACGTGTTCCGGGTCGTCGACGCGGCCGAGGGCCGGCGCCTCGAGCTGCGCTACTGGCTGTCGGTCTGGCGGGCGCCGTCGCTCGCCGAGGGCGCGGGCGGCGTGTAGACCGCGGGCCGCTCTCCCCCCGGCGGCACGTAGGCGGGCGGCGGCGTGTAGGCCGGCAGGCCGGGCGGGGCCGCCGCGGCCGGCTCGTCGGTGTGGTGATTCAGGCCGTCGAGCCCCTGCCGGAACTCGCGCATGCCCTTGCCGAGCGCCTGGCCGGCCTCGGGCAGCCGCTTGGGGCCCAGGAACACGAGGGCGATGACGAGCACCAGGATCACTTCGGGAAGTCCGAGCTGGAATGGCATCAACGCACCTGGGGCCAGGCTACCACCGGGGGATTTGAACCCGCGCACACCGGGCCGCGGTGTGTTAAAGGTTCGTTGGCGGGGGCTTGCCGTGTGGCAAGTCCGACGTACGCTTGAAATGGACATCTCGCCGCGAGTGGTCGCGGCGGGCACACATACGGAGGGAAGGGCACATGTCGCATCGTCGACTCGCCGGCAGGACGCTGGCGTCGATCGTCTTGCTCGCGGTGGCCGCGGTTGCCTCAGCGGGCCCCGCAGGGGCCGCTGCGAAGACGGTCTCGGAATTCAAGATCTCGTCACCCAACAATCAGCCGGGTGATATGACGGTGGGTCCGGACAACAGCATCTGGTTCGTTGACCAGGCCACCAACAAGATCGGTCACATCTCGCACACCGGGGCGATCAAGGGCTTCGTCATTCCGGTGCCGAAGGGCGTCAAGTCGAGCAGCCCGGTGGGCATCACCACCGGCTCGGACGGCGCCGTCTGGTTCACGGAGGCCGCGACGAACCGGATCGGCCGCGTCGTCGCTGGGCCGAGCTTCACGTCTGTTCAGCTGCCGGCGGGCGCGAGCCCGCGCGGCATCACGGCTGGGCCCGGCGGCGACCTCTTCTTCGTCGAGGCCGGCACGCACTCGGTCTACAAGGTCCTGCCGGGTGCTCCGCACACGGTGTCGCTCGTGGCCGCACTGCCCGCGGGCTCCGGCCCGACCCGGATCGCCGCCGGCCCCGACGGCAACCTGTGGGTCAGCGAGACCACGATCAACAAGGTGGCCCGGGTCACCCCCGGCGGCGTCGTCACCCAGGTGACGCTCGCCCCGAAGGCAGCGCCCTCGCGCATCACCGCGGGGCCTGACGGCAACATCTGGGTCGCCGAGCCCGGCATCAACCGCGTTGGGCAGATCACCACAGCGGCGACGCCCGTCCTCACCCAGATCGCGGTGGGTGGCAAGCCGACCGGCATCGCCGCCGGCGGCGACGGCAACACCATGTGGGCGACCGAGCAGAGCGGAAACGCGATCGCCCGCATCATCATCTCGCCCCTCTCGGTGAAGTCCTTCCCCGTCACCACGAAGGCGTCCAATCCGGGCGGCATCGTCCTGGGCGGCGACGGCAACGTCTGGTTCAGCGAGAACGCTGCCGACAAGATCGGCCGTCTGACGGCCGTGTCCGGTCACTCGAGCTACGTGATCGTGCACGACAACAACGTCACCCCGGCGCTGCAGGGCATCGCCCTCCAGACCGGCTCGACGCACAAGGCGACCACCGTCCGCTGGGAGTTCCAGGACGGCGAGAACCACAGCATCACCGACAACAGCGGCGCGAGCCTGTTCGACTCGGGCTCCATGGGACCGGGCACCGAGTTCGCCCACACGTTCACGACCGCTGGGACGTTCACGTACAACTCGACCGTCGGCACGGCCTTCCCGGGCACGCCCGAGATCAAGGTCACCCCGGAGGCTGCGTTCTCGTCGGGCACCGGCAAGATCACGATCACCGCGGCGACGTCGTATCCCGGCGGCGTCACGACCGACATCCAGGTCGAGGTTCCGGGTGGGTCGAGCTTCACCAACGTCACCACCGCCCTGAGCGCGAATACGTTCACGTACACGCCGACCAACGGCAACGGCGTCTACAAGTTCGAGGTTCGCACCACGAGCGGCGGCAACTCGACCGGATGGTCGCCCGCCGCACGCGCAACGGTCTCCTAGCCGTCGCATCGCCAGCAGCCGGCCGGGGAGTCCGCTCCCCGGCCGGCTCTGCCGTTTCTAGCGGTAGGGCAGCCGCGTCCCCAGGCCGAGCGCCTGCGCCCGGGCGAGCATCGCCCGGCCCAGGGCGATGTCGGTCACGCTGAGCCCGCGGTGCCAGAAGAGGATCCGCTCGGAGTCGCTCTCGCGGCCGGGCCGGGCGCCGCAGACGATCTGGCCGAGCTCGGCGTGCAGGGTTGCCGCCGACAGCCGGCCGGAGTCGACGTGCGCGCGCAGCGCGCCCAGCGGCCCGGCTCCCGCCTGGCCCCAGTCGTCGACGACGACCTTGTCCACGACGTCGGTCAGGTCGAGCTCGACGGCGCTCACCGTCCCGTAGGGCACCACCAGCGCGCCGGGTGCGATCCACTCGGTGCGAAGCAGCGGAGCGGGCGCCGAGAGCCGGGTCGCCTCGACGACCACATCGGCGCCGCGCACGCACTCCTCCCAGCTCTTGACCGCCCGCACGGGGATGTCGAGCTCGGCGTCGAGCCGCTCGGCCAGCGCCTCGCGGCTCGCGGCCGTGCGCGAGTGGATGCGCACCTCGGCGAGCTCGGGCAGCACGCGGCGGAGCAGGCGCACGTTCCACTCGGCCGTCCCCCGGCTGCCGATGTGGCCGAGCACGCGGCTCGACCGGCGGGCCAGGTGGCGGGCGCCGACGGCGGTGACGGCGCCCGTGCGCATGGCGGTGATCGCCGTCGCGTCGAGGATCGCCTGCGGCGCCCCGGTGGCGACGTCGAAGAGCATGAGCAGGGCGAGCTCCGACGGCAGGCCGCGCTCGCCGTTTCCCACGTAGTCGCCGACGACCTTGACGCCGGCCACGCCGACGTTCGGCAGCGATCCGCGCAGCACGTTGAAGTGGCCGTCGGCGCCGCCGCCGGGGAACAGGTGCACGCGCGGCTCGATGACCGTCTCGCCGCGGCCCTGGGCGGCGAGCACGTCGGAGACGGCGGCCAGGATGTCGTCGCCGTCCATCGCGAGGCGATCGATGTCGGCGCCGCTCAGGTAGGTCAGATCGAGTCCGGCCACCGCACCGCCTCGCGCACCCGCTCGCGCAGGCGCCCCGACGCAACGAGCTCGCCGGCGACCCGCTCGACCTCGATGCCGAGCGGGCGGTCGTCGGCGAGCGGCGCCACGAGCTCGCGCACGCAGGCGTGGGCGGCGGCGGTGCCGTGACCCAGCCGGTCGGGCGCAGCCAGATCGACCGCCTGCGCCGCGCAGAGGAGCTCGAGCGCGATCAGGCGGGCGAACAGGCCGAGCTGCGCCTCGAGCCGAAGCGCCCCGGCGGCGGCGTTCGTCGAGTCGTCCTCGACGCCGTCGGCGCCGAAGCGCGGGTCGATCGCAAGCGGCGCTGCCAGATGCCGGATCTCGACCGCGAGCGCCTGGGCGGTCTTCAGGAGCGGCGCGATCCCGGAGCGGCCCTCGCCGGCCGTGGTCAGGTTCGCAGGCAGGTCGCTCAGGCGGGCCGTGGCCAGCCGGGCCGGCCGCTCGGCCGCAGGCCCTGCGGTCTGCGCGATGGCGATGGCGGTCGCGTCGAGCGCGATGGCGAGCGCGGGGGTGTGGAAGTTGCCGGTCGAGACGACGCGGCCGTCGGCCAGCACGAGCGGGTTGTCGCCGGCGCCGTTCAGCGCCCCCGAGACGGCGGTCGCGAGCACGTCGAGCGACCACCGCAGCGCTCCGTGCACGTGGCTCGCGCAGCGAAAGCTGAGCGGATCCTGGAGCCGGCGGGGCGACTCGCCGTCGAGCAGCGAGCCGCCGCGCAGGAGCTCGCGCAGGCCGGCCGCCTCCCACTCCTGGCCCGGCGCCGGATGCGCGCCCGCGACCTGCGCGTCGATTGGCGTCGGCGACGCCCTGAACCCCTCCATCGAGAGCGCCGCGGCGATCTGGACGGCGTCGAGCAGGTGATCGCCCGAGTCGACGGCGAGCGCCCCGATCCCGGCCGCGACCGACGACGCGTTGCAGAGCGCGAGCCCGTCGCCGGGCCCGAGCGCGGGTGCTGCGATGCCGGCGCGGCGCAGCGCCTCGCCGCCCGGGAGGCGCTCGCCGCCCACCTCGGCCTCACCCTCGCCGAGCACGACCAGGGCGACGTGGGCGAGCAGGCACAGGTCGCCGGCGCCGATCGAGCCCGTGCGCGGGACAATCGGATGCACGCCCGCGTTCAGCATCGCTGCGAGCGCATCGGCGGCCGCGGGCGACGCGCCCGAGCCCCCGGCGCAGAGGCCGTTCAGCCGGGCGAGCATCGCCGCGCGCACGCCCGCGCGCGGGAGCGGCTCGCCCACCGCCGTCGCGCGGCCGCGCACGATCCGCGCGACCTGCTCGGCCGCCGCCTCCGGCGCCAGCGGCTCGCCGACGCGTGCGCCGAGGCCGGTGGTGAGGCCGTACACCGGCCGGTCTTCGCCGAGCGCGCCCTCGAGCACGGCGCGCGCTCTGCCGATCCGCTCGCGGGCCGCCGCGGCGATCGCGACCGGCCGGTCGCGGTGGGCGACGTCGGCAACATCGGCGGCCGCGAGCGCATAGCCGGTCAGCTGCAGTTCGGTGGTCGGCGCGGCGATAGGCGTAAACCTACCGAGGTCGTCCGGCGGAACCCGCTTGACAAACCGGGGATCGGTTTGCAATCGTTTGCAGGCAACCGGCAAGCAACGAAGGAGAACCGGGTGAGCCACGCCGGAGGTGGGTCGAGCGCGGCGGTCGCGGCCGTCGATCGGCCGGGCCTGCTCGAGCTCTACGGGCGCATGGTGCGCATCCGCGCGTTCGAGGACGAGATGCAGCGGCTCTTCCTGCGCGGCGAGGTGCACGGAACGGTGCACCTGTACACGGGCCAGGAGGCCTGCGCGGTCGGCGTGTGCTCGGTGCTTCGCGACGGCGACCGGGTCGCGGCCACCTACCGCGGGCACGGCGCGGCGCTTGCGATGGGCACGGCGCCGCGCGGGCTCGCGGCCGAGCTGATGGGCCGCAGCTCCGGGGTATGCGGCGGCCGGGCGGGATCGATGAACGTCGTCGACCTCGAGCACGGCCTGATCGGGTGCTTCGGGATCGTCGGCGGAAGCATCGCCGCGGCCACCGGCGCCGGCCTCGCGCTGCAGCGGTCGGGCGGGGTCGCGGTCGCCTTCTTCGGCGACGGCGCCGCCAACCACGGCTACTTCCACGAGTGCCTGAACTTTGCGCGCGTGCGCCGCCTGCCGGTGGTCTTCGTGTGCGAGAACAACCTGTACGGCGAGTTCACGCCGATGCGGGCGGTCACGGCCGGAGGCGACCTCCGCGCCCGTGCCGCCGCCTACGACATGCCGGCCGAGAAGGTCGACGGCAACGACGTCGAGCGCGTCAGAGCAGCCGCCGAGGTCGCCGCCGATCACGCTCGCCGCGGCGACGGGCCCGCGTTCATCGAGTGCCTCACCTACCGCCACCTCGGCCACTCCAAGACCGACCCCGGCGCCTACCGCCCCGAGGGCGAGCTCGACGAGTGGCTCGCCCGCGACCCGCTCACGGTCGCGGCCGCGCGGCTGGCGGGCGACGGCGCCCCCGCCGACGAGATCGCCGCGGCCGAGGCGGCCGCGCGGGCCAGGTCGCGGCCGAGGTCGCGGCCGCGGTCGCAGACCCCTATCCCGACCCCGCGGTCCCGGCGCGGGAGTACGCGCAATGACGACCGACCTGCGCACCGCCGTCCGCGATGCCCTGGCGGCCGAGATGCGCCGCGACGAGCGCGTGGTGCTCTTCGGCGAGGACGTGGCCGCCGCCGGCGGCGTCTTCAAGGCCACCCCGGGGCTGGTCGAGGAGTTCGGCGACGAGCGCGTGTTCGACACGCCGATCTCGGAGCTCGCGCTCGCCGGGGCCGCCTTCGGCAGCGCGGTCACCGGCCTGCGGCCCGTGGTCGAGATCATGTTCGGCGACTTCATGGCGCTTGCGATGGACAGCCTCGTCAACCAGTCGGCCAAGTACTGGTACATGTCCAACGAGCAGGCCTCGGTGCCCCTCGTGATCCGCTGCGCGGTCGGCGGCGGTGGGCGATTCGGCGCGATCCACTCCCAGACGCCCGGCACCTGGCTGCAGAGCGTGGCGGGCCTCAAGATCGTCGCTCCCGCATTCCCCGACGATGCCCGCGGGTTGATCGAGGCGGCGGTGCGCGACCCGAATCCGGTGGTCGTGCTCGAGCACAAGCGGCTCTACCCCGTCACCGGCGAGGTCGGCTCCGAGCCCGTGCCGATCGGCTCGGCGCGGGTGGTGCGGCCGGGCGCCGACGTGACCATCGTGTCGGTGATGCGCGGCGTGCACGACGCCCTGGCCGCCGCCGAGCCGCTCGCGGCCGCCGGCATCGACGCCGAGGTGATCGACCTGCGCAGCCTGCGCCCGCTCGACCACGCCACCGTCGTCGAGTCGGTGCGGCGCACGAGCCGCCTTCTGGCCGTCGAGGAGGGGCCGCACCTGGGCGGATGGGCGAGCGGTCTCGTCGGCGCCGTCGCCGAGCTTGCGCTGGGGGATCTGGACGACGTGTGGACGCTGACGACGCCGCCGACGCCGATCCCCTACAGCCCGCCGCTCGAGGACGCGTACCTGCCGGACGCCGACGCCATCGCCCGCAGCGTGCTCGCGCGGCTTGCCGTCGGCGATCCGGCCTAGATGGTTTGACAGGAGGTGCAGCGATGGGCAAGACCTTCGGGCTGAACGCGGTCGACTGGGAGCAGCGGGTCGACATCGACCGGCTGCGGCGGCAGCGGCTGGAGCGGATCAGCCGGCTGCTCGCCGAGTCCGAGCTCGGGTCGCTGCTCTGCTTCGACATGGTGAACATCCGCTACGTCACCGCCACCCACATCGGGACGTGGGCGATGGACAAGCTCGCCCGCTTCTCGCTCCTGCCCCGCGGCGGCGAGCCGATCATGTGGGACTTCGGCTCGGCGGCGCGCCACCACCAGCTCTACTGCCCCTGGCTCGAAGATCGCGCACCGGCCGGGATCTCGACGATGCGCGGCGCGATGTCGCCCGAGAGCGGCCGGGCCGAGGACGTGGCCGACAAGGTCTGGCGCCGGCTCGAGGAGCGCGGCCTGCACGCCGAGCCGGTGGGCGTGGACGTCGTCGAGCCGGCCGTCCTCTTCGCCCTGCAGGCGCGCGGCCTTCGGATCGTCGACGGCCAGCAGCTGATGCAGTCGGCCCGGGTGATCAAGACCGCCGACGAGATCACGCTGCTCGACACGGCCTGCATGATGGTCGACGCCGCCTACGACGAGCTCTACCGCCAGATGCGGCCGGGCATGCGCGAGAACGAGTGCGTCGGGCTCGTCAGCAAGGTGCTCTACGACCTCGGCTCCGAGCATGTCGAGGGCGTGAACGCGATCTCCGGCGAGCGGGCGAACCCGCACCCGCACGTCTATTCCGACCGCGTCCTTCGGCCCGGCGACCCGGCCTACTTCGACATCCTCCACAGCCACCTCGGCTATCGCACCTGCTACTACCGAACGTTCGCCGTAGGCAGCGCGTCGCGCGGCCAGGTCGACGCCTACCGGCGCTGCCGCGACCTGCTCGACCGCGCCATCGACGCTCGTGCGGCCCGGCGTCACGACCGCCGAGGTGGCGTCGGTGTGGCCGCGGGCGCAGGAGTTCGGCTTCGCCGACGAGGAGGCCGCCTTCGCGCTCCAGTTCGGCCACGGCGTGGGGCTCTCGATCTGGGAGAAGCCGATCATCAGCCGGCTTGTCTCGCTCGACCATCCCGAGGTGATCCAGGAGGGGATGGTGTTCGCGCTCGAGACGTTCTGGCCGACGACGCGACGGCTACGGGGCGGCCCGGATCGAGGAGCAGCTGGTGGTGACCGCCGACGGCTGCGAGGTGATCACGCGCTTCCCGGCCGAAGACCTGCTCGTCGCCGGCCGCAGCAACTACTTCACGGTGTCGGGCCAGCTCCCCGGGATCCGCGAGCCGCAGTCGCACCTGAACCGGCCCGGCCGGCGGACGGCCCGCCGCACGGCGGCGGAGCCGTCGACCCCCGCACCCTGAGAGTCGGCTCGAACATCAGCGTCTGCGGCGTCGCTGCGGGATCCTCGATCCGTTCGAGCAGGAGCTCGGCGGCGCGGGCGCCGATGCTGCCGTGGGGGATGTGGACGGTCGTGAGCGGCGGTGCGAAGCGGTCGGCGAACGGCATGTCGTTGAAGCCGACGACCGAGACGTCCTGCGGGCAGCGCAGGCCGGCCTCGGCGAGCGCGGTGTAGGCGCCGAGCGCGAGCAGGTCGTTTGCGGCCACGATCGCCGTGGCGGGTCGGCTTCGGCAAGCAGCTCGCGGGCGGCAGGCCGTGCCCGCCGCGATCGTGAAGGCGTCGGCGTGCGCGATCAGCTCGCGGCCGGGGCGAGGCCGGCGTCCTCCATCGCCTCCACGAAGCCCCGGAAGCGCAGGAGGCCGGTCGTCGTCGCCTGCGGTCCGGCGATGATGGGCGATGCGGGTGTGCCCGCGGCCGGCCAGGTGCTCGACCGCCATCGCCGAGCCGCGGCGGTCGTCGGGGACGACGGCGAAGACGCCGCCTCCGTCGATCGTGCGGTTGACGAGCACGACGGCCAGCTCCGAGGCGATCGCGTCGGCGACCACCGGTGTGGCGCCGCTGCGCCGTCGCGATCACGAGGCCGTCCACCTGGCGTGCGATCAGCGCCTCGAGCCGCTGGCGCTCGCGGGCGGGCTCGCCGTCGGTGGATGCGACGAGCGCCGTGTAGCCGGCCGCGTCGAGGACGCGCTCGATGCCGCGGATGATCGGAGGGAAGAGCGGGTTTGTCAGGTCCGGGATCAGGACGCCGACGCTGAACGTGCGCCGCGTCTTCAGGCCCCGCGCGATCGGGTTCAGCGAGTAGCCCATCTCGCGCGCCACCTGCTCGACGCGGTCGGCCGTCGCGGGATTCACGAGGGCGCGTGTGCGCGGGTTCAGCACGCGCGAGACCGTGCCGGGGTGGACGCCCGCCGCTCGGGCGACATCGCGCATGGTGACCTGCCTTTGCGCCATGGGCTCACTCTACTTTCGCGAGAGGTCGGGCCGGTTGACGGCCGCTGCGGAGGTCTCGTATAGTAGGTGCAATCGATTGCTGTGACACCGGCCGCGTCCGGGGAGGGGAGATCGAGGACGTGAACGATGGAAGGACGGCAACCGGTGCGGTCGGCTGGATCGGCGCCGGGCGGATGGGATACCGGCTCGCCGAACGGCTCCTCGCGGCGGGCTGCGACGTTGCGGTGTGGAACCGCACCGCGGCCAAGGCCGAGCCGCTGACCGAGCTCGGTGCGACGCTCGTCGCGACGCCCGCCGATCTGGCCGACCGCGACATCGTCTTCACCATGGTCGCCGGCTCCGGAGGACTTCCAGGCCGTGACGATCGGGCCGGACGGCGTGCTCACACGCGCCGGGTCGGCGCCCGCCGTGCTCGTGGACTCCTCGACGGTCTCGGCCGATGCCTCGGCCGCCGTTCGCGCGGTCGCCGACGGCCGCGGCACTGCGCTGCTGGCGGCGCCGGTGAGCGGCAACCCCAAGGTGGTGAAGGCCGGCCGGCTGACGGTGGTTGCGTCGGGCCCGCGCCACGCCTACGACCTGGCGCTGCCCTATCTGGAGCACTTCGGACAGGGCGTGACCTACGTCGGCGAGGGCGATGCTGCGCGGCTGGTGAAGATCTGCCACAACCTGTTTCTCGGCGTGGTCGCCGAGTCGCTGGCCGAGATCGCCGTGCTGGCCGAGCGCGGCGGCGTGCCGCGGCGGGAGTTCTTCGAGTTCCTCAATGCGAGCGTGATGGGCTCGACGTTCACGCGCTACAAGACCCCCGCCTACGTGAACCGCGAGTACACGCCCACCTTCACCCTCGAGCTGCTGCGCAAGGACTTCGACCTCGGCCTCGACGCCGGCGAGGAGATGGGCGTCCCGCTGCCGACGATGCAGCTCGTGCGCGGCCTGGTGCAGGAGGCGATCGACGCGGGGCACACCGGCGTCGACTTCGCGGCTCTGGTCGAGGTCGAGGCCGCTCGCGCCGGCCTCGAGATGGCGGTCGACGATGCTCCCGTCGACGACGGTCTGGGCACCGCACCGCCCGGCGGCGTGGCGGCCTAGCCATGCCGACGGCGTTGACATGCGGCAGGCTGAGGAGTAGGTTCATGCAACCGATTGCAGAACGAGTTGCAGGCGGCTCCGCGCCGGTGCGGGCCGCCTCCCCGAGGGGAGAGGAGTCGTCGTGAGGATCGCATCCCAGAAGGTGTCACTGGCGTTCGCCGTCGCCGCCCTCGCGATCACCGCGGCGTGCGGTGGCGGCTCGGGCGGATCGAGTTCGAGCGGCTCCACGGCGCCGCTCGTGGTCGGCATCTCGCTCTCGTTCTCGGGCGACTTCTCCGACCCCGGCCACGCCGCCGAGCTCGGATACAAGCTGTGGGCGAGCCAGGTGAACAAGCAGGGCGGCATCCTCGGGCGCAAGGTCGAGCTCAAGATCGTCGACGACGCCTCGAGCCCCAACCAGGTGGTCACGAACTACCAGACGCTGATCACCCGCGACCACGTCGAACCTCGTGTTCGGGCCGTTCTCGACGCTGCTGACCGCCCCCGCGGCGCGCATCGCCGACCGCTACCACTACGCCTTCCCCGAGCCCTCGGGCGGCGGCCCCCTCGTGTTCCAGGAGAAGCTCGGAAACGTGTTCTTCGTGCAGCCCGCGCCGGTCGTCGGCTGCGGCGACCCGTTCGTCAAGTACATCCTCTCGCTGCCCGCCAGCGAGCGGCCGAAGACCGCCGCCTATCCGGAGCTCGACGACCCGTTCGCCGAGCCGATCGCCGAGCGCGCCCGGCACCTGTTCGAAGCGGCCGGGATCAGGACCGTGTTCAAGGAGGTCTACCCGCCCGAGATGTCCGACCTGACGCCGGTGGTCGAGAAGATGGCCGCGGCCAAGCCGGACATGGTGTTCGCCGGCACGCAGTCCGACGACGCGTACTCGATGGTGAACGCGATGGTGCAGCTCGGCTTCAGCCCCAAGTACCTGTTCCAGGCCAACGGCGCCAACTCGCCGGTGGAGTTCCCGAGCAAGGTCGGTGCCAGGAACGTGAACGGCATCTTCAGCTGCGGCGACTGGTTCCCCGACTCGCGGGCGCCGGGCAACCAGGCGTTCATCAAGGCCTACCTCGCCAAGTACGGCGGCACCGCGGCGAACATCGACTCCGGCTCGGCCGAGGCCTACGCCGTCGGCGAGGTCGTCGCCGAGGTGGCGAAGAAGACGGGCAAGATCGACAATGCAACGATCATCAACACGCTGCACTCGGGCGTGTGGCCCACGGTGGAGGGAAACCTGAGCTGGAACAAGTACGGCAGCCCGTCGGGCTCGACGATGCTGACGGAGTGGATCGGCGGCCAGCTCCTGCCGGTCTATCCGCCCGCACAGGCGCTGCACGCTCCGGTGGTCCCCAAGCCTCCGTGGGGCGGATAGCCGCCCGCGGGGAGGGAGTCGGTTGCACCTCGTCATCCAGGCGGTCATCCTCGGCCTCTTGACGGGCGGCGTCTACGCCCTGATGGCGAGCGGCCTCACCCTCGCGTTCGGCGTCATGCGGGTGATCAACGTCGCCCAGGGGGCGATGATCGTCGCCGGGGCGTACGCCAGCTACACGCTTTTCACCGACTTCCACATCGACCCGTTCGTGTCGATCGTCCTCATGACCCCGGCGGCGTTCGCCGTCGGGGTCGTGCTGCAGCTCGTGTTCATCCGGCCCCTGCGCACGGACGAGCGCGAGGAGCTGTCGCTGCTCGTGACGTGGGCGATCGCGCTCGGCTTCGAGGGCGTCCTGTCGGTCATCTACACGACCACCTACCGGGCGACGCTCCCGAGCTACGTGAACAACACGTTCACGGTCGCCGGGTACCGGATCGCCGAGTCGTGCGCCTGGCGGCGTTCGGGGTGTCGTGCCTGATCCTGGCGATGCTGTATCTGATCCTGCAGCGGACGCGCTTCGGCCGGGCGATCCGGGCGACGGTGCAGAACCCGACGTCGGCACGGCTGCTCGGCGTCGACGCCGAGCGGGTGTCGGCGTACGGGTTCGGCCTGTCGCGTCGCCACCGCGACGGCCGCCGGCGCGGTGTTCGGGATGGTCGAGCCGTTCAACCCGGGCAGCCACTACGACCTGATCTCGCGCCTGCTCACGATCATCGTGCTCGGCGGCCTCGGCAGCCTGACCGGCGCGGTCATCGCCGCGCTCGTGATGGGCGTCTCCGAGGCGGTGCTCGCGGCGACGATCTCGCCCACCTGGTCGTCGATGGTGTTCTTCGTGATCCTGATCGCGGTGCTCGTGATCCGGCCCCAGGGCCTGCTCGGGACGACGGAGCGCGGCCGGCTGTGAGGACGCTGACCGCCCTCGGCCTTGCCCGCGGGCTCGGCTTCACCGCCCTGCTGGTCGCGTTCCCCTTCGTCTTCACCGAGCCGTGGGTGGTGAACATTGCGATCTTCACGGTGATGTACGCCGCGCTCGCGACGGCCTGGAACCTGCTCGGCGGGTTCTCGGGGTACCTGTCGCTCGGGCACGCGGCGTTCTTCGGCATGGGCGCCTACGGCGAGGGGATCCTGTTCCAGCACATCGTCGATCGGCGGCGGCTACCGGCCGTTCTGCGTGCTGCCGGCCGTGGGCCTCGGGGTGGCGATCGCGGCGCTGCCGATCGCATGGGTGGCCGTGCGCGTGCGGGCCGCGACGTTCGCGATCGTCACCATCTCGATGCTCTTCATCGTCCAGCAGCTCGCGTTCAACCTGCACTCGTACACGAACGGCGCCCAGGGCCTCGTCGATGGCGCTGCCGCCGTTCCCGGTGTCGACCTTCGAGCGCCCGTTCTACCTGGCGATGGTGGCCGTGTACGCCGTGGCCGTGCTGCTCTCGTGGTACGTGGCGACGGGCAAGCTCGGCCTGATGCTCTTCACGATCCGCGACGACGAGGACCGCGCCCGCGGGCTCGGCATCCACGTCACCTACGCGAAGCTGGTCGCCTTCGCGATGAGCGCCGGGCTGACCGCCATGGCCGGCGGCATCTGGGCGTACTACATCGGCTTCATCTATCCGCAGTTCGCCGTCGATCCGCTGGTCACGATGGGCGCGGTGCTGATGGCCTTCCTCGGCGGCCGGGGAACGATCTGGGGCCCGACGCTCGGCGCGCTGATCCTCGTCCCGGCCCAGCAGTACCTGGCGTTCAGCGAGGGTGCGAGCGAGCTCTACCTGGTCGCCTACGCGGCCATCTTCCTCGGCGTGATGCTCGTGCTCCCGCGCGGCATCCTGCCGTCGCTGCGAGACGTCGTCGCCGCACGCCGCTCGTCGAACGGCGCCCACTCGACCGGCGAGCCGCGCGCCGAGATGCCGGAGGCGGCCCGGTGAGCGCCGTGCTCGAGGTGGACGGCCTGACCAAGCGCTTCGGCGGGGTCGCGGCGGTCGACGGCTGCTCGCTCAGCGTCATGGAGGGCACGGTGACGGCGCTGATCGGGCCGAACGGCTCGGGCAAGACGACCCTCTTCAACCTGATCACCGGCTACATGAAGGCCGACGCCGGCTCGGTCACGTTCGCAGGGCGGCGCGTCCGCCGTCCCGACCCGACCACCCTGTGCCGGCGCGGGCTCACCCGCACGTTCCAGCAGGCCCGTGTGTTCGGCTCGCTGACCCTGGTCGAGAACCTGATCGCGTCGATCCAGCTGCCGCGGCGCAGCCTGTTCCAGAACGCGGCCCCCAGGGCGCACCGAGAGCGGGCGACCGAGCTGCTCGAGGAGTTCGGGCTCGCCGGCCTGCGCGACACCCGCGCCGACCAGCTCTCGTTCGGCCAGCGCAAGCTGCTCGAGTTCGCCTCGGTGCTGATGGGCAAGCCGCGGCTCGTGCTGCTCGACGAGCCGACCTCGGGCGTGAACCCCGTCATGGTCGAGACGATGGAGCGGCACATCCGCGAGCTGCACGCGCGGGGGCTGACGCTTCTGATCGTCGAGCACGCCATGCCGACGGTGATGCGGCTGTGCGATCCGGTGATCGTGCTCGACCACGGGTCGAAGATCGCCGAGGGGCCGCCGGCGGCGGTGCAGAACGACCCGATCGTCCTCGACGCGTACCTCGGCACATGAGCGTGCTCGAGCTCCGCGACGTGCGCGCCGGCTACGGCGCCGCCGACATCCTGCGCGGCGTCGACCTCGAGCTCGAGGTCGGCACGATCACCTGCCTCGTCGGGCCCAACGGCGCCGGCAAGTCGACCGTGCTGCGCACCGTGTCGGGGCTGCTGCGACCGCGCGCGGGCCGGATCGTGCTCGACGGGGCGGACATCGGCGGCATGTCGCCGGGCGCCGTCCTGCGCCGCGGCGTCGTGCACGTCCCCCAGGAGCGCGGGCTCTTCCCGGGGATGAGCGTGTGGGAGAACCTGCTCATGGGGGCGCACATCGTCCGCGACGCGGCCGAGGTGCGGCGGCGGGGCGAGGCGGTCGCCGAGCGGTTCCCGATCGTGGCCGGATCGCCGCCGCGACAGGGCCGGCTCGCTGTCGGGAGGGCAGCAGAAGATCGTCGAGATCGCGCGGGCGCTGATGCTCGAGCCGCGCCTGATCCTGATGGACGAGCCGTCGATGGGCCTCGATCCCAAGGCCCGGCGGCTCGTGTTCGAGACGATCACGAGCCTGAACCGCGACGAGGGCCACACGATCCTCCTGGTCGAGCAGAACGCGCGCGCCGGCCTGGGGATCGCCCAGCACGGCGCCGTCATGGATGCGGGGGCGGTCGCCATCGCGGCGACCGGCCCGGAGCTGCTCGCCGACCCGCGCATGGCCCAGCTCTACCTCGGCGGACACGCCCGCGAGACCGTCTGAGGAGACGGTTGGAGGTTGACGGGTTCACACACCGCACCTATATTGCCTAGTGTAGAGATCGATTTTATAGGGAAATGGCCGTGGAACCCCACCCCGAGCGTACGAGCGCATCCGCGCTGCCGCAACCGAGCGCGCCACAGATCCACAACACGCCGGCGACGCCGGCCGCGCTCGGCGAGCGCCACATGCCGACCGCCGCCCACTTCCGGCGCGAGCACTTTCCCGTCCCGGCGATCGACCCGGCCGAGTGGCGGCTGCGGATCGCGGGCGCAGTGTTGACGCCGGCGATCTTCACGCTCGCCGACCTGGCCGCGCTGCCCTCGCGCTCGCTGGCCGTCATGCTCGAGTGCGCCGGTCACCGCCGCGCCGAGCTTCGGCCGGCCACCCCAGGGCTGCAGTGGGAGGTGGGCGCCGTATCGGAGGCGCGCTGGACGGGCACACCGCTTCGATGGTTGCTCGAGCGCTCCGGAGTCGACCCTCGCGCCGCCGAGGTCGTGCTCTCCGGCGCCGACCGGGGTCCGTTCGAAGGCAGCCCTCGCAGCCATGCCTACGCGCGCTCGCTGCCGCTGCGAAAGGCGCTCGACCCCGACACGATCCTGGCCTACGAGATGAACGGCCGCCCGATCCCGCCGGAGCACGGCGGGCCGGTGCGGGTGATCGCGCCCGGCTGGTATGCGACCGACTCGGTCAAGTGGCTCGAGCGCATCCACGTGTCGGTCGACGAGTTCGCCGGCCCCTTCCAGGCGATCGACTACCGGTTTGCCACGGCCGACGACACGGGCCCCGGGACGCGCATGGAGCGGATGCCGGTGCACTCGCTCGTCACCGATCCCACCGGCGCCCGCGTCCGCGGGATCGCCTGGAGCGGCGGCGGTGTGATCACGCGCGTCGAGGTGCGCGTCGACGCCGGACCATGGACGAAGGCGACGATCGTCGGGCGCACCGGCCGCTACGGCCGCACGTTCTGGGAGCACGAATGGGAGGCTGTCGCGGGAGCGCACACGATCGCCGTGCGTGCGCGTGACGCGAGCGGCGCCGTCCAGCCCGACGAGCCGACCTGGAACCGGGGCGGCTACGCCGTGAACGCCGTGCAACGGATCGATGTGACCGTGAAGGAGGTGGCGTGACGGCCACCGCGCTCGACGAGTGGCCGGCCGAGCACGACCCGGGCCGCGAGTCGACCCGGGCCGAGCTTGAGGAGCTCACGTGCGAGCTGGCCACCCGGCCCGATCTGTGGCGCCGGCACGTCCGCCACTCGCCGGTCGAGCGCCTGTACGTGCGCCTGCACCTGGACGCGCACCCCGAGGTGTGGCTGATCTGCTGGTCGCAGCGGCAGGACACCGGCTTCCACGACCACGACGGCAGTCGCGGCGCGGTCGCGGTCGTCGGCGGCGCGCTGCTCGAGCGGCGGCCGGCGGTCGGCGGTCCCCCGCCGCCGACGGCGATCCACCCGACCGGCGCGAGCTTCTCGTTCGGGGCGACGCACATCCACGACGTGTCCCAGACCGGGGGGAGCCTGGCCACCTCGCTGCACGTGTACTCCCCGCCGCTCGGCGAGATGGGCTTCTACGAGGTCACGGCCGACGGCCTGCTCAGCCGCCGCACGGGCGACTACCGCGAGGGGTTCTGCTAACCGCACGACCCGCGAACCGGGGACCGTCCCCACGGGTGACAGTCCCCACCCCCGGTCATCCGAACAGGGTTGCCCCGGCGCCGACTGAGAACCGGGGACTGTCCCCCGTGGGGACCGTCCCCACAGCACCTCGGCCGAACAGCCGCGCCCTACGATCCGCGCATGTGGATCGACCCACCCGACGCCGATACTGTGCTCGTACTCGGCCACGGTGCGGGCTCGGGGATGCGCACGCCCTTCATGGCCGGCTTCGCCGAGGCGATCGGCCGTCTGGGCGTTGCGACGCTGCGGTTCGAGTTCCCCTACATGCAGGCCGGGCGCAAGGCGCCCGACCGTGCGCCCGTGCTCGTCGAGGCCTGGAACGCGGCGTTTGCCGAGGGCGTCGCGGGCGCCCGCGGGCGGCCGGTGTTCGCCGGCGGCAAGTCGATGGGCGGCCGGATCGCGTCGATGGCCGCCGCCGAGGGCATGCCGGCCGCCGGGCTCGTCTTCCTCGGATACCCGCTGCACCCGCCCGGCCGGCCCGACAGGATCCGCGACGCCCACCTCGACGCCGTCGCGGCGCCGATGCTCTTCCTGCAGGGATCCCGCGACACCTTCGCCCGGCCCGACCTGCTCGCGGCCGTGATCGCCCGCCTCGGCCCGCGCGCGCGAGTACGTCGAGGTCGCCGGCGGCGACCACTCGTTCCGGGTGCCCGGTGGCCCGCGCGACGGCGCCGCGAACGGCGCGTCGCTCGCCGGGCCTGCGGCCTCCTTTGTACGGAGGGTGGCTGACGCCTGAGAACCGGGGACTGTCCCCATGGGGACAGTCCCCATCAGCTGAGAGAGCGGATCATCGTCACCCTGGCCGCGTCGCCGGGGATCGCCACGCGCTCGTGCGCGACCAGCGCGCGCAGCTGCGGCCCCCACTCGTCCTCCGCGAGTTCGCGGAACCCGAGCCGCGCGTAGTAGGGCGCGTTCCAGGGGATGTCGCGGAACGTCGTCAGCGTCACCGAGGCGCGGCCGTCGGCCCGGGCGAGGTCGCACACGTGCTCGATCAGCTCTGCGCCGATGCCCCGGCCGGCATGCGCCGGGTCGACGCTCACCTGCTCGATGTGCAGCGCGGCGTCCACCTCGACCGTGAGGATGTAGGCGATCGACACGTCGCGCTCGTCGACGGCCACCCAGGCGCGTCCCGCCGCGCGATAGGCCTCGAGCTCTCCGACCGTGCCGGGACCGTCATCTGCGATCTCGGGCAGGCCGTGGTCGGCGAACACGCGTCCGGCCCGGCGCTCGATCTCGACGAGGAGCGCGAGCTCGGCGGGCGCCGGCGGCCGGATCACGGGTCGAGCAGCCACCGCACCACGTCCAGGTGCTCCTGCGGCCCGCCGATCGCCCACGCGATGGTCTGGCCGATCGTCCAGCCGCAGGCCCGATCGCGGTCGAGCCCCAGGTCGGCCGTCAGCCGATCGAGCCGGTGCAGCACGGCCCGGCGGCCGTGGCCGAGCTCGCTCGAGCGCACGATCGGGGCGACGGCGAACTCGCGCTCGCCGGCGAGCGGCTTGGGGTCGATCGCAAGCCACGGCTCGCGCTGGGCCGCGAGCACGTTGTCGCCGTGCAGATCCTGGTGGAGCAGCACATGCTCTCCCTGGCTCGGCGCGAGCGCCTGGAGGGCGTCGATCGCCGCGTCGAGCAGGCGGCGCTCGAACGGGCGGCCGGCGGCCTCCCACTCGCCCGGCAGGTAGCTCATCCACCATGCCGCCTCGTCGGCGAGCGTGTGGATCGGCGGGCCGGCGGACACCCAGAGGCGCGGGAGAAGGCCGATCAGCACATCGAGGGCGACGTCGGCTCCGGCGGCCGCGAGCGGCGTGCCCGGCTCGCACCGCTCCATCAGGATGGCGAGGCCGTCGTCGCTTCGGTCGAGCAGCCGCACCGCCCCGTGGCCGTCCCAGAGCGCGAGCGCGTCGGCCTCGTGCTCGGCCTCGCGGTGGGGATCGATCAGCTTGAGGACGGCCGGCGTGCCGTCGGCGCGCGTCGCCCGCACGGCAACTCCGGCTGCGCCGGGCGGGTAGGGCTCGCCCAGCGTGAGCCCCCATCGCGCCCGGCAGTCCTCGAGGCTCAGAGCCGCGATCTGATCGCCCACAGGTCGGGGAACGCCTGGCGGCCGATCGTGGTCTCGAGGTAGCCCACACCCGAGCTGCCGCCGGTGCCGGGCTTGGCCCCGATCGTGCGCTCCACCATCTTCACGTGCCGGTAGCGCCACTCCTGGATGCCCTCGTCGATGTCGATCATCCGCTCGCTCACCTGGGCGCTCGCGGGGTCGGACTGGTACATCTCGACCAGCACATCCTGCACGCCCGGCGATGGCTCGACAGGCCCCGCCGGATCGCGCTCGAGCACCTCGGCCGGGATCCAGTGGCCGAGCTTGTCGAGGTGGATCAGGAACGAGTCCCACAGGTTCCGGCGCGACATCGCCGCCTCGATCCGGTCGCGCGCCGGCCCGGGCGGGTGGTGGTCGAGCACACGCCGGTCGCGCCCGCCGAGCACCGCCTCGAGCTCGCGGAACTGGGCCGACTGGAAGCCGCTCGCGCGCTCCAGGCGGCCGCGGAAGCTCGAGAACCCGAGCGGGGTCATCGTCTCGAGCACGTCGATCTGGGCGACGATCGTCTTCAGGATCGTCAGGATCCGCTTCATCGCCTGAAGCGCCGAGCCGCGGTCGCCGATCTCGAGCCGGTCCTGCAGCCGGGCGAGCTCGTGCAGGAGCACCTTGAACCAGAGCTCGTAGACCTGATGGATGACGATGAAGAGCAGCTCGTCGTGCTCGGGACCGTCGGAGAGCGGCTCCTGGCAGGCGAGCAGCTCGTCGATGTGCAGGTACGAGGAGTAGGTGACGGCGGGATGCTCGGAGGACACCGGCCGAACTATCGCACCGTCGCCAGGTCGGGCTCGAAGCCCGGCCGCTCGCGCAGGTGCGGCAGCGGCACCGCCGGGTCGGGCGAGTCGATCTCACGGCCGAGCCGGTGGCCGTCGAAGATGGCGTCGGCGATCAGCCGGGGAGCGACGCAGTCGCCGATCCGCAGCACGCGCTCGTCGCCGGCGCCCGGGTCGGCGGCCAGCTCGAGGTAGAGCGCCTCGTCGGAGACGCGCTGCGTGGCGAGCACGACGGCATCGGCCTCGAGCTCGAACGTGTCGCCGAGCTCGGTCTCGCACGCCACCCCGCCCGGCTCGATCCGGGTCAGCCACGTCTCGGCGCGCATGCCGATGCCGAGGTCGTGCAGGCGCCGCCGCAGGAGCGGCCCTTCGAGCGTCTCGTCGCATCTGGGGGCGACCTTCTCGCACGACGTCACGAGCTCGACCTCGTGGCCGTGGGCGCGCATCAGCTCGGCCATGCCCGCCCCCATGAAGTAGCCGTCGCAGTCGAGCACGACGACGCGCGATCCCGGCGGGCGCTTGCCCTCGAGCATCACCTGCTCGGGTGTGAGCACGTGCGGGAGCGCGGCATCGGCGCCCGGGATCGGCCCGCGGGTGATGCCGTTTCGGCCGTCGGGCGCCCAGGCCGCTCCGGTGGCGATGACAACCAGATCGGCGCCCGCCGCCCGCACGCCGGCCGCGTCGAGCCGCACGCCCGTCTCGATCTGCACGTTTTCGAGCTGCGCGAGCTGACCCAGCCGCCACGTGCGCAGGCGGTCCCACTCGCCGAGGCCGGGCAGGCGCGGGATCCAGCGCGTGATCCCGCCCGGCTCGCCGGCCGCGTCGACCAGGCGGACGCGCCGCATCCCCCGGCGCCCGAGCACGATCGCGCACTCCATCCCGGCGGGGCCGGCGCCGACGACGAGCACCTCGCGGTCGGCGTTTTGCGCCCGGTCGAACCGCTCCGGGTGCCAGCCGCGGCGGTGCTCCTCGCCGGCGGTCGCGTTCTGGGTGCAGCCGATGTGGCGGCGCACGTCGCCCTTGGAGATGCACATGTTGCAGCCGATGCAGGCGCGGATGTCGCCGATGCGGCCGGTGCGGATCTTCTCGGGGATGAACGGGTCGGCGATGTTCGGGCGGGCGGCGCCGATCAGATCCCAGACGCCCGACTCGATGATCTGCACCATCCGTTCGGGCGTCGTCAGCCGGCCGACACCGACGATGGGCTTGCGCGTCGCCTCGCGCATGCGCCCGGTCCACTCGAGCTGCCAGCCCTCCTCGAAGAACCGCGACGCGCCGGAGTCGAGCGACCACTCGAGGATCGAGCCGAGATGCACGTCCCACAGGTCGACCAGGTGATCGGCCATGCGCACGAAGTCGAGCCCCTCCTCGACCGGCACGCTCGCGCCGCCCCCGGCCGACACGGCCATCCGGCAGGCGATCGCGCAGTCCGAGCCGACCGCCTCGCGCACCGCGGCCAGCGTCTCGATCCACATCCGGGCGCGGTTCTCAAGCGACCCGCCGTAGGCGTCGGTGCGCTGGTTGTAGAACGGCGAGAGCATCTGGCCGAGCAGGTAGGAGTGGCCGCCGTAGACGTAGACGATGTCGAAGCCGGCATCGCGCGAGCGCACGGCGGCGGCGACCCAGTCCGAGATGATGCGGTCGATGTCGACCTGCTCCATCCGCTTCGGCGTGATGCCCGAGAAGTCGCTCGGGATCTGCGACGGGGCCGGCGGCGGCTGGCGCGTCTCGCCGTTCTCGCCGTGGGCGCCCGAGTGCGAGAGCTCGATCCCGGCCAGCGCGCCGTGGGCGTGGGCCGCATCGCAGGTGAGCGCCAGGTGGCGCAGGTCGTGGTCGTCCCACATGCGGGCCGAGATGTAGGGCGTCTCGTCGGCGTCGGCCGAGACGGTGCAGTACTCGGTGCAGACCGCCGCCCAGCCGCCCTCGGCCTTGATCGCCCGGTGCGCGGCCTGCGACCACGGCTTCTCGACGCCAAAGCCGGTGCAGTGCGGCACCTGGTAGAAGCGGTTTCGCAGCGTCTTTGGGCCGATCTGCACCGGCTCGAACAGGATGTCGAAGCGCGAGTCGGGCGGCATCGGGCGACTATACGGCCGCATGCTGCCGCCGGCGATGGGGACTGTCCCGTGGGGACGGTGCCCGGTTCGAGGATGGGTGTTTTCCCCGGTTTGACTTCCGTCCTTCGCCCGGACCAGAATGCAGCGCAGTGCGAGTCTTCTTCGCGACGGACATCCACGGCTCGGAGACGTGCTGGCGCAAGTTTCTGAACTCCGGCACGCACTACAAGGCCGACGTGATGATCCTCGGTGGTGACATGACCGGCAAGGCGCTCGTCCCGGTCGTCCACGACGGCGGCGAGGCGTGGCACGGCACGCTCCAGGAGCAGCGCCGCGACCTGCAGGGCGAGGATGAGGTGGCCGCGTTCGAAGCCGACGTCATCCGGCGCGGCTACTACCCGTTCCGCACGACGCCCGACGAGCTCACCGAGCTCGAGGCCGACTCCGAGCGGCTCGACGCGCTCTTCCACAGCCACATGCTCGGCACCGTCGAGCGGTGGATGCAGATGGCGGCCGAGAAGCTGGCCGGCCAGCCCCAGCGCATGTTCGTGTGCCCTGGCAACGACGATCAGTTCGAGGTGGACGCGATCCTGGCCGCCGCGACCCGGGTCGAGCTCGCCGAGGGGCGCGTGGTCGAGATCGGCGACTTCCAGATGGCGTCGACCGGATGGGCGAACCCGACGCCGTGGCACACCTACCGCGAGGAGCCGGAGGACGTGCTGCTCGAGCGGATCCGCTCGGTCACGTCCCAGCTCACCGCCCCGCACGAGCGGGTGATCCTGAACCTGCACTGCCCGCCGTACGGCTCGGGCCTCGACGAGGCTCCCGGCCTTGACGAGAACCTGAAGCCCAAGCACGGCGGCCACGCCCCCGAGCCGGTCGGCTCGACGGCGGTGCGCACGGCGATCGAGGAGACACGGCCGGTGCTCTCGCTGCACGGCCACATCCACGAGGCCCGCGGCCACACCCGCATCGGCCAGACGCTGTGCATCAACCCGGGCAGCGCGTACGAGCAGGGTGACCTGCTGGGTGCCCTGATCGAGCTCGACGGCAAGAAGGTGAAGAACTTCGTGCTCACAAGCGGCTGAAAGGAGAGGGGATGGCTGCAGCAGACACTCCCGTCGAACGCACCATGTTCGTGCGCAAGGCGACAGGCCTCGTGAAGGGGTGGTCGGTCTTCGACGCCTTCATCTACTCGGCCTTCGCCATCAACCTGATGGCGCTCGGCTTCGGCTACGCGTTCACCGGCATCGCCGTCTTCCCGACCGGCGGCCTGATCGCCGCGATCATCCTCTCGGGCCTCTTCATCATCTTCGAGGTCATCACCTACGCCTCGCTGATCGCGGTCATGCCCCGCGCCGGCGGCGACTACGTGTGGCAGTCGCGCGTGTTCGGCGGCGGCGTCGGCTTCGTCCTGGCCGCCACCGGCTGGTGGTTCATCCTCTGGCACTGGGTGCCGATCTACGCCAACATCCTCATCCTCGAGGTGATCCAGCCGATCCTGAACATCCTCGGCGAGAACGGCACGAGCACGTTCCACGCGGCCTGGTGGAACCCGATCCACGGCACCGGCATCTTCGTCGCGTCGCTCGCGACGGCGGCGATCGCCACGGTCGTGGTCTCGATCGGCATGCGCAACTACGCGCGGTTCCAGAAGCTCTGCTTCTACGGCGCCGTGCTCGGCCTCCTGATCATGCTCGGGCTGTTCCTGTTCCACTCGAAGACGAGCTTCGCGACGGCCTTCAACCGCCAGACCGACATCTACGGCTCGCACGACTCCAACGCGTATGCCAAGACGGTCGCCGCGGCCCACTCGGCCGGGATCAGCCATACGGGCTTTGGCGCGTTCCCGCTGCGGGCGACGCTGCTGCTCGTCCCGTTCATGCTCTTCTACAACCTGTGGCCGAACTGGGGCGCGACCCTCTACGGAGAGGTGCGGGGCGCGTCGGACTTCCGCAAGAACATCTACGCGATGGGCGGGGCGCTCGTGTTCACCACCGTCGTGGTCGTGGTCACGTTCGCGGCGATGGCCCACGCGATGGGCTACACGTTCTACGGCACCCTGAGCGGCGAGTACTGGGTCACCGTCACCAAGGCCCCCACGTACTGGTTCCCGTACCCGGGGATGCTGGCGGCGATGTTCATCCACAACGGGTTCTTGCAGATCGTGCTGCTGCTTCTGCTCTCGCTGTGGTTCTTCGGCTGGGCCGGGAGCGTGTTCCTGTCGTCCACGCGGGTGATCTTCGCAGCCGCATTCGACCGGATCCTGCCCGAGTGGGCGGCCAAGGTCGACGACCGCACCCACGTCCCGGTCGCGGCGCTCATGCTGATGCTCGTGCCCTCGATCCCGATCAGCTACCTGTACGCGTACAACACGAACTTCTACGGCTACACGCTCGATGCCACCGTCGTCATCGCGATCACCTACTTCGGCACGACGCTCTCGGCGATCGTCCTGCCGTGGCGGCGCCGCGACATCTACAAGGCCTCGCCGATCGCCAAGTACGAGATCGCCGGGATCCCGCTCGTGACCATCTCGGGCGTCATCTTCGGCGGGTTCCTGGTGTTCTGCGGGTACAAGTGGTTCTCGACCGACGCCTACGGGATCAACCACGCGAACTCGCTCAAGTACATGGGCGTGCTCTACCTGATCGCGATCGCCATCTACGTGATCAGCCGGATCGTGCGCCGGCGCGAGGGCATCGACCTGGCCATGATCAACTCGGAGATCCCGGTGGAGTAGCCAGGCTGGCAGGACGGCGTGGATGCAAGCCACGCCGAGCGTGTTGACTTCCCCGCCCATCTCGGGGAAGATTTCGCTGGTCTAGACCACAACCGTCTCCGTAGAGGAGGGGAGGGGCATGCAAGAAGGCACCCACTCGGACAGCCACCATCTGGCGCAGTTCGGGTACCGGCAGGAGCTGCACCGCACGCTCGGGAGCTTCTCGTCGTTCGCAGCCGGTTACAGCTACATCTCGATTCTGACCGGCATGTTCCAGACATCGTTCCTCGGCTTCGCCTTCGCAGGGCCCGCGTTCGCCTGGGCCTGGCTGTTCGTCATGTTCGGCCAGTTCATGGTCGCCCTCCAGTTCGCCGAGCTCTCGGCTCACTATCCGCTGGCGGGATCGGTCTACCAGTGGTCCAAGCAGGTTGCCTCGAAGGCCTGGTCGTGGAACACCGGGTGGATGTACCTGTGTGCACAGATCGTGACGGTGCCCGCCGTGGCCCTGGCATGGCAGGTCATCCTGCCGCAGATCTCGACCCACTTCCAGGTCATCGGATCGGCCGCCAACTCCGGCAACGCCTACAGCAAGGACTTCGCGGAGAACGCGATCGTCCTGGCGATGGTCATGGTGGTGCTGACCACGATCATCAACGCCGCCGGCGTGCGGCTGCTCGCCCGGATCAACAACATCGGCGTGATCGCCGAGCTCGTCGGCGCCTCCGGCCTGATCATCCTCTTCCTCATCCATGCCAACCGCGGGCCGCAGAAGGTGCTCACGACGACCGCCGGCACAGGCGCCGGTCACGCCTGGGGCTACTTTGGCGCGCTGCTCATCGGCGCGATCATGCCGCTCTATGTGATGTACGGGTTCGACAGCGCCGGATCGCTGGCCGAGGAGACGTCCGACCCGCGTCGCAAGGCGCCCAGGGCGGTCCTCCAGGCTCTCGCCACCTCGGGAACGATGGGCTTCCTCCTCATCCTCTTCGGCACGATGGCCGTCAGCAGCAAGGGCTTCGCGGGCATCACCGGAGCCAACGGGCTGACGAGCATCACGACCGATGTGCTCGGGTCGACGTGGGGCAAGGTCTTCCTCGTCGACGTCGCAGTGGCGATCTTCGTCTGCTGTCTCGCGATCCACGCGATGTCGGTGCGGATCCTTTTCGCGATGGGACGCGACGACAACCTCCCCGGGGGAACCCGCCTCGCGCACGTGTCGGGGACGCGCCGGGTGCCGGTCTTCCCGGCCGTGCTCGTCGGTGTGATCTCGCTGATCATCCTGGCGTTCAACATCTACAACCAGTACGCGTTCGAGGTCATCATCGCCCTCGGGATCGTGTTCATGTACCTGGCGTACGCGGGCGTGACGATCCCGCTGCTCCAGCGGCGGCTGGCCGGATGGCCCGCCAACCTGCCGGATGCCAACGACGGCCTTTTCAGCCTCGGGCGGTTCGGCGTGCTCACCAACGTTCTCGCGGTCGTCTACGGGCTGTCGATGGCGGTCAACCTGGCATGGCCCCGCGAGGAGTTCTACGGCACCAAGTGGTATCAGCACTACGGGCCGATCACAGGCATCGCAGCCGTGGTCATCGTCGGGCTTGTGCTCTACTTCGGCCGGCAGCAGCACCACGGGACGGTGCTTTCAGAGCACCGGGCCGACCTGACGGTTGCGGCTGAGGGCGATTGAGCGAGATGTGCGGGGGGCGGCGTCGACGCCGATGACGCTGCCCCCCGACCAGCTCCGCCGCCTCGTGCGCCGCGACCTGATGGTGGCCGGCGGCGGGGCGCTCCTTGCGATCTGGTCGCTGGCGCTGGTGGTCGTCGGCCATGTCGGGCTCGTCTCGCGTGTTACTTCGGGCCGCGCCGAGGTGGCAACGGCGGCGATCGTCGGGGCCGTCTGCTTCTGGCGGTGGGCCTCGGGGCCGCGCATCTACCTCCGCGATCGCCTCATCGTGCTGACGCCGGTGTTCCTCATCGCCGGGCCGGGCCTCGTTGGTGTCCACGACCTCGGTGGCGGCGTTGCGGTGGGGATCCTGTCAGGGGCCGTCGGCTTCAGCGCCGCGGCCCTTCTCGGTCTCGCCTGGTCGTCACGCCGCGGCTGAAGAGCCGGTGCCAGGCACCGATATTCACGCCCGCGCCTATCCTGCCCGGCATGAATCAGACGTACGTCTACTCCATGTACCGGTGCAACAAGTTCTTCGGCCCCGACCGGCAGGTGCTGCGCGACATCTCGCTGTCGTTCCTGCCCGGCGCGAAGATCGGTGTGCTCGGCCCCAACGGCGCCGGCAAGTCGACGCTCCTGCGAATCATGGCCGGCCTGGACGAGCCGTCCAACGGCGAGGCCCGGATCGCGCCCGGCGCGACCGTCGGCTACCTGCCGCAGGAGCCTGAGCTCGACCCGGCCAAGGACGTGCGGGGAAACGTCGAGGACGGCGTCGCCGAGAAGCGCGCGCTGCTCGATCGCTACAACGAGATCTCCGCCCGCTTCGCCGAGCCGATGTCCGACGACGAGATGCAGACGCTGCTCGAGGAGCAGGGCGAGGTGCAGGACCGGATCGAGCGCACCGACGCCTGGAGCCTCGACCGGGTGCTCGACATCGCCATGGATGCGCTGCGGCTGCCACCGCCCGATGCCGCCGTGACGAACCTCTCGGGAGGTGAGCGGCGCCGCGTCGCGCTGTGCCGGCTGCTGCTGTCGTCGCCCGACCTGCTCTTGCTCGACGAGCCGACGAACCACCTGGACGCCGAGTCGGTGGCGTGGCTCGAGCGCTTCCTGGACGACTACGCGGGCACCGTGCTCGCCGTCACCCACGACCGCTACTTCCTCGACAACGTCGCCGGGTGGATCCTCGAGCTCGACCGCGGCCACGGCATCCCCTTCCAGGGCAACTACTCATCGTGGCTCGAGCAGAAGCAGGCGCGGCTCGCCGTCGAGGAGAAGCAGGAGTCGGCCCGCCGGCGCACGCTGCAGCGCGAGCTCGAATGGGTGCGGATGGCGCCGCGCGCGCGGCACGCGAAGAGCAGGGCGCGCGTGGCGGCCTACGAGCAGCTCCTCGCCGAGGACGCGGCGGTGAAGCTCGATACGGTCGAGATCCACATCCCGGCCGGGCCGCGCCTGGGCGACGTGGTCGTCGAGGCCGAGGGGCTGCGCAAGGGCTACGGCGACCGCCTGCTGATCGACGGGCTCGACTTCTCGCTGCCCGCCGGCGGCATCGTCGGCGTGATCGGGCCAAACGGCGCCGGCAAGACGACCCTGTTTCGCATGATCGCCGGCCAGGAACAGGCCGACGGCGGCGTGCTGCGCATCGGCCCGACCGTGGAGCTGGCCTACGTCGACCAGGCTCGCGCCGACCTCGACCCGCAGAACACTGTCTGGAAGGAGATCAGCGGCGGCAAGGAGCGGATCACGGTCGGCACGCGCGAGATCGCCTCACGGGCCTACGTGGCCTCGTTCAACTTCAAGGGCGGCGACCAGCAGAAGCGCGTCTCCGACCTCTCCGGCGGAGAGCGAAACCGGCTGCACCTGGCCAAGCTCCTGCGCTCCGGCGGCAACCTGCTGCTGCTGGACGAGCCGACCAACGACCTCGACGTCGACACGCTGCGCGCGCTCGAGGACGCGCTGCTCTCGTTCGCCGGCTGCGCCGTCGTGATCACCCACGATCGCTGGTTCCTCGACCGCGTGGCGACGCACATCCTCGCCTTCGAGGGCGACTCCGAGGCGGTGTGGTTCGAGGGCGCCTACGACGAGTACGAGGCCGACCGCCACCGGCGCCTCGGTGCCGAGGCCGACCAGCCGCACCGCATCAAGTACAAGCCGCTCGTCCGGCCGTAGCCGGTTTGGGGACTGTCCCCATGGGGACAGTCCCCGCTTGTCAGCTTGCGGCCTCCTGGGCGAAGACGAAGAAGAGTTGGTGGCGCTCGCCCATGAAGCCCTGCGAGTCGACCGTCGTCGTGGTGACCAGCTCCCAACCCTCCTGCGCGGCCTGGTTCAGGCGCTGCTCGAATCCGTCGGCCTGAAGTGATCCGCCCCAGAAGACGGTGTCCTGCGAGGTGACGACCTTGTAGCGTCTCATGCTCCCTGTTTCGCGAGCCGGCCCGATCATCCTTCGCCCCGGAGGTGCCGGCCGACGAAGCGCACCTGTGCGGGCAGCATCCGCCGCCAGAAGTCCTCGTCGTGGCAGCCCGCGACGAACGCGCCGGCCGGCCGGCGCGCCAGCCGGGCGGCGAACGCGCGGTCGTTCCCGATGAACGGGTCGCCGGTGCCGCAGCTGATCGAGACGGCGGTCTGAGCGAGCCGGCCGGCTCCGGCGAACACGTCGTTCCGGGCGAAGTCGGCCCGGCCGTCGAACGCGTCGGGCACCGCGGCGTGCTGCTGGGCGTAGGCCGGCCAGATGGCCGCGCTCGACACGGCCACACAGCCGAAGCGCCCGGGGTCGCGCTCGGCTGCGAGCAGGGCGCCGTAGCCGCCCATCGACCACCCGATCAGCCCGTGTGGCCGCAGGCCGTAGCGGGCGGCGAGCAGCGGCAGGAAGTCCTCGAGCAGCATGCGCATCCGATCCTCGCCGTCGCGGCGCCGGTGCCAGTAGGAGTCGCCGCCGTCCACCGCCGCCACCGCGTAGCGCAGCCCCGCCGCGGCGACGAAGTCGACGGCGTGCAGCGCGTCCATCACCCAGCGCGCGTCGCTGCCGCGGCCGGGAAGGCAGACGGCCGCAGCTGCGCCCTGATGCCCGGGCGGCAGTCCGATTGCATAGTCGACCGGCTCGCGGACGTAGTCCGAGCGCAGCGTGCCCTGGATCACCCGGGTGTCCTGCTGCCGGGGCGGCGACGGCCCGCTCGGCCCGCACGCGCCGGTGACGTCGTCGTACCACGCCCGCAGCGACAGCCGTCCACCTGCGGCGGCCGCGCCGCCGGCGCCGAGCACCGCCGCGCCAAGCCCGGCGATCGCGCCCCTGCGGGTCATGCGCATCGGCCAGGCTAGGAGCCGCCTGTCGCAGCCATGTAACGGCGGCGCCTCAGTCCTCCTGCCAGTACACCCCGCGGTCGTCGTGCGTCAGCTCGATCCGGCGTCCGTCGGGGTCGCGCAGCAGCACGAAGCGCTGCCAGGCGTTCGGGCCGACCGGCTCGCGCTGCACCGCCCCCATCTGCCGGGCCCGGGCGAGCGTCTCCTCGAATCCGACCGCGTCCACGTCGAAGGCGATCTCGTCGGGGTCGTCGGCCAGCCGGCCCGTGGACTGGAAGAACGCGAGCGTGACCGCGCCGACCCGGATCGGCCCGTGCGTGCCCGCCAGCGGCTCGGCGTCCAGAAGCTCGAGGTAGAAGAGCCGAAGGCGGGTCGGATCGGGCGTGCGGAAGGCGATGTGGTTGATGCCGAGGACGGCCACGCACGAACTCTATGGCTCAGTAGCGCGGATTCGCCTTGATGAAGGCGATCACGAGCACCACGAGAATCGCCACGGCGATCAACGTCGGCACGAGCAGGTCGAACGCGAGCGCGGCGTTGGAGACCCTCCGCGGTTCGTCGTCGGCCATGCCCAGAGTGTACGGGTGCTAGGCCGCCATGCGTGCGATTGCGGCGAGCCGGTTGCTCGCGTCGAGCGCGGCGACCTTGTAGGACTCGGCCAGCGTCGGGTAGTTGAAGACGGTGTCGAGCAGCACGTCGACCGTGCCGCCCATCGCCATCACGAGCTGGCCGATGTGGACGAGCTCGGTCGCGCCTGTCCCGAAGACGTGTACGCCCAGGAGGGTGCGGTCGATAGGCGACACCAGGAGCTTCAAGAGCCCCGACGTGTCGCCCAGGATCTGGCCGCGGGCGAGCTCGCGGTAGCGCGAGACGCCGATCTCGTACGGCACGGCCGCCTCGGTGAGCTGCTCCTCGGTGCGGCCGACGAAGCTGATCTCGGGGATCGTGTAGATGCCGATCGGGAGCTTCGCGTCCATCGCGTGAGCCGAGAAGCCGAAGGCGTCGCAGGCCGCCAGGCGGCCCTGCTCCATCGATGTCGACGCAAGGCTGGGGAAGCCGATCACGTCGCCGACCGCGTAGATGTGGCGCACGGCGGTGCGGAAGCGCTCGTTGACGGCGATCCGCCCGCGCCGGTCGGCCTCCAGGCCGGCGGCGGTCAGATCGAGCGCGTCGGTGGCGCCCTGGCGCCCGGCCGAGTAGAGGACGCTGTCGGCGGGGATGAGCTTGCCGCTCGCAAGGTGCGTCACGGCGCCGCCGGGGTGCTTGTCGACGGCGGTCACCGTCTCGTCGAAGCGGAAGATCACGCCGAGGTCGCGCAGGTGGTACTGCAGCGCCTCGATGATCTGGAAGTCGCAGAACTCGAGCAGGCGCTGGCGCTGCTCGACGACCGTCACCCGTGTGCCGAGGGCGGCGAACATCGAGGCGTACTCGATCCCGATCACGCCGGCGCCGACGACGACGAGCGAGTTCGGCAGCCAGTCGAGCGAGACGATGTCGTCGGAGTCGAGCACCGTGCGTCCGTCGAAGGCGACGGTGGTGGGCCGCGCCGGCCGCGTGCCGGTGGCGATCACGATCTTGGCGGCGGTCACCCGGCGCTCGTCGCCCGAGACGCTCGCGACCGAGACGGCGTGCGGATCCAGGAAGCGGCCGTGGCCCGAGAGCACCTGCACCCGGTTTCGCCCGAGCTGGCTGCGCACGACGTCGATCTCGCGCTGGACGACGTGCTGGATGCGCGCGAAGACGTCCTCGCTCGTGATGTCGTCCTTGACCCGGTAGCTCTGGCCGTAGATGCCGCGCTGGCTCATACCGGTCAGGAACACGACCGCCTCGCGCAGCGTCTTGGACGGGATCGTGCCGGTGTTCGTGCACACGCCGCCGAGCGTCTCGCGGCGGTCGATCACGGCCACGCGCTTGCCGAGCTTGGCAGCCTGGATGGCCGCCTTCTGGCCGCCGGGCCCGGAGCCGATCACGAGCAGGTCATAGTCAAACTTCACCCGCCGGTTATCGGCGCCGGTGCGGAGGGATTCACGCCGGATCGCGGCCGGCTCTATCATCCGCGGCCGTGACCGAGTACCGCATCACGAGCTGGCGGGAGATCCCGACGATGGTGACGGCGCGGGGCGCCGACGGCACGACGGCCAAGGTGGCCCTGCCCGACCGCTTCCAGGAGGCCGTCGACGAGGCCGCGATGCGCCAGGGCCTGGCCGGATCCGACGCCTACCTCGACGCGTGGGACGCCGGGCCGTGGCAGGAGGCCGACGGAGCGCCCGACGAGGTGGCCGCCCGGATCGCCGCCGAGCTCGACGCCGAATACCCACCGGAGCGGCTCGAGTCCATGCTCGACGGCTGAGGCGTAGAATCGCGCCTGGCTCCTCGTCGACGACGACCTCAGGAGGCGACATGGCGCGAACGCCCTACGACTACATCATCATCGGCGGCGGTTCGGCGGGCTCGGCGCTCGCAAACCGGCTGAGTGCCGACCCCTCGACGCGCGTGCTGGTGCTCGAGGCCGGCCGCAGCGACTACAAGTTCGACGTCTTCATCCACATGCCCGCGGCGCTGACCTACCCGATCGGCAGCCGGTTCTACGACTGGAAGTACGAGTCCGAGCCCGAGCCGAACATGCACGACCGGCGGGTCTATCACGCCCGCGGGAAGGTGCTCGGCGGGTCGAGCAGCATCAACGGCATGATCTTCCAGCGCGGCAACGCGCTTGACTACGAGCGCTGGGGCGCTGACCCGGGCATGGAGGCGTGGGACTACGCCCACTGCCTGCCGTACTTCAAGAAGATGGAGACCTGCCTGGCCGGGGCGGACGACTACCGCGGCGGCAACGGGCCGCTCGTGCTCGAGCGCGGCCCGGCCACGAACCCGCTCTTCCTGGCGTTCTTCGAGGCGGTGCAGCAGGCGGGCTACCAGCTCACGAGCGATGTGAACGGCTATCGCCAGGAGGGCTTCGCGCCGTTCGATCGCAACATCCACCGCGGCCGCCGGCTGAGCGCGGCCCGGGCCTACCTGCACCCGGTGATGGACCGGCCGAACCTGACGGTGAAGACCAACGCGTTCGTGCGCCGGATCGTGTTCGAGGGCAACCGGGCGACCGGCGTCTCGTTCGATCTCGGCCGCGGGCCGACGCGGCGCGCGCATGCCAAGGAGATCATCGTCTGCGGCGGCGCGATCAACTCGCCCCAGCTGCTGCAGCTCTCGGGGGTCGGCAACGCGAAGGAGCTCGAGGCGCTCGGCGTGAACGTCGTCCACGACCTGCCCGGCGTCGGCGAGAACCTGCAGGACCACCTCGAGGTGTACATCCAGTACGGCAGCAAGCTGCCCGTGTCGGTGGCTCCGGCGATGCTCTATCGCAACCGGCCGAAGGTGTACCTGCAGTGGCTCGCGCGGCGTGGCGACGGCGCCACGAACCACTTCGAGGGCGGCGGCTTCGCCCGCTCGAACGACGAGGTCGCCTACCCGAACCTGATGTTCCACTTCCTGCCGCTCGCGATCCGCTACGACGGCTCGCAGCCGGCCGGCGGGCACGGCTATCAGGTGCACATCGGGCCGATGTACTCCAACTCGCGGGGGACGGTCAAGATCACGTCGACCGACCCGACGGTGCACCCGGCGCTGCGCTTCAACTACATCTCGACGCCGGAGGACAAGCGCGAGTGGGTCGAGGCGATCCGGGTCGCGCGCAACATCCTGAACCAGTCGGCGTTCGATCCGTACAACGCGGGCGAGCTCTCGCCGGGGCCGGGGGTGGCCACCGACGAGGAGATCCTCGACTGGGTCGGCAAGGACGGCGAGACGGCCCTGCATCCCTCGTGCACCTGCGCGATGGGCACCGGGGAGATGTCGGTGGTCGATCCCGCCAACATGCGCGTGCACGGGCTCGAGGGGCTGCGCGTGGTCGACGCCTCGGCGATGCCCTACGTCACGAACGGCAACATCTACGCGCCGGTGATGATGATGGCCGAGAAGGCCGCCGACCTGATCCTGGGAAATACGCCGCTCGAGCCGCAGCACGTCGATTTCTACCGCCACCAGCCGAAGGCGGCCGCGGCGGGCGAGTAGCGCGGCATTGGGGACTGTCCCCCGCCCGGGGACAGTCCCCGGGTTACGCGAGCTCGAGGATGACGCGGGTGGCGTCGCCCGAGCGGACCAGGTTCATCGCCGCGTCGGCCTCGTCGAGCGGCAGCCGGTGCGAGATCAGCCGGTCGAGCGGCAGGCGGCCGCGGCGGTGCAGGTCGAGGATGAGCGGGAAGTCGCGGTCGGGCCGGGCCGAGCCGTAGATCGAGCCCAGCACCCGCCGCTCGAGGCGCGGGATCGAGAGCGCCGGGAGGGTGATCGTGGCGTCTGCGCGGGGGATCCCGCACAGGACGGCCGCGCCGCGGGCGCGGGTCGAAAGGAACGCCGCCTCGACTGCCGCCGAACGCCCCGACGACTCGAATGCGTAGTCCACGCCGCCGCCGCTCGCCTCGTGCACGGCGGCCGCAACGTCGGCCGCCGAGCCGTGCCACTCGACCGTCGCGGTCGCCCCCAGCTCGCGCGCCCGCTCGAGCCGGCCGGCCCGCGCGTCGACCGCGACGATCTGCGAGGCGCCCGCGGCGACCGATCCGATCACGGCCGCAAGGCCGGTGCCGCCGAGGCCGAACACCGCCACCCGCTCGCCCGGCCGCACGCCCGCCGTGCGCCAGACGGCGCACACGCCGCTTGTGATCGCACACCCGACCAGGGCGGCGACGTCGAAGGGCACGTCCTTGGGGATGCGCACGCACGAGCGCTCCGGCACGACCGCCCGCTCGGCGAATGACGAGAGGAAGCAGAAGTGGTGCACGGTCGCGCCGCCGAACCGCAGGCGCGTCGTGCCGTCAAGCAGCCCGCCTGCGAGCATCTTCGGCCACGCGGTGCCGCACAGGTGGGGCAGGTCGCGCAGGCATTGCTCGCAGTGGCCGCAGTAGGGCGCCCACGACAGGGCGACGTGGTCGCCGACTGCGAGCGCCGTCACGTCCGCGCCGATCTCCTCGACCACGCCGGCGCCCTCGTGGCCGAGCACGGCCGGGCAGGGGACGTCGATCGAGCCGTCGAACGCGTTCACGTCGTCGCTGCAGACGCCGCTTGCGTGCAGCCGCACCCGCACCTCGCCCGGCCCCGGCGGCGCGAGGTCGAGCTCGACCACCCGCAGGCGCGTCCCCACCGCGGGCAGGAGCGCCGCGCGGGTGGTGACGGTCTCAGGCATCCGCCCCGACGAGCCGGGCCAGGTCGCGCTCCAGGCCGTCCTCGCCGGCCTCGACGACCTCGAGCGGCAGTCCGATCCGGTCAGCCGCGGCCTGCGCCTTGGCGTGCAGGGCGGGCGTCGGCCGCTGGGCCAGCCACACCACCCGGCGGTAGTGGCGGAAGTAGTCGTCGCGCAGCTCGGGGTGGCGGTCGAGGCCGAGCGAGCGTACGACCGTGCGGTCGAACGTGCGCGCCAGGAAATCGGTCAGGAAGTAGGTGCCCGGCTCCTCGGCGAGCGCGGCGCGCACCTCGGCGCGGGCGAAGACGTCGTAGCAGTGGTCGCCGGGCAGCCGTTCGACGCCGAGCCCGTCCACGGCGCCCATGCTGCCGCAGTCGGCATAGGCGAGCACGACGCGGTCGTAGCGCCCGCGCAGCTCGTCGATCAGCGCGGCCGCGGCCGGCGCGATCCGCTCGGGGCGGTTGTGCAGCTCGGGCGGCAGCGGATGCACGTCGAGCGCCCAGTCGCGCCGCCGGGCGATGGCCTGGACGTGCAGCGCAAGGGCGCCGCAGGCCACGACCGCCACGCGCTCGTCGGTCGCGGCGCTCATCCCGGGAAGGCCAGCTGGTCGATGAACATGTCGTTGAAGTCGGCCCGCCCGGACAGCTCGACGTACTCGACCTCGTCCAGGATCGCGTCGGCGGCCGCCCGCTCGCGCAGCGAGAGCGCCGCCATCTTCGAGCCCTCGCCGGCGACGTTCCCCGCCGAGATGATGCGCGGCAGCGCGAGCTTCGGCACGAGGCCGATGCGCACCGCGCTCGCGGGCGAGAGGTACGAGCCGAAGCTGCCCGCCAGGAGCACCTGGCCGATGTCGTCCTCGGTGATGCCGAGCTCGCTCATCAGGATGCGCCAGCCCGTGGCGATCGAGGCCTTGGCGAACTGCAGCTCGCGCACGTCGCGCTGGGACAGGTAAACCGCATTCTCGGGCTCCTCGCCGCGCCAGGCGAGCACGAACACGCGCTCCTTGCCGACCTTGACGAGACGCGTGGAGAGCGCCGGGTGCGCCTCGAGCGCGTCCTCGTCAGGAATGAACCGGCCCGAGTGGTCGATCAGGCCGCAGCCGACGAGCTCGGCGACGGCGTCGACGAGCCCCGAGCCGCACATGCCGACCGGGTCGGTGTCGCCGATCACCTCGAGCGTGAGGTCGTCGCCGGCGATGCGCACGCCCTCGATCGCGCCCTCGGCCGCGCGCATGCCGCACTTGATCTGGGCGGCCTCGAACGCCGGGCCGGCCGGCGCCGCGGTGGCGACGACCCGCTCCTGCGAGCCGAGCGCGATCTCGGAGTTCGTGCCGACGTCGATGAAGAGCCGCAGGCGGCGGTCGCGGGTGAGGCCGGTCGCGAGCAGCCCGGCGACGATGTCGCCGCCGACGTAGGCGCCGAGCGCCGGGAAGGTGAAGGCCGGCGCCCGCGGGTGCAGATGCACGCCGTAGTCGGCCGCCGTCACCGCGGGCAGCCGCCGCGCGGCGATGATGAACGGCGCCATCGCCAGCGGCTCGGGGTCGATCCCGAGCGCGATCTGCGTCATCGTGACGTTGCCGCAGACCACCATCTCGTACACGCGCTCGCGGGGGATGCCGGCCTCCTCGCACACCTCGGTCGCGAGCAGGTTGAGCGTCTCGGCCGCCCGCCCCTGCAGCGCCTCCAGGGCATCTGCGTCGAGCATGGTGGCGGACACGCGCGAGATCACGTCTGCGCCGTAGGGCTGCTGGCGGTTCAGGATCGAACGCACCGCGAGCGGCTGGCCGGTGGCGAGGTCGAGCAGGTTCGCGACGACCGTGGTCGTGCCGAGGTCGAAGGCGATCGCATGGCGGTCGGCGGTCGTGTCGCCCGGCTCGACATCGATCAGCAGGTCGTCGCAGATGACGGCCGTGACCTTGTAGTCGGCGGCGCGCAGGGTCCGGCCGAGCATGCGCATCGCGCCGGGGTGCACGCGCAGCTCGAAGTCCTCGACGGCGGCCAGGACGCGCTCGAGGTCGGAGGCCTGATCCTCGAGCGAGGGCTCGGAGAGCTCCAGGTAGCGCTTCTGCACCGCCGGGCGCAGGATGACATGGCGGCCGACGCCGACGAGCGCCGCCTTGGGCCGCGTCTGCAGCGGCGGCACCTCGACCTCGAGGTCCTGCGTGACCTCGGCCCGGCACGCCAGCCGCCAGCCGGCGCGCAGCTCGTCGAGCGTGAACGCGCGCGGGTCGACGCTCGACACGGGCATCGAGCCGTCGGCGATGCGCACCTTGCACTTCTTGCACGTGCCGTGGCCGCCGCAGGTGGAGTCGATCGCGATCCCGTTCCACGACGCCGCGTCGAACACCGTCGTGCCCGCCGGGACGCGGACATCGCCGCCGTCGGGCCGGAATTGCAGCCGCACCCGGCCCGTGCCGGCCTGGACGGCCGGCTCGCTCATGTCGCCCCGGCGGCCTGGGCGGCGGCCAGCTTCGCGCGGTGCGCGGCGATCCAGCGCGCGCCCCACTCGTCGTGGCCGAGCAGGAAGTCGGCGGCGCGGACGGCCTCGACGCACACCGGCGCGCGTGCGTCCATGATGGCGCTCGTCAGGCCGTGGCTCGCGGCGATGCCGAGGAAGCCGGCCCCGAGCACGTGCCGGCCCGGCAGCCCGAACGACGTGTTGGAGGCGCCGCAGGTCATGTTCACGCCGAGGTCGTCACGGATCAGGCGCACGGTCTCGATGAAGAGCGTCACCGCCCGCGGCTCGGCGCCGACGGGCATCGCCAGCGGGTCGATCACGATGTCCTCCGGCGGGATGCCGTGGTCGCCGGCGACCGACACGATCTTGCGGGCGAGCTCCAGGCGCCGCTGCGGCTCCATCGGGATCTCGTCGTCGTTGGGCAGGGCGATCACCGCGGCGCCGTGCTTGGCGACGAGCGGCAGGATCGCCTCGAGCCGCTCGTCCTCGGCGGTCACCGAATTCACGAGCGCCTTGCCGTCATAGGCGCCCAGGCCGGCCTCGAGCGCCTCGATCACCGACGAGTCGATGACGAGCGGGAGGTCGGTCAGGCCCTGCACGAGCGGGATCGCGCTTCGCATCAGCTCGATCTCGTCGGCCAGCGGATCGCCCACGTTCACGTCGAGCATGTCGGCGCCGCCCGCGACCTGCTCGGCCACGTCGGGCTCGAGCTGGGACAGGTCGCCGGCCTGCAGCTGGGCCTGGAAGGCCTTGCGGCCGGTGGGGTTGATGCGCTCGCCGATGACGCAGAACGGCTTGTCGGAGCCGATGACGACCGTCTTAGACCGGGACTGGAGAACGGTATCCATGTTCAACCCTTTCGGCGTGCGTGGGGATGCCGAGCCGCCGGCAGAGGGCGGCGATACCCGCATCCTTGCGGAAGCTGATGAAGTGCAGCCCCCGTACCCCCGGCTGCTCGAGGGCGTGGCAGGCGAGCTCGTAGGCGACGTCGAAGCACGCCTCCTGCTGATCGGAGGCCGCCTCGACCCGCTCGATGATCGCCGCGGGCACCGTGATGCCGGGCACCTTCTCGTCGATGAAGCGCAGCGCCCGCGCCGAGCGCAGGATCGTGATCGAGGGCAGGAGGGCCACCTCCGGCGTGACGCCGATGCGCTGCGCCTCGGCGGCGAAGGTCTCGAGCCGCTCGGGCTCGAAGCAGATCTGCAGCTGCAGGAACCGCGCCCCCGCCCGGGCCTTCTTGAGCGCACGCTCTGCACGGTAGGCGAAGGGCGGCGCGCCGGGGTTCTCGACCGCGCCGAGGAACAGGTGCGGCGGTGGGTCGATCGCGCGGCCGCTCAGGTAGCGGCCCGCGGCGATGCCGCGCGCGGTCGCGAGCAGCTGCGGGCTGTCGAGGTCAAAGACGCGCCGGGCCTCGGGCTCGTCGCCGGCGGTGACGTCGTCGCCGGTCAGGCAGCACACGTTCTCGATCCCGTGCAGCGAGGCGCCGATCACGTCGGCCTCGAGCGCGAGCCGGTTGCGGTCGCGGCAGACGAGCTGCATGATCGGCTCCATCCCGCAGCGCTGGAGCGCGACCGCGATCGCAAGCGGCGAGGCGTGGGCGTGCGCCGCGGTGTTGTCGGTGGCGTTGCAGGCATCGAGGTAGGGCGCCATCGGCTCGAGCTGGAAGCGCACCTCGTCCATGCCGCCGCCGTCGATCGTGGGCATCTCGGCGGTGACGACGAACCGCCCCTCGGCCAGGGCCTGCTCGAGCCGGCTCAATGCTCGCCGGCCTCCCAGCCCACGGGCGTCTGGCGGTCGCGGCCGCTGGCGAAGTTCGTCCACGACGCCGTGCCGAACAGGCGGTTGTCGACGGGCCGGCGCAGGTGGTTGAACTCGTCGCGCCACGTGGCCGGCAGAAGCGGCAGCCGGCGCGAGCGCTCGTAGCCGCGCAGCCAGACGCAGCGCATGTCGGGCTTCACCTCGCAGCCGCCGTCGGCGCGCACACCGCCGCAGGGGCCGTTGCGAAGCGTCTTCGGGCAGTTCATCGGGCAGGTCATGCCCGTCGAGTGCAGCACGCACTGGCCGCACATCTGGCAGCCGAAGACCGGCTTCTTGACGAGCGCCTCGATCGCCGCGAGCGCCCCCATCTACACCGCTGCGGCCTGGTTTCGCTGCTGCTCGATGAGGGCCTTCGCCATGCGCACGGCGGTGGAGGCGTCGGCGGCGTAGCCGTCGGCGCCGACCGCGTCGGCGTACTCCTGCGTCACGGGTGCGCCGCCGACCATCACGATCACGCGGTCGCGCAGCCCGGCCTTCTGGAGGGCGTTGATATTGGCCTTGAACATCGGCATCGTCGTGGTCAGGAACGCCGAGAAGCCGACGATGTCGGGCTCGTGCTTTATGACCTCCTCGACGAACCGCTCCGGCGCGACGTTCACGCCCAGGTCGTGGACGGTGAAGCCGGCGCCCTCGAGCATGATGTTCACGAGGTTCTTGCCGATGTCGTGCACGTCGCCCTTGACCGTACCCATCACGAACGTGCCGATGGGCTTTGCGCCCGTCTCGGCCAGGAGCGGCCGCAGGATGTCGAGCGCGCCCTGCATCGCCCGCGCCGCGATCAGCATCTCGGGCACGAAGAAGTCGCCGCGCTCAAAGCGGGCGCCGACCTCCTCGAGCGAGGGGATCAGCCCCTCGTAGAGCATGCGCTCGGGATCCATGCCTTCGGCGAGGCCCTGGTTGGTGAGGTCCTTGACCTCGGGTGCATTGCCGATCAGCGTGTTGTCGTACAGGCCTTGGAGAATCTCTTCGTGGGTCATGCTGCTCCTTGGGTGGTGGTGCGATACCCCAGCCGTGCAGAAACCGTAGCCGCCTCTTCGAGCAGCACCGGCACCAGCTCGGCGATTCGCTCTTTCGTCAGCCTTCCCTCCGGCCCCGAGATCGAGAGCGCCGCAAGGACGTCGCCGCTGCCGTCGCGCACGGGCGCCGCCATCGCGGCCAGCCCCGGCTCGAGCTCGCCGATCGCGGTGGCATAGCCGCGCGCCCGCACGGCCGCGAGCTCCGCTGCGAGGGGGGCGTGCTCGCGGGTGATGCGGACCGCGCCGAACGCCAGGAAGACCTTGCCGACCGCCGTGCTCGTGTGCGGGACACGCCGGCCGATCCAGTTCGTCGAGCCGATGAAGTGGCGGCTGTCGACCTGGCTCAGGTGCTCGACGCCGAGCGGCGTCGGCACGGCCAGGTTGATCGTCTCCGAGCTCGCATCGGCCAGCCGGCCGAGGGCATCGGCCGAGAGATCGACCAGATCGCGGTCGCCGACTCCACGCCGGGCGAGGCGCATCATCACCGGCCCCGGCCGCAGCGGCCCGCGGGCGTTGTCGCGCTGCACGAGCGCGTGCCGCTCGAGCGCGGCGACCAGGCGCGAGACGGTGCTCTTGGGCAGATCGGTGGCCTCGGCCAGCTCGCCGACGCCGATCGGGGCAGCGCTGTCTGCAACCGCCACGAGCAGCTGGGCGGCCCGGTCGATCGACTGCGTTCCGGAGGCGCTGGGCATTGAAAACTGACTCACGATGTGGAACTATTGTTCCACCATAAGGATCATAGGGATCGACCCGTGGGCCGTCAAGGACGTTCCGGTGGGTCGGAAGGGCCACCGGAGGACGCATGTTCCAAAACAGGATGCCACGCTACGAGATCCTCTCCGAGGAGGCGATGGATACGCTCGATCGCGGCTGGCGCCGGATCGTGTCGGAGATCGGGGTCGAGTTCATCCTCCCCGAGGCCGTCGAGATCTTCCGGGCGGCGGGCTGCCGCACCGAGGATGCGACCGTCTACCTCGACCCCGACTTCGTGATGGAGCAGGTCGCGAAGGCGCCGCGCGAGTTCGACCTCGTCGCCCGAAACCCCGAGAGGTCCGTCCGGGTCGGCGGCGAGAACATGGTGTTCTCGGGCGTCTACGGGCCGCCCTTCGTGCGCGACGGCGACGAGCGCCGCGACGCGACGATGGCCGACTTCGAGCGCTTCGTGATGCTCTCGCACCAATTCGACCAGCTCGACTCCGCCGGCGGGACGATCTGCGAGCCCAACGACACGCCGCTCGACTCGCGCCACCTCGACATGGTGTTCGCGCTGCAGACGCTGTCGGACAAGTTCCACATGGGCTCGGTGACGTCGGGCCCGAACGCGGCCGACACGATCGCGATGAGCGAGATCCTGTTCGGCTCGCGCGAGGCGATCGAGCGGGCGCCGGTGACGATCTCGCTCATCAACGTGAACTCGCCGCTGCGCTTCGACGACCGCATGCTCTCGGCGATGCTCGAGTACAACCGCGCGAACCAGGCGGTCATCATCACGCCGTTCCTGCTCATGGGCGCCATGTCGCCGGTGACGGTGCCGGCGACGCTCGTGCAGCAGATGGCCGAGGCCCTGGCCGGGATCGCGCTGACGCAGCTCGTGCGGCCGGGCTGCCCGGTCGTCTTCGGGTCGTTCCTGTCGAACACCGACCTCCAGTCCGGGTCGCCGAGCTTCGGCACACCCGAGTCGGCCATCGGCCTTCTGTGCACCGGCCAGATCGCGCGCCGGTTCGGCCTGCCGTGGCGCAGCGGCGGCGGCCTCACGTCGAGCCAGACCGTCGACGCCCAGGCCTCCTACGAGGCGCTCATGACGATGATGCCGACCTTCCTGGCCGGCGCCAACTACGTCATGCACGCCGCGGGCTGGCTCGAGTCGGGCCTCGTCAGCTGCTACGAGAAGTTCATCGTCGACATCGAGATCCTGCGGATGCTGCAGGAGGAGTTCACGCCGCTCGAGGTGGACGAGGCGAGCCTGGCCTACGGCGCGCATGAGGAGGTCGGCCACGGCGGGCACTTCCTGGGCGCGGCGCACACGCTGGAGCGGTTCCGGACGTGCTTCTACCGGCCGCTTCTGTCCTCGACCGAGAACTTCGAGCGGTGGAAGTCGAAGGGCTCGCGCGACGCGGCCGAGCGGGCGGGCGAGATCTGGCGCGCGACGATCGAGTCCTACGAGCAGCCGCCGCTCGACCCGGCGGTGCGCGCGCAGCTCAAGGAGTACGTCGACCGGCGCCGGATCGAGCTGGGGGACTGACGATGTCGCAGGGGCTTTCGCAGAGCATGGGCCGGCTCGGCACCGAGACGGCGTTCGAGGTGCTGGCCCGGGCAAAGGCGCTCGAGGCGACGGGTAGGCGGGTGATCCACCTCGAGATCGGCGAGCCCGACTTCGCGACACCGGGGCACATCGTCGAGGCGGGCGTGCGCGCGCTGCGCGACGGCCACACCCACTACTGCCCCGCGCCCGGCCTGCCCGAGCTGCGCGAGGCGTGCGCGGCCCACCTCTCGGCCCACCGCGGCCTCGACATCGACCCCGGCCGGGTCGTGGTCGCCCCGGGCGCGAAGCCCTTCCTCTACTTCGGCGTGCTTGCGACCTGCGAGCCCGGCGACGAGGTGATCTATCCCAATCCGGGCTTCCCGATCTACGAGTCGGTGATCCGGTTCGCGGGCGCGACGCCGGTGCCGCTGCCGCTCGTCGAGGAGCGCGGGTTCGCCTTCACCGCCGCCGATCTGGCGGAGCGGCTCACGCCACGGACGCGAATGGTGATCCTGAACTCGCCCGCCAACCCGACCGGCGGCATCGTGCCGGCCCGAGCTCGACGCCGAGATCGCCGAGGTGCTCGCCGGACACGACTGCTGGATCCTCTCCGACGAGGTCTACTCCGAGATGCTCTACGGCGGCGAGCACGACACCATCGCCGCCCACGCCGGGCTGCTCGACCGCACGCTCCTCGTCGACGGCTTCTCGAAGACCTTCGCGATGACCGGCTGGCGGCTGGGTTACGCCGCACTCCCGGCCGAGCTCGTCGAGCCGATCACGCGCCTCCTGATCAACTCGGTGTCGTGCACGGCCCCGGCCGTGCAGCTTGCCGGCGTGGCGGCCCTCACCGGGCCACGCGCCGAGGTCGACGCGATGATGGTCGAGTTCGAGCGCCGCCGGAGCGCGGTCGTCGCCGGCCTGAACGATCTTCCGGGCGTCTCGTGCGTGATGCCCGAGGGCGCGTTCTACGCCTTCCCCAACATCACCGGCACGGGCATGGACGCGCGCTCGGTGGCCGACCGGCTGCTGGCCGAGGCGGGGGTGGCCGTGCTCGCAGGCACGGCGTTCGGCGCCTACGGCGAGGGCTACCTGCGCCTGTCCTACGCCAACTCGCTCGAGAACATCGCCGAGGCGCTCGCGGCGATGGGCGAGCTGCTCGGCGCCGTCGCGGTCTGAGCCGGCAGATGGCCGCCCGCATCGTCGTCACCCGCCGCATCCCCGAGCCCGCGCTCGAGCTGCTCCGAAGCGCCGGCGACGTGTGGCTCTCGCCGCACGACCGGCCGATGGACGTCGCCGAGCTGCACGCGGCCGTGGCGGGTGCCGACGCCGTCGTCACGCTGCTGCATGACCGCGTCGACGACGCGTTCCTCGAGGCCGCCGGGCCGTCGCTGCGCGTCGTCGCGAACGTCGCGGTCGGCTACGACAACATCGACGTCGGCGCCTGCCGGCGGCGATCGGTCGTGTGCACGAACACGCCGGGCGTCCTCGTCGAGGCGACCGCCGACATCGCGATCGCCCTGATCCTGATGTCGACGCGCCGGCTCGGCGAGGCGGAGCGCGTGATCCGGGCGCAGGCGGGCTGGTCGTGGAGCATGTTCTTCATGCTCGGAAGCGGCCTGCAGGGAAAGACGCTCGGCATCGTCGGGCTCGGGCAGATCGGCGCGGCCACGGCCCGGCGGGCGCGGGCCTTCGGAATGCGGGTCGTGTACAACGGCAGGCGCCGTGCTGACCGCGAGCTCGAGCGCGAGCTCGAGGCCACCCCGCTCGAGCTCGACGAGCTGCTCGCGGCCGCCGACGTCGTCTCGATCCACACGCCGCTGACGCGAGGCCACGCGGCACCTGATCGACGCCCGCCGGCTCGCGCTGATGCGGCCCACGGCGTACCTCGTGAACACCTCGCGCGGCCCGGTGGTCGACGAGGCGGCGCTCGCGCAGGCGCTGCGCGACGGCGCCATCGCCGGCGCCGGGCTGGACGTGTTCGAGCGCGAGCCCGCGGTCGACCCGGGGCTGCTCGAGCTCGAGAACGTCGTCCTCATCCCGCATCTGGGTTCGGCGACGATCGAGACGCGCACCGCGATGGCGGTGCTGGCGGCGCGCAACGTGGCGGCCGTGCTTGCGGGCGACCCGCCGCCGACGCCGATCGCATGAATAGAACGGGCCAGGCCCTTTTTATTCAGTCAGGGCGGTGGCCATTGCGGCCATGTGCGCCGGCGTCGAGCCGCAGCAGCCGCCGACCAGCTCGACACCCAGCGCGCGCATGCACCGCGCATAGTCGGCCATCTCGGCCGGCGAGGTGTCGTAGTGGAACTCGTCGCCGCGGATCACCGGCAGCCCGGCGTTTGACTGCGCGATCAGGAGCAGCCCCGCCGGCCGGTGGGCGACCATCTCGGTCATCACGGCCTCCATGTCGGCGAGGCCCCGGCCGCAGTTCGCGCCGACGGCGGTCACGCCGAGCTCGGAGAGCGTCGTCACCGCCTGCGCGGGGGAGACGCCCATCATCGTGTGCCGGTTGGTGTCGAAGCTGAGCGTGACCGCGACCTCGAGGTCGGGGGCCGCCTCGCGGGCCGCCCGCACGACGGCCTCGGCCTCGGCCAGGTCGCTCATCGTCTCGGCCAGGATCAGGTCGGCTCCGGCGGCGGCGAGCGCCTCGATCTGCTCCTCGAACGCCGCCTGCGCGTCGGCCGGCGACAACGTCCCGAGCGGCTCGATCAGCTCGCCGGTGGGGCCGACATCGCCCGCGACGAGCGCGCCGAACTCGTCGGCGACGGCGCGGGCGATGCGCACCGCGGCGGCGTTCACCTCGGCCACCCGGTCGCCGAGGTCGGACGCCGTGAGCCGTGGCCCGGACGCGCCGAAGGTGTTGGTCGTGACGAGGATGGCGCCCGCCGCCGCGTAGCCGCGATGGATCTCGGCGACCGCGTCGGGGCGATCCAGGTTCCAGCGCTCGCCGGACTCACCCGCTTCGAGGCCCGCGCCCTGCAGCATCGTGCCCATCGCGCCGTCGAAGAGCGCGCAACCGCGCGCCGTGATCAGGTCGCGCAGGGTGGTGCGAGCGGCGGTCGTCATGGGCACGAATCCTACCTCCGCCGCGGCCGGATCGTGCCCGCAAGACTACGCGCGTGAGCCGCCCACCGGGGATGCCGACCGACCGTGAGATCCTCATGCTCGCGATCCCCGCGCTCGGCGCGCTGATCGCCGAACCGCTCTACGTGCTCGGCGATACCGCGATCATCGGCCACCTCGGCACCGTGCCGCTCGCCGGGCTCGCGCTCTCCGGCCTCCTGATCTCGGAGGTCTTCGGGTTCTGCACGTTCCTCGAGTACGGCACGACGGCCCGGGCCGCCCGCCTGTACGGCGCCGGACGGATCGACGAGGCGCTCGACGTCGGTGTCCAGGCCACCTGGCTCGCGCTCGGCCTCGGCATCTTCCTCACGATCGCGCTCGAGCTCGTTGCCGGACCGGCGATGCACGCGATGGCAGGCGGCAGCACGCCGGCGGCGGCGCAGGCCCTGCGGTGGATGCGCATCGCGTCGCTGGGCGCGCCGTTCGTGCTCGTCACGGCGGCCGCGCAGGGGTGGATGCGGGCGCTCCAGGACACGCGCACGCCGCTCGTCGTGATCGGCGTCGCCAACCTGGCCAGCATCGGCCTCTCGGCGGCGCTCGTGTTCGGCGCGGGGCTCGGGATCCGCGGCTCGGCAATCGCGAACGTGACCGCGCAGGCCGCGTCCGGGCTCCTCTTCCTCGTCATCCTGAGCCGAAAGGGGGCGCCGCTGCGGCCATCGGCCCACCGGATCCGGGTGCAGTTCGCCGCCGCCCGCGACCTGACCCTGCGCACCGCGGCCTTCTTCGTCACGTTCACGATCGCCGCCTCCGTGGCGGCGCGCATCGGGAACACGACGCTCGCCGCTCACCAGATCGGCGCGCAGATCTGGACGTTCTGCGCGCTCTTCCTCGACTCGACGGCGATCGCCGCCCAGGCACTGATCGGCCGCCTGCTCGGCGCGGGCCAGATCGATGCCGCGCTGCAGCTCGGGCGCCGCCTCCTGTGGGCGGGCGCGCTTCTCGGGGTGGCGTTCGCCCTGGTGCTGGCGGCCGGATACGCCGTCGTACCGCGTGCCTTCACATCCGATGAGGCGGTGGTCGGCAAGGCCCACGTGCTGTGGCCGTGGCTCGTCGCGATGATGCCGCTGAACGGCTGGGTGTTCGCGCTCGACGGCATCCTGTTCGGGGCCGGCGATCTGCGTTTCATGCGCAACGTCACCGCCGCGGGGGCGGTGCTCGGCTACCTGCCGCTGACGCTCGCGACGGCGGAGTTCGGGTGGGGCCTGACCGGGATCTGGATCGGCATCTCCACCTTCATCTGGATCCGCGCAGCCATCGGCTATGCCCGCTGGCGCGGGCGGCGCTGGCTGGTCGGCGGCGCGCGCATCGCCGACGAGGCCGTCTGAGCCTCGCCGGCGGTACCGCCGCGCACGTGCCTAGATCGCGTCCACCTTCTCGACGTACCACACGACCCACGCACCCTCCGTCCGCTCGGCCTGCACGACCCGTGCACCCGGCGGCAGCGGCACCGCGCAGTACTCGCGTGACATCCCCCGCACCTCGCCGATCGACTCACGCTCGACTGCGGTGAGCGGCACGACGATCCGTGCCAACAGGGGCATCCCCTCGGCTTTGCTCAGATCGACATTCTCCATGCGGCGGGTGTTCGGCGCGCCGCGGCGCTCTCCTCCCCGCTCCTTCTCCATACATGCATGTATTATCTATGTGCGTATAGAGAGCTCTCGCACCCGCACCGGCCACCCCTGCACGTATAATACGTGAATGTATAAAGAACCGACGAACCCGTTCACGTTCGGAGCGCTCGCCCTCGACGAGGCCTTCGCCGACCGCGAGGCCGAGGTCGCCGAGCTCGTGTCCGATATCCGCAACGGCCAGGATGTGCTCGTCTATGCGCCGCGCCGCTACGGCAAGTCCTCGCTCGTGCTGCGCGCGATGCAGGAGGCGATCCGCGGCCGCACCCTGATCGCCTACTGTGACCTGATGAAGACGCCGACGAAGGAGCGCTTCGCGGGCGCCCTCGCGAAGACGATCTACGACGACATCGCCTCGCCCGTCGGCCATGCGCTCGAACGCGCCGCCGACCTCTTCCGCGGGCTGCGCATCCGGCCCACGATGGAGGTCGACCCCGACGACGCGACGCTCCGGTTCACGTTCCAGCCGAGCCGCCGCCACACCGACATCGACGACACGATCGAGCGCCTCCTCGAGTTGCTCGGCGAGCTCGCGGCCGACCGCAAGCGGCGGGTCGCCATCGTCTTCGACGAGTTCCAGGAGATCGTCGCCCTCGATCGCCGGTTCCCCAACCTGATGCGGGCGGTGTTCCAGGCTCAGCCCGAGGTGGCCCACGTCTATCTGGGCAGCCGCCGCCACGTCCTCGACCGGATCTTCGACGACCGCAACGAGCCGTTCTGGCGCAGCGCGAAGCGGATCGAGATCGGCGCGATCCCGCCCGCCGCCTTCGCCGGCTTCCTTCAGGCGCGGTTCGCCGCGTCGGGCAAGTCGATCGACCCGGACGCGCTCGAGCGCCTGCTCGCCACCTCGGGCGGACATCCGTACGGGACCCAGGAGATCGCCTACTTCGTGTGGGAGCTGTGCGTCGCCGGGGGGGTGGCGACGGCCGCGCTCGTCGAGGTCGCGCTCGAGCGCGTCCTTCGCACCGAGCGCAACCACTTCGCGTCGCTCTGGGAGGACGCGCCGCAGCCGCAGCGGCTCCTGATGATGGCGCTCGCGGCCGAGCCGACCCGCTCGCTCTATGCCGAGCGCTACCGCGATCGGCACGAGCTGCCGTCCGCCTCCGGGCTCCAGCGCGCGCTCGACGGTCTCACCCGCAAGGAGATCGCCGGGCGCAACCACGAGGGGGAGCACGCCATCGTCGAGCCGTTCCTGACCGAATGGGTAAACGCCGAGCAGGGCTACCATCAGTGACGGAGGCCCATCATCTCGCTGCTGCTTGCCATCTCGATCTTCCACGTCCCGGCCAATCTCGGCTACGGGATCCTGTTCGTGCTGATCCTGATCGAGTCGGCGGGAGCGCCCGTCCCGGGCGAGACGAGCCTGATCGCGGCCGCCGTGCTGGCGTCGAAGGGCAACCTGTACCTCCCGGTCGTCTTCGCGGTCGCGATCTCGGCCGCGGTGATCGGTGACAACCTCGGCTACCTGGTCGGGCGCAGGGTCGGCCACCGGCTCCTGACGCGTCCCGGCCGGTGGGAGGCCCAGCGGCGGCAGTTCCTCGAGGAGGGCGAGCACTTCTTCTCGAGACACGGCGGCAAGACCGTGTTCTTCGGCCGCTGGCTGCCGGTGATGCGGTTCACCGCCGCGCTTCTGGCCGGCGTCAACGAGATGCCGTGGCGGCGCTTCTTCGTGTTCAACTTCATGGGCGGCGCCGGCTGGGTGTGCACGGTCGGCTCCGCCGCCTACCTGCTCGGCAACAGCGCGTCGAGCCTGTTCGAGGCGATCGGCCTGGCCGGGCTGCTCGCGATCGTGCTCTCGATCGCGGGGCACATCGCGTGGCGGCGCTCGCAGCGGGGCCGCGCCGCCGGGCCGCCGCGGTCGGCGCCGACCCTCAACGAGTCGGGCGAGTAGCCAGCAGCCGGCGGTATTCCTGCGGCGTGTTCGCGCTTTGCAGCGACTCGGAGGCGGCGAGCTCGCCGGCCTCGATGCGCCTGACATGCATCCCTTCGAGCAGGTCGAGCGCGCGCGATCGGCCCGCGTCGAGCAGCGCGCGCGAGCGTTCCAGCGCGGGCAGCGTGTAGGCGGCCGCGAGCGGCTGGTCGCGGCCGCCGGCGACGGGGACGACTGCGTCGTGGCCGGGGAGCGCCGCCAGCAGGTCGGCGATGAAGGCGACGTCGAGCAGCGGCAGGTCGACCGCCGCCAGGAACACGGCCGCGGCCCGGCCGTGCAGTGCAGCCGCGCCGGTCGCCACGCCTTCGAGCGGCCCCCGGTCGCGGTGGGTGTCGACGACGACCTCCGCGCCTGGCGGAAGCGGCAGATCCAGCCCGGCGGCCGCGACGACGACGACCGGCTCGCACGCCCGCATGAGCGTCTCGGCCACCCGGTGGACGAGGGGCGTGCCGTGCCAGTCGAGCAGCGCCTTGGGCTCGCCCATCCGTCGCGACCGCCCGCCGGCGAGGACGATCGCAGCAGCCTGGGGCATCGCCTCGGTCACCTCAGTGCGCCGACGCGTACTTGATGATCATCTGGTCGGTCAGCCACTCGACCGGCGCCTTGTCGTCGGTGAGCGGGTCGCTCGCGGGCGCCACCGGGTGCATGTGCCCGGCGAGGTTCGCCGCCGCCCGGAGCTGATAGGGGACGCGCGCCAGCCGGTCTTCCAGCGCGGCGTGGCCGATGCGGTGCCGGAAGCCGACGACGATGTCGTTGAAGGCGTCGACGCGCCAGATCTCCACCGAGGCGAACCGGGTCGCCATCGTCCCGGCGATCAGGTTCGCAAGCCGGTCGTCGCCCGGGACGCGGCCGACGTTCGCCATCACCATCCCGCGCGCCTTGAGCCGCTTGACCGTGAGCGTCCAGAACTCCTGCGTCGTCAGGTAGAACGGGATGTAGGGCTGCTGGAACGCGTCGAGGAAGATCGCGTCGTAGCGGCGCGTGTGCGTCTCGAGGTAGACGCGCCCGTCCGCTGCCGCCACCGACACGCGCGGGTTGGATGCGAGGCCGAAGTACTTGCGGCCGACCGCCGTGACCTGCGGGTCGAGCTCGATCCCCTGGATCGCGACCTTCGGCCAGTACACGCCGTAGGCGCGCCCGACGGTGCCGCCGGCGTACCCGATCATCGCAAGGTTGCGGAAGCGCCCGCCGTGCAGCGTGGGCGCCAGCAGGAACTGGTCCCAGTAGCCGCCCGTGAGCACCTGGTGCGGGCGCCAGACCGAGTGCTCGGCCCAGCCCTCGTTCAGGTGCAGGACGCGCACGTCGCCGGGCAGCCGCTGCACCTGGATGAACTGGTAGGCCGACTCGCCCTCGTAGATGACGTTGCTCCCGGGCTTGATCAGGCCGGGTGGAAGCAGCGCCACCATCGCGATCGCCACCGGGGCGACGATGTAGCGCCGGCCGAGTGCGGGCGCGGCCGCGAGCGCGAGCAGGCAGGCCGACCCGAGCATCGTGCGCCGGGTGCCGATCTCGGGGATGAGCACCGCGACCGGGATGAACGTGCCGAGGATGCTGCCCGTCGTCGAGAGCGCGTACATGCGGCCCGCGACCTCTCCGGCCTGCTCGATGCGCGTCACGCCGAGCCGCACGGCGAACGGCGCCGCCATCCCGAGCAGCGTGATCGGGATCGAGAACATCGCCATCACGGCGAAGAACGAGCCGAGGAACGCCCCCACCGAGGTGCTCGCAAACGCGCTCACCGCGGCCGAGAGGAACGGCTGGGCGATGAACGGCAGCACCGCGATGGCGGCCGCGGCGATCAGCATCAGGCGGGCCATGACCGTGATCGACGGGTGCCGGTCGGCCACGCGTCCACCGACGAAGTAGCCGACCGCCAGATAGATCAGGATCAGCCCGATGATGTTGGCCCACACGAGGATCGACGCGCCGAAGAACGGTGCGAGCAGACGCGAGGCGCACATCTCGGTCGACATGGTGGACGCGCCGGCGATGAACACGAGCGGGTTGAGCAGGCGCGTTCGCACCGCCAGAGCCTACAGCCGCCCCTCTGAGAGGACGGTGACGGACGACCTCGGTGCCCGCGGTCAGGTGCGGGCGCGCCGGCGCAGCACCCGCTCGTCGCCGACGCGGCGGGTGACGCCGTGTGCGTCGAGCGCCTCGAGCAGCCCCTGGGCGTACTTGCGCGAGATCCCGAGCCGGTCGCGCAGCTGCGCGAGCGTCACGCCTCCGGTCACGGCGGCGAGCTCGAGCGTCGCCGCGCGGGCCTGCTCGAACCCCTCGGTGGTGAACGCCAGGTCGCGCCCGGCGCGCACGGCCCGTCCCTGCTCCACGAGCGCGCCGAGCGCCGGGCCGTCGCCGGGCGCGACGGCGGGCGGCTGCAGCGGCGCGGCCGCCAGGCGGGCGTAGAGCTCCTCGACCGCGGCCGGCTCGATCGACGGCTTCGGCGCCGGCGGCGATCGCTCGGCCGGGGGCGGCGTCGCCGGCAGCCGCCGCCGGGGCGGCGCCGGATCGGTGACGGTGGCGCCCGCGACCGTCACCTGGGGACTCGTCAGCCGCACGATCACGTGGTCGCCGGCCGCCGCGGAGACCTGTCGCCGCAGGCGCAGCTGCACGTCTGCGGCCTCGCCGGGCCGGAGCTCCGGCGTGCCGCGCAGGACGACGGTCGCCGGCGCCTCGGACGTGCCGTGGTGCACGGTCACGACGTCGCCATGGCGCAGGCTGTGGGCTGCGCCGGGGAGCACACGCGCGCGGGCGTCGAGCCGGTAGGAGCGGGGGAGCGTGCCGGGCGTCGCCGCCGTGTGACCGCGCCGGACCTGGGTGCGCTCCACCCCCACGAGCGCGAGGGCGACGCGCTGGCCTGCCGTCGCCGCATCGACGGCGCGGTCGTGCACCTGGACGCTGCGCACCCGCACCTCGCGGCCGCCGGGCTCGATCGCAAGCCGGTCGCCGACCTGCACCGTGCCCGACCAGAGCGTGCCGGTGACGACGGTGCCGATTCCGCGGAGGGTGAACGCACGGTCGATCGGCAGCCGCACCGGACCGGCCGCGGCGCGATTGGCCGCCCCGCCGGCGATCCGGTCAAGCGCCGCGCGCAGCTCGTCCAGCCCGGCGCCCGTGCGCGACGACACGGGCACGATCTCGGCGCCCGCATACGGGCCCTCCTCGAGCAGCTCCTCGACGCCGATGCGGGCGAGCTCGGCCAGCTCGTCGTCGACGAGGTCGCGCTTGGTCAGCGCGACGATGCCGACGGGCACGTCGAGCAGCTCGAGGATGGCCAGGTGCTCGCGCGTCTGCGGCATCACGCCGTCGTCGGCCGCGACGACGAGCAGGAACATGTCGATCCCGGTCGCGCCCGCGACCATCGTGCGCACGAACCGCTCGTGCCCGGGCACGTCGACCACCGAAACCGTGCGGCCCGACGGCAGCTCGAGCGGCGCGTAGCCGAGCTCGATCGAGATGCCGCGCGACTTCTCCTGCGGCAGACGGTCGGTGTCGACGCCGGTCAGGGCGGCGACGAGCGCCGTCTTGCCATGGTCGATGTGACCGGCCGTGCCGAGTGTCAGAGGGTGATCAGCAGGCACTGTTCGTCGGTCAGCGTGCGACAGTCGAGCAGCACCCGGCCCTCGCGCACGACCGCGACCACGGGCGGATCGGCGGCCCGCAGCCTCGCCGCCACCGCATCGCCGCCGTCGAGCGCGCACGCGAAGCTCGGGATCTCGAGCAGCGGCACGGCCCCGCCGCCGATCCGCGCGGCCGTCGCGACGACATCGCCGCCGAGCCGCTCGGCCAGGCGCTGCGCCCGCTCGCGCACCGCCTCGGGCGACTCGGCCGCGGTCGCGAGCACCGGGATGTCCCGCAGCGCCCGCTGCGGGTCGCGGTAGAGCTCGAGCGTCGCCTCGAGGGCGGCGAGCGAGAGCTTGTCGATGCGCATCGCCCGGGCCAGCGGATGGCGGCGGATGCGCTCGACGACGGCGCGCGCTCCCACGATCACGCCCGCCTGTGGGCCGCCCAGGAGCTTGTCGCCCGAGAAGCACACCACGGCCGCGCCGGCCTCGATCGAGCTGCGGGCGGTCGGCTCGTCGGCCAGGTCGGGCAGGTCGAGCAGCTGGCCGGAGCCCAGGTCGTCGACGAGCGGCAGATCGTGGCGGGCGGCCAGGGCCGCCAGCTCCGGGAGCGCCGGCGCCGCGGTGAACCCGACCATGCGGAAGTTCGACTGGTGCACGCGGACGATCGCGGCCGTGTCGGGGCCGATCGCCGCCTCGTAGTCGGCGAGCCGCGTGCGGTTCGTGGTGCCGACCTCGACCAGGCGGGCTCCGGACTGGGCCAGGATGTCGGGGATCCGGAAGCCGTCGCCGATCTCGATCAGCTCGCCGCGGCTGATCACCACCTCGCGGCCGCTCGCAAGCGCAGCCAGGCTGAGCAGGACGGCCGCCGCGTTGTTGTTCACCGCCATGCCGTCGTCGGCCCCGGTCAGCTCCGCGAGCAGTCCGCCGAGATGGTCATGGCGGGAGCCGCGCCTGCCGGCGTCGAGGTCGTACTCGAGGTTGGAGTAGCCACGTGCGACGGCGGCGACGCGGTCGAGGGCGGCGCCCGCGAGCGGGGCGCGGCCGAGGTTCGTGTGCACGATGACGCCCGTGGCGTTCAGGACCGGGCGCAGGCTCGGCGGCCGCTCGAGGAGCTCCACGGCCCTGGCCAGCAGGGTCTCGGCCGAGCGCGGCTCGCCGGCAGAGCGCGCTTCGGCCAGCGCGGCGCGGATCGCCGCGAGCGTGGCCGGGCGGCCGTGCCGGGCGACGAGACCCGGTGCGAGCTGGAGCAGCGCGTCCACCGAGGGCAGCTGGCGTAGCGGGTTGGCCGCCATGGATGCGATTGTACGTGGTGGGAGTGAACCGCCCTGTGCGTCCACCGCTGTACGGCCTCGAGGCCGGCCGCCGCCGCCGGCGCCGCCGCGCGCCCGCGCTGCGGGTGCCGCCGCTCGCGGCGATCGCCGTCGTCCTGATCGCGGTCATCCTGGCCGGCAGCGGGTTCGTGGCCTACCGGCTGTGGCCGCTCACCGACCGCTCGGCGGGGGTGATCGGGCCGCCGGTCGCCTCGGCGCCCGATGGCGGCGGCGGGACGACCACGCCGGTCGTGGCGTCGCTGCGACCCCTGTCGGCCGCCGGCGCGTCGCGCGTCCGCATCCCGGGTGTACGGGCCGCGGGCGCCCTCGTCGTCGACAGCGCCAGCGGCTCGGTGCTGTGGGAGCACGCCCCCCACCGCAAGCTCCCGATCGCCAGCCTGACGAAGCTGATGACGACGCTCCTGGCCGACCCGCAGACGGTGCAGCTCGACCGCCCGTTCCCGGTCACGTCCGCCATGGTGGGCGTGCCGGGCTACGCCGTCGGGCTGCGCGTCGGCCAGCGGGTCACGGTCCGCCGGATGCTCGCGGCGACGCTGATCGCCTCGGGCAACGATTCCGCGAACGCGCTGGCCGTGCACCGGGCCGGATCGGTGCCGGCGTTCGTGGCGATGATGAACGCGGCGGTGGCCCGGTTCGGGCTCGCCGACACCCACTACTCGAACCCCTCCGGCGTCCTCGACGCGGGGAACCACTCGTCGGCGTGGGACGTCGCCGCGCTCTCGCGGCGCGTGCTCGAGCGGCCGCTTCTACGCTCGCTCGTGGCGCTTCAGGCCTACCAGGCCGGGCGCTCGGTCTACCTGAACCGAAACCACATGCTGTGGTCATACCACGGCGCGATCGGGATCAAGACCGGGGCGACGGGAGGCGCCGGAAACTGCCTCGCGATCGCGGCCGTCCGGCACGGGCACACGCTGATCGCGGTGCTCCTGAACACGCGCGGCGGCCAGTACGCCTCCGCCACGCGGCTGCTCGACTGGGGCTTCCGCCACGACGGCTGAGCGGCGCGCCGCAGGTCAGCCGGGGCGCGGCACGTAGGCGGCGTGCATGCCCGCGACGAGCAGGACGACCAGGCCCAGGTACACGGTTGCGACTCCGATCCGCTGGGGGATCGTCACCGAGTGGTACTCGCGGTAGCCGGGCTGATCGCGCCGGCTCCAGCGCCGGTAGAGCTCGAAGCAGGCGAACGCGAGCACGAGCAGCAGGATCGGGCTCTCGTACTTGAAGAAGAGCAGCGCGATCGCGAACAGGCCGGCGAACCAGAAGGCCGGGTGAAGCGCCGACACGGCCCGGCCGCCGTCGAGCGGCACCACCGGGATCAGGTTGAACAGGTTCAGCAGGAAGCCGAGGTAGGCGAGCGCGCGCAGCAGGTTGCTGTTCACCTCTTCGGCCCAGAGCAGCACGACCAGCGCGCCCGCCGAGCCCAGCACGGGGCCGGCGAGGCCCACCTTGGCCTCGATGTAGGCGTTTCGGGGCATCTCCTTCATCGCCACGACGGCCCCCATGAAGGGGATGAAGACGGGCAGCGACGCCGCGATGCCCTCGCGCTTCAGCCAGATCACATGCCCGAGCTCGTGCACGAGCAGGAGCAGCGCGAACCCGAGCCCGAACCACCAGCCCCAGAAGAGCGCGTAGGCGCCCACGGCGAGCGCGAACGTGAACAGGAACTTGAACTTCAGCAGGATCGCGAACTGGCCAACGAACTTGAGCGCAACCAGGCCGCCGGCGACGATGCTGCCGCCCAGGCGCCGCAGCGGCCCGCGGTGCTCCTGCACCGGCGACTGGAACGGCGGGTCGGCGGGCTTCGGCACGAGGCCGGTCGGCGACTCGCGCGGCTCCCAGGGTTCGTAGCTCATGTTCACAGCGTAGCTGTGCCTGGGCGCGTGTCTATGTGCCCTCGCGCCCGATCCACTCCTCGCCGCCCTCGAAGACTTCCTTCTTCCACACCGGCACCGTCTGCTTGAGGGTGTCGATGGCCTCGCGGCAGGCATCCATCGCCGGTCCGCGGTGGGCGGCCGACACCGCGATGATGACGCTCGCCTCGCCGATCGGGACGTGGCCGGTGCGGTGTGCGATCGCGACGTGGAGCACGTCGTGACGGGCCTTCACCGCCTCGCCGATGCGGGCCATCTCGGCCTCGGCCATCTCCGGGTAGGCGTCGTACTCGAGGTGGACGACGGTGCGTCCGCGACTTTGTGTGCGGGTCGTGCCGATGAAGGTGGCGACGGCTCCGGCGGCCGGGTCGGCGACCGCGGCGACGACGGCGGCCAGGTCGAGCGGCGCTGCGCCGATCGTGAACGCACCGCCGGACACGGGCGGGATCACGGCCACCTCGTCGCCGGGAGCGACGGCGGCGCCGCGATCGGCGTACTCGCGGTTGCGCGCGTAGGCGATCCCCGGCGGCTCCTCGCCGAGCGCGAGCGCGGGCCAGACGTCCGAGACGACGGCGCCGTCGGGCAGGTCGAGCTCGCGTTGCGACCATCCGGCGCGTTCCCGCAGAGCCGCGAACAGCCTCACCGTGATCCTCATGGCTCCAGACTATCGGCCGGCACGTGCGCATCGCCCGGAGGGGTTGAACCGCGGCCTGCGGCGTTCTATGGTGGGCGGGGGCCCCGGAGGCTTGAGTCGCTCGAGGCGCGGCGCTGACTGGCAGCCGCGTCGAGGAAGGCGTTCTCGGCAGCCGGGGCTCCTCTATCCTGCGCTCCGTGTCCGCCGATCGCGAGCGCTCGACCGAGTCGGGCATCCCCATCCAGCCCGTCTACCGCGCGGCGGACGCGCCCGCGCCGCGACCCGACCCGGGCGTCTTCCCGTACACACGCGGCGTGCGCCCCGACGGCTACCGCGAGCGAGCGTGGACGATGCGCCAGTACGCGGGCTTCTCGTCGGCCGAGGAGACCAACCGGCGCTTCCGGCTCCTGCTCGATCGCGGCCAGACCGGGCTCTCGGTGGCGTTCGACCTGCCGACCCAGCTCGGCCTCGACTCCGATCACGTCCTCGCGCGCGGCGAGGTCGGCCGCACGGGCGTCGCCATCGATTCGATCGCCGACATGCGCACGCTGCTCGCCGGGATCCCGCTCGACTCCGTCTCGACCTCGATGACGATCAACGCGCCGGCCTCGCTGCTCCTGCTCCTGTACGAGCTGGTTGCCGAGGAGCAGGGCGTCGCGCCGGAGGCGCTCGCGGGCACGATCCAAAACGACGTGCTCAAGGAGTACATCGCCCGGGGCAACTACATCTTCCCGGCGCGCCCGAGCATGCGCCTGACCGTGGACACGTTCCGGTACTGCACCGAGCGGCTGCCGCGCTTCAACACGATCTCGATCTCGGGATACCACATCCGCGAGGCCGGCTCGACCGCGGCGCAGGAGATTGCGTTCACGCTCGCAAACGGCATCGCCTACGTTCAGGCGGCCGTCGACGCCGGGCTCGCGGTCGACGCCTTCGCGCGCCGGCTCTCGTTCTTCTTCAACGCGCACAACGGCTTCTTCGAGGAGGTGGCGAAGTTCCGGGCCGCGCGGACGGTGTGGGCCGAGGTGATGCGCGAGCGCTTCGGCGCGCGCGACGAGCGCAGCCTGATGCTGCGCTTCCACGCCCAGACCGGCGGCTCGACGCTGACCGCGCAGCAGGCCGAGAACAACATCGTGCGGGTGGCGGTGCAGGCGTTCTCGGCCGTGTGCGGGTCAGCGCAGAGCCTGCACACGAACGCCTTCGACGAGGCCCTCGCGCTGCCGACCGAGCACAGCGCGACGATCGCGCTTCGCACGCAGCAGATCCTCGCCGCCGAGGCAGGAGCGCTCGACACGGCCGATCCGCTCGCCGGGAGCTACTACGTCGAGGCGCTGACCGACGCGATGGCCGGCCAGGCCCGCTCGCTGATCGCCGCCGTCGACGAGATGGGCGGCGCGGTCGCGGCGATCGAGGCCGGCTGGGTGCAGGACCAGATCGAGCAAGCGGCCTTCGCCCACCACCAGCGGGTGCAGTCGGGCGAGCAGGTGATCGTCGGCGTCAACCGGTATGCCGCCGAGCGGGAGACGCCGATCGAGCTGCACCGGATCGACCCCGAGGCCGAGCGGCGCCAGTGCGAGCGCACGGCGGCCGTGCGCGCGGGCCGCGACGCGGCGGCCGTCGACGCCGCGCTCACCGCGGTGCGGGCGGCGGCGTGCGGCGGGGCGAACCTGCTCGTGCCGATGCGTGCCGCCCTGCGCGCCGAGGCGACCATCGGCGAGGTGTGCCAGGTGCTCCGCGACGAGTGGGGCACGCACGACGCGCTGCGCGCCCGGCCGTAGCGCCTGGGGACTGTCCCCAGGCGGTCGGTGCTACGCCCTACGAAGCGCCGCGCGTCTTGCCCATGAGGGCGGGCACGGTGCGCAGGATCAGCTTGATGTCGCCCCAGAGGCTCCAGTTGGTGACGTACAGGTAGTCCAGGACGAGCATCTGCGAGAACGTCACCTCGCTGCGTCCGCACACCTGCCACAGGCCGGTCAGGCCCGGCGTCAGGTCGAGCCGGCGCAGGCCCCAGTCGTTCACGAACTGGTGCTCGTGCGGGATCAGCGGCCGCGGCCCGACCAGGCTCATCTGGCCGCACAGGACGTTCCAGAGCTGTGGGAACTCGTCGATCGAGTACTTGCGCAGGAACCGGCCTACGGTGGTCTGGCGGGGATCGTCCGGGATCTTGAACATGCGCGCGTCGCCGAGCCCGAAGTGCGCGTTCAGGTGCGCCACCTCGGCCTTGCGCTCCTCGGCGTCGGGCACCATCGTGCGGAACTTGATGATGGTGAACGGCTTCTGGCCGCGGCCGATGCGGATCTGGCGGAAGAAGATCGGCCCCTCGCTGTTCATCCGGATCGCGATCGCGCACGCGAGGAAGAGCGGGGAGAGCACGATCAGCCCGAAGATCGCGCCGGAGACGTCCATCGCCCGCTTGGCCAGGCGGTGCGACGCGCCCAGCACCGGCGGCGTCAGTCCGAGCAGCGGGGTGCCCTCGAGCGAGTAGACGGCTGCGCGGCTGCCGACGACCTCGAAGAGGCGCGGGACGATGTCGACCTGGACGCCCATCTCGTTGCACACGCGCACGACGTCAAGACCGGCCTGGTGGTCGGCGGTGAACGCGAGCACGACATGATCGATGTCGTTCGTCACGAGCAGCTCGGCCAGGTCGTCGGTCGATCCGAGGACGGGCAGGTGCTGGAGCTCGTCGTGCAGCTGCAGCGGGTTGGGATCGACGAAGCCGACCAGGTCGAGCCCGTAGCTCGGCTGCCGCAGCACCTTGCGGGCGATCTCCTGGCCGACGAGGCCGGCGCCCACGACGACGGCGCGCTGCTTCAGCGCGAGCTGCCGGCGCAGCAGCGTGCGAGCGATGCTGCGGTAGGCCGGGATCGCGAGCGAGGCGAGCGCCCAGAAGGCGACCACGCGGCCGCCGTGCAGGTGCGAGGGTGCGAACGCCTGGACGATCGCGAACACCGCGAACGACGCCACGGTGACGCAGTTGAAGATCGGCCAGACCTCGTCGAGCGTCGCGTTGTCGGCGCCGACGCGGTCGCGCTTGTACAGGCCGTAGAACCCGGCGAGCATGCCCCACGCGGGCAGTGCGAGCAGGAGCGGATCGAAGCCGATGCCGCCGTGCGTGAGCAGGTAGGCGACCGCGGCGGCCGTGGTCAGGCCGAGCAGATCTGCGAGGACGAGCGCCCAGCGGACCGTCGACCGGCGGGTGCGACCGGCCGGTCGGGGACGCCGGATCGCACCGCGGTGCGCCCACACCGGGGCGGTGACGACCGTGCCTAGTCCATCGACTTTTTCGCTCTGCGCGTAACGCAGAGGTCGAACGATCAGCTCTCGCTTGCTCGCCCACAGGGTGCCCACCCTCCTCGGAGTTGTGCCTCGCATGGTCGAACGTACCTGCCGCAAACGGCTGCGTCAAGGTGAATCTTCACCAAAACTTTTCAATTGTCGCATGAACCGTGATTGGGCCCGATGATAGTTCGGCGATCGGGCATTCCATGTTCGGATTTTGCGTGCATTTGCCCGCCGAGCGGCTCCGGTAGGCTCTCGCCGATGCCGGAGCACACCACCAGGGAGCGTCTGCAAGCGGTCGAGCGGCTGCGGGCCGAGGCCGTGAACGCGGGAGCCCCCGCGGCGGTCGAGCGCCAGCGCGCACGCGGCAAGCTGCTCGCCCGCGAGCGGATCGAGCTCCTGCTCGACCCCGGCAGCTTCACCGAGCTGGACGCGTTCGTCCAGCACCGCAATCCGAACTTCAACATGCTCGAGAACCGGCCCTACGGCGACGGCGTCGTCACCGGGCACGGCACGATCGAAGGCCGGCGCGTCTTCGTCTTCTCGCAGGACTTCACCGTCTTCGGCGGATCGCTCGGCGAGGCGTTCGCCCAGAAGATCGTGAAGGTGATGGACATGGCGCTGCGCTACCGCTGCCCGATCATCGGCATCAACGACTCCGGCGGCGCCCGCATCCAGGAGGGCGTCGTGTCGCTCGCGGGGTACGCCGACATCTTCGTGCGCAACGTGCAGGCGTCGGGCGTCATCCCCCAGATCTCCCTGATCGTCGGCCCCTGTGCCGGCGGGGCGGTGTACTCGCCCGCGATCACCGACTTCGTGATGATGGTCGAGGAGACGTCGCACATGTTCATCACCGGGCCCGAGGTCGTGCGGACGGTGACCGGCGAGGAGGTGAGCTTCGAGGAGCTCGGCGGCGCGACCACGCATGCGACCCGCTCGGGCGTCGCGCATCTCACCGCCCCGGACGAGCGCGCCCTGATCGGCGACGCACGCTACCTGCTCTCGTTCCTGCCCCAGTCGAGCGGCGAGGCGCCGCCCTGGGAGCCGCCGTCCGATCCGGCCGACCGCCGCGACCCGGAGCTCGACCGGCTCATCCCCGACGAGGCGACCAAGCCGTACGACATGCACGAGGTCATCCGCCGCGTTGTCGACGACGGCGAGTTCATGGAGGTGCAGGAGCGGTTCGCCGAGAACATCGTGTGCGGCTTCGCGCGGCTTGGCGGCCATCCGATCGGCGTCGTCGCCAACCAGCCGCGGGCGCTCGCGGGTGTGCTCGACATCAAGAGCTCGGTGAAGGCGGCCCGGTTCGTGCGCACCTGCGACGCCTTCGGCCTGGCGGTCGTCACGTTCGTGGACGTGCCCGGCTTCCTGCCCGGCACCGACCAGGAGTGGGGCGGCATCATCCGCCACGGCGCCAAGCTGCTCTACGCCTACTGCGAGGCCTCGGTGCCCAAGCTGGCCGTGATCACGCGCAAGGCCTACGGCGGCGCCTACGACGTGATGAGCTCCAAGCACGTCGGCGCCGACTTCAACTTCGCCTGGCCGACGGCCGAGGTGGCCGTGATGGGCCCCGATGGCGCCGTCAACATCGTCTTTCGCAAGGAGCTCGAGGCGGCCGATGACCCCGACGCCCGCCGCGCCGAGCTCGTCGAGGAGTACCGCGAGCGGTTCGCCAACCCGTTCACCGCGGCCGAGCGCGGGTACGTCGACGACGTCATCGCGCCCTCGAGCACACGGCCGGCGCTCATCACGGCCCTCGAGGCCTGCCGGCACAAGCGCACCGACCCGCCCCACCGCAAGCACGGAAACATCCCGCTGTGAGCGGCGAACGGATCCGTCTGCGGCCCGACGCGTCTCCGGAGGAGGCCGAGGCGGTGCACCAGGCCCTCGCGGCGCTCGGCCTCGTCGAGGGCGCGCCGGCCGATGGTGAGCCGCCGCCCGAGCACCCCGATCGCGAACCGTAGAATCGGCGCCGTGTTCGGAAAGGTGCTCGTGGCCAACCGCGGCGAGATCGCCATCCGCGTGTTCCGCACGCTGCGCGAGATGGGGATCGCGTCGGTCGCCGTCTACTCCGAGGCCGACCGCGACACGCCCTTCGTCGCCCTCGCCGACGAGGCCTACCTGATCGGGCCCGGGCCGTCGCCGCAGAGCTACCTGCAGGGTGAGCGGATCGTCGAGGTCGCCCGTCGTGCGGGCGCCGACGCCGTACACCCCGGCTTCGGCTTCCTGGCCGAGAACCCGGAGTTCGCGCGGGGATGCGCCGCGGCGGGGCTCGTGTTCATCGGCCCGCCGCCCGAGGCGATCGGGGCGATGGGCTCAAAGACGAGCGCGCGCGAGGTGATGGCCGCGGCGGGCGTGCCGATCGTCCCGGGCGGGACCGAGCCGATCGTGACGCTCGCCGATGCCCGCCGCACCGCCGAGGAGATCGGCTACCCGGTGGCGATCAAGGCCACGGCGGGCGGCGGCGGCAAGGGCATCAGGGTGGTGCGCGCCGCGGACGAGCTCGAGAGCGCGTTCGCCGCGTCGCGGCGCGAGGGCAAGACGTACTTCGCCGACGACACGGTCTACCTCGAGCGCTACCTGGACGACCCGCGTCACATCGAGGTGCAGGTGCTGGCCGACAACCACGGCCACGTCATCCATCTGGGCGAGCGCGACTGCACGATCCAGCGCCGGCACCAGAAGCTCATCGAGGAGACGCCCTCGCCGGCGGTGTCGGCCGAGCTGCGCGAGCGCATCGGCGCGATCGCCGTCAATGCCGCGCGGGCCGTCGGCTACACCGGCGCGGGCACCATCGAGGGCCTGCTCGCCGCCGACGGGTCGTGGTACTTCCTCGAGATGAACACGCGCCTGCAGGTCGAGCACACGGTGACCGAGATGGTGACGGGGCTCGACCTCGTCCGCGAGCAGGTGTGGATCGCATCAGGGCGCCCGCTCGGCTGGGCGCAGTCAGACGTGCGGCTCTACGGGCACGCGATCCAGTGCCGCATCAACGCCGAGGACGCCGCGGCCGGATTCGTGCCCACGCCGGGCCGGATCACGAGCTACCGCGAGCCGGCCGGCCCCGGCGTGCGCGTTGACTCGGGGGTCGAGGCGGGCACCGATGTGTCGGGTCTCTACGACCCGATGTTCGCGAAGCTCGTCGTCTGGGACGAGGACCGCGACCTCGCCCGGCGGCGGATGGCGCGCGCCCTGGACGAGTACGAGATCGGCGGGATCACCACGCTGATCCCGCTTCACCGCGCGATCATGCGCCACCCCGAGTTCGCGGCCGCCGGCACCATGCGCGACTTCGTCGAGGGCGGCGGCTTCGCGCGTGAATACCAGGGGCCTGGCCCCTCGTATTCACCGGGGGGCGTCGTGGTCGGGGAGGTGCGGCGGCATGTCGCCGAGGTCGACGGGAAGCGCTTCGAGGTGACGGTCGAGGTGCCGGAGCATCCCGGCCGCACGCGGCTGCGGGCCCGGCGCGAGGCGCTCGCGGAGCGCGAGGCGGCGGCGCACGGAGCGCACGACGTCGTGCGCAGCCCGATGCAGGGCACGGTGCTGCGCGTGGGCGTCGCCGCCGGCGATCAGGTCGCCGTGGGGCAGGTGCTGGTCGTCGTCGAGGCCATGAAGATGGAGAACGAGATCGTCGCCCACCATGCCGGCGAGGTCGAGGCGGTCGATGTGGCCGAGGGCGAGCCGGTGACGAACGGCCAGACGCTCGTGCGTCTGGTGTAGCTACTCGACCAGCTCGGCCATGCGCACCGCCCAGGCCTCGAGGGCGAGCTCGACCCGCGTCTGCGAGCGGTCGGCGTCGATGCCGTCGCGCTCCTTCAGCCGGGCGAGCAGCTCGTAGAGCCGCTGGCGCGACATGCCCAGCCGACGTGCGGCCGCGGCCTTCGACCAGCCGGTGGCGACGAGCGCGTCGAGCACGCGCCGGGTGGCGTCGTCGAAGCGCCGCTCGGGCCGCTCGCCCGCGAGCACCGATCGCGCCACCGGGCGCAGGGCGCCGAGGTCGGCGCCTGTCCTGACCGGCGGTCCGGCGGCGGCCGCCACCAGGCACGCGCACTCGGCGGCCGCCAGGGCGTCGCGCAGCTGGCCGGGCTCGCCTCCGCGCGTCTCGAGGCCGACCGCCGTGACTGCGCCCCTGCGGACGAGGTCGCGGGCCACCGCTGCGATGTCCATGTCGCCACGCACGGCGACGATCGCGCGGTGGCCGTCGACCAGCGCGTCCACGGCCAGCCGCTCGAGCCGCTCGAGCGACCCGCGCCCGTGCACGGCCCAGAGCGTCGCGCGCGAGAGGTCGACGCCGACCGCGCGCGCCCGCCGAACGACCTCGGCAGCGCTGCCGGCCCGGCCCTCGGCCAGCCGCTGCAGCAGCCGCGCCCGCTCCGCGCTCGGCACCTCGTCCGACGGCGGCTGCGACGCGACCGCGACCGAGAGCAGGAACGCGGCCTCGTCGACCGCGAGCTCGTCGAGCTCGTCGCCGTGGCGCGAGAGCACGTGCAGCCAGGCGCCAGGGTTGACCGGCCGCGAGTGCAGGGACGTCGGCAGGCGCTGGCGGTGGCGGTCGAGTGCGTCCAGGAATGCGACGTCGAGCCCGTCCTCGGGCGAGGTCGCGATCGGCGTGCGGTCGGTGCGCTCGAAGAGCACCTGGGCGCCCAGCACATCGCCGAGCGCGGCGACGAGGCCACTCGGGCCGAGCCCTTCGCGGGCCGTCTCGCGCAGCTGCGTCTGCAGGTTCACCGCACGCCGCAGCGTCAGCAGCTCGCCCGAGACCAGGCGCTCGTGGACGACGTGGGTGATGTCGACGAAGCGCACGTCGCGGCCGAAGACGACCAGCGGCAGCTCGTGGGTGCGGCACGCCGGCACGAGCACATCGGCCGGCGCGTGGGTCGGCTCGAATCCGATCCCGGCCGCGCCCGATCGGGCGACGGCTGCGACCAGCGCCTCCACCTGGGCCGGCGACATGCCGGCGAGGCCGATGCCCGTGGTGAGCAGGAACTCGCCGCCGCGCAGCACCTCGCTCACCTCCGGCGTCTCGAACACGTGCACCCATTCGACCCGGTTTCCCAGCCGATGCCCGCCCGCGGCGACCGTGACATCGCCCGAGCGGAACTCGTCGAGGGTGAGCAGATCGGCCACCGTCAGGACAGACTGTCCGATTTGGGGGGCGTTCATGGACACAGTGTAAGGTGGCGGCGGAGTGGCCGCTCGGCTTCAATGCCTGGATGGCTACCACCGCTGAGACACGCCTGCTCGGGAACTATGTCGGAGGCCGCTGGGTGGCGGCGACCGCGGCAGAGCAGCTCGACGTCCAAAACCCCGCCACCGGAGAGACGCTCGCGCGCGTTCCGCTGTCCAACGCCGCCGACGTCGATGCCGCAGTCCAGGCCGCCCGGGCCGCACTGCCCGAGTGGCGCGCACGCCCCGTGATCGAGCGCGCCCGCTGGCTCTTCGGCCTGCGCCAGGTGCTCGAGGCCCACGCCGACGAGCTCGCCCGCTCGGTGACCCGCGAGATGGGCAAGACCCTGCCCGACGCCCGGGCCGAGGTCGGCCGCGCGATCGAGATGGTCGAGGCCGCGAGCGCCGTGCCGCAGACGATGCAGGGCCGCATCCTCGAGGACGTGGCCAGGAACGTCGACTGCGAGACGATCCGCCAGCCCGTCGGCGTGTGCGCGGCCATCGTGCCGTTCAACTTCCCGGCGATGGTGCCGTTCTGGTTCCTGCCCTTCTCGATCGCCTGCGGCAACACGTTCGTGCTCAAGCCGTCCGAGCAGGTGCCGCTGACGCAGGAGCTCGTGTTCAACCTGATCGACGACCTCGGCGGCCTGCCGGCGGGCGTCATCAACCTCGTGAACGGCGGCGCCGACGTCGTGAACGGGCTGCTCGACCATCCCGGCGTCGACGCGGTCTCGTTCGTGGGCTCCGCGAAGGTCGCGCGCTACGTCTACGAGCGGGCGGCCGCCAACGGCAAGCGCGTGCAGGCGCTCGGCGGGGCGAAGAACTTCATGGTCGTCATGCCCGACGCGGTGATCGAGAAGACCGTGTCCAACATCATCGGCTCGGCGTTCGGCGCTGCGGGCCAGCGTTGCATGGCCGGATCGGTCGTGGTCGCCGTCGGCGATGCGAAGAAGCCGCTCCTGGACGAGCTCACCGCGCGCACGCGCGAGCTGTCGCTCGGCGACGGCCTCGAGCGGGGCACCGACGTCGGCCCGGTCGTCTCGACGGCGGCCCGTGACCGCATCATGGAGTGGATCGACCGCGGCATCGCGGGCGGCGCGACGGCGGTCGTCGACGGCCGCTCGCCGGCCGCGTCCGGCGGCTCGTTCGTCGGCCCCACGATCCTCGACGGCGTGACGCCCGACATGGACATCGCCCAGGAGGAGGTGTTCGGGCCGGTGCTCTCGGTCATCCACGCGAGCTCGCTCGACGAGGCGATCGAGATCGTGAACGGCAGCCGCTACGGCAACGGCACCTCGCTCTTCACCGAGTCCGGCGCGGCAGCGCGGCGCTACCGCCACGACGTCCAGGTCGGCATGATCGGGATCAACATCGGCGTCGCGGCGCCGGTCGCGTTCTTCCCGTTCTCGGGCTGGAAGGGCTCGTTCTTCGGCGACCTGCACGCGCACGGCACCGACGCGGTCGAGTTCTACACGCGCAAGAAGACGATCACATCGCGCTTCTTCTCGGGCGGGGAGACCGGCCGCTTCTTCGTCGAGGGCACCTGAGTGGCCGTCGCCGACCGGCGGGAGCACGACGAGAGCCTGCGCGCGATCTTCGATCCGCGCTCGGTCGCGATCTACGGCATCTCGGAGCGCACCTCGCTTCGGATCGCCGAGAACATGACCGTCCCCGGCGTGCCGTTCCACGGCATCAACCCGACCAAGTCCGAGGCGTGCGGGGTGAAGTGCTACCCGACGATCGGCGACTGCCCGGCGGTGCCGGAGATGGTGGTGATGGGCGTCGGCGACGGCCGCATCGAGGACGCGATCGACGACGTGCTCTCGGTCGAGGGCGTGCGCGCAATCGTCGTCCCGGGGCTCGGCAACGAGACCGGGGAGAAGGATCGGCTCGCCCGCGACGAGGAGCGCCCGACGATCGCCGATCGGATCTCGGCGCGAGTCCGCGACGCCGGCATCGCGATGGTCGGCCCGAACTGCATGGGGATCGCGACCCCCGGCTTCCCGTCGCCGTGGATCGGCAGCCTGCACCCGACGTTCGTGCGCGGCCCGGTGGCGACCGTCGTCCACTCTGGCTCGATCGGCGAGATCCTGGTGTCGCTTGGCCCCCGGATCGGCTTTCGGACGGTCATCTCGTCGGGAAACGAGACTGTCACAAAGGCCGCCGACTTCGTGTCGTGGTTCGCCGACGACCCCGACACCCGCGTCGTCGGCCTCTTCCTCGAGACCGTGCGTGAGCCGGCCCGCTTCGAGGACGCGCTGCGCAAGCTCGCCGAGGCGGACAAGGTCGCGATCGTGCTCAAGGTGGGCACGTCGGAGATGGGCGCCAAGGCCGCGCTCGCGCATACCGGGGCGCTCGTGGGCTCGGATCGCAGCTTCTCGGCGATGCTGCGCCACTACGACGCGATCCGCGTGGACGACTTCGGCGACTGGCTGGAGCACCTCGAGGTGTTCTCCCGCGCGCGGCCGCCGCGCGGCCGCCGCATCGGGGCGGTGACGAACTCCGGGGGCGAGGGCGAGTACTTCGCCGACAAGGCCGAGCAGGCCGGGATACCTCTGACCGACTACCCGGAGGGGCTGCAGGCTCAGATCCACGCGGAGTTCCCGAACTTCGTCAAGGTCGGAAACCCGGCCGACTGCTGGGCGATCGACGACGACCGCGTCGTCTTCCCGCGCGTGTTCCAGCTCATGGCCGAGTCGGGCGAGTTCGACGTGCTGGTCTCGGCGATCGACCACTCGGTGTGGCTGAAGGGCACCGAGCGCACGCTCGCGCGCAACATCGCCGACGACCTGCGCGCTGCCGTCGAGGACACCGACATCTTCCCTGCGGTGATCAGCGTGACCACCGCCGACCCGCCGATCGAGGATCTCGAGTGGGCGCGCGAGCACGACATCCCGCTGCTGAAGGGCACGCTGCCGGGGCTGCGCGCGCTGGCCGCGCGGCTGAACCACGAGCGGTATCTGCCGCCATCGCGCGCGGTGCCGGCGGACGATCCCATCCCCGGGGCCGGGGCGCTGGCCGAGGTCGACTCGGCCGCCGTGCTCGCCGCGCACGGCGTCCCCTACGTCCGCGCCGAGCGCTGCGCCTCGGCCGACGAGGCGGCCGCCGCGGCCGAGCGGATCGGCTATCCGGTCGTCTGCAAGATCGATAACGTCGCCCACAAGGCGCGAGTCGGCGGCGTCGCGCTGCACCTTGCCGACGCGGCGTCGGTGCGGGCGACGGCCGAGCGGATGGGCGGCCGGGTCGTGATCGCCGAGCAGGCCTCCGGCGGCGTCGAGGTCCTTATCGGCGGGGTGCGCGACGAGCACTACGGCCCGACCATCGTCGTCGGCATCGGCGGCGGCCTGGCCGAGCAGCTCGAACTGGTCGCCGCGGCGCTCGCGCCACTTGACGAGGGCGGCGCGCGCCGTGTGATCGCCGCCGTTCCCGCCCTGGTGCGCATGCTGGGCGGCGCCCCGCCGCAGTGCCTGGTCGACGCGGTCGTCGCGGTGTCGCAGCTGATGGCGGAGCATCCCGAGGCGCTCGAGATCGACGTCAACCCTCTGCTCGTGTCGGGCGACCGTGCCGTCGCGCTCGACTGCCTGATCGTCCTGAAGGAGACCGAATGACCGATGCGGTGCTCTACGAGGTCCGCGGCCCGGCCGCCTGGATCACGCTCAACCGGCCCGAGAAGCTGAACGCGATCAACAAGGACGTGCTCGACGGACTGCACGCCGCGATCGACCGCGCGAGCGCCGACGACGAGGTGAAGGTCGTGGTGCTCACCGGCGCGGGCCGGGCGTTCTCGGCCGGCTATGACCTCTCGGCCGAGGCCGCGCACTCCGAGATCCCGGCGCACGAGTGGCATGAGGTGCTCGCCGCCGACGTCGACGCCACGATGCGCGTGTGGGCGCTCGAGAAGCCGACCATCGCCGCGGTGCGCGGCTACTGCCTGGCCGGCGGCTGCGAGCTCGCGATGGCCTGCGACATGATCATCGCGGGCGAGGGCGCGAGCTTCGGCGAACCCGAGATCCGGTACGGTTCGGGCCCGGTGACGCTCCTGATGCCGTACGTGCTCGGCCAGAAGAAGACCAACGAGCTCCTGTTCACCGGCGACGTGATCGACGCCGCCGCGGCGCTGCGGGCGGGGCTCGTGAACCGCGTCGTGCCGGACGACGCGATCGAGGCCGAGGTGGAGGGCCTCGTGATCAAGATCGCACCGACGCCGCTGCCGGTGCTGCGCCTGACCAAGATCGCGCTTCTGCGCGCGTACGAGTCGATGGGCCTGCGCCAGGCCGTCGGCACGAACCTCGATCTTTCCGCGATGCTGAACGCCGCGGACACGCCCGAGCAGCGGGAGTTCATGGATATCGTCAAGTCACAAGGCCTCAAGGCCGCACTCGCCTGGCGGGACAGCCGCTACGGCGAGGTACTGGGAGGAGTGAAGGCATGAGCGTTGCACAGAAGACCATCGACCCCACGAAGCTCGCGAAGCTGATCGAGACCGAGGAGGCGGAGTTCAACAGCCGCCATCCCGGCTCGCGGGCCATGACCGAGCGGGCCCGCAAGTCGCTCGCGGGCGGCGTCGCCTCGAGCTGGCAGGCCACCGATCCGCACCCGATCTACCTGGCCGAGGGCCAGGGCTCGCACGTGTCCGACGTCGACGGCAACGACTACGTCGACTTCCACAACGGCTACGGCGCGGTCGCAGTCGGCCACGCGCATCCGCGTATCGCCGAAGTCGTCTCCGACAGGATCAAGCGCGGCTCGCACTTCGCCCAGCCGACCGAGGACGCCGTAATCTGCGGCGAGCACCTGCAGCAGCGCTTCGGCCTGCCGCTGTGGCGGTTCTGCAACTCGGGCACCGAGGCGACGATGGATGCCGTCCGCCTGATGCGGGCCATCACCGGCCGCGACATCCTGCTCAAGATCGAGGGCTCCTACCACGGCCACGGCGATGCCGTGATGGTGTCGGTGGCGCCCCCGGCCGACAAGATCGGCCCCTACGACGATCCGGTGTCGGTGCCCCAGACGCTCGGGATCCCGTCCGAGGTCACCGAGCTCACCCGGGTCGTGCCGTTCAACGATCTCGACGCGCTCGACCGGACGCTCGCCCGCTACGCCGGCCGGGTGGCCGGGATGATCGTCGAGCCGGCCATGATGAACGCGGGCTTCGTGCTCCCCGAGGACGGGTTCCTCGCCGGCGTCAAGGAGCGGGTGCACGCCGCGGGCGGCCTGCTCACCTTCGACGAGGTGAAGACGGGCGCGACGATCGCCTACGGCGGCGCCGTCGAGGCCTTCGGCGTCACCCCCGACCTGCTGTGTCTGGCCAAGTCGGTCGGCGGCGGATTGCCGTGCGGCGCGATCGGCGGCTCCGACGAGGTGATGGACTGGATCGCCTCGGGCAAGATCGACCAGGTCGGCACGTTCAACGGCAACCCGCTCACCATGGCGGCGATGCGGGCCACGCTGACCGAGATCCTCACCCACGACGCCTACACCGAGTTCGACCGGCTGGGCGAGATCCTGCGCGCGGGCTGCGACGCCGTCATCGAGCGCACCGGCATCCAGGGCTACACGACGGTCATGTCGGCCCGCGGCGCCGTGACCTATCGCGGCGAGCGGGTGCGCAACTACCGCGAGTACCTCGAGGTCTCCGACGAGCTCGGCTACGTCAACTGGCTCGTGCAGTTGAACCGCGGCGTGTTCATGGCGCCGTGGGGCAAGTCGGAGAACTGGACGCTCTCGGTGCAGCACACCGAGGCCGACGTGCGCCGCTACGTCGACAACTTCGACTACATGGGCAAGGCGCTCGCAGGATGAAGGCCGTCGTCTTCGAGGAGCACGGCGGGCCGGAGGTCCTGCAGTACACGGACATCCCGGATCCGGAGCCGAAGCCGTTCGAGGTTCTGGTCGAGGTGAAGGCCGCCGGGGCGAACTTCAACGACATCTGGGCGCGCCGCGGCATGCCCGGCATGAAGGTCGTGTTCCCGCACGTCGCCGGCTCGGATGTCGCCGGCGTCGTGCGGGCGGTCGGCTCGGAGGTGGCCGGGAAGGGCTTCGGCTCCTCGCCCGTTCGCGAGGGTGACGAGGTGGTCGCGCATCCCGGCCTCTCGTGCCGGACGTGCGACATGTGCACGTCGGGGCAGGAGTTCTTCTGCCGCCAGTTCCTGATCTGGGGCTTCCAGACGGGGCCGAACGACGGCGGCCACTCCGAGCTCGTCACGCTCCCGGCGGTGAACGTGCTGCCGAAGCCGGCGAACCTCACGTTCGAGGAGGCGGCCTCGATGCCGCTCGTGCTCGAGACCGCATGGCGGATGCTGGTCACGCGTGCCCGCATCCAGCCGGGCGAGCACGTGCTGATCTGGGGCGGCGTCGGCGGCCTGGGCGTGATGGCGATCCAGATCTGCCAGCTCTACGGCGCGATCCCGGTGCCGGTCGTCGGCAACGCGGCCAAGGTGGCCAAGGCGCACGAGCTCGGCGCCGAGCACGTGATCGACCGCTCGTCCGAGGACGTGGGCGCGCGGGTGCGCGAGATCACGAAGAAGATCGGCGTCGACGTCGTGTTCGAGCACTCCGGCCAGGACACGTGGCCGACCTCGATCGCGGCGATGCGCTGGGGGGGCCGGCTGGTCGTCTGCGGCGCCTCGACCGGCTTCGAGGCGGTGACCGACCTGCGCTTCCTGTGGAACAAGCAGCAGAACCTGCTCGGGTCGCACCTGGCCAGCAAGGCCGAGCTCGCCGCCGCCCTGAAGGCGGTCGAGGCCGGCCACATCAAGCCGGTGATCGATCACGTCTTCCCGTTGTCCGAGGTCGGCAAGGCCCAGCAGTTGATGGAGGATCTGAAGGTGCAGGGCAAGCTGGTGTACGTGCCGTAGCGCGGAGAACCGGGGACTGTCCCCATGCGGGGACAGTCCCCACATACCATGGCGCGATGCTGCGGCTGGCGGTGATCGGGCATGTCGAGTGGGTCACGTTCGCCCACGCGCCGTTCGTGCCGGGGCCGGGTGAGATCGTCCACCTGACCGATCCCTGCTCGCAGCCCGGCGGCGGCGGTGCGACGACGGCTGTGGCGCTGCGGCGGATGGGGGCGGAGGTCACGTTCTACACGTCGCTCGGAAGCGACGGCCGCGCCCGGGCGCCGCTCGAGCGGTACGGCCTGCGGCTCGAGGCCGCCGCCCGTGCCGAGCCGCAGACCGACGTGCTCGCACTTGTCGACCCGGCCGGAGAGCGCACGCTCTACGTGGTCGGCGAGAACGACGCGCCCCGTGCCGGCGACGCGCTCGACTGGGACGCCCTGGCCGGCATGGACGGCTGCTATTTCACCGGGTACGACCCGGCCACCCTGCGGCGGGCGCGGCGGGCGCGCGTGCTCGTCGTCACCGCCCGCCGCTTCGAGGCGCTCGTCGAGAGCGGCGTGCGGGCCGACGCGCTCGTCGGCAGCGGCCGCGACCGCGGCGAGCAGTTCGATCTGGCCCGCCTCGCCCAGCCCCCGGAGCACGTGATCGTCACCGACGGCGCGCACGGCGGCACCGGCTATGCCGCCGCGCCCGTGCCCGGCCCCGTGGTGGACACCTACGGCGCCGGCGACACGTTCGTGGCCGGCGTGCTCTTCGGCCTCGCCTCGGGATGGCCGCTCGAACGCACCCTGGGCCACGCCGCCGAACGGGCCGCCGAGGCGCTGACGTGGCGGGGCGCGTTGCCCCCGCTGCCGTGATCCCCGCTTGCTAATGTCTCCGCGATGATCCGCCCGGGAGCCCTGTGCAGCATCGTGGTGACCGCCCTCGGGGCCGTGGCGCTTTCGGGCTGCGGCGGCACCGGCGTCCCCAGTGCCGCCTCGGTCGACCTGAGCCAGGGCAAGCAGCTCTTCGTCAGCACGTGCGGCAGCTGCCACACCATGTCCGAGGCCGGCACGGCCGGGACGATCGGCCCGAACCTCGACGGCGCCTACGCGGGCGATCGCCTGATCGGGATGAAGGCCTCGTCGTTCGAGGCGATGGTGCGCGAGCAGATCGACCTTGCCGACCCGCCGATGCCGCGTCACCTGCTCAAGGGGGCCCAGGCCGACGACGTGGCCGCCTACATCGCCAAGGTCGCGGGCGTGCAGCTCGCCAAGCAGTACAACCCCGGCACCTCGCCTCCGTGAGCGCGCAGCCGCGCGCCGTGGTGCTCGCCGTGCGGGGGATGCACTGCGGCGGCTGCGAGCGCACGGTGACGCAGGCCGTCGAGCGCCTGCCCGGCGTCGTGCAGGCGCATGCGGACTTCGTCGCGGAGGAGGTCGAGGTCGTGTTCGCCCCGGGCGACGCCGATCTCGATGCCGTCCGCGCCGCCGTCAGCGCGGCCGGGTTCACTCCGGGGAGCTGAGCTTCACCGGCGCTCCGAGTCCTTAAAGCCCGACGACCCGCGGACGGGTCGTCGGAGGAGGCAGGTAGCTGCGAAGTGTGGGCACGTTCGGTCGCAGCGTCCGATGACGATTCTTGACCGAAATTGTTCGGAAGTGATGGGTTTGTTGTTAGTGATTTGTAAACCTGCAAAGTTGACAAGAACTGGTAATCCTGTCTGCATGGTGGCGTTGAGGGCGGTTTCGCGCGGGTAGACTCCCGCGGCCGATGGACCTCTACGAGTACCAGGGCAAGCAGCTCTTCAGCCGGTTCGGGATCCCCGTCTCGGATGGCGAGATCGCCGAGACCCCCGAGGAGGCCCGCGCGGCGGCCGAGCGGATCGGCGCGCCCGTGATGGTGAAGGCCCAGGTGTATACCGGCGGGCGCGGCAAGGCCGGCGGCGTGAAGTATGCGGCCGACGCGGACGCCGCCGAGGCGCACGCACATGACATCCTCGGCCTGAACATCAACGGCCATGTGACGAAGCGGGTGTGGATCGAGCGGGCGTCCGACATCGAGCGCGAGTACTACTTCTCGATCACGTTCGACCGGGGCGCGAAGAAGCCGCTGTTCATGCTGACGACCGCGGGAGGCGTGGAGATCGAGACGGTGCCCACGACCGAGATCGCGACGCTGCACGTCGATCCGCTGGCCGGCTTCCAGCCGTTCCACGCGCGCAAGCTCTGCTACGACGCGGGCATCCCCGCCGCCGAGATCCGGCAGGCGTCCGACATCATCGCGCGCGCCTACCGGGCGTTCATCGAGACCGATGCCATGCTGGTCGAGATCAACCCGCTGATCGTCACGCCCACGGGAGAGCTGCGCGCGCTCGACTCCAAGTACACCGTCGACGACAACGCCCTGTTCAAGCATCCCGACATCGCCGAGATGCTCGACAAGGCCGCGCTTGGCGATGAGGAGCGGCTGGCGCACGAGAGCAAGGTGACCTACGTCAAGCTCGACGGCACGGTCGGCATCCTCGGAAACGGCGCCGGCCTGGTCATGTCGACGCTCGACGTGGTGGCCGAGGCGGGCGGCACGCCCGCGAACTTCCTCGACGTCGGCGGCGGTGCCGAGGCCGACAAGATCGTGACGGCGATGGAGGTGCTGCTCTCGGACGAGCAAGGTGCGCGCCGTGCTCTTCAACGTGTTCGGCGGCATCACCCGCTGCGACGAGGTCGCCCGCGGGGTCGTCACCGCCCTCGATCGGCTCGACGTGCGCGTGCCGATGGTCGTGCGGCTCGACGGCACGAACGACGTCGAGGGCCGGCGCATCCTGTCGGAGGCGGCGCTGCCGAACGTGTTCATGGAAGAGACGATGCTCGGCGCCGCCAAGCGCGTCGTGGAACTCGCGCAGGCGGGCGCCTGATGGCGATCCTCGTGAACGCCGAGACGCGGCTCGTCGTCCAGGGCATCACCGGCGGTGAGGGGGCGCGAAACGCCATCCGCAACCGCGACTACGGCACGGCGGTGGTCGCCGGCACCTCGCCGGGCAAGGCCGGCCAGGACGTCGATGGGGTCCCCGTCTTCAACACCGTCGCCGGCGCGGTCGGCGCACACGGCGCCAACACGGCGATGGTGTTCGTCGGCCCGCGCTTCGTCGCCGACGCCATCTACGAATCGGTCGACGCCGGGATCAAGACGATCGTCTGCATCACCGAGGGCATGCCCGCCCACGACATGCTGCAGCTCTACGGCTACGTGCGGGCGCGCGGCGCGACGCTGCTCGGGCCCAACTGCCCCGGCGCGCTGTCGCCCGGCATCGCCAACGTCGGCATCATCCCGGCGAAGGTGTTCAATCCCGGCCGCATCGGCCTCGTCTCGCGCTCGGGCACGCTGACCTACCAGATCGGCAAGGAGCTCGCAGACGCGCGGGCTCGGCAACTCGACCATCGTCGGGATCGGCGGCGATCCGATCGTGGGGCTCTCGTTCATCGACGTCCTCGAGCGGTTCGAGGCCGACCCCGGCACCGACCTCGTCGTCATGGTGGGCGAGATCGGCGGCGACGAGGAGGAGAAGGCGGCGGCGTTCATCGGCGCGCACATGCAGACGCCGGTCGTGGCCTACATCGCCGGGTTCCAGGCTCCTCCGGGCAAGACGATGGGCCATGCGGGCGCGATCATCTCGGGCTCGGCCGGCACGGCCCAGGCCAAGAAGGCCGCGCTCGAAGGCCAGGGCGTCCGCGTCGGCAGCAGCCCGACCGAGGCGGCCGCGCTGGCCGCCGAGGCGTTCGCCAAGCTCGGCTGATCCGCGGGCGCCGGCGGCCCGGTCCGGTAGGCTGGATCCATGCCCTCCACCACCATCTCGTTCACGCGGGGCGTCCCCGCCGCCGACCTCATCCCCGTCGACGACCTGCGCACCGCGACGCAGCACGCGCTCGACGCCGACCCCATCGCCGCGCTCTCCTACGCGCCGGGCGGCTACCGCCCGCTCCGCGAGTGGATCGGCGTTCGCCACGGCGCGGACGCCGGCCGCGTGCTGATCACGAACGGGTCGCTGCAGGCGCTCGGGTTCCTCGCCCACCACTTCTACGCCGGCGAGGGCGGAGCGGCCGTCGTCGAGGCGCCCACGTACGACCGCACGCTCAAGATCCTGCGCGGCGCCGGCGCCGACATCCGCTCGGTGCCGCTCGACGCCGAGGGCATCGACGTCGACCGGCTCGCCGAGCTCCTGCAGAGCGGGCTGCGGCCGCAGCTGCTCTACGTCATCCCGACCTACCAGAACCCGTCGGGCGCATGTGCGTCGCTCGAGCGACGGCGCGCGCTGCTCGAGCTCGTCCACCGCCACGACCTGATGGTGGTCGAGGACGACCCCTACGGGCTCCTGCGGTTCGAGGGCGATCCGGTGCCGACGCTGCACGAGCTCGACGGCGGCGAGCGGGTCATCTACTGCTCGTCGTTCACCAAGACGATCGCGCCGGGCGTGCGCACCGGCTACGTGATCCTGCCCGAGCGGCTCGTCAAGCCGCTGGCCGTGATGTCCGAGGACACGCACATCGGCCCGAACACACTCGCCGAGGCGGTCGTCGCGGCGTACTGCGAGGCGGGCCGGTTCGAGCCGAACGTCGCCCGCGCCACCGCCGGCCTGCGGGCGCGCCGCGACGCGATGGAGTCGGCGCTGCGCGAGCACTTCCCCGACGGCTCACGCTGGACGACGCCGATGGGCGGCTACTTCTTCTGGGTCGAGCTGCCCGACGGCATCGACACGACCGAGGCGCTCTCGGCCGCCGTGGAGCAGGGAGTGCCCTACGTGAAGGGCGCCGACTTCTTCGCCGGCGAGGGCGGCCGAAGCTCGGTGCGGCTGGCGTTCAGCGCCTGCGCGACCGAGCAGATCGGCGAGGGCATCGCCCGGCTCGGCGCGGTCCTCGCCGGGCACCGCGCAACCGCCGCGGTATAGCCCGAGTTGACAGATTCCGGAAGTTCGGTCACACTTCTCCTCGCTCGGAGGAGGAGCGGGTAACAGCCGCAGGCAGGGCGCGATCGCGGGTCTCACTCCGGGATTCGCCGGGGTGGCCGCCCTCACCACGGTGGCCATGACGATCGCGCCCCGCCCGGGCCGGCCGGTGCCGGCTCGGGCAGGCTGACACGTTATCCCGCGGCCGCCACCGGCGCCACGAGGCGTGGCTGGCGTGGCGGCACCATCCGCCCGCGCTGCATCGGCCGAAACGTCGGGCAGGGCCGGGCCAGGCGCAGCGCGCACAGCTCGGTCTTGCGGAAGTAGCAGTCGTCGCAGGTCGGTGCGCGTGATGGTGATGCCAAGATGCTCCTCGGAGTCGCGGGCGGAGGGGCAGTCTAGGGAACCGGTCACTCCGACTCCACCGGCACCGCCAGGCAGATCCCGCTAACTGCGCGAAAGTGTTAGGTCGGCTTCTTCGGCGCGAGACTGCGGATCACGCGAAGCGCCTGGCTGAAGGTGTTGACGCCGATCACACGCAGCTTCCCGCCGGCCGCCTTGCGGGCGGCGGCGGCGTTCGCCGTCGGCACGATGAACGTGTCCGCGCCGGCTTCGATCGCACCGAGCGCCTTCTGCTTGGCGCCGCCGATCTCGATCACGTCGCCGAGCGGGTCGAGCTCGCCCGTCGCGGCGATGCGGTGCCCGTCGAGGAGATGGCGGCCGCTCAGGCTGTCGTAGATCTCCAGGGCGAAGGCGAGCCCCGCCGAGGGGCCGCCGATGCCGCTGATCGTGTACTTGACCTTCACCGGGATGCGGCCGATGCGCACATCGTCGCCCACGGCGACGCCGATGATCGCCCGGCGGGGGCCGGCGGTGCTCGCGACGGTGCGCAGCCGCGTCGTCCCGATCCGCGAGAACGTGTAGCTCGCGGTGTCGCCGGGCTTGAGCGCCTTCGTCAGGCTCACGAGATCGGCTGCGGACTGCACCGGGTGGCCGTCGACCGCGGTGATGACGTCGCCGGCCTCGACTCCTGCCTTGGCCGCGGGCAGACCCGGCGTGACCTGCTCGATCAGCGCGCCGAGATGCCGGATCGTGACGTCGCGGCCGAGCGCCTTCTCGGCCACCGCCTCGGCCACGACCTGGGACGTGTCCATCGCCTGGAAGTCCTCCTTCACGCGCTGCTGCTCGGACTCGCCGGGCAGCACCACCTCGCGGTCGGGGATCAGGCTCGCGCCGTGCACCAGGTAGCGGCCCCAGAGCTCCTCGAGCTTGTTCGCCTCGAGCTCGTGCACGTCGACGAAGTAGAAGCCGGTGCCCGCGGCCGGCTGCTTCCCGCCCGGGATGTGCAGGTAGATGTCGGTCGGGTGCGCCTTGTCGGGCCAGAGGATGAAGTAGCCCGACGGCGTCCGCCAGGCCCAGATCAGGGCCGCGGCGATGATCAGCACGACCCCGGCGAGGAGCGCCGGCCACGCTCGCCGCAGCCACCGCAGGATCGTCATCCGGCGACCATGAGCGACCCCACCACCGAGACCACCGCGATCAGGGCGATCCCCAGCATCGCGAGCACGCTCGGGCGGCCGTAGGCCATGTGGCCCTTGCCGTACCCCGAAAGCGCGAAGCCCACGAGGGCGCCGCCGATCAGCCCGCCGACGTGGCCGCCGATCGAGATGCCCGGGATGCCGAAGGTGATCGCGAGGTTGATCAGGATCAGGCCCCCGATCGGGCTCTGGAGCAGTGCCATCCCGCGCTGCCGTTCGAGCACGAACATGGCCCCCATGACGCCGAAGATCGCGCCGGATGCGCCCGCGGTGGCGGAGTGCGGGGTCAGGATCAGCGCCCCGAAGCTCCCCGAGAGGGCGGCGGTGAAGTAGACGGCGGCGAACCGCAGCGACCCCGCGTAGCGCTCGAACACCCCGCCGAGCAGGTAGAGGGCGTACATGTTGACGGCGATGTGCAGCAGCCCGAAGTGGATGAAGGCCGCGCTCAGGAGGCGGTAGTCCTGGCCGTTTGCGACGGACGGCCCGAAGAGCACGAGCCGGTTGCCGAGCGAGTTCAGCGTGCCGCCGCTGAAGCCGAGCCCGCCGGATGCGCTGATCTTGTTGGTCAGCACGAATATGACGATGTTCGCCGCGATCAGCGTGTAGGTGACGATCGGCGTGCGCGCGAGCGTGAATCCGGCGAGGCGCACGCCGGTCTGCCGGCCGGCGCACTCGGGGCAGCGGATCCCGACGGCGGCATGGGTCATGCAGTCGGGGCAGATCGGCCGCCCGCAGTTCGAGCAGTGCAGGCCGGTCTCGCGGTCAGGGTGGCGGTAGCACGTGTCCACGCGGGAAATTGTAGGCGGGCAGGTTCGCGCGGCGTGTGACGCCCGCGCGCAGCGCTACCAGACGCCCCGGAGCAGGCCTCCGTCGACCGGCAGGACGACGCCCGAGATGTACGCCGCCCTGGCCGAGCACAGGAACGCGACGGCCGATCCGATCTCGCCCGGGTGACCCAGGCGGCGGGCCGGCACGGCCGCGATGTCGGCCCGCTCTGCTTCCGCCGGATCGGGGAAGCGCCCCCACAGCTCGCGCACCCGGGCGGTGTCGATCTTGCCGGGCGCGATCGTGTTGACCGTGATCGCGTCGGGGCCGAGCTCGTGGGCGAGCGTCTTGGCCCAGCCGACGACGCCCGGCCGGATCGCGTTTGAGAGCATCAGGTGCGGGATCGGCTCGCGCACCGACCACGAGGCGATGTTGACGACCCGCCCGCGGCCGCTCGTGCGCAGGTGCGGCAGCGCGAAGCGGGTCAGGCGCACCGCCGCGTTCAGCGACAGCTCGAAGGCCTCGGCCCACGCCTCGTCGGGCGTCTCGTCGAACGTGCCCGGCGGCGGCCCGCCGGCGTTGTTAACCACGATGTCGAGCCGGCCGCGGGCTGCCACGGTCTCGTCGACCACCCGCTGCAGGAACCCGGCGTCGCGGACGTCGCCCGCGAGCGCGAGCGTCCCCGGCCCGATCCGCTCGGCGGCCTGCTCGAGCCGGTCGCGGCCGCGGGCGAGCGCGGTCACGGCGCAGCCCTCGGCTGCGAGGGCGGCGGCGACGGCGAGCCCGATCCCCGATGATGCGCCGCCGACGATGGCTGCGGTGCCTTGCAGCTCCAGGTCCACGGGGCGACCCTATAGCATCCCGCTCGTGCGGTACGGCCCCGCCGACTCGAGCCAGACGCCCCGCTTCAGCGGGCCGCGCACGTTCATGCGGCTGCCGCTGCGCGAGGCGCTGGAGGACGCCGACGTCGCGATGATCGGCGTCCCCACCGACGACGCCGTCTCGTTCCGCTCCGGGGCGCGGTTCGGCCCCGAGGGGATCCGCTCGGCGTCGGTGCTCCTGCGCCCGTACAACCCCAACCAGGGCGTCGACGTGACCGAGCACCTGTCGATGATCGACTTCGGCGACGCGCCGACCGTACCGGGGTACCACGAGGAGACGCTGCGCCGCATCCAGGCGCATCTCGAGCCGGTGCACGCGGCGGGCGTGACACCCATCTGCATGGGCGGCGACCACTCGATGGTGCTCGCCGAGCTGCGGGCGGCCGCCGCGACCCACGGTCCGCTCGCGCTCGTGCACCTCGACGCCCACGCCGACGTCTGGGACGCCTACTACGGCGCCCGCTACTTCCACGGCACCGTCTTTCGGCGGGCGGCCGAGGAGGGCCTGGTCGATCCCGCCGCCTCGGTTCAGGCCGGGATGCGCGGGACGCTCTACGGCGCCGACGACGAGCGTGAGCCGGCCCGGCTCGGCTACGAGGCGATCCCGTGGGCCGAGCTCGAGACGCTGACGCCGGCCCAGTACGGCGACCGCGTCCGCACGCGCGTCGGCGGCCGGCCCGCGTTCCTCTCGTTCGACATCGACTTCGTCGACCCGGCCTTTGCGCCCGGCACCGGCACGCCCGAGGTGGGCGGGCCGACAAGCGGCCAGGCGCTCGGCTACCTGCGCGCGCTCGCCGGGATCGACTTTCGCGCCTTCGACTGCGTCGAGGTGGCCCCGGCCTACGACCCCGCGGGCATCACCTCGTGGCTCGCCGCGACGGTCTGCTTCGAGATGCTCTCGCTGCTCGCCCTGCGGCGCCGCGATGCGTGAGCCCGTGGATAACCGGTGTCAGGCACCGGCTATTCACCAGCTGTCGGGCACCTAGAATCCCCGGCCGATGCCGAACCTGCTCCTGATCGTCGTCGACTGCCTGCGGGCCGACATGCTCACCCGCGGCCGTCGCGCGTGGCCGCGGATCAGCCAGATCACCGCCGGCGGCGCGCGCTATACGGCCTGCTACTCGACCTGCCCGACGACGACACCGGCGGTGACGGCGATCCTCACCGGCCGCTATCCGAGCGCCCACGGCGTGCGCGGCCTGCGCGGCACCCAGCTGAGCGAGGCCATCCCCTCGATCGCCGAGCAGCTCTCCCGGGGCGGCTTTACGACGTGGTGCTCGGCCACCGGCCCCCTGCTCGACACGGTGGGGACATTCCGCGGCTTCGCCGAGGCTGACTACCGCGACGTGCCCAGCCGTTCGGTGCACTCGCCCTGGGGCGCCCAGGCCATCGCGAAGATCGCCGACCTCGCCGCGGGCGAGCGGCCGTTCTTCGCGCTCGTGCACCTGTGGGACGCGCACGCGCCCCGCACCTATGCGCCCCGCTTCGAGCACCGCCGCTACGGCCGAAACGCCTACGAGCGATCGATCGCCGGGATGGACGACTGGATCGCCGATGCGGTGGCCGCGGCCGGTCCCGAGACGATCGTCGTGCTCACGGGCGACCACGGCGAAAACGTCGTCTTCGAGCCCCACAACCGGCGCGAGCAGGAGGCGTGGCGGCGCATCAACCGGCGGCTGCCCATCCCCCGCTGGTCGCAGGCGACCGTCGACCACGGCGTGCGCAGCGAGTCCAAGCGCGCCCTGCGCTGGGCGCCGCGCTACTTCTGGAACCACGGCCAGACCCTGCTCGAGTCGCTCGTCCGCGTGCCGCTGGTCGTCTCGGGACCCGGCGTCGCGGCCGGATCGCGGCAGACCCCGGTCAGCCACATCGACCTCGCCCCGACGCTCGCCGACCTCGCCGGCGCGCCGCAGCCGGCCGCGGGCTGGCAGGGTCAGAGCCTGGGCGATTCGCTGCGCACCGGCGCCGAGCCGCCGGCACGGCCGGTGGCCATGGAGATCGCGGTCGCACCCTCGATCCCGGCCATCCGCCAGCAGGCCGTCCGCGACGGCCGGCACAAGCTGATCACGTCGTTCGACGACCCGCGCGTCACCGACGCCCTCTACGACCTCGAGGCCGACCCGGGCGAGCGCCGGAACCTCGCCCGCACCGAGCCGGCGATCCGAGAGCGGCTGCGCGAGACGCTGCGCGAGATCGCCGCCGAGCGGGCGGAGTCGGTCCAGATGGGCGCCGACGAGGACGAGGAGATCGCCGAGCGCCTGCGCGAGCTCGGGTACATGTAGTTGACTGGCTCCGGTGGCGTGGCTACCCTGAGTTGGTACGAGCCCGCGACCAAAGGAGGCAGACGATGACCAAGACGATCCGATCGGCCTCCCCGCGCCGCGTCTGACCGCTCGTCCCGCCTCGCCGCGGGTCTGATGCTCACGGAGTCGACGACGGCGCGCACACGCGTTCGTCCATCCCTCTCGAGGAGAACTCCAAGTGAGCCTTGAAGACCTGGGCTGGAGCCCGGCGCTCGCCGCGGAATTCCAGCCGTTCGCAGAATCCGGCCTCCGGGCCGCCCGCGTCGCGATCGAACACCGCGGCGCGCTTGTCCTGTACGACGGCGGCGACGAGATCTGGGCCGATGTGCCCGGACGGCTGCGCCACCGCGCCGCCTCGACGGCCGAGCTGCCCGCGGTCGGCGACTGGGTCGCCTTCCGCCACACCGCGCAGGCCGAGCGGGCCACGATCGAGGCCGTGCTGCCGCGGCGCACGGCATTCGTCCGCAAGGCGGCCGGGCTCGAGTCGGTCGAGCAGGTGGTGGCCGCAAACGTCGACGTCGTCTTCTGCGTCACGTCGCTCGTCGACGACCTGAACGCCCGCCGCCTGGAGCGCTATCTGGCGGTCGCCTGGGAGAGCGGCGCCGAGCCCGTCGTCGTGCTGACCAAGGCCGACCTGTGCGCCGACATCGAGGCGGCGCTCGTCGAGCTCGGCGACGTCACCATCGGCGTGCCCGCCCACGTCGTCTCGGCCGTCACCGGCGAGGGCATGGATGCGCTCTCGGCGCACCTCGCGGGCGGCCGCACGGCCACGCTCGTGGGCTCCTCGGGCGTCGGCAAGTCAACGCTCGTGAACCGCCTGTGCGGCTCCGAACGGCTGGCGACGGCCGGCCTTCGCCCGGACGGCCGCGGCCGCCACACGACCACCCACCGCGAGCTCGTGATTCTCGCGACGGGCGGCTGTCTGATCGACACCCCCGGGATGCGCGAGCTCGTGCTGTGGGATGCGGACGAGGGGCTGGGGCAGGCGTTCGACGACGTCGAGGCGCTCGCGGCCGAGTGCCGCTTCCGCGACTGCATCCACGAGACCGAGCCCGGCTGCGCGATCCGCGCCGCGATCGCGCTGGGGACGCTCGCGGCCGACCGGCTCGAGAGCTTCCGCCACCTGCAGCGCGAGCTGCGCTTCCTCGAGATCCGCCACGACGCCCGCGCCCGCTCGGAGGAGCGCAAGCGCTGGCGCGCCCTCAGCAAGGATCAGCGCGCGCGCACCCGCGAGTAGCGCTACCCGCGCCGGATCGTGAGGCTCCCGAAGGCCGAGCGGGCCTTCACGTGCACCAGCGGCGCCCCCGGAGGCGGCCGCTCGTCGCCCGCGTCGGCGTGCTGCGCGCCGAACATGGCCAGGCCGGCGACGTCGAGGGCGACGCCGTGCGGCACGATCACCTCGACCGCTCCGCAAATCGAGTTCACCTCGACCCAGATCTCGGCTGCCGTCACCTCGGCCTGGCGCAGGTCGAGGCGCACGCCGCCGAAGAGGCCGAGCGCCCGCACCCGCCGTCCCAGCCGCCAGCGCCCGCTGCGGCTGACGTCGCCGAAGAGCGCGAGCACCCGCTGGTCGTCCGGTTCCGGCTGCGACGGGTCGACGGCGGGCAGGTCGCCGAGGGCGCCCGCGAGCTCGCCCCGCGTCGTGGCCGCGAGGGCCGAGCCGACCCGCTCGGCGAGCTCCTCGAGCGTCAGCCTCCCGGCCACGGCGTGCTCGCGCAGCGCGACGACCGCGCCCTCGCGGTCGGTATCGGCGACCCGCTCTGACCCGGTCACAGCGGCGCCTCCTCGGACTCGCGCTCGACCTCGAGCTCCTGCTCGAGGGCCGCGCGGCGGCCGCGCCGCGGCGCCCTGATCTGGCCGAAGAGGGCGACGATGCGGGTGCGCTCGCCGGGCGTGAACGCTCCGACGGCCATGAGGGCGAGCGGGAAGGCCGCGACGAGCGCGATCCTGGCCGGGATGCCGACGGCTCCAGCGGCCGGCACCACCTCGACGAGCAGGGTCATGAACGCCACGGCCACGAGCGCCACGCGGGCGACGCGGCTGAACTCGTAGGACACGGGGTAGCTGCGCTGGGCGTTGCGCCAGCCCATCACCACGAGCACCGAGTAGCCGATCACCGTCGACCAGCCCGCGCCGAGGATGCCCCACTTGGGGATCATCCAGAAGTTCAGGCCGATGTTCACCGCCGCGGCGGTGCCCGTGACGACCGGCGTGAAGCGCGTGCGCTTCGAGCGGTTCACGCCGATGTTCAGGATGTAGTAGGCGCCGTAGAGCACCGATCCCGACATCAGGAGCGGCACCACCGGCACCGCGCCGAACCAGCGCGGGTTCATCGCCAGGTGGATGTAGGGCGTCGAGAGGGCCGTGATCGCGACCACGCCCCAGGCCATCACGATCGACCAGTACGTGAACACCGCCCGGTAGGTGCGGCGCGCGTCGCCGTCGTCGAGGATCAGGTTCGCGAACGGCACCCACGCGGTCTGGAACGCCGAGATGATCAGCATGATCCCAAGCGCGATCTTGCTCGCCGCCGAATAGGTGCCGAGCTGCGCGCTGCGCTCCAGGCGCGTGCCCGGCGTGAGCCGCTGCACCTGCACGCGGTCGGCCAGGTTGAGCGCCCACAGGGCCACGCCGGCGGGCATCAGCGGGAGCGAGAAGTGCAGCATCTGGCGCAGCAGCGGCCAGTTGACGTGCAGGCCGACCATGTTGCGCCGTGCCCACAGGAGCAGGAAGTAGGTGATGTAGGTGCCCGAGAAGTTGCCGAGCATGATGCCGGCGGCGCCCAGGTGCAACGGGATCACGAGGATGATCGAGAGCGCGACGGTGATGCCGATGTTGATGAACGAGTAGACGACGAACGCGGCCGGGCGCTGCTCGATCCGGTAGATGCCGGTGACGATCGCGTAGTTGATCGTCACCCAAAGGCCGGCGAGCCCGATCAGGGTCAGCTCGCGGGTCACCTCGAGGCTCGACGCGATCGGGCCGACCGCGACGACGCCGAGCAGCGTCGTGATCGTCGAGAGCAGGAGCACCGCGGTGAAGGCCGTCCGGATCGTGCGCCTGCGCGCATCCGGTTCGCGGTGGTCCCAGCAGAACCGGAACATCGCCGTCGTCAGGCCGAACTGGCACACGATGCCGGCCAGCGAGCTCGCCGCCATGACCGTCTCGACCTGGCCGAATCCCGACTGGCTCACGTACTGCGGCCGGGTGTAGATCGGCAGCAGGAAGATGCCGACGAGCTTCGACACGATCCCGCCCAGGCCGTAGACGAAGGACTGGCCGGCGAGCTGCCTCAGCCGGGCGCCCATGCCGGTGTGCTCGGCCTCACCGCCGCCGGTCGTCGCCGCGCCTGTCACGGGCGGCTCACGGATCGGTTACGCGCCTGGCCCCGGTTGCCGGGGCGGAGGCGAGACCGCGTCTCGCCGAGCGCCACCTGCGGTGGGCCGCACCGAAGGAGGGGGCCCGTGGGGGAACCATGGGTTCCCCCACGTTAAAGCCCCATGACGCCGATCAGCTCGCGCACCGCGTCGGCCGACTTCGCAAGCTGGGCCCGCTCGTCGGCGTTCAGGGTGATCTCGAGCACCTCCTCGAGCCCGGAGGCGCCGAGCCGGCAGGGCACGCCCATGTACAGATCCTTCAGGCCGTACTCGCCCTGCAGGAGCGCCGCACACGGGAGCACGCGCTTCTGGTCGTGCACGATCGAGTCGACCATCTCGGACACCGCCGCCGACGGGGCGTAGTAGGCGGAGCCCGACTTGAGCAGCTTCACGACCTCGGCGCCGCCGTCGCGCGTGCGCTGCACGATCTCGGCCAGGCGGGCGGCCGGGATGAGCTCGGTCACCGGGATCCCGGCGACGTTGGTGTACGACGCCACGGGCACCATCTGGTCGCCGTGGCCGCCGAGGACGAAGCCCGGTGACGTCGCGCGCCGACACTCCAAGCTCCCACGCCAGGAACGTGCGGAAGCGGGCCGTGTCGAGCACGCCGGCCATCCCGATCACGCGCTCGCGCGGCAGGCCGGCCTCGTGGAAGGCGACCTGGCACATCGCGTCGAGCGGGTTCGTGACCACGATCACGATCGTCTCGGGCGAGCGCTGCACCAGGTTGCGGGTCACGTCGGCCACGATCGCCTGGTTCGTCTTCAGCAGGTCGTCGCGGCTCATGCCGGGCGTGCGGGCGCGGCCGGAGGTGATGACGCAGATGGCCGAGCCGGCCGTCTCGTCGTAGCCGTTCGTGCCGATCACGTTCGGCTCGTAGCCCACCACCGGGCCGCACTGGTTCAGGTCGAGCGCCTTGCCCTGGGGCAGGCCCTCGACGATGTCCACGAGGACGATGTCGGCGTAGTCGCGCTCGGCCAGTCGCTGGGCCGTGGTGGCGCCGACGTTGCCGGCCCCCACGACGGTGATCTTCGGTCGGCTCATGCCCGCACTCCCATCTGCTCGATGATCGCGTCGGCCACCTGGGAGGTGCCGACAGCGCTCGTGTCGTCCCGCGACGGCTTCATGTCGTACGTGACCGAGCGGCCCTCGGCGATGACGGCCGCGATGGCGCCCTCGAGGCGGTCGGCCGCGTCGATCTCCTCGAGGTGGCGCAGCATCATCACCCCGGAGAGCATCATCGCGATCGGATTGACCTTGTTCTGGCCGGTGTACTTCGGCGCCGAGCCGTGGGTGGGCTCGAACACCGCGCCGGCCGTGCCGAAGTTGCCGCCGGGGGCGACACCCAGGCCGCCCACGAGGCCGGCCCCGAGGTCGGAGACGATGTCGCCGTAGAGGTTCGGCAGCACCAGCACGTCGTAGAGCTCGGGCTTCTGCACGAGCTGCATGCACATGTTGTCCACGATGCGGTCGTCGAACTCGATGTCGGAGTTCTGCGCGGCGACCTGGCGCGAGACGTCGAGCCACAGGCCGTCGGTGTGCTTCATGATGTTCGCCTTGTGCACCGAGGTCACCTTGTGGCGGCCGTTCGCCCGGGCGTAGTCGAACGCGAACTGCACGACGCGGCGGGTGCCCTCCTCCGAGATGGGCTTGATCGAGATGCCCGAGCCCTCACGGATCCGGGTGCCGGAGAGGCGGTCGATCACCTCGATCACCTCGCGCGCACCTTCGGAGCCGCGCTCGAACTCGATGCCCGCGTACAGATCCTCGGTGTTCTCGCGCACGATCACGATGTCGACGCCGGCGTCGGCGTAGCGGGTGCGCACGCCCGGGTAGTGCTTGCAGGGACGCACCTGGGCGTAGAGGTCGAGCGCCTTGCGCAGGCCGACGTTCACCGACCGGAATCCGCTGCCGATCGGCGTCGTGATCGGGCCCTTGATGGCCGTGCGGTTGCGGCGGATCGACGCGATCACCTCGTCGGGCAGCGGGTTGCCGCCGTTTCGCTCCATGACGTCGGCGCCGGCGTCCTGCACGTCCCAGTCGAAGCTCGCTCCGGAAGCCTCGAGAACGCGCCGGGTGGCCTCGGCGATCTCGGGGCCGGTGCCGTCGCCGGGAATGAATGTGACACGATGACTCACGCGGGTTTCGCCCTCCCAGATGTTTGGCGCAAGCGTACCGGACACCCTCGGCGCAACGGTGGGGTTGGCGGCCGCCGACTCGGGGTAGGATTCGGGCAATGGCCGACAAGGGCGGACTTGAAGGTGTCGTCGTCGCTCGGAGCCGCTTGTGCTCCATCGATGGACAGAACGGCATCCTCATCTACAGCGGGTATGACGTCGGCGATCTCGCCGAGCACTCCACCTACGAGGAGGTCTGCTTCCTCACCCTGCGCGGCCGGCTGCCGCTGCGCGAGGAGATGGACGAATTCGTTGCCGAGCTCGTCTCCCACCGCGACCTCTCGGAGGAGACCGAGAGCGTTGTCGACATGCTGGCCACGCACGCCGCGCCGATGGAGATGCTGCGCACCGCCGTCTCGTCCGACAGCTTCGACGATCCCGACAAGGACTCGAACGCCGAGGACGCCAACGTGCGCAAGGCCACCCGGCTGATCGCCAAGATGCCGACGATGGTGGCGCGCTACCACCGCCGCCGCGCCGGCCTCGAGCCGATCCCGCCCGACCCGTCGCTCAGCCATGCGGCCAACTTCCTGCACATGCTGAACGGCGAGCCCGTCAGCGAGGCGGCGGCCAAGACCTTCGACGTCGCCCTGATCCTGCACGCCGACCACGAGATGAACGCCTCGACCTTCACGGCGCGGGTGATTGCCTCGACCCTGTCGGACATGCACTCGGCCATCACCGGCGCGATCGGCGCGCTCAAGGGGCCGTTGCACGGCGGCGCGAACGAGCAGGTGATGCGGCTCCTGCAGTCGATCCCGGCCGATGCGTCGGTCGACGAGGAGATCCGCGTCCGGCTCGACCGCAAGGAGCGGATCATGGGCTTCGGCCACCGCGTCTACAAGACGTGGGACCCGCGCGCGGTGATCCTCAAGCGCTTCTCCAAGCAGCTTGGCGAGGAGGCGGGTGACACGCGCTGGTTCGACATGTCCGAGCAGATCGAGCACACGGTGATCGCCGAGAAGGGCCTCTATCCGAACGTCGACTTCTACTCGGCGTCCACCTACCACTACCTCGGGATCGACACGGGCCTCTTCACGCCGATCTTCGCGATGAGCCGGGTCGTCGGCTGGGCCGCGCATGTGATCGAGCAGCACTCCGACAACCGTCTGATCCGGCCGAGCTCCGAATACGTCGGGCCGCCGGCGCGCGTCTACGAGCCGATCGAGCGCCGCGCGGCGCCGCCGGCCGTCGTTTAACGTGGGGGAACCCATGGTTCCCCCACGAACCCCCTCCTTCCCGGTCCGGTAGCGTTTTCGTGCTCCGGCGAGAGCGCGGTCTCGCCTCCGCTACCGGCCTTAAGGCTCCGGCTGAGGACTCCTCGTCACGACGTCCTCTTCCCATGTCCTTCGGTCCTCAAGGCGAGTTCGCGTAGCCCCTCCGGGCGCAGCCGCATCGAGTCGCCGCGGCCGTGCTCGAAGCCGACGTTGCGGTACGCCCGCACCGCCGGCACGTTGCGGGCGTCGACGTCGAGCACGATCTCGCGCAGGCCGAGCCGCTCGAACGCGTACTGGCAGACGAGCCGGGTGGCCTCGGTGCCCTGGCCCGAGCCGCGGTGGGCCGCCTCGCCGATCAGGATCGAGAAGCGCGCCCGGCCCCAGGCCCACATCTGCAGGCGGGCGTTGCCGATCACCGTGCCGTCGTCGACCGCCTCGATCCCGAAGGCGATCAGCTCGGTGTCGGCGAGCGCCTGCCGGCCCCACGAGCGCAGCTCGGGCAGGGTCGCGAGGGCGTCGGGAGGCCCGCGGCGGCCGTAGAGGTAGCGGGTCGTCTCGGGGTCGCTCAGCCACCGCTCCCACGCCGGGGCGTCGGATGGCCGAAGCGGCGCGAGCGCGACCAGCTCGCCCACGATCCGCTCGCCGATGGTCATCCGGCGAGGATACCCGCCCGCCCTTGCGCTACGCGGACTTGCGGCGGCCCGCTGCGGCAGCCGGCTTGGCGCGCGCCCGAGGGGCCGCGGCCTTCTTCTTCGTCGCCGAGCGATCCTTGCGGGCGACGTCGAGCGAGGCGGTGAGGGCAGCCATGAGGTCGGGTGCGGCCGGGCGGGCCTCGGGCTCGGGCGCCTTGGTCGTCTTGCCCTGGCGCTTCTCCTCGACGATCGCGAGCAGCCGTTCGCGGTAGGTGTCCTTGTAGCGGTCGGGCTCGAAGTCGGATGTGTAGGCGCCGATCAGATCCTCGGCCATCTTCAGCTGCTTCTTGTCGACCTTCGTCTCGGACGGCACGATGCCGTCGATCGAGCGCACCTCGTCGTCGAAGAACATCTTCTCGAGCGTGATCACGCCCTCGCGGACACGCAGGCAGGCCAGGTTCTCGCGGTCGTGGTGCACGTAGGTCGCGATCGCCGACAGGCCCGAGCGCTCCATCGCCTCGACGAGGAGCGCGTAGATGGCCTCGCCCGGGCCCTCCTCGGGGCCGAGGAAGTACGTGCGCTCGAAGTAGATCGGGTCGATCTGCTCGGCGGGCACGAAGTCGTGGATCGTGATGCCGCGGTGCTGCTCGCCGCGCGCCGCCTGGAAGTCCTCGTCGGTCACCTGGACGTACTCGCCCTTGCTGACCTCGAAGCCCTTCACGATCTCGTCGGCCGGCACCGGCTCGTTGTCGACCTTGCACACCTTCACATAGCCGATGCGCCCGCCGTCGGTCTCGTGCAGCTGGTTGAAGCGCAGGTCCTTCTCGCTGATGGCCGTGTACATGCGCACGGGCGCATTCACGAGGCCAAACGAGATGGCACCGGTCCAGACGGCTCTTGGGCGATTTGTGGCTGGCATGGCCTGTAAAGATACCCCGGAGGAGTGGATTTCCCTCCTAAGACCGGCGGAATTGCGAAAACTCATCGGGGATAGTCCCCGCTCGTTCGGCAGGGCCTACTCGCCGGGTAGGAGCGAGAACACCCGCGCGTCCTCGACGAGCCAGGTGCCGTCGTGGTCGCGCCAGAGCAGCTCGACGACGAGCGCGTCGCCGTCGGCCAGGTGCAGGTGAAGGAGCGTGCGGTTCGCGACCGTGCCGATCAGCTCGGTGCGCTCGGTGCGGGCGAGCAGCGGCCGCAGCTCGTCGTCGCGCTCGGCGAAGTCGGGCGAGAGCCGGCCGGCGGCCGGGTCGGGCGCATGCGCGTTGACGGCGGCCTCGAGGCCACGGGCGGTGCGCTGCACCGCCAGCTTGACGGAAGGATCCCCAGCCATTCGACCTCCGAGTTCTAGCCGACCGACTCCACGATCGCGTGGCTGAGGCTCGGGTACTTCGAGAGGAACTCGCCGCGCTCGGCCTTCAGGCGCGTCACCCAGCGGGCGTACTCGTCGGCTCGGCCCTGCTCGGCGTAGAGCAGGCGCGGCTGCAGGATCTGCACGTCGGCCGCGTCGATCCCGGGGACGCGCGCGGCCACCTTGTAGCCGAAGTCCGGGTCGTCCTCCCACTCGATCGTGCCCTCCGCGATTCCCTTGACGATCGCCGAGGAGTGCGGGATGCGCACCTTGCGCGCGCGCTCGTCGGCGACGGGGCCGCCGACGGAGCCGGTGTTCAGCAGATAGACCTCGATCGGGTTCGCGGCGAGCAGCTCGAGGAAGCGGTTGCCCTGCAGGTCGTGGCTCATGGGGAAGAACGGGTTCGTCCCCGGGACGCGCAGGAACTTGCCCTCCTCGTCCTTGCCGCCGGCCGACGTGCCGGTCGTCTCGCCGAGCATGAAGAACGCCGCCGCCTGCGGGCCCTCGAGCTTCGCGACCGCGGGGATCACGTTCTCGTTGCGGTTCAGGACGAGCAGGAAGTCGGCCCGGGTGATGCTCGACGCGTCCGCCGCCTCGATGTCCGAGAACGAGAACACGGCCCGGCCGTTCTTGGTGTAGGCCTGGTCGTAGAAGTCGACCTCGCCGGCGTCGGACATGCTGACGTTCTCGAGGTAGGCGCCGGGGCGAGTGACCGCGCCGTGGATGACCGGCTCGTCCTTGGGGTTGAGCGCATAGGTCTTGGCGAAGCAGCCGGCCTCGGTGGCCGAGACGGAGCCATCGGGCCACCAGGCGACGAAGTCGTCCTGGACCGGCAGCGAGCCGTTCTGGCGCGTGAACGTCGTCGTGGTCTTGCCGGTGCCCGAGAGCCCGACCGTCAGGCCGACGCGGTCGCCGCGCGGCGTCGGGATCACCTTGCAGCCGGCGTGCAGCGCGAGCCCGCCCCGCTCGTGGACGAGCGTGTTCCACATGCGCAGGCCGCCCTTCTTCGACTCGCCGAAGTAGTCGGAGTGAAAGACGCGGGTGACGAGCCGGTCGAGGTCGACCGCGATCAGGCGGTCGTCCGGGTAGCCTGGCATGGCCAGGTTGGGCGTGTAGATCACGACGAGCTCGGGCTCGATCGGGCCCGCCTCGGGATGCTGGAAGTAGAGCGCGTCCTGCATGCCGGCGATGTTCGCGTTGCGGGCCTCGACGAACAGCCGGGCCGGGACGCGGTGGTCGGGATCGTCGCCGATGAAGCCGTCGACCTGGATCATCTCCTGGTCGGCGATGTAGGCGTCCTGGAGCGCCGAGACGCGCTCCCACTCGTCCCGGTCGATCGCCTGGTGCGGGTAGGCCTCGGGGTCGTCGGCGACGATGAAGGTGCTGCGTGTCGACCGCGAGAGCACCGTTGTCTGGACGTTCACCGCCCCGTAGCTCGTCGGGCGAGCCGTGCTCATGCCCTTGGCCAGCTCGTGCAGCTCCTGCTGCGGAAGATCGCGCAGGACCCGGCGCGCCGCCGGCATCGGAAAGGCCGTCTTAGCCACGTCTCCTCCAAGAGTCACAAATGGCCACGGTCGGTCCATGGCCACGCCCAAGTTTACTGCAATTTCTCCATATTGAAACTCGTGCGCGCACTGTCACAAAGTCGTTGCCCCGGAGGGATCGCTGTGCGCCCACCGGCCAGGTGGATTGGTAGGCTGCAGCTTCGAGAGCTTCGCTGCAGCCGTACCCGGAGGCGTGATGGTCAGACACGACGTGGTGGTGGTGGGAGCCGGACTGGCGGGCATGCGCGCCGCCATCGAGGCATCCCGGTACGGCGCCGACGTCGGCGTCGTCTCGCAAGCTGCATCCCACGCGCAGCCACTCGGGTGCCGCCGAGGGCGGCATCAACGCCGCGCTCGGCAACGCCGGCGAGGACAGCCCCGAGAACCACACGTTCTTCACCGTCAAGGGCTCCGACTACCTCGGCGACCAGGACGCGATCGCGGTGATGTGCGCCGAGGGCCCCGGCGACATCTACGAGCTCGAGCACATGGGCGCCGTGTTCTCGCGCATGGACGACGGCCGCATCGCCCAGCGCCCGTTCGGCGCCGGCGGCGCGCCGCGCACCGCCTACGCGGCCGACATCACGGGCCACGTGCTGCTGCACGTGCTCTACGAGCAGCTCGTCAAGAGCGGCGTCACGGTCTACGAGGAGTGGTTCGCGCTCGACCTCGTCACCGACGGCGACCGCTGCGTCGGCCTGACCGCCTGGGATCTGATCCACGGCGGCGTCCAGGGCGATCGAGGCGGGCGCGGTCATCATGGCCACCGGCGGCCTGGGACGCATCTACCGCGGCACGACGAACGCCTACGCCTGCACCGGCGACGGCATGTCGATGGCGTGGCGGGCCGGGGTGCCGCTGAAGGACATGGAGTTCATGCAGTTCCACCCGACGACCCTCAAGGCCAACGGCGTGCTCATCACCGAGGGCTGCCGCGGCGAGGGCGGCTATCTGCGCAACGCCGAGGGCGACCGCTTCATGTTCAACTACGCGCCGAACGCCGGCGAGCTCGCCAGCCGCGACGTCGTCTCGCGCTCCGAGCAGACCGAGATCGACGAGGGCCGCGGCGTCGACGGCTGCGTCCTGCTCGACCTCACCCACCTCGGCGCGCGCAAGATCATGACCGTGCTGCACGGCTCGCGCGAGCTGGCGATGGACTATGCCGGCGTCGACCCGATCGAGGAGCCGATCCCCGTGCGGCCGGGCAGCCACTACCACATGGGCGGCATCGACGCCGACATGTGGGGCCGCACCGTCATGCCGGGCCTGTACGCCGCGGGCGAGTGCGCATGCGTGTCGGTGCACGGCGCGAACCGGCTCGGCGGCAACTCGCTGCTCGAGACGATCGTCTTCGGCCGCCGCTCGGGCGCCGCCGCCGCGCAGGACGTGCGCGGGAACGGCGCGCACGCGGTGTTCTCGCCGTCGGCGGTGCGCGTCGCCGAGCGCCGCATCCGCCAGCTGCTCTACAACTTCGACGGCGTACGCCCGCACGTGCTGCGCGACCAGCTCGCCGAGACGATGTACGAGAACGCCGGCATCTTCCGCACGGCCGAGAAGCTCGACCGCTGCCAGAACGACGTCGGCCGAGCTGCGCGAGCGCTATGCGGGCGGGCTGGGCGTCGTGATCCAGGACAAGTCGCGGACGTTCAACTCCGACCTGATCGGCGCGCTCGAGCTCGGCTCGATGCTCGAGATGGCCGACTGCCTGGTCACCGGGGCGGTCGCGCGCACCGAGAGCCGCGGCGCCCACAGCCGCCTCGACCACCCCGACCGCGACGACGAGAACTGGCTCAAGCACACCCTGGCGTCGTACGACGACGGGCAGGTCGCGCTCGGCTACAAGCCCGTGACCATCACCGAGCACCAGCCCGCGGTGCGCACCTACTAACGAAGAGGCGGCATGCAGTTCACCGTCAAGATCGAGCGCTGGAACCCGGAGGCGGAGCAGGGCGGCCTGCACGAGTACACCGTCGAGGGCCCCGAGACCTCCACCCTGCTCGACGTGCTCGACGTCATCAAGGACACGGTCGACGGCTCGCTGACCTACCGCAAGAGCTGCCGGATGGCCGTCTGCGGATCGTGCGGGATGCGCATGGACGGCGCGGCGGTGCTCGCCTGCAAGACGCCGATGGCCCCGCTCGTCGAGGCCGGCCGCGTGCCGGTGATCTCGCCGATGGGCAACCTGCCGGTGGTCAAGGACCTGGTCGTCGACATGGAGCCGTTCTGGGACAAGTTCCGGGCGGTGAAGCCGTGGCTCGAGGAGGACGACCACCCGCCGGTCAAGGAGTGGCGGGTGCAGCAGGAGGAGCTCGACCGGATCATGAAGGAGGCGCTCTGCATCCAGTGCGGCTGCTGCGTCTCGGAGTGCAACTCGATGGCGTCCGACCCCGACTTCCTCGGCCCGGCGGCGCTGGCGAAGAGCGCGAGGTTCGTCGGCGACGTCCGCGACCGCGACCGCAAGGGCCGGCTCGAGGCGATGAACGGCCCGCACGGCGTCTGGGACTGCACCCGGTGCTACTTCTGCAACGAGCGCTGCCCGAAGGGCGTCGACCCACGCGACGCGATCGCCAAGCTCGGCGCCGAGATCTACTCCGAGGGCATGCTCTCGGACAAGGGCGCGCGGCACGCCCAGGTGTTCGACGTCTCGACCCGCGCGACCGGCTACCTGCTCGAAACGGCGCTCGTGCCCTACACCGACCCGATCAAGGCGATGGACATCAAGTTCGCGATGAACCTTGCCAAGGCGGGCAAGGTGCCCAACCCACTGCGGCCGCACCGGGCCAAGAAGCTCGACGAGGTGCGCAAGCTGCACAAGCTGCTGAAGAAGCAGGAGGCCGAGCTGCGCGATCAGAAGCGGGCCGGAGTCTCGATCGACCGCGAGGAGGCGGGCTCGTGAAGTCCAGCTACGCGTACTACCCGGGCTGCCTGGCGAGCCTGTCCCAGAAGGAGCTCGACACCTCGACGCGGGCGATCTGCGCGAAGCTCGAGGCCGAGCTGGTCGACATCCCCGGCTTCACCTGCTGCGGCGCGGGCGACATGCACGAGGCCCGGCCCGAGTACTACCTGCACCTGAACGCGCGCATCCTCGGGCAGGCGGAGCAGCTCGGCCAGGACACGCTACTCACGATCTGCAACGTGTGCACGCTCAACCTGCGCCAGGCCGACCTCAAGCTGAAGGCCGACCCCGAGCTGCTCGAGCGCGTGAACCACAACCTGCGCGACGTGGGCGCCGCGCCCTATGCCGGAGGCATCGAGGTGCGCCACCTGCTGTGGGAGATCGCCGAGGGCGAGGGCTACGAGCGCCTGAAGAAGATCGCCTGCAAGCCGCTCACCGGCGTGCGCATCGCGCCCTTCTACGGCTGCCAGATCCTGCGCCCGTCCAAGCTGCTCGGCTTCGAGGACCCCGACCGGCCGCAGTCGCTCGAGCGCATCATCGAGGCGTGCGGCGCCGAGCCGGTCGACTACCCGTCGAAGATCAAGTGCTGCGGCTTCCCGATCGTGCTCGCGCGCGAGGAGGTGGCCCTCGGCGAGCTGATCCAGCCGCTGGCCGAGGCCAAGGAGGCCGGCGCCGACGCGATGGTGACGCCGTGCCCGCTCTGCCACCTGTCCCTCGACGCCTGGCAGGGCAAGGCCGCCCGCGAGGCGGACATGGACTTCGGCATGCCGATCTTCCACCTCGCCCAGCTGGTCGGTGCCGCGGCCGGGCTGACCTACGACGAGCTGCTGTTCAAGCGGCACGTCACCAAGACGCACCCGGCGACCGACAAGATCTACGCGCGGCATCCGTAACAGGCGAGCCTCCGCGTGACCCCCAGCTACGCGGCGCTGTTCCGCAACCACGGAGCGCTCATGGTCGCGGCGCTCGGGGCGACGTTCCTGGGATCGCTCGATGCGCTGATGGTGACGACGGCGCTTCCGACCGCCGCGCAGGACATCGGCGGCGTGGGCCTGATCGCGGTCACGGTCGGGGCCTACACGGTCGCGGTCGCGATGACCTTCCCGGTGGCCGGTGCGGTGATCGACCGCGAGGGCGTCGGCCGCAGCTTCGCCATCGCCTGCGTGCTCTTCGCATCGGCGAACGTGATCGGCGGCCTGGCGCCGTCGATGCCGGTGGTCGCGTTCTCGCGCCTGATCCTCGGCCTCGGCGCGGGGTTCATGTTCGCCGTGCCGCTCGGGCTCTTCGCCGTCTCGATTCCGCCTGCGCTGCGGCCGCGCGCGTTCGGGATGAACGCCGCGATGTGGGGCGTCTCGGCGCTCGTCGGGCCGCTCCTGGGTGCGATCCTGACTGCGACCGTGGGCTGGCGGTGGGTGTTCTGGGTCAACCTGCCGATGATCGCGACCGTCGCCTGGGCCGGCGCCCTGGCGCTGCGCGGCCATCCCCGGCCGGCGAAGGACGGGCCACGCCAGCCGCTCAACCTGATCGGCCCGGTTCTGCTCGGCGCGGTGGTCGCCGTGCTGCTCGCCGTCACGCGGCGGTGGCTGCCGATCGCCGTCCTGGCGCCGGTGGCGATCCTCCCCGCCGGACTGTTCCTCTGGTACGAGCGGCGCTCGTCCGCGCCGATCTTCACCCATACCGCCAACTCGATCGCCGCGAACGTCGCCTCGTTCGGCGCCGGGATCGCGTTCCTCGGCGCCGAGACCTATCTGCCCCTGCAGCTGCAGGTGGGCTTCACGCACGGGATCGACCTGCCCGGCTACACGCTCTCGGGCGTGCGCCTCGTCGGCGTCGCGCTGCTCCTGTGCACCATCGCGTGGACCGCGGGCTCGATGGGCGCCGCCCGGGTGAACGCGCGCCCGCGCAGCCAGATCATGCTCGGGACCGCGCTCACGGTCGGTGCGACCGTGGTGATGGCGGCGCCGGGCGGCGCGGCCGTGCCGGTGCTCGCATACGCCGTGTCGGGCCTCGGCATGGGCATTGCCAGCCCGGCGCTCTTCGCCGCCGTGCTCGCCGACAAGGTCGGCGGTCGCGAAGGCCGGGCGACCTCGAGCATCCCCCTCACACGCCAGGTCGGCTCGGGCACCGGCGCCGCCGTGGCCGGGATCGTGTTCGCGGCCGCGCTCTCGGCCGTGCAGATCCAGGCGTCCGAGCACTCCGGCGCCCACGTGCCGGCGGTCGTCCACGCCGCCCGCCTGACCTATCTGGCGGCGGCGGCGATCAGCGCCGTCGGCGTGATCGCGTGCTTCTGGCTGCGCCGCGACATCGAGTCCCCCGGCAAGAGGCGCGAGCGGCCCGCTGCCGACCTCGCCGAGCACGCGGGCGACGCGGGTGAGCCGGCGATGCGCGGCGCCGGATGAGCTCGGCATCCCCGCCGATCGACGTCGCTGCCGGCCTTCGGCGTCTGTTCGGCTTCTCGGAATTCCGGCCCGGCCAGCAGGAGGCGATCGACGCCGTGATGGCGGGGCGCGACGTGCTGGCCGTGATGCCGACCGGGTCGGGCAAGTCGCTGTGCTATCAGCTGCCGGCACTCCTCTGCGACGGCGTCACGCTGGTGGTCTCGCCGCTGATCGCGCTGATGGAGGATCAGTACGCGGCGCTTCGCAACCGCGGGCTCGAGCAGGTCGAGATGCTGACGTCGAGCATGTCCCAGGATGCGGTCGCCGCCGCCCTCGGACGCATCGCCGACGGCGAGGCGCGGCTCGTCTACGTCGCTCCCGAGCGGTTCTCGAGCCGCCGTTTCCTGGACGCGATCGGCGCCGTCGGCGTCGCCCGCCTCGCGGTCGACGAGGCCCACTGCCTGTCGGAGTGGGGACATGACTTCCGGCCCGACTATCTGCGGCTCGCCGATGTGCGCGAGCGGCTCGGCGCGCCGCCGACGATCGCGCTCACGGCGACCGCCACCGAGCGCGTCAGCCGCGACATCGTCACCGCCCTGCAGCTGCGCGATCCGGTGATGCCGCGCACGGGATTCGATCGCCCCAACCTCTCGTTCGCCGTTGTGCCGGTCGCGGGTGACCACGCCAAGCCGGCGACGCTGGCGCGGCTGCTCGAGGCCGAAGGCGCGCTGCCCGCGGTCGTCTACTGCGGCCGCAGACGCACCTGTGAGGAGGTGGCCGAGGCGCTCGTCGCCCGCGGCATCCGCGCCGAGGCCTACCACGCGGGTCTCTCGGGCGACCGGCGCAGCGGCATCCTCGGCCGCTTCCTGGCCGGCGACCTGGACACCGTTGCCGCCACGACCGCCTTCGGCATGGGGATCGACAAGGCCGACGTGCGCTCGGTCGTCCACTGGGCACTGCCGGCCTCGCCGGAGGAGTACTACCAGCAGGCCGGCAGGGCCGGGCGCGACGGGCTGCCCGCCCGCTGCACGCTGCTCTATAGCCCACGCGACAAGGGCCTGATCGTCTACTTCATCAACCGCGCGAAGGTCGACGGCGGCGTCCTCGAGGCCGTCCACCGCGCGTTCGCCGGGGTCGCCGATCCCGGCGGCGTGTTCCGGATGGGCGAGCGAGAGGTGCCGTGCGACGAGCCGCGTGCAGCGATCGCCGCGCTCGAGCGGGCGGGAGCGCTCGAGCTCTTCCCGGCGCCGATGGGCACCGTGTCGGGCCGGCTCGCCGATGCGCAGCTGTCGCCCCGGCACCTGGGCGCGGCCATGGTGGCGGGCAAGCGCGTCGAGCGGCAGCGGTGGGACCGGCTGAAGGCCATCGACGGGTACGCCACCTCCGAGCGCTGCCGGCGCGAGGCGCTGCTCGGGTACTTCGGCGACCGCCCCGCCGAGCCGCGGCCCGATCCCTGCTGCGACCGCTGCAGCGGCGCGCCGGTGATGGCCGCCGCCGGCGCCGTCGAGGTCGAGGCCGTGCGGCGGTCGAGCGGCCGCCGCGTCGCGGGCCCCGAGGTTGACGCGGCGATCCTGCAGGCGGTCGACGACACGGCCGGCGAGGTCGGGCGCACGCGGCTGTCGCAGATCCTGCGCGGCTCGGCCGGCCGGGCGCTCAAGAAGGCCGGGCATGACGCGCTCGGCTCCTACGGGCTCCTGGCCGGCATGACCGACCAGGACGTGCTCGACCGCATCGACCATCTGATCGGTGCGGGCACGCTCGAGAAGACCGCCGGCTTCTATCCGCTCGTGCGCCGCCCGGCGGCGCCGCGGACGGCGAGCACGGCCCGCGACGCCGAGCTGCGGGCCCAGATCGTCGCGCTCGGCCGCCGCGGCGATCCCGACGGCCTGCCGTTCCTGACCCGCGTGCTGGCCGCGGCCGACAGCGACGACCAGCGCCGGCTGGCGGCGGTCGCGCTCGGTGAGATCGGCGACGAGCGTGCCCGCACCGCGCTCACGGCGGCGCTCTCCGACAGCGCTGCCGCGGTGCGCGATGCGGCCGGCGCGGCACTCTCCCGGCTGTGAAGGCGCAGAGGACCTAAAGGCGCTCCAACGCACTGCCGCTATGGTGGGAATGGTGGGTTGGGCACGAACGAGGATGATGCAGGCGCCGGCGCTGGTTGCGTTCGGCACGCTTGTCGTCGGCCTGGTCGACATCGTCACGGCCATTCGGCCGACCCTGACCGACCGCTACGACCTGTTCCAGGCGATGCTGCCGCCGGAGACCGCGACGCTCGCCCGCTCGATCACCTTCGCCGCCGGCGTCGCGCTGCTCGTGCTCTCGGGCGGTCTCGCCCGGCGCAAGCGACGGGCGTGGATGCTCGCGACGGGGCTCGTCGTCTTCGCGGCCGCGGCCCACACGGCGCGCGGCGGGTTCGATGTCGAGCAGGCAGTCGGCAGCGCGGCGCTCCTGCTCGCGCTTGTCGCGCTGCGGCGCCGGTTCGACGTCGCCGGCGATCCGACGAGCCTGCGCCCGCTCGCGGGCGGCGTGGCCGCCTCCGGCGTCGCGTGGGCCGCCTTCGCCCTCATCGGCGGCGCCCATACCAACAGGATTGCGAACGCCGGCTTCGAGATGCTGCTCGCCGGCGGCGCGTTCTGGGCGCTGCACCACTGGCTGCGCGCGCACCGCGAGCCGGCCCACGCGTCGGACTCCGATCGCATCCGCGCCCGCCACCTCGTCCAGCGCTACGGCCGCGACAGCCTGTCGTTCTTCACTCTGCGCGCCGACCGCCGCTACAGCTTCTCGCGTCATGGCAACGCCTTCCTGGCCTACCGCGTCGTCGCCGGCTGCGCGCTCGTCTCGGGCGACCCGATCGGTGCCGCGCGCGAGATCCCGGGGCTGATCGACGACTTCGGCGCGCTCTGCCGCGAGCGCGGTTGGCGGATGGTCGTGCTGCACACATCGGAGGAGTGGCTCGACCTCTACCGCCGCCGGGGCATGCGTGCGGTCGCGATCGGCGATGAGGCGGTCCTGCGCCCCTCGACCTTCTCGCTCGAAGGCCGGGCGGTGCGCAAGGTGCGCCAGTCGGTCACACGGCTACGCAAGCTCGGGTTCGAGGTGCGAATCGTCGCGCCTTCGGACGTCTCGGCCGCATGGCGGGCCGACATCGACCGCGTGACGCGCGAATGGCGGGGCCGCTCCGCCGAGCGCGGGTTCTCGATGGCCATGGACGATCTGTACGCCCACGAGCAGGCACGGTTCGTGCTCGCCCTCGACGCCGCGGGGCGTGTGCGCGGATTCCTGCACCTGGTGCCGTCGGGGAGCGGCTACTCGCTCTCGGCGATGCGCAGGGGCGGCGGCACGCCGAACGGGATGATGGAGTTCCTGATCTGCGAGGCGACCGTCTGGGCCGGCTCGGCCGGCGCCGACGAGCTGTCGCTCAACTTCTCGGTCTTCGCCGACGTGCTGCGCGCGGATGAGGGTTCGCCCGCGCACCTGCGGGCGGCGCGCCAGATCGTGGTCGGGCTCGACCGCGCGTTCCAGCTCGACCGCCTGTTCACCTTCAACCGCAAGTTCCATCCCGAGTGGCGCACGCGCTACATCTGCTTCGAGCGCGCCCGCGACGTTCCGGTCCTGAGCTTCGCCACCCTGCACGCCGAGCGCCTGCTGGCGCCGCCCGCGCTTTGGGCCGGGCGCAGCGCCGGCTAGATCTAGAGCTCGACGACGACCGCGTCCGCGGGAGCGAGCTCGGCGACGCGCCGCTGCGTCGCGAACAGGATGATCTGGCGCTCCGACGCGGCGTCGGCGAGCCAGGCAAGCGTGCGTTCGAGGCGCTCGTCGTCGAAGTGCGCGAACGGGTCGTCGAGCAGCACGGGCAGCGGCTCGTCGCCGGCGCACAGGAGCCGGACGAGCTCGAGCCGCTGGACGAGGTAGGCCTGCTTCTGGGTGCCGACCGAGAGCCGGTCGAGGTCGACAACCGTGCCGGTCTCGGGTGCCTCCAGCCGGACGCGCAGATCCTCGTCCACGAAGGCGTGGGAGTAGCGCCCGCCCGTCAGCCGGGCGATGCCGGCCTCGAGCGATGCATTCAGGCGGGGAGCGAAATCGCGATAGGTCTCGGCGGCCGCCTCGGCGAGCTCCGATTCGGCCAGGCGCAGGATCTGGTCGATGTGGCGCAGACGGGCGACGTGCTCGTCGGCCGCGTCGAGCTGCTCGCGCAGCGATGCGAGCTCGGGCAGGCCGCGCAGCCGCTCGGCGACCGCCGCGGTCAGCCGCTCGGACTCAGCGGCTGCGCGATCGCGTTGCGCTCGCGCCCGCTCGAGCTCACGCTCGACGTCGTCCGGATCGCGGCCGACCGCAAGCTCCGCATGGCCGTTCAGACGTCCCACGAGCTGGGCCAGCCGCTCGCGAGCGGCCTCGAGGGAGTCGTCGCCGAGCAGCCGGCGCAGCTCCTCGGATGCGCGTGTACGGGTGAGCGTGGCCTCGCGATGGGTCTGGGCGGCGGCTGCGACCTCGTCGTAGCGGCGCAGGCCGGCGTCGAGGTCGGCCGGATCGATGTCACACCCCGCAAGCGCGGTCGAAACGCGCTCGCGCACACGGACGAGCTCTGACTCGAGCTGCGTCCGCCCGGCGAGACGGGTGCGGATCTCGGCCGCCTCGATGCGCACCGCGGCAAGCTCTCCCTCGGCGGCCTGCAGGGCGTGGTCGCGCGCGACCGCCGCGCGAAAGGCGGAGAGCCGCTCGGCGAGCGGGCCCTCGCCCGGAAGCAGCCGTTCGAGCTCGCGCCCGCCGGGGCTGCGCCGGCCGCCGAGCGCCCAGGCGCCTGCGGCGACGGCCACGAGTGCGCCCAGGCCGATCAACGCGTTGACCCCGGCGATGACCCCGGCCGCGGCAAGGGCGATGCCCGCCACGGCGGCTGCCAGCAGCGGCGTGCGCGGCGGGCGGCCTCGGCCGAGCTCGGCGGCGGCCGCCTCGACCGCCGGCGCCCGCGCCGCGGCGCCGCGATCGGCCTCACCGGCCGCGATGCGCGCCTCGAGCTCGTGGCATCGGTCGGCGAGCCGCGCCGCCTGCTCGGCGTCGGCGGCCGTGTCGGCGGCGCGATCGGCAAGCTCGGACGCGAGGTCGTGCATGCGTCCGCGCAACGCGGGCATCTCGTCCACGCTGACGAAGCCGTTGGCGTTTGAGTCGATCCTCCTGGCCGACTCGGCGACCGTCTCGGCCAGGCTCTCGGCCGCGTCGAGCCGGCGCCGCAGCTCGTCGGCGCGCAGGTGGTCGCGCACCGACTCGAGCATATGCACGCGCTCGGAGGCCGCGTCGGCCTCGTGGCGAGCCGTGTCGCGTATCGCCGCGGCCGACTCGACCGCGGCCCGGTCGGCCGTGGCCGCGTCGAGGCTCGAGCGCAGGCGCTCGGCGTCGGCCTCGGCGGCGGGCAGCGGGTTCGTGCGGGCGCGATTCTTGCCGACCAGGCGCGACCGGTGGCTCTGGAGCGCCTCGATCGCCATGGCGGCGGATGCGTCGGCCGCCGACCGCGTCAGCACCGTCTCGACGGCGTGGCGCACCGAGCCCGGGTCGCCGATGCGGTCGAGCTCGGCCTGGTCGACGCAGCCGAGCCGCAGGTAGACCTCGCGCTCGACGCCGTAGAGCGCCGCGGACAGGGCGCACGTGTCGGTGCCCGCGCCATGGCTCGAGGTGAGATCGGCGCCGGTGGCGGCGTCGCGCAGCGCGTACCGTGACCGCTCGAAGTCCCACTCGAGCCGCAGCCGGCGACCGTCGTTCGCCGCAAGCTCGAGCGTCGATCCGTAGCGGACGTCGGCCCAGGGACGGCGGCGCTCGATCGCCGCGGTCTCGGCGGGCGTTCGCCTGCCGCCGGCCGTGAGGCCGAACAGGCTCGCCCGAAGCGCGGCGTGGGTCGTGCTCTTACCCGACTCGTTGGGGCCGTGGACGATGGTCAGCCCGGGGCCGAATCGCAGGTCGCGCGCGGCGAGCTTGCCGAACCCGCTGACGGTGAGGCGCTCAGCTTGCACCGATCACCTCGGCCCTGCCGTCGAGCGCGCGCAGCCCCGCCAGGATCGCCTCGCCCGCCGCAGGATCGCCGGAGCCGAGCAGGCGGGCGACGAACCGGCCGCGCACCGAGGGCTCGGCGGCGATCCGCTCGAGGTCGTACGCGGGCGCGGTGCGGTCGACGACCGCGAGCTCGGTCAGGCCCGCGCGGCACCGCTCCTGCAGGGCGGCGGTGTCGATCTCGCAGCCCGGCTCGATCTCGCCCGTCAGCACCGCGCGCAGCGATGCGGTGCCTTCGGCCACCGCCACCGGTGTGAGCATCGCCTCGACCTGGGCCGAGCCGGCGGCGCCGTCGACGGGGATCGTCCGCTCGACGTAGCGGCGGGTCGCGATCGGGATCAACTCGGCGGTGACGGTGTCGCCGCGCACCTCGACGAGCGAGACGCCGTGCGCGCCCGTGCGCTCGCCCCAGTCGAGCGGCTCCAGGCTGCCGGGGTAGCAGAGGAAGTCGTCGCCGCGGCCGTCGTGGAAGTGGCCCAGCATCACGCGGGCGACGCCCGTGGCCTGCAGCTGCGCGCGGGTGACCGGGCGGTAGTCGGCCTCGTCTGCCCACTGCTCGCCGGTGAGGGCGGCGTGGATCAGCAGCACATGGGTGCGGCCGTCGGCGGGCGCCTTGAACCGCGTGACGGAGGCGCTGCCGCAGTTGCGCGCCGTGAACGCCGCTCCCCAGACGGTCAGCTCGTCCCCGAGCGGATAGGGCTCGACGTCGTCGCGCCCGAAGACATGCACGTTCGTCGGCCACGCCGTGCGCTGCCAGACCGAGCCGAGCATGTGCGGATCGTGGTTGCCGGGCGTGACAAGCACCGGGACGCCCGCGGAGGCGAGGCTGTCGCGCAGGAACGAGACGGTGTCCTCGCTCACATAGTCGTGCTCGTAGACGTCGCCCGCGATGCAGATCGCGTCCACGCCGCGCTCGCGTCCGAGCGCCAGAGACCGGGTGAGCGCGTCGCGCAGCTCGCGGCGCCGGCGGGCGGCGGCCGGGCGCGATTCGGCGCGGTGAAAGACGCGATCGAGGTGGATGTCGGCGAGGTGCAAGAGCTTCATAGGCGGACTCCCAAGTGTAGGGAGGACGTCGGCTGGCACCCGGCCCGTCTTACACCTCCGCGACGGTCTCGGCACGATTCGTGACAGACACGCGCCAGAGGCCGCGGGTAGCGTGGCGACCATGCACCGACGTGATCTCTTCATCTTCATCCTCGCCCTGGCCGCGGTCGGGGTCACCGCCTGGTGGACCACCGCCTCGAGCGCTGCGCAGCCGTTCACGCGCGGCACCGTCGTCCGCGCCATCGACGGCGACACGATCCTCGTCCAGGGAGCCGGCGGGCGGGTCGAGGACATCCGCCTGCTCGGCATCGACACGCCCGAGACGGTCGACCCGCGCAAGCCCGTGCAGTGCTACGGGCCCGAGGCGTCCACGTTCACGAAGCACCTCGTCACCGGGCGAACCGTGACGCTGCGCTACGACCGCGAGCTGCACGACCGATATGGGCGGTTCCTGGCGTACGTGTGGCTTACCGGCAAGCGGCCGCTCTTCGTGAACGCCGAGCTCGTCCGGCGCGGCTTCGCCCGCACCTATCCGTTCCCGCCCAACACTGCCCACGCCGATCTCTTCGCCGCCCTCGAGCGATCGGCGGCCGTCGCCGGGCGCGGCCTGTGGCATGCCTGCGGGTGACCAGCCGATACACTGACCCCGATGCGACGTCTGCTGTTGCTCGCCGCGATCGCCGCGGCCGCCGGCGCCGTCCGGGTGGCAATGAGCCGGGAGCGCCCGGTGGCCGCCTCCGGGAACGGGCACTCGGCCGACGAAGGCCGGCTCACGGTTCTGCGCGAGCGGATCGCCGCTGCCCGCGGGCGCATGCAGGGCGACGTCCCGCCCGTGCGTGGCGAGTAGACGCGGGCTCGCGGCGCTCGCCGGAGCAGGCGCCGCCCTTGCCGCGTGGGGCGTCTTCGAGTCCCAGTGGGTCGAGGGCCGTGAGCTCGAGATCGGCGTGCCCCGGCTGCCGGAGGCGCTCGACGGCCTGACGATCCTGCACCTGACCGACTTCCATGCCGGCACCCCGTCGCTGAACGTCCGCGCGATGCGCAAGGCCACGCGGCTTGGCGTGGGGTGGCGGCCCGACCTGGTCGCGCTGACCGGCGACGTCCTGAGCCACGGCCGCGCCGAGGCGGCCGTCGTTGCGGCGCTCGAGGAGCTCGACCCGCCGCTCGGCATCTTCGTCTCGCTCGGAAATCACGACGTGGGCGACACGCACGACCCGTTCTCCCGCGGAGTCGTGATCGAGGATTGGGGCAGCGCGCCCGTGACGATGCTGCGCGACAGCGCGGCGGTGGTGGAGTGGCACGGGTGCGAGATCGAGCTCGCCGGCGTCGACCCGCGCCTCTTCGCCGACCGCCGAAACCGCCCGCCCGATCAGCTCTTCACCCGCCCCGGCGCGTTCCGGGTGCTGCTCTCGCACTTCCCCGACATCCCGTCGTCGATGCCGCCGGGCACGTGCTCGCTGGCGCTGTGCGGACACCTGCACGGGGGCCAGATCTGCCTGCCGGCGCCGGGCGGCAAGCTGCGGCTGTCGCACCGCTCGTATCGCTTCGACGAGGGCGTCTACGAGGAGCCCGACGTGACCGTGGTCGTCTCACGCGGGCTCGGCACGACGCTCATGCCCTTCCGCGTCCTCGCCCGGCCCGAGGTGTGCCTGCTGCGCCTGCGGCCGCGCTAGCCCGTCGCGCTACAGATGGGTCTTGAGCGCGAGGATGCGGTTGTAGGACGCGGTCAGGTTCGCCATCGGCAGCGCTCCCGAGGTCGCCGCCGCGAGCAGGTGTGTGTAGACGCCGCGGCTGGTCGCCTGCGAGCCGGTGATCAGGAGCAGATCGGCGCCCGCCTGCGCGCTTTGCAGCGCCAGCGGCGGGTCGGTCGTGTGGCGCACGGCGGCGGCCGAGTCGAGCGCATCGGTGATCGTGACGCCGGCGAACCCGAGCCGGCCGCGCAGGATGGTGTGGATGATCGGCGGCGACCAGGCGGCGGCGCGCCAGTCGAGGGCCGGGTAGACGGCGGTCGAAAGCATCACGATCGGGTCGAGGCTGCGGCGGAACGCGACCTGATAGGGCAGCAGACCCTTCGTCAGGGTTGCGGAGGAGGCGGTGATGCGCACGAGCGCGACGTCGGTCGAGACTCTGGCGCGGCCCAGGCCGGGGAAGTGCTTGAGCGTCGGCCACGCCCCGCCCTGCTCGAGGCCGCCCGCGAAGGCGGCGGCGTCGGAGGCGACGGTGAAGCGGTCGGTCGAGAACGCCCGGTGCTGCTGGGCGATGAAGTCGGCCGGTCCCACCGGGACGTCCGCCACCGGCGCCAGATCGACGTTGACGCCGGCGGTGGCGAGGGCGGCGCCGGTCACCTTCCCGCTCTTTGCCGCGCGCGCCGGTCCGAGCGTGCCCAGCCGCTGCGCCGAGACGTTTGGAGGCGCCCACGGGAGCCGCTTCACCTCGCCGCCCTCCTGATCGGTGGCGATGATGAGCCTCGGCCGCCCACCCGCCTGGGCGGCCGCCTGCAGCGACGCCGTCAGCGTCTTCAGCTGCGCCGGCGAGGCGATGTTCCCGCCGAACAGGATGACGCCGCCGACCTGGCCCGCGCGGATCCGCGCCAGGATCTGAGAGCTGGCGGTGGTGCCGGTGATCGCAACGACCAGGCGCTGGCCGACGAGCTGGGCGAGCGTCGGCGTGGCCGGTGCGGCCGCGACTGGCGCGGGCGCCGCGCCCACGCCCAGAAGGCCGCACGCCGCCGCGGCCGCGCACAGTGCGCGCCGTCCCGCGAGCGGCCTGCGCTGTCGTTGCCAGGGCATGTCCCCAACGTAGCAAGAGTCTGTGACGGAGCCGCCACCGCCGCGTAACGGTTTCGCGCCGGGCGCCCGTATACTCGGTTCATGACCGATCAGACGGGGGCCGGTGCGGCTGAGTCGGTGCACTCGGCGGGCGTCTCGGCCCACATCTCCCACGCCGTGATCGCGGCGTACGCCGCCGCTGCCGCGCGCGACGTCCCCGGCGTGCACGCCCTCACGGGCGGCCACCTGGCGCGGCTCGAGCGGCGCGGCGATCCCGACCGGCTGGGCGTGCGCGTCCTCTCGGCCGGGGATGCGATCGACCTCGAGGTGCATCTCGTCACCGCGTGGGGCGCGTCCATCCCGGCCGTGGCCGGCGCGGTCGAGCGGTCGGTGCGCACATATCTGGCCTCGATGATCGACCTCGACGTCGGCGCCGTCTCGGTCGTAATCGACGATGTCGCGGCCGCGGGGACCGCCTGAGCGTGGCGGGGGTCGACCACCTCACGGGGGCGACGGTGGCGAGCGCGCCGAGGCCCTGTCGCGACTGCATGTGGTGGCAGACGCGGCCCGGCCGCGAGCCGGGTGATCGCGACCGCTGGACGCACGATGCCGAGGACGAGTTCGGGCCGTGGGGGAAGCTCTACCGCGACGACAGCGGCGTGATCGGCCTCATCCAGTACGGGCCGGCGCAGGCCTTCCCGCGCGCTCAGACCCTTCCGGCGGGCCCGCCGAGCCGCGACGCCGTGCTCGTCACATGCGCCTACCTGACCGACGCGCAGAGCCCGTGGGTGCTCCAGAGCCTGTTTCTGGCCGCCATCGGCGAGGCGCGCGACCGCGGGATGCCCGCGCTCGAGGCGTTCGCCTACCGCTACCCCTCCGGCGAGGACTTCTCCACCCGCTTCCTGGGCCACCGGACGATCTTCCCGGCCGACTTCCTGGCCGACTTCGGGTTTCACGGCCGCCGCTCGGCGGGCCGGGTCGAGCTCATGCGGCTCGATCTGCGCGCCATCGAGCTCGAGCCCGATCGCCAGCGGCTCGCGCGGCTGCGCGAGCGCCTCGCCCCCCTCGTCTCTCCGACTCCGGCGCCGGTGCGCTGAACCGACGACGAGGCCGCGGCGAATGGACTCAGGCGACACAGCAAGGGAAGGACGGGTGGAGCACCTGTCGGATCATGGCTTGCTCGCGCTCATCGGGCGCGGCGACCGAGAGGCATTTGCGCGGCTGTACGACCTGTACGGTCCCGCGGCGTATGCGCTGGCGGCGCGGATCGTCCGCGACCGTGATCTGGCCGCGGATGTGGTGCAAAACGTGTTCCTGTCCGTCTGGACGGGAGCGACGCAGTTCGACCCGGCCCGCGGCCAGCCCTCCACATGGATCATGACGATGACTCATCACAAGGCGGTTGACATGGTGCGGCGAGAGCAGCGCCGGCGGACGGAGGTGCTCGACGCGGCCGGAGACGAGCCCGCCGATGGCCCGACCGTCGAGGAGCAGGCCTGGCGCGGCGTCACCCGCACCAACGTTCGGGCGGCCCTCGCCCGCCTGCCCGACCCGCATCGCGAGGTGATCGAGCTGGCCTATTTCGCGGGCTACTCCCAGTCGGAGCTGGCCGACCGCCTGGCCGTGCCCATCGGGACGGTCAAGAGCCGCACCTTCGCCGCCATGCGCGCGCTGCGCGAGTCCCTGGCGGCCGCCGGCATGCACCCGGAGGACGAGTGGAACACGTCGACGAGCTGATCCACGGCCAGGCCCTGTACGCGCTCTCCCCCGAGGAGGAGGAGCAGGTCGCGCTGCACGTCGCCGAGTGCGACCGCTGCCGGCGGCAGCTGCGCGAGGCCGAGGCTCTGGCGGCGTCGCTCGCCTACGCCGTACCGGCGGTGGCGCCTCCCCCCGACCTGCGCGACCGGGTGCTCGCGGCGATCGACCCGGTGGTCGAGGCCGGGCCGGCGCCGGCAGCCGCGCCCCGCCGCCCGGCTGCGCGCCGATCGTGGTGGCCGCGGCTTGCGGCGGTGGCCGTCCCGGCCATGGCGGCGGCCGTCGTCGGCCTGGCCGTGTGGAACGTCTCGCTGCGGGGCGATCTCTCGTCGCTTCACCAGAACCTGAGCTCGGGCCGGGTCGCCCGCCTGGGCAACGTCGGCAGCGTGGTCATGGGCTCGAACGGGCGCTCGACCATGTTTGCCAGCATGCCCACCGCGCCCGCCGGGAAGACGTACGAGGCGTGGGTCATCCACGGGAAGGCGGCGGTGCCGGCCGGCCTCTTCCGGGGCGGCGGCACGCTCGTGCTGACCCTGACAAAGGCGGCGAGGCCCGGCGACGAGATCGCGATCACGATCGAGCCGGCGGGCGGCACCAAGCAGCCCACGACGACTCCGATCGCGCACGCGTCGGTCTAGAGGAGAGGTTCCGGCGACGGACCGGCCACAGCCGGCGCGCCAGAAGGGGAAGCTTCTCCGAAGATGAACCAGCGTGTTGCATCGAGCGTTGCCGTCCAACCTTCGTCACGGAGAATTGGCCGCAGCTCCTCCGGCTCGTAGAAGACCTCGACGACCCGGAACTCCCTTCCGTCGTGCACGCGGCGGAGCTCCAGATCCGAATCACGCCGGATGACGTTGGGGCCCGGGATCTCGATGCGGTTGTCGATGAGGAACACGCGACCTCGCGGTGCAAGACATGACCGCACCAATGACCAGAACCCCGAGAATCGTGACCGCGGCACGTGAGAGAGCCAGAAGGAGAAGAACACGACGTCATACGTCCGCGGCGGGTGCCATGTGAAGAGGTCGGCAACGAGGTACGCCACATCGGGTCGATCGACGCGCTTGCGGTTCAGCTCGAGGGACTCGGGTGACGAGTCGACGACCGTCAGATGCCCAGCAGTGCGGGCCAGATGCGCCGTCCACCATCCGGTGCCACCGGCGAGCTCCAGGACGTCACCTGTGGCGCCAAAGGCCTCGAGCCCAGCCGCCACCTGTCCGACCTCCCGATCCCATTCCTCGGCCGATTCCAGGCCCTGGTCGAAGCGGCCACGCCGCTGCCACCACTCGTCGTACTCGGGCGCACGAGCCTGGTAGTACGCTCGCTGCTCGGCGATGAGTTCATCGTCGCTCATCCGCGGAATCTCGCACACACCGCTGCGGAGCAGACGGGCGTGGCGCCGCGCTAGTGGGACAGGAACGCGACGGTCGCCGCGAGCACCGTGGCGGCGGCGATCACCCGCCACATCCGGGCGGCGTCGATCGTCGGCAGCATCGGGCGCTGCGTCCGGGGCCGGCTCTGCCTGCGGACGCGATGCACCAGGCGGGCGCGGCTTGCCGCCGCCTCGCGCTGGGCGGTGACGCCGAGCAGCTCGTCGACCTCGTAGGGCCCGTGCGGATCGCGGCCGTGGGCGTGGTGGACGCACTCGAACCCCTGCCGGGTCTCGGCCACGTCGCCGAGGCAGCGGGGACAGGCATGCAGCAGGGGCTCGAAGCCCTGCCACGACCCGCGCGTCGCCGCGCGCCGGTCGCCGGCCGTCGCCAGCTGGTGCGGCTGCCACGGCCCGTGCTCGGCGCAGCCGCCGTCACGCACCGGTCGCAGACACACGGGGCACAACCCGCCCCGGCCCGCACCCGCCATCAGGCGGCCGCCCGGTCGGGGACGCGGACGAGGCCGCGCTCGACGAGGAGCTCGGCGATCTGGACGCCGTTCGTCGCCGCGCCCTTGCGCAGGTTGTCGGCCACGATCCACAGGCTGAGGCCGTGTCGGCGGGAGCGGTCGTCGCGGATGCGGCCCACGAGTACATCGTCCGTGCCCACGGCGTCGGACGGAAGGGGGTAGGCGCCCGAAGCCGGGTCGTCGACGACGCGCACCCCGGGCGCCCGGGAGAGAAGGTCACGGGCGCGGTCGGCGCCCAGCGGCTCGCGCGTCTCGATCCAGACCGCCTCGGAGTGGCCGCGCCAGACGGGCACGCGCACGCACGTGGCGCTGATCCCGATGCTCGAGTCACCCAGGATCTTGTGCGTCTCGTCGACGAGCTTCGTCTCTTCGAGCGTGCTTGGGCCGTCGAAGGCGTCGCACTGGGGCAGGACGTTGAATGCGATCCGGTGCGGGTAGGCCGAGGATGTCGTCGGCTCGCCGTCGAGCACCATCTGCGACTGGCTGCGCAGCTCGTCGACCGCCTTCGTGCCCGTGCCGGAGACCGCCTGGTAGGTCGCGACGGTGACGTGCGTCAGGCCGGCGGCGTCGTGCAGGGGCTTCAGCGCCGCAACGAGCTGGATCGTCGAGCAGTTCGGGTTGGCGACGATGCCGCGGTGCGATGCCGCCGCCTCGGGGTTCACCTCGGGCACGATGAGCGGCACGGCCGGGTCCATCCGAAACGCGCTCGACTTGTCCACGACCACACAGCCGCGGGCGACGGCCTCGGGCGCGTAGCGCTTGGAGGTCGAGCCCCCGGCCGAGAACAGCGCCAGGTCGAAGCCCTCGAGCGAATCCTCGTTCAGCTCGCGCACCTCGAGCTCGCCGCCGGCGAACGCCACCCGGCTGCCCGCGGACCGGGCCGAGGCGAACGCGACCACCTCGGCGGCCGGGAAGCCGCGCTCGGCGAGCACCTCGAGCACGACGGGCCCGACGGCGCCGGTGGCGCCGACGACGGCGACCCGCGGCCTAGACACCGACCGCTCCGTCCGCTGCGATCTGCAGCTCGGCGTGGAACGCGTCGTGCAGCGCCGAGACGGCCTCGCCGACGCGGGTGCGGTCGATCACGCACGAGACCTTGATCGGCGAGGTGGCGATCATGCGCACGTTGATGCCGTGCTCGGCGAGCACCTGGAACATGCGCGCCGCGACGCCGGGGTGGCTCTTCATCCCGGCGCCGATCATGCTCACCTTGGCGGCGGTGTCGTCGACGCGCCAGTGCAGGCCGAGATCGTCGCAGAGGCCCTGGATCGTGTCGCGCATCAGCCCCAGGTCGTCCATCGGCACCGAGAAGGTGATGTCCGCGTCGCCGTGGGTGACGGCGTTCTGGATGATGGTGTCGACGTTGATGTGCGCGGCAGCGACCGCGTTGAAGATGCTCGCCGCCGTGCCCGGCTCGTCCGGGACGTCGGTCAGGGTCACGTAGGCCTCGTCGGTCGTGTGCGTGATCCCCGAGATGATCGCGTCCTCCATGCCCGCATCTTCGCGGATCCAGGTGCCGTCTGCGTCGGAGAACGTCGAGCGCACGTGGATCGGGACGTCGTGGTTGCGCCCGAACTCGACGGCGCGCAGCTGCAGCACGCGGGCGCCGGCCCCGGCCATCTCGAGCATCTCCATCGGCGAGACCGAGCGCAGCAGGCGCGCGTCGGAGACGATGCGCGGGTCGGCGGTGAAGACGCCGTCGACGTCGGTGTAGATCTCGCAGTCGCCGTCGAGCGCGGCCGCCAGGGCGACGGCGGTCGTGTCGGAGCCGCCCCGCCCGAGCGTGGTGACGTCGTAGGCCGTGGACACGCCCTGGAAGCCGGCGACGAGGACGATGTCGCCCCGCTCGAGCGCCTCGCGAGATGCGGCGCGGCCGGATCTCGACGATCTTCGCCTTCGTATGCACGGTGTCGGTGACGATCCCGGCCTGCGAGCCGGTCAGCGACACGGCGTGGTGGCCGAGGTCGTAGATCGCCATCGCGCACAGCGCGGCCGTGATGCGCTCGCCGGTCGAGAGCAGCATGTCCATCTCGCGCGGGTGCGGGCGCGGCGAGACCTGCCCCGCCAGGTCGACGAGCTGATCGGTGGTGTGGCCCATCGCCGAGACGACGCCGACGACGCGCCGCCCGAGCAGGTGCGCCGCGACGAGGCGCGCGGCGACGCGGCGGATCTTGTCGGCGTCGGCGACCGACGTGCCGCCGAACTTCATCACCAGCACGCGTCCGGGAGCGGTCTCTGGGGCCGGCTGGGACATCAGGCCATGGTACCGAGGATGTCGGCGACGTCCGCCACGGTGGTGCGCGGGTTGACGATCGCGATCCGCGTGACCACCTCGCCGGCGATGGTGGTCGGGGTGATGAACGCGGTGCCGTCGCGCAGCAGCCGCTCGCTCCACGTGCGGTAGTGCTGCGGCTCCCAGCCCTTCCGCCGCAGGCACAGCACCGTCAGGTCGGGGTCGTTCAGGAGCTCGAGGTATGGGCGATCCTCGATCTCGCGGCGGGCCCCGGCCGCGACCGCGAGCGTGTGCTCGATCGCGTCGCGGTAGGCATCGGTGCCGTGGGCGGCGAGCGAGAACCAGAACGGCAGGCCGCGCGCCCGCCGGGACAGGTGGATCGCGTAGTCGGACGGGTTCCACTCGGCCCCGCCCTGCAGCGGCTCGAGGTAGCCGGCGTGCTGGGTGTGCGCCGCCCGCGCGAGCTCGGGTTGCCGGTAGAGCAGCGCGCAGCAGTCAAACGGCGCGAACAGCCACTTGTGCGGGTCGACGATGAACGAGTCGCACCGCTCGATGCCGGCGAACCGCGGCCGCACCGAGGGCGCGACGAGCGCGGCACCGCCGTAGGCGCCGTCGACGTGGAACCAGACCCCACGGGCCGCGCACACCTCGGCGATCCCGGCCAGGTCGTCGATCACGCCGAGGTTGGTGGTGCCCGCCGTCGCGACGACGGCGAAGAGGCCCTCGCCCGCCTGCTCGGCCAGCGCCTGCTCGAGCGCCGCGGCCGTCATCCGCCCGCGCGCGTCGGTGTGCACGCCGATCACGTCGACGTCCATCACCTGGGCGGCGGCGGTGACCGAGGAGTGCACCTCGTCGGTCGCCGCCATCTGCAGCCGGCCGGCGGGACGGCCGCCGCGAGCGGCAACGAACGCGTGGCGGGCGGCGACGAGCGCCGAGAGGTTGCCGACGGTGCCGCCCTGGACGAAGCAGCCGCCCGCGGCTTCGGGCAGCCCGGCCAGGTCGGCCAGGAAGCGCAGGGCCTGGTTCTCGGCATAGATCGCGCCGGCGCCCTCGAGCCAGCTGCCGCCGTAGATCGACGAGGCCGCCACCACGAGGTCGAAGAGCGTCGCCGATTCGGTGGGCGCGCTCGGGATGAACGCCAGGTAGCGCGGATTGTCCACCGACACGGTCGCGGTCGCGAGCGTCTCGGCGAAGAGCCGCAGGGCGGCGTCGCCGCCCATCCCGAGCGCCGTGATCGTCTCACCCGCCGCCCGGGCGAGCTCGGCGGGCGTGCGCGGCCCGTCGAGCGGGACGGGGTGCAGGCGCAGGCGGTCGCGAGCGTAGGCGAGCGCGGCCTGGGCGACTCGCTCGGTCTCGTCGGTGTAGCGGTGCATGGACGTGGGATCGGGCATGACGGGGGCGGTGTCGGCGGTCAGCCGGAGGCGATCACGCCATCGTGTCCAGGATGGCGGCGATGTCCGCCACGCTGGTGCGCGGGTTGACGATGCAGATCCGGGTCATGATCTCGCCGTCGAGCTCCGTGGGCGTGACGAGAGCCACGCCGTCGCTCATGAGCCGCGCGCTCCAGCTGCGGTAGTCGTCGCCCGACCACCCGCGCCTGCGGATGCAGAGCACCGTCAGGTCGGGGTCATTGGCGAGCTCGAGGTAGGGGCGGCGCTCGATCTCGGCCCGGGCCTCCCGCGAGACGGCCAGCGTGCCCTCGACCGCGTCGGTGTAGGCGCGGGTGCCGTGGGCGGCGAGCGAGAACCAGAACGGCAGGCCGCGCGCCCGCCGGGACAGGTGGATGGCGTAGTCGGACGGGTTCCAGTCGGCGCCGACCCGCGCGGCGTCGAGGTAGCCCGCGTGCTGGCGGTGGGCCGCCTGCGCGAGCTCGGGCCGGCGGTAGAGCAGCGCGCAGCTGTCGAACGGCGCGAACAGCCACTTGTGCGGGTCGACGATGAACGAGTCGCACCGCTCGATGCCGGCGAATCGCGGCCGCACCGACGGCGCCGCCAGGGCCGCCCCGCCGTAGGCGGCGTCGACGTGGAGCCACAGGCCGCGGCGGGCGCACACGTCGGCGATGCCGGCGAGGTCGTCGATCACGCCGAGGTTGGTGGTGCCGCCGGTGGCCGCCACCGCGAACACGCCCTCGCCGCCGTCGCGTGCAAGCGCCGCCTCGAGCGCCGCGCCCGTCATCCGCCCGTGCGCGTCCGGCTCGACCCGCAGCAGGCCCGCGTCCATCACCGCGAGCGCCGAGGCCACCGAGGAGTGCGCCTGGTCGGTCGCCGCCACCCGCATCTCGCCGGCCTGCCTGCCGTGCTCGGCCCGGTGGGCGTGGCGTGCGCTCACGAGCGCCGAGAGGTTGCCGACGGTGCCGCCCTGGACGAAGCAGCCGCCAGCGCTCTGCGGCATGCCGGCCAGGTCGGCCAGGAAGCGCAGCGCCTGGTTCTCGGCGTAGACCGAGCCGGCGGCGCTGCGCCAGCTGCCGCCGTACATCGGCGTCGCCGAGAGAGCCATGTCGAACAGCTTGGATGCGTGCGTCGGCGCGGTGGGGATGAACGCCAGGAAGCGCGGATTCTCGACCGGCACGCTGGCCGGTGCGAGCGTCTCGGTGAAGATCCGCAGGGCCGCCTCGCCGCCCAGACCGTCCGGCGTGACCGTCTGGCCTGCCGCGACCTGCATCTCGGCGGGCGGGCGCGGGGCCGCGAATCGCCGCGGCGTGGCATGCAGGCGCTCGCGCAGGTAGGCGAACACGCCCTCGGCGGTGCGCTCGAGCTCGGGCGTGACGGTGTGCATCGCCGCCGGATCGCCGGCGGCCGGCTCGCGCTCTGCGCTCACATCTCCCTCCTTCCCGCGAGGGCGCGTCCGAGCGTGACCTCGTCGGCGTACTCGAGGTCGCCTCCCACCGGCAGGCCGCTCGCAAGGCGGGTGACGCGCGTGCGGTCGCGCAGGCGGTCGGCCAGATAGGCGGCGGTGGCCTCGCCGGTCATCGTCGGGTTCGTCGCGAGCAGCACCTCGGTCACGCCGCCGCGCTCGACCCGCGCGACCAGCTCGGCGATGCGCAGGTGCTCGGGGTCGACGCCGTCGATCGGCGAGAGCGCTCCGCCGAGGACGTGATAGAGGCCGCGGTACTCGTGCGTCCGCTCGAGCGCGACGAGGTCGGACGGATCCTCGACGACGCAGATCAGCGTCCGGTCGCGGCGCGCGTCGGAGCACACCGGGCACAGCGGCTCCTCGGCCAGGTTGCCGCACTCGGTGCAGAACCCGATGCGCTCCTTCACCTCGCGGATCGCATCGGCGAGCGCCAGCGCGTCTGCCTCGGGCACCTTCAGCAGGTGGAAGGCGAGCCGCTGAGCGGTGCGCCGGCCGACGCCGGGCAGGCGCGCGAGCTGGACGATGAGGTTGTCGACCGAGGGGGCGTACACCTACATGCCGGGCAGCCCGAGTCCGCCCAGTCCGCCCGCCCCGCCGAGCTGGCCCATCATCTTCTGCTGCTGCAGCGCCTGCGCGGCGGCGATGGCGCCGTTCACGGCCGAGACGAGCAGGTCCTGAAGCATCTCGGGATCGTCGGGGTCGATCGCCTCAGGCTTGATCGTGATGTCGGCGATCTCGAGCGCCCCCGACGCCTTCACGGTGACGGCGCCGCCGCCGGCACTGTGCTCGACGTAGGCCGTCTTCAGCTCCTCCTGGGCCTGCGCCATCTGCTGCTGCATCTTGCCGAGCTGGGCCATCATCTTCTGGGGGTCGATCTTGGTCACCTTCGCTCCTCGATCTCGCGGGCGTCGAACTTCTCCTTGAGCTCACTCAGCAGATCGTTCTCGTCGAGCGGCGCGGCGGGGGCGGCAGGAGCCGGAACGACGTCGCCCTCCGGGCCGGCGGCCGCGACCTCGAGCCGCACCCGCACCGGCGAGCCGACCGCCTGGCCGAGCACCGACTCGAGCAGCTCGCGGTTGGGCGGCGAGTCGGCGGTGGTGAGCGCGAACTGGTGCGAGCGCGGGAACGACAGCACGACCTCGCCGTCGCAGAGGGCCTGCGGGCTCGCGTACTGCATGAGCGACTGCAGCGGCATCGACCGCCGGCCGATCTCCGGCACGATCGCGTCGCTCCAGCTTGCGCTCAGCCGGTCGAGGTCGGCGCTCGCCTCTGCTGCGCCCGCAGGCGGGGCGGGCGGCGGGTCGGCGGTGACCGCGGGGGCCGGAGCGGGAGGTGGCGGCGCCGGGACGACGGGGCGTTGCGCGGCGACGGGCGCGGGCGGCGGTGGAGCCGAAGGCGGCTCCGGTGGCGCTGCGGCGGCGGGCGATCCGCCCAGGCGGGACTCGAGCGCGGCCAGCCGCTGCCCGATCGCCTCGATCGAGAGCTCGGTGGCGGGGCGGCACACGCGCACGAGCGCGAGCTCGAGCGGCAGGCGCGGGTCGGCGCCCTCGCGCACCTCCTCGAGCACGTCGCGCAGCATGTCGACCAGTCGGTGCACGGCGGCTGCCCCCGTCCGCTCCGCCTGGGCGCCGATGCGCGCGCGCTCGTCGTCGGTGAGCGGTGCATCGTCCGGCAGGCCGCCGAGCTGCTGGTTCAGGAAGATGAAGCGCAGATGGCCGAGCAGGTCGGAGACGAGCATGCCCAGATCGGCGCCCGCGTCGGCCTGGGAGTCGACGAGGCGCAGGCACCCAGCCGCGTCGCCCGCCGCCACGAGGTCGACGACGGCGAAGAGCACCTCGGCGTCGGTCGTTCCGAGCAGCTCGCGCACGTCGTTCACCGTGATCGCGTCGGTCGAGGCCGTCGCCAGCTGATCGAGAGCCGACACCGCGTCGCGGAAGCTGCCCGCCGCCGAGCGGGCGATCATCGCGACGGCCGCCGGCTCGATCTCGATCGACTCGGCCCGGGCGATACGGTGCAGCACGGTCGAGATCTCGGGCAGCCCGGGGCGCGCGAACGCGAACCGCTGGCAGCGGCTGCGGATCGTCGGCAGCATCGCGCTCATCTCGGTCGTGCAGAGCACGAAGACGGCGTGTGCGGGCGGCTCCTCGAGCGTCTTCAGGACGGCGTTTGACGCCTCCTTCGTGAGCATGTGGGCCTCGTCGATGATGTAGACCTTGCGGCGGCCGCGGACGGGCTGGAGCGCCACGCGGTCGCGGATCTCGCGGATGTCGTCGATGCCGCGGTGGCTGGCCGCGTCGAGCTCGATGACGTCGATCGAGGTGGCGTCGTGGATCGTGCGGCACGACTCGCATTCGAGGCAGGGAGTCGTGGTCGGGCCGCGCTCGCAGTTGAGCGCCTTGGCCAGGATCTTGGCCATCGACGTCTTGCCCGTTCCGCGCGGGCCGGCGAACAGGTAGGCGTGCGCGACGCGGTCCATCTCGACCGCGTTTCGCAGCGTCTGGACGACGTGCGGCTGCCCCGGCGCGAACTCGTCGAAGTCACGCGGCCGGTGCTTACGGTAGAGAGCGGACATCTCCTTGCAGCTTACCGATGCCGCGCCGGCGCGGTCCGGCGAGGCGGGGGGATGAAGCGACCGTGCACCCGCCTCCGAAGCGCCGGTCCCGGGCGGTGCTCACGCCGCAAGCTCCTGCCAGGCTCGCCCACGGCACCCGGGTGACGTTGCTTAGCGCTGCTTCCTTCCGGACCTGACGCGGTTCGCAAGCCTCCGTTGCGTGGGACCTGGCGATCGACACCAACTGCGCAGGCCCTCTCCCGAAACCGACCGCCCCTCGGGCGGGAATTCAGCCCGGCTAGAGCGGATTGCCGGTACAGGGAACCGCTATCTCCCCGCCTAGCACGGTCGCGCAGACTGTATCAGGAAGCCGGGCTCAGCCCGCCGCCGGCGCCGCTCGCTCCTCGGCCTCGCGCAGCCGGCGCGCGAGCATCTTGGCGATCTTGACCGCGATCGACGGGTGCTGCTCGAGCAGCGGGGTGAACTGCCAGGCGGTCAGGCCGTAGACGCGCAGGGGCGCCTCGGCGATCACCGTGGCGCTGCGACGGCCGACGTCGTCGAGCAGCGCGACCTCGCCGAACGAGCCGCCGGGCGAGATCGCCCCGAGCCGGTTTCCGCGGGCCTCGACCCGGGCCGTGCCCTCGGCGACGACGAAGAAGCCGACCCCGCCCTCGCCCTCGACGACGACCGTGTCGCCCGTGTCGAACCGGCGCTCCTTGGCGGCGTGCGCCACGGCTTCGAGCTCGCGATCGGACAGCCCTTCGAAGAGCGAAACCTTCCGCAGTGTCTCGAAGCGTTCGTCGGCCATGCGTGTGTCCTCGTTTCCTCGCCGGAGTGGAACGTGCCCTACGAGGCCTACTATCCCGAATTCGGGCGCGTCCGGCAAGCGGGATGGCATACTGCCTCGGCCCGGAGAGGTGTCCGAGTTGGCTTAAGGAGCGCGACTGGAAATCGCGTAACGGGGGATTCCTCGTTCGCGGGTTCGAATCCCGCCCTCTCCGCTTCCTGGGAACTCGCGGCTACGCCGGGGGCGTCGTGAATGTGACCTCCGGCGGGGCGCCGTCGAAGTACATCCTGAAGGGGTCGTTGAACAGGCCGCTCGCGGTCAGATGGTAGGTCGTGTTGGGCGTGAGGTCGGTGAGCGTGGTCGACGCCCCCTGCTCGGCGTTCGTGCCGGTCACCGCCGTCACTGCGCTGTTCTCCGTCGGATCGTCGACGCCCCAATGCCACTGGATCCAGCCTGCGTCGCCCGGCATGAGGGCGGCGACAGTGGCGTCGATTGTCGCGGTGGTCGGTGTCACGGTGATGGAGTCGAGCCAGACCGAGCGGTAGACCCAGGGTGCCTGCCCGGCGTCAGGCCCGAACTCGACCCCCCACACGCCGCCGGAGTCGAGCCCGACGTAGACGTGGTCGAGATCGGCCGGATCCACGGCGAGCGCGTCGATCGGCTCACGGCCTCCGCCGGCCGTCCAGAGGCCCTCCGTCGACCAGCTCGTGCCTCCGTCGGTGGTCTGGGAAACGGTGCCCGCCTTGCTTGCGACGTAGACGTCCCCGCCCGCCGGCGCGAGCGTGGTGAGCTCGGTGGGGCTGCCGGGGATCGTGGTCCACGTGGCGCCGCCGTCGGTGCTTCGCAGCACGCTCGCGGCCGCCGACTCGTAGACGATCGCCCAGAGCGCCGAGGTGTCGGGGTCGAACGCGACGGAAATCTGACCCGAGCCGTACGGCCCCGACCAGGTGTTCCCGCCATCCTGGCTGACCATGACGCCCTTGCCCGTCCCCACAACGATGTGGTCGGCGTCGCTCGGGTCGATCGCGACGGACGTGCCCCACGTCGGCATCGTGCCGACGTTCTGCCAGGTGTCGCCGCCGTCCGAGGAGCGCCAGATGGTCGAGCAGTTGCTGCAGATGGCGAACACGAGATCCGGGTCGGACGGGTCGACCGCCAGCGCGCCGACACCCTCTGTCACAGCGCCGACCGTGATCGGCACAGCGTTCCAGGCAGCGCCCCCGTTGTCGCTTCGGTACGTCCCGCCGCCGGCGCAGCCGGCGTAGACGATCTGCGGGGCGGAGGGTGCATAGGCGGCCGCGTACGCATCGCCGGTGCACGGGCCGAACGCCGAGCTCCACGTCGTGCCGGCGTCGGTCGATGTGCCGAAGCCCATCTCATCGAACACGTACAGCTGACCGGGGTCGGGCTCGACGGGAAGGATCGCGTGCACCGGGCTCGTGTTCAGCTCCGTGTAGGGGTGCCAGTCGTTCATCGGCGGCGCGGCCGGAACCCCGCCCGCGATCGTGACCGGCGCGGCCGCGACCCAGGCGCTCGCGGCGCCCTGCGAGTCGGTGACCCGCACACGGGCGCCGATCGCATCGCCGATGTGCGAGCCGGGCTGGGTGAGGTCCGGCGTTGCGGACGTGCCGGCGTCGAAGCCGTTGATCGTCCAGCGCACGCTGGTCTGCAGCGTGTCGCCGTCGGCATCCACCGCATCCGGGGTGATCGTCGCGGTCGCCGTCGAGGGGTCGTAGACGATCGTCGCGTCGCCCAGGACGGGAGGGGAGTTCACGATCGTCACGGGCGCTGATGTCGCGTGGCCGGCCGCGGTGCCGTCGCCGGCCGTGACCTCGACCGCGATCTGGTCGCCGCGATCGCCGTTGCCCGGGTCGCTCAGATCGAGGCTCGAGCCGGTCGCGCCGGCGATCGGCGAGCCGTTCAGCGTCCACTGATAGCCGAGCGAGACCGGATCGCCGTCCGGGTCGCGTGGGTCGACGACGGCGTGAAGCGTCTCGTCCGTGGTCGGCGTCTGCGTGTCGATGCCGACGGACGCGATCACCGGCGCCGCGTCGGCGACGGTGGTCGCCGTGCCGGCGGTCGCACTGAGCGTGCCGTCGCTCGCCGTCATCGTGACGCTGACGACGTCGCCGCGCGTCGCTCCGGCGGCGCCGAGGTCGAGGGTGCATGCGTCCGTGCCGACCGGCGCCGAGCCGAGCGTCCACGCGCACGTCGTCGTGACGGGATCGCCGTCCGGGTCGCTCGCCGGTGCCGATGCCGTCACGGTCTGCTGGGCCGTCGGCGCCGACGGCGAGAGCTGCACGGAGCCGAGGCTGGGCGGGCGGTCGCCGACGACGACCGCCAGCGCCTTCGCCGTCACCGACCGCTGGCCGTCCGACACCCGGTCGGAGAGCGACACGCGGCACCCGCGGCCGACGCCGAGATCGGCGAGAGCGACCGTCGATGCCACCACCGTCCCGGAGATGGATCCGGGGCAGGTCCATGACCACGTGCGCTGCTCGGTGAGCCGGTCGCTGTCGGTGTCCGACGCCCGCAGCGTCGCCGAGAGCACATCCGCCCCTGTCGGCGATGAGGGATCGATCGCGACCGAGGCCACGTCGGGGGGTGCGTCGGTCACGACCACCGCCGCGCTCGTCTTCGTCGTCGACCGGCTGCCCGCGACGGCGGTGACGCGGACACGCACGCGATCACCTTTGCGCAGCGTGTGCCGGGAGAGCTCGATCGACTTCGACGTGGCGTTGGCGATCACGACGCCGTTGCGCAGCCAGCGGTACCGCAGCGTCACCCGATGGCCCGGATCCTTCGTCGTGACCTTGGCGGTCAGGGTTGTGATCCGCGTGGGCGCGGCGGGGGTGACGCTCAGCGACGGAATCCGCGGTGCGGCCGCCGTGGCGCCGAACGCGCCGCCGCCCGCCAACGACCCGACGACGACCGCCGCTGCGGCAAGGCACGCCCCGCGGATGGAGCCAGCGAGACGTGGGCGGCGACGGAGCGAGCGGGGGCGAGACAAGCCAGTCTCATGATCCGCGTGGTGCGGGGGAAGGGCGTCCCCCAACCGGGTCAGTTCTTGATCGTGACGAGCGTGCAGCGGCGTGCGTCGACGCCGGCGATCGTGAGCGCCTCGACGCAGTACTTGTACGAGCCGTCCGGGACCGACTTCGTGTTGAACCCGTTCGGGCCGCCCACGTGCCAGATCATCTGGGCGCCGCAGGCGGCGCCCGCGGTGAAGTAGCAGCCGTTCTGGCGGTAGGTGCCAAGCGCCCAGAAGCGCCAGAGCCGAGAGCCGGTCGGGAGCAGCCGCGAGCCGTCGAAGATCGTGCGCGTGACGAAGTGCTTGTGCGTACTGTCGGTCGGCGCGAGGTAGGCGCGGATCGCGGCCGGGGCGAGCGGCAGCTGCGGGTTGTGCTGCATCTTCATCTTGGGCGTGTCGGTGACGCTCGTGCGGAAGTCGACCGTGCCGGTGAGATCGTCGAGCGAGATCGGCCGGGCCGGGTCGGTCAGCTCCGTCGGCGGCTGGCTCAGGCTCAGCGGGATGAACGCGCGCGGGCCGGCGACCATCGCCGTCAGCGGGCCGATCGAGGGCCACTCGGTGTTGTAGGGGTCGGCCAGCAGGCCGTGGGGCCGGGCCGGATCGACGAGGCCGCAGCCGGCGGCGTACTCGGAGATGTGCACGTGCAGCATCCCCTTCTTCACCGTGCCGAGCTCCTGGCGCCGGCGAACGACCGTGCCCGCCTTGACGGTCGAGAGCAGGTTCACGTGCCAGTACTGCAGATAGGAGCCCTTGGGGCCGCGCGTGGGGATGACGTTGAAGTGGTCGGGCTGGACGTCGGTCACCTTGCCTGCCTGCATCGCATAGACCGGCGCCTGGTCGCGCGGCGCCTCGACGTCGACGCCGATGTGCACCGGCCCGCGCGGCTCGTCGAAGCTGCCCCGGATCGGATGCACCGCCGTCGTCGGGGCAAACGGCCATCCGCCCGGCGAGGTCGTGGCGCCGAAGCAGCGGGGATCGACGGCGTGCAGCGTGAAGGCCGTGTTCGGGATGGCCTCGAAGGTGGGTGTGGGCGTGGTCGGCGCCGGCGGCGGGGTCGTCGCGGTCGGGGCCGGCTCGGTCGTGGCCGGCGGCGGGGTGGTCGCGGGCGCGGGCGTCGAGTGATGCCGCGTGGTCTTCCAGCCGTGCGCCGACCGGTCCTTGCGGGTGTGCCGCGTCGTGGTCTTCGCCGGCGCGGCGGCGGTCGTCGTCCCGCCCGAAACCGACCAGTCCCACAGGTTGTGGGAGTGGCTGATGTGGGTGTAATGGGTGCGGAACACGCTCGCCAGCGACGGCGTCGCGAGAACGACGCCTGCGGCCAGAGCGGCGCTGCAGAAGATGATGAGGGCGACGATACGAGTCATGGGCGGCCTGGGCAGGGCCGGTGGTTTCATCGTCGGAAGGGGGCATGACCTCGGTCACCCTTCCGGGGGAACCGCCTCCCCGCCCGTCGGTCGTCGTACAATCGGCCGGTGCTGATCCTGTCCCGGTCAGACGTGGCTGCGGCGCTTGACCGAGATCGTCTCGTCGAGGCCGTCGCGGCGGCGATGCAGGAGCTCTCGAGCGGGGTCGCCTCGGTGCCCCCGCGCACGGCCGCGAGGATCGACGCGGTCGGCGGGGCGCTGCTCGCCATGCCCGCCTACGTGCCGGGCGCGGGCGCGCTGGCGGCGAAGCTCGTCTGCCAGTTTCCGCGCAACCCGGCCGAGCACGGCCTGCCGAGCCACGTGGCGATCATCGCCGTGTTCGATCCGGTGACGGGCATGCCCGAGGCGGTGATGGACGGCGAGGTGATCACCGCCGCCCGCACGGCGGCGGGCTCGGCGCTCTCGGCCCGGCTGCTCGCCCGGCCCGACGCCGCGGTGCTCGCGATCCTCGGCACGGGCGTCCAGGCGCGCGCCCACGGGCAGGCGCTGGCCCGCGTGCGCGCGCTGCGTGAGGTGCGCGTCGCCGGCCGTGACCACGAGCGCGCGGCGCAGCTCGCAGCCGAGCTCGGCGCGGAGCTCGGCGTGCCCGCCCGCGCCGTCGACGGCTACCGCGAGGCGATGGCCGGCGCCGACATCGTGTGCGCGTGCACCCACTCGCCCGAGCCGGTCGTGCGCGGAGACGGGCTCGAGCCGGGGATGCACGTGACGTCGGTGGGCGTGAACGGCGACGGCCGCGAGGTCGACGGCGAGGCGCTCGCCCGCTCGCTCGTGGTCGTCGAGTCGCGCGAGGCGGCGCTCAGCCCGTTTCCGACCGGCTCCAACGACCTGGGCTGGGCGGTGCGCGACGGCGCGATCGATGCCGGCCACATCCACGCCGAGCTCGGCGAGCTCGTGGCGGGCACACGGCCGGGACGCGCGAGCGCCGAGCAGATCACGCTCTACAAGTCGGTGGGCGTCGCCGCACAGGACGCGGCGGCGGCGGCGATCGTGCTCGCCGCTGCCCGGGCGGCCGGACTCGGCACCGACGTCGCAATCTGAAGGCGCCGCCGGTCGAATACCACGAAGGGGGGATGCGGCGGATCCCCCTGTCGGGTCGAGGGAAGGCGTCATGCCCATCCGCCTGCGCCTCTCAGCTGTCCTCGTCCTCCTCGTCGCCGCAGTCGCCGCCGCGCTTCCCCCCGCCGCGGCCGCGTCGCCCCCCGGCCGCGCGTCGGCGCTGACCCGCTGGCTCGCCGGGCAGATCGGACCCGTGCCTCGGCCGGCGGGGTCCGTCGCGGGCAGCGTCCGCATGCAGGCCGCCGGCGAGGGCGCCGCGACGCTGTCGGCCTCGACCGGGTCACATCCTCTGCGGCTCGTTCGCTCCTACCTCATCCCCGCCGGCGATCCGTCGGCCACGCGCCTGGCGAACTGGTCGTGGACGTACGACTCGGCCGTGACCGCCGTCGCCTTCACCGTGTCCGGCGATGACACCCACGCGGCGGTGCTGCTCGACCAGCTCGCGGCCCTGCAGGGCGCCGACGGCTCGATCGCAACCGCCTTCGACGTCCAGACCGGCGAGAGCTCCGCCGTCGTGCGCGCCGGCACCGTCGCCTGGGTCGGGCTCGCGGCGGCCGCCTACGACCACCGCTTCCACACCGGCCGCTACGCCACCGTCGCCGGTCGCGCCGCCGGCGAGCTGCTCGCGTTGCGCGGCGCCGACGGCCTCGTGCAGGGCGGCCCCGACGTGACCTGGATCTCGACCCAGAACAACCTGCTCGCCTACGCGCTCCTGACCCGCCTGGCCCGCGACCAGCACTCATCGCATCCGGCGGCGGCCGCCCACGACGCCGGGGCGGCGAGGACGATCGCCGCGGGCATCTCGACGGGCCTCATCTCGACCGCCGGCGGCACACACTTCATCGAGGGCGTCGGCGACACCGTGCTGCCGCTCGACGTGCAGTCGCTCGGCGCGATGTTCCTGCGCTCGCGCGGCCAGATCGTCCTCGCCCGCCAGGTGGTCGCGTTTGCAAACGCGCGGTTCGCCGTGTCGGGCCGCTCGATCGTCAAGTCCTCCGCAGTCCCGACCTTCAACGAGACCTACGCGGCGGCCGGGCCGTTCTCCGGCTACCGGCCGTTCGCGGGCTCGGGGACGCCCGACGTGCTCTGGTTCGAGGGCACCGCCCAGATGCGGGCCGCCGCGGCCGCCGTCGGCGCATCCACGGCCGGCCTCGACGCGAGCATGCGCAGCTGGGGGCGGATCACGTCGCATGCGGGCAACGCTCCGCTCATGGCCGACCGCACGATCGACGCGGGCGGCTACGGTGAGTACCACGTCTGGCCCGCCGCGGCCGGTGCCGCCTGGGCCGTTCTGGCCGCGGACGGCCCCGGGCTCTTCCCGGCCCCCGCCGGCGGCTGAGACATCGGCTCAGGCCGGGCGCGGCGCTCGCCGCCGCGCCCGGTGCTGCGCCACCGCCGCGACGAGCAGGTCGCACTCGGCCTCGGTCGTATATGCGCCGACGGAAAGCCGGATCAGCGTCGCGCCGCCGAGCGAATCCACGGGGATCTCGATCCGGTGTGCCTCCAACAGCTCGTCCTTGAGCGCCTGTGGGTCGTCGCCGTCCAGGTAGGCGGACACCATCTGCGGCGGCCGCAGGCCCTCGGCGGCGGTCGGCACCGCGCCGGCTTCGGTCGCGAGCGCCGCGAGCGTCCGCTCGGCCAGCGCGTGGCAGCGGGCGACCACGGCGGGCCAGTCGTGGGCGCGGCGGAATTCGATCGCCGCGGGGATCGAGAGCAGCGCGGTCGGATCGAACGTGCCCGGCCACGCGAAGCGGCCCTGATAGGCGCCCTCGCCCGACCATGTCCATCCCCACGAGACGACCGGGCCACGGACCCACTCCCGGGCGCCTGCGCTCGCGTGGATGAACGCCGCTCCGCGCGGGGCGAGCAGCCACTTGTGCGCGTTTCCGACGTAGACGTCCGCGCCGATTCCGGGCATGTCGAGGTCGAGCTGGCCCGGCCCGTGGGCGCCGTCAACGACCGAGATGGCGCCGTGGCGGCGGGCCTCGGCGCAGATCAGCGCGATCGGGAGCACCGTGCTCGTGAGCGACGTGATGTGCGAGCAGAACACGACCCGCGTGCGCCGGGTGATGCGGTCGAGCACGCACGCGGCGAGCTCCTCGCCGCCGCGGGGCGTGCCCGGCAGGTCGGCGACGGTCACGCGCGCCCCGGCCTGCGCGGCCACCTCGTCCCACAGCAGCCGCATCGCGCCGTACTCGTGGCTCGTGAGCAGCACCTCGTCGCCGCGCTCGAGCCTGACCGAGCGGGCGACCGCGTTCACCGCGGTGGTGGTGTTCGTGGTGAGCGCGATCGAGACCGCCTCGGCGCCGACGAGCGCCGCGACCGACTCGCGCACGCGGTCGAGCTCGCTCGGGAGCTCCCTGGCGAGGAAGCGCACGGGCTCGGCCTCCAGCCTGCGCCGCAGCGCGTCCTGATGGCGGTGCACCGCTCGCGGGACGGCGCCGAACGAGCCGTGGTTCAGGAACACCACCGACGGGTCGAGCATGAAGAGCGCCCGGAACTCGGCTGCGGAGAGCGGCATCGGCCGGACGGTATCGTTCGGGGCGTGCGGCGAGTGAACATCGGCGATCCGGCCTTCTCCTACACGGACGACGATCCGGAGGGATTCCGCGGCGGCCTCTACCGGTTCGGCGCGAAGCTCGGCGCCGAGCAGATGGGGACGAGCGTGTACGAGCTCCCGCCTGGCCAGTCGATCTGCCCGTATCACTACGAGTACGCCGAGGAGGAGTGGCTGCTCGTGCTGCACGGGCGGCCGACGCTGCGGCATCCCGGCGGGTCGGACGAGCTCGAGCCGTGGGACGTCGTGTGCTTCCCGCCCGGGCCGGAGGGCGCCCACGCCGTGACCAACGCGACCGCCGAGGTCGTGCGGGTGATGATGTACTCGACCGTCAAGCACCCGGCCGCCACGGTCTATCCCGACAGCGACAAGATCGCGGTCTGGACCGGCAACAAGGACGACGACCTGATCGTGCACCGCACGAGCGGCGTGGACTACTGGTCGGGCGAAGCCGGCTCCTGAGGGCGAGGCACCCCGGGCCCGCCCCGGCCGTCGCTGGTAGAATCTCGCGACCGGGACGGCCGCCCACGACGGGGCCGTTCGGGGGCGCATAGCTCAGCTGGGAGAGCGTCCGCTTCACGCGCGGAAGGTCACAGGTTCGAGCCCTGTTGCGCCCATCTCCTCGGATCACCCGCAGTCCGGCGGCGTCCTCGCCGCCTCGTAGCATCCGGCGACGGTGATCAAGTACATCGGCTCGAAGCGGACGCTCGTGCCGCTCATCCAGGACGTCGCGCGGCGCCTGCCCGTTGCGACGGCCTGCGACCTCTTCTCCGGCACCACGCGCGTCGGGCAGGGGCTGCGCAGCATCGGGCTCGAGGTCGTGTCCAACGACATCGCCTCCTACTCCGAAGTGCTCGGCCAGGCCTACATCGTCGCCGACGAGCGGGTCGACCGGGCCCGGATCAGACAGCTGCTGGCCGAACTCTCGCGGCTGCCGCCCGCACCGGGCTACTTCACGCGGACGTTCTGCGAGGAGGCGCGTTACTTCCAGCCCCAGAACGGTGCGCGGATCGACGCGATCCGCCCGGCGATCGACGCGCTCGCGGTCGATCCCGTCGAGCGCGGGCTGCTCCTGACCTCGCTGATGGAGGCGGCCGACCGCGTCGACAGCACGACCGGCCTGCAGATGGCCTACCTGAAGACCTGGGCGCGGCGGGCGTTCAACGATCTCGAGCTGCGCGAGCCGGCCGCCGTGGACGGCCCGGCCGGGAGCGTCGAGCGGATGGACGCAAACGCGCTCGCGCCGGCCCTTGACACGGATCTGGTCTACATCGACCCGCCCTATAACCAGCACCGCTACCTCGGCAACTACCACGTCTGGGAGTCGCTGATCCGCTGGGACTGTCCCGAGACGTACGGCATCGCCAACAAGCGCATCGACTGCCGCGAGCCGGGCAGCGACTACAACAGCCGCCGCCGGGCCGGCGCGGCCTTCGACCATCTGCTGAACGCGCTCGACGTGCCGTGGCTGCTGGTGTCGTTCAACAACGAGGGCTATCACGACCCCGACCACGTCCACGAGCGCCTCGCCGGGCACGGCTATGTGAGCTTCGTCGAGGTCGACTTCAAGCGCTACGTCGGCGCGCAGATCGGCATCCACAGCCCGAGCGGCGAGAAGGTCGGCGCTGTCTCGCACCTGCGCAACAAGGAGGTGCTCTTCGTCGTCGGGCCCGATCGCGGCATCGTCGAGCGCGCCTTCGACGGCTGCGCGGGATTGACAGCCGCGAGCGCACGCGGGTAGAAGCCGGCGCGGCGGACGCCGACGCTCTCAGACGGCGACGGCCAGCCTGCGCTCGAGCTCTTCGAGGCGCGCCGCGGTGCGCGCGTCGGCGGGCGTGTAGGCGACGATACGGGTGCCGAGGCCCGGGTCGAGCCACAGATAGGTGTACTCGAGCCGCAGCAGGCCCACGAGCGGGTGCTGGATGCGCTTCACCGCGTTCTCGGGCCCGCGAACGTCGTGCCGGGCCCACATCTCGGCGAACTTCGGTGACGCCACCTGCAGGCGGGCGATCAGGTTCTTCCACGCCGGCTCGGCCACATGCTCGGCCATCGCAGCGCGGTACTGGGCCACCATGCGCGCGGCGGTCTCGTCCCAGTCGGCCGCCGTCCGGCGCCACTGCGGGCTCGTGAAGAGCAGCCACAGGCAGTTCTGCTCCTCGGGCGGCACCGTCCCGATCGACGGGAACGCCGACGCCCAGGCGCGGTTGTAGGCCAGGATGTCGAAGCGGGCGTTCACCGCGAGCGCCGGATAGGGCTCGAAGCGGTCGAGCACGAGCTCGACCGCGGGGCTCAGCCGGGCGCAGCGCGTCGCCGAGCTGCCGTCGGCCGTGCCGGCCAGCGTGAAGAGGTGCGAGCGCTCCTGCGCGTCGAAGGCGAGCGTGCGGGCGATGGCGTCGAGCACCTGCGCCGACGCGTTGATGTCGCGGCCCTGCTCGAGCCACGTGTACCAGGTCACGCCGACGCCGGCGAGCTGGGCGACCTCCTCACGGCGCAGGCCCGGCGTGCGCCTGCGCGACGACGAGATCAGGCCGACGCACTCGGGGGTGATCCGTTCGCGGCGGGAGCGCAGAAACGCCCCCAGCTCGGTGCGGCGGATCTCGTCCGGAGAGAGCGTGGATGCGATCTCGGCGACCGACATGCAGACAGGATAGCGCCGGTTCCGGCAGTCAGACTGGCACCATCAGTACCAGGATAAACACACTCTGGTACCAGTTTCGAAGCGGGTCCAGAATACCACCCATGGATACTCAGAACCGACTCTCACCCATCGGACTGGCAACGGTGCTCTTGGGCGCCTTTCTCGCCATCGCCGACTTCTTCATCGTCAACGTCGCGCTCCCGACGATGGACACCGACCTGCACCCGACCGCCGCGATGCTGCAGCTCTTCGTGGCCGGCTACGGCGTGCCGTACGCGCTGATGCTCGTCCTCGGCGGGCGGCTCGGCGACCTGTTCGGACGCCGGCGGCTCTTCATGGCCGGCGTCGCCTCGTTCACGCTCTTCTCGCTCCTGTGCGGCATCGCGCCCACGGCCACCGTCCTGATCGCGTTTCGGGCGGCCCAGGGGGCATCGGCGGCGTTCATGGTGCCGCAGGTGCTCGCGACCATCCAGGCCGCCACGAGCGGCCAGTCGCGGGCGCGGGCGATCGGCCTCTACGGCGCCACCGCCGGGATCGCGGCCGTCGTCGGCCAGGTGGCCGGCGGACTGATCGTCGATGCGAACATCGCCGGCCAGGGCTGGCGGCCGATCTTCCTCGTCAACGTCCCGATCGGCATGGTCGCGCTCGCGCTCGCGTCGCGCTACGTGCCGTCGACCCGCTCGACCGAGCCCGCCCGCGTCGACCTGCCCGGCACCGGGCTGCTCGCCGTCGCCGTGCTCGGGCTGCTCGTGCCCCTGACCGAGGGCCGCACGCTCGGATGGCCGCTCTGGAGCATCGGCCTGCTCGCGCTCGTGATCCCGGCCGCGGTCGCCTTCACCGTCGTCGAGCGCCGGCTCGAGGGCGCGAACCTGCATCCGCTGGTGCCGCCGTCGCTTTTGCGCGACCAGGGCATGCGTGCCGGGCTCGTCATCGCGGTGCTCTTCTTCGCGGGCTTCGCCGCGTTCATGTTCGTCTCAGCGATCGCGCTTCAGACGGGCGCGCACCTGAGCCCGCTCGGGTCGGGCCTCGCGCTCACGCCGCTTGCGCTCGCGTTCTTCGCGACGACCTTCGTGACGCCGCAGCTCACGGCGCGCTACGGCCGCTCGATCATCGGCGCGGGGGCGCTCATCCAGGCCGTCGGGCTCGCAGGCGTCGCGATCACGCTGCACGATGCGTGGCCGCACGTCGACGCAACGACGCTCGCGCCCGCAATGGTCATCGCCGGCATCGGGCAGGGGCTCGTGCTGCCGCCGCTCTTCGGATTCGTGCTTGCGGGCGTCCCCGCGGCGCGGGCCGGGGTCGGGGCGGGCATCCTGACGACGACGCAGCAGGCGGCGCTCGCACTCGGCGTCGCGACGCTCGGCAGCATCTTCCTCTCCTACGACGGCCCGCAGTCGCTCGGCATGCGCGACGCCTTCATCGCGGTGCTCGCGGCCCAGATCGCGGCCGCGCTGCTCGTCGCGGTGGCCGTCCGCGGGCTGCCGGAGCCGGCCCAGGCGCGTGCGGCGGCCGAGCGGGCACAGGCCGAGGCCCCGGTCGAGGTCTCCTACGTCGAGGCGGCCTGACGCCGCGTCGAGGCCGGGCGAGAATGCAAGCATGTACGAGTCGCCGCCCAGCCTCGACGACGGCACGGCGATCGAGCGCGTCCGGGCGCTCTGCCTGGCACTCCCGCAGGTGAGCGAACGGGCGAGCCACGGCCGGCCGACGTTCTTTGTGGCCGGCAAGCGGTCGTTCGTGAACTTCATGGACAACCATCACCACGACGGCCGGCTCGCCCTGTGGTGCGCTGCGCCCGAGGGCGTGCAGGCGGCCGTCGTTGCGGCCGACCCCGAGCACCACTTCGTGCCGCCGTACGTCGGCCACCGCGGCTGGCTGGGCGTGCGCCTCGACGGGGGGCTTGGCTGGGACGAGATCGCCGGGGCGATCGAGGATGCCTATGCCGTCGTCGCGCCGCCGAGGCTGCTCGCGGAGGCGCTCAGCCGGCGCGGGCGCGGCGGGCCGCAACCGCCGCCGTGAGGGCTGCCGCCAGCCCGATCGCGATGCCTGCCGCCGTCTCGAGCTCCCACACGTAGGCCGGGGCGAACCGGCGGTCGACGGCTTCGCGGGCGAACGGCTCGAGGCACAGCGCGACGGTGACCAGCACGGCGGCCGGCCGCCACCGTCCGGCGCGGGCACGCTGGCCGATCACGCCGCAGATCGGCGCGGACAGCGCGCCGCCGACGATGTTCTCGACGTTCGAGCCGAGCAGGCCGGGGATGTCGGCCAGCGCCGTCCCCGACGCGACGCCCTCGACGGGCGAGAGCGTCATCGCGAAGTAGCCCGTGAGCGCCGCGGCCGTCGCTGCGAGGCCGGCCACGGCGGCCCGTCCCGGGCTGCGCTGCGTCGCGCCGAAGACGAGCGGCAGGAACAGCCACGGCGCCGACATCTGGCTGACCGAGACCGTCCACGGGCCGAGCGTGACCAGACTGCCCAGGTACTGGTCGGCGCCGCCGAAGAGGAGTCCCACGAGGACGGCGACGACGAAGATCATCTACTCGTACTGGAGCGCCTCGAGCACGTTCAGGCGCGCGGCCCGGCGGGCGGGGAAGGCGGCCGCGACGACGCCGGCGATCGCGGCCACGAAGAGCGACACGATCACCTGTCCGTACGGGATCGCGAAGACGATCCCCGACGAGCGGAACCCGAGCGCGACCACCCAGGCGAGCACGACCCCGATGACGATCCCGAGCAGGCCGCCGATGATCGCCGTGATCACGCTCTCGTAGAGGATCGTCTCGCGCAGCTGGAAGCGGGTCGTGCCGATCGCCCGCAGCATGCCGATCTCGCGCGTGCGTTCGAACACCGACAGCGCGAGCGTGTTCACGATGCCGAACAGGCTGATGACGACGCTCATCGCGAGCAGGATGTAGAGCAGGTACAGGAGCTGGTTGATCTGCTTCGAGAACGACGCCTTGAACTGGGCGTTCGTCTGCACGTTCACGTCGGGATAGCGGTGCAGCGCCGCCTTCACCGCCCTGGTCGTCCGGTCGGCATTCACCCCCGCGGCGTAGCGGACGAGCAGCACCTGCGGGTTGGAGTCGGTCGCAAGCTGCCCGTAGGTCGCCCGCGACACCATGAACCCGCCGAACAGCACCGGGTCCTTGTACTGGCCGATCTCGTGCAGCGTCAGGCGCAGGCCGTCGACGCTCGTCACCTGGAAGGTCGAGCCGGGTGACAGGTGGTGCGACTTGGCGAACTGCTCCTCGACGAGCGCGTTCGTCGCGGTGAGGTGCCCGAGCAGCGCGTCGGAGCCGCCCTTCTGCCACTGGAACTTGTAGAGCGTCGACAGCGCCTGCGGGTCGACGCCGTTGGCGACGTCGGTGCCGCCCCTGTTGATGCGCACATTCGTGAACGCGATGCCGGTTGCCGACGCCACCCCGGGCGCGTGGGCGGCGGCCTTCACCGCGGCCGTCGGCACCGCCGCGCCCTGGCTGTGGTTCTCGATGATCAGGCTCGAGGTGACGCTCGTGTCGATCGAGCCGAGGAACGACTGCTTGAAGCCGTTGATCAGCACCGAGAAGAACACGACGAGGCCGATGCCGATCATGAGCGCCGCGGCGGTGACCGCGGTGCGGCCGGTGTTGCGGGTCGTGTTCTCGCGGGCGAGCCGGCCCGAGGCGCCGCCTCTCAGGCCCAGCGGCCAGCCGATCGCCCGTGCCAGCGGGCGGATCAGGTACTTCGAGACCATCGCCAGGCCGATGAACGAGAGGATCGCGCCGCCCGCGATGGTGAGCAGCCGCGCGGTCGTCGGGCCCGACCCGGTGACGCCCTGGAAGACGCCCAGAATGCCGAGGACGAGCACCAGACCCGCAATGTAGGGCACGGCTCGCGTCAGCCGGCCAGGCGGCAGGACGGCGCCCTCGCGCAGCGCGGCGATCGGCGGCACGCGGGTCGCCCGCCGCGCCGGGGCGATCGAGGCGGCCAGCGTCACGAGCACCCCGACGAGCAGCGGCACGATCACGCCCGGCCAGGCATGCACCTGGATGGAAGCCAGCGGCAGCCCGAACCCGACGGCCTTGAAGAGCGCACCGAGCAGCTTCGCGAAGCCGACGCCGGCGACGATGCCGATCACCGAGGCGGCGATGCCGATGACGAGCGCCTCGCCGAGCACGGTCAGAAGCACCTGCCGGCGCATCGCGCCGATCGTGCGCAGCATCGCGAACTCGCGCATGCGCTGGGCGACGGTGATCGAGAAGGTGTTGAAGATGACGAACGCGCCCACGAGCACCGCCGCGCCCGCGAACGCGAGCAGCGCGGGCGTGAAGAACGAGTTGATCGAGTTCGAGACCTGGTCGGTCTGCTGCTTCGCCGCCTGGGTGCCCGTCTGCACCTTGACGAAGTGCGGCAGGGCCGCCTGCAGCCGGCGCTTGAGCTCGCCTGGCGAGATCCCGTGGTCGGCCGCGACCGAGATCGTCGACGCCTTGCCGACGCGGTCGTACCAGTGCTGGGCGTCGGCGAACGTCGTCGCGATCACCGTCGCGCCGCCGATCGACCCGACGTTTCCGAACTTGAAGATGCCGACGATCGTCACAGGCTGGACGCCCCCGAGGGTCGTCAGCCCCACGTGCTGGCCGACGTGGAGATGGTGGTCGGACGCGGTCTGCTCGATCAGCGCCACCTGGCCATGCGCGTCGGGGTAGTGCCCGGCGGTGAGCGTGTTCTGGTTGAACGGCTTGGGCAGGGTCGAGACGACGAGGTTCGGGGCGCCGCCCTGCGAGGTCAGGTACTTGCCGTGGACGACGAGCGAGCCCGACGCCTGGATCTGGCCGTCGGCCTTCGCAACGCCGGGTATCTGGCGGACCTTGGCGATCAGCGAGGCGGGGAGCGGCCCGACCTGGTCCTGGCCGCTGCCGCTGCCGAACGCGGGCCGCTGGCTCAGGTAGACGTCGGTGCCGGCGAAGCTCGTGCCGAAGATCTCCGAGAAGGCGTTTCGGATCTGGTCGGTGATGACGAATGTCCCGGCCATCATCGCGGTGCCGAGCACGATGGCGATCGCCGTGAGGATCGTGCGGAGCTTGTGGCTCGCGATGCTGCGAAGCGCGTAGCGGGTCATCGCGCCGAGAGCTCGGCCATGATGGCCATGATGTCGGAGGCGGCGTGGCAGGGAGCGTCGCGCACGATCAGGCCGTCGGCGAGGAAGAGCGCCCGGTCGGCGGTCGCGGCGGCGTTCACGTCGTGGGTGACCATGACGGTCGTCTGCTGGTAGGAGTCCACCGCCTCGCGCAGCACCTTCAGGATCTCGCCGCTCGTGGCCGAGTCCAGGTTCCCGGTCGGCTCGTCGGCGAAGATCACGGTCGGTCGCGAGACCAGCGCCCGCGCGATCGCCACACGCTGCTGCTGGCCGCCCGAGAGCTCCGCCGGGCGGTGGCGGCGGCGGTCGCCGAGCCCGACGCGCTCGATCACCGCCTCGACCCAGGCATCGTCGGGCTTCGTTCCCGCGATCTGGAGGGGCAGCAGGATGTTCTCCTCGGCGGTCAGCGTCGGCAGGAGGTTGAAGAACTGGAAGATGAAGCCGATGTTGTGGCGCCGCAGCAGGGTCAGCCGCTTGTCGGAGAGGCCGGTGATCTCGGTGCCGTCGATCGTGACCGTGCCCGACGTCGGCCGGTCGAGCCCGGCGAGGATGTGCATCAGCGTCGACTTGCCCGAGCCCGACGGGCCCATCACCGCGGCGAACTGGCCGGCGGGGATGTCGAGGCTGACCCCGCGCAGCGCGTCGACGGCCGCGTCCCCCTCGCCGTAGCGGCGAGTGACGTCCTTGGCCTCGATGACGCCCATCAGGCGGGCGTCGCCTCCTCGCCCAGGCGCGCGGCCTCCGCGGTGCAGAGCGGGAGCAGGAGCGCGTAGAGCGTCTGGACCCCTTCGTCCGAGAGCGGGCCGCCGTTGCGTGCGATCGCACGCGCCACGACGTCCTGCTCGCGCGCGCCGTCGAACAGCGGATAGCCGTTCTCGCGCTTGTGCGCGTGCAGCTCCGACACGAGTCGCAGGCGCCGGTTCACCGCCGCGAGCACCTCGTCGTCGGCCGCGGTGATCCGCTCTCGATAGGAGGCGACGACCGGATCGTCCATGCTCGCAGTCTACGCAGGTCGCGCCGAGACCGCGAAGGTACGAAGCAGGGCGCCCATACTGAATTTTCGGCTCTCGCAGCCGATCTATCCGGGTTGCGTTCTTCGGCGGAGGATACGGTCGATGCGATTGGTTTCAACAGCGCGGCTGGTCGACGGTGCTCGACTCGGGCGTGATGTCACAAGCGGCGTGCCCGGTCGGGCACCGCTTCTGCGTGCCGGGACGACCATCAGGGCCGAGTACCGCGAGGCGCTCGAGCGCCACGGCATCCGTGCCGTGTACGTCGACGACGACCTGAGCGCAGGCATCGAGGTCCCGGAGGCGCTCACCGAGCGCACGCAGGCCGAGGCCGAGACGGCGCTTCACCGCGCGTTCGAGGCCGCGCCGATGGCGCTCGCGGCCGGCAAGACGCTCCCGGCCGACACCGTCGCCGACATGAAGCGCGTCGCGCACATGATCGCCGCCGACCTCGCGGCGTCGGGCGATGCCGTGCTGGCGCTGGCCGATCTCGCCTCGTCCGACGCCTACACGCTCCAGCACTCGATCGACGTCACCGTGCTCGGGCTGCTGCTCGGCCGGCGCGTGTTCAACCTCTACGGGTGGGTCAACTACCGCGGCGGGCGCTCGTTCGATCGCATCGACGAACGCCTGGCGACGCTGGGGCTGGGGCTGCTCCTGCACGACGTCGGCAAGCTGATCGTGCCCTCGACCGTGCTGAACAAGCCCGGCGCCCTGGACGCCGACGAGTGGGAGCTGATCCGCAGCCATCCGGTCGCCGGGGTCGAGCTCCTGCCAGGCGACGCCATCAACCCGCTCGCCAAGAGCGTTGTGCGCTCCCACCACGAGCGCTGGGACGGCTCCGGCTATCCCGACGGCAAGGCGGGCTCGCGCATCTCCCAGCTCGCACGGATCGCGAGCGTGGCGGACGTCTACGACGCCATCACGAGCGAACGCCCCTATCGCGACGCCCGCCCCGCGCACGTCGGCTACTCCGCCATCGTCGAGGGCTCGGGCACCGAGTTCGATCCCGAGGTGGTGGCCGCGTTCCGCAAGGTCGTCGCGCCCTACCCGGTCGGCACCGAGATCACGCTCGCGGACGGCCGCCGCGGGATCATCGCGAGCGTTCCGACGCTGACTCCGGACGCGCCGGTCGTGCGGATCACGCACGCCGCCGACGGCGGGCTGCTCGATCCGTTCGAGGTGCCGCTCGCCGACCTCGGCGACGACGGCGTGCAGGTCGCAGCCTAGGCACTCCTCTCTAGGAGGCGAGCAGCGCAAGGGCGATGGCGAGCGCGTTCAGGCTCATGTGCACGCCCATGCCGGGGAAGACCGAGCCGGTGCGCTCGCGGATGAGCCCCAGCAGGAGCCCGGCGATCGCCACCGGGATGAGCAGGACGGCCAGCCCGTGCGCTACGGCGAAGAGCGCGGTCGTGAGCGGCAGCGCGAAGCGACCGAGCGTGGCGAATCCGAGCCCGCGGAAGACGAGCTCCTCGGCGGCCGGCGCGACCAGCACGAGCCCCACGATCGCGATCGAGAGCACCACCCACTGGTGCGTCGAGCGGGGGTCGTGCGTCGGTGCGATGCCCTGGCGCTCGCTCGCATGCAGGAGCGGCTCGAGCACGATGTTCGAGACGACGATCAGCCCGAGGGCGAGCGCGCCGAGCTTGATCGCCGGCCGAAGCGGCGTGCGCCGAAGCGCGAGTGTCGGGGCGACCGGGCGGTGCGAGATCCAGGCGGCGAACAGCACGTAGCCGATCAGGGCGAGGTCGACGACGACCGTGCCGACGATCGCCGAGGCGTTGTAGACGGCGTTGTTCGACGTCTTGCCGCTGGCGACGAGCCCGGCGACGAAGTTCGCGATGAAGAGCAGTGCCGGCGCCAGCATCCACCACGGCGAGAGGCGGGGGGCCGGGTCGGCGGTCAACGAAGCGCCTGCTCCAGGTCGGCGATCAGATCCGAGACGTCCTCGCAGCCGACCGTCAGGCGCAGGGCGCCCGCGGCGATCCCCGCCTCCTCGAGCTGGACCGCAGTGAGCTGGCGGTGGCTGGTCGAGGCGGGGTGCGAGATGCAGGTCTCGACGCCGCCGAGGCTCGTCGCGCGCAGGCACAGCTCGACCCGGTCCATGACCGCCTCGCCGGCGGGGCGGCCGCCCTCGACCTCGAAGCTGAGCAGACCGCCGAAGCCGTTCAGGATCCGGCAGGCGACCTCGTACGACGGATGCGACGCAAGACCGGGGTAGAGCACGCGGCGCACGCGCGGGTGGCCTTCGAGGAACGCGGCGATCGCGGCGGCGTTGGCCGAAGCCCGCTCGAGGCGCAGGTGCAGCGTGCGGATGCCGCGCCGCACGAGCCAGGCAGAGTCGGGCGCGAGCGTCGCGCCGAGCTCGAGCGAGCGCTCGGCCAGGCGCCCGATCAGGTCGGCGGGGCCGGCGGCGACCCCGGCCAGGACGTCGGAGTGGCCGTTCAGGTACTTCGTCGCCGAGTGGAAGACGAGGTCGGCGCCGTGCTCGAGCGGGCGGCAGCCGATCGGCGTCGCGATCGTGTTGTCGACCACGATCTTCGCCCCGGCCGCGTGTGCGATCTGCGCCACCGCCGGGATGTCGGCGACGGCCAGGTGGGGATTGGAGACCGTCTCGACGACGACGAGCGCCGCTCCCTCGACGGCTCGCCGCACCGCCTCCATGTCGGCGATGTCGACCAGGCGGCCGTCGGGCCGCTGCGACGCCATGTGGTGGGTCTGGCCGTAGATCTTCGTCGCCGCGACCAGGCCGGCGCCGGGCGGCGCGAGCTCGGCCACCGCCGCCGAGAGGGCGGCCATGCCCGAGGCGAAGCACAGGCCGGCCTCGGCGCCCTCGAGCGCGGCGACGACCGCGGCCAGCTCGTCGGTCGAAGGGTTGCGGATGCGGGTGTAGAGATAGCCGAGGCTCGCGTCGCCCATCACCCGGCCGAACTCGTCGGCGTCTGCGAACTCGTGGATCACCGAGCGGTGCACCGGCGAGATCACGGGCACGCCGAGAAGCGCCGGGAGCCTGCCGGCGTGGATGGCCGTGGTGGCGGCCGTGCGACGGGGTGGTTCGGTCACAGCAGGGCGAGCACGTCGGTCAGCGCGGTGATCGTATCCCGCCCCGCGGCGGCCCCGCCGCGATCGACGATGCGCACGTCCACGCCGGCCGCGCGTGCGCCGACGCCGTCGGCCTCCTCGGTGTCGCCGATGTGAAGCGCACGGGTGGGCTCGACCGCGAGCGTCCGCAGGGCGTGGTGGAAGATGCCGGGGTCGGGCTTGGTCGAACCCGTCGTGGCCGAGTCGAACACGTGCTCGATCGCGATGCCGCTGGCGGCGAGCGTGTCGGGCAGCGAGCAGTCCCAGTTCGAGACGACGGCGACGGCGACGCCGGCCCGGCCCAGGCCGTCGAGGAGCGGAGCGACGTCGGGATAGACGCGGAAGGCGATCGCATCGATCAGGAGCGCCGCCGCCGCGGCCGGGTCGGCGGCGATGCCGAGCTCGCGCAGCACGATCGCCGCGCACTCGGTCCGCAGCGCGGCGAGCGAGGCGGCGTCGGAGCCCTCGTGACAGTGGTCGGCGTAGAAGCTCATCTCCGCCCGAAACGCCGCGTGCGCGGCGCCGGCGGTCACCTCGACCCCGAGATGCCGCTGCACCGAGCGGCGCAGGCGCTCGTAGGGCTCGTCGATCGTGATCAGCGTCCCGAACGCGTCGAGGAGGACAGCGTCGTAGCGGCTCACGGGATGTGAAGCGACGGGTGCAGCAGGCGCGCGAGCCGCACGACCTCCGCCGCGGCCCGCGGCCCGGTGTCGGCGAGCGTCGCCGCGTCGACGAGGGCGAAGTGGCGCTCGCGCACCGCCGGCAGCGTCCTCGTCGACTTCGTGCGGCGAAGGCCCGCGAGCGTCACGCCCCGGCCCTGGATCGCGAGGTACACCTGCGGGGCGGCGGCGCGCAGGCTCGCGAGCGGGAACGGGCGGCCGGGGGTCGCGTTCGCGGCCACGTTCTGGCCCCCGGCCAGCTGGAGCAGCTTCGCCGCGGTGCTGGTCGGCTCGATCGTGTAGAAGAAGCCCTCGTCGACGAAGACGGGCACCGGCGCCATGCCGGCGAGCGCCGTGTCGACGTCGTGAAGGGCGGCCTGCATGCCGCGCACGACCCGATGGCCGGCATCGGCCTGGCCGGTCAGCGCGGCGACCTGGTCGACGTCGTGCTCGATGCCGGGCAGGTTGCCGGTGCTGGCGACGTACACGGGCGCGCCGACGGCCTTCGTGAGCGCCGTCGCGGCGGCGGCGGTCGTGCTCGCCGGGGCAAGCACGAGGTCGGGCCGCAGCTTGCGCAGCCGCGCATCGCTCGGCGCCGCCCCGGCGGCGACGGCCCGCGGCAGGCGCAGCGCGGCGGGCGGGTACTGCTCGCGGCCGGTCGCCGCGACGACCGCCGAGCCGGAGCCGACGGCGAACGCGGCCTCGGTCAGCCCGGGGTCGAGCGACACCACCCGGTGCGGCTGGGCGGTCACCGTGACGTGGCGGCCGAGCCCGTCGACCACCGTCTGGGGGAACGACGGCAGCGAGCCGATCGGCTCCGGCTTGAACCCGCATCCGGTGGCCAGAAGCAGGGGTATCAGCACGGCCAGCAGGCGGAGTCGGCGCACGGGGGCGAGATTCTAGACTCCCCCCATGCGTGCAGGGCTCAGCCTGGTCTGGGGGATCACCGTCGTGCTCGTCGCCGCGGTGCTCCTCTACGGCCCTGCCGAGCTCGCCCGGCGTGCGACGGGGCCGGGCGAGCCGATCAGCTTTCTCACCCAGCCGCAGCAAGGATGGCGGTTCATGCTGGACGCCCTCGACGCGGTCGGCTCGGCCCGGGCGGCCTCGCCGGGCGCCGCCCGGCGGCTCGCGGTGCGCGCCTTTGCCGGCACGACCATGCTGCCCGAGCGCGTCGACCTGCTGTACGTGCCCGACCGGCAGGTGCCGGACGGGGCAGGGAGGCGGCCGCTGACGGCGAAGGCGGCTCTCGTGTGGAGAGTCTCGGGGCAGACGCGTCCGGGCGGGCCGGTGCGGACGATCGGCCTGCTCGACTTCGCCACCGGCCGGCTGACCTATCGCGTGGAGCCGTCGGGGTGAGCAAGCACCAGCAGATCGCGCTCGGGGTGCTCGCCGTCGCGCTCGTGATCATCGTGATCGTCGACGCCGTGATGCAGCGGATGGGGTCGCGCGTCCTGCGGCGGCTGCCCGTGGCCGACCAGGCCGTGTTCGCCACGCGCTACCGGCTCCTGCGCCGCACGTCGGAGGCACTGATCGTGTTCCTGGCGGCGATCATCGTCCTGTGGTCGTTCGACGAGACGAGGTCGGCTGCCCAGACGGTGCTGGCCTCGTCGGCCGTGCTCGGATTGGTGGTGGGTTTCGCCGCGCGCTCAACCCTGGCAAACTTCGTGGCCGGGGTGATGATCGCGATCAATCAACCGGTGCGACTCGGCGACCGCGTGTGCGTGGGTGACGCCGAGGGCACGGTCGAGGACATCGGACTGGCCTACACCCGCCTGCGCACCGCCGACAACCGCCGCATCCTGATCCCGAACGAAGAGCTTGCGAACTCGCGCGTGACCAACATGACCATCATCGATCCCGTCTCGCTCGCGCACGTGCGCCTGATGCTGCCGCCCGGCACCGACCCGGTACGGGTGCGCGCGATCCTCGACGAGCAGGCCGATGCGGTCGACGGCCGCCTGCTCGATCGCCCGGGTCCCGGCTCGGGTGTCGCCGAGGTGCACGCCGAGGGCACCACCTACACGATCGGCGTGTGGATGCCCGACGCCGCCCAGGCCGCCGCCGCCGCGGCGACGCTGCGGAGCCGCTGCGTCGCCCGCCTGTACGAGGAGGGCATCGTCGCCGAGCCCGTCGCGGAGGCGGCGCCGTGACCCCGCCCCCCGGCCCGCAGCAGCGAAACGTCTACGACGACGTGCTCGGGCACATCGCCGCACGCCGGCGCAAGCGCCGCCACAGCCAGCGCAGGAGCGGCCGCCGCTCGCTCGCGGCCACCGCGCTCGTCGTGATGGCCATCGTCATCCTGTCGGTCGTCGTGGCGGGCGGCGTCGGCGCAACCGTCGCCGTGTCGGACATGCTCAAGGGCGTGAGCCTGAAGACGATGAAGCCCCACTATCCGGGAGTCACGACCAAGATCTATGACCGCAACGGCAATCTGCTCGCCCAGATCCCGTCGCTCCAGAACCGCACGCCGGTGCCGTTCGGCAAGATCTCGAAGTGGCTCAAGCTCGCCACGATCGACATCGAGGACAAGCGCTTCTACCAGAACGGCGGTGTCGACTACGAGGGCATCGCCCGCGCCTTCCTCGACGACCTCAAGGCGGGCCATGCCGTCCAGGGCGCATCGACGATCGAGCAGCAGCTCGCGCGCAACCTCTACCTGACCGACACGAAGACGCTCGACCGCAAGGTCAAGGAGGCGTGGCTGGCGATCCAGATGGCCGAGCACTGGTCGAAGGACCGGATCCTGAACACCTACCTGAACGTCGTCCCCTACGGTGGTGTCACCTACGGGTGCGAGGCGGCGGCCGAGACCTTCTTCAACGAGCACTGCTCGCAGCTCAACATCCGCCAGGCCGCGCTCATCGCCGGCCTCCCGCAGTCGCCGACCGACTACAACCCGCGGCTGCACCCGGCCGCCGCGCTCGCGCGCCGAAACGAGGTGCTCGCGGCGATGCTCGACCAGGGCCACATCACGCTCGTGCAGTACCAGCACGCCGTCAGCCTCGGGCTGGGCCTGCAGAAGCCGAAGCGCTTCACGCGCGTGCGCCAGCCGTACTTCGTCCAGTACGTGCGCGACCTGCTGGCGAAGAAGTACGGCGCAAACGCGCTCAAGAGCGGCGGCCTGACGGTGAACACGACCATCGACCCGACGCTTCAGGCCGCGGCGCACCAGGCGATGCAGACCGAGCTGAACTTCCCGGATCATCCGGCGGCGGCGCTGGTCGCGATCGACCCGCGCACCGGCGAGATCCTGGCGATGCAGTCGTCCACCGACTACAGCCACAGCAAGTACAACCTGGCCGTGCAGTCGCGCCGTCAGGCCGGCTCGACGTTCAAGTCCTACGGCCTGCTGGCGGCGATGGTCGACGACCACATCGACCCGGACACCACCGACTACTCGACGGCGCCGCTCAACAACTATCCGATCGTGCCGTTCCCGACGCCGGGCAACACGAACGACTACTGGACGGTCGCGAACGCCGAGTCTGCGACCGCGCCGGTGCTGCCACTGTCGACGGCGCTCGAGGAGTCGGTCAATGCGGTGTACGCGCGGCTCTCGATCGACATCGGCCCGCAGAACGTCGCCGACATGGCCTACAAGCTCGGCATCCCCGAATCTGACCACCTGCCGACGTCGCCCTCGGTGATCCTGGGCGCGGGCGGCGTCTCGCCGCTCGACATGACCCACGCCTACGCCACGATCGCGGCGATGGGCGTGCGCCGGCCGATGCTCGCGTTCACCAAGGTGACGCCGTACGGCGGCAAGCCGGTGCTGACCCCGGCGGCGAAGAACAAGGGCCACCGGGTGCTCGCCGACGGCGCGCCGTGGCTGCTGACGAAGTACCTGGACGTCAACGTGCACAGCTGCTGCACGGGCATGAACGCCAATGTGACCATCTCAGGGCTGCCCTACCGCGCGCAGGCCGGCAAGACCGGCACGACCGACAACTACACCGACGCCTGGTTCTGCGGCTACACGCCCAACCTGGCCGCATGCGTCTGGGTCGGCTATCCGCAGGGTGAGGTGTCGATGAACCTCGGCGGGAGCATCCCCGGCCCGGCCTTCGGCGGTGGCTATCCGGCGACGATCTGGCGCCTGTTCGCCGCGGCGGCGTTCCAGGACGAGCCGGGCAAATTCCCGCCGACCCCGTGGGAGCTCGCGCCGCAGAACCCGGTGCAGTTCCGGCCGTGGGTGTCCAAGTTCAAGGCGACACCGCCGTCCACGAAGAAGAAGGGCAAGGGCGGCTCGAGCTCGACCGGTGGCGGCGGCTCGTCCGGCGGCGGCAGCAGCACCACGCCGCCGCCTCCTCCGCCGACGAGCACCCAGCCGCCGCCGACCAGCACCCAGCCGCCACCGACAACCTAGGTGTCGATCGGCTCGAGGAAGGACGTGCAGGGCCTGATCGCCGCGGGCCGCGTCGTGGCCGAGGCGCTCGCACGGATGCGGGCGCTCGTGCGGCCCGGTGTGACGACGGCCGAGCTCGACCGGGCCGCGGCCGACGTCTTCCGCGTGCACGGCGCGCGCTCGGCGCCCCAGCTCGCCTACGGCTTCCCCGGCGTGACGTGCATCAGCGTGAACGACGAGGCGGTGCACGGCATCCCCGGCCCGCGCCGCATCGCGCCGGGCGACCTGGTGAAGCTCGACGTCACCGCCGAGCTGCGCGGCTACATGGCCGACGCGGCGGTCACCGTGCCCGTGCCGCCGGTGGACGAGGCGGACGCCGCACTGTGCGGCGCGGCGGCGTCGGCGCTGGCCGCTGCGCTGCGCGTCGCCCGCGCCGGCACGACCACCCGCGAGGTCGGCGCGGCGGTCGAGCACGAGGTCGAGCGGCACGGCTTCCGCGTCCTGCGCGAGCTGCACGGGCACGGCATCGGCCGCTCGATCCACGAGCCGCCAAGCGTGCCCAACTACCGAAGCGCCGTGGCGGGCACCGTCCTGACCGAAGGGCTCGTCATCACCATCGAGCCGATCATCGCCGCCGCGACCCGCTCGACCCGCGAGGCCGGCGACGGCTGGACGCTCGCGACGTCCGACGGCGGCCGCTCGGCTCACGTCGAGCACACGATCATCGTCCGCCGCGGCGACCCGCTGATCCTGACCGCCTGACTCCGGCGCACCAACAGGGGTCAGACCCCTTTTGGTGCGGTCGCTAGCATGGGGCGATGGCCCGAGACGTCGCCCCACCGCCCACCGAGGCGCCGCTGCTTCGGCCCGCCGAGGCGCTGCGGCTGATCCTCGAGCACACGCCGGCACTGGAGAGCGAGCGGCTGCCGATCGGGGCCGCGCTTGACGGGCGCGTGCTCACCGCCGACGTCCGCGCCGCCGTCAGCCTGCCTCCGTTCGCGACCTCGGCCATGGACGGCTACACGGTGCGTGCCGCCGACCTCGAGCGCGGGAGCGTTCCGATCGCCTTCCGGCTCGGTGCGGGCGACCGGCCGCGGCCGCTTCCGCCCGGCGCCGCCGCGGGCATCGCCACCGGCGCGCCGCTGCCCGACGGGGCCGACGCCGTCGTGCCGGTCGAAGACGCGCGCGAGGAGGACGGTGCGCTCGTGGCCGAGCCGCCGCGGGTCGGCGCCCACATCCGCCCGCTGGGAGGCGACGTGCGGGCCGGCGAGATGATCGCGCAGGCGGGCACGCAGCTGCGCCCGGCGCTCCTCGCCGCCATCCAGGCGGCCGGGGTCGCCCAGCTCGACGTCGGCCGGCGGCCGCGCGTGGCCGCGCTTGCGACGGGCAGCGAGCTCGTGCCGGTGGGGCGTCCGCTCGAGCCCGGCCAGATCTACGAGTCCAACCTGACCGCCATCGTCGCCCAGGCCGTCGCCGCGGGCGCCGAGGTCATTGCGGCGGACGTCGTCGTCGACGACCGCGACGCGACCTCGGCCGCGTTTCGGCGCGCGCTCGAAGGCGCCGACATGGTCGTCTCGTCGGGCGGCGTGTCGGTCGGCCCGCACGACCACGTGAAGCCGGTGATGGCCGCGCTCGGGGTGCGCGAGGTGTTCTGGCGGCTCGCCCACAAGCCCGGCAAGCCGCTGTGGTTCGGGGTCGCCCCGAACGGCGCGCTCGTGTTCGGCCTGCCGGGAAACCCCGTCTCGAGCCTCGTCTGCTTCCAGCTCTTCCTGCTGCCCGCGCTCGCCGCCATGCAGCATGGAAGGGTGCCCGCGCGTCCGGTCGCGCGGCTGGCCGAGCCGGTGCGGCGCCTGCGCCTGCGCGACCACGCGGTGCGCTGTCGCCTCACGCCCTCGCCCGACGGGATGCTGCTGCACCCGCTCGGCCCGCAGGACTCGCACATGATCGTGCACGCGGCCGGCGCCGACGCGATCGCGCTGATCGACGCCGGTGACGGCGACGCAGCCCCGGGGGCGCTCGTCGAGTACCTGCCGCTGCGGTGAGCCCGCCGCCCCCGCCGGCCGGCGTGCTGGGCCGATCGGGCCTGTCCGTGACCCGGATCGGCCTCGGCCTCGCCGCCGCGGGCCGGCCGGGCTACATCAACCTCGGACACCACGACGACCTCGCGCACGGCACGAGCGTCGAGGCGATGGAGGCCGCCGCCCACGCGCTGCTCGACGCCGCCCACGCCGGCGGGATCCGCTACGTGGACGCCGCCAGGTCGTACGGCCGCGCCGAGCAGTTCCTGGCGTCCTGGCTCGAGCGCCGCGCGCTGCCGCCGGGCTCGGTCACGATCGGGTCGAAGTGGGGCTACACCTACACCGGCGGGTGGCGCGTCGACGCCGACCGGCACGAGGTGAAGGATCTCTCCGTCGACACCCTGCACCGTCAGCTGGCCGAAGACGCGCGCTCTTCTGGGTGACGAGCTCGACCTCTACCAGATCCACTCGGCCACCATCGAGAGCGGGGTGCTCGACGACCCGGCGGTCATGGACGCGCTCGCCGGGCTCCGTCGCGAGGGCGTCGCAATCGGGCTCACGGCCACGGGGCCCGATCAGGCCTCGACCATCGCGCGGGCGACCCAGCTCGGCGCGTTCGACACCGTCCAGGCCACCTGGAACCTGCTCGAGCGATCGGCCGGCCCTGCGCTCGCGGCGGCGCACGCGGCCGGGATGGGCGTGATCGTCAAGGAGGCACTCGCCAACGGCCGCCTGACCGCGCGCGGGGACGTGCCCAAGCTCGTGCGCGCCGCCGAGCGCCGCCGCATCGCGCCCGACGCGCTCGCGCTGGCCTTCGTGATGGCCGAACCGTGGGCCGACGTCGTCCTGAGCGGTGCCGCCGACGCCGCGACGCTTGCGAGCAACCTGACCGCGACGGCGGTGACTGTCGACGCCGATCTGCGCGCGGAGCTGGCCGAGCTCGTCCGCGACCCGGACACCTACTGGGCCGAGCGCGCCGCCCTGCCCTGGAACGAGGTTCCCTGGCTGCCCGAGAGGTTGACGGTGACGCCGCCCTTGAGCGTCGCCGACATGCCCTTGGCGTAGACGACCCAGCGGTGCGACGAGGAGTAGAGCGGATGACATGCCGAGAGCACCAGCCGCTCGTAGCCCTGCGGGCGGATGATCCTCCAGTCGGTGTTCAGCACCACCTGGTGGTACTGCACCCGGTAGTGGAACGTCGCGTAGGGCATCTGCAGCGTGATCCAGTCGCCGTCGCGGATGTCGTTGATGTGGCGGAACCAGGCGCCGAACGTCGTTCGATGGCCGGCGATCGCAACCGTCGTGCCCTGTCCGGGGAAGCGTGTGTTCGCGTAGTGCCCCGGCCCCTGGCTCAGGTCGTGCAGCCAGTCGGTCCCCTGCACGACCACCACCTTCAGGCCGATGCGCCCGATCTCGAGCCGGCCGAACGGCTGGCCGCCCTTGATCCGGTGCGCGAACAGCACGGCATCGTGGCGCAGGATCGCAAGCTCGGTCGCGTGCGCCTTTGCCGATGCGGCGTTCTGGGTGCCGCCGGCCTTGAGCGCTGCGACGGCGGGCGTCACCGGCCACTTCGCGATCTCGTTGTTCAGCGTCGAGGAGAGCCCCTGCTGGCGCCAATCGGCGTAGAGGGCGGTGAACGGATCGCCCCACTCGAGGATGACGCCGGCATAGATGATCGTGAGCACGCCCACGACCATGAGGATCGTGCCGAGCTTCCGGATCGCGAGGCGCCTACGGCCCAGGCGCTCGGCGGGTTGCGCGGTGGCTGTGCCTGTGGCCACCCCCTTGTTATAGCGGCAGACGCCGCGCGCCGCCGCTGACGGGCGCGTGCGGCGTGGCGTAGCGGCCCGCGACGAGGGCGCCGAACTGGGCCGCGGCGGCGGCCGCGAGCGCGAAGCACACCGACTCGGCCGGGGCGAGGTAGCCGCTCGCCGTCATCGCGATCAGCACTCGCGGCGTGTCGGATCCGACCCCCTGCGATGACCACAGCTCGAACACGAGCGCCGCCGGCCCGATCAGGCCCGCCAGGTAGACGGCGAGCAGGACGCGCCGCCCGGCGCGGGCCGCCGACGGCAGCCACAGCCAGATGTGGGCCGCCGGGAGGAGCACGATCAGCGCGAACGGGTTGACGGCGGTCAGCACGAGCCCGGCGAGGGTCAGGCCGAGCAGCCCTCCAGCAAGGCCCGAGATGCGGTCCTGTCCCGTCGTCGTCTCGATGCGCACGAGCCGGGGCCGACTGACGAAGCGCCAGAAGACGAGCCCGGCCGCCGCCGCGATCAGGATGCCGACGGTGGTCGCGCCCGTGCGGCCCGGCTGGGGGGCGATCGAGATCCCCGAGAGCAGCCTGCCCGGAGCCGCCGCGAGCACCCACATCGTTGCGAGCGTCACGAGCCACGCACCGGAGCGCCACGCAAACGCGATCAGGCCGGGTGCGATCGGCACGCGGCGGCGGCGCAGCCGGGCCACGAGGTCGAGCACGCAGGCGACGAACGGCGCGAGCAGGATCGCCATCGAGGCCTCGGCCAGCCAGCCGCGCATCACCTTGCCCGAGAGCAGCAGCACCGGCGAGCCGTCGCGCTCGATCGACGGCGCCGTGGCGAGCTCGGAGACGAGGTTTGCGACCGTCGCCCCGACCTTCGCGAGCTGATCGGGGTCGAGGCTCGAGAGCGGACCCTGGAGGGAGTGGCCGCGTCCCGCCGTGAGCGTGAGCGCCGAGATGCCGTGCGCCAGGAGCGTGCCCTGCTCGCCGCGCGCATACGGCACGCCGTATCCCGACAGCTGGTCGTACGGTCCGGGGATCAGCGCCGGGCTGCCGTACCAGGTGGACACCGCCGTGCGCGCGGCCGCGTAGAGCGTCGGCGACACGCCGCGGGGGGTGCTCGGCCGGGTGATGATCCGAAGCTGCGTTCCCGGCCGGGCGGCGGCCGCGTCGATCACCACCGCCGCCACGATGCGCGAGGCCGGCGGCCAGCGGGTTGCAAGCGCCGTCGCGCCCTGCCCTCCCGTCAGGCCGCCGTCGGTCGAGACGAGCGCGATGCCGCGGTCACGGGCGACGCTCGTGAGCACCTTGCCGAGCTCGACCAGGATCGCGGTGTCGGCGAGGTCGGCCGCGGTCGCGCCGTCGCGATGCACGATCACCGCGACGATCTGGCGCGACCGGCCGGGGCGGTAGGCGATCACGTCGGTCATCGGCACGGGCTGGGACTGCCACGGCAGGTTCGACGCGAACAGGATCCGGCGCGGAGCGGGATCGAACTTCTGCATGCTCGACGCGACCCAGTCGGCCGCCGCCAGCTCGCCCGGGCTGCCCGCGTCGCAGCACGCCCCGCCGCTGTCGCGCTCGGCGGTGGCCAGGCGGCCGGTCAGGTTGGCCGCGGTCGTCCCGCTGAACTGCAGCGGCGGCGTCGGCGGCAGCGGCTCGGCGGGCTGGTAGAGCGTCAGGAGCGCCACAAGCGGCACGAGGAGTGACACTCCGAGCAGCAGCGCGTGGAGCGGCCAGGACACCAATGGTCGGTGCGACCCGCGCCGGACGGGCCTTCTGCGTGCGGGAGCAGCCACCGAAGCGGCGGTTATAGCACACGCTACGGGCCGCAGTACGGCTGCAGGGGATCGGGTCGCGTACCATTCCGCTCGGAATGGCGACCGAGGCGACGATCATGCTCGTGGACGACGAGGAGTCGATCCAGAAGCTGCTCACCTACCCGCTCCAGCGGGAGGGATACCGGGTCGTCCAGGCGCGCGACGGCGAGGAGGCGCTGCGCCGGTTCGCGGAGCAGCCCGTCGACCTGGTGGTGCTCGACGTCATGCTGCCCCGGCTCGACGGGCTCGAGGTGTGCCGGCGGCTGCGCACCGAGTCGGCCGTGCCGATCATCATGCTGACCGCCCGCGACGACGAGGTCGACAAGGTGCTCGGGCTCGAGCTCGGCGCCGACGACTACATCACCAAGCCTTTCTCGATCCGCGAGTTCCGCAGCCGCATCCGGGCCGTCCTGCGGCGGGCGACGCTCGTGGCCGAGCAGCGCGAGCACACCGACGGCGCGATCGTGGCCGACGGGCTCGCCATCGACCCGGCGAAGCGCACGGTGACCGTGGCGGGCGCACCGGTGCAGCTGACCTACGTCGAGTTCGAGGTGCTGCACACGCTCGCGCTTCACCCGGGACGGGTCTACACCCGGCAGGCGCTGCTCGAGGCGGTGTGGGGCGACTCGGCCTACCGCGAGCCGCGCACGATCGACGTCCACATCCGCCACCTGCGGGAGAAGATCGAGGCCGACCCGCGCGAGCCGGCGTTCATCTTCACCGTGCGCGGGGTGGGCTACCGCTTCCGCGACACGTGACCGTGCGCGCACGATGAGCCCGCTGCGATCGCTGCGGCTGCGGCTGGTGGCGGTGCTCACCGGCGTGGTCGCGTGCGCGATGGGGGTCGTGTTCCTCTACGTCGTCCCCAGCCTGCGCCAGAACCTGATCTCGGATCGGCTCACGCGGCTCGTCGCGGTGGCGCAGTCCGAGCGCCAGGCCCCGGGGATCAAGAGCGCGTTCGGAAACAACGTCCACATCCCGCGCACCCTCGAGCGCGCCAGCCGGATCGTGAACGGACAGGCGAGCGCCTACGTGCTCTCGGGCGGCCGGCTGGTTCCCGTACCCGGAACGACGCCGCCGGTGCTCGCGGCCGGCAACCGGATCGTGCGCACGGCCGAGCGGGGCGGGATCGGCCGCGGCCGCACGCCGGGAGGCGGCGTCGTGGTGGCGTTCCCCGTCGCCCGCGGCGGCGTCGTGCTCCTGTCCCAGGGCGTCGCAGACGTCGACACGGCCGCGTCGCTCGTCGAGCGCCGGATCCTGATCGCGACCGGCCTCGCGCTCGCCGTCGCCACGATCGTCGGCTGGGTGCTTGCCGTCGCGGTGTCGCGCCGCGTCGGCAAGCTCGAATCGGCCTCGAGCCGGATCGCCGCGGGCCAGTTCGACCAGCCGATCGGCGATGAGAGCCCCGACGAGCTCGGCCGCCTGGCGCGGTCGTTCGACCTGATGCAGGACCGGCTGGCCCAGGTCGACCGCGCCCGCAAGGACTTCATCGCGAACGCCTCGCACGAGCTGCGCACGCCGCTCTTCTCGCTGGGCGGGTTCCTCGAGCTCCTGGCCGAGGAGGATCTCGACCCCGCGACGCGCGAGGAGTTCGTGCTGACGATGCGCGAGCAGGTGACCCGGCTGACGAAGCTCGCCACCGACCTGCTCGACCTGTCGCGCCTCGACTCGGGCGCGGTCGAGGTGGGCGCCGAGCCCGTCGACCTGGCCGCCGCCGCGCGCGGCCTCGTGCGCGAGTTCCGCGGCATCGCCGCCCGCCACGGCAGCCGGGTCGTGCTCGCCCGGCCGCCGCACGACCTGCCGCACGGCGTCGGCGACGAGCAGCGCGTCCAGCAGATCGGGCGCGTCCTGGTCGACAACGCCGTCCGCCACAACCCCGACGGCACCCAGGTGCGGGTCGAGGTGGGCGCGGACGACGGCCATGTGACGCTCACCGTCTCCGACGACGGCCCCGGCATCGACGCCGACTCGCAGCGGCACCTGTTCGAGCGGTTCTGGCGCGGGCCGCACAGCAGCGCATCGGGCAGCGGACTCGGCCTGGCGATCGCGGGCGAGCTCGCCCAGCGCATGGGCGGCGACATCGCCGTCACGTCGGGCGAGGGCCACACGAGCTTCGCGCTGCGACTGCCGTCCGACGGGGTGGGCCGCGGATGATGCTAGGTTCTCGCGGATGCAGAGAGTCAACGTCGGTCACAAGTCGCTTGCCGATTACAACTCGCTGATCGGGCGATCCCTCGCGGAGGAGATCCGCCGGTTGGCCGAGCCGCTCAAGGGCAAGCGCATCCTGCACCTCTCGGCGACCGCGTTCGGGGGCGGCGTCGCCGAGATCCAGTACACGCTGATCCCGCTCATGATCGACGCCGGACTCGATGCCGAATGGCGCGTGATCGACGGTCGCGAAGAGTTCTACGACGTCACGAAGACGATCCACAACGCCCTCCAGGGAGACGAGAAGGGGGTCACCGACCACCAGAAGGCGATCTTCGAGGGCTACAACAAGATGAACGCCGATGCCCTCACCGACGCCGACGAGTGGGACGTGATCGTCGTGCACGACCCCCAGCCGATGGCGATGCGCGGGTACGTGCAGGCGACCCGCCCCCACTGGGTGTGGCGCTGCCACATCGACCTCTCGACGCCCAACCTCGAGGTGCTCGACTTCCTCGCTCCGCGGCTCAAGGACTACGACGCAGCCATCTTCCACATGCCGGCGTACGTGCCGCGCGGCGCCGGCCTCGCCGAGGCCGTCATCTGGCCGCCCGCGATCGACCCGCTGGCGCCAAAGAACATGGCCCTGTCGCAGGACGACGCGGCCTACATCGTCGATCAGTTCGGCATCGACGTCAGCCGGCCGCTGCTCCTGCAGGTGTCCCGCTTCGACCCCTGGAAGGATCCGATGGGCGTGATCGACGCCTACCGGATGGTCAAGGAGCGCCACCCCGATGTCCAGCTCGCGCTGGTCGGGTCGATGGCGCACGACGACCCCGAGGGCTGGGAGTTCTGGAACACGACGCAGGACTACTGCCAGGAGGACCCGGACATCTTCATGTTCTCGAACCTGAACAACGTCGGCGCCGTCGAGGTGAACGCGTTCCAGGTTCAGGCCGAGGTATGCATCCAGAAGTCGATCCGCGAGGGCTTCGGGCTGACCGTGTCCGAGGCGCTCTGGAAGGCGCGGCCGACCATCGGCGGCAATGTCGGCGGCATCGTCGCGCAGATCACCGACGGCGAGACCGGCTACCTCGTGTCGTCGGCCGAGGAGTGCGCCGACAGGGTGATGACCATCCTCGCCGACGCGGGGGCGACGAAGGAGATGAGCCGGCGGGCGAAGGAGCACGTGCGCCGCCGCTTCCTCACTCCGCGGCTCCTGCGCGACTGGCTCGCGCTCATGCATCGCCTGGACGGCGACCCCGACCAGGCCGAGCTCGAGATCATGCCCGCCGGGGTGTAAGCCGGCCCGGGCTCGGGTAGGGTGCGGGGGATGGCCGACCAGCCGCCGCTGCTGATCGTCTCGAACCGTGGCCCGCTGCGGTTCTCGCGCGGGCCCGACGGCGAGATCGTGAGCACGCGCGGCGGCGGCGGGCTCGTGACCGCCCTCTCCGGTCTTGCGGCCGTGCGGCCGGTGACGTGGATCGCAAGCGCGCTCACCGACGAGGACGCCGAGGTCGCCGAGCACGGCCCCTACCGCGACGGCGACCTGACCGTGCGCCTCGTCGTGCACGATCGCGAGGAGTACGACCGCTACTACAACGTCTTCTCGAACCCGACGCTCTGGTTCATCCACCACTACCTCTGGGGCCTTGCGTCGGAGCCGTCGGTCGACCGCAACGTCCGCCTGGCCTGGGACGCGGGCTACATCCCGGTCAACCAGCGCTTCGCCGATGCCGTCGTCGCCGAGCTCGAGGCGGCCGAGGGCGAGCTGCCGGTGGTGATGATGCAGGACTACCACCTGTTCGTCGCGCCGGCCTCGATCCGCGGGCGCGTGCCCGACGTCGTGATGCAGCACTTCACGCACATCCCCTGGCCGATGGCCGACTACTGGAGGGTGCTGCCGTCGGCGATCCGGCGCGAGATCCACACGTCGCTGCTCGCCTGCGACGTGATCGGCCTGCACACCGCCCGCTACGTGGGCAACTTCCTCAACTGCATCTCGCAGTTCACCGACGCGCGCGTGAACCTGGAGGAGCGCACGGCGCTCTTCGACGGCCGCACCGTGCGGGTGCGCGACCATCCGATCTCGGTCGATCCGGTCGAGTTCGAGCGTCTGCGCGAGAGCGACGCCGTCGCCGTCGAGCGTGAGGCGCTCGAGGCCTGGCGGCCCGAGCGCGTCGTCCTGCGCGTCGATCGCACCGACCCGTCGAAGAACGTGGTGCGGGGCATCCAGGCGTTCGAGCTGTTCCTGGCCGACCACCCGGAGTGGGAGGGGCGGGTCACGCTGCTCGCCAAGCTCGACCCCTCGCGGCAGGACATCCCCGAGTACTCCGAGTACATGGCGGCGATCCAGCGCGCCGCCCGCACCGTCAACGACCGCTTCTACCGGAGCGACGACTGGGTGCCGGTCGACCTGCGCATCTCCGACAACTTCACCGAGGCGGTCGCGGCGTACACGCAGTACGACGTGCTGCTCGTGAACGCCATCTTCGACGGCATGAACCTGATCGCCAAGGAGGCGCCGCTCGTGAACGAGCGCGACGGCGTGCTGATCCTGTCCGAGAACGCCGGCGCGCACCCCGAGCTCGGCCCGCACGCGCTCACGGTGAACCCGTTCGACCTCCAGGAGCAGGCCGACGCGATCCACACCGCGCTGACCATGTCGGCGGCGGAGCGCAAGGAGCGCATCGAGGGCCTGCGGGCGCAGGTGCGCGAGCACGACATCACCCACTGGGTCGACGCGCTCATGGACGAGGTCGCGGCCGCGCGGCCGGAGACGGTGCAGTAGCCGCCGGCACCGTCATCGAGGTGCCGTGGTCGAGCCGGTTCCACGGCCCCGGAATGGAGGATGGCCCGGCGGCCGTCGCGGCGGCGCTCGGCATCACCGGCGCCCAGCGGGTGCAGATCGACCTCGATGCAGCCCCGCAGGACGCCCTGGCCACCGGCCTGCCGGGTCTGCGCGACGCGGTCGCCGCCGCGTCTGCGCCGCTCGTCCTGCTCGGCGAGTGCACGCTCACGCCCGCCGTGACCGCGGGTCTGCGCGACGGCCACCCGGGGCTCGTGCTCGTCTGGGTGGACGCACACGGCGACCTGAACACTCCGGAGACGACGCCGAGCGGATTCCTGGGCGGAATGCCGTTCGCCATCCTGCTCGGCTGGTGCCACGACCGCCTGCGGTCGGCGGCCGGCCTCGACCCCGCCCTGCCCGAGGAGCGGGCGGCGCTCGTCGGCGCGCGCGACCTCGATCCGGGCGAGCGCGACGCGATCGCAGGGTCGGCGCTCGTCGTCTCGGGGGACGTCGCCGGCGCGCTGCGGGCGCTGCCGCCCGACGTGCCGATCCACCTGCACCTCGACGGCGACGTGCTCGACCCGGCCGACGGCCCCGGGGTCGACTTCCCCGCGCCGGGAGGATGGAGCGGCCCGCGGCTCGACCAGGAGATGGCCGTGCTCGCCGCCACAGGCCGCGTGGTCGGCGTGAGCGTGTGCTGCGGCAACCCGCACCGCGACCCCGACGGCCGTTCGGCACAGGCCTACGCGCACGCCCTGCAGCCGTTCGTCGACCGCTGAGGCGAGGCCGGCAATCGGGACTGTCCCGGGACAGTCCCCATCGGCCAGACGAGGGCGACAATCGGGGACGTCCCATCGGCCAGACGAGGGCGCAATCGGGGTCTGTTCCGAGGGGACAGTCGCCATCGGCCAGACGAGGGCGACAATCGGGGTCTGTTCCGGGGGACAGTCGCCATCGGCCAGACGAGGGCGACAATGGGGACTGTCCCCGGGGACAGTCCCCATACCCTCAACCCATCAAGGGCCGTAGACTTCCCGCCGCATGGGCGAGATCCGCATGATGGACGTCGGCGACAAGCCGGTGACGAAGCGCCGCGCCGTCGCGCACGCACGCGTCGTCATGCCCGATCACGTCCGCGCGCGCATCCTCGACGGCACGCTGCCGAAGGGCGACGTCCTTGCGACCGCCCGCATCGCCGGGATCATGGCCGCCAAGCGCACGCCCGACATCGTGCCCCTGTGCCATCCGCTGCCGCTGACGATGGTCGAGGTCGAGCCGACGGTGTCCGGCGACGGCGTCGACATCACCGCCGCGGCCGAGACGACCGCGCAGACGGGCGTCGAGATGGAGGCGCTCACCGCCGCGGTCGTCGCCGCGCTCACGGTGTACGACATGACCAAGGGCCTCGACCCGGCGATCACGATCGCGTCGGCCGAGCTCGTCGAGAAGTCGGGCGGCAAGAGCGGCCACTGGCGGCGCGTGCCGGGATGAGGGCCGCGGTCCTGACGGTCTCCGACGGTGTCGTCGCCGGCACGCGGCAGGACACGAGCGGCGATGTGCTCGAGGCGCGGCTGCGCGCGGCCGGGTTCGAGCTCGCCGGCCGGCGCACGGTCGCCGACGAGCGGGCGCACATCGCTGCGGCGCTGCGCGAGCTGACCGCCGCGGCCGACCTCGTGCTGTCGACCGGCGGCACCGGCTTTGCCCCCCGTGACGTCACTCCCGAGGCCACGGCCGACGTCGTCGAGCGGCCGACGCCGGGGCTCGACGAGCACATGCGCGCCGTCTCGATCGCCGTCTCGCCGCATGGGATGCTCTCGCGCGGCCGAAGCGGCATCGCCGGGTCAGCGCTGATCGTGAACCTGCCCGGTAGCCCGAAGGCCTGCGCGGAGCTCTTCGACGCCATCGCGCCCGCGCTCGACCACGGGCTGCGGCTGTTGCTCGACCAGCCCACACCGCATTGAGCGCGACCGCCGTCTACGCCCGCCGCTTCGTCAGCCTCGTCAAGCTCGAGCACACCGTCTTCGCGCTGCCGTACGCCTACACGGGCGCCATCCTCGCGCTCGGACATGTGCCCTCGGCGCGGCTCCTCCTGTGGATCACCGTCGCCATGGTCGGAGCGCGCAGCCTGGCCATGGCGCTCAACCGGCTGATCGACGCGTCCATCGACGCCCGCAACCCGCGCACGGCGCGGCGCGAGATCCCGGCCGGCCTGCTCTCGCGCACGAACGTGCTGGCGTTTGCGGCCGGGTCGCTGATCGTGTTCCTGCTCGCGGTGTGGCAGCTCGCCCCGATCACCCGCTGGCTGTGGCCGATCCCGGTCGCGGGCTTCGTGCTCTACCCCTACCTGAAGCGGTTCACGTGGCTCTGCCATCCGTTCCTGGGCATCGTCGACGGCCTCGCCCCCGTGGGCGGCTGGGTCGCCGTCACGAACCACGTCACCGGGACGCCGTTTCTGCTCGGCGGCGCCGTGGCGCTCTGGATCGGCGGCTTCGACATCATCTACGCGACGATGGACATCGAGATCGACCGCAGGCAGGGGCTGCACTCGATCCCGCGCCGGTTCGGCATCGCCGCCGCCCTGCGCATCACGCGCGCCGCCCACCTGGGCTCGGTCCTGCTGCTCGTGTGGCTGGGCGCGTCGCTCGGGCTGGGGCCGCTCTACTACCTGGGGGTCGTGGTCGTCGCGGGCCTGCTCGCCTACGAGAACTCGATCGTGAGCGCCGACGACCTCTCCCGCGTCGACATGGCGTTCCTCACGATGAACGGCGTGATCGCGCTCATCTTCCTGGCCGCAGTGCTGGCCGATGCCGTCGCCTAGCGAGGTGGTTGCGTGCGACGGCCTGGTGCGCCGCTTCGGCGAGCGGGCCGCCCTCGCGGGCGTCGACCTGCGCCTGGCGGCCGGCGAGTTCCTGCTGATCACGGGTCCCAACGGCGCCGGCAAGACCACGCTCCTGCGCATCCTCGCGACCGTCCTGCGGCCCACCGAGGGCACCGAGGCGGTCGCCGGCCACGAGCTGCCGCGGGCGGCGACGGCCGCGCGGCCGCTGATCGGCTACGTCGCCCACGCGCCGCTCGCCTACCCGGGGCTGACCGCGCTCGAGAACCTGAGCCTCTATGCGGCGCTCTACGGCGTGCCGGCCGAGTGGATCGATCCGGCGCTTGAGCGCGTCGGGCTCGCGGGGCGCCGCCGCGATCCGGTGGCCGAGTTCTCGCGCGGCATGCGCCAGCGGCTCGCGCTCGCGCGGGCGGTGCTCCACCGGCCCTCGCTGCTGCTGCTCGACGAGCCGACGGCCGGGCTCGACGAGCGGCGGCCGGACGTGCTGCGCGAGGTGCTCGCCGAGCCGGGCCGCACGGTGATCGTGGCCACCCACGAGCCGGGCTGGTTCGAGGGGCTTGCGACGGGCGAGGTGCGGATCGACGCGGGGCGGGTGGCGGCGTGAGCGGCGCGCCTTCGCGGCGCTCGTGCGCAAGGATCTGCTGCTCGAGCTGCGCGGCAGCGAGGTCGTCCTGGCGATGGTCGCCTTCGTGCTGGCAGCGTTCGTGCTCTTCCGCTTCGCGTCTCGGCGGCGGCCGGCCGGCGGGCGGTACGCGGGCGGCCACCGGGATGCTGTGGGTCGCCATCGTGCTTCACGGCCATGCTCGGCCTCTTGCGCACGTTCGCCCAGGAGCGCGAGCACGGCATCTGGGACGGCCTGCTGGCCGCGCCGATCGACCGTGCGCTCCTGTGGCTCGGCGCGCGCCTGCTCGACCTGCCTGTTCCTGATCGCGGTGCAGGTGGTCGCGCTGCCCGCCTTCTGGCTGTTCTTCCTGCAGGAGGGGCCGCGCCCCCGACTACGGCGTGCTCGTCGCCGCGGTCGTCCTCGCCGACATCGGCATCGCCGCGCTCGGGTCGCTCGTCGCCGGGCTGGCGTCGGCCGGACGCGCGCGCGAGGTGCTCCTGCCCGTCCTCTTCCTGCCCTTTGCCATACCGCTCGTGCTCGGCGCCGTGAGCGCGACCACAGGAACGATTTCCCCGCAAACAAGCGGTTTGCACACGGTTGAGCGGCTGGGATATCTGGCTCTCTATGATACGGTCTTCGTGCTCTTCGGGTGGGGACTCTTCGAGTTCGTGGTGGAGGATTAGCCAGTGAATACGACCGCCGCCGCCCGCCTCGACCGCGCGACATTCGCGGCCCTGGTGGCGGCCGTACTGATGCCGGTGGCGTCTGGGCCTGATCTTCTTCTACGTCCCGAACGACGTGGATCAGGGCTTCTCGCAGCGGATCTTCTATTTCCACGTGCCGATCGCGATGACGACCTACGCGCTGTTCGGATGGGGCGCCCTGAACGCCGCCCGCTATCTGTGGACGGGCGACATGCAGCTCGACCTGCGCAGCTACGTCCCCATGCACCTCGGCGTCATCTTCGGCACGCTCACGCTCGTCACCGGCTCGATCTGGGCGAAGGTGTCGTGGGGCACCTGGTGGTACTGGGGCAGCACCGAGCTGAACACCTTCCTGATCATCTTCCTGTTCTACTGCGCCTACTTCATGCTCCGCTTCTCGGTCGAGCCCGGTGAGCGGCGCGCGCGCTACTCGGCCGTCTACGCCCTGCTCGGCGTCGGGCTGATCCCGATCTCGGTGCTTGCGGTGCACCTGGGACAGGACGTGATCCATCCGATCACCTTCACAGACCACGGTGCGAACATGGACGGCAGCATGCTCTTCACCTTCCTGATGTCGCTCGCGGCGATGCTCTCACTCGCGGTCGCGATGTACCTCGTCGAGCTGCGCGGCAAGCGCCTCGACGACCAGGTGGCGCGGCTGCGCCGGCTGGCGCAGGGGACGCCGTGATCCGGGCGACATACGTCCACTACGTCGCGGCGGTCTACGCGCTCGCGTGGCTCGTCACACTCGCCTACGTCGTGATCCTGAACTCCAAGCTCGGCCGGCTCGAGCGCGAGCTCGACGAGATCGCAGGCATCCTGGAGGCCAAGGCCGATGGATGACGCCGCGATCGCCCTGAGCCTCGTGCTCGTCGGCACCAGCCACCGCAGCGCGCCGCTGCCGGTGCGCGAGCGGCTGGCCGCACACGATCACGGACACGACCTGGTCGACCACGTCCTCGCAACCGAGCCCGTGGCCGAGGCGGTCGGCCTGGCGACGTGCAACCGCTGCGAGCTCTACCTGGTCGGCGCCGACACCGAGGCGCTGCGCGAGGCGGCTGTGCGGCGGCTGGTCGAGCTCTCGGGGCGCAGCCGCGAGCAGCTCGAGCCGATGCTCTACGTGCGCGCGGGCGCCGAGGCCGCCGAGCACCTGTTCTCGGTCGCGGCCGGCCTGGACTCGCTCGTCCCCGGCGAAGCCCAGATCCTGGCCCAGATCCGCGACGCCTACGCGAGCGCGTTTGAGTGGGGGGCGACAGGCCCCGTCTCGAACCGGCTCTTCCACACGGCGCTCGAGGCGGGCAAGCGCGTCCGCCACGAGACCGCGATCGGGTCGGGCGGGGGATCCGTGGCGTCCGTGGCGGCCGAGGTCGCCGCCGGGCGGCTGGGCGGGCTCGCCGCGGCCTCGGTGCTCGTGATCGGCGCGGGGCGCGTGGCCGAGCTCGTGGTCGCGAACCTGACCGCGCGCGGCGTGGGAACGCTCGCAGTGGCAAACCGCGACCCCGACCGCGCGGCCGGCCTGGCGGCTCGCTTCGGCGGGACCGCCATCCCATGGGAGCGCCTGGGCGAGGCTGTCGGCGGCGCGGATGTGGTGATCAGCTCGACCGCGTCGCCCGGATATGTCGTGCGCGCGGCTGACCTGCCGCCCGGCCCGGCCCGGCTGCTGATCGACCTGGCGGTGCCGCGCGACATCGACCCGGCGGCGGGCGACGTCGAGGGGATCTCGATCGTCGACCTGGACGGGCTCGAGGCGGCGGTGCAGCGCACGCTCGAGCTGCGGCGCGGCGAGAGCGGCCGCGCGCAGGCGATCGTGGCCGAGCAGGCGGCGGAGTTCCGCGACTGGATGGCGGCGCTGCGCGTCGTCCCCGCGATCACCTCGCTGCGCGACCACGCCGAGCGCATCCGCGCGGCCGAGCTGCGGCGCATGGAGCCGCGCTGGGACTCGCTCACGCCCGCCGACCGCGAGCGCCTGGACGCGGTCACGCGCGGCATGCTGAACAAGCTCCTCCACGAGCCGACGGTGCGGCTGAAGCAGCTCGCCGCCGCCGACAAATCGGCACCCTACGCGGAGGCCGTGACGGAGCTCTTCGGGCTCCACGCGCACCCGGCATCGCCGGAATGATCCGCCTGGGAACCCGCTCGAGCCGCCTGGCGATCGCGCAGGCGCGGCTGGTCGCGGACGCGCTCGGCGAGGCCGAGATCGTCGCGATCCAGACGGCGGGCGACCGCGACCGCGAGCGCCGTTTCGACCAGATCGGCGACGGCACGGGCGTGTTCACGCGCGAGATCGAGCGCGCGCTCGCAGCCGGCGAGATCGACGCCGCCGTGCACAGCGCGAAGGATCTGACCGGCGAGATGCCCGCCGGCCTCGCGATCGGGGCGATGCTCGAGCGCGACGATCCGCGCGACGCGGTCTGCGGGCCGTTCGCCGCACTCGACCAGATCCCCGACGGGGCCCGGGTGGGGACGTCGTCGGCCCGGCGCGCGGCCCTGCTCGCCGAGCTTGCGCCCGGCCTCGCGGTCGTTCCGCTGCGCGGGAACGTCGACACGCGCCTGCGCAAGCTCGATGCGGGCGACGCCGACGCGATCGTGCTCGCCGCGGCGGGCCTCGTGCGGCTTGGGCTGGCCGCGCGGATCGGGTTCCTGTTCGACCCGCAGGTGTTCGTCCCCGAGGCCGGCCAGGGCGCGATCGCCGTGCAGGTGCGCGCGGGCGAGGAGGGCTTGGTGGCGGCCCTCGACCACGGCCCCACCCGCGCGGCGGTCGAGGCCGAGCGTGAGGCGGTCGCGAGCATGGGCGGCGGCTGCAGCGTCCCGGTGGCGGCGTACGCGTGGCATGAGGACGGGCGCCTCCAGCTGCGCCGGTGGGCGGCGGCGTGACCGTCTATCTGGTCGGTGCCGGTCCGGGCGACCCGGGCCTGCTCACGGTCCGCGCCCGCGACCTGATCGAGGCCGCCGACGTGCTCGTCTACGACCGCCTGGCCGACCCCCGCATCGTCGCGCTCGCGCCCGGGCGCACGCAGCGGGTCTATGCGGGCAAGCGCCCCGGCGAGCACGCGATGACGCAGGACGTGATCAACGCGCGGCTGGTCGAGCTCGGGCGCGCGCACGCAACCGTTGTCCGCCTGAAGGGCGGAGACCCGTTCATCTTCGGCCGCGGCGGCGAGGAGGCGCTCGCCCTGGTCGCCGCCGGGATCGACTTCGAGGTCGTGCCGGGGATCTCGTCGGCCTACGCCGTCCCCGCCTACGCGGGCATCCCGGTGACGCAGCGCGGTGCGGCCGCGCAGGTGACGGTCGTCACCGGGCACGAGGATCCCGACCAAGCCGGGCAGCGACCTCGACTGGACGTCGCTCGCCGCGACGCCGGGCACGCTCGTGTTCCTCATGGGCGTCGGCGCGCTGGCGGGCAACGCCGCCCGCCTGATCGAGCACGGCATGGCCGCCGACACGCCCGCCGCGGTCATCTCGGACGGCACACGGCCGGGCCAGCGCACCGTCGTCGCCCCCCTGTCCGGCATCGCCGCGGCGGCGGCGGGCACGAAGCCGCCGGCGATCATGCTCGTCGGAGCGGTCGCCGCGCTGCACGAGCAGCTGGCCTGGTTCGAGCGCCGGCCGCTGCACGGGCGCCGCGTCGTCGTCACCCGGGCGCGCGCGCAGGCGAGCGGGCTCGCGTCGCGGCTCGAGCTGCTGGGTGCCGAGGTGGTGCAGGCGCCGACGATTCGGATCGAGCCGCTGGCGTTCGAGGCCCCCGACCTGGCCGCCTACGACATGCTGGTCGTCACGAGCGCGAACGGCGCCGAGCTCTTGCTGCCCGGCGACGTGCGCGCGCTGCACGGCGTGACCGTCGCGGCGATCGGGCCGGCCACGGCGGCCGCCCTCGCTGCGCGCGGGGTCGTTCCCGACCTCGTGCCCGCCGAGGCCGTGTCCGAGGCGCTGCTCGCCGCGCTCGGCGACGTCGCCGGGCGGCGCGTGCTGGTCGCGACCGCCGCCGGCGCCCGCGCGGTGCTCTCGGACGGCCTGCGCGCGGGCGGCGCCGAGGTCGACGTCCTGCACCTCTACCGCACGGTGCCCGAGCCGGTGGACGCCGGCGTCGTGCGCGGCGCCGATCTGGTCACGTTCACGTCGTCGTCGACGGTGAGCGGCCTGGCCGCGGCCCTGGGCGACGGCGGTCTCGCCGGCCTGCGGGCGCTCTCGATCGGGCCGGTCACGAGCGCGACGCTGCGCGAGCACGGCGTGGAGCCGGTGGGCGAGGCCGACCCGCATTCGGTCGACGGCCTCGTCACCGCGGTCGAGCGGCTGCTGCGCGGCGCTGGGTAGAGTGCCCGCATGCCGGGCTCCGAGCACCCGCCGTTCGTCACCTTCCTCTCGGATTTCGGCACGTCCGACGACTTCGCGGGCATCTGCCACGGCGTGATCAACCTGCTCTGCCCGCAGGCGCAGGTGATCCACATCACCCACGGCATCCAGCCGCAGGCGATTGGTCAGGGCGCGCGCGTGCTCGCCGGGGCGATCCTCTATCTGCCGGCCGGCGTGCATCTGGCGGTGGTCGACCCGGGGGTGGGCTCCGACCGGCGCGGGATCGCGCTTCGCAGCGGTGACGGCCGCTACTTCGTCGGGCCCGACAACGGCCTGCTGCTCCCGGCGGCCGAGGTGTGCGGCGGCGTCACCGAGGCGGTTGCGATCACGAATCCCCACGTCATGCTGCAGCCCGTGTCGCGCACCTTTCACGGCCGTGACGTGTTCGCCCCGGCGGCGGCGCGCCTGGCCGCGGGTATGCCGCTCTCGGAGCTCGGGCCGCCGATCGAGCCGGCCGAGCTCGTGCGCCGCTCGACGCCCGACCACCGCCTCGAGGGCACGATGCTGCACGCGATGGTGCAGTACGTCGACCGGTTCGGGAACATCCAGCTCGCCGTCTCGGCGGGCGAGCTCGACGGCCTCTTCAAGATCGGCCGGATGGCCGAGATCGACACGGGCGACGACCGCTACTACGCCCGCTGCGCGGTCACCTTCGCCGACGTCGGCCCGGGCGAGTTCGTCCTGTACGAGGACTCCGCCGGCCTGCTCTCGTTCGCGCTCAACCAGGGCAACGCCGCCGAGCTGACGGCGACCGAGGTGGGCGCCGAGATCGCCGTCGACCTGGCCCCGGCGCTCTCGCGCGAATCGACTTGACCGGACGCGAGAAACGTGCTCTGATGCAGGGGATCGCAACGGCCTTCGAGGAGCGGTAGCACCGTCCCGGAGGCCGTTGCATTTGGAGGGCCGGGCGCGCCGGGGCGATAGAATGCGCGCCGCCCGGCGAGGTAGCTCAGTTGGTAGAGCACGCGACTGAAAATCGCGGTGTCGCCAGTTCGATCCTGGCCCTCGCCATTCCGACGTCCGCCGTCCGGCGGCGCTAGAGCGTGTGGCCCGCGAACAGCGAACCGCCGGCCACCGCTCGGTCGCCGAGGAGATGCCAACGGGGGAGGAACTCGTCGACCGAGAGTGATTGCCGCTCTCCCGTCCACGGGTCGTTGAGCGTGATCGTGCCGTCGTCATATCCGGTCAGGAGCACCGCATGCTCCGAGAAGTTGGCCCGCACGACGCGTCCCCGGGGTGTCGTCCACGATCGTGGCACGCTTCCGCCGAGCTGGATCCAGGCGACCACCGGCCGACCTTCGCGCAACGCGACGAGCAGGCCGGCGAACCCGGTGCCCGTCAGGTTGCGGGCATCGGGTTGGTAGCGGCGCAGCAGGTGCGTCACGGGGCGGTCGTAGACGCCGTAGCCGTAGCCGTTCGCGAGGCCCACGAAGCCGCGCTCAGGATCGCCCCAGACTGTCCTCGCGCCGCGCTCGTAGGGAACGGTTGGTCGCGCCTCCGGCAACTGCCTCTGCAGCGTGACCTGGTCGATACGCCCGTCCAGCAGCATCGCCATCGCTGCCGCCTCGCAGTCGTTGCGGTAGACCTGCCGGATCACGGGGAGGCGAAGGCGCACCGATCGAACTGGCGTTGCGACCGTGACCCGCGAGACGGTGCCGCGGATCGCCGCGAGCACCTGACGGCGTTGCCGCGCGCTCCACGATACGGTCGCCGACCAGCGCAGCCCGCGTATGCGTCGGGGGCCGCCGAGCAGCACCCTCACCCGCGACCGCGCAGTTGGACCGGCGAGCGCGGCGATGGTCGCGCGACGTTCCGCGGGAATATGCATCCGTACCTCGCCGGCCTCGACGAGCAGCGCGTGCGGCTTCCGGGCAGACTTGACCGGGCTCGTCGCCCCGCTCGCCGGGGATCTCGCGCTCGTCTCGGAGCATCCGGCAAGCACGAGCGCCGCGGCCGTAAGGAGAAGCGCGGGTGCGGCCGACCGCGGCATCACGGGTCCGGCGGCGGGCGGAGGCCGTATGCAAGCCCAGCCTCGTGCTCGAGCGGGACAACCTCGACGTCCTTCAGGCCGCGGCGCTCGAGCATCTGCGTCCACCACTCGATCGACGCCGGTTGCTCCCACGTGCCGCGCGCGAGCCTCCAACCGTTACGGGCCAGCCGAACCACGCCGGCCGGTCCCGCCCGCAGCAGGAGCCCCACCTTGTGCGCGATGATACGTCGGTCGCGGGCGGCGATCGACAGCTGGAACATCATGTCCACGATCACGATCCGCCCGCCGGGGCGTAGCACGCGCAGGGCTTCGGCGACCGCAAGCTCTTTCCCGTCGGGTCCGAGGTGGTGCAGCGCGTAGCTCGAGACCACCACGTCGACGCTGCCATCGCCAAGCGGTATCCGGCGCATGTCCCCCAGGATGAGTTCCACGTTCCCGGCACCCGCCTTCCCCGCGCGGTCCGAGAGCCGCCGGAGCATGCCGCTGGATGCGTCCAGGGCGTAGACCTTGGCGCAGTGCGGGGCGGCGGCGAGCGTTACCAGTCCCGCTCCGCAACCCATGTCGAGGAGGACGTCGGCCGACGCGGGGCGGGCCCGCTCCAGGAGCGCGTCGCGCAGGCGGAGGAAGGCAGGTGTTGCGGCCACCTGCTCCCAGGAATCCACTCGGGCGCTCCATTCCCCGCCGACATCGACGTCGATCGTGTACCCGTGACGTAGAGGCGCTCCGGGGACGCCGCCGACCCGCACTTCGCGTTCGGTCATAGACGCACCCTAGGCGTGGCTGATGTGACGATCCTTCGGACTGCAGGGCCCGGTCGCAGTCGCGTCCGGAGCGCGTCGATCCGCCGTCCCGCCCCCGTCGAGCGGGCGGGACGGCGAGTCCACGCGCCTACGCGCTCGTGTCGACGCGGACGCTCGTCCGCAGCGGGTCGCGACCGGCCTTGTCGCCGCTGGGCCCGTCGACGTCGCCGTCGTGGTCGGGATCCTTCGCCGCGGCGGGCTTCTGCGCCGCCTGCTGGAATTGCACCGCTTGTGTCGCTGCTGAACCGATCGGTGTGGTCATCGTGTCTCCTCGCGCGCGTGGCCCTGCCACTCATGTGATCGGCGGCCGCAGCGGAAACTTGCGGGCCCGGCTCTCGCCATGAAGGACACCACGGGCGCCAAGATGCGGCGTGTCCGTCTCGGACACGCCGCCCGGCGGCCCACCGGTAAACCCTGTCCCAACAGACAGGACACTACTTCTGCACCACCGGATCGCGTCACCCGTTTTGGGGATCTTTCCCCTGCATCGGGCTCAGTTCACGCTGACGATGCCAACGCCGACGAGCGCGAGCGCGATGCCCGCCGCCTGGGGGCGCGACACCCGTTCGCCGAGCAGCGTCTGCGCCAGCACGACGGTCACGACCGGGTACTCGGAGCCGAGCACCGAGACGACGGCCAGGAACCCGCGCTCGGCCGCCGCGACGAACAGCGCGTTCGCGCCCGAGTCGAGCAGTCCGACCGTTGCGACGGCCGGCACCTCGCCGCGGGCGAGCCGCACCGAGCTGCGCGTCGCCGCCGCTCCCGCCAGCAGGAGCGCGAGCGAGGCCGTGCGCCCACCGAGCAGGGCGGGCAGCGCGTGGCCGCCGCGGGCGGCGTGGCTGATGAAGAACAGGAACCCGCCGATGCCGAGCGCCGCCGTCGCCGCGAGCACGACCGAGCTGCGGGCGGCCGGATGGTCGCCGGCGTACTCGTGCACCGAGGCCAGCACCGCTCCCGCGAGCGCGATCGCGCACCCCACGAGGGCGAGCGCGCCGGGCCGCTCGCCCTCGATCAGGGCGAGGACGACGGGGACGAGCGCCCCGCACGCGCTCACCGGCGAGACGATGCTGATGGTGCCGGTGGCAAGTGCCCGGTAGAACGCGGCGATGCCGACGGCGCCGGATGCCCCTGCGGCAAGGCCGATGGCGAACGCCCGCGTGTCGAACCCGCCCGTGGCCGCGAGCGCGGCGGCGATGGCGACCAGGCCGGCGAGCTGCGAGACGATCAGCACCGGGGCGAGCGCGAGCCGGCGCGTGTAGACGCCGCCGAGGAAGTCGGCGGTGCCCCAGACGACGCTGGAGGCCAGGGCGAGGGCGACGGCGAGCACCGCCTGATGCTCGCACGCCCGCCGTGTGCGCGGCGTCAAGCCGTGGTTCTAGGCGGTGTGGCTCTGCGCGCCGACCTCGGCACGAAGCGCTGCGACCACGGCGGGGTCGTAGATGCGCCCGGCGTCGAGCTCCAGGCGCTCGAGGCCGTCCTGCGGTGTGAGCATCCCGCCGTAGGAGTGATCGGACGTCATGGCCAGGTAGGACTCGACCGCGAGCAGGATCCGGGAGCCGCGGGGGATCGCCTCGCCGGCCAGCCGGTGCGGGTATCCGGAACCGTCGACGTGCTCGTGGCTGGCGCGCACGATCGCGCGCACCGGCGCGAAGGCGGGGGCCGGGTCGAGCATGTCGGCGGACCGCTCCGGATGCATGCGGATGACGGCCCACTCGTCGTCGTCGAGCGGTCCGTCCTTGCTGATGATCTCGTCGGGGACGGACGTCATCCCGATGTCACGCACGCGCGTCGCCGTGGCAAGGTCGGTGAGCTCGGTCGCGCCCAGCGCGAGCCGCCTGCCGACCGCAAGCACGAGCCGCTCGAGCTCCGGCTCGGCCGCCTCCTCGTACAGGTCGACTGGGCCCGCGGCCGGAGCCTGCGGCGCCGCGCCGAGCCGGTCGAGGCGCGAGAGGACGAACGATCCCGGGATCCAGGCGTCGCGCTCGGCGCTCGTGAAGGCGAACCGCAGCTTCCGGTCGATGTCGATCACGAACAGCCCGCCGAGCTTGCGCGAGCGGCCGATACGGCGGTGGTAGGTCAGACCGAGGGCGGCGAAGGCCTCGCCGGTCGTGTCCTGCAGCCAGGTCGCTCCACCGGTGGCGGCGAGACCACGGCCGAGCGTCGAGGCGCCGGGGGACATCACGACGAGCCGGCTGCTCCCGCCCAGGCGCTCGGCCAGGTCGGCCAGGAGCTCCTCGCGCGGGTCTCCGGCAAGGTCGGCCTCGAGCGCGGCGAGCACCACCGGGCCGCGGACGACGAGCTCGTCCACGGCGATCCGCTCGCCCTCAGCCGACGTCAGCTGGAATGCGGGCAGCTGCGCATCAAGCTGCGGCATCGTTCGCGTCGTTGTACCGGCGCTCCTGATCGGCGTTCGCCGGGAAGGCATCCGCCGATGCGTCGGAGAGCTCGAACCGACTGGACTCATCGGCATATGCGGGCTCGCTGACGACCACCGGGGTCGGGGCGGCGGGGGACAGGGTCGCGCGGGCGTTCTCGAGCGAGTTCAGCACCTGCGTCTGCACGCGGTTGGCGCTTGTCATGAGCTCCTCGGCCTCGCGGCGGCGGGTCTCGGCGTCGGCCAGGATCTCGGCGACCTGGGCGTGGGCGAGGGCCTCGCGGTCGGCCAGGGCCTGCTCGAAGCGATCGCGGTCGACCTGCAGCTCGCCCTCGAACCGGGCGCGCATCGACTCGCCGTCGCGGCGGGCCTCGGCCAGGATGCTCTCGGCCCGGACGCGCGTCTCCTCGAGATGCGCCTGCGCGGCAGCGCCGGCCTCGTCAAGGAGCCGCTCGCGCTCGCGCACGAGCTCCTCGGTCTCGAGCTCGGTGGCGGACTTGAGCGTGGCGAGCTCGTTGGCGACGAACGCGTCCATCGCGCCGATGGTGCGCTCGATCGTCTCGCGCAGGCCGTCGATGTCGGCGGGCTCGCGCTGCGCCGGGGCGGCCGGCGCCTCGTAGCGCGGCTGCTCGATGGCGTACTGCGGCTCCGGCTCGATGTCGAACTGCGGGTTCGGCTCGTACGGCGCGGCGGCGGGAGCGGCGGCCAGGCCCTCGGCAAGCTGGTCGGCGAGGTCGGCCAGGAAGCGGTCGACCTCCTCCGGGTTGTACCCGGTGGGCGTGAGCGTGAACGACGCGTTGCGGATGCTCGCGAGATCGATCATTTCGGATGGGACTCCTCGGGCGCGGTCGGATGGGACGAGGGGGTCGTCCTTCTGGGTTATCGGGGCTTCGCGCAAGCTTCTTTAGGCCCGGTTCGCGGATCGGCTGCCGGGCCGCGCCCCGGCTCGGGTAGGCTTGCGCGCCGTGTCCGCCGATCCCGACCCCGTCCGCCGCGTCGCCGTCATCGGGGCGGCCCTCGATCTCGGGTCGGGCCGCAGGGGCGTCGACATGGGGCCGTCGGCCATCCGCTACGCCCAGCTGAGCGAGCAGGTGGCCGCGCTCGGCTACCGGATCGACGACCACGGCAACGTCGACACCCGGCTCGCCGAGGCGCTCGACGAGGGCGACCCTTCGGCCCGCTACTGGCCTGCGATCAAGATGACGTGCGAGCAGCTCGCACGCGAGGTCGTGCGGGCGGTCGAGGCCGGCGAGCGCCCGCTCGTGCTGGGCGGCGACCACTCGATCGCCGTCGGGACGCTCGGTGGGCTCGCGGCCGCCTACGGCGGGCCGGGCGGCGTGATCTGGTTCGACGCCCACACCGACATGAACACGCCCGAGACGTCGCCCAGCGGCAACGTCCACGGCATGCCGCTTGCGATCGCGCTCGGCCTGAGCGACGACGAGCGCTTCACGAGCGACGCCTGGCCGCTGCCGATGCTCACCGACGGCCGCACCGTCCTGATCGGGGTGCGCAGCGTCGACGAGGGCGAGAAGCGGCGCCTGCGCGACGTCGGCGTGCACGTCTACACGATGTACGACATCGATCGGCGCGGCATCGACACGATCGTCGAGGAGGCGATCGAGCTCGCCTCCGGCGGTGCGTTCCTGCACGTCTCGCTCGACATGGACGTGGTCGACCCCGAGCAGGCGCCCGGCGTCGGCACGCCCGTCCGCGGCGGGATCACCTACCGCGAGGCCCACCTGGGGATGGAGATCCTGGCCAAGCACGGGCTCGCGTCCTCGCTCGAGGTGGTCGAGGTGAATCCCGTGCTCGACGAGCACAACGCGACGGCGAGCCTCGCGGTCGAGCTCGTCTGCTCCGCGCTCGGGGCGCGCATCCTGTGAAGGATGGGGACTGTCCCCACTGGGGACAGTCCCCGGTTTTCGCCCTGCCGGGGCCGGCCGCCCCGCCTACTCGCCGTCGGGCACGAAGCGGCGGCCGGCCAGCGTGTCGGGCAGGTGCTGCTGCTCGACCACGCCTCCGGGGAAGTCGTGCGGATACTTGTACCCGACTCCGCGCCCGAGCTTGTGCGCCCCCTTGTAGCTCGCGTCGCGCAGGTGCGCCGGCGGCGGCTGGCTGCCATGGTCGCGCACCTCGGCCATCGCCGCGTCGATGCCGACATAGGCGGCGTTCGACTTCGGTGCCCGGGCCAGGTAGACCGCCGACTGCGCGAGGTTGATGCGGCACTCGGGCAGGCCGACGAACTCGACGGCGCGCGCCGCCGCGACCGCCACCTGCAGCGCCTGGGGGTCGGCGTTGCCCACGTCCTCGGACGCGAACACGATCATGCGCCGGGCGATGAACTTGGGATCCTCGCCCGCCGAGATCATGACCGCCATGTAGTAGAGGGCGGCGTCGGGATCGGAGCCGCGCATGCTCTTGATGAAGGCCGACGTCGTGTCGTAGTGGCGGTCGCCGCCCTTGTCGTAGACGAGCGGCTGCTTGCGGGCCGCGTCGCGGACGTGCTCGGCGGTGATCGCGTTTCCACCCGCGTTCGCGGCCGCCGCCTCGAGCACGTTCAGGCCGTTTCGGGCGTCGCCGCCCGCCGCCTGCACGATCTGGTCGCGCAGCTCGTCTGTGAGCTCGACGCCGAGCGCGCCCTCGCCGCGGCGGACGATGGCCGCGATGTCCTCGGCGGCCAGCGGCTGCAGCTCGAACAGCTGGCAGCGGCTGAGCAGGGCGGAGTTGACCTCGAAGTACGGGTTCTCGGTGGTCGCACCGATCAGGGTCAGGAGGCCCGACTCGACCGCGGGCAGGAGCGCATCCTGCTGGCCCTTGTTGAAGCGGTGGATCTCGTCGAGGAACAGGATCGTCCGACGGCCGTTGCCGCCGAGGCGGTCGTGCGCCTCGCCGAGGACGCGGCGCACGTCGCCGACCCCGACCTGCACGGCCGAGAGCTCCTCGAAGTGAGCCTCGGTGGTGGTGGCGACGATCCGGGCGAGGGTGGTCTTGCCGCTGCCGGGCGGGCCGAAGAAGATCATCGACGGCACGCGGTCTGAGCCGATGGCCCGCCGAAGCGCGCTCTCGGGGCCGACCACGCCCTGCTGGCCGACGAACTCCTCGAGCGTGTGCGGCCGTAGCCGCTGCGCCAGCGGGGCGTACGCGTCGAGCTGCGTGTCGGCGGAGTCCGAGAAGAGGTCGCGCGTCATCCCGCAAATCTACTCTTCTGCCGGGGCCGGCCATCGCGGCGTCGTGTAGCGTCCAGGGGATGCGTGATCACGATCTGCGGTCCGAGGCCGCCCAGCTGCTGGCCGGCCTGATCCGCATCGATACGACCAACCCGCCCGGCAACGAGACGGCCGCGGCCGAGCACCTGGCCGCCTACCTGGCCGGGTCGGGCATCGAGGCCGAGCTGCGCGGCCGCTCGCCGGAACGCGCGAGCCTCGTGGCCCGGCTGCGGGGGACGGGCGACGGGCCGGCGCTGATGCTGCTCGGGCACACCGACGTCGTCCTGGCCGACCCCGACGAATGGTCGGTGCCGCCGTTCTCGGGCCTCGAGCGCGACGGGCAGATCTGGGGCCGCGGGGCGCTCGACATGAAGGGGCAGGTCGCGGCCGAGGCGGTGGCCGTCTCGGCGCTCGCCCGCGCGGGATGGCATGGCGCCGGCGACATCGTCCTGTGCGCCGTGGCCGACGAGGAGGTCGGCGACGGCTGGGGGCTCATGTGGCTCGCCGAGCACCACCCCGACCTCGTCCGGGCCGACTTCGTGGTGAACGAGGGCGGCGGCGAGCGGGTGACGTACGGCTCGCGGGTCGCCTACACGGTCGGGATCGGCGAGAAGCAGTGCTCGGCGTTTGCGATCACGACCCGCGGCAAGAGCGGCCACGCATCGGTGCCGGGCGCGGCCGACAACGCCCTGCTGAAGCTGATCCCCGTGCTCGAGCGGATCGACCGCATGGCCCCGCCGACGCACGATGTGCCCGAGCTGCACGCGTTCCTGCGCTCGATCGGCGCCGACGACGCCGACCCGCGCCGGCTGATGGAGCGCTCGCGCGCCCAGAACCCGCTGCTGGCCGAGATGATCGAGCCGATGCTCGGGGCGACCGTCGCGCCGACGGGCATGTCCGCGAGCGCGAAGATCAACGTCATCCCCGGCCGCGCGCAGCTGCGCTGCGACTGCCGCATCCTGCCGGGCATGACCCAGGCCGACATCGAGGGAGCGGTGCGCGAGGCGCTGGCCGGGCTCGAGTACGAGTTCGAGTTCCTCGAGCGCGACGGCGGCACGATGTCGCCGCCCGCCACGCCGCTCTTCGCCGCGATCGAGGAGTTCATCCCCGAGATCGAGGCCGGGGCGACGGCGGCGCCGGTGATCTGCACGGGCTTCACCGACAGCCACTGGATGCGCGAGGCGTTCGGGTCGGTCGCCTACGGGTTCATGCCGTCGCGGATGGACCCGATGCTCGCGGGCTCGCTCGTGCACTCGGCCGACGAGCGCGTGCCGGTCGACGATCTGGCGCTCGCGGTGCGCTTCTTCGAGCACGTGTCAAGGGCGATCGGAGGTGGGCAATGACCGAGACGAAAGAGAAGGTGCGGCTGGGCGGGATGGCGCTCCAAAACGGCATCCTGGTGCACAGCTTCGACCACTGGGCGGCGGCCGTGCGCGACGGCGAGGGCAACGTGCGCCTCGCGTCGGGGCGCAAGCCCGAGCTGCCCGCCGCGATCGCCGGGACGCCGCTCCTGCGCGGCGTCGCCCGCATGTTCGAGGTGGCCTACCTGCTGCCGCTGATCCGCCGCCGCCTGCCCGAGGCGCGCCTGCCGATGGAGTCGCCGGGGATGGGCGCCGCGCTCGCCGGCTCGGCCGTGCTCGCACAGGTCATCCGGCGCACGCGGCTTCACCCCGCCGCCGTCGAGGTCGTCACCGCGGGGGCCGCGCTCTTCCCGGCCATGCTCGCGCTGCGCGGATCGCGCATCGCCGGCTACCACGGCGCCGAGCACAAGGCCATCGGCGGCTACGAGCACGACGGTGCGCCGGTCGACATCGCCAAGGAGCACGAGCGCTGCGGGTCGCACATGGTCGGCCCGATGATCGTCCTGAGCGCGGCCGGAAACGTGCTCGTCTCGCGGCTGCCGGCGTCGCGTCGCGGCCCGGCCAGGCTCGTCGTGAGCCTGGCCTCGATGGGCGCCGCCACCGAGGCGTTCGCCTGGATGACGCGCCACCGTGACCACCCGATCGCAAAGGCGATGCAGCGGCCCGGCTACGAGCTGCAGCGCGTCGCGGCAACCCGCGAGCCGTCGGCCGCGGAGCTCGAGGTGGCCGAGGCGGCGCTGCACGAGGTGCTGCGGCTCGAGGGCGCACCGGCCTGAGGCGCTGCGGGGACTGTCCCCGGTTGCCCGGGAACAGTCCCCGCGTTCTCATCGGGCGATCAGCAGCCCGGCGTCGAGCGGATCCGGCTCACGAACGCGCCGATCGACCGCGGGCCGACCCGGCCCCACTGGCGATCGCCGCCGAACGTGTTGCCGTTGCGCATGTTGCCGAACTCCCACACGCACGAGCCGTGGACGCGGGCCCGCGTCCAGTACGGGTAGAAGTTCCCGGGGCCGGTCGGCGGCATCACGCAGCCGGCGCCGGTCGTGAGGTTGCACGCGCTCTCGCTCGCGCTCACGTCGGTGACGAACTGCATCTGCCCCAGCGGATGGCCGTGGCTCGTGGGCGTCCGCTGCCGGAACGTCGCCGGGAACCGGTTCGGGTGCACCGATGTCGGCCAGTCCGTGCGATACGACGTGCCGTCGAAGTCGAGGTCGCCGACCGCGTCGAAGAAGACGTCGCAGCCGGTGACCTGGTTGGGCGGCACCGTACCGCCGTGCGTGTCGCCGAGCAGATAGCAGGGCGAGTCGTCCGGCTCCGCGCTGCTGCCCTTGTCCGGCGGCGCGTCGTTCTCGTACGGGCCGTGGCACACGTTCCAGTAGGTGTCGGTGAACGCACCGTCGGTGAACGTGCTCTTCCCGGTCACCTTCGTGCACGGCTCGAAATGGCCGATCTCGAACTGCGTGTTGATCATGTACGGGCCGAAGCCCCACGGGATGATGTTCTGCGCCCGTGCCGAGGAGTACTCGGGCTCGAAGTTGAACGGCGTGCCGCTGCAGTCGGCGATGCTCGTGTTCATGAACCCGTTCGACCCCGACGCCACCATCCGGCCGCTCTGCCCGGTGGTGAGGTCGTCCTCGGTTATCTCGAGCGCGTGCCCTCCCTGCACCTTGGCGTCGAACATGTGGATGCGCACGCGGTCGCCCTGACCCATCATGAGCGTGTGCGCGTTGGGCGTGAACGACGCGAGGTCCGAGTCCTGCGGGCTCGGCGGGCCCGTGGGGACGCCGTCCCTCTGGATGAAGGCGAAGTTCACCGGCTCGACGCAGTTGTTGTTGCAGGGCCCGGTGAGCGTGCACTCGACGCTGTCGATCGTGAGCGCCGAGCACCAGTGCGTGTCGTTGCAGCTGATCGAGTCGTCGAACGGGGCGAACCCCGGCGGGTAGAACTGCAGCTCCATGAACGCCGCCCCTGCCCCGGGGTAGCTTCCGTGCGGTGCGTTTGCGTCCGACCGCGGCGTGCAGGGCAGCTGCGGATCGGAATTCGGGTCGCAGACGGTCATCGAGAACCACGGCGCGACCGTGAGCTCGAAGTTGTGGGTGACGTCGCTGCCCGGATGGCTGACCGTGGGCATCGCGTTCGGGTCCTTGCCGAGCGTCTCGACCCAGGTGACGTCACTGCCCGAGCCGGGCCGGTTTGAGAGGAAACGGATCGACGGCTCGTCATGGCCGATGTAGTGCTCGTGGTCCTCGAGCCGCACCGTGTGGGAGAGCGACGGGTCGGCGCAGAGCATCGTCGGCTTCACGGATCGCTGGATCGGGCTGAAGCCGTTGCAGTCGAGCTCGCCGACCGCGTTCGGGCGCACGTGCGCCGCGCCGCCCGCCGCACCGGCGCTGCCGGCGCCGCCGATCACCGCCACCGCGGCGGCGATCACCCCGATCCTCACCGCGACCCGACCCCGTGCCAAGAGTGTGTGCCGAAGGACCACCGCCGTTCCCCTTCCCCTCGTGTGCCTGCCACCGCTGACCCTAATGCCCTCGGGCAACCGCGTGCAAGCCTTCCCGTGCAGAGGAACGCCTGTACGCTGGAAATGGTGGACTGGATCTCACGGCGCAACCTGCACAACTGGCTGCACGACGCGGTGGGCTTCCTGCATGCCGCCGTCGGCTGGCTGCACGGCTTCCTGATCGACTGGGGCATCTTCATCCTGCTCGGCCTGCTGTGCTGGCTGACGTGGAAGTTCATCACGATGATGCCGAACGTGAAGCCTGCGAAGCTCGTCGCGCGGTCTGACTCGACGGTGCGCTGGGACGAGGTCGCGGGCGTCGAGGAGGTGCGGGCCGAGCTCGAGGAGGTCGTCGACTTCCTCAAGTCGCCGGCGCGGTTCGTGAAGCTCGGCGCGCGGGTGCCGAAGGGTGTGCTCCTGTACGGCCCGCCGGGCACCGGCAAGACGCTGCTCGCCAAGGCGGTCGCGAGCGAGTCCGAGGCCAACTTCTACTTCCAGAGCGCGTCGTCGTTCGTCGAGATGTGGAGCGGCCTCGGGGCGGCGCGCATCCGCCGTCTGTTCCAGACCGCGCGCAAGAACCAGCCCGCCATCATCTTCATCGACGAGCTCGACGCGGTCGGCCGGCACCGCGGCAGCGGCGGCCCGGGCGGCGGCAGCCAGGAGCACGACCAGACGCTGAACCAGCTCCTGGTCGAGATGGACGGGTTCGACGAGAGCGACCGGCTCGTGATCATCGGCGCCTCCAACCAGCTCGGCGCGCTCGACACGGCGCTGCTTCGGCCCGGCCGCTTCGACCGCCACATCGGGGTCTCCCCGCCCGACCTGAAGGGGCGCGAGCAGATCATGGAGGTGCACACGCGCGGCAAGCCGCTGCACGAGGACGTGCGCCTGGGCGACATCGCCCGGCAGACGTCCGGGCTGACCGGCGCCGACCTCGCGAACATCTGCAACGAGGCCGCGATCACCGCGGGCCGCTCCGAGCACGACTCGATCACCCAGGCCGACTTCGACTATGCCCTCGAGCGGGTGGTGGCGGGCCTCCAGCAGCGCAAGCTGATCACCGACAAGGAGAAGCGCGTCATCGCCTATCACGAGGCCGGACACGCGCTCGTGGCACGGCTCATGGGCGATGCGATGCAGCTGCACAAGGTGACGATCGTGCCCCGCGGGCAGGCGCTCGGCTACACGATGAACCTGCCCGAGGAGGATCGCTACCTGCAGTCGACCGAGGAGCTGCGCGACTGGCTGAAGGTGATCCTGGCCGGGCGCGCCGCCGAGCAGGTCGTCTTCGGGCGGATCACGAACGGCGCCGCGAACGACCTCGAGCGGGCGACCGCGATCGCGCGGTCGATGGTGTTCGAGTGGGGCATGGGCGAGTCGATGCCCCACCAGCAGATGCGGGCGGACAACTACGCCCTCTCCGAGGAGACGAAGCGGATGCGCGATGCCGAGCAGCGCGACATCACCGACGGCGCCTATCGCGATGCGCTGCGGCTCGTCGAGTACCACCGCGACTACCTCGACCGGCTGGCCAGGGCCCTGCTCGCGACCGAAACGCTCGAGCGGCCCGAGATCGACCGGCTGCTGGCCGGGCTCGAGCCGGAGTCGAACTCCTCGCTCGACATCGGGGTCGAGGCTGCCCTGGCGGTGCGCCCGCCCGAGCAGCCGCCCCGGAGCCTCAGCCCTCAGCCGCCTCCATTGCGGCCTCGCTGACGCCGATCTCGTCCGGCGTCCCGCCGGGGATCAGCGTCAGGGTGGCCACGAGGCCGATCACCGACATCGCCGCTGCCGCCAGGAAGGCGTCGTGGAAGCCGCTCACGAGCGCCTGTGCGCCCAGCAGGGGCGACGGATGCGCCGTCGCGTGCGCCGACACGTAGGAGTTCACCTCGGTGAAGGTGATGGTCGAGAGGATCGCGACGCCCAGGGCGCCGCCGACCTGCTGGCTCGTGTTGATCAGGCCCGATGCGACTCCGGCCTCGTCGTGGGTGACGCCCACGAGCGAGGCGATCTGCACCGGCACGAACGAGAAGCCGAGGCCGATCCCCGCCAGCACGAAGCCGGGCGCGAGGTCGACCGCGTAGGAGCCGCCCACCGAGACGCGCGAGAACCACAGAAGCCCCGCGATCACGAGCAGGCCGCCGGCGACGAGCGTCCGGCGCACGCCCACCCTGGTCACGAACGCCTGCGATGCCCCCGCCGCGACGATGATCGTGCCCGCGATCAGCAGGTAGCTGACGCCGGCCTTGAGTGGCGAGTAGCCGAGCACCTGCTGCATGTAGAGCGAGAGCAGGAAGAACATCGAGAAGATCGACGCGCCCAGGAGCAGGCCGACGACGTTCGCGCCCGTCAGCGAGCGCAGGCGGAAGATGCTGAACGGCAGCAGCGGCGCCTTCGCCCGCAGCTCGATCGCGACGAAGGCCGCGAGCAGCACGAAGGCGGCGATCAGCGCCGCGAGCACGAGCGCCGACGTCCAGCTGTGCGAGTCGGTCGAGACCAGGCCGTAGACGAGCAGGGTGAGGCCGGCCGTCACGGCGACGGCGCCCACCAGGTCGAAGTTGCGCGACTCGGTCTCGACCCGGCTCTCTTCGAGGAAGCGCGGCGCCGCCAGGAAGACCAGCGCCCCGACCGGCACGTTGATGAAGAAGATCCACTCCCAGCTGACGCTGTCCACGAGGATGCCGCCGAGCAGCACGCCGACCGCGCCGCCCATGCCGGCGATCGCTCCCCAGATCCCGAGCGCCTTGTTGCGCTCGGCGCCCTCGCGGAACGTGGTGGTGAGCAGCGACAGGGCGGCCGGCGAGATGACGGCCGCCCCCAGCCCCTGCACCGCGCGGAAGGCGATCAGCTGCGCCGTGTCCTGCGACAGGCCGCAGGCGAGCGAGGCGATCGAGAAGAGCACGAGCCCGCCCATGAACAGCCGCCGGCGCCCGAGCAGGTCGGCGGTGCGCCCGCCCAGCATCAGGAAGCCGCCGAATGTGAGCGTGTAGGCGCTCACAACCCACTGCAGGTTGGCGTCGCTGAAGTGCAGCGCCTTCTTGATCGTGGGCAGCGCGACGTTCACGATCGAGACGTCCAGCACGACCATGAACTGGATCGCGCAGAGCAGGATCAGCGCCAGCCAGCGGCGATCACGCATCGGCCTAGGCGGTGGGGCCGCCGTCGGAGGTCGTCTCGGCGGCCGGCTCGGCCACCTCCTCCGCAGAGCTCTCGACCGTGTCGGACGCCGCATCGGCGGGCTGGCCGTCGCTCTTCACGGCGGCGATCTCGGCCTCCTTGGCAGCGATCTGCTCGCGCAGGTCGGCGATCTTCGCCGCCGCTCCCGCGAGCTCGCCCGAGCGCTCTGCGAGCGCGTTTGCCTGGTACAGGTTGTACGCCTCGCGCCCGAACTCGGACACGGCGTCGCGCTCCTCGCTGTTCAGGTTGCGCAGCTGTACCTGGAGCTGGCCGGTCTTGGCCACCTCCTGCGTCTTCTCGGCGACCGACGAGGCGACTCCGCTCGCCTCCTGCTTGAGCTTGTCCAGAAATCCCATTGCAAACCCCCCTGTGGCGGTGTTCTCATAGGATGCCGTCCAGTGCATCCGCGAGGGATCCATCATATCGGGCATGCCGTCGCCGACCTCACGGGCGCCGTGGACACCTACGCCCGCCTGTTCGGGGCCGAGGTCGAGCATCGCGAGACCGTGCCGTCCCAGGGCGTCGAGGCGGTGACGCTGCGGGTGGGCGACGGCCGCATCGAGCTGCTGCGCCCGCTCGCCGCCGACACGCCGGTGGGCCGGTTCCTCGAGAGCCGCGGGCCGGGGATGCACCACGTCGCCTTCCTCGTCGACGACATCCGCGCGTCGCTGCGTGCGGCGGCGGCCGAGGGGGCCGAGCTGATCGACGCCGAGCCGCGGGCCGGCCTCTTCGGCCTCGAGGTGGCATTCATCCATCCCGGCAGCGTGGCCGGGGTGCTGGTCGAGTACGTCCAATACTGAAGGAGACGGGATGCCTGGTGACGTGAAGCGGGTGGAGATCGGGTTCGACGGCGGGCTGATCGTGATCACGAAGATCGCCGGCAAGGAGTGGACGGCGCTCGAGGGGGCGCTGCAGTCCGGCAGCGGCGTCGTCCAGTTCGCCGGCGACGACGACGCCACCTACCACGTCGACGTCTCGAAGATCAGCTACGTGAAGCACGAGACGCACGTGGGGCGGGTCGGGTTCTGAGCGATCCGGGGCGGCCACGGCGGCATCCACGCCTCGACCGGGTCGTGCGCCCGTACACGCAGGCGGGCAACTACGGCCTCGTCTGGGTCGGGGTCGGCGTGTGCACGCGCCGGCCCGTGCGGGTCGCGGCGACGGTGTGGGGCACGCTGGCCGTGAACTACGCCGTCAAGCGCGTCGTGCGCCGCGACCGTCCGCTCGAGGCGGGCACGGCGACGCTCGTCCCGGCGCCCGGGTCGTCATCGTTCCCGTCGAGCCACGCCGCCATGTCCACGGCGGCGGCGATCGTCCTCGGCGCCGCGCGGCCGCGGCTCGCGCCCGTCTTCGTGGCGATGGCCGCCGCGATGGCCTGGAGCCGGGTGTACGCCGGCGTGCACCATCGCAGCGACGTCGTCGCGGGTGTCGCGCTCGGAGCGGTCACGGGCACCCTGGCCGCGGTCGTCTGATGGCCGGCGTCGAGGTCGCCCTCGTCGGCCTGCCGAACAGCGGCAAGTCGACGCTGTTCAACGCCCTCGCCGCCGGCGGCGCGACGGTCGCGCCGCACATGTTCTCGACAACCGAGACCGTGCACGGCGTCGCCGACGTGCGCGATCCCCGGCTCGAGGCGCTCGACGGCGTCGCGAGCTCCCGGTCGGGGAAGCTCGTGCCCGCCACGCTCGAGGTGGTCGACATCGCCGGGCTCGTCCGCGGCGCGTCCCACGGCGAGGGGCTCGGAAACCAGTTCCTCGGCAGCCTGCGCAACACCGACGCCGTCGTCCACGTCGTGCGCTGCTTCGAGGACGACTCGGTCGCCCATCCCGCGGGGCTGATCGACCCCCTCGACGACGCCGAGACGATCGAGCTCGAGCTCGTGTTCGCCGACCTGGCCGCGATCGAGCGCCGCGCCGAGCGGGTCGCCAAGGCGGCCAAGGGTGGCGAGCGCGAGGCGGTGGCCGAGCACGCGGCGCTCGACACGCTGCGCGCCTGGCTCGAGGACGGCCGGCCGGCGCGGACGTGCGCGGTCGAGATCCCGGCGACGGTCGACCTGCTCACCGCCAAGCCGGCGCTGTATGTCGCCAACACCTCGGACGACGCCGATCCCGCCCGCGCCGAGTCCGTGCGGGCGTTCGCCGCCGAGCGCGACGCCGAGTGCATCGAGCTGAACGCCAAGATCGAGGCGGAGCTGCGCGAGCTGCCCGACGACGACGCGGCGGCGTTCCTCGAGGATCTCGGCATCGAGCGGCCGGCGCTCGACCTGGTCACGCTCGCCGCCTACCGCCTGCTCGACCTGATCCCGTTCTTCACGACCGGGCCCAAGGAGACGCGGGCATGGACGATCCGCCGCGGCCAGAACGCCCAGCAGGCCGCCGGCCGCATCCATTCCGACCTCGAGCGCGGGTTCATCCGCGCCGAGGTGATCGAGTGGGAGAAGCTCGTCGAGGCGGGCTCCGAGGCCGAGGCCAAACGGCACGGCTGGATGCGCGTCGAGGGCCGTGACTACGTCGTCGCAGACGGCGACGTGATGAACATCCGCTTCAACGTCTGAGTCAGCGGGCCTGCGCCGTTGGCAGGATCAGCACTTCGCTGACGTCGACGTGCGCGGGCTGGTCGAGCGCCCACACCACCGCCGAGGCGATGTCGTCTGCCTCGAGCCGGCCCTCGCCGGGGTTGTCGAAGAAGGGCGTCTCGACGGCGCCGGGCTCGATCAGCGTCACCCGGATCTGCATGTTCTTGTGCATCTCGCGCAGCTCGCCGCGCAGGCTCTGGCCGATGCCGGTCACGGCCCACTTGGTGGCGGAGTAGAGCGATCCGGGCAGCGACCGGCGGCCGGCGATCGAGCTCGTGATCACATAGTGGCCGGTGCCGCGCTCGAGCAGGTGCGGGAGGGTCGCGCGGATCGTGAGCGCGACGCCGAGGACGTTCGTGAGCACCATCGAGCGCCAGTGCTCGGGCGACTCGTTCAGGAAGCCGCGATTCGCCCCGAAGCCGGCATTTGCGAACACGACGTCGATGCGGCCGAAGCGGTCGATGGCCGCGGCCGTGGCCGCCTCGACCTGATCCCATTCGGTCACGTCGCAGGCGACGGCGTGGGCGTGGTCTGCGCCGAGCTCGGCGACGAGCGCGTCGAGCGCGTCCTTGCGCCGGGCCATGAGGACGACGCGGTCGCCGGCCGCGACGGCCCTGCGAGCCGTGGCGGCTCCGATCCCGGTCGAGGCGCCCGTGATGAAGAGGACGCGGTCTGCCATGGCCCGAGATGCTAGGGGACTGCCCCCGCGCGCGGGGACAGTCCCCGCTTCTCAGTTTTTCGGCGCTGCCCCGGCGAGCGCCTCGCCGAGGCGCGCGTCGAGCGAGTTCGCGTGGAAGAGCGCCACGGCTTCCGGCGTCTCCAGCCGCCGGCCCTCGAGCGGGCCGTGGTGGCCGGCGACGGCGTTCAGGAGCGGCAGGAGCACGTCATCGCCCACCCCCGCCTCCCGGGCGGCGGCATCGATCATCCGCACGCCGGCCAGGACATGCCCGAGCAGCCGCCCCTGCTCGGAGACGGCGATCGTCACGCCGGGACGGAAGGTCTCCGTGCGGCCCGCGTCGTGCAGGATCGCCGCGGCGATCAGGAGGTCGGGGTTGAGGCGGGGATGCAGCTGGGCCGCCTCGCGGCAGAGCGTCGCCACCGCCACCGTGTGCTCGAGCAGGCCGCCCGCATAGTCGTGGTGCGTCTCGGCGGCGGGCGCCGAGCGCAGCCGCTCGCGGAAGCGCGCGTCGGCGAGGAAGCGGTCGAGCAGAGCCCGCAGCCCGGGGTGGACGATCTCGCCCGCGAGGAACTCGACGAAGCCGTCGAGCGTCTCGGCGTCGCGGCGGGCGCCGGGGACGAGGTCGAGCGGATCGCCGGCATCGATCTTCTCCACGTCGCGCACCGCGATCTGGAGCCGCCCGCCATAGCTCTCGACCCGGCCGAGCACGCGCACGGTGTCGCCCTGGTCGAAGCGGGCGCCGAGCACGTTCACGTCGTTCCAGACGACGCCGGGCACGCGGCCGGTGCGGTCGGCGAGCTCCATCGAGAGAAACGGGTCGCCGTTGCGCGTGTGCCTGCGCTGCTTGCGCTGCACGGCGAACGTGGCGTCGACGAGCGCTCCCTCGCTCAGATCGGCCACGTAGGTGTCGCCCGCCATCGGCGGACACTTTATCGCGGCGCCGCCGCTGTCACGGACCGGCCGTGCGGTGCCGCCGGAGCCCGCCACTAGACTGCCGCGGATGGCATCGACCGACGCTCCGGGAGCGGCCCTGCGACCGTTGCGGGCGCTGCGCTACGACCCCGACCGCGTGCGCCTCGCCGATGTCGTCGTGCCGCCGTATGACGTGATCACGCCGGCCGATCGCGACCGCTACACGGCCCGCAGCGAGCACTCGGCCGTGCGGCTCGTGCTGCCCGACTCGCCCAGCCGCGCCGGCCGCCTGCTGTACGAGTGGCGCCAGTCCGGCATCCTGGTCAAGGACAGCGAGCCGACGCTGTGGTGGCACGTCCAGGACTACATCGGCCCCGACGGTGCCGAGGGCAGCCGCTCGGGGTTCCTGTCCGCGGTGCGCCTGTCGGACTACTCCGAAGGACGCGTGCGCCCGCACGAGCAGACGCACACCGCGGCCAAGGCGGGCCAGCTCGAGCTCATCCGCGCCGCGGTTGCCAACCTCTCGCCGGTGTTCGGGCTCTACGACGATCCCGCATGCGGCCCTCGCGAGGCCCTGCGGCCGCTTGCGACCGGGGCTCCGGTCATGCAGGTGCGCGACGACGACGGCACCACGCACCGCTTCTGGCCGGTGACCGACGCCGCAGCGATCGCCGCCGTCCAGTCGGCCATGGCCGACCGCTCGATCGTGATCGCCGACGGCCACCACCGCTACGAGACCGCGCTCGCCTATCGCGACGAGCGGCGTGAGCGCGACGGCCACCCCGACAGGGACCAGGGGTACGACTTCATCCTGATGCACCTCGTCAACCTGACCGGCGAGGGGCTCACGATCTACCCGACGCACCGCGTCGTGATGGGCCGCCGCGAGGTTACCGAGGAGGTGCTGCACGCGTTCGACGTCTCCGAGATCGAGGCGCCGCCGGAGCAGGTCGAGGAGGCGCTTCACCGCGTCCCGGTCGACACGATCGCCTTTGCCGTGTGGCGCGGGGCGGGCCGGCCGGCGCTCCTGTGCACGCTGCGCGACCGCGGCGCCGTCAGCATGGCCATGATGGGCGCGCCCGCCCCGGTGCGCGCGATCGACTCGGCGGTGCTCGAGGCGGTCGTGCTCGCGCCCCTGCTCGGCCTGCTCGATCCGGGCCAGTTCGCGACCACCGACTCGATCCGCTACGTCCGCGAGCTGGGCGCCGCGACGGCGCCCGTCGATCAGGGCGATGCGGCGGCGGCGTTCCTGCTGCGCGCTCCGACGGTCGAGCAGGTGCGCGCCGTCGCCGCCGCGGGCGCCGTGATGCCGCAGAAGTCGACCTACTTCTTCCCCAAGCTCTACAGCGGCTTTCTGATCAACCCGCTGGACGCCTGATGCGCGACGCCTGGCTCGGCTTCTGCCGCCGCGTCTCGGCGGACGTCGAGGCGGCGCTCGCCGACATGCCGACCCGCGACGACCGCGAGCCGGTGGTCGGCCGCGGCAGCGGCGGTGACGACACCACGGTCATGGACGAGCGGGCCGAGCAGGCCGCTGTCGCCCAGCTCGAGGCGCTGCATGCGACCGGCGTCGACTTCCGGCTCGTGTCCGAGGAGCTCGGCGAGCGCGCGTTCGGCTCCGGCGGACCGTGGGTGGTCGTGGTCGACCCGATCGACGGGTCGCTGAACGCGAAGCGGCGGCTGCCGTTCTACTGCCTCTCGATCGCGTTTGCCGACGGGCCGACGATCGACGACGTCCGCTTCGGCTACGTGCGCGACTTCGGCAGCGGCGAGGAGTGGGTCGCGCAGGCCGGCGAGGGGGCGACGGTGAACGGGCGCCCGCTCGGTGGCGTGCGCCCCAAGGATCGCCTCGGCATCGTCGACTTCGAGGCCACGAACGCCGCGCTGGTCGCGACGGCCTCCGCCCGCCTCGACGGAAGCGTCGGCCGCATCCGCATGCTCGGCGCGCTGGCGCTTGCGATGTGCCAGCTCGCCGACGGCCGCGTCGACGGCGTGGCGACGCTGAAGCCGTCGCGGTCGGTCGACCTGGCGGCGGCCTGGCTGATCGTGCGCGAGGCCGGCGCCGACGTGTTCCTGGTCGACGATCCGGCGCTTCCGCTTGACCTGCACGGCCGCACCCGGGCCGTCGCGGCCCGTGACCGGGCGATGAGCACGCGGCTCGCCGGGCTCGTGTACGCCGACGACCCGGCCTGAACGGGCAACGATCTAGACTGCGGCCATGGCCAACGTTTCCGAGGCGGCGATCCGCGAGGCCCTGGTGGGCGTGATCGACCCCGAGCTGCGCCGCAGCGTCGTCGAGCTCGACATGGTGCGGTCGGTCGACGTGCGCGACGCGAACGTCGACGTCACGATCGCGCTGACGGTCGCCGGCTGCCCGATGAAGGCCGAGCTCGAGTCGCAGGTGCGGCGGCACGTCGGCGCGGTCGACGGCGTCGAGACGGTCGGTGTGAGCTTCGACGTCATGACGCCTGAGCAGAAGGCGGCGCTGCGCCAGCGTCTGCACGGCGGGGCGGCGGGGGCCGGCGAGCAGAAGCAGATCTCGCTCTCGAAGCGCACCCGCGTGATCGCGGTCGCGTCGGGCAAGGGCGGCGTCGGCAAGTCGACGGTGACCGCGAACATCGCGGCCGCGCTCGCAGCCGGCGGCGCCGAGGTCGGCGTGATCGACGCCGACATCTACGGCTACTCCATCCCGCGCATGCTCGGGATCACGCGCCGGCCGGTGGTCGTCGACAGCATGATCGTGCCGCCCGTCAACCACGCGCTTCGGATCATGTCGATCGGCTTCTTCCTCGAGCCCGACCAGGCGGTCGTCTGGCGCGGCCCGATGCTGCACAAGGCGCTCGAGCAGTTCCTGACCGACGTCCACTGGGGCGAGCTCGACTACCTCGTCGTCGACATGCCGCCCGGCACCGGCGACGTCTCGATCTCGCTGGGCCAGCTCCTGCCGTCACCCGACGTCGTGATCGTGACGACGCCCCAGGCCGCCGCCCAGCAGGTGGCCGAGCGCTCGGCGGAGGTGGCCGGCAAGACGGGGATGCACGTCGCCGGTGTGATCGAGAACATGAGCTACGTGATCTGCCCCTGCTGCGGCGAGCGATCGCACGTGTTCGGCCAGGGCGGAGGCCGCGAGCTCGCCGACCGCCTGGGCGTGCCGCTGCTCGGTGAGATCCCGCTCGACGAGCCGCTTCGGATCGCATCGGACGCGGGCACGCCGCTCGTGCTCTCGGATCCCGGCGCCGCCTCGGCGCGCGCGATCGCCGAGGTCGTCGCTGCCCTTCCGGGCGCGCTTCGCCCGCGCGCAGGCGCCGAGCGGATCGACCGCCGGCTCAGCGTTCGCTAGCCGGCTGCCCGCTCCCGCAATTCCCGCAGCACCACCGGGTCGACCCGGCCGTCGTAGAGGCGCTCCTCGAGATTCTCCATCCCCGCCCAGTGCCGCAGGCCGGCCTCGACGTCGCCCTCGTAGCCGACCCGCAGGAGCAGATCCGAGAGCTCTGCCTGCACCTGCTCGAGCGGGATCAGCCGATCCTCAGGGGTCGTCCCGAAGAGCAGGTCCTGGATCGAGTACAGCCGCTGCAGCTCGGTCACGGGATCGGGGTGGTCGTCGACGCGCAGGTCGATCAGGAGGTCGTTGTTGCCGCCGTAGCCGCCGCCGGTCTGGCGCACGATCACCGCCGCCGACTGGCGGCCGCGGCGATCGCCTCCGGCCTGGTCGCCGGCGGCAAGCGCCGCGAGCATCCGCTCGACCAGCGGCCCCTCGGTGGCCTCGAACGTGTCGGCGAGAGCCGCGACGACCTCCGGCCCGGCCAGCAGGTTGCCCTGCGCGGCGTAGCCCTCGCCTGTGCGTCCGCCGGCCCACGCGAAGCAGCCCGGCCCGGTGTAGGTCGCGCTGCGGCCCGAGGCGTCGACGACGCCGACCTGGCGCTGCTCGTAGTCGGGGTCACCCGCGGTCAGGCGGTCGAGCGTCTCCTGTGCGCTTGCGCCGCCTGCGAGCAGCGCAAGTCCGTCCGGCCCGTAGGGGATGTTCGCGAACGCCTGCGTGGCGATCGCGCCGACATCCGCCCGCGCCCACGGCACGACCGCGCCGACCGCCAGGAACTTGGACGCGACGACGACGCCGAGCTGCTTCGCCTCGCGATCGCAGGCGACCAGGGAGAAGGTCACTCGAGCGTGTCCCCGGGAGCGATCTCCTCGACGACCACGTCGGAGAGGCCGCGCTTGGCGAGCTCGTCGCGCAGGCCCTGCGGCGTGCCCGCGAGAATCGGGAACGTCCCGTAGTGCATGCCGAGCACGCGCTTGACGCCGAGCAGCTCGACCGCCTTGGCCGCCTCGAACGGGCCCATCGTGAAGAAGTCGCCGATCGGCAGCATGGCCAGGTCGGGCTCGTAGAGCTCGCCGATCAGGGCCATGTCGCCGAACACGCACGTGTCGCCGGCGAAGTAGATCCTGTAGCCGTTCTCGAGCGTGAACACGAGACCGGCCGGCTCGCCCGTGTAGACGATGGCGCCGTCGGCGCCCTCGACGCTCGAGGAGTGGTGGGCATCGGTCAGGGTGATCTTGATCCCCTCGGCGGTGTGCGTGCCGCCCTTGTTGAAGCCGACGGCGTTCTCGACGCCCTGCGATCCGGCCCAGCCGGCGAGCTCGACCATCCCGATCACGGGCGCGCCCTTCTCCTTCGCCAGCCGCACCGCGTCGGCGGTGTGGTCGGAGTGGCCGTGGCTGAGGGCGATCAGGTCGAGGTGACCCGGATCCTGCAGGGCCTCCGGGCACTTGGGGTTGCCGGTGATCCAGGGGTCGATCATCACGCGCTTCCCGCCCGGGGTCTCGAGCAGGAACGTCGCGTGGCCGAGCCATGTGAGCTTGACGCCGTTTCCGAGTGGCATGGAGACCCTCCTTGGAGGTCGTGGGACGGTGGGGAAGATAGCCGAGGAGGAGTCGCCCGGCTCGCCGAGAACCTTCGGTGTGACATGCCCCGCCTTCCCCGCCACATCACGCCCGCCCGGATCGCGGCGCTTGCAGCCGTCGCCGCCGTCGCGGCGGTCACCTCGTCGGCGCTGATCGGCTTCTACGTCTCGATGGTGGCCGTGGCCGTCATGCTCGGCGCGGCCTTCGCCGCCTATCTCGCCGTCGTCGACGAGACGGGTGAGTGGGCCGTCTTCGAGCTCGGCGCCTGCGCCGCCGCCGCGCTCCTCACGCTGGCGGGCACGAGCATCCGCTTCCCGGCGGTCGTGGCCGGCACGACGCCGTCGGTGGCCGTCAAGCTGGCATGGCTCGCACTGGCGGTCTCCGGCGTCGCGGCCGCCGCGTCGCTCGCACGCGAGCACGTGCGCGAGCTCTGGAGCCTGCGCGACTCGGGCATCGCCCGCCTGACGCGTCGGATCTAGTTTTCGCCACTGGCACTCGCGCCCCGCGGGCTCTATGCTCGCAAGGGTCGAGAGGAGTGGCGAGTGCAGGCGTGCGGGCGCTGCGGAAACCGCATCGACGGTCGCTATCGGTTCTGCCCATGGTGCTCGGCGCCGCTGCGGTCCAAGCTGGTCGAGTTCTTCCGCCCGCACCCCGACATCGAGCCGGAGCAGGGGCGGGCGCTGCGGGTGTCGCGCTATCTGGGCGCCCGGCCCGACGAGCGCCACGTGCGCTTCAGCGTCTGGGACGAGGACGGCATCGCAGAGTCGGTGATCTCGCTCGACGAGCCCGAGGCCGATCGCCTGGCCCGCTTCCTGCTCGAGCCCTCCGGCCGCCGGCACCGCCCGCGGACGGTGTGGGACCGGCTGGGCACGCTGCGCCGTCACGTCTGAATACCGGTGCCTGGCACCGGTATTCACGCCGCGTCGCGGGTGCGGGCGGGTGAGACCGCCGTGCCGCCGAGGCGGTCGACGATGTCCTCGACCGTCTGCGTGAGCCGGGCGCGCGGCCCCGGCGCGGCGTAGGACGACGGATAGAGCTCGCCGTAGCGCGCGACCAGGTCGGGCCGGTAGCCCTCGAGCCACGGCATGAACACCTCGCGTACACCCGGGCGCAGGTGCAGCAGGATCGGGCTGACCGAGACGGCGCCGGCCTCGACGCACGCGCCGACGACGTCTGCGAGCTGCTCCGGCGAATCGGACATGCCCGGCAGCACGGGGGCGATCAGGACGCCGCAGGGAATCCCGGCGGCCGTCAGCTTCGCCACCGCCTCGACCCGCCTGCGCGGGGGCGGCGTGCCCGGCTCGCTCGCGCGCCAGACGTCCTCGTCGAGCGTCCCGATCGAGAGGTTGCAGCGCACGAGGCCCGCCCGGGCGGCGTCGGCCAGCAGGTCGGTGTCGCGCAGGATCATCGGTGACTTGGTCAGGATCGAGAACGGGTTGCGCGCGGCGATCAGCGCCGAGACGAGGCCGCGCGTGAGCCGGTAGCGGCCCTCGGCCGGCTGGTAGGGGTCGGTGTTCGTGCCCATGGCGATGTGCTCGCCGCCCCAGCGCGGGTCGCGCAGCTCGGCCGTGAGCCGCTCGACGGCGTTCACCTTGACGACGATGCGGCGCTCGAAGTCTGCGCCGGTGTCCATGCCCAGGAAGGCGTGGGTCGGCCGGGCGAAGCAGTAGGTGCAGGCGTGCGCGCAGCCGCGGTAGGCGTTGATCGTGTAGCGGAACGGCATGCGCGACGCCTCGGGCACGCGGTTCACGATCCGCTTGGCGCGCACATGCAGGTACTCGACCTCGCGCAGCGAGCGGCCGTCGCCCATGCCGTCGGGCTCGGGGAACAGGCGCAGCTGGCCGGCATCCATGCCGGAAGCATAGCGAACGTATGTTCGGTCAGCCGAAGAGCGACGAGCCGGCGGTTCGGGCCAGGTCGATCAGCGGCGTCGGCACGATGCCGAGCACGAGCGCGGCCAGCGCCGCCAGCGTCGCCGCCGAGGCGGTCAGGCCGAAGCCGGGCGCGGGCGCGGTCGCCTTGGGGACGACCGCGTCCCGGTCATACAGAGCGAAAGGCACGCGCAGGTAGTAGACGAGGCCGACCATGGTGGCGATCACGCCGGCCACCGCCAGGTAGGCCTGGCCGTTCTGGGCGGCCGCCGAGAAGACGTAGAGCTTGCCGAGGAAGCCGCCGGTCGGCGGGAACCCGGCCAGCGAGAGCATGCAGATCAGCATCCCCACCCCGAGCAGCGGCCGCCGGTAGCCCCAGCCGGCGAAGTCGGAGATCTGCACGGGCCGGCCGATCTCGCGCTCGCGCACCGCGACGATCCCGAATGCGCCCAGGTTCATGGCCCCGTAGACCGTCAGGTAGTACAGAAGCGCGCGGGTGCCGAGCGCGCTGTGCGCGGCGACGGCGGTGAGCAGGAAGCCCGAGTGCCCGACCGTCGAGTAGGCGAGCATGCGCTTTACGTTTGCCTGCCGGAGCGCGCCCAGGTTCCCGACGGCGAACGACGCGATGATGATGCCGGCAAGGCCGATCTGCCACACGTCCGACTGGGCCGGGAACGCCGTCACGAGCACGCGCAGCGCGAACACGAGGGCGACCACCTTGGTCGCGGCCGACATGAAGGCCGTCACCGGCGTCGGCGCGCCCTCGTAGGCGTCAGGCGTCCACATGTGGAATGGCGCCGCGTTGGCCTTGAAGCCGAGCCCGACGATCACCAGGGCGAGCCCCATCAGCGCGAGCACGTCGTGCGAGTCGCCCTGCGCGAGGCCGGCGCGGATGCGGTCGAACTCGAGCTGGCCGCTCGCGCCATAGGTGAGCGCCGCCCCGTACAGCAGGAACGCGGCCCCGATCGATCCGATGATCAGGTACTTGAGCGCGCCCTCGAGCGAGCGCAGGTCGTCGGTCTCGATCGCCACCAGCACGTACAGCGCGAGCGAGAAGAGCTCGAGCGCCACAAAGCCGGTCACGAAGCTGTTTGCGACGCACAGGAGCGACATGCCCGCCGAGGCGGTCAGGAGCAGCACGTGGTACTCGACGCTGCGCTCGCCGAGGTCGCGGATGCCCCACGAGATCGCCACCGCCACGAGCGCCGCCACGAACACGAGCATCCGCCCGCCCTGCCCGAACGCGTCGATGCGCAGCGTGTGGTCGAACGGTGCGCGGGCATGGTCGTGGAACGCCGCCGCCGAGTAGATCGTGGCCGCCACGAGCGCACCCGTCGTCGCCGCCGCGGAGAAGACGCGCGCGGGCTCGTCGGGCAGGAAGATGGCCGTCACGAGCAGCACGGCTGCCGTCACGAGCAGGATGATCTCGGGGCCGATGGCCGAGAACGAGACGGGGATCGTGTGGATCACAGGTGCCGCACCTTGGCCGGGACGCCGAAGCCGACCTGCGAGTCCGACAGGCGCCGCATGATGCCGTACGGGTAGGCCGTCATCGCCAGCAGGAGCACGATCAGCGGCACCGCGATCGCGAGCTCGCTCACGCGCAGGTCGGGCGTCTCGTCGCTCACCTTGGAGCCGTTGCCGCCGTGGGCGAGCGCCGAGTACCAGCGCAGCATGTACATCGCGGCGAGCACGATCCCGCACGCCGCGACCCCGCCGAGCACGGCCTGCTGCTGGAAGGCGCCGATCAGGATGTAGAGCTCCGACACGAAGATGCTCGACCCGGGCACCGCGAGCGCCCACAGGGCCGCGATCAGGAGCACGGTGGACATCACCGGCCGCCGGTTGGAGAGGCCGCCGAGGACGCGGAACCCGTCGCTGCCCGCGCGCAGCTCGACCAGGCCGATCAGAAGGAACGCGGCGAGCGAGACGACCCCGTGGTTCACCATCTGCAGGGTGGCGCCCGTGACCCCGTTCTGGTTGAAGACGAAGATCCCGATCACGATCAGGTTCATCTGGCTGAGGCTCGAGTAGGCGACGACGCCGCGGGCGTCCGGCTGGCGGAAGGCGACCACGGCGCCGTACAGCAGCCCGATCAGGCCGAGGCTCAAAAAGACCCAGCGCCAGTCGTGGGCGACGCTCGGGAAGAGGGGCAGCGCGAAGCGCAAAAGGCCGTAGGCGCCCGCCTTGGAGATCACGCCCGAGAGCAGGGCGGTCACCTCGGGCGTCGACTCGCGGTAGGCCGACGGCAGCCAGCCGTGCAGCGGGAAGAGCGGCGCCTTGATGCAGAACGCCGCGGCGAACGCGAGGAAGAGCCATGTCGACTCGTGCGGATGGGCGGTCAGCGCGCCGAGCTCGAAGGTGTGGGCCGACACGCCGAGCACGGCGATCGCGACCAGCATGAGGAGCGATCCGACCAGCGTGTAGACGACGAACTGGAAGGTGGCCTTGCGGCGGCCGTCACCGCCCCACACGCCCATCAGCACGTAGAGCGGGATCATCATCACCTCCCAGCCCACGTAGAACAGCACCAGGTCCTGGGCGGTGAAGAGCAGCACCAGTGCCGACTCGAGCAGGAGCAGCAGGCCGAAGTACATCCGCGGCCGCTCGCGCCCGGCCACGATCGCCGCGCCGATGGCCGCCGCGATACCAACAGCGGAGAGCAGCATCATGAACAGGGAGAGCCCGTCCATGCCGACGTGGTAGCGGACGGGGGCGCCGGCGCCGAAGTGCGAGATCCAGGTCGTGTTCTGGACGTACTGCATGCCGCCGCCGACCTTGAAGCCGACCAGCGCGACCGCCCCCAGCACCACCTCGGCCAGGGCGATCAGGATGGCGAGCTCCTCGGTCACGCGCCGCGGCAGCGGCAGAAGCGCCACCAGGAGCGCCCCCGCGAGCGGCAGGAACACGAGCGCGGTCGTCACAGCGTCGCCTTGGACAGGAAGTAGACGCCGAGCACGGCGGCGCCCGCGACGAGCACGGTCGCGTACTGGCGCACGACGCCGGTCTGGGCGTCGGCCGTGCCGCGGGCGAAGACGCGCACGAGCCAGGCGACCAGGTCGACCGTGCCCCAGATCACCCAGCGCTCGAAGAACCGGTAGAGGCCCGTGGCGAACACCGAGGCGGGCAGGTAGGCGATCCGGTCATACGCCTCGTCCCAGTAGAACTTGTGCTCGGCGGCGACGGCGATCCCGTGGAACGGGCGCTTGATGCGCTCGAGCAGCGCCGGGTCGGCGTAGGCCCGCCAGGTGAGCACTGCCCCCGCGCCGCCGGCGGCCCAGGCGATCGCGGTCGTCAGCAGGTCCCTGGGCGTGCTCGGCTCGATCGCCGGGGCGGCGTGCCCGAGCCAGGTCGAGAAGGTTGTGTTGATCCCAAAGCCGATCGCGAGGAAGCCCGCGAGCAGCGTGCCGAGGGCGAGGATCGCAACGGGCCAGAACATGACCCACGGCGCCTCGCCGTGGCCGCTGTGGAGGTGCTCGGAGGCGTACTGCGAGCGCTCGCCGTAGAAGGTGAGGCGCATCAGCCGGGTCGCGTAGACGCCGGTGAAGAACGCGCCGACGAGGCCGCCGACCCACACGATGATCGCGGTCGTGCCGCCCTTCTGCAGCGCGTCGGCGAGGATCCCGTCCTTGCTGAGCGGCCAGAAGCCGATCAGGGCGACGGTGCCGATCCACATGAGCCACTTCGTCTTCGGAAGCGCCGAGCCCAGGCCGCCCATCCGGCGGACGTCCTGCTCGCCGCCGAGCGCGTGGATGACGATGCCGGCGCCCAGGAAGAGCAGTGCCTTGAAGAAGGCGTGCGTGAGCAGGTGGAACATGCCGGCGGCGTAGGCGCCCACCCCGACGGCGGTGAACATGTACCCGATCTGGCTCATCGTCGAGTAGGCGATGATGCGCTTGATGTCGGTCTGGACGAGGGCGATCAGGCCGGCCATGAGCAGCGTCGCGAGGCCGAGCAGCGCCACCAGCGCCTGGATGTCGGGGGCGTTCTGGAAGAGCGGGTGGGCGCGGGCGACGAGGTAGACGCCGGCGGTGACCATCGTGGCGGCGTGGATCAGGGCCGAGACCGGCGTCGGGCCCTCCATTGCGTCGGGGAGCCAGGTGTGGAGCGGGATCTGGGCCGACTTGGCAAGCGCGCCCAGCAGGAGCGCCGCCGCCACCCAATTGGCGTCGGCCGAGCCCTTCGCCCAGTGCTGCGGGGCGGTGTGGAAGACCGTTGCGAAGTTCGTCGTGCCGAGGTCGCGCACCATGAAGAACACGGCAATCGCGATGCCGACGTCGCCGATCGCGTTCATCACGAACGCCTTCTTGGCCGCCGCCACCGGCTCGGGCCGCTCGTGCCAGAACCCGATCAGGAGGTAGGACGAGAGCCCGACGAGGCCCCACCCGGCCAGCAGCAGCACGAAGTTCGCGGCCATGACCAGGAGCAGCATCGAGAACAGGAAGAGGTCGAGATAGACGAAGAAGCGCCGCTCCTTGACGTCGCCGTGCATGTAGCCGATCGAGTACATGACGATCACGGCGCCGACGCCGGCGACGATCAGCATCTCGGTGGCCGACAGCGGATCGACGAGCACCGCGAACGGCACCTTGAACGTCGGCGAGCCGGCCCACGTGTAGAGCGTCCAGGTGTGGGCGCGGTGGGCGGTGCCCTCGCCGAGCAGCTGCACGAACTCGGCCACCGCCGCGACGAACGCCGCGAACGCGAACGCCGTGCCGGCCCACGCGGCGGTCGCGCGCGAGATGCGCGAGCCGGCCAGCGTCAGCAGGACGACGCCGGCGAGCGGCGCGAACAGGCAGATCCAGGCGAGCGCCTGCATCAGTGCCGCAGCCCCGTCATCCGGTCGACGTCGAGGTCGGCCTTGCGCCGGGCGACGGCGACGACGAGCCCCAGGCCGACGACGACCTCGGAGGCGGCGACCGCCATCACGACGAGCGCGAACACCTGGCCCGATTGCTGGCCCAGGTAGCGCGAGAACGAGATCAGCGCCAGGTTGCAGGCGTTCAGCATGATCTCGACCGAGAGCAGCAGGATCAGCGGGCTGCGGCGCGTGAACACCCCGTAGAGGCCGATCCCGAACAGGATCGCCGAGACCGTGATGAACCACGCAACGCCGACGTGCATCAGCCGTCCGCCTTCTCGTCGTCGTGCGCGGCGCCCGTGTGCACGACGGGGAACTGCGTCTCGATCGCCATGACCGACGACTGCAGGCTGGGCACGCGCTCGGGCCGGTCGACCTCGAACGCGCCCGGCTCGTCGGCGCCGCGCGGAGCCGGCCGCCGGGTGGCGAGCGTGACGCCGCCGACGGCCGCGATCAGGAGCAGCACGGACGTGCCCTCGAAGGCGAGCAGGTAGCGGCCCAGGAAGCTCGCGGCGATCGCCTGCGGGGCGCCGAACGCGTCGCTGACGACGGGGCCGTGGAGGAAGTGCTGACGGCCGACGCCGAACACGATCTCGGCGGTGATCGCCGCCGCGGCGACGAGCGCGAGCAGCGTCTGCCACACCGGTCGTTCGCGGGTCGGCTCGTCGGCCCGCCCGCCCAGATAGGCCGTCACGAACAGGAACATGATCATCACCGCCCCGGCGTAGACGATCACCTGGGCGGCGGCCAGGAAGTCGGACTGCAGCAGCAGGTAGAACGTGGCAAGGGCGATCAGGTTCGCGATCAGCGAGAGCGCCGAGATGAACGGGTTCCCCGACAGCACGACCGAGAGCGCCGCCGCGATCGCCACCACCGACGCGACCACGAACACGATGTCGTAGGTCATGCCCCGACCTCGTCTGCACCCGCCGGCTCGACGATGTCGAACGGATCGACGGGCGCCACGGGCGTCGTGCGGCTCGGGTGCATCGGCTCGAGCAGCATGTCCTTCGTGTACACCATCGCCTCGCGCGACATCTCGGCCAGCTCGTAGTCGTGGCCGAGCGTGATCGCATCGAACGGGCACGCGAGCTCGCAATAGCCGCAGAAGATGCAGCGGCTCATGTTGATCTCGTAGATGCGGGCGTAGCGCTCGCCCGCCGAGTAGCGCTCCTCCTCGGTGTTCTCCGCCGCGACGACGCGGATGCAGTCGGCCGGGCAGGCGGCGGCGCAGAGCGAGCAGCCGACGCACTTCTCGAGGCCGTTCTCGTGCCGGTGCAGGCGGTGACGGCCGCGGAAGCGCGGATACACCGGGCGCTTGTACTCCGGATACTGCTGCGTGACGGGCTTCCTGAACAGGTGGCGGAAGGTGACGCCGAAGCCCTTGATCGAGTCGGTTACCGGCATGGTTCTTCCTTATGCGCGCCAGGCCACGATGACCGACGTGACCAGCAGGTTGAGGGTGGCGAGCGGCAGGAGCACCTTCCAGCCGATGCCCATGAGCTTGTCGTAGCGGACGCGGGGCAGCGTGGCCCGCAGCCACATCGCGATGAAGATGAACAGCGACATCTCGAGCAGCATCCAGATCGGCCCGGGCAGCCACGGCCAGCCGTATCCGCCCAGGAAGAGGATCGACGCGACGGCAGAGAAGGCGATCAGCGCGACGTACTCGGCGTTCTGGAACATCGCGAAGCGCATGCCGCCGTACTCGGTGTGGTAGCCGGCCACCAGCTCGCCCTCGGCCTCGGGCAGGTCGAACGGGATGCGGCTCGTCTCGGCCGTCGAGGCGACCGCGTAGACGATGAAGCCGAAGAACTGGGGGATGACGTAGGGCAGGCCCTCGTGGTGCTGGGCGGCGACGATGCGCGTCAGCGAGAGCGAGTGGGCCATCATGACGACGCCGATCACCGCGAGCGCCAGGCTGACCTCGTAGGAGATCAGCTGCGAGACGGCCCGCATCGACCCGAGCAGGCTGTACTTCGAGCTCGACGACCAGCCGCCGACCAGGAAGCCGTAGAAGCTGAGCGACCCGAGCGCGAAGACGACGAGCAGCGCGACGCTCGGATCGGAGATCCAGAGGAAGAAGTGGAAGCTCGTGCCTGGGATCTCGGCCTGGCCACCGAACGGGATCACGGCGAAGACGGCGAGCGACGCGAACAGCGACACCATCGGCGCGGTCAGGTACAGCACCGGGTTCACGCCGATCGGGAGCAGGCTCTCCTTGCGGATCAGCTTCACCAGGTCGGCGATCGGCTGCAGGAGCCCGAACGGGCCGACGCGGTTGGGGCCCAGGCGCACCTGGAAGCGGCCGAGCAGGCGCCGTTCGGCCCACGTGAGCATCGCGAAGACGCCCATGACCAGGTTGGCGAGGATGACGGACTTGATCAGCGTGACGATGAAGCCGTCAGGCACCCGGCGCCTCCGCGGGGGCGGGTGCGACGGTGCCGGGGCCGAGATGCGGGACGCGGGCCGGGAGGCGGATGACGCCGGGCCGAAGCGCGCGCTGCACGATCGCCGGGCCGGTCAGCGTGCGGCCGTCCTGGCTGACCTGGATCGGGTCGCCGGTGGCGACACCGAGCTGCTCGGCATCGGCGTGGGCGATCTCGATGCCGTGGCGGCGCTGGAAGTGCAGCGCCTCGGTGTGCTCGACCGCGGCGCCGGACATCAGCTCGCGGTAGCCGACGACGACGGTCTGGGGCACGGCCGCCGGCGCCATCTGGGGCACCGGGGGTGCGTCGCCGACCGGCGGGCGCTCGCCGAGCGGGGCGCGCTCGCCGATCTCCGACCACGACAGTCCCGCGAACGCGGGCTTCGCGGCGCTGAGCTCGGTGAATGCGGCCGGCGGGTCGTGCGGCAGGTCGACGCCGAGACGGGCGCCGAGCTCGGCCGCCCAGGCGTAGCCGTCCGACACGCCCTGGGGCGCGCGGGCCGCGCCGCGCAGACGCTGCACGCGGCCCTCGAGGTTCGTGACCGTGCCGTCCTTCTCGAGCGCGTCGGCCTCGGGCACCATCGTCGTCACCCAGCCCGACGAGTCGTTCTGGAACGCCGTCACCTGGAGCGCGAAGAAGCAGCGGGCAAGCGCGGCCCGCCAGCGCTCGCCGAAGTGCCAGTCCCCGACCGGGTCGGCGCCCAGCAGCACGATCGCCCGCACCTGGCCCGCCTCGGCCTGCTCGAGCGCCTGCTCGGCCGTGACCGTGCCGAGGCCGGCGGCGGTGCACCCGATCTCGTTCGCCGCGCGCGGGGTGCGCACCACCGAGCAGCCCGACGTGTGGGCGACGTGGGCGAGCACCGCGGCCACCTCGGCGCGCATCGGCCCGGCCCAGACGACGGCGGCGCCGCCGTCGGCGAGCGCCGCGGCCAGCTCGCCGTCGCCCGTGGCCGCCGCAAGGAGCGCCGAGTGCGACGTGCCCGGGGCGGCCGAGATGTGCGTCGCGCCGCGCAGCGTGTCGAGCCGGGTCGCGCCGGCGCCGACGGTGACGACGCGCGCGCCGCCGCGGACGGCCTTGCGGATCCAGAGCTCGAGCACCGGGGCGCGGTGGCCGAGCTCGGAGTCGCCCGCGACCACGATCGTCCTCGCGGCGCCGAGCTCCTCGATCGAGGCGGCGTAGGGGGCGAGGTCGTCCCACCAGGGGCCGCCCTCGGTGCCGGCCACGCTGGCGCCGCCGCCGAGCGCCTCGTTCACGAGGCGCGTCCAGGCGTGCGCCTCCTCGTTCGTCTGCTCGCCCGAGGCCAGCACGGCCACCGAGCCGGGGCCGAACCGCTCGACCGTCGCCCGCAGGCGGTCGGCGACATGATCGAGCACCTCGATGGTCGAGACGGCCTCCAGGCCTCGCCCGCCGCGGATCAGGTTCTGGGTGACCCGCTCCGGCGCGTGCAGGTGGCCGAGGCCGTAGCGGCCCTTGTCGCACAGCCAGCCCTCGTCGATGCCCGGGTGGTTGCGCGAGAGCACGCGGGTGACCTGGCCCTCGCGGATCGTGGCGTACGTGTTGCAGCCGACGGCGCAGCGAGTGCAGGTGGTGGGAACGTTCTGGATCTCCCACGGCCGGGCGCGGAAGCGGTAGGTCGTCGATGTGAGCGCGCCGACCGGGCAGAGCTCGGTGACGTTGCCCGAGAACTCGTTCGTGTACGGCCGGCCCTCGAAGGTGGTGATGATCGAGTTCGCGCCGCGGTTCTCGGGCACGAGCTGCATGTCGCCGGAGACGCCCTCCGAGAAGCGGGTGCAGCGGTAGCAGAGGATGCAGCGCTCGCGGTCGAGCTTGATCAGCGGCGAGATCGGGATCGGCTTCTCCTGCGTGCGCTTGGGCAGCGTCATGCGGGTGACACCGGGGCCGTAGCGGAAGGTCAGGTCCTGCAGCGGGCACTCGCCGCCCTTGTCGCAGACGGGGCAGTCGAGGGGATGGTTCAGGAGCAGGAACTCGAGCACGGCGTCCTGGCCCTCGCGGGCGCGGGGCGCGTGCGAGTCGACCTTCATCCCGTCGGCGGCGGGCGTCGTGCAGGCGGTCTGGAGCTTGGGCATGCCCTCGATCTCACACAGGCACATGCGGCAGGCGCCGACCCCCGCGCCGAGGCGCGGCTCGTAGCAGAAGACGGGGATCTCGACCCCGGCCTCGGCGGCCGCCTCGACGACCGAGAAGCCCTTGGGCACGGTCACCTCGCGGCCGTTGATCGTGAGCGTGACGGTGGTGGTGTCGACCGTCGCCATCAGCGCACCCCCCCGTGAATAACCGGGGCCTGGCCCGTTCTATTCATCGTCGCCCTCGTCCTCGTAGAGCGCCTCGGCCATGTCGATCTCGTCCTGGGCCTCGGCAAGGCGCATCAGCTCGGGCACGATCAGCTCGGGGTCCTCGCCCTCGGCGATCCGGCGGCGCACGTCCACGAACGCGTCGTGGAACGTGTTCACACCGGCACCCCGGTCGTATCGTGATAGAGGCTCGCGATCGGGCTCTGCTCGACGAACGGGCAGCCGCCCTCGTCGATATGGCGCTGGAACTCGGCCCGGAAGTGGGTCACGTAGCTTGCGACCGGCATCGCCATCGCGTCGCCGAGCGGGCACAGGCACTTGCCGAGGATGCGGTCGCACACGTTCAGGAGCAGGTCGAGGTCGCCCTGCGAGGCGGTGCCCTCCTCGATGCCCCGGATGATGTCGACGCCCCACTTCGTGCCCTCACGGCAGGGAGTGCACTTGCCGCAGCTCTCATGCCGGTAGAACTGGGCCACGCGCAGGGCGAGCTGCACCATGCAGGTGCGATCGTCGATCACGACCACCGCGCCCGAGCCGGCCATCGAGCCGGCCGCGGCGATCGACTCGTAGTCGATGCCGGTGTCGATCTGGTCGGGCATGAGCAGCGGGGTCGAGGAGCCGCCGGGGATGATCGCCTTGATCGACCGGCCCTCGGTCGCGCCTCCGCCGAGGCCCTCGATCAGGTCGCGCAGCGTCGCGGTCAGCGGCAGCTCGTAGTTGCCGGGCCGGCGCACGTTGCCCGAGAGCGAGAACACGCGCGTGCCCTTCGAGCGCTCGGTGCCGATCGCGGCGTAGGCCTCGCCGCCCATCTGCAGGATGTAGGGCACCGACGCCAGCGTCTCGACGTTGTTCACCAGGGTCGGGGCGGCGTAGAGGCCGGCGACGGCCGGGAACGGCGGCTTGGAGCGCGGCTGCCCGCGCTCGCCCTCGAGCGAGGTCAGAAGGGCGGTCTCCTCGCCGCAGATGTAGGCGCCGGCGCCGCGGTGCAGGACGACGGTCTCGTCGTAGCCCGACCCGAGCACGTTGCGGCCGACATAGCCGCGGCTGTGCGCCTCCTCGAGCGCTCGCTGCAGCACCTCGAACTCGGTGCGGTACTCGCCGCGGATGTAGATGAAGGCCGACGTCGCCTGGATCGCGTAGGCCATGATCAGGACGCCCTCGATCAGCGCATGCGGGTTGCGCAGCATGATCTCGCGGTCCTTGAACGTGCCCGGCTCGGACTCGTCGGCGTTCACGCATAGGTAGGCCGACGTGCGCCCCTTGGGCAGGAACGAGGCCTTGCGGCCCGTCGGGAAGCCTGCGCCGCCGCGGCCGCGCAGGCCCGAGGAGTCGACGGCCGAGACGACGTCGGTCGGCTCCATGCGCAGCGCCTTCTTGAGCGACTCGTAGCCGCCCGCCTGCTCGTAGGCGTGGGCGTCGCGGCGGTCGCCCTCGAAGTTCAGGAGGATCTTGCGCATCTCGCTCACCCGGCATCTCCTCGCAGCTCGTCCAGAAGCGCCTTCACACGGTCGGGGCCGAACGGCTCGTGGTAGCGCTCGTCCACCGACACCACCGGCCCCCAGCCACAGCCGCCGTAGCACTCCACGATGCGCAGTGTGAACTCGCCGTCGGCGGTCGTCTCGCCGGCGTGGATGCCGAGCTCGCGCTCGAACTCGCGCAGCGTGTCGCCCGCGCCGACGAGCGCGCACGAGATGTTGGTGCAGACGCAGATCTCGTGCCGGCCGACCGGCTGCAGCCGGAACATGTCGTAGAACGACGCCACCGACTTGCACAGCGCGGGCGTGAAGCCGGTCGCGTCGGCCACCTGCTCGTAGGCCTCGGTCGTCAGCCAGCCGTACTCCTCCTGGGCCAGGCGCAGCGCCGGGATCAGCGCCGAGCGCGGCTCCGGGTAGAGCGCGACCACGGCCAGGATGCGGTCGCGAAGCGGCGCCGACGTGTCGGGTGGCGGCAGCGGCGGCGGCATGTCCGGCCGCGTCTCGAGCGCACCCTTCAGCGTCTCGGTGGTGGCCGGATCCATCAGATGGTTGACTCCGAATTCACTACCTGTCCGCCTCGCCCATGACGCCGTCAAGCGAGCCCACGACCACGATCATGTCACCGATGTAGCGGTTGACCGACATCATCGCCGTCACCTGCAGGCTGACGAAGCTCGGTGCGCGGAAGTGCGCCCGCCACGGCTTCGAGCCGCCGTCGGAGACCAGGTAGCAGCCGAACTCGCCGCGGGGCGACTCGACCGGGTGGTACACCTGGCCGGGCGGCACCCGGAAGCCCTCGGTGACGAGCTTGAAGTGGTGGATCAGCGACTCCATCGAGGTCTGCAGCTCGGCCCGCGGCGGCAGCACGTACTTGCGGTCGGTCGCCATCACGGGGCCGGACGGCATCATGTCGAGGCACTGCTCGATGATCCGCACCGACTCGTACATCTCCTTCGCGCGGCACAGGAAGCGCGCGTAGGCGTCGCCCTTGTCCGAGGTGATGACCTCGAAGTCGACCTTGTCGTAGGCCAGGTACGGCTCGACCCGGCGCAGGTCGTAGGCGGGGCCGGAGGCGCGCAGGTTGGGGCCGGAGAGCCCCATCGCGATCGCCGTGTCGGCCGAGATCGTGCCGATGCCGTTGTAGCGCGACTTCCACACCGGGTTCCCGGCCAGGAGGTCGAGGTACTCGTCGATGCGCTTGGGCATCATCTCGCAGAACTTGCGGCACTCGGCATAGAAGCCCTTGGGCAGGTCCTCCGCCACGCCGCCGATCTGGGGGTAGCGGTCGTGCATGCGCACCCCGGTGGCCATCTCGAACAGGTCGAGCACCGCATCGCGCTCGCGCAGGCAGTAGAAGAACACCGACATCGCGCCCATCTCGACGCCCGACGTGCCCAGATAGATCAGGTGGCTGTGGATCCGGTTCAGCTCGGCGAACAGCGTGCGGATCCACTGCGCCCGTTCGGGCACCTCGATGTCGATCAGCTTCTCGACCGCACCGACGTAGGCAAGCTCGTTGGCGAAGAAGGCGACGTAGTCCATCCGCGGTGCGTAGGGGATCGCCTTCCAGTAGGTCTTCTGCTCGAAGTTCTTCTCGAAGCCGGTGTGGACGTAGCCGATGTCGGCGTCGAGGCCGACCACCACCTCGCCGTCGAGGGTCACGATCAGCCGCAGCACCCCGTGCGTGGAGGGGTGGTTCGGGCCGAAGTTGACGGTGATCAGATCCTCGCCCGGCGGCGGGTCGACCTTCGAGGGCGCTCCGGGCGGGATCTGCGCCGGCTCATACAGCGGCTCGACGGGAGCGGGCGGGCGCTCGATGAGGCTCATACGGCGTCCGTGAACTGCACCGGCTCGCCGCCGATGGGATAGTCCTTGCGCAGGGGATGGCCGTCCCAGTCGGGCGGCAGGATCAGCCGGCGCAGGTTGGGGTGGCCGGTGAACACGATCCCCATCAGGTCGTACTGCTCGCGCTCGTGCCAGTCGGCGGTGGGCCACACCGGGATGACGGTGGGCACCTCCTGACCGTCGTCGACCCACACCTGCACCCGCACGCGCTCGGGCGGGCCCGATCCGACGCTGGCCAGGTGGTAGCGCACGGCGAACCGCTTCGGCGGCTGCTCGTGGGGTGGTCGCGGCGCCCCAGCTGCCGGTCGCGTTCATGTCACGGCCGCGCTCGGTGCCGAAGTAGCCCGAGACCTCGTCGCCGTAGCCGAGGTGGTCGACCGCCGAGACCGCCGAGAGGAAGTTCTTGCCCTGCTCGTCGCGCAGGTAGGTGCACACCGCGACGAGCTTCTCGGGCTTGACCGTGAGCGTGGGCATGTCCATGCCCTTCTCGTGCGCCACCACGGATCCGGGCACGGCCTTTCGCACGGCCGCCGCAAGCTGCGCCGCTGTCACGCCTTCGACTTCTCCAGCTCGTACGCGGGCGCGATGCCCGCGCGAATCTTGCGCTGGATCAGGCGCAGGCCGTCGAGCACGGCCTCGGGGCGCGGCGGGCACCCGGGCACGTGCACGTCGACCGGCACGATCTTGTCGACCCCCTGCAGGATCGCGTAGTTCGCGAACATCCCGCCGGAGCTCGAGCACGCCCCCATCGCCATCACCCACTTGGGCACGAGCATCTGGTCGTAGACCTGGCGCAGCGGAGCGGACATCTTGTGCGACACGCGCCCGGACACGATCAGGAGGTCTGCCTGCCGCGGCGAGCTGCGGAACACCTCGGCGCCGAAGCGGGCGATGTCGTAGCGGGGCGACGGCAGCGACATCATCTCGATCGCGCAGCACGCGAGGCCGAAGCCGGCGGGCCAGATCGAGTTGGACTGCGCCCAGGCGAGCGCCTTCTCGACCGTCGTCAGCATGACGTACTGCTCGAGATCCTCCGAGCGCACCGCGCGGTCGATGTGGACGGGCGTCACCGCCATTCCAGGGCCCCCCTCCGCCAGACGTAGACGTATGCCACCACGAGCAGGACGACGAACGTGACCATCTCGGCCAGGCCGAACCACTTGAGCGCGTGCAGCTCGAGCGCGAGCGGATAGAGAAACACGATCTCGATGTCGAACACGATGAAGAGCATCGCGGTCATGTAGTAGCTGATCGTGAACCGCCCGGGCGTGAAGGTGTGCGACGAGACGCCCGACTCGAACGGGATGCTCTTGTCCCCCGCGTGGCGCGACGTGCGCGTCGAGAGGGTGAACGTGGCGATCAGCAGGCTGAACGGGATCACGAATGCGATCGCCGCGAACACCAGCAGAGCTGCCCAGTCGCCGAGCACCGAGGGCGACTATAGCACCGCGCACAAGCGCAGCCTCGCGGCCGGTGCGCGATCGGCGTATTCTTGCGGGTTCGCGTGGGGTGGCGGCTGTCACAAGCTGCGGTCGTCTAGACTGCCCGAAGCGCCCGTGGAGTGACCGTGAGTTCCGAGCAGATCGTCGACATCACCATCATCGGAGGCGGCCCCACCGGCCTCGCCGCTGCCTACTACGGCGGCCATCGCGACGCGAGCGTCCGGATCGTGGAGAGCCTGGAGCAGCTCGGGGGCCAGGTGTCGGCGGTCTATCCGGAGAAGCACATCTTCGACGTCGCCGGCTATCCGAAGATCAACGGCCAGGAGCTGATCGACCGCCTGACCGACCAGGCGATGCAGTACGAGCCCGAGGTGCGGCTGGGCGAGGTGATCGAGACGGTCGCCCACCGCGACGACGAGGTGATCGAGCTGCACACCGACACGGGCGAGACGCTGCTCACGCGCACGATGATCATCACGGCCGGCCACGGCGCCTTCAATCCGCGCAAGCTCGACCTGCCCGACCTCGACCGGTGGGAGGGCAACGGGCTGCACTACTTCGTCAAGCGCAAGGAGGCCTTCGCCGGGCGGCGGGTCGTGCTCGTCGGCGGCGGCGACTCGGCTCTTGACTGGGCGCTCGGCCTGCAGGACACCGCCGCGGCGCCGATCACGCTGATCCACCGCCGCGACCGCTTCCGCGGCCTCGAGTCGTCGGTGAACGAGGTGCGCCGGCTCGCGGCCGAGGGCCGCGTCGACATCATGGTGCCGTGCGAGGTGCGCGCGGCCGCCGGCAACGGCCGCCTCGAGCAGATCACGGTCGAGAACACCGAAAGCGGCGAGATGATCGACGTGCCCTGCGACGAGCTCGTCACCCTGCTCGGCTTCGTGTCGCACCTGGGCCCGATCGCGAACTGGGGGCTCGAGTTCGAGAACAAGCGCCAGATCAAGGTGAACCAGACCTGCGAGACGAACCTGCCGGGCATCTACGCCGCCGGCGACGTGGCCGGCTTCGACGGCAAGATCACGCTGATCACCGTCGGATTCGCCGAGGCGGCCCTCGCCGCCAACCACGCCGTGGCGCGGATCCGCGGCGAGAAGGCCCAGCCCAAGTACTCGACCGAGTAGGGCGAAGTGGCCGTGGCTTGCCCGACCCGATCACCTCGACGGCTCGACCAGGGAGAGGCTCCCGTCTGAGTGGTGGGCGGCGAGCGGCGCACCGCTGAAGTTGGCGTTCACGCCGAACTGCATGTACGCGCCGCTGAGATCGAACACGCGCAGGCCGCGTTTGGCGGCGACGACGACGGTGGCTGGACCATCGGCATAGTCCGAGCCGTACCAGAAGATCACGGAGCACGGATGAACCAGAGCGCCACCGATCGGCGCCCGTGCCGGCGAGACGACCACATGAACCCTGTAGTCGCCTTGAGGGCTGGCGGTGACCCCTGCCCCGGCTCCGATCACAGGGAACGGGCCGATGGGACCCCGTGGCGGTCGCACGGCTTGGCGCACCGCCGCGTTTCGCGGCCCATTCCATGCCGTCACGACGTCGTCGACACTGGGCGCTCCTCGCAGCGCTTCGGCCACCTCGGGAGCGTAACGGACGACCGCGCGGCGCCGCATCCCCTGAGTTGGGCGGCGCGCCGTGGTGATGCCTCAACGAACGACAGTGGGCGCCGTCGGCATGTGTCATTGTCATTTCCGCCGCGGTCCTGCGACACCTCGCTCTCGACGTGCAGGCTTGGGTTCCGCCGCTGCGCGGCGCTCCTTCGAAAGCTGGCGGAGGTACGGCGGCGGCCCGCAGGGCCGCTGGCGACCGAGCCCGCGGCCGCCTCGAGCAACGCCCGTCCAGGATCGCTTCCTGTATCGGCTCAGCGCCGAATCGCGCAAGGCGCGGCCCTGCGGGCCGCCCGAGGCCAGCCGGCCTGCGCTATCTGAGGGCGCGCCGGCCGGCCTCGGAAGAACCAGGGCTGGCGGTTGGCGTCGTCGGCATGTGTCAGTTGGAGTTCCCCGACACTCTCGCCACACCCCGTCACCCACGCGTGACATCCGCCTCGCCACACTCGGTCGGCGATGTACGCACTGCCGACTCTCTACAAGGCGCGGAACCTGCCGCTCAAGCGGCCTGTATGCGCGATCTGCGTGGATCGGACGCGGGGGCGAACCGAGGAGGTGCGGCTGGGGTATCGCGTCACGGTCTGGCTGTGTCCGGGGCATGCGGCGCAGGCGTTCCAGACGAAGCGGGGTGGGCGCGACTTCGTGCGGACGCTGATGGGGGTGTGGCAGGCGAACGGGTGCATGACGGCCGCGCGGCACCGGGCGCTCGATGCACACCTCTCGCACCTGCGCGGGCACCCGGAGCGGCCACGGCCGGGAAGCTACGCCTGGCCCGAGCTTCGCCGCCGCCTGGAAGCACGGTACGCGGCAGGCGCCGCGCCGCTCGATCCGTCGCAGCTGGGCGACCGGCCGTGCGGTAGCTGCACCGCTCACGCCCCCAGCCGGCGCACCCTCCAGCGCTGGCACGCCGAGCGGCGCTGGCTCAGCCGTCCGCCGTAGCGGCGCTGCCACCGGGAGCCGGCACGCGGCGGTACGCTCCGTCGCATGACAGAGGTGACCGAAACACGAGAGCTGTGGGGCGCCGAGACGCGCAAGGCCGTCGAGAACTTCCCCGTCTCCGGCGAGCCGATCCCGCCCGCCGTGATCCACTGGCTCGGCCGGATCAAGGCCGAGGCCGCGCGCGTGAACGCCGACCTGGGGCTGCTGGACGCTGACATCGCGGCCCGGATCGCCGCTGCCGCCGACCAGGTGGCGGAGGGCGGCTACGACGACCAGTTCCCGATCGACGTCTTCCAGACGGGCTCGGGGACGTCGTCGAACATGAACGCGAACGAGGTGATCGCAAACCTCGCGGGCGAGGGCGTGCATCCGAACGACCACGTGAACATGGGCCAGTCGTCGAACGACGTGTTCCCCTCGGCGGTGCACCTCGCCGCCCTCGACCGGATCGTCCACGATCTCGACCCGGCCCTCGAGGTTCTGGCCGAGGCGCTCGCCGCCAAGGCGGTGGAGTTCGCAGACATCGTCAAGTCGGGCCGCACGCATCTGATGGATGCCGTCCCCGTCACCCTGGGGCAGGAGTTCGGCGGCTACGCGGCCCAGATGCGCGAGAGCCGCGCCCGCGTCGCGGCGACGCTCGAGCGGCTCGGCAAGATCCCGCTCGGCGGCACCGCGGTCGGCACCGGCCTGAACACGCATCCCGAATTCGCCGAGCGCGTGCGCGCGCGGCTGACGGCCGCCACGGGCCTTGCGATCCACCCGCCCGCCGACCCGTTCGAGGCCCAGGCCAACCGCGACGGGCTCGTCGAGGCCTCCGGCGCGCTGCGATCGGTCGCCGTCTCGCTGACGAAGATTGCGAACGACCTGCGCTGGATGGGCTCCGGCCCGCGCGCGGGCCTGGCCGAGATTTTCCTGCCCGAGCTGCAGAAGGGCAGCTCGATCATGCCGGGCAAGGTGAACCCGGTCATCCCCGAGGTGGCCTGCCAGGTGGCCGCGCAGGTGATCGGAAACGACGCCGCGATCGCGGTCGGCGGCCTGCAGGGCAACTTCGAGCTGAACGTGCAGATCCCGCTCATGGCGCGCAACCTGCTCCAGTCCATCCGTCTGCTCGCGTCGGCCTGCCGGCTGCTCGACGAGCGCTGCGTGCGCGGCATCCAGGCGAACGTTGAGCAGAACGAGCGCCATGCCGAGGCGTCGCTCGCGGTCGCGACCGCGCTCAACCCCTATATCGGCTACGACGCGGCGACCGCGATCGTGAAGGACGCCGCCGGCTCGGGCCGCTCGCTGCGCGAGGTCGCTCGCGAGCACGGCGTGTCGGAGGAGATCCTGGACAAGGCGCTTGACCTGCACGCGATGGCGCACGGCAGCAACACGGGCGAGGCGTGAGCATGGACGTCGTCGTCCTGCAGCACATCGCCTGCGAGCCCCCGGGCGAGTACGAGACCGTGCTGCGCGAGCGCGGGGCGAACCTCCACCGGGTCGAGCTCGACGAGGGCGAGCCGCTGCCCCCCTTCGCCGACTTCGACGCGATCGTCGCCATGGGCGGCCCGATGAGCGTGAACGACGACGCCGATCTGCCGTGGCTGACCGCCGAGAAGCGCGCCATCGGCGAGGCGGTGCGGGCGGGCATGCCCTACTTCGGCGCCTGCCTGGGCGTGCAGCTGCTCGCCGCAAGCCTCGGGGCGCGCGTCTACGCCGGGCCGGATCCCGAGGTCGGCGTGCTGCCGGTGACGCTCACCGACGACGGGGCGGCCGATCCGCTCTTCGCAGGCCTGCCGCGCTCCTTCCCGACGCTGCAGTGGCATGGCGACACGTTCGACCTGCCGGACGGCGCGACGCTGCTGGCCTCGTCGCCGGCCTACCCGAACCAGGCCTTCCGCTACGGCCGGGTGGCGTACGGCATCCAGTTCCACATCGAGGTGCTGCCCGGCATGGCCCGGGAATGGGCGACGGTGCCGGAGTACGCCGGCTACGCCGACCGCGTGCTCGGCGACGGCGGCATGGCGCGCCTCATGGCCGACTTCGACGCGGCGCAGGCCGGCATGCGCACGACCGGCCGCACGATGTTCGAGCGCTGGGCCGAGCTTGCCGTCCCCGTCGCCCGATAGCCGCTTCCTGGCCCTGCGGTTCGCGGCGCAGGACGCGACGGACTTCACGATGACGGACGCTCAGGTGCGGCGGTTCGTCGAGCTGCGCGACGGCGGCGCCGGCGAGGACGAGATCGCCGAGCAGCTCGGTGTCGAGCCGGACGTGGCTGCGGCGCTCGTCAAGGCCGACGGCGCCCAGGCGCTGGCGCACCGCATCGCGGTGGGTGACGAGCCGATGTACCCGGTGCCCGAGCCGGGCGATCGCGTCACCGATCTGCGCAGCGGCTCGTCATGGGTGCCGATCGGGGTGCTCGTCCTGGTGCTCGTGGGCGTGATCGTCTACGCCCTCGTGCGCTGAGCCTCGATCAGGCACGGGTGCGGGCCGCGACGAAGCTCTTCACGTGCGCGCCCGTCTCGGCGAGCGCGTCCCACAGCGGGACGTGCCCGCCGGGCACGACCTCGACCCGGCATCGGCGCAGCTCCGCCGCGGCCCGCTCGGCGTCGGCCGCGCTCAGAAGATCGGAGCGGTCACCGCGGACGATCAGCACGGGGCAGACGATCTCCTTCAGGCTCCCGACCGGCTCGGCCAGCGATTCGAGCGCCGCCGCGGCCGCCGCGTGGCTGTAGCGGAACCGCAGGCGCCCGTCGTTATCGACCACGAGGTGCTCGGCCACGTCCTCCTCGACCAGCACCCGTGGCGTGTGCAGGCGGCCGGCATAGCCGGGCCAGCCGTCGATCGCGGCGTCGGCGCTCACGAACACGCCCCCGGCCCGCTCGGCCTCGGCCAGGGCGAGGATGCGGTCGGGCGGCGGCGACAGCGGCGGGTCGAGCAGGGCGAGTCCCGTGACGCGCTCGCCGTGCCCGGCGGTGTACTCCAGGGCGACGCGGCAGCCGAACCCGTCTCCCACGAGCATCGCCTGATCGATGTCGGCCGCATCCAGCACCTCGGCCAGGTCGAGCGCGTGCTGGGGGATCGAGTGGGGGCCCGACCATGGCGAGCGGCCGTGGCCGCGCAGGTCATAGGCAATCACGCGGCGGTGTCCCGAAAGCATCCGCGCGAGCCGCTCGAACCGGCGGGCGTGTGCGCGGGCGCGGTGCACGCATACAACGGGCGGCAGGTCGTCGGCCCCCCACGCGAGGATGTGGAACCTGCTCACTGCCGTACTTTAAGACAGTGTTGACGTGGCGGCCGGTTTCCGGGCACATGCCCGGTCGACCGTCTAAGCTCCCCGCTCATGCCGGTGCTCCCGCGGTCAGAGCTGCGCTGAAATCCCCATGCGGGTCCTGATCCTCTCCGCCCCTGTGGGCGCCGGGCACGATGCGGCTGCCCGCGGCGTGGCCGCGGAGCTGCGTGCGCGCAGCCACGAGGTGGAGATCGACGACGGCCTGGCCCTGCTGGGGCGCGGCGTCCACAAGCTGGTGGTCGACGGCTATCACTGCCAGATCGAGTATGCACCGTGGTCGTGGCGCGTGCTGTATCGCGCGACCCGCTCACGCAAGCTGATCCGCCTGTTCGGCGTCGCGCTCGCGGTGCGCGGCGGACGGCGGCTGCTCGAGCGCATCGACCAGGGCGATTACGACTACGTCGTCTCGGCCTACCCCGTCGTGTCGATGGTGCTGGCGCGGCTGCGCCGCACCGGGCGGCTCAGCGTGCCCTGCTGCGCGCTCATCACCGACTTCGACCCGCACCCGGCGTGGGTGCACCCCGACCTCGACGACAACCTCGGCGTGGGCCGGACGTGCGTGACCGGAATGCGGGCCGTGCGCCCGCCCGTCCCGCAGCTCGACATCCCCGCGAGCACGCGGCCGCAGATGCGCCGCCGGCTCGGGATCGAGCCCGGCGAGCGGGCCGCGCTGATCGTCGGCGGGGCGTGGGGCGTCGGCAACCTCCAGGGCGCCGCGCGAGCGGTCGCGAGCGCCTCCGGCATGCGGGCGGTCGTCGTGACGGGCCACAACAGCGGCCTCGAGGCTCGGCTCGCCGGCGACGAGGCGCTCGACGCCGTCGTCTTCGGGTTCACCGAGCTGATGCCCGAGCTGATGGCCGCGTGCGACGTGCTGGTGGCCAACGCGGGCGGCCTGACGTGCCTCGAGGCGTTTGCCGCCGGCCTGCCCGTCGTGATGTTCGACCCGCTGCCGGGCCACGGCGAGGACAACAGCCGCCACATGGAGCGGGCCGGCATGGTCACCGCCACGGAGTCGGCCGGCCACCTGTCCGCCCTGCTGGCCGACCCGGCGTTCTGGGAGGTGACGTCTGCGGCGACCGCGGCGGCCGCCACCGCACTCTTCGAGCGCCCCTGCACGGCCGAGTGCCTGGCCGACCTGCGGCCGTCGGTCGGGCCCACGCGGGCGTTCGTGCGCGCCCGCCGCGTCGCCGCCCTCACGGCGACGATGATGGCCCTCGGAATGTCCGACCGCGTCGCCGACGCCGTCGCCACGACGCCCGTCCACGGGCCGGGCGCGGCGATCGAGCACGTGTGGGAGAGCCGCTGAGGAAGCTCGCCGCCGCGGCGTTCGCGGCCCACGCCTCACCCGGCCTCGGAGCGGTGGGGCGGTTGCGGTATCCCGGTGTCGTCCGGCGTCTGGACACCTGCGGCGACGCGGTCGCGCTGACCTTCGACGACGGCCCGCACCCCGACGGCACGCCGGCCGTGCTCGCGGAGCTCGACCGCCTCGGCCTGCGGGCGACGTTCTATGTGGTCTCCGCGCAGGCGCGCCGGCATCCCGAGGCGCTGCGCGACGTCGTCGCGGCCGGGCACGAGCTCGGCCTCCACGGCGGCCTGCACCTGCCGCATCCGCTCGTGCCGCCGCTCGTGCTCGAGCGCATGCTCGCCCGCGCGCGGATCGAGGTCGAGGATCTGGCCGGGGCGGGCGTGCGCTCGCTGCGCGCGCCGTTCGGCGCGGCGAGCCTCTCGACGCTGCGCTTCGCCCGCCGCAGCGGCCTGCCGCTCGTCAGCTGGTCGCGCTGGGGGCGCGACTGGGAGCCGCGCGCGACGCCCGAGTCGATCGCCCGGCGGGTTGCCACGGGCGCAACCGCCGGCGACATCCTGCTCCTGCACGACTCCGACGCCTACTCGGCGCGCGGCTCGTGGCGGCACACGGCGGCCGCGCTGCCCGCGGTCGCAGAGTGCCTGGCGACAGCCGGCCTGCGGACCGCGCTCGTGGGGGACTCGCTCGAGAAGCGGGGACAGTCCCCGCACACGGGGACAGTCTCCTAACCCAGCTCGACGGCCATCACCGGCAGCTCGCGGCCCCACTCCGAGGTCACCGTCCGCACGCGGCGGCCGCCCATGCGCTCATAGAACCCGACCGCGTTCGGCTCGCCCTCCCACTCCATCGCCGTCGCGCCCAGATCGCGTGCCCGCGTCATGGCGTACCGGAAGAGCTGCGTCCCCACGCCCGTGCGCATCGAGCCGGGCTCGACCCACAGATGGTCGAGGACGCACACGCCGTCGGCCGGCGGAAGCAGCTGCGCCCACGCGACGATCCCCTCGTCGATCTCGGCGACGACCGTCTCGCTCGCGTCCAGCGTGCGCTCGGAGAGGTCGAGGCTCGCGACCCACGCACGCGTCTGCTCGGACGGATATCCCCACGATCCCTTGGACGCGAAGGTGACCTCGCGCAGCCGCCCACAGTCCTCGGGCCGCGCCGGCCGTATGCGCACGTCAGTGGGCGCGCGCGCGCGCGCCGCCCGCGGCGGCGAGCCGCTGCTCCTCGGCGCGGTAGCTCGAGCGCACGAGGGGCCCGGCGAACACCGAGCCGAAGCCCATCGCCTCGCCCGCCTCGCGATAGGCGCCGAACTGCTCCGGCGTGACCCAGCGGTCGAGCGGCAGGTGGCGCTCGGTGGGCTGCAGGTACTGGCCGATCGTGACGACGTCGACCCGGTGGGCGCGCAGGTCGCGCATCACGCCGACGATGTCATCGTCGCTCTCGCCCATGCCGACGATGATCCCCGACTTGGTCATCAGCGGCGGGCGGGCGGGGTGAAGCTCGGCCCAGACGTCCTTCGCGCGGTCGAGCAGGTCGAGCGCCTTTGCGTAGTCGCCCTTCGGCCGCACGCGCCGGTACAGGTGCGCCGCTGTCTCGATGTTGTGGTTGAAGACGTCCGGCGCCGCCTCGAGCACGGTGCGCAGCGCCTCGGCGCGGAAGCCGAGGAAGTCGGGCACGAGCACCTCGACGCCGCACTCGGGGCTCGCGCGGCGGATGGCGCGGATCGTGGCGGCGAAGTGGCCGGCGCCGCGATCGGGCAGGTCGTCGCGGTCGACCGAGGTGACGACGACGTGGCGGAGGCCCATCCGCTGCACCGCCCGGGCGACCCGCAGCGGCTCGAGCGGCTCGGGCGCCGACTCGGGCCGGCCCGACGTGACCGCGCAGTAGCGGCACGCGCGGGTGCAGACATCGCCCATGATCTGGAACGTGGCCGTGCCCCGGCCCCAGCACTCGCCGATGTTCGGGCAGCGGGCCTCCTCGCACACGGTGTGCAGGCCGCCCTCGCGCATCAGCCCGCGCAGCTCTCCGAAACGGCCGCTTCGCGACGGCGCGCGCACGGTCATCCACGCCGGGCGGTCCTTCTGGAGCTCAGACCAGGGCATGGTCCTCCAGCGGAACGGGATCGAGGTCGAGGTGAAACGCCTCGGCGAGCGCGCGCAGAAGTGGCCCCCGCACCTCGTCGGTCGTGACCGCGCGGCCGGTCTCGGCGCTGATCGAGGTGAATCGCGCGCCCTGCAGCCCGCATGCGTCGAACAGGTCGTACACGCCCAGGTCGAGGTCGACGTTGATCGCGAGCCCATGGCTCGTGACCCAGCGCGCGCAGCGCACGCCGATCGAGGCGATCTTGCGGTCGCCGGCCCAGACGCCGCTCTGGTGCGGCTCCTCCACCGACCGGCCCTCGACGCCGAACTCGTGAAGCGTCGCGACGATCGTCCGCTCGAGGCCGTGCACGTGCCGGCGCAGGTCGCGCCCGCGGGCGTTCAGGTCGAGGATCGGGTAGCACACGAGCTGCCCCGGGCCGTGGTAGGTCGAGCGGCCGCCGCGCGGCACCTCGACGATCTCGATTCCGCGGGATGCGTACTCGGACTCCGCGAACGGCAGCTCCTCGGCGCGCACCGCGCGCGAGCCGAGCGTGATCACGGGCTCGTGCGCGAGCAGGAGCACGGTGTCGGGAATCGCCTGCTGCGAGCGTGCGGCGGCCAGCTCCTGCTGCAGCCGCAGGGCCGCGCCGTAGGGGGTCAGCCCCGGCAGGTCGTACAGGTATGCGCCCTCGCTCACGGCTCGCTAGAGCCCGTACGCCTGCTCGTCCCAGCGCTCCAGGTTCTGCTTCACCTGGGCCATGAACTGGGCCGCGTACGCCCCATCCACCAGCCGGTGGTCGTAGCTGAGGCACAGGAACATCATGTGGCGGATCGCGATCGCGTCGTTGCCGTGCTCGTCGGTGACGACGACCGGCCGCTTCACGATCGCCTCGACGTCGAGGATCGCGACCTGGCCCTCGGGGATGATCGGCGTGCCGATCAGCGCCCCGAACACGCCCGGGTTCGTGATCGTGAAGGTGCCGCCGCTCATCTCGTCGGGCGAGAGCGTCTTCGTGCGGGCCTTGTCGGCGAGCTCGATCACCGACCGCGAGAGGCCGACGATGTTCTTCTCCTCGGCGTGGTGGATCACCGGCACCATCAGCCCCTTGGAATCGTCGACGGCGACGGCCATGCCCAGGTTCACGTACTTCTTGATCAGGGCGGTCTCGCCGTTCACCTCGGCGTTCACCCACGGCCAGCGGCCGATGGCGTCGATGGTGGCGCGGGCCACGAAGGGCACGTAGGTCAGGTTGACGCCGTGGCGCTTCTGGTATTCCGGCTTCCACTTCTTGCGCAGGTTGACGACCCCGGTCATGTCGACCTCGATCACCGTGGTCACCTGGGCGGCCGTCTCGAGCGAGTGGCGCATGTGCCGCGCGATCACCTTGCGGATTGTGTTGAAGCGATAGAGCTCCTCGCCTGCGCCGGCCTCACCCGGCGCAACCACCTCGACGGACGCGGCGGCGGCCGTCTGGGCGGGTGCCGAAGGCGCGGGTGCGGGAGCTGCGGGAGCCGACGTGTCGGGCGCCCCGGGCGGCGCGAAGTGGGGCACGTCGTGCACCTGCGGCTGGGTCGGCGCGGCCGTGGCGCCGGACTCGATGAACTGCTGCACGTCCTTCTTCGTCACACGGCCGCCGCGGCCGGTGCCGGGGATCGCGCCGATGTCGAGGCCGTGCTCGGCCACCATGCGCGCGACGACCGGGCTCACGAACGTGCGCCCGTCGCCGTTGTGTCCGTTGCCCTCATGCGGGGTGGCAGCGGCCGGAGCGGCCGCGGGCTGCCGCGCTTCGGCGGCAGGCACGGGCTCGGCGGCGGCAGGCTCCGGCGCCGGCGGAGCCTCGGCGGATGCCTCGTCGCCGCTGCCACCGCCCGTGTCGATCACGGCGATGCGGGTGTTCACGGGCACGGTCTCGCCCTCGCCCGCGAACAGCTCGCGCACAACGCCGGTTGCCGGCGAGGGCACCTCGGTGTCGACCTTGTCGGTCGAGATCTCGACGATCGTCTCGTCGGCCTCGATCGTCTCGCCGACGGCCTTGGCCCAGCGTGTGATGGTTCCTTCCGAGACGCTCACGCCCATCTGCGGCATGACGACGTCGACGAGTGTTCCAGTTGCCATGGGGCTCAGCTCCTCGGGGTCATCAGTAGGCGGACAGCTTCTCGATCGCGGCGACCACGTCGGCCACCTGGGGCAGGAAGGCCTTCTCGAGCGGCGGTGAGAACGGTACCGGCGTGTCCGGCGCGGTGACGCGAACGACGGGGCCGTCGAGCAGCTCGAACGCCTCCTCGGCGATCGTCGCGGCGATCTCGGCGCCGAAGCCGGACGTGTGGGTGTCCTCGTGCAGCACGATCACCTTGCTGGTCTTCGCCACCGACTCCAGCACCGCCTGCCTGTCCCACGGCGTGACCGTGCGCAGGTCGACGATCTCGACCGACGTGCCGTCCTTCTCGGACACCGCGGCGGCGGCCTCCTCGGCCGTGTAGACCATGGCGCCGTAGGTGACGATCGTGAGGTCCGTGCCCTCGCGGTGGGTGCGCGCCTTGCCGAACTCGACCGTGTGCTCGCCGTCGGGCACCTCGCCCTTGATGCGGCGGTACAGGTGCTTGTGCTCGAAGTAGAGCACCGGGTTGGGGTCGCGGATGGCCTGGATCAGCAGGCCCTTGGCGTCGGCCGGTGTGGCCGGGCAGGCGATCTTGAGGCCGGGGCAGTGAGCGAAGAAGCCCTCGGGGTTCTGCGAGTGGAACGGCCCGCCGGAGAACCCGCCGCCCGACGGCAGCCGCACGACCATCGGCACCGGGGTGCCCACGCGGTAGTGCTGCTTGGCGGCGACGGTCACAAGCTGGTCGAACGCGCACGAGACGAAGTCGGAGAACTGCATCTCGCACACCGGACGCATGCCCATGAGCGCCGCGCCGGTGCACGAGCCGACAATGGCCGTCTCCGACAGCGGCGAGTCGATGACCCGGTCCTCGCCGAACTCCTGCAGGAACCCCTGGGTGACCTTGAACGCGCCGCCGTAGACGCCGATGTCCTCGCCGATCAGAAACACGCGCGAGTCGCGCCGCATCTCCTCGCGGAGGCCGTCTGAGATCGCCTGCAGGTACGTCTTGGTCGCCAACTGGCCCTCGCTATCGGTGGTGGGGGGTATCGAGCTCGTCAGGTTCGGCGTAGACGCCGGTGAAGAGCTCCGCCGGCTCGGGGACCGGGCTCTGCTCGGCGAGCTTCATCGCCTCGTTCAGGAGCCGCTTCACATCGACGCCGATCTCGTCGTCGCGCACCTCGTCGAGGATGGCCTGCTCCTTGAGCCAGCGCCGGTAGCGCTCGATCGGATCCTTCTTGGCGTAGGCCTCGAGCAGCTCGCGCGGCACGTAGAAGGCGTCGTCGTGCACGGCGTGGCCCTCCATCCGCAGCGTCACGAGCTCGAGCAGCGTCGGGCCGCCGCCCTCGCGGGCGCGCTCGATCGCGGCATGCGCCTCGCGGTAGACGGTGAGCACGTCGGTGCCGTCGCAGACGACGCCCTCGAACCCGTACGCCGCCGCCCGGTCGGCCAGGTGGTCGACGCCGAACTCGGCTCGGTTCGGGGTCGAGTAGGCGTACTGGTTGTTGTCGCAGATGAACACCACCGGGAGCTTGTGCACCCCGGCCAGGTTCATCGCCTCGTGCGCGTCGCCTCGGGCCATGGCGCCGTCACCGCTCCAGGCGACCGCAACGCGGTGCTCGCGCCGGATCTTGAACGCCAGCGCGCAGCCGACGGCGACGGGCATGAGCGCCGGCAGGTGGCTGACCATCGCGATCAGGCCGAGGCGGATGTCGGCCATGTGCACGTTTCCGTCCTTGCCGGCGGCCAGGCCGTCGCGCCGGCCCATGTACTGGGCGAAGATGCGCCAGGCCTCGGTCCCGCGGGTGACGTGGACGCCCATGTCGCGCTGGATCGGTGCACCGACGTCGTCGGGCCGCATCGCGGTGGCCACTCCGACCGACGCGCCCTCGTTGCCGCGGCCGGTGTAGAAGCTGCCGGGGATCTTGCCCTGGCGATACAGGATGTGGCCGCGCTCCTCGATCCCGCGGGTGATCAGCATGTTGCGGTAGATGGTGAGGAGATCCTCACGGTCGAGATCCGCCTGCTTGATGTCCGCCGCCGAGGATACCGGCGTGGCTTCACGGGCTACCGCCATGCTTCTGCGCAGTCTACCGGGCGCGCGCGACGCGCCACATCACCCGAACGCGGCACGCCTCCGAACGGCGCGGATCGTGTGCAAGAATCGGGCTATGGGATACGACCGCAGCCGCGAGCTCGGCGATCGGTGCGGGTTCTGCCTCGGCTGCGGCTGGGGCCGGCGGTTCATGGGCCAGAACACCGACTCGCTGCCCACCGAGTGCCCCGACTGCGGGGGCGAGGTGATCACCGCGTGCCCTCGCTGCGGTGCCGGCATCCGGTCGCTGATGGCGCTCACGTGCTCGGAGTGCGATGCCGAGCTGCGGCCCGCGCAGCTCTTCGGCGGCGACATCCGCCGCAAGCCCGAGCGGCACCGGCGGCTTGACGCCCGCGGCTCCGCACGCGATAACGAGAGGACAGCGTTGTGAGTCTTGCGATCCTCCTCCCCATACTCGTTTTCACCGTGGGAGCCCTGGTCGCGTCGATCCTGCTCGCCCTCCGCGAGCGCCGGCGTGCCCGCGGGCTCGCCGACGATCTCCAGCTCGCCCGCACCGAGGCGAGCCTGCTCGAGCGCCGCGACGACGACACCGGCCTCTGGAACAGCCGCTTCTTCGTCGAGGCGCTGACCCGCGAGATCGAGCGCTCTCGCGCCTACGACCGCCCGGTCGCGCTCGCGCTTGCGAGCGTCGACGACGTCGCGGCGGATGAGATCGAGACGTCGATGCGCACGCTCGGCGCTGCGATCGGCGGCAGCGTCCGCGCGCTCGACGTCGCCTGCCGCGTGGGCACGACCGAGTTCGGCGTGATCATGCCCGAGACCGACAGCAAGTCCGCCTCGGTGGCCTCGGAGCGGGTGCTGCGCGCGATCGCCCGGGCGCGCACCGAGGGCGGATCGACCCCGCAGGCCGCGGTCGGCATCGCCGCCTGCCCGGCCCACGCCGAGTCCTTCGAGGAGCTGGTCGAGCGGGCCGGCTCGGCGCTTCGAAGCGCCCGCCGCGCCGTCCGCGAGGAGCCGGTCAAGCCCGGCACCGTCCCGGTGGCCATGGCCGTCTGGGACGACGAGGACTAATCCGCACCGTCGCACCGCGGCGCCCTCGCTGTCCACGATGAATATTCGGTGCCTGACACCGGATATTCATGAGTAGCATCCCGCCGATGGAGCGGCTCGCCGACGGCATCTGGCGGTGGACGGCGCGGCATCCGGAGTGGCATCCGGGGAGCTGGGGCGCCGAGGTCGGCTGCTATGCGCTCACGGGCGGCGGGCGCACCGTCCTGATCGACCCGCTCGCGCCGGAGGGCGACAACGGATTCTGGGCGCGCCTCGACGGCGTCGTCGCGGGCGACGTGGTCGTCCTGATCACGATCGGCTACCACCTGCGCAGCGCAGAGGAGGTCGTCGCCCGCTACCCCGGCACGACCGTGTGGGGACACCGAAACGTCGGCAAGCGCATGGTCGACAGGAGGCCGTTCCGCGAGCTTTCACCGCAGACCGTGCCCGCCGGCGTGCGCGCGTTTGCGATCGGCAAGCCGCGCCGGGCCGAGCTGCCCGTGCTCGTCGAGTCGCACGCGGCGCTCGCCTTCGGCGACGCCGTCGTCGGCACCGATACGGGCGTGCGGATGTGGTGCAACGAGCCGGTCGACGAGCGCCGGCTGCGCTTCTACGCCGACCGGTTCGGGCCCACGCTCGAGCCGATCCTGGCCGAGGATTTCGACGCGGTGCTCGTCACCCACGGGCCGCCGGTGGCACACGACGGCAGGCGGGCCCTGCAGAACGCGATCACGCAGCCGCCCTGGTACCACCGGGGTTAGGGACGATCAGCTGCGGATCTCGGAGAAGTGGATCACGGTGACCGTGTCGTCCTCGGTCACCTCGCGGTTGTACAGCTGGCCCATGAAGTGGGTGAACTCGTCGATGTGGCGGATCTCGGGGTTGTCGTGCTGGATCTCGCGCGGGGAGACCTCGCGCAAGGGCTTCACCTCGACCTTGTCGATCACCGCGTCGAAGACCTTCTCGCGGACGCCGAAGCGCTGCCCGACGAGCACGTAGACGACCTGCCCCTTCTTGTACTTGCCGCTCTTGTCGCCGAGCCGGATGGTGGCCGTCTTGCGATGGTGACGCAGCTGGTCGGCGACGACGGGCGAGTAGAAGTTGATTGCGTTCACAGGCGCGTGCATCATATCGACCGGTCTCCGCCGCGCCCATTCGCGGCTCGGCTACGCTCGCGCCATGCGCCGCCAGCCCCGAGTCGTCTACTGGGTGGTCTTTCTGGACGCCCTGCTCATGTTCGCGATCGTCCCGCTGCTTCCGGGATACGTGCACGACCTGCACCTCTCGAAGACCCAGGCGGGCCTCGTGGTCGGGATCTACAGCGGCGCGGTGCTCGTGTTCTCGGTGCCGGTGGGCTATCTGGCCGCCAGAGTCGGCGCCCGCCCGCTGACCATTTTCGGCGTCGCGCTGCTCGCCGCCGCGACGTTCGGCTGCGCATTCGCGCACGGGTTCTGGCCGCTCCTGGCCGCCCGCACGGGCCAGGGCCTCTCGTCGGCGATCTCGTGGACGGCGGGGATGGCCTGGCTCTCGGAGGCGAGCGAGCCCGGCAGCCGCGGGCGCGTGCTCGGCTCGGCGATGTCCTTCGCCACGGTCGGCACCATCATCGGCCCGGTGGTCGGCGGCCTGCTCGGCGGGGCCTACAGCCTGCGGACGCCGTTCCTCCTGCTCGGCAGCATCACGCTCGTGCTCACCGTGCTCGTGTGGCGTGCCCCCGCCGGGGCCGCGGCGGCGCCGCCGGTCGGCGTGCGGGCGCTGGTGCGCGCGATCGGGGGCAGCCGCGCCGTGGTGGCCGCGCTCGGGATGATGGTGCTCGTGGCCACGGTTTCGGGGACGCTCGACACGCTCGTGCCGCTGCGCCTGGGCGTCGACGGCTACTCCGCCGCCGCGATCACGGTCGTGCTGACGGCGGCCGGGCTCCTCGCGAGCGCGTCGAACTACGGAGTCGGGCTCATCTTCGACCGGTTCGGCGGCATCCCGATCGCGCTCGCATCGATCGTGGGCATGGCCCTCTTCGTCGCCGCCCTGGCCGCCGCGCCGACGGGCCTCGCGCTTGCGGTCGTCTTCGTCGCATCGACGCCCGCGATCACCGGTCAGTACGCCGTCGCGTTCCCGCTGTGCGCCGAGGGCGCCGACGGCGCGGGCCTCGCGCACGCCAACGTGTTCGGGCTGCTGAACCTGGCCTGGGGCGCGGGGTTCCTCGTCGGGCCGGCCGCCGGCGCAGCGCTCGCCCAGGCGAGCTCGGATCGGATCACGTATCTGGTGCTCGTCGCCCTCTCGCTTGCCGCCGCGGTGGCCCTGCGACCTCTGGCACTCTCCTACCGAGAGTGCCAACCTTCTCGTTTGAACGCCGGCTGAGCACCTGCTACGCTGCCTCTGGCACTCACGCTATGAGAGTGCCAGCAGAGTCAGTCGGCTCATTCTGAGGAGGAATGCATGGATTTGAAGCCTCTGGGCGATCGTGTGATCGTCGAGGTCCTGGATGAGGAGGAGGTCACCTACAGCGGGATCGTCCTCCCCGACACGGCCAAGGAGAAGCCGCAGCGCGGCAAGGTCCTGGCTGTGGGTCCCGGCCGCTATGAGGACGGCAAGCTGGTAGCGCTCGACGTCAAGAAGGGCGACGAGATCATCTTTTCAAAGTATGGCGGCACCGAGGTCAAGCTGTCGGGGGACGAGTATCTGATCCTGCGCGAATCCGACATCCTGGCCAAGGTCGTCACCAGCAAGGTCGCCGCAAAGGCGTAGGGGGAGAACCGAATGGCACACAAGGAGCTCAAGTTCAACGAGGAAGCGCGTCGCTCGCTTCAGCGCGGGGTCGACATCCTCGCTGACGCGGTCAAGGTGACGCTCGGCCCCAAGGGCCGCTACGTCGTCCTCGACAAGAAGTTCGGCGCGCCGACCATCACGAACGACGGCGTCACGATCGCCCGCGAGATCGAGGTGGAGGACGTCTTCGAGAACCAGGGCGCGCAGCTCGTCCGCGAGGTCGCCACGGCGACCAACGACGTCGCCGGCGACGGCACGACCACCGCGACCGTGCTGGCCCAGGCCATCGTCCGCGAGGGTCTGAAGAACGTGTCCGCAGGCGCGAACCCGATGGCGCTCAAGCGCGGCATCGAGACCGCCGTGCTGGCCGTCGTCGAGGACATCAAGTCGCAGTCGAAGGAGATCTCGGGCAAGGAGGACATCGCCCGGGTTGCCACGATCTCGGCTCGTGACCGCGAGATCGGCGACGTGATCGCCGACGCGATCGAGAAGGTCGGCAAGGACGGCGTCGTGAACGTCGAGGAGGGCCAGACGTTCGGCCTCGAGCTCGAGTTCACCGAGGGCATGCAGTTCGACAAGGGCTACCTGTCCCCGTACATGATCACCGACTCCGAGCGCATGGAAGCGGTGCTGGACGATCCGTACATCCTGATCGCCAACCAGAAGATCGGTGCCGTCAAGGACCTCCTGCCCGTGCTCGAGCAGGTCATCCAGAACGGCCGGCCGCTGCTGATCGTGGCCGAGGACGTCGAGGGCGAGTCGCTCGCCACGGTCGTCGTCAACAAGCTGCGTGGCACCTTCACCGCCGTCGCCGTCAAGGCGCCGGGCTTCGGTGACCGCCGCAAGCGGATGCTCGAGGACATCGGCATCCTCACCGGCGGCGAGGTGATCACCGAGGAGATGGGCCTCAAGCTCGAGAACACCACCCTCGCGCAGCTCGGCAAGGCCCGCAAGGTCGTCGTCGACAAGGATGCGACCACGATCATCGACGGTGCCGGCGACAGCGAGGCGATCAAGGGCCGGATCAAGCAGATCAAGTCCGAGATCGAGTCCACCGACTCCGACTTCGACCGCGAGAAGCTGCAGGAGCGGCTGGCCAAGCTGGCCGGCGGCGTCGCGGTGGTCAAGGTTGGCGCTGCCACCGAGACCGAGATGAAGGAGAAGAAGCACCGCGTCGAGGACGCGCTGCAGGCTACCCGGGCCGCCCTCGAGGAGGGCATCGTCCCGGGCGGTGGCGTGGCGCTTCTGCACGCGATCAAGGCCGTCCAGGCCGAGAAGCTCGAGGGCGACGAGAAGACGGGCGCACGCATCGTCATCCGCGCGCTCGAGGAGCCGCTGCGCCAGCTGGCAGAGAATGCCGGTCTGGAGGGCTCGGTCGTCGTGAACGAGGTTCGCTCCGCCAAGAGCGGCTTCGGCCTCAACGTCGACACGGGCGAGGTCGTGGACATGGTGAAGGCCGGCATCATCGACCCGGCCATGGTCACGCGCTCGGCGCTGCAGAACGCCGCATCGATCGGCAAGAACATCCTCACCACCGAGGCTGTCGTCGCCGAGGCCCCGGAGCGCGACAAGGCTCCGATGGGTGGCGGCGGGATGCCGGACATGATGTAAGGGCATGGGGGGAGGAGCCTCCCCCCATGAGCCCCCCACCGGGGGCGCCCGAATGTGCGGTGAGAGGCCCGGGGCAGAGCCCCGGGCCTCAGCCGTTAACGGTGAGAACCCCGGGGACTGTCCCCGGACGGGGACAGTCCCCCGACCGGCTCAAGCGTGAATACCGGTGCCAGGTACCGCTATTCGGGCAGGCCGTTTGCGCCGATGTCGGCAATGAAGGCCAGGATCAGCTCGATCGCGCCCTCCACGTCGTCCAGGTGCACGCAGCCGACGGCCGAGTGGATGTAGCGCGACGGCACCGAGATGCAGCCCGTGAGGATGCCCGTGCCGGAGAGCTGGATGCCGTAGGCATCCGTCGCCCCGCCGAGCAGCACCTCGCGCTGATAGCCGATGCCCGCCGTCTCGGCGACCCGCTCGAGCTGGTTCGTCAGCCGCCGGGGCACTGCGGTGCCGAAGCCCGCCGCCGGCGCCCAGTCGAAGTACTTGATCGCCGGGCCGCCCCCGAGGGTGATCGGAAGGCGCGAGAACTCGACGCCGGGCGTGTCGCCGCAGAGGGTGACGTCGATCGCGAGGGCGACATCGGGCACGATCCGGGTCGCGGCCGGGCCGGCGCCGCGGATACCGAGCTCCTCCTGCACCGCCGCGGTCGCGACGACCGTTGCGGCGGCGTCGGCGGGCAGCCGCCGCATGACCTCGACCATCACCGCGCAGCCGGAGCGGTCGTCGACGGCCTTGCCGGTGAAGACGCGCGTGCCGTTCAGGAGGCCCGCGGCCCGCGCGAACGTGACCAGATCGCCCACCCGCACCCCGAGCTCCTCGGTCGCCTCGCGGCTGGAGGTGCCGACGTCGACGAACATCTCTTCGAGCGGAATCGCCTTCTTGGCCTCCTCGGGCGGCAGCACGTGGGCGGGCTTCGCACCCGTCACGCCGTCGACCGGGCCCTTGCGGCCGTGGATGCGCAGATCCTGGTCGATCACCATGCGGTCGTCGTGGTAGCCGACCGGAACGATGCGGACGAAGCCCTCGTCCTCGATGTGCTGGACGATGAAGCCGAGCTCGTCCATGTGTGCGCACAGCATCACGGTCGGCGCGCCCGGCGTGCCGGTGCGGGTGAAGAAGTTGTTGCCGAGCGGGTCGGTCGCGTGCGTGTCGTGGTGGCCGGCGAGCTCGTCGGCGATGATCTCGGCGACGGCCGACTCATCGCCGGAGACGCCGGTGGCCGCGTCGAGGCGGCCGAGGAGGGAGAGGGTTCGGTCAGGCATGCCGCCTACCCTACCGGGCGCGTGCTCTACGGTGCGGGCGTGCGAATCGAGCTCCCGGAGCCGTACGACTTCCACCGCTCGACGTTCCGGTTCCGGACGTTCGGACAGGACGCCGCGAGCGTGTGGCACAACGGCGGCCTCTACCGGGTGCTGCGCTCGGGCCGGACGGTGCGGATCGCCGCCGACGGCGTCCACGCCGACGGTGAGACCGGCGCGGCAGACCTCGCCGAGGTGCTGCACATCGTCGGCGCCGCCTTCGACCTTCGGGCCTTCGCCCGCGCCCAGCCCGAGATCGCCGCGCGGGCGCCGGGCTTCCGCCCGCCGCTCGTCGCCGACCCGTTCGAGTCGCTCGTGACGTCGGTGACCGCGCAGCAGGTCTCGCTGCAGTCGGCGTGTGCCATGCGCAGCCGCTTCGTGGAGCGGTTCGGCCGCCGGCACGAGCTCGACGGTGTGACGGTGTGGCGGTTCCCGCGCCAGGAGGAGGTGATCGGCGCCGGCCTCGAGGGCGCCGGGCTCTCGCGGGCGAAGATGCGGGCGATCGGCGCGCTCGCCGAAGCCAACCTCGACCTGACCGGCCTCGACGACGGCGCGGTGCGCGAGCGGCTCGTTGCCCTTCCGGGGATCGGCCACTGGACGGTGGACTGGTTCCTGGCCCGCTGCCTGGGACGGCCCGACGCCTTCGCGCCGGGCGACCTGGGCGTCCGAAAGGCGGTGGCGCGCTGGTGCTCGGAGGATCCGATCTGGCCGGAGGAGCGCGTCCGCGAGGTGTGCTCCGGGTTCGGCGCGCACGCGAACCTGGCGGTGCACTACCTGCTCGTCCCCACCCCCGACCCGGTCAGGGCGTGAACGTGCGCGCGGTGAAGGTGATCATGATGAGCGCGCCCATCAGCAGCGGGAACGCGGTCTTCACGAGCGTGTCCACCCGCTCGTCGCGGCCGAGGTCTGCGAGCGCCCAGAAGAGCGGGAACGCGACCATGCCGAAGCGGCCCATCGACACCAGCAGGCCCCCGCTCGTCGGCAGCAGCACGAGCAGCGCGGCGAAGATCAGGTACTCGCCCGACATCCGCATGCGCCACGCCTGGTAGAAGAGCCCGCACCACACGAGCGTGAAGCCGATGTGCACGAGGAAGCGCAGATGGCCGGCCTCGAGCACGTCGTGCCAGAGCGTGTACACGAGCACCCACGGCAGCACGGAGACCCCGCGGCCCCAGCCGCGCTCCTGCGCGTCCGGGCTGGCCATGAAGTTGCCCGTGCGCCAGCCGAGATAGAGGAAGAAGCCGAGCTCGGCCGCGGGCAGGAGCAGCAGCGGCAGGTATGCGCGCAGCCGCCGGCCCTCGGTCTTGTATCGGCGCCAGGCGAGCGCCGGCAGGAGCGCGATCCCGACCGGCCGGGCGAGCACCGCCAGCATCGCGAGCGGCGCAGCCCGGCCACCAGCGCCCGTACCACGTGAGCACGAACGCGCCGAGGGCGAGCAGCAGGAACAGGCTCTCGGCGTACGGGAGCGAGAACACGAAGCTGAGCGGGAAGATCGCGAGGTAGAGCACCGTGCGGCGGGCGATCGCGACGTCGTAGCGGCGTTCGGTGATCACGTAGAGGACGCACAGGGCGGCGGCGAAGCAGGCCGACGAGAGCAGGCTGCCCCAGAGCGTCATCGGCCCGGGCAGCACGCCCACCACCCGCCACGCGAGCGGATAGAGCGGAGAGAAGGCGGCGGCGTTTCCGTGGCCGATGGCGGGGTCGTAGCCGTGGTCGGCGATCCAGCGGTACCAGACGGCGTCCCACTGGCCGAGCGGCGCGAAGAACGCGTGGTAGGACACGCCCGACTGGCGGGGCACCCGTGCCGTCCAGCCGGCCGCGGCGATCAGCCCGTACACGGCCACCCGGCTGGCGACGAAGATGGTGAGCGGATAGCGCAGCGATCCGAGCAGGTCCCGGGCCCCGGGGCGCGCCGGCTCGGGCTCCGGAGCCGCGGTCGTCTCGACGACCGTGTCGCTCACTCGGGCCATCCCAGCCGCCGCCACAGCGCGCGCATGCCGAACACGGCCACGGTCGCGTAGATGCCGCCGATGATCAGGTCGATCACGTAGTGGTTGGCCGTGTAGACCACGGCGATCGACTGCACGATCGGGTAGAGCAGCGCGAAGCCCGTCACCCACCACCGCCAGCGCGTGTTCCAGGCGAGCATGACGACGGTGAGGAACACGAGCATCGCGTAGCCCTCGTGCAGCGACGGGATGGCGGCATAGTTGTTGCCGGAGACGAGGTGGTAGAGCGGGCCGGAGTCGGTCGGAAGCGGCGAGTCGCTGGCCTGGACGCTCGCCGGGCTTGCGAGCGGCGGGATCAGGCCCTTGGCGGCGGCGGCCCACGGCGGTGCGGCCGGGAAGAGCCAGAACGTGAACGAGCCGGCGAAGGAGAGCGCGAGCAGCGTTGCGGCGAACCGGTAGTAGAGCGCGCGCCGCTTCAGCCACAGGAAGAAGGCGAGCGTGGGCGGCACGATGAAGTGGATCCGCGTCATCGACGAGAGGAACTCGTCGTACCACTGCAGGTGCCCGGTCCACATCCAGTTCTGGAGCACGACCGTGGGGATGTGGCCGAAGAACAGGAACTTCTCGGCGTCGATCTGCGGCTGGTAGTAGGGGCTGGGGTTTAGGGTGTGCGCGATTCCGCGAGACTCCTCGTACAGCACGATCAGCGCCACGAAGGGGACCCAATCGAGCAAGAACCGGCGGCCCCGCCCGATCACGAGGGCGGGAGCCAGCAGCACGAGCAGGTAGCGGTCGGGGGTCAGCGAGAGCCCGAAGGTGAGCACCTGCGCGAGCAGCGCGATCGCAAACGCGACGCCGGCCAGGATCGCCGTGGGCCGGTCGATGCCGCGCCGGGGTGGCCCCCAGCGCTCGCCGTCGCCGCTGCCATGGCGCTCGCGGTGGCCGTCCGGCTGCCCTTCCTCTCGACCCCCCTGACCGCCGACGAGGGTGGGTACGCCGAGGTCGCGCGCCTGTGGAGCCGCGGCGCCGGGCTCTACCAGGGTGCCTGGGTCGATCGCCCGCAGGGCCTGCTGCTCGTCTTTCGGGCGATGCTCCATATCGATGGCGGCTCCGCGGAGGCGTTGCGAGCGCTGGCGACTGTCGCGGCGGCGCTTGTCGTGGCTGCCACGATGGTCGTGACCGCCAGGCTGGCGGGGAGGATACCCGCAACCATCGCCGGGCTGACGATGGCAACCGTCGGCGGGTCGCCGTTTATTGAATCGTTCACATTGTCCGGCGAGCTGCTGGCGTCGGTACTGGCGGCCGTCTCGCTGCTCGCCTTCGTCGTCTACCTCGAGCGCGGGGCGCTGCGCTGGCTGCTCCTCGCGGGCCTCTTGACGGGCTGCGCGGTGCTCGTGAAGCAGTCCGCGTTCGACGCGGGCGCCGCCGCGGCCGTCTACCTGGTGTGGACGCGCCGGCGGGCGGGCCTCGTGCCTGCGGCGGCGCTCGTGGTCGCGGCATTCGTGCCCGTCGTCGTCGCCGCCGTCTCGGCGCCGAGCTTCCACGACTGGTGGTACGCGATGGTCACCTATCGCGACCAGGCCGACTCGATCCTGACCGGCTCGTTCCACGAGCGCCTCGACCAGGCGCGGTCATCGCTCGGGCCGGCGGCAAAGGGCCTGGGCGTGCTCGCGCTGATCGCCGTGCTGGGCTGGCGGCGCTGGCCGCTTCTGGGCGTGCTGTGGCTCGCGTTCGCCACGCTCGGCGTGCTCGGCGGCGGCAACTTCCACAACCACTACTACCAGCAGATGGTGCCGCCGCTCGCGCTGCTCGCCGGCATCGGCGGCGCCGCGCTCCTGCGTGACCGCAGCCGGCCGGCGCTCGCGCTCGTCGGCGTCGCGCTCGCGGTGACGGTCGCCTACACGGCGCCGCTCTGGTTCGACTCGCCGACGGCCCAGGCGAAGACCATCTTCCCGTCCGATCCACACCTGCAGACCGACGCCGCCGTCATCCGCTACGTCCGTGCCCACACACGTCCGGGCCAGCGCATCTTCGTGATGTGGGCGGCGGCCGACATCTACTACCTCTCCGACCGCGAGCCGTCGTTCCGCTACATGTGGTTCCGGAACATCCAGGCGATCCCGGCCGCGCTCGGCCAGGCTCGGCGGATGCTCTCGGGCTCCCGCCCGCCGGCGCTCGTGATCGAGATCGACTCGCCGGCCTCGATGGACGCGAGCGGCGAAACGGCGCGCATACTCGCCGACCGGTACCGGCCGGCGGCGACCGTCGAGGGCGTGCCGATCTACGCGCCGCGGGCCGGATAGTCTGGCGCGCATGCACGCCGACGCCCACGCGGAGCGGTACGTGCGGCTCGGCCTCCAGCTCGGCCGCCACGCAGACGACATCGTCGACACCTACTTCGGCCCGCCCGAGCTGGCGGCTGCGGTGGACGCCGCCGCGCCGGTGGCGCCCGCCGAGCTGGCCGCCTCGGCGCGGGCGCTCCTGGGCGAGCTGGACGACGGCTGGCTGCGCGATCAGGTGGCCGGCCTCTCGGCCTACGCCGGCGTGCTGGCGGGCGAGTCGCGGCCGTACGCGGACGAGGTCGAGGCCTGCTATCAGCTGCGGCCGACGCGCACCGACGAGGCCGTCTTCGCCGGCGTGCACGAACGGCTGGAGGAGCTGCTCCCGGGGGCGGGCACGCTCCACGAGCGCTACGACGCATTCCGGCGATCGGCGTTCGTGCCGGCCGAGCGGGTCGAGCAGGTGGTGGGCGAGGCGATCGCGGCTGCCCGCGCCTCCACGCGCGACCTGGTCGATCTCCCCGACGGCGAGGCGGTCGACCTCGAGATCGTCCACGACGTGCCGTGGCTCGGGTACTGCCGCTACGTCGGCGGCCTGCGCAGCCGGATCTCGATCAACGGCGACCTGCCGCTCTCGGTGATCGACGTGTTCCGGCTCGTCATCCACGAGACCTACCCCGGCCACCACGTCGAGCGCTGCCTGAAGGACGAGCTGCTCGTGCGCGAGCGCGGCCTGCTCGAGGAGACGATCGTGCTGCTGCCGACGCCGCAGTCGGTGATCGCCGAGGGCATCGCCTCGATCGCGCCGGCGGTGCTGCTCGACCGCGCGCCGGAGACGTTCGCACGCGTTGCGGAGGCGGCCGGGATCGACATCGACTTCCCCCGGGCGGTCGCCGTCGAGTCGGCGCTCGAGACCTGCCGGTGGGCCGAGGTGAACGCCGCGCTGATGCTCTACGAGGACGGAGCCGGCGAGGACGAGGTGCGCGCCTACCTCGAGCGCTGGGGCATCCTCGACGCCGAGCTCTCGGCGCACGCGGTGCGGTTCCTGCGCGGGCCGCGATCGCGCGGCTACATCATCAGCTATCCGGCGGGCCGCGAGCTGTGCGACGCCTACGTCGCTGGCGACCCGGCCCGCTACCGCCGACTGCTCTGCGAGCAGGTGCGCGTCGGCGAGCTCAAGGCTGCCGTGCGTTAGGCAATGCAGACCGTCTGGATCAGGCGCACGACAAGCTCGAGCCGCCGCTCGAGCGTGGCCACCTCGATCCACTCGGCCTCGGTGTGGTCGTCGCCGCCGACCGGGCCGAGGCCGTCGAGCGTCGGGATGCCCCAGGCGCCCGTCCAGCAGCCGTCCGAGACGCCGCCGGAGAGCTCCGAGCCGATGTCGAGCCCCAGGTCGCGGGCATGGCCGAGCGCGGCCGCGAGCAGGTCGGGGGCGATCGGCATCGGCGGCCACGTGCCGCGATCGCTCAGCTCGATGTCCACGCCGTCGTAGGGGCTCGGGCGCTCGAGCTCTGCGGCGGCGAGCTCGAGGTCGGCGGCGACGCTCGAGCGGATGTCGATCGTGGCCCGGGCATGGCCGGGGACGGTGTTGGCGGCGTCGCCGCCGGCGACGGTCGTGATCACCGAGGTCATCGCGGGCCGGCCCTCGGCGAGCCCCTCGATCCGCAGCACCTCGCGTGCCAGCGCCGAAACGGCGCTTCGGCCGCGGGCGGTGTCGGCGCCGGCGTGGGCCGGGCGGCCGTTCAGGTGAAGCGTGCGCCAGAGCGCGCCCTTGCGGGCCGAGACGACATCGCCGTTTCGGCGCCCGCATTCGAACACGAGCGCCGCGGCGGCGCCGCGCGCGTGGTCGGCGGCGGCGGGGGCGCGCAGGCGCACCTCCTCGTCGGCGCATACGAGCAGGCGCACCTCCGAGAAGGGCCGCTGCGGCCGGGCGGCGAGCCGCTCCATTGCCATCGCGGCGAGCACGAGCCCGCCCTTCATGTCGGCGACGCCGGGGCCGGTGCAGCGGTCGCCGTCGCGCGCGAAGCGCCAGCGGGCGGTGGTGCCGGCCGGGAAGACGGTGTCGGGATGGCCGAGCAGGGCCACGGCCGGGCCGCCGTCGCCGCGAAGCGTCAGGATCAGGCTGCGGGCGGGGTTGTCGGGCTCGTCCACCCAGGTCTGCGCGCAGCCTGTGGGCGCGAGCCAGGCCGCGAGCTGCTCGGCGACGCCCTCCTGCTCGGTGCCGACCGACGGCGAGTCGGTGTCGACGAGCGCCTGCAGCCGGGCGCAGAAGACATCGGTGGGCGAGGCGGCCACGGCGCGCGTGACTCTACCGGTCCGCACCAATAGGAGCCATGTTCCCCCAGCCAGGGGTGGCTCTGCGCGGCGCCGTTGCCACCCAGCGCCTGCCCTTGTAGCCTCGACCTGTGAGATCGCGCAATCAGCCGTCGGCACTCGTTGCGGTCGGTTGGGCGGTGACCAGCGCAACTTTGACCGCACTCGGAGATCACTTCGTCTGGGGACAACGCGTGTCGGTCGGGTACTTCGTGCTCACCCTGTTCGACTTTCTCGTGATCGGAGCTCCGATGTGGGCCTGGCTCCTGCGCCGGCACGCTCGGCATCTCGATCGTCGCACAGAGCGCTCAGCGGTCGGGACTCGACGCTGACCCCTATTGGTGCGTCGCTACGCTTCGCGCATGGCGGCGGTTCTGGAGCGGGCGTTCGTGAGGGCGAGTGGGCCTGATGCCGTCGCCTATCTGCAGAGCATGGTCACAAACGATGTCGAGGCGATCGCGCCCGGCGGTGGCGTCTACGCGCTCCTGCTGACTCCCAAGGCGCGGGTGATCGCCGACCTCGAGGTGTTCCGCACCGGCGCCGACCTTGTCCTCGCCTGCCCGCCGGAGACGGCCGAGGGCGTGCTGGGCACGCTCCTGCGGGCGCGCTTTCGCAAGAAGGTCGTGCTCGAGCCGGCGGACTACGCGCTCGTCTGGGGCGACGCCGACGGCGCCCTGGCCGAGCTCGCGACGCCGGTCGGGGTGGAGCGGCTGCTCGAGGCCGCCCCCGCGAACGGGGCCGCATCGGCCGACGACTGGGAGCTGGCCCGGATCGAGGCCGGCGTGCCCCGGTTCGGCCACGAGTTCGACGCCGACTCGATGCCGGCTGAGGCGGGCCTCGAGGAGCGCGCGATCAGCTTCACGAAGGGCTGCTACCCCGGCCAGGAGCCGGTCGCGCGGCTGCACTACCGCGGCCATGCCAATCGCGGCGTGCGCGGGGTGCGGTTCGCGGCGTCGGCGGCGATGCCGGGCACGCGGGTCACCGTCGACGGCGCCCAGGTCGGCAAGATCACGTCGGCGGTCGAGTCGCCCCGGCTCGGCTCGATCGGACTTGCCGTCCTGCGCCGCGAGGTGGCAGACGGCGCGGCCGGCGACGCCGAAGGGCTCGCGCTCACCGTGTCCGCGCTGCCGTTCTCCTAGCCGTCCGCTACCGCTCCCACGCGCCGACCTCGTAGGCGGCGCCCGGCGTCGCGCCGACGCAGATCAAGGTCGTCGGCGAGGCCGTCGACTCGATCTTGCGCTTCACGCCCGGCTCGCACGCGATCATGCCGCCCGCGGCCACGGTGACGCGCTCACCGTCGAGCGTCGCCGCAACCTCGCCGGCATGGACGAAGTAGAGCTCCTGCTGGCCCGACTCCGCCTCGTCGTGCTCGGGGATCAGCACGTTGCCGGCGTCCTTGGTGACCGCGTTGATGCCGTAGGCCGTGATCCCGAAGTGGTGGCGCACCGACTTCCACGTCTGCGGCCAGTCCGGCTTCACCGGCGGGATCGCGTCGACATCCGCGACCCTCCACCCGCCTCCCCCCGCTGCGAAGCTCATGCGAATCCTCCTCGTCGTGGATCCGCGAGCCTACTCCCCGGAGAACTCCATGATCTGAAGGCCGCGGTGGCGGAAGCCCTGCTTCGTGTAGAAGTCGGGAATCCCGAGCTCGCGGTCGTCGGGGGTGACGCGCAGCTCGATCGACTCGATGCCGCGCCGGCGGCACTCGTCGACCGCGTTTCGCAGCAGGCTCGCCCCCAGGCCGCGGCCGCGGGCCGAGGGCTGCACCCAGATCTCCTCGATCTCGGCGCTCGCGCCGCCGCTCGCGGAGATGCGGACGGTCGTGGTCGCCACCGCGGCGTCGCCGGCGAGCGTGAAGAAGCCGCGGCCGGGGTCGTAGAGGATCGCCTCGACGTTCTGGCGCAGATGGTTCACCTCGCGTCCCTCGTGGCTGAAGAACGCCTTGAGGAGCCGCGTGACCACCGCGGCGTCGTCGGGATTCGCGATCCGGGTCGGCACCGTCACGACGACACACCGCAGTGCTCGACCGCGGCGAGCGCGAGCGCCTGCGCGCAGGTGACCAGGTCGTCGACGGGCACGTACTCGTCGACGGTGTGCGCCCAGGCGATGCTGCGCGGGCCGTACCCGATCGACGGCGTGCCCCCGAACCGGGTGAAGGTGGCGGCGTCGAACCACGAGTCGAGGCCGCCCAGGACGCCCGGCTGCCCGGCTCGCTCGGTCGCGCGCAGCATCGTCGAGACGATCGGCAGCGCCGGGTCGACCTCGGCCGGCGGGATGTCCAGGTCCCATTCGACGACCGGAGGGTGCTCGGCGAGCCACGGGTCGGCGGCGGCGGCGTGCGCGATCCACGCCTCGATCTCGGCCTCGACGTCGCGGCCCCAGCCCTCGGCGTCGGCGCGGCCGGGCAGGTAGGTGACCTCGCAGGTCATCCGGCAGGATGCCGGATAGGTGACCGTCCACTCGCCGCCGCCGATCTTCACCGGGATGATGTCGCCCGGCGGAAGGTGCTCGTGGCGCTGCTGCGGGCTGCCGCGCCACTCCTCGCGCAGCCTACGCACGGCGTCCATCACGACGGCCATCTTCTCGATCGCGTTCACGGCGCCGCCGTCGCGCCAGTGCGGCTGGGCCATCTCGGCGTGGCCGGGCCGCCCGGTCACCGTGAACGTGGGTGTCAGCGACCCGCGGCACGCCACCCACACCTCGAAGGCGGTCGGCTCCGGGACGATGCCCGCATCGGCCGCCACACCGTGCCTCACGGCCGCCAGGCCGCCGGCGCCGGATGACTCCTCGTCGGTGATCGTGTTCACGATCAGGTCGCCGCGCAGCTTCACCCCGAGCCGGTGCAGCATCTCGGCCGCGTACACCATGCAGGCGACGCCGCCCTTCATGTCGCACGCGCCGCGGCCGTAGAGGTTGCCGTCGCGCACATCGGCGCGGTTGGGGTCGCTCGTCCAGCGGTCGCGCGGCTCGGACGGGACGACGTCGATGTGGCCGTTGAACAGCAGGCTCTGCCCGCCGCCGCTACCGGCGAAGCGGGCTGCGAGCTGCGGCCGCCCATCGAATCCGAGTCCGGGCGGCATCTGCCGGGAGCCGGCGATGTCGGCCGGGGACGGCTCCCAGATGTCCACGGCGGCGCCCGCGGCGGACAGGCGCTCGCCGATGTAGGCCTGCAGGTCGGCCTCCTGGCGGGGCGGGTCCGTCGGGGCGCGGGCGGTCGTGTCGAACTCGACCAGCCGCGCCGTCAGCTCGACCAACTCCTCCCTACCGGCGGCGACCGCATCCAGGATGCGTGCCTCCAACGTCACGGTGGGCGATGATACCGACGGGTGGGACGGACCGACGCATATGCCCGGCGGCGCAGGCGCAGGAAGCGGCGCGGCAGGCTCGTCGCGCTCGCCGTCGCCTGCGTGCTCGCGTTCGCGGTCGGCTACGTCGCGCACGGGCTCGTCCGCGACGTTGGCGGCTCGTCGTCGGCTGCGACGACGACGCCGCACACGGGCTCGCACGCGAAGACGGGCGGCGGCTCATCGACGGCAAGGAAGACGCGCACGGCCGACCGGCGCACGCTCACGGTCACGGCGGTCGGCGACACGATGCTCGGATCGACTCCGACCCTGCCGCCGTCACCCTCGACCTACCTGTCCGCGATGCGGTCGGAGCTCCACGGCGACATCGTGTTCGGGAACCTCGAGGGCACGCTCACCGACGCCACGGGGGGCAAGTGCGGCACCAACACGACCGAGTGCTTCCAGTTCCGCGCGCCGCCGGCCTTCGCGCACGACCTGCGGCTGGCCGGCTTCACCGTCATGAACAACGCGAACAACCACTCCTACGACTTCGGCCCGACCGGCCAGGCCGACACGGTGGCCGCCCTCCACGCCGCCGGCATCGCCCAGGACGGCCTCCCCGGCGAGATCACGATCGTGCACGCCGGCGGCCTGCGTGTGGCGATGCTCGGCTTTGCGCCTTACTCCGACACCGCGTCGCTGCTCGACCTGCCCGCCGCCCGCGCACTGATCGAGCGCGCCGACAGGATGGCGAACATCGTCATCGTCGCCATCCACGCCGGTGCGGAGGGCACGGGGGCGCAGCACGTCACCGGCCGGGAGGAGACCTACGTCGGCGAGGATCGCGGCAACGCCGAGGCGTTCGCCCACATGGCGGTCGACGCGGGCGCCGACCTCGTGCTCGGCTCCGGGCCGCACGTGCTGCGCGGGATGGAGATCTACCACGACCGCCTGATCGCCTACAGCCTGGGCAATTTCGCCGGATACCACAACTTCGCCCTCGACGGCGTGCTCTCGGACTCGGCCGTCCTGCACGTGCGGCTGGCGGCCGACGGCGCGTTCCGATCGGGGCGGGTGAGCTCGGTGCGGCTCGTCGACGCGGGCATGCCGGAGCCGGACCCAAGCGGCGCCGGTGCCCAGCTGATCGCGCAGCTCTCGCGGGACGACCTGGGATCGCGCGCTGTCGCGATCGGCCCGGGCGGCCGCATCACGAGGTAGCGGAAGGGCCGATCCCTCCCAGGTTCTGGGTGCGATCACCCCGGCGGGGGATTCCCGTCTACGCCATGCCTCGTCCATAACGAGACAGACGCCTCCGTGGCACCCCGAAGCCCGGACGTGCGGCTGGTTCCACCCCCATCTCAGCAGCCGCGGGCGTCACCCCACCCCGAACCCCCATGCTCCTCGAGGGAGGCCGCCCCATGATCAAGTGGAACTATCCCGCCCTGCGCGTCGTTCTGGCCGTTGGCGCGATCGCGTCGTTCGTGATCGCATCCGGCGCCGGCATCCGCTGGCAGTAGCCGGTCGCGGAGTGAGGGCAGTCGCTCACGAGGGCGCCCGCTCCGGCCGATAACGGAACGAGTCCCGTGAAGTCCGCCGCCGTCACTCCACAGCCCGCTTCTTTACCGCCCCGATTGCTCCGGTACGTCACCGTCGTCATTGCGATGACCGTGCCGGTGGCAGTCGGGGCGGTGCTTAAAGCGGTCGCATCACCTCCTTCCCGGGCGACGCTTCTCGGCGTCCTCGTCTTCGCGGGCGCCGCGCTCGTGGCCGAGTTCAAGCCGGTGCCGCTCGACGAGCAGGGCGCCCGCAAGGTGTCGCTCGCGTTCGTCTTCCTGATGGCGTCCCAGATCCTGTTCGGCTGGCAGTACGCCGTCATCGCCGCCCTGGTCGCCACCGCGATCGTCGAGTGCGTCGAGCGCGGCCTGTCGCTGCGCGGCACCTTCAACGCGTGCGCGTACGCGCTCTCGGCGTTCGTGTCGGCGCTCCCGGCGTTCCTGCTCGGCTGGAACGGCGGGACGATCGGCCCCGGCGACGCCGCCAAGCTGACGGTGCTCGCGTTCGCCGGCGGCGCCGCCTACGTGATCACGAACGTCACGCTCGTCGCGGTCGCCGTTGCGCTCGCCCAGCAGATCCCGCTGCGTGAGGCGCCGCGCGGATATCTGCGCCACCCCGGCCCGGCCTTCGCCATCATGGCCTTCATCTCGGCGCTCTCGGTGTCGCTCTGGAAGGTCGACCCGCCGCTCGAGCTGCTCCTCGCCGGGCCGGTGTTCGCGCTCGCCCTGTACCTGCGCTCGTCCTACCGGACGGTGCTCGCGGTGCGCGACGCCGAGACCGACGCGCTCACCGGCCTCGGCAACCATCGCTCGTTCCAGCTCGAGCTCCTGCGCGAGCTCGACGCGGCTGCCTCGGAGGACGAGCTCGTGTCGCTCGGCCTGATCGACCTGGACGCGTTCAAGGACGTCAACGACCGCTTCGGGCATCCGGTCGGCGACGCCGTCCTGCGGCTGGTCGCCGACGTCATCCGGGCCGAGTGCCGCGATGGCCGCGCCTACCGGATCGGCGGCGAGGAGTACGCCGTGCTGATGCCCGAGGCCTCGGCGGCGGCTGCCCAGGCGACCTTCGCCCGTGTCCACGAGCGGCTCGAGGCGACCGAGTTCCCCCACGGCGAGCGGGTCACGGTGAGCGTCGGCCTGGCGGTGTTCCCCGAGCACGCCCGCGACCGCGAGGCGCTCTACGACGTCGCGGACGCCGCCCTCTACTGGGCCAAGAACCACGGCAAGAACCGCACCTGCGTGTACAGCACGTCCGTGGTGCGCTCGTACACGCCCGCCGAGCTGGCCGAGGCGGCCGAGCGCCATGCCCGCCTGCGCGCGGCCGAGGGCCTGATCCGTGTCGTCGATGCGAAGGACACCTACGCCGGCACGCACTCCCAGACCGTGTCGCGCCTGGCCGAGGCGATCGCTCGGGCGATGGATCTCGACGTCGAGGTGGTCGAGCAGGTGCGGCTGGCCGGCCTTCTGCACGACCTGGGCAAGATCGCGATCCCCGACCGGATCCTGCAGAAGCCGGGCAAGCTCGATCCCGACGAGCTGCGGGTGATGCGGGAGCATCCCGTGCTCGGCGCGCGGCTGCTCGAGGGCCTCGGCGTCTCGCCCGTCGACCGCTGGATCCTGCACCACCACGAGTGGTGGGACGGGTCGGGCTACCCGCTCGGCCTGGCCGGCGAGGAGATCCCGCTCGGCTCGCGCATCATCCTCGTGGCCGACGCCTACGACGCGATGACGTCGGATCGCTGCTACCGCGCCGCGGGCACGACCACCGCGGCCATCGCCGAGCTGCGCAAGCGCTGCTGGACGCAGTTCGACGCGCGCGTCGTCGCCGCGCTCGAGCGGCTTCACGCCGAGGAGCCCGCGTTCGCCGACATCCGCAGGGCCGGCTGATGGTGCTCGTGCTGGCGGTCGCGGCCGGCCTCGTGCTCGGGCGCCTGCTCGGCGGCCGCCTCTCGGCGCTTGCCACGCTGCCCATCCGCGGCGTGTGGCTCTTCTACGTCGCGATCGGCCTCCAGGTGGCCGGGTATCCCTCGGGCGTCCTCCCGTGGAGCATCGGCAACTCGCTCGCGACCGCGCTCTGGCTCGTCTCCTACGCCGTCCTGATCGCCGCCGTTGCGGTCAACGTGCGCCTTCCGGGGGCGGTCGTCGTCGGCCTCGGCATGCTCTGCAACCTGGCCGCGGTCGTCACGAACGGCGGCCACATGCCGGCGCGTGCCTCGGCCCTTCGGGCCGCGGGCGTGCTCTACCGCGGCGTGCACAACAACAGCGCCGTCGCGTCGCACCCGAGCCTGCCGTGGCTGATCGACCGCTGGCCGGTGCCGGCGTGGATCCCGATGGGGAACGTCTACTCGGTTGGCGATGTCCTGATCGCCGTCGGCGGCGTCGTGCTCGTGACCGCGGGCATGGGCGTGCGGCTGCGCCGCCGCCGGCCGCTCGCGCCCGGCGTCGCGTAGCGCCTCTAGCGCAGCACCCCGGCCGTGCCGAGGTCGATCCCGAGCGGTCCCGCGACCGCGTCGGCGCCCGGGACCGGGTGCCAGGCACGGCCGCGGGGCACGACGATCAGCGACCCGCGCTTGTCGCCGACGGCGGCGAAGGTGATGCCATCGCCGCTCCACCGCCGGGCTCCGATGCGCTGCTCGAGCCCGGCCAGGTAGCCGGGCATGTCGTCGACCGGCACGCCGACCTCGCCGATGCCCAGCATCGTCGCCTGGGTGAACGGCGGCGTGTAGGGGTCGGGCAGGTCGTGGTGGGCGATCAGCTCAAGCACGTTTCCGTCGGGATCGCGGAAGTACATCGCGTCGGCATTCCAGTCGGGGAAGGCGTGCCGCGGCCCGCCGTCGTCGGCGGGCAGGAGCGAGACGCGTGCGCCGAGCCACCCGAGCGCGTCCGCGCAGGCGGCCGACGGGATCCGGAACGCGACGTGCTGCGGCGATGCGGCGCCGGGCATGAAGACGAGCCGGCTCTGGCCGATCCGCAGGCCGAGCCCGTCGCCGGCCGCGTAGGTGGGCAGACCGAGGAGCTCGGCGTACAGGGCGCGCTGGGCGGCCACGTCTGCGGCCGCGAGCCGGATCTCGGCGAGGTGCATCCGGACACCATAGGGTTCTCGCGAATCCGGAGCGAACGAGAGGGCCCGCGATGGCGATACCCGTGCGGCTGAAGGACAGGGTGGCGGTCGTGACCGGTGCCGGTCACGGCATCGGCCGCGCGTCGGCGCGGCGGCTCGGGCAGAGGGCGCGCACGTCGTCGTCACCGACATCCGCGCGGATGCCGCGCGCGAGACGGCCGACCTTCTGCGGGGCGAGGGCATCGGCTGCGCCGCGCTCACGTGCGACGTGCGCGATCCCGACGCCGTGGCGGCGCTCGCCGAGGCGGTCATCTCCGAGCACGGGCGCGTCGACATCCTGCACAACAACGCCGGCGTGCTCATCCCGGGCACGGCGCTGACACAGACGCTCGAGGAGTGGGACCTGCACTACGCCGTCAATGTGCACGGGATGCTGCTCGCCTCGCGCGCGTTCATCGCGGCGATGCAGCGGCAGCGGTCGGGGCCAGCTCGCGGTCGAGTACGCCCGCGACGGGATCCGGGTGAACTGCGTCTGCCCGGGCTGGATCGACACCGGCTTCAACGACCCGATCTTCGTCGAGGCGGGCATGGACGCCGCAGCGATCGCCGCCATGGTCGAGCAGTGGGTGCCGATGAACCCGCAGGGCAGCGCGGAGGACATCGCCCCGTCGATCGCGTTCCTGTGCTCTGACGACGCGGCCTACATCACCGGCCAGGCGCTCGTGATCGACGGCGGACTGATGGCGCAGTAGCCCGCGGGGCTCAGGCGACGCGCGTCGCGCCGGCGTAGTGCTGCGCGTACCAGCCGCCCGCGAGGCTCGAGATGCGCACGTGGTCGCCCGTGTGCGGCGCATGGATGAAGCGGCCGCCGCCGACGTAGATGCCGACGTGGTCCAGGTCGTCGAAGAACACCAGGTCGCCGCGCCGCAGGTGGTCGAGGCGGATGTGGCGGCCGTCGCGGTACTGCGCGGCGGCGAAGTGGGGCAGCCGCACCCCAAGCTGGGCGTAGACGTACATGACGAGCCCCGAGCAGTCAAAGCCGCTCGGGCTCGCGCCGCCCCACACGTACGGCACGCCCAGGTAGCGCTCGGCGATCGCGACGGCGCGTGCGCCGACCGGGTCGGGCCGGGGGGCGGACGTGTGCACGTGCCGCGGCGCCGGCCGCCCGCGCCGGCGCAGGGCGGTCAGCGTGTGATCGCCCACCTGGCCGTCGACGACGAGGCCGGAACGCTCCTGGAACGCGCGCACCGCGGCGAGCGTGATCGGGCCGAAGTCGCCGTCGGCCGTCACACCGAGCAGGCGCTGGACGGCCGCGACCGCCGGCCCGGTCGAGCCCTCGCGCAGGACGGCCTCGCCGGCGAACCCGCGCCACTCCGCCTCGAGCGCCGCCCATGTGCGCGGGCCCACCTGGCCGTCGACGAGCAGCCCGTGCTCGGCCTGGAAGCGGCGCACGGCCCGCTCGGTCGCCTCGTCGTAGCGGCCGTCCGCGTGGATCCCGAGCAGGCGCTGGACGTGAACGACCTCGTGGCCGGTCGCGCCGAGGCGCAGGATCCGGCGGTCGTGGACGCGCGTGCGGTTCTTGCCGGTTGCGGCGCCTGCGGCCGGCACGAACGACGTTGCGTTCGCGCCGACGGCCGTTGCGGCCACGGCCAGGGGGACGGTGATGCGCTTCACAGTTCGCCGGTGCCGGGCCGCCGCCCGCCGGCGCAGCGCGCGCTCCTGCGAATAGCGCCACAGGTCCTCGGAGGCGAGGTCGCGTGAAGGAGTGCTGGTCATCGTCCCCCCGGCGTGACTCACCCCGCAGACGCTACAGACTTGTCCGTGAAGGGGGTGTGGGCAACCGGTTAGCGAACTGTTCGAAGGCGCCGTCCGCCGGGCTGAGTAGGCTGGCCGCACGACCCTGGCGACCTCATCGAACGGTGCCCACCGAACCCCGGTGCCGGCATGTCCCGCGACCGCTCCCGGGGCCGGCGGTGAGCCCTGCCCACGCTGTGCCGCGACCATGATCTGGACGAAGGCCTCGTGGCACTGCCTGGCCTGCCGCTACAAGGAGGGGTGCTGCTGATGCGGCGGGCCTGGCCGCCGGCGTTCAGCTCTCCTGGAAGCCGGTGCGGCGCATCGCGCCCCAGCCCTGCTTGCGGCGGGCGATGTCGTAGACCCCGGCGAGGCGGTAGAAGTCGATCAGCTGGCGGAACCACATGTTCTCGAACACCGCGAGGACCATCATCCGGCCCAGGTCGCGGCTGCGTCGATAGTTGCGATAGCCGTTCTCCTCGAGGCCGCACGCCACCAGCGTGACGAGCGATCCGAGCACCCACGAGCACAGGATGAACGCCGCCACCAGGTGCCAGCTGACGATTCCGAGCGCGAGGCCGATCGGGAAGGCGATCCAGGCGGCGACCTCCATCAGGGGCCCGCAGAACTCGAACACCAGGAAGTAGGGCAGGGCGACCATCCCCGGCGCGCCGTAGCGGCGCCGCAGCATCATGCCCTTGTGCCGCCACAGGCACTCCCACAGGCCGCGGTGCCAGCGGCGGCGCTGGCGGCCCAGCGAGCCCATGTCCGACGGCACCTCCGTCCAGCAGACCGGATCGGGTGCGTAGGTGATGCGGTAGGGGCGATCGTGATCGCGCATGTGCCGGTGCAGGCGCACGGTCAGTTCGAGGTCCTCGCCGACGGTGTCGGTCCAGTAGCCGCCGACCTCGTCGACGACGTCGCGGCGGAAGAGGCCGAACGCGCCGGACACGATGACGAGCGCCCCGATCGCGTCCCAGGCGACCCGGCCGAACAGGAACGCGCGCAGATACTCGATCACCTGGTAGGCGGCCAGGCGTCCGTTCGGCAGGCGCGCCTCCATGACCCGGCCCGACTCGACGCGGCAGGAGTTGCCGACGCGGATCGTTCCGCCGACTGCGATCACTCGCTCGGGATCCTCGAGCACCGGCCGCACCATGACCGAGAGGCCGTCGGGATCGATGATCGAGTCGGCGTCGGTGATGACGACGTAGGGGTGCCGGGCGACGTCGAGGCCGGCGTTCAGGGCGTCGGCCCGGCCGCCGTTTCGCTTGCGGATGAGCGTGATGTCGTGCGGCACGGCGCCGCGGTACATCTCGGTGACCTGCTCGTACTTGAGCTTCGCGCGCGGCGCCGGTGACACCTGGCGCAGGTCGTAGGCGTCGATCAGCGTGCGGGCGGTTGCGTCGGTCGAGCCGTCGTCGACGATCACGATCTCGAAGAGCGAGTAGCGCTGTGCGAGCAGCGAGGCGACCGACTCGAGGATCACGGTCTCCTCGTTGAACGCCGGCACGACGATCGAGATCCCCGGGGTGAGCGGCGAGGCGAACGCCTCCTCGTGCCACGCCCAGCTGCGGCGGCGCACGGTGCGGGTCATGCCGCGGCGCGCGAGCGGCCACAGGAGCAGGTAGGACAGGTTGAGTGCGAGTGCGTAGATCGTCGAGCTGATGCCGACGATCTCGACCGCCGTCCTCACGCGATGCCGGCTTGCAGGAGACTGGCGGCGTGGCGCAGCTGCGGGTGGGCGTCGGGGTGCCCGCCGAGCTGCTCGACGAGCCTGGGGGCGACTGCCGAGAGCGCCCGTGCGGCCACCTCGGCGACCTCGACGGCGTCGTGGTGGACGAGCCGCAGCAGGGTCGGCGCGCTGCGCTCGTCGCCGACGGCGCCGATTGCCGCGGCCGCCGAGATGCGCACGTCGGCGACATCGTCGGAGAGCAGCTCCTCGAGCGCGTCGCCGGCATCATCTGCGCCGAGCCGGGCGAGGGCCTCACACGCGCGCCGGCGCACGAGCGGGGCGTCGTCGGTCAGGCGCTCGCGCAGCGACAGGCTGTCGCGCGGGTTGCCGAGCCGTCCGAGCAGCTCGACGGCGTTGGCACGTGCGGCCGGCTCGTCGTCGTGCAGAAGGTTGCGGATCCCGGGCAGCGCGGCGGCGCCGATCGAGAGCAGGGCGTTGGCCGCGACGGCGCGGGGCACGAGGCCCTGGACGAGCGCGTAGAGGAGCGGTCCTGCGGCGGTGCGCGGGCGCAGGCGGCCGAGGCTGCGGGCCGCGGCCAGGCGGACATCGGGGTCGCGGTCGTTCAGGGCCTGCATGAGCGGCACCTCGGCCAGCGAGCTGCACATGTCTCCGAGCAGGGCGGCGTGCTCGGCGCGGCGGTGGGCGCGCGGGTCGGCGAGGCGGCGGCTGACGCGCGTGACCGCGCCGCTCGACTCGAAGTGGCCGGCGATCGCGTCGCGCGACTCGCCGGTGAGCGCGGGGGCGAGGTCGGCGAGGATCTGGGTCAGCGCCTGCTCGTCGCGGCGGGCGGTGGTCCCCGCGGGCTCGCCCTCGAGCAGCGCGTGGGCGAGCGGCTCGAGGCGGTCGCGCGCCTCGGTCCGGGCCTGCTGCGCATGCATCGCGTGGACGCGTCGTGCCCAGAGCAGGAGTGAGTACATCACTCCCACCGCGATCAGGGCGAGGGCTACTTCGAGGGGGGCCGCCATGCTCCGGCCTCTATCGACCGGCCGTCGTCGCGGTCCGCCCACAGATTCGCGTATTCGGCCTCCCCCGAATTGGGGAGTCTCCGGAGGAGTTGCGCTGTGAGGCTAATGAGGTTAGTATAAAAACTATTCGCAGTAGTATCCAGGGAGAGCCTCACATGCGCACACGCACCGAACGACCTCATCTGACCCGCCTGACCCGCCTCGGCTTCGTCAACGCCTATCTCGTCGCCGAGGACGACGGCCTGACCCTGGTCGACACGATGCTCGGCGGCAGCGCCCCCGGCATTCTCGCGGCGGCCAAGGCGATCGGGCGGCCGATCGCCCGGATCGTCCTGACCCACGCCCACGTCGATCACGCGGGCTCGCTCGACGCGCTCGCCGAGCGGCTGCCCGGCGTCGAGGTCGCGATCTCGGCGCGCGAGGCGCGCCTGCTGGCCGGCGACCACGGGCTCGACGCCGACGAGCCCGACTCGAAGCTGCGCGGCGGCTGGCCCACCGTGGCGACCCGGCCGACGCGGCTGCTCGCCGACAGCGACCGGATCGGCTCGCTGCGCGTCGTCGCCGCCCCCGGCCACACTCCGGGGCACATCGCGCTGCTCGACGAGCGCGACGCCACCCTCATCGCCGGCGACTCCTTCTCGACCCTGGGCGGCGTCTCGACCAGCGGGCGCACGAACCCGCGCTTCCCGCTCGTCGGCATGGCGACCTGGGATCGCCCGACGGCCAACCGTACGGCTGCGATGCTGGCCGGCCTCGAGCCCGCCGCGCTCGCCCCGGGCCACGGCCGCGTCGTGCTCGACCCGGCCGAGGCGATCGCGCGGGCGCTGGCCCGGGTCGGCGCCGGCCGGAGCGCCGCCTGATGGCGCGGCGCGGCCTCTCCCGCGCCGTGGTCACCGAGACCGCCGGCCGTCTGGCCGATCGCGAGGGGTTCGACGCGCTGACGCTCGGGGCCGTGGCGGCCGAGCTCGGCGTGCGGCCGCCATCGCTCTATAACCACGTCGATGGGCTGCCGGGGCTGCGCCGTTCGCTCGCGCTCCAGGGTCTCGCGGAGCTCGGCGAGACGATCCGCGACGCCGCGGTCGGCCGGGCCGGCGACGACGCGCTTGCGGCGCTCGCGGAGGCCTACCGCGACTACGCCGGCCGCCGGCCGGGCGTCTATCGCGCGCTCCAGCGGGCGCCGGAGGCCGGCGACTCCGAGCTCGCCGCCGCGGGCGAGCGCCTGCTGGCTCCGGTCTTCGCGGTGCTCGCAGGCTACGGGCTGCGCGACGCCTCGGCGATCCACGCCGCCCGCGCGCTGCGAAGTGCGATGCACGGGTTCGTGGAGCTCGAGCGCGTCGGCGGCTTCGGGATCGACCTCGACGTCGCCGCCAGCTACCGGTGGATGGTGTCCGCCTTCTCGGCCGGGCTTCGCAGCCAGGCCGCAGGCTGACAGCATCTTCCAGAACTTCCGGCGTTCGGGTGGTTGAGCCCGGCGGCGTTTGCCCGTACGGTTGAGTGGTGAGCGCAGACCTCCAGCTGTCGGTGAGCCCGACGCCCCACACCGCGACGGCGGTCGCCGCGCTGCGCACCGCCCGCCGGCACGTCCCGTGCTCCGGCTCGCTGTGCGCCGCGGTCGATCTCACCGATCCGGCCGGCGCACTGGCCCCGGAGGCCTATGGGGAGTGCATCTCGGCGCTCGACGTCGGCGCGCGCGTCTTCGGCTATGACGCCGCCACCGAGATCGGGGCGCACTGCGACGACGCCGCGCTCGTGATCGACGTCGCCGTCTACCACCTCACCGGCGCCCCCGGAGATGTCCCCGCGGCGCTGAACGCCTTTCGCCGCGCCGCCGGGCCTCTGCTCGAGCCCACCCGCCACTAGGTACTGCCGCCGGATGCTCGCGGGGCGGGCCGCCCGCGCCGAGGCGCAGGCGACCCGCCCCATCCGTGCTTAGCGCGCGTGCCGCAGCTCGCCGAGGAGGCCGTGGGCCTCGTCGTCGGAGCCGGCGCTGAAGAGCAGCGCGTTTCGGGCACCGGTGATGCCGTTGCCGAAGCGCAGGCCCCAAAGGCCGTCGATCGCGACCGGCCCGCCGTGCGGCCGGCGCAGCGTCCCCAGCATGTGACCGGTGTGGATGTCATAGGCGTGGATGCGCCCGTCGCCGAAGTTGCCGACGAGGAGCGCGCCGCTGAACTGGCCGAAGTGGCGCGGTGCCTGCGCGAGGCCCCACGGCGCGTTCAGGGCACCCCGGCTGACCAGCCGGCGGATCAGGTGACCGTCGGTCGAGTAGACGTCGACGTAGCCCAGGTGCGGCGCGTCGACCTCGTCCGGCGGCGTCCCCTGCTTCGCGTAGGTGACGTAGAGCTCGCCGCCGATCGCCTGGATCCCGAACGGCGCGAATCCGCTCGGCATATGCTGGTCGGTGAAGCCGCCGTGCGTGTTCACCGGGTGGAACCTGTTGTTGAACACGTCCACGGCGTTGTTGCCGAAGTCCGCCGCAAACAGCATCGGGCCGCGACCGTGCACCCGCGCCAGGGCGAGCCCCTTGAAGATGGCGCCGGGTGTGGTCCACTCGGTCGCCGCGGCTGTCGTCCCCGGCGCCCAGGCGGTGATCGTGCCTGCCTCGGAGTCGAAGATGAAGAGCGACGGCGTCGCCGTGCCCATCACGTCCTGCGTGAATCCCATCGTCGGATTGAACACCTGACCCGTCGGGTCGCCGGCTGGGATTGTGACGACGAGCGGCGCGATCGAGATCGGCATCCCGCCGGCGGCTCCCGGGTAGATGCTGGCGACGCCGGTGCCGTTGTCGGCCACCCACAGCGGGGTGGCGGGGCCGGCCGCGAGGCCCCACGGGTTGACCAGGTTCGGATCGGTGATCTGGGCCATCCCGGGCTGATCGGATACCAGGTTGGTCTGCCGGTATCCGTTGTGCGCCAGGGCCGCCGCGGGGACGGCGAGGGCGGCCACGAGTGCAAGCGCCGCGGCAGTCGCGAGCCGATGGCGTTGCTGCCATCTCGAGCGGTGCATGACGATACCCCCTCCTCGGGTTCGGCCGGCGCGGAGGGCGCCGGTTGACGGGTGGGGATACCATCCCGGCTTCGAATCGGATTGTGGCCTCGGTCACGTTCGTCACGAGCGAGAGGGGTACCGATGACCGAGCCTCGAGAGATCGCGGACGCCTGCGAGCCGGTGATCGAGGGCGTCTGGCACTGGCGGATCGGAAACGCATCGATCGGCGGCGCGACGTCGAGCTCGCAGGCCGTCGCGACGGGCGGCGACGTCGTGCTCGTCGACCCCGTGCACCTGGCGGCCGATGCGATGGCGGCGCTTCCGCGGCCGACCGCGGTGTGCCTGACCGCCAAGTGCCACCAGCGCTCCGCCTGGCGCTATCAGCGCGAGTTCGGCGCCGAGGTGTGGGCGCCGGAGGGCACGGTGCCGATGGACGGCGAGCCGGATCGCCGCTACCGCGAAGGCGAGCGCCTGCCCGGCGGCCTCGTGGCGGTGCACACTCCCGGCCCCGAGGAGGTGCACTACTGCTTCCTGCTCGAGCGCGACGGCGGCGTGCTCCTGTGCTCCGACCTGCTCGGCCGGCGGCCCGGCGCGGAGCTCGACTTCATCCCGCTCGAGTACCACGCCGACCCCGCGGCGACGCGTCGCAGCGTCGAGCGCCTGCTCGACCTCCGCTTCGAGGTGCTCTGTCTCGACCACGGCCCGCCGATCGTCGCCGACGCCAAGGCGGCGATCCGGGCGCTGCTCGAGCGCACTGCTTAGCCGGGGGGCTTGACCCCTCGGAGCAGGATCTTCGTGTCGATGAAGACCGGCTCGCCGGGCGCCATGCGGTCGGCGAGCAGCGTTCGCACCCGCTGCGCCGTGTCGCCCGTGCAGCCCACCCGCGCGAGCCAGGGCTCGATCGGATGCCGCTTGGGGTGCAGGGCGACGCGATCGACGGTGAGCCCGGCGCTCGTGAGATACCCGTGCCATTCCTCCTCGGAGGAGGAGCGCACGTGCGTGGGGTCGCGCAGCCGCTCGGCCTCCTCGACCCGCTCGCCGGCGTAGAGGGTGTCCTCGACGACGACCAGCCGCCGGGTCACCCGCGCCATCTCCCGCACCGCCGCGGCGACGTCCGCGAAGTGGTGCGCCGCGATGCGGCAGGCGACCACGTCGAAGCTCGCATCCTCGAACGCGAGCGCCTCGGCCGGGCAGACGACATCCGGCCGCATCCCGGCCGCCGCGTCGCACGTCGTCACCCGGCAGCCGGCTTCGGCCAGGCGCCTGCCCACGTGCCCGCCGCCGGTGGCGACGTCCAGGGCCTGCACTCCGGCGCCCGGCTCGCACCACTCGACGAGCGCATCCAGATCGTCGCCCTCACGGTGCGTCGCGCTCGTGCGGTAGGCCTCGGCCCGCTCGTCCCATGCGCCGGTCATCGGCGCATCATCGCCGGAGGCGGCGGCTGGGCGCGACGATCCAGGCACCGAGCGATGCTCGTCAGGCCCGTTGGCGCTACTGGCCCCTGGGCGGCGGCAAGTTGAGGCCGTCAACCTCGCGCTGCGCGGTCGCGATCTGCGCGCGCGAGGGGTGCTGCGTTCCGAAGTACGCGTCCAGCTGGACGTCGTACCCGCGCACGCGGGCATCGAGGAGGAGTTGCACGATGCGCCGACCGGGCATCCCTTCCCACCGGTGCTGCACGGCAGCCTCACTCAGTCGCAGCGGCAAGCGCCGGTAGGGAAACTCGTCGCGCAGCCGGTGCGAGGCCGCGCGGGCGCGTCCGTAGACGATTGCGACGACTGCGATCCGGCTGGGATGGGCGCGCAGACGTGGGATCAGGGTCGTCCACGGATCCACGGTGGAGGCGCCGCGGGCGGGTAGCGTCGTTGCCCACGCCGTCGGTGCCTGCGGGGCGGTCACGCCGATCCCGGTGGTCGCGGTGTGCCAGCCGGGACGGCGCGCGAACGCGAAGTGCGGCACCGTGGGCGGCGCGGTGCCCAGTCTCCGCAATGCGCTCCCCGGCGGCGCCGCCGATGTCCCGCCGAGACACGCCGTGGCCGCGAGCGCCACGGTCGTCGCCGCGAGAGCAGACGTCCACCGCATCCTTTCCGTACGTCGCAGCCTCCGTTCAGCGTCCGGAGGGCGCGCCGTGACTAGGAGCGGGCCACGTCGGGCACGAACCGGTCGACCTCGACGATCTCGTCCACGGGCACGTTCGCCCGCCTGGCGGCGACCATGATCTCCTCCGCCGACGGCGCCTCGTAGAGGCAGTAGGAGCGGCGCCTGTCCGCGGACAGGAACGAGAAGAGCCACTTCACGCCCTCGTCGGCGTTCACGTCCTCGATGAGGCGCACATCGTCGTCGGTCAGGTCGAGCTGCTCGGCGAAGCTGCGTTCGATCAGAAACAGCGGCATGGCGGGATGCTACTCCCGTCCAGGCGCGTGTGCGAGCCCGCGCCGGTGGGCGTAGGTCGCCGCCTCGGTGCGGTTCGCGCACCCCGTCTTGCGCAGGATGCTGCGGACGTGGTTGGCCGCCGTGTGCTCGCTGACGACGAGCGCCGCCCCGATCTCACGGTTGGACAGGCCCTCCGCGACGAGCCGCAGAATCTGGATCTCGCGCGGCGAGAGCCCGTCCGGCAGAGGCGTGTGGGCGGGCATCCCCCCGAGCGCGCGGATGCGCCCGACGAGCGCCGGCATGCCGATCCGCTCGGCCAGCGAGCCCGCATCCCGCAGGAGCGCGCGGCCCCGCGTGCGATCATCAGGGGCTCCCGCGATCAGCAGCTTGCCGAGGTGGTGGCGGGTGTGGGCGAGCCACGTCCACGCGCCCATCGCCTCGTCGATCTCGAGCGCCGCCTCGAGATGCGCCCGGGCGAGGTCGAGCTCGCCCGAGACGGCCGCGCACATGCCCAGGTAGCGGTCGGCGGCCCCGTAGCAGGCGACGCCGTGGCCGATCGTCACGATGCCGCCTGCGTAGGGAGTGAGCTCGGTGTAGAGCGCGGCGGCCATCCGCTCGTCGCCCACGAGCGCCGCGGCGTCGGTCAGGTAGGTGAGCGACGCGAGCCACAGTCCCGCTCGCAGCTCGTCGAGGCCGCGCCGCCGCATCCGGCCGAGCTCGCGGCGGGCGTCGTCGTGCATCCCGAGCTCGGCCAGCATGGCGGCGAGGCCCGGCGTCCACGCCCCGCCCGCGCGATCGTCGCCGGCCAGCACGCGCACCACCGGGGCGAGCTCGACCAGCCGGCCCTGCTCGCGGCGGATCCCGAACATCTGGATGCCGTAGGAGCCGGAGGGGTCGCGGCCCGTCAGCAGCCGGCCCCATTCGAACGATCGCTCGGCCGTCGCTTCGGCCTCGGCCAGCCGGCCGTCGCAGAGCGCGATCGTCGAGCGGTAGTGCTCGGCGACGTGGATGATGAACGGCTGCCCCACCCGGCTTGCCATCTCGTACACGACCGCGAGCTCGGCGCGTGCCGCCTCGAGGTCGCCGAGGGCGATCAGCGCCGCGATCCGCCACTCCATCGCCTCGGCCTGCAGCTCGCTGTCGCCGAGCTCGCCCGCAAGATCGCGCGACTCCGTCAGCATGGTGAGGATCTCATCGAGCGGCGTGTTGCCCTTCGCCCAGTAGGCCCGCATCAGCACCGTCGCGAGCGCCGGGCGATCGTCGAGGCGCCGAGCCATCGCGATCGCCGCGCGCCGCAGCTCCCCGCTGCGCTCGTGCCGGCCGACGAACGCGCACGCCCGGGCGAGGCCGCTCAGGACCATCACCCGCAGATCGGAGTCGCGTTCGTCGAGCCGCGTCGACGCCTCCGTGAGCAGCTCGAGCGCGCCGGCCTCGATGGCGGCCATCCGCCAGCAGGAGTTCTCGTAGCCGACGGCAGCCCGCGCGAACAGCTCGCCGTCGCCGATATCGCGCGCGATCTCGGCCGCCGCGCGGTAGGCGGCGAGGGCCTCGGTGCCGCGGCCGCCGCGATAGCACGCGGAGCCGAGCGCGAGCTCGATCTCGGCGCGCTCGGCCGTGTCGGGCACGCCCAGGCCGAGCGCCGTCCGCAGGGCGGCGACGGCCTCGTCGAAGGCGAGCGCCGCGGTGGCGGCCGAGGCCGCCCGCACGTTGTAGCCGATGGCGCGCTCGGTTCCGCCGAGCGCCGCAGCCGCCGTGAAGTGGCGGGCCAGGTCGGCCAGCCGGCGGGCCGACGGCTGCGGCGAGATCGCCTCGAGCGCCTCGCCCGCGCACAGATGCAGCTCGGCCCGGCGCGGGGTGGTGAGCCGGTCGTAGAGCGCGCGCCGGACGAGCTCATGGGCGAAGCGGTAGTCGAGCGGGCGCTCGGGCACGGCGACGACCATGCCGCTTCGGTGCGCCCGGTCGACCGCTCCGAGCAGCGCCGCCTCGTCGATGCCGACCCCGCGGGCGAGCACCGCCAGGTCGAACTCGGGGCCGACCACGGCCGCCAGCTCGAGCACCGACGTGGTCGCGTCGTCGAGCCGCGCGAGCCGCTGGCTCACCACCTCGCGGACAGCGTCGGGGCTCCCGAGCTCGGCCGGGGTGCGGGTGAGCCGGGCGTGGCCGTCGGCGACGACCAGCGCACCCGTCTCGACCAGCGCGCGCCAGAGCTCGATCACGAGGAAGGCGTTGCCCTGGGTGAGCCCGTGGATCGCCGCCGCGAGCGGCGGCAGGTCGGCGCCGAGGTCGCCCCCTGCGGCGCGGCCGACGAGCTCGCCGATCTCGGCGGTCGAGAGCCCCGACACCCGCAGCGGGACGACGCCCTCGGTGCGGCGCAGGTCGATCAGGGCCGCCGACAGCTCTGCCGGCATGTCCGCCTCGAGGTCGCGGAACGTCGCGACGAGCAGCATGCGCGCGTCCGCGGCGGCACGGGAGAGGTGGCGCAGGAGCAGCAGCGTCGGCGTGTCCGACCAGTGGGCATCCTCGAGGATCAGGAGCATCGGCCGCCGTCGTGACGTCATCACGAGGAGCTCGGCAACGGCCTGGTGGAGGCGATGCCGCTCGGTGTCCTGGTCGGCCGAGACGGGCTCGGGGAGCGCGCCGATGCGCGCCGTCAGGTCCGGGATGAGGCGACGCAGCTCCCCGCCGCCCGGGCCAACGTCGCGTCGCAGCGTGTCGGGGTCGGAGATCCGCACGAGGTGGTCGAGCGCCTCGGAGATCGGCTGATACGGGATGCGCACCACCGCGTCGCATGCGCCGTAGAGCACGAGCACGCCCTCGGCCGCCGCCCGGTGGGCGAACTCGCGCACGAGGCGGCTCTTGCCCGAGCCCGCCTCGCCACCGACGAGCGCGACGCGGCGGCCCTCGCCACCGGCGCGGGGCATGAGCGAGCCGAGCAGGGCCAGCTCGCGCGGGCGCCCGACGAACGGGAACGACGGCGTGAGCCGCAGGGCGCCGGGAAGCTCGGCTGCGGGGTCGAGCGTCGCCATAGTCAGATCTGATCATCCCACGGCCCGGCGGGGTCCGTCGAGTGTGGGTCAATCCGGGTCATGCCGAGAGTCCCGCGCGGTCGTACGGTGCTCGGGCAAGCCCCGCACACCCCATCTCGGAGGAATGACATGGCAGGAACAGCAACACTGGCAGACACCGCCGAACGCGAGCTCGCAGCCTTCGCGGGCGAGCTGGTCGGCCCGGGCGACGCGCGCTACGAGAGCGTGCGCCAGGTGCACAACGCGATGATCGACCGGCGGCCGGCGCTGATCGCCCGCTGCGCGTCGCCCGACGACGTGGCGGCGGCGATCGCCTTCGCGCGCCACCACGACACCGTGCTCGCGGTGCGAGGCGCCGGCCACAACGGCGGCGGCCTCGGCACGGTCGACGACGGCGTGGTCGTCGACCTCGGCCTGATGCGCGGCATCACCGTCGACTCCGACGCCCGCACGGTTCGGGTCGAGGGCGGCGCGACCTGGGCTGAGGTCGACAAGGCCACCCACGCGGTCGGCATGGCGACGCCGAGCGGCATCATCGGCACCACCGGCGTCGGCGGGCTGACGCTCGGCGGCGGCATCGGCTACCTCGCCCGCCGCCACGGGCTCACCATCGACAACCTGCTCGAGGCCGAGGTCGTGCTCGCGGACGGATCGCGCGCGCGGGCGAGCGCGAACGAGAACCCGGACCTGTTCTGGGCGGTGCGCGGCGGCGGCGGCAACTTCGGCGTCGTCATGGCGTTCACGTTCCGGCTGCACCCGGTGAGCACCGTCATCGCCGGGCCGACGTTCTGGCCAATCGAGCAGTCCGGCGAGGTGCTGCGCGCATACCGCGAGTTCATCCCCGCCGCCGATCGCGACACGAACGGGTTCTTCCTGTTCGGGTTCGTGCCGCCGGCACCGCCCTTCCCCGAGGAGCTGCACGGCCGGCAGGTGTGCGGCATCGTCTGGTGCCACCTCGGGTCGGAGGAGGCGGCGGCGAAGGCGATGGCGCCGATGCTCGCCGTCGGCACACCGCTCATGCACGGCGCGGGGCCGCTGCCGTTCCCGGCCATCCAGGGCGCGTTCGACGGCCTCTATCCGGCCGGGCTGCAGTGGTACTGGCGGGCCGACTTCGTCCGCGAGCTCTCCGATGCCGCGGTCGACACGCACGTCGAGTGGGGGAAGAAGACGCCGACCGGCCACTCGACCATGCACCTCTACCCGATCGACGGCGCCGTGCAGGACGTGGCCGCCGGCGACACCCCGTTCAGCTACCGCGATGTGAAGTGGGCCGAGGTGATCGTGGGCGTCGACCCCGACCCCGCCAACGCCGGGCTGATCACGTCGTGGACGAAGGACTACTGGGAGGCCACCCACCCCCACTCGGCGGGCGGCGCCTACGTCAACTTCATGATGGACGAGGGCCAGGAGCGCGTGCGCGCGACCTACCAGGGCAACTACGACCGGCTCGCCCTGATCAAGAAGGCGTACGACCCCGCCAACACGTTCCGCGTCAACCAGAACATCCGGCCGGCGGCGTAGCTAGGGCGGGACGGCGATCCAGCGCTGCTGTGCGTGCCAGCGCTGGATCGTCCGCCGGCTCGGCGGATGCGCCGGGCAGGTGGCGAAGCGGGTATGGACGGTGGGCGTGACCTCTGCCGGGGTCACGCCCACCGCGTATCGGGCCTCGATGAACCGGCGCAGCTCCGGCCACGAGTAGCTGCCCGGCCGCGGCCGCGCCGGCGGCGGCCCGGCGAGGCGGTCGAGGTGGGCGTCCAGCGCACGGTTGCGGGCGGCAGTGAGGCAGTCGTTCGCCCGCCACACGCCCATCAGCGTGCGCACGAAGTCGCGCCCTCCGCGCCTTGTCTGAAACGCCGCGCTCGCGTGATCCGGGCACAACCACACGCTCACGCGATGCGTCAGCCGCACCTGCTCCGTCCGCCCCCGCGTCCGATCCACGCATATCGCACACACCGGCCGCTTCTGCGGCACGTTGCGAGCCTTGTAGAGCGTGGGTGGCGACGACCAGGGCACGCTTCACAGTGTGGAGGAGAAGGTGTCGCGTGGGGGTCACGGTGTGTGGCGAGAGTGTCGGGGAACTGCAAACGACACATGTCGCACACGACAAGTGGCATCTCCCAACAGCCTCGCCCACCCCTCGCCCCACCAGCCCCCGACGCCGGCCGGCGCGCCGATCAGGAGCGCAGGCCGGACGGCGTCGCCGAGTACAACGCCGCTCCGGGCTGGACCAGTCGCAGATAGCATTCCCCGCCGCACCGCCCCCGGGGTCAGCCGCATGTCGCGCGCACGCCGCCGCGCGTCCCTATGGCCAACCGCAGCGACCGGCTGTCGCCGCCGAAGGAGTCGCCGAAGAATGCGGTCTTCCCGCGGTGCAGCGGGGTGCGGATCACCTGCTTGATGCCGCCCCAGCAGACGACGGTGAGCGGGATGGCGAGTGCGCCGAGAGGGTAGGAGCGGCCGCTGCCGCGGTCGATCCTGATCCAGTGCCGGGGTCGCGCGTGGGCCGCCGTGGTCACTGTCCCCGTCGAGCCGAGCGCGCAGCCCGAGAGCGCGACGCAGGCAAGAGCGAGGGCGGGTGCGGCCAGCACGCGGCGGTGCATCTCATCACCGTAGACGCCCGCCGCCCGCCTGCGGTTCCATGACTACCCTTCGCCGCTCACGGGGAAAGGATGCACGCGATGGAGCACGTCTCGCTGGGAAGCCAGGGTCTGGTCGTATCCAGACAGGGCCTGGGCTGCATGGGGATGTCCGAGTTCTACGGAGCGCGCGACGACGACGAATCGATCGCGACGATCCACCGCGCGCTCGAGCTCGGCGTGACCCTGCTCGATACCGCCGACATCTACGGTCCGCACACGAACGAGCGCCTCGTCGGGCGCGCGATCGCCGATCGCCGCGACCGGGTGGTGCTCGCCACGAAGTTCGGGATCGTCCGCGACCCGGCCGACCCGTCCGTGCGTGGCGTGAGCGGCCACCCGGACTACGTCAAGGCCCGCTGCGACGACTCGCTCGCCCGGCTCGGGATCGACCATATCGACCTCTACTACCAGCACCGCGTCGACCCGAAGGTGCCGATCGAGGAGACCGTTGGGGCGATGGCCGAGCTCGTCGCGGCCGGCAAGGTGCGCTACCTCGGCCTATCGGAGGCCGCGCCCGAGACGATCCGGCGCGCCCATGCGGTGCACCCGATCTCGGCGCTCCAGACCGAGTATTCCCTCTTCGCCCGCGACCCGGAGGCCGAGATCCTGCCAACCCTGCGGGAGCTTGGGATCGGCTTTGTGCCCTACAGCCCGCTCGGCCGCGGCTTCCTCACCGGCTCGTTCCGCTCGCTCGACGACCTCGAGCACGATGACTTCCGCCGCGGCCAGCCGCGCTTCCAGGGCGACAATCTCGACGCGAACCTGGCCATCGTCGAGCGGATCGAGGCGATCGCGACGGCCCATGACGCCACGCCGGCCCAGGTGGCGCTCGCGTGGGTGCACGCCCAGGGGCAGGACGTCGTGCCGATCCCGGGGACGAAGCGCCGCCGCTACCTGGAGCAGAACGTCGCCGCGCTCGACGTGGCGCTCACCGCGGACGACCTGCACGGCCTCGAGGAGACCGGCGTCGCCCACGGCGAGCGCTACGCCGACATGTCCGGCGTCAACCGCTAGCGGTCAGTCCGGCGGCCCTGCGGCGCAGGTGGCGACCGCCGTGATCGACGCGAGGTGGTTGTCGTGGGCACGGACGATCGTCCAGCTGGTGTCGCTGGACGGGTACGAGCCCGCGATCTCGCCGGCCAGGTTCCCGCCGCCGAGGACGATGTCGCCCTTCGGGCACGTCACCGTCACCGTGTGCCCGGTGCCCGTCTTCTTGACCTGCGCGTAGCCGGCCACCGCGCCGGCGACGCCGCCTGCCTCGCCGTTCACCCGCCGTGTGAGGCACGACAGCTTCGCGTCGTGGCGGGCGTCCTCCCAGACGAAGGCCTTCCGCAGGTTCTTCCACGTCGGCCCGAGCGGCTGGTCGATCTCGCGGTGGACGAACTTGCACGTCCTCGGGTTGATCGAGAGATATCCCTCCGGGTATCCCTTGCTGCTGAGGTGCTCGACGGCCGCAAAGGCGACCGCGGGCACGAGCAGCCCGGCGAGCCCGATCGCGAGCGCGATCAGTCGTGTCCGTCTTGTCATTGTCCCTCCTTGGGTGTGCCCCAGGCCTCCGTCCCCTGGACCCGCAAGGCGGTGGTCGTGACCCTCTACCCCTGCAGGGACCGTATCAGGTCGTCAGCCGCCGGCGACGTCGCGGCGCAGGAAGATCAGGTATGCGCCGACGCCCATCGGCACGGCGTAGACCAGACACACCCACGCGGCGCGGCCGATCGGCACCCAGTCGGTCGGCACCTGGAAGAACCCCTGCCAGGCCTGGAACTGCGTCGTCAGCAGGTACGGCTCGAGCCCGCCGAGGCCGGGCAGGATGCCGATCAGCTGCATCAAGAGCGCCGCCATCAGCGTCCCGACGACGGCCGCGGCGCTGTTGCGCGTGACCGCCGAGAGGAAGAGACCGATGCACACCACGGCGACCGTCGGCATCAGGTAGACGGCGAAGCTCGCGAGCACGAGCAGCAGGCCGCGGCCGGCCGACACGTGCGTGCCCGACAGGCTGATCAGCCCGTTGAAACCCGACTTTCCGATGCCCGCCACGAGCGCGACGGTGCCCATCAGGACGAGCGCGAGCAGCGCGTAGGTCGACGCTGCGAGCAGCTTGCCGACGAAGATCTGGCCGCGGTCGAGGGAGCGGGTGAAGATCGTCTTCAGCGTGCCGTTGTGATGCTCGGAGGCGATGATGTCGCCCGCGACGAGGGCGGTCACGAGCGGGAAGAGCCACACCGAGGCGAACAGCAGGAGGACGAGCGGGATCGCCAGGCCCGACTCGCGGACGTACTTGCCGAAGGCGACGTCGTTCGGCGAGCCGCTCTGGAGCGACAGGGCGGTCACGAAGATCAGCGGCACCGCCATCGTCGCACCGAGCCCGAGATATGTTCGCTTCTGCGAGACGAGCTTGCGCAGCTCCCACCGGTAGGCGGTCAGAAACGTCGGCATCAGCCCACCGGCTCCAGCCGCGGCGCCTGCTCGGTGGCGGGGGCGGCGCCGTCGGACTCGGTGAGCTCGAAGAACACCTGCTCGAGCGTCGCCTGCTGTGGCACGAGCGCCCGCACGCCGACGCCGCCCTGCCCCAGGGCGATCATGAACCGCTCGACGACCGCCTCCGCGCCGGTGAACCGCAGCTCCGGGCCCTCGAGGGCGATCTCGCCGAGGTCGAAGCCGGCCGCGATCCGGCGCGCCGCCTCGAGGTCGGACGCGCGGAGCCGGTACCACGTTCCGAGCGATCGCTTCAGCTCGCCGACGGCGCCCTCGTAGAGGATGCGGCCGCGGTTGATGATCGCCACGCGGTTGCACAGCTCCTCGACGTCGGCCATCTGGTGGCTCGAGAGCATCACCGTGATCCCCTCGGACGAGAGCCGGCGCACGAGCACCTTCATGTCGCGCATCCCCGCCGGGTCAAGGCCGGTCGTCGGCTCGTCGAGCAGCAGCAGCTGCGGCTGGCGCAGGAGCGCCGCGGCGATGCCGAGCCGCTGTTTCATCCCGTGCGAGTAGGTGCCGACGCGGTCGCCGCCGCGATCGGCCAGGTCGACGGTCGCGAGCATCTCGCCGACCCGCCCCTTCGCATCGCCGCCGTCGTATGCCGCGCACAGCTCGAGGTTCTTGCGGCCGGTGAGGTAGGGGTAGAACTGCGGCGCCTCCACGAACCCGCCGACGCTCTCGAGCGCCCGCCTGCCCAGCAGCACCGGGTCGCGGCCGAAGAGCAGGGCCGTGCCCCCGCTCGGGCGGATCAGCCCGAGCAGCATCCGCAGCGACGTGGTCTTGCCGGCGCCGTTGGGGCCGAGGTATCCGTAGACGTCGCCGCGCTCGACCGTCAGGTCGACGCTGCTGACGGCGACGAGGTCGCCGTAGCGCTTGACGAGCCCGCGCGCCTCGACGGGGCGCGCGGGCGAGGGGGACTCTGCCGCCACGTCAGCCGATCGCGCTCGCCGCCGCCTCGGCCGCCGCCTGCGGCAGCGATCCGATGACGGTGTAGCGCACACCGGCGCGGTCGAACTGGATCAGGGTGCCCAGGGCCGTGTCGAGCTCGTGGCCGGATGCGCCGCGGATCGAGACGGTGGGCAGCGCCGCGAGCGGCGAGCTCTTGGCCGAGCTCGTCGCCGGCTGCTCGAGCACGACCAGCGCGCCCAGACCCTGGCCGTAGACGGCCAGCGCCGCCTTCGTCCCGGCCCAGTCGACCAGGCGAACGGACTTGCGTGGCAGCCCGACGACGCTCGCCGGTGCGCTCAGCCGGAAGGGCAGCGCTGCGGCCACGGCCGACACGCCGGCGATCTCGGGCTGGTGCGTCTTTCGAGCTGACGCCGACTGCTTGGGGTGGGAGGGCAGGTGTACCCGGACGATCTTCGTCCCGGCGGGCGGCGACACGGCCAGGTCGGACGCGGGCACCGTGCCGAAGCTGATGTCGGTCACCGTGAGCGAGAGCACCGGCGCCGAGTCGGTACGGCTGTAGACGGCAATCCGAAGCGGCACGCCGTGGGTCGCATCCCAGGCCAGCTGCACGGACCCGAGCAGGCCGCCGCTGTGCTGCGGCGAGATGCGCACGCTGTAGCTCGGCTGCCCGGCGATGTCGCCCGGGATCGCACCGGAAAGGTCGACGTGCTGTGCGAGCTTCGCGAGCGCCTTCTGGATCTGCGTGACGGTCGGGACGGCGTGAGGATGGTCGCTCGCCTGCTGGTGGCTGTGCCGCGCGACCGGCAGCGTGTAGGCCGTGCCCGACGCAACGTCGTAGACGGTGATCCGCGAGCCGTCGAAGCCGATCTCGGTGTCGCCGGCCGAGGACTGCAGCTCGAGCCGCACCTTGCCGTCGCCTGCCCAGATGCGCCCGGTGGCGCCGGTGATCAGGGGCGAGCTCGAGCCGAGCGACGCCGACGGGATCAGGTGGTCGGAGAACTGCACGCGCGCGGTCACGCCCTGGACGGGCTTTGCGAGCGCGGCGTCGTGCAGGGCCGCGGCCAGCGAGCGGTGCGGCGGCTTCGGCCCGCCGCCGCCCGCGAATGCGACGGCGCTTCCGGCCGCGATCACGATCACGGCCACAATTGCGATGATGAGCTGCCGGGTGGAGGCTCGGCGCAGGAAGTTCATGGTGCATCCCCTTCGGATGAGTCTGTCCGAGTTTTACCGGCATCGCCTGAAAGCCGTCTGAGAGCGGGCAGGACGAGAGCGAACCGGGCACCGGCGATCTCGAGCCGGCCGCCGTGACGCTCGGCGGTCGCCCGCACCAACGCGAGTCCGAGGCCCGATCCCGGCTGGGCGCGCGCCTCCTCGCCGCGCCAGAACCGGGTCGTGGCCGCGTCCACAAGCTCGGCCGGGATGCCGGCGCCGGTGTCCGACACCTCGAGCCGCACCTCCTCGCCGCCGCGGCGGACCTCGATCGTCACCGGCCCGCCCTCGGGGCCGTGCGCAAGCGCGTTTTCGACCAGGTTTGCGAGCGCCCGCTCGAGCGCCGGCTCGTCGCCGCGCACGAGGCCGGGATCCTCGACCGCGGCGGTGACGCGCCCACCGGCCGCACGCCGCGCGAGCTCGTCGAGCCGCACCGGCGCCTGCGGCAGCTCGGCCGCGTCCTCCCGGGCCAGCTGGAGCAGGTCGTCGACGAGCCGGCTCAGCCGCTCGGCGTCCTCCTGCAGGTCGCGCAGCGCGCCGTCGTCGCCGCCGTGGCGGGCGAGGTACTCCGCGTTGCCACGCAGCGCGGCGAGCGGATTTCGCAGCTCGTGGCTCGCGTCGGCGACGAACCGGCGCTCGCCCTCGCGCGAGCGCTCGAGCGCGGCCAGCATCCGGTTCAGGGTGTCGGCGAGCCGCGCCACCTCGTCCGGCGCGCGGCTCGCTCCGCCCGGCTCGGGCAGGCGCAGCGACGGGTCGCCGCGGCGCTCGATGACCTCGGCGCCGGCGGCGAGCGCCTGCAGCGGCCGCAGCGCCCGGCCGGTGAGCACGAAGGCGAACGGCACGACGAGCAGGGCGGCGGCCAGGGCCGAGGCGATGATGAGCGTGCGCGACTCCCGCAGCGTCGAGTCGACCTCCTCGGTGCTCGACGCGACGATCACGGCGCCACCCGATGCGGGTCCGCCGAGGGTCGCGAGCGGGGCCACATAGATGCGCGTGTTGTGGCCGGCGAAGCTGGTGTCGCCGTAGCCGCTTCGGCCGCCGCGGATGACCCGGCGGACGAGCGGCCCGATCGGAAGCGTCGCCCCGGCCAGCCTGTGCGCGTGGGCGTCGACCACCTCGACGTCGAGCTGGCGGGCCTCGACCGAGGCCTGCAGCACCGTGGGCGATTCGAGCAGCGCGGGCGCGGTGGCCGCAAGCTGCGCCACCTGCGAGGCGCGGTCGCGCAGGGTGGCGTCAAGCGACTCGTGCAGGTGCCGGGAGAGGAGCACCTGGACGGCGGCGCCCAGCACGACGACGGCGATGACGATCGAGATCGCCGCCGCGCTCACCACCCGCGTGCGCAGGCGCGGGGCGCCGGTCCGAAGGCGGGGGCTCACCGCCGCAGCACGAAGCCCGCGCCGCGCACCGTGTGGATCAGGGCCGGCTCGCCGAGCTTCCTGCGCAGGTAGGCGACGTAGCGGTCGACGACGTTCTCGGTGGCCGCGGAGCCGTCGCTCCAGACCGCTCCCAGCGCGGCGCGGCGCGAGAGCACCTTGCCGGGGTGGCGCATCAGGAGCTCGAGCAGCGCCGCCTCGCGCTGGGTGAGCTCGATCGTGGCGCCGCCGCGCGTGGCGACGCGGGTGGCGGCGTCGAGCGAGATGTCGGCGAACGTGAGCAGCGGCGTCTCGACGCCGCGGCGCAGGAGGGCGCGCACTCGCGCCAGCAGCTCCTCGGTCGCAAACGGCTTCACCAGGTAGTCGTCGGCGCCGGCGTCGAGCCCGGCGACGCGGTCGGCGATCCCGTCGCGGGCGGTCAGCATGAGGATCGGCACGGGGCTGCCCTTCGCGCGCAGGCGCCGGGCGACGGCCAGGCCGTCCATGCCGGGCATGACGGCGTCGAGGACGATCGCGTCGGGCGGGTCGCGCTCGATCTCGGCCAGGGCCGTCCCGCCGTCGGCCGCGAGCACGGTGTCGTAGCCCTCGGCGCCCAGCGTGCGCGCGAGCGTGCGCCGCACCGGCCCGTCGTCATCCACGATCAGCACCCTTGTCGTCACGATCCCCGCAGCGTACGACGCGCGGATCGGCTTCGCATACCATCGGCCGATGCACGCGGGGCTGCCGTTCACGACCGAGGAGTACCGCGACCGCGCCCGGCGCGTGCGCGAGCGGATGCGTGAGCGTGACGTGGACGTGCTCTTCGTGACCAGCCCGCCCAACCTCTACTACCTGACCGGGTTCGAGTCGATCTGGTATCCGCCGCGCGCACCCGTCGGGGTGGTGGTGTCGGCGAGCGACGAGGGGCTCGTGTTCCTCGACTACGAGCGTCACGAGACGCTCGTCCGCGAGACCGCCCACTGCGACGACGCGGTGTTCTACCGCTACGAGGACGTGCTCGACACCGTCGCCGCCGCCTTCGCCGAGCGCGGGTGGCTCGAGGGCGCGATCGGGCTCGAGCGCTGGTCGCAGGCGCCGGGGGCGCCGCTCGTCGACGCTCTGGCGCGGCGGCTCGAGGAGGCGGGCGGGCGGATCGTCTCGGGCGACTGGGTCGTCGACCGGGTGCGGCTCGTCAAGTCGCCGGCCGAGCTCGAGTGCGTGCGCCGCGCCTCGGCGATCGTCGACGCTGCCTTCGCCGACCTCGCCGAGCATCTGCGGCCGGGCATGACCGAGCTGCAGATCTCGGCCCGGCTGGACTCGGTGATGGCCGATCAGGGCGGCGAGGCCGCGGCGATCCGCACGATGGTCTCGGCCGGGCCCGACGTGTGGTGCCGCACGCACGCGCCGCCGTCGCGGCGGCCGGTGGAGGTGGGCGACGTGATGTACGTCGATGCCTGCGGCGTCTACAACCGCTACCACGTCGACGTCTGCCGGACGTTTGCGATCGGCCGCGACCATCCCGAGGCGCGGGCGATTCTCGACGTGACGGCGGGGAGCGTCGATGCCGTGCGCGCCGCCGTGCGCCCTGGAGACCCGCTCGACGTCGCCCAGCGGGTGGCCGAGAAGTACGTGTTCTCCCGTTTCCCGCGCGAGCAGGTGTGGTGGGTGGGCGGCTACGCGCTCGGGATCGCGATGCCGCCGAACTGGGTCGGCCACACCTATCTCGCCAACGACGCGTTCGAGCAGTTCACGTGGGAGCCGGGCTACCTGACGAACTACGAGAACGTGCTCTTCGACCGCGATGCCGGCTTCACCGCGAGCTACATGGAGTCGCTGCTGATGACCGAGACGGGCATCGAGGCGCTCTCGACCCGGCCGCGGACGCTCACCGTGATCGGCGCGGCGTAGCGGTGGCATCGGCACCAGGCGACGCCCGCCCCGCGCGCGAAACCGCGGACATCGGTCGAGAGACTCCCGCTATGGCGATCCGGCCGGCGCGCGCCCACGAGGCCGGAGTGCTCGGCGCCGCGTTGGCGGACGCACTCGCCGACGATCCGGTCTTCCGCTGGCTGATTCCCGCGAGCCCGCGCCGCGACCAGCGGCTGCTCAGGTTCTTCACCGCGATGTCGTCCTCGTACTTGCGATCGGGCAAGCCCGCCTATCTCGCCGACGAAGACGTCGGCGCTGCACTCTGGTCCGACCCCGCCACGAGCTCGCAGCTGCAATTCGATCTCGGCCAGTTCCGGGCGGTCCTCGGATCGTTCGGCCCGAGTCGCGTCATACGAGCAGTGCGCACCCAGACGCAGCTCTCGAAGCTGCATCCCAGCGAACCGCATTGGTATCTCGGGTACCTCGGCGTGCGCGGCTCGCGGCAGGGCCGCGGAATGGGCGGCGCGCTGCTCGACGAGGTCCTGACGAACGCCGACGAGGCGAATGCCCCGGCGTATCTCGAGTCGTCCAACGAACGAAACCTGACGCTCTATCAGCGACACGGATTCGAGATCGTCGAAGAGGTCAGGCTGCTCGGCAACGGGCCGTCCGTCTGGCGGATGTGGCGCAACGCCATGAGCCAGACGAGACGTGAAGCACCGCAAGCAACCAGAGTTGACAAGTGATTGGTTGTCAACTAAGGTTGCTCTATGTCCGCGATGAAGGTATCGACAATCGATGACCCTGCGACCGGGCTGGCCGCCGTCGTCGCCCTGCGGCGACTCGCCGATCGCCTTGAGGACGCCCAGGTGGAACGGGCACTGCGAAGCGGCTGGCGTTGGCCGCAGATTGCCGAAGCGCTCGGCGTAACCCGGCAAGCGGTCTACAAGAAGCACGCCCGGCGCCTCGCCGCGGCGGGGGTGCCCTTGAGGAGGCGCAATGCGTAGGTTTGCGGCAGACGCACGCACGATCGTGCGGCGCGCAGAGACGGAGGCCCGAGCCGACGGCTCACGCTCGATCGAGGCCGAACACCTGTTGCTGGCACTCACGATCCACGAGGATGCAACGGCGGCCCGCGTTCTCGCGACCGCGGGACTCGATCACGACGCACTCCACGACGCGCTCGACGGCCAGTTCCGGGACGCGCTCGCCGCGGCAGGCGTTGAGCTTGCAGACCACGGGCTGCCGCCCCGCCGGGCATCCAACGGGCCACGCCTCCGGATGGGACGGTCCGGCAAGGTGGCGCTCCAGCATGCGGTTGTCTCCACCGGCAAGCGTGGCGACAACCGCATCGAGACTTCTGATGTGTTGATCGGCATCCTTCGCGCCGAGCACGGCACCGTCCCCCGGGCCCTTGCCCACGCCCAGATCGATCGAGAGCAGCTCATCGCCTCGGCCGAGGCAGCCCTCACGGCCCCGGCCTCGTAAGGTCGAGTCCGATGCGCAACCCCTTCCGCCTTCTTCGCGCACTCCGTTCCGGGCGCGGACACAATCCACCATCCGGCAACTTCGTTCGTGAGCCACGCCGCCCACGCCCGCCGAGCCGCGGCGGCGCAGCAACGCTCGACCCACCGCGGGCCGACCTGCGGCAACCGCAGTAGCGGCCGCTGCTCTCGGCCCGGCCCCGGCCGCTACCGTGCTGGGCATGAGAGCGACGAGTTGGCCGTGCGTGATTCTGGCGGTGTCGCTCACTGCGTGCGGCGCTTCATCACGTCGACCCGGGCCGGGGCGAAGGTGTCGCCGGCGGAGCGAGCGTTGAACGCATGCCTTCGATCCGAAGGTGCAACGTCGATCGTCCCCGTCGGACGGCGCGGATGGAAGGTCGCGTTTCCCCACGGCCAGACCTTCACGTACCGCCTGATCCAGGCCGGCCACTCGAGGAGCGGGACGCGCTCGCCGATCCCCGGCGTCGCCGGCCGGGCGTGGAGGACGTGTGGGCGAAAGCTCCGTCACACGAAGCCGGCGGGGGCGCCGTTTGCGACTGCGCCTTCCTGAGAGCTCGACCGCGCCGCCGGGGCCGGTTGCACTAGGCTGCGAGGCATGCCGCAGGGTTCCATCCCGGCCGCTGTGCTCCAGTTCCTGGCCCAGCCGAACATCGCCGTCGTGGCGACCTTGATGCCGAGCGGCTACCCGCACACGGCGGCCACCTGGTACGACTGGGAGGACGGCCGCCTGCTCCTGAACATGGACGAGTCGCGCCGCCGGCTCGAGTACATGCGCCTGAACCCGCGGGTCGCCGTGACGGCGATGGAGGAGGACGCGTGGCACCGGCAGGTGAGCGTGATGGGCCGCGTCGTCTCGATCGAGCCCGACCCGGACATGCGCGACATCGACCGGCTCGCGGTCAAGTACACCGGCGAGCCGTTCCAGCGCCGCAACCAGCGCCGCTGGAGCGCATGGGTCGAGGTCGACCGCTGGTACGGCTGGAGCGGGAGCACCGCCTGGCCGGACGGAGGATCGTGATCGACCTGACGCTCGTGCCCCTCGACGAGCCGACCGAGGTGCGCACCTTCGAGAAGGGCAGGTTCGAGGTCTACCGGGTCGGGCCGATGACGCTCGGCCGGGCGACATACGAGCCCGGCTGGCGCTGGACCGAGCACGTCGGCGCGCGATCCGGCCAGACGTCCTGCCAGGTCGAGCACGTTGGCCTCGTGCTGAGCGGCGCCGCGATGGCGAAGATGGACGACGGCACCGAGCGGATCATGCGCGCAGGCGAGTTTTTCTATGTCCCGCCTGGCCACGACAGCTGGGTCGTCGGCGACGAGCCGTACGTGTCGCTGCACATCATGGGCAGCGAGGGCTACGCCGCGAACGAGTAGGCGGGTCGCCGGGCGGGGCGACGCCAAGTGGCACATGCTGTGCGCGCCAAGTGGCGCCTCCTGAACTCGCAATTGGCAGTCGCGGCGTACGCCAAGTGGCACGGCCGGAACCCGCGATTTGGCACGTGCCGTTCGCGCCAAGTGGCGCGCGCCGCCGAAACCCCCGCCGGGCCCAGGACGTCTGAGCGTCAGCTCCCCGAGTAATACGGGTTGCGCACATCGTCGCGGCGCTCGACGAGGGAGCGGGCGGCGTCCGGATCGCGGCCGGTCACGGCCATGCCGACCGCCTTGCGGCTCGCGACGCGCGCGGCGGCGCGGACGGCGGTTTCGTCGGTCGCGCCGGTGTCGATCCAGACGGCGACGAAGACGATGGTGTCGTCGGTCGGCTCGAGCAGGCCGTCGGCGACCGCGTCGAGCACGCCCTGGCCGATGCCGAGCTGCGTCGCTCCGTACGTGATCTTGCCGTGGCGGTCGCCCGCGATCGTGGCCTTGTTCATCATCACGGTCGGGGGCCAGACCGGCTCGTAGTGATCCTTGTCGGGGCCGACGCAGACGAGGATCGGGCTGTGGCCCTGGCGTGGCGTCGTGAACGCCGTCATCAGGGCGGCAGCCGTGTGGCTGCCGCGGCGGGCGAGCACGACATTCACGTGGCATCCGTCCGGATCCGTGCCCGACCAACCCTCACCGATCGCCCCGTCGATGCTGCGCTCGCGCTCGCTCATCCACTCGCTCCTTTGGCCGTGTGGTCATCGCCGCGGCGGGGATCGTCAGGCCGCAGACACGCTGGTAGGCTAGAGCGAGAAGGCGGAAAACGGGGCCACGGGGAGGTGGGACTCCATGGGCGTGACCCAGCGACGCGCGATCGTCTGCGTGCTGGTTTCGGCTGCACTTGCGGTGCTCGTCGGTGGCGCGACGGACGGCGGGACGGCGGTTGCCGCCGCACCGGGGACGATGGTGGCCTGGGGCAGCGATGCCGACGGCCAGCTCGGAAACGGCGCCGGCGGCGGTCACCTCAAGCCGGGCGCCGTCTCCGGCCTGACGGGTGTGACCCAGATGGACGGAGGGCGCGAGCATGTCGTCGTGCTCAAGTCGACGGGCACCGTGTGGGCATGGGGGCTGAACAACGACGGCCAGGTGGGCGACGGCACGAAGGTCAACCGCACGGCGCCGGTACAGGTCAAGGGCCTCACCGGTGTGAAGGACGTTGCCACCGGCCACTACTCGAGCATGGCGCTCAAGAGCACGGGCACCGTCTGGATGTGGGGCCTCAACAACTTCGGCCAGCTCGGCAACGGCACGAACACGTCGAGCGATGTGCCCGTGCAGGTGAAGGGGCTCACGAACGTGGTCGCGATCGCGGGCGCGCGCGACCACTCGCTGGCCGTGAGGTCGAACGGGACGGTGTGGGCGTGGGGCGACAATGAGTTCGGCAACCTCGGCAACGGCACGACCACGTCGAGCAACGTGCCGGTGCAGGTGAAGGGGCTCACCAACGTCGTGTTCGTGGCCGGCGGCCGCGACCACAGCATCGCGGTCGAGAAGAACGGCTCGGTGTGGACGTGGGGCTGGAACGCCTACGGCCAGATCGGCGACGGCACGAAGACGAACCGCACGGTGCCTGTGCGCGTCCCCGGCGTGAACAGGGTGATCATGGCGGCGGCGGGCGCGAACCACAGCCTGGCGCTGACGTCCAACGGCGTGATCTGGGCCTGGGGCCAGAACACCTTCGGCCAGCTCGGCGACGGCACCGGCGTCAGCCGGGTGAGCCCCGTGCGGGTGGTCGGCGTGACGAACGTCGTCTCGATCGGCGCCGGCCGGCTGCATTCGCTTGCGATCGAGTCCAACGGCTCGGTGTGGACGTGGGGTGACAACGACCTGGGCCAGCTCGGCGACGGCACCACCGCGAACCGCTTGCAGCCCGTCCACATCGCGGGCGTCACGGGCGCCGAGGAGGTCGCCGGCGGCCGCGACTACAGCGTCGCGCTCGTCGCCTCGCCGTGACCCGGCTCAGGCGTCCCGCGTGACGGTGCGCCAGCAGCCTGCGAGCAGCGGCACGACGACCCAGCCCGCAAGCACCAGGATGGCGGCGGCGAGCGAGACATGCAGGGCCTGGGCGGCATCCCCACCGCCGCCGCCCGCGCCCGTGAAGGGCTGCACCCGTGTCGTCGCTGCCGAGAGCAGGAGCTCGCGCAGGACGCCGAGCTGCGAGATGTTCAGGACGAGGGGCGTGACCGCGAGCTGCCAGCCGAGCAGGACGCCGATCGAGATGCCACGCGATCCGATCAGCGATGCGACCCCCAGCGACGCGATGGCGGCGATCGCCGTGACCATCAGCACCCACAGCCCGTCCTTGACGATCGCCGTCGCACCGGGCGTCGGCAGGTTGCCGGCGAACGCGAAGTCGAACGCGACGGCGACGGCATAGGCGACGAGCACGAGCGGCACCCAGAAGAGCAGCGTGCCGGGCACGCGCGCGGCAAAGAGCGCGACCCGCGAACGGCCCGTGACGATCAGGTCGCGCATCACCCCGGAGCTCAGGTCGCTCGTCCCGACGGTGCTGCCGAGGATCGCTGCGGCCACCGACCCGACGAAGCTGATCACGAGCAGGCCGTGGCGCAGGTTGTCGGCGCCGCCGGCCGGCCCGTTGTTCGCGGAGTCGTTCAGGTGGAAGCCCTGGCCGATCAGGTACAGGGCAGCCACCGCGCCGCTCGTCATCAGCACCATCCAGATGAAGAGGGCACGGTTCTTGCGCAGCCGCAGCAGCTCGGCGGTGACCATGCGCATGCTCACGCCGGCGCTCCCAGCCGCGACGTGACTTCGAGGAAGCGGGCCTCGAGGGACACCCGGGCAGGCTCGAGCCGGTGCACGGCGATGCCCGCCTCGACCAGCCGCCGGTTGATGTCGGCGATGGCGGCATCGGCGGTGTCGGCCAGCACCACCCGCAGGTCGCCGTCCTCATCCACGGTTTCGGCGACGGCGGGGTGGTCGCGCAGCATCCGGGCGGCGGCGGCCACATCGTCGCACCCGATCGTCATCGTCGGCCGGCCGCCCGCGGCCATCTCGGCCACGGTGCCCTGCATGAGGATCCGGCCCTGGTCGACGATCGCGACCATGTCGCAGATCTTCTCCACCTCATCGAGCAGGTGCGACGAGAGGAAGACGGTGCGGCCCTCGTGGACCATCTCGCGCACGAACGTGCGGAACTCGGTGATGCCGGCCGGGTCGAGGCCGTTCGTCGGCTCGTCCAGGATCAGCAGCTCGGGCTCGGCGAGCAGGCACCGGGCGATCCCGAGCCGCTGGCGCATGCCCATCGAGTAGGACTTGACGCGATCGTCGGCGCGCTCGGTCATGCCGACCCGCTCGAGCGCGCCGGGAATGCGGGCGTCGGCGTCGGGCTCGCGACAGGCGGCGGCGATGCGCAGGTTCTCGCGCCCGGTGAGGTGGCGGTGAAACCGCGGCTCCTCGACGACCGCGCCGACGCGGGCGAGCGCCTCGGCGCGGCGGGCCGGGACGGGCAGGCCGAGCAGATGCATCTCGCCGGCTGACGCGTGCGTGAGCCCGAGCAGCGTGCGGATCAGGGTCGTCTTACCGGCGCCGTTTGGCCCCAGAAAGCCGAACGCGACCCCGCGTGGCACCAGGAGGTCGGCCTCGGCGAGTGCGGCCCGGTCGCCGAACCGCTTGGTGAGGCCGGCCGTCTCGATCGCGGGCGAGGTGGGACTCGTATCCGTTGCTGCCATCCGACCCAGCGTAGCCCCGTCCGGACAGTTTGGTCGCGGCGGGCGAAATCGGACTCCAATCTGGGCCGCTCACACCCGATCCACAGCCGCCGCCCGTCGCGTATGCAGACCGCTCTCGTAGCGTGGTGGACGACCCCGAGATATGGAGGTGATCGATGAGAAGTCAGAGACTCCGCCACCCGCGCCGCCTCGCCGCCATCGTGGCGGTGCTGGCCGCGATCGGCATCGGCGGAGCCGGCGTCGCGACCGCGGCGACCGGATCAAGCGCCCCCGCGCGGGCAGCCCACACCCGCGTGGCGGCCGTGCCGGTCGCGAGCACGACGAGCACGCCTCGCAAGGCGGCCCCGAAGGCGCGAAGCGGAGCCCACCCGCATTCGTGCCCTCACACGGGCACCGCCCCCGCGCCGTCGTGAGCGAACGGGTGGACGGCCCGGCACGTCCCTGCCGGGCCGCCCACCCCGCCGCTACCGCACGTAGGTCGGCACCGTGAGCGTCGCCGTGGCCGGCGTGACGGTCTCGGCACCGGTGTCGAAGAGGACCCGAAGCGGCGAGCCTGCGGCCGTGAGCGTGCCCTGGTAGCGCGTGATCGTGTAGTGGTAGGTGTGCCGCTCCCACGTGCAGGAGTGCCCCGGCGAGACGTGCGCCGCGCCGGTCGAGCGGAACACGCTGCTGCCGCTCATGAACATCGTCCCGACGGTGCGAACCGCGACGCGGACGCCGCCACCGGCCATGCGCACCCGGCGGCCGATGTCGGTACCCGGGCCGACGCCGAGAGCGGCGTGGTCGATGCCGTCGGGGCCGAACGGGTTGGACTGGGTGACGCCGATCTGCGTCAGCCGCGCGCCGCCGAAGCCGCGCTGGTCGATCCAGTACGAGGTCAGCCCCGCGTGCTGGATCGTCGTGCCGGCGCACTGGGGCCGGAAGATCGGCGCCGCGTCGCCGGCGAAGGTCGTGCAGCCCGGGTCGTGGATCATGGTGGCGGTCGTGGGTGCGGTCGTGATGTCGCCGAAGAAGGGCGTCGTCCCGGTCACGACCCTGAACGTCGCCGCCGAAAGCGTGCCGCTCGCGATCTGGAAGGTGCCGCGCCCGCCGCCGAGCAGGGTGCACGGCGTCTGCTCGACAGGGCCGGTGGCGTGAAAGCGCATGTCGATGGAGGTTGGGCTGATCGTCGATCCCGTTCGCAGCGTCGCCGCGGTGAGGCCGGCGTTCGCGGTCAGGTGCACTCCGGTGAGCGGCGCGTAGCCGTACAGGTGGTCCTGCTCGCCGGTGATGATCCCGTCGCCCGCGGCCACACGGTCGAGCTCCACGTCGAGCTGCGGCGGCTGGTCGAACGCCGCGGGCGCCGTCTGTGCGCTCACGTCCATCTGGTATGTCACGCCGTTCACAGTCACGTCGACCGGGTCGGCGAAGAGCGACATCGACGCCAGGCTCGGGGCGGCGGTGCCGGGCAGGAGCGCGGCCATGCGGTGAAGCAGGCCGGCCTTCGGGGCAAGCGATGCCAGCAGGCGCGGGCTGAACTCGACCCGGCGGGATGGGTGGGTCGCCGCGGTTGCCGGGGCGCCTGTTGCGGCGAGCGCCGCGCCGGCGATCGCGACCGCCGCTGCGAACCGCCTGTAGCTCGTCATTTGCACGTCCGCCTCCTTCGCCTGTTGCCCCAAATGTACGGGCAAATGACAAACGTGCAAAACCGGGTAGATCAATCAGACGTGAACACCGTGACGGGCTCGGGATCGAGGTCGTCGAAGCGGTCGATGCGGCGCAGCTGCGGGAACCTCCACGCCCACACCACCGCGACGCCGATCGAGGCGGCGCCGCCGAGCACGACCGCCGGGACGGCGCCGATGAGCGCCGCCGCCGCGCCCGACTCGAACGCGCCCAGCTCGTTCGATGCGCCGATGAACACCCGCTCGACCGCGCTGACGCGGCCGCGCAGCGCCGGGGGCGTGAGCAGAGGCGAGAGCGTGCTCCGCACGACCATGCTGACCATGTCGGCGCCGGCGAGCGCGGCCAGTGCGAGCAGCGAGAGCACGAAGTTGCGCGACAGCCCGAACACGATCGTGAACGCACCGAACAGGGCGACGACGGTGAAGAGCGTCTCCCCGACGCGCCTGCGCAGCGGACGGGCCGAGATGAACGCGCCCACCACCACGGCGCCCACGCCCGGGGCGGCGCGCAGGATGCCGTTACCCGCGGCGCCGACATGCAGGATGTCGCGTGCGAACACGGGCAGGAGCGCCGTCGCTCCGCCGAAGAGCACGGCCATCAGGTCGAGCGAGATCGCGCCGAGCAGCGGAGGGCTGCGGAAGATCAGCCGCACTCCTTCGAGCACGTCGGAGAGCCGCGGCTCGTGCTCGCCCTGATGGGCGATGCCGATCCGCCGCGGCACCAACGGCAGGAGCGCCGCGGCGGCGGCCGCGAAGGCGGCGGCGAACAGGTAGGGCGCGGGCGCCCCGAGGGCCTGCGTGAGCCCGCCCAGAGCCGGGCCCGCCACCATCGCGGCCTGCCCCGCCGAGGTCACCATCGCGAACGTCTGGGCCAGGTCGGCCGCGTCGATCCCGGCCGCAAGCAGCGGGCCGAGGGTCGGGCCGACGAACGCGTTCCCGACGCCCCAGCCGAAGGCGAGCAGGTAGAGGGGCCAGACCGCGGTGTCGCCCGCCGCCGCATCGAGCGCGAGCGCGACCGCGATCACGGCGCCCGTGACCAGGCCGGCGGCGGCCACCGTGCGGCGGTCGTGGCGGTCGATGACGTGGCCGGCGGGGAGTGCGAGCAGCGCGGCCGGCACGAACTCGGCCAGACCCAGGAGCCCGAGGACGAGCGGGTCGTGCCGGCGCGCGTAGGCCTGCCATCCAAGCGCGGTCGCCGTTGAGCCGAGCGCGAGGCTCGTGAGCACCTCGACGAGCACCATCACGGTGACCATGCGGCTCTCCTGCCGGAACATCGCTCCGCACTCTAGGGTGGCCGGCCGCGGCGGCCGGCTGGCGGTTGCCCGGGCGGCTGGAAATACCCCCCAGGAGGCGGAGACAGCTACGCAGATTCGGGGAGGGGCCGCGTCCGTCGCCCGCTCTAGCATCCGGGCATGGTGCCGGGCACGCCGACCGAAGACGCGACCGCAGCGGCCGACCCGGTTGTGACGGTGCGGCGGGTGGCGGCGCCGGCCGGCGATCGCGGCTCCTCGGCGGCCCGGCCGATTCGTCTGCTCCTGATCGAGGCCGACGAGGTCGCCGCGCGGCAGCTGCAGCGCCAGATCGCCGAGTTCGACGCGGCGTTCGAGGTCAGCACCGCCGGTCGCCTTGACGCCGGCGTCGCGCACATCGCCTCGACCGCGACCGATGCCGTGCTCGTCGACCTGAGCCTGCCCGACAGCGAGGGCCTGCAGACACTCGAGACGCTGCTCGCGGCCGTGTCGGACCTCCCGGTCGTGGTGCTCGCCGGGCGTGACGACGCCGCGCTCGGTCTGCGTGCGCTGGGCGCCGGTGCGAGCGACTACCTGCTCAAGGGCAGCACGAGCGGCGATCTGGTCGCGCGGGCCGCGCAGTACGCGATCGAGCGGTCGCGCCTGCTCGTCGCCGAACGCGAGAGCCGCCGCGACGCCGAGGCCGCGCGCGACACCGCACTGCGTGCCCAGCGGGCGCTCGAGACGAGCGAGAAGCGCCGTCGTGCGCTGCTCGGCTCGATGCTGCGGGCCGAGGAGGCCGAGCGCCAGCGGATCGCGGTCGAGCTGCACGACGACACGATCCAGGTGATGGTGGCCGCGCTCGTGGGCATGGACGCCTGCCAGGCGACGATCGACCGCGACGATCCGGGCGGCGCCCTCGAGAGCATGGCCCGGGCGCGCGCGACGCTGGCCGAGGCCGTCGACCGCGTCCGCAGGATGAGCTTCGAGCTGCGGCCGCCGCTGCTCGATGCGCAGGGCCTCGGGCCGGCGGTCGCCGACCTCGTCGACGAGGTGGCCGCCGAGTGCGGCCTCGAGACGCAGGTCGAGGTGTCGGTGCGCCGGTACGCGCCCGAGATCGAGATCCTGACCTACCGCACCGTTCGCGAGCTGGTCGCAAACGTGCGCAAGCATGCCCGTGCGGAGCGCGTGGATCTGCGCCTGCACGAGCACGGTGCGGCGCTCGTGTGCGTGCTCGCCGACGACGGCGTCGGGTTCGACGCGGCCCGGTTCGAGCAGCCGACCGGCAGGCGCGGCATGCGCCTGCACCTCGGCCTCGATGCGACCATCGAGCGTGTCCGGATCGCCGGCGGCGCCTTCGCGATCGACTCGCGCGCCGGCGGCGGCACGTCGGTGCGCTTCACGGTGCCCATCCACCGGCAGGGAGACGTGCGGCCCGGCTAGCCTGGAGGATTGTTGGAGCCACGTTGGGGCCGGGTTGCACGGCGCGCACGCGTCTTTACCCTGGGTGTAGCCCGAGGCAGGGCGCGAAGCCGTCGTACTCATGTGGGAGGGGCCAAATGCGGAGATCGTCTGCGTGCGTCATCCTGTGCGCGACCGCGGCAATGCTGGCGGGGCCGGCAACCGCGCTGGCAGCGCCGGCGGCAGGGCCGTCGAGCGCGCCGCTCGCGACCTGGCAGGCGCAGGGACGGGTGAGCGCGCTCGAGATCTCAAACGGCGTCGTCTACATCGGCGGGTCGTTCACCTCGCTCTTCTCGCACGGCACGCGCAAGACGGTCACGCGCAACCACCTGGCCGCGATCAGCGAGAGCACCGGCGCGCCGCTGGCGTGGAACCCGAACGTGAACGGCTCGGTCCACTCGATCCGCGTGATCGGAAACCGCGTCTACGTCGGCGGCAGCTTCACGTCGATCGGCGGCCATGGCGTGCACAATCTGGCGGCGATCGGCCGGAGCAGCGGCAGGGTCGTGACGACGTTCCACGGCGGCGCCAACGGTGAGGTCGACGCGCTGGCCGCATCCGGCTCGGAGCTGTATCTCGGCGGCACGTTCTCGCGCGTCGACGGCTTCGCGCATCGCAACCTCGGCGCGGTCGGCCTCACGCGCGGCCGGCTCGCAACAGGCTGGCGCGCGAACGCGAGCGGCTCGGTGCACGTGCTCCTCTACGACGCCGCGGCCGGGCGCGTCTACGTCGGCGGGCACTTCGGAAACGTCGACGGCCTGTCGCGGCCGTTCCTGGCCGCGGTCGGATCGAAGAAGGGCGCGGCCTTCAAATGGAAGAGCACGCCGCTCGGCCAGGTGTGGGCGCTCGCGCTGAGCCCGCAGGGGCCGCTCTACGCTGCGGTCGGCGGCCACCAGGGCGGGCAGCTCGACTCCTACGAGCCGCTCACCGGCGGCCTGCGCTGGCACCGGTTCGCCGACGGCGACGTGCAGGCGGTCGCGATCGCCGGCAGCGAGATCCTGGCGGGCGGCCACTTCCTGAACGTGTGCTCGACGAACGTGGGCGGCGGCAGCCCGTGGGTGTGCACCGTGCCAATGCAGCGCGACCGCTTCTTCGCCACCGACCAGAACGGCAACGTCCAGTCCTGGGACCCGGGCGGGAACAGCCTCTATGGCGTGTGGGCGCTGCGCGCCGACGCCACGCACGTGGTGGCCGGCGGCGACTTCACGATCGTCGACTCCGCGCACCAGGCGCGGTACGCCGAGTTCCTGCGTTAGCAGTGCAACCGGGGTGACTCCGAGCGGAGTGGGGACTGTCCCCAGGGGACAGTCCCCGATTCTCTCCGTCAGTCGTCGAGCACGACCTCTTCGAGCAGCCGCTCGAAGTCCGGGCCGTCGAACTCGGCCACGGCGCGGTCGTACTTCTCCATGCCCCACTCCCAGAAGTCGAATTCGATGTCCGAGACGCCGTCCTGGATCGATGCCCAGAGCGTCCACCCGTACTTCGACATGAGTCCCCACAGGCGCGCCCGCGCGATGCGGCTGCGGCGCCTGCGGCCGTAGTAGTGGGTCACGAGCTCGTCGAGCTGGCCGAGCGAGAGGTTGGACTCGCTCCAGACGTTTCCGAGCTCGAAGCAGGCATCGTTCATGCCGGAGTACTCGTAGTCGATCAGCCGGAACTCGCCCGCGCCGGTGTCGATGAAGTTCTCGGCCAGGAGGTCGTTGTTGCACGGCACCGTGCCCTCGTCACGCACGGCCATCGCCGTCTCCATCCGCCGCACCTGCGGCTCGAAGTCGGCGTAGCGGGCGGGCAGGCGGAAGCCGCGCTCTTGCACGAGCTCGAGGTACCGGCGCTGGATCGCGAACATGTTGAAGTCGTCGCGAAACGGGGCGGCGCCGTGCAGGCGGCGGCAGGCTCCCGCCACCATGTCGAGCGTGTCGCCCCGGCGCAGGTCGGCGGACGTCTGGGTCGTCCCCTCGATGAACTCGAGCACGAGCAGCGAGCGATCGGGCAGGTAGTCGACCACGCGGGCGCCGACGCCCGCATCCGCGGCCGAGACGCTGTTTCGGTACTCGTTCTCGCGGTCGATCGCGAGCATCCCGGCGTCCTTGGCCGAGACCCGCATCACGAACGCGCCCTCGGCGGTCACGACCTTGTAGTTCGTGTTCGTGAGCCCGCCGGCGAGCTCGGTCACGGTGCGCTCGCCGCGCAGCGCCGGGACGAGGTCGAGCAGCTCTCCGACGGCCGGGTCTTCCGCCACGCGTCCCTCCTTGAGTCCTCTGCCGGTACGGGCCGCCCACTATAGGCCATGGGTCGGCGCCGGCGGCTCTCAGTCCTGGGTGGTGAGGGCGCCGACGGGGCACGTGTCGCAGATGTCCTGCGCGCGCCCCTCCTCCATCGGGTCGATCAGCACCCGGGCGCAGCCGTCGTGAATCTCGACCGCCTCGGGGTCGAGCCCGACGCACTCGCCGGAGCCGATGCAGATGTCGGTGTCGACGACGATGTGAACGAACATTGTGCGCCTCCTTCTCGTGGGTTCAGGCGGCCGCGGCCACCAGCTTGCGGGCCTCGCCGAGCCGCGTCGGCGCGTCCATCAGGAGCACGCAACACGGGTGCGCCTGCTGGTCACGCCCGACGATGAGGGCGTCCTCCTCGGCCCACTCGACGGCCGCGTCCGCCAGGCCGACCTGCTGGATTCGCAGTGGCCCGATGTCGCTGAAGAAGTAGGGGTCGCGCACGTACGGCTCTCGCGATCCGGTGATCGCGCCGGCGACGTGCCTGCCGCTCCAGAGCGCATGGTCCCAGTGAGGGATCGCGAGCCGGCCGAAGCGCGGGTGGGGGAACGACACGCAGTCACCGCATGCCCAGAGGTCGTCGTGTCCGGCGACGCGGAGTGTCTCGTCGGCCTCGAGCGCGAGCGGGGGCGGCGTCGTCACGGCGAGCTCGGGAGGCAGGCTCGAGCGGACGCCGGCCGCAGCGATGACGACGTCCGCGCGCAGGTCTCCATGGGTGCCCGTACGCACGAGCCAGCCGCTCGGATCGTGCTCGGCGGACGCGATCCGGCATTCGCCGGCGAACGTGACGCCGAGCGCCGCGAGCGTGGCCTCCGCGGCATCCGACACCACCGGGAGGAATCGGGCGAGCGGCCGTGCGACCATGTCGAGGAGGGTCACCTGATGGAGTGCGGCGAGGGTCGCGGCTGTCTCGGTGCCGATGAGGCCGGCGCCGATCACGATCACGCGCTGTCCCGGTCGCCGCAGCCGCTCGACGAGCGCCGCGGCGCCGGCGCCGGTGGTGTTCTCGTCGCACCCATCCAGCCCGGGCACCGGCGGCCGGGGGTAGCGCAGCCCGGTCGCCCAGACCAGACGGGGCGCCTCGACCATGACGGGCGCGCCACCGCTTGACGGTGTGATCGTCAGGCGCCGGGAGGCGAGGTCGAGTCCGGTGACGCGGCCGTCCACATGCGCGATGCCACGCTCGGCCATGACCTCAGCCGTGGCGAGCAGCGGCACGTGGCCGGTCACGAGCGCCCGCTTGGAAAGGGGCGGGCGGTCGTGGGGCAGGCCCGGTCCGATCATCGTGACCGCCTGACCCGCGCCGGCGAGCTTCGTGGCGCACGCGAATCCCGAGACGCCGTTTCCGACGATGACAATCGGGGCGGTCATGGGGCACTCCGGCGGCGCAGCCAAGCCATGCATCCATTGGAGCGCCGCCGCCCGCGCGGCGCATCGGTGGATCCGCCGAACTGCGGCTCGGGCGACTCCGTACAAGCCCGAACCGCAGATGCGTGCTCTCGCCGATGCGGCGGCGCCGGCGGCGCGCCATGATCGAGGGCGGACGGAATGAAAGGAGTTCGCCGTGGCGGTCGCACATCGAGGAAACGCGCCCCCGGCCGAGCCGAGCCGGCGGCAATTGGTCGCGCTCGCCCTCGCCCTCACCGCAACCGTCCTCACCGGCGGTGCGGCCGTCGCAGGGCTGAACCGGTCGCCGTCGCCCGCTCCGGTCGGGCCGTCGGTGCAGCAGCTGCAACCCACAACCACCGCGCCGGCGGCGGCGCGGCGGGTCGAGCCAGGAGGCTGAGATGCGAACCGTCTGGGTAACCGTCCTCTCCGTGTGGGCGCTCTTCGCCGTGGTGGCGGTGCTCGCATGGACGCGTCAGCAGACCGTCCCCGGATCGGTCAGTCCGCAGGTTGTCGTCGTCAAGGGCAAGAACGGCACCAGCAGCCTCGTGGTTCAGAACACGGCGCCTCAGGCCACCACGCGCACGTCGCCGGTGGCAGCGGGATGATCATCCTCGCGAGCGGCGTCCCGGTCGCATGGCTGGTGGCGAGGGCAGCGGGACTGGTCGCGTTCGGTCTGCTGACGATCGCGGTCACGTTCGGCCTGCTCCTGAGCACGCGCGTGCTCGGCCCGAAGCGGGGCAAGACCCTGCTCGAGTGGCACCGCACGCTCATCTGGGCGGGCCTGGCGATGGTCGCGCTGCACGGTGTGGCCCTTCTCTTCGACCCGACGCTGCACTTCGGGTTCCTCGCCGTCCTCGTTCCCGGCACCGCCCCGTGGCGTCCGGTGTCCGTCGCGGCCGGCGTCGTGACGGCCTGGCTGATGCTCGTGCTCGCCGCGTCCTTCAAGGCCCGTCGCCGCATCGGCCAGCGGCGCTGGCGGCAGCTGCATTACGCGAGCTTCGCCGCGTTCTCGCTCGGGCTCTGGCATGCGCTCACGACCGGCAGCGACCTGGTCGGCACGCGCGGCCTGGTCTTCGCCGCCGTCGTGCTGATGCCGGTGCTCTGGCTCACCTTCCTGCGGATCCTCACGCCGCGGCCGGCGCCGAAGCCGCAACGGCCGCGTCCACCGATGCCGGCGAAGGACGAGCCGGCGCCCCGGACACCGGTGGCCGTGTGATGGCGCACAGGCTTGAGACCCTGCCGTTCCGCGCGATGGGCACGACCTGCGCGGTCTCGGTGACGGCGAGTCGTGAGGAGCGGCTGCCCGCGCGACGGGCGATCGCCGCAGGGCGCGCGGAGATCGTCGCCTGCGAGCGGGTGCTGTCGCGCTTTTCTGCTCAGAGCGACCTCTGCCGGCTGAACCGTCTGAGCGGCGAGTGGGTGACCGTCGATGTCCGCCTCCTCGACGGGCTCGAGGAGGCGGTGCGGGCACGGGAGGCGACAGGCGGGCGGTTCGATCCGACGATCCTCCCGGCGCTTATCGCGGCGGGCTACGACCGCTCCTTCGAGCAGGTCACTCCGCACGCGCCGCGGGTGGCGCGTGCCTGGCGTGCGGGTGCGTCGATCGAGGTCGACCGCACGCGTCGGCGCGCGCGCATCGAGGCGGGCGCCGCGGTCGATCTCGGTGGCATCGGCAAGGGGTTCTCGGCCGCGCGCGCCCTCGCGGTGATGCGGACGCGGTGGCCCGGGCTGCCCGGCGCGCTGGTCGAGATGGGCGGCGACATCGCCGTCTGGGGCGCTGCGCCGGACGGCGGCCGCTGGCGCCTCGGGGTTGCCGACCCGCGCGTGCCGGGCGCAAGCCTCGGCGTGCTGCGGATCGCCGCCGGCGGCGTCGCCACGTCCGGGCGCGACCTGCGCCGCTTCGGTCTCCGGAATGAGCTTCACCACCTGATCGACCCCAGCACGGGGGTGCCGAACAAGAGCGGCCCGCTGGCGGTCACGGTCGTCGCCGATGACGCCGGCGCGGCAGAGGCGCACGCGACGGCACTCGCGGTGACGCCGGCACGTGCCGCCCGCGCCTACATCGCCGAGCGGCCCGGGCTGGGGGCGCTGGTCGTCCCCGACGCGGGCGCGCCGATCCTTGCGGGCGGCCTCGAGTTCTCCGCGTACCGGCCACCGGTGCGCGTCACGCTTCCGACGAGATGAGGAGGGACATGATGGGCGCGAACGGCAACGATGCAGGAGCAGGAGGACGCCTTCGGCGTCGCGGCACCGGGGCCGTGGTCGGCGTGACCGCCGTCCTGGCGGTGCTCATCGCCGGCGCCTGCGGTGGGGGAAGCGGCGGCTCCGGCACGGGAAAGGAGACGGCCGACGTGTTCGTCAAGCGGATCACAACCGAGTTCTCGCGCGGCCAGTCTGGCCGCCTCTGGGACGACCTCGTTCCCGCTGACCAGGCCATCGTGACCCGGGCGCGCTACACGGCCTGCCAGGGCAACGAGGGCTTCATCCTGAAGGGCATCAAGGTGCTCGACACCTACTCCGAGCCCGTCGACCTCGACGGGTCGTCGGAACACTCCGAGGCGGTGACGCTGCAGGTGACGTCCGACACCGGCGTCACGACCGCGACCATCCACGCCGTCCCGATAGGCGGCACCTGGCACTGGATCCTCTCGTCCACGGACCGTGCGGCGTTCGCCGCCGGCAAGTGCCCGTGAGCGCCTGGGTGCGGCCACTATAGTCAGCGCCGCGCAGGTGGTCCATACCAGTCGGAGGAGCCGGGCGGATGCAGCCGCAGCGGGCGAACGTGGTGGTGATCGGGGGAGGCGTGACCGGGTGCAGCGTCGCCTATCACCTGGCCGCCGCCGGCGTCCGTGACGTGCTCCTGATCGAGAAGGACGAGCTCACGAGCGGATCGACGTGCCATGCCGCCGGCCTCGTCACCCAGTTCAACCCGTCGCCGGCGATGATGGCCTTCCGCCGCTACAGCGTCGAGCTCTACAACCGCCTCGGCGTGTTCGAGCCCATCGGCAGCCTGCGCATCGCGGCGTCCGAGGAGAGCCTCATCGAGCTGCGCCGTGGCGCGAGCCGGGCGCGCGGGATCGGCCTCGACGTCGAGGTGATCGGCCCTGACGAGGCCGTGGCGCTCATGCCCGCCGCCTCGCGCGAGGATCTGTACGGCGCGGTCTGGATCGCCGGCGACGGCTGCGTCGATCCGCACACCGCCACCTATGCCCTGGCAAACGCCGCCCGCGACCTCGGCGCCGGCATCCTCACGCACACCCGCGTGACCGGGATCGAGCTCGGCGCCGGCCGGCGGGTGCGGGCGGTGATGACCGACGCCGGGCCGATCGAGACCGAGCTCGTCGTGAACGCCTGCGGGATGTGGGCGCCGCAGGTCGCGGCGATGGTGGGCGCCTTCGCGCCCTCCGTCCCGGTCGATCACCAGCACATCGCCCTGCACGCCGTCCCCGGCCACGAGCTGCCGCGCGAGATGCCCTGCTTCCGCGACACCGACAACCTCGTCTACGGCCGTTCCGAGGCGGGCGGCGTGCTCTTCGGCGGCTACGAGCCGAACCCGGTGGCGCGGTGGGTCGACGGCGTCCCGTGGGAGCATGCCGGGCGCACCCTTCCGGCCGACCACGAGCGCTTCGCCCAGCTGATGGAGGGCGCCGCCCGCCGGTTCCCGTTCCTCGACGATGCCGGCGTGGTCACGCTCGTCTGCCACCCCGACGCGATGACGCCCGACGGCAACCCGCTGCTCGGCCCGATGCCCGGCGTGCCCGGATTCTGGATGGCGGCGGGGCTCTCGCTGAACGGGTTCGGCGGCGCGGGCGGCATCGGCAAGACCATCGCCGAGTGGGTCACGGCCGGCGAGACCGAGTGGGACGTGCACGGCTACCGCGGCTGGCGCTTCGGCTCCGCCTACGCCCACCCGGACGCGCTCGAGGCGGCCGGGCGCGAGACCTACAAGTACTACTACCGCCTGCGCTACCCGCTCGACACGGCCGAGTGGGGCCGGCCGGGCCGGCTCTCGCCCCTCCACGGGGCGACGCAGGACCTGGGCGCGGTCTACGGCACGAAGAACGGCTGGGAGCGGCCCGACTACTACCGCCCGGGCCAGCCGTGGCGGCGGGCCGGAGCCGACCAGCGCGCCTACGGCTGGACGCGGCCGCCGGAGTTCGAGCGCATCGGCGCCGAGCACACCGCCTTCCGCGAGCGGGTCGGGATCATCGACATGACGTCGTTCGGCAAGATCGACGTCTGTGGGCCCGACGCGCTCGCGCTGCTCGACCGCGTGTGCGCGAACCGGATCGATCGCCCGCCCGGGAGCGTCGTCTACACGCAGTGGTGCAACGCGCGCGGCGGGATCGTCGCCGACGTGACGGTGACGCGCCTGGCCGACGAGCACTTCCGGGTCGTCACGGGCGCGGGTGTGGTCGAGTCCGATCTCGGCTGGCTGTGGCTGCACCGCCGCGACGGCGAGCGCGTGGCCCTGCGCGAGGCGAGCGCCGAGCTCGCGGTGATCGGGATGTGGGGGCCGCGCGCCCGCGACGTGCTCGCCGCGGTCACCGGCGACGATGTGAGCGCGGCGGCGCTGCCGTTCCGCCGCGCCGCCGAGATCCGTGTGGGCGCCGCGCCCGTGCTCGCCCAGCGGATCACCTACGTCGGCGAGCTCGGCTACGAGCTCTACGTGGCGCCGCAGTGGGCGGTGCAGGTGTGGGACGCGCTCGTGCGAACGGGTCGCGAGCACGGCATTGAGCCCGGCGGATACCGGGTGCTCGAGTCGCTGCGGATGGAGAAGGGCTACCGCTACATGGGCACCGACATCTCGGCGGGCGACACCCCCTACGAGGCGGGGCTCGGCTTCGGCGTCGCCCTCGACAAGGGCGACTTCGTCGGCCGCGATGCCCTGGCCGCGGCCGCCGAGCGCGGAGCACAGCGGGCGCTGCGCACGCTCGTCGTCGGCGGCGAGGACTCTCTGCCGCTCTACGGCGGCGAGGCGGTGCGCCGAAACGGCGAGACGGCGGGCCGGGTGCGCAGCTGCGCCTACGGCCACACCGTGCGCCGGAACATCGCCTACGCCTATCTCCCCGCAGGCACCGCCGACGGCGATCCGCTCGAGGTGGAGGTGCTCGGCGCGCCGGTCGCGGCCACGGTCGCAGCCGACGTGCTCTACGACCCGTCACACGAGCGCGTGCGCGGCTGACCTACGCGGCGACCGCGTCCTCGCGCGCCTCACCCGGCCCCGTTCGGTGCGTCCTCGTGAGCAGGACGAGCCGGTAGGTGACCCAGACGATCACGATCGCGTTCAGCACGTGCAGCCCTCCCAGCACCGGTGCTGACCCCGCACCGGCGACGCCGAGGATGAACTGCAGGATCATGAGACCGAAGAGGCCGCCGCTCAGCTTCGTGGCGGTCGGAGACCAGCGGCCTCCGACCGCCACGAGGGCGATCAGGAGCGCCACGAGCACGAGGATCGTGCCCACGATGCCGTGCGGTCCGAAGTTGTTGTCGTTGAACTTCTTGTTGTGAACCGTCTCGAACGCGCCGAGCCCGGCGAGGAACAGCTGCAGGACGAGCCCGGCCGCGAAGAGATGCACGAGGCCTGTGTGGATCTTCCGGGTCATGTGTTCGAACGTCTCCTCGTCGTGGGTGGGCGAGGCCAAGTCTCGCGCATGTGCGTCCAGGAAACGTTACGGTCCTGCCGGTGAGCCCCGGCCCCGTGATCCTCGCAGTCGATCAGGGCAGCTCGAGCACGCGCTGCATCGCCTACGACGTGCGCCTCGAGCCGGTGGCCTCGGCGGTGCGGCGGGTCGAGACATCCCGTCCCGGCCCCGGCATGGTCGAGCACGACCCCGAGGCGCTGCTCGCGGGCGCGCTCGAGGCGATCGCCGAGGCCCGCGTGGCGGCGGATGCCGAGGTGGCCGGCGTGGGCATCGCGAATCAGACCGAGACGTTCGTGCTGTGGGAGCGCGACGGCGGCGCGGCGGTGACGCCGCTTGTGAGCTGGCAGGACCAGCGCGCCGAGGAGCTGTGCCGCGCGCTCGCCGGCCGGCCGGGGGCCCAGCGCGTCGCGGCGGTCACGGGCCTTCCCCTCGACCCCACATTCTCGGCGCCGAAGCTCGCGTGGCTCTTCGGCCGCGACCCGGCGCTGCTCGCCCGCGCGGAGTCCGGCGAGCTGGCCTTCGGCGACGTCGCCTGCTGGCTTGCCTGGCACCTCTCGGGCGGCGGCGGGCACGTCAGCGAGCCGTCGAACGCCTGCCGGAGCCTCGTCCTGGACGTCGAGACGATGCGGTGGGACGCCGGCCTGCTCGACCTCTTCGGCGTGCCGGCGGCGCTCCTGCCCCTCGTCCGCGACTCGGACGCCTCGGGCCTGCGCACGTCGGCGGCCACCGTTGGGTTCGACGCGCCGATCGCGGCGATGCTCGGCGACCAGCCCGCGGCGCTCTACGGCCAGGGCTGCACGCGGCCGCGGATGGCGGCGCTGACCCTCGGCACCGGTGCGTTCGTGTGGCTGAACGCGGGCGCCGAGCGGCCCGATCCGCCCGAGGGCGTACTCGCCACCGTCGCCTGGCAGACCGCCCGCGAGGGTCGCACCTATGCGCTCGAGGCGTTCGGCGCGAATGCCGGAAACGCATTGGGGGTTCTGCGCGCGAGCGGCATCGTCGCCGCCGGCTGGAGCTCGCGCGCGCCCGACTGGAACCGGCCGCACCCGGTCGTCGTCCCGGCGCCGGCCGGCCTCGGCACGCCTCACTGGCACGGAGCCGACCGCGTCACCGTGGTGAACGCGAGCAGCGCGACGACCGCCGACGACCTGGCCGCCGCGTGGCTCGCCGGTGTCGCCCACCAGATCGCCGATGCGCTCGAGGCGCAGGCGGCCTCGGGCGGCATCGACGCCCTGCGGGTCGGCGGCGGCCTGGCGGCCGACCGCGTCCTCCTGCAGGCGGTCGCCGACCTCTCGGGGCTCGTGCTCGAGGTCGCCCGCGATCTCGAGGCGACGGCCCGCGGCATCGCCGCGCTTGCGGCCGCCTCCGCCGGCGTCCTCGATCCCGGCGCCTCGGGGCACGCGGTGGCGCACACGGTCGAGCCAAAGCTCGACGCCGCCGGCCGCGCCCGCGAGCGGGCGGCGTGGCGCGACGCCCTCGAGGTGCACGTGCGGCCGCAGGCACCCGGGTGAGCAGCGGTGTGCTCGGCCCGTCCGCGCGGGCGGAGGCGCTTCGGCGGATGCGCGGCGAGCGGTTCGACCTGCTCGTCGTGGGCGGCGGGATCACCGGTGTCGGCATCGCCCTGGACGCGGCCACCCGCGGCCTGCGGGTCGCGCTCGTCGAGGCGAACGACATCGCCTCGGGCACGTCCAGCCGCTCGAGCAAGCTGATCCACGGCGGCCTGCGCTATCTGGAGATGCTCGACTTCGGCCTCGTGCGCGAGGCGCTGCGCGAGCGGCGGCTGCTGCTCACCCGCCTGGCGCCGCATCTGGTGCGGCCCGTCCCGTTCCTGTTTCCGCTGCGCCACCGCGGCTGGGAGCGGCCGTACATGGGCGCCGGGCTGCTGCTCTACGACAGCATGGGCGGCGCCCGCCACCTGCCTCGCGCGCGGCACCTGTCCAAGGCCGCGGCGCTGCGATCGGCGCCGGCGCTTCGACCGGACTCGCTCGTCGGCGCTGTGCGGTTCCACGACGCCCAGGAGGACGATGCCCGCTTCGCCGTCTACGTGGCGCGGACGGCCGCCGCCCACGGCGCTTCGATCGCCACCCGGGCCACGCTCACCGCGTTCGTGCGCGACGAGGGCGGGCGCATCGCCGGCGCGGAGGTTCGCTGCGGCGAGGAGACGATCGCGGTGCGTGCCCGCCACACCGTGGCCGCCGTCGGCGTCGCCACCGACCGCGTGCTTGGGCTTGCGACCGGGCACGCCCACCACGAGCTGCGCCCGTCGAAGGGCATCCACCTGCTCGTCCCCAGGGACTGCATCCCGATGCGCACGGGCCTCTTCATGCGCACCGAGAAGAGCATCTTCCACGCGATCCCGTGGGGCGAGGATCACTGGCTGCTGGGCGACACCGACACCGAGTGGGACGGCGAGCCCGATGCCCCCGTGGCCAACCGCGCCGACATCGAGTACGTGCTCGGCAAGGTGAACAGCGTCCTTCGCAGCCCGGTGCGCGCCGATCGGGTCTGCGGCGTCTATCGCCGGCCTGCGCCCGCTCGTCGCGGCCGCGGGCGCGGCCGCGACCACGCGGCTCTCGCGCGAGCACCGGCTGTTCGCACCCGCGCCCGGCCTGACCGCGATCGCCGGCGGCAAGTACACCACCTACCGTGTGATGGCCCGCGATGCCGTCGACGCCGCCGCGCGCGACCTCGGCGGCGCGGTGCCCCCGTCGCGCACGCAGGACGTGCCGCTGCTCGGCGCCGGCGGCGACGGCGCCGAGGCGGAGCTCGCGGCGCTCGCCGCGGCGGAGCCCGAGCTCGCCCGCCCGCTCGCCGGCGCCGGACATCACGCCGCCGCCCGGGTCGTGCACGCGTGCACGCACGAGGGGGCGCTCGACCTCGACGACGTCCTCTCACGCCGCCTGCGCGTCTCGATCGAGGTGCCCGACCGCGGCCGCGCCGCCGCCGCCGCGGCCGCGCCGCTCGTCGCCCCGGTGCTCGGCTGGTCGGACGGTGCGCGCGGCCGACGAGGTCGCGCGCTACGTGCGTCTGCGCGATGCCGAGGCCGCGGCCGAGGCGGCTCCCGATGACACCACCGCGCGGGAGCGGTACCGTGCCGTGCTCGAAGGGAGCGCGTGACGGCGAGCCTCGCAATCGACGGATTCGACCACCCGACCGTGCCGGTCGGCGCGTCGACCCGCGCCGGAGCGGCGGCGTGAGGCGGTTCTTCGCCTACATCCAGGCCAACCCGCTGGCCGTCTCGGCACCGTGCTTCCTGATCGTGATCGTGAACCTGACCCAGGGCGTGCGCAGCTGGTTCGGGCTCACGTTCGTGACGGTGTGGTTCGTGGGATCGCTCGCGTTCCACATCCGCCGCCGGCGCCGCGGCGGCCCCTGGTTCGTGTGATCAGCAGTCACCGATCCGACACCGCTTCGTGACACGATCGCAACGGCCGGCTCCTATGCTGGTCTCATGGATATCCCCACCAGGAGGCGGTCAATGTACGCGTTGCGAGGTCGACGGGCCACGAGGCTCGCGGTGGTGCTTGTGGCGGTGGCCGGAGTCGGCGCCGCGGGAGCGGCGGCCGCACACGCGTCCGCGGCATCGGCGGCGAGCACGCCGCGCTGCCGGCTCAAGCAGTTGTCGCTCGCGGCCCCGAAGATGAACGGCGCCGCCGGCACCATCCGGCTGCGCTTCGTCTTCACCAACACCGGCGGCTCGACGTGCAAGCTCTTCGGTTTCCCCGGGATGCAGATGCTGAACAAGAACCACAACCCGATCCCGACGCACGTGCACCGAGGCACGGGCCACAACGTCCCGCCGGAGCCCGAGGCCGACGTCGTCATGACCCCCGGCCAGCATGGCTCCTTCTACGCCGGCTACTCCGACGTCCCCAACGGGAACGCGACGTGCCGGACATCGGCGTTCGTCGAGGTGACGCCGCCGAACGACTTCAACCACTTCACTCAGAAGCTCGCGATCACGACGTGCGGCGGCAACATCACCGTCTCGCCCGTCGTGCACGGAAGGCTGCCGGTCTAGAGGCTACGCCCGCGCGCCTGGCCCATAGGCCAGGCGCAGCAGGCGGCCCTGGGCGAAGCGCTCGGCGCGCAGGGGCGGACGTCGATCGGCGGCTGCCGGTCCGGTGACCTCGGCCGCAACCACCTCGCCGACGGCGGGCGAGAGCTTGAAGCCGTGCCCGCTCCAGCCGACGGCCAGGTAGAGGCCCTCGATCCCGGGGCACGGGCCGATGATCGGGTTCCAGTCGGGCGTGACGTCGTAGGGGCCGGCGAAGGCGCGTTCGATCGCGAAGTCGGCCAGGCGCGGGTAGCGCTCGCCGACCGAGCGGCGCGGACGACATCGGCGTAGCCCGGCGACGCGGCATGGTCGCAGTCGTCGGCGCGCGTCGAGCGGATCCTGGCCCCGCGTAGGCGACCGCGCAGAAGCGGCGGCCGCGGTCGGGGCGCACGACCACGTTCGAGACGGCGTCCGAGCAGACCGCCGAGGGCAGCGGCCCGCCGGGCTCGCGGCGGGCGACGAGCACCTGGAGCCGGCGCAGCTCGATCGGCTGCTCGGCGCCGAGCGGCTCGCAGCAGGTCGTTCGCCCACGCGCCGAGTCGCGAGCACGACCGGCCGGCCGCCGTGAACCGCGGTCGGTCTCGACGCCGGTGACCCGCCCGTCCTCGACCCGCAGCCCGCGACACCGTGCAGCCGAGCCTGTGCGCCAGGCCGCGCGACGGCGGCGGCGGCGAACCAGCCCAGGCACATCTTCTGCGCGTCGGCGAACCCGCCCTCGGGCTCGTACGCCGCGCCCGCGACTCCGTCGAGCGACAGCTCCGGCTCGACCTCGCCGATCTCGCCCGGCGCCGAGGAAGCGCGTCTGCAGGCCGAGCTCCTGCAGCACGTGCGACGTTGTCGCGGCAGGCGGCCTCGAGCCGCTCGGGCACGGTCAGCAGGTAGCCGCAGCGGACGTAGCCGGCGTCGGCCACGCCGACCTCGTCCTCCCAGTTTGCGATCGTGCGCGTGCCCTCCATCGCCAGCCGTGCCGTGACGGCGTTGGAGTAGTGGCGCCGCACCATCGAGAACGAGCGGCCGGAGTCGACCGTCGCCCGGCGCGCTCGCGGTCGAACAGCGCCACGCCGCGCCTGGCCGTCGCGGTCAGAGGGCGTGGGCGGTGGCAAGGCCGGTGATACCGGCGCCGACGATTGCCGATGTCGGCGGCGCCGCTCACGCGGCAACGCTACACCCTGCCCGCTCGGCCTGTCCCCGAGGGACAGCCCCGATTCTGGACCTCGACCCGGACCATTGTCCAAATAGTTGCGTTTTGGTCTGGTATTCGGTACGGTCTGACACGACGCCCATGTACGACTACGGCTTCTTCTCCTACGAGTCGAAGGACGACTTCCTCGACCGGTCGCGGGAGTTCTGGAACCCCGACAAGACCGACTTCTGGCAGGACGCCGGCGTCGACCTCGTCATCGATCGCCGCGAGGGCTACTTCTTCTGGGACATGGCCGGCCGCCGCCTGATCGACCTGCACCTGAACGGCGGCACCTACAACCTCGGCCACCGCAATCCCGAGCTGATCGCGACGATTGAGCAGGCGATGCAGCGCTTCGACATCGGCAACCACCACTTCCCGGCGCTCGCGCGCACCGCGCTGGCCGAGGCGCTCGTGAAGACCTGCCCGCCCGAACATGCGCCGCGTCGATCTACGGCGCGGGCGGCGGCGAGGCGACCGACATCGCGATCAAGACCGCCCGCCACACCCGCCAGCGGCGCAAGATCGTCTCGATCCTGAAGGGCTACCACGGCCACACCGGCCTCGCGGTCGCGTCCGGCGACGACCGCTTCTCGAAGCTCTTCCTGTCCGATCGTCCCGACGAGTTCGTCCAGGTGCCGTTCAACGACCTCGACGCGATGGAGGCGGCGCTGCGCGACGGCGACGTCGCGGCGGTGCTGCTCGAGACGATCCCGGCCACCTACGGCTTCCCGCTGCCGCTGCCCGGCTACCTGCAGGGCGTGAAGCGGCTCTGCGAGCGCTATCGGCGCCCTCTACATCGCCGACGAGGTGCAGACCGGCCTGATGCGCACGGGCGAGATGTGGGGCATCACCAAGGCCGGCGTCGAGCCCGACATCATGGTCATCGGCAAGGGCATCACCGGCGGCATGTACCCGATCTCGTGCGTCGTCGTGTCGGAGGAGTGCTCGGCCTGGCTCAAGGAGGACGGCTTCGGCCACATCTCGACCGGCGGCGGCGCCGAGCTCGGCTGCATCGTCGCGCTCAAGGTGCTCGAGATCTGCGGCAGGCCCGAGGTGCGCTCGATGGTGCACTACATCTCCGACCGCTTCGGGCGCGGGCTGCGCGCGATCCAGGAGCTCTACCCGGACTGGTTCGTCGGCATCCGCCAGGACGGCGTCGTCATGGGCCTCGAGTTCGACCATCCGCAGGGCGCGAAGGTCGTCATGAAGCACCTGTACGAGAACGGCGTGTGGGCGATCTTCTCGACGCTCGACCCGCGCGTGCTCCAGTTCAAGCCGGGCATCCTGCTCGGCCCCGAGCTCGTCGACGAGGTGCTCGACCGCACCGAGGTCTCGATCGGCCAGGCGCTGCACGAGCTGCGCGGCGACCGCCCCGCGGTGGGGGCGCGATGAGCGCCGCGGCGCCCGAGCCGGCCGGCGTCCCGCGCGCGCGGATGATGCTCCAGCGCGCCCACTGGGCGGCGACGGCGTTCGCCGGCTACGACCACGAGCGCACGCATCGGATCGTCGATCGCCGTCGCCGAGGAGGCATACCAAAACGCCCAAAGGTATGCCGAGTGGGCGGTGCGCGAGACCGGCATGGGCATCGTCGACCACAAGCGGCGCAAGAACGAGGCCTGCTCGAAGGGCCTGCTCGAGTGGTACGGCGGCGGCGACTACGTGAGCGCGCGTATCGATCCGGAGGCGCGCATCGTCGAGCTGCCGCGGCCCGCCGGCGTCGTGCTCGCCCTGACGCCTTCGACGAACCCGATCGCGACCGTCTACTTCAAGGTGCTGCTGGCGCTGATGACCCGAAACGCGGTCGTCGTCAGCCCGCATCCGCTCGCCCGCGAGGTGTCGCGCCGACGCCGCTCACCTGCTCGCCCGGGCGGCCGTCGAGGCCGGCGCGCCCGACGGCTGCGTGCAGGTGGTCGAGGAGCCGACGATCCCGCTGATCGAGGCGCTGATGAGCGACCCGACCACCGACGTCATCCTCGCCACCGGCGGCGTCGCGGTCGTGCGCGCCGCCTACCGCTCGGGCAACCCGGCGATCGGCGTCGGGCCCGGCAACGTGCCCTGCCTCGTCGACCACACCGCCGACCTGGCCGCCGCCGCGGAGCGGCTGATGGACTCGAAGAGCTTCGACAACTCGATCCTGTGCACGAACGAGTCGTGCGTCATCGTCGAGGAGCGCTGCGCCGACGCGTTCGAGCGCGAGCTCGGCCGCCACGGCGGCCATGTGCTCTCGCCGGACGACGTACCGACGGTGCGCGAGAAGCTCTACCCCGACGGACGGCTGCGGATCGAGCTGATCGGCAAGGACGGCCGGCGCTCGCCGCCGAAGCCGGGATCCGGGTTCCGCCGAAGACGCGCGTGCTCGTGGCGCCGTTCGCGCTCGTCGTGCCCGAGGAGCCGCTGGCGCGCGAGAAGATGTTCCCGCTGCTCGGGCTCGTGCGCGTGCCCGACGCGCGCCGCGGCATCGACGCCGCCTGCGCCATGCTGCGGATCGGCGGCGCCGGGTCACTCGGCCGTGATCCACTCCCGCGATCCGCGCACGATCATGGCCTACGGGGCCGCCGTGAAGGTGCTGCGGGTGGCGGTGAACGTCGGCGGGAGCACCGGCTCGGCCGGCATCGACACGAACCTCGCCCCGACGATGACGATCGGCACCGGGTTCTACGGCCGCTCGTCGCTGGGCGAGAACCTGGAGCCGCGCCACCTGATCAACCTGACCCGGGTGGCGTACACGAACGACCCGTCCGAGCCGTTCGGCGACTTCACCGGCCTCGAGCCGTGGAGCCGCCGCGCCGAGCCGCCGAGCCCGTCGCGGCGCGGCGCCCTGTCCGCCGACGCCGCGGACGCGCGCGACGAGATCCGCCGGATCGTGCTCGAGGAGCTGCGGGAGCTGGTGAAGCGCTGATGGCAGAGCTCCGGTCATTCATCTTCATCGACCAGCTGCAGCCGCAGACCATGTGCTACCTGGGCACCTGGATCCGCGGCCGGCTGCCGCGCACGAACATGGCCGCGCAGATCATCGAGATCGCGCCCGGCCTCGACATCGAGCCGCTGACCGACGTGGCGCTCAAGTCGACCGAGGTGCAGGCCGGCATCCTGGTCGTCGAGCGCCAGTTCGGCTACCTCGAGATCCACTCGCGCTCGACCGCCGAGGTGCACGCGGCGAGCGCCGCCGTGCTGGCCGCGCTCGGCGCCACGGCCGAGGACGCCACCCGGCCGCAGATCCTGGCGTCGGAGATGATCACCCGAACCTCGACCACCAGCACGCGTTCCTGATCAACCGCAACAAGCTCGGGTCGATGGCGCTGCCCGGCGAGTCGCTCTTCGTGCTCGAGATGCAGCCGGCGTCCTACGCGATCCTGGCGACGAACGAGGCCGAGAAGGCCGCCAACATCAAGGTGGTCGACTACCGCATGATCGGCGCCACCGGCCGCGTCTACCTGACCGGCATGGAGGCCGACGTGCGCACCGCCGGCGACGCCGCGGTCGGCGGCGCTGGGAGGGGCGGTATGAGCACGCCCGACGACGCCGAGCTGCTGCGCAGCGTCACCCGCGAGGTGCTGGCCGACCTGCTGCCGGAGCTCCTGTCCGAGGCGCTGACTGCCAACGTCAATGGCCACAATGCTGCGAATGGGGACAGTCCCCATCCGGGGGCTGTCCCCGCTTCTCTGCCGCCGTCGACGCCAGGTGCCATCCCCCAGGTGCCGGGGCCGCCGATCGCCGCCGTGCACCGGCCGTCGGGCTGGCGTCCGCCGGCCGAGTCGGACACGACGACGACGCCGCCCCCCGCGGCCGCGGCGGCCTCCTGCGGCCCCGGATGCGACGGTCGAGCGGGTCGACCTGCGCAGCGACGCCGACCTCGACGCCTTCGTGCGCTCGCTGGTGCGGCGGCTCGAGAACCCGCGCGACCGCATGGCGATCCGCTCGGGCAAGCTGCGCTTCCGGCTTGCGTGCGACCGCCGCGGGTACGACCGGCCGCGCCGTCTTCGGCGCCCGTCATGCGGGTCGAGCAGCGGCGCCGTCACCGAGCGCACCGTGCGCGATGCGGCCGCCTCGGGCGCGCGGCTCGTGCTGGCCCGGCGGGCGGTGCTGACGCCGATGGCGCGCGATCGCGCGCGCAGCCTGGGAGTCGAGATCGAGAAGGAGCGGCCATGCTGAGAGCGACCGTCACCGGCGCCGTCTGGGCGACCAAGCGCGATCGAGAACATCCCCGGCGGCGCCTTCCTCGAGGTCGAGGTGGACGGCGGCGGCGGGCGTGTCGTCGCCTTCGACGTGCTCGGCAGCGGCATCGGCGAGCGCGTGCTGGTTGCAACCGGCTCGGTCGCAAGCGGCTGGTTCGGCGACGTGCACCCCCCATCGACGCTCTGATCATCGGATCCATCGACGAGCCCGCCGCGGCCGCACCGGCCCCGGCGCAAGCGCCTCCGCCGCACGGCGGGGCATGAACCAAGGAGAGACGCATGTCCAACCACGCAATCGGCATGATCGAGACCAAGGGCTACGTGGCGGCGCTGGCCGCGGCGGACGCGATGGTGAAGGCCGCGAACGTCACGATCGTCGCCCGCGAGCAGGTCGGCGACGGACTCGTGTCGGTCGTCATCCAGGGCGACGTCGGCGCGGTCAAGGCGGCGACCGAGTCGGGCGCCGAGACGGCTTCGAGCGTCGGCGAGCTCGTGTCGGTGCACGTCATCCCGCGCCCGCACGCCGAGCTCGACAAGCACTTCCTCCAGACGACCTAGTGCCCGACACGTCGACCGATATCGCGGTGCAGCTGCGGGTGTACCTGCCGATCCCGAGCCTGGGCCGGCAGTTCGCCGCGTACCTGGGCACGCCCACGCGTGCCCGCGGCTACCCGCCGATCGAGGGCGACCACGCGCTGATCGTCGAGGTGGCGCCGGCGCTCGCGATCGAGCGCGTCACCGACCTCGCGCTGCGATCGGTGCCCGAGATCGAGCCGGGCATCCTCTACGTCGAGCGCCAGTTCGGCGTGCTCGAGGTGCACCACCGCGACAAGGCGCTGGTCGACCGGGCCGGCGCGGCGATCCTCGAGGGCATCGGCGCGAAGCCCGCGGACGCCGCTGCGGCCACGTATCCTCTACGCCGACGTGATCGAGGACATCACCGACCAGCACGCCGTGATCATCAACCGCAACCGCGAGGCGTCGATGGTGCTGCCGGGCGAGACGCTGCTCGTCTACGAGGTGGTGCCGGCGCTGCTTCGCCGCCGTCGCGGCGAACGCCGCCGAGCGGGCGGCGCCCGACGCCACGCTCGTCGACGGTCGTCGATGATCGGCGCGGCGGGGCGGATCTACATGAGCGGCGCCGACCGAGAGCGTCGTGCGGGCCCGCGACGAGATCACCGAGGTGCTCGCGTCGGTGGAGGGCCGTGAGCACTGATCAGGCGGGCGATCGACCGCCTGGCCGCCGCGGCGCTCCGAAGCTACGCGCTCGACCCCGGCCGCCGGCGTTCGCCTGATCAACGTGTCCGAGAACTGGACGTACCGCGTCGAGGAGCCCGGGTGGGCGCGCGTTCGCGCTGCGGGTGCACCGCCCGACCTACCACACCGCCGCCGAGATCGCGTCCGAGCTCGACTGGATCGACGCGCTGCGCGAGGACGGCGTCGTCGAGACGGCGATTGCCGTCGAAGGCACCGCCGGCTCGCGGGTGTGCCAGGTCGCGCACCGACGAGCTGGGCGAGCGAAACGTCGTGCTCTTCGACTGGCTCGACGGCGACATGCCCGACGCCGATGCCCACGACCTGATGCCCGGATTCCGCACGCTCGGCGCCGTGTCGGCGCGCATGCACGGACACGCCCGCGCATGGACACCGCCGCCGGGCTTCGCGCGCTTCCGCTGGGACTACGCGACGACGCTCGGCGCTGAGGGCCACTGGGGCCGGTGGCAGGACGGCCTGGGCATGGGCGCCGCGGAGCTCGACGCTGCTCGGACGCCTCGACGACACGCTGCGGCGGCGCCTCGAGGCCTACGGCCAGGGCCGCGAGCGGTTCGGGCTCGTGCATGCCGACATCCGGCTCGCCAACCTGCTCGTCGTCGGGCGAGCACGTGCGCGTGATCGACTTCGACGACTGCGGCTGGTCGTGGTTCATGTACGACTTCGCGACGACCGTGTCGTTCATCGAGGACCACCCCGACGTGCCGCGGCTGAAGGCGGCCTGGGTGGACGGCTACCGGTCGGTGGCGGAGCTCGATCCCGCCGACGAGGCCGAGCTCGACTCGTTCGTGATGCTGCGCCGGCTGCTGCTCGTCGCCTGGATCGGCTCGCACCACCAGTTCGCGACCGAGGCAGCCGAGCTCGGCGCCGGGTTCACGGAGGGCACGTGCGCGCTGGCCGAGGCGTACCTGTCCGAGTACGCCTGAGGCGGCTACTTGATGTTGACGACGAGCTGCAGGAGGCCGGCGTGGGGCACGTGGATCACCCGCGGAACCGGCTGGATCGACCGCATGTTCGCCTGCGGGCCGCCGGACGTGATCATCACGCGGTATATCCCCGGTGGGACGTCGAACGCAAAGCGTCCGTTCGGACCGGTGCGCACCGTGGCCGACTCGTCCGTGCCTTTGAAGCGCAGGTGGACGCCGCCGAGTACAACGCCCCCGCCTGGCAGCGGGCCGCCCAGACGCACGAGTTGTCCGTGCGTTCGGGAGAGGTGGGGCGCCGATCCGCCGCCGCAGCCGGACACGACGAGCGCGACGAGCAGCGCAGCTGCACGCAACCAATTCACGTCCATTGGACCGTAGAATGGGCCGCCCGGTTCCCGCCGGCAGCCACGCACGAGGAGGAGATGATGTTCACCCCACTCACCGGTCGCACCGTTCTCGTCACCGGCGGCACCAAGGGCATCGGCAAGGGCATCGCCGGTGAGTTCGCGGCGGCGGGCTGCAACGTGGCCCTGAACGGCCGCGGCGGGGACGCCGGCGAGGTCGCCGTGCGCGATCTCTCCGCCCGCGGCGGCAAGGTGTCGTTCGTGAAGGGCGACGTCGCCAGGGCCGAGGACTGCGAGCGGATCGCGGCCGAGGTGGCATCGCGCTACGGCGGCATCGACATCGTGTGCGCGAACGCCGGCGTCTTCCCCGACGTGAAGCTCGCCGACATGACCGAGGACGACATCGACTCGATCTTCGCGACGAACGTGAAGGGCACGATGCTGACCGTCAAGGCATGCCTGCCCTACCTGGAGGCGTCCGGCCACGGCCGCGTGATCCTGACGAGCTCGATCACCGGGCCCATCACCGGCTTTCCGGGCTGGTCGCACTACGGCGCGACCAAGGCGGCGCAGCTCGGCTTCCTGCGCACCGCCTGCATCGAGCTCGCTCCGAAGCGGATCACGGTCAACGCGGTGCTGCCGGGGAACGTCGAGTCCGAGGGCATGGACGAGCTCGGCCCCGAATATCGGGCGTCGATGGAAGCCTCGATCCCGCTCGGCCGGCTCGGCTATCCGTCGGAGATCGGCGCGGCGGCGGTGTTCCTCGCGACCGACGAGGCGGGGTACATCACCGGCCAGACGATCGTCGTCGACGGCGGCCAGGTGCAGCCGGAGTCGGTGGCTGCGCTGCAGGCGGCGCAGTAGAGGCGAGCGGCGCCGTGACCGAGCCTGTCCCCGGCCTGCCGGCCGCGTTCGCGCCCCTCGGGCCGTCCGCGTCGGCGCTGCGCGACCGGCTGCTCGCGACGATCGCGGGCGGCGAGCCCGGCCCGGGCGAGCGTCTCGGCGCCGAGCGCGAACTGGCCGCCCGGCTCGGGGTGAGTCGATCGACACTGCGTTCGGCGCTCGACGCGCTCGAGACGGCAGGCATCGTTCGGCGCGTGCGCGGACGCTCGGGCGGCATCTTCGTCTCGGAGCGGCGGGTCGAGCGCGACCTGACGAGCCTCACCGGCCTGCCGGCATATCTGCGCCGCCAGGGCTTCCAGTCGGGCGCGCGCGTGCTCTCGACGGCCACGGTGGGGGCCGACGCCGAGACGGCCGCCGCGCTCGGCGTGCCGGAGGGCTCGCTCGTGCTCGAGGTCGTGCGCGTGCGCCTCGCAGACGAGCAGCCGATCTCGCTCGAGCGGGCGCGCTTTCCCGCCGACCGCTTCCCCGGCCTGCTCGACCAGTCGCTCGCCGGATCGCTGTATGACCTGCTCGAGAGCGGCTACGGCCTGCGTCCGAGCGAGGCCGAGGAGCGGGTCGAGGTGGTCGGCGCCACGGCGGCCGAGGCGCGCGTGCTCGAGGTGCGCGCCGGCGACCCGCTGGTCGCGATCGTCCGCACGGCGTGGTCGGAGGACGGGCGCGCATTCGAGCGCTCGCACGACCTCTTCCGGGCCGACCGCGTCCGCATCGTCACGCGCGTGCGCACGCGCGACCCCTCGGCGCTCGGAAACTCGGTCGAGGTGGTCGGGGTCTAGGTGCGTGCATAAAACGGGCCTGGCCCGTTTTATGCACGCGGACGCCTAGTCGGGCCGCGTGCGCTGCCAGGCGCCGTTCGCCCGCGAGACGCAGCACGAGCCGCCGACGCGGCAGATCGCCCGGTCGAGCGCGCGCAGCAGGCGGATGACGGTCGCCACAGCCAAACCGTAGCCCAGGTGCCATACTCTCGCGAAGCCGATGGCCGAGCACCTGATCACGCGCGACGCCCCCACCCACCGCCGCTGGGACGTGGACATCGAGCCGGTGGTGCGCATCCGGTCGGGCGACACGGTCACCGCCGAGACCGACGACTTCGCCGGCGGCCAGGTCACGCGCGACTCGACCGCCGCAGACCTGCCCGACCTGGACTTCGGCATGATCTACCCGCTGGCCGGGCCGATCCACGTCGAGGGCGCCGAGCCGGGCGACGCCTGGCGATCGAGTTCCTCGAGTTCGAGCTGCCGGAGTGGGGGTGGGCATGCATCATCCCGGGGTTCGGCCTGCTGCCCGCCGGGCGAGTTCACCGAGCCGTACATCAAGTTCTTCGACCTGACCGGCGGCAGCACGATGGCGTTCGCGCCGGGCGTGCGGCTGCCGATCGAGCCGTTCTGCGGCACGACCGGGGTGCCGGGCGCAGGGATGCACGGCGTGCCGATCCCGCCGCCGCACGCCGGCGGCGGCAACATCGACCTGCGCCATCTCACCAGGGGCACGACGCTCTACCTGCCGGTCGGAGTCCCCGGCGCGCTGGTCTCGCTCGGCGACGCCCACGCAGCCCAGGGCGACGGCGAGGTGGCGATCTCCGGCGTCGAGTGCGCCATGCGCACGACGATGCGCATCTCGGTCGCGCGGGGCATGCACCTGCGCGCCCCCGCGCTTCGGCGGCCTGCCGGCTCGCTCACGCCGCGGGTCGACGGCGGCGGCTGGTTCGCGACGACCGGCGTCGAGCCCGATCTGATGGAGGCGGCCCGCTCGGCGGTGCGCGCGATGATCGAGCATCTCGTCGCCGAGCGCGGTCTTTCACGTGACGACGCGTACATGTTCTGCTCCCTCGCGGGCGATCTGAAGATCACCGAGGTCGTGGATGCGCCAAACTGGATCGTCGGCTGCTTCATGCCCGACGCGGTGTTCACCGACGAGGAGGACGGCTGATGCACGAGCTTCAGATGCGCGAGTCCCTTGAGCGGCTGGCAGAGACCGACGGCGGCAGGCGGCTGCTGCAGCTCTCGCTGCGCAGCATCGAGGCCGGCGACCACGACCTGGTGTCGGGCTGCTGGACGCGCAAGGGCGACGCGGGCTGCCTGTTCCAGCACGCCTACTGGCAGGGCGTCGCCGACGGCGTCTTCGCCGACGACGGCCGCGCCCGCGACTGGGTGAGCGGCGTCGCCGGGCCGCAGGCCTTCCACCGCGTGATCGACGTGATCGCGGCGTTCGACCGGCTCGCCCGGGCCGAGTATGCGGTCGGCAAGCGCCGGTTCGGGCCGCCCGAGCTCGATCAGGCAGCGCTGGCGCGAGCACGTCGCGGCGCTGCTGGTCGAGGTGCTCGGCGGCAGCGGCGACCGCGCGGCGGTCGGCGCGGTGCCTGCGTTGACGGCGTAGATCGCTCCCAGGGCTTGACCTGGCCGCGCCGTAAATGGTACAAACGGCGCGAGCAACCTGTCTGACAACTTCGGGATCCAATCTGTCCCGAGACACCTGAGGGAGGTGGTCGAATGAGCAGTGAAGGCGGCGGCATGCACGAGCATCACGAGGGCATGCTTCCCGTGGTCGATAGCGTCGATGTCTCGACTCGCACAGACGTGCACAAGCTGCACGGCGGCGCTGTGGGCCTTTGGGGGGTGCTGTTCCTCACGGTCACGGGGTCCGCCCCGATCTCGGCGATGCTCTTCAACACCCCCATCTCGATGGGATACGGGAACGGCATCGGCACGCCTGCGGGCTTCCTCGTCGCCACGGTCGTTCTCACGATCTTCTCGGTCGGGTACGTCGCCATGTCACGCAAGGTGACCGCCGCCGGCGGCTTCTACAGCTTCATCAGCCACGGCCTCGGGCGCGAGCTGGGAATGGCGTCCGGCCTTGCCATGGTGGCCGCATACTCCGTGTTCGAGGTATCGCTGGTCGGCGGCTTCTCGTACTTCGCGACGTTGAAGCTGGCCCAGTACGGCTATCACGTGTCCTGGTACTGGCCCGGCCTCTTCATGATCGGGCTGATCTCGGTGCTCGCCTTCTTCGACGTGCACATCTCGGCCCGCGCCCTCGGCATCGCGCTGATCGGCGAGATCATCCTGCTGGTGATCTTCGACGCGGTCGTGTTCGGCCATGGCGGCAGCAACATCCAGGCCGGCGCGATCAACCCGATCAACGCGTTCAAGGGCCTCGGCGCGAGCGGTCACGGAGGCTCGGCGGTCGCCGCCGGCGCAGCCGGGATCGGCATCTTCTTCGCCTTCTGGTCGTGGGTCGGCTTCGAGATGGCCCCGAACTACGGCGAGGAGTCGAAGAACCCCAAGAAGATCGTGCCACGGGCCATGTACATCTCCGTGATCGGCCTGGGGATCTTCTACACGATCACCTCTTGGGCGGCGATCTCCGGGTATGCCAGCACCGCCGCGGCGGCGCACATCGCCCAGACCGACGGGGCCGACTTCTTCTTCATTCCCGCCAGGCAGTTCGGGAACGAGTTCCTGAAGGACGCCCTGAGCTACTTCATCATCACCGGGTCGTTCGCCTGCGGCATGGCGTTCCACAACACGACCGCGCGCTACTTCTACTCGCTGGGACGCGAGGGCGTGCTGCCGCGATCGCTGGGGCGGACGCACGAGCGGCACCGCAGCCCGCACATCGCGTCGATCACCCAGTCGGTGATCGCCGTCCTGATCGTGGTCGCCTTCGTGGCCTTCGCCCATGTGGCGAAGGGCTCGAACGCCGCCAACGACGTCGCCTACCTGCAGGTGTACGGACTGATGGCGGTGATGGGAGTGGTCTCGATCCTGGCGATTCAGGCTCTCGTCTCGATCGCGATCCTGAACTACTTCCGGACGCACCACGCCGCCGACCACCACTGGTGGACGACGCTCACTGCGCCGATCATCGCTGCGGTGACGCAGCTGTATGTGCTCTACCTGGCGATCGACAACCTCAGCTTCCTCGGTGCCGGCTACTCGTACGCCAAGTGGCTCGTGTGGGGAGACGTGGTCATCTTCGCCGGCGGCTCGGTCTACGCCTTCTATCTGAAGTCAAGCAACCGGGCCAAGTACGAGACCATCGGCCGCATGATCAACGAAGGTCTCGACCACGCCTGAGCGGTAACCGCCACGCGGCGGTGGTGCGGGGCCTCGGCCCTACGCCACCGCCGCAGCGGCGTCGAGCGCGCAGCGCAGCTGCTCGTCGAGCGGGGCGCCGGCGACGAGCTTGCCGTCGAGGGCGGCGGTGCCGATCGTGAAGGCCCACACGCCGCGCTCCGCCAGGGCCTGGATGCGCGCCGGCGAGTCGACCGATCCGGCCGCGATGACCGGGAGCGACGTGGCCGAGACCACGGCCTCGACAAGGGCGTCGACGTCGCCGTCATAGCGGTAGGCGAGCAGATTGATGCCGTCGACGCCCAGGCTCTCGGCCCGGCGGGCGTCGTCGGCGATCTGCGTCGATCGACCCCCGCAGCAGGCACGGGTGGTCGACGATCTGGCCGACGTAGGGGAAGAACTTGATCCCGGTGCCGGCGAGGATCTCCTGCACCGGCTCGATCAGCGTGCCGCCGATCAGGTAGTCGGGGCCGATCTCGGCGGCGACCCGGGCCGACTGGAGCGTCGCCTCGTGCGTCTCGGACACGACCTCGAGATGGCTGGTGTGGCCGCTTGCGCGGATGTCGTCCATGAGCGCGGCCAGCTCGTCGCGGGGCAGGCCCACGTCCTTGCAGCCGACGTGGCGCACGCCGCTCTCCGCGATCGACGCGTACACCTCGCGCGCGTCGGAGAGCGTGTTGTCGTCCCGCGTCAGCATGAAGATGAACTCGATCACCACACCCTCCAAAAGTTGTAGGACAACTCGGTATGATAAAGGCTTCGAAGGTCTGACGTGCGACGAGGGAGGTCGGCGGTGCGAGCAGCGATCTGGGACGGCCCGGGCACGATGTCTCTGGGGTCGGTGCCTGACGCCGTCTGCCCCGAGGACGGCGCCCTCGTGCGGGTGACGGCGTGCGGGATCTGCGGCACGGACGTGCGCACGTTCTACAACGGCGACCGCCGCATCTCGCCGCCGTGGGTGCTCGGCCACGAGATCAGCGGCGAGCTGATCGAGATCGGCCCGCGCGCCGCCGACGAGGTGGGCGCGATCGGCCTTACGGCCGGCGACCTCGTCCACTGCATCTCGACGCTCTGGTGCGGTCGCTGCCGCCTGTGCCGAAGCGGCAACGAGCACCTGTGCGGCAACGGCGAGCCTGATGGGCTTCGACTATCAGGGCGCCTACGCCGAGCTCGTCGCCATCCCCCAGGTCGCGCTCAAGAACCTGTTTCGCGATCCCCGAGGGGCTCTCCGACGTCCACGCCACCTTCGCCGACCCGCTATCCGACGCGATCTGCGGCCACAAGGACATCGCCATCGGCCTCGACGACACCGTCGCGGTGATCGGCGCCGGGCCGGTGGGGACGGCCCACGCGGCCATCGCCCGGCTCGAAGGCGCCGGCCGCGTGCTCCTGATCGAGACGGCCGCGCCGCGCCTCGAGCTCGCCCACGCGATCCTCGGCGACGACCGCATGGCCTACGTCGACACGTCGGACGCCGACGGCATCGCCGCGGTGCGCGCGGCCACCGACGACATCGGCGCCGACGTCGTGATCGTGGCGTGCTCGAGCGACAAGGCCCAGGAGCAGGCGATGGAGATGGCCGCGCCGCGCGGGCGGGTGCTGTTCTTCGGCGGCCTCCCGAAGGGCACGACCCACATCAACTTCCCGTCGAACGTGCTGCACTACCGCGAGGTGCAGGTGCACGGCTCCTACGCCTCGCGCCACCGCGACCAGGTGCACGCGCTCGACATGCTCGCCGCCGACATCGGCGGCATCCGGCGGCGTCGTCTCGGACGTCGTCGAGCTCGACGACGCGCCGGCGGCCTTCGGCCGGATCCGGGCGGGCGAGGTGCTCAAGGTCGTCGTCACGCCGTAGGACGGCGACTGCCTCGTCCGCCGCTCGCTGCGCCACTCGATCGCCGACGGGCTGCGCGAGCGGGTGGTGGCGGGCGAGTTTCGGCCTGGCGACCGGCTGCCCGGCGAGCCGGAGCTCGCCCGCAGCCTCGGCGTCTCGCGCAGCTCGCTGCGGGCGGCGATCACACTGCTCGAGGAGGACGGGCTGCGTGCGGCGGCTGCACGGGTCGGGCACCTACGTCACCGACCGCCCGCTCGCTGCGCAACGACCTCAGCCGCAACTTCGGCGTCTCGTCGATGATCGCCTCGATGGGGCTCGAGCCGGGCACGGTCGACGAGACCTGCGCCGCCGAGCCCGCGACGGCCGAGGTGGCGGCCGCCCTGGGCGTGCTCGACGGGCGACGCCGACGAGCGCCCTTCGGCGCGTGCGCACTGCCGGCGGCCGGCGCGTCGTCGACCAGACCGACTGGTGCCGCGCCGACGTGCTCACCCCGGCGGCGATGGCCGAGGCGGCGGCCGGATCGGTGTACGCCGCGCTCGCACGAGCGCGGCCTCGCGGTGCACCACGGCGTCGCGACAATCTCGCCGGACATGGCGATGGGCGAGGTGGCGCGGCGCCTGGGCGTCCCCCGCGGGACGCTGCTGATGACGATGTGGCAGGTGGACTCGACGGCCGACGGCGCCGTGGTGCTCGTCTCGCGCGAGCACCACCTGGCGGACGCATTCGAGATCACCGTCTACCGGCGCGGGCCGGGCGACGGGGGGGAGGACGAGCGATGAGCGAGGACATGGTCGTCGGCGTCGACGTCGGCTCGCAGGGGACGTGTGCCCAGGCGATCGCGGCCGACGGCACCCATGCCGCGACGAGCTACGTGCCGCATACGCTCTCCTACCCCGAGCCGGGATGGGCCGAGCAGGACGCGCATGAGTGGCTCGGAGCCGTCGCCCAGGCGCTGTCGGAGCTGCGGCGCGAGCTCCCCGGCCGGCCGTTCCGGGCGATCTCGTTCGGCTCGCAGCTCGACGGGCTCGTGCCCGCCGGTGCCGCCGGTGAGCCGCTCGGCCCGGCGCTCATCTGGATGGACCGCCGGGCCGGCGCGGAGTGCGACGCGGCCGCCGGGCGGATCGATCCGGCCCGCCTGCGCGAGCTGACGGGCTGCAACCTCGATCCGGGGCACGTCGCCGCGAAGATCGCGTGGCTCGCCGCCCACCGCGCCGGCCAGCACGCCGCCGCCCGCTGGTTCATGCTGCCCGGCTCCTACGTCGCCTGGCGGGCCTCGGGCGAGGTCGCCGTCGACCCGTCGAATGCCTCGTCGTCGATGCTGCTCGGGGTCGCAGTCGGGCGACTGGTCGCAGGAGGCGTGCGCCGCCTTCGGGATCGACCCCGCGAAGCTCCCGCCCGTGCGGCCGGCCGACAGCGTGCTCGGCCCGGTGGCGCCGTGGCTGCGCGATGCCGCCGGCCTCGACCCGGCGACGCTGGTCGTCCTCGGCTGCGGCGACGAGATGGCGGCGACCCTCGGCGCGGGCGTCGTCGATCCGGGGGCGGTGTGCGACGTGATGGGCACCGCCGAGCCCGTCTGCGCCGTCGCCCCGGCGCCGGCGCTCGATCCCGACGCGGTCACCGAGCTGCATCCGCACGCGGTGCCGGGCGGCTGGCTGCTCGAGAACCCGGGCTGGCTCTCGGGCGGCGCCTATCGCTGGTTCCGCGACGAGCTCGGCTCGGTCGAGGCCGCGCGGGCGGCCGCCACCGGCGCCGACGTCTACGAGCTCCTGAACGACCTGGCTGCCGGTGTGCCCGCGGGCGCCGACGGCATCCTGTGGGTGCCCGCGCTTGCGGGGGCGATGGCGCCGGAGTGGAACGCCGATGCCCGCGCGGGCTGGTTCGGGCTGACCGCGGCACACGGCCGCGCCCACATGGCCCGCGCGCTGCTCGAGGGCAACGCCTATGCGCTGCGCGACGTGCTCGAGGCGATGGGCGCGGCGGGCCTCGACGCAACCGAGCTCGTGTGCGTCGCGGGCGGCGCGAAGGGCGACCTCCTGCGCCAGATCCGCGCCGACGTGACCGGCCTGCCGGTGACGCGGCCCGAAGATGTCGAGACGACCGCCCGTGGTGCGGCGATGCTGGCCGCGTCGGGCGCCGGCCTGCACCCCGATGCGCGCAGCGCGGCGCTCGCGATGGCCGGCCCGCGGGTCGAGCCCGTGTACCCCGACCCGGAGCGGCGCGCGCTCTACGACGGCCTGCACCGCCGCCACCGCGACCTCTACGCGGCGCTTCGTCCACTCTTTACGGCATGACCCTCCCCGACAGCAAGATGGACGCGGCGCTTGCGAGCCTCGCCGGGTTCCCGCTCCTGGACGCCCTCTACGGCCGCCGCTCGCGCCGCTTCCCGATGGGCGGCCACATCCCCGACGGCCCGCTCGCATACCGCTCCGAGCACGCCCACGTGCCGCTCTCGGAGCTCGAGACGCTCCTCATCCTGACGACGATGTCCGGGACGACGGGCTGGCACTACGGCATCACCCGCCACGCCCGCTACGCGCCGCACCTCGCCAACTACAACGGCGCCGCGGCCGGCCGCACGATCCCGTCGGCGGCGGGGTTTCACACCACCGAGCTCTTCTACACCGACGACAGCGGCCTCTACTACTTCCCCACCCGCGACGCGGGAGCGCTGGTCGACCCCGCCGTCGAGGAGTTGACGCCGGCGCTCATGATCGAGCGTCACCGCGATCGCATCGTCAAGCTCTCCGGCGAGCGTCTGTACCTGCCGCGCGAGGAGCCCTATCTCGAGGGCCACAACACGTGGATCGCGAACGAGCCCGGCTCGCTGCTCGCGATCCCCGTGGCCGACATCGCCCAGCACCACATCGCGAACATCTGCTTCTTCACCCAGAACGGCTTCTGCATCTACGACGACCTGAACACGCGTCCGATCCCCGGCATCGAGCGGTTCGAGGGCCTGGTGAACACGTCGGAGCCGGTGCCGCTCTCGTTCGTCGAGCAGTACTCGCTCACCGAGGCCACCGCCGAGCTGATGACGTCGAGCTACAACGGCGCGCTGCTGCTGCAGGCGATCGGCCTGGGCGGATGGTCGTATGACGGCATCGAGCACATGGCGCTGCTCGGCGCATCCGGTGAGCCGGGCGTCCCCGGGCTCGGCTTCCGCTACGACACCGACCCGCGCTGGGGCGTTCCCAACCCGACCGGCCGCACCGACGGCACCTTCCACGCCTTCTGCCCGCCGCACTATCCGACCATGGCGGACGCGGTCGAGGCCTTCGCGCAGCGCAAGTTCGGGCCGGGCGGCCCCTACCACCCCGACACTCCCGGGGCGTGGAGCGAGTCGTCTGCGATCCGCGCGTCGGCCGAGCCGTACTCGGACGAGTTCAAGGCGTGTGTGACGCTGCAGTGCGACTACACCCTCGACACGTGGGGCAAGTTCCCGGGCACGGTGCCGAGCGTGTGGGTGATGAACGTGCTGCAGGCCCAGCACATCGACCTCGACTTCTACGACCGCTTCTTCCGGCCCGGCGCGGTGCTCGACACGCACCGGCGCCACTTCGAGGTGTGGCACCCGTGAGCGGCACGCGCATCGCGCGCGTCGAGGTGTACGGGTATGAGCTCACCTACCGCGGCGAGGAGTACGTGATGTCGGGCGGCCGCTCGATCGCATCGCTCGACTCGACGGTGGTGCGGGTGATCACCGCGGACGGCGTGGACGGCTACGGCGAGACGTGCCCGCTCGGAAGCACCTACCTGGCGGCGCACGCCGAGGGCGCGCGGGCGGCGTTGCGCGAGCTCGCGCCGGCGGTGCTCGGCGCCGACGTCGCCGGATTCGGCGTCCTTCACGACCGGATGGACGCCGTCCTCACCGGGCACGCCTACGCCAAGAGCGCCATCGACGTGGCGTGCTGGGACGCCGCCGGAAAGGCGCTCGGCGTCTCGGTCTCGACGCTTCTCGGCGGGCGCCGGCTCGAGTCGTTCCCGCTGTACGTGGCCGTGCCGCTCGGCCCGCCGCAGGCGATGGCCGACCACGCTGCCCGGCTACGGGCCGACGGCATCACCCGGTTCCAGCTGAAGGTCGGCGACAGTCCCCGGGTCGATGCCGAGCGGGTGGCCGCGGTGCTCGCGGTGTGCGGGCCCGACGACGTCGTGATCGCCGACGCCAACGGCCGGTACACGACCCAGGCGGGCGTCGTCGCCGCGCGCCTGCTGGCCGGCTACGACGGCGTCTACATCGAGCAGCCGTGCCCGACGGTCGAGGCGTGCAGCTACGTGCGCGAGCACACCGACCTGCCGTTCGTGCTCGACGAGTGCATCCATGACCCGGCCTCGCTCGTGCACGCCCACGACCTGCGCGCGCTCGAGGCGTTCAACCTGAAGATCTCCAAGGTGGGCGGCCTCACCAGGGCGCGGCAGATGCGCGACTTGGCCGAGTCGCTCGGGCTCTCGGTCACGGTCGAGGACACGTGGGGCGGCGACCTCGTGACGGCTGCCGTCGCGCACCTGGCGGCGACGACGCGCGAGCAGCATCTCTTCACCGTGTCCTTCATGAACGACTGGACGAACGAGCACGTCGCCGGCTATGCGCCGCGGTCGAGCGGCGGTCGTGGATCGGCGCCGACCACGCCGGGGCTCGGGATCGAGGTCGATCGGGCGGCCCTCGGCGCGCAACTTCAGACCTACGCCTAGCCTGCGGCGGGCGGCGTGGTCGAGTCCGGGCGATAGGTGGCAATGTGCGACGCCGTCAGCGGCTCCGCCACGACGCCCGCAAAGGCCACCGACGGGAGGGCGTGGGCGAGCATCGATCGGGCCAGGTCTTCGGCCGCCGCGACATCGGCCGCCTGCACGGTGACCGCGGCCTCGACATCGTCGCGCCGGCCGGGCGCGCCTCGTCGTGTGATCGAGAATCCACTGTCCGGCGCGACCTGCTCGACCCAGCGGTGCGCCGCCACCGCCTCGGATCGGCCCCACGCTGCGTCGGCGCTGTCGCGGATCGCCGAGTCGCGGCCGTTGGCCGTCACCCGCCAGGATGGCTCGCCGGACTCTTCAGGAGACACCCCGCGAGCGTAGCACCGGCCTAGATCGGGTCGAAGAGCAGCCGGTCGAGGCCGCGCACGAGCCCGTCGATCTCGCACACGCGGGCGGCGGCAAGCAGCGAGCCCTGCACGAAGATGCCCGGGTCGCCCTGCTCGTCGTGGCGGATCACGAGCCGTTCCCCCGGCAGGCCGAACACGACCTCGACGGCCGGGCTCGAGCCGGGGAGGCGCAGCGAGTGCACGCGCCCGCCTCCGACCTCCGCGCCGCGCGCTTCCGGGGGGCCGATCGGCTCGGACACGGCCGGCGCCGGCGGCGCCGCGCGCTCGCGGGCGAGCAGCTCGGCGAGCTCGCGGGCCGTGCCGCTGGGCGCGTCCGGCTTGCTCGCCGATCCGTACTCGACGATCTCCCAGTCGGGCACGTGGCGGGCTGCGAACCGGGCCAGGTGCTGCATCAGGGCCGCCGTCATCGAGAAGTTCCCGGTCGCCGCGCCGACCCCGGCCGCGCGGGCGGCGGCGTCGATGCGCTCGAAATCGGCGTCGGTGAGGCCGGTCGTGCCGATGACGATCGGGATCGACCGGGTGAGCGCGACGTCGACGTGGCTGCGGATGACCGCGGGATGCGTGTAGTCGATCACGACGTCCGGGCGGCGGTCGAGCGCGGCCTCGAGGTCATCCTCGACGCGCACGCCGATGGGGCGTCCCAGGACGAGCTCGCCGATATCTTGACCGGCCTTGCGGCGGGCGACGGCGGAATGAAGCGTGTATCCGTCGCCCGCGACGATCCCGGCCACGAGCGCGCGGCCGACGGCGCCCAGGGCGCCGCAAACGCTGATGTTGAGCTCGCCTCCCGCCATGGTGGCGCCATCGTAGGCCGCGCCGTGTGATGCCTGCGCTCCCGTCTGCGCCGGCGAGGCCGTACACTCGGGGGGATGCTGAGCGTCCCCGCCGACGCGACCGCCCACGTCGCCACACGGCCGGCGATCGTGCGCGTCGCCTGTCCGCAGGCGCGCCCCGCCGGGGAGTGCGGGTTCGTGCGCGTCCCGCTCGACCGCCGGTTCCCCAAGGGGCGTCAGATCCGGATCTACTTCGAGCGCTATTTCCGCAACGAGCGCGCGCGGCCGCCGGTCTCGACCGTGCTCTCGATCGAGGGCGGGCCGGGGTTCTCGACAACGGCCGACCGCGCGGCGCGCATCCAGCTCTGGCGGCCGATCTCGGCCCGGCGCGACCTCGTGCTCGTCGATCTGCGCGGCACCGGCCGCTCGGGGGCGCTCAACTGTCCCGCCTTCCGCCGTCACATCCTGCCCTACGTCGTACGGGCGGGCCGCTGCGCGGCCCAGATCGGCCCGAAGCGCGACGACTACGACACGTCGCAATCGGTGCAGGACGTGCACGCCGTCCTCAAGGCGCTCGGCGTGGGCCGGGTCGACCTCTACGGCGACTCGTACGGGTCATACGCCGCCCAGGCCTTCGCGATCCGCTATCCGCACCGGCTGCGCTCGCTGGTGCTCGACGGCACCTACCAGCTTCCGGGTTCCGACCCTGCGCTGGCCGACATCGCCCAGAGCACGCGCAGCTCGCTTCGGCTCGCGTGCGAGCGCCGGCCCGGCTGCCCGGCCGGCGGCCACCCGATCGCGCTCATCGCGCGGCTCCTGCGCCGGGTGCGGGCGCATCCGATCTCGGGCGTCGCGCCCGATGCCGACGGGACGCGGATCCACGTGCAGGCCAATCCCGACACGCTGGCCCAGCTGCTCCAGTCCGGCTTCTACTACCAGGGCGTGTGGCGCGACATCTTCGCCGCGACGAACTCGGCGTTCGCCGGCGACACCGCGCCGCTCCTGCGGCTGGTCGCCGAGACGCTCACGACCGACGAGCCCAACGGCGATCCGCGCGAGTTCACCGAGTCGCTCTACCTCTCGGTGATCTGCCACGACTATCCCGAGCTGTGGCCGGCCGGGACGCCCGTCGCCGACCGCCCTGCGATCGTGCGCTCGGCGCTGGCCGACTACTCACCGGCCGCGTTCGCGCCGTTCACCGCGAGCGAGTGGACCGGCATCGACTACGAGGGCGCGCTCGCCTGCCTGCGCTGGCCGTCGCCCGCGTTCTCGGATCCGCCGGTGCCCGCCGACGCGCCGTACCCCGATGTGCCCACGCTGATCCTGAACGGCGACCTCGACAACATCACGCCGCTCGCAGACGCCCGGGTCGTCGCGTCGCGGTTCCCGCGAAGCACGCTCGTGGTGATGCAGAACAGCGGCCATGTGACGGCGCTCGAGGATCAGAACAACTGCGCCTCGGTGATCTACGAGCACTTCGTCCGCGACCTTGCGGCCGGGGACACCTCGTGCGCCTCACGGACACCGGAGGTGCGCGTCGTGCCGGCGTTCCCGCTCCACCTGTGGGGAGTCGCGCCCGCGCGCGCCGCGCCCGGCGACGGCTCGACGCTGCGCGACCGGCGCATCGCCGCCGCGAGCGCGGCCGCCGTGGCCGACGTCCTGCAGCGGTGGTGGGCGAACGTGGCCGGAAGCGGCGTCGGCCTGCGCGGAGGCACGTGGTCGTACAGCGGCGGGAACGTCACGACGTTCGTGCTGCGCGGGGTGGAGTTCGTCCCCGGCGTGCCGGTGACCGGAATGGTGCGCTGGAACTACACGACCGGCCGCGTCCGCGCCGCCGTGGTCGCGCGGGTCGGAAATACGGTCGAGCGCCTGCACATGGCGTGGTCGCTGCAGGTGCGCGCCGCGCGGGCGCGGATCGACGGCTCGGCCTCGAGCCGGCCGCTTCGCCTGCGCATGCTCGCACCCTGAATAAATCGGGCCTGGCCCGATTTATTCAGGCAGCGGGATCTGGAACTCGAACGTCGTGCCCACTCCGGGGGTCGAGGTGACCCCCAGCGTGCCGCCGGCCGCGCGCAGACGCTCGCGGGTCGTGTCGAGGCCGATGTGCATCACCCGCCGCGACGGCCGCCCGGCGACGCGGAATCCGCGTCCGTCGTCGGTGACGCGCCCGTGCAGCGCGCCCTTGCGCTCGCCGAGCCGGATCACGACGTTCTTGGCGCGCGCGTGCTTGCGGACGTTCAGAAGCGCCTCGCGGACCGTGCGGTAGACCAGCGTCTCGATCTCGCTGGGATATCGCCGCGACCGCGTCCGCACGCTGACCTCGGCGCCGGTGTCGCGGGCGAGCCCGGCGGCGAGGTTCCGGATCGCGGCCGAGAGCCCGGCGGCCTCGAGCAGCTGGGGGCGCAGCTCGAACGTCAGCCGGCGGGTGCGGTCGGTGGCGTCGCCGAGCGCGCTGCGGGCGCCTGCGATCGCCCTGCGGGCGGCGGCGACATCGTCCTGGCGCAGCAGGCGGTCGCTGCGATCGAGCTCGTAGAGCGCCGCCGTCATCGCCTGGATCGTGTCGTCGTGGAGCGCGGCGGCGATCCGCGCGCGCTCGGCGTCCTCGGCGCGGATCATGCTCTCGAGCAGCGCCTGGCGGCGGCCCTCGGCGTCGCGCAGCCGCCGGGACATCTCCCGCTCCTCGGTCACGTCGCGGTAGTTCAGGACGATGCCCCGAACGGCGGGCTCGTCCAGCAGGTTGGTCGCGACGCCCGCCACCGTCCGCCAGGAGCCGTCGCGGTGGTGCAGCCGGAACTCGCCGGTGAGCTGACCGCCGGGCTGGTCGTGCAGGGCGGCGAGCACGGCCCGCGCCCGGGCCGCGTCGTCGGGCGGCATGAGGTCGAGGGGCGTGCGGCCCTCGAACCACTCCGGCGGCCGGCCCACGACCTTGCCCATCGTCGGGTTCTGGTAGACGACGACGCCCTGCTCGTTCACGATCGTCACCGCTTCGCCGGAGTTCTCCACGAGCGCCCGGAACAGGCGGCCGGCTCGCTCGGCGATCTCGTAGGACGTGCGCTCGTCGGTGACGTCGACGAGGATGCCGTGCACGAGCGGGTCATGGTCGGGTGCGGGGCGGATCAGGAGCGAGCGCTCGTGGATCCATCGCACGCGGCCGTCGGGCAGCACCACCCGGTACTCGTCGCTCGGCGGCCCGCCGGTGCGCATGAAGCGCTCGCTCTGGGCGACGACCCGGCCGCGGTCCTCCGGGTGGATGCGCTGCGACCACACCTCGTAGCCGCTTGCCCATTCGGCCGGGGTGCAGCCGAAGACCGACTCGATCTGGTCGCTCACCCACACCGACGTGCCGTCCAGCCGATCGACGTAGAACGCCGCGGGCAGCGTCTCGACGAGCGCCGCCCACGGCGGCTCCAGGTCGCCCTGGTCGTCTGCGGGGCCGTCTGCCACCAGGCGGACATGTTCTCACGCACCGGTTCGGCCCGCAATCACCGTTCCGGTGAGTTTTGCCCGGAATTCGGGTGAATTTACGACCGTGGGCTCAGGCGCTGGCGGCGTCGGGCGCGGGCACGCGCCACATGATCCAGGCGACCGGCGAGACGACGATCGCGGTTGCCCCGACGGCGAGCGCGCCGACGCCGGCCGTCTCGAGCCCGTAGCCGCCGATCAGCGCCAGCGACGCGCCGAGCAGCGAGGCGACGAGGTCGTTGAATCCGAGCAGCTTGCCGCGCTCGGCGGGACTCGTGCGGTCGGCCATCTGCGCCGTCGCCGCGACGAACGAGATGTTCCAGCCGATCCCCAGGCCGAAGAGGAGCAGCGCGGTCATCGGCACGCTGCCGAACCACTGCAGGCCGATTGTCGACGCTCCCATCACCACCAGCCCGGAGGCGAGCGCGGGCGTGCGCCCGACGCGGTCGATCAGCGCGCCGACGACGAGGACGAGCGCGTACATGCCGAGCACGTGGGCGCCGATGATCGGGAACACCGAGTCCTGCGAGTGGTGGTGCTCCTCGACGACCACGAACCCGGCCAGGTTCATCACCGACACCATCACACCGAAGCTGGCGAGTCCGGCAAGCATGGCGGGGATCACCCCGGGCCGGCGGATGATCTCGGCGAGCGGCGCCGCGGGTGCCGGGGGCAGGCTGCCGCCGCGGTCGTCGAGCATCTGCCCGATCGCCCGCGGGTCGGGTCGCAGGAGCATCACGAGGACGAGCGGCACGAGCGCGATCCCGGCGGCGACGAGCCACGGAACGGTGAGGGCGTGGGCGTCGAGCCGGCGGTGGGCGAACATCGGGCTGAACACCGCCGGGCCGAGCACGGCGCCGACGACGGCGCCCGAGAGCACGTAGGAGATCCCGCGCGCCCGCCGCGCGGCGACGTACATGTCGCCCGCGGCCGCGCGGATCAGGAGCGACGTCGCCATGCCCGTTCCGATGAGCACGAAGCCGCCCAGGAGCAGCGGGGTCGAGCGCATGTGGGTCGCAAGCGCCGTCAGGGCACATCCGGCCGATGCGGCCAGAAAGCCCACTGCCAGCACGGGCCGGCGCCCGAACCGGTCCATCGACCGGCCGGCGACGACCGCGGTCAGGCCGGACGACACAAGGAAGACGGCCGGCCCCAGGCCGAGCAGGCCACGCTCGCCGGTCACGAGCACGAACGTGACCGACGAGACCGCGGAGGCGAGCTGGAGCACCACCGAATTCACGGCCGTCGTGGCGGCGAGGAGCAGCGTCGAGCGACGGACGGTGCGGTCGAGGTCGTGCACCCGCGTAGCCTCGCAGATCGGCTCTGTGCCCCTATGATCGGCTCGAGTGCCCTCCTCACCGACTCTCGACATCGATGCCGCCGGCCGGACGGTCACGGTCTCGAATCCCGACAAGGTCTTCTTCGCCGAGCGCGGCGAGACCAAGCTCGACCTGATCCGCTACTACCTGACGGTCGAGGATCCGGTCATGCGCGCCCTGGGCGGGCGGCCGGTGCTGATGGAGCGCTATCCGAACGGCGCGGGCGGGCCGTCGTTCTTCCAGAAGCGTGTGCCGGCCAACGCGCCGGAGTGGCTGCAGACGACGACGGTGCAGACCCCGAACGGCACGCCGTCGCGGGCGCTCGTCGTGGCGGACGTGGCCCATCTCGCCTGGGCGGTCAACCTGGGCTGTCTCGGCTTCCACGTCTGGCCCTACCACGCCGACGACGCCGACCATGCGGATGAGCTTCGCATCGACCTCGACCCGTCGCCGGGCGTCACGTTTGCGATGGTGCGCGAGGCCGCCGCCGAGACCCGCCGGCTGCTCGAGGAGGTCGGCATGGCCGGCGGCCCCAAGACGACCGGACGAAACGGGATCCACGTCTACGTGCGGCTCGAGCCGCGCTACGACGCGATCGCCGTCCGCGCCGCCGCGGTCGCGGTCGCGCGCGAGCTCGAGCGGCGCCGACCCGACCTCATCACCGCCGCCTGGTGGAAGGAGGAGCGGGGGACGCGCGTCTTCTGCGATTTCAACCAGAACGCGCCGCACAAGACCGTGATCGGCGCCTGGGTCGTGCGTCCGCGCGTCGGCGCGCAGGTCTCGACGCCGTTTTGGTGGGACGAGCTCGAGACGATCGAGCCGGATGCGCTCACGATTGCGGTCGTCCCCGGCCGGGTCGCGGCCGCCGGGGATCCGTGGGAGCCGATGTCGAGCGCCCCGCAGGCGCTCGAGCCGCTGCTCGAGCTGCACGAGCGCGACATGGCGGCGGGGCTGATGGATGCGCCGTGGCCGCCCGTCTACCCGAAGATGCCCAACGAGCCCGACCGGGTCGCTCCCAGCCGGGCCCGCAAGACGTCGGGCTAGACGATGAAGTGGGCGGTGAGCGCCGAGAGCCCCTCGGCGGTCTTCGCGAGCTCGGCTGCGCTCGATGCGATCTCGTGCGCTGCGGCGGACGTCTGCTCCGTCGAGGCCGTCACCTGCTCGGTGCTGGCCGACGACTGCTCGGCGGCGGTCGCGATCTCGGAGGCCGCGAGCGAGATGTGCTCGGTCTTCTCGGTGACCGCGCCGATCGACTCGGTGATCTGCCGGAAGAGCTCGGCCGAGTCGCGCGTGCTGCCCGATGCGGCGTCCATGAGCTCGTTTCGCAGCGCCCCGATCTTCACGACGCCGTCGGTGTCGGCCTGGACGTGTCCGATCAGCTCGGCGATCCGGGCCGCGGCCGTCTGGGCGTCCTCGGCCAGCTTGCGCACCTCCTCGGCGACGACCGCGAATCCGCGGCCCTGCTCGCCGGCGCGGGCGGCCTCGATGGCGGCGTTCAGCGCGAGCAGGTTCGTCTGCGAGGCGATGCCCGAGATGGTCTCGACGATCTGACCGATCTCCTGCGAGCGTGTCGAGAGCGCGCCGATGCGCGACGTGGTCTCGGCAGCCGTCTCGTGAACACGTTCGAATGCCTCGGTGCTCGTCTGCATGGCCGCCATGCCCTCGGCCGCCAGGCCGGCCATCTGCTCGGCGGACTCCCGCGTCTCGTCGGCCGCCGCGCGCGCCTCGCTGCTCATCCTGGCCTGGCGCTCGGCGCCGGCGGCAACGTCGGTGACCGCCTGGGCGATCTCCGAGACAGCCCGGCCGGTCTCCTGTGACGTGGCCGCCATCTCCTGGGACGCTGCGCTCAGCATCGTTGCCGAGCCGGCGATCTGCTCGACGAGCCGCGCCGTGCTGGAGCGCATCGTCGCGTAGCTCTCGACGCCGCCCCGCAGGCGGACGAGCATCCGGTTGAAGGTGGCCTCGAGCTGGCCGAGCTCGTCGCGGGAGCGCTCCTCGAGCGGCTCGGTCGAGCTCGCGACGTCGTGTGTCAGATCGCCGGCGGCGACCGCCTCGAGCCCGGCCGCGAGCTCGGTGAGATCGCGCTCGTCGAGGCTGCGGAGCTTCAAGACGAGCTTCGAGATCGACCCGACCAGGTAGCGCGAGAGCAGGAGCGCGATCGCCACGGCGAGCGCGACCGCGACCGCGGCCGATGCGATGGTGATCATCGTCGAGCGGCTATGCGTGGAGTGGAAGCTGCGGGCAGCGACCGCGGCGTCGGCGTTGGCGCCGGTCAGGTACGCGATGCCGCCGCGCACGAGCTTGACGTAGGCCGCGGACGCGGGGCCGAGCGCCAGGCGGGTGGCGCCGGCGCGGTCGCCGCGCTTCACCGCCGCCCATACCCGGGCGTCCGTGCGCATGTAGGCGGCGAAGTCGGCCCGAAGCACCTTTGTGTCGGCGAAGTCCTGCGGATCGACCGAGACGGCCTGCAGGTGCGCCAGCCGCTGCCGGAACATCTTGGCCGCGTGCAGAAACGCCGGCCGGCTCTTGCCGCGGTCGAGCACGTAGGCCTCCTGCCAGCCGACGAGGTCAGAGGCGCCGTACTTGATGTCGTGCCCGGCCTCGGTCTTCGGCGTGGCGACGTTCGTGATGTGGTCGGTGGCCGAGGCCATCTGACCCTGCATGACGACTGCCGCACCCGCGAACACCACCATGACGGCGACGACGGCCCCGAACCCGGCGAAGAGCTTCGTTCGGAGCGAGAAGTTACGGATCATCGACATCAGGTGCCTCCTGCCGGGGTGTGGGCGTCATCGGTCGCGCAAGGCAACCGTCTCCAACCGGTAGTCGTCGTGGCGATCCCGTGATCGAGCGCCCGTGGCGCGCGGCGGCGCAGGTTCCGTAGGAACCCGAAGCCGCCCCTCCCCGAAACGCGGGCGGCCGCTCGCCCGCCCGGGGGATACTCCCGCCATGCCCGATCCGCGGCCCGATCCTCTCCCGTGGAGCTCCAGCCGTCTGCGCCTCCGCAGGCTGCGCCCCGGCGACCTGGCTGCATTCCAGGCCTACCGGGGCAACCCCGAGGTCGGCCGCTACCAGGGCTGGGAGCCGACGGCCGACGATCGGGCGCGCGAGTTCCTGGCCGAGATGGCGGTCGCGCCGTTCGGCCTGCCGGGTGAGTGGATCCAGCTCGCGATCGCCGATGCCGGCACCGATGCGCTGCTCGGCGACATCGGGCTCTTCGTGATGGGCAGCGGCGATGAGGCCGAGTTCGGGATCACCCTCGCGCCGGCCGCTCAGGGCCGCGGCCTCGCCGAGGAGGCCGCCCGCACGCTCGTCGACGGGCTCCGCATGCACACCGGCGTGCGCCGGCTGGTCGCGATCACCGACACCCGCAACGTCGCGAGCGCGCGGCTGCTGCGCCGCCTGGGGATGACGCTCGATGCCGAGACCTCGACCGAGTTCCGGGGCGAGCCTTGTCGCGAGTGGCACTTCACGCTCGACCTCGCACTACCCTGACCTCGTGCCGCTCGAGCCCCGCCGAGACATCCGCAACATCGCCATCATCGCCCACGTCGATCACGGCAAGACGACGCTGGTCGACGCGCTGCTGCGCCAGTCGGGCACGTTCGCGGCGCACGAGGAGACCGTCGACCGGGTGATGGACGCCGGTCTCGAGCGCGAGCGCGGCATCACGATCCTGGCCAAGAACACCGCGGTGCGCGACGGCGGCCTGAAGATCAACATCATCGACACCCCGGGTCACGCCGATTTCGGCGGCGAGGTCGAGCGCGGGCTCTCGATGGTCGACGGCGTGCTGCTGCTCGTCGACGCGAGCGAGGGGCCGCTGCCGCAGACCCGGTTCGTGCTGCGAAAGGCGCTCGCCGGACGGCTGCCCGTGATCCTGGTGGTGAACAAGATCGACCGGCCCGACGCGCGCATCGCCGAGGTCGTCGACGAGGTGTATGCGCTGTTCTTCGACGAGGACGCCGACGAGTCGCAGATCGACTTCCCGATCGTCTACACGAACGCCCGCCTCGGCACCGCGACGCTCGACCCGGGGCAGCCGGGCACGAGCATCCGGCCGCTGCTCGACCTGATCGCCACGCACATGCCGCCTCCCGTCCACGACCCCGCGCACCCGTTCCAGGCCCAGGTCGCGAACCTCGACTCCTCGCCGTATCTGGGCCGGCTGGCGCTCTGCCGCGTCCGTCACGGCGGCATCGACCGCGGCGCCACCGTCGCCTGGTGCCGGCGCGACGGCACGATCACCCGCACCCGTCTGACCGAGCTGCTCGTCGCCGAGGGCCTCGAGCGGGTGCCGGCCGAACACGTCGGCCCGGGCGAGATCATCGCCATCGCGGGGCTCGACGAGGTGATGATCGGCGAGACGATCGCCGACCCGGACGATCCCCAGGTGCTGCCGCTGATCGTCGTCGACGAGCCCAGCCTCGCGGTGACGGTGGCGACGAACACCGGGCCGCTGGCAGGGCGCAGCGGCGCGAAGCTGACCGCGCGGATGATCAAGGACCGGCTCGACCGCGAGCTGCTCGGGAACGTCAGCCTGCGCGTGCTCGACACCGACCGCCCCGACACCTGGGAGGTGCACGGGCGCGGCGAGATGCAGTTCGCCATCCTGGCCGAGATGATGCGCCGCGAGGGGTACGAGGTCACGATCGGCAAGCCGCGCGTGGTCACGCGCCGCGGGCCCGGCGGCATCGAGGAGCCGGTCGAGCGCGTGTCGATCGACGTCCCCGAGGAGTACTCGGGCTTCGTCATCCAGTCGCTCGCGCTGCGCAAGGGGCGGATGGAGAGCATGACCAACCACGGCACCGGCTGGGTGCGGCTCGAGCATCTCGTGCCCGCTCGCGGGCTGCTCGGCTTCCGGTCGGAGTTCCAGACCGAGACGCGCGGCACGGGCCAGCTCCACCACGTGTTCGAGGGCTACCAGCCGTGGGCGGGCGAGATCAAGGGCCGGCCCAACGGCTCGCTCATCGCCGATCGCACCGGGCAGGCCACCGCCTATTCGATCCAGAACCTGCAGGCCCGCGGCATCCTCTTCGTCGACGCGGGCGAGGACGTCTACGAGGGCATGATCGTCGGCGAGAACAACCGCAGCGGCGACCTGGACGTGAACATCACCAAGGCCAAGCAGATGACCAACGTGCGCTCGAACGCCGAGGTGCTCGTGCGCCTGAACCCGGCCCACCGGATGAGCCTCGACCAGGCGATCGAGTACGTCCAGGAGGGCGAGTGCGTCGAGGTCACTCCCGACGAGGTGCGGCTGCGCAAGGCGGTGCTGTCGGCGTCGGAGCGCTCGAGCCAGAAGTCGAAGGCGGCCCGGGCTATCGCGTCGTCATGAGCCGGTCGAGTCCGCGCAGGATCGCGTAGCCGACCTTGTCGCGTCTCTCGTCCCTCGAGTACTCGGCCTGGTACCTGGCGAACGCACGCCGCAGCGCGGCGCCTTTCAGGTGGGCGGTGTTGGGCGGCTTCGGGAAGTAGAAGGGGTGGTAGAGGGTGACGCTGTTCTCGTCGACGAAGACGCCCCAGTTGCGCCCGAGGAGCTTGACGAACGTCTGGCGAAGCGAGTCGGGAGCGACGTGGTCGAACGTCATCGAGAAGACCGCTCCGCGCTGCTTGACCGCCGCCGGGTCGCCGGCGTTGCTCGCGGCGCCATCGATCGTGAGGGTCGCGGGTATGGCCCTGCGGTAGCTCGGCGGGATCTGCGCGAGCGGGATCACAGCCTCGTCCAGCCCGTGCCGGTTCACGGCTTCGACGATCTTGTGGATCCGGGTCGGGATCGACCGGTAGCACGGGATGGGATTCACGACACAGTCGATGCCCGGCGGGACGCGCGAGATCCGCGTGCCGTGGACCGCGGCGAGGCCGGTCGTGACCCGGGAGCGCAGCGCCGCCGGTGCGTGGGCGAGGGATGCAGCGGTGATCACAAGGTTGCCGCGCCAGCCTCCGATCGTTCCGCTGACGCGCGTCCAGTCTCCCGATGCCGGCGGCGTCTCGTCCGGGTGCGGTTGGCGCAGGAACGCGACGTAGCGCGCGAGCGCTGCGCACGTGGGCAGGGTGTAGCCCTGACGAGCGTACATACAGGTAACCCGCGCCTCGGTCAGGGCAGCGCCGTCACGGGCGACGACGGCGATCGACCCTTGATGCTCGCGGACGATCGTCTCGTGGTCGCGCGCCGGAATGTGGTCGACCGTCACCTGGCCCAGACGTCCGAGTGCCGGGAAGGGCGTGCCTGGAGGAGCCGCTCGGAGCAGCCGGACGTTGGGGAGGCGAGCCATCGGCCCGGTCCTCGCCGAGGGCAGGACGGCGTAGGCGAGCCACGCCCAGCTGCCGACGGGAGCAGGGCAGACATACGGCATGGTGGCGCAACCCTGCAGGTAGAGCGGGATCGAGATCGGGCCGTGCACCACGATCACGTCCGCGCGGGGCGGATAGCGGCTCGCCGGGCCGCCGAACGTGGCTGCCATCCGCGCCGCCGAGGCCGCGCCGACGGTGCTCACGGCTCCAGCCGCGCCGTGGGGAAGACTCGAGACGATGTCGATGTCCCGCGCCTCGGCGAGCCCCTTGCGCACGCGGGCGTCCGTCGCCGCCTTCGGGTTGGCGTGGTGGTCGGTGATGAACTGGAAGACGCCGGTCTCGGCCTGCGCCGCGGCGCCGAGCCCGATCAGCACGGCCGCGGCGAGCAGGGCGCCTCGCATCGGCACGCCGAACAGCCGCCTGCGACCCCGGCGCGACCGGCGCAGGACGTCTTCCCAGTCCGGAGGCGCCGGCCGCGCCGGGCGTGCCCGCTCGAGCAGCTCCTTGACCTCGGGGTCGATCTCGATCACTCCGTCACCTTCCTCGCCATGCCGCGCCGCAGCGCGGCCAGGGCAGCGTTCAGCGTCGATCCGACCGTCCCGATCTCGACGTCCAGGATCTCGGCGATCGCGCGGTAGTCGAGATCGGCGTAGTAGCGCAGGAAGAGCACCGTGCGCTGGCGGTCCGGCAGGGCGTGCAGCAGGTCGACGCCGGCCTCGGCGGCAGGCGCCTGGCCCCGCTCGGGCACGTCGGCGACGGTCGCCGGCCAGGGCTTGCGGGCCGAGCTTCGCGCCGCGTTCACGACGATCCGCCACACCCAGCCCTCGAGCGTGCCCTCGCCGCGAAACGATGCCCGTGACCTGATGGCCTGTGCGAACCCGTCCTGCACGGCGTCGCGGCCATTGTCCGCGTCGCCGCACAGGACGGCGGCGACCGCCACGAACCGGTCGTGCCCCATGCGGTAGAGCGCCTCGATGTCTGCGAGTTGCGCCCCCGCCGTCGTCACGGCGGAGTCCGTTTCGTGTTCGGTCGCCATGCTCACGTGCACCTAAGACGCTTGCACACCCCGGGTTTGTTCATCCGCAGCGGCGCGACTATGTTTGGGGCGGGCGGCATGCGGGGAAGGGGTGTTGTGCTTCAAGGGCAGCACCGGCGTGCTGAAGCACGCTCTTCGGCGGTGGCGGCGATCCGACGTCGCATGAGCTGGGGAGGTTGGGTTCGTGACACAGGGTGGAGTTGGGCAGCAGGGCTCGAGATGGGACAGGAGCCGGTGGCTGCCCGCGGGCGTGCTCGTCGTCCTCGTGATGGTGGCGCTCGGCGTCTTCGTGACCGTCCGGCGGGCCGTGGACGATCAGAACGGGCGGATCCTGCGCGAGCGCACCGGAGAGATCGGGCTCCTGCTCGACAGCGCTGTCGGCGAGATCCCGGCGACGATGAGCGGCCTCGGCGTCGCCTCGCGGCTCGGCGCGTCTCCCGCCGAGGCGTTCCTGCACCAGGCGCGCGTCCAGGCCGGTCTGAGCCCGACCCAGACGACCGCACTCATCCGCGACGTCCATGGGCGGCTGACCGTGAGCGCCGTTGCGGGGCTCCCCACCGTCTCCGCGGGCGATGTGCTCACGGGGGCGAAGGCCGCCGCCGTCCGAAGCGCGCTCGCCGGCGGCGGCTCGGTCGCGACCCGCGTTCTGGGCCGGGGGCAGACGCGCGTGCTCGGCTTTGCGCTCGGCCCGCCCGTCACCGCGCCGGGCACCGCGATCTATCTGCAGGCGCCGGTCGACCCTTCGCCGACGGCCCAGCGTCAGGTCACGCAGCAGCGGCCGTTCGACGAGCTCGCCGTCGCCCTGTATGCCACGCCGCAGGCGGATCCGGGGCAGCTCGTGCTCGCCACGAGCCCGACGCCGCTGCACGGACAGATCGCCCGGCAGGAGATCCAGGTCGGGCGTGGACACTGGCTGCTCGCCGCCGCCGCCCGCGGGCCTCTGGTCGGCACGTTCGCAAACGCGGTGCCGTGGGTGATCCTGGGCGTCGGCATCGTCATCGCGCTGCTCTCGAGCGGCGCGCTGCTCGTGTTCCAGCGCCGGCGCGACTACGCCCTCGCCCTCGTCGACGTGCGCACGTCCGAGCTCGCCACCTCGATGGCCAACCTCGAGGATGCACAGGCGCGGCTCGTGTTCCAGGAGCGGCTCGCGGCGATCGGCCAGGTCGCCGCGGCCGTCGGCCACGAGCTGCGAAACCCGCTCGGCGTGCTCACGAACACGCTCTACCTCGTCCGCGCGGGCCTCGACTCCGACGAGGAGCAGCGGCTCGGCCGGCACATCGACCGGGCCGAGCGCGAGGTCGGGGCGGCGGTCGTGATCGTCGAGAGCCTGCTCGAGTTCGCCCGCGCCCGCGAGCCTCTCGACGAGCCCGTCGACCTAGCCGATCTGATCGAGGAGTCGCTGTCGGTCGCGCCGCCGCCGGACGGGGTCGAGGTGGTGCGGATCGGGCTCGAGCGGTTGCCGGCGGTGCGGGTCGACCATCAGCAGATCCGGCAGGTGCTCCTGAACCTGATCACCAACGGCTACCAGGCGATGAACGACGACGGCGTGGTGACGATCCAGGCGGGCTCGCGCCCCGACGGGGCGCTCGAGCTGCGCGTCTCGGACACCGGCTGCGGAATGGACGAGGAGACCGCCAATCACGTCTTCGATGCCTTCTACACCCGCAAGGCGAAGGGCATCGGCCTCGGCCTGGCCGTCACGAAGCGCATCGTCGAGGCGCACGGCGGCACGATCAGCGCCGAGTCGCAGGTCGGCGTCGGCACGACCTTCGTCGTCGCCATCCCGCAGGCGCGCGTGACCGAGGGCGTACGGACGTGAGCGGGCTCGGCGTGCTCGTGGCCGACGACGAGCTGGGGATGCGCGAGACGCTGACCGACATCCTGTCGCAGTCCGGGTACGCGGTGCATTCGGCCGCCGACGGAGAGGCGGCGCTCGCGGCGATCCAGCGCGATCACTTCGACGTGGTGCTCATGGACATCCGCATGCCGGGGCGCGACGGCGTCTCGGTGCTGCGCGAGGTCGGCGACCCGCCGCCGGCGGTGATCCTGATGACCGCGTACGCCAACCAGGCCCAGATGCGCGAGGCGCAGAGCGCGAACGCCTTCGCCATCCTCAACAAGCCCTTCCCCGTGCCCCAACTGCTCGGCCTCGTCGCCTCGGCCTGCGGAGCGGCGACATGAGCGGGGTGGTCGACGTGGTCAGGCCGCGCCGGGACGCGGCGGCCGGCCGGGTGCTCGTCGTTGACGACGACGATGCGATGCGCGAGACGGCCGTCGAGATCCTCTCGGCCACGGGCCTCCATGCCGAGGGAGCGGCATCGGCCGCCGCCGCCCGCGACCTGCAGTCGGCGCTCGAGCCGGAGGTCGCGCTGATCGACCAGCGCCTCCCGGACTCGACCGGCGTCGAGCTCGGAAGCGCGTTCAAGCAGCACGACGGCGACATGACGGTGCTGCTCGTCACCGGGTACGCCAGCCTCGAGAACGCCATCGCGGCCGTCTGGCAGTTCGACGGCTACCTGACGAAGCCGGTGCCACCGGCCGAGCTCCTACGCGTCGTGCGGTCGGGGCTCGAGCACACCGGCCTGCGACGCGAGAACCGCACCCTGGTCGAGGAGCTGCGGCGGACGAACATGAAGCTCGAGGCGAGCGTCGCTGAGCGGACGAGCGAGCTGCAGGGCCTCGTCGACCTCGCCGAGGCGTTCGCCGGCGCGACCGATCTGAACGACGTCGTCGCCGCGTGCCTGCGCATCGCCTCTCAGGTGACCGAGGCACGGTACGCGGGCCTCTACCTGGCCGGTGAGGGCGACGATGGGGCCGGCCTGCGCCTGCGCGGAAGCCTCGGCGACCGCGCCCTGGGAGGGGAGCTGCGCACGTGGGCCCGCTCGTGCGCGGAGAACGGCGGCGATGTCGTTGCGGCGGAGGACACCGTCTCGCTCGCGGCCGGCGGCCGGACGGTCGGCGCGCTCGTGCTCGGCGGCGGCGTGCGGCGCCAGCCGATGTTCCTGACCACGCTCGCGGCGTCGTCGGCCGTCGCGATCCAGAACGCTCAGCGGCTCGGCCGCGAGCGCGAGACGGTCGAGCGCCTGTCCGAGCTCGCGCGGATGAAGAACACGTTCCTCGCCGCGGTCTCGCACGAGCTGCGCACCCCGCTTGCGGCGATCCTCGGGCTGGCGGAGCTGCTGGAACGGCGGCTCGGGCGGATCGAGCCCGAGCGGGCGGCCGAGATGCTCGCGCAGATCCTTGACCAGGGCCAGCGCCTGGGCGGGCTGATCGACGACCTGCTCGACGCGACCCGAGTCGAGTTCGGCGGCCTGCGCGTCGAGAGGGTCGCCGTCGACGTCGCCGAGGTGCTCGCGCACGTCGAGCGCTCGTTCCGGGCGGCCGGCACGCCGGTCGGCGTGCGCATCGCGCCCGCGCTTCCCGCCGTCTCGGGCGATCGCGCCCGCCTCGAGCAGGTCGTGAGCAACCTGGTGTCGAACGGGTTCAAGCACTCGCCGCCGGGTGCCCGCGTCGAGATCGATGCCACGGCCGATGCCGGCCGCGTCCGCATCGCGGTCACCGACTCCGGTACCGGCATCGAGCCCGATGTCCTCGAGCACATCTTCGAGCCGTTCACCCAGGCGGCGGGCGTCACCGCCCGGCGTGACGGCCTTGGCCTCGGGCTCTACATCGTCCGCGGCCTGGTCGACGCGATGGGAGGCACGATCGAGGCCGCGACCGATCCCGGCCGCGGCAGCCGCTTCACGGTGTGGCTCGAGGCAGCCGATCGCGCCGAGGCTTAGGCGCGACGCGAGCGGGTGGCCCAGAAGATGGGCACCTGCGCATACTCGGGCTGCCGCTCGGCGAGCAGGGGCGAGGGGCGAGGCTCGTCGACAGCCTCGATCACGAACCCCGCCCGGATCAGGCCATTCACGTAGGTCGAGACGGGGCGGTGGTGGTTCCCGGCCCGGCGGACGCCCTGCGGGTTGGCCGAGCGCCAGAACACCTCGTCGAAATAGCGGTTGACGAGCCGGGCGGGGCGACCGTCGGCATCGGCGGCCGTCGTGGCCTCGGGCGTCAGGAAGCACGGGTGCCCGATGACGAACACGAACCACCCGCCGGGGCGAAGGACACGGTGCACCGCCGCGAACGCGGCGCCGAGGTCGGGGATGTCCATCAGTGCGAGCTGACAGGTGGCGCCGTCGAAGCTGCCGTCGGCGAGCGTCGCGAGCGTCTGGGCATCGTCCTCGGTATACGTGACGCGGAGCGGACGCGATCGCTCATGGACGCGGGCGAGGGTGAGCATGCGCGGCGAGGAGTCGACGCCGGTGACGCTTCCGGCGCCGGCCTGCGCGAGTGCCCGCGCGGCGAGGCCCTGGCCGCAGGCGACGTCGAGCACGTCCTGACCGGTGAGGTCGCCGGCCAGCCGCAGCGTGCATGCGACGGCGGTCTCATGCGGGCCGCTCCCCGACAGAATGAGCTCGTCGTACCACTCGGCGATGTCCGACCACCCAGGCGCCGCGCTAGAAGATCGGCCGTCCATCGTATTCCGGCTTCGGCTTGGCGCCGATAACGATGAAGCGCACTCCCTCCGGGCCGCCGATCACCTGGCGGGTCGAGTCGGGCGAGACGAGCAGGTAGTCGCCCTCGCGAAACGCGACCGGCTCGCCGTCGATGACGAAGGTCGCCGATCCCGAGACGGCGCAGTAGAGCTCCTCGTGGCCGGTCTCGGTCTCGTCGTGCGCCTTGCCCTGGGCGTTCGGAGGCACGCGCAGCTCGTTCACGCCGAATGCCGTGGTGCCGAGCGCGCGGCGGATCTTCGCGAACACGCCGAAGCTCACCTCGATCGCGGAATCGTCGCCGTGCAGCAGCTTGTAGGCCACGCCGTCACGATACCCCCGCCGCCGTGCGGACGTCCGGCGTCAGTCCTCGCGCAGCCGGAACCGGCCGAGCAGCCCATCGAGCGTCTCCGCGGTGGTCGCGAGGCCGCGGGCGGCGACCGCGATCTCCTGCGTGGAGGCCGACGTCTCCTCGCTTGCGGCGGAGACCTCCTCGGCCGCGGCCGACGCCAGCTCGGCGGACCGTGACAGGTCGTCGGTCGTGCGCACGATCTCGGCGATGCGGCCGTTCATCTCCTCGATGCCACTGCCGATCTGCACGAAGGTCTCGCGCGCCCGCTCGACCACCACGGTGCCCGTCTCGGTGCGCTCGGCACCCTCGGCGACGACGCCGACGGCGTGGCGGGTCTCGGCCTGGATCTCCTGGATCAGGCCGGCGATCGTCCCGGCGGCGTTGTGCGACTCCTCGGCGAGCTTGCGCACCTCGTCCGCCACGACGGCGAACCCGCGGCCCTGCTCGCCCGCGCGGGCGGCTTCGATGGCGGCGTTCAATGCGAGCAGGTTCGTCTGAGCGGCGATCCCGGTGATGGTCTCGACGATCTCGCCGATCCGCTCGGAGCGGCTGGCGAGCTGGCTGATCGCCACGCTGACCTCCTGGGAGGACTCGCGCAGCCCGACCATGGCCTCGCTCGCCTCGCCGGCGGCCTCAACACCCAGCTGGGCCAGGTCGTGCGCGCTGCTCGCGGAGCGCGCGGTCTCGTCGGCCGAGGTCTTCGTGTCGTCGACCATGTGCACCTGATGGCCCGCGCCCTCCGCCACGTGGGTGACGGCGATCGCGATCTCGCCGACGGCGTGGTCGACCTCGCCGGAGGTCGTCGCGACCTGGTGGGACGCGGCCGAGACCGCCGTGGCGGCGTTGCGCACGTCGCCGAGCAGGCGGGTGAGCTCGGCGCGTGTCTGGTCGTAGGCTTCGACCGAGCCGGCCATCCGCGCCCGGATCCCGTTCACGGCGGCGGCGATCTGGCCGAGCTCGTCCGGGCTTGTGTCATCGATCGGCTCCGTCACGACCGTCGCGTTGTAGGTGAGGTCGCCGCCCGCAAGACGCTCGAGGCTCGTGTGCAGGTCGGCGGCCTCGTGCTCCATCAGCGATTGCATCCGCTCGAGCAGGGGCCGCACTCGCGACACGATCGAGCGGATGGTGGTGATGACGACGAGCAGCAGCAGCGGCAACGCGATGCCGCTCACGATCAGAACGATCGTCGTGCCGAACGAGGCGCTCGACTCGACCTGCGACTGGCTCTGCATCGCGCTTCTGTCGAGCAGGCTGCGCAGCCTCCCGAACTCGACCGGAAGGGCATTCGACGGCACCAGGTTGGCGACGGTCACGTCGTACACGGCGCGCTGAACGCGACCCGCCTGGGCGTCGGCGTGAAGCCGCAGGCTGAAGCCCTGATAGGCCGCCAGGCTGGCGTCGATCTTGCGCAGCTCGGCCGTCTGGGCGCTGCCGTGCACGAGCGGGCGCAGCCGGGCGAGATCGGCGGCCGACTCGCGATAGCCGGAGACCGCCTGGCCCCAGGTGGTCTCGGCCAGCTTCTGCTGGGACGGCTCGCGCAGCGCGATCACCGCGGCGTACATGTTGTTCTGGTCGTCGTTCGTGATCCACGACTCGAACGCGTGGCTCAGGATCATCGACTGCTTCTGGTCCGACGAGGACTGCCGCACCTTCGTTCCGATGCTCGACATGATCACGGTGCTCGTCCCGGCGAGCAGCGCCAGCGCGAGCACGGCGACGGCGCCAAGCGCGATCAGCCGCGTGCGCAGCGTGAGGGAACGAAACAGGTGAAGCACGGCGAACCTCCAGTCGGGAAGCGGAATCTCACCGTGCTGATCGGCGCCCCGGAGCGGCGTTTCAGACGCCGGGGCCGGCCGTCGGCTCAACCGGTGGCGGGTTGCGGGTTTACCGCAGCGGGCGCAGCCGGCGCGACCACGCGACGCAGGGCATCGAGCGGACGGGGCGCCGGTTCGGGCCCCTGCGGGTTCCCCGCAGCCGAAGATCGGTGCGCGCCCCTACCCCGATCGGTGCGCGGCGCAGGCGGCTCACTCCCGGTAGGGAGCCGAGACGCGCTTGGGCACCACCATGCTCCAGGCGTCGATCACGAGGCCGCGCATCTCGGCCTCGCCGATCGCCGCCATCCGCACGACGACCCAGTTCCAGCGCAGCTCTGACTCGCGCGGCATGAGGAACTTGTCCGGCTCGGTGCCGACGAGCCACGCGCGCTCCTCCTTGGGGAATGCGAACTCCATCAGCTCCGCGTCGCGCGAGAACGCGATGTAGACGATCCGGCCGACGCGGAACTTCACCCGCCCGCGCACGTGCGCCTCGGTCGTCCGCGGCAGCGGCAGCGCCACCGCCCGGACGTCGTCGATCGTCACCACTGCGCACTGGATGGTAGGGGCGCGTCCCCCGGTTCTGGTACGCTCGCGGCCCTGACTGACTCGTCAGTCAGCCCCCGCATCGCACCCCTCCCGGAGGTCGAGAGATGGTCACCGTTCCGCAGACGACGAAGCTCTACTTCGGCCCGTGGTACCGGCGCTCGCCCTACTTCGAATCGACCCTCGGCGCCGGCTGCAAGGCCTACGACATCTACAACAAGATGTACCTGCCGGCCGAGTACGACGACCCCGAGACCGAGTACTGGGCCCTGAACGACGGCGTCACCCTGTGGGACGTCGGCGTCGAGCGCACCGTGCAGGTGAGCGGCCCCGACGCCGACCGCCTCATCGACATGCTCACCTGCCGCGACCTGACCCGCTGCGCGGTCAAGCAGGGAAAGTACATGCTCGTGATCGCGCCCAGCGGCGGCATCGTCAACGACCCCGTGCTGCTGCACGTCGACGAGAACACGTGGTGGATGCAGCTTGCAGACAGCGACGCCGGGCTCTACGCGATGGGCGTCCTGTCCGGCTCGGGCCTCGACGCCGAGGTCAGCTACCCCGACGTCCATCCCGTCCAGGTGCAGGGTCCGCACGCGGCCGCGACGCTCGAGAAGCTCGTCGGCTCCGCCATCTACGACATCCGCTACTACTGGTGCGACCGCTTCGTGATCGGCGACATCCCGGTCGTGATCAGCCGCACCGGCTGGTCGGCCGTGCCGGGCTTCGAGGTGAACCTGCTCGACGGCAGCCGCGGCAGCGCCCTTTGGGATGCGATCATGGCCGCCGGCGAGGAGTGGAGCATCCGCCCGATCGCGCCGAACGAGGCCCGCCGGGTCGAGGCCGGGATCTTCAACTGGGGCTCCGACATGACGCTGGCCGACACGCCGTTCCACGTCATGGGCCTCGAGCGCCTGGTCGAGGAGCAGTCGCAGGACTACATCGGCAAGGCCGCGCTCGAGCGGGTGCGGCGCGAGGGCGTCGACCGCAAGCTGGTCGGGATCGAGTTTGACCGCGACGAGCCGTTCTCGGGCATCACGGCCGCCTGGCCGGCGAGCCACGCCGGCGTCCCGGTCGGCCGCGTCACCGACGCCGTGTGGTCGCCGGGCCTCTCGAAGAACATCGGCTACGTGTGGGTGCCCGTCGCGCTGGCCGAGCCCGGGACGGCGATCGACGTCGACTCCGAGCACGGCCCGGTCAGCGGGCGCACGGCCGCGATCCCGTTCGTCGACCCGCGCAAGGAGCGCCCGGCCGGCTCGCTGCGCCAGGCGGGCTAGGTGCGCGACCCCCGCTACGACGTCCTGTTCGAGCCGGTGCCGCTCGGGCCGGTCACCGCCCGCAACCGCTTCTTCCAGGTGCCGCACTGCAACGGCATGGGGCATGCGCATCCGAGCGCCCACGCCGAGATGCGCGGCGTCAAGGCCGAGGGCGGCTGGGCCGTCGTGTGCACCGAGGAGGTCGAGCTGCACCACTCGACCGACGTGGCCGGGTTCATCGAGGGGCGGCTGTGGGACGACGCCGACATCCCGATGCACGAGCGGCTGGTGGAGAAGGTGCACGAGCACGGCTCGCTGGCCGGGATCGAGCTCGTCTACAGCGGCATGACGGCGGCGAACCTGTACGTGCGCCAGCCGCCGATGGGGCCGTCGCATTTGCCGGTGCAGACGACCGACCCGGTGCAGGCGCGGCGGATGAGCAAGCGCGACATCGCCGATCTGCGGCGCTGGCACCGGGCGGCGGTCGAGCGGTCGCTGCGGGCCGGGTACGACCTCGTCTACGTGTATGCCGCCCACGGCCTGACCACGCTCCAGCACTTCCTCTCGCGCCGCTACAACGACCGCACCGACGAATACGGCGGCAGCATCGAGAACCGGGCCCGCCTGCTGCGCGAAGTGCTCGAGGACACCGTCGAGCAGGTCGCGGGCCGCGCGGCGGTCGCGTGCCGGATCTGCGTGGACGAGCAGCTCGGCGATCGCGGCATCGACCGCGGCGAGATCGAGGCGGTGCTCGGCATGGTCGGCGAGCTGCCCGACGTGTGGGACTTCATGGTCGGCGAGTGGGACTTCGACTCGCTCACGTCGCGGTTCGCCGAGGAGGGCGCGCAGGAGCAGTACGTCCGCGGCCTGAAGGAGCTCACGTCAAAGCCCGTCGTCGGCGTCGGCCGGTTCACGTCGGCCGACACGATGGTGCGGATGGTGCGCGACGGCGTGCTCGACATGATCGGCGCCGCCCGCCCCTCGATCGCGGATCCCTTCCTGCCCGTGAAGATCGAGGAGGGCCGCTGGGACGACATCCGCGAGTGCATCGGGTGCAACATCTGCGTCACGGGCGACTCGACGGCGACGCCGATCCGCTGCACCCAGAACCCGAGCATGGGCGAGGAGTGGCGCCGCGGCTGGCATCCCGAGCGGATCCGGCCGAAGGAATCAGACGCGAGCGTGCTGGTCGTCGGCGCCGGCCCGGCGGGGCTCGAGGCGGCGATGATGCTCGGCAGGCGCGGGTACGACGTCGTGCTGGCCGAGGCGGGCGATGAGGTCGGCGGCCGCGTGCTCCGCGAGGCGCGGCTCCCCGGCCTGGCGGCCTGGATCCGCGTGGTCGACTACCGCCGCAGCCAGCTCGCGCGCCTGCGCAACGTCGAGATCGGGCTCGGCAGCCGGCTGACCGGCGCCGAGGCCCTGTCCTACGGGTTCGACCACATCGCGATCGCCACGGGCGCCGCGCTGGCGCAGCGACGGCGTCGGCCGCTGGCACACCCGGCCGATCGAGCTCGGCGCGGGCGTGCAGGTGCTCACGCCAGGCGATCTGCTCGCGGGCGGCCGCCCCGACGGCGACCGCGTCGTGATCTACGACGACGACCACTACTTCATGGGCGGCGCGCTGGCCGAGGTCCTGCGCGGCGAGGGCCGCGACGTCACGCTGGTCACCCCCGAGTCGCTCGTCTCGGCGTGGACGGTGAACACGATGGAGCAGACCCGCATCCAGACGCGGCTGATCGAGCTGGGCGTCGAGGTGGTCGTCTCGCGCGCGCTTGCGCGTGCGGGCGACGGCAGCGCGTCGAGCGCCTGCGTCTTCACCGAGCGCGAGCGCGAGCATCCCTGCGACGCGGTCGTGCTCGTCACCGGCCGCCTGCCGAGCGCCGGCCTGACCGCCGAGCTCGACGCGCTCGCGGGCGACGACGGGCCGGTCGTGCGCGTGATCGGCGACGCCTCGAGCCCGGGCACGATCGCCGCCGCCGTCTGGGAGGGCCGCCGCTATGCGGAGGAGCTCGACGCGCCGGCCGGCGACGACGCCCTGCCGCCGTTCCGCCGCGAGGTGGTCGCACTCGCACCCTGAATAATGGTGCCTGGCACCGGTTGTTCACGCCTACAGTCCCGGCGGTGACGCGCATCGTCAGCCCGGCCGAGGCTCGCCGCATCGCGGTGCGGGCGCAGCTGCTCGACGGATCCGCCGCCGGCGTGCTCGACACGGTGCAGCGGCTCGGCTTCCTGCAGCTTGACCCGATCGCGACCGTCGCACCGGCGCAGGAGCTCGTTCTGTGGAGCCGTCTCGGCGCCTACGACACCACCGAGCTCGGCCGCCTGCTGTGGCAGGAGCGCGCGCTCGTCGAGTACGACGCGTACGTCTATCCGATCGCCTCGCTGCCGCTCCTGCAGGCGCTGATGCGTCGCAACCGCCGCGCCACCCGCTATCAACACGACCGTTGGAGGCGCGAGTTCGTGCGCCAGAACCCGGCGTTTCGCCGCTATGTCCTGCGCGAGCTCGACCGCCGCGGCCCGCTGCTCTCGCGCGACCTCGAGGACCGCTCGGTGCACGGCCGCGATCGGCACCGCTGGTACGGCAGCCGCTATGTCGGCCGCATGCTCCAGACCCTGCACGTCTACGGCGAGATCGCCGTCGTCGGCCGCCGCGGCGGCCAGCGCCTGTGGGACCTGGCCGAGCGCGGGTATCCGCCCGCCGACACCGTCCCCCTGCGCGACGCCGAGCGGACACTGGCCGAGCAGCGCTTCCGCGCCCTGGGCGTCCGGTACGACGGCGGTGAGTGGCGCGCCCACCCCGACGTGAGCGCGGCACCGGTCGAAGAGCGGGTGACGGTGCTCTCGCCGTTCGACCGCCTCGTGCACGACCGCGACCGGGCCGAGGCGCTGTTCGGGTTCCGCTATCGCCTGGAGATGTACGTGCCCGCCGCGCGGCGCGAGTACGGCTACTACGTCCTGCCGGTGCTCGCCGGCGACCGGATCGTCGGCCGTGTCGAGCCGCGGTTCGACCGCGTGACCGGAACGCTCGAGGTGCTCGGCGCCTGGGGCGACACGGCGGGGATCGAGGCGCCGCTGGCCGCCCTCGAGCGGTTTCTCAGAGCTCGACCTCGCCCCGCACGCACGTGACCGTGCCGCCGCCCACCCAGATCTGGCCGTCGTCGCCGGCCGAGATGTGCACCCGTCCGGCGCGGCCGAGCGCCGTGCCCTGGCCGGCGACGTAGGGCGCGCTCGCCCTGCCCGTGCGCACGAGCCACTGAGCGACCGACGCATTCAGGCTGCCGGTGACCGGATCCTCGGTTGTCGCGCCGTCCTTCAGGAAGAACGCGCGCAGCTCGAACGCCTCGGACGAGCCGGGCGGGCGTGGGCCGACGAGACCGACGTCGTGGTCGATCGTGCCGGGCCGCACGGCCAGCACGGCCTCGGCCGACTCGAGGAGCAGGGCGATCCAGCCCGGCCCGTTGTCGGCCCACTCGGCGGCCACGATCGCGGCGGGGTCGAGATTGATCGTCGCCGCGACGTGCGCCAGCTCGCCGGGATCGACCGGCCCGGAGCGCACGAGCGGCGGCGCCGCAAACGCGAGCCCTGCGGGCGTCCGCCGGATGTGGATGAGCCCGGCCGTGCACTCCTGCACGATCGCGGCGTCGGCCGCCGGCAGGCCGCCGTGCTCGAGCCAGGCGTGGCATGTGCCGAGCGTGGGATGGCCGGCGAACGGCAGCTCGGCGACGGGCGTGAAGATGCGGACGCGGTAGTCGGCGCCGGCCTGGGTCGGCGGCAGCACGAATGTCGTCTCGGACAGGTTCGTCCAGTGCGCGAACCGCTGCATCTGCCCGGTGTCGAGGCCTTCGGCGGCGAGCACGACCGCGACCGGGTTGCCCCGGTACGGCGTGTCCGTGAAGACGTCGACCTCGAGGATCGGGCGCGGCATCGCAGCGAGTCTATGCCACGCCCTACACTCGGCCGATGATCTCCTGCCAGAGCTGCGGCCACGAGAACCCCGAGGCGGCACGGTTCTGCAACGGCTGCGGCGCGCCGCTCGCGGCGGCCGAGCCGCCGCGCGAGGTGCGAAAGACCGTCACCATCGTCTTCTGCGACGTGGTCGGCTCCACCGAGCTCGCGACCCGGTATGACCCCGAGGTGCTGCGCGGCGTGATGGCGCGGTTTTACGCGGCGGTGCGCGAGCCGGTGCAGCGCCACGGCGGGACGGTCGAGAAGGTGATCGGCGACGCGCTCGTGGCCGTGTTCGGCATGCCGGTCGTGCGCGAGGACGACGCGCTTCGGGCCGTGCGCGCGGCCCTCGAGATGCGCGACGCGGTGCGCGCGCTCGGCGAGGTGGCGGCCCGGATCGGCGTGAACACGGGCGATGTGCTCGCCCGCGACGCGACCGCCGGCGAGTCGCTCGTGGTGGGCGAGGCGGTGAACGTCGCCGCCCGCCTGGAGCAGGCCGCGGGCTCCGGCGAGGTGCTGGTCGGCGAGGCCACGTGGGCGCTCGTCGGTCATGCCGCCCAGGGCGAGCAGGCCGGGCCGATCGTCGCCAAGGGTACGCCCGCGCCGCTCGTCGCCTGGCGGCTCGAGGCCGTGGATCCGGGCGCCTCCGGACATCGCCGCCGCCTCGATCTGCCGGTGGTCGGGCGCGAGGCCGAGCTCGATGCCCTGCGCTGGGCGCTCGAGCGGGCCGAGACCGGCCGTGTCCCGCACCTCGTCACGGTGCTCGGGCAGGCGGGCATCGGCAAGTCGCGGCTGGTCGCGGAGGTGCGCCGGCTGTGGCCCGGGCTCACGGTGCTCACGGGGCAGTGCCGGGCGACGACAGGACGCTCGTCGCTCGAGCCCGTGCTCGAGGCGGCGCGGGCGGCGTTCGCCGGGCAGGATCCGGTGCAGGCGGTCGCGGCACTCATGCCGGGCGACGCGGATGCGGCCGCGGTCGCCGACTGCCTCACGCGCAGCGGTGCGGGGACGCCGGACATCGCATGGGCGGTCTCGCGCCTGGTGGGCGCGATGTCGTCGGAGCGCACGGTCGTGCTCGTCCTCGAGGATCTGCACTGGGCTGACGACGCCGTGCTCGACGTCGTCTCGCAGCTGCTCGGCCGTGGCCGCCGGCGAGCGCTCGTCGTGCTCGTGACAGCGCGGCCGGAGTTCGCCGAGCGGCGGCCGGGGTTCGGCGCGGGCGCGAACGCGGTCTCGATCACCCTCGACCGGCTCGAGGACTCCCAGACACGCCTCCTGCTCGCGCACGCCGCGCCAGACCTGGCGCCGGCCGAGATCGACCGGATCACCGGAATGGCCGAGGGCAACCCGCTCTTCGCCGAGCACCTGGCGGCGCTCGTCGGCGACCACGACCCGTCGGCCGGGCTGCCGCGGTCGATCCAGGTGCTCCTGACCGCCCGGCTCGAGGCGCTGCCCCAGCCCGACCGCGAGGTCGTGACGGCCGCCGCCGTCGCCGGGCGCGAGTTTCCGGAGGCGGCCGTCGAGGCACTGGTGGGACGCCCGATCGCGGCCGAGCTGGCGCACCTCGCGGTGCGGGAACTGGTCGAGGCCACCACGCCGGGGCGGCGCCAGTTCGGGCATGCGCTCCTGCAGGAGGCGGCCTACGGCCTGCTGCCCAAGACGCGCCGCAGCGAGCTGCACGTTCGCCTGGCGAGGTGGCTCGAGGGGCGCGAGGGCAGCGACGCACTGATCGGCGACCAGCTCGAGCGCGCCCACGCCCTGCGCGCGGAGCTCGGGATGCGCGACGAGGCGACCGTCCAGATCGGCGCCGAGGCCGCTGCCCGGCTGATCGCGGCGGGCCGCAACGCCGACGCGATGGGCGACCCCAAGCGCGCCCGGCAGCTGCTCGACCGCGCCCTGGCCGTGGTTCCCGAGGGCAGCTCCGGCCAGGCCGTGGCGATGGTCGAGCTCGTGGCCGCCGGCTGGAACCTGCTGCCGGAGACGGAGCTCGACAGCCTGCTGACGGCGGGCATCGACCTGGCGACGCAGCTCGGGCTGCGCGCCCTCGAGCTGCGCGCCCGCATCCTGCGCCTCGGCTCGCCCCTGGCGAGCGCGCCCGAGCCGGTTTCCGACGCCGAGCTGCTCACCTGGACCGAGGCCGCGCTGGGCGAGCTCGAGACGCTCGACGACGCCCGTGCCGTTGCGACCGCGCTCTCCACGAAGGCGTGGATCGAGTGCGACCTCGGCCGGGCGGGCGATGCCGTTGCCACCGCCCGGCGTGCGCTGATCCTCGTGCGTGAGACCGAGCAGGACACCGTCTGGGCCCTCAGCATCCTGGTCGCCGCACTGATCGAGTCGCCGACGCCTGTGAGCGTGGCCGACCCGCTGCTCGTGCTGCTCCTGGCCGACCTCGGCATGCGGCCGACGGTGCGCTCGGAGCTGCTCCAGGGCCGGGCCGAGCTCGCGCTGATACGCGGCGACGAGGACGAGGCGTGGGCGCTCCTCGGCGCCGCACGGGAGATCGAGGAGGACATCGGCCGCGACATGTCGCTGCCCATCGCGGGACGGCACGCGACGATGCTGCTGCGCGCGGGGCGCATCCCCGAGGCACGCGACGAGCTCGTCCGGGTCGTCGGCGAGTTCGACGAGCGTGACCACGATCAGGGCGCGGCGGAACACCGCAGCTGGCTCGGCATCGCCGAGATGCGGCTCGGAAACGTGGCGGCCGCACGCGCGGCCGCGCGTGCCGTCGAGGCGTACGCCGACCGGTTCGGTGGGTTCGGGCTCTCGGCACGCGCGCAGATCGCGCTGGCCGAGGGGCACCTGGCCGAGGGCGACCTCGACGAGGCCGCCGCGCGCGCCCGGCGGGCGGTGGCGATCGCCTCTTCCGGCGACTGGGTGGTGCTCGAGGCCGACGCCCGGCTGGCGCTCGCCCAGGTGCTCGCCGCCGCCGGCGACCCGGCCGCCGCTGCCGAGGCGGAAGCGGCCGGGCGCCTGTACCGTGAGAAGGAGGCGGTCCGCGGGGCGGCGGAGGCCGAGGCGGTGCTCGCAGGCATGCTCTCAGCCTGAGGCGCGCCGCACCCCGACCGCCTCGAGGTACATGCCCGCGGCGCCCGCGAACCGGAAGCCGCGCCGGCGCAGCTGCAGGAAGTCCAGGCCGCGGCCGAGCAGAACGCGCAGCGCTTGATCGGTGCCCCAGATCGACGACGACGGCGCTGCGAGCGCGATCGTGCCGCCCGGCCTCGTCACGCGCACGAGCTCGCCGGCCGCGCGGGCGGGGTCGGCGGCGAGGATCGCGCCGAACGCCGAGACGACGGCGTCGAACTGCCCGTCGGCGAACGGCAGCGCCGCGGCGGTCGCGTCGGTCATGCTGAGATCGAGCACCCGCGCTCCCGGCGGCAGCCGCGCCTCGTCGTAGAGCGAGGCGGTCACGGCGGCGATCGACGGCGCGATCACGCAGTGCGCCCCGGCCGGCTCGGCGATGTCGGGACTCGTGGGGGCTTCGGGGAGGGTCATCGTTGCGCTCATCTGGTCTCCTTGGCAATAGTTAGCACGATCGGTCGTGCTCGATGAGCGAGAACTATACGACCGGTCGTGCTATCTTGCAACCATGAACCGTCAGCCGACCACCGAGCGGCCCGAGCGCCGTCAGCGCGCCGACGGCCGCCGCAGCCGCGATGCGATCCTCGACACCGCCGCCGGCCTGGCGACCGTGGAAGGCCTCGACGGACTCTCGATCGGCGGCCTCGCCGAACGCACCGGCATGAGCAAGAGCGGTCTCTACGCCCACTTCAAGTCCAAGGAGGAGCTGCAGCTCGCGACCATCGACCGCGCGAACGAGATCTTCGCGGCCGAGGTGCTCCGCCCGGCGCGGGCATGCCCCGACGGGCTTGCGCGGGTGTGGGGGCTCGCCCACGAGTTCCTCTGCCACCTCGAGCGCGGCGTGTTCCCGGGCGGATGCTTCTTCGCCGCCGTCGGCGCCGAGTTCGGCACGCATCCCGGCCGGGTCAAGGAGCGGATCCTGGCCTTCAACGACGAGTGGTTCGGCGAGCTCCACGCCGCGGTCGTGCGCGCGCAGGCCGCGGGCGAGCTGCCTCCCGACCCCGACCCGCTGCAGGTCGTCTTCGAGGTGAACGCGATGCTCCTGATGGCGCACGCGAGCCACACCATGCTCGGCGACCCCGCCACCCTGGTCGCTGCGCGGCGCGGTATCGAGCGGGTGCTGGGGCCGCGCCCGGGCTGAGCCCGCCCGCGCGCTCCCGTACACTCGGCGCGGTGCTCCGCCGCCACCGCCAGATCATCGAGACGATCAAGCCGACCCGCTACCTGCCCCGGTTCCACTGGGAGCTGCTCGTGTGCGGCGTCCGCGGGCACCGGGTCATCGGCACCGACGTGGCCGAGCTCGCGCCCGAGGACGCCGTCGTCGCCTTCGACGACGGGCGCGGCACTCGCTGGCTGCGCTGCGTGCGCTGCGACTCGTGGCTTCCGACGGCGGCGCCCGCCGCTCCGGGGCGGCCGCGCATGCCCCCTCGCGACGAGATCCAGCTGCCGCTCCGGGGAAAAGCGCTGCGCGACCGGATCGTGCTGCGCCTGATCGCCGTCGACCGCGCGCTGCACGTCGTCGTCCTGGGCACGCTCTCGATCGCGGTCTTCCTGTTCGCCGCCGACCGCGCCCACCTGGTGCACGTCTACGCGAACGCCCTCGTCGCGTTCGGTGGGCTCGACCCGAGCGCGCCGCCGAGCCAGCTCTACCACCACCACGGCCTGCTGCACGAGGTCGACCGGCTGTTCACGGCCTCGCACCGGGCGCTGGTCCTGATCGGCATCGCCCTGGCGGCCTACGCCCTGCTCGAGGCCGCGGAGGGCGTCGGCCTGTGGTACGGCAAGCGCTGGGCCGAGTATCTGACGTTCGTCGCCAACTGCCTGTTCCTGCCCTACGAGGTGTCCGAGCTCATCGACAAGGTCACCATCCTGCGGCTGCTGACGCTCGTCGTGAACGTCGCGATCGTCGCCTACCTGGTGTGGGGCAAGCGCCTGTTCGGGCTGAACGGCGGGGTGGCGGCCGAGCACCGCGAACGCGAGGCCGAGATGGGCTGGCCGGCGCTCGAGCGCTCGGCCCCGCCACCGGCCGCTGCGCCCGTCACGGCGCCGGAGTAGCTCAGCGCAGGCGCGCCGCGGCGGCGGTGCCCTCGGCGGTCAGGCGCACCTCGTCGCCGTGCCGCTCGACGAGTCCGATGTCGGCCAGGTGGGCCAGGTCGGCGCCGACCGCCTCGCGTCCGGCGTCGCCTTCGTGGTCACGGTGAAGGTACCCGGGCGGCCCTTGCCGACAAGCCGTGGCGAGAGTCACGCCCGCGAAGCGATCCCGCAGCCGTACCTGCGAGCGGTGTACGGTCCTGGCTTCCAACCGGGAGGAGCGCAACATGGCATTCGCACGCGTGGTCGAGTTCAGCGGCGTCAACAGGGAGCGGATCGAGGGGACGCGGCGCCAGATCGAGGAGGGCGGGCGGCCCGACGAGATCCCGGCGACCGAGATCATGCTGCTCTGGAACGAGGAGTCCGAGACGTCGCTCGCCATCCTGTTCTTCGACAACGAGGAGGACTACCGCAGGGGCGACGCCACGCTGAATGCGATGCCCTCGGGCGACACGCCGGGCGGCCGCACGTCCGTCACGCGCTACGACGTCGTCGTGAGGATGACCGGCTAGAGGGACGCTCGCTCGGCCACGAGGTAGACGGCCCGCCGCCGGCCGGGCTCGCCGGCGCGCGGGCGCAGCTCGCGCTGCACCTCGGCGACGAGGTCGGCGCGGTCGGCCGCCGTGAGGGCGGGCGCGTTGCGCGTGAGCCAGTTGTCCAGCCGCCAGCTCTGGCGATCGGCCCAGCCGGTGGCGTCTGACTCGTCGTCGCAGCGCGCCGCGATGCGGAAGCCGTGCGCGGCCAGGAGCTCGAGGTCGCGGTCGAGGGCGGCGGCGTCGTAGCGTTCGGCCGGCCCGGGTGGGAGCTCGACGCCGGGGACGCGCGCACGCACGAGCGCCGCCACCTCGGCCCACGAGGTCGCGCCCGCGGAGCCGGTGCGCAGTCGCACGTCGAAGCTGAACCGGCCGCCGGGGACGAGCGCGCGCTCGAGGCCGGCGACCAGGCGCTCGTGGTCGGTGAGGAAGTTCTGCCAGGCGCTCGTCGAGACGACGTGGTCGACGGGGCGGTCGATGAGCTCGGCGACGGCGTATCCGTCGCCCTCGACCATGCGCACGTTCGCAAGGCCGGCCGTCTCGCGCCGCGCGATCGCGATCATCGCCCGCGAGGCGTCGATGCCGACGACGGCCCCCTCCGGCCCGACGGCGGCGGCCAGCCGGCGGGTGAGCAGGCCCGGCCCGCAGCACAGGTCGACGACCCGATCGCCCTGCGCGATCCCCGCGAGCGGGAGCAGCCGCTCCGAGACGCGCTGCACCCGGTCGGGGCGGCGGGCGGCGAACTCGGCGGCGAACGCCGGGTCGTCGAAGTCCGAGAACCAGACCGCCATCCAGGCAGTCTAGGGCCGGTCGGCCGGCCGTCTCCGGTACCGTTCCGCGGGTGCGCCGGTTCGATGCGATCGTGGTGGGTGCCGGGCCGGCGGGCTCGACCGCGGCCTACCGGCTGGCCGTCGGAGGGGCGTCGGTGCTGCTCCTCGACCGGGCCGTCTTCCCGCGCGACAAACCCTGCGGGGGCGGGGTCACGGTGCGCGCGGCGCGGCAGCTGCCGTTCCCGATCGACCCCGTCGTCGAGAGCACGATCGCGGGGTTCGACGTCCGCGTCGGCCGGGCGCGCCTGCTGCGGCGGGCCGACGTGCCGCTCGCGCTGATGACGCAGCGGCGGCGGCTGGACGCCCATCTGGCCGAGCGGGCGGTCGAGGCGGGGGCGACGTTCCGCGACGGCGTGCGCGTCACCGCGGTGCGGCCCGGCGAGGTCGATGCCGGAGGCGAGACGTTCTCGGCGCCGGTGATCCTCGGCGCAGACGGCGCCAATGGGACGACGGCGCGTGCCCTCGGGCTCGCCACCGACCGCGTGCACTGCGTCGCGCTCGAGGGAAACGCCGCCTACGGCCGGGTCGCCCGTCCGCCCGACCGCGACCGCATGATGCTCGAGTTCGGCACCGTCCCGGGGGGATACGGATGGGCCTTCCCCAAGGGCGATCACCTGAACCTCGGCGTCGCCGGGTGGGTGTCGGAAGGGCCGCGCCTGCGCGACCACCTCGCCCGGCTGTGCGCGGCCCACGGCGTCGACCTCGACTCGCTCACCGACCTGCGCGGCCACCGGCTGCCGATGCGGCGGCCCGGCGGCGCGCTCGCACACGGCCGCTTCGCGCTCATCGGGGACGCCGCCGGTCTCGTCGATCCCCTGTCGGGCGACGGGATGTACGAGGCGTTCCTCTCGTCGCGGCTCGCGGCCGAGCACGCCCTCGCGATCCTCGCGGGCGCGAGCACCGGCTTCGAGGCATACGCCGCCGACCTTCCCCGCAGGCTCGAGCCGCTCGTGCGCACGTCGTGGGCGGCGAAGCACGCCCTCGACCGGTTCCCGCGCACGTCCCTCGCCGTCTCGCGCGCGCCCCAGCTGTGGCCGTTCGTCGTGCAGATGCTGCGCGGCGACGTGGCGGCGCCCCGAGATGCGAACGGCGTTGTGCGCATCCCGCTGAAGCTGCTCGGCGCGATCGCGCGGCGGGCGGCGCCGCGCAGCGGAATCGCCTCGGCGTAGGCTGCGGCGTGCTGGTCGTGATCGCGCGCTATCGGGCCGAGCCCGGCAAGGGTGACCAGGTCGCCGCCATCCTCGCCCGGCACGTGCCTCCGACGCGGGCCGAGCCGGGCTGCCTGTGCTTCGTGGCCAACCGCTCGGCGCAGGACGCCGACCGCTTCGTCCTGTACGAGCAGTACGCCGACGAGGATGCGTTCCAGGCCCACCGCGCATCGGCCCACTTCCGCGAGAACGTCGAGCTCGGAATCGTGCCGCTGCTGGCCGAGCGGACGTGGGAGCGCTACGCGCCGGTCGAGTCCGCGGTCACACCCAGCCCACCGCCCACAGCACCGTGAGGACGCAGCCGGCGGCCAGCCATCCCTCGAGCGGGACCCTGCCCGCGGCCGTCGTGAACGTGCGAGCGCTCTCGCGGACCTGAGCCAGGCCGTCGGACTCGGCGGCGGTGGTGGTGCGCATGCTGCTGACCCCCTCAGTTGAATGCATGGAGGCGTTTCCCCCCGTGAGCAGGGACTTTCGTTCGCCAGGGGGCTCCGTGCATCCCCCAGAAGGGTGCCGTGTGCTCCCCGGCCGGGGCTGTCCGGATAGGTTCCGACGTCGTGCCGGCAGCCATCGTCACCGATCTCGCACCGACCGGCACCCTGCGCGCTGCGATCAACCTCGGCAACCCGGTGCTCGCCCACGGCTCGCCGTCGGCGCCGGGCGGCGTGACGGTCGACATCGCGCGCGAGCTCGCCGCCCGCGTGGGGGTCCCGCTCGAGCTGCACTGCTTCGGCGCGGCACGCGAATCGTTTGAGGCCACGACGGCCGGGCGGGTGGACGTCTGCTTCCTCGCGATCGAGCCCGCACGCGAAGCGGAGATCGCCTTCACCGCGCCCTACGTCGTGATCGAGGGAGTGTTCGCCGTGCCGCGGGACTCACCGATCGTCGCGATCGACGACGTCGATCGCGACGGCGTCCGGATCGGGGTGAACGCGGGGTCGGCCTATGACCTGTTCCTCTCGCGTACGCTCGAACGGGCGACCGTCGTGCGCGGAGGTGACGGGGTCGGCCTGTTCCGGCAGCAGGAGCTCGAGGCCGTCGCCGGCGTCAGGCAGCCGCTGGCGCGCCACGTCGCGGCGCACCCCGAGCTGCGGCTGCTCCCGGGGCGGTTCATGGAGATCCGCCAGGCGCTCGCCGCCAGGCGAGACCGCGACCCCGACACGATCAGGTTTCTCCACGGCGTCGTGGAGGACCTGAAGGCCGGCGGCTTCATCGCCGCCGCGCTCGAGCGCGCCGGTCAGGCCGATGCGACCGTCGCGCCGTGCGATTGACGCCGCGATCCCCCGGGGAGTAGCCGCTCTGTCGGCGTGCCGGCGACCACGCTCGGCGGCCTGCGCCTGCAGCGGCTGCTCGCCACGGACGTCGACGAATGGGAGCGAAGCTCGCCGTGACGAACAGGAGCGGCCGATCGTCAGCCGACAGGGCGCCAGCGGGCCGGGCGGTATTCGACGGCCCGGCCGGTCGCGGCGAGCCGTTCCAGGTGCGAGATCGCCTCGACCAGCGCGAACCGCTGCTCGTGGAATCCCAGCGGCTCGTCACGCCAGATCGCCTGCGCGGCGTCGTAGGCCGACTCCGCGCCCTCGGCGAGGGCCGCCGCGGCGATGTCGAGGCGCTCGTCGTGATGGCCGGCGATCTCGTCCGCGCGGGCGGCGGCGGTGTGGATCACCGGCCCGTGCCCGGGGTAGACGGTCGTCGGGGCGAGATGCGCGACGCGGCGCAGGGTCGCCAGATAGCGGCTGAGCGGATCGGGCGCCGTGTCCGGCCAGCGGCCGACGTTCGGCGTGATCTCGTCGAGCAGCACATCGCCGCCGATCAGCCGGCCGCCCTCGTCGTCAAGCAGTGCGATGTGGCCGTCGGCGTGGCCGGGCAGGTGCAGGACGCGCCAGCTGCGCCCGCCCGCATCCACGACATCGCCCTCGTCGACCAGCCGGGTGGGGGCGGCGAGCTCGACCGCGATCCCGATCTCGGCCCTCGTCGAGGCCGCGGCGAGGTCGGCGGGCATGCCGTGGTCGGTGAGGTACCGCTCGTATTCGGCGTCGTCGCCCTCCTCCCAGCCGGCGACCGCGAGAGCGCGGTCGAGCCGGCCCTGCACGACCTCGCCGGCGCCCGTCAGGCGGGCGAGGCCGGCGCTCGCACCGAGATGGTCGGGGTGGTAGTGGGTGAGCACGAGCTGGGTCACGGCCGGGCGGCCGAGCGCTTCCAGGACGTCCTCCCACCACGCCAGGGACTGCGGCGTCCCCAGGCCGGCGTCGACCAGCGTCCAGCCGTCAGGCGACGCGAGCGCATAGCAGTGGACGTGGTCGAGCGCCCACGGCAGCGGCATCGTCACCTGGACGACGCCCGGCTCGAGCTCGGTCACGATCGGGTTGGGCATGGAGTCGAAGTATGTCTGCGCGGCCCGGGTGTCCCCTCCGGCGCAGGTCGTTCGTCGTCTGTGGGTACCGTCCGTTCGAAGGAGGAGATGCCATGAAGTACGCCCTGCTGATTTACGCGCCAAGCACGGTCGAGGAGTTCGAGGGGCTGCCCGAGGAGGAGCGGCGGTCGATCGTGGCCGAGTACCTGGCCCTCGCGGAGGCGCCCGGCGTCGTCTCCGCCCAGCAGCTGAGGCCGCCGGAGAGTGCGACCACCCTCCGTGTGAAGGACGGCCGGACCCTGACGACGGACGGGCCGTTCGCGGACACCAAGGAGATCCTGGGCGGCATCTACGTGATCGAGGCTGACAATCTCGACGTGGCGCTCGAGGTGGGCGCGCGGATTCCCGCCGCGCGGATGGGCGGCGCGGTCGAGGTGCGGCCGCTGGTGGAGCGGTAGCGCTGCTCGACCGGGTCTTCCGCGACGAATGGGGTCGCGTGCTGGCCAACCTGATCGGCTTCCTCGGCGACTTCGATCTGGCCGAGGACGCGGCGCAGGAGGCCTTCGCCATCGCAGCCGAACGCTGGCCGCGGACAGGCGAGCCGGAGAACCCGGGCGCATGGCTGACGACCACGGCGCGCAACCGGGCGATCGACAGGCTGCGGCGCGACCGTACCCTCGCCGCGAAGACCCGCCGGCTCGACCCGCCCGAGGTGGTGGAGGAGAACCAGATGGAAGAGCGGACGTTTCCGGACGAGCGGCTGGAGCTGATCTTCACCTGCTGCCACCCGGCGCTGGCCGTCGAGGCGCAGGTGGCGCTGACGCTGCGCACGCTCGGCGGCCTGACCACCGAGGACATCGCACGCGCGTTCCTCGTCCCCGCCGAGACGATGAAGCGGCGGCTCACCCGCGCGAAGGACAAGATCAGGACGGCGGGCATCCCCTTCAGCGTCCCGGCCGACCACCTGCTCCCCGACCGGCTGGCGGCTGGGCTCGCGGTCGTCTACCTGATCTTCAACGAAGGCTACGGCGGCCGGGTCGACCTGGCCGCCGAGGCGATCCGCCTCGGGCGCATGTTCGCGCTGCTGATGCCGGATGAGCCGGAGGTGCGCGGCCTGCTGGCGTTGATGCTGCTCCACGACGCGCGCCGCGAGGCGAGGTATGCGGCGGGTGAGATCGTGCTGCTCGAAGACCAGGACCGCAAGCTCTGGAGCCATGCCCAGATCGCCGAGGGCCGCGCCGTCCTCGACGGGGCGCTCGCCTTGCGCGGGCACGGGCCGTACGTGCTCCAGGCGGCGATCGCCTCGGTGCAGACGGACACCCCGATCGACTGGAGCGAGGTCGCCGCCCTCTACGGTGAGCTCGCCCGCCTGACGCGTTCGCCGGTCGTCGAGCTCAACCGCGCGGTTGCGCTCGCCGAGGTCGAGGGGCCCGAGGCGGCGCTCGCGATCGTCGACGGCCTCGCCCTCGACGACTACCAGTACCTGCACTCGACCCGCGCCGAGTTCCTCCGCCGCCTCGGCCGCACCGAAGACGCCCGCGCCTCGTACCGCCGGGCGCTCGAGCTCGCATCGACGGAGCCGGAGCGGCGCTTCCTCGAGCGCCGGCTGACCGCGCTCTGACACCCGCTGTCCCCGGCCGCCGTGCCCGTTCGTCGTAGAGGCAGGAACACCCAAACGACCGATGGAGGATCGACATGCACGCACGCATCGAGAACCCGGCGCTCACCGTCCCCGGCGCCTTGCAGGCCCTGCAGGGACTCGGGCTCGCGGCCAGGCAGGCCGACATCCCCGAGACCACGCTCTACCTCGTGGAGCTGCGGGCGAGCCAGATCAACGGCTGCAGCATCTGCGTCGACATGCACTCGCACGAGCTCAAGCTCTCGGGCGAGCCGGATGAGCGCATCCACACCGTCGCCGCGTGGCGTGAGGTGCCGTACTTCACCGACGCGGAGCGGGCTGCCCTGGCGCTGACGGAGGCCGCGACGCGCCTCGCCGACCGGCCCGATCCGGTCTCCGACGACGTCTGGGACGAGGCGGCCCGTCACTACGACGAGCCGCAGCTTGCCGCCCTCGTGATCGCGATCGCCACGATCAACGCCTTCAACCGCATCAACGCGACGACGCGGCAGATCTCGGGCGACTGGGCCCGCCAGTTCGTGGAGCACAGTCACCAGGCAGAGCACGCAGCCTGAGCAACCGCGGCCACACCCTGCGGGCGGCGCCGGCGCGCCGCCCGCCGCTGGAAGCCGGGCGGTGTTTCGCGGCGACCGACCTCGGGGTATGAGCCACGCGCGTTCGTCCGGCCGCGTTGGATTGCGGGCCGGATCTGACCTATTTACCGAGTAGCGTCGTCAGGTTCCCTGAAGGGAGGCGACCATGAACGACCCGGCGATGACCGCGGACCTGCCCGCTCCTGTGGTGGTTGATCGGAGTGTGTGGCAGGCGGAGTTGGATGCGTTGCGGGTGGACGAGAAGGCGCACTCGCGTGCGGGTGATGCGATTGCGGCGGCGCGGCGCCGGTTGCCGGTCGTCGAGGTGGATGGTTCGATCGCGCTGGTTGGGGAGAAGGGGCGGGTGACCCTGCTTGAGGCGTTCGAGGGCCGGTCGCAGCTGATCGCCTATTTCCACATGTGGTATCCGGGAAAGCCGGCGGCGGAGCAGTGTGAGGGCTGCACGTTGTACACCGGCCAGGTGCGCGAGCTGTCGTTCCTGCATTCGCGCGATGTCACGTTCGCCGTCCTCTGTCAGGGGCCGTACGAGGAGAGTGTCCGGTACCGCGACTTCATGGGTTGGGACGTACCGTGGTATTCGGCGCAGGCGTCGGCGGAGGCCCTGCTGGCCGGGCGCCGGGCGAACCACTTCTACCTGGTCTGCTATCTGCGCCGCGGCGAGAGGGTGTTCGAGACCTATTGGACGACCGGCCGCGGGGTCGAGGCGATGGACAACAGCAACTCCCTGCTCGACCGGACGATGTACGGGCGCCAGGAGACGTGGGAGGACTCACCCACCGGCTGGCCCCAGCGATGGGGGGCGACCACCGACGAGCCCAACCCGTACCGCATGAACGGACGTCCCATCTCGCAGTGGGACCGCCTCGCCGCGGGCGGCTCCGACGACCTGGCCAACCGTCCGTCGGACAGCTGACCAGCGGGGGAGGAGTCACGCGCCAGAGCCGCGAGGCCGTCAGCGCTTCGCCGCGGGCAGCGCCTCGGTGGCGGCGGCCACCCGCCCCAGAGCGCGTCCGAAACGGGCGATCACCTCGTCGATCACGTCCCCGTCCATCACGGTGGAGGTGTTGATCAGCCCGCGCGGCGCGATGAACAGCCCCTCCTCCATGCAGGCCAGGTGAACGCGATCGAGCATGCCGCTCTCGAGGTTCAGGTCGCTGAAGCGCCGCGGCGCTCCATCGCTGTCGAAGAGGAGGTGAAGCAGCGAGCCGCACTGCGTCACCGCGCCGTCGACATCGTGGGCCGCGAGCGCCGCGCGCATGCCTCGCGCCAGCGACTCGCCGAGCCCGTTGATGCGATCGATCTCCCCGGCGGTCAGAAGCTCCAGTGACACGAGACCGGCGGCCATCGTCAACGCGTTGCCGTTGAACGTGCCCGAGTGCGGCAGCGTCCGGTCGCTGTGCGGGTGAAACACGCTCATGACCGCTTCGCTGCCACCGACTGCCCCGACCGGCAGGCCGCCGCCGATGATCTTGCCGAACGTCGTCAGGTGCGGCGATACCCCGACCGTCTCCTGCCGTCCTCCCGGGGCCAGGCGGAAGGTGACCACCTCATCCATGATCAGCAGTGCGCCGTGACGGTCGGCAAGAGCGCGCACGCCGCGCAGGTAGTCCGCGTCGCCCGCGATCACCCCCTCGCCCATCACCGGTTCGAGCAGGATCGCAGCGACCCGCTCGCCCTCGCGGGCAAGCACGTCCTCGAGCGACGCCAGGTCGTTGTAGGGGACGAACCGAAGCAGCGACTCGATCTCCGCCGGCGTCCCGGCCTCGCGGGCCTCGGCCGGGGTCAGCGGCACCTGATCCCATGAGCCGTGGTAGCCGCCGTCGGCCTTCACCAGGAGCGGTCGCCGGGTGTACGCCCGGGCGGCGCGCACCGCCTGGAGCACCGCCTCGGAGCCGGAGTTCGTGAACCGCACGTGCTCGACCGACGGCACACGGCGCACGAGCTCCTCGGCCACCCGCAGCTGTGCAAGGTGCGGCGCGGGATAGACCGTCCCCAGGCCCGCCTGGGCGGTGATCGCCTCGACGATCCGCGGATGGGCATGCCCGTGCACCAGCGCCGTGTAGTTGTTCAAGAGGTCGATGTACGTGTTGCCGTCGACGTCGTGAAGCGCGTAGCCACCGGCGCGCTCGATCACCACCGGGTACGGCTCGAACCACGTGATCGAACGCGTGTCGCCGCCCGGCATGACGCGGCGGAGGCGCTCGTGCAGACGGCGCGATCGCTGCGTGCGCTCGAGGTAGTCCGGCATCGCCGTCTATCGTAGTTCCGGTGACGGTCTCGGGCTTCGAGAGTGCGGCCGATCTGGCCGCCGGCTATCGCCGCGGAGATTGGACCGCCGTCGAGGTCACCGAGGCGGTGCTCGCGCGGATCGCGCGTCTGGACAGAAGCGCGAACGCCTTCGTGACGGTCACGCCGGAGCGCGCGCTCGACGACGCGCGCCGGGCCGATCGCGCGCTTCGCGAGGGAACGGCCGGCCCGCTGTGCGGCGTTCCCTACACGCTCAAGGATCTCGTGCCCACGCGCGGCATCCCCACCGGATACGGCTCGCGGGTGTGGCGCGATGTCTCGCCCGCCGCGGACTATCCGGTCGCCGAGCGCATGGCGGCAAGCGGGGGCGTCCTGCTCGGCAAGACCACCACACCCGAGCACGGGTTCAAGGCCGACTCGGGCAACCCGCTCAACGGCCCCTGCCCGAATCCCTGGCGCAGCGACCGGACTCCGGGCGGCTCCTCCAGCGGCGCTGCCGCGGCCGCAGCACTCGGATACGGCCCGCTGCACCAGGGCTCCGACGGCGCGGGCTCGATCAGGATCCCGGCCTCGTTCTGCGGCGTGTTCGGGCTGAAGCCGAGCTTCGGCCTCGTCGCCCACCCGCAGGCGGGCGGCTTCGCGCTCTCCCACATCGGGCCGATCACGCGGACGGTGGCCGACGCGGCGCTGCTCCTGGACGCGATGGCCGGGTTCGACCCGCGCGATCGCCTGTCCGTGCCGTCGCCCGTGGCATCGTTCGCCGCCGAGCTGGCCGTGCCGCTTCACCCGCTTCGGATCGCGTTCAGCCCCGACCTGGGCTACGGCGTCGTGGAGCCGGAGGTGGCCGCGTGCGTCGAGCGCGCCGCGCTCTCGTTCGAGGATCTCGGCCACGCCGTCGAGCGGGTCGAGCTCGGCCTGGACGACCCGTGGTGGATCGAGCGGGAGCTGTGGATCTCGATGTTCGCGGCCCTGCATCCGATCGATCCCGACCAGCGCGCCGAGGTGTCGCCTGGCCTCGTGCGCCTGGTCGATCAGGCCGCCGGGCGCGACTCGCGGGCGGTCGGGAGGGCGCTCGATGCGCGCTCGAACCTCGCGCTTGAGCTCGAGCAGCGGCTCGCCGGCTACGACCTGCTGATGTGTCCCACGCTCCCGTGCACCGCGTTTGCGCTCGGCGACGACCACCCGGCCGCCGTCGGCGGTCGTCCGTTCGGCGATCTCGGCTGGACGCAGTTCTGCTACCCATTCAACATCACCGGGCAGCCGGCGGCCTCCGTCTCCTGCGGCTTCGCCGGCGGACTGCCGGTGGGGCTGCAGATCGTCGGGCGCCGGCTGGACGACGCGCTGGTGCTGCGGGCGGCCGCAGCCTACGAACGCGACCATCCGTTCCGGCTTCCGCCGCAGGGCTCAGGCTGAGCCGGTTCCGAGCAGACGAGCCTACAGCCGGGGCGGTGGCACGCCGATAGACCACTCGATGACCTTGGCAGAATCGGGTGTTTCCTCGTGCGTGTCGTAACCGGACGCGCCGGGCGTCGGCTGTCCGCGAGGACGGCCCTGGCGGCGCTGCTCGCGCTCGTGTGCTGCCTTCTGACGCCCACGGCAGGCGCGTGGGCGGGCGTCTCGGGCGGAACGCAGCGCTGGAGCGCGACCTACGACGCCGGAACGCCGGCCTTCGCATACGCGGTGGCCGTGAGTCCGGACGGGTCGACCGTGTTCTCGACCGGAACCACGAGCTACGGCACGACCGAGCCCGGCCATTACGCGACCGTGGCCGTGAACGCCGCGACGGGGCGGGTGAAGTGGTCTGCCGGCTATCGCAGCACCAACCTCGCCGGCCAGCGCGACGGCGCAACCCGCATCGCGGTCAGCCCTGACGGCTCGAAGGTGTTCGTCACCGGCGAGAGCCTGTGCCCGACCAGGTGCGGAGGCGGCGGATTCTGGGGCTCCACCACCATCGCCTACGACGCGTCGACGGGCGCGGAGCTGTGGTCGTCGCCATACTCCGAGACGGGCCCGGGGGCGTATTCGATCGCGGTCAGCCCCGACAGCTCGAAGGTGTTCGTGAGTGGCGGGAGCAGCAGCAACGGGACCGCCACGATCGCCTACGACGCCTCCACCGGCGCGCAGCTCTACGTGATCCAGAGTCTCGGCACGATGATCCCCTGGCATGCGCTCGCCGTCAGCCCTGACAGCGCGACGGTCTATGTCGCGACCAATGACGATGCACAATCGCCCTGCGGATTTCGGTTCACGGCGTACGACGCCTCCAACGGAACGCCGCAGTGGACGGCGCTCGACCCCAGCTGCGACGGGGACGGCAATCTGGCGATGGCGCTGAGCCCCGACGGATCGACGCTCTACGCGGCCGGATACGCGAACAGCGGGTTCGCAACGGTGGCGTACGACGCCTCCACCGGGGCGCCGCTCTGGACGACGACGACCCACCAGCTGCGCTTCAACGGCGATCCGGACCCGTCTCTGGCGGTCAGCCCGAACGGGGCCAGGGTCTTCGTGCTGGGCTACGCCGACTGCACGCCCTCCTGCTCCGACCAGCCGCTCGTCACCATCGGGTATGACGCCTCGAGCGGGAATCAGCTGTGGATATCCCGCTACGACAGCGGCGCGACGAACTATCCCGTCGATCTGGCGGTGAGCGCCGACGGCTCGCGGGTGTTCGTGACCGGGCAGGAGCAGATGCCGTGCTACGCGCCGTGCACGACGACGCAGGTCAATGCTCCGCTGATCGCGTACGACGCCGGAACCGGAGCCGAGGCCTGGGTCACCGACTATCAGAACAACAGCAGCTTCGCGCTCGCGCCGAGCCCCGACGGATCGACCGTCTACGTCGCCGGGACGTTCACCACGGCGGCGTCGGCTTCCGCGCAGGGTGCCAACGCGTCGTGCTCTGCGAGTGCCTGCGGCTACTCCATGACCGCCTATGACAGCCACGCCGGGCCCGGCGTCTTTCAGGATCGCGATCCCTCACCGAACTTCGACGGGTGGAGGACGTTCTTCGATAGGACAGCACTGGGTGGCGCATACCGGGCGAGCCGGGTCAAGGGCCAGGCGCTGATCTTCAAAACCCCCGTGACGAGACGCGTCGTCTGGATCGCGCATCGCGGGCGGCAGGAGGGCAGGGCCAGGGTGCTGATCGACGGACGCCCCAAGGGGATGTTCGATCTCTACGCTCCGGTCGCGTCTGACCGTTCCATCACGTTCAAGGGGCTCTCGCGGAAGGCGCACTTCGTCACGATCGAGGTGCTCGGAACGAAGGACGCCGCCTCCACCGGAAGATGGGTCACCGTCGACGCGTTCAACGTCGGAGGCAACATCCGCGAGGAGTCCGCGCTGGACATGCACTACGGGACGTGGAAGGGCGTCTCCAACCCGGCGGCGAGCGGCCGCTCCTACCGCGAGAGCGGGTCCTCGCGCGCATGGCTCAGGCTGCAGTTCACCGGAACCCGCATCGCATGGGTGACCGCCACCGGACCGGCGTACGGCCGGGCCAGGGTCGTGATCGACGGAGTGGCGCACACCCTCGATCTCTATCGGCGCCGACGCCACTGGCGCGTGCAGTTCTCCTACGCGGGACTCGGGCCGGGAACGCACCTCATCACCGTCAGGCCCCTCGGAACCAAGGATGCGGCCTCCGGCTCGACGAACGTCGTGTTCGACGCGTTCATCGCCCGCTAGCTTCCGGTTTCAGCTTCTTCGTAACCGGTTCTTGCCTCGCCCTTAGATCGTTCCGCAACGCTTCTGCGTGAAGTCTCAAACGCGATGAAGGAGAAGCAGTGGAACTGGACGACACAGAGCGACCGCAGGGCACCCACCCGCTCCGCCGCTTCCGCACCCGCATCGTCCTGATGGCGCTCGTCGCCGTCGCCGCAGCGGCAGTTGCCGCCGGCCTCGCGTTCGCAAAGACACACTCGGCGTCAATTCGGGACAGGCGTCGTCGTCATCGACACCAACCTCGCCTACCAGGGCGAGCAGGCGGCGGGCACCGGCATGGTGCTGACCTCGTCGGGCCTGGTGCTGACGAACAACCATGTCATTCGCGACGCGACGGCGATCAGGGTGGTCGTGCCGGCGACAGGGCGCAGCTTCACCGCCAAGGTCGTCGGCTATGACGCATCCGATGACGTCGCCGTGCTGCAGGCCGGCGGCGCCTCGAATCTCAAGACCGCCCCGCTCGGGGACTCGGCGTCTCTCACCGCCGGCCAGTCGGTGACGGCACTCGGCAACGCCGGGGGGACCGGGTCGCTCCGCTCTGCGTCCGGCACCGTGACCGGTGTCGACCGCTCGATCACCGTGGGCGACGACCAGGGTGGCAGCGAGAGCCTGACGGGGATGATCGAGACGAACGCGTCCGTGCAGCCCGGCGACTCCGGCGGACCGCTGCTGAACGCAGCCGGCCAGGTGGTCGGGATGGACACGGCCGCATCCGTCGGGAACGGGTTCGAGCAAGCGGCGACCGGCACCGGGTTTGCGATCCCCATCGACAAGGCCACGTCGATCGCGGCCCAGATCATGCGCGGCGACGCATCGGCCACGATCCATGTCGGCGGCACGGCCTTCCTCGGCGTCGAGGTGGGGGACAACAGCTACGGCGGCTCCGGTGCGGTCATCACATCGGTGGTGCCGGGAAGCCCCGCCGATGCGGCAGGCCTCGCTCCCGGCGACCTCATCACATCGCTCGGCGGTCAGGCGGTCTCCTCGCCGACAGCGCTCACCACGGTCATCGCCGCCCAGCAGCCGGGCGCGCCCGTCTCGGCCACCTATGTCGATCAGGAAGGCGTGACGCAGACGGCGAGCGTCGCGCTGGCAAGCGGGCCGCCGCGCTAGAACGTCAGGCGCGCGGTCGGGCCACCTCGGCCACGGGAGCGTGCCAGCGGGCCGGGGTGTCGGGGTGCCAGTCGTACGTTGCCGCGCCGCCGGGATCGCCGGTGGCGCGGATGCGGTAGTCGCCGCCCGCCATGCGATACACCTCGGCCGCCGCCGGCGAGGCGTGCTCCTGGGTGTCGAGCGGCCCGCCGACGAAGCGCAGGCGGATGAGCGTCGCCTCGGTCACCGTGACCCGACCCGCGTTGGGTTCGTCGCGAGGATCGTGCGCAGCTCCTCGCGCTCGTGCCGCGTCTGTGCGAGGCGTGCCGCGAGCGCCGTCCGCGCAGTGGTGACGAGCTCGTCGATCTCGTGGCGCCGCGGGACTGGCGCGGTGCCGGATGGCCCGACTGGGTTGGCCACCGCGGCAGGCTACCACCGGGCGGGCCGCGGCGCAGTGTCAGGTTGAGCGCCGAGGCGCCAACGTGGCTCCGGACGCCGAGCGTGCTACGCGCCGGTAAACCGATACTCGGTCTGCCAGGCGTCCTTCGCGTCCGCGTGGGCGGTCCAGAAGAGCTCCGCGATCCTGTCCGGATCGAAGTCCGTGCCCGGCTTGACGGCACCGGCGATCGTGACCGTCGCGGTGGACGCCGTCCTCCCGGACGCCGGCGGCAACGAGCGTCTGCGCCGAGCGCCGCCGCACACAGGACGGGCACGGCCACCTGCGCCGCGACGACGGCGCCAGGAGCCTCCGGGGCGCTGAAGATCCGCTCGAGCGTCTCGCGCTAGCCGGCCAGATCCTCGATATCCGCGCTGACGGCCTCGATCTCGAGGCCGCCGCTGCGCAGGTCAGGGACGAGCCGGCCGAGCGTCTCTTTGCGAGAGATGAGCGTGCTGCGGAAGCCCTCGCGGCCGAAGCGCCGAACGACGGCGGCGCCGACTCCTGATCCGGCGTCGATCAGGAGGAGATGGTGGTGGTCAACAGTCTGGGGCATCTACCACCTCCGGATAGCGCAACGCGAGACCTTTGCCGTGATCAGGATTGCCATGCGCCCGGCACGATTCGAGCCTCACGCGAGTACACGCCCGGCGGTGCTTGGCAACCCCGAAACGCGAGAGCCTCTCGAACACCGCCCAAGCATATTGCCGAGTAGCACCCGGCAATTCGCAGAGTCAGGTTCAAGGCTCCGAAGGCCCCAACCCCCAGAGGACGACCGATGACTGTCGTCCGCGCACGGCGACCTCCCCGATGTGCTGGAGGTCAGGCGGCGGACGAAGAAGGGCGGTTCGGGTCGACTCGGCCAGCAGAATCGGAGTGCCGATCGTCTTGGTCAGTCCCTCGATCCGCGACGCCGTGTTGACGGTATCTCCGTGCACCGTGTACTCCAGCCGCCGCAGTGAACCGACGTTGCCGGACATGAACTTGCCGCTGTTCAGTCCCACCCCCATCCGCACCTCCTGCCCCAGCCCATTCGTGCGCAGCCAGGCGTTGAAGCGCGGGAGGCGCGCTTCTACCATCTCGCGAGCCGTGGCTAGTGCCCGATCGGCGTGGTCCTCCACCTCGATAGGAGCGCCGAACACGGCGAGGAAACCGTCGCCACGGTAGGCAACGAGCGTCCCGCCGTTTTCGAGGATGGCGTCGCTCGTCTCGTCGAAGTAGTGGTTGAGTGCCTCGATCACGAGCTGCGGCGATCGGTTCTCCGAGAATGCCGTGAACCCGCGTAGATCGGTGAACATGACGGTGCCGATCGTGCTCACGCCACCTAGGCGAAGGTCGCCGGCCGCCCTCTCGAGGACGTCATCGACCACATGCTCGGGGAGAAACCGGCTGAACGTGTCATGCACCCGCGCGCGTTCCAGTTCGTGCAGCCGCTTCTTGGTCAGGCCGGCATTGATCCTGGCACGCAGGATCACCGGATTGAACGGCTTTGGTAGGTAGTCCTCCGCCCCGATCTCGATGCAACGGACAACGCTCGCGGTTTCGTCCACCGCCGAGATCATGATCACCGGTACATCCTGCGCACCCGGCGTCGCCTTGAGCCGCTCCAGCACCGACACGCCGTCAAGCTCGGGCATGAGGATGTCCAGCAGAACCACGTCGCTCGCCTCCTCGGCGAACAAGTCGAGTGCTTCGGCGCCGTTCGCAGCCGCTCGCACGACATGGCCATCCCGCTCAAGCAGGCGGCGGAGAAGCTTGCGGCTGACGCCGTCGTCGTCGGCGATGAGAATAGTGGCGCACAAGACAAGGGGGGATTCTCGCTGTCGCAGTGAACCGGGTCAAACGCGACGGCCACACGGTTGGAAAGGCCCCGGAAACCGTATAGGCTCGCCGTGCCCCAAGACGATCAGGGATGACATGGAACCGTCCGCAGTCGACATGACGACGATCCGCGAACTGCGTGAGAACACTGGGGGAGATCCCGAGTTCCTCGCAGAGCTGATCGACGAGTTCATCGACGATGCTCCAGTCCAGCTGGAGACGATGCGCGCTGCTCTCGGATCGGGAGATGCGACCGGCGCGAGGCGCGCCGCGCATACGCTCAAAGGCAATAGCCGGACGTTCGGAGCCACGAGCCTTGCGACGCTCTGCCAGGACGCCGAGCACGCGGCGGCGGCGGGCGATCTGGACGCGGTGCGCGACCGTCTGGCTGGGATCGATCAAGGGTGGGCACGGGTGCGGGCCGAGCTTCTGGTTCTTCGCGACGGCCGGGCCTTCTGATGAGGCCTGTGACGACCGTCGAGCGCCGATGACCGAAACCAGCTCTGCCGCCGAGCTGGAGCAGCGCAACGCCGAGCTTGCGCTAATCCGCGGCGTCCAGGAAGCGCTCGCGCAGGAGTTGGAACCGCAGGCGATCTATGACCTCGTGGGCGACCGTTTACAGGAAGTCTTCGATGCGCAGGTTGTCGACATTGCGGTCTATGACGAAACCGCCGGCCTGTTGCGTTTTCCGTATGCGATCGAGCGGGGTGTGCGCTTTCCGGACGAGCCCGTGGAGCTTATGGGGTATCGAAAGCACGCTATGGAAGTTGGGCAGCCGCTACTCATCAACGAGGACTCGACGGCAGCCTCGGGTCGGTACGGCAATCCGGAGGTCCTGGCCGGCGAACCCGCCAAGTCCTTCCTCTTCGTACCGCTCCTTGTGGGCGGCCGGGCGATCGGAGTCATCTCGCTTCAGAACCTCGACCGCGAGCATGCCTTCTCCGACTCTGACGTAAGTCTCCTGACAACGCTCTGCGGCAGCCTCAGCGCCGCGCTCCAGAATGCACGCCTTCTGCACGAGACGCGCCAGCGGAGTGCCGAACTGGCGTTGATCAACGGCGTGCAGGAGTCAATTGCCGGAGAGCTGGATCAGCAAGCGATCTACGACATCGTGGGGGAGCAGTTACAGAAAGTGTTCAGCGCCCAAGTGGTAGACATCGCCGTCTATGACGAGGACGACGGACTGCTGCGGTTTGTGTATCAGGTCGAGCGGGGCGTGCACTATCCGAATGTAACAATGCCGCTGGTCGGATTCCGCAAGCACGTTATGGAGACGCGTCAGCCGCTTGCGATCCACGAGAACATCTCGGCCGCGATCGTTGAATATGGGAACCCCGAGGTGGTCACAGGGGAGGTCTCGAATGGCTCCGCCATCTTCCAGCCGCTGGTGGTCGGCGGGCGGGCGCGGGGAGTCATTTCGATTCAGAACCTCGATATCGAGCACGCCTTCAGCGCATCAGACCATCAGCTGCTCGCAACCATCGCCGGCAGCCTCGGCGTGGCGCTCGAAAATGCGCGCCTGATCGAGGAGACACGTCAGCGGATCAACGAACTCGCGACGGTGAACAGCGTGGGACAGGCCCTCGCAGCACACCTCGAGCTCGGCGCGCTGATCGAACTGGTCGGCGAGCGCGTGCGGGAGACGTTTGAGGCGGATATCGCCTACGTCGCGCTGCTCGATAGGGCACTCAATCAAGTCGACTTCGCGTACTACTACGAGTCGGGAGACCGATCGCCTCAGCCGCCGCTGGAGTACGGAGAAGGGTTGACGTCGCACATCATCAAGTCTCGCGAGCCACTCCTGTTGAACCGCTCCGAGCACTTCGAACGGCTCAGGTCCGTGGGGACACCGGCGCGGTCATTCCTCGGCGTTCCGATCCTCGTTGGAAACGCGTCAATCGGCGCCATAAGCGTCCAGAGCATTCAGAAGGAGGGGCGATTCGGCGAGGCCGAGGCGCGCCTTCTGGCCACGATCGCCGCCAACGTCGGTGTGGCGATCCAAAACGCGCGCCTGTTCGCCGAGGTGGAGCGGCAGCGTCAGTACTTCGAGTCGCTGGTCGACGTCAGTCCGGTAGCCGTGATCGTCATGGATTCGGATCAGCGGGTGATCGATTGGAACCCGGCGGCCACTGTACTCTTCGGCTATACCGCGGAAGAGGCGCGTGGACAGCTGATCGATGACCTTGTATTCGGAGACAGCAGTCGCGAAGAGGGAGCGGAGATCACGCACGAGGCCGCGTCCATTGGCCGCGCCCACCGGATCACGCGTCGGCGGCGGAAGGACGGGTCGACTGTGGATGTCGAGCTGATGCTCGTCAGGCTGGCAGCACCGGGGTCAGAGGTCGGCTTGCTCGGCATCTACCACGACATCACCGAGCTGCAGCGCGCACGAGAAGAAGCCGAGGCCGCGACCCAGGCAAAGAGCGCATTCCTGGCAACGATGAGTCACGAGATCAGGACACCGATGAACGCAGTCATCGGCATGACGGATCTCCTGCTCGGCACCGAGCTGACGCAGGAGCAGCGCGAGTTCGCCGAGGTTGTTCACTCCAGCGGTGACGCGCTGCTCCACGTGATCGATGACATTCTCGACTACTCGAAGATCGAGGCCGGGATGCTCGAGCTCGAGGACCAGCCGTTCAGTCTGCGCGAGTGCATCGAAGGCGCGCTCGAGATCGTGGCCCCGCGCGCGTGGGAGAAGGCGATCGAGGTGGGCTGCCTGATCGACGAGCAGACGCCAGCCGGAATCAGAGGCGATGCTGCGCGGCTCCGACAGGTGCTCCTGAACCTGCTCTCAAACGCGGTCAAGTTCACGGACAGGGGCGAAGTTGTGGTGCTTGCCGACGGTGAGCCAACCGGCTCGGGCGCCTACCGGGTGAATCTGACCGTCAGAGACACCGGAATCGGAATTCCGCCGGACCGGATGAACCGGCTGTTTGCATCGTTCAGCCAGGTCGATGCATCGACAACCCGCCGCTACGGCGGAACTGGGCTGGGCCTTGCGATCTCGAAGCGCATCGTCGAGTTGATGGGGGGCTCGATCTCCGTCGAAAGCGTGGAGGGGCAGGGATCGACGTTCCGCATCACGCTCATCGCTGAGCCCGTCGAGGTACCTGCAAGCGCTGAAACGCTGCCCGCGCTGCGTGGTAGGCGGATCCTGATCGTGGACGACAATACGACGAACCTCGAGATCGTCAGCAGGCACGCTCGATCATGGGGGATGGAGCCGGTCGCGGCCGAGCTGCCTGGAGCGGCCCTCGAACTCGTTGCCTCGGGCGAGCGGTTCGATGTCGGCGTACTGGACATGATGATGCCGGAGATGGACGGTCTGGCGCTCGCACGGGAGATCCGCCGGTACAGCGATCGGCGCAGTCTCCCGCTCGTACTTCTGACCTCGCTCGGTCGGCTGCCGACGCCGAGCCTCACCGAGGAGTTTTCCGCGCAATTGTCGAAGCCCTTCAGGGCGTCGCAGTTGTACAACACCCTGGTCCGATCGATCGGCGCCGACGTCGCGGTGGAGGTACCGACAGGACTGGAGACCGCAGATGCGGCAACGGCCGCTCCACTGCGGATCCTGCTCGCCGAGGACAACCGCGTCAATCAGAAGGTCGCCCTCAGCCTCCTGAAGCGGCTTGGCTACGGCGCCGACGTGGCATCGAACGGCCTCGAGGCGCTGGACGCGCTGGAGCGCCAGCCGTACGACGTTGTGCTGATGGACGTCCAGATGCCCGAGCTGGACGGACTGAACGCCTCCCGGCAGATCAACGAGCGGTGGCCGGCCGACACACGCCCGCGGATCATCGCGATGACTGCGAATGCAATGCAGGAGGATCGGGAGGCGTGCCTGGCGGCGGGTATGGACGACTACGTGGCGAAGCCGATCCGCCCCGAAGAGCTCGCGGCGGCGTTGAGGCGCGTTCGCCCAGTGAGCGTGGAGTAGCTCAGAGCCGGGCCAGCACGCCCACTCAGGGCGGATCGGGCAGTGCAGTCGTCCGCCCAGTGGGGTGTCTCAAACGCCATCACGGTCGGCCCCACCGCCGTATACGCTTGCGACTTGGATCGGCTTCGAGCATCGGCGGGCGTGTTCGCTGCCGCAGCGCGGAACCGGACGCTGCTCCGTCTGGGCGTTGCCTATACGGCGTTCGTCGGCGCGCTCATGGGTGTTTGGGTCGCGCTGCTTGTCTACGCGTATGGCGACGGTGGGGGGGCCACCGCGGCGAGCGTGATGGCGCTCGTGCAGCTTGTTCCGGGTGCGCTGTTTGCCACTCATCTCGGCTCGCTGGCGGATCGTCATCGGCCTGGCCGTGTCTTGTTTTGGGCGTATGGGGTGCTGGCGCTGTCGCTGGCGGCGGTGGCGGTGTTGATAGAGGTGGGGGCGCCACGGTGGTCGGTGTTCGCGCTCGCGCCGGTTGTCAATCTGGCCGTCTGCGTGCCGCGCCCGGCGCAGGCCGTGCTCCTGCCGTCGGTGGTGACGACCCCCCATGAACTCGCGGCCGCGAACGCTGGTGAGGGATGGCTGGAGAGTGCCGGCACGCTGGCCGCGCCGGTCGGTGTCGCCGTGCTGCTGACCGTGGGCGGTGCGGGCGCGGCGGTGAGCGGCATGGTCATTCTCGCCGTCGTTGCGATGCTCTGTGTTGCGACGATCCCGGGGCCGGCGCCCTACTCCCCGGGCTCGGACAGTCCACTCGACGCGCCCGAAGAGTCGGGTGGCCTACGACTGTTGGCGGGGAACCCGGCGGCTCTCACGCTGATGGCGGTGCTGGGTGGCCAGAACATCCTGGTGGGCGCGCTGGATCTGATCTTTGTCGTGCTTGCCTTCGGTGAGCTCGGGATGGGGCAGGGCGGGGCTGGCTATCTGACTGCCGCATTCGGCGCCGGCGGACTCCTCGCGATTACGATCACCGGCCTCATGGTCGGCGGGCGCCGGCAAGCGCGCGTCCTGATCGCCGCAGGGCTCGCAGGACCCGTTGCGCTCCTCCTGCTCGCCGGGTACACGTCGGTTGCGAGTGCCGTGATCCTGTTCACCCTGGCGGGCCTGGGCAGGGGCGTGTGCGACGTGACTGGCCGCACCCTGCTGCAGCGAACCGCGCCACCACAGCTACTCGCGCAAGTCTTCGGGATGCTGGAGGCACTCGCGTGCGCGGGCCTCGCCATCGGCGCCATCATCGTCCCGCTCCTCGTCGGCCTGGGTGGCGCCACGGGCGCGGTGGTGGGAACTGCGCTCGTGGTCATCGCCATCGTCGCCCTCTTCACCCCCCGCCTGCGCGCCGTCGATGCATCAGCGAACGTGCCTATTGTCGAGTTGCGCCTACTGCGATCCATTCCTCTGTTCGCAGCGCTGCCGGCGCCATCGCTGGAAACGCTTGCGGCGTCGCTCACGCCGGTGCACGTACCCGCCGGAACGGTGGTCATTCGCGAGGGTGATACCGGCGATCGCTACTACGCCATCGCACGCGGCGAACTCGACGTCCTCAAGCACGACACCGTCGTGGTGACCCGCAGCCGCGCCGAGGGAGTTGGCGAGATCGCGCTCATCCGCAACAGCCCACGCACCTCAACCGTCATCGCCCGAACCGACGCCGACCTCTACGCCCTCGAACGCGAACCATTCCTGTTCGCCCTCACCGGTCACACCACCACGCGCACCACCGCCGACACCATCGTCGACCAACGACTCGACGAACTCGCAACCGCCAGCGGCGAACCCGTCACGGCGCTCCCCGGGCCGGACGAAGCCACCGGCACATAGGCACCACGGGGCTCCCCCCACGAGCCCCCACATCGGGAGCGATGCGCCCGGCACGATTCGAACGTGCGGCCTCTGCCTCCGCAGGGCAGCGCTCTATCCCCTGAGCTACGGGCGCGTTTGCGCCGTCATGGCAGCCCAGGGAGATACACAGGCCCCCACTGTTTTATCGACAGGTAGTGGCCGATCTAGAGCGGGAGGGGGCGACCAGCCCGAGCCAGGCGCTTACGCCGTGCGGCTGCCGAACGCACGGAGCGAGGCCCAGTCGTCGTCTGTGTAGTGGACGTGGACGTAGGTGCTCCGGAGCTTCGCGACGGACGTTCCGACCTGCCGGGAGAGCTTCGTCATCGCGTGCTCCCCCTCACCATGGTCCTTGATCCACAGCGTGCAGTAGGTATGACGATGCCGAGTTCTCTCCGAGGTCCCGTGGCCGGATAGTGAGCCGTTTGCTGCGGCTTCGGCCAGGTGCTAAGCTCGCTCGGTTAGGCGACGAACCGGACGAAGGCGGATATGCGCGTGATCGGGTTTGCGACTCGATACAGCGTCGTTGATGTGTTGGCCGTCGGCCAGCGGCGATCACCATGAAGAAGCAACCGCTAGCTGGGATCCTCGCGGGTGTGTGTATCGGCCTATCGGCTGGGATGGTGACAGGTGGTTCATCTGTGCCATCTGCTCTGAGTGCGCCTTCCTGCTCGGGAACGCCGATCAACACAAGCGCGGGCGACAATAGTGGGGCGTATCGCGGCGTTCGAGCCTATCAATCCAACTCTACAACAGGGATCTACAACGAGGAGAAGCCGTCTCCGCCGGACGACTTCTGCGCTCGGGTATCCTCGATTCTCGACATCTCAATGGTGCCGAATCTCCAAGTCGAGGTTGGCTGGTTCGATGCGCCGGTTCTTGCTATTTGCAACTACCAATCTACAGCGAGCGGACCTTACCTCCTTTGGGCTCTGACGGACGGCAAGACATTTGAGTGCTGGAAGGATCAGAATCCACCGAGCGTAACCGCGAGCACGTCCTCGACCGAGGTTTATGATGGGTACCGGGTTGACGACCCATCCGACAACGGCCAATGGAATTACTACCACAACGGCACGCAGTTTAACTCTGAGCCATTTCCGGCCTTCGATTATGGAATGACGATCACTAACGGAGAGCGGCACGATCAGCTGACTGATTTGGGCCACGCTGACTTTAACGGAATGCAGTACGAGAACTCAGGCGGCTGGCACGACTGGACCGATCCGATCACAGTCGCTGAAAACGACTCTGAGTATTGCAACGTCTTTTACTCTGACAAGACTCATGTGTCGGTGGACACTTGCTAAGTCGCCGCGACCCCAGCTGGGCGCTTCGGGATCTGCATAAAGCCCTAGGGTGGATTCCTCGGCACCCGGCGGTCTGTTTTCTCGGTGCATTGATAGCGGCATTCGCAATCGGATATCACGTCGCTCAACCGGCAGCGTCGCGAAGCGGAGTTGGCTCTGTTGCACAGCGAGCACTCGGCGTTCCTATACCTGCCTTGGGCCAAGATCCATTCTACAACGGCACTGGGATGACTGTCCAGCTACAAAATGTGTCGGCCATCGTTGGGTATACGGTCTTGCAGCCACACTCAGCGGAGGCGGGGCCAAGCCGGGTCTCCGATGTCTGGGTAGGTCCCGCAGGTGGATCGGCTGGCGACGGCAAGGAGGCGGTACTTCAATATGCCTCGGCCGGCGTGGAGATCACTGAGATGCCCGAACAAGCCGGTGCGCCGACGACCTTGTCCGCCGCCCAGTCCGACTTTGCCGCCCAGGCTGCAGCCTTCGGCCTGCCAGCGAGCTCCGTCCAGACGATTGACGACGCCCCTGCAATAGTTCTGCCGTCGCAAGGCAGTGGCGCCACAATCAACATGTTTCTGAACGGACTCGTCTTCGTCATCACGGGCCCCGCGAGCATGTCCAGCGGCGACCTCGTCGCCATAGCGGACACACTCTCCTAGGTCTGGTACCGGCCGCGGCTACGTGCATATCCGTCATCCCGCCCGAGGCGAGTCGGCACTCGAGCGACCACGGGCGGTGCAGCGAAACTCGGCTCTTCGGCGCTCTGTAACAGAGGTGACCCCGAAACTCGCACCCCCATGACCCAGCCGAGCATGCCATCTAGACGCCCAGACGAAACGGAGGTAGTCAGGGAGATCTACCCCAGACTCTTACGCGCGGCGGCGCACCTGGTTCCCTGGGATGAGCGAGAAGATGTCGTCCAGGAAGCCCTGATACGAGTTCTGCGCGTGTACCCGCATTTTATAGGCATCGCATTCCCGTACAACTACACTGAGGTCGTGCTCGTCCGGTCAGTCGCCAACCGACGGCACCGACGACCCGTGCCGACCGACTCGTCGGCTCTTGGAAAGCTCTTGATCAGTGAGCCGACCCCAAATGCGTATGAGGCACTGGACCGCATAAGGGCCGAGAACGCGCTACTCATACTGCCGCACCGCCAACGCGTGTGCGTGTACCTAAAATTTTACCACGATCTCAGCGATCGCCAGATCGCCGCCATTTTGGGGTGTCGCTCGTCAAGCGTGCGAAGCAACATATCGAGAGGGATTGCCAAGTTGGCGCCCTATCTTACCGACAAGGGGTGACAGATATGACGAGTCCGTGGAAAACCGAGGTTGGAAAGCTCGCCCATCCGGACGAGATGAGCTACCAAGACGCGGAGCGACTGCTGGCGCACTTGTTGGCTCGTGCCGCCATCGCCCGCAAACCCACGCCCGGGCGGGTGATCACCGGAAGACGGCCCTTGCTGACATCCCTCGTTTGCGTCGGAGCCGCATGTCTGATCGGGGGGTGGCTTTTCCATCTGACCGGCGTGATTGGTCGCCATAACTCAGCAGCAGGCAGCGGCGCACACCGTGCGATCACACGTGGTGACCGGCATACATCCGCGCCGTCTGCAGGACGGCGAACGTCGAGCGTGACCAGCCCTGGGGGCCAAACCGACCAAGCGACGACCTCACCGGCGAGTCTCGGTATCGCTCAGCCGCCGATCGGTCAGGATCCGTTCCTCACAGGCGGCAAGAAGGTGCCATTGCGAAAAGCATCAGCGGCCGTTGGCTACACGATCGTGCAGCCGCACGCCCCGCGGGCGAACCCCTCGATCGTGTCGGAGGTATGGGTGAAGGCCAAAGAGGCAGTGCTCGACTACCGGGCGACGGGCGTTCAGCTCACCGAAAGCCCCAAGCAGCAGGGGGCACCTGCGACAACGACCGCGATCAGAAGACATTTCGCCGCCCAAGCCGCCGCATCCGGTGAGACTCCCAGCGCCGTCCAAACGATCGACGGTGTTCCCGCGCTCGTGCTCTCGACACAGGGGAACGGCGCAACGATCAATCTATTCCTTCGCGGACTGACCCTTGTGATCACCGGTCCCGCGGGGATGTCCACCACTGATCTCGCCGAGGTCGCCAATACTTTGTCGTAGACCAGCTGTGTCATGGGATCGGGCCCGACCCTGCACCTAGCGGTCATGAAGTCGCGAGTGGGAACCGCGTGTCCCACAAGCCCACCTATGTGCATAGGCCGGTCGCGGTGGCGGCCAGCGACTGCACGGCATCTGCGAGGGCATCGCGCTGGCTGTCGATGTCCTTCATCGCGCGGTTCAGCTTGTCGGGGAGGTCGTGGTCGAGGGCGATCTGGCCTGCCAGTGCTCGCGCGTACAAGCGCTCCGCCTTCTTCGTGGCGAGGTAGAGCGCTTTTTGGGCTCGGTGAGGTCGGTGGCGACCGGCGTGGGCTTTGTGGGCGGCCGCCTCCGTTTCCACTTCGTCATGTCCCTGATCGAGGCGAGGTGAAGCACCCCAGGAATTGTGGAGGCTCTCTCGAGCCGGGCGCGAGGCGTCTGGAGAGGGGAGAATCCTGGGTTATGTCCAGACCACGGAAGTATCCGCCGGAACTGCTTGAGCGTGGGGTGCGGATGGTGGAGGAGTCGGGCCGTCCGATCGCGCATGTGGCCAGGGATCTTGGGATCAGCAGCGAGGTGTTGGGAAAGCGGGTGCGTCAGGCCGAGGCGGATCGTGGTGAGCGGCCGGCGATCCTCTCCACGAGTGAGCGGGACAGCCGCAATCCGCTCCCGCTCGGCGCGGCTCAGCGTCCGCTCCTGGGTGGTAGGAGGAAGAGGCCGAAGGACGAATCCCTGCATTTTTGGGGTCTTGGGCGTCTCGGAAACGGCGTGGTTGAGCCATGCGCCCGGCACGATTCGAACGTGCGGCCTCTGCCTCCGCAGGGCAGCGCTCTATCCCCTGAGCTACGGGCGCGTGAGCGTGCCAGTGTACCGGGTCTCGTCCCGATCACGGCGCCGCTCGGTCAAGCCCGGGTCGGCACCGTCACGTCGAAGCGGGATCCGCGCTCGGGGCCGCTCGAGGCCTCGATGCGGCCGCCCAGCGCCTCGACGATCCGCTTGGCGAGCGTGAGGCCGAGCCCTGAGCCGCGGCTGGAGCGGGCCGGGTCGGCGCGCCAGAACGCCTCGAACACGCGCGGCAGCTCGTCGGCGGCGATGCCCGGACCGGAGTCCTCGACCGACAGGTTGATCCCGCTCGCGTCGACCGTCGCGCGCAGCGCCACCGTGCCGCCGTGGGGCGTGTAGCGCACCGCGTTGTCGAGCAGCGAGTGCACGACCCGCACGAGCTTGGGCGAGCACGAGCTCGTCTCCGCGTCGCCAAGATCGACCTCGAGCCGGATCTGCTTCTCGATCGCCTCGGGGCGGCACAGGTCGAGCGCGCTCTGCACCGCCTCGGCGAGCGTGACCGTGCGGGCGTCGCGGGCGAACTCGTCGGCGTCCACCTGGGCGAGCTCGAACAGGTCGTCGACCATCGTCACGAGCGCCATCACCGAGCGGCGCATCTCGCCCGTGTAGCGCGCGAGCGTCTCGGGGTCGCGGACGATGCCGTCGTCGATCGCCTCGACCATCGCCCGCAGGTTCGCGATCGGCGTGCGCAGGTCGTGGGAGAGCGACGTCATCAGGTCGCGGCGCTGCGACTCGATCGCCCGTTCGGCCTCGATGCCGGCGGCGAGCCGCGCCGCCGCCCGGTCGAGCGTCGCGCCGAGCAGCCGGAGCTCCGGGCCGGCGTGCAGGTCGCCTGCCCGAGCATCCAGCCGGTTATCGCCCAGCGCTCGCGCCGTGGTCACCAGCCGCCGCAACGCCCGTGCGTTCGATCGGCCGACGATCAGCGCCGCGGCCACGCCGGCGGTGACGGAGTAGAGCGCGACCGAGACGAGCTCCGCCCGGTTCGCGTCGTTGATCAGCATGTAGTGCCCGAGCACCAGCAGGTCGAGCACGGTCACCAGCGAGGCGATGACGGCGATCGCCACCAGCGTGTACGCCAACCGGACGCGGACAAGGAGCGGCCCGGCGAGCAGCGCAGCGACCAGCGTCGCCACAGCGATCGGCCCGAGCAACGCCGCCAGGTGGAGGGTCTCGCTCATGCCTCGAACCGGTAGCCGACGCCGTGCACCGTCACCAGCCGGCGCGGCTGCGACGGGTCGTCCTCGATCTTCGACCGCAGCCGGCGGACGTGCACCGTCACCGTCTCGGTGTCGCCCGTCCACACGTATCCCCACACCGACTCGACCAGCTCGGCGCGCGTGAACACCCGGCCGGGGTTCGAGGCGAGCCGCAGCAGCAGGTCGAACTCCTTGCGCGTCGTGTGGACGACCGCGCCCTCGCGGGTGACCTCGCGCCTGACGGGGTCGATGCAAAGGTGGCCGAAGACGAGCGGCGCGTCCGCCTCGGCGCCGGTGCGCCGAAGCACCGCCCGCACCCGGGCGACCACCTCGCCCGGCGAGTAGGGCTTGGTGACGTAGTCGTCGGCGCCGAGCTCGAGGCCGGCGATCCGCTCGCGCTCGCTCACCCGGGCCGACAGGATGATCACGGGGACGCTGCTCTCGAGCCGCACGAGCCGCAGCAGATCGAGGCCGGAGAGTTTGGGCAGCATCAGGTCGAGCACGATCACGCTCGGCGCGCGGGCCTCGATCGCCGACAGTGCAGCGTGGCCGTCGGCGGCGGCATCGACCTCGAACCCCTCGTGGGTCAGGTACCGGGTGAGCACGTCGCGCACCACCGGCTCGTCGTCGACGACCAGCACGCGCGGCGGTGTTGTCGCCGCCATGTGCCCAGGGTACCAATGCCACCCGTGCGGGCCAATGCTGTTCAGGTTCTTGCAAGCTCCGCGCCCGCCGCCGCGCGCACATGGCCGGCGGCAGCGCAGATGCAGAGGATCAGCCCGAGCGGGATCAGAAGCGCGCCCCGCAGGCCGGTGCGTCCGGCGACGAAGCCGATGGTCGCCGGCCCGACGATCGAGCCCGTGTAGGCGATCAGAAGGACACGCGAGATCGCCGACTCGACGCCCGTTGCCGCGCCGCCGCCGACCGCGCTCAGGACGGTCGGGACGATCGGGGCAAGCCCCACGCCCATCATCCCGAAGCCGACCATGCCCGCAGCCGGGACGGGCACGGCGAGCACGAGCGCCATGCCCGCCGCAGCGATCGTTGCGGCCCGCCGAGTGAGCGCGACCGGGCCGATCGCCGCCACCACGCGGTCGCCGAAGAACCGGGCGGCGACCATCGTGAGCGAGAAGCCGGCGAACGCCGCCGCGGCCAGCGCGGCGCCCGCGCCGGCGCGGTCGTGCATGTAGACGGCGCTCCAGTCCGACACGGAGCCCTCGGCGAAGAAGCTGCAGAACGCCACGAGGCCGAGCGCCACCAGGCCCGCCGGCCAGGGCACGCGGGGCACCCGGCCGCGTCGCGTCGGCTCGCCGCGAGGGAGCCGGCGCAGCAGCAGCACCGCCGCGGCCGCGGCAGCGGCGCCCACGACGGCGAAGTGCGCCCGCGGGCCGATCCCGGCGGCCGCTGCGCCGCTCGCGATCAGCGCCCCCAGGAGCAGGCCGGCGCTCCAGCCGCCGTGCAGCCCGGACATCTGCGGCCGCCCCTGATCGCGCTCGACGGCGACGGCGAGGGCGTTCATGCCGACGTCGACGACCGCGCCGATCGTCCCGAAGCAGAGGAGCGCCAGGCAGAGCTCGGCGAGCGATCCGGCCAGCGCGCCCGTGAAGAGCGCGGCCGCCATCGCCGGGATCCCCGCCTGCACGAGCCTGGCCGGTCCCAGTCGCCGGGCCAGGCGGCCGCCGGCCCAGCTGCCGGCGAGCGTGCCCGCCGCCATCCCGAACAGGGCGACGCCGAGCCGCGCATCGGTCAGGTGCAGGGCATGCTTGATCGCGGGGACGCGACCGGCCCAGGTGCCGATGAGGGCCGCATGGACGGCGAAGGCCGTGCCCAGCGTGCGGCCGGCCTGATGCCGCCATGGCATGGCAGCACGCTACAGGCACTCCCGGGCGCCGGCATGCGGCCGGCGCCCGGGAGCGGTCATGCTACGACGAGGCGACGCTCGTGTCGCCGGCCGGGAGGCCGCCTACCGAGCCGACCGCAGTCAGGCTGCCGCCCGACCCGATCCGGTAGGACGTGATGCTGTTGAGGCCTGCCGTCAGGACGTCCAGGTAGCGGCCGTCGGGCGTGATCGACTCGTCCAGCGGCTTGCTGGTCGAGCCGGGGCTCGCGGCCGCGGCCGCGGTCAGGTGCAGACGTCCGCCGCGCCCGACCCGGAAGGTCGAGATCGTGCCGCTGCCCGCATCGGCCGTGAAGGCGATGCGGCCCTTGATCGCGAGCCAGCAGGCGGCGATCTCGTTCGACGACACTGGGCCTGAAAGCAGCTGCAGCGCCCCGGTGTGGCCGATGCGATACGACGAGACGGCGCTCACCGGCGTCTGGTGGGCGTCGGTCACGACGAGCACGCCGCCGCGGGTGAAGCCAAAGCCGAACGGCGTCGTCCCGGCCGAGGCGAACGACTGCACGCGCCGGATCGCGCCGTCATGCCACAGGGTGATCGTGTCGATCGTGTTTGACCCGGTGTTGGTGACGGCCAGCGCCGTCCCGGCCGGGTTGAGCGAGATCTGGGCAGCACCGGAGTCGGCGGAGGCAAGCGGCGCCGAGCCGCCCGCGATCGGGGACAGCCCGTGCCGTGTGGCCCAGAAGCCCGTGACGTCGTTCCCGCCCGTGTTCACGACGTAGACGCGGCCGTGGGCGGCGGTGACGCTGGCGGGCCCGGCGCCGCCGGAGGCGACAACGGCCACGCGGTGCAGGTGCGTGCCGTCCACCGCGAACACGGCGATCGTGTTCGAGCCGCTGTTCACGGCGTAGAGCCGGCGGCCGTCGGGGCTCAGGGCAAGGGCGCCCTGGGAGGTGCCGGTCGCGCCGCTGCCCAGGCCGCCGGTCGAGGCCGAGCCGGCCGCCGAGAGCGAGCCGTCTGACGCGCGGGCGAACACGAGCACGCGGTTGCCTGCGGTCGAGTTGGACAGCGTGAACACCGCCGCAGAGCCGTGCGCGCTTGCGGTGGCAGGGAATATCAGGGCAGCCAGAGCCGCCACGGGGATCAGCCATCGTCGTCTCACGTGTTCGTCCCTCCTGGTGGATGCGGCCGACGGGGTGCCGGCCGTTCGGGGGACCACGCTAGGGACGGGGGCTTGCCGGTCCCTTGCGCGTTTCTTGCGAGATCGAGAACTCTGCACCACACTGAAGGCGTGATGGGCACCAAGGCAGGGCTCGTCTGCGTCGTGCTGGTGACGGCGCTTGCGGCTGCGTGCGGCAGCTCGTCGTCGTCGCACGGCCCGGCCGCCCTGCGTCCGAACGACATCGCCGTCGTGGGTCAGACGCACATCACGAAGGCCGAGCTGGCCCACCAGATCGACCTCGAGGAGCGCTCGCTCGCGCTCGGCTCGGAGTCGTGCACGGGCGGCGCGCAGGGGCAGGAGGACTGCTCCGACAAGAAGGGCAAGATCCCGCCCAAGAACACGGCCGCCTACACCACGACCATCGTCGCCCCGGTGGTCAACTACCTCGTATCCGACGCACAGCTGCACGCGATCGCCCGGCGGCTCCACGTCGCGGTGACGCAGAAGCAGATCGCCGCCGAGATCGCCGCGAACGTGAAGCAGCTCTACGGCGGCAACGAGGCGACGTATCAGGCCGACCTGCGCCGCTACCACCTGACGGCGGCCGATGTCCACTCGCAGGTCGAGTTCACGCTGCTCGAGCGGAACATCGACAACCTGCTGAAGAAGCAGGTGACGGTGACGCCCGACGAGGTGCTCGCCTACTACGACGCCCACCGGTCGGACTACGAGACGGCGGCGGCCACGCGCCGGGTCGACTACGTGCTCGAGCCGAGCCGGGCGGCGGCGGTGCGGGCGCGCAAGGCGCTTGCGGCCGGGAAGACCTTTGCGGCCGTGACCAAGGGCGCGATCGACTCGAGCGCCCTGCACGAGCCGTTCATCGCCACCGACGGCCAGGTCGACCGGGCATTCGGAGACGCGGCGTTCAGCCTGCCGACCAACGCGCTCTCGCCGCCCGTGCGGGTCGACAAGGCCTATGCGCGGTCGTCCCTCAAGGGCAGGTGCAAGCCGGTCTGCTACTTCGTGATCCGCCCGACGGCGGCGACGATCAAGGCCGGGACGGAGCAGCCGCTTTCCGCGGTGCAGGCCGAGATCACGTCGCAGCTGCAGTCGCTCCTGCCGGTGCGCCACGTCCAGCTCGTGATCGCAAAGCTCGTGAAGCAGCAGCGCAAGGTGACCCGTTATGCGCCGGGGTACGCGCCGCCGCGGCAGACGACGCCCGCGACCGGCGTGCCCGACACCGACGACGACACGACCGCCCCGTGAGCTCCGGCCGGCGCCCGCCGGTCGGCCTCCTACGATGTGGCGGTGCAAGGCGTGATCGCCGCGCTTCGTCGTCGCCCGGTCGCCGGCACCGGGGTCGTGCTGGCGACCGTCTGGCTCGCCGTCGTGGTTTTCGAGGTGACGACCAGCCGGATCTATGACCGGGAGGATTGGTACGGGATCCTGGTCACCGTCGCGGACATGTCGCTGCGGGGCGTGCTCGGTGCCGCGGCGCTCGTCTGGCTCGTCGAGCACGGGAGCGCGTGATGCAGCCCTCGCCGTACGACCGTACGATGGCGCGCCTGCGGGCCGGCTTTCGGCGCAGCCCGGTCGCGTTTCCGGCCACACTGCTCGCGTTCGCCTGGATCGCCCTGAACGTCTACGAGATGGCCGTCCACCGGAACCGGTTCGCTCTCGGCTGGTTCGACGCGGTGTCGCAGACGATCTCGCTCTCGGCGATCGGCGTGCTGCTGCTGGCCGGGATCGTGTGGCTCGTCGAGCGCGTGTCGGCGCCGCGCTAGCCGACGCGGACGCTCGATATTGTCCACTGGATGAGTGGGAATGATCTTCTCGGCGCGGTGCTGGCGTTCGGCGTTGCGCTCGTCACAACCCCCGCGGGCGTGTCCGGCGCGGTCCTGTTGCTGCCCGTCCAGGTGAGCATCCTCGGCACTCCGAGCCCGGCGATCACGCCGACGAACCTGCTCTACAACGTCATCGCCACGCCGGGCGGCCTGCTCCGATACTGGCGCTCCGGCGCGCTTCGAGGCGGCCTCGCGGCCACCCTCATCCTCGGCACGCTGCCCGGTGTCGTGATCGGCGCCGCCGTCCGGGTCGAGTTCCTGGCCGGGCCGAAGGCGTTCCTGGTCGTCGTCGCAGTCGTGCTGTTCCCGCTCGGGGCGTGGCTCGCCGCACGCGCGACGGCCCGCGCGCCACGAACCCCGGCCGGCGAGCCCAAGGTGTCACGACCGGCCCTGCTCGGCCTCGCGCTCGTGGTCGGCGTCATCGGCGGGATCTACGGCATCGGCGGCGGCTCGATCCTCGCGCCGATCCTGCTCGCGCTCGGCCTCAGCGTCTACGACGTCGCCGGAGCCGCCCTCGCAGCGACGTTCGTCACGTCGGTCGTCGGCGTCATCACCTACCAGCTCCTGCAGCTGCGCACCGGCGGCACGATCGCTCCGGACTGGGCGCTCGGCCTGGCAATGGGCGCCGGCGGCCTGGCCGGTGGCTACCTCGGCGCGCGGCTCCAGCCTCGCATCCCCGAAGCCCTCATCCGCAGCGGCCTCGGCATCGTCGTCTGCCTGATCGCCGTGCGGTATCTGCTCGAAGGCGCAGGCGTCGGGTAGCGGCCCCTCCGGCGCATGCCATTTGCGGGCGCTCGCGACTCAGCCCGTGAACTCAATCGAGAGCTGCTCGGATGCCGGGAAGGGGTCGCGATCCTCTCGGGGCGGCCGTGCCTCACGGATCGAATCCCCGACCCTGCGGAGCACCGGAGACGCGATGTACGAACGCCCCCGCCTCTCTCCAACCGGGGTAAAGAGTCCGGCCTCGACGATCGCCCGGAGGTCTCTTGAGGCGGTCAGGTCTGTGATCTCCTGGTCGACCGCGAGCTGTACGGCGCGCCTATAGGTGGCATTCCGAACCCGAAGGCCCACCGCAGCATCCCAGAGGCCGGCCACAGATCGCTCGGGCAACTTGGCCTTCTCGGCGAGCTCCGAGCAGACGGCCCAGATCGACTCCGATTCCTCGATGCGACGAAGAATCGTCGTTGCCTGGCGTAGATGGGCCGTCAGGCAAAACCGCACCCACGGTCGCGCGTTGTTCTCTGGATGCCAGGAGCCTTGCCCGACCGTACCCAGAGCTTCGTAGTACGCGGGCGTGTTGCGGCCCAGGTACTCCTCGATGCTCGAGAATGCGGGTGTCAGGATCCGCTCGCGTGCGAGGACGAGGGTTTGGAGGCACCGAGCCATGCGGCCGTTGCCATCGCTGAACGGATGAACCATGACGAGGTTCAAGTGCGCCATGGCGGCCTTCACCAGGGCCGGATGGTCGTCCTTCGCAAGGTCATCGATCACCGACTCGATCAGCTGGGGGATGCGGCCGGCATCCGGCCCCTCATAGACGACGTCGCCGTCGGGCTCACGGCGGACGTAGATCGCGCCGGGCCGCCATCTGCCCGGGTTCTTCGTGAGGTCGTGCTTGAGCATCATGAAATGCAACGCCTTGAGAAGACCCTCGTCGATCTCCGCTCCGGGATCAGTTGCCACCTGAAGCACGTAGGTCATGGCGTCTCGATAGCCCTCGAGGGCGAGTTGGGTCTCGGCGTTCGCATCCAAGGGCTCCTCACCGTCTACGGCCGCGACCACGTCGTCAAGAGAAGCGTCGTACCCCTCGATGCTGTTCGACCCCTGCACCGCACGCGCCAATGTCGTCCTGCGCAAGCCGCCGAGCCACCGGCGAGGCTCCGAAACTCGGCGCCGGAGTTGCTGCCGCAGGTCGTCAATCTGGGCGATGACGCGTCGTTCATCGTCGCCAGAGCCGGGGGTTTCGAAGACTTTCTCGCTCATGATAGAAAGATACTATCAATCCATCATGGGCGCTTCGTTTCTTGCAAGAACCGAAACATGTGGCCGGCCCTTTGGCATGGGCGGGTCGGGGCACCCATACTCCGGATGATGGGCGAGAAGCGGCTCGGTCGCGGCGCGTTCCTGTCGGTCGTCGGCGCCGGCGGCGCCGGCCTGCTCTTCGGCGACCGGATCACGTCGGCGCTGCGCGGGCCGATCGCCGATGCCGGCGCGGTGGTGCCGAACGCGATCAAGGCCGTGTTCCCGTCGGGCTGGCGCATCTATGCGATCAACCCTCCCTGGCCGACGTTTCACCCGCAGACGTATCAGCTCGAGATCACCGGCCTCGTGCGCAAGCCGATGACCCTCACCTGGTCGGACGTCGCGGCGCTCCCGGCCGTCGCCCAGACGACGACGTTTCACTGCGTCACCGGCTGGACGGTCGGAAACGTGCACTGGAAGGGCGTGCGCCTGCAGACGCTCTGGGACATGGTCGAGCCGCTGCCGAGCGCCCGCTACATCAACTTCGTCTCGATGGAGCGCGGCTACGTCGACACGCTCTCGATGTCGCAGTCGACGCTGCCCGAGGTGATGCTCGCGCACACGATGGGCGGGGCGCCGCTCTCGCGCGCCCACGGGGCGCCGATCCGGCTCGTGATCCCCGAGATGTACGGCTACAAGAACGTGAAATGGCTGCACCGGATCGAGCTCGTGCCGCACCTGCACCCGGGGTTCTGGGAGCAAAACGGCTATGACGTCGACGCCTGGGTGGGACGCTCAAACGGCTACTGAGCGCACCCGGCCGCAGCCGGTGTACGTGCGCCGCTTCTGGCCGGAGGAGCGGTCGCTGCACTGGCTGCTCGCATTCACGTTCCTGCTGATGCTCGCGACCGGGCTGATCCTGTATCTGCCCGTCTTCGCCGAGTTGGCCGCGAACCGCAGGCTGTGGAAGTCGCTGCACCTCGGCGCGGCGATCGCGTTCTGGGCCGGTCTGGTCGTCCTGCTCGCGAGCGACACGCGCGGGCGGCTGCGCCAGACCGCGGGCGAGATCGACCGGTTCGACGACGACGACGTGCGCTGGCTACGCTGGGCCGTCACCCGCCGCGGCCTCGAGCCGCCGCAGGGGCGCTTCAACGCCGGCCAGAAGCTGAACACCGCGATCGTCTTCGGGCTGCTCGTGGTCTTCACGGCGAGCGGCGTGCTCATGTACCTGCAGGAGACCGACGCCGCCGTGCGCGGGAAGACGAGCGCGATCCTCGTCCACGACATCGCCACCTGGATCGCGGTGCCGCTGATCGCCGGGCACCTCTTCCTCGTGCTCGTGAACCCGTCGACGCGCCACTCGCTGCGCGGGATGGTGCTCGGATCGGTGCGGCGCGACTGGGCCCGCCGCCACCACCCAAAGTGGGACGGTGAATAACGTGCCTGGCACCGGTTATTCACGAGGTGGCTAGAGAAACGCTCCGCCCAGCGTGACCGCGAGCAGGAGCACCGAGAGCCCCGAGGTCGCCACCACGGTCAGACCCGCGACGACGTTGAACACGCGGCCGTTGCGGTAGTCGCCCATCAGGTCGCGGTCGCTCGCCAGCCGCCAGATGAAGATCAGGAGCACCGGCAGGAGCGTGCCGTTCACCACCTGGACGCCCACCAGCAGGCTGATCACCGGGATCCCCGGGATGACCGCCACGATCGTCCCGATCGCGATCAGCGTCGTGATCACCGCGACGAACACCGGCGCCTCGTGGATGCGGCGGCTGATGCCCTTCTCGAAGCCGAACGTCTCGGCGATGACGTAGGCCGCGGTCACGGGCAGGATCGCGGCGGCGAGCAGGCTCGCACCCAGCAGGCCGACCGCGAACAGCACCTCGGCGTAGCGGCCGGCGAACGGCGCGAGCGCCTTCGCCGCCTGCGCCGCCGTCGAGATGTTGCGCTCGCCGTGGAGGTAGAGGGTGGCGCCGGTGGCGATGATGATGAAGCCCGCCACGAGGTTCGCGAAGATCGAGCCCGAGGTCACCTCGGCGCGCTCGGCGTTCAGCTCCTCGACGCCCACGCCGCGCTCGACGACGGCCGACTGGACGTAGAGCTGCATGAAGGGCGTGATCGTCGTGCCGGCGGTGGCGATGAACAGGAACAGGTAGGCGTGCGAGGTGTGGATGTCGGGCGCGACGACGGCGTGGCCGACCGACCCCCAGTCCGGGTGGGCCAGGATCGCGGCGATCGGATAGGCGAAGAAGGGGATCGTCATCAGCACGAAGATCCGCTCGGCCACCTTGTAGGAGCCCCGGATCAGGAGCAGCCACACGCCGATCGCGGCGATCGGCACCGACACCTGCGGCGGCACGCCCGCGAGCCCGAGCGCCGCGCCGATGCCGACGAACTCCGAGACGCAGATGCCGAGGTTCGCGATCAGCACCGACGTGGTCGCGAACAGCGACCAGCGCACCCCGTACTGCTCGCGGATCAGCTCGGCCAGGCCCTTGCCGGTGACGGCGCCCATGCGCGCGGCCATCTCCTGCACCACGATCAGCGAGACCGTGATCACGACCATCATCCACAGCAGGTCGTAGCCGTACTTCGCGCCGACCGACGAGTACGTGGCGATGCCGCCGGCGTCGTTGCCGGCGTTGGCGGCGATCAGCCCCGGGCCGAGGAACCCGACGACCGCGATGAGGCGGGCGCTACGCCGGCTGAACCAGCTGCGGGGACGGCCCGAGCCACCGCGGAGCAGGCGGTCGCGTGCCGCTCGTAGAGCGGCTACTCGGCCCGCCATCCACCAACGCTCCTGGGGTCTCCGCCGGCATGCGGCCGACGATACCAGCTACTCCCCGCCGAGCACGTCGAAGCGCCGTCGCCAGCCGCGTGGGAGCACCATCTCGAGCACGTCGTCGACGCTGACGACTCCCATGATCTGGTCGCGCTCGTCGACGACGGGGACGACCGTCAGGTCGTAATCGGTCATCAGCCGCGCGACCTCCTCGAGGTCGGATTCGGCGCCGACGCGCGGGGGCAGGAACGTGGCCGCCTCGCCCATGGTCATCTCGGGGTCGGCGCGCAGCAGGTCGGCGAGGGCGATCGCGCCCTTGAGGCGGCGGTCGAGGTTCATCACGTAGACCCAGGCGAGCGTGTCGGCCGGGGCGCGGCTGCGCTCGATCCGGTCGATCGCCTCCTGCTTGGTCGCCTGCGCGTAGAGGCAGACGAACTCGGGGCTCATCAGGCCGCCGGCGGTGGCGGGGTCATACCCCGCAAGGGCGCGCACCCGCCGGCGCTGGACGGCGGGCAGGAGCTTCACCACCCCTTCGCGCCGCTCCTCGGGCAGGTCGCCGAGCAGGTCGACGGCGTCGTCGGTCTCCATCCGCTCGAGCACCGCCGCCACCTCGTCGTCGGAGCGCTCCTCGATGAACTCGCGCCGGTGCTGGGCGTCGAGCTCCTCGAAGACGTCGGCCTCGAGCTCCTCGTTGTCGCCGACCGCGCGCATGATCTCCTCGCCCTCGTTGTGCGACGCGGCCTCGACGAGGTCGGCCAGCTGGGCCGGGTGCAGGCGGGCGAGCTTCGGATGGGGCACGCGCAGGCGCACCGACGGCACGTGCCCGGTGAAGGCCTCGACGCTCGCCCAGTCGAGGAACGTGCCCGGCGGCATGTTCGCGCCGAGGCGGCGCGGGGCCACGCGGCGGACGATCCCGCGCAGGCCGGTGTCGACGCCGACGACGCGATACCAGCCCTCGAGGCGGGCGAGCTCGATCTCGTTCGCGCGCACCAGCCGGGCGCCGTCGACGTTGATCAGCTGGCGGTCGAGCACGTCCTTGCGCAGCAGCACCTCGCCGAAGCGGCGCTCGAACCGCTGCAGGTCAAGCTTGTCCGAGAGCAGGTCGACGCGGCCGTGGCCGATCTCGGCCACCTCGGTTGCCGGCACGAACACCGGCCGGCCGGCGACGGTGGCGAGCACCCCGGTGACGGGCGGGTAGTCCTCGCCCAGGCGCACGAGCAGGTCGTCAACCTTGCCCAGCCGGTCGCCGTTTCGGTCGCGCAGGACGCCGCCGACGATGAGCGACAGGTGCAGCACGGCGGGCTGGGCTGCGGCGGTGCTCATCCGGGAGAATCTAGCCCCCTGCGCGGCCGCTCGTCGCCCCGGCGGTGGCGCAGCTACATTGCACGTGGGTGAAGCGCCGCCTCCTGATCGCCGGACTCTCGGTCTGCTGCTTCGCGGCGCTGTCCGCGGCGGCGTACGCGCACACCGTGACCGGCACGCAGAACCCGCAGTTCCGGGTCACGGTCACGATCACGCCCGACCACCCCGTCGCCGGCCAGACGATCGTCGCGACGGTGACCATCGTGAACCGCACCCGCCACAACCACAAGGGGTCGTGGGAGGTGACGTGGGAGCAGCCGACGAGCGGCATCAGCGCCGCCGCCACCGCGACGTTCAAGCCGGGCGTCGACATCACCGACGGCGAGCACGTCCGCGTCACGGCGACCTCACCCCGCGGCAGGTATACGATCTCCGCGGCGGTGACGGATGCGAGCCGCGGCACGGCGCACGCCTCGGCCAGCGTCGTCGTGCGATAGCGGCGCGCTCGCGCTGGCGCGTCAGCGCGTCCGCGCCGCCGCCACGGCGGCCTGCCCGTAGCTGATGCCGCCGTCGTTCGGGGGCACCGCGACGTGGCTTCGCACCTCGAAGCCGAGCGCCTCGAGCCGGTGCCGCGTCGAGGCCAGCAGGCGCAGGTTCTGGAACGTGCCGCCCGAGAGCACGACGGTGCGCGGCTCGCCGGCGGCCGCGCACGCGGCGGCCGCTGCGCCGGCGACGCCCTCGTGGAACGCGGCGGCGATCTGGGCCCGAGGCCTTCCGGCGGCCAGGTCGTCGTGCACCGCGGCGACGAGGTCGGCGCCCGCGATCACGCCGCCGTCCTGGGTGCACGCGTAGGGTTCGGCCGCCTCGTCGCCGGCCAGCTGCTCGAGCTCGATCGCAGCCTGGCCCTCGTAGCTCACCCGCTCGCGGACGCCGAGCACCGCGGCGACGGCGTCGAACAGCCGTCCCATCCCCGACGAGCGCGGCGCGTTCACGCCGAGCACCGGCCGCAGCGCCGCCCACCCGGCAAACGGCACCGGCCGCCCGGCCGCCTCGAGGTAGGCCGCAGCCGTCCGCCACGGCTCGCGGATCGCCGCCGCCCCGCCCGGCAGCGGCACCGGGTCGAGGTGGGCGATGCGCTCGAACCCCTCGAGGTCGCAGCGCAGGAGCTCGCCGCCCCAGAGCGTCTCGTCGGGGCCGTAGCCGGTGCCGTCGAAGACGAGCGCGAGGGCGGGGCCCTGCAGGCCGTGCTCGGCCAGGCACGCGGCGGCGTGGGCGTGGTGGTGCTGCACCTCGATCGCGTCGGGGTCGCGCTCGCGCGCCCACTTGCTCGCCAGGTACTCGGGGTGCATGTCGCAGGCGATCACCGCCGGCTCCACGCCGAGCATGGCCAGGTAGAGCTCGAGGTCGGCCTGGAAGGCCAGGTAGGCCGCCTCGGAGTCCAGGTCGCCGAGGTGCGGCGAGAGCAGCGCGGCCCCATCGCGGGCGACGCAGAACGTGCTCTTGAGCTCGGCCCCCGCGGCGACGATCGGCCGGCGCGCGGCCACCGGCAGCGGCAGCGGTGAGGGCGTGTAGCCGCGCGAGCGGCGCATCGGAAAACCGGCGCGCACCACCGAGTCCTCGACACGGCGGTGGATCGGGCGGTCGTGCCCCAGGAACGCGTCAGCGATGCCGGCCAGCCGCTCGCGGGCGTCGGCGTCGGTGATCGCGATCGGCTCGTCCGAGCGGTTGCCGCTCGTCATGACGAGCGGACCGCCGAACTCCTCGACGAGCAGATGGTGCAGGGGTGTGTAGGGCACGAGCAGCCCGAGCCAGCCGGTGCCCGGCGCCACGGCCGTCGCGATCTCCGCGCCGTCGCGCCGGCGCACGAGCACGATCGGCCGGGCGGGGGAGTGCAGGAGCGCGGCCTCGGCGTCGCTCACGTGGGCGAGGAGCTCGGGCCGGGCGCTCATCACGGCGAACGGCTTCTCGTCGCGCAGCTTGCGCGTGCGCAGGCGGGTGACGGCGTCGTCGTCGGCCGCGGCGCAGGCCAGGTGATAGCCGCCGAGCCCCTTCACGGCGACGATCGCGCCGGCGCGCAGCAGGTCGACGGCCTCGGTGAGCGGCATCGACAGCCGCGGGCCGCACACCGGGCAGGCGATCGGCTCGGCGTGGAAGCGGCGGTCGCCGGGATCCTCGTACTCGCGGCGGCAGCCCGCGCACAGCTCGAACCCGCTCATGGTGGTGTTCGCCCGGTCATACGGGAGCCTGCGCACGATCGTGAGCCGCGGGCCGCACTGGGTGCAGTTGATGAACGGGTAGCGGTACCGGCGGTCGCCCGGGTCGTGGAGCTCGCGCAGGCAGTCCGCGCATGTGGCGACGTCGGGCGGCACGAGCGCCGTCACCGCCGTGGCGGTGCTGACAGCGATCGCAAAGCCGCTTCCGCCCTGCGCGGGCAGCGTCTCGGAGCGGAGCGACTCGATCCGGGCCAGCGGCGGAGCCTCGCCGGCCAGCGCCGCGGCGAATGCGTCGAGCGCCGCCGGGGCGCCCTCGACCTCGATCGCGACACCGCCGCCGTCGTTCAGCACGAACCCGGCGAGCGCGTGCCGCGTGGCGAGGCCGTGCACGAACGGGCGGAAGCCGACGCCCTGGACGGTGCCGGTGACCCGGAAGGCCCTCCGCTCAGCCCGCGGTCGTGCGCGCCCTCCCGCCGCTCGGACGGCCGGCGCCAGGCCGGCTCGACGTCGTAGGTGCGCCGGATCGCCCGCTCGCGCAGATATCGCAGCGCCGGGCCGTAGGCGAACCGGGCCGGGTGCGCCGCCAGCCGCCCGAGGCCGTCGGAGTCCATGAAGGGCATGAACTTGTCGGGGAAGCCGGGCATGGTGCAGGCCATGCAGATGCCGCCGACGTTGGGGCAGCCGCCGATCCCGTTCACCCAGCCGCGCACGGGCACGTTGCACTTCACCACCGGGCCGGCGCAGCCGAGCTTGACCAGGCACGGGCCGGTGTCGCCCGGGTGGTCGGCGAACGCGCGCGTCTCGTAGAACCCGGCGCGGTCGCAGCCGTCGTGGGCGGTGCGCTCGAACAGCCACCGGGGCCGCCCCTGCTCGTCGAGGTCGAGGTCGGGGCCGACGTGCACGAGCCGCAGCACGAGCTGCATGAGCGTCTCGGTCAGGTTGTCGGGCTGCACCGGGCAGCCGGGCAGGTTCACGATCGGGATGCCCAGGCGCGAGCGCCACCCGGCGCCGAGATAGTCCGCGAGCCCCATCGCGCCCGTCGGGTTGTTCTTCATCGCCGGGACGCCGCCGTAGGCCGCGCAGGTGCCGACCGCCATCACGGCGGCCGCCTTGGGGGTGAGGCGGTCGAGCCAGGTGCAGGTCGAGATCGGCTGGCCCGACGCCGGATCGACGCCGAAGCCGGCCCAGTGGCCCTCGCCGCTGCGGCGCTCGTCGGGGATCGAGCCCTCGATCACGAGCACGAACGGGTCGAGCCTGCCCGCCTCGGCATCGCGCCAGATCTGCACGAACTCGTCACCCGACTCGTAGGCCAGGAGCGGGTTGTAGATGACGAGGGCCGGCATCCCCGGGATCGTGCCCCTGATGAGATCCTCGAGGCTCGGGCTCGTCGCCGAGGTCAGCGCCACCGACTCGCCGTCGCACGAGAGGCCGCTCGTCATCCAGATGACGTGCACGAGCTGCTTCTCGGTCTGCGTCTGGCCCGGGGTGAACTCGATCCCGCGGCTCACCGGCCGGCCGTCCCGGCGCCCGTGTCCGCGGATGCGTCGCTACGGTCGGCCAGCGCGGCCAGGTGGCTCGCGGGCGTCCCGTGCAGGTGCCACTCGTCGGCGTGGCCGGTGACGAGACCCGCGGCCGAGAGGCGGGCGAGGGCGTGCGAGACCGACGGCCGCTCGGCGCCGACGAGCCGGCCGAGCAGGCGATGCGTGAGCGGCAGGGGGACGCGGATGCCCCCCGACTCGACCCGCCCCCAGCGGCCGGCGAGGTGCCACAGGAGCAGCGTCAGGCGCACCTCGAGCCGCGGCTGGCAGGTGATCGCGCGCTGGACGCTGAGATCGCCCGCCCGCCGGCTCGCCCGGCGCATGAGCACGTTTGCGATCTGCGGCCACGGCCGCGCGCGCTCGGCGAACGCGGCGTCGAGGAGCGCGAGGCGCGTGGGCACGAGCGCGCGCCACTCCCAGCTGCGGTCGAGCAGGTCGTCGAGCCCGGGCTCCCACGGCTGCAGCAGGTCGCCGATGCCGACGAGCTCGGTGGCGACGCGGTCGCTCACGTGCGTGTCCACCGCGACGACGCCGTCGATGACGAGCACGCCGAACCCCGACCCGATCGCGCCGAACCACTCCGCGGCCTCGTGTGCCCCGGCCGGGACGTCCATCACGACGACCGTCGCGACCTGGCGCGCGACCACGCGCATGCGCAGATCGAACTCCTGGGCCATGTCGTCGTCGAGATCGAGCAGGTAGCGGTACGACGACGACGCCTGTGGCTGGCGGGGGTCCTCGCCGGGCCACTGCGATGTGAACCCCTGACCCCGTTCGGTGTCGCTGGCGGGCACGATCGCCTCCCCGTCGTCCATGCTCGTGCAGGACGACTCCTGGTCGCGATTGTACCGGTTGCGCGGCCACCGGCGGCGCCGCCCAGCGCGGGTAATTATGGTTACCGTCCACAGGCGTAACCCTGATTACGTGCCCGGCTTTCGCGCCGCCCGGGCCTGGTAGACATCGCGCATCGGCCTGTTTGTGGCGCCCGCAGGGAGCGGGCGGCGAGGCCGATCCGGCTCGTGCCGTCAAGGAGATGCGCTCATGTGCCTGGCAATCCCGGGACAGGTGATCGAGATCGTCGACAGCCAGAACCGGTTGGCGAAGGTCGAGATCGCGGGTGTGCGCCGAAACGTGAACGTGAGCCTGCTCGACGACGACGTCGGCGGCGGGGTCGTGCCCGGGGACTGGGTGCTGATCCACGTGGGATTCGCGCTCTCGAAGGTTGACGAGGAGGAGGCGCGCGCAACGCTCTCGCTGCTCGAGCAGATGGGGGCGGAGTACGAGCAGGAGCTCGAGGAGCTGAAGGCGAGCGTGATCGAGTGACCGCGGGCCGGCGGCCGGCGATCGTCCCTGCCGAGTCCGGCGTGGCCGCCTGCGGCCCGGACGACCACTGCATCACCTGCGGCGACGTCGCGGTCGGCATGCGGGTGGTGCGGGTGGATGCGGCCGCACGCCTGGCGTGGTGCGTCCCGGCCGACGCGTCCGCCGCCCCCGAGGCCGGCGAGTGGGTCGACCCCGAGCTCGTCGGGGCGGTGCTTCCCGGCGACCTCGTCCTCGTCCACGCCGCCACCGCCCTGGCGCGTCTTGACGCCGCGGGAGCCCGCGGATGAGGTTCGTCGACGAGTTCCGCAACCCCGAGCTCGGGCGCGCGCTCGCCGGAGAGATCCTCGCCACGGTCGAGACGGGGCGCCACTACAAGATCATGGAGGTGTGCGGCGGGCACACGCACTCGATCTACAAGTACGGCGTCGACGATCTGCTGCCGGCCAACGTCGAGCTCGTGCACGGGCCCGGCTGCCCGGTGTGCGTGATCCCGATGGGCCGCGTCGACGACGGTATCGCCATCGCGCACGAGCCGGACGTCATCTTCACGTGCTTCGGCGACATGCTGCGCGTGCCCGGCGCGAACGGCACGCTCCTCGACGCGAAGGCCGAGGGCGCCGACGTGCGCATGGTCTACTCGCCGCTCGATGCGCTTCGGATCGCGCGCGAGAACCCCGACCGCCCGGTCGTCTTCTTCGCGATCGGCTTCGAGACGACGGCGCCCTCGACCGCGCTCACCCTGAAGCGCGCCAAGGCGGAGGGGATCGCGAACTTCTCGTGCATGTGCAACCACGTCACGATCGTGCCGCCGCTTGCGCGCGCTGCTCGACTCGCCCGACCTGCGCCTCGACGGGTTCATCGGGCCCGGCCACGTGGCGACGGTGGTCGGCGGGCGCCCGTTCGAGTTCATCCCCGCCGACTACGGCCGCCCGGTCGTCATCTCGGGCTTCGAGCCGCTCGACCTGCTCCAGTCGGTGCAGATGATCCTGCGCCAGCTCGCGCGACGGCCGCTGCGAGGTCGAGAACCAGTATGCGCGGGTCGTGCCGTACGAGGGCAACATGGCGGCCCTCAGGGTGATGGCCGAGGTGTTCGAGCTGCGCCCGCACTTCGAGTGGCGCGGCCTCGGGTTCATCTCGCAGAGCGCCCTTCGGCTCTCGGACGCCTACCGCGACCTCGACGCCGAGGTGCGCTACCAGGTGCCGGGCGTGCGCGTCGCCGACCCCAAGGCCTGCCAGTGCGGCGAGGTGCTGAAGGGCGTCATCAAGCCCTGGGAGTGCAAGGTGTTCGGCAGCGCCTGCACGCCGGAGCACGCGATCGGGACGTGCATGGTCTCGCCCGAGGGGGCGTGCGCCGCGTACTACAACTACGGCCGCTTCGCCCGCGACCGCGAGGTGGTGTGACGGTGGCCCGCTCGGCCGAGCCGACAGATCGCGAGCAGCGTGTGCTCGACATCATCGAGACGGTGCGCTCGAAGCCGCCGAAGTTCCGCGACGCCCAGTATCACGATGGCGCACGGCGCCGGAGGCAAGGCGACGCAGACCCTCATCGAGGGCCTGCTCGTGCCGGCCTACGGATCGACCTCGCTGGCGGCGCTCGCCGACGCCGGCAGCGTCTCGGTCGGCGGCGTGGAGCTGGCCTTCACGACCGACAGCTTCGTCGTCAAGCCGATCCGGTTCCCGGGCGGATCGATCGGCGAGCTGGCCGTGAACGGCACCGTGAACGACCTGGCGGTGGCCGGCGCGCGCCCGCTCGCGCTCACCCTGTCGATGGTGCTCGAGGAGGGCCTGCCGGCCGACGACCTGCGGGCCGAGGTCGAGGCGATCGCGGCGGCGGCGCTCGCGGCGGGCGTCGAGATCGTCGCCGGCGACACCAAGGTCGTCGAGCGCGGCCACGCCGACTCGATGTACCTGTGCACGGCCGGGATCGGCCAGGTCGATCCGCGGGCCGCGCTCTCGCCGAGCGGCCTGCGCCCCGGCGACCGGATCATCGTGTCCGGCTCGATCGGCGAGCACGGCACCGCCATCATGCTCGCGCGGGGCGAGTTCGACCTCGATGCCGAGGTCGAGTCCGACACGTGCTCGCTGTGGCCGGCGGTCGATGCGCTGCTCGCCGCGGCCGGGCACGATGTGCGCTGCATGCGGGACGCCACCCGGGGCGGCGTCGCGTCGGTGCTGAACGAGCTCGCCCGGGCGTCGGGCGTGGCGATCGTCGTGCGCGAGGCCGACGTGCCGGTGCTGCCCGCGGTGGCGGGCGCCGCCGAGCTGCTCGGGATCGATCCGATGTACGTCGCGAACGAGGGCAGGCTGGTGGCGTTCGTGGCCCCGGAGCGGGCCGATGCGGCTCTGGAGGCGCTGCGCGCCGTGCCGGGCTGCGAGCGGGCGGTGCAGATCGGCGAGGTCAAGACCGACCCGCCGGGGATGGTGCTGGTGGAGACGGCGTTCGGCGGCAGGCGGGTGATGGACCAGCTCGTCGGCGATCCGCTGCCCAGGATCTGTTGACCACGTAGTCGAGAGGGAGGGTGAGTTGGCCACAGTCGAGTTCGTTCCGAATCAGGCCCAGACCGAGGGCATCACGGCGCACGTGCTGTGGATGACGACGGGGCTCTCCTGCGAAGGCGACTCGGTGGCCATGACCGCGGCCACCAACCCCAGCCTCGAGGACATCATCCACGGCGTCATCCCCGGCATGCCGCGGGTGGTCATCCACAACCAGGTGGTCGCCTACGAGGTCGGCCAGGAGTACATCCAGGCCTGGTACGACGCCGAGGCCGGCAAGCTCGACCCGTTCGTCCTGATCGTCGAGGGGTCGATCGGCAACGAGAACATCAACGGCGAGGGCCACTGGTCGGGGTTCGGCGTGCACCCGGACACGGGCCAGCCGATCACGACCAACGAGTGGGTCGACCGGCTCGCGAACAAGGCGGCGGCCGTCGTCGCCATCGGCACCTGCGCGACCTACGGCGGCATCCCCGCGATGAAGAACAACCCCACCGGCGCAATGGGGCTGCCCGACTACCTGGGCTGGAACTGGAAGTCGAAGGCCGGCCTGCCGGTCGTCTGCATCCCCGGCTGCCCCGCGCAGCCCGACAACATGACCGAGACGCTGCTCTACCTGGTGCTGCACCTGGGCGGCCTCGCACCGGCGCCCGAGCTCGACGACCAGCTGCGGCCGAAGTGGCTCTTCGACCGCACCACGCACGAGAGCTGCAACCGGGCCGGCTTCTACGAGATGGGCAACTTCGCCACCGAGTACGGCTCCGACCACCGCTGCCTCGTCAAGCTCGGCTGCGAGGGCCCGGTGGTGAAGTGCAACGTGCCGGTGCGGGGATGGGTGAACGGGATCGGCGGCTGCCCGAACGTCGGCGGCATCTGCATGGCCTGCACGATGCCCGGCTTCCCCGACAAGTACCTGCCGTTCATGAACGAGGCGCCCAAGTCGAAGGTGACGACGATCCCGGCCCGCATGACCTACGGCCCCATCTACAAGTTCCTGCGCGGCTGGGAGATCCGCCACAACGGCGACACCGAACCGGAATGGCGGCACAACCGCGCAGAGCTGACGACCGGCTACAAGCCACGGAACTACGCCCGGAAGGGGGCATGAGGTGACCACCGTCGAGACGCCGCAAGAGCGGAAGGTCGTCGTCAAGGAGATGTCGTGGGATCCGATCACCCGGATCGTCGGCAGCCTGGGGATCCACACCGAGATCGACTTCACGAACCACGAGGTGCTGAAGTGCTACTCGACGTCGATGGTGTTCCGCGGCTTCGACATCTTCATGAAGGGGATCGACCCGCGTGACGCGCACTTCATCACGAGCCGCATCTGCGGCATCTGCGGCGACAACCACTGCACCTGCTCCTGCCTGAACCAGAACATGGCCTACGGCGTGAAGCCGCCGAAGCTCGGCGACTACGCCTACAACCTGGCCGAGTCGGCGGACTTCATGTTCGACCACGCGATCTTCAACGACTGCATGGCGAACGTGGACTTCTGCGAGCAGATGGTGAAGGAGACGAACCCCGCCCTGCTGCGCAAGGCCGAGGCCACCGCCTCGCCGCACGGCGACATCCACGGCTACAAGACGATCGCCGACATCATGCGGGCGCTGAACCCGTTCACGGGCAGCTTCTACCTCGAGACCCTCCAGGTGGCTCGCTACACCCGTGAGATGTACTGCCTGTTCGGCGGCCGCCACACGCATCCGTCGACGATCATGCCCGGCGGCGTCTCGGCGGACATCACCCACCAGACCTGCACCGACTACTACGTGCGCCTGATGCGCTACATCGAGTACGCCAAGCGCACCGTGCCCATGCACGACGACCTGTACGACTTCTTCCTGCAGGAGCTGCCGGGGTACGACATGGTCGGCTATCGCGACACCGACCTGATCTGCTGGGGCTGCTTCGACGACCCCGACTACGTCGACTACAGCTACCGCGGCATGACCGAGTGGGGCCGGCACCGCTACATCACGCCGGGCCTGGTCTTCAAGGGCGAGCTGGTCTCGACCGACCTCGTCGAGATCAACCTCGCGATCCGGATCCTGCTCGGCAGCTCCTACTTCGACGACTGGTCGAGCGAGGAGACGTTCGTCCACACCGATCCGCTGGGCAACCCGGTCGACAAGCGCCACCCCTGGAACAAGGTGACGCTGCCCAAGCCGCAGAAGCGCGACTGGGCCGACAAGTACAGCTGGGTCGTCTCGCCGCGGATGTACGACGCCCGCAACGACACCTACGTCGCGTGCGACACCGGCGGCGGCCCGTTCGCCCGCCAGTGGGTGACCGCCAAGGCCGGCCTGGTCGACATCGGCTACCTCAAGGCCACCGGCCACAGCCTCCAGATGGTGCTGCCGAAGACTGCCGGCATGCCCGAGATGGAGCTCGAGTGGAACATCCCCGAGAAGTCGAACGCGATCGAGCGTGATCGGGCCCGCTCCTATCACCAGGCCTACTCCGCCCTCGTCGGGCTGCACTGCCTCGAGAAGGCGCTGGCCGAGATCCGGGCCGGTCGGACGAAGAGCTGGAACAACTTCAAGGTGCCGCAGGAGGCCGTGAGCGTCGGCTTCCACGAGGCGGCCCGCGGGGTGCTCTCGCACCACATGGTGATCCGTGACGGCAAGATCGCGAACTACCAGCCCTACCCGCCGACGCCGTGGAACGCGAACCCGCGCGACAGCTACGGGACGCCCGGCCCCTACGAGGACGCCGTCCAGAACACGCCCATCTTCGAGGAGAACGGTCCCGAGAACTTCAAGGGGATCGACATCATGCGGGCCGTGCGCTCGTTCGATCCATGCCTGCCCTGCGGCGTGCACATGTACACCGGTGCGGGCAGGGTGCGCAAGGTCGAGCACCGTCCCACCGGACTCTGCTGAGGGAGGCGCATGGCGTCGCAGGATGACCCGCTCGCGCGGGTCCAGGAGCTGACCGAGGCCCTTGACCGGCTCGACATCGGGCCGGCCAAGGGCCTGGCCGAGGCGCTGGTCGGCGCCGTCGTCGACCTCTACGGCGAGGGGCTGCGGCGGATCATGGACGTGCTCGCCGACGACGCGGCGTCGACGGCCGAGCTGCGTGCCCGGCTCGCGGCCGACGGCCTCGTGGCGAGCCTCATGCTCGTGCACGACCTCTACCCGGTCGCGCTCGAGGAGCGGGTGGCAGAGGCGCTCGCCTCGGTGCGGCCCTACATGGAGTCGCACGGCGGCGACGTCGAGCTGCTCGGGATCGAGGCGGGCGTGGCACGGCTGCGCCTGGTCGGGCACTGTCACGGCTGCCCGGCGTCGCTCTCGACGCTCGAGCTGGCGATCAAGGATGCGCTCGACGAGCGCGCGCCCGACCTCGCCGGCGTCGAGGTCGAGGGCCTGACCGAGCCCGCGCCGGCCGCCGCCGGCAACGGCATGACGCCCATGCGGGGGCGGCTGGCCGCGCCGGCGTGGCTGCCCGTCGAGGCGGCGGGCGATGTCGCGCCGGGCGAGCTGCGCACGGTCACGCTGCGCGGCGCCGAGATCGTCGTCGCAAACGTCGAGGGCAGCCTGCTCGCCTACCGCAGCCGGTGCCCGTGCTGCGATGGCCGACCTCGCCGATGCGACGCTCGAGGGCGCCGTCCTTGCCTGCGCCGGCTGCAAGCACGGCTTCGTCCTCACCGAGGCCGGCCGCGCGGTCGGCTCCGACGACGTGCATCTCGAGCCGGTGCCGCTCCTGCGCCGCGACGGTGTGGGAGTCGCCGTGGCGGTCGCGACGTGACGGCGGCCCGCCCGGGCGGGGCGTCCAACCCCGCGGTCGTCTCGGGCCTGCGCCGCCTGTCGCGGGCGCGCGATCCGGCCACCGAGCCCGCACCTGCGGCCACCGGCGCCCGCTGCGACCTGTGCGAGACAACGATCGATGACGAGCACCGGCATCTGCTGCAGATGACCGAGCACCGCATCCTGTGCGTCTGCGAGCCGTGCTGGGCGATGCGGGCCGGCGATCCGGAGCTGCGCCCGACCGGGACGCGGATCGCCGTCCTGAACGGCTTCGACCTCTCGGACGAGCTGTGGTCGGGCCTCCAGATCCCGATCGGCCTCGCCTTCTTCTTCCGCACGGCCGCGGGCGGCGTCGTGGCGTTCTATCCCAGTCCCGCCGGCGCGACCGAGTCCGAGCTCGACCTCGAGGCCTGGAACGACCTCGTCGCGGCAAACGCGGTGCTCGAGGGGCTCGAGCCCGAGGTCGAGGCGCTGATCGTCGATCGCATCAGCGACGAGCACGCCGCCGCGATCGTGCCCATCGACCGATGCTACGAGCTCGTCGGGGCGATCAAGGCGAGCTGGCAGGGGATCTCGGGCGGCACCGCGGTCGAGGATGCCGTCGGCGCGTTCTTCGCCGGCCTCGGCGCGCGCCGGAGCGTCGCGTGAGCGCGGCCCCCGTGCTCGAGTTCACCGTCCTCGGAGCGTCGTGCGTCGAGGACGCCGCCGCGCCGACCCTGCGCGTCGACCTGGGCGTGAGCGAGACCGCAGGCCTGGACGTGTTCACGATCGCCCTCACCGCCCAGATCAACATCGACCCGTCCCGGCGCAGCTACGACGCCGAGACGCGCACGCGCCTGGTCGAGCTCTTCGGCGAGCCGGAGCGGTGGTCGGCGACGACCCACAGCTTCCTGTGGGCGTACTCGAGCGCGCTCGTCCCGAGCTTCTCGGGCACCACCACGTTCTCGCTCCCGATCGCGTGCACGTACGACCTCGAGGTGGCTGCCACCAAGTACTTCGCCGGGCTGCGCGGTGGGCACGTCCCGCTCACGTTCCACTTCAACGGCTCGGTCCTGCACCGCGCACCGGACGGAGCGATCCAGGTGGTCGCCGTGCCGTGGTCGTGCTCGGCCCGCTGGCGGATGCCGGTCGAGACGTGGCGCGGGATGATGGATCGCCACTACCCCAACTCGAGCTGGGTGCGGCTGCACCCCGACACCACCGAATCGCTGCGCCGCTACACCGCCGACGCCGGGCTGTTCTCGCTCGACGCCGCCGTCGCGCGGCTGCTCGAGTCCGCGACGACGCCCGAGACCGGGGCCTGAGTGCCGGCCGCCGCGCTCGAAACGCTGCTCGACGCGCTCCTCTACGAGGGCTACGCGCTTTATCCGTACACCGACGTCTCGGCCAAGAACGCCACGCCGACGCCGTTCGGGATCGTGTACCCGCCCGGCTACGCGCAGGGAACGCACTCGGCGCACGACCGGCTGCGCCTGCAGGGCATCGCCGAGGCCCCGATCGGCGCCCGGGTGCAGGCCGAGGTGCGGCTGCTCCTGCCGGCGCCCGAGGGCGGCCACCGCGCCGAGGCCACGCGGCTGCGCACGCTGTCGGGATCGATCGACGGGCTCGCCGTGGCCGGGCGCTTCGAGACGTTCGACCTGAACGGCACCCTGGGCCGCATGCGGCTCTCGGCCGAGCGCCTGCACCCGGGGATCTGGCGCGTGTCGGTGTGCGTCCGAAACGCGAGTCCCGTCGACGGCCCGGCGCTCGACCGGCCCGCTGCGCTTCGCCGCAGCCTGCTCTCGACGCACCCGATCCTGCGCATCGAGGGCGGCCGGTTCGTCTCGCCGCTCGAGCGCGACGGGCCGCTCGGCGCCGCCGTCGCGGGATGCGAGAGCATCAACACCTATCCCGTGCTCGCGACCGACGAGGACGACGTGCTCGTGGGGGCGACGATCGCGCTTCCCGACCACCCGCAGCTCGCGCCGGAGAGCCGGGGCAACCTGTTCGACGGCACCGAGATCGAGGAGGCGCTCGTGCTGCACGTGATGGCGCTCTCCGATGGCGAGCGCGAGCAGGTCGCCGCGGGCGACCCCGCCATCCGGGCGATGATCGAGCGCACGGCGGCCGCCACGCCGGCCGATCTGCTGCGCCTGCACGGCCGCACGGTGCTCTCGGATCCGCCGCCCGGCGCGGGAGGGCGTCCGTGAACACGGGCTTCGGAGCGCGGGGCGAGCCGCCGGTCGGCGAGGAGCAGGCGGTCGTCGACGGCGTCACCTACCGGCGCGGCGACAAGGTGGTGCTGCGGCTGAAGGACCGGCCCGACCCGTATGACCGTATGCTCGACGGGCGAGTGGCGACGCTCGAGCGGATCTACTACGACTACGACGACAAGCTCTACTTCGGCGCGACCATCGACGACGACCCCGGACAGGACCTGATGCGCGAGACCGGCCGGTTCCTGTTCTTCTTCGCAGGCGAACTGGAGGCATGCCCGACGTGACACGGACGATCGAGAAGCAGATCCTGGTGGCGGGCATCGGCAATTCCTGGCTGCGCGACGACGGCTTCGGCGGCGAGGTCGTGCGCCGGCTCGAGCAGCGCGATCTGCCGCAGGGTGTGACCGTCGTCGACTTCGGCACGGGCGGGCTCGACCTGGCCTACGAGGTCATGCGCGGCTACGACGCGCTCCTGCTTGTGGACGCGAGCCGCCAGGGCGAGCCGCCGGGCACGCTCTACGTGATGGAGGCCGACGAGGCGGATGTCGCCACGGGCATCGCCGACGGCGACACGATCGATCCCCACGCGATGGATCCTGCGAGCGTGTTGCGGTTCGTGAAGGCCGTCGGCGGCTGGCCGGGGCAGGTGCTCGTGATCGCCTGCGAGCCGGCCGAGGTCGAGGAGGTCGGGTTCGGCCTCTCGCCCGAGATACGCGGCGCCGTCGATCAGGCCGTCGACCTCGTGCTGAGCACGATCGCCGGGCTGCGCGGGGACGCTCCGCTCGAGGTGGGCTAGCGGTGCACGAGCTGTCCGTGGCGAGCGCCGTCGTCGACACCGCCACCCGCCACGCGGGCGGACGGCGCGTGACCGCGGTGCAGCTGCGGGTCGGCCATCTGCGCCAGGTGGTGCCGGACTCGCTCGCGTTCTACTTCGAGCACGTCGCGGCCGGCACCGTCTGCGAGGGCGCGCGGCTGGAGCAGGAGCTGGTGCCGGCGCAGCTCGGGTGCACCGCGTGCGGGCACGCCTGGGAGCTCGACGCGCCGGTGTTCCGGTGCCCGCGCTGCGACGGGACGGACGTTCGCGTCACCGCGGGGGACGAGCTCGAGGTCGAGTCGATCGAAGTCGAGGAGCTGGAGGAAGCATGCATCGCACCAAGGTGAGAGTGCTCGAGGACGTCCTCGACGCCAACGCGACCATCGCGCGTGCCAACCGCGACGACTTCGATCGGGCCGGCGTGCGGGTCGTCAACCTGATGAGCTCTCCCGGCGCGGGCAAGACGACGCTGCTCGAGCGCACGCTGCACGACCTCTCGGGCGTGCGGGTGGGGGTGCTCGAGGGCGACGTCGCGGGCACGCTCGACGCCGACCGGATCGCGAGCATCCACGTGCCCGTCACCCAGATCAACACCGAGGCGGGCTTCGGCGGCGAATGCCACCTCGACGCCAACATGGTGCGCTCGGCGATCCCGTCGCTGCCGCTGGCCGAGATCGACCTGCTCGTGATCGAGAACGTGGGCAACCTCGTCTGCCCGGCCGAGTTCCGGGTCGGCGAGGACGTGCGGGTGATGGTCGCGTCGGTCGCCGAGGGCGAGGACAAGCCGCTCAAGTACCCGCTCATGTTCCGCACCTGCGAGCTCGTCCTGGTGAACAAGATCGACCTGCTCCCGTACGTCGACTTCGACATGGAGAAGTTCGAGTACCACCTGGACGCCGTCCATCCGGGCGTGCCCCGGCTGATGATGAGCGCGCGCACGGGGGAGGGCCTGGGCGCCTGGCGCGACTGGCTGCGGGAGTTCGCGCTCGAGCCCCAGCCGGCCTGATGCGCACCCACGCCGCCGATGCCGTGCGGCGCCGCCTCGACGAGCTGATCGCCCTGCGGGCGGGGGCCGACGTGGCGTTCTTCACCGAGCAGGCGCCGCGGATCGCCCGGCTGTGCCATGCGATGGCCGAGCGGTTCGCCCGCGGCGGGCGGCTGATCGCGATCGGCAGCTCGGCGCAGGCCCAGACCGACGTGCGCCACGTGGCGGTCGAGTTCGTCCATCCGGTCATCGTCGGCAAGCGGGCGCTCCCGGCGATCGGACTCGTGCCCGCGGCCGGGGCGGCGGCCGAGCAGCTTGCCCTGCTGGCCGAGCCTGACGACATCGTGATCGCCTTCGGCGGCGACGCCGACCTCGTGTCCGCGGTCGGCGTGGCCCGCGCGCGAGGCTGCCTGACGATCGCGTTTGCGCCCATCGGCGCCGAGTGGGAGGCACTGCCGCCGGGGCACGACGCGTTCGTCGACCAGGAGCTCACCGAGACGCTCTACCACCTCCTGTGGGAGCTCGTGCACGTCTTCTTCGAGCACCGCGGCCTGCTCGCGGGCCGAAGCGCCGGCCCCGTGCACGACTCCGGCGCGGCCTCGTTCCTGTACCCGTTCCTGTCGGAGGGCGAGCACGACCTCGACGCCGTTCTCGAGGATGTGCGCCGCTCGGCGCTGATGAAGGCGGTCGAGGTCGCCGCCCTGCGCGAGCGGACGCTGCGCGAGGGCGGCGCCGAGCTCGCGGGCGCGGCGGGCGCGCTGCGCGCCGTCCTCGACACCGGCGGGACGCTGCTCGCGTTCGGCAACGGCGGCTCGGCCACCGACGCGTCCGATCTCGTCGCCGACCTGCGATCGCCGCCGCCGGGTCTGCGCGCCCGGCGGGCGCTCGATCTCACCGAGGACTCCGGGATCCTGACCGCCCTCGCGAACGACATCGGCGCCGAGGTGCTGTTCGCCCGCCAGGTGATCGCCTACGGCCGGCCCGGCGACGCGGTGGTCGCCCTTTCGACGAGCGGCGGCTCCGAGAACGTGCTCGCCGCCCTTGCCGAGGCCCGCCGCCGCGGCCTCGTCAGCGTCGCGTTCGTCGGCTACGACGGCGGTCGCATCCTCACCGACCGGCTGGCGGACCACGTGATCGTCACCCCGTCGCAGCACATCCCTCGCATCCAGGAGGCGCAGGCGAGCGCCTACCACGCGCTGCGCGAGCTGATCGAGCTCGACGCGGGCTGAGCGTCAGGCGCCGCGACGGGGTGCGGCCGCGCACCCGGCGCACAGCCCGACGATCGGGAAGTGCGTGAACCGGGCCTCGAACCCGTGCAGGTCGCGGACGGCGTCGCGCACCGCGTCGAGCTCGGCGGGAGCGACGGCGCGCACGCTGCCGCAGCCGTCGCAGTAGAGGTACTCGCGCACGCCGTGACCGACCAGCGCGTGCAGCCCGGGCCCGTGGCCGAGGTGGACGTGGCGCACGACGCCGTGCGCCTCGAGCGTCTCGAGGTTGCGATAGACCGAGGCGGTGTCGAGCCCGAGCCGGCTCGAGAGCTGCTCCGCCGACAGCGGCACCTCCGAGGCGAAGAGCGCCTCGAGCACGAGCCGCCGCGGAGTCGAGATGCGCAGGCCGCGCTCGCGTAACGCCGCCACGGCCTCGTCCAGGCCGGTGAACTCGAGCGTCGGGACGCGCGGAGCCTCGGTCATCGCACCCGGAACCTACATCCGGGTCTTGAGCGCCGCACCCCAGCGCTGCTCGATGCGGCCGAGCCGCCACACCGCGAGCGAGACGGCCCAGGTCACGACGAACATGCCGACGATCACGAAGCCGAGCGTGTTCAGGTCGACGGCCCGGCCGCCGAAGAGGCCGGCCACCTCGATCGTGCCGATCACGAGGGCGATCAGAACCGAGAGGCCCGTGATCGTGATGTTGTAGTAGACCTTGCGCACCGGGTGCGAGAACGCCCACCCGTAGGCGAAGTTCATGAACGAGCCGTCGATCGTGTCGAGCAGCGACATGCCCGCGGCGAACAGGATCGGCAGGCACAGGACGGCGTAGAACGGCAGCCCGGCGCCGGCCGCCCCGGCGGCGAGGAAGAGCAGCGCCACCTCGGTGACGGTGTCGAACCCGAGCCCGAACAGGAGCCCGATCGGGAACATCTGCCAGGGCTGCGAGACGGCGCCGGTGAACCGGCCGTACACGCGGTTCATGAGGCCGCGCGAGTTCAGCCGCTCCTCGAGCTCGGCCTCGTCGTAGCGGCCGCTGCGCATGTCGCGGAACATCGCCAGGATCCCGACCAGGATGATCACGTTCAGGATCGCTATCAGGTAGAGGAAGGTCGCCGACACGCCGGTGCCGACGAGCCCGGTGATGTCGTGCAGCCGCGAGCCGGGATGCGTCACCGGGCCGTCGAGCGCGCGCACGCCGATCGCGAACAGGAACGCCATCACAAAGACGATCGACGAGTGCCCGAGCGAGAAGAAGAAGCCCACGCTGAGCGGCCGCTTGTCCTCGGACATGAGCTTGCGGGTGGTGTTGTCGATCGCGGCGATGTGGTCGGCGTCGAACGCGTGGCGCAGGCCGAGCGTGTACGCCGTGAGGCCGACGCCGATCGTGAACGCCCCCGACGTGCCCATCCGGTAGTGGTGGGGTGCGACCACGGCGAAGAGCAGGAAGAAGCCGACGGCGTGAAGGCCGGCGACGACCGCCGTCATCGCCCCGAGGCTGCGCCACTGCGCGGCTGTGAGCGCGGAGCCGATCCCGCCGGTGCGCGTGGGCCTCCGCATTCGGCCACCCTAGACGCGGCCATTCGCTGTTGCAACGAGGTCGCGTTAGGCGCTTCGCCCGGGGTAATCAGGGTGACCGCGGCGGCGTTCTCAGCGCGCGATGAAGCGGCCGATGCGCTCGTTCGCGCCCGAGGCCCAGCACGACCCGCCCGGGGTGCAGGCGACGGCGTCGAAGCTGCCCGTGGCGAACCGGGTCCACGAGAACCCACCGTCGGTCGTGATATCGCTTCCGGTCAGGCCGACGGCGAGCGCGGTTCCCGGCGTGTGCGGCACCCAGGCGGCGCCCGAGCGGTAGGCGTCCGGGGCGGCGGAGTCCGCAACGAGCGACCATGTCCGGCCGCCGTCGCCCGTGAGTGCGAGCGCGTGCGGCGCCGTGACGGGCGTCGCGAAGTCGCCGCCGATCGCAAAGCCCTGCGTCGGGCTTCGGAACGCGAGCGCGAACACGCCGGCGCTGGCACCGCGATGAAGCGGAGTCTGCGACACCTTCCAGTGCCGGCCGCCGTCGGTCGAGCGATACACGCGTGAGCCGTCGGGGCCGCCGCTGCCGAACCACGCGTCGTGGCGCCCGAAGGTGGTGATGCACTCGTTGCTCGCCGCGAAGCCGTACTCGTTGGGCGAGTTCGCCGCCGGCACGTTCGCCGCCGGGTCGATATGCCAGCTGCGGCCGCCGTTTCGGGTGATCAGGATGCGGAAGCGGCCGTTCACGGGGTCGCTCAGCACGAGCCCGTGGCGGCGGTCGAAGAACGCCATGCAGTCGTAGAAGGCCTGTGGGCTCGTGTTGCGGTTGGTGATCCGCCAGTGCCTGCCGCCGTCGGCGGTCAGGTAGGTGCGGAAGTCGCCCGGGTGGTCGCCGACCGACATGATGACGGCGTGGTTACGGTCGAACGCCTTGAGGCCGCGGAACTCGAGGGCGCTCGTTCCCGCCGGGCCGATGCTCTGCCACGAGCGGCCGCCGTTCGTCGTGCGCAGCACCGTCCCGCCGCTGCCGCTGGCCCATGCCACCCGCCGCGACACGGGGCTGATGGCGCGCAGATCGGCGCTGCCGCCGTGGTGAACGACGCGCCAGTGCGGCTGCCCGTGCGCGCTCGCCGTGGCCGACGCGCCGCCGAGCGCCGTCGCTGCCACGACCAGCACCACGCCGATTGACCTGCCGACCGGCACCCTCCCCATGGCGGTGATCATACCCCCGTGTGAGTCGGGTCGCACCCGGTCCGCCTGCGCGGGACCGCCGGTAGAGTCCGGTTCGTGGCGCATCGCGTGACCACCGTCGACGAGCTTGCCCCCGGCGTGTTCCGCAAGCTGCGCCACGCGCTCGGCGTCACCGCGTTCGGCGTGAACGCGATCGTGCTCCCGCCGGGCACCGAGTGGTTCAACCACTTCCACCACGTGCAGGACGAGCTCTACTTCGTGCACGCGGGCACGGCCGGGTTCGACGTCGACGGCGACGCGTTCGAGCTCGGGCCGGGCGGCGCCGTGCACGTCGAGTCGGCGACGCCGCGGCGGTTCTGGAACGCGGGCGACGCCGACCTCGTGCTGCTCGTGATCGGCGCCAAGGACGGCTACGTCGAGCGCGACGGCGAGATGGTCGACCCGGCCGACGTCGAGCTGCGGCGGCGGTTCTCGGCCGGCGATCTCGACGTGATTCGGCGTCGCTAGCGCGCGGCGCTACGATCCGTCGCGTGACGGCGGTCTCGTGGAAGGTGATCCAGAACGGCTGGGACGTGTTCTCGAGCGACGGCGAGCACGTCGGCGTCGTCTTCCTCGTGGTCGGCGACGAGAACGAGGACATCTTCGACGGCCTCGCCATCACCCACCACGGCGGGTTTGCGTTCCACAACTACGCCGACCGGCCGCACTACGTCGAGGCCTCCGCGGTGGGCACGATCGACGACTCCGGGCGGGTCGACCTCACGATCACGGCGCAGGAGGCGGCAGCACCTCCCGCTCCACGACGTCCCCGAGAGCGCCGAGATCTCGCCCGAGGGCGCGTCGCGGATGGACCGTCTGCGCACCGAGATCGAGCACCTGACCGGCGAGGATCGCACAAACTGATCCGCCGGCGGGCCCGCGCCCGTCAGGTCGCGAAATCGGGCGACGCAGGATGCTCGGCGCCGGAGCGGCCCTTCGGCTCCTCCCACGACTCCTGCCGGCCGAGTGCCGTCAGGTCGAGGAAGGTGTAGGCGTTACCGGCAGATACTCGACGCCGCGGCCGTAGCTCGAGTTGGTGTGGAAGACCCGGTCGCCGTCGCGCAGGAAGCAGCTGACCCCAGGCATCTCGACCGGCTGCGGGGCCTCGGTGACCCACCGCACGGCCGGGGCCCGCTCGGCCTCGGCGCGCGTGCGGAAGTTCACCTCGATGGGGGCGAACGACTCGTCGAGCGTCGTGTGGAAGTCGTAGTTGAAGCGGTTGCCGAGCGACGAGTACCAGGGGATCGTCCACCCATGCCGCTGCCGGTAGGCCTCGAGCTTCGCGAGCGGCGCGCGAGAGACGAGCACGAATGCGGTGTCGCGGGCCGCCAGGTGGGCGATGACGCCGGCCGAGATCTCGTCGACTGACGCCGTGCAGCTGGAGCAGCCGTCCTCCCATGACGGGTCGAACATGAAGTGCTGCACGATCAGCTGCCGCCCGTCCCCGAACATGTCGATCAGGCGCGCTCCGCCGTTCGGGCCGTCGAAGACGTAGTCCTCCCGCACCTCGACCATCGGCAGCCGCCTGCGGTCGGCGTTCAGCTCGTCCTGGAGCCGGGTCAGCGCCTTCTCACGCTCGAGGAGGGCGCGGCGGGCGGCGTGCCACTCGGCGTTGGTTGCGATCTCGGGCAGGCTCACGGGGCACCTCCGGATTGGGTGTACGGGAGTCTGACCGCTCCGCCGCGCCGAACTCATCGCTCCCCACTTTGCAGTAGGCCGGATCTCAAGTTGAGGTACTTGCAGCCGATCACGCAAACAGCAGGAGTGTTTGCACTAGCGGCGGAGGAATTCGATGGCGGACGTATTTCGTGATATGCCGATGGCGCGGAAGCTGTACGGAAGCTTCGGCGTGATCGTCGTGTTCCTGGCGGCGGTGGCCGCCGTCTCGCTGTGGGCGCAGGCGACGATGGGCGATGCCAGCCGGGCTGCGCGTGTGGCCGACCGCAAGGCCGAGGCGGCCGCCGAGGTGAAGGGGCTCGCCGCCTACATCCACGAGTCGCAGACGCGCTTCGTGCTCACCCGCGGGCTGTCGTTCGGCGACCACGAGGGCGACGTCCACGACTTTCAGGCCGGGCTGAGCCGGCTCGCCGCCCAGAGCACAACCCCGTCCGACCGCGAGCATCTGCGCGCGATCCGCCTGGCCTACGCGACCGTCGCGGGCTTCGACCGCGCCCTGATCGGCAACGTCCGCGCCGGCAAGATGCGGGTGGCAACGGCGATCGTCCAGGGTGGCGCCGACGAGGCGGCCGACACGCTGGCGAACGCCGCGGCCGGCTACGAGGCCGAGGCGAACCGCAGCCAGGCGGCCGCCGATGCGCGGTTCGCGTCGACCCGGTCGCTCGCGACGTGGCTCGTCGCCGGTGTCGCGCTCTTTGCGGCGTTGCTCGCCGGCGGCTTCGCATTCCTCGCCGCGCGGGGGATCACGCGCGGCCTGCGGCCGGTGCTCGATCGCCTGACGATGCTGCGCCAGCACTGCGTCACCGAGCTGCGCGAGGGCCTCGAGGCGCTCTCGACCGGCGATCTCACCGTCGCGGTCGTCCCATCGACGCCGCCGATCGAGAACCCGAGCCGCGATGAGATCGGCCAGACCGCCGATGCCGTGAACGGGATCCTCTCGGCCACGGTCGCGTCGGTCGAGGCCTATAACCGGATGCGCGCCGACCTCTCGGCGCTCGTCGCCCGGATCGCCGAGGTGTCGGCCACGATCGGCGCCGCCTCGCAGGACATCGCGGCGACGTCGGAGGAGACGAGCCGCGCCGTCGGCGACATCGCCGTCGCGATCGGTGGCGTCGCGGCCGGCGCCGAGCGCCAGGCGCGCATGGTCGAGCGGGCGAACGTCACGACCGAGCAGACCACCGAGGCGGCCGAGCAGGCCCGCCAGGTGGCCGAGGCCGGTGCCTCGTCCGCCGGCCGGGCCTCCGAGGCGATGGCCTCGGTGGACGACTCGACCCGCGAGGTGACGGCCGCGATCCGGCAGCTGGCCGGCAAGTCGGAGCAGATCGGCGGCATCGTCGTGACCATCACGGGCCTCGCCGACCAGACCAACCTGCTGGCGCTGAACGCCGCGATCGAAGCCGCCCGCGCCGGCGAGCAGGGCCGTGGCTTCGCCGTCGTCGCCGAGGAGGTGCGCAAGCTCGCCGAGCAGTCGCACTCGGCCGCCGGCCGGATCGCCGACCTGATCGGCGAGATCCAGGCCGAGACGGGCCGTGTCGTTCGGGTCGTCGAGGAGACGTCCGGCCGCACCGAGGAGGGCACCGCGGTGGTGGGCAGCGCGCGCGACGCCTTCCTCGCAATCGACGAGGCCGTCCGCGTCGTCACCGAGCGGATCCACGAGATCGCCGCCGCGACCGGCGAGGTGGCCGGCGTCGCCGAGCAGGCGAGCATCGCCACCGAGCAGGTGTCGGCCACGACCCAGCAGACCACCGCGAGCGCCGAGGAGCTCGCGGCGAGCGCAAATCAGCTGGCGACGACCGCCGCGACGCTCGACGAGCTGGTCTCGGGCTTCACCACCGCGGGCTGACGAGACTCCTCACCCGTCGCGCTGAGAGGCGCGGGCGCCCATGCCCGAGGCGGCGAGCCACCCGGCGAGGATCGCCGCCACGCCGGCGGCGACGACCGGCATACGTGTCGTCGCAAGGCCCGCGGTCACGACGATGACGCCCACGCTCATGAGCGCGACCGAGAGGGCCGACCTCCGTGTCCCACCACGCACGCCCCCGACGATACGTCGCGCCGGTGGCGGGCGCACTGGGCGTTTTCACCCATTCGGTGCGCGATTGGCACTGTTCAGTATACTGAACAGATGAGTCTCGAGACGACCGAGCTGGGAGCGCTCGTCCGCCGTCGGCGCACGCAGCTCGGCCTCTCCCTCCGTGCCGCCGCGAGCAGGATCGGGATCTCGCCGAGCTACCTGCTGGCACTCGAGCACGGCCGAAACCCCACCACGGGCCGCGCGCCGATCCCCTCGCCGCCGATCGTGTCGGCGCTCGGGAGCGTGCTCGGCATCGCCCCGGCGACGCTCCTCGCGATGGCGGGCGCCCCCGCGGCGCGTTCGGTGCACCTGCTGCTCTACCAGGGGGGCACGGCCGAGCGTTCGCCCGCCGCCGCCGCCCGGCGCTGCTTCGGTGATCGCGTCGGGCGGTGGGTCGAGCTCGGGCCGATCGGCGTATCGGACTCGAATGGCCGCCTGTACGAGCCCGGCCGTGCGCTCGCGATGCTCGCCGCAGCCCTCGCGGACACACCCGGCGGCCGTCCCGGCCTGATCTTCGGCGCGAGCTCCGACACGCTGCGCACGGTCGCGAACCCGCTCGACCTGCTGGGCAGCGAAGCGACCTGGGAGCACGATGTCGCGGCGGTGCTCGGCGGCGAGCCCCCGGCCAACGTCTGCGTCTATCGCGAGGCCGATATCCGCGGCCTCGCCGACCCGCTTGCGGCGGTGATGACGCTGCTGCGCGCACATCCACGAGTCGCCGTTCAGGAGGCCGACGGCGGGCTGACCACCGGCCCGGCGGCGATCGAGACCATCCTCACCGCGGCCCGTCCCGCCGGCATGGACGCCGAGGCGTGGGCGCAGCTCGCGGGCGCGGCGGCGATCGGCCTGCACCGCGACGTCGCCGCGTGAGCCGGCGCGCCGCGGCGGGCGCGGCGATGATCCTGGGGACGAGCGCGACCATCCAGGTGAGCGCGGCGGTCGCGCACGGCCTCTTCCACGAGCTCGGTCCCGCCGGCGTATCGGCGCTTCGGTTCGCGCTCGGCGCCATGATCCTGATCGTCGTCGTGCGTCCCGGCCTGCGCGGTCGCGACCGCCGAACGTGGGCGCTGGTCGTGGCGTACGGCGTGTCACTGGCCGCACTCAACCTGACGTTCTTCGAGGCCATCGAGCGGCTGCCGATGGGGATCGCCGTGACCTTCGCGTTCCTCGCGCCGCTCGTGATGGCCCTCCGGGGCGGCAGGCGCCGCCGCGACGTCGGCTTCGCACTCGTCGCGGCCGCGGGTGTCATCCTGCTGGGCGGCGTCGACCGCCCCACGTCGGCCGCCGGGGTGGCGTTCGCGGTTGCGACGGGCTGCGCGTGGGCGTGCGTGGCATACGCCGGCCGCAGTCTCGGGCGGCGAACGGCGCGCATCGACGGCCTCGCGCTCGCGGCGCCGGTCGCGGCGCTCGTCGCGCTGCCGTTCGGCATCTCCCACGCGGGAGCGGTGGACGCGCACGCCCTCGGCCTCGGGCTCGTGATCGCCGTGGGCGGTCTGATCGTCCCGTTCGCGCTCGAGATCGAGGGGCTGCGCCGGCTCGAGCCGCGCGTCGTCGCGGTCGTCTACAGCCTCGATCCCGCCATCGCCGCCGCGGTTGGATTCGTCGGCCTCGGCGAGAGCCTGGGCCTGCCGCAGCTTGCCGGGATCGCCGCGGTGATCGTGGCGAGCGCCGGGGCGGTCGCGACCACCGCCGACGCGAGCGGGTAGGCCGCCGCGGCGTCAGCGGGCCTCAGGGCAGGGCGCGTTCCCAGCGGGCGATCTCGAACGGCAGCTCCGCCCGGCCCCCGACCGCGAGGATCGCCGTGCCGTCGGCGGTGGCGCGGGCGCTTCGGATCAGGGCCGGGTCGCGCACGAACACGAGCGTGCCGGCGGGAGCGTCGAGCTCCTGGCCGTCGACGGTGAAGACGGCGTGCCCGCCCATCACGGCGAACAGCTCCTGATGGCCGTTCGTGCCGTTGGCGTCGTCGTCGCGCTCGTGATGCGGCTCGACCATCTCATCGCCCGCGTCGCCGGTGATCCCGTTCACCCCGAACGCCCGGATGTCGAAGTGACGGCGGACGAGATGGAAGTCGCCGTCGGTGGCGTCCGCATTCGCCGGGTCGATGTCGGTGAGGATGGTGACGTCGGCCAGGCTCACGGCCCCGAAGGGTGCGGTGCGTGGATCGCTCATGCACGAGAACGTGGCAGGTCGCCGGGCGAAAGTCAACCGGGCTGCAGGGAGCTACACGGCACCGTCGAGGGAGTAGCCGTAACGCCAGAGCATGGGAGCGGTGAGCGACGTGACCGTGCGGCGCGCGCCGGGCGACAGCTTCTGGCGCCACTCGCGGTCGACCTGCAGCGGGCCGCGGTCGGGCCGAAACCGGAGCGGGTTCCCGCCGATCGCGTGGCGCACCGCCGAGCTGCTGCGGGCTGCGGGATCGACGCCCGTGCCGGCCAGCACGCGCGCCACCCAGAGGTCGGGGTCGTCCACCATGTCCTCGTAGCGCACCCGCACGGTGGGCACGGACCGGCCGAGCACCTCGAGCAGCGCGTTGGCGTCGAGCCACATGAGCGCCGTCCTCGCCGGAGACATGCGGGTCATCATCCGATCGCCGCCGGTCGCGTCGGGGCGCGCGACGAGCTTCGTCCACGAGTAGGCCACGCCGCGGCTGTCGCGCACCAGGTGCACCGCCCGCAGGCCGAGTCCCGGGACCTCGCGGAGCACGAAGCCGTGCGGCGGATCCTTGCTCGAGTCGACCACGAGCTCGGCGCCCGACACGGCGTGGATCGCCGTGAACAGCCGCGCCAGCACCTCGGAGTAGCGGCCGAGCTCGACGCGCAGCCGGGCCGGGTTCGCAAGCAGCGCGGGCAGTTGCCGGTGGCGGTCGACGGCGCGTGCGCAGGCAACCATGGCTGCCGCGTTGACACTCCGCCAGCCTCCGAACGCGTGCTCGCCGACGGCGCTCCAGAACTCACACTCGGCGAACGTGGCCCGGCACGAGCAGAGCGCGTTGTCGCGGAGGCCCCGTTCCCAGAGGTGGCGCACCTCGCCGACGTTGGCGACGCCGCTGACATCGCCCAGCAGCATGTCCAGGATCGTGCTGCCGCTGCGCCCCAGGCCTCCGATGTAGAGCACGCGGCTCACCGCGCGCCGGCCTGCGGCGACGTCTCCGAGAAGACAAGCTGCGGCGGCACCAGCGCCGCGGCGCGCTGCCGTTCGGCGACTTCGGCCGTGCGCCGCCGCCAGAGCAGCGCGCACGCGATCATGACGACGTAGATCGCCGCGGGCAGGAAGTCGTACACCATCATCTCGACGAACGAGATCAGGATGACGCTCTCCCACAGGATCTCGTCGAGCGATCTGCGCCGCACCGCGAGCAGGAACGTGAATCCGAACCAGCCCAGGTAGAACACCAGGCCCGGGTATCCGTGCGAGAACAGGATCAGGTAGAACTGGCCCTGGGTGCCGACCCGGACGTTGGCGGTGCTGCTGAGGTTGGCGGACGCCCGCGGGGTGCCGAACCCGAACAGCGGTGACTTGCTGGTGCCGCTGAACGTGTCCGAGTAGAGGGTCGCACGGGTGCCGTTGCTGCTGTGGCTCGAGCTCACCCGCTGGTTGACGAGGTGCCCGAGCGGCGAGACGAGGATGACCGCCGCGAGCACCAGCGTGACGGCCGCTCCGCCCACCAGGAGCCTGGCGTGGCGGGCCGCGGCGAGCCGCACGCCCACGAAGATCACCGCGGCGATCAGTGCGATCCACAGGCCGCGGTTGATCGAGATGATGATCGGGATCGCGGCGATCCCGAAGAGGATCAGCATGGCCCTGCGCACCAGCGGCGAGGGCGACCGCAGCGCCGTGATCACGGCAAACGGCGTCAGCACCCCCACGGTCGCGGCCCACTGGTTGGTGTAGGCAAAGAGCGTGATCGGCCTGCCGATCGGGTGGCCGAGCGCCTTGAACTGGATCTGCGCCAGGGCCGGGTGCACGTAGGCGTAGGCGGTCGGGTTGTTGAGGATCGACTTGGGAACGAGCGCCTGGCCGAGCGTGTGGAACGAGAACGTCGGATCGAACACGCCGAACAACCCGCCCACGACCGCCAGCGCCCAGAGCACCGTGAGGGCGCTCGCGACGGTGTCGTCGGGCAGATCGTCGGCAGCGGCGTTGTAGATCCAGAGGAACACGCCGGTCGCGGTGAGATAGATCACCGCCCGCCAGGCGAAGAGGGCCGCCTGCTGGGAGGTGCTGAGCTCGATCGCCGAGAACAGCATCCACATCAGGAAGAGGACCCAGATGCCGAAACCGGGCGGTACGCGGATCGCCGAGCGCAGGCACAGCGAGAGCACGAACACGCCCGCCGCCACGGGCCAGACGAAGTAGGCGAGCCCGAGGCCCCAGAGCACCGGGTAGAGGCCGATCAGCAGGTAGAGCTGCCACCCCGGAGGCATCCGCCGGGCGATCAGCCCGTCCACCTCACACCCCCCTGCCGTGGGCGTTCAGGCGCGAGAGCAGCGATTCGGGCGGCAGGAGCCCCGCGGCGACCATCAGGGCCAGGTATCCGCGCGGCTGGCGCCAATCGTGCCGGACGCACGCCGTTGCCCAGCGGCAGGCGGTGCGCCTGAGCCCCATCGCCGCGTAGCCGAACGCGATCTGGCCCTGCACCCGCGCCTTGCCCCGTGGGCAGGCGTCGAACTCGGGGTACTCCCTGAGGATGTACTCGAGCCCGCCCACGTAGAGATCCCACCGGCGCGAGTAGCGCGACCCCTCGTGCCAGGCCACGTCGACGAGCGGCTCGTCGACCACCACGATCGGCGCGATGCGGGAGGCCCGCAGCTGCCACTCGTAGTCCTCGGAGGCTCCCCGCGGGATGGCCTCGTCGATCAGCCCGATGCGCTCGATGATCGCATCTCGGCGAGCCAGGATCGTGCTCGAGTGCAGCACGGCGACGCGGTCGCGCACGAGGTCGGCGAACGCCACCGTGGCGCCGGGCGCGCGGCGCACCGTGCGGTGCTCGCCGTACGTGACGACGTTGGAGCAGCTCGCGACCAGCGCGCCCGTCTCCTCGAGCGCCCGCACCTGCAGGCGCAGCTTGCGAGGATCCCAGGTGTCGTCGTCGTCGCAGAAGGCGACGAGCGGCGCCCGGGCGGCCAGGATCCCCGTGTTGCGCGCGCCTGCGAGGCCGGGGATGCGCGCGTTCGCGAGCTCCCTCACCGTGAGGCCCGTGCCGGCGTCGCCCGCGAATGTCTCGGTCACCTCGGGGGCGTCGTGCACGATGATGCACTCCACGGGGGCGTTCAGATCCTGCGCAGCGATCGACGCGATCGTCCGCGGCAGGAGGTCCGGCCGCCCGTGCGTCGGGATGACCACGGACACGGCGGGTGTCCGCACATCGTCCACGCTATCCCGTCCCCACCACCGACCCGTCGCGTCTGCGCAGCTCGTGTACGAAGGCGCGCAGGAACCACGAACCGGTCTGGACGTAGCGCGGCGCCATGCGCACAGGCTCCTGGCAGATGCGGAAGGCCCATTCGGCCCCCACCCGGCGAACGACGGCCGGGGCGCGGCGGATGCTGCCTCCCAGGACGGGGATCGCTGCGCCACAGCACAGGATCGGCCCCGAGACGCACGGCCTCAGCTGCTCTGCCAGGAGCTCCTGCTTGGGCACGCCCAGCCCGATCAGGACGAGGTTCGGGTTGGCGTTGCGCACCCGCTCGAACATCGCCTCGAGCGCTTCCGGAGTGTCCCATACGCCCACCGGCATGGGCTCGACGATGACGACGTCGTGGCGCTCGCCCTCGCGCTCGGCCATTGCGCCGGCGGTGCCGGGAGGGCCGCCCAGAATCGCGACCCGGAAGCGCGAGCCCGACCGCAGGACGTGGTCGACGAGGTCGATGCCGATCACACGCCCGGGCAGCGGCGGATGCAGGAGGCGCGAGGCCGCGACCAGCGGCCAGCCGTCGGCCACGTTCAGCTCGCTGGCGGCCATGACCGCGCGGAACTGCGCCGACTTGGCGGCGAGCATCAGGTGGCTGATGTGGGACGAGACCACCACGGCGGCCTGCTCGGCGTTCGCCCGGTCGACCACCCACTGCACGACGTGGTCGAGGGTGAGCGGTGCAAGCGTCAGCCCGCCGAAGAGGAAGTCGTCGTCCCGAGAGGCGCTGCTGTCGAGGCCGGGGTTGGTGGTGCGTACCGTCAAGGTGTGCTGCCTTTGCTGCCGAGGGCTACCTGGATCGTTCAGCGCTTCCCGAGCCAGGGAATCGGGAGTGGCCCAGGCAGACGGCCGGAGCCGTCACCGGCGGGCGATCCACCCATCTCCGAGGTCCGTCCGTAGTAGCCGTAGCCGTAGATCGGGTTGGCATCGGCTGCGGTCACGACCACTCCCAGCGCCATCGCCGGAACCGCCTTCAGCGTCTCCTGCAGGTTCCAGCTGATCTCGGGCGTGAGCCGGTCGGCGCGCGTGATCACCACCAGCGCGTCCGCCCGTGAGCTCACGACCATCGCATGGCTCACGGTCAGAAGCGGCGTGCAGTCGATGATCACGTAGTCGGCCGACTCGCGGATCTCGCCGATCACGGCGTCGAGCCGGTCGGAGGCCAGAAGGCCGGTGGGATCCCCGGTCACGCGACCGGCCGGGATCACCCGCAGCCGCCCGCCCGCCGTTGCATGGCCGGGCAGCATGACATCGACGCCGACATCGGCGACCTCGAGGTCGCCGGTGAGGACGTCGAAGAGCCCGGGGCCGTCCTCGGCGCCGAAGAACCGCGCCGCGGTCGGCCGCAGCAGGTCGCCGTCGACCATCACCACGGACTTGCCCATCTGGGCCAGCGCGACGCTCACGTTGGCCGCCGTCGTGGACTTGCCCTCCGAGTCAACCGCGCTCGTGATCAGGAGCACCTGCCGGGCGGGCGTGGCACACAGCAGCCCGAGGCGTACGGCCAGGAGCCGGTACGGCTCGGCCGTGGGCTCGGCCTGCTCCATGCTCGCGAGCCTGTTCTCGGAGCTTAGGTGCTTCGGCGGGGTGGGAATGTTTGCGAGGACGGGCAGGTTGAGCGTGCCGGCCACGTCGCGGCCGGTGGTGCGGCCGCGGTCGATCGCGTCCCAGATGAACCCTGCGATCAGGCCGAGGACGAGCCCGACGAACGCGCCGATGAGCGCGAAGCTCGACGGCGAGGACTTCACCGCAGCGACGCCGGCCGTGGTCTTCTGCACCTGCGTCCCGATCGTGTCCTGGCGCACGAACGCCTGCAGCGGAGTGAGCTCCTTGAGCGCCAGCTCGAGCTGTGGGCGGATCGCCCGCGCCGCCGCCTTGGACGTGCTCGCAGCCTGCAACTCCTTCCCCATCTTCGTGATCTGCCGCTGCAAGGTGGCGACCTGGGTGCCGTACTGCGAGTCGATCTGCGCCCGCCGCTGGGCGACGTACGCCCCCGCATAGGAGCTGGCGAGGATTCCCGCGTCGACCTTGTTGCGGTTGTGCACCGCAAACGAGAGGATGTCGGCGGTGGTGCTCGGAGTGGCCGATGAGGCCTTGCCCAACGCATCGGCGGTGATATCCACATGCTGCTTGGCCGCGAGCTTGGCGGCGGCCTCGAGCACCGGCTCGGTGCGCGCGAACGCCACCTGGTTTGCAAGGAAGCGCGCATCCTCGCTGGCGCTCGGAGAGCCCGCCGTTCCGCCGGCCGAGGTCGGCGGCTGGATGTAGCTCACGCCCACATCGACGGTCGCCAGGTTCGTGGCGCCCTTCGAGTGAGCGTAGGCGAACCCGGCGAGCGCAAAGACAATCGTGCAGGCGACGATCACCCACTTACGGCGCCGGACAACGGCGATGTAGTCGTTCAACGTGAGCATCTCGGTGGGCATCGCCGAAACCTCGGGAGGAGTGTCGGGGGAAGGGGGAGAGCGCATCCCAGCGGCACCTGGGAGTGTCCGTTGACTATCCTCGCAACGTGCGAACATGTCAAATAAACTCGATTGGAACACGCAAATGGAAACCCGAGGCGCTCGCCGCGCCGGACCGTGGCAACGAGAGCCGCCGTGGTCAAGCGCAGCAGCGCGCCCGCGCTCGCCCCGCTCCCACCCGCCGGTTAGGGCTTCCCCACCGAGATTCCGCGCCGCTCGGCGCACTCGTTGCAGAACGCGGTCAGCTTCGGCTTGGGCTGGCCGCAGTCGCGACAGGTGGGGCGAAACCAGGCTCTGATCAGTCGGTCAAAGACGGCTGGAGTATTGCGCAAACGGCGGCCGCGCGACATCAGCGGTGCGGGCGCGTCCGGGTTCCCATGTCCTTCCAACTCGGCGAGGTTGACGGCGCAACCGACCTTCGTAGACTCGAAAGGAGGGCAGGCCGGTACGCGGCCGCGCCACCCCCCGACTTCGAAGGCGGTATCCGATGGACTCATTGGTCGCGCTGCTCTGGCCATTGGGCATGCTCCTGATCCTCGCCGCGGCCTGGTCTGTGACCCGCGGCGGCGACGGGCCGATCGCAGCCCGCGACAACTGGGTCACCCGGCGCACGCCGTCTCCGCGGTCGGTGCGGGTCGTGCCTGGCTCGCTCGAGTGCACCGGCTGGGTGCTCGCCGGCACGGCCGCCGTCGCCTGCATCATGACGGCGCTCGGCGCGATCGCCGTGGTCCATCAGGGCCACATAATCGACACGCCCATCTACAACGCCATCGCCCACCACCAGACGCACGCCTGGTCACGGGTCATGGCACGGGCGACGAAGATCGGGAACACCTGGACCACGTGGGGCGCGGGTCTGGTCGGCGCCGCCTGCCTGGCGGTCGCCGCGCGCCGCAACCGCTGGCTGCCGCTGGTTGCGTTCGCGCTCGTGATCGTCATCGACCACTACACGACCATCGGCCTGCGGCACATCTTCGAGCGGCCGGGTCCTCCGGGCCATCCGCACGGCACCTACCCGTCGGGCGGCGTCGAGCGGGTGATCCTGTTCTACGGTCTCATCGCGTACTTCCTGTGGCGCGAGTTTCGCCCCACACGGAACTTTGCCGTCTGGAGCGGGGCCGTCGTCGGCGCGCTCGCATACAACGAGGCGTACAGCAGGACGTACCTCGGCCTGCACTGGTTCACCGACGCGATCAGCGGTCTGCTCTACGGTGTGCTGTTCCTGTCGGTCTTCATCGTCACCGTGCGCATCGTCGCGGGACCCGCCGAGGGGCCGGCCGGAAGCGCCGCCGGGCATCCGGCGCACAACGGCGCCGCGGCAGACTCCACGGTGAAGGCGCTCGCGTGACGGGCTCGGCGATCGCAGCACCTGCGACCGATCGCGCCCGGGCGGCGTTTCTGGGCGAGACGCTCGACGTGCTGTGGCCGCCGGCGCAGGGCGGAGACCCGGCGGCGACCGAGCTGATGGTGCTGCCGCGGCTGAAGCGCCCGCGGCTGGTGGTCCCGCTGAACCGGCGCGCCGCGGCGAGCGCGGTACGCCGCTACGGCGAGCCGCGCTCGGTCCGTTCGCGGCTCGGCATGCGAGGGCTCTCGCTGCTCCTGCGCAGCGGCCTCGGCGAGGTCGTGCTGCGCGACCGCGTCCGCGTGCCCGGAGGCGAGGCCTCCATCGAGTCGTACCTGAGCGAGCGGCTCGGCGCGCAGATCGAGGTGAGCATGTACCTCGGCCCTCCCCGCGCCAACCGCAAGCCCGTCCTGCACCTGTTTGCGGCCGACGGGACCGCGGTCGGCGTGGCCAAGGTTGGAGTGAGCCTGCTGGCCCAGGATCTCGTTCGGGATGAGGGTGACACGCTGAGGCTGCTCGCCGGGGCCGGGCTCGAGCAGGTGATCGTGCCCTCGGTGATCCTCGAGGGCGAGTGGAACGGCATGCCGGTGCTCGTGCTCGGGCCGCTCCCCGTGAACGACCGCCGGGTCGCGCTTCCGGCGCCGCAGCGCCGGGCGGCGATCACCGAGATCGCGGGCGTGCGCGGATGGGAGCGGGCGCCGCTCGCGGGCGGCCGCTACCTCACGGCGCTCCGCGAGCGCGTCGACGGCGCCGATGCGACCGCCGACCGCGAGCGGCTGTCGGCCGCGATCGACCGCCTGGCGACGGGCTCCGGGGCGACGGCGCTCACCTTCGGCGCGTGGCACGGCGACTGGTCGCCGTGGAACATCGCCAGCACCCGCCACGGGCTCCTCGTCTGGGACTGGGAGCGGTTCGGCCTCGGCGTGCCGTTCGGCTACGACGCGCTGCACAACCGGCTGCAGCGGGAGACGGCGCCGGGAGGCACGGAGCCGCTGCTGGCCGCACGTGCGTGCGTCACCGGCGCGGCCGCGCTGCTCGAGCCGCTCGGCGTGGACGCACATGAGGCGCGGCTGACCGCGTTGGCCTACCTGGCCGAGCTCACGGCGCGCTATCTCGTCGACCGCCAGGCGGACCTCGGCGGACGGCTCAGCGCCGCCTCCGCGTGGCTGCTCCCCGCGCTCGAGGCCGAGCTGGAGGCGCTGTGAGCGCGCGGCCGCTGCCGCGTCCGGCCAAGCGGGTCGTCCACACCGTCTCGGTGACGGCGGGCCGGCTCTCCAGCCGCTCGCGGATGCTGCCGTCGTTCCTCATCGTCGGCGCGCAGCGGTCGGGCACCACCTCGATGTACCGCGCGCTCAGCCAGCACCCGCTGATCCTCAAGGCGGTGCTGCACAAGGGCGTCCATTACTTCGACCTCAACCACGGCCGCGGCCTGGGGTGGTACAGGGCGCATTTCCCGCTCGCCCGCGAAGCCGATCGCATCGAACGCTCGTGCGGGATCCGCCCGCTCACGTTCGAGTCGAGCCCCTACTACATGGTTCATCCTCTGGCCGCGGAGCGCTACGCCCGCGACCTCCCCGGGGTGAAGCTCCTGGTGCTCCTGCGCGATCCCGTCGAGCGGGCGTTCTCGGCACACGCGCACGAGCTCGCCCGCGGCTATGAGGCCGAGCCGTTCGAGCGGGCGCTCGAGCTCGAGCACGCGCGCGTGGACGGCGAGGCCGAGCGGATGGCGGCCGACCCCGGCTATCTCAGCTTCGGCCTTCAGCATCACGCCTACCGGCTGCGCGGTCAGTACATCGACCAGCTCGAGCGGCTCGAGGCGCAGGTGGGGCGTGACTCGATCCATGTCGTGCAGAGCGCGGAGTTCTTCGCAACGCCGGCGCCGGTGTTCGCCGGGGTGCTCGAGTTCCTCGGCCTGCCCGTCATGGGCGAGATCGCATTCGACCGGCACAACGCGCGACCGCGCTCGCCGATGCCGCCGCAGCTCCGCGCGGAGCTCGATGCGCATTTCCGGCCCTACGACGAGCGGCTGGCGGCGTGGCTCGGCCACGTACCCGGGTGGCGGGTGTGACCTACCAATACGTCTTCATCGGCGGCCTGCACCGCAGCGGGACGTCGTTGCTGCACCGCTGCATCTGCGCCGACCCGCGGGTGACGGGCTTCTCCGGCACCGGGGTGCCGGAGGACGAGGGGCAGTTCCTGCAGAGCGTCTACCCGCCCGCGCTCCTGTACGGGGGCGCCGGGCGGTTCGGGTTCGACGCGCGCGCCCACATGACCGAGGACTCGCCGCTTGCGACCGGCGAGAAGCGCGCCCGGCTGGAGTGGGAGTGGGGCTACCACTGGGATGCCGAACGGCCGGTGCGCGTCGAGAAGTCGCCGCCCAACATGCTCAAGATGCGATTCCTGCAGGCGCTCTTCACCGATGCGTACTTCGTGATGATGGTGCGCGATCCCATCGCGGTGACGATGTCCACCTCGCGCTGGTCGCGCGAGTCGTCGCTCACGAGGCTCATGCACCACTGGGTGCACTGCCACGACATCATGTGGGCGGATGCGCCCAGCATCCGCCGGCTCAAGGTCGTTCACTACGAGCAGTTCGTGCGCGATCCGACGGCCGTTCTGGCCGACATCGGCGCCTTCCTGGAGCTCGGCCGGCTGCAGGGCGGAGGCGAGGTCATCCCCGGGCTGAACGGCTCCTACCAGCAGCGCTTTAGGCACCCCGGCGCGCTCCGGCGGCTCGATGCGGCGGTCGCCGTGCGCCGCTACCAGCACGATGTCAGCCGGCTCGGCTACTCCCTGCGATGACGACCACCGGGGAGGCGGGCGCCGCGGCGGAGGGCATCTCGGCCCACCTCGCGGCGGCGGTCGGCGCCGACGAGTCGGCCGACGTCCGGATGGTCGCCCGCGGAGGGCTCGCAAACCTCGCCGGCGCACTCGCCACGGGCGTCTTCCAGTTCCTGCTGGTCGTCGCCGTCGCCCGGGTCCTGCACCGAGCCCAGTCGGGCGCGTTCTTCGAGTCGGTCGCGCTCTTCACCATCCTCTCGAACACCTGCGAGCTGGGCGCCGACACCGGCCTCACGCGGTTCATCCCCCGCTTCCGCGTGGCGGGCCGGATCGGCGACATCCGTCGTACCATCGGCATCGCGCTGTGGCCTTCACTCGCCTCCGGCATCCTGTTCGCCGCGCTCGTCCTCGCCTTCGCCCATCCCCTGGCCGAGGTGTTCACCAATCACAAGGCCGCCGACGCGGGCACCGTGGCGACGTACCTGCGCGTGCTCGCGCTGTTCCTCCCGCTGAGCTGCTGCTACACGGTCGTGATCGCCGGTACACGCGGGTTCGGGACGATGATGCCCAACGCCCTCGTCGATCGGTGTGCCCGGCCGGCCCTGCAGTTCTCGCTGGTCGTGCTCGTTCTGCTCCTGACCGACCGGCCCGCGCTCATCTCCGCGGCGTGGGCGACGCCGATCGCCCTCGGGCTCCTCGCCGGACTGCTGTGGCTCGCGCTGCTCCTGCGCCGCGCCGAGCGGCACGCCGGCAGCCCCCGCGTGGCTCCCGCCGCCACGGCGACGCTCGCCCGGGAGTTCTGGGTGTTCACCGCGCCGCGCGGGCTCACCGGTGCGTTCCAGGTGACGATCATCTGGGTCGGGACGCTGATGGTGGGATCGCTCATGTCGACCCCGGACGCCGCGGTCTACACGGCGGCGACCCGCTACCTCGTCGCCGGAGCCCTGATCAACACGGCGATCATCCAGGTGATCGCTCCCAAGCTCGCCGGGCTCCTCAGCGCCCGCCTCGACGACCGCGCCCGGAACATCTACCGCGTGGCCACGGCATGGCTCGTGTTGCTCGCGTGGCCCATCTACCTGACCCTGGCCCTCTGGGCACCGGTGCTCCTGACGGTCTTCGGCCACCACTACGCCGGAGGCGCGAGCTCGCTGGCCGTGCTGGCCGTGACCATGCTCGTGGCAACCGGCGTTGGCCCGATCGACATGGTGCTCCTGATGGGCGGGCGCAGCTCCCTCAACCTGCTGAACGTGGTGGTCGCGCTGGCCCTCAATCTGGCCCTCGGCTACCTCCTCATCCCGCGGATGGGAATCGTCGGGGCCGCCCTCGGGCTCTCGGCCGCGATCCTCGTCAACAACGTCGCCCCGCTGCTCGAGGTGCGGTCGTTCATCGCGATCGATCCGTTCGGGCGGGCATTCGCCGCGGCGACGGGCGCGGCGCTCGGCTGCTTCGGAATGCTCGGTCTCGTTGCACGCCTGGGGTGGGGTGAGTCGGTGGCGGTGTTCCTCGCCGCGTCCCTCCTGGCGAGCGCCGTCTACGTCGTCGTGCTCTGGTCGTTTCGCAAGTTGTTCTCTTTGACAGTACTGTGGAAGACAATCGAGAATAAGAGCGGTCGCAGATCGAAGGGTTCCCTTGACCCAAAACCACTTGCATAATCTGTCAACGCAGTAGGTGGTTTGTAATCTTTTCGAGGCGGTCTGGGGAGGGAAAGTGGCACGAATACGCTTCCGGCTGTGCGCTGGAATGACGGCGTTGGTTGGACTCGGTCTGCTGTCGGTGGGGGTGCTTCCGGCTGCAGCAGCGCCGACCGGGCCGGTGACGACGACTCCGGCGTCCTTTACGCCGCAGCTCGCGAACACCGGCTCGACGCAGCAGGTGCGACAGCTGGTGCAGTGCGGCACCACGATGTACGCGGTGGGTGGCTTCAACACGATCCAGCGGCTGAGCACGACCTATGCGCGCAATAACGCGTTCAGCTTCAGCGCTGTTGCGCCCTTCGCGATGACGGCCTGGAATCCGAATGTGAACGGCGTGGTCAACTCGATCGCCTTCAACGGATCGGACTGCACGCATGCCTACATCGGGGGCAAGTTCACCTCGGTCGACGGCACGGCGGTCAAGAACATCGCCGAGATCGACACGACGACCGGCGCGGTTGTCAGCACCTTCGCCCACAGCGCGTCGGCGCAGGTGGAGACGCTGGTCGGCGCCAACGGCCACATCCTGGTGGGTGGCTACTACAAGACGATCTCAAACTCGGCGGCCGACCCGTACATGACCAGCCTCGACCCGACGACGGGACATGACGACGGCTTCCTGCATCTGAGCATCAGCGGCAACTACCAGTTCCCCGGTGTCCGGAGCAACGGCACCCGGGTGTACAACCAGTCGGTCAGCCACTCGGGCCAATACGACCTGGTGATGGGCGACTTCACCTCGGCGGGCGGCCTGCCGCGCCAGCAGATCTTCATGCTGGATCTGTCCACGAGCCCCGCCACCGTCACCGGCTGGACGTCTCCGGAGTGGGACGGCAGCAAGGGCGAGCTCAGCGGCTCGAACCCGGGCGGCTACCCGTACGAGTGCGCCAATCTCGAGCCGTTCTATCTCCAGGCGGCCGCGTGGTCGCCGGACGACCAGAACATCTACATCGCGACGACCGGCTATCACCCCAACGGGTTCCCCACCGGGAGCTACCCGCGCACCGGTCTCTGCGACGCCGCCGCCGCGTTCCCGGCGACGATCAACCCGGCGCCGCAGACCGACGGTTCGCCCGGCTACGTGCTGCACGAGTGGGTGAACTACACCGGCTGCGACTCGTACTACTCGGTCGCCGCCGACGCAGCGACGGTCTACGTCGCCGGCCACGAGCGGTGGGCATCCAACCCCAACGGCTGCGACTACGCCGGCCCCGGTGCGATCGCCGCCCCGGGCATGGTCGGCCTGTCGCCGACCGACGGCAGCGTCGTCTGGAATCCGACGCGCGGCCGCGGCCTCGGAGCCGACGACATGATGATCACCGACGCGGGACTCTGGATCGGGTCGGACAACCTCGGTAACACACAGGGCTGCGCGGGCAAGTCCGGCCACGCCGGCGTCTGCTTCCTGCCGTACTAGCGCCGAGTGGTGTCCGCGGGCCGGAGGAGGGAAGTCGCCTCCTCCGGCCCGCGGCCCGTTAGACGACCGTCTCGCCGGCGGCGGCGTGTGTGCTCGACGCCGTGACGAGGGCCGGCTCCGGCGTGTGCCGAAGGGCGCGGGCCATGACGGCTGCAATCGCGAGGCCGAGGAGCAGCCCGCCGCCGAGGTCGGTGAGGGTGTGCCCCGACGTCGACACGAGCGCGGCCTGCACCGCGGCAAACCACACGAGGGCGACCGCTGCCCACGACCGCCGCGAAGCGATGACGAGGTAGACGACGATGCATCCGCGGATGGTGTGGCCGCAGGGGAAGGAGTGGGTCATGCTGACTGCCACCTGGTGCGCGTGGGTCAAGCGCAGGATGGCCGGCCGCGTGACCGCGAGCTTCCCGACGACCTCGCCGACGCTCGCCGCCCCGAGGGCCCCAAGGCCGACGATGAGCGTGCGCAGACGCCGGCGCGGTGCCAGACACGCGAGAATTGCGACGGCGACCATGGCCATGGCAGGCGCCGCCGTCGATGCCACGGCGAACGCGACGCGGCCGATGGCCGGGGGCGCGTACAGGGGCCGGGGCGAATGGCAGAACGCGGCGGGAAGCGGTGCGATCAGCTGGTCGGCCGACGACTGCGGATGGTAGGGGCAGGCCCGCCAGGGCATCAGGTCGTGGGCGGCAAAGGCGTCCGCCGTGTGTGTCCAGCCCGCGTTCACCCCATAGCCGAGTGCCACGGCGGCGGCGACCAGCGCCGCGACCACGGCGACGCGTCGCGTCATTCGCCCGCCGTCGGGGCGGCGAGCTCGGCGAAGTCGGCGTAGAAGGGGGCGGCCGCGGAGCTCGTCAGCGTGCGAACCTGCTCGATCTCATCGAGGGTGAGGCGGCTGCGCCAGTTGTCGAGGTTAGCGATCGAGTTCAGGCGGGTGCGGTGCGGGTCGCCTGCATCGAGCTCGGACGGGTTCTCCGCCGACGTCGCCCGCCTGACGGCATGCTCAAGCCGTGGCTCGAACGGCAGCGAAAGCCACTCCGCCAGCGCGCGGAAGCCGGAGATCGGGTCGCGGGAGAGGTCCTCATGGCGCACGACCAGCACGTCGGGCACCTCGCGCTGGATGCGCGCGATGGCGAGGTGGAGGATCGCCCAGAGCTGGGCGCCCTGGCCGATCAGATCGTCGTGCGGCTCGAAGAGCGCGGGGTGCTCGCGCTCGAGAGGTGCGAGCACCTCGGCGTCGAGCAGCGTCTGCGAGCGCAGCGTCCGGGGGTCGAAGCCCCAGCCGAGGCGTTTGCGGCTGCTGACCACCGCCTCCGGCCGGCGCACCACGACCACCACCCGGCAGCCGAGCCGGCGCGCGAACCACCGGGTCGAGAGGACGGCGAAGGGATCGGCGATCAGCGGCCGTCGCGACGCCAGCCGGCCGAGCGCGAACCGGGAGGCGGTGTGGCCCGCGCGCACGATGTCGGGTGGGCGCCGATTGACCCGGAGCTCGGCACCCAGGCGAAACCGCAATGCGAGCAGGTGGGCATACGCATCCGCGTACGCATCACCGTTCGCGTCGGTGATGTACTGAAACCGGTCGGTGACGCGGACGTTCAGGATGCCCGGGGAGCCGCCGGGCGGATGCTGAGGGTTCAGCGGCTCGTTGACGTAGACCACGCGGCGTGTCGCCGCGAGCATGGTCGCCACCCAGGTCGTTCCCGACCGTGGCATCCCGGTGATGAGGATTGGCGGAGTGGCAGCGGCGGGTTCGGGCATGCGCATGTTCCTGGTCCGGCCCGCGTGCCAGCCGGGCGATCCTCTCAAGTGTCCGGGGCACCGCGGGCATGGTCAACAACCGGAAGCGCAGCTCGTTCGAGGCGGAGGGGGAGGGATTCGAACCCTCGGTACGCCTAACGACGCACAACGGTTTTCGAGACCGCGTCGAACATGCGGATTTGCAGGTTATTTCGTGACCATCCGCCATTGGATCCGCCAGTCCACAGTTATCGGTGCTCGGTGGGCGGCCGCCTCGCGTCTCTAGAGGTCGAGCTGGCGCATTCGCGACGATGTGTCGGCGCGGGCGAGGTAGGCGTCGAGGAGGGCTGCCGCCTCGGACTCGTTCCCGGGCATCAGGTGGCCGTAGCGGTCGAACGTGACGTCGATCGAGGAGTGGCCCATGTAGACGGTCAGCGCCTTCGCATTCACGCCGGCGGCGATCATGAGGCTGGCGCAGGTGTGGCGGCACTCGTGAAGCCCGATCGGCTCCAAACCCGCCTTCCGCCATTCGCGTCGAGCTCGGTTGAGCACGGTGGAGTGGCTGAACGGTCGGCCGTCGCTCGCCCCGAACACGTAGCGTTGCGATCCGTATGTGATCTTGTGCGTGGCAAGGAGATCGCGCAGCGCGGCCGCGATCGGGACAGATCGCCGTCCGGCGGCCGATTTCGGCGCGACCAACTCGCCCCGGTGATCCATGCTTTGCTCGACGCGGATCACGCCGGCCGCGAGGTTGACTGCGCTCCATCGAAGGGCTCGGAGCTCTCCTGCTCGCAGCCCCGCGTAGACGGCCGTCGCCCAGAGCGGCCCGTCGGACTCCGGAAGTGCCGCCAGCAGCCGCGCCGCCTCGCTCGGCGAGGCGATTCGCTCACGCCGGCCGCGCACCGCGGGAAGGCGCACACCAGAGCACGGATTCACGGCAATCTCGCCGTCCTCGAGCGCTCGCCGGTAGATCACGCGAAGCGGCATGAGGGCATTCCTGATCGTGCTCGGGTTCATTCCCGCGGCCAGCATTCGATCTGCCACGGACTGGACATCACGACGTCGGAGTCGTCCCAGTCGCACGCCGCCGAGGTCGTCGAGCACGTGCAGTCGCAGCGCCTGCTCGTAGCCTCTAATGACTGACGGCTTGTAGCGATCGCCGCTGCGGGTACGGACGGTGCCCGATCGCATCCCAGCGAGGAGGACATCGGCGGCGTCCCGGACAAGTGCGGGAGTCTCGGCTTGGAGTTCTCCCCTGTTGAGTGCGCGCACGGCTTCCGCCCGCCAGGCCCGGGCCGCCGCCAGGGTCGCGAACGTCCGCCGTATCTTCTTGCGATCGCGAGCGCTGTACGCCGAGGCCTCGTAACTGGGGCTGCATGAACATCGGCGGTCGCTGGTACGGGCGGCGCATCCGCTCTGGTGAATGGTCTGGATTCCGGTCGGCGCCATCACTCCGATCCTACGCCGCTCCGGGGGTTGGGTGCCGGGGACGCACCTACTCGTCCCAGCGCGCCGCGTTCTCCCGAGTCCAGCGCTCGAGCTCGGCGACGGGTATGAGAATCGTCTTGCTTCCGCGTCGAATTCTCCGGAGCTCGGGGTGGATGTGCTCGTCGAAGAAGTCGCGGCTGACTCCGAGCATCCGGGCGGCCTCGACCGGCGCCACGGTGAGCCTGGGCAACGTCGCCTCCGACCCTGCTTTGGCCCGACGGGGAGCGAGTCGCGGAGTGGGGCGGAGGACGTCGAGTTTGAGCTGTTGCTCGGCCATCGGACTCGAGACGGAGGATCGAGGTACGTAGCATATCTGCATCTATCGTCAATATCAAGGTGGTGGTGTTAGAGTGCTCGGATGCGGCCGGATGCTGTCAGGAGCGCGACGTTGATCCGTGAGGCGCGGTTGCGGGCGGGGTTGAGCCAGCAGGAGCTGGCGGATGCGAGCGGGAAGGACCGCACCGTGATCGCCCGGTGGGAGCAGGGCCTGGTTGCACCCAGCGTCGACACCTTGGTCACGCTCGTGCGCGCCTGCGGGTTCGATCTGCCGTTGGAGTTGGTGGTGTATGACCCGGGGCCGGATGATCGGGTGGCGGAGCTGCAGATGCTCTCGCCAGAGCGGCGCGTCGACCGCCTCTTAGGCCGGCTCGATCGGGGACGTGGTTGAGCGTGGCTGGCGGCGAGGAGCGGTTTGATCCGCGCGGCGTGTTGGCGGCGCTTGATCGAAACTTCGTCGGCTATGTGGTGATCGGCGGCTTTGCCCGTGTCGTTCGCGGCGCCGACGAGGCCACCAACGGGGTCGACATTTGTCCCGCCCTTCGCGGTGAGAACCTGGAACGGCTCGGACGGGCGCTGGAGGAGTTGGAGGCCAAGCGGACAGATCGCCGCCGCCTCGTCTTGGACGAAGAGGCGGTCACTCAGCAGCCGGTGATTCGGTTGCGGACGGTGATGGGGGAGGTGAAGGTGGTCGCCCAGCCGGCTGGGACGCGTAAGGGGTATGACGATCTACGCCGCGGTGCGACCCGCGAGCACATTGGGCATGGGTTGCGTCCGAGCGTGGCGTCGGTGGCTGACCTGGCTCGGATGGCGGCCGCGCTGGGCCGCAGCCAAGACATCGACCGGCTCGGGGAGCTGCGCCGGATCATGGAGGTCGAGGTACGCATGCAACGCACCCTCGGCCTGGAACGCTAACCCTGGCCCCTACAACTCGATCCCCAACCCTCGCTGCGGCGTCGGCTCCTGCAAACGCTCGCGACGACGACGCGAGACAGGCGTGCGCACCTCGCGAACCGACGGCTGCCCGAGGATGTGGAGCTGGCGGTCGATGCGGCGCAGCTCGGCTGTGAGACGCGTCCGCGTGCGTTGGTGATCCGCGATCTGCCCGCGTAGCCGCGGTCCGTGGCGGGCGCGGGCGAGCATTCCGATCCCGGCCAGTTCTCGGCGCGCTGCCTGCTCGTCTCGCTGAACGCGTCCGCGCTCGCTATCGAGCGCCTCATGTTGCGCCACGAGCGCTCGCACCTCCCCTGCCACACGGTGCCCACGCTGCGGCACACCCTGGGTGTCGATGGCGAGCGTGTCTGTGGCCGGGCGGGTGAGCGCCGCCGCCAGCCGGTCGACCGGGTCGGGCCGGTCGGGCTGATGCGCGGGTGGCGTGTCGGGCTCGAGCTGTGCCTGGGTGGTGTAGACGCGGGTTTCACACCGGGCGCGGGACAGGGCGACATAGCCCCATTCCTTCAATCGACCCTCGCCGGGTGCGAGCACGAACGTCCGCTCGACGGTCACGCCCTGCGTCTTGTGGCCGGTCAGCGCGTAGGCGTGGCTGACGTGCCCGGCGTCGAGGTAGGCTGCGGGCAGCGCGATCCGCCGCCCGTCGTTCGTCTCGAGCGTCGCCGTCCCCTGCGCCGGGTCGGCGTTGGTGATGGTGCCGCGGGTGCCGTTGACGACCCCCACATGGTGATCGTTGCGGATGCAGATAACACGGTCACCGATCGCCAGCTCCACACCGCTTGGAAGCGGCAGACGCTCTGGGCCGAGCCGGGCGTCGGCGATCATCAGGGCGCGGGCGGCCGCGTTCAGATCGTCGACGTCGCGGCGGCGATGCGCGATCATCACGCTCCCCGCGAGATCGTTTCGGGCGGAGCACCACCAGCCGGCCACCAGGCATGCCTTGGCCTCCATCGCGTCCTCGGCGACCACGAGACGACCTCCCTCGGCCGCCTGGGTCAGCAACGCCGAGCTGTCGCCGTCGCGGAGAGCGGCGAGGGCGCGTTGTTCCAGCTGGTCGCGTTGGCGGTGATTGTCTGAGAGCTCGACCGCGCCGACGCGATCGACGATCGCGCTGAACAGGCCGCCGGCGCCGACCGCGCCCAGCTGCGCCGGATCGCCGACCAGGATCGCCTTCCCATCACAGTGCTCGACGTGGCCGAGGAGACGTGTCAGCGTTCGCGTGTCGGCCATCCCCGCCTCATCCACCACCACTACACACCGTGGAGGGAGACCCCCGCGCCGATTGGCCTCAGAGAGCACCCGACGCAGCGTCCCGGAGGGGATGCCGGTCTCCTCGGCGAGCGTGCGCGCGGCGACGCCCGATGGTGCCGCGCCGATCACTACGAACCCGTCCCGCCGAAACGCCTCCGCAGTGGCCGCGAGTGCGGTCGTCTTGCCGGAGCCTGCGCGGCCGACCACGCACACCACCCGGTCCCGATTCGAAGCCACCGTGCGCACCATCGCCACCTGCTCTCGGCCTAGCGTGCCGGCCTGCTCAACGGCCACCGTCGCGATGCTTGCCGTGGACACAACCGGAGTGGTCACGTGGCGGCCGCGGTCGACCAGTCCCAGCGCGGCCCGCTCATGCCCCACCAGCTCCCGCGTCGAATACGCGGCCGGGCGACCCGGCGCCACCGCCGATCCGACCGGGACGACACCGGCTAGCGCGAGGAAGCGGTCGGCCTCTTTGAGGACGCGGTCGATGGGCGCACCCTGGGCGTGCGCTTCCGCCCATGCCATCACGACATCCGGCGCGGTGAAGGTCGTACGCTTCTCGGTCAATCCGCCCTCCGCCAGCAGCCGCGCCGCGACCGCGCGAAACTCACGCTCACCGAGGTCATCGTGGACGCTGTGGCCGAGGACGGCGGCGAGGCGGCGCCGGTCAAGGCCGTACTCGGCCGCCCGCGCTTGCCACTCCTCCTCGAGCCGGGGCAGGTCGGCCGTCTCTTCGGGTCCCGCGTCCGGAGCGCCGCGACCTTGGCGGCGTAGAAGCCCGCCGTGCCGCGCCGCTTGAGGTAGTCGACGACCTGCTCGCGCCGCGTGGAGAAGGCGCACAGCACCTCTTCTGGAATGCCGGCTATCTCCGCCATCCCCCTCTCGACGTCGCGCCAGTCGACTCCCAGCGAGCGGGTCAGCTCGTAGCGGAGTTGCGCCTGGTACAGATAGCCGGCCGGGAGCCGGTATGTGCGAAGCAGCGCCTCACCGTCCAACGCCCGCCACCTGCCGTCGCTGGGCGTCTTGGCGAGATTGGCGACGATCACGTGCGTGTGCAGGTGCGGATCCTGCGACCGCGAGGTGCGGTGCTGGTAGGCCCCCCCCACGAACCCCGAGCCGGACTCTCGATGGACGCCATCCTTGCCTTTGCGAACCACGCACGCCTCGCGTTCGAGGTAGGCGAATGCTGCCTGCCAGGCCGCCAGGTGTGCCTGAGTCACGGCGTGGCGGACATCCTCGCCGCCCAGCGCGTGCAGCAGGCTGAGGACTTGGGTGGGGAGAACACCAGGTCATACCCCGCCACCGGCGACAACGTCCTTTGCTCGAGCCGCCGCTCGCCCGTCGCCGCGTCGATCCGCTCCACCCGAATCACCCGCCGTGGCGGATGCTGGCGCAGAACAGCGGACGAGCCGGATCACGCCCCCGAATCGGCTCCCCCAGCTCGCCGTCGCCGACAACGCCCACCAGGCCAGCCCGGCCGCTCCCCGGCCGGTCACACGCCGGGTGACTCCCCACGCCCGGCGTAATAGTCGTCGAGGCCGGTAGCGACCGACTGCTGGTAGTAGGCCTCCTGACCCGGCACCAGTTTCGCCACCGACAACACCGGGGCAGTCTAGCATCAAAGATGCATATGTGTCACCACGAATCTCTCGTGTGGATCCATCCGAAGGCCGTCACGGAGCTACGCGGGTCGCCGCGGTGGTTCGCCCGACGGGTGGGCGGCGACGGCGACCAGTCGGGCGGCGGCGTCGACGAGGACTTGGTGCCATTCCGCGTCGAGGGGGATGCCGGCCAGTTGGACGCGACCGTCTGCGTCGGGGATCGCCTGGAGGATCTTGACGTCGCGGCCGCGGCCGTTGGAAGCGCCAGGGGCACGGTGGTCACCCCGAAGACGGGGATCTCTTCTTGACGGGAAGTGTCTGGGCTGCTAGACCTCGCGTTGTAGTGGCAACACCCCGTCCGCTTGTTGACACTAGCGGGACGGTGGTTCTGTTGGGCGTGGGTAGCCCGCCACGGCCTGCGTGGTGGGCGAGAGAAGGGCAGGGTCATGAGGGGTCATGGCACGGTTTCGTCGGCGTCGGTGGCGATGAGAGTGAATGGGGTGTGCGAGTGGCGGCGGGAGTGGTTTGTCGCGGCGGAGCAGATCGTGGCGGGTGCGGGGGAGCGCGGTAGCGCGTTGTGAAGCTCCGCGAAGCACGTGTTGCACTCCGCTGTGACGGCGAACTCGGTGCCGGTGGGTAGAACGCGCTGGTGGCGTTGGAGCTGGCGGCGAAGCTGGGTGACCGGTGATCGTCGCCAGCGAGACGACGAAGACGACGACCGTGTACGCGAATCCGGACGGGACGTTGACGTCGACCGTCGCGGCCGGGCAGGGGCAGGAGCATGACGCGTCTCGCCGACGGGGTTTTGGCGGATCGACGTTTCGCTGTCCAGGGCGTGGCGGGGATCTGCGGAAGCTGGCTGATGCTACGATCACGTTTCTGACGGGTCGAGCGCGACTGCGCGTCGCTTGGAGTGGGCGAGAAGTCGCTCGCGGTGAAATGGGGCTCGACGCTTCCGGCTCCCACGATCAGCGGCAACACCGCTACGTACGCGAGCGTCGCGCCTGGGGTGAACCTCGTGCTTGTGGCGGAGAAGGATGGGTTTGAGCTGCAGATCGTGTTGACGAAGCAGCTGGAGTCGGCGCAGAGTTAAGCTCCGGCTGGCGCTGACTGGGCTGACGGCGTCGGTTGCCGCCTCGGGCGGCGAGTTGGTGTTGAAGAACGCGGCGGGGAACGTAGTGGTTGCAGGTGACGCGCCGCTGATGTGGGGCGCGGCCAAAGACACGACCGGGAATCCCACTATGACCAGCACGTATGCTTTCGGTGTCGGGTGGCGCGCTGGTGTGTGCCGGCACAGAGCTTCCTGTCGAACGCTTCGGTGCAGTACACGGTGACGATCGACCGGGCGCACGCTGACGTAACAACGACAACGTGATCCAGTCGGATCAGCGAACACGGTGTTTCGGACGGGCAACAACCTGAAGTTGGGCACGAACAACAGCGGCACGTCCGTCTTCCGCACGCTGATTCGGTGGGACTGGCCGAGCTCGTTGACCGGCACGGACATCCTCTCGGCGACGCTGAACCTGTGGGAGAACGACGCGCTTGCCGGCTGCAGCAGTCCGACGCAGATGAACTTGTTTGCGATAACCAGTCGTGGACGGGAACGACGGTGACGTGGTCGAACAGCCCACACCAACGGCAACTGGGCGACGGCCCAAGCGCCTTGGCACGTCTCGAGTGGCTCGTGCGCGCCGGGCTGGGTGATCTGAGCGGCGGCGGCTCGTCGGGCAAGACTTGACCCAGCTGGTTGGCCATTGGGCGACTGGGCGATCCGCTTACGGCGGACGAGGGGATCGAGCTCGCGCCAATAGCGAGGCGAACAACACCGGCTACAAGCAGTGGAACTCGTTCAACCTGGGCACGAACGTCCCCACCATCTCCATCACCTACAACTCCCTCCCCACCGTGGTGACAGCGAGTGGCCCGAAGCCGGCCAGTACCTCAACAACGTCGAACTCCCACTCCACGCAACTTCCAGGATCCGGACGGAAGAGGCGGGCACGTCAGTTTGAGATCGACAACAACGCCACCGGCACGAACATCGTGACTGCGCTTGGCTCGCACACCAGCGTCGGCGGGCAGAGCAACTACACCGTCCCAGCGGCGACCTCACAGACGGCACCACCTACAAGTGGCGGGCCCGCGGCTATGACGGCACCGACTACGGCGCTTGGTCGAGCTTCCGCACCTTCACCGTGATGTGACTCCTCCAGCTTCACCGTCGCTGTCGTCAAGCACCGATCCGAGCCAGACGACCTGGTACTCGTCGCAGGCCTATACAGTCGGGTTCTTTCGTCCGACACGGGTGGAAGCGGCGTGGCCGGCTACCTCGTCTCGGTCGATCAACACCGACCTCCACGGCCAGCGGCACGATGCAGACTGAGGCGAGCACCTCGGGCACCGTCGCTTCAACGGCGTCTGGTAAGTCACGTCGCTGCGAAGACAATGCTGGCAACATGAGCGCGACCTCGACGTACGAGCTAACATCGGCACCGGAGGTGTTTCACTCCGCTGGAGGGTGACCAGAACGGGTCGACGTTCAGTTGCAGGCGATCGCCCCCAGCGGGGTCACCAGCGTCCAGTTCCAGTACCGCCGCTCCCCAACGACTCGTGGGCGCAGATCCCATCGGCGGATGTGACCGACGGCGGCACCGGCATCGGCAGCTGGCCGGTCTCGATCAACGGCACCACCAACAAGAGTGACCTGTTGGTGTGGAACGCCGCTAACAGCCTCGGCTCCGCAGTGGACGGCGGCGTTCAGATCCGTGCCAGCTTCACAACCACCCCACCACGACCAGCGACCGGTCGACGTCCTGTTGACGCCGAATTCCAAAACCAAGCCTCTGACACGGGTGGCGCGACCGAGCCAATCGGCCCGGCAGCGTCGACCTGATCACCGACGACTTTCACCTCCTCGCAAGCGACGTGAACGTCGCGGGTATGGGCATTGATCGCTCGTTCGACTCGCTCGCTCCGAACGCGAATCCGAACGGTGTGTTCGGGCCCGGCTGGTCGTCGAGCCTCGACCTCGGCACCTATGTCAAGCTGCACAATGGTGCCGACGCCTCTGAGGGGAACTTCGTCACTGTCTACGGTGGCGACGGCTCGAGCTCGCCTTCTGGCTCGACGCAAACGGCACCACCTACGACCAGACCACCGGGTCGCAGGGCTACGGCCTCTCCTCATCGGGCAGCGGCTCCAGCCGCACCTGGACGCTCACCGACCCCAACGGCAACGTAACGACGTTCGCGCTGCCATCTAGCGCCCCCAGTGGTTCCCCCGACTATTACCCAACCAGCGTGAGGCCAACCAACACCGCGAGTAGCAACCCGCCAACGACGAGTTTTTCGTACTCGGTGGTTACGGTGCCTGGAGGGTCAAGACGCGGCCAACCCAGGAAGTCATCGCGCTGCCGGGCGTGTCTGCAATAAGGCGCCGCTGACGACTGCCGGGTGTCGTACCCTGTCGTTCACGTATGCATCGTCGACGACCGCGACGGGTATCGGCCAGTCACAATGGGGCGACTCCAGGGCCAGCTCAAGTCGATCAGCTACACCGCCTATGACCCATCCATCTCGGCGATGAACACGATTAGCGTCGAGGACTACCTGTATGACTCTAACGGCCGCCTGCGCGACGACTACGACCCGCGCCTCTCAAGCCCTCTGGAAACGACGTACGCCTATGACTCGTCAAACCGCGTCTCCACCGTCACGCCGCCGGGCGTAAACTCGTGGACGATCAACTACAACAGCGCAAACCAGGTCACCTCGACCGTGCGAAACAACGACCAAGCGGCACCGAGACGACCACGGTCATCTACGGCGTGCGCTGAGCGGAAGCGGCGCCCCCTACAGCATGAGCCCATCCGATGTCGCCACCTGGGCACAGCAAGACGTGCCCACCAATGCGACGGCGATCTTTCCCGCCACGAAGTGCCCTCGGGCAACCCGCCGTCGGACTACACCCAGGCGACCGTCTACTACACCGACGCCGATGGCCAGCTGGTGAACGTCGCCCAGCCAGGCGGAGAGATCTCAACCACCGAATACGACCAAAACGGCAACGTCGTCCGCACCCTGTCGCCGCTCGACCGCCAAACCGCGCTCGCCGCCGGCAGCCAGAGCGCCGCCGTCGCCACCACCCTCGACACCAGAACACCTACTCCGCAGACGGCACAGAGCTGCTCAAGACTTTCGGGCCGCAGCACGTGATCATGCTCAACGACGGCACCACCACCCTCGCCCGCCAAGACACCATCAACACCTACGGCGCCACGTCCAGCTACGGGCAAGGCCTCTTGACGGAGACGGTGGAAGGGGCGCTTGAGCCTGGCGCCTCCTCGGATGTGCAGACTCGCAAGACCACCTACCAGTACTCGGGTAGTCAAACATCGGGCTGAGCCTCGGCCAGCCACCTCGGTCACCACGACCCTAGCGGCCTGGACATCGTCCACACCACGAAGTACGACCCGAACGGCAACCTGATCGCGACCATCATGCCGGGAAACCCATCAGGGGGCGACGCGCACGAGACCGACACCACCTACTACCGTGCGGGCACTGGAAGCGGCGTCACCGCCTGCGACTCCAAGCCCCAGTTCGCAGGCATGGTCTGCCAGACTGCGCCTGCCGCGCAACCCGGGGGCAGCCTGCCCAACATCCCCAGCACAGGCTACTCCTACGACCTGTACGGCAGCACGCTGACCCGAACCGACACAGCGGATCGACGACCCGCACCTGGACCTACACACACGACAACGCCGGGCGCCTGCACACCACCGCCATCTCCGGCCCCGGCACGAGCCTGCCCACAGTCACCAGAACTACGACACAGCCACCGGCCTGCCGTGACGACCGCGGATGGGACGAACACGATCACCCGCAGCTACGACAACCTCGGCCGCCTCAAGACCTACCAGGACGCGGCCGGAAACACGTCACCTACACCTACGACGCGATGGACCACGTGGCACCTGGACGACGGCAAAGGCACCCGAACCTACACCTATCAGACCAGCGGCGACGAGCGCGGGTTCCTCACCAGCATAAGCGACTCCGCCGCCGGCACCTTCACCGCCACCTATGACGCGGACGGGAACCTCACCGACCAGTCGCTTCCGAACGGCCTCGATGAGTGTGCGACCTACGACGCGACCGACCAGCCTGTCGAACGGCGCTACCAGTCCGGCGGCGCGTGTGGTTCTGGCGGCTCCACCACCCAGCTTGACTACACAGCTCTATCCAGCATCCACGGCCAGTGGCTCACATCGAGCGGTCCCAGCTCGACCGGAAACTCCGCTTCTGGGGCATACACCTACGACGCCGCCGGCCGTATCGCCCAAGTCCAAGACACCCTCGCCGGCCAATGCACGACCCGCCAGTACGGCTATGACGCGGACTCCAACCGCAGCCAATACGTCTCCACCGACCCCGGCACAGGCGGCGCCTGCCAGAGCGGCACCCTCGCCACCGCCCACGGCTACGATGCCGCCGACCGTTTGACCGATAGCGGGATCGCCTACGACGCCATGGGGCGCATCACGACGCTCCCAGCGGTAGACGCTGGCGGAACACAACAAACGTTCACGTACTACGCGAACGACCACGTGAATACGATGACCCAGGGGACGACAACGCAAACGGCTATACTCGACCCCGCGTGGCGCCTCGACACCTGGGCGACAAGCACCGACTCGACCGCTACACAGACTAGCCACTATGCGAGCGATGCTGACTCTCCAGCGTGGATCAGCGAAAACACCGCGAACACGGCGTGGACACGATACCTTCCGGGCGTTGGTGGGCTCGTAGCCGCGGCGGAGCCGTCGGCGGGGGCGATCACCTTTGACCTCACGAATCTCCATGGCGACGTCGCGGCCACCGCGGATCCGAGCGGCGATATTGTCGCCACGATGGACTACCAGGAGTTCGGCGCTCCACGGAGCAGCCTCAGTGATCGGTACGGCTGGCTCGGATCACACCAGCGTCAGGTGGATGCGACGACGGGTGATGTCTTGATGGGCGCGCGGGTGTATGAGCCGACCCTCGGCCGCTTTATCCAGGTGGATCCCGTCGTTGGCGGCGGTGCGAACGCCTACGACTACGTGAACCAGGAACCGCTGAATGCACTGGATCTGGCAGGCACTTGGGGCGGATGGGTGTGGTCACATACCTGGTACCTACACCGAAGCGGTGCCGATGAGGTGATCAACTACATGTGGGGTATCGGCGGCGCGTCGGCGATTACCGCATTACTGTGCGCGGGTGGAGGGCCTCCTGGGTGGGTGTGCTCGGGGGCGGCAGCGGTCATTGGCGGTGTAAGCGCCTACAAGGCAAGCGAGTGCGACCACGCTCTAACCAACTCGGGCAACTACGGCATCAAGCTCAAGGTCGGTGTAAAGTGGTGGGCGAACTGGTGGTCTGGAGGGGTCTATCCATGGATCAACTGCTACCCGTGGTAGGGCGGCCGGCCACGCGGACGCTTCAGAGAAGGGGCGGGAACAGAGCGGGCTCACGTGAAGTTCCCGAGGCGCCGCGGGGCGATGCACCGCCGTGTCAACGCGTCTGGGGCGGCGTGTGAGATCTCCACCTCGATCAAGACGCCACGTAGTCGCGCGCCGCACGTTGGGTGTTGTCCTCGCCGTTGGTGCCGTCATCGCCTACGGTTGGGTGGCCGACCCTAACTTCGGCGTCGGTCGAGTCTGGGCCGTACTTCTCGGAGCTGCCGCTGCGCTGGTGATATTTGCCGTTGCGCGCGAGTGTAGACGGGCGTTGCAACGTAGGCGGCGCGGTTTGTAACGAAGCACTGGATCTGGATGATCCCAACGCCGCGACCCAGACGTAATTGCTGCCACTCACACGTCTCCGACGCGCGCTCGATCTACCACCGTTCTACCATTTCTACCCGATTGACCAGCTCTGAGGGCACCTGAGCCGGCCTGACATTGGCTCAACCATCGGGTTTCTGGTCTGTTGCGACGTCCCACATGGGTTTGAGGGCCTTGCGCCGGAGGGCACCTGCAGCGCGATCGTAGGCCCCTGGGAATCGAGTTTGCGACGGCGGGAGCTATCGATGCCGGTCGTTCACAGATTGCGCACGACCGTCACCCGTGACGCCCTCGCCGAACAGGGCGAGCTTCATGGTCGGCGACTCGCCGATCTCGCCGGGAACGCGTGCGCGTCCGCGAAGCACGAGGTCCCGTGCGCTCTGACCGGACACGACCGACGGTGTCACCGGCGCGTCGCGGAACAGTCTCATCCGCCAGTCATCCGCCAGTGCGCACCCGATAACAGCCGATAGGAGCGGTCGAGAGCGGACAATCAACGCGGGGGATCTGCCGTCCAGCGTGGGCTGGAAATGGCACAACCATGCGCTTTTCGGCTCTATTGAGCGGAGGGGGAGGGATTCGAACCCTCGGTACGCCTAACGACGCACAACGGTTTTCGAGACCGCCGCATTCAACCACTCTGCCACCCCTCCGGGAGGCCGCGCCATTCTACTCGGATACGCTTTGCGGCCCATGGCCACGTCCGCCGCGAACACCCCCGGTCTGACCGACGAGCAGCGCGAGATCCAGGCGCTCGCGCGCGACTTCGCGCGGGCCGAAATCCGCCCGATCGCGGCCGCGGTGGATGAGGCGGACACGGCCTCGCCGCTCGAGGTGGTGGCGAAGGCCGCCGAGGTCGGCCTGACCGCCTACATGCTGCCCGAGGAGGTCGGCGGCGGCGGCATCGGCGACGTCCTCACCGGCTGCATCGTGCAGGAGGAGCTCAACTGGGGCTGCGCCGGCATCGGCAACCTCATCACGTCGGCGGGCTTCTTTGCGCGGCCCCTCATCGAGGTGGGGACGCCCGAGCAGCGCGAGCGCTGGCTGCGGCCGCTGTGCGGCCCGCGCCCGCCGCTGACGGCGCTCGCATCGACCGAGCCGGGCGTGGGATCCGACGCCGCCGCGATGACGACGACGGCGACGCGGACCGATTCGGGCTACCGCCTGCAGGGCCAGAAGACGTGGATCTCGAACGGCGGCCTGGCCGAGTACTACGTCATCTTCGCCACCGTCGCGCCGGGCACCGGCTCGCGCGGCGTGACCGCGTTCGTGGTCGAGAAGGGCGACGCGGGCGTCTCGTTCGGCGAGCCCATGCGCAAGCACGGCCAGCGCGCGATCGTCTCGACCGAGGTGTTCCTGCAGGACGTGGAGCTGCCCGCCGACCGCCTGCTCGGCGAGGAGGGCAAGGGCTTCTACAGCCTCATGCACACCTTCGACGAGTCGCGCGTGCACCTCGCCGCCGGCGCGATCGGGATCGCCCGGGCCGCCCTCGAGTACGCCACCGAGTACGCGCGTGAGCGCACCGCGTTCGGCAAGCCGATCGGGCAGCACCAGGCCGTCGGGTTCCGGCTCGCCGACATGGCCACCCGCATCGACGCCGCCCGCCTGCTCACCCACCGCGCCGCCCGCTCGATGGATGCAGGCCGGCACGTGCCCGCCGAGGCGGCGATGGCCAAGCTGTTCGCGTCCGAGGCCGCGACCTTCAGCACGTGGGCGGCGGTGCAGACGCTCGGCGGCTGGGGCTATTCGCGCGAGTATCCGGTCGAGAAGTGGATGCGCGACGCCAAGCTCGAGGAGATCGAGGAGGGCACCTCCGACATCCAGCGCCTGATCATCTCCCGCAGCCTGCTCGGTCGCTCCTAGGCGAGCGCGGCGGCGACGGCGCGGGCCGTGCGCCGGTAGAGCTCGTCCATGCTCTCGGGCGAGTACCAGGCGACGTACGGCGTCATCGTCAGATGGTCGAGCGCGACCAGATCCGCCGCCGGCGGCCGTTCCCAGACGTTGTCGAATGCGGCGCGCACGTGGGTCGCGGCCTTCAGCGCCTCGCGGTCGCAGACCGGCCCGCGGGCGGTGTTCACGAGGATCGCCCCCGGTCGCATGAGCGCGAGCCGGCGGGCGTCGATCAGGCCGCGTGTCTCGTCGCTCAGCGGCAGGTGCAGCGAGACGGCGTCGGCCCATGCCAGCAGGTCGTCGAGCTCGACCCCGCCCGGGACGAACGGGTCGAAGTGGCGCACATCCATCCCCAGGGCGGCCGCCTTCTCGGCCATGCGGCGGCCGATGCGGCCCATCCCGACGACGCCCATGCGCGTGCCCGCGAGCCGGCCGAGCTCACCGCCGGCCGTCCAGTCCCAGTGCCCGGCGCGCACCGAGCGGTCGCCCGCGATCAGCCCGCGCCGAAGCGCGACGACCATCGCCAGGGCGTGGTCGGACACCTCCTCGATGCAGTAGTCGGGCACGTTCACGACAGCGATCCCGCGCAGCGCCGCGGCCTCCATCGCGATGTGATCGGTGCCGACGCTCGCGGTCGCGATCACCTCGAGGTCGGGCACCCGGGCGAGGTCGTCCGCGGTGACGGGCGCCTCGGGCGAGACGAGCAGCGCCGTCACGCCCGGGCCGGCGTCGCCAACGGCGCCCACATCGGCGTCGGGCAGGATCTCCTTCACCAGTTCCCGAGGGAAGCCGGGGTCGCAGATCAGCACTCGTCCGCGCATCGGTCACCTCCCATCGCCCGATCCTACCGCCGCCGCGCTCGCGAGCTCTCAAGAACGCGCGGCAGGCGCCGATCCCGAGGCGGTGAGGGTTAATCGCCGTGGGCTACTCCTGAGTGCGGCCGGCATGGTCGGTTCGGTGAACATGCTGGCCGCCGCATGCAGCAGCGCGGCCGTGCGGATGCCCTACCAGTGGCGCAAGGGGGCGATGGACGGCGGCGGGTTCTGCAACGCCATGGCCACCGACCCGACCACGCCCGGCCACGTCGCGGCGGCGGGCGACGTGTGGGGCGAGTTCGCGACCAACAACGGCGGCGACCTGTGGTTCCCGACGATGACGGGGGCGACCTCGATCGGGTCGATCTACGGCCGCGCCGTCGCCTACTCGAAGCAGACGCCCGGGCTGCGCTACTTCGGCATCGGCGTGCTCAAGAACATCGACCCGACCCAGGGCTACCTGGGCGCGGTCGGGCCGCGGTCGCTGACGCTTCAGCGCCGCAACGACGCCATCGGCTTCTCGACGTACATGCCCGACGGCAGCGCCCACGACGTTCCGCGCCCCGTCGGCAACCTGATCGCGGTCGATTTCGACACCCGTGCCGGCAGGGAGTACCTCTACATCCTCACCCGCCAGGGCCTCGTCCGCACGCACGACGGCGGGCAGACCCTCCACCTGCTCGGCCTGCCGCCCGTGCAGCCGCACGCCGCCTGGGCGGCCGTGTGCGTCTGCCCCGACGGCTCGCTGCTCGTGGCGAGCTTCCGCACGAGCGACACGGCCGGCTCGCAGGTGTGGCGGATCACGAACCCGCGCGGCACCGCCACCGTGACCCCCGTGCTTGGTGTGCCCGCCGTCGTCGAGGACATCGCCGTCGTCGACGGCGTCATCTATGCCGCCTGCGGGCCGTTCGGCCTCTACCGCGTGAACCTCGCCGGCGCCTGGACGCAGCTCTCGCCGGGCTCGTTCCGCGGCTGCCATCTGTCGTCGGTCACCGGCCACAGCGGCGTGCTCTGGGCCGGCAACGGCATCGGCATGTCCGACCACCGCTACATCGCGAAGTCGACCAATGCCGGGCGCACGTTCACGTGGACGACGACGCCGAGCCACGTCTCCTACGGCGTGCTCGGCACCAGCCGCAACTGGTGGCTCGCCTCGTCGTGGCCGGGCATGAGCGGACACGGCTACTCGGTCAGCCAGCTCGCCGTCGATCCGGCGAACGCCAACATCTGCTACTCGGCGGGGCGAAGCGGCGTCGTCGCCACCCGCAACGGCGGCGCCACGTGGCAGCCGGCCATGAACGGCCTGGACGGCTCCGAGATCCACCAGGTGCAGGCGGGGCCGGGCCCAGGCGAGGCGTGGGCGACCGACACCGACTGGAAGGGCATCCACACGACGGATCACTGGCGGACCTGCGAGCAGGTGCCCGACGCGGGCGACATCCCGCGGCTGCACACCGCGTCGCTCGTGCGGGTGCACAACGGCGTGCGCTACCAGGTGTCGCTCTCGAACCCGCGCCAGATGCTCGTGAACGGCGTCGACGTCGGCAGCGACTTCTTCCGCGCGGCCTGCGTCACCCCCAGCGACCTGGCGGTGTCGAAGGACAACCGCATCTACGTCGGCCTGTACGGCGGCGGCGTGCTGGTCGGCCACCGCGGCGTCTAGGGAGCGCGCGCGGCGAGTGCCTGCAGCGTGCGTGCCGTGGCGTCGGGGCCGTTGATCTCGAGCCAGGTGACCCGGGCGCCCGCGCTCGCCACCGCGAGCCAGAGCGGCGTCGCGCCGGGGCAGGCGCAGCTCTGGGCGCGGAACGTCCACCCCGACCGGCCCGCCGACGTGAACGGCTGCACCGTCGGGTACGCGCCCAGGTACACGGCCGCGTGGCCGCGCACGAAGCTCACGAACGATCGCGCGCCGGCCGGGGTGGCGAACTGGAACGTGCGCGAGTCGACGACGGTGAGCCGGTGCGACTCGCCCTGGAAGCTGCGCTCGGCGGCCGCCCGGAATCCCCAGTGGGCGAGCTCGGCGGTGAGCGCCGGGCGGCGGATCTCACGCGCCAGGCCGGCCGGCGTCAGCCGGTGGTGGGTGCTCGGAAGGTAGGACACCGCCGACGCCGAGAGCACCGGAGGCGCCGCCGGCTGCGCACTGCTGCCCCCGCATGCCGCGGCTCCGAGTGCGATCGCACCGAGCAGGACGGCGGGGGTGTGGCGGACCGGACGCAATCTCATCGCCCCATGGACGTGCGCCCCGATTATCGCTAGATTCGTGCCCCCACGTTCTGAGGAAGGCGGATCGGACATGCACGCCATGGATCGTCGCGAATTTTTGAAGGGAGCAGCGGGCCTCGGCGGCGCCGTGCTCCTGGCCGGCTGCGGATCGTCCTCCAGTTCCGGCGGGGCGTCGACCCAGGCCAAGCGCCCCGGCGTCGGCAAGGAGCCGGGGAACCTGAACATCCTCGAGTGGCCGGGCTACGAGGCCGACGGCACCAAGGCGCAGACCTACGGGATGATCGCCGGCAAGGACTACACGAAGAGGTTCGGCACGAACATCGCCTACACGTACATCACGAACGACGACCAGGCCCTGCAGAAGGCAAGCTCGGGCGTCTCGTTCGACCTGATGCACCCGTGCCACGAGAACATCCCCGACTACGTCAGCCGCGGCCTCGTGCAGCCGTTCGACACGTCGCTCCTGCCGAGCTTCTCCGAGCTCAACCCCTACCTCGTCAAGGCGGGCCAGATCAACGGCCAGCAATACATGATCCCCTGGGACTGGGGCTATGCGAGCGTCCTCTACCGCGCCGACAAGATCGACGCCGCCGACGCGAAGGGCTGGGAGCTCTTCTGGAACGAGAAGTACTCGGGCAAGATCTCGGTCTGGAACGGCAGCGCCTCGAACCTCGAGTACACCGCGCTCCTGCTCAACTACCCGCAGATGGACAACATGAGCTCGGATCAGCTCAGCGCGGCCAAGGCCAAGCTGATCCAGCAGAAGCCGCTCAACAAGTTCTACTGGTCGAGCGAGTACGGCGCCGGCGGCATGCAGCCCGCCTTCAAGTCGGGTGACATCTGGATCACCTACTCCTGGCAGGACGCCTACGTCTCGATGAAGGCGGCCGGCCTGGATGTGGTCTACATGGACCCGTCGCAGGGCCGGCTGAGCTGGTTCTGTGGGTTCATGCTGGGCAAGGACACCAAGAACTACTACCACTGCCACGACTACGTCGAGTCCTACATCAACCAGAAGGCCTGCGCGCAGATGACGAACCTGTTCGCGTACGGCACCTCGAACACGAAGGTGCTCGTCTCCGACATCAAGGATCAGGCTCTCGCGAAGTCGCTCGACCTCGGAAACCCGCACGCCATCGCGGCATCGGACGTCCACCTGCAGAGCTGGGAGAAGAACCGGTCGCAGTACGAGCTGGCGTGGTCAGAGGTCCAGGCCGCCTAGGCCGCCGGGCCCGGGGCCGCCCCGATGGCTGAGACGAGGGCCGGTGCGCCGCGCCGGTCGCGCCGGCGCGTCCGGCTGGGGTCCGGTTGGCTGACCGTTCCGCCGGCGCTCTACGTGCTGGCGCTGCTCGTCGGCCCGATCGTCCTGATCGGCCTCTACAGCGTCAACCTGCGCACGAACATCCCGTTCACTCCGACGGCCTTCTCGACGGCGAACTGGAAGGACTTCCTGCCGCCCGGTCCCAACGTGTTCTGGGATCTCTTCAAGTCGTCGATGGTGATCACGCTGAGCGTGTCGATCGTGGCGGTGATCGGCGCCTACCCGGTGGCCTATTTCCTGGCCTTCTGCGTGCAGCGGCGCCGCTACACCCTCCTGATGATCCTTCTGGCGCCGTTCTTCACGAGCTACCTGCTGCGCGTCATCGCGTGGCAGGTGATGCTGAACAATAACGGCGTCATCAACTCGCTCCTCTGGGAGCTGCACCTGCGCAGGCACGGCGACGCGATCTCGTGGCTGATCAACACGCGGTTCTCGGTGGGCCTCGTGCTGTTCTACTCGTGGGTGCCGTTCGTGGCGCTGCCGATTTTCGTGGTGCTCGAGAACCTCGACCGGCACCTGATCGAGGCGGCCCAGGATCTCGGCGCCGGCCGCTTCGCGACGTTCCTGCGGGTGACCTTCCCGCTCAGCCTGCCCGGCGTCATCGCCGGCTTCGTGTTCGTGCTGATCCCGACCACGGGCGAGTTCATCACTCCGCTGCTCGTCGGCGGCCCCTCGAGCTACATGTTCGGCAACTCCATCCAGCAGTTCTTCGGCGAGTCCTCGAACTGGAACTACGGCTCCGTGCTGGCGCTCTGGCTGGTCGCGGTGGTCGTCGTCATGCTGCTCGTCTTCGGGCGGTTCCTGAACACCGACCTGCGCGAGACGCCGCGATGATGGGCGTCGGGCGCCTCGGCCGCGGGCTGCTGACGGGCTATTTCAGCCTGCTGGTGGTGTTCCTCTACATCCCGCTCGTCGTGCTCGTCATCTTCGCGTTCAACAACAACCCGATCCAGACGCTGCCGCTGTCGGGATTCACGACCCGCTGGTTCCACGCGGCGCTCAGCAACGGCGATCTGACCGGGGCGGTCGAGCGCAGCGCCTGGATCGCGGCCCTGAACGGCCTTGGAGCCACCTTTCTGGGCACGCTCGCGGCGCTCGGGCTGGCCGGACGGAGGCTGCGGCTGCGTCCGGTGTTCACGGCGCTTCTGCTTCTGCCGCTCGTCGTGCCCTACCTCGTGCTCGCGATCGGCATGCTGATCCTGCTGCACGAGCTCGGGATCAACGCCTCGCTCGAGGCCGTGCTGGCGGGGCACATCGTGATCTCGCTCCCGTACGCCGTGCTCGTGATCCTGCCGCGCCTGCGCACGCTCGAGCAGTCGATCGTCGAGGCGGCCCGCGACCTGGGCTCGAACGAGCTCGACGCCTTCCTGCGCGTGACCCTGCCCCTGCTCGCGCCGGCGCTCGTGTCGAGCGTGCTGATCGCGTTCACGATCAGCTTCGACGAGTTCGCGATCGCCTACTTCCTCGCGCCCGCCGGCTCGCCCACCTACCCGGTGTTCCTGTATTCGGGCACGCGGGCAGCGGCGCTCGTGCCCGAGGTGATCGCGACCGGCGCGGTCGTGATCGCGATCTCGATGACCCTGGTGCTGCTCGCCGAGGTGGGGCGGCGGTGGGCCGAGAGGAGGTTGGCGCTATGACCGAAGGACTTCGCCAGTACCGTGAGATCGGCGTCGACGCGGCGCTCGGGCTGATCGCGCACGTGCGCGCCGAGGCGGCCCGCCAGGGCCTGGCCGTCGCCGCGGCGGTGGCCGATCGCGGCGGAAACGCGGTCGCGTCGGCGCGCATGGACGGCGCCGCGCTCGGGGCGATGGCGCTCGCGGTCGACAAGGCGTATACCGCCGTGCTCTGGCAGGTGCCGACGGGCGACTTCATGTCGAGCACCCAGCCGGGCGGCGACGACTGGGGCTTCAACACGACCACCGGCGGCCGCGTCGTCGTCTACGCCGGCGGCCTGCCCATCTTCGCCGGCGGGGAGCTCGTCGGCGGCCTGGGCGTGAGCGGCGGGACGGGCGCGCAGGACGAGGCCTGCGCCCGGGCCGCGCTCGCGGCGGGCGGGCTGGCCTGAGAAGCGGGGCCTGGCCCCGAACGGAGGCCGTGACGCGGCCGTTGCACTCTCGTGATGGGGACTGTCCCCTGGGGGACAGTCCCCGGTTCTACCGGTTGCCCTTCTCGGTGAAGGCGGTCACGGCCGACTGGGTGTCCGGGGTCTGGGCGAGCGTGGCGTAGGCCAGCTGCTCCATCAGGATCACCGCCTCGCGGGACGACTCGGCCGCCAGGTCGATCGTCCTCTTCGCGACCTGGAGCGCGAGCGCCGGCAGCGCCGCGAGCTCGGCGGCGAGCGCGAGCGCCCGATCGAGCGCGGCACCCGCCTCGACGACCTCGGTCACGAAGCCGAGCGTGTGAGCCTCGTCGGCGCCGAGCCGGCGGCCCGTCAGGATCAGATCCTTCGCACGCGCCGCACCGATCGCCCGGGTCAGGCGCAGGATGCCGCCGGAGCTCGGGACGATGCCGAGCCCGACCTCGGGCAGCCCGAACGTGGCCGACCGCTCGGCCACGCGCAGATCGGCCGCGAGCGCGAGCTCGAGGCCGCCGCCGAGGCAGTAGCCCGAGATCGCCGCCACCGTGGGCTGCGGCAGGCGGGCGATGCGCTCGTAGACGCCGCCCGTGGTGGCGTAGTAGGCCATCACCGATGCGGCGTCGGCATCGCGGAACTCGGTCACGTCGGCCCCGGCCGAGAACGCCCGCGCGCCACCCGTGAAGACGACACAGCGGCTCTCGAGCACATCACGCGTCTCGATCGCGGCGCCCAGCGCCTCCTCCATCGCGGCCGAAAGCGCGTTCAGCTTGTGTTCGCGGCGCAGCTCGACCACCGCCACGTCCCCGACGCGGCGGACGTCGACGGACTGCGCGTCAGTCAAGCTCGACGGCTTCCTCGTCGAGCTTGGCGAGCGCGGCGCCGCTGTCGGTCAGCACCCGCAGCGCCTCGGCCGGAAGGTGCGCCGTGACCGGCGTCCCCTGCTTCCACGGGATCTCGGCGCCGACGTTCTGCACGAGCACCTGGATCGTCGTGCCGATGGCCAGGCGCGTGATCACCTGCACCGAGTTGCCCAGGTAGATGATCCGCTCGACCATGCCGGGGATGCGGTTCGGGCCGGTCTCGCCGTGGTCCTCGAGCCGCACTCGCTCGGGGCGGATCGTCACCTTCGTCGGGCCGCGTGCGTCGGTCTTGCCGCGCAGCGCGTCGAGCTCGAACTCGCCCACCATCAGCCGGCAGATGTTGGCGCCGCCGACGGCCTCGGCGTCCATCAGGTTGGACACGCCCAGGAAGTCGGCCACGAACACGGTCTCGGGAGCCTCGTACACCTCGACGGGCGGCCCCACCTGCTCGACCTTGCCGTCGGCCATGACCGCGATCCGGTCGCTCATCGTGAGCGCTTCCTCCTGGTCATGGGTGACGTAGACGAAGGTGATCCCGACCTGCTGCTGCAGGGCCTTCAGCTCGATCTGAAGCGCCTTTCGCAGCTTGGCGTCGAGGGCGCCCAGCGGCTCGTCGAGCAGGAGCACCGCCGGCTTGAGCACGAGCGCGCGGGCGAGCGCGACGCGCTGCTGCTGGCCGCCCGACATCTGCCCCGGCTTGCGCTTCTCGAAGCCGTTCAGCTGCACGAGCTCGAGCGCCTCGCCGACGCGCTGTCGCAGCTCGGCCTTGCCCACCTTCTGCCGGCGCAGGCCGAACGCGATGTTGTCGGACACGTTCAGGTGCGGGAACAGGGCGTAGTTCTGGAACACCGTGTTCACGTTGCGCTTGTGCGGCGGCGTGTAGGCCATGTCGTCGCCGTCGAGCAGGATCCGGCCCTCGGTCGGCTGCTCGAATCCCGCGATCATCCGCAGGGTCGTCGTCTTGCCGCAGCCCGACGGGCCGAGCATCGAGAAGAACTCGCCGCTCGGCATATCGACGTTGATGCCCGCGACCGCGGCGACGTCGCCGAAGCGCTTGACCAGATCTACGAGGGTGACTTCGCCGGCCATTGGGGTGAGCAGCCTACCGCACCATCAGATGTCGAATGCGGCCATGTCGCCGACCAGTCCCTGCCCCGCTTCGCGCTCGCCGCGGGTGAAGATGCGGTAGCCCAGGTAGCCGAGCATGACGGAGGCCAGCGTGATCACCGACAGGACCGTGGCGATGGCGTTGGTGGACGGCAGCGGCGCGGCGCGGGTGGCGGCGTAGATCTGCATCGGCACCGTCGTCGTGCCGCCGCCGCTCGAGAGCCAGTACGAGATCACGAAGTCGTCGATCGAGATGGCGAAGGTGATCGCCGCGCCCGCCACGATCGCAGGGGTGAGCAGCGGCAGCAGCACCTTGAGGAGCGCCACCCGCGGCGACGCCCCCAGGTCGGCGGCCGCTTCTTCGTACTGTCTCCCGATCGAGAACAGGCGCCCGCGCACGATCACCACCACGTAGGAGATCGAGAAGGTCACGTGCCCGAGGATCTGGGCCAGCGTGCCCGTGTGGATGAACGTGAACAGGTTGGTGAAGACGAGCAGCAGCGAGACGCCCATCACGATCTCGGGGGTCACGAGCGGGAAGAGCATGATGAAGTTCGAGACGCCCGAGCCGCGCCCGCGCCAGCGGGCCAGGCCGAGCGCCAGCAGCACGCCGAGCGGGGTTGCGATGACGACGTCGGCCGCGGCCAGCTTCAGGCTCTGCTGGAGCGCCGACGACAGGCCCGGGTCGTTGATGATCGACCCCGGATCGCTGATGTACCAGCGGGTCGAGAATCCCGCCCAGATCGTGCGCGAGCGGCTGTCGTTGAACGAGTACTGCACCGCGATCAGGACGGGGACGATCGCCCACAGCATGTACGCCCACGTGAACACGACCAGGAAGCGCGGCCGGCCCCAGGGGTTGCCGAGCCAGCCGCGGGCGCGGCGCAGGGCGGACGGCCGGTTGGGTGCGGCGGTGGCGGCGCTCATGCCCGCTGCTCCCGCGTCGCCCGCGCGACGGTGACCATGTAGTAGGCCATCAGGATCACGAGGAAGCCCGAGAGCAGCAGGGTCAGGGCGGCGCCGATGGTCGGCTGCGACGTGTAGTGGAAGTAGAGGTCGATCTGGTTTCCGAGCATCGAGGTGGTCGGCGCGCCGGAGACGATGTTGGGCGTGTAGTAGTCGCCGAACATCGGCAGCGCGACGAGCACGCTCCCGCCCAGAATGCCGGTCTTCGACAGCGGCAGGGTCACGTGCATGAATGTCCGCAACGGGCTCGCTCCGAGGTCGCGGGCGGCCTCCATGAGGCTCTTGTCGATCCGGTCGAGGGCTGCGTAGAGCGGCAGGATCAGGTAGGGGATGTACCCGTACACGAGCGCGAAGATCACGGTGATGGAGCGGCCGTCAAGCCAGCCGTACGGCTGCTGGATGACGTGCGACCACATGAGGAACCGGTTCACGTAGCCGTCCGGCGCGAGCAGGTTCACCCAGGCGAGCATCCGCATCAGGTAGCTGATCCAGAGCGGCAGGATCAGCAGGATCAGGAGCAGGCTCTTGGTGCGCGAGGCGTGCCGGGCGATGTAGTAGGCGACCGGGTAGCCGATCGCGAGGCACATCGCGAGCGACACGGCCACGTACTCGCACGTCCGCACGAACACGACCCAAAGGTCGCCGCCGGGCTCGAGCCTCGTGAGCGCCTCGCTGACCCAGCCGACGTTCCACTCGGCCGGGTTCCAGGCCGGTATCGGTGTCAGGAGCGTGGAGTTGACCGACCCGAACGCGACCGCCGTGACGGCGTAGAACGGGATGATGAAGAGCAGGACGAGCCAGACGACGCCCGGAAGCGCGAATCCCCTCCAGAGCCAGCGTGGGTACATGGCTCAGCCGGCCAGGAAGTCGGAGTAGCCGTTCTGCCAGAGCACCCTGCCGTTGGTGGTCAGGGTCATCTCCTGCAGCGACGTCGGGCCGAAGTCGTCGTTCGTGAGGATCGCCGTGTGCAGGTTCTCGGGGATGACGCCCTTCGACACCAGCGTGTCGGGGTCGATCTCGTTCAGCGGCGGCTGGTAGCCGTTGAAGTTCACGAAGTTCGAGTAGGCGACGCCGTTGTCGATGATGTAGTTCAGCCAGAGATGGCAGAGCACGGGCTTCTTGGTCGTCGAGCAGATCGACCAGCAGTCGTTCTGCACGGGCACGTGCCCGTTCGCCGCCTTCCAGTAGCTCATGACGCTCGCCGGCGTGCCCTTGGGCAGGTAGTAGAAGTAGGCCGACAGCGGGTCGCCCGACCACGCCTGGTTCAGCCAGGCCGTCCCCTCGGGGATGGTCTGGTACTGCGAGTCGCCCACCTTGACGTTGCAGACGCTGTAGAGCTGCTTCAGGTCGGAGACCGCCCGGTTGATCAGCTTCGGGTCCTCGGTGTTGATGTCGGTGATCCCGCGCCGCAGGAGGGCCATCGCGATCGTCTCGCGATCCTCCGAGAGCAGCGCCACCTTGCCGTTGTAGGCCTGCGACTGCCAGAAGATGTCCCACGGCTGGGTCATCCCGGCGATGTCCTGCTTGACGTGGTCGTTGCGCCAGAGGATGCCCGTGGCGTAGCAGGTGTAGGGGACGGTGTAGCGGGAGCCGACGTCGTAGAACGGGCTCACGAGCTGCGGCCAGATGTTCTTCTGCAGGTTCGGGATGTAGTCCAGGTTGAGCGGCTTGATCAGATGGCCCGCGACGGCCTGGTCGAGGTTGTCCGGCGTCATCTCCATCACGTCCGGGGCGACCGAGCCCGACGCGAGCCGCTGGATGCCCGAGGCGATGTTGTCGAACGGGGTGTACACGGGCGTCACGCCGTACTTGGAGCAGAACTCCTTGAACAGCTTCTCGTACAGGTAGTCCGGGTAGTTGAAGATCTGGAACGAGCCGCCCGTCTCGGGCTTCAGGCCCGAGGCGATCGGGTCTTCCCACCGCGGCATCGTCACGCGCTTGTCCGGCCGTGCGAGCGGCAGGCCGCCGGGGCCGGTCGGCGCCTTGCCGGCCACGGTCGAGCCGCCCGTTGACGTGCTGTTCGAGCAGGCGGCAAGCAGCGAGGCTGCGCCGGAGACTCCGAGTGCGGCCCCGCTGGCTCGCGCGAGCAGATCGCGCCGGGTGTGCCCCCGGGGCTCCTTCGGATGCAACGTCATCGTTCCCTCCCGTGATGGACCGCGCTCGGTAGGACGTCCCTCGGACCCGGCCGGTTGGCGGCGGCAGGGAGCGGGGTAGAGGTCACGCAGGGGCCCCGGTCTGGAGCGCGCGCATGCCGTCGTGCTCATCGTCGATCGCCGCGGCCGGGATCGCGTCCCGGACGAGGTCGTGGAAGTGCAGCAGGCCGTTCTCGCGGGTACCGAGCACGCCGGCGCGGTAGAGGCTCGAGCCGAGCCCTTCCTGCACGCGCTGGGTGAGGTCGTTGTCCTCGTGCTGGACGAGGCTGTTGATGCGCGTGTTCAGGCGCCGCACCACCCGGTCGCGGCGGCCGGCGGTCTCCGGCGGCCGGAACGTGTTCCACACCGAGAGCGTCCGCCGCTCGTCGATCGGGTAGTTCAGCCAGAAGTCGATCTGGTCAGGGTAAAGGTTGATGGTCATCGCCGGGAAGGCAAAGATGAAATTCCACTGCCCGCTCTCGGGCTCGCGCAGGCCCGGCATGGGCCGCATGAAGCGCTGGTAGAGCCGCTCCTGCAGCTTCGGCGAGACCTTGTCGCGCATCGGCCCACGGGCGATCGACACCCGTGCGTCGCTCGTCTCGACCAGATAGCGCTTGTAGTCGAGCATGCGCAGGAGGCCGGGATGGCCGACGGGGATGTGGTAGCCCTCGAGGTAGTTGTCGATCGAGTTCTTCCAGTTGATCGGCAGGACGTCGGTCGCCCGCATGCTGCTCACCAGCCGCTCCGGCCGGTAGGGGGCGAGCCACTGCTCGAGCGGGCCCAGATAGTCGCTCAGCGGCTCCGGATCGGGGTGCAGGCTCGCGAACACGAAGCCGGCGGCGACGCCGCAGGACAGCGGCCACAGGCCGTTTGCGTCCTTGTCGAAGCCGGCGAATCCGGTCTTCTCGGGGATCGCCAGCAGGCTGCCGTCCAGGCCGTATGTCCAGCCGTGATAGGGGCAGCGCATCGCCTTGCCGCAGTTCCCGGACCCGTCGAGCACGCGCGCCGCCCGGTGCCGGCAGACGTTCGAGAACGCCCGCAGCTCGCCGTCCTTGCCGCGCACGACGGCGATCGGCTCGCCCGCGATCGTCATCGAGACGTAGTCGCCGGGCTCGCGCAGCTGGCTCACGTGGCCGACGAGCAGCCAGCTTCGGGCGAAGATCTCGCGCCGCTCGGCCTGGAAGAACTCGGGGCTTCGGTACGCCCACGCCGGCAGGGTGCGAGGTGGCTCGGCGCTCATGCCGCCCTCCCCCGCGCCCGGCGCACGGGCCCGAGCTCGTGCGCCGTCGCGGCGGCGAGCGCCGCTCGCATCCCGGCCGGCGTGCGCATCCCTATCAGCGTCTCGCGGCCCCAGTCGTCCACGCATGCCACCAGGCGCCGCGCCGCGCCGTCGACGTCGACGGTCGCGGGGATCGAGCCGTCGGCCGTCCCCTCGACGATCAGCCCGGTCACCTGCTCGAGCCAGCGCTGGTGCGAGTCGGCCACCATTGCGCGCGCGGCTTCGTTGTGGGCCGCGTACTGCCACATCTCGTTCCAGACGGCCCAGTTCGTGCGGATCGCCGGATCGTCGCCGGCCCACGTCAGGATCAGCCGCTCGGCGCGGTCGCGCCCGTTCGCGAGCTTGGCCAGCTGCTCCTCGGCGAAGGCGTCGGCGCGGTCGTCGACGTGCAGGAACGCCTGCAGGATCACGTCGGCGCGGGAGGGGAAGTAGTAGTGCACGAGCGCGGTCGACACGCCGGCCTCGCGGGCCACGTCCGAGACGCGCACCGCGGCGGCGCCGGTGCTGGCGATCGCGCGGCAGGCGGCGTCGAGGATCAGGTGCTTGCGGTTGGCGGTAGGGTCGGTCATGCTGGGTGAGACCTTGACTGACTGATCAGTCAGGATACCCTGCCGACTGGATGACCGTCAACGCCGCCGCCCGACTCGCAACGCTCGCATCCGACGATGACCCGCGCGACCGCTGGCTCTTCCTGACGCCCGAGGGCGAGTCGCAGCTGCCCGCCGCGGTGGCCGCGCTTCGGGCCGCGCTCGAGGAGCCGGGCGGCGACGAGGCCGCCGAAGCCGCCGCGGTCGAGCGGATCATCCTGGACGGCGGCTACGCCGACTGGCTGGCCTACCTCGGCGCTCGCCGCGCGCTGCTCGAGCGCTATGTCGATCGGATCGGGGCCGACGCACTCGCGGGCCACGTCGTCGACGTGCTCTGGAACCATCACCTGCTGGCGCTGACCGTGGCGGGCGAGGAGCCGGTGATCGACGCCGAGCGCGACCGCGTCCATGCGCTCCTGCTCCGCATCCACGGGCCCGACGCCAGGTGACGGACGTCCTGGTGGTGGGGGCCGGCCTGGCCGGTCTTGCGGCCGCGCGCGACCTGCGAAACGGCGGCTGCGACGTCATCGTCGTCGAGGCCCGCGACCGGCCCGGCGGCCGCGTCGAGCAGGTCGAGATCGCCGACGGCCGTCGCGTCCAGATGGGCGGCGAGCTCGTGGGTGACTTCCACACGGCCTATCTCGACCTCGCGGCCGAGCTCGGCCTGGAGCTTCGCCCGAGCTACGTCGCCGACCCGGGCGAGATCACGTTCGATCTCGTGGACGGGCTCTGGTGCGGCGACGACATCCCCTGGATGACCGACGCCGATCGCGCCGACGGCGCGCGTGTGGCCGCGCTCTTCGCCGAGCTCTCGCGCACGGTCGATGCCGACGACCCGTGGAGCCATCCCGACGCCGCGCGGCTCGACCGGCTCTCGCTGAACGGCTGGCTGCGTGAGGTGGGTGCGACCCCCGCCGTGATCCGGGCGCGCGAGGTGGCGGCGCTGAGCGCTGCGGGCGGCTCCGGCGAGCGCGTCTCGATGCTCTCGGCGCTGCGCATGGATGCGGCGGCCGGATCGCTCGGCGACTACGACCTGGACGTCTGGGAGAGCCAGACCGTGGTCGAGGGCTCGGCCACGGTCGCACTGCGGATGGCGGCGGAGCTCGGCGACCGCCTGCGGCTGGGGGCGCCCGTGCGCCGGATCGCCGTCGACGGCCGCGCCGAGGTCGGCCTGGCCGACGGCACGCGCCTGACCGCCGACGCCGTGGTGTGCGCGATGCCCGTCGGGCCGCTGCGCGACATCGCGCTCGAGGGGCTCTCGCCGCAGCGGCTGGCATCCCTGCGCCGCCAGCGCCACGCCCGCGCGGGTAAGGTCGTCGTCGCCTACGAGTCGTCGTTCTGGCAGGCGCTGGGCCGAAACGGGCTGTGCGAGAGCGAGAACCTGTTCGGCTCGACCTGGCCGCAGGGCGAGGGGGTGCTCTCGATCCTGGTGCCGCCCGAACGGCTGCTGCACCACCTCTCGACCGCCGACGAGGTGCGGCGCGCCGAGGTGGTCGAGGCGCTCGTGCGCATCTACGGCGCGGGCGCCGCCGACCCGGTCGCCTACCTGCAGCGCGACTGGGGCGTCGATCCGTTCACGCTCGGCTACGTGACCCAGTGGGCGCCCGGCGACGTCATGGCGGTCGGGCCGCTGCACGGCACGCACGAGCCGCCGTTCTACGTCGCCGGCTCCGACCACTGGGTGGCCGGCTTCATGGAGGGCGCGGTGCGCACGGGCCGGGCCGCGGCGCGGGCCATCCTGGAGCGGTGAATAAATCGGGCCTGGCCCTGTTTATTCACGCTGCGTGACACCATACGCCGCCATGACCCGAGACCTGCGCCCGCTCTTCGACCCGACTTCCGTCGCGATCGTCGGCGCCTCCGACGACCCGGCCAAGTGGGGCAACTGGCTCGGCCGCGGGGCGCTTAGGGGCGAGCACCGCCGGCCGGTCTACCTCGTGAACCGAAACGGCGGCAGCGTGCTCGGACGCACCGCATACCGGTCGCTCGGCGAGCTTCCGAGCCCGCCCGAGCTCGTGGTCGTCGCCGTCCCGGCGGCCGCGTTCGAGCAGACGGTCGACGACGCGCTGGCCGCCGGCGCCCGGGCGCTGATCGGCATCACGGCCGGCCTGGGCGAGCTGGGCCCCAAGGCGGAGGCGCGCGAGCGGGCGCTCGTCGCGCGCGTACGCGGCGCCGGCGCGGTGCTGCTCGGGCCGAACTGCCTGGGCGTGTTCGATGCGAGCTCCGAGCTCGGGATCGCCTCGAACGAGTTCCCGGAGGGATCGATCGGGCTGATCTCGCAGAGCGGCAACCTCGCCCTCGAGCTCGGCATCCTGGCGCGGGCGGTGGAGCTCGGATTCTCCCGCTTCGCGTCGATCGGAAACCAGGCCGACGTCGATCTGGCCGAGCTCGCCGCCGACTTTGCCGCGCACGATGCGACCGAGGTGATCGCCGTCTACGCCGAGGACTTCCGCGACGGGCGCGCCTTCGTCGACGCGGCCGCCGCCGCCGGGAAGCCGATCGTGCTTCTCACCGTCGGCGCGAGCGAGGCGAGCGCGCGCGCCGCCCGGTCGCACACCGGGGCGCTCGTCACGAGCTCGGCCGTGGTGGCGGCCGCCGCCAGGGCGGCCGGCGTCCACCTCGTCCACACGCCGCACCAGATGGTCGACCTCGTGCAGGCGCTCGTGCGGGCGCGGCCGCTTCGGGGCGCCCGCATCGCGGTTGTCGGCGACGGCGGCGGGCACGGAGCGATCGCCTGCGACGTCGCCACCGCCGCCGGGCTCGAGCTGCCGCGGCTCTCGGACGAGCTCTCGGCGGTGCTCGCCGGCCAGCTGCCGCACACCGCCGCGACCCGCAACCCTGTCGACCTCGCCGGCGGCGGCGAGCAGGACTTCATGTCGTACGCGAAGGTCACGCGCACGCTGCTCGAGTCGGACGAGGTCGACGGCGTGCTCCTCACGGGCTATTTCGGCGGCTACAGCCAGTACTCCGAGGAGTTCGCCGACACCGAGGTCGGCGTGGCGCAGGCGATCGCCGCCGCGGTGGCAGACAGCGGCCGGCCGATGGTTGCGCAATCGATGTACCCGGACACCCCGACCGCCCTGGCGCTTCGGGCCGGTCGCGTGCCGGTCTACCCGAGCATCGAGGCCGCCACGGGCGCGCTCGCGGGCCTGCGGGCGCGGCCGGAGGCTCCGGGCGCCCCGGCGCTTCCGCCGCGCGAGACGACGCCGATCGGGGCCGGCTACTTCGGCAGCCGTGCGCTGCTCGCGGCCGCCGGAGTGGCGTTCGTTCGCGCCGTGCGGGTGCGCACCGCCGCCGAGGCCGAGGCGGCCGCCGCGCAGCTCGGCTACCCGGTCGTCGTCAAGGCGGTCGATGCGCTGCACAAGTCGGATGACGGCGGCGTGATCGTGGGGATCGCCGATGCCGCAGCGCTGCATGCGGCCCTCGAGGGGCTGATGGCGCGGCTCGCGCCGGCCGAGCTCTCGGTCGAGCGGATGGCGCCGATCCACGACGGCGTCGAGCTGATCGTCGGCGCGCGTCGCGACCCGCGCTTCGGCCCGGTCGCGCTGGTCGGGCTGGGCGGGATCCACGCCGAGGTGTTCGCCGACGTGGCTGTCGATCTCGCCCCCGTCGACCAGGCGGCCGCCGAGCGGCTGCTCCGCTCGCTGCGCGGGGCGCCGCTCCTGCTGGGCAGCCGCGGCCGGCCGGCCCTCGACATCGCCGCCGCGGCCGAGGTGGCCGCGAGGCTGTCGCACCTGGCGGCGGCGCGGCCCGACGTGGCCGAGATCGAGATCAACCCCCTGCTCGTCACGCCGTCCGGAGCGGTCGCGCTGGACGCGCGGGTGATCGCGCGCGAGAAAGGAGCGTCCGATGCTCGTTGATGGCAGCTTCGACGGCCAGGTGGCCGTCGTCACCGGCGGGGGCAGCGGCATGGGCCGCGCGATGGCGGTCGAGTTCGCGCGTCTGGGCGCCGCGGTCGTGGTCGCCGGGCGCCGTCCCGAGCCGCTGGCCGAGACCGTCGCGGTGATCGAGGCGGGCGGAGGACGGGCCGCCGCGCAGCCGACCGACGTGCGCGTGCCCGAGCAGGTGGACGCCCTCGTCGCGGCGGCGGTCGAGCGGTTCGGCCGCCTGGACGTGCTCGTGAACGACGCCGCCGGCAACTTCGTGGTGCGGGCCGAGGACCTGTCGCCGAACGGCTGGCGGGCGGTGACGTCGATCGTGCTCGACGGTGGCTTTTTGTGCGCCCGCGCCGCCGGCAGGCAGATGATCGCCCAGGGTGACGGCGGCGCGATCCTGAGCGTGATCGCAAGCTACGCGTGGACGGGCGGGCCGGGGACGGTGCACTCGGCCGCGGCCAAGGCGGGCCTGCTCGCGATGACGCGCACGCTGGCCGTCGAGTGGGCGCCGCACCGGATCCGCGTCAACACCATCTGTCCCGGCCCCACGGCGACCGAGGGCGCGGGCGCCGCGCTCTGGCCCACGCCCGAGGATGAGGCGCGGGTGGCGGCGTCGGTGCCGGCGGGGCGCCTGGCGACCGTCGAGGAGATCGCCTGGTGGGCGACGGCGCTCTGCGCGCCGCAGGCGGCGTACATCACCGGCGAGAACCTGACGATCGACGGCGGCCACTGGCTCGAGCACGAGGGCTATATGCCGGCGCTCCAGCCGCGCTCGCCGTGACCGCCGACCCGATCGGCCTCGAGACGGTCGAGGCCGAGGCCGTCGCCGATGCGTTCGGGCCTGACGCGCAGCGGACGGGCGGCGTCGTGTGTGCGCTGCGCGCCGACATCGACGAGATCTACATCAACCGCGTGCTCGGTCTCGGGGTCGCGGCCCCCGCGACCGAGACCGAGCTCGACTGGATCGCCGACACCTACGGCGCGGTGCGCCATACGATCGCGGTCGCGCCGTGCGCGCAGCCCGACGTCGCCGCCATGCTGCGCGATCGCGGCTACGAGCCCGGCTACGCCTGGGTCAAGTTCCAGCGGCCGGCCGCCGTCCCGTTCGAGCCGGTGAGCGACCTGCGGGTCGAGCGGATCGGGAGCGAGCGCTCGGAGCAGTACGTCGCGGTGCTCGCCGCCGGCTTCGGCCTCGTCCCCGAGGCTGCGGCGATGCTCGGGTGGCTCCCGGGCCGCCCGGGCTGGGGCTGCTACCTGGCCTACGCCGGCGACGTCCCGGTGGCCGGGGCGGCGGTGTTCGTGCACGGCGAGCACGCATGGCTCGGCCAGGCGACGACGCTGCCCGAGTTTCGCCGCCGGGGCGGCCAGTCGGTGCTGATGGCCGCCCGCATCGGCGAGGCGCGCGCGGCCGGTGCGACCGTCATCGTCACCGAGACGGGCGAGCACGCCGAGGGCCGCCCGGCGCACTCCTATCGCAACCTGCTGCGCGCCGGGTTCGAGCCCGCGTACGTGCGCCCGAACTACGTCTCGCCGATCGGCGACGCGGTAGCCTGACGCTCGTGCGAAGCGGCGCGATCGTCATGCGCGAGTACGGCTCGCCGGATGTGCTCCGGCTCGAGCACGTCGACCTGCCCGCCGTCGGCCCCGACGAGGTGCGCATGCGCGTCTTTGCGGCGGCTGTGAACCACTCCGATCTCGAGATCCGTGTGGGCAACTGGCCGGTGCGCGGCTCCGACCCGTTCCCGTACGTCCCCGGCCTCGAGGCCGTCGGCACGGTGGTCGAGGCGGGGAGCGAGGTCGACGCGAGCACGATCGGCGCGAACGTCGTCACGATGATGCAGGGCCTCGGCGGCGTCCGCGCCGAACGGCCGGGCGGCTATGCCGAGCACGTCACGGTGGCCGCGGACGCGGTGGCGTTCGTCCCCGCCGACGTCGACCCGCTGGCGGTGGCCGCGGTCGGGCTCGCGGGCGTCACGGCGTATGAGGGTCTGCGCCGGCTCGGCCCGATCGCCGGGACGCGAGTCGTCGTCACCGGCGCGTCCGGCGGCGTGGGCTCGGCGGCTCTCGCCCTCTGCCGCGCGCTCGACGCGGCCGAGGTGGTAGCGGTGGTGTCGCGGCCGGAGCGCGCGGATTACGTGCGCTCCCTCGGCGCCGGCGAGGTGATCGTGACGAGCGAGGCCGATCTGGCCGAGGCGCTCGGGCCGCGCAGCGTCGACCGCGTGCTCGACACCGTCGGCGGGCCGCTCTTCGCGCCCTGCGTCGCGGCGCTTCGATCCGGCGGCGGGCTGTGCTCGGTGGGGTCGGTGGCCGGGCCGCAGGTTGCGCTTGACGCCGACGCGCTGCTGCTGCCGACGACCGTCACAGGCTACGGCTCCGAGTCGCTCGACGGGCCGGCGCTGCGCGACGCGATGACGACCATCTGCACCCTGCTTGCGGTCGACGAGCTGGCCGTGCCCGAGCTCACCCAGCTGCCGCTCGCCGACGCCACCGAGGCCCACCGCCTGCTCGAGGGGCACGGCGTCCAGGGCCGCGTGCTGCTGATCCCGGCCTGACTACGCGAGAACCGGGGACTGTCCCCGCCGAAGCGGGGACAGTCCCCATTCTCCACAGTTGGGCCGGAAGCGTCACAACTTCGTCTCCGCCGACGTTCGGGGTCTGACCCCATTCCCTAGGCCGTGCGGCGGCGCAGCGTCGTCGCTCCGAGGGCGAGTGCGAGCAGCGTTACGGCGACGACGATCAGGAGGTCGCGGACAGTGGTCGCGTCGAAGCCGCCGAGGCGGGTGACGCGGTCGAGGCCGTCGTAGGCATACGTCAGAGGGAGCACGTCCGAGATGTCCTGCAGGAACCACGACATGTTGCCGCGCGGGACGAGCAGCCCGCACAGGAGCAGCTGCGGGAACACCGTTGCCGGCAGGAACTGCACCGCCTGGAACTCGGTCTGCGCGAACGCGCTCACGAACAGGCCGAGCGACATGCCGAGCACGGCGTTTGCGATCGCGAGGGCGGCGACCGCGAGCTCGCGGCCCGCGACGTGCAGGTCGAGCACGCCGAAGGCGACGACCGAGGTGAGCGCGGCCTGCACGGCCGCGACGCCGCCGAATGCGATCCCGTACCCGGCCAGCAGATCGATCTTCGCAAGCGGCATCGACATGAGCCGCTCGAGCGTCCCGGTGGTGCGCTCGCGCAGCATGGTGATCGCCGTGACCAGGAACATGCTGATGAACGGGAAGATGCCGAGCAGGGGGCCGCCGATGCGGTTGAATGCCTCCGGCTGACCGTCGAGCACGTAGCGCAGGAGCACCTCGAGCAGGCAGGGAACGACGAGCAGCAGGGCGATCGTGCGCGGGTCGCGGCGCAGCTGGAGCAGGACACGGGCGGTCGTGGCGGCGACGATCCGCGGGTTCACGCCGCAGCCTCGGCCCGTTCGATCATGCGCAGGAACGCCTCGCCCAGGTCGTCCTCGCCCGTGTCGCGACGCAGCTCCTGCGGCGTCGCCGACGCGAGGATGCGGCCGTCGCGCATGAGGAGCAGGCGGTCGCAGTTTCCCGCCTCGTCCATCACGTGGCTCGACACGAGCAGGGTGGTGCCGGCGGCGGCGAGGTCGCCGAACATCGCCCACAGGTCGCGTCGCAGCACCGGGTCGAGGCCGACGGTGGGCTCGTCGAGCACGAGCAGCGGCGGCGCATTCAGGAGCGCCGTCGCGAGCGACACCCGCGCCCGCTGGCCCCCCGAGAGGCGGTCGACGACCCGGTCGGCAAATCCGCCCAGGCCGACCGTTGCGATGACCGCGTCCACCCGCTCGGGCGGTGCACCAAGCACACGGGCGAAGAAGCGCAGGTTCTCGCGCACCGAGAGATCGCCGTACACCGACGGCGCCTGGGTGACGTAGCCGACCTTCGAGCGCAGGGGACGCGAGCCGGCCGGCTCGCCGAGGACGGTCACCCGCCCCGACGCCACCACCTGGACGCCGACGATCGCGCGCATGAGCGTCGACTTGCCGCAGCCGCTCGGGCCGAGCAGCCCGGTGACGGCGCCGGCGGGCACCTCGAGCGAGATCCCGCGCAGCACCTCGGAGTCCCCGCGCGTCACGTGGAGGTCGGCGACGGCGATGGCGGGCGCATCGGCCACGCGGCGGAGACTAACGGCAGGCGATGCGCCAGGGCCCAAGGCCGAGGTGCTTGCGCAGCGACTCGAAGCCGAGCGCGTTCGCGCCGGCGCAGAACGATCCCGATCGCGCCAGCCGGCCGTACTCGACCTCGAACACCGGTTTGCCGGCGGCGATGAACGGCCGCAGCTGCCCGCACTCGGAGTACTGGAAGCACTGCTCGTCGAGCTCCATGTCGAAGTAGGGCTCGAGCGTGCGCACCTGGTCGGGGTCGTTCTTGAGCGCGACGGCCAGGCCGGCGCGGTGGGCGTGGTTCGCGAGCCAGACATTGAAGCCCAGCTGATCGGCGGCCGTCAGGTGAAAGCCGGTCGGCGCCTGGTAGCCGGCGACGTTGTCGAACTCGACCCCGTCGAAGCCCTTGGCCGCGCAGCGGCCGATGCGCCACGCGAGCTCGCGGCGCACGCCGCGGTTGCGGATGTCGAGCCAGCGCTCACCCTGCCAGCCCTGCATCGGCCGTCCGATGGCGGCCTTCGGGAAGCGGCCTGCGTCGGGCCGCCATCGCTCCCACCCGCCGGCGTCGATGTAGCAGACCACATCGCGGTGGAGGCGGTGGAGACGGGCGACGAGCGCGGGCGTCGCCTCGAACATGTCGATGTCGTACATCTGCGCGCGGACCTTCGTGTCGACGGTGCCGCCGAGCTGCCACTGCCAGCTCGTCGTCTGCGCCGGCTCCCAGCAGCCCGGACACGCAACCGGTGACGGAAGCGGAACCGCGCGGGCGACGGCCGATCCGCCCGCGGCGGCGAGCAGGCAGAGCGCCGCGAGCAGGCACGTGGCGATGCGTCGCATGCTCACATCATCGGCGCGACCGGCGGCGACGAGATCCCCCGGGCGGCGCTTCCGAGGGGTAGAGTCTCGCGGCATGATCATCACGACGACGAACGACCTGCCCGGCTATGCGATCGAGGAGGTGCTCGGCGAGGTCTTCGGCCTCACCGTGCGCTCGCGCAACGTCGGCTCCCAGATCGGCGCCGGACTCAAGTCGATCCTCGGCGGCGAGCTGCGCGGGATGACGAAGGCGCTCGTGGACAGCCGCGAGCAGGTCGTCCAGCGCATGACCGAGGAGGCCGAGGCGCGCGGCGGCAACGCCATCCTGGCGATGCGCTTCGACACGTCCGAGATGGGCGGGACGTGGACCGAGATCTGCGCGTACGGCACCGCTGTGCGGGCGCGCAAGCTCTAGTTCGGGACGTCTCAGGCGGCGCGGCGGCGGGTCGTCCGGCGCAGGTCGCGCTCGATGCAGTAGGCCGCGAACTGGGCGTGCCGCGTCAGGTACACGGCCAGCTCGAGCATGCCGAACGCGACCCATTCATGGAAGAAGCGCTCGTCAACGGGGTTTCGGGCGACACCAGGAGCAGGGGAATCCATGTGGCACCTCACCGGGGGGAGAGGGAGTAAAGGCCCTCTCATCTAGCCGCAACGGCAGGGCGTGTGAGTCCCCCGTCAGAGTCATTTGCGAGAACCGCAATGCAGTATACCCCAAACAGGTTTACCGCAAAGTCGGCGTGATCAGCCCGGCGGCCGCTCGGGGTGGCGGGGCAGGCCGTCGTCGGGGATCGCCTCCCACGCCGCGGCGTATGCGACGAACTGGCGCAGTGCCGGCCGGATGCCGGGGTCGGAGTCGAACGCGCCGAGGCGCACGCTCATCACCTCGGGGTCGTCCAGGCTCTGGCTCCAGAGCGCCGAGCCGCAGTTGCGGCAAAACATCTTCGCGAACCCGTCCGGCGGCCGGTAGCCGCGCACGAGCTCCTCGCCCCGGACGACGCGAAGCGAGCCGGGCACGATCCGCCCCTGCGCCGATGCGCCGGTGCCGGTGCGGCGCTGGCAGCGGGTGCAGTGGCAGTAGGTGGCGTGGACGAGCGGCGCGTCGAGCTCGAAGCGCACGCCGCCGCACAGGCAGCCTCCGGTCAGGGGAAGATCGGGCATCGCGGAACGGGCCAAGCCTACAACGCGACGCGCGTCACGGGCCCGCGCGGGTGACGCCTGTCTCGTACGCGAAGATCACCGCCTGGATGCGGTCACCCAGGCGCCGCTTCGCCAGGATCCGCGGCGGTCGCGTGTTGCCGGTGGAATGTTCCCGATCGGGAACATCATTAGTGCGATGCCTGGTCACGGCGGAGATGTTCCCGATCGGGAACATTCCACGTCAAAGCCTGCCTCCTTCCTGTAATGTTCCCGATCGGGAACATGGGCGACTCGACGCTCCACACACCGGACGAACTCGGCGACGCTATCCGTCGCCGGCGTCAGGCCCTGGGCTTGAGGCAGGAGGATCTCGCTCTGACAGCCGGCACCGGCCGCCGGTTCATCATCGATCTGGAGTCCGGCAAACGCACGACACGGCTCGACCCGCTCTTCCGGGTGCTTGCCGCCCTGGGGCTCGAGATCACGCTCGCCGCCCCGGGGCCTGCCGACGGCGACGTGTCCCGTGACTGACGTCGAGGCGCTTAGGGTCTACGCGGAATCGCGGGTCGTCGGCCTGCTGGAGAAGTCCGCCGATGCGACGCTCACGTTCACGTACGACGCGGACTGGCTCGCGGCCGCGAACCGCTTTCCGCTCGCGCAATCGCTCCCACTTGGATCGGATCCGGCTCCGGATCGCACCTGCCGACCGTTCTTCGCCGGCCTGCTGCCCGAGGAGCGCGTTCGTGGTGCCGTCGCACGCAGGCTCGGAGTGTCAGCCGACAACGACTTCGAGCTCCTCGTTGCCCTCGGCGGAGACTGTGCAGGCGCCGTCACCCTCCTCCCCGTGGGTGAGAGCCCGTCGCCCCCACGCGACGAGTACAGGTGGTTCGACGACACCGGCCTGGCGCAGGCGATCCGCGAACTGCCCACCCACCCGTTCCTGTTCGACGAGTCGGGGCAGATCCGGCTGTCCCTCGCGGGCGCTCAGGACAAGCTCCCCGTCGTCGTGCGTGATGAGCGAGTCGGAGTGCCGCTCGGCTCCGCCCCCAGCTCTCATATCCTCAAAGCAGCGATCCGGGGCCTCGACGACACCGTCCACAACGAAGCGTTCTGCCTCCGGCTGGCGGCGCGGCTGGGTCTTCGCGCGGCGTCGGCGTCCATCGGCACGGCGGGCGACCTCACGTACCTCCTCGTCAGCCGCTACGACCGCGAACAGGCGGGAGCCGATGGGCTCCCACGGCGCCTGCATCAGGAAGACTTCTGTCAGGCTCTGGGCATCTCGCCGCGCCTCAAGTACGAGACCGAGGGCGGGCCTGGCGTCACCGACTGCGTCGAGCTGATCCGGCGCGCCGGTCGGCCCTTCGCACCGAGCCTGCTCGAGTTCGTCGACGCGATCGCCTACAACGTGGTGATCGGCAACATGGACGCCCACGGCAAGAACTACTCGCTGCTCTACCCGCCGGGCGCTCCGGGACCGGCGATCGCACCGCTCTACGACCTCGTCTGCACACGGGTCTATCCAGACCTCAGCCAGCACCTGGCAATGCGTGTCGGAGGAGTGCAACGGCCCGAGAACCTCCGTCGTCGCCACTGGGAGGCGTTCGCGCGGGACGCGCAGCTCGGCGTTGCCCAGGTTGTCCGGCGAGTGCACAGCCTCTCCGCGCGCGCCGGAGGAGAGGCTGCAGATCTCGGCGTCGAGATGAGAGACGCCGGCACCCACGCGCCGATCCTCGATGAGGTCATACGCCACGTGGTCCGCACGGCAAATCACGTCGCCGATGAGACGGCCTAGTGGAGTCCTGCGAAATACGGATGACCGCTTCCAGAGCCATCTGCCGACGTGCGTCTGAGACGCGGTACCCCACCGCCCAGCAGTTTTTACCCCACGATCGCCGCCGGAGCAGTCTAATCGGCAGGTCGTCGGACTGAAGTCGTTTGCCGGTGCCGGTCAGACAGAGGCGTTAGGACGCGGATGCAGGACGGGCGCCAGGCTCCTCGTCGCGTCGGGCGTGCCAGGTCTCGAGGAGGAACTCGGCGACGGTTCGGCTGGCGTTGACGGAGAGCCGCGCGTGGCGGCTGAGGGCGGGTGTCGGTTGCGTCTTGCCGTGTCCGAGACCGAGCTCGTTGCGAAACTCGGCGAGCGACTGGACGGTAGTCGAGAGGTTCTGCAGCACGCGCTGCGCCGCGGCGCTGCCCTTGGCACTGTCGGGTACCGCTTCGCGGTTCAGTCGCAGGACGTTGGCGGTCTTCTTGTAGAGGGCGGGAAGGTCGTCGGCGGTGGTGTAGTCGACGGCGTAGTCGTCGAGCACGAACTTGCACACCGACTCGACGAGCTCCTTGGCGGCCGCGATCGCGGCAGGTGGATCGCCGACGACGTTCGCGGACATACGCTCGAGATGCTGTTCGACCACGCGAGGCTCGGCGAGCAGACGAAGGTCGGCGATCACGAGGCCGGACGCGGCGGGTGCGATCGAGAGGCGCCCGTCGTCAGAGATCGGTACCCCGTCGAGTTGCAGCGCGCGGATGACCTGCAGAGCTGCGGGGGCGAGGTCGCCGGTCGGCGTCGCGCGCCCCCAGGTGTTGATGGCGTCGGCGTAGACACGGGCGAGGCGCACCACGTCGTTCGCGTTGGAGAAGTCGACGTTCGCGTGGTAGGCGGCAACGAGACTCCGCCTCTCGCCGGCGTCGAAGCTGTCCCAGGGCTCGGCGTGCGTGAAGTCCTCGGACTGGAACACATTGTGGATCTGCCGCAACACTGAGCAGCCAGTGGCGAACTCGCCGAACCTGATACGTGAACGGTTTGAGATCTGCACGGCCCCACAGCCTACGCGCAGGAGCCACCGTGGTCGTCCTCGGCCCACGAGGCACGACGACGAACGGATCAGCCGGCGGTACGGCCCGGCCCGATCGCGAAGGTCACGGAGGAGGGCTGGCCCGGCCAACTCGGTGCGTCACGGTACTGATAGCCGGGGCCGCGGTCGGGCGTGAGCAAGATCTCGACTGCTCCGGCGCCGCCTCCGGGAACCGGGATGACGGCGGTTAGGGACCAGGAATGACGGCGGTTAGGGAACAGGAATGACGGCGGCGTCCGGCAGCTCGGCCGCGTGCGACGAGCCGGGACACGGCCGAGCGCGTCTCCCCGCCCGCCGTCACGGCTCTCGCAGGGTCGTCAGTCGGCGGCGGTACTCGGCCTCGTCGATCTCGCCCCGCCCACGCCCCTACTCGAACACGAAAGCCTCGATCCTTCCCGCTGAACGAGCCAGGGCCGGGGGCGGGTTGCACACGTCGCCGATCTCAACCTTCAGCCGACGACCATCCAGCTGCCCTCCGATCACCACCCGACGTCGCGGGATCGGGCCGCGTCCCGTCAAGTGGTGTATGAGGATCGGGTCATCCTCGTGTGATGGTTATGCGGCTATGACGTCGACGACCTCCGGTGTGTGGGGTTCTACGAGGCGGCGGGTGGCGGTGATGACGTCGAGGGAGAGGTAGCGGCGTTCTGCGGTGAGCCACTCGTCGTGTTGCTCGGCGAGGACGGCGCCTACCAGGCGGATGACGGAGGCGCGGTCAGGGAAGATGGAGACGACGTCGGTGCGGCGGCGGATCTCCTTGTTGAGCCGTTCCAGCGGGTTTGTGCTCCAGATTTGGCGCCACACGGGTTTGGGGTAGGCGGCGAAGCTGAGCAGGTCCGGTTGGGCCTGGTCGAGCAGCGCGGCGGCGGCGGGGAAGCGCTCCTGGAGTTGGGCGATCACCCGGTGGTACTGCTCGTCGACCTGATCGTGGTCGGGCTGGGCGTAGATCGATCGCACCAGTGTCGCGACGGCGGGCTGGGCCTGCTTGGGCACGCGGGTCAGGAGGTTGCGCATGAAGTGGGTGCGACACCGTTGCCACGACGCGCCGGGCAGTGTTGAGCGGATCGCGTCGACCAGGCCGGGGTGCGAGTCACTCGTGACCAGCTGCACGCCTGAGAGGCCGCGGGCGACCAGGCCACGCAGGAAGCCGAGCCAGGCCGCGCCATCCTCGCTGGTGACGATGTCCAGGCCGAGGCTCTCGCGGACGCCCTCGGCGTTCACGGCGGTGGCGTGACACACGCACGTGTTGCAGATCCGCCCACCCTCTCTGACCTTGACGACCAACGCGTCCAGCATCAGGTACGGGTAGGGGCCGGCGTCCAAGGGGCGGGTGCGGAAGCCCTCCACCAGCTCGTCCAACTCCGAGGCGAGGCGGCTGACCTGGCTCTTTGAGATGCCCTGGATGCCGAGCTGGCGCACGACCTTGTCGACGCGGCGGGTGGATACGCCGGCCAGATACAGGTCGGCGACCACGGAAACGAGCGCTCGCTCTGAGCGTGTCCGCGGCTCCAACAGCCAATGCGGGTAGTAGCTGCCCTCGCGCAGCTTCGGGATCAGAAGCGGGATCGTGCCCACTCGTGTGTCCCAGCGCCGCTCGCGATACCCGTTTCGGCTGTTCACCCGATCGGGACTGCGCTCGCCATACTCGGCGCCGCAAAAAGCATCGGCTTCAGCGCTCATCAGGGCGTGCACGACGCCGCTGACCAGCTCACGCAACAGATCGCCGTCACCCGCCTCCAACTGCTTGCGGATCACGTCCATCCCAGGCATCGTGACATCGGCCATCGGGGCTCCTCCTTCTTCAACGTCTTGCAGGACATGAAGAGGATGACCCCGATGGCCACTACGCGCCAGCGGCCCTACGGGCCGCCCGCCGCAGCTCCGCCAGCTCTCACAAGGAGCGCTGCGCTGCGACGGAAACCCGCTCGTACACCACATGCCGGGACACTAAGCGGGATGGTCGAGTCCCGTAGCGTGGTGTAGAAGCCGCTGGTGGTCGGGGTCGGCCATCGGGGGCTCGTAGGATCGTCGGTGTTCTTGGCGGAGCACTGACGAGAGGAGCACCACGATGGCCGACGACAAGAGCATGACCGTGCGGGCGGCGGCGAGCAAGCTGCTGGTGGGGGAGCACGCCGACGTGTTGCGCGAGGCGGTGCGGGTGATGCTGCGCGAGGTGATGGAGGCGGAGGTGTCTGCCGCGGCCGGCGCGGACTGGTATGAGCGCTCACCGGAGCGGGAGACGCACCGCAACGGGTATCGGCAGCGGGAGTGGGACACGCGGGTGGGGACGGTCGAGCTGGCCATCCCCCGGCTACGGACGGGCAGCTACCTGCCCAGCTTCTTGGGGGGGTGCGGCGTTGAGTGTGGATGGGAGGGCGTACTAGGAGCGTTCGGGATGACCGTTGCAGGTTCCGCTGAGACGAGTGCGTGGTGCTCGGTCGCAGTCTCTGGCCGGGCTCAGGGGAGTTCGACGCCGTGGGAACGCGCGTGCGACTTCAAGGTTGCGACGACGGTGTCGGCGCGGGTGTGTGTCCTACCCAGCCAGCGCGCCAGGTTGGTCTTTTGAACGGCGGTCGCGGTCACGGTCGTCCCATTGGTGCGGTTGATTGCGATCCCGGAGTAGCCGGCTCTGACGCTTGTGACGTCGTCCCAGGGAATGACGATCTCCCGTCCACCGTTTCCAACCGCGATGCCGTTCTGGCGCACACCGATGTAGGAGCGCCACCCGTAGCGCCGACCCCATGAGGCGCCGTACGCGGCCGGTATGAGGATGACTGCGGCGGCCCACCACCTTGAGTTGCCGTCGGCCAGACCGTGAACCATGAGGCCGAGCGACAGAAGGACGGTTGCCGGGATGGCAACGAGCACGCCGTAGCGAATGGCGTTGCTCGGTCGCCAAGTCGGCTGAGATGTCAGGCGGCCGCCCGCGTCGAACCAAGCAGGGAAGCACGACCATCGGCCGTGGATGCGCCCGCGGCGCGGGCCTCGTGCGCTTGGCGAAGCAGGCGTGCCCATTCGCGTTCGTCGGCGAGGCCCATCTGTTCCAGCTGCATGAGCAGCAGGAGTGACTGCAGCCGGTCGAGGCTTCGGAGGCTGTGGCGACGGTCGTGGATCGAGTTCTTGATCCGGCGAAGGGGCTGCTCGAGCGAGCCGACCGTGACCGGCCAGTGCTTCTCGGCGAGGTTCTGCGCGATGTGGGCCTCGTTGTCGGCGATCCACCCGCCTAGCTTCCGGAGGCCCTCGGACTGCTTAGCATCGGCCGGCGGTGTGGCGATCCGGCGGGCCGCTTCCTGGCGGAACGCGAGATACGCCTTGGGCTGGGTGAACGTGCTTCGATGCAGCGTCTTGACGATCTGGGTCGTTCGGTCGTACAGGCGGTACTTCTTGAGGATCGTCTCGACGTTTGTGACCAGGTGACTGGTGCAGGCGTAGATACGCGTCTCCGGCCACAGATGGCGGATGGCGTTTACCATCCCACTCTGACGGTCGCAGATGACGTGGATCGGCTGGCCGGGCAGCTGACCGAGGAACGCCTCCCAAGCCACCTGGTCAACCGACCGTGATGCCCACACCCGCCAAAGCGTCGGCCGCCTGTCGATCTCGTAGGACAACGCGGCGAGCACGTGAAAGGCGACCTTGCCCGACGGCTTCGGCGTGGGCGAGTCGAAGTCACGGACGTGCACCGGCAGGTGATCGACCACCAGCACGCGCGGCCACTCCTGCGGCAGCGACCCGGCAGCGACGATCGGCGCGTACTGGTCAACCCAGCGCCGCACGCTATGGCCGTCGCTTGATGCGCGGCGCACGCCGTGGCAGCGATGGTAGTGCCCCGCCCGCAGCCGCGCGTGCTCGGCCGCTTCCCGGTAGCTCACGCCACGGGCCACCTCCACCAGCGCTCCGGCCACCTCACGCAGCGTAAACCGCGCCCGCTCGGCCGCCGGCATCCCCTCAGTGTCCGCCCACCCCCTGTCGCACTCAGGGCAGCAGCGCTCCGCCATCTTCCCGACCCGCTTCAGCGACATCGCCGGTCGGATCATATGGGGCGCCTCGCCCGTGTCAGGCACGCACTCCCACCGCACGTACTGCCTCCACTTCCCATACGACCCGTTCCGGCGCACACGCCCACCCGGATGCAGACCACAGCTCGGAGTCGGATCGATCACCCTCACAACATAGGCGCCATCCGCCGTCCAGACCGCCCCCGGAAGGAGGATCATCCACACTCAACGCCGCACCCCCCTTCTTGGAGCCGCGGCGGCGGTCGGAGCAGGCGTTGGTGGCGGTGGTTCAGGAGGCGTACATCAACGGCGTGTCGACCAGGAAGGTGGAGCGCTTGGTGGAGCAGCTGGGCATCGGCGGCATGAGCCGCTCGGCGGTCAGTCGCATGTGCCAGGCGCTGGACGAGCAGGTCACGGTCTTCCGCGAGCGACCGCTCGAGGGGCGGTATCCCTACTTGTGGCTGGACGCAAAGATCGAGCGGGTCAGGGAGCCGGGCGGGTGCGCCAAAAGGCGCTGGTGATCGCCTATGCGGTGCACGAGACCGGCAGGCGCGAGGTGATCGGCATCGACCTGGGCGAGGCGGAGACGGAAGCCTTCTGGCGCGACTTTTTGCGCTCGCTGCGAGCCCGCGGCCTGTCGGGGGTGAAGCTGTGCGTGTCTGACGCGCACACCGGCCTGAAGAACGCGATCGGCCAGGTGCTGGGCGTGCCGTGGCAGCGCTGCACCGTCCACTTCCTGCGCGACATGCTCGGCCACGTCCAGAAATCTCAGCAGCAGATGGTCGGCGCCGCCATCCGCCAGGTCTTCGCGGCCAGCTCGCGCGAGGAGGCCGCAGCGATCCTGGGCGACGTCGTCGACCGCCTCGAGACGCCGGCGGCGAAGGTCTCCCAGCTGCTCCAAGAGGCCGAGGACGATCTGCTGGCATTCCTCAGCTTCCCCACCGACCACCGCTCGAAGTTGCGATCCACAAACCCGCTGGAGCGGGTCAACCGAGAGATCGCCCGCCGATCAGACGTGGTCGGGATCTACCCCAACGACCAAAGCCTGATCCGCCTGGCCGGCTGCCTGTTGATCGAACAGGGCGACGAGTGGCTCGTCCAGAAGCGCTACCTCAGCCAGGAATCCCTCGCCGCGCTCTACACCCACGAGCGCTGCGCGCTCGCCGACGCCGGCCAGCCAGCTCTCCCACGGAGCGCTGGCCGCCGTCGGCCCGAAAGGAGGACGCTAACCACAACCTGACCGACGATCCCCGATCTACACCACAACACGAGACTTGACTCTCTGCTCGAACCCAAGCACGGGTGACCGTGTCGGCGGCTCACGTTCGAGAGGTCGTACGTCACCGTCACATCGCGCCGTTCGCCAGGGCTGACTACCTCCTCAACCTGCGGTGCGTGGTCGTCGCACACGGAGCCACGGCTCGGTGCGTTGGTCCCCCAGCACAGCGGGGAACCTCAGCCCAACGACCGTGTGGTTCCGGATCACACGTAACGGCGCGCTGTCTCCGATCTGCGACCGGGCTGAGACCAGGTTCTACTGTCACCGCTGAGGGCCGACACGTAGTGGTCGGTACGACGAACAGGATACCCCCTTTCTGCCAAAACGACCGTCTTCCCCGCGGCGGAGACGATGCGGAACGGGCGGTTTGCGGACGCGCCGATTCATCGACGCAGAGAAGGAGCATCACCGGTGGCCCGCCCGTGTCGGGTGCTGCCTATCGCGGGGTTCGTCATCCGCGGGAACGGACGCTCAGGTGACGGCAGCCGACGAGCTTCGCGCTCGGGAAGATCGATTCGCGACGGTTGTCTTGACTAGGAACAGCTTGACAAGGGAACAACGAGCGGAGTATCGTCCGGAAGCCGGTCGCCGCAGCGGCTCGCTCGGTGGCTTGGCAACTCTTGGCGCGCTTCGCGTTCTGAGATATGGGCAACGAATCCGAATCTGCCATGCAAGCCGTCGAGCGGAGGTGTTCGTGAGATTTTCTTCGAGAGTCATCGGGTTCGCGCTGGTTCTTGCCACCGTTGGGGTGGCGGCGCCCGCGGCGGCGCTGGCGTGCAATCCAATGCGCACTCCGCAGAGCGGGACATGGTCGCATGGTTGGATCTTCGACAATGGCAACAACATGGGCGACGCCAAGGCGGACATCTTCGTCACCGATCCGTACATTCATACCGAGGGAGATAGCAACAAGGACGTGAACACTTCATATTCGTGGGTCATGCTCGCCTCGAGTGCCTCCGGTTGCGGCAGCCTGGGATGTTGGGGTCAGCTCGGCCCAGCGAAGTTTGACGACGGCACACGTGGCAACCTGGGGCAGTGCTACAACGACAACACGCACGCTATCGCGACCTTCGAAGTAGGGAGTACCGAAACAGCCGGCACAACACATACTTACAACGTGAAGAACGTGTCGGGCGGGAAGGAGTTCATCATTGATGGTTCGATCCTGGACGAATGTACGTGGTCATTCACTCCGCAGGACGACCAAGCGGCAAATGAGGTAAACAACTACGCAGACCAGATCCAGGGCAACACGTCGACGCATCAGACTTGGACGAACGGGCTTGCCACGGAAAGCAGCGGGACGGCACATTCCTTCTTCGCAAACACCGCGGGAGGCGGATACGGGTATCGGCCCTCGAGTGGTCCTGCCTCGTGGGACAAGTTCTCTGCTGCGTCGGGTGGCGATACTCAAACCGCGGACGGATGGGATGGTGGTTGCTGATGAAGCGGCGAGTGTTCATTCTAGCGCTGGTACTCATGGTGGGGGCAGGTGTCTCGACGCTTATAGTCACTCGGCACTCGCGTAACGCCGAGGCCGCGGCGAAGAGGATCACCATCTCGCGTGACGGAACGCTACCAGGAGTTTCCCCCAACCAGCTCTCGGGGGTCGGCATTGTGCTTACGCCCACAACCACGACCCCACCGACGAGCGTCGTGCAGGCCGAGCAGGCTGCAAAGGGGGTCTATCCGGATGCGATTGAGAGCGTCAGCCTCGCCGACTGCTCGATCGCGGGGGTGGATCGGGGCGCCTGCTACGCCGTCTCGTTGCAGCCTCCTTCGAGTAACGTCACCGTTTGCCCGGAGATGCTGAGTCAGCCAGGTGACGCTTCGACGGCGTCACAGTGCGAGTCGGTACCAGCGTATACGTTCGAGGTCGTCCTCGTTAGCGGAGCGGACGCCTCGGTGCTGACAGCTGTCCAGAGCAACACTTAGGCGTTTCGAACCAGAATCGCGTCCATCGTGCCCGCGTTGCCCTGGCAGTGTCGCGGCTCGGGATGCGTCGGGTCGTGCGCGAGCCGTGTGTGTCTGAGCGCCGCGGCGACGCGGCGTCGAACGCGACCTGGTCGAGTCGAGGTGCGCGGTCATCTGCCTTTGGCCCAACCAGTCGGTTCAGCAAGCACGCGCTCTGCCATCTCGGTTCAATGAAGGGGCCTCGATGTGTTGGGGGTCCCAACCGACGGAGTTAGCGCCCGGATGGTCGAGTCCCGTAGCGTGGTGTAGAAGCCGCTGGTGGTCGGGGTCGGCCATCGGGGGCTCGTAGGATCGTCGGTGTTCTTGGCGGAGCACTGACGAGAGGAGCACCACGATGGCCGACGACAAGAGCATGACCGTGCGGGCGGCGGCGAGCAAGCTGCTGGTGGGGGAGCACGCCGACGTGTTGCGCGAGGCGGTGCGGGTGATGCTGCGCGAGGTGATGGAGGCGGAGGTGTCTGCCGCGGCCGGCGCGGACTGGTATGAGCGCTCACCGGAGCGGGAGACGCACCGCAACGGGTATCGGCAGCGGGAGTGGGACACGCGGGTGGGGACGGTCGAGCTGGCCATCCCCCGGCTACGGACGGGCAGCTACCTGCCCAGCTTCTTGGAGCCGCGGCGGCGGTCGGAGCAGGCGTTGGTGGCGGTGGTTCAGGAGGCGTACATCAACGGCGTGTCGACCAGGAAGGTGGAGCGCTTGGTGGAGCAGCTGGGCATCGGCGGCATGAGCCGCTCGGCGGTCAGTCGCATGTGCCAGGCGCTGGACGAGCAGGTCACGGTCTTCCGCGAGCGACCGCTGGAGGGGCGGTATCCCTACTTGTGGCTGGACGCAAAGATCGAGCGGGTCAGGGAGCCGGGCGGGTGCGCCAAAAGGCGCTGGTGATCGCCTATGCGGTGCACGAGACCGGCAGGCGCGAGGTGATCGGCATCGACCTGGGCGAGGCGGAGACGGAAGCCTTCTGGCGCGACTTTTTGCGCTCGCTGCGAGCACGCGGCCTGTCGGGAGTGAAGCTGTGCGTGTCTGACGCGCACACCGGCCTGAAGAACGCGATCGGCCAGGTGCTGGGCGTGCCGTGGCAGCGCTGCACCGTCCACTTCCTCAGGGACATGCTCGGCCACGTCCAGAAATCTCAGCAGCAGATGGTCGGCGCCGCCATCCGCCAGGTCTTCGCCGCCAGCTCGCGCGAGGAGGCCGCAGCGATCCTGGGCGACGTCGTCGACCGACTCGAGACGCCGGCGCCGAAGGTCTCCCATCTGCTCCAAGAGGCCGAGGACGATCTGCTGGCATTCCTCAGCTTCCCCACCGACCACCGCTCGAAGTTGCGATCCACAAACCCGCTGGAGCGGGTCAACCGAGAAATCGCCCGCCGATGCGACGTGGTCGGGATCTACCCCAACGACCAAAGCCTGATCCGCCTGGCCGGCTGCCTGTTGATCGAACAGGGCGACGAGTGGCTCGTCCAGAAGCGCTACCTCAGCCAGGAATCCCTCGCCGCGCTCTACACCCACGAGCGCTGCGCGCTCGCCGACGCCGGCCAGCCAGCTCTCCCACGGAGCGCTGGCCGCCGTCGGCCCGAAAGGAGGACGCTAACCACAACCTGACCGACGATCCCCGATCTACACCACAACACGAGACTTGACTCCCGATTGCCGTGTTCGGACACGGCGGCACTTCGCACTTGGGGCGGTTACCGCTCTCATCAGAGACCATGCCGAAGAACCTAGCTGGGTCTCTCAACTCAAGTCCCCACCCCCCTTTTACCCGGTCCGACGCCTTCACGTTTGAGCACCGCCAGAAGCCGTTCCTGGGTGGGTTTGCTGCACCAGAAGATCACCGACCGGAGCTCGCCATCTCGGCCTCGCCCGTTGAGCAGCACGCCACGGGTGAGCGTCGACTTGCCGATGGGTTGCGCCTGCAAGTCGTCAAGCGACAGCTCGACCGTCGGCAGCAGGCGGCCAAACAGGCGTCGAAGCCACCGCCACCGCGCCCGGACGCTGATCGACGACGCGCCGACCGTCAGCTCGACCAGCGGACGCGACGCGTTCACGCAGTCCATGTCCGCCCACGACCAGCTCTCTAGGATGCGCCCCCGCAGCGACACGCGCATGCCGCCGATGAAACACTCCTCGCTGTCCCACGATCGGTGCGCTGTTTCCATCACTCACATACTGCTCGGCAGGCGTCCAACCTGCCAGTGGCTCGGTCTCTGAGGGGCGCCAAGACGCCGTCGGTCCGCGATCACCCGGTGATTGGATGACCGACGCGGCCCTGATCGCCACGCTCGAGCGGCTGGCCGCCTCGGGCGCGCAGCAAGAGGCGTACCTACGCAGGCTCGGCACGGCTCCGTCGCTTGACGAGTTGGCGCTCGAGTTCGACGACGAGTACGCCCCGCTGCGCCACCGCCCCTCAGACCCGCAGGCTTCGACCTTCGACGAGGCGCTCGCAGCTCTCGACGCCTGCCTGCGCCGGTTCGGCGGCGCGTCGAACGCCCATCTCTGGGTTGTGGAGGCACTCGAACGTCCGGAGTGGCAAGAGGTGCGCCGGCTCGCTCAGCGCGCACTCGCGGAACGGCCGGACTGAGCGCGCACACGCCCCCGGTGGATCAGGCCACCTCGTGGTCTTCGGGCAGCTTGCCTCGCCGTCGAAAGACCTCAAGCGCCGAGGCGGCCGCGCGTCGGAAGTCCTTCCACTCATGGAGCGCCTGAACGGTGCCGAGCGGGGGGCGGTCGTCAGGCAGTGCGGCTGCCGCGAGTAGAGGCCACCCACCGGGTCCTCGTCCGAGCGCAGGTCTCTGGGGAAGCAGTCCTCCCAGCGGTCGATGACCTCGTACGGCGCGTACTCGATCGCGTTCAACCGCGCTTGTTCCTCGAAGGATGCGGCGAGCTCCAAGCACTCGATCACCCGGTTGCGAAGCCGCTGCTCGATGACCCTGTCGCTCGGGCGTTCGGGCGCGTCGTCGGCTCGTCCTCCCACGATGCCCATCCTGCGCGCCCATCCGCGTTGGAGTCAAGACCAGTGGTCGCGGAGAGCCGATGGCCACCCTACGATGAGGTTCGGCCTTAGCGCCTGGCAAGGCGATCAGCCACCCTGCGAAGCACGCGCCTATACCAGGCTCGCGCGCGTGGAGGGTGAGCACCTTCTTCCTGACAGCGGATAGCCCTCCCGCCTCAAACGCACGCCCACATGTCAGCGACGACGTGGACGCCGGTGCCGGCCCCTACGATCATGGCTCGACCTGGACAAGACGAACGCGGCGGGCGTCTATATCTGATTGGGCCAGGGCCACCACAGAGGTGGTGGAGACGCTGCGCGTCGGCCCGGATACCTGATGCCGCCGTTCCAACATCATCTCGCCTTCGATGTCGACGATCGCTTTGATCGTCTCACCGACCAGAAGCCGACATCGACCGCTGCCGATGAACGGCGCTCCTCCGTCGACCGTTCCGACGAAGACGGTACGCCCGTCACCGAGACGAAACACCTCCGCAACGTGCACCACGAAGGGCTTCGCGACACCCTCCGACATCTCTAGTTCGCCGTCGCGGTCGGCGGCGCCGTAGGCGCCCGGACTTCGTGGGGGCGTAGCTCGGCTGCGGCGCCCTTGCTGGCGACGGCAAAGCGAACGCCCTCGGCGGTCGCGTAGCTCGAAGCGGTGACGACGGTCGCCGGCAGGCTGCCGAGCGACTCGAGGACGACGGCGGCGGGCTCGCCGGTGGTGTCGGCGATGGTGCGTGCCATCCTGGTCGTGTTCTTCGGCTTGGTGATCTCGCGGACGACGACATCAAACCTGTCCGCTGTTGGCATCGGGATCTCGGACAGGTCGCGCCAGCCGGCGGTGCGCTCGTCGTACCACAGCGGCGGCGTGCCGGCGGGCGACCACCAGCGTCCCTCCCAGTAGCGCCACGCGTCGGAGTCGCGCCGGCAGTGCGGGCATACGCTGGCGTCTCGGCGCATCGCTTCCTTGCAGTACGGGCACTCACGTACCGCCTGCGGCACGGCGCGTGTCGCGCCGTTTCCGCCCGGCGAAGGCTGCGCCGGCGATGGAGAGCCGCCTGCGGGAGTTGCCGGCGGGCCGGCGGGCAGCGGAGCGGTCGCACGCGGCTTCGGTTTCGTCGCGGCGACCACGATCAGGCCGATCAGGCCGAGCACGAACCCCCAAGCGAACCCGCCCGCGAACTCGCCGCCCTGGTTTGACCGGATCACGCCGCCGGCGACGCCGAAGATGACGGCGTAGATGAAAAAGGCGACCCAGAACGCTCCCACCTGTCCTCCTTCGCTCCGAACCGCCGAGATCCTAGCCCGATCGGCCCGCGGTTGGTGTCTTCGGGCAATCGCGGGTAGTCTGACGGCGTGGTTCGACGGCAGGTGTGGGCGGTAAGCGGTCTCGTGGCGCTGCTCGCCGCGGTGAGCGGCTGCGGCTCGGCGTCCTCCATCACCCAGACGGTCACGATCACGCAGCCGGCGGGCTCATCCGGCGGGGGTTCCTCGTCAGGGTCGTCGCCCAGCTCGGCGCCGGCGTCGACGTCGTCCTCGCCGCAGGCGTTGCAGGTGATGGGCGGCGGCTTTTCCGACACGGTCAGCGGTGGGTCGCGGACGCTGAACTACGTGGCGCTGATCAAGAACCCGAACACGTCCCGCACGTTCGACCAGGCCGAGGTCGATCTCGACTTCCTCTCCGCCAACGGCACCGTCGTCGCCAGCGAGCAGGAGTTCGCCAACTACATCCTGCCCGGCGCGACCATGGCCGTCGTCAGCGACGACGTCGACATCCCCGCGACCAAGATCACCAAGATGCAGGTGCGGGTCGGCAGCCCGTATGACTGGATCAACGTCTCCATGCCGCCGGCCGAGTTCACACCGACCGTCAAGTCGTTCCACGCCGCCTCCAGCTTCGGCACCTACGAGCCCAAAGCTACGGTCGGACTCAAGTCCTCGTTCTCCAAACCCGTCGAGAAGGCAGCCGTCGCGCTCGTCTACTACAACGCCCGCGGCAAGATCATCGGCGGCGACAACACCTGGGCCAACTTCGTCCCCGCCAACGGCACCGCTCTCGTCACCTTCGACGACTTCCCCGGCCTGCCCGTCGCCCACGTCCGCGCCTTCGCCGCCCTCGACAACATCAGCAAGATCGGCAACCAGTCCTTGAGCTGACACCTGGCTGAGGCGACAGGGCGACGGCCGCACTCGGTCGTGGCGACAACGCGACACGGCTGGGCCGCTGCTCCGGCGACCGGAGGTTCTAGCCTGCGTGTGAAGCGTCGGGTGCGACCGCAGTGACGACGGCGGAGATCTCGAGCGCGATCTCGTCCACCGTGTAGTCGGCAGTTCGCAGCGCGACCTTGTCAGCGAGCGACGGGCTGTTGCTGACCACCTCGTCCTTGGAAATCTCGTGCCAGACAGGAAGAAGCACCTGCCGCCCGCTGACGGACATCGTGACCAGGCCGTCTAACTCGTACTGCGCCCACCCCTTTTGGAAGAACGACGACGAGAGGACGACGATCCCGAACCGGCTTCGCGCGATCCCGGCGTCGATCTTCCGACGCAGGCTGTCGCCGATCCTGAGCTCGAACTCGTCGTACCACACCCGCAGCCCATGAGACTCAAGCGCACGAGCGAGCGGCCTCACGATCCCATCCTTGTCCTCGCTGGCGTGGCACACGAAGACGTCAAACTCGCGCTCGGGCTCCTGATCCGCCGGCGCCGCTTCGGCCAGGTTCTCGGCGAGCGCAGCGAGCTCCTCTCGACGCTCCTGGATCGGAGGCAGTGGCCGTAAAGCTGAGCCCGGTAAGACGCGAACGTCCGCTCGCGTGCGGCCGCGTAAGCCCTGCATGTCGACCGCCACGTACCAGTGCCCACTGGACGGCACGGTGACGCGAGCTGGCGACCGGGTCGCAAGGCCGCCGTAGTAGCGGTGCTGCTGGCCACGCTTGTACCGGGCGAAGTTCGAGCCGTCCATCAGCCGCACATTCGCCCCGGAGGTCAACGTCACCTCGACCACGTCGCCCCTCTTGATCTGTCCGAGATCGAACTGAAGGAAGTTCACGTCGCCAGCATAGCCGAACGCATGTTCGGACATGTGGCGGTCGAGGTGGGCTTCAGCCAGTCAGACGCTGCCCTCTATCCAAGCAGATACGCAATGAACGGAGCGGGGATGCAGCGGACGTCCTCCACTCTGCCGACGTAGGCCCGTGTTGCCATCACGCCGGTCTTGAACATCGCTCGCATGGTGACGCTCTCGCTCGCGAACCCCTTCTCGGCATACTTACCCTCGAACGGCACCGCGCCGAGCGATCTTCCGGTGAAGTCCACCTCTTTGCGAGTGGCACTGCGCGCGTACATGACCGTGGAGTACTCGACGTAGCGCTCCGGCTGTGCGGCGTCGAGTGCGCGGGTTAGGGCGTGGCCGATCTGCTGCTCGGAGATCACCGACGTGTCCGGTTCCGGCAGGTGGTTTGACCGCAGGTAGGCGAGTCGCGCAACCAGCGGGTCACAGAGGTAGATCTTGCTCTGCGCATCGAGGTTGGGCATGTGACGGTTGCCGAGCTTGTGGCACGGCCACGCCATGAACGCGTCGATGAGATCCTGAACTGAGCGCTTCGCCGCCTTGTTGTCGGCCATATCGACCTCCTCGGCCAGCGCCGACATGTTGACGGGACTGCCGAGGTTGACGGCGAGGCGAAGCATGAGTGCCAGGCTCTGGGTCGCGCTCAGCCCTCGACGGTTCAGCGCATCGCCGGCAACCACGTCCCAGAGGTCCCTAACGAACCGACCATCGACATCTCCGTCCGCCAGCTGGGATGACACCGCGCGCGGGAACCCGCCGCAACGGCAGTACACCTCCCAAAGGGAAGAGAGATCGTCGATCCATGGCTCAAGCTCAGCGACCGCTGCCTCTGCGTCCTGGCTGAGGAAGTCTCGGGGTCTGATGGGTGGCGGATCGGGCAGCATCGCCGAAGTGAAGACTCGCGCCATGTCCCGAAACGACATCGGAAGCAGCAGCCGGTCGGAGTCTCGGGCTGCTCCGCGGCGGCCGGCGAGTTCGCTTTGGGCCTCGCTGAGGTCATACGCCGACGACCCAGTTAGGACGACGCAGTCCTGGCCGAGCCCCGTGTTGTCCCGAAGCCATTTGATCTCCTGCGGCCACCCGTCCACGGCGGTGATCTCGTCCAGAAACCAGTAGCGCGGGTCTCCCACCCCGCGGGTGGCTTGATCGCGTCCGACTCGAACCAGCTGTCGAAGGTCTCGCGTGCGTAGCCCGTCGCAGGCGAAGTGGATCACTCGCCGCGCCGTTACCCCTCGCGCGAGCAGCCGGGCAATCGCACGCTTGACCTCGACACTCTTTCCTACCCGACGTGGGCCGCGCAGGACGTAGAGGCCGTCCGGCACGACATCAGCAAGCGGGCTGGGCTCGTAGTCGATGCGACTGCCGCGCAGCCGGCGGAGATCGGGGTCGTCGAGCTCCCACTCTGCCGGACTTCTCCACCAGCTGCAGTTCGCAGTGAGCTGCCGGTTGATCTCAGCGTCGTTCAATGATCAAACTATACATTTTTGGGCCTTGAAACCCAAAAAAGTATACCTTTTTGGGTGGCAGCAGCCGAAAGGGGCGGCCCTCAGAGCCGACCCTGGCGTCGGCTACGGCGCCCTGCGACGGTGCCGTCGGCACGCAGGCCGTCTTTCGGCCAGCCGCGCTCCCTACCCCACGCGCGGGGCCGGGCGGCCCGTACACTGAAGCGTGATGCCGCGCCGCCGTGACCCGCAGGTAGGCTTGGACGCCGCTCAGGACGCGGACACGTGGGGTTTTGCGATCACGGTCGGTGAGGGGATGGGGGTCGCCGAGACGCTCGAGCTCTCCGCCCGCACGTTCAACTCGATCGTGCACTTCCTCCCACCCGCCGAGGATCATCACCGCTGGCGAGTCGCGTGGCAGGAGGTCGACTCGGACGACCCCGACGAGCTCGAAGATCTCGGCGAGATCACCACCGCGCAGGTCATCGATGTCGTCCCTCCGCTTGCAGAGGCGGTCGTCCTCGCAGCCACTCACGAACACATCCAATGGCTCGAAGACGAACCGACACGACGAGACGCTCACCTGCGGCTCGTTGCCGAGCTTGATCAGGCCACCGCGCACCGGGCGCGGTGGCGGCGTCGAGCCGAACGCCGCTACGGGGACATCGTGATGTACGACTTCGCCGACGACGCCGAGCTCCTCTACGACCTCGCCGAGGAGGCCGGCCGACCAGCCCTTCGTATCTCGACCAGCGATGACCCTGCCGGCAGCGAGCGCGTACTGATCGCGCCCGATCCCGAGCACGCCTGGTGCTACACCGCGACGGGGAAGGCAGACAGTTTCGGTGAGTGGCTCGACGTGCACGACGCGCTCGACCGCGCCACTGCCGAGCACGCTGACTGGGTCCGTCGCGAAACAAGCCTCGCCCTGGGTGAGACGCTCGCGCGCATCCGCACCGCCTGGGAGGCTGCCGGCTCGTCCCCGCGAGCCGATCAGCTCGCCGAACTCGCACGCCTCGCCCGGCACGCACAAGAGCTCGCAGACGGGCTCGCCACCATCTGAGGCTGACGGAAGATCTGGGGAGGAAGCGCCGGCGCCGCCCGCGGCTGCGTCAACGTGTGCTGTCGGCCGTGTGCGGTACGCTGCCTTTCGATGACAACTGACAACCCAGGCGATCGGCGGGGCGAGCAGGAGGAGGAGCTGCTCGTGCGCTTCTTGTTCGCGCTACGTGCGGCGGCGATCCGGACGTTCTTGCGCCGGCACGACCTGACAACGTCGGGGACGCGAGACGACCTCCGCGAACGAGTCGAGGCGGCGCTCGCGGACGGCTCGGTCACCTATGACGACATCGTCCGGTTCCTCGACGAAGAGGAGCCGTGGGGCCGCCAACACGTCTTCCTGTTCGGAGTCGACGAAGGCGCCGTCGCGGAATGGCGCGACGCCGGCGCCGTCGAGCGCAGGCTGCAGAACCACGGGCTCGCGGAGGTGCTCGACCAGTCGCTGCTCTTGCGACTGCCAGACGAGCTCACGCTGTCTTCGATCCGGTTGTCGGCCCGCGAGCTCGAGGTGGTTGCGGTAGAGCGACGCGAGCACACCGAGCGCCGCAGCGACCTTGACCAGCCCGGCGAGCACGGCGGCCTGCCGGTCGAGTTCCGCGCGTACGTCCGCGTCGTGACCCGCGGCTTGGTCACCCTGCGGTGGGACTTACAGTCAAACGACGCGTCGCTGCACATCACGCAGGCGTCAACGGGCTACAGCTACGACGAGGCCCAGCGGCGGTTCCGAGCGCTCGTAGGCGACTGGTTGCCGTGGCGGTTCCCGCCGTTCGACATCACGCGAGCTCTGCGGCGCCTCCATGACGCCGAACGGGCGGGGACGGGTGAGACGCGATCTCACCGGCTCGGCTATCGCAGCCCCGGCGGCCGACTGGTCGACGTCGCAAGCGCTACGAGCGACCAGTCTGTGCTCGGCGAGGCCGTGCTCGATCAGGCCATCGAGAACGTTGCGCACTGGACGCCTGGACGCGTCGGGAACTTCTACTGGCTAGATGGCCGCGGACCTGACCCGGCCAGGAACCCGTTGGCTAAGGACGAGGAGGCGCATGTCATCCTGCTCGCCGACGACAGCCGGTTGCACTTCCGCACCCCGCAGCCCGAGGAGGTGAACCGGTACGTTCTTCGCCGAGTCCGAGCGCTTAGCCGCTAACGAGCCGGCGTTCGCCAACCTCGCCGCCGAGCTCGACGGCCACCTCCGGCATCTCACCCAGGGTGATCTGCTCGACCCGGCCGGGATCGCCCGTCAGCTCAACGAAAGCCCCGATCGTGTGGCCGGCGCGCTCGATCGGGCCAGCGAGCCGGACGTCGGACTGGTGGCGAAGCAGGAGTACGTGAGTTGCACTCGCTGCGGGACGCTCACCTCGACTGAGCGTTTCGAGGAAGCGATCGCAGAGGAAGGCGCCGCGTCCTGCTCTCAGTGCGGCGATCCCCTCCCAACCACGGCACTGCGTCTGGTGCGTTACCGGCTTCTCGTACGGCCCCGCCCACCCGAGCGGACGGTGGCGATCCTGACCGCCCTCGAGGTCGAGCTGCGCGCCGTATGCGCGCATCTCGACCTCCGGGGCGAGAGGCAGGTCGACGGCTGGTCGTACCAAACAGGCAACGTCGAAGCGCCCAACGCGCGCTGGAACGTCGTGGCGACGATGACCGGCGCCGGCGACGTGCCCGCGGCGACGGCGACGGCACGCATGATCGAGACGTTCACGCCGATGGTTGTCTTGTTCGTCGGCGTGGCCGGCGGGATCAAAGATGTCGAGCTGGGCGATGTCGTCGTCGCGAGCAAGGTGTATGGCTACGATCGCCGCAAGGAGGACAAGGACGGCGTCCGCACGAGGCCAGAGTTCGGCCAGCCACACGCAAGGCTGATCGACCGTGCCCGACATCTCGCTCTCACGGATACCTGGACCCGCGCGTCGCCGCCCGCTCGTGGCGCGAATGCGCTGGTGGCGCCGATCGCCGTTGGCGCTGCCGTCGTCGCCGACGAAGACGCATACACCGCACAGCTCGTGCGCAAGTCGTTCAGCGACGCCGTCGCCGTGGAAATGGAGGGCTACGGGTTCCTCTACGCGGCCTGGCAGCAGGCCGCACTGGAGCGCGCGAACGCTGCCAGCCTGGTCATCCGGGGGATCTCCGACCTGCTCTCCGGCAAGGAGGAGGCAGACCAATCGGGCTCCCAGGAACGAGCATCGGCAAACGCGGCGGCGTTCGCCTTCGACCTCCTCGGCACCATCCAAGTCGAGGTGTGACGTCCGCCCCGCCGAGTAGCGTTCGTCGGCTCGGATGCGAAACGACGGCGCGGCCGACGGCAGGAAGGCACGATGGAGGCATGGCAAAGAGTGGAGAGCAGGCAGATCGGTCGTTCGCGGGTATGCGCCGCACCGCGCGCGAAGACGGCGGCCTGCGGGAGCTGATCGCCCGCGGCGACACTCCCCGCTCGCCGGACGTGTACGCGGCCATCTCCAAGCTGCTTCGCTGGGGCGTCGCCATCGAGCCTATCGTGGAGGAACTCGTCTACGAGGGTCACGTCGCCCACGCCGCGCGTCTGCGTGCGCGCCAGCTGGAAGGTTCGCCACTCTTCCGGGACGCCGTGCCCCCACACTCGCAAGGCGACACGCTCTACGCCCTAACGGGCCACTTCCTGGGCAACCCTCGCGCGCTGGCGATCTACAACCGTCCAGCTCTCGACGTCTTCCTGCCGGCCGCGTCCGCCCGACTCGACGATCGTGACGGGATCGACTCCCTGCTTCGGCGCGACGATGTCCACATGGCCGAGCTCGAAGGCACGGCCGCGGCGCGGATCCTTGAGCAACGCCTCGCCGCCGGCGCCGCCCTGAACGTCGAGGGCGAGCTCGCCCAGATCGCTGCGGCACTGGAGCAGGACCGCGCCCGCGCGCGCGCCGCCGAGTTCGACTGGGTTGCCGATCAGCTGCGGCTCCAACGCGGTAGCCGCGGTGGCGCCGGAGACGGCCACTGGGAAACGGCGTGGGACTCGGCCTGCCAGCGCGTCGCCTTCGAACGCGGCATCGTTGCGTGGAACCTTGTCGGGCCGCTCGGGCGGCCCGCACGCGAAGCATTCCTGCTCAGCCTGCACATGTCTGACTTCCGCGGCCATGACGCCTGGCAGGACGCCCTCGTCGCCGCCTTCAACGCCGAACTCGACGCTCTCGACACGCCCTGATCGCGCCGCTCAGACGGTCGCTTGACCCCAGAGACATGGCGGAGCGGCCCGCGAGTCAGAGCGACGCTGTCGCGAGACGATGCTCCTCGGGGCGGCTAGAACCAGCGGATGAGGCCGCGGGCGACGCCAAGCACGTGGACGAAGGCGTGTCGCAGGGGTGGGTAGTTCGGGTTCGCGGCTCGGAGCTCGACGCGTCCGCCGCGTGTTCGGTGGAGGTACTTCACGGTGGCATGGTCTGCGTCCTCGTCCTCGCCGACCAGAGCGACGACGATCTGGCCATCTTCGGCGACGTCCTGTGCCGCGACGACAAGGATGTCTCGTGGCTGGATGCCCGCACCGATCATCGAGTCGCCTTCGACACGCAGAAGGAACCCTGTCTGACCTGCCGACACCAAGCCGGCGGGAACGTCGATCATGTCTTCGACGTTCTCTTCGGCCAGTAACGCTTCGCCGGCGCGGACTGCTCCGAGCAGCGGCAGGCTACGGGTCGCACGCGACGGGTGAACCGCGCCGGGCGACGGAGGCATGCGGAGCGATCGTCGTCGGGTCGGATCGCGGACGAGGTACCCGCGTTCGACAAGGCGACTGACGAGCGCAGCGGTGTTCGACCGGCTCTTTCCAAGAGCGTGCGCGAGCTCGTCGATCGAGGGTGACTGGTCGTGTCGCTCGAGGTGAGCTGCGACAGCAGCGATTGCGCGCGCCTGTGTCCGGGTGGGGGCCGTGGGGGCGGGCGGTAAGTGCGGCCTGCGGCGAGGGTGCATGGGAGCGAGGGTACGAGCCTGACGGGATGCGGATCTAGCCTGTAAGGACTTTTGTCCGTATTCTAGTGGTAGAAGCCGATGCCGACAAGCCACGCCATACCGATCCCAACCTTCGGACAGCCCGAGCACGACGCCGGCGGAGCCACATGGCAGTCCGAAGTGATGCGGGTTTCGGGGTGGGACCCCTTCCATTTCGGACGAGGCGGCTGTAGCGTCTGGCTTCCGTCGTCTGACCGGACGGGGGTTGGGGTGATGGACGCAGACGAGTTCCAGCGGGTGACGCAGTCGATGATCTCGGCCGTGGGCTTGAACCGCGACGCGTTCCGACGCCGTCTGCTCGAGGCCCGAGAAGACTGCGCGGCGCAGATGGCGGTGATCGACATCCAGCTCGGCATCCTGGATGCGATCCCCCAGGACGGCACCGCCGCGGATGGTGGGCCGTCTGCGAACGGCGACAGACGCTCGAGGGCGGAGGCGAGTCACTATGCGAACGGCAATCACACTGGCGGCGCCGAGCCCGACTGGCCCGAGACCTTGAGCGACCCCACCGAGATCAAGCGCAAGATCCTCGATGTCATGCGGCCCTGCTACCCGGACTGGATGGCCCAGATCGACGTCATCCGCGCCCTCGGCGGCAAACGGTCGAAGAGTACCCTCGGCGGCACGGTCGGCCGGGCGATGTACCGGATGGCGCATGAGTCCGGCGAGCTGGAACACGACGAGGAAGGCCGCGTCTATCGCCCGCGGACGCGCGCGGAGTGCGAGGCGTGGCGGGAGGAGCACAAGGTGGAGGCGAAGACCGGGTAGCGACCACCTCGCGGCTCGGGAGGATGAGCCGCCGCCAAGCCGGCGTCGCCATCAAGGCTGCCTGAAACCACCCAAGGCGGTGGAACGGCCGCACAAAGCTGGGCTGGCCCCCGGAGACCCGGAAACCAGCCCGTGACCACAAGGAGATGTGACCTCCCGTGGCCAACCTCAACGTACCACGCCGCGACAGCGTCGTCACGGTCGAGCGTGCTCTTCGCATGCCAGCCGTGACGACGCTGATCGCACGTCTTGAAGACGCCCATACCGTCGGCCGGCGCGGATACGGCCCCCGCCGCCTCGTCGGGCTCACGATCGTAAAGATGCTCTACAGCATCGAGACTTGGACGAAGGCCGTCTCTTGGGTGTCCGAGCACCCCGTCCTGCTCGCGCTGTGTGACTGCGCGACCCCCGAAGACCTGCCGAGCGTCGATGCGTGCTACCGGTTCTCGCGAAAGCTCGTCGTCCACCGCGAGGAGTTCGTCCTCCCGTTCGCGCACGACGTGCAGGCTGACCTGCGAGCGCTCGACCCCAAGCACGGCCGGCACGTCGGCATCGACTCAACCACGATCCCCGCCTATGCCGTCGGTCAGCGAAAGACGAGCAAGGACGGGTTCCTACGGGAAAAGTTCTCGGACCCAGACGCCTCCTTTGGCCACCGTGGCGCCACGGGCACCCGTGGGGCGGGCAGCCACTACAGCTACCGCGTCCACGTGATGGGGACGACCGACAAGGGCCGGCCCGTGGCCTGGTACACCCACACCGGAAAGGATGGTGAGAAGGCCCGCGTTCCCGTTCTCTTCAGGCAAGCCAGCGAACACGACATCCACCCTGAGACGTGCTCCCTCGACAAGAACTACGACGCCGAGTACGTCTACGCGGAGATCGCCAGCTGGAACGCCAAGCCCGTAATCCCGCTTCAGAAGCAATCAAAGCGCTTCGACGAGCACCGCGTCCCGACATGCGTCCACGGACGGTGGGTGTTTAGCGGCGCCGACACCCACCGGAATGCCTCCAAGTACCGCTGTCCCACCGGCCAGTGCAAGCCGTGGAGTACCTGGATCTCCGCCGACCGGCTCCACCCCCTCATTCCCCGAAGCAGCGCCCGCTTCGGGCACCTGTACGGCCGGCGGACCGTTCTCGAAGGCTTGAACGGGAACCTGAAGACCTACTACAAGCTCGAAAACCACTTCGTCCGTCGCCTCCACCGGGTCCGCTTACACGTCGATCTGACCATGATCAGCCGGCTCCTTTGGGCCGTCGTCGTCGAGCAGTACCGAACCGAGGGGCAGCACGTGGAAGAGGAGCCCGCAGCACGCGTCAAGCCGGCGGCGTAGCCCACCTCACCCCGGCCGCAGCACCCGTCAGCGGTTCACTGAGGCCGGGTTCGACCCGACGCGACCGTCGACGCCGCCTATCAACGCTTCGGCGGGCAGATCCAGAGCGTGTACCAGCCTCCGCGCCGTCTCCGCCCGGAGAGCCACCGTGTCGTACTCGATCCGCTGAACCGTCGCCCGTCCGACGCCGGCGATCCGGGCTAACTGTGGCTGCGTCCAACCCCGTCGGACGCGCTCGGCACGAACCAGCTGCCCTGTCGTCTGACCCACGCCGACTTGCATCCGCCGACCCTACCACCCACGACTTCGTCCGACTCGGTCGGCGGCCATTTCGCCGCCGATTTCGCGGGCCTCCACTAGTGGCCGGGTGCTTCCATGACAACGACGGAGAGGGAGGGATTCGAACCCTCGCTGGAGGTTTACCCCCCAGACCCACTTAGCAGGCGGGCGCCTTCAGCCACTCGGCCACCTCTCCCGGATGCGAGGTGGATGCGCGGACGCGCACCTACCCCGCTCAGTACGATACCGCCTCATGTGGCGGCGCGTGCTCGTCGTATGGTCGGCCAGCCGCCTCGCGGTCTTGAGCCTGGGTTACCTGCTCACGGTTGAGCTCGGCTGGCACCGAGCGCTGCAGCCGTGGCAGACGCGGTGGGTGCGTGCCGTCACCGGCTGGGACTCCGTCTTCTATATCCGCATCTCGCACGTCGGCTATCACCGCGGCAAGCTCGAGGCGTTCTTCCCGCTCTACCCGCTCGCGATCCGGGTGGTGCGCGAGGTGGGGCGGACCGGCGACGCGGTGGCGGCGCTGCTCGTCTCGAACCTGGCCGTGCTGGCGGCGCTCGTCGGCCTCTACGTGCTCGCCCGCGAACGCTTGAGCGAGGAGCACGCCCGCCGAAGCGTGCTCTACCTGGTGCTGTCTCCGTATGCGTTCGCACTCGTCATGGCCTACAGCGAGGGCCCCTTCCTTGCGGCCACCGTGTGGATGTTCGTGCTCTCGGATCGCGAGCGTGACCTCGCCGCGGTTCCGCTCGGCTACGCCGCCGGCCTGACCCGCATCACCGGCCTCGCCCTCGTCCCGCCGCTCGTGCTGCGGGCGTGGCGGCGGCGGACGGTGTCGGCGTGGCTGCTCGCGGCCTCGCCGGTGGCCGCCTTCGCAACCCAGGCGGCGTGGCTGCAGCACAGCGTCGGCGACCCGCTCGGGATGGTGCACGTGCAGGCCCAGTGGGGTGGGCATCCGGCGTTCCCGCTCATCAGCCTGGGCGATCAGTTCTGGCGCTTTGCGACCACACGCGACGTGTTCTTCCTCGCCCGCGGGGTGACCGTGATCGCCTACCTGGCCCTGCTCGTGCCGCTGATCCGGCAGGAGCGGTTCCGCGCCACGCGGGCCGAGGACGTGCTGTTCGTGGCGGGCGTGTTCGCGATGCCGCTGCTCTCGTCGGTGCTGCAGTCGGTCGGACGGTTCGGCCTCGTCGCCTTCCCGCTTGTGTTCGTGATGGCCGACATCGGCCTGCGCCGCGAGTCGTGGCACCGGGCATACGTCATCTTCGCGCCGACCGCGCAGATCGTGTTCTTCACCTCGGTCGCGCTCGGCTACCGCCCGCCGTGACCGCGAAGCGTCAGGTGATGGTGAAGGTCGTCTGGCCGATCAGCGTGCCGTCGGGGTGCGACGCGGGGTAGGCGTAGAGGAAGAACGTGTACGTCTTGCCCTTGACGAGGCGGTGAGTGGCACCCTTGTAGCGCCACGACGAGCGCAGCTGGAATGACGTCTTCTTCGTGTAGTTGATGTCGATCGTCGACTCGCCGCGCTGGAGCACGAAGGCGTAGCCGCTGCGCGTCGCCGAGGCGAGCCACGTGAAGTTCGGCGTCAGATCCGTCGTGCGGGCGCCGTTCTGCGGCGTGCAGATCTCGCCGGTGCGAAGCTTGAGCCGTACGCCGGCCGAGTAGTTGACCTGCGACGGTCGCGTCTTGGAGTGATACGACGCAAACACGCGGTAGTAGTACGTTGTGAAGTGCTTGAGGCCGGTGTTCGAGGCGACGCCGCTCGAGCGCGGTACGGCGGTGCCGTCGGTGACGTTGGCGGGGTAGTGCAACCGGTTACGCACGACGCGCACGCCGGCGAAGCGGGTCGCCGTCGGCGGCACCCACGTGAACCGGGAGCTGCTGCAGCCGACCGACGCGCGCACCGACTTCGCATCGTTCGGGAAGGTGCCCTTGCCGGTCAGCGTCACCTCGTGGCTGTGCGGCGAGATCGGGCCGGTGTCGTTCACCTGCAGGAAGGCGGTGCGGTTGCCGGCGGCCGTCGGCGCGAACTCGATGTGGACCGTGCAGGTCGCGCTGGGGGCGAGCGACTGCCCGGTGCACGTATCGGCGCTGCGGATGAAGTTCTTGGGGTTCGCACCGGTGAGCGTGATGCTCGAGATGGGCAGGTTGCTGTTGGTGGTGTTCGTGATCGTGACGCCGTGGACGGGCGACGCGAGGCCCGCCACCACGGGGTTCACGAACGTGACGCCGCCGGGGCTGAAGCCGACCGACGAGGGTGTGCCGCTGCCGCTGAGGCTCACCGTCTGGGTGGGGTTGTTCGGGTCGTTGTCGTGCACCGTGACCGTCTCGCTGCGGCTGCCCGTCGTGGTGGGATTGAACGTCGCCGTGATCGTGCACTGGTCGCCCGCGTTCAGGACGGCGCCCTGGCAGCCGCTGTCGGAGACGGCGAAGTCGCCGGTGTTGCCGGTGAAGCTCACCGATCCGTAGGTGAGCGGCGCGCTGCCGGTGTTCTGGAGCGTGATGTTGTGGACGGCCGAGATCGTCGAGACCGGCTGGCTGCCGAACGCGATGCTGCCCGGGGTGACGTTGGCGTTCGCCTGGGTGCCCGTCCCCGTGAGCGGAACGGCCTGCCCGCCCGCGTTCAGCGTGGCGTGCTCGCTGCCCGTGCCGCCGGGCGAGAAGTTGACTCCGAACGTGCAGCTCGAGTTTGCCGACACGGTTCCACCGCAGGTGTTCGAGTCGATCGCGAAGTCGCCCTGGTTCGCGCCGGTGATCGTCGGCCCGGTCGGGTTGGCGGTGTAGTCGGTGTTGTTCGTGACCGTGACGGTCTGGTCGGCGGAGGTCTGCCCGACCACGATGTCGCCGAAGTCCGACGGCGTCGTCAGCGAGAACTGGTTCGCAACGCCGTTGCCCGTGAGATTCACCGTCTGCTGGTTTCCGTCCGCCGAATCGTCGTCGTTGATCGTCAGCGTGCCGGGATCGCCTCCCGACGACGTCGGCGTGAATGTCACATCGACGGTGCAATGGTCGCCGAGGTTGTTGAACGTCGTCCCGGTGCAGTTGTCGTTCGTGGTGTTGTAATCACCACTTGCATTGACGCTCGTGATGTCGATCGACTGCGTGCCCGAATTGTCAGAGATCGTGACGGTCTGACTGGCCGTCACGCCCTGAGCCTCCGTCCCGAACGCGACCGGATCCGGACTGGCCTCCAACGGGCCGTTGCTGATCGCAAGCGCCCCCGACCCACCCGATGCGAAGACGAGTAGGGATGCGAGGACGGTCAGGGCGAGGAGGGAACGGCGCATGTCAGTCCTTCAGGTCAGAGGTTGACCACGACCCACGCGATCGCACCGGCGCTGCCCAGCACGAGCAGGGCGGGGATCACGAGCGTCACCGGCGGGATGCCGGTCAGGGCCATCCGCGGCGGCCCGTAGTCATGTGTGGTCACGTAGGCCGAGGTGTGCAGGCGCCGGCGGGTGAGCACGGTCGCGCCCACCATCACGAGCAGCATCAGCGCGCCGAACAGGGCGACCATCCGCACCAGCGTCGAGGTCAGCCAGTTGCTCGACGGTGACGCCGCTGCCGCCACGGACGGCTTGTGGGCGGGCTTGTGCACCACCGGGGTGACCGGCGGCGGCGTCGCGTCGGCGCCGAGCTGTTGCCCCGAGACGTTTCCGGCGGCGTCGAGCGCATACACGCGGTAGCAGTACGACACGCCCGGCTTGGCGCTCGCGTCGGTCTGCCGGGTGCGCACCGCCGAGCTGCCCACCGCTACACCGTCGGCCGGGCCGTTCGGGCAGGCGTTCGCCGGTCCGCGCCGCACGTCGATGAACGCGATGCCGGCGTTCTTCGGGTTGCGCCACGAGAGCACGACCTGGGACTGAGAATTCACAGTGGCGGTCAGGTCGGTGACCGGACCCGGCGCCGTGCGGTCGCCCGGGTTCACCACGTTGTGCGCGAGCGTGGCGGCCGAGTGGTTGCCACTCGCGTCGACGGCGAAGACGGCGTAGCAGTAGCTGGTGCTGTCGGCGGCTCCGGTGTCGACCTGCGTGGTGCGAACGGCCTTCCCGCCGACGGCGGAGCCGTCGCTCGGCGAGGCGGGGCACACTCCCCAGCCGCGGCGGACGATCACCTGGGCGAGATCGGACGCGCCGGGGTTCGTCCACTGGAGCGCGATCCGGCCCGGCACCTTGGTGTTGGTCTTCAGGTGGGTGACGGGGCCCGGTGGCGTCGTGTCGGCCGGGGGCGCAGACGTCCCACCGCCACCACCGCCACTTCCGCCTCCTCCGCCACCACCGCTCCCGCCCGAACCGCCGCCACCGCTACTCGGCGGCGGGGGCGGAGGCGGCGTCGAGGCCATCGCGGCCGTCGCGCCGATGCTCGTCAGCAGCACGACGGCGCATGCAGCCGCCAGTGCCCTGAGCCCACCGCCTGTTCTCGATCTCCCCACGTCCACCGCTACCTTCAGCCGGAGATGTCAATCACTTCCAGCGTACCGCAGCCTGAAAACACGTCAAGCTGCGCCGTCACCCCCTGACATCGACTGGAAGCACACTCCAGTCGCGGCCGATGATACCCGGGTTTGCAACGCCGCGCGAGTGTCGTGCGCGACGTTTCACCGAGGCCCTTCGCGGTCTCGCGGACGACGTCGGCAGGTGTGCCTGCAAATACGCGGAATTGGCAGCAGCAGACGCGTCGGGCTGGTTCGTATTCTGTAAATTCTGAGCTCGGGATTCCGCCTACGCATGCGCCTGCGATTTCGCATTTTGCGGCGAGTGCTAGCCTTGACGGCGATGGTGGGCGACGTCGCGGCCACCCCGCTTCGGCTGACGGGCGAGTTCCTCACCGCGCTCGCCGCGGCCGACGATCAGCGGGCGATTGCGGACGTTCTTGCGGGCGAGCTGCACGAGCGGCTCGGCCTCGACGGCCTGCTCGTGCACGAGCACCTGGCGGGGCGCAGCCACACCTGGGCGCAGCGCGGCGTCGTCAAGCCGCCGCTCGCCCCCCGGATCGCCGCCATCCGCTCGGGTGCGGCGGTTGCGGGCGGCTTCGGCTATGTCGCTCTTCAGGAGCCGCGCTGGGTGGTCGTGTGCCTGCGCGCGGCCCCCGTCAGGGAGGACGAGCACACGTTTCTGGCGACCGCGTGTGAGACGGCGATCGTCGCGGCGGCGCACGCCGGCCGCCTGAACGAGGAGCGGATGGCGGCGCGGACGGGCCGCGCCCTGGTCGAGCTCGGTCAGGCGCTCTCGCTCGAGCACGGGGAGGATCGCGTGCTCCACCTGCTGACGCTCGCCGTCGCACGGCTCGTGCCCCAGGATGGCGTGTCGGCCTGGCTGGCGGTCGACGGCGGGTTCGTCCTCGCTTCCGCTCACGGCTTCACGGTGCGGCGGCGGCCGCCCACCCGCGCGCACGTCGCGGGACGCTCGCTCCCGGCCGACCTCACGGCATCGCGGCGCCTGCGGGTGATGCGGCGCGAGGACGCGCCGTCGCTCGTGCGCGGGCCGATGGCGGCGATCGTGCCGATCGGCGAGCGCGAGGGCAACCACGCCCTGCTCGTCGTCGAGCGCGACGCCGAACCGGACGCCGCCGAAGAGGCGCTGCTGCTCGGCGTCGCCGACCAGGCGCTGCTCGCGCTCGCGAACGAGCGCCTGCTCTCGGAGCAGCGCGACGCGCTCGCCGGCATCGTCGCCTGCCTCGGCCGGGCGCTCGCGCTGCGCCACCGCGAGACGGCCGAGCACTCGGATCGGCTCACGTCGGACTGCATCGCGGTCGGACGCGCGCTCGGCCTCTCCGGCGAGGATCTGCGCGACCTGACCTTCGCCGCGTCGCTGCACGATCTCGGCAAGATCGGCGTACCGGAGCGCGTGCTGGGCAACCAGGGACCGCTCGACAGCGAGGGCTGGCAGCTGATCCACGCCCATCCCGAGCTCGGCGCCCAGATCATCGATCCGGTTGGTGCGCTCGCCGGAGCGGCGGCGCTGATCCGGTCGTGCCACGAGCACTGGGACGGCAGCGGCTATCCGCTCGGCCTCGCGGGCGAGGGCATCCCGCTCGGCGCCCGCATCATCCTTGCGTGCGACGCCTACCACGCGATGTGCGAGGAGCGCAGCTATCAGGCCGCGATCGCGCCCGCCGCCGCCCGCGAGCGCCTGCGCGAGCTCGCCGAGGTCGACTTCGATCCACGGGTGGTCTCGGCGCTTGTCGCCCACCTCGAGCACCTCGCCGCCGACATCGTTCCCGCGTGACGTAACACGGGCTTTACGTGTTATCTCACACGGTTGTGCGGTGTTACGCAACAACGCGTGTTATGTGAGACCATGCGCGCGTGTCGGCCCCTCTCCGATATCGCCTCACGGCGTCCGCCTATCTGCCCGGTGCGGCGGCTGTCGGCGTCGAGGCCCGCATCCTCGGACGGGTCATGGATCGAGTCCCAGACTCGGATCCGGCCGTTCGGGTCGCGCTGACCGATCAGGTCACGGTCGAGTTCACCGTGGCCGCGTGGAGCCTGACCGAGGCACGCGCCGAGGGCCGCGCGGTGGCCCTCGAGGTGCTGCTCGGGGCGGCGCCGATCGCGCTCGATGCGGTTGAGCTGCTGACGCCGCCGCCCGTGTCCGTCTGAGATCCGGCCCGCAGGTTTACGCATTCCCGGTAGCGTTACGCCGCCGGCGGCTCAGGGAGTGTCGTCGGCCTCGCCCTGACGGCGCAGGAACCGCTCGATCTCGCGCGCGAGCTCGTCTCCCGACGGCAGCTGCTCCCCCTCGAGGTCGCCGGCGGCCGACTCCAACCGCGACACGGTCTCGCGCAGCATGGCGTCGCCGGAAACGGCCGCGTCGTAGCGGGCGTGCTGCTGGCGCTCGTCGTCGAGCAGCTCCTCGATCTCGAAGCGCACGTTCAGGTGGTGCGAGAGCCGTTCGATCAGGGCGATGCTCGCGGCGGCATAGCCGATGCTGGCGTAGGGCGGCACCTGGGCGTAGAAGCCGACCGCGGGAGTGCCGGCCGCGGTGACGGCCATCTCGAGCACCGAGAGCGCCGCCGACGGCACACGCAGGAGCCCTTCGGGCCCCGTCGCCTCACCGGCTGCGAGCAGACCGTCGCGCGATGCGGTCACCATGACGGGCACCGGGCGCGTGTGCGCCACCGCTCCGGGCACGGCGCCGAGGCTCACCCACTGGGTGACGCCGAGCCGGCTGACCAGGCCGACGGCGTCGGCCGCGAGCTCCTGCCAACGCAGATCGGGCTCGGCGCCCGAGAAGATCAGCAGGTCGCGTCCGCCGACGCGCGTGTGGCGGATGACGAGCTCGGGCCAGCTCAGCTCGCTGAGGCGGCCGTCCTGCACGTCGAGCACGGGCCGCCGCGAGCGGTAGTCGAACACCGCGTCGGGATCGAACGTTGCGACGATGCGGCCCTCGCCCGTCACGTGGCCGACGGCCCGCGAGGCCGCCTCGGCCGCGTCCACCCATCCGTCGAAGGAGGCCACGAGCACCGCGTCGTGCAGATCAGGCAGGGCGTCGGCGAGTCGGTAGAGCGGCACGGGACCAGGATACGCACTCCGGCGCCGCCGAGCGGGGCGCGCTCAGCCGGCGTAGGTGCGCTCGCCCGCCTCGACCGCGACCGGCAGGCGGCTGTCCGGTGGCGCGAGCGGGCACGTCCAGGCCGGGTTGTAGGCGCAGGACGGGTTGTAGGCGAAGTTGAAGTCGAGCACGATCCGGCTTTCCTCTTCGCCGAGATCGGCGCCCTTCACGGTGTCGATCAGATAGCGGCCGCCGCCGTAGGTCGAGCGGCCGTTGGTCGTGTCGGCGAACGGCAGGAAGACGCCGCCGCCGTACCCCTCGAGCCAGTAGAGCGGCAGGTCGAGGTCGCCGCCCGCGAGGGTGAATCGCGCGAGCGCGAACCGGCGGAAGGTGTAGGCCGGCCCCGTGCTCGTCTCGATGTCGTACATCAGCGGCTCGGTCGGAACCACATCGGCCTCGACCCGCAGATCGGGGTCGTAGCGGTGGTAGGCGAGCCCGCCGAAGTCGTCGCGCTGCCGGCCGGTCAGCGGCGATTGGGGGTGATCCGAGAACAGGCGGTCGCGCGTGCGCCGCCACCGCTTCCACGCCGTCCGCGGGTCGTCCTCGCCGCGGACGCGGGCATAGAGGGCGAAGATCTCGCGCTTCCAGTGCAGCAGCGCGAGCTCGTCGATCGTGGTCGTGCCGAGTTCCATTCCCACCGCTACGAGGGTCGCGGGCGAACGGATTTCGGGAACGGTGTAAGGCCGGCGCTTCCGTTTGGCACATCGGCAGTCAACGAGTTAGTCTTCCGCCCGAGCTGGTGGGTTCCCAGCCAGGGCATCCGAACCCAAGATTCCAAGGAGGCGAAGTGCAGGTACGACGTATTCTCTTTCTGCTGCTCGCGTGCGTGGGCGTGCTCGGGGCATCCGGCGCCACGGCGTCGGCGAGCGTCCCGCACTCGGTGCTCTACACGAGCACCGATCCGGGGGTGGGCAACATCCCCAGCGTTGGTGTGGAGGCCTACAGCTTCAACCAGATCGGCAACGAGGTGCTCCTGCGCCGCGTCGCCAAGATCAAGTCGGTCACGGTGCAGCTGAGCGACTGGGCGTGCCAGTCGGGCGGCTGGAGTACCGACGACTGCGTGACCACGCCGGGCGCGACGTTCACGACGCCGATCACGCTCAACATCTACAGGGCGAGCACGACCGACTCGATCACCGGCGAGACGACGCCGGGCGGGTTGCTCGCCACCGTGACGAAGTCGTTCAAGATCCCGTTCCGGCCGTCGGCCAGCTCGCACTGCACCGGCGCCGAGGCCGGCGAGTGGTTCAAGAACGGCCAGGGCTGCTACAACGGCCTCTCGCACATGATCGCGTTCACCCTCTCCGGGCTGAAGACGAAGCTGCCCAGGGACGTGGTGTGGGGAGTCTCCTACAACTCGGACGACTCGGGCCCCAACCCGATCGGCGGCATGGGCACGGCACCGACCGACTCCCTGAACGTCGGGCTCGCCCCGAAGGTGCGCGCGGGCAAGGATCGCTTCCCGGGCGGCATCTTCTGGGATACGCGCTACGCCGGGTTCTCGTGCGCGGCCGATCCGCCGAACGGCAACGACGGCCCGTTCGTGACCGGTGAGTTCAACCTCGACGGCCCCTGCGACGGAGCGGGGAACGACTGGACGGGCTACGTCCCGGCCGCGCAGTTCAACGCGGTGAGCTAAGGCGTACGGCTGCGGCGGCTCATTGCGTTCGCGCTGAGCCGCCGCAGCCCGACCGCCGCGCCCACGTCGCATACGACAGGTTGGGCGAGCCGGTGCGAAGGACGCGGATCGTGCACGGGAAGGTCGAGAGCGTCCAGAAGTCCCGCTCGATCGCGCGCGGCCGTCCGCACCACGACGACGCCGAGATGAGCCGGAGCCTGTACGGGCGACCGGCGACGGTTCCGCGGAGCAACGCAATCGACGGGTCGAAGCTCAGCGCCCGCGCGCAGGCCGTGCTGAATCCCGTGGCTCGCGCCCGGACGACGTCGCCGAGCGCATTGCACGCCGCCGGTGCGCCCGGCATCGATCCGCCGGCGGGGCCGCAGCGCAGGCTGTAGCGGCGGACGGTCGGGGAGCACGGCCCCGCCATATCGGGCGTGCACCGGTCGAGCCGAACCCGCACGGTGAGCAGTGCCGTCGGCGGGTGCGGGTGAGTCGCCGGCGGCGCCGTTGCGCTTCCGGAGAAGCAGCCCGAGGCCAGCATGCAGGCGAGCGCGATCGGGAGCAGGCGCGACCTCACGCAACGTATGACGCCCGCAGCGGCGTCGAAGTTCCGGCTAGGGCGAGAGCCGCTCGGCCAGATACCGCAGCGCGATCGGGTAGCGGTAGCCGATGTTCATGTGCGAGGCATCGAACAGCTCGAAGCGGACGTCGGTGACGCCGACCGCGGCCAGCGCCGCCCGGAAGGCCTCGGCGCCGAGGTCGAGGAACCATTCGTCGCTTCGGCCGGCGTCGATGTAGATCGCCTTCATCGAGCGCAGATCGTCGGCGTGCTCGGGCACCATCAGGACGGGATCGAGCGCGAGCCACCGCCGCCACACCTCTGGCAGGATCGCGCCGGTCGCCGGATCGAACGGCAGGCGCACCGTACCGTCGGCGTCCGCCGAGTAGCACGCCGCCATCGCGTAGGCGTTCAGGAGCACCTCGTCGCCCGCGCGAGTGAATGCGATTCGGCTCTGGAAGTCGGCCAGGAAGCGCTCCATCGAGCCGTCGTAGCCGTCGCGCAGCAGGCGCGCGGCCGGGCCGAAGTCGCGGGCATAGCAGACCTCGAACAGGGCGTCTCCGGCGTGCGTCGCCAGGCCGCCCCACAGGTCGGGCCGCAGCATCGGCGTGATCATCGCGCCGTAGCCGCCGCTCGACTTTCCGGCGATGCCGCGGTGGTCGCGGGCCGCGAGCGTGCGATAGGTGGCGTCGACCCAGCCCACGACCTCGTCGCAGAGGTACGTGTGATAGCGGCCGGTGGCGGGGGAGTCGACGAACTGGCTGCCGCCGAGCGACGTCCAGCAGTCCACGAAGACGACGATGCACTGGGGTGTCGAACCGTCCGAGAAGAGCTCGTCGACCTGCTCGGTGAAGAGCGGCCGCAGCGGGTTTCGGTTGCGCCACATGTCGATCTGGCCCGTGAACCCCTGGATGACGTAGACGGCGGGGTAGCGGCGATCGCCGCTCTCGTCGTAGCCCGGCGGCGTGTAGACCCAGAGCGGCCGCCGGTCGGGATCGCCGAGCGGATTGCCGCGCAGGGCGCTGCTCGTGATCTGGTGCTCATCCAGGCGGCCCTCGAGCCGCCGTCCCCACGGCGGGTCATGCATGCGCCCGAGTGTATCCCGCTCCCCGCGGCCTGGCAGAATCCGCGCCCATGGACGAGTCCACGCTCGCGTCGACCGCCGACCGTGAACGGGTCGTCGCGCGGCTCGCCGAGGCGCACGTCGACGGCCGGCTCTCGGTTGACGAGCTGGACGAGCTGACGGGACGGGCGCACTCGGCCCGCACGCTCGCCGATCTCGAGGTCGTCACGGCGGGGCTGCCGCGGCTGCCGGCGCCGGCACGCCCCGGCGGCGGAGCCGTCGTGGCGTCGCCCGGGCCGTACTCGGGCGGCCAGATCGCCGGCATGACGGCCCTCACGATCGTGGTGCCGATGGGGCGCCTGATCGGGCTTGTCACCGCGCTCTCGCTCATGCGCGGCGAGCAGCTCCCCGAGCGGCGGCGGATGCTGCGCACGTGGGCGACGGTGTGCGCGGTGCTCCTGACCATCGAGGTCATCGCGATCCTCGTGTTCGTGGTCGGCCTCTAGGGAGGCGCGGCGACGGTCACCATCGACGGGCACGGGTTGAGCGTCGCCGCCGTCGTGCGGGTGGCGCGCGAGGGGGAGCGCGTCGAGCTCGCGCCGGGCGCGGTCGAGCACATGCGCAGGTGCCGCGCGGTCGTCGAGCAGACCGTCGCCGCCGGCACCGCGGTCTACGGCGTCACGACGGGCGTCGGCGTGCGCAGCCGCGTGCCGGTCGCCGCCGCCGACATCGACCGGTTCAACCGCCGCCTGATCGCCGACCATCTGGTGGGCGCCGGCCCGGCCGTGGCGGCCGACGTGGTGCGGGCGACGATGCTGCGGCTCGCAAACAGCTTCGCGAGCGGCACGCCGGGCGTGCGCCCCGAGCTCGCCGCCCTCGTCGTGGATGCGCTCAATGCGGGTCGCGAGCCCGCGGTACGGATGCTCGGCTCGCCGGGGCAGGGCGACCTGGCGCCGATGGCCGATCTTGCCGCGGGCCTCCTGGACGGGTTCGCGCTGGGCGCGCGCGAGGGCCTCGCCATGGTGAACTCGAGCGCGTTTTCGACCGGCCTCGCCGCGCTTGCGATGCACGACTCCGAGAGGCTGCTCGACGCGGCGACGGTGTGCGGGGCGCTCGACCTCGAGGCCTACGGCGCGAACCCGAGCCCGCTTCACCCCGCGGTCGCGCGCGAGCGCCCTTATCCGGGCCTCGTCCGCGCGCTTCACGACCTGCGCGCCGCGCTCGCGGGCAGCGCTCTTTGGGACGCCGAGCCGCGGCGGCTGCAGGATCCGCTCACCTTCCGAAACCTCGCGCCGATCATCGGCGCCGCCCGCGACGCCCTGGGCTTCGCCGGCGCGCAGATCGCGGTCGAGCTGAACGCGTCGCAGGAGAACCCCATCGTCGTGGTCGAGGAGGGGCGCATGATCTCGGTCGGAAACTTCGAGATGCTGCCGCTGTCACAGGCGCTCGACGTTGTGCGGATCGGCCTCGCGCCGGTGCTGACCAGCGCCAACGAGCGCATGGTGAAGCTCCTGCAGGCGCCCCACACGGGGCTCACGGACGGCCTCCAGGCGCCCGGCACCACCCACGAGAACGGCCTCTCCGAGCTGGCCTGGGCCGGGCAGGCGCTCGCGCCCGAGGCGCGGCTGCTGGCTGCGCCGGTGTCGGCCGAGATCGCGAGCTCGTCGCAGGCAGAGGGCATCGAGGACCGCGTGTCGATGGCGCCGCTCTCGGCCCGCAGGACGGCCGAGATGGTGCGCCTCGGCGAGCATCTGCTCGCGATCGGCCTGGTCGTCGCCTGCCAGGCCGTGGAGATGCGTGGGACGGCGCCGCTCGGACGAGCGACCGGCGCCGCCCTCGCCCAGGTGCGTGCACTCGTCCCGCACCTGGGCGCCGGCGAGAGCGTGCATCCCGATCTCGAGCCGGTGCGCGCGCTGGTCGCGTCGGGGCGGCTCGGCGAGCCGGACGTCAGACCTTGAAGTAGCGGGCGCCGAGCGCCGAATGAAGGCCGAAGGCGATCAGGCCCGCGGCGGCGGCGATCATGAGCGCGGGGCCGGCGCCCAGGTTGGCGAACCGGATGAGCGCGCGGTCGACGCCGATCGCCTTGTGCGGCGCGTACGACCGCCCGGCCGCGACCAGGCCGTACCCGATCAGGCCGAAGAGCGCGGCGCGGGTGAGATACCCGATCACGCCGAGGCCGGCGATCGCCCGGCGGACGACACCGGTGGCGGTCACGTCGGTCATGAACGGACGCCGCAGCGCCTTGTAGAGCTGCACGGCGGCCACGACGAGCGTGACGGCGCCGGCGGCGATGACGATGTCGGGCGAGATGCGCATCGCCTTCCGTACGAAGGGGTCGATCGAGCCGGAGCTGCGCCCGGTGCCGGTGAGCACCGAGACCGCGAGCAGGAAGACGGCGGTGTACCCCACCGCCGACCCGGCGGCGGCGATGCGGGTGAAGACGCCCTGGCGTCCCTGCCGGCTCACGCCGCGGCCGGTGACGGCCTGGGTCGCCCGCCACAGCACGTACCCCGCCAGGCCGACCGCGAGCACGAGCAGGATCGCGTGGCCGAACGGACGCGCGGCGACCGTGCGCAGCGCTCCGGCCTGGTTCGCGGACGTCGTCGGGTGCCCGAGCGCGATCTCGATGGCGAGCAGGCCGATGACGATGTAGAGCACGCCGCGGGCCAGGAATCCGAGCCGCGCGAGCAACGATCGGGCCTTCCGCGTGTCGAGCCCCGCGGTCGTCGTGGGTGAGGCTGAGGGAGCGTCCATGCCCCGGTTCATTCCCGATGCCGCGATTCTCAACCGTCGACGATGAGGCCCTCGAGCGGCCCGAGCAGCCGCGCCGAGTGCAGCGATGTGCCGTCGAGACGGCTCAGCCGGTGCGTCATCGGCAGCCCCCGGCGGCGGCGGTCGGCCTGCTCCTCGGCGCGTGGCCGGAAGCGGCGATCGATCAGGTCGGCCGGATCGCCGCCGACATCGTCCTCGCCGCACTCGAGGTGCTCCGCCCACAGCCGGCGGCGCGTCGCGGCGGCGAGCGCGGCGTCGTCTGTCACGAGCGCCGCCTCGGTGTCGTTGAACATCGAGTGGTCGTTCAGGTTCGCCGAGCCGACGATGAGGACGCGATCGTCGACCACGGCGACCTTGGCATGGACGTAGATCAGGTCGGCAACCGGTCCCGCGGGCGCGTAGAGCGCGCAGGCCAGCACGCGCCCGGCGCCGCCGTCGGCCGCGATCAGCTCGGCGAGCGCGCCGCGCGTGTCGTCGGCTCCCCCGTACGGGTGCCCTGGCAGGACGATCAGCACGCGGAAGCGGTCGCTCGGCGGCCGGCGCAGCTTCTTGGCCAGCAGGTGGACGATCTCGGGCGACCACAGGTACTGCGACTCGAGGTAGATCAGCTCGCGGGCCGAGCGGATCGCCCGCGCGTACGTCTCGAGGATGCCGAACGACCCGCGCTCGAGGCCCGGATAGACGTTCTCCGGCACGGTCCGCACGAGCTGGACGGTCGACGATCCGATCTCGGCGCTTCGGGGCGGCGGCGCCAGGCGCTCGCCCGTGACACCGTGCCAGCGCAGCGCAAAGTGCTCGGCCACGTCGGCGACGACCGGACCCTCCGTGACGGCGGCGACGTCGTGCCAGCCGACGCCCACGCGGGCGGGATGGCGCTGCGAGTCGCGCCGGTCGCCCGCCATCGCCGTCAGATCGATCCCACCGACGAACGCCACCCGCCCGTCGACGACGATCGTCTTCTCGTGATGGCAGTGCAGCGGCCGCTCGTGGGGGTCGAGGGCACACCGGATGGGGCCGGCGCGGCAGAGCTCGTCGCGGACGCTTCGCACCATCCGCCGCGTCGGCTTGAACACCGGGATCGGCGCGCCCGCCCACAGCAGCACCCGGACGTCGACCCGGGCTGCGAGCTCGGCGAGGAGGTTGCGCAGCACGACGGGGGCCTCGCCGTCGCGCAGGACGAAGTCCGGCGACATGAACCATCCGGTGAGATGCACCGATGTCGTCGCGGCCCGCATCTCGGCCACCATCCGCTCGAGCGCGTGCTCGCCGTCGATCAGCACCTCGATCCGGTTCCCCGGGCGCGGCGGCGGCGCATCCGCCGCCCAGCCGCCGGCCTCGCCGCCGAGCGGACGCTTGCCGAGCGTCGAGAGCCGCCGGCGGTGATGCGCGCGGACGGCGGCGGACACCGTCTCACCGATCCGGCGGTCGAGCGCCCGGCCCGCTCTGCGACGGGTGCTCACCGGGCCCTCACGCCGGCCGCTCGACGGTTGCTCCCACCGAGGCGGTGACGACCAGAAGCGTCGCCACGGCCTCGCTCGCATGCGGCGCCTGGCCGAGGGCGATCACGCCGACCACGGTCGCGATCGCCGGCTCCAGGCTGGCCAGCACGCCGTATGACCGCGCGGTGAGCCGGCGCAGGGCCGACATCTCGAGCGAGAACGGCAGCGCCGCCGAGAGGATCCCAAGCAGGCAGATCACGCCGGCGCTCCACGGCGAGACCGAGCCGATCCGGGCGATGCCCGTCGGCGCGAGCAGTACCGCCGACGCCAGCATCCCGGCCGCAAGCCCCTGGCTGCCCTGCCATGCGCGACCGACGCGCTGGGCCGTGAAGATGTAGCCCGCCCATGCCGTGCCCGCCAGGATGGCGAAGACGAGGCCGGCCGCGCTCAGCCCGCCGCTCGTCGGCAGCCCGGCGAAGAGCCCGATCCCGGCCGCCGCAAGCGCAACCCACAGGACGTCTCTCAGCCGGCGCGAGCCGAGCAGCGAGACCGAGAGCGGACCGATGAACTCGACCGTCACGGCGACGCCGAGCGGGATGCGCTGGATCGCCTCGTAGAAGGCGAGGTTCATCAGCGCGAGCTCGACGCCGAACAGGACGAGCCAGGCGAGCTCGGCCGGCGGCCGGCGCAGGCTGGGACGCGCGATCGCGAACAGGAGCAGCCCGCCGACCGCGTTGCGCAGAAACGCCGTGGCGGGGATGCCCACCCGGCTGAAGAGGCTCGTCGCGACGGCCGCGCCGAGCTGGAACGAGACCATCGCGGCCACCATGAGCAGCGGCGCCGGAGCGCCACCGCCCAGGCGCGAGATCCGGTCGGGGACGGCGCGGGCCGCGGCACGGCCCGGGAAGGCCGGGAGCGACGATTGCAGGGATGACACGGCGACGAATCATGCCTGGCCGCCGGCGAGCGGCCGCCGCCGGGCGGCCGCTCGCGTTGGCACCGATCATCGCTAGCGCTTGACGGCGTCCTTCACCTTGCCGGCAGCCTCGCGCAGATCGCCCTTGGCCTGCTCGCGCCGGCCCTCGTTCTCGAGCTGCTCGTCCTCGCCGGCGCGGCCCGCCGCCTCCTTGGCCTTGCCGGTTGCCTGCTCGACCTTTCCATGGAGCTTGTCGCCCATCGTGTACCGCCTTCGTTTCGTAGGGTGGGGGGCGATGCGCGCCCGGCCGGGAGATCCGTGCCGGCCGGGCACGCGGAGTCGCCGGTTGGTCAGTCCGCCAACCGCGTGCGATGCCCGAGGCGCCGCGTCGCCGCCGGGGTGGACGGCGGCACCGCGTTCCCCCCTCCGGTTGCCTCGAGCTCCGCTCCGATCGCCGGGTGGGCGGTCGGTCTGATCGCCGCTTCGCGCCCGAACCGCGCCGTGGCCGCCGCGACGCCGAGCGGGTTCGGCGGAAGAGCGCCGCCGATCGTCGTGCCTGTGGCTGCCATGGAGGTCCGTCCCTTCGCTGCACGCGGTGGATCAGTTGCCGGCCGAGTACCCGGCGAACGCCCCGGCCGAAACACCCGGCCAATTGGCAACCCGAACGGATGCCAATTGGCCCGCGTCAGGCCGTGGGAGCGGGAGCGTCAGGATGCGGCGGCGCCGGCGGGTTGGGCTCGTCGGGCTTCGGCTCGGGTCCGATGGTCGGCTGCATGTGTCCTCCTGGTCAGGTGGATGCCAGGTCTACCCACCGGCCGAGGCCGGGAAACGCCGCGCCCATCGCAGTACCATCCACCGGCATGGGGCAGGTGCGTTCGTGAACGCGATCCCGGGCGGCACTCGTCTCGCCGCCGCGCTGCTCGACGCGGTGGTCGAGGGCGTGCCGGTGGGAGTGCTCGTGGTCGACGCCGACCTTCGCGTGGTGCGTGCGAACGCCGCGCTGTGCGAGATCGCCGGGATCAGCGAGGCCGAGCAGCTCGGCCGGCCCGTCGGCGAGGTGCTCGAATGGATGCCGGAGCCGGCGGTGCGCCGGGCGCTCGAAACCGGCGAAGACGCCGACGACGTCGATCTCGGCGGCGGTGGTCCGGGCTCCGCGCGCCGGCTCGCCGTCAGCCTGCGCGTGCTGGCCGGCCCGGACGGGGCGCGGGCGGTCGCCTGCCTGGTGGGCGACGTGACCGAGCTCGTGGCCTGGCGGCGCGGCCTGGGCGGCATCGAGGAGCTCGTGGCCGAGCTCGCCGGGGCGGCCACGCAGGCTGAGGTGATGGGGATCATCCTCTCGCGCTCACGCGACCTGGTCGGAGCCGAGGCCGTCGCCGCGGGCATGCTCTCGGACGACGCGACGCAGCTCGAGCTCGTCGGCTCCGCGGGGCTTCCCGACGACACCGAGCGCGATTGGGGCCGCTTCGCCGTGCATCTCCGCACGCCGATGGGCGACGTCGCCCGGACGGGTCGTCCGGTGTTCCTGGACGGCCCCGGGGACCACCTCGACGCCTACCCCGACATGCCTGCGGCGCTTGCCGCCGTGACGGTCGCCGCCGTGCCGATCCGCGGCCGCGGCGGCGTCATCGGCGGCCTGTCGTTCCGGTTCGGCACGCGGCGACGGCTCGAGCCGGGCGACCGCTCGGTGATGGTGACGCTCGGCGAGCACTACGGCCAGGCGCTCGATCGTGCCAGGCTGTTCGAGTCGGCCGCGGCCGAGCGCCAGCGCCTCTCGACGCTCATGGATCAGCTGCCCGTCGGCGTCGCCATCGCCGAGGCGCCGAGCGGCAACATCGTCGCGGTCAACCCGAAGGCGACCGAGATCTGGCGCTCGCCCCCGCCCGGCAGCGAGCCCATCACCGACGTCACCCCGTACGTCGCCTTCCATCCCGACGGGCGCCGCTTCTCGACCGGCGACTGGCCGATCGCCCGCAGCCTGGCGACGGGGGAGGTGGTCGAGAGCGAGGTGGTGGACGTCGAGTTCGGCGACGGCAGCCGCGGCTATGTCAACATCAGCGCGCGTCCGATCTACGACGCCGGTGGGCGCATGCTCGGGGCAGTGACGACGCTCGTCGACGTCACCGAGGCGCGCCGCCGCGAGACCGAGGCCCGGTTCATCGCCGACGCCGCCGACCTGCTCGCCGAGTCGCTCGACCCGGAGGAGACGCTGCGGCGGCTGGCCCGGCTGGTGGTGCCGCGGCTGGCGGACTGGTGCGTCGTGCACGTGCGCGACGGGTCGCGTATCCGCACGGTCGCGCTCGAGCACAGCGACCCGGCCAAGATCGAGCTCGGGCTCGAGCTCCAGCGCCGCTATCCGACCGACCCCGACGGCGAGGGCGGCGTCGCGGAGGTCATGCGCACCGGTGTGTCGGTGCTCACCCGCCGGATCACGCGGGAGATGGCCGTCGCGGCCGCGCCTGACCCCGAGTTCGTGGGCCTCGTCTTCGACGAGCTCGGCCTGCGCTCGGCGCTGACCGTGCCGCTGCGCGCCCGCGGCGAGCTCTTCGGCGCCCTGATCCTGGTCTCGGCCGAGTCCGACCGCGTGTTCGACGAGCGCGACCTGCGCTTCGCCGAGGATGTCGCCACGCACGCCGCCCTCGCGGTCGCAAACGCGCGCCTCTATGCCGAGCAGGAGGAGATCGCGCGCACGCTCCAGCGCAGCCTCCTGCCGCTGCGGCTGCCCGACCTGCCCGACGTCGAGCTTGCGCCCCGCTACCGCGCGGCCGGGAAGCGCAACATGGTCGGCGGCGACTTCTACGACCTCTGGGCGATCGGCGAGGAGGGCCGGTTCGGCATCGCCATCGGCGACGTGTGCGGCAAGGGCGCGGCCGCGGCGGCGCTGACGGCGCTCGCCCGCCACACCGTGCGCACCGCGTCGCTCAGCATCCCCGACCACCGCCCGGGCGACGTCCTGCGGGCGCTCAACGACGCCGTGATCAAAAGGGCCGGGAACGGTCAGTTCTGCACGGTCGCGCACGCCTATGCGACGCCGATCGACGGGGGATTCGTGGTCACGATCGCCTCCGGTGGGCACCCGATGCCGTTCATCATCCGCGCCGACGGGACGGTGGAGCAGCCGGGCCGGCCGGGGACGCTGCTCGGGATCCTCGCCGAGATCCGGGTGTTCGAGCACCGTACGGTGCTGCGCCCCGGCGACACGATCGTGATGTGGACGGACGGCGTCAGCGACCGCCGCGGCGACGGCGAGCTGTTCGGCGAGGGCCGCCTGCGCGAGCTGCTCGTGGCGAATGCCGGCCGCTCGCCGGACGAGATCGCAGACGCCATCGAGCAGGCCGTGGTCGGCTTCTCACAGACCGAACCGCAGGACGACATCGCGATCGTCGTCGCCCGCATCCGCGGCGCCTGACTCCGCGGCCGGTGCCCCGAGCGGTTTCAGACCGCCGCGGCCGGGTACCCGCACGGCGTGGGCGAACGACCGGATGACCGGAGCGACCACGCGCCGCTCGCCGAGGAGGTGGCACGCGGTGCCGGATCGGTGCTCGGCTGGATCGTGGCGCTGACGGTGCTCGTGATCGCCGTCGTGATCGTCGGCTTCTTCGCCGTTCCGCGCTGAGCGCGGCTACGCCGAGCCGTTGCCGGCGCCCGCCAGCGCCTCGGCGCGCGTCGCGTACATCCGCATCACATCCGACACGGCCACCAGCTCGAGCAGGCGGGTCACGGGCCCCGTCGGCGTGGCCACGACGGCGAATCGGCCGGCCGGAACAGCGGAGCTCGCGGTGCGGTGCGCGGCCACGAGCACGCCCAGGATGCTCGAGTCGATGAACTCGGTGAGGGACAGGTCGACCACCACGTCATGGCCCGACTCGAGCGCATGCCCGAGCTCGGCGCGCACCTCCGGCGCGGTCGAGATGTCGTGCTCGCCCCGCAACACGAGCACCACGGTCTCGCCGTCGGTCTCACGCCCGATCCGGCCAACGCTCACGGCGTCGATACTACCGGCCCGCAGTCGCCGTCGGGTTTCGAGCCCCGGCGCCGCAGGGCATACCGGGCCTGCCGTACGCGATCCTGCGTCGCGGTGATCTTGAGAGGTGCATTCGTGATGCCTGTTCTTGCGCTCGGTGTCGGCGGCGGAATCGTCGGCCTGCTCGTGATCATCCTGATCATCGTCCTGATCATCAGGCTGATCTAGAGGGCCGGCCGCGCGGGGCCGGGGCCGTGGCCCCGCGCGGTCACACCGATCGCAGCGGCGTGCGCTCGAGCGTGAAGGTCGCGCCGGGGCCGGAGCCGTCCGTCACGCGCACGACCGTGGCCGAGTCGCCCAGGGTGGCCACGATCCGCACCTCGGCCCCGTCCATCGCGGCCACCGCGGCAGCCACCGACGCGCCCGCCCGGGCGGCCGAGAGCGGCGCCATCCCCACCTTCACCGCAAGCGCGGTGATCAACGAGCGCGCGATGGCGTCCCGGGCGGCGGTGTTTGGCAATCTGAGGGTGATGGTACGTTCCATGGCATGGTGGGGCATCTCGAACTCGTTGCAGAGCTGACCGTACCGGCTGATCCGGAGCTTCTGACGGTCTGCCGGACGACGCTGGCCGGCGTCGTCGCAGCGTTGCCGGTGAGCGACACGGCGCTGGACGATCTCAAGCTCGTGCTGTCGGAGGTGTGCGGCGAGGCGATGGAGCGGATCGGCGCCGCCGGCGGCAGCGTTGCGATCGAGTTTCGCCGCTCGAGCGGCGAGCTCGAGGTGTCCGTCGCGGACGCCGGGCAGGAGCCGGCGACGGGCGGACTCGGCGCACCGCTCCTGCGGAAGCTGTGCTCGCGGTTGGACGTGTCACCCGCGGCCGCCGGCCCCGGCAGGATCGTCCGCTTCGCGCAGACGCTCCCGGCCTGAGCGCGCCGGCTCATCGGGGGTCGCCGGCGCGGTGGCGCTCGCGCAGGTCGGCGGCACGGCTCGTCAGCCGGCGGTGAGACTCGTCCTCGGCGCCGATCAGGTCGTTGCGCGCGGGCGAGATGCGGATGAGCTCGTCGAGCTTCAGGTTGAGCGCCTTGGACTCGCGGCTCGACGTGTGCTGCACGGCGCAGACCATGACGAGCGTCAGGAGCGAGACCACGAGCGACGTCGCCGAGAGCACACCGGTATCCGTCGCCCCGGTCAGGGCGAGCGCCACGACGACGGCGGCGACGGCGATCACGACCACGCCGAAGGCGGCCTCGTGGCCGAGGCCGTCGGTGACGCGGTCGATCAGGCGGCTCGACCGCCGCCGCTGCGCGTGGTCATCGGCCATCGCCCGGTTGCGTACCCGCCGCCTCGGGCGGGGAAACCGGCCGGCGCCCGGCTCAGCCGCCGAGCGGGTTGATGATGCTCGCCTTTCCGTTGGCCGCGAAGAGCAGCAGGTCGACCATGCGGAACGTGTTCGTGTCGGGGCCGAGCTGCGGCCGCCACGTCGGGTCGCGCACGATCGAGAAGGTGGCTCCCTCCATCGCCCGGTGAAACGTCTCGGCGACGATGCGGCCGCCGACGCCGGTCAGCCGGCCGCCGTTCAGCTCGGCCTCGCGCAGGATGTAGAACCAGAGCGGCGTGTCGTCGACGACACGCTGGCGCTGCTTCTTGGTCAGGCCCTCGAGGCTGGCGCCGCCGTTGCCGTTGCGGATCTGGCCCCTGGTGAGCGGCGTGACCGCGACGCCCTTGCTCTTGACGAACGCGGCCATCTGCTGCCCGGTCGCAAGCGCCACCATGTTCGCGCGGGTGAGGTTGCGGTAGGCGAGGTTGCGCTGCTCGGAGCCGTCCGGGACGGCGGGGCCGCCGATCGCGCCCTGGGGCAGGTCGGCGAGGGGGTTCACGAGCCTCGTGTCGATCCGCTGGGCGCGGTTGAACTTGGCCGCGGGCACGACGAGGTCTTCGCGGCCGGCCTCGCCGAAGTTGTACAGGCGGCGGAAGTCGGCGATCCAGATCTGCAGCAGGTGCAGCTCACCGCCCAGGTCGCCGCTCGTCCCGCTGAACTGGAACAGCAGCGGCAGCGTCCCGCCGCCGTTGTCGAAGTTGACGTTCCAGTTGTAGGCGGCGCGGACCATGCTGTGCCCGAGCCGGTAGGCGGCGATCGAGAACTCGATCGGCATCGTCGGCATGTCGGTCGGCGCCGCGCCGACCTCGAAGATCTTGCGCCCGTTCGTGAAGACGTCGTTCACGATCGCCTTGTCGACGATGCGGGGCAGGAAGTCGGTCTTCACCATCCACTGGTAGTGCTTGGTCACCTTGCGCCGCGCGCGGCTGAAAAGCTGGCCCGGCGGCGTCGACTTGGGCAGCGTGTCGCACACGCGGTTGTGGAAGCGGATGAACGCCAGGTGTGTCTGGGCGACGGCCAGGTTCTCGTCGTTGCGATGCTCGGGGATCTGCGCCGCCCGCTTCGCGGCCTTCGTCGAGCCCTTCTCGACACGCGGCAGGTCGAACCCGGCCAGGAGCGGCTGGATGGCCGTCCCGATCTTCAGCCGCAGGCCGTCGCTGAAGAACTGGGCCGAGACCGGGTCGGTCGGCCCCGCGCCGTAGAGCGAGTCCAGGTCGAGCACCGGCGAGCGGCCCTGCAGCATCCGGTCGGGTGACACGTCGGTGCCGAGCATCACGTTCGTCTTGTCCGCCGTCAGGTCGTGATCGAGGAACTGGCCCAGGTAGGTGAATCCCGCGGGGATGCGCCCGCTGGGATCCTTCGCGCCGCTCGTCATCGCCGCGGCGAGCTTCTGCCGCGTCAGGTCGCCGAGCTGCGCGCCCTTCCCCGACGGGCCCATCCGCGAGAACCGGAACGGCGGCACCGTGGCCTCGACGTCGGCCGCAAGCGGCCGTGGCCGGCCGCCGCCGCTCTCGGTCAGCAGGCCCTCGCCGATGACGTAGTAGCTCTCAGCGCCGTGGTGCTCCATTGCCCCGCCTCCTGCCTGAGGGTCAGGGCACGTCGACTGTCACGTGCCCTTCGACACAAAAACTGCGATCCGGATCGTACGCCTAGCCGCGGCTGCGTGCCGGACGCGCGGCCGGGGGGCGCCGGTCGCGTCCGGGCACCGGCCGCTGCGGGGCGTTGAGGGTGCCGGCGAGCCGGCGGAACGGGCCGTCGGTGGCGAGCAGCTCGGCCGGGGCGCCCTGCTGGATGATGCGCCCGCGCTCGACGACGAGCACGGCGTCGGCACGGCGGACGGTGGCCAGGCGGTGGGCGATGATGATCGAGCTGCGGCCGTTCAGGAGGCGGTCGAGCGCCCGTTCGATCACGACCTCGGTCGGCCGGTCGATGTTCGAGGTGGCCTCGTCGAGGATCAGGATGCGCGGATCGGCGAGCAGCGCCCGGGCGATCGAGATCAGCTGGCGCTCGCCGGCCGAGAGCCCGGCGCCGCCCTCGCGCACCTCGTGCTCCAGCCCTCCGTGCAGGCGCCCGACGAGCCGGTCGAGGCCGATCGCCGCGGCCGTCTCCTGCACCTCGGCGTCGGTCGCCTCCGGCCGCGCGAAGCGGACGTTGTCGGCGATCGTGCCCGAGAACAGGAACGGATCCTGCAGCACGACGCCGAGCTGGCGGCGGTAGCTCTCGAGCTGGATGTCGCGCAGGTCGGCGCCGTCGACGCGCACCGTCCCCAGGCGCGGGTCGTAGAAGCGGGCGATCAGCTTGGCCAGCGTCGACTTGCCGCCGCCGGTCTGGCCGACGAGCGCGACACAGCCGCCGGGCGGTACGTGGATCGAGATGTCGGCGAGCACGTCGGCCTCGCCGTAGGCGAAGTGGACGCCGTCGAGGTCGATCGCGCCCTCGATCGGCCCGATCGGATGCGCACCCGGGCGGTCGGCGATGTCGGGCTCGGCATCGAGCACCGAGCTGATCTTGACCATCGCCGCGGCCCCCGCCTGCAGCTGGCCGTAGACGTCCGAGAGGTCCTGCAGCGGCTGGAACACGAGCTGGAGCAGATAGATGGCGGTGATCAGCGTCCCGATCGTGAGCGTCCCGTCCGAGAGCAGGCGCGATCCGACCACGAGCACGGCGCACGTCGAGACGGCGCCCAGGAGCTCGATCGACGGGAAGAACACCGAGAACAGCTGCTGCGCATAGATGTTCGACGAGCGGTTCTCGACGTTCAGCTCGTCGAACTGGCTCTGGAACTGGCGCTCGCGGTTGAAGGCCTGGATGATCGCCATCCCCGAGACCGACTCCGCCACCTGGGCCGTCACGGCCGCGATCCGGTTGCGCACGTCGAGCTGGGCGATCGCCGACTTGCGCTGGAACCAGCGTGAGAGCACGAGCGTCGGCGGCAGGATCACCATGGCCACCAGGGCGAGCCGCCAGTCGACGACGAAGAGCACGATCACCGTCGTCGGGAGCAGTACGACGTTCGAGACGAGCGTCGGCAGGCCCTGGGAGAGCGCGTCGGAGATGGCATCGACGTCGCTCGTCACCCGGGCGATGATCCAGCCGGCGCGCTGCTCGGAGAAGTAGCGCAGCGAGAGCGACGTCAGGTGGTCGAAGAGGTCGCGGCGCAGCCCGAGCACGATGCCCTGGCCGATCACCGCGAGGCCGCGGATCAGCACGAGCTGGCACAGCCAGCCGAGCAGGTTCACGAGCAGGTAGATCGCGACGACGACGGTGAGGGTGTGGCGGTCGTGCTTGGCGATGCCGTCGTCGATCGCCGCGCGCACGAGCAGCCATCCACCCGACTGGGCGGCGGCGCTGCCCGTTGCGATCGCGATCAGGCAGGCGACGAGCGCCCAGCGCCCGGACAGATAGCGGCCGAGCCGCGAGAGTCCGGTGCGGTTACGTGACAACGATCTCGTCTCCGAAGAGCGATGCGAATGCCGCATCGTTGGCGAGCAGCTCGTCGGGGTGGCCGTCCTCGACGATGCGGCCGTCGACGAGCACCGCGGCGCGGTCGGCCAGGGCGAGCGTCGAGAGGCGCTGCGTCGCGACGAGCACCGTTCGGCCCTCGATCGCGGGCCGCAGCCGTCCGACCAGGTCGTGCTCGGTGTGCGTGTCGACGGCCGAGAGCGGGTCGTCGAGCACGATCACCCGGGCGCCCGCGATCAGCGCCCGTGCGAGCGCGACCCGCTGGCGCTGGCCGCCCGAGAGGTTGACGCCGCGCTCGCCGATCAGCGTGTCGTAGCCGTTGGGCAGATCGGGCACGAAGTCGGCGACGCCCGCGGCGAGGCACATGGCCTCGACCTCGTCCCAGGGCGCGTCGGGGCGGCCGGCGGTCAGGTTCTCGCGCAGCGTGATCGAGAACAGGATCGGCCGCTGGGTGATGACCGCGACGGCGTCGCGCAGCTCGGCGAGGGCGACGTCGCGCAGGTCGACGCCGCCGACCAGCACCCGCCCCGCGGTCGGGTCATAGAAGCGCGGCAGCAGGTTCAGGAGCGTGCTCTTGCCCGCGCCGGTGCCGCCGCAGACCGCCACGATCTCGCCCGGCTCGAGGGCCAGATCGACGCCGAGCAGCACCTCCTCCTCGCCCGGGTAGGCAAAGCGCACGCCTTCGAACGCGACGGCGAGGCCGCCGGCCGGGAGCGGCGTGGGGTGCTCGGCCTCGGGCAGTCGCTGCACGCGCTCGAGCCACGCGAACGTGCGCCCGGCCGAGGCGACCGCCCGCTGGGCCAGGTTCAGGATCCAGCCGAGCGCCTCGAGCGGCCACGTCAGCTGCAGCAGGATGGTGTTGAAGAGCACGAACTGGCCGATCGTGAGCCGGCCGTCGATGACGTCGCGCCCGCCGAAGAAGACCACGGCGGCGATCGCGAGCGTCGGCAGGTAGAACAGCGCCGGCAGGTGCTGCGACTCGACGCCCGCCTGGCGCACGACGATGTCGCGGACGACACCCGCCTTGCTGCCGAAGCGGTCGCGGACGTCGTCCTCGCGCCCGAACGCCTGCACCATCTCGATGCCGACCACGGCCTCGTCGGCCGCCTCGGTGACGTCGCCCTTGGCCGCCTGCACGTGGCGCGAGATCGGCATGACGAGGTGCGCGAAGCGCCAGGCCACGTAGCCGATCAGCGGCGTCGCGACGGCCGAGTAGAGCGTGAGCCGCGGGTTCACGAGCGCGAGCACGATCACGCCCCCGGTGATCATCATGGCGCTCTGGAACCCCTGCACGACGCCCCAGCCGATGAAGTAGCGGATGGGGAAGAGGTCGTTCGTCGCCCGCGACACGACCTGGCCGGTCGGGTGCAGGTCGTAGAACGCGCGCGGGAAGCGCAGGTAGCCGGCGTAGAGCATCTCCCGCAGCCGTGCCTCGAGCCGCACGCCGACCCGGGCGGTGGCGTAGCGGCGGGTGAAGTTGATCCAGAACCGCGCGAGCGCGAGCACGAGGATCGCGAGCACGTAGGGCCACAGCGCCCCGACGTGGTCCGGCACGATGGCGCCGTCGATCGCTCGCTGGATCAGGACCGAGATCGTCAGCGTGACGGTCGTGTAGGCGAGCGCGCACACCAGGCCGAGCACGACGAGGCGCTGCTCGCCCCACCAGAGGCGGGACAGGCGGCGCACGGTCGGGCGCAGGGGATAGTCCTCGGGGTCGAACGCGTTCATCGGAAGACTCCGCCGGGAGGGACGGAGTCCGGAGGGGGACCAGCTCGACTTCCCGGGGGTGGTGTGCCTCCAGACTAGCCGACCGCGTGGTTCAGCCGCCGGTCAGCTGATCACGCGCCGCTTGAAGTTCGCGGTGCCGACCCAGAGGAAGAGCGCGCTGAACCCGATCAGGACCGGATAGACGGCCCAGAGGGTCATATGGCCCGACGACGTGAGCGCCGCCCGGAAGCCCTCGTTGATGTAGATCAGCGGGTTCACGAGCACGGCGATCTGCAGCCAGTGGATGCTGCCGACGGTCACCGGCGAGAGCGTCGTCCAGGCGTAGTAGGTGCCGCCGAGGAAGGTCAGCGGCAGGATGATGATCCCGAAGAGCAGCGGCACGGTGCGCGGGTCGAAGATCGTGCCGAACGTGAGCCCCAGGGCCGACGTCGTCACGCATGCCAGCGGCAGCAGCGTGATCAGCACGAGCCAGTGCACCTGCAGGTTGATGTGGATCTGGCTCGCGTGGACGACGGCCGCGATCGGGAACACGATCGCCGCCGCGAGCAGCCCCTGGATCGCGCCGAAGGCGACCTTCTCGAGCGCGACGAGCGAGACGGGCAGCGGCGCGAGCACGCGGTCCTCGATCTCCTTCGTGTAGCCGAACTCCTGCACCATGGGCAGCGCGACCGCCTGGATGCCCTGGAACATGATCGAGAGGCCGACGACGCCGGCGACCAGGATCGTCGCAAAGGCGGACTCGCCGGCGGGCCCGCGGCCGGCGCCGACGCCCGTGCCGATCGTCGGGAAGACGTACAGGAAGACGAAGCACAGGAGCAGCGGCTGGACGATGGTGCGGGGGATGAACTCGCGCAGGCGCTTGCGCAGCACGACCAGGTCGCGCAGCAGGAGCGCGCCGAATGCGATCCGGCTCGAGGTCAGGGTGGAGCGGGTGGTGAAGTGCGCGGTGCGGTGTGCGGTCGTCGCTGCCATCAGTCGCGGAACTCCTTGCCCGTCAGGTTGATGAACACGTTCTCGAGCGACGGCGGGGCCACCTGCACGTCGCGGACGGTGTAGCCGGCGGCGTCGGCCGCCCCGATCACGCGCAGGAGCACGCGGTCGGCGCCGCGCACGGCGAGCTGGACCGAGCCGTCCAGGGTGGTGGCCGAGTCGGCCCCGTCCACGTTCGCGTGCAGGCGTCGCGCGAGCTCGTCGAGGTCGCCCTCGGCGCTGACGGTGACCATCGTGTCGGCGCCGACGGATGCCTTCAGCTCCGACGGCGTGCCCAGGGCGAGGATCTTGCCGTGATCCATGATGCCGATGCGGTCGCAGAGCTGATCGGCCTCCTCCATGTTGTGCGTCGTCAGCACCACGGTCTGCCCCGCCTGGTGGAGGCCCGACACGATCTCCCACAGGCCGATCCGGCTTTGCGGGTCGAGGCCCGCGGTCGGCTCGTCGAGGAACAGGATCGCCGGGTTGTGCACGAGCGCCCGCGCCACCATCAGCCGCTGCGCGAGTCCACCCGAGAGCGCCATCACGGGGGCCGTGGCGCGCTCCTTGAGGTGGAACTTCACGAGCAGGTCGTCGGCGACGGCGCGTGACCTGGCGGCGCCCATGCCAAAGAACCGGCCGTGGAAGTAGAGGTTCTCCCACACCGTGAGTGCGCGGTCGAGCGTGTTGGTCTGCGGCACGACGCCGATGAGCTGCTTTGCGACCGCCGGGTGGGCGACGACGTCGATGCCGCCGACGTACGCCTCGCCCGATGTCGGGATGACGCGCGTGGTCAGCATGCTTGCGGTCGTGGTCTTGCCCGCGCCGTTCGGTCCGAGCAGCCCGAAGATTTCGCCCTCGCCGACGATGAGGTTGAGACCGTCGACGGCGGTGACGCCGCCGGGGTAGACCTTCGTCAGGTCGACCGTCTTGATGACGTCGGCCCGTTCGGTCTCCGCCCCGGGTTGCTGCGACACGAGGCATGACGATACCGCGCATGCGGCCTGCGGCCGCGCACCCGGAGGCGGGCGGGGTGGGGCGGGGCGGGCGCAATTGGCATTTGCCGCGGCGGCCAATCGGTTAGAGGGCGGTCAGTCTGGGCGCGGTCCGGCCCAATTGGCATCCACGGCAACGGCCAAGTGGCCAGCCGCCGCCCTCCCGAACTCGCCGCTACTGGATCGGAAGCGGCGTCGCCGTCTGGGCGGCGTTCAGGAGCGGCAGGCCCCACGCGTCCTCGAGGCCCGCGAGCAGGCCCGGGTGCGTGTAGGCGGTCGCGTCCTTCGCGCCGGCGGCCGCCGTGCCGCCGATTTCGATCGTCGCGACGTGCTCGTCGCTGGCCGAGCCCTCGTCCCACGTCAGGATCACCTCGGCGCCCGCGTTCAGCATCGCGGGCACGTGGGCGGAGAGCCACGCGTCGCCCGCGGCGATCTCGGCGGGGCGGCTCGAGCCGTCGTGCATGTCGTCGGCCAGGTCGGGGACGACGTAGGAGAACGCGCGCAGGTGGCCCGGATCGAACGCGGTGAAGGGCAGCACGTTGGCGCACGCGCTCGGGCTCGAGGTGATGTCGTTGTAGTACACCGCCGGGTTGTGCTCCTTCTTGTACTCGCCCTGGTCGGCGCCGGTGAAGCACGTGCTCGGCATCGCCTCCTCGTACTCGCCCCAGCTCACCCCCAGACCCTGGAGCTGGTTGAAGATGTTGTTCGAGCCGCTGGTCGACCCGGTCAGGCCGCTCGTGTTCGCGAGGTAGTCGGGCAGGCTCCCAGGGGCCGCCTCGTAGTTCGTGAACAGCGTGCCCTGCGCGATCAGCGACTGGATGTAGGGCGCGCTCGAGCTCCCGACGATGTCGGTGTAGTGCTTGTTCTCCATCATGATGAGGATGATGGGCTCGGCCGGGCCGGTGCCGCCGCCGCCTCCGCCGCTCGACGGCGTCGTCACCGTGGCCGGGGGATCCGACTGCGCCGAGGTGTTGGGGACGGCATCGAAGGCGTCGACCGTGTAGGAGTAGCCCGTGTTCGGCTGGGCGGTCGTATCGGTGAAGGTCGTCGTCTGGCCGACCGTCTTCAGCTTCGAGCCGTCACGGTAGATGTCGTAGCCGGTCACGCCGACGTTGTCGTTCGACGGCGACCACGACACGGTGACCGAGGTCGGGCCGTTCGCGAACGCCGTCACGCTCTGCGGGACGCTCGGCGCCTGGGTGTCGCCGCCGCCTCCGCCGCCGCCCGATCCGACCTGGAGCACGATGTTGTCGATCGAGTAGGTCGCGCCTTTGATGGTGGGCTTCTCCTGCACGTCCACCGTCAGCGAATCGCCGGACGTCTTGACGGTGTAGTTCACAGGGGCGAAGGATTGCCAGGCCGCCGCCGGTGTGAGGCAGCTCTGCGCGCTTGCGACCGTCGTCGACGTGCCGGCCTTGATCTCCTTCAGGATCAGGCACACCGTCTGCCCCGCGACGGCGCTCTGCACGTCGCCCGAGAGCTGGTAGCCCGTGCCGGAAACCGCCGACTTGACGGGCTTGCTCGTCGTGTATGCGTACGTCGAGGAGGCGCCCGAGGAGGCCGTCAGCTTGGCCGCGTGACCGCCGCCGTTTCCGGTCACGAGCGACAGCGACCCGTTGCTCCCGCCCCATCCGCTCAGCGATCCCGCACCGGAGCCCTCGAACGTCCCGTTGGCCACGAGGTTCGTCGCCGCGGATGCGATCGACGGCGATCCGGCCGCAGTCGAGGCGAGCGAAACGGCCAGGACGGCCGCGGCGGCCAGGATGACCCGAAAGGGGGTTGACGGGCGACGCACGACACAAGTAGACGCACTTTCGGCGAACATGTCAAGGAGCCGCCGACGCGTCACATTCGGGCGGCCCCGATCGAGCTACGATCCTGGCCAGCACCCCGCGACGGAGAGGCACGGCCGTGGACATCGGCAAGCCACAGCGCATCTACACCATCGAGCCCGTCCAGGATCCGGTGCCGCGGCGCGAGCCGCTGAAGGCGCCGGCCCCCCCACCGCTGCCCAAGAAGGACCCGGCGCCGTCGCCGTGAGCACGGCGCCCGACTACTGCCAGCCGGTCGTCGGCTGGCGGCTGTGGACGCTTGCGGTCGTCGACGGGCGGGCGCGGCTCGCGAGCCACGTCTCGCCGAGCGTGTGGGAGCCGGGCTGCGAGCTCGTGGCGACGTGCGAGGTGCGCCGGCGCCCGCCGCTCGCTCCGTGGCGGCTGCTGCCGACGGGGCACGCGGCCCCCGCCGAGCGGTGCACCTGCGGCGTGCACGCGATGGGAGTCATCGGCGCGCTCGGCACCTACCTGCCCCAGGCCAACCGGCCCTATTCGTGGATGCGGCCCGTCGTGCGTCAGGTGGTCGGGCGGGTCGCGCTGTGGGGTCTGGTGGTCGAGGGTGCCCGCGGCTGGCGCGGCGCCCGCGCCTACCCGGCGGAGCTGTGGCTCCCGCAGGCCGACGTCGACGGGCACGAGTTCACCGACGCCGAGGCCGAGGGGTTCGCGATCGACCTGGCCGACTACGGCGTCCCCGTGCACCTCTGCGACGGACGCACCGTGCGCGGCGTCGTCGAGGAGCTGGCCGCCGCCGATCGGGCGCGGCCGCTGACGGCGTCGTGAGGAGCCGGGCCGCCGGTACCGTTCGGCATCGCTTCGCACACCATCACGCCTGACACTCCGGCCGAGGTCGCGATCATCGGCGGCGGCGCCGCGGGCACGCTCGCGGCCGTCCATCTGCTGCGCGCGGGGGCGCGCGGGCCGGTCGCGATCGTCGAGCGCGCCGATCGCCTCGGCCGTGGCGTCGCCTACAGCACCACCTTCCCCGACCATCTCCTGAACGTCGTCGCGGCGAACCTGGGCGGTCTGGCCGGCGAGCCGGGGCACTTCCGCGACTGGCTGGCCGAACGGGGCGAGCCGGCCGACGCCGGCGCCTTCCTGCCCCGCATGGTGTTCGGCCGCTATCTCACCGCGCTGCTCGGTCAGGCCGCGGACGACCACCCCGGCGTGCTTGCGAGCATCCGCGCCGAGGCCGTCGGTTTGGCGGCCGTCAACGATCGCATCCGCGTCGAGCTCGCCGACGGGTCGGCGTTCACGGCCCGGCACGTGATCCTCGCCACCGGCACTCCGGCGGCCCCGGACGTGCCGCTCGAGTACGGGTGCTGGCCGCAGGGCTCGGCGCGCTACCTGTCCGACCCGTGGGCGGTCGGGGCGCTCGATGCGCTGCCCGGCGGCCGCGACGTGCTGCTCGTCGGGACGGGGCTCACGACGGTCGACGTGGCGCTGCGCCTGGTCGATGCGCGCCCCGACGTCCGCATCGTCGGCGTCTCGCGGACGGGGCTTCTGCCCGTGCCGCACCGCTGGCCGCAGGGGCCGGTCGCGCTCGACCACCGCCCGCCGCCGCCCGGAACGACGCTCCACGAGCAGGTGCGCGCGTTTCGCGCAGCGACGGCGGCGGCCAGGCGGCGGGGCGGCGACGCGCGCGACGTCGTCGATGCGATGCGCCCCTCAACGCAGGCGATCTGGAAGGGGTTCTCACCCGAAGAACAGCGCCGCTTCCTGCGCAGCTACACACGCTTCTGGGCGATCAACCGAAACCGGATGGCGCCTGCCGCCGACGACTGGGTGGAGTCGCTTCGGCGCGACGGCCGGCTCACGATCGTGACCGGCGCGGCGGCCGGCGCCGAGGAGGCCGGCGGACGGCTTCGTGTCGGCATCCGCCGCTCCGGGCAGACGGCGGTCGAGGCATTCGACGTCGACGCGGCGATCAACTGCGTCGGCCCGGCCGACTCCCCGTTCGGCGTGGGCTCGCCACTCTACGACCGCCTGCTCGCCGACGGTCTGGCTCGGCCCCATCCGCTCGGGCTGGGGCTCGACACCGGCGCGGGCGGCGCCGTCCGCGATGCCTCGGGCGCGCTCTCGCCGGTCCTCTTCACCATCGGCTGGATGCGGCGCGGCGAGCTGTGGGAGTCGGTCGCGATCCCCGAGATCCGCGATCAGTCGGCCGAGCTCGCCGCGCGGATCACGGCGACGTGAGCGCGGGGCCGTGCCGGGTGTACGGCGGGCATGGGAACGGCCGGCCGCTACGATGGCCGCGATGGCCTCCGACCAGCAGTTCGTCACGGTCACCTTCACCGACGGCCATCGCCAGCGGTGGGAGCTGCCCGATGCGCAGACGCCCGACGAGGTGCAGGAGGAGCTGCGGCAGGTGATCGCGGGCGGCCAGTGGTTCCGGCTGCCCGGCACGACCAAGGTCTACTCGCCGTATGCGATCGTCGCCGTCGAGGTGGGGCCGGACACGGCCGACGAGCACCCGAGCATCGCGCACCGCCTGGGCGAGGTCGTGGGCGACGCGATCTCGCCGTCCCACGACCCCGCCGGCTGACCCCTCAGGCGGTCTTCTCCATCGACGCCATCGTTGCGGGGAGCGCCGCCGAGAGCGCGCTTCCCACGATGCTGCCGAGTCCGGTGCACGCGTCCCACCCGTCCCCGGCGCTGTAGCCCGCGACCGCGGGGCCGTACTGCGAGGACGGGACGCTGTTATCGCCCGTCGTGATGTCTCGGAACGAGGTGTGCGGAACGGCGTAGAGCGCCTCGGGCAGACCCGTTGCAGGGGCGCCGATCGACTGGTTGATGCGGGCCATCAGCCCCGCGTAGAGCGGCGCGACGGCGCTCGTGCCGCCGACAGGCGCCCACTGGCCGTCGACCAGCGTCCAGAACCCGGACGTGATGTCGGCGTTTCCGGCCACGTCTGGCACGCCCCGCCCCGTCTTCGTCGGGTGGGTGAGGTTGTGCGGGAGCGTCGCCGGCTGCCACGCCGGCCGGGCGAAGTCGAGGCTGATGCCGCCGCCGGTCGCCCACCCATCGCCGTCGTTCCAGGCCACCTCCGACACGATGCCCGCGGACGCGCCGACGAGCGTCGTCCCCCCGCAGCCGACGGCATGCGGGCTCGACGCGGGGAAGTCGGCGTGGACGGCGGAGTTGCCGCCCGCGTCGCCCGCGCCGTGGTCGCCGGCGGCGACGAGCACCGTGATCCCGAGCGCATGGGCGTCGGCGAGCAGTGCGTCGAACGCGGTCCGGGCCTGCTTCGACCAGGCGTCCTCGGGCGCGCCCCAGCTGATCGAGATCACCGACGGGGAGTTCGTCTCGTCGTGGACGGCGGCCGCGAGCGTGTCGTAGAAGACGTTGTCGGAGTTGTCGCCGAAGTAGACGACGATCTTCGCGCCGGGGGCGACGGCCCCGGCCACCTCGATGTCGAGGCCGACCTCGCCGTCGGCGTCGGGGTTCGCGCCGGGCGTGTTCGTGCCGACGGCGATCACCTTCGGCGCCGGGCTGATCTTGGCCTTCGTGAAGTACGCCTTCAGGTCGGAGGTGCGGTATCCGCCCTCGAGCTCGATGATCCCGATCGTCTCGCCCTTGCCGGTGGGCGTGGCCGGGAAGTCGTAGAGCTGTGCGACCTGCATGGGCCAGAGCGGGGTCGGCTTGGGCGCCGCGGCGGCGCGCATGCCCTGGATGTCGGCATCGGGCAGGAGCTCGAACGGGTCGCGCGCCGGGTCGGTGACCTGGGACTCGTCGACCGTGTCTCCGCGCTTCATGTGGGCGCGCGCCTGGGGCCGGTCGTCCAGTCCGAGCACGGCCTGCACCGAGTCGGCGATGTCGCGCGGCAGGTGCACGGCGCCGGTGCGGCCGCGGTAGCTCGTGTCGCCCGCACGGTAGGTGTCGAGCGAGACCGCGAAGGCGTCCTCCATCTGCGCGACGGTGCCGGTGACGATCATGTCGCGGCGGCCGTCACCGGTCTGCTCCACGTCCAGGTTGTGGCCTTTCAGGTAGCCCACGACGGCGTTGGCCTCGGCCTCGTCCGGGCCGTGATCCTGCGCGAGCTGATCGCGCAGCTGCGATCGCCACGCGGTCACGTCGGTGCCTGCATCCGGGCGCGCGGGCGCCTGCGGACCGGTCTCGCTGCGGCGGTTCATGACCACCGTGATCTGCATCGTCTGGCCGTGATCGAGGCCGCCGACCTGTTCGGCGCCTGGAAGCGGCTCGCGGTTGCTGCCCTGGATCTCGACGAGTCCACTCGATGGCATGGTTCGCCTCCGACGTTTGCCCAGTCGTGGCGAATGCCACGACCCCTGGACACTAGGCTCGGGTGCCCGCCGCTGTCAACACGACGAGGTGATCCAGATGATTGATTCCACGCCTCCGCGCGCCTGGCCGCGTGGGTGGTGATGGGAGGGTTCGGGGCGTCGGCGGCGCTGCGACTCGGCGTCTGCGTGATCGCAGACGCCTCAGACCGCGTTCAAGCGCTCTGCGCTTGAACGCTTCTCGGTCGCGCCCATAGTTGGCCCACTATGAACGCCACCTGCGTCCTTGCGCTGCTCGGTTCGCAGCCGCCCAGGACATCGCGCAGGCGTGGAATCAACCATCTAGCGGCTGATCGGCATCGAGGGAGCGGGGGCGGCCCCGCGCAGGCCCGGCCGGTCGAGGGCGAACATCGCCGCGGCGGGGCGCGGGCGGCCGTCGCTCGTGTCGGCGACGAGCTCGCCCAGCGCCGGACCGAACTTGAAGGCGTGGCCTGAGCACCCGGCGGCGATGGTGACGTTGCCGACCGCGCCGATCGCGAAGTCGCCGTCGGGCGTCATCGTCCACGGATGGCGGTCGGTGCGGATCGCCCGCCCGGCGAGGCCGGGGACGCGCATTGCCGCCCACTCCTCGAGGCGCCGCTGCTCGTCGTCGTCCGGCGCGGGATCGGCATCCGCCTGCCAGGGGTCGTCGCCGGCGGCGTCGAAGCCGAGCTTGTAGCCGATGCCCGGCACCGCGTGGCCATAGACGCCGGCCCCTCCGCCCGCGCCCCACTCGACGATGCCGGGCACGTTCACGAACGCGGGCGCCTCGAAGTAGGTGACCTGGCCCCACGCCGGGGCGAGCGGCAGGTGCACGCCGAGCGGTTCCACGAGCTCGCCCGTCCACGGCCCCGCGGCGATCACGGCGCGGTCGGCGTCGATCGCGCCCGCGCCGGTGGTGACGCGGACGCCGTGGCCGGTCGCGCTCACCGCCACCGCCCGCTCGGGCGCGCGCAGCTCCGCGCCCGCGGCCACGGCGGCGGAGTGCAGTGCCCCCATCGCCCGGTCGGCGAGCACCGTTCCGGCCCGGTCGTGAAAGAGCCCGCAGGCGTCCTCGCCGGCGACGACCTGCGGCACGCGGCGGCGGATGTCGGCGGCGGTCAGCTCGGCGTACGCCGCGCCGGCGGCGCGGAGCCCGGCCGTGAGCGCCCGGAGGGTCTCGGGCGCTCCGATGTCGAGCTGGCCGGTCAGGTGCACGAGGCGATCGCCCGTCCGGGCCTCGAGCACCGCCCAGCGATCGAGCGCCTCGGCCGCGAGGCGCGCGTAGCCGGGCAGCGCGTACGCCACCCGGATCGATCTGCTGGCGCCGGTCGACGACGTGTGCGGGTGGCCGCTGCCGAACCGGTCGATGCCGATGACCTCGCGCCCGCGCGCGGCCAGGGCGAGGGCCGTCGCAAGCCCGACGACGCCCAGCCCCACCACGACGACGCGCTCGGCCACGCCCGCCACGCTACCAGACCCCCTGGCGGCCCGTCCGATGCGGCCCGGGTCGACGCCGGCAGGGCGCGTCTGTACGATCACGAGTCGGTCGGCGGCATGAACGGTCAGGGTCGATGCGGAGGAGCTCGTGGGACCGCAGGAGCGCGATGTGAACGGGTGGCGGTGGGCGAGCGCGCAGGTGCCGGAGCCGTACCTGTCCGCGCGCGCGAGCTTCATCGACGCGCTGATGACGCTCGCGCGGACGATGTCAGGATGGCGCACGGCCCGCCCGGCGCTGGCGGCCGCGCGCGGCGCGCTTGCCCAGGCCGCGGACACGCTGCCCGGCCTGGTGCGGGCCCACCCCGTCCTGACCGAGCAGTGCGGCCAGAGCACGGGCTATCTGCTCGTCGAGCTCGGCCAGGTCGCCGAGGGCTGGCCCGCCGACGATGCCGCGCTCCCCAAGACCTTCGCCGCGCACCTCGAGGTATGCATCCAGGCGGCGGTGCAGATCGCCCTCCCCGTCCTCCTCAACCTGCGCCTGAACGCATGCACCACCGGGCAGGGCGTGAAGTTGGTCGACGTGATCGGCAACGAGGTGCCGGTTGCGGCCGACCGCCAGCGCATGATGACCGTCCCGGCCAATCAGGCCAAGGAGGTGTCGGGGTGGTTCAGCGGCGACGCCATCTACGCCACGCCGACGAAGCGCGGCTGGAAGATCTGGTTCGGGGTGATGCCGGCGCTCGCGGTGGTGTTCGGCTTCGTGCTGTTCCTCGTGCTTGGACACCTGGACGACTGGTTCGGGACCGTGTTCGGCCCTGGCTCCCAGTGGCCGACGGGGCTGCGGGACAACACCCTCATGCCGGCCGCGTTCGCCGTCGCGCTCGTCGGCGCGCTCGTCCACGTCGCCGTCGACCACCAGAAGGCGCTGCGCGCCGCCGATGAGACGGTCGGCGTCGTGGCGTCACGGCAGTTCGTGGCCTGGCTCTGGGTGCACTCGGTCGGGCTCGTCCAGCGGATCGCCTTCGTGGCGGCGGCCGCGGTGGCGACGCTCGCGCTGGCGCATCACCCGCCGCTCGAGACGCTGGCGCTCGCGGGCTACAGCACCGACAGCGTCATCGGCCTGATCTTCCCCAAGCTCTCGGCCATCGGCAAGACGCCGATCGCCGGGGCGGCCTAGCTGCACACCGCCGCCTCCGGCCTGCGGTGAGGCCGGAGGCGGCGGGTCGTCCGTGTGAGAGGGCTAGGCCGTCTCGTCCGGGTCCTCGTCGCCGGCGAGCTCGACCGAGGCCTCCATGACGGCGGTGAAATGGCGCTGCTGGATCGGCAGCGCCCACTTGACGAGGCTGCCGACCTCGGCGTGATTCGCCTGGCTGTTCATCGCGGCGAGCACCGACCAGTGCCCCACCTCGCCGGCCTCGGCCATCGTCAGGAACTCGAACCCGTCCAGGGTGTCGGAGTCGCTGTCGAGGTAGGTCTTCATCATCTCGGCGCCCTTGCTCTTGGTGGTGCGCGCCTCCTCGAGGATCGCCGTCTTCTTGCCGTCGAAGGCGCCGGCGAGCTCGGTGCAGCGCTGCTCGGTCTGCGCGGCTTCCTCATGCATCCGCCGAAGCGTCGACACAAGCTCGGTCTCGTGCTCCTTCTCGGCGAGTGCCAGCACCTTCTCCGTCGCCGCTTGCGCAGCCATTGCAAGGCCGGTGACCTCGCCGAGCTTGGTCTCGAGATTCGTCAGATCTGCCATTCGTGCTCCAGTCGATCGATGAACGTTGTCGATCGGTGGTTCCCTGAAGCCCGGCGCGGCAACCGCGCTAGGACGCGCGTCGCTGCTGGGGCAGCAGCGCCGATACGCCTTCGGCGCCGTCCACGCGGCTCGAGACGAACTCCGCCAGCCGCCGCCGCTGGTCGGCGGTGGCCTCGAGCAGCTCGCACCCGATCCGCGACCGGCCGTAGGCGGAGCGGTCGACGTTGACCACGCGGGCCGTGATGAGGACGGGTGTGCCGGGCACCTGCGCAGCGAGCGAGACGATGTCGCCGCGGCTCAGCTTGCGCTCGGTCTGGAAGGCGACGCCGCCGGCGGACACGTCGACGAGCCGGACGTCGAACTCGCTTCGGGCCGCGATGTGGCGGCCCGCGACGATCCGCACCGACGCAAGCGCCGACGCCATGGCGCGCGCCGCCACCCGGTAGGGCTTGCGCCGCGTGAGGCCGGAGACCTCGAGCTCGACGCGGCCGAGCGTACCGCCCTCGAAGTAGACGGCTGCGACCTGGCAGGCGATGTCGTAGCCGCCGCGCTCGGGGTGGCGGACCGGGATGAGGAGATCCATCTCGTCGCGGGCCTCGCCCCACGGCACGAATGCGTGGAGCCGTTCCGCATCCGCCTCGGTGATCCGAAGTGTCAGGGCGGCGCCGTTCTGCTTGAAGGCCTCGATCTCGACCGGAAACGGCGGCAAGACAGCGCAGGCCATCTCGATGTTCCGGTTCTGATCCATCATCCCCTGCCGTCGCCGCCTACGCCGCGCGCGGAGGCATGAGCTCGGCGCGAGCCTTCTCGAGCGATGCCGCGATCGAGGACTGCATCTCGAGGGCGCGGTCCATGGCCGCCCGGGCATCGGCGCGATCCTGTGCAGCCTCGGCGCGCAGCTGGGTCATCGCGGCCTCCGCGAAGGCGCGCTCCTCCTCGATCTGCCGTGCGGCCTCGGAGCGCAGGGTGGCGAGCTCGGTGTCGAGCACACGCCGGCGCTCGTCGTTGTCGCGCTCGGCGCGCTTCGTGACCCGCCTGGCGTCGGCCGCAGCCGCGGCCAGAACCTTCTCGGCGCGCGCCTGGGCCGCGGCGAGGGCGCGATCGCACTCGGCCTGGCAGGCTGCCCACTGCTCCTCGCAGGCCGTCTTCATGCTCGCGAGGTCGCTCTCGACGAACGCCTCGAGGCCGGCGACCGTGCGGCGGGCGCGCTGGATCGCCTCACCGAGCACGGACAGATCCTGGCTCACGACGACCGGGGTCGCGGTGGCCTCGACGGGCTCCTCGACGACCTCTTCGGCGACGGGCGGCTCCTCGGCGATCGGCAGCTCTTCGGCGACCGGCTCCGGCGCGACGTCGGAAACCTCGGGCGCGGGCGCCTCGACGTCGGCCTCCGCAGGGGAGGCGCCGTTCTGGGCGACCGCGATCAGCTTGGTCACGTAGGCGCGGACCTCATTGGGGTCGTAGCCCGGCGAGCTCACGGCGAAGGCGCTCTCGAGCGCGGCGATCGACCCGGCGAGGTGCGCGGAATCCGTTTCGGCGGCGGCGCACAGCTCCTCGAGGCGCGTGTCGACCTCCTGCGGGCTGAGCCCTTCGGCGACCAACGCGAAGCTCGCGGCACGTATGTCTTCGACGTCGAACATCGGGTTCGTCCTCCAAGGGTCGTCGTACGAGGCGGGGACCTCGTCTCACCCGGATTGTCGGCGCATGCGCGCCGGGCTTTAGGTCGGGCGCACTTTTTGGGCGTTCCCCGCCCGAGCGGTGGCAGGTTTCGCGCAGGGTCCCGTCCGGGCACACTGTGGTGGGAGATGGCAGAACGGGACGAAAACCTGCGTGACCGATCCCTGAGCGATCTGGTCGCACGGCTGCCCGCCGACGTGCGCGCGCTCGTTCGCGCCGAGCTCGCGCTGGTCCGGGCCGAGCTGGTCGCCGGGGTGCGCCGCCTGGCGCTTGCCGGGGCGCTTGCGGCCACGGGGGCGGTGCTCGGCCTGCTCGCGCTCGGCGCCGTCATCGCGGCGGCGGTGCTCGGACTCGCCACGGTCTGGCCGGCGTGGCTGGCCGCGCTCGTGGTCGCCCTTATGCTCGCCGCGATCGCGGGGTCGCTGCTGCTGGCCGGCGTCGCCATCGGCCGGCGGGCGGTCGCGCCCGCGTCGACAGAGGCGCTCGCATCGATCAGGGAGGACGTCGAGTGGGTGAAGACCCGGGCGCGCTCCGGCACGACGTAGAGGATGCGCGGGCACATCTGGGCGAGACGGTGGACGCGCTCGCCTACAAGGTCTCGGCGCCCAGACGTGCGGCGGGCTGCGTGTCGCAGCGCGTGCGCGGCCTGCTCACGCCGGCGACGGCGGCCGTCGCCGGCGGCGCGCTGCTGGCGCTGATCGTCCTGCGGCGGCGAAGGCGCTGAGCGTGGACGCAGGCGCGCTGCTCGACCATCACCCGCTGTGGGTCGTGGCGATGGTCGTCGTGCCGGTCGTGATCGCGGCCTGGGCCGTGTGCGGGAGCCTGCTGCTCGAGGCGCGCCACCGCGACGAGCTCGGAGAGCGTTAGCGCTTCCGGCTCGCGGCGGCGGCAACGGCGGCGCAGGCGGCCACCAGCACCGCGGCGACGATGAGCGCCGCCAGCCAGGTCGGCGCGCCGGCCGCGGCAATCGCCAGCACCGTCGCCACGACGAGCCCGGCCAGCGCCGCGAGCACGACGACCGCCGCCACGGCGAGGATCGCCGCCGCCATGACCGACGTTCGTGCCCGCACGCGGAGCTCGCCCACGGCCGCGCGCAGTCCGGCGCGCGCCGCGCCCGGCTCGCCGGCGGCGGGCGGCTCCGCCGTGGGCCGCCACGAGGGGTTCGCGAGCAGGGCCGGCCCGGCGACGAGCCCGCCGGCCGCGTCGCGCCCGACCATCCGCGCGGTCACGCCGCGCAGCGGCCGCAGCTCCGCCGCCGCCAGCCGCCGGCACATCCGCAGCGCCAGGAACCCGGTGACGACCGGGAGCACGAACCAGAGGACGCGCATGACCTGCACAGCACCGTCGTACGGGACGCCGAACTGGATGTAGACGCGGTCCATCGACCCGGCAAAGAACGGCACCGCAGTGAAGGTGAAGAGGGCGACGCCGAAGGCCGTGCGGCGGGGGTTGTCGCGGGGGCGCTCGAGCAGGTGATGGGCGGCGCGGTCGCCGCTCAGCCGCCGCTCGAGCGGCGGCCAGGCGTAGAGCAGCCCGAACACGATCAGCGGAAACAGCGCGCCACCCCAGAACGGGTTGGGGATGATGGTCTTCCCGGCGATCACGAGCTCCCAGTTCGGCATCATCCGCAGCGCGCCGATCAGCCAGCCCAGGTACCAGTCCGGCTGGGCCCCGTTCTCGCCCAGGAAGGGGTGGTAGGGGCCCCACAGCCAGATCGGGTTGATCTGGACGAGCCCGCCGAGCAGGAAGAGCCCGCCGGCCACCGCCAGGAAGAGCCCGATCGAGCGGAAGGTCTGCGCGGGCCAGAGCGGCGCGCCCACGACGTTCGCCTCGCGCCGGCCGCGGCCGCGGAACTGGGTGTGGTGGAGCAGGCTCACGAGCAGGAGGTGGAGGCCGATCAGCCCGGCGATCACGAGCGGCACGATCAGCACGTGGGCGATGTAGAGCCGCGACTCGAACGCGGTGGTCCCGGGGAACGGCCCGTCCCAGATCCATGTCGCGAGCGGACCGCCGACGAATGGGATCGACATCGCCACGCCCCAGCCGATCGCGAGCCCCATGCCCGACAGCAGGTCGTCGACGAGCGAGTAGCCCATGTACCCCTCGAGCACCGCGACGAGCAGCAGCGTGAGCCCGGTCCAGTACGTGAGCTCGCGCGGCTTCCGGAACGCGCCCGTGAAGAAGACGCGCATCATGTGGATCGTGATGGCGGCGATGAAGAGGTCGGCCGCCCAGTGGTGGGTCTGGCGCATCAGGAGGCCCGCCTTGACCTTCCACGACAGGTCGAGCGCCGATGCGTAGGCCGCGCTCATGCGCTGCCCCCGCATCGGCGTGTAGCCGCCGTGATAGACGACCTGCTGGTAGGACGGGTCGAAGAAGACCGCCAGGTAGATCCCGGTCACGACCAGCACCACAAAGCAGTAGAGGGCGACCTCGCCCCACAGGAACGACCAGTGCTCGGGGAACACGTAGCGCATCAGCTTGCGCGCGAGCGGGACGCGGCCCGTGCGGACGTCGGCCGCTTCGACCGCGGCGCCGATCCGGCCCTTGTCCGGCGCGATGCTCATGCCCGGTGCACCCCGAACCAGGCCGGCCCGACGTCGCCCGAGAGCGGGCCGGCGGCCTCGAGCGTGCCGTCGGCGGCGATCCGGATAGGAAGCTGCGGCAGCGGCCGGCCGGCAGGGCCGAAGACGACCGTCCCGCCCGTGGCAACCTCGAACGTGCAGTAGTGGCACGGGCAGACGAGCGCCGGCTCGGCCGAGTGCGCCGGGTAGAGCGGGTAGCGCATCATCGCGACCGCGCAGCCGGCGTGGGTGCAGATCTTCGAGTAGGCGAGGATGCCGTCGACCGCCCACCCGCGGCGCGCGGGCGGCAGGTCGACCTCGGAGGGGTCGATGTGAACGACGATGACCGGAGAGCCGAGCGCGTCGATGTCCGCGCCCTTGGGAAACGCGGTGACGAACGAGCCCACCTCGAGCGCGTCGGCCCGAACGGGGTGCCCGTACTCGTCGACGAGCCGTGCCCCCCGCCGCCACGGCGACGGCACCGACCGGCTGCCGATCCAGGGCCCGAACGACGTCAGCGTCGCCAGGGACGCGGCGCCCATGCCGGCGCTTGCGATCGCGGCCGTCAGCTTGAGCAGGCGCCCGCGGCTGACGCCGCTTCCGGCGGAGCGGATGAGCGCGGCCGTGGCCGCCTCCTCCTCGGGGTGCGCCACCGAGGCGCGCGCCTCGAGCACGGTCTCCTGCGGCACGACGCCCTTGCCGGCGACGATCGCCGCCGCGCCCAGTGCCAGCAGGGCGCCGCCGAGCGTGAGCCCGAAGAGGGGCGTCGAGTCGACGACGACGTAGATGACGACGAACGCGACCCCGAGCAGGCCCGCGAGGGCCAGCAGGCCGGCGACGATCGCCTCGTTGCGCGGGCTGGCGGGGATCGCGACCTCGGTCGGGTCGTCGGCCTGAGAGTAGGGCCGCGCGTCGGGCGGGACGGGCTCGCCCTCGACCGAGGGGTGGCGCGGCGGCAGGTCGCTCATGCCTCGGCCCGCTCCCCGATCACCCGCGCGACGAGCAGCACGAACGGCACGGCCACGAACCACGCGATCATCCCCTCCGGCACCGGCCCGAGGTGGCCGATGCCCCACCCGCCCGGATTATGGGATCCGCGCACGTACTCGACGTAGCGCGAGATGGACGCGAGCTGCGCGTCGGTCAGGAGCCGGGGGCTGAAACGCGGCATCAGGTAGGGCCCGATCCGGACCGCCTCGGCGATCTGCCGCGGCGTCGCCTGCGAGAGCGCCGGCGCGAACGCCCCCGGCACGATCCCGCCAGCGCCGGCGGCCTGATGGCAGCCCGAGCAGCTGTCCATGAAGAGCGAGCCGCCGCGGGCGAGCGACGATCCGCGCATCGAGATCTGGGGGATGGGCGGCCCGCCGAACGAGCCGATGTAGGCGTCGAGCGCGGCGATCTGCTGCGGCGTGTACGCCGGGCGCTTGCGGGTCGGCTCCACGGCGGGCGAGTCGAGCGGCATCCGGCCGGTGGAGAGGTAGAAGTCGGCGGCGAGCGCGCCCACGCCGCGCAGCGACGGCGCGACCCCGTGGATGCCCCTGGCGGCGTAGCCGTGGCACGAGCTGCACCCGGTGACGAAGAGCGTCCGCCCGCGGGCGATCTGCGCCGCCGCCGACGGCGCAGACGGGGCGGCGCCCGCTCCGAGTCCCGTTCCGGGTGCGACGAGCAGCAACGCGAGCGCGCCGAGCGCCCATCCTGCGGCGGTCAGCGCGGCGAAACGGCGGCGGCTGATCGTCACGGCATCCCCTCGCGGATCGCGGTGCGCAGCTCGTCGCGGCGCACCCAGCCCCACGCCGCCCAGAGCGCCGCGGCGCCGAGCACGAACGAGCCGCACATCATGATCACGCCGGCGCGCCGCTGGTCGGCGATCCCGGTCGTCACGGCTGCCGGGTAGTGGACCCCGGCCGACGCGATCAGCCAGACGCCGATCACGTCGCTCGCGGGCATCGCTGCCAGCAGGTAGCCCACACGCGCGAGCGCGGGCAGGCGCGGCATCGGATCGGCGCCGAGGACGGGCCGCCAGAACAGCAGCCCCGCCGCGAGCAGGGCGGCGTGGACCGCGGCGTGCAGCGGCTCGGAGCGCTCGGTGGCCGCCAGCAGCGGCGTTGCGTACAGCCCCGCTTGCAGGGCCGGGAGCAGCGCCCAGCCGAGCGCCGGCGACGCCAGCCGGTGCAGGCCGCGCCGGCGGCCGAGCCGTGCCAGAGAGCGCCGGGCCGGCGCCGGGGCGACGCGCAGCGCGAGCAGGACGGGCGAGCCGATCACGATCAGCGGCGCGGCCGCCATCGTCAGCAGCATGTGCTGGAGCATGTGCCCGGCGAGGGTGCGGTCGGCGATCGTGTCGACCGGCGGCGCAACGGCGATGCAGGCCGTCGCGATTCCGGCTGCAAGCGCCGCACCGCGGATGCGCCTGCCGCTCATGGCCCCGGATCCCTTCGCCGCAGCTCGCGCATCGCACGCCCCTCGCGAACGACGCCGCCGAGGCCGGCAGCCGTGACGCCGACGCCGATCTCGACGAGCCACGAGCCGACGGCGCCGCCGAGCGCGGCCAGGCCGATCCCGATCGCCGCGACGGCGGTCGCCATGCTCTGGTCGGCGACCGGGCGGCGGCCCCGGTCGATCCCGTCGGTGCGCCGGGCAATGAGGACGAGGCCGATCAGCGCCGCGGCGAGTCCCGCCGCCGTGAGCAGCGCGGGGGCGAGGGCGGGCTGGGCGACGCAGGTGGCGCTCGAGCAGGAGCTGCCGGCGCGCGGCAGGCCATAGGCGAACGCCCACAGGAGCGCGGCGGATGCGCCGAGCAGGATCGCCCCAGGCCAGCGGCCAGAATCCCGGCCGCCTCATGTCGCCTCACGCTCCTGGCGCAGATCGAGCAGCGGCGCGTACGAGCGGATCGGCGGCAGGTCGGTGAAGTTGTGCCGGGGCGGCGGCGAGGTCGTCCACCACTCGAGCGTGTGGCCCTCCCACGGGTCGTTGCCCGGCCGGCTCGCGCCGGCGCAGCGAGACCAGACGTTGGCGATGAACACGAGCGTCGCGAGCGCGATCACCCCGGAGCCGGCCGTCGACAGGCTGTTCAGGAGCTCCCAGGTGCCGATGTGCGGGTAGTCGGCCACCCGCCGCACCATCCCGTCGTAGCCGAGGATGAACATCGGGAAGAACGTCAGGTTCGTCCCGAGCACGATCAGCGCCAGAAATGCAGCCGGCCGAGCCCCTCGCGCAGCATCGCGCCGGTGGCCTTCGGGAACCAGTAGTAGATGCCGGCGAACAGGCCGAAGATGCTTCCGGCAAACAGCGTGTAGTGGAAGTGGGCGACGACGAAGTAGGTGTCGTTCAGGCTGTAGTCGAGCGGCGGCGAGGCGAGGATGATGCCCGGTCAGGCCGCCGACCAGGAACTGGATCAGGAACGCGAGCGCAAAGAGCATCGGCGTGCGCAGCCGCACCGACCCGCCCCAGATCGTCCCCACCAGGTCGAAGTACTCGACCCCGGCGGCGACCGCCAGCGCGGTCGAGGTGAGCGCGAAGTACTCGTTCGCCGACGCGGCCGGTCGTGAACATGTGGTGGCCCCACACGCTCATCGAGAGCATCGCGAAGGCGAGCAGCGAGAACACCATCGCCGAGTAGCCGAAGAAGCGCTTGCCCGGAGAAGACCGCGATCACCTCGGCCACGCAGCCCAGGAACGGGAAGAACATCACGTAGACGTTCGGGTGCCCGTAGAACCAGAACAGGTGCAGGTAGATGTTGCGGGTCGAACGTGCAAGCCGAACTGGCCGCTCGAGGTAGATCATCGCCATCGCCACGAGCAGCGCCGGGAACGAGACCAGCACCATCAGGCAGTCGTCACGACCTCGGTCCAGACGAAGACGGGCAGCCGCAGCATGCGTCATGCCCGGCGCACGGCGCAGCAGGATCGGTCGCGAGGATGACCCCGGCGAGCACGAGCTGCCCGGCGTTCGCGACGATCACCCCGAGCACCCACATGTCCATGCCGCTGCCGGGCGTGTAGCGCGCGTTCGCGAGCGGCAGGAACGCCGTCCAGCCGTCCGGGCCGGCCCCGTGCGTCGTCAGGAAGCCGAGGTACATGACGAGGCCGCCGGCGACCTGCAGCCACACGCAGAAGAGGGCCAGCACGCGGGGCGGACGAGGTCGGGCGCGCCGATCTGCAGCGGCACGAGGTAGACGCCGAGGGCGAGCGCCAGCGGCTGCACGACCAGGTAGACCATGGTCGAGCCGTGCATCGTGAAGATCTCGTTGTACTCCTGGTGGGAGAGCACCTGCATGCCCGGCACGGCCAGCTCGGAGCGGACGAGCAGGGCGAGGATCCCGCCGGCCAGGAAGTAGATCCCCGCAGAGCGCGAACAGGCGCAGGCCGAGCGACTTGTGGTCGGTCGAGGCAACGAGTGCCACCCAGCCCCGCACGTGAGGCTCCGGCGGCGCCAGTGCGGGCGCCGGCGTCTCGGCCGCGGCGGTCATCCTGCCGCCGTCCGCGTGTGCGCGGCCACCCACGCCCGGAAGTGCGCCGGCGAGAGCACGATCACGGTGAACCGCATCTCGGCGTGGTCCCAGCCGCAGAACTGGGCGCACTCGCCGAGCATCCGGCCGGGGTGCGGGAACGGAGCAGATCGAACCGGTTGGTGGAGTTCGCGAAGGCGTAGCGCTTGAAGCGCATCGCCGGGATGAAGAAGCTGTGCAGGACGTCGGCCGAGCGCAGCCAGAACTCGACCGGCCTGCCCGCCGGCACGACGAGGCGGGCGAACCGCGGGTGCTGCGAGCCGATGTTCCGGGCCGTCATGACGATCCCCGACGCCGGATAGCGGAAGAGCCACTGCCACTGCGAGGCGGTCACGTCGACGCGCACGGCGGGGTGGGCGACCAGGGCGTCCTCGTTGTTCTCGGTCCGGTAGGTGAACGCCAGCAGGCCGATCACGATGACGACGATCACCGCGAGGTAGGCGGCCTCGAGCCTGGGCGCCGAGCGCAGGTCGCGCGGGGCGCGGCCGGCGCGGCGGCGGAAGCGCAGCACGGCGACCAGAATCGCGATCGTGACGATCACGCCGACCGCGATCGTCACACCGAGGTAGATGTGCCAGAGGCCGGAGAACTGCCCGGCGGTGTCATGGGCGGAGATCGCGAGCACTCGTCCAGGCCGTCCGTATGTCCCCGTACCCCGCTTCGCGACGCCGCTAACCGGTCGTATTGGTGCCCGGTTAGCCGGGCGCGACGTCGACGGTGTTCCCGTCCGGGTCGCGTAGGCGCTCCGACCGGGTCACCTCGCCGCCGGCGAGCGTCATGTGCGGGCGCTCGGGTCGGGGTGCCGCCGGCGACGAGCGAGAACGATCCCGTCGCGGCGGCGAACCGGACGCGCTCGGGGGTGTCGCGGCGCAGGTCGAACCCGGCGGCCGGAGCGATCGCGCGGTAGAAGTCCCTCGCGGCGGCCACGTCGGCGACCCTGATCCACAGGTGGTCGATCGCGCCGGGCGGGGCAGCGACCCATGGTGGACCGCCTCGGCGCTGTTGCCGTCGGGGTCGAGCAGGAAGACGCCGTAGTCGTCGGCCCGCCCGACCGGGTCGCCCTCCGTCGCCCGAGCGCCGAGGGTCGCGAGCGCGGTCTCGTAGAAGCGGGCCGAGCGAGCGAGGTCGCGCACGCTGAGGGTGACGCCGATCGGCATGCACGACCTGTTCCCGGGACGGAGACGTCTCACGCCCGCACGGCCACCCCGGCGCTCGGCTAGGGGTGGCAGGTGGTGGATGCTCGTGATCACGTGCGCCTGCGGCCGCCGCGAATCATCGGACGCCCGCGCCGGGCGCGCTCGTGAGGAACGTGGCGCACATGTCCTCGTCGCCGTGCCGGGCGACCCCCTCGTCCATGCGCCGGCGGATGGCCCCGAGCACCGGCAGGTCGAGGCCACGGCGATCGGCCGACTCCTGCACGAGGCCCGCATCCTTGGCCGCGAGCCGCAGCGCGAAGGACGGCGTGAAGTCGCGCTCGGCGATCGCCCCGGCCTTCATCCGCAGGTAGGGCAGGTCGAGCGGACCGCCCCCGATCGCCTCGAGCATCAGGGCGGGATCGAGCCCCATGCCCTCGGCGAGCGCGATCGCCTCGGCGCCGCCCTCCACCACGGCGACGATCCAGCTGTTCACGACGACCTTCAGGCGCGTCCCCGCACCGGCCTCGCCGAGCCACATCGTGCGCTGCCCGACGGCCTCGAAGATGGGCTCGAGCCGGGCGCGCAGATCGTCCGGCCCCGAACCGAGCACGACGAGCGCCCCCTGCTCGGCCGGCGCCTTTGTGCCCAGCACCGGTGCGTCCGCGAACGCGATCCCGCGGGCGGCGGCAAGCTCGGCGCAGGCGTCGGTGCCGACCTCACCGATCGTGCTCATCTGCAGCCACACGGACGACTCGTCCATCGCATCGAGGGTGCCCGCTCCGTCCATGACGGCGAGCACCGCGTCGGCATCGGCGAGCATCGTCAGCACCACATCGGCGCCTGCCACGGCCGCCTCGGCGGTGTCGGCGACGGTGACGCCGTGATCGGCCAGCGGGCGCGCCTTCTCGGGTGAGCGGTTCCAGGCGTGCACCGCGAGCCCTGCGGCGGCGATGTTTCGCGCCATCGGCCGGCCCATGGTGCCTCCGGCGCCGAGGACGGCGACGGTCGTCTGCGCGGGCATCGTGTCTCCTCCGTCGATGTCCTGCGTCGATGCGCTCATCGCCGCACCGGTGCGATCACGCCGCCCGAGCGCCGCTGCGCGCGGCCCTCGCGCAGCGCCTCCTGGAGCGCGAGCCCGAAGCGCCCCGGACCCCAGTAGCGGGCGCCGACGAGCTGTGCGAGCCGACGCCGCGGAACCGGGCCCTGGCGCTCGAGGGCCTGCTCGATCACCTGGATCTGGCGCTCGAGCGCCAGCGGGTTCTCGGCCACCGGGCCGGTGCCGGCCATGCGCGGCGCATAGAGCGAGCCGCCGGGCCCCGGCCGGAATCGGCGCGCACCCGACCGCTCCCATTGCGCTCGTCGTGCGCCGCGCTCGCGGATGCGGCGGTCGCGATCGGCGGCCTGCCGGCGTGCCTCCCGCTCCTCGTCCGGCGTGTCGTCGTGCTCCGTGTTCTCCTCGCCCTTGTCCGCATCCTCGGCGGTGATCGGCGTCGCGACGTCCTCGAGCGACTGCTGCTCGGCGCGCACGCCGAAGAGGATCTCGGCGATCCCGCCGACCGCCATCACGGCCGAGCCGATGTAGAAGGCGATCGCCACCTCGCTTCGGCTGCCGCTCGCGATCAGATGGCCGAAGAGCAGCGGCCCGGTGATGCCGCCGACGGCGGTGCCGACGGCGTAGAAGAAGGCGATCGCGAGGGCGCGCGTCTCCATCGGGAAGATCTCGCTGACCGTCAGGTAGGCGGCGCTCGCGCCGGCCGACGCGAGGAAGAACGTGGCCACGATCATCGCCTCGAACCACCATTCCGAGGTGACCGATCCGCGTGCGAATGCGATCGCCATGATCGTGCCAACGACGGCGGAGCCCAGGTAGGTGATGGTGATCATGGGCTTTCGGCCGACCGTGTCGAACAGCCGGCCGAGCACGAGCGGCCCGAGGAAGTTGCCGGCCGCGTAGATGATCAGGAAGACCGGCACGAACGACGCGGAGACCTTGAAGAACGTCGAGAAGAGCGTGCCCAGGTCGAACGTGATGCCGTTGTAGATGAAGGCCTGGCCGACGAACAGCGCGAGGCCGAGGATCGCCCGGCGCGGATACTTCCCGAAGCCCGTGCGTGCGATCTCGCTGAGGGGGATCACCTCGCGCTGGCGCACCTCGATCGTGTCGTCGGGCTGCTCCAGCTCCTGCCCCGTCTCGCGGGCGACGTCGCGCTCGATGCGCGAGACGATCTCCTCGGCCTCGTCCTCGCGGCCGTGGATGAAGAGCCAGCGGGGGCTCTCGGGCACGCTGCGGCGCACGAACATGATCGCCACGCCGAGCACCGCACCCACGCCGAAGCACAGGCGCCAGCCCACGTCGGCTGCGAACGAGGACAAAAACACGATCGCCGCGGCCGAGCCGGCCATCGCCCCGACCCAGTACGACCCGTTGATCATCAGGTCGACCCGTCCGCGGACGCGGGCCGGGATCAGCTCGTCGATGGCCGAGTTGATGGCGGCGTACTCGCCGCCGATGCCGGCGCCCGTCAGGAACCGGGCGATGAAGAAGTACCAGGCGTCGAACGCGAATGCCGTCGCGACGGTGGCGAGGATGTACACGGCGAGCGTGATCAGGAACAGCCGCTTGCGGCCGAACCGGTCGGTCAGCTGCCCGAAGAAGAGTGCGCCGACGCAGGCACCCGCGACGTAGGCCGCGGCAGCCACGCCGATCTGCGCGACCGTGATCGCGATGCCGCTGCCCTTCACGGTCAGCTGTGTCGCCACCGACCCGACCATCGTCACCTCGAGGCCGTCCAGGATCCACACGGTGCCGAGGCCGATCACCACCATCCAGTGGAAGCGCGACCAGGGCAGCCGGTCGAGGCGCGCAGGGATGGCGGTCTCGATTGTGTCGGCGCCTGCGCTCATACGCTGCCCGATACCCGTGCCGCTCCCACGCATAATCACCCGCTCCGGCGGGTATCACCCGATGTCATGCGCTGCGCGATCCTCGGCCACCGCTTCCGCTTCGCCGCCTCCGGCGAGGTGATGACGTGGAGCTGCGCCCGCTGCGGCCGCAAGGGGGGCAGCAAGTCGTACGCAAGCGCCGCCGACGCCGTCCGCTACGCGGCGGCGTTCGACCGCGAGGACCGTGACGACCTCGGCCGGCGCGCGCCGCTGGTCGGGCTGCTGCCGCTGCGCATCCTGCGCGCGCTGCGCCGGACGGGCTGAGGCGGCCGATCAGCCGATCGCCGCCGCCGCGGCGATGTGCGAGAGGTGCGTGAGCGCCTGCGGGAAGTTGCCCAGCATGCGCTCGTGGCGCGGGTCGTACTCCTCGGAGTAGAGCCCGAGATCGTTGGCCGTCGCCGCGGCGCGCTCGAACGCCCGGGTCGCGTCGTCGAGCCGGCCCTGTCCGGCCAGGTTCTCGGCCAGCCAGAACGTGCATGCCACGAAGGCGCCCTCGTGGCCCGGCAGCCCGTCGTCCGAGACGTAGCGGCGCAGGAGGCCCTCGTCGGACAGATCCGAGACGATCGCCTCGGTCGTCCCGATCATGCGCTCGTCGTCCATCGCGACGAACCCGGTGTGCGGCAGGAGCAGGAGCGCCGCGTCGACCTCGGGCGAGTCGAAGGCGCGCCGGAACGTCTTGCGGCGGCGGTCGTAGCCGTGCCGCTCGACCGCACGCGCGATGCGGTCGCGATCACGCCGCCAGCGGCGCACCGGCCCCCGCCGCAGGCACTCGTCCGCGAGCGCCGCGGCGCGGTCGAGCGCCGCCCAGCACATGAGCGTCGAGTGGACGAACCGCTCGGGGCGGTCGCGTAGCTCCCAGATGCCGGCGTCGGGCGTGTCCCAGCGCTCGGCCGCCGCGTCTGCCAGGTCGCAGATGAAACGCCACATGTCGTCGTCGGGCGAGTGGCCGCGCCGGTGCCAGCGCCACGCCAGCAGGACGAGCTCGCCGAGGACGTCGTTCTGACGCTGGCCCGCGGCGCCGTTTCCGACCCGCACGGGCCGCGCGCCGCCGTAGCCGGCGAGGTCGACCTCGAACTCGTTCAGGCGCCGTTCGCCACCGACGCCGTAGGCGATCTGGAGGTCGTCGACGTGTCCTGCCGAGCTGCGCTGGATGAACCGCCGGAACGCGTCGGCCTCGCCGTCGAAGCCGATCTCGGCCAGCGCGCGCACGGCCAGCGTCGAGTCGCGGATCCACGAGAAGCGGTAGTCCCAGTTGCGCGAGCCGCCCTCGGCCTCGGGCAGCGATGTCGTGGCCGCCGCGGCGATGGCGCCCGTGGCGCTCGCCGCGAGGCCCTGGAGGACGAGCACCGAGCGCAGCAGCGGCTCCGTGCCCGACGCGAGCGCGGGCAGCTCGGCCCCCTGCGCCGAGCGGTGCCACCATGCGAGCGTCTGCTCGAGGAGCTTCTCCAGCAGCTCGGGGCGGATGTCGGCGTCGTCGGACTCGAGCTCGTGGGGCGGCACGTAGCGCAGCGAGAAGGCGGCCCGCGCGCCCGCGCTGAGCGTGAAGGCGGCGCGCAGCGTGTGGCGGCCCGACGCCTCGAGCGGGACGTCCGACCAGACGGCCAGCCCGTCGTTCCCGCCCGCGGCGGCGTGGCGGTGCGTGCCGTCGCGCCGGATCCACGGCCGCACCTCGCCGTAGTCGAACCGGGGTGCGAGCTCGACCCCCAGGCGCACTCGACCGCGCACTCCCTCCAGGAGCCGCACGAGATGACCGCCGCCGTCGGCCGAGCCATCCGCCCGCAGGGCCAGGAAGTCGGTGACGGCCACCTCGCCGCCGCGGGTGCGGACCGCGGTGCGCAGGACGAGCGAGTCGCGGACGTACTCGCGGGAGCTCTCGTGCGCCGCCGCAGGTGCCAGGCGCATGTGGCCGCCCCGCTCCGGATCGAGCAGCGCGGCGAAGCAGCTGCCCGAGTCGATGCGCGGGACGCACCACCAGTCGACGGTGCCGTCGCGGGTGACGAGGCAGGTCGTGCGCCGGTCGCTCAGGAAGGCGTGGTCGGCGATCGCGGCGCCGCGTGCGGCCGCCACGCGTGCGCTCAGAACGCCGGCGCCGGGGTGCCTGGCGCCGGGTCGGGATCCGGGGGCAGCTCGGGCGGCGGCGCCGGTGGGACGGGGTCGGGCGGCCCTGGCCGCGGCGGCGCGGGCGGATCCGGAGGCGGCGAGGGCAGGGGAGACGGCTGCGGATCGATGCGGAGGCCGGTCACGCCGGATGTGCGCTCGAGATGTCGGATGGCGTGGGCCGTCACGTCACGCAGACCGAAGTTGTCCGCCCCGGCGCCGGCGGCGCGGCCGGGTGAGATCCTGCTGGATCTGCTCGAGGCTGCGTCCGTTGGTCTCGGGCACGCGGCGGGCGAAGAACACGATCGCGACGATCCCGACGACGGCGTAGAGCCAGAACGTCCACTCCTTGCCGATCGCCGAGGCGAGCGTCAGGAACGTGAACGAGACCAGGAAGTTGAAGAGCCAGTTCGCGATCGTGCAGACCGCCATCGCCGGACCGCGGATCTCGAGCGGGAAGATCTCGGAGATCATCAGCCAGAACACCGGGCCCAGGCCGACGGCGAACGAGGCGATGTAGACGACGAGCGCGATCAGGGCGATCAGCGACGCGTTGGCCTGCAGCGTCCCGGACGCGAAGAAGGCGCCGAGGACGACGAGCGCGACCGTGAGGCCGACCGTGCCCGCGATCAGGAAGACGCGCCGGCCGAGCCGGTCGACCAGCAGGATCGCGATGATCGTGAACACCACGTTTGTGACGCCGATCGCGACGGTCTGCCCGATCGCGCTCGACGCGCTCGACCCGGTGAACGAGAGGATCGTCGGCGCGTAGTAGATGATCGTGTTGATGCCGACGATCTGCTGGAAGATGGCCAGGCCGAGCCCGACGATCAGCATCGGCCGCACCGACGGGCCGAGCAGGTCGCGCAGGCTGCCACTCTCGGACGCCACCTTCCTGATCGACGCGAGCTCCTCGTCGACGTCCTCCTCCTTGTGCGTCCGCTCGAGCACGGCGCGGGCCTCGTCCTCGCGGCCGCGTTCGGCCAGCCAGCGGGGGCTGTACGGCATAAGCGCCATGCCGACGGCGAGCATCAGGCCGGGCACGGCGCCCAGGCCGAGCATCCAGCGCCAGTTGTCCGAGCCGATTCCCTTGAGCGCGAAGTTGACGATGTATGCGGCCAGGATGCCCGACACGATCATGAGCTGGTTGAACGAGACGAGGCCGCCGCGGATGCGCTTGGGGGCGAGCTCGGCCAGGTACATGGGCGAGACGAACGAGGCGGTGCCGACCGAGAGCCCGAGCACGAAGCGCGCGGCGATCAGCTGGTCGGGGCTCTGCGAGAATGCGCACGCGAGCGCGCCGAGGGCGTAGACCGACCCCGAGAGTACCTTCGTCCACCGGCGGCTGATCGCGTCGGCGAGGTAGCCGGCGCCGACTGCGCCGACCGCGGCGCCGATGAGAAGCGCGCCGACGATCGCCTCCTGCTGGAACGAGTCAGCGCCCAGGTCGCCCTTGATGTAGAGCAGGGCGCCCGAGATCACGCCCGTGTCGTAGCCGAACAGGAACCCGCCCAGCGCGGCGATCAGGGCGACCACGAAGAGGAAGGGCCGGCCCTCGCGGCGGGCGTCGGTGACGAAGAAGCTGCCCACCGGTCAGGACTTCCGCAGGGCGTCGATCAGCTCCCACTTGCCCATCTTCGAGCGGCCCGGGATGCCCCGCTCCTTCGCGACGGCGTAGAGCTGCTCGCGCGTGCGGTCCTCGTACGCGTGGCCGGCGCTGCCGCCGCGGCTGCGTGCCTTGGCCGCCTGTCGCCCCATGTCGCGCCGGGTCTCGGCCGGAAGGTTGGCGATCGTGCGCTCGCGCCGTGCTGCCTTCTGCGCCTCGCCGACGTTCGACTTCGCTGCCTTGACCTGCGCCTGCGTTGCCATCATCCCCCCGTTTCGGTTCACCGGATCGACCAGGATGTGCCCATCCGGGCCACTGCTCGAAACCCGGCGCGCCGCCCCTACCGGGCGCCCGCCTCGGCGAGGGCGGCCCGGGCGGCGGCGTCCCAGTGAGCGGCGATGGTTGCCGCCGCCGCCCGCTCGTCGGCGCAGATCCCGGCGGCGATGCGCCCCGTCTCGGCGTCCCCGGCCGTCTCCGCGACCCGGCGCAGCTGCTCGTAGCCGGCGATCTCCAGGTGCTCGAACGCATAGGCGAAGGCCGCCACCTTGCCCGTGGTGTCCGGGTGCGCGCTGAAGAACGTCGCCCAGTTCACCGCGCCGATGCGCATGGCCGCATCCTTTACGGCGGAGGGCGAGTGGTCGAGCTCATCCAGCCGGCGCTCGAGGAGGGCGGCGTGCTGCTCGCTCTGGGCGAGGTGGGCGCGGTAGGCGTCCGCGAGCTCGGGGGCGGTCGTGACGTCGAGCGCGCGCCGGAGCAGGCCGATCGACTGCTGCTCGAGCGCGTGGGCGTCGCTCAGGTAGGCGGGCAGCTGCCCGTTCGCATTCGTCGAGCCGACCGCGTCCAACGACGAGCGCACGGTGTCGTCGAAGAGCGCCTCGAGCCGCTCCGCCATCCGCCGCTCGTCCGGCAGGATCCGGTCGGCCAGCTGCTCGGTCTCGGGATCGCGCGCCTCGCGCGCGACCCGGGCCAGGAGCTCGTACGCAGCGATCTCGAGATGTTCATGGGAGTAGGCATGCGCCGCGAGCTTGCCCGGCGTGTCCGGCTGCGAGCGCGCGAATGCCAGGAAGCCCTTGCCGCCGACCGCCATGAGCAGATCCTTCCAGCGCGCCGGGGACTCGCCCAGCGCATCCAGCCGCTCGCGCACCAGCCGCTCATGGGCCTCGGTCTCGCGCAAGTGCGCTCCAAGGGCCTCCGCCAGGCGGTCGTCACCCGCCATGCCCGGCGCCGAGCGAAGCTGGGCCAGCGCCTGTTCCTCGATCGAGTGCGCATCGCTCAGATACCCCGCCAGCTGGGTCGTGATCGTCCGTGTCATGTCGTCTCCCATCTCGTTTCGGTCCCGGTGTCAGCGCGGGGTCGCAGCGCCGGCCGTGTCCCGGGCCGCGGCGAGCGCATCCTCGAGGTGGACCGCCAGCTCGGCCGCGTCGGTGTAGACGCAGGAGCAGCCGGCGTCTCGGAGCTCCGCCGCGCCGAACCCGCCCGAGAGCAGGCCGATCGACGGCAGCCCCGCCCTGTTCGCGGCGACGACGTCCCAGGTCGTGTCGCCGATGACGACGAGGCGGTCAGCGCCCTCCAGCCGCCCGGCGGCCGTCGCGATCAGATCGGGGTGCGGCTTCGTCCGCTCGACGTCTGCCGACGTCGTCCACGTCTCGACCAGGTCGTGCGCGCCGAGCAGCTCGACGTAGCGCTCGACCTCGTCGCGGTGCGCGCTCGACGCGAGCACGACCCGATACCCGAGGGTGCCGAGCCGGGCCAGCAGGTCGCGTGCGCCGGGGAGCGGCCGCACCTCGTCGATCAGCTCTGCGTATCGCCGCGCCTCGCTCTCGCGCAGCGCCTCGCCGACGCGCTCTTCCACGTCGTCCCCGGCGACCGCCGCCACGAGCTGGTCGCCGCCCATGCCGTTGTGCCGGTGGATGCGCCAGTGCGCGACCTCGACGCCGTGATCGGCGAACGCCCGCCCCCACGCGACCGTGTGCTGGTAGCTCGTGTCGACGAGCGTCCCGTCGATGTCGACGATCGCGCCGCCGTGCGTGTGCTTCCCGGCGTCCTTCACGCAAGCCGTCGTACCCGGCCGGCGAGCCGCGGAAACGCAGTCGGAAGTGGCGGCCGGTCCCCGGCCTGGCCCCCGGCGAAGCCTGCACCGGGCGTTCGGCCAGTCGGCGCTGACGCCGGCCGGAGCCGGCCGCTGGACAGCCGCGTACCCGTCACGCCGGTGGCGGCAAACGCGGCGCTCGCCGTTCGTTTGATGACTGCGGGTCGCGGGTAGATCTGTGTGCGATGGATGTCGAGGGAGTGCGAAGCCGCGCGGCCCGCTGGCCGGTGCTGCGCCAGCTGGACGGCGACCGGGGGGCGCTCGGGAGCGCGGCGCGGAGCGCCCGCACGGCCTCGCTGCATCCGCGGACCGCCGACGCCGACCACGTCGTCCGGTCGATCTGCCCGTACTGCGCGGTCGGGTGCGGCCAGCGGGTCTACGTGAAGGACGGGCAGGTCACCCAGATCGAGGGCGACCCCGACAGCCCGATCTCACGCGGACGCCTGTGTCCGAAGGGGGCCGCGAGCCGCGGCTACGTGACGAGCCCCCTGCGCGAGTACCGGGTCAAGTACCGCCGCCCGCACGGCACGAGCTGGGAGCCGCTCCCGCTCGACCAGGCGATGGACATGATCGCCGACCGCGTCATCGCCACGCGGAAGGAGACGTGGCAGGACGTCGACTCGGAGGGGCGGACGCTGCGCCGGTCGCTGGGCGTCGCGAACCTCGGCGGGGCGACCCTCGACAACGAGGAGAACTACACGATCAAGAAGCTGATGTCGGCGCTTGGGTTCGTGCAGGTCGAGAACCAGGCCCGCATATGACACTCCTCGACGGTGCCCGGTCTGGGCACCTCGTTCGGCCGCGGCGGGGCCACCACCTTCCAGCAGGATCTGCAGAACTCCGACTGCATCGTGATCATGGGCTCGAACATGGCCGAGTGTCATCCGGTCGGGTTCCAGTGGGTGATGGAGGCGCGCGCGCGGGGAGCGCGGATCATCCATGTCGATCCGCGGTTTACGCGCACGAGCGCGGTCGCGACCGACCACGTCCGCATCCGGGCCGGGTCGGACATCGCGTTCCTGGGCGGGATCGTGAACTACATCCTCGAGCACCGGCGCGAGTTCCGCGAGTACGTGGTCGCCTACACGAACGCGCCCGTCATCGTCGACGAGGGCTTTCAGGACACCGAGGATCTGGACGGGTTCTTCTCCGGCTGGAACGCCGAGAAGGGCACGTACGACAACACGACGTGGCAGTACGCCGGCATGGAGGTGCACGGCGCCGCGGGCCAGCGTGAGATGGGAGCCACGCAGGGCGAGCAGTCGGGCCACGGCGGCCACGGCGCCGCGCTCAAGCACGGTGAGCCGCCCGAGACGGATCCGACCCTCGAGCATCCCCGCTGCGTCTTCCAGCTCCTGCGGCGGCACTACGCCCGCTACACGCCGGAGCTCGTTGAGGATGTCTGCGGCGTCTCGCGGGAGCGGTTCCTCGAGGTGGCCGAGGCGTTGTGCCGCAACTCAGGCCGCGAGCGCACGTCGGCATTCGCCTACGCGGTCGGGTGGACGCAGCACACCGTCGGCGTCCAGTACATCCGCACCGCAGCGATCATCCAGCTGCTGCTCGGGAACATCGGCCGCCCGGGCGGCGGGATTCTCGCGCTGCGCGGGCATGCGTCGATCCAGGGCTCGACCGACATCCCGACGCTCTACAACATCCTGCCGGGGTACATCCCGATGCCGCACGCCCACGCGCACGAAAACCTGCAGCGGTTTCTCGAGCTGAACACCTCGCCGAGCGGTTTCTGGGGCAACATGGGCGCCTACACCGTGAGCCTCCTGAAGGCGTGGTGGGGGCCGCATGCGACGGCCGAGAACGACTTCTGCTTCGACCACCTGCCGCGCATCACGGGCGACCACTCCGCCTACCAGACCACGCTCGGCATGCTCGACCACCAGGTGAAGGGCCAGATCGTCGTCGGCCAGAACCCCGCCGTCGGCTCCGCGAACTCCGGCCTGCACCGCAAGGCGCTGGCCGAGCTCGAGTGGCTCGTCGTGCGCGATCTGGTCGAGGTCGAGACGGCGGCCTTCTGGTACGACTCGCCCGAGGTGCAGCGGGGCGAGCTGCGCACCGATGACATCGGCACCGAGGTGTTCTTCCTGCCCGCCGCGGCGCACACCGAGAAGGACGGGTCGTTCACGAACACCCAGCGCCTGCTCCAGTGGCACCACAAGGCGGTCGAGCCGCTCGGCGACTGCCGCTCGGAGCTCTGGTTCTACTACCACCTGGGCCGGATCATCCGCGAGAAGCTGGCCGCGTCGGAGGACGAGCGTGACCGGCCGGTGCTCGAGCTGCAGTGGCAGTACCCCACCGAAGGCGAGATCCTCGAGCCGAGCGCCGAGGCGGTGCTGCGCGAGATCAACGGCACCGGCCCGGACGGATCGGCGCTCTCGACCTACACGGAGCTCGAGGACGACGGCTCGACCGCGTGCGGGTGCTGGATCTACTGCGGCTGCTTCGCCGGCGAGGTCAACCGGCCGGCCCGGCGCACGCCCGGCTCCGAGCAGACCTGGGTCGCGCCGGAGTGGGGCTGGGCCTGGCCGGCCAACCGCCGCATCCTCTACAACCGCGCCTCGGCCGATCCCGACGGGCGGCCGTGGTCGAAGCGCAAGCGCTACGTCTGGTGGGACGAGGACGAGGGGCGCTGGACGGGCGAGGATGTGCCGGACTTCCAGGTGGACAAGCGGCCGGACTACGTCCCGCCGGAGGGCTCAAAGGCCCAGGACGCGATCGCCGGTGTGCACCCGTTCATCATGCAGCCGGACGGCCGTGGCTGGCTCTTCGTGCCCTCTGGTGTCGTGGATGGGCCGCTGCCGACGCATTACGAGCCGCACGAGTCGCCGAGCGCGAACCCCCTCTACGGGCAGCAATCGAACCCGGCGCGACAGATCTTCAACCGGCCGGGGAACCGCTCCCAACCCTCCAACGGCACCCCCGGCGCCGACCGCTACCCGTTCGTGATGACGACGTACCGGCTGACCGAGCACCACACAGCGGGCGGCATGAGCCGGTTCGTGCCCTACCTCGCCGAGCTGCAGCCGGCGATGTTCATCGAGGTGAGCCCCGAGCTCGCCGCCGAGCGCGGGCTCGAGCACGGCGGTTGGGCGACCGTCTCGAGCGAGCGGGCGGCGATCGAGGGGCGCGTGCTCGTCACCGAGCGGTTGGCGCCCGTCCGGGTCGAGGGGCGCCCGGTGCACCAGGTCGGCCTGCCCTACCACTGGGGCTCGCGCGGCCTCACGCGGGGCGCGTCGGCGAACGACCTGTTCCCGATCGTCCTCGATCCCAACGTCCACATCCAGGAGGTCAAGGCGGCGACCTGCGACATCCGCCCGGGCCGCGCGCCGAGAGGAGCCCGCGCATGAGCGCTGATGGACTGCGTACCGAGGCGTGGCCGCAGACGTACGCCGAAGAGGCGCAGCCGCGGATGGGGTTCTTCACCGACACGAGCGTCTGCATCGGCTGCAAGGCGTGCGAGGTCGCCTGCAAGGAGTGGAACCAGGTGCCCGAGGACGGCCTCGAGTTCCTGGCGACGTCGCTCGACAACACGGGTGCGCTCGGCGCGAACACGTGGCGGCATGTGGCCTTCATCGAGCAGGAGCGGCCGCTGCGGGTGCCTCCCGACGGCGAGGCCGAAGGCGACGGCTTCCGCTGGCTGATGAGCTCCGACGTGTGCAAGCACTGCACCCACTCGGCGTGCCTGGACGTGTGCCCGACCGGCGCGATCATCCGCACCGAGCTCGGGACGGTCATCGTGCAGGAGGATGTCTGCAACGGCTGCGGCTACTGCGTGCCGGCATGCCCGTTCGGCGTGCTCGACCGGCGCGAGATCGAGGACGACGGCCGCGTCTTCAAGTGCACGCTCTGCTACGACCGCACCCGCGAGGGCATGACCCCGGCCTGTGCGCAGGCGTGTCCGACCGAGTCGATCCAGTACGGACCGCTCGACGAGCTGCGGGCGCGGGCGGCCGACCGGCTCGACAGGGTTGTCGAGGAGGGCTACGCGGGCGCGCGGCTCTACGGCCATGATCATGCCGACGGCGTCGGCGGCTTCGGAGCCTTCTTCCTGCTCCTCGACGAGCCCGAGGTGTACGGCCTGCCCCCGGACCCGGTGGTGACGACGCGCGACCTGCCGCAGATGTGGCGGGCCGCCGCTGTGGCCGCCGGCGCGCTCGCCCTGACAGCTGCCCTGTCCGTGTTCGGGGGCCGGCGATGACCGGTCGGCCCGCCACCGGCTACTACGGCCGGCCGATCGTCAAGCCGCCGGTCTGGAAGGACGAGATCGCCTGGTACCTGTTCACCGGGGGCCTGGCCGGCGGCTCCTCGACGCTGGCGCTCGCCGCCCGGCTGACGGGGAACGACCGCCTCGCCCGAAGTGCGAGCGTGCTGGCCGCCGCCGGGCTCGCCGCGAGCCCGGTCCTGCTCGTGAAGGATCTGGGCCGCCCCGAGCGGTTCCTGAACATGTTCCGCGTGTTCAAACCCTCGTCGCCGATGAACCTCGGCACCTGGCTGCTCAGCGCCGCCGGGGCCGCGGCGGGTGTCGCCGCGGGGTGCGAGCTCACCGGACGGGCGCCGCGAACTCGCACCGCCGCGCTGGTGGCCGCCGGCGTCATGGGGCCGGCCGTCGCCACGTACACCGCCGTGCTCGTGTCCGACACCGCCGTTCCGGTGTGGCACGAGGCCCGCCGCGAGCTGCCGCTGCTCTTCGCGTCCGGCGCGGCGGCAAGTGCCGGAGCCGCCGCCGTCCTCGTCACGCCGAGCGCCGCCGCCGGTCCGGCCCGGCGCATGATGCTCGCAGGCGCCGCCGGCGAGCTCGTCAACACCCGCATCATGGAACACCGCCTCGGCGGGCTCGCGGAGCCCTACCACCAGGGCCGCGCCGGTGTGCACGCCAACGCCGCGAAGGTCGCAACCGCCGCGGGGGCCGCGCTCAGCCTGGTCGCCGGCCGCCGGCGGATGGCCGGCCGGCTCGGCGCCGCACTCGTGCTCGGCGGTGCCGTCGCCGAGCGCTTCGCGATCTTCCGCGCCGGTGCCCAGTCGGCCGCCGACCCTCGCTACGTGATCGAGTCCCAGCGGGGGGACGGAGGTTTTGCTCCGGACGGCGTCCGGGTATCGAAGAACGGCGACCGACAGCGTTAGGCAGGTGAGGAGCATCAGCACGAGCACACGTGATCGCGGGGCACGAACGCTTCCCGCTTCCGACGCGAACCGAACGGAGCTCGGCGCGACGACCCAGGCCGACGTGGTGGAGGCCGGCAGGGGCCTGGCGCAGGACGATCGGATCGGGCCGCGGCTCCGGCATGGATTGCTCCGCTACCCGCTCGGCGACCGGTCGGCCCCGAGCCGCTGGTGAGCGCCGGGACGGAGCGGTCGCGTTCTCGCGGCCCCTCCCGTCGCCGCACCAGGATCGCGGCCTCCGCAATGATGATCGGCGTCGCCGCCACCGTCGCGGGCATCGCCACGGGGCATGAGCCCGTCACGATTGCCGGCATCCTGGTGATCGTCGCCGGCTGGTACCTGGCCGCAGGTCTCGCGATCCGGCCCCCGCGACGCCGGCCCCGGCGTGCCTCCGACGACTAGATCCGGCCGATCAGCCTGGCGGGGGTGATCGGGAGGTCGCGCACCCGCGCGCCCGTCGCGTTGTACACCGCGTTTGCGACCGCCGCCGCCGTGCCCACGATGCCGATCTCGCCGATGCCCTTCGACCCCATCGGGCTCACGTGCGGGTCGTGCTCGTCCACCCAGCCGATGTCGATCTCGCCGATGTCGGCGTTGGTGGGGACGTGGTACATCGCCAGGTCGCGGTTGACGTAGGCGCCCAGCGCGGGGTCGAGGATCGTCTCCTCGAAGAGCGCCATCGAGATCCCCATGGTCATCCCGCCGATGAACTGCGAGCGGGCGGTGAGCGGGTTCAGGATCCGGCCGCAGGCGAACATCCCGAGCGCGCGCGGCACCCGCACCTCGCCGGTGTCCGCATCGACGCGCACCTCGATGAACTGGGCGCCGAACGAGTGCTTGGCCAGCGGCTCGGCCGCGGCCGCCCGCGCGCCGTCGGCGGTGTCGACGTGCACCTCGGTCTCGCCGGCACGCAGGCGCCGGCAGGCGTCCACCACGGCCGTCCCCCACGACGAGGTTCCCATCGAGCCGCCGGCGATCATCGCCTGCCCCGACTCGCTGTCGCCGATCTGCACCTGCACCCGGTCGAGCGGCACGTCGAGCGCGTCGGCGGCGATCTGCGTGAGCACGGTGCGGGCGCCCGTGCCGATGTCGGCCGCGGTGATCCGGAACGTGTACGTCCCGTCGGCGCCGGCCGTGGCGTGCGCCGGTCGACGCCGCCCGCCGGGCCGGATACGTCGACGAGGCGACGCCCATCCCGATCATCCAGCGCCCGTCGCGGCGGGCCGCCGTCTGCGGCCGGTCGCTCCACCCGAACCGCTCGGCGCCCTCCCGCAGGCATGCGATCAGGTTGCGGGTCGAGAACGGGTGGCCGCTCTCGGGATCGACCGGCGGCTCGTTGCGGACGCGCAGCTCGATCGGATCGACGCCGCAGGCGACCGCCAGCTCGTCGAGCGCGGACTCGAGCGCGAACATGCCGGGGCACTCGCCCGGCGCGCGCATCCACGACGGCGTCGGCAGGTCGAGCGCGACCAGGCGGTGGGTGGTCCGCCGGGCCGGCGCGGCGTACATCATCCGCGTCGCGAGCGCCGTCTGCTCGGCGAACTCCTGCACCGTCGAGGTCTGCTCGACGACGTCGTGGGCGATCGCCTGCAACCGGCCGTCGCCGTCGGCGCCGAGCTGCAGGCGCTGGATGGTCGGCGTGCGGTAGCCGGTGAGGGTGAACATCTGCTGGCGGGTGACGGCGAGCTTGACCGGGCGATCGACGTGCCTGGCGCACATCGCCGCGAGCACCACGTGTGGCCGCGGCGTCCCCTTCGAGCCGAACCCGCCGCCGACGTGCGGCGAGACGACCCGTACCCGGTCGGTGTCGAGGCCGAACACCTTGGCCACCGCCGAGACGACGCCCCACGCGCCCTGCGTCGAGTCGTACAGGTGCAGACGGCCGCCGGCCCAGGCGGCGATCGTGGCGTGCGGCTCCATCGGGTTGTTGTGCTGCGCCGGGGTGGTGTACGTCGCGTCCACGGTCACCTCGGCGCGTTCCAGGGCGGCCGCGACGTCGCCCTCCTCGGTGTCGGTGGCGAAGTTCGGGTTGACCTTGTCGGGCTTGTACAGACCGGGATGGTCGGCCCGCAGCTCGACGTCGTGCGGCGCGACCTCGTAGACGACGCGCACGACCTGGGCGGCGTGCCGGGCGGTCTCGAGCGAGTCGGCGATCGCCGCCGCGACGATCTGGCCGCGATAGGCGACGCGCGGGGACTGGAGCACCGCCAGCTCGCCCGAGGCGTCGGCCAGCTTCTGCGCGTTTTCGGCCGTCAGCACGCCGAGCACGCCGGGGACGGCCAGCGCCTCGGCGGCGTCGATCGACGCGACGACGCCCTTGGCGATCGCCGCTGGGACGATCGCCGCATAGGCGACGCCGTCGGGAGCGTGCTCGTAGGCGTAGCGGGCCGCCCCCATCACCTTGTCGTGTCCCTCGATCCGCTCGAGCGGCGATCCGAGCGGACGGACGGCGACGCTCACCGGGCCAGCTCCTCGAGCGTGCGGACGAGCAGCCTACGGGCCAGCTCCACCTTGTAGCCGTTGTCCCGCAGCGGCCGGGCGGCGGCGAGCTCGATGTCCGCCGCCTCGCCGAACGCCGTCGCGTTGGCGGGCGATCCGCGCAGCGCCGCTTCGGCGGCGCCCGCCCGCCAGGGCTTGTGCGCCAGTCCGCCGAACGCGATCCGCACGTCGCGCACCTCGCCGTCGACCACGTCGAGCGCGGCGGCCACGGAGACGAGCGCGAACGCAAAGGACGCCCGCTCACGCACCTTGCGGTAGCACGACCCGGCCGCGAACGGGAGCGCGGGCAGGTCGACCGCGACGATCAGCTCGCCGGGCTCGAGCACCGAATCATGCTCCGGTGCGTCTTCGGGCAGGCGGTGGAAGTCGACGAGCGGGATCTCCCGGGCGCCGGCCGGCCCGGCGACCCGGACGACGGCGTCGAGGGCCGCGAGCGCGACCGCCATGTCGGAGGGATGCGTGGCGACGCAGTGCTCCGAGTGCCCGATGACGGCCAGGTTGCGGTGGTCGCCCTCCCGGGCCGGGCAGCCGCTTCCCGGCACCCGTTTGTTGCACGGCGCCGTGACGTCCTGGAAGTAGGCGCAGCGGGTGCGCTGGAGCAGGTTTCCGCCCGTCGTCGCCAGGTTCCGCAGCTGGCCCGATGCGCCCGCCAGCATGGCCTCTGCGAGCGCCGGGTAGAGCATGCGCACACGCCTGTCGGCCGCGAGGTCGCTGTTGCGGACGCCGGCGCCGATCCGCAGGCCGCCGCTGTCGAGCTCGTCGATACGGTCATACGGCAGCCGGGTGACGTCGACGAGCAGCGGCGGCGTCTCCACGCCGAGCCGCATCAGGTCGACGAGGTTCGTGCCGCCGCCGAGGAACCGGGCGCCCGGCGTGCTCGCGATGGCGGTCAGGGCGCCGTTCTCGTCCTCGGCGCGCTCGTACCGGAACGGCTTCAGCCCGACACCTCCTCGATCGCGCGCACGATGTTCGGATAGGCGCCGCAGCGGCAGATGTTGCCGCTCATGCGCTCGCGGATCTCGCTGCGGTCGAGCTTTGGGTCGGCGGCGACGTCGGCGGTCACGTGGCTGGGCCAGCCCTTCGCCGCCTCGTCCAGCATCCCCACCGCCGAGCAGATCTGGCCAGGGGTGCAGTAGCCGCACTGGAGGGCGTCGTGGGCGACGAACGCCGTCTGCAGCGGATGCAGCTCGCCGTTCGCGAGGCCTTCGATGGTCGTGATCTCGGCGCCGTCGTGGGCAACGGCGAGAGCCAGGCACGCGTTGGCGCGGCGGCCGTCGATGAGCACGGTGCAGGCGCCGCACTGGCCGTGGTCGCAGCCCTTCTTGGCGCCGGTGAGGCCGAGACGCTCGCGCAGGAGGTCGAGCAGGGACGTGCGCGTGTCGAGCTCGAGCGCATGCTCCTCGCCGTTGACGAGCAGCGTGAGGGACGCGATCTCCGCCATGCACCGAACGGTACCCGCCGGCGCGCGCGGGCTAACGCGTCGGATCGCCCCTTCCGGGGTACGACCAGGCATCGCGGGCGACACCGGTCCCGCGGCGACAAAGATCATTCGCGACCGGGAGAACGAAGATGACGAAATACGGGTACACACTCTGGTGTGAGGGGAACGATCCTCGTGATCTCGTCCGTCAGGCGATCGCGGCCGAGGACGCCGGCTTCGAGTTCCTCGTCATCTCCGACCACTATCACCCCTGGCTGCCCGGGCAGGAGCACTCCGGCTTCGCGTGGAGCATCCTGGGCGCCGTCGCGCAGGCCACCGAGACGATCGAGCTGGCCACGATGGTGACGTGTCCGATCATCCGCTACCACCCGGCGATCATCGCGCAGGCAGCGGCCACGGTCTCGGTGCTGTCGGAGGGCCGCTTCACGCTCGGGCTTGGCGCCGGCGAGCGGCTCAACGAGCACATCGTGGGCCAGGGATGGCCGCCCGTCGATGTCCGCCACGAGATGCTCGCCGAGGCGATCGGCGTGATCGAGCTCCTCTGGGGCGGCGGGTACGTCTCGCACCGCGGTCGCCACTATGCGCTCGAGGATGCCCGGGTGTTCGACCTGCCCGACGAGCCGGTGCGGACGTACCTCGCAGCGAGCGGCCCGCGGTCGGCGACGCTGGCGGCCGGCCACACGAGGGGGGTCTGCATCACCGAGCCGGACGCGGCCGTCGTCGGTGCCTATCGAGGGGCGGGCGGCGACGGCACCGTGTGGGGTCAGGTGGTGCTGAGCTGGGCGGACACCGAGGAACGAGGCCTTCGGGCGGCACACGCGCAGTTCCGCTTCGCCCACGGCGGCTGGAAGGTGCAGGCCGAGCTCCCGAACCCCGTGAACTTCGACGCCGCCACCCGGGCGGTCAAGCCCGCCGACCTGGCCGGGGCGATCCCCGCCGGGCCCGATCCGCAGGCACACATCAAGGGGATCGCGGCCTTCGCCGACGCGGGCGTGGAGTACCTGGCTGTGGCCTATCCGGGCGACGACTGGAACGGCTTCATGCGCTTCTGGCAGTCCGAGCTGCGGCCTCTTCTGTGAAGAGGCTCAACCGCCGTGGTCAGGAAGCTCGTCTCTGCGCAGCCGGCGCTCGCTCGTCGACGGGCTGCGCGTCTTCGTGCGGAAGTCCGGCGGCCGGATCGCCTCGGCGATGGCCTCACCGCCGCCTTCCAGGTCGGGCTTCGCAGCCTCTCTGATCGCCTCGTCCGGCTCGGTGCCCTCGCGCTTGTCGTTCTTGACCGCCATTCGTAACCTCCTCGGGCTGACTGCGGACGCCTTCCGCCGGCACATACCCGCCGCGCGGGCGGGTCAACCGCGCCGGAGCGCAGCGACCGGGCCCGTGTTCACGACGGCCGCGGCCGGCGCCCCGCCGCGGCGGGCGGTGTGCACGGCGTTGGTCATGCTGCCGAGGCCCGCTGCCGAATGGGCGTCGCTCGAGCACACGATCCGCACGCCCGCCGCCAGCGCGTCGCGGACGTGCTCCGCGGACAGGTCGAGCCGGCTTACGAGCCCGTTCACCTCGAGTGCGACACCCGTCGCGAGCGCCGCCTCGATGGTGCGCTCAAGGTCGAGGGCGTTCTCGGCCCGATGGCCGATGATGCGGCCGGTGGGGTGGCTGAGGCAGCGCGCGGCCGGGTGGTGCATGGCGTGGGTGACACGGGCGGTGAGCTCGTCGCGGCGGGCGCGCTGGCCGGCGTGGAGCGAGATCTGCACCCAGTCGAGCTCGGCGAGCACGTCGTCGGGCAGGTCGAGGCTTCCGTCCGGGAGGATGTCGCACTCGACCCCGCGCAGGACGCGGAACGGGTGAAGCGCGGCGTTCGCGGCCTCGATCTCGGCCGCCTGGCGGCGCAGGTCGTCGGCGTCCAGGCCGGGCACCACGCTCACCGCGCGCGTGTGGTCGCAGATTGCCAGGTAGTCGTAGCCGCGGGCCAGGGCCGCCTCGGCCATCTCGCGCACGCCGGCGCGCCCGTCCGACCAGGTCGTGTGGCAGTGCAGGTCGCCGCGCACGTCGGGCTCGTCCAGCAGGCCGTCCGGCGGCGCGGGCGCGCCGCGCTCGCGCAGCTCCGCGGGCACCGGCACGAGGCCCAGGAGCTCGAACACCCGCTCCTCGGTGGACGCTTCGGGCAGCGGCTCGAGCGCCGCGACGTACTCGTCCGATCCGGTCGCCCGCACGAGCGCCGTGCCCAGGCGCGCGTGCTCGGCGGCCACGAGCTCGACGGCGACCCCGTCGATGCCCACCCCGACGTCCGGCTCGAGCACCGCCACGATCTCGGGCAGCCCCGCGAAGCGCCTCCGCGTCTCGTCCGGATGCGACGTGGGCACCACGACCGCGAGGCGCGCGGGCCGGTCGACCCAGCGGCGCACGTCGCCCGCGACGATCCCTCCCAGCGCCTCCGCCACGGCCGCCGAGATCGCGCGTGCGCGATCGAGCAGCAGGCCCGGTTGCGGTCGCGGTGCCGGGGCGGTGAGCGCGGCCACGATCCGCGCCTCGGTGTGCGGGCCGACGCCGGGAGCCGACTGCAGGCGCCCCCGGGCGGCGGCCTCGCGCAGCTCCGCCACCGTGTGGACGCCGAGCGCGGCGCCGATGGCGGCGAACCGGCTCGCATTGAAGCCGTGCATGCGGCCGAAGGCGGCGAGCTCGGGAGAGATTGTGCGCCGCAGCTCCTCGAGCTCGGCGATCGAGCCTGTCGAGACCAGCTCGCGCATCCGCCGCTCCAACCCTGCACCGACGCCTCGCAGGTCGGTGACACGGCCGCGGCGGACGAGATCGGCCACGGGCAGCGACGTCCCGCGCACGAGTCCCGCTCCCCGCCGGAAGGCGCGCACCGCGTGGCTGCTCGCGCAAGAGAGCTCGAGCAGCACCGCATATTCCGCCAGCGCGGCGGCGATCTCCTCGTTCGACGGGGTCGCGGTCAACGCCGGCGAGCATAGGGCCGCGGCGGGCGCCCCGGGTGCGGCTCGTCGGGCGGCGGCCCCCGCTATCCCCGCGTGTAGCCGAGCTCCGAGAGCCGGGTGCGGAGCCGGAGCCGCGCCCGGCTGATGCGCGACCGCACGGTGCCCACGGGGATGTCGAGCGCCTCGGCGGCCTCGTTGTAGCTCAGGTCGTTCCAGGCGATCAAGAGCAACGCGTCACGGTCGTCGCAGCCGATCCCGTCGAGCGCCGCGGTCAGCGCCGGGCCGAGCAGCTCCGCCTCGGCCCGGTCGATGGCCGCATCCGCGTGGTCGGCCGTGGGGCTCAGGTCGAGCCGCCCCACGGCCCGCGTCCCGCGCGATCGTTCGCGCAGGTGGTTGCGGATGAGATTGGTCGCCAGCCCGAGCAGCCAGGGGAGGGCGTCGGCGCGCTCGGTGTCGTAGGTCGCGCGCCGGTCGAACGCGAGCCGGAACGTCTCGGCGGCCAGGCCCTCGCCGTCGCTGCCGGCACGCGATCTGCAGTAGCGGTGAACGGCTCCCCAGTGACGGTCGAAGAGCTCGCCGAACGCCTGCGGATCCGCGTAGCGACCGCTCGATGACCACGGCATCGGAGTCGATCGTGACTCGACCGAGATCCGCGCTCATCGACCGCCGTACCGGGCCGTGTTCACGCGCGAGACGTGATAGGTGACGACGAGTCCGATGTCGGTGTAGCGCATCAGCCCGCCCGTGCGGGCGTTCAGGGTGAGGCGCATGAAGTGGGCGGGGATCGTCTTCGGCGCAGCCTGCGACTGCGCGTCCAGCTTCTGCTTCACAGCCGCCTCCGCCTTGGTGATGTGTCCCATCGCCTTGATCCTCGCAGCCAGTGCGCGCTTCATGCCGGCAAGGTTGATCGTCTGCGCGGGCACCTTCATCGCGATCTCGAGCGTCGGCACGCCGTGGAACGTCGCGTGCGTCACGGTCACGCCATGCACCGTCGCGAGCGCGCGGAGCACGCCGGCCAGGACGGTGGGCCGGCCATATGCGGCGCCGAGCACGTCGATCCCGGAGACCCAGATGACGTTGTCCTGCTGGGCGGTGGGCCCGTGCTGGATATCGCCGCCGTAAAGCGGATCGGCCGCCTTCAGGAACGCCGCTCGGGCAACATCCGGCTGGGCGCTCGACACCGCCGCCATCGCGTCGACGATCCCTTTCAGCGAGAAGTCCTGCGGCCCCGCCTTGATCGCCGCCGGCAGGCCGGCACGAGTCATCGCATAGTAGTAGCGGCCGTTGTCGAGATAGAGGTCGGCACCGGTGAACGTTCCCTCGCCGCGGATTGCGTTTCGGTGGAACACGAGCGTGGCGTCGCCTCGCCGCGGGGCGACCGCGACGTGGTTGGCGAGCAGCACGAGCGTCTGGGCCTTGGCCACGCGCGGAGCGACCGCCGAGTCGATGCCGTCGCGACCGAGCCGCGGGGCCACGGCGAGTGCCGCGGTGATGCAGGCCGCGGCCACGATGGCCGCCGTGGCGGCCATGGCGATGCCGCGGCGAGGCCTGGCGAGCACGGCGATCCTGCGGCCGCGCGCGCGGGCGGCGGACGGCGCCGCCACGACGGCTGCGAGCCGCGTCGAGCGCGCGGCGTGGCGCAGGAGCTCTGCCCGGGCCCGGCTGGTCGCAACCGGGTCGGGCGGATCGACCGGCGGCCGCTGAGCGCTGACCCACCTGATGTCGTCGTCGGAACCGTTCATCTGTTCGCCTCCAATTACACGAGTATCGGCGCTCGAGGAGCGTGACCCCGCCGCCTGAGCGCGGCGTTCCGACGGTACTTGTCCGCAGGGCGCGATCCGGTTCGCGGCCGGCCGACTCGATCGGCAGCGCGTCGTCGGCGGGCCCGAGCCCCCGCGCTAAGGTTGGGCGCGTGCGTGCATTCGTGACCGGAGGCGGACGAGGGATCGGGGCGAACATCGCCCGCGCGCTCGCTGCCGACGGCTGGGAGGTCGTTGTCGCCGCGCGCAGCCGCGAGCAGGTGGACGCGGTCGCCGCCGAGGTGGGCGGTCGCGCGGTCGCACTCGACGTCACCGACCGCGCCGAGGTCGAGCGGACCATCGCCGACGCGGAGCCGGTCGATCTGCTCGTCGCCAACGCGGGCATGGCTCCCCGGGGCGACGGCGCCACCTGGGAAATCGAGCCGGAGGACTGGTGGCGGACCTTCGAGGTCAACGTGCTCGGCGTGCACCTGTGCTGTCGCGCCGTCATCCCCGGGATGCTCGCGCGCGGGTCGGGCCGGATCGTCATCACCGGCAGCGGCGCCGCCTACCTGCCGGGCCAGAGCACGACGGCCTATCCATCCAGCAAGGCGGCGGTCTGCCGGTACGGCGAGACGCTTGCCGGCGAGCTGGAAGGGCGGATCCCCGTGTTCTTCTTCAGCCCCGGGTTGGTGCGCACCGACCTGACCTCGTGGGGATCCGACGACCTGCCCTGGACACCGCCGGAGCTGGCCCCGAGGCTGGTCGCCTCGCTTGCCACCGGACGCTACGACGCGCTGGCCGGCCGCTACCTGCATGCCGAGCACGACGACATCGACGAGCTCCTCGGCCGGATCGACGAGGTGCGCGAGCGCGACCTGAACGCGATCCGCCTGCGGCGGTAGCGACTCTCGTCAGCGTTGGGCGGCGAGCCCGTCGACGAGCACGTTCAGCATGAATTCGAACCGCTCGTCCTCGTCCGGTGTGATCCGGGTGAGGGGGCCGGCGAGCTCGACCACGTTCGGGAATCGGTCGGGCGGAAGCGACCCGAGATAGACGCGCAGCTCGCGGATGTAGCGCAGGAACTCGTCGAGGCCGACACCTTGCTGGCGCGAACAGGCTGTCCTCGTAGGCGGAGGCGCCGACGATCAGGCCGATCAGGTCGGCGGCGTAGGCGACGACCTGATCCGGCAGATCCGCGGTGCGCAGGATCGCGAGCATGACCTCGACCCCGGCCAGGCCGTTCGGGCCGGAGGGGATGCGGGCGAGCGTGGCGCGGGCGATGTCACCGTGACGCGCGAAGACGATGCGGGTGCGCCGGATCAGATCCTTGACCTGCTCCTGCCAGGGCCGGTTGTCCGGCAGGTCGGAGAGGTCGATCTCGCCCAGCACGCGGTCGAGCATCAGGTCGACGAGCTCGTCCTTGGAGTCGACGTAGTCGTAGAGCGATGCGGCGCTGACGCCGAGCTCCTCCGCGACGCGCCGGAGCGTGGCTGCCTCGAGTCCGTGCTGGTCGACGACGGCGAGTGCAGCCGCGACGATCGCGTCCCGGTCGAGGCCGCGCTGGCGTGACTGCCGCGGACGCCGCTGCGGCGGCGTGGGGGGCTCTGGCAAGGGAGGCTCGGCCATGGCCGGTATCCTAGCGGCCGACGTTGTGATATATGTTAGCGAACGGTGTTCGCTGAATCGCAGACGCAGGTCATGGGCCATCCTCGCCGCTGGTGGATCCTCGGTGTCGTGCTCGCGGCGGAGTGCATGGACCTGCTCGACGGGACGATCGTCAACGTGGCCCTGCCGACCATCCGTACGCACCTCCACTCGTCCGACGCGGCGCTGCAGTGGATCGCCGGCGGCTACTCGCTCGCGATCGCGATCGCGCTGATCCTGGGCGGCCGGCTCGGCGACCGCTACGGCCGGCGCAGGCTGTTCGTGATCGGTGCGCTCGGCTTCACGCTCTGCTCGCTCGCGTGCGGTCTCTCGACCTCGACCGACATGCTCATCGTCGCCCGTCTCGCCCAGGGGGCGTTCGGGGCGCTGCTGATCCCGCAGGGGCTCGGGATCATGCGCACGGTCTTCCCGCCCGACGAGCTGCCGAAAGCTTTTGCGCTCTTCGGGCCGGTGATCGGCTCCGCCGCCGTCTTCGGCCCCATCGTCGGCGGGCTGCTCGTCAGCGTCCACGCCCTCGGCGGCTGGCGGCTCGTGTTCTTCGTCAACCTGCCGCTCGGGCTCGCCGCCGCAATCGGCGCCGCCATGCTGATGCCCGAGTCACGAGCGCCGCACCTGCCGCGCATCGACCTGGTCGGCGCGGTGATCGTCGGCGGCGCCATGCTCGCACTCGTCTACCCGCTGATCGAAGGCCGCCAGGATGGCTGGCCGGCCTGGACGTTCGCGTCGTTCGCGGCGGCAGTCGCACTGCTCGCGCTCTTTGCGATCCATCAGGCCTGGCGGGCGCGGCGCGGCCTCGACGGGCTGATCGAGCCGACGATCTTCAAGAACCGCGGCTACAGCTCGGGGTCGCTCGTCCTGCTCTTCTTCTTCGTCGGCATGATCGGCTTCTCGTTCGCGCTCACGCTCTTCCTGCAGATCGGCGAGGGGTTCACACCACTCCACGCCGGGCTCACGTTCGTGCCCTGGTCGGTCGGGCTCGCCGTCGGCGCGGGCCTCAGCGGCGGCGCGCTCGCGCCACGCTACGGCAGGCGCGTGCTCGAGGCCGGCGGCGTCGTCAGCCTGGCCGGGATGGTGCTCGTCGCACACGAGGCCGCGAGCGGGAACGTCAGCACCTGGGACATCCTGCCCGGCCTGGTCCTGGCCGGGTTCGGCATGGGGCTGATCGTTGCGCCGCTCTTCGACATCATCATCGCGTCCGTGCAGGAGCGCGAGCTCGGCTCCGCCTCCGGCGTGCTCAACGCGGTCCAGCAGCTGGCGGGCTCGGTCGGGATCGCCGTGCTCGGCACCGTCTTCTTCGACGCGCTCGGCCCCGGTCACTTCCACCGCGCCCTCGGACACACGATCTGGCTCGACATCGCGCTGATCGCCGTCGCACTCGCGCTCATGCCGCTGATGCCGAAGCGCGCCCGACCGGAACACGAGGTCAGGGTCGCGGCGGCGTAACCCGGCCGGCCGCTCAGCCGTTGTGGTTGACGACCTCGACGTTGTGCCCGTCGGGGTCGAGGACGAACGCGCCGTAGTAGCCCGGGTGGTAGACGGCGCGCTCGCCGGGGCCACCGTGGTCCTCGTAGCCCGCGGCGAGCGCGGCGGCGTGGAACGCCCGCACGGTCGCGTCGTCGTGCGCCGGGAACGCGAGGTGGACGTGCTCCGTGAGCGGCCGCCCGTCGTTGACGAGCGAGAAGCTGAAGTCCTCGCCGACCATCTGGACGCGGTGCGGCTCGTCCGCGCCGATCCGCAGCCCGGCGTACGGGGCGATCGTGGTGTAGAAGCGGTTGGACGCCGCGGGGTCGCGGACGCGGATCCAGAGGTGGTCGACGCGGCCGTCCGGCACGGGGTGCTCGCGCTCCGTGTGCACCGCCTCCGCGCTGTTGCCGTCCGGGTCGAGCAGGAAGGCGCCGTAGTAGCTCGGGCCGTAGACCGTGCGCGGGCCGGGCGCGCCGTCGTCGCGGTACCCGGCGTCGATGCCCGCCTGCCAGAAGGCGTCCACGGCCTCCCGGGACGGCGCTCGGAAGCCGACATGCAGGCCGCGGGTCACCGGGTGCTCGCGGTCCGTCGGGCCGATCGCCCAGTCGTCCCACTCGACGAGCTCGGCGTCCGCGTAACTCGGCTCGACGCCGAGCACGGAGAGGACGATGCGGTAGAAGCGCTCAGACGCGGCGAGGTCGGACACGGCGACACCCACGTGGTCGAACATGCCGCCGAGTCTAACGCTGAGGGCGCGGCCGGCTCGCGAATGGCTCAAGGGTGTGTGGATCGGACCGATCAGCGAGCGAGCCAGCGAAGCGGCGGGCGTGGGATTCGAACCCACGATCGAGCATTCACCCGTTGCCGGTTTTCAAGACTCTGTGCTGATCAGTGAGACCAGCTTGGGTGGAGGGGCGTCGGCGGGTCTCCAAGGAGCATCAGGTGGCCTCTGACGCGGCCAGCGGCGGGGATTTCGCCGGCAGGGCGGGGTCGGGTATCCGGTTTCCGAGTCGAAGGAAGCCGGCTCCGGTCAGTGCCAGCGCGAGGGCGCCGCCCCACCAGATGGCATCGGGTGACGTTGCGAGCAGCACGCCGCCGACGGCGGGGCCGAGAGCCACGCCGACCATGAAGCTGAGCTGGTAGAGCGACATGTAGCGGCCGAGCAGATGCGGCGGGGCGATTTCCGCGACCAGCGGGCCGAGCACGATGAACTGGCCACACTCAGCGATCGCGATCAGGATCGCGACGCCGGCCAAGACGGTGGTGGCGGCGAGTGTCGAGTGCGTGAGCGTTGCAAGCGGGACCGCGAGCAGGCCGACTGCGAACATGGCGCTGGTGGCGAACAACGCCTGAGTGCGGCGCATCCGCGCCACCACCCGCGTCGCCGGGACCTGCGCGACGACGATGAAGAAGGTGTTGATGAAGACGACGACACCGATCTCACCGGCTCCGACAGGTGTATGCGCCACCGCAAACGGCGGGAGGATGTTCGAGAAGAACGCGCCGCCGATCATCACAAGCGCCAGGTTGCCCGCGATCAGGGTACGCAAGAGCCGATCCCGGGCAACAGCTCGGAAACCCCGTGCGCCCTCGCTGGTCGACGCGGCCCCCGCGGGGCCAGGCTCCGGGATCCAGACGAGCACAACCAGCGCGAAGACGACGAACGTGACCGCGTCGAAGAGGTAGAGGCCCTGGAATATCCGCAGGTCGATGATGGGTGGCCGCGACGATGAACCCCGCCACCGTCGCGCCGAGGCCGAGACCGAAGTTGCCTGCGACTCGTCGGAGCGCGGTCGATGCGGCGCGCTGCTCCGCCGTGACCAGGGTCAAGGTCAGGAACTGGCCGGCGGTCCCCACGAATCCGAACCCGGCACCGCCGACGGCCGAGCAGACGAAGCCCTGCCAAGGACGGTGGACAAACGCCAAGCCCCCGTAGCCGAGTGCGTTCACAACGTTGCCCGCGATCAGGATCCGCTTCGCACTGAAACGATCGAGGAGCGCACCCGAAGGGAGCGTTACCACCGCAGCCGTGCCCATGACCGCCGCCAGCACCAGCCCCGCGGTCGCCGTCGAGAAGCCGCGCAACGCGTGCAGGTAGATGATCTCGAAGGGAAGGATCAGTCCGGTGCCGAAATAGTTGAGCGCGCTCCCACCCTGAAGAACGAGGACAGGCGTCGGTAGGCCCGTGCGCCAAACGGCGAACACACGTGCGAGCGCGCTGCTCACGGTGTGACGAGGTTCTCTCTGATTCGCGGAGGGGTCGGGAGGTTGCTTGTGCATCAGCTCAGCTCCGATTCGCGGCGGTGTGAAGCTCAACGACACCGCGATGCCGCGAAACGGACCGCCGGTCCGTTTCCGGCAGACGTGGTGTCATTGACGCGATGACCGTCGATCTCGAGCGGGCCAAGGCAGGTGACGAGCGTGCGTTCGCGACGCTGGTCGAGCCGTTCCGGCGCGAGCTCCATCTGCATTGCTACCGGCTGCTCGGCTCCGTGCAGGACGCCGAGGATCTCGTCCAGGAGACGCTGCTTGCAGCCTGGCGTGGACTCGGCGGCTTCGAGGAGCGGGCGTCGCTGCGCTCCTGGCTCTACCGGATCGCAACCAACCGGAGTCTCAACGCGATTCGCGAACGCGGGCGCCGCCCCGCCACGGAGAACACCATGAGACCGTCAAAAACCCGCCTCGCCGTCGAGCCCAGCTGGCTCGAGCCTTATGCGGACAGCGCGCTTCCGGATCGCGCTCCCGGACCTGAAGCACGCTACGAGCAGCGCGAAGCGATCCAGCTCTCGTTCATCGTCGCGCTGCAGCAGCTGCCTGCGAAACAGCGCGCAGCGCTCGTGCTGCGCGACGTGCTCGGCTTCCACACCGAGGAAGCCGCCTCGATCCTCGAGACGACGCCGCAGTCGGTCAAGGCCGCGCTCCAACGGGCGCGCGCAACGCTTGACTCGTACACCCTCGAACGCGAGCAGGCGCCGCTGCCCGACTCGCCGACCGAACGGAACCTTCTGGCCACCTTCAGCGACGCCGTCGAAGCCGGCGACACGGCGCGCCTCCTAACTCTGCTGAGCTCCGACGCTCGTGTGACCATGCCGCCGCAACCGCTCGAGCTCATCGGACACGAGGCGATCGGCGGGTTCCTCGACGACCGCGCCGAGGTTCGTGGCGCTCCGCTCCAGCTACGCCCGACGCGCGCCAACGGCCAGCCGGCCTTCGGCTACTACCTGCGCTCGCAGGCCAGGGGCATGATGGTGCTCACCCTGAGCGGCAACAAGGTCGACGAGATCACCTTCTTCGCCGACCCCGCGCTGGCCGGCCGCTTCGGTCTTCCCGAACACATCTAGACGGCAACTGAGCGGCGGGGGTGGGATTCGAACCCACGATCGAGCATTCACCCGATGCCGGTTTTCAAGACCGGTGCGTTCAACCGCTCCGCCACCCCGCCAGCGACCCGAGGATACCGGTTCAAGCCCACAGGAAGCCGGAAATCCCTGTAAAAGGGGTAGTTCGGAGTTCCGCATTTCGAGAGCCGCGCCCGACGTGGTCGATCAGGGTGCTTCCGCTCAAAGCCGGGAGAATACGTACCGGTTCGACTCCGAGCACTCGGGGCCAGAAGGCGAACGGCTGGCGGGCCGACGGCCGCGCGTTCTGCCAGTCGCAACGCTACGCGGTTGCCGGCGTCCACAGCCGGTCGACTGGGAGTACATGCAGCCGATCGTCGTAGGTGTATGACCGCTCACCCAGGCACAGCACGACCCCACCGATGAATGCGTCGCCGAGCGTGTCGCGCAGCGCTCGCAGGCCACGGAAATCTGATCCGGCGACGCTTGTGCCCGCCTTCACCTCGACCCCGGCGACGCTGCCGTCGCGGCGTTCGATCACCAGGTCGACCTCTTGGCCGTCGTGGGTACGCCAGTGGCCGACCTCGAACCGTTCCTGCTGCCAGCTGAGCTGCTTTCGGATCTCTCCAATGCAAAACGTCTCCAGCAGGTGGCCGAACTCGGAGAGCGACGTCGTGTCCAGCCGCGCCAGCCTCGCGGCCGACACGCCCAGCAGGTGCGCAGCCAGGCCGGAGTCCAGCACATGCAGCTTTGGGCTCAGCACCGCCCGCCGGCGCAGCGTCGTGCCCCACGCCGGCAGGCGGTAGAGCAGGAACACCGCCTCGAGCAGCTTCACGTAGTTCTCGGCGGTGCTCGTCTTCATGTTCACCGCGGAGGCGGCTGAAGTCACGTTCAGCACCTGCCCGGTCTGGCCGGCGAGCCGTGCGAACAACAGCGGCAGCTGCTGACGCTGCTGAATACGTGAGAGCTCGACAACGTCGCGTTCGATGACCAACTGCACGTAGTCGTCGTACCAGCGTCCACGGGCAGCCACGGTTGCCCGGCTGAGCGGGATCGGGAAGCCTCCGGCGATGACCCGGTCGATGTATTGCCCCCGCGTGGTCTGTGATCGCTCGGCGGAGACGAGCGTGCGGGGGTCGTCCATCAGCTGCTCGGCGAACACCTCCCGGCGGCCATCGATCTCCCCCTGCGAGAACGGCCAAACTGTCAGCAGGTGAAGACGACCGGTGAGCGACTGCGCCGCCAGCGGCAGGCTGTCATAGCGGGTCGAGCCGGTGAGAATGAACCGGCCGGGGCGCAGGTCACGGTTCAGCTGCGCCTTGATCGCATCCAGGATCGCCGGGACGTGCTGGAACTCGTCGATGAACACCGGCGCCGGCGCGGACGCAAACAGCGTCGGGTCGGCGCTCACCGCCGCTCGTGTGGGCAGGTCGTCCAGGTCGACGACGTCTGCGCCGGCGGCCTCGGCCAGCTCGCGCACCAGCGTCGACTTGCCGACGGCGCGCGGGCCTTGCAGCGCGACCACCGGCTCCTCCGCGATCCGATCTGCGGCGACCGCGGCCAGGCGTCGCTCGATGTGACGGGTGGATGGCACCCTCGCACACTAGCAGTATTTTGGGAATTCAGAGGCCTGCAAATCGAGTATTCGGAGCGGTATGTCTGGGGATTCTGAGGTACGTCAGGTGCACGTGTGGAGAGCGTGCGCCGGCGGGTACCCCGCCGGAACGGCTCGAAGACTAGTTCCGGCGCTCCAGGACGGCCTTGAGCGTTGCCAGTTCCGTGTCGAGGGCCGAGAGCAGGTGATCGAACGCAGCGTCGCCGACCTCCGCGGGCTGGAAGATCGTGATCAGGAACTCGGCGCCGCGCCCGTTGGCGACGACTCGGGCGGGCACGGTGGCGACGTCGTCATCGTCGGGGCCGCCGCGGAAGTCGTGGTCGACCACGCCGCTCGGGGCATCGGGGCGCAGGCGGATCTCGGCCGGGCCGTCGGGGGTCTCGATACTCCACCATCCCGGCTCGCTGCCCCCGTCGACGGCGAGCACGTTCACGACCGCCCACCGCGGCCAGTTGCGCGCGTCCGCCAGGAATTCGTGCACCTCGTCCGCAGGCCGATCGATCGCGATCGACTTCGTGACGGAGCGAGCGGGTGCCTCGGGGGCCGACATCGGCGCCCCCAACACTACTCCGACGCACAACGGCCGGCCGGCGCCGTGACGCCGGCCGGCCGTCTGATCGAGGCTAGCTCGCGTACTCGGGCTTGATCGCGACGGCGAAGATCCAGGGGCCGACGATCGGAAGCAGCGCGGCCAGGACGGCCAGGCCGGTGCGTCCGAAGCGGTCGCCGATCTTCACCCACAGGTAGATCGTGTAGCCGATCGTGATCAGACCGCCGAGCGGCACGATGCTGCACAGCAGGATGAGCGCCGACCAACCGTTCACGCGGCCGATCCGGCACATCAGGATCACGTTCATGACGGGCACCCAGGCCCACCACGCGATGTCGGCGCAGTCGCTCGTCCGGTTCGCGATCCGCGCAAGCGGATAGGCGCTGAGCACGTAGAGGACGACGAGCAGCAGGAGCGCGAACAGGATCACGCCGCCGTTTACGGCTGCCAGAAGGGGCATGTCGAACGACCTCCGACGATGGTGGGAGACGGACGGTGGCGGGGAGCAACCGGTCGTGAGATCCGACCGCCGGCGTGCGCCGGCGACCCGCCATGAGTGTTTTCGGCACCCGCGGGGCGGCGGCATCCCCCGTGGGGGTGCGGTGCGAAGATTCGCGCCGGTCGGTCCGAATGCGACGTCCTCACTTCCCGCGGCGGCGCCGGCTGGCGCGCCCTCATCGTGCTCGGCGTCGCCGTGCTCGCCGCCTGGCTCCTGCTCGGAGCGTGGGCGAGCCGGCAGGCGCGCGCGGTCGACGTCGTCGCCGTCGCGCTCGGGCACCCCGGCTGGCTCGTCTGGGCGGTCGACCACACGACGCCGACGCCGCACTCGGCGCAGCGCGTGATCGCGGGCGCGCCGGCGACCGTCGTGACGCCGGCCGGGAAGGGGCCGTGGCCGGCGCTCGTGTTCGTGAACGGCGCCACCGCGCAGGGGCGGTTCGAGCCGCACGTCGTCCGGCTCGGCCTCGGCCTGGCGCGGGCCGGGTTCCTGGTCGTCGTCCCCGACCTGCCCGGCCTGCGCAAGGGCCAGATCACGGTGCGCACCGTCGGCGCCCTCGCCGGTGTCGCGAGCGCCGTCGCGCACGACCCGCACGCACGCGGGGGCAGGGTCGGGTTCCTGGGCGTCTCGGTCGGCGCCAGCCTGGCGCTGCTCGCGGCCGAGCGGCCGGCGCTCGCCGGACACATGTCGGCCGTGGCGGGGCTCGCGCCCTACACCAACCTCAAGGGCATGGTGCGCCTGGCGACGACAGGCGTCTACGAGCACGACGGCCGCCTCGTGCGTTACCACACGGGCCCGTTCCTCGTCCTTGCGCTCGCGCGCTCGCTCGTCGCGGGGCTGCCGCCGAGCCCGGCTCGCGACGCGCTGCAGGCTGCCGTGCTCGGGATCTCAGACAACGCCTCCGACCCGCTCGCCGAGCTGCGCCGCGACGCGCCGGTCGGGCTCGGCGGCCCGGCGGGCGCCGCCGTCGCGCTGATCGAGAACCGCGATCCGAGCCGCTTCGACGCGCTCTGGGCCGCCCTGCCCGCGTCGCTGCGCGCGTCCGCCCGCAACCTCTCGCCGCTCTACGCCGCCCGCCGCCTGCGCTTCCCGGTGTATCTGGCCTCCTCGCCGCACGACGAGTACTTCCCACCCGGCCAGTCCAGGGCGCTCGCGGCGCGGGCGCCGGACGCATCGGTCATCGTCACGGGCACCCTGAGCCACGTGCTGCCCGAGCCGTCGCTCGGAAACCTCGGCGCCCTGGCGCAATTCGAGGACTTCGCCGTCTCGGCGCTGCAGGCGCTCGAAGCCTGCGGCAGCGCAACCGGCTGCCCGCACGGCTGAGCCCGCCGGCCGGTGACCCCCGTCACACCATGGGGCGGCGCCGAGGTCCGACCGCCCAGTCCGCCCGTGGGGACGGTCCGTGATCGACACCGATTCCGGCAACCGACCGAGGGGACAGACCATGACGACTTCCGATCGCGCGGTGCATCCACGCACCGCACGGGTGTGGGCGGCGACCGCGGGCACCGCGCTTCTCATGCTCGCAGCCGTGCTCCTTCTGCCCGCGCGCGCACACGCCGCGCCGGCGGCCGGCTCAGCCACCGTCGTGAAGACGGCCACGCGCGGCAGCTTCGGCAGGATCCTCACGACCGTCGGCGGGCGCACGCTCTACACGCATCCGAACGGTCCCTGCACCGGCTCGTGCCTGTCGGTGTGGCCGCCGCTCCTGATGCCCGCCGGAAAGACCATCCCGACGGGGATTGCGGGGCTGCGCACCGTCCGCCTCGCCGGCGGTCGCCTGCAGGTGACCTACCGGCACAAGAAGCTCTACACGTTTGTGAGCGACTCCGGCACGAGCGTCAACGGCAACGGTGTCGCCGGCTTCCTGGTGGCCAAGGTGGTCTCGTAGCGGCGCTCTAGGAGGCGCGGTTGCCGTTGCGCGGCTTGGCCGGCAGCCGGGTGACGCTGGCCGTGCGTGGCTTGCGCTTGGCGGCGACGTCGCCGGGCTCGACCGCGACGATCGTGTCCTCCTCGTCGCCGTCCGCCGCCGGTGGCGGCGGGAGCCGAACCGAGGCCTCGGTCGCGACCGCCGCGAGCATCGCCGCCGTCTCGCGGGTGGCGTCGAGCAGGCGCGAGCGGTCATACCAGACCGCGTCGGTATCTGACCGGATCTCGTCCATCCGCGCCTCGGACTGGCGCTCGAGCGCGGCCAGCTCCTCCTTGGCCTGGGCGACGACCGCCTCGGCCGCCGCGCGGGCGCGGGCGAGCGTGGCCTGAGCCTCGGCGCGGTCGCGGTCGGCCGCGGCGCCCGCCTGGACGACCAGCTCGGCCGCCTCGGCCTTGGCCCGAGCCGTCACGTCGGCCGCCTCCTCGCGCGCGGCCTTCGTCATCTCCTCGGCCGACTCGCGGGCGCGCTGGAGGATGCCGCCGACCTGCTCACCCACCCGGTCGAGCGCGTGGCGCACAGCCGAGCGGGGCGATCGGTCGGACTCGAGCTGGGCGATCACATGGTGCACGCGCTCGACGTAGGCGTCGACGACGCGGCAGCTGTAGCCGCGCATCGCCAGCGGAAACGACACCTCCCGGATCTCGGCAGGCACGTCGTGGAGCTCCTCGATGCCCGTGTCGTGCTCGACGTCACCCACCAGTGTGCCCTCCCCGTTGACCCGTTCGGGAGGCCGTCCCCGACCCGCCGCGAGTATACCGGCTCACACTCCCCCGGAACTGACCCAAAAGGGGGATGGCGACCCGTTTTGCGACGCGTAGAGTCGGCCCGAAAATGGGCGTCACGAGCCTCAATCCGACGACGCTCACCGCGGTCGCAGACCAGTGCGTCGAGCTCGCCGAGCACATCGAGCAGTGGGGCGCCGAGACGCCCTGGATGCGCAACGTCCCGATCGGGAACCGGCTCTTCGAGGTGCAGCAGGCGGCGGCGCTCTTCGCCCGGGTCCTGCGCGACCTGGCCGACGAGATCGAGCGCGTGAACTGATCGGCGACGATCAGAGATCGGTGAGCCGGCGCTCGAGCAGGCGCCGCTCGGCCGTGTCGTGCGTGAGCGCGATCGCCCGCGCGTAGGCCGCGCGCGCCTCGCCGATGCGGCCGAGCCGGCCGAGCAGGTCGGCCCGTGTTGCGTGCAGGTAGCGGTAGTCGTCGAGCTCGAGGCGGTCGGCGATCTCGAGCGCCGCCTGCGGGCCGAGCGTCTCGGCCACCGCGACCGCGCGCCCGAGCTCGACCACCGGCGACTCCGTGAGCCGCGAGAGCTCGGCATAGAGCGCGGCGATCTCGTCCCAGTCGCGCGGCTCGCCGGCGTGCAGCGAGGCGATCGCCGCCTGCACGACGTAGGGCCCGCGGCCGTGCAGCGCGAGCGCCCGGTCGAGGATCGCCTGGCCCCGCGCGATCTCGGCCGCGTCCCAGAGCGCCGTGTCCTGGTCGGTGAGCAGCACGAGCTCGCCGTCGCGGAAGCGCGCGGCGCGGCGGGCGTCGTGCAGCAGCATCAGCGCCAGCAGCCCGTGCACCTCCGGCTCGTCGGGCATGAGCTCGCCGAGCGCGCGCCCGAGGCGAATCGCCTCGGCGGCGAGGTCGCCGCGGCCGCCGTAGCCCTCGTTGAAGATCAGGTAGACGACGGCGAGCACCGCGGTCAGGCGGTCGGGCAGCAGGTCGTCGGGCGGCACCCGGAACGGGATTCCGGCGGCGGCGATCTTGCGCTTGGCCCGCACCAGGCGCTGCGCCATCGTCGCCTCGGACACCAGGAACGCGCGCGCGATCTCGCCGGTCTCGAGGCCGCCGAGCGTGCGCAGGGTGAGCGCCACCTGGGCCTCGGTCGCAAGCGCCGGATGGCAGCAGGTGAAGATCAGCTCGAGCCGCTCGTCGGGAAAGGTGGTCTCGTCCACGTCGTCCTCCACGGCCTCCGTCACCTCGAGGAGGCGGGTCTTCGCGGCCAGCGTGCGATCGCGGTTGATGCGGTTGATGGCGCGGTTTCGGGCCGTCGTCACGAGCCACGCGCCGGGGCTCGTCGGCACGCCGTCGCGCGGCCAGCGCTCGGCGGCGATCGCGAAGGCCGCCTGCGCGGCTTCCTCGGCGAGGTCGAAGTCGCCGAGGAAGCCGATCAGGGCAGCGAGGACGCGTCCCCACTGGTCGCGGAAGGTCTGCTCGAGGATCGCTATCGCTCCAGCAGCGGTCGCACCTCGATGGCGCCGCCCATGCTCGCGGCCGGGATCCGCGCCGCGAGGGCGATGGCGGCGTCGAGGTCGTCGGCCTCGTAGAAGCAGTAGCCGCCGACCGCCTCCTTCAGCTCGACGAACGGGCCGTCGGTGGTGAGCGTCCGTCCGTCCTTCACCCGGACGGTGGTCGCGGTCTCGGGGGGCTGCATCTGCACGCCGGGCGTGAGGCCCGGGGTCTGGTTGATCGCGCCGTAGGCGGCGTAGACCGCCTGCTGCTCGTCCTGCGAGAGCGCGTTCCACTCGTCTGTCCCCGGCAGCGGGGTCGTTCCCTGGTGGATCAGGAGCATGTACTTCACGGTGTCCTCCTTCGGGGATGATCGCGTCTAGGACAAACGGGAGCGGCCGGAATCGACACCTTCCCGTCAGCCGGCCAGAATTCGCACGGCAAGGGCGTCGATGCGCAGGAGGTCGGCGATCCGGGCGGGCCGCAGGTCGGCGTGGCTCAGGGCGGAGGTGACGATGAGCCGGGCGTCGGGTGCGAGCCGCACCAGCGCCTGCGACTCCTCGATCGGGAAGTACTTGTCGCGCGGCTCGGAGACGAGCAGCACCGGCGCGTGCAGGCGCGACGCGGCCCGGATCGGCGAGAGCGCCTCGGCCGACATGCGCACCGAAGCCGGGACGCGCGCAAAGAGCGCCTCGAAGCGGGCGGGGTCGGTGTTCAGCAGCACGTCGACCATCCGCCGGGTGTCATCGCTGAGATCCGAGAGCGGGAGTGCCCGGACGGCGGCGAGCGGTTCGGGGTCGTCGTCGCCGACCGCCGCGAGCGCGGCGGCGAGCAGGTCGCGATCCGGCCCGTCGTCGAGCCAGGCCACGAGAGTGCGGGCGGCCACGAGCCGCAGGAAGTCGGGCACCGCATACGGGAGGAGCTCTCCGCCGGCGAGGTGATGCTCGGTCGTCGCGAGCCGGATCACGTTCGTCGCGTCGGTGAAGGGCGAGATCCCGGCCACGAGCTCGACGCGGTCGCGCAGGCGCGGATCCTGCGCCGCGAGCAGCGCCAGGGTCGTCCCGAGCGAGACCCCCAGCAGCCGAACCCGCCCGCCGGGCGCCTCCGGGGTGCGGGCGAACGCGTCGACCGCCGCGATCAGGCTCCGTGCCGTCGCGACCGTGATCGCGCCCTGCGCGAGCCCGGTCGGCTCGGGCACGAGCACGCCGTGGCCCGCCCGGGCGAGCGTGGATGCCAGCCGCTGGACGTCGGGATGGTGGCGCCCGCGCGCGGTCACGCCGTTCACGAACACGAACGCCGGCAGCCGTCCGGGCCGGCGCGGGCGGGTGAGCGTTGCCGGGATCCCCGCGACCTCGATCTCGTCGTGCCGGAGCAGGGGCCGGCGCCGCGCCGCGGCGAGGGCGGCGAGGAGTCGCGCCTGTGCGGCGATGCGGGCGCGTGCGGATGCGTGCACGCGCCGGATCATCACGCGTCCGGGCGGCGGTGGGAAGATGCCGTTCGGTCGCGCCGATGGAACGCCCCGCACTTCCCGTGCACACCAGGCTGCTCTACTCGTGCAGCAGCCTCGGCAGCGAGGCGCTCACGCAGAGCAGGGGCGCGTGGCTGCTCTACTTCTACGCGCCTCCGCGCAGCGCCGACCTGCACCGCCTTCTGCCGCTCGGGCTCGCCGGCGCGCTGATCTCGATCAACGGGGTGATCGGGGCGCTCTACAACCCGATCATCAGCTACTGGAGCGACCGCACGCGGTCGCGGCTCGGCCGGCGGCTGCCCTACATCGTGCTCGCGACGCCGCTCTGGGCGCTGTTCGCGCTGCTGCTCTTCACGCCGCCGCGCTCGGGCACCGCCGTCACTGCCGCCTACCTCGTGGCCGTGCTCGAGCTCGGATCGGTGTTCTCGACGCTGAGCGGCGGCCCGTTCCAGGCGCTGCTGCCCGAGGTTGCCCGCTCGAGCGCCGAGCGCGTGAGCGTCGTCGGCATGCGCACCTACTTCGGCGCCGCCGGCGGCGGGGTGGGGCTGGTCGCGGGCGGGCTGCTGGTCGACCACCTCGGCTTTCGGGCCATGGCCCTCGTCATGGCGGGCTTCGCCCTCGGCTGCCGCTACATCGCGACCGCGGGCGTGTGGCGGCGGGCCGACCGGACGCAGGCGCCCGCGCTGATCCCGTTCCGCACGGCGCTTCGGGCGACGTTCCAGAACCCGTCCTTCGCCCGCGTCCTGCCGAGCCTCGTGCTCTTCCAGATGGGCATGCAGCTGATCCTGGGCGTGCTGCCGTACTACATCAAGGCTGTGCTGCACGTCCACAAGCCGGGCACGTGGGTGTCGATCCTGACGGCGGTCACGATCGTCTGCATGGTCGCGAGCGTGCCCGTGTTCTCGCGCCTCGCACGGCGCACATCCAAGCGCGCGGCCTACCGCGTCGCGATGCTGGGGGCCGCCGCCGCGTTCTCGATCCTGGCGGTCGCAGGGCTCGTGCCCGGCGTCCCCGCCGCCGTCCAGATCGCCATCGTGATGGCGCTCGCAGGCCCGCCGCTCGCCGGCGTGTATCTGTTCCCCGACGCGCTCACCGCCGACGTGATCGACGACGAGCACCGCAGCACCGGCCTTCGCCGCGAGGCGATGTACTACGGCTCGCAGAACCTCGTCGCCGAGACCGCCACCTCGCTCACGCCGCTGATCCTGAGCGTCGTCCTCGTCCTCGGAGACACGGCACACCACCAGCTCGGGATCCGGCTCGTCGGGCCGATCGCGGGCGCGATCCTGCTCGTCGGCCACCGGCTGTTCCGTGCGTACGACCTGCCCGACGACGCCGCGCCGGTACCGGCGTCATGACGGCTTGGAGATGACCGGCGGCGCACCGAACGGATGCAGCACGTCCGGCGTGGCGATCGATCCGTCCTCCTGCTGCCCGTACTCGATCAGGGCGAGGAGCGTGCGGCTCGACGTGATCGCCGTGCCGTTCAGCATGTGCACGAAGCGGGGCTTTCCGCCCTCGTCGCGGAAGCGCGTGTTCAGGCGCCGGGCCTGATAGTCGGTGCAGTTCGAGCAGGACGTCAGCTCGCGGTAGCGGCTCTGGCCCGGCAGCCACACCTCGATGTCGAACTTGCGCGCCGCCGACGCCCCCAGGTCGCCGGCCGCGACGTTCACGACCTGATAGTGGAACCCGAGCTCCCGGGCGATCTCCTCCTCGATCGCGAGCAGCCGCTCCTGCTCGTTCCACGAGTCGTCGGGATGGCAGTAGCTGAAGAGCTCGAGCTTGTCGAACTGGTGCACGCGGAAGATCCCGCGCGTGTCCTTGCCGCCGGCGCCGGCCTCGCGCCGGAAGCACGTCGAGAAGCCGACGTAGTGCAGCGGGAGGTCGTCGGCCGCGAACATCGCGCCGCCGTGCAGCGACGCGAGCGGCACCTCGGCGGTGCCGACGAGGAAGAGCTCGTCGCTCGAGAGCGCGTACACCTGCGCCTCGGCCTCGGGGAAGAAGCCGGTGCCCTCCATCGCCTCGCGCTTGACGAGCACCGGCGGGATCACCGGCGTGTAGCCGCGCGCATGGAGCTTTGAGAGCCCCCACTGGATGAGCGCGAACTCGAGCCGTACGAGGTCGCCGATCAGGTAGTGGAAGCGGCTGCCCGAGACGCGCGCGGCCGCCTCGGGGTCGATCAGGCCGAGACCCTCAGGGCCGGCCAGGTCGAGGTGATCGCGGGGCGGGAACGCGAACTGCGGCTGCGCGCCGTGCATGCGCAGCACCTCGGCGTCCTCCTCGGTGTCGCCGACGGGCGCCGAGGGATGGGGCAGGTTCGGGATCTCGAGCATGATCGAGTGGATCAGCGCCTCGACCTGCGCGAGCGCGGCCTCGCCGTCGGCCTGGCTCTGCTTGAGGGCGGTCTGGCGGGCGATCTGCGCGGCGGCGTCCTCGCCCCGGCCCTTGGCCTCGGCGATCGCGCGGGCCGCCGAGTTGCGCTCGGCGCGCGCGCTCTCGACCTGCTGCAGCAGCACGAGCCGCTCGGCGTCGACCGCGAGGAACCGGTCGACCTCGGCCGCCGCCCCGCCGCCCCGGCGCTCGAGCGCCGCTCGCACCCCGTCCGGGTCGGAGCGGATCAGCTTGGCATCGAGCATCAGGCCCGTGAGTCTACTAACAGCTCCAGAAAGCCCGCGACCCCGTCCTGCGCCACCGGCGGCACCGTCCAGTCGGCGATCCGAAGCAGCGCGGCGTCGGCGTCGGCCATCGCCACGCCGATGCCGGCGGCGTCGAGCAGCTCGAGGTCGTTCGCGCCGTCGCCGAAGGCGATCGTGGCGGCCGGGTCGATGCCGAGCCGCTCGCACACGAACCGAAGCGCCATCCCCTTCGAGACGCCGGGGCTCGCCACCTCGAGGAAGATCGGCAGCGATTTGGCGATGAAGAGCCGATCGCCGAAGCGCTCCCGCAGCCGGTCCTGAAGCGCGTCCAGCGGGTCGGAGTCGCCGACGATCACGATCTTCGTCGTCGGCTGTGTGAGCCACGTGTCGAAGTTGCCGACGACGTGCATCTGGAGGCGCGCGTGCTCGGCATAGGTGCGCGCCTCGGGGCTCGGCTGCTCGACGTAGAGGTTGTCGTCGACGTAGACGTTCATATGGAAGCCCTCGCGGCGCACGGCGGCGATCACCTCGAGCGCCGCCGGCACCTCGATCGGCCGGTGCAGCAGCCACTCCTGCGTCTGGGGATCGGCGACGAGCGCGCCCTGGTAGCAGATCACCGGCGCGGTGATGCCGAGCTGGAGCGCGTAGGGGCGCGTCGAGGCGAACATGCGCCCGGTGGCGAGGATCGGCTCGATCCCGGCCTCGCGGACGGCGGCGACCGCGCGCAGCGTCGCCGCCGAGAGGTCGAGCGACGAGGGCAGGATGGTGCGGTCCATGTCCATCGCGACGGCCCGCACCGACGCGGGGTCGAGGCCGGGCGGCAGGCCCGCGCTCACCGCTTCGTCCTCGCGACGACGTAGGCGGCGATGGCATCGACGTCGTCGCCGCCCAGAAGGCCCTTCGGCATGCCGGGCCGGCCGTCGATGACCGCGCGGCGCACCTGCTCGCGGGTGGGGTGGACGGTCGAGAGGTTCTTGGCGCCGACGTCGGGGGATGACCTGCCGGGGGCGATCGCGTGGCACTCGGCGCAGCTCTGCACCCACAGATAGCGCTGGTGCTGGGCGACGTTGTCGCCTCCTCCGCAGCCCGCCGCGGTGGCGGCCAGGGCGAGCGGAAGCAGGAGCGGGGCGGCGCGCACGTCCGCGAGCGTATCCTTCGCACGAGATGGACGGCGCAGACACGCAGCTGTGTGACCTGATCCAGAACGAGTTCCCCGTCACGGAGCGCCCGTACGCGGCGCTGGGCGAGAGGCTCGGGCTGGCCGAGGCCGATGTGATCGAGCGCGTCACGCGCCTGCGCGGCGAGCGCATCATCCGCCAGATCTCCGGGATCTTCGACACGCGCAAGCTCGGCTACACGTCGATGCTGGTCGCGGCCAAGACGGCGCCCGAGCGGGCGGATGCGGCGGCCGAGGTGATCTCGAGCCACCCCGGCGTGACCCACAACTACCGCCGCGAGCACGAGTTCAACATCTGGTTCACGGCCGGCGTCCCGCCGACGTCGAAGCTCGGCCTCGACCGCACCGTCGAGCTGCTCGGCGAGCTGGCGGAGGTGGACGTGATCCGGCCGATGCCGGCGCTGCGCTTCTTCAAGATCGGCGTCGACCTCGACATGAAGGGCGGCCGCGACCCGGCCGCGAAGAAGCACCGGCCCGCGCCCACGGCGCCCGCGCCGCCGCCCGACGAGATCGGCGAGCGCGACATCGCCGCCATCCGGGCGCTGCAGACCGATCTGCGCGCGGTGCCCGAGCCGTTCGAGGGCCCGGCGGCGCGGCACGGCTACACCGTCCCGGAGCTGTTCGAGGCCGCGGCACGGTTCCAGGCCACCGGGCAGATGCGCCGGTTCGCCGCCGTGCTGTACCACCGCTCTGCCGGCTTCACGTTCAACGGCATGGGCGTGTGGCGGGCGCCGGAGGAGCGGATGGACGAGATCGGCTCGCTGATGGCGTCGTTCCGCGGCGTCTCGCACTGCTACCAGCGGCCGACCTATCCGGACTGGCCCTACAACCTGTTCTCGATGACGCACGGGCGCACGAAGCAGGAGTGCGAGGACGTGCTCGACGCGATCGCGGCCGAGACCGGCCTGGGCGAGCGGGTGGTGCTGTACTCGACGAAGGAGTGGAAGAAGACGCGCCTGGTCTACTTCAGCCCCGACGCCGAGGAGTGGGAGCGTCGGTACGCCCCCGAGCTCCAGCCGGCGTGAATACCCGGGGCCTGGCCCCTTTTATTCAGGCATCTGTGAATAACCAGGGCCTGGCCCTTTTTATTCAGGGATCTCACGCACGGCCTCCGAGGGGCGTTCTTCTGGTGTGAGACTGCCGCCGTTCCAGACGCTGATCGACCGCCACGGCCGCGAGGTGCTCCGATACCTCGCCGCCTGCGTGGGGCCCATCGACGCCGACGACTGCTGGCAGGAGACGATGCTGGCCGCCCTGCGGGCCTACCCGGGCCTGCAGGACGACCGAAACCTGCGCGGATGGCTGCTTCGGATCGCAGGCCGCAAGGTGCTCGACGCCCATCGGGCCGCCCGCCGCCGGCCGCTGCCGGTCGCGGACGTGCCCGAGCGTGCGTTCGAGTCACCGGCCCAGTCCGATCCCGCCCTGTGGCGGGCGGTGCGGAGCCTGCCCGAGAAGCAGCGGGCCGCGGTCACGTTGCGGTTCGCGGCCGACCTCGACTACGCCACGATCGGTGACGTGATCGACTGCTCGGAGGCAGCCGCGCGCCAGAACGTGCGCGCCGGACTCGCCGGCGTGCGGAAGGAATGGGACCGATGAACGCCATGAACATCACCGAGCTGGCCCGCCGGGCCGCCGAGGAGGGACTCCTGGACGTCGCCTACACCACCGTGGACGCGCCGTTCGGGCGCATGCTGGTCGCGGCCACCCCGCGCGGGCTCGTGCGGACGGCCTTCGACAAGGAGCGCACCGACGACGTCCTGACCGAGCTGGCCGAGCGCATCTCGCCGCGGGTGCTCGAGGCGCCCGCCCGCCTCGACGGCGTCCGCCGTGAGCTCGACGAGTACTTCACCGGCACGCGCACGGAGTTCGAGACGCCGATCGACTGGCAGCTCTCGCACGGCTTCCTGCTCCGCGCACGCGAGGCCTGCGCGGCGATCCCCTATGGCCAGGTGCGCACCTACAAGGAGCTCGCGACCGCCGCCGGCAGCCCCGAGGCCGTCCGCGCCGCGGGCAACGCGATGGCGAAGAACCCGATCCCGATCGTCGTCCCGTGCCACCGGGTGCTGCGCACCGGAGGCGGCCTGGGCGGCTACGGCGGCGGCCTCGAGTGCAAGCGCTGGCTGCTCGACCTCGAGTCGGGCACCCTGCGGATCTAGCTACAGCTCGATCACGAGGCCGTCGTAGGCGACCTCGGCCCCCTCGGGCATCCACGCCTCGAGCTCGGCGTGGGTGCCCGTGCGGTGGCCGATGTGCGTGAAGAGCATCCGGCCGGCCTTGAGCTTGCGCGCCGCCGCCACCGTCTCGGACATCGGCACGTGCCCGCGCACGGGGCGGTCGCGGGTGGAGCCGTCGAAGAGGGCGACATCGGCGCCGCGGGCGAGCTTCGACCCGGGCAGCTCAGCCAGGTCGGGCATGTAGGCGAGCGTGTGGCCGGCCGCGTCGGTGAAGCGCAGACCCATCGTGCGCGTCTTCGGGCTGTGGTCGACATCGAAGGCCTGCACGCGCAGTTCCTCGCCGAGCTCGGCCGGGACGCCCGGCGTCATGTGCATCACGCGGAAGTCGAGCCGGGGGAAGATCACGCGGACGCCCTGCTCGCAGTCCTTGGTGCAGTGGAGCGGTATACGGCCGAGCTTGGCGAGCGCGTGCAGGCCGAGCATGTGGTCGTGGTGATCGTGGGTGAGCACGACCTGCTCGGGCACGGCCCCGGCGCGCATCAGCTGCGCGTAGACGTCCGGTCCCGCGTCGACCAGAATCCGGCGGTCGATCAGAAGCGACGAGCGCAGCCGGTGGTCGCGCGGGTCGTCCGATGTGCACTGAGGGCAGTCGCAGCCGAGCCGGGGGATCGGCCAGCCGGCAGACGACCCGAGCACCTCGATCAGCACCGGCCGCTCACGCTCCGATCACGGCAGCGCCGAGTCGTCCAGGTAGCGCACCTCGGCGAACACCCGCCGCACGATCGGCTCGAACGTCTCGATCGGCAGCGAGTCGTAGGCGGGGTCGAAGCAGCACTGGTCGTAGAGGTCGCAGAACTCGACTGTCGCGTCGTAGCAGGGGTGGTCGCGGAAGCGGTCGCGGGCGTTTCGGTCGCCCCCGCTGAAGTGGGCGTAGTAGTACATCTGGAAGAGCCCGTGGTGCTTGACGATCCAGCAGATGTCGGGCGCGATGTAGGGGCGCAGCACCGCGGCGACCATCTCGCCGTGCGTCCACGGCGCGAGCTCGTCGCCGATGTCATGCAGGAGCGCGGCGGCGACGTACTCCTCGCTGCGGCCGTCGCGATGCGCGCGCGAGGCCGACTGGAGCGAGTGCTCGTAGCGCGAGACCTGGTAGCCGGCCAGCGACGACTTCAGGCCGTCGAGCGCCTCGAGCAGGCGGTCGGGCAGCGCCGCCACGAACGGCTCCTGGACGCGATCGAGCAGCGCGTAGTCCTCGGCCGTCCCGTCCTCCATGTGAATGAACCCCACCGTCTCCACGCCACCCTCCCTGTCGCCTGCACAGGGATCGTATGCGGACGGTAGGGCGATTGGCGCGAGGTGGGGGCGCCAAGTGGCACATGCCGTACACGCCACTTGGCGCATGCCGTACGCGACGCTGGCGCGCGTCAGCCGGAGGCGCTGAGCGTGCGATCACGCCCGGCGTACGGACGCAGCGTCAGCCCGACCGCGATCAGGCCGGTGACACTGGCCGCTGCCCATAGGAGCTCGGCTCGCAGAGGGTGCAGGCGGTACGGGGGAGGGAATGCAACCAGGAGGCGATGGCCGTCCGGGAAGTCGGCGAACGGCGGCGACATCTCGCGCCACACGACCAGGCCCGCGATGGCGAGCGCGAGAGAGGTGAAGGCGAGCGCGGCGGCGAGCAGATGACGGCGATCCATGTCCGAACCGTACAAGACGGCTGTGACCGCCGCCCTCTACCCTTACGGACATGGCCTCCGACCCGCTCGCCGCCTTCACCGACCCGGTCGCGGACTGGTTCCGGCGCTCGTTCGCCGAGCCCACTCGGGCGCAGCGGCTGGGGTGGCCGCCGATCGCCGCGGGCCGGCACAGCCTGATCCTGGCCCCGACCGGCTCGGGCAAGACGCTCGCCGCCTTCCTGGGCGCCATCGACGGCTTCGTCCGCGACCCCTCCGAGCGCGGCACCCGCGTCGTCTACGTCTCACCGCTCAAGGCGCTCAACCACGATATCGAGAAGAACCTGCGCGCGCCGCTCGCCGGCATCGACCTGCCCCGCCCGATCACGGTGGCGGTGCGAAGCGGCGACACGCCGCAGAGGGATCGCACGGCGATGCGCCGCCGCCCGCCCGACATCCTGATCACGACGCCCGAGTCGCTCTACCTGATCCTGACCTCGGCGGCGCGCGAGATGCTCGACCCGGTCGAGACGGTGATCGTCGACGAGATCCACGCGATGGCCGCCGGCAAGCGCGGCACTCACCTCGCGCTCTCGCTTGAGCGGCTCGAGCACCTCGCCGGCCGGCCGGTGCAGCGGGTGGGGCTCTCGGCGACGCAGCGCCCGCTCGAGGAGATCGCACGCTATCTCGGCGGCCGCGACCGCGAGGTCGAGATCGTCGACGCCGGGGCGGCGAAGGAGCTCGATCTGCAGGTGATCGTCCCGGTCGAGGACATGCGCGAGCTCGGCGGCGCGGCCGAGGTTGACGGCGAGCCGCGCCAGTCGATCTGGCCCGCGCTCTATCCGCGCCTGCTCGAGCTCGTGCGCGCGCACCGCTCGACCCTCGTCTTCGTGAACAACCGCCGCTCGGCCGAGCGCGTCGCCCACCGCCTGAACGAGCTCGCCGAGGCCGACATCGCCCGCGCCCACCACGGGTCGATCGCGCGCGAGCAGCGGCTCGAGATCGAGGACATGCTGAAGTCGGGGCAGCTGCCCGCGCTCGTCGCGACGTCGTCGCTCGAGCTCGGCATCGACATGGGCGCGATCGACCTCGTCGTCCAGGTCGAGTCGCCCAAGTCGGTCGCCGCCGGTCTGCAGCGCGTCGGCCGCGCCGGGCATCAGGTGGACGCACCGTCGCTCGGCCGCTTCATCCCCAAGTACCGCGGCGACCTGCTCGAGACCGCCGTCGTCGTCGACCGCATGCGCCGCGGCGAGATCGAGCACACGCGCGTCCCCCGGCAGCCGCTCGACGTCCTCGCCCAGCAGCTGGTCGCGGCCACGGCGGTGGACGACTGGGACGTCTCAGAGCTCTTCACGCTCGTCACCCGCGCCTACCCCTACCAGGATCTGAGCCGGGCGCAGTTCGACGGCGTGCTCGACATGCTCGCCGGCCGCTATCCGTCCGAGGAGTTCGCCGAGCTGCGCCCGCGGATCGTGTGGGACCGCACGGCCGGGATCGTCCGCGCCCGGCCCGACGCGCGCCGCCTGGCCGTGACGAACGGCGGCACGATCCCCGACCGCGGGCTCTACGGCGTGTTCCTGGCCGACTCCGGCGCCCGCGTCGGCGAGCTCGACGAGGAGATGGTGTACGAGGCCCGCCAGGGCGAGGTGTTCCAGCTCGGGCGCGTCGTCGTGGCGGATCGAGCAGATCACCCGCGACCGCGTGCTGGTCTCGCCGGCGCCCGGCGTCCCCGGCCGGATGCCGTTCTGGAAGGGCGACGGCGTCGGCCGCCCGTACGAGCTCGGCCGGGCCGTCGGCGAGGCTGTGCGCACCCGCCGGTTCACCGACCTCGACGAGCGCGCCGCGACCAACCTGCACACCTACCTGGCCGATCAGGAGGCCGCGACCGGCGTCGTGCCCTCCGACCGCACGATCGTGGTCGAGCGCTTCCGCGACGAGATCGGCGACTGGCGCGTATGCGTGCTCTCGCCCTTCGGCGGCCGCGTCCATGCCCCGTGGGCGCTCGCCCTCGAGCAGCGGATGGCGAGCGCGCTCGGGATCGAGGTCGAGGCGATGTGGGCCGACGACGGCATCGCCCTTCGGCTGCCCGATTCCGACACCCCGCCGCCGGTCGATCTGATCGCGATCCCGCCGGACGAGCTCGACGACCTGCTGCTCGAGCGCATCGCCCAGAGCCCGCTCTTCGCGGGCCGCTTCCGCGAGAACGCCGCCCGCGCCCTTCTGCTCCCGCGCCGCCGGCCGGGCACGCGCACGCCGCTCTGGCAGCAGCGGCTGAAGGCGCACGACCTGCAGCAGGTCGCGATCAAGTACGGGTCGTTCCCGATCCTGCTCGAGACCTACCGTGAGGTGCTCTCCGACGTCTTCGAGGTGCCCGCGCTGAAGGGCCTGCTCGAGGCGATCGGACGCGGCCACGTGCGGATGCTCGAGGTCGAGTCGGCCCAGCCGTCGCCGTTCGCATCGGCGCTGCTCTTCGACTACATCGCGACCTACATGTACGAGGGCGACGCGCCCGCGGCCGAGCGGCGGGCCCAGGCGCTCCAGCTCGATCGGGCGCTGCTGGCGGAGCTCTTGCGAAACGACGACCTGCGTGAGCTGCTCGACGGCGACGCGATCGACCAGGTCGAGCGCGAGCTGCAGGGCGAGGGCCGCACGCCGACGCTCGACCAGGCGCACGATCTGCTGCGCCGCCTCGGCGATCTGTCGGCCGCAGAGGCCGATGCCCGCGGTGTCTCGGCGCACGTCGCCGAGCTCGTGTCGCAGCGGCGGGCGGTGTCGGTGCGGATCGCCGGCGAGGAGCGCGCCATCGCAGCCGAGGACGCCGGCCTCTACCGCGACGGGCTCGGCGTCGTGCCGCCGCAGGGCGTGCCCGCGGTGTTCCTCGAGCCGGCCCCGGACGCCCTCAAGCGGCTCGTGCTGCGCTATGCACGGACGCACGGGCCGTTCTCGGCCGACGACCTCCGCGCCCGCTGGAGCATCGACCCGACGCCGCAGCTGCGCCGGCTCGAGGCCGACGGCGCGGTCGTCGAGGGCGGCTTCCGGCCGGGCGCGGGCGGGCGGGAGTGGATCACCCCCGACGTGCTGCGGCGCGTGCGCCGGCGCACGCTCGCCGTGATCCGGCGGGCGGTCGAGCCGGTGGAGCCCGACGCGCTCGTGCGGTTCCTGCCGGCGTGGCAGGGCGTCGGCCGCGACGTCGGCCGCGGCCTTGACCGCCTGCGCGACGTCGTCGCCCAGCTGCAGGGCGTCGCGCTGCCGGTGACCGCGTGGGAGTCCGACGTGCTGCCGCTGCGCGTGCCCGGCTACCGGCCTGACATGCTGGACGAGCTGTGCGCCGGCGGCGAGCTCGTCTGGGTCGGCGCCGGGCAGGGCCGGGCGGCGCTCTACCTGCGCGGCGAGACGGCGCTCCTGCACACGCCGACCGAGGCGCCCGAGCACCCGATCGTCGCCGCGATCCGCGCGCGCGGGCCGATGTTCTTCGCCGACCTGGCCATGGCCGTGGGCGAGCCCGACCGCGCCGTCCTGGCGGAGCTGTGGGCGCTGGCCTGGGACGGGGTCGTCACCAACGACTCGTGGCATCCACTGCGCGGCGGGGCCGTGCTGCGGGCGCTGCCCGCGCCGGCGCCGGCGCGGCCGGGGCGGATCGCGCGGCGCGGGCGGCCGACGTCGTCGCTGCCCGCTGCACGCGGGCGCTGGTCGCTCGTCGAGAGCCTCGTCCCGGCGGCGCCTGCTCCGGCGGAGCGCGCGCGGGCGCTCGCCGAGACGCTGCTCGACCGCCACGGCGTCGTCACCCGCGCCGCGGTGCTGGCCGAGGGAGTGCCCGGCGGCTTCTCGGCCGTCTACGGCGAGCTGCGAATGATGGAGGAGGCGGGCCGCTGCCAGCGCGGCTACTTCGTCGAGGGCCTCGGCGGCGCCCAGTTCGCGGCGCCGACCGCCGTCGAGCGGCTGCGCGACGTGCGCGACGCCGATGCCGAGGCGCCGGCGATCGTGCTCTCGGCGATCGACCCGGCCAATCCCTACGGCGCCGCCCTGCCGTGGCCGGACAGCGCCCGCCGCCCCTCGCGCGTCGCCGGCGCCTGGATCGTGATCGCCGGCGGCCGGCCGGCCGTCTATGTCGAGCGCGGCGGCCGCGGCCTGGTCACGTTCGATGCCGAGCTGCTCGAGCCCGGCATCGCCGCGCTCGCAGGGCTGATCACCGGCGGCCGCGCGCGGCGGCTCGCGCCCGAGCGCATCGACGGCGAGCCGATCGCGGGCACCGAGGCCGAGCGGCTCCTGCTGGCGCACGGGTTCCTGAAGGGGCACCGGCGGCTGGTGCTGCGTGCCTGAGGGGCACTCGCTCGTGCTGGCGGCGCGCCGCATCGGCCCGGTCGTCGGCCGGCATGTGACCGCCGGGCCGCTCGCGGGCACGGAGGTCGAGTCGGTGCAGACGCAGGGCAAGCACCTGCTCGTCCACGGTGCCGACGGCCGCAGCCTGCACGTCCACCTCGGGATGAACGGGCGTGTGCGCCTGGCCGAGCCGGGCGCCGGGCGCGGCCGGTACGTCCTTCGCACCGACGCCGCCGACGTCGTCATCGCCGGCACGAGCCGTCTCGAGATCAGGCGGCGCGCCGACCTGCGCCTCGGGCTCGGCCCCGACCTCCTGGGCGAGCGCTTCGATGCCGCCGGCTACCTGCGCCGGGCGCGCGCGGCCGACCGGCCGGTGGCCGAGCTGCTGCTCGATCAGCGCGTCCTGGCGGGCATCGGCAACATCGTCCGCGCCGAGGTGCTGTGGGAGCTGCGCCAGGACCCGTTCGCGCCCGTCTCCGGCCTCTCCGACCGGCGCCTGCTCGAGCTGGCCGCGGCCGCGCGGCGGATGCTGCGGGCAGGGGTCGCGACCGGCCGCCTGCCGCGGCGGATCTACCGGGCGACGGGCCGGCCGTGTCCGCGCTGCGGGACGCGGGTCGAGTCGGCGATGCAGGGGCGGGAGATGCCGCGGAGGCTGTACTTCTGCCCCGTCTGCCGGTGATGAAGCGGCGCTCCGACGGGATCGCCGAGCGGGCGCGCGGCGCGCTGCTCGGACTCGCCGCGGGCGACGCGCTCGGCGCCGCCGTCGAGTGGCTTCACCCCGATCAGATCCATGCCCGCTACGGCGGCTCGCTGCGCGACCTGGTCGCCTCGCCGCCATGGGAGCGGGGCGAGTGGACCGACGACACCGCGATGGCGGTCGAGCTCGCGACGAGCATGGCGGAGAAGGGTGGATACGACGACGACGACGTCTTCTCGCGCTATGTGATGTGGGCGCGATCGGGGCCGAAGGACATCGGCTCGACCATCGCCGCCGCCCTGCGCCGCGCGCGCACGCCCGCCGAGGCCCGCGCCGCCGCCGCGGCCTACCACGAGGCGAGCGGCGGCAAGAGCGCCGGCAACGGCTCGCTCATGCGCACGGCGCCGATCGGCATCCGCTACCGGACCGACGCCGGCGCCCTCGAGCGGATCTCGCGCGAGGAGTCGAGCCTGACCCACCACGATCCGCTCGCGGGCGATGCCTGCACCCTGCTCAACCTGACCCTGGCCGCGCTCATCCGCGGCCGCAAGCTGCCGGCGTCGACCTCGACGGCCGGCCGGGCGGCCGAGCAGGCGCTGACGGCGGCGCCGGAGCAGCTCCTCGCCGAGGCGCAGGAGCAGATCGGTTTTGTCCTCACCGCGCTTCGCATCGGCTTTGCCGCCGCGTTCGGGCAGCCCGATCTCGAGTCGGCCATCGTCTTCGCCGTGAACTTCGGCGGCGACGCCGACACGAACGGCGCCGTCGCCGGAGCGCTGGCCGGCGCGCGGTTCGGGGCGGACGCGATCCCGCAGCGGTGGATCGAGCCGCTGCTCGGGCACGAGCGCATCGGCGGTCTCGCCAACCGGCTCGTGCGGGTGTGACGCCGCACGGCTATCCTCTTCGGTCAACTCGCCGGGGAGGACGCTCGTGGCAGAAGCACCTGATCGGAACCTTGCACTCGAGCTCGTCCGGGTGACCGAGGCGGCGGCGCTGGCGTGCGCCCGGTGGGTGGGGTTCGGCGACAAGATCGCCGCCGACCGCGCCGCGGTGGACGCGATGCGCTACATGCTCGGGACCGTCGAGATGGACGGTGTCGTCGTCATCGGCGAGGGCGAGAAGGACGAGGCGCCGATGCTCTTCAACGGCGAGCGCATCGGCACCCATCACGGGGTGGCCGTGGATGTCGCCGTCGACCCGCTCGAGGGCACCGATCTGGTCGCGCGGGGCCAGCCGAACGCGCTCGCGGTGGTGGCGGCCGCCGAGTCGGGGACGATGTTCGATCCCGGTCCGTGCGTCTACATGGAGAAGCTCGCGTGCGGCTCGGACATCGACGAGCCCCTCGACATGGATGCGCCGATCGAGGAGACGCTCGCGATGATCGCCCGGGCCAAGGGCGGCCGCGTGCGCGACCTGATGGTGGTCATCCTCGACCGCCCGCGGCACGAGGAGATGGTCGGCCGCATCCGCCAGGCCGGGGCGCGCATCCGCTTCATCGCCCACGGCGACGTCGCGGGCTCGATGATGGCGGCGACGCCCGAGACCGGCATCGACCTGCTCTGGGGGATCGGCGGCACGCCCGAGGGCGTCCTCTCGGCGGCGGCGTTCAAGTGCCTGGGCGGCCAGCTCGTCGGCCGCCTGTGGCCACGCGACGAGGACGAGGCGAACCGTGCGCGCGAGGCCGGCTACGACCTCGAGAAGGTGCTCACGGTCGACGACCTGATCCGGGGAGAGAACGTGTTCTTCGCCGCGACCGGCGTCACCGACGGCGACCTGCTGCGCGGCGTGCGCTACCAGCGCGGCGGGGCGCGGACGCACTCGCTCGTGATGCGCTCCAAATCGGGCACGGTGCGCACGCTGCAGGCGACCCACTCGCTCGAGAAGCTGGCCGCGGTGGCCGGCGAGCGCTACGGCTGAGCCTGGAGCTCGACCACCGTCGCCCCGGTGATGCGGACGAGATCGCCCGTGCCCACCTCGACGATGTGGCCGCGGTTGCCGGCGTTCAGGCAGATGCGCTCGAACCGCTGCGCGCCCGTGTCGAGGAATACGCGCAGCGGCTTGCGCGATCCGAGCGGGCTGATCCCGCCGACCTGATAGCCGGTGACGCGCTCGGCCTCGCGCGGCTGGGCCATGGCGGAGTGCTTGGCGCCCGCGGCCGCCGCGAGCCGCTTGAGCGAGAGCTCGGCGTCGGCCGCCACAAGGGCGAAGACGAGCTCATCGCCTGTCTTTGCGACCAGGCTCTTGAACATCCGCGCAGGCTCGACGGCGAGGTCGGCCGCGGCCTGCTCGGCGCCGCCGTCGGCGCGGTAGTCGTAGCGCAGCAGCCGGTGCTGCACCCCGGCCTTGCGCAACACCGTCGTTCCACGCGTCTCGCTCGTGTCCCCTCCCGCTAAGATTGCGGCCGAGTCCGGCCAAGGAGCGCTCAGTGCGAGATTACACGCCCGAATACGAGTCCTTTCGCGACGACGCGGTCGCGGTCATCAACGCCCTGGCGATCGTCTTCGCCGTTGTGGGCACGTGGACGCGCCCGATCTATATGGGCATCCTCGCGCTCGCGGTCGCGCTGTTCGGCTACTTCCTGAACCCGCGCTCCAAGGGCGGCCACATCCTCGCCGTCTGCCTCATCACCGTCTTTGCGATTCTCGAGACGGTGTGGTGGCAGGGCAAGGCCGTCTTCTAGGCCGCTACGAGGCTGCGGGCGGCTCGATCGGGAGCCGGCTGAAGACGTGCGCCTGGCCGCCGACGTGGCAGGCCAGGTCGACGACGTGCTCGGGCTTGTAGCGTCCCCAGAAGAACCCGCGAAAGACGCTGCGCGCGTTGTCCTGGCGGGGCGGGATCAGCTCCTTCGCGAACACGAACCACTCGCCGGTGACGGCGAAGTCGGCGCCCTCGGTCTGCTCGACGCCGTTCACGAACACCTGGAAGGGGCGGCCGACGCCGTCGGGCACCCGTACTCGCGATCCGTTCATCAGCTGAAATCTCGCACAAGTGGAGGAGATGGTTGGTTCCACGCCCCCGTGACGGTTCGCAACCGCAGCCCCAGCACCGTCGGCCACTTACGACCGTCGCGCGTCCAGGCGGCGCGGCGGCGTGGAATCAATCATCTAGATTGCGGTGATGGCCGATCCCGATCCCTTCGGCGCCCGCGACACGCTCCCCACCGGCGAGGCCTTCCACCGCCTCGACCGCGTGGTCGATCCGCTGACGCTCCCATACACGATCTGCGTGCTGCTCGAGAACCTCCTGCGCCGGGCCGGAAGCGAGCACGTGCGCGACGACGACGTGCGCGCGCTGGCCGCCTGGCCGCAGCCGCACGCCGACGCGCAGCTCGCGTTCATGCCCGCCCGGGTGCTGATGCAGGACCTGACGGGCGTGCCCGCCGTCGTCGACCTCGCCGCCCTGCGCGCGGCCGTCGACCGCCGCGGCGCCGACCCCGGCCGCGTCGATCCGCTCGTGCCGGTCGACCTCGTCATCGACCACTCGGTGCAGGTGGACGCCTTCGGGTCTGACCGCGCCTACGCCCGCAACATCGAGCGCGAGTACGAGCGAAACGGCGAGCGCTACCAGCTCCTGCGCTGGGCGCAGCGGGCCTTCCAGAACTTCCGCGTCGTCCCGCCGGGGATGGGCATCTGCCACCAGGTGAACCTGGAGTACCTCGGCCAGGTCGTCCAGGTGCGCGACGGCGTCGCGCTCCCCGACACCCTGGTCGGCACCGACTCGCACACGACGATGATCAACGCGATCGGCGTGCTCGGGTGGGGCGTCGGCGGGATCGAGGCCGAGGCGGTGATGCTCGGACAGCCGCTCTACATGACCTCGCCGCAGGTCATCGGCGTGCGGATGGGGGGCGAGCTTCGCACCGGCGTCACGGCGACCGATCTCGTGCTCACGCTCACCGAGCAGCTGCGAAAGCACGGCGTCGTCGGCAAGTTCATCGAGTTCTTCGGCCCGGGCCTGCAGTCGCTCACCGTCGCCGACCGGGCGACGCTCTCGAACATGTCGCCGGAGTACGGCGCGACGGCGGCCACCTTCCCGGTGGATGGGCAGACGCTGCGCTACCTCTCGGACACGGGCCGGCCGGCCGAGCTGATCGAGCTCGTCGAGCGCTATACGCGCGAGCAGGGGCTCTTCCGCACCGGCGCCGAGGCCGCCCCTGCCTACACCGAGACGCTCGACCTCGACCTGGATGCCGTCGTGCCCAGCCTGGCCGGCCCGCGGCGGCCCCAGGACCGGGTGTCGCTGCCGCAGGTGGGACGGTCGTTCTCGGACGCGTTCGGCGTCAGCACGCCCAACGGCTCGCAGCTCGGCGACGGATCGGTGGTGATCTCGGCGATCACGTCGTGCACCAATACATCGAACCCGGCGCTGATGGTGGCCGCCGGGCTCGTCGCCAAGAAGGCGCTCGCCCTGGGGCTGCAGCGGCGGCCGTGGGTGAAGACGAGCCTCGCGCCGGGATCGCGCGTCGTCGTCGGCTACCTCGAGCGGGCCGGGCTGATGGAGCCGCTCGACGCGCTCGGGTTCAATCTGGTCGGGTTCGGCTGCACCACCTGCATCGGCAACTCCGGGCCGCTGCCCGACGAGGTGGCCGGCGCCATCGAGCGCGACGACCTCAAGGTGGCGGCGGTGCTCTCGGGCAACCGCAACTTCGAGGCCCGCATCCATCCGGCGGTGCGCGCGAACTACCTGGCCTCGCCGCCGCTCGTGGTCGCCTACGCGCTGGCGGGCAGCGTGAACACCGACCTCACGACCGATCCGCTGGGCGAGGGCGCAAACGGCCCCGTCTACCTGCGCGACGTGTGGCCGAGCTCGGACGAGGTGGATGCGGCCCTCGCCGGCGCGTACAGCTCCGACCTCTTCGACGAGGAGTACGGCCGCATCTTCGACGGCGACGAGCGCTGGACGGCGCTCCCCGTGCCCGAGGGCGAGCTGTTCGCGTGGGATCCGCGCTCGACCTACGTGCGCGAGGCCACCTTCTTCGCCCACGACGCCGACCTCTCGGACATTGTGGATGCGCGTGTGCTCGCGGTGCTGGGCGACTCCGTCACCACCGACCATATCTCGCCCGCCGGGGCGTTCTCGCCCGACACGCCGGCCGGCCGCTACCTCGTCGAGCAGGGCGTCGCCGCGCGCGACTTCAACTCCTACGGCGCCCGCCGCGGCAACCACGAGGTGATGGTGCGCGGCACGTTCGCGAACATCCGCCTGCGAAACGCGCTGGCCGACCGCGAGGGCGGGTTCACCCGTCACCTGCCGTCGGGCGAGCAGCTCCCGATCTACGACGCCGCCCAGCGCTACGCGGCCGAGCACGTGCCGCTCGTCGTGGTCGCGGGGCGCGAGTACGGCTCGGGCAGCTCGCGCGACTGGGCGGCCAAGGGCACCGCGCTCCTGGGCGTGCGAGCGGTGCTCGCGCAGAGCTTCGAGCGCATCCACCGCACGAACCTGGTCGCCCTCGGCGTGATCCCGCTCCAGTTCCGTGAGGGCGAGTCGACTGGAAGCCTCGGCCTCGACGGCACCGAGACGTTCACCATCCGCGGGCTCGGCGAGCTCGACGTCGGCTCGGCCGTCACCGTCGAGGTGAACGGCGGCGAGCGCTCGTTCGAGTGCCTCGCCCGGCTGGACGCGCCCGCCGACGTGACCACCTACCGCGCGGGCGGCCTGCTGCAGATGGTCCTGCGTCAGCTCGTCGCCTAGACCTCAGCACGGTCTGGTGGCAGGAGCGGGGCAGCGCGTGGGCCGAACGAGGCGGGGTTTGGGCACAGCCAGCGCGGGTCGGCGCTGCTGCTCGAGATGCCGACCCATCGCGCCTCGGAGACCCGGTAGACGGTCGCGCCGCACGGGTTCTCCACCTGGATGAGGGTTCCCGCGAGCCCATGGGGGTCGAGGTGAGCGTTGAACGCGGACAGCTGCTTGCCGAAGCCGTGGGGACGTCCTGCCACCAATGTCACTTCGGCTGCGAATCCGTCCGACCGAAACAGGGTGATGCGCCGGACCGTCCACCCCGCCGCGCGCGCGGCCGCCACGAGATGAGCCGTGATCGCGGCCCTGTCCGCGTTGGGGGTGCTGGAGGTGGCGCGCGTCGGCGCGTTCCCGCCGGCCTCTCCGGCGCCCCAGAGCCTGGTCCTGCCGTTTGAGAACCGCGCCCGGAACATGACCCCGGCGAGGTCGGGCAGTCCGCGCTGGACGCTCAACGTGCGAAATGCGCCCTCGATCAGCTGGGCCTGCCACCACGGTTCGACGGCCTGTCTCTTGTTCGGGCTCCGGACTGCGAACGTCAGCTGTAACCACAGGCCGGGCTGGTGGAAGCCGCCGCTGGGGCCGCCGAGCTGCGCCGCCACCACTGCCGAGACACCCGATCGGTCGATCACCTCCCGAAGCAGGAGCCGCTCGGGCGCGGTACCCCCTGAGACTGTCGCTGTGGTCGAGGTGTGCGCGACCACGACGGCGGGGCCCGATGCCCGCTTCACGGTCCCCGGTTCCATCGCGCCACTCGGCGAACTCTTCTCGGGTGGCGAGGGATGCGGGCCGCTGCGGCGGTACGCTTGACCGCATGACCCTCGTCGTCGAACTCGAACGTGCGGTCGGGGCGGACGCGGTCATCGCCGAGCCCTCGCAGATGCGCACGTACGAGTGCGACGGCCTGACCGGCCATCGGGCGATGCCCGAGGCGGTCGTCCTGCCGCGCACCACGGAGCAGGTGCAGGCGGCGGTGCGGGTGTGCCACGCCCGCGGCATCCCGTTCGTCGCCCGCGGCGCCGGCACGGGCCTCTCCGGCGGTGCCGTGCCGGTGGCCGAGGGGATCGTGATCGGGCTCGCGCGGATGAACCGGATCCTCGAGGTCGACGTGCCCAACCGGCGGGCGCGCGTGCAGCCCGGCGTGGCCAACCTGGACGTCACGAGCGCCGTCGCCGCCCACGGCCTCTACTACGCGCCCGACCCGTCGAGCCAGCAGGTGTGCACGATCGGCGGCAACGTGGCCGAGAACTCGGGCGGCGCGCACTGCCTGAAGTACGGGTTCACGACGAACCACGTGCTCGAGCTCGAGATCGTCCTCGCCGACGGCGGGCTCGTGCGCATCGACCGCGCCGGCGGGCTCGACCTGCTGGGCGGGTTCGTCGGCTCCGAGGGCACGCTCGGGATCGCCACCGAGATCGTGGTCACGCTGCTGCCGCGGCCGCAGCGTGTGGAGACGCTGCTGGCCGCGTTCGAGACGACCGACGCCGCCGGCGAGGTGGTCTCGGCGGTGATTGCCGCGGGGATCGTTCCGGCCGCGATCGAGATGATGGACGCGCTCACGATCCGCGCGGCCGAGGCGGCCGTGGGCGCCGGCCTGCCGCTCGACGCGGGCGCGGTGCTGCTTGTGGAGCTCGACGGCCCGGCGGCGGAGGTCGAGGTGACCCTGGCCCGCGTGCTCGACTGCTGCGCCCTGGGCCTTGCAACCGAGGTGCGGGTGGCCGCGACGCAGGCCGAGCGGGCGGCGTTCTGGCGCGGGCGCAAGGCCGCGTTCGCCGCGATGGGCCGCATCAGCCCCGACTACTACGTCCAGGACGGCGTGGTGCCGCGCACACGCCTGCCCGAGACGCTGCGCCGCATCCGCGAGCTGTCCGAGTCGCACGGCCTCGAGGTCGGCAACGTGTTCCACGCCGGCGACGGCAACCTGCACCCGCTCGTGCTCTACGACGGCGCGGTCGAGGGGCAGGCCGAGCGGGCCGAGGAGCTCGCCGGGGCGATCCTGCAGGCGTGCGTCGACGCCGGCGGGTCGCTCACGGGCGAGCACGGCATCGGCCTGGACAAGGCCTGCCACATGCCGCTCATGTACTCGCCCGACGATCTCGCGACGATGCTGCGGCTGCGCACGGCGTTTGACCCGGACGGCCTCTGCAACCCCGGCAAGGCGTTTCCGACGCCGCGCCTGTGCGGCGAGGTTCCGGGGCCCTACCGGCGCCACCCGGCCGAGCGCGAGGGCGTCGAGCGATGGTGATCGAGCACGAGCCGGGCGACCTCACCTGCACGGTCGGCGCGGCGGTACCGCTGGCCGAGCTGCAGGCGGTCGTTGCCCGCGGCGGCCAGATGCTCGCCCTCGACCCGCCCGGCGTCGCGGAGCTGACCGTCGGCGAGGCGTTCGCGGCGGCGGCGTTCGGCCCGCGCGCGCACCGCTACGGCCTGCCGCGCGACCTCGTGCTCGGGATGACCGTGCGGCTCGCCGACGGCACGATCGCCCGGTCCGGCGGCCGGGTGGTGAAGACGGTGGCCGGCTACGACCTGCCCAAGCTCTTCACCGGCGCGCACGGCCGCCTGGGCGAGATCCTCGAGCTGACGCTGCGGCTGCATCCGCTCCCGGCGGCGACCTGCACCGTCGTCACCGAGCCCGCCGATCCACTGGCGCTCGAGCAGCTCGCACCGGCATGCGTCGAGTACGCCTGGCCGCCCGAGCGGATGCTCGTGCGCTTCGAGAGCCCCGTGGCGCGGACGCTCGCCGAGCAGGCCGCCGCGATCGTCGGCGGCGCGCTCGTGGACGACGACGACGCCCTCTGGGCCGAGCACCGCGAGCGGGCGGCGGGCCTCTCGCTCACCCGCTGCCTGCCCGCCGCGGTGCCCGAAACGATCGGGCAGCTGCGCGCCGCCGGCGCCGCGACGATCGTCGGCCGCTATGCCCGAGGCCTGCTTCTCGCCGACGTGAATATTGCGTGCCTGACACCGTCTATTCAGGTCGAGTCGCTCGAGCGGCGCGTCGTGGAGGCCTACGGTGGCTGAGACGCACGAGCTGCTCGACGCCTGCGTGCACTGCGGGTTCTGCCTGCCGGCGTGCCCGACCTACGCGCTCTGGGGCGACGAGATGGACTCTCCGCGCGGGCGCATCCACCTGATGAAGCTCCTCGACGAGGGCGAGATCGAGCTCGACGCGACCGTCGCGGGCCACTTCGACCGCTGCCTGGGCTGCCTCGCGTGCGTGCCGGCGTGTCCGAGCGGCGTGCGCTACGACATCCTGATCCAGCGCACCCGTTCCCTGCGCCGCGAGCGGGCGCCGCGCTCGCTGCGGCAACGGGCGGTCGAGGCGGGCGTGCTGGCCGCCGTGGCGCGGCCGCGGCTCCTGCGCGCGCTGGCCTGGCCGCTCGCCACGGGTGTGCGGCCGTTCGCGCTCGCGCCGCGCGTGACGGTGGCCGACCTGCGCGCGCGGCCGCAGCGCTTCGTCCCGGCGCGCGGCGAGGTGCGGATGCGGGCGGCGATGCTCGAGGGCTGCGTCCAGCGCGTCTTCTTCGGGCGCGTGAACCGTGCGACGGCCGCGGTGCTCGCCGCCGACGGCTGCGAGGTCACGCTGCCGGCCGGCCAGGGCTGCTGCGGCGCGCTCGCCCTCCACGCCGGGCGCGAGGACGAGGCCCGCCGCCGGGCCGAGGCGATGATCGCGGCCCTGGGCGGGTTCGAGCGCGTCGTCGTGACGGCCGCAGGCTGCGGCTCGGCGATGAAGGAGTACGGCGAGCTGCTCGGCACCGAGGAGGCCCGGCGCTTCTCGGCGTCGGTGCGCGACGCGACCGAGCTCGCCGCCGAGCTGGGCACCGTCGCCGTCCGCGCGCCGCGATCGCCGATCCGGGTCGCCTACCAGGACGCCTGCCACCTGCGCCAGGCCCAGGGCGTCGCCTCCCAGCCGCGGGCGCTGCTCGCGGCGATCCCCGGCGTCGAGCTCGTCGAGCTCGCCCAGCCCGACATGTGCTGCGGCTCGGCCGGGATCTACAACCTGCTCGAGCCCGCCACGGCCCGCGAGCTCGGCGCCCGCAAGGCCCGGGCGGTGATCGACGCCGCGCCGGACGTGCTCGCCACGGCCAACCCGGGCTGCGCGATCCAGATCGCCGCGGCGCTTCGCCGGGCCGGCCATCCCGGCCTGCCCATCGTGCACCCGCTCGAGCTGGTCGCGGCAGCGGTCGGCGCACCAGAAGGGGTCTGACCCCTTTTGGTGCGTTACTCGGCGTAGCCGAGCGCGAACGCGGCCGACGCGAGGATGGCGCCGATGATCACGCCGACCCACTCACCGGGCACACCGGAGAGGCCGTCGACCCCGAGGACGACCACGAGGGCGGTGACGATCCCGCCCGAGATGATCCACATCGCCGCCTTGCCTGCACTCATGCGCCGGTGACGATAGCACCGGCGCAAGAGGGCAGAGCGGGTCGTCGCCTAGATGACCGCGATGACGTTGTTCAGCGTGTTCTGGATCGCGGTCGAGAGCAGACCCAGGGTGACGACGACGGCGATCGTGATGACGCCGAGAACGACGGCGTACTCGGCCATGGTCTGGCCGCTCTCGTCGCGAAGCTCGTTGATGATCTCGTTCATTTTCCGCCTCCTGAAGAGCAGAGTCCTGCCGGGGTGACGTCGCGGGGGGAGTAGGCGGCTCGGTGTTTGCACCGACAGGAATATGCAGACTCGAGCGTTGCCACTTGTCGCATTTGTACTACAAAGCGGCGAGGGTGCAACTCACTCGTTTGAGTGAACTGCGCGGTCAGCCGAGGTCGGCGTAGCGCAGGCCGCCGAACTCGGCTGCCAGGCGGTCGTCCCAGTCGTCGGCGATCCCGGCGACGACGCTGATCGCGGCCTCGAGCTCGACCTCGTCGAGGTCGTCCCCGAGGATGGCGTGCTGGAACCACAGCTCCCGCCGGTCGGCGAGGTGCATGAAGGCTCCGAACCGGGACCCGGCGGTCAGGTCGGCGACCTTCACGGCCAGCTCGTCGGACAGGTCGATGTCGGACAGCACCGGCGCCGAGGCCCGCACCGCGGTCGAGTCGTCGAGCACCGGGAGCACGTCGACGAACACGCGTGCGCTGCCGAAGGCGCCGTGGAATCCCCAGTCGGGATGGTGCTCGAACCCGCCGTGCGTCTCGTCGAGGTAGCGGCGCACCCGCTTCGTCGTCATCTCGACGTGGTCGGCGGCGTCGCGCAGCCGGGCGGCCGGCGTATGCGGCGCCGGCGGCACGGGCACGGCGTCGGTCAGGAGCGCGTGCAGGCGGGGCGCATACGACGCCGCCCCCCACCCGACCGTCCACACCGACGACTGCACCTCGACGGGGTCCATCGTCGATCCGGCGAGGATGGTGTGCTCGACGATGATGGCGTCATCGCGGTGCCGGAACCGGCCCAGGACGAGCTCGGCGTTCTCGCACGCCAGCACCCGCGCGACCCGCGGGGTGCGCGGGCCCGTCTGGATCGACTCGGCCCACACGTGCACGAGCACGTCGGTGCCGTCGCCGGGCTCGACGTCGACGGTGACGATCGTGTCGCCGACTCCGGTGGTGCCCCGCCACGCATGGCCCTGCGGATCGACTCCGGTGAACGTGCGGGCGAGCGCGTGGCGCACCGCCATCGCGTTCACCTGGATGTGACCATCGACCACGTCGGAATCGTAGATCGCGCCGGTAGAGTGCGGCGGTGCTCCGCGCACATGAACGGATCGTCCCGCCCGGCTCGGTCGCCGATGCCCTGCGACGCTCGCGCGCCGAGCTCTCGATCGTCGCGATCGTCATCGTCTGGATCGCCTTCGGCGCGGGGCTCGACTCGCAGGCGGGGATCTGGCGCCAGCGGCTCGTGGGCCTTCTCACCTGGACGCTCCTGATCGCGATTCTGCGCCGCCAGCCGCGCTCGGTGCGGGTGCAGGTCGGCGTGGTGATCGTGGCCGCGACGTGTGTGGAGTACACGGCCTCGCCGCTGCTCGGCCTGTATACCTACCGGCTCCACAACGTCCCGTCCTACGTGCCGCCGGGCCACGGCCTGGTCTACCTCGCGGCGCTCAACATCGGCCGCTCGGCGATCGCCTCGCGCCTGCGCCTGCCGCTCGTCACGTTCGCGCTCGTCGTGTGCGGCGCATGGGCGCTCTGGGGCGCGCTGCTCGCGCCGCGTCAGGATCTGCTCGGCGCGGTGATGTATCTGTTCCTCGTCCGGTTCATCCTCGTCGGGCGCCAGCCGCTCGTCTATGCCGGCGCATTCCTCGTCTGCAGCTACCTCGAGCTCGTCGGCACCGGCGTCGGGGCGTGGCGGTGGGCCGTGCACGACCCCACCGGCGCCCTCACGATCGGGAACCCCCCGAGCGGGATCCCCGGCGGCTACTGCTTCCTCGACGCGTACGGGATCGCCCTGGCGCCGAGGGTGGTGCGCTGGATCGACAGCCGCCCGCCGGTGCTCGCATGGCTGCGCCCCGTGCCCGATGACGCCGCATAGCCTCGACGATCTGCTGGAGACGGCCGCCGAGGTGGAGCGGCTGCGCGACGCCCTGCGCCACGCGCAGGCGCTCGCAGCCGAGGCCGGTCACCTCGAAGACGTCGTCAGCGCCGCGCCGCGCATGCACTCGACCGCCGGTGCGGCCGTCGGGGCGATCGAGCCGGTCGCCCGCGAGCTCGAGCGCGAGTGGGTGGCGCAGGGGCCGCTCATGACGGCGTGGCAGCGGGCCGTCGACCTGGCCCAGCTCGCCGAGGCCGCCGGCGCCGACCCGCAGCCCTACCGGGCCGAGGCCGACGACGCCCGCCGCCGCGTCGAGGCGGCCAGGCTCGAGACGCGTGAGCAGCGTGAGCGGCTGGCCGCGCAGCGGCAGGAGCTCGCCGACGCGATGCGCGCGACCCCGCTCGAGCTCGAGCCGCCGCCGCCGGTTGCCGACGACGCCCGCCCCGAGGCGCTGCGCCGCGATGCCCTCGAGCTGATGCGGCGTGCGGAGGAGGCCGGCGAAGCGGCGGCGGCCGCAGCGGCCGAAGCCGCCGCGCGGCTCGCGTCGGTGCAGGCCGAGCTCGAGTCCGTCGGCGTGCCCGCCGAGCTCGAGCGGCGCCTGGACGTGCTCGAGCGCGACCTCCCGGATGAGATCGAGCTCGGGCCGGACACGCCCCCCTCGGTGGCGATGCGCCTGCGTCGCGCCGGCCTGCGCGTGCGGTGATCGCCGAGCGGACGATCGCCGCGGGGCTGTGCGATCCGCCCCAGGGGCTCGCATGGGACGAGGCGCTCGTGCGCGCCCCGGTCGACCGGCCGACGCTGCTCGTCTGGCGCAGCCGCCCCGCGGTCGTGATCGGGCGCTTCCAGCGGGCCGACTGGGAGGTCGACGCCGCGGCGTGCGCGCGCCACGGGGTGCACATCTGGCGCCGGTTCACCGGCGGCGGCGCGGTCTACCTCGACCCGGGCACGATCTGCGCAGCCCTCGCGCTCCCTGCGGCGCATCCCGCCGCGTCGGCGCCCATCCCCGAGATGTACGCGCCGCTGCTCGACGGGATCGTGGCCGCGTGCCGCGCGCTCGGCGCCGACGCGCGCCGCGACGAGCGCACCGTGCGCGTGGGCGACCGCAAGGTCACCGGCATCGCCGCGCATCGCGGGCGCGACGTGACGCTCGTGCACGGCACGCTGCTCGTGCGCGCCGACCTCGATGCGCTGCGCGCGTGCCTGGCGGGCCCGCGCGACGGCGATCTGCAGGGGCGTCCGCGCCCCGCGGCCAGCCGTCCCGACCACGTGGCCGTGATCGGCGGCGATGTCGACGCGGCGACCGCCGCCGTGATCGCGGCCTTCGCGGCGCCCGGCGCGCACGCGTCGGCGCTCACCCCCGCCGAGGGCGCGGCGGCGGCCGGGCTCGTGCAGACGCGCTACCGCGACCCGGCGTGGCACGGCGGTCCGTGGCACGATGTGACCCCGGACGCCGTCACCGCGCTGCTCGGGTCGTGATCGGCCGGCGCGGTTTGGGGGTAAGGTCGGGTCGGCAACGCACGGAGGAGTCGGACGATGGCCATGCGATCGAAAGTCTTCACGTACCAGGCGGAGCTCCGCTGGCAGGGCGGTCACACCGCATCGGTCTCTTCGGGCGGCCGGCCCGAGCTGCCCGTCTCTCCGCCCGAGGACTTCCCCGGCGGTGAGACCGACCGCTGGAGCCCGGAGCACCTCTACCTGGCCGCGATGGAGTCGTGCACGATGCTGTCGTTCCTCGCCCACTGCACGCACAACGAGCTCGCCGTCAAGGAGTATGCGGCGGCGGCCACGGGTGAGGTCGAGCGCCGGGCCGAGGATCGCCGCTACGCGTTCACGCACGTCGCGATGGTCGTGCACGTGCGGATGGCGCCCGGTCAGGCGGGCGCTGCCCGCGCCCTGACTGCGAAGGCGGAGCGTGACTGCTTCATCACCGCCTCGACGACCGCGCGGGTCGACCACGAGTGGCGGATCTCGGAATGAGCGGTCGCGCCCGCCCGGCCGCGGCCACCTCGACGCTCGTGGACACGCGGGCGGCGGCAGAGGAGGCTGCCGAACGCGTGCGCGACGACCTCGGCGGTGCGCCGGCGGACGTGGCCTTCCTGTTCCTCTCGCCCGAGCACGCCGCCGACGCGGAGGCGGCGGCCGCGGCGATCGCCGACATCCTGCAGCCGGGCGCGCTCGCCGGCGCGACCGGCCAGGCGGTGATCGGCACCCGCCGCGAGCTCGAGGGCGTGCCTGCGCTGAGCCTGCTCGCGACGAGCCTGCCCGGGGGCCGGGCGCGGGTGCACCACCTGAGCGTGCGCGACTCCGGCGAGGGGCCTGCGGTCGAGCTGCCCACCGCCCTCGTCCCCGCGCCGGGCGAGCCGATGCTGCTCCTGGCCGACCCCTACACCTTCCCGGCCGATGCGTTCCTCGAAGGCGTGGCGGGGCGCTTCGGCGGCGCGGTCGCGGTGGGCGGCCTGGCCTCCGGCGGGGAGTCCCCTGGCGGGCACGCACTCGTGTGCGGTCGGCGGGTGATGCGCCACGGCGCCGTCGCGGTGGTGGTCGAGGGCGGCGTCGGCCTGCGGGTGCTCGTCTCGCAGGGGTGTGCGCCCGTCGGCCCCGAGATGGTGATCACGAGCGCCGAGGGCAGCATCATCCACGAGCTGGCCGGGCGGCCGGCCTACGAGCGCCTGACCGACATCGTCGCGGGCCTGGACGAGCACGGCCGCGAGCTCGTCCAGAACGGCCTGCTGGCCGGCCTCGTCATCGACGAGAACCGCGACGACTACGGCTCGGACGACTACCTCATGCGGGCCGTGCTCGGCGGCGACGCCGACCAGGGCTCGCTCGTCGTCGGCGACACCGTGCGGGTGGGGCAGACGTTCCGGTTCCATGCCCGCGACGCCGAGAGCGCCGACGCCGACCTGCGCAGCGCCCTGCGTGCGCACACCGCAAACGGCGAGCGCCCGGACGCCGCGCTGCTGTTCGCCTGCAACGGCCGCGGCACGAACATGTATCCGGAGCCGGACCACGACGCCGGCGCCGTCGCCGACGAGCTCGGCCCGATCCCCCTGGCCGGGATGTTCTGCTCGGGCGAGATCGGCCCGGTCGGCGGGCACACGTTCCTGCACGGCTTCACCGCGACCATGGCCCTGCTGACGACCCGCGACTAGCGCACGGTAAGGAAGGCGTCCACATCGACCGTCGCGTGACCGGCGGTGCCGCTGCAGACGATCTTGATGGTGTGCGCGGCGTCCGCGCTCCAGACGTGCGCGAAGACGATCCGCTTGTGCATGGCGCTCGCGCTTCGCAGGTTCACGGTCGCCGCAAGCTTGCCGTCGAGGTAGACGCGGGCGCTGCCGCGGTTGGCCGCCCGCGTCGCCACCCAGGCCACCTCGCGTCCGGTGAACTTGAGCGTCGAATAGGCGCCGGCCTTGCTCGTCATGTGGATGGTGCCTCCGAAGGCCCTTGACGCCGAAGCCCGTTTCCACGCGCGGGTGTAGGCGATGCGTGCGTTCCCGTCCTGGAAGTCGGTCAGGATCACGGGCTGGCTGGTGCTCCAGTTCGACGTGTTGCCGACGCAGTCGGTCGCTCGTACCCGGTAGTGGCGCACCGTCGCCGACGGCTTGAGCGTGATCGCACGCGAGGTGGCGGTCTCCGACGAGAGCGAGAGGCCGCCGAACGAGCCGTTGCCGACCTGGCGCTGGAGCTGTGTCGAGCAGACGCCGCTCGGATCCTTCGCGCCCCATCGGACGAGCAGCGGCGCCTGGCCGGACGAGACCGAAGTGGCCGAGCGCAGGATCACGTAGGGGGCGGGACCGATCGCCGGGGGCGTCGAGTCGATCGGCACCGAGTTGCCGGTCTTCAGGAACGCCAGGTGCGCCTGGGCGACGCCGCCGACGGCGGTGAAGTCGCCGCCGAGGGCGAGCCCTGTCGACGTGTCCGCGAGGGCGAACACGCCCAGGTCGCTGTTCACGTTCGGCGCCCAGGTCGTGTCGAGGTTGCCGGTCGCCGGATCGAGCGCGGCGATGTGGTGGCGCACGATCGGGTTTGCGCAATTTGTGCCGACGGTGCACAGGTTGTTGAAGTGTCCGCCTGCGACGAGCTCGCCGTCCGAGAGGGTGAGCGCCTGGACGTTGCCGTCGAAGCCCACCTGCCAGCTCGAGCCGCCGGCCGCGGTGAACCGCTGCAGGCGGTTGTTGTAGTGGCCCGTGTAGATCGAACCGTCGCCGCCCTCCGTCATCGACACGACCGGAGACGTGGTGTGGCCGTTGTAGTTGTTGATGAACGCTCCGGTCGATCCGTCGAACTCCGCCACGGACGGATGAGCCCCCGAGGCCGAGCCGGCGTTCAGGAAGAATCCCCCCGCGACGACGTTGCCACCCACGGTCTCGAGGCCGTCGACACGCCCGTCCACGAAAGGGTTCCACGACTGGATCTGGCCGTTCGAGAGCGACACCGCTCCGAGGTATGCCCGCGACTGGCTGTCCACGGTCGAGAACAAGCCGCCCATGTAGAGCGTGGAGCCGCCGGTCGCGAGCGCCTGTACGTCGCCGTTGGCCGTACCCGCCCAGACGCTCTTCGAGACGATGGTGCCGTTGGGCTCGATCTCGACGAGGTGGGGGTGACCGGCGCTGTCGATCTTGGTGAAGCTGCCGCCCGCGATGATGTTGCCGGAGCCGTCGGTGGCGAAGGCCTTGACTGTGCCATTCGCCGCCGGGGTCCACGCCGACACGAAGTTGCCGTTCCCGTCGAACGCGGCGAGGTCCGACACGGCATCCGTCGCGCCGTTGTGGCTCATCGCCTGAGTGAACTTGCCGCCGACGTACGTGATGCCGCCGATCTGCATGATCGCGTTCACGCGCCCGTTCACCTGCCACGTCACCAGCGGCTTGGTCGCGATCGTCGCCATCGCCGACGGCACGAGCGTGAGCAGCGTGACGACGGCGCCGAGCGCCACCATCCGGATACGTGCCCCCATGCGAGTCCCCACTCCTCCACCGAGGGTACGGCCGAACCGCGCCGGCTGCAAGCCTCTACGACGGTGGAGGGCTCTGCCAGTCGTATGTCCCGGCGGGCGTCCACGAGAGCTCGAGCTTGATGCCGTCGGGATCGAAGAAGAAGATCGCGTGGTAGCCCTCGCGGTACTCCGGGAAGTGGCGCGGCCCCTCCGAGATCGTGCCGCCGAGCGCGGTGATGCGCTCGGCCGAGGTGTACAGCAGCTCGCGCGTCGACGCCTCGAAGCACACGTGGTGCATGCCCACCCGGTAGCGGTCGACCGGCAGCGTGGCGGCGCCGTCCGGCGCCTGGCGCAGGCCCACGGTCGAGCCGGGGCCGTGGACGTAGTTGATCGTCTCGCCGTGCTCGCCGGGGATCTCGTGCAGGCCGTGCCAGCCGAGCGGCCCGAGCACGCCGCGGTAGAACCGCAGCGAGCGGTCGATGTCCGACACGACCAGGTCGACGTGGTGCACGCCCGTCGACCGCACGGCGTCCGGCGGCTAGGCCAGGCCCTCGCGGGCCTCGCGCACGAGCGTCACGGCCTCGGGGAAGATCAGCCGGATCGCGTCGCGCACCTGGTTTGCCTGCTCGTCCGCGGTGCCCGACAGATCGAGGCGGCCGATCGCCGCGACGGTCACGCCGACCGCGAGGTTGATTGCCTGGTCGGCGAAGGCGACCCGCTGTCCCTGCTGGGCCTGCTCCATGAAGTTGGCCATGGCCCGCTGCAGCTCCTCGGGGTCGCCGCCGAACATGTTGAACGGAAACTCACTCATGGGTCGAGGATAGCGGCTCGTCGACGGCGTAGACCTGAGAACCGGGGACTGTCCCCATGGGGACAATCCCCATGCCTCAGCCGTAGACGCGGTCGAGCAGCGTGGCCGGGTCGGGCAGCGGGCTCGCCTCGGCCTCGGCGACGCCGGCATCGATCCACTCGGTCACCTCGGCCTCGAGGCCGGCCAGCTCGGCCTCACCGATCTGCTCCACCTCTTCGAGCCAGCTCCGGAACCGCTCGAGCGGATCCTTGGCGGCGAACTCGGCCAGGAGCTCGCGCGGGACGTAGCCCGCGTCGTCGTGGACGGCGTGGCCCTCCATGCGCAGCGTCACGAGCTCGAGCACCGTCGGGCCGCCGCCCTCGCGGGCGCGCTCGATCGCGCGCTGGGCCTCGCGCAGCACGGTGAGGACGTCGGTGCCGTCGACGACGATGCCCTCGAAGCCGTAGGCCGGCCCGCGGTCGGCCAGGTGCTCGCACGCGAACGAGAGCCGGTTCGGCGTGGAGTAGGAGTACTGGTTGTTGTCGATCACGTACACGATCGGCAGCCGCCGGACGCCGGCCAGGTTCATCGCCTCGTGCATGTCGCCGCGGGCGGCCGCGCCGTCGCCGCACCAGCCGATCGCTACGCGCGGCTCGCGCCGCAGCTGGAATGCGAGCGCGATGCCGGTGATCGTCGGGATCATCGCCGGCAGGTGGCTGACGCCCGCGAGCAGGCCCCGGCCCGAGCCGAAGTCGTTGGAGCGCAGGTTCGAGTCGCGGCCGCCGGTGGCGCCGCCGGAGCGGCCCATGAACTGGCAGAAGATCGCGGCGGGCTGCACGCCGCGGACGACGTGCACGCCGAGGTTGCGGTGCAGGGGAGAGGCGACGTCGTCGGCCCCCATCGCCGTCGCGACGCCCACGGACGCGCCCTCGTTGCCGCGGCCGGTGTAGTAGCTGCCCGGCAGCTTGCCCGCCTTGAAGAGCAGGTTCCCGCGCTCCTCGATCCGCCGCGTCGCGAGCATGTTGCGGTAGATGCCGATCAGGTCGGGCCGGTCGAGGCCGAGCTCGCGCGCCTCGGCCTGCGAGATCAGCGGATTGGCCTGACGGACGGTCGACATCGTGCGCGCAAGGATAGTGCGCCGGGCGGATCAGGCCGGCGGCCGGTGGGTATCGGCGAGGCGCCGCAGCCGCCCGAGCCGCGAGTCCCACTCCGACCCGACCCGGTCGAGCCACGCGCCGGCGTCGGTGAGCGGCCCGGGGGTGAGCCGGTAGCGCGTCTCGCGGCCGTGGCGCGACGACTCGACGAGGCCCGCGTCGGCCAGCGCCGCCAGGTGCTTGGCGACCGCCTGGCGGCTGATGGGGAGCTCGCGGGCGAGCTCGGTGGCGCTGACCTCCTCGCCGGCCGAGAGCACGCCGATCACGTGCCGGCGGGTGGGGTCGGCCAGCGCGGCGAACGTCGCCCCGACCGGGTCGGGGCTCATACCGCCAGCATCAGCGGCAGGTCGCCGCACGCTCCCAGGCGCACGTCCCACGCCCAGCTCGAGACCGCGCTGCAGCCGACGGCGTCCACCAGCACCTCGAACCCGGTCTCGACGACCGTGACGCGGGTGCCGTCGGCGGCGTCGTCGAGGCCGATCTCGACCGTCGTCTCGGCGTGCTCGGGCCCATCCTCGTCAGGGCGCCACCGGAACACGAGGCGCTCGCACTCCTCGACCGTCTCGACGATCCCGAGACGGCGGCCGCCGCCGTCCCAGCCGAGCTCGATCCGGCCGCCCTCGCGCAGCTCGATCTCGACGTCGTCCGCGAGCCATTCGCGCAGGTGCTCGGGCTCGGTGACGACGCGCCAGGCCTCGTCGCGCTCGAGGGGCAGGACGATCTCGCGGGTGACGGACTCGGACATGGCTACCTCCTGACCATTCGCAACCTTTGGGTTGCGCTTTTCGGTGGGCCGACCTATGATGAGCAACCTTGAGGTTGCACTATAACGCAGAGGGGGCACCCATGTCACCGTTGATCCCGATGGTCGTCGAGCAGACCGGGCGCGGCGAGCGCTCGTTCGACATCTACTCGCGGCTCCTGAACGACCGCATCATCTTCCTCGGCACGCCCGTCACGTCCGAGATCGCGAACCTGATCGTCGCCCAGATCATCCATCTGGCGTCCGACGATCCCGACAAGGACATCTCGCTCTACATCAACTCGCCGGGCGGCGACGTGTACGCGGGCCTCGCCATCTACGACGCGATGCAGTACGTGCGCGCCGACGTGCAGACCATCTGCTTCGGGATGGCGATGTCGATGGGCGCCGTGCTCCTGGCCGGCGGCGCCAAGGGCAAGCGGATGGCGCTCCCGAACTCGAAGGTGATGATCCACCAGGGGCACACGTCGGGCTTCGAGGGACAGGCGACCGACATCGAGATCCGCGCCCGCGAGATCCTGAGCCTGCAGCGGCGGATGGAGGAGATCATGGCGCGCGACACCAAAAAGTCGGTCGACCAGATCCACACCGACACGCAGCGCGACTACTTCATGTCGGCGGACGAGGCGCGCGACTACGGCCTGGTCGACACGGTCGTGAGCGGCATGGCGGGCGAGCGCGTCCGCCGCGCCGGGCTGGGCTGAACCGGGGTCAGACCCCGTTAGGCCGATGGGGACTGTCCCCGCTCGCGGGGACAGTCCCCGCTTCTCACGGCGCGCTATTCGTCGAGCTTGCGCAGGATCAGGCAGGCGTTGTGGCCGCCAAGGCCCATCGAGTTCGAGAGGCCGACGCGCACCTCGGCCGTGCGGGCCGTGTTCGGGACGTAGTCGAGGTCGCACTCGGGGTCGGGCGTATGCAGGTTGATCGTCGGGGGGATCACGCCGTGGTGGATCGTGAGCGCCGTCGCGACCGCCTCGACGGCGCCGGCCGCTCCGAACATGTGCCCGAACATCGACTTGTTCGACGACACCGCCAGGCGATAGGCGTGCTGGCCGAAGACGGCCTTGATCGCCTGCGTCTCGGCCGAGTCGTTGTAGGGCGTCGACGTCCCGTGCGCGTTGATGTAGTCGACCTCGTCCGGCTCCATCCCGCAGCGGTGCAGGGCGTCGCGCATCATCTCGATCACGCCGATCGACTCCGGGTGGGGCGTGGCGACGTGGTAGGCGTCGTTCGAGGCGCCGTACCCGACCAGCTCGCAGTAGATGCGCGCCCCGCGCGCCCGCGCCCGCTCGAGCTCCTCGAGCACGACCACGCCCGCACCCTCGGCCATGACGAACCCGGCCCGGGTGAGGTCGAAGGGACGCGATGCCGCCGCGGGATCGTCGCGGCCGTCGACGAGCGCACGCATGGCGCAGAAGCCGGCCAGGATGATGGGCAGCATCGCCGACTCGGTCGCCCCCGCCAGGATCACGTCGGCCTGGTCGCGCACGATGGCCGCCGCCGCCTCGCCCAGCGCGTGGGTGCCGGTGGCGCAGGCCGACTCGGTCGCGTAGTTCAGGCCACGGGCGCCGAGCATGGTGGCAACATGGCTCGTCGTCGTGTCGACGAGGGTGTTCGGCAGCCAGTGGGGTGAGACGCGGTCCCAGCCGCGCTCGTCGAGGATCCGCTGCTGACGCAGCGTGTAGGCGAGCCCGCCCATGACGCTGCCGATGATGACGCCGACGCGGCTCGGCTCGTCGATCTCGAGGGCGGCGTCGCGGGCGGCCTCCATCGCCGCGGCGACGCCGAAGTGGACATCGGTCGAGGTGCGCCGCACCTCCTTCGCGCTCATCGCGAGCGCCGGGTCGAAGCCCTTCACCTCGGCGCCGATGTCCACGGGGAACTGGCTCGCATCGAACGACCGGATCACGTCGACGCCGCTTCGGCCCGCGACCAGGGACTCCCACATCGCCGCCGCGTTGTTGCCGATGGGCGTGACCGCGCCGACACCGGTGACCACCACTCGCCTCATTGGGCGAACTGACGGCGGAGACGCTCGCCGGGTTGCGCCGGGCGGGCGGCGGCCGGCTGTGGCGGGTGATAGCGCAGGCGCGATACACTGGTGGTGTGGCCAGTCACCCCCAGGCGCAGCGGCATCGTCTGACCGCCCAATCGCTCGAGCGCATGCGCGAGGGCATCCGCAAGCGGGCGGAGGCGCTCGGGCGCGACCACGAGCAGCGGTTCGCCGAGGTCGGGCGGATGGTGGCCGACAACCGCGCCGAGCGCGGCATGAGCCAGCAGGAGCTGGCCGTGCTGTGCGGCACCACGCAGTCGGCGATCGCGCGGCTCGAACGGGGCGGACGGCCGCCGAAGCTGGACACGCTCATGCGGATCGCCGACGCGCTCGATGCGGATCTCCTGCTCGAGATGCGTCTGCGGCCGCGCGAAACCGAGTAGGATCCCCGGATGGCGGTCACCCTGCGCGACTTCATGAGCGGCGGTGACGTGCTCACGATCGAGCCGACCGTGACACTGTCGGAGGCCGCGCGGGCGATGCGGCGCAGGAACGTGGGCGCGGCGATCGTGTACGAAGGCGGCAAGCTCGTCGGCATCTTCACCGAGCGCGATCTGCTGCGTGCGATCGCCGACAGCCGCCATCCCGACCAGCATCACGTGCGCACCTACATGACGCCCGACCCCGTCACCCTGCCGCCGGATCACCTGCCGAGCGAGGCCGCCCAGATCATGGCCGAGGGCAAGTTCCGGCATATCCCGGTGGTCGAGGACGGCGAGCTGGTCGGGATCGTGAGCATCCGCGACCTGGTGACGGCCGACATGCACATCCACTCGGCCGACGCCCACCACGGCTCCGACTTCCCCTGATCGCCCGCCCGCGCGGCCCGCACGCATAACCGTTCGGGTGACGCGCTCGGAGAGGGCCGCACCCATCGTGTGCCTAGCGCTCCCCTCGGCCGTTGCCATGGCTCCTGCCCAGGGCGAGCTCTCGCCGCCCCGAAGTGGCGTCGCCGGCCGGATCGAGTCGTTCCGTGGCGTTCTGGGACGACGCCGCGCAGCGGCGAACCGCACTCGACGCGCCTCGCGTCACCGGCGACGCCGCTTCGGGTGCGCGTGATTACAAACCGTTCACCAGGCGAGTGCGTATGCATCGTGGATGACGGCTCTCTCTGTCACAGCAGCGCCGCGCGCTCTCACCCCGAGGGGATGGTCTAGGCTGGCCGCGGTGGTTCCCGAATCGCTCACGGACGAAGATCTGCTCGAGCGTGTCGCCCGCGAGCGCGACCAGGAGGCGTTCGAGCTGCTCTACCAGCGCTACTCGCGCGCCATCTACTCGCTCGTCGTCCGGATCCTGCGCGACCGCCACACCGGCGAGGACGTTGCGCAGGAGGCGTTCGCCGCCGTCTGGCGGGCGGCCAAGGGCTATCACCGCGGTCGCGGCAGCGCCGCCGGGTGGATGTTCGCGATCGCGCGCAACGCTGCGATCGATGCGGGCCGCGCCCGGGTGCCTCTCGCGATCGGCGAGCTGCCGGAGCGGCCCGATCCCAACCCGCTGCCCGACGCCCAGACGATCGCAGAGCTCGAGGCGTTCCAGGTGCACGTCGCGGTCGACTCGCTGCCCGATCGCGAGCGCGAGGTGATCGAGCTCGCCTACTTCAGCGGTCTTGCCCAGAGCGAGATCGCCGAGCAGCTCGAGCTGCCACTCGGTACGGTGAAGACCCGGACACGGAGCGCCCTGCAGCGGATGGCGCCGATGCTTCGCGAGGAGGTGGGACGATGAGCGAGGACATGGACATCGAACGCGTCGAACGGATGCTCGCCCGGACGCCCGCCCCCGAAGCCGTGCCGGCATCCTTCGCCGCGGCCGCGCGGCGTGAGGCGCTCGGCCGGTCCGTCGTCTCGGCCAGGGCGCAGCGACGTTGGCAGTGGCCGGCGTGGTGGCGCATGGCGTCGGCGGCAGCCGCGCTCGGTGCCGCGGCGGCTGCGGCGGTCACCCTCGCAATCGCGACCCATGGCGGAGGCTTCTCGACGCAGTATTCGGTTAGCCTGAGCGGCCCGCACGGCGCGACCGCCCTGGTCGACTTCGGCTATCCCAAGGACGGCGTGCGGACGATGGTGCTCCACATCAACGGGCTGCCGCCGGCCGGGGCGGGGCATTACTACGAGATGTGGTTCAAGACGAGCGGAGCCGACAACGTCTCGGCGGTCACGTTCGACACGCCGACCGGCGGCGATTCCACGACGATCCACGCGGTCATCCCCGCGGGAATGCACTGGCACAGCTGCTGGGTGACGCTCGAGACGGTGCGCGGCCAGGGCGTCGCGCGCGTCCTCTCGACCTAGCGGCCGAGCCTCGTCTGACCGCAGAGTGGGAGCGGCTCAGGGCTATACTTGCGCCCCCCGGGGCTATAGCTCAGTTGGGAGAGCGCCTGGATCGCACCCAGGAGGTCAGGGGTTCGAATCCCCTTAGCTCCATCGGGCTTGGCGGGCCCTGGATGGGCCCGCCAAGCCCGATTGCGTTGTGGACTGGCCCTCGCCTTTTTGGGTGCGATCCAGGCAAGCCTGGATCAAGGGGGCTGCGATTCACGCAGCCCCGGTCACGAGGCGGTCAGGGGAGCGGAGCGACCTTGACGGCCGAGTCCAGGAGGTCAGGGGTTCGAATCCCCTTAGCTCCATCGCGAAACAGCATCGGGAGCCCATCGTTACGGCAGTGACAGCGGGGCGGGATCGCCGAATGGCTCGGGCCGGGGTCTGTGCCCGGCCCGAACCGCGTTCTGTCCGGCTCTCGTCAGGCGACGAGTGTGAGGATGACGATTCCCAGGAACACGCTCGAGGCGCTGTGGACGGCGATACCGATCCATGCGCTTCGGTAGCGCTTGGTTGGGTAGGCGTAGATGAACGTGTCGAGGAATGCGGACGGCATCGCCCACGGCTCGTGCAGGTGGTAGAGAGCGAACAGGACGCCGTTGGCGAGCCAGTCGCCGCGGCCGAAGGCACGGTTCATGCGTGGGAGCAGGAACCCGCGGAAGAGCAGCTCCTCGCCCAGCACGGTGTTGAACAGGAGCAACATCAGGATGACTGCGTACCAGCCCCAGTTGCCGCTGAGGAATGCGTGGCCGGCGTGTGAGCCGATGAACGTGCCGAAGTCTCGGTTGCTGGGGCCGTTCACAAGTGGAACGCCGTCGAAGACGGCGGCTGCGAGGATCAGTGGGACGAGGATCAGCCAGATCCTGCCGCCGACGCGGCCGCTGCGCGGGCTCTGCGGCGAGCGAAGCCAGAGCGCGTCGCGCGTGGTCGACCAGCGAAGCGTTCCCTGTTCACGCCGGAGCAACGCGACCACGAGCACGAACTGCCAGATCAGGCCGCCCGTCAAGCACATGAGTAGGGCTTTCACCATCGGCACACTTCCCGTGCCGGCGAAGCTGCCCTTCAGGGCGGGGGCGACGAGCCAGGCCAGTGCCCCCATCGGCAGCGCAGCCGCCGCCCATACCGCGAGGATTCGCCGGATCCCGTACTGCGGGATGACGACCTTTGCGGGCGCCTGCTGGGCCGGTGCGGGTACCACTCCGGCCGTTGGTGCGAATGACGTTGTCATCGTGTTCCTCCTTCGTGGTTTGTGAACATGTCTGACGCTATGGCTGCGGCAGTGCCGGGCGCATCGTCGGGAGGTCGGATCCGACCTCGTCCGCAGCGACGATCCGGCTCCTACCTGGGTAGGAGGCGGGGCGGGCGGATCTGCAGTACGTTCACCGCGTGACCCGAATCCGGAACGCCGCGTACGAGTACTGGTTCGAGCTGCTGATGGCGGTTCTCGGGATCGCCGGCATGCTCGAACTGGTCGTGGGCCGAAACCTGCCCGGCGCACCGGACATGTCGTTGTGGTCCTCGCTGCCGGCGCTCGCGATCCTCGTAGCGCCGCTTCTGGCACGCCGACGCATTCCGTTTGCCGCGCCCGCCGCGTACTGGCTGATAGCCGCCGGACTCACGTACGTGAACGGGCTCCTGATCCCGTTCGTCGGCAGCGTTGGTGTGGTGGGACTGGCAGCCGCGTTTCTGCTCGGCAACCTGCGTGACGACCGGAAGGCGGGGGTCGGCCTGGCGGTCGTGGTCGGGTCGATTGTGGTCGTGGTCGCGAATATCCCCGGGACGCAGTCGGCCAGCGACCTGATCTTCATCCCGCTTCGGTTCGTGGTCGCCTGGATTGCGGGATACGCGATGCGTGAGCGGTCACAGCAGGCCGAGGCGGCGGAGATGCGGGCCAGCCTGGCCGAGCGGGAACGCGAGACGGCGCAGATGCGAGCGATGCTTGCTGAGCGCGAGCGAGAGGCCGCCGCTCGGATCGCGGTTGCGGAGGAGCGGGCGCGCATCGCCCGCGAGTTGCACGACATCGTCGCGCATGCCGTCAGCGTGATGGTGCTCCAGGTCGGCGCGGTCCGCCACAAGCTCCCGGAAGGGCTGGACGAGGGCAAGGACGCTCTCGGCCGTGTCGAAGAGGCAGGCCGCACAGCGCTCGCCGAGATGCGTCGCCTGCTCGGAGCGATGCGCCGCGACGGTGACAGCGTCGACCTGACGCCGCAACCCGGCCTCGGCGACCTCGAGGCGCTCGTAGACCGCGTCGAGCGTGCCGGGCTTCCCGTGCGGCTTCACTTCTACGGCCACCGCCACCCGCTGCCGCGCGCGATCGACCTCTCGTCCTACCGGATCGTCCAGGAAGGGCTCACGAACGCGCTCAAGCACGCGCAGGCGACACAGGCAGACGTGACCGTCCGCTACCGCCCGAACCGCGTTGAGCTCGAGGTCCGCGATGACGGCAAGAGCGTCGCGTCGGGCGACGGTCTCGGTCACGGGCTGGTCGGTATCCGCGAACGGGTCAAGATCTACGGCGGAGACATGTCAGCCGGGCGCGCGGCAGACGGCGGTTTCATACTGAGTGCGCTGCTACCGGTCGAGAACCAGATCGCATGAGCATCCGCGTGCTCGTCGCCGACGACCAGTCGATGGTCCGCGCCGGCTTTCGCATGCTCCTCTCCGGCGAGCCGGACATCGAGGTGGTCGCCGAGGCCAGCAACGGGCTCGAGGCAGTCGACAAGGCCACACGGTACTCGCCGACCGTGGTGCTGATGGACATCCGCATGCCAGAGCTCGACGGCCTCGAGGCAACGCGGCGGATCCTCGCCGCCGACACCGGCGTCCGGATCCTCATCCTGACGACGTTCGACCTCGACGAGTACATCTACGAGGCGCTTCGCGCCGGGGCCAGCGGCTTCGTCCTCAAGGACGACCCGCCCGAGCAGCTGATCGCGGCCATCCGCACCGTCGCCGCAGGCGAAGCGCTGCTCTCTCCCGCTGTGACGAAGCGCGTGATCCAGCACTACACACGAGCACGGCGCCCCACGCTCCCCAAGGCGCTCGATGACCTGACCGAACGCGAGCTCGAGGTCTTGCATCTCGTCGCCCGGGGCTTGTCGAACGCCGAGATCGGCCAGCAGCTCCACATCAGCGACACCACCGTCAAGACGCATATCACGCACATCTTCCAGAAGCTCGATCTCCGCGATCGCGTTCAAGCCGTCGTCTTCGCATACCAGACAGGCATCGCTCCCGACTCGGGACCCTGAGACCTGTTATCCGCGCCTGGGCAACCCGGTAGACCGGCGTCGTTCTCGTCCATTCGGGCAAGCCTGAATGACCGCATGGTCGACTGCCGGTTTTCAAGGCCGGACGGATTTGGCTCAAACGAGGCGGTTTGCGGCGGGGCTGCGCCCTCAACCGCGCCCTCTGGTGGCTTTCGATCGAGCACCTCCAGACTCGGTGTGGCCGTGTCGGTGGTGCGTTTCCGCCGCGCGAGTTCGGCCCGAATATACCTTCCACGACCGTATTCTTAGTAAGGTTTAGATAGTATCCCTTACCAAAGGGTGGTAGGATTACCGGCATGCGTGGACGACTGGAACGGCGTCGCTGGCGCCCTGATCCCGACCTGTACGCCCCTGCGAGGTACCGGCGTCCGTGCGACTACGAGGTGTTCATTCCCGACACGATCGCCGCTCTTGACATCGAGTTGTCCGGGGATCTGGCCGGGGTGGTCTCCGATGCTGAGAGTGCAATCGCAGCATTGAACGCGGAGGCGCGCCCGGCGCTTCTGCCGCTGGCGCGGCTGCTCTTGCGGACCGAGGCGATCGCGTCGTCCAGGGTCGAAGGGATGCAGATGGACGCGCGAGCACTCGCCCGGGCAGAGGCCAGGTACGACATGGGTGCGACTGTGGGGTCCGAGGCGACGGAGATCCTGGCCAACATCGATGCGATGCAGCTGGCGGTGGAAGATGCCGCAGCAATCCAGCAGCTGACGCCGCGCCACTTCGAGGAGATTCATGCGGTGCTCCTGAAGAGCGCTCCACGGTCCGTGGGGGCCGGGATGATCCGCGACGAGCAGAACTGGATCGGGGGGAACGACTACAACCCGTGCGGCGCGGACTTCGTGCCGCCGCCGCCCGAGGAGCTCGAACCACTGCTGGCGGACATTTGCGCGTTCTGCGGCGACGATGCGTTGCCGCCACTGGTTCAGGCGGCGATCGCGCATGCCCAGTTCGAGACCATCCACCCGTTCAACGATGGCAACGGTCGAACGGGTAGGGCGCTGGTGCAGGTGCTGCTCCGGCGGCGGAGGCTCGCGCCCGACTACATCCCCCCAATCAGCGTGGCACTGGCTGCCGACCGAGACCGGTACATCAACGGCCTGAAACGCTACCGAGCGGGTGCGGTCGACGAGTGGATCGAGCAGTTCGCGGTGGCCAGTGCCCGCGCCGCACAACTGGCTCGCCACTATCTCGATGAGGTTCGCGGGCTGCAGGACATGTGGCGCGAACGCCTGCGTGCGACGCCGGCACCGCCGCGTGCCGACGCGGTAGCGTGGCGGCTGATCGCCGTGCTTCCCGCCCATCCGGTCATCACCGTCCCAGTCGGCGTCACAGCCACAGAGCGATCAAAACCGCAGGTCAACATCGGCATCGACCAGCTCGCCGCAGCCGGCGTCCTCGCTCCACTCTCGGACTCGCAGCGCAACCGCTCGTGGGAGGCCGTCGGACTCCTCGATCTACTGGCCGCCCTCGAAGCGGGCAAGTAACGCCTCAATGAGTGGTACGTTCGCGACGGTGATCGTTCGCTGCACCAAGAAGATGCTCGATCTGCTGGGTGGCCGATCGATCACGGTCGGGGAGTTCCCAGCAACGGATGAGGACTGGTACCTGGATCTGCTCTGGATCGACCGGCGCAAGTGTCTCCTGCTCACTCATGCCGGTACACTCTTCTCGGTCTTCCAGGCGGACGTCAGGAGCGCTGAGTTGCGTCCGCCCGGCCCCTACCTGGTGGCGGCCGTCCAGGCCGAGCTATCCGCGGAGCGCCTACCGCCGGACACGTTTGGCCCGCTCAAACCAGACGACGTGCGCATTGCCAGAACCGTCAGCCGAAGCATGCTGGGCTTCATGAACCAAATGACGGTCGAGATCCGCTACCAGGTAATGCGCAGCGACAACGTCCGAAACTGCGATATCAACGCTCTCAACCACCAACTCCGCCGCACCCTGCGAAACCGCGGTGGATACGTACGTCCGATCGACTTGATCACCGAGTATTGCGCCCCCTATGCGCCCCCGACGCAGTCCGCGGACGCGGCGAGGGTCGCCCCTCGCGCAGCGTGGGTGCCGTCGCGCAAGACCGGGGTGGCACGAGGAGCGCGCCACCATGGGCCGTATCACCATTCCTGAACTGCGCGGCTAGACGTCGGTCGGGGACCGAGCGGACGCGGCTTCCGGTTACCCAAACCGGGTGGGTGAGCGGCGACAGAACAGGCAACGAACATGTCCGGAATAGTGGGTATTGCAGGGATTTCGCGAGCGGAGCGGCGCAGGAGTCGAACCTACCACCCCGGTGGGATACGTAGGCCTGCCGGTTTGAAGACCGGGCGAGTTTGGCTCAACAAAGCGGTACCACGGACGGCGGCGCGAACGGGGGACACCTGACGGTCACGAAGTCTTAGGAACGGTTCATGCGGCGCCTACCGACCTCTCAGGCTCGCCGCTTAACGTGGTCCGCATTCAGTCTCGCCGTCCACGAAGACGGCGGCATCAAGACAAGGAGTCAGCGTTCATGAGCACCACCACCCGCACCCACGCCCCCACCCACACGGGCATGGCGCCCCTGCACGCGTATCTCTTCGTCCTCGCCCCACGCGCGCACGACGGGGCCGGTGCGCCCATCGTCCACTACGTCCTCGAGGAGTCGCCCGAGCGGGCGATCCAGGTCTGCGATCAGGAGCATCCCGAACGTCGCATCGTGTCCGTCCGCGACGTGACCGAGAGCGCCGCCGCGGCCTAGAGGGTCAAGCCGCCGTGACGGCCCGGAGCTCGGCGAGCGAGTCCCGGATGAGCCCCGGCAGGTCGCTCCCGCCGGGATCCGCCACCCAGCGCTCGAACGCGATCCGGAAGACGGCGATCCCGGCCTCGGCGATCAGGCTCGCCGCCGGGTCGGTGACGCCGCGTTGCCGCAGCGTCTCGGCGATGGCGGCGGCGAGCGAGGCGAGCTTGATCAGCTCGCGCTCGCGCAGCTCGGCGTTCGCCGCGATGACGGCCTGGCGCTGCCGCGCGTATTCGCGTCGCTGCTCGAGCAGGGCGCCGGCGGCCTCGAGCGCCGCGCCGACGGCATCGATCGGCGCGACGTCCGGCGGCGCGGCGGCCACGGTGGTGACGAGCAGCTCCTGCAGGACGTTCGCGCCGGCGAACAGCACCTCGCGCTTGTCGGCGTAGTGGCGGAAGAAGGTGCGCTCGGTCAGCCCGGCGCGCGCGGCGATCTCGGCCACGGTCGTGTTCTCGAAGCCGCGCTCGCCGTAGAGGGCGAGGGCCGCTTGCTCGAGCCGACCGCGTCCGTCTGGTTGCCAGCGCGTCATGCGCGCATCGTAGTTGACGACAGTGACTGACATCCGTGCTACCCTGATGGCAGTCACTGACATCAAGGAGATCCACATGCGTGTCTTCGTCACAGGAGCGTCCGGCTGGATCGGCTCCGCCGTCGTCCCCGAGCTGCTCGGCTCGGGCCACCAGGTCGTCGGGCTCGCCCGCTCGGATGCCTCGGCCGCGGCGCTCACGGGCGCCGGTGCAGAGGTGCAGCGTGGGGGGCTGGACGATCTCGACACCCTGGCGAGCGCGGCCGCCGCATCCGACGGCGTGATCCATCTCGCGTTCAAGCACGACCTCGCGTTCACCGGCGACTTCGAGGGCGCCGCCGAGGCCGACCGCCGGGCGATCGAGACAATCGGCGAGGCGCTCGTGGGCTCGGGCCGCCCGTTCCTGATCGCGTCGGGGACGCTCGGGCTTGCACCCGGCCGCGTGGCGACCGAGCGCGACATGCCGGATCTCGGCTCGGGCCACCTCACGGGCGGCCCGGCGATCCGCGCCCGCAACGCGCAGATCACGCTCGACCTGGCCTCGCGCGGCGTCCGCTCGTCGGTCGTGCGGCTCCCGCCGACGAATCACGGCGACGGCGACAACGGGTTCATGGCGACCCTGGTCGCGATCGCCCGCGACAGGGGCGTGTCGGCCTACATCGGCGACGGCACGAGCCGCTGGCCCGCCGTGCACCGGCTCGACTCGGCCCGCCTGTTCGCGCTCGCGGTGCAGAGCGCCCCCGCCGGGTCGGCCCTGCACGCGGTCGCCGACGAGGGCGTGCCGATCCGCGCCATCGCCGAGGTGATCGGACGCCACCTCGACATCCCGGTCGCCTCCATCGCGCCCGAGGACGCCCCGTCGCACTTCACCTGGCTGGCCGGGTTTCTCGGGCTCGACAGCCCGGCGTCGAGCACGCTGACCCGCGGGCTGCTGGGATGGGCGCCGGTGCAGCCCGGCCTGCTCGACGATCTCGACCAGGGCCACTACTTCCGCACGGCTGCATGACCGACTCGGGTGCGGTCAGGAGGCGGCTTCGGAGATCGCCGGCGCGAGCTCCTGGCGCTCGACGTCGGCGCGCACCTCGTCGCGCCCGAGCGCGATCTTCGCCCGGGCGGTGACCAGGTGGTACAGGATCAGCAGCTGGACGAGGGCGAGCGACTCGGAGCGGTGCAGCTCGGTGCCGACCGTGAACTCGCCGAGCCGCTGCGAGCGCAGGTGGCTTGCGAAGTGCATCTTCTCCCAGATCGCCTGCTCGATCGCGCCCGCCCGCACCGCGTCGAGCCGGCCCGGGATCTGGACGACACCCTCGCCGTCGCGCTCGGTGAGCATGATGCCGCCGTCGTCGTCGATGAACGGCGACAGGTCGGGGTGGGCGAGGCCGTCGCGCAAGGTCAGCTCGGCGTCCAGGTGGTCGGGGTCGCGCTCGGTGCCCGACGTGAACGACACGACCAGGTCGGCGTGGCGCCGCTGCGGGCGGATGAACGCGGCCGAGTCGTGCTCGCGCCGGTCGAGCTCGGCGAGCACCTCGTCGGTCGTGTAGCCGCGCCGCGAGCAGTCGCGGCTCACCTTCCACCGCCGGCGGATATCCTCGGGCGGGTCGAGGAAGACGCGCACGTCGCAGACGCTGCGCATCGCCTCGGTGTGGTAGCCGAGCAGTCCCTCGACGACCGTGAACCGCTGCGGCCGCACGTACTTCGGCGGCCCGAACGTGCCGTCGGTGTGGCTGTACACCGGCTTCAGGATCGGCGCGCCGCAGCGCAGGAGCGTCAGGTGCTGCTCGAGGATGTCCATGTGGTTGCAGTCGGGGTGAAGCGGCGTGATGCCGAGCTCGGCCCGCTGCGCCCGGTCGTAGCGGTGGTAGTCGTCGGTGCAGACATGGGTCACCGCGTCCTCGCCGAGGCAGCGCACGAGGCCGCGGGTGATGGTCGTCTTGCCGGACGCCGAGTCGCCGACGACGCCGAGGATGATCGGACGGGGCATCGTGTCTCCTGCCTAGCTCTGGTTCCCGGGTGCCGTGGCGCGCCCGTCGCCGTCCAGGTCGCCGTCGTCGTCGGCGAAGACCGAGCTTCGGAGGATGTCCTGCGCCTCGATCGTGACCAGGTCGGCACGGTCGAGCGCGTCGCGGCGGTCGTACAGCCGGCTGGCCTGGCGCATGCGCGCGCGGTCGATCGCGTTTCGGATGCTGCGGCCGTGGGCGAAGCGCGGCCGCTTTACCCGCCGCTGCACGTACTCACGCAGTGCCAGCTCGGCCTCGGGCGTGAGCCGGTAGGCCTGCTGCTCGAGCATGAGCCCGGCGATCGCCATCAGCTCGGCGACGTCGAAGTCGGGGAAGTGGATGTGATGGGCGACCCGCGAGCCCATGCCGGGGTTCGAGCGGAAGAACGTCTCCATCCGGTCACGGTATCCGGCGAGCACGACCACGAGGTCGTCGCGCTCGGACTCCATCACCTGGAGCAGGATCTCGATCGCCTCCTGGCCGTAGTCGCGCTCGTTCTCGGGCCGGTACAGGTAGTAGGCCTCGTCGATGAAGAGCACGCCGCCCTTCGCGCGCTTCAGCACCTCGCGCGTCTTCGGGGCGGTGTGGCCGACGTACTGGCCGACCAGGTCGTCGCGCGTCACCGAGACCACCTTCGGCTTCTCGATGTAGCCCAGGCGGTGCAGGATCTCGGCCATCCGCAGCGCAACGGTCGTCTTGCCCGTCCCCGGGTTGCCGGTGAAGCTCATGTGCAGCGAGGGCCGCGACGAGACGAGCCCCTCCTCGCGCCTGCGGCGGTCGATGACGAGCAGTGCCGCGATCTCGCGGATGCGCGTCTTCACGGGCTCGAGCGCGACCAGGTCGCGGTCGAGCTGTGCCAGCACCGCCTCGATGTCGCCGCCGGCGACCCGGCGCGTCTCGTCGTCGACCGTCGGCATCTGCACGCTCACGCGGTGCTCCCGTCGCCGCGCGCGCCGCCGTTGGACGTCGCCGACCCCGTCACGCGGTAGCGCTGCCCGCGGGGCGCGTCCGCCGCGTAGGCGTGCAGGGTGTAGCGGATCTGGCGGTCGGCCTTCTCCTGCCGCTCGAGCCGGAAGCCGGGCTCGGCCGGCGGCCGGCCGACGATGAACGCGAGGGCGGTCGTCTGGCGGCCGAGCGAGCGGTCATAGGCGACCACCTTCACGTACTCGTGCGGGCAGGCCTCGCGGGCGGCGCGCACCTCGCGCATCGCGACGGCGACCTCGTCTTGCGCCAGCTCGAACAGCGGCGGCCCCCACATCTCCCACAGGGCGTTTCGCGGGTGCGGGTCGTCGGTGTGCTCGACCATGATCGCCCAGCCGTTCTGCAGCGAGTAGCGCAGCTGGGCCTCGATCTCGTCGTCGGTCAGGTCAGGCAGATAGGAGAATGTCCCCTGAGTGATGCGCATGTCGATCCCCTAGCTCGCCGTCGGCGTGACGACCACGTCGGCCGTGTCCGTGGAGGCGTAGTTGAAGGTGATGTCCTTCCAGACCTCGAGCGCGGCGTTCAGCTCGGGACAGCCGCGGGCGGCCTTGACAAGGATGTCCGGGCCTTCGCGATAGAAGTCACGGCCCTCGTTGCGGGCCTGGATCATCGCCTCGACGGCGACGCGGTTTGCGGTCGCGCCGGCGGCGATCCCCATCGGATGCCCGATCGTGCCGCCGCCGAACTGCAGGATCACGTCCTCGCCGAGGTAGTGCAGCAGCTGATACATCTGGCCCGCGTGGATGCCGCCGGAGGCGACCGGCATCACCGCGGGCATCGAGCCCCAGTCCTGGTCGAAGTAGATGCCCGTCTCGGGGTCGGCCACGTTGTAGCGCTGGCGCAGCACGTTGTAGTAGCCGCGGATCATGTTCGGGTCGCCCTCGAGCTTGCCGACGACCGTGCCGGCGTGGATGTGATCGACCCCGAGCAGCCGGCACCACTTCGAGATGACCCGGAACGAGACGCCGTGCGTCTTCTGGCGCGTGTAGGTGCCGTGGCCGGCGCGGTGCAGGTGCAAAAGGACGCCGTTTCGGCGCGCCCACTTGGACATCGACGTCATCGCCGTGTAGCCGACCGTCAGGTCCATCATCACGATCGGCGAGCCGATCTCCTTGGCGAACTCGGCCCGCTCGTACATCTCCTCCATCGTGGCGGCGGTGACGTTCATGTAGTGGCCCTTGATCTCGCCGGTCTGGCCCATGGCACGGCTGACGGCCTCCTGCGAGTAGAGGAAGCGGTCGCGCCAGCGCATGAACGGCTGCGAGTTGATGTTCTCGTCGTCCTTGGTGAAATCGAGCCCGCCGCGCAGCGCCTCGTAGACGACGCGCGCGTAGTTCTTGGCCGAGAGCCCGAGCTTGGGCTTGGTGGTGGCGCCGATCAGCGGGCGGCCGAACTTGTCGAGGTACTCGCGCTCCATCACGATCCCGTGCGGCGGGCCGGGGAAGGTCTTGACGTAGTGGAGCGGGATGCGCATGTCCTCGAGCCGCAGCGCCTTGAGGGCCTTGAACCCGAACACGTTGCCGATGATCGACGACGTCAGGTTCGCGATCGAGCCCTCCTCGAAGAGGTCGATGTCGTAGGCGATCAGGGCGATGTACTGGCCGGGCGTGCCCGGCACTGCGTCGACGCGGTAGGCCTTGGCCTGGTAGTGCTCGTACTGCGTCAGCCGATCCGTCCACACCACCGTCCACGTCGCGGTCGATGACTCGCCCGCGACGGCGGCCGCCGCCTCGATCGCATCCACGCCGTCCTGCGGGGTGATGCGAAACGCGCACAGGATGTCGGTGTCCCGGGGCTCGTAGTCGGCGTCCCAGAACCCCATCTCGGCATACGGGGTGACCCCCGCCGTCCAGCGCCCCTTCGTCCCCGGGCCCGTGGCCGTCGTCATCGTCGCTCCTCTCGCTGCTGCATGTGTCCTCGACACGGTACGGATCAGACTCTGAGCCGTCCAATGAAAGTTCGGTGTGAACAGATAAGCAAATCACTATGCTTGGGCGCGATGTCGATCACGATCACCCAGCTGCGCAGCTTCCTCGCGGTCGTCACCGCCGGCTCGGTCACCGCCGCCGCCGACGAGCTGGTGGTGACCCAGCCGGCGATCTCGGCAGCCGTCACCGCGCTCTCGCGCGAGCTGCGCGTCGACCTGCTCGAGCGGGCGGGGCGCGGTGTGCGGCCCACGCCGGCGGGGCGCGAGTTCGCCGCCTACGCCGCCGACGTGATCGGTCTGCTCGACCAGGGCCGCCTCGCCGCGCGCGACGCCCAGGAGCGCGGCGCCCACACGCTCACGATCGCCGCGGTCACCACCGCGGCCGAGTCGTTCGTCCCTCCGCTCATGCGCGCCTTCGCCGACGTCCATCCCCAGATCGGCCTCGCGCTCGAGGTCGGAAACCGCGACCACGTCCTCGAGCTCGTCCGAAATCACCAGGCCGACCTCGCGATCGGCGGCCGTCCGCCGGCCCACGAGCGGATCGAGGCGCACCCAATCCTCGCGAACGAGCTCATGCTGATCACGGCGGCCGAGGATCCCCTCGCCGGCGGCCACGTCGCGTCGGAGGCGGATCTCACCGAGCGCCGCTGGCTCCTGCGCGAGCCGGGCTCGGGCACACGCGCGGTGAACGAGGAGTTCATCGCGAGCGCCGGCATCGACGTCCAGACGATGACCCTGGGCTCCAACGGCGCGATCAAGCAGGCCGCGCGCGCCGGCCTCGGCGTGTCGTTCGTGTCGCGCGCGGCGGTGGCGACCGAGCTCGACGCCGGCCTGCTCGGCGTGATCGCGATCGCGCCGGCGCCACCGCGACGGGACTGGTACGCGCTGCGATCCGCGGTCGGGCCGTCACGGCCCGTCGCGGCGGAGTTTCTGGCCTACGTCACCTCGCCACAGGCCCGCGCGCTCCTGCGCGGGGCGCCGTGAGCCCGGGCGCCGGGTATCCTGCTGCGATGCCCGGGCGCGTCGTACGCATCTCGATCGCCCCCGTGAAGGCGCTCGGCCTCGTGCACCCCGAGGCCGTCGAGCTCGGCCGAGACGGGGTCGCCGGCGATCGCCGGTTCTGGCTCGTGGACGCCGACGGGCGGCTGGTCAACAACCGCAAGTTCGGGCGGCTGATGCAGGTGCGCCCGACATGGGACGAGGCCGGCCGCCGGCTGCGGCTCGACTTCCCCGACGGCAGCGCGGTGTCGAGCGTGGTCGAGCTGGGCGAGGCCGTCGACGTCGAGCTGCACCACGACCCGCACCCGTCGCGGCGCGTGATCGGACCCTGGGAGGAGGCGATCTCGGCCTACGCCGGGGCGCCGCTGCGGCTGCTCTGGTCGGAGACGGGCGCGGCCGACCGGCTGGCGCACGGCGGCGGGGTCTCGCTGGTCTCGCGCGGGTCGCTCGAACGCCTCCAGGCCGAGCTCGGCGTCGCCGACCCGATCGACGGGCGCCGCTTCCGGATGCTGTTCGAGATCGACGGGGTCGCGGCGCACGCCGAGGACGAGTGGATCGGCGAGCGCGTCGGAGTCGGGGATGCGCAGATCGAGCTTGGCGGCGACGTCGGCCGCTGCGTGATCACGACGCTTGACCCCGACCGCGGGACGCGCGACCTGGACACGCTCGGCGCGCTCGCGCGGTACCGCCGCGAGGGCCGCGCCGAGCCGCTGCCGTTCGGCGTCTACGGGGCGGTCGTCGTTCCCGGGCGGGTGCGCGTCGGCGATCCTGTGATCGCCGGCCGGCCGGCGATGGCGCCCAACCCGTTGCGATGATCTGCGCGCAGCTCGCGCATCCGATCGTCCAGGCGCCGCTGGGCGGCGGACCCTCGTCGGTTGACCTCGCCGTCGCGGTCTGCGAGGCGGGCGGCCTCGGCTTCCTCGCCGGCGGCTATCTGAGCACCGAAGCCGTGCGCGCCGAGATCGCCGAGGCGCGCGAGCGCACCAGCGCGCCGTTCGGCGTGAACGTCTTCGTCCCCGGACCGGCGGGCGACCCGGCGGCAATCGCGGCCTACGCGCGGCGGCTCGCGGGCGAGGCCGACCGCTACGGCGTCGCGCTCGGCGAGCCGCGGCACTTCGACGAGGAGTGGGAGCAGAAGCTCGATCTGCTCGCGGCCGAGCGGCCGCCCGTCGCCTCGTTCACGTTCGGGTGCCCGCCTGCAGAGACGATCGCGGCGCTGCGCGATCGCGCGGTCGAGGTGTGGGTGACGGTGACGACGCCGGACGAGGCACGCACCGCCACCGCCGCGGGCGCGTCCGTGCTCGTCGCCCAGGGCGTCGAGGCCGGCGGCCACCGCGGCGGCTTCGACGACGCCTCCGAGCAGTTCGGGGTGCTCGCGCTGATCCGCCTGGTGGCCGCCGCCTCGCCGGTTCCGGTCGTCGCCGCCGGCGGGATCGCCGACGCGCCGGGGGTTGCGGCCGTGCTCGCCGCCGGGGCGGTGGCGGCACAGGTCGGCACGGCGTTCCTGCTCGCGCACGAGGCCGGGACGCACCCGGCTCACCGCGCCGCCCTGGGCGGCGAGGCGCCGACGGCGCTGACGCGGGCCTTCAGCGGCCGGCGGGCGCGCGGGATCGCCAACCGGTTCCTCCGCGACCACCCGGACGCGCCGTCCGGCTATCCCGAGGTGCATTACCTGACGAGCACCGTGCGCGCCGCCGCGCGCGAACGCGGCGACGGCGACGGGTTCAACCTGTGGGCGGGTCAGGCCCACCGGCTTGCGCGCGAAGAGAACGCGGGTGCGATCGTCGAGCGGCTCAGTCCCAGAAGCGGTAGCTCCCGATCTCGGTGAGCTCGGACGCCTCGGGGCCGGCCTCGCACCGGTCGCGGACCGTCGCCTGGAACCGGCCGAACGCCTCGACGTGCTGCAGCGGGTTTCGGTCGCCGTGTTCGGCGATGTGGACGAACGTGACGCCGTCCGGCAGCTTCACGGTCGTGTACCGCAGGCCCTCGGGCTGTGCCTGCGCGAGCTCGGCATACACCGCCCGCACCGACTCCTCGTTCTCGGCCACGCGGTCGGGCTTGACCCGGTAGCGCACCATGATCCGTCGCATCGTGCTCCTCTCGCTCGTGTGTCCACCCGTTCGACGTCCGTCGCACGCCCACCTCATCGATGATGTCGCGCAGCCGCGGGCGTCCAACCAGACGAGGCCATGGATGACGTGTGGACGGATACGACCGACGATTGCGACCTGCTCGCCGCCGCGCGCGCCGGTGACGAGGCGTCGTTTCGCCTGCTCGCGGACAGGCATCGCCCGGGTCTCGAGGTCTACTGCCTGCTCATGCTCGGCTGCCCGTATGCGGCCGACCGCGTCGTGCAGGCCTCGCTCGCCCTGGCCTGGAACGGGATCGAGCACGCCGGCCGGCGGCCGACGGCGCGGATCTGGCTCTACTGGGTGGCGACCCAGATCTGCACCGCCGAGATCGACCGCCGCGGAGAGGAGGCGCAAACATGAGCAGCGCTGAGCACGACCTCCTGACCGCAGCCGAGGGCGGCGACGAGGCGGCCTTCCGGCGGCTGGTCGAACCCCACAGGCGTACGCTCGAGGTGCACTGCTACCGGATGCTCGGCTCGCCGCAGGACGCCGAGGACATGGTGCAGGAGACGCTCGTCCGTGCCTGGCGCAGCCTGGGCCGCTTCGACCGGCGTAGCTCGGTGCACACGTGGCTCTACCGCATCGCGACGAACGCCTGCCTGGACGAGCTGCGCCGCCGGCCTCGCCGTGCCCAGCCGGTCGCGCCGTTCCCCGACGCGCTGGTCGAGCAGGCGGCCTCGCCCGTCCACGAGCCCGCGGCCCGCTACGCACTGCGCGAGGGGATGGAGCTCGCGCTCATGCAGGCGATCCAGCACCTGCCCGGCCGCCAGCGGGCGGTCCTGATCCTGCGCGACGTGCTCGGGTGGACGGCGCCCGAGGTGGCCGCCCTGCTCGAGACCTCGACGGCCGCGGTGAACAGCGCCCTGCAGCGCGCCCGGGCGACGATCGACCGGCTTCTGCCCGAGCCGGGGCGGGGCGCGCCGGCGGCCGCCGCCGACCGTGCCCTGCTCGCCCGCTACGTCGACGCCTGGGAGCACGACGACGTCGACGGGCTGGTGTCGCTCCTGCGCGAGGACGCGGTGCTGCGGATGCCGCCACAACCGGCCGTACGCGGCGCCGGCGCGATCGTCGCGTTCTTCCGCACCACGGCCACCAACGGCGATCTGCGCGAGATCGCGATCGCCCCGACCAGCGCGAACGGCCGCCCGGCGGTGATCATGCACCGGCGGGTCGCCGACGGGTCGCTGCACCCACACGGCATCCTCGTCCTCGAGGCCGACGGCGACGCGATCCGCGGCTTCGATGCCTGGATCGATCCGGCGCTCGTCGCCGTCTTCACCGCGTAGAGGGATACAGATCGCGCACGACGGCGCGGACGTTCGCCACCACCTCGTCCGACGAGACGTTGCCATACATGCCGCCCGCCTCGCCGCCGATCAGCGCGGTCATCACGGCGCCGACCGAGGCCGCCATCCGGACGCGGTCGGCCAGGGGGATGACCGGGTTGGCGAGGAACCGTCGGAAGCGCTCCTCGATGTCCTCGTTCTCGGCCTGGTGGCGCTCGTTGTCGACGATCGAGTGGAATGCCGCCTGATTACGCTGGTGCAGGGTGAAGAGATCGCGGTTGCGCATCAGCTCGTCGATGAACTCGTCGAGCAGCGCCGGCCAGAGCGCGGTCACGGCGCGCTCGTCCGCGAGTCCGTCGATCCGGTCGAGCACCCCGCGGCCGAGCGCGTGCAGCCGCAGGTGCAGCTCGAGCAGGATGTCCTCTTTGCGTTCGAAGTGGTAGTAGAGGGCGGCCTTGGTGATGCCGAGGCGCTCGGCGATCTCGCGCAGCGAGGTGCCGTCGTAGCCCTGCTCGTTGAAGAGCTCGAGGGCGACGTCGAGGATCCGCTCGCGCGTCTCGCCCCGGGGGCGGCGGGTACCGGTGTGTTGCTCCATGCACACATCTTACTTGACGGCCGGCAAGTAAGCATCTAAGGTGGGTCACGAACACTAACTTGCCGACCGGTAAGGAGATTTCGAGATGACCCAACCCATGATCGAGGCCCACGGCCTGGAGAAGCGATTCGGGCCGACGGTCGCGCTGGCCGGGCTCGATCTGGAGGTGCAGCGCGGCACGATCCTCGGCGTGCTCGGCCCCAACGGGGCCGGCAAGACGACCGCGGTACGGATCCTGACCACGCTCACGGTGCCGGATGCCGGATCGGCACGCGTCGCCGGCCACGACGTCGTCTCCGACGCCGAGGCCGTGCGCCGCCAGATCGGCGTGACCGGACAGGAGGCGACCCTGGACGAGGTGCTGACCGGCCGCCAGAACCTGGTCATGGTCGCCCGCCTGAGCGGCCTTCGCCGCGGCGATGCCCGCGCGCGGGCGGTCGCGCTCCTGAGCCAGTTCGACCTGGTCGACGCGGGCGATCGCATCCTCCGCGAGTACTCGGGCGGCATGCGCCGCCGGCTCGACCTCGCGGCGAGCCTCGTCACCCGGCCGCCCGTCCTGTTCCTGGACGAGCCGACGACAGGCCTCGATCCCACCAGCCGCGTGCGCGTCTGGGACGTGATCCGCGGGCTCGTCGGCGACGGGGCGACCCTGCTCCTGACGACGCAGACCCTCGACGAGGCCGACGAGCTCGCCGACCGCATCGTCGTCGTCGACCACGGCCGCGTAATCGCGGGCGGGTCGGCGGGCGAGCTGAAGGCGCAGGTCGGCGGCGCCCGGCTCGAGGTGCGGCTGAGCGCCCCCGACGCGGCGGCGCCGGCCACCCTCGCCCCGTATGTGGAGGGCGCCGTGCAGGTGACCCACGACGGCCGCTCGCTGCGCGCGCCGGTGCGCAGCGGCCCCGGCCTTGCCACGCAGGTCGTGCGGGCGCTCGACGACGCGGGCATCTCGGTGGACGACGTGCAGGTGCACCCGCCCTCGCTCGACGACGTGTTCTTCGCCCTCACGGGCCACACCGCCGAGCCCGTCGCCGCGCAGATCCCCGACGCCCAGATGGAGGTGGCCTGATGTCCCGCCTGCGCGACATCGCCGTGCTCACCGGACGCAACCTGGTCCACATCGCCCGCGAGCCGCTCCAGCTCTCGGATGTGACCGTGCAGCCGGTGCTCTTCACCGTGCTCTTCATCTACGTGTTCGGGGCGGGCGTGTCCCTGCCCGGCGGCGGCAGCTACACCGACTTCGCCATCGCCGGCCTGCTCGCCCTGAACCTGACGACGTCGTCGATGGGCACGGCGGTCGGCCTCAGCACCGACCTCGAGACCGGCGTCATCGAGCGCTTCCGCACGCTGCCGATGTGGCGGCCCGCGGTGCTCGTCGGCCGCTCGCTGGCCGACCTGATGACGGCCGTCCTGTGCGCGACGATCGTCGGTGTGACCGGCCTCGCCGTCGGCTGGCGGCCGACCCACAACATCGCCGAGACGCTGGCCGGATTCGGCGTCTTCCTGTTCTTCAGCTATGCGATGTCGTGGGCGTGCGCCTGCCTGGGCATCCTCAGCAAGGGGCCGGAGTCGGCCCAGGGGATCGGCCTCGTGATCCTGTTCCCGATGGCGTTCGTGTCGAACGCGCTCGTGCCGACGCGGCACATGCCCGCGCTGCTTCGGCTGGCCGCGAACTGGAATCCGGTCAGCGCCGTGACGGCCGCCGCCCGGCAGCTCTTCGGGAACCCCAACCCGTCGGCGACGATCGGGGCGTGGCCGATGCAGCACCCGGTCGCCGCATCGCTGCTGTGGTCGACCGTGATCTTCGCGGTGTGCGCGCCGCTCGCCGCCGCGCTCTACCGCCGCCGCACGACTGACTAGTTCAGGGCGCCCGGCCCCGGCACCGTCTCGACGTCCAGCGGGTCGACGACGGCGCCGTCCGGGTCGACCAGCGCGACCCGGATCGGCGCCCCGTCGCCGATCCGGCGCGCGAGCCGGGGCGGGGCGTCGGACAGGTGCTCGTCGCCCCACTGCATGAGCGCGAAGATCGCCACGCGCAGACCGGCGCCCCGCGGCGTCGGCCGGTACTCGAAGCGGTCGGGGTGCTCGCTGTAGCGCACGCGCTCGAGGATGCCCTCCTCGACCAGCCGGTTCAGGCGGTCGGAGAGCACGTTGGAGGCGATGCCGAGGCTGGCCCGGATCTCGTCGAAGCGGCGCCGGCCGAGGAAGACGTCGCGGACGATCAGGAGCGTCCAGCGCTCGCCGACCACCTCGAGCGCACGGGCGACCGAGCACACCTGGCCGTCGTAGTCGCGTCGCAGCATGGCCGCAGCCTACCGCACTCGGTTGCTTCACGCAATGAACTCTGGTACGGTGGCTTTCGTCATGCAACCGATGGAGCGCCGGAGGGGAACGATGGAACACCGCTGGAAGGTCCTGCTCGTCGCCTCGCTCGCCGTCTTCATGAGCTTCCTCGACGTGACGATCGTGAACATCGCGTTCCCCAGCCTGCGCGCGTCGTTCCCGCATGACTCGCTCGGCCACCTGTCGTGGGTGATCAACGCCTACAACGTCGTCTTCGCCACCGCGCTGATCCCCGCCGGCCGGCTGGCGGACCGCTTCGGCCGGCGCCGGTTCTTCCTTGCCGGCGTCCTGCTCTTCGTCGCCGCCTCGGCGCTGTGCGGGTTCGCCTGGAACGTCGACGTCCTGATCGCGGCGCGCACGCTGCAGGCCCTCGGCGGCGCGATCATCGTTCCCACCTCGCTCGGGCTCGCGCTGCCCGAGTTCCCGCTCGCCCAGCGCGCGACGGCAACTGCGCTGTGGGGGGCCGCCGGGGCCGCCGCGGCCGCCACGGGACCGAGCCTGGGCGGCGTGCTGGTCGACTGGCAGAGCTGGCGCTGGGTCTTCTTCGTGAACCTCGTGATCGCGCTGCCGGCGTTCGTCCCCGCGCGGCGGCTGCTGCGCGAGACGCGCACCGCCGAGGCGGCCTTCCCCGACCTCGTCGGCGCACTCCTGCTCGGCGGGGCGGTGGCGTCGCTCTCGCTCGCCATCGTCGAGGGGCCGTCGTGGGGCTGGGGATCCGCGCGCGTCCTCGCCGCCTTCGCCGCCTCGGCGCTGCTTGCTCCGGCCTTCGTGGCCCGCTCGGCCCGGCACCGAACGCCGGTCGTGGAGCTCAGGCTCTTCCGGGTGCGATCGTTCGCGGTTGCAAACGCGGGCGTCTTCGTCTTCGGCGCCGGCTTCTACGCGCTGCTGCTCTCCAACGTGCTCTTCCTGACCGGCGTCTGGGGCTACACCGCCCTGCACGCCGGGTTCGCGCTCACTCCCGGGCCCATCATGGCCATGCTCTCGGCGCCGGTCGGCGGTCGCCTGGCCGACCGCTTTGGGCAGCGCATCGTCGCCGTCCCCGGTGGCCTGGTGTTCGCCTCGGGTGCGCTCGTGCTGCTGCTCGCGACCGGCGCGCATGCGGCCTATCTGACGACGTTCCTGCCGGGCGTCCTGCTGACCGGCACCGGCGTCGGGCTGTCGTTCTCGGCGTTCTCGAGCGCGGCGGTCGCCGAGCTTCCGCACGCCCGCTTCGCCACGGGCAGCGCGATCTCGGCCACGTCGCGCCAGGTGGGCGCCGTCGTGGGCATCGCGACGCTCATCGCCGTGCTCGGCACGCCCGCACCGGCCCAGGCGCTGCAGGCGTTCCACCGCGCCTGGCTGCTGATGGCTGCGACCGGCGCGACGGCCGGGCTCCTGGCGCTCGCGCTGGGGCGGGTCCGCGCTCGCGACGTCGAGCTCGCGCCGGCCGATCTGGCCCGGGCCGTGGTGGCCGACGCGGCCTGACGTTTGCCGGATCGGCCCACGTGGCAAGATACGCGCGGTGGGAACCGACCAGTATCACGAGCCGCCGAACGAGCTTCCGGAGCACATCCGGACGTTCGCTCGCCTCTGCACCTCGCTGACCGAGGAGGCCGAGGCGATCGGCTGGTACGAGCAGCGGCTCGCGCTCGAATCCGACCGCGCCGCAGCCGCGATCATGCGCGACGCGCAGGGCGAGGAGTTCAAGCATTTCTGCATGGATCTCGAGTTTCTGCTGCGGCGCACGCCGCTCTGGCGCGAGATCGCCCAGGGGATCCTCTTCCAGGAGGGAGACATCGTGGAGCACGGCGAGGCGGCCGAGGGAGCCGCGGGCGAGGACGCCGGCGAGCGGGGTGAGCCGGTCGCGGGATCGGAGTCGCTCGGGATCGGCGCGCTGCGGGCGGCGTCGTCATGAGCCATCTGCTGCGAGAGCATGCCCCGATCACGGCCGCCGGCTGGGCCGAGATCGACGACGAGGCGCGCGAGCGGCTGACGCCCGCGCTGGCGGCGCGCAAGCTGGTCGACTTCGCCGGGCCGCGCGGCTGGGACCACTCGGCCACGAACCTGGGCCGCACCGAGGCCGTGAAGAAGACGCCCGTGGAGGGCGTCACCGCCGTGCGCCGGCGGGTGCTTCCGCTCGTCGAGCTGCGCGCCCCGTTCATGGTCGCGCGCACCGAGCTCGCCGACGTCGAGCGCGGCGCGCAGGACATCGACCTCGATGCGCTCGACGCCGCCGCCCGCCAGATCGCAGTGGCCGAGAACACCGCCGTCTTCCACGGCTGGGATGCGGCCGGCATCGTCGGCATCGCCGCCGCCGCGGGACACGATCCGATCGCGCTCGGCGACGACTGCGAGCGCTACCCGCGCCACGTCGCCAAGGCGGTCGAGGCGCTGCTCGCGGCCGGGATCGACGGCCCCTACGGGCTCGCGCTCGGCCCCGAGCCCTACACAAGAGTCCTCGAGACCAGCGAGCACGGCGGCTACCCGCTGCTCGGCCACCTGCGCGAGATCGTCTCCGGCCCGCTCGTGTGGGCGCCCGGCGTCGCCGGCGCGGTCGTCGTCAGCCTCCGCGGAGGCGACTTCCTGTTCGAGTCGGGGCAGGACATCTCGATCGGCTACACGGCGCACGACGCCGACTTCGTGCACCTGTATCTGGAAGAGAGCTTCACCTTCCGCGTGGTCACGCCGGAGGCCGCAGTGCCGCTTTCGCCCTGACGCGACTGGACAACGGCCCGGCGATCGCACACAATCGGTTGCCTACGCAAGCGCTACGATTGCGGAAGACCGTGGCAGCCCGAGCTGAGGGAGCGGAGGGAGTCGCATGGTGATGCTGTTGTCGGAGTCCGGACGCTGGCTCACGGGCATCGTGCTCGGAGTCGTCGTCATCGCGGTGGCGGCGGTGATCGTGATCACGATCGTCGCTTTCGGCGAACCGGATCGCGAGGCAGGCGAAGGTCGCCGAGGGCGCCGTCGAGGTGGTGCGGCAGCAGACGGCCGCGCTCGACGGCGGCATCGGCCGGATCAACGACTCGGGCGTGCGCATCCTGCACGCCGCCCGGGCGCTGCGGAAGGTGGCGGTGGGCAAATGACCGTGCTCGCGGTGTCCGCAGCACTCGCTACTGGGTGATCGCACTCGTCATCGGCCTGGTCGCGGCGCTCGTCGTCGCGGCCCTGCTGGCCGTGCTCGTCAAGGCCGTCATGAGCATCGAGAAGTCGGTCGACGGCCTGCTGGCGGTGGCGACGCAGGTCGCCGGCAACACGGCCAACATCCCGCAGCTCGAGGCGACCGCGCCGGTGCTGGGCGATGATCGTGACCGAGGCGGTCGTGCAGGACGGCTACATGAACGCCCTCACCGACGGGTTCGGTGCAGCGGAGGCATGACCACCCTCGTCGTCCTCACCGTGCTCCTGATCGTCGTCGTCGTGCTCGTGCTCGTCGCGGCGCTGATCGTGGTCTGCCGCGGCCTGGAGCGGATCTCGACCGGCCTCGCCACGCTCGCGTGCGCGCTCCAGGGCGTCGAGGCCGAGCACCTGCGCCCGCTCGGAGGCCGCCGTCGAGGCGATCAACGCCCAGTTCGACATCATCCTCGGCGCGCTTCCGGGCATCGCGCCGCAAGGCCGCGATCGTCGCCGAGAGGAGGCCGCGATGACGCTGCTGGTGGATCGGTGACGCCATCCTGCTTCTCGTCGTCGTGCCCATCGTCCTCGTACCTGCTGAACGGCATGCTCAGGCGGCGCGCAGCATCGTCCCGAGCGTCCGCGAGATCGCGGCCACGGCGGCCGCCGGATCGAAGGACCTCGACTGCCGCCGCGCTGCTTCTGACGACGCAGGACCAGGTGTCCGCAGACGGTCGCGGGGGTCGCCGGCTACGGCGGCTCGCTCGACGTGATCCTCGACGACGCGGAGGGCGAGCATGATCCTCGATCGCCATCCCCGCTGCCGGCATCGCGATCATCGTGATCGTCTCGTCATCGTGCTCGCCGCTCGTCTACTACCTGGTCTCGATCATCCTCGCGCTGCAGCAAGATCACCGCGGGCCTCGACGAGGTGATCGGGAGCGTCAGCGAGATCGTCGAGAAGAGCGGGCCGGTGAACGAGGTCGTCGACGCGATCAACAAGGACCTCGACGCGGGCGTCGACATGCTCGAGGCGCTGCTCGTGAAGAAGGCGGGCATGATCGACGCCGTCGGCCTCGTCGACGGGCTCTACCCGGGCGCCGCCGCCGGCCGGGTTCCGGAACTTCCCCGAGAGCACGACCGTCGAGGCGTCCGCGGATCTCGGAGGTCTACACGCGCGGGCACGCTCACCCTCGCGCGGCTCGGCCGCGAGGCGCCGGTCGCCGCTGGCCAACCCGGCGGGGCCCGTGCTGCGCAACGTCGGGGCGGCGAGCCACTCGGCGGCTCGCGTGCTCTACCGGACGTGCGCCGAGGAGGGCGCGCGAGCGGCTGCCGCGCTCGCCGGTGATCGGCACCGACGCGCCCGTCCAGTACGAGCAGCGCGACGACATCGGCAAGCCCCGCAAGCGGCTGCCTGCGAACTCATCAGGGTGAGTGGCCCTCGGGCTGTTTGACCCGGAAAGTCGCCATGTATCCTGCAGTAACGCACACGATCGTCGGATCGAACCGTGAGAGGAGCGAGCATTGCAGACGCCCGCGGCATTCGAGTATGAGCGCGCGACGAGCGTGGAGGGCGTGATCGCCTCGCTCGAGCGGCTCGGCCCCGAGGCGCGGGTCATCGCCGGTGGCCACAGCCTGCTGCCGATGATGAAGCTGCGGCTGGCGAACCCCGAGCACCTGATCGACATCAACGACCTGGCCGAGCTCGCCTACATCCGCGAGGAGGAGGGGGAGATCCGGATCGGCGCGCTGACCCGGCACGTCGACCTGCTGAAGTCCGAGCTGCTGGCCCGCGACTACCCGCTGTTCCGCGACGCCGAGCAGGTGATCGCCGACCCCGTCGTGCGCAACCGCGGCACGATCGGCGGCTCGCTCTGCCAGGCCGACGCGGCCGAGGATCTCTCGGCCGTGTGCACCGCCGCCAAGGCGCAGGGTCGTAATCCGCGGCAGCGAGCGGCGAACGCATTGTCGGTATGGACGGACTTCCACGTCGGGCCCGTACATGACCGCGGTGGGCGCCGGCGAGATCCTGACCGAGGTGCGCCTCGCAGTGCAAGCCGGGCGCCGGCAGCGCCCACGAGAAGGTCGAGCGCCGCGCCGGCGACTGGGCGATCGCTGCCGCCTCGGCGACGGTCTGGATGGACGGCGGCACGATCGCAGGACGCCGGCATCGCACTTTCGGCGGTCGGGCTGACGACGATCCACCTGACCCGCGCCGAGGAGCTGATGCGCGGCAAGGCGCCGTCCGACGAGCTGTTCGCCCAGGCCGGCGAGATCGCATCCGAGGACTGCTCGCCGGCGCGCCGACGGCCGCGGGCCGGTCGACTACAAGCGCCACCTTGCCGGCGTTCTCACCCAACGCGCGCTTCGCCGGGCCGACGGCGCGCGCCATGCATCAGGAGGCATGATCAATCAACGTCTCGATGACGGTCAACGGCGAGCGCGTCTCCCACGACGTCGAGCCGCGAATGCTGCTCGTGCACTTCATCCGCGAGACGCTCGATCTGACCGGCACCCACTGGGGCTGCGACACCTCCAACTGCGGCGCCTGCGTCGTGCTGATGGACGGCCAGCCGGTCAAGTCGTGCACGACCCTGGCGGCGATGTGCGACGGGCACGAGATCCGCACGGTCGAGTCGCTGGAGGTAGAACGGGCAGCTCGACCCGATCCAGCAGGGCTTCCACGAGATGCACGCGCTCCAGTGCGGGTTCTGCACGCCCGGGCATGCTGATGACGGCGCGGGCGCTGCTGGACGCGAACCCGGATCCCACCGACCATGAGATCAGGGTGGCGATCTCGGGTGCCATCTGCCGCTGCACCGGCTACAAGAACATCGTCGGCAGCGGTGCGCTGGGCGGCCGAGCACGAAGCCGCCACCCGACAGGGAGCCGGAGTCTGACATGGCGACAGTCGAGAACCTTCCCAGCCCGTCGACCGAGCGACCGATCGGCTTCGGCCGGCTGAAGCGCAAGGAGGACGCGCGCTTCATCCGCGGCCAGGGCACCTACCTGGACGACATCAAGCTGCCGGGCATGGTGTACGGCGCGCTGCTGCGCAGCCCCTACGCGCACGCCCGCATCGTCTCGATCGACACCTCGCGGGCGCTCGCGCACCCGAACGTCGCCGCGGTCGTCACCGCCAAGGACCTCGAGACGCTCGGCCTCGCCTGGATGCCGACCATCTCCTACGACACGCAGGCGGTGCTGGCCGGCGACAAGGTGCGCTTCCAGGGCCAGGAGGTCGCGTTCGTGATCGCGACCGACGAGTACTCGGCCAACGACGCGCTGCAGCTGATCGACGTCGAGTACGAGCCGCTGCCGGCGGTCGTCAACGCCCGCAAGGCGCTCGACCCGACGCGCCGCTGATCCGCGACGACAAGGATCGGACAGCGCGACAACCTGGCCAGCCCGACCTGGGAGGCCGGCGACGAGGAGGCCACCGACACGCGCGTTCGCCGAGGCCGACACGGTCGTCAGCCGCGACATCATCTATCCGCGCTGCCACCCGGCGCCGCTCGAGACGTGCGGGATCATCGCCGACTTCAACCCCAAGACCGGGCCAGCTCGACATCTACAACGGCAACCAGGCGCCGCACGCGCACCGCACCGTCTATGCGCACGTCGCCGGCCTGGCCGAGCACATGATCCGCATCCGCTGCCAGGACATCGGCGGCGGCTTCGGCAACAAGGTGCCGGTCTACCCCGGCTACGTGTGCGCGATCGCCGGCTCGATCGTCGCCGGCGTGCCGGTCAAGTGGGTCGAGAACCGCACCGAGAACCTGGTCTCGACCGGCTTTGCCCGCGACTACATCATGCACTCCGAGATGTGCTCGAAGGACGGCAAGATCACCGGCCTGCGCGTCGACGTGATCGCCGACCACGGCGCGTTCGATCAGCACCGCCCAGCCGACCAAGTTCCCGGCCGGGTTCTTCCACATCTGCTGCGGCTCCTACGACCTGCAGGCGTCGCATGTGAAGGTCAAGGCCGTCTACACGAACAAGGCGCCGGGCGGCGTCGCCTACCGCTGCTCGTTCCGGATCACCGAGGCCGTCTACCTGGTCGAGCGGATGGTCGACGCGCTCGCGCTCGAGATGAAGGTCGACCCGATCGAGCTGCGCATGCAGAGCTTCATCGCGCCCGAGCAGTTCCCCTACGAGACGACCACCGGCTGGACGTACGACTCCGGCAACTACGCCGAGACGATGCGCGTGGCGATGGAGATCGCCGGCTACGAGGACCTGCGCCGCGAGCAGGCCGAGAAGCGGGCCCGCGGCGAGCTGATGGGCATCGGCGTCGCGTTCTTCACCGAGGGCGTCGGCGCCGGGCCGCGCAAGCACATGGACATCCTCGGCCTGGCGATGAACGACGGCGCCGACCTGCGCGTGCACCCGTCGGGCAAGGCGGTCGTCTCGATCAGCGCCCAGACGCAGGGCCAGGGCCACGAGACGACGTTCGCCCAGATCGTCGCCGAGGAGCTCGGCATCCCGCCCGAGGACATCGAGGTGCGCCACGGCGACACCGACAAGTCGCCCTACGGCCTCGGCACCTACGGCAGCCGCTCGACGCCGGTCTCGGGAGCGGCGCGGTCGCCGTCGTGTCGCGCAAGGTGCGCGACAAGGCGCGCCTGATCGCCGCGACGATGCTCGAGACGCGCCCCGAGGACCTGGCCTGGGAGAAGGGCCGCTGGTACGTCAAGGGCGACCCCGAGAAGGGCGCGATGATCGAGGACATCGCGCTAGCGCGCCTACAGCGGCGAGCGCGATGCCCGAGGGCATGGAGGGCGGCCTCGACGCCCAGGTGATCTACGACCCGCCCAACCTGACCTACCCCTACGGCGCCTACATCGCGGTCGTGGACATCGACCCCGACACCGCCGCAGGTGACGGTGCGCCGCTTCATCGCGGTGGACGACTGCGGCGTGCGCATCAACCCGATGATCGTCGACGGCCAGATCCACGGCGGCCTCGCCGAGGGTATCGGCATCGCGCTGATGGAGCTGATCAGCTTCGACGAGGAGGGCAACTGCCTGAACTCGTCGTTCATGGACTACCTGATCCCGACCGCGCTCGAGTGCCCCGACTTCGAGCTCGGCGAGACCGTCACGCCGTGCCCGCACCACCCGCTGGGCGCCAAGGGCGTCGGCGAGTCGCCGAACGTCGGCTCGCCGCCTGCGATCGTCAACGCGGTCATCGACGCGCTGCACGAGACCCACGGCGTCGACCACATCGACATGCCGTGCACGCCCGCCCGGGTGTGGGCGGCGATGCAGGGAAGGCCGGAGCCGCCGCAATGATCACCGCCGCGATGTCGCGGCGGGCCGAGGAGCTCGCCGACCGAGGGCGTGGCGTTCGTGACGGCGACGGTGGTGCGCGCGCAGCGCCCGACGAGCGTCCAGGCGGGCAATGTCGCCCTCGTGCTCGCCGACGGGACGATCGAGGGCTTCGTCGGGCGGCGTGTGCACCGAGCACAGCGTGCGCGCCTACGCGCTGCAGGCGATGCGGACGGGCGAAGCCGTGCTGCTGCGCATCCTGCCGTTCGGCGACGAGGAGGCCGCGACCGGTGAGCGCGACGACGTCGACGGCGCCGTGACCGTCCAGAACCCGTGCCTGTCGGGCGGCGCCATCGAGGTGTTCCTCGAGCCGGTGCTGCCCGCCCCGCGCGTGCTCGTCGTGGGCGAGACGCCGATCGCGCGGCGCTGCCTGCGCATCGGCGGCGAGCTCGGGCTCGCGTTGTCGGCGTCGACGGCGAGCGAGGTCGAGCCGCGCCGCGGCGACCTGGCGCTGGTGGTCGCGGCCCACGGCCGCGGACGAGCTGCACACGCTGCGCCGCGGCCTCGAGGCGCGGCGTGCCCTACGTCGGCCTGGTGGCCAGCCCCAAGCGCGGCACCGGCGTGCTCGCCGAGCTGCGCAGCGACGGGGTGCGCGACCGAGCTCGCTCGCCCGGATCGACGTGCCCGGCGGGCATCGACATCGGCGCTCGGACGCCCGCCGAGATCGCCGCTCTCGATCCTGGCCCGGATCGTCGCCGTGTGCCGCCGGTGAGCCGACGCCGCCGCGCCGACACAGCCGCCCGTCGCCGACCCGCCGAGGCGCGCGGCGCCGGCCTGGCGGTCGACCCGATCTGCGGCATGACGGTCGCCGCCGTCGCCGAGCACGCCCTCGCTCGACGCACGACGGCGAGACCATCTACTTCTGCTGCGAGGGCTGCAAGCGAAGTTCGAGGCGCAGAGCAGGCATGCCGGCGTCGCCGACTGACCCCTTCGTCACCGGGCTGGTGCTCGGCGCCGGCGGTTCGAGCCGCCTCGGGCGCCCCAAGCAGCTGCTGCCCTACGCGCGCGGGACGCTGCTCGGCCATGTCGTCGTCGGTCGCGCGCGGCTGCGGGTTCGACCAGCTCGTCGTGGCGATCGGCGGCGCGGCCGACGAGGTGCGCCGCAGCGGTCGACCTGAGCGGTGCGGACGTCGTCGAAACGAGGCCTACGGCGAGGGCTGCTCGTCGTCGATCGCCGCGGCGCTCGGGCGCGTCGACGCGCGCTGCGATGTGCTCGTGCTGCTGCTCGGCGACCAGCCGGGCGTCACGCCTGCGACCGCGGTCGCGCCCTGGTCGCCGGCCGCGGCGAGGCGCCGCTGGCGGTCTGCCGGCTACGACGACGGGCCGCGGGCATCCGATCGCGTTCGCCCGCGCGATCTTCGCCGAGCTGGCCGGCGCTGCACGGCGACCGCGGCGGTCTGGAAGCTGCTCGACCGGCCGCGGCGGACGACGTCGCGCGAGGTGCCGATCGCGGGCCCGATCCCGCTCGACGTCGACACCGAGGACGACTACCGCGCGGTGCTCGCGGCTGCCGTGGGCGGCGCATGAGCCCGCGCGAGGTCACCGGCGAGGCGGCGGGCGAGGTGCGCGCGCTCGTGCCCGACATCGAGACGCTCGCCCAGCGGCTGGGCGCGGTCGACTACCTGGTCGACGAGGGCGCTCGCGACGTCGATGTTCCTCGTGCGCTGCGGCTGCCCCAGCCGCTGCTGCTCGAGGGCGAGGCCGGCGTCGGCAAGACCGAGGCGGCGAAGGCGCTGGCGGCGGTGCTCGACACGCCGCTCGTCCGGCTCCAGTGCTACGAGGGCATCGACGCCGCCGAGGCGCTCTACGAGTGGAACTATCCGCGCCAGCTGCTGAGCATCCGGCTGGCCGAAGCCGAGCGGACCGACGCTCGCGCGAGGACGATCTGTTCGGGCCGGAGTACCTGATCCGGCGGCCGCTGCTGCAGGCGCTCGAGCACCCCGGCCCGCGTCCGGCGGTGCTGCTGATCGACGAGATCGACCGCGCCGACGACGACTTCGAGGCGTTCCTGCTCGAGCTGCTGGCCGAGGCCGCGCGTGACGATCCCCGAGATCGGCACGATCGTCGCCACCCACCCGCCGATCATCGTGCTGACCTCGAACCGCACGCGCGACCTGCACGACGCGGTCAAGCGGCGCTGCCTGTACCACTGGATCGACTTCCCGCAGCCGCCGAGCGCGCCGTCGAGATCGTCCGCCGGCGGGTGCCGGGCTCGTCCGCAGACGCTGGCCGTGCAGGTCGCCGACGCGGTCTCGCGCATGCGCGACTCGCGACGTGCAGAAGCCGCCGGGGATCGCCGAGGCGATCGACTGGCTGCGCGGCGCTCGACCTGCTCGGCGTCGAGCGGCTCGACGCCGCGGTCGCCGACCGCACGCTGGGCTCGGTGCTGAAGTACGGCGAGGACCAGGAGGTCGTCCGCGCGGCCGGTCTCGAGCGGCTGGTGAGCGGCGGTGACTGAGCGCGGGCGCATTCGGGGTGGAGACGGTCGAGCTCGACCTGCCGGCGCTCGCCGGCGCATTCTGCCGCGCGGCTGCACGACGCCGGCGTGCCGGCGACGCCGGCGCGCATCGGCCGACCTCGCCCGCGCGCTGCACCTCGTGCGGCCGGTCACGCCGCCGGCGGCTCTACTGCACGGCGCGCGTCGGTGCTCGTGACCGACCCCGCGCAGGTGCGCGGCGTTCGACGCCGGTCTTCGCCGACGGTGTTCGGCGGCACCGGGGCCGGCGCGAGCCGTTCGCGGCCGACGAGTGCAGGCGCGTCGCGCCCCCGAGCGACGAGCCCGCCGGTGCCGGCGGCGCAGCAGCGGCGGCGGCCGGCCGGCGAGCGGCCGCGGCGGGCGTGCTCGCCGCCGCGGGCTCGCGGCCGGAGGCGAGCGAGGACGAGACGAGGCGAGTCGAGGTGCCGCTCGCGCGCGGCAAGCGACGAGGAGCGGCTCTCGCGACGCGCAGCTTCGACGCGCTCCACGCCCGACGAGCTCGCGCAGCTCTACCGGCTGATGTCGCGCCTGCGGCTCGCGACCCCGACGCGGCGCACCCGCCGCTACGAGCGCGGCCGCCACGGCCAGCACGGATCGACATGCGCCGGACGCTGCGCCGCAGCCTGCGCACCGGCGGCGACCCGATCCGGCTCGCCCGGCGCCACCGCCGCGTCGTGCCGCGCCGGCTCGTGATGCTGTGCGACATCTCGGGCTCGATGGAGCCCTACGCGCGCGCCTACCTGCAGTTCCTCACCTGCGCCGCGCGGCAGCGGGCCGGACGCCGAGGCGTTCGTGTTCGCGACCCGGCTCACGCGGCGTCACGCGCGCGCTCGCGTCGCGCGCGGCCCGCAGCGGGCGATCGCGCGGGCGGCGGCGGCGGCGCCCGACTGGTCGAGCGGGACGCGGATCGGCGACGCGCTGAAGGCGTTCAACGACCGCCACGGCCGCCGCGGGATGGCCCGCGGGGCGGTCGTGGTGATCCTGTCCGACGGCTGGGAGCGCGGCGACCCCGAGCTCGTCGGGCCGCGAGATGGAGCGGCTCGCGCGGCTCGCCCACCGGATCGTGTGGGTCAACCCGCGCATCGAGCGCGAGCGGCTTCGCGGTGCGGGCCGGCGGCATGGTCGCGGCGCTTCCGCACTGCGACGCGCTCGTCAGCGGCCACAGCTTCGAGGCGCTCGGCGAGGTCGTCGACGCGATCGGCCGGCGCAGCCGCTCGTGCCGCCGCTCGCGGCGCCGGAGCAGGCAGACGAGCCCGAGCCGTGGGCGAGCGCGACGCCGGTCGCCGGAAGCTCGGTGGCGATGCCGAGCGGGCACGGCCCACGCAAGGGCGCAACGACGCCGGGGTGGGTGACCGATGCCGGCGAGTGAGACGCCCAGGATCTGCATCTACCCGGGCTGCGAGCGGCCCGCCGCACCCGCGCACCCGCAGGGCGGCCCCCAGCCTGCATTCTGCGATCTCGAGCAGCACAATGCGCTGACCGCGCACCAGGAGCGCCAGCGGCTGGCGTCCCAGCCGACCCCCGATCGGGAGGAGAATCCCTAGATGGCGAACGAGGCCTACCGAGCAGTTTTCCTGCGCGTGCACCCGACCGGCAAGATGGTGCTGAGCCTGACGACGGATGCCGACGGCAACGAGTCGCAGTACGCCGAGCTCGTCGCCCACGAGCTGGGCGTGCCGCCGCTCGACGTCAAGGTGGTGCCCGCCGACACCGACCGCTTCGGCGTCGGCCACGGCTTCAACACGAGCCCGTCGGCGAGGAGCACCGGCCGCGATCTCGAGCACGACCGAGAAGATCCGGGACAAGGCGCGGCTGCTGGCCGGCATGCAGCTCGGCGCGGCGCCCGAGTCGCTGCGCTGGTCGAACGGCGCGTGGGTCGCGGGCGAGGGCGGCGACCCCGCCCAGGTCGGGACGATCGCCGACATCGCGATGTACGCGCATGGAACCGGCGAGCTGCCGCCGGGGGTGGAGGGCGGCCTCGACGCGCAGGCGGTCTACCGGGACTGATCGTGAGAGGCGGGGAGACTGTCCCCGCGTGGGGACAGTCCCCAACGCTGCCAAGACGGTCAGCCGGGGGTGACGGGCTCCGGCAGCGGCGCGGTCAGCGTCACCCGCACCTCGTCGGCGACCTTGAGTGCGCCGAAGAGGGCCGAGTAGGGCTTGATCCCGAAGTCGGTCTGCTTGATCGTCGTGACGGCCGTCAGCGTGCCGTCGGCCGCGGGCTCGACGGCGAGCGTGATCGGGTGCGTGCGGCCGAGCAGCGTCATGTCGCCCTGCACGCGCAGGCCCTCGCCGGCGGGCTCGACCCGCGTCGAGCGGAACCTGACCTCCTGCCGGTTCAGGACCTCGTCGTCGATCGTCTGGGCGATGTTGGCCCGGTCGTCGTCGTCGAGCGCCTGCATCCCGCCGGTGCCCTCGAGCACGCGCAGCGCGCCGCCGTCGGCGCGCGCCTCGACACGGCTCGCCGTCGGGTCGTCGGCGACGGTCAGCGTCGCCTCCCAGGCGGTTGCCCGGATGAGCAGATCGTGACCGGCACGGGCAACCGCGCCGGTGCGCCCCGTGTTGATCTCCAGGGTCCCGTTCTCGGGCCCGAACCGGTAGCTGCCTGGCGGGATCGGCATGGCCCGAAGCCTATAATCCTGCGGCTCTCTGCGTATGCAGACCACCCGACGGAGGACGACGCGAATGGCAGTGGTGCTCGATCACCCCTTCTCGACCAACCGCCCGATCGACGAGAGCTACGCGATCATCCTCGACCCGGAGCAGGTGATTCCCTGCGTCGAGGGGGCGCGGGTGCTCGAGCGCACCGGGCCGGAGTCGGCCAAGGCGGAGATCAGGGTGAAGATGGGCGCGATGTCGCTCACCTTCACGGGCACCCTCGAGGTCACCGAGCAGGACGCGGGAGCCCATCACGCGGTGCTGACGGTGAAGTCGCGTGAGGCCGGCGGGCAGGGATACGCCAACGCCACCATCACCTTCGACCTCACCGACGGCGGCGGGACGATCCACACGAACGCGCAGATCACGGGCAAGGCGGCGTCGATGGGCGAGGGCGTCGTGAGCGGCGTGCTCGACGCGCTCGTGAAGGACTTCGCCGGCAAGCTCGGCGCGCTCTGACGGCGGCCCGCCGATGGCGACGATCGCGATGCGCGCGGTGCGGCCGGGTGAGGTGCCGAAGGACGGCGGCACCGCCGTCCAGGACGATCCCGGCCGGCCGGTGTTCCGCGGCAACGGGCCGGACGACTACGTCTGCGGCACCTGCGGCAACGTGCTCGCCGAGGCGATGGACGGCGAGTACATGACCTACCGCGTTCGCGTGCGCTGCGGCGTCTGCCGCACCGTCAACGTCTCGGCGACCGACGAGCACGACCCCGGCCGCCGCCGGCGCGCCTGATCAGCCCGGCGCGAGCCGGCGCAGCGCGTCGCGATGCCGGGCGTAGGCGGCGGCGCCGTCGCCGTCCAGCGGCGGCGATGCGGATGAGCGGTGGGTGGCCCATCGCGGGCGTCGCCAGGTCGCGCAGCGAGTCGTGGTAGGCGCGCTCGCGCGGGACGCCGCCGAAGCCGAACGCCTTTGCGGCCAGCCCGCGCTTGAGGCCGTCGGTGCGCGCGCTCCACTCGCGGCAGAGCGCGCGGTGCGCGTCGACGTCAAAGCCGACCGGGACGGTTGCCGGGTAGAGATCGAGCGCCGCGAGCCGCGCCGAGGTGAAGTGCGCGGGATCGTCGACCTCGATCACCGTGCCGGTCGGCGCGTGCACCAGGTCGACCGGAAGCAGCAGGTTCTCGCGGGCCGCGTGCAGCACGGCGACGTCGCCCCGCAGGCGCGCGCAGACCGCCGCGAGCACCTCGAGCGCGGCGATCACCGGGGCGACGATGGCGGGGTCGCGCCGGGCCCGGGCCACCCGCTCGAGGCCGATGTGCCCCTGCTCGCTTAGCCAGTCGAACGTGGTCGGACCAAGCACGATCCCGTCGCTCGCCGCCGCCTCCGCGAACGCGGCCCGCGTGTCGGAGAGCGCCATTCCTCCATGCTAGATGGTTGATTCCACATCCCCGCGCGCGTGGAGGTGTGACGGTGGTCGCAGGGGCGCGCGCTGGTCGGCCATGCGCGGCCCGCGTCTGCGACCATTACGGGCTGTGACGGAGCGCGTCCGGATCGATCGGTGGCTGTGGGCCGCCCGCTTCTGGAAGACCCGCGGCCTTGCGACCGAGGCCGTCGCCGGCGGTCGGGTGAAGGTGAACTCCGAGCGCGTGAAGCCGGCGCGTGTCGTCGGCCCCGGCGACGTCGTCGAGGTGCGCGCCGGCGAGACGACGTGGACCGTCGTCGTTCGCGCCGTGGCCGAGAAGCGCGGCTCGGCGCGCGTGGCGGCGACGCTCTACCAGGAGACCGCGGAGTCGGTGGTTCAGCGCGAGCGGCAGGCTGCCGAGTGGCGCGCGCTCTATCCCGCGGGCGCCGGCCCCGGCGGTTCGCGCCCGACCAAGCTCGACCGGCGCCGGATCGAGGGTCTGCGCCGCCGCGGGCGCGACGAGAGGTGACGTCCGTGACCAGGAGGCTGGTGCTCGTCGAGCTGGTGGAGTCGGTACGGCAGCTTCCATACGGGCGGCCGTCCGACCGCAGCGTCGCCGGGATGCTGCGCGAGGGCCGGGGTACCTGCTCGACCAAGCACCTGTATCTGGCCGGCGAGCTCCAGCGCCGCTTCCCCGAGACGACGCCGCGGATCGTGCACCGCGTCTACCGCCTGGCCGCGGACGACGCCCGCACGCTGCACGGCGACGCCGTCGCGGCGGTGGTGCCGGCCGAGGGTGTGGTCGACGTGCACCGCTACGTGACGGCGATCGTGGGCGGCACGCGCGTCGTCCTGGACGTCACCTTCCCCGGAGCACCGCCGTGGAACGGCATCTCGTCGATGCCGCTCGCCTGCGGGCCGGGCGACGACCACCCGGCCGGCGCCGACCCGGACGCGGCCAAGCGTGCGCTCGAGACCGAGTTCTGCGACCCGGCGGTGCGCGAGCCGCTGATCGCCGCGCTCGGCGCGCGCCGCGCATCCATGCCGCCGCCTCGTCGCTGACGATGCGCCCCGGGAGTGCGTGATAATGCGCCGGTGATCGTCGACTGCGCCGTCTACGAGGAGGGCTGCCGCAGGGTCGGCGAGCTCGAGCTCGCGGGCGCGGTCGAGGCGAGCCGGAGCGCCGACGCCTTCGTCTGGATCGGGCTGTACGAGCCGACGAGCGAGGAGTTCGAGGCCGTCCGTCAGGAGTTCGCACTGCACGACCTCGCCATCGAGGACGCGATCTCGGCCCACCAGCGGCCGAAGCTCGAGGTCTACGACGAGTCCCTGTTCATCGTCCTGAAGCCCGCCCGCTACGTCGAGGCGGACGAGAGCGTGGAGTTCGGCGAGGTGTTGATCTTCCTCGGCGCCGATTTCATCATCACGGTCCGCCACGGCGAGGCGGCGCTCCACGAGGCGCGCCTGTGGACCGAGGCCCGCCCCGAGGTGCTGCGCTGCGGTCCCGGAGCGGCGCTGTATGCGATCGTCGACCGGATCGTCGACGACTACGCGCCGGTCACAAACGCGCTCGACCGCGACATCGAGGAGGTCGAGCGCGAGGTCTTCTCGGCCGATCCCACGAACCCCGCGGAGCGGATCTACGAGCTGAAGCGCGAGGTGCTCGAGCTCAATGCGGCCGTCGCGCCGCTGGCCGAGCCGCTCGACCGCCTGGCCGTCGGCCGCCACTCGCTGATCCACGAGGACATCCGCCCGTACTTCCGAGACGTCCACGACCACTTGCTGCGCGTGATCCAGCGCGTCGAGACCGATCGCGATCTCCTGACCAGCGTGCTCGCAGCGAATCTCACCCAGGTCGGCGTGCGTCAGAACGAGGACATGCGCCGCATCTCGGCGTGGGCCGCCATCTTCGCCGCCCCGACCCTGATCGTCGGCGTGTACGGGATGAACTTCCGCGAGATGCCGGAGCTTCGCTGGAGGTTCGGCTACGTGTACGCGGTCGCGCTCATGCTGATCGTGTGCGTCTCGCTGTACCGCTATTTTCGCCGCATCGGCTGGCTGTAAGCGGGGACTGTCCCCAGGGGGACAGTCCCCTTCGCCTTACGCACAGGGCTGGAACAGCCGCCCGTCCAGGTCGACGTCCATGCGCATCGCCGAGAACCCGTACGGCGGCGACTCGATCGCCGTGCAGTAGGCCGAGAACCGGTGCGGGCCGGTGCACGCCTTCCCCGGGGCGCACACGTAGCCGTCCTCGGCGTACTCGACCTCGCCCACCCACTTGCCGGTGGGCTGGCGGCGGGTCACATCGGTCGTGAAGTCGTCCCAGCCGCACGGCTTCGCGCCCGTGACCGCCGTGCAGGTGAACCCGTACTGCGTGCTCCCCACCGCGCCGGCTGAGAAGCACGGGCTGAAGGTGTAGCACTCCTCGACGACGGCGCCGTCGGAGTAGCGCCGGCCCCACCAGCTGAGCAGCGGCGAGTTCTTCCAGAGCACCGTCATCCCGTCGCGGTGGACGAGGTTCATGGCATAGGCGAGGAAGTTCTGCGCATCGCCGGGAGTGAGCCGGAAGCCCGTCTCTGACGGCGGGTCGAAGCTGTCGATGTCGTCGAGCTCGACGGCGTCAAAGCCCTTGTGGGCGCACATCGCGATCCGTGCGCGCAGCATCGGCTTGAGGGCGTCGAGCCGGCGGAAGTCGAGCCACCGCTCCTGCGGGTAGCCGAAGTAGACGTTGCCGAGCGTCGCGGCCGGGAAGCGGCCGCCGCGGGCGGGCGTGCTGCCGTCGGGGCGGTAGTCCTCCCACGCCAGGTCGAGATAGCAGACCGCCTTGGGATGGGAGAGCGTGGCGGCGGGCCAGTGCGTGCGCAGCGTGCGCACCTCGGCGGGCGTCGTCAGGAAACCGTCGATGTCGTAGATGTCGACGGCGGCCGACCCGGAGCGCTCGAGCGGGGTGACGCGGCCGATCTGCCAGTCCCACCGCATCGGCCGGCCGGTGCGGTCGAGGTGGGGCGGATACCAGCACGCCCGTCCGTTTCGGGGCACGCAGGGCAGCGGCGCGGGCAGCCGCACGACGCGCCACCGGAAGGCACGCAGGGTGGTGCCGGCGGCGTCCGCCGTGCGCACCACGACCCGATGCGGGCCGCGGCGCAGCAGGCCGGTGTCGATGAAGCGCGTCGCGGGCAGCGGCTGCCAGGCACGCCGGTCGATGCGATAGCTGACGGTGGGCACGCCGGATGCCGTCGAGTAGTGGGCCGGCGCGACCTGGAACCACTCCTCGTCGGACGCCGTGCGGTGCTCGGGCGTGCCGTTCACGAACGCGCTCCACGGCGCCCTGCCGGCCGGGAACGGGCGCACGGGTGCCGTTGCGAGCAGCGTGCGCGTCGCGTGTGCCACCGAGAACGCAAACGTCGCCGGGTCGGTCTCGACGACCTCGGTCGCGGTCTCGGTCAGGCGCAGCCTGCGACCCGTGTCGGCGTGTCCGGCGACGTAGCGACGGGCGGCGAAGGGCGTGGCGCTGCTGTCGGCCGCGGCACGGCACGTCCCGCCGGCGCACGTCTGCCAGGTGTAGGCCACCTCGAAGCTCAGCAGGCGGTCGCCGTGCGGCAGCCGGCCGGCCCGCCAGCGCACGCCCTCGGCGGTCAGCGCGCCGCCGTCGCGCATCTGCCCGCCGATGCGCAGCGTGCCCGTCCCGACCGGGGCGGGGATGGCGCGCGCCGCGGCCGTCGCCGAATAGGCGGTGCCGGGCACCCAGGATGCGGCGACCACGAGGATCGCCAGGGCTGCCGGTCGGTGTGCACGCATGCGAACGCTCCCCTCTAGAGCAATTCCAGCAACTCGTCGAGCCGCCGCCGTCCCTCGCCGGTCAGAAATGCGTCGCGCTCGGCCGCCGGCAGGCCGACCGCGTCCTTCCAGATCGAGCGGCCGGCGATGAAGCCGGACGCGCCGCCCGCCCGCGCCGCCCGCAGCTGGCCGACGTAGGTGTCGTGGTCGACGCCCGCCGAGAGCAGGGCCCAGGGCACGTCGACGGCGCTCGAGATCGCCCGGCACGCCTCCTCGCTTCCGGGGTACTCGAGCTTCAGATACTTGGCGCCGCATTCCGCAAGCAGCACGGCGCACTCGCGGATCAGGTCGGGCCGCAGGCGTCGGAACCGCTCGTCGGGCTCGCCCTGCAGCGGCGGGACGAGGCCCTCGACGACCGCGAGCAGGTCGTGTGCGGCGCAGTCATCCACGACCGCGCGCACGGTCTCGGCGTTCTGCCCCGAGGCGTCCTCGCGGTCGGGCCGCAGGCGCACGAGCAGCTTTGCGGCCGTGCCTCCCATCCGGCGCACGCCGGCCGCGCCGAACCCGGGGATCAGCCGGGTGGTGTGCAGCTCGCCGTCGCGCTGCGCCCCGCTGATCTCGACCGACACGAGCAGGCCGACATCGCGCGGCACGAGGCCGCGGTGGATCACATCGGGGAGGGCGATCTCAGGATCGAGCAGGAGCGCGCTTGCCCCCGGCCCGAGCGCCGCGACGAGCGCGCGCTTGAAGTCGCGCAGGCCGTCGAGGCTGCCGTCCTGGCCGGACCGCTCGAACATCGCCCGCAGGCTCGCGCGCTGATCGGCGGCGACGACGGCGAGCGCCCCCGCCGGCGTGGAGAGCTGCTGGATCGCGCGCTGCTCGGATGTCGTGAACACTCTTGCTCGCTTCGGGCCGATGTGGAACACTCTCAATCATGCCACGGATCGCATTCATCGGCGCGGGCAGCGTCGAGTTCACGAAGAACCTGCTCGGCGACATCCTGTCGTTCCCCGAGCTGCACGATGTCGAGATCGCCCTGCACGACATCGACCCCGAGCGGCTGGCGGTGGCCGAGGCGATGGCCGCCTACACGGCCCGTACCCTGGGCGCGACGCCCCGGATCGAGACGCACCTCGATCGCCGCCGCGCCATCGACGGCTGCGACCACGTCATCAACATGATCCAGGTCGGCGGCCACGCCGCGACGCTGCTCGACTTCGAGATCCCGGCAGCGCACGGCCTGCGCCAGACGATCGGAGACACGCTCGGGATCGGCGGCATCTTCCGGGCGCTGCGCACGATCCCGGTGATGCTCGACATCGGCCGCGACATGGCCGAGCTCGCGCCGGGCGCGTGGCTCCTGAACTACACGAACCCGATGGCGATGCTGTGCTGGGCCACCTATGCGGGCAGTCCGGTCGAGCGGATCGTCGGCCTGTGCCACTCGGTGCAGAACACGACGCACGACCTGTGCGAGCTCGTCGGGGTGCCGTTCGAGGAGGTGTCGTTCCTGGGCGCGGGCGTGAACCACCAGGCCTTCATCCTGCGCTTCGAGCGGGCGGGGGAGAGCCTCTACCCGCTGCTCGACCGCCGCATCGCGGATGACCCCGAGCTGCGCCGGCGCGTGCGCGTCGAGCTGTACAGGCGGCTGGGCTACTTCCCCACCGAGTCGAGCGAGCACTCCGCCGAGTACCTGCCCTGGTTCACGCACAGCGACGAGGCGATCGAGCGCTTCCGCATCCCGGTCGGCGAGTACATCGCCCGCAGCGAGGAGAACCTCGAGCTCTACGCCGAGATGCGGCGCCAGCTCGACGCCGGCGAGGAGATCGAGATCGAGCGCAGCCAGGAGTACGCCTCGCTGATCATCCACTCGATCCTGACCGGCCAGGAGCGCGTGATCTACGGCAACGTCCGCAACGACGGCCTGATCCCGAACCTGCCCGACGGCGCCTGCGTCGAGGTGCCGTGCCTGGTCGACCGAAACGGCGTGCAGCCGACCGTCGTCGGCGCACTGCCGCCGCAGCTCGCCGCCCTGAACCGCACGTTCCTGAACGTGTGCGAGCTGACGGTGCGGGCCGCCCTCGAGGGCAGCCGCGCCCACGTGCACCATGCGGCGCTGCTCGACCCGGCGGCGGCCGCCTCGCTTTCGCCCGACGCGATCCACACGGTGGTGGAGGAGCTGATCGCCGCGCACGGCGACGCCCTGCCGGAGGGGATCAGGCGCTAGCGGCCGAGAAGCGGGGACTGTCCCCTCGGGGACAGTCCCCAAAGGCGGCGCCACGGCGTTTGCCTGAGAAGCGGCGACTGTCCCCGAGGGGACAGTCCCCATCCCTACACCACGGTCACGCGGACGCCCTCGCCGGTCAGCTCGCGGATCGCAGCGGGGGCGGCGCCGGCGTCGGTGATGACCTCGGTGGCGCGCTCCAGCGGGCAGATCTGGGCGAAGGCGACGACGCCCAGCTTCGAGCTGTCGGCGACCACGATCACCGTCGAGGCGCGGTCGATCAGGGCACGGTTGGTGTGGGCCTCGATCTCGTGGTGCGTCGTCAGGCCTGCGCGGGCCGAGATGCCGTCCACGCCGATGAGGACGAGGTCGAGGTTCAGGCCGGCGAGCGCGGTCTCGGCCAGCGGGCCGACCAGCTCGTACGACTCGGCCCGCGCCACCCCGCCGGTGACGACGAGCTTCAGGTTCGGGCGCACGGCCAGCTCGGAGGCGATGTTGAGCGAGTTCGTGACGACGGTGAGCCGTGGGGTGGCGACCAGGGCGCGGGCCACCTCGGTCGTGGTGGTCCCGCCCGTGAGACCGATCGCGGTGCCCTCGGAAACCCGGGTCGCGGCCTCGCGGGCGATGCGCAGCTTCTCCTCGCCGTGCCGTGCGCTGCGATAGCGCAGAGGCAGCTCGTAGAGGACGCCGTGCGCGACCGCGCCGCCGTGCGTGCGCGTGAGCAGGTGCTGATCCTCCAGCAGGCGCAGGTCGCGCCGGATCGTCGCGGCCGAGACCCCGAGGTCGGATGCCAGGTCGCCGACGCCGACGCTGCCGTCGCCCGACAGGCGCTCGAGGACGCTGCTCAGCCTGTCGGCCTGACGCATGTGCGCAAGTCTATCCGCCGACCCGACGGAATCCGTTGTCCCGTGCGCGTTTGTGCAATATAGTGGCCCAACATGAGCGCAATCGAGCGCGAAATCCTCACGCAGCCGTCGAATTGGCGGCGCGCGGCAAAGCTTGCGGGAGACCACGCATCCGCGCTTCCGCACGCCGGCGAGCGGGTCGTGGCGGTCGGGTGCGGCACGTCGCTGCACATGGCCCAGGCCTATGCCGCCGCCCGCGAGGCGGCCGGCGCCGGCGAGACCGACGCGTACCCCGCCTCGGAGCTGCCCGCCGGCCGCCACTACGACCGCCTGGTCGCGATCTCGCGGTCGGGGACGACCAGCGAGGTGGTGCGCGTGCTCGACGCGGCACCTTCCGGGACGCTGCGAGTGGTGATCACCGGGGTCGCCGGCTCGCCCTGCGCCGAGCGGGCCGACGCCGCGATCGTGCTCGGCTACGCCGACGAGGAGTCGGTCGTCCAGACCCGCTTTGCGACGACGGCGCTCGTCCTGCTCCTGGCCGGCGTCGGCATCCCGGTCGAGGCAGAGGCCGAGGCCGCCGAGCGGGCCCTCGCCCAGGACGTCCCCGACCTGACCGGCCACGGGCGGTTCGCCTTCCTCGGCGCGGGCTGGACGGTCGGCCTCGCCAACGAGGCGGCCTTGAAGCTGCGGGAGGCGGCCGGCGTATGGGCCGAGGCCTACCCGGCGATGGAGTACCGCCACGGCCCGATCAGCGCGAACGCGGCCGAGACGCTCGTCTGGCCGATGGGCGCCGTTGACGCCGGCGTGCTCGAGGCGGCCGCCCAGGCGGGCTCGACCGTCGCCGCCAACGGCCTGCCCCCGCTCGCCTCGCTCGTCCTCGCCCAGCGCGTCGCGGTCGCCCTTGCCCGCGACCGCGATCTCGACCCCGACCACCCCCACAGCCTGACCCGATCGGTGGTGCTGCCATGAGACCCGTGCGCAAGCTCTTCGTCGTCGCCCTCCTGTCGTGCCTGGCGATCGCCGCCGCCGGCTGCGGGGGCTCGTCGTCGTCCTCCTCGTCAGGAGGCGTCACGAACATCGTGCTCTGGCACGGCTACGTCGACACCGAGGGCAAGGCCATGAAGGCGATGGTCGCCCAGTTCAACGCGGGCCACCCCAAGATCCACGTCACCGCCCAGTTCTACGGCAACTCCGACTATGCCCTGCAGAAGGTGCTCGCGGCCATCGCGGGCGGCAAGCCGCCCGACATCGCCTACCTGTACGGGTCGTGGGCGGCGAACATCGCCCAGAGCCCCAAGACGCTCGTGCTGAACGACATGATCAAGGCCGACCCGTCGTTCCACTGGAGTGACTTCTGGCCGTCCGAGCAGAAGGTGGCGACGGTGAACGGCAAGATCGTCGGCATCCCCGCGCTCGTCGATAACCTCGCCCTGGTCTACAACAAGAAGCTCTTCCGCCAGGCCGGGATCCCGTTCCCGACCGCGAGCTGGACATGGCAGGACCTGCGCTCGGCCGCCGCCAGGCTGACCGATGCGTCCAAGAAACAGTTCGGCTGGGCCTACGTGAACGACGGCAGCGAGGACACGGTGTGGCGCTTCGAGGCGCTCCTCTGGCAGGCGGGCGGCGAGGTCCTCTCGTCAGACGGGAAGCACGCGGCGTTCGACTCGCCGGCCGGCGTGCAGGCGCTCACGCTCCTGCAGCAGATGGCCGCGCAGGACCACTCGGTCTACCTCGACAGCGGCAACGACCTCTACGCCAGCCTGTTCAACGGGGGCCACATCGGCATGCTCTTCACGGGGCCGTGGGACCTGTCCCAGTTCCCGAACGTCGACTTCGGCGTCCAGATCCTGCCGGGCGACCTGAACCACCAGACGATCTCGGGCCCCGACAACTGGGTGCTCTTCAACAACGGCTCGGCCCGTTCGAAGGCGGCCTTCACGTTCATCTCGTGGTTCACGAGCGCGCAGCAGAGCCTGGAGTGGTCGACCAAGACCGGTGACCTGCCGATCCGCCAGTCGGTGCTGAAGCTGCCCGGCTACCAGCAGTACATCAACAAATATCCCGGCGACGCGACGTTCGTGAAGAACCTGAGCAACGCGCTTCAGGTGCGGCCGGTGACGCCGCTCTACCCGAAGATCTCGACGGCGCTCGGGCAGGCGGTGCAGGCCGTGCTGCTCGGGAAGGCCCAGCCGCAGCAGGCGCTTCAGCAGGCCGCGGCCCAGGTGAACTCGATCCTGGCCGCGCCGTAGCGTTCGCCGGTATGCGGCGACTGCTGCGGTCAGACCATGTCAGCGGGTGGCTGTTCGTCGCCCCCGCGACCATCCTGCTGGTCGTCTTCGGCCTGGTGCCGATCGGCTGGTCGGCCGTGCTCTCGTTCCAGCACAACGATCTGCTCTCGGCGCCGCACTGGGTGGGACTGTCGAACTACCGGGCCCTGCGGCACGACCCGGTGTTCCGAAAGTCGATCCACAACACGATCGAGTACACGCTGCTGTTCGTCCCGATCTCGATCGGGCTCGCGCTGGCGGTGGCGATGGCGCTGAACGCGCGCATCCGCTTCATCTCGATCTACCGCACCGCGGTGTTCATCCCCGTCGCCGTCTCGACCGTCGCCACGGCGATCGTCTTCAACTGGGTGTTCGACCCCACCTACGGGATCGCGAACTGGCTGTTGAACGAGCTCGGGATCTCGTCGCAGGGCTTCTTCCACGACCCCGATCAGGCGCTCTACGGGATCGTCGCGATGACGGTGTGGGGGTGGATCGGCTTTGATGTCATCATCTACCTCGCGGCGCTGCAGGGGATCCCGGGCGAGCTGCTCGAGGCGGCGGCGATCGACGGCGCCTCGCGCTGGGCGACGTTCCGCTCGGTGGTGGTGCCGCTGCTCGGGCCGGCGACGCTGTTCCTGGTCGTGTGGTCGACGATCAACGCGCTGCAGCTCTTCGACGAGATCTACAACACCACCCGCGGCGGCCCGCTCGAGTCGACGACGGTGGTCGTCTACTACCTGTGGGAGCAGGCGTTCCAGTACTTCGAGGCCGGCTACGCGGCCGCGATCGCCTACGTGCTCTTCGTGGCCATCCTGGTCGTGACGGTGATCCAGCTGCTGGTCAGCCGGCGCGCGGTGCACTACACGTCATGATCCTGCGCCGGATCAGCCCGCGGCACCTGTTCCTCGCCCCCGTGGCGCTCATCATGGCGTCGCCGCTGATCTGGATGGCGATCACCTCGATCGAGACCCCCGACGAGGCGCGGCGCTTCCCGCCGGTGCTCGTCCCGGCCGGCATCGACTGGCACAACTACCGAAACGCCGTGGAGTCGGCGCCCTTCGGCGCCTGGTATCTGAACTCGGTGATCGTCTGCACGGTGGTGGTGATCTCGAACGTCGCGCTCTGCGCCCTGGCGGCGTACGCGTTCACCCGCATCCGCTTCATCGGGTCGAACGTGCTCTTCGTGGTCCTCCTGGCAACGCTGATGGTGCCGTTCCAGGTGGTGCTGATCCCCACGTTCCTGATCGTCCGCCACCTCGGGCTGATCGACAACATCGGCGCGCTGATCGCCCCGAACCTCGTGAGCGCATTTGGCATCTTCATGCTGCGCCAGTTCTTCCGCACGCTGCCGATCGAGCTCGAGGAGGCGGCCCGGATCGACGGCTGCAACCGCCTCGGCGTCCTGCTTCGGATCGTCCTGCCCCTGTCCGCTCCCGCGCTCTCGACGCTCGCGCTGATCACGCTGCTCTGGACGTGGAACGACTTCCTGTGGCCGCTCGTGGCCATCAACACCGAGAGCCACATGACGCTGCAGGTGGGGCTCTCGACGTTCCAGGGCGCCCACCAGACGCAGTGGACGATCCTGATGGCCGGCAACATGCTCGCGCTCGCGCCGATGGTGGCGGCGTTCGTGCTCACCCAGCGCTCGTTCGTGCGCTCGATCGCCGCGTCGGGCTTGAAAGGCTAAGTGGGCTAGCGATGGCAACCGTCGAGTTCAGGGGAGTGACCAAGCGCTTCGGCGACGTCGTGGCCGTGGACGACCTGTCGCTGTCGGTCGCCGATGGCGAGTTCATGGTGCTGGTCGGCCCGTCGGGCTGCGGGAAGACGACGGCGCTGCGCATGGTCGCAGGGCTCGAGAAGCCGAGCGCGGGCGAGATCGTGATCGGCGACCGGGTCGTGAACGACGAGCAGCCGGGCCGGCGCGACATCGCGATGGTGTTCCAGAACTACGCCCTCTACCCCCACATGAGCGTCGAGCGCAACATCGGGTTCGGTCTGCGCCAGCGGCGGATGCCGCGGGCCCAGATCGACGCCCGGGTGCGCGAGGTGAGCGAGTTGCTCGAGCTCGGCGACCTGCTCAAGCGCAAGCCGGCGCAGCTCTCGGGCGGGCAGCGCCAGCGCGTGGCGATGGGGCGCGCACTTGCCCGGCACCCGCGGGCGTTCCTGCTCGACGAGCCGCTCTCCAACCTCGACGCGAAGCTGCGGACGCAGCTGCGAGCTGAGCTCAAGCGCATCCACCACCTCGTGCCGACGACGTCGATCTACGTCACCCACGACCAGGTCGAGGCGATGACCCTGGGCGACCGCATCGCCGTCATGGCGGAAGGCCGCATCCAGCAGCTCGGCCTGCCGCAGGAGCTCTACGACACTCCGGCGAACCTGTTCGTCGCCGGATTCATCGGCAGTCCGCCGATGAATCTCGTGCCCGGCCGCATCCGTGGCGGCGTGCTCACCGCGGAGACGGCGTCGGTCACGTGTGCCGGCGCCGCCGACGGCGAGGCCGTCCTCGGCGTGCGCCCCGAGCGGCTCTCCGTGGCGCCCGCCGGGGACCCGCGGCCCGGATTCGACGTGGTTGTGGGGATCGTCGAACCGCTGGGGAGCGAGGTGATCGTGCACAGCGCGATCGCCGGTGCGGAGCAGACGACGGCCGTGGCGGCGGCCGACGGCGGCACGATCGTCGCGAAGGTCGTACCGGGCTCCCAGCCGGCGACCGGCGAGCACGTGCGGCTCGCGTTCGACGGGGCCTCGGCGTACGTGTTCGACGCCGCCACGGGCGCCGCGATCAGACGCGGCTGACCACGGCCCGCTGCGCCAGCCGCTCGGCATCGGACCGGCCGAAGCACGCCGCCCCCGGCACCGCCGCGTTCGCCGAGCCGGCCCCGAGCGCGAGTGCGAGCGCGTCGTTCCACCCCGCGCCGGCTGCACGGGCGACCACGAGCCCGGCCAGGAACGAGTCGCCGCTCCCCACCGGGTAGCGGCCGGGCGCGTCGAGCGTCCCGTGGACCGCGGCGCCGTCCGGAGTCACGAGGACGGCACCGGCCGCGCCGAGCGTGACGACTCCGGTGCCGCTCCCGGCGAGCGCCCGGGCGGCCGCGATCGCGCCCTCGGCCGACTCCGTGTCGATCCCGCTCACGTGCGCCGCCTCGGCGGCGTTCAGCTTCACGAGCTCGGCGGCGGGCGGGCGCGGCGCGATCGTGTCCATGCCGAGCGCGCATGCCGACTCGAGCCGCAGGTAGCCGTCGCCCGGCGCTCCGTGAGGCACCGAGCCCGAGACGGTCATCCAGGTGGCCGCGTAGGAGAGCACCGAGGCGGCGGCGGTGAACCGGTGCCAGTCCTCGGCGCCGACGGGAACACCGTGCTCGTAGAACTCGGTCAGGTCGGCGCGCCCCCGATCGGCGACCGAGAGCGACGAGCGTGACTCGCCGTCGACCCACACCGCCTGCACCGGGATCCCGGCGCGCTCGAGCTGCTCCTCGAGCCAGCGGCCCGCGTGACCGGCCAGGATCGTCACCACCTGCACCTCGGCGCCGAGGGTCGTGGCGGCCCGGGCGACGTTCAGGCCCTTGCCGCCCGCCACCTGCGTGAACGTGCGCGGCCGGTGCACGGCGCCGGCCGTGAGCGTCTCGACCTCGAACAGCCGGTCGATGGACGGGTTGGCCGCGAGGCAGACGATCACAGCAGGGCCAGCGCCTGCTCGAGGTCAGGCTGGGCGCGCGTCCCGCCGCGGGCCCGGGTGGAGAGCGAGCCGCACACGGCCGCCAGGCGGGCGGATCGGTCGGGCGGCCACCCGTTGAGCACGCCCGCGAGCCAGCCGGCGTTGGTGCTGTCGCCGGCGCCGATCGTGTCGACGACGTCGACCGCGAGGGCCGGGGCGCGGTGGGTGGCGCCCGAGACGACGGCGAGCACGCCGTCGGTGCCGCATTTGACGACGACGGTCGTCCCGTCATGTGCCAGCCGCTGTGCCGCCGCCTCGACGTCGTGCAGGCCGGTGAGCGCGCGCGCCTCGGCGGCGTTCGGGAGCAGGTGGTCGATCTCGGGCAGCGCGGCCCGCAGGCCGCCGTCCCACACGTCGTCGGGGTCGGCGCCCGGGTCGAGCGACGTCGTCGCCCCGGCTGCCCGCGCCCGGCGCAGGATGTCGTGCAGGACGGCCGCGGCGCCCTGCAGGTACCACCCGCCCGTGTGGACGTGCCGCGTCCGCCGCAGCAACTCGTCGGCGACCATCTCCGGCCGCAGGGCGCCGATCGTGCCCTGGAACGTCAGCGTCGCCCTGTCGCCCGGCTCGACCAGCACGGCCGAGATCCCCGTCGGCGCGGTCGCATCGACGACGGCCGTGCTCGTGTCGACCCCGCGCGCGACGAGCTCGGCGAGCATGAACCGGCCCAGGGCGTCGTCGCCGACGACGGCGGCCATCGCCGTTCGCAGTCCCAGCCGGGCCGCGCCGCACGCGGTGATCGAGCTCGTGCCGCCGACGACGAGCTCGGCGTGCTCGACCCACGTCTCGCCCTGCCCGAACCGCGGTCGCAGCCGCCGCCCCGCCATGACCAGATCGGGATTGCAGTCGCCGACGACGAGCAGGTCGATGTCGCGCATCGGCGGGATCTTCCCACAGCGCCCGCGCGCGGTTTCGCACCGCCGGACGGGGTCGTCCGGCCCGTCCGGCGGCGCGATTCGCGTCAGGCCGAGAGCGGCTCACGCCGGCGGCCGCGGGCCACCGTCGCGGCGAGCACGAGCAGCCCGGCGCCGAGGCCGGAGGCGGCGCCGATGCCCGCGTCCGTCCAGTTGAACGAGTCCTTCGCGGCCGTGCGGACGACCACCGTCGGCGTCGGCACGGTCGGCAGCCGGCGGCTGCCGAGCCCGTCCACCCGGTCAGGCGGCAGGTTCACGGTTGCGGCGGGCGCGACGCCGGCGCCCACCGAGGACGCCGCGGACACGATCCCCAATGGCCGGGCCTGCGCCGCCGGGGCGGTCAGGGCGAGGGCCGCGCCGACCAGAACGACGGTGCCGATGCTGCGATGTCGCTTCATGTGCTGAGCTCCTTCTCGGGTGCATGGGACTGCTGTCACCGAGGCTAGGCCGCGCCGGCCCGGGCATCCGCATCGGGCGATGCCGGCCGTGGGTAACGCTCGTTACACGTCCGCACGGCGGCGCAGGCGCAGCACGCAGGTAGTCGAGATCCGTTCGACCTCGAAGCCCAGGGTGGCATTGACGGCGCGGATGGCGGCATTCTGCTCGGCGTTGGTGGTCGCGACCAGGCTGACATCGGGTCGCGCCGCTCGCAGGGACGCGAGCGAGTCCGTCTTCACCCATCGGCCCAGGCCGCGGCGGCGATGGGCGGGCAGCACGGCGGTGTCCTCGATGCTCGCGAGCGGGCCGGCCTCAGTCCCGACCCGGAGCTCGGTGAAGGCCGCCACATCGCCGGCGGCATCGAGCGCCGCGGTGACGCGGATCTGCTTGCCGCGCCGTGTCACCGCCGCCTCCAGCTCGCGCACGCGGGCGGCGTCGAACGGCTCCCAGTCGTCGTCGGTCGAGCCCGGCTCGTCGTTGATCGCCTCGCGGACGACGGCGTATGACTCGAGCAGCTCGCTCGGAGCCGCGCCCTCCCAGCGTCGCAGCGAATACCCCGTGACCGGCTCCGACACGAGGTGGGCCGCATCCAGGTCGAGGGCTGACCGCACGTATCGGCGACCGTCGACGAAGCCCGCCCGGGCCGCCAATCGCTCTCCGGCGGGCGTGGCGTGGTGGCCGCTCAGTGACTCCAGGCCGGCGTCGTGCGCGTGGGCGATGACCGCTTCGAGCAACGACCGCGCGATGCCTCGCCGGCGTGCGTCGGGCCGCACGTGGATCTGGAGGGACCCGGCCTGGGAGCCCCGCAGCGAAGACAGCTGGGCGACGCCGGCGGCCACCCCGTCGAGCAGCCCGATCCACTGTCGCCGATCGTCGCCCGCCGGCGGATGGCGCAGATAGGCGCGCGTGTCGGCGGCGGTGCGGTACGGCTCGCGCCTGGCGGTCTCGGCGTGGCATGCGGCGAGCACCTCGTGCACCTGCTCGAAGCGCGCGTCGGTCGCCGACGTCGGGTGGAGCTCTGCAATCACGGTCATGCCCCGCAACCTAGAACAACCGACCGCCCGGGGCGGCCCGAAGGCCGCCCCGGGGGCGTCGTTCTAGGAGCTGCAGGGGTTGCCGTGGAGATCCCGGTGGAAGTCCTCGGCGAAGCGCCCGATGGTGAATCCGGGCTCGGGGTAGTTGACGAAGAGCAGATGACCGTACTCGGTCGTCGAGCTCCCGCCGAACCGGTCGAACGTCCCCGGGATGTGCACGTCGCCCTGCTGGAACCAGCACTTGCCGCCCGACTTCGCGAGCGTGTAGATCGGGTAGAACTTCGCCCCGATCGGCGGGTTCGTGCAGTTCGCGCCCGTCAGGGCGTCGCACTGCGTGGGCGGGTTGCCGGGCTCGCCGCGCTCGATGCGGGCCAGGTCGGCCTCGAACGAGGTGTTGGCGAGCGGACGGCCATGCGACGTCGGCACGGTGAAGCGGAACGGCGTCGTGTGCACCTTGGCGTCGGCCTTGGCGTTCACGAACGAGCCCGGCCAGTCGTGCTGGTAGCTGGGCCCGTCGAAGTCGCCGTCGTCGAGCACGCACCCGATGATGGGTACGAGCGCGTCGAACTGCGCTCCGTCGAGGCACGCCTCGTCGTCAGCGTCGATGACGGGGTCGCCCGCGCCGGCCTGCGTGCAGTCGCCCGAGGTCGGGTCGATCGCGTTGCAGTACTCGAAGTGGCCGATCTCGTCGGAGGCGGCGACGTTGTAGGTGTGCGCCGTCCAGGTCGGGCCGCGCTTCACGGCCGAGTTGTACATCGGGTGGAACGCATACGGCCGCTCGTGGCACGTCGTGGCGTTGGGCTGGAACAGGATCTGCCCGAAGCCGTTGGCCTTGCTGGCCGTCATCGAGCCGTGCTGATGGGTCGTCAGGTCGGTGATGTCGACCCGGTAGCCGGCCGCCGTGTCGTGCATGTGCACGCGCAGCTTGTCACCGCCGTTCATGAGCAGGTCCTTGCTCGGATCGGGGTTGAGGCCGGTTTCGTTCGGGTCGTCCGAGAGCGCCAGCGCGTTCGCCGGGGCCTGCGGCTTGCCGTTCCTGGTCAGGTACGCCCAGTTGATCGGCTCCGGGCCCACGAGGAAGTGGTTGTTCAGGCAGTCGGCGTTCTGCTGCGCGTTCGTGTTGGCGGACGCGGAGTAGCTGTCGATGGTCATGTTCGCGCACCACTTGGTGGCGGTGCAGCCGAAGCCGGCGAACTGCGGCACCCAGCCCGGAGCGTAGAACTGCAGCTCCATGTAGGCGCTCCCCGGCGACTTGCCGATGTAGTGCTTCGAGTTCGGGTTGAGGCTGCGGAACTTCGCGTTCCCGTCGCTGTTCGGCTTACAGGTGTGCGTGTAGTTCGGCGACGACTGCGAGTCGCACATCGTCAGACCGAGCCAGTAGGTCGCGCGCAGCTGGAAGTTCCAGGTGCCGCCGGTGCCGGCCTGGTTTGGCTTCTTCGGCGGATCCTTCGGCAGCGTGACGAAATACGTCAGATCCTTCCCGCCGGTGCCGGGCTTCTTCGAGGTGAAGATCACCGACGGCTCGTCGTGCCCGGTGTACGTCCCGTTCTTGCCGATCGACGTCGACGGGTCGACGCACATGTATGGACGCTCCTGGCACAGGCTGTTGCCGTACTCGTCCGCGTGTGCCGCGGCCGCCGGGCCGGCAAGCGCCGCGATGGCCGTGACGGCCAGGACGACTAATCGTTTCATCATTCCTCCGTGGACGCAGAGAACAATCCCGCCGCGCACTGCCTCGGACGGCGCGCGCGGTCCATCGCTGCTCACGTGCCAGACGTAACCCCTCGGCCCACCTCCCTCATGGCCTCCGCGGGCCACTCTATACCCAACCGGTTATGGGCGCCAGGCATGACTTTCCGGCACCGATACGCTGCGGCTGTGGATGTTCCGGACGGCGGAGCGCGAGGTGAACGGCCGGTGGTTCTCGACCGCCGCGAGACGCCGCGCGGCGAGCTTGTCCTGCGCCGTGCCGGCGACGACTTCGAGGTGATCGCAAACGGCACGTTTCTGATGGATACGCGCGACGGCCGCTCGGAGCGGGCGCTCGTGCGCGAGGCCGTCGCGGGCCGGGCCAATGTGCGGATGCTGCTCGGAGGTCTGGGCCTCTGCACGTCGCTCGACGCCGCGCTGGCCGAGCCGGCGGTGACCGAGGTGGTCGTCTGCGAGCTCGAGCCCGCCGTCGTCGAGTGGGCGAGGACGCACCTGGGCGAGCGCGGACGCGGGCTCGACGACGCCCGCGTGCACCTGCGCGTCTGCGACCTGCGCGACGCGCTGCGCACGCTCCCGGGCGCCTTCGACGCGATCTGCCTCGACGTCGACAACGGGCCGGGCTGGCTCGTGCACCCCGCAAATGCCGAGCTCTACGCCGACGAGGGGCTGGCCCGGCTGCACGGCAGGCTGCGCCCCGGCGGGCGGCTGACGGTGTGGGCGGCCGCGGCCGATGCCGACTTCGAGGGCCGGCTGCACCGGCGGTTCGACCGCGTGCGCCCCGTCGCGATCCCGGTGCGGCGCGGCCCCGACGACGTCGTCTACGTCGCCGAGGCCGCGCCGGCGCTCACTCCGGCCACCAGTCCTTGACCAGCGACCCGTCGCCGCCCTCGGGGCGGTCCGAGCCGACGGCGATCACCTCGAGCCCGTCGGGCCCGGCGCGGAAGCCGCGCGTAACCTCGGGCGAGACGCGGACGACGTCCCACTGGGAGATGTCGAACACCTCGTCGTCGAGCTTGACCTGGCCCGAGCCGCCGATCACGACGTAGGCCTCCTCCTGCTCGCGGTGGTGATGGCCGGACGTGGGGCGATAGCCCGGCGGGTAGGTGAACAACGAGACGCCGAGGTGCTCGGAGCCGATGTGGCTGCGGCCGAAGTGCGCCTCGATCCCCGCGGCGCGCGCTGCCTCGCCGCCCTCGATCGACATCAGGTTGACGATCGTGTGTGCGCTCATCCGGTGCTCCTCTCTCGGGACGTGATTCGACCGGATTGTTGCACGCTCAAGTGTCGGTCGGCGCCGCCAGCGCAAGCAGCGCCTCGACGGTCGTCCAGTTGCGCGTGGTCGCCGTCACGCCGAGCGCCTTTCCCGCCACCGCGACGGCGAGCTTCGAGCGCGCGATTCCGGCCGGGTGCCAGGCGTAGAGCTCGCGCCCGACGGCCGCGAAGCGCTCGTCGCCGACCGCGAGCGCCGCCACCTTGGCGACCACGGCCGGATCGGGCTCGGCCGAGAGGAAGCTGACCTGATAGCGCTTCGGATCGGCGGTCGCGTCGCCGAGCGGGTTTCGGCGCACGACCTCGGCGAGCTCGGCGGCGGTGCGGGTCACGACCGGGATGTCGAGGCCGAAGCCGTCGGCGATCAGGCGGGCGCACTCGCCGGCGACCGTCGCCGCGGCCTTCCTCGTCTCGACGACGATGTTGCCACTCTGGACATAGGTCTGCACGTCGCGATAGCCGGCGCCGGTCAGGAGCTCGCGCAGCGCCGGCATCGCGATCCGGTTGTGCGGGCCGAGGTTGATCCCGCGCAGGAGGACGATCTGGCGCATCGCCCGTAGCGTTGCACGCGCGGCTACGGTATCGGGCCGATGCCGGAGTGGAGCCCTCAGATGGTTGTCGGCGAGGAGCTGGCCCGCGCGCTCGTCGGCGACCTCGCGCCCGAGCTGCGGAACGCGCCGATGCGCCTGCTCGGCGAGGGCTGGGACAGCACCGTGTGGCTCGTGGACGGCGAATGGGTGTTCCGGTTTCCCCGCCGGGAGGTCGTGATCGCGGGGTTCGTGCGCGAGATCGAGGTGCTGCCGCTGGCGGCGCCGCGGCTGCCGCTGCCCGTTCCCCTGGCGGTGCACCGGGGCCGCCCGGACGACCGCTTCGCCTGGCCGTGGGCGGGCTTCCGGCTGCTGCCGGGACGCGAGCTGGCCGATGCGGCGCCGCCGGAGCGCGACCGAACAGGGCACGGTCGCACGCTCGGCCGGTTCCTGCGCGCGCTGCACGACATCGACCCCGGCGACGTCGCCCCCGCGGCCGGGCCGCTGCCGGTCGACCCGGTCAGGCGGGCCGACATGCCGTTTCGCGCCGGCCGGGCGCAGGCGCGGCTCGAGCGGCTCGCCGAGATCGGGCTGTGGGCGGCGCCGGCGGGGGTCGCGGACATGCTCGACGAGGCGCGCGCGCTGCCCGAGCCGGACACGTACACGCTCGTGCACGGCGACCTGCACCTGCGCCACCTGCTGATCGGCGACGACGGCGGCCTTGCGGGCGTGATCGACTGGATCGACGTCTGCCGGGCCGACCCGGCCATCGACCTGCCGCTCTACTGGGCGTACCTCACGCCCGCGGGCCGCGAGGCGTTCCACGCCGAGTACGGGCCGGTCGGCGCTGACCGGCTGCTGCGGGCGCGCGTGCTCGCCGTCGACCTGTGGGCGACGCTGGCCGACTACGCCCGCGAGACGGGCATGCCCGCGCTCGGCCGCGAGGCGCTCGCCGGACTCGACCGGGCTGTCGCCGACCTGGGCACCTCGCCGACGCCCTGCACCACGCATACGACCCGCTGACCGCGAGCCTACGCCCACTCCGCCAGCCGGCCGGCCAGCGCGCGGACGCTCGCGCGCAGCTCGTCCGGCTGGCGGATGGTGAACGGGCAGTCCAGGCGAGCGAGCACCGTGGCCATCCAGTCGAGCGAGCTGACGCGCATGCGCAGGAGCGTTGCGCCGTCGGCGTCGACCAGTTCGGCGAGCGTTCCGGGCAGGCGCCGGGCGGCCTGGTCGAGCGGCAGGTCGAGCATGACCTCGACCTGCCACGGCCACGGCACCCGCGCGAGCGACGTGCTCACGTGTGCGACCGCGTCGAAGCCGTCCGGCGCCGCCTGCCCGGGCAGCTCCAGCCCGGTCACCCGGCGCATGCGGTCGACGCGGAACGTGCGGAGGTCGCTGCGGCCGTGGTCGTGCGCGGCCAGATACCAGCGTCCGGAGTGCACGACGAGCCCGTACGGCGAGAGCTCGCGCCGCGTCCGCTCGCCCGAGTACGAGCGGTACCCGGCCCGCACGCGGCGCCGGCGGCGGATCGCATCGGCCAGGACGAGCGCCGTGTCGGCCGGCACGGGCACGGCCGCCGCGGCGGCGGCAGTGAAGTCGAGGGTGGCCTCGAGCGACTGCACCCGCCGGCGCAGCGGATCGGGCAGCGCGCGGTGGATCTTGTCGAGCGCGCTCGCGGCCGAATCGGCCGACCCCGACAGGCCGAGCCGGCCCGCGGCGACGACACCCAGGGCGACGGCGACCGCCTCGTCGTCGCTCAGCATGAGCGGCGGCAGCCGGAAGCCGGGCCGCATCGCGTACCCGCCGCCGACGCCGCGCTGGCCCTCGACCGGGATCCCGAGCGCGCGCAGGGCGTCGATGTCGCGGCGCACGGTGCGCCGGTCGATGCCGAGCCGGTCGGAGATCTCGCGTCCCGTCGCGGCGGGCCGGGACTGCAGCAGCTCGAGCAGCTCGAGCAGGCGGCCGGTGGGCGTCGACATGCACGGAGTCAACCACAGATAGCGGACGGGATCTGTCCTATTTCGGCGATAGCGTGATCGAGACGACGACGACGAGCCGGGGAGGCGACATGCACGAGACGATGCAGCTGCAGGGAACCGAGAGCGACTTCGATTTCTTGTTCGGCGACTGGAATGTCCGCAACCGCCGGCTGCGCGAGCGCCTGGCCGGCTGCGACGAGTGGGTCGAGTTCGCCGCCACCGCGCACGCGCGGCCGATCCTGGACGGGCTCGGCAACGAGGACGAGTTCCGCACCGACCACGCCGGCGGGTTCGTCGGCATGTCGCTCCGGTTCTTCGATCCCGAGACGCGGCGCTGGTCGATCTACTGGGCCGACAGCCGTCGCTCCGGCCTGCTCGACCCGCCCGTCGTCGGCGGGTTCGACGGCGACGCCGGCGTGTTCCACGGCGCCGACACCTTCTTCGGCGAGCCGATCCTGGTGCGGTTCATCTGGTCGGGCGTGACCACGCCGACTCCGCGCTGGGAGCAGGCCTTCTCGGACGACGGCGGCGACGCGTGGGAGACCAACTGGATCATGGACCTCACGCGTGCGAAGGGCGATCGATGAGCGTCGTCGTCGGCGTCGCCCCCGGCTACCTGCACCGCGCCAAGCTCGCGACCCCGGGCGACGGCCTGCGCCTGGCCGGCGCCGACCTCAAGTGGTACGAGGTGGCGCCGGCCGGTGCGCCGGTGCCGGCGCAGGTCCGCGAGCTGGCGCATGCGCGGCTCGCGGCCGACGCCGAGGCGGGGGCGCTCTGCATCGCGGGCGAGACGGGCTTCGTGATCCTGCACCGCTGCGGCGAGGGCTTCCACTTCCTCATCCTGTGCACCTGGCGAAACCAGAACGAGGTCTGGGAGACGGTGTGGGCGAAGGACGGCGACGGCGACCCCGGGTTCCGCCCGTGGCCGGCGCACGGCCCGCACCGGCCCACGTTCTGCGTCTGGGAGCTCGGCGTCGTCTGCCACGAGAGCCGCGCCTGGTCGCGCTACCTGCGCGCCGGGTGCACCCCGGCCGCGCTGCAGGCCTACCTGGACGACCGGTTCGACGGGACCGTGTGACGAGGCGAGATTCACCCGAATTGGGGTTCTGGCAAAGTTTGTAATATGCCATGGTGAGCTTGACGCTCTGTCCCTGATCGAAGGTGGCGGCACACCGTGCTCCGACGGATCATCCTGCTGGCTGTGACCGGTCTTCTGGTCGCGGCGCCCCCGGCGCTCGCCGGCACATACTGGAACTCCCAGATGAAGACCGGCGCCGCCACGGCCTCGCGGACGCCCGGCCGCTGCGTGATCGGCAGCGGTACGCAGGCCGGATCGCTGCACATCAGCTGCCCCCACGGCAGGAGCGCGGTCTCTGAACTACTCCTTCAAGAGCAAGGGCGCCGTGATGGGGCGGCCGATGGCGTTCATCTCCGGCGGCCCGGGCGTCTGGTGGACGGCGACCGCCACCGGCAGCACGGTGCACGTCGTCGGTCACGGTGTGGGGGCGAGCCGACATCGACATGGTCGGCGTGGGCTACTACTCGCACGGCAAGCCGATCCACCACTGAACGGCTCAGCCGAGCACGTTCACGAACTCCTCGAGCTCGCGCTCGGTGTGGTGGCCGGGCACCTCGTGGCCGCTGTAGTGGTACTCGAGGATCCGCTTGGGTGCCGTGATCGCGTTGTAGGCGGCGAAGACGGTCGACGGCGGGCAGCAGCCGTCCATCAGGCCGACGCTCACGGTCGTCGACGCCCGGATCCGCGGCGCCAGCACGGCGTTGTCGACGTAGCGCAGCGTGTCGAGCACCCGCGGGACGTGCTCCTCGTGCTGTGCGAGGTACTCGACCAGCTCGGTGTACGGCGGCTCGGCGGCGATCGTGATGGCGTGGGGGATGTCGCACATGTAGGGCATGTGCGCCTGGCACAGCCTGATCCGGTCGGGGAGGAGCGCCGCCGTGGCGAGCGAGAGCGCACCGCCCTGGCTGAACCCGGCGACCCCGATCCGGCGTGGGTCGACGCGCTCGTGGGCGGCCGCGGTCTCGACGCCGCGCAGCGCATCGACGTAGAGCCGCCGGTAGTAGTAGGAGCGGGCGTCGAGGATGCCGCGCGTCATCACGCCGGGCGCCTCGGGCCCCGGGGCTGAGGCGGCGCCCGGGTCGCCGGTGTGGCCCGACGTCCAGCTGCCGCCCTGTGCGCGCGAGTCGACCACGAGCTCGGCGTAGCCCGCGGCGGCGTAGAGGGTGTGCTCGGCGGCGGTCCCCCGGCCGCCTCCGTAGCCGATGAACGTCACCCGGCAGGGGAGCCGGCCCTCGCCCTCCGGACACAGGAACCATGCGCGGACGGGATCGCCGGCTGCTCCGCTGAACGTCACGTCGAAGACGCGGATCCGGCGATAGACGGCCGGGCGGTGGGGCTCGAAGACCGGCGATGTCGCCTTCGCGCGGGCTTCGGCGATGGCCTCGTGCCAGTAGTCGTCCAGATCGTCGGGGGCCGTCACCGCCGAGCGGTACGTGCGCAGCCCCTCCAGGGGAGCGTCGAAGTAGGGCATGGATCCTCGCTTCTGCCGGGTGGGAGGTCGAGACGGTTATCTCACGTCCGCGGCCCTACAATCGCACCGACGTGACCCAGAGCCCCTTCGACTTCGCCGGCCGCGTGGCGCTCGTGACCGGATGCGGCAGCGAGTCCGGCATCGGCCACGCCTGCGCACGGCTGCTCGCGCGGCTCGGCGCCGCGGTCGCGGTGACCGCGACGACCGATCGGGTGCAGGCGCGCGCCGACGAGCTGCGCGCGCTCGGCGCCGAGGCGACCGCGCACGTCGCCGACCTGACCGTGCGCGACCAGGCGTTCGCGCTCGTCGCGGCCGCCGCCGAGGCCCACGGGCGCGTCGACGTGCTGATCAACTCCGCCGGCATCGCCCAGACCGGCATCCCCGCGCCCGATGAGGCGTTCGCCGACATGACCGAGGCGCAGTGGCGGCGCGAGCTCGACGTGAACCTGATGACCGCGGTGCACACATCCCAGGCGGTGCTGCCCGGGATGGTCAGCCGTGGCTACGGGCGGATCGTCATGATCTCGTCGGTCACCGGGCCGATCGTGACGGCGCCGCGCCAGGCGGGTTACGGCGCTGCGAAGGGGGCGATGGACGGCGTGATGCGCTCGATCGCGCTCGACTACGGCCGAAGCGGCATCACCGCGAACTCGGTCGCCCCCGGCTGGATCGACACCGCGTCGTCGCTCGACAACGAGCTCGTCGCCGCCCGCTCGACGCCGGTTGGCCGCGCCGGCACGCCCGAGGAGGCCGCCGTCGTGGCCGTGTTCCTCGCGGCGGAGGCGGCGGCCTATGTCACCGGCCAGGTGTTCGTCGTGGACGGCGGCAACACGATCCAGGAGCCACACGGGATCGACCTCTATGGGGACATGTAGCGCGGCGGCAAGATGGGGACTGTCCCCTGGGGGACAGTCCCCGGTTCTCCGGTCAGCTACGAGGCGCTGACCCCCACGCCGATCGGGCACGAGACGCCGGTGCCGCCGATGCCGCAGTAGCCCCCCGGGTTCTTCTCGAGGTACTGCTGGTGATAGTCCTCGGCCGGGTAGAACGTGCCGGCCTCGGCGACCTCGGTCGTGATCTCGCCGCGGTGCGCCTGGCGGAGGGCCGCCGTGTAGGCGTCGCGGGTCGCGATCGCGGCGTCGCGCTGCTCCGGCGTGCGCCAGTAGATCGCGGAGCGGTACTGGGTGCCGTGATCGTTGCCCTGGCGCATGCCCTGGGTCGGGTCGTGCCCCTCCCAGAAGGTGCGCAGGATCTGCTCGGTCGAGACCTTGGCCGGATCGTAGGCCACGAGCACCGCCTCGGTGTGGCCGGTCATGCCGGAGCACACCTCGCGGTAGGTCGGGTTCGGCGTGGTGCCGCCGGCGTAGCCCACGGCGGTCGTGTAGACGCCGGGGGTCTGCCAGAAGATGCGCTCGGCGCCCCAGAAGCACCCCATCCCGACGTACAGGTACTCGATGCCCTCGGGATAGGGGGGCAGAAGCGGTGTGCCGAGCACGTCGTGGCGCTCGGGCACGCTGAACGCGGGCTCGTCGCGGCCGGGCAGCGCCGCGTCGGCCTCGGGGATGGTGCCTGGCTTGCGCATGAACATGCTGAGGAGTCCTTTCATGGTGTTGCTCATACCGTCTCGCCTAGCCCTCGAGCGTTACAGCGAGGCCGATCTCGACGTTGCCGCGCAGGGCATTGGAGACGGGGCAGCCCTTCTCGCCCTCCTGCGCGATCCGCTCGAACTCGGCCTGGTCGAGGCCGGGCACGCGGCCGGTGACGGTGAGGTCGATCCGGGTTATGCCGACGCCGCCGGCGGGCAGCGGGTCGAGGTGGGCGCTCGCCTCGACCGAGACCTGGTCGGGCGCGTGCCCCGCCTCGGCGAGGGTGTTCGAGAGCGCCATGGAGTAGCAGGCGGCGTGCGCGGCGGCGATCAGTTCCTCCGGGCTCGTCTTCGGGTCGGGCCGGTGCGTGCGCGCGGCCCACGTGACCGCCTGCTCGGGGAAGGCGCCGCTGGCGACGCTGACCCGTCCCTTGCCGCCCGCCAGATCGCCTTCCCAGACTGCGTTTGCTCGCGAGACTGCCATGCTCTTCTCCCTCGTTGGGTCTGCGGGCACCATAGCCTCCGCGACGAGGATCCGCCGTCCGGTCGATCACGTCTATAAGGCTCTAGTAGATGGTTAGATACCGGCCGTGGGAGAGGCTGCGACCATTGCCACCCTCACGCCTGCCCAAAGGGGCCATACTTGGGGCGGAGAGGAGACGCTGTGACCGTCGTGATCGCGGGCTACGCCCGCTCGCCGTTCCACCCCGCCCGCCGCGGCGGCCTGGCCTCGGTGCGCCCCGACGACCTGGCCGGCGCCGTCATCGCCGCCCTCGTCGAGCGCACCGGCGTCGACCCGGAGGCGCTCGAGGACGTCGTGCTCGGCTGCGCGTTCCCCGAGGCCGAGCAGGGCATGAACCTCGGCCGCATCGCCGGGATGATCGCGGGCCTGCCGCGGTCGGTCGCGGGCGCGACCGTGAACCGCCTGTGCGGCTCCTCGATGCAGGCCGTGCACACCGCGGCCGGAGCGATCGCGATGGGCGCCGGCGAGGCGTACGTCTGCGCCGGGGTCGAGTCGATGAGCCGGGTGCCCATGGGGGGCTACAACCCGCTCTACAACCCGGACGTCGTCGAGCGGCAGCCCGAGGTCTACATCAGCATGGGCGAGACGGCCGAGCACGTGGCCGCCCGGTTCGGCGTCAGGCGCGCCGACCAGGAGGCCTTCGCCGTGCAGAGCCAGCGCAAGGCGGCCGCCGCCCGCGCGGCCGGGCTGCTCGCCGACGAGATCGTGCCCGTCGCCGGCGTGGGCGCCGACGGCTGCCTGCGGCCCGACACCACCGCCGAGGGCCTGGCGGCGCTTGCGCCGGCCTTCCTGCGCGACGGCACCGTCACCGCCGGCACGTCCTCGCCGCTCACCGACGGCGCCGCCGCGGTGCTCGTCACCTCCGAGGACTTTGCCCGTACGCACGGCCTCGAGCCGCTCGCACGGGTGCGCGCAATCGCGGTGTCGGGCTGCGATCCCGAGGTGATGGGGATCGGCCCGATCGAGGCGACCCGCAAGGCGGTGCGGCGGGCGGGCATCGACGTGGGTGACCTCGACGTCGTCGAGCTGAACGAGGCGTTCGCGTCGCAGGCGATCGCGTGCATGCGCGAGCTCGGCATCGACCCCGACCGCGTGAACGTCGATGGCGGCGCGATCGCGCTCGGCCATCCGCTGGGCGCGACCGGCGCGCGCATCACCGGGAAGGCGGCGCAGGTGCTGCGTCGCGAGGGCGGCCGCTACGCGCTCGCCACGCAGTGCATCGGCGGCGGCCAGGGCATCGCGACCGTGCTCGAGGCGGTCGGGTGAGCGCGATCGGGCGCGCGGCGGTGATCGGCTCGGGCACGATGGGGGCCGGGATCGCGGCGCACCTGGCAAACGCCGGGTTGCCGGTCGTGATGCTCGACCTGGGCGACGCGGCCGCAAAGGCGCTCGCCGCGCTGCCCAAACGCTCGCCGCCGCCGCTGGTCTCGGCCGCTGCCGGCCGGCTGATCCGCGCCGGCAGCCTCGACGACGACCTGGACATGGTCGCGGGCGCCGACTGGATCGTCGAGGCGATCGTCGAGGACGCCGAGGCGAAGCGATCGCTCTACGGCCGCCTCGATGCGGTGCGCAAGCCCGGGTCGATCGTCTCGTCGAACACCTCGACGATCCCGCTCGCGGCGCTGCTCGAAGATGCGCCGGCCGGGCTCGGACGCGACTTCGTGATCACCCACTTCTTCAACCCGCCGCGCTACATGCGCCTGCTCGAGATCGTCCCCGGCGGCGCTCGGCCGGAGGCGGTGGATGCCCTGCAGGACGTCTGCGACCTGCGGTTGGGCAAGACCGTCGTTCGCTGCAACGACACGCCCGGCTTCATCGCCAACCGGCTGGGCGTCTACTGGATCGGCACCGCGATCGGCGAGGCGCTCGCCCGCGGCCTCACCGTCGAGGAGGCCGACGCGGCGATGGGCGCGCCGCTCGGGATTCCCCGCACCGGCGTGTTCGGGCTGATGGACATCGTCGGCCTCGGCCTGCACGAGCAGGTGAACGCGTCGTTCGACCGTCTGCTGCCCGCCGACGACCCGTGGCGGGCCGTGCCCGATCATGCTGAGCTGCTGCGGCGGATGGTCGCGATGGGCGCGACGGGGCGGGGCGCCGGCCGAGGGTTCTACGCCCGCGAGGGCGCGACGCGGCTTGCGATCGACCTCGAGACGCTCGAATACCGCCCGGCCGCGCGGCCGCCGCGGCTGCCCCGCACCGCGCGCGAGCTGGTCGAGATGCCAGGGCCGCTGGGCGAGTACGCCTGGGCGGTGCTCGGCCGCACGCTCGCCTACGCGGCGGCGATGGTGCCGGTGGTGACCGAGCGGCCCGAGCTGATCGACCTGGCGATGCGGCGCGGCTACGGCTGGGAGCGGGGGCCGTTCGCACTGATCGGCGAGATCGGCCCCGCCCGGGTGGCCGAGCGCCTGGCGGCCGACGGCATCGCGGTGACTGCGCCGATCCTGCATACGGCGGCGGTGAGCGTCTCCTGGCGCCGCGACCGGGTCGACGGCAACGGCTCGGCTTCGGTGTGGGACGCGGGCGACGGCGTCGCCTGCCTGGAGCTGCATTCCCGGGCGAGCGCCATCGACCTGGACATGCTGGCGATGATCGCGCGCGCGGTCGAGATCGCCGCCGCCGACTTCCGCGCCCTCGTGATCACGAACGAGGGCCCGCACTTCAGCGTCGGCGCGAACCTGGCCTACGTGCTCGGCCTGGCCAACGTCGCCGCCTGGGAGCGGCTGGCCGACTTCGGCGACGCCGGCCGGCGGGCGTTCGCCGCGGTCAAGTTCTCGCCGGTGCCGGTGGTGGGCGCCGTCGCCGGCCGCGCCCTGGGCGGCGGCTGCGAGCTCCTGATGCACTGTGCGGCGGTGCAGGCGCACACCGACACGTTCATGGGCCTCGTCGAGCTCGGCGCCGGGCTCGTGCCCGGCTGGGGCGGCTGCCGCGAGCTGCTCCTGCGCGCCTCGGCCGCCGCTTCGGCGCACGGTCCGATGCCCCCGGCGCGGCACGCGTTCGAGACGATCGCCCGGGCGCGGGTGTCCACGTCGGCGCAGGAGGCGCGAGAGCTCGGCTTCCTGCGCCCGCACGACCGCATCACCCCCAACCGCGACCGCCTGCTCGGCGATGCCCGCGCGTTCGCGCTCGAGCTCGCCGACGGCTACGCGCCGCCCGAGCCGGCCCTGCTGACGCTCGCGGGGCGCTCCGGCCGGGCGACGCTCGAGCTCTCGGCCCATCAGCTCGCCCGGGCATCGGACGCCGTGACCGACTACGACCTGCACCTCGCCGGCGTGCTCGCCGGTGTCCTCACCGGCGGCGATGCCGACCTGACCACGCCGGTGCCCGAGTCGGCCGTGTCGGCGCTCGAGGCGCAGGCCGTGTCGGCGCTGTTCCGGGAAGAGCGAACGCTCCAGCGGATGACCCACGTCCTCGAGACCGGCCGCCCGCTGCGCAACTGACCATGCTGACCTACCGCGCACCGATCGCCGACTTCCGCTTTCTGCTCCGCGACGTGTTCGACCACGACGGCGTGGTGGCGGCGCTCCCGCCCTTCGCCGACGCGCCGCTCGACACGGTGATGGCGGTGCTGGAGGAGGCGGGCAGCTTCAGCGAGCAGGTGCTGCTGCCGCTGAACGGCGTCGGCGACGAGCAGGGCTGCACCTATCGCGACGGGGCCGTCCGTACCCCCGACGGCTTCCGCGAGGCCTATAAGGCGCTCGTCGCCGGGGGCTGGAGTGGGATCGGCGTCTCGCCCGAGCGCGGCGGGGCGGGCCTTCCCGGCGTCGTCCAGGCCGCCTTCGAGGAGATGGCCTGCTCGGGCAACCTGGCCTTCGCGACCTATCCGCTCCTGAGCGCCGGGGCCGCGTCGGCGCTCGCCGCCCATGCGTCCGCCGAGCAGGTCGAGCGCTATGTGCCGCGCCTCGCAAGCGGCGAGTGGAGCGGCACGATGTGCCTGACCGAGCCGCAGGCCGGCACCGATCTCGGCCTCCTGCGGACGGCCGCCGAGCCGGCAGGCGACGGCACGTACCGAGTGAACGGCACCAAGGTGTTCATCACGGGCGGCGAGCACGACCTGACCGACCAGATCGTCCACCTGGTGCTCGCCCGGCTGCCGGATGCACCGGCGGGCACCGCGGGGATCTCGCTCCTCGTCGTTCCCAAGCTGCGGCCCGGCGGCGAGCCGAACGGCGTCACCTGCGGCTCGATCGAGCACAAGATGGGCATCCGCGGCTCGGCCACCTGCGTGCTGCACTTCGAGGACGCCGTCGGCGAGCTCGTCGGCCCGCCGCATGCGGGCATGGCGCAGATGTTCACGATGATGAACCGCGCTCGCCTCGGCGTCGGCATCCAGGGCGTCGGCATCGGCGAGGTTGCCTATCAGACGGCGGTCGCCTATGCCCGACGGCGCCTCCAGGGCCGCGCTCCCGGCCGCGCGCACGGCAACGGCGCGGGGGCGGATCCGATCATCGCCCACCCCGATGTGCGCCGGGCGCTCCTGCGCATGCGCGCGCTGACCGAGGCCGGCCGCGCGCTCGCGACGTGGGTCGCGGTCGAGCTCGACGTCGCCCATCACCACCCCGACGCGTCCCGGCGCGAGGCGGCCGACGACCTGGTCGCGCTGCTCACCCCGATCGTGAAGGCGGCGTGCACCGACAACGGCTTCGAGGCCGCGAACCTCGCGATCGGCGTCCACGGCGGCGCGGGGTACATCACCGAGTCGGGCGTCGAGCAGCTCGCGCGCGACGCACGCATCAGCCAGATCTACGAGGGCACGAACGGCGTCCAGGCGCTCGACCTGGTCGGGCGCAAGCTGCCGCTGCACCACGGCCGCCTGCTGCGGCGCTTCTTCCATCCCGCCGTGGGGCGGGCGACGGCGCCCCAGCCCGCCGAGCTCGCCGGCGTGGCCGGGCCGGTCGCCGAGGCGCTCACGCACCTGCAGGAGACGACGATCTGGCTCGGCGCGATCGGGCGCGACCGCGAGCAGGCGGCCGCGGCGGCCACCGACTACCTGCGCCTGTTCGCACTCACCGCCTTCGGCGATCTGTGGCTGCGGATGGCCGCAGCCTGTCTCGAGCCCGCCACGGGCGATGCCGCCTTCGCGACGGCGAAGCTCGCCACCGCCCGGTTCTTCGCCGACCGGATCCTGCCCGAGACCGCCGCCCTCGCGCGGGCGGTGCGCTCGGGAAAGACCTCGATCACGGCGATGCCGGACGACGCCTTCTGAAAAGGAGCGATGCGTGATCTACCAAAGCCCTCATCCGCCCGTCGAGATCCCCGACGTGTCCCTGGCCGAGTTCGTGCTCACCGCCGCCGCCGCACGCGGCGACCGGCCGGCGCTGATCGACGCCCCGAGCGGGCGCACGCTCACCTATGCGGGGCTCGACGCGCTCGCGCGCGGCGTCGGCAGCGGCCTGCAGAGGCGCGGCCTGCGACCCGGCGACGTGGTCGGGATCCTGGCGCCGAACATGCCGGAGTACGCCGGGGTCTACTTCGGCATCGCCCTCGCGGGCGGGACGATCACGACCGTCAACAGCCTCTACACGCAGGCCGAGATCGCCCACCAGCTGCGCAGCTCGGGCGCGCGGTTCCTGTTCACGGTCTCGGCGATGCTCGACCGCGCGCTTCCCGCGGCCGCCGAGGCGGGGGTGGAGGAGGTGTTCGCGCTCGACGGCGGCGCGGGCGCGACCGCGCTCGCCGACATGCTCGGGCCGCCGGAGGAGCTCTGGGTGCCCGCGCTCGATCCGGCGACGGCGCTCGTGGCGCTGCCGTACTCGAGCGGGACGACCGGCCTCGCCAAGGGGGTCATGCTGACCCACCGCAACATGGTCGCGAACGTCATCCAGAGCGCGACCGTCATGCCGACCGAGCCGGGCGAGGTGCTCGCCGGGATCCTGCCGTTCTTCCACATCTACGGCCAGACGGCGGTCATGAACTGCGCCCTGCGCGCCGGCAACACGATCGTCACGCTGCCGCGGTTCGACTTCGAGCAGTTCCTGCAGATGGTCGCCGAGTACCGCGTCACCCGCGCCTACGTGGCGCCGCCGATCGTCGTCGCCCTGTCGAAGCATCCGGCCGTCGACCGCTACGACCTCTCGAGCATCCTGATGATGAACTCCGGTGCGGCGCCGCTCGACGCGGCCATCGAGGAGCTGTGCGCGGCCCGCGTCGGCACCCGCATCCAGCAGGGCTACGGGCTGACCGAGGCGAGCCCGGTGACACACGCGACGCCGCTTTGGGAGCCGCACATCGGCGGCTCGATCGGCACGCTCCTCCCGAATACCGAGGCGCGCATCGTCGCGGTCGGCACGCGCGACGACGCCGAGCCGGGGCAGCCCGGCGAGCTGTGGATCCGCGGCCCGCAGGTGATGCGCGGCTACCTGGCCGACGAGCGCGCGACGCGGCACACGCTCGACGCGGACGGCTGGCTGCACACCGGCGACATCGCCACGTTCGACGACGAGCGGGGCTGGAGGATCGTCGACCGGCTGAAGGAGCTGATCAAATACAAGGGCTACCAGGTCGCTCCCGCCATGCTCGAGGCGGTGCTACTCGAGCACCCCGCCGTCGCCGACGCCTGCGTGATCCCCGCCCCCGACGAGGACGCGGGCGAGATCCCCAAGGCGTTCGTCGTCGCCCGCTGCGCCAATTGGCGTCGACGAGCTGATGACGTTCGTCGCCGCCCGCGTGGCGCCGCACGAGCGCATCCGCGCCCTCGAGCTGATCGACGAGATCCCCAAGTCGGCATCCGGTAAGCTGCTTCGCCGGGTGCTGGTCGAACGCGAGCGGGAGCGGGCGCGCGCCGTGGGGTGAGGCGTCGTTGAGTTCGAGGGGGTACGGCCACTGTGGTGCGCCCTTTACAGTGACGTCATGGAGCCGGGGAACGATCCCGCCGCATCGCCGTCGACGGAGCTCGTTTCAAGCCTGGTCAGTCAGCTGGGCGGCGCGCGGTCACTGCCGTCGGTCGTCTCCGTCATCTTCGACGGCGAGACGGATCCACGGCGGCTTGCGGTCGCACTGGAAGGGTATTGCCGGGAACAGCTCGGGTCGGGCGTGGACAGGTCGCTGTTCGCTGCGGCGAGCGTCGGTGCGGTCTTCGGCTTGGCGCTTGCCGATGGTCGGCGAGTCGCCGTCAAGGCACATAAGCCGAGCGTCACGCGGGCGTACCTGAACGCGATGCAGACCGCTCAGCGACACCTGGCCGCGTCAGGAGTGCCGGCACCACAGCCGCTCGCCGGCCCCGCCCCGCTCGGAAGCGGCCTTGGTACCGCCGAGACGTTGCTCGCCAACGGTCATTGGGCTGACCCGCACACGAGCTCGATCCGGGCGTCGATGGCGGGGGCGCTGGCACGGTTCGCTGCCGTGGGCCGGTCACTGGTGCAGATCGCTGAGCTTCGCTCTGGGCCGAGGGAGATCCTGGACGGCACGTTGTGGCCGACCCCCCACGACCCTCGGTTCGACTTTGCCGCCGACATCGAGGGCGCCCGCTGGATCGACCGGATCGCCGAGCAAGCTCTGGGAGTCCAGCACGAGAGCCGCGCCCTCGACCTCGTCGTCGGGCATACCGACTGGCGGGTGCAGAACCTGCGCTTCGACGACGCCGGCCGGGTTTCCGCGGTGTACGACTGGGACAGCCTGCGTGTTCTCCCCGAGCCGATGTTGGCCGGCAAGCAGGCGGCCAACTTCACGACTGACTGGAGCCGCCAGCTCCCCCGCCAGTACCCGACGATCGGGGAGGCGCTCGCGTTCATCGCCGAGTTCGAGGCCGCACGAAGCGCCCAGTTCGACGACCGGCAGCAGCGACTCGCCCGCGCCAGCCTGGCCTACGCCCTCGCCTACATCGCCCGCTGTGAGCACTCAGACGAAGCCACCGACTCCGGCCGCCGACCACCCCAACACGTCACATCCATCGCCTATCCCACCGACAGCGCTCGATCACTCCTCGCAGAACACGGCCACGCCCTCGTCGCCAGCTAATACGCAGGCAGCCTGCAGCGGATGTCCTGCATCGTTCCAGGTCGCTGGATCGCATTCATCGTCATCACCGCGATCGCTGCAGCGCTGCTCGCACGCCGCAGCTCGCGTGCCGCGATGGCGCTCACGGCGCCGCTGCTGGTCGTCCACGCGATGACGGCCTTCGTCGCAAGCCTCGGGCACTAACCGTTCGGACACGGCGATGGAACACCTGTCCACACTCAACGCCGCGCCCCACTCTTTAGCGCGGCACGTACGTGGCGATGATCACGCCTGTCGCGGCCGCCGTGCTCCCGGCGAGCCGTAGCTCGATTCGCTGCGAGTCGTGCTCGAACAGGCGCCGGCCAGAGCCGAGCACGAGCGGATGGATCATGAGAAGGAACTCGTCGATCAGCCCGTGTGGCATGAGCGAGCTGATCAGCCGGCCGCTCCCCATGATCACCAGATTGCCGCCGTCACGGCGCTTGAGCTCGGCGACGCGGGCCGGGACGTCGCGGCTCAGGAGGGCCGAGTTCGGCCACCGCAGCTCGGTGTCGTGGCTGCTGGAGGCTACGAACTTGGTGGCGGCATTGAGCGCGTCCTTGAACGGGCCGCCCCGCTCGTTCCATGTGCCGAGCATGTCGTCGTAGCTGCGACGCCCGAGCAGCATGCCGCCCCGTGGCGTCATCCGCTCGCCGACGGCGGCCATGATCGCCGGATCGTCGGCGCCGGCCGTCGCCCAACCACCAAGGGAGAAGCCACCGCGGATGTCTTCGTCGGGACGGCCCGGCCCCTGCATCACCCCGTCGAGCGTCACATGATTGATGACAACGATTCGCACCCGATCACTCCCGTCGTTCGGCGGGCACGATCCGGGCTCCCACACCGCGGCTCGGGCAACCGCCCTCGCGCCCCGCCGATGTATAGCGCCAAACGCTTGGACTCGGGCGAGAGCACCGTCCGTCCGGGGGGCGGGGTGCGGCGGTGCGGGGGACACGCCACTTGTCGCGTATGACACGTGTCATTTGCAGTTCCGTGACACCCTCGCCACACCCCGACACCCACACGCGACACCCCACCCGGCACACTCCTCACATGCCCTGGATCGTCCCACCGACGTTGTACAAGGCCCGCGGTGTGCCGACCAAGCAGCCGGTGTGTGCGATCTGCGTGGATCGCACGCGGGGCCGGACGCAGCGGCTGCACCTGACCCACCGTGTGTCGGTGTGGCTCTGCCAGGATCACGCCGCTGTGGAGTTCCAGACACGGCGGGGCGGGAGGGACTTCGTGCGCACGCTGATGGGGATCTGGAAGGCGAACGACTGCCTGACGGCAGCGCGCGGCCGCGCCCTCGATGCGCACCTCGAGCGCCTCACGCAGCCGCCGCCCACGCGCCCCCGCCCCGGCAGCTACTCGTGGCCCGAGCTGCGCGCGCAACTCGAGGGCGAGTACGCGGCGGGCGCGACGCCGGCCCAGGTCACGTCCACCGTCCGGCTCACGTACGGTTCGTGCCCCGCCCGGCCGCCCAGCCGGCGCACGATCCAGCGCTGGCACGCCCAGCGGCGCTGGCTCACCCGCCGGCCCAACGCTCCCTGAATTGACTCCCACCGCCCGGTGCTCTAGACCTCCCGCCATGCGCGACGCATACGACATCGTCATCGTGGGCGGCGGGGTGGTGGGGTGCGCGATCGCCCGCCGGCTCTCGTTCACGACGGCGCGGGTGGCGCTGCTCGAAGCCGCCCACGACGTCGGCGAGGGTGCGTCGAAGGGCAACACCGGCATCGCGACGTGCGGCGCCGACTGCACGCCCGGCACCCTCGAGGCCGAGCTCGTCACCCGGTCGAGCCCCGGCTGGGAGACGCTGTGCGCGTCGCTCGACACCCCGTGGCGGCGGATCGGCACGCTGGCCGTCGCGATCACCGAGGACGAGGAGCGAGGGCTCGAGCACGTCCGCGACCAGGCCCGCGAGAACGGCTGCGAGGCCGAGATCATCTCGGGCGGCGCCGCCCGCCGGCTCGAGCCGCTCGTGACGCCCGCCGCCCGGGCCGCGGTGCACATCCCCGCCGACGGCATCATCGACTCGCTGCGCCTGACGATCGGCTACGCCGAGCTCGCGGCCCGAAACGGCGTCGATGTGCGCACGTCGAGCCCGGTCACGGGCGTCGTGTCCGACCCTGACGGCCGGATCGCCCAGGTGCAGACGCCGCGCGGCCCGATCGCGGCCCGGTTCGTCGTGAACGCGGCCGGAGTCGAGGCGGGCCGGATCTCGGCGCTCGCGGGCGGTGACGAGTTCCGGATGTGGCCGCGCCAGGGCCAGTACTGGCTGCTCGATCGCGAGCTCGGGCGCCGGTTCGGGAAGGTCGTCGGCGGCGTGCCGACCGCCGTCACGCGCGGCATCTACTGCGTCCCGACCACGAACACCTCGCTGCTGCTCGGCCCGACCGCGGTCGACGGCGACTACCCCGGCAGCCGCGAGGTGGATGCGGTCACGCTCGATGCGGTCTTCGCCGCCGCCCAGCGGCTGGTGCCGGCCGTGCGCCGCGAGCTCGCCATCAAGACCTTCGCAGCCAACCGGCCCGCCTCCGATCCGGTCTACCGGGTCGCCCCGGACGGAAGCGTCCCGAACCTGATCCACGCCGCGGGCATCCGCTCGACCGGCGTGTCGTCGTCGCCCGCGACGGCCGAGCGGGTGCACGACCTGCTGGCCGCCGCGGGCGCGCCGGTGCTCGACGCCGACCCGGGGGCGATCGACCGCCTGCCCGAGCTGCCGCGGCTGCTCGGCCACCCCGACCCCGACGCGCTGCTCGCGCGCGACCCGCGCTACGGCCAGGTCGTGTGCGCATGCGAGCAGGTGACCGCCGCCGAGATCGCGGCAGCATGCGCCATGCACGTGCCGCCGAGATCGCTCGACGCGCTACGCAAGCGCACGCGCGCCACCGGCGGCCGCTGCCAGGGCTCGGTATGCCTCGCGGGCGTGTCGTTCCTCTACTCGGTCCACACGGGCCTCGAGCCGTGGGAGATCGCCGTCGGCGAGCCCGCGGCGACGCTGGGGGTGCGGGCGTGACGGCCGTCGTCGTCGGCGCCGGGCTCACCGGCCTCGCCTGCGCGGCCGACCTCGCGGCCGACATGCGCGTCGACGTGCTCGACCGCATCCCGGTGACGGGCGGCGTCCACGGCTGGCACGCCCCCGAGACGGTCAGCCTGACGCGCCTGGCGCAGGCGCGCGGAGTGCGCCTGCGGCTCGGCGTCACGGCCATCCGCTGGGACGGCGGCGTGCTGGTCGGCGTGGGCCCCGGAGAGGTCGTGCGGGTGGCGGCCGACGCGCTGGTCGTCGCGGGCGGCAGCCGGCCGCTGACGCGGGCCGAGCTCGGCCTCGCGGGCGCACGGCCTGCCGGAGTGCTGCCCGCGCCGGTCGCCTGCCACCTGGCCGAGAACGGGCTGCTCGTCGGCCGCGCGCCCTGCATCGTCGGCGGCGGTGACTGGGCGCATCGGGCAGCGCACGAGCTGTCGGCGGCCGGTGCGCACGTGACCGTCGTCGCGCCCGACGGGCTGCGGCGGGCGATGCCCGCCGGTGTGCGCGTGCTCGAGCAGCTCGCCCCAGAGGCGATCGAGGGTGCGCCCCGGGTCACGGGCCTGCGCGCGGGCGGCGAGCGGATCGTCTGCGACGCCGTCGTCCTCGCCCACGGTCTTGCGCCACTTCGCAACGTGGATGGAGCCGTGTGGGACGGGCCGGCGACGATCTTCGCCCAGCCGCTCGCCGATCCGGCCACGGCGGCGGCCGCGATGGCCGCCGGCGAGCAGGCGGCCGCCGACGTGCGATCGCTGCTGTGCACATGGGCGGCGGCATGAGGGTCAGCTCGCCCATCGGCGACCTGCCGTTCGAGATCACGGCCGTGCGCCGCGAGGGCCGCGGGCTCGTCGTCGAGGGCCGCCTGGGCACCTGGGGTTCGGAGATCCACATGGATGCCTCGGACGTGCCGATGCTTGCCCGTGCGTTGCGCGGCCCGCTGATCGCCGGTGCCGCGCTCGCTGCGACGGCGATCGCGCTGCGGCGGCGGCGGTGACGATCCTCGTCGGCATCGATCAGGGCACGACCGGCACGCGCACGGTCGCGTTCGACGAGCGCTTCGCCGAGGTCGCCCAGGCCTACCGGCGGGTGCCGGTGTCGCACCCGCAGCCGGGCTGGGTCGAGAAGGACGCCGATGCCGTCGTCCGGTCGGTGGCCGAGACGCTGGCCGAGGTGGCTGCCGCCGTCGGCCCCGAGCGGGTGACCGCGGTCGGCCTCGACAACGAGGGCGAGACGGTGGTGGCGTGGGACGCCGAGACGCTCGTGCCGCTCGCGCCCGCGATCGTCTGGTCGTGCCGGCGGTCGGAGGAGATCGTGCGCGCGCTCGCCGATGCCGGTGCCGGGGATGAGGTGCGGGCGCTCGCCGGGACGCCGCTTGACCCCTACTTCTCGTCGACCAAGATCGCCTGGCTGCTGGAGCACGACGAGGCCGTGCGCCGCGCGGCCGCCGAGGGCCGGGCGCGGTTCGGCACGCTCGACGCGTACGTGTGCGCCCGCCTCGGCGACGGCGCCCGCACGGAGCCTTCGACCGCCGCCCGCACCCAGCTGCAGGCACTGGCCGCGCCGGGCCGCTGGAGCGACCGATTGTGCGCCGTCTTCGGGGTCGACGCGGCGACGCTGCCCCCGATCGAACCGTCCACCGGCGACCTCGGCGTGCTGCGCGTGAGCGGCATCGACCGGCCGCTGCCGCTGCGGGCGCTGCTCGTCGACCAGACGGCCGCCCTGGCCGGTCACGGCGCGGTTGCAGCCGGAGCCGCCAAGGCGACCTACGGCACCGGCATCTTCGTGCTCGCACACGCCGGCTCCGATCCGCCGCTTCGGGCCGAGGGCCTGCTTCCGACCGTGGCGTGGCAGATCGGCGGGCGCAGCGACTACGCGCTCGACGGCGGCGTCTTCTCGGCCGGCTCGGCGCTCGACTGGGCGGTCGGGCTCGGCCTCCTGGATGCGCCGGAGCGGTCGGGTGAGCTGGCGGCGTCGGTGCCGGACTCGGGCGGCGTGTGGTTCCTGCCCGCGCTCACCGGCCTGGGCGCGCCGTGGTGGCGGGCCGACGCCCGCGCCGTCTGGGCGGGGATGACGGCCCACACGACGCCGGCCCATCTCGTGCGGGCGCTGCTCGAGTCGCTGTGCTTCCGCGTGCGCGACATCGTCGCGGCGCTCGCCGCGGCCGGTGCCGCGCCGGCCCGCCTGCGCGTCGACGGCGGGATGACCGCGAACGCCTGGATGATGCAGCGCCAGGCCGACATCCTCGGCATCCCCGTGCAGGTGGCGGCGACCGCCGAGGCGACCGCGCTCGGCGCGGCCGCTGCGGCAGGCATCGGTGCGGGCCGGCTCACGCTCGCCGACCTGGCGGCGCTCGCCGAGGGCGGCGAGAGCGTCGAGCCGGCGCCCGGCTCGGCAGATCGCCGCGACGCCGAATACGCCGCGTGGCGGGCGTTCGCCGAGCGCCAGTCGGCGTGAATGGCCGGTGTCAGTCACGCAATATTCACGGCCGCCAGGCGGACATCCTCGGCATCCCGTGCAGGTCACCGCGACCGCCGAGCGCCAGTCGGCCTGGCAATCGCGAATCTAGGAGATGAATGCCCTCCGAACGGCTTCAGGTGTCCACCCGTTTGTGCCGTGGGTCGGCGGAACCTTCTGTGCGTTCAGGGTTGCGGCGATCTCCTCGAGCGACATCCGCTTCCGGAGCATCTCGTTGATCCTCATGCGCCATCCGTAGTCGCGTCGGTTGCAGAGCCGATGCGCGAGCCGGACGTTGTCCGCAGTGAGGTGGCCGCCATGGGCTTTGAGCCTCGGGTAGTGGTCGGCTGTCGGAGACCAATCCGAGCCAGACGACCGTGGATCGACGTGCCGGCGACCGTGGGTGCAATAGCACTGGGGCATCTCGCAGATCACATCCACGATCTGGCCGTCGGACGCGAGGCGGCGAAGGATGCCGCGAACCCCGAGCGCCTCGAGCGTCTCGACCGCGTGCGCTCGGCCGTCCCCCGGGCGTGCCTCCCCAGGTCGCCGCTGTTCGTCATCCATCCTGACGTCGTTCACCACTCCACCAGCCGCCACACGCCCGGCTGGGGCTCGTCCTCGTGCGCGCCCACCTCGGCGAAGATCGCGACCGCGCGCTTCAGCTCCTCCATCGCCTCGTCGTCGCGCCCGGCCCGGTGCAGCGTGTCGGCCAGGTTGTTGCGCAGTGCCGCCTCGCGATGGCGGTCGCCCTGGGCCTCGACCAGCTGCAGCGCCGCGCGCACGAGCTCGGCCGCCGGCTCGAGCTCGCCCGCGGCGGCGCGTGCGCGCGCGAGGTTGTTCAGGCCGGCGATGCGGATGCTCGGATCCGGCAGCCCCTCGGACAGCTGCAGGCTGCGCTCGAAGTGGTCGGGGCCGGCGCCGAGCAGGCCGAGGATGTTGTGCGCCTGTGCGGCGGCGGCGTCATCGCCCTCGGCCTCGGCCAGCCGCAGCGCCTCGCGAGAGAGATCGACCGCGCCCGGGTCGCCGCGCCGCCACGCGACCAGGCCGCGATCGGCCTGCACCCGCGCCGGCGCCGCGCCGAGCGCGAGCGCCTCCTGCAGGTGCCGCTCGGCCGGCTCCCACTCGCCGCGGCGCTCGTGCACCGTCGCGAGCTTGTGCTCGATCGCCGCCAGACGCCCGGCGCTCGCGTGGGCGGCGGCGGCGTCGTAGGCGGCGAGCGCGGCGGCGTACTCGCCGCGCAGCGTATGGACGTCGCCGATCGCCTCGTGCAGGGCCGCCGGGTCGGGGTGGCCGAGGGCGAGCGCGGAGCGGTAGTGGGCGAGCGCCTCGGCCCCGGCCGAGAGCCCGCGGGCGCGGTCGCCCGCGGCCGCGTAGGCGGCCGCGGCCTCGTCCTCGTGCCCCGCGAGCTCGTGGTGGCGGGCGATCAGCGCGGGGGCGCCGCGGCGCAGCGCGAGCGCCTCGGCGACGCGGCCGTTCAGGAGCCGGCGGCGGGCGAGGCCGGCCCGCTCGTCGACCGCCGCCCGCACCCGCTCGTGGCCGAAGTCGTAGGCGGCGTCGCGCTCGACGATCAGGCCGCGCGCGCACAGCTCGTCGAGTGCGGCGACGACCTCGTCGCCGGAGCGGCCGCTCGCGGCCCGCACCGTGTCGACGTCGAACGTCCGCCCGATCACCGCGGCCGCTGAGAGCACCTGAGACGCGGTCTCGGACACGGCGTCGAGTCGCCGTTTCACCGCCTCGCGAACGCCCGCGGGCGTGGTGCCGGACGGCGGCCCGGCGGCGAGCAGCTCGGCCAGGAACAGCGGCAGCCCCTCGCTCTCGGCGTACAGGGCCTCGGCGTCGTCGGCGTCGAGCCCGCGTGACCGCGCGATCTCGGCGACGTCGGCTCGCGTCAGCCGGGCGAGCGGCACCTGCTCGCCGGTCTCGGCGAGGCGGGCGCAGGCGTGATCGGGATCCGGCTCGTCGGTGCGGCGGGTTGCGAGCACGAGCAGGCGCCGGCCGGCCAGCCGGCGCGACAGGTAGCCGAGCGCGTCGAGCGACGCCGGATCGCACCAGTGCAGGTCGTCGACGAGCACGACGCCCGCCGAGGGGCCTTCACCGGCGCGGGCGATCAGCTGGCACACGGCCTCGAGAAAGCGCAGCCGCGCGCCGGGATCCTCGAGGCTCGCGGCGGGTGGCAGGCCGAGCTCGGGCAGGAGCCGGGCCGCCTCCTCGGCGCATCCCGGCGGCAAGTCGTCACCGGCCGCCTCGACCGCCGCGCGCAGGAGCTGCGCGACCACGCCGTATGCGAGGCCGCGCTCGCCGGCCGAGGGCCGCGCCGCCAGGGTGGCCGATCCGCCCTGCGCGAATGCGGCCATGAGCTCCTCGGCGAGCCGCGTCTTTCCGACGCCGGACTCGCCCTCGATCACCGCCAGGCGGCCGTCGGCAGCGATGCCGGCGTGGATCGCCGTGAGGCGCCGCCACGGCTCGTCGCGGCCGACGAGCGGCTGGGCGGGCGCCGCCACCGCCGTCGGCGTCTCAGCCAGTTCCGGCCGGCGGCCCTCGTTCACGGCGTTGTAGAGCTCGGTGGTCTCGGTCAGCGGGCGCACGCCGAGCTCCCGATCGAGCACGCGCACGCACTCGCGGTACTGGCGCATCGCATCGCCGCGCCGGCCACTCGCCGCGTAGCGCTCGATCAGCTGCCGGTGGGCGGGCTCGTGCAGCGGGTCGAGCGCGAGGCGCTGCTCGGCGCGCGCCGCCGCCTCGTCCTTATGCCCTGCAGCCGCGAGGGCGGCGACGAGCCGGTCGAGCGCCGCCGCGCGCTCGTGCCGTATGCCCTCGCCGGTCAGCTGGAGCCAGTCGTCGAACGCGGCGCTGCCGCGGATGAAGAATCCCTGGAGCAGGTCGCCGCGGTGCAGGTCGGCGGCGGCGGTGAGCGCCTCGATGCCCGCGTCGCGATCGGCGGCCAGACGGCGGAACCGGGCCAGGTCGAACCACGCGCCCGAGAGGTCGAGCGCGATCGACGTGCGGTCGGCCGTCACGAAGCGGTCGCCGAGCGCGGTGCGCAGCGTCGAGAGCGTGCGCCGAAGCGCGGCCCGCGACCGGTCGATGTCGAACTCGGGCCAGAACAGGGCGGCGACCACCTCGCGGCTCTGGGCGTGGCCGGTGACGGCCAGGTACGCCAGCATGGCAGTTGCCTTGCGGGTGTCGACCTCGAGCGGCGCGCCGTCGATTTCGACGATCGGCGTGCCGAGAAGTGAGATCCTGAGCGGGTGCAGGCGGCAATCATGACACGGAGTCGCAACGAGATTCCACTCTCCACCCGGTGCCGTAACGCTTTTGGAACGGTCGTGCGGTGACACTGGGGCCCATGCACGCCGATCCCGCCACCCGTACCCGCCTCTGGCAGGCGGCTGCGTGGATCGCGTTCGCGGTCTGCGTCGCGCTCTGGGCGGTCGGCCTCGTCTTCGGCGTGCTCACCCGAAGCGTCGATACGAACGGCTCGAGCTGGGCGAGCGGGGGCCTCATCGCAAACGCGATCTTCGCGGTGACGGTGTTCTCGTTCCCGCTGACAGGCCTCCTGATCGCGATTCGCAGGCCGGGCAACACCATCGGCTGGCTCCTGCTTGCGATCGGGCTCGCATGGGGCGTGGCGAACGCAACCTCGTACTCCGACTACGTGCTTCTGATGCACCACGCCTCCCTGCCGGCGGGCGCCGTCGTCGGCGCGCTCGGGTCGGGGTTCTGGGTCGTCGCGATCGGCATCACGGGCACGTTTCTGATCCTGCTCTTCCCCGACGGCCACCTGGCGGGGCCGCGCTGGCGCCCCGTCGCCTGGATCAGCGCGGTCTCGATCCCCCTGGCGCTGCTCTCGCTGATCCTGACACCCGGATCGCTCAAAGACGCGGGCTATCCGCACACCCAGAACCCGTTCGGCGTCGCGGCGCTCGGCTCGGTGATCGACTACGCGAAGGTCCTCATCCTGGTGGTGCCGGCGATGATGATGGCGTCGGCCGCCGCGCTGATCGTCCGCTACCGGCGCTCCACCGGCCACGCTCGCCTGCAGCTGAAATGGCTCGCCGCGTCCGCCGGAGGAGTGGCCCTCGTCTATCTGATCGTCGAGCCGCTCTCGGCGATCCTCTATCCGTCCGAGACCCGCGCGCCGACGTGGATCCTGCTCATGCAGGACGTCGCGCTCCTGAGCTTCGGCCTGATCCCGCTCGCGATCGGGATTGCCGTCCTGCGCCACCGTCTGTTCGACATCGACGTGATCGTCCGAAAGACGCTTGTCTATGCCGCCCTGGTCGCGTGCCTGGCCGTGATCTACCTGGTCGGCGTCTCTGCGATCGAGGGGGTCGTGCGGCGGCTGAGCGGGAGCTCGGGCACACTCGCGGTCACCCTCTCGACACTCGCGGTGGCCGCGGCCTTCCAGCCGCTGCGCGGCCGGATCCAGCGGGCCGTCGACCGGCGCTTCTACCGCGCCCGCTACGACGCCGGGAAGACGCTCGAGACGTTCAGCGCGCGGATGCGCGGCGAGATCGACCTCGAGGCGCTCTCGGGCGACGTGCTGGCCGTGGTCTCGGAGGCGCTGCATCCGACGCACGCCGCGCTGTGGCTACGGCCGAACGAGGCCGAGCGGTGACGCGCATCCTCGGCGTCCGCGGCGCCGTCGCATGCCTCGCCGCCACGCTTGCCTGCTGGGGGATCGCCGGACTGATCTCCCTGATCCACTTCGGTTTCAGCCTCACCGACACGCTGGACACAGGCTCGTACTTCGTGCTGATGGTCGGCATGAGCGTGCTCGGCATCCTGATCGTCCGCCGCGAGCCGCGCAATCCGGTGGGCTGGCTCTTCTGCACCACGCCGATGCTCGTCGCGTCTTCGATTGGCTTCGGGACGCTCGCCGTTTGGGGAAGCCCGAAGCACCATGACATCCCGGGCGCGGTCGTCGCCGCGTCGCTGGGCACGTGGGGCTGGGCGACCGGCCTGCTCTCGTTCCTGCTCCTGATCCCCCTGCTCTTCCCCGACGGCCGCCCTCCCGGTGGGCGCGGGCGGATCCTGCTGCGGCTCGACCTGGTCGTGATCGCCGCGGCGGCGGTCGACCTGGCCACCCAGCCCGGGAAGCTGGTTCCCGGCATGGAGAATCCGCTCGGAATCGGGCTCGCCGGGTCGGTGCCGGTGATCGCAGGGATCGTCGTCGCCGTCGTAGCGCTGATCCTGGCCGGGATCGCCTCCGCGGTGGTGCGCTACCGGCGTGCGGATCAGACCCAGCGTCTGCAGCTGCGCGAGGTGCTGCTCGCGACGTGTCTGACCTTCGCCGGCTTCATCGCGATCTCGGTGCTGAACGCGCACGAGGCGCTCTACACGCTCGACTACGCGCTGATTCCCGCAGCAGTCGGACTCGCGATGCTCCGCTATCGGCTCTACGACGTCGATGTCGTGATCCGCCGCACGCTCGTCTACACGGCCCTGGTGGCCACCCTTGCAGGCGTGTACCTCGCGGGCGTGGCCGGCCTCGGAGTGGGCTTCCGCGCGGTCACCGGCCTCTCGGGCTCGCTCGCGGTCACGCTCTCGACGCTTGCGGTCGTCGGCATGTTCCAGCCGCTTCGGACCCGGATCCGCCGTGTCGTCGACCGGCGTTTCTACCGGGCCGCGTACGACGCCCGGGCGACGGTCGAGGCCTTCAGCGGCCAGCTGCGCGAGCAGATCGACCTCGACGTCCTGGCTGACCGCCTGCTCGTCACGGTCCGCGACACGGTGCGGCCACGATCGGCCAGCGTCTGGCTGGCGCCCGTAACGATCCCGGAACGACCGTCCGGTACAACGGAGGCATGACGATGCTCAACCACACGCTCCGCCGGGTGATGCTGCGCAAGCCGAAGACGGCGGCCGCGCCCGCGGAGCTCGAGACCGTCGCCGCGGTCACGACGGGACAGACGGCCACGGCCCCCGAGCTCGAGATCGCGCCGACCGACCCGATCGTCGCCGTACTTCCAGAGCGCGCCCGGCGCGGTCGAGCTCGGCCAGCTCGAGCTCGACTCGCCCGCGCTCGACGCAGATGCGCGCGCAGGGGATCACGATGGTCGTGCCGCTCGTCACGCAACGGCGAGCTGATCGGCCTGCTGAACGTCGGCCCGCGCCTGTCGGACCAGGACTACTCGCCCGACGACCGGCGGCTGCTCGAGAGCCTCGCCGCTCAGGCCGCCCCGGCCGTGCGCGTCGGCCAGCTCGTGCGCGAGCAGGAGGTCGAGATGCGCGCCCGCGAGCGGCTCGAGCAGGAGCTCGCAGGTCGCCCAGCTGATCCAGCAGAACTTCCTGCCCAAGGAGCTGCCCGAGCTGGCCGGCTGGCAGGTGGCGGCCTACTACCGGCCGGCGCGCACCGTCGGCGGCGACTTCTACGACTTCATCGAGCTGCCCGACGGCCTGATCGGCCTCGTCATCGGCGACGTCACCGACAAGGGCGTCCCGGCGGCGATGGTGATGGCGGCGACGCGGAGCGTGCTGCGCGCCAGCGCGCCAGCGGCTGCTCGAGCCCGGCGCCGTGCTCGCAGCGGGTCAACGACGACCTGTGCCCGGACATCCCGCGAGAACATGTTCGTCACCTGCTTCTACGGCGTGCTCGATCCCGCCACCGGCCATGCTGCGCTACGCCAACGCCGGCCACAACCTGCCGATCGTCCGCGGCGCGGCGGCGCGGTCTCGGAGCTGCGGGCGACCGGCATGCCGCTCGGTCTGATGCCCGGGATGAACTACGAGGAGCGCGAGGCGATGCTCGCGCCCGGCGCGAGCGTCCTGCTCTACAGCGACGGCCTGGTCGAGGCGCACGACGCCGAGCCGCGAGATGTTCGGCACCGCCGCGCGTGCGCGAGCGCCTGGCCACGGGCAGCGTCGCCGACGCAGCTGATCGCCGACCTGCTCGCCCAGCTCGACCGCTTCACCGGCGCCGAGGCCGAGCAGGAGGACGACATCACCCTCGTCGCTCTGGCCGCACCGGCCCCGCAGCTCGCCGAGCCGGAACCCGAGCCGGAGAGCGAGATGGTGCCGAGCTCGACTTCTCGCTCCCGAGCGCCGCCGGGCAACGAGCGCGAGGCGATGCGGCGGGTCGGCGAGGTGGCCGAGGCCGCCGGCGCTCGCCGCGACCCGGCTCGAGCGGCTGAAGACGGCGACCGCCGAGGCGACGATGAACGCGATGGAGCACGGCAACGGCTTCGACGCCGCGCTCGAGGTCGCAGATCGCCGTCGCCCGCGTCGGACTCCGAGCTGACCGTGCGGATCACCGATCACGGCGGCGGCGCGCGAGATTGCCACGGGCCGAGACGCCCGACTCGAGGCCAAGCTCGACGGGCGCCAGTCGCCCCGCGGCTGGGGGCTGTTCCTGATCGAGCAACATGGTCGACGAGGTGCGCACCGAGCGAGCGACGGCACCGCCACACGCTGGAGCTCGATCATGCACCTGAAAGGAGAGGTGAGACGATGCAGCAGGCCGCGCTTGAGGCACGACCACCCGGCGCACGGATGCGGCACCACTGATCGAGCTCGCCGGCGACATCGACGGCGGCGCCCGCGACGCGCTCGACGCCGCCTACACGCTCGGTTCCGGGCGACGGCGCCGTGCTGCTCGACTTCGCGCGGCGTCGAGCTACATCAACTCGACCGGGATCGCCCTGATCGTCGGCCTGCTGGCGCGGGCGCGCGCGCAGGCCGCGGCCGGTCGAGCGCGCGCGGGCTGACCGAGCACTACCGCGAGATCTTCGAGATCACCCGCCTGTCGGACTTCATGACGATCCTTGCGGACGGGCCGGCGCCCGCACGCCGAACACGGAGGAGGCCAATGACCGACACGACCATCCGGCGCTCGAGGTGCGCGCGCCCGGCGCCGGGCGTGCAGCGTGATCGAGATCGCGGGCGAGGTGACGGGGGCGAGTCCGAGCCGCGCTGCAGGACGCGTACGAGCGGGCGGCGCGCCGACGGGACGCGGCGCGATCGTGCTCGACTTCGGCGGCCTCGAGTACATGAACTCGAGCGGCATCGGGCTGCTGGTGACGCTGCTCGTGCGCGCCCAGCGCAACCACCAGCGCATGCTCGCCTTCGGCCTGACCGAGCACTACCGCCAGATCTTCGAGCTGACTCGCCTCGACGAGGCGATCGCGATCCACGAGACCGAGGACGCGGCGCTCGCCGCGGCCGCCTGACCTGCAGAACCGGAACGCAACATGACCATGAGCACTGAACCCGACAACCGGGACGCCGCCGCATGGGCGCGGCCGGTCGAGCGCCTGAGTGCCGACGTCGCGCCCGGCGGGCGCCACATCAACGTCACCGGCCGCCGCCCGACCTCGCCGATCCACGGGCTTCGGCCGGATGTGGCAGAAGACCTACCGCGCGCTCGCTCGGGCGGCGTCGACGTGACGCCCGCAGCAGGTGATCGACGGCGTGGAAGGAGCACTTCCCCGAGTTCTGGCCGAAGGGCAACCGCTTCTTCGCGCCGCTCGCCGGGCATCGCCCCCGGCGAGGTCGCCGCGCTCGACCTGTCGATGCCCGGCGGGCTCAAGCTCTCGACCGGCGTGCTCGTGCTCTACGCCGACGACGAGTCCTTCACGCTGATGACGCCGCAGGGCCACATGTTCGCCGGCTGGATCACCTTCAGCGCGTTCGCCGAGGACGGCGTCGACCTACGCCCAGGCGCAGGTGCTGATGCGCGCGAGCGACCCGCTGTACGAGCTCGGGATGACGTTCGGCGGCCACGGCAAGGAGGATCGAGCACTGGATGCACACGCTGCGCTCGCTGCAGACCCACCTCGGCGGCGAGGGCGAGGTCACGACGCAGAGCGTGTGCGTCGACCGCGGCCGGCAGTGGTCGAAGGCGACGAACGTCTGGCACAACGCCGGGATACGCTCCGGCATGCTACATGACCGCCGCACCGATCCGCATCGTTCGCCCGGCCGTTCCGGCGGGGCGGCTGACGGGTTGCCCGACGCGGTCGTCGTCGGCGCCGGCCCCAACGGGCTCGCGGCCGCGATCGAGCTGGCCCGCGCCGGCCGTTCGGTGCTCGTCTGTCGAGCGGGCCGCCGACGGTCGGCGGCGGCACGCGCACGGCCGAGCTGACGCTGCCCGGGTACCTGCACGACGTCTGCTCGGCGATCCACCCGCTCGCGGTCGGCTCGCCGTTCCTGCGCTCGCTGCCGCTGCGACGAGCACGGCCTGGAGCTCATCGAGCCGCAGGTGCAGGCCGCCCATCCGCTCGACGGCGGGCGGCGCGGTCGCGCTCGAGCGATCGCTCGAGGAGACCGCGGCGGCGCTCGGGGGTCACGACGGCGATGCCTACGCCGCGCTGATGCGGCCGTTCGCGGAGGGCTGGGACGACCTGGCCGGCACGGTGCTCGGGCCGCCGCGGCCGCCGCGACACCCGCTGCTCGCAGCCCAGTTCGCCCGGGTCGGGCCTGCGCAGCGCCGAGGCCGTCGCCCGCGGCCGGTTCCGGTCGGACGCCGCCCGGGCGCTGCATGGCGGGCATGGCGCGCGCACTCGATGCGGCCGCTCTCGAGCCCACCCACGGCGGCCTTCGCGCTCACCCTGCTCGCGCTCGGCACACGCCGTCGGCTGGCCGGTTGCGCGCGGCGGCTCGCAGGCGATCACCGAGGCGATGGCGGCGTACCTGCGCTCGCTGGGCGGCACGATCGAGACGGGGCGCGAGGTGCGCTCGCTCGCCGACCTGCCCGAGGCGCGGGCGGTGCTGCTTCGACGTGACGCCGCGCCAGCTCGACGCGATCTGCGGCGCCGATCTTCCGCCGCGCTATCGCCGCGCCCTGCGCCGCTACCGGTACGGGGCCGGCGTGTTCAAGCTCGACTACGCGCTCTCGGCGCCGGTGCCGTGGACGGCCGAGCCGTGCCGGCGGGCGGGCACGGTGCACCTCGGCGGCACGCTGCGCGGAGATCGCCGCGGCCGAGGCGACGGTGGTCGCGCGGCGGCCACCCGGAGCGGCCGTTCGTGCTCGTCGCCCAGCAGAGCCTCGTCGATCCGACCCGCGCGCCGTCGGGCCGCCACACGCTTTGGGCCTACTGCCACGTGCCCAACGGCTCGCCGGTCGACATGACGGCGGCGATCGAGGGCCAGATCGAGCGGTTCGCGCCCGGGTTCGGAGACGTCGTGCTCGCGCGGGCGGTGCGCGGGCCCGCGCTGCTCGAGGCCGAGAACCCCAACTACGTCGGCGGCGACATCAACGGCGGCGCGGCCGACCTCCGCCAGGTGCTCGCGCGGCCGGCGCTACGGATCACGCCCTACGCGACGCCCAACCCGCGCATCTTCCTGTGCTCGTCGTCGACGCCGCCTGGCGGCGGCGTGCATGGCATGTGCGGCTATCACGCCGCGCGGGCCGCGCTGCGCGGCGTGCTGCGTTAGCGGCGTCTCACCGCGGGCGCGGATACTCCCGTAGCCGTGGAGGCGCTCGATCGACATGCGGTGGAGTGGCTGGCCGACCGGCACTGGCCGGTCGTCACGCCGATCATGAAGGGCCTGACCGACATCGGCGCGCACGCGATCGTCTGGCTCGTACTCGGCGCCGCCCTCGCACTCTGGCAGCGGCGGCTGCTCGTGGTCGTCGTGCTCGCGCTGGCGGAAGAGCTCTCATCGTTTGCGGACGGCGTACTGAAGGACGCGATCGGCCGGGTGCGCCCGCCGCTCGCCGACCCGCGCGTGCACCCGTCGATCCCGGTCCCGCACGACCCCTCGATGCCGAGCGGCCACGCGATGATGGCCTTCACGGGAGCGGTGTTCCTGGCCGCGGTTGCGCCGCGGCTGCGCTGGCCGCTGCTCGCGCTCGCCGCGGCGATCGGGCTCTCGCGGGTCTACCTCGGCGTCCACTACCCGAGCGACGTCCTGGCCGGCGCCGCGCTGGGCGCTGCCCTCGGCGCGGGAGCGGTGCTCGTGCTGCGCGCGAGCGAGCGGGCGCTGGTCAGGCGACGGCGAGGATGAGCGCGGTCCAGCTGCCGTGTGGCGCGTGCACCGTCACCTGGTCGCCGACGGCGGCGCCGAACACGGCCGTTCCGACAGGGCTCTGAGGCGAGACCGAGCCGGCACCGCCCGCGGCGCTGAGCGTCAGCTCGAGCTCCTCACCGTACTGGTCCTCGAGCGTCACCCGGCTGCCGGTGTGCACGTACGGTCCGCCGGCGTCCGGCTCGACGCGGGGCGCGCCTTCGAGCTCGGCCGTCTCGGCGGTGAGCTCTGCCATCTCGATGGGGGTGGATTCGAACTGAGACATCGCGGCGCTCCGAACGTGGGGGGTGGGTTGCACCTCCCGTACTCGGCGCGGAGGCGGCGGGATGAAGCCGACGGGCCGATCGGCTGCAAATTCGGTGAGCGCCGGGCACCGGTCGCCTCCACGGCCAATTGGCATCCGCTCGAATTGCCAAGTGGCCCGGCCCCGGCCCTCCGCCGAACCCCGCTTGACACGTCCACTACGCTCGGACCGCCATGAGCGACACGGAATCGACCGCCCAGGACGCCCAGCCCTACTCCGGTCGCACGGCGTGGGCGCGCAGCCTCGAACGGCCGCTGGTGGACTTCATGCGCACCGAGACCGGCAGCGCCGCCTTCCTGCTCGCCGCGACCGTCGCGGCGCTCGTATGGGTGAACGCCGACCGCAGCTCGTACGAGTCGCTGTGGCACACGCAGCTCCAGATCCGGGTCGGCAGCGGGTCGGTCGGGCTCGACCTGCGCCACTGGCTGAACAGCGGCCTGATGACGTTCTTCTTCTTCGTGGTGGGCCTCGAGGCGCGGCGCGAGTTCGACATCGGCGAGCTGCGCGAGCGCAGGCGCGTCACCCTGCCGCTGGTCGCCGGGCTCGGCGGCATGGCCGTCCCGGTGCTGATCTACCTCGCCCTGAACGCCGGCCACGGCACGGCGCACGGGTGGGGAGCGGCGATGTCGACCGACACGGCGTTCGCGCTCGGGATGCTCGCACTGGTCGGGCCGCGGTTCCCTTCGCGCCTGCGGTCATTCATGCTGACCGTCGTCGTGGTGGACGACGTGGTGGCGCTGATCGTGATCGCGACGGTCTACACGGGGCACGTGTGGATGCGGGCGCTCGTCGCCGCCGGCCTCGTGTTCGTGCTCGTCCTGGCCGTCCGCGCGACCGGCGTGCGCGCCGGGCTCGTCTACGCGGTGCTCGGGACGGCGCTCTGGGTGGCGCTGCTCAAGTCGGGTGTCGACCCGGTGCTCGCGGGCCTCGCGATGGGCCTGCTCGCCTACGCCTACCCGGCGTCGCGCTCCGACCTCGAGCGCGCGAGCGACCTCTTCCGCCTCTTCCGCGAGCAGCCGACGCCCGAGCTGGCCCGCTCCGCCCAGGTCGGGCTGCAGTCGGCCGTCTCGCCCAACGAGCGCCTCCTGCAGGTCTTCCACCCCTGGACGAGCTACGTGATCGTGCCGCTGTTCGCGCTCGCGAACGCCGGCATCCCGCTGTCGGCGAGCTTCCTCGGGCACGCGTTCACCTCGCCGATCACGCTCGGGATCCTGATCGGCTACGTCGTGGGCAAGCCGGTGGGCGTCGTCGGCAGCGCCCTGATCGTCACCCGGGTGACCCGCGGCCGCCTGCGCCCTCCCGTCGGCTGGGCCGCGGTCGCCGGCGGCGGCGCGATCGCGGGCATCGGGTTCACCGTCTCGATCCTGATCGCGACGCTCGCGTTCCATGGCGGCCGGCTGGAGGAGGCCAAGCTCGGCGTGCTGAGCGCGGCGCTCGTGTCGTCGGCCGCCACCTGGACCGTGTTCCGGGCGACGGAGCGGCTGCCGAAGCAGTGGCGGCTGCGCCTGCTGATCGGCTCTGCCAAGCCCATCGTCGATCTGGCCGTGCTCGTCGACGCCGATCGCGACCACATCCGCGGCCCGCTCGACGCGCCGGTCACGCTGGTCGAGTACGGCGACCTCCAATGCCCGTTCTGCGGCCAGGCCGAGCCCGTCATCCGCGAGCTCCTGGCCGACTTCGGCGACCTGCGCTACGTGTGGCGGCACCTGCCGCTGAACGACGTGCACCCGATGGCCCAGCAGGCGGCCGAGGCCACCGAGGCCGCGGCGGAGCAGGGTGCATTCTGGGAGCTTCACGACCTGCTGCTCGGGCGCCAATCGGCCTTACGGCTGCCCGACCTGATCGGATACGCCGAAGAGCTCGGACTCGACACCGAGCGGTTCGCGGAGGACATGCGCAAGCACTCCGGCCGCGCCCGCATCGCCGAGGATGTCGACAGCGCCGACCTCTCGGGCGTCTCCGGCACGCCCTCGTTCTTCGTGAACGGCCGCCGCCACTACGGCGCCTACGACATCGCGACGCTGACCGCCGCGGTGCGCGCCGCCCGCGCCCGGGCGGCGCTCAAGCCGCACGCCGCGGCGTAGCGTTCCAGGCGAGAAGCGGGGACTGTCCCCACGAAGCGGGGACAGTCCCCAGACCCCCTGGCCCATCGGTGTTCCTTGCGGAATCCTTGCGAGGACGAACCGCACGGTTCGGGGCGGCGTATACATCGTGCGTGGACGTGACCCTGATCGCGGTGGCCGCGGTTGCCGGCCTCGCCACCTTCCTCTCGCCGTGCGTGCTGCCGGTGCTGCCGGTGGTGGCCGCCGCGTCGACGACCGGCGGACGCCGCCGGCCGGTCGGCATCGCCGTCGGCCTCGCGATCGCGTTCGTGATCTTCACGCTGCTCGCGTCGCGGATCCTCTCGGCGCTCGGCCTGCCCCAGGACCTGCTCCGCAACCTCGCCATCGCCCTGCTCTCGGTCGCGGGCGCGGCGCTGCTCGTGCCGGCGCTGGGCGAGTGGCTCGGCCGTGCCTTCACGCCGCTCGCGGCGAGGGCCGGCGGCCGCCTGGCGAGCGGCGACGGCTTCTGGTCGGGGGTCGGCCTCGGCGCCGGGCTCGCCCTCGTCTGGACGCCGTGCGCGGGCCCGATCCTGGCGGCCGTGAGCGCGCTCAGCGCCGAGCGGCGGATCTCGGCCGAGCTCGTCGCGATCACGGTCGCCTACTCGGCCGGCGCGACGGCGCCGATCTTCGCGCTCGCGCTGCTCGGCCGGCGCGCGACCGCCCAGATCGCACGCGTCCGGTCGGCCGGCACCACCGTGCGGAGGGTCTCCGGCGCCGTGCTGCTCGCCGCAGCCTTCCTGTTCACGACGGACATCCCCACGCAGCTCGCCGCCAGCGCTCCGGGCTACGTCTCGGCGATCCAGGGCGTCGAACGCTCGCACTCGATCGCCGGCGACCTGCGCCACCTGACCGCGAGCTCAAAGAACGCCCCATCGGCGGTCGCCGCGGGCAACTCGCCCGACACGCTCAGGAACTACGGCGCCGCCCCGAACTTCGCCGGCATCACCAAATGGATCAACACGCCCGGCTCGACGCCGCTGTCGCTGCCGAGCCTGCGCGGCAAGGTCGTCCTGATCGACTTCTGGACGTACTCGTGCGTGAACTGCATCCGCACGCTGCCCTACCTGAAGGCGTGGTATGCGCGCTACCACCGCGACGGCCTCGTGATCGTCGGCGTGCACACGCCGGAGTTCGCGTTCGAGCACGTCGTCTCGAACGTCGAGCGGGCCGTCCGCGAGCACGGCATCCGGTATCCGGTCGCCGTCGACGACAACTACGCGACCTGGAACGCGTGGGCCAACCAGTACTGGCCGGCGGACTACCTGATCGACCGAAACGGCGACGTCCGCGAAGCCCATTTCGGCGAGGGCGGCTACACCCAGACCCAGGACGACATCCGGCTCCTGCTCGGCGAGCGCGGCACCGGCCCGATGGCGCACGCCCGCGACGCGATCGCCCCGTCGACGAGCGTGCAGACGCCCGAGACATACCTGGGCACCTACCGCGCGGCCGGCTACGTCCATCCCGTCCACGCGGGCCGCGACGTCGACTACGGAGCGCCCGCCGCTCCGCCCGTGAACGGCGTCGCCCTGGCGGGGCACTGGGACGTCGAGAGCCGCCAGATCGTGGCCGGGGCCGGGGCGCATCTGCTCTTCACCTACGTCGCTCCGCGCATCTACCTGGTGGCGGCTCCGCCGGCGGGAGGCGCCGCGACGCTCGGCGTCACGGTCGACGGCACGGCGCACGCCTCGGTGCGTGTGCCCGACGACGACCTCTATCAGCTCGCCCACCTGCCCTCGGCCGGGCCGCACGCGCTCGACCTGTCCGTCCCGGCGGGGACGACCCTCTACTCGTTCACGTTCGGCTGAGCCCGTCGCCGCGCAGCCGGGCGCGCAGCCCGCGCAGCGCGTCGGGGCTGACCCCGGCCGCGACCAGGTACGCATGCACCGAGCCGTGCCGGGCCTCCAGCCCGCGGACGACCGCCTCCATGACACGCGCCGGCGCCTGAGCGAAGACGAGGCGGCGGACGCGCTCCGCCGCGTCGGGCGCCGCCGCCACCCACCGGGCGTGGCTTGCGGCCAGCCGCTCCTCGCTCTGCGCATAGTCGCGGCCGACGTCCGCGACCGAGACGCCTGCGAGCCGCAGGACGAGAGCCGACACGAGCCCGGTGCGGTCGCGGCCGCCGACACAGTGGACGCACACCGCTCCCGGCGGCGCCAGCGCGATCCCCCGCACTGCCGCCCCGAAGTTCGGGTGGAAGCGATCGAGGAACTCGAGATACGACCAGCGCAGGTACTCCGGGGGATCGGTCTGCGCCATGCGGGCCTCGAGCGACTCGCGGTAGTCGTCGTCCCACTCCCCGAGGAGCGACACGTGCACCACCTCGACCGGCAGCGCGTCGAGACCGTCCTCGTCGAGCTCCGCCGGAAAGCGGAGATCGACCACGCGGCTCACACCGTGGTCGAGAAGCGTCTGGAGGCTGCGCAGGCGGCGCACGTTGTCGGCCCGCACGACCACGCCGAAGCGCGTGGTCGCGCCGTCCTCGGTCGCAAGGCCGCCGAGGTCGCGCACGTTCTCGAGCCCATCCCAGACGAGCGTCCGGCTCATCCGGTCATCAGGGCCGGTAGGGCGACGGCCGGTCGACCCAGATCCGGCGCTCGCCCTCGGTGATGCGGTAGTCGTTGATGCTCGCGTCGCGGCGGCGCATGTAGCCGAGCTCGTCGAACTCCCAGTGCTCGTTGCCGTGGCTGCGCCACCACTGGCCGGATGGGTCGTGGCTCTCGTACTCGAACCGCACCGAGATGCGGTTCCCGGTGTGGCACCAGAGCTCCTTGCGCAGGCGATAGGAGAGCTCCCGCTGCCACTTGCGGGTGAGGAACTCGACGATCGCGTCGCGGCCCTGGAAGAACTCGTCGCGGTTGCGCCACGCCGAGTCGGGCGAATAGGCGAGCGAGACGCGCACCGGGTCACAGCTGTTCCAGGCGTCCTCGGCGGCCTGCACCTTCGTGCGCGCCGTCTGCTCGGTGAACGGCGGCACGGGCGGGCGTGGGTCCATGCCCCGCAGCCTACTTCCGCCGCGCGTGTCCGGCCACGGTACGCGACCGTCTCGAGGCCTATACTCGCGAGGTCGCGGCCGAACGGACGATCGGCCGCCGGGAGCGCACGCTTCACAACCATCGCACCGGGGGGTACCGATGAGCGCCGACACACATCTCGAGCCCACAGTGGGGATGTCTCGCCGGGCGCTGATGCAACGGGCGGGCGCGCTCGGGCTGGGGCTCCCGGCCGCCTCGCTGCTGCTCGAGGCGTGCGGCGGGTCGAGCTCGGGCTCCTCGGCGCCCGCCTCCAGCGCGTCGGGCCCACCGACCGGAACCGCGATCCTGAACAACTACCCGGGCTGGATCGGCAAGCACAACATCGCCGACTTCGAGGCGAAGTATCCGGGCGCCCACATCAAGATGGTCACGAGCGCCTCGTCGAGCAACGCCGAGGTCGTGCTGCAGATGAAGAGCGGCGAGTTCGACATGATGCTCGCCGACGCGACCGACGACGGCCAGGCCTCGGCCGCGGGCCTGGTCGCGCCGCTTGACTGGAGCAAGATCCCGAACATCAAGAACGTCTCGCCCCACTTCCGCAAGGGCTATCCGTGGGGGATCCCGACCGACTACGGCAAGGTCGGGATCGGCTACCGGCCCGACATCGTCGGCGAGAAGATCACGAGCTGGCACGACGTCTGGCGGCTCGCGCCCAAGTTCTCGGGCCAGGTCGTGTTCATCGACCTCCAGCGCGACTGCATGGGCTCGACGCTCAAGTACCTGGGCTACTCCTGCAACACGACCGACCAGGGCCAGCTCGACGCGTGCAAGAACGCCCTGATCCAGATCAAGCCGCACCTGCAGGGCTTCCTGAACACGAACGTCGGCCAGGGGCTCGTGAACGGCTCGACGGCGATCGCGATGGACTGGGACTACGACGTGGTCGTGAACAAGGGCAAGCAGCCGAAGATCGAGTGGGTCGCGCCGACCGAGGGCATGCACGCCTATCTCGAGGGCTTCACCGCGGTCAAGTCCACCAAGAACCTGCCGCTGGTCGAGGAGTTCATGAACTTCTTCCTCGACCCGCACCAGTACGCCGATTTCGTGAACACGACCGGCACGGCCTACGTCATGCCGGCCGCGTCGCCGTTCATCGAGAAGTCGATCTCGGCGAGCCCGATCCTGCTGCCGACGCAGTCGGTGATCGCGAACGTCGAGTTCGACCACTACCTTGGCGCCACCGGCACCGAGGAGTGGGCCAACGTGTGGCAAGAGGTGAAGGCGGCGTAGCCTCGGCACCTGTTGAACGAGCGGCGGCGGCGCCCTCGCGCGCATGGACGGGCCGCGCGCTGCGGCACCTGCTCGTCCTGCCCACGGCGGTGCTGACGATCGTGTGCTTCGTCATCCCGCTCGGCCTGATCGCGGTCTACTCGCTCGGGTCCGAGAACCTGGTCACGTTCAACGTCTTCTTCGGCTGGACGACGGCGAACTACCGCGGCTTCGCCTCGTCGCTCTACCTGCACACGCTGCTTCGCAGCCTCGAGCTCTCGGTCGCGACGACTGGGGCGTGCGCAATCCTCGGCCTCGCCCTGGCCTACTTCATCTCACGCCAGCCGCCGCGGGTGCAGCGCCTGCTCCTGGCCGGGGTGATCCTGCCGTTCTGGACGAGCTTCATCGTCCGCACCTACTCCTGGGTCGACCTGCTCCAGAACCTGGGGCCGATCGACCGGCTCGCGAGCTGGCTCGGCCACGGCGGCCACATCAACATCCTGTACACGCCGACGGCGATCGGGATCGGGATCGTCTACTCGTACCTGCCGCTGATGGTGCTCCCGATCTACGTCGCCCTGGAGCGGATCGACCCGGCGCTGTTCGACGCAGCCTCCGACCTCGGCGCATCGCCGCTGCGCCAGTTCCGGCGCGTCGTGCTGCCGCTGGCGCGGCCCGGGCTGATCGCCGGGATCATCATCGTCGGCGTGCCCGCGATCGGCGAGTACGTCATCCCCGAGATCCTCGGCGGCGGCAAGACGCTCATGGTCGGAAACATCATGGCGAACCAGTTCCTCGAGACGGGCGACTACCCGTTCGGCTCGGCGCTCGCGGTGTCGCTGATGGCCGTGCTGCTCGTGTTCCTGTTCGTGCTGCGGCGGGCCCAGCCGCCGCTGGAGGCTCCGTGAGCATCCGCCGGCACCCGATCGCCGCCGTCCTCAGCATTCTGATCCTCGGGTTCCTGTGGCTGCCGCTGATCGCCGTCGCGATCAACTCGTTCAACACGAACACGATCATGGCGGGATGGGGCGGGGGCACCGGGAACTGGTACCACCTCGCCTTCGCGGACGAGAACGTGCGCTCCGGCCTGCGGACGACGCTCGTGATCGCGACGCTCTCGACGATCGTCTCGCTCGTCGTGGCCGTCTCGGGAGCGCTCTGGTGGCGGCGGGCGCCGCGCAAGGCGCGGGCCGTCTACGACGGGTTCGTCTACGCGCGCATCATCCTGCCCGAGGTCGTCTTCGCCACGTCGCTCTTCTTCCTGTTCCTGAAGGTGCACTTCACGCTCGGGCTCACCGCCATCGTGATCGGCCACTCGGTCTGGAACTCGGCCTACGCCACCGTGATCATCCAGGCCCGCCTGGTCGATCTCGACCCGGCCCTCGAGGAGGCGGCCGCCGACCTGGGCGCGACGCCGTGGCGCGCCTTCCGGCGGGTGACGCTGATGACGCTCCTGCCGGCGATCGTCGCCGCGGGCCTGCTGGCGTTCACGTTCTCGTTCGACGACGTGGTTACGTCGTTCTTCCTGCAGGGCACGTCCAACTCGCCGCTTCCAATCGTGATCTTCGGGATGATCCGCTTCCGGATCACGCCCGAGATCAATGCGATCGGCGTGATGGTGATGCTCTTCACCGTGGCCCTGATGAGCCTGGCCGTGACGACGCTCGTCGCCGCCGGGGCGGTCGGCCGCTCGGCCCGGCGGGGCGGGGGCATCGCGAGCCTCTACCGCGCATGAGCACGGCCGCCGTCAGCCTCGATGCGGTGGCCAAGCGCTTCGGCGACCTCGTTGCCGTGCGCGAGCTCTCGCTCGACATCGAGGAGGGCGAGTTCTTCTCGCTGATCGGCCCGTCAGGCTGCGGCAAGACGACGACGCTGCGCATGATCGCCGGCTTCGAGGAGCCGACGTCGGGGCTGATCCGGGTGGCCGGGCACGACATGAACGGCGTGCGCCCCTACCGGCGGCCCGTGAACACCGTCTTCCAGAGCTACGCCCTCTTCCCGCACCTGGACGTCTTCGAGAACGTCGCCTTCTCGCTTCGGGAGGCGCGCCGGCCCCGGGCAGAGGTGCGCGAGCGGGTCGCCGAGGCGATCGCGCTCGTCCAGCTCGAGGGCCGCGAGCGCGCGCGTCCGCGCCAGCTCTCGGGCGGCCAGCAGCAGCGGGTGGCGCTCGCCCGGGCGCTCGTCAACCGGCCGGCCGTGCTCTTGCTCGACGAGCCGCTGGGCGCGCTCGACCTGAAGCTGCGCACCGAGATGCAGGTGCAGCTGAAGGATCTGCAGCGCGCCGTCGGCATCACCTTCTGCTACGTCACCCACGACCAGTCCGAGGCGTTCTCGATGTCCGACCGCGTGGCCGTGATGAACCACGGCGTGCTCGAGCAGGTGGGCAAGCCCGAGGATGTCTACCGGCGGCCGCAGACGAGCTTCGTCGCCGACTTCGTGGGGGCGGCGAACCGCCTGACCGCCAGGATCGTCGCCGTCGAAGGCGAGCGCTACCGGATCGCCGTCGACGGGGTCGGCGAGCGGTCGGCCGCCGGGCCGGGCGGGCTCGCCCCGGGCCGGCGGGCGATGCTCGTGGTCCGGCCCGAGGATGTGCGGCTGGGCACGGCCGGCGCGCTGCGCGCATCGGTCACCGACGTTGCCTTCCTGGGCTCGCAGCGGCTCCTGCGGCTCGAGTCGCCCGCCGCGGGGCCGCTCTCGGCCGTCGGATCGGGGCACGACTCGCCGATCGAGCGCGGCGCCGAGGTCGGCGTCGAGTGGGACGACGCGGCCGCCTGGGTCGTCGCGGCGCCCGACGGGTGATGGTTCTCCAATTTGCATCCATTGCGGTCGCGCGGGCGGTGGTAGCGTCATCCCGCACAACCGACCCGACCGCTTCCAGAAGGAGATCCGAATGCCGGTGCTCGTGATCATGGACATCGAGGGTGCGACGATCGATCAGTACGACCAGGTGGACGCGCTGATGGGCGGCACGTCGGCCGAGAACGCGCCGGCGGGCCTCATCAGCCACACGGCCGGCGAGACCGAGACGGGGCTCCTCGTGGCCGACGTGTGGGAGTCGGCCGAGGCCATGCAGCAGGCGTTCGAGGCGCACCTCGGCCCGGCGCTGGCGCAGGTGGGGGTGCCGGCGACGGCCCCGCGGATCCTGCCCGTGCACAACCACCTGCACGGCCAGGGCGAGGAGGCCGGCGTCATCGTGATGGTCGAGATCGAGGGCCTGTCAGCGGCCGACTACGACGCCCTGACCGACGACCTCTCCGCCCACGCCGGCGACGGGAGCGGCCATCCGGCCGTCTCGCATATCGCCGCGATCACCGACGACGGCTTCGTGGCCGTCGACGTGTGGGCCTCCGAGGAGGCGTTCGGCCGGTTCGCCCAGGAGGAGCTCATGCCGCGGGCCGGCGAGCGCATGGGGGACGCAAAGCCCCGCTTCGCCCGTGTCCACAAGCACGTGCCGGTGAAGGCGCCCGTCAAGAGCTGACCTACGTGCCGTCGCGCGGGATCCGCTCGCGCCAGCGCTTCCGGTGCAGGCGGATCCCGTCGCGGCGCACGTCGAGCTCGAGGTCGACGATGAACTCGGTCGCGGTCGCGCTGAAGCGGCCGCGCGCCCGCGCCTCGACATCGTGCTCCGCCGTTCGCACCCGCAGGCGCGTGCGCCCCTCGGCGCGCGCCGACAGCGGATCGTCGTCGAGCGCGGAGGTGTGATACCGGTGCGCCTCCTCGCACAGCACGCCCTCGTCGGGCAGCTCGAACGCCGAGTGGTCCGATGCGTCCACCCCGCAGCGGCCCGTGAGGACGTCCGTCGTGATCCGCCAGGTGGACGGCCGGTCGTGCCACACGGCCTCCGGCGCGGTCACCGGGACGATGTCGTCGGCGGCCGCGTACGGGGCGGCGTCGGCGGGGAGGCCGGGCAGGACGAGCTCGACGGCGGTTGTGACCGCCAGGGCGTGGTGGCCCGCTGGGGGCCACAGGCAGGGCCAGTCGTTCGCCGCCACCGCGACCCGGATCCGGTGCCCCGGCCGGAACCGCCATCCCGTGGCCATCAGCGCGAGCTCGACCATCGCCGGGCCGTCGCAGTCGACGACGACGGCGCCGCGCGTGACCGGCGCGGACTCGCCCGAGGGTGCGACGTCGTTCAGCTTCACCGAGACGAGCGCCCGCGGGCCGGGGTGGTCGATGCCGAAGCGCACCACCGGCGCGCCGAGCACCTCGACCGGCGCGTCGAGGGCATCGGACGTGACGCACAGGCTGCGCGCCTCGTCGGCGCGCTGGTCGGCGAACTGGCCGTGCTCCGGTGGCGGCGGGCACCAGTTGCCGGTGGCGAGGCCGACCGTCGCCGCCGCCGGAGCGATGCCCGAAGCGCCGAGCGTGAGCATGGTCTCGGTGCAGCGGCCGGGCCACGCATCGCTCCCGTGCCAGCTCCCGCTCACCTCGGCGTGCGGGGCGGCCGTCGAGTCGAACTCGCCGATGAAGAAGACGCTGCGCGGCCGCGTCGGAGCAGGCCCGTCGGCGAGGTGGGCGCGGAAGAACCGGATCAGCTCGGCCATGAACGGGTGCCGCGGTGCGGGCACGCCGCGGTCGGGCGCGTAGTGCGCCCAGGGTCCGGCCAGGAGCTGCCATGCGCCATCGAGCCGCTGCGCCATCCGCAGCCCGGCCGTGCGGTAGCCGTCGCGCCAGCCGCTGACGATGAAGACCGGGCAGCGGATGCGGTCGTACTCCGGGCGCAGCGAGCCGTTGCGCCAGAACGGCCCGTCGCGCTGCTCGCGCAGCCAGCGCAGCACCCACGGCGGCGTGCGCTCGATCCGGTCGAGCCAGCGCCGCTCGTCGCTCGCCGACCCGGGCGGGAGCGCGTTCATGGCGATCATCCGGATCGGGTAGTTCGTGAGCTCGAACGCGCACACGGCGCCGCCGTCGTAGTGCATGTCGTCGGTGAAGCGATCGTCGGTGGCATAGACGGGAGCGATCGCGGCCAGCGCCGGCGGGTTGCGGGCGGCGAGCTGGATGCACGAGAACCCGCCGTAGGACTTGCCCCACGCCCCCACACGGCCCGTGCACCACTCCTGCTCGGCGATCCAGGCGACCGCCTCCACCCCGTCGCGCTGCTCGGCGTCGGTGTACTCGTCCTCGGCGACGCCCTCCGAGCTGCCGGTGCCGCGCACGTCGAGGCGGACGCAGGCGAAGCCGGCCTCGACGAGGGTCACGTTCTGGCCGCGGTCCTGCGGCGCGCGCAGGTCGTCCTTGCGGTAGGGGATGTGCTCAAGCAGGGCCGGAAACCGGCCGGGGCGGTTCGGCCGGTAGACGTCGGCGGAGAGGCGCACGCCGTCACGGACGGTGATGCCGACGTCGCGCTCGACCAGCACCCGGCCGCCGGCCAGCGTGAGCGGGCCGCGAATGCCTACCGACCTCCGGACGCGGCCTTGTGTGCGCGCCCCCAGCCCTCGAGGCCCGAGATCAGGTCGTGCAGCGGCTTTGTGGCGCCGCCGACGGCGAGCCCGGTGACGACCACGTCGATGTAGCGCGACACGCTCCTGTCGCCGATCAGGTGCAGCACGCCGAAGCCGAAGAATCCGCACGCCGTCATCGCGAGCGCCGAGGCGAGCCCCCAGCAGATCGCGGCCCGGTGCGGGCGCAGCGACGGGTCGGCGTGCGTGTCGCCGCCGAGCTTCAGGAAGTGGTTCACCGGCTCGAGGATGCGCTCGATCGCCTGCGCGAGCGCGTACAGCGGCGCGAACCCGCCGAGGCCGGCGATGAGCACCGTCGCGGGCGGGTTGCGGTAGTGCAGGAAGAGCATGCCGACGATCGCGCCGATCACGGCCATCCCCAGCGCGATCAGCCATGCCCGGGTCAGCGGATCGAGCGACGGCTGCTCCGCCGGCTCCGGCGCGGCCGCCGGCTCCGGCGCCGCGGCCTGTGCTCGCCTCGGTGCGTTCGGCATCCCGGTCCGTATAACAGCCGGGTGCGGGGCCTGTCAAACCGCGGCCGTATCGCAATTGGCATTTCGAGCGGATGCCAATTGGCCGGCCGGGCGGCATCGGCGTGTGCCACTTGGCCGTGCGAGCGAGTGCCAATTGGCCTGTCCGCGCCCATGCCACTTGGCCGTGCGAGCGAGTGCCAATTGCGCCGGGCGGCGCCCTACGCCCCGACCCGCGGAATCCGCTCGTTGAAGCGCCGCTCGGCGAACGGCCGGCCGTCGACGTGGACGCGCAGCCGCACGTCGGCCAGGAAGTGCTCGGGCGTCGCCCGGAACCGGCTGTCGGCGCGGGTGACGACGTCGAGGCCGGGCCGGCGCAGGCGAAACCGGCGGTAGCCCGAGACGCGGGCCGAGAGCGGGTCGTCGTCGCGCGCCATCGTCACCCTGCGCGCCGACTCGTTGTACCACAGGCCCTCCGCCGGGATCTCGTGCCGATCGGCCACCGACGTGTCGATCCCGGACGCTCCGGTCATCACGTCGTCGACCACCCGCCAGGTCGACCGCCCGGACGTGCGCGCGTCCGGCTGGGCGATCGTCACCTTGTGCTCGTCGGCCGGCGCGTACGGGAGTGCGTCGGCCGGCACACCGGGCAGGTCAAGCCCGACGGGCGAGGTGATCGCCAGCGGACGCAGAGACGGCAGCGGCCACAGGTGCGGCCAGTCATTCACGGCGACGGCGACACGCAGCCGATGGCCGGCTCCGAACCGCCACCCGGTCGCGAGCAGCGCGATCTCGACCGCCGTCTCGCCCTGCGGCGTGATCAGGGCGGCGCCGCGGGTGACCGGAGCCGACGACCCGTCGGGCGCGACGTCCTGCAGCTTCACCGAGACGATCGTCGCACCGGCATGGCGGACGCTGAAGCGGGCCACGGGAACGCCCAGCACGGCGACCGGCTCGCGGAGCGGGGCCGTGTCGAAGCAGGCGCTTCGCGCGTCGTCGCGGCGCTGGTCGAGGAACTGGCCGTGCGCCGGCGGCGGCGGGCACCACTGACCCGTCATGACACCGACGGTGACGCTCGCGGGGGCGGTTGCGGGCGCTCCGATGCGCAGGTGCGTCGTCTCGCGGCCCGCCGGCCACCCCGCGCTCGAGAGCCATTCGCCCGACACCGTCGTGTGCGGCCGCGACGGCGAGTCGCGCGTGCCGACCCACATCACCGCCCGCGGACGGCCGCTACCCGATCCCGACCCGCCGCCGGCGGCGTGCCGGTGGAAGAACCGTGCCATCTCGGCGAGGAACGGATAGGTCGGCCCCGGTCGCCCGCGGTCGGGCAGCACGTGCGCCCACGGCCCGGCGAGCAGCTCCCACGGGGCGTGCAGGCGCTCGGCCATCCGCACCGCCGCCGTCCGGTAGCCGTCGCGCCAGCCGGCCACGATCAGCACGGGGCAGGTGATCCGGTCGTAGCCGGGCCGCAGCGAGCCGTTGCGCCAGTACGGGCCGTCCAGCTGCTCGCGCATCCACGGCATCACCCATGCCGGCGTCTCGGCGATGCGCTCGCGCCACGCGGCATCGAAGGCCTCGTCGCGCTCGCCCAGCGGAGGCAGCGCGTTCATCGCGACCATCTCGGTCGGATAGGCGGGCAGGCTGCTCCCGTTCAGCGCGCCGCCGTCGAAGTGCATGTCGTCGGTGTAGCGGTCGTCGGTGGCGTACACCGGCGCGATCGCGCACAGCGACGGCGGTCGCTGCGCGGCGAGCTGGATGCACGTGAACCCGCCGTAGGAGACGCCCCACGACGCCACGGCGCCGGTGCACCAATCCTGGCGCGCGATCCACTCGACCACGTCGTAGCCGTCGTGCTGCTCGGCCTCGGTGTACTCGTCCTCGGCGACGCCGCCCGAGGTGCCGGTGCCGCGGACATCGAGGCGCACGCACGCGAACCCGGAGTTCGCGAGGAACACGTTCTGCGACCGGTCCTCGATGGCCCGTAAATCGTCCTTGCGGTAGGGGATGTGCTCGAGCACCCCCGGGAACCGTCCCTCGCGGTTGGGCCGGTAGACGTCGACCGAGAGCCGCACGCCGTCGCGCACGACGACGCGCACATCCTGCTCGAGCAGCACGCGCCCATCGTCGAGGGTGAGGATCCGCGCCACGGCTGCGACGCTAGCACGGGCGTCGTATGATCGACTCAGGATGACCGCTTCTGATCGCGAATACCGCAGCACCCGTCGCGAGGTCGTGCAACGGGCCGCGCTGGGCGTGGCCGCCGGGGTGGTGGCAAACGGGCTGCGTTCGCCCGGGGCCGCCCGGGCTGCGGCCGGCGGCCGGATCGTCATCGTCGGCGCGGGCGTCGCGGGGCTCACGTGCGCGCACCGGCTCACACAGCACGGCGTGCGCTGCGCGGTCTACGAGGCGTCCGATCGCGTCGGCGGGCGCACGAAGACCCTGCGCGGCTACTTCGCCGAGGGCCAGATCGTCGAGCAGGGCGGTGAGGCGATCGACACCGACCAGCATGCCGTGCGCGCGCTCGTGCACGAGCTCGGCCTGCGCCTGGACGACACCTTCGCCGACACGCCCGGGGGCCTGCGCTCCAACCGGTTCGAGTTCGCCAACCGCCGCTACCCCTACCACCGCGCGAGCAAGGACTTCGCCGTCGTCTACCCGGCGCTGCAACGCGACCTCCGGGCGTTCGCGCGCTCGCCGCGGAAGGCCCGCGAGCTCGACGAGATGTCGGTCGCCGACTGGCTGGACAGCCGCGTGCCCGGCGGCCGCGACTCGGACCTCGGCCGCCTGATCGGCGAGGCGTACTGCTCCGAGGACGGTGTCGACATCACCCGCGGTAGCGCGCTTGCCATGATCACGCAGCTCGGCGAGTCGCCGCGCCGGCCGTTGGCGCTCTACGGCGACTCGGACGAGCGCTTCAAGGTGCACGGCGGCGCCGACCAGATCGCCCACCGCCTGGCGGCCCGGCTGCCGCAGGGAGGCGTGGCGCTCGAGACGCCGCTCGTCGGCCTGCGCCGGAACTCCGACCGTTCTTACACCTGCTCATTCGCGCCGCCCGCGGGCCGGTCGTTCGAGGTGCGCGCCGATCGCGTGGTGCTCGCGCTGCCGTTCACGACCCTGCGCGAGGTCGACTTTCGCGCGGCCGGCTTCTCTCCCGAAAAGGACGCGGCCATCCGCCGGCTGGGAATGGGCACGAACGCGAAGCTGACGCTGCAGTTCTCGCGCAAGACCTGGCGCCTGGACGGCTACGACGGCTACATCGAGACCGACCGGATCCCCGGCGACACCTGGGACACGACCGTGAACCAGGCCGGCCGCGACGGGATCCTGGTCGTGTACTCCGGCGGCACACGGGGCGCGACGTATCCGACGACGCATGCGCACGGCCCGGCCCCGCCGGAAGTCGCGCGGAGCACCGTGGCCGCGCTCGCCACCATCTACCCGCACCTCGAGCGCGACTTCACCGGCCGCGCGCACCTCGATGCCTGGGTGCACAACCCGTGGTCGCACGGCTCGTATGCGGCCTTCCTCGTCGGCCAGTACACACGCTTCCCGCAGCGCGTCCGTGCCGGCCGCGAGGGTGGGGTGCACTTCGCCGGCGAGCACACCGACACCGCCCAGCAGGGCTACATCGACGGCGCGGTGCGCACCGGCGAGCGCGCCGCGCGGGAGCTGCTGGCCTAGGCCCGCCTGGCGGCGAGTTCGGTCGGCCGGGCGGGCGGCTCGTCGATGTCGGTTGCGGCCGAGAGCGGGAACGTGAACGTGAAGGTCGCCCCTTCGCCCGGGGCGGTGCGGATGTCGAGCCTTCCGCCCGCGACGCTCACGCGTTCGCGGATCGACTCGAGGCCGAGGTGCAGGCGCATGCGGTCGCGGTCGAGCGCGCCCTCGAGGTCGAAGCCGACGCCGTCGTCGGAGATCCGGCACAGGATGTCGTTTCCCTCCTGCACGAGGCTCACCGTCACGGTACGGGCGCGGGCATGCTTGCGGACGTTCGCGATCGCCTCCTGCAGCACCCGGTAGCACAGGTTCTCGAGCGCACGCGGGTAGCGGGCGATGCGGGCGTCGAGCTGGTACGCGAACCCGGAGTCGGCCGAGGCGTCGTCGAGCAGCGCCCGGGCGGCGGCACCGAGGCCCTGCTCGGTCAGCACCGCCGGGCGGAGCTGGAACATGAGGTGGCGGGCGCGCTCCGTCGCCTCCTGGAGGGTGATTCTGGCCGATGCCACCGCGTGCTGGGTGCGCTCGGCCTCACCGCTCGTCATGGCGCGCTCCAGCCGCTCCAGCGACAGCTGGGCGGCCACCATCACCTGGATGGTGTCGTCGTGCAGGTCGCTCGCGAGCTGCGCCTTGGCATCCTCCTCGGCCCGCAGCAGGGCGCCGAGGACGTGCCGGCGCCGCTGCTCGGCCTGCTCGAATGCCTCCGCGCGCGCGGCGCGGTCGTAGGCGACGCCGATCTGGCTGCCGATCTGGGCGATCACGTCGAGCAGCGCGTGGTCGACGTGGGCGACGTCGTCCATCAGGCACTCGACGACGCCGGTCACGCCGCCGTGCTGCACGATCGGCACGTACACGGCGCCCTCGAACCCGAGGTCCTCGAGCAGCGCCTGGCGCCGGAAGCCGCCCCGGCGGATGAGGGCCGCGCGGGGCGTACCCCGCGCCCACACATCGCCGAGCACGCCCTGGCCGCGCTCGAACTCGACATGCTCGGAGTCGACCCGGAACGCCTCCGTGTCGACCTGCGGCGCGGCCCAGAGCCCGACGAACCGCAGCCGCTGGTCGTCGTCGTCCGCGCGCCATGCCACGACGATGCCCACGTCGAGTGCCTCGCCGAGCGCGCGCAGCATCGCCCGTGTCGTCTCCTCGAGCGTGCCGGTCTCCGCCAGCGCGCGCCCGACGGTCGACTGCAGCCGCACGACCGCCTGCGCCCGCTCGCGCTGTTCGACCATCCGGGCAACGATCATCGCCGTCGCCGCCAGCGCGATGATCACGCCGGCCCCCCACACGGCCGCCTCGACCCAGTAGAACCGCGTCACGTCCCGGGAGGCGCCGATCGCGATGGCCGCGACGGCGGCCATCGCGAGCGCCGTCATCGCAACGGCGACCACGGTCGCGCGTCCGTGCCTCAGTGCCATGGGCCCGATGACAGCAGGCATCAACTCGCCAGAGTACACCCGCGCGCCGGCCAACGCGAACACGCCCGGGGGCGTTGACGGCGCCCCGCTCACCGGCTACGGTCGCCGCGATGCAGACGCGACGCCTCGGATCGGCCGGCCCGGAGCTCCCGGTCGTCGGCCTCGGCACGTGGAAGGTCTTCGATGTCGACGACTCGGGTGTTCCCGCCGCCGCCGCGGTGGTCGACGCGCTGTTCGAGGCCGGTGGGCGTGTGGTCGACTCCTCGCCGATGTACGGCCGCTCCGAGGGCATCCTGGGCCGGGCGCTCGGCGCACGCCGCGGCGAGGCGATCGTGGCGACGAAGATCTGGACGCCGTCGCTCGACGCCGGCCGGGCCCAGTTCGCCGCACAGCTCGGCTTCTACGGCGGCGTGATCGACATCGAGCAGGTGCACAATCTGGTCGCCTGGAAGGAGCATCTGGCCTGGATGGAGCGCGAGCGCGACGCCGGCCGCATCCGCTGGATCGGCGCCACGCACTACAGCCCGGCCGCGTTCGCCGAGCTCGAGCAGGTGATGCGCACCGGACGCCTCGACTGCATCCAGGTGCCCTACAACCCGCGCGAGCGCGAGGCCGAGGAGCGCATCCTGCCCCTGGCCGAGGAGCTCGGCCTCGGCGTGATCGCGATGCGGCCGCTCGGCGAGGGCTCGCTCGTGCGCCGCTCGCCCGACCTGACCGGTCTCGGCGTGGACAGCTGGGCGCAGGCCCTGATCGCATGGTGCCTGTCCGATCCCCGCATCACGGTCGCGATCCCGGCCACGTCGAGCACGGCGCACGCAACTGCGAACGCGGCCGCCTGCGCGGGCGGGTGGCTTGACGAGGACGCGCGCCGGCGCGTTGCCCAGCTGGCCGGCGCCTAAGTCGTCTGGCCCTGCCCGGCTTCCGCGCCGACGGGAAGCCGGCAGATCACCCACTGGAACGTCGCCTCGCCCTCCGGCTCGCGCATCGAGACCGCTTCGGCGCGGACGACCCGGAGCCCTGCCCGGGCGAGCAGGCGCAGGTTCTCGGTCGCGTCGTGGCTCGAGAAGAACATCGGCACGCCGAGCCACTCACCTGTCCAGCCGGGCAGGTCGCCGACTCCCAGCGCCGCCAGGAAGACCCCGCCGGGTCGCAGCCAGCGCCTGACCAGCGCGAAGACGCGCGGGTGTTCCTCACGCGGGATGTGCGAGATCGAGTAGAAGGCTGTCACCCCGTCGAACGACGCAGACCCGAGTTCGAGATCGAGAAGGTCGGCGTGGACGAACGTTGCGCCGGGGACGTTGCGGCGGGCGAGCGCGATCTGCGCCTCGGAGATGTCCGCGCCGGTCACGCGAAACGACTCGGCCAGTCTCCGGGTCGAAGGGATGCCCGCGCCGCAGCCGAGATCGAGCACCGAGCCCGATGCGGGCAGCAGCTCGGTGAACTCGTGCAGGAACCGATCGCGTGGGTCGCCCTGCACGCGCGCGCCCCATTCGGCGAACCGACACGCCATCCGGTCGTATCCCGCCCGGACCATCTCCGTGCGGGGATCGGTCATCTGTCCGCGTCGTACGCCGGAGCGGCCGGCCGGGCCCGCGGCCGGTCGGGCAGGCCGAGGATCGCGCGGTGGATCTCACCGAACGGCGCCGGTCGCATCGCGAGCACGGCGCCAGGATACCGGAGCGCGTCCGCACCCTCCCGGCGAAAGTCCGCGCAGTGATAAACTTGTGGACGCAAAGATTACGCCGCGACGGCGTTTACCGCACCAACCACCTGGAGGGGCCGCATGCCGGGTCAGATCGCATCCACGCTCTACACCGATCCCGCCTGCCCATGGGCATATTCCGAGATCCCCGCGCTGCGGGTGATCGACTGGCGCTACGGCGACCAGCTCGACTGGCGGCTCGTCATGATCGGCCTCACCGAGAGCGCCCAGCAGTACATCGACCGGGGCTACACGCCGCTTCGCGCCGCGCGCGGCCACGCCCGCTTCCGCCGCTACGGCATGCCGTTCTCGCCCACGCCGAAGGCGCGGGTGGCGGCGACGGCACGCGCGTGCCGGGCGATCGAGGCGGCCCGGCTGGCGCAGTCCGGAAGCGAGTGGCGTGCGCTGCGCGCGCTCCAGCTCGCGCAGTTCACGACCGCGCTCGTGCTGGACGACGACGCCTCCGTCACACGGGTCGTCGCGGCGGCCACGGGGCTCGACGCCGACGACCTGCGGGCGCGGCTGGACACGGCCGACACCACCGCCGCCTACGAGCGCGACCGGGCCGAGACGCGGGGGGCGGCCGGGACCGCCGCCGAGCTCCAGGGCAAGACCGCGACAACCGATGGCCCGGTGCGCTTCACCGCCTCGTCGGTGGTGTTCGAGCGCGACGGGCTGCGCCTCGTCGCCGGGGGCTACCAGCCCTCCGCCGCCTACGACGTCCTGATCGCGAACCTCGATCCCACGCTCGAGCGCCGCCGCCCGCCCGAGGATCCGGGCGAGCTCGTCGCCGCCTATCCCGACGGCCTGACGACGCAGGAGATCGCCGAGCTGCTCGCGGAGGGCAACGACGCACCCGATCGCGCGGCCGCGGAGCAGGCGATGCTCGAGCTCGTCTTCGAGGGTCGCGTGGAGCGGATCGCGCTCGGCGACGACGCGATCTGGGTGGCGCCGGAGCGGGGCGAGCGGTTCCGCGGCATCCTGGGCGCCGCGGAGGCCGCCGGACTGCCGATGGCGATCGGCGCATGACGAGCGTCCTGTCCGACCCGGGCCTGCCCAACACCGACTTCGAGCAGCCCGCCGAGTCCGACCGGCTCGAGCGGGTCGTGACCGCGCTCGACGCACGGGGCTTCCGTGCCGAGATCGCGGTCGACGGCGCCGACGCCCGCCGGCGCGTGCTCGAGGCGATCCCCGAGGGCGCCGAGGTGCATTCGGCCCTGTCCGAGACGCTGCGCGAGCTCGGCATCACGGCGGAGCTGGACGAGTCGGGCCGGTACGACTCGGTGCGGGTGAAGCTGAACGCGCTCGACCGCGAGACGCAGGATCGCGAGCGCCGCAAGCTCGGCGCCGCCCCGGATTTCATCGTCGGCAGCGCGCACGCGGTCACCGAGGACGGCACGCTCATCATCGGGTCGGGCTCGGGCAGCCAGCTCGGGGCATACGCCTATGCCGCCGGCAGCGTGATCCTCGTCGTCGGCCATCAGAAGATCGTCCGCGACGAGGCCGAGGGCATGCGCCGGCTCCGCGAGTACTCGCTGCCGCGGGAGTGGGGCCGGATGCAGGAGGCGGGCTACCCGGGCACGCTGCTTGCGAAGATCCTCACCATCCACTACCAGCCGCGGGGCCGCATCCGCATCATCCTCGTGCCGGAGACGCTCGGGTTCTGAGCCGGCCGGCGCGATTGCCGCCCCCGTCGGGGCGGCGTATCCTCGATGTATGGGCATCCGCTGGCTGACCGGGATCATGGCCTTCTGGGTCGCGTTCCCGGCCGTGTCGGCGGGCGGCCCGGCCTACCTCGTGCCGATCGGCCTGCTGTTCGTCGCCTGGGCGGCGCTCGCCGCCTATCTCGACGACGGCCCCGTGGGCGTCTGAGCCGGGCTCGGGGCTACCAGGGACCGGCGCCGAGCTCGCGCGAGATCGCGCGGGCGGCCTCGCGGACGTTTCCGATCAGCCCGGGGCGGGGCTGGCGCTTCGTGTACAGCCGCTCGACCGGGCCGACGATCCCGATCGCCCCGGCGGCCGCGCCGGCGCGGTCGAACACCGGGCTTGCGATCGACGCCTCGCCGATGATCGCCTCCTCGCGCTCGGCCGCCCAGCCCTTCTCGCGCACCTCCTCGAGCATCTTGCGCACCGCCGCCGGCGCAACCACGGTGGCGTGCGTCAGGCGGGGGACGCCGGCGGCCAGCAGGTCGTCGGCGACGTGGGGGTGGTGGGCCATCAGGGCCTTTCCGAGCGCGGTCGCGTGCAGCGGCAGGTGCGCGCCCACCTCCGGGATCTGGAGGCTGTTGTCCATCCGGAAGACGTGGTGGACCACGATCACGCCGTCGCCGTGCAGGGCGCCGACCCGCACCGCCTCGCCGCTCCCGGACGCAAGCCGGTCAGACCATGCGATCGAGCGCGAGCGCAGCTCGTTCACGTCGAGGTAGCTGTTCGCGAGCTGCAGGAGCGCCGCGCCGAGCTGGTACTTGCCCGTCTCGGGATCCTGCTCCACGAGCCCTTCGGCCTGCAGGGTGCGCAGCAGGCCGTGCGTCGTGCCCTTGGCGAGGCCGAGCCGGTCGGACAGGTCGGACACACCGAGGCGGCGCGGCCCGCTCGCCAGTGCGCGCAGGATCGCCGAAGCTCGCTCGATGGACTGGATTCCCATGGCTAGGGGCCGCTCTTGCCGAACCCGGTTCGACAATGTAGGATCGACCGTTGTATGAATGAGGACGAGCGGTGATCGGGATTGTATTGGTCTCCCACTCCGCGGCGCTTGCAGAAGGGCTTGCGGAGCTCGTCGGCCAGGTGAGCGGCGACGACGTCCGGATCCTTCCGGCCGGCGGCTCGGGCGACGGTGGACTCGGCACCGACCCGGATCGGATCGCGGCGGCGATTCGCGCCGCGGACTCCGGTGAGGGCGTGCTCGTCCTGGTAGATATTGGCAGCGCGGTGCTGAGCGTGCGCGCGATCATCGCCGGCGGCGATGTCGACGGCATCGCCGTCAAGCTGGCCGATGCGCCGCTCGTCGAGGGTGCGGTCGCCGCGGCCGTGCTGGCGGCGACGGGGGCAGACCTCGAGACCGCTGCGGCCGCTGCCGAGGAGGCCCGTGTTGTCGGAAAGCTCTGAGCAGCGCCGCACCGTCGTCCTGCCGGCCGGCATCCCGCTGCACGCCCGCCCCGCGGGCAGTCTCGTGCGCACGGCCGCGGGCCTCGACGCCACGGTGACGCTGAACGCCAACGGCCGCACCGCCAACGCGAGCAGCATCCTGCAGGTGCTCGCCCTTGGCGCGGAGGGCGGCTCGAGCGTCGAGGTCGTGACCGACGGCCCCGGCGCCTCAGACGCGCTCGACGTCATCGCCGGACTCCTCGAGTCGCTCGAGTAGGGCGCCGTCCAGCGCGGCGCGCGCGGCGGCGGCCACGCCGTCGGGCGTCCGGGCGGCGAGGGCCTCCACGAGAGCGGCCTTGGCGCGCTGGGTGGAGAGGCTGCGCACGTAGCGGCGGGTCTGGGCGATGCGTGCGGGCGAGACGCTCAGCTCGTCCACGCCCAGGGCGACCAGCAGCGGCAGCAGCTCGGGATCGCCGGCCGCCTCGCCGCAGACGTCGACCAGGATGCCGGCGGAGTGGGCGGCGGCGATCGTGCGGGCGATCAGCCGCAGCACCGCCGGGTGGTGCGCAACCGAGCCCGTGATCCCGGGGTTCTGGCGGTCGGCCGCGAGCGTGTACTGCGTGAGGTCGTTCGTCCCGATCGAGAGGAAGTCGCAGTGACCTGCCAGCGTCCGCGCCATCAACGCCGCTGCGGGCACCTCGATCATCGCCCCGACGAGCGGATCGGGAGCCGCCGGCGCAACGGCATCGCGCGCGGCCAGCGCGATCGCGCGCACGGCGTCGATCTCCTCCGCCTCGGTGACCATCGGCACGAGCACGCGCAGGACGGCATCGCCGCACACCCGGAAGAGCGCTCGCAGCTGCGGGGCGACCCCCTCCTCGTCGGCCAGCGCGAGCCGGATGCCGCGCGGCCCGAGCGGGTCGCCGCCGCCGCGCTCGGCGAGGAACGGGGGCGTCTTGTCGCCGCCGAAGTCGAGCGTCCGCACGGTCGCGATCCGGTTCCCGAGCGGCTCGAGCATCGGCTGCAGCGCGCGGGCGTGGTCGTCCTCGGTCGGCCAGGCGTCGACCTCGAGGAACGACAGCTCGCTGCGGAGAAGGCCGATGCCCTCGGCGCCCGCATCGAGCGCCGCCCGCACCTCCTGGGCCGTGCCGGCGTTTGCGAGCAGCCGGATCGTGCGGCCGTCGGCGGTGCGGGCCGGTTGGCGCCGCTCGCGGCGGTCGCGCTCGGCCTGCTCGGCCAGGCGGTCGGCGCGGTCGCGCAGCCGGCTGCGGGTGGCCGCATCGGGCAGGAGCCACACCACGCCGCGATCGGCGTCGACCCCGATCTCGTCGCCGGCGCCGATCGTGAGCACGTCGGCACCCACGCCCGTGACCAGCGGGATCCCGAGCGACCGGGCGACGATCGCCGCGTGCGCGGTCGTGCCTCCTGCGGAGAGGACGATCGCGGCGAGCTTCCCGCTCCACGCCGCCACCTCGCCGGGGCCGAGGTCGTCGGCGACGACGACCGATCCCGCGGGCGGCTCGCTGGAGGTGCCCGTGCTGAGCTCGCCTGCGCGGCGCGCGATCGCATGCAGGTCGGCTGCGCGGGCCGCGAGCAGCGGGTCGTCGAGCGCGGCGAGCGCCTGCGCGTGCGGCTCGATCGCGCGTGCGATCGCCTGCGGCGCCGGCGCGCCTGCGAGCGCCTCGGCAGCCGCGGCCTCGAGCAGCGTCGGGTCCTGGGCCATGAGCTGGTTTGCCTCGACGATCTCGGCGTCGCCGGCGTGGCCCTCGCGCGTCAGCGTGCGCGCGAGCTCCCCAAGCTCCTCGGCCGCCAGCTCGAGCCCGCGCCGTGCGCGCTCGGCCTCGGCCCCGGGAGGGCCGGCGCCACCCGTGTCGACCGCGCTCGATCGGGTCCACGCGGGGCCGATCGCGGCTCCCGGCGAGGCCGGTGTGCCGCGCACCACCCTCGGAGTCACGATTCCTCCGCCACCGTGCGCTCGAGTGCCGCCATGATGAGTGCCGTCGATGTCGCTCCGGGGTCCTGGTGGCCCACGGAGCGCTCGCCCAGATACGAGGCCCGCCCCTTGCGTGCCTGCAGCGGGATGGTCGCCCGCATTCCCTCTTCGGCCGCCACCCGGGCATCGGTGACGGCCTCGGCGAGCGGCTTGCCCGCCTCGACTCCCGCGCGCAGCGCGGCCACCGCCGGGCCGAGCGCGTCCACGATCGTCTTGTCGCCCGGCTCCGCCGCGCCCAGCTCGACGATCCCGGTCAGGGCGGCGTCGAGGGCCGCCACCAGGCCGGCCGCGTCGAACGTCTCGCCGTCGCCCAGGGCCTTGCCCGCACGGCGCAGCCCCGAGCCCCACAGCGGGCCGCTCGCGCCGCCGACGGTCGACACGAGCGTCGAGCCGGCCTGCATGAGCGCCCGCCCCGGCGGGGTGTCGCTGTCGAGGCCGTCCAGCTTGGCCTCGACAGCGTTGAACCCGCGAGTCATGTTGGCGCCGTGATCGGCGTCGCCGATGGCCGCGTCGAGCTGGGTCAGGTAGTCACGCTGCTCGGCGATCGACGCCGCGCACGCGCGCATCCAACGGTTCACGGTCTCGGTGTTCACGTCGCCCTCCCTCGGTTCGAAGCGCTACCAGCGCAGCGCAGCCGTCTTGACGGGAGCATCCCACAGACCGGTCAGCTCGTCATCGAGCCGCAGGAGCGTGATCGAGCAGCCCGCCATCTCGAGGCTCGTGATGTAGTTGCCGACCAGGCTGCGACCGACGCTGATGCCCTGCGCGCCGAGGTTCTTGGTCACCTCGTTGAAGAGCAGGTAGAGCTCGAGCAGCGGCGTGCCGCCGAGGCCGTTCACGAACGCGAGGACGGAGTCGCCCCTGGCCAGCTTGAGGTCGGAGACGATCGGCTCGAGCATCTCCTCGACGATGTCGGAGGCGGGCTTCATCTTCTCGCGCCGCCGGCCCGGCTCGCCGTGGATGCCGACGCCGACCTCGATCTCGTCCGCGGGCAGGTCGAAGATCGGCGTGCCCGAGCTGGGCGTGGCGCACGATGTGAGCGCGACGCCGAACGACCGGCCGTGCTCGTTCACCTTGCGGCAGATGCCGGCGACGTCCGCCAGCGATCCACCCGCCTCGGCCTTCGCGCCCGCGATCTTCTCGGCCAGCACCGTCGCGCCCGTGCCGCGGCGGCCGGCGGTGTAGAGGCTGTCCTGGACGGCGACGTCGTCGTCGAGCACGACCGACTGCACCTCGATCCCGTCGTCCTCGGCGAGCTCGGCGGCGAGTTTGAAGTTGAGCACGTCGCCCGTGTAGTTCTTGACGATGTGCAGCACCCCGGCGCCGCCGTTCACGGCCTTGGTCGCCTCGGCCATCTGGTCGGGCACCGGTGAGGTGAAGACGGCGCCCGCGCAGGCCGCGTCGAGCATGCCCGCGCCGACGAAGCCGCCGTGCAGCGGCTCATGGCCCGAGCCTCCGCCGGACACGAGCCCGACCTTCCCCGAGACGGGCGCGTCGGCGCGGATGACGAGCTGGTTCGCCATGTCCACGCGGACGAGGCCCGCATGGGCCGTGGCGATGCCGGCGAGCGCGTCGGGCACCACCGTCTCCGGATCGTTCATGAACTTCTTCACGACTGCGGCTTGAGTGCTCATTGTGGCGCTGATCCTCCTGATCGTGGGGCCGTGGCAACCGCGGGCATGCACACGCCCGCGCGACGGTGGCGCGGGCGCGGGAGATCCGGCGAAGCGACGTCGCACGAGCCCCCGAACTCGGTGTGGCTGACTCGTCGCTGATCGATCCGGATCTCCTCGCTGCCGCGCGCGTCTTCGGCGTCGTCTTCGGACTCTTTGGCCAGAGTTCGACAATGCCGAACAACATTCAGGACAATAGAGCACGCTCCGAGCCGTGTCAAGCGGGCGGAATCGGAGCACGCGACCCGGTTCCGGGCGGGCTCACCATGCCCTGCTCGACGTACCACGCGAGCGTGCGCCGCACCATGTCCTCGAACGATCGGTACTCCAGGCCGAGCTCCTCGGCCGCCCGCGACCCGTCGTATGCGTGGCCGTGCAGCAGCGTCGCCACCATCTCGCGGCAGAGCCGCGGGCGGCGCCCGCGGATGCGGGCCACGGCCGCGACGCCCTCGGCCGCGGCCAGGGCCACGGGGCGGGGCAGCGTGACGGTGCGCCGCTCGATGCCGGTGAGCCGCGCGACGGTCGCGATCGCGTCGTCGGTCGTGACGCACACGCCCGAGAGCAGGTATCGGCGTCCGGCCGCGCCGCGCGTCTCGGCGAGCACGTGGCCCGCGCTGCAGTCGTCGGCATCGACCAGGCTGAACCGCGAGCGCACGAGCGTGCGCAGCTTGCCGTTGGCATAGTCGAGGATCAGACGGGCGGTGCCGCCCGTCCGCCCCGGACCCTGCACCGAGGCCGGGTTCACGCACACGAGCTCGATCCCGGTCTGCGCCGCTGCCTGCACCGCGGCCACCTCGGCGTCGTGCTTGGAGCGCTCGTACTCGGACAGGAACCAGCCCCGGTGAGGGCTGTCCTCGGTGGCGATGACGCCCGCGGCCTCGCCGATGGTGGCCGCCGACGACGTGTACACGATCCGGCGCACGCCGGCGCGGGCGCAGGCGGTGACGACGTTCACCGTCCCGTCGATGTTGGCCGTACGCATCGGGGTGGGGTCGCGCAGGCAGAAGCCGTTGACTCCGGCGGCGTGGTAGACGACCTCGCAGCCGCGGGCGGCCTGCTCGACGGCGCCGGGATCGAGCACGTCCCCGGCGACGACCTCGGCGCCGAGCACCGAGAGCCCGGACGCGGACCGCGGGTCGCGGCTGAGCGCGCGCAGCTCGCGGCCGTCGGCGAGCAGCCGGCGGGCGATGCCGCCTCCGACGAACCCGGTCGCGCCGGTGACGAGGACGGTGCTCACGGCTCGGTCCGCGATGCCGCGCCGGTCAGCGAGCCGGAGAACCGCACCAGATACTCGGCGGCCGACGCGACCGTGATCGCCGCCGCGGCGAGCATCGCCACCTCGTCGAGGCGCAGCGGGCCGATGTCGATGTGCAGGCGCACGATCGCGAGCAGGATTGCGACGAACTGCGTGTTGGTCTTCAGCTTGCCCCAGATCGAGGGCTTCATCACCGTGCCGTCGGCGGCGATCAGGCCGCGCAGGCCCATGATCAGGAGCTCGCGGCCGATGATCACCGTCGCGATCCAGGCCGACGCCCGGCCGACCGACACGAGCGCGACCAGCGTGCCCGACGTCAGCAGCTTGTCCGCGGTCGTGTCGATGAACGACCCGAGCGTGCTCTCGAGCTCCCAGCGCCGGGCCAGGTAGCCGTCGAGCGTGTCGGTCACCGCCGCCACGGCGAACAGGACGGCCGCCGCGTCGTCGACGTGGCCGCCGCGGTTTGCGAGCACGAGGCCCATGACGACGGGCACGGCCAGCACACGCACCGACGACAGCGCGGTGAGCATCCCCTCGGAGCGCCGGATCACGTCGCCTCCGGGCGCGGGACGAGGACGAGGCTCCGGTCCCGACGGTGGTCGGCGGTTGGCGGCACGGCGAAACCATAACCCAGGGCGGCCTCCGCGGCCGGAACGCGGAGCCGGATCGGCGGCCGTTGGGAAGGGGCTGCGGCGGCGTCCCAGAAGGGCTGAATTCCGCATAGGCATACGGTTTACGGCCAGGGTGTGACGAAGTTGACAAAGCCCCGTCTCTCGACTAGCGTGACGATCGGCCAGAGTTCGGTGATGCCGAATCACGTTCATGTCTAGGGGGACTGCCAACGTGTGGCAGGCCCCTTCCCGAAGATGGGAGGAGGAGCGCATGTACGTTCTCGACTCGATGGCTGACCGAGGAGGAGTGTCGACGTGACCGTCTTGACATTCAACGCCGGTTCGGTCTTCCTGCCCGAGCTGGTGGGTACGGCTCTGCTGGTTCTCCTGGGCTGCGGCGTCGTCGCCGGTGTCCTTCTGGCCCACTCCAAGGCCCAGAACTCCGGATGGGTCGTGATCACGCTCGGCTGGGGTCTCGCGGTCATGATCGGCGCCGGCTCGGTGGCCGACTACGGCGGCGCGAGCCTGAATCCGGCGGTGACGCTGGGCGTCTGGGCGAACACGGGGTTCAGCTCGAGCTACGGCGACAAGATCCCGATGTATACGGCGGGCGAGTTCGTCGGCGCGTTCATCGGCGCCACCCTGGTCTTCCTCGCCTATTACCTGCACTGGAAGGACACCGAGGATCCCGGCCTGAAGCTGGCCGTCTTCTCGACCGGCCCGGCCGTGCGCAACTACGCGTGGAACCTGGTCACCGAGATCATCGGCACGTTCGTCCTGGTGTTCGGCATCCTCGCGGTGACCGGCAACAGCGGCATCGCGTCGAGCGGTACCGGAATCCTGTTTGTCGCCCTCATCGTCGTCTCGATCGGAATGTCACTGGGTGGGCCGACGGGCTATGCGATCAATCCGGCGCGCGACCTCGGGCCACGCATCATGCACGCGCTCCTGCCCATCCCGGGCAAGGGCTCGTCCGACTGGGCGTACGCGTGGGTACCGGTTGTCGGCCCCCTGATCGGCGGCCTCCTGGGCGGCATCCTGCACCACGCGTTCTTCCCCATCCACTAGGAGGCGCCGAACGATGTCCAAGTACGTCGCAGCCATCGACCAGGGCACGACCAGCACCCGCTGCATGGTGTTCGACCATTCCGGTCAGGTCATCTCGGTCGATCAGAAGGAGCACGAGCAGATCTTTCCGCAGCCCGGCTGGGTCGAGCACTCGCCGACGGAGATCTGGGACCGGACGCAGGAGGTGGTGAAGGGCGCGCTTTCGAAGGGCAATCTCAGCACGTCCGACCTGGCTGCGGTCGGCATCACGAACCAGCGCGAGACGACGGTCGTCTGGAACAAGAAGACCGGCACCCCGGTGCACAACGCGATCGTGTGGCAGGACACGCGCACCGACCGCATCTGCAACGAGCTCGCGCGTGACGGCGGGCAGGACCGGTTCCGCAAGAAGGTCGGGCTTCCGCTTGCGACCTACTTCTCCGGCCCGAAGATCCGCTGGATCATCGACAACGTCCCCGGCGTCAAGGAGCAGGCGCAGAGCGGGGACATCGCGTTCGGGAACATCGACTCGTGGGTGGTGTGGAACCTGACCGGCGGGGTGAACGGCGGCGTGCACGTCACCGACCCGACCAACGCCTCGCGCACGATGCTGATGGACCTGGAGACGCTCGACTGGGACGACGAGATCCTGGACACGATGGGCGTGCCCCGGGCGATGCTGCCCGAGATCAAGTCGTCGAGCATCGAGTACGCCAAGGCCAAGGGGGTGCTCGAGGGCATCCCGGTCGCCGGCATCCTCGGCGACCAGCAGGCGGCGGTGTTCGGCCAGACGTGCTTCTCGCCCGGCGAGGCCAAGAACACGTACGGCACGGGCAACTTCCTGCTCCTGAACACCGGCACCGAGGCCGTGCAATCCGACAACGGCCTGCTGACCACCGTCGGCTACAAGATCGGCGACCAGGATGCCGTGTACTGCCTCGAAGGGGCGATCGCGGTCACCGGTTCGCTGGTGCAGTGGCTGCGGGACAACATCGGCCTGTTCGACAGCGCGCCGGATATCGAGAACCTGGCCCGCTCGGTCGACGACAACGGCGGCGCCTACTTCGTGCCCGCGTTCTCGGGCCTGTTCGCGCCGTACTGGAAGAGCGACGCCCGCGGCGCGATCGTCGGCCTCACCCGCTATGTCAACAAGGGCCACCTGGCCCGGGCGGTGCTCGAGGCCACGGCGTTCCAGACCAAGGAGGTCGTGGACGCCATGAACGCCGACTCGGGAGTGCCGCTGACGGCGCTCAAGGTGGACGGCGGGATGGTGCAGAACAACCTGCTCATGCAGTTCCAGGCCGACATCCTGGACGTGCCCGTGATCCGGCCGAAGGTGGCCGAGACCACATCCCTCGGAGCCGCGTACGCCGCCGGCCTGGCGGTCGGCTTCTGGGGCGAGATCGAGGACCTGCGCGCCAACTGGGGCAAGGACCACGAGTGGACGCCGTCGATGGACAGCGATCGCCGCGATCGCGAGTACCGCATGTGGAAGAAGGCGGTGACGCGCACGTTCGACTGGGTCGAGGAAGAGGAGCATGCCCATGCCTGAACGCCCGGACAGGGAACACCCGGAGCAGGAAGGCGACTTCGCGGAGGGGGAGGAGAAGCTCTCACCCGATGTGCACGAGGGCGACTTCGCCGAGGGCCAGGAGGGCGAGCACCCTGACCACCGCCGCGAGGGCAGCTTCGCCGAGGGCCAGGAGGACCGGCCCGACGAGGAGGACACCCACGAGGGCAGCTTCGCCGAGGGCCAGGAGGGCGACGAGTAGGCGGTGACGCGCCCTGAGATCGAGAGGGGCCGGCGGTTTGCGCCGGCCCCTCCAGGGCATAAGGTTCGGGCGTGGTGATCGAGACGCAGGTCCTGGTCGTCGGGGGTGGGGCCACCGGCGTCGGCGTGGCCCGCGACGCAGCGTTGCGCGGACTGCGCGTGGTGCTGGTCGAGCGGCGCGACCTGGCCGAGGGCACCACCGGCCGCTTCCACGGCCTGCTGCACTCGGGCGGCCGCTACGTGGTCAAGGACGCGCACGCCGCCACCGAGTGCATGAGCGAGAACCTCATCCTGCGCCGGATCGCCGCGCACTGCATCGAGGACACCGGCGGCCTGTTCGTGTGCGCGCCCGGCGACGACACCGCCTACGGCGAGGAGTTCACCTCCGGCTGCGCCGCGGCGGCGATCCCGGTCGAGGAGATCGACCCGGCCGAGGCCCTGCGCCGCGAGCCCCTCCTGAATCCGGGCATCACGCGCTCGTTCGTCGTGCCGGACGCGGCGATCGACACATGGCGGCTCGTCGGGGCCTGCGCGGACGACATCGTCCGTCACGGCGGCACCGTCCTCACCTACCACGACGTCGTGTCGGTGATCGTCGAGGGCGACCGCGTGTGCGGCGCCCAGGTGCGCGACACGCACACCGGCGAGCAGACCGAGGTGCGCGCCGAGATCACGGTCAGCGCGACCGGGGCCTGGGCGGGCCAGTTCGCCGAGATGGCGGGCTGCACCGTCCATGTGCGGGGCGGCCGCGGTGTGATGGTCGCCCTGAACCACCGCCTCACGCACGCCGTCATCAACCGCTGCCGCCCGCCCGGCGACTCCGACATCCTCGTGCCTGCCCACACCGTCTCGGTGATCGGCACGACCGACGTCTCGATCGACGATCCCGACAACACGATCGTCCCGGCCGGCGAGGTGCGCAAGCTGCTCGAGGAGGGGTCCGACCTCGTCCCGCGCATCCGCGAGACGCGCGCGCTCCGCGCATGGTCCGGCCTGCGGCCGCTGTACAGCGAGCATCAGACCGGAGTGGACACGCGCCACCTGACCCGCGACTTCACGCTGCTCGACCACCGCGACCGCGAGGGCGTTGCCGGCTTCCTCACCATCACGGGAGGCAAGCTGACGACGTTCCGGCAGATGGCCGAGGTGACGGTCGACGCCGTCTGCGAGCACCTCGGCGTCGACGCCGCCTGCCGCACCGCCACCGAGATCCTGCCCGGCTCCGAGAATGGGCGCATGCAGACCGTCGGCGAGCGGCTGGCCGAGCGCGAGGGCAACCTGCACGACGAGCAGATCGTGTGCGAGTGCGAGCTCGTCACCCGCGGGATGCTGCTCGCCGCGGCGACGGCGCACCCCACGAACAACCTCGACGACCTGCGCCGGGCCACGCGGCTGGGGATGGGACCGTGCCAGGGAGGGTTCTGCATCCCGCGCGCCGCCGGGCTGCTCACGGAGGCGGGGCAGATGGACGCGCCGGCCGCGAACGCCGCGGTGCGGGCGTTCGTCGAGGAGCGGTGGAAGGGCGGCTGGTCGCTCCTCGAGGGCCGTCAGGCGCGCCAGAGCCGGCTCGACGACTGGATGTTCCACGGGGCGCTCGACATCGACCACCTTCCCGCATGACCAACGCTCGCCTCCGGCTCGCGTTCGTGGGGGAAACCATGTTTCCCCCACGGGACACCCTTCTTCTGAAAGCGTGGGGAACCTCCCGGTTCCCCACACCCCTCCCCGCTCACCTGTCGACCAAGGTCGCCGGATGAGCAGGGTGCTCGTCGTCGGCGCGGGCCTCGCCGGCCTCGCATGCGCCCTGCGGCTTGCCGACGAGGGCGTCCCGGTGACCGTGATCGCGACCGGGGCTGGGTCGCTCCAGCTCGGCGGCGCCACGATCGATGTCCTCGGATACGCGCCGGCGCTCGTGTCCCGTCCGCTGGACGCGCTGTCGTCGCTCGCCGCCGACCACCCCTATTCGCTGCTCGGCCGCGACCGGATCGCCGCCGCCGCCACGTGGCTCGCCGGCCGCCTGCCCGCGATCGACCTTCGCGGGACGGCTGACGAGAACCTGCTGCTGGCCACGGCGCTCGGCGCCGTCCGGCCGACGGCGCTCGCGCCGGCCGCGATCGCCGCGGGTGACCTGCGCCGCGGCGGGTCGGTGGTGTTCGCGAGCGTGCACGCGGTGCGGGACTTCTTTCCCGCCCTGGTGGCGGCCAACGTCGCCGCCGCGGCCGCCGTCTCGGTCGAGACGCGCTCGGCCGCGGCGACGGTCGACGTGCGCGGAGACGCCGATGCCTCGTCGCTCGCGCTCGCGCGGGCGCTCGAGCAGCCCGACCAGCGCGCCCGGGTGACGGCCGCGCTGCGTTCGGCGATCGGCACCGCCGACGGCGCCCGGGTGGGCCTGCCGGCCGCGCTCGGGATCGACCATCACGCCGAGGTCGCGGCAGCCGTCTCCGACGCCCTCGGCGCCGAGGTGTTCGAGGTGCCGACGGCGCCGCCCTCGGTGGCCGGCATCCGGGTCTACCGGGCGCTCATCGCCGAGCTGCGAACCCGGCAGGCGCGGATGATCGTCGGCTCGACGGCGATCGCCGCCGAGCGTGACGGCGGTCGGGTCACGGCGCTCGAGGTGAAGGTGTCGGGCCGCACCCGCCGCTTCGCCGCCGAGGCGGTCGTGCTCGCGACCGGCGGCCTCGCCACCGGAGGCATCGAGCTTCACCGCGACGGCCTGCACGAGCCCGTGCTGGGCCTGCCGCTGGCCGACGACCCCGGCGAGCTTCGCTACGAGGACGGCGCCTTCCACGAGCAGCCGATCGACCGGGCCGGCGTGCGCGTCGACGCCCATATGCGCCCGCTCGATGCCGGAGGCGCGGTGATCCACCGCAACCTGCACGCCGCCGGCGCGCTCCTGCACGGCGCGGTGCCGTGGCGCGAGCTGTCCGGCAACGGCCTCGCCCTGGCGACGGGCGTCGCCGCCGCCGATGCCGTCCTCGCCGAGAGGGCCGCATGAGCGCCGACATCCGCGGCTCGCTCGACAACTGCGTCAAGTGCACGGTCTGCGAGACGTTCTGTCCTGTGATGGCGGCGACGCCGCTCTTCCCGGGACCGAAGTACGCCGGGCCGCAGAGCGAGCGCTACCGCCGCGAGGGCACGAGCGTGGACGCGTCGCTCGACTACTGCTCCGGCTGCGGCATCTGCACCCAGGTGTGTCCGCAGGGCGTCGACATCGCCGAGATCAACGCGCGCGCCCGGGCCGAGATGAAGGCGGCCCGTGGGATGCCGCTGCGCGACCGGGTGATCTCGCGGCCCACGGTCCTCGGCCGGCTCGCACAGCCGGTGGCGCCGGTCGCAAACGCCGTGGCACGCACGCGCATCGGCCGCCGCGTGGTCGAGAGCGCGATCGGCATCCACCGCGATGCCGCCATCCCCGCGTTCTCGGGCCGCACGTTCCAGTCGTGGGCGAGGCGGCACCGCTCGCCGGCCGGGACGACCCGCACGGTCGTCTACTTCCACGGCTGCGCGGCCAACTACAACGAGCCGGACGTGGCCCGCATGGCGGTCGCCGTGCTCGAGCACAACGGCTTCGAGGTGATCATCCCGCCGCAGGGCTGCTGCGGCCTGCCGCTGCAGTCGAACGGCGCGTTCGGGCCGGCCCGCGAGTACACGCGCGCCCTGGTCGCGCGGCTGGCGCCGTACGCGCACGAGGGCCACACGATCGTCGCCAACTCGACCAGCTGCGGTCTGATGCTGAAGCGCGAGGCCCGCGAGATCCTCGGGATCGACGATCCCGACCTCGCCGTCGTCGGCGAGCACACCTACGACATCTGCGAGCTCCTGCGCGACCTGCTCGATGCGGGCGAGCTGCGCACCGACATGCGCCCCGTGCCGATGCGCGTGCCCTACCACCAGCCCTGCCAGGGCCGCGGCCACGGCTTCGGCAAGCCGGCGCTCGACCTGCTCGCGCTGATCCCCGAGCTCGAGGTGATCGACACCGACCGCGAGTGCTGCGGCGTCGCCGGCACCTACGGCCTGAAGAAGGAGAAGTACCCGATCGCGATGGCGGTCGGAGCGCCGCTCTTTGCCGACATCGCCGCGGCGCAGGCCGACTGCACGGCGTGCGACTCCGAGACGTGCCGGTGGCACATCGCCAAGGCCACCGGCCTGCCCGCGGTGCACCCGCTCGAGCTCCTCCACCGGGCCTACGGGCTCGGGTCGTAACCATGGCGACGCGACACGCCGCCTGCAGCTGCGGGCAGCTGCGCCTCGAAGCCGACGGCGATCCCGGCCGGGTGTCGATGTGCCACTGCCTGGCCTGCCAGCGCCGGACCGGCAGCGCGTTCGGGATCCAGGCCCGGTTCGCGGCCGACAGGGTGCGCATCACCGGCAGCTACCGCGACTACGCCCGCGTCTCCGACGAGGAGGACCGGCTGGTGCACGTGTTCCACTTCTGCCCCGAGTGCGGCGCGACGGTGTTCTCCACCGAGCCGGATGCGCCCGACGTGGTCGCCGTGCCGGTCGGCGCGTTCGCCGACCCATCGTTCCCGGCGCCGGCCGTGTCGATCTACGAGTCGCGCCGGCACCCCTGGGTGGGGCTGCCCGCGGCCCGCGAGCACCACGACTAGGCGCCCCGATCGTCAGCCGGGAGGCGGTGCCTGCGGCGCGCGCGAGCCGACCCAGTGCCACGGCCGGCGCGAGAAGCCGAACCGGTTCTCGGTGCCGTGCAGCAGCCGGCCCACGTTCTTGCGGTGGAACACGACCACGGCGGTGCACGCCCCGGTCAGGAAGATCAGGACGGGGGGTGGAGCGCCGAACGTGAGTGCGAGCAGCGGCATGGCGACGCAGCTCGCGAGCGACGCGATGCTCGAGTAGCGGGTGGCGACGAAGAGGGTGCCCCAGATCCCGGCCACGCACAGCGCCGCCAGAGGCGCGACGGCGAGCGCCGCGCCGAGGCCGGTCGCAACCGCCTTGCCGCCCTGAGCGAAGCCGAGGAAGAGCGGGCGGTAGTGGCCGACCATCGCGGCCGCGCCGGCGACGACCGCTCCCAGCGAGCCGGCCACGGCGAGGCCGACGAGCGCCGCCGACGCGCCCTTGGCGATGTCGAGCAGCGCGACGGCGATCCCCCAGCGCGTGCCGGCGACGCGGGCGACGTTCGCCGCCCCGACGTTGCCGCTGCCGTGCTTGCGCACGTCGACGCCCTTCGACCAGCGGGGGAGCCAGTAGCCCCACGGGATGCTCCCGAGCAGGTACCCCGCAGCGATGAGGAGGGCGATTTTCACGAAGGAACGCGCTCGTGGGTTGAACGCGTGGCCAATGTTACCCGCCGGCGGCAGCCGTGCGGGGTGCGAGCACCAAGTCGTACTCCAGCGTGTGGAAGGGCACGTCCATCTTTCGCCCATCGGGCGCCGTTCCCGGCTCGTGCGGCAGGAACGGTGCGACCAGCGAGCTCTTGACCCCGAACACGGCGTCGGTGTCCAGGTGCGGATCGCCCGCCGCGAACACGTGCGTGATCAGCGTCTCGAAGCCGTCCGCCTCGACTCGGAAGTGGACGTGCGCCGGCCGCATCGGGTCGCGCCCGCCGGCGCGCATCAGCTCGCCCGCCGGGCCGTCGGCCGGGATCGGATAGGCGACCGGCAGGATCGACCAGAACCAGAACCGGCCGTCGGCCTCGCTGCGCAGCCGGCCGCGGCCGCGGGGTGCATCCAGATCGTCGTACTGCACGTCGTAGAGGCCGGCCTCGTCGGCCTGCCACACGTCGATCGCCGCGCCCGCGACCGGCGATCCGGCGGTCGAGAGGATGCGTCCCATCACGAGGCACGGGCGCCCCGGTGCGCCGGCGGCGAGGTCGGCGCCGTTCTCGAGCTCGGGTGCATCGTCGACGAAGAACGGCCCGAACACCGTCGACTCCGTCGCGCCGTCGACCGCGCGGTGGTTCTGGCCGATCACGAGCATCGACACGCCGAGCACATCGGAGAGCAGCACGAACTCCTGCCGCGTGTCCGTCGTGATGTGGCCGGCACGGGTGAGGAACTCGATGCCCAAAAACCACTCGGCCTCGGTCGGCGCGACCTCCTCGACGAACGCGTGCAGGTGCCGGACGAGGCTCTGCGTGATCTCGCGCGCACGCGGGCCGGGCGCGCCCGCGAAGCTCGCGAGCACCGCCTCGGTCAGCGCGGCGTCGGCCAGGTTGCGGCGGGGCGTGGGTGCGCTCATGCGCCGTCCACGATAGCTGCCCGCCGCGGCTACGATCGGGACATGGCCCTCCGCGCACGCCCGCCGTTTCGCGCCGATCACGTCGGCAGCCTGCTGCGCCCCGCGGCGCTTCTGCAGGCGCGCGCCGATCACGCCGAGGGCCGGATCTCGGCAGAGCAGCTGCGCTTCGCCGAGGACGAGGCGATCCGGGCGGCGATCGCGATGCAGCGCGACGCCGGCCTGCGCAGCGCAACCGACGGCGAGTTCCGGCGCGCCTCCTGGCACATGGACTTCATCTACCAGCTCGGGGGCGTGTCGCAGGTCGAGGGGGAGCAGATCCACGTCAAGTTCCGCGACGAGCAGGGCGAGTACGACTATGCGCCGCCGGCGATGCGCGTCGACGGCCGGGTGCGGATCGAGCACACGATTTTCGGCGAGGCGTTCTCGTTCCTGCGCGACGCGGCCGACGGGGTGACGCCGAAGCTGACGATCCCCTCGCCGAGCATGGTGCACTATCGCGGCGGCGACTCCGCCATCGACCGCTCGGTGTATCCCGACCTGGACGGGTTCTGGGCCGATCTCACCTCCGCCTACGCCGACGAGGTCGCCCGCCTGAGCGCGCTCGGCTGCACCTACCTGCAGCTCGACGACACGAGCCTCGCCTATGTGAACGACCCCGCACAGCGCGAGCACATCGTTGCGATCGGCGGCGATCCTGACCACCTGCACGAGCGCTACATCGAGAACATCAACCGCGCCCTCGCCGGCCGGCCCGAAGGGCTTTCGGTGACGACGCACATGTGCCGCGGCAACGCCCAGTCGATGTGGGCGGCGGAGGGCTCCTACGACTTCGTCGCCGAGGCGCTCTTCTCCGGCCTCGAGGTGGACGGCTTCTTCCTCGAGTACGACGACGCCCGCTCGGGCGGCTTCGAGCCGCTGCGCTTCGTGCCGCCGGGCAAGTGCGTCGTGCTCGGCCTCGTGACGACCAAGCGGCCGGCGCTCGAGGAGAAGGACATGCTCAAGCGCCGCATCGAACAGGCGGCCCGGTACGTCGACATCGACCAGCTGTGCCTCTCGCCCCAGTGCGGGTTCTCCTCGACGGTCGAGGGCAACCGGCTGTCGATCGACGACGAGTTCGCGAAGCTGCGGCTCGTCGTCGAGACGGCCGAGGAGGTCTGGGGCACCTTCTAGCTGTCTGCGGCTGCGAGCGCCTTGCGCATGTGCACGAGCTCGTGGTTCCCCGCGGGCGTCCGGTGTGTCTCGACGTATCCGTGACGCGCGTAGAGGCGCAGGTTCGAGCGGCTGTGCTCGCCCGTGAAGAGCACGATCGCCGACACGCCGGGGCGCACCTGCCGCTCGGCCTCGAGCAGCAGGCGGGCGCCCATGCCCTCGCCCTGCCGGTCGGGCGCCACCGCCAGGCGGGCGAGCTCGGCAACCCCGGGGTCGGGGCCGTCGTGGCGCACCCGAACCGTCGCCACGAGCCGGCCCGCGTCGCGGATGCCAAGTGCCACGACGCCGGGCGAGGACAGCTCGGCGCGCAGCTCGGCGAGCGTCTGGCGCAGCGGCGGCAGTCCCGGATCGGCGTGCGACTGCGCCTCGGTCACGTAGGCCGCCCGCTGGAGCGTCAGGACCTCGCCTGCGTCCTCGACGCCGAGGCGGACGGTGGGTGAGGCGCTCACAGCGTGATGCTACCGGTGGGAAGATGCGCGATCGATGCGGCGATGATGTCAGGCGCGCGCGTTCGTCAAACCACTCATCAAGGGCTTGCGCCAATCATCGACCGGGGAGGGACGCCGTGGCGGACGCGACAGGAAGCGGGACTCGGGAGGATCCATGGACGTTGAGCACGCCGCCCGGGAAGTCGTCCTACCAGGCGTATCGCGACCCCCAGGCGGACCCGCCCGCGCTCGTGTGCCAGGTCGGCTCGACCCAGGTGCGCTACCAGCTGCGCTGCCTCGACGACCTCCAGGCGATGCTCGTCGCCCACGGTGACTGGATGCCGCTCGGCAGCGCCGACGAGGGCAAGCCGGTGGCCGACGGCACCGTCGAGGCGTGGGCGCGCTCGGCCGACAACCCGGTGGGCGGCTGGTACGGGCTGAAGAAGGGCCTGCGCGGGCGGTTCGCCAACTACGTTCCGCCTGTCATGGAGGCGCTCGGCCTGGCCGAGGTCGAGCACGAGGCCCGCAACAACCGCATGCGCGCGGTCTGAATCCGCGGACTGCGGTTGCGGCTGCAAATACCCCGAAATTGGGGATGGAACCCCCCCTCGGTCTACGTAGGATGCGATCGCTGTGTGGGGTGGAAAACGGGCTCCTCGACCCCCCCGGAAGGGGGGTGTTCGATGACGACTCTCCGATCACGTCGGGCGGTCACGGAAGGCAGGCGAATGTCCCTGTCCGGCGCATCGGCGCCCGCGGGAGTGTTCGTCCTCGATCGTGATCTGCGCATCGTCTCGGTGCACGCAGGCGCGCCGCTCGGCCGGGTCGCAGCTGGGCAGACGGGCGCGCCGCTCGCCGACGTCGACCAGGCCGTCCACCGCGTCATCGCGCCGGCCGCGGCCCGGGTGTTCGCGACGGGCTGCCCCGAGGCCTGCCTGGACGTTGTGGCGGCCACGGGCCGGCACACGGTCAGCCTGTTCGGCGCGCCGGGGCAGCAGGCGGCGACGCTGACGTGCGTCTACTCGCAGGCCGCCGGCGCCGCCTCGGCGCCGCCGGTGGTCGTCCAGGCGGTGCGCGAGAGCGACGTCGAGCGCGGGAAGCGCGAGGTGGTTGCGACCATGCTGCGCGCCGAGGAGGTCGAGCGCAGGCGGATCGCGGCGGCGCTTCACGACGACACCGTCCAGGTGATGATCGCCTCGATGATGGCGATGGACCGGGTGGCGCTGGCCGCGCAGAAGGAGGGAGTCCCGAGGCTCGCGGCCGCCGCGGCGGTGGCACGGGCGACCCTCGAGGAGGCGACCGACCGCACCCGGCGGCTGATGTTCGAGCTGCGGCCGGCCGTGCTTCTGCGCGACGGCATCGTCGCCGCCGTGCGCGTGCTCGTCCAGCAGGTGGGGCGCGAGACGGGTGCAGCCGCACGCGTGCGCGGCACGCTCGGGCGCTACGACCACCCGATCGAGGAGCTCGTGTACCGATCGGTGCAGGAGGCGCTCGCCAACGTGCGCAAGCACGCCCGTCCCGAGGCGATCTCCGTCACGCTCGTCGAGCGCGCGGGGACGATCAGAGCCGAGGTGTGTGACGACGGCCTCGGCTTCGATCTGATCGACGCGCGCACCCGGCCGCAGTCGCCGCTGCACCTCGGCCTCGACACGCTGCACGAGCGCATCGGCGCCGTCGGCGGAACGGTCGAGATCATCTCGTCGCGGGGGAACGGCACGTGTGTGCGGTTGTCCGTCCCGCTGGCGGGCTTCGAGGTTTGAGCTACGCCGCCGACGTTCGGTGACATTAGGCATACCGCTCGCGCGGCCCCGGTGACATAACCCGTAGCGCGAATGGCGTATGTGCGGCTCCCGTGACGGTGTCCTGTAGGGTTACGTGACCCCCGACACAGGAGCACGCCCCCATGCCCCGCAAAGCGACCATCGGCCCGGCAGTCTACGAACGGGTGAACCAACTCGTCTCGGACGGCAAGAGCCGCACCGAGGCCTTCACCCAGATCGCACAGGAGCGCTCGAGCCGGCCCGGCACGATCGCCGCAAACTACTACCGCACCGCCAGGGCGCAGGGTGCATCGGGCGGCGGCCGTCGCCGTTCGACCCGCACGCGGCGTGCGCCCGCGGCGCGCCCGGCCGCCGCTTCGGCCACCGCGGCGCGCACCGGCGACAGCGACATCGGCGCGCTTGCGAATCAGATCAACCTGCTGGTCACGCAGCTCGTGACCCAGGTGCAGGAGCGCGACCAGCGCCTGCGTGATCTGCTCGGCTGAGGCTTCCCGCCCGGCGGCCGGCCGACGTGACGCATGCGGATACCTTCGCGGCGGTCGGCCGTCAGGTGGTGACGGTCACGAGCGTGCCGTAGTTCATCAGCCCGTACGCGACCTGCGCCGATGCGTACGGCAGCTCGACGCATCCGAGGCTCTGCGGCGATCCATACGATCCGCGCAGGAACCCGTGCACCGCGTCGCCGCCGTTGAAGTAGCTCACCCACGGCACGCCGGGATCGTCGTAGTGCGTGCCGTCCGGGTTCGTGCCCTGCATCGTCGTGGACGTATAGCGTAGATAGACGGGATACGTCCCGAGCGCCGTCGGCGCCTGCGGGATGCCGGTGTTGGCGAGTGAGGTGAATGCCGCTCGGCCGGTCTGATAGATCGTGATCGTCTCGGGCGAGGACTCGCGCACCAGGGCGTAGGTGTAGGCGGCCTCCTTCGCGGGGCGCCGCCCCGTCAGGATCTGCCACACCCGGTGTCCGGCGATGCCGTCGACGGCCAGCCCGTGGTCGGCCTCGAATGACATCACCGCGCCGCGCGTGATCGTTCCGAAGACCCCCGGCTGCCACTGCGATTGCAGCTCGGCCGGCGCGTGGAAGCGCCACGAGAAGCGTCCGCGCCGGGGAGCGAGCTCGAACACGGGCTGCGGGCCCCGCGACTGGAACGACACGGGGAGGTAGCCCCACTTTGCGAGGAGCTGCTGCAGGCGCATGACGTTCTGCCCGTGCGAGCCCTCGCTCACCGGGTGGTAGTGCATCCGCGGATTGCCGTAGGCTCGCACCGGCGCCAGCGTGTGACCGTTGTGGTGCGGGAAGACGATCAGTGCCCGGTGCCGGGGGCCGTGGGTGGCCGCCGTGGCGGCCGCAGGGCCGGCCGATGTGCGGGCCGCAAGGAGCACGCCGGCGGCCAAGGCCGCGAGGGCGAGCAGACCGACCACGACCAGGATGCGCCGCATGCCCGGAGTGTAACGGCGGGATCCCCGGTCCGGAAAGGGTCAAGAGGCGCCCCGCCGAGACGATTATCGAAGCCATGACGCGGATGCCGGGGGACTATTCCGAGACACGTCAAGCCGTCATCATCGGACGGCCGGACGGGACGATCGTGCACATGAGCGATGCGTTCGCCCGGGCGATCGGGCTCACGCCCGACGCCGTGGTCGGGCGCGCTCCGGACGCCGTCGGCCTGAGCGAGGGCGAGCGCCTGCGCTGGCTGCTCGGGCGTCTGCCCGCCGTCGGGCACGGGTATCGGTTCGTGCGCGTTCTGGAGACCCCGGACGGGCCGCGCGCGTTCGAGGTCGACCTGCATGCGGTCGATGTCGCCGGCGAGCCGCTCGTGGTGGCGACGCTGCGCGAGCAGGAGCCCGAGGCGACGCCGGACGCACGCATCCCGGCCGCGATCGTCGACGCCGCGCCGCTCGGGCTGGTCGTCTACGACGAGCGCCTCCGCATCGTCCGGGTGAACAGGGCCGTCGAGCGGGCCGGGCGGATCGGGCCGATGCACATCGGCATGCGCCTGACCGCCGCCTTCCCGGACGTCCCGGCGGTCGTGGTGGACGCGATCGAGCGCGTGTTCCGCACCGGCGAGCCGGCGGTGAACCGCCAGATCGAGAGCTCGGCCGGCGAGACGTTCCTGATGACGCTCTTCCCGATTCGTGACGCGACCGGGCGCGTCGTGCTCGCCGGCTGCATCTACACCGACGTCAGCGACCGCGTCGCCGCCGAGCGGGCCCTCGCCGCGAGCGAGCAGAACAGCCGCCGGATCCTGATCAGCATGCTCCAGGCCGAGGAGGACGAGCGCAGCCGCATCGCCACCGAGCTGCACGACGACACCGTGCAGGTCATGACGGCATCTCTCGTGGCGCTCGACCGGCTCGCGCTCGTCGCCCGTCGCGGTGGTGACGCCCGGCTCGCCGAGGCGGTCATGCACACGCGCGCGACGCTCGAGGAGGCGACCGATCGCACCCGCCGGCTGATGTTCGAGCTGCGCCCGGCGATCCTGCACGAGCACGGCCTGCTCGCCGCGGTCAGGGTGTTGGCCGACGAGGTCGCGCGCGAGGCCGGGGCAACGGCGCAGGTCAGCGGTGAGATCGGGCGCTACGACCGCGCGGTCGAGGAGCTCCTGTACCGCTCGGTCCAGGAGGCGCTCGCGAACGTGCGCAAGCACGCGCAGGCAGCGCGCATCGCCGTCTCGCTCGAGGAGCGCGACGGCACTCTCGTGTGCCGGGTGGATGACGACGGCCGCGGGTTCGACGTCGCCGCCGCGCGGGCGCGTCCGCAGGCGGCGTTCCACCTCGGCATCGACTCCCTCGCGGAGCGCATCCGTGCCGCGGGCGGCGACGTCGCGATCGACTCCGCACCGGGCGCCGGCACGCGGGTGCGATTCGTGCTGCCCTGGGGCGTGCACGGCGCCGTGGCGGCATAGCGCACGGGAGCGCGTCGCGACCGCAGCCGCACCAGGTCCGCCCATCAATCCCGTCACACGTCCAGGCTTGCGGGATTGGGAAGTGGGCTAGTCGCCTTGACTCCAGCAGGTTGGGGGGTACGTTGAGAGCGTGGCAATAGCACCTCCTCGACCGCGATCGAAGATCAGCTGGGCGGTTGGGCGTCCGCGGTCGCTGCCTGAGCTCGGGGCGAGACGGCACCTCAAGGTGGTCAGATGAGTCGTCACCTTCGATTGCCCCCGCTGTCGGATCGCGTCATTGGCGTGATCGCCGGGTGCCTGGGCATTCTCGTGACGGCCGGCGTCGTCTGGTTCCTGTACGCGGTCGTCTACACGCCGACGACCACGCTCTACGTCGTCGACGACCTGAACGTTGCTGCCTCCGTCAGCGTCTGCTCGAGCGACCCGCTCGCCCTCAGCCCGGGCGACGCGGTCGCGATCGATCCGAACGTGCACGACCCGAACGGAGCGTGTGCCGTATACACGGACACCGCGAAATCTCACTACATCGGATGCCTACCCGTGCCAACCACGGCGAACCGCGCCGGCGCAGAGATCGCGCTTTCGATGCTGAACCGCCGAACGCCGGCAGGTTCCTGCGGCGACTGAGCGGGCTCGTGCATCCGACGCTTTCTCCGTCGAGGGTTCACGGCCGGGGAACCAGCGGGATGGCTCGCCCAGGGATCCCGGCCGTAAAAGGGGCCCCCATCTACGCAGCCGATCGTCTAGATATTCGGTCATGCCGGATCCGCCGCTCGATGCACTCGCGGCCTCGTTCGGGCGTGTCGCCGACGACTACGATCGCGGCCGGCCGTCGTATCCCCCCGAGGCGCTGGACTGGCTCGTGGCGGAGCTGCGGGTCGGCGCCTCGTCGACCGTGGTCGACCTCGCGGCCGGCACCGGCAAGCTGACGGCCGATCTCGTCTCGCGCGCCGGTCACGTGATCGCGGTCGAGCCGGTGGCCGAGATGCGCCGCGTGCTCGAGGCGCGCAACCCGGCGGCCGAGGTTCGAGTGGGCACCGCCGAGGCGATCCCGCTCCCCGCCGATGCGGCCGACGCCGTGCTCGTCGGGGCGGCGTTTCACTGGTTCAGCGCCGACGCCGCGCTGGCCGAGATCCACCGGGTGCTGCGTCCGGGCGGGGGGCTCGGGCTCCTGTGGAACCGGCCGGAGTGGGAGGGCGAGCCGTGGTACCCGGCCTTCGCAGACGTGCTCGAGCGGGCACGGGCGGCCCAGGACGACCCCCCGAACCGGTACTCGGTGGGCGAGTGGCGGGCCGCTCTCGAGCGCTCGCTCCTCTTCGGGCCGGCGCGCAAGCGCGAGTTCCGCCACGTGCAGCGCGCGACCCGCGCCGAGTTCCTCGCGCGGGTGGCGTCGTGGAGCGTGGTCGCCGTGATGCCCGAGGACGCGCGTGCGGCGATCCTGGATGAGCTCGACGGCGATCTCACCGCGCGCCGCATCGCCGCCCTCGACCTGCGCTACCGCACCGACACCTACCGGGCGCTGGCGCGGCCGGCGGCCGGCGGCGGCTGACCGGAGCGGCGCGCGCTCACCAGTCGGAGTCGTCGTAGAACTGCGTCCACAGCCGCTCCGTGCGCTCGCGGACGCGCGCGATCTCATCTGCGGTCAGGCGCCGCTTCCAGTTCGTGATGTGCGCCGCGCTGTCGCGCCGGACCGAGTCCGGCCGGCTCGCCTCGGCGGGGTTGGACGGGTCGGACGTCGAGCGCACGAGCGCCTCGACACCGTCGTCCCAGGGTAGGTCGAGGCGCGCGTACAGGTCGCGGAACCGGTCGACCGGCGCGCGTGAGAAGTCCTCGAGCCGGGGGAAGATCCACTCCTGCCCGTGCCGCTCCCGGTGGCGCGCGATCGCCTCGGTCTGGATGCTCCAGAGCAGGATCGCCTGGTCGACGATGTCGTGCTCGCGCCCCGAGTACTCCCGCAACTCCTGCCCGTAGGCGCCCAGGTAGTCGCGCATCAGCAGGGGCTGGGCGAGGAGGTCGCCGAACCGCTTCGTGTAGGCCCAGTTCAGCCGCTTGATGCTGGCCGCGAACGCGCACGGGTGGCGGACGATGCAGACCACGTCCATGTCGAAGCGGTCGGCCAGCCACTCGGCCGAGTACACGGCGATGGGATCCTTGTAGAGCGGTGCGGCGCGCCGGCGCCGATACCGGCGCCAGCGGTACCAGTCACGCGCCATCCGGCCCGCGTCCTTGGCCTTGCGCACCGACCGCAGCTCGGCGCGCGTCTGATACCGGAACGCCAGCGAGCGCTCGATCGGGCCGGCATACGGGCCGGCGTTCTCGGCGCAGACGTAGGGGAACCAGCCCGGCCAGGACACGTCCAGCGTGCCGGGGCGGTGCAGGACGCTGAACGGCTCCCAGATGTAGCCGATCGGCATCGGCGACGCGGCCAGGATCTGGCCCACCCAGCCTGTCCCCGACCGGATGGCGCCGGTGACCAGGATGGGCTTCTGCGGCGGCCGCGTGCCGGCCGGGCCGGTGCGTTCATCCGGGTCCACGTTCGGTCGCCCTCCCACCTGCCCACGGTACCGCGTCGCGCCGGGCCGGTGCGGAGAAGGCGGTTCCAACCCCCTGCCAACCTGGGCGAGGCGGGTCTCATCTTCGCCCTCTACCCTGGGCGGATGCGTCGCGTGGCCGTTGCTCTGATCGTGCTCGTGCTGCCGGCGGCGGTGCTCGTCCGCGACGTGCTGCGCGCGCCTGCCCCCGCCGCTCCGGTTGCGCACACGGCCGCCGGGGCGCGCACGGCCGCGACGGCGAGGCGATCGCCGCACCGGCCCGCCACACTCGTGCCCGTGGTGCGACGCATCGGCAGTCTGCCCGCACCCGTGCAGGATGCGGCCGTGGCGGTGCTTCGCGGGCGGGCGTACGCCTTCGGCGGACTCGACGCCGCCCAGACGTCGCTGGCGTCGATCACGACGCTCGGCCCGGGTGGGGCGCGGACCGGCGCGCGACTGCCGGTGGCGATCCACGACGCGGCCGCCGCCGCGATCGGCGGCAGGCTCGAGGTGCTCGGCGGCGGCCAGCTGCAGAGCTATTCGGGCATTGCCGCCTTCGACCCCGCGACGGGCCGCACCCGGCTCGTCGGCTCGCTGCCGACGCCGCTCTCCGACCTGGCGGTCGCCACCGTCGGGTCGACCGTGTACGTGGTCGGGGGCTACACCGGCGCGGTGTTCTCGGATGCGATCGTGGCCGTCCGGGGTGGTCACGCACGCACCGTCGCCCATCTGCCGGTCGGCCTGCGGTACGCGGCCGTCGCCCCGCTCGGCGGCGCGGTGCTCATCGCCGGCGGGCGTACGACCGCGGGGCCGTCGGCGGCCGTGTACCGCTTCGACCCCGGCACGCGGCGGGTGACACGCATCGGCACGCTGCCCGCGCCGGTCATGCACGCATCGGCCGGCGTGCTCGGCGGGGTGATGGACGTCGTCGGCGGCATCGGCCGCAGCGGGCCCACGCGCGCGGTCGTCTCGGTGACGAGCGGGGGGCGGACGCGGGTCGCCGCCCGCCTTCCGGGCCCGCTCTCCGACGCGGGCGTCGCCACCCGCGCGCACGACCTGCTCGTGCTCGGCGGCAACGACGGCACCGGGCCGGTCGACTCGGTGCTGCGGATCGCGCTCGCGTCACCACGTGCTCGCCCGGCCGCCCGGTCGGTGCGGCGCCGCTCCCCGAGCGGGCTTCCGCGCGGTTTCCGGGGAGCGCTTCCGGGCGACCTTCTGATCGCCGATCGCGGGAACGACCGCATCCTGCTCGTCGATCCCGCCGGGCGGATCCTGTGGCGCTATCCCAGCCGACCGGGCCAGCCCCGGCTCAACTTCGACGACGACACCTTCTTCGCCGATCACGGCCGGCGCATCATCAGCAACCAGGAGGAGGACCAGAACATCGTCCAGATCTCCTACCCGGCGGGCAGGATCGTGTGGCGCTACGGCCATCCCGGCGTGCGCGGCGCGGCGGCGGGCTACCTGAACACGCCCGACGACGCCTACCTGCTGCCGAACGGCCTCGTGACGGTGGCCGACGCCTACAACTGCCGCATCCTCGAGATCCGCGGACAACGGGTCGTGCGAACGATCGGCGACGGCGTGTGCGCACACAATCCGCCCACGAGCCTTGGCGCGGTGAACGGCGACACGCCGACACCGAACGGGCACCTGCTCGTGAGCGAGATCAACGGCTCCTACATCGACGACTTCACGCTCTCAGGGCGGCTCGTGCGTGTCTACAAGGCTCCGGTGAGCTACCCGTCCGACCCGCAGCTGACGCTCCACGGCAACATCCTCCTCGCCGATTACGCCCGCCCCGGCGGCGTGGTGATCCTCAGCCGTCGCACGGGCGCCGTTCTCTGGAGCTACCGGCCCTCATCGGGGCCGGGGATGCTCGACCATCCCAGCCTCGCCGCGATGCTGCCGAACGGGAACGTCATCGTCGGCGACGACTACAACGACCGCATCGTCGTGATCGACCCGCACACGAACCGCATCGTGTGGCAATACGGTCACACGGGCGTCGGCGGCACGGCGCACGGCTACCTGCACATCCCCGACGGGTTCGACTTCGTGCCGGTCACGCCGGCGGGCGCGCCGGATCCGGCCGCGATCGTCCACGGCCGGTGACGGCGGGCGTCAGCCGCAGCCGTCGGCTTTGGGCGAGTACGGCCCCTCGATGCCAGGCTTGGCCTGGAACGAGGCGTTGCAGCCGCACGTCGAGGCCACGTTCGGGTTCTCGAAGCTGAACCCGGCGCCCATCAGCCCGTCCTGGTAGTCGATCGTCGAGCCCTGCAGGTAAGGGAGGCTGATCGGATCGATGACGACGCGCACGCCGTGCGAGTCGATCTCGATGTCGTCCGCCTCGCGGTCGGTGTCGAAGCCGATCGCGTACTGGAATCCGGAGCAGCCCCCGCCCTCGACGGCCAGGCGCAGGACGCGCGCCTCGGGATCCTCGGCCGCAAGCGCCTTGACGCGGTCTGCGGCGATCTCTGTGAGGTTGACCATGGGCCAATTGTAGCCGCGGTGGGCGTCGGTGCGCGACCCCTTCATGCCGGCGCCGATCGTCCGGTGAGGCCGTACGCCCACACGAGCGCCTCGGCGACGGCGGCGTACAGCTCGGGCGGCACGTGCTGGCCCAGCTCGAGGGACTCGAGCGCCTGCACGAGCACGGTGTCCTCGCGCACGGGGATGCCGGCGTCGGCCGCGGCCTGCAGGATCGCGTCGGCGACGTGTCCCTGCCCGCGCGCGACGAGCTCGGGAGCGGCGTCGCCCTTCCGGTAGCGCAGCGCGGCCGCGCGGCGGCGCCCGGGCTCAGGCGTAGCCATCGAACGCCCCTTCCGGTGGGGTGGGGGCGGGAGTCGAGGCGGGCCGGATGACCAGTGCGGCGGCCGCAGGCCGGCCGGTCGCCCGCTCGAGCCCTGCGACGAGGTCGGGCAGCCCCGCCTGCGCCAGCTCCGTCAGCCGGCCCGGAGCCGTCACGACGCCGGCCTGGACGCCGCCCGCGCCGAGCCGCAGCCGCACCTCGATCGCGCCGAGCGCGGGTGAGTGCAGCGTGAACGTCGCCTCGCCACCGGAGCCGTCGCCATCCTCGCCGCCGGCCTCGGCATCGGGCTCGACCGTCACCGTCGCCGCCGCGCCGCCGGGCAGCCAGAGCGTCCCGTCGGCCAGCCCGAGGGCGACGCGCAGGAGGTCGCCGTCGCCGCGCAGCGCGAGCTCGCCCGCGAGGCGCGCGGTGCCCGCCTGGTCGGGATGGCCGTCGCCGTCGTGGACGATCCGCACGACCAGCTGCTCGGCGTCGGCCTGCGTCACGCGCAGCTGCAGCACCTGCCCGGCGGTGAGTCCCGGCGGGACGCGCGCCTCGAGGATGACGCCTGCGAGCGAGATCAGCCCGCGGCCGCCGCCGGGCGGCGCCGAGGCGACGCGTGCGACGAGATCCTTCCCGGCTGCGAGCGCGAGCGGACGCGCGCCCGAGGCCGGGTCGGCGGTGGCCCCCTTCAGGGTGATCTGTTCGAGGTTCATGTAAAGGCGCGCTCCGCTCGGACGATGATCGGCTCAGGTACCGGAAGTCCCGGGACCCATGTCATCGACAGTTTGGGAGTGAATTCGAGATGGAACGAGGTTTGTACATCGCCGCATCCGGCATGCTCGCCGAGCAGGTGCGGCAGGACATCCTCTCGAACGACCTCGCCAACGCCTCGACTCCGGGCTACAAGCCCGACAACGCCGAGCAGGCAAGCTTCTCCGACCTGCTGCTCTGGAACTCGAACACGGGCGCGCAGGTGGGATCGCTGAGCATGGGCTCGCGCATCACCAAGGTCGTGACCGATCTGACGCAGGGGCCGCTGCAGAGCACCGGGAACCCGCTCGACGTCGCCCTCGAGGGTTCGGGCTTCTTCGCCGTCTCCACGAGCGCCGGGCGTCCGCTACACGCGCGACGGCGAGTTCGTCGCCGACGGCAACGGCCGCCTGACGACCGACACCGGCGACCTCGTGCTCGGCACGAGCGGGAAGCCGATCAACGTCGGTCTCGGCACCGACCCGAGCAAGATCTCGATCGACCCGCGCGGCACCGTCAAGGTGGGCAACCGCACGGTCGGCACCCTGGCCGTGATGTCGCTGACCGGCGCCACGAAGCAGGGCGACACGCTCTTCTCCGGCACCCCCGGTGTCCGCCCGGCGGCGACCACCGTCGTCCAGGGCTCGCTCGAGGGCTCGGGCGTCCAGCCCGCCGAGGCGATGGTCGAAATGGTCGTCTCTTTCCGCTCCTACGAGACCACCCAGCGCGCGATCCAGACGATCGACACCGAGCTGGGCAAGGCCGCCGGCTCGGTCGGCAGCGCCAGCGGCGAGTAGCCTCGCCGCGGGCCTCGCACGGCCCGTCGCCCGCGTTGCATGCGCGCCCGCCCGGCGCACCGAAACGCGCCCGCCCGGTGCGCACTTCACCCGCCGCGACCGCCGCGCTCAAGAACCATCCCGGCGCGCCGATAACGGGACCGAACATATCGGGGAATCGCACCGGCTGGACTGCACCGCAGAGGCCGACAGGGAAGAGGCAACGACGCCGACTCCCACCCCGAGCGTCACTTGGAGAGGCATCAAGTGCTGAACGGACTTTACTCGGCCGCCAGTGGAATGCTGGCACAGCAGACTCGGATGGACATGCTCGCGAACGACCTTGCGAACGTGGACACCACCGGGTACAAGCAGTCGCGGATCGGCTTCGAGGATCTGCTCTACAACCGCGAGCAGGGCATGCCCGTCGGTGCCGGCGCCACCGTCGTCGATGCAGGGTACGACCAGGCGGAAGGCGCGCTGCAGCAGACCGGCGACCCGCTCAACCTCGCCATCAACGGCCCCGGGTTCTTCCAGGTCAAGCGCGCCGACGGCAGCGTCGCCCTCACCCGCGACGGGAGCTTCAGCACCGACGCGAGCGGGAACATCGTCACGAGCTCGGGCGAGCACCTCTACCCGCCGATCCACGTCCCCAACGGCACCGACCCGAGCTCGGTCACCGTCGGCCCCGACGGCACCGTCAAGGCCGGGCAGACGACGCTCGGCAAGATCACGGTCGTCGACGTCACGAACCCGAACGGGCTCCAGGCGCTCGGCAACAACCTCTACGCCCCGACCGCGAACAGCGGCACCGCGCGCGCGGTGACCGGCTCGCCCATCCAGCAGGGCTACCTCGAGGCATCGAACGTCGATCTCGGAACGACCATGGTCGACCTGGTCGATGCGCAGCGCAGCTACGAGATGGACAGCCGCGCGATCCAGAACCAGGACCAGATGATGCAAGTCGCAAACGACATCCGCCAGTAACGATGAGCGATCTCTCCGCCACCGACCTCACCGCCCTCTCGTCGCTCGACCCGTCGGCCCTGCCGACGGTGCTCCCGCCCGACGTCCGCGCCGCCGGCGCCAAGGGCGAGCAGCTCTACCAGTCGGCGCTCGGCTTCGAGCAGCTCCTGACCCAGTCGCTGACCGACCAGCTCGCCTCGCAGATGTCCGGCTCCGACAGCACCGACGGCTCCGACAGCGCGGGCGGCTCCGACAGCACCGACGACCCGTCGAACGAATCGATCTTCCCGACCGATGACTCCTCGTCCTCGATGCTCTCGGAGATGCTGCCGCAGGCGCTCTCCAACGGCATCACCGCGGCCGGCGGCCTCGGCATCGCCCACCAGCTCTACCTGATGCTCGCCCAGCAGAGCGGCATCTCGACCTTCACGGGCTCGGGCGCCACCGCCGCGTCGGGCACCGCGGCCGCGACGCCGTCCTCAGGCACCGGAACGAGCACCCAGTGAACGGTCTCATCGAGCACCTCGAGCGGCAGCTCGAATCGAACCGCCGTCTGCTCCAGATCGTGCTCGCCCAGGGCGAGGCGATCAAGGTGCAGGACGTGCAGACCGTTCTGGCCCGTTTGGCTGACGTCCAGCACGAGATGGCGCGGCGCGCGACGATCGAGCGCGAGCGCGACGGCTGATCCTGCGCAACGCCGCTCAAGTTCTGCGCGTTCCTGCCGATCAGGTGACCCTCGACATGCTCTTGACGCTGACTCCCGAGCCCACCGCCACGCGGGTGCGCGCGCTCTCCGCAGAGCTGAAGGGTCTGCTCGCGGAGGTCGCGCGGATCCATCGCCAGAACCGCATCCTGATCCGGCAGGAGCTGATCTTCCTCGACCACCTGATGCGCGTGATCTCGGGCGCCCCGCAGGCCGGATACTCGCTCGATCGGCGCGACGACGCCCACCCAGCCCGCCAACCTCGTGGACATGAGGGGATAGCGTGGGCCTCTCGACCTTCATCGGGCTCGAGACGAGCTTGCGCGGGCTGCTCGCCCAGCAGCAGGCGCTCGACACCACGGGCCACAACATCGCGAACGCGAGCACCCCCGGCTACTCGCGCCAGACCGCGGTGCTCGAGGCCTCACCCGCCTACACGGTGCCGGGCGTCTCCAGCTCTCCGGCCGGCCCCGGACAGCTCGGCACGGGCGTCGACGTCGCCTCGTACCAGCGCATCCGCGAAGCGTTCCTCGACGTGCAGTACCGCGCCCAGACGATGCTCCAGGGCTCGGCGCAGGCGAACCAGGACGGCCTCCAGCAGGTGCAGCTTGCCTTCAACGAGCCCTCCGACAACGGCATCTCGTCGCTGCTCTCCAACTACTGGGCGGCATGGCAGAACCTGTCGAACAACCCCGAGGACATGGGCACGCGCCAGGCGCTCGCCCAGTCCGCGGACAGCCTGGCCGACGGCTTCACCAGCCTCTCGTCGCAGCTCTCGACCATGCAGTCGCAGACCGCGCAGAACGTGTCCGACACGCTCACGCAGGTCAACAGATCGGCGCCCAGATCGCCCAGCTGAACCTGACGATCGCGAAGACCGAGGTCGCCGGAGGTACCCCGAACGACCTGCTCGACCAGCGCGACAACCTGCTCGACGACCTGTCGGCGCTCGGCAACGTGTCGACGACCGCCGGCGCGAACGGCTCGATCTCGGTCTCGTTCGGCGGCGCCTCGCTCGTCACCGACGCGACGTCGAGCACGCTCGCGGAGTCCGACCTCACGGGCCTCTCGTCCGGCAAGCTCGCAGGGGCTGATCACGCTCCGCGACACGACCATCCCCGGCTACCAGTCGCAGCTGAACACGCTCGCGTCGGCGCTCATCTCGAACACGAACACCCAGAGCGCGGCCGGCTTGGACCTGAACGGCAACGCCGGGGGCGCGTTCTTCACCGGCACGGACGCCTCGAACATCGCGGTCAACCCCGCGCTGATCTCGAACCCGGCGCTGATCGCCGCCTCGTCCACCGGCGCGGTCGGCGACTCGGCAACGCGCTCGCGATCGCCGACATGCAGAACACGAACCTGATCGGATCGGCCACCATCGACACCGCCTACACGCAGCTCGTCACCCAGATCGGCTCCGACGTGCAGCAGGCCAGCAACCAGGTCTCGACGACATCGTCGCTCGTGAACGCGCTCCAGAACCAGCGCCAGTCGGTGTCGGGCGTCTCCCTCGACGAGGAGATGACGAACCTGATCACCTTCCAGCGCGGCTACCAGGCCTCGGCCCGCGCGCTCAGCGCGATGGACTCCATGCTCGATCAGCTCATCAATCGCACCGGGACGGTCGGGCTGTGACCACCAGGATCACTCAGAACATGATGAACCAGACGCTGCTCTCCGACCTGCAGAACGTCTCGGGCCAGCTGTCGACGTCCGAGCAGGAGCTCTCGTCGGGCTACAAGCGGAACCAGCCGTCGGACGACCCGTTCGGCGCCAGCCAGGCGCTCTCGCTGCGGTCGAACCTCGCCTCGAACACGCAGTACCAGTCGAACGTCAGCGACGCCAACTCGTGGCAGAACGTGGCCGACACCGCCCTCGGCGATATCGGCAACTCGATCGAGACCGCGCGCGACCTGGTCGTCCAGGGCGCGAACGGCACGAACGACGCATCCGACCGCGGGGCGATCGTCACCGAGCTCACGCAGCTGATCGACTCGATCAAGACCGACGCCAACACGCAGTACGGAGGCACGTACATCTTCTCCGGCACGGAGACGAACACCCAGCCCTACCCGCTCGGGTCGAACGACACCTACAACGGCAACACGGCCAGCATCACGCGTGAGATCGGCGCCGGCGTCCAGGTCCCGATCAACCAGCCCGGCACGAGCGTGATCGGCGACTCCTCGAGCGGCCTTCTGTCCACCCTGCGCACGATCGTGAGCGACCTGCAGAGCGGAAACACCTCTGCGCTCGGGTCGACCGATCTCCAGGCGCTCGACTCCGCAAACGACACGCTCCTGAACGCTCGCGCACAGGTCGGCGCGCTGTCTGACCGGCTCACCACGGCCACGAACCGGCTGCAGCAGACGAGCCTTCGACGACTCAGCTCTTGTCCAACGTCCAGGATGCCGACATGGCCCAGGTCATGGTCAGCTTCTCGACCCAGCAGGCGGCATACCAGGCTGCGCTCCGTGCCGGCGCGCAGATCATCCAACCCTCGCTGATGGACTTCCTCAGCACGTAGCAATGCTCCCCCCAAGGAGGCTCCCCACATGCAACTGAAAGCACGCGCTTCGGGAAGATCGAGATCCGCGACGAGACGGTCATCACGTTTCCCGACGGCCTGATCGGCCTCGGTGGCACCCGGTACGCGCTCGTCGCCCGCGACGACAAGGCCGTCTTCTACTGGCTGCACTCGATCGACGACCCGTCGCTCGCGCTGCCCGTCACGGTGCCGTGGCTGTTCTTCACCGACTACGAGGTCGAGATCTCCGACGACGACGCCGCGACGCTCGAGCTCGATTCGCCGCAGGACGCCGAGATCTTCTGCGTCGTGCGCGCGACCGACCAGCTCGGCGACTTCACCGATCAACCTGCGCGGGCCGATCGTGATCCACGGCGACCGCAGGCTCGGCCGCCAGGTCATCAACGAGGTCGGCGGATACGGCGTCCGCGAGCAGCTCTTCTCGCGCGTCCCGCTGTCCGAAGTCCGGCCCGCCACCCCGGCCGCTCCTGTCGCGGCCACGGGGGTCTAGAGGTGCTCGTCATCACCCGCAGGTCCGGCGAGCGCGTCTGCCTCGGCGACCAGATCACCGTCACGGTGCTCGAGGTCTCCGGGTCAAGCGTCCGCCTCGGCATCGACGCGCCCAGCGAGGTGCCGGTGTACCGGCACGAGATCTGGGTCGCGATCAAGGAAGAGAACGCGGCCGCGGCGCTCGCGCCGGCAAGCAGCGTCCCAACTGACATTCCCGCCACCTAACCGCCAGTCACAACCCCCCAAGGAGAAGCGACATGTCCCTTTCTGTACAGACCAACATGGAGGCGATGGACGCCCATCGCAACCTGGTCAACACGAGCAACGAGCTCGAGTCGTCGATGGAGAAGCTGTCCTCCGGTTATCGGATCAACAAGGCCGCCGACGATGCCGCCGGTCTCGCGATCTCCGAGAAGCTGGATGCTCAGGTCAGCGGTCTGACCCAGGCGCAGCAGAACGGCCAGGACGCGGTCAACCTCGTCCAGACGGCCGACGGCGCCATGGGTGAGGTCACGTCCATGCTCCAGCGCGTCCGCGACCTCGCGGTCGAGTACAACAACGGCACGCTGTCCAGCTCCGACCAGGCTGCCATCACGGCCGAGGTCGCCCAGCTGTGCGCCGAGGTGTCGAGCATCGGCTCGGACACGCAGTTCAACGGTATCGCCCTGCTGACGGGTACGGCCACGATCACCTTCCAGGTGGGCGCCAACGACGGCGAGACGATCGCCACGTCCGCGACCCAGCTGTTCGGCTCGGGCTCGAGCTACGCCATCGACTCCGGGATCTTCAACTTCTCGGGCTCGACGATCAGCCTGTCGGCGATCGACGCGGCCATCGACAACGTGTCGAACGCCCGCGCGACCTTCGGCGCTGTGCAGAACCGGCTCCAGGACACCCTCTCCAACCTGAGCAACTACCAGGAGAACCTGTCGGCCGCCGAGTCGAGCATCAAGGACGTCGACATGGCGTCGGAGATGGTCAACTTCACCAAGCTGCAGGTGCTTCAGCAGGCCGGCATGAGCGTCCTCTCGCAGGCCAACCAGGCCCCGCAGTCGGTGCTCACCCTGCTGCGCGGCTAGACGATTCACCGCATCACCACCGCTGCCACAACGGGGCCGTCCGTACGCTGAGCCGTACGGGCGGCCCCATTGCATTTCCCTGTGAATCCGGGCTCAACTCGGGCGGGTCCCGGCCGATGTCAAGGGTGCATGAGCACCCCCGCCGATGCCGTGATCCCCGCCAGCTTCACCGACGCGCTCAGCCGCATGCAGCAGCTCGAGTCGATGGTCGCACAGCTCGGCACCGCCACGTCTCCGGCGACCGCCACGACGGCGACGTCCACGTCGACGCCGACCACGGCGCAGGCCTCGTTCCAGCAGCTGCTGACGGCCGCCAACGCGAGCCAGACCGCGCCGGTCGCGACGTCGGGCACGAACGCCGGCCTGACGGCGCTGCAGGTCGCCGAGACGCAGGTGGGCGTGACCGAGCAGCCGCCGGGCTCGAACGACGGCCCCCAGATCGCCGAGTACCGCACCGCCACCCAGGGTGCCTACGCCGGCGCGCCGTGGTGTGCCTACTTCGTCTCATGGGCCGCCCGCGAGGCCGGAGCGCCGCTGGGCGCCCAGGGCCAGGGGCTCGGATCGGTGTCCGAGATCACGGATTGGGCCCGGTCGACGGGCCGCCTCACACAGACGCCCGCCCCGGGCGAGCTGATCCTCTTCGGCACCGAGCACGTCGGCATCGTGAAGTCGGTCAATGCCGACGGGTCGCTGACGACGGTCGAAGGCAACGCCTCGAACGGCGTGAACGAAGAGACGCGCTGGCCTTCCGAGGCCACCGGCTACGTCCAGCTCGGCTAGCCGACACTCCGCTTCCGCGCACCCGGAGGCCCGCACCGTTCGCGCGCCGCGAGAAGCGGGGACTGTCCCCAGGGGGACAGTCCCCGTGCTGTCCCGTCCCGCGGTGTTGCCGGTGGGGTCCCATGGTGGCCGGGCCGTGGCGTGGCGGGAGAGGTGGGTGAGAAGCGGGGACTGTCCCCAGGGGGACAGTCCCCGTGCTGTCCCGTCCCGCGGTGTTGCCGGTGGCTGCCTGCCGCGTGAGGAGCGGGGCCTGGCCCCGTGGCGTGGTGCGTCGGGTGAGAAGCGGGGACTTCCCCAGGGGGGACAGTCCCCGTGCTGTCCCGTCCCGCGGTGTTGCCGGTGGCTGCCTGCCGCGTGAGGAGCGGGGCCTGGCCCCGTGGCGTGGTGCGTCGGGTGAGAAGCGGGGACTTCCCCAGGGGGGACAGTCCCCGTGCTGTCCCGTCCCGCGGTGTTGCCGGTGGGGTCCCATGGTGGCCGGCCGTGGGGCGTGGCGGGAGAGGTGGGTGAGAAGCGGGGACTGTCCCCTTGGGGACAGTCCCCATGCGCCGGCCCGGGGCATCGCCGTTCACTGCCTGACAGCGGGGGACGGTTCCTTCGGGGGCAGTCCCCGTGCCGGACCTCACGTGCCCGGAGAACGGGTCAGGAGCGCCTGACAGCCGTCGGGCGCTCCTGGAAATGCGAGGGGCCACCCGGCGGGTGGCCCCTCGTGTCATGCGTGTGCTGGCTGGTGAAACTAGCGCAGCAGGGTGAGCACCGACTGCGGGGCCTGGTTGGCCTGCGAGAGGACGCTCATGCCGGCCTGCTGAAGCACCTGCAGCTTGGTGAAGTTGACCATCTCCGACGCCATGTCGACGTCCTTGATGCTCGACTCGGCGGCCGACAGGTTCTCCTGGTAGTTGCTGAGGTTGCTCAGCGAGTCCTGGAGCCGGTTCTGCACAGCGCCGAAGGTCGCGCGCTGGGTCGACACGTTCTGGATCGCGGTGTCGATGGCGGCCAGCGTGATCGTCGAGCCCGAGAAGTTGAAGATCGCGGAGTCGACGGCGTAGCTGGAGCCCGAGCCGAACAGCTTCGTTGCGGACGTGGCGATCGTCTCGCCGTCGTTGGCGCCCACCTGGAAGGTGATGCTGGCGTTACCGGTCAGCAGAGCGATGCCGTTGAACTGGGTGTCGGAGCCGATGCTCGACACCTCGGCGCACAGCTGGGCGACCTCGGCCGTGATGGCAGCCTGGTCGGAGCTGGACAGCGTGCCGTTGTTGTACTCGACCGCGAGGTCGCGGACGCGCTGGAGGATCGAGGTGACCTCGCCCATTGCGCCGTCGGCCGTCTGGACGAGGTTGACCGCGTCCTGGCCGTTCTGCTGCGCCTGGGTCAGACCGCTGACCTGAGCATCCAGCTTCTCGGAGATGGCCAGACCGGCGGCATCGTCGGCGGCCTTGTTGATCCGATAACCGGAGGACAGCTTCTGCATCGAGCTGGCGAGCATGTTGCTCGTGTTGACGAGGTTGCGATGTGCATCCATCGCCTCGACGTTGGTCTGTACTGAGAGGGACATATCTTCCTCCTTGAAGATAGGTGTGTGTGTCCTTTGCGCCCGCGTCCTTGCGGTGCGCCTCCCGGTAATCGACTGCCGTCCGGTCGTCTTTAGCGACCTGATAAATCCGCAACAGCCGGCGCCGCCGGCCGCGCGTGGGCGCCTACGCGCGCACGTCGATCAGGTGCGGCTCGTCGTCATCGGGATCGTCCTGCGGCGGAGGCGGCGGATCCTTCGGCCGACGCGGGTCGCCGTCGCGGCGGGCGTCGCGCTCGCGCACGGCCCACGCGGGCGGCGTCCGGTCGATGCGATCGATGCCGTCGGTCACGAGCTACCGCCCTGCCCCGATCGCGTCCGCTGCAGCTCGCGGTCGCGGTTCGCCGCCGCCTGGCGGACGGCCGCACCGGCCTCTCCGTCGAGCAGGTGCTGCCACAGCACGACCGCTCCCACCCAGGCGAGCATCTGGGCTGCGATGCCGGCGATGAGGCCGCGCAGGAGCGCGTCGGGCACGGCCATTCCGCCGACATAGGCGTAGGCGAACACCGCGACGAATCCGATCAGCCCGCCCCATGCCTTGATCCGGCGGATGGAGTGGGCGGCGCGGGGATGGTCGCTCAGGCCGACGAGCGGCGCGTTGGGCTCAGGCATCAGGACATCACCAGGCGGGCCAGCTCGACGGGGTCGGCAGGGCGCAGCCCGTTTCCGGGCAGCCGTCCGTCGGCGAGATAGGACACGGGCCGCTTCAGGCTCATCGACACACCGACCGCGACGGCGGCCGACGGCGCCTCGTCGACCCTCGAGATCAGGATGCGGTTCACCGGGCACGTCGCGTCGAGGGCGGCGTTCAGATGCAGCAGGGAGCGGGCGTCGTAGCCGGCGGGTGTGACGAGGTGCGTCTCGTCGGGCCGGGCCGCGGCCAGGAGCAGGCCGAGCGCCGCGATCCCCTCCTTGTCGCCCGCCGAGACCGGCGGGGTGTCGATCACGATGACGCCGTCGGGCCCCGGGGCGCGCACCGCGGCCTTGGCGGCTTCCACGGTGTCCGCGGTGCGGCGGTCGATCTCGAGCCCGTCCGTCAGGGCAGCGAGCCGATCGGCGCCGTCGCCGGGCTCGAAGCTCACGGTGCGCACGGTGAAGGGCGAGCGGCCCGCGAAGGCGTGCACGAGCTTGGCGGCGGTCAGGGTCTTGCCCGACCCCGCGGGGCCGACGAGGGCGATCGTGCGCGTCTTCGTGTGCCACGCGTGCTCGACCCGCATGCGGCGCGCGAGCATCCGCCGGACGAGGTCGACCGGCGCGGCGTCGGGGTCGAACGGCGCGAGCATCCGCGCGGCCTCGGTGACGAGCGTCTCGACGACCGCGCGGGGCATGCCTGCGGCGACGAGGTCGTCGGCGACGTCATCCCAGCCCAGGCCGAGCACCTGCCGGGCGGCCACCTCGACCGAGCCGTTGGTCGACACCAGGTCGAGATCTTCGAACACCGGGGCGGGCACGGAGACGGTCTCGGGGGCCGGCTGGAGCTCGGCCTCGGCCAGGGCCGTGTCGAGCGCGTCTGCGAACGGGCTCGCCTGCTCGATCAGCGAGCGCATGACCGGCCCGCCGTCGTCCTGGCCGCCGGCCGACGCGTCGTAGGCGTCAAAGACGCTGCGCGCGGGGATCGCGGACACGGGGCCGCCCGCCTGAGCCTCGATCTCGATGCACCGCTTCCCGAAGAACCCTGCGAAGCCGCCCGTCACGCCCTCGCGACGGCGGGTGATGACGGCGCCCGCGCCCAGATCGGCGCGGATCTGCGGAAGCAGCTCCTCGAGCGAAGCGCCTTGGTACGTGCGGGTATCTGGCATCGGTCGCTCCTCGCCTCGGGGGCAGTGCCCTTAGCCGCCCACCACGCCGGTGGATTCGACGCGGATCCCCGGAAGGATCTCATTGTAGGACACGACCGGCAGCTGGGGCAAAGCCTGCTCGATCAGCCGGCGCAGGTGCCGCCGGATGCGGCCCGAGCAGAGGAGCACGGGCCGCAGGCCCATGCCGGTCGCCGACTCGACCTCGCCGGCGAGCATCGTCACGACGGTCTGCGCGCGCGCGGGATCCATGGCCAGGCACTCGCCGTCGGGCGTCTGCGCGAGCGACTCGGCGACCTCCTGCTCGAGGTTCGGGTCGAGCGAGATCGCGTGCAGCGCCTTCGTGGCGTCGAGGTAGTTGAGCGTGATCGCGCGCGCGAGTGCCTGGCGGGCGTACTCGGCGAGGAGCGCCGGATCGTGCGTCGAGGCGGCGCGGTCGCCGATCGCCTCGAGGATCGTGCCGAGGTCGCGGATCGAGACGCTCTCGCGCAGCAGGTGCTGCAGGACGCGCTGCACCTCGCCGACGCCGAGCTTGTCGGGCACGACCTCCTCGACCGCGGCGGCGTTCTGCTCCTTCAGCGCGTCCAGCAGCTTCCTCGTCTCCTGGCGGGTCAGCAGCTCGTCCGCGTGGCGGCGGATCGTCTCGGTCAGATGCGTGACGATCACCGACTCGGCGTCGACGACCGTGTAGCCGAGCGCCTCGGCCTCGGCCTGCGACGGTTCTCGTCGATCCAGACGGCGGGCAGGCCGAACGCCGGCTCGACGGTCGGGATTCCGCGACAGGCCGGGGATGGCGTCGCCGGGGTTCATCGCGAGGCGATGGCCGGGGATGACGCGGCCCGCGGGCGACCTCGACGCCGCGCACCTTGATCACGTACTCGTGCGAGTCGAGCCGACGTCGTCGTGGATCCGCACAGGGGCGATCACGATTCCGAGCTCGGAGGCGATCTGGCGCCGAACGACGCCGACGCGGCCGAGCAGCGCGCCGCCCGACTTGGCGTCGACCATCGGCACGAGCCCGAAGCCGATCGCGAGCTCGAGCGGGTCGATCTGCAGCGCGCCGGCAACGGCATCGCCGGTGTTCACCGCAGGCGCGGGGACGAGCTCCTTGGCGGCCTTGTCGGCGTCGGCCGCGGCCGAGTGCGCGACCATGGTGCGGCCGAGGAAGAAGAAGATCGCCGCCGACGATGAGGAACGGGAGAATCGGCAGGCCGGGGACGAGGCCCATCGCGGCGACGATCGCGCCTGCGATCATCGGCGCGCGGGGCTGGCGCAGGAGCTGGCCGGTGATCTCGGAGCCGAGGTCGGCCTCGCTGCCCGAGCGCGTGACGATGATGCCGGTCGCGGTCGAGATCAGGAGCGCCGGGATCTGGGCCGCCAGGCCGTCGCCGATGGTCAGGAGCGAGAAGACGTGGAGCGGCCGACGAGAAGGACATGCCCCGCTGCAGCACGCCGACGACGATACCGCCGAGCAGGTTGATCGCGACGATCAGGATGCCGGCCATGGCATCGCCCTTGACGAACTTCGAGGCGCCGTCCATCGCGCCGTAGAAGTCGGCCTCGCGTGCGATCTCGTCGCGCCGCTGGCGGGCCTCGCTGCGTCGGTGATCTGGCCGGCGTTCAGGTCGGCGTCGATCGCCATCTGCTTGCCGGGCATCGCGTCGAGGGTGAAGCGGGCGGCGACCTCGGCCACGCGGCCGGCGCCGTTCGTGATCACGACGAACTGGATCACGACGAGGATCAGGAAGACGACGAGGCCGACGACGACGTTGCCGCCGACGACGAACGATCCGAAGGCGTGGATGACGCCGCCGGCGTCGCCGTGCAGGAGCACGAGCCGGGTGACGCTGACGTTGATCGCGAGCCGGAAGAGCGTCGTCAGGAGCAGCATCGACGGGAACGCCGCGAAGTCGAGCGCCCGCGGCACGTACATCGTCGTGATCAGGATCATGAGCGCGCCCGAGATGTTGACGGTGATCAAGAGGTCGAGCAGCGGCGTCGGCAGCGGCACGATCATCATCACGACGACCACGACGACGCCGACCGCTGCGAGCAGGTCGCTGTGCTTCGAGCAGGAACTTCAGGCCGTTACCCATGGGTCAGCAACACCTCGATTCGAGGCGGTGACCGGTCGGGGCCGGGCTGCGGCCGCGGGGGGAGCGGCGGCGAAGCGAAAGGCGTTCGGCTCGCATGCGGGACCCTCATCGGCGTTCCGGGCCGGTGACTTGAGCCGGGCGTACCTGTCTGCGAGCGCACCCTCAGGCCGCCCGGCGGCGGCGCCGCCCGGCGGTGCGGAAGACGAACGCGAGCACCTCGGCGACGGCGGCGAAGAACTCCTCGGGGATCATCTGCCCGATCTCGACCTCGCGGTAGAGCGCGCGCGCGAGCGGCGGGCTCGTGCACGACGGGCACGCCGATGCCTCCTCGGCGGCCTCGCGGATCGCCGCGGCGACGATGGTCGACGCCCTTCGCGACGATCTCCGGCGCGGGGCGGCTGCCGTCGTAGCGCAGCGCGACCGCGAAGTGCGTCGGGTTGACGACCACGACGTCGGCGCTCGGCACGTCGGCGATCATCCGCTTGCGGGCCTGGGCGAACTGGCTTGCGCCGGATCGCACCGCGCACCTCGGGCGGCGAGGTCGGCCTGGCGCGCCTCCTGCTTGACCTCCTCCTTGGTCATCTTCAGCGACTTCTCGTGCTTGTGGCGCTGCCAGGCGAAGTCGATGACGCGCGATCACGAGGAGCGCCGCGCAGACGTACATGGCGAGCGTCATGCATCGCGCTTGCGAGCTGCCGATGAGGATCTGGCCCGGCGCCGCTCCGACCAGCTCGCCCAGCTCGGCGAGCCGCGGCCAGATGGCCAGGAACGCCGCGAGCGGCCGACGACTCCGGGCTTCGTGACGCGTCTTGCCGCGCTCGACGAGCGCCCTCGTGCCGAACGAGCCGCTTGAGCCCGGTGCGAGGTTGATCTTGCTCGAAGGGCGGCTTGAGCGCCTGAGCCCGCTGAGGTGCAGCCGGACCTGGGCGACGTTCGCGAGCGACGCCGCAGGCGGTCGCGGCGAGCGCCACCGGCAGCGCGATCTGGAGCATGGCCGTACCGCTCCACACCATCAGGGTGCTCAGACCGGCGCGCCCGGCCAGGCGTGTGTCGCCGGACTGGGTGAGCCCCGTGCGCACGAGATCCATGAAGCTGGCCGAGCATCGTCGGGGCGGTGATGACGAGCGCCACCAGGCCGCCGACCATGACCGCCGCCGAGGTGAGGTCCTGCGAGCGGGCGACCTGACCCTTCTTGCGGGCCTCGTCTCGGCGTTTCTTGGTTGGCTTCTCGGTACGGTTGTCGGCCACCGGTCAGCCTCCGAGCGTCTGGACCGCCTGCGTCACCGCCAGCTGCAGCATGTTCTGAGATCTGACTGGAGACGAACGGCAGCGAGGCGGCGATCACGGCGAAGCCGACCAGGATCTTCGCGGGCATTCCGACGACGAACACGTTCATCTGCGGCACGGCGCGTGAGACCAGGCCGAACGCGGCGTCGGCGAGCACGAGCGCGACCATCACCGGTGCGGCGATCTCGAGCCCGATCAGCCACACCTGCGCGAAGGCGCTGAGCGCGAGCGCCGCGGCGAGGGCGCCGATGTGCGGGATACGGCCGAGCGGGAGCAGAGTGGTAGCTCGCGCGAGGCCCTCGATCATGAGGCTGATCGCCGCCGACATCAGGAAGACGAGCATCGCGAACAGCGTGTAGAACTGGCCGAGGATCGGCGGTCTGCTGGTTGTCGATCGGGTCGAGCAGCGCCGCGAACGAGAAGCCGATCAGCGTGTCGAGCAGCGAGGCGCCCGCCTGCACTGCCGCGCCGACGAGCGCCGAGCGGCGAGCGCGAAGGCGAGCCCGACGCCGATCTCCTTCAGCATGAGCAGCGCGAAGGCGCCGGCGTTCAGCGGGATGTTCTGGCCGTGCACGGCGATCGGCGTCAGGGCGAGCGAGATCGCGCACCGCGACGATGAGCTTCGCCCGCATCGGGATCATCGTCGCCGAGAAGACCGGCGCGAGCACGAAGAGGCCACCGACGCGGCACAGCACGAGGACGAACGACCGCCGAGCCGGCGTCGCCGGCAGCGCCTGCGCCGGCAGCGTCGATGCGTCACGGGCCGACGAGGACGGGATGCTCGTGAACAGGTTCTGGGTGTAGGCCGGCGAGCTGGTCGAGCATCCACGGGCCGGCGACGGCGATCACGGCGCCGGTCACCAGGATCTTCGGGATGAACGAGAGCGTCTGCTCCTGGATCGAGGTCGCGGCCTGGAAGATCGAGACGAGCAGGCCGACGACGAGCCCGGCGAGCAGGAACGGCGCCGAGACCTCCAGGGCGACGGTCATCGCCTGGATGGCGAGTGGGTGACGGTGTCCTGGTTCATGCATGGTCCTCAGGTAGTGGAACGATCGTGACGAGCGATCTGGATCGACGAGGTGCCAGCCGTCGACCAGCACGAAGAGCAGGATCTTGAACGGCAGCGAGATCAGGACCGGGGGCAGCATCATCATCCCCATCGACATCAGGGTCGAGCGCGACGACCATGTCGATGATCAGGAACGGCAGGTAGATCAGGAAGCCGATCTGGAACGCCGTCTTCAGCTCCGAGATGATGAACGCCGGGACGAGGACGTGGGTCGGGACGTCGGCCCGCGTCTTCGGGCGCTTGCAGGTGCGAGAGCTGCACGAAGAGCGCGAGGTCGGAGTCGCGCGTCTGCTTGAACATGAACGTCCGCAGCGGCTGCTGGCCGCGGTCGACGGCCTGCGTGCGCGTCGATCTTGTGGCTCGTGTAGGGCTTGATCGCGAGCGTGTCGATCTGTGTGAAGGTCGGCGCCATCACGAAGAGCGTCAGGAAGAGCGACGATGCCGACGAGCACCTGCGTTCGGCGGGCTCGTGCGGCGTGCCCGAGGGCGTTCCGGACGAACCCGAGCACGATCAGGATCCGCGTGAAGCCGGTGACCATGAGCAGTGCCCCCGGAAGCAGCGAGAGCAGCGTGAGCAGCGACCATGATCTCGACCGGCGTCGAGAGCGCGTTGCCGTTGATCGAGATGCCGGAGCCGGCGGCGGCGAGCAGAGGGATCGCGTTCATGCGCGGGCCGTCCGCTTCCGCAGCATCTCGAGGAAGGTCTGGGGCCCGGCCGGCGTTGCCGGCGGGAGCGCGAGCGGCGCGCCTGTGCCGAAGGCCTCGACGAGCACGGCCTCCTCGGCGCTGTACACACGCAGCGGCGTGATCGAGTGGTCGGTGGCACCGACCAGGATCAGCTCGTCGCCCGAGCGCACGAGGTGGAGCGAGCGGTTGGGTGCAAGCGGCGTCGTCGCGATCACGCCGATGCGGTCGTCCGGGCGTCCGGCCTTGGCCTTGGCCGCGCTCTTCAGCAGCCAGTAGACGCCGTAGATGACGCCGAGGACGACGGCCAGGCCGACGATCGTGCGGATGATGTCTGCCCCGGCGTTCCCGACCGAGGGCGTCGCCGCCCCGTGGGACGAGTTGCCGGCCGCCGTCACGTCGGATGCGAGCGGCGTCTTGTCCTCGTGGAACGCGGGCGCCTTGGCATGATGCTTCGCCGCCGCGGTGTGCGCGGTCGTGTGGGGCTGCGTCGCGGCGGACGCGGGGGAGGTCGCGCAAACGCCCGCCGCGATGAGGGTGACCGCGGTCAGGCAGATGCTCGTCCGGACTGGGGGGAGTCGGCGGAAGCGCAAGGCGTTGTCCTCATCGGACGCGGGCCGCCGCGGCTTGAGCCCGGGCGTCGCTGCGCCGCCGGAATCACCGAACGAGTCGCGGGGATACTACAAATCGGGGAGGGGGACCGGCGCTCACCTGCCGATACGGACGTGGTACGCCCCGGGCCCCACCCTGGGCGCGCTCCCAAACCGCATATTCGGCTCGCTCCCCCTTCTCTTTGTCTCGTGTTCCCTGGAGGTCTCCCCTGTGGAAGCATCACCTGTGTCCAGCTCCCGGCCGACGGCCGGCACTGCGGAGGCCCTGTGGCGTGCGTGGATCGAGAACAAGGACATCGCCGCCCGTGACCGGCTCGTGCTCTCCTACGCGCCGATGGTCAAGTACCTCGCCTGCCGCAAGGTGCGCGAGCTCCCCGCCCACTGCGAGCTCGACGACCTCGTGTCGTGCGGCCTGCTCGCGCTGATCGCCGCGGTCGACCGCTTCGATCCCGCCAAGGGCGCGACCTTCGAGCAGTACGCGTGGACGCGCGTGTCGGGCGCGATCATGGACGAGCTGCGCCGTCAGGACTGGGCGCCGCGCTCGCTGCGCCGCAACGGCCGCGCCATCGAGCGCGCCCGCGAGCAGTGGCAGCTGCGCACCGGCCGGCTCCCCACCGACGAGGAGCTGGCAAACGATCTCGAGATCGACGTCGACCACCTGCACAGCCACCTGGAAGGTCTCTCCCGGGCCGATCTCCTCAGCCTGAACACCCCCGCGCGGGGCACCGAGGAGGCCATGCCGGTCGAGGTCGGAGACACGATCGAGGCGCCTTCGGGTGAGTTCGATCCCGAGCTCGCCGCCCTTGCGGGCGAGCGTGCCGAGGTGCTGCGCGACGCGATCGCCTCGCTCAGCGAACGCGAGCAGACGATCCTGGTGCTCCTCTACGTGAAGCACATGCAGGGGGCCGAGGTCGGCCGCATGCTGGGCATCAGCGAGTCGCGCGTCTCTCAGATCCTGAGCTCGATCCGCCGCCAGCTGAAGGAGCGGATCGACCTGTACGACTCGGTCGCCCCGCCGCTTCGCCGCGCCGCCTGAGCGCTCCCCGCACACGGATCCGGCTGCGCGTCAGCCCCGGAGCGGCCCACACGGCGATCGTCGGGCGTCACGGCGACGGCTGGAAGGTTCGGGTCGCCGCGCCGCCGCAGGGCGGCCGCGCGAACGCCGAGCTCCTGCGCCACCTGGCCTCGGTGCTCGGCCTGTCGGCCCACGACCTGCGCATCGTCGCGGGGGCCGGGGGCCGCGACAAGCTGGTCGAGGTTGACGGCCTCACGCCGGCCGAGGTCTCGCGCCGCCTGCCCGCTGAATAGACGGTGTCAGGCACGCAATATTCACGGGGCCTGGCGACGTGATTGGCGGGGGCGCGGCCTGCGGCCGCGCCTACGGGGTCAGGCACCGAATATTCACGCTGCGCGTGAGGTATTCACCGCCTGACCCCGCGGGTGAATGACCGGTGTCAGGCACGCAATGTTCACGACGCCCGGCGCGTCGCTAGGCGGCGGCGTCGAGCAGGTGCTTGGGCGAGACCACGTGGGTGATCCGCAGCCCGAACTCCTCGTCGATCGCGACCACCTCGCCCTGGGCGATGATGTGCCCGTTCACGAGCAGGTCGACGGGCTCGCCGGCCATGCGGTCGAGGGCGACGATCGATCCGGGCCCCATCTCGAGGGTCTCGCGGATCGTCATGGTCGTGCGGCCGAGCTCGACGGTCAGCACCACGGGCACGTCCAGGACGGGTCCCATGTCGAGCGTCGAAGGGCGCTCGCCCGGGCGCTCGTGCAGCGCGGGCATGACGAGCTCGGTTCCGTCGGAGACGGCGGGGAGAGTGGCGGGGTCGTGCTCGGGCATGGGGGCTTCCTACTGGACGACGACGTCGGTGAACAGGACTTCGGTGACCTTAACATCGGTCTTCGCCTGGAGATCTTTGAGGATCTTCTGCTCGATCGCCATGCGCGCCGGCCGGTTGATCAGCGTGCTGGTCGGAAGGCCGGTCAGATCGTTCGTGATGAGCGCCCGGACGACCGCATCCTCGGGCAGGGTGGCGGTGCCGCCGCTGGCCGGGGCCGCCGGGACGCCCGCCGTCATGAGCAGAGCGATGGAGACCTTGCCGTAGTGGCCGCCGCTCAGGTTGACGACGAACTCGGGCTGCAGGTCGAAGAGCGTCCCGACGACCTTCGGCGGGGCCGCCTTGGCCGGCTTCGGGGCGAGGACGAAGAAGTACGCGCCGCCGCCGCCGCCGACGAGCAGCAGCAACAGGACGGGCAGGATGATCTTGAGCTTGCCTTTCATGAGGTGGAGCCTCCGGAGGATGAGGTGTTGGAGCGGATCACGACGATGTCCACGCGCCGGTTGAGCGCGCGGCCGCCCGCCGTGGTGTTGGGGGCAACGGGGTTCTCGTCCGCGTATCCGACCGCGGCGAGATGGTCAGGGTTGACGCCGTGATGGAGCATGAACTCGAGCACGGCGTCGGCGCGGGCGCTCGAGAGCTCCCAGTTGCTCGGGAAGCTGCCGCCCGAGATGGGCACGTTGTCGGTATTGCCCTCGATGTCGATCGGGTTGTCGATGTGCATCGACAGCAGAAGCTTCGAGACGCGGGTGAGGAGCGGCGTGCCGGCGGGCTCGAGCGTGGCCTGGCCGCTGGCGAAGAGGAGGTTGTCGGTGAGCAGGCGGATGATCAGCCCGCGCTGGCTGATGCTCGTGGAGATGTCGCCGGCGAGGCCGTGCTTCACCGCGTAGTTCTCGACGCGGCGCTGCACCTCGACCAGGGTGTTCTGCTCGGCCGAGGCGGCCTTCGCCTTCTGGGCGGTGTTGTTCACGCCGGAGCCCATGAGCGTGCGCGTGAAGATGTTGAAGCTCGAGTCGACGGAGCCGCTCGGGGTGGCGGTCTGGACGCCGGTGATGCGCGTCGGGTTGCCCGACTGGACACCCTTGCCGCCGTCGAGGACGCCGCCGATGAACGCCTTCTGCAGCGCGTGCTGAAGCACCTGGTACTTCGAGATGTTCACCGACGAGATCGAGAACAGCACCATGAAGAGGGCCATCAGCAGGGTGATCATGTCGGCGTAGGTGAGCAGCCAGCGCTCGTCGCCACCCTCGTGGCCACCGGCTCCGTGCGCGCCCCGCCGGCGGCTCCGCCTGTGCCCGCTCATGCCGCGGCCTTGAGCTCCGACGCGGCTGACTCGGTCGCCGCGCTGCGGCCACGATCGGCCGGGGCGACGAACGCCTCGAGCTTCTCGGACAGCACCCGCGGGTTGTCACCGGCCTGGATCGACAGGATGGCGTCCAGGATCATCAGGCGGTGGTTGAGCTCGGTCGCGGACATCTCCTTGAGCTTGTTGCCGATCGGCAGGAGCAGCAGGTTCGCGCTCGACACGCCGTAGAGGGTCGCGATGAATGCGCCCGAGATGGCGGGGCCGAGCTCGGCCGGCGCCGCCAGGTTCTGGAGCACGTGGATCAGGCCCATGACGGTGCCGATGATGCCGACGGTCGGGGCGAAGCCGCCGGCCGTGGTGAAGAGCCCGGCCACCTGCGCGTGACGGGCAGCCAGCCCGTCGACCTCGGCCTCGAGGATCGCGTGCACCAGGTCGGAGTCGGTGCCGTCGACGACCAGCTGCAGCCCCTTGCGGGTGAACGCGTCGTCGATCTTGGCGACGTCCTCCTCGAGGGCGAGCAGGCCGTTTCGGCGGGCCTTCTCCGACAGCTCGACCATGAGCCCGATCGCATCGGCGGAGGCGATCGAGGAGCCCTTGAACGACATGATGGCAGCCTTCGGCGCCGTCATGAACGAGCGAAAGTTTGTCGACGCCATCGTCGCACCGGTCGTGCCGCCCACGATGAGCACGAGCGCCGGGATGTTCAGGAAGGTGACCGGGTTCGTGCCCTCGAGGATCGCGGCCACGAAGAGCGCGGCGAATGCGACTGCGATACCGATAGCGGTGATTGCCTTCATGATGGTCCGTTCCTTCGGATACACCGCCGCCATCCGTGGCGGCTGTTTGCGTTGCAGTGAAGATAATCGGCTCGGATGGCCGGGGATTCAGTCTGCATGGTCGTAATCACGCGGTAGCGTGACGACTGCGGCGAGCCGCCCGTAGGCCGCTCGCCGGCCCGCTGCGGGCGAGGGATGCTCGGTCGCGGTGAGGATCGAGACCCGCCATGCGCGCACCAGCTCGGTGATCTCGGCGGCGCTCTCGGCGACAACGACCCGCGTGCCGTTCACGAGCACGATCACGGTGTCCGGGTTGGCCTCGATGACCTGGATCATGTCGGGGTTCACGAACAGCTCGTGGCCGGGCTGGGTGATGCGGTGGACGGCGATCACGCCGGGTCCTTTCGTGGCGGGGGGAGGGGGCCGGGGCCGGCCGGTCTGCGGCCGGCCCCGGTGCTATCTGACTAGCCCTGCTTCAGGTTCACGAGCTCCTGGAGCATCTGGTCCGCCGTCGAGATCACACGGCTGTTGGCCTGGAAGCCACGCTCGGCCGTGATCATGTTGGTGAACTCCTGCGCCAGGTTCACGTTCGACATCTCGACCGCGCCCGGGGTGAGCGAGCCGAGGCCGTTCGTGTTGGCGACGCCGGCCTCCTCGGCACCCGAGTTCTGCGTGGCGATCCAGTTGTTGCCGGAGACGCGCTGCATGCCCGCGGAGTTCGGGAAGGAGGACATCGAGATGACGGCGAGCTTGGTGACGTTGCCGCCGGAGTCGGTCACCGAAACGGTGCCGTCCTGGCCGACCGTCACCGACTGGGAGCCGGGCGGAATGGTGATCTTGGTCTCGTTCGCGGCGCCGACCTGCGGGTTGCCGCTCGCATCGAGCGTGTAGCCCACCACGTAGTTGCCGTCCACGGTCACGAGATCGCCGTTGGCGTCGGTCGTGAAGTTGCCCGCGCGCGTGTACATGTAGTCCGGGGTCGTGGCGCCGCCGAGCTGCGAGGCGTTCGACACGATCCGGAAGAAGCCGTCGCCCTGGATGGCGACGTCGAGGGCGTTGCCCGTCGTCTGCACCGCGCCGGCGGTCATGACGTTCGAGATCGCGCCGAGGCGGACGCCGAGGCCGATCTGGGCGGCGTCGGTGCCGCCGAGCGTGGTGGTCGGCGCGGTCGCGCCGTGCACGAGCTGGGACAGGGCGTCCTCGAAGCTGACGCTCTCGGACTTGTAGCCAATCGTATTGACGTTGGCGATGTTGTTTGCGGTGACGTCCATCATGTCCTGGTGGACGGCGAGGCCGCTGATGGCGGAGAACATTGCTCGCATCATGGTGATCTGATCCTCTCCGGCCGATCGCTTCCCCGTCCTTGGGGTCCGGCGTTTCGGCCCGGCTTGCTGGGTGGTGGTTGGTGGTTAGGTGATGACGGCGCTGTCGATGTTCGTGAACACCTTGTCGCGCATGTTGTCGGCACCGACGGCCGTAATTACAGTCCGGTTCGCGACCGAGACCACGAACGCGGTGGAGTCGACCAGGACGAGGGCGTCGCGTGACCCCTTGGCGGCGGCCTTGCGCACCCCCTCGTTCAGGCGTGCCATGGTGGTGGCGTCGACGGGGATGCCCCGCTGGTTCAGCCGCTCGAGGGCGTGACCGCTCATCTTGAGCGAACCCGTGTCCGTGGCTGCGAGTCGCCTCTGCAGCAGCTGATCGAAGGCCGGGCCATCCGTCGCAGGCCGGCGCACGCCCGGCGCGGGCTGCGTGGGGTCGGCCACACCCGGAGGGGTGGTCGCCGGATTGATGCGGATGGGATCGACCGACATCGGTTACTGCACGTCGTCGATCTCGGTGGGTGACACGGCGATGCCGTTGACATCCAGCACGGGCGAGCCGCTCTGGAACGACACCGCGCTGACGACACCGGAGCCGGTGTTGCCCTGCGAGTCGGTGTAGTCGACGGTGTGGCCGATCAGCGCGACGCTCTGCGCCTGCTGCGTGTTCTGCACCAGGTTGGTCAGCTGCTCGACGGACGAGAACTGGGCCATCTGGGTGACCGACTGGGTCGGGTCCTGCTGCGAGTCGCTCATCGGATCCTGGTTCTGCATCTCGGCGACCAGGAGCTGAAGGAACCCGTCCTGACCGAGAATCGAGGCCGGGTTGCTGGCCGTCGTCGTGGCCGGCGCGCCGACGGCGCTCGTGGTGGATGGGATACCGCTCATTCGGTTGTCCTCCTATGCGAATACGTCGATCTGCGATCCCGGAAGGGGCAGCTGCGACGGCTGGATGGTGGTTTCGACCTCGTCGGCATCGGCGTCATCGCCGTTTCCGCCGGGTCCCATTGCGTTGGCCATATCGGCCGCTCGCTCGCCGTGCGCGTTGTCTCCGCGGTCGTCGCTGGAGAGGTGCACGTCGAGACTGTGGACGGTCACGCCCTGGTTCTCGAGCGAACGGCGCAGGTCTGCGCCGGCCTGAACGAGGGTCTGGGCGGCCTCGCGGTTGTCGGTCGTGACGACCGCCGAGACGCCGTCGGAGTGGTAGCGCAGCGTCACCTGGACGTCGCCGAGGTCCTCGGGGTGAATCGTGATCCGGGCCACCGGCTGTCCGGCGCGAACGGCCATCCTCATGGTCGCTCCGGTGACGTCTGCGAGATCCTCCATCCGGGCGCGGACGGCCGCCGAGGCTGCCGCCGGGTCAGGCACGGGAGCCGGCGAGGCGGGAGCCTGGGCCGGCGCGGTCGTGGGCAGACCGGCCTGGAGGGCATCCGCTCCGGTCGGTGCCGGGGACGCGGGTGCGGGCATGCCCGCCTGCGTCGCCGGTGTGTCGGTGCTCGCCGGCTGCTGCGACGTGGTCGTTGCGGCCGGGTCGGGCGTCATCTGCGACGCGGGATGCCGGCCGTCGTCTGCGCCGGTCTGTGCGTTCCCGCCCGGGGCCGCCGCGGCTGCGGGGGCACCGGCCTGGCCGCTCGCCGTCGTCGTGATTGCCGAGGCCGGCGTGCCTTTCGCTCCGCGTGCCGGCGTGGCGGTCGGCTGGTGTGCCGGAGCCGGGGCCGGTGCGACCGGGACGGCCGGATCGGTGGCCGTGGCCTGTGGCGCGGTGGCCGCAGCCGCCGTGATCGCGGCGGTCTGCGCCGTCGTCGCGGATGCGGTCTCGGCGGTGTCTGCGGGTGTCTGCGCCGGCGCGGTGCCTGCGGGCGCCTGCACCTGTGCGGTGCCTGCGGGCGGCCGGCACGGGCGTCGTTGCAGCGGGCGCCGGGGCGGCTGCGGGACCGGTCGTGCTTTGCGGTGCAGCCGTGGGCGTCGCCGCCTGTGCGGCGGCGGGTGCGGGGACGAGCGGGACGGCGGCGCCGGCAGCCGCTGCGGCCGGCACGGCCGGGCCGTTCGGCGCGGGCGCGCCGAGCGTGCCCGCCACCGCCGAGGCGGGCTGCGCCGCGACGGGCAGGGTCGCCGGGGCCGCCGGGGCAGCGGTGGCGGCCGCGCCCGCCGGAGCGGCGGGAACCGGCGTGCTTGCGGGCGTCGCCGCGCCTGCGACCAGCGCCGCGAGCGGGCTTGAAGCGGCCACCGTTCCGGGCGCGGTCTGGTTCGCCGCAGAGCCGGTGGTGGTCTGGCCGGAGGAGTCGCCTTCGGCCTTCTTGCCCTCCGCAGATGCGGTCCGGGCCTTGGGGGCGGGAGTGCCGGGTGGTGGCGATTCTGTCGCCGCCGCCGACCCGAGCGCCGCTTCGAAGCCGTCGCCCGGTGGGTCGTCGCCGCGTTTGGGCGGCGTCTGCACCGGCGTGGGCGTGGCCACGACGGCGCTCACGGAGTCGTTCATGTGCTGCTTCCTGTCAGGGTGGTCTGGGCCGAACCGCCCGAGTAGCGGGCGTAGTTTGCGAGGACGTCAGTCACGTAGCTCTGCGTCTCGGAGTAGGGAGGGACGCCGCCGTACTGGGCGACCGCGCCGGGGCCGGCGTTGTAGGCCGCGAGCGCGAGCTGCACGTTGCCGCCGAAGCGGTCGAGCTGGTCGCGCAGGTAGTGCGTGCCGCCGTCGATCGACTGGGCCGGGTCGTACACATTGGTGACGCCGAGCCCGCTCGCCGTCGACGGCATGAGCTGCATCAGCCCGCCCGCCCCGGCGCCGCTCTTGGCGTTCGGGTTGAAGCCGGACTCCTGCTGGATCACGGCCTCGATCAGGCCGGCCGGGACGTTGTACTTCTGCGACGCCGCCTGGATGTCGGCGGCATAGGGCGCCGCTGCCGAGGGCGCGCTCGAGCCGAGCGAGGCCGACGATCCGGCCGTCTGCGAGCTCAGGACCTGGGCGAAGCTCGTCGCGCTCGTGCCGCCCGTGGCGGCCGGGGACGAGATCGAGGGGAAGCTCGCCTGCAGGCTGGCCTGAAGCGTGAAGACCTGGTCGATCTGCGAGATGGCGGTGTCGAGGCTCATGCGGCGTTCCTGCGGTTGCGCAGGTGGGTGGTCAGTGCGACCTCGGCCAGCGTCTGCTCCTCGGCGCGGGCGGTCTCACGCGCATGCTCGGACGCACGCCGGCGCTTCAGCCTCTCGAGCACCTCGCGGTCGCGGCCGGCCTCGACCAGCCGCCCACGGCTTGTCTCGACCTGCTGCTCGGAGGTGGTGAGCTCGTGCCGCGCCGCATCGTGCTCGCGCTCGGTGCGCACGACGAAGGCGTCGCGGGCCTGGAGCTCGTGGCCGGTCACGCTGGCGCCGTGGCTGGGCGCGCGTGCCCGGCGGGCCGCGGCGGCGCGCAGCGACGCCTCCTTGAGGGCGCGTTCGCGGCGTGCCTGGAGTGCCAGCTCGTTTGCCAGCTGCTCCTGTGCCTGCTGCTCGGCCTGCTCCCGGAGGGCGCGGACGGACTCGAGATTGAAGTTGAACGTCTTGGGCATCTGTGTCGTTTCAGGCCCGGTTAGGCTCCGGGCGCGAGTTGGGGCTCCTGGCTCTACCGGAGCCCCGCATGGGTAATCGGCGGTCGATCCTTGCGATTGAGGGCGGCGGGACGGATTGGCCAAGGCGCCGGCGGACTACGCCAGCGCCTTGCCGATCGCGTCGAGCACCCGGTCGGGCTGGAACGGCTTCACGACGAAGTCCTTGGCGCCGGACTTGATCGCCTCGAGCACCTTGGACTCCTGCCCCAGCGCCGAGCACATCACGATCTTGGCGCTCGGCTCGAGCGTCAGGATCTCGCGCAGCGCAGCCAGGCCGTCCTTCTCGGGCATGGTGATGTCGAGCGTCATGATGTCCGGGCGCAGCGACTGGTACTGGGTGATGGCCTCGGCGCCGTTGGCGCCTTCACCGATCACCTCGTGCCCGCCTTTTGCGAGCACATCGCCGAGCATCTTTCTCATGAACGCGGCGTCGTCCACAATGAGCACGCGTGCCATCAGTTGGTTCCTCCTTCAGGTGATTCATCGGGTTCAGAAAGTGCGCTTCCAGCCGCCGGGAGCACGGTCTCGATCCGTACCGCCCACTCGTCCTCGACGAGCAGAAGGCGGCCGGTGCCGAAGGGTCGTCCGTTGACGAAGAGGTCGACGGGGTCGTCCGGGGCGCGGTCGAGCTCGACCACCGCACCGGTGGCGAGGCCGACGGCCCGGCCGATCGGCATCCGCGTCCGGCCGAGCTCGGCCCAGACGCGCACGGGCACCGACCGGACGGCGTCGGATGAGATCCGCTCGCCGGTTCCGGGGTGGGTGCCGTCGGTGGCGGCCGCCTGCGCCGCGATCTCGTCAAAGGCGCCCTTCATGCGCACCACGAAGGCATTCGGCACGAGCTGCACGAGCCGGCACGGCTCGCCCAGGAGCGTGAATCCGACGGTCGTGACGTGCGGCGTGAGGTCGTAGGCGTCCGACGCCTCGGCCGGCGTCGCGAAGAAGCGCGTCTCCGGGGGCGAGATCTCGACCTCCTGGCCGAGCACGGTCGCCATCGCGCCGGCGGCGGCGGCCATCATCTGGTTCATCGCCTCGCCGGCCGCCGACAGGTCAAGCTCGGACAGCTCCTCGGAGTCGCTGACCTCCATGGCGTCCATACCCATCATGGCCGCGGCCAGACGGCGCACGCCGAGACGGGTCATGACGAAGATGTTGCCGCCCGTGACGCCGTCGATGTACGACACGTTTGCCGCAACGGCTGGCACCGGGATCGACCGCAGCGGCGACTCGCCGCCGGGCACGATCGCGACGTGGCTGCGCTCGATCTCGGCGGAGCTCACGATCTCGAGCACCTGCTCGATCGCCTCGCCGGTCGATTCGGCCAGCTTGATCAGGGCTTCTTCGGTGGTCACTCCGCCTCCCCCAGCCGTCCGATGACCTGAACTGCGCGGTAGTTGCCGTTGCGACCCGGCTGCGCCCGGTGGGCGGGCACCTTGCCGGCGAACAGGCGCACGCCCTGCGAGGCCGGGACGCCGAACCGCAGCACCTGGCCGGGCTCGAGCGAGAGCACCTCTTCGAGCGTCAGGTCGGTGGCGGCCACCTCGGCGCGGATCTCGACCTCGACGGCGGCAAGGCCGGCCCGCATCGCCTCGCTCGCGCCCGGCTCGACGATCGTGTCGCCGTACTGGCTGGCCGAGAGCCGCGGGAGCACGGACTCGACCGACCTGTGCGGGATCACGAGCGCGATCGTCGACGACGTCTTGTCGAGCCGCACCTCCATGCTCAGCATTAGCGTGGGCTCGCTGGGCGGTGCGAGGCCGACGTTCGCGATCTGCGACTCGATGCCGCGCAGGGCCATCTTCACGTCGAAGAGCTCCGACCAGGTCGTCGACAGGTGCTCGACGATGGTCGTGAAGACGCGCGAGACGAGCGCGGTCTCGATCTCGGTCAGGTCGCGCGGGCGCGCCTTCGTGGATGCGGTGCTGCCGAGGAGCCGCTCGACCAGGCGCAGCATCAGCCCGAGCTCCGCGCTCATGAGCACCTGCGTTCCGAGCGGCGTGCACTCGAGCACACCGAAGACCGACGGCTGCGGGATCTGGTTCGTCGCCGACGACCACGTCAGCTGATCGACCCCGATCACCTCGAGCTCGACGGGCGTCAGGAGCTCGGTCGAGAGCCGCTGCGAGATCGTCCTGCAGCTGGCCTCGTGGGCGCGCTCGAGCCGGCGCAGCTGGTCGGCGGCGAACTTGCTCGGGCGCGAGAAGTCCACCTCCCGCACGCGCGGGGCGCGGCGCTTGGGCACGGCCGGCTCGTCGGACGGCACGTTGCCCTGGCGGGCGGCCTCGACGAGGGCGGCGACCTGATCGTTGGACAGGACGTCGTTCATGCGGCTCTCCGGAGTGCGGACTGGCCGCGGGTGGCGATGGTCTCCTCGGTGCTGCCCGCCACCTTGCAGGTGACGATGCCGGCGCCGAGGTGGACGCGCATCGTGCGGCCCGAGCTGCCGCCGGTGACGGCGACCTCGATCGGGATCGACGCGATGGCGAGCGCGCTGCGCACGGCCTGCTCGTTGCGCCGGCCGATGTCGAGCGTGCCGCTCGCGCCCGCGGCGAACATCTGCGCCCCGCCCACCATGACGGCGGTCAGGCGCGACTTCGAGGCGCCGAGCGCGATCAGCTGCCGCAGCAGCTCGGGCACGGCGGTGTCGGCGAACTTGCCCGGCACGGCGACGCTGCCTTCGCGCGACTCGGGCAGGACGACGTGTGCGAGGCCCGAGACGAGCGATGAGCGGTCGAGCAGCGCGACGCCGATGCACGAGCCCAGGCCCAGTGCGACCAGAACGTCGGCCTCGTGCCGCGAGACGGCGATCTCGGCCATGCGTGCCATCAGCTCTGCCATCGGCTACGCGGCCTCCCCGAGACCGAGCCCGGCCAGGAGCAGGCCGACACCGTCGGCGCTGGGGACGAAGAGGACGCCGAACCGGCACTCGGCACCTTCGACCTGCATCTCGGAGTCGAGCAGAAGCGCGAGGTCGGTGTCGAGGGCGGTCGAGGCGAGCGCGGTCGCGACGATCGCGCCCAGCATGTCGGCCAGCGCGACGGGAGGCGAGGGCTCGAGATCGAGGCCGGCCATCTGGCCCATGGCGCCCACGTACGAGCTGCCGAGGATGTTCCCGACTTCGCCGAGCGCCGAGAGCGCCATCTCCGAGTCGGTCGGGTCGACGCCGAGGAGCGTGCAGACGGTGGCCGCGCTCGCGGTGTCGAAGAGCAGGACGACCGTCGCGGTCAGGTCGCCGAAGACGCCGAGGACGACCGCGGTCGCCTCGTCCTCGGGATCGCCGACCGCGTCGACCGCGTCGGCGAGCTCGAGGGCCAGCGCCCGCGGCACCTTCAGGTCGACGGAGCGCCCAAGCATGCTCGAGAGGGCCGTCGCGGCCGTTCCCGAGCCGATATTGGAGATCTCGCGCAGCCCGTCGAGCTGCATCTCGTTCAGTTCCATCTCACACTCCTCATGCCGCGTTTGCAAGATCGGACGCCGTCACCGCTCCGCGTCCTGCGCCACGGGCCTCGGCCAGGGCGTCGCAGTCCACGATCAGGCTGATCGTCCCGTCGGAGAGCACCGCGCCGCCCGACAGGCAACTCTGTGAACCAACTTCGGCAGGAAGCGGCCGCGTCACAAGCTCTCGCTGTCCGACAAGCCGCTCGACCACCAGCGCCAGGCGCCGCTCGGCGCCGCGCGCGATGACCACGAAGGACGCATCCGGAGCCGGGTCGTACCCGAGCGCCTCGGCCAGGTCGACCAGCGGCAGGACGCCGTCGGAGAGCACGAGCATCCGCTTGCCCGTGACCGAGCGCACCGTCTGGTCGGCGAGGTTGACCGTCCGCTCCACCCGCTCGAGCGGGATCGCGAACGGCACGGTCTGCGACTCGACGAGCAGCGCGGGCATGATCGCGAGGGTCAGCGGCAGGCGCACCTGCACCGTCGTGCCGGCGCCCTTCACCGAGGTCATCACCACGGCGCCCCCGAGGCTGCGAAGCGCGTTTCGGACGGCGTCCATCCCGACGCCGCGGCCGGAGATGTCGCTCGTCGTCTCGGCGGTCGAGAATCCGGCGGCGAACAGGAGCTCGATCGCGCGGCTCATGTCGATCGGCTCGTCGGGGCCGATCAGCCCGCGCTCGCGGGCCTTGGCGGCGATGTGGTCGGGGTCGATCCCGCGGCCGTCGTCGCGCACGGTGATGACGACGTTGCCGCCGGCCTGGCGGGCGGAGAGCTCGAGGACGCCCGTCGGCGGCTTGCCCGCCGCCTCACGCTCCTCGGGCGTCTCGAGCGCGTGGTCGAGCGAGTTGCGCACCAGGTGCACGAGCGGGTCGCCGAGCGCATCGACGACCGTGCGGTCGAGCTCGGTGTCGCGGCCTGTGAGCACCAGGTCGACGTGCTTGCCCATCTTCGCCGACAGGTCGCGGACGAGCCGCGGGAAGCGCATGAAGACGGCATCGACCTCGATCATCCGCACCTGCATCACGAGCGCCTGCAGCGACTGGGAGCTGCGGGTGAGGTCGGCCACGGCCTCGGCGAGCCCGTCGACCTCGGCGCCGGCGGCGAGCGACTCGACCCGGGTGCGGTGCACGACGAGCTCGCCCATGTAGTGCATGAGCTGATCGAGGCGCACGGCGTCCACCCGGACGGTGGCGGCGGTCGAGCGGGCGGCCGGCGCGGCGTGCACCGGCGCGGCCGGCGTGTCGGCGGGTGCCGGCGTGGCGCCGGGTGCCGGCGTATCGCCGGCGGAGAGCGGAGCGTCGGCCGGCAGCGCGTCGGCGACGGGGGCGGGTGCCGGCTCCGGCGCCGGCTGCGACTGGCTCTCGCGCTCGGTGACGGTCACGGACGCAAGGTCGGGGACGGCCCGGATGGCCTCGTCGAGGCGGGCGGGCTCGTGGTCGGTCGCCAGCCAGGCCTCGATGTGGGCGCCGGCGAAGCCGTCGATCTCATCGGGAGTGGGCGAGCTCCAGACCGTCTCGCCGTGGTCGGCGATTGCGGCCAGCACCATGTAGGCGCGCACCGACGGCATCATCACGTCGGCCGTGAGCGCACAGTGCACGTGCAGCAGCGGGACATCGCCGTCGTAGCCGGCGACCATCTCGGGCACGGCGGCGAGCGCATGGGCGGCGGGAGCCGCGACGTGCGCGGCCGGGGCCGGCCGGCCGACGAGCTCGCTCAGGCGGGCGATCAGTGCGGCCGGGTCGAGCTGCTCGTCGCCGTCGCGCTCGATGGACTCCACGGCGACCTCGAGCGCGTCGAGGCACTCGAGCAGCACGTCGATCACGCTGCGGTCAAGGCCCTCGGTGCGTCCGCGCAGCGTCTCGAACACGTCCTCCATCGTGTGCGTGAGCGCCGCCATCCTGGCGAAGCCCATCGTGCCGCTCATGCCCTTCAGCGAATGGGCGATCCGGAAGATCTCGTCGATCGTCGCGCTGTCGGACGGGGTCTCCTCGATCCGGATGATGGCGAGGTTCAGCGTCTGCAGGTGCTCGCGGCTCTCGGCCAGGAACATGCCGATGTACTCAGAGGTGTCCATCAGGCCTTCCGATAGATGAAGGGGTGGGAGCTCTCGAGGCCGAGGGCCTGGGGCGAGGACACGCGCTCGCTGGAGCCGATCATCAGGTAGCCGCCAGGGCGCAGCGCGCCCACCATCAGCTCGTGCAGCCGGTCGCGGACGGGCTCGGTGAAGTAGATGACGACGTTGCGGCACAGGATCAGGTCGAACCCGGTCGCCGGTGCGCGGTCGCGGAGCAGGTCGCCGGTGTCGAACTTGGTCAGCATCCGCAGCTCGGGCTTCGCCCGCCAGCCGGCGCCGTCGTGGTCGAACCAGCGCTCGAGGTCGGCCTTCGGCGCCGAGCGGGCGTCGTCGGCCGTGAACCGGCCCTCGCGTGCCTGGGCGACGATGCGGGGGTCGATGTCGGTGCCGCGGATCTCGATGCGGCAGCCCGGCGCGACCTTGCGGCAGACCGCGGCCAGCGTGTAGGCCTCGGCGCCGTAGGACGACCCGGCGCTCCAGGCGCGCAGCGAGCCGGCGCGGCAGAGCTCGGGCAGGATCGTCTTCTCGAGCCGCATCCACTGCTCGGGGTTGCGCCAGAGCTGCGAGACGTTGATCGTCATGCGGTCGAGGAACTCGTCCAGGGCGACACGGTCGGCCGTGAGGTACGCCAGGTACGCCGGCAGCTGGGTGATGCCCTTGCGGTCGGCGAACGAGCGGATCCGGCGCTCCATCTGCGGGCGCTTGTACTGGCCGAGGTCGATGCCCGTCAGCCGGCGCACGCCCTCGCAGAAGTCGGTGTAGTCATCGCGCGTGTATGCGGGGACGGACATCAGGCCGCCTCCGCCGCGATCGCCTCGTGCAGCTCGTTCAGGGGCAGCTGGGTGTCGGCCAGGCCGGCTTCGGCCACGGCGCGGGGCATCCCGTACACGGTGCAGGTGGACTCGGCCTCCACCAGGATCCGGCCGCCGAGGCGCTTCACCTCGCGGGCTCCCTCGAGACCGTCCTTGCCCATTCCGGTCAGGACGACGAGGAGCAGGCGCTCGCCGTAGACGGCGGCGGCGTCGCGGATGGTGATGTCGGCGCGCGGGCGAAGGCCGCCGACCTCGGCCTCATCGGACAGCGAGACGAGGCCGCCGTCGCGCAGGCGCAGGTGATATCCGCCGGGGGCGATCAGGGCCGTCGACGGCATGAGCCGCTCGCCGCCCTGGGCCTCGCAGACCGTCAGCCCCGAGGCGTTGTCGAGCCGCGCGGCCAGCGATGCGGTGAATCCGGGAGGCATGTGCTGGACGATCACCGCACCCTTCCCGAGCGTGGCGGGGAGGGCCGGGATGAGGCTGGCAAGAGCCTTGGGGCCGCCGGTCGAGCAGGCGATCACGACTGCGCGCGAGCGGGCGGACGCGGGCGGCGCGACAGGCCTTGGCACCGGGCGGGCCGCGGGCGTCGCGCCGGGGAGGGCGAAGCGCGGCCGGCGTGAGAGGGAGGCGAGGCACATCTTGTCGTAGAGCTCACGGAAGAAGGCGGGCGCGAGCGCGCTTCCGGTCGGCTTGGCGACCAGCTCGACGGCGCCTTCGGCGAGGGCGTCAACCGCGCGGGCGCCGTGCGCCGGCGAGAATGCGGACACGACCACGACGGCAACGGGCGACCCGATCCGGCGCAGCTCGCGCAGGACGCCGATGCCGTCCTTGCCCGGCATGGCGAGGTCGAGCGAGAGCACGTCGGGGCGGTGCTGGGCGCAGAGCGCGAGCGCCTCATCGCCGTCCCGGCCGACTCCCACCACCTGCGCTCCGCGCTCGGTCAGCGCGTCGATGATGAGACGGCGCATGAAGGCCGAATCGTCGGCGACGACGACGCGAATGGGCTTGGCGGATGTGGAGGTCGGGACGGGCATGGTCGGACTGTCTCGTTATCGGCAGCGGGGGGGCCGAAATGCAGGCCTGAGGCTGCCGTAGGGCCGGATACCAGATAGTGGGGAGGGTGCGGGAGCCGGGACGCAGAGCGGGGGCTGTCCCCGGCTCTCGAACGAACCGGGGGCAGCCCCCGAAAAGGCGAGCTCGTGGCGGTGGCTACGCGGCGATCTGGACGCCCGCGAAGAGGCCGTCGGGGTTCAGCAGGATCGCGAGCCGCTCGCCGACCTTGGCGACGGCCTCGACGTAGGCGGTCTCGGCGGTCGGGACGTTCTCGAGCTGCTCGGAGCTGACCGTCAGCACCTCGGCGACGTCGTCGACGATCACGCCGGCGGTGCCGACGGCGGTTTCGACGATCACGATCTTCGCGCCCTCGGGGCGCTCGTGGGCGAGCCCGAGCCGCTCGGCCAGATCGCACACCGGCACGATCTTGCCGCGCAGATTGATGACGCCGCGGATCCAGGTCGTCTGCGAGGCGACGCTGCGGGGCTCCGTGTAGCGGATGATCTCCTGCACACGCGTGATCGGGAGCGCGTACTCCTCACTTCCAAGCGAGAAGATGACGAGCTGCCGGGTGGTCTCTTCGGTGGACATCAGGCCTCCAGCAGACGGTTGGTATCCATGTAGTCGGCGCTGCCGTTGCCAAATGTAGGAGTAACAACTGGGGGATCGACAACAGTGATCGCGCCACCGCCGCGGTCTGCCATCAGCTCGATCAGGCGCTGGTCGGTGTCCGCCGCGGCGGCGGCCTCGGCGGCGGGCTGGCGCAGGAAGGCGTCGATCTGCGGCACCTTCGCGATGGCGTAGTCGACGCCGGCGTCGGCACCGGGGCTGTACGCGCCGATCGTGATCAGGTCCTCCTTGGCGCGGTAGGCGGCGAGCGTCTCGCGCAGGGCGCCCGCGGCCGTCTGCACCCCCGGGCTCGTGACCTCGGTCGCAAGCCGCGAGACGGACTGCAGGATGTCGATGGCCGGATAGTGATTCTTGTGCGCCAGGGCGCGCGAGAGCACGCAGTGGCCGTCCAGGATCGAGCGCACCGTGTCGGCGATCGGCTCGTTCATGTCGTCGCCCTCCACGAGCACGGTGTAGAGGCCCGTGATCGACCCGCGCCCCGAAGTTCCGGCGCGCTCGAGCAACTGCGGCAGCATGGCGAAGACGCTCGGCGTGTAGCCGCGCGTGGCCGGGGGCTCGCCGATCGCAAGCCCGACCTCGCGCTGGGCGATCGCAAGCCGCGTGACCGAGTCCATCATCAGGAGCACGTCGGCGCCCGAGTCGCGGAAGTGCTCCGCGATCGTCGTCGCAACGAGCGCCGCCTTGATGCGCACGAGCGCGGGCTGGTCCGACGTCGAGACGACGACGACCGATCGCGCGAGCGCCTCGCCCAGGTCGCGCTCGATGAACTCGAGCAGCTCGCGGCCGCGCTCGCCGACGAGGCAGATCACGTTGACCGACGCCGTCGTCGAGCGGGCGATCGATCCGAGCAGGGTGGACTTGCCGACGCCCGACCCGGCGAAGATGCCGAGCCGCTGGCCGCGGCCGCACGGGACGAGCGCATCGAGCGCACGCACCCCGAGCTCGAGCCGCTCGGTGATCCGCGGCCGGTCCATCGGCGACGGCGGCGACCCGGCGACGGCGCGCGGAAGCCCGCCGTCGATCGTCGGCCCACCGTCGATCGGCCGGCCGAGGCCATCCAGGACACGTCCGAGGAGCGCGTCTCCGACGGGCACGCGGAAGGGGCCGCCGGTCGGCTCGACCGCCGTGCCCGGCGCGATCCCGCGCATGTCGCCGAGCGGCATGAGCAGTGCCCGGCCGTTGCGGAACCCGACCACCTCGGCGGGCACCGGCGGGCTGTTGCGGCCGCCTGCGATCGTCACGAGCTCGCCCACCTCGGCGCGCAGGCCCGTCGCCTCGATGACGAGGCCGATCAGGTTCACGACCCGGCCGCGGTGACACTGCAGGTCGGCTTCGGTGATCGCTCGTGAATGCGCTGCGAGCGGACGCTCGAGCGTGTCAGTCACCGGCCGGCTCCGGCGCGTCCTGCTCCGTGCACGGGCGGACCTCGCTCAGGAGCTGGCGTACGCGGTCGAGCTGCGAGGCGATGCAGGCGTCGATCTCGCCCTCCGAGGTGCGAACGACGCATCCGCCCGGATCGACGCGGCGTTCCGAGACGACCTCCATCCGCCGGATCCCGCCGAGGCGGGCGCCGAGCTCGGCGGCCGAATCGCGCACGAGCTCGAAGTCGCGCGGATTCACCTCGAGCACGAGATGGTCGCGGTCGGTGGTGCGCAGCAGGGCGCCCGAGACGACGCCGAGCACGGTGGACGGGTCGGATGCCACGGTCGCCCCGATCACCTTCTCGGCGATCTGGAACGCGAGCTCCACGGCGGCGGACTCGGCCTGGCCGAGATAGGTGTCGCGCAGCTCGGCGACGGCCTGCTCGGCGGAGGCGACCGCCTGCAGCGCGTCCTCGGCACGCGCGCGCGCCTCGGCCAGCCCGCGGGCGAGGCCGTCCTCGAAGCCGCGCCGCTCGGCCTCGGCGCTGATCGCCGCGAGCCGCTCCTCGGCCGTGGCGCCGTCGATGGCCAGGATGCCCCTCGGCGCCTCGAGCGCCGCGAACTCGAAGACGTCAGCCAATCAACTCGTCCTCGTCGCTGCCGCCGCGCGAGATGACGAGCTCGCCGGCGTCGTCCAGCCTGCGCACGACTCCGACGATCTTCGACTGCGCCTCTTCGACGACCTTGCGCCGCTGCGGGGGCATGTACTCCATCTCCTCGCGGAGCATCTCGGCGCCGCGCTGGGACATGTTGGTCAGGATCTTCTCCTGCACCTCGGTCGAGGCGCCGCGCATGGCGAGGCCGAGGTCCTTCGAGTCGACCTCGCGCAGCACCATCTGGAGCGCGCGGTCGTCGAGGTTCAGGATGTCCTCGAACACGAACAGGAGCCCGCGCACCTCGTTGGCGACCGCCTCGTCCTCGGACTGGAGATGGTCGAGGATGTTGCGCTCGGTCGTCCGGTTCGCGGCGTTCAGGATGGCGGCCAGCGAGCGGACGCCGCCGGCTGCGGCGAACTCGCGCTGAAGGACGGTCTCGAGCTTGCGCTCCATGACCCTCGCGACCTCCTTGACGACCTCGGGGGACGTCTGGCCCATGGTGGCGATGCGGATCGCGACGTCGGCCTGCAGCTCGGGGACGAGCAGCTCCATCACCTTGGCGGCGAGGGCGGTGTTCGGGAGCTGGGCGACGACCATCGCGACCGTCTGCGGATGCTCGTTCTGCAGGAACGCGGCGATCTGGTCGGGCGGCGTGTTGCGCAGGAACTCGAACGGCGTCGTCTCGATGATCACCGAGAGCCGGTTCAGGATCTCGCTGGCGCGGGCGGCGCCGACCGAGCCCTCGAGCACCTCGCGCGCGAAGCGCAGGCCGCCTTCGGCGATGTACCCGCGCGCGTTCGCGAGCGAGACCATCTCCTCCATCACGGCCGTCGCGTGCTCGGGATCGACGGTGGGCGTGCGCGCCATCTCGACCGTGAGCTGCTCGATCATCTCGTTCGGCAGGTGCTTGAACACGTCGGTCGCGCCGCGCGCGCCGAGCGAGACGAGCAGGACGGCCGCCTTGCGCCGTCCGGTCATGCCGCCGGCTACTCGTTCATCCACTGCTGCACCTGAAGGGCGACGTGCTCGGGCTGGCGCTTGACGATCTCCTCGGCTTCCTTCTGCATCACCTCGTGATGCTGGGCCGAGGCCGACGGGGACGAGCGGACGCCTGCCGCCTCGAGCGCCGCGAGCGGGGTGGACATCGAGATCTCACGCAGCCAGGTGGGCTCGGCGAAGCGGGGCTCACGCTCGCGCTTCTTCAGGTTCCGGCGGATCAGGAAGAGGAAGACGATGGCGGCGAGGCCGATCAGCGCGTCGCGCACGAGCGCCAGCGGGCTGGACACCCCGACGATCGCGAGGGGGCCTCCGGCGGCGGCGCTCGTGGCCGCCTGCTTCTGGAACGGCACGCTGGCCGCCGAGATCGTGTCACCGCGGCTCGGCACGAGGCCGACCATGGTCGACACCGTGGCCTGGAGCGCCTTCTGCGCCTTGGCCGGAACCGAGGAGTCGAAGAGGAGCGCGACGTGGAGCTGGTTCACGGCGCCCGGCGCGATGACCGTGTGGCTCACCGTCTTGTCGGCGCCGTAGGTCGTCGTCCCGCTCGTGTTCAGGTACACGGTGCCGGGCCCGTTCTTGCTGCTGGTCCCCGTGTACACCGGCGGAATGGTGCCGGACACGCCGGCGATGCCGGAGCTGCCTCCGGTGGCCGAGTTCAGGTTCTCCTTGGAGAGCTGCGTCGAGAGCGGCACCTTGGTGCCGTCGTACTTGACCGAGTCCTGCGTGACCTGATCCATGTTCAGGTCGGCGCTGACCTGCGCCTGGCCCTTGTTCGCCCCGAGCGTCTGCACGAGCAGCGCGTCGACCTGCGCGGCGATCTGCGCGTCATAGCTCTGCTGCACCGCGAGCTTCTGGGTCGCTCCGGCGGTGCCGCCGTCTCCGGACGCGCCGTTCGGCCAGAGCATCGCGCCCGTCTGGTCGGTGACGGTGACGTTCTGCGCCGAGAGGCCCTGGACGCCGGATGCGACCATGTGGGCGATGCCGCTCACGGCACCCGGGTCGAACGTGGAGTCCGTGTTCAGAAGCACCGATGCGGTGGCCTGCGACGACTGGTCGGCGAAGAGGGTGTCGGTCGGCATGACGATCTGCACCTGGGCCGAGCTGACGCCGGTGATGCTCTCGATCTGGCGCTCGATGTCGCCCTGCAGCCCGAGCTGGTACATGGCCTGCTGCTGGGCATTGGTCGTGCCGAGGCTCGTCTTCGTGAAGTTCGCGAGGCCCGGCTGCGAGCCGGGGCCGACGCCCGCCGAGGAGAGCGCGACCTGGCCGGCCGAGAGCTGGCTCGAGACGACGCTCACCTGCGTGCCGCCGTTCGTCACCTTGTAGGCGACACCGGCGCCCGCGAGCGCCTGCGTGACCCGGTTGGTCTCGGTCGGATTCAGCCCGGTCTGCAGCGTCGTGTAGCTCGGCTTGGTCGCGTAGTTGAACAGGAAGTACGCGGTGACCGCGATCAGCAGGAACGACACGACCATTGTCAGCTGGCCGCGAGGCTCGATGCTCTTCCAGGTGTCCTTCAGGCTTGCAATGTTCGGCATATGAAAGGCGGGGGGTGGGGGGCGGGGCGGGGGGAAACGCGGGGTCGGGCGGCGGACTAGATCTGCATCCGCATGATTTCCTCGTACGCATCGACAGCCTTGTCGCGGACCTGAACCGCCAATTGCATCTCGAGGCTGGCCTTCTCGACATCGGTCACGACCTGCGTGACGTCGGAGGCCTGGCCGGTCGCAAGCGCGGTCGAATCGGACGCGGCGGTGTTCTGGGTGTCGTTCAGGCTGGAGATGGCGTTCGTCAGCAGCGAGCCGAAGCCGCCGCCCGAGCCCGAGCTGGGGCTCGAGACGCTGCCGACGCCGTCGGCGTTCATGCTGGACGCGATGCCCGAGACGCCCGAGACGCCCGAGACGCCTCCTGAGATGGCGGGAATCTGCATCAGCGGAGGATGGAGAAGGTGTTGGAGAACATCTGCTTTGCGGCGTTCATCGCGGTCACGTTCGACTCGTAGCCGCGGCTGGCCGTGATGAGGTCGACCATCTCGGTGACCGGGTTGACGTTCGGCATGGCGACGTAGCCCTGCTTGTCCGCCTCCGGGTTCCCGGGGTCGTAGACCATCTTCGGCGGGCTCGGATCCTTGACGATGCCGTCGACCTGGACGCCGCCGAGCACCTCGCCGAAGCTGGGCGAGGCCTGGCTGAGCTGGACCTCCTCGCGCTGATACGGCTTGCCGTTGGCGGCCTTGGTGCTGTCCGCGTTTGCGAGGTTCGAGGAGATCACGTCCATCCAAAGCTGGGTGGCGGTCATCCCCGAGGCGGAGACATTGAGTGAGTCGAACATGCCCATTAGGCGCCCGTTCCGATCGCGGTCTTCAGAATCGCCATGCGCGTGCCCATGACCGATTCGAGGGCCTGGTAGTTGAGGGTGTTCTGGGAGAGGTCGGCCATCTGGGCGTTGATGTCATCGCCGTTGCCGTTGACCTCGGTCGCGCCGGTCGAGTCGACCTGCGGGGAGAATGTGATGCTCTGGATCTGGCTGGGCGTCGGCGAGCCCGACGCGAACGCCTGCGCGAGCGCGGACTGGAAGTTCACGTTCGAGGGCTGGAAGCCGGGCGTGTTTGCGTTCGCGATGTTGTTTGCGAGCACCTGCTGCTGGAGCATGGAGCCCTGCATCGCCTTCTCAACGCCCTGGATGGAGGTATCGAACAGGTCCACCTACGGGTCCCTTCGCGAAACGAGAACCCATCCTTGGGCATCTGGTGCCCGCGATCCATGCGGGCACCCGGTTCATCGGCCGTGCCGGCGCGGGCTTTAGCTGCGCGCGTCGAAGCGTGCGCGGGGAGCGGCGCCGGCGTAGGCGTGCATGGCGCGGCGGCCGTCGGCCAGGTGGGCCAGCGTGGCTCGGGTGCGGTCGCGCGTGGCGACGGCGTTTCCGAGGTTCATCTGCATCTGCGCCAGGGCCTCGTCGACCAGCTTGCGGGCCGCGGGCGGCGGGGAGGCTGGAAGCGCGGCCACGAGGCGTCCGCGCTCTTCGCCGAGGGTGACAACTCCGGGCCAGTCACCCGCGGCGATCAGCGAAGCCTCGCAGCGTGTCAGCGACAGGACGGCGAGGTACGGTGCGAGCTCGGCGTCGCTCATGGCTACGCGGCAACGGCCGTCGCCGGCGGGGCCGCGGCGATCTGCTGCCACGCCTCGCGCAGCTCCGAGAGCAGCCGGATGACGTCGTCGATCATGCGCGGATCGCTCTGGATGGTCGCCGTCGTCAGATGGTGGTTGCAAAACTGGTAGATCGCGCGAAGCCGCTCGGACACGTCGCCCTGGCTCATGTCGAGCGTGATGTTCAGCTCTTTGATGATCGCCTCGGCGCGCTGCACCCGGTCGAGGAACACCTTGCGGTTGTTCGCGCGAAGTGCGACGGCGGACTGGTTCAGGAACCGGATGGCACCGTCGTAGAGCATCACCACCAGCTGCTCGCGCGGCGCGGTCAGCACGCTCGACTCGGTGTAGGCTCGCTTGGCGTCATACGGGTTCATGTGGCTCACCGTTCAGAGGGGGGCTGGACGTAGGGGTAATCGGCGCGCGCCGGGCTGTTCTTGAGCCCTCCGGCGGCGAGGCTAGCCGGTGGAGGACGACGTGGAGCTGCTGAGCGACGAGCTCTGCGACTGGAGCTGGGCGACCGCGGTCTCCATGGCCGTGAACTGTGCGCGCAGGTTGGCCTCCTGCATCGTCACCCGCTGCTCGATGTCGGCGATCTGCTGCGAGTACGAGGAGACCAGCGACGCCTCGTCGGTCACCCGCGCGGCGAGCACGCCGTTCGCGCCCGCCTGCGGGTTGATGATGTCATCCATCCGCTGGGAGAGGCCTTCCGAGGCGTAGCTTCCGGTGGCGTTCGTGAACAGCGCCTTGACGCCGCTGAAGTTGTTCGCAAGCGCCGAGGTGAGCTTCGTGGTGTCCAGCGTCAGCTGGCCCTCGAGCGACGCCTGGCTGATCGGACCCGAGCCAACCGCCGCGCCCGTGGAGAGCCCGATGCTGCCGAGGTAGTTGGAGCCGGCGGGCTGGCCGCTCATGACCGTGCCGACCGACTCGCGCAGGTTGGAGAGGATCGAGAGCAGCTGCGGGTCGCCCTGGAGCATGCCGGCCTCGCGGTCGGCGTCGCTTGCGGGCTGGGCGACCTTCGGCTGGTTCACGTAGCCGTAGATCAGCTGGACGGTCGAGTTGTAGGCGCTCACGAAGCTCTGCAGCGCGTTCGTGATGTTGGTCGTGCTCGGCGCGGGCGCGCTGACCACGAGGGTCGAGTCGCTCGACGTCGTGCCGTTCAGTGTCAGCTGCACGCCGGCAAGGCCGTTCGTCACGGTGTTCGACGCACTGTTCATGGTCTGGCCGTTCACGGTGTACTGCGCGTCCTGGGCCGTCAGGCTCTGGGTCATGCCGAGATCGGATGCGAGGGTGCCGTCGCTCGTCACCGAGATCGTGTTGGCCGCGCCCGTGACCTGGCCGGAGAGGACGAGCTTGTTGTTGACGACGGAGGCGTACACCTGCGCAGTGCCGTTCGCGTTGATCTCGCTCGCGATCGAGCTCAGCGTGTCGCCGGCCGTGACCTGGATGTCGGCGACCGCTCCCGATCCCACCTGGATGTGGAGCGTGTCGTCCGCACTGGCCGCGGCGACGCTCGACTGCTGCGTCACCTGATCGGCCGACGCGAGTCGCGACACGCCGATCTGGAAGCCGCCTGCCGCCGCGCCCCCGGTGAGGATTGCGGACACCGCCGAGGGGTTGGACTCGGTCACCGTCTGCGCGTTCTGCCAGACGGTCGGGTCGCGCAGCGCCTGGGCTGCGCTCTGCAGCGACTGCATCGACGTCTGGATCGACTGCAGGGCCGTCGAGCGTGCCTGCTCGACGGTGCTCTGCTGCTGGATCAGCGTCTCGGGCTGGCGGGCGATCGACAGGAGCTCGTTGATGATCGAGTTCGTGTCGAGGCCGGTCGCGATGCCGCCGACGTTGAAGAGCGGCGTCGCCGACGTCGTCGGTGCCGTCGTGGTGGTCGTGGAGGAGGGAGTGGTGCTCATGCGTTCACGCCTGTTCGTCGATCAGGAGCCCGCCGCCCGACAGTGTGTCGAGCAGTCGCTGGGCCGGGATTTCGCGGATGACCTTGCCGTTGCCGTCGATCATCGTCACGCGCACCTTGCCCGTTGACTGGTCGACGTCGAAGTGCAGATTGACCTGACGCGCGCTGAGCTGCGCAATCACCTGCTGGGCCGTCGCCAGGTCGCGCTGCAGCTCGGGCGGCGGTGTCGTCTGCGCCGTCGCCGCCTGCGCAGACGACGTGCCCCCCTTCGCGATGGGTCGCAGGGGAATCAACCTGCCTATCGGGTCTGGTCCGTGTTCCGTCACGAGAGTCTTCCTCGATCCGTCCGTGGATCGGTTCACTGCCCCGATGATCGGCGATATTGGAGGACAATTTAGGCAACTTGGCGCAACTTCCGGGTGATAGCGGAATGGGCGACGCGCGCGCCCTCGAAGTCCGGCTCGAGCCGGACCGCCTCGGCGGCAAACCCGATCGCATCCTTGTCGAACCCGCGGGCCAGGGCGACCTGCGCCAGCCCGAGCATCGCCGAGGCGTCGGGCCGGGTGGTCGCGACCGCGATCCACTCGTCGGCGGCCGACTCGAGGAACCCGCGGCGCAGATACATCGTGGCGAGCAGCTCGCGCCGCTGCCGCTCCGGCAGGGCGATCCGCCCGAACACCGGGAGCAACGTGGCAAACGCGGTGACCTCGGTCACGCGCAGGAGCGCTTCAAGCAGGCGCATCGCCGTCGGGCCGCAGGCCGCGCCGAGCGCGGTGGCGCCCTGCTCGCCGCGGACGGCGGCGACCCAGGCGCGGTAGAGCCCGGCGTTCTCGGCGGCGAGCGCGGGCAGGGCGCGCTCGATCGCAGCCTCCATCCGGTCGGGCCGGCCCAGGACAGCCTCGGCGAACACGATGGCCTCGGCCGCGCGGGCGGCCACGGGCGACGTCGTGGGCTCGCCGGCCGCGACCTCGGCCGCTTCGCCGTACCGGCGCTGAGCGAGCAGCGCCTCGGACAGGCCGAGCCGCGCTGCGGAGTTGGACGGCTGTGACTCGAGCGCCGCGCGGAACCAGCGCTCGGCGTCGGCCGGCATGCCGGCCTCGATATAGGCGCTGCCCGCGAGCAGGCGGGCCGGCACCTTGGCGGGCACGAGCCGGTCGATCTCGGTCGGGTCGAGGCCGCGGGCGATCAGCGCCGCGACCAGCGGCAGCACGGGTGCAACGTAGTCGGGGTGCTCGCTGAGGCAGCGGCGCAGAAGCTGCTCGCTGCCGGTGCGGTCGCCCTGGCTCGCGCGGATGTCGGCGAGCAGCGTGAGCGCGAGGAACGTGCCGGCGCCCATCGTCGCGGCGTACGCGGCGGGGGCATCCCCCATCTCGAGGCACCGCTCGGCCAGGGCGGCGGCCCGGACGAGATCGCCGCGGCTGCGAGCGCTCACCGCGGACTCGAGCACGAGATCGGTGTGATCGGGGTAGAGGGCGAGCCCCTCTTCGACCGCGGCGATTGCGGCGTCATGGTCGCCGAGCTCGCGCCGGGCGCGGGCGACGCGTGAGACGAGCAGCGGCGCGTAGCCGATCGACTGCAGGCCCTGCTCGCGGATTGCGTCCCAGGCACGGTCAAGGTGAATGCGAGCCTCGGCGAAGTCGCCGAGGACGATGTACTCCGACCCCAGGTTGTAGTCCGTGAAGGGCGTGCGCGCCTCCTCGGCCTCCTGCTGGAGCAGCTGGATGTTGCGCTGCGACTTGTCCTTGGAGGCGATGCGCTGGTTCAGGTAGCCGTAGTGGCGTACGCGGATCGGCGTCGGCTCGAAGCGCTCGGGCAGGTAGGTCGGCATGGTGTGCGTCTTCTGCTCGTGGATCCGGCCGGCGAACCGGTACTGGGAGCGGTTGCGCCACAGCCGCAGGGCCATGTGCGTGACGGCTGCGCCGGTCTCGGTGCCTCCGGTGTAGTTCGTCTCGACGAGGTAGAAGCCCTCGCGCCATGTCCGCGCCAGCAGCGGGCGCAGGAGGCGGGCGTCCTCGGCCTCCATGTGCTCGTCGGCGTCCAGGTACATCAGCCAGTCGCCGGTTGCCGCCTCGATCGAGGCGTTGCGGGCATCGGCAAAGGATCCGTTCCACGGAAAGTGCACGACGCGGGCGCCGAAGGACTCGGCGATCTGCACCGTGCGGTCGGTCGAGCCCGTGTCGACGACGATCATCTCGTCGACGACGCCCTGCAGGGGAGCGAGGCAGCCCGGGAGCATCTCCTCCTCGTCCTTCACGATCATGCACAGCGAGAGCGAGAGCCCCTTCACACCGCGGGCGCGGGCCGCGATCTTGCGGGCACGGGCGCCGATGGCGCGCGTGCGGGTGGCGTACACGCCGGGGAGCTTCGTCTGGGAGCGCGCGCGCAGGCGGGCGTGCTCAAGGTTCGCGGCCGCGTTGGGGAGGGCGGGGTCGAGCCGCATGGCCGCGCGGAACAGCTCGGCGGCGGCGGCGGGCTCGCACAGCTCGTACAGCAGGACGCCGGCGTGGTTCAGAAGCACGGGCTCGCGCGGCTCGGCGTCGAGGGCGTCGAGCAGGCAGCCGGCGGCGGTGATGAAGGCGCTCATCCAGCTCTCGGCCTTCTCGGGCCGGTAGGCGAGCACGAGCTCGGCGAGCCGGCTGCGGGCCTGGTACGCGCGCTGCGGGTCGTCCCAGCCGGCGACGTCCGCGAAGATCGCGGTCAACCCGGCCGTGTCGCCCGCGGTGAGCTTGGCGGCGGCGACGGTCAGGGCCACCTCGACCCGTCCGCGCCAGTCCGCGGGGGCGGCCGGCGTGGTGCTCGAGGCAGCGAGCTTGGATGTGCGGAGCGCCATCGCGGCTGTCATCGGCGATCGTCTTGCCGGGCTTTAGCCGCCTGCGCGCGATCTACCCTGGCTGCCATGCACGGACGCATGCTGCGGGCGGTCGCCAGGCTCGTGCCGCCGCTCGGACCCCGCGCATGGCGGCTGCTGGCCGGCGTGGTCGTGTTCGAGATCGGAACGGGCATGACGCTGCCGCTCGTGATCGTGTACCTGCACGAGTCGCGCGGGCTGGGCCTCGGGGCTGCCGGCGTCTCCCTCGGGGCGGTCGGCGCCGGCGGGCTGGCCGGCACCGTCGTCGCCGGACCGCTCGTCGACCGCTGGGGGGCGGCGTGGACGGCGGTGAGCGCCCTCCTGCTGTCGGGCGCCGGCACCGCCGGCTATCTCCTGGTGCACGGATCTGGCGACCGCGGTCGCGGCCTCGGCCGCGCAGGGGGCCGGATTCGCGGCCACCTGGGTCGGCGTCATCCCGCTCCTGATCCGGGTCGTCGCGCCGGAGCTGCGCGGCGATGTGATGGCGACGAACTACGGCCTCACGAACCTCGGCCTCGGCCTCGGGAGCACGTTCGCCGGGATCATCCTCGCCGTTGCGCCGAATGCGTTCACGGTGCTCTTCGCCACCGACGCGATCACCTACGTCCTGTTCGCCCTGTGGCTCGCGAGGCTGGGATACCTGCATCGCGACGCGGACGGGCACGAGCCGGGGGCGGCGGCGCAGACCGGCTACGCCGCCGTGCTGCGCGATCCCGCCCTGCTGGCGGCGACCGGCATCAACCTGCTGCTCGTGGCGGCCGGGTACTCCCAGCTCGTGTCGGCGTTCCCCGCCTGGGCGACCACCGACGTCGGCGTGTCGAAGAGCCTCGTCGGGTTCGCGTTCGCCGCGAACACCTGGGCGATCGCGCTCGCCCAGCTGCCCGTGCTCGCCTACGTGCGCTCCCGCAGGCGCACGCGCGCCGTCGCGGGCACCGGCGTCCTGTTCGCGCTCTGCTGGGTGATCGTGCTCGGGGCGGGCCAGACGTCCAGCAAGGCGCTCGCGGGGACGGCGCTGATCGCGGGGGCGGCGGTGTTCGGGCTCGGCGAGACCCTGCTTTCGCCGAGCCTGCCGGCGATCGTCAACGACATCGCGCCCGAGGCCGCCCGCGGCCGTTACGTCGCGGTCTACAGCACGTCATGGCAGATCGGGCCGATGGTCGGACCGGCGGTGGCGGGGCTCGCGCTCGCCGGCGGACACGGCGTGGCGCTCATGCTCGGGCTGGCCGCTGTGTGCGTGCTGGCATGGCCGGCCGCGATCGCCTCCGAGCGGCTCGTCCCGGCCGAAGCGAACCGGCCGGGCGGCAGCGTCGGCGGGCGAGGAGGCTGAAGGGGACGGGGCGGCGCCGGGGAATACCCGTCGTGTGGTCGGATCCCCCGGTCGGGTGTGGCGGGTGCGACCGCCGAGACAACTAGACTGCCGGGGCCGGCCACCCCTCCCGATCAGGCCGACTTGCCGATAGAGCGCTCGTGACATCTCCTGCACGCAAGATCTCGTCCGTGCCGGCTCCGCAGCCGGATCGCATCTCCGACGATCTGGCCATCGAGCTCTACTACTGGATGTCGCTCACGCGCGCCGTCGAGGAGCGGGCCCTCAACCTGTACCGGCAGGGCAAGCTCCCGGGCAGCTACTACACCGGCCGCGGCCAGGAGGCCATCGCCGTCGGGATCGCGCTGCCGCTGCGGCAGGGCGAGGCGGGCGACTGGCTCTCGCCCTGGATCCGCGATCTCGGCTCCTACCTGGTGCACGGCGTGCCGCCGTGGCGCATCTTCGCCCAGTTCATGGGCAAGGCGGGATCGACGACGCGGGGCAAGGACGGAAACCTGCACATCGGCGGGCGCGAGTGGAACATCCCCTGCCAGGTGTCGCACATGGCCGACATGATCCCGCTCACCGTGGGCGCGGCGCTCGCCTACAAGCAGCGCGGCGAAGACCGCGTCGCGATGACGAGCTTCGGCGACGCGGCCACGTCGCGGGGCGACTTCCACGAGGGGCTGAACATCGCCGCCGTGCTCGAGGTGCCCGCGGTGTTCGTCGCCGAGAACAACGGCTGGGGCTACTCGACGCCGATCTCGAAGCAGACGAAGGTGACCGAGCTCTATCGCAAGGCCGCCTCGTACGGCATCCCGGCGGTGTCGGTCGACGGCAACGACGCCTTCGCCGTCCACAGCGCGGTTGCGGCGGCGGTCGAGGCCGCTCGGGCCGGGCAGGGGCCGCAGTTCATCGAATGCCGCACGTATCGCATGGGCGGCCACGCCGCCCACGACAAGTACGAGAGCTACATGCCGATGGAGGTGCTCGCCGAGTGGTCGGACAAGGATCCGATCAAGCGGCTCGAGAACATCCTCGTCGACGAGCGCGCCCTGGCCGAGGGCAGGCTCGAGACCGTGCGCACGCGCGTCCGCGAGGAGGTGCGCGCCGCCGTCGAGCAGGCCGAGCACGACGGCTACCCCGACCCGTCCGAGGCGCACGAAGGCGTCTTCGCCGAAGAGGCCCCGTAGGCGCCTTACCCATGCCGGAACTGACGTATCTCGAGGCGATCAACGCCGCGCTGCACGACGAGATGGAGGCCGATCCGCGCGTCTTCTGCCTCGGCGAGGACGTCGGCCGCCAGGGCGGCGCGTTCGGCGCGACCAAGGGCCTGCAGCAGAAGTACGGGGTGATGCGTTCGATCGACACCCCGGTGGCCGAGGCGGGCATCGCCGGCGTTGCGATCGGGGCCGCAATGGCCGGCCAGCGGCCGGTGGCCGAGATGCAGTTCGGCGACTTCGTCTCGATCGCCTTCGACCAGCTCATCACCTGCGCCGCCAAGATGCACTACCGCATCGGCTGGGCCGTGCCCATGGTCGTGCGCTGCCCCAACGGCGGGGGCGTCGGCGGCGGCCCGTACCACTCCGAGAACGTCGAGGCCTGGTTCCACCACCACGCCGGCCTGAAGATCGTCTGCCCCGCGACCGCGAGCGACGCGTACGGGCTCCTGCGGGCGGCCATCCAGGACCCCAACCCGGTGGTCTTCTGCGAGCACAAGTTCCTCTACCGGCGCGAGAAGGCCGAAGTCGCCACCGGCGCCGACGCCGGGGTGGCCAGGATCGGCGAGGCGCGCATCGCCCGGCCCGGCACCGATCTCAGCATCATCACGTACGCCGCGACGATGCAGCTCTCGCTCTCGGTGGCCGAGACGCTCGCCGCCGAGGACGTCTCGGCCGAGGTGATCGACCTGCGCACGCTCATCCCGCTCGACATCGAGACGGTGCTCGAGTCGGTGCGCAAGACCGGCAAGGCGCTCATCGTGCACGAGGACAACCTGACCGGCGGCTTCGGTGCCGAGGTGGCGGCGCTCGTCGCGCAGCGCGCGTTCGAGCACCTCGATGCGCCGGTCACGCGGGTCGCCGGCCTGGACACGCCGATTCCGTTCACGCCCGTGCTCGAGCGCGAGTACCTGCCGACGGAGGAGGACATCCTCCACGCGGCCCGCGAGCTCGCGGCGTACTAGACCGGCTATCGGCCGACAGGATCGCCGCCCCCGGCGGCGAAATTCTCTCGTCAACGGCCCCAGATCGTGTAAATTCGTGGGTTCAACGGGTGTTGTGCGGGAGGGTACGAGATCGCGATGCGATTTCGCCACAAGCTTTCCATCGTGCTGGTCGGGCTGGCGGTTGTGCCGCTGGTGGCCACCGGCGTGCTCGTGGGTGCGCTCCTGCAGCGCGATCAGATAAGCCGCGTGAACAACAAGCTGACGGTGGCCGAGACCGCGGCGACGCAGGGGTACGCGATCGAGCTGCAGTCCGCGCGCTCGTTCGCCGCGGTCGCGGCGGGCAACAAGCAGGTGCGTGTCGCGCTCGCGCAGGGCAAGGCGAGTGATTCCACCGGCTTCCCGCCGCCTCCCGACGGCATGGCGCTCGTCCTCGTCAGCCATGGGAAGCGCATCTACGGAAAGCCTCCGACCGGTGTGCCGACGTGGAGCGTGACCGTGGTCCCGACCAAAACCACGTTCAGGGTCGAGGTGTACGTTGCGCTCTCCCAGCCGCTGCTGCTCGCAATCGCCTCCGCCGCCCCGTCGCCGCCGCCGCAGAACGTCGACCTTGCTTTCGTCAGCCGCGGCCGCACGTACGCGTCGCTGACGGGCGACAACGGCCTCGTGTCGGGGCTGACCCCCGGGCGGATCGGATCGGCCGTCGTCGCCGGCAACGGCGTGCGCGCCCTCGCGGCGCCGATCGCCGTCTCGCAGAACCAGCCGGCTGCCTACGTCGTCGCGACCTACCAGTCGTCCACGCTGTCGAACGCGATCGACTCCCAGCGGCTGCGGATCCTCGTGCCGCTGCTGCTGCTCGGCCTGATCCTGATAGCCGCCGCGATCTTCGCGGCCGACCGCATCTCGCGCGCGCTGACCGAGCTCGCGGGCCGTGCCGCCGGCCTCACGCGCGGCAAGACGGGCGGCGACGAGCTGAGCCAGCTCGGCGCGACGATCGACGAGATCTCGACCGAGCTGACGACGCGGATGGGCGAGCTCGAGGCCGAGCGCGGCCGCTTCAAGGAGACGCTGCAGCGCTACGGCGAGACGCTGGCCGCGACGCACGACCTGAAGGCGCTCGTCGAGGCCGTGCTCGACACCGCCGTCCAGGCCACCCGCGCCCGCGGGGGCCGGCTCATGCTGTACGACGCCGAGCGCGGCGAGGCCGTCGAGCAGCACCGCATCGGCACCGCCCGCGGTCTGCGCTCCGAGCTTCCGTCGGTGGTCGCGGCCGGCGACGACCTCGAGGGCGAGGCGCTCGCGACGCACGAGCCGCGTGTCACCCAGTCGCCGCGGGCGATGCTGTCGGTGCCGATCCTGCGCGAGCACCATCTGCTCGGGCTCGTGACCGCGGTCGATCCCGAGGAGGGCGCGTTCTCGGACGACGACGTCGAAGCGCTGTCGGCGCTCGCCGTGCAGGCCGGCGTCGCGATCGAGAACGCCCGCCTGCACAGGGTGGTCGAGCGCCAGGCCGTGACCGACGCGCTTACAGGCCTCGCCAACCGGCGCCAGTTCTACGAGGTGCTCGGCCGCGAGTACGAGCGCGCCCAGCGGTTCGGCCAGCCCGTGTCGCTGATCCTGCTCGACATCGACGACTTCAAGCAGATCAACGACAGCCGCGGCCATCTTGCCGGCGACGCCGTCCTGCACAGCGTCGCCGCGACGCTCGCCGAGGTGATCCGCGAGATCGACCTCGCCGCTCGCTACGGCGGCGAGGAGTTCGCAGTGCTCCTGCCCCAGACGGGCCCCGACGGCGCGGCCAACCTCGCCGAGCGGCTCCGCTCCGAGATCGCCGCGCGCAAGATCCGGTTCGGCACCGACGAGATCACCGGCGTCACGGCCAGCTTCGGCGTCGCCGCAGGCCCGGTGAACGAGCAGACCCAGATCGACCTGATCGCCTCGGCGGACGCGGCGCTCTACCAGGCCAAGCGTGAGGGCAAGAACCACGTCACCGTGTCGGGGGCGTGGTGACCCGGAGTCAGAATGCGGACGCCGAGGCGCGCAAGTTGGTACACTCGAAGCGGCGCAGGGGCAGCGCTGGATGAGTGAATCCAATCTGGAGAGGGGACCAGGTATGACCACAGACGGCTCGCTGTTTGCGTCTGCGATCGAGCATCATCTCGAGCTCAAGCGACGCAACCAGCATCTTGAGGGCGATCTGCCCCTGGACGAGTTCATCGGCGACGACCCCTTCGCGAACCACCCGTTGTTCAAGACCGAGGCCGACGCGCGCCGCGAGGAGGAGGAGACGGGCGAGCATCCCGTCGTCGCCGCCGAGCCGCCGCCGGACACGCTCAGCATGCCGGCGGTCGCGACGACCGACGAGCCGCTCGGGTGGATGGAGACGAAGACCGCCTCCGAGTTCAGCTGGGACTGATCTCAGCCCTCAGCTGAGCCAGATCTCCTCCGCGCGTCCTCGCTCGCGATGGCGTGGTCGACGATCTGGCGCTGCGTGGGCCGGTCGAGGCCGTGGAACCGCAGGCCATACGCCCACCGGCCCTCGCCGACCATGTTCGCCCACACGACCTCGGCCACACAGGCGACCCGGTAGGCCGGCTGGTCGACGTCGAGCTGGATGTGCACCCGGTCGCCCGGCACGAGCGCGCGGTCGGTCACGATGCGTGCGCCGTCGCCCGCCAGGTCGATGGTGCGGGCGCGGAACTGGCCGCCGCCCGCCGCCGGCTCGCACCAGGCGGGCACTTCGACCGGAACCCGCACCGCCGCCCGCCGCTCGGCCACCCGCCGCTGCTCCGAGAACACCCAGCGCACGATCCGCTGCTCGATGTACATGTCGAGATCGTCGAAGCGAAGCGCGCACACCGACCGCTCGTCGCCCGCCTCCTCGACGCGCGTCACGGTGGCGTCGCTGAATACCAGAAAGGGCGGCTGCGAAAACCGCACCTCGAGCCGCAGGTGCTCTCCCGCGATCACCGCAAGCGGCGCGATCATCTTCGCGCCGCCGGCGCAGATGTTCACGGTGGTGGCCGCGAACGACGACGGCTCCGCGTCCGCGTCGAGCCGCGTGACGCCGACGGGGAACTCGGCCATGACGCGCAGGAACGCCCTCCGGTCGGTATGCATGGCGCAGCAGTCTAATTGGTGCTCAAGTCGGGGTGACCGGACGCCGAAGAGGGCAGCATGACTGAACCCGTGAAGGTACTCGTCGCCGACGACGAGCCGCATCTGTTGCGCCTGGTGAAGTTCCGCCTCGAGCGGGAGGGCTACCAGGTCGTTACCGCCCCCGATGGGCAGGCCGCCCTCGAACTGGCCAAGAGCGAGCAGCCCGACCTGTGCGTGCTGGACGTGATGATGCCCAAGCGCAGCGGCTTCGACGTGCTGCGCGAGCTTCGGGCCGACTCCGACTGCAAGCACATGAAGGTCATCATGCTGACCGCTCGTGCCCAGGACCGGGACGTGGATGCCGGCTTCTCGCTCGGCGCCGACGACTACATCACCAAGCCGTTCAGCCCGCAGGAGCTGCGGGTTCGGATCGGCGCGCACCTCTCCAAGCGCTAGCGCGCGCTCGTCGCTTCCCGAAAGCGCCCGCACCGGGGTCCGGTATCGTAGGACGCCCGTCCTCGACCCCCGGTGTGGTGCGCATGCGTAAGCTCGTCCCGTCGTTGTCCGTTCTCGTCGCCTGCCTCGTCGCCGCCGCCTGCGGCACGACGAAGCAGGGCGCCTCGGCGCCCGCATCATCGCCCGGCTCCAATCCGTGCGCGGTGAAGAACCTGGCGCTGCACACCGCGGGCACGCTGACCATCGGGACGGACAACCCGGCGTACTCGCCCTACTTCACGGGCGGGCCGGGCCACAGCTGGACGGGCAAGTTCAACAACGATCCGTACACCGGCAAGGGCTTCGAGGATGCCGTCGCCTATGCGGTCGCGAAGCAGATGGGCTTCACGAACGCGCAGGTGAAGTGGGAGGTGACCCACTTCAACCAGTCCTACGCGCCGGGGCCGAAGGCGTTCGACTTCTATCTGGCCCAGGTCTCCTACAGCAAGAAGCGGGCGGAGGCCGTCGACTTCTCGAGCTCGTACTACGACGTGAACCAGGCCATCGTCGCGCTCAAGAGCGACAAGTACGCCCATGCCGGGTCGATCGCGGCGCTGCACGGCGCCAAGCTCGGAACGCAGCTCGGCACGACGAGCTACGACTTCATCACGAGCACGATCAAGCCCGGGCCGCAGCCGAGCGCGTACCACTCGCTGAACGACGCGATCAACGCGCTCAAGGCGCACCAGATCGACGGCATCGTCGTCGATCTGCCGACCGCCTTCTACATGACCGCCGTGCAGATCTCGGGAAGCACGATCATCGGCCAGTTCCCCGCGTCGGCCGGCAGCGGCCACTTCGGCCTCGTGCTCGCGAAGAGCAGCCCGCTCACGTCGTGCGTCGACAAGGCCATCGCCGCGATCAAGGCGAACGGCACGCTCGCCCAGATCCAGACGACCTGGCTCTCTGACAAGGCGAACGCGCCCGTCCTTCATTAGACATGCCGATCCGGCCGGTCCCTGGGCGGCGCTCCCGCATCCTCCAGGGCGGGTACGAGCCCATGACCAACATGTCGATCGCGCTCGTGAGCACGGTCGTCGCGGTCGCGCTCATCGTCCTCGCGATCGTGAAATCGCCCGGATGGGCGCAGGTGCATCGCGAGTTCTTCAACGGCGCCGAGGCGCGCCAGTCCTTCCCGCTCGTCGCCCGTGCCTTCGAGCTGAACGTCAAGATGTTCTCGATCGCGGAGGTGCTGATCCTCGCCTTCGCGCTCGTCCTCGCGATCCTGCGCGGCCTGCCGGGGCCGGTGTTCTTCCCCCTCCGGGCGTTCGCGGTCATCTACACCGACTTCTTCCGCGGGGTGCCGACGATCCTCGTGGTCTACGTGCTCGGGTTCGGCGCCCCCGCGCTCAACCTCACCGGCGTCCCGACCGACCCGGTCGTCTGGGGCGTGGTCTCGCTGGTGCTCGTCTACAGCGCCTACGTGTCGGAGGTGTACCGCGCGGGGATCGAGTCGGTCCACCCGAGCCAGGAGGGGGCGGCGCGCTCGCTGGGCCTCTCCCGGGCCCAGGCGCTCCGGTACGTGATCGTGCCGCAGGCGGTGCGGCGGGTGATCCCGCCCCTGCTGAACGACTTCATCGGCCTGCAGAAGGACACGGCCCTCGTCGGGCTGCTCGGCCCGGTCGAGGCGCTTCAGCAGGCGAACATCAACGCCGCCGCCGACTTCAACTACACCCCCATCCTCATCGCGGCGTTCTTCTTCGTGCTGATCACCATCCCGCTCGCCCGCTTCACGGACTGGCTGATCCTGCGCGAGCGGCGCCGGCGGCAGGCGGGAGGCGCTGCATGAGCGCGCCGGCGGGACTCGCGGTCGAGGGGCTGCGAAAGTCGTTCGGCAAGACCGAGGTGCTGCGCGGCATCGACCTCACCGTGGCCGAGCACGAGGTGGTGTGCCTGATCGGCGCCTCGGGCTCCGGCAAGTCGACCCTGCTTCGGTGCGTCAACCTGCTCGAGCCGATCGACGCGGGCAGGATCGTCGTCAACGGCGAGGAGATCACCGGGCGCGGAGTGGACGTGAACGAGGTGCGGCGCGGGATCGGGATCGTGTTCCAGGCGTTCAACCTGTTCCCGCACATGAGCGTGCTGCGCAACGTGACGCTCGGACCGTGCAAGGCGCTCGGCATGGCGCGGCCCGAGGCGGACGAGCGTGCGCGCGAGCTGCTCACCCAGTTCGGGCTGGCCGCGAAGATCGACGACTATCCCGACCGGCTCTCCGGCGGGCAGCAGCAGCGGGTCGCGATCGTCCGCGCGCTGGCGATGCAGCCGCGCCTGATGCTGCTCGACGAGGTGACGAGCGCCCTCGACCCCGAGCTCGTGGCCGAGGTGCTCGAGGTGGTGCGCGGCCTCGCCCGCGACGGCATGACGATGGTCATCGCCACCCACGAGATGGGCTTCGCCCGCGACATCGCAAGCCGGGTGTGCTTCCTCGACGAGGGTGTGATCCTCGAGCAGGGTCTGCCCGACCAGATCTTCACCCAGCCGCGCGAAGAGCGCACGCAGCAGTTCCTGGCGCGCATCATCGCCGCCGGGCGTATGTAGCTCGGGAGGTGCCGCGGCAGCTCCCGAGCGATGGGGACTGTCCCTCGGGGACAGTCCCCGCATCTCACGTCGCAGGTGGAGATGGAGCAGTGTGGGGGACAGTCCCCGCATCTCACGTCGCAGGTGGAGATGGAGCAGTGTGGGGGACAGTCCCCGTGACACGTGTGCCGTGGCAAAAACCACGCGGTGGGCCGCGACCAGGCGAGGGGACTGTCCCCGGGTTGGGGCTAGGCGGCGCTGCGGCGGCGGGCGTACCAGGTGCTGTACCCGCCCTCCGACGCGGTGACGGTGCCGTCGCGCACCTCGACGATGCGGTCGGCGATGCGGTCGAGGAAGTAGCGGTCGTGCGAGACGAAGATCACGGTGCCGTCGAAGCTCTCGATCGCCGCCTCGAGCATCTCGACAGAATCGATGTCGAGATGGTTCGTCGGCTCGTCGAGCACCAGGCAGTTGGCGCCCGCCCGCATCAGCAGCAGCAGCTCGAGCCGGGTGCGCTCGCCGCCGGAGAGGGCGTTCACCTGCTGGCGGCACTGCTCGTAGGTGAACAGGAACCGCAGCAGCGCCGAGACCGCCTCCTCCTCGGTGCACGGCTTCTGCGCCCGCAGCGCGTCGACCGGCGTCTGCCGGGCCGGCGCGGGCGCATGCTCCTGCGGCAGGAAGCCGACCTCGATCGACGGCCCCACCCACATCTCGCCCTCGACGGGCTCGAGCTCGCCGGCGAGCAGCTTCACGAGCACGCTCTTGCCCGATCCGTTCGTGCCGATCACTCCGACCCGCTCGCCGCGGAAGACCGTGAGGTCGACTCCGATCAGCACCGGCTCGGCGCCGAACGCGACCGACACGTCGCGCCACTCGGCCACCCGCTTGCCGCCGCGTGCCTGGCTGCGCAGCCGAAGCGCGATCTTGCGCCGCTCGAGCACCGGCCGCTCGACCTTATCCATGCGCTCGATCCGGCGCTCGGTGTTGCGCGCGCGCGTGGTGTGCCGCGGGTCGTCGATGATGCTGGCCCACTGCTTGTAGCGGCGGATGGCGTCCTCGAGCCGGGCGATCTCCTTCTGCTGGGCCGACCACTGCTCCTGCTGCTGGCGTAGCTCGAGCTCGCGGGCGGCGTGGTAGGCCGAGTAGTTGCCGGGCCACATCCGCACCCGGCCGCGGTCGACCTCGGCGATCGCCTTCACCGTCTCGTCGAGCAGATATCGGTCGTGGGACACCATCACGACGGCGCCCCGGAACGCACGCACGAGCTCCTCGACGCGGCTGCGGCGGTAGGCGTCGAGGTGCGTCTCGGGCTCGTCGAGCAGGAGCAGGTCGGGCTCCTGGACGAGGCACGCCGCCAGGGCGACGAGCTTGCGCTTGCCGCCCGAGAGCCCCTCTTGCGGACGGCCCGCCTCGGCGGGCGTGACGCCGAGGTCGGTGAGCACCGAGCGCACGCTGCCCTCGAAGACGTGTCCGCCCAGGCGGTCGAACTCGTCGAGCAGCCGCTGCTGGCGATCGATCGTGCGCTGGAGGCGGCCCATGTCGGCGGCGACCGCGGGATCGGCGAGGGCGGCCGCGCACGCCTCGAGGTCGTGCTCCACCCGGGCGATGTCGGGCCGGGCGGCGTGGCAGAGCTCGGTTGGGGTGCGGGCTTCGGGACCGACGAGCTGGGGCAGGTAGGCGGCCGTCATCCCCCGCCGGCGCACCGGCGCAGCCGAGTCGGGATCGTCCAGCCCGGCCAGGATGCGCAGCAGCGTCGACTTGCCCGAGCCGTTCTGGCCGACCACGCCGATGCGGGCGTCGTCGGCCACCTCGAGGTCGAGGCCCTCGAGGACCGTGCGGGCGCCGAACGACTTCACCGCGGCGTGGAGTGAGATCAGGGTTCCCATTCGACCGCGCAGTGTAATGTCGGGCCGTGGACAAGAACCGGCTGGAGGCCTTCTCCGACGGCGTGTTCGCGATCGCGATCACGCTGCTCGTGCTCGACCTGCATGTGCCCGACGTCGGCAGCGGGTCGCTCGCCCACGCGCTCTGGCGGCAGTGGCCCGCCGATGTGAGCTACGTCGTCAGCTTCCTCACGATCGGCATCATCTGGGTGAACCACCACAACGTGCTGCGCCATCTCGACCGGTGCGACCGCGGGCTGCTCTTCCTGAACGTCTTCATGCTCATGACCGTCGCGCTAATCCCGTATCCGACCGCCCTGGTCTCGCACTACGCCCGCACGCCGAACGCGACCGCCGCCGCCGTCTTCTACGGCGCCGTGATGGTGGCGATGGCGCTCGTGTTCAACGCGCTGTGGCACTACTCGCTGCGGCACGGGCTGCTGGCGCAGGGCTCTGACCCGCGCGAGGTGTCGGGCATCACCCGCAGCTTCCGGCCGGGCCCGTTCCTGTACCTCACGGGCACGCTCGTCGCGTTCGTGAGCTCCGATGCGAGCCTGCTGATCTACGCGGCGCTCGCGGTGTTCTACGTCGCGTCGAGCTCGGTCTGGGGCCGGCGCGAGGCTGCCTAGGCTGCGGCGCGAGATCGCCTAGGCCGCGGCGCGCAGCACGAGGCCGGTCTCGTCCACCGCGAGCACCTCGATCAGCGCATCGACGACGCGCGGGTCGAACTGGGTGCCGGCGCAGCGGCGCAGCTCGCCCACGGCCTCGGCGGATGTGAGCGCGTCGCGGTACGGGCGGTCGGTGGTCATGGCGCTGTAGGCGTCGCAGGCGCACACGATCCGGGCGATGAGGGGGATCCCCTCGCCCGCCTTGTGGTCGGGGTAGCCGGTGCCGTCGAAGCGCTCGTGGCACGAGCGCACGATGGCCCCGATCTCGGCCAGCGAGCCCCCCACCTTGTCGAGGATCCGCTCGCCTTCGACGGTGTGGGTCTCGATCAGGAGCCGCTCCTCGGCGGTGAGCGGACCCGGCTTCTGGATGATGGTTTTGGGGATGCGGATCTTGCCCACGTCGTGCAGCAGGGCTGCGAACTCGGCCTGCGTGCGCTCCTCCGGCGTGAGCCGCAGGACGTCGGCGACCGCGAGCACCAGGGCGACCACGCCCTGGCTGTGAGTGCCGGTGTAGGCGTCGTCGGCCTCGATGATGTCGCCGAGCAGCTCCACAGTGCCGCGCAGCGTTCGCCAGAGCTTGATCTCCTCGCCGATGCGGCGGCCGCGCTCGCTGGCGAACACCGTCAGCACGATCGCCACCGGCAGCGTGAGCAGGAACGCGTACCGCAACGACGGCGAGACGAACGCGGCCAGCAGTCCGAGCGGCGCGAGCGCCGCGTCGACTCCGTAGGCGATCGCGGCCGCGGTCAGCAGCCGGCGCGGCCAGCTGGCCACCGCCCGCCACTCGCGCAGCGCCGTGCTTGCGAGGTCGGCGCCGAACTGCGCCGCCAGAGCGGCGAGGTACACGGGCCAGCGGCTCCACTCCGGCGGACCATCGCCGAACGCGAGCAGCACCAGCACCGGGCCGATGACGTACCAGCACGAGCACAGGAGCACCAGCACCCGCTCACGGTGGCGGCGGCCGCGCACGACGTCGGCGTTCAGCGAGATCCACGAGGCCGCGGCGACCGCCAGCGGCACCCAGCCGAGTGGCAGCAGGAACAGCATCGGCACGAACACGAGCTGGGTCGGGATGGCCGCTCCGGTGCCGATCTCGAATTCGACATTGGCGAGCGCGGCGAACGAGAGCACGAGCACGCCGAGCAGCAGCGGGCCGGGCATGCGGCCGCCGCCGGCGACCGCCGCGAGCGCGACCGCCACGATCAGGAACGCGCCGCCCATCACGGCAGAGAGCAGGCGCTCGTCGGCTTCGAGCGGCATGGCGACGCGCGAGCGTGAGCTCGCGTACAGCTCCTCGTCCTTCGCGGCCGCGGTGGACGGTATGCCAGGGGTGTCGCCCATCGCCCCGGACAATCGACCGCGAGCGAGAATTGTTAAGTGTCTGTGGGCGAAACCTCAGCCTGCTATGGCCACCGCCGTTGCGGCGTCGACGAGCGCCGCCACGACCGGGTGCAGCACGCCGCTCGCCGAGCTGCCCACCTGAGGCTGGAAGAGCGTCGCCAGGTAGAACGGGTGCGAGGGCAGCTCAACCGCCTCGACTCCCGCGTCGGGCGCGGTCGCCGAGACGATCAGCCCGGCCGCCGTGAGCGCGTCTCGGTGGGCGGCGGCGAGGCCGTAACTGCAGAAGTGGAAGCCGGTGAACCGCGCCTCTCCGCACAGCCCGGCGAGGCGTGTCCCCGGCACCGGTGTGACCGTCCGCTCCTCGCCCACCAGGCTGCACGCCAGGGCAGAGACCACGTGCACGCCGGCGTCGGGATCGGTCTCGGCATGCGCAGCCTCCGCGATGCCGGCGACGTTTCGGGCGAACTCGACGAGCATGTACTGGAAGCCGCCGCACGTGCCCAGGATGGGCATGCCCTCACGGCGGGCGTGCTCGATCAGGGCGTGGACCGCCGCGTCGTCGCGGTAGGGCGTGCCAGGCACGACCCAGAGCGCGTCGAACGCCTGCGGCCGCCCGGCGTCGGCGGAGTCGGTTGCGACCCAGCGGGCATCGACGCCCTCGGGCATCAGGGCGAGCGTCGCGTCGAGCTCGCGATGGGTCAGATAGCCGGGGTTGCGGTCGCCGACGACCGCGATCCTGGTGCGCATGGGGGGATTGTGCCCGAACCCGCCTCCGACGGTCCGCATCCGGACGCCACATTCCGGACGGAATTACCAGATTCTGGGGGGTTGGCTGGCGCGGATCGGGGATTGTCGCAGGCCCGCGGCGCCGGGATGATGCACCCATGCCGGTCGACCCGGACTTTCATCGGCCGGCACTCGTCGATCGGATCGTGCGCGGCGCCGCCCAGCCCGACGCCGTGCGCCTGCACGGGGCGATCGTCGCCGCCCTCGAGCTCTACGGCGGCGACGACGCCCTGCGGGGCGTGTTCGTCCCCGCGCTGCGCCGGGCGCGCGCCGAGCACGGGCATGCGGCGCGCACGGTGGCCGCCGCGGCGATCGCCGCCCACCTGCGCGGCTACCAGTCGGCGTCGGAGTAGAACCGCTCCGCCACCGCCTCGGTGCCGCGGCGGATGCGCTCGACGTCGGCGGCGCTCAGGTGCGAGCGCCACGCCCCGGCGTGGGCGGCGCTGTTTCGGCGGATCGAGTCGACGCGCTCGGCATCGGCGGGATTCGAGGCGTCCGACGTCTCGCGCACGAGTGCCTCGACCGCGTCCGTCCACTCCAGGCCGAGCTGCCCGTAGAGGTCGCGGAAGCCGCCGAGCGGATCGCCGGCGAGGTCCTCGTGGCGCACGAAGACCCACTCCGGGTGGCGCACCCGCAGGCGGTTGACCGCGTCGTAGAGGATGTTCCAGAGCAGGATCGCCTCGTCGATGATCGCGGGCGGCCGGGCGGCGGCCTGGCGGATGTCGCGCTCGTACGGACCCAGATAGTCGCGCATCAGCAGCGGCTGGTCGAGGAAGTCTCCGAACCGGTGCTGCCAGCCGCGGCGGCGCAGGCTCGCGGCGAACGCTGCGGGGTGGCGGATCATGACGAGGACGCGCATGTCGAACGTCTCGGCGAGCCACTCCGACGAGAAGAGCGCGATCGGGTCCTTGACCAGGGCGCTCGCGCCGCGCCGGCGGCTGCGCTCGAACCGCCACCAGTCGCGCCCCATCCGGCCGGCGTCGCGCGCGCTCCGCAGGCTGCGGATCTCGGCGGCGGGGCGGTACCGGAACGCGAGCGTCTCGGCCAGCGGCTCCACGCACTCGGCGGCGTTCTCGGCGCACACGTAGTGGAAGTAGTGCGGGAACCGGATCGGGAACGTGCCCGGCCGGTGGCGGGGGTTGAACGGCTCCCAGATGTAGCCGAGCGGCGTCGCCGACGCCGCGAGCACCCGGCCGGCCCACGTCGTCCCCGACCGGTGCGCGCCGGTCACGAGCACGGGCCGCTCAGCTGGGGTCGACATCTTTTCCGGTCGCCGAGAGCTGTGCCTGGGACACGGCCGGGCAGGTCTTGAGGGGCGCCTGCCATCGCGGCAGCGGATGGTCGAACTGGAAGGCGTTTGCGATCGAGTTCGCCTCGCGCTCGCGGGCCGACAGGAGCGGCAGGCCGAAGTCCTCGTCGATGAACCGCAGGACGGAGGTGAAGTCGTAGACGGTGTGGTCGACGCCCGGCTTCGACCAGGGCGAGATCACGAGCATCGGCACGCGCGGGCCCATCCCGAACCGGTCGGGGTGCGGCGGCGCGACGTGGTCGTAGAAGCCGCCCCATTCGTCCCACGTGAGCACGATCGCGGTGTGGCGCCAGTCGGGCGACGCCATGATCTCGTTGATCAGGTTGGCGGTCCAGTTCTCGCCGTCGCAGAGCGCCGCGCCGCCGGGATGGTCGCTGCGGTTATACGGCGGCACGATCCAGGTCACGGCGCCCAGATAGCCCTGGTTGAGGTCGCTCTTGAACCATCCGAGGGGCAGGACGTGGCGGGCATAGCTCGCGCTCTCGCGGATGGGCTTGACGGCGTCGTAGGCGACCCAGCCGTATCCGTGGGCGTTCTCGGGCGGCCCGTACTCGCTCCACGGGATGCCGTGGCGGTCGAGCTGGCCGCCGATGGAGTCGACCGAGAAGCAGGGCGGGACCTGGACCCGTATGCCGTGGCGGATGACCGGCACCCGCAGGCTGGCCGGGCCGTCGCAGCCCCAGTTCTCGACCCCGAGGCTCGGGCCGTCGATCGACCCGGCGCCGGTCGCCGACACCGTGTAGAGGTGGTTCGGGAAGCTCGACGTGTCGCCCGATGAGAACGTATGGTCGAGCAGCTCGAAGTGCTTCGCCCAGCCCCAGTACGCGGGCAGCTGACCGGGAAATGCGGTCGTGTAGGCGAGCACGGTGGGGTTGCCCTCCTTGTCGGGCTCCTTCGAGAAGCCGTCCATCGCGCCGCCCGCGATGTCGACGCGGGCCGCGCGGTGGTCATGGGGCAGGTCGTTCTGCAGGTTGGGCACCGGGATCAGCTTGATCGTGCGCCCGTCGGCGGTGCGGCCCGTGCTCGTCCCGTCGCCCGTCGGGTAGAGCCCGAACAGGTTGTCGTACGAGCGGTTCTCCTTGACGATGAAGACGATGTGGCGGATCGTCGTGCGGGCCCCGCGCACGACGGTGGGCGTGCGCGCGGGCGGCTTGCCGGGCCTCGCCACGACCAGCCCCGGCTCCACCGATCCCCGGGCGGCGATCACGACGGCGACGAGCGCCGCGGCGGCCAGAGCTCTCCACACGTTGCGGTGCACCCGTGCACGCTACCGGGGCGCCCGTACGGCCCGCGCCGGGTTGCCCGCTACCGGGTGCCGATGTCGATGCAGGGCGCGGCGTCCGGATCGATGCAGCCGCGGAGATAGAGCGCGACTCCGAGGTCGCCCGTCCACAGCGAGTGGCGCCCGGTTCCGTGCGCCGCCCGGGCGTTCTCGACCTGGGTGATCGCGTGCATCCCGAAGCTGCGGGCGCGCTCGAGCCAGCGCTCATCGCCCGTCCGCCGGTGGAGCGCCAGGAACGCGAGCCCGTTGCCGGCGGTACCGTGGCAGAGCGTCGAGCCCTTGCGGAGCGGGCCGGCGTGCCAGGTGAGCTCGCCTCCCGCGACGAGCAGTGCCGTGAAGTCGTCATCGCCGGGTGCGATGTGGGCGAGCGTGGCCACCATCCCGGGCGCGCCGTGGCACCACTGGATGCGGGTCCCGGAGCCGTCGGCCACCGCGAGCGGGGCTCCGGCGATGGGCAGCCAGTTCGCCTCGCCGTCCTCGCAGACCGCGAGGGCGACCGCCGACCGCACGGCCTGCATCTCGAGCTCGTGCATCCGCTCGGTCCCGAGCAGGTCGGGTCGCTGCGCGAGCGCGGCGATGCAGCCCGCCATGCCGTGGGCCGGCCCGACGTAGCGGCGGACGCTGCCGTAGAGGATCTGCGTCCAGATGCGGCAGCCGATCTCGGGATCCTCGGTCCAGCCGTCCCAGACCGAGTCGGCCAGCCGCCGCCACACGGCGGCGAAGCGCTCCTCGCCGGTTCGGCGGTGAAGCGCCGATGCGACCAGCATCGAGCCGGGCGCACCCCACATGACCTCGACCGCGGGGTTGCCGACGTTCTCCTCGAGCACCGCGTGGAGCAGGTCGCGCCGCGCGGCGTCGGGGGCAAGGCGCTCGGCGACGGCCAGGATGCCCGCGCGCCCCATCCACAGGCCCGGCGCGGCGTCGCCGTAGTCGGGCGCGGCCAGGTAGCGCTCGTCCAGGCCCGCCGCCACCGCCGCGTGGTCGCCCCCGCCGCCGAGCTCGGCCAGCGCCCAGATCACGCCCGCGGCGCCCAGGTAGACGCCGCTCAGCGAGCGGCCGGCGTCGGCGGGCTCGTCATGGTCGAGCGGGTGCAGCGGCCACAGGCGCTCGGGCGAGAACGCCGTTTCTGCGTCGGCGACGATCGCGGCGATGGCAGCGCGGGCGTCGTCGGGATCCCACGGCCGGGTCGTGCACGGCTCGTGGGTCTCCGGCGAGTGGAGCGGCACGGGCCAACCCTATCGGCGCTGATGGGCTAGTGGAGGTGCAGGTTCGCGCCGAGCAGCACGATGGGCCAGAGCACGACGGCCAGCACAGCCGAGGCGATCGGCCGCAGGGCGTGCAGGTGGCGCAGGTAATGGTGTGTCGAGGCGACGACGACACCGATGACGAGATAGATGACGCCGATGAGACTGCGGAACATGCCGAGCATGAGCGCATCCTTTCGGTTGGAGGCAGCCTCCCGGCGGCGGGACGACCACGCCCCGCCGCCGGGAGAGTTACCGTTCGCGCTGGGTCGCTAGATCGTGCTGCCGCGGCCAAAGAGCCCGCGGCCGAGGAATCCGACGACCACCGCGACTGCGAGTGCGATCAAGAGGACCCAGAAGGCCAGCTTGATGGCGCCCACGACCCCGAACACGATCAGGGCCAGGATGAGAAGTATGAGGAGCCACATGGTGAGGGAGGTACCCGGGAGTCGCTGCGGCCAAACCCCGCGGGCTCACGCCTCGGCCGGCCGGGCCTCCACCGTCTCGGCCCACGCCCGCTCGAGCGCCTGCAAGAGCAGCTCCGCAGGCTGGGCGCCCGAAACCGCGTAGCGGCGACCCAGGACGAAGAACGGCACGCCCGTGATCCCGAGCTCGGCCGCCTCGCGCTCGTCGGCCCGCACCTCGGCCGCGAAGCTGCCGCCGGCCAGGACGGCGCGGGTCTCGGCGGGGTCGATCCCGGCGTCGGCGGCCAGCTCGACAAGCGTGTCGGCATCGGTCAGGGCGCGGCCCTCGGCGAAGTGGGCCTGCAGCAGCCGCTCGTTGGCCTGCGCCTGCAGGCCGCGGGCCGAGGCGGCGTGCAGCACCCGGTGCGCGTCGAACGTGTTGCCGAGCTTGATCAGGTCGGGCCGGTACGCCAGCCCGGCATCGGCGGTGAGTGCGGTCATCTGCGCGTCGCGCTCGGCGGCCTCCTGCTCGGTCATGCCGTAGCGGGCGACGAGCACGTTCGCGCGGCTCCGCGCCTCGGCCGCAGCGCCGGGCTCGAGCTCGAAGCTGCGCCACACGACGTCGACGCGGTCGGCGTGACGGAACTGCCCGAGCGCCTGGTCGAGCCTGCGCTTGCCCAGGTAGCACCAGGGGCAGACGAGGTCTGACCAGACCTCGACCAGCATGCGATCGGCGCCGCCGGTTATGCGGCGCCGCGCTCGCCGAAGCGCACGGCGGCCCGTTCTCGGGCGCGCTCGATCTCGCGGGCGCGACTGCGCGGCGGCGCCGTCGTCGTGAGGTCGGCCAGGAGCTGCGTCGTTGCGGCGGCGACGGCGTCGACCGCGCGTGTGAACGCCTCCTCGTTGGCGCGAGCCGGGCGGGTCATGCCGCTGATCTTGCGCACGTACTGCAGCGACGCCTCCCGGATCTCATCCTCGCTCGTCGGCGGGTCGTAGTTGTGGAGTGGGCGGATAGATCGGCACATGCCCGTCATGGTACCCGTCACATTTATGATCGCGTCGTGGAGGACTTCGTCTGGACGTGCTCGGGGACACCCGACCGCGCCCGCCCCGGGCGGGTGCTGCGTGACGTGATGGTGGAGATGCGCGACGGGATCAGGCTTGCCACCGACGTGTACCTGCCTGACGCCCCCGGCCCGTTCGCGGCGGTCGTGATCCGGCTGCCGTACGGCAAGACGGTCGACTACTGCGGGATCCCGGACATCGCGGCGCACTGGAACCGCAAGGGCTACGCCTTCGTCGGCCAGGACTGCCGCGGCACCTATGGCTCGGAGGGCGTGTTCGACCCCGCCCACCCGACCAACGAGGCGCACGACGGCCACGACACGGTGGCCTGGATCGCCGCGCAGGAGTGGTCGGCGGGCACGGTCGCCCTGACCGGCGAGTCGTACTACTCGGTCACGAGCTTCGCCGCGGCGTCGATCCCGCACCCGGCCCTGGCGTGCATCGCGCCGGGCGACTTCCCCGTCGACCGTTACGACGGCACCTACCGCAACGGCTGCCTGCGCCTGGCGGCCGAGGCGCTGTGGGCGATCTGGTGGGTCGACCCGATCGGCCATCCCGTGCCGGGCGAGGATCTGCCCGGCGTCGATGTGTGGCATCTGCCGACCGCGGGCATGGCCGATGCGGCCGGCCTGGGCAACCACTACTTCTCCGAGATCGTCGAGCACCCGCACCCGGGCCGCTACTGGGCGTACCGCTGCCGGCGCGAGGCCCACGACGCGATCGAGATCCCGATCCTGCACTGGTGCGGCTGGTTCGACAACTACCTGGGCCAGCAGCTGCGCGACTACCGCCGCTACCGCCGGCTCGACCGCTCGGGCGGGCGCAACTACCTGATGATCGGCCCGTGGAGCCACGAGGGGCCGCCGGGGCCGGCCGAACGGGTCGGGATCCTGCCCGTGTCCGACGACGGCACCCACCGCTGGGACCGCCTGCAGGCGTTCTATGACCGGTACATGTTCGGGATCGACAACGGCTTCGAGCACAAGCCGCGCGTGACCTACTTCGTGATGGGCGCCGATGAGTGGCGCACCGCCGACACGTGGCCGCCGCCGGGGAGCGAGGCGCAGGCCTGGTACCTGCACGGCGCGGGCTCCTCGCAGGCGGGCGGCACGCTCTCGCCCGACCCCCCGGCCGATGAGCCCGCCGACACGTACGCGTACGACCCGGCCGATCCCGTCGCATGGTCGGTCGGCACGAATCCGTGGACGTTCGGGCTGATCCTCGGCGATCGCCGTCCGATCGAGGCGCGAGCGGACGTCCTCGTCTACACGTCGGCGCCGCTGGCGGAGCCGGTCGAGCTGATCGGCGACCTCTCTGCCCGCCTGCACGTCTGCACCGACGCGGTCGATACCGACTTCACCGCCGCGCTCGTCGACGTCTTCCCGGACGGCTCCGCGAACCTGATCCAGGACGGCATCCAGCGCATGAGCCTGCGCGAGCCGGAGCGCGGCCGGGAGCTGCTCGAGCCCGGGCGCGTGTACGAGGTCGAGATCGACGTCTGGGCCACCGCGTATCGCCTGGGGGCCGGGCACCGGCTGCGGTTGGAGGTCTCGTCAAGCGAGTTCGATCGCTACGATCGGAACCTGAACACGGCCGCGCTGCCCCACGAGGGCACCGACACCGCCGTCGCCAACCAGACGGTGTTCCACGACTCGGCCCGGCCGTCCCATGTGCTCGTCCCGATGCACCCCGTGCGCACGGAAGGAGATCCGCCATGAAGCTCAGCGCCCGAAACCGGCTCACCGGCACCGTCGTCTCGATCACCCGTGGCGAGGCGATCGCGAACGTCGTCCTCGACGTCGGCGGTCAGCGCATCGTCTCGTCGATCACCGTCGAGGCGGTGGACGAGCTCGGCCTGCACGAGGGCAGCGCGGCGACCGCCGTTGTGAAGGCCTCCGACGTCATGATCGCGACCGAGGGCTAGAAGTTGCGCGGGTGGCAGGCGCCTGCCTGCCAGCCCCACACCGCGAGCACCGCCGCGGGGACCTTCACCGAGCAGATCGCACCCTCGCCCGAAGCGCCGGTCTCGAAGCCCTTCCAGGCGCTCGTGCCGGTTCTCTTGAACACGAGGTAGGCGCCGTCGTCCTGATCGCCGACCTGCGCCTGCAACGACTTCTTGCTGGCCACCAGCTGGGTGCCGGCCCAGTAGATCTTCGTGTCGGCGTCGTAGGCGTAGTACGTCTCGCCCTTGCGAAGGCCGGTGTAATCGGACGGCGACAGCTTGTGGAGCGCCGCGCCGGCATCGAGGAGCTGCGTCTTGATCGCGGCGGTCGCCACCAGGTTCTGTGCGCCCGAGGTCGCCGTCGTGCCCCCGCCGGTCGTCCCGCCGCCCGTCGTCGTGGTGGTCGAAGTGGCCGGCGTCGAAACCGTGGTCGTGACGGTGACGGTGCTCGTGGAGGTGCCGCCGCCCGACGAGCCGCCGCACGCCGCCAGCCCGAGGGCGGCGGCGCCGACGATGACCACCATGAGTGCCGGTGCGGATCTCACGTCGTGAGGACGATAACGCGTCGGAGCGGACGGCGTTCGGCGATCGGCGGCGACCGTGGCTGCGCCCGGTTGACACTTGCACCCCTTGCAGGATGATTGGAGGTGGAGGCCCTGTCCCGGGGCGTGTTCGAGCTGAGCCTGCCGGCTGCGGCGCAAAGTCGTCAGAGGAGAGTGATGTCGTGGCGAAGAGCGATGTTTCGGATACGCCGGAAGAGGCGGCCTACCGGGCCCAGCTGACCGCGTATTTCAACGCGATCATCAACCACGGTGAGGCCGGCGACATCCTGCGCAACATCGAACGGGCGATCGAGCGGCTGGCCTTCGTGCGTGCGTGCATCATCCCGTTCACCGTGAACGCCGACGGCGACCTGCACCAGGATGCCTACCACCCGATCGAGGTCATCTCGAACGAGCTCAACTACATCGGCTTCCCGCCGGAGCTCGTGTACGAGAGCGCGCCCGACACTGCCGTCGCCGGCTAGGGCTTGACGGGCAGCGAGCGGGCGTAGGCGGTCCCGCGCGTGACCCACTCGGCCAGCTGATCGTTGCCGTCGAGGTGCTGCGGCGCGACGCGCAGCCACCCTGCCATCCCGCGTCCGCGCATCTCCATCACCTCGGCTGCCGTGGTCGCGACGAGCGCGTCGGACTCGGCCGGGTCGACGCGCACGAGCGCCCCGCCCTGGCCGCTCGCGGCAACGGCCATGTTGCCGCCGATCAGGAACGCCAGGCCGCCGAACATCTTCTGCTCGGTCAGGTTCGGCTCGCCGGCGACCAGCGCTCGCATGCGCGCCGCGAGCTGCTCGTCGTAGGCCAACGTGGGCCCGTCACCAGGGAGCGAGGGCGATCCCGCCCCACTCGGTCGGGTCGACGTCGCGCACCGTCTGTGTGAGCTCCCACCGGTGCCCGGCGAGATCCTCGACGACGCCCGAGCGCTCACCGTATTCGAACGTCTGCAGCTCCTCGACGATGCGGGCGCCGTGGTCGCGCGCACGGGCGAACGCGGCATCGACATCGGGCACGCGCACCTTCATGAGGTGCGCGACGCCGCCGGCGACGGGCGCGACCCGCTCGCCGCCCACGTCGGCGACGACGACGGCGGCGTCGGCTCCGACCCGCATCTGGGAGCGGTGATCCTCGCCGATCCGCACCCGCTCCTCGAAGCCGAACGCCGCCTCGAGCCACGCGACCGCAGCGCGGACGTCCGGATAGACCAGCACGGGCGTCAGGGTGGCGGGCGGCGCGGAGCGGTTCGTCAGCATCGTTCGGAGTTTACGATGCGCGGATGGACGACGCGGTGCGCATCGTCGAGACGGCGCCGACGCCGACGGCAGTCGTCTCGGAGACGACGACGTGGGAGGACTTCCCGCAGGTCTGGGGTGCGCTTCTCGGCGAGGTATGGGCGTTCCTGCGCGGCTCCGGGCTGACGACCGGACGCAACGTGATGCTCTACAAGGACGATCAGCCGAGCGTCGAGGTCGGCGTCTGCGTGGACAGGGCGTTCGCGCGGAGCGGCCGCGTCGAGCCGTCGGCGCTCCCCGCCGGCCGCGCGGCGACGGCCGTCGCCCGCGGCGCGCCCTCGCCCGAGGGCCTCGCGCGGGCCCACGCCGCTGTGCACGAGTGGTGCGCGGCGAACGGCCACGCCCTCACCGGCGTGCGCTGGGAGATCTACGGCCACTGGCTGGACGATCAGGATCCGGCCCTCTACGAGACCGAGGTGTACTGGCTGGTCGCCGGCGATCCGGTCGCGCAGCGGTGACCACATATGATCGCCGGCATCGACAGGAGCGCCGTCCCTCAGCTCATGCAGGGCTTCCCGCCGGCCGGCGACGCCGTCGTCGGCGTGCACAACTGGTCGACCCATCCGCATCTGCGCTGGGGCTTCCTGCACACGCGCGAGATCGTGCCGACCGCACGGATCGAGCGCGGCGACGGGCCGGTGCTGGCGCTCGAGGCCGACCCGCGGGACGTCGACGGCATCACATTCCCGTGGGCGGGAGGGCGGATGACCGTCGCGCAGATGCTCGACCGGACATCGACGGACGGCTTCCTCGTGCTGCACCGCGGCCGCATCGCGGCCGAGCGCTACGGCGCCGGGATGACGCCGGCGACGACGCATCTGCTGCAGTCGGTCTCGAAGTCGATCGCGGGTACCGTCGCCGGCGTGCTGGTCGGCCGCGGGCTGCTCGACCCCGACGCGCCGGTCTCGCGCTACATCGAGGAGCTCGCCGGCACGAGCTTCGACGGCGCGACCGTCCGCCACGTGCTCGACATGCGCACCGGCACGGCCTACGACGAGACGTACGACGATCCGGCGTCGGACGTGTTCCTGACCGAGGTGCTGGCGGGCTGGCGGCCGCCCGCGGGGCGAGCTTCCCGTCTCGAGCGTCTACGAGCAGATCACCCGCCTCGGCAACGCGCGCCCGCACGGGACGGTGTTCGACTACCGCTCGATCCTGACCGAGCTCCTCGGGATGGGTGCTCGAGCGCGCGTCGGGCGTCCGCTACCCGGAGCTCGTGAGCGAGGCGCTGTGGTCGCGGATCGGCGCCGAGCAGGACGCCGACATCACCATCCGCCACGGCGTGACGCTGCCCGACGGCGGCATCTGCGCGACGCTGCGCGACATGGCCCGGTTCGGGCTCGCGCATCTGCGCGAAGGCCGCGTCGGCGATGTGCAGGTGGTCCCGCGCGAGTGGGTGCTCGACACCCGCAGCGGCGATGAGGACTGCCGCCGGGCGTACGCGCAGGCCGAGGGCCTCGACGTGCATCCCGGCGAGATGTACCGCAGCCAGTGGTGGGTGCTCGAAGCGGGCTCCGTCTACGCCGCGCTCGGCATCCACGGGCAGGCCGTCTACATCAACGTGCCGGCCGACATCGTGTGCGTGAAGCTCTCGACGTGGCCGTCACCCGTCGACGACGAGCTCGAGGGCTGCTGCCTGGCCGCCTTCGCAGCGATCGCCGAGACGCTCGGCGGCTGACTCGGATCGCTCGGACGCCCAATTGGCATCCGTGGTGGATGCCAATTGGGCGATCGGCCGCGGTCGTTGGAGATTCGGGAGCAACCGGCACCAGGACGCGAACATCACCTGAATCGCCGGCCGCTTCACGCCGAGCGCGCGGGCGATTTCGGTCACTGGACGACGGCGTGCTGCATGGCCCACAGGGCGGCCGCGGCCCGTGTCGATGTGCCGATCTTGGCGTAGATGTGCTGGATGTGGTGATCGGCGGTCTTGGGGGAGATGAACAGGCGATCGGCGATCTCGCGCGTCGTGAGTCCCCTCGCCGCCAGCCGCAGCACATCGACCTCGCGCCGGGTGAGCCCGCCGGGATGCTTCTGGCCGCTTGCCCGAGGGCGCTTGCGGCTCGCCGTGCCCCGCGGCCACGAGCACCGCCCGGCTCGCGCGCGGCTCGAGCACCCCCTGCGATTCGAGCTCGCGCAGCTCGGCCGCGGCGTCGGCGGGCGAGAACGGCAGGCGGTCGGCACGCTCGGTGGTCAGCCCCACGTAGATCTCGGTCGCCTGCAAGGACGCACGCCGCCGAGGTCGTCGGCATCCGCCTGCACGCGCTTGTGGTATCCGGAGCCGTCGCACTTCTCGTGGTGTGCGGAGGCGACGGGGTTGAGGACGGCCAGCGCCGGTGAGCGGCGCAGCATCTGCTCGGTCAGCATCGGGTGAAGCTCGACGCGGTCGAACTCGGTGCGCGTGAGCGGCCCCGGCTTGTCCCAGATCGAGTTCGGCACGACGGTGGTCCCGAAGTCGTGGACGAGCGCCGCGCGGCGCAGCGCCGTCACGGCCTCCTCGTCAAGCCCGAGCACCCGCGCGGCGTCACCTGCGAGCTCCGCGCAGCGACGGCTGTGGCCGCCCATGTACGGCGACTTCAGGTCGATGAAGTCGGCGGCGACGGTCAGGGCGTCGTCGAGCTGCTCGCCGGACAGCATGCGGTGCGGCTCGGGCTCGAGGGCGAGCACGGCGTCCCACGGCTCGATCCGGCTGAGCGCGTCGAACCAGCTCGCGCCCATGGGTGACGAACAGGTCGGCGAGCGCCGGGTCGTACGTGCGGTCGCGGCGATCGCGGGCGGCCTCGATCGCGTGGTCGGGCGAGAACAGCCGGCCGATCGCCTCCATGTCGTGGCTGAGGTGCACGACGCGCATCGCGAGCGGGATCTCCTCGCCCTTCGCATGGGCGGGGTAGCCGTTGCCGTTCCAGCGCTCGAACGTGAAGCGCAGAGCGTCACGAACATCGGGGCCGAAGTCGAGGCGCTGCACGAGCATGTCGGCCACCTCGCAGCCGGACGAGAAGTTGTAGACCGCCCACTCGCGCGCCGTCTCCTGGATCATCTGGACGATCTCCTCGCGCTCTTCCGGGCTGCGGCCGGCGGTCGCGAAGGCCATGACGTCGCGCATCACCTCGGTGGGATTCGCGGCGTCGTGGACGAGCGTCTGGGCGCGGATCGCGATCTCGTCGCCGAAGACGGTGGCGACCTCGTGGGCGTGGCCGGTGCAGCCGACGTATCGCAGCAGCGCCACCCAGTAGGCGGTGTCGCGCAGCTCCTGGTCGAACCCCGCGGCGTCGCAGATGGATGTCGCGAGCAGGCACGAACGAAGCTGCGACTCGAGCGGCTGGCCGAACGCGTTGTCCTGGGCCAGCGCCAGCGTCGCGACGAACTCACTGAGGCGGAGCGGTGCGTCGAAAATGGGGAGTCCTCCCGATGTATCGGCCCGGACGGCCGAGCAAGATCCTCTCACGCCGCGTGGCGGACGCCGCGCGAGGTCGTCAAGCTCACGTCAAAGGAGGACTACTGTGGCAGCACCGCCAACCCAGGGCGCCGACCCCATCAAGGTGGGGGTCATCGCCGACCAGACGGGCCCGCTCTCGTTCGTGGGGCTCGCGAACGCCAACGTCGCCAGGATGGTCATCGGCGACATCAACGCCAAGGGCGGGCTGCTCGGGCGGCAGCTCGAGCTGCATCTCGAGGACAGCGCCACCGACGACGCCGTCGCGAGCGCCGACGGCGACCAAGCTGGTCGAGCGCGACCACGTCGACGTCGTCTTCGGCGGCATCTTCAGCTCCACGAGGCAGGCCATCAAGGGCCCGGCCGTCGATGAAGGGCAAGACGCTCTACATCTACCCGGAGCAGTACGAGGGGCAGGAGTCCGATCCGCTCATCTTCTGCACCGGCCCCGGGCCGGCGCAGCAGGTCGACCCGTTCATCCCGTGGCTGATGCGCAAGACCGGGGCGAGGAGGTTCTACCTCCCGTCCGCCGACTACATCTGGCCGCATGTGCTGAACGCGCGTGTGCGGGAGATCGTCGAGGCCAACGGCGGGTCGATCGTCGGCGAGGAGTACTACCCGCTCGACCACATGGACTACGCGGCGACGGTCGAGCGGATCACCGCGAGCGGCGCCGACGCGGTGTTCAACACCATCGTCCCGCCCGGGGTCACGCCGTTCCTCGAGCAGCTGCACGATTCGGGCTTCTTGGGCCGCGGCGGCGGGCTCATCTGCACGTACTTCGACGAGAACTTCCTCAACATGGTGCCAGCCGCGCACGTCGAGGGCCTGTACAGCTGCCTCGACTACTACCAGGCCGTCACCGATCCGTTCAGCCAGAAGCTGCTCGCCCAGTACGACGCGCTCTATCCCGGCGATGCGAAGTTCACGGGCGGTAGCGGATGTTCGGGCCTCTATCGCGGATTCCGCCTGTGGGCGGCCGCCGTGACCGAGGCGGGCTCGCTCGCGCAGGACGACGTGATCGCGGCGCTCGATCACGCCGCGATCGCCGAGGGGCCCGGCGGCCCCGCGGCCGTCGTGCCCGGTGAGCACCACGTGCGCATGAACATGTACATCGCCCGGGCCCGCGGCGGCCGTTTCGAGGTCGTCGAGAGCCTGGGGTCGATCGATCCGCAGGAACAGCAGGTCGCTGTGCCGGCCCTCGCCGGCTGAGACGTACGAGACCAATCCAACAGGACCACGGTCCAGAGAAGGAGAGAGAGATGCTGCTCGCAACGACACAGGTGGAGGACTTCGACCGGTTCATGGCCGTCTTCACGGCCGCCGGGGCGGAGAAGCGCAAGGAGCACGGATCCAAGGGTGCCGCGATCTTCCGCGACCCCGCCGAGTCGGATCGGGTGTGGGTGATCTTCGACTGGGACGAGCAGGGCTGGCAGAGCTTCGTGTCCGACCCCGCCGTCCCCCCGATCATGAAGGACGCCGGGCACAAGTCCCGCCCCCAGGCGGCGGAGTTCGCCGCGCGGTGTGACGCCTGACGCTCTGCTCGCCACGCGGGGCGGCGCCGACAGTGCTGTTGGCGCCGCCCCGCCGGCATGTCGGAGCGCTATCCGGCGCCGCCCTCGACATCGGGTTCCCAGAGCTCGATCGGATTGCCCTCGGGATCGTGGATGCGCGCAAAGCGGCCGACACCCGGCATGTCCCAGTCGGGACCGGTTGTGACGTCGATGCCGGCCGCGGCGAGCGCCGCCACCACGGCGTCGAGCCCGTCCACGCGCAGGTTCAGCATCCATTGGCGGTCAGCCGCGAAGTAGTCGCTGTCCTGGGGGAAGGGCGCGAACACGCTCGGGCCCGCCGCCGTCGCCCACTCGCCGTTCTCGCCGGTGCCGATGCCCAGATGCTCGGCATACCAGGCGCGCAGTCCGTCCGGGTCCGCCGCCCGGAAGAAGAAGCCACCGATCCCGCTTACGCCCATGATCACGAATCCGCCTGGTTTCGACGATGGAGCGTACCGGGATCGAACCGGTGACCCCCAGCTTGCAAAGCTGGTGCTCTCCCAGCTGAGCTAACGCCCCGCGGGCCGAAGGATACCGCCGCGCATGGCGGTCGGGAGCCCTGGGCACGTGAGCCTGCGAATGGCGCACGCCGCATCATCGCATCCACGCTATACCCTATACTCGGCCGTCGTGTCCGCCCTCCGTCGAGCAGTGCCGGGAAGGCTCCAGTTTCCGCTGATGTGCGGCACCGTCGCGGGCACGATGGCCGTGCTCCTGCTGACGCTCGCGCCGCCGACCGGCGATGCGCCGTCGCACCTGTTCCAGACGTGGCTCTACCGGCACGGCGGGTTCCAGCTCTGGAACAACCTGTGGTACGCCGGCCGCTACGAGTTCGTGAGCTACAGCGTGCTCTACTACCCGCTCGCCGCGCACACGGGCGAGTTGCCCGTGCTGGCCGTCGCGGCGGTCGTGCTGGCGGCGAGCTTCGCCGCCGTGGGCGTGCGCGAGTGGGGGCGGGCGGCACGCGGGCCGGCGATCGCCTTCGCGTGCACGACGCCGTTCGTCCTGGTCGTCTCGGGCTCCTACCCGTTCACCGCCGGCACCGCGTGCGCCATGGTCGCGCTGCTCGCGCTGCAGCGCAGGCGCCGCGGCCTCTTCGCGATGGCGGTCGTGGGCACGCTCGGGTTCTCGCCGCTCGCCTTCGCAGTGCTCCTTGCGCTCCTGGCCGGGCTCCTGCTCGGGCATCCCGAGCCGGCCGCTGCCGCCCGCCGGCAGTGGATGGCGCTCGGCGTCGTGGTGGTCGCGCTGCTCGCCGGGGTGCTGCTCCAGCGCGCATTCCCGAGCGGCGGCATCTATCCCTACAACGCCACCGACGCCCTGGTCGTGGTGCTGTTCTCGCTGGCGGGGCTCTACGTCACCGGGCGCAGCCCGCGAGCGCGGTCGCTGCGCATGCTCTTCATCGCCTACCTCGTCCTGAATCTGGTCGCGTTCCTCTTCAAGAGCCCCGTCGGGTCGAACGCGACCCGGCTCTTCGCCGTCGCCGGGGCGCCGCTCCTGTGGCTCGCGGCCAACGTGAGCCGCCAGCGCTCGCGCGCGATCGTGCTGCCGCTGCTCGCCGCGACGGCGGCGCTGCAGGTCGGGCCGTGGATTCGCGATGCCTACTCGGCCTGGGGCAACCCGGCCGAGTCCGCCACCTACTGGCGGCCCGCCGTCGCCTTCCTGCGCGGCCAGGGCGACGACCAGCACCGCGTCGAGGCCGTCGCCACCTGGGGCCACTGGGAGGCGTACTACCTCGCCCGGGCCGGGTTCCCGCTCGCCCGCGGCTGGTTCCGGCAGGACGACTTCCCCGAGAACCGCGTGCTCTACCGAACCGACCTCACGGCGACGGCCTACGACCACTGGCTGCGGCTGCTCGGCGTCCGCTTCGTCGTGCTGCCCGACGCCGCGCTCGACTACAGCTCGGTGGCCGAGGCACGGCTGCTCGAGTCGGGCCTGTCCGGACTCCAGCTCGTGTTCCAGAGCGCGCACTTCCGCATCTACGAGCTGCCGTATCCGGCCCCGATCGTCTCGCCGCCGCCCGGCGAGCGCGCTCGGCTCGTGCGGCTCGGGAGCTCCGGCGTCGCGTTCACCGCGTCGGGCCCCGGCAGCTATCTGGTGCGCGTGCGCTACACGCCGTACTGGAAGCCGGACGGTATGGCGGCCTGCGTCGTGCGCGGCCCCGACGGCATGACCGAGGTGCAGGCTCCGACGGCCGGCCTGGTCGATCTCGACCTCGATCCGTCGATCGCGACCGTCACGGACGCCGTGACGAGCACGCATCCGAGCTGCTAGAGAACCCGTCTCCCCGGAGCTCGCGCGACACGATAGAATGGCTGGCCCGCGTCGAGGACGGAATGCCGAGCACGGTCGAGGACACCGCAAGCTGCGCGCTTTGCCGCCGCCATCTCTTGGTGGGGGAGCCCGCGCGCCTGTACCAGGACCCGCAGTCCAAGCGGTTCGCGAAGGTCTGCCCGCTCTGCTACGAGCGCGCCGACCGCCGCGGCTGGCGGGCCGAGGGCCGGCCGATCGTCGCCGTCCACGCGAACCCGCCGTCCGACCACCTGCTGCGCGAGCGCGAGTCGCTGATCGACCGCCTGCGCGGCCAGCTGCAGTCGGTCGAGTTCGACCTCGACCGCGTGCGCTCGGCGCTTGCCAAGGCCGAGCAGCAGGCGGCCGAGCTGCGTGGGATCAAGCGCGAGCTGAAGGATCTGCAGGGCGAGGTGCGCCGGCGCGAGCGCGAGCTGCGCTCGCTGCAGGACGAGAAGCGCCGCGCCGACGAGCGCGCCGCCCAGGCCGAGGCCGCGCACAAGTCCGAGATCGCCCGCCACCACGCCGCCGCGGCCGCCCTCGACGAGCGCGCCGCCGAGATGCGGCGCGTCGAGCAGGTGCAGACGCAGCTCGAGCAGGCGCTCGAGCAGGAGCGCGTCCGCTATGCCGAGCTCTCCGAGGCGCGCCGCAAGGAGTCCGACGCCCGCCACGTGCGCCGGGTCGCGCTCGAGGCGTTCAACCGCTCGGAGCACGTCGAGCGCGTCGTCGCGATCTCGCGCAGCCTCGGCGACCCGATCGTGAACGTCCAGGTCGACGGCCTCGAGCTGCCGCGGCCGGTGAAGATCACCATCGCGTGGGACATCTCCTGGTACGAGTACATCGTCCGTCTCGACCTGCTCGAGCGCTCGGTGACCGTCGAGGAGGGCCGCCGCGGCGACGATCCGCGCGAGCTGCCCCCGGCCCAGGTGCAGCCCAACGGCGTGCTGCGGGCCGACCGCATCGTGCTCGCGATGCAGGCCTACGGCGTTGGCGGCAGCGCCGCCGCCTCGGCGCGCTGAGCTAGCGGCGCTTCTTCGGCCTCGCGGCCGGCTTCGGCTTCTTCGGCGCCGCGGCCTGGGGCGGGGTCGTCCACACCGCCTTGCCCGTCTGGGCGCGGATGACCGCGAGCAGCGACTCCTCGTCGGAGGTGCGCAGGAACTCCGCCGCGGTCGGGTCGAGGTCCTCGAGGCTGATCGAGAGCAGCTCGCCGCGGCGGCCGTAGTCGGCCGTGGCCTGGGACGAGAGCGGCCGCGTGCGGGCCGTGCGGCCCTCGCGCAGCCGCACGAATCCCGATCGCGACTCGGGGTCATAGCGCAGGTCGAGCATGTGGGCAGGTTACCGGGTCACGCCGGCCATGCGGATGGCGGCGCCGGCGGCGTGGGGCGGCGCTCGTTACGCCCGCACCCACCAGCGGATCGTCAGGAGGCCGAACGCGAACCCGCCGATGTGCGCGTAGTAGGCGACGCCGCCGCCGCCCGACCTGCGACGGAGCTCGCCGAGTAGACCTGCAGCAGGATCCAGCCGATCAGGAAGAGCACCGCCGGCAGCGGGATCAGGAAGATCGGCGGGATGTAGGTGATCACCGCGGCCTTGGGGTAGAGCACGAGGTAGCCGCCGAGGACGGCCGCGATCGCGCCCGACGCGCCGATGTTCGGCAGATCGGACGTCGGCCCCGAGAGGAACTGCAGCAGCGACGCCGCCAGGCCGCCGAGCGCGTAGAAGATCGAGGTAGCGGCGCCGGCCGACGCGGTCTTCGATGTTGTTGCCGAAGATCCACAGGAAGAGCATGTTTCCGAGCACGTGCTCCCAGCTTCCGTGCATGAACATCGCCGTGAAGACGCTCGCCAGCACGGGGATGTGGTGGACGTGCCCGTAGACGGGACGTCCGAGCTGATCCTGCCCGAGCAGGATCTCGTCGTCGCCGTGGGCGCAGCGGCTCTCGATCTCGCAGGGCACGAAGCCGTACTCGGCCGTGACGGCGGTGAAGCCCGACACCTTGACCGGGATGCCGAGGCTGGTCGGCAGCCGCTGCGCCGGGGCGTGCTCGGCCCACACGAAGACGGCCAGGTTGATGACGATCAGCGCCACCGTGAGGATCGGCAGGTGGCGGGTGGGGACGTTGTCGTGGAGCGGGATCATCCCGGCCGGTAGAGCGCCGCGACCGCGTCGGGCCGGGTGGCCCTCGCGGCGGCGATGCGCTCTTCGGCCAGGCGGTCGGCGGCCACGTGCGGCGGCACGGCGTCGGCCCGCGAGCGCGCGAAGACCGCGCGCAGCGTGTCGGCGATGCGCTCGACGCTTCGCCGGGCGCGCTCGGCGTCGTAGGGTCGGCCGAGCTCCTCGCCGATGTTGATCACGCCGCCCGCGTTGATCACGAAGTCGGGGGCGTAGACGATCCCGCGAGCGGTGAGGGCGTCGCCCATCGAGTCGTCGAGCAGCTGGTTGTTGGCCGCGCCGGCCACCACGCGGCAGCGCAGCGCGTCGACCGTCTCGGGCCGGATCACCGCGCCGAGCGCGCACGGCGCGAACACGTCGCACTCCTGGGTGTGGATCGCGTCGGGCGGACAGGTGGCGGCGCCGAGCGCCGCAAGCGGCGCGACCCGCTCCGGGTAGATGTCGGCCACGGTCACGTGCGCGCCTGCCGCGACGAGGTGGCGCACGAGCCCGGCACCGACGTGTCCGGCGCCCTGCACCGCCACCCGCACGCCGGCCGGGTCGTCGCCGAGGCCCGCCTCTTCGAGCGCCGCCCGGATGCCGCAGAAGACACCCCACGCCGTCATGGGCGAGGGGTCGCCCGATCCGCCCCGCTCGACCGGGAGGCCGGTGATGTGGTCGGTCTCGAGTGCGACGATCTCGGCGTCGGCGGTGCTCGTGCCGACGTCCTCGGCGGCGAGGTAGCGGCCGCCGAGCGAGTCGACGAAGCGTCCGAGCGCCCGGAACAGGAGCGGCGACTTGTCGGTGCGGGGGTCGCCGATCACGACCGTCTTGCCGCCGCCCAGGTCAAGGCCGGCGACGGCGTTCTTGTAGGTCATCCCCCGGGACAGGCGCAGGACGTCGGTGAGCGCCGCCTCGTCGGAGTCGTAGCGCCACATCCGGATCCCGCCGAGGCCGGGGCCGAGCGTGGTGTCGTGAACCGCGATGATCGCCCGCAGCCCCGCCTCGGGCTCGTGGCACACGACGACCTGCTCGTGCTCCTGGAAGAGCTGCACCGGCGGCGAGTATATCGACGCGTCTCGCGCGGTCCCATGGGGACTGTCCCCTTGGGGACAGTCCCCGCTTCTCAGGCCACCACCACGCGCTCCCAGATCTGCGCCCGCTTCTGCAGACCCTGCGGCGTCACGGCGGCCAGCTGGTAGCGCTTCACCACCGTCGGGTCGAGCGCGACCCGGTGGTCGTGGCGGACGGCGGCGGGCAGGAGCCTGGCCGCGGCCGGCTCCGGCGCGGGCAGCCGTGACGCGAGCCACGCTCGCGCCGCCGCCCGCGCCGAGAGCTGGAAGTCGATGAAGGCGAGCGCGGTGGCGGGGTTTCGGGCCGCGACCGGCACCGCCCAGCTGTCGATCCACATCTCGGCGCGGCCCTGGGGGAGCACGAACGCCGTGTCGGCCGAGCGCCCCGGCCAGTCGAGGATGCGGTCGAAGTCGGCGTTCGTGCCCATCGCGAGCACGAGCTCGCCGCGCCCGAACGGCGCCACCTCGACGGCGGTGAAGGCGTTCAGGTGCGGCCGGGCCGAGAGCAGGAGCGCCTGCGCACGCAGGAGCGTCGAGTCGTCGTCGGTGTTGATGTCCTCGTCGAGGGCGGCCAGCGCCGCCGCGACCGGCTGGATCGGCCCCGGCAGCATCGTGATCCCCTGCTGCGAGTAGTGCCGCGCCGCGGCGAAGAAGCCGGCCCAGTCGACGGGGGCCGACGCGACGATGCCGCGGCGGTAGCCGAAGCCGAACACGCCGTAGCGCGCCGGCGCCGACAAGTGGTTGTGACGGTCGAACGGCAGGTCGAGGTAGTCGGAGTCGACCAGGCTCAGGTTGGGTAGGCGGTCGTGGTCGAGCTGGCGCAGGAGGCCGAGCGCGCCCAGCACGGCGATGTCGTCCTGGCGGGCGAGCACGACATCGGCAGCGAAGCCCGACGAGACCAGCGCGACCATGTCGGCGCCCGTCGCGATCGTGCGGGCATCCACCGAGATCCCGTGCGCGCTCGCAAACGCGTTCGTGGTGCCGGCCGCGATCGAGCCGGCCGGCGCGGCCACCTGCAGCGGACCGGTGAGGCGGGCCGGCCGGGCGCGGGTGCTCGCGGGCGGCGTCGACGAGGTCCCGCCCAGGCAGCCCGGCGCGATCGCCGCCGCACCCGCGGCCAGGAGCAGCCGCCGCCGCGTGGGCATCGCTAGCCGAGGCCGAGCATCGCGCCGAGCCCGCCGCCGTCGTCGCCCGGCTGGACGACGCGGCTGCGGCGCAGCACGATCACGGTGATCAGCACGATGACGGCCGTCACGAGCAGCATCAGCGTCGCGAGCGCGTTCACGGCCGGGGTGATGCCGAAGCGGACGGCCGAGTAGAGCACGATCGGCCACGTGTTGGTGGTGCCGTTCGTGAAGTTCGGCAGCACGTAGTCGTCGAACGAGAAGGTGAACGACAGGAGCAGCGCGGCGACCACGGCCGGCATCAGCCGCGGCAGCGTCACCTGGCGGAACGTCGCCACGGGGCCTGAGCCGAGGTCGTAGGCGGCCTCCTCGAGCTTGTCGCCCATGCCGACGAAGCGGGCGCGGATGATCAGCATCGCAAGCGACGCGTTGAACACGATCTGCCCCATCAGGATCGTGGTGCTGCCGAGCGGCGGGAAGAAGCCGAAGTTGTCGCGCGCCTGCACGAAGAAGATCAGCGATGCCACCGCGATCACGATCTCGGGCACGACCAGCGTCAGGTAGACGACGATGTCGAACGGGATCCGCCACGCCCGGCGCATGCGGGCGAGGGCGAGCGCCGCGGCCAGGCCGAGGATGGTCGCGATCACGGACGCCTCGAGGGCGATCCTCAGGCTCGTCTTGATCGCCGGGATGTAGATCGGATCGTTCAGACCCTCCTTGAACCAGCACGACGTGAAGCCGTTCCAGACCGCGATGTTGCCGATGTTCGTCGGCGAGATGTTGCAGATGTTCTTGCCGTGGAACGCGGCCACCGACGTCGGCGAGGGCTTGTTGAATGCGAAGATGACGACGACGATGATCGGCAGGTACAGGAACAGGTAGACGAGCATCGCCCAGGCCGCTGAACCCGCGCTTCGCCGTGAGGACGCGCCTCCTACGCACCGAACTGCTCCTCCTTCGTGGCGAACAGGATGTAGACCACGACGAACACCGAGAGCGCCGCCATGAGCGCGATCGAGAGCGCCGAGCCGAACGGCCAGTCCTGCGCCGAGCTGAACGTGTCGCCGATCGCGTTTCCGACGAACTCGAAGTTCCCGCCGCCGAGGATGTTCGGGATGATGTACTCGCCCGACATCGGGATGAACACGAGCAGCGCGCCCGTGACGACGCCGGGAAGCGTCAGCGGAAGCGTGATCTCGCGGAACGCCTTCCACGGCTTCGCGCCCAGGTCGGTGGCGGCCTCGACGAGCGTCCAGTCCATCCGCTCGAGCGAGGCGAACACGGGCAGGATGAACAGCGGCAGAGTAGTTGTAGATCAGCCCGATCCCGACCGCCTTCCAGGTGTAGAGGGCGTTGAAGCCGAGGTCCTTGGCCAGGTAGCCGTTCGGGTCGAGGATGATCTTGAGCGCGTAGGTGCGGATCAGAAACGACGTCCAGAACGGGACGATCAGGAGCAGGAGCGCGAGCATCTTGTAGGTCGTCAGGTAGCGCGCCATCCAGTAGCAGACCGGATAGCCGATCGCGATCGTGCACAGCGATCCGCCGGCCGCCATCAGCAGCGTGTGCCAGAAGACCGTGATGTAGAACGACGTGAAGACCTGGTGGAACTGCGACAGGTCGAACGCGTAGCTGACGCTGCCGAAGCCGGACTGGATCGAGACCGAGAACACGGCCAGGATCGCCATCGGGCCGAGGAAGAAGATCGCGTAGTAGATCAGCGACGGCAGCGTCAGCCAGCTGGGGTAGCGCGGCGCGAACGAGCGCCCGCGCCTGCCGCTCGGGGCGATCGCGCTCGCGATCGCCGCCATCCCCGGATCTTCACCCGCTGCCACCTACGCCGCCTTGAACTCTCCGTAGATCTGCGTGCGCTGGTTCACCACGGACGGGCTGACGTTCAGGATGTACTTGTAGTTGTCCGTGTAGGTCTTTGGGACGTTGAAGAGCGGGTCGTTCTTGAGGCTCGCAGGCATCTGGGCGAGCGCCGAGGGCATCGGGATCTTGTAATTGTGGTAGTTCATCTCGGCCACGGCGACCGCCGGCTCGAGGAGCCAGTTGATCCATGCATGCGCCGCCACGGGATGCGGGGCGTTGGCGGGGATGCACCAGTTGTCGGCCCACACCTCGGACGTCTCGGTGGGGAGCACCGGCGTGATGTCGCCCTGCTTCTTGCGGGCCTGGTAGATCCGGCGCACGTCGCCGTTCCAGCCCTGGCTCAGGATGATCTTGCCGGCGATCGAGTCGTTGATGTAGCCGGACGAGTCGATCGTGGTGACGCCCGGGCGGATCTTCAGCAGGAACTTCTTCACGGTGGAGAAGTCCGAGGCGCTGTCGGTGTTCGGGTCGAGGCCGAGCGCCATGAGCGCGAGCGGCACGACCTCCTCGGCGCCGTCGAGCACGTTCGTGCGGCCCTTGCTGACGTACTTGGGCAGGAGCTCGTAGAAGTCGTGCATCGTCTTCGGGTGATCCGTGACGACGGTGTTCATGTAGAAGAACATCGTGATGCCGTAGTCCTTGATCACGTGGAAGTTGCCCGTCGGGTCATACGACGGCTTGAGGAACGCCGGGTCGAGGTTCTTCAGGTTCGGCAGCAGTGCCTTGTCGAGCGCCATCAGGCCGTTCTCACCGATCAGCTCGGCGACCGCGTTCTGGCTCGGGACGATGATGTCGTACCCGGTGCCGCCGGCCGAGAGCTTCGCCAGCAGCTCGTCGTTCGACGAGTAGAACGTCTCCTTCACGTTCGTGGCCGGATGGGCGGCCTCGAACTTCTTGAAGGTGCTGTTGGCGTCGTACTCCGACCAGTTGTAGATGATGAGCGGCGTTCTCCATCGGCTTGCCGGCCAGGGTGTTGCCGCCGCCGCCGCCGGTGCTGGTCGACCGCCGCCACCGCCACCGCCGCCCGCGTTCGTCGAGCCGCCGCAGGCGGCGGCGATCAGGCCGAGCGCGCCCAGGCCGAGCAGCTCGCGGCGCGAGAGCCCCGTCCGCTCGGCGGCGTTCTGATAGAGCTCGCGGCGCAGGTAGTCGAGCTTGGGCTTGACGCTTGTCGGGGCGAGGATGTTCAGCGAGTTGCGCGGGTCGGTCACGGCGTCTCCTTGGGATCGTCTGCTGCCGGGGCGTCGCCGAGCAGCAGCGGTGCCGCCTCGTCCCAGCTGATGGCGACACGGTCGCCGGGGTGGATGGTGTCGAGGGCGGGGTCGGCGCTCGTGCGCTGCTCGCGCACGATCACGTGCGCTGCCGGTCGCAAGGCGCGCGACGATCTGCACCTGATCGCCCAGATACATCTTGGTGATCACCTCGGCCGCGGCGGTGTTGGCGGTGCCCGGCGCGTCGCCCGGGTGGGCGGCCAGGCGCTCGGGGCGCACGCCGACGCGGACGCGCCGACCGCGGGACGCGTCGCCGCGCCCGCGCACGACCACGCCGGAGCCGGCGTCGACGGCGAAGCCGCCGTCGGCCGCCTCGACCACCTCGCCGTCGATGAAGTTCATGTCGCCGATGAAGTCGGCCACGAAGGGCGTCAGCGGCCGGTCATAGATGGCGCGCGGCTCGTCGAGCTGCTCGATCACGCCGTTTGACATGACCGCGACGCGGTCGGACATCGAGAGCGCCTCCTCCTGGTCGTGGGTCACGTAGACGAACGTGATCCCGACCTGGTCCTGGATGCGCTTGAGCTCGATCTGCATCTCCTTGCGCAGCTTCAGGTCGAGCGCGCCGAGCGGCTCGTCGAGCAGGAGCACGCGCGGGTTCATGACCAGCGCCCGGGCGAGCGCGACGCGCTGCTGCTGGCCGCCCGAGAGCATCGACGGGCGGTGGGCGTCGCGGCCGACGAGCTGCACCAGCTCGAGCGCCTCGCCCGCCTTCATGTGGCGCTCCTTCTTCGACACGCGCCGCTGCTTCAGGCCGTACGACACGTTGTCCAGGATCGACATGTGGGGGAAGAGCGCGTACTGCTGGAACACGGTGTTCACGTCGCGCTTGTAGGGCGGAACGCCGCTGACGTCGCGGCCGCCGATCAGGAGCTCGCCCTCGTCGGGCTGCTCGAAGCCGGCGATCATCCGCAGCGACGTCGTCTTGCCGCAGCCCGACGGGCCGAGCAGCGAGAGGAACTCGCCCTTGTGCACGCGCAGGTTGACGGCGTTGACCGCGATGAGCGGCCCGAAGCGCTTCGTGATGGCCCGGAACTCGACATCGGCCTCGCCGTCGGTGCTCGCGGCCGCGGCGGCGTGGTCGGCGGTGACGTGCATCATCGTGCAGGGGCTCCTTCGCGTGGCGGCGGGCGGTAGCCGGAACCGTGGCCAAGGGTATATCGTTGCATTTCCGGCTGTCAACTACGAACTTCGCAGGTGGAGCCCGGCTCCGACCGGGCATCTCGCATGAATGCTCCCGCGGTCAAGCTCGATCCGGTCAACCGCCGGATCATCGAGATCCTCCAGCGCGAGGGCCGGTGCCCGTTCACGTCGATCGCACGGGAGCTCGGCCTCTCCGAGGCGGCGGTGCGCGCGCGGGTGCAGCGCCTGACGAGCGCCGGCGTGCTCGACGTGGTCGCGGTCACCAACCCGCTGATGCTCGGCTTCGAGGTGATGGCGCTCGTGGGGGTGCAGGCAAACAGCGACCTGCAGCGGGTCGCCGAGATCGTGTCGGAATGGGCCGAGACGAGCTACGTGGTCATCACGTCGGGCAGCTACGACCTGCTCGTCGAGGTCGTGTGCGAGCACAACCGCCATCTGCTCGACGTCGTGCAGCGGCTGCGCGAGATCGACGGCGTGAAGTCGACCGAGACGTTCATGTACCTGGACATGGTCAAGATGACCTACGCGTGGGGGACGCGATAGCAGCCACGCGCCCACCGCAGTCGGGTCGCCTGGGCGTGATCGCCGCGGTCGTGGGGGCAATCGTCACGGCTGCCGCGGCTGCGGTCGGGCTGGGATCGCAGGGCGGCCAGCTGCTTGCGATCCTCGCCGCCCTGCTCGCCGTGGCGGCGCTCGGCCTGGGGTTCATCGGCTTCACGGTGGCGCGGCTGGGCGGCACGAGCCGCCTGCCGGGGATCGCCGCGATGGCGCTCGCCGTCGTCGTGCTGGCCGGCCTGGTGGCCGCCGCCATCGCTGCATAAACGGTGTCAGGCACTCAATATTCACGACCGGCGCAACCGGAGCGCCAGAGCGGGGCAGTTGGCGACCGCCCATCGCGCCTGCCGCAGCAGCTCGGGCGGGACGGTCTCGGCGCGGACGATCGGGTAGCCCCAGTCGTCGAGCTCGATCCACTCGGGCAGGAGCTCGGCGCAGATTCCATGGCCTGCGCAGCCGGCCGGGTCGACGTGCAGCGTGTGGCTCACGCGGTCACCTCCAGCCCGCCACGGTGGCGGGGACGATCACACGGCCCGGGGCGTGTGCCGCGCGGCACGGCATCCCGTCGACGTGCCGGCGCGTGTCGTCCGCGAACACCCGCAGCGCGCTTCGCACAAGGCGCACCGCGCCGTCGGGATGGCCACACGCGCCCCGCCGCTCGATCTGGGCGGCCCAGCGCTCCATCCGCGCGACGTCGGCGGTCGAGGCGCGGCCGGCAGCCAGCGCCGCGGCGGTGCGGGCGATGTCGGCAAGACCGAAGACGCACGGGCCGCACTGCCCGGCGCTCTCGTCGGCGAACCAGCGCAGGATGCGCGCGGTCTCGAGCAGGCCGCAGCTGCCGGCGCCGAGCGCGACGAGGATCCCGGCGCCCGGGGCGGCGCCAAGCGGATGCAGGCCGGCGCGGCTGAACGCTGCCGCCCGGCCTGCGGAGGCGGGAATCCAGGTGCCCCAGAAGCCGCCGGCGAGCAGCGCCGCGATCGGCTCGGTCGGGACCTCCTGCCCGGGTGAGGATGTCCTCGACTCTCGTGCCGACCGGCACCTCGACGACGGCCGGATGGGCGACGGCGCCGGTCACCGTGACAAGCGTCGTGCCGGGCTCGTCGGCCGTCCCGGTGCCGCGAAACCACTCCGGCCCGAACCGGGTGATCTGGGCGAGGTGGGCGAGCGTCTCGGCGTTCTGGATCAGGGTGGGCCGGCCGTCGACGCCTTCCTCGAACGGGCGCCGCCGCGCGGCCTGCGGCTTCGCGTCTCCGCCGTTCAGGTAGCGCACGAGCGCCGACTCCTCTCCCGCGACGTAGCGCGTGGGCGTCTCGGCGATCTCGATGTCCGTCGTCTCGCCGGCCGCGCGGCGCTCGGCGAGCGCCGCGCGCAGCATCCGCACGGCCGGCCGGTCGGCGCGGTCGACGGCGACGACGATCCGCTCGGCGCCGGCCGCCGTCGCGGCCACGAGCGCGCCGTCGAGCACGAGGTGGGGCACGTGCGTCAGCAGTGTCCGGTCCTTGCTGCTCGCCGGCTCGCCCTCGGTGGCGTTGACGGCGACGATCCGCGGGCCGCGGCCGCCTGCGACCGCCGCGAGCTTGCGGGCGGTCGGGAAGCCGGCGCCGCCCCGTCCGCGCAGGCCCGCCGCGGCGGCGACGTCGATCAGCTCGCGCCGCGGCCGCCGGCCGGGGATGGGCGCGCGGCCGTAGCGGGCGCGGTGCTCGGCCAAGCCGACGTGCGCCCCGTCGCCGCTGACGTGACGCAGGAGCCGGCGCTCGTCCGAGCGCACGGCCGTGGATGCGACGGCGCTCATCGCGGCCGGCGCCCGGCTGCGGCCGTCCGGGGCGCGATCGGCCCGCGCGCCCTCGAGGGGCCGCGGCGGGCGACCTCGGCGGCGCGGACGACGGTGAGCGCACCGATCAGCGCGATCGCCCCGAACACGCCCAGGCGAAACGCGGTGGCCGTCCGGTCGGTGCCGGCGGTGAGCGCGTGGAGGCTCGCAAACCCGAACAGGGGGAAGGCGATGTAGTGGGTCGCGTTCCAGACCTGCCTGGGCAGGCGGCCGCGGGCGAGCGAGGTGAGCTCGACGGCGAGCAGGAGGTACATCGCGACGATGCCCCAGGCGACCGGCACCGTGCGCCAGCCCGCCGCGAACGGGACGAGCACCTCGACGAGGCCGAAGTGCACGTAGGTGTCAAGCATGATGGTCACGACGTGGACGACGAGGAAGACGACCGCCGCCCCGCCGAGGAACCGGTGCAGGTCGAGCAGCCATGCCGGCCGCGGCCGGCCGCGCAGGAGGCGTGTGCTGAGCAAGAGCCCCCAGAGGACGCTCGCGGCCAGGAGCGCCCACGAGACGATCCCCGCCGCGCGGGCCGTGTCCCAGAGCAGGGTGCTGTTCGTCATGATCCCATCGTCGCCGGGCGAGCCGTGAGCGTCCTGAGCCGATCCTGGGAGGACGCTGTGAGCGTGCTCCCGGGCCATTCGGATCGCGTTCACAGGCAACTCGCAGGCGGCCGGGCGACCATGCCTGCATGGATCGAACACCGACACCTCCGCGGCGGCACCCCGCCCGCCGCTCGCGCATCGCCGCCGCCGGCGTGAGCGCGCTCGCCACGATAGGAATTGCCGGCCATCTCGCCTTGGCGGGGACGCCGGCGCGCGCCGCGTCGGCCGCCACCGGCACCTCGACCACCTCGGAGCACTCCGGCGCGACCGGCTCCGACGATGGCTCGCGGGTGACCCGGTCGCACGCGAAGCGCACGAAGACCGCACGCGCGTCGGCGAGCACCGCCACTCCGGCCGCCCCCGCCCCCGCCGCGAACACGTCGAGCAGTGGTAGCTGAGCGCCGCTTCTGCGCGATGGGCACCGGCGCGCATCTGATCGTCGTCGGCGGGCGCGCCGGCCTCGTCGATCGGGCCGCGCGCCGAATCGCCCGGCTCGAGGGCCTGTGGAGCCGGTTCCTGCCGCAGAGCGAGGTCAGCCGCCTGAACGCCGGCGCCGGCCGGCGCGTGGGGGTCTCGCCGGACACGGTCGAGCTCGTCGAGCGGGCGCTCGACGGCTGGCGCATGACCGGCGGCGCGTTTGACCCCACCCTGCTCGGAGCCGTGATCCGGGCCGGATATGACCGCACCTTCGCCCGGATCCCACCGGCGGCCATGCCTGGGCGCAGCCGTCTCCAGGCGGGCTGCGCGGGGATCGAGGTCGGCCCAGACTGGGTGCGCCTGCCCGCGGGCAGCGGCTTCGATCCGGGCGGGATCGGCAAGGGCCTGGCCGCCGACATCGTCGCGGACGATCTGATCGCCGCCGGCGCCGACGGCGTCTGCGTGAACCTCGGCGGCGATGTGCGCGTCGCGGGCACCGGCCCCGAGGGCGGGGCGTGGACGGTCGCGGTGGAGCATCCGTGGGCGGACGCCCCGGTCGTCATGCTCGGCCTCGCCGGCGGTGCGGTCGCGACGTCGACCACCCTGCGGCGGCGCTGGACGGTCGCGGGCGAGCCGCGTCATCACCTGATCGACCCCCGCACCGGGGTGTCGGCCGGCGGCCCCGCAAACCTCGCCGCGGTCGTGGCCGGGCGGGCATGGCTCGCCGAGGTGCACGCCAAGGCGGTGCTGATCGGGTCTGCGTGGCGGGGCTCGGGCCTCCCCGACGGCATCGAGGCGCTCCGGGTCGATGCTTCCGGACGTGTCCATACGACGCCCGGCCTCGCCGCCCACATGGGCGCCGAGCCGCCGGCCGCGCTGCCGGAGCCTGAATATTGGGTGCCTGACACCGGGTATTCACCCGGCCCCGGGCGGTAGCATCGGCGGATGGAGCGCTTCTCGGTGCAGACCGCGCGTCGCGACCAGATGGTGGACATCACCGACGGCGTTGCGCAGGCCGTCGCGGCGCTCGGCGTCCGGTCGGGCGGAGTGCTCGTCCACGTGCCGCACACGACCGCCGCGGTGACGGTGAACGAGGGCTATGACCCGGACGTCGCCGCCGACGTGCTGGCGCACCTGGCGGAGCTCGTGCCGCGCTCGCGCGCATTCGCGCACGCCGAGGGCAACAGCGACTCGCACATCAAGGCGATCATGGTCGGCTGCACCCACCCGATCGTCGTGGCGGACGGCGCGCCTGCGCTCGGACGCTGGCAGCGCATCTTCCTGTGCGAGTTCGACGGACCGCGCGCACGCCAGGTGTGGGTCAGCGCGCTGGGCTGAATCCCCGCCGGGATTCCGGTTCGGCTCCGGCGGGGGATGTCAGCGGATGATGCTGGCGGTCACTGTGGCGAGGAGGCAGAGCGTCGCCGCGACAGCCAGGAGGGCATTGACCGCCCGCATCGATCCCGACGGGATCGCAGCGGCGCGGATGCGGGTGCGGGGGGTTTCGCGCATGCCGCCAGGATCGGCCTCGCGACCTCGCGCTGTCATCCCCATACCGCGGTAATTCGGCGTCGGAGAAACCCCTAAGATGGTTGATTCCATATTCCCGCGCGCCTGGACGTGTGACGGGGGTCTGTGGGCGGGTTGCGGTGGGGCTGCCGTCGCGAACCGTCGCCTCGCTTCGTCCTCGGTCGCGCCCATAGTTCACCCACTATGAACGCTCCCTGCGTCCGTGCGAGGCTTGGTTCGCAACGGCCCAGGACATCACGGGAATATGGAATCAACCATCTATTCGCCGCTCGGAGCGGGCGGGTCTCCGATCTCGGTGCGCTGCCGGATCGCCCCGGCCCCGTGGCGGGTGAAGCGCACGACCAGAACCGCCGCGCCGCCGAGCGCCGTCAGCGTGCCGACCGCGAAGAAGGCGAGGCCGAGCGCGATCGCCTCCGGCCGGCCGGTGTGGCCGTGCAGAAAGTAGACGAACACCGCCTCGCGCACGCCGATGCCGTTCAGCGACACGGGCAGCGCGAGGGCGGCGAAGACGATCGGGCCGGCGAGCAGCACCACCGAGTCCGGCACGTCGAGCCGCAGCGCCCGCACGAGCATCCAGATCACGCCGACGCGGGCGATCTGCACCGCGAGGGCCAGCACGCCGACCGCCGTCAGGGTGCCGCGATGAGCGCGATAGGCGTGCAGGGCGTCGTAGAAGCGCTGGCCGAAGGCGAGCCGGCGGCCGGCCGCACGCGGCTCGAGCCAGCGCGCGACCACGCCGCGCAGCCGGCTCGAGAACAGCAGGCCGAGCACGGCGGCGGCGGCGATTCCGAAGGCCGCCTCGGCGGCGATGACGCCGGGGCGACGGCCCGCGCCGCTCACGAGCACGGCGAACACCGCCAGCACGACGAGCGAGACGAGCCCGACCAGGCGGTCGATCAGCACCGACGCGACCGCCTCGGGCGCGTCGCCGGTGCGGCGGCCGAGCTCGATCACCCGCACGGCGTCGCCCCCGATCGCAGCCGGCAGGAACTGGCCCGCGAACAGGGCGACGAAGTAGGTGCGGGTGAGCCAGGCCAGTGGGATGTGGAGCCCCTTGGCGCTGAGCAGCATCTGCCACCGAAGCGCCATCACGAGCACCGTCACCGCGCTCACGAGCACCGCGGGCAGGAACCAGCGCAGATCGGTGCCGCGCAGCGTATGGGCGACCTGGTGGATCCCGGCCCAGCGCAGGAGCAGCCCGAGCACGACCGCCGAGATCACCGCCTCGAGCGCCACCCGGGTGCGGCGGCTGGTCATCACCGGGTCAGGGCGTGGTGCACCTTGCGCACCGCGGCCACGGCGTCGTCGATGTCCGCATTGGTATGGGCGGCTGCGAGCGGGAGCGAGAGCACCTGCCGCCCGGCGAGCTCGGTCACCGGCAGGTCGGGAACGGGCAGGTTCTGGCGATACCAGGTCAGCGTGTGCACCGGCAGGAAGTGCAGGCCGGTGGCGACGTTCTCGGCCATGAGCGCCGCGGCGTAGCCGTCGCGATCGGCGCCGGCCAGCGCCGGGTCGATCCGCACGACGTACAGGTGGTGCGCGTGGCGGCCGTAGGCCGGGCGGCCGATCGGCTCGATGCCGGTGAGATCGGCGATGCCCTCGTCGTAGCGCGCCACCAGCTGCGACCGGTGGGCGTGGAAGCGCTCGAGGCGGTCGATCTTGGGCAGGGCGACGGCCGCCTGGAGGTCGGCCAGGTTGGCCTTGAAGCCGGGCTCGACGACGTCGTAGTGGCCGAGCATGTGGGTGCTCGCCCGCTTCCACGGGTCGCGGGTGATGCCGTGGGCGCGCAGGAGCCGCAGGCGGTCGGCCGCCTCGGCCGATGCCGTCGTCACGATCCCGCCCTCGCCGCCCGCGAGGCTCTTCGTGGCGTACAGCGAGAAGCAGGTGAAGTCGCCGATCGCGCCGATCCGGCGGCCGCGGACGTCGGCCTCGACGGCGTGGGCGGCGTCCTCGATGATGCGCAGCTCGTGCTCGGCGGCGAGGGCGGTGATCGTGTCCATGTCGCACGGCCCGCCGGCGAAGTGCACGGGCAGGAGCGCACGGGTTCGCGCGGTCACGGCGCTGCGCATGGCATCGGGATCGACGTCGAGCGTGCCCGCATCGACGTCGGCGAACACGGGCGTCGCGCCGGTGTGCAGGATCGCGTTCACCGTGGCCGGCCAGGTGAAGGAGGTCGTGACGACCTCGTCGCCGGCGCCGACGCCGGCCGCGACGAGCGAGAGGTGCAGCGCCTCGGTGCACGACGACGTCGCGATCGCGTGGGCGACGCCGGTGCGCGCGGCGAAGCGCTGCTCGAGCTCGGCGGTGCGCGGGCCCGACGTCAGCCATCCCGAGCGCAGCGTCGCCACCACCGACTCGATCTCCTCGGTCCCGATCACGGGAGGTGAGAACTCGAGCATCGTCGCGCGCAGGGGGCTACCGCCGTCGATCGCGAGCCTGCCGGTGGCGGGCGCTGTCATCGCACCTCGAATCTGACGGCGTCGACGGCGGCGGCGGCGCGGTGAAGCGCGGCGGCCCGGTCGGGGCCGGTTGCAAGCACGTATCCGGCCCGGTCGGTGGCGATGCGCAGCTCGCCGTAGACGTGGCCGCGCGGATCGTAGAAGCACACCTCGGGTGGGCCGGTGGCGGCGACGAGCTCCCCGGGCGGGGCGGCCAGAAACTCGATCACGGCGGCGCCGCTGGGATGCGGGCGCAGCGCCTCGGGATCGATCGACTCTGCGAGCGCCGCCCTGACAGCCGCGGTGGCGAGGTCGACGCCCACGGCCGTGCGGCAGATCTCGGAGTCATGCCCGCCGCCCAGCCGGGCCGCGACCTCGACGACGCGCGGCCCGTTCTCGGCCAGGATCAGCTGCACGTAGCTGGGCCCCGACCGTATGCCCACGGCCGCGACCGCCGCCTCGGCCACCGCCATCGCGGCCTGTGCGCCGTCGGCGGCGGCGGGATAGATGTGCCGGCGGGCGACGCCCGTGACGCCCTCGAAGTGGACGCGGTCGGTGACGGCCACCGGCATGAACCGGCCGTCGATCGAGAACGCGTTCACCGTCACCTCGGGGCCCGGGACGAACTCCTCGTAGATCACCCGCCCGCTGCGCGAACCGCTGCGTGCCCGCTGCGCCGCATCCTGCAGGCCCGCCTCGTCACGGACGATCGTCATCGCGCGCTGGCCCTGGCGGTCGGCGGCCTTGACGACGCACGGGTAGGCCGGGGGCGCATCGGCCGACCACCGCGGCTGGGGGACGCCCGCGGCGGCGAGCCGCGCGCGCTGCGCGAGCTTGTCGGTGCACGTGATCGCGACGGCGGCGGACACGGGGTGGGGGAGGTGCAGCTCCTCGGCGGCCGTCGCGGCGATCCGCACGGGCCAGTCGGTGCCGGGGGCGATCAGGCCGTCGGCGTCGCGGGCCGTCTCGCGCACGCCGTCGGCGTCCTCGCTCGAGACGGGCACGTCGCCGAGGCGCGGGTCGGCGTCACACACGATCGTGCGAACGCCGAGCGCACGCGCGGCGTCGATCGCGTGCCGCTGCGCCGGCCCTCCGCCGAGCACCACCAGTGTGCGGGGGCGCGTCAGACGACCTGTGCCGTCTGCTCCGAGGCCAGGACGGCCTGCCACCATTCGGGATTCTCGCTATACCAGCGGATGGTTCGCTCGAGCCCCTCGGCGAAGGGGATCCGTGACCTCCACCCCAGCAGCCGCTCGGCCCTGTCGGTCGAGCCGATGTGGCGGTCGACCTGGCCGGGGCGGTCGGTGACGTGGCGCTTCAGCGACACAGGCTTGCCGAGGATCTCGAGGATCATGTCGGCAATCTGCTCGACCGTCTCGTCGACGCCGGTGGCGACGTTGATCGTCTCGCCCACGATCTGCTCGAGCGGCACCTCGCAGGCCGTCGTGATCGCCTCGGCGGTGTCGAACACGTGCAGCCAGTCGCGGCTGGCGTGGCCGTCGCCGTGGATCGTCAGAGGCCGGTCGCAGAGCGCCTGGATGATGAAGCGCGGGATGACCTTCTCGGCGTGCTGGTAGGGCCCGTAATTGTTGAACGGGCGGATGATCGTGATCGGGAGGTCGTACGTGCACCAGTACGAGTACGCGAGCCGGTCGCCGCCCGCCTTCGTGCCGGCGTAGGGCGAGCGCGGGTTGAGCGCGTGGTCCTCCGTCATCGGCTCGCTCTCGGCGGTGCCGTACACCTCGGACGAGGAGATCAGGATGAAGCGCTCGACGGGATGCTCGCGCATGGCGTCGAGCAGCACCTGGGTGCCGACGACGTTGGTGGTGACGAACTCGGAGCCGCCCTCGGCGATCGACTTGGACACGTGCGACTCGGCGGCGGCGTTCACGATCACGTCGACGCCTTCGAGGGCGGCGGTGACGTCGGCCAGGTCGCGGATGTCGCCGTGGATGAACTTCAGCCGTTCGTGGCCGACGACGTCGGCGAGGTTGGCCATGTTCCCGGCATACGTGAGCGCATCCATCGTCACCACGTCATGCGCCGTCTCGTTCAGGAGGTAGCGGATCATGTTCGACGAGATGAACCCGGCCCCGCCGGTCACAAGTATCCGTTTCACCGCAGTTCCCTTCCGTCCTTCACCGGGCTAGCCCAGCTCGCGATCGATGTAGTAGAGCGGTCGTCCCTCGACGTCGCGCTGGATGCGCTGCAGGTTCTCGCCCAGCACGGCCATGAGAAACCCCTGCAAGCCGAGCACGAACAGGACGAGCCCCCCCAGGAGCAGCGGACCCGGGAAATTGTCGTGTCGTATCCAGTAGACGATCCCCCAGACTCCCACTCCCACAGATGTAAGGATACCGATCACGCCCAGGACGGCCCCCAGCCACTGCACGAGCTGTGCCCAGAAGCCGGTGAGGACGTGCAGCGCGAGCTTCACCAGGCTCACCATGCCGTAGCGGCTGCGGTCGGCGCGGGCCCGGTGGTCGAGGTCGACCTCGACGACGCTCGCTCCGGTCGAGCACACGAGCGCCTTCGTGAACTTCTGGCGGCCGATGCGGTGCATGACCGGCTCCAGGGCGTCGCGGCGATAGGCGTTGAAGGCGCAGCCAAAGTCGCTCAGGTGGGCGCCGGTCAGCCGGCCGAGCATCCGGTTGATCATGTACGAGGGCAGCCGCCGCGGCAGCATGGCATCGCGCCGGATCGCGCGCCTGCCGCTGGCGACGTCGGCTCCGGCCTCGATCGCCGCGACGAGGCGGGGGATGTCGCTCGGCTGGTTCTGCAGGTCGCCGTCCATCGTCACGACAATCCGGCCGCGCGCCCGGGCGATGCCGGCGTGCATGGCCGGGTGCTGGCCGAAGTTGCGCTTGAACGAGACCACCCGCACCCGCGGATCGGCGGCGTGCAGGCGCTCGAGGATCGCAAACGTGTCGTCGGTCGAGCCGTCGTCGATGAAGATCACCTCGGCCGGGATCCCCGCCGCCTGGAGCGTCGTCACGATGCCGTCGTAGAGCGGCTCGACGGTCGCCTGCTCGTTCAGGACCGGCACGACCACGGTCACATCGGGCGCGGCGGTGCCGGCGGCGTCCGCGGGGCCGGCCAGCGCGGGGTCGGATGCCATGGGGGAAGGGTAACCGCTGGCACGCGCGCCGCATGCAGGTGACCGTCGCCACGAGCGTGACGGCATCCCCGGCGGCCGCGGCGGCCGGTGGCGGATAATCCCCCGCCGATGCCGACTCGCGACGGTGCCCGCCGTGTCCTCCGTGCTCGCTGGCCGCCGCTTGTGGCGCTCATCGCCACGCTCGGCTACGCCTTCCTCGTGATCGGGTTCGGGCTCGATTTCCGCCCGCTCCACAACGACGAGGGCGTCACGCTCGGCGTCGCCTCCCGCGCGTCGGCGCTCGACGTGCTGCGCGTCGCCGTCGACCACCGGCACGGGCCGCCGCTGCACTACCTGCTCGTGCACGCCTCGCTCTGGTGGCGGCACGACATCCTCGGGCTGCGCCTGCCCTCGGCCATCCTCGGCATCGCCGCCGTGGCGATCAGCTACGGCTTCGGCCGCGAGCTGGTCGGCCGGGCCGGCGGCGCGGTGATCGCGGTCGTGACCGCGTCGTCGCCGATCACCATCCACCTGGGCCAGTTCGCCCGCGGCTACACGGCGATGATCGCCGCGGCGTACGCGAGCGCGTGGCTGATGCTCGTGCTCGTGCGGACGGGGCGCGCCCGCTACGTCGCGCCCTACGCGCTGACGGCGCTGATGCTCGTCTCGGCGCACCCGTTCGGCCTCTTCGCGCTCTTCTCGGAGCTCGTCGTGATGGCGGGCCTGCTCGCCCTGCGGCTGCGGCACGGCCTGCGGGGCCAGCGCCGCGTGGCCGTGGCCGTCGGCGCGGCGATCCTGCTCGGCGGCGTCGCCCTCCTGCTGCTGCGGCACCTCTATGCGCCGCTGCAGAACAAGTACGGCGTCGGCTCCGGAGCGCCCGTGATCAAGGTCGGCGCGGTGCACTTCTGGGACCGGCTCGCTGACGCTGCGTCGGGCTCGGGCCACATCGCGTTCGGGATCGCCCTCGGCGTCGCGACGGCGCTCGGGATCGCCGCGCTTTTGGTACGCAACCGCCGGGCCGCCGCCTTCGCCGCCGTCTGGCTGGTGCTGCCGATCATCCTCCTGTCGGTGCTGACGGCCTCGTCGCGCGATTTCGCGCCCGAGCGGCACCTGTCGTTCCTGCTGCCCGGGTTCGCCGTCGCGCTGGCCGGCCTCGCCCTCGAGCTCGCGCGCCACATCGGCTCGCGCACCGGCCCGCTCATCGCGGCCGTGATCACCGCCGCGCTGCTGGCGCCCGGGTGGGTCGCCGACCACAACGAGCTGGCGGACTTCAACGCCGACCTGCGCAACGCGAGCCTTTACATGGCCGGGCACTTCCACGCGACCGACGTGCTCGCGACGACGGCGGGCACGCTCGCGCAGGGCGAGGACCCGCGGCTGATGGGCGCCTACGCCGTGCTCGCGGCACCCGATTCCTCGCCGCTCGCGAGCTGGCAGCATGCGGGCTCGCTGCGCGGCTGCCGGCTCGTGCACCGGCTCGACCAGCACGGCACCGTCGGGCGGCTGTGGCTGATGATGTCGGTGCCGCTGCCGAGGACGGTCGGGCCGGCCCTGCGGGTGGCGGGCGCCGACGTGCACGGGTTCGGCACCTTCCTGGTCGTCTCGGCGCCGCCGCCCCAGCCGACGGTGCTCTCGGCCCTGTCGACGGCGCGCTCCCTGTGGCACGCCGCGGTCCTGTCCGATCCGGCGGCCTATGACGTGCGCCGGATGGTGCGCCTCTACCGCCACGCCGCGGCGCTCGACGCGAGCGGTCAGTGCGGCGGGTAGCCGCAGCTCACGTCAGCGCGGCTTGCGCCTCGGCCGCGAGCGCGCCGAAGTGCAGGGCACGGCCGGCGAACTGCTGCAGCAGCGCCTCGGCCCGCAGCGACTGGCCGAGCGCCCACATCTCGCGCAGGAGCGCACCCGCCGCCGGGTCGGCGAACCACGCGTGCCCGAACCGGGTGCGCAGGTGGTCGACGAGCTGGGCCTCGAACGCCCACGCCCGCAGGTAGCACGTGCAGTAGAAGCCGTCGTCGACGTCGACGAGGTAGTCGGTGGCCGGGTAGGGCACGCCCGTCGCGGCCTCAAGGAGCTCGGCGTAGCGGGCCGGCAGCGCCGCGAGATCGGCGCCCGCGTGCAGCTCGAGCTCGTAGGCCAGCTTCGCCGCGTAGCGGCGGACGAGGAAGAGCTTCTGCAGCGCCGCGAAGGCCGTGTAGCCGGAGTCGCCGCCGCCGAGCTGCGCCCGCGCCCACACCGGGTCGGTCAGCAGGTGCTCGAACAGGAACGCAAACCCCTCGGTGACGGCGTTGTCGCCGAGCACGCGGTCCTCCGCAGGCAGCTCGGCCGGCACGTGGGCGAAGTGCTCGGCGTGGCCCGCCTCGTGGAAGAGCGCCCGGTAGTCGTCCTGGCCGCCCTGCGGCAGCATGACCAGCATGACCCGCCCCGGCACGCGGATCGGCGCGCAGAACGCCCGCGGCACCTTGCCCGGCCGGGCGTCGATGTCGAGCTCGACGTTGCGCTGTGCGTCGAGGTCGATGCCGAGGCCGAGCAGGGTCGCGCGGAGCGCAGGCACGGCCCGGTCGGACGCAAAGGCCGCGTCGAACTCCGGCGCCCGCCAGAGCCGGGCCAGGTCGGGCGGCGCGGCGTCGGCGAGCGCCACGCCGACGCGCTCGCGAAGCGCGGCATCGACGGCGCTTCGGTAGAGCTCGCCGGTGGCGTCGAGGAACGCGCTCGTCGCCTCGTGCAGCTGCCTCGGTGCGTAGCCGAAGTGCTCGTAGAGGTCGAGGGTCGAGTCGGCTCCGAGGTCGCGGACGAGCTCGCGGCTGCGTTGGGCAGCGCGCTCGTAGACCGGGTTCAGGTGCTCGGCGGTGACGCCCACGCGGGCGGTGTACAACCGGCGGCGGGTGTCGCGGTCGGGCTCGTTCATGAGCCGGGGCGCCACCTCGCGGTAGGGAATCTCCGCGCCGTCGGCCGAGACGGCGAGCGTGGCCTCGGCGTTGGCCGCCTGCTCGCTCAGGTGCTTCACGCCGTCGCCGATGTACGCCTCGCAGGCGAACCGCTGCAGCTCGGCCGGCGCGTCCTGCGCGGCGAGCGCGCGGGCCTGGTCGAGCGTCGTCAGGTCGGCGTAGCGCTCGTAGATCGGGGCGATCTCGAGCGTCGGCTTGTGGCCGGCCGAGTGCAGGTAGTGCTCCTCCATCACCGCCGCCGTCATGTCGTCCACCCGGCTGCGGTAGGTGTCCACGGAGGTCACCGTCCGTACACTACTGACCCGATGCCCGCCCTCGTCCGCGACCAGGAGATCGAGCTCGTCATCGACTCGCTGGCCTACGGCGGCCGCGGCGTCGCCCGCCACGGCGAGCTCGTGGTGTTCGTGGCCCGCGCGCTTCCCGGCGACCGCGTGCGCGCACGCGTCACCAAGTTCAAGCGCCGCTACGCCGAGGCGCGGGCGATCGAGCTCCTCGAGCCCGGGCCCGGACGCGTGGAGCCGCGCTGTGCGCACTTCGGGATCTGCGGCGGCTGCGCCTGGCAGGACCTCGACTACTCGGAGCAGGTGCGCCACAAGCACGCCCAGGTGGTGGACGCGCTCGAGCGCCTGGGCGGGTTCGAGGGCGTCGTGCCCGAGCCGATGGTGGCCGCGCGCGATCTGTACGGCTACCGCAACAAGGTCGAGTACTCGTGGTGTGCGACGCCGGACGGCCCGGCGCTCGGCTACCACCAGCTCGGCCGTTGGGACCGCCTGATCGCCGTCGAGCACTGCCACATCGCCTCGGACGCGGGCAACGACGTGCGGCGGGCATTCGTGCAGTGGGCGCGCGCGACGGATCTGCAGGCGTACGACCAGCGCTCCGGCGCGGGCTTCCTGCGCCATCTGGTCGTCCGCGAGGGGGGCGGGACGGGCGAGCTGATGGCGGTGCTCGTGACGGCGCCCGGAGACATTCCCGATGTCGAGCGCCTCGCCGGCCTGCTGCCGCCGGCCGTCGTCGGGGTCGTCCACGCCGTGAACCCCGGCGTGGCCGAGATCTCGACGGGCCTCGAGCAGTCCACGCTGCTCGGTCGCGACTGGTTCGCCGAGCGCATCGCCGGCCTGGAGTTCCGGGTGAGCGCGGGCGCGTTCATGCAGACGAACACCGTCATGGCCGAGCGCCTGTACGCGATCGCGATCGAGCTCGCCGAGCTCCGGCCGGACGACATCGTCTGGGATCTCTACTGCGGCGCGGGTGCGATCGGGTTGCTCGCCGCCCGCGGCGCGGCCGCCGTCTACGGCATCGAGATCTCGGCGGAGTCGATCGCGGGCGCGCGCCAGAACGCCGAGCGAAACGGGATCGCGAACGCCGAGTTCCTGGCCGGCGATGTCGCGATGAGCGTCCGCCCGCTGCTCGAGCGGGCGCCCCGCCCGGACGTCGCGTTCGTCGACCCGCCGCGGTCGGGGCTGACCCCGAAGGCGGTGCGGCGGGTGCTCGAGCTCGCGCCGCAGCGGCTCGTGTACGTCTCGTGCAACCCGACCACCTTCGCCCCCAATGCCCGCCAGCTCGTCGACGGCGGCTACATGCTCGAGCGCGTGGTGCCGCTCGACATGTTCCCGCACACGCCCCACATCGAGTGCGTCGCGCTGCTTCGGCGCGCATCGGCGTGACCCACCGGTAGCGCGGATACGACGAGGCGGGGATGGCGGCGATCGCGGTTCGGCGCCATCCTGCGACTGCGGCCGAGAGCTTCCGCCCCCGCCGCCGGGATCGACACAGGACTTCCCCCGCCGGTCGCTCCCACGCCTCCCCGAGAGGCGCCATCCTCGTCTCGCCGGCCGCGCGCATCCATGCGCGGCCGCGCCGAGCCCATCCATCCGATCAGGAGCCCCCCGATCATGAACCTCCCCCTGCGCCTGCGGCGCGTGGCCGCGCTCGCCGTCGCGGCGTCCCTCGCCGCCTCGACCGTCGCCTACGGCTACTGGACGACCACCGGCTCCGGCACCGGCACCGCGACGGTCGCCACGGCCAACGGCACCATCGTCCTGCACGGCGTCGCCGTGGCCGCGCTCACGCCCGGCGCCTCGGCCGGCGTCTCGTTCACGGCCGAGAACCCTGGCACGTCGAGCCTCTACGTGACCCGCATCCACCTCGAGAGCGTCACCGCCGATGCTGCCCACGCGGGCTGCTCCGGCGCCGACTTCAGCATGCCCGACGTCGTCTCGAACACGCGCGTGCCCGCCGGCGCCACCGGCGTCGCCCTCTCCGGCACCGGCACGCTCGCGATGGCCGACACGGCCGCCAGCCAGGACGCCTGCAAGGGCGCCGCCCTCACCCTCGTGCTCTCGAGCTCGTGAGCGCCCCGCCTCGCATCCGCCGCCGCGCCGCGGTGCTCTTGATCGGTGGCGCCTGCGCGACGATCGCGGCCGCGGCAGCCGCGGCCGGCAGCACCCGCCATCCGGCGCCGCCCGCCCTGGGCGTCGCCGGGAGGCCGGCCGGCTCGCTCGCGCCGGGCCGCGCCGTTCCGATCGCGGTCACGCTGACCAACCGCCGCCGCTTCCCGGTGCGCGTGACGCGGGTTGTCGTCTCGATCCGGCGCACGCCGGTGCGCGGCTGCGGGGTGCGCAGCAACTTCCGCATCCGGCCGCTGCGGCTGCGGCACCCGATCAGGCTTCGGCCGCGCTCGACCCGCACGCTCGCCCAGCTCGGCTATCCCCGCGACCGGTGGCCACGGCTCGTGATGCGCGACACGTCCGCAAACCAGGACGGGTGCGCCGGCGCGCGCATTCGGCTCGTCTACTCCGCCGCGGGGCGGCGCGCACGATGAGGCGCCGTCTCGCCCTCGCCGGCGCCGCCCTCGTCCTGCTCGCCGCCGCGCCGGCCGCCCATGCGGCCTGGTCGGGCGCCGGAGCCGGCACGGGGACGGCGGCGGCGTCCGCGACGCCGGTCTCACCGGTCACGATCGCCGCCGGCACCGCGGCGACCGACCCGATCTACCCGACCGGTACGCCGGTCGGCGATATCGCCGCGGCCATCACGAACCCGAATCCCTACCGCGTCCACGTGGCGTCGCTCGTGCTCGACACGGCGTCGGGCGGCGGGGGCTTCTCGGCCAGCGCCGCAGGGTGCGGCCTGAGCTTCGTCCCGGCGAGCGCCGGCTGGGACGTCGCCGCAGGCGCCACCATCCAGCTCGACCTCCAGGACTCGCTCGCGATGGCGACGAGCGCTCCGGCCACGTGCCAGGGGCTGGCGGTGGTCGTCTACCTGAAGGCGGCGCCATGAAGGGGCGCCGGCTCGGCGCAGCCCTGCTCGCCCTCGTGGCCGCCGGGATCGCCGCGGGCACCGCCGACGCGTACTGGTCGGCCCCCGGAGCGGGGCAGGGATCGGCCGCCACCGGCGCCGTGGGACGCCCCGGCGGCATCGACACGTCGGTGCACGGCGACGTGGCCGCGACGTCCTTCGACGTCACGTGGTCGCTCCTGCCCGTACCCGCGGGGGTGACCCTGACCTACGTGGTGCACCGCCGCATCGGCGCCACGGTCGTGGACGTCTGCACCACCGCCGCGGGCCGGTGCACGCTGAGCGGCGTGCCCGACGGCGGAGCGTCGTACTCGGTGACGGCGCGGATAAACGGCTGGACCGGCGCGACGAGCACGAGCACGCCCGTCAAGGTCGTGACCACGCCGCCGGCGATCACCGCCTACCCGCCGGCGTCCTCGACCGCGACGACCGCGTCGTTCACGTTCACGCACCCCAGCTTCGGGAGCTTCAGCTGCCGCATCGACGCCGGCGCCGTCGCCGCCTGCACGTCGCCGACGCTCTACACGGGCCTCGCGATCGGAACGCACACGTTCGAGGTGTGGGCCGCCGACGCCGACGGCGCGCTCACGCGCCCGGCGACCTCCACCTGGACGATCACCTAGGTGCTCACCTCGACCGCTCGAGCTCGATCAGCGCGGCGAGCGTCGCCCGCGTGCGGGTGATGCTCTCGGCGTCGATACGGGCGGCCAGGTCGGCGTCGACATCCGCGACGGCGGCGGCACCGGCAGACGCTGCCAGCTGCCCCCGCTCGGTCAGCGTCACGATCACCCGGCGCCGGTCGTCGGCGTCGGTCGTGCGATCGACGTAGCCCCGGAGGACGAGGGTGTCGACGAGCTGGCCGGCCGCCTGCTTGGACACGCCGAGGTCGCCGATCAGCGTGCTCAGCGGCGTGGGGCCGCTGCGGGCGATCCAGCCGACGATATAGCTGCCGTTTCGCGGCATGTCGTCGCAGCCGACCTCTGCCAGGGCTGTCCGGATCTCCGTGCCGTACGCCTGGCGGGCGCCGCGGATCAGCACGGGCAGCACCACATCGTCGTACCAGGCGGGGGCATCGGCCATGCCCCGATGATATCGTCAATTCTCGGTACAGTCAAGTGTTTGGACTACATGCCGCAGAAGTCGCGGGCGACGGCGTGCAGCACGTCGGCGCAGGTCGCGACCGACGCGAGGTCGACCCATTCCTCGGTCGCGTGCGCCCCCGCGCCGCCGGGGCCGAAGACGACCGTCGGGATGCCCGCCGCCGCGAAGACCGCCGCGTCCATCCAGGCCGTCGAGCCGACCATGGCCGGGTCGTGCCGAAGCGCCGCGCCCGCGTGCCGGGTGACCGCGGCGACGATCTCGGTGCCGGGATCGACCTCGAACGGCGCCCGCTCGAACGTCGTCCGCACGGTCGCATCGCCGGCGATCGCGCGCAACTCGCGCTCGACCTGCTCGCGGCTCTCGCCGGGGATCGTGCGCCGCTCCAGGCCGAGGCGGCAGCGGTCGGGATAGCTCGAGAGCTCGCGGCCGCCGTCGATCAGCGACGCGTGCACCGAGCCCGGACCGAGCAGGGGGTGGGTGGGCCCCGCGGCCAGGTCGGCCGCGAGCCGCTCCAGGCCGGTGAGGACGCCGCCCATACGGGCGATCGCGTCGACGCCGAGGTCGGGGCGCGACCCGTGCGCCGCCACGCCCGCCGTCTCGACCTCGAGCCACAGGAACCCCTTGTGGGCGATGCAGATCTCGAGCGCGGTCGGCTCGGTCACGATCGCCGCGTCGGCCCACACGCTCGCGGCGACCGCCTCGCTGCCGATGCTCGCGTACTCCTCGTCGCAGACGCAGGTGACGATCACGTCCCCGGCGAGGCCGGCGTCCACGGCGCACGCGCCGGCGAGCATGATCGCGGCCAGCCCGCCCTTCATGTCGAACCCGCCGCGGCCGTACAGCCGGCCGGCCTCGATCCGCGGGGAGAACGGGTCGGCCATGCCGTCGACGCCGACCACATCCATGTGCGCGTTCAGGAGCAGCGAGCGCCCGCCGCCCGTTCCGGCCGCCCGGGCAATGACGTTGGGCCGCCCCGGCGCGACCTCCTCGAGCCGCACCTCGAGCCCGGCCCGCTCGAGCCAGGCGGCGGCGAACGCCGCCACCGCGCCCTCGCCGGGACCACCGGGCACGAGCTCGGGGTTGCGCGAGTCGATCGCGACGAGCGCGGAGAGCAGCTCGGCTACCGCGTCCACGCCGGCTCGATCTCGATCGCGGGCAGGCCGGGATCGGGCGCCGCGCCGGGGTGCATGAGGTGGGCGAGCTGCGCGACTCCCTCGGCCAGCCGCGGCGCCGGGCGGGAGTAGTGCGCATTCGCGTCCACCGCGATGGCCCTGCACGGCAGCGCCATGCCCGCGGCCTCGGCGGCGATCCGGACGGCGTCGAATCCGCAGGCCGCCGCCACGATCAGCTTCGGCCCGGCCGCGGCGACCGCGTCCCAGGTGGTCGGATATGAGGGCAGGCCGGCCTTGCCGAGCACCTCGACTCCACCTGCCGCCGCGACCATCTCCGGCAGCCAGTGGCCGGCCGCGAACGGCGGATCGAGCCACTCGGCGACGAACACGCGCACCGGCGGCGTCTCCGCGACGGCCCGGCGCATGGCTGCGATCCGCGCCTCCATCGCGCCCGCGACCTCGTCGCCGCGCTGCGGTACGCCCAGCCGGCGGGCCACCGTCCGCACCGACTCCGCCACCTCGGCGAGCGTGCGCGGGTCGAGCGCGAGCACCTCGGCGTCGAGGCTGTGCACGCGGCTCACCTCGTCGCTCGAGACGGCGCAGACGTGGCACAGATCCTGGGTGATGACGAGGTCGGGGGCGAGCCGGCGGATCAGCTCCTCGTCGAGCGCGTAGAGCGGCCGGCCGTCGAAGACGGCGGCGCGCACCGCGGCGTCGATGTCGCGCCCGCGCAGCGTGGCCGAGTCGATGCGCGCGGCCGTGACGACCGGCAGCGATCCGACCTCCGGCGGATGGTCGCACTCGGCCGAGCGCCCGACGAGGAGGTCGGCGCAGCCGAGGGCGGCGACGATCTCGGTGGCGCTTGGGAGCAGGGAGCAGACGCGCAGAAATTCAGCCTAGATCATCTGAGCGCCGCCAGCAGGTACGGCACGTTGAACGAGCCGAGCCCGGTCACGGGGTCCCAGCCGGGGGCGGCGGCGAGGGAGCTGTCGCGGTCGAGCGAGCGCAGATGGGTGACGATCGAGCCGTCCGGCTGGAGCGCGTTTCGCAGCACGGCGAGCGTGCGGCGGCCGCCGGTGACGTCGTGCAGGGCGGGGGTGCCGGCAAGCCCGTAGAGGGCCGGGTTCACGAACCCGTGCGGGTGGCCGCTCAGCTGATCCGCCAGCGCCATCACCCCCGCGGCGAGGGGCGCGGCCAGGCTTGTGCCGCCGATCCAGGAGTCGATGATGCGGCGGCGGCCGTTGGGCTCGACGTACGTCTGGGCGAACGTGACGCCCGTCTGCGGGTCGGCGTCCATCGCGATGTCCGGCTCGGTGCGGCGGGCGACGCCGTGCCACGTCGCGAGCGCCGAGGGCACGACGCCCACCTGGTAGGACGGCATCGTGAACACGTGGCTCGGCCCGCCGCCGGATCCGTACATGAACTCGCCGGGCGCCCTGGGTGCCCACCGCGTCCCGTTCCAGTCGGTCGTCGTGGTGCCCCAGCCCGCCTCCCACTCGTAGCCGCCGTGCGCGTCGATGGCAAGGCTCGTGCCGCCGACCGACGTCACCCACGGGCTCGAGTCGGGGAATCCCGCCGACACCCTGCCGGCCGCGAGGCGGTTGTCGCCGTCGTCGCCCGAGGCGAAGTAGACGCCGATGCCTTCCGCGGCGGCCTGCTCGAAGACGCCGTTCATCGCCAGGATCTCGCCCCGCGGGGCGAGCGACTCCGGCAGTCCCCAGCTGTTCGAGACGATGTTTGCGAGGTGGTGGTCGACGACCTCGTTCACGGCCTGGTCGAGGCCGCCCGCGTCGTTGGCGGCGCCGACGTAGACGATCCGCGCGCCGGGGGCGACGGCGTGCGTCCACTCGACGTCGAGCGCCTGCTCGATGTACCAGCTCTGCGTCTCGGCCGGATCCTGCGGATAGCGCGACGTGCCGGGAGCGACGACCTGGCGGTAGTTCCACGGCCCGAGCTGTGGCAGTCCGAACTCGTGCGAGAAGCTGTTTGCGTCCTCCTGGATCGTCGGGGAGAAGAAGGCGCCGGTGATCGCGATCGTCTGCCCGCGGCCGTCCAGGCCGAAGCGGCGCAGCGGGCTGACGCCGTAAGCGGAGTCGATCTGGGCCGGCGTGTAGCCGCAGATCAGCCACGGCAGCGGCGTGCCCGGCGCATAGGGGTTCGTGAACACGCTCGACGTCCGCTCGCTCCAGTAGCGGGAGCACGGGCCGACCGACGTGCCGGCGGGCGGCGGCGGCGCGGGCGAGCTGTGCTCCGGCGTCGCGAGCGCGAGCGAGCCGTCCAGGCCCGTGATTGCGCGCACGTACGGCGCGATGCCCTGCGGAACGGACGGGTCGGCGTCCGGCGCGCGGACCGTCGTGCCGTCGATCCGGTACATGTTCTCGGCGACGTCGAACGTGCTCTCGACCTGGGCCACCGTGCCCGAAGCAGTCACGAACAGGCGGTTTCCGGGCACGTCGACGATCCGGAAGCCGGCATCGGTGAGCCACGAGCGCACCGCGGCGACCTGGGCCGGTGCCGGCGAGTAGCGGGCGTGGAACCGATCGGGCGTGAGCCAGCGGTGGTAGCCCGGCGACCCCGGGTCGTAGAGATCCGCCAGGGTGCGGTCGAGGTCGGACGTGTTGCGCCAGCCGAGCCAGACCGAGAACACCATCCGGTCGCCGCCCGCAGCGGCCCCGGAGAGGTTGGCGGCGTCAGCCCAGGCCGGCTGCGTGTCGGCGACGGTCGCCGGCGCAGCTGCCGCCGCCGGCGCGGCGCCGATCGCGGCTGCGAGCACGCACGCGCCGAGCAGGAGCAGAGTTCGGAGCCGCCGGGAACGCATCCTTCCGACATCGGCAGCTCACCCCCCGGCTCCGCTCTCCCGTTCGGGTGAGCCGCGCGTCCCCCGCACATGCGCGAGCAGCACGTCGGCGTTGGTGCCGATGAACGCGAGCGAGAGCAGCGGCAGCGCCGGCAGGGCGGCATCGAACTGGTAGGAGAGCGCCATGGTCGCGCCGAGCGAGGCCGTCATCGCCGCCCACGTCGGCACCACGCGCAGCGCGAGCCGGCCCGCGGCGGCGGTGAAGAGCGCGAAGAAGATGAAGTCGCTCGCTCCGATCTGGGCGACCCCGTAGCTGCCGGGAGGGTGGAACGCGAGCGTGAACGCGCCGAGCACCTGCTGGTGGTGCAGGACGATCGCATGCGTCGGGCCGGCCGCAACGCTATAGGCGTCGACGGCGGCGACGAGCACCGCAATCGCGACCATCTCGGCCGCGGTCTGGAGCAGGCGGGCGAGCGCGATCCCCAAGCACGCCGCCGCGACGAGCTTCGCCAGCGTGGCCGGGGTCCCCTCGAGTCCGGCGGCGATCAGCACCGCGGTCGCGGCGACGGCGACCGCCGCCACGATCAGGAGCCGGCGCGCAGACGACCCGACCGGGGCGAGAGCGAGCACCACGAGCGTGGCGAGCGGGAACGAGATCACCGCGAGCGCCGCGATCTGGGGCCACCGGCCGGGGTCGGGCAGGTGCGGCGCGGCCAGGTTGACCGCTCCCAGCGCGGCCAGGCTCGCGATCGCCAGGCGGTTCACGCGCCCAGGTATCGCACCGCAAGCGGCGTCTCGACGGCGCCGTCCGGCCCCCGCTCGACGCGGAACGCGCGGGCGGCCGCGTGCGAGCCGACCGCCTCGGCGAGGTCGGTGCCGACGAAGTGCAGGGCGCAGAGGTCGTCGGTGGCGTACCCGGCGGGGAAGCCCTCCGCCACCGCCTGCGTGTACGTCGGCCGGCGCGACTCCTCGCTGTCGTAGTGGGGGCAGTTGCTGCCCGGCAGGAGGCCGAGCCCGTCGCCGATCGGCCGCAGCGGCCCGTAGGAGTCGGTGACGCCGCACTCGAACCAGCACAGCGACCCGGCGCTCATCCCGCACAGGACGACCCCCGCCTCCCAGGCCTCGCGCAGCGCCGCGTCGACGCGGTGCGCACGCCAGACGGCGAGCATGTTCACGGTGTTGCCGCCCCCGACGTAGATGACGTCCTGGGCGAGCAGGTGGGCGCGCGGATCGGTCTCGTCGCGCGAGAACAGGTTGAGGTGCGTCGCCCGCGCGCGGCCGGGCGGGAACGCGCGGTGGAAGCGGGCGATGTTGCCCGGCTCGTCGCCCATCGCCTGGCCGAGATAGCAGACGCGCGGCTCGTCGCGCCCGGTGAGGCTGAGGATGAAGTCGTCCATGAGCGATGGGGTCTCCTGCAGGAACCCGCCGCCACCCATCGCCACGATGTGCCGCTCCGCCATCCGCCGCAGTATGGCCGAAAACCGGGGACTGTCCCCGGCACTGCTCCATCTCGAGCCGCGTCGTTGACTAGTAGGGCGGGAGGTTCTCGTACCAGGTGCCGAGCACCTTGAACGCGTCCCAGAAGGCCTGCTTCGAGGCCGAGTCGTCGAGGCAGCGGTCGATGTCGGGCACCGAGAGCGTCTCGATCGTGGGGGTGAAGCGGCAGATCTCGCCGATCGTCTCGCCGCACGGGACCGACAGCGGGAAGGCGATCGAGTCGAGGAACTCCCGCGCCTCGCCGCCGAGGGTGACCACGATCCGGGGCTGCGTGATGTGGAGCTCGCGCGTGAGCCAGCCGCGGGCCTGCTCGAGATCCTCCGGATCCGGGTCGATCGCGGCCTTCAGGCACGCCGTCCCGTACAGCATCAGGGGGTCGATCCGCAGCCGCTGCAGGCTTTTCAGGATCGCCTGGCCCGCGCGGCCGAAGAACGCCACGCCCTCCTGCACCTCGGCCGGCATCGGGCGGTGCTTGACGAGGACGATGTCGGCCAGCGGGTGGCCGGTGCCGAGCACGGGCGCGGCGCCGGGATGGCGTTCGCCGAGCCACTCGGCGATGTCATGACCGAGCGCGTTGGTCTCGTCGATCGCCTTGGCCTGGTATCGCTCGTAGATCTCGTCGTCGGCCACGGTCACCAATCGCCCTATTCGGCGGTCGGCGCCCGATGCCTTTGCTTCTACCTGGCCACGCTTTGCACCCACTTGAGCCCCTGAAGATACAGCAGGCTCTTCGGGCGGCGCACGATCTCGTTCTGACGCATGGCCAGAAGGAACTCCTCGGGCCCCTCGAATGCGGGGATGCGATTGATCGCGGTGCCGATCCCGGGCAGCACGTGGGCGTCGGAGCCCGCCGACTGGATCAGGTTGTACTTGGCCGCGAACCGCATCGCGTCGTCGTTGAAGCTGTCGAACAGGAGGCGCGAGTTGTAGACCTCGAGGATGTCGATCGCGTCGAGGTGGCGCAGGAGCGTGGGGGCGTCGGGGATCGTGTGCAGGCGGTCGAACGGGTGGGGCATGTAGACCAGGCCGCCCTGCTCCTGGATGGCGGCGATCGTGTCGCCCATGCTCAGGCCCGGCTCGATCCGCTCGGTCAGGAAGAGGCCGATGACCTCGCCCTGCGCGGTCTTGACCTCCTCGCCCACGATCACGGTGATCGGCTTGCCCAGCGACGCGGCCTCGAGCGCGCCGGAGATCTCGTTGTGGTCGGTGACGGCGATCGCTCCGAGGCCCTGCTCGATGCAGTGGTCGACGAGCGCCTCCGGATCGGTCGCGCAGTCGTAGGAGTGGCTCGTGTGCATGTGCAGGTCGGCCGAGATGGTCGGGCGGCCTGCGAGCGCCGGGCGCCGGTGCGCCCGCCGGTGGGAGCCGAGGCGCGCGTAGACGGCCTCGATCTGCCCGGCGACGGCGGCGTATGTGCGCGTCGCCGCTGCGGCGCGGCCCTGCTCGGCCTGCTCTGCGCGCAGGCCGGCATCGTCGATCAGCCGTGCCGTCGCCGCGGCGGCGAGCGCCGGCTGGTCGACGGCGAATCCGAGCCCGGGGGCGTCGAGCTCGAGCGAGCCGGGGGCAAGCGGCGCGACGACGGCGCAGCCGCAGGCGCGTGCCTCCCATGCGAGCGACGGGTCTCCGCCCTCGCTCGCGACGAACACGTCGACGTCGCGCAGCACCGCGGCGCGGCCCTCGGCGTCCTCGGGGCTCGTGGTGTGGACCCGGCCGCGGGCCTGGGCCGGCACGAACGGCCGCAGCGGCCGGCGGCTGCGGCGGCTCCAGACGAGCACGAGCTCGACGTCGGGCGTGGATGCGGCCAGCTTGACGAGCGCGCGCACGACGGCACGGCCCTCGGCGTGCCACTCGACGGCGATCCGCCTGCCGGTCTTCGTGCCGGGCGCGAAAACGGATCCGATGCCCTCGGGGATGATCGTGTACTCGCCGGGGTAGATCGCGTTTGCCTGGGCGACGGCGGCCGCTGACGTCCCGATAAGGGCGTCGATGCGGGCGCGGTAGCGGTCGAGCGTCCCGCCGCGCACGGGGTAGTGCAGCGCACGGTCGGGTGCGTGGAAGGTGGCGACCGTCAGCCCCGGCGAGTGGCGCAGCGCCGATGTGGCCACGCCCGGCAGCACCGGCTCGAAGGCGTGGACGATGTCGAAGCCGCCCTGACCCACGGCCAGGGCCACGTTCGCCCTGGCGGCGACGGGGATGCCCGCGCCGCGCCGGCGTCCGCGCTGGCGCAGCGGCACGCCCGGTGCCACCGCCACCTGGAGCGGCTCGCCGTCGAGCGCGATCAGCGCCTCGGCGTCACCCGAGTCGAGTGCCCGCAGCCGCCGCCGGCCGCTGCGCAGCGCCCGCGTGGACGAGCTCGGCGCGAGCACCGTCACCCGGTGCCCGCGCTCCGCGAGCGCCGTGGCGACCCCGCGCACGTGCTCGGCCACCGGATGGGCGCCGGCAAGCGCGTACGGGGACGCCAGGCACAGCTTCAGCTCGTTCACCTATGCCTCTGTGGCGGCACGCTCCCGCGCCTTCTTGGGCGCCTGCGGGCGGTACTTCGAGATGAACTTCTCGACCTGATCGCGGCACTCGTCGTCGTGGTGCTGCACCGGCGGCGACTTCATGAAGTACGCGCTCGGCCACTCGAGCGCCCCGGAGAGGCCGTTGTCGAGGCCGAGCTTGGCGCAGCGGACCGCGTCGATCACGATGCCGGCCGAGTTGGGCGAGTCGACCACCTCGAGCTTCATCTCGATGTTCAGGGGGACGTCGCCGAAGCTGCGGCCCTCCATCCGGATGTACGCCCACTTGCGGTCGTCGAGCCACTGGACGTAGTCGCTCGGGCCGATGTGCACGTTGCGCGCGCCGATGTCGTAGTCGAGCTGCGAGGTGACGGCGTTCGTCTTGGAGATCTTCTTCGACTCGAGCCGCTCGCGCTCGAGCATGTTCATGAAGTCGGTGTTGCCGCCGACGTTCAGCTGGTGCGTGCGCTCGAGGCGCACGCCGCGATCGGCGAACAGGCGCGTCAGTTGGCGGTGGACGATGGTCGCGCCGACCTGCGACTTGATGTCGTCGCCGACGATCGGCAGGCCGCGCTGCTCGAAGCGGCGCTGCCAGTACGGCTCGCGGGCGATGAACACGGGCACGCAGTTCACGAAGGCGCAGCCCGCCTGCAGCACCTGCTCGACGTACCACTTGGTGGCCTGCTCGGAGCCGACGGGCAGGTACGACACGACGACGTCGGTCTTCGTGTCCTTCAGCACCTGGACGACGTCGGCGGTCTCGCCCGGCGACTTCTTGATGACGGTGGACAGGTACTTGCCGAGGCCGTCATGGGTCATCCCGCGCTGGACGGGGACGTCCATCTTCGGCACCTCGCAGAACTTCACCGTGTTGTTCTGGCCGCGGCCGATGGCCTCGCCCAGGTCGTACCCGACCTTGTCGGCATCGATGTCGAACGCGGCCGAGAACTCGATGTCGGAGATGTGGTAGCCGCCGAGATCGACGTGCATCAGGCCGGGGACGAACTCGTTCGGCTTCGCGTCGTGGTAGTAGTTGACGCCCTGAACGAGCGCCGATGCGCAGTTGCCGACGCCGACGACGGCGACGCGCACCTTCCCGGATCCCTTGTGGTGTCCGTTGCTGTTGCCGTTTTCCTGGGCCTTGTCGGCCATGGCTATTCCCCTCCGTCGAGTTGCGTGCGAACATGATTCACCCGCTGGAACACCGTGAACGCGGTGAGCGCCGCCAGCAGGTACATGGCATAGGGCAGCGACCCGCGGCCGGCGAACGGCAGCGCGATCGCGACGAGCACGATCCGCTCGGCGCGGCCCATGAGGCCGACCGTGCCGGACAGGCCGAGCGCCTCGGCCTTGGCCCGCGTGTAGCTGACCAGGAACGATCCGACCAGGGCGACGAAGACGCTCGCGAGCGCCGCTTCGTGGCCCTGCCGCGACAGCACGAGGGCGATCGCGCCGAGCACGAAGCCCTCCGAGATACGGTCGGTGGTCGAATCGAGGAAGCTGCCGAACTGGGTCAGCTTGCCGTGCGACCGTGCGAGCGCGCCGTCCAGGATGTCCAGGACGCTGCCGGCGATGAAGGCGACCGTCGCCCACACGAACCGGTGCTCGTAGATCAGCACACCGGTGACCGCGTTCAGCGAGAGCCCGGCCACGGTGACCTGGTTCGGCGTGAACGGGAGCGACCGGAACCGGCCCATGAGAGCCATTCCGAGGCCGCGGCCGCCGTTCGTGTAGCCGGTCTTGATGCGGGCGAGCACAGTGCTCATCCCCCGCACTATACCACGGGCGCTATCTTGCGGTGACCGCTGTGGCAGGGTGCGGCTGTGACTCGAGCCGCATCCGCACACGCGCCGAGTGCGGCAGCGTGGGCCGCCAGCGCTCGATCAGCCAGGCCGAGCCGAGCGCCACGCACGCCAGGCAGGCGCCCAGGAAGGCATCCGTCCAGAAGTGGTTGCCCGTCGCCACGATCGAGAAGACGATCAGGACCGGGTAGAAGAGCCACGTGAAGCCCAGCGCCCGGTGGCGGACGAGGAAGAAGCAGGTCACGCCGATGATGAGCGAGTAGCACGTGTGGATGCTCGGGACGGCCGCGAACGGGTTCGCCAGGGCTGCGACGGGGCCGGAGTAGTTCGAGATCGACGCGTACCGGTCGAGCGTGTCCGTGAACCCGAGGTCGGTCAGCATCCGCGGCGGGGCGGTCGGGAACACGGTGAACCCGACCAGCGCGATCGCATCGGCGACGAACACCGCATTGCGGATGAAGTAGTAGTGCTGGTTGCGGCGCAGGTAGAGCCAGAACATGAACGCGACCGTGATCACGAAGTGGGCGTGGAAGTACGTGAAGTCGGCGATGTCGAGCGCCCAGTGCCGCCGCAGCGCCCAGTGCTGGACGTCGAGCTCGGTGAACACGCCGAGCGACCGCTCGAGCGAGACGACGTCGCGGGCGTGGGCGAACGCGGGCAGGACGCTGCCCTCGGACAGGCCGCGCGTGAGCTCGTAGGCGATGTCCACCAGGGTGAACAGGAAGAGCTGGATGCCGAAGTCCCGCCACCCCTTGGGCAGGAATCCGGTCAGGCGCGCGCGCACGCCGCGTCCCGCTGATGTCGCAACAGCGTCCATAAGACCGTTCATGCTACCGCAGCCTGCGGTCGTCCCATGAGCACTCAAACGCCGGCTCCGCCGGGATCATTCCCCGGGAGCCCCCGGCGTCAACCGCCGATGTAGGACATCTCGACCTTGGGCGCGGCCGCCGTCTCGGCCGTTCGAAGCTCGGAGTAGCGGTCGCCGCGGCGGCCCCAGATGCGGCCGATCAGCGCCGCCAGGTCGGCGTCGGTCGCGCCCGCCCGCAGCTGCCCGCGCAGGTCGCGTCCGACGTTCGCGAAGAGGCAGGTGTACAGGCGTCCGTCCGCCGAGAGGCGAGCGCGCGTGCAGCCGCCGCAGAAGGGCTGCGTGACCGACGCGATCATGCCGACCTCGCCGCCGCCGTCGACGTAGCGGTAGCGGTTGGCCACCTCGCCCGGATAGGCGGGCGCGAGCGGCTCGAGCGGCCACTCCGCCCCGATCGTCTCGACCAGCTCGGCCGCGGGGACGACGTCGTCCAGGCGCCAGCCGTTCGTCGCGCCGACGTCCATGAACTCGATCAGGCGCAGGATGTGGCCGGTGCCGCGGAAGTGGCGGGCCATGTCGAGCACGCTCGCGTCGTTCACGCCCCGCTTGACGACCATGTTCACCTTGACCGGCCCGAGGCCGGCCGCGGCGGCCGCCTCGATGCCCTCGAGCACGCGCGCGACGGGCGCGCCGACGTCGTTCACCGATCCGAACACGGCGTCGTCGAGCGAGTCGAGGCTCACGGTCACGCGGCGCAGGCCGGCGTCGCGCAGCGTCTGCGCCTTGCGCGCGAGCAGACTGCCGTTGGTCGTCAGGGCGATGTCCTCGATGCCGTCGATCGCGGCCAGCATCTCGACCAGCCGCTCGAGCTCGCGCCGCAGCAGCGGCTCGCCGCCGGTCAGCCGCAGCTTGCGCACGCCGGCGCCGGCGAACAGGCGCGCGAGACGGGTGATCTCCTCGAAGCTGAGCAGCTGGGAGCGGCGCAGGAACTCGAAGTCGTGCCCGAACACCTCCTTCGGCATGCAGTAGACGCAGCGGAAGTCGCACCGGTCGGTGACCGAGATACGCAGGTCGCGCAGCGGACGGCCGCGGGTGTCGAGAACGGGATCCACGTATGCAGCCTACCCGTGCGTAGGCTTTCGCACACCGATGATCGACCGCATCCTCGACCTGCTGCGCGCACGCTACGGCCCGCCCGGGCCGCGGCGGGCACTGCCGCCGCTCGACGAGCTCGTGCTGACGATCCTGTCGCAGAACACGAGCGACCGAAACTGCGAGCGTGCCTATGCAGCCATGCGGGCACGGTTCCCCACATGGGCGCAGGTGCGCGACGCCGATCCGGCCGAGCTCGAGCGGGTGCTGCGGCCCGGCGGCCTGGCCGCGCAGAAGGCGCCGCGCATCCAGGCGGTGCTGCGCGCGCTGTCCGACGACGGCCCGCCGCGGCTCGACTGGGCCGGCGAGCTCGACCCCGCCGAGGCGGCCGCGCGGCTCGAGGAGCTGCCCGGGGTGGGGCCGAAGACCGCAAGCTGCGTGCTGCTCTTCAGCCTGGGCGTGCCGGTGATGCCGGTCGACACCCACGTCCACCGGATCGCCGGCCGGCTGGGGCTGATCCCGCCGGGGATGGCGGCGGGCCCGGCGCACGCGTTCCTCACGGCGCTCGTACCCGACGAGCGCATGCTCGAGGCGCACCTGCTCCTGATCGCCCACGGACGCGAGACCTGCCGGGCGCTGCGGCCGCGCTGCGGCGACTGCGTGCTCCTCGACCGCTGTCCGTTCGGGCGGGATCAATCCTCGGTTTAAGATGTGCTTGCGGGCGCCGCAGTAAATCTGCTATATATCGACATAGATTTACTTCGTGTAACCAACGCAAGGAGTCACACGCATGGCAAGAGTGATCGGCATCGACCTCGGGACGACCAACTCGTGCATGGCGGTGATGGAGGGCGGCGAGCCCACTGTCATCCCCAACGCCGAGGGTGGTCGCACCACCCCGTCGGTCGTCGCCTTCACCAAGGACGGCCAGCGCCTGGTCGGCACACCGGCCAAGCGCCAGGCGGTCACCAACCCGAAGAACACCATCTTCTCGATCAAGCGCTTCATGGGCCGCAAGGCCTCCGAGGTGTCCGAGGAGCAGAAGATCGTGCCGTACGAGGTCGCCGCAGGCCCGAACGGCGACGCCCGCGTCAAGGCCGGCGACAAGATCATCCCGCCGCCGGAGATCTCGGCCATGATCCTGCAGAAGCTCAAGGCCGACGCCGAGGCCTATCTGGGCGAGACCGTCAGCGAGGCCGTCATCACGGTGCCCGCGTACTTCAACGACGCCCAGCGCAACGCCACCAAGGACGCCGGCAAGATCGCCGGCCTCGAGGTGCTGCGGATCATCAACGAGCCCACCGCCGCCTCGCTCGCCTACGGCGTCGACAAGGAGGGCGACCAGACGATCCTCGTCTTCGACCTCGGCGGCGGCACGTTCGACGTGTCGGTGCTCGAGCTCGGCGAGGGCGTGTTCGAGGTCAAGGCGACCTCGGGCGACAACCACCTCGGCGGCGACAACTTCGACAAGACCGTGGTCGACTGGCTCGCGGCCGAGTTCAAGCGCGACCAGGGCATCGACCTGAGCAAGGACCCGATGGCGCTGCAGCGGCTCTACGAGGCTGCCGAGAAGGCCAAGATCGAGCTCTCGACGACGCAGTCGACGAACATCAACCTGCCGTTCATCACGGCGGACTCGGATGGCCCCAAGCACCTCGACACGACCCTGTCGCGGGCGAAGCTGACCGAGCTCACGCACGACCTGATCGAGCGCACGGTCGGCCCGACCAAGCAGGCGCTTGCCGACGCCGGCCTGTCGGCGTCCGACGTGCACCAGGTGATCCTGGTCGGCGGCATGACCCGCATGCCCGCCGTGCAGGAGAAGGTCAAGGACCTGATCGGCAGGGAGCCCCACCGCGGCGTCAACCCGGACGAGGTCGTCGCCATCGGCGCGGCCATCCAGGCCGGCGTGCTGAAGGGCGAGGTCAAGGACGTGCTCCTGCTCGACGTCACCCCGCTGTCGCTGGGGATCGAGACCAAGGGCGGCGTCTTCACCAAGCTGATCGAGCGCAACACCACCATCCCGACGCGGAAGTCGGAGATCTTCTCCACCGCCGAGGACGGGCAGCCGTCGGTCGAGATCCACGTGCTGCAGGGCGAGCGCGAGATGGCCGTCTACAACAAGACGCTCGGCAAGTTCCAGCTGGTCGGCATCCCGCCGTCGCCGCGCGGCGTGCCCCAGATCGAGGTCACGTTCGACATCGACGCCAACGGGATCATGCACGTCTCGGCGAAGGATCTCGGCTCGGGCAACGAGCAGAAGATCCAGATCCAGGGCGGCTCCGGCCTGTCCGACAGCGAGGTCAACCAGATGGTGCGCGACGCCGAGTCGCACGCCGACGACGACCGCCGCATGAAGGACCTGGCCGAAGCCAAGAACACGGCCGAGCAGGTCGCGTACTCGACCGAGAAGTCGCTCAAGGAGCACGAGGACCGGCTCGACGACGAGACGAAGACCGACATCCGCACCAAGCTCGACGCGGTGCGGCAGGCGCTCGACGGCGACGACGCCGGCGAGATCCGCTCGCGGCTCGAGGCGCTGCGCGAGGCCTCGTTCAAGCTCGGCGAGGTCGTCTACCAGCAGGCGCAGCAGGCCCAGCAGGGCCAGGGTGCGCAGGCTGACGGCGCCGCGCAGGGCGGCGACGCCGCCGGCGACGAGGAGATCGTCGACGCCGAGGTCGTCGACGAGAGCGGAGACCGGGCGTAATGGCTGATCCGCACAAGAGCTCGCCCGCCTCGGCGGCCGACGAGTCGGTCGAGTTCGAGGCCGGCGAGCTCGAGTCGGAGCTCGGCGAGGCGCGGCGCAGGGCGGAGGAGTATCTGAACGACCTGCGCCGCCTCGCGGCCGACTTCGACAACTACCGCAAGCGGGTCGCGCGCGAGGCGCAGACGCTCACGCAGCGCTCGTCCGAGTCGATCGTCTCGGAGCTCCTGCCGGTGCTCGACAACCTCGAGCGCGCGGTGGACGCCTCGGAGCACCACGAGGAGGCCCAGGTGGCCGAGGGCGTCGCCCTCGTCCGCCAGCAGCTCGCCGACCTGCTGCGCCGGCGCGGCCTCGAGGAGATCGAGGCCCAGCCGGGCGAGGCGTTCGATCCGCACATGCACGAGGCCCTCTCCCACCAGCCGTCGGAGCATCCCGAGGGCGCCATCGCGGCCGTCTGGCAGCGTGGCTACCGCCTGGGCGACCGCGTCGTTCGGGCGGCCCGCGTGGTCGTCTCGAGCGGCCCTCCCGCCAAGGAGGGCGGGGAGTAAGTGCTCCATCCCAGAAGTCTCATGCGCTCGGATGGCTGCAAATCGTCGCCTGGCTGCGTCCTCGGTCGTCCCGATATTCCCGATATCGGGTCTCCCTGCGTCCTTGCCATGCTCGATTTTCGCTCGCCCGAGCATCCCGGAACCTCTGGGACGGAGCACTAGCGTGGCCGACTACTACGAGACGCTCGGCGTCGCGAAGGGCGCGAGCGCGGACGAGATCAAGAAGGCCTACCGCAAGCTGGCCCGCCGCTACCACCCCGACCGCAACCCCGGCGACACGCAGGCCGAGGAGCGGTTCAAGCAGATCGGCGAGGCCTACGACACGCTGTCGGATCCCGAGCGGCGCAAGCAGTACGACAGCTTCGGCCGCTCGTTCCGGCCCGGCGGCGGGGGCAGCCCGTTCCCGGGGCCTGACTTCGGCGGCGCCCAGGCCTTCGATCTCGGCGACCTGTTCGGCGGCCTCTTCAACCGCGGCACCCGAGGCCAGCCCACGGGGCCGCGCCGCGGCGCCGACGTCGAGGCGCAGGTGAGCCTGTCGTTCGCAGACGCGCTCGCCGGCGTCACCGTGCGGGTGCCGGTCGACAAGGCCAACGCCTGCCCGACCTGTCACGGCTCGGGCGCGGCCGCCGGCACGGCGCCGTCGATCTGCCCGATCTGCAAGGGCCGCGGCGTGACGTCCGAGAGCCAGGGCTTCTTCTCGATCAACCAGCCGTGCCAGCGCTGCGGCGGGGCGGGGACCGTGATCGAGAACCCCTGCCCGACCTGCCACGGCTCCGGCCGGGTGCGTTCGACGCGGACGTACCAGGTGCGGATCCCGCCCGGAGTGAGGGACGGCACCCGCATCAAGGTCAAGGGCAAGGGCGAGGCGGCGCCGCGCGGCGGCGAGCCCGGCGACCTGTTCGTGGTCACCCGGGTGACCGCGAGCCCGCTCTTCACCCGCAGCGGCGACGACCTCGTGCTGGACGTGCCGGTGACGTTCGCCGAGGCGGCGATCGGCGAGCAGGTCGAGCTGCCGACGCCCGACGGAAAGACGGTGCGGGTGAAGGTGCCCGCCGGCTCGACCGACGGCAAGACCCTGCGCGTCAAGGGCCGCGGCGCCCCGAAGCTGAACGGCGGCGGCAACGGCGACCTGCTCGCCCGGCTGCGCATCGCCGTGCCCTCGAAGATCTCCAAGCAGGAGCGCGAGGCGCTCGAGCATCTGCAGGAGATCCAGCAGGCAAACCACGGCGATCCCCGCCAGAAGCTGTTCGTTGAGAAGGCGGGCTGAGCGGATGCGGCCGCCTGACGACCATCCCCGCTACTCGATCTCGGTTGCGGCCGAGCTCGCGGGCATGCATCCGCAGACGCTGCGCGGCTATGAGGCCAAGGGCCTCGTGCGCCCGCGCCGCACCCCCGGCGGCACGCGCCGCTACTCCGATCGCGACGTCGAGCGGCTGCGCAAGATCGGCATGCTCACGGGCGAGGTCGGCATAAACCTGGCCGGCGCGATGCGCGTACTCGACCTCGAGGACGCGATGGAGCGGCTGGCCGGTGAGGTCACCTCCCTGCGCGCCCAGCTCGCCGCCGCGTCGGACGAGCTCCGCCGCGAGCTCGACCGCGTACACCGAAGCTACCGTCGCGACCTCGTCCATTATCAAACCCCCAAACCACCGGTGCCATGGACTTTCAGAAGCTGACAATCAAGGCCCAGGAGGCCTTCTCATCCGCCCAGGGCGACGCGATCACCCGGGGCAACCCCGAGCTGACCCCCGACCACCTCCTGCTCGCGCTGCTCGACCAGAGCGGCGGCGTCGCGCCCCGCATCCTCGAGAAGTCGGGCGCGAACCCGGGCGAGGTGCGCTCCGCCACCGAGGCGCGGCTCGCAGCGCTGCCGCGGATCGAGGGCGCCCAGCAGCAGCCGGCCGCGAGCCGGTCGCTGCGCGAGGCGCTCGAGCGATCGTTCACCGAGGCGGCCGCCCTCAAGGACGACTACGTCGCCGTCGAGCACTTCCTGCTCGCCCTGGCCGACGCCGCCGGCCTCGACCGGGCGGCGATCATGAAGGCGATCGCCGACGTGCGCGGCGGCCGCCAGGTCACCTCGCCCGACGCCGAGGCCACCTACGAGGCACTGTCCAAGTTCGGCCGCGACCTGACCGAGCTCGCCGAGCGCGGCAAGCTCGACCCCGTCATCGGCCGCGACGGCGAGGTGCGCCGCGTGATCCAGGTGCTCAGCCGCCGCACGAAGAACAACCCGGTGCTGATCGGCGAGCCCGGCGTCGGCAAGACGGCGATCGTCGAGGGCCTCGCCCAGCGCATCACCTCGGGCGACGTGCCCGAGAGCCTGCGCGACCGGCGGGTGTGGGCGCTCGACGTCGGCTCGCTCCTGGCCGGCTCGAAGTACCGCGGCGAGTTCGAGGAGCGGCTGAAGGCCGTCCTCGCCGAGATCAGCGCGTCGCGAGGGCCAGATCATCCTCTTCATCGACGAGCTGCACACCATCGTCGGCGCGGGCGCGGCCGAGGGCGCCGTGGACGCCGCCAACATGCTGAAGCCGATGCTCGCCCGCGGCGAGCTGCGCGCGATCGGCGCGACGACGCTCGACGAGTACCGCAAGCACATCGAGAAGGACGCGGCGCTCGAGCGACGCTTCCAGCCCATCCTGGTCGGCGAGCCGAGCGTCCCCGACACGATCGCGATCCTGCGCGGCCTGAAGGAGCGCTACGAGGTGCACCACGGCGTGCGCATCTCCGACGACGCGATCGTCGCCGCGGCGATGCTGGCCGACCGCTACATCACCGACCGGTTCATGCCCGACAAGGCGATCGACCTGATCGACGAGGCCGCATCGCGGCTGAAGATCGAGATCGACTCGATGCCGGTCGAGATCGACACCGTCCGCCGCCGGATCGTGCAGCTCGAGATCGAGCAGGCCGCGATGGAGAAGGAGACCGCACAGGCCGCCGTCGAGCGGCGCGAGGCGATCGCGGAGGACCTCGCGAACCTGCGCGAGGAGCTCGACGGCATGGAGGCCGAGTGGATGGCCGAGAAGGAGTCGATCGAGCGGGTCCGCGGCGTCAAGGAGCGGATCGAGTCGGTGCGCTCCGAGGCCGAGCGCGCCCAGCGCGACGGCGACCTGCAGCGGGCGGCCGAGCTCACCTACGGCGAGCTGCCCCAGCTCGAGCGCGAGCTCGAGGCGGCCGCCGCCCGGCTCGACGAGCAGCAGGCCGGCTCGCCGATGCTCAAGGAGGAGGTCGCCGCCGAGAACGTGGCCGAGGTCGTCGCCGCGTGGACGGGGATTCCGGTGCACAGCCTGCTCGAGGGCGAGATGGAGAAGCTCGTGCACATGGAGAGCCGCCTGCACCAGCGCGTGATCGGCCAAGAGGAGGCGGTGACGGCCGTCGCAAACGCGATCCGCCGCTCGCGCGCCGGCCTGGGCGACCCCGACCGCCCGATCGGCTCGTTCATCTTCCTCGGCCCGACGGGTGTCGGCAAGACCGAGCTCGCCAAGGCGCTCGCCGAGTTCCTGTTCGACTCCGAGCGGGCGATGGTGCGCATCGACATGAGCGAGTACATGGAGAAGCACTCCGTCTCGCGCCTCGTCGGCGCGCCGCCCGGCTACGTCGGCTACGACGAGGGCGGCCAGCTGACCGAGGCGGTGCGCCGGCGCCCGTACTCGGTGCTCCTGCTCGACGAGATCGAGAAGGCGCATCCCGACGTCTTCAACATCCTCCTGCAGCTGCTCGACGACGGCCGCCTCACCGACGGCCAGGGACGCACGGTCGACTTTCGCAATACGATCGTCATCATGACCTCGAACGTGGGATCCGAGTTCATCTTCCGCGGCGGCGAGGAGGCGCTGGTGCGCGGGCGCGTCCAGGAGGCGCTGCGGGCGACGTTCCGGCCCGAGTTCCTGAACCGGGTCGACGAGACGGTCATCTTCGGCCGCCTGTCCCAGGAGCAGCTCGCCGGTGTGGTCGAGCTGCAGGCCAACGGACTGCGCGCACGGCTGGCCGCCCGCAGGATCGAGCTCGAGCTGACCGATGCGGCCAAGCTGCTGCTTGTCGAGCACGGGTATGACCCGGCCTACGGCGCCCGGCCGCTCAAGCGCACCGTGCAGCGCGAGCTCGAGAATCCGCTCGCGATGCTGGTGCTCCAGGGGCAGGTCGGCGACGGCGACACCGTCGTCGTCGATGCCGTCGACGGTGCGCTCGACATCGCGATACGGCGGCCGGCGGCCGCTGCGGCGTGACCGACGCCGACGCCCCGCCCACGCGGACGCCGATCTCCGACCTGTTCGCGTCCGCCGTGCACCGGTTCGGGTCGGTCTGGGCCGACCTCATGGTCGCGGCGGTCGCGGCGCTCCTGATCGCGTCCGTGCCGGTGATCGGGGTGCGCGAGACGGGCGGGTCGCTGCCGCAGGCGATCCTGGTCGCGTTCTTCTCCTACGCGATCGCCTACTTCTGCCTGCTCGGCTGGGTGATGCTGCGCGGGCTGCCCGAGCCGGCGCCGCGGCGGCGGGTGGTGTGGACGTACATGACCGCCGTGCTGATCGGCATCCTGTGCGGCGCGCTCGTGGTGACCCTGGTCACCTACGCGGTGGTTGTGATCCCGCTCCTGCTCTTCGCGGTGCCCGCCATCGCGGCCGGCGACGTCCGGCCGGCCGGGGCGATCACGCGCTCGGCGGCGCTCGCCGTGCGCAACTTCGCCCGCACGTGGCTCGTGTGGCTGATCACCGTGCTGTTCTCGGCCCCGGTGGTGCTGGCGATGCTCCTGATCGTGTCGGCATTCGCCGACAACACCACCTCGACGCTGATCGGGCTCGCGCTCGCCGCTCCGATCATCTGGCCGTTCTCGGCCCTCTTCGTGCGCGCCCTCTACGGCGATCTGACGGGCCGGGTCGTGGTCGCGCCGCAGGACCGCACCGCGTAGAGGCATCGGCAAACCCGAAAATCGGGGACTGTCCCCGGTGGGGACAGTCCCCATGTGGCCACCGACCCGTACCGTGGTCCAACCTCGCGTTGCTAGCGTCCCCCGGATGCGCCGGCGCACCATCGCACTCATCGGCGTGGCCGTCCTGATCCTCGCCGTTGTGGGGAGCGGCGCCGCATACTGGGTCGTGAACCGCAAGACCGGCGACGTCCACCACGGGAACCAGGTGCCGTTCACGCTCACGTCGGACAGCACCCAGGCGACGAAGGCGCACGGCAAGCAGCGGCTGTGGGGGCCGTCGTGGCCGATGTACGGCCTCACGGACGCCCGCACCCGCGACGCGTCCGGATACACGGGCATCCAGCCGCCGTACCACGTCACCTGGAAGGCCTCGGTCGGGTTCCTCGAGTACCCGCCCGTGTACGCCAAGGGCGTGCTCTACACCTACGTGAACGCTGGATTCATCAGCGCGCGCAACATCTTCACGGGGAAGATCCTGTGGTCGCGCCGGCTCCAGCACGAGTCCGACCTGGGGCCCGGCTCGCCGGCGGTGCGCCAGGGCGTCGTCTATGCCGGAGCCCGCAACGGCCACATCTACGCGCTCTCGGCCGCCACCGGCAAGGTCATCTGGAACACGAACGTCGGCGCGACGATGGAGTCCTCGCCGGCGTTCGACGCGCGCTACCTGTACATGGCCGATCAGAATGGCGTCGTGCGTGCGCTCGCGCTCACCACGGGTCACATCGTGTGGAGCTACCACGCCGGCGGCCCGGTGAAGCACGGGCCGGCGGTCGTCGGCGGGCGTGTGTACTTCGGCGACTACGGGGGGGCGATGTACTGCCTGAACGCGCAGAACGGCCACCAGGTGTGGAAGAGCACGACCGACGGGCTCTCATCGGGATTCCGGTCGGGCAACTTCTTCTCGACCCCCGCGGTGGCGTACGGTCGCGTCTACATCGGAAACACCGACGACAAGCTCTACTCCTTCGACGCGACCACCGGCCAGGTGGCCTGGACGTCCACCATGCCCAACTGGGCGTACGGGTCGCCGGCCGTGTCGGGCGGGCGCGTGTTCGAGACGAGCTTTGACGGCACGTTCGCCGCGTTCAACGCTCGCACCGGATCGGTGCTCTGGCGGCATCAGCTGCCGTTCCGCAGCCTGTCGTCGCCCGTCGTGATCGGGAAGTACGTGTACGTCGCCGATCTGGGCTCGTCCCCGACCGGCGCGGGCACCTGTACGCCTTCGACGTCGGCAACGGCCACGAGGTGTGGCACTTCGGCGACGGCAAGTACGCCGCCCCGATCGCCGCCGCCGGCCGGCTGGTCGTCTCGGGCGCCACCCACATCTACGTGCTGCGGCCGCTCAAATGAGGGTCGGGTGACGAGCCAGGCGCTCGCCGCCATCCTGGCGGCGGCGGGCCTCGGAGTGCTGCTCGTGGTCCCCGCGCCGGCCGCCCGTCGCGCCGGCGCGCTCGCGTGGGTCGCGGGCACGCTGTGGCTGGCCGCGAAGCTCCTGCACACGTCCGTCGATCGCGCCCGCACGCTCGCCGAGGCGCACCCGGTGCTCGTCGTGCCGGCGGTCGTCGTCGGTGTGGCCGTGCTGATCGCCGCCGCCGCGCTCGTCCACCGCCGGCCGTGGGCGTTCGCGTTCGCCTGCGTCCTGGCCGCGCCCGCGCGGATCCCGGTGCACTTCGGCTCGCAGGACGCAAAGCTCCTGCTGCCGCTCTACGCCGTGCTTGCCGTCGGCGCCGTCTGCACCCTCTACGACGTCGTCCGGGCACAGGAGCCGCCGCTGCCGACGCGCGGGCCGGCGCTGCCGCTGGCCGTGTTTGCGACCTTCTCGGCGGTGTCGCTGATCTGGACGGTCGACCTGCACCAGGCGGCCGTGACGATGCTCTTCTTCTACCTGCCCTTCGCGTTCATGGCCATGCGCATCAGCCAGCTCGGCTGGAGCCCGCGCGGCCTGGCCGGCGCCTTCGCCGCCCAGTTCGGCCTGGCGCTCCTCTTCGGCGCCGTCGCGCTCGAGCAGGAGATCACCCGGCACGTGTTCTGGAACCCGAGCGTCGAGGTCTCGAACACCTACCGGTCGTTCTTCCGCGTCAACTCGCTCTTCTGGGACGCGAGCGTGTATGGCCGCTTCATGGCCGTCACCCTGGTCCTGTGCGCCGGAGTCGCGGTCTACCGCGGGATGACGCTGCCGCTCGGGGCGGCGATGGCGTTCATGTTCGCGGGCCTCTACTTCACCTACTCGCAGTCGAGCTACTTCGCCCTCGCCGCGGGCGCGATCGCGCTCGGCGCCGGCGTGTGGCCACGGCGCGTGACGCTGACGCTGGTCGCGGCCGGCGCGGTCGGCCTGCTCGCGATCGTGGCCGTGGCACTGCGGGGAAACTCGACCGCGCGGGTGTCGGATGACCGCTCCCACCTGATCAGCCTCGGGTGGAGGGTGATCAAGCGCCATCCGCTGTTCGGCGCCGGCCTGAGCGGCCTGCCCAAGGCCGCCGTCGCCGGAACGGCGCACCCCTTCCGCGTGAAGGGGGCCGCGTCGCATACGACCCCGGTGACGGTCGCCGCCGAGCTCGGTCCGGTCGGGTTCGCGCTCTATATCTGGGTGCTCGGCGCGCTCACCGCCGCCGGCGTGCGCCTGCGCGGGGCCGGCGCCGTGCCGCGCGTGATCGTCGCGGCGCTCGTCGCGATCTTCGCCAGCTCGCTCTTCTACGACTCGTTCTTCGAGGATCCGACGATGTGGCTCCTGGCGGGCTTCCTCGCCGGCGCCTCGATGGCCGCCGCGGGGGCGGCGGGCGAAGCGGCGAGCACGTGAACCCGGCCACGATCGCGATCGCAAGCGCGCTCGTGCTCGTGCCAGGCTTCGGGGCGACGCTTGCGGCCTATCCGCCCGGCCGGCTGGGGCCGGCGACCCGGCTCGCGCTGACCTTCGGGCTGGGCTACGCCGTCGTCGGCGTCACCGCGGTGCTGCTCGTGATCGCCCACGTGCTGCAGCCGGCCACGTTCTTCCCCGCGCTTGCGATCGTCACCGTCGTACTCTGGGGCGCGGGGCTTCGCCGCGGGGGCCCGCGCGCGCATCGCGATGCGCTCCTGGCCGACATCGCCGAGGACGGCTGGGGGCTTGCGATCGGCGCGCTGGTCTTCCTCGCGATCGCGATCGTCCGCCTGCGCAGCTCGCCGCTCCTGAACTTCGAGATGTTCGGGCCGTGGCGCTACTGGGCCGACGGACTCGAGATCGCCGATGCCGGCAAGGTGCCCGGCCAGACGCTGCAGTGGGGCAGCACCTGGACGCCGACCGTCAGCAAGGTCGTCCTGAACAGCTACCACGCGGCCCTCTCCTACGCGATCGGGCGGGCGCCCCTGCCGGCGATGGGCGCGCTTCTGTGGGTGGCGTCGACCGGGCTCGCCGCGGGCCTGTGGGCGCTCGGACGCGAGCTCGGCCTGCGCCGCCTCGCGCCGCTCCTGCCCCTGCTGACTCTGGCGGTGCTGAACGACGAGCTGCGCCGAAACCTCGACGTCTACACGGCCGAGAACGTCGGCCGCATGGTGGCCGTATGCGCGCTCGCGCTGGCCGTGCGGGCGCTGCGCGACCGTGACGGCTGGAAGGAGCCGGCCCTGGCCGCGCTGCTCTTCGGCGCCGGGTTCGCCACCCACGGCGTCCCGGTCGTGGCGCTGATGGTGGCGATGGGCTGGTACGCCGTCGCCCGCGGCCTGCTCGACCGCGCGTGGCGGCCGGTGCTTCTGCGGCTCGTCGCGATCGCCGCGACGGCGGCGGCCCTGACGCTCGTCATCCTGCTCGCCTCGGGCGGGTCGATCGGCTTCCAGGGCGCGTCGGGCGCCAGTTCGTACTCCTCGTTTGGCCACGGCGTCGACCCGACCGCGTCGCTGCTCACGGGGACGGTGCGGCACACGCCCGTCGGACATGGCCACTGGTACGTGCGCCCGGCCGCGATCATGCACGACTTCACGCAGAGCGCGACCACCCTCAAGCGGGCGCCGACCTGGCTCGTGTGGCTGCTCCCGATCGTCGCCGTCACGGCCGCGGTGCTCATGCTGCGCCGCTTCCCGGTCGAGCTCGCACCGCTCGGGCTCGTCGCGGCCGGCTCCGCGGCGACCCTGCTTGCGATCGCGTTCCTGTTCTCGTACCGCTACCGCACCCAGATCCCGGGCCGGTTCGGGATCGACCGCGAGTTCGACTACGTCCCGCTCGTGCTGCTGCCGGCGGCGCTCGCGCTCGGCGAGGCCGCGGTCGGGCGGCTGCGGGCGGTGCGGGCGTGGATCCCGCTCGCGGTCATGCTCGCGGCGATCGCAGTGCCCGCCGTTGCCGTCGCCGCGACCGTCGGCCCGTCGCGCTCGGGCTGGGAGCAGAACGGCCGCGACTCGGTGGCCGTGCTCGACTGGGTCGACGAGCACGAGCCGTGCGGCGCCCGCATCCTGCCCGACCGCGTCACGCTGGGGACGTTCGCGGCGGCGACGGGGCGCGTGAGCGTGGTGGAGGGGATGGGGCCCTACCTGCGCCCGGCGATGCTGCACACCGTCCTGCGCCTGGTGCTCCAGGCGCACCGGTTCTTCGAGCACCCCGCGGGCGGCGCCGCGCTCCTGCGCCGGCTCGGCGTGAGCGAGGTGCTGGTGGTCAAGGGCGTGCGCATCGGCAGCATGGTCGGCGTGCTCGAGTCAGGCGTCGACCCGGCCGCCTTCCAGCACGTGCCCTACCTCCGGCTCGTGCACTCGAGCGCCGTGCTCGACGTCTACCACGTGCGCGGCTCAGGCGGCGGGAGCTTCCCCGACCCGACGACGATGGCCGGCTTCCACTGCCAGCGCGGCGCCGTGCCGGGCGGCTAACCGTCAGGCGTAGTACGCGGCGGCGATCTCAGCGGCGAGGCCGGCGTTGTCGACCAGCAGGCGGCGGTTGGCGACGAGCGAGCGGCCCTCCGTCGCGGCGTGCAGGCGCGCAAGCACCCAGGGCGTGACCGCAGGGCCGCTCACGCCGGCGTCGTCGGCCTCGGCGAGCGCCTCCTCGACGAGCGCCTCGGTCTCGTCGGCATCGAGCGCCACCTCCTCGGCCACGGGCTGAACGACCAGGATGCCGGTGCGGCGCGCGAACCCCCAGTGCGCGGCGGTCGCCGCGGCGACGGTCTCGGCGTCGTCGGCGCGGTCGAGCAGGACGTGCTCGCTGCGCGGGACGTAGAAGAGCGGGAAGGTATCGGTGCGGTAGCCGATCACGGGCACGCCCCGCGTCTCGATCAGCTCGAGCGTCGCCGGGATGTCGAGCAGCGACTTGGCCCCGGAGCAGACGATGCACACCTCGGTGCGCCCGGCCTCGGTCAGGTCGGCCGAGATGTCGAACGTGCGCGCCCAGCCGCGGTGCACCCCGCCGATCCCGCCGGTGGCCATGAAGTGGATCCCGGCCATCGCGCACACCGCGAGCGTCCCGGCCACGGTGGTGGCGCCGCAGCGGCCCGACACGGCGCACGTCGCCAGGTCGCGGCCGCCGACCTTGCGCACGTCGTCTTCGATCGCGAGCCGGTCGATGTCGCCGTCGTCGAGGCCGACCTTGACGATGCCGTCGATGATCGCGATCGTCGCCGGCAGCGCGCCGTGCGCGCGCACCCGCTCCTGCGCCTCGCGGGCGGCCGCGGGGCCGATGTCGGGCGGCAGGCCGTGCGCGATCACGGACGACTCGAGCGCGACCACCGGTTGCGAGCGGATCAGTGCCCGCTCGACATCTGCCGCCACCCGCATCAGGCCGGACGGGTGGCGGGTCATGCCGCCGCCCCGGCGAGGTTCTGCATCACGGTGCCGATGCTACACTCGCACGCGTGTCCAGCGTCGACCCGGGCATCGCCGCACCCGTCACCTGCGCGAACCATCCGAAGGTCGAGACGCTCGTCTCATGCTCGAGCTGCGGCAAGCCGATCTGCCCCGACTGCATGGTGCCTGCACCCGTCGGGATCAAGTGCCGCGAATGCGCCCGCCAGCCGCGTTCGGCCCGCGTCACTCTGCGCCCCGACAAGGCCCTGCGCGCGGTCGCGGTGGCGCTCGGCGTCGGAACGGCGATCGGTGTCCTTTTGGCCTACGTCGGCGGCACCGGGATCGGCCTCTTCACGCTCCTGCTCGCCTACGGCGTCGGCTACCTGACCGGCCGCGCGACGCTTCGCGGCGCCGGGTACTACCGCAGCCCGACCACCGCCTGGATCGCCGCGGGCGGAGCCGCGTGGGCGTACGTCATCGCGGGTGTCGTCGTCGCGGCCGAGATCGGCGGCAGCCCGCGCGCCTACTTGCAGGTCCTCGGCCTGGCCGTCGCAGCCTTCTTCGCCTACCGCGAGGCGTCGTGAGCGATCGCGCCCCTCGTCGTGGCCGGCGCGGGGTCGTGCGCTCGTTCGTCGTCGGCGGGCTCGTCGGCGCCGCCGCTGCGGTCGTCGCGCCCCGCCTGCGGTCGCGGCGCGCGTCGGGGCCGGCCCGCCCCGTCGCCGGCCTCGAGGCGTTCGAGGGCGCCCCCTGCTGGCAGCACGACGCCGCCGAGGCCGCGTCCGACGGCGGTGAGTAGGCGCCGGCGGTAGACTCCGCCGCCGTGCCCCGGGCGCTCATCACCGGCGGCGCCGGGTTCATCGGCTCGGCGCTCATTCGCGCGCTCGTCGCGGAGGGCTACGCCGTGCGGGTCGTGGACGACCTCTCGTCCGGCGACCCGGCCAATCTCGACGGCACCGGCGCCGATCTCGTCACCGGCGACGTGCGCGACATCGACCTCGTCACGGGCGCCGCGCGCGGCTGCGACGTCGTCTACCACCTGGCCGCAGGCGCGGGCGTGGTGGACTCGATCAACGACCCGATGACGAACTTCGACCAGAACGCCCGCGGCACGCTCTGCGCGCTCGAGGCAGCCCGGCACGCGGGTGTGCCCCGGTTCGTGCTCTCGTCGTCGAACGCGCCGCTCGGTGAGAACGCCTACCCCGCGAGCGAGGACAAGCCGGTGGCGCCGCTCTCGCCCTACGGCGCGTCGAAGGCCGCCGGCGAGGCCTACTGCTCGGCGTTCCACGGCGCGTACGGCATGGAGGCGGTTGTGGTGCGATTCTCGAATGCCTACGGGCCGCGCTCGGCCCACAAGGGCAACGTGATCCCGCTCTTCATCCGCCGCCTGCGGGCGGGAGAGGAGCTCGTGATCTATGGCGACGGCAGCCAGACGCGCGACTTCGTGTTCTGCGAGGACCTGGCGAGGGGCCTGCTCGCGGCGGCGCGGACGCCGGGTGCCGGCGGCGAGATCTTCCAGCTCGCAAGCGGCGTCGAGACGAGCCTTGCCCGCCTGCTCGAGCTGCTCGAGCAGGTCTCCGGGATCACGCCCAGCATCCGCCGCGAGCCGCCCCGGCCGGGCGAGATCCAGCGTAACTACTCGCTGATCGAGAAGGCCCGCAATGTTCTTGGGTACGCGCCCCAGGTGGAGCTCAGAGAGGGGCTTGAGCGGACGTGGGGCTGGTTTGCCGAGGCTGAATAAATCGGGCCTGGCCCGATTTATTCACCGCAGCCAGGCGCGGACGAGCGCGTTGGCGAAGCCCATGCCGTAGCGGAAGTGCGGCGGCTTCTTCGACGTGCCGGAGAGCCGCGTCGAGACCGTCACCGGCACCTCGATCGTGTGCAGGTGCTTCTTGGACGCCTCGACGATGAACTCGGAGTTGTGGAACTGGTCTTGCCGGAACTCGAGCCCGCGCAGGGCCTCGGTGCGGACGGCGCGGTAGCCGCAGGCCGGGTCGGTGACGCGGCTCCAGGTCAGCACCGAGAGCAGCTGGGCGAACAGGCGGATGCCCATCTCGCGAGCCGCGTGCGACGGGTCGGCGTCGCCGAGCACGCGCGAGCCGTTGACGACGTCGGCCTGGCCGTCGGCGATCGGCGCGACCAGCCGGGAGAGCTCCGAGGGCTGGTGCTGGCCGTCGGCGTCCATCGTGACGACGATCTCGGCGCCGGTCGCAAGCGCGAGTCGGTAGCCGGTGCGAAGCGCCGCCCCCTGGCCGCGGTTGAGCGGCAGCCGCACAGCCGCCGCGCCCGCCGCCCGTGCGCGGTCGGTGGTCGCATCGGCGGAGCCGTCGTCGACGACGATCGCGTGCAGGTCATAGCCGCGCACCTGCGCGGGCAGCGAGGCCAGCACATGGTCGATGTTGTCCTGCTCGTTGTAGGCCGGGATCACCACGGCGACGCCGCCCGCGAACTGCTCGGGCCGGCCCGTGGCGCGGAACTGCTCGAGCGCGAGGTTCTCGATCAGCCGCGTGAGGTCGCGGCGCGACTTCTCGCCGCGGCCGGCCAGCATGAACGCGAACAGGTAGAGCACGCCGACCGCGAGCACGGTCGCGCCCATGATCTGGTGGCCGCCGCCCTTGCGGAACGAGAGCTCGTCGAACGTCCACTGCAGCGCGGCGGGCTCGAGCGAGAACACGAGCAGCGGCAGCGTGAACACCGCCACGCGCAGCATCAGATCGCCGTTTCCGATCTTGCCCCGCCGGTAGGCGGCGATGGTCAGCGCGGCGAAGAGCAGCGCCGCGACCAGGCCCGCATCGCGAAGCGGCGTCACCGGCCTGCTCCGCTCACGATGCCGGCTGCCCCACCGGAGGCGCCGGCCGCCACTGCGTGCTCGGCGCGATCACATCGGCGATGACGCGGCTGCGGTAGCGCTGGATCACGCCGAGCGTGGACTCGATCAGGTTCTCGCTGAGCAGCGTCGGATGCAGGCCGAGCGACGGCAGCTTCGTGTGCACGGGGTTGTAGTAGTGCTCCTCGAGCTCGAAGCGCGGGTTCTGTAGATGGTCGACCTGGACGTCGATGCCGAGCACGCCGCCGGCGTGCTTGACCTTCTGGGCCAGCTCGGCGACCGTGAACGTCTCGGTGAACTGGTTGAACACGCGGTACTCGCCCGCACCCGCCGGATTCTCGGCCGTGAGCTCGACGCACTGCAGGGTGTCGGTGATGTTCAGGAAGCCGCGCGTCTGGCCGCCCGTGCCGTACACGGTGAGCGGGACGCCGACGATCGCCTGCACGCAGAAGCGGTTCAGGGCGGTGCCGAACGCCTCGTCGTAGTCAAAGCGCGTGAGCAGGCGCTCGTCGAGCTTGGCCTCGGGGGTCTCGATCCCGTAGACGACGCCCTGGTTCAGGTCGGTCGCCCGCAGCCCCCACACCCGGCACGCGAAGTGGATGTTGTGGCTGTCGTGCACCTTGGACAGGTGATAGAGCGAGCCCGGCATCTTCGGGAACGGCAGCACGTCGGTGCGGCCGTTGTGGGTGATCTCGATGAAGCCCTCTTCGATGTCGATGTTCGGCGTGCCGTACTCGCCCATCGTCCCGAGCTTGATCAGGTGCGCGCCCGGCGCGTGGTCGCGCATCGCCCACAGGAGCTTCAGCGAGCCGATGACGTTGCAGTGCTGGGTCGTGACCGCGTGGTCGACGCTTCGCATCGACCAGGGAGCGCTCGGCTGCTCGCCGTAGTGGATGATCGTGTCGGGCTGGAAGTCGATCACGGTGTCCGCGGCGACGGTGTCCTCGGCCAGGTCGCCGACATAGGAGTGGATCTTCTTGCCCGACGCCTCGCGCCAGGCCTCGATGCGCTCGTCGAGCGACACGATCGGGGTGAGCGAGTCGCCGCCCATCTCTTCGACCCAGCGCCGGCGGGCGAAGTTATCGAGCACGGCAACGTCGTGCCCGCGACCCGAGAACCGCATCGCCGTGGGCCAGCCCAGGTAGCCGTCACCGCCGAGGATCAACACTCGCATACGCGTCACTCCGAACGTTCGTGGTGGATTCGCGCGGCCCCTCCGGTCCGCGGGCACACGATGATAGCCGGAATGCTATCGGGGGCGGCCGATAGCGGTCGCGTAGGGGAGCGTCCGCAGGCCACGCGGACCAGTGGTTAGCATGCCGCCGTGCATGCGCGCAGGCTCGAGCTGGCCGCCGTTGCCGTCATGGCCGCCGGCCTCCTCGTCGCCCGCGGTCTCGGCCTGGACGCCCTGGCGGTGTGGTTCGCCTGCGGGCTCGTCCTGCTCCTGCCCGGCTGGCTGGCGCTGCGGGCGCTCGAGCTCGAGGGCGACCTGGGCAGGGCGGGATGCGCCCCGGTCGCGGCCGCGCTCGGCCTGGTGGTGTGGGGGGCGCCGCTCGCGCTCGCCTACGTGTTCGTCCTGCCGCTCGGGTTCGTCCTCTTGGGCGTCGCGGCCGAGGTGGGCGTGCTGGGCGCGTGCATCCGCCGCCCGGCGCAGCTTCCGGCGGCGGGCCGGCGCGAGGTCGCGGCTGGTGCCGCCGGCATCGCCGCGTTCGCCTACCTGAGCTGGCGTCTGTCGCTCCCGGTCGTCGGCGACGGGCTCTTCCACGTCGGCCTGATCCGCAAGCTCGAGGAGACTCCCGGGATCTCGTTTGCGAGCCTCTCGCCGTTCCTGCACGGGCCCGCCAACGCGGGCTACGCGTTCCCGATCATGCACGCGGCGATTGCCGGCATGGCCCGGCTGTCGGGCGCCGATCCGGTCACGGCCTTCCGCGACGTGCTGCCGATCTGCGGGGCGCTTGCGATCGTGAGCGCCTACGCGCTCGCGCATGCCCTGACCGGCCGCCGCGGCGTCGCCGTGCTGGCCGCGGTGCTCGTCGCCTGGGACATGTGCTCGCTCCTGAACGGGCTCATCATCCAGATCAACCAGCCGGCGCCGTTCAGCGTCTGGGTGCTGACGCCCGCCGTGCTGATCCTGTTCCTGCTCGAGATCGGCCGGGTGCGCCGGGCCGCGCCCGCGACCGCCGCGGCGATGCTCTCGATCGCGCTCGTGCACCCGACCTATGCCATCCCGGCGCTCGTGCTCGCGGCGGGGCTCCTGGCCGGGGCGTGGATCGCGGGCGGCCGCCAGGTGCGGACGCCCGCGCTCACGCTGCTCGGCTCGACGGGGCTGATCGGCGCGGTGTCGCTCTGGATCTGGGCGGTCGCGATCCGCGGCGGCCATCGCCACGCCGTGCTCTCGCACGCCGACGAGTTCCTGCTCCACGGCAAGCGCGCGCTCGTGATGTATCCGTGGGCGCCCGTGTTCGACCGCGGCTACGTGCTCGCCGCCGTCGTGCTACTGCCGCTCGCCGCGCGCTACCGGCGGCTGCTGCCGCTGGCCGGATCGAGCATCGCGCTGCTCCTGATGCTGCTCGTGCCCGGCGTGAACACCGTACTGATCACCGCGGTCGGGATGGGCCAGTTCCATCGTTTCTGGCAGCCGCTCACGTGGCCGGTCGTGGCGGCGGCTGGGGCGTGCATCGTCGCCGCGCGCCTGGGCCGGTGGACGTGGCCGCTGGCGGTCGCGATCGCCATCGGCCTCCACGAGGTGCGCGGTGTGAGCTGGGTGTGGCACACGCCGACGAGCGTGGTCGTCGTGATCGCCCTGCTCGCCGTGCCGCTCGCGCTGCGCCGGCCGGCGAGCGGCGCGCCGGCGCTGCGATTCTCGGCTGGTGCGGTGGCGCTCGTCGCGGCGGTGCTCGCGCCGTGGGTCTGGCACTGGGGGCCGGTGGTGCGCACCTCGGCCGAGGATGGTCCGTACCGCTCGCCGCCGGCGTTCGAGACGGTGCGCATCACGCCCGGCGCGGCGGCGGTGTTCCGGCGCCTGCACGGCCCGCCGCCGGTGGTGATGGGCGATCCGCAGCGGCTGTTCGAGCTCTTCGCCTTCGCCGACATCCGCGTGGCGGTGCTGCCCGAGGCGCGCACCCGGGCCGTGCCCAAGCTCGACGAGGCCGGGCTGAACCACCTGGCCGAGTCGTTCTTCGCGCTCGAGACGACCGACGCGCAGCGAAACGCGATCCTGCGCCGGCTGCACGTCTCCTACGTCATGCTCGACCTGCGCGACCAGCCGCCCGATGTGCTCGAGCGGATCATTGCCGACCCGGCTCTCGCGTTCGTCTATCGCGACCCGGCAGACGTGCCGGATCACCTGGGCCGGTTCGAGATCCTGCGCGTGAAGGCGGCGACGGCCGATCGCTCGGCGGCCGGCAGCCCGGCGGGCAGGAGCAGCGCATAGGCGGCCGCACCGGCGAGCGTCGTCGCCGCGACCGCGAGCCACCAGCTGTGTGACGCCGTGCCGGCCCGCGCCGCCCATGCGGCCAGCGCGCATGCTGCCGTCGGGAGCGCCAGGCGGAGATAGGCGGCGTCGAACGGCTGCACCCGCACCAGGCGCGCGACCTGCACCAGGCGCACGATGTTCACCGCCGCGAGCGCCGTCGCCGACGCCGCGGCCGCGCCCGTCGGGCCGACGGCGGAGGCGAGCGGGATCGCGAGCGCGAAGAGCACGATCGCGGCCAGCACGTTGTCGGCCAGGTCGATGCCGGTGAAGCCCGCCATCACGAGCACGAAGGCGACGCCGCCCGTGGCCACGTTGATCGTCTGGCCGACGAGCATGATCCGAAGCGGCGTCGCGCCGACGGCGTATCCCGGGCCGAACGCCTCGAGCACCTGCGGCGCCGCGACGAAGAGCACGATCGCAAGCGGCAGGGTGGCTGCGAGCGCCCAGCGGGTGGCCTGCTTGAAGAGCGCGTCGAGCTGGTCGCGCTCGCCGCGGGCGTGCAGGTCGGCTGCGAACGGCGAGAACACGAGGTTGACCGAGGTGAGGAACAGCAGGATGAGCTGGGCGATGCGCCCGGACGCGGCGTAGGCGTCGAGCCGGCGGCCCGACGCGAAGTGGGCGAGCACGAACAGGTCGCCCCAGAAGAGCGCCTGGGCGAGCAGCGCCGAGGGCGCCCGCGGCGCCCCGTAGCGGAGCACGGCGCGCAGCTCGGCGCGGGTCGCCGGGCGGCTGTCGGGCCAGGTCGCGATCCGCCGCCACATGACCGCGGCGGCGGCGAGGGCTCCCAGCCACGAGAGGTCGTAGGCGGCCACCGCAGCGTCGACACGGCCGCCGAGCGCGATGGCGACGGCGGCGATCGCGATCCACGCGACCGGCTGGCCGATCCAGAACACCCACAGCGTCGGCCCCATCCTCTTGAGCCCGCGCGTGGCGCCGAGATAGACGTTCGCGGCCGCGATCAGCGGCAGGGACGCGGCGCCCACCGCGATCGCCTCGCCCCGGCTGCCCGCAAGCGGCGAGAGCGCGGCGACGACGGCGGCGAGGAGGATGCCGGCGCCGAGCGCGACCGCCACGCAGCGGTCGACGAGGCTGCGCAGGCCGGTCATGTCGGCGCCGCCGGCTCCGATCGCGACGGCCCGCACCGCGGCGAGGTCCATCCCGAAGCGTGCCCCGGCCGCAGCGACGAACGCCACCTGGACGGCGACGGTGACGAGGGCCAGGCCGCCGTGTGCGAGCTCGCGGCCCAGGAGCAGCTGCACACCGAAGGCGGCGAGCACACCGACCGCGAGCCCGACGACGTTCGCCCCGGTGCCGGCGAGGAGCGTGCGCTCGTCGCTCACGACCGTGCCCGCGCCGCTATTCGAGGTAGCCCAGCCCGCGCAGGCGCTCCTCGACCTCGCGCTGCTCCTCGTCCGAGAACACCGCCCCCTCGGACACGACGGGGGCCGCGGCCTCGTCGGGTGCAGGCCCGAGCCCGGCGGCGGCGGCGATCAGCCCGGCGAAGTCGGTGAGCGAGATCTCGCGGCCGTCGGCGGTGCCGGCGCCGGGGCCGGCCGCCACGTAGACGCCCTCCGGGCGGTGGTCGCCCGAGAGCCAGTCGGCCGCCTCGACCACCTGGCGGGCGTGGGTGAGCGAGTAGAGCGGAGCAGCTTCGAGCAGCAGGTCGGGAGCGCGGTCGAGGTAGGCGCCGGCGAGCACCTGCTCGCGCGGGACGGCGCGCAGGATCGGATGGCGGCCGGTGCCAGGGTCGGTGAAGCCCTCGAGCGCGGCGGCGAGCTCGGCGCGGACGCGGTCGTAGTCCTCGGGCGCCACCGTGCCCGCCGGCTCGCGCCCGCGCAGGGCGAGCGAGACGCCCTCGCCGGTCGAGACGACGCTCGTGTAGGCGCGGGTGTGCGCCCAGTCGATCGGGGCGGTGGGCACGGCCACCTTGCCGTGCAGGCCGAGCTTGTCGTAGACGACGCGCGCCACCGAGCGCACCCGCCCCCAGGCCAGCAGTCCGATCAGCGCCGATCCGCGGCCCTGGTGCAGGTAGCCGAGCTGCTCGAGCACGTGGTTCATGTTGAGCGCCCGGGTGCAGGGCTGGTGGCCGTGGTCGGACATGACGATCACGGTGTCGTCGGCGTCGGTGCGCTCGACGAGCGCCCCGAGCTCGCGATCGAGCAGGCGGTAGACGTCGCGCACCCGCTCGGCAACCGGCGTGGCGGCTGCACGGGCGTGGTCGGGGTGGCCGGGATGGACGTACTCGAGCAGGCAGTGCTGGATCCGGTCGGGCGACACGAAGACCGCGCAGGCGACGTCCCATGGCTCGGTGTCCATCAGCCGGCGGACGGCGGCGGCGCGGGCCGTCGTGACCCGCTCGACGTCCTCGATCAGGTCGAGCGGCCGGTTGCGAAACGTCGTCCACGAGCCGCCGTTGATCGGCCAGTGAAGCTCGGGGCCGGTCTCGGCGGGCGCCGAATACACCGCCTTGGGCGGGATCACGCCGCCGGAGATCACGACGCCGCGCACCGGGATCGGCGGGTAGGTGAGCGGGACGTTCACGAGCAGCACCGTGCGACCCGCATCCGAGAGCCGCTGCGGCCAGGTGGGCGCGAGGATCGAGCGCGACGACACCGGCATGCGCCGCGTCTGGCCCGGCTGGTGCTCGAGGATGTCGAACACGCCGTGGCCGGACGGGTCGACGCCGGTCAGGAACGACGGCCACGCCGCCCACGAGTGCGAGGGCAGCACCGACCGGGCCACGCCGCGGGCGCCGCGCTCGGCGAGCGCCGCGAGGTTGGGCAGGTCGCCCGCGACAAGCAGCGGGTCGAGCACCTCCCAGTCGGCGCCGTCCCAGCCGACGACGAGCACACGGTTGGCCATGGGCGGGCAGGATACCGATGCGACTGTGGCTGAGGCCCCGTCCGCCTCTATGGTTGGCTTGGATGGCCGAGCTCCTGTTTGCGGTTGGCGAGATCGTCGTCGGCATCGTTGTGGGCTTCGCATGGGGCCGCATCGGCGGACGACCGTTCCCGATCGTCCTGTTCGTCGGCGCGGCCGTGTGTGTCGGGATCGTCGTCTATGCCGCGACGAGCACGAACCCGTGCCCCGCGGGAGAGGACTGCGAGCCGACAACCGCGGCCAACTGGATCTTCCTGAGTGCGGGCTTGGCCGGACTCTGGCTGCTGACCGCGGCGATGGGCTACGGCGTCGCCGGCAGGTTCGCGCCGCGAGACCGAACCGATCCGCGGTAGGTCGCGGACGTCACGCCGTAGGATGGCCGTCCCATGAGCGTCCTCCCCGACTCGGCGGCGATCGTGGACGGCCGGCTCGCCGTCGGCGGAATCCCGCTCGGCGACCTCGCCGCCCGCCACGGCACGCCGCTGCTCGTCTACGACGAGGCCACCCTGCGCGCCCGCACGGCCGCCTACCGGGCAGGCCTCGCCGCCTACCCGGGGCGGTCGCGGATCGCGTTCGCGTGCAAGGCGCAGATGAGCGTCGAGGTGCTGCGGCTGCTCGTCTCGGAGGGGCTGGGGATGGACGTCGCCTCCGAGGGCGAGCTGGCGTTCGCGCTCGCCGCGGGCGTCGCTCGCGAGGATCTGATCGTGCACGGCAACAACAAGTCCGACGCCGACATCGCCGCCGCGATCGCGGCCGGGGCGGGGCTCATCGTCGTCGACCACGACGCCGAGCTCGACCGGATCGAGGCGCTCGCCGCGGCCGCCGGTCGCATCCAGGCGGTGCTCGCACGCGTGACCCCCGGCATCGAGGCCGACACACATCACAAGATCGCAACGGGGCATTCGGCCTCGAAGTTCGGCCTGCCGCCCGCGGCCGCGGGCGCGGCTCTGCGCCGCGCCGGGGCGCTCGAGCACGTGCGCCCGGCCGGTCTGCACGTGCACCTGGGCTCGCAGATCGCCGCGGTCGAGACGTACCTCGAGGCGGCGGGCTGGCTGGCGCAGTTCATCGCCGAGAACGATCTCGGCGACCTGCCGGTGCTCGACCTGGGCGGCGGCCTCGCGATCGCCTACACCGACGCCGACGCCGCTCCGGATGTGCGCGCCGCCGTCGAGGCGACCGCGTCCGGGCTTGCCCGGCTCCTGGCCGCGCGCGGGCTGCCGCTGCCCGAGCTCATCCTCGAGCCGGGCCGCTCGATCGCCGGGCCCGCCGGCGTCACGCTCTACGCCGTCGGCGCGATCAAGCACACGGACGCCGGCATCACCTATGCGGCCGTCGACGGCGGCATGGCCGACAATCCCCGCCCGGCGCTCTACGGCGCCGTCTATCAGGCGTTCCTGCCCGATCGCGCCGAGGAGCCGGCGACGCGCACCTACGCCGTTGCGGGCAAGCACTGCGAGTCGGGCGATGTGCTAATCGAGGCTGCCCGCCTGCCCGAGCTGCGCCCGGGCGACGTGCTCGGACTCGCCGCCACCGGCGCCTACACCGCGACGATGGCGTCGACCTACAACGGGCTGCCGCGGCCGGCCGCCGTGATGGTGGCCGACGGGGCGGAGCGGCTGATCGTCGCCCGCGAGACGGTCGCCGACCTGCTGGCGCGCGAGCGCTAGGAGTACTTGACGAGGCCGACGTGCTCGGCCTTGGCGATCGCCTTGGCGTCGTCGAAGCGGTAGACGAGCAGGTAGCCCGTCTCCTTCACCGGCACCGGGTAGACCAGCGTGCCGGTCACCGATCCACCGGCGGGGATCGGCGTCGTCAGCAGATTCTTGGGCACGTTGGACGTTGCCGAGGCCAGGTACGGCGCGCCGGCCGCGTTGCGCAGCCAGATCTGGGTCGGCCCGATCGTCTGCTTCGTCTTGGTCAGATTGGTGATCGTGAGGGTGACGACGCCGTAGATCGTCGTCCCGGGCGGCTTGAAGCCGACCCTGACCGACTTGCGCCACGCGACGCCCTGCACCTGGACGTCGATGTCGTCGAGCCGCAACACGTGGCCGAGCGGCGCGACGGTGTAGACGCGGCCGTCGCCCGTGTACTTGACCGTGCCGGACGTCGGCAGGGTCGAGGACGGGGGCGGCCCTTTGGGAGCGGCGCTCGACCCCCCGCCGCCCGACGCGCAGCCGGCCAGGCAGGCCACGGCCGCGACGACGGCCAGGAGCCTTCTCACGCGACGTCCGCTTCCGGCTCGGCGTCGACCGGGGTTTGCAGCTCGGCCACCGACAGTCCCTCCATCGACAGGAACACGAATCCGACCCCCACCCCGAGCAGGGCCTCGATCAGCTGCAGCCCGATCGAGAACGTCAGCGCCAGGTTGGCGGGGACACCATAGAGGAGCGTCAGGCTGGTCGCGGTCGCCCCCTGGAACACGCCCAGGTTGCCGGGCGTGATCGGGAAGAGCTGCACCAGGTTCGACGCCAGGAACACGACGGCGGTCACCCCGAGGCCCTTGTGGATGCCGTAGGCCGCGAGGGTGAAATAGATGCCCGCCATCTGCGCGATCCACGTGCCCGTCGAGGCGGTGATGCCGAACGCGAGCAGGCGCGGCCGCTGGAAGATCGCCTGGCCGCGGCGCAGCGCGGCGACCGTCGACGTGAAGCTGATGCCGAGCAGGTGCCACCAGCGCTCGACGTAGTCGTCCGGGGGCCGCTGACGGCGGCGCACACGGCCCCAGATCTCGATGGCGATCGCGACGGCCGCGATGAAGAGCACGACGCCCGAGAGCACCGCGAGCAGGTTCACGGCCGCCCGCGGCACCGGCACGTAGATGACGACGGCGATCAGCACGGCCACGAGCGTCGCGCCCGAGAGCAGCTGCTCGGTGACGACGGTGCCGACGACGGTCGGTGTCGGCAGCGAGTGGCCCCGTGCGGCCAGCTTGCGCCGCACCACCGAGACGCGTGCCACCTCGCCGAGGCGGGCGAACAGCACGGTGTTCAGCAGGAACCCGATGAAGATCGCCGGCACGACGTCGCGCAGGCCCACGTCGACGGGCTCGTCGCCCTCCTCGACCGGGATCGCGTCGAAGGCGGCGCGCCACGTGAGCGCCTTGGCGGCCACCGAGGCCAGGTTGGCGAGCAGCGCCGCGAGCACGTAGAGCGGGTTCGCGCGGGTGAACACGTCGAGCACGACCTGCAGGTCGAACTTGCGCGAGAGCGCGAACACGATCGCGATAACGATCGCTCCGAAGGCGGCCGCCTTGGGCACCAGCCGCCGGTTGGGGCGCATGTCCTCGGCCAGCTCCGACACCGTCACCGGCTCGAGCCCGCGGTCGCGGGCGACGGCGAGCACGCGGGGCAGCGCCTCGACCGTCTGCGAGCGGTCGCCGCCCCCACCGGAGCCGTCGCCGTCGTGCAGCAGCACGATCGCGCCCGGCGAGAGCACGTGCGCGCAACGGTCGACGATCGCGTCGACGCCCGGACGGGCGGTGTCGAAGATCGCGCCGGTCCAGCCCACGACGCGGTAGCCGAGCCGGCGCGCGACCGGGGCCAGGAACGGACCGCGGTAGCCGTGCGGGGTGCGGAAGAGGTGGGTGACCGACGTGCCGATCGCGTCGTTGACGGCCTCCTCGGCGGCCCGGAACTGGTGCGTGATCGCCCGCGGGCCGGCGAACATCAAAAGCGAATGGTCATCGCCATGGCTTGCGAGCTCGTGCCCTTCGGCCACGATCCTGCGCGCCAGGTCGGGGTGCGCCCGCACGTTGCGGCCGAGGACGAAGAAGGTCGCCCGCGCTCCGGCGGTGCGCAGCGCCTCGAGAACGGCCGGTGTGTACTCGGGCGTCGGTCCGTCGTCAAACGTGATCGCGACCTTGCCGCTCGGCGACGTGCCGCTGCCGATCACGCGCCCGAACAGGCGCGCGTTCGGCGTGAACGACGACCAGGCGACGAATAGCAGGAGCAGCACGCCGACGCCCTCGAGCGCATCCCCGGCCACTCCTCCCACGACCTTCGCCACCACAGCGACGATCGCGAGCCAGACGGCTCCGAGGATTACGAAGCGAGTGATGACTTCGCGCTTGCCCATACCGGTTGCTCGCCGGCCAGGAGGTCGGCGTAGTAGGCCTCGAGCTTCGCCGCGACCCGCGGCCAGGCGTAGATCTCGAGTGCGGTGTGGCGTCCTTCGGCTCCCATGCGCTCGCGCAGGCCGGGATCGTCGAGCAGGCGTGCGAGCGCACCGGCGTGGCGTTCGGCCGCATCGCCGGGGTGGACGAGGAAGCCCTGGCGACCGTCCTCCATCACGAGCTGGAACCCGCTGATGCGGCTGGCGACCACCGGGCGCCCGCAGCTCATGGCTTCGAGCAGCACCATCCCGAACGATGCCCGGTTGCAGGGCGTACAGAACACGGATCCCGAGGTGAGGTAGTTCGGCCGGCTGCGGTTGAGGCGCCCGGCGAAGTGCACGTAGGGGGCGAGCTCCTCACCCACCTGACGCTGGTAGAGCTTGCGCAGCGGGCCGTCGCCGATGACCACGAGCCGCACCGCCGGGCCGCGCTCGCGGTGAAGGAGCCGGAACGCCTCGATCATGGTGTCGAGCCCGTTGCGCGGATCGAATCGGCCGCAGAAGACGATGTTCTGGTGGTCGCCCATGAGCTCGGCGACGGGCTCGGCGGCCGGCGAGAAGTGGTCGGTGTCGATGCCGTTCGGGATCACGTCGTAGGCGTAGGGGTAGTAGGGCGCGAGCGAACCGATGCAGGCCTCGCTCACGCAGATGCGCCCGTCCAGCCGCTCGATCCACGGCCGCGTCCACTCGGCCAGGATGTCCATGCCGATCGTCTGCGGGAAGACGCTGTGGAACGTGGCGACACAGATGGTCTCGTCGGGGCACTGGTCGATCGCCCACGCGGGGAACGGCGGGTTGTAGGGGGCGTGCACGTGCACGACGTCGAAGCCGCGCTCGCGGTAGAGCGCCCGCAGCTGCCGGCCCAGGCGCGGCCCGTACGTGTGCAGGGTCTGGGCGTTGTTGCCCCAGTGGGGGACGTACGCCGGGATCGAGATGCCCATCCGCACGATCTCGAAGTTGGGATCGGGGACGTGCAGTGCGTCGTCGGTGATCGGCGGCGTGCGCACCAGGTGGCCCGTGATCACGGTCACCTCGTGGCCGCGCCGCTGGAGCTCGCGCGCCTGCCCGTCGACGTGCTCGGTGATGCCGCCGAGCGACGGGTAGTAGAAGTCGGTCACGATCGCGATCCGCAAGCCGCGCAGGATACCGAACGGACCCTCGCTGGCACTCTCGCCCTCAGTGTGCCAAGGCGGGCGGTTTTCGCTCCCGTCGCGCGCGGTATACTCGGTTTGCATGCCGATCTACGAGTACCGCTGTACGAACGGGCACCGGTTCGAGGTGCTGCAGAAGATGGCCGACGACCCGATCGAGGTGTGCGAGGTGTGCGGCGCACCCGCCGTCCGCGTGCTGCACCCGGTCGCGATCCACTTCAAGGGCTCGGGCTTCTACTCGACCGACTACGGCCGCGGCAAGAAGGTGGCGGCGGACGGCCGGGCCGAGTCCGCGGGCGACAGCAAGTCCAAGGACAAGGACTCCAAGTCGGCGGACTCCAAGTCGTCCGACTCGAAGTCCTCGGGCGACTCCGCCAAGAGCAGCGAGTCGAAGAAGGCGGCCGAGGGCTAGCTCAGTCGGCGGAGCGTTGGGTCGCCTCCCAGCTCTCCATCTCGCGTCTGCGCGCCGCTGCGGCCTGACGCCGGGCCTCTCCCCGGACGCCCGACCGGACGGCCGAGCGGACGAGGAGCCAGGATCCTCCCGCGACGACCGCGAGGATCACGAGCAGCGGGACGAGCGAGTTGAGATGCGGGCCGGGCATGCTCCCAGTCTACGCGCGGATCAGTTGGGGCAGGAGTGCGGCCCGCCCGTGAGCAGCGCCAGCACGAGCAGGGATGCCGCGACCGCGACCGCGACCGCGATGGCGAGCGGACGAGCGCGAAGCGGGGACTGTCCCCCAATTCCGGGGACGATCCTCTGGTGCGTGTGCGGCGTGAATACCCGGGGCCAGGCCCGAAATATTCACGGACGCGGCTGACCCCGGCGCCTAGTGGATCGTGCAGCCCGGCGCGTACAGCTGGCCGGCCGGGGGCGGCTGAGGGGCCTGGTTGCCGAGGAACATCTGCACGACCGCCGCGTTCTGCTCGCTCGGCTGGAGCACGTCCTGGCCGCCGATCGACTCCGGCGTGCCGCCGAGGTGGCACTGCAGCGTGCGCGACGCACGGAACTTGAGCCAGCCCATCGCCAGGATCTCCTGCGCGGAGAGATCGGTGGCGAGCGGCTTTGCGATGTCGCGCCCGAGCGAGGGCAGGTTGAAGAGCGACGACGGCGTCACGAGCTTGTGCATCAGGGCCTGGACGACGCGCTGCTGACGCTCCTCGCGGGTGATGTCGCTGTCGCGCGGGTTCGTCGTGTGGCGAATGCGCGCGTACGCGAGCGCATGGCGGCCGTCGAGGTGGATCGTGCCCTTTGCGAAGTGCCAGATGAGCCCGTCGAACGGCTGCGACGAGACCACCTTGTACGGGTTGTAGAGCGTCACACCGCCGAGCGAGTCGATCAGATCCTTGAAGCCGGTGAAGTCGACGAGCACCATGTGGTTCACGCCCAGGCCGGTCAGCTTGTCGACCGTCCGGATCAGGAGCGGCGGCCCGCCGAACGCGAACGAGGCGTTGATCTTGTCGGTGGTGTGGCCCGGGATGGGCACGTTCAGGTCGCGCGGTACCGAGAGCATCGAGATCAGGTGCTTGGACGGGTCGGTGCGCACGAGCAGGATCGAGTCGGAGCGCGCCCCGGAGACGGCGCTCGTGCCGCGGCTGTCCGAGCCCATGATCAGGCTGATCTCGGGGCTCGTGAGGATGTTCCCGGCGGGCTTCAGGGCCCGCAACGTGGCCTTGTTCAGGCGCTTGTTGGCGTTTCCGATCTCCTGCGAGAAGCTGCGGTAGCCGAGGTACAGCCAGCCCACGAGGAGCAGGAAGACGACCGGGATGCCGACGCTGAGGATGAGCCGCCAGCGCCGGCGCACGAAGCGGCGCCGCGGCGGCGTCGCGCCGGGGACGGCGACGGGCCGGCCGGGCAGGGCGTCGTCGGAGCGCACGTCGGGGCGGCGCAGGCCCTCGGGCGTGCGCGGACGCGGAGGCGCGGCCGTTCCCGCGCCAGCGCCCGCGAAGTCGAAGCGGGCCGATTCGGGGTCGTCGCGCCCGGCTCGGCCGCCGCGATAGGTGCGGTACGGCTTGGTCGGCTTCGAGTCGGCCACGACGCTTTAATGGTAGACGCAGTGCCCGAATCCTCCCGCCGACCCGGCGCGCTCGTCGTCTGCCCGACGCCGATCGGCAACCTGTCAGACGTCACGCTGCGGCTGCTCGACGAGCTCCGCGACGCCGATGTCGTGGCCTGCGAGGACACGCGCCGCACCCGGATCCTGCTCGAGCGGCACGGCATCTCGGTGCCGCTGCTCTCGGTGCACGAGCACAACGAGGCCGCGCGCGCACCGGAGGTGGTGGAGCGCATCCGCCGCGGTGAGCGGGTGGCACTTGCGACCGATGCCGGCATGCCGGCGGTGTCGGATCCCGGCAGCCGCATCGTCAGGGCGGTGGCCGAGGCCGGCCTGCCAGTGACGGTGCTTCCCGGCCCCTCGGCGGTGACCGCGGCCATGGCCGCCGCGGGCCTGGGCGGGGGCGGGTTCGTGTTCGCGGGCTTCCTGCCCAAGCCCGCCGGCCGCGCCGCGGCCGAGGTGCGCCGCCTGAGCGCGAGCGGGCTGCCGGTGGCGGCGTTCGAGTCGCCGCGGCGGCTGCCGGCGACGCTCGCGGCGCTGGCCGCGGCCGAGCCCGACCGCGAGGCCGCCGTCTGCCGCGAGCTCTCGAAGCTGCACGAGCAGGTCGAGCGCGGGCGGCTGGCCGATCTGGCGCAGCGCTTCGCCGACGCCCCGAAGGGCGAGGTGACGCTCGTGCTCGCGGCCGTCCCGGCGGGACCGAAGACGGATGCGGACGTGCCTGCCGATGCGCTTGCCGAGCTCGCCGAGGCGATCGGCTCACGCCGGGCCGCGGCACTCGCGTCGCGCCTGACAGGAGTGCCGCGGAACCAGCTCTATCGGGTCGTCACGAAGCCCTGACGACGTCGTTTCCGGACAGCTCGACCCGGCAGGTCGAGCAGATCTGGCGGCCGTGGAACTCGTCGAGCCCGCCGGTGCGGCCGCAGAACACGCATGCGTCGTGCGGCTTTGAGAGCACGATCGTCTCGCCGCGCACGCTGATCTCGAGGGGATCGCGAACATCGATCCCGAACCTGCGCCGGATCTCGACCGGGATCACGATCCGGCCCAGCTCGTCCACCCTGCGCACCACGCCCCCTGCCCGCGACGATGCCGCGCGCCCGCGGACATTCGCGCCATGCCTGATAACGCTCATAGTGACCCTCGCCATCTCGTTAGGATGGAGCCCGTCTCTGAGCATAGATGCCTTCCTGGCAATTATCCAGAGCCCGGGCGCGATATGCCTTTTTCCCTTACAACTCCCATCTATTACGTCAACTCGGACCCGCACCTCGGGCATGCGTACACGACGGTTGCGGCCGACGCGCTTGCCCGCCATCACCGCCAGCGGGGCGAGGACGTCTTCTTTCTGACGGGCACCGACGAGCACGGCGCCAAGGTCGCCCAGGCCGCCGCCGCGGCGGGGCTCTCGCCGAAGGAGTTCTGCGATCGCGTGTCGGGCCGCTTCCGCGACCTCGTCCACCGGCTCGAGGCCTCGAACGACTTCTTCATCCGCACCACCGACCCCCAGCACGAGCGCCGCGTGCAGGACTTCATGGTGCGCCTGCGCGAGGCCGGGCACCTGTATGAGGACACCTATTCGGGCCTCTACTGCACCGGCTGCGAGCAGTTCTACGCCGAGTCCGAGCTCGAGCAGCCCGGCAACGTCTGCCCGATCCACAAGACCCCGGTCGAGCGGCTCGAGGAGGAGAACACGTTCTTCCGCCTCTCCGCGTTCCGCGACCAGCTGCTCGAGCTGTACGACCGCGACCGCGAGTACGTGATGCCGAGGGCGCGCTACAACGAGGCCCGGTCGTTCATCGAGGCGGGCCTGCAGGACTTCTCGGTCAGCCGGGCGTCGGTCACCTGGGGCGTGCCGCTGCCGTGGAAGCCCGAGCAGACCGTCTACGTGTGGGTCGACGCGCTCCTGAACTACCACACCGCCCTGGAGTACGGCCTGGGCCGCGACGTGTCGCAGATCTTCTGGCCGTCGATGCATCTGCTGGGCAAGGACATCCTGCGGCTGCACTGCGTGTCGTGGCCGGCGCTTCTGATCGCCGCCGGGTACGAGCCGCCGAGGCGGCTCTTCGTGCACGGCTACCTGACGAGCGGCGACCACAAGATGTCGAAGTCGCTCGGAAACGTGATCGACCCGCTCGAGGTGATCGACGAGCTCGGCGCTGACGCCCTGCGCTTCTACGTGCTGCGCGAGGTGCAGTTCGGCCAGGACGGAAGCGTCACGCGCGAGGGGCTCGATCGCCGCTATGCCGGCGAGCTCGCGAACGACCTCGGAAACCTGGTGTCGCGGGCCACGGCGATGATCGTGCGCTACCGCGGCGGCGAGGTGCCCGAGGGCCGGTGCGAGCTCGAGCCCGTCGACGCGGAGGTGCGCGAGCGCTTCGACCGGATCGACCTCACCGGGGCGCTCGAGGTGATCTGGGGCTTCGTGCGCTCCGCCAACCGCTACGTCGAGGAGCAGCAGCCGTGGGTGCTCGCGCGCTCGAGCGCAGCGGCCGACCAGGCGCTGCTCGACACGACGCTCTACACGCTCGCAGACGCCGTCCGCTCGCTGGGCGTGCTGCTGCACCCGTTCATCCCCGGGTCGGCCGAGCGGATGCTCGAGGCGGTCGGTGACCCCGGCGCCGTCGCGTGGGAGCGGGCCGGAGTGGGGCTCCTGCCGGCGGGCACCGCCGTCAGCCAGCCGCCACCGCTGTTTCCGCGGGCGTGATCGACACCCACGCGCACCTCGAGCTCTGCGACGGCACTCCCGACGAGCTGGTCGCCGCGGCCGCCGCGGCGGGCGTCGGCCGGATCCTGACCGTCGGGCGTGAGCAGGCGCTCGCCCTCGCCGACGATTTCGCGACGGTCTGGGCGATCGTCGGCATCCACCCGCACGAGGCCGCCGAGGCCGGCGACGTCGCCGCACAGCTGCGGCCGCTGCTCGGCCATCCGCGGGCGGTCGCGGTCGGGGAGTGCGGCCTCGACTATTACCGCGACTACGCACCCCGCGATGCCCAGGCGCGGGTGTTCGAGGCGCAGGTCGATCTCGCAAACGAGGTCGAGCTCCCGCTCGTCATCCACACCCGCGCGGCCGAGGCCGAGACATTCGCGGCCCTCGAGCGGGCGCGGGTGCCGGTGCTCCTGCACTGCTTCAGCTCGGTCGCGTGGCTGGAGGAGGCGATCGAGCGCGGCTACTACCTCTCGTTCGCCGGCAACGTCGCCTATCCGAAGGCCGACGACCTGCGCGCCGCGGCCGCCCAGGCGCCGGACGACCGGATCCTGGCCGAGACCGACAGCCCCTACCTGGCGCCGCCGCCACATCGCGGCCGCCCCAACCAGCCGGCGTACGTGGCCGAGACGCTCACCGTGCTCGCGCACGTGCGCGGCGTCGAGCCGGCCGCCCTGGCGGCGCAGATCGACTGGAACGCCGACCGCCTGTTCGGCCTGTGACCGCGCAGGTGTCACTCGCGCGGCTGCGCGAGTTCGGCATCTCGCCCGACCGCGAGCTGGGGCAGAACTTCCTGATCGACTCGAACGTCCTGGACGTCGCCGGCAGGCTGCTCGATGTCGGTCCTACGGACGTCGTGTGCGAGGTCGGCGCGGGCCTCGGCGTGCTCACCGCGTGGCTGGCGCGGCGGGCGGCGCTCGTGCACGCGATCGAGATCGACCGCCGGCTCGAGCCCGCCCTGAGCGAGACGCTGCGCGGCGTCGAGAACGTGCGCGTGCTCTTCGCCGACGTCCTCGACATCGACCTCGCCGACCTCGATCCGCCGCCCGGCGCGATGGTCGCGAACCTGCCCTACGGGGTGGCGACGCCGGTGATCATGCGCGCGCTGCCCGCGGTCGAGCGCTTCTGCGTGATGGTGCAGCGCGAGATCGGCGAGCGCCTGTTCGCCGCCCCGGGCACGAAGTCCTACGGCGCCGTGTCGGCCCTCGTGCAGCTCGCATGCGAGCGCACGGGCGGCCGGGCGGTGTCGCGGCGCGTGTTCGTGCCCGAGCCCAAGGTCGACTCGATGCTGGTCGCGTTCCGCCGCCGGCCCGGGTTCGTGTTCGGGCCGGAGTGGGAGTGGACGACGCGGGTGGTGCACGGCGCCTTCGCCCATCGCCGAAAGACGCTCGCAAATTCGCTTCGGCTGGCCGGTCTTCCGGCACCGCCCGCCGACATCGCAGGCATGCGGGCCGAGCAGCTCACGCCCGAGCGCCTCGGCCGGCTCGCCGCGGAGCTCGCGCCGTGATCCTGCGCGCGCCCGCCAAGGTGAACCTGTGCCTGCGCGTCGGCCCGCTTCGCAGCGACGGCTACCACCGGCTGACGACCCTGTTCCAGGCCGTCGACTGCTACGACGAGCTCGAGCTCGAGGAGGCGCCCGAGACCGTCGTCACCGGGTTCCCCGACGACACGCTCGTGACCGCGGCGCTGGCCGCGCTCGGCGAGACGCGCCACGTGGTGCTGCGCAAGCGCATCCCGGTGGCTGCCGGCCTCGGCGGCGGGTCATCGGACGCCGCGGCCGTCCTGCGCGCCCTGAGCGAGGGGCGCGACCCCAACGAGCTGCACGCGATCGCCCGGGCGCTCGGCGCCGACGTGCCCTTCTTCCTCACGGGCGCCGAGACCGGCTTTGGCACCGGCCGGGGCGACCGCATCCAACCGCTGCCGGACTTCCCGCGCGGGCATGCATTCGTGATCGTGCCGGCCGAGGGCCTCGGCGCCGGCGAGGTGTTCGCCGCCTCCGAGCCGAACCCGATCTTCCGGGCGGTCGAGGGCGACCTGGTGCGGGCGATGCACTCGGTGCGCACGGTGGGGGACGTTGCCGCCCTCATGGCCAACGACCTCGAGCCGGCCGTCCTGCGCCTGCGCCCGGATGCCGGCGCGGCGCTCGCTGCGCTTCACGGCGAAGGCGCCCTGGCCCAGATCGTGACCGGGTCGGGGCCGACCGCGTTCGGCCTCTTCCCGCACCGCCAGGCCGCGGAGGCCGCCGCCGGGCGGATTCCCGGGGCATTCGCGGCCTCTCCGGTATGATTTTTGCATGTCCAAATGGAACGTCTCCGGGGATGCGCTGACCATCGAGCAGCGCGGACGGCGGTCCCCGACGCGCTGGCTCCACCAGCACAGCCTCCGCATCGCCGTTATCGCCGGCCTGGCCGAGGCCGTGTTCGCGTGGACGACGGGGCACCGGCTGCTTCTGACGCTGATCGGCGTCATCGCGGTGATCGGCTACCTGAACGTGCGCCAGCGCCTGCCCGAGCTGATCCGGCGGCCGCTCTGGATCGTCGTCATGGCCCAGGCGATCGGCGGGCTCGTCCTGCCGCTGATCTACGTCGGCGTGGCCATGTTCATCGTCGTGGCGTCGCTGCTTCTGATCATCCTCGCCCTGGTCATGCTCGGCGACCGCATGCGCAAGTAGCCCGTCCGCGATGCTCGACCGGTTCGACGAGAAGTCCCGCCGCGCGGTCGCGCTGGCGCAGGAGGAGGCGGCCGCGCTCGGCGCCGACTACGTGGGCACCGAGCACCTGCTGCTCGGGCTGCTGCGCGAGCCCGAGAGCGTCGCCGGCCGGGTGCTCGCCGTTCTCGAGGTGACGCTCGCCGACGTGCGCGAGCGGGCCGCAGCGGTGCGGCCGCCCGATGAGCCGGTGACGGGCCGCATCCCGCTGGCCGCGCGCTCGACGCGCGTGCTCGAGCTGGCCGGCGAGGTGGCCGAGGAGCGCGGCAGCGCGGACGTCGCCACCCACGACATCCTGGTCGCGCTCGTCCGCGGCGACGGCGGCCCCGGCGCCCGCATCCTGCGCGACCTGGACGTCGGCGCAGACCGTGTCGAGGAGACGCTCGACGATCTGACGATGTAGGCGGCCGAAGATGGTCGATCCAGGTCGCCGTGCGCCTGGACGCGTCTTGCCGGTCGATCGCTCGTACACTGGCATCAGACGATGGAACTCGTCCACGCGATCGCGTACGCCTGGTTTTGTGGTCTGGCCGGGCTCGTCCTCGGCGTGATCGTGGGCATGAGGACGGAGCGGACGACGGTCGCGGCGTTCGTCACCGGGCTCCTCCTGGGCGTCGCGGCGGGTGGCGTGCTGTCGTTGGAGATCATCCGCGAGGTGGCTGCGAGCTCGTCCTCGACGGCCGGGATCGGGATGCTGTTGGTGCCGTTCCCTCCCATCACCAACGCCATCGGGGGCATAGCTGGGGCGGTCCTCGTCCGGGCGTGGAGGGTGGCGCGCGCGGCGAACCCGGACGGGTCGCACGGCGGTCTGGTTTGAGCCACGGAGACGCCCTTGCGGGGCCCGGTGCCCGCCGGCCGGATCACCACGGCCGCGTGGGACCCGCCGCCTACCCGAGCCGGCGCAGGTAGACGTCGTACGCCGCGTTCGTGTCGGCCGCCACGGCAGCGGCGGCGGTCCAGAACGCGATCAGCCCGCCGCCCGCCGACATCGCGCCGCCGCCCGAGGCCCGCGGGAGCTGTGCGCCCGACGCCGCCAGGCTGACCCGCACCGTGCGGTTGGTCGCAAGGTCGCGCCTGAACACGTCGGCACGGGCATTCGTGTCGCCCGCGACCTCGCCGCCGTATGCGGTGACGAAGGTGGCGAAGCGGCCGCTCGCCGAGATCGAGCCGGCGTGCGTGCGGGTGGTGTAGAGCGCCGCCGCCGACACGTTGATGTGGGTCGTTTGATGGGTGCCGCCGTCGTACAGGAATGCCTCGGAGTCGGGGGTGCCGAGCCGGTAGGAGGTGAAGAGCACGTCGCGGCCACCGCGGGCGATGTCGGCCACGGTCGAGCCGTCGCCCACGCTCGCGCCGATGCGCATCCGCGTGTCCGTCCGGCGGTCGAGGACGAACGTCTTGCCCGGGAAGTCGGTGAAATCCAGGCCGCCCAGGCTGTAGGCGACGTACCGGCCGCCGTCGGCCACCTTCGCGGCGGTCGCCGCGACGAAGTTGTCGGCGACGGCGATCGTCCGCGTCGCGCCGGTGCGCAGGTTGCGCAGGAAGATGCCCAGGCAGCAGCGGCCGCGCAGGAGGTTGGGGTCGCCCGCGGCGAAGAGCGCGAAGCGGCCGTCCGGACTCATGTCGAGCCCGAACGGCGCGCAGCAGCCGGGAAAGTGCGGCTGAACGCCCTGCGGCTCGATGCCGCCCGGGCCGAGGTCGACCCGCCGCGTCGTGCCGCGGGCGACGTTGCGCACGAACACGTCGGGCTGGCCGTTCCGGTCGCCGGGTACGAGGTTTGCCGCCGTCGAGTCGAAGAGCACAAGATTGCCGCCGCGCGAGATCGCGATCACATGGCTGCGCCCGTGCGCGTGGATGCCGGCCGACGAGACGCTGACCAGGCGGGTGACGCCGGTCGCAAGGTCGCGCTCGAAGACGTCGATCGCCCCGTTGCGGTCGAGCCGGCCCGCGAGGTTCGTCGCCGCCGAGTCGAACGCCACGACAGATCCGTCGGCCGATACGACCGCGTGCGTTGAGGGCCCGTTTCCCTGCGCGCTCCCCGTCGCGACGCTGACGCGCACCGTCGCGGGAGCGGCTGCGGCGGCCCCCGGCGAGGCGGCCGCCAGGACGACGAGCGCGGCCAGGGCCGCGCGCCATCGCCGGGCGCTCATCGGGGTGCCCGGCGCGCCACCCGGGCGACCGACACGGCGAGCACGCAGACAACGCCGATCGGCACGATCCAGAACGCCCCGCCGCCGACGCTCGGGAAGGCCTTGGTGAGCGCGAGCGCCGCCACGACCACGACGGCGATCCAGATGTCGTCGCCGACGACGAACTCGTACAGGAACCGGCCGAACGCCGCGACCCGGCTCATTCCGCCGCTTCCGACAGGTCGGCCGCCGGGCGCATGTATCGCTCGAGCGCGAGCACGAGCAGGCGGCTGATGGCCAGGTAGAACGCCAGCAGGCCGAGGATTGCGAGGTCGGAGCCGGGCCAGTCGGCGCCGGCACCCTCGGCGCCCCAGAACGTCCCGAACGTGACGAGCAGCAGGCCGACGCCGTACTTGAGCGTGTTCTCGGGCACGCGGGCGAGCGGCGCTCGCACCGCCACGCCGGCGGCGACGACGACGGCCACGGCGGCCGCGGCGCCTCCCGCCGCGAGCGGGATGCTGCCCTGGTTGGAGCCGAACGTGACGACGATGAAGGCCACCTCGAGGCCCTCGAGCAGGACGCCCTTGAAGGCGATCGTGAACGCGTACCAGTCGAGGCGCGCGGATCCGGCCGCCGCTCCGGCGCCGGCCTGCTCGGCCTGCTCGCGGAAGATCGCATCCTCGTCGTGCAGCGCCTTCAGTCCGCTCGAGCGCAGAATCGCCTTGCGCAGCCACTGCAGCCCGAACACGAGCAGCAGGCCGCCGACGCCGATGCGCAGGGTCGAGATCGGGAGCGACGTGAGCGCCGGGCCGAGCACCGCCACGATCGCCGCGAGGAGCACGAGCGCCCCCGCGACTCCGGCCGCGGTGGCCCGCCAGCCACGCGTGAGGCCGACGGCGAGCACGATCGTCAGCGCCTCGACGGCCTCGACGGCGCTGGCTGCGAACGCGGCCAGGACGAGGAGGGCGGCGCTCACCGGCCCGGACTGTCCGGCGGTTGCACACCGCGATCGTAGCGCCGCGGCTCGGTATACTCGCGAGGCCCGGCAGGCGCGCCCGGTGGGGCGTGGCCAAGTGGTAAGGCAACGGGTTTTGGTCCCGTGATCCCTGGTTCGAATCCAGGCGCCCCAGCTCCAGCGAAGACCACCCAGGACGACATGACCACCACGCCGCTTGCATGCGTCATCATGGCCGCCGGCCGCGGCACGCGGATGAAGTCGCAGACGCCGAAGCTGCTGCATCCCGCGTGCGGCCGGCCGGTGCTCGAATGGGCGCTCGGCGCGGTGGCGCAGCTCGCCCCGGCCCGCACGATCGTCGTCGTCTCGCCGGGCAGCGACGCCGTGCGCGGGCTCCTGCCCGAGGGCGTCGAGGCGGTCGTGCAGGAGCAGGCGCTCGGCACCGGGGACGCCGCCCGCAGCGCCCGGGCCGCGCTCGAGGGCTTCACCGGCGACATCCTCGTGATCAACGGCGACCATCCCCTGACCGATCCGGACAGCCTGCGCGACCTCGTCGCCGACCGCGATCGGGGCCGCGCGGGCGCGGCGGTGCTCACCTTCACGCGCACGGCGACGATCGGCGCCGACTTCGGCCGCATCGTGCGCGGCCCCTCGGGTGATCTCGAGCGGATCGTCGAGGTGCGCGACGCCTCCCCCGACGAGCGGGCCATCACCGAGGTCAACGTCGGCATGTACGTCTTCCGCTCGGAGCTGCTGTGGCCGGCGCTCGACCGGCTGTCGACGGGCAACGATCAGGGCGAGCTCTACGTCACGGACGCGATCGGGCTGCTCGTCGCCGACGGGCACACCGTGGTCGGCCACCACCACGACGACCCGTCGATCGCGATCGGCATCAACACGCGCGCCGACCTCGCGACCGCCTCGGCCGTGCTGCGCGACCGCATCAACCTCGCTCACATGCTGGCCGGGGTGACGATCGTCGACCCGGCGTCGACCTGGATCGACCCCGGGGTGACGATCGCCGCCGACGCCCGCATCGAGCCGTTCACGGTGCTGCGGGGGACGACCGAGGTGGCTGCCGGGGCGACGGTGGGGCCGCACGCGGTCGTCGTCGACGCCAGCGTCGGCCCGGGAGCGAGCGTCGGGCCCTTCTGCTACCTGCGCCCCGGCGCGCGGCTCGGCGACGACGCCAAGGCGGGCACGTTCGTCGAGATCAAGAATTCGCACCTCGCCGCGGGGGCGAAGGTGCCGCACCTGTCCTACATCGGCGACGCGTCGATCGGCGAGCGCACGAACATCGGTGCGGGCGGCATCACCGCCAACTACGATGGGCGCTCCAAGCAGAGGACGACGATCGGCAAGGATGTCCACACCAGCTGCGACAATGTGTTCGTGGCTCCCGTGACGATCGGAGACGGAGCGTGGACGGCTGCGGGATCCGTGATCACCGACGAGGTACCTCCCGAAGCGCTCGCGATTGCCCGTGTCCACCAGAAGAACATCGAGGGGTATGGAAGACGAAAGCCCGAATTAGTCTCGAGACGGCCCTCCCGCTGTTCCCCGCGACGGGCCTCGCGGCGGCGGGCATGAGCGCTGCCGACCATGCGAGCTGGATGGAGCGTGCGCCGCACAAGCGGCTGATGCTCTTCAGCGGCCGCTCCAACAAGGCGCTGGGCGAGGACATCGCCAAGCACATCGGCATCGAGCTCGGCGACGTGCTGCTGAAGACGTTCACCAACGGCGAGGTCTACGTCCGCTACGAGGAGTCGATTCGCGGCGCCGACATGTTCATCGTCCAGTCGTGCTCGTCGCCGACGAACGACTCGCTGATGGAGCTCATGATCATGGCCCAGGCGGCCCGCCTCGCGTCGGCCAAGCGGATCACGGCGGTCATGCCGTGGTACCCGTACGGCCGCCAGGACAAGAAGAGCATGCCGCGCGAGCCGATCACCGCCAAGCTGGTCGCCGACATGCTCGCCGCCGCCGGCGTCGACCGCGTGCTGACGATGGACCTGCACGCGGGCCAGCTGCAGGGCTTCTTCGACGGCGCCGTCGACCACATGACGGCCGCCCCGATGCTGGCGGCCCACTTCAACGACCTGATCGACGTCGGCCCCGAGGACATCGTCGTCGTCTCCGCCGATGCCGGCCGCGTGAAGCTGGCCAAGAAGTTCTCCGAGATGCTGGGCGCGCAGCTCGCACTGATCACGAAGGAACGGCCGGGGCATCAGGAGGCCGAGGTCACGAACGTGATCGGCGCGTGCGCGGCAAGGTCTGCATCCTGCTCGACGACATGATCGACACCGCCGGCACGCTCTGTGCGGGCGGCGTCTCGCTGATGGATCACGGCGCGACGCGCGTGTTCGCGTGCGCCACCCACCCGGTGTTCTCGGGCCCGGCGCTCGAGCGGCTCGACGCGAGCGTCTTCGAGAACGTGGTCGTCACCGACACGATCCCGATCAACCCGCTGCACAAGCCCGACAAGGTTCAGGTGCTGTCGGTCGCCCAATTCTGGCTGATACCATCTGCAACGTCTTCAACGACGACTCCGTCTCCGGGCTGTTCCACGGCGGGAACCAGCTCTTCTAGCCCGAGACGATCCAACGGAACCGACAGTGGTGAGGGCTGCATGGAGCGAGCGAAGATCGAGGCGCGCGTCCGCGAGGGACGCGGCACCAAGGACGCCAAGGCGCTGCGCGCCGTCGGCGACATCCCCGGCGTCATCTACTCCGCGACGTCCGACACCGAGGCGATCGTCCTGAGCGCACGCGACCTGCGCCACGCGCTGTCCGGCGCGGGCATGCACGCGGTGTTCGACCTGAGCATCGACGGCAAGAAGACGCGCCCGGTGCTGATCAAGGAGTTCCAGCTCGACGCCGTTCGCGACCGCGTCATCCATGTCGACCTGCACGAGATCCGGCTCGACCAGAAGATCAACACGTCGATCACGGTGCATCTCGAGGGGCACGCCGAGGGCGTGAACATGGGCGGCGCGCTCAGCCAGCCCACCCACGAGGTGCACGTCGAGGCGCTTCCGGCCGATCTGGTCGAGAGCATCACGGTCGATGTGAGCGCGCTCGAGATCGGCCAGTCGATTCGGCTTTCCGACCTGACGCCTCCCAACGGCATCACCTTCACCGACGACCTCGAGGGCACGATTCTCGCGACCATCGCGGCGCCGGTCTCCGACGACGAGCTGAAGTCCGAGGCCGAGCTCGAGGCCGAGGGTGTGGCCGAGGGCGAGGGCGAGGGTGCCGAGGGCGAGGGCGGCGAAGAGGGCGGATCCGAGGGCGGCGAGGAGTCAGGCGCCGAGTAGGCGGCGCGGCCCGTGCGTGTCCTGCGGCGCGACTTCGGCCCGTCGCTCGACGTGCTCGTGGCGGGTCTCGGAAACCCCGGGCCCGAGTACGCCGCGACGCGGCACAACCTCGGGTTCATGGTCACCGACCGGCTCGCGTCGGAGTGGTCGGCGTCGTGGCGGAGCAAGTTCTCGGCCCGCGTCGCCGAGGCCCGCGACGGCGACCTGCGGCTTGCCCTCCTGCAGCCGCAGACGTTCATGAACCTGTCCGGCCGAAGCGTCGCCGCCGCGCTTGCCTTCTACAAGCTCGAGCCCGCCGATCTGGTCGTCGTGCACGACGAGATCGACCTCGACCTGGGCGACGTACGGGCCAAGCAGGGCGGGGGGCTTGCCGGCCACAACGGCCTGCGCTCGCTGCGCGACAGCCTCGGCACGGCCGAGTTCGCCCGCGTGCGCATCGGCGTCGGCCGCCCCGAGCGAGGCGACCGCCAGCCGGTCGCCGACTGGGTGCTGCGCCCGTTCCCGGCCGATGTGGACGTCGATGCGATCGTGACCCGCGGCGTGGAGTGCACGCAGGCGGTGGTCCGTGACGGCATCGACGAGGCGATGCGGCGCTGGAACGGCGTCGGGCCGCTGTGACGCGTTTCGCCGCGGTGACGCGGCGGGTATGGTGACGGCGTGAGCAACGGACGAAAGCTCGGTATCTGGTTCGTGCGCCGCAATCCCCGCACCGCGGCGAAGCTCGGCTGGAAGGCGGCACGGCATCCGCGCCGCACGGCCGATCTCGTCCGGCTGGGCCGGGCGGCGCCGGACATGGCCCGGCGCGCGCGGACGGCGGCGAGCGATCCGCAGGTGCAGGCGCACCTGCGCGCGAGCGGCGACGCCCTCTCGGCGGCGCGCGACCGCGTCCGCGGCTCGGGCGACATCGCCTCCGCGGTCACCGACGAGAAGCTGTGGTCGGAGCTTCGGCGGGCGGCGGCGGCGATGGCCGCCGGATACGCCGTCGCCCAGGCTCCGGCGCCGAAGCGGCGCCGGCGGCTCGGACGCCGGCTCGTGCTCAGCGTCGGCGTGATCGGCGCCGGCGCGTACGCCGGCTACCGGGCCACCCGCACAGCCGGCCGCGACCGCGACTAGGCGATCAGGCGGATGCGCGGTCCCTTGCCCGACTGGGCCGGGGCGGCGACGACATCCGGCGCACGCGAGTCGAGCCGCGACTCGAACGCCTGGCGCATCTCCTCGCCGCGCATGTGGGCGCCGTTCGCGATCCGCCAGCAGGCCAGCTTCGAATCGAGCCGGCGCACGCCTTCCGGTGGGTCATACAGGCGCGCCCGCACCTGATACTCGCTCATTCCCCGTGTCGCCGTACGCATGCGGCCGCAAGCGTATCGAGATCGGCGGACGGAGTAAAGCCCCAACCGGCAAAAAACGGACGCGGCTCAGGCCACCGACGACAGCGCGGCGAAGATCTCGCGCGCCGACCGCAGCGCCAGTTCGAGCCGGTGCAGCTCCATCCGCTCGTTCGGCGAGTGGATGTTGTCGTCGTCCGATCCGAAGCCGGACAGGATGGTGGGGATGCCGCGGCTCGTGAAGGCCGCCGCAACCGGGATGGTGCCGCCCGAGCGCACGGCCAGCGGGCGCTCGCCCGTGGCGCGCTCGATCGCGTCGAAGCCCGCGCGCAGCACGGGGTGGGTCGGATCCATCCAGGCCGGCTGCGCCGGCGGCCACATCTCGACGTCGAGGATGGCGTTCTCGGGGCACGCGGCGCGCAGCGTGCGCTCGAGCAGCGCCGACATCGCCTCGGCGTCCTGGCCGGGCGCCAGCCGCAGCGACACCGACGCGAGCGCCTCCTGCACGATGCTCGTCTTGTGCAGCGTCGGGTCGCCCGCGCCGATCGAGTGCACGGTCAGCGACGGCCGTGCGGTGGTGCGCTCGTAGAACTCCGCGGCGGCATCCGGATCGGACGGCACCGCTCCGGCGGCGTCGAGCACGTCGGCGCCCGCGCGAAGCGCCGCCCAGGCGGCCCGCTCGTCGGCCGACACCGGCGCGATGCCGGCCGAGAACGCCTCCGGCAGGTCGATCAGCGCGCTGAGCACGGCGTTCAGCTCGTGCACGGCGTTTGCGGCCGCGCCGCCGTACATCCCGGAGTGCAGCTCGCGCCGGCCGGTGCGCAGCCGCAGCTGCGCCCCCGCCAGGCCGCGCAGGCCGACGGTGACCGCGGGCCGGCCGTCGACCATGCCGCTGTCGAAGATCAGCGCGGCGGCGAAGTCGCCCTCGACGCCCGCCAGGTGGTGGATGACCGAGTGGCCGCCGATCTCCTCCTCGCCGTCGGCCAGCACGCGCACGTTCACGCCCAGCTCGCCGGCGGCCTTGAGGTCGAGCGCCGCCCGCAGGACGGCATAGAAGTTGCCCTTGTCGTCGGTGATGCCGCGGCAGTGCAGCCACCCGTCGCGGATCGTCGGCTCGAACGGCGGGCTGTCCCACAGGTCGAGCGACCCGACCGCCTGCACGTCGTAGTGGCCGTAGGCGATGACGGTGGGCGCGCCAGGTTTGGAGGCGGGGATGAGGCCGTCGACGAGCGGATTTCCGTGCTCGGCGGTGACGGTCGCATCGCCCCCGATCAGGTCGGCGATCCAGTCGGCCGCCGCCCGCAGCTCGTCCGGGTGCAGACCGTCGCTCGACACCGACTCGATCCGCAGCAGCTCGGAGAGCTGTCCGAGGACGGCGTCAGTCGTGGCGCTGGGTGTGCTTGCCACGGGCGATGTCGATCAGCGTCAGGAACCCCAGCAGCGCCGGGATCGAGAGGGCGACGACGAAGATCGACGTGAGCGTCCAGTCGTGTCCGCTGGGCTTCCCGGTGTTGTCGGTCGTGGCGGCTGCGAAGGCCGCCGCGGGCAGTGCCAGCGTGAGCGCGAGGGCGTACAGCGAGACGATCAGGCGGCGCAGCGGTAGACCTCCGTCGGCATAGCGGCACGGAGCCTACCATGCCGGTGTGGACGGCTTGGAGCAGCAGGTGGACGGCCCCCTCGCCGGGGCCGAACTGGTGCTGCCCTATCTCCTCGGCGACGAGACCTTCGCCGCCTACGCCGATCGTACGGCGGCCGGCCTCACCCGCGCGCGCGTGTCCGAGCCGATCCTGCCTGCGCTCGTCGCCGCGCTCTGGCGGTCACGCGCCCACGCCGAGCCGCGCGCCCTGGCCGTGGTGGTCGCCGACGACGACGCCGCCCGTGCGCTGGCCGAGTCGGCCGCGGCGTTCCTGCCGCCCGACACCGCCGCGTTTCTGCCCTCGCGCGGGGTGGGGTGGGGCAGCGGCCTTGAGGCCGCTCCGCACCTCGTCGGCGAGCGGCACCGCGGCCTGCACGCCCTGGCGGCGGGCGGCCTGGTCGCCGTCTCGGCCGACGCCCTGATCGAGCGGGTCGAGCCGCCCGGGCGCCGGCCGGCGCCGGTCGCGCTCGAGCTCGGCGAGGAGCTGCCGTTCGACGACCTCGTCCGTGCGCTCGCCGACGCAGGCTACGAGCGCGCCGATGCAGTCGAGGAGCGCGGCCAGTTCTCGGTCCGCGGCGGGCTCGTCGACGTGTTCCCGACCACCGGCCGCGAGCCGGTGCGCGTCGAGTTCTTCGGCGACCAGGTCGAGCGCCTGTCGGCCTTCTCGGTCTTCACCCAGCGCTCGCTGCGCGACCTGCACCACACGCTGATCCACCCCGCCGCTGAATATTCGGTGTCGGGCACCCAATATTCAGCGTGGGGCAAGGACGAGGACGACGACCGGCCTGACATCCCCGAGGGGCTCGTCCCGCTCGGGCCGGAGCTGGCCGCGAGCGCTGCCATCGTCGCCTGGAACCCGTCCGAGCTCGTCGCCGGCGTGGAGAGTGCGCACGCCGAGGCGGCCGAGCGGCTGCGCGACCCGGCCCTGCGCGCCCGCGGCTACGTCGCCGCCGATGCCGTCTCCGACCTGATCGAGTCGGCTTCGGCGCTCGAGCAGATGCCGCTCGGGCAGCCGTACCAGTTCGACGCGCAGCTGCCCGCGCTCGCCTCGAGCGGCATCGCTGAGGTCGAGAACGAGCTGCGCGCGCTCGTGCGCGCCGGCTACCGAGTGCTCGTCTGCTTCGCCCACCTCGGCGAGGCCCGGCGCACGCACATGTCGCTTCGGCGCGTCTCGGCCGACCTGCCCGGCCCGGGCGGCGCCGGGCCCGAGGAGGCCGGCGTCGCGTTCTGCGTCTCGCCGCTTCGGCACGGCTTCGTCTCGCCGGGCCTGCGCGTCGCGGTGCTCCCGGCGGCCCAGCTCCTGCGGCGTCGCGGCGCCCGCGGGCCGGCCCGGTTCGGGCGGGCGCTCTCGACGGTGGCCGACCTGCGCACGGGCGACTATGTGGTGCACGAGGACCACGGCGTCGGCCGCTTCGTCCGCTTCGACACCAAGGAGGTCGGCGGCGTCGTTCGCGACTATCTCTACCTCGAGTTCCGCGGCGACGACCGCCTGTACGTGCCGCACGACCAGCTCGCCAAGGTCAGCCGCTATGTCGGCGCCGACGGCAAGGCGCCCGCGCTCTCCAAGCTCGGCGGCAAGGCCTGGAGCACGCTCAAGAGCCGCGCCCGCATCGCCGTGCGCGAGCTCGCCGGCGAGCTGCTTGCGCTGTACGCCCGCCGCCAGACCACCACCCGGCCGCCGGTCGGCCCCGACGACGAGTGGATGGCCCGCCTGGAGGCGTCGTTCCCGTTCGACGAGACCGACGACCAGGAGGTGGCGATCGACGCGGTCAAGCAGGACCTCGAGGCGCCGCAGCCGATGGACCGGCTCGTCTGCGGCGACGTCGGGTTCGGCAAGACCGAGGTCGCGGTGCGGGCGGCGTTCAAGGTGGCCACGTCGGGCCGCCAGGTGCTGATGCTCGTGCCGACCACGATCCTCGCCCAGCAGCATGCCGCGACGCTGCGCGACCGCTTCCGCGACTTCCCCGTGCGGGTCGAGATGGTGTCGCGGTTCCGGGCGCCGGCCGAGGTGAAGAAGGTGCTTGCCGAGTTCGCAGCCGGCAAGGTGGACGTGCTGGTCGGAACCCACCGCGTGCTCTCGCGCGACGTCGTCCCCCAGGATCTCGGCCTCGTGGTGCTCGACGAGGAGCAGCGCTTCGGCGTCGCCCAGAAAGAGCTCCTGCGCCAGCTGCGGCTCGAGGTCGACGTGCTCGCGATGTCGGCGACGCCGATCCCGCGCACGCTGCACATGAGCCTCTCGGGCCTGCGCGACATCAGCGTCATCACCACGCCGCCGCAGGGACGGCACCCGATCAAGACCCACGTCGGCGAGTTCGACGAGGAGCTGATCGCCGCGGCGCTGCGCCGCGAGACGGCCCGCGGCGGGCAGTCGTTCTACCTGCACAACCGGGTCGAGTCGATCGAGGACGTCGCCGAGCGCGTGCGCCGGTGGGTGCCCGAGCTGCGGGTCGGCGTCGCCCACGGCCAGATGGCCGAGCGCCAGCTCGAGACCGTGATGATGCAGTTCCTGCGCGGCGACCACGACGTGCTCGTCTCGACGACCATCATCGAGTCCGGGCTCGACATCCCGCAGGCGAACACGCTGATTGTCGAGCGCGCCGACACGCTCGGGCTGGCGCAGCTCTACCAGATCCGCGGGCGCGTCGGCCGCTCCGACGCCGTCGCCCACGCGTTCCTCTTCTACCCCGACCGCCGCGAGCTGAGCGAGGAGGCGCGCCACCGGCTCTCGACGCTGGCCGACTACACCGAGCTCGGGTCGGGCTACCGGATCGCGATGCGCGACCTCGAGCTGCGCGGCGCCGGAAACCTGCTCGGCGACGAGCAGTCAGGGCACGTCGCGGCCGTCGGCTTCGAGCTCTACTGCGAGCTCCTGGCCGAGGCGGTGGCCGAGCTGCAGGGCGCGCCGCAGGTTGCGGCCCGGCCGGTGCGGGTCGAGGCGCAGGTCGACGCCTACGTGCCGGCCGACTACGTCCCGCTCGAGGCGGTCAAGATCGACCTGCACCGGCGCGTGGCGCTTGCCGCCGACCGCTCGGAGCTGCGCGAGATCGAGGCCGAGCTGGCCGACCGGTTCGGTCCGCCGCCCGAGCCGGTCGCAAACCTGCTCGCGATCCAGGAGCTGCGCCTGCTCTCGGGCGAGATGGGGATCGCCGCTGCGTCGCTTCGCGGCGGCACGTTCACGGTCGGCCCGCTCGTCCTGGGATCGGCCGAGATGCGCGTGCTGCGCGAGCGCTTCCCGGCGGTGCGCTACTCGGTCACCACCAAGGAGCTCAGCCTGCGCCTGCCCTTCGAGCCGCCCGCGCGGCGGCCACGGGTCCACCAGGGGCTGGAATTGCTCGATGCTATACTCGACCTCCGCCGCGAGATCGCGGCGTAGTTCGTGATGGGCCGAACACTCCGACTCACCTGTCTGGCCGCTCTCGTGGCCGTTGCGGCCGCTTGTGGCGGCTCGTCGTCGTCCTCCGGCAGCGCCAAGCTCGCCAAGGGCGACGTCGCCGTCGTGGGCCAGACGCACATCACGAAGAGTGAGCTCGATCACCAGATCACGCTCGAGGTGGCGGCGATGAAGGTGAAGAAGCAGACGATCCCCCAGGTCGGGACCGCGAGCTACTCCACGACCATCGTCCAGCCCGTGCTGGCCTACCTCGTCACCGACGCGCAGGTGCACAACATCGCCGCGCAGCTGCACGTGACGACGACGCCGAAGGAGATCCAGGCCCAGATCACCAAGGCGATCCAGCAGTTCTACGGCGGCGACCAGTCCAAGTACCAGGCCGACCTGACGAAATACCACCTCAGCCAGGCCGACATCTCCCAGCAGTTCGAGCTGACCCTGCTCGAGACAAAGATCGAGACGAAGGTCAAGGACCAGGTCAAGGTCACTCCGACCGACATCAAGAACTACTACAACTCGCACAAGAGCCAGTACTCGACCGCGGCCGACACCCGCCAGGTCGACTACGTGCTCCTGCCGAGCAAGGCCCTGGCCGACAAGGCGCATACGACGCTCGCCTCCGGGGGGAGCTTCAGCGCGGTCGCGAAGGGCGCGATCGACGACAGCTCGCTGCACGAGCCGTTCGTCGCCACCAAGGGCCAGATCGACAAGGCGTTCCAGGACGCGGCGTTCAGCCTCGCGACGAACACGCTCTCGCCGCTCGTCCCGGTTGACAAGGCCTATGCGAACTCGTCGCTCAAGGGCAAGTGCAAGCCCACCTGCTACTTCATCATCCGTCCGACCACCGCCACGGTGAAGGGCGGCACCCAGAAGTCGTTCGCCTCGGTGGCGGCCCAGATCAAGTCGACGCTGCTCTCGACCCGGCAGACGGCGCACCTGCAGTCGGTCGTGACGAAGCTCGAGAAGGCCCAGAAGAAGCTCACGCACTACGCGCCGGGCTACGCGCCGCCGAAGACGTCGACGCCGTCGACGAACAGCGGCGGCGGCACCGCCACGGCGCCCGCGACCTGAGCCCGTGGCAACCCTGATCGCCCTCGGACCGGGCGATCCCGCCCTGATCCCGCTCGCATCCTGGCGGGCTCTCGAGGCGGCCGGGCCGGTCGCGCTTCCACCCGGCGAGCCGCTGGCCGACTGGCTCGGCGCCCACGGCATCGCGCTCGACCCCGACGCGCCCGTCGCGGCGGCGTCGGGTGAGCGCTTCCGCGCGCTGCTCGCGGCGCGCTCGTGGGACGAGACGGTGCCCGCCGGCGCGGCGCTTTCGAGCGTGCTCCTGGCCGATGCGATGGTGGCGATGCAGCGCCTGACCGAGCGGCTGCGGCGTGACTGCCCGTGGGACCGCGAGCAGACCGTGGGCACGATCGTGCCCCACACGGTCGAGGAGGCATACGAGGTGGCCGAGGCGGCGGCCGCAGGCACCGGCCCCAAGCTCGTGGACGAGCTCGGCGACCTGCTCTTCCAGACGTTCTTCCTCGCGCTCCTGTGCGAGGAGGACGGCGCCGGCGACCTCGTCGGGGTCGCCGCGGGGATCGCGGCGAAGCTGATCCGCCGCCATCCGCACGTGTTCGGCGCGCGCGAGGCCGAGACGGCCGGCGCGGTGCGCCGAAACTGGGAGGAGATCAAGCGCGAGCAGGAGGGCCGCGAGGGCATCTTCCACGACGTCCCGGGCGTGCTGCCGGCGCTGCTCTACGCCCGCAAGATGCAGCGCCGGGCGTCGGCAGTCGGCTTCGACTGGCCCGCCTGGGACGGCGCCTGGGGTGACCTCGCCGACGAGGTGCGTGAGCTGCGCGAGGCCCTCGACGCGGCGCCGGCTCCCAAGGCCGAGCACGAGCCGGACGCCGCCGTCGTGCACGAGCTGGGCGACCTGCTCTTTGCCGCCACGAACGTCGCCCGGCTCGCGAACGTCGACCCCGAGCTCGCCCTGCGGGCATCCGCGGGCCGGTTCCGCGACCGGGTCACCACCGCCGAGCGCCTCGCCGCCGACGCGGGCGAGGACTGGGCCGCGCTCGATCTCGAGGCGCAGGATGCGTGGTACCGGCGGGCGAAGGCGGCGCGACAGGGCGCGTAGCCAGGCAAGCGGGGCCTGGCCCCGAGGGGCCAGGCCCCACAGCGACGCGCGACCGGGGCCAGGCGCCATCGCCGCCAGAGAACCGGGACTGTCCCCCCGGGGACAGTCCCCAACGCCGTTGCAGGCGTGTGGCGCCCGTCGGGCTAGTATCCGCCCCGAACGATGAGCGCGATCGTTTCCGTCACCGGTAGAGAGATCCTTGACTCGCGCGGCAATCCCACGGTCGAGGTCGAGGTCGTGCTCGAAACCGGCGCCGGCGGGAGGGCCGCCGTCCCGTCGGGCGCCTCCACCGGCGTGCACGAGGCGGTCGAGCTGCGCGACGGCGACGCCGCCCGCTATGGCGGCAAGGGCGTGCTGCAGGCCGTTGGCCACGTCAACTCGACGATCGCCACGGCGCTCGCCGGCATGGATGCGACCGACCAGCGGCTGGTCGATGCCGTCCTGATCGAGCTCGACGGCAGCGAGAACAAGAGCCATCTGGGTGCGAACGCGATCCTGGGCACGTCGATCGCGACCGCCAAAGCTGCCGCCGACGACGCCGGGCTTTCGCTCTACCGCTACATCGGCGGCGCCGGCGCACACGTGCTGCCCGTCCCGATGATGAACGTGATGAACGGCGGCGTGCACGCCGATAACAGCGTCGACATGCAGGAGTTCATGGTCGTCCCCGTGGGGGCGCCCACGTTCGCCGAGGCGGTGCGCATCTGCGCCGAGACCTACCACGCGCTCAAGAAGCTCCTGCACGGCCGCGGCCTGCAGACGAACGTCGGCGACGAGGGCGGCTTCGCGCCGAACCTGGCGTCGAACGAGGAGGCGATCGCCGCCATCCTCGAGGCCGCCGAGGCGGCCGGCCACCGCGAGCGCGTGATGGTCGCGATCGACCCGGCCGCGAGCGAGTTCTACCGCGACGGCGCGTACCACCTGACGGGCGAGGGGCGTACGCTCTCGTCGGCGGAGATGGTCGACCTCTACGACGACCTGTCCGGCCGCTACCCGATCGTCTCGATCGAGGACGGGCTGGCCGAGGATGACTGGGACGGCTGGGAGCTCCTCACCGAGCGGCTCGGAGACCGCCTCCAGCTCGTCGGCGACGACATCTTCGTCACGAACGTCGACCGCCTGCGCGACGGCATCCGCCGCGGTGTCGCCAACTCGATCCTGGTCAAGCTGAACCAGATCGGCACCCTGTCCGAGACGCTCGACACGGTGCAGCTTGCGACATCGTCGGCATACACCGCCGTGATCTCGCACCGCTCGGGCGAGACCGAGGACACGACGATCTCCGATCTGGCGGTCGCCGTCGGCTGCGGCCAGCTCAAGACCGGCGCGCCGGCGCGCACCGACCGCGTGGCGAAGTACAACCAGCTGATCCGGATCGAGGAGGAGCTGGGCGCATCGGCCCGCTATCCCGGCCGCTCGACGTTCGCCGCGCTCGCCGCCGCATCGCACGCCGCGCGGTGACGGACCACCGGCCGCGCCGCACCAAGATCGTCTGCACGATCGGGCCTGCCACATCCGATCCCGAGATGATCGAGCAGCTGGCATGGGCCGGCATGGATGCCGCCCGCCTGAACTTCTCCCACGGCGAGCACGACACCCACCGCGCCGTCCTCGACGCGGTCCGCCGCGCCCAGGCGCTGATCGGGCGGCCGCTGGCCGTGATCGCCGATCTGCAGGGCCCGAAGATCCGCATCGGCCACCTGCGCCAGCCGCGCTCGGTGAACCCGGGCGACATGCTCGTCTTCGCCCCGCATGGCCTCGGCGCGGCCGGCGACCTCGATGTCACCTTCGCCGGCCTGGCGGACGCCGTCACGCCCGGTCGCGAGATCCTGATCAACGACGGCCTCGTCCGCACGCGGGTGATGTCGGTCGACGGCGTGCGCGTGCAGACACGGGTCGAGGTGGGCGGTCTGATCTCGTCGTCCAAGGGCGTGAACCTGCCCGGGACGTCGCTGCCGATCCCGTCGCTGACCGAGAAGGACGTGGACGACCTCGAGTTCGCGCTGCGCCTCGGCGTCGACTACATCGCGCTCTCGTTCGTGCGCAAGGCGGCGGACGTCGACGACCTGCGCCGCCGGATCGACGCGGCCGGGTCGCCGACGCGGATCGTGGCCAAGATCGAGAAGGGCGAGGCGGTCGAGAACCTGGACGAGATCGTCTCGGCGAGCGACGCGGTGATGGTCGCCCGCGGCGACATGGGCGTCGAGATCGGCGCCGCCGAGGTGCCGCTCGTGCAGAAGCAGATCATTCGCACCGGCCGCGAGGCGGGCCGCGCGGTCATCACCGCCACGCAGATGCTGGAGTCGATGATCCACCAGCCCGAGCCGACGCGGGCCGAGGCATCCGACGTCGCCAACGCCGTGCTGGACGGCACCTCGGCCGTGATGCTCTCCGGCGAGACGGCGGTGGGCGCCTACCCGCTCGAGGCGGTCGCGACGATGAACCGGATCGCGCGCGCGGTGGAGCCGTCGCTCAACTACCACGACGCCGGCCAGCGCCGGCAGGGCGATATGGGCACCATCCTCGCGCACGCCGTGTGCGACGTCGCGGAGGATCTCGACGCCACCGTCATCGCGTGCCCCACCCAGTCCGGCTCGACCGCCCGCAACGTGTCGCGGTTCCGGCCGCGCCGTCCGATCGTCGCGGCCAGCCCCGATCCGGTGGTGCTGCAGCAGCTCGCGCTCGAGTGGGCGGTGGTGCCGATGGTGATCGAGAGCGCGAGCTCGACCGAGGATCTGTGGCGGCGGACGATGGACGCGATCCGCTCGAGCGGCCTCGCCGAGTCCGGGCAGCGGGTGGTGCTGTCGGGCGGGACGCGCCTGAACCAGCCCGGCACAACCGACCACATCGTCGTGCGCACCGTCGAGTAGGAGTCGGGCGGGGAATGTCGAACCAGGCCGGGTGGCACCGGCGCGCACGCGTTCATTCCGACCTGGGTTCACGACCGGCCGCCTCGTCGCCGGCGTCGTGCTCGTTCTCATCGCCGCGCTCTACGTCGGCCCGCTGCAGAAGGAGCTGCGCCTGCGCCACGAGCTCGCCTCCGGCCGCACGCGCGTGGCGGCGCTCGAGCGCCGCCACCAGCACCTGGACGCGCTCGAGGCGTCGCTGCACACGCGGGCCGTCATCGTCCGCGTCGCCCGCGGCTGCGGCTGGATCTTCCCCAACGAGCAGGCGTTCGTGGTGAAGGGCCTCGCCGGCGGCGCCTGCCGCTGACGCGGGTACGCTGACGGAATCGACGACGAGACGCTGATCGAACGCCAGCTCGGCCGGGCGCCGCGGGGCACGCCCGCGGTCGCCGTGCGCTGCCCGTACGGCCGGCCGGCGGTGATCGAGCAGCCCGCCTACCTGGCCGACGGCACGCCGTTTCCGACCACGTACTACCTCACCTGCCCGCACGCCGCCGAGCGCATCGCCGCGCTCGAGGCCGCCGGCGGCGTTGACCGCTACGAGCGGCTGGTGGCGAGCGACCCGGCGGCGGCGTCCGAGTACCGCGCCGGCGCCGAGCGCCAGCGCGAGCTGCGCCGACCTGCCGACCGGATGGCCGACGCTGGCGCGAGCGTTGCGCTTGGCATCGGCGGCACGAGCCGCGACGGCGCGGTGAAGTGCCTGCACGCGCACGCCGCCTTCGCGCTCGCGCAGCCCGGGTACGCATTCGGAGCGCGGATCCTGGCCGAGGCAGCCCCGCTCTACCCGGCGCAGGAGTGCTGCACGCCGTGACGGCGGCGGTCGAGCTGGCCCTGCTCGAGTGGGCCGAGGGGACGCGCCGGATGGCGCAGCTCGAGCTGACGACCCGGCGCCGCTACGTCGTCGAGCTGCTCGTCGAGGAGATCGACGCCGAGATCGTGCGCCGCGTCGGCCAGACGTTCGACCTCGCCCGGCTGGCCGACGTGTACGACTCGAGCGAGCCGTGGTGCCGCGACGTCGCCCAGCGCGTCACCGACGAGCCGTGGGCATACGACCTCTCGATCGTCCAGCCGGCCGCCTTCGCCCGCGTCGCCCGAAACGCGCTCGACTACCGCGGCGGCTGAATAAAAGGGGCCAGGCCCGTGTTATTCGCGGTCATCGGGGCGGATGACGATCTGGTCGGCCTCGATCCGCACGATCAGCGCGCGCCGGCCCGCCCAGTGCTCGGCGAACACGGGGTCGTCGCGCACGACGCCGTCGAGCCAGAAGCCGTAGCCCTCGTCGCCCGTGTCGAGCACGGCCTCGTAGCCGGACTGCTGCTTGCGGCCGCGGCCCCCGCGGCGCCTGCGCCGCCGTCCCGTGCCCTCCTCGGAGCTGGAGTCGGCGGCGGCGGCGGGCGTCGTGACCTCGGCCTCGGGCAGCGGGCCGCTCAGCGGGGCCACGCCTCCGGTTGCCTTCTTCGTACGCCGCCGGCGCGGCTTGGTGGCCGCTTCCTCGGGCGGGGCGTCGGGCGGGATCACGGGCGGGGGGATGGCCGATCCGCGTCCCTCGGCGGCGTCGCGGCGGAGGATCCCGTGCTGGGAGCGGAACGCCGAGATGCTCGCCGGCGTCGAGTTCAGGGTGTGCGCGATCCAGATATCCGTGCGCCCCTGCTCGACCCACTGGCGGATCTCTTCCAGGTATGGCTTGAGCGTCGCCTTCTGAGTGGTCACGGCGGGCAGCATATCGGCCCGGGCGGCGGCGGCTCCCGATAGCTGCGGGTCATCCGCAAGTGCCGCTCAGTGTTAATTTCGTATTGAGCGGAGGCTCGAAAGCGGCTACCCTACAAGCTCCTAGCGAGGAGCGCGCAGTGGAGTCGACGCTGAACAAGGACGGCCTCGCGGCCGGTGCCGGCTGGGTAGCCGGCGCAAGGGCGAAGGGCGAGTTCCGGTGCGATGGATGCGGGTACGGAGTGACCGTCTATCGGTCGCTGCCGGTGTGCCCCATGTGCCATGGCACCGAGTGGGAACGGGTGCCCTGGCGCCCGTACACGCGGGTCGTGTCCCGCATGAGCGACTAGCTCGGCGACGCGGCGGTCGGAGGCCGTGAGGCCGCCGACCGCCCCCCGGTGAGGGTTCCATTACCCTTTGAGCCGTGCGCAGAGGCGTGAGAGTCGCGCTGCAGGTGACCGCGGTGGTGTTGCTGGCGGCGCTGATCGGGCTGTTCGCCCGCAGCGTCATCGACGGGTCCGCCACGGTGGCGGCCGAGCTGAACGACGGCCAGCGACCGGCGGCGCCGAACTTCAGCCTGCCCCGGCTCGACGGCCGCGGTGACATCTCGCTCTCGAGCCTGCGCGGGAAGATCGTCGTGCTGAACTTCTGGGCGTCGTGGTGCCCCCCGTGCAAGCAGGAGGCGCCCACGTTCAACGAGATCCAGTCCCGGTATGGAAGCCGCGGCGTCGCCGTGCTCGGCGTCGACTCGCAGGACTTCTCAAGCGACGCCCGCGCGTTCGCCCGCAGCCTCCACGTGAACTACGCCCTCGTGCACGACTCGTCGAACAACGTCACCAACCGCTGGGGCGTGACGAGCGGCTTTCCGGTCACTTTCGTGATCAACCGCGCCGGCGCGGTACAGAAGATGTTCGTCACTCAGATCGACGCGCCGATGCTCGACGCGGCGCTGCGTCCGCTCCTGCGTGGGGAGGCATCATGAGGCGCGGCGGCGTTGCGGCCGTGCTCGCGTTGCTGGCGCTGCTCGCGTTCCCCGCGGCCGCCGAGGCCTGCAACGGCTGGAGCGAGCCGAGCATGGAGACGCAGCTCATGTGCCCGACCTGCCACCAGGTGCTGGCCTACTCGCAGTCGAGCATCGCGACCAACATCCGCACGCACCTGCAGACGTGGTGCTCGTCGGGATGGACGTCGGGACAGGTCAAGAACCGCCTGATCGCACAGTTCGGCGTGGCGATCCTGGCGTCGCCGCCCAAGCACGGATTCGACCTGCTCGCGTGGGTGATCCCGGGCGCCGCCCTGGCCGCGGGCGTGGCGGTCGCCACGGTGCTCGCCCTGCGCTGGCGCGGCGGTGGCGGCCCGCCGCCGCCACCCGCGGTCGACCCGGCGACGAGCGCGCGCATCGACGCCGACCTGGCGAGCTTCGAATGAGGGAGGCCGCGGTCGCCTTCTCGGCCGGGCTGCTCTCGTTCGCGACGCCGTGCGTGCTGCCGCTCGTGCCCGCCTATCTGGGCGCGATCGGCGCCCGCTCGACCGATCCGCGGCGGGCCTTCCTGGCTTCGCTCCCGTTCGTCCTCGGCTTCTCGCTCGTCTTCATCGCTCTTGGAGCCGGAGCCGGCCTTGCGGGCGCGACCCTCACCGACCACCGCGCGCAGCTGATCAAGGTCTCGGGGATCGTCATCGTCGCGATGGGTCTCGTCATGCTCGGCCTGATCCGCGTGCCCGGCCTCGAGCGGACGTTCGCTCCGGGCACCCAGAGCGCGCGGGCGTCGGGCTCGGCGCTCCTGCTCGGCGGCGCCTTCGGCCTGGCGTGGACGCCCTGCATCGGCCCCGTCCTGGGCTCGATCCTGGCACTGGCGGCGACGGGCGCAACCGCCGCCCGCGGCGCCGGGCTGCTCGCGGCCTACGCGGCCGGCCTCGCCGTGCCCTTCCTGGTCGCCGGGGTGGCGCTCGGCCGCGTGATGTCGGCCGCCCGGGTCGTCCGCGACCGCTACGGCATCGTGCGGATCGTCTCGGGCGGCGTGCTGATCGCCGCCGGGCTGCTCGTCTTCTTCGACAAGACCTACCTCGTGAACTCGTGGGTGGGGCAGTTCACGTCGTGATGGCCGCCGTCGCCCTGACCGACGTCGACCTGTTCTTCCGCGCCAAGATCGAGGCGATGCTGAACGCGGGCGGCCATCGGCTCGCGGCCCCCGGCGAGCCGCCAGACGTGATCGTCGCCGACGTCAACCGCTGCGGCGATCCGGGTGCGGTCGTCGCCGCCGCCGGGGCCGTGCCGGTGCTCGGGTTCGGGCAGCACACCGACGCCGCGACGCTGCGGGCCGCGCGTACGGCGGGGTTCGCCCGGGTCGTGCCCCGATCTGTCCTCGCGGTGCGGCTGGGGGACCTGATCGCCGAACTGGTTGGTTAGACTTCGCGCTCGCAAAGGACGTCCGAGGAGGGCGCTTGACGTACATCATCGCGGAGCCGTGCATCGACCTGAAGGACAAGTCCTGCATCGACGTCTGTCCGGTCGACTGCATCCACGAGTTCGCGCGCATGCTCGTGATCGATCCCGAGGAGTGCATCGACTGCGGTGCCTGCGAGCCGGAGTGCCCGGTCGAGGCGATCTATCCCGAGGACGCCCTGCCCGACAAGTGGGAGCCGTTCGTCAAGATCAACTACGCCTTCCCCGACGGCGACGTGATCGACCGGCTCGTCAACGAGGTCAAGCCGCCAGAGTGACCGCCGAGCGCCCCGATCCGGACGAGCAGCCGGCCGCGAGCGGCGCCGAGACGGCCGACGAGCCCGCCGAGGGCGACGACGAGGCCTACTCCGAGGCCGAGGAGGCCGCCGTGGCCGCCCGCCTCGAGGATCTGGGCTACATCTAGGCGATGAGCCGGCCGCGCGTGTGCGTGATCGGGCTCGACGGCACGCCCGCGAGCTACCTGCGCCGGCGCATCGCCGAGGGCGCGCTGCCGCACCTGGCCGAGCTCTCGCGCCAGGGCACGCTGATGTCGGCCCGCGCGCCGCTGCCGCCGATCTCGTCGGTCTCGTGGGCGAGCGCCTCGACGGGCACGAATCCGGGCCGCCACGGCGTGTTCGGCTTCGTCGAGCGCAAGCCCGGCACCTGGGACATGACCTTCACGAACGTCTTCACGATCACCGAGCCGCAGGTGTGGGTGCGGGCCGCGCGCGCCGGCCTGCGCTCGATCGTGGTGAACATCCCGGGCACCTATCCGGCCCAGCCGAACGACGGCGGCATCCTCGTATCGGGGTTCGTCTCGCCGACGCTCGAGCGCTCGGTGCAGCCGCCGTCGCTGATCCCCTTCCTGCAGGAGCGCGACTATCTGATCGATGTCGACCTCGGCCTCGGCCACAAGGATCTGGACGCCTTCTGCGAGCAGCTCTTCGCCCATCACGCCGCCCGCACGCGCGTGCTCGTCGATCTGCTCGCCGGCGAGGAGTGCGACCTCTTCTACGTCGCGTTCACCGGCACCGACCGCCTGCACCACTTCCTGTGGGAGCAGATGGAGCGCGGCGAGGAGCCGTGGGCGACGCGCTTTCACGACTATTACGCCGCGGTCGACGCGTCGGTCGGCGAGCTGGTGGCGCGCCTGCCCGACGACTGCCGCCTGATCCTGCTCTCCGACCACGGCTTCTGCCGGCTCGACCAGGAGGTGTTCGTGAACCGCTGGCTCGAGCGAGACGGCTGGCTCGCCCTCGATGAGCCGGCGAAGTCGATCGCCTCGGTGATCCCCTCCCGAACGCGCGCCTACTGCATGGATCCCGGCCGCCTCTATCTGAACCTGGCCGGGCGCGAGCCGGGCGGGATCGTGTCGCCGGCCGAGTACGACTCGGTGCGCGACGAGCTTCGCACCTGGGCGGAGGCGCTGCCGTTCGTGCAGCGCGTCGCGACCCGCGAGGAGGCGTTCTCGGGGCCGCACGCCGACAGGGCGCCCGACCTCGTGCTCGTGTCGAAGAACGGCTGGGATCTGAAGGGGGCGGTGCGCACCGCCGAGCTGCAGGGCAAGGGCCGTCTGACGGGCATGCACACGCAGGACGACGCCTTCGTGCTGGTGCGGGGCGCGCATCCCGAGGGTGAGGCCGACGTGCAGGACGTGGCGGCGACGGCCGTCGATGGCCTTGGGCTCGACGCGGGCGAGCTCGACGGCCGCATCCTTCGGTAGTGGACGAGCTGCCCTGGGCAGGAGCCGGCTGGCGGGAGCGGGCCGAGGTGTGGATCGGCACGCAGACGGAGGGGCTCGGTCTCGATCCGCGCGGGCCGGTCGACGAGGTGAAGATCCGGCCGTGGTCGGCGGTGCTGCGGGCGCCGACGAGCGGCGGCGCCCTCTACTTCAAGGCGAACCTGCCGGCCCTCGCGAACGAGCCGCAGCTGACGCGCGTCCTTCACCGGATCGACCCCGATCACGTCCAGCCCGTGCTGGCCGACGAGCCCGTCGAGCGGTGGATGCTGCAGGCCGACGGCGGGCCGGCGATGCGCGAGCGCTTCGGCGACGGGCGTGAGCTCGATCGCTGGGAGCGGATGCTCGGCCTCTACTCGGAGCTTCAGGTGCGGGCGGCGGCGCATACCGACGATCTGCTCGCCGCGGGCGCGCCCGACCGCAGGCTCGGCGAGCTGCATGGCCTCTTCGAGCAGCTGATCGAGGCGGCCGCGGCGCTCTCGCCTGACGACGAGGCGCTCTCGGCGGCCGAGCTCGACCACCTGCGCGCGCTCGGACCGCGCGTCGGTGGGCTGGCGGTCAAGCTCGGCGCGTACGGCCTGCCTGCGAGCATCGACCACTCCGACCTGCATGCGGGAAACGTGCTCGCGCCCGGCGACGGATACGTCTTCTTCGACTGGCACGAGGCCGCGGTCACGCATCCGTTCTTCAGCATGGTGGTCGCCGTGCGCTGGCTCGAGAGCGTCCACGGGGTGGGCCCCGGAAGCGTCGAGGGGCGGCGGCTCGACGCCGCCTACCTCGAGCCGTGGGCCGCCTACGGGACGGCGGCGGATCTGCGCCGGGCGCTCGCCCTGGCCCTGCGGCTCGGCACGGTCACGCGCGCGCTCGGGTGGATGCGGGTGGTCGAGGAGCTGCCGCCGGCCGAGCAGGCGCAGTGGGGCGGCCACGTGCACGGCTGGCTGCGCGACGTCGCCGCCGCAGTGGGGTCAGACCCCGAACGCGGGTCGTGACACTTCTGCGACGCCGTTTGCGTGGGGTCTGACCCCGGTTAGGCCCGCAGCTCGGGCAGATCCTCTTCCCAGAACTCGCCGTCGGCGCGCGGAACGGCGGTCGCGCCCGTGCCGAGGCGGTCGGCCTCCTGCGTGCGCAGCTCGACGCGGCGGATCTTGCCCGAGATCGTCTTGGGCAGCGGCGCGAACTCGAGCCTGCGCACGCGCTTGTACGGCGCCAGGTGCTCGCGGGCGTAGCGCATCACGGCGAGCGCCGTCTCGCGGTCGGGCGCGTGGCCGGCCGCGAGCGTCACGTACGCCTTGGGCACGGACAGGCGCAGCGGGTCGGGTGAGGGCACGACGGCGGCCTCGGCCACCGCGTCGTGCTCGATCAGCACGCTCTCGAGCTCGAACGGCGAGATGCGGTAGTCCGACGCCTTGAACACGTCGTCGGTGCGCCCGACATAGGTGATGTAGCCCTCGGCGTCGCGGCTGGCGACGTCGCCCGTGTGGTAGTAGCCGCCCTTCATGGCCTCGGCGGTGCGCTCGGCGGAGTCGCGGTAGCCGGTCATGAGCGCGAGCGGGCGGTGGCGCAGATCGAGCGCGATCTCGCCCTCGTCGGCCTCCTCGCCCGAGATCGGGTCGACCAGCGCGACGGTGTAGCCCGGCAGCGGCCGCCCCATCGATCCGAGCTTGAGCGGCTGGCCGGGCGGGTTGCCGATCTGGGCGGTCGTCTCGGTCTGGCCGTAGCCGTCGCGGATCGTGATGCCCCAGGCCCGCCGCACCTGCTCGATCACCTCGGGGTTCAGCGGCTCGCCGGCGGCGACCAGCTCGCGCGCCGGCACCTGCCAGCCGGTCAAATCCTCCTGGATCAGCATCCGCCACACCGTCGGCGGCGCGCAGAACGTGGTGACGCCGCAGCGCACCATCTCGTCGAGCAGGCCGGCCGCGCTGAAGCGGGCCTGGTTCACGATCATCACGGTCGCCTCGGCGTTCCAGGGCGCGAACACGTTGCTCCACGCGTGCTTCGCCCAGCCCGGCGACGAGACGTTCAGGTGCACGTCGCCGGGCTGCAGGCCGATCCAGTACATCGTCGAGAGGTGGCCGACCGGATACGAGGCGTGCGTGTGCTCGACCAGCTTCGGCTGGGCGGTCGTGCCCGACGTGAAGTAGAGCAGCAGCGGGTCGTCCGCCAGTGTGACGCCTTCGGGCTCGAACGCGGGCGACGCGCCGCCGGCGTCGGCATAGTCGAGCCAGCCCGGCACCGTGCCGCCGACCGCGATGCGCGTGTAGTCGCCCGGCACCGACGCGAACTTGGCCGCGTCCGCGGCCGTCGTGACCACGTGCCGGGCGCCGCCGCGCTGCACGCGGTCGACCAGGTCCTCGGGGCCGAGCAGGGTGGTCGCCGGGATCAGCACGGCCCCGAGCTTGATCGCCGCGAGGATCGTCTCCCACAGCTCGACCTGGTTTCCCAGCATCAGGATCAGGCGGTCGCCGCGGCGCACGCCGTGCTCGCGCAGCCAGTTCGCGACGCGGGCCGAGCGCTCGGCCATCTGCATGTAGGAGAGCTGCCGCTCGCTCCCGTCCGGCTCGACCACCCGAAGCGCCGGGCGGCCGCTGCCGGCGGCGACGACGTCGAACCAGTCGAGGGCCCAGTTCCACTCGCCGAGTTCCGGCCAGCGGAACTCGCGACAGGCGGCGGCGAGGTCGTCGCGCCGCTCGAGCAGGAGGTCGCGGGCGGCCCGGAACGTCTCGGTGCTCGCGGACGTCGGGAGCATCCCCGTAAGAATAGGCGCTCCAGGGGCGACGCATAGAATCACCTGATGCCGCTCCAGCTTGTCCTCGGTCCGGCCAACTGCGGCAAGATTGCGCTCCTGCTCGACCGGTTCTGCGCCGCGGCTGACGCCGACCGCGACCCCTTCCTGATCGTGCCGAACCGGCCCGACGTCGAGGCCGTCGAGCGCGAGCTCGTCACCCGCCGCGGCGTGCTCGTCGGCGGCCGCATCGGCACGTTCGACGACCTGTTCGAGGAGGTGCTCGGGCGCTGCCGCGAGCTGCGGCCGCTGGTCGGCGACGTGCAGCGGCGGCTGATCCTCGCGGGCGTCGTCGCCGAGACACCCCTGACGGTGCTCCAGGCCTCGGCCCGCTTTGGCGGCTTCGAGGACGCGGTCGGAGCGGTTGCCGACGAGCTCTCGGCGGCCATGGCGCAGCCGCAGCCGGCCGCGGGCTCGCCGCGGGCGCACGAGCTCGCCGCGCTCGTGGGCGCATACCGCACGGCCGTCGACGGCCTCGGGAGGCACGACCGGCCGGGCCGGCGGGCCGTCGCCGCCGGCCTGCTCGAGAACCGGCTCGACGCGTGGGACGACCGCCCCGTGCTGGCATACGGCTTCGAGGACATGACCCACGCCCAGATGCGGGCGCTGCGCGCGCTCGCCGCCCGGTGTGCGGTGACCGTGTCGCTGCCGTACGAGGTCGACCGGCCCGCCTACGCCGCGGTGCGGCCGCTGGTCGAGGCGCTCTCGCAGGGCGCGACGGTCGAGGAGCTTCCGCCCGCCGACCACCACCATGCCGCCGCGCTCGTGCACCTCGGCCGCACGCTCTTCTCGGACCGCCCCTCGCCGCCCGCGCCGGACGCCGACGGTGCCGTCTGCCTGCTCGAGGCGTGCGGCCGCCGCGGCGTCGCCGAGCAGGTGGCCGCCGAGGCGGCCGGGCTCATCCGCGACGGCCTCGAGCCTGACGCGATCGGCGTGATCGTGCCGTCGGTCGGCGCCCACCGGGCGGCGCTCGAGGCGGCCTTCGCCGCCGTCGGCGTGCCCGTGTCGATGGACGTCCGGGTGCCGCTGCCGCGCACCGGCTTCGGCGTGGCGCTGCTCGCGGCGCTTCGGTTCGCGTGGAGCGCGGGCGAGCGCCCCGACCTCTTCGCCTATCTGCGCAGCCCGTTCTCGGGCGTGCTGCGCCGCCGCGTCGACTACCTCGAGGGGCGCCTGCGGGGCCGCGGCGTCGTCGGCCACGACGAGACCGTCGCCGCGATCGCCGAGCATGCGAGCCCGGGCGCGTTTCCCGCCGTCGACCGGCTGGGCGAGGCCGGCGACGCGCTCGAGGGGCTCGGCGTGTTCGTGCGCGACATGGTGCGCGCCTCGCGGTCGCTGGGGGCGAAGTTCGTCCCCGAGCACGCCCGCGGCGAGGTGCGCGCCGCCCGGGCGGTGCTCGAGGCGGTCGAGGAGATCCGGACGCTCGGCACGCCCGTCGGCCGCGACCAGCTGATCGCCGCCGTGCAGCGCCTGTCGGTGCGGATCGGGGCCGAGACCGAGCCGGGCCGGGTGGCGGTGCTCGACCTGCGCCGCGCGCGCACCCGCCGGTTCCAGGTCGCCTTCGTGCTCGGGCTCGAGGAGGGCTCGCTCCCCGGCGGCGGATCGGAGCGGCGGGTGCTCGACGCGGGCGCGGCCGCAGAGCTCGGGGTCGAGCAGCCCGACCCGGCCGAGCGCGAACGCCACCTGTTCACGATCGCGTGTACGCGCCCGTGGCGCACGCTCTATCTGGCCCGCCAGGCGGCGACCGACGACGGCAGGCCGCTCGAGCCCTCGCCGTTCTGGGCCGAGGTCGTGCGCGTGCTCGGGGCGCAGTCGCACGCGCTCGTGCGCCGCCGCGGCCTGGCCGACGTCAGCTGGCCGCTGCGCGCGGCGCCCAGCGACCGCGAGCGGCTGCGCGCCCTCGCGCGCGAGCTGCGCGACGACGCCGATTGGGCCACCGGCGTGGCGGCCATGATGGGCTGGGAGCGCAAGCTGCGCCGCGCCGCCGTCGCCACCCGGCACGAGACGCGGGTGGGCGACCCCGAGCTGCGCGCCGACCTCGCCGCCGTCGAGCGCTACTCGGTCACCGAGCTCGAGCGCTACGGCGACTGCTCGTCGATGTGGTTCGTCGACCGCGTGCTCTCGCCGCGCGAGATCGACTTCGAGCTCGACGCGCGCATGCGCGGCTCGATCGCCCACGCGACGCTCGCCCGCTTCTTCACCCTGCTCCCGGCCGAGCTCGGCCTCGAGCGTCTGTCCGAGGACGACCTGCCCGCCGCCTACCCGCTCATGCGCCGCTGCCTGGCCGAGGCCCTCGGCGGCCAGCACGTGCCCGACTCGGTCGCCGGCAAGGAGCTCGGCCGCGCGCTCGAGCGCGACCTCGACGCGTTCCTGCGCGCCGAGGCCGAGCTCGCGCTGCCGCTCGTCCCGCGCCGGTTCGAGGTGCGCTTCGGCGGCCCGATGGCGGCGCCCGGGCTGAAGGACGGCCTGCGCATCGGCGACTTCGCCGTGTCCGGCCAGATCGACCGCATCGACATGGATCCCGGCATGTCGCCCCGGGGGCTCGTGTGGGACTACAAGTCGGGCGCAAGCGCGCACTCGGCCGGCGAGATGGAGCGCGACGGCCGGCTGCAGATCCCGCTCTACATCCTGGCCCTGCGCGACCTGCTCGGCATCGAGCCGCTCGGCGGGATGTACCGCGCCCTGGCCGGCAAGCGCGCGGCGCGCGGGCTCGTGCTCGCGGGCGAGATCGAAAACGACGGGTTCGCGGCCCGCGACCAGCTCGACACCGAGGCCTTCTGGGCGCAGGTCACGCGCGCGACCGAGACGGCGCAGGCCGCGGTGACCGGGATGCGCGCGGGCCTCGTGCGCCACGACCCGCGCACGGGCGAGTGCCCCGCCTGGTGCACGCTGCACACCATCTGCAGGGTGCCGCGGCCGTGAGCGCCGACCGCTGGAACCCGGAGCAGCGCGCGGCCGTCGAGGGCCGCGGGCACGTGTTCGTCGCCGCCGGGGCGGGCACAGGGAAGACGGCAGTACTCGTCGAGCGGGTGCTGCGCCAGGTGCTCGGCGGTACGCCGATCGACAAGCTGCTTGCGATCACGTTCACCGACCGCGCGGCGTCGGAGCTGCGCCGGCGGGTGCGTGAGGGGCTCGAGCTGGCCGGCGAGATGGAGCGGGCGCGGGCGATCGACTCGGCCTGGATCTCGACCATCCATCGCTTTTGCCTGCGGATCCTGCGCCAGAACGCCTTCGACGCCGGCCTTGACCCGCGCTTCGCTGTGGCCGACGAGATCGGCTCGCGCCTGCTGCGCTCGGAAGCCTTCGACGCGGCGCTCGAGCGCTTCCTCTCGGGAGCGCCCGCCGACGACGGCGGCCGCCGCCTCGACCTGCTGGCCGCCTACGGCCGCCGGCGGCTGCGCGAGTCGCTCCTCGACGCCCACGAGCAGCTGCGAAGCGCCGGGCGGCCACTCGACCTCGTCCCGCACGCCGTGGCCGACCTCGCCCCGGCGCTGGCCGCCGCCCGCCAGGCGGCGGCGGGGGTCGAGCACGAGACGGCCGCCCGTCTGGCCGATCTGCTCGCCACGTCTCCCGATCTCGCGGTGCTGGCCGACCTCTCGGCCTACCGGTTGCGAAACACCGCCGGCCGGCAGGACTACAACGCCGCCCGCGAGGGGCTCGAGTCGGCCGCCCGTGACGCCGCGGCCGTCGCCGACCTCGAGCTGCTCGAAGAGCTCCTGCGCCTGCTCGACACGGCGTATGCCGAGCGCAAGGATGCCCGCAGCCTGGTCGACTTCACCGACCTTGAGCTGCGCACGCGCGACCTGCTCGTCGCCCGGCCCGACCTGGCCGAGGCCTACCGCGAGCGGTTCGCCTGCGTGCTCGTCGACGAGTTCCAGGACACGAACCGGCTCCAGTGCGAGCTGATCGACCTGATCGCCGGCGGCGAGCTCTTCCTGGTCGGCGACGAGTTCCAGAGCATCTATCGCTTCCGCCACGCCGACGTCGACGTCTACCGCAGCCGGCGCGGCCAGGCCGGCGACGGTCTGATCGCGCTGACCCGGAACTACCGCTCGCGGCCGCATGTGCTCGGCACCGTCAACGAGGTCTACCGGCGCGAGTTCCCGGACCGCTACACGCCCCTCCTCGCCGAGGGCGCCTTCGACGGCCCGGCCGCGGGCGGGGGGCGGGTCGACCTGCTCCTGACCGACAAGGCCGGCTATCAGGATGCGGGCGAGAGCTGGCGCGAGGCCGAGGCCCGCGCGCTCGCGGCGCGGATCGCCGAGCTGGTCGACGGCGGCGAGTTCCAGCCGGGCCAGATCGTGATGCTGTTCGAGGCCGGGACCGACGCCGCCCGCTACGAGGCGGCGCTGCGCGACCGCAATCTGCAGACGGTGCGCGCCACGGGCCGCGGCTACTACGCGCAGCAGCAGGTGTCCGACGTGCTCGCCTATCTGCGCCTGATCCGCAACCGCTACGACGACGTCGCCCTGCTGACGGTGCTCGCCTCGCCGCTCGTCGGCATGTCGAACGACGGCCTCTGGCGGGTGCGCCGCGCTGCGGTGCGGCGGCCGATCTTCACCGCCCTGGAGCGTGACGAGCCGCCCCCGGGGCTCTCTCCCGAAGAGAGCCGGCTCGTGCTCGCCTTCGGGCAGCGGTTCGCCCGGCTGGTGCGCGCCTCCGGCGAGGTGTCGATCGAGCGCCTGTGCGATCAGATCGCGGCCGAGCACGACTACGACCTCGCCTGCCTGGCGATGCCCGACGGCGACCGCCGCTTCGCGAACCTGCGCAAGCTGGGTCGCCTCGCGGCCGAGTTCGAGGCCGTGCGCGGCCCCGATCTCGAGGGGTTCGTCCGCTTCTGCGACGAGCAGGCGGCCCTGCAGGTGCGCGAGGGCGAGGCGGCGACGGCCGAGGAGGGGCGCGAGGCGATCGTGCTGATGACGGTGCACGCCGCGAAGGGGCTCGAGTTCGACGTGGTGGCGCTCGCCGACTGCGGCCGCGAGCGGCTCGCCCGCGCCACTCGCGACATCCTGATCGACTCGGGCGGGCGGGTGGCGCTGCGCGCCGTCGACCCGGCCACGGGCGCGCTGCTCCCGGCGCTCGGCTACGCCGAGGTCGCGGCGTACGAGCGGGGGGCGGAGGGCGACGAGGCCCGCCGGCTGCAGTACGTCGGCATGACTCGCGCCCGCCATCACCTGATCGTGAGCGGCGCGCTCGACCCGGGCGAGGACACGACGATCGCCCATCTCTGCGGCGCCCTCGGCGTCGATCTCGACTCGCCGGCCGACGTCGACGCCGGCGCCGCGCGCCTGCACGTGCGCGTCGAGCGGGTCGCCGCTGCCGACGCCGCCACCGCCAACGGCGCCGTGAATATTGAGTGCCTGACACCGGATATTCAGCCGGTGGGCGAGCAGCTCTCGCTCTTTGGCCAGGGCGGGCGCACGGTCGAGGCGCTGCCGGCGCTCGCGCCGGTCGCCGCCGCGCCGCCCGTGCCGCTGCGGCGCCTGAGCTACAGCGCGCTCTCGCTCTATCGCCGCTGCGGCTACCGCTACTTCGCCCAGCGCGTGCTCGGCCTGCCGGAGCCGGAACGGGCCGGCGTCGAGGGCGGGGGGCTCGACCCGCTCGAGCTCGGCGACGCCGTCCACCTCGAGCTCGAGCGCGCCGACGGCCGCTGGCGCGACCGCTACCCGCACGCGAGCCCCGAGAACGAGGAGCGCATCGGCGGGTTCGTCGACTCCTGGTCGCGCTCGCCGCTGCGCGGCCGCGTCGAGGGGCTGCTGGACGCCCGGCACGAGGTCGCGTTCGCGTTCGAGGTCGACGGCGTGCTCCTGCGCGGGCGCTTCGACATCTACGGCCGGCTGGCCGACGGCACCGTGCTGATCGTCGACTTCAAGACGAACCGCCTGGGCGAGCGCGTCGCCCAGGACGTGATGGATGGGACGTATGCCGAGCAGGTGACGACCTACGCGCTCGCGGCGCTGCGCTCGGGTGCGCCCGCGGCCGAGATCGCCTACGCGTTCCTCGAGGACGCCGAGGCGGTCGCGGTGCGCCGGTTCACGGCCGCCGACGCGCCGCGGCTCGAGGACGAGCTGCGCGGCGCGATCGAGGCGATCCGCGCGGGCCGCTTCCCGGCCCGGCCCGGCCCGCACTGCCGCGAGTGCCCGGCGCTCGATCTGCTCTGCGCGGGCCCCGCGCTGGAGTGGGAGGGATGAGGCAGCGGCGCGAGCGCGCGGCGGCGATCCTCGACCGCCTCGCCGCCCAGCACCCGGACGCGTCGATCGAGCTTGACTGGTCGACGCCGCTCGAGCTGCTGGTGGCGACGATCCTCTCGGCCCAGTCGACCGACGTGGGGGTGAACAGGGTCACCGCGACCCTGTTCCGCCGGTTCCGCACCCCCGAGGACTACCTGGCGGTGCCGCCGGGCGACCTCGAGCAGCTGATCAAGCCGACGGGCTTCTTCCGCCAGAAGACGGCGGCGATCCGCGGTTGCTGCGCCGCGATCCTCGAGCGGTATGGCGGCGAGGTGCCGCAGACGACGGCCGAGCTGGTCACGCTGCCCGGCGTCGGCCGAAAGACCGCCGCGGTGGTGGCGTCAAACGCGTTCGGAAAGCGCGAGGGCATCGCCGTCGACACGCACGTGCGCCGGCTCTCGCGCCGGCTCGGCCTGACGCGGCACACCGACCCCGAGAAGATCGAGCCGGTGCTGATGAAGCTCTATCCGCGCGAGCGCTGGCTGCAGGTCTCGGATGTGCTGATCTTCCACGGCCGGCGCGTGTGCCACGCCCGCGCGCCGCGCTGCGAGGAGTGCAGCGTGACCGACCTGTGCCCGTCGGCCTTCCGCGTCGGCGCGACCGGGGTCAGACCCCATACGGCCAGGAGGGCTGATCCGGCGCCGATCCGTGACAGCGGCGGCGTAGATCCGTGACGGGGCCAGGGCGCATGATTCGCCCATGTCCCGCATCGAGCTCGAGCTCTACGCCGACCGCCTCTCGCGCCACGCCGAGCGGCTGCGCGACGACGTCGACGGCGCGCGGCTGCGCCTCGCGTGGGCCGAGCTCGAAGGGCGGATGCGTCCCGATCTGGGCGCGCACGACGCGGCGGTGCTCGAGGCGCTCGGGGTGCTCGTGACGATCGACGCCGCGTCAGAGCGGCGGCTGCTCGAGCGGCGGCTGCGGCAGCTGCGCGCACTCGAGCGGCTCCAGGCGATCGTCGAGCGCGAGCTGCACGCGCTCACCGGTCAGCTGTCGGACGACCCGTCCATCTCGGGGGCGAGCGAGGCCAGCAGGCCGCCGTCCTCGTCGTAGGCGGGGAACAGGTCGACGCGCACGTGCTTGGCGCGGCCGGAGTGGTGGCGCAGGACGACGTGCTGGTCGAGCTTGCGCACGCCCCATTCGAGCACGACGGGGATGGGGTTGGCGTCGGCGGCGAACCCCGAGAGGCCGAACGCATCGCCGAGCGGCTGGCCCATCACCTCGCCCTCGGAGTAGCCCGTGAGCTCGAACACGCCGCGGCCGCACGAGAGCACGCGGCCGTCACGATCGCAGGTCACCATGCCGGCTCCCGCCGGCGGGAAGAAGTCCTCGAGCAGCTCGAAGAGATAGCCGAACCCGCACTTGTCACAGCCGACGGGCTGGTGGGTGAGACCGGCCTTGCCGTCGTCGTCGAGCGCGCGGGTGGTGCAGTTGGGACAGATGAAGAATCTCACGCCCTGCAATGTACCGAAGCGCCGCGTGCCATCATGTGGCATGCAATCCAGCGCCAACCGCCCCCGGACGCTCGCAGGCCGTTCCACCGCCGAACTGGAGGGCCTGTTCGCCCGCGGCGTGGCGCCCGACCCGCCGCTCGACGGCCGCTACGACGGCGCGCTCCTGCACCTCACGCTCGCGCCCGGCGCCGACGTCCTCCTCGAGAGCCTGCTCGGGCTGTGGATGCCCTGGCTCGGCAAGCGCTTCGAGGCGGCCACGAGCAGCGGCGAGAACGTGTTCGACATGGGGGCTTATCGCACGGGCGAGCGAGTGACGCCCCCGGCCTACCGGGCGTGGTGGCCCGAGGACGTCTCGAGCTACCGGGCGCTGCGCTTCACCACGTCGGTCGGCGCCGGCCGGCTCGATTCCGGCGTCGAGGTGCTGCGGATCGACTACGACCTGCCCGAGAACCCGCCTCCGCTGCGGCAGATCGTCGACGAGCTCGTGGCCGTGCAGCCCGGCGTCTACCTCGGCCAGGCGATCTGGCGCCGTTTCGGCGGCCATCGCCTGGCCTGGTTCACGCTGGAGTAGCCGCCGCGGCGGGCGGCTGCGCGTCGTCGGCGTGGGCGAGCCAGCGCTCGGCGTCGAGAGCCGCCATGCAGCCCATCCCGGCCGCCGTCACCGCCTGGCGATAGACGTGGTCGACGACGTCACCGGCGGCGAACACGCCGTCGATGTTCGTGGCGGTCGAGCCGTCCTTCGTCAGCAGATAGCCGGCCTCGTCCATGTCGAGGATGCCGCTGAACACTGCCGTCGTCGGGTCGTGGCCGATGGCGACGAAGAGGCCGTCTGCCTCCATGTCGCGCTCCTCGCCGGTGACGGTGTCGGTCAGGCGCACGCCCTTCACCGTCCCGTGGTCGGTGCCGAGCACCTGGCTCACGACCGCGTTGGTGACGAAGTCGATGTTGTCCTTGGCGTGGGCGCGGTCGGTCATGATCGGCGAGGCGCGGAACTCGCTGCGCCGGTGCACGAGCGTCACCCTGGTCGCGAACTTGGCCAGGAAGGTGGCCTCCTCCATCGCCGAGTCGCCGCCGCCGACGACGACGACGTTCTTGGCCTTGAAGAAGGCGGCGTCACAGACGGCGCAGTAGCTCACGCCCCGGCCCTGCAGCGTGACCTCGCTCTCGAGGCCGAGCTGGCGGGCGGTCGCGCCGGTGGCGACGATCACACTTCGGGCGCGGAACTCGTCGTCGCCGACGTAGACGCGCAGCGGCTGCGATGTGAAGTCGACCCGCGAGACGTCGTCTGCGACCAGCTCGGCGCCGAAGCGCTGGGCCTGCGCGCGCATCGTCTGCATCAGCTCCGGGCCGAGGATCCCGTCGCGGAAGCCGGGGTAGTTCTCGACGTCCGAGGTGATCATCAGCTGGCCGCCGTAGGCGAATCCCTCGAATACCAGGGGATTCAGGTTGGCGCGCGCCGCGTACAGCGCCGCCGTGTAGCCCGCCGGGCCGCCGCCGATGATGATGACCTCGTGGATGTCGTTCGTCATGTGGCTCCTTCGCCGTTCGTCCGGGGACCATCGGTCCCCTCATCAAGATTAACGATCGCGACGCGAAAAGATTCCTGGCAGCCCTCACACCACAGGCTGCCGTCGGTCATCCGGTTGCCGAAGAACGACCCCAGCGGCTGACCGCAGAACGGGCAGAAGCGCGCGGCCGGGGTCGGATCGGATGTGCTCACGACTCGGCCAGCCAGGCGCCCGCGAGGATCGCGGCGAGGGTGAGGACGAGCATCAGCGCCGACGCGGCGATCCGCGCCCGCCGGCCGCGCACCGCGGCGTGCCCGGCGAGCAGCGCCACGATCGCGACCAGGAGCGCCTCCTTCACGTCGATCACACCGGGGTGGGCCGAGGCGGAGTCCTCGTGCCGGGCGAGGGCTGCTCCGCTCGCCGCGACGGCGAGGAGCGCCGCGCCGCCGGTGAAGGCCAGGCTGCGACCGGCCCTGCGGACGATGTCGCGCACCTGATCGGGCGGCAGCATCCGCCGCAGGGCCGGGACGAGGACGAGCAGCGTGATCTGCATCCCGAGCCACACGCCTGCTCCGATGAGGTGGAGGAACCGCACCAGCGTCCACGTCCACATGCCCGCTGAATATAGGCGCAGTCCGATCCGACGGGCCGCCGGTATCATGCGACAGGATGGGCAAGGCCAAGAAGGAGCTCACAAACCAGCGCCGTGCCGCGAGGCTCGGCACCGGCGAGGGCATCGCCCGCTCCAACCAGAAGCGCAAGGGCGGCGGCGTGCCGCCGTGGGCCTGGCTCGTCGGCGGGTCGGTGCTGCTTGCCGCGGTGATCGTCGCCGCGGCCATCATCGTCACACGCTCGAACTCGAGCGCAGCGACGGGCGGCCAGTCGGCGTCGGTCGTCCAGGGCCGGCTGACGCATTCGAAGATCGACTTCACGTCGCAAGGGACGTGGCCGATCAACTACACGAACCTCGGCGGCGCGCTGACCGCGCTCCACCTATCGCCGAACCTCGATCCGAACGCCACGGCGGGGCTCGCGGTCCACTACCACTGGCACCTCGATCTCTACGTGGGGGGCCACAAGGTGGTGATCCCGCGCAACGTCGGGCTGCAGAACCCGCCCGCGATGTCGTCCGACGTCCACACGCATGACACGAACGTCGACGTCCACTCCGGCATCATCCATATCGAGTCGGAGACCCCGGGATTCCGGGCGACGATCCTCGACTTCTTCGATGTGTGGGGCGTCTTTGCGAGCAACCAGTGCATCGGCGGCTACTGCGGCGGCGTGAAGGTGTACGTCGACGGGCAGATCGCACCGTCCGGCCTGCAAACCGAGCCGGGCGAGCATGCCGCGGTGACCGTCGTCGCCGGCAGCCTGCCGCCGGGCGTCACGCCGGCCAAGAAGTACACCGGCTTCGCGGCCGGCGAGTAGCTCTCTAGGGCCGCTCGGTGCCGGCGTCGTCGTCGGCGAACAGATCGACGGCGCCCATCCTGCCGACGCGCGGGATCAGCTCGAGCTCGCCGGGATAGCTGTAGTAGAAGCGCTGCGGCGTGCCGGCGGCCATGTAGGGCCGATCGAGCTTGAGCACCACGCTGCGGCCGTTGACGCGCTCGACGCTTCCGAGCTCACCGACCTTCGGGCTCGTCCGGCTCACGATCCGCACCCGGTCGCCCTGCGCGACCGTCGGCGGCACGGCTCGCAGTCGGTACGTGGGCTGGTCCGGGCGCTTGCGCAGGTGCATCGCCGCCGGATTGTAGGGGCCCGCGCGGCGGGGCGGTTCGGGTCGCCGGGCCGGCGTAGGCGATCGCCGCGCAGGCGAGCCCGCCGCCGGCCAGGAACCCGCCGGCGATGTCGCTCGGCACGTGCAGTCCGCCGAGCTCGAGCACGCCGGTGATGTAGAGCACCCACACGATCGCGAGCGCGCGGGCGCGCGGCCAAAGCGTCGTCACCATCGCCGCGAGGATCACCGAGCGGGTCGTGTGTCCGCTCGGGTACGACCCGTCGATCGAGATGCCGAGCACGGTGCTGGGAGGGCCGATCGGGATCTGGGAGACGAGAATCTTGCCCGTCACCTCGATCGCGAGCCCGATCAGGATCGCGGCCAGCCAGGCCACGGCCGCAGGCCAGGGCCGTCCGCGGCGCCGCAGCACCAGGGCCGCCGCGGCCGCGAGCAGCAGCGCCGACGCCGTGTCGGCGGGGGCAAACGCGACCGCGCCGGCGCTCAGTGGGAGCGACCGCTCGCCCTGCAGGATGGGCCGGATCGCCGCGTCCGGCTCCGACGGCGCCATCCGCGACGCGACCGAGTCGGGCGCAAACGGCTGCAGGTGGTGGATGGCGTAGCGGTCGACGGGGCGCAGCAGGCCCGCCTGCACGACCGCCGTGAGCGCCAGGAAGGCGGCCCCGAGCAGGATGGCGCGACGCATCGGGGCACCCTACGCGGTCGCGCTTTCAGGTTCGCCAATGGCGCGGGCGGTGGTGGCGGGCCGGGATCGCGTGTACCGTCGCGGATGACCCTGTGGCGAAACTGGTAGACGCACCGGGCTTAAACCCCGGAGGCCTCATTGGGCCGTGTGGGTTCGAGTCCCACCAGGGTCACTCCCACGGCGAGGACACCCGCGTCAAACCGGGACAGGTGCGCCAGATCCGGGTCTGGGAGCGGTGTCTCCCATGGGAGACACGTGCAGGCGTTTTCCGCGGGATCGGCGCCAATAGGGCGCCATAGACGGGGGCGGGATCCCTCGCGCGATGTGCCCGGAGGCAACGACGGCCTGTCCGCGTGAGATGATGCGGTCGTGGCAGGAAACGAGCCGTCGTCGCGAAATTGGCTGCTCATATTCCCACGCTCGGCCGAGCAAGAATCCTACGCCGCAAGCAGCACCAACAGGAAGGCCGCCAAGTGTTCGGCTGGCGGCAAGCAGAGATCGAACCTAGCCAAAGTCACATCTAAGGCTGATGCTGAGTTGGAAGAGGGCAAGGTGCTTGCCCTCGAGGAGGCGAAGTGAGCGCAAGGATTCTCATCAATCAGTCAGCGACCAAGAAGCTGCCATCGGAGATCGGCAGGTCTGAGCTCGACCGCATCTCGACCGAACTCAGTGCCTTGGCACCGGGTGAGTTGGACGAGCGATCGGTTTCGATGGTCGGGACCGACGACGCCATCGACTCAGCGTCCAGTTCATGGCGCACCGTCCCCGTGCTTGACGGCACCTACTGGGTAGTGATCCGCCAGCTGACTAGGGACGAGGCCGTGAGGTATGCCGGCGCTACGCCGGACGAGGCTGACAACCCCGTCTACCTCGTTTCATCGATCGCTCAGGCACGCTTGGTCCAGCCGGCGTAACCCTGGGAGAGGGCCAGATCCGGGGTTCGGCCCCGCGCTGAGGGCCTCAGCGATCTGCCGCAGCGAGCGCGGCGCCGTGCCGAAGCGGCTACAGCAGATGCCGCGCCGCCGCCCATCGCGTCAGCGCGCCACGGCTCGAGAGCTGGAGCTTGCGGAGAACGGCCGAGGCGTGCGACTCGACCGTCTTCACCGAGATGCCGAGCTCGAGTCCGATCTCCTTGTATGCGTAGCCGCGGGCGAGATACCGCATTACCTCGCGCTCGCGGTCGGTCAGGTGGTCGAGCCCCGGGTCGTCGGTGCCGCGATGCGTGGCGGCAAAGGCGTCGAGGACGAAGCCGGCCAGCCGTGGCGAGAACACCGCGTCGCCGGCCGCGACCTGCTCGATCGCCGTCACGAGGTCGTCGGCGCGGATGGACTTCGTGACATACCCGCGCGCGCCGGCCCGCACGAGGTCCACCACGTCCTCGGCGGCGTCCGAGACCGAGAAGTGCGAAGAAATCGCGTATGCGAGCCGGGGTTGCCGCTGCGCTCGATGACCTCACGCCCGCTGCCGGACGGGAGGTGCACATCGAGCAGCACGACGTCGGGCGTCGTCGCGGCGATCGCGGCGATCGCCTCGGCGATGTCGCCGGCCTCCGCGACCACGCGCACGCGGTTCCCGAGCTCGGCCACGACGCCGGAGCGGAAGAGCTCGTGGTCGTCGACCACGACCACCGTGACTGCCGGGGCGCTCACGACGAGCCGTTCTGCGGCAGGAGAAGTGAGCATCTCGGTGCCGCCTCCCGAGCTGCTCCTGACCGTGGCGCCACCGCCCGCGCGCTCCATGCGCGCCACCACGGATTCGGTCAGCCCGCGCCGATCGCGGGCGACCGCGCCGTAGTCGAACCCGACCCCGCGGTCGCGCACCCAGATCCGGATCGCGCCGGGGTCGCACTCGGCGTAGACGTCGCAGAGCGGAGCCCGCGAGTGGCGGGCCGCGTTCACGATCGCCTCGCGGGTCGCCGCGAGGAGCGCCTCCTCGCCCGCGCCCACGTCACCGTCCCCCACGACGATCAGCTCGATGCGCCACTGATAGCGATCCTCGATCTCGGCGGCGAGAGCGGTCAGGCGATCGCGCAGCCGCCCGGCGTCGCGGCTTGCGACCGCGCCGTAGAGCCAGTCGCGCAGCTCCCGCTCCTGCCTGCGCGCGAGCTGTGCCATGCCGGCCGGATCGCCGCCGTGGCGCTGGATCAGGATCAGGGTCTGGAGTACCGAGTCGTGCAGATGCGCGGCCAGGTCGGCGCGCTCGTCGGCGCGGATGCGCCCTCGCCGCTCCGCGGCGAACTGGCCGCCGACCTGGAACAGCCGCGGGACGACGACCACGCCGAGGCCGAGCGCGAGCAGCTCGAACGGCCAGAACGCCCGCTGGAGTTGGCCCACGAGCGCCCACGGCACGCGGCGGCTCGCGATGAGGTCGACGGCAACCAGCGTCACGGCCAGGCCGAGCACCACGCGGACGGTGTCGCCGTTGACGGCGAGCGGGCCGAGGCGCATCCGGCGGGCACCCGAGGTGCCGAGCAGCCAGCCGAACGCTCGGCGCGGTAAAGCCGGCGCCAGCCGAGCGCGAGCGCTGCCTGGCAGGCGAGGACGGTTACCACGACGGGGTCGGGCAGCGTCCAGCCGAGGAGGCGCGCGGCGAGTACGGCGGCGAGTTCGATGGCAAGCACGCCGGCTGTGCCTGAGATGCTGCGCCTGTCAGCGGCCGCGAGCTGCCTCCAGGGGCTGATGTACCGGCCGCGAAGGCCGAAGTAGGCGAGTGGATACGCAAGCGCGAGCGGGGGGCGGCGACGGCTGCACCCAGGAATGCGAGCCGCATGGCCGCTACGTCGAGCTGGAGGAACGCGCGGCGCTCGCCGCGACGCGAGGAGCAGGTGACGTTGGCGCACGACGTCCGGCCGCCGCCACGTGGAGAGTGCACACCGCGACAGCATGCACCTCGGCGGGGCGCGCGTCCATGGGGAGGGTCCCCCAGAGCGCCTCAGGCGGATCCCCGAACGGCGAGGCCGCCCAAGCCGCCCCGCCGGGCCGTCTCAGGGTCATTCCGGATGGCGCGGCCGCGGGCCTGCCCCTAGCATCGCCGTCATGAGCTCACCCGATGCAGACCCGTCAGCCGGACAGGCCGAGGCCATCCGCGCCGCGCGAGGCGGCTGCGGCGATCTCGTATGACGCGTCCTGTACGGCGTCTGCGGCGGTTCGCCGAGCGCTACGGCGCCCGCGGCGGCGTTCGGGTCGCCTTCGCTGTGCTCGCAATGACTGGGGTTTGCGTCGCCGTCTGTCGTGATCGCGATCGCACTGCCCGGCGCAGGACGACGCGCAGCCGGCCGGCGCGGCGCGAGTGCTGGTCGCTCTCGTCGCGGGCCTCGTGGCGCTCGCGGCGTCGGCCAGATCCTGCACACCGCCGGGATCGGCCGCTTCTGGGTCGGGCGCAGCGGCTCGCCGCTCCGGATCGTGTTTCTGGCCGGCGTCGGCTCGGCGCTCGTCGTCGGTCGCGGCGGACAGGTCGCCGCCGCGCCTGCCGCGCCGGCGGTCATGGCGCGGCGGCCATCGTCGCTCCCTCGCCCGCCGGTGCTTCTGCTCTTGACGCTCGCGGCAGCGGCCGTGGCCGCAACCGGCGGGTGGTTCGCGACGAACGGGCCGGCCGGCGAAGAGCGCTGGGCGTCGTGCTCGCCTCCGCGGTGATCGCGGTCGGGCTGGGTGTGACGCTGAGCGCATGGCGCGGGCGCACGTGCTCCATCCGATCGGGCTCGCGCTCGCGATCCCGCTCGTGCTCGCGGGATTCGCCGACGTGAGCCTGCCACTGGGGCGCGACAACCCCGGTGTGATCGCAAGCGCCGACGGGCAGGAGCGCACGGTCGTCCTCGGGCAGGGCGCCGGGCCGGTCGAGGTGCGAGGCGCCGCGGTCGCCGCCGGCCTGCGGAAGCGTCGTCGCAAGGGCATCGGCCACATCGAGGTGATCGTCTATCGCTCGGGTCCGGCGCGGCTCCACCTTGTCGCCGCCTACGGCACGGTGACGGTCGAAGATCTCGTGAACAACTCCTACGCGAGCTTCGGCGCGCTGCGCGGCCACAGCATGTTCCTGGCGGCCGGCGGCCGCACGCCGACCGCGCCGCTCGACCTCAGGGTGGCGGTGGGACGGATCGGTGCTGATCGAGCACGGAATGCCGCCCGTGGCCGTCGCACCCTCCCCGCGGCGATCTGCGCACGCTACGGACGCAGATCGTCGCCGATATCGATGCCCGCACGGCGCTCCTACGCACCGACCGGCGCACGTTGCGCCGCCTGACGGACTTCTACACCGGCCAGCTGCACCTGCTGGCGCGCGCGCCGATCACTGCCGGCCGTGGTCCGCTGCACCTGCCGCAGTCTTCTGGCTGGCTGTGACCCCGTCGAGTCCGGGCATCACGGCCGCCCACCGGCCGGTCGCGTCGCTCGACCTGTACGCGCGTGGTGCGATTCAACCGGCTGCGGACCGCTCCGCGTACACTCGACACGCGCTGCATCGAGCGGGTCGCGCGCATGCGCTCGACCGCGAATGCCACTTCCAGCGCTGGCAACCACGAGAGCCCGGACGCAGCAACCGAGCGGATCGAAAACCCGCACCGGCGCGAGGCGCGGCCGCCGGTGCTGACGCCGCATCCGTTCCGCACGGGCACGTTCGCTGCAGGAGTCGCGCTCACCGCGCTCGGCGCGGTCCTCCTTGCACAGCAGCTGGGCGCGGTCTCGCTCGGGCCGCTGAAGACGGTGGCGATCCTCACCCTCGCAGCGGCGGTGCTCGCGTTCGGGGTCGCGATCGGCTGGTCGCGCTGCGACTCGCTCGGTGTGGTGCACGATCGCGGCGGTTTCAGAGCTCTGCGGCGGCGAGCGCGGCGCCGTGCAGGATGTCGCGCTCGGCCACGACGACCGCGTCTGCGCCCGTGGCCGCGAGGATCGCCGAGAGGATCAGCCCGCCGGCCACGATGGTCGGCGCCCGCTCGGGCATGAGGCCGCGCACGAGCCGGCGCCGTTCGAGCGGGAGTGCCGCCAGCTCGGCGAGGAGGCGGTCGACCGCGGCGGCCGCCAGCCGGTGGCCGTCGATCACCTCGGGGATCTCGACCTCGAGGCCCATGTCGATGGTCGCAAACGTCGTCACGGTGCCGGCGACGCCGACGAGCTCGCGGGCCGCGTCGGTCAGCCGCGCGGGCAGCGCCGCCGTCGCCTCGGCCCGGAGCGCCGCCAGTTCCGTCGCGGTCGGCGGATCCCCGTGCAGGTGGCGCTCGGACAGGCGCACGCAGCCGATGTCGAGGCTCTCGCGGTCGCGCACGCCGTCGGGGCCGCCGAGGATGAGCTCGGTCGAGCCGCCGCCGATGTCGCAGATCAGGGTGCCGTCGGCAACCGCCTGGCGCGAGCAGACGCCGCGGTAGGTCAGCTCCGCCTCGTCGGTGCCGGTCAGGAGGCGGGTGACGAACCCGTGCCGCTGCGCGATCTCGGCCAGGAACTCCGCGCCGTTTGCCGCATCGCGCACGGCGCTCGTCGCGATCGCGAGCACCGGCCCCGCCTCGGCCTGCGCGGCGCGGGCGGCGTAACGATCGAGGGTCGCGTGGACGCGCGCCATCGCCTCGTCGCCGAGACGGCGGTCGGCGTCGACACGGTCGCCCAGGCGAGTGATCTCGAGCAGCCGGTCGACCTCGGTGAGGTGGCCGGCGTCGGAGACGTCGGCGACGAGCAGCCGGGTCGAGTTCGTGCCGATGTCGACCGCGCCCACCCGGCGGGTCATCGACGCACGATCCGCCTCAGCGCGAGCAGCACGGTCGTCACGCCGCTTACCGACGATGTCAGCACGTTCAGGCCGGCGAGCGAGCCCTCGAGCCGCGCGAGCGCCGCCTGCATGGCGGCCATCTTCTCGTTCAGCTCGGCGGTCCGCTGCGTCAGCACGCCCAGGCCCTCACCCTCGAGCACCGCGATCCGGCCCTGGATCGTGGCCTGGGCCGCGCGCACCCGGCGGTACGTGCGGAACCCGCAGATGACGGCGTAGCCGAAGCACGCCCCCACGACCACGACCCACACGATCACCGCCACGAGCACCATGCCGCAATCTTAGGGCATCTGCTAAACTTTCAGCCTCGTCGCGGGGTGGAGCAGTCCGGTAGCTCGTCGGGCTCATAACCCGAAGGTCGCAGGTTCGAATCCTGCCCCCGCTACCTCAGAAACCCCCGCAAACGCGGGGTTTTCGTCGTTTTAGGCCACCCGTCGTTTCGGGGGTTTTGCCCGCGGTTTGCCCACTCGCGCTCGTGGCTGTCGACGAGCCCTACCCCGGCCGGCGTGTTCGGCGGGTCGCGAGAAGCAGTATTATGGGGCGTCTTCTAAGCCTTGGAGTCCAGGAAGAGCCCGATTTCAACTGCATCTCGGTGGTGGAAGTGCGATCTCCAGGTCGCCACACCTGGGTGGAGGTTCAACCCAGGGTCGACGTACGACTTCGCGAAGCCGGCAGACCGGACGGCGTTTGCGGACGCGTACATGCAGAGGCTGCGGGCATCGGGCATCGAGGTGATTGCGCTCGCAGATCATCACGGATGCGAGTGGCTCGACGACATGCGTGCGGCAGGGTCAAGGGCGGGGGTGACTGTATTTCCGGGGCTGGAGGTCACTACCGGATCTGGAGCCGACGGTGTCCATCTGGTGATTATTGGCGATCGCGACTGGGACGCCATGCGCGTCAATCAGGTGCTTGCGGCCGAATGTGGGTTTACTGACGACCACCCGACGTTTGATCGCGACGGAACCCCGCTGCCCTCTCCCGAGAGTCTGACCCATATCCTGGATCGGCTTCGGGACGACTGCATCGTGATAGCCCCGCACGCTCTGAACGAGAATGGGATCGCGTCGGGCAACACCCAGCGCGGGTCGTTGAAGTGGAAGGCGCTTCACCATGACCGCCTGTCGGCGCTGGACGTTGGTGACCCTCGTATCGCCGATGGCGAGGTCGATGGCCACAGCGCGCTGTTTCGCCGGCGGGAGCTGGCCAACTTCCCATGCCTCGATGAGATCGCATTCGTGAGCACCTCGGATGCATACAGGCTCGAGGCACTCGGGTCGAGATTCACGTGGATCCGGATGTCGGCGCCTACACTCGAAGGGCTTCGCCAAGCATTTCTTGACTACGAGGCGCGGATCGTGTGTGACTGGGATCCTCGTCTTCGGGCGCACGATGACGATCCGAACCGGGTTCGACACGCGTGGATCTCGAGAATCGGTTTTACGGGATGCGGAAATACGCAGAAGGACTTCGCGGTCGAATTCGATCCCCGGTTCAATGTCATCATTGGTGGTCGGGGCTCCGGGAAGTCCACAGTCGTTTCGGGCTTGCGTCAGGTGTACGCGACTTCGGAGGCCCTGCCGCCGCAGCTTCGCGGGGAAAACCAGAAGTTCGTGACCGAGGTGTTCGCCGACGCCACGATCGACGCGAATCACCACCTTGAGGTCTCTGGGGAAGCCCAACAGGCCGCCTGGACGCGCACGACCGGATCGACCACGACGCGCGGCGCCGCGGAGACCGCAACGGAGTTCCCAGTTCGGGTAGTCGGGCAGAAAGAGCTGTTCGAGCGGGCCGCCTACGATCCCGCGGACCCATTCTCCGCCTCGCGGAACATCCTCAATCTGATCGACGACGCCCTCGGGCTGGAGCCGGTCGGAGTTGGTGTTGACCAGCGCGACGACTGGATGCACCAAGCCAGGAGGGCGCGCGACTTGCGACGTTCGGAGGCCGAGCATCCTACCCTGAGCGCCCGCGTGGGAGAGTTGACGCGCCAAGTCGCGGCCTTCGATGACCCGAAAGCGAAACACCGGCGGGAGCAAAACGATGCCTTGCTCGCCGAGGCTGCCGCCGCGGACGAGCTATTGGAGCTGTGGGAGCAGACGGTCACGATCTTGGGAACCGACGTGAGCGGCCACCTGGACGCGCTGGACGCCGCCACCACGGCGCCGGATGATCACACACCTTCCGAGTACTCGGTTCTGCGATCACGACTCCGCTCGGCCAACGCTGAGCTTCGGGCTGGAATCGAGAAGGCAATCGGGGCCGCGCAAGCGTCGGTGAGCGACGCCGCGACTGCTTGGCGTACCTGCCCCCGAGCAGACGAGATCGCTGCCGCGGCGAACGACGCGGTAGCGTATCGGGAAGAACTCATCGCAGCGGGTGTAGAGCCCGACGCATACGACCGCGTCCGCGGCGAGTTGGCGGGCGCTGTTCGCTCCCTGGAGGCCCTCGAGAGCCGGATCGCCGAGCTGCCCGAGGCGCTTCGCGGGGAAGATGCAGCGTGGCAAGCCCTGGTGTCGGCCTACGACGAGTTGCGCGGGCACCGCTCCCGCTTCCTCTCGTCGATCGCCGGTGAGGAAGTCGGGCTGCGTTTTCACGTCGACAGCCATGGCGACACGGTCTCGTGGATCACGCAAGTACGACAGCTTCTGAACATCCGAGCCGACGGGTTCCTTGAGGACGTCCCTGCGACCGCCCGTTACCTCTGGCTGTGCGACCCCGAGACGCGGCGAGTCCACCTTCAACGATGGCGAGACGGCCTAGTGACCGGGGACGTTGGTTTCCTGTCCGACGTCCCGGGCGTCCGAGCCTCCTGGCTCCAGCGATTGAACGAGCTGGATGAGGCGCTGCGGCTCCGACTCGCCACGCTCTTCCCGAGCGACGCGATCCGTATGGAATTCCTGCGCACGAGCGGAGAAGCATCGGTCGAGTCCGACTGGCGGAGCATCACCGATGGCTCGCCCGGGGAGCGAAGCGCCGCCATGCTCACGTTCATGCTCTGCCGAGGCGGCGATCCGATCGTTCTTGACCAGCCCGAAGATGACCTTGACTCGGAGTGGATCTCCGACCTGGTGGTGCCGCGCCTCCGCACTAGCCGATGGTCGCGGCAGCTGATCGTTGTCAGCCACAACGCCAACATTCCGGTAAACGGCGATGCCGAGCGGGTCATTGTTCTGGAGAACCGGGACGGGGCGATCGGGGTTCGATCGACTCTTGAAGGCGGTGTCGAGCGCGACCACGCCGGCCCCATCGAGAATGCACTCGTCCGTCGCGACATTCAGGACATCATGGAGGGAGGAGTCGCGGCGTTCGTGCGCCGCGAGCGCCGCTACAACAACGAACTTAACCGCTATCGCCTCGCAAGGGCACGCATGCCCGCACCACCTTCGGGCTAGCGCTCCGAGCATTCGGCCTTCCGCGCTGGTTGCTGCCGTCGACCGACTATAAGATGGGCACTCGCACGCTGTCGCCATCGGGCACGGAAGGAAATGGCGGGACAACCTCCAATCGCAAAGCTGACGTTCTCCTTGATCAAGGACGCGGTCGGCCGGGACGGGGTTCTGCAGAGCCCGGACCTCGTCGTCCCGCACATCGTCTCTGCCCTTGACGCGAGCCGACCGTCGCTCTTTATCGGTACGAGCGTCCCTCACGCGCCGCGCTGGCAGGCGTACCTCGAACCGCACGTCACCTCTGATCTCCAGGGGCTCTATGCGGCTTCGTCGTCGGCGGTGCTCCTTGTCGAAGCGAGCGATCGCCTCGTGGCCGTCACCTTCGGCCAGGGCCGGCACCTTCTATCAGGCGAAGCGCTCGTTCAAGACTTCGGCCTGAAGGTCGTCCTGAACACTGTGGCACCTGATCAACTCAAGAGTGTTGATGCAAAGACGATCGAGGAGACGACATTGCATACCCGTCGGGATGTCAGTCGCGATTCCTCGTTCGCTGCATTCGGACTCGACGTGACCCGCGACCTCGTCCGGGCTGTCACCGGAACGCCGCGCGACACCGCTCTAGGACACCGACTCACCGGATCCGACGCGCTTGGGCTGTGGACACGCGCTCAGATTCCTGAGTTGGTAGAGCTCACAGAGCGACTCCTCGATGCGTATGAGGGTGATCAGTACCGAGAGAATTTTGACTTCGTTGACCATCTTCGGCCCGAGAAGCGCCCCGACCGCCTCCGTGAGCTGGAGGCAGGCCTGGTCAAGGCGCTGCAAACGGGCGAGCTGGACAACATCCACCTGGCTGCACCCGAGACGATCGACTGGCTGGAGGTCGCCGGCTTCCGCTTCTCCACCGAGAAGCCATCGAGCGAACTCCAGAGCGATCCACACGTGAGCGCATACTTGGACAGTCGTTCTGGGAAAGACATCGACCTCAAGCTCCTGCGGCGAGATCGCCTCGTGGCAGCACGGGCATCCGGCGATGACCCCCTCGCGTCGTGGCCGATTTTGCGGTGTCTCGTCTACGAGGTTAAGCACGACGGCGACCTATACGTCCTGTCGGGCGGTGATTGGTTCCGCGTTAATCTGGAGTTCCGTGAACGCGTCGAGCAGTTCGTCCGGGGGTTGGACGTCTATAACGGCCTGCCCGACGCAGAGATCGGTACCGACGAAGATCGTTACAACCGTACCGCCGCCGAAGCGCTCGGCGGCGTGTGCCTGGACAAGAAGTTCGTGTATGACTCCGGGCCGGACAAGATGGAGGTGTGCGATGTCTTCACACCCATGGCTGGCTTCATCCACGTTAAGCAGCGCGGCAGCTCCTCCACGCTGAGCCACCTTTTCGCCCAAGGGATGAATAGTGCCGAGCGCCTCCTTCAAGATCCCGAATTCCGACGGCAGGCGCGAATGTGTATCGCGGAGCAGGATCCAAGCCTCGAAGCCCTCATCCCCGAAGGGCGGCCCGAAGCCCGATCGCATGAGGTGACCTTCGCCGTCGTGACCCGTAGCACCCGCGATACGCCGCTCACCCTGCCCTTTTTTAGCCTTGTCAGCCTTCGCGCAGCAGCGACGCGATTGCAGGCATTCGGCTTTCGCGTGTCGGTCGCCGAGGTACACGAGCGAGCCGTGTGAGGGCCGTGCCGCGGTTTCCGAGCTAGGAGTCGAGCATCCGACGCTCGGCGTTCCCCGCTGCGCCAGGGAAGGACGTCTGCGCCGCGTGGATGTACCGCTCGGTGATCGATCCCTGGGAGTGGCCGGCTTTGTGTTGGATGTAGGTCTGGGGGTTCCCAGCGGCGGCGTCGTGGGTGAGAGAGGTGTGGCGGAGGTCGTGGAAAGCGCGGAATGGCTTGGTGATTCCGGCGGCGCGGAGGGCGGGTTTGAGGTAGCGGCGGGCGGTGGCTGAAGGGTCGAGAGGGGTGCCGAGGGTCGGATGGCAGAAGACCTGCGTCATGTCGGCGCGGTAGCGCGACCGCTCGTAGTGCTCGGCAAGGAGGGCGAGGGTGCGTGGGCCGAGGTGGATGGTGCGATTGCCCGCGCGGCTCTTGGGTGTGGTTGGTCTGCCGCGGACGATGGCGCGGCGGATGTGGATAGTGCCGTCGAGCAGGGAGACGTCTTGCCATTGGAGGGCGATGAGTTCTCCGGCGCGGAGGGCGGTTGCGAGGGTGAAGAGGGTGATGGTGTGCGCGAGCCGCCACCACTCCGCCTGCTCCGGCGTCTCTGCTTCTGCTTCGAGGCGTTGGTAGGCGGCGCGGAGGTGAGTGATTTCCTCGGTGGTGAGGATGTTGATGTCGGGTATGGGGACGCGGGGCCGGGTCGTGTCGGGGAGGGGGTTGTGGCGGATGAGTCGCCAGCGGACGGCCTGTTTGAGCATCACCTGCAGCTGGAGCAGGTGGTTGGTCACAGTCTTTGGCGAGAGACCCGAGCGGAGCTTGTCAGCGATGTAGCGGTCGATCATGCGCGGGTCTGCTTCGAGCTGTTCCAGGGTGAGCCGACCGAAGCCGGGCAGCAGGTGGCGGCGCAGCACCGACTCGTAGTTCTCGACGGTGGAGTGCTTAAGTCCGCGCGCGGGGACGGCCGTCTGCATCCACTCCGCAGCGAACTGCGTGAAGGTGGTGCGGTCGGGGCGCTGGTAGTGGTCCCGGTCGACGTCGACGAGTCGCGTTCGGAGTTCTTGTTGGGCGCGTGTTTTGGTCCAGTGGGGTTCGGGGCCGAGGGTTTCTAGGATGCGGCGGCCGGACGCGTCGCGGTAGCGGATCCGCCAGACGACGACCCCGCGCTTGGTCTGGTAGCGCCACCTGCTCCCAGCTGCGCTCTTCTCCCCACCGGCTGACCAGGGCGAGACCCGGCGCCGTCGCCGCTGTGTCGCCTCGTGTGGCGTGTCGGGGGCGGGGGTAGGGGTGGACGTGTGGCGGGGCATAGGTCGGATGAACGCTCTGCTTGCGGGAGAACGCAAGTCAGCTGCGGCGGGGGCGGATGGGGCGCCGGTCGGCTGGGTGTTCCTGATCGGCGATCCACTGGGTGATCGCCGTTGCGTGGTAGCGGATGTAGCGGCCAAGGTGGATGTGCGGCAGGTGGTCTTGGCGGGTGGCTTCGCGTACCCACGACTCGGGGACGTTGAGCAGCTCGGCGACATCCGTTGCGGTGAGCAGCCGCTCCATCACGCCACCGCCTCCTCAGCGTCGGGGAGTTGGTTTCCCCAGCTCGTCCACCCTGCCCGCCGTCCGCGGGCGAAGAGTTCCAGGCGGCGGGTGTGGGGGTACATGGCCTCGATCAGCTCGTACGCCTCGTCGGGCTTTTGCGAGTGGCGGCGACGCTTGGCGGTTATGACCGAGTCGACCCGCAGCTCGGGCTCGGGAGGTGACCATCGCCCGCGGATGCCGACGAGGAGGAGTTCGTGGCGGTTTCGCAGCCACACGCCGGGGCCGATGGAGTGCTTGTCCCAGACGAGGTTGGTCTTGTAGGTGAACCCCCAGGCCGAGACGACGTCGAGCGCCTGGGGTAGCAGCGCGCCCACTGCCCACAGGTAGAGGATCGCGTCCTTGGCCGCTGGGACTTGAAGCGCAGTGATGTCGGTGAGGGGGAGGGTGGGGTAGTGCTGGTCGGGGGCGAGGTCGCTGTCGGGGTTTCCGAGTTGCCAGGGTGGGTCGGCGAGGATGACTTGGTAGCGGCCGCGCGGGAGCCTTGGGGTCGTGAGGTGGTTGTCTCGTTGGGTGCGGCGGATGCGGTTGGCGGCGCGGTGGGCGGCGATGTACCCGTCGCGTACCTGGGCGAATAGGTCGGGGTCGTGCTGGTGGACGGTGTGGGCGTCTTGGACGAGGCGGGGGCTGACGCCGGCCAGGTTGGCGATGGCGTCTCGGGTGCGGCCGTTGGTGGGGGTGGGCAACGTTGCCACGTCGATGTCTTGGTGGGCGTGGTGGGCGACGATGATTGCGGCGCGCTGGCTGGGTGTGAGCTGGCGGCGCAGGACCGCTTGGCGGACGAGGTAGTCGACCTCGTCTTCGGGGGTGACGATGCGGATGGGGACGCGCGTCTGGTTGGTTTCACGCGCGGCCTGGAGGCGGTGGCGCCCGTCAAGAACCACGCCGGCCGGGGTGATGTCAAGCGGCGCGATGATGCCGTGCGCTTTGACGTCGGCGAGAAACGCCTGGTACTCGTCGGCGAGCATCTGGGGGATCAGCCCGGCGTGGGGGTGTAGCCGCAGCGTGTTCGGATCGCGCGTCGCCTCGCCCCCGCGCCGACGTGTGGTGGCGCGGCTAGTCGTCACGGCGGTAGCCCATGATGGTGGGGACGGAGGTGAAGCTCTTTTCGTGGTAGCCGCAGGGCTTGTGGTAGATGAGCAGGTAGCCGTCGTCGGTCTTTGTGGTCGCCCACTCATCCGGCGTTGCCCACTGCTCGCAGCGGGGGCAACGAAGACCGTCCACCCGTTGCGCATCGAGTTCGGCGTACGCCTCCTCCCACTCGGCCGCGTCTGCCTGGGCGTGGGCGAGGTCGCGCGTGGCTGTTGTCAGCTGTTTTTTGAGGGCGGTCGCGTCGGCCTTGGCGGCGGCGGTGGATTCGGCCGAGGCAGCGTCTCGGCGAGAGGCTGTCGTCGCAGAGTTCTTTGCCGCGGCTTCGAGTTCGGTGACCCGGCTGCGAAGCCGCGTCGTCTCTGTGATGGCTTCGTCGCGCGCCCGCTCGGCCTGCGCGACCTGGTCGGGGTCGGGTTGTGCGTCCAGGGCACGGAGTCCGGCGACCAGCGTCGCGCGCTTTGACCCGTGCATCGCCTGGTGGCGCTCCAACACCGAGAGCTCCTCGACGGTGAGCTCCAGCGGGAGTCGGCGGCGAAGCAGCCGCGTATCCAAGGATTCGGGCGTGTCGGGCATGCCCATATCCAGCCACGCACGTGCAGGCGTATGCACTGCGCGCGCACTGCACGGGCTTAGGAGCGGCGGCGTAGAGTGGCCGGATGAGCCGCCGCGACCCGCCCCGCTACACCCAGAACATGATGGCCGACCACCTCCGCCGCACCCACCACATCCCAACCCTCGACCCGGGCGAGATCGGGATGCGCACCAGCCGCCGCCGCCAGTGCCTGCTTCGCTGGCACGAACCCGAAGCGGCAGACGGCACGCTCGGCGTCTGGTATCGCTGCGAGCGCTGCCGCCAAACCTATGGCGAGGGGTGGGACCGCTACTACGCCGCCGTCCACTGGCCATGGCCGCTCCCCCACCACCAGGACGCGATCTCCGGCCACTATCGCCAGTCCCATCCGGCCCGGCACTTCGACGCCGATCGGATCAGCTCACCCGGCAGCCCGCGGTCTGATTGGCAGGCGACATTCGTTCCGCTGACACCCACGGCGCCAGCTGGGTTTTTGTGCGCTGCTTGCCGCTCGGCGGAAGAGCCCAGGCTCGCCCACCGAATCCCGATCGGCACCGACGCCTACGGCGATGCTCGACGCTTGCGCGCGCTCCGCGCCACTCGTCTCGACCTCCAAGCCGACCTCGCAGGACGCACATCGCTCCAACAAGCTGAGCTGCTGGAAGCCCGCGACCGTGGGCTCCTGCTCACCGACCTGCACCCCAAGACGATCCGGACCGCCCTTGCCAGCACCCGGGTCGGTGGCCGCGCGCAGGAGACGACCGACTACCTCGAAGCCGCCATGATCACCATCCTCCGCCAAGCCCGCGATCGCGGTGACCAGCCCACCCCGTTGATCAAAGGCCTGGTGCGACTGGCCGAGAAACGCCCCGCCGTGTTCACCATCACGGTCGGCCGTGCCATCCCCCAGCTGGCCGCCCAGGAGCAGCGGCAGTCACCGATGGAGTTTCGGCGAAGCGTCCGCACGCTCCTTGGCACCGACGCCCCTCCGACGATCCGCGAACGACGCCTTTGGGACATCTGGACGCGGCACGTCCGCGACGGCGACTAGTCGCCCCGAGGGGTCGCTGCCCAGGGTGGCAACTTGCCACCTGTGCACGCGGCTACGGGTGCTGCTCGGGTTCGTGCGTCGCCTCTGGCTCACCCAGCGGTGTCCAGACCAGTGGGGCAATGGCGCTCGCCGCTCTGATCGCGAATCCACGTAGCGACGTGGGCGAAGATAGCCTCGAGGTCCGCCGGTGCCTCGGGTTCGCCGGTAACCCGGCTCTTTCATCATGCTGTGGCGGGGGAAACCTAGAACCGCTGATGAACTGTTCCCGACTCAACCTGAAGATGCTCTGACCTTCGGAGCATCGCTGGTGACTGTCGCGACGGTGGTTATACGCGCCACAGGCGCAGCGGACGGAGTCGTCGTGTTGACGCTCGGACGCGATTCCTCGCACTCGAACAGTGCGAGGAATCGGCGATGGCCGAGCGTCTCCGACCTCGGCGGACAGAGCGCCTAAACACCTCGCTCGGCGGCATCCCGCCAGCCGAATACGAACGACAGCACACGAGACGATAGGGTCCCCAAGCGAAACCCAGGATGGCTCAATCCGGCCTCTCCGGTAATTGCGGCTCTACCGCCAGCGACCACCGCGACGGCAACCCGCGCCAACTTACGAGCGAGGCGCCGGGTCGCGCTCCATATGGTCTAGCAGGGGACAAGCCGGCTCTAGACCGCCATCGGACGATACGTACTGCACGGTGCCGATCTCGGTGACGTCTGAGGTCCCCATCGATACTGATCGAGGCGAACGAGTACCACTTTCCCTGGCCGGTGTTGGTGGGCTGGGCACCTCGCCCTCGCGGTGATTTCCTCGCCGGTTTTCCATCTCACGGGCTGAGCTCGGGTATCGGCAGCTGGCCGACCGAGCTCACTGGGGTTCCCGTCGCCGAGCTCAACGCGGCGGTAGCGCGGGTGGACGTACGGGCAGCATGCCGTGCGGCTCTCGCCCAGTGCGAGGGAGAGTGATCGCGTCGTATGCGAAGAGGATCAGGAGGACGGCCTGTAGGAGAACGGTGGCTTTGGCTAGTTCGTCTGCGCGGGTTGTTCCAAACCCGACGATATTGACGCCAAATTCCGCGGCGAAGCGCCCCACGGCTACGAGTGAGAGCAGGTACCACCAGATCCGTCGGGTTGGCACCAGGGCAAGGAACGGAACGACCCAGAGGAGGTATTGCGGCGAGCTCACCTTGTTCAGGACGACGAACATGGCCAACGCGGCGGCGGAGCACTCCATCACCGGGTATCGGCCGCTCCGGCGGCGGATTTCGAGCAGGACGGCGATCGTGATCCATGCGGCCACGAGACTCACTTCGCTCAGGTGGTTCTCGGTTGTGGTCGATATGTGCGGATCGAGAACGGACCAGATCGTTCCGCTCGTCATCGGCGCACGGTCGGCGTGGAAGCGATATGTCGTCAACCAGCCGTCGGGATTTATAAGCACGATTGGCAGGTTGATCGCAGCGAATGTCCCAACGCCGACGACGGCGACGCGGATGGCTTCCAAACGGTCGCGTCGTGTGAGTTGGTCGAAGGCGACGGGTAGAATGAACAGCGCCGGGTAGAGCTTGAACGCTGCGCCGATACCGAACAAGGCGGCCGCTATGAGCGGCCGATCCGCTAACCACATATAGAATCCTGCGACCGCGACGGAAACAGCCAGCAAGTCCCAGTTCTGGAAGGCGTAGAGAACAAGGATCGGGGATGCCGCCCAGTTGAGGGTCGCAGGTCCGGCCATGCACCAGAGCAGCCATGTGGTGGCAAGCGAGGCGATCGCAAGGAGCGCGATCGAGAGCGCCAAATACGTCGAGCCGCTTGAGACTGGAAGGCCGGTTGCCCACATGAAGAGCCCGGTGAGCACCGGGTACTCGTTGAAACCGTGCGTTCCGCGGCCGCTGGACGAGAGGACGGCATGGATGTAGGGGAACTGACCCTCGTTGATGCCGCGACCGTAGTAGAGCGGCTGGATGTCCGTGTAACACGGGCGGGAGCGCCAGAAGCTGGCGCCGTGCCCAAAGCAGTCGCCCTTGAGGGCAACCCCCGAGAACAGCGTTCCAAGAGCTGCGATCGAGACGGCGGCGCTTGGGAGCGCAACTCGCGTGCCCGCTCGGAGGGGCCGCGTAACGAGGGCTCGAGGCACGTACCGCATCCGTAGAAGACACCGCGGAGGAGGGTCAGTCTACCTGCGCTTGACGGTTGGCGCCAGTTCCTTGACAGTAGTCGCGTGACCGGTTATTGTGGCGCCAGTATGTCGTCCTTGAGACAATCTGTCCCGACGCGGCTGGCGGTGCTGCTAGCCTTCCTAGGGACACTGATGGCACTTTCGGCGTCCGCTCCCTCTCCCGCGATGGCAGAGAACTGCAATACCGAGCACACGATCTTCTGGGGCGCGTGGGACAACGGTGCCGGCCATTGGCGTATGAGCACGAACGGCTCCGAGAACCACATCATCCTCCGAAACCGCACACTCGATGGGAACTGCGTCGGCCACGGCGTCGCCTGGAGCACAGCTCACCTGATGATGGGGGATCAGAGCAACCAGGCTGAGGTCGGCTACTCGCTCCATCTTGACACGAGCGGCAGCGAATACCTCGTGTGGTTCATGGAGCTTGAGGTCGCAGGCCACGGCCCCTCGGTCGACAACGAGCAGTGGCCGTGTGTCAATCATCAGACGCCGGCGTTCGGAACGAACGTTGGATACCGGGTTCAGGACATCAGCGGCTCGGACGACTGGGAGTTCTTCATCAACTGCGCCGATGGCAACGGCTGGAAGTTCGCAGGCTCGCTGAACGGCGGATCATCGGACATCGGAACGCCGATGGGGGAGACCGGCCGTCGCGAGCAAACACTGAACGCGACCGGGATGATGGACGACCAAAGCGGGCTCAGCTTCTTGAGCGGCGGGACGTGGTCGAACGATTGGAACTTCCCGAAGTGCTACTCCGATCCGGCGGGCGACAACAACTGGGAAGGCGTCAAGGTCGTCGGCTCGCCGACCGAATACTTCACCCAGCAGGGTTCCGGATCATGCTGATCCGACCACGCCACGTCGCCGCTCTGGCGGCCATTACCGGGGTTCTCTGCGCCACGGCCTGCGGCGCAGGCCAGACCGGCGCATCAGCGAGCGGGCCGGCAGCGACGAACACCGGCGTGGCCACTACGACCAACGCCGACGACACCATCGATTTCACCGCACCACCTCCGCTCATCGGGGTCGAACCCGTCGCGTCCGCAGCGGCCGCGTCGAGTGCCCTGCCGTTCGAAGTCGTCGCACCCACCTCACTTGGAACCCCCAACGTCTACATCTCGAACTCGTTCCCCGAGGCCGGCCTAGTCTACAAAGACCCAAGCCTCGGCACTTACTGGGTCGAAGAGCGGACCACCAACTGGACCACCCAGAGCCTCAGGGATCTCGCATCCTGCGCGTCGCTTGGCTCGGGCTGCGGAGACCCAGGCTGGACACTGACGACACTTTCGGACGGCACGCCCGCGATCGAGATCGGCACCCCACCCGACACCGCAGTCATCTTCCTGCACAACGGTGTGCGGTTCGACGTCCTCGGGCCCCCAGGAGCCTTCACCGAGCAGGACGGTGTGGACGTCGCGAACAAGGTGGAGGCGGCCGCTTAGCGCCTCGGCGAGCGATTCGTACGGCGCTTGGGATCGGCGGGAGGCGAGCGCCAGGTCGGGACGGTGAGGGTGGGGCGTAGTGCTTGACTCGGCTCAGCGGGCGCCTTGATGGTTGGCGGCGCCGTCTAATCTTCCGCATGTGCGGCCGTGCCGCCGATCAGCCCCAGACAAGAGAGTGGCGGGCCCGGTGAGGCGGGGGACGCCATCGGCGACGTGGTTAGTTCGATCGTCGCCCAAGTGGTTGCGACGGCGAGCGCTGCGAGGGCGAGCGCTAGGACGAGCGCGAGAACTCCGCGACGTCGAAATCACGCGTCGCCCACGTGGACGCTCCGCGGGCGCGATCGCGCGAGTTTCCGGCGTGAGCGTTCGAGTTGCTTGCGCACGGCAGCGTGTGAGCGCCCCGACATCGGACGCGATCTCGTTGGCGCAAGCGGTTCCGTAGTGATACTTAGACCGATGCGGGAGGCCCGGCGGTCAATACGGCCGCATAGGCGCCGGATGTGACGTGGTGTCCCGATGCGAGGTAGACGTAAACCGCGACGACGACGACGACGACGAAAATCACCGTCCGCAAGCGAGCTCGTCGTCCTACCATCAGTTCGCTCGGGAGAGGCTCAGCGCTACACCCGCTGAAGCAGTCTTGGCGACGGATGCAGACATCGTGCTCTCCGGCCCATAGAGTACGACCAAGCGCCCGCCTTCGATCCATGTAACGCTGTTCGGACCGTTACCTCCAACGAGAAGCGCGCCCACGACTCCCCGCGACAGATCAACCAGGCCCTTAACCGTGCACACATGGCAAGTAGCCACCGACTCGATGACCTGGTGCTGCGAAAACCCCTTTGGACGGGCTCCTACGATGAGCCACATCGCGCCGAATCGGGACGCAGACGAGTACCGAATCAGTACGGACTTCCCGTTACGCGAGACGTAGTCGCCGGACGGTGTGCCACTTGCTGAACGTACTTGCGCAGAAACGCCGAAGCGGGCGTCGGCGCGAGTCGCATCGCGGGGCTGAACGAGTCTGTATCCAGGGATTACGGCGCTCTGAAAGTTGAACACAGGAGCATCTCCGCCGCGCACGGCCCCCAGGTTCACACTGGCTGAAGCCTCGTTGCCGACGCTGCATGGTCGCCGCTAGTTGTCGCCTGCCGCAACCCGTCACGAGGAGTCCAACGAACAAACTAGCTACGATCGGCCAGAATCGCCTCAGAATGGCTGCGCGTGTCAACATATCCCTGACGTGTACGCGCCGGCGTTGTAGGCAGTCGCTGATCCGTGAGCGTCCCAGTGGCCGATCAACGATTGAGTCGTGAGGTCGGTCGCACATGCGATTGAACCCCACGAATTCGTCCAAACGTCGTTTTGGCTCTTCGAATTCAAGGTTGGAAACGTTGCTGTAGAAGGTCGCGTTTACGGTACTATGATGCGAAGATCTCGCCGTCGGGCACACAATAGTTGGCGTCCAGCGGATCGCTCGTGCTTCGAACCGTGAATCCTCCACCGTTACACGCATAGTCGAGGTTCCACGTGTCATTGGTGGCCGAGTTTAGGACGCTGCGGAGTGTGATGGTAGTGCCCAAGTTGCCGCATCCGGACGAGAAAATACAAGAGTTCCCACCACAGGATTCGGTCTTTCCACGGAGTCCCCACTCGGTAAAGACGTTTCCAAACGCCGGCCCCAAGGCGGATTCGATTTGCACCCACCCCATCTCTGCCCAATCAAACAAGCTGTTGCCGCCGACGCCCATATAAGCGGTCTGTTCCGCGGTGATTTCGTTTAGCTGGGTGCAATCGCCGGCGTTGTTCTCTTCTACGAGGGAGTCCACCTGATCGCCGTGCGACATTGTCCCTTGGCCGCTCTTTACCCAGATCCCGCGGTCAGCGTTCTGGTTGCAGTCGGCGAAGGCTGCGGACAAGGATCCCGCGCCGAAGCCGACAAGTCCGACCAAAACGCCGATGGTGAGGAGGAGCACCCGTCTCAACCGAGGCCCCTGACAGACCGAGACAAACGTCGCGAGCTAAGACCGACGCACTGATGACCCTACCACGCCGATTGTCAAGAGTCAATTGCCGAATACAGTCGTTTGGAGCGTTCGCGCGACGCAGGTCATCTGTGTCCACGTGATCTGGTGCAGAGCCTCGCGACTACGGCGCTGCCAGCCTTACAGCCGTCGGCGGGTTTGGCCGTTGAGGTGCCGCACTGTCGACGATCGCCGTTGCCGGTGGGAGTGGTGGACCCGTTCGGCTCGTCGCGTCGGGCTGTCCGCGCGGGCTGCCCTTGCCACGGCCTGCCGAGTGCCTAGATGAACGCGACCTCACCACGTAGCACGGTCGCCTTGTGGGCTGGCTCGTCTGGCGCGGGTTGCTCGGTTCGGCCGTTTGCCCGCGGTTTGCCCGCCGGAGTTGATCTCAGGTGATCGAGCGTGGCACAATCCCGGGCAACCGGGCAGAATCCGAGGCTCGGTGGCGTCGTATCGAACGTCTCATAACCCGAAGGTCGCAGGTTCGAATCCTGCCCCCGCTACTCGATCAAATTGCTGCGCAGAACCGCGAAACCGCCGCATTTGCAGGCGGTTTCGCTGCGAACAGGGGCGTAGATCTGCGAACGGCTGCGAACGCCGTTTGCAGGGGTTTTTGCGCCGTGCGTCCTACGGCTGGGTCGCGGACTCTTCCGGTTGGGGTCGCAGCTGCATTGCACGACGCCGAATGCAATGGAATCCGGCGCCCGGCGGCGACGCGTTGTGGGGGCGCCTGACGGCCTTTTCGGCGGCGAGGTGCACCGGTGCATTCGACCGTAGCGCGGCGACATGTGCCTGCACGGAGCGCCCTGTCAGGCGTTCTCCGGCTGCATTTGTCCGGACGCTCGCTACAACGGGGTGTATGCACACCATCATCGCGTTTCCGGCCCGCGGCGACTTCGAGCCCTGGGTGTCTAAGCGGGTGCTGGCACGGCACCTCGGCTTCTCCACCCGCTGGGTCGAGCTGCGACATCGCGAAGGGCTGCCCTCGCAGCTGGTCGGCGGGCGCCGCCGCTACCGCATCTCCGAAGTTGAGGCGTGGCTTCGCGAGGCCGGCCGATGATTATCGAGAGAAACGGCCGCTTCGGCGTCTTGGTGTACGACCCGCGCGTCAAGCACAAGGTCTGGGTCGGCACCTATGACACGCGGGAGGAGGCCGAGATGCGCGAGGAACTGGCGAAGGCGGCCCCGCACATCCCCGGCTACGGCGAGGACACCTGCGAGTCGTTCGCACGGCGCTGGCCCGTCGACTTTCCCCGCAACGCACGCGCCACCCAGAACACCTACCGCTATGCGCTGAAGCGGTTCATCGAGCGGTTCGGCCCGCTTCGGCTGATCGAGCTTGACCGGCCCACCTGCTACCAGTGGGCGCTGACACAGCCCTACGGCACCGCAGTCGTCTGCCGAAACATGCTGAATGACGCCATCAACGCCGGCCTCTACCGCGGCCCCAACCCGTTCGCCGGCCTTCGCCGGCCGAAGTCCAAGGGGCGCCGCGACATCGACGTGATGACCCACACCGACCTCGACGACCTGGTCGCGTGTGCCGTGCACTGCCACGGCGAGTACGGCGAGTCGGTGTTCGGGCCGCTGTTGATCTTCCAGGCGTTCGTGACCACCCGCCCTGCCGAGCTCTATTTCATCGAGCGCACAGACGTCCGCGGCGACGAGGTGTACGTCCTCGACTCCGACGACGGCAGCGGCGACCCGAAGTTGCCCAAGAACTCCAACAAGCGCAAGGTCGTCTTACCGCCGCCAGCCGCCGAGGCGATCGCCCGCGTCCCTGCCCGCATCGGCGTGCCGTGGCTGTTCTACACGAAGACGGGAAAGCAGTTCAACAAGAGCAACCTTCGCTACTACTGGGATCCCGTGCAGAAGATGTTCGGCCGCCCAGACCTTGACTTCTACGAGCTGCGCCACTTCGGCGGCGCCTACATGACCAACGAGCTCGACTTGCCGCCGGAGGTGACGGCGATCCAGATGGGCCATCGAGACCATGGCCGGCTGGTGCGGGAACTCTACGGGCACAAGTCAGAGAACCTGGCCCGCGAGGAGCTGAAGGACGCCTACCGCCGCCGCTACCACCGGCCCCGCCAGGCCCGCCGCGAGCCCCCGTTTCCGCCGGAGCGGTCGGCGTGATCCACCGCCGCGCGGCCGGCTATGGGGTGGCGGTGTATGACCCGACCACCAAGCGCATGCGCTGGGTCGGTACCTATCCGAGCGAGGCGGCGGCCAAACGCGCCGAGGCCGAGGCGGCTGCGCAGGTCGCCGGTGCCGCCACCGGCTATCCGACCCGCTGGCTGGCGGAACGTCCGCGGCCAGCCGCGCGCACCCGCCGCATGTATACGCGGGCCGTCCGCCTGTTCATCGAACGCTTCGGACGGACCGCTGGACGCGGTCGAGCCGGTTGATGTGTGGGCCTGGGCGGCGAGCCAACAGCGGGCATTGGCGGTCGCCGTGCAGACGATGTTCTCCGACGCCATCCGCGACGGAGTACACCCGGGGCCCAACCCGCTTCGCCGCTTCGCCGGGAGCCGCGGCGGCGGCCGCCGTCCCGGCCAGCTCTCAGAAGACGAGGTCTACCGCCTGGCGGAATGCGCGGTCGACGCATGGGGCAGCTACGGGCTCGAGGTGCTCGCACCGGCCATCCTTACCACCGCCTATGCCCACCTCACGCGCGCCGAGCTATTTGACCTCAGACCAGGCGACCTTGACGGCGAGATCCTGCGGGTGCGCCGGGGCGGCCACGTGGATGAGCATCGACTGCCGCCAGAACTGGCCGCCGAGCTGGCCACGCGCACCCAACGCGGAGCCGAGTGGATGTTCGAGACGATCCGCGGGCGCAAGCTCACCGAAGGCACCCATTACCGCTACTGGAGCGCGATCCGCGTCGCCTACGGCCGTCCTGACATGCACTTCCACGAGGTGAGGCTCGATCACGAGCTCTAGCGTGGCGTCTCTCGGCCCGGAACAAGCTCACGGCGATTGGCCTGGAGTAAAGAAAAGCCGCATGATGGGGATCGTATGAGGGTGGAGCTTCTTGACGACTGTTCGGGCGGTGCCCCTCTCGTGGGAGCGACGCGCGACGCCATCGAGGCCATCTATCGCCGCTCGTACCCGGACTTCCTTCGCGTCGCGACCGCGATCACCGCGGACGAAGCGGAGGCAGCCGACGCGGTACAGGACGCATTCGCTAGCGCGCTGCGATCGAGGCGTGGGTACCGCGGTAGCGGATCGCTGGACGCGTGGCTTTGGCGCGTGGTCGTCAACGCTGCGCGCAAGCGCCGCGCAGCCAGGCCGAATGTGTCGGATGCGTCCGCCGGCGAGCCGGCCGGCGGTTCCGATGACCCTGGTGATGAATCAGTCCGTGCCCTGGTCGCGGCGCTCCCCGAGCGACAGCGCTTGGTGCTGTTCCTGCGGTACTACGCCGACCTCGACTACCGCGCCATCGGCCGCGTCCTCGGTATCCGGTCCGGAACGGTCGGCGCCACGTTGAGCGCCGCCCATCAGGCGCTTCGCGCCCACCTGGAGGACAACGATGAGTGAGTTCGACCCGATCGTCAGCGGCATTCTGGACAGGTATGTGGAGCGCCGAGACGCCGCGACGGGCGATTGGGCCAACGTGCTTCAGCGTGCGCACGCCTCGTCGTCGCGATCACGGTTGCTGACACGACGCCGCGCCGTCGTCGCGGCGATCGCCATCATGGCGCTGACCGCCTCCGCCGCCGAGGCCGGCGTGCTGCAGCGGGCCGCCCGTGCCTTCACAGACCTCCTCTCGCCTGCCTCCCCCAAAGCCACGCAGGTGATCGCGTCCGCCGGCCGCCGGTTCAGTCTGGAACTGCAGACGATGGGGCGCGAGTTGCCCCACAAGGTGACGGGGTCGGCGCCAGTTCTTCGCCTCGGCCCGGCCCGCCAGGTTTCGACGCTTCCCACCCCGTTGGGCCGCGTGGCTTGGGACGCCGCCGTCGATCGGAACGGACGGGGCTACTGTCAGGTGGCAGTCCGCCACAACCGCAGCCTCGGCGGTGACTGCCAAGTCACGGACGAGCGCGGGTTCGCGCTCAGCGTCGCGACCTCCGGCGACACCTCCAGACTCGTGATCATTACCGGTCTGGTTCCGACGTCGGCTGCGAAGGTCGTCATCGCACGGCCGTCCCACCCATCCGCACAGGCACGACGGATTGGCCGCTTCTTCTTCGCGACGGTGCCCGAAGGATCTCCCCTGACAGTCACGGTCACGGCTGACGATGGGCATGTCTTGCGCAATGCCGCGTTCACCGACCCGGTCTGCACCAATGGCGTCGACCCGAGAGGGCTCCGCCTCCTGGCTGGCCTCGGGTTCACCTACTGCGGGCAAGGGGGCGTGATCGGTCGCTTCCCAGCAAACCCGAATTCGCCCCCGTGTGCGCGGCAAGCGGATGCGGCACCCCGATCATCCGAAACAACGAACAACCGATGCCCGCCGCCGCGCCGTCGACCGCGAAGGCCCTGCTACGGCAACTGCGGGAGAACCTGGGCACGGCCCTGATCGAGGACGCCCGCCTTGGCGCGCCCCCCGACGGTTACGGCAAGGGCGGCCACTGGCTCTACGTTCGCATCGCCGCCGCCCACGGCGTCGAGGGCGCGCTCGCCGACTTCTACGCCCTCCTGCTGGCCGGCGCCTACGGCAGGGAAGCGCCACTCGGCCATCTGCCGCCGCTGGGTGGGCTCACCTACTACGACGACGCCCGCACTCCAGGGTGTGGACGGTCTGCCGACGATCCGACCTGCTCCGGCGTGTCGTGGCGCGCCCATCCCCAGATCGGCGCCGGCGGCCGTACAGACGCCGCCACGGTTGAGTCAGAAATCCGACTCGCACTCGCTCGACTGGGACTGGTTCCCGTCTCGATCAAGCTCGTCAGACCGCTCGATAGCCTTGCTGCCATCGTGGTCGCGCGCACAGATCGTCCGGCTGGACTCAACCTTGCGAGGCTCGCGGACCAAGTCTTCGGCTCCAACCCCGGCCTCGAGGGCACATACCTCGAGATACTCGACCATGACGGTCATCCCCTGGCAGCCCAGGCCGCGGAAGACTCGCTCGGAATCGGGATTGGGTGGGCCGCGCACAAACCGCGCGGGTAGTCGCGGGTGCCCTGGACGAGCTTGTCAACGCCGCCTGGCAACCAGAGTGCCATGCGGCCTCCAGACGGCTGCCAGAGGCGGCAAGGCGGCAGCCTTGCGCTGTTACCGCAGCGGTCTGAACGGCTGGCCGCCTTGGCCGCATCTCGCGGCTTCTTTCGCGGAACTCCTAGGCGGAGGAGAGCTTCGCGTCCAGGTAGGTGAGCAGCGACCGGCCGACGTTGATCACGAGCCGGGCTTCCTCGTCTCCGAGCAGCTCCTCGTTTGGGTGCGCGACGCTGGCGCGGTTCCGAAGGGGAAGCAGGGCGTCGAGGATCGCCCCGGATGCGTTCAGCACCTTCGCGATGTCATCCGCCCGGGGCCCGAGATCACGCAGGCCCGAGTGGTCGCGCCGGAGCTTCCGCAAGAGCGCGGGCATCGGGTCGGTCTCCTCGTAGGCGACCCCCGCGGTGCGGCACTGGAGCACCAGGTAGCCGTGGAGGGCGGTGTGCACCCGGTCGACTGCGCTCGTCGGGCCGGATGTCTGAATCAGCGTCTCGGCATCCCGCAGCGCCCTGTCGACGACGTCGCTCGTCATCTGCGGGACGGGAGGCAGGACGCCCGGCTGCCGCTCGAGGCGAGCGGCGACCTCGAGCAGCGAGTCACGGGCCGCAGCCGTCCGCGTCGCCGGTGCGTCCGCAGCCTCGATCGGGAACCGCTCGATCACGCCGCGGATGATCTTCGCCTGGTCGCCGGGATGGCGGCTCGAAAGGATCTGGATGAAGCGCTCCCGTGTGGTGCCCTCGTACTCGTACGGGTTGATGTCGAGGTCGCAGTATTCCGGGTAGAAGTCCGCGTGTGTGCGGTAGGAGAAGTCTCCAAGGTAGCCGCCGCTCACGCCGACGTAGCGGTTCACAAGCCGCGTGATCTCCATGGCCGTCATGCCGCCAGGCGACGGAGCGGACGGCGGGTGTCTGGCTGGGATACTCACCCGAGAGATGGTAGAGAGCCGGTCGGACCCGATCCGCGGAGCGGCCGGTGCGGTCAGCGAAACGCTCCCAAAGAAAAGTGTAGTCAGGTAGTGTTTACTTCGCTACACTTTGTCTAATGACGAGCAAAGGCTTCATCGGTCGGGACGCTGAGATGGCCGAGCTGGGGGCGCACCTCGAGTTCGTGCAGGAGCGTGGCGCCGGACGGATGCTCGCGATGCGCGGCCGCCGCCAGATCGGAAAGTCACGGCTGGTTGAGGAGTTCATCCGCCGAAGCGGCGCAGACGCGATCTTCTACACCGCCTCCAAGCAGTCCAGCGAGGACGAGCTGCGCATCTTCGGCGAGCAGGTCGCGCTCCTGGACACCCCTGGCGGGCAGATCGCCCAGGCCGGCCCGGTCGGTTCATGGGAGGCCGCGCTGACGATCGCCGCGACCGGCGCGTCGGCGGAGTCGCCGATCATCATCGTCATCGATGAGTTGCCGTTCCTGATCGATAGCGAGTCCGCGATCGAGGGGATCATCCAGAAGCAGTGGGACCGAGGGCTCGAGCGGCAGCCGGTGCTCTTGCTGCTGGTCGGCTCCGACCTCTCCATGATGGAAGCCCTCAACGAGTACGACCGCCCGCTGTACGGCCGATTCACCGAGATGGTCGTCCGGCCGTTCTCGCCCAACGCCATCAGTTCGATGCTCCGCCTCGATGCGGCAGACGCGCTGGACGCCTACCTCGTGATCGGTGGATTCCCGCGCCTGGCCGAGATCTGGCATCGCGGCGACGATGTATGGAAGTTCCTGCGCCGCGAGCTCCAGAATCCCCAGTCGCCGCTGATCGTCCTGGCGGAACGCTCCCTCAACGCCGAGTTCCCCGCCGACATGAAGGCCCGCGACGTGATCGAGGCGATCGGCGCCGGCGAGCGATCGTTCAGCACCATCCTCAGCCGGGCCGGCGTCTCCAACAAGACGCTCGAGACGACCCTGGAGACCCTGATCGACAAGCGGGTGATCCGAAAGGCGCTGCCCTACTCGGCGACTCCGCGGCCGAAGCTGTCGCGCTACCACATCGCAGATCCATACCTGCGGTTCTGGCTACGGTTCGTCCGTCCAAACCTGCCCGCCATCGAACGTGGCCGTGGCGATCTCGTCTACAAGGACATCCGCGCCCAGTGGCAGACCTACGCCGGCCGGGCGATCGAGCCGACCGTGCGGGGCGCCGTCGAGAACCTGTTGCCCGATCCTCGGTTCGCCGACGCGCAGTTCGTCGGCGGCTTCTGGAATCGTGACAACAGCATCGAGGTCGACCTGGTCGGCGGCCGAAACGCCGACACGTCCGACACCATCGACTTCGTGGGATCGATCAAATGGCGTGACAACGCGGCCTTCAACCGCCACGACCTGAGCCGCCTCATCGAACATCGAGCGGCCGTGCCGGGAGCGACCTCGGACGCGCGACTTGTGGGCGTTTCACGCAGCGGATTTACCGCCGAGGGCCTCGACGTCCAACTCGATCCACAGACGATCCTCGACGCCTTCCCAGCCTGACGACGGCGGACGGTACGAGGTGTCCGAGGCCCGACCCCCACGTCGCCGCAGCCAAACCGTGCGGCGCACGGCGAGCTCTGATATACGTCTACCGAGAACGCCGCAGTTCGCCGGGTCGCACGGTAGGTAGCAGGAGCAGCGCGCTTTCCGCGCTGGGAACCATGTTTCGCAGGGAGTTGCACTAATCCCCGCTACCTCGGAGAAGGCCCGCCTGTGCGGGCCTTTTTCGTTCGACGCCTGGGGGAGACCGTGACAACCCTTGAGAACCGGCCGAACACTGCACTACTCGTGGTCGACGTCCAGAACGCCGCCGTCGAGCGGGCGCACGAGCGCGACGCCGTCGTCGCCAACGTCGGCAGCCTTGTCGAGCGGGCGCGGCGCGAGGGGGTGCCGGTGGTCTGGGTGCAGCACTCCGACGCGGAGCTTGCAAGGGGCAGCGACGGCTGGCGGATCGTCTCCGAGCTGACTCCGGGCGCCGCCGAGCCGCTGGTCGAGAAGAGCTACGGCGACTCCTTCGAGGACACCACGCTCGAGACCGTCCTTCGGAGTCTCGGTGTCGGGCGGCTGGTCGTCGTCGGCGCGCAGACCGATTGGTGTGTGCGCTCGACGCTGCATGGCGCCCTCGCAAGGGGCTACGACACCATGCTCGTCGGCGACGCCCACACGACGGAGGACCAGACCGAGTGGGGCGCGCCGCCGCCGGAGGCCGTCATCGCGCACACGAACCTGTACTGGGCATACCAGACGGCGCCAGGGCGAACCGCTGGGACCGTCAGCTGCAATGACGTCGACTTCGGCGACGCCCGCGCCTCTTAAGCGAGATTGCGCACTGCGAGCCAGGGTGGGTCGCAGTCGAAGTCGTAGTAGCGAGTGCGTTCGATGACGAGGCTGTCGGCGCCCAGGAACGGCCCGGGCACCACGCCGGTGTGCAGCCGGACCGAGTGGTAGTGACGCGGGGTGAGCTCGACAGCGCGCCGATGCAGGGCATGACCATCGACGCGCTTTGGCGCATCCGGTGCCGCACAGAGGATCAGGTTGCCGTATCCACCATCGGCGAGCGCGACGTCGTAGTAGCAGAGCACACCCGGGATCGTCTCGAGCGAGGCGACGATACCCGCTTCGAGCTCGTCGATCGGCACATGGTCGATGTCGGTGCGTGCCCGGCCGAAGAACCCGACCGCCGTCATCCCAGCCGCGGCCCGGAGCGCCGCCAGGTCGGGCGCGCGGATCCAGTGGCGATGCCCGTCCGAATCCGGCTCGCGGATGAGCAAGCCTGTCGTGTCCCCAGAACAGCCGGCCACCCGCACCCGCAGCCGCTCCAGCATCGTCTGCATGATCCCGGCGTCGCGAACCGTGTGGGCCGGTGCCGCGAACGGCCGGCCGGCACACTCCTCGTTCGCGGACAGCTCGACAGCGCCCATCGCCACCGCCGATCCTACAACCGCTCGCAGCGAGGTCGGATCCGGTCGCTGCGCGCGGGTACGTACGGCCGCCCGCGTCAGCCGGATTGTCGCGCCGCTCACAATCCCCGCCCCGTTCGGCGTCCGTAGCTCCCCTCGAACGACTGATCCCCAAGAGGAGCAACGACAATGAACTTGCATATCGGAACACGAGCACGAGCAGCCCTGGCCGTCGCGTCGATCGCCCTGGCGGCGGCGTGCGGGTCGGCCTCCGCCGGCACCGGGACGCACCAGGCGTCCGGTGTCGTCGGGACGGCCCAGAACGCCACCCTCGCGAGCAGGGTGCTCGTGAATCATCAGGGGATGACCCTCTACACGCTCTCGGCCGAGCGCAACGGCCGCTTCATCTGCACGGCGACTGCCAAGATTGCCGGAAGCTCGCAGCGGTGCCTCCAGGTGTGGAAGCCTCTGCTGGTGAAGGGCGCGGCGCCCACGGGCACGATCGCCGGCCTCGGCGCCGTCATGCGGCCCGACGACGGCGACACGCAGCTCACCTACAAGGGGCTGCCGCTGTACACGTTCACCGGCGATCGCGCGGCGGGCGACGCCGCCGGCAACGGCTTCAAGGACGTCGGCACGTGGCAGGCCGCCACCGTCGGCGCGGCAGCCTCTGCTTCGGCCTCGACGACGCAGTCAAGCGGCGGCGGGTACGGCTACTGAGGCACTCCGCTCACGCCCAGGGGAGCTCGCCCGCTCCCCTGGGCGCCCGGGCGGCGTGGTCGGTCACCTGTAGCGGCGGATCTTGAGGGTGGCGCGGCGCTGCGTGAGGGCGAGTGGGCCGGTATCGAACCCGGCGGTGAGGGGCGTCGTGTTTGGGGTGATCAGCCCTGTGTACACACGTGTGGTGAAGCGCAGAGTCCGTCCCTGATCAATGCATGAGTGGTGGGTGATGGCCGGTGCCCGGGTGGAGGCGAAGGTGGCAGACCCGGTCATGAACGGGTTGCCGGCGGCGAAGACCTCGGCGGTGGCTCCGCGGGTCGAGTGGGCCGGCCGCGGCAGGGTCGAGACCGCGGTTATCGCCGCCATCGAGTGAGCCTCGGAGGCGACGCTGGGACTCGCGGGGTTCGTACCGGTGAACACAGATTCGCTCACGGCGCGCCGGCCGCGAATCTTCTCGAACGACCAGGACTGGGTCTGGCTGCCTGCCTCGAGGCTTTCGCGGCCGGGACAGCCGCGATTTTCCGCCGAGGGGGGTGGTGCCGCCGAGCCCTTACAGCCAGGGTCGTAGATGAGACGGGCGCGCACCGGCCCGCCGGTGAGCGTGCCGAAGAAGGGTGACGTGGGGGTGGCGATGCTGAAGGCCGCGTACGCCAGGGTGCCCGAGACGTGGCGCCGGTTGCCGTGGCCGCCGTTCGACAGGCTGCAGGCGGTCGTCGTTTGCCGGCCGGAAGCGGTGAAGGTGGTCGTCAGCATGCTCGGCGCGATCGAGGCGGCCATGTCGAGCGTGGCGGTCGCAAGCGTCCTTCGGGCGATGGTGAAGGTCGCGCCCGACTGGGGGTCGAACACGTAGTCGTGGGACTGAAACGCGATCGGCGATCCACCCGGCGGCGCCGAGCGGGCGAGATCCACAACCACCGACGGCGGGAACTGGGGGATTCCGGGAAATGCGAAGGCCAGGAGCCGCATCTCGTACCGCACGCCGGAGATCAGGACTTCCCGCGGCCCGGCGACGAGCGTCACCGCCGCCGCGAGTCGGGGCGGCGCAACGCGGGCGAGCCGCATGCTCCGCCACCGCACGAGCGCGCCTGAGCGAGGCGCTGCGGCGACGGAGGTGCCGGCCGCCAGGCAGAGCACAAAGACCAGCGCCGCGACACTGCCGACCGCGACCCGCCTGCACGCACCCTGTCGACCCCAGGCATCCCGCATGCTCGCTCCCCTTGGAGGTTGTGCGGATCCGCACTCTAACCGCGGACAGGTGCCGAGGCCAAGGCGGTTATCGTGCAGACCATGAACGATGACGACATCCGTGCCGCGATCGCCGCTCACTGGGCTGCGTCCGACGCGCAGGACTTCGAGGTCGAGCACCAGATCTACGCCGAGGACGCCGTGCTCGAGTATCCCCAGTCCGGCGAGCGCATCCGCACGCGGAAGAACATCCAGACCACGCGGACGCTCCAACCCAACGACAAGCGATTCTCGGTCCGGCGGACGGTCGGCTCGGGCCGCCTCTGGATCACCGAGCTCATCCTGAGCTACGACGGAAGGCCGTACCCCACCGTCAGCATCATGGAGCTCGGACCCGACGGCAAGGTGTGCCGCGAGACCCAGTACTTCTGCGACCCGTTCCCTGCCAGCGAGTGGCGCTCCCAGTGGGTCGAGCAGATGTGAGCTCGGCTCACTCGAGCCATTCCGTCGTGAACGTCGGGCTGGCGTGGATGCAGACGAGCTTCGACGGCCCCGGCCCCGTGTTTCGGAACTTGTGCGGGACGCCGGGCGGCACGACGACGATGTCTCCCTCCGATGCCTCGAGCGTCTCGTCGCCGGCCGTGAACGTCAGCGTCCCCGCCACGACGACCCACGTCTCGTCGTAGGGGTGGCGGTGCAGCCGGGGGCCGCCGCCCGGCTCGCTCTGGTCGAGGATGATGCAGACCGTGGCGCCGTGGTCGGCGCCGACCATGTTTCCATCGGCAAGCGTGCCTGCAGGGATACGCGGCATTGGTGACCTCCGTCTCGATTCAATCGGCTCCCGTGTCCTTCCGGGCAGCAGATACCCGCATGGTGGTCCAACACGGATGGTGACGACCCGGGTCGCCGTCGTCGGGGTCGGTGCGATCGGAGCGACGATCGCGGCCGCCGTCCAGGCATCCGGGGGCGCTGAGCTCGTCCTCTGCGGCCGCACGGCGGTCCGAGAGGTCATCGTCCACTCGCCGTGGAGCGGGTCGAGCATCGCGGTCGGCCCCGTCCTCGCCACGCCGGCGGATGTGAGCGAGGCACGCTGGGTGCTGCTCGCGGTGAAGGCACACCAGACGCCGGACGCGATCGGCTGGCTGCGCCGGCTCACCGGCTCCGGCACCGTCGTCGCGGTGCTCCAGAACGGCGTCGAGCACCGCGAACGCGTCGCGCCGCTCGTCCCCGGCGCCGAGATCCTTCCCACGGTCATCTGGTTCGGAGCGCACACAACGGCACCGGGCCGGGTGACGGTGAGCTCCGCGCCGAGGCTCACGGTGCCGGATTCGGCGCACGGCCGCGCGTTCGCCGACCTCCTCGGCGGCGGCGCGGAGGTCGCCCTGACCGGCGACTTCCTGACCGAGTCGTGGCGCAAGCTCTGCCGCAATGCCGTTGCGGCGCTGATGGCGCTCACGCATCGACCGGCCGAGATCTTCCGCGACGACGGCGTGCACACGCTCGCGCTCAGGCTTGCCGACGAGTGCGTCCGCGTCGGACGTGCCGAGGGCGCCGCGCTGCCGGATTCGCTCGCGCGCGAGATCGCAGACGGCTTTGCCCGCCAACCGCCCGGGAGCGGATCGTCGATCCTTGCCGACTCGATCGCCGGCAGGCCGCTCGAGTGGGACGCCCGCAACGGGGTCATCCGCCGTCTGGGAGCCCGCCACGGCATCCCGACACCCGTCAGCGACACCCTTGTGCCACTGCTCGGAGCGCGGTAGGGCTCAAACCGCGCACCGCCGCCGCGGCCAGGTGCGGCGCCATCCGGTCGACCACGTGGTCCCATCCGCCGGCCACGAGGATCTCGGCATGCGCGGTTCGGCCCATCGACCGCGCGCGATCGGGCGATGAGAGCAGCTCGGTGAGCGCGCCGGCGAGCGCGTGCGCGTCGCGGGGCGGGACGAGCAGGCCCGTGACGCCGTCCGTGATGATCTCGGGCATCGCGAGCTGGTCGGTGCCGATGCACGGCAGGCCGTGCGCCATCGCCTCCTGGAACGCGTGCCCCCACGCCTCGAAGTGCGAGGGCATGACGAACACCGAGGCGCCGGCGTAGATTCGCGCGAGCTCGGTGCGGTCGGAGACGTAGCCGTGCCAGCGAACGCCGTCCGGGCTGTCGCGGCGGGCGTGCGGTCCGACGATGCGAAGCTCGGCGCCGGGGACGCGCCGGCGTACCTCGGGCCACGCCGTGAGCAGCGTTTCGCCGCCCTTGATCGCAAACTTGTCCCCGACGAACAGCGCCACCGGGCGGTCGTTGCGCTTCGTCGAGCTGTCCTGGGGGGCGAGGTTCGTCCCTCCGCCCACCGCGACGACGCGCGCGGGGTCGCAGCCGTACTCGTCGATCACCGCCCTGCGGACGAACTCCGACATGGTGAAGACGACGTCGGCGTCGGTGCAGACGGCGCGCTCGAGCGCCGTCCAGCGCGCGCCCCGGCGCCGTCCGAGCGGCGCCCAGGCCGGATAGAACCGCTCGGTCAGCGGGTAGATGTTGTCGGTGTAGACGGTGTAGGGACGCGCGTACGGTGCTGACCCCGGCGCGAACAGCGTCTGCAGCTGCAGGAGCACGTCGTAGCGGCCCTCCCAGCCCGCCAGCTCGGCGCCGGCCAGCTCGCTGCGCCGGCGGAAGGCCCACGGGCTCAGGCTGTGGCGCGCCGACCACGCCGGCCTGCGCGGATGGATCGCGCCGAGCGACCGCAGGTAGTACTCGCGGTCCGGGATCTGCGGCCGCACGAACCCGACCAGGTCGTACCGGCGGTCGAGCGCCGCGAACAGGCCGGCGTAGCGGGTGAACGACGTGCGAAACGCGGAGAGGTTCTGGTTCGAGCAGGCCAGCACCCGCAGGGTCTGCGGAGCGTCCGTCATGGGGAGATCGAGCCCACGAGCTCGCCGTAGAGCTCCTCGATCGTGTGGACGAAGCTGGGCAGGTCGAACCTGTCGCGCCGGCGGCGTCGCGCGGCCGCGCCGAGCCGGTACCGCAGGTCGGGGTCGGCGCAAAGACGCGTGAGCGCCGCTGCCAGGTCTGCGGGCGAGCCGGGCGCGACGAGCAGGCCCTCGCACTCGTCGCGGATCGTGTCGGGCACCCCGCCGACGCGGCTCGCGGCGATGCCAAGGCCGGCCTGCATGTACTCGAGGAGCGCGAGCGGCGTGCCCTCGCGGTCGGAGCAAAGAACGCCGATGTCGGCGGCGGCCAGGATCGCCGGCACGTCCGTGCGAGTGCCGAGGAAGCGCACCCGCGACCCGAGACCCAGCGTCTCTGCCTGCGCCTCGAGGGCGTCGCGCTCGACTCCGTCGCCGGTGACGAGCGTGACGACGCCTGCGCCGCCGGGACCGAGTTGGGCGAGGGCTGTGACGAGGACATCGTGGCGCTTCTCGGGGCGTAGCATGGCGGTGGCGACGATCACGATGTCGTCCTGCGCAATGCCGAGCGCGAGGCGGGCGTCGGCCCTCGAGGCTGGGGAGATTTCGGGTGCCGGAATCCCGAGCGGGACCAGCCGCACCTTGCGCCGCGGCAGGTGCTCGACGGCGACGAGCCGGGCGTGGTCGGCCTCCGAGACGCACAGGACGACGGTCGCCAGACGCCCCATCAGATGCCGGTCGGCCAGCTTCCGTGCCCGCGAGAGGCCGAAGTGCACGCCGTCGCCATGGGCGAGATGCTCGTGGGCGATCACGGGCACGCCCGCGAGGCGCCCGACGACGACTGCGGAGTAGTTCGCCCCGGTCTTGTGGCTGTGCAGGACATCGACGCCGCGCCGGCGCAGGAGCCGCACGACCGAGAGCCATGCCCGCGGGCTGAGCCGCGACCGGCGGCGGATGCCGACGACGCGCACCCCGGCGGCTTCGAGGCGTGCGATCACGCCGGCGCCGGCAGCCGAGGCGGCCACCGCCGGATCCCATCGCGTGACGATCAGCGTGCGCTCGAACCGGGCCGGGTCGAGCGCCAGGAGCTGGTGGACGAGCAGGCGCTCGGCGCCGCCCGAGACCGGGATGACGTCGTTCATGACCGCGACGTGGATCGGCTCGACGACCATCACACCGCCGGCTCCTTGGCGGCCCGCGGCCACAGGCCGGCCCGGGCTGCGATGGCGTGGAGGTCGAGGAGCCCGAACGCGAAGGCCGCGATCGGAAACGCCGACACCGAGAGCGCGACCGCGAGCGGGGTGGCAAGCGCTGTCGCCGCCCATCCGCCGAGCCCCCCGGCCGTGATCGCCCCGGCGTAGCGGATCGCGCGGCTCGCCGTGGGAAGCTCGAGCCCCACCACCTGCCTGCACACGCGCACGTGGGCGGCGATGTAGATGGCGAAGGCGACGTCGGTGCCGATCGCCGCCCCGACGGCGCCCAGGTGCGGGATGAGGATCAGGTCGAGGACGACGTTCACGATCACCGTCGCGACCGCCGCCGGCAGCCGGCGGCGGGCCTCGCCCGCATAGCTCGCCGTCATCGTCAGCAGCGGGGCCAGGCCCCACAGCATCAGATAGGGCGACATCACGAGCGCGATCGTGCCGCAGGCGGCATAGCCGCCGCCCAGGCCGAAGCGGGCGGCCGACCCGAACCAGATCGCGATCGGGATCACGAGCGCGGACTGGAGCAGCACCAGGTATCCGAGCGTGCGGCCAAGCAGCGCACGGTCGGCGCCGCTCACCTGGCCCGCGAACCGAGGCGCGAGCGCGATCGCCACGGCCAGGCCGGGATAATGCATGAGGCCGGCGATGCGCACCACGGCGTCGAACCGGCCGGCGGCGGCGGGGCCGGCAAGCGGGCCGAGCAGCACCGAGTCGATGCGCGTGAACATCACGAAGGCGCCCTCGACGACCGCCACCGCTCCGGCATAGCGCAGGAGCGCGCGCGGGCTGACGACGCGTGGGCCTGGCCGCTGCATGCCGAGCGTCCTTGCCATCAGCACGACGGCCACGAGCGCTCCCGCCGCGTAGCCCGCCAGGCGGCCGGCGGCGGCGGCCGTGGCGGTGCCCGTGAGGAGCACGGCCGCGCCCGTGGCGACGGACTCGACCAGGCTCTCGACGCAGACCGCAGCGAGGCTCACCCGGGTTCGGCGCACGGCGTTCAGCGTTCCGATCGCGCTCGCGAAGATCGCCTGGGCGGCCGTGGCGACGGCCATCACCCGCAGCGGCCATGCGGCGGCGCCGGCGCCCAGGAGGTGAGTGATCGGTCCGCTCTCGACCACGATCGCGATCGCCACCACGAGCGAGAGGACGAGCTTCAGGGCGAGGGCGTCGCGCGCCACCCGCGCCGCAGCGCTCCGCGACTCGAAGCGCTCGGCGATGAACCGGGCGGCCGACATCGAGAGGCCCAGGTCGCACACGAGCCCGGCGATGGTCGCAAAGCCGAAGACGATCGCGTAGACGCCGTACTCGTGGGGGCCGAGCAGTCGCATGGTCACGACCGCTGTGACCAGTGTGAACCCGGCGCTCACCGCCTGCGCGGCGAATGCCTCGGCGATCCCTCGCCGCAGGAGGGGCGGCCGCTCGGTCATCGCCGGGCTGCGGCCTCGAAGAACGCGCCGAGCCGCGCCGACTCGGCCTCGAGCGTGTGCGTGCGGACGACGGCACGGCCCGCGTCGGCCATGCGCTGGCGCTCGCCGGGGTCGCGTTCGAGGCGAAGGAGGCGGGCTGCGATCGCGTCGGCGTCTCCGGATGCGACCAGGGCGACGCTGTCGCCGAAGGTGGCCCTGATGCCGCCGACATCGGTGCTGACGACGGGCAGCCCGGACGCCAGGGCCTCGACGATCGTCTGCGGGACGCCCTCCGACCGTGACGGTACGACGAGCGCGTCGGAGTGCCGGTAGAGCTGCAGGAGCGCCTCGCCGAACTGGACGTAGCCCTCGAAGCGCACGGCGCCGTCGAGCGCGAGCTCGCGGACGCGCGCCTCGAGCACGCCGCGCAGGGTTCCCTCGCCGCAGATGCGAACGCTCCAGCGCGCGTCCGTGCTGCGCAGCCGCGCGAGCACGTCGAGCAGGAGCAGCGGGTTCTTCTCGGAGTCCAGCCGCCCGACGCTCAGGAGCTCGTGCCCCGATCCGCTCGCGGCGGCGGGGCCGGCGGTGACGTCGCCCTCGCGCACGAGCGAGACGGTGAGCATGTGCAGCCGGCGGGATGCGCGGTACGTCTCGGCCAGCTGCGGCCCCACGACGACGCACGGGAGCCGTCTTGCCAGGCGCCGCCACGCCGTCTCCATCGCATTTGCCGCGGCGATGAACGGCCGCCGCCCCGGATAGCGGGAGGCCACGTATGACGGAAGGTCGGAGCGGACGCCGAGCACGACGGGCAGGCGGCGGGCCCGGGCCGCGAGCACGAACGCGATCGCGATCGGGTTGGGGCCGAGGATCCAGGCGACGTCGGCGTGCGCGGACGCGCGCGTGAACGCCCGCAGCGCGGCGGGCAGCGTGCGCAGGGCGGTGCCGGGATTGGCGAGGCTCTCGTAGTACGGCATTCCGGCGAAAGTGACCGAGTCGGCGAGCCGGTAGCGCGGCGACACCTGGCCCTCGGCCCCTTCCCGGCCGACGATCGTCAGATCGTGGTGGCGGGCGATCTCGTTCAGGAAGAGCGCGAACGCGCGCTCGGTCCAGATCCCGTCGTCGTGGCGGACGTAGCGGTAGTCGGTGAAGACGGCGATCCTCACCGCCGCCACCCGAAGCGGGCCAGGCCCGACAGGTAGCCGAGACCCCACGCGCCGTGCATGGTCACGAAGACCGCCGGCAGCGCCAGGCGGTCGGAGGCGCCCAGCGGCGCACGCGCCGATGTGGCCGCGACGCCGGCCCCATACGCCCCCAGGACGAGCCATGCGGGCAGTTGCAGCGGGCTCGGCACGGCGGCGGCGGCAGCGGTCAGCACGAGGCCCGGGCAGACGAGGTGCGCCCGGCGGCGCGTGGCCGGGTGGCGCACGGCCGACTTGGCGCGGTAGTGCCCGTAGCGGGCGTACTGGCGCGCGAGCGCGCGCAGGCTCGACCGCGGCCGGTAGCCGGCCGCCATCGACGGGATCGACACCGCCGTGCCGCCCGCCCGGTGGAGCCGGGCCGCGAGCTCGACGTCCTGGTTCACCGGCCAGCCCTCGTCCCACCCTCCCAGCGCGCGCAGCGTGTCGGCCCGCCACACGCCGGTGAATCCGCTGAACACGGGGCGCTCGTGGTCGAGGTCATGCTTGTCCGCGCCGCCGGATCCGAGCGGCGTCAGAAGCGCGCAGGCGATCCGGCGCGACCACCCGCTCGCGCCGACCGGCAGCACCGGGCCGTGGACGGCCTGGACGTCGCCGCGGCGCAGCCGCTCGATGCCCTGGGAGAGGTAGTCGTCGGGATAGCGGCTGTGCGCGTCCATCCGCGCGACGAACTCACCGCGGGCCGCGGTGAGGCCGATGTTGAGCGCCCGCGGCGTCGTCCGCCCCGGGTTCTCGAGCAGCACGAAGCGCGGGTCGCGCGCGCACAGATCTGCGAGGAAGGCGCGGCTGCCGTCGGTCGAGCCGCCGTCGATCATCAGGAACTCGGCGTCGCCGGCGACGCGCTGCGCGGACATCGCCGCGGTCGCCTCGGCGAGATGGGCCATCCCGTTTCGGACGGGGACGAGGACGCTCACCTCAGGCATGGGCGTCCGGCTCCAATCGCAGCAGGAACCGCGAGTTGGGCGGCGTCCGGCCGTACTGGCGGTCGGCGACCAGCGTCCGCAGCGTCTCGACCATGATCAGCGCGTCGAAGGTGAGTGTGCGGCGGTTCAGGTAGTACAGGTCGTGGCCGATCTTCCAGCCCGTCCCGAGCGTGGTGCCGGCATACCCGCACCGCACCTGCGCCCAGCCGGTGACGCCGGGGACGACGAGGTGGCGGCGCGAGTAGTAGGGGATCTCCCGCTCGAGCACCTCGACGATCGCCGGCTGCTCGGGCCGGGGGCCGACGAGCGTCATCTCCCCGCGCAGGACGTTGATCAGCTGGGGCAGCTCGTCGAGGTGCAGCCGCCGCAGCCATGCTCCGAGCGGCGTGATGCGCGGGTCATCCGCGGCGGCCCAGCGGGCGTCGGCAACCGGCTCTGCCCGCATCGTCCGGAACTTGAGGAGCTCGAACTCGGCGCCGCCCTTGCCCACCCGCCGCTGGCGGAACAGGATCGGCCGCCCGTCCTTTGCGGCGAGCAGGAGCGCGATGACCGCCATCACTGGCGCCAGCACCACGGCGAGCGTCAGCGCCACCTGGACGTCGCGGATGTGCTGGAGCCGGTGGTGGCTCGCCGGCCGCTCGGGATCGAGCACGGCGCGGAACCAGGCCGACCGGATCACGGCGATGGGCACGTGTCCGAGGATGCGTTCGTAGAGGGTGGCGCCGTCGGTCAGCGGGATGCCGATCTCGACGCAGGCGTCGACCGTGCGCTCGACCTCGGGCGAGGACATCACCCGGTTCTCGATGACCACCAGATCGATTCGCTCGCTCGTCACGAGCTTCCTGAACCGGTCGACGGACGTGCTCGGCGCGCACGATGCGGCGAACACGAAGCCACGCACCCCACTGTCTGCGAACTGGCGGGCGAGCAGCTCGGTGAACGAGTCGTCGCCGATCACCGCGACCCGGATCTCGGCCATCGAGAACACAACGTCGACGAGTGCGATGCATGCGGCCACCGCGCCCGCGGCCGCCACGGTGGCGGCGGCCCGCATCGGCGTGGCGTCGGAGTTCAGATAGGTCGGCGCGACCGCGGCGGCCGCCCCGACCATCGCGCAGGCGACGCGAAGGGCAAACCGCGCCGTCGCCATCAGGTGCATCGGGTAGTGCTCGAGCCGCGCGCCCCAGCAGACGAGCGCGATCACCGCGAAGACCCAGCCGCACTCGGCGACGTTGTGCGTCGTCGCCGTCACGGCGGCGCCGGCGAGGGCCGGGCCGAGCACGTGCAGCCGGCCGGACAGCAGGGAGCGCTGGTGCCAGGTTGCCGCCGGATTGGTGCGGTTCACGTCGTCACCTCGGCCAGCCGGCCGGCGCTGAGATTGCCCAGCGGCCCGCGCAGGTGCGGCTCGGACCGGGGTGTCGTGACGATGCGATAGAGGCCGACGCAGACCGCCGCGACCAGCCAGAGCTGCTTGTTCACCTCGAGCGTGAGGAAGAACGCTCCGACCGAGATGCCGGCCAGCCCGATCACGAACGCCTGGGCCAGGAAGGCCATGTCGTGCTCGCCGGCGCAGGCGAAGCGCCGCGCGGCGGCGATCCCGCAGGCGCCCGCGATGCCGAGCATGGCGACGAACGAGACGAGTGCGGGCGCACCCCCCTCGGCGGAGAGCTGCAGGTAGGTGTTGTGGGCGACCTTGCGCTGGTCGATGACGAGGTCGCTGCGCGAGATCGCTCCCGGCTGGACGAGATAGGCCGGCGACTCGGTCACGTAGTTGCCGACACCGACGCCGGTGAACGGGTTCGCCGTGGTCATCCGCCATGCGAGCGTCCAAAGCGTCGTGCGGTTCGACGTGTTGCTGTCGGAGAGATGTGAGGCGGGGGACGGCAGCGCGGCGCCCGAGGCGATCACGATCGCCGCCACCGTGCCCAGGCCGAGCACGGGGATCGCCCAGCTCCACCAGCGCCGGCCGAGGCCGATCGCGACGGCGGCAGCCGCCATGAGCGAGATGGCGCCGCCCCGCGAGCCGGTCATCACGAGGCCGGTCAGCGCGACTGCCCCGCCGAGCACCACCAGCGCCGCCGTCACGTGCGCGTGCCGGGCGCGCGCCCACGCGTAGAGCGGGGGAACGAGGGCGATCGCCGCCACGAGCGCGATGGCGAGCTCGTTGGCGTCGCCGACCGTCCCGGCCAGCCGGCCCTGCTGCGATCCGATGCCGGTTGCAAGTCCCATGCCGGCGGCGACCGCGGCGCCGGCGACGAACGCCGCGGCGACCATCATCGCGTCGTCGCGGCGCCGCATCACCGCGATGCCGACCGTGGCGGTCACGATCAGCTGTGCGAGCCGGCTGATCACGTCGAGCCCCGCGCTCAGATCGGTCGCCCACACCAGGCTGAGCGTCGTCCAGCCCGCGAACGCCGTCAGCGAGAAGATGAACGCGAGCGGAACGCGCCCGGACTGCGAGCGGCCGCGCTGGAGCAGCCAGATCACGACGAACAGCAGCGCGAACGCCTTTACGAGCGTGACCGCGGGCAGGATCTGCGCGGGGACGAGCGCGACGAACGACGCGAACGAGACCATCGCCAGGCCGAACACCGGCCGGCTCCATGCGTACCAGGAGCACCCGGCGACGACCACTCCGGCAAGGCCGATCGCCGGCTGGACGGTCGCGGTGAGCCCGGCCACCACGGCGACCACCATGACGGCCAAGACCACGAACGCGCGGTCACCCATGGAAGGCGCCCGCGGTTGCGGGCAGGAGCCTGTGATCGCGAACCTTCGCATGGCGCCTGCCCACGACGACCGTGCCGCTTTCGGCACCTTCGAGCTCGGCAACGGCCTGTGCCAGCGGCTCGAGCCGGGTCGCGCCCACCCGCACGACCAGCAGGGCGAGGTCGGCGAGGGCGACGAGCGGCACGCTGTCACCGGTCGTGCCGAGCGGCGGCGCGTCGACGATCACAAGGTCGGCGAGGTCGCAGAGGCTGCGGATCATGTCGGTAATTCGTCCCGGCTCAGGCAGGTCGGCGAGCGTTGACGGCGGCCTGCCGGCGGGGAGCACGCGCAGCCGGGGGGAGAGGCCGCGCGGGGTGGTGAGCGCGACGTCGGCGGAGGCGCGGTCGGCGAGGACGTCCTGCACGTCGTAGTCGAGCAGGCCGAGCGCATCGGCGAGCGCGCCCTTGCGCAGGTCGACCTCGACGAGGATCGTGTCGCGGCCGGCCTCGGCTGAGGCTTCGGCGAGGGCCATCGCCACGGTCGTTCGGCCCTCACAGCCGGAGGCGCCGGTGACGAGCACGCAGTGGCGTCCGGCCAGGCGGTGGCTCAGCGTGCGGATCTGCTCCGATGCGGCCCGACCCAGCACGTGCGGTGGGATCGGGCGCCGCTGCTGTCCGCGGGCGCCGTGGCTGCGCGCGGGCGAGATGGTGGCGATGACCGGAGCCGCGAACAGCCGGCGCAGCTGACCCGCGGTGCGCAGCCGCGGATCGCGCGACTCGAGCGCGAACGCGCCGAGCACGCCCACGAGCAGGCCGACGAGCGCGGCACCCGCGAGGATGATCTGCGGCTTGGGCCAGCTCGGCGCCGACGGCGCCGTCGCGGGCTGGAGGATGTGGACGGACGGGTCTCCGACCAGGCGCAGTGCGGTGAGGTCCTGGATCTCGCCGCCCGTCGCCGCGGCCGCGAACGATCCGGGCCGCTCGGCCTTGAGGTCGCCCTGCAGCTGGGCGACAAGACGATCGATCGTGGGCCGCAGGTCGGCTGCGCGCACGGTCCTGACTCCATAGGCGTCGGCGTTTGCGATCGCCGCCGCGGTCGCGGCGCTGGACGCCGTCGCGGCGATGTCGACCACGTCTGCGCCCGCGACGGGCTGCGCGACGATGTGCGCAGCGATCGAGCCGGGCGAGGGATGCCCGCCGAGCCTCGCCGAGGCGACGGTGGCGACCCGGCGCGTCATCGCGAGCCACGCCACGGTCTGGGCGGGGCGGCCGGCGTCCGCCGAGACGTGCAGCAGGCCGAGGTCCTCGAGCGCGGGCTGGTACGTCGGGCTCACGCTGACGAGCAGCTCGGCGTGCGCCTCGTAGCGGCGCGGCGCGACGCTGACATACGCCGCCGAGACGGCAACGGTGAGGAGGGTTGCGGCCACGATCAGCCACGGATGCGACCGAACGACCGCGAAGTGGGCGCTCCACGGCGTGGGCGGCCGGCGGCGATCCAGAGCCGGGGCGACGTTGCGCGGATCGAACCCGGAGCTGGTCTCGGTGCCCCGGGTGTCACGGGCAGGCTGCTTCATTGCCGTAACATCGACCCGGGGTGTCACGAGTCGACGGTAGTTTCTACGCGACGCCGCTCACGCGTTTTGGGGGGGCTGGTACCTGCCGGCCGCACCCCCGACCGCGCCGTGCGACACTGTAAGCCGCGGTGATCAGGGTCGCCTTCAAGAGCCTGCTCGGACGCAAGCTGCGGCTCGTGCTGACGTCGCTCGCGATCGTGATGGGCGTGGGGATGGTGAGCGGCACGTATGTCCTCACCGACACGATCAACGCCAGCCTGGGGACGCTCCTGAACGGCGTCTACGCCAAGTCCGACGCCGTCGTCACGGGCAAGGCGGCGTTCGGCGGCAGCGGCAACGCGCCGTCGTTCCCCGAGTCGACGGTCGCCCGGATCGCGAACCTTCCGGGCGTCGCGGCCGCCGCCGGGTCGGTCGGCGCCGAGGTCGAGATCGTCGGCGCCGACGGCAAGGTCGTCTCGCGCGGCTCCGCGCTCCAGCTCGGCCTCAGCATCGCCCCCGGCTCGCAGCGGTTCAGCCCGTTTCGGATCGTCTCCGGCGCGTGGCCCACCGGCCCGGGCGAGGTCGCGATCGACGCCCAGACGGCCGGTTCCGAGCACTACCGGGTCGGCGACCGGGTCGGGCTGATCGTGAACGGCGGCAGCGAGCAGCACTTCCGCATCACCGGCATCGCCGACTACGGCAGCTCGTCGTCGCTTGCGGGCGACACGCTCTCGATCTTCGACCTTCCCACCGCACAGCGGCTGTTCGGGGAACCGGGGAAGCTCGACCAGATCGACGTCGCGTCGCGGCCGGGCACCTCGAAAGCGGCGCTGCTGCGCCAGATCCGGTCGGTGCTGCCCGCGCACACGCAGGTGCGCACGAGCGCGAAGCAGGCGCACGCGACGTTCGAGGACTACGACTCGGCGATCACGACGCTGCGTTACTTCCTGCTCGCGTTCGGCGGCATCGCCCTCTTCGTCGGGTCATTCGTGATCGCAAACACGCTGTCGATCACCGTCGCCCAGCGCTCGCGCGAGTTCGCGACACTGCGCACGCTCGGCGCCACCGTCCGCCAGGTGCGCCGCTCGGTCCTGATCGAGGGCTTCGCGATCGGCCTCCTGGCGTCGATCGTCGGGCTGTTCGTCGGCCTCGGCCTCGCCAAGGGGCTCGAGGCGCTCTTCCGGGCCGAGGGGCTGAAGCTGCCGCTCGCCGGGCTCGTCTTTGCGACCCGCACCGTGATCGTGTCGCTCGTCGTCGGCACCGGCGTCACGCTCCTCGCCAGCTTCTGGCCGGCCCTGCGCGCGACGCGCGTGCCTCCGATCGCGGCCGTCCGCGAGGGATCGCTGCTGCCGCCCTCGCGGCTCGCGCGCTTCGGGCCGGCGGTCGCGCTGGCCGTCTGCGCGATCGCGCTCGTGCTCGTCTGCGTCGGCGCGTTCGTCTCGGCCATCGCCACGGGCCCGCGCCTGGTCGTCCTCGGCATCGGGGTGCTCCTGCTCTTCGTCGGCGTGGCGATGGTCGCGCCGAGCATCGCGCGCCCGCTCGCGCGGGTGCTCGGGTGGCCGGCGACCAGGATCGGCGGCGCCGCCGGAGAGCTGGCGCGCCGAAACGCGATGCGCAACCCGGCGCGCACCGCCTCGACCGCGGCGGCGCTCATGATCGGCCTCGCGCTCGTGACCGCCTTCGCCGTGCTCGCACAGGGCCTCAAGCAGTCGATCATCGGATCGGTCAGGGACGAGTTCCGGGGCAACTACGTCCTCACCTCCGAGAACGGGTTCACGCCCACGTCGGTCGCCTCGGCGGACGCGCTTCGGCGGGCGCACATCGCCACCGTCGTCGCCGGCGAGCGTTCGGGCGAGGCGCGCGTGTTCGGCCAGACGATCGGCGTGGCCGGACTCGACCCGGGGCTCTCGCAGCTCCTGGCGCTCAAGTGGAAGCAGGGTACGAACGCCGCGATGGCGTCGCTCGGCACCGGCGGCGTGATCGTCGACAAGGATTTCGCGAAGAGCCATCATCTCGCCGTCGGCTCGCACATCACCATGGAGACGCCCTCCGGCCACACGATCGAACTGCGGGTGAACGGCATCTACGCCCCGCCGCAGGCCGAGAACCCGCTCGGGACGATCTCGATCTCGTCGCGCACCTTCGACACGCTCTACCCGAATCCCGAGAACGTCTTCACCCTGATCGCGACTCCGGGCGGCGTGACCGCCCATAACACGGCTGCCCTGAACCGCGTGCTGGCGCGCTTCCCCGACGCGAAGCTCCAGTCCGAGCAGCAGTTCATCAGCTCGCAGCAGGCCTCGATCCAGAGCGAGCTCAACCTGCTCTACATCCTGCTCGCGCTCTCGATCGTCGTCAGCCTGTTCGGGATCGTGAACACGCTCGTGCTCACCGTCTTCGAGCGCACCCGCGAGCTCGGGCTGCTGCGCGCCGTCGGCATGACCCGCCGCCAGACCCGGCGCATGATCCGCCACGAGGCCGTGATCACCGCGCTCCTCGGCGCCACGCTCGGCATCCCGGTCGGCATCGGGCTTGCGGCGGTGCTCGACCGCGCCCTGGGCAACATCCCCTTCGCGGTGCCGGTCGGCACGATCATCGAGTTCGTCGTCGCCGCCATCGTCGTCGGACTGATCGCGGCGATCTTCCCCGCCCGGCGCGCGGCGCGGCTGAACGTTCTGAACGCGCTCCAGTACGAATAGGCGACCGGCCCGCGAGGTCAGGGCATCGGCTGATCGCCGACGTAGGACACGGCGCTCTCTTCGGCCGTGTCGGGGTGGATGTCGCGGCCGCCGCGCAGGGCCGAGGCGAACGCTCCGAGCAGCGAGAGCACCGCCGCGACGCTGAAGACGACGACGAGCCCCTGGTGGAACGGGGCCGAGATCAGGTGGGGGAAGAACTCGCGGCTCGTGAGCGTATGCCGGTTCGCCGCCCGCAGCCGGCCGAGGGTGCCGGTCGGCGCCAGCAGGTGCTGCACCGGGTTCTCGCCGAGCACGGCCGCGAAGAGCGACGACACCGGCGGCAGCGATGCGACGTGGTGGGCGACGGCGTGGGGGACGCCCTGGCGCTCGAGGCCGTTCGTGAGCGCGCTCGGAAGTGCGCTCGCAAGGCCGGCGATCATGAGCGAGAAGAAGACGCCGATCGAGACGGCCGTGCCGGTGTTCTGGAACGTCGAGCGCATGCCGGACGCCGCGCCCCGCTGGCGCGCGGGCACGCTGCTCATGATCGACGCCGAGTTGGGGGCGCTGAACATGCCCACGCCGATGCCGTTTGCGAGGATCAGCAGAGCGAACGCCCAGTAGGGGAAGACGACCGGCAGCAGCATCAGCCCGACGAAGCTCGCGCCGAACACGAGCATTCCGGCGGTCGCAAAGCCACGGGCGCCGAACTTGTCGGAGAGGTAGCCGGACAGCGGCCCCGAGACGAGGAACGCCGCCGTCAGCGGCAGCAGGTAGATCCCGGCCCAGAGCGGCGTCTCGGTATACGCGTACCCGTGCAGCGGCAGCCAGATTCCCTGCAGCCAGATGATGAGCATGAACTGCAGGCCGCCGCGCGCCGCCGAGGCGACCAGGCCCGCGATGTTGCCCGCGGCGAACGCGCGGATGCGGAAGAGCGTGAGCTGGAACATCGGCTCGGCGACACGGGTCTCGATCAGCCCGAACACGACCAGGAGCAGCGCGCCGCCGGTGAGCCCGGCGATCACGGCAGGGTTCGTCCAGCCCATCGTGTCGCCGCCGTAGGGCTGGATGCCCGCGGTGATCGCGATCAGCACCGCGCCCAGGCCGATGGCGAAGGTGACGTTTCCCCACCAGTCGATGCGGGCCGGATGCCGCTCGCCCGAGTCGCGCAGCTTGCGATAGGCCCACACCGTCCCGAACACGCCGACGGGCACGTTCACCCAGAACACCGCCCGCCAGTCGAGGGCGGCCAGCAGACCGCCCGCGATCAGGCCGATGAACTGGCCCGCGATTGCCGCGATCTGGTTGATGCCGAGCGCCAGGCCGCGCTGGTCGCGCGGAAACGCGTCGGTCAGGATCGCGGCGGAGTTGGCGGTCAGCATCGAGCCGCCGACGGCCTGCAGCACGCGCCACCCGATCAGCCAGTCCGCGCCGTGCCCGCCCCGGAACGGGTCGAACGAGAGCAGCACCGACGCCCCGGCGAAGACGGCGAAGCCGGCGTTGTAGATCCGCACCCGGCCGTACATGTCGCCCATGCGCCCGAGCGTGACCACGAGCACCGCCTGGACGAGGCGGTAGCCCATGATCATCCACAGCAGGTAGGTGATGTTGCCCGGCGCGAGCGGGTCCAGGTGGATGCCGCGGAAGATCGCGGGCAGCGCGATGATGACGATCGAGCCGTCGAGCGCCGACATGAACACGGCCATGGTCGTGTTCGAGAGCGCCACCCACTTGGAGCGCTCGCCCGCCGGCATCAGATCGTCTGTGCCAGGCGCTCGAGCAGCGGTGCCGCCGCCCGCAGCTGGTCGAGCTCCGCGGGCGTGAACCCGCTCGCGAGCGCCTGGGCGAGCTGCTCGGTACGTGCGTTTCGGCGGTCGCGCAGGAGGCGGCGGCCGGCGTCGGTGAGCGACATGACGACCCGGCGGCCGTCGCGTGGGTCGGCGCCGCGGGCGACGAGCCCGCGCGCCTCGAGGGCGGCGACGGTCGCGCCCATCGACTGGGGGCTGATCTGCTCGAGCCGTGCGAGCGCGCTCGGCGTCTGCGCGCCGCCGCGGTCGAGGCGGGCAAGCACCGCGGTCTCGGGCAGCGTCGGATCGCCCTCGGCGTGCGGCTGTCGCAGCCGCCGCAGCAGCAGGCCGATGCTGACCCGGATCGCCGCCGCGAGCTCGGTCTGATCAGGGCCCGCCGGCATATGATAAGCCTAGACTGATAAGTCTAGACTTGCAAATTTTCGGGGTTGCCGCCCCCTCGTATGCGGGTACCCTGGAGGCGTGGGAGGTCGGGAGGCACAGGGATGGGGGCGGTGCGCGCGCGGGCTCGTGCGCGCGGCGTGCCTCGCGGCGGTCGCTCTGGCGGGCGTCTCGGCGGGCGCCGTCGTGCCGCCGCCGGCCGACGCGGCGACGCCGTGCGGCCCGAGCAAGACGATCCCGCGCTACACGCACATCGTCGTGATCGCGTTCGAGAACACGTCGTACGCGTCCGTTCTCGGCCCGTCGGCGCCCGCGAGCTACTTCAAGACGCTCGCCGGCGAGTGCGGCTCGGCGACCCACTTCACCGCCACGGAGTTCCCGCACAGCCTGCCGAACTACCTCGCGGTCACCGGCGGGACCACCGGCTCGGTCACCGGCGACTGCCTGCCCGGCACTTCGTGCAGCGTCCCCGGCGGCGGCATCTTCGGCCAGGTCGGCCCCAGCCAGTGGCGCGTGTGGGCGGAGTCGATGCCGCAGGCGTGCTCCAAGGCGAACGCCTCGCCCTACGTCGCGCGCCACAACCCGCCGGCCTACTACACGGGGACCTCGGCGGCGACGTGCCGGGCCGACGACCTGCCGATGCCCGCGAAGCTCCCCGCGCCGGCGCGGTCGTTCACCTGGATCAGCCCGAACCTCCAGGACGACCTGACGCTCGGCACGGTGAGCGATGCCGGCACGTGGCTCCAGGGCGTGCTCGGCGGCTCGACCGGCCTGCTGAACACGAAGCCCTACAACCAGGGCCATACGGCCATCTTCATCTGGTTCGACACGGCGGCCGACACCGATGCCGCGTCGACCCCGATCCCGCTGATCGTCGTTGCGCCGAGCACGGGGCATCGCACGGTGGCGACGGCGTTCAGCAACTATGCGCTCCTGCGCGGCTTCGAGAACATGCTCGGGCTGCCGTGCCTGGGCGGCGCCTGCACCGCCATCGGGTTCAACAACGCCTTTCGGCTCTGATCGCACGCCCACCGCGGATACAGTGCAGGCATGAGCAAGAAGCGTGACCGCCGCTCGCGACCGGGGCGCCTGCGCCGGCGTCTCATCATCGGAAGCGCGTTCGTGCTGGTCGAGATGGTGGGCCTCCGGCTGCGCACGGGGCGCGTCGCCGGCAAGGTCGTCGTCCGCTGCCGCCAGGGGCACCTGTTCACGACGATCTGGATCCCGGGCGCGTCCTTCAAGGCCGTCCGGCTCGGCATGTGGCGTTTCCAGCGCTGCCCGGTCGGCCGCCACTGGACGCTCGTGGCGCCGGTGAACCCGGACGAGCTCACCGACGAGGAGCGGCGCGTCGCGGCCGAGCACCGCGACACGCGCATCCCCTGACGAGCCGGAGAGGCCTCGATGAGCTCAGCAGGCCGGGTAGGCGGCTGCGAGCCTTCGGCAGGCGGCGCGCGTGGGCGAGGGGCCGATGATCCCGGGTTCGGGGCATTCCCAGCCGGGGTTCACGTACCAGCCGTAGGCGGATTGCGCGACCAGGGCGCCGCAACGGTCGTGCAGCTGCCAGGCAAACCCGTCCACCCCGTCGGCGAGTGCGTTCAGCTTGGGGTAGAAGGCGTTGAAGCGAGCGGCGAAGCGGTGGCGAGTCGAGACGGTCAGCCGTGCGGTCGCGGCGAGCCGGTCAGGCTGGGAGAAGGTGATCGCCGCGACCGCGAACCCGGCTGTCCGCGCCGCGCGGGTGATCCGCACGACCAGGTCGTGTCTGGACGGCTGGCGGGTGAACGTCGGGCGTGCGTCGAGCGGCTCGCTCTCCACCGCTTGCGTTTGCCCGTGGTCGCGAACGCCCTCGCTTTCGCCACGCACGCGCGCGCCGCGCCCAGGGATCGCGGCGAGGTAGGCGCGCTCGAACACCTGGGCCTGCCAGATGACCCAGTCGCGGGCGTCTTCCTGGGTCGGTGTGGTGGTGCGGGTGAGGAGCGGCGCCCGCACCACAACCGACACCCAATCCGGCCCGCGGACCGCTCGGAACTGGCGGAATTCGCGGGGAGCGCGACCGAAGTGGACGCTCGCGATCGCTACCCTGCCCATCCCCTCCAGTATGCCCTCGGCGCGCCGGCGCATCGCAGCGGTACCGCCCGTCACCGACACCGGCGTCGCAGACGCTCGCGCCACGACCATAACCATCGACCGGTGCGAGCCCGGCGGGGCGCTCACACGGCCGCCAGCGCCACACCCCGACGCGAACACCACGCCGACCACACACACCAGACAGGCACCCACGATTCGCACTGGTCACCGCCGACGTTGACGAATGGGCACAGACTATCTGCGATGGGAAGCCGAAGGGCGCCGAGGTCCGGCGCGAGCCGTTTCGCTCGCCTCTTCTACGCCGGCCCGCGCTCCTGCAGGTAGCGGGTGTTGAAGCCGTCGAGCAGGGAGTCCTTCTCGGCCAGCACGCCGTGGGTGAAGGCGCGCGAGCGCACGCCGCGCTGCACCCGCTCGCACACGACGTAGTCCTGGTGGGCGACGAGCTCGACGAACTCGACGATCTCGGACGGGTCGAAGCCGGGATCGGCGATCGCCTCGGGCCGGAACAGGTAGTCGGTGATGACGGTCGTGTGTCCGGGCTCGCGTGGCAGCAGCGTGGTCGCGATCGCGCCGGTGCCGGTCACGTCGATGAACATGTTCGGGAACACGGTGCAGCCGTAGAGCGAGGTCGAGTCGTGCTCGTCGAGCCCCGGCATCACCGGCAGGCTGGACTGGCCGGTGCGCGTGAAGCTCGTCCCGCCGCCCGCGATCGCGACGCCGCCGTCGCCGCGGTGGGCGTCGTACACCGATCCCTTGCGGAACGCCGGCACGACGGCGACCAGCTCGGGGTGCACCGTCGGGCAATGCAGGCACTCGTTGTAGTTCTCGATCAGGATCTTCCAGTTGGCCTGCACCTCGTTCACGGTCATATGGCCGCTGCGCAGGTCGGTCAGGTTGAAGCGGGCAAATGAGAGCGGCCCGTCGTGCTGGCCGCCAAGCCAGGTCTCGAGCGGCTGCGGGTCGGGATCGAGGTGCACGAAGAGGAACCCCTCCCAGACGTCCACCTCGACCGGCCACAGGCCGAGCGCATCGCGGTCGAGCTCGTCCTTGCCGACGTTGGGGGTGCCGATCAGGCGGCCGTCGAACGAGTATGACCAGGCGTGGTAGGGGCACTTGACGGCGCCCTTCATCCGCCCGGACAGCTCGTCGCACAGCCGCGAGCCGCGGTGGCGGCACACGTTGTAGAAGCCGTGCAGCCGGCCGTCCTTGTCGCGCAGGACGATCACGCTCTCGCCCGCGACGTCGACCGTCATGAAGTCGCCCGCCTCGGCGAGCGCATCGGCGCGGCCGGCGTAGAACCAGTTGCGGGCGAAGATCCGCTCGCGCTCCACCTCGAACACCTCGGCCGCGTGATAGTCGCGGCCGGACAGCGTCTTCATCATCGGTACCGCCAAAACTGCCTCCTCGTAGCCCGTCGAACCGGCTTCCAGCCTACCATTCGGGCCCGTTCCGGCCGATACTGCACCGATGCAGATCGTCCGTCCCCCCGGCGCACAGGATGCGCTCGAGATGGTGCAGGAGCCCCTGCGGGCGAGCGGCGCGGCGGGTGAGGTCTCGTTCGGGATCCTGACCCGGCTCGTCGCCGAGCCCGACGCGTGGGGGGCCGAGGTGACCATCCTGATGGCGGTCGAGTCGGGCCGCCCTGCGGCCCTGGTGACGATGACGGGGCCGCATCCGGCGCTGATCGTCGCCTTCGCCGAGCTGCGCACGGAGGTCTACGCGGGGCTCGTCGCGGCGATGCTCGACGACGGCCGCCGCCCGAGCGCGGTGAACGGCGCCCGGCAGGCGGCCGAGGCGTTCGCGGCCGCGTTCGGCGCCGCCGGGGCACGGGTGCAGGTGCGTCGTGACGTGCGCGTGTTCGAGCTTCGGGAGGTGCGCCCGCCGGCGCGGCCGCCGGGGCGGGTGCGGCCCGCGGCGGCTGCCGAGACCGACCTGCTCGAGCGGTGGACGCTCGCGTTCTTCGCCGACGTGGGGGAGCCGGAGACGCCCGCCGCGGCCGCCCGCACCGTCGCGCACAAGCTGGCGCACGACGATCTGCTCGTCTGGGAGCGCGACGGCCGCGTCGTCTCGATGGCCGGCGTCGTGCGGCGCACCGCCCGGTCGTCGTCGATCGCGCTGGTCTACACGCCGCCCGAGCTGCGCGGCAACGGCTATGCCAGCGCGGTCGTCGCGGCGCTCTCCCAGCGCGAGCTCGATGCGGGCCAGGAGTGGTGCTCGCTGCTGGCCGACGTCGCCAACCCGACCACGAACCACATCTACGCCGCGATCGGGTACGAGCCGAAGTGCGACATGCGCCACCTGCTGCTCACCTGGTGACCCGCCTGCGCACATTCGACAACGTGCGTTATTGACGCTATGTTGTCTCACGGGTACGCGCACGGGCGGCGTTGTGAAGCGGGGTGAACGCAATGGGGCGCGACGACGGGTCTCGCCGACCGGCGAGGGCGATACCGGGTGACCTTTCAGAGACGACGCAGGCGATCGCGATCGCGCGCGTGAGCGACGCGGTGATGGTCGAGGTCAGCGACGGCTTCTGCGATCTGGTCGGCCGTTCGCGGGACGAGATCCTCGGCCACACGGCGGCGGAGCTTGGTATCAGCGAGCGTGACCGCCTCGACTGGCTGATCGCCCGCTTCCCGGAGCCGGGGCGCAGCCATCGCCAGCGGCGAGTGTTCAACACTCCGAACGGCCGCCGCGTCGCCGACCTCGACATCCACGGGATCGCGATCGGCGGCGAACGCCTCATCGTCTCGGTGATCACCCCCTTGCCGATCTCCGACACGAATCCCGACGTGCTGGGCGCCGTCCTCGACGCGGCCCCGCTCGGGATGGTCGTCTATGACCGCAACCTTCGCATCGTGCGCCTGAACCGGGCCGTCGAGACCACCGGCGCCTTCGGTGCGCGCGACGTCGGCAAGCGCCTTCAGGACGTCATCCCCGACGTCGCCGGTGCGACCGTCGAGGCGATCGAGCGGGTGTTCCAGACCGGCGAGCCGGTGGTCGGCATGGAGACGGTGGGAGTCGACGGCGGCGCCTACCTGCTCACGATCTTCCCGATCATGGGCGCGACCGACGAGGTCGAGCGCGTCGGCACGATGGCGCTCGACGTCACCGGGCGGGCGTCGGCCGAGCGGGCGCTCGTCGAGAGCGAGGAGCGCCGTCGCGAGATCCTCGCGAGCATGCTCCAGGCCGAGGAGGTCGAGCGCAGCCGGATCGCGACCGAGCTCCACGACGACACGGTGCAGGTGATGGCGGCGGCGCTGATCTCGCTCGACCGCGTCGCGCTCGTGGCGACGCGGACAGGCAACGAGCGCCTGAGCGCGGCGCTCGCGGTGACGCGCGCGACGCTCGAGGAGGCGACCGAGCGCACCCGCAGGCTGATGTTCGAGCTGCGCCCGGCCGTGCTGCACGACCACGGGCTGCTCGAGGCGATGCGCGTGCTCGCGGCCCAGGTCGCCCGCGAGGTCGGCGCCCGGGCCGAGGTGGTCGGCACCGCTGCCCGCTACGACCTGACCGTCGAGGAGCTCGTGTACCGCACCGCGCAGGAGGCGCTCGCAAACGTGCGCAAGCACGCAAGCCCCTCGCGGATCTCGGTCGCGATCGCCGAGCGCGGCGGCCGCATCGTCGCCGACATCGAGGACGACGGCTGCGGGTTCGACCCGGCCGACGTGCGCTCGCGCCCGTCCGCGGCCCTGCATCTGGGCCTCGACTCGATGGTCGAGCGCATCCGGGCGGCCGGGGGAGAGGTCACGCTCGACTCGGCGCCGGGCGCCGGCACGCGCGTCCGCTTCTCGGTGCCGGTGGGCGTGTCGCGGTAAAACACGAACCTCGAAAGGGCTGCAAAGCTCACCATTCCGCAAGGTTCACATACGGCGTTTCGGCCCGTAAATCGGCGCCGGCGCGACGATTACCGGGCCACGATGACCTTCCAGCCCCACCCAGATCCGGTGATCGCCTACGAGACCCAGGCGCGCTATGCGCCCGGCGAGGCGTGGATCACGCTTGACGTCAGCGTCTCGCGCACCGTCGCCGTCGATGAGGCGTTCTTCCGCCAGGATCCCTGGGGCCGGATGCCCACCGAGGTGCGGGTGCGAAGCGTCCTGCACGGCCCGCACAACGATCTGTAGCGCGGCTCAGTAGGCGGTGTGCATGAGGCTGTGGACGTGGCCGAGCGTCTCGTCGGCGACCGCCTGTGCCCGCTCGCTGCCGGCCCGCAGCACCGAGCGCAGGTGGCCGCGGTCGGCGAGCAGGGCGCGGCGCCTGGCGCGCACGGCCCGGAAGCGCTCGTTGACCGCATCGGTGACGAGGCGTTTGAGGGCGGCCGAGCCGCCTGTCGCCGACCGACGCCGCCACCGCCTCCGGCGGCTCGTCGAGGCAGAGCGCGGCCAGCAGCACCAGGTTTGCCACCTCGGGCCGGCGGTCGGGCTCGTAGGTGATGGCCCGCTCGGCATCGGTCCGGGCCGAGCGGATCAGGCGGGCCGTCTCGTCCTCGCTCGCGCCGATCGCGATCGCATTTCGGCGGCTCTTGCTCATCTTCCCGCCGTCGACGCCCAGAAGCAGCGGCGCCGACCCGAGCATCGCCTCGGGCTCGGGGAAGAAGGGGCCGTCCGACGGGGCGTAGCGCGCGTTGAACCGCCGTGCGATCAGCCGCGCGATCTCGACGTGCGGCAGCTGATCGCGGCCGACCGGCACGAGGTTCGCGCGGCAGAACAGGATGTCGGCCGCCTGATGGACGGGGTAGGTGAACATCAGCGCCGACATCGCCGCCGCGCCGCTCGCGCGCATCTCGTCCTTGACGGTCGGGTTGCGCCGTACCTCGGTGACGCTCACGAGGCTCAGGAACGGCACCAGCAGCTGGTTGAGCCCACTCACCTGGCTGTGCGCGAAGATCGTCGCCCGGCCGGGGTCGATCCCGACGGCGAGATAGTCGGCCACGAGCGCGTCGACGTCCTCGGCGAGCCCCGCCGGCGAGTCGCGATCGGTGATCGTCTGGTAGTCGGCGACGACCACGAAGAGCTCGACGCCCTCGTCCTGGAGCCGGACGCGGTTTTCGAGCGTCCCGAAGTAGTGGCCGAGGTGGAGCGGGCCCGTGGGCCGGTCGCCCGTGAGCACGCGGGGCGTTGTGGGATCGATATGGAACACGAGAACCTCCTTCAGGTGAGCGGCGGAGCGGCCTCACAGGGGTTCACGTCGATCATGCAGGCGAACCGTCCGAAGACCGGCCCGCCGTGGGTGCACGAAGCTACGGGCCGCTCAGAGCGGCCGCCACCAGCACGTGTGCGCGTGCGTGTGCATGTCTCGCACCGTAGCACGGGCGCCGTCACGGCCGCCCGGCCGGCGGGTGCCTACGCTTGGGGGATGCGACGGCGCGTCGACCTGTGGCTCCTCGGGACGGCGCTCGCGCTCTCATTCGCGACGGGAGTCCTCTCGCTCTGGGTGAGCGAGCGGCACGCGGGCATCGTCGTTTGGGCGCACGGGGCGAGCGGTCTCGCCGTGGTGCTGCTCGTGTGGAGCAAGGTCGGTGTGATCCGCCGCGGCCTGCGCCGCCGCTGGCCGGACGTCGGCGCGTCGCTGATCGCCGCGGGATGCGCCGTGGCCCTGCTCGCCTCCGGCCTTGCCCACTCGGCCGGTGTGCGCGACCTCGGGCCGCTGACGGCGCAGGGCTGGCACGTCACGTTCGCGCTCGTCCTCGCGCCGCTGCTCGTGGCGCACCTCCTGAGCCGGCCGATCCGGCTACGCGAGGGCGACCTGACGCGGGGCGCGTTCCTGCGGCTGGCGGCGCTCACCATGGGCGCGGTGGCCGCCAAGCTCGCGTTCGACCGCGTGCTCGGCGCGCCGCGCGCGGGGACGGGCTCGCTCGAGCAGGCGCAGCCGGCGCCGACGATCTGGCTCGACGACTCCGTGCCGCAGATCGACCCGGGCGCGTGGCGGCTCTCGGTCGGCGGCGCGCGGCTCGGGCTGGACGACCTCGCCCGTCTGCCGCAGCGCGAGTGGACGGTCGAGCTCGACTGCACGAGCGGGTGGTATGCCCGCAACCGCTGGCGCGGCGTGCGCGTGTCCGATCTCCCGCTCGGCTCGGCGGCGGGCAGCTCGAGCATCGAGGTGCGCTCGGCGACCGGCTACTCGCGCCGGTTCGACCCGTCGGTGGCGGGCGGGCTCATGATCGCCACGCATCTGGACGGCGCGCCGCTCGCCGCCGGCCACGGCGCCCCGGCGAGGCTCGTCGCACCCGGCCGGCGCGGGTTCTGGTGGGTGAAGTGGGTCACGGCGATCGACCGCAGCTCGAAGCCGGCCTGGTGGCAGTCGCCGTTTCCGCTGTGAACGACTCGCAGTACCATGCACGCGTGCAGGACGCCCGGCTCACCGCCGCCGCGACCGCGGCGCTCGACGAGGCGATCGAACGCATGGGCGCGGATGTGTGCATCTGGTCGGTCGACCTTCTGATCGACCAGATCGCAGCGGACATCGCCACCGACCCGGCCGAGGAGGAGCATCTCCGCGCGGTCCTGCGCGCGCGCCAGGGCCTGGCCTGACGCGCCCGCCAGGGCCTGGGTGACGCGGGCCGGTGTAGCATCGGGTGCGATGGGCGACGATCTGCGACCGGACATCGACGGGTGGGCGCGTGCGCACGGCTTCGACCCGTCGGACGACCAGATCGGCGGGACGACTCCGCTCCTGCGCCTGGGCATGCTGGACACGACGGATGCCACCTACCGCGGGACGATCGACGGGCAGGACGCCATCCTGGCGGAGTTCTCGGTCGGCTCGCCCGACTGGTCGGAGGCGTTCACCGCCTCGGGCATCCGCTCGAGCGGCTTCACGCTGATCCTGATCTTCGTCGACGCCTCGCGGTGGCCGCGCCTCACCGTCCATCCGAGCCGCTTCAACGACCATGACTGGGCCCGTCGGCTGCTCGGCGCCGACCACCGCGTGCACACGCTCTCGGAGCGGATGGACGCGCGGTATCGCGTCGTGGCGTCGGCCGGCATCGGCGCCGACCGGCTCGGCCGGCTCTTCACCTCCGAGCTGGTCGAGTGGTGGCTCGCGCAGGAGCCCGAGGTGATCGTGGACATCGAGGATCACGGAGACGGGGCGGGCTTCCTCACGGTCGCCCAGCTCGGCATCGGCATCGGCGACGAGGCGCTCACGACCCTGCAGGCACAGGCGTCGCACCTGCTCGCCGCATTCTCCGCCGTCACGTAGTCGTCACATAGCCGTCACGGCCGGCGTTCGGGGTCTGACCCCAGTGCGGCCTCGAGCGGCGAGAGGTCGGCCAGCGGCGGCTCGCCCTCGCGCCGCCGCGGCGCGTGGCTGCGGACGAGGTCATATGCGCGGCGCGTGCCCTCGCCGAGCTCGCCCGCGCGGTCGCGCAGGTCGACGGCCTGCGCCGCCAGGTAGAGCTCGACCGCGGCGACGTAGGTGCCGAGGCGGGTCATCTCCTCGACCCGGCGGGCGGCCACGGGAGTGGGGATGACGCGATCCTCGATGCCCTCGGCGGTGGTCGACGTCGACAGGTCGAGCGTCGCCGGCATCGCCAGCAGGCGCGCCTCGGCCGCGGCGGCGCTCGCGCCGTAGACCACGATGCCGAGGCCGTCCGCGCTGGCCGAGTCGTCGTCGCGCAGGCCGGTCGGCAGTCCGCTGAACCCGGAGTGGACGAGCTTGTTCGCCCGCTCGCACGAGGCCGTGATCACGTGCGCGAGCGCGATCCGCACGTAGTCGAGGGTGATCCCGTAGGGGACGGAATCGAAGTTCCCGTTCGAGAGCGCGCGGCCGTCCGGCGTGATGCTCGGGTTGTCGTGCGACGAGACGAGCTCGGCCTCGACGATCTCGCGGGCGTGGCGCAGAGCGTTGCGGGCAGCTGCGTGCGTCTGGGGAACGACCCTCATCGTCAGCGGATCCTGCAGGTGCCGGTGCAGTGTCCCGCCGAGCAGGCTGCCGCCGCGCAGGAGCGCCTGCAGCCGCTCGATCTCGTCGGCGATCCCGGGCACCGGGCGCGCGTCGGCGACGGCCGGGTCGAACGCCTGCACGTTGCCCAGCATGCCCTCGAACGTGAGCGCGGCCGCCGCGTCGAAGCGGTCGAGCAGCGTGCCGGCACCGATCAGGCCGAGCGCCGACCAGCCGAGCGAGAACCCGTTCGCGTTCACGAAGGCGAGCGCCTCCTTGGCCGTCGGCTCCCACGGCGTGAGGCCGAGCCGCTCGAGCTCGCCGGACCATGTGCCCTCGCCGGTCAGGGCGGCCGCGAGGTCGGCCAGCGGACCGAGGTCTGACTGACCCAGCGAGCCCGTCGTGCGCACGTGCGGGACGAGCCCGGCGTTCAGCGCCGCGATCAGGTGATCGGCCAGCAGCGGCCGCACGCCGGAGCGCCCGCGCGCGAAGCCGGCCACCTGGGCGAGCATGACGGCGCGCACGACCCGCTCGGGCACGTCGGGGCCCGTCCCGGTGCGGTGCGAGAGCAGCATGAGCCGGTTGAACGCGAGCTGCTCGTCGCGCTTGACGGCCACGCGCTTGAGCGCGCCGACGCCGGTCGTCAGGCCGTACACGCGCTCGCCGCGGGCAAGGAGCGCGTCGGTCACCTCGCGGGCGCGCTCGATGCGCGCACGGGCGGCGTCGGCCAGCTCCACGCGCCGGCCGCGCACGGCGACGTCGGCCACGTCCTCGAGCGTGAGGCTCGCGTCGAGCAGGAGCGCGCCGGTCACGATGTCCGGAAGAACGGCTCGCCGAGCGCCTCGACCCGCACGGTCACGCCGAGGCCCGGCGCGGCCGGCGCGGCGCGGCGGCCGCCCTGCGGCTCGGGCAGGCCGTCGGCGTTTTGCGATCGTGACCCAGTCGGTGAAGTCGACGGTGTGGGCGCGGTTGGGCTCGGGGGTCGAGTGCGACAGGTGCAGCATGGCGGCGGTGTCGATCGTAGCCCCGCCGGTGTCCTCGACCGTCACGGTCATGCCGAGCTCGACCGCCGCGTCGCGCATGGCCGCCGCCCGCGTGACCCCGCCGACACGCGCGAGCTTGATCGTGACGCCGTCGGCTCCCGCCTCGCGCCGGGCGCGCACGAGCTCCGGGAGCGACACGATCGACTCGTCGAGCACGAGCGGATGGCTGCAGTGGGCGCGCAGCGCCGCGCACTCCTCGAGGGTCGCGCACGGCTGCTCGAGCGTGTGGTCGATGTTCTCGGTCGCGCGCATGAACCGCCGCGCGGCCGACGTCGTCCAGCCGCCGTTTGCGTCGGCGAAGAGGACGATGTCCGGGCCGACGGCGTCACGCACGGCGCCGAGCCGGGCCGCGTCTGCGGCCGGGTCGCCGCCGACCTTGATCTGCAGCCGCCGGTAGCCGGCGCCGACGTGGCTGCGTGCGCGCTCCACGACATCGTCGAGCGTCGCCGGGCGAGATCGAGCGGTAGAGGTCGACCGCCGCCCCGAAACGGCCGCCGAGGGCCTCGCACAGCGGCTGGCCGTGCAGGCGCGCGGTCGCGTCCCAGCAGGCCATGTCGAGCGCCGACTTGACGTACGGCTGGCCGCGCATGGCGGCGTCCATGAGCTGCACGATCCGGCGCGGCTGGCGGGGGTCTGCGCCCACGACGTGCGGGGCGAGCAGGACGATGCCGGCGCGGGCGCCCTCGGCGAACGCGTCGGCGTAGAAGGCGCCGAGCGGTGCCATCTCGCCCCAGCCGGTCACACCCTCGTCGGTGTCCACCGCGACGACGAGCGAGTCGAAGCCGTCGGTCGCGCCGCCCGACGTCGAGTAGGGGCCGGCCGCGAACGGCTGCAGCTGGCGGTATGCGCGGACGCCGCTGATGCGCATCGAGGCGCGACTAGTCCCCGAGCTCCGCGCGGCGGCGCACGACGTAGGCATCGAGCTGCGCCCGCACGTCGGGATCGAGCGGCGGCTGCTCGTAGGACTCGATCGTCGCGCGCCAGATCTCGCCCGCCCGCTCGGCCGCGTCGCGCGAGCCCTTCGACTTCCACCGCTCGAAGTTCTCGGTCGAGGACAGGAGCGGCCGGTAGAAGCAGGTGCGGAACCGCTCCAGCGTGTGCGCGGCGCCCAGGAAGTGCCCGCCGTGGCCGACCTCCTCATGCGCACCGTAGGCCAGGCTCGCCTCGTCCACCTCGAGCGGCGTGAACTCCTCCTGCAGCATCCGCAGCATCTCGATGTCGATGATGAACTTCTCGTAGGAGGCCACGAGCCCGGACTCGAGCCAGCCGGCCGCGTGCTCGACGTAGTTGGCGCCCGCCAGGAACGCGGGCAGCATCGTGTTCAGCCCCTCGTAGGCCGCCTGCGCGTCAGGCGTCTGGCTCGACGTGAGGAAGCCGCCGCCGGCCCGCCACGGCACGCCGAAGCGGCGCGCCACCTGGCCCGAGCAGAGCAGGCCCATCGCCGACTCGGGGCCGCCGAACCCGGGCGATCCCGACTGCATGTCGGTGTGGGACAGGAACGAGCCGAGCACGACGGGCGCGCCCGGGCGCACGAGCTGCGCGAGCGCCAGGCCGGCCAGCGCCTCGGCCGTCTGCTGCACAAGCGCCGCCGGCACCGATGCCGGCGACATCGCGCCCATGAGCAGGAACGGCGTGATGATCACCGCCTGCCCGGCCTCGGCGTAGATCGTCATCGCCTCGAGCATGCGGGTGTCGTAGCGAAGCGGCGAGTTGGCGTTGACGACGCCGAACATGCGCACCTCGCCGTCGGCGGGGCCGCCGTGCAGGATGTCGGTCATCGCGACCGAGTCCGCCGCGGCGTCCTGCGAGATGACCGCGCCCATGTACGGCTTGTCCGTGAGCGTCTGCACGGCGAGCAGCATGTCGAGGTGACGCGAGTCGAGCGGGCGGTCGCCCGGCTCGCAGCAGAGGCCGCCCGGCGTGTCCAGCTGGTCGAACGACTGGCTCAGCCGGCAGAACTGCTCGAAGTCGTGCATCGTCGCCTCGCGGCGGTCCGCGCCCTCACGCACGAACGGCGGCCCCTGGGTGGGGGCGAAGAACATGTGCCGGCCGCCCACGTGCACGCTCCGATCCGGGTTGCGCGCGACCAGCGGGAACTCCCGCGGCGTCGTCGCGACCTGCTCGAGCACCCAGTCGGGGTCGAAGCGCACGACCGAGTCCTCGACCCGCTGCCCCGCGGCGCGGAAGCGATCGAGCGACTCGTCGTGCAGGAACTCGATCCCGATGTCGGACAGGAGCCGCCGCCAGCCGCGCTCGAGCACGGCCATCGCATCCTCCGAGAGGATGTCGTAGCGGGGCATGTCGTTTCGGAACATCAGCGCACCGGCCCGCGGCCGGCGGCGGGGAGGGAGATGCCGAAGGTGGTGGATCCCGGCTGCGATCGCACCGTGATCGCACCTCGGTGGCCGATGACGATCCGCCGCGCGATGTCGAGGCCGAGGCCGCTGCCGTCGCCGACCGACTTCGTCGTGAAGAAGGGCTCGAAGATGCGCGACTGGACCTCGGCGGGAATGCCGGGGCCGTCGTCTGCGATCTCGACCAGGATGTCGTCGCCGAGCGCCCGGGTCGTGATCGTGATCGTGCCCCTGGGCCGGCCGGCGAGGGCGTCGAGGGCGTTCGTGAGCAGGTTCGTCCACACCTGGTTCAGCTCGGAGCCGTGCACGGTCACGGGCGGAAGGGTGCGGTCATAGCTGCGCTCGATCTTCACGGGCTCGTGCTTGATGCGGAACTTCAGCATGGTCAGCGTGCTGTCCAGGCCGTCGTGCACATCGACGTCCTCGACCGCGGCCCGGTCCATGTGCGTGTAGTCCTTGATCGCGGCCACGAGCTCGGAGATCCGCGCGGTCGACTCGTGCAGCTCGCCGACGAGCGTGTGGGCGGTGAGCGACGCCGCCACCCACTCGAGGGCCGGGCCGGTCGCCGGCCCCGCGGCCGTCGCCACCTGCTCGAGCCACTCCTCGTTCAGGCAGGCCCGGGCCAGCGGCTCGGCCAGCCGCCAGCCCTCCTGGCCCATGTCGTCGAGCAGGACGGCCAGCCGGTCTTCGCGGTCGGCCGAGGCGACCGAGCCGTCGCCCTCGCCGGCGCGCGCGAGCGCGGACTGCTGCAGCGCGACCAGCCGGGCGGCGTCCTCGCGCTCGACGCCGCTCGACACGAAATGGTGCACCGTGTCCTGCAGCGTCGCGAGCGCCTCACCGAGCTCGGTGGCCGTCCGCCGTGCCGCCGCCGCCGGGTTGTTCAGCTCGTGGGCGAGGCCGGCCGAGAGCGTGCCGAGCGCCGCGAGCTTCTCCTGCTGGCGCACGAGCGCGTCGGCCGCCTGGGCGATCGGCGCGATCAGGCGCACGGCGGTGCGCATCGCGCTCGGCGTTTCGCGCAGGAACGATCGGAACGTGGCGGCGTCCCAGGTCAGGAGCCGCACGTCGGTCGTCGCGTGGCCGCTCGCGAGCAGGGGGTCGCCGGTGAGCAGGTTGGCGGCGCCCGCGTAGGTGGGCGCCTCGCGCTCGCTCAGGAACACGTCGACGCCGTTGATGCAGCGCGTCCACTCGACGCGGCCTTCGACGACGACCGAGAAGCGCTCGAGCTTCGTGCCTTCGGTGAAGAGCGCCTCGCCGATCCCGAGGTGCGCCTCCTGTCCTTGCGCGGCGAACGCGGTCAGCGCGTCGGGATCGACGCCCTCGAAGAGGTCGAGCTGCTCGAGCACCTCGATCACACGGCCGCCGCCAGGTACTCGTGCACGAAGTGCACCGCCATCGAGCCCTCGCCGACGGCCGAGGCGACCCGCTTCATCGACTCGCTGCGCACGTCGCCGGCCACGAACACGCCCGCCATGCTCGTCTCGAGCAGGTAGGGGTCGCGGTCGAGGCGCCAGCGCGGCCGCACCTCCTCGCGCAGCACCTCGGCGCCCGCGAGCACGAAGCCGCGCCCGTCGCGGGCGACGCCGTCGGGCAGCCAGTCGGTCTGCGGGCGGGCGCCGATGAAGACGAACATGGCCGCGAGTTCGACCTCGTCCTCGGCGCCGGTGACCGTGTCGCGCACCGTGACCCGCTCGAGCGAGTCGCTGCCGTGGGCCGCGGTGACCTCGCCGTTCAGGCGCACGTCGATGTTGGGCGTGGCCTCGATGGTGTCGATCAGGTAGCGCGACATGCTCTTCGCAAGGCTCGTGCCGCGGTAGAGCAGCGTCACCCGCTGGGCGTAGCCGGCGAAGTAGATCGCCGCCTGGCCGGCCGAGTTGGCGCCGCCCACGACGACGACGTGCTCGTCGCGGCACGACACGCCCTCGCTGCGCGAGCCGCCGTAGTAGACGCCGCGGCCCGAGAGCGCCTCGATGCCGGGGGCGTCGAGCCGGCGGTAGTCCACGCCGGTGGCGATGATGATGGCCTTGGCGCCCAGCTGGTCGTGCCCGGCCAGGTGCACGAGCCGCGCCGGGCCGCGCTCGTCGATCGCCGTCACCTCCTGCACGGTCAGGAGCTCGGCGCCGAAGCGGGTCGCCTGCGCCGTCGCACGGCGGGCGAGGTCGGCGCCGGAGAGCCCCACCGGGAAGCCGAGGTAGTTCTCGATCCGCGAGCTCTGACCGGCCTGGCCGCCGGGCGCCTCGCGCTCGATCAGCGCGGTGCGCAGGCCCTCGGACGCGCCGTACACCGCCGCGGCGAGGCCGGCCGGGCCGCCGCCCACGATCACGAGGTCGTAGAACTCGAGCTCGGCGCGGCGGCGGACACCGGCCCGCTCGGCCAGCTCCGCCACCGTCGGCCCGTGCAGCACGCCGCCGTCGGGGAAGAGCACGAGCGGCAGCGCCGCCGACCCGTCGGCCGCCGCCAGCAGGCGTTGCCCCTCGTCGTCGCGCTCGACGTCGAGCCAGCGGTAGGGCACCTGGTTTCGGGCCAGGAAGTCGCGGGCGTCATGTGACTCGCGCGACCACCGGTGGCCGACCACCTGGATGCGGTCGGCGTCGGCGGGCGCGTCGGCCTTCCAGGCGTCGAGCAGGTCGTCGAGCACCGGGTAGAGCTGCTCGTCGGGCGGATCCCACGGCTTCAGCAGATAGTGGTCGAGCGAGACGCGGTTGATCGCGTCGATGGCCGCCTGGGTGTCGGCATACGCGGTGAGGAGCACGCGTTTGGCCTCGGGGGCGACGCGCATCGCCTCCTCGAGGAACTCGACGCCCGACATCTCCGGCATGCGCTGGTCGGCGAGCAGGAGCGCGACCGCGGCACCGCGCAGCTTTGACTCGCGGACGGCTGCGAGCGCCGCCTCGCCGCTCTCGGCGCGCAGGATGCGATAGTCGCGCCCGTAGCGCCGGCGCAGGTCGCGCTCGACCGCCCGCGCGACCGACGGCTCGTCGTCGACGGCGAGCAGCACGGGGCGTGCGCCCTCGCGCGTCTCGGGAACGCTGCTCACGCCCCTCCCGCGACGGTGAAGACCACCTCGTCGGTGTAGCACCAGAACCAGTCCTCGCCTGGCTCGGCCGACCGGATCACGACGTGGCCGCTCGAGTTGACGTGCGCGGTCGCGTGCCGGTTGGGCGAGGAGTCGCAGCAGCCGATGTGGCCGCAGGTCGTGCACATCCGCAGGTGCAGCCAGCGCGAGCCCATCGCCAGGCACTCCTCGCACCCGGCGATCGTCTCCGGAAGCTCGGTCACCTCGATCTGATCCATATGGGTGCAGGTTTCCGCCACGTGGGCCCCCCTTGTCGGCGCGGTCGAATTCTTCGACCGATGCCTACCACAACCGCGGCGGGGATGCGCGGCGGATCCCGGCGTTTGGGGACTGTCCCCGGTTTGCGGGGACAGTCCCCGGTTCTCGGGATGCCTAGAGGCGGAAGTGCGAGACGAGCCGCTCGAGCGTCTGTGCGGTGGCCGCGAGCTCCTGCGACGAGGCGTTGATCTGCTGTGCGGCGGCGCTCGTCTCCTCGGCCGACGACGAGACCTCCTGCGTGGCGGCAGAGGACTCCTCGGCGACGACCGCGACCTGCGACGAGGACGCCGCGATCTGCTCGATCCGGTGAGTCATGTCCTCGACGGCGGCGCCGATCTGGCCGAAGGCCGTGCGCGCCTCGGCCACGATGGCCGCGCTCTCGTCGCTGCGCTGGGCGCTCTCGGTGGCGGCGGCGACCGTGCGCTGCGTCTCGACCTGGATCTCGCCGATCAGGCCGGCGATCTGCTCGGCGGCGCGGCGCGACTCCTCGGCCAGCTTGCGCACCTCCTCGGCGACGACGGCGAAGCCGCGGCCCTGCTCGCCGGCGCGGGCGGCCTCGATGGCCGCGTTGAGCGCCAGCAGGTTCGTCTGGCCGGCGATGCCCGAGATCGTCTCGACGATCCCGCCGATCCGCTCCGAGCGGTTCGCCAGCTCGCCGATGGCATCGGCCATGTCGGCCGACGACTGGCGGACGGCCGCCATCGCACCGGTGGCCTGCTCGGCGGCGCCGACGCCGCGGGCGGCCACCTCGCTCGCCTGCCCGGCGGCCGTGGCGGACTCGGACGCGAGATCGCGGGTCGTCTGCACCATCGCCAGCTGGCGGTCGGCGCCGCCGGCGACGTTCTGGACAGCGCGCGCGATGTCGTCGACGGCCCGGCTCGTCTCGCTCGACGTGGCGGTCAGCTCCTGCGATGCCCCGCTCAGGTGCGTCGCCGCGCCCGACACCTCGGTGATCACGTTTCGGAGCGCCTCGACCATCCGGGCGACCGCGTGCGAGAGGACGTCGTGCTCGGACTTCGGCGTGACCTCGACCGCCAGGTCGCCGCCGGCGACCCGTGTCACCGAGTCGGCGAGCTCCTGCAGGTAGGCCATCATCCGGCCGAACGCGCGGGTGGCGTCGCCGAGCTCGTCGGTGTTCTCGGTGTTCACGTCGTGGTCGAGCTCGCCCAGCGCGATGCCCTCGGCCGCTGCCAGCAGCCGCTGGGCGCGCCGGCCGATGCGGCGGGTGAGCAGCGTCGCGAGCGCCGTCGCCGTCACGAGGGCCGTCAGGCTGAACAGCGCGATTGCCCACTCCGCGTGGCTCGAGGTGCTCCCGGCCTGCGCCGTCAGCGTCGTCTCACGCGTCCGAAGCGTCGACTGATAGGCGGTGAGCGCCTCGACGATGCCGTCGCTGGCCTGGTCGGCGGAGCCGTTGAGAATCGCCTTGGCCTGCGCATGGCGGCCGGCGGTGAGCAGTCCGAACATCCGCGTGCCGACGGCGTTGGAATGGGCGACGGCGGCGTCGATGCGTGCGACCGCGGCGTGGTCGCTGCCGGTGCCCGCCAGCGCGTCCAGCCGGTGGAGCGCCCGCATGAAGGTCGTGTGATCGGCCGCGTAGTCGGCCTGCGCGCTCGCGGTCGAGGCGAGCACCGCGCGCGTCTGCGAGAAGTGCATGTCGGCGGCCGCAGAGCGGACGTCGTCCGCAGCGATCAGGCGCGGGGTCACCGAGCGGTCGACGCTGTTCGAGACCGAAGTCAGCTCCGAGAGGCCCCACCATGCGACGCCGGAGAGCCCGAGCAGCAGGAGCACGACGACACCGAAGCTCAGGCCGAGCTTCGACCTGATCGTCCCTGCGATGGCTGGCATGTGCGGCTCCTGATCCGAACGACGGCTTGGCGCGGGCGACGCGCGCCGCGCATCCGGGTGATCGGCCGCTCCCCGATCTGGATTAGGCGACGAGGCGCGCAGCCGCCCGCGTGCGGGCGTCATCCGGCGCGAACGAGGCGTCGAGCGCCGCGCGGTTGCAGCGGGCCAGGTCGGCATCCGACCAGGCGAACGTGGCCCGCAGCCGCGCGTACTCGCGCTCGAGGTCGATGTCGGTGGTCGCGCGGCAGTCGGTGTTCACACCGAGCGACACGCCCCGCCGGTAGAGCGCGTCGATCGGGTGATCGGCGTAGGTGTCGCACAGGTCGGTCTGGACGTTGGACGACGGGCACAGCTCGAGGTGGATGCCCGTCTCGACCAGGTGGTCGACCAGCGCCGGATCCTCGATGCTGCGCGCGCCGTGGCCGATGCGCTCGGGCCGCAGCCGGCGCAGCGTCTCCCACACGCTCGCGGGCCCCGACCCCTCGCCGGCGTGGGCGGTGCGGCGCAGGCCGTGCTCCTCGGCGAGGCGGAACGCGGCCTCGTGCGCGTCGAGCGGATAGCCGGCCTCGTCACCGGCGATGTCGAGCGCGACCACGAGCGATCCCCGGAACCGGTCGACGAGCTCCACGGTCTCGAGACTCTGGGCGGCGGCGAAGTGGCGCAGCGTGCACAGGATCAGGCGGGCATCGACGCCGCTTGCGGCGATCGCCCGACCGACCGCAGCATCGACGATCTCGACGACCTCGGTCGCGGTCAGGTCGCCCTCGGTGTGCAGGTGGGGCGCGAACCGGGCCTCGGCATAGACGACGTTGTCGCGCGCGAGCTGGTCGAACAGGTCGTCGACCATCACCTCGAGGCCGCGCCTGTCCTGCATCAGCGCCACGATGCGCGGCGGCCGCAGCAGGAAGTCGGCCAGGTTGGTGCACTTGGCGGGGGCGACGAAGTCGGTTCGGTACTGCTCGAGCGTCACCTCGGGCCGCAGCCGGGCGACGGCGGCATGGCTCGCGGCACAGTCGAGGTGGAGGTGCAGCTCGACCTTGGGCAGCCCCGGCATCGGCGGATCGTAGTCCGGCGATACTGTCGGGCGGCATGCCCGGCCGCCAGCACCTGATCTTCGACGCCGACGACACGCTGTGGGAGAACAACATCGTGTTCGAGGCGGTGATCGCGGACTTCATCACCTGGATCGACCATCCGCAGCTGGCCGAGGCCGAGGTGCGGGCGGTGCTCGACGAGGTCGAGCGCCTGCACGCGGCCGAGCACGGGTACGGCACCAAGGTCTTCGCGCTCACGCTCGAGGTGACGGCGCGGCGGCTGCGCGAAGGCGAGCTCACCGACCCGGATCGCGAGCAGATCGCACGGCTGCTGTCGCGGCTCGCATGGGATCAGCTCGAGATCATCGAGGGCGTGCCCGAGACGCTGGCCGAGCTGCGCGGCCGGCACGACCTGCTCCTCCTGACCAAGGGCGACCACGAGGAGCAGGCCCACAAGATCGCCCGCTCTGGCCTCGCGCAGTACTTCCGGCGCACGGTGATCACGCCCGAGAAGAACGCGGAGACCTACCGCGACCTGGTCGTGACCGCCATGCTCGACCCGGCCCGGACGTGGATGATCGGGAACTCGCCGCGCTCGGACATCCTGCCGGCGGTCGAGGCCGGCCTGCGCGGCGTGTTCGTCCCCCACGAGCACACCTGGCGCCTGGAGCATTCCGAGCTGCCCGAGACGCACGACCGCATCCTGCGGCTGCCGCACTTTCGCGCCCTGCTCGACCACTTCTAGCGGCCGCGCAGCCGGGAAGCGGGACGGAGAGGCGGGGACTGTCCCCGATCGATCGGGGACAGTCCCCAGCGCTTCGCGCTTGCCGCCGCTTAGTAGCGGTACTGGTCGGACTTGTACGGGCCGTCCTCGGGCACGCCGATGTAGGCGGCCTGCTCGGGGCGCAGGCGCGTCAGCTTCACGCCGAGCGCATCCAGGTGCAGGCGGGCCACCTTCTCGTCGAGGTGCTTGGGCAGCGTGTAGACCTGCCGCTCGTAGGCATCCGTCTTGGTGAAGAGCTCGATCTGGGCGATCGTCTGGTTCGTGAACGAGTTTGACATCACGAAGCTCGGGTGGCCGGTGGCGTTGCCGAGGTTCAGCAGCCGCCCCTCGGACAGCACGATCACCGAGTGGCCGTCGGCGAACGCCCACTCGTCGACCTGGGGCTTGATGTTCACCTTGCGGACGCCGGGGAAGCTGCCCAGCCCGGCGATGTCGATCTCGTTGTCGAAGTGGCCGATGTTGCCGACGATGGCCTGGTGCTTCATCCGGCTCATCTGCTGGGCCGTGATGATGTCGCGGTTGCCGGTGCAGGTGATGAAGATGTCGCCCGTCTCGACCACGTCCTCGAGGGTCGTCACCTGGTAGCCGTGCATGGCCGCCTGCAGCGCGCAGATCGGGTCGATCTCGGTCACGATCACGCGGGCGCCCTGGCCGCGCAGCGACTCGGCGCAGCCCTTGCCGACGTCGCCAAAGCCGCAGATCACGGCCACCTTGCCGCCGATCATGACGTCGGTGGCGCGGTTGATGCCGTCGATCAGCGAGTGACGGCAGCCGTACAGGTTGTCGAACTTCGACTTCGTGACCGAGTCGTTCACGTTGATCGCGGGGAAGAGCAGCTCGCCGGAGACCTGCATCTGGTACAGCCGGTGCACGCCCGTCGTCGTCTCCTCGGTGACGCCCACGATGCCGGCGGCGATCTGCGTCCAGCGCTGGCCGTCCTCCTCGAGCGAGCGCTCGAGCACGCGCAGCACCTCGCGCATCTCCTCGGACTCGGCGTCCTCGGACGACGGCACGGCGCCGGCGCGCTCGTACTGGACGCCGCGGTGCACGAGCAGGGTGGCGTCGCCGCCGTCGTCGAGGATCATCGTCGGGCCGCCGTCGGGCCAGCGCAGCGCCCGCTCGGTGCACCACCAGTACTCGGCGAGCGTCTCGCCCTTCCACGCGAACACGGGCACGCCGCGCGGGTTGGCGGCGGTGCCGTCGGGGCCGACCGCGACGGCCGCCGCGGCGTGGTCCTGGGTCGAGAAGATGTTGCACGACGCCCAGCGCACCTTCGCGCCCAGCGCGACGAGCGTCTCGATCAGGACGGCCGTCTGGATCGTCATATGCAGCGACCCCGTGATGCGCGCGCCGCGCAGCGGCTGCGACTCTCCGAACTCGCGCCGGGTCGCCATCAGGCCCGGCATCTCGTGCTCGGCGAGCTGGATCTCCTTGCGGCCGAAGGCGGCGAGGCCCAGGTCTGCGACCTTGAAGTCGGTGTCGGAGTTGACGGCGGTCGTGTTCATGAAGGCTCCAGAAGGGTCGGAATCAGGGCTGTGAGACGAGCTCGACGGGCGTGTGCTCGAACGTGCTGATGCGGGTCAGGCCGTCGACGCGGGTGCGGATCTCGTCCGAGCGCAGCCGCGCGACGCGGTCGGTGCCGAACTCCTCCACGTTGAACGACGCGAGCGCCGTTCCGTACGCCATCGCCTGTCGCAGCACGTCGTCGGTGACGCCGTGCTCCACATGCCGTGCAACATAGCCCAGGAAGCCGCCCGCGAACGTGTCACCGGCGCCCGTCGGGTCGACGACGCTCTCGAGCGGGAAGGCGGGCAGCGAGAAGTACGAGTCGGGCGTGAACATGGCGGCGCCGTACTCGCCCTGCTTGGAGACGATCACGCGCGGCCCCATCAGCAGCAGGTCGCGCGCGGCCGTGACGAGGTTCGGCTTGCCGGTGAGCTGGCGCAGCTCGGCGTCGTTCAGGAGCACGCAGTCGACCCGCCGGATCACGTCCATCAGCTCGTCCCGGGCGCTCGAGATCCAGTAGTTCATCGAGTCGAGGGCGACGAAGCGCGCCGAGGTGCAGCTCTCGCGCACCGCGAGCTGGAGCGACGGCTGGATGTTGGCCAGGAAGAGGACGTCGCAGGCGCGCGACGCCGGCGAGAGCTTCGGCTCGAACTCGGCGAAGACGCCGAGCTCGGTCGCGAGCGTGTGGCACTGGTTCAGGTCCCAGCCGTACTCGCCGTGCCAGAAGAACGTCCGCCCGCCGGACACCCGCTCGATGTCCGAGACGTCGGTGCCACGGGTGCGCAGGACGTCGATCTCGGCGTCGCCGAAGTCGTCGCCCACCGGTCCGACGACGCTGACCGTGTCGAAGAACGACGCCGCCAGGGCGAAGTAGGTCGCGGCGCCGCCGAGCATCCGCTCGCGCTCGCCGAAGGGGCTCTTGACCCGATCAAAGGCGATCGAGCCGACGACCGTTACGCCCATCGGGCGCCGCGCCTGGTCATGCCGACACCGCGGCGGCCGCGCCGAGCCCGGCGGCGGCGCGCAGGATGTCGGCGCGGTCGGTGCGCTCCCAGGTGAAATCGGGATCGTCGCGGCCGAAGTGGCCATAGGCGGCGGTCTTCTGATAGATCGGCCGGTGCAGGCGCAGCTCCTCGCGGAACGCTCCGGGGCGAAGGTCGAAGTGCTCCGAGATCAGCTCGGCGATCCGTCCCCGGCCGATGCGCTCGGTGCCGAACGTCTCGACCATCACCGAGACCGGATGCGCCACGCCGATCGCGTAGGCCACCTGCACCTCGGCGCGGCCGGCCAGGCCCGCCGCGACGACGTTCTTGGCCACCCAGCGCGCGGCGTAGGCGGCGGAGCGGTCGACCTTGGACGGGTCCTTGCCACTGAACGCGCCCCCGCCGTGGCGGGCCATGCCGCCGTAGGTGTCGACGATGATCTTGCGGCCGGTGAGGCCGCAGTCGCCCATCGGGCCGCCGATCACGAACCGGCCGGTCGGGTTGACCAGGAAGTCGCGCCGCAGGAGGCGCTCGTCGTACAGGTCGATCGGGAGCACGTGCCGAACGACATGCTCCCAGAGGTCCGGCTTGATCTGCGTCTCGCAGTCGATGCCGTCGGCGTGCTGGGTCGAGATCAGGAGCTTCTCGACCGCGACCGGGCGGCCGTCGCGGTAACGCACGGTCACCTGCGTCTTGCCGTCGGGGCGCAGATAGGGGATGAGGCCGCTCTTCCGGACTTCCGCCAATCGCCGCGCCAGGCCGTGGGCGAGGGCGATCGGCATCGGCATCAGCTCGGGTGTCTCGTCCGTCGCGTAGCCGAACATCATCCCCTGGTCGCCCGCGCCGGCAGCCGCCACGCGATCGTCGTCGTCGCCGCCGCCGCGCGTCTCGTAGGCGTGGTCGACCCCCTGGGCGATGTCGGGCGACTGGCGGTCGATCGTGTTCATGACGGCGCAGGTGTCGCAGTCGAAGCCGTAGGCGGCGTTGTCGTAGCCGATCCGGCGCACCGTCTCGCGGGCGATGCCCTGGACGTCGACGTAGGTGGATGTCGAGATCTCGCCCGAGACGACGATCAGGCCCGTGTTCACCAGCGTCTCGCAGGCGACCCGTCCATACGGATCATCCGCGAGCACGGCGTCGAGGACGCCGTCCGAGATCTGATCGGCCATCTTGTCCGGGTGGCCCTCGGTCACCGACTCGGACGTGAAGAGATACTCGTTGTCTGCGGTCATGCGGGTGGAGCCTCGCTTTCTGCGGCTCGCGTCACCTCGACGAGGTACGCGATGATGACGTTCCGGTCTCCCAGGCGCAGGTGGTACGCGTCCGACAGCTGCTCCACCCGGTGGATCTGCTCCTCCTTGTCCTCGAACAGGTCCGAGAACTCGAAGAACCCGAAGTCTACGACCCTGGACGCGAATCCTGCCCGGTCGAGCAGCGCGGCGGTGCGCCGCTGGCCGATGATCGAGAGCTGCATCAGGTAGAGAACGCCGTCTGCGGCGAGCGCCTCGGGCAGCATCGCGATCAGCCGATCGATCAGATTGCGGCCCCAGTAGTCGAGCGGCCGGTGGGTCGAGACGGGCTCGAAGGGGTCGACCGGCGTCTGGTAGAGGCTCGCGACGATCACGTCGTAGCGCTCCTCGGGCACCCACGGGTAGAGGTCGACGGCCGCCGCTGTTACCCGGCCGGCGACGCCGTTTCGAAACGCGTTCGTGAGCGTGTTCTGCGCCGCACGGCGGTCGACGTCGATCGCGTGCACATGCTCGGCGCCGTTGCGGGCGAGCTGCACGGTCTGCAGGCCGGTGCCGCAGCCGACGTCGAGGCAGCGCAGGCCGGCGCCCACCCGCTGGCTGAACAGGTACTTCCACACCAGGTAGCTGCCCTGGGTGGGCACGAACACGCCCGGCTCGCACAGGATGTCGGGGAAGTCGAGCGGGTAGAGCGACGAGCCGCGGGCGTCCGTCCAGGGCTCGACCCGCGCCCCGGGGGGCAGCACGCCCTCGTCCGCCTCGGTGCCGACGAGTTCGAGCGGGCGCGCATTGCCGGGGCGGGTGCCGTCGAGGGCGGCGCGGGCGGCGGCGACGTGCTCGGGGCCGACACCGCAGCACCCGCCGACGATCTGGGCGCCCTCGTCGCGCCAGCGCAGGGCCATCTGCGCGTACTCCGCTCCGCCGATGCCCGACTCGGTGCGCCAGCCGGCCGTCGAGAGGTAGCCGAGGTTGGGGTACGCGCCGAGTGGCAGGTCGGTGAAGTCGCGCATCCACGAGATCATCCCGCCCACGTGGTCGGGGGGAATGCAGTTCACGAGCAGGGCGCTCACGCCCATCTGCTCGAACCGGCGGGCGGCGCGGCCGAACGAGTCGCCCTCCGGCCCGCCCCAGTGCTCGCCGTAGACGCCGCAGACGCCGCTTCGGCAGCGCCGGAAGCTGAGCCACACCGGCAGCGCCGTGCCCAGCAGGCGCTCGACGGTGTCGTAGGTCGTGGGGCGCACGAGCGAGAGCGTCTCGAGCAGGATGACGTCGGGCGGGTCGTCCTCGAACACGCGCGCGAGCAGGCGGATCGTCTCGGCCCCCTCGGGCGTGTCAACGTCGCCGTTCAGGCTGAACGCGACCGCGCACTCGCCGGTGCGGCCGGCGTCGGCGACCGCCTGGCGCGCGAGCTGCACGCCGCGGCGGGCGACGTCCATCCAGTGCACCGGCCGCTCGGCCTCCCACAGCTGCGGCCGCTCGTCGCGCAGCGCCGTCGGCAGGCCCCACGTGTCGGTGCTGATCACGTCGCAGCCGACCTCGACGTAGCGGCGGTGCACGCGCAGCACGTCCTCGGGGGAGCGCACGAGCGCGCCGGTGCCCCACAGCCGGTCTTCGAGCTCGGGATGCTCGCCCGCCGGCTCCCGCAGCTCCGTGGCGGTGCCGCCGTCGAGGATGACGCAGCGGTCCTGCTCGATCAGCTCGATGATCCGGGCGTGCGCGCTCAAGGAGCCCGGAATGGTAGGGGACGGGGGTATCCTGGCGCGCGTGAAGACGCCGCTCGTGATCGACTGGGACCGGCGCGAGTTCGCCGAGCTGCGGCCGCGCATCCACGGCAGTACGGTCGTCTCGGACGACCTGACCGTGACGATGTACCGCTACGGGCCCGGCTCGGAGTGGGAGGAGCACCGCCATCCCGAGGATCAGCTCACGATCGTCGTCGAGGGCGAGATCGCATTCACCTCGGGCGGCGCCGAGCTGCGCCTCGGCCCCGGCCAGCAGGTGCTGATCCCCGGCGGCGTTCCGCACTCGGCCCGCGCCGGCGCCGCCGGCGTGGTCACGCTGAACGTGTGGCCGCCGCGGTAGCGATGGGGACTGTCCCCCTGGGGACAGTCCCCGCTTCTCGCGGTTTACGATGACCGCATGGCGATCGCCTCCGACGCGCCCTACTTCGACGTCTCCGACCCGGACTTCTCGGTGGCGTCGGCCGAGGTGCGCGCCGCCCGCGACCGCAGCTGGTATGCACGCACCAATTTCGGCCTCGCGGTGCTGCGCTACGAGCAGACGAGCCTGCTCCTCAAGGACCGGCGCCTGCGCCAGGGCAGCTTCGCCTGGCCCGAGCAGCACGGCATCATGGAGGGGCCGCTTCACCGGTGGTGGTCGCTGATCATGCTGAGCGCCGAGGGCGACGACCACCGCCGCCTGCGCCGCATGGCCAACCCGGCGTTCTCGCGCGCGCTGATGGAGCGGATGGTGCCCGGCTTCCGGCTGCTCGCGACCGAGCTCGTCGACGCCTTCGGCGACCGCGGGCGGTGCGAGTTTGTGTCGGAGTTCGCCGAGCCCTACTCGGCGCGCGTGCTGTGCCGCCTGGTCGGTCTCGACGAGGGCCGCTGGCACGACCTGTCGCACTGGTCGACCGACATCGGCCTCGCGTTCGGCGTGACGATCGCACGGGATCGCGATCGCATCGAGGCGGGCCTCGCACACATGTACGCGCTCGCCGGCGAGCTGGTCGCCGAGCGCCGGGCCGCGCCGGGCGACGACGTCATCTCGGCCCTCGTCGCCGCCCACGACGGCGACGGCCGCCTGACGCACGAGGAGCTCCTGGCGATGATCACGCTGATCGTGTTCGGCGGCATGGACACGACCAAGAACCAGCTCGGCCTGGCGATGCAGCTCTTCATGGAGCGGCCGCAGCAGTGGGAGCTTCTGGCGGAGCGGCCGGAGCTGGCCGCAAACGCGGTCGAGGAGGTGATCCGCTGGAACCCGACCGTCGTCTGGACGACGCGGCGGGCGATGGAGGACATCGTCATGGACGGCCTCGAGATCCCGGCCGGCACGACGCTGCACCTGCTGAGCCCGCCGGCGAACACCGACCCGCTCGCCGTCGGCACCGAGCCGTTCGACATCACCCTCGAGCGGGGGACGCACTTCGGCTTCGGCGGCGGCGCCCACCACTGCCTGGGCCACTGGCTGGCGCGGATCGACATGCGCGAGGCGCTGCCCCTGCTCGCCCGGCGCCTGCGTGAGCCGCGCCTGGAGCGCCCGGCGACCCTGCGGCCGATCAGCGGCGTCACCGGACCCGTCGAGCTTCCGATCGCATTTCACCCATCGCAGGAGGGACCATGAAAGTGACCGTCGACACCCAGACGTGCGACCACCACGGCCAGTGCATGATCGCCTGCCCCGAGGTGTTCAACCTGGTGGCGCCCGACAAGCTCGAGTACGTCGCCGAGCCGGACGAGAGCCTGCGCGACTGCGTCGAGGAGGCCGAGGCGGCCTGCCCGACGCTGTCGATCATGATCGAAGACTGACCGGCCGCCGGTAGAGCAGATTGCCCGCTGCGGGGAGGGCAGACCCCCCGATCGGCGTATGGGAATCGCGGCGGCCGTGGTCGAGCCTTGCGGAATGCTCCGACCCACTCGCCTCCTCGTCGCCGTCGCGGCCCTCGCGGCCGCCCTCGCCGCCGCCGCGCCCGCCGCGCTCGCCACCTCGATCATCCCCAGCTCGGGCGCCTACCTCGGCGCGTTTGCCAACGAGCCGGGCGGCATCACCACCCTCGAATCCGACATGGGCCGCACGCTCGCCCTCGACCGCAGCTACATGCCGTGGACGTTCACCGGCTGGGCCAAGCGGATCGCCCCCGACGTGGCCGCCGGGCGCATCCCCGAGCTGGCCTGGTCGGCCGCGCCGACGACGACGGCCGCCGCCATCGCCTCGGGGTCCCAGGACAAGGTCATCACCGCCGCCGCGAAGGCCATGCGTGCCACCGGCGCCCAGATCCTGCTCGTGCCGTGGTACGAGTTCGACCAGCCCAAGGGGCACCCGCGCTTCATCGGCGGCCCCAAGCGGGTGCGGGTCGCCTGGCGGCGGATGTTCGACATCTTCCAGAAGGTCGGCGCGACCAACGTGCACCTCGTGTGGACGCCCATGGCCTATGACTTCGGCCCGCACGCGAAGGTCGACGCCGCGTCGTTCTACCCCGGCGACGCCTACGTCCACTGGATCGGCGCCGATGCCTACAACCTGCCCGGCGCCCCGTTCCGCGCCCAGGCCGACCTGCTGAACCCGGCCGTGGCGTTCGCGACCCTGCACCGCAAGCCGTTCCTGGTCGGCGAGACGGCCAGTCTGACCGCGCTCGCGAGCACGCCCGCCTGGATCGAGGCCTACGGCGCGTGGGCGGCGCTGCACCCGGCGGTCAAGGCGATCAACTTCTTCGACTCGATATCGCCCAAGGGCAACGACTTCCGCCTGATCGCCTATCCCGCGGCGCTGTCGGCGTTCACCGCGCTCGGCCAGGAGACGAACATGCAGGCGATGCCCGTCTCGCCATAGGGCACGCCCGCCCCTTGCTAGGAGTGGCCGTCCATCCAGCTCGACGCGTCGACCAGGTAGTCGGGCGCGCGGTCGGCCTGGATCTGCGTCAGGCCGCGGATCTCGTCGGCGCGGTAGAGCCGCGCGCGCCCGGTGCCGCGCCGGTACGAGCGCAGCCGCCCGCGTGACGCGTAGGCGTAGAGCGTGGCCCGCTTGACGCCGAGCACCGCGGCGGCCTCATCGGCGGTCAGGTACTCGATTCCCTCGACCATCACGGGCATCGGCTCAGTGTACGGGGCGGCGGCATGGGCGACGGTGCTATCATCACAAATCAATCTATGTCAAGACAAATCAATAATACTCGCGCACCGAACCGCCATCGCGGCGTGTACCCCGAGGGCGAGGCGCCGCGGCTGGCCGCAGGCCCGGCCGGCGTGCGCCTGCGCATCACCGACACGACGTTCCGCGACGGCCAGCAGGCCGGCGAGCCGTTCACGCTCGCTGCGGCGCTCGGCCTGCACCGCGTCCTGGCAGCCCTCGACGCCGGCAGCGGGCGCATCGCCCAGACCGAGCTCTTCCTCTACGCCGACCGCGACCGCGCCCTGCTCGAGGCGATCCGCGAGACCGGAGCGCGCTTCCCCGAGCCGACGGCCTGGATCCGGGCCGACGCCCGCGACCTGCACCTCGTCCAGGCCGCAGGCGTCGCCGAGACCGGCATCCTGTGCTCGGCGTCCGACCACCACATCTACGGCAAGCTCGGCTGGACGCGGCAGGAGGCGTTCGACCGCTACATCGACCTCGTCCGGGCCGTGATCGACGCGGGCATCCGCCCGCGCGTGCACCTCGAGGACGTCACCCGCGCCGACCTCGACGGGTTCGTCCTGCCGCTCGCATGCGCGCTGGCCGAGCTCGGCAGGCAACGGGGCGTCCCGGTCAAGCTGCGCCTGTGCGACACGCTCGGCCTGGGCCTGCCCTGGCGGGAGGCCGCGCTGCCGCGCAGCGTGCCCCGGCTCGTCGAGGCCCTGATCGCGTCGGCGGGCATCGCCCCCGACGACCTGGAGTGGCACGGCCACGACGACCTGGGCAAGGTGCACGCGAACGCCACCGCCGCGTGGCTCGCGGGCTGCGCGGCCGTGAACGCGACGCTGGGCGGGATCGGCGAGCGCACCGGCAACGAGCCGATCGAGCTCGCGGCTCTCGAGCTGGCCGGCATCGATCCAGGGTGTGGGCTCGACCTCTCGGCGCTCGGCGAGCTGCCCCAGGCGCTCGCGGCCGCCGGCGCGCCCGTCGCCGCCCGCCGTCCCGTGATCGGCGCCGACGCGTTCCTGACCCGTGCGGGCGTCCACATCGACGGGCTGCTGAAGGATCCCGAGATCTACCTCCCGTTCGACCCCGCGCTCGTCGGCCGCGCGGCTGACGTGGCCCTGAACGACCGCTCCGGCGCGGCCGGGGTGGCCTGGGTGCTCGGCCGCGACAAGCGCGACCCGGTGGTGGCGGCCGTCGCGGAGCGGATCGCCGAGGAGTACGCCGGCGGCCGCACGACCGACGTCACACCCGCCGAGGTGCGGGAGCTCGCCGGCTAGGCCGCCGCGGGCGTCGGGCGGCGGGCCGCCCAGACGCAGTTGCGTCCGCCCCGCTTGGCGGCGTAGAGCGCGGCGTCCGTACGTGCGATCACGGTCTCGGCCGTCTCGCCCGCGTCAGTCACCAGCGCCACCCCGGCCGAGACGGTGATCGGGATCGCGCCGGCGGTCGTTGCGAACGGCCGCTCCGCGGCGGCGGAGCGGACGCGCTCGGCGATCGTCATCGCGAAGTCGGCGTCGGCCGTGTGCGGCAGCAGGATCAGGAACTCCTCGCCGCCCCAGCGGATCAGCTCGTCACCGGCGCGCAGCGTCGTGCGCACCCGGCGGACGAGCTCTCGCATGACCTCGTCCCCGACCGGGTGCCCGTGCACATCGTTCACAAGCTTGAAGTGGTCGATGTCGAGCATGACGAGCGCCGGGCGCTCAGGGCCGCGCATCCGCTCGCGGCCGAGCTCGGCCTCGAGCCGGACGAGGCCGTAGCGCCGCGAGCGCGCGCCGGTGAGGGGGTCGGTGTAGGCGTCGGCCTCGGCGGCCGTGCGCGTCTCGCGGAGGGCCACGATCTGGCTGTACCCCATCAGCCCGACCACGGCGAGCGCGATGATCCCGACAACCGTCTCGAGCACGCTCGCGCCGGCGACGCCGCCACGGAGCGTGGCCGCCGCGAGCGCGGCCGATTCGAGCGCGATGGCGAGCGCCGTCATGCGCAACGAGAGCCACGAGCCCACCCAGCCGACGGGGAGCACGAGCATCAGCACCAGGTAGGCGTTCGGCGGGCGGGCCACGTCCAGCTGCAGCGCATACCACCACGCCGGCACGGCGAGCACCTGGACCGCCCACACCCAGCCGGGAACCGGCCGCTTGACCAGGCAGCGCCCGGCGATGAGGAGCAGCACCGCGGAGCTCACGAGCAGCGTGAGCGCCGGCCGTGTGTGCGGATGGGCGAGCCAGGCAGCCGCGAGGCCGACCGGCGCGAGCGTTCCCAGGAGCGCCGCCGCTGACACGCGCTGGACGCCGGCGCCGTCCTCCTTGAAGGGTGCGACGAGCGTGTGATGCCAGCTGCGGTCCATCACCTCATGAGATCGGCCCGGGGCGTGCGCGTTTGACAAATCAGATCTTTACGTACAAAATCAGATTTGCAATGCAGGATGTCCTCTACCTCGAGCGCGTCGACCAGGCCGAGACGCTCCTGAAGCCTCGTCGCGTCGACCTGCTCAAGCGTCTGGCCGAGGAGCGCACGTGTACCGAGCTCGCCGCCGAGCTCGGTGAGTCGCCCCAGCGGGTCTACTACCACGTGAAGAAGCTGGAGGCCGCGGGACTGGTGGAGCGCGTGCGCGAGCGGCGCGTCCGCGGCATCGCCGAGGGCATCTACCGGGCGCGCGCCCGGGCCTACTGGCTCTCGCCCCGGCTCGTCGGCGAGCTCGGCGGCCCCCGGCGCGCCCGCGACGCGTTCAGCCTCGGATTCCTGCTCGACCTGGCCGAGCAGCTCGCCGGCGACGTCGCCGAGCTGGCGCAGCACGGCACCGAGACACCCTCGCTCGGGCTGACGGGCGAGGTGATGCTCGCGCCCGATCGCCGCGACGCCTTCCTGCGCGACCTGCAAGCGACGTTCGAGGCGCTGCTCGAGCGGCACGGCGGCGGCGAAGGCGAGCCGTTCGCCCTCGCGCTCGCCTGCTATCCGAAGGGAGACCCACAGTGACCGAGACCGTGACATATGCCCTCGCGCACCGCATCGAGGCCGCGCCTGCGACCGTGTTCGAGGCGCTGACCGAGCCCGCCGCCATGTGCGAATGGCTCGCGGACGACGCGGACGTCGATCTGAAGGCCGGCCGGTACGAGTTCTCCGGGCCGACGGTGCCCGGCAAGGAGCGAGCGCGCCAGCGGCTTCTGAGCGCCGACGAGGCCCGGCGGCTGCGATTCGTGTGGCGCCTCGACGGGCTCGACACCGACGTGCGGATCGCCCTGGAGCCCGACGGCGACGCCAGCACGCTCACCCTGACCCACGCCGGCGTGCGAGCGCGTGAGGGCGCCGAGCCGTCGGTGCGCGACTGGTGGCACCTGACGCTCGACAACCTGGCGAGCTTCGCCGAGGGCCGCGGCCTCGCGCCCCGCGTCGACCTGACGCGGCCGCCGGGAACCAGCGTCGATGGTGCGGTCGACATCGACGCCCCGGCGGAGCAGGTGTGGCGCTCGCTGATCGAGCCGGCACAGCTCGATCGCTGGATCGCCGCGCGCGCAACGGTTGAGCCGCAGGTCGGCGGCGTCTACGACTTCGGCTGGGATCACGGCCCGATGCGGATCCTCGCGCTCGAGCCGGAGCGGCGGCTGGCGTACTCGTGGCGCCGGCCCGGCGACCCCGACACCGTCGTCACGTGGGAGCTCGAGGACTCCGGGGGCCGTACGCGGCTGACCCTCGTCCACAGCGGCTTCACCGACGCCCGCTCGGCGGGCGGCTACAACGTCGGCTGGGGCGCGTTCCTCGCGAGCTTCAAGCGCATGCACGAGCTCGAGGGCCGCTGGCGGCCGGTGCAGAGCGTCGAGCCCGTCACCGCCTGACGGCATCGCTAGACTCGGCCGGCAATGGCCGACTGGGTGACAATCTCGTCGCTTGCGACGGCGGGCGGGACGCTGGTTCTGGCGGTGGCGACGTTCTCGTCGGTGCGCTCGGGGAGCCGCTCGGCCCGCGTGGCCGAGCGATCGCTGATGGCCGGCATCCGGCCCGTGCTGATGCACTCGCACCTGGAGGACCCGCCGATCAAGGTCGGGTTCGCCGACAACCACTGGATGATGGTCCCCGGCGGCAGCGGAAAGGCGGACGTCACACCGGAGGCGATCTACCTGGCCATGTCGCTGCGAAACGTCGGCAACGGCATCGCGGTGCTGCACGGCTGGCGCTTCTGGCCGCAGCGCCAGACCGGCGCCGACGCAGAGGCGCCGCCGCTCGAGGAGTTCAACCGCCTGACGCGCGACATCTACCTCCCGGTGGGCGAAGTGGGCTTCTGGCAGGGGGTCTTCCGCGACGCCGCGAGCCAGGCGTTCGCCGAGGCGGCGGCGGCGATCGAGCGCCGCGACGCCGTCACGATCGACGTGCTCTACGGCGACCACGAGGGCGGCCAGCGCGCGATCACCCGCTTCGGGATGAGCCCACGGCCCGACGGCGACACCTGGATCGTGGCGGCCGCCCGGCACTGGAACGTCGACCGCGACGATCCGCGCTGAGGGTTGAGTCACCGGCGGCTCCCGCCGATATTCGCCTCGTGGCAACAACTGGAGGCGAATGATGGACCTGCCGGTGTGGGTGACGGTGATCGTGGGGCGGATCGTCGGTGGCGTCGTGACCGGTTTCTTCGCGGGCGTCGTGCTCGCGAGCGTGCTGTTCGCACATTCGGCGGGCAGCGGCCTGTCGCAGTCGACGACGCTCACGTACTCCCTCGTGATCGCGTGTGCGGGCGCCGCCGTGACCGGCGTGGTGACGGCCCTCCTGCTCCCGTACCTGTCCGGGTGCACCGTCGCGATCGGCACCGCGGTGCTGGCGTCGTTCGTGGGTGAGATGGTGCCGTTCGTCGGGTCGGCCCTGTTCATGCGCGCCGCGCTCGACTCGCACGGGTACTCGTCGTGGACGCTGCTCGCCGGCGTCTCGCCGCTGCTCGGGCTGGGACTGACCGCCGTGGGCGTGCTCCTGACCGTGTGGATGATCCAGTCGTCCACGACGATCGGCGGGTCGCGCCGCGGCCCGAACATCGACCTCTACAGCCGCGCCCGGCAGACCAGCCTGGACGAGCCGCCGCCCGAGCTCTAGCGGCACCCGCCGCATACACTGACTGCATGAGCCTTCCGGCCCGCGCAGGCACCGTCACCCGCACACGGCTGACCGCGGTCGACCTCGGCGACGGCCGCCGCCGCACCGCCGATGCCCTCGCCACCGAGGAGCCGATGGAGATCCGTGTCGATGCGCCCGGGATGGAGCAGCGCCGCGTGGCCGTGACGATGCGCACGCCGGGCAGCGACTTCGAGCTCGCCGCCGGCTTCCTCTTCACCGAGGGCATCATCGGCGGCACGCGCGACGTGACCACGGTGCGCTACTGCTCGGTGCCGCGCGAGGAGCAGATGTACAACGTCGTCACGGTCGACCTGAGCCGGCCTTATGACGCCGACCTCCTGCAGCGCAACTTCTACACGACGTCGAGCTGCGGCGTGTGCGGGAAGGCGTCGCTCGACTCGATCGCGGTGCGCTGCGCCCCGGTGGCCGAGGGGCCCGACGTGGCCGAGTCGGTCGTCGTCGCGTTGCCCGACCGCCTGCGCGCGGCCCAGCAGGTCTTCGAGCGCACCGGCGGGCTGCACGCCGCCGGCCTCTTCGACACCTCCGGGGAGCTGCTCGAGCTGCGCGAGGACGTGGGCCGGCACAACGCCGTCGACAAGCTGGTCGGCCGGGCGCTGCTCGCCGGCGAGCTGCCCCTGTCCGACCGCGTGCTGATGGTGTCGGGCCGGCTGAGCTTCGAGATCGTGCAGAAGGCCGCCGTGGCCGGCATCCCGATCGTGTGCGCCGTCTCGGCGCCGTCAAGCCTCGCGGTCGACACCGGCCGCCGGTTCGGGATGACGCTCGTCGGCTTCCTGCGCGGCAGCCGATTCAACATCTACACCCACCCCGGGCGCATCACTGAATAACACGGGCCAGGCCCGATTTATTCAGGCTTGCGGTTCTGCACGTACTGGAAGCCGAAGCGGCCCTTGATGCAGAGGTTGCCGTGCGTGACGTCGTGGTCGAGCGGCGAGGTGACCTTGACGATCTTGTTGTCCTGCACGTGCAGCTCAGGCTGCAGCCGACGCCGCAGTAGGGGCAGATCGTCTCGGTCATGCGTCTGCGCCGACTCGTCCCAGGTGCCCGCCGCGCGCATGGTCGTGCTCGCTCTTGAACATCAGCGCGCCCGTCGGGCAGACGGCGATGCAGTTGCCGCAGTAGACGCAGGCCGAGTCGGGCAGCGGCGCGGCGAACTCGGTCGCGATGCGGGCGTCGAACCCGCGTCCGGCGACGGCGATGGCAAACGTGTTCTGCCAGTCGGTGCCGCAGCCCTCGACGCACTTGTAACAGAGGATGCACTTCGCGTAGTCGCGCACGTAGAGCTCGTTGTCGACCTTGACCGGCTGGGCGACGGTGGCCGCGGTCTGACCGTCGCCGGCGTGGTGATGGCCGGCGCGGGCGTGATCGCGGACGCCGGCCGGCGCGGGCGGCGCCGGCGGGCCGTAGCGCTCGCGGCTGCGCCCCGTACTCGGCCGATCCAGCCGTCCGACGTCTCGGCGTCGTCGAGAGGTCGACGCTCGAGCCCAGGAACTCGAGCACCATCTTGCGGCTGTGGCGGACGCGCTCGGACGCCGTGCTGCACCACCATGCCCGTCCTCGGCCTTGCGCGCGCACGACGGCACGAGCACGCGCGAGCCCTCGACCTCGACCATGCAGACGCGGCAGGCGTTCACCGGCGTGAGCGTCTCGCCGTAGCAGAGGGTCGGGATGTCCAGGCCCTGCGCGCCGGCAGGCGTCGAGGATCGTCTCGCCCTCGCGACGCCGCACCGCCTCGCCGTCGATCTCGAGCTCGACGGTGCGGCGCACTGCTGACAGGCACGGCGCTCATGCGACGCCCGCCTCGGCGAACGGCCGCAGGCTCGCGGATCGCGGACTCGATCGCGCTGGCCGCGGTCTGGCCGAGGCCGCAGATCGAGGCGTCGCGCATCGCCTGGGCGATCTCGTCCAGCAGCGCGAGCTCGTCCGCGACCGTGCCCCGCGGCCGGTCCGATCGCGAGCCGCAGCAGCGCCTCCTGCTGGCGCACGGTGCCGACCCGGCAGGGCACGCACTGGCCGCAGGACTCGTCGCGGAAGAAGGCCGCGATGCGGAGCAGGATCGGCACGAGGTCGACGGTATCGTCGAACACCATGATCACGCCCGAGCCGAGCGTCGCTCCCGCTGCGCGCGTGGCCTCGAACGAGAGCTCGAGGTCGAGCAGGTCGGGCCCGACGAACGCCGCCGGCGGCGCCGCCGAGGAGCACCGCCTTCAGCTCGCGCCCGCCGGCGACGCCGCCCGCCATGCTCGATCACCTCGCGCAGCGTGATCCCGAACGGCGCCTCGTAGAGGCCCGGCCGCTCGACGCAGCCCGAGACGGCAGAACAGGCGCGTGCCGGTCGACTGCTCGGTGCCGATCTCGGCGAAGTGCGCCGCCGCCCTCGAGCACGATGTCGAGCACGTTGATCAGGCGTCTCGACGTTGTTCACGACGGTCGGCTTCCGGAACAGGCCCGACGTCGACCGGGAACGGCGGCTTGTTGCGCGGCTCGCCGCGGAAGCCCTCGATCGAGTTGAAGAGCGCCGTCTCCTCGCCGCAGATGTAGGCGCCCGCCCCCTTGCGCAGCTCGATGTCGAAGCGCAGGCCCTGAGCCCATGACGTCGTCGCCCAGGAAGCCGTGGCGTGCGCGCCTCGGTGACAGCGTTGCACGAGCCGCTCCCACGCGAGCGGGTACTCGCCGCGCAGGTAGAGGTAGCCGTGCTCGGAGCCGGTCGCATACGCCAGCGATGGTCATCGCCTCGATCAGCGCGAACGGGTCGTGCTCGATCACGATCCGGTCCTTGAACGTGCCCGGCTCGGACTCGTCGGCGTTGCACACCAGGTAGTGCGGGCGGCACCGGCTTGCGGGCGACCGCGTCCCACTTGCGCCCGGTCGGGAAGGCCGCGCCGCCGCGGCCGAGCAGCTTGGACTCGGTCACCTCGCGGATCACGCCGGCCTGCCCGAGCTCGAATGCGCGCCGCAGCGCCTCGTAGCCGCCGTGCGATGCGGTAGCTGTCGAGGCTCTCGGGGTCGACGATGCCGACGCGACGCAGGAGCCGCAGCGTCGCTCCGAGCCCTGCTGCGCCACGGGATCGGGCACCATCGGGTCGGGCAGCCGGCCGGCCAGCGCGTCGGCGATCTCGGCAGCCGTCGCGGGTGCGATCGAGCGCTCGGCGGGCTCCTCGCCGGCCGCGGTCACCAGCACCGCCGGAGCGCGCTCGCACAGGCCCAGGCAGGGGCTCTCGAGCCAGATCGCGCGGCCGTTTCCGGGGTGCTCGCCCGCCGGTCCGACGGTGCGCTCGAGCTCGGCGACGAGCTCGTTCGCCGCCGCGGCACATGCAGGCGATGTCGGTGCACACGTGCGCGACGACCGGCGGCCGCGGCTCGAGCGCGAACAGGGCGTAGAAGCTGGCGACGCCGTAGGCCTCGGCCGGCGGGATCGTCAGCCGCCGGCAGACGTAGCCGAGCGCCGCCGGGCTGATCCAGCCCACCCGCGCCTGCACCGCGTGGAGCGTCGGCAGCAGCAGGTGGCGCTGTCGCGCGCGCGGCGTGGCCGCCGCGGGCGAAGTGGCCGTCGGCCTCCGAGCGGGCCGCGCCGACCCAGGCGGACTCGGGCGGGCCGAGCACGGCGTCGACCGCCTGGCGCTCCGACCGCCGTGGCCGACTGATCCGTCGAGCCGAAGATCCACTATCTGGCGGGAAGCCGCGACCCGGCCCGTTGCGGGCCTCGGCAGGCTGCGACGGGGAGCTTCTCGACCCGGATGGCGCTGGCCTTGAACTCGGCCGTGCCCGACTTCGGATCGGTCGCGTCGATGGTGAGGACGTTCGTCTCGACCTCGTCGGGGAAGTGCAGCGTCATGAAGGCGAGACCGGGCCGCAGAGTGGGGTCGATGCGCACCGGCGCCGTCACCGAGCCGCGCCGCGAGGTGACGCGACGCGCTCGCCCTCCTCGACGCTCGAGGCGCTCGCAGTCCTCGGGCGAGAGGTCGAGCGACTCGCCCCGCCGCAGCGGCGAGGTGTAGCCGCCGCTCTGCACGCCGGTGTTGTAGGAGTCGAGCCGGCGGCCGGTGGTCAGCCGGATCGGGAACTCGTCGGAGAGCTCGTCGACCGGCAGCTCGTGCACGACGACGTTGAACGGCGCCCGCGGCGCCCTCGACGCGGCTCGTCCCACAGCCGGCCGTGCAGGAACTGCTGCGCCGGGGTCGTTCTCGTCGGAGCACGGCCACTGGATGCCGCCGAGCTCTTCGAGCCGCGCGTAGCTCATGCCGCGCGTGCATCGGCGAGAGCGAGCGCAGCTCGTCCCAGACCTCCTCGGCGGTCGAGTAGCCCCAGTCGTGGCCCAGCCGGCGCGCGATGCTCGCAGATGATCTCGATGTCGTCGCGCGCCTGGCCGGGCGGGTCGAGCGCCTTGCGCACGCGCTGGACGCGCCGCTCGCTGTTCGTGACGGTGCCCTCGGACTCGCACCAGCTGGCCGATGCGGGCAGCACGACGTCGGCCATCTCGGCGGTCTTGGTCAGGAAGATGTCCTGCACGACGAGGTGGTCGAGGCCCTCGAGCAGCTGCGTGCGTGTGCTTGGCGTCGGCCTCGGACTGGGCCGGGTTCTCGCCGATCACGTACAGCGCGCTGCAGCTCGCCGCGCTCCATCGCCTCGAACATCTGGGTCAGGTGCCAGCCGTACTTGGGCTGGATCGTGACGCCCCAGGCCTGCTCGTAGCGCGCGCGGGCGGCGTGGTCGGACTCGATGTCCTGGAAGCCGGGCAGCTTGTTGGGGATCGCGCCCATGTCGCCGCCGCCCTGCACGTTGTTCTGGCCGCGCAGCGGGTTCAGGCCCGAGCCGTAGCGGCCGACGTGGCCGGTCAGCAGGGCGAGGTTGATCAGGCAGAAGACGTTGTCGACCGCGTTGTGGTGCTCGGTGATGCCGAGCGTCCAGCAGATCATCGCGCGGTCGGCGCGTCGCGTAGGCGTGGCGCGAGCCTCGCGGATCAGGTCGGCCGGCACGCCGGTCTCGCGCTCGCCGCGCTCGAGCGTCCACTGCTCGACGCGTCGCCGCGTACTCCTCGAAGCCGGTCGTCGCGCGCTCGATGAACTCGCGGTTGTGCAGGCCCGCGTGGATGATCTCGCGCGCCATCGTGTTCGAGAGCGCGATGTCGGTGCCGACGTCGATGCCGAGCCAGCCGTCGGCCCACTGCGCCGAGCCGGTGCGGCGCGGGTCGACGACGTACAGGCGCGCGCCGTTGTGCACGCCCTTCAGCACGTGATGGAAGAAGATCGGATGGGTTTCGCGGGCGTTCGAGCCCCACAGGAAGATCACGTCGGTCTCCTCGATCTCCTGGTACGAGCTGGTGCCGCCGCCCGCTCCGAACACCGTCGCCAGACCGACGACGCTGGGAGCGTGTCAGGTCCGGTTGCAGCTGTCGATGTTGTTCGTGCCGATCGCGACGCGCGCGAACTTCTGCGCCATGAAGTTCACCTCGTTGGTCGCCTTCGAGCAGCTGAACATGCCGAACGCGTTCGGGCCGCCCGCCGCGACCGCGGCGCGGAACCCGTCCGCGGCGCGGTCGAGCGCCTCGTCCCAGGTCGCCGGGCGCAGCTCCCCGTTCTCGCGCACCAGCGGCTCGGTCAGCCGGGTCAGGGTCTTCGCCATTCCCATCACCTCCCTTCCGCCTACGTACCCAAATCGTACCGCGATGTACGGGCGACTGGCCATGGCACCCCGCCCACAGTCACGCCCCCGCGGGTGTCACGAGCGGCCGCGCCGGCCGCGCACGACCGTCGTTCCGCCCCAGCGATCGCCGAGGCGCTGGCGCCGCGGCGACGCCCAGATGAGGACGGCGGCGATGGCGTACAGGAAGAGGCCGTCGATCAGGCGGCAGATGGTGCGCACGAGGATCGCCCGGCCGGTCGGGCCCGTTCCGTCGACCATCACCACCCGCAGCCCGAGGATCCGCTTGCCGACCGTCGCTCCCCAGGCCCACTCAAGGCCGCCGAAGTAGACGAGGCTCGCGGCGGTGAACAGGAGGAGCGCGCCCGTGTTCGGATTGTCGAGCAGGCGCCGGCCGGTGTCGGCCTTGATCCCGCCCGAGGCCGCGCCGACGAGCAGGATCGTGAGCGCGAGGACGAGCGAGTCGAGGATATAGGCGACGGCGCGCAGGCCGACGCCCACCGGGGAGCGGTCATACATCGCGCGAGTGTACCGGCGGCCGGTTTGCAGCCCCTGATGAAGCGGCGCGGCCCCTCAGGCCTCGAGCTCGGCGAGCAGCGCCCAGAAGGGCGACCCCGCCGCCGGGATGCGCGGCGGCCGCTTGCGATGCTGGCGGTGCTCGGCCCAGATCACGTAGGAGCGCAGGCGCCGGCCGGCGCTTCGGCGGGTGTGGTCGGTGAGCTCGACCATCGAGTGCGCGAGCGCCCAGCGCCAGGCCGCGGCCTCCTTCTCGAGCCGGGTGCCGGAGCGGCCGGGGCCGAGCAGATGACCGAGCTCGTGCAGGGCGACGGCATAGGTGATCTGGCTTCGGATGGGCGGGACGCGGATGCCCGGCAGCCGGCGCCCGGCCGGGCCGCGCCGGTAGGCGATCGCGCGGCCGCCGACGCGCCGCTCGACGCCGTGGGCGTCGCACAGGCGCTGGATGTGGGCGTCGAAGTCGGCGACGGTCGGGCGGGTCGGCATCGGCGAAACGGTAGAGCGTGGGGCGGCGGTCAGCCGTGGACCCACGGATCCAGGCGCGTCTCGGCGTGCCTATGAGGCTGCGGCCAATTGGCATCCGCTCGAACGGCCAATTGGCCGTTCGGACGCCGGCTACCGCGGCAGCGGCCGGGTTCCGGCGGACGCGCGCATGAGCGGGAAGGCGGCGAGGCCCGCCGCGATCAGGAGCAGGCATGCCGGCGGGCCGCCCAGCAGCACGCCGGCCGTCCCGGCGCCTGCGATCGCACCCGTGAGCTCGACGTCCAGGCGGCCGGCTGCGGCAAGGGCGAACGCGACCAGCGGCGGCGGCGCGACCGCGAGCACCGTGTCCGGCGCCGGCGATGCGCTGACCGCGGCGACGGCGCAGGCGGCGATGACCGCCCCGATCGCGCCGACTCGCAGCATGTCCGTGACGCCGCGCGGTGGCGCGGGGCCGAGGCCGACCGCAAGCGTCACGAGGGGCGTGACGAGGAAGGCCCAGACCGAGACCTCAAGGCCGGCCGCGATCCCCGCAACCGCGACCGCGAGGCCCGCGGCGATCCGCCCGGCGCCGGGCTGCGGCACGCGGCGACGCCGAGCAGCAGGGTCACGACCGGGAGCAGGAACGGGCCGATGCTGAAGATGCCCACGAACACGAGGACAAGGCCGAATCCGACCGACGACCAGATCCCGAACCACTCACAGCTTCGCCGGTGCGCTCGCATGGCTCCCTCCGGCCGTAGTATGGCACCGCCGATGCCCACAGAAACGATCAGAGCGCGTGACCTCGGCATCGTCATCGGCGACGTGCCGCCGGGGCCGGCCAACGCGATCACCGACGTCGCCGGTGTGCGCGTCGGCCACACGACGCTGATCTCGGGCGACGGCCCGCTGCGTGTCGGCGAGGGCCCGATCCGCACCGGCGTGACGGTCATCGTCCCCGGCGCCGACGACCCGTGGGAGCAGCCGGCGTTCGCCGGCGCCCATCGCCTGAACGGAAACGGCGAGCTCACAGGCCTGGAGTGGATCCGCGAGTCGGGTCTGCTCACCACGAACATCGGCCTCACGAACACGCACTCCGTCGGCGTCGTCCGCGACGCGTTGATCGCCGACGCCGTCGCCACGCTTCCGCCGGGCGAGATCCGCTGGTACCTGCCCGTCGTTGGTGAGACCTACGACGGCGACATGAACGACATCAACGGCATGCACGTGACGGCCGAGCACGTGCACGCGGCGCTCATCGCGGCAGCGGGCGGACCCATCGCCGAGGGTGGCGTCGGCAGCGGCACCGGCATGGTCTGCCATGGGTTCAAGGGCGGGATCGGCACGTCGTCGCGCGTCGTCGGCGGTCACACAGTCGGCGTCCTCGTGCAGGCCAACCACGGCACCCGCGCCCGGCTGACCGTCGCCGGCGTGCCCGTCGGCAAGCTCATCGACGCGGACGAGGTGCCCGACCCGCGCGCCGGCCCGCGCGACGCGCGCGGCTCGATAATCGTCATCGTGGCCACCGACGCGCCGCTCCTCCCCGGCCAGTGCACGCGCCTCGCCCAGCGCTCGGCGCTCGGCGTCGGCCGCACCGGCGGTGCCGGCGAGAACGGCAGCGGCGACCTGATGCTGGCCTTCGCCACCGGCAACCGCGGCCTGCGCGCGCTCGCCGACGACGGCGTCGCCTCGGAGCCTGTCGGCCTGCGCGCCGTGCCTGCGGCGGCGCTCGACGGACTGTTCTATGCCGTGGTGGAGGCGACCGAGGAGGCGATCGTGAACGCGCTCGTCGCCGGCCGCACGATGGAGGGTCATGGCGGCACGGCATACGGCATCCCGCACGACCGCCTCGCCGAGCTCGTCGCCACCGCACCAAAAGGGGTCTGACCCCTTTGGCGCGTCAGTCGGCCGCCTCGGCCTCGGCGATCACCTCGGGCACGTGCGCCGGCGGCGCGGTCGTCCAGGCGAAGTGGCAGGCGGCCAGGTGCCCGCCGCCGTTTGCCGCCAGCGTCGGATCGTCGGTGTGGCAGATCTCCTGGGCGATCGGGCAGCGGGTGTGGAACCGGCAGCCGGACGGGACGTTGATCGGGCTCGGCGGGTCGCCTTCCATCGCCGCCGCCTCGCTCTGGTGCCCGGGCACGAGCCGGGGCACGGCCTTCAGCAGCCCCTGCGTGTAGGGGTGGCGAGGGTTCGAGAACAGCTCCTCGGTGGGCGCCGTCTCGACGATCCGGCCCAGGTACATCACCGCGACCCGGTCGCACACGTGGCGCACGACGGCCATGTTGTGGGCGATGAAGAGCATCGTCAGGCCGAGCTTTGAGCGCAGGTCGTCGAGCAGGTTCAGCACCGTGGCCTGCACCGACACGTCGAGGGCCGACACCGGCTCGTCGGCGACCAGGAGCTCCGGCTCGAGCGCCAGGGCCCGGGCGATCGACACCCGCTGGCGCTGGCCGCCCGAGAAGTTGCGCGGGTGGGCGTCGAGCGCGCGCGGGCCGAGTCCGACGAGGTCGATCAGCTCGCGGCAGCGCTCGTCCACGGCCTTGCGCGGCACCATGTTGTGCACGCGCAGGAGCTCCGACAGCACCTGCCGCACCGTCATGCGCGGGTTGAGCGACGAGTACGGATCCTGGAACACCATCTGCATCCGCCGCCGCTGCGAGCGTGACCGCCGCACGGGCAGCCGCTCGCCCTCGTAGCGGATCTCGCCGCCGGTCGGCTCGTAGAGGCCGACGATGCACCGGCCGAGGGTCGACTTGCCGCAGCCCGACTCGCCGACGAGCCCAAGCGCCTCGCCGCGGGCGAGCTGCAGGTCGACGCCGTCGACGGCGCGCAGCACCTCGGGCGTCAACCGGCGGGCACGGCGCAGCATCGAGTCGGAGAGGACGAACTGCATGCGCATGTCGCGCACCTCGAGCAGCGGCGCCTCAGGCATTGGCGATCACCGGGTCTCGGCTCACGTCGGCGACGCAGACGTCGTCGTGGATGCAGGCGGTCGCCCGGCCGCTGCCCGCGCCCAGGGGCCGCAGCGGGAACTCGCCCGTCAGGCAGTCATCCTGGGCGAACCGGCAGCGCGGATGGAACCGGCAGCCGGGAGGCGGAAGCACCAGGTCGGGCGGCTGACCCGGGATGGAGTCGAGCGTCTGGCGCTTGAGGTCGAAGCGCGGCACCGACCGCAGCAGGCCGAGCGTGTAGGGGTGCCGCGGCGCCCGGAACACCTCGTCGACCGTGCCCGTCTCGACCACCTGGCCGGCGTACATGACCGCGACCCGCTCGCAGGTCTGCGCGACGACGGCCAGGTCGTGCGTGACGAAGACGACGCTGACACCGAAGTCGCGGCGCAGGCCAGCGAGCAGCTTCAGGATCTGATCCTGGATCGTGACGTCGAGCGCCGTTGTGGGCTCGTCGCAGAGCAGCAGCCGCGGCTCGCAGGCGAGGGCGATCGCGATCATCACCCGCTGGCGCATGCCGCCCGAGAGCTCGTGCGGGTAGGCCCGCGACCGCCGCTCGGGATCGGGGATGCCGACCTTGCGCATCAGGTCGAGCGCCCGCGCGCGCGCCTGCGACCGGCTCTGGCCCGAGATGCGCGAGCGGCCCCTCGGCGATCTGGTCGCCGACGCGCATGACCGGGTTGAGCGCCGTCATCGGCTCCTGGAAGATCATGCCGATGCCGGCTCCGCGGACCTCGCGCAGGCGGCCGGCCGATGCCGAGGCCAGGTCCTGCCCTTCGAAGATGACCTCGCCGCTCACGATCCGGCCGGGGTTCGGCAGGAGCCCGAGGATCGCGCGCAGCGTCATGCTCTTGCCCGAGCCGGACTCGCCCACGAGGCCGAGCGCCTCGCCGGGGCGCAGGGCGAAGCTCGACGCCGTCGACCGCGTGGACGGTGCCGCGGCTGAGCGGGATCTCGACGCGGAGGTCGCGTACATCGAGGATGGGGGCGTCGGTCATTCCGGTCGCAGCAGGTCGGCCAGCCCGTCGCCGATCAGCGACAGCCCGAGCGCGGTGAGGATGACGGCGACGCCCGGGATCGTCGAGAGCTCCCACTTGGTGGTGAGGAACGCCTGGCCGTCGGCGATCATCGCCGCCCCAGTCCGGCGTCGGCGGCTGGATGCCGAGGCCGAGGTAGCCGAGGGTGACGATCGCGAGGATGTCGAGGACGATGTCGGACATCGCGAACACGATCGCCTGGGTGATCACGTTGGGGAGCAGGTGGCGGGCGATGATGCGCAGGTCGCGGAACCCCGCCGCGCTGGGCGGCGAGCACGTAGTCCTGGCGTTTCGGCGACCAGGATCTCGCCGCGGACGATGCGGGCGTACGACACCCAGCCGACCAGGGTGATCGCGATGTAGATGCTGCGCGCGCCCGGGCCGAGCACGAACACGAGCGCGATGATCAGCACATAGAACGGGAACGCGACCACGACGTCGACGAGGCGCATGATGATCGTGTCGAGGAAGCGGCCGTAGTAGCCGGCGATGCAGCCGAGGAAGGTGCCGAGGCAGAACGGGAAGAGCACCGCCAGGAACGCCACCCGCAGGTCGACCCGCGCGCCGTAGAGCAGGCGCGAGAACTCGTCGCGGCCGAGCTGGTCGGTGCCGAGCCAGTGCTTGGACGACGGGCCTTGCAGGACGTGGTTCAGATCCTGCTGGTTCGGGGCTGTAGCTCGTGAGCAGCGGGCGCGGCGAGCGCGACGGCGATGACCGTGCCGACGATCAGGATGCCGGCGACGAACGCCGGCGTGCGGTACCACCGGCGGCGGAAGCCGCTTCGGTGCTCGGTCGCAAGCGCGTCGGTGATGCCTTCGGCGACGGCGATGGTCATCTACGCGCCTCCACTAGTCGAACCTCACCCTCGGGTCGAGCAGCGAGTGCAGGATGTCGGTCGCGAGGTAGACGAACACGACCATGATGCCGAAGACGAGCGTCACCCCCTGCACGACCGGGAAGTCGCGCTGGAGGATCGAGTTGAGCATCAGCTGGCCGATGCCGGGCAGCGCGAACACCTGCTCGATGATGACGGTGCCGCCGACGAGGAAGCCGATGTTCACGCCGAGCACGCTGACCGTCGGGACGACCGCGTTTCGCAGGGCGTGGCGCAGGAGCACGCGGCGTCTCGGAGATGCCCTTCGACCGGGCGGTCGTGATGTAGTCGGACTCGAGCACCTGCAGCAGGCTCGCCCGCAGGCTGCGGATCAGGATCGGCGCGATCCCGAGCGCCACCGTGAGCGCCGGCAGGAACATCGCGTGGAGGTGGCCGGTGACGCCGGTGCCGTATCCGCCGACGGGGAACAGCCGCCCCAGGTGCAGGCCGAAGGCGAGCAGGAGCATGATCCCGAGCCAGAACGGCGGGAAGCCGAGGCCGACGAGCGGCACGGCCCGCACGATCTGGTCGCGCGCGCCGTCTTTGCGGCTCGCCGCGAGCACGGCGAGCGGGATCGCGATCAGGATCGAGAGCAGGGTGCCGTACCCGATCAGCCACAGCGTCACCGGGAGCCGGCCCGAGATCAGCGACCAGGCCGACACGTTGTAGAACAGGGACTCGCCGAGGTTGCCGTGCACGAGCCGCTTCATGAACAGCTCGTACTGCGCGGGCAGCGACCGGTCGAGCCCCCATTCGTGATGGAGCAGCGCGATCTTCTTGGGCGTCGCGTGGACGCCGAGCATCGTCCGCGCCGGATCGCCCGGCACGAGGTGGATCATGAAGAAGCAGAGCACGGTGACGCCGAGCACCACCGGGACCGCTTGCACGAGCCTGCGCAGGATGTATGCGAACCGGTCCACGGAGTCTTTCTGCGCTGCCTCAGATCGGGGCTAGTGGGACAGCCAGACGTTCTCCATGTGGTAGTTCCCGGTCGGGTACACGTAGAACCCGTGCACCTTGTTCGAGTAGGCGTACGCGTACGGCGAGTAGTAGAGGAAGGCCATGAACGCGTCGTGCGCGGCCTGCGCCTGAATCTCGGAGTAGAGCTTCTGGCGCGAGGACGAGCTGAACGTGCGCTCCGCCTCGTGCGTCCACTTGATCACGTTCGCGTTGCTGTAGTCGGTGTAGAACGACTTGGCGCCCGAGCCGGGGTCGACCGCGAAGGTCACGAGCTCGTCCGGATCGGCGATGTCCATCGTCCAGTAGCTCAGGCCGAGCTGGTACTTGAACTGCTGCTCGTCCTGGAACTCGATGCTCGGGTCGGTCGGCTTGAAGACCACCTTGATGCCGATCTTCTGGAGCTCGGCCTGGACGATCTGGCCGATCGACTTCTCGTTGGCGACGCCGGCCCCGATCAGCATGTCGACCGTGAAGCCCTTCGGGTAGGCCGACGCGGCCATCTCCTGCTTGGCCTGCGAGACGTTGTACTGCAGGCCTGGAGAGTTCGGGTCGTAGTAGGGCACCTGCGGCGGCATGAACGAGTTCGCCGCCTTGCCGTGGCCGAACAGCACCGACTTGATCATGGCGTTGCGGTCGAGCGCCAGGCTGATAGCGCGGCGCACGTGCACGTCGGCCAGCGGCTTGTACTGCTCGTTCATCATCATGTAGTCGGTGCGGGTCGAGTTGAAGAGCGTCATGGTCACGCCCGGCGTGGACTTGAGCGTGTTGACCGTCTGCCAGTCGGGGAACTCGTCGACCTGCGCCTGGCCGCCCTCGAGCTGGAGCTCACGCGTGTTCGTGTCGGTGACCGTCTTCCAGATCACGTGGTCGAGGTACGGCAGGCCCTTCTGCCAGTAGTGGGGGTTGCGGTTGAGCTCGATCTCGACCCCGTGCTGCCAGTGGCCCCACATGAACGGGCCGGTGCCGATCGGGTGGGAGTAGAACTCCTTGGCCGTCTGCCCGTCGTAGTTGTTGGGGATGATCCCGTTCGCGAACAGGGCGATGTCGGCCAGGAACGGCGCCCACGGATACTTCGTGTCGATGACCACCGTCTCGGGGTCGGGCGTCTTGATGTCCTTGATGGCCGCGTCGAGGTAGCCCCAGCCCTGGGCCGCCTTGCGGGTCTGGTCGATCGAGAACTTCACGTCGGCCGAGGTCATCAGCTTGCCGTCCGAGAACTTCACCCCGGGACGCAGGTGGAACGTGTAGGTCATCTTGTTCGGCGACAGCGTGTAGGACTTGGCCAGGTAGGGCACGACGCCCTTGCCGTTCGGCGAGACCGTGTACAGCGGCTGCATGATCTGCTCGAGGATCCAGATCGACTCGTTGTCGAAGACGTTCTCCTTGTCCATCGACTCCGACTCGGCCGACCGGTCGATCACGACCGTACCGCCGTGCTGGGGCGTGCCGCTGGCGCCGCCCGAAGACCCGCCGCTACTCCCGCCGCTCCCCCCGCCACAGCCGGCCGCCAGTGCGACGGCACCGAGGACGAGCACGAGGACTGGACTGGGGATCTTCATGCGGCGCTCCTTGCGAGCTGGGGGGCGAGCAGTATCCCACGTGGAGCGGATGACGTCTATGTGTGTGAATCCATGGTTCCGCCGGGCCGCAGCGGTAGGATCGGACCATGCGCTATGCCGTCATCGGGGCGGGTGCGATCGGCGGCACGGTGGCCGCCGGGCTCGTCCGCGACGGCCACGACGTGCTCCTCTGCGACGCCGACGCCGAGCATGTGGCCGCCATCAATGCGGACGGCCTGCGGATCGAGGGGCCCGTCGAGCAGCTGACCGTGCGCGCGCCGGCGGTGACGCCCGACGCCCTGCCCGGCGACCTCGGAGCCGTGCTGCTCGCGGTGAAGGCGCACCACACCGGGGCGGCGATGGCGACGGTGGCGCCGCTGCTCGCGCGCGACGGCTTCGTCGTCTCGCTCCAGAACGGCTTCAACGAGGACGTGATCGCGGCCGCGGTCGGCCGCGAGCGGGTCGTCGGCGCGTTCGTGAACTTCGGTGCCGACGTGATCGGGCCGGGCCGGATCCTGCGCGGCAACCGCGCCGCCTTCTGGATCGGCGAGCTCGACGGCGCCGACACGGCGCGGGTGCGAGCGCTCGTGGCAGACATCGCCGACGCCCGCCAGACGGCCAACATCCACGGCTTCCTGTGGTCGAAGGAGGCCTACGGCGCGATGCTCTTCGCAACGGCGGTCTCCGACCTCTCGATCGCAGACGCCCTGGCCGAGCCGCGCTACCGCCCCCTCTATCTCGCGCTCGCGCACGAGGTGCTGGCCGCGGCGCCGTGCGTCCCCGAGCCGTTCGACGGCTTCGACCCGGCCGACCTCGAGGGCTCGATCGACCGCCTGGTCGAGTTCAACCGCGGCTCGGCCAAGACGCACTCGGGCATCTACCGCGACCTGGCCGTCCGGCACCGCAAGACCGAGGTCGACTCGATGCTCGGAGCGCTCGACGGCACGCTCACGCGCCGCACGGCCGAGCTGATCCACGCGATCGAGGACGGCCGCCGGGTGTGCGAGCGCGCGAACCTCGAGCTGCTCGCGGCCTACGAGCGGCTGGAGCGGCTCGGCCGCCCGCTGAACGCCGTGATCGCCGTGATCGGCGCGCCCGAGCGGGCGGCCGACGGCCCGCTGCACGGCGAGCCGATCGCGATCAAGGACAACATCGACGTCGCGGGCGAGGTGACCACGAACGCATCGACCGTCGCCGTGCCGTCGCCGGCGGCCGCCGACGCCGATGCGGTCGCGCGCGTGCGGGCGGCCGCGGGCGACGTGTTCTGCAAGACGAACCTGCTCGAATACGGCGCCGGCAGCGTCAACCCGGCCTACGGGATGACCTACAACCCGCTCGATCCGAGCCGTACGGCGGGCGGGTCGTCGAGCGGGTCGGCGGCTCTCGTCGCCGCGGGCGTGTGCGATCTGGCCGTCGGCACAGACTGCGGCGGCTCGATCCGCGTCCCGGCGGCCTACTGCGGGATCGTCGGCGTGAAGCCGACCACCGGCTCGGTGCCGTCAGCGGGGCATTTCCCGCTCGCCCGCACCTGCGACGGCATCGGGCCGATGGCCCGCACCGTCGCCGGCGCCGCCCGGCTCCTGGCCGTGCTGCAGGGCCGGCCGTGCCCGCTCGATCCCGCCGCGCGCGTGACGATTGGGGTCGTGCGCGAGCAGGTCGACGACCCCGACGTGCATCCGCAGGTGCGGGCGCGCGTGACCGAGGCGCTCGCCGCGCTCGCCGGGCTCGGGTTCGAGCTCATCGACGTGTCGATCCCCGAGCTCGAGGTCGCCGACGCGGCGCTCGGCACGATCGTGCTGCGCGAGGCATGGGACGTGCACGCCGACCGCTACCGCAGCGAGGGCGAGAAGTACGGCGAGGGCACCCGTGCGCTGCTCGACCTCGCCTCGCGGATCACCGACCCCGAGTACCGCGATGCGCTTGCAGACGCGGAGCGCGTTACGGCGGCGTTCGCGCGCGCGTTCGCCCAGGCCGACATCCTGGTGGGGCCGACGATGGCCTACGTCGCGCCCCCGGAGGATCCGCCGTTCGGCACGCCGGAGGGCGACGTCGAGGCGCGCTTCACCGGGCCGTGCAACCTGACCCGGATCCCCGCGGTCACCATCTGCTGCGGTCCGGCCGAGCACGGCCTGCCCGCCGCGCTCCAGCTGATGGCGCCGGCCGACCACGAGCCGCTGCTCCTGTCGGTGGCCGCCGCGTATGAGAAAGTTGCGCCGCGATGAGGGTCTTCGACCGCACGTGGATGCAGATCGAGGAGTACCTGCGCGGCGACGACCGCGTGGTGCTCCCGCTCGGGTCGACCGAGCAGCACGGCTACCTCTCGCTCGGCGTCGACACGATCCTGTCCGAGCGGGTGGCCGTCGAGGCGGCCGAGCCGCTGGGCGTGCCCGTCCTGCCGTCGCTGCCGTACGGCCTGACGCCCTACTTCGCCGCCTACCCGGGCAGCCCGACCCTGCGTCCGGCCACCTACATGGCGGTTGTGGGCGATCTCCTCGACTCGCTCTACGAGCAGGGCTTCCGCCGCTTCCTGATCGTGAACGGCCACGGCGGCAACTCGCCCGCCGCGGGCGTCGGCCCCGACTTCATGCGCGCCCACGCCGACGCCCAGGTGCTCTTCCACAGCTGGTGGAACGGCCCGAAGGTGTGGCCCGTGGTGCAGGCGATCGACCGCGATGCGTCGCACGCATCGTGGCTCGAGAGCTTCCCGTGGACGCGGGTCGCGGGCGTCGAGATCCCGGAGGGGCACAAGCCGCCGGTCGACGGGGCCGCGCTGCGCGTCTCCGACCCCGCGGGCGTGCGCGAGCTGCTCGGCGACGGCTGCTACGGCGGCGACTACGGCCGCCCGGACGCCGACTGGCAGGCCGTGTGGGATGCGGGCGTCGCCGAGGTGCGCGGGCTGATCGAGTCCGGCTGGCGATGACGTGGCTGCCCGCAGGCTTCGCGACGCCGGCGCGGCTCGATCTGGACACGGGGCACCATCTGCGCCCGATCCGCGCGGCTGACGTCGACATCGACTACCCGGCGGTGATGGGCTCGCGCGCCTCCCTCTGGGCGCGGTACGGCGACGCGTGGGGCTGGCCGCCCGAGACGATGACGTTCGAGCAGGACCGGGACGACCTCGCCCGCCACGAGGTCGAGATCGCGGCCCAGGAGACGTTCAACTATGCGGTCCTCGATGCGGGTGAGACCGAGCTCTACGGCTGCGTCTACATCGACCCGCCCGAGGCCGGCTCGCCGCCCGGCGCGGACGCACTCGTGTCGTGGTGGGTGGTCGACGCGATGGCCGGCTCCGATCTCGAGGCCGAGCTCGCGGAGGTGCTGCCGGCCTGGCTGGCCGGGACGTGGCGCTTCCGCGCCGTGCAGTACGCACCCTGAATAACCGGTGTCAGGCACCTTTATGCACCCCTGCCGCCGGCCGATGAGATGTCACGATGCTACATGACCGCACGACTCGCGTGCTGCTGCTCGTCCTGGCCGCCTTTGCGCTCGGCGTCGCCGGCCTGGTCGTGTTCGGTCGACTGGCGCACGGAAGGTCGAACGGCCTGCTCTGCCGGCAATACCCATGGACGCCTGCGCATGTCCTCGCCCAGCTCCACGCCGACGCGTTCACGGTGCGGGTAGCCGCACCTCCTCCCGGCTACCAGATCGACGGTCTCGTGGGGCCGATCAAGATGGCGGGTGGGCCACGACCGGATGCTGCCGGGTTCACTTACTACTCCCAGGATTGCAAGCGGTCGATCGCCATACGCGAATACGGGCCCGGCGACGCTGCCGGTGCCGGCTTGGCCGCGCTTGGGTCGCCGGCACGCGTCATCCGCCTTGATCAGGTCTCGTGGCTCATCTGGCACGACTTCGCGAACGTCGAGGGCACGTATTCGGACGGCGTGCACGTCACGGCCTTCGCGTATCGCACAGGCCCCTCGATGGTGCTCGCGCTGATGCGGAACTTGTCGCGTGCATAACCGGAGCCAGGCACCGTTATGCAGCCGGCTGAATAGCGGGGGCCTGGCCCGTTCTATTCAGAGAGGCGAGATGCCGGCGCCCAGGCCCAGCAGCAGTCCGTCGTCGGCAACCGCCGGGCTCGATGTGATGAAGAGCGGGACGCCCGCCTCGGGCGCCTCGATCACCTCGAGCTCGTCGCCGAACGGGTCGAGCACGGCACCCAGCCGCCCGCCCGCCGCGACCTCGTCACCGACGCGCACCGACGGCTGCCACCACCCGGCCGTGCGGCAGCGCAGCCACACGAACCGCTCGACCGAGCGCTGCGGCCGCGCCGCCGGCTCGACCGCTCCCTCGAGCATCCCGAGCGAGCGCATCACGTTCATGCAGCCATGCACGTGCGCGGCCACGGCGTCAGCCTCGAGCAGCCCGCATCCGCCCACCTCGGCGGTGATCCCGGCCGCGCCGACATCGGCCGCGGCGGCGCTCGTCGTGCCCGCGATCGGGGCGCCCTCGCGCTCGGTGCGCACGACGTAGGGCAGGCCGAAGGCGATCGCCATCGACCGCGCCGTCTCCTCGACCGGCGAGCCGTCGTAGAGCGTGAAGGGCTCGAGCGCCTCGACCAGGTCGCCGCCGTGCAGGTCGATCAGGGCGTCGGCGGGCGAGATCAGCTCGGTGAAGACATGGTGGGCGAGCTGGTCGGAGTACGTCCCGTCCGGATCGCCCGGGAAGCAGCGGTTCAGATTCTTGCCGTCGCTCGGCGAGACGAACGGCGTGCGGTTGCGGTACGACTCGACGTTCACGATCGGCACCGCCGTCACCGAACCCCGCAGGCGGGTCGCATCGAGCCCGCGCATCACCTCGACGGCGCCCTTGATCGACGAGTACTCGCAGCCGTGGATCCCGGCGATGATGCACAGGTGCGGGCCGTCGGCCGTTCCGCGGGCCTCGAAGCACGGCCACTCGAGGTCGCGCAGCGCCGGCGCGTCGAAGCGCAGGGTGCGCCGCTCGACCGTCCCGGCGGCGCTCACTCGCCCAAGCCTCGCGTCAGGGTGACGATGGTGACGAAGGTGCGGTAGAGCGCGAGCGGGTCCTCGCCCGTCGTCACGATCGTGCGATCGGATGTGCGCTCGACGCCGCGGATGGCCGTCGCCGCCTCGGCCATGTCGGCGACGAGGAACGTGATCTCGAGCGTCGCCGGCAGCGTGATCTGCGGCGGCCCCATCTCGCCCAGCCGGCGCAGCGCCGCGGTCGCCCCGGCGCGGATCAGCTCGCACGCCTGGCGCGGGTGCACGCTCTCGGCGGCGAAGCGGCTCACCGACCGCTTGACGACGACGGCCTCGATCGCCGGCGCGAACGTGCGCGCCTCGTCGGCGGTGGCCTGGTCGCCGGTGATCAGGGCGACGGGAACGCCGTGGTGAAGCGCGACGAGCGCGTTCAGGGCGCTCTCGCCGACGACCGTGCCGTTGAGCTTCACCTCCCAGATCGCGCTCGGGTTGTAGGTGTGCGAGAGGATCGCCCGTTCGTGCCCGATCGAGCCGTGGTAGGCGATGAAGAAGGCGGCGTCGTAGCTCTCGTCGAGGCCTTCCATCATGTAGAGCGGCTTGTGCTTGCCCGACAGGTAGGAGGCCTCGCCGTGCACGGCGGCGGGCGGCAGGTTGAACATCGTGGCGTGGGCGTCGTTCACGAGGAAGTCGGTCGCGCCCGCCTCGGCCGCGCCGTCGATGGCGGCGTTCACCTCGGCCAGCAGCAGCCGCCGCCCGACCTCGTACTCCGGGCTCGGGCCGATCACCTGGCTCCAGTCGACGATTCCGGCCGTGCCCTCGATGTCGGTCGACAGGTACACCTTTCTGGCGCTCATACGCGATCCTCCCTGACGCGGGCGACCGCGTCGATCTCGACCAGCATGCCGTCGAACAGGAACCCGCCCGCGACGATCGCCGTCGACGCCGGATAGGGCGGCGCGAAGACCTCGCCGCGCACGCGTTTGAAGTCGTCGTAGAGCGACGCGTCGGCCAGGTAGACGGTCATCTTGACGATCGTGCGCAGCGATGCGCCCTCGGCCTCGAGCACCGAGGCGACGTTGGCGAACGCCTGGCGGATCTGGGCCTCGGCATCGTCCGGGTCGACGACGGCGCCGTTGTCGCCGAAGCCCCCCTGGCCGGCGGTGAACACGAGCGCGCCGTCCGTGACGACCGACTGCGAGTACTGGTAGTCGGCCGCAAAGGGGAACGGGTTTGCGCCGGCGCGGTTCACGGCCGCGGATACTACAAGGGTGGACGAGCGCGAGCGGATCGGCGATCTGGACGCGCTCCAGCGCGCCCTGCGGCCGTGCCGGCGCTGCGTCGCGGCGGGCATCCGGGTCGAGTCGATGCCGGTGGTGAGCGGGTCGCGCGACGCCGACGCGATCCTCGTGGGCCAGGCGCCGGGGATCCGCGAGCGTGACAACCTGACGCCGTTCAGCGGCCCGGCCGGACGGCGGCTGCGCGAGTGGCTCGCGCCTGCGGGGCTCGGCGACGAGGAGTCGTTCTACGGCCGGCTCTACGTCGCGGCCGTCGTGCGCTGCTTTCCGGGCAAGCGCCCCGGCGGGAGCGACGTGCGGCCCTCGGGCGCGATGGTGCGCGAGTGCGTGCCGTGGCTGCGGCGCGAGCTGGCGCTCGTGCCCGCACCGGTCGTGATCTCGGTGGGGACGCTCGCGCTCGAGGAGCTCGCCCCCGGCGTGCGGCTGGACGACGCGGTCGGGAGCGAGCTGCGGCTGGCCGACGGCCGGCCGCTCTTCGCGCTGCCGCACCCGTCCGGGGCGAGCCCGTGGCCGCACCTGCCGGGCAACGCCGAGCGGCTGGAGCGGGCGCTCGGGATGATCGCGGGGCGGCTTGGGGGCGGCGGCACACCCAATTGACATCCGCCGCGGATGCCAAGTAGTCACCGGGCCGCCGGGATAACGCAATTGGCACTTGCCGTGGACGCCAAGTGGCGCGTTTCGTACGACGTGGCCACGCCTGAGACGGCCAACTGGCCACGCCCAGACGCCCAACCGGAATCCTTGAGACGCCCCACTGGCCACGCCCAGACGGCCAACTGGCCACCGCGTGCCACGCCCGCGAGTCAAGTCCCGCTACGTGGTGGACTTTCCGACGGCGGCCAGCGCGCCCTCTGGTAGCGCTGGCTGGTCGTCGTCGGCGAGCCCGGAGGGCTCGGTGAGTTGGGCAATCGAGCCGAGTGACAGTGAAGCGTCCCGGGTTTCGCCGCCCCCGCGGACGGGTATTCACCCAACAACCCTCCCGGCGCCTCGAGAACGTTGGGAGAATCGCGTTCAGCGGGCGGCGACCGGCAGCCGCCCGCTTTGGCGCGTCAGATCGCGCCGAACCGGAACCGCGGCCGTCCGCGGCCGACGGCGATCAGATGCACGTAGCGCCCGTCCGCGGCCGCCGTCGCGAGGTCGAGCCGATTCGCGGTCGAGTCCGGGAGGACGAACACGATCCGGTCGTCAAGGCTGAGCGTCGCGTTCAGGTCGCTCGTCGCCGGGATCGCCGGATGGGCGCGGTTCAGGATCTCGATGAGAGCGCCGCCCGTCCAGAAGCGCCCCAGGGGCCGTTGCGGGCACAGCGAGCCTGGCGGACACGAGATGCGAATGCGGCTCGCGCGGTACTCGGCAAGGAGGCGACCACGGGTTGCGGAGTCGAGCACCGTTCCCGTCACAGGCGGTGTGGTCGCAACCGACGCGCGTGCCGCCGGCGCGACGTGCGCGGACGAGCCGCCGACACAGCCCGACACAAGGAGGGCGACGGCCAGAACCACGACGACCAGCGATGCATGCCGCACAATGCTTGGACACCGCCACGCGCCCGGCGGTTCCCGACGCCCGCGCCCTCAGCCGGATTCGTGCGGCGTGCGCACGACCCGCTCCTGCGGCGGCTGCCAGTCGTCGCTCTGGACGACCTCGAGCAGCGCGCGCACGCAGGTGGGATCGAACTGCGTGCCGGAGCAGCGCTCGATCTCGGCGATCGCCTCGGTCGGCGCCATCGCCTTGCGGTAGACCCGGTCCTCGGTCATCGCGTGGAACGCGTCGCACACGCCGATCACGCGCGAGCCGAGCGGGATGCCGTCGGCGGCCAGGCCGTCCGGGTAGCCGGCGCCGTCGTAGCGCTCGTGGCTCGCCCGCACGAGCGGCACGAGTTGGGCGAAGTGGGGGACGGGCTCGAGGATGCGCGCCCCGATCTGCGGGTGGCGCTGCATCACGGTCGACTCGTCGGGGGTGAGCGGCCCGGGCTTGCGCAGGATCGACTCGGGGATCCCGATCTTGCCGATGTCGTGCAGCAGCGCCCCGAGCCGGATCAGACGGGCGTCGGCGGGAGCGATCCGCAACTGCTCGCACACCGCCCCCGCAAGCTCGGCGATCTCGATCGCATGGTCGTTCGTGTAGGCGTCCTTGGCCTCGAGCGCCGCGGCGAGCGCGCCCAGCGTGGCGAAGTAGGCCTGCTCCAGCCGCTCGGCCATGCGGGTCTGCGCCACGACCTTGCCCGCCTCGGCGGCGAGCGCGCGGCACAGGCGCACCTCGACGCCGCCGAACGAGCGGGTGCGGGTGTCGTAGATCTCGATCAGCGCGTAGGGCTCGTCCTCGACCGCGAGCGTGAACATGAGCAGCGACCGGTAGCCGAGCTGCTCGACGCGGGCCTTCTCGGCTCCGTCGGCGCCGGCGTCGTCGATGCGGCAGACGAGCTCGGTGTCCTGATCGATCACCTCGGCGGTGGCGGGGTAGTCCGCGAGCCGGTACTCCTCGGCCTGCTCGCCCCACGAGTGCGGCGGCACGGCGTACCCGGCCAGGTCGCGGACGGTCGCGGCCTCGCTGTCGATCGTCGACACCATGCACGCCTTTGCGTCGACCAGCTGGCACAGGCTGCGCGCGAGTACGGCGAGCATCTCGGTCACGTCGTCGAGCGCGAACAACGCCTGGGCCGCCTCGAACACTCCCAGGGCCGGCTCGAGATGCTCGGCGGCCAACCGGGCGATCGAGGGCTCGAACGGTGGTCTCTCGCCGCGGCGTCGCATCCGGTTCAAGTTCGCGGCCTCGCGCGAGGTTCCCTTTATCCCGGGCTGTTGTGCGTGTTTGCGTCGCGCACACGGCGCAGCGCACCCTCGATCGCGGCGGCCTCCGACGCGTCGATGTGGCGCAGGAACGCGTCGTCCACCGCCCGCCGGTGGTCCGCGCGCGCACTCCGGTACACGTCGGCGCCGGCGGCGGTCAGGGTGACGTGGATCACGCGCCTGTCGTCCGGGTCGCCGACGCGCGCGACGAGTCCTGCCCGCTGCATGCGGTCGACGAGGCCGGTCAGGCCGCTCTTCGAGATCACGACCGCCCGGCCGAGGTCGCGCATCGTCAGCCGCCTGTCCGGTGCGTTATGGAGCTGCAGGAGCACGTCGTACCAGCGCAGCGACAGGCCGTGGTCGGCCTGCATGGCCGCGTCGAGCCGGGCGTAGACGGCGGCGTGCGACTCGAAGAACATCTGCCACGCCGTCCACTGCTTGGGGACCTGGTCGCGATCGGGTTGCATCTCGGGGGACATGCCGATATGGTACCCAAGAGAACAGTTCGTATACGTACAATATCGAAGGAGGCGCACGATGCACGCGATGGTGATCACGTTCACGAACTCCGAGTCCGACCTCGCTGACGGGATCGAGCATGTCCGCGACGAGGTCGTGCCCGCCGCCGAGGCGACACCCGGCGTGCGCGGCGTGTGGCTGGTCGATCGCGAGACGGGCGAGCGCCTGAGCGTGATGGTGTTCGACGACGACGCCGCGGCCGAGGCCGTGTTCGCGGCGATCGGAGAGCGGCGCGCGGCCGACCCCGAGCGCAACCGCCCCAAGCCCACCGGCTCGCGCCGTTACGAGGTCTACGCCGAGGTGGCCGGCGTCATTGATCGCCCCGAGTCACTGCGGTAGTGTCGCGCGGCAACTCCGACCGGGGAGGTCAGCATGGCGATCGCCGAGCCGATCGAGAGGGAGACTGGCGACAAGGGGCTGAAGACGGGGGCGCTCGGCTTCATCTCGAGCGTGGTCATCGGCGTCGCCTCGACCGCCCCCGGCTACAGCCTCGCGGCCAGCCTCGGACTCGTCACGGTCGTCGTCGGCCTGCAGGCGCCCGCGATCATGCTGCTCGCCTTCGTGCCGATGCTCTTCATCGCGTCGTCGTACTACTACCTGAACAGGGCCGACCCTGACTGTGGCACGACGTTCTCGTGGGTGACCCGGGCGATGGGCCCGCATCTGGGCTGGATGGGCGGCTGGGGCATCATCGCCGCCGACGTCATCGTCATGGCGAACCTCGCCCAGATCGCCGGCCAGTACACGTTCTACCTGTTCGGCGCCGACAGCCTCGCGAACAGCAAGTGGTGGTCGCTCGCCCTCGGCGTGATCTGGATCGCCGTCATGACCTGGATCTGCTACGTCGGCATCGAGGCGTCGGCCAAGACGCAGTGGTTCCTGCTCGGCGCCGAGGTCGTGATCCTGGGCATCTTCGCGCTCGTCGCGCTGCTCAAGGTGTACTTCTCGAGTCCGCACGGCGCGGTCGACCCGGCGTTCTCGTGGATCAACCCGCTCGACATCAAGAGCCTGCACGGGTTAGCGGAGGGGACGATCGTCGCGGTGTTCATCTACTGGGGCTGGGACAGCACCGTGACGGTGAACGAGGAGACCGAGGACGCCACGCAGACCCCGGGCCGCGCCGCCCTGTGGGCCACCGTGATCCTGGTGCTGCTCTACGTCGTCGACTCGGTCGCCGCCCAGGCCTACCACGGCGCGAACTTCCTCTCGAACAACTCGGACGACGTGTTCAAGGCGCTCGGCGGCGACGTGCTCGGCTCGCCGTGGGACAAGCTCCTGATCATCGCCGTCCTCACGTCGGCGTCGGCGTCGACCCAGACGACGATCCTGCCGACCGCGCGCACGTCGCTTTCGATGGCCGCCCACGGGGCGATCCCCAAACGGTTCGCGAACATCCATCCGCGCTACCTGACGCCGTCGACGTCCACCATCTACATGGGCGTGCTCTCGACCATCTGGTATGTCGGCCTGACCATCGTCAGCGAGTCGATCCTGTTCGCGTCGATCGCCGGCCTGGGCCTCATGATCGCCTTCTACTACGCGCTCACGGGCTTTGCGTGCCCGATCTACTACCGCCGCCATCTGACGACGAGCGTGAAGAACTTCCTCTTCATCGGCCTCTCGCCGCTGATCGGCGCGCTCATGCTGACGGGGGCGTTCCTGAAGTCGGCACACGACCTCTACTACACGACCGACAACGGCAGCTGGCTCGGGGTGGGGCAGGCGTTCATCATCGGCATCGGGTTCCTGGTGGTCGGCGTCGTCCTGATGTTCATCTACCAGTCAATTGCGCCGGAGTTCTTCCGCCGCAGGCCGGAGATCGTCGATGACTGGGTCGCGGTGCACGGCGCCGTGCCCATCCCGGGGGAGGGAGACTGATGGCGTCCACTGTCGTGCTCGGCTACGACGGCTCCGACTGTGCGAAGGCCGCTCTGCAGGCGGCCGTCGAGAGCGCCAAGGCCTACGGCGACCGGATCGTGGTCGCCTTCGGCGCGGGCGTCTTCCCGATCGGCGAGGACTCCGATCACCTGCGGCTGGTGCACAAGATGGGCGAGGACTGGGCCGCCGAGGCGCTCTCGGCGATCAAGGCGGCCGGCGTCACCGACGCCGAGACGGCCGTCGTCGACGCCCGTCCGGCCGAGGCGCTGCTCGAGGTCGCGACCGAGCGCAACGCCCGGATGATCGTTGTCGGCACGCACGGCGAGCACCCGCTCACCGGCGCCGTGCTCGGCTCGGTGCCGCACAAGCTCCTGCACCTCTCCCACGTGCCGGTGCTGGTCGTGCCCGTGCCCGCCTGAGACGCAACCTGAGAAACGCCTGAGAGCAGGCGAAACGGCCCCGCGTCGGCTCATTCGCGGGCCTCTTCGGTCGATCACCCGGTCGAGGAGGCTGCGCGAAAAAGACCCCAGCCGACCCGGAAATGACCGAAACCGATTCACCCCATCTGCCGACACCGGCCGAAGCCGCCACCCTGCTCGTGGAGGCGTCGGCAATTGACGTCGACACGGACCGGGGCGACACGATCGAGCTTTGGACGATCTCGAGCGACGGGCCGATCGTGGCGGCGAGCGGGCCGCGGCTCCTGGTCGCGGGTGGGATGACGGTCACGTGCCGGCTCGCCCACGGTGGCCAGCCGGTGCAGGTCGAGGCCGTGATCGAGGACGCCGAATACCGTTCCGCCGCCCGGGCGTCGCTCACGCTGCGGGTCGTGAACGTGACGTCGCACGGCTACCGCAGGCGCACCGAGCGGCTTTCGATCAGCTCCGCCGCCTCGCTTCGGGCGGTGATCTGCGACCGGGTCGTGCCCGACGAGGTGATCCCGGTGACGCTGACCGACCTGTCCGACGCCGGGTGTGCGATGACCGTGACCGACGCCCGCCTCCGCGAGGGCGACCGCATGATGCTGCAAGCGCGCTTCCTCGAGGGTGAGGTCACCGCCGACGTGCGCATCGTGCGCATCAACTCGCCCGCCCCCGACATCTACACCGTCGGCTGCTACTTCATCTCGGCCCCCGCCGGCTCGCAGGTCGTGCTCGAGCGGGTGCTGGCGCGCGCGGCGGGGAACGACCGGCCCACCGCCGATCTGGGAGCGCTGCGCGACTCGCTGGGCGAGGCCGCGAGCGCGAATCCCCTCAAGCCCGAGCCGCAGCGTGCCGATGACGCATATTGGACGTTCGCCAAACGTTCCGCTGCTCGCATCCCTCCGGCCAGACGCGCCGTCTGAGCCCAACGGCATCGCCGAGGTACCACGAATCGTCCCAGCCAGGTTCAACCGAAGCCTCCGCCCTCACCGAGCAGCCTGCCGAGCGACGCAGCCGTCGCAGCCGCGGCCAGTCGATGGTGGAGTTCACCCTCATCCTGCCGCTTCTGATGCTGCTCATCCTGGGCATCTACCAGTTCGGGCAGACCTACGCGGACTACATCCAGGTGACGAACGCCGCTCGTGACGGCGGCCGCAAGGCGCTCGTGTCACGCGGCGATGCGAACGGGGTCGCCGACACGATCACCGCCGCGAAGGCCGCGACCTGGTGGCTGAACACGACCAACATGACGGTGACCGTGACTCCGGGCCAGCCGTGGGCCGAGGGCCAGACGGTGACCGTGACGGTCTCCTACCCGTACAGCATCAACCTGCTCGGATTCGTCGTCGGTTCCGGCACGCTCAAGTCGACGACGACCGTCCGCATGGAGTAGGGCGCGGCCCTACCCGCTCGTCTGGCACCTGACCTCGACGGCGCCGTGCTTCCCGGTGGTGACCTCGATGTCCGCCGAGCTCGTGACGCCGTCCGCCGCTCCACCGACGCCGTGTCCCGGCCGGGGGACCTCGGCGCCGGCCGACCCGCAGAACACCGTGTCGCCGAAGCGGAGCACGCCGGGCTTGAACGTGTGCCGGCCGTTGCCCACGCGAATCGTGCGAGGCGCGCGGGTCGCCGTGGACGCCGGCCCCGATCCGCCGGCGCACCCGGCGCCGAACATCGCCAGGCACGCGACGAGCAGCACGCCGATGGCTCCGCGCGACAGGAACATCACGTTCGCCACGTAAGCGAAAGCCGCTGCGGCCGCCGGAACGCGAACCCCGCCGGCTCGTCCACCGCGCCGAGCTCGAGCTCCGGGAGCCCGTCCAGCAGGCGCGCCACGGCGGCCGTCGTCTCGATCCGGGCGAGGTGCGCGCCCAGGCAGTGGTGCTCGCCGAACGAGAAGCTGAGCGCGTGGCGGGCGTTCTGGCGGCGGACGTCGAAGCGCAGCGGGTCGGCGAAGACGGCCGGGTCGCGGTTGGCGGCGAGCACCGACACGCCCACGAACTCGCCCGTGCCGAGGGCGACCGGTCCGATCTGGACGGGCGCACGTGTCCAGCGCTCGATGAACGCCACCGGCGGGATCAGCCGCAGGGCCTCGTCGACGGCGGCGCCGAGCAGGGCCGGCTCGGCGCGTACGAGCCCCAGCTGATCGGGGTTTCGCAGGAGCAGCAGGAGCGTGTTCATGACCGCGCCCTGGATCGTCTCGATCGCGCCGAACATGATCACGCGCAGCTGGTCTGCGATCTCGGCGTCGCCAAGGGAGCCGCCCGGTGCATTCGCGACCTGTGAGGTGACCGAGGCGTCGGCCCGCTCGCGCGAGCGGACGATCTCGGCGTGCAGGATCGTGTTGAGCTCGTCGCGGGCGGCGTCGGCGCGCCGCTGCGGCTCCGGATCGCCGTCGTAGCTCATCGCCCCGGCGAACGCGGTGTAGAAGCCGTCGATGCGGCGGACATCGCCGAGCGAGAGGCCCAGGATACGGCCGGCCATGCGGATCGCGAACGGCGCCGCGAATGCGGCGCCGAGCTCGCACTCGCCGTCGGGTGCGATCGCAGCGACGAGATGGTCCGCCGTCTCGGCGATCGCGGCGCCGAACGCCTCGGTGGACTCCCGCATCCGAAACGGCGGCTCGAACGGCTCGCGCATCCGCCGGTGCTCGCCGGCGTCGGATGTCAGCATCATCAGGCCGAGCGACGCCCGGACGAGGTTCTGCTCGACCTCGACCGTCGTGGCCGTCCGCGGGCTGAGCGCGTCGCGTCCGGCTGCGTGGCCGGTCACCAGCCACCCGCCGAGGGCCGGAAGCCACGATACGGGCTCGGCGGCTCGCAGGCGGTCGAGCGCCGCCTCGCCGCCCGCCTCCTCGAGGTCGGCGAAGCCGATCGCCGCGCCGGCCGGGAAGCGCGCCTGCCGCTCGGCGGCGGCGGCCTCGTCGACCTCGGCCTGCTGCATGAGCGTCGCCATGCTGCCACCGTACATCAGGCGGCCGCCGGGCTATGGTCTCGCCGATGCCCCGCGTGCCCACAGCCGCCGTCGCCGCCGGGTCGCTGATCGGGGGCTACCTGGTCGCGCGCGAGTCGGGCGTCCGCCCGCTCGGTGGCGTCGTGCTGCTCGCGGGCGGCGTCTGGTGCACGCGCTCGTGGCTGCGGACGCGCGGGCCGGCCGTGGCCGGCACGCTGCTCGTGGTCTGCGTGGCCGCGTTCGCCGGGTCGCATCCGCTGGCGAAGAAGGTGGGGGCGTGGCCGTCGGTGCTCGGCGTGTCGGCGATCGCCGCGGCGGCGGCCTGGTCGCTGGCCGATCGCGAGCGCACCGGCGCGATGCGCGATGCCGCCGGTTGAGCCGGGGGTCTCGGCGCCGCTGTCGGTGCGGGGCGGACGGGCTGCGGTCGCCTTCTACATGGCGGCGTTCGGGGCCGAGGAGCTCCACCGGGTGGGCGGCACCGACGCGGACGAGGCCGTTGTCGCCCAGCTGCGCGTCGGCGCGACGACGTTCTGGGTCGGCGCCCGGCCGCCGGCGTAGACGCACGGCGAGAAGCAGGCCTGGCCCCGAGGGGCCAGGCCCCATCGGTAGGAGCGGGGTGAAGAAGCGGGGCCTGGCCCCGTGGCGCCAGGCGCCATCGGCAGGCGTAGAGGCTTGGCGAGAAGCGGGGACTGTCCCCATGGGGACAGTCCCCATCTCCACGGTAGGAGTGGGGTGAGAGGCGGGGCCTGGCCTCGAGGGGCCAGGCCCCATCGGTAGGAGCGGGGTGAAGAAGCGGGGCCTGGCCCCGTGGCGCCAGGCCCCATCGGCAGGCGTAGAGGCTTGGCGAGAAGCGGGGACTGTCCCCATGGGGACAGTCCCCATCTCCATGGTAAGGAGGGGGTCAACGGTTCGAGTCCGTTAGAGGGCTCTGCAAAAGCCCCGCACGTCGGGGCTTTTGTGTTCAGGTCGACTTGAAGGGTCGGCAGCGTGCGGTGGGTATGGAGCCGTTTATGGAGCTTTCGCGCTTCAGAGTGGATCAATTCGGGGCCACTTGGCGGAGCGAAGCCCGTCCAGCACGCAACGCCGGGGCCGCAAGGACGATCACGACCCAGAGGGGCTGGCGATGCAACCAGAAGATCGGCAGAAGCGCTCCGCTGATCACCAGCGCCCAGAACAAGGACAGCCGTGCGTTCGACACGGGCGAAGGATAAGTCGCCTGACCGAGCGTAAGAAGGCGGGAGCGCTTAGCATCCGAGAATGCTTCCGAAAGGCGTGCACCATTGGCTCGCGACGCATCCCGAGTGGGACGGGCCGGTGTCGGCGTATGCGATCGACGACGGCGAGCGGCTAATACTCATCGACCCGCTCGAGGTGCCGGACGCTGTTCGCGCGCTGTTCGGTTCGCGCGAGGTAGTGACGGTACTCACCTCCACGTGGCATGAGCGTGACGCTGCGTCGCTTGGCTTTCCGGTCTGGGCGCCGGCGTCTGACCGGCCTGAGGAGCAGCTCGTCCCGGCGACGCGCTACGCGATTGGCGATTTGGTCTTCGGGATGAAGGCGTATCCCGGTCGTGAAGGCGAGCTTGACCTCGTGCTCTGGAATGCGCGGATTCGGGCGGTGATCGCCGGCGACACGCTGATCGACCTCGGCAACGGGCTCGAGATTCCCGAGAGCTGGCTGCCGGAAGGCGTCACGGTCCAACAGGTAGCGGCCGGCCTGAGGCCGCTGCTCGAGGAGCCGGTGGAGTTTGTCTTGCCAACGCACGGCAGGCCAACCGACCGCGCGGCCTTCGAACGCGCTCTCGCCTGACCCGTGCATGCCGCGTCCGTCTTAGCTGGCGTCAGTCGTGAATACTGGCGCAAGCGACGGACCGTTGGAAGAACCGCTGAGTGTCCTATCGAGTTGAGTCCGGATGCCAGATGATCTCCCAGAGGGGGCCATCGGGATCGCGGACGTTGCCGGAGTAGATCCCCCAGGGTCGGTCGTTGGGCTGTGTGACCACAGCGCCCGCTGAGGCCGCTCTCTCCAGCAACTCGATCACCTTGTAGTTGTTACAGCCGAGCACGACCCCGACGATGTTCTTGCCGATGTCGGGATCGCGGGACCGCATGAGCGAGCAGGCGGGAGTGCGCTAGCCTCGGCATATGCGGGAACGGTTCGCCCTCACCTTGCACGGCGTCATTTACCGGCTCATTCTCGGCGCGATTGTCTTGGCGATCGTCATCCCAGTGGGCGCCACTGGCTACCGACCATTGTGGCCGTTCGCGCTCATGGCCATCGCGGTCGTGATCGTCGGAATCATGGTGGCGCGCCGCCCGCGCCTTCGTGCCTGGTTGCGTAGCCGATAAGCGGCGGCGCTAGAAGCAACCAATGCGCCGGTATCCCGGAATGAGCCTGACCGAGAGGAGAACACCCGCTCAGCGGCACAGGCGGATCTAGCATGGACTCGTGCAGTACGTCTGGCTGACCATCATCGCCCTGAGCCTCGTGCCGGTGGCAGTCGTGGGCTTCATGCTCAACCCACTCGTCTTCTGGGCGCTCGGCCCGGAGGCTTGGCGAGACCGGCTGATCCGCCTCCATCCCTACCGCTGGTGGTTCGCCTTCTCCCTTGCCGTCTTCGGCACCGCCACGACGGTGTACGCAGCCAGATACGGGTAGCAAACGTCACCACGCTCGGGTAGCGAGACTCCTCCCGGGCGCTTCCCACCCCGAATCTTCCGGCTTGTCGAGCTGACCGGTTACCCCCTCTCGACTGAGATCGTTCCCGACGCGGGCTCCAAGGACTGCCTGCCCTTTCTCTTGCTACAGACAGTTCATCGGTATATGCTGTTGTTATGAGCGGTCGATCGATGCAGGAAGCGACCTTTCTGATCCTTACGTCGCTTGCGTCGGGCAGCCAGCACGGGTACGGGATCATCACCGACGTCGCGGCGATCACCGAGGGACGGGTTGGGCTCCGCGCCGGGACGCTGTATGCGGCGCTCGATCGGCTGCGCGAGGACGGTCTGGTCGAGGTCGAGCGTGAGGAGATCGTCGAGGGCCGGTTGCGCCGCTACTACCGGCTGACGTCCTCCGGTCGGGAGCGGCTGGCGGTGGAGGCGGCGCGGCTGCGGGCCAACGTCGCCGCAGCCTCGTCGCGGCTCGACCTTGCGGGAGGGCTGGCAACGTGAGCGAGGATGTTCTCGAGCGCCGCTATCGGCGCCTGCTCGCGCTGTATCCGCGTGCGTTTCGGCGCGAGCATGAGGAGGAGATGCTCGGCGTGCTGCTCGCCGGTGCCGGGGGGCGGCCGTATCCGAGGGTTGCCGAGGTCGCGGACCTGCTCCGGAGCGCGGCGTGGGCGCGTTTCCGGCCGGGCGCGCCGCGGTCTGAGGGCACGGTGTTCGCCGCGGTGCGGCTGATGTACGTCGGCGCTGCGATGCAACTGGTCGGGCTGCTGACGCTCATGCTCACGCTCGGCAGCATCAAGGCGGCGATCGTGCGCCAGGATCCAGCGTTTACCGCGGCGCAGTGGCACGCGGTCGTGAGCGCGCACATCGTCCCGGACACGATCGGCGAGCCGATTGCGGCCGTGGTCTGGGTCTGGCTGGCCTGGGCGAACGGTCGCGGCCGCCGCTGGGCGCCGGCGGTCTTCGCCGCCTTCCTCGCGCTCACGACCCTCAGCATCCTTGTCAGCCTCGGTGAGGGCGCCGCCGTTTACGCGCCGGCCGCCACAGGCGTGGCCGGAGTCCTCTGGCTCGTCGGGGTCGCAACACTCGCTCTCCTCTTCCATCGACGGTCTGGTTCGTACTTCGGGCGGAGCCCCTCCCCGGGGCCAGGGTCACCGTGGCGCGACACACCCGCCTAGTCGCACGTGTCGGGTTGGTGGCTGCGGCTGCGCTGCTGGCGTCGGGCTGCGGCGGCCGGAGCACGGCGGCCGAGCTCCACCATCTCGCGCTCTCGGTCTCCGACCTGCCGACGGGTTGGTCGGCAGCGCCGACCAAAGGCCCGAAGGCGCCGCAGGTAACGGCGAACGCGCCGTGCTTCTCGAGCCTGCGTGCGAAGAGCAACGGCTTGACCTATGACGTCGAGGCTTTCACGCAGGGCGGTGCGATCCCGACCTTCGTCGAGGTGCTCGCGGCGGGTCCGCAGCTCGACCGGACCTGGAAGCGATTCACCGCTGCGCTGGCAAGCTGCCGGTCGGCGACGATCAATCTCTCCGGCACGAACGCGAAGGGCACGGTGCGGCGGATCGCGTTCCCGTCCGTCGGCGACTCGTCGTCCGCGTCGGCGTGGGTGTTCACGTTTCACGGCGTCCGGATCGGCTTCGACCTCGTCCTCTTCCGGGTTGGGAAGTACGGTGGCTATGTCGCCTACTCCGACCTCGGCCCGCCGCGGCTCGCCGCTGTGGACGCGTTCGCGCAGGCGGCGGCGGCGAAGGTTGACCACGGCGGCTCGGCGACCCCGATCCCGGCGACGTCGATCGTGTCCGCTCCCGTGCAGACGGCGGAGACGACGCTCGGAACGGTCGCCTACCGCACGACCGGCAGCGGCCCGCCGCTCGTCCTGATCACCGGCTTCAGCGGGACGATGGAGGGCTGGGACCGGCGCCTGGTCGACGCGCTCGCCGAGCACCACCGGGTCGTGCTGCTCGACAACGCCGGCATCGGCGAGACGGCGGCGTTGCCGAAGCTCACCGTCGATGCGATGGCCAACCAGACGAGCGCGCTGCTCACGAAGCTCCGAATCCGGCGCGCGGACGTGCTCGGCTGGTCGATGGGCAGCATGATCGCCCAGGCGCTCGCCGTGCTCCATCCGGCCCAGGTGCGCCGCCTCGTCCTCTGCGCGTCCTTCCCCGGCAACGGCACCACCGTGCGCCCCGCGCAGTCGGCGATCGACGCGCTCAAGAGCGGCGACCCGGCGAAGGTCATGTCCGACCTCTTCCCCGCCGACCAGACGAACGCGCAGAACACCTATCTCGCCGCCCTCTCGAGCTGGCCACCCACCCCGACCATCCCGGGCGACGTTCTCGCTGCCCAGAGCCACGCCGTCGACCTCTGGTGGGCAGGCACCGACCCTGCCGGCAAGAAGACCACCGGCATCGCGGCCCCGACCCTGGTCGCAGACGGCAGCCAGGACCCGCTCGACCCGGTCGCGAACAGCCGCGCGCTCGCGAAGCTGATCCCCCACGCCCAGCTCGTCCTCTACCCGAACGCCGCACACGCCTTCCTCTTCCAAGAGCCCGACTTCGCGGCACGAGTCGAGGCGTTTCTCGGCTGAGACGAGCCAGAACCCACACCACCTCGCCGCGTCGACCGACCGCAGTAGCCGGTCATGGCGTGCACGCATGGCCGGTTGCACCCCAGGGCCGAAGCCCTCGCGCCCACCGCACCATGAACGGGCAGGCGTGCGCGCATACTTTGGACCAGTCTCACCGACTCTTCGACACCTGAGCTGCCGCGTCGCGAAGACGGCCCAGTGTCTCAGCGGCTCAGCGGCTCAGGCGTCTGCGCCGGTCTCACCTACGTCGTCAGACCGCGTACGAGGAACGCAGCGCCGAGTGTGAGGAGTACTCCGAGCGGCACCCAGCTGATATGGGGTGAGGTTTGTCAAGTCGGCATGGCTGTGAGGCCCCGTGTGTGCGGGGTCACGTCCCTAAGATTGGTGGAGATTCGGGGCCGGTGGGCTGAGCGTCGGCCATCGTGCTCCGCGTCGATCCGGCTAAGGATCAACATCGACGAGGAGGGTCACGATGGCCGACGAGGGCATGGTCGCGCTGCGCGACGCGTTGGGCAAGATCTTGCAGTCTGAGCACGCTGATTTGCTGCGGGAGAGCGTCGGGTTGGTGGTGCGCGAGGTGATGGAGTTGGAGGCATCCGAGGTGGCCGGCGCCGACCGGTATGAGCGCTCGGCGGAGCGGCAGACGTATCGCAATGGGTATCGACAGCGGGGGTGGGATACGCGGGTGGGCACGATCGAGCTGGCGATCCCCAAGCTGCGGCAGGGCAGCTACTTGCCGAGCTTCCTCAACGCGCGGAAGCGCTCCGAGCAGGCGCTGTTGGGTGTGGTGATGGAGGCCTACACGAATGGCGTTTCGACGCGGAAGGTGGAGCGGCTGGTGGAGCAGTTGGGCGTCGAGTCGATGTCAAAGAGCCAGGTGAGCCGGATCTGCCAGGCACTGGATGAGCGCGTCGAGGCGTTTCGCAACCGGCCGCTGGAGGGCGCCTACCCGTACCTGTGGCTGGACGCCAGGATCGAGCGGGTCAGAGACACCGCGTCGGGGATGGTGCGCCAGAAGGCGCTGTTGGTGGCCTACGGCGTGCACGAGACCGGTCGCCGCGAGGTGATCGGGCTGGCGGTGGGCGAGGTCGAGTCAGAAGCCGAGTGGCGCGCCTTCTTGCGCTCGCTGGTCGCCCGCGGCCTGCAGGGAGTGCGACTGGCGATCTCTGACGCCCACCAGGGCCTCAGAAACGCGATCGGCCAGGTGTTGGGCGCCCAGTGGCAGCGCTGCAGTGTGCACTTCATCCGCGACATGCTCGGCCATGTCCCCCGCCAGGCCCAGCCGATGGTCAGAGGCGCGCTGAAACAGATCTTCGCAGCGCCCGACCGCGAATCGGCCGGTGAGACGCTGACCGCGGTCGTCGACCAGCTCCAAGCCCCAGCCGGAAAGGTCGCTCGGCTTCTGGAGCAGGCCGAAGAGGAGCTGCTGGCCTACATGCGCTTCCCTCCAGAGCACTGGCCCAAGATCCGATCCACCAACCCGCTTGAGCGCGTCAACCTCGAGATCGCCCGCCGCAGCGACGTTGTCGGCATCTACCCCAACGACGCTGCGCTGCTCAGACTCGCCACCAGCCTACTGGTCGAGCAGAACGATGAGTGGCTGATCCAGAAGCGCTACCTCTCGCTCGGCTCCATCGCCCAACTCACCGAGCCCTCCGGGCTCGCCGACGACGACCAGCCAGCGCTACCAGAGGGCGCGCTGGCCGCCGTCGGAAAATCCACCACGTAGCGGGACTTGACTGTGTGCGGGGCCTCAGGTGTCTTGGGTGGGGGGAGCGCGGCGGCAGTCGTCGACGCGTTGTGTCGCGGCTGATATGCGCGGGTCGGGACCGCATGGCCGGGTGTGCGAGTTGAGGAGTGGTGCCGCTCTCTAGGGTCGGGCGTCGTCGTGGTGACGGGCTCATAGCTGACTCGCGGGTCGCTCCTCACGTCTTGCGCCGCTCGCGCTCTCCTCACCGACCGGGTGATCCGGCTGTGCGCCAGTGCCCAGCAGTGGCCGGCGAGCTCGCGGGCGACGGCGACCGCGACGACGGTGCGGCGTTTGCCGCGACGCTCGAGCGCGTGCCAGCGTCGATGCAGGCGGCGGGCACTTGCGTCCGCGCGAGCGCGAACGGGCGCGGGCTGGCCTATGCGGCGGCGCTCGAGCAGGTTGCTCGCTCGCAGGGGTTGGCGTTGGTGCCAGGCGGCTTCAACCAGCAGCCGCCGCGCGTGGGTGTGACCGGTCTTGGTGATCGCGCCCAGCTTGCGCCGCTCGCCGGTTGAGTCCTCACTCGGGGTGAGTCCCAGAAACGGTCCCAGCGCCTCGGCTCGGAAGCGGCTCCAGTCTCCGATCTCGACGGTGAGCGCGAGCACCGTCAGGGTGGCGATACCGCGCAGACACACGAGCCGGCCGACGACATCGACGAATGGCGGCTCCGCCGCGAGCTCCGCGATCGCCTGGTCGAGCGAGTCGCGGCGCGTCTTGGCCTGCAGCATCGCTGCGTATGACTCGTCGAACGCGAGCCGCAGCGGGCGGCTCGCGAACTGCTGTCGACGCATCCACGCATCATGTGCCTGCGTCCACGCGCTGGCGTCGTACACGCACCCGTGGCGTAGAAGCAGCTTCGACAGCCGATGCCGCGCCCGCATCAGCTCGCCGCGCGCGTCCTCGCGGGCACGCACCAGATCGCGGGCGGCCTCCTCGTGCGGCTCGGGAATGCGTACCGCCACCAGCTCACCCAAGCGCAAAAGCCGCGCCAGCCGCTCCGCGTCGCGGCGGTCGGTCCTCACCTTGTCACCCGACGCCCGCGGGATCTTCGACGGCGCCGCCACCACGCAACTGATCCCCGCAGACGCGCACGCCCGCGCCAACCCGTACCCGGTCGGCCCCGCCTCGTAGGCGACCCGCACCGGCGCCGGCAACTCGCGTAGCCACGCGACCGTCTCCACCGGCAGGCTCGGCACCCGACACGTACGCAGCTCACCGCTGCCCGCGTCCAACACACCCGCCACCGTCTTACGCGCGTGCACGTCCAACCCGATCCACATACCCTCCGACATACCGGCGCCTCCCGCAATTGCGGCTCTACCGCCGCGCCAACCGCGACGGCAACCCGCGCCAACCTACGAACGAGGCGCCGGGTCACGCCCCATATGGTCTAGCCGTGATACCGGCGGCGATCGCCAGCGCGAGGCACAGGCACGCGAAGGCGAGGTAGCGCGTTCGGGCGGAGATGCGGCGCATGTCAGTTCACCTCTGGGTCGCCGTGGCCGCTGCCGTGCTCTGCGTAGAACAGACGCCCGGCGATGAATGCGGCTGCCATCAGGCCGAGCATGGCGCCCCATGGCCAAAGCGTGGTGCCGGTCGCCCACGCGATCGTGTAGGCAATGGCCACGGCGATGCTCATGATCCGCCCGACTAGGGCTTGGACCTTGAGGCGCTCGGTGGCTTGGCGCTCGTCGACGTCGCGGCGGATCAGCGCGCCGGTGTCCGTGTCGCGTCGGCCAAGCACGAAGAAGGCGACGACCACAACGATCGGGATCGGCAGGACATACGCGACGCCCGACCATCCATGTGTTGCACCGCCGACCGCCAGTGCGGCCACGGAGACGACGGCCAGGATCGCTGGAGCGTGCAGGCGCCTCGGTACGAATTGCTTCATTGGTTGACCTCCTCATCGGTCGGCTCGAACAGCTGCTCTAAGGGAGCCTCGAACAGCCTGGCGATCCGGAACGCCAGCGGCAGCGACGGCAGGTAGCGGCCGCTCTCGATCGAGATCACGGTCTGACGCGACACGTCGAGTGCTGCCGCGAGCTCGGCCTGCGTCATGCCGCTCTCGCGGCGCTGCTCGCGGATTCGGTTCTTCACGATGTCAATGTAGCTTGACATCACATTCATGTCAAGCTCCCTTTACGTAGCAAAACTGGCAGCCAGCACCGCCGACCGCACCGCACGCCGAACCGGCAGCCGTGCACATACTCTGGACTGGTCTCACACACTCTTCGAGTAGCTCTGACCCGCTCCGAAGCTGGCTTCCCAGCCTCCAGGAATCCCAGGGTGCTCCAAAGAGCGGGCTCGCCAGTACGCGGGCATGGGCCGAACCATGCAGCCTCCATAGGACCCAGAACGGCCCAAAGAGACCCCTTAACTCCGACGGCAACCCCTCAGGCAAACGAGGAGACATGACCGAAGCGATCAACCTCCACGAGAAGCTCGACCTCTTCGCTGAGCACTGGCAGCCGAAGATCGTCGCCCAGATCAACGACTACGATGTTCGCATCGTCAAGCTGAAAGGCGAATTCGTCTGGCACAAACACGACGACACCGACGACTTCTTCCTCGTCCTCAAAGGACACCTGACGATCCAGCTGCGCGACCGGAACGTCGAGCTCGACGAGGGCGAGCTCTACGTCGTCCCGAGAGGCGTCGAGCACTGCCCCCGCGCCGAGGAAGAAGCATCAGTCCTGCTGATCGAGCCAAGCGGCACCGTCAACACCGGCGACGCCGGTGGACCACTCACCGCTGAGCCGGAACGCATCTGAGCCTTCCGTCGAAGTCCCCGAACTCGGGAACACGCGCGCCGAGCTCGTCGCCCTCGTCAACCGCGCGATGAGATCCTCGACACCACAGTGATGGGCCGCGTCATGAAGGGTCTCATCTCCGACCTCGCCGCCGACGCACGCTCGCGCACGCATTCCGCGAACGCGTCGTCGCACTCCGCCTGAAGGAAATCCACCATCTGATCGAGCGCGGAGCAGAGCGCGGCGACCTGCGGCCCGACGCCGACCCCGAACTCCTCCACGACCTCCTCTTCGGAGCCATCTACCACCACCGCCTCCTCCTCAGCGGCCGCACCCTCGACAAGGCCCACGCCGAACAGATCGTCGACAGCATCCTCGGCTCAATCACGCCGACCGAACAATGAAGCCGAACAAGCGCTGGGCCAGTCGCACCACGGTCGCACGGCCACGAGGTTGCTCGCGACCAGCGCTCCAGCCGCGCCGCTACCCCGGCCCGACATCATCTCGCGCACCGCACCATGAACGAGCAGGCGTGCGCACATACTCTCGACCAGTCTCACCGGCTCTTCGTCGTTTGATCCTCGAGTCGCGAGAGATGCTGCTGCTTCAGCGTGGCCGTCCGATCGTCAGGTAGGCCATGCCGCCGAGTGGGGTTGCGAAGACGATCAGGTAGAACCAGGTCTCGCGCGAGAAGCTGAAGACGTACGGCGCTTCCTTCAAGTCCCGCAGGCAGTAGAGGTCGAAGGCGAACGCGACGGCGAGGAAGAGGAGTGTGCCGAGGAGCGCGACAACTTGCGGGCTCACGGTGCTCCCTCTCGGCGCTGCGCACACCAGAAAGCGCCGCAGCTTCTTCCATTCACCTCTCTCATGATTCGAGAACGTTAGCCGAATCGAGAATGATCGGCTACGCTGCTTCCGGTGGCGAGCGCGAACCTCCTCCTGCACCCGGTGCGGTTGCGGATCGTGAAGGCATTCCTCGGCGATCGAGCGCTGACGACGAGCCAGCTCACGACGGAGCTCGAGGATGTGCCAGCGGCCAGCATCTACCGCCACGTCGCACGCCTGACCGCCGCCGGCGTGCTGCAGGTCGTCGCCGAACGGCGCGTGCGCGGGGCCGTCGAGCGGACATACACCCTGCGGGCCGCGGCGGCGCAGATCGGGCCGGGCGAGGTCGCCGCGATGAGCCCGGACGACCACATGGCTGCCTTCACGGCCTACGTCGCCGGCATGCTCGCAGACGCCGACCGCTATCTCCGTACGGGCACTCCCGACCCACGCAAGGACGGCGCCGACTACCGGGCCGGCGCGATGTGGCTGACAGACGCCGAGTTCGCCGCTTTCCTGCGCGACCTCGCCGCCGTCTTCCAGCCACGGCTCGCCAACCCACCGCGCCGGAACCGCAAGCGACGGATGATCTACACCGTCTTCCTCCCCGCATCCGAGCAATCGACCGGAAGAGAGAAGGCCGGCGCAGAAAACTCCCAGACGCGGCGTCGAGAGCGGAGGAACTCGTGATGCCGGACCGGCCTGCAGAGGTCGTGCTCGAGGCGCTGGCGCTCGCGCAAGCCGGTCGCTTCGCCGCCATCCGCGACCTGTTTGCGCCGAAGCTGCAACCGCTCGTGGTATCCGAGGCCCTCGCCCAGGCCTGGGCAGCCGAGCTGCAGCGGCAGGGCGAGATCACCACGGTCGGCACAGCGCTGAGCGAACCGGCGCCTCCCGCCGGCGTGACCGTGAAGGTTCCCGTGACCTGCACGCAAGGCGGGTTCACAATCGTCGGCACGGTCGCCGCCGACGGCCGGCTGCTCGGACTCCAACTCGCACCGCTCGACGCCGCCACGCCGACTGGCCCCTGGCAGCCGCCCGCCTACGCCGACCCGGGGAGCTTCGAGGAACACGAGATCACGCTCGAAACCGGCCCGCGCTCGGTGCCGGGAACCCTCACCGCACCCCGCGAGCAAGGACAACCCCCCGGCGCAGCGGTTGTCCTGCTCGCCGGCTCCGGGTCACTCGACCGCGACGAGACGATCGGACGCAACAAACCACTCAAGGACATCGCCTGGGGCCTCGCCAGCCGCGGCATCACGGTGCTGCGCTTCGACAAGGTGACCTACACACACGCGAATGATCTGAAGGACGCCGAGAACTTCACCCTGGCCGATGAGTACCTGCCCCAGGCGATCGCTGCGATCCACCTCCTCCAGCAGCATCAAGCCGTCGACCCCGGCCGGATCTTCTTGCTCGGGCACAGCCTCGGTGGCACCGTCGCCCCACGCATTGCAGCCGCCGAGCCATCGGTCGCAGGACTGATGCTGCTCGCCGGCGGAGCCCAACCGCTGCACTGGACGATCGTCAGACAGATCCGCTACCTCGCCTCCCTGAACCCCGCGGCTGCGGCCGCCGCGCAGCCCGCGATCGACGCCCTCACCAAGAAAGCACAACGAGTCGACAGCCCCGACCTCTCCCCCTCAACACCGGCACGCGAGCTCCCGCTCGGCGCGCCCGCCTCCTACTGGCTCGACCTCCGCGACTACAACCCCGCCCAGCTCGCCGCCACGCTCAACAAACCGATGCTCATCCTGCAAGGCGGCCGCGACTACCAGGCCACCGTCGACGACGACCTCGCACGCTGGCAACAGGCACTCGCCGGCCGCGACAAGGTGACCGTCCACGTCTACCAGGCGCTCAACCACCTCTTCACCCCCGGCGAAGGACCGTCATCGCCAGCCGAGTACGAGCCAGCGCAACACGTCGACCCAACCGTCATCACCGACATCGTCGACTGGCTGCCCACGATCACAGACTGAGATCACCGACCGCACCGCACGCTGAACGGGCACGAGTTCATCGTCGCGACGAGCCATCGCCTTTGACCAAGTGACCCCCTCTCTACAGAGAAGGGCTCAACACTCGACGCGCAATAGCTGGACGCACGAAGCCCTTTGGCCATCAGCGATTCCCGGCGAATGCGTGGAGCATTTATGGAGCCGAGCGGGGGCAACCAGTCGCAACCGGTGGCAAATGGAACACGCTCGAAGACCGCTCAAACAAGCCGATCCGCAACCGCTGGCAACCCACGGCAACGGTTTCGGAGCGCATGGTAGGAGTGGGGTGAGAGGCGGGCCTGGCCTCGAGGGGCCAGGCCCCATCGCCCGCGTCCTAGCGGCGGCGGTCGACCGAGGCGACCAGCGAGCGGCCGATCTCGGCCAGCGCGCGGGCGGCCGGCGAGTCGGGCTCAGCGCTCGTCACGGGGCGGCCGTGGTTGATCGACAGCGGCACGGCCCGGTCGGACGGAACGGTGTAGGTGATCTCGCGCCGCAGCACCACCTCGACGTCCGCGAGCTCGAGTCCCACGTCCGCGTCGGCGCGGTTCATGAGGATGCGCACGTCGGGCAGGTCGAGCTCGAGCAGGTCGAGCGTCTCAAGGGCGATGCGGACGCTGCGCACCGCCGGCACGTCCATCGCGCCGACGAGCACGAGCGTGTCGGTGCAATCAAGCGCATGCAGCGTGACCGGCGCGAAGCTCGCAGCCGCGTCGATCACGATCGCGTCGTACCCGGCTCGGGCGGTCGCAAACAGCTGGGCGAGGCGCTCCACGGACACGAGCTCCTCCTCCTCGGGCCGGCCCGGAGCCGCCAGAACGTCGACGCCGCTCGGGTGGCGCGTGACCGCCCGGGCGAGCCTGGCCGCGTCGATGTCGGCGGACGCCGCCACCAGGTCGAGGATCGTGGCGTGCGGTACCAGTCCGAGCACGAGCGCGTCGTCGCCCGAGTGCAGGTCGAGGTCGAGCAGCAGCGTGCGCACGCCCGACTGGGCGAGGCACACGGCCAGGTTGGTCGCGATCACCGTCCGCCCCGAACCGCCCTTCGTCGAGAACACCGTGAAGACGTGCGCGCCGGCGTCGCGGCGCTCGGCCGGCTCGACCGCGCTTCGGCGCGACGCGGCGGCGCGGGCCTTGGCGACGGCCATCCCGAGCGACTCGGGCGACTGCGGCAGGCACAGGACGTCGTCGACGCCAAGCCGGAGCGCCTCCTGGAACCAGCGAATCGGATGCCGGTCGGCGAACGCGACGACGCCGGGCGCGGCCGGATCGGTCAGCGCCGCGAGCATGTCGGCCGGCAGGCCGTCGGCGTCGTGGGGCAGCTGCCACACGAGCACGTCCGCCGCCTGATCGACCAGGCGCACCGTTCCCGACCGCTCGAGCAGGTCGCGCAGGCCCGGCGCCTCTCGCATGAGGGCGACGCGGATCAGGTCGGGATGAGGAGAATGCATGGCAGGGCCGGTCATCGCAGGCGGGTCGCGGGGAGCGCGGGACGGTCGCGCGGGTGCCCATTTGCGACCTCCCTTCAGTGATAACAGTCATTTGGCGATCTGTCGATATTGGTCTGGTGAGGAGGTCTGCCCGGCGAGCGCGCTGCGGGCGGTACGCTCCCGGCGCCGTGCTGCTTCTGATCCCGAGCCCCGGCGATCCGGTCGCCTTCCACCTGGGCGCGCTGCAGCCGCGCTGGTACGGCCTGCTGATCGCCCTCGCGGTCGTCGTCGCCGCCTGGGTGACGCGGGATCAGTTCACCAGGCGCGGGCTCGACCCCGAGCTCGTCGTGCCGATCGCCGTCTGCGCGATCCCGCTCGGGCTCGCCGGCGCCCGCATCGAACACGTCCTGACCGACCTCACCCCGTTCGTCAACCGGCCCGAGAACGCGCTCTTCCTGTGGCGCGGCGGCCTCGGCATCTACGGCGCCGTCGTGGGCGGCATGCTCGGCGCGCTGATCGGGTGCCGGGTCGTGCGCCTGCCCTTCTGGATCGTCGCCGACTGCGCTGCCCCCGGCCTCATCTTCGCGCAGGCCATCGGCCGCGTCGGCAACTACACGAACCAGGAGCTCTACGGGCGCCCGAGCACCCTGCCCTGGGCGATCCGCATCGATCACCCGCTGCCGCCGTACATCCCCGGCGCAGGGTTTCAGCCCGCGTTCGCCTACGAGGCGCTGTGGGATCTGGTCGTGCTCGGCCTGCTCCTGTGGTTCATGCGCCGCACCGCGAACCGTGTCCGGCCCGGGACGGCATTCGCGCTCTACGCGGGCCTCTACTCGTTCGGGCGGCTGTGGATCGAGACGCTGCGCGTCGACCACGCCGACCACCTCTACGGCCAGCGGGTCGAGTTCTGGGTCGCGGCGGCGGTGATCGTCATCGCCGGAGTGGCATTCGCCGTCCTCTGGCGGCGTCGGGCCGCGGTCGGCTAGGAGATGGTTGATTCCATATTCCCGCGCGCCTGGACGTGTGACGGGGGTGTGTGGGCGGGTTGTGGTGGGGCTGCGCGTCGGCGTCTGCGTGATCGCAGACGCCTCGGAACGCGGTCAAGGGCAATGCCCTTGACCGCTTGAACCGTCGCATCGCGGCGTCCTCGGTCGCGCCCATGGTTCGCCCACTATGAACTCCCTTCAGTCCTTGCGAGGCTTGGTTCGCAACCCGGTGGTGACCTGCGTGATCGCAGGTCGCCACCGACCGGTGCAAGCCGGTTCGGCTTGCACCTTGGGCATCACGGGAATTTGGAATCAACCATCTAGCCCCGCCGCCGGCGCGGCTCGCGGCCGGCGAGCACGCGGGCGGCGGTGCGCGCGCGGCCGGCGGCCTTCACGGCCAGCGCGACGGCCGCGGCCGGGCGCCGGTCGACGATCGTGGCGCAGCGCAGCAGCCCCGGGAGCGTGGCGGCGTCGATCGCCGCGGCGGGCACCGACGAGACGCACGTGCCGATCGCGCTCGGCTCGTGCGCGTCCGACGACCCCGCGTAGGGCAGGTCGCAGGCGCGCGCCCACCGCAGCGCCCGGGCGTTGTCGGCCGCGGCGAGCGGGCCGCCGTTGCTCGCCTCGACGATGTCGATCAGGCCGCGGCCGCGCAGCTCCTCGCGCGCCCGGGGCCGCATGCGGCCGCGCACGATCCGGTAGAAGGGATGCTGGAGGTAGACGAGGCCGCCCTGGGCGAGGATCCGCTCGGCGGTCTCGATCGCCGCCAGGCCGGGTGGGATCGGCTCGGTGAGGAAGAGACCGATCAGCTCGCCGTCGGCCGTGTCGATCTCCTCGCCGACGATCACCGGGAAGGAGGCCTGCGCGTGGAGCTCGAGCGCGCCGGCGATCGTGTTGTGGTCGGTGATCGCGACGACGTCGATGCGCCCCTGCGCATGCGCGCGCTCGTAGTCGGCGAGCCGGTTCTGGGCGTCGTATGAGTGGTGCGTGTGGTTGTGCAGGTCGACCACGAGACGGCCTGGAACAACCATCTAGACCTCGGCGGTCTGGTCTGCGAGCAGCGTCTCGAGCGCCCGCACGCAGCCGGGATCGAACTCGCTGCGGCGGCGGTAGAGATCGGCCAGCGCCCGGCCGGCGCCGGCGCTCGAAAGGTGCCCGCCGGCCTCGACGAAGGCCGAGGCGACCGCGATCACGCGCGACTCGATCGGCGCGGTGCCACCGTTTCCGCCGGCCGCGAGCAGCCATTCGGCCGCCTCGGCGTCGAGCGCGTTTGCGACCACCTTGGACGCGAGCCGCGCCCGCTCGACGGCGTCGCCGCCGGGCGCGGTGGCGTCGTAGAGGAATGCCGCCAGCCGCACGCGGTCGGTGCGGTCGGGCGAGAGCCCGACCTCGGCGGCGATGTGCCCGGCGTAGTCGCTGACGGCGCGCGAGCTCGCGGACTGGCCGCGGGCGGCCTCGAGCGCCCGCATTGTGCGCTCGTAGGTGTCGCGCTCGAGCTGGCGCGCGCGCTCCTCGGCCGAGAGCGCCTCGACCACATCGGAGTCGTAGGCGACGGCGCGGCCCCCGCCGCCGCGCCGGGCCCAGTAGAGCGCTCCGGTTGCCAGGCGCACGAGCTCGACCTGCGTGTCGCCGTCGGCGGGGAATCCTGCCACCCCCGCCGAGACGGTCGCGCCCTGGGACGAGCCCGCGAACGCGGCTGCGAGCCGCTCGAGCAGCGCCCGCGCGACCGCGGGCTCCATCCCGGGCAGCACGAGGCCGAACTCGTCGGGGCCGATCCGAGACACGTTGTCGTAGGTGCGCACGCCCGAGGCCAGGCAGCGGGCGGCGGTACGCAGGAGCTCATCGCCGGCGGCGTGCCCGCGCTCGTCGTTTGCGGCCTGGAAGCCGTCGAGGTCGACCATCGCCACCGAAACGGGCGCGCCGCCGCGCATCGCGCGGGCGAGCTCGCGGGTGAGGGCGCGCTCGAAGCCGCGGTGGTTCGGCAGGCCCGTCAGGACGTCCTGGGTGCCCGAGCTGTCGCCGGCCCGCTCCCACAGGCGGGTCGACTCGATCGCCTGGGCCGCGAGCGCCGACACGATTCTGATCGGCCCGAGGTCGGCGTACGCCGGGGCGTGGGTGACCAGACAGCCGACGGTGCGCCGCGCGCTGATCAGCGGGATCAGCCAGAGCTCGCCCGTGTGCACAGGCCCGTCGGGGGCGGGCTGGTCGAGCTCGTCCGGCCCCTCGCCGGCGACGCGGCGCAGGTGGACGCCGTCATCGGTGAGCACATACGCGGCGGTGGCGACCCCCGAGAGCATCGCCGAGACGGCGCTGCAGGCCGCGGCCATGACGGCGGGCAGGTCGAGGCCGTTCTCGCACGCCTCGACGAGCGTGTCGACCGGCGAGGCCGCGCGGCGCGCTCTACGCCACATCGGCGTGATCGTGGGCGGGGAGCGACACGCGCAGCTCGGTGCCGGCGCCGGGGACGGAGTCGATCCGCAGCCGGCCGCCGAGGATCTGGGCGCGCTCGCGCATCGATGTCATCCCGTGATGGGGCAGGCCGTCGTCGGTCGTCGACACGGCGAAGCCGGTGCCGTCGTCGCGTACGAGCAGCTCGAAGCCCTCGGCGGGCTCGCCGGAGACGACGACCGTGACCGTGCGGGGCGCCGCGTGCTTGACGGCGTTCTGGACCGCCTCGCGCACAATCTGGTACAGGAAGACCTGGTCGTCGGCGGGCAGGTCGGCCGCCGCGTCGACGTCGAGCTCGACCGACACGGCATGGCCGCGCTCCATCTCGTCGGCGAGGGCGCGCAGGGCGACGACGAAGCCCTGATCGCGCAGCACCCACGGCTCGAGCGCGAACGAGAGCTCCCGCAGCGAGCGGATGACCGACCGCTGGCGCTCGCGGGCGGTCTCGAGTACCCGCAGTGCCGATTCGGTCTCACCTTCGCTCGCGTCCTCGGCGACGGCGTCGAGCATCATCGCGATCCCGGACATGGCCTGCAGCGGGCCGTCGTGCAGGAACAGCGAGAGCTTGCGCCGCTCGTCCTGCTCGGCCGAGAGGATCCGGCGCGAGAGCTCGGCCCGCTCGGCCTCGCGCATGCGCGCCTGCGCAAGCAGCGACTCGACGCGCTGGAAGAGCTGGGCGTTGGCCGCCGCGCTCGCGCCGAAGTCGGCCAGAAGCACCGCCTGGGAGACCTCTGCCGGGCCGAATCCCGCGTCGCCCTGCAGCCGGAACATCACGAGCAGCGCGTGCAGCTCGTCGAGGACGACGAGCGGCGCCGCCAGCGCGGCGACGGGCCGCAGATGGCGGGTGAGGGCATCGCCGGCCGCATTCACGACGCCGGAGGCGGGTGTGCGGCTCGCGGCGGCCTCGGCCAGCAGCGATCCGGGACTGGACGGGTCGACGACGATTCCCGCGATCGGGCCGAGCGCGATCCCGTGCGCGACGGCGGGGCGCAGGCCGCGGCCGTCGGCCGACGGCACCAGCATCACCGTCGCATCGGGACGCAGCAGCCGGTGGGCCTGCTCGGCGGTCGAGGCCAGCACGTGGGCGGCATCGCGGCTGGACGTCATGGCCGCCAGGCTGCCGACGACCTCGTCGAGGAACGCCGCCTGCGCCATCAGCTCGCTGCGCAGCCTCCGCTGCCACTCCTCGGAGGTCTGCAGCCGGGTCGCATCGCGGCGGACCGCGTGCGCGGCGGCGGCGCCGACGAGGCCGATCGCGGCGACGCCCGCGACGAGCAGCGCGACCGGATCGGACAGCACGCTTGCCGCGACGGCGAACGCGACCGCCGTCACGACGATCGACACCAGAGTCAGCCCGCCAACCCGCATGATCCGCTCGGACGCCGTGGTCGCGCGCGCCCCGGGGTCGGTGCTAATCGATGATGGCCTGTCTGAGGGCGATGGCGACTGCATGGGTACGGGTATCCGCCTCCAGCTTGGAGAGGATATGCCGTACGTGGCTCTTCACGGTCTCCTGGCTGATGAAGAGCTTCGCAGCGACATCGGCGTTGGACATGCCGTCGGCCAGCAGCTGGAGGATCTCCCGCTCGCGGGCCGTGAGCATGTTCTCGCGTTCCTTGGTCAGGAATGCGGGCATGAGCGCCGGGTCGACGTAGCCGTCGCCGGCGGCCACCTTCTGGATGGCGCGCACCAGCGTCTGGTGGGGAGCCTCCTTCAGGATGTAGCCCTTGGCGCCGGCTTCGAGGCCGCGCGTCAGCAGGCTGCGCTCACCGTAGGCCGTGAACATCAGGACGGAGGCTTCGGGCACCTCGGCGCAGATCTCGCGAGCGGCCTGGAGGCCGTCGACGCCGGGCATGCGCACGTCCATGATCACGACGTTGGGGCGCCGTCGGCGGGCGAGCGCGACTGCGGCGCTGCCGTCGGAGGCCTCACCGATGACGCGGATGTTGTCCGTGCGGGACAGCGCCAGGCGCAGACCCTCACGTACCACCTCATGGTCATCGACGATCAGACAAGTTATCGGCTCGGCCACATGTGCTCCACTCTTTGCGAGAGACCAGCATCCGTTTCATCGGGTATCGGCAGTATCCCGTGTGGCCGTTAGCACTCTCGTGCGGCAGGCTCCCGGTGTTCGCCGGCCCCGGAGGCATTTCCTGCCGCAGTGAATCGGCAGCTGGGCGTCTCGCTTGAGCGGTTCTCGCGCCCGATCTTGCGGATGACCCCCCCGACTATACTTCCGACGCTTGAGCGACGACGGTCCGAGTACCCGATGACAACCGCACTCGAGCTGCTGGCGGTGGCGTTCATCGTGGCCGCGAACGGGTTCTTCGTGGCGGCCGAATATGGCCTCGTCACCGTCCGCCGCACGCGCATGCAGGAGCTCGAGGCGCAGGGCAACCGCCGCGCCCGGCGGGTGCTGCGCCTGCTCGAGACGCCGCCGCGGTTCATCTCGGCGATCCAGCTCGGCGTCACGCTCTCGAGCCTCGGCCTCGGCGCGATCGGCGAGCCGGTCGTCTCGCGGCTCCTGAACCGGCCGCTCGACCTGCTGCCGGCGAGCTGGCACACGAGCATCGCAACGACGATCTCGGTGATCCTGGCGTTCACGATCCTGACCTACTTCCACGTGGTCATGGGCGAGATCGTGCCGAAGTCGTTCACGCTCCAGCATCCCGACCGCGTGGCGCTGCTCGCCGCCGGGCCGATCAACGCGTTCCACGCCATCTTCCGGCCGTTCATCTGGGTGCTCGTGCGCACGAGCGCCGCCGTGCTCGGCTGGTTCGGGGTGACGGCGTCGAGCGGGATCACGCTCGTGCACTCCGAGGAGGAGCTGAAGATGCTCGTCACCGCGAGCCGTGAGAAGGGCGTGCTCGAGGAGGAGGAGCAGGCGATGCTCCACAAGGTCTTCGAGTTCGCCGACAAGGACGCGGTCGACGTGATGGTGCCGCGGCCGGACGTCGTGGCGGTGCCGATCGGGCTGCCGGTGCAGGAGGTGCTGCGGCTCGTGCTCTCGCACCCGTTCACCCGTTACCCGGTCTACGAGGGCGAGCTCGACGACGTCGTCGGCGTGCTGCACGTGCGCGACCTGTTCTCGGCGCTGCACGACCGCGGCCTGCAGAAGGTCGACCTGCGCGAGATCCTGCGCGACGCGATCATGGTGCCCGAGACGAAGCCGCTCGACGAGCTTCTGGCCGAGTTCCAGCGCACGTCCAACCACCTCGCGATCGTGGTCGACGAGTACGGGTCGGTCGAGGGGCTCGTCACGCTCGAGGATCTGCTCGAGGAGATCGTCGGCGAGATCGGCGACGAGTTCGACCTGCCCGACGCCGGCGTGCTGCGCATCGGCCGCGGCCGCGTGCGCCTCGTCGGGTCGTTCCCGATCGACGACTTCAACGAGCGCTTCGGCAAGCACCTGCCGGTCGACGACTACCACACGGTCGGCGGGTTCATGTTCGGCGCGCTCGGCCGGGTGCCGAAGGTGGGGGACACCGTCGCCTTCGACGGCGCCCGCTTCGAGGTGAGCGCGATCGACGGGCCGCGCATCCTCGAGGTGGACGTGACGCTGACCGCGCCCACGACGACCGCGCCGCAGCCGCAGCCGGCCGACGACAGCCGCTAGCCGGGCTAGGCGAGGCGGTCGCTCTTCCCCGCCATCTCGACGTCGCGCTCGGTGATGCCGCCCGCGCTGTGGTTCACCCAGCGCAGTGTGACCTTGTCCCACGCGATCGCGATGTCGGGGTGGTGGTCTGCCTCGGCGGCCATCTTCGCGACCCGGTTCACGAAGGCCATCGAGCCGTCGAAGTCGCCGCACTCGTAGGTTCGCTCGAGCGCGCCGTCGTGCACCTCCCAACCCTGCATCTGGGCGACCTGCGCATTCAGATCCGACTCGGCCAGTACCGGCATGACGTCCTCCTCGGGTGGTTGCGGGCGACGGGTGGAGGGTACCCGGGGTATGGTTCCGGATCACCTCGGACGTGAAAGACCTGAACGACATCGATCGAGCGATCGTGGGCGTGCTCCAGGTCGAAGGGCGGTCAACCTTCGCCCAGATCGCACAGCACGTCGGGCTTTCGCCCGCCGCCGTGCATGAGCGGGTGAAGAAGCTCGAGGCGCGCGGCGTGATCACGGGCTACCGCGCGTCGGTCGACCCCGAGAAGATCGGCGTCGGCGTGACCGCGTTCATCCTCGTCACCCAGATCGCCGGGCCGCGCGGCAACCTCGAGGCGGCGTTCGCCGACATGTCCTGGGTCGAGGAGTGCCACCACATCGCCGGCGAGGAGAGCCTGATGCTGAAGGTGCGGGCCGAGTCGACGCGGGCGCTCGAGCACCTGATCTGGGACATCCGCGCGCTCGAGTCGGTCGAGCGGACGAAGACGGTGGTCGTGCTCGCGACCGAGTTCGAGGGCCGGCCGGTGGCGCCCATGGCGAGCGAGGTCGTGCTCGACCAGGCCGAGAGCGGGTAACCCGCAAGGGTGGTTGCCGGTGTCGCTCGGGGCTCGTATGCCTGAGTGAATGGCAACGATTTCCAGCGTGTTCCCCGACGGCCTGCGCCGTCGCGACCGCCGCACCAAAAGGGGTCTGACCCTTCTTGGTGCGCGCAGCCAGTCGCGCCGGCGGCGACGGCGGCGCGGCCGCTATGCGGCGGTGCTCGAGCGGCCCGAGAACGCCACCCTGCGCGCGCTGGTGCGCGATGCGGGCGCGTCGGAGGCCGGGATCTGCGACCTCGGCATCGAGGTTGACCGGGTGTGGGAGCGGCTCCTCTGTGCCGACGGCGACATGCTCCGCTACCACCTGCGCGCCCAGGGCGTGCCACGGACGCTGCGGCGCGCGTCGCGCTCGTGGGTGGCGCGGCGGCGGATACGCGCGGCGGGTGCGTTCGGCAACCTGCGCCTGTGTGAGGCCACCGGACGGCTCGACCGGCTCCTGCACGACCGCGATCCGCGGGTGCGCCTGGCGGCGGCGCGGGCGCTTGGCCGGATCGCGACCCCCGAGGCCGCACGAATCCTGATCGCCGCGCTCGAGGGCGACCTCGTTCCGGAGCAGCAGCTGGTGCACGCACTGGGCGGAGCGTGGGCGGCGCAGCCGCTCCTGCTGGCGTTCCGGGCACCGCGCACGGTCGCCTTGCGTGCGCCGCTGGCCGACGCGCTCGGTCGCAGCGGCTCGGTGGCGGCGGTTGACACCCTTGTCGCCGCGATGCCCGCCGCGGGCACCGAGCTGCGAGTACGCATGGTGCGCGCGCTCACACGGCTTGGCACGCCGCCGGCTGTGGCCGCCGTGCGCACCGCGATGCGCGACCCGCACGGCCGGGTGCGCGCCCAGGCCGCCTGGTCGCTCGCCCGCCTCGGCGACGCCGGCGCGACGGCGCTGCTCGAGCGCGGCCTCGAGGACAGCGCCCCGTGGGTGCGCGCGAACTGCAGCGCCGCGCTTCGCCGCCTGGGCCGCTAGCTACCCGACCCGCAGCGCCCGTGGTGTTGGGGACTGTCCCCGTATGGGGACTGTCCCCGCTTCTCGCCCTACTCGACCCGCAGCGCCCGTGGTGTTGGGGACTGTCCCCGTATGGGGACTGTCCCCGCTTTTCGCCCTACTCGACCCGCAGCGCCCGTGGTGTTGGGGACTGTCCCCATACGGGGACTGTCCCCGCTTTTCGCCCTACTCGACCCGCAGCGCCCGTGGTGTTGGGGACTGTCCCCATACGGGGACTGTCCCCGCTTTTCGCCCTACTCGACCCGCAGCGCCTCTTCGGTGATCGACATGTCCTGGATGCGGTAGCCGCGCACGTCGGCGTCGCCGCCCGCGAGGGACACGATCACGTACACCGCGTCGGGCCAGAAGGCCTGCTCGGCGTCGGTGCGCGACGGATACGCCGGCGAGGTCGTGTGCGAGTGGTAGATGCCGAGCAGGTCGAGGCCGGCGTCGTCGATCGCGTTCATGATCCGGATCTGGTCGCGCGACTCGATCCGGTAGTAGTAGGGGCTCGGCTCGTCGGGCTGGGCGGGGAAGAACCGCTCGACGCGGCCGTCGCGGCCTGCCAGGATGCCGCACGCCTCGTTGGGGAGCCCCGCTTGGGCGTGCGCGACGATCTCGTCACGCACGACGCCGGGGATCACCACCAGACGCGCTCTTCCATCTCGCGGTCGAGCTGGTCGGCGGCCTTCGTGTAGATCCCGGCCGAGAGGTACTTGGAGCCGCCGTCGGCGAACACGCAGACGACGTTTCCGCCCTCCATCTCGGACGCGACCCTGCGGGCGACGGCGAGCGCCGCGCCGGCCGAGACGCCGGCGAAGACGCCCTCGAGCGCGAGCAGCTTGCGCAGCGCCGATAACCGCCTCGGCGTTCGAGACGAGCACCTTGCGGTCGAGCTGGGAGATGTCCAGGATCGGCGGCGTGTAGCCGTCCTCGAGGCTGCGCAGGCCCATGACGGGGTCGCCCTGGAGCGGCTCTGCGGCCACGACCATGACGTCCGGGTTGTGCTCGCGCAGGCGGCGGGAGCAGCCCATGAGCGTGCCGCCCGTGCCGAGGCCGGCCACGAACGCGTCGACCTGGCCGTCGGGCACCTGATCGATGATCTCGAGCGCCGTCCCGCAGTAGTGCGCGGCCGGGTTGGCCTCGTTGGCGTACTGGAAGGGCATGAACACCGACGGGTCGCGCTCGGCCATCGAGCGCGCCATCGCGACGGCGCCGTTCGACCCCAGCGTCCCGGGCGAGAACACGATCTCGGCGCCGTACATGCGCAGGAGCTCGATCCGCTCGGGCGTGGAGGACTCGGGCATCACGGCGGTCACCGGATAGCCCTTGACGGTGCCGATCATCGCCAGGGCGATGCCCGTGTTGCCGCTCGTCGGCTCGAGGATGCGCCGGCCCGGCTCGAGCTCGCCCGTGGCCTCGGCCGCCTCGACCATCGAGAGCGCCACTCGGTCCTTGATCGAGCCGGTCGGGTTCTGCTCCTCGAGCTTCGCGAAGATGCGGACGTCCGGGTTGGGCGTCATGCGCGGCAGCTCGATCAGCGGCGTGTTCCCGACCGCGGTCAGGGCGGCGCTACGGCGTGTCTCGAGGCAGCTCACGCAGCTCCCCCGGCCATCGCCGGCAGCACGATCACGGTCGAGTCGGGCCCGACCGCGGTGTCGAGGCCCCCGCCCAGGCGCACGTCCTCGTTGTTCACGTAGACGTTGACGAACCGGTTCAGGTCGCCGCCGTCGTCGAAGCAGGTGCGTGCGGATGGCGGGATAGCGGCCCGTGAGGTCGTCGAGCACCTCGCGGACGGTCCCGCCGGAGGCATCGACCTCGCGAGCGCCGCCGACGGCCTGGCGCAGGATGGGGGGCATGCGGACGGTGCTCACGAAACGATGGCCTCCTCGGGTCGCGCGACGGCCCGGGTGGGCATGGCGCAGAACTGCTCGTAGTCGATGAACTCGATGTCGTCGGGATCCTTGCTGCACACCGGGCAGTCGGGGTCGCGGTGCATCTTGAGCTCCACGAACTCCATCGCAAGGGCGTCGTAGCGCAGCTGGCGGCCGACGAGCGGGTCGCCGATGCCGAGCAGGAGCTTGACCGCCTCGGTCGCCTGCAGCGTGCCGATCACGCCGGGCAGGACGCCCAGCACGCCGCCCTCGGCGCACGACGGCGCGAGCTCGGGCGGGGGAGGCTCCGGGTACTGGCAGCGGTAGCAGGGGCCGTCGTGCGGCTTGTACACCGTCACGGAGCCCTCGAACTGATAGATCGACCCGTGCACCACCGGGATGCCGGCGACCAGGCTGGCGTCGTTCAGCAGGTAGCGCGTGGGGAAGTTGTCGGTGCCGTCCACGATCACGTCATACCCGGAGATCACGTCGAGGACGTTCTCGGACGAGAGCCGTGTGGCGTACTTCACAACCGTGACGTCGGGGTTGAGCGCGTTGATCGTCGCCTCGGCCGAGTCCACCTTGGGCGTGCCGATGCGGTCGACCGTGTGCAGGATCTGGCGCTGGAGGTTGCTCGAGTCGACGATGTCGGCGTCGATGATGCCGAGCGTACCGACGCCCGCGGCGGCCAGGTACAGGCCCGCCGGCGAGCCGAGCCCGCCCGCGCCGATCAGGAGCACCTTGGAGTCGAGCAGCTTGAGCTGGCCCTCCTCGCCGACCTCGGGGATGAGCACGTGGCGGCTGTAGCGCTCGAACTGGTCGGGGCGCAGGGTGTGCGGGATCTTCCAGTCGTAGCCGTTCTGCTTCCAGCCCGAGAAGCCCGCGGCGAGCGAGACGACGTCGGTGTAGCCCAGCTCGGCGAGCGTCTTTGCGGCATAGGCCGAGCGGATGCCGGACGCGCAGTAGATGACGACGGGCGTCGCGCGGTCGGGCACGTTCGCCTCGATGCGCGTCTCGAGGTTCCCGCGCGGGATGTGGATCGCGCCGGGGATGAAGCCCTGCTCGTACTCGTCGCGCTCGCGCACGTCGATCACGACCGGGCGCGGCTCGACGGCGAGCCGCTCCGCGGCCTCCTGAGCCGTCTGTTCCCTGATCTGCTGCTTGGTGGCAGCCAGGTAATCGCGAGCCGAGACCACCAGCTTCACCTACCCTTTCCCCTCTGAGCTTGCACGTGCAACAAGAAGTCTACCAACCGAATGGATCCAAACTTCCCTCCAGACGTCGCTAACGCGAGATCGGGCGTGCGTATTCCCGGCGGCCGGCGGCGGGCGATCCTGGTCGCCGCCGTCGCGGTCGTCGCCGGGGTGGCCGCGGTGGTGGCCGTGCTCGCGACCCGCGGCGGCGGCGACAGCCCGGCGAAGGTGACCGCCAAGCCGCTCGCGGGGCAGCCGCCGCTCTTCCTGCAGCTTCCCGGGCCCGCCGTGAACGGCGATGACGCGGCGGTCTATGCGGCCGCCCGCGCGCGCCTGCCGGCGGGCGATGTGCGCATCGCGATCGCCCGCGCGATCGCAGCCTACGGCCCGGCCACCCGCGACCGTACCGTCGCGGCGCTGCGGCGGCTGCCGCAGTCGAGCCCCCCTGTGGCCTTCGAGCTCGGGCTGGCCCAGCTCTGGTCCGGGCACCCGTTCGCGGCCGAGGCGTCGCTTCACCGGGTGCGGCGGCTCGACCCCTACGGCTATTACGGCACGAAGGCCGACAATCTCCTCCACCTGAACGAGGCGCCGGGATACCCGCCGTACTTCCCCCCGTTCTCGTTGCACGGCTCGCTCGCGGTGCTTCGGGCCGCCGTCGCCGCGCATCCGACGAGCGCCGCCGACCAGCTCGCGCTCGCGAGCCGCCTCGAGCGCACCGACCGCCTCGCCGCCCTCAAGGTCGCCCGCATCGCCGCAGCCCTCGCCCCGACCGGCGTCTCCGAGCAGGTGGCGGTGACCGTGCTCGGCTTCTCCAAGGATCAGCCGATGACCGCGATCTCGGCGCTCGGCAATCTGGCCTCCCAGGCCTCGACGCAGGACAACGCGCAGGTGCGCTTCCACCTCGGCCTGCTGTATTTCTGGATCCGCGACTCGCAGGATGCCGCCGCGCAATTCACGCAGGTCGAGCAGGATGCGCCCGAGAGCCCCTACGCGCAGGTGGCGCACGTGTTCGGCGAGTGCCTCACAAGCCCGGCAGCCTGCAGGAAGATCGCGGCCCAGGGCTGACCGGGTGCGTGGGGCGACAGTCTGGGGACTGTCCCCAGCGGGGACAGTCCCCGGTTCTCGGTGTTCGCCTTTTCCCGGTGCTTGCCCTACCAGGGCGGGGCGCCGTGCACCCAGCGGCCGCCGAGCATCGTCGCGACCACCTTCGCGTCGGCGATGCGCTCAGGATGGGCGACGATGTCGGTGTCGAGCACCGCCAGATCGGCCGCGTAGCCGGGCAGGAGCAGGCCGCGGCGGCGGTGCTCGCCGACGGCGGCGGCCGCTCCGGCCGTGAAACCGAGCACGGCGTCGGCCACCTCCAGCCGTTGTGCCGGGTACCAGGGCTCGCGGCCGTCGTCGGTGCGGTGCACGGCGGCGGCGATCCCGGCAAGCGGATCGAGGTCGGCCACCGGCGCGTCCGATCCGAACGCCAGGTGCGCGCCCGCGTCGAGCAGGTCGTGCCAGCGATAGGCCGCCGCGGCCCGTGCGCCCCAGGTGCGGTCGGCCAGGTCGCGGTCGTCCATCGCGTGCACGGGCTGCACCGACGCCGTGACGCCGAGCGAGGCGAAGCGGGGCAGATCGGCATCGTCGACGCACTGGGCGTGCTCGATGCGCGGCGGCACGGCCAGCTGCTCCCACGCGTCGCGGCTGCGCTCGAAGCCGTCGAGCGCCGCCCGCACCGCGCCGTCGCCGATCGCGTGGACGGCCAGCGAGAGGCCGCCCGCGGCCGCCTCGCGGGCGATCGCAGCGAGCTCCTCGGCGCTCACCAGGGCCGCGCCCGAGCCGTCGAGCATCCACGCGGTGCCCGAGCCGAGCGCGCCGTCCATGAACACCTTCACCGGCCCGACCCGCACATGCTCGCTGCCGAATCCGGTGCGCAGCTGCAGGGCCGTGGCCGCGCCGAGCATCTCGACCGGCACCGTCATGTGCACGCGCAGGTGCAGCCGCCGGTCGGCGTCGAGCCGCTGCCACAGGCCGCGGCCGCCGGGACGCTGGAAGTCGTGCACGGCGACGACGCCGCGGGCGTGCGCGGCGGCGATCCCCGCGCGAACGGCCTGCGAGATCTCGAGCGGCTCGGGCGTGGGCAGCGGGAACTCGAACGCCTCGCGCTCTTGCAGGACGCCGGTGGGATGCTCGACGCCGGCGGCCGCGAGCGCCGCCGAGCTCAGCCAGAGCGTGTGCCCGTCCTGCGACCAGAGCGCCGCCGGGCGCTCGCCGCACACCGCGTCGAGGTCGGCGGCGCTCGCCGGGCCGTCCGGCCATCGCACCGGCTCGAAGCCGCGCCCGCGCAACCAGCCGTCGCCGCCCGCCTCGGCGATCCGCCGCAGCGCCTCCGCCTTCGACCCGCACCCGCGCAGGTCGAGCTGCATGCGGGCGAGCGACCACTCCTGGAAATGCACGTGGGCGTCGCTGAACCCGGGCACGACGCAGCGGCCGTCGAGGTCGACGCGCTCGTGCCCGACCGCGTCGGAGTCGCCCTCGCGCACGTCCACGCCGCCCGCGATCACGCCCCCGGCGATGGCAAGAGCGGCGACGCGGGGCAGCCGCGGGTCCATCGTGTACACCGGCCCGTTTCGCAGGATCATGCGCCGGTTACGATAGGGCACGTGACCCCTGCCGCCGAGATCGAGCGCCGGATCGGGCGGCTGCAGGCGGCGCTTCGCGGCGCCGGCCTGGACGCGGCCGTGATCGTGCAGCACGCCGACATGGCCTACTTCTGCGGCACGAACCAGCAGGCCCACCTCGTTGTGCCGGCACACGGCGAGCCGCGCCTGCTCGTGCGCCGGGTGCTCGATCGCGCGCGGCGCGAGTCGGCTCTGGAGCGGATCGAGCCGCTGCGGTCGCTCTCGCAGTTTGGGGGCGCCCTGGAGGAGATGGGGATCGGCGCGGGGGCGAAGGTCGGGTTCGAGCTCGACGTGCTCCCCGCCCAGGCCTACCTGGGCTACGGCCGCCGCCTGCCGGGGATCGAGCTCGGCGACTGCACCGCGGCCGTGCGCGGCGTGCGCGCGGTCAAGTCGGACTGGGACCTCGAGCAGATGCGGGCGGCCTCGGAGCAGGTGCGCACGGGCGCGATGGCCGTCCCCGCGCTGATCGGGGTGGGGGTGAGCGAGGCCGATGTGCAGCTCGAGGTCGAGCGGATCCTGCGCAAGGCGGGCCACCAGGGCCAGCTGCGCTTCCGCGGCTTCAATCAGGAGATGCACTACGGCCAGATCCTCGGCGGCCCGAGCGGCGCCGTGGCCGGCTACTCGGACTCGCCGCTGTGCGGCCCCGGCCCGAACGCCGCGATCGGCAAGGGCCCGAACGGCCACGTGCTCGCGCGCGGCGACACCGTCATCGCCGACCTCGTCGGCGGGCACGAGGGCTGGCTGTCGGATCAGACGCGCACGTTCGCGGTCGGCGCGCCGCCGGCCGACATGGCGGACGCCTACGACCACGCCGTCGCGATCCTGCGCGCGACCGAGCAGCGCCTGGCGCCGGGGGCGGTGCCGGCGGAGCTCTTCGCGCTCTCCGAGGAGATGGCGGCGGCCGCCGGCCTCGCCGAGCACTTCATGGGAGCGGGAGCCGAGCGGGTACGGTTCCTGGGCCACGGCGTGGGGATGGAGATCGACGAGCTGCCGATCCTCGCGCCCGGTTTCGACGAGCCTCTGGTGGAGGGCAACGTGGTCGCGATCGAGCCGAAGTTCGTCTTCCCGGGCCGTGGGGCGGTCGGCATCGAGAACCTCTACGCGATCACGGCAACCGGCTTCGAGACGCTGACCACGGCGCCCGAGGAGCTGATCGTGCGATGAGCGACGAGAGCCGCATGCTGGTCGAGGCCGTGCGCACGCTCGCGCGCGAGCGGATCGCGCCGCGCGCGGCCAGGTCGACCACACGGCCGAGTTCCCGTGGGACGCGGTCGAGCTCATGCGCGAGAACGACGTGTTCGCGCTGGCCTTCCCCGAGGAGTACGGCGGCACCGGCACCGGCATGGTCACGCACCTGCAGGCGGTCGAGGAGCTCTCGTGGGCCGACGCCAGCGTTGGCCTCGTCGCTGGCGGTGCAGGGGCTCGGCGGGCTGCCCGTGCTCCTGGCCGGCACCGAGGAGCAGCGACGCCACTACGTGCCGCGATGGGCGAGCGGCGAGTGGATCGCCGCCTACGCCCTCACCGAGCCGGGCGCCGGCTCCGACGCGGCCGCGCTCACGACCCGCGCCGTCCGCGACGGCTCCGACTGGGTGCTCGACGGCGTCAAGCGCTTCATCACGAACGCCGGCGTCGCCCAGACCTACGTCGTCTTCGCCCGGGCCGAGTCGGGCATCTGCGCCTTCATGGTCGAGGCGGACGACCCCGGCTTCGCCGTCGGCCGGATCGAGCCCAAGATGGGCATCAAGGGCTCGACCACCGGCGAGCTCCTGCTCGACTCGTGCCGCCTTCCGGCCGATCGCCTGATCGGCGCCGAGGGGACGGGCTTCCGCCTGGCGATGCAGGTGCTCGACCGCTCACGGCCGGGCATCGCCGCGCAGGCGCTCGGGATCGGCCAGGCGGCGCTCGACTACGCCGCCCGCTACGCCACCGAGCGGATCGCGTTCGGAAAGCCGATCGCAGACCAGCAGGGGATCCAGTTCATGCTCGCGGACATGGCGACCGCGCTCGAGGCGGCCCGCGGGCTCGTGCACCGGGTCGGCGCGATGGTCGACGCCGGGCAGAGCGGCTCGCAGCTGACCAAGCTCTCGGCGATGTGCAAGCTCGCAGCGTCGGACGCCGCGATGCGGGTCACGACCGACGCGGTGCAGATCCTGGGCGGCTACGGCTACATCCAGGAGTTCCCGGTCGAGCGGATGATGCGCGACGCCAAGATCACCCAGATCTACGAGGGCACGAACCAGATTCAGCGTGTGGTCATCGCGCGCGAGCTGCTGCGCGACCTGCAGGCGTGAATATTGAGGGCCTGGCCCCTGTTATTCACGCGGTTTGACGGCAGGCTCTTCCAGTGGCAGCATCCAGGTACTGGGCTGGCGTATGCAGACGACCGGGGCACACCACTCGCGGCGTTCCGGCAGGCTGGGCACGGTTGTCGCGATGACCGTCCTTGCGCTGCTCCTGGCCCCTGCCGTCGCGAGCGCGCACCAGCAGGCGACGCCGCTGCCGTTCGGGCAGTGGACGGCGTTCAACGCCGGCCCGGCGGGGACGTTCAACCGCCACGGCCTGTTCAGGTTCACGAGCACGACGCGCGTCATCCTGCGCGTGACCGACGGCTACTGCCGCGGCGACCGCTACCGCGTGTTCGACCACGGCGATCCGAAGTTCCGGACGACGAAGGTCGCGGTCGACACCGATTGCAGCCGCCAGCCCTTTGCGACGACGGGCCCCGAGGGCTGGAACGACGCCGGCTACAGCCGCGGCCAGATCGTGCTCGCGCCCGGCGCGCACCGCATCCGGATCCGCTCGCTGCGAAGCCCGTTCGGCGGCAGCACCGGCTTCGTCGAGATCCTGCACCAGAGCTGAACCGGGGACTGTCCCCGCTCTCGTGGGGACAGTCCCCGCTTCTCGCCTCTGTCTACCGATACCGCCAGATCTTGATCCAGTCGATCTGCAGGCCGACGCGCGACGGCGTGCTCGAATCGGGGCTCGGGCCCGTCTGGCCGTTCGTGCCCACGTGGGTCTGGATGCCGAGGTGCATCGGCACGTCCGGCACGTTTCGGCCCGTCACCTGCGCCCACGTGCGGCCGTCGAGCGTGTAACGCAGCAGGCCCGGCTCCCACGTGACGCCGATCGTGTGCCACTTGGTGAAGTTCGCATGGATGCGGTGGTGGATCTCGGTGTTGTGGCTGCCGTAATGCAGGGTCGAGGTCTCCCAGCGGCGCCCGCCGACGGCCGAGGACTCCTCGGCGAAGTCGACCTCGGGCGGCCAGCCGTGGTGCGGCCACAGGAACATGCACATGCCGACTCCGCGGCCCTTCGTCATCCGGAAGCGGACGTGGTAGCGGCCGTAGGTCTGGTTGAGCGAGCGCCCCATCGAGATGCCGCCCGAGACCCACGCACCCCCGTAGGCGGCGTCGCGGTAGTTCTGCAGGCGCAGGATGCCGCGCTTGACCACCACGTGCGACCGCCTCCAGAGCGTGTCGGGGCAGCAGCTCGGCTTGCCCGCGTACTCGGTCCAGACCCGCCTGTTGATCCCGTGCGAGAACCGGCCGTAGTAGCGCAGCGTGAACGAGGCAGACGCCGTGGCGGGCACGGCGAGGGCGATCAGCATGGCGATGCAGAGCGTTGCGAGCGGCATGCGGAGAGGGCGCAAGCTTCCAACTCCTTCCGGTTGACGCGCTCACCGTGTCGCACCGCTTGTGCCCGGGTCAAGCGCCTCCGGGGCCAATTTACGGAGTGCTTACCGCGGTCTCACACCGCCCGCACCGCGTCTTCATCAGTACGGGTGGAATCCCGGCGGGGCCGGGTGGCAGTCGTGCAGCGTCTGGGCGTGCAGGCGCACGAGCACCTTGTGGTAGGCGGGGACGGCCACCAGGTTGTGGAGCTCGTAGGGGTCGCGGCGCAGGTCGTAGAGCTCCTGCGAGCCGCCCTGGTACTCGACGTAGAGGTAGTGCTGGGCGCGCAGGCCGCAGTAGGTGGGGTCGGGTGTGGGCGGGCTGCCGTCCCAGTTCTCGAGCAGGAACGAGGTGCGCCACGGCACCTTCGCGTCGGTGGGGCGAAGCAGCGGCAGGAAGTCGAGCCCCTCGGTCTTGGGATGCTTGGCGTGGGCGAGGGTGGCCCAGGTCGGCGCCCAGTCGGTGTTCAGGATCAGGTGGCTGTCGCGCTTGGCCCTGGTGGTCAGCGGGTCGTAGCGGACGACCATCGGGATGCGGATCGACTCGTCATACGGCGTGCGCTTCTCGGCCGCCGGGAAGCCGTGCTCGCCCCACTCCAGGCCGTTGTCGGACGCGAAGACGATCATCGTGTCGCGCAGCGCGCCGCGCGCCTTCAGCGCCGCGACGACGCGCTTCACGGCGTTGTCGACCGAGATCAGCGACTCGTACTGGTGGCGCTGGAAGGTGCTGACAAAGCCGATCCCCTTCTGCTTCAGCCGCGGCAGGTCGCGCAGCCAGGCCGGCTGCGAGGCCGTCACCTTGTTGAAGTTCGGCGGCCGGAACAGCGGCAGGTGCCGAAACCGGCTGCGGTAGCGGTACTCCGGAGTCGCCGGCAGGTGCGGCGCATAGGGGGCGAAGTAGAGGAAGAACGGCCGGTTGGTCGGCGCCGTTTTGATGAACTTCGTCGCCATCCCCGCGAGCACGTCGGTCGAGTACGCCGTCTTCGGGTAGTTGACCGCGCACTTGAACGCGCCGTGGCACGCCTTGGGGTGGTTGTTCTGGTAGAGCTGGAACCCGTAATAGTGGTAGCCCCAGTTGAACGCGTCCCACGTGTCCCAGCCGGGCGGGATGAACCGGCCGTGATAGCCGTTCAGGTACTTGCCGACGAGGCCCGTGTGGTAGCCCGCGTCGCGCAGCCAGATCGCGATCGTCGACCTGTCGTCGCCGTAGTGGTGGAAGTCGACCGCGCCTCCGTGCGGCGGCCGGTTCCCGTAGATCCCGGTCGTGTGCGAGTAATTCCCGGTCAGGATCGTCGAGCGGCTCGGACAGCAGAACGAGTTGGTCACAAACGCATTCGTGAACGTGACGCCGTGATCGACCAGCAGCTTCTTCACGTTCGGCATCGACCACAACGTGTCGTAGCGCTGATCGTCGGTCAGGATCAGGACGATGTTCGGGTGCTTCGACCCGGCCGGAGGAGGCGGCGGCGCGGGGCCGTTCTGGTTGTGCAGATGGCCGTGGTGGGGCGTCGAGGGCCCGGCGGCGGCGCGGTCGACCGCGACCACGACGATGGCCGCGACGATGGCGACGGCCCCGATCGTGATCGCGACCGCGACGATCAGGCGGATGGCGAGGCGCGAGCGCACGGGCGGTGCAGCCTAGGTCACACCGATTTTGGCGCGATTAGGTCCCGGCCCCGTCGCAGGGCTAGGCTGTCCGCGTGCGGCGGATGCTGAGCAACCACATGGCGGCGCTGGCGGTGCTCCTGTGCCTGCAGGCGGCCGCGTGCATGCTGGCCGTGCGCCGCGACCCGACCGACCGCTTCCGCGCCGCGTGCGTGAGCGCGCTCGTGTGGACATCGCTTCGGCGGCTCGACCGGCGCCCGCCGGTGCGGCTCACGATCTCCCGAAGCTGACGAGCGTCGCCCCGCGGCAGACGTACCGGAAGGTGCGCCCGCCGGTGCTGATGCTGCCTCCGGGCGCGTTGTCGAGCCGCAGCCAGTCGGTCGCTTCGGACGTGCCGGTGCCGCCGCCCCACCAGGCGCGGTCGGACTCGGTCACGGTGCCCGGGCCGCAGCGCAGGAGCGGCGGCTGGAAGCTCACGAGCGACACGGCCACGAGGCCGGCGCCGAGCGGGATCCCGCACAGCAGGCCGAGCACCCATCCGCGCCGGCCCGCGTCGCGCAGCATCGGTGTCGCGGCCATGCCGGCGACGACGGCGACGGGCACGAGCAAAAGGCCGATGCTGAGCATCGTCGCGATGCCGGCCGTCGCCAGGCCGGCGACGAGCGCGGCCATGATCGCGATCCGGGGGCGGGGGACGAGCGTCATCCCCACCGCGGCCACCGTCGCGACGACCGCGACCACGATCACCGAGATCACGGCGGTCGCCGGCAGCTGATAGACGGAGTGGCGCGAGTGGGCGATCGTCACCACCGCCCGGAACTCGAGCAGGGTGATCAGCGCCGCGGCGAGCACGATCACCGGTGCCCGTCGCCGCCAGCTCCAGCCCCGAAGGCCCAAGGCGGTGGAAGCCGTCACTGGCCGTAGCTTACGTCCGGGCCCCGCCGAGGCGAGGCCCGGACGTCACGTCACAGCGGAGGGACGCCCAGGACCCGGGTCGGCGAGATCGCCGGCCGGTGGCCCTGCTCGCCGAGGAACATCACCCTCCAGGTGAACTTGTGCGGCATCTGCTTGCGCGTCAGCTTCAGGCTCCAGCCGCCCTTCTTGCCCGTGTGGAGCAGGAAGAAGTGCGGGTTGAACGTCGCGCCCTTGATCGTGCCCTGGATGATCACCAAGCGCGATCCGAGGCCGGTATGGGTCGTCGTGTCGACGAGCTTGCCGGATAGGACGGTCGAGCCGCCGGGCGGGAGCGGGTTCTTGCTCGCCGTGCTCGTGATCTTCGTTCCGTGGTCGACGAGCGCCGCGCGCGTGTACGCCTGCAGGTCGGTCGCCATCTCGCCGGCGTCGATCGAGCCGAGCCCGCTGGCCATGTCGTAGCCGGACGCGGCCGCGTAGTTCGACGCCGCCGTTGATGTTGTTCTTGCCGGCCGTGATGTCGTTGAACATGCTCGGGTCGGCGGTGAACTCGTGGTAGAGGAACGGGTTTGCGAAGCCCATCCGGTTGCCTGCGTTCGCCTTGCTGAACTCGTTCGAGTCGGCGGTGAATGCGGCCATCAGCGGCGCGGCCGCCGACGTTCCGCCGACGATTGTCCAACCGGGCGAGGACTGGCAGCTCGCGGTCGAGCAATTGATCACGTATCCGGTGTCGCGGGTCGGCGTCGAGCGCGACATCCGGCACCTCGCGGCACCAGCGCGTCTTGCCGCCGCACTTCTTCCTGCTGGAGAGGCCCGGTCGGATCACGCCCATGCCTGCCGAGCGCTGCTGCCACGACGGCATCGTGAACAGCTCGGACACGCCGCCGCCTCCGCCCTGACCCCGGCGGCCCCAGACGGTCTCGGAGACGCCCGGATCGAGGTTCGTACCGCCGACGCCGGTCGCATACGGCTGATCGGCCGGGTCGTCCACGAGCAGCGCCTTCAATCCGAACCGCGCGCAGTCGGCCGACCCGTCGTCGCCGGACGCGGCGAAGAACGAGAGGCCCGCGACCGCGATGATCTGGAGCTCCTGGTCGGTCGCTTCCTGCGACGACGGCAGCTCGGCCGACTCGCACGATCCCCAGCTGTCCGAGATGATCGTGAGGTGCTCGGTCTTGCGGCGGGCGAGCATCGAGTCGAGCATGCCCGCCATCGTCCCGGAGCTCGGCGCGACGTACGTCCAGATGTTGTCGAGGCCCGGCGCCTCGCCCTCGAGCACCTCCTGGTCGAGCGCGACCTCGTCGCCGCCGGCCGTGCTCGAGTTCCCGCCGTTGACGGGCACGCGCTTCACGGGCACGGTCGTTCCGTAGCACTGCTGGTAGGTGCCCTGGTCGTTGCCCCTGTAGCTCGAGAACTCGACGAGCGCGATGTTCTCGCCAGTGCCGTCGAAGCCGTTGTTCAGCATCGTCTGCGAGTCATAGGCGTTGGCAGCAGCCAGGTCTTGCGGCTGGAGCGACCCTGAGTTGAGGCTCTGCGTGGTGTCGGCGCCCGCGCAGTCACTCAGCGAGACGTGCGGCTGCTGCTTCGAATGCTTCACGCCCGCCGGCTGCTCGAGCGGCAGCGTCGAGAGCCCGTCCACGCTCAGCACGTGCCCCGAAAGCGCCGCCGGCAGGTGGATCGCGCCGGCCGGAGCCCGGTAGGTGATCCCGCTCGGCAGGCGGTAGTTCGCAAGCGACACGCCGAACGCGGCGTTCGCCTGCGCGGCGCTGCCCGTGAACGACATCGCCAGGAAGCCGTTGCCCGCCGTGCTGAAGCCGCGCGAGCGCATGTAGCTCGCGACGGCGGCGCGGACGCTCGGCGCCGGCCGGAAGAGTCCGTTGATCAGGGCCTGCGAGAGGCCCGGCTTCCCGCTCGACTGCGCCGCCAGCTTCGCGAGCAGCGCCGGATGCGACGGTCGCAGGATCAGCGACACGCGCACCGATGCCGTCGGGCCGCGCGCTTCCGAGCAGCGCGGAGTGCGCCACCGACGGCAGCACCGAGCCGGCCAGCGTGGCCGACGGCGGGGCGACGTGGCGCGGCGCCGACGCGGTTGCAAGCGGCGGAGCGGCGGCGAGGAATGCGACGGCGATTGCGGGGACGATCAGCTTCACGGACTGGCGCACACGAAGCTCCAATGGTCGGGTGGTAACTGCGAGAGAATAATCGCGTTTGCGCTCACCGCAAGTGCGAATTGTCTCCGCCGTCCGCGAACAGGTGCCTGCTGACGACGGCGAGGCCCTCGAGGTCATGCACGTCGTGCTCGAGCAGCGGCACCTCGACCACCGCATCGGCGCCCAGGCGCGCCTCCAGGTGCTCGATGTTGCGGCGGTCGCGGTCGGCGAGCGACTGGAAGTCGAGCAGGTTGCGTGCGGCGCGATCGGCGGTGTCCGTCGGGCAGGCCGGCGTCGCGCAGCGCCCGCACGGCGCGGCGTTGGAAGCCGCGCCGGTCACCGCCCGCATAAGTCGGGTGCACCTTGTTCATGACGACGCCGCCGAAGGGCAGGTCGCGCTCGCGCAGCGCCCGCCAGAAGTAGTCGGCCTCGGTGATCGGCTCGGGCAGTGGCACCGTGACGAGCAGAAACGTCGTCTGCGGCGAGGCCAGGAGCTGCGCCACCTCGTCGGCACGGCGGTGGAAGCCCTCGTACATGCCCTCGAATCCGGCCAAGAACTCGGACAGGTCGGCCAGGAGCGTCACGCCGGTCAGCCGCTCGACGGCCGAGAGGGCCAGGTTCGGGCCCGCGCCGAGCACCCGCACGCCGAGACGGCCGGCGCGCACGCCCGGGCGCACGAGCAGCCGCAGCGCGCGTCCGTCGACGAAGCGCGTCACCCGGCCGGGCGCCTCGAGGAAGTCGAGCGCGTGCCGCGACGGCGGCGTATCGAGCACGATCAGGTCGAAGCGGGCGCTCGACGCCGCCTCGTAGAGCCGTTCCATCGCCATGTACTCGTGCGAGCCCGCCACCGCGCCCGCGAGCTGCTGGTAGATCGGGTTTCGCAGGATGCGCTCGGCGGCCTCCGGCGACGGCGCCTGCTCGCGCACGAGCGCGTCGAAGGTGCGGCGGGCGTCGAGCATGGCCGCGTGCAGGCTGCCCGAGCCGGCCATGCCGTGGGCGGCCAGGTCGACCTCGTGCTCGTCGTCGCCGGTCTCGGGCAGCCCGAGCGCGCCGGCCAGGCGACGGGCCGGGTCGATCGTGAGCACCAGCACCCGCCGGCCGCGCTGCGCCATGCCGGCCGCGAGCGCCGCGGCGGTCGTCGTCTTGCCGACGCCGCCGGCGCCGGCGCAGACCACGACGGCCGTCTCGTCCATCAGGGCGGCGATGTTCACAGGCCGGCCAGCCGCTCGCCCAGCCCGGCCACCGCCGCCGTGTCGAGCCTGGGCGTGAACAGGAACGGCAGCTCGGCCAGGCACGGCCGCACGCGCTCGAGCTGCTCGCGCTGGTCGGCGGTGCGGACGATGCGCGCCCGCGCCGCGGCCGCCGCCGCCCCGGCCAGGCCGCGGCGGTGAAGACCGTCGAGCGCCTCGGCGTCGGCGGCATCGAACAGCGGCTCGTAGACGGCGTTTGCGACCACGCCGGCGAGCGGCACGCCCTGTCCGGCGACGTCGGCGAGCGCCTCGAGCGTCTCGGTCACCGGCAGCTCCTCGGGCGTCGTCACCAGCACGACCGCCGTCTGGGCGGGGTCTTCCAGCAGCTCGGCCACCCAGACCGCGCGGGCGTGCACCGGCCCCATCCGGGCGATCCTCGTGAACGTGCGCGGCACCTTCAGAAAGCCGAGCCCGTGGCCGGTCGCGGGGGCGTCGCAGACGACGAAGTCGTGGCGGCCGGCGTCGACCAGCTGGCGGATCTTCGCGAGCGTCACCAGCTCGCGCAGGCCGGGGGCGGCCGCCGCCACGTGGGCGAAGGCGCCGGTCGACACCAGCCGCTCGACCATCGCCCGCACCCTGAGCTGCGAGACGAGGTACTCCTCGAGCGCCCGCTGCGGGTCGATCGAGATGGCGTCGAGGCCGGGGTAGACGGGCGTCGCGTGGTAGCCGATCGGGCCGCCCTGGTCGAACAGGAGCGACATGCGCTCCTGCGAGGCCACCTCGATCAGGAGCGTGCGCAGGCCCCGGCCGGCGGCCGCCATGCCGATCGCCGCCGAGACGGTCGACTTGCCGACCCCGCCCTTGCCCGAGACGATCACCAGCCGCCGCGCGTAGAGCGACATGGCGCCGAGGATAACCGAGAAGCGGGGCCTGGCCCCACCCGAAAAGCGGGGACTGTCCCCGAGGGGGACAGTCCCCACACCCATGCGACCGCCAGAATCGGGGCCTGTCCCCTGGGGACCGTCCCCGCACCCATGCGACCGCCACAATCGGGGACTGCCCGCTCGGGGACCGTCCCCACACCCATACGACCGCCACAATCGGGGACTGTCCCGAGGCGACAGTCCCCACACCGATATGACCGACCGCCACAATCGGGGACTGGTCCGAGGGGACGGTCCCCGCACCCATGCGACCGCGACAATCGGGGACTGGTCCGAGGGGACGGTCCCCGCACCCATGCGACCGCGACAATCGGGGACTGGTCCGAGGGGACGGTCCCCGCACCCATGCGACCGCCACGATCGGGGACTGGTCCGAGGGGACGGTCCCCGCACCCATGCGACCGCCACGATCGGGGACTGTCCCCTCGGGGACAGTCCCCACAGCCCGTAGGCTTCAGGGTCATGGCGACATCCGACGATCCCCTGCGCCAGGCAGACGCGCGCCGCTATCAGGGCCGCCGGCGCCGGATCGGTCTGGCGGCGAACGTCGTCGACCTGGCGGCGCTCGTCGCGATCGTCGCCGCCACCGGCTCGATCGGCGGGCGCTGGGCGCTCGTCCTGCTGGTCGCGTCGATGCTGCTCCTGGGGCTGCCGTTCGGCGTCGCCGGATACCGCCTGTCACGCGCCTACGGCCTGTCGCGGCAGACCCCGGGCGGATGGCTGGCCGACCGTGCCAAGGGCGCCGGCGTCGGGCTCGTCCTCGGCGGCCTGGCCGCGGCCGGCGTGCTCGGCATCCAGCGCGCCGCGGGCGGCTGGTGGCCGCTGCCCGCGTGGCTTGCGGTCGTCGCGTTCAGCACGCTTCTGGCGGCGCTCTGGCCCGTGCTGCTCCTGCCGCTCTTCCTGCGCAGCGAGCCGATGGCCGACGGCCCGCTCGCCGACGAGCTGTGGCAGACGGCCCGGCGCGCGCAGGTGAACGTGCGCGAGCTGCGCCTGCTGAAGATGGGCGAGAAGACCGCCGCGGCCAACGCGATGGTCGCCGGCCTCGGCCCGACCGTGAAGATCTACGTGTCCGACACGCTCGCCGAGGCGGAGGCCGACGAGGACGAGGCGGGCGCCCTCTCGCGCACGCGGGTCGTGCTCGCCCACGAGCTCGGCCACCACGTCCACCACGACATCTGGCGCCTGCTGACGGTCTCGGCGGCGACGCTCGCCGTCGGCGTGGCGGGCGCCTGGGCGGGCGTCGAGCTGCTCGCACCTCACGGCGCGGGGCACCTCTCGACGCTGCCGGCGCTCGTTCTCGGGTTCTCGCTCGCCTCGGCGGCCGTCTCGCCGCTCGGCGCGGCGTACTCGCGCCGCCGCGAGCGGGCCGCCGACGCCTACGCCGCCGCCCTCGCGGGCGAGGGCGAGACCTTCGCGCGAGCGCTCGAACGGCTCGTCGCCCGCAATCTGAGCGAGCTCGAGCCGCCCCGGCTGTACCACCTGCTCACCGCGTCGCACCCGACGCCGGCCGAGCGGATCGCCGTCGCCCGCTCGGCCGGCCACCGCTAGGAAACGCTCACCCGCTGAGTCGTGCCGGTGTTGCGGTTGCGGACGAAGACGTCGAACACGCCGTTCGTGTCGCCCTTCACCAGGTTCGAGGCCTGTGACGCGAACGCGACGAACCGGCCGTCGGCCGAGATCGCCGGCAGATAGCTGTCACCGTTCCCCTGCACCTCGGACGACGACACGCTCACCCGCCATGTCCGGTGGGTGACGCGGTTGCGGACGAAGATGTCGTACCGGTGGTTGGCGTCGCCCACGGTGAGATTCGTGGCGCCCGACTCGAACGCGACGATCGTGCCGTCGGCTGAGACCGCGGCCACGGTGGCGCCCAGGTTCGCCTGCGCGCCCGAGCTGGAGCGGTCAACCAGGCGCGTTCGACCCGTCGTCCGGTTGTGGACGAAGACGTCGAACACGTGGTGGTTCGTGTCGTGCTTCACCAGCGTGCCCGCGCCGGACTCGAACGCCACCACGTTGCCGTCGGCCGAGATCCCCGTCACGTGACTCGCCCTGCCGACCTGCGCGCCCGTCGACGACACGCTCACGCGCACCGTCTTGCCAGTGGCGAGGTTGTGCTCGAACACGTCCGGGTGGTGGTTCGTGTCGCCGGCGACGAGGTTCGACGCTGCAGACGAGAAGGCGACGAACCGGCCGTTCGCCGAGATCGGGCCGCCACCGGTGTCGTAGTTCGCCTGCACTCCGGCACTCGACACGTCCACCCGTCGCGTGGCGCCCGTGGTGACGTTGTGGACGAAGAAGTCGCTCCCGGCGTTCGTGTCGCCGGGCACCAGGTTCGACGCGCTCGACGAGAATCCGACGAGGTTGCCGTCGCCGGAGAGCGAGGCGTCGCTGCTGCCTGCGTTGCCCTGCGCCCCCGTCGAGGACACGCTGACCCGCCGGGTCATGCCCGTCACCAGGTTGTGGACGAAGACGTCGGAGACGCCGTTCGTGTCACCCGGGACGAGGTTGGTCGCGGACGAGGCGAACGCGACCACACGGCCGTCGGCGGAGATCGACGCAAGGCCGCTGCCGGCGTTTGCCTGCACACCGGTCGACGACACGCTGACGCGCACCGTCGTACCCGTCTGCAGATCGCGCACGAACACGTCCTGCGCTGCATTGGTGTCGCCCGAGACCAGATTGGACGCGCTCGAGACGAACATGACATATCTGCCGTTCGCCGAGATCCCGCCCATTCCACTGCTGCCGTTGGCCTGTGCCGTCTGCACGGGGCGGATGGCGGCCGGGGCGCTGCCTGCGGCCGTTGCGATCACCATGATCGCCGCGGCGGCTGCCCCGAGCCGGATCGCCCTGCATGCGGTCGCCAGGCTTCTCTTCGCTGTCTGCATGCTGCACGCTCCTTTGGAACCTTAATGTTCGCGCGAAGGCACGTCCGCCGCATCAGCGCTTGTACGGGTCCGCGGTGCGGACAACTGCCCGTACGCGTTCCGCTCACCTGAAAACACCGGTTCCCAGGCAGGATTACACTTGTTCCAGGCGAACTGCGGCCTGATGCGAAATGCCACACTCCCAATTGAACCCGTTGCCGAACCAAAACCTGCCCGACGGTTGCGTCCCGTCAGAGGAGCCGAGCCGTTGGGCCAGGTGATCGCGTTCGCGAACCAGAAGGGCGGGGTGGCCAAGACCACCACGACCCTCAACCTGGGCGTCGCCCTGGCCGAGCGCGGCAAGCGCGTGCTGACGGTCGATCTCGACCCCCAGAGCAACCTGACGATGAGCCAGGGGATCGATCCCGAGGATCTCGAGCTGTCGATGTTCGACGTGCTCGTGCACAAGACGCCGATCGAGGACATCATCCACTCACGCGAGGTCGATCTGGCCGTCTCGAGCATCGACCTGGCCGGCGCCGAGCTGGCCATGTCGTCGATGATCGGGCGCGAGCGGGCGCTGCAGAAGGCGCTCCTGCCCGTGCGCTCGATCTACGACTACATCCTGATCGACACGCCGCCCTCGCTCGGCCTGCTCACGATCAACGCGCTGACGGCCGCCGACGGCGTGATCGTGCCTGTGCAGTGCGAGTACCTGTCGCTGCGCGGCCTGATCCAGCTCGAGAACACGCTCGCGATGATCCGCGAGAACCTGAACCCCGACGTCCGCATCAAGGGCATCCTGCCGACGATGTTCGACGCACGGACGCTCCACGCGCGCGAAGCGGTCGAGATCCTGCAGGAGAACTTCGGCCCGCTCGTCTTCGACACGCGCATCAAGAAGACGGTTCGCTACGCTGAGGCGCCTGTGAAGGGGACATCGGTGCTCAAGTACGACTCCAACGGGAACGCGGCCAGGGCCTACCGGGATCTGGCCGGGGAGGTGCTTCGCAATGGCAAAGCGCCATAGCATGCACGACGGCCCGCTCGCGGCGCTCTTCAAGGCCACCGAGCGCGCCGAGGCGGCGGTCGAGGCGGCTGACGCCGCCGTCGAGGAGGACACCCAGGTCGGCATCGAGGCCGAGCGGCCGCGCGTCGTCGACCTCGGCCCGGCGGACGACTACTCGCCGGCGCCGCCGATCGCGTCGAACACGCCCTATCTGGCCGTGATCCGCGTCGTCGGCGTGGGCGGCGGCGGCTGCAACGCCGTGAACCGCATGGTCGACGCCGGCATCGGCGGAGTGGAGTTCATCGCGGTGAACACCGACCAGCAGCAGATGCAGATGTCCGACGCGACCGTCCAGATCCACATCGGCCGACAGCGCACCCAGGGGCTCGGGTCGGGGTCGGATCCCGAGGTCGGGCGGCAGTCCGCCGAGGAGTCCTACGACCGCATCAAGACCGCGCTGCGCGGCTCGGACATGGTGTTCGTCACCGCGGGCGAGGGCGGCGGCACCGGCACCGGCGCCGCGCCGGTCGTGGCGCGGATCGCCCGCGAGGTGGGCGCGCTCACCGTTGCGATCGTCACCTCGCCGTTCGGGTTCGAGGGCAACCGCCGCAAGGCGCAGGCCACCGCCGGCGTGCGCGAGCTGCGCGAGGCCGCCGACACGCTGATCGTCATCCCCAACGACCGCCTGCTCGAGGTGCTCGAGAAGGGCACGAGCCTGGTCGAGGCGTTCCGGGTCGCCGACGACGTCCTGCGCCAGGGCGTGCAGGGCATCTGCGACCTGATCACGCTGCCGGGGCTGATCAACCTCGACTTCGCCGACGTGCGCACCATCATGTCCGGCGCGGGCAGCGCGATGATGGGCATCGGCATGGCCACGGGCGCGCACCGCGCGAACGAGGCCGCGACGCACGCGATCCGAAGCCCGCTGATCGACCACGAGGTGCGCGGCGCGCGCGGCATCCTGCTCGCCATTTCCGGCGGCAGCGATCTGGCGCTGCACGAGGTGAACGAGGCGGCCGAGGTGGTGCGGGCCGCCGCCGACGACGACACGACGATCATCTTCGGCGCGACCGTCGACGAGCGCCTGGCGGGCCAGCTGTGGGTGACGGTGGTCGCGACGGGCTTCCCGCTTCCGGGCGACGCGCCGCGCAGCGGCATCCGCCCGCAGCGCGAGCGTGCGGCCGACCCGGCCCCGCGGCCGCCGGCCGACGACTTCACGCTCGAGCCGCCGAGCTTCCTGAACTAGCGCGCCTACGGGCTGTCGGATGGCGCTGGGATCGGAGCTCCCGCACCTGGGCGGCTATCCGTTCGAGGTGCGCCACAGCGACGGCGCGCTGGGGCGGGCGCGGGCCGCGGCCGACATCGCCGCGGAGGCCTATTCCTACTTCAGCCGTCTGTTCGCTGCGCAACCAGACATCGCCATCGTCGTCGTCGACCAGGCGGACTGGCCGGACAATGGGTCTCCGTACGGACTGCCGTTCTTCACAGGTGACGCCGGCGAGATCCGCCCGGGTGTCGTCGTGATGCCGGCCGGAAGCGGCGACTTCTGGGTCACGCTGGTGCAGGAGCTGCGCGATGCGTCACCCCGCGGCTATGCGAAGTTGCGTGCGACGTACCCGGACGGCGCGGGCGGTGTCGATCTGCAGCCGTTCTTCGACCTCGTCACCGTGCATGAGCTCGGCCACGCGTTCGAAGGACTCGGTGATCTGCGGCTGCCGACCTCGTGGCTCAGCGAGATCTTCGTCAACATGGCGCTGCATACGTTCGTCGCGACCCGGCTGCCGGCGGGTCTGCGGACGCTCGAGACGCTTCCGACCGTCGGGGCCGGGAGCCGGCGGCTGGCGGCATCGATGCGCGCGACGGGCTACAGCACGCTCGACGAGGTCGAAGCGCACTATCCGGGCTCTGACGAGTCGATGAGCCCGTCGAACTACGGCTGGTACCAGTACCGGTGGATGCGGCTCGCGGCCCGGGTGTTCGGTGCCGATGGCGAGGACGGCCTGGTCCGCCTGTGGGCATGCTTCCACGCACGGGATCGCGGCAACGAGCGCGAGGTCACGGCGGCATCACTGGCCCCGCTCCTGACCGCCGAGGTGAGCCGGACGCTGGGCCGGGCGGTGCGAGATTGGCGGTAGGGCGGAGGCAGGTGGGAACTGTCCCCGCTGCTCGGACCTACGCCGTGCGCGGCGTGGCGTAGAGCTCCGGCGTCCGCCTGCGCCACAGGCTGCGGCGCACGGCAATGCTCAGACGCACGCCCGACTTGCGCTCGACCTCTCGGGCCTCCACGAGGCCGCGCAGGCGCGAGACGAAGAATGCGGCCATCCAGCCGGCGAAGAAGCCCGGCTCGACGCGGATGACGGCGAAGATCGCCAGGAACGCGAAGAGCGCGGCCATCGCCACCGTCGCCCCGGCCGCGTAGCGCGTCCAGGTGCGGCGCACGGCGTCGTCGGGCGGGGGCTCGTGCACGTGTGCGAGCGCCACCGTGTCGGGCAGGAGCGGGCTCATCCGGTCGAGCAGCAGCGCGACCGTGGCCATGACCGCGAACGTGAGGATGTTCGGGGCCGACGATCGTGCGATCACCCCCCAGGCCAGAAAGGCGACGCTCATCGCCAGGAAGAGCACGGCGTCGACCGCCCATCGCGCAGCGACGTCGATCACCATGGTCGGCCGCCCGGTCGTGACCATCGGCGCAAGCCTACGCCGTCTCCGCGCGCCTGGCCACGTGCAGGGCCGCGCCCCAGTGCCGCCGCACCAGGCCGTCGGGACGCTCGGCCAGCCGGCGGCGGATCTCGCCGTAGAGCCGGTCTCGCTGCCACGGCTGCATCGCGATGTGGCCGGAGAACGTCTCGAGCAGATCGACGTAGGCCTCGGCGTCGTAGCGCAGCTCCCAGTCGAACTGGGTCACCGTCACCTGGTCGAAGAGGCCGCTCGCCAGGATGTCGGCGCGCTCGACGGGCAGCGCGCGCGGCCGCGGCCAGAAGTCGACCCGGCCCTCGCCGATCTCCTCGTACACCTCCTGCAGCTCCGCGAAGAGCGGGTCGCCGCCCGTGGGCAGGACATGGATCGCCGCCCAGAACGCCAGGTGACCGCCGGGCTGCAGGAGCTGCCAGGCGCGCCGGTAGCGCAGGTCGGGGTCGGTCCAGTGCCAGGCGGTCGCGGCGACGACGGCGGCGTAGGTCGTGCCCGCCGGCGGGCGCCACGTCTCGAACGGCGCGTGCACGATCTCGACGTCGCGGAACCGGGCCAGGTTCTGGCGGGCGACGGCCGCGAGCTCGGCGCCGAGCTCGACGCACGTCAGGCGCAGCCCGCGCTCGGCGAGCGGCCGCGTCGCCTTGCCGGTCGCACAGCCGACCTCGAGCACCGGATCGCCCTCCTGCAAGCCGGTCTGGCGCATGAGCACGTCGAACAGGGCCTCCGGATACTCCGGTCGGGCGCGGTCGTAGCGCCCGGCCACCGAGTCGAAGGTCGTGCGCAGGGCTTCGCGGTCGCCGTCGGTCACGCGCTATCCGTGCGGGTAGGGATAGAGGCGCTCGCTCCGCGCCCACTGGCCGCCGCCGTGCACACGCATCACGTTGGAGACATCGAGGAAGGGGGTGCCGTCGCTCGACTGCGCGCCCAGGAAGATCCCTTCATATGTCCAGCGCTCCCAGTCCTGCTTGGCGGGCCGATGCGGATCGAGCAGCCGCATGATCGCAGGCACGTTGCGTGAGAACGCGATCTGAGACGAGATCGCCTGGACGATCAGGAGCGGCGATCCCTGCGGCGCTCGCACGAAGAGCAGCGAGACAACCCGGAACCCGTACTCGGCGCTCGCGCGGGCGAGTCGCTCGCGAAGGATGCTCGGGCCCGGCGTCGGATAGATCGTCGTCGGGTCATGTCGAGCCGCGTTACGGAGCGTGCGCTCCCACCCGCGTATCCGCGGCGACCACCCGGGCGCGACGATCGGGCGCGCCGAGGGCACGTGTCCGACGCTGGTCGTGGCGCTGGTCGACCCACAGCCGCCGAGCACGACGCTCGACAGCACCAACGCCAGGAGAGCAGGCTTCGCCATGTTCTTCGTTCGACCCCGAGTTCGCGACCGTGGTTCCCGCGCCTCGCATCGTATTGGCGGTGAGTGCGGCGGAGCCCCGGCGGTGGAGCCCGGAATCGCGATCTGCAGCGGTTTTGCGCGGACGCCCTGCCAGCAACTGGTGGCGAAACGCTCAAGAGTTGACCGCTTCCGGTCGATCTCGGGGGCACTGACCCCCAATCAGGGGATCGAGCGGCTTATCGCCAGTCATCAAGAAAGGGCAACCATGTTCAAGAATCTCAGGAAGCCGATGGGCATCGGGGTCGTGGTTTTGGCCCTCGTCGCCGGCATCGGCGCCTACGCCTTCACCGCGAGCAACACGATCGCGGACGCGGGCAGCGCCGGTATCGGCACCGCCACGATCTCCGGCTACACCGTGAGCAACGTGGCCTACACGCTGGACACGGCCGACCCGTCCAAGTGGAGCGCCGTCGACTTCGACCTCGATCAGGCCGCCACCCAGGTGCAGGTCAAGTTCGACGACTCGAACGCCGTGCTCACGAGCAGCGGCTGGGTCGACTGCACCGCCAACGGCAGCACCATCGCCACCAGCGCGCCGTACGCCGTTCATTGCGTCCTTCCCGATGTGGATTCCGGGCTGGACACGCTGACCGTCGCCGCCGCCAAGTAACTCCCCCTCGAAGCACCCACGCGGGGCGGCGGGCTGTTCCCGTCCGCCGCCCCACGTGACTCAAACCAGATGTACGCCCCCCGCACATCCGGCCACCGCCTGTGGCTCAAGCTGACGGCCACCGTCGTCGGTTTTGCCACGCTCGCCGCGGCCTGGTTCTTCCTCGCCCCGCCCGCCATCGGCGGGCAGACGTCGTGGGTGGTCACCGACGGCATCAGCATGCGGCCGAAGATCCACGCCGGCGACCTGGCACTCGTGCGGCCCCAGTCCTCCTACCGCGTCGGCGACATCGTCGCCTACCACAGCCGCACGCTGCACGTCGTCGTGCTGCACCGGATCATCGCGGTCACCCACGCCGGCTACTTCTTCCGCGGCGACAACAACGCCTGGCCCGATCCCGGCCCGGTCACGCGGGCACAGACGGTGGGCAAGCTGTGGGTGCTCGCGCCGGGCGTCGGCGGTGAGCTCAACACGCTGCGCTCGCCGGTGACGATGGCGATCCTGGCCGGGCTCGCGGTTGTCCTGCTGACCGGCGGCGCCGGGGTGCAGCACGTGCGCCGCGGCCGCCGCCGCCGTCCGCAGCCGAAGTGGGCCCCCCGAACCTCGACGAGCACCCGGTCATGGGTCGGCGGCTCCTACGGCGGGGCGCTCGCCGTGGCGGTCGTCGCGCTCGCCGCCTGCATCTGCGTCGCGGCGCTCGCCTGGACGGCGCCGACCCGGCGCACCGTCCCCGCCACCGTGAGCTACCGCCAGAGCGGCCGGTTCGCCTATTCGGCGAGCACTGCCACCGGCGCCGTCTACGACACCGGCCGGGCGACCACCGGCCAGCCGATCTTCTCGCGCCTGGCCGGCCCGGTGCAGGTGCAGTTCGCCTACGCCCTCGAATCGCACGCCGCTGCGGCGGTCGGCGGCACCGCGTCGCTCGCCGCGGTCGTCTCGTCGCCGAGCGGGTGGACGCGAACGATCCCGCTGCAGGCGCCGACACGGTTCACCGGCGGCCACGTCACCGTCTCGGGCACCGTCCACCTGCGCAAGCTGCAGCGGCTGCTGCAGCGCGTCGCGACGGCGACCCAGGTGGCCGACGAGAGCTTCTCGCTCGCGCTCGTCCCCGACATCCACGCGCACGGCCTGATCGCCGGGCACGCATTCTCGGCCCACGACGCGCCGCAGCTGCCGTTCACGCTCACCACGCTCGAGCTCTCGCCGGTGCTGCCGGCCGCCGCCCCCGGCAAGGCCGCTCCGCCGGCCGCCTCGGCGGGGCTGTTCCATCCCGCCTCGACGTCGACGCTCAGCTCGACCGCATCCGAGCCCGTCGATCTCGGCCGGGCCGGCCTGCGGGTGCGCGTCGCCGACGCGCGCCGCATCGGGGTGGCGGGCGTCGCCGCCGCGCTCATCGCGGTCATCGTGGCGCTGCGGCTGCTGCTGCGCTCACGCGAGGCCGACGAGCCGACCCGGATCCGGGCCCGCTACGGCGAGTCGATCGTGACCGTCGTGCACTCGAGCCTGGGCCGTCACACCGATCTCGTCCAGGTGAAGAGCATCGAGGAGCTCGCCCGGATCGCCGAGCGCTACACCTCGATGATCATCCACGAGCAGACCGTCCTCGGCCACGCCTATCTGGTCGCCGACGGCTCGACGCTCTACGCCTACCTGCTGAGCAACGAGGGCTCCGACCGCCCGCTGCGCGAGCGGCTGACGTCGGTCTACACCCCGCCGTCGGGATCCGGATCCACCCCGTCCCGGGGAGTCACGCGTACGATTCCGGCATGAGAGCCGCAGCAGCAGCCGGGCACGAGCGGACAGCTCGTACGGCCGCTGCGGTGCTGGAGCAGGGAGGCAACGCCGTCGACGCGACCGTCGCGGCTGCGGCGATGTCGTGGGCGGCGGAGCCGGGGCTGATCGGCCCGTGCGGCGGCGGGTTCCTGCTCGTGCGCCCGGCGCGCACCGGCAAGGTGCACCTGCTCGACGCCTTCACCACGATCCCCGGGCGTGAGCTGCCGGACGACCGGCCGCTGAGCGAGTTCGACCGCGTCGACGTGCCCTTCGACGAGCAGACGACGCAGGTCTTCCACATCGGCGCCGCCGCGTGCGCCGTTCCCGGCGTGGTGGCGGGCCTCGCGGCGGTGCACGGCCGCTTCGGGTCGCAGCCGTGGCACGAGCTGCTCATGCCCGCGGCGGTCGCGGCCAACGAGGGCGTCGCTTCGACCGGCGGCCAGCAGGCGGTGCTGATCGCGATCCAGGCCGTGCTGCGGCACACGCCCGAGGTGAGCGAGGTGTTCGCGCCCGGCGGCCGGTTCGTGCGCGAGGGCGAGCGCGTGCGTCAGCCGGATCTGGCGGGCACGATCGAGCGGCTGGCCGAGCTCGGGCCGCGCGACTTCTACGACGGCGGGCTGGCCACGGCCATGGTCGACCATCAGTCCGTCACCGGCGGGCGGCTCACACTCGCCGATCTGGCGGGCTACCGGGCCGTCTGGCGGCGGCCGCTGCGCGTGCCCTACCACGGCGGCCGCGAGATCTACACGAACGCCCCGCCGTCGTCCGGCGGCGTGCTGATCGGGCACATGCTGGCCGTGCTGCGCGGCGTGGCCGAGCCGCTGCCGCCCGGCCGGGCACGCACCCTGCGAGCGTACGCCGAGGCGATGCGCTCGGCGGCGCGGATGCGCGATCGCCGCTTCGAGCAGCTGCTCTACCGCGGCGGCCTCGCGCGTCACATGCTCTCGGACGAGGCGGTCGGGCGCGGTCGGGCGGCCGTGATCGCGGCGCTCGACGGTGCCCCCACGGCCGCGGGTGCGATCCCGTCCGATCACGGGACGACGCACATCTCGGTCGTCGACGCCGAGGGCAACGCCTGCGCCTTCACCTCGTCGAACGGCTGCCACTCGGGCGTGATCGTGCCCGGCACGGGACTGCACCTGAACAACATGCTGGGCGAGGAGGATCTGGCGGCGGGGCGGGGGATGCCGCCCGGCACGCGCCTCACGAGCATGCAGGCGCCGACGATGGTGGTGGGGCCCGACGGGCTCGAGCTCGTCGTCGGCTCGAGCGGCTCGAACCGCCTGCGCTCGGCGATCACGCAGGTCGCGATCAACGTCGTCGATCACGGCATGAGCGCCGCCGATGCCATCAACGCGCCGCGCGTGCACGTCGAGGGCGATCGCCTGGACTGCGAGGGCGGGTTCGACGAGGCCGAGATCGAGCAGCTCGAGCGCTGGGGCGAGCGTGTGAACCGTTTCCGGGGGCTCAACCTCTACTTCGGCGGCACGAACGCCGTTGTCATCCGCAACGGCGTCACCGACGCCGCCGGAGACCCGCGCCGAACCGGCGCGGGCTTCGTGCTCGACGGGTGAGCTCTGGCGCTGCTGCTCACGTTCCGCCGGAGGGCGGCGAGACCTTGCCGTTCGTGTGCGCCCGCTCGGCGATCTCGGCGGCCGCCGCCAGGTTGTCGAGCGCGCGCTGCAGCAGCTCGATGATCACGAGCAGCCGGCCGCGCTCGGTGCGCTGCTCGAGGATGCGGTGCTTCTCGGCGGCGGGGAACTCGACCCGGGCGGTGATGGCGTAGGAGATGAGCTCGTGCTCGCCTTCCCTGATCGCCGGGTCGGGCTCGTGCTCGGTGGCCTCGGCCACGCGCAGGTAGAGCTCGAGCGCGGCTGCCGCCTCGTCGCCCGCCTCCTCGTCGTCGGGCGCCGGCTCGACCTGCGCCGTGATGTAGGCGCGGCCGCGGGTCAGCTCGACCACCCGGATCACCTCGGCGCCGCGCACGATCACGTTCATGCGGCCGTCGTCGAAGCGCTCGGTCACCTCGACGAGTGCCGCGGTGCATCCCAGCTCGCGCGCGCCCTCGTCGTCGGCATACAGGATGGCGAACTCCTGGCCGTGCTCCTCGCAGTCCCTGATCAGCCGCCTGTACCGGTCTTCGAAGATGTGGAGCGGCATCAGCTCCCCCGGCACCAGCACCGCGGGGAGCGGGAAGAGTCCGATCTCGCGCACGGACATGGCCCTGTACTCTAGTTCCCCGTGCGCCCCCGACCCGCCCTCGCCGACCTGCGGCCGTACGAGCCGGGCAAGCCCGCCGCCGAGGTGCGGCGCGAGCTGGGGATCGAGCGCATCGTCAAGCTCGCCTCGAACGAGGGCCCCTACGGGCCGTTCCCTGCGGCGCTCGAGGCGATCGCCCGGCAGGCGCCCGAGCTGAACCGGTACCCCGAGCGCGGCGGCGAGCTGGCCGAGCGCCTGGCGGCCGATCACGGCGTCGGCGTCGACCGGATCGCTATCGGAAACGGCGCCGACTCGATCGTCGGCTGGCTGTCGGTCGCCTACCTCGACCCCGGCGACGAGGCGGTGATGGGCTGGCCCTCGTTCATCAGCTACCGGCTCGCCACGATCAAGCAGGCGGCCGTGCCCGTGACGGTGCCGCTGCGCGACGGCGTCTACGACCTGGACGCGATCGCCGAGCGGATCGGGCCGCGCACGCGCATCGTCTACGTGTGCAACCCCAACAACCCCACCGGGACGATGGTCGGCCGCGAGCGTCTGCGCGCGTTTCTCGACCGCGTCCCCGAGGACGTGCTCGTGGTCGTCGACGAGGCCTACCACCACTACGTCACCGACCCCGACTATCCCGACGCGATCGCCGAGCACGTGCGCGAGCGGCCGAACGTGGCGGCGCTGCGCACGTTCTCGAAGATCTACGGCCTCGCCGGGCTTCGGATCGGCTACGTGGTCGCGCCGCCCGCAGTCGTGCGCGAGGCGATGAAGGTGCGAAACCCGTTCGACGTCTCCGAGCTCGCGCACGTGGCGGCGCTCGCGAGCCTGGATGACCCCGCCGAGCTGGCCCGCCGGCGCGACCTGAACACTCGGGGGCGCGCCGAGCTCGCGGCGGCGCTCCACGCGGCGGGCATGAACGCGTACCCCGCCTCGGCCAACTTCCTGGCGGTCGAGGTGGGCGACGGACGCGCCTTCGCCCGGGCGCTCGAGCGCGACGGCGTGATCGTGCGGCCGCTCGAGCCGTTCGGGGCGCCTGCGAGCATCCGCGTCACCGTGGGCACGCCCGACGAGAACGCCGTCTTCGCCGCGGCACTCCAGCGGGCGCTGCAGCCGCGGTGAGCCGGCGGCCGACCGATCTGCGCGCCCTGGTGAACGGGGTCAGCAGCGGCGACACGCGCGCCGTCGCACGGGCGATCACGCTCGTCGAGAACCGCGATCCGCTCGCCTACGAGATCGTCCGCGAGCTCTACCCGCGCACCGGATCGGCCTCGATCGTCGGCTTCACCGGGCCGCCGGGCGTCGGCAAGTCGAGCCTGATCGCGTGCGTGATCGCGCTCCTGCGCGGCCAGGAGCAGAAGGTGGGGGTCGTGTCGGTCGACCCGTCGAGCCCGTTCTCGCGCGGGGCGCTGCTCGGCGATCGCATCCGCCTGGCCGACCACTTCCTCGACGAGGGCGTCTTCATCCGCTCGATGAGCACGCGCGGCCACCTCGGCGGCGTGTCCGAAGCGACCCTGCAGACGCTGCTCGTGCTCGACGCGGCCGGGATGGACGTGCTGCTGCTCGAGACCGTCGGCGTGGGGCAGAGCGAGGTCGAGGTGGCGTCGCTCGCAGACACGATCGTGCTGGTGCTGCAGCCCGGCTCGGGCGACTCGATCCAGGCGCTCAAGGCCGGGGTGATGGAGATCCCCGACATCATCGTCATCAACAAGAGCGATCACCCGGCCGCGCGCACCATGCGCTCCGAGATCCGCTCGGTGCTCGCGCTCGACCCCGCGACCGCGCGGCGGGTGCCGATCGTCGAGACCGAGGCGTTCCGGTCGGAGGGCATCGCCGAGCTCTGGCAGGCGGTGCTCGAGCACCGCGCGTACCTCGAGCGCGACGGCGGCCTCGAGGCGCGCCGGCGCGAGCACATCGAGCACGAGGTGGTGGCGGTCGCCGTCGCGCAGGCCCGGCGGCGGCTGGCCGAGGCGCTCGAGCAGGACCCCGAGCTGCGCCGGCTGCTCGACGAGGTGCACGCGCGCCGGCTCGACCCGCTCACCGCGACGCGCGAGATCAGCGAGCGCGTCTTTCGAAGCGACGCCTGACCGCACCAGAAGGGGGTCAGGCCCCTTTGGTGCGATGCGAGCGCGTCGGGGCGCGGCTACCGCAAAACCTGAGCTACCACCTTGTCCCGTTGGCCGGCGTACTCCACCGGATCTGGCGCGTTGCATCCGTAAAGCGCTCGATCGTGTGGAGCCTTGTCGTCTCTACAGGCCCGCTGCTGGTCGAACGCGGAATGCGGCCCTGGCAGCGACATGATCCGCGGGCGGCCGGATCAATAGTTCCCACACGTAGCCGCCGGGCGGCAGGGTGACCGTGAAGCGCAGGACGAACGGCGCATCGAGTGCCTCGCCCGGTTTGAGCCCCGGTGGTCGGCCGACTTCGAATTGACCCTCCGCGCGAATCCCCTCACCCTCGGGCGTCAAGGCGGGCTCGCCATCCTCAGTGACCAGCCGGGCTTCGATCGTGAACCGAGTGTTCGCCTGATCCCAGGGAACCGCCAGCTTGACGGCCAGGGCCATCGAAAGCGGTGTGTTGGGCAGGAGTACTTGCGACCATCCCCCGCCAAGGATGTACAGCTTGCCGTTCGCTGTTTCTGCGGCGTCGCAGAGCAGCATCACCACGTCGATATCCTGGGCCACCCCCAGAGCCTACTATCAGGCGGCGTAGGGGACCGGCACGAGGTGCTCGGGGTACTCGACCTCGACGGCCGGACGCCAGGTAGACCATTCGGGGCGACACGTGATCGCCATTCCCTCGATCTTCTCGACGACGCCGAGGCACTCGTTCCGCTCGGGATCACGCAGGACGACGAAGTCTCCGGCCTTTGGGATGATCGTCGCAAAGCGCGTGGAGGCGATGATTGTTCCGTCAGCGCGAATCGCATTAAAGTCCACGAGCACCCTAAGGTCTTGGATCAGCGTGTAAATCATGAGATCACAACCTTACTGTGCCCCAGCCCGATTGGAAAGAGCCGGGTTCGGGATAGGCGCGTCGAACAGATGGGCGAGCAGCGAACACATCTCGTCGCTCGGATCGGGCGGCAGGAGGATATCGACGTGTGGGTACCCGCCCGGGGTTTCCTCAACTGCAAATCCCCCGGCCAGGATCTTGCCGACCGTGGAAGTGCGTATGTGGCCATGCGGCAACCGCCCCTGGTCGTATGCGAGCTGGGCGATCTGCTCGACTGTCTGGTCAGCCGCTGAGAAGCCTGACACGCCCCAGAAGCCGTCCGTGTCGAACGTCGTTTGCGCGTTCACGGCGATCGTTTCTGGCGCACCGACTCCGCCGCGAATGACGATCGCATCACTCGGCAGGGGCATCGGGGCCAACATAGCATCGGCGCGCGCGACCGCGATCGCGACCATTTTCGGCGCTAGGTGGTACTCCGTTACGTAGGCGACGCGGTTAGCTGGCGGCGAAGGCGCGACGGCCCTCGGCGATGATCTCGTCGGCGTAGGCGCGGTTGCGCCAGCCGCCGATCTCGGTGCCCGCGCCGTGCTCGAGGTCCTTGTAGACGTCGAAGAAGTGGGCGATCTCGTCGAGCAGCGACACGCGGATGTCGCCGATGTCGTGCACGCGGCTCCACTTCGGATCCTTGAAGGGGACGCACAGCACCTTGTCGTCCTCGCCCTTCTCGTCGTGCATCTCGAACACGCCGACCGGCTCGACCTTGATGACGCAGCCCGGGAAGGTCGGCTCGGCGACGAGCACGAGCGCGTCGACCGGGTCGCCGTCGCGGCCGAGCGTGTTCATCACGAAGCCGTAGTCGGCCGGGTAGACGACGCTCGTCCACAGCGTCCGGTCGAGCACGATCCGGTCGAGGTCGAAGTCGTACTCGTACTTGTTCCTGCTCCCCTGCGGGATCTCGATCAGGACGTTGAAGGGTTCGGCTGCCGCCATCGGAGGCAAAAGGGTACCCTTCGCGGCCACCTCGTGGTCACGCTGGACGACATCCGCGCCGCCGCCGACGGCCTCACCGGTGTCGCCCACCGGACGCCGACCGAGCGCTCCGAGACGTTCTCGCACCAGTGCGGGGGCGAGGTGTGGCTGAAGTTCGAGAACCAGCAGCGCACCGGGTCGTTCAAGATCCGCGGCGCCTACACGAAGATCCAGTCGCTCTCGCCGGCCGAGCGCGCCGCCGGCGTGGTCGCCCCCTCGGCCGGCAACCACGCCCAGGCCGTCGCGTTCGCGGCGGCGCAGGCGGGCGTCGACGCGACCGTCTACATGCCCGAGGCGGCGTCGCTCGCGAAGGTGGGGGCGACCGCGGGCTACGGCGCCACCGTGCGCCTCGTCGGCGACAGCGTGGAGGGCTCGGTCGAGGCCGCACGCCAGGCCGAGCGCGACGAGGGCAAGACGCTCGTGCACCCCTTCGACGACGAGATCGTGATCGCCGGCCAGGGCACGGTGGGCCTGGAGATCCTCGCGGACGTGCCCGATCTGGACGCGGTCGTCGTGCCGCTGGGCGGCGGGGGGCTCTTGTCGGGCATCGCAATCGCGGTGAAGGCGCTGCGACCCGAGGTGCGCGTGATCGGCGTCGAGGCGGCGGGCTGCGCGCCCTACGTCGGCTCGCTCGAGCACGGCACGATCACCCCGGTGCCGCAGACCGAGACCATCGCCGATGGCATCGCCGTCAAGCACCCCGGCGAGATCACGTTCGCGCTCATCCGCGAGCTGGTCGACGACGTCGTGACGGTCACCGACGCCGAGATCAGCCAGACGATCGTGCAGCTGCTCGAGCGGTCGAAAGCCGTGGTCGAGGGCGCCGGGGCCGTCGCCCTGGCCGCGCTTCTGGCGGGCAAGGTGCAGGCCAAGCGGGCGGTGGCGGTGCTCTCGGGCGGCAACATCGACACGCCGCTTCTGATGCAGGTGATCCGGTTCGGCCTGACGAACGCCGGCCGCTACCTCGTCATCCGCACGCGCCTGATCGACCGCCCCGGCCAGCTGATGCATCTGCTCAAGGTGCTGGCCGATTCGCACATCAACCTCCTCGTGGTCTCGCACCACCGCGAGAGCGTCGACGTGGCCGTGGCCGAGACCGGCATCGAGCTCATACTCGAGACGCGCGACGAGGCCCACGCACACGAGGTGGTCGAGCTCGTGCGGCGAAGCGGCTACCCCGTCACCCGCATGCACTGACAGGGTCGCGGTGCGATTTGCCTAAAGGGACCCGCGCCGCGACAATGCCCCCATGGGCCCGCCCGGCGGCTGCGATGCGGTCGTGGGCAACCAATGTGCGGAGGTACTCCGATGAAGGCGCTCGTCTACCACGGTCCCGGCCAGAAGAGCTGGGACACCGTTCCCGACCCCAAGATCCTGCACGCGACCGATGTGATCGTGAAGGTCGACACGACGACGATCTGCGGCACCGACCTGCACATCCTCAAGGGTGACGTGCCGGCCGTCACCGACGGCCGCATCCTCGGGCACGAGGGCGTCGGAACGGTGACCGAGGTCGGCGGAGCCGTCGGCAGCATCGCAGTCGGCGATCGGGTGATCATCTCGTGCATCAGCTCGTGCGGGTCGTGCTCGTACTGCCACCAGCAGCTTCCGGCGCACTGCCTCGACGGCGAGGGTACGGCGGGCATCGGCTGGATCTTCGGTCATCTCATCGACGGCACCCAGGCCGAGTACGTGCGGGTGCCGTTCGCCGACGGCTCGCTGCACAAGCTGCCCGAGGGTGTGAGCGACGAGGCCGCCGTGATGCTGTCCGACATCCTGCCCACGGGCTTCGAGATCGGTGTGCGCAACGGACGCACGAAGCCTGGAGACGTGGTCGCCGTCGTCGGCGCAGGCCCGGTCGGGCTGTCCGCGATCATGACGGCGGGGCTCTACGGGGCGTCGCGCATCATCGCCATCGACCTCGACCAGAACCGGCTCGAGCAGGCGAAGACGTTCGGCGCCACCGACACGGTCCGAAGCGGCGAGGCGGGGTGGAACGATGCCCTGATGGCGATGACCGACGGCTTCGGGGTGGATGTCGCCATCGAGGCGGTCGGGATCCCGCAGACGTTCGAGATGTGCACCGAAATCGTCAGGCCGGGCGGAACCGTCGCGAACGTCGGCGTGCACGGCAAGCCGGCAGAGCTGCGGCTCCAGGACCTGTGGATCAAGGACATCGCCATCACGATGGGCCTCGTCAGCGCCACCACGACGCCGATGCTCCTGAAGCTCGTTGCCCAGGGCAAGCTCCATCCCGAGCGGTTCGTGACCCACCGCTTCGGACTGGGCGACATCGTCGACGCCTACGACACGTTCGGGCGCGCCGCCGAGACGAAGGCGCTCAAGGTCGCCCTCGCGGGCTGATTCAGCAGCGAACGGTCAGCGGGAGATCTCGCGCACCCGCTTGACGAGTGCGCGGTGGTAGGCGGGCTTGAGCGTCGTGTCGGCGGCGCCGAGCATCAGGGCGATCAGGGCGGTGTCGTAGCGGCCGATCGCGTACCCGACGACGATCAGCCCGGCCGCCGCGGCGGCGATCACCACCCGGCCCGTGTTCGTGACCGGCTTGGGGTCGAGCGCCTCGGCCCGCTTCCACACCTCGCCGAACGTGGCGTTCTTGTCGAGGCCGAGCAGCATGCGCACACCGTCGCGGTTCGCCCGCCGCAGCTGGCGCATGCGCACGAGATAGAAGCCGCCGTAGCCGGCTGCGATCACCGCCGCCGGAGGCCACAGCCGATGGTGCAGGTAGGGCGAGAGCAGCGCCAGCGCCGGCGCCGCGAATCCGAGGATCAGCGCCGTCTCGTCGGTCAGGCGCCTACCCGCGCCCGGTGCGAGGGTGCGCGAGACGATCGTCGCGAGGAACACCGCACACACCAGGACGGCGCCGGCGGCGGTGACGCCGGCCGAGACGCTCACAGACCCAGGCCGCGGGCGATCACCATCCGCTGGACCTCGTTGGTGCCCTCCCCGATCTCGAGCACCTTCTGGTCGCGGTAGAACCGGCTGACCGGGTACTCGTCCATGAACCCGTAGCCGCCGTGGATCTGCACCGCCTCGTTGCACACGCGCCGCGAGAGCTCACCCGTGTACAGCTTCGCCATCGCCGCCACCTGGGCGAAGTCGCGGCCCGCGTCCTTCAGCCAGGCCGCCTTGTAGACCAGGTTCCGGGCCGCCTCGATCTCGGTCGCCATGTCGGCGAGCTTGAACGCGATCGCCTGGAAGCGGGCGATCGGGCGGCCGAACTGCTCGCGCTCCTTCGCGTAGCGCAGCGACATCTCGTAGGCCCCCTGCGCGGCGCCCAGGCCGAGCGCGGCCACGCTGATGCGGCCGCCGTCGAGGATCGTGAGGAACTGGCGAAAACCGTTGCCGCGCGGGCCGAGCAGGTGATCCTCGGGCACGCGGCAGCCGGCGAAGTGCAGCTCGCGGGTGTCGGACGAGCGCCAGCCCATCTTCTTCAGGGGCGGCGACTGCGAGTAGCCCGGCGTGCCGTTCTCGACCACGATGTTCGAGATCTCGTCGGCCCCTGTGCGGGCGGTGATCGTGACGAGCCCCGAGAGCTCGGTGCCCGCGTTCGTGATGAACATCTTGGCCCCGTCGATGACCCACTCGCCGGCCTCGAGCCGGGCCGTCGTACGAGTGGCGCCGGCGTCGGAGCCGGCGCCGGGCTCGGTCAGGCCGAAGGCGCCCAGCCGCCGGCCCGAGGCCAGCACCGGCAGCCAGCGGCGCTTCTGCTCGTCGCTTCCGAACAGGTTGATCGGCTGGGTGCCGAGCGAGGTGTGCGCGGCGACGGTGATCGCGAAGGACTGGTCGACGCGGGCGAGCTCCTCGATCGCGATCGCATACGCCAGCGTGTCGGCGCCGGCGCCCTCCCACTCGGCCGCGATCGGGATGCCCAGGAGGCCGAGCTCGGCTGCCTTGCGAACGATCTCGACGGGGAAACGGCCGTCACGGTCGAGCGCCTCTGCGTGCGGCCCGATCTCTCCCTCCGCGAACTCCCTGACCGTCTCGCGGTACAGGCGGTGCTCGTCGGAGAGGTCGAAGCTCAGCACAGGGACTGGGCCAGCTCCACAAGCATGCGCACGCCCCAGCCGGAGCCGCCCTTGCCGAGCCCGTCCCCGCGATCGGTGTCGATGTCGGCGACGCCGGCGATGTCGACGTGCGCCCACGGTCCCTCGCCGGCGAACTCCTGCAGGAAGCGGGCCGCCATGCCGGCACCGCCCTTGCCGGCCGTCGAGGCGTTCTGCATGTCGGCCACCTCCGAGCGCATGAAGCGCTTGTAGGTGTCGTGCAGCGGCATCCGCCAGATGTGCTCGCCGCCCGTCTCACCGGCGGTGCGGATGCGGTCGACGAACTCGTCGTCGCGGCCGTAGACGCCGGCGTGCCAGTCGCCCAGCGCGACGACGATGGCTCCTGTCAGCGTCGCGAGGTCGACGACGTGCGTCGCGCCCAGGGTGCGGGCGTGGTGGAGGCAGTCGGCGAGCACCAGCCGGCCTTCGGCGTCGGTGTTCGTGATCTCGATCGTCTTGCCGTTCGCGGCCCGCACCACGTCGTCGGGGCGCATCGCGCTCGGCGAGACGAGGTTCTCGACCGCGCCGACGACGGTCACGACCTTGATCGGCAGGTCGAGCGCGGCGATCGCGGCGGTCGCCTCGAGCACCGCGGCGGCGCCCGACATGTCGAACTTCATCCCCGTCATGCTGCGGGCCGGCTTGAGCGAGAGGCCGCCGGTGTCGAACGTGAGGCCCTTACCGACCAGGCCGAGCACCACGTCGCCGCGAGGCTTCTTCGACGGCTTGTGCCGCAGCGTGATGAGCGCGGGTGCGGGGCCGCCGGCCGCGGCGACGGCGAGGAACGCACCCATGCCGCGCCGCTCGAGGAAGCGGCGGTCGTGCACCTTGGCGGTGACGGTGGCGTGCTCGGCCTCGATCGCCAGGGCGCGCTCGGCCAGCTGCTGGGGGCCGAGGTCGTTCGACGGCGTGTTCTGGAGGTCGCGGGCGCGGTTCACGGCGGTCGCGACGACGGTCGCGCGCTGGGCGCTGCGGCGGTCGCCGCCGACCAGGGCCGCCGAGTCGAGCCGGCCGGGCTGCTCGCCCGCCGGATCGCTGCGGTAGCGGTCGAACCGGTATTCGCCGAGCATGGCGCCCTCGGCGAGGCAGCGGCTGGCGAGGTCGCGTTCGAGCGGCACCGAGTCGACGACGAACGCGATCGCCTCGGCGCGCGCGGTCATCGCCGTCCTGGCGCACACCGCTGCGGCCATGCGCACGTCGTCGGCCTGCGGCGAGGCGCCGAGGCCGACCACCGCGACGCGGCGGGCACGCACGCCGGCGGGGGCGTGCACCACCGTCACACGGCCGCGGATGCCGCGGATCTCGCCCGCGTCGATCAGGCCTTGGATGACGCCGCCGAGCGCGGAATCGATCTCCGCGGCCGCTCCTTCGAGCTTCGGCGGCTTCGTCACGGCGACCACGAGCAGGTCTGCGGCGACGCGAAGCGGTGACGAGTTTGTGGTGGTGATGCGCATGGTGCGAGCGCCGGTCGCCCGGCCTGGGGCATCCTACCCATCACACCGATGCCGTCCACCCGTTGCCCCAACTGCGGCGCCATGCCCCCCGACGGCGCCCGCTTCTGCCCCAGCTGCGGCCGCCCCCTGGCCGTCGGCGACACGGCCGAGCGCAAGCTTGCAACCGTGCTCTTCGCCGACCTGGCCGGCTCGACCGAGCTCGCCGCGAGCATGGACGCAGAGACCCTACGCAGCCTGCTCGGCGACGTCTACGACCAGCTCTCGCGGGCCGCCGAGGCCTACGGCGGCACGGTCGAGAAGTTCATCGGCGACGCGGTGATGGCCGTGTTCGGGGTGCCGATCGCCCACGAGGACGACCCCGAGCGGGCGGTGCGAACGGCGATCGTGATGCGCTCGCGGCTGATGTGGGTGGCCGAGCGCCGCGAAACGCCGCTCACGCTTCGGATCGGCATCAACACGGGCCTCGTGGCCACGGGCACGATCCCCGGCCGCGATTTCCTCGTCACCGGCGAGGCCGTCAGCCTGGCGGCGCGGCTGCAGCAGGCGGCCGAGCCGGGCGAGATCCTGCTCGGCGAGCGCACCTTCCGGGCGGTCGAGCCGCTGGCGCGCACGGTCGCGCCCCGCTCGCTGCGCGTCAAGGGCAGGGCGGGGCCGATCACCGCATACGCCGTCGAGCGGATGGCGCCGGCCGGGTCATACCGCCGCCGCCGGCGCGCCTTCGGCCCGTTCGTCGGCCGCGAGGCCGAGCTGACCCTGCTGCGGTCGCTGGTCGAGCGAGCCGTCGAGCACGCCCGCCCGCACCTGATCACCATCGTCGGCGAGCCGGGGATCGGCAAGAGCCGACTGCTCGAGGAGGCCGTCGTCGAGCTGCGCCGCTCCGACGAGCCGCCCGCCGTCTGGGTCGGCCGCTGCCTGCCCTACGGCGAGGCGGGCCCGTACGCCCCGCTGCGCGACGTGCTGCTGCGCGCCGCGGCCGTGCGCACCGAGGACACGCCCGACGAGGCGGTCGGGCGCGTCACCGGCTATCTGCACGCGCTCGTCCCCGATGCGAGCGACGAGTGGATCGACGAGCTGCTGCGCACGGTCTCCAACCGCCGCCGCGCCAACCGCGAGCCCGACGAGCTCGAGCGCGATCCCCAGGGCGGGCACGACGCCTGGCGCCAGCTGCTCGTGGCGATGGCCGGCCGCGAGCCCACCCTGCTCGTGATCGAGGACGCGCACTGGGCCGAACCCGCCCTCCTGGAGCTCGTCTCGGCGGTCATCCGCACCGAGGCGCGCGTGCCGCTCGTCGTGCTCTGCCTCGCCCGTGACGAGCTGCTCGTGCAGCACCCGGGCTGGGGATCGGGGATGCGCGACGAGACGACGGTGACGCTGTCGGCTCTCGGGGGCGACGACATGCGCCGCCTGGCCACGGCGCTCGGCGGCGACGAAGACGGCGGGGTGATGCTCGCGGGCGGCAACCCTTTCTTCCTCGAGGAGATCCTGGCGATGACCGGCGAGGGCGGCGAGCGGGTGCCCGAGACGGTGCAGGGCGTGATCGCGGCGCGCATCGACCTGCTGCCGGCCGACGCCAAGCAGCTGCTGCAGCGGGCATCGGTGGTCGGGCGCCGCTTCACCCAGGCCCAGCTCGCGATCCTCGCCGGCGGGCCGGAGCTCGGCCGCACGCTGCGGCGCCTGGTCGAGCGCGGCCTGCTCTACACCGAGCCCGGCGGCGGTCAGGTGTTCAAGCACGCCCTGATCCGCGACGTCGCCTACGAGAGCATCCCCCGCAAGGAGCGCGCCCGCCTGCATCTGGCGCTCGCATGCGCGCTCGAGGACGACCCGATCGTGAACCGCCAGACGGTCGCCAATCACTACGCGGCGGCGGCCGCGCTGGGCGCCGACGAGGCCCGCCGCGACGCCGTGCGCACGCTGCTCGCCGCGGCTGTCGACGCGCGCGCGGTGTATGCCCACGGCCTCGCGCTGCGCCAGGCGACGCTTGCGCAGTCGCTCGCCGCCGGCGACCGCGAGCACGCCCTCGCCGCCGAGGCGATCGGCGACGCGCGCTGGATGACCGAGGCGGCCGAGGACGCCTGGCTCGCCTACGCGGAGGCGCTCGAGCATGCCGAGCGGGCCGGCCTCGGCCCCGGCGACCGCGCCCGGCTGCGGTGGAAGTGGGCCGACATGCCGACGCGCTGGGGGTCGATGCTCCCGGGGCTCCCTGGACGCGGCGGGCTGGGGGAGATGATCGCGACGGGGATCGCCGAGGCCCGGGAGGCCGAGCTGCCCGCGATCGAGGGCCGGCTGCTGGTCGCGAGCGCGCTCAGCCGCTGGCGGTACGACTCCGACGACCGGGCGGCGCTCGAGGAGGGGCTCGAGTCCGCCGAGGCGGCGCTCCGGATCGGCGAGCGGATCCACGGCCCCGCGCTGCGCTCCGCCGCCATGGACGCCATCGGCACGCTCCTGCTCGGCCTCGGCCGCTACCGCGAAGCGCGGTCGCTGGCCGACCGCCGGCTCGCGCTCGCGGTGGCCGACGGTCGGCGCGAGGAACGGATGGACGCGTGCTCGCAGGCTGCGCAGACCCGGCTCGCCGTCGGCGACTACGCGGCCGCCGTCGCCGCCGGCGAGGCGGCCGGCATGCCGGGTGCCGACGAGGACACCCACTGGCAGGCCCGCCCCGTGCTGGATGTCGCCGAGGCCTACTTCGCCTGGGACAGGTGGGATGACGCGCTGCGCTCCTACGACCGCTACCTCGTGCTCTACCGTCGCAGCGGCGGCGGCCGGGCCGGCAAGGCGCCGGCCCGGGCGAGCGGCGTCGCCGCGGCCGTGCACCTGCTCCGCGGCGACACGGAGCAGGCCGAGGAGCTCGAGCAGCGGCTCGGCGGCGACCCGCGCGCCGCGTTCCAGCTGATGGTCGCGCAGGCCCTGCTCGGCCGCGGCGAGCCGGAGCTCGCCCTTGACCGCGTCGGCCACCTCGACATGCTCGCGCACCCGGCGTACCGGATCGCTCCGGGAGCGCTCGCGATCCACGCCGAGGCGCTCGCGCAGCTCGGCCGCTGGGACGAGCTCGACGGGGTGCTCGCACAGGCCGCCGCGCTGCCCGGGATCGACGAGATGCCGCGGATCGTCGCCCAGCTCGACCGCGCCCGCGGGATCGCCGGCGACGAGGCTGCGCTCGAACGCGCGGCCGCAGGGTTCGCCGCGCTCGGGTGCCGGTTCGAGCGCGCGCGCTGCCGCGAGCTGCTCGGCGACGTCGGGGCGGCGCGGGCCGAATACGAGCGCCTGGGCGCGATCCCGGCGCTCGAGCGGGTCGGCGCCTGAACGGCCGCGTCTATCGTGCGCTCGTCCCAGCACACCGAGCCAGAGGTCAGACACGCATGGCGAACACGAAAGCGACGATCGAGACGAGCATGGGCACAATCGAGCTGGAGCTCTACCCGGACGACGCGCCCGAGACGGTCGCGAACTTCGCCAAGCTCGCCGGCGACGGGTTCTACGACGGGCTGATCTTCCATCGCGTGATCCCCGATTTCATGATCCAGGCGGGCTGCCCGCAGGGCACCGGCACGGGCGGCCCCGGCTACAAGTTCGACGACGAGATCAACGACCACCGCATCGTCCGCGGCACGCTCGCGATGGCGAACGCCGGGCCGAACACGAACGGCAGCCAGTTCTTCATCGTCACCGCTGACGCCACTCCGTGGCTCGACGGCAAGCACACCGCGTTCGGGCAGGTCACGAGCGGACAGGACGTCGTCGACGCGATCCAGAGCGTCGATCGCGACGGCCGCGACCGGCCGGTCGAGCCGGTGACGATGGAGTCGGTCACCGTCGGCTCGGACGAGTAGCGGCCTGCAGCAGCGCGCCCAGCTCCGGCAGGCCGAAGTGCTCGGTCCAGCCGAGCGGCGTCGAGTCGTATGACCGGTCGGTGACGCTCGGGTCGACCCCGCGGGCGAGCGCGAGGGCGACGATGCCTGGGCGGTTCGACTCGACGGCGAGGTGCAGCAGCGTGCCGCCGAACGGCTCGAACCGCGCCTGCGCGAGCCCGGGCGCCCGATCGAGGAGCCGCTCGACCGATGCGGCCTGGTCGGTGACGACGGCGAGCCGCATCGGGCTCGTGCCGCCCGGAAGCGCCTCTGCGAGCACCTTCGGCGCTGGATCGAGCCGCGCGAGGGCGGCCGTGTCGCCGAACCCGATCGCCTCGGCGAGTGCGGTCTGGGCGGCGGTCGGCTCCGTCCGGGCCCCGTACCACCAGGTCTGGCCGTACCCGAGCGAGCGGAAGCCGACGGCGCCGTACAGCGCGGCGCCGTCGTCGGTCGCGTTCAGGGCGGCATGCGTGCACCCGCGCTCCAGGCCGGCGCGGGCGGCGGCGAGCGTGAGCGCCATGCCGACGCCGCGGCGGCGGTGCGTGCGGGCCACGCCCATCGAGTAGATGCCGGCGACTCCGCGCCACGGGTTCACGCAGACGTGGCCGACGACGCGGCCGCGCGCACGGACGACGAGGTGCACCGCCGGGGGCGGGTCGATGTCGTCGCTGTAGGGCACCGACCGCGGGATCGGGCCGCTGCGGGGCGTGACCCTGTGCTCGCCGGGATCGTCGGGGAGGTGGGCCAGGTCGAGCGCCATCCAGTGCGGCTGCCAGCCCCAGCCGAAGCCGCGGGCGACCAGGCGCGTGCCCAGGACGGCGTCGGGCCGAAGCGACCAGCAGCTCGCCTCGTGCAGGCCAAGCGCGCGGATGCGGGCGACGGCCGGCTCGACCCTGCTCGAGCGGGGGAAGGCGATCGTCCCGTCCGCCCCGCCGACGATCAGGTCGACGCCACCGGCGCGCTCGACCCGGCCGCCGCGCGCTCGTGCGAGGCGGCGAAACCACGAGCGGTGGTTCGAGGCGGCGGCGCGCAGCAGGGTGGCGGAGTCCACCCCGGTAGTGTCCACGACGGGTAAACGATGTCGACCCAGAGGCGTGCCGTGAACGACCTGACCATGCGCTCGATCGCCGGCCGCGAGGAGCTCGGGCTCTTCACGCGGCTGCACGACGTCCTCGACGACGAGCTCGACGACGACCTCGCCGCCGGGCGTCGGCGGCCGGAATGGATGTGGGTCGCCCTGCGCGGCGACCACCTCGTGGCGAGAGCCGCCTGGTGGGGCCGACCAGGGGCCGACACGCCCTCCGTCCTGGACGTGTTCGACCTCGACGACGACAACCCCGACGGCGACCGCGTGAGCGCCGGCGTGCGGCTTCTGCAGGCCGCCACCGCACGCGTGATCCCGGCGGGCACGCGTCCGCCGGAGTACATCCGGTTCGTGCCTTCCGACTGGCGTGACGATCGGGCGGCCAGGCGCGTCGTCGACGACCGGATGGCCGCCCTCGAGCAGACGGGCGCCCGCCCGTTCGTCGAGCGCTTGCGCTTCGAGTGGCGGCCGGGGACGCCGGTGCCCGACCCGACGGGGCGGCTGGAGTTCCGGCCGTTCCGCGACACCGACGAGGTCGTCGCGCTGATGACTCGGGCGCTTCAGGGCACGCTGGACGCCCACAGCCTCGATGACCTGAGCCGGATGCCCGCTCGCGCGGCCGCGGAGCGGCACTATGAGGGCGAGCTTGCGGGGTACGGCAGCCCGCGGACGTGGTGGCGCGTCGCGACGCTGCCCGCCGGAGAGCCGGTGGGGTTCGTCATCCCGGCCCGCAACGACTACGGCCCGATCATCGCCTACGTCGCCGTGCTGCCCGAGCACAGGGGCAACGGCCACATCGACGACATCCTCGGCGAAGGCACCCGCATCCTCGCCGCGGAGCAGGCTCCGCGGATCCGGGCGGCGACGGATCTCGACAACACGCCGATGGCGAGCGCGTTTTGGCGCGGCGGATACGTCAACCACGAGCGCACGATCACGATGACGTGGGAGTGAGCGAGGCGCGCCCCTCGCCGCCTACCACCACCCGAGCGCCGCAAGCCCGCCCAGATCGGTGATCCGGGCGTCCGGGACGACGCCGCGCGCGTCGCCTCCGTCGCGGTCGATCCAGACGGCGCGCAGGCCGGCCTGCTGGGCGCCGGCGACGTCGCGCAGCGGGTTGTCGCCGACCATGACGGCATCGCCGGCCGCGCAGCCGAGCCGTTCCAGCGCGGCCTGGAAGATCGCCGGATCCGGCTTGGAGGCGCCGGCGGCCTCGGATGAGATGAATGCGTCGAAGCGGCCGGCGAGCCCGGCGGCGTCGAGCTTCGCGCGCTGGTGGCCCTCCATGCCGTTGGTGACCACCGCGAGCAGCACGCGTCCGTGCATGGCGTCGAGCGCCGCGACCGCCTCGGGGTAGGGCCGGCAGCGGGCCAGGCGGTGGCCGGCGTAGGCGGCGGCCAGCCGCCGCGCCAGGTCGGGGTCGTCGACGCCGTGCTCGACGAGCGCGTCGTGCCACGAACCCGTGCGATACCCGTCGGCCCAGTCCTGCGTCCCGGCCGAGAAGGGCGCCCAGAGCGCCTCCCACGAGCTCATGTCGCGCATGTGCCGCGTTTCGTCGGGCGCCTGCCCCCACCGCGGCCGCGCCCGGTCGTGCAGCACCCTGCCCATCCCTGCCGGAGCGCCCAGCGCGGCCGCGGCATCGTCGACCGCCGCCAGGAAGTCGGCGTAGTCGGGCACGAGCGTGTCGTCGAGATCGAGCAGCACCGCCCTCATCGGCCCACCAGGCCGCGCATCCAGGCGCCCGTCTCGCGTACCGCGTCGACGTCGACGCCGGTCGTGAAGCCGTGCTCGTGCAGGAATCCGACCAGCGCCTCGGTCGCGAGGTTGCCCGGCGCGCCGGGCGCGAACGGGCACCCTCCCAGACCGCCCGCCGAGGAGTCGAACGTGCGCACCCCGGCCTCGAGCCCCGCCGCGACGTTCTCGAGTGCGCGGCCGCCGGTGTCGTGCAGGTGCAGAGCGATCTGCGCGAGCGGCACCGATCCGGACACGGCGGCGACCACCTCGGTCACCTGCTCGGGCCGGCCGACGCCGATCGTGTCCCCGATCGAGATCTCGTCGCAGCCGAGCTTTCGCAGCGCGGCCGCGACCCCGGCGACGACCGGCGGCTCGACGGCGCCCTGGTAGGGGCAGCCGAACGCGGTCGAGACGTAGCCGCGCGTCCACAGCCCCTCGGCCCGGGCCCGCTCGAGCACCGGGGCGAAGGCGAGCAGCGACTCGGCGATCGTCATGTTGATGTTCGCCCGCGCGAACGGCTCGGACGCCGCCGTGAACACGGCGACGGCGTCGGCGCCGGCGGCGAGCGCGCGCTCGAGGCCGCGCAGGTTGGGCACGAGCACGGGGTAGCGCACGCCCGGGCGGCGCCGCAGCGCCGCCAGCACCTCGTCCGCGTCGGCGAGCTGCGGCACGGCGCGCGGCGAGACGAACGAGGTCGCCTCGACGAACGGCAGGCCGGCCGCCGCGAGCCGCTCGATCAGCGCCACCTTGGCGGCCGCCGGCACGGCCGCCGACTCGTTCTGGAGGCCGTCGCGCGGGCCGACCTCGTACACCGTCACCCGCTCGCTCACGTCGCGTCGATCTCCACGAGCGCCTGGCCGCGCGCGACGAGATCGCCGGGGGCCACGAGCACCGCGGCCACGATCCCGGCCGCGGGGGCCGACACGGCGAGCTCCATCTTCATCGCCTCGAGCACGACCAGCGGCTGTGCCTCTGCGACCGCCTGCCCCTCGTGCACGTCCACCCGCAGCACGGTGCCGGGCATCGGCGCATGCAGCGAGCCGCCCGGCACCGCCTCGAGCGCCGCCGTCTCGGCGTCGGCGGCAACGACGTGATGCCAGCCGTCGTAGAGCACGAAGCCGCCCGCCGTCACGACGTCCGGAAGCGGCGGACCGAACGCGTGCCAGACGTCGCCGTGGCCGGCCCGCCGGGCGGCCGCCCGCACGTCGTCGGGCAGCGCCGGGGCGAGCGAGGGGCGCCACTCGCGGTCGACGAAGTCGATGCCCGCGGCGCCGGCACGGAACCGGGGCTGGTCGAGCACCCAGCGCAGGAAGCCGAGGTTCGTGGTCACGCCCAGCACGACGACATCGGCGAGGGCGGCGCTCATCCGCTCGATGCAGGCGTCGCGGTCCTCGGCGAAGGCGATCAGCTTCGCCAGGAGCGGGTCATAGCGCACGCCGATCTCGTCGCCCTCGCGGACGCCCGCATCGACCCGCACGCCGGGCCACTGCGGAAGGCGCAGGCGCACCAGCCGGCCGGTGGCGGGCACGAACCCCGCCGCCGGATCCTCGGCGTAGAGGCGGCACTCGATGGCGTGGCCGCGCAGCGCGACGTCGGCCTGCTCGAGCTCGAGCGGCTCGCCGGCGGCGATCGCGAGCTGGGCGCGGACGAGGTCGATCCCCGCCACCGCCTCGGTCACGGGGTGCTCGACCTGCAGGCGCGCGTTCAGCTCGAGGAAGCACCAGCCGCCGTCGTCGGTGACGAGGAACTCGACCGTCCCGGCGCCGCGGTAGCCGGACGGCAGCCGGCGATCGCGACGGCGGCGGCGCCCAGAGCGGCGCGCTGGTCGTCGTCGACGGCCGGGGAGGGAGACTCCTCGACGATCTTCTGGTGGCGGCGCTGGAGCGAGCAGTCGCGCTCGCCCAGGTGGATGCAGCCCCCCTGGCCGTCGGCGAGCACCTGCACCTCGACGTGGCGCGCCCCGGTCAGGCGGCGCTCGAGGTAGAGGCGGTCGTCGCCGAACGCGGCCGCCGCCTCGCGCCGGGCCGAGTCGAGTGCCGCGCGGATCGCGCCGACGTCGTCGACGGCGCGCATGCCCCGGCCGCCGCCGCCGGCCGCCGCCTTGACGAGCAGCGGCGCCCCCAGCCGCCGTGCCTCGCGTGCCAGGGCGGCGTCGGAGAGGTCATCGCCCGCATACCCGGGGGCGACGGCCACGCCCGCCTCCTCGGCGAGACGGCGGGCGGCGATCTTGTCGCCGAGCGCACGCATCGCCGCCGGCGGCGGCCCCACCCAGCGCATCCCGGCCGCCTCGACCGACTCGGCCAGGTCGGCGTTCTCGGCCAGGTAGCCGTAGCCCGGGTGGACGGCGTCCGCGCCGCGCGGCGAGGGCCGCCGCCACGACCTCGGGGATGGCGAGGTAGCTCGCCACCTCGGTCGCGGCGTCTGCCAGCTCGACGTGCAGCGCGCCGCGGTCGGCGGGCTCGTAGACGACATGGCTCTCGATGCCGAGCTCGCGGCATGCCCTGATCACCCGCACCGCGATCTCGCCGCGGTTTGCGATCAGGAGGCGGGCGATTCCGGCGACCATGCCGGTCGGGCGCTTGCCCAGGAACGCGTCCATGCCCTCCCGGGCCTCGTTGCCGGCGCGGCGTGACGGCGAGCCGCTCGGCCAGATCGGGCAGGGCGAGACCGGCCGTGGCGTCGCGGAGGAGCTGCTTGCGACGCGGCGATCGCATCCGGCCCGCAGGCCAGGTAGGCGAGGATGTAGTCGGCGACGGCATGCTCGAGCTGTGCGCGCTCGACCACGCGGTGGACGAGCCCGATCTGCAGGGCGCGGTCGGCGTCGAAGCGCTCGCCCGTCGTGAACAGCGCGCGGGCGTGGCCCGGGCCGATGGTGCGCAGCACGTAGGGCGAGATCGTGGCCGGGATCAGGCCGAGCCGCGTCTCGGTGAATCCGAACTGGCGTGCCGAGCGAGGCGACGGCGACGTCGGCGCATGCGACGATCCCCGCGCCGCCGCCGAGCGCATGGCCGTTCACCTTCGCGATCACGGCCCGCGGGCAGGCGTCGATCGTCTCGAAGAGCGTCCGGGCGACGCCGGCGTCGGCGACGTTCTCGTCGTGCTCGAAGTCGCGCGCGCGGCGCATCCACTCGAGGTCGGCCCCGGCGCAGAACGCCTTGCCGGCGCCCGTGATCACGATCACGCGGGTGCCGTCGTAGCGACAGCGCCGAGATCATCTGGGTGAGCTCGATCATCAGCTCGCGGTCGAGCGCGTTTCGCTGCTCCGGCCGGTCGAGCGTCACGGTGGCCACGAGGCCGTTTCGATCAAGGCGAACGGCGCTCACATCCGGAACACCCCGAAGGTCGTCGCGGGCACCGGCGCGCACGCCGCCGCGGCCAGGCCGAGGGCGAGCACGCGGCGGGTGTCGACGGGGTCGATGATGCCGTCGTCCCACAGCCGCGCGGTCGAGTGGTACGGGCTGCCCTCCCGCTCGTACGTCTCGAGGATCGGCGCCTCGAATGCGTCGCGGGCAGCCTCGTCCATGTCGCCGCGGACGGTCGAGAGCACCCGCGCCGCCTGCGGCGCCGCCCATCACCGAGATGCGCGCGTTCGGCCACATCCACAGCTGCCGGGGCGAGTAGGCGCGGCCGCACATCGCGTAGTTGCCTGCGCCGAAGGAGCCGCCGATGACCACCGTGAACTTGGGCACGTCGGCACACGCTACCGCGGTGACCAGCTTCGCGCCGTCCTTGGCGATGCCGCCGGCCTCGTACTCGCGCCCGACCATGAAGCCGGTGATGTTCTGCAGGAACACGAGCGGGATGCCGGCGCTGCGCGGCGAGCTCGATGAAGTGCGCCCCCTTCAGGGCCGACTCCGAGAAGAGGATGCCGTTGTTGGCCAGGATCGCGACCGGATATCCCATCAGCCGGGCGAAGCCGCAGACGAGCGTCTCGCCGTAGAGCGGCTTGAACTCCTGCATCTGCGAGCCGTCCACGATCCGCCCGATCACCTCGCGCACGTCGTAGGGCCGGCGCGCGTCGGCAGGGACGATGCCGTGCAGCTCGGCGGGGTCGTGGGCGGGCTCGGCCGGCTCGGTGCGGATCCACGGCTCGGGCGCGGGGTCGCGCAGGTGGCGGACGATCTCGCGGGCGATCGCAAGCGCGTGGTCGTCGTCGGCCGCCATGTGGTCGGCGACGCCCCGACGTGCGCGCGTGGACGTCGGCGCCGCCGAGCTCGTCGGCCGTCACGTCCTCGCCGGTGGCCGCCTTCACGAGCGGCGGGCCGCCGAGGAAGATCGTGCCGGTGCCGCGCACGATCACGGCCTCGTCGCTCATCGCCGGCACGTAGGCGCCGCCGGCGGTGCACGACCCCATCACGACCGCGATCTGGGGGATGCCGGCGGCCGACATGCGGGCCTGGTTGTAGAAGATGCGGCCGAAGTGGTCGCGGTCGGGGAAGACCTCGGCCTGGAGCGGCAGGAAGGCGCCGCCGGAGTCGGCCAGGTAGAGGCACGGCAGGTGGTTCTGGGCCGCCACCTCCTGGGCGCGCAGGTGCTTCTTCACGGTCATCGGGAAGTAGCTCCCGCCCTTGACCGTGGCGTCGTTTGCGACGACCACGCACGGGCGGCCGGCAACCGGGCCGATGCCGGTGACGATGCCGGCCGCCGGCGCCTCGCCGTCGTAGAGGCCGTGTGCCGCGAGCGGCGAGAGCTCGAGGAACGCTGCGCCGGGGTCGATCAGCCGCTCGATCCGCTCGCGGGCGAGCAGCTTGCCGCGGGCGCGGTGGCGCTCCACGGCGGTCTCGCCGCCGCCGGCGCGGGCGCGCTCCAGGTGGCGGTCGAGCTCGGCCACCAGCCCTCGCATGTGCTCGCGGTTCGCACGGAACTCGTCGGAGCCCGCGTCGAGGTGGCTGGCGATGCGCGGCACCGGCAGAGATTACCGGCGCAAAACACCGGCGTCAGGCAGACATTTGACAGACAGCAGTCGTGACGTCACAATGACGTCATGGAGACAACACGGTTCGTGGATGCGGTCAGGGCCGACCTCGAGGCGGCAGCCGCCGTGGGCGGTCCCGCCCTGGCGGAGGCGGCCGGGAGGCTGGCGGCGGCGCTCGACTCGGCCATGCGCCTGGCGCTGCTCGACGCGCTGTCCGAGGCCGCGATGGACCTGAGCCAACAGCTCGCGACAGGCCGGATCGACGTGCGGCTGTCCGGGCGCGACGTCGAGCTCACGTTCGTCGCCGACTCGCCCGGCCCGCCGGCGCCCGACGACGACGCCTCGGCCCGCATCACCCTGCGCCTGCCCGAGCGGCTGAAGGCGGACGCCGAGACGGCCGCCGCCCGTGAGGGCGTCTCCACCAATGCCTGGCTCGTGCGGGCGGTGACCGCGGCCGTCGGCCAGCGCCGTGTCGGCCACCGTCTGCGCGGCTACGCCGAAGGATGAGAGGAGCAGCGATGAACACCATGCACAACCTGGGGCTTCCGGCCTCCGAGTGCGCCAAGCTCGTGCCCGCGCGCACGGCGCAGGAGCAGCGCGCGGCGGACGAGGACATCGTCCGCGCCCAGGCGGTCGACGACCTCGTCCCCGTTCCGGCCGCGCGGCAGCGGCCCACACGCCACCTGTCCGGCTTTGCCCGGGCCTGACTCGAGGAGAAGCGCGATGGCAACCCACCACACCCCTGACGGACTGCAGCTGCAGGTGCGGCTCCCCGCCGGACGCTGCGAGATCACGACCGAAGACACCGCCGACACCGTCGTCGAGGCCGAGCCGCTGAACGGCTCGTCGGCCTCGCGGGCGGCCGTCGAGTGCCTGGTCGAGAAGCTGCGCCGGCGGCCCGAGGGCGGGCACGAGCTGCGCGTCGAGGTGCCCAAGCACAAGCGCCTGTTGCCGGGCTTCGGCGACGCCCACGTGCTGATCCGCATCCGCGGGCCGCACGGCCTCGACCTGGACGCGGGCACCGCCTCGGCCGACGTCGTCGTGACGGGGCGGCTGGGGGCGGCGTCGGTGCGCACGGCATCGGGCGACGTCTCGATCGACGCCGCCGGCGCGACCGAGGTGAAGACCGCGAGCGGCAACGTCGACCTCGGACACATGCACGACGCGACCGACGTGAAGACGATGTCGGGCGACGTGAGCGTGCGCGAGGCGGGGAATGCCACCGACGTCAACACCATGTCCGGCGATGTGCGGATCCGGCGCGCCGCCTCGGGTGCAGTCCAGCTGCGCAGCATGTCCGGCGACGTCGAGGTCGCCATCGCGGCCGGCTCGACGCTCTGGGTCGATGCGACCTCGGCCTCCGGAAACGTCCGCTCGGAGCTCCCTGTCTCCGGCAGCGCGCCGAGCGGACCCGCCGACGTCGACCTGCGTGCGACCTCGATGTCCGGCGACATCGTCGTGACGCGGGCGCAGGCCGCCGAGGCGGCGTCGCCGGCGCGCGACTGAGGCCCTCGGCCGTCCCGCGGCGGCTCAGCCGCCGTGGTGGTTCTGGCCGAGCGGGAGGCTCACGCGGAACGTGCTGCCCTGTCCCGGGGCGCTCTCGGCCGAGATGCGGCCGCCGTGGCCGGTCACGAGCTGCTCGGCGATCGAGAGGCCGAGGCCCGCGCCGGCGTCGGCCCGGGTGCGGGCTTCGTCGGCGCGGTAGAAGCGCTCGAAGACGTGGTCGAGCGCGTCGCGGTCGATGCCGATGCCGGTGTCGGTCACGGCGACGACCGCGGTGCCGTCGTTGCGGTGCGCGTCCACGTGCACGCTGCCGCCCGCGGGCGTGTAGCGCAGGGCGTTGTCGACCAGGATCAGGACGAGCTGGCGCAGCTGGTCGGGGTTGCCGCGCACCTCGAGCCCCGGCGTCGTCTCGACGTCGAGGGCGACCTTGCGGTCGAGGGCGAGCGGCTGCATCGCCTGGGCGGACGCCGTCACGAGCTCACCGAGGTCGACCGGTCGGTCGGCGGCCTCGCCCGCCTGGCCGCGGGCCAGGGCGAGCAGCGCGTCGACGAGGGTCACCAGGCGGTCGGTCTCGGCCAGGATCTCGGCCGCCTCCTCGCTCTCGGGCTGCTCCTGCTGCAGGTACTCCGCGTTTGCCCTGATCACGGCGAGCGGGGTGCGGAGCTCGTGCGAGGCGTCGGCGACGAACGTCTGCTGGCGGTGGAATGCGGCCGCGACAGGGGCGAGCGACTTGCCGGCCAGGAACCAGCCGCCGATCGATGCGATCGCGATGCTGCCGCCGACGCCGAGCAGCATGAAGGCCAGCAGGCCGTGCAGGGCGTCCTCCTCGGGCTCCATCGAGCGGGCCACCTGCACCACCACGGGCCGGGCGCCCCCGCGCAGCCGCACCGAGTAGATCCGGGTCGTGATCTTGTGCCGCTCGACCGTGCGCATGTCGTCGCCGTGCTGGATCGCCGCCAGCACCGCCGTCCGGTTGGACGCCTCGCCGTTGGCCAGCGCCCGGGTGCCGTCGGTCCACGAGACGGTGTAGGACGCGCCGTAGGTCGCCGCCTGCGCCACCGCGTAGCCCGCCGCGTGCACCTTCTCGCGCACGCGGTCGGCCGTCACCTTCAGGCCGTGGTCGACGTTCGTGCGCAGCTGATGCTCCTCGAGCTGATAGACCGCCGTGCCCAGCGCGACCAGGAAGAGCGCAAGCGCCCCGACGTACCAGGCCGTCAGGCGGATCCGTGCGCGCGTGAACATCTGCGGCTAGTCGGTGCGCCGGAAGGCGTAGCCGAGCCCGCGCACGGTGCGGATCGGATCGTTCAGCGCACCCGCCTTCTTCAGCTTGCGGCGCACGTAGTGGACGTAGATGTCGACGACGTTCGAGGCCGGCTCGAACCCGTCGCCCCACACCTGTTCGCGGAGCTGGTCGCGCGAGAGGACGACGCCGGGGTTTCGCATCAGGTACTCGAGCAGCGCGAGCTCGGTGCCGGTGAGCTCGACGGATGTCCCGTTCACGCGCAGCTCGCGCGCGGTGGTATCGAGCTCGAGCGGGCCGGCCTGCAGCACCTCGGGCTCGACCTTGCCGCGCCGGTGAAGCGCGCGCAGGCGGGCCTGCAGCTCGGCCAGCGAGAAGGGCTTCGACAGGTAGTCGTCGGCGCCGACATCGAGTCCCTCGATGCGGTCGGCGACCGCCCCGCGCGCGGTCAGCATGATGATCGGCACGGCGTTTCCGTCGTCGCGCAGGCGCTTGCAGACCTCGATCCCCGAGAGCCGCGGCAGCTGCAGGTCGAGCACGAGCGCGTCGTGGGCCTTCGTGCGGGCCATGCGCAGGCCCTCGTCGCCGTCACCGACGATGTCGACCGTGTGGCCGCTGGACTCGATCGACTTGCGCAGGATCCTCGCCAGCGGGCGATCGTCCTCGACCACGAGGATGTGCATGTTCAAAGCGTAGCGAGCGGCGATTGGCCGTTTCCAACCCCTGTCCGACGGCCTATCGTTGCGCGCGTGCACGCCGTCGTGAACAGGCTCACCTTCACCGACCCCGTCCCGGTCGAGCTCATCGCCCGGCTGCGCGACGACGCGATGCCGCGCGTGCGCGCGGCGGGCTGCCTCGAGGCGGACGTCGTCCAGACCGGCGAGCGCGAGCTGCACCTCGTCCTCCTCTTCCGAGCCCCCGAGGACGCCGGCCGGATGATGGAGGAGGTCGGCTCGCCGTGGATGCGCGAGCACGTCGTTCCGCTGCTCGACGGACCGACCGACCGCCGCGTCGGCGTGGTCGTGGCCACCACCCGCGCGTAGACGGCTTCAGGAGGCGGCCGGCGTGCCGACCGCTGCCACGATCGACGCCACGAACCCGGCCAGCGCCTCCGGCCCGCCCGCCTCGGCGACCTCGATCGCCTTGGAGCCGATGATCACCCCGTCGGCCCCGGCTGCGAGCGCGGCGACCGCGTGCTGCGGCGCCGAGATGCCGAAGCCGACGAGCAGCGGGAGGTCGGTGTGGGCGCGGACGCGCGCGGCGAGGCCGGCGACGCGGTCGGAGAGCTGCGCCCGGACGCCGGTGATCCCGGCGACCGAGACGAGGTAGACGAACCCTCCGGCGTGGGCGCAGGCGAGCGCGATGCGATCGTCGGCCGAGGTCGGTGCGAGCAGCGGCACAAGGTCGAGGCCGCTCGCGCGGCAGCCGGCCTCGAGCTCGCCCGACTCGTCGGCGGGCACGTCGGGCACGATCAGGCCGTTCGCGCCCGCCGCGGCGGCGTCGGCGCAGAACGCGCGCTCGCCGTAGGCCATCACCGGCGCGGCGTAGGTCATCGGCACGAGCGGCACGTCCACCCGGGCGCGGACGGCGCGCAGCACCTCGAGCGCGCGCCGCGTGGTCATACCGGCGGCGATCGAGCGCTGCCCCGCGCGCTGGACCGTCGGCCCGTCGGCGAGCGGATCGGAGTAGGGGATGCCGATCTCGAGCAGCCCGGCGCCGGCCGACACGGCCGCCTCGGCCAGCTCGGCCGTGTCGGCGTCGGCCATCAGGTACACCGAGACCACCGGCGGATGCAGGTTCATCGGGCCTCGACGGCCTCGACGGTGTCCACGTCCTTGTCGCCGCGCCCGGACAGGCCGACGAGCCACACCTCGCCGGGCTTCGCGGCGCGCAGCGCGAGGGCGAGGGCGTGGGCCGACTCGAGGGCGGGGATGATGCCCTCGCGGCGGCACAGCAGATGGAAGGCGGCGAGCGCCTCGGCGTCGGTGACGGGCTCGTAGGCGGCCCGGCCGGAGTCCTTCAGGTAGGAGTGCTCGGGGCCGACGCCCGGGTAGTCGAGGCCGGCCGAGATCGAGTGGCTCTCGAGCACCTGGCCGTCCTCGTCTGCGAGCACGTAGGAGCGCGACCCGTGCAGCACCGACACCCGCCCCTTCGAGAGGGTGGCGGCGTGGCCCTGGGCGTCGCCGCCTGCCTCGGCGCCGAGCAGCCGCACCGCCGCGTCGGCGAGGAACGGGTGGAAGAGCCCGATCGCGTTTGAGCCGCCGCCGACGCACGCGCAGACGGCGTCGGGCAGACGGCCCTCGCGCTCGAGCATCTGCGCGCGCGCCTCGCGGCCGATGACCGCCTGCAGGTCGCGCACGAGCATGGGGTAGGGGTGCGGGCCGGCCGCCGAGCCGATCAGATAGTGCGTCTCCTCGACGTTCGTGATCCAGTCGCGGATCGCCTCGTTCATGGCGTCCTTGAGCGTGCCCGCGCCGGCGCTCACGGGCACCACCTCGGCGCCCAGCATGTGCATGCGAACGACGTTGGGGCGCTGGCGGCGGATGTCCTCCTCGCCCATGTACACATGGCAGTCGAGGCCGAAGCGGGCGCACACCGTTGCGGCGGCGACGCCGTGCTGGCCGGCGCCCGTCTCGGCCACGATCCGGCGCTTGCCCAGGCGCACCGCGAGCAGCGCCTGTCCGACCGCGTTGTTGATCTTGTGCGCGCCGGTGTGGTTCAGGTCTTCGCGCTTGAGCCAGATGCGGGCGCCCGTCCCCTCGGCGGCGCGCTCGGCCAGGTAGAGCGGCGTCGGCCGGCCGACGTAGTCGCGGCCCAGCCGCTCGATGTCGGCCGCGAAACCGGGGTCGGCGCGGGCCGCCTCGTAGCCGGCCGCGAGCTCGTCGAGGGCGCCCATCACGGTCTCGGGGACGAACCTGCCGCCGAAGTCGCCGAACCGGCCGCGCTCGTCGGGGAGCGTGGTCACATTGCCTCCTTGGCCGCGCGCACGAACGCGCGCACGAGGTCGTGATCCTTCACGCCGGGCGCCGCCTCGACGCCGCGCGACGTGTCCACCGCCCACGGGCGGACGCGCGGCGATCGGCCGCGGCGACGTTTCCCGGGTGCAGGCTGCCCGCCAGCACCACGGGCCGGCGCACGCGCGCCGCCCGCTCCCAGTGCTCGCGCAGCGCCTCGGCTCCGGGCAGCGACCCGTAGGCCAGGTCGAGCAGGACGGGCACGTCGTCGGGCACGTCCTCGGGCGGCTCGCCCCGCGCCGCGACGATGGTGTCGCGGAAGTCCGCCGGAGTGTCATAGGTCTGCACCAGATCGAACCCGCTCGAACGTTCGGGGTCTGACCCCAGCGCCGGCTGGGGTCAGACCCCATCGGCGCCGCCGTCCGACCACGGCGACGGTCCTGACGCCCGCCGGCGCGCGGGCTGCGAGCGCACGGGCGCGGTCGAGCTCGACATGCCGCGGCGTGCCGGGCACGAGCACGAACCCGACCATGTCCGCTCCGGCCGCGACGGCCGCGTCGACGTCCTCCTCGCGGGTCAGGCCGCAGATCTTCACGAGCGTCACCGCGGCACCCCCACGAGCTCGGAGAGCAGCTGTGGGCGCCGCATCAGCGCGGTTCCGACGAGCACGGCGTCGGCGCCCGCGGCGCGGGCCGCCTCGACGTCGGCGCGCGACTCGATGCCCGACTCCGCCACGCGGATGACCGTGTCGGGGAGCGCCGCCACGAGCTCGAGCTGGCGGTCGCGGTCGATCGCGAGCGTCTCGAGATCGCGTGCGTTCACCCCGACGATGCGCACGTCGAGCGCAATCGCCCGCTCCACCTCGGCCGCCGTATGGGCCTCGACGAGCGCGTCCATGCCGAGCAGCTCGGCCGCCTGCAGCAGCCGGCGGGCCTCGTCGTCGCTCACCATCGCCAGGATGACCAGGACCGCGTCGGCACCGGCGAGGCGCTGGGCGGCGACCTGCTCGGGGAACACGGTGAAGTCCTTTGCGAGCGCGGGCAGCTCCGACGCCCGCCGCGCGGCCGTGAGGTCGGCCGGGCTGCCGCCGAAGTCGCGCTCGGCGCACAGGACCGACATCGCGGCCGCGCCGCCGGCCGCATACGCCCGCGCCGTCTCGCCGATATCCGCCGTGGGCGCGATCGCGCCCTGCGAGGGCGACGCGCGCTTGATCTCGGCGATGACCGCGATCGCCGGTCCCGCGGCCAGGGCGTCGGCGAAGCCGCGGGCCGCCTCCGGCGGGTCGCGGCGGATGTCGCCGGAGAGGCGGGCGAGGTAGCCGCTCATCCGGCCACCGGCGCGCGGGCGCGGGTGAACGCGACCAGCTCCTCGAGCTTCCGCAGCGCCGCGCCGGAGTCGATCGTCTCGACGGCGCGGTCGATGGCGGGCTCCATCTCGGGCTCGACGCCACCCACCACGAGCGCGGCCGCGGCGTTCAGGATCACCGCGTCGCGGCGCGGGCCGCGCTCGCCGTCGAACACCGTCAGGATCACGGCCGCGTTCTGGGCCGGGTCGCCGCCGCAGCGCAGGTCGTCGGGGCTGCCCGGCCCCGGCCCGGTCGAGAGCGGGCTCGGGTCGAGCGTGTAGGTGCGCACCTCGCCGTCGCGCACCTCCGAGACCAGGTTCTCGCCGGTCGGGGTGAGCTCGTCCAGGCCGCCGGCCCCGTGCACGACCATCGCGTGCTCGGTGCCGAGCTTTCGGAGCACGTGGGCGATCGGCTCGACCAGGCTCTCGGCGTACACGCCGAGCACCTGGCGGCGGGCGCCGGCGGGGTTCGTCAGCGGCCCGAGCAGGTTGAAGACCGAGCGGATGCCGAGCTCCTGCCGGATCGGGCCGACGTGGCGCATCGCGGGGTGGTGGGCCTGCGCGAACAGGAAGCCGAACCCGACCACGTCGATGCACTCGGCGACGTCCTCCGGGCGCAGGTCGATGCGCACGCCGAGCGCCTCCAGCACGTCGGCCGAGCCCGGTGCGCGACGACATCGCCCGGTTGCCGTGCTTGGCCACCGTGGCTCCGGCGCGCCGCCGCGACGAGCGCGGCCGAGGTCGAGATGTTGAAGGTGCTCAGGCCGTCGCCGCCGGTGCCGCACGTGTCGACGAGGTCCGCCCGCGACGGCCGCGCCGGCGTGACGTGGGCCCGCATCGCGCGGGCGCAGCCGGCGATCTCGTCGGGCGTCTCGCCCTTCATCCGCAGCGCGACCAGGAAGGCCGATGATCTGGGTCGGCGAGGCGCCGCCGCTCATCACCTGCATCATGGCGATGTGCGTCTCCTCGGCCGAGAGGTCGCGGCCCTCGACGAGCGTCTTGATCGCGTCGGTGATCACGCCTGCCGCTCCGCCATTGCGAGGAAGTTCCCGATCAGGGTGCGCCCGTGCGGGGTGAGCACGGACTCGGGGTGGAACTGTACGCCGTGCACCGCGTGCTCCCGGTGGCGCACGCCCATCACCTCGCCGTCGGGGGTGCGGGCGGTCACCTCGAGCACGTCGGGGATCGCGCCGACGGCCGCGAGCGAGTGATAGCGGCCGGCCTCGAACGGGCTCGGGATGCCGGCGTAGAGCGGCGATGCGTCGTGGCTGACCTGGTCTGGCTTGCCGTGCACGATCTGGCCGGCGCGCCCGACCGCGCCGCCGTAGATCTCGACGATCACCTGGTGGCCGAGGCACACCCCGAGCACCGGGATCCGCCCGGCCGCACGGGCGATCAGGTCGGCCGACACACCCGCGTCTGCAGGCGTGCCCGGGCCGGGGGAGACGACGAGGTGGGTCGGCGCCCAGTCGTCGACCGCGTCGGCCGAGACCGCGTCGTTTCGCTCGACGCGCACCTCGGCGCCGGCCGTCGCGATGTAGTCCACCAGGTTGTAGGTGAACGAGTCGTAGTTGTCGAGCACGAACACCCGCGCGGTCATCGCCCGTACACCCCCGTCTCGGCCCCGTCGATGGCGGCGGCGAGCGCCGCCACCTTGTTCATCGCCTCCTGATACTCCTCGCCCGGATCCGAGTCGGCCACGATCCCGCAGCCCGACTGGAGATAGGCGACGCCGTCGCGCAGCACCATGGTGCGCAGCGCGATGCACGTGTCCATGTCCCCGCCGAAGCCGAGATAGCCGACGGCGCCGGCGTAGGCGCCGCGGCGGCGGCCCTCGAGCGCGGAGATGATCTGCATCGCCCGCACCTTCGGCGCGCCCGACACCGTCCCGGCGGGGAAGGTCGCCTTGAGCAGGTCGACGGCGCCGCGCCCGGGCGCGATCTGGCCGAACACGCGCGAGACGATGTGCATGACGTGCGAATAGCGCTCGACGTCCATGTAGCGCTCCAGGCGGATCGAGCCGGGCTCGCACACCCGGCCGAGGTCGTTCCGGGCCAGGTCGACCAGCATGACGTGCTCGGCGCGCTCCTTCGCGGACGCCATCAGCTCGGCGGCCAGGGCGTCGTCGGCCGCGGCGTCGGCGCCGCGCGGGCGGGTGCCGGCGATCGGCCGCAGCTCGCAGGTGCCGTCCAGACCGAGCCGCACATGCGTCTCGGGCGAGGAGCCGATCAGCTGGAACTCGCCCATGTCGAGCAGGAACATGTACGGCGACGGATTGACGGTGCGAAGCGCGCGGTAGATCGCAAAGGGCGAGGCCTGCGTCGAGCGGCGCACGCGCTGGGACGGGACGATCTGGAACGCGTCGCCCGCGGCGATGTGCTCCTTCGCCGTCTCGACGGCGGCGCAGAAGCCGTCGCGCGTCATCTCGGCCACCGCCTCGCCGGCGGCGACGGGTGCCGCGGCCGGCACGGACGCGGCCACGTCGAGCGCCGCCACGGCCCGGTCGACCTCGGCCCGCGGGCCGGTCACGGTCATCGTACGGCGCACGTGGTCGAACGCGACCGATGTCGACGCGAGCAGGAACCGCATCACCGGCAGGCCGGCATCGGCCACGTCCGGCGCCGGCAGGGGCACAGGCTCGAGCTGCGCCACCCAGTCGTAGCTCAGAAAGCCGACCGCGCCGCCCATGAACGGCGGCTGGCCGTGGGCCGGACCGGGTCGGGCGGCGGCGAACGCGGCCGCCTCGTCGAGCGACTCGACGGCGGGAAGGCCGGCACCGAGGAACGAGTAGCGGCCGACCTGCTCGCCGCGCTCGACCGACTCGAGCAGGAACGCGGGCGCGCCCAGGGCGGCACGCAGGCGCAGGTACGCGCCGACCGGCGTGACCAGGTCGGCGGGCAGGATGCGGGTGTGCAGATCGTCGTTCATGCCATGAAAAAAGCCCCCCGCCGGATGGCTGAGAGGCTGTGAGCGAAGCGCGGATGCCGTGGCGTAGCTAGCGGGCCGCACCTCGCCTGCTGCACCACTCCCATGTTGCGCCGGTCGTCATTTCGGCAGTGACTATGCTGCATCGCCGCTCGCCCGTCAAATTGAAAGGATCGAATTGCCGCGCACCGTCGTCCTCGGCGCCGCCCGCACACCGTTCGCAAAGCTGGGCGGCGGCCTGGCCGCGCTGCCGGCCCCGGCGCTCGGCATCGCCGCCGCCGGCGCGGCCCTCGAGCGCTCGGGGGTGGCGGCGGCCGACGTCGGCTACGTGATCATGGGCCAGGTGCTCCAGGCCGGCGCGGGCCAGATCCCCTCGCGGCAGGTGTCGGTCGGCATCGGCCTCGGTCCGACGGTGGGCTCCGAGACGATCAACAAGGTGTGCGCGTCGGGCATGCGGGCGGCGACGCTGGCCGACGTCCTGATCCGCGCGGGCGAGCACGACGTGATCGTCGCCGGCGGCATGGAGAGCATGTCGAACGCCCCCTACCTGCTGCCGAAGGCGCGGTTCGGCTACACGTTCGGCGACGGCACGCTGGTCGACTCGATGACGTCCGACGGGCTCACCTGCACCTTCGACGGCCTGATCATGGCCGAGCAGAACTCGCAGGTGTCCGCCGAGGTCGGCATCACCCGCGAGCAGCAGGACGCGTGGGCGCTTCGCAGCCACGAGCGCGCCATCGCGGCGATCGACGCCGGCCGCCTGGCGGACGAGATCGTGCCCGTGACGATCCCCGGCCGGCGCGGCGACACGATCGTCGACACCGACGAGGGGCCGCGCCGGGACACGTCGGCCGAGCGCCTGGCCGCGCTGCCGCCGGTGTTCATGAAGGACGGCGCGACCACGGCCGGTAACGCGCCGGGAGTGAACGACGGCGCCGCCGCGCTCGTGCTCGCATCCGAGGACTGGGCGCGCGAGCACGGCCTCGCGCCGCTCGCCGTGATCCGCTCGTCCGGCTATGTGGCCGACGACTATGCCTACCTGGTGCGCACGCCGGCCGCGGCCACCCGGGTGGCGCTCGCGAAGGCGGGCCTCGAGGTGGGCGACATCGATCTGCTCGAGGTGAACGAGGCGTTCTGCTCGGTCGCGCTCAACACCATCGACCTGCTCGGGATCGATCCCGACCGCGTGAACGTGAACGGCGGCGCGGTCGCGCTCGGCCACCCCATCGGCGCCTCGGGCGCGCGCCTGCTCGGCACGCTCATCTACGAGCTGCGCCGCCGCGGCGGGGGCATCGGCGTGGCCGCGATCTGCTCCGGCGCCGCCCAGGGCGACGCCACCGTGCTGGAGGTGCTGCCCGCGTGAATAACCGGTGTCAGGCACCGTTTATGCACCACTCATCCGTGCCGCGTGAATACGCGGTGCCTGACACCGGTTATTCACGATGAGCGACCGGGTCTGCGTGGTGGGCGCCGGCCAGATGGGTGCGGGGATCGCGCAGGTCGCGGCCGTCGCGGGGTACGACGTGACGCTGGTGGACGTCGCTCCTGCGCAGCTCGACCGCGCCCGGTCGGGCATCGAGCGCTCGCTCGCCAAGCTCGTCGAGAAGGGCAAGGTCGAGGCGGACGCCGCCGGTGCCGCCGTCGCCCGGATCACGCCCGCGGCCGAGCCCGTGGCGGCGGACCTCGCGATCGAGGCCGCCACCGAGGACGTCACGCTCAAGGAGCGCATCTTCCGCAGCCTCGACGAGGCCGCCGGCCCCGGCGCGATCCTGGCGACGAACACGAGCTCGATCCCGATCACGCGCCTGGCCGCCGTGACGTCGCGGCCGCAGAGCGTCGTCGGCATGCACTTCATGAACCCGGTGCCGCTGATGCCGCTCGTCGAGCTGATCCGCGGCCTCGACACCTCCGACGAGGCGGCCGCCTACGTCCGTGCAGCCGCCGAGCGGATGGGAAAGACCGTCGCCGAGGCGCACGACTTCCCGGGCTTCATCTCCAACCGGATCCTGGTGCCGATGATCAACGAGGCGGTCTACTGCCTCATGGAGGGCGTCGGCGACCGCGACTCGATCGACACGGTCATGCGGCTCGGCATGAACCACCCGATGGGCCCACTGCGGCTGGCCGACCTGATCGGCCTGGACACATGCCTCGCGATCATGGAGGTTCTTCACGACGGGCTCGGCGACTCGAAGTACCGCCCGTGCCCGCTTCTGCGAAGCTACGTGGAGGCAGGCCGGCTGGGCCGCAAGACCGGAAGGGGCTTCTACGACTATGGCGACTGAGGTTGTGACGACCGCGGCGCTCGACCCGAACTGGTTCGAGAGCTTCTTCGACGAGCACTGGCTGACAATCTCGATGGCGACGCACTCGCCCGAGCGCAGCGCGGCGCAGGTCGAGTTCCTGATCGGGGCGCTCGGCCTCGAGGCCGGCCACCGCGTCCTCGACCTGCCGTGCGGCCACGGCCGTCACAGCGTCGAGTTCGCCCGCCGCAACATGCGCGTCGTCGGGATGGATCTGAACGACGAGCCGCTCGAGGCCGCCCGCGAGGCGGCGAACGAGGCGGCGGTGACCGTGGACTTCCGGCGCGGAGACATGCGCGAGATCGAGTTCCGTGAGGAGTTCGACGCCGTCGTCAACCTGTGGACCTCGTTCGGGTATTTCGACACCGAGACTGAGGATCAGGTCGTGCTCGAACGCGCCCTGCGCGCGCTGCGGCCCGGCGGAGCGATGGTGATCGAGACGATCAACCTCTACGGCGTGCTGCGCCGCTTCGAGCCGCGGGCATGGCACCGCCTCGGCGACGGCCGGCTGCTGCTCGAGGAGCGATCGTTCGACCCGTGGTCCGGGCGGATGCACTCCGGCTGGACGCTGGTCGAGCCGTCCGGCGACCGCATCGAGATGGCGTTCGCCACCCGCACCTACACGCTGGTCGAGCTGACCGCGATGATGCACGCGGCCGGCTTCGAGGTCGAGCACGCCTACGGCGACTACCAGGGCAGCGACTACCGCGTCGAGAGCCGCCGCCTGATCCTGCTCGGCCGCCGTCCGCGGCGCTGACGTCTACCGCGGCGGCCGGCTGACAAGGGCGATGGTCACGGTGGCGAGCTTCGGCTCGACGCCCTCGGCACCGCGGATGCCGCCCCAGAGCACGCGCGTTCCGGGCCGCGGCGTCTGCGAGGCGACGACGAACGCGTCCAGCCCGCACGTGCTCGCCCGGGGCGTGAGCGCCCCTGTGGTGCTCACGCGCACGAGGATGCCGCTACGCTCGTTTGCGGCGCCCATGGCACGCGTGTAGTCGTCGCCGACCAGGTTCGGAATGTGCGCGTAGCGGGGGTGGTGGATCGGCTCACCCATCGACCCGATCGGCCCGCGGAAGATCGGGTCGTCGAGCTGCAAGCGCACCGCCGTGCCCGCCGGCACGCGGCTGCCCGCTCGAGGCGATTGCGAGACGACCCGGTAGTTCTGCAGCCGGCCCCAGCCCTGCTCGGCCATCGCGGCGTGGAACGGGATGAAGCGCGGCACCGACACGAGCAGCCGCCGGCCGAGCAGGCGGCGCAGTGCGACGTCGAAGGCCGCGCCACGCACGCCCGGCACCACGGTCGTCCCGGAGCGGGGGATCGGCCGGCACGCCCGGGTGGCCGTCACGGGCGCGGCCGTGTGGCCGCCGCCGAAGCACGCGGTCGCCGTCGCGGCGACAAGAGCCGCCGGGACGAGCAGGCGGGCGGGCCGTGGCAGGCGCATCACCGATTCAGACGCGGGCCTCGCGGGCCTGGTTCCACGATGATGCCAGGCGTGAACTTTTTCGCCCGATCGGCCGACTAATGGGTATGCACGTTCGCGCAGTCCTGAAGGCCCTGCTCGCAGCCGGCGTCGCGACGGCGATCGCCGGCTGTGGCAGCTCCGCCAAGACGGGGTCGCCCACATTCGGGTCGGACACGCTCCCTGTGGCCAGGTCGCTCACAGGCATCGTCGTCATCCAGTCCGACACCCAGACCGGCAAGCCCGGCGCCCGCGAGCCGGACGTCACGGTCGGCCTCTACCTGGCGCCCATCCACGCCGGCGGGCCGATCGCGGCCGATCCGCCGCAGCCGGTCATGCAGGTGAAGACGGATCGGCAGGGCACATTCCACTTCGCCGGCCTCACGCCGGGCAAGCGCTACTACGTGTTCGCCTCCGGCGCCAAGGGCTACACGACCGGGCGCTGGGCGAAGGCGGGCGACGATGTCCGCCTGACGGTCTGCACCACCTGCGTCATGCCGCTGTAGCGCCTCTATCGAGCCGGCGTGCCGGCGCGCACGACCCGCGCGGGCTCGGCGCCCGCGCCCGGCAGCCACCGCCATGCGATCGCGGCTCCGCCGGCGCCGGCGGCCGCCGTCATCGCCCAGAGCGCGCCGTAGCCGAGGTGCTCGACCGCAAGCCCCGCCACCGGGGCGATGATCGCACCCGCGCCGAAGATCACGGTCGAGGCGACACCCACCGCGACGCCCGACCGGGCGGAGCCGGCCAGCTCGCCGACCAGCAGGTAGACGATGCCGTTGAAGCCGAACACGCCGAATGCGAGCACCGCGGTCGCCGCCAGGCCGGGCACGACGCCCGCGTGCAGCGCGGGCAGGATCACCACGGCGGCGACGGCGCCGAGCATGCCCGTCTCGCGCAGCGTGCGCGTGCGCCGCGTGCCGCCGCCGCGATCGGCCCGCCGGCCCCACAGCGGCCGCGAGATGCCGGCGACGACGTTCACGACGACGAAGCCGATCGCGGCCTGCGAGCGCGTGAGCCCGGCCGAGCGCACGGCGGGGATGTAGTAGGTGAGCACCGCGGTCAGGCCGATGATGTAGGTGAACGCGACGACGAGCGCGGGCCGGATGCCCGGCACGCGCAGGACCTCGCCGAGCCCGCCCAGGCCGCCGCGGCCACCGGCCGCGCCCGCCGCCGGTGCGTGGGCGACCAGCACGCCGAACGCCACCGACGTCACCGTGACCGCGATCGCGCATGCGATCAGCGCGAGCCGCACGCCGCCGGCGTCTGCGAGCAGCGGCAGCGCCACCGCGCCGATCGTGCCGCCGAGCGGCACGGCCAGCTGTCGCCAGCCCATGACGACCCCGCGTTTCTCGGGCGCGAACACGCGCATGAGCGACGACATTCCCGCCACGGGCACCGCCGAGCCGCCGATCCCGGCGATGAGCAGCGCCGCCGAGAAGCCCCACGCGCTCGTCATGGTCGCCGCCGCGAGCGTGCCGAGGCCGTTCACCACCCCGCCGATCACGAGCACCCAGCGGGCCCCGAGCCGGTCGACCAGCATCCCCGCCGGGATGAGCGCAATCGCCGACCCCAGGCTGATCGCCGCGTACACCGCACCGAACCCGGCCAAGCCGACATCGAGCCGGTCGCGGATCTGCAGTGCGATCGCCGGGAGCCCGAACGAGATGAGCGAGTACGCCGCCTGGGACGCGATCGCGAGCACGAGGATGGTGCGCTGCTTGCCGATGCGCGCCAGACTAGATGGCAGGGTGGGGGACTGTCCCCGCTTCGGAGCGGGGACAGTCCCGTGGGGCTGCTACGCGGCCAGGCGATTGCGCAGGCCGCCGCCGAGGTACACGCGGCGGGTGACCCGCACGGCCTCGTCGATGCGCTTGCGCAGGCTGATCGCGTTGGCCGGCTGTTCGGGGTCGATCATGATCACCGGCGTCGAGTCGAGCTCGTCGCACGCGGCGAGGGCGACGGTGACCATGGCGATCTCTCCGCTCGAGAGGGTCATGTCGAGCATGACGACATCGGGGCGCCGGGCGTTGATCAGCTCCAGGGCCTCCTGGCCGTCGGTGGCGACGATGATGCGGTAGTGGCCGGCGATGGCGCTCTCGGCCAGCGACAGGGTGGCGGGATCGCGGTCGATCACGAGGACGCTCGCCGACGACCCGATCGGGGTCACGTTTGCGAGCGAGTCGTTTGCGAAGCGGTGTGAGAGGCCATACATGGGAGGTCCTTTGGGAATGCGAGGGGAGGCGACTGGGCTGCCTGGTATTCGGCCCTTTACAACTTCCTCACAAACCCCGAACGGGGGAACCGGCCCCCGCGGACGGGGGATACGTCGGTTAGTGTCCGGACGTGCGCATCGACCGCATCTACACGCGCGGAGGCGATGCCGGGCAGACGTCGCTCGGCGACGGCGAGCGGGTGTCAAAGAACGATCTGCGCATCTGGGCGTACGGCACCGCGGACGAGACCGGAGCGGCGATCGGCGTCGCCATCGCGACGGGCGTGGCCGCCGAGCTCGCCGATCTCCTGACCCGCATCCAGAACGACCTCTTCGACGTCGGCGCCGACCTCTCGGTGCCGCTCGAGACCGAGCGCGGGCACGGCAAGAGCCGGTTGCGCATCACCGATGACCACGTCGCCGCTCTGGAGCGCGCGTGCGACGAGCTCGGCGCACGGCTTGAGCCGCTCACGAGCTTCGTCCTGTCCGGCGGCACGCCGCAGGCGGCGGCGCTGCACGTGGCCCGCACCACCTGCCGGCGGGCCGAGCGCCACGCCGTCGCCCTGGCCGAGTCCGAGCCGGTGAACCCGGCCGCGCTCGCCTACCTGAACCGGCTCTCCGACCTGCTGTTCATCGTCGCGCGGCTGGCGAACGACGCCGGCCGGGCCGACGTGCTCTGGAAGCCGGGCGGATCGGTGACCGAGGGGTGAGCTCGGCGGGTCACGCACGGGCGCCCGAGCCGCCCGCCGAGCCCGAGCGCTCGACGATCTCGGGCATCCCCTACCAGACGCTCTACACCCCGGCGGACGCGCCGATCGACTACGAGCGCGACCTGGGCGACCCCGGGCATTACCCGTACACCCGCGGCATCTACGAGACGATGTACCGCGGCAAGCCGTGGACGATGCGCCAGTTCGCCGGGTTCGGCACCGCCGAGGAGACCAACAAGCGCTTCCGCTATCTGCTCGACCACGGCCAGACCGGCCTCTCGACGGCGTTCGACATGCCCACGCTGATGGGGTACGACTCCGACCACGTCCGCTCGCTCGGCGAGGTGGGCCGCGAGGGGGTCGCGGTCGACACGCTGGCCGACATGGAGGATCTGTTCGCCGGCATCCCGCTCGACCGCGTGACGACGTCGATGACGGTGAACGCGCCGGCGGCGGTCGTGCTCGCGCAGTACGTGTGCGTGGCCGAGCGCACCGGCATCCCGCCGGAGGCGCTCGGCGGCACGATCCAGGCCGACATCCTCAAGGAGTACATCGCCCAGAAGGAGTGGATCTTCCCGCCGGAGCCGTCGATGCGGCTGATGGTGGACATGATCGAGTGGTGCACGCAGACGATGCCGCGCTGGCATCCGATCTCGATCTCGGGGTACCACATCCGCGAGGCCGGCGCGACCGCCGCCCAGGAGCTCGCATTCACGCTCGCCGACGGCTTTGCCTACGTCGAGGCGTGCCGGGAGCGGGGGATGGACGTCGACGAGTTCGCGCCGCGGCTCTCGTTCTTCTTCAACGCGCACATCGACTTCTTCGAGGAGATCGCCAAGTACCGCGCCGCCCGCCGGATCTGGGCGCGCGAGCTGCGCGGGCGCTACGGCGCGACCGGCGAGCGCTCGCTGCTCATGCGCTTCCACACCCAGACGGCCGGGGTGTCGCTGACCGCCCAGCAGCCCGAGGTGAACATCGTGCGCACCGCCCTCGAGGCGCTCTCTGCGGTGCTCGGCGGCACGCAGTCGCTGCACACGAACTCCTACGACGAGGCGCTCGCGCTGCCGACCGAGGGCGCCGCCCGCCTGGCGCTGCGCACGCAGCAGGTGATCGCGCACGAGACGGGCGTCGTCCACTCGGCCGACCCGCTGGGTGGATCGTGGCTCGTCGAGGCGCTGACCGACCGGCTCGAGCGCGAGGCCTACGAGTACTTCGAGCGGATCGACCGGCTCGGGGGCGTCGTCGCGGCCCTGAACGAGAACTTCTTCCAGCGCGAGATCGCCGAGTCGTCGTACCGGTTCCAGCGCGAGGTCGAGGAGGGCCGGCGGCTGATCGTGGGTGTGAACGCGCACCAGAGCGACGACGACGACCAGGTCGAGATCCTGCGCATCTCGCCCGACATCGAGCGGCGCCAGCGCGAGCGCCTGAACGCCGTGCGCGGCCGGCCGCGACGGCGCCGTCGTCGAGGCGTCGCTCACGCGGCTCTCGGCCGACGCCGCGAGCGACCGAAACGTCATGCCCGCCCTCGTCGAGTGCGCCCGCGCGTACGCATCCGAGGGCGAGATCTGCGACGCCCTGCGCGCGGTGTGGGGCGTCTACCGCGAGACCCCGGTCTTTTGAGCGTGGGTGAACCCACGGATTCCCCCACGAGCCCCCTCCTTAAGGCCTCTCGTGACGCACGTCCGCTCCGGCGAGATGCGATCTCGCCGGAGCCCCGCGCTCTCGGCCTGAGAAGTCGTGACTTCTGCGCTCAGAGGGGTCAGACCCCTTTTGGCGCAACCCGGGCGCCGGAGGCGCTGTGGATACGATGACGTCCGTGCGCCTCTACCTGTCGTCGTTTCGGATGGGCGACGATCCCGAGCGCCTGCTCGCGCTCATTGACGGCCGCACCGCGGCGGTGATCGGAAATGCATGCGATTCCGCACCGGACGATGTGCGCGCCGAGAGCGTCGCCCGCGAGGTCGGCGCGCTCGCCGAGCTGGGGATCGAGGCGGTGGAGGTCGATCTGCGCGCGTTCTTCGGCCGACCCTGACGGCGTCTCGGCCGCGCTCGCCGGCCACGCGCTCGTGTGGGTACGGGGCGGCAACACCTTCGACCTGCGCCGTGCGATGGCTGCGAGCGGCGGCGATGACGCGATCGTCGACCTGATCGCGAACGACCGTGCCGTCTACGGCGCCTACAGCGCCGGGTGCTGCGTGCTCGCGCCCAGCCTGCGCGGCCTGGAGCTGGTGGACGATCCGGGCGACCCGGCACGGTTCGACGGCCTGGGCGTGCTCGACCGGCCGTTCGTTCCTCACTGCGCCTCGCCGGGCCATCCCGAGACGAAGGCATGCGACCGGCTGGCGGCGCACTACACCGACTCGGGCATCGCGCACCATGCGCTGCGCGACGGGCAGGCGCTCGTCGTCGACGGGGACATGACGGACCTCGTCTGAGCCGCGCACCAAAAGGAGTCTGACTCCTTTTGGTGCATCGCGGTGGATAGGATGGCGGCGATGGAAGCGTTCGAGGTCGATGGGCTCGAAGCGGCGCGGCTGGCCGCGGGCGGGCTCTACCACGAGTTCCTGCGCCAGGACTCGATGAGCGCCGGCCTCTACGTGCTGCGCGCCCGCGAGGACGATCCGCAGACACCGCACGGCCAGGACGAGCTCTACTACGTCGTCTCCGGCGAGGGCCGATTCCGGGTCGGCGGCCACGACCGTCCGGTGGGCGCGGGCTCGATCCTGTTCGTCGAGGCGGGCCTCGAGCATCGCTTCCACACCATCACCCGCGACCTGACGGTGCTCGTCGTGTTCGCACCGCCCGAGGCGTGACCGCGTATACACTCGCCGCGAGCTATGAGTGGGCCGCATCCGTGTCGTCGTTGCGAAGCCCGGTCTCGATGGTCATGACCGCGGTGCGAAGATCATCGCCCGGTCGCTGCGCGACGCGGGCATGGAGGTCATCTACACCGGCCTGCACCAGACGCCCGAGCAGATCGTCGCCACGGTCATCCAGGAGGACGCGGACGCCGTCGGCATCTCGATCCTGTCCGGCGCGCACATGACGCTGGTCCCGCGGATCCTCGACCTCCTGCGCGACCAGGGGGCGGCCGACGTGGTCGTGGTCGTCGGCGGCACGATCCCCGGCGAGGACATGACCGAGCTGAAGGCGCTGGGCGTCGCCGAGGTGTTCACGCCCGGCGCCCCCACGGCGGGCATCGTCGAGTTCCTGCGCTCGTCGGTGGAGCGCAGCGATGAGCGGCGCCGGCCTACGGATCACGGTCGACGGGCGCGTCGCTACGGTCACGATCAACCGCCCGGAGGTGCTGAACGCCCTCAACACGGCCCTGCTCGAGGAGCTGCTTGCCACGCTCTCGGATCTCGGCGGCGACGCGGGCGTCGGCGTGGTGATCCTGACCGGCGAGGGCGAGCGCTCGTTCATCGCCGGCGCCGACATCAAGGAGATGGCCGGAAAGACGCCGCTCGAGGCCCGGGCCTACTCCGAGCTCGGCCAGGAGATCGCCCACAAGCTCGAGACGATGCGCAAGCCGACGATCGCCGCAGTGAACGGCTACGCCCTGGGCGGCGGCTGCGAGATGGCGCTCGCCTGCGACGTGCGGCTCGCGTCCGAGAACGCCCAGTTCGGCCAGCCCGAGATCAACCTCGGCATCATCCCCGGGTGGGGTGCAGCCAGCGGCTGGCCCGCGCGACCAACATCGGCTACGCCAAGGAGCTGATCCTCACGGGCCGCATGATCGATGCAGCCGAGGCGCTCGAGCGCGGGCTCGTGCAGCACGTCTACGCGCCCGACGAGCTGATGCCGGCGGCATGGGCGATGGCGGCCGGATGGCCTCAAGAGCCCGGTCGCCCTGTACTACGCCAAGGAGGCGACCAACCGCTCGCTGCACGGCGACATCGGCGGCAACCTCGTGCACGAGGCCGACCTCTACTCGCTCATGTTCTCGACGGAGGATGCGCGCGAGGGCATGAACGCGTTCGTCGAGAAGCGACAGGCCTCGTTCATCGGCAAGTAGTCTGCGGGCCGGATTCTGCAAGTGTTCAGGAGGGATGCGAACGTGAAGATCGCAGTCTGTGTGAAGGAGGTGCCGAGCGCGACGTCGGCCGGCGGCTCGACCCCGCCACGAAGCGGCTTGACCGCTCGGGCGACTCCGAGCTGAACCCGTTCGACATGCATGCGCCTCGAGGAGGCGATCCGCATCCGCGAGGGCGGCAGCCGACGTGAGCGAGATCGTCGCCGTCTGCATGGGGCCGCCGAGCGGCCCAGCGCGTGCTGGCCAAGGCGCTCGCGCTGGGCGCCGACCGCGCCGTGCTGCTCACCGACGACAGTCGCTCGCCGGCTCGGACATCGCCGGGACGGCCTACGCGCTGGCGCCGTGCTCGGGCGCGAGGACGCCGAGCTGGTCATGCTCGGGCAGCAGGCTGCGGACGCCGACTGCTACGTGATGGCCGCTGCCGTCGCCGACCACATGCACCGGCCGCTGGTGACCCAGGTGGCCGACCTCACGTCGCCGGCGGCAGGCTGCAGGCGAAGCGCCAGGCCGAGCACGGATACGACCTGATCGAGGCGCCGTTGCCCGCTGTCGTCTCGGTCTCCGACGCGATCAACACGCCCCGGCTGCCCTCGATCAAGGCGATCATGGGCGCCAAGGAAAGCCGCTCGAGACCGATGTCGGCGGGCGACTCCGGCTCGACGCCGCCGCAGGTGGGGGAGCGACGGCGCGCAGAGCGTGGTGCGCTCGGTCTCGCCGCCGCCGCCAAAGAGCCGAGGGCATCCGGATCGAGGACGCGGGCGGCGACGCCGCCGACAAGGTGGTCGCGATCCTGGCCGAGAGGGGCTGATCTAGATGCGCGACGCTCGTCTACGTCCACCACGACGACGGAGAGTTCTCGGCCAACAGCCTGGGCGTGCTCGCGGTGGCCGCCGCCGGCCTCGGCGGCGACGTGACGTGCGTTCGTCGCCGGCCGGCGTCTTGACGACGGCTGGGCCGCGGCACTCGGCGGGCTACGGCGCGACGAAGGTGCTCGTCGCCGACGACGCGGCGCTCGCCGGCGGGCTCTCGCAGCCGATCGTCGACGCGCTCGAGGCCCCTGCGCGCGAGGCCGACGCGGTGCTGTTCGGCGCGGGCGTCGTCTCGGCCGACGTGGCCGCAGGGCTGGCCGCGCGCCTCGGCGCCGGCATCGCCTGCGAGACCACCGAGCTCTCGCGGTCGACGGCGGCATCGTCGCCATCCGGCCGGCGCTGGGCGACACCGTCATGGTCGAGTCGGGATTCAGCCGGCAAGCCCGGTATCGTGCTGGCCCGCGCCAACGCGTTCGCTCCCCGCGAGGAGGCGTAGCGGTCAGCCGCGCCCGTCGAGCGCGTGGCGGTGACGGTGAGCGACTGGTCGCAGGCGGCGGCGCTCGCCGGCCGCGAGGAGGCCGAGGGCGGCGGGGTCGACATCACCGAGGCCGACATGCTGGTCGCGTTCGGCCGCGGGATGGGCGGGCCGGAGAACGTCCCGGTCGTCGAGGCGCTCGCCAAGGCGCTGGGCGGCGAGGTGGCGGCGACGCGCGCGGTCGTCGACGCCGGCTGGGTGCCGTACTCGATGCAGGTCGGCCAGACCGGCAAGACGGTCTCGCCCGAAGCTCTACATCGCCTGCGGCGTCTCGGGCGCGATCCAGCACAAGGTGGGGATGGCGAACCCGGCACGATCATCGCGATCAACAAGGACGCAAACGCCCCGATCTTCGAGTTTGCCGATGTCGGCGTGGTCGGCGACGCGCTTGCGATCCTGCCGAAGCTGACAGAGCTCCTGGCCGCGCGCTAGAACCGGGGTCAGACCCCGAACGTGCAGCGTTGCACTTCCGTGCGCCTTTTTGCGTGGGGTCTGACCCCAGCTGCGCGTGCCCCGGTCGGTCAGCCGTCGAGCGGGCGCTCACGCAGCATCATGAGCGCGTTTCGCAGCCGGATGACATCGGCGAGCACGTCGCTCAGGCGCTGCTCGGGCGGGGCCTTCGGAATCGGCTTTCCGAGCCGCGTGAACAGCCGCTCGGTGTCGCGCGTCGACCAGCGGCGGTCGGCGCCGACCTCGATCGGCACGTCCGAGCGGCGGCGGTCGATCCCCGCCAGGAACTCGTCCAGATGGGCGATCAGCACGTCGATCTGGGCGGGGTCGGCCTCCACGCCTACATGTGCGTGTATTCGGGCCCGCTGCCGCCCTCGGGCGGGGTCAGCCGTCCGCCCTTGGCGGTGATCGCACCGCACTGCACGCAGTTCGACGGCGTGACCTCGACCTCCACCATCCCGCCGCCCTCGCCGCGCAGCTCGTACACGCCGGCGGGGCACATCGACACCCACGTCTGCCCGACCTCGCGCGGTACTCGGGTGCGCACGCGGATGTGGTTGGGCTGGTCGTCGCGGCTGCGGTTGCCCGACAGGAACACGCTCGAGAGCTTGTCGAAGGTGAGCGTGCCGTCGGGCTGCGGGATAGGAGCGCGGCTCGATCGTCATCGGCGCCTCGGCGTCGCGGTGCGTCGCGAATGACCCGCCCGGCAGGGCGCCGCGGGTGAGATCCATCGCGCTTGCGAGCGCGCCGCCGACGAAGAGGCCGCGGTTGAGCGCTTGCCGCATGTTTCGCACCTTGCGCAGGTCCGACCAGATGTGGCTCCTGCGCACGCGGGCGTCGTAGCCGTCGAGCACGCCGGCCGCGGCCGGATCGGCGCCGGCCCGCAGCTGCTCGTAGATCGCCTCGGCGGCCAGCATGCCGGAGCGCATCGCGTAGTGGATGCCCTTCAGCTTGGGCACGTTCACGAACCCGGCCGCGTCGCCGGTCAGCACCGCCCCGGGGACCGAGAGCCGCGACGGCACCGACAGCAGGCCGCCCTCGGGGATCGTCTTCGCGCCCCAGCCGATGCGCTCGCCGCCCTCGAGCAGCGGCCGGATCAGCGGGTGGGTCTTGAACTGCTGCAGCAGATCGTGCACCGAGAGCGAGGCGTCGCGGTAGTCGAGTCCGACGACGAGGCCGATCGCGATCTGGTCGTCGCCCATCGGATAGATGAAGCTGCCGCCGCTCTCGCCGTACTTCGCCTGTGGCCGCAGCGGCCATCCGAGCGTGTGGATCGACGCGGTCAAGCGGCTTCTGCACGCGCCAGAGCTCCTTCACGCCGAGGCTCCACACCTGGGGATATCTGGGCGCGCAGTCCGAAGGCCTCGGTGAGCGCGGCGGTCAGGTGGCCCTGCGTCCCCTCCGAGAGCACGGTCGCGCGGGCGACGATCTCGGAGCCCGGCTCGTAGCTTCCGCCGGGCTCGCCGTTTCGGTCGAGTCCCTTGTCGCCGGTGACGACGCCGCGCACGGCCCCGTCGGACACGAGCAGCGTGTGGGCGTCGGTCTCGGGCAGCACCATGACACCGAGGCTCTCGGCCTGGTCGGCCAGGTAGCGGCCGAGCTGCGCGAGCGAGAAGATCCAGTTGCCCTTGTTGTGGAAGGGCGGCGGTGTGGGGATGCGCACGCCGTAGCGCGGGCGCATGAGGTAGACGGACTCGTGCCGCACCGGCCCGTAGGACGGGCAGCTGCTCGATCGGCGTGCCCGGGAGCAGGTCGCGCAGCGCCGAGGGGTTGACGACCGCGCCCGAGAGCAGGTGCGCGCCGGCCACCTTGCCCTTGTCGAGCACCGCGATCGGCACCTCGCCGAGCTGCTCGGCCGTGGCCGGATCGTCGGCCAGCAGCTGCCCCAGGCGGATCGCGCCGGCGAGTCCGGCGGGCCCGGCGCCGACGAAGAGCACACCGACGTCGATGCGCTCGTCCTCGGCCGCCGCCGGCTCGGCCACGAACTCGCGCACCTTGACGGGGGGTGGGTAGTCAGACGGGCGCCGCGCCACGGGCGGGCATGCTACCGGTTCGGCACGATCGTGAGACGCCTCGTGACAGACACGTGACGGTGACCCGCCGTAACGTGGCCGCATGAACACCTTCACCGGATTCGATCCCCGCGCCCTCGCGTTCCTGCGCGACCTCGGCGACCACAACGACCGGGCCTGGTTCCACGAGCACCAGGCCGAGTACCACGATCTCGTGCTCGAGCCGGCACGCGCCTTCGTGGTTGCGATGGGCGAGCGGCTCGCGGCCGTCGCCCCCGGCATTCACGCCGACCCGCGCGTGAACGGCTCCATCATGCGCATCGCCCGCGACACCCGCTTCTCGTCCGACCTGACGCCGTATCGCACCCACCTCTCGCTCTGGTTCTGGGAGGGCGACGGCCCCAACCGCGAATGCGCGGGCTACTTCCTGCGCCTCGACCACGACGCGATCACCCTGGGCGTCGGCGCCCATCACTTCCCCACCGCCGCCCTGGCCGAGTACCGGCGCGCGCTCGACGCGGCCGATCGCGGCGCCGAGCTCGACCGTGCCGTCCGGAAGGCGCTCAAGGCGGGGGCGCAGTTCGGGCCCGCGCGATGGAAGCGCGTGCCCGCGCCATACGCCGCCGACCACCCGCGGGCCGATCTGCTTCGCCACGACGGCCTGGTCGCGGCCACCACCGATCCGCTGCCCGCCGAGGCGCGCACCGCCGCCTTCCCGGAGTGGTGCGCTGCGCGATGGCGGCCCCTGCGGCCGCTGCAGGCGTGGATCGCCGGCGTGGTCGGGGCCTCGTCAGGTGTGCCGGCGTGAGCCGCTCGGGGCGATCGCCCGCACCACGGGTCTTCGGCCGGGCAGCCGCTTAGGAGGCGGCGGCGCGGCGGGGGCGGGCGACGAGCTCGCCGCCACAGTTCGGGCAGACGTCCGACATCGCGGCGGTGCAGTCCGGGCAGAACGTGCACTCATAGCTGCAGATCCGGGCGTCGCCGGCCGGATCGAGCGGCGTCTCGCAGCGCTCGCAGCGGGTGCGCATCTCCAGGGCCATGTGGGAACGATACGCTTGCCCGCGCAATGCGCGTCGTCGACCTGCGATCCGACACCGTCACCCGGCCCACGCCCGCGATGCGCGAGGCCATGGCCGAGGCCGTCGTCGGCGACGACGTGTGGGGCGATGACCCGACCGTGATCGAGCTCGAGGCCGAGGTGGCCCGGATGCTCGGCAAGGAGGCGGCCGTCTACGTGCCGTCGGGGACGATGGGAAACCAGATCGCGATCCGCTCCCAGACGCGGCACGGCGACGAGATCTTCATCCACGAGGCGGCCCACGTCGTCTGCCACGAGCAGGGGGGCGTCGCGGCGCTCTCCGGGGTGCAGACCCGGCTTCTGGCCGGCGAGGGCGGCGTGCTCGACGTCGAGACGATCGCCGTGCGGCTCCGCAACCCGGCCGACCCGCACCACGCCCGCCAGAGCCTGCTCTGCCTCGAGAACACGATCGGCGAGATGGGCGGGCGCGTGCTGGCCGCCGAGCGCATGTCCGAGCTGGCCGAGTTCGCCCACGCGCACGGCATGCGCGTGCACCTCGACGGCGCCCGGATCTGGAACGCCGCCGTCGCGAGCGGCCGCAGCCCGGCCGAGGTGGCCGCGCCCGCCGACTCGGCCTCGGTGTGCTTCTCGAAGGGTCTCGGCGCGCCGGTGGGATCGGCGGTCGTCGGCTCGGCGGAGCTGATCGAGGTCGCCCGCCGCAACCGCAAGCTCTTCGGCGGCGGCATGCGGCAGGCCGGCATCATCGCGGCCGGTGCGCTGTATGCCCTGCGCAACAACGTCGAGCGGCTCGCCGACGACCATCGAAACGCGCGCCGGCTGGCCGAGGGCATGGCCGCCTACCGGCGCCTGCGGTTCGACCCGGAGGCCGTCGAGACAAACATCGTCCTCTCGCACGTGACCGACGGGACGCCCGCATCCGACATCGTCTCCGAGCTCGCTGCGGTGGGGGTTCTGTGCGCCGATCTGGACGACCGCACGGTGCGCTTCGTGACCCATCTGGACGTCGATTCGGAGGCCGTCTCGGCGGCGATTTCGGCCGCAGGGCCCGTGCTATCCTGAATCCCATGAAGGCTGACATTCACCCCGAATACGTTGTCTCGCACGTGACCTGTTCGTGCGGCAACGAGTTCTACACACGGGCCACCAAACCCGAGCTGCACGTCGAGATCTGCTCGGCTTGCCACCCCTTCTATACCGGCAAGCAGAAGCTGGTCGACACCGGCGGCCGGGTGGAGCGATTCCGTCGCCGCCAGGCCCGTTCGAGCACGTCGGCCTAACGCGCCGGTGCTCACGCTTCCCTCGCCCGGTGCCGACAACCACCGGGTGAGGAATCCGTGGCTTCCGTGAGCGCGAACGTGGGCGGTCAGGCGGTGCTCGAGGGCGTGATGATGCGCAGTCCCGGCTCGTGGGCCGTGACCGTGCGCAGGCCCGACGGCGGCCTGGCACGCGTCTGTCGGCCCGTCTCGAGCGCGGCATCGCGGCATCGCTGGCTGCGCCTGCCGGTCATCCGCGGCATGGTGGCGCTCGGCGAGTCGCTCGTCATCGGGTTCCGCGCACTGGCCGTGTCGGCGTCGTTCGCCGCGGTCGAGGAGGGCGAGGAGCCCGACATCGAGGCCGCCGCCGAGCTGACTCGCGGCCAGATCGCGTTTGCGTTCGTGATCGCGATCGGGTTTGCGGTGCTCGTGTTCAAGGTGTCGCCGGCCGTGATCACCGACCTCCTGCCGATCCACTCGACCATCGTCTTCGTGCTCGTCGAGGGCGCGATCCGCGTCACCCTGCTCGTCGTGTATCTGACCGCGATCTCGTTCATCCCCGACCTGCGCCGCGTCTTCCAGTACCACGCCGCCGAGCACAAGACGATCAACGCCTACGAGGACGGCGCCGAGCTCGTGCCCGAGCGCGTCCAGACCTACTCCAAGATCCACCTGCGCTGCGGCACGGCGTTCCTGCTCTGGGTGATGGTGATCGCGATCTTCGTCTTCGCATTCGTCGGCCGGCCCGACTGGCCCACGCTGATCGCGTCGCGCATCCTGCTCCTACCCTTCATCGCCGGGCTCGCCTACGAGGTGATCCGGTTCGGCGGCAAGCATCCGAACAACCCGATCGTGCGCACGCTGCTCACGCCGGGGCTGTGGCTGCAGGGCCTGACGACGCGCGAGCCGACCGACGACCAGGTCGAGGTCTCGATCCAGGCGCTGCGCGACGTGCTCGAGGCCGAGCGCACCTCGACCGCCGGTGCGCCCGTAGAGGTGATGGCGTAGTCTCTGCGGCGATGGCCGCCGCTCCAGACTCGCCCGAGGCGCTGAAGGATCTGATCGACCGCTACAACGACGCCTGGAACCGCCAGGACGTCGAGGCGATCACGTCGATGCACACCGACGACATCGTGTTCCACAACCACACGGCCGGCGAGTGCGTCGAGGGAGCCGACAAGGTTCGCGAGCACATCGCGGGGATCTTCCGGAACTGGCCCGGGATGCGGTTCACCGGCCGCACCCTGTACCTGCGCGACGCGCTGGTCGTGCAGGAGTGGACGGCGACCGGCACGCACGCCGAGAGCGGCAAGCGCGCGACGTGGGACGGGATGGACATCCTGCCCACCCGCGACGGGCGCTTCGCGCGCAAGGACGTGTACTCGGACTCGGTCTCGGTCCTGCGCCAGCTCGGCCGCATCGGCTGACGTCACTATCCTTCCCCGGTCATGGAACCGTTGGTCGCAGAGATCGAGCGCCGCTTCGCCGAGCTGGAGGCCCAGCTGAGCGATCCCGCCGTGCTCGCCGACCAGCGCCGCTATGCCGAGGTGGCGCGCGAGCACAAGCGGCTCTCGGGCGCCGCCGAGCTCGCCCGGCAGTGGCGCGAGCGCACGTCCCAGGTGGCCGACGCGGCCGAGCTGCTCGACGACGCCGACGAGGAGATGCGCTCGTTCGCCCAGGAGCAGATCGCCGAGGCCCGCGCCGCGCTTCCAGGGCTCGAGGAGGAGATCCGCCTCGCGATGCTCGAGCGCGACCCTGCCGACGACAAGGACGTCATCGTCGAGCTGCGGGCCGGCACCGGCGGCGACGAGGCCGCGATCTTCGCCGGCGACCTGTACGAGATGCTCACCCGCTACGCCCAGCAGCGCGGCTTCAAGACCGACACGCTGGCCGCGTCGGGCGGCGATGCGGGCGGCTTCAAGGAGCTCGTCTTCGAGATCAAGGGCGACGGCGCCTACTCGGTGTTCAAGTACGAGAGCGGTGTGCATCGCGTCCAGCGCGTGCCGGCGACCGAGTCGCAGGGGCGCATCCACACCTCGACGGCAACGGTCGCGGTGCTGCCGGAGGCCGAGGACATCGACTTCCACGTCGACCAGAACGACCTGCGCATCGACGTCTACCGGGCGGGCGGCCACGGCGGCCAGTCGGTGAACACGACCGACTCGGCCGTGCGCATCACCCACCTCCCCACCGGCACGGTCGTCACGTGCCAGGACGAGCGCTCGCAGCTGCAGAACAAGGAGCGGGCGATGAAGATCCTGCGCGCGCGCCTCTACGAGCAGGAGCGCGAGCGGGCCGCCCGCGAGGAGGCCGCCGCCCGGCTGGCCCAGATCGGAAGCGGCGAGCGGTCGGAGAAGATCCGCACCTACAACTTCCCGCAGGACCGCGTGACCGACCACCGCGTCGGCCTCACCGTGCACGACCTGAACCGTGTGCTGGGCGGCGATCTGAGCGAGTTCTCCGACGCGCTCGCCGCCGAGGAACGCCGCCGCAAGCTGGCCGCGGCCGCCGGCGGGTGAGGACGCTCGGCGAGGTGCTGCGGCTCTCGACCGGGTACCTGGAGGAGCACGGCAGCCCCACCGCCCGGCTCGACGCCGAGCTCCTGATGGCGCACGCGCTCGGCCTGCGCCGGATCGAGCTCTACACGAGCTTCGAGCGGCCGCTGACCGAGGCCGAGCTGGCCACGATGCCGCGCGCTGCTCGAGCGGCGCGGGCGGCGCGAGCCGGTCGCCTACGTCCTCGGCAGCTGGGGCTTCCACGGGCTCGACCTGATGGTGGACGAGCGCGTGCTCGTGCCGCGGCCCGAGACCGAGGTGCTGGTCGATCGCTGCCTCGAGCTGCTGGCGGGCAGCGAGGCGCCGCGCGTGCTCGACGTCGGCACCGGCTCGGGCGCGATCGCGCTCGCGCTCAAGGCGGCGCGGGCGGATGCGGCCGTCACCGCGTGCGACGTCTCGCCGGACGCGCTCGCGGTCGCCCGCGCCAATGCCGACGCGCTGCAGCTCGATGTCGAGCTCGTCGAGTCGCGATCTGCTGGACGGTCTCGGCGCCCGCCGGTTCGACCTGATCGCGTCGAACCCGCCGTACGTCGCCGCGGGCGAGATCGAGGCGCTCGAGCCCGAGGTGGCGCGAATTCGAGCCGCGGCTCGCGCTCGTCGCGGGCGCCGACGGGCTCGACGTGCTGCGGCGGCTGGTCGCCGCCGCGCCGGCGGCGCTCGAGCCGCACGGGTGGCTCGTGTGCGAGTGCGGCGCCGGCCAGGCGCCGGCCGTGCGCGGGCTGATGGAGGCCGCCGGCGCGGGCGAGACGTTCGCCGAGCCCGACCTGGCCGGGATCGAGCGGGTCGCAGGAGGCCCGGTGGTGACCGCAGCCGAGCGGGCGCTGCGCGCCGGCGCGCTCGCGATCGTGCCCACCGACACGGTGTACGGCATCGGCTGCGCCGCGTTTGACCGGAGGGCATGCGCGCGCCTCTACGCCTCCAAGGCGCGGCCGCTCGACCAGCCGACGGCGCTCGCGCTCGGAAGCGTCGCGAACCTGCTCGAGAACGTCCTGCCCGAGGTCATGGGCCGCGCCGGCGTGCTGTGTGGGCGTGTGCTGCCGGGTGCGGTCACCCTGGTCGTGCCGAACCCGGGCCGCCGGTTCGCCTACCTGTGCGGCGCCACGCCGGATCGGATCGGCGTACGCGTGCCGGCGCTCACCGCCGAGGTCGCAGCCCTGGCCGACGCCGTCGGCGGGCTCGCGCTCACGAGCGCCAACCTGCGCGGCGAGCCCGCACCGGCGCGGCTCGCCGACGTTCCGGTCGAGCTGCGCGAGCTTTGCGCAGTGCAGATCGACGGCGGCGAGATCCGTGGCACGCCGTCGAGCGTCGTCGACGTCTGCGGCCCGGCGCCGGTGCTGCTTCGGCGCGGCCCGGACGCCGACTCGGTGATGGCGCTCCTGGGATAGAGTCGCTCCAGTCGATCGAGGAGGCGCCCCGTGGCCACGGCCGAACAGACATTCGAGCAGCTCCAGGCCGCCGGCCTGGACGACATCGATCCCGACATCGCCGCGCTGATCGACCGGGAGCTCGGCCGCCAGCGCGACCAGCTCGAGCTGATCGCCTCCGAGAACTTCACCTGGCCGGCGGTGCTCGAGGCGGTCGGTTCCGTGCTCACGAACAAGTACGCCGAGGGCTACCCGGGCCGGCGCTACTACGGCGGCTGCGAGTGGGTCGACGAGGTCGAGCAGCTCGCGATCGACCGGGCCAAGGCGCTCTTCGGCGCCGACCACGCCAACGTCCAGCCGCACGCCGGCGGCCCGGCCAACCTGGCCGCGTACTTCGCGATGCTCGAGCCGGGCGACCCGATCCTCGGCCTGCGGCTCGACCACGGCGGCCACCTGACGCACGGCCTCAAGGTCAACTTCTCGGGCCGGCTCTACGACGTGCACTCCTACGGCGTGCGCCGCGAGGACTCGCTGATCGACTTCGACGAGGTCGAGCGCCTCGCACGCCAGCACCGGCCCCGGCTGATCGTCGCCGGCGCCTCGGCATATCCGCGCGTCATCGACGCCGCCCGGTTCCGGGCGATCGCCGACGACGTCGGCGCGCGGCTGATGGTCGACATGGCCCACTTCTCGGGCCTTGTCGCCGCCGGGCTGCATCCGAACCCGGTCGAGTACGCCGACGTCGTCACCTCGACGACGCACAAGACGCTCGCCGGGCCGCGCTCGGGGCTCGTGCTCTGCCGCGAGGAGCACGCGGCGGCCGTCGACAAGGCGGTGTTCCCGGGTCTTCAGGGCGGGCCGCTGTGCCATATCGTGGCGGCCAAGGCGGTGTGCTTCAAGCTCGCTGCGACCGAGGCGTTCCGCGAGTACCAGGGCCGCATCGTCGCGAACGCCAAGGCGCTCGCCGCGACGCTGATCGACGGCGGCCAGACGCTGCTCACCGGCGGCACCGACATCCACCTGCTCCAGCTCGACCTGCGCGGCACGCAGTGGAGCGGCAAGGACGCGGAGGAGCGGCTGCACGAGGTCTCGATCACGGTCAACCGCAACACGGTGCCGTTCGACGAGCGGCCGCCGACGATCGCGTCCGGCGTTCGCATCGGCACGCCGGCCGTGACGATGCGCGGCTTCATCGAGGACGACATGCGCGAGGTGGGCGCGATCATCCTCGAGACGCTTGACCCTGCCGCCGACCTGCCGGCGCTGCGCCGGCGCACCGGCGAGCTCCTGGCCGGACGGCCGCTCTACTCCGGGTTCCCGCATGGCTATGCCGCATACTGAGCGCCTGGTCGTCCTCGACCATCCGCTTGTGCAGCACAAGATCGCGCTGCTGCGCGATGCCGACACGAACACGAAGGACTTCCGCCACCTGATGGGCGAGCTGGCGGCCTTCCTCTGCTACGAGGCCACCCGCGACCTCGAGCTCGAGGAATTCGAGGTGCGAACGCCGCTCGAGGTGACGCCGGCGCGGCGGGTGTCGGGCAAGAAGCTCGGCGTCGTCGCGGTGCTGCGCGCCGGCCTGGGGATGCTCGACGCCGTGCTCGACCTGATCCCGGTCGCGCGCGTCGGCTTCGTCGGCGTGTACCGCGACGAGAAGACGCTCGAGCCGGTCGAGTACTACTGCAAGCTCCCCGGCGACCTGGCCGAGCGCGACGTGCTCGTGCTCGACCCGATGCTCGCCACCGGCGGATCGGCGTCCGAGGCCCTGCACCTGTGCAAGCGCCGCGGAGCGGTGCGCACGAGCCTGCTCTGTGTGGTGGCGGCTCCGGCGGGCATCCACCGGATCGCGGCCGATCATCCCGACGTCGCCGTGTACACGGCGGCGGTCGACCGCGAGCTCAACTCCGCCGGCTACATCCTGCCCGGTCTTGGCGATGCCGGCGACCGCCTGTTCGGCACAAGGTGACGACCTGAGAACCGGGGACTGTCCCCAGTCACTGGGGACAGTCCCCATCTGCCACCCGCCGCTCGTAGGTGGCCGCCGCTTCGCCGGTGTCCGCGCCGAGGGTGCGGTGGAGCCACGCAACATCGAGGAAGCGCGGCGCGTTCACCAGTCCTGCCGTCGCTCGGCGCTTGACCATCGCCATTCCTCCGGGCGCGCACAAAGCCCCGCGCGAACAGGGTTCCGCGCGATGTACCGGACGAGTGCGAGCACATGCGCCTCGGACTCGAGCAGCTCCGACCAGTAGCGCTCCTGGAACAGGTGCCCGACGCGATCGTGGCGGTAGTTGAACCACTGCGCGTAGAGCTGGTTCAGCCGCCCCATTCCCACACCGAGGTTGCGCTCGGGTGTCATGAGGGCGAGGTGGTAGTGGTTGTCCATCAGGCAGTAGGCGTACAGCGACCAGTGAAATCGATCGACGACGTGCGCCAGAGATCGCAGGAACCGCTGCCTGTCCTCATCGCTGGAGAAGATGGCCGCTCTCGCGGTACCACGGACACAGACGTGGAAATGCCCGCCTGCGGGCTGGATCCGGTTCGTGCGTGCCACCGCCCGATCCTACGGTCGTCGGCGCATGCCACTCCAGCGGCCGTCCGTCACAAGTGTCTGCCAGCTTGCACGCGGCTGGCGTTCGGGGACTGTCCCCGCTTCCGGGGGTTGGGGAGGGGGATCGCGCGGCGGGGCGAAGGGTTACCCTTTCCGCGCTGGCACCTGACCGATGACCGGATCGCTCCTCGATTATCAGGCCGCCGCGGTCGGCTTCGCGGTCGCTTTCATGCTCGTCCTGCTGCTGACGCCGGCCGTGTCGCTGGCTGCCTGGAAGTGGGGGCTGCTCGACCGCCCCGACGACGACCGCCGCCTGCACCGCGAGCCGATGCCTCGCCTGGGCGGGATCGCCATCTTCACCGCCATCGCCATCCCGGCCGCCGCCCTCGGCGACCAGCGCGGCTTCTGGGGGATCATGCTCTGCGCCGCGCTCATGACGCTGCTCGGCGCGGCGGACGACGTGCGCTCGCTGCCGCCCTTCGTCAAGCTGGCGGGCCAGATCGCGATCGCCGGCCTCACCGTCCACCTCGGCATCGCCATCGACCACGTCACGCTGCCGATCTTCGGCGTCTTCGACCTCGACTGGATGCGCTACGTCGTGACGGTGTTCTGGATCGTCGCCATCGTCAACATCGTGAACTTCATCGACGGCCTGGACGGCCTCGCCGCCGGTTTCTGCGGCATCGCGGCGCTCACGTTCGCCATCCTCTCGGCGTCGCTCGGGCGACTCGATGCGGCGGCGGTGTCGGCCATCCTGGCCGGGGCCGCCATCGGCTTTCTGCGCTACAACTTCCACCCCGCCACGATCATCATGGGCGATTCGGGCTCGCTGATGATGGGCTATCTGCTCGCGACGATCGCCATCGAGGGCGTGCTGAAGACGGCGGCGGCGGTGTCGCTCGTCTTCCCGCTCGTGATCCTGGCGCTGCCGATCCTGGACACGTCGTTCGTGATCCTCAAGCGGCTGAAGTACCGCCAGCCGATCTATCAGGCCGACCGCTGGCACTTCCACCACCGCTTCTCGAACATCGGCTTCTCGCAGCGGCGCACGGCGCTCACCCTGTACGCGTGGTGCACCGTGCTCTCGGGGTTCGCGCTCGCGATTCGCTTCGTGCCCTCGCACCGGCACGGGTGGGGCTGGGTGTCGCTGGTCGTCCTGGGCGGGCTGGGCGCGATCGCGCTCGCCTCGTCGGTGTACGTCGTCTACACGCTCGAGATCCTGAAGCTGCGCCGCCTGCGGGCGTTCCGGGCCGGCCGGCGGGCGGCCGCCGAGGTGACACAAACTCGGCCGGCTGCCTGAGCCCGTCCTCAGGAAATTCGCCGAGAATAGGGTATTCTACGGCCGTGTCGGTGAATCTCGTGTTGTCACGAAGTCGATCGTCTGTAATACTTACGCCGCCCGCTCGACCGTCCGCCCGAAGGACAGGAACCACCACGGCAGGGAGACCTGCAGCATCAGGTGCGACGGCTGGGATCACCCTCCTGGCCGCGCTTATCTTCTGTGTTGGATCCGGCCTTGGGATCGGATGGGAGGCGGGCAGCGCGGCCGTCGGCGCGGCCGTCGGAGCGGTGATCGGAATCCCCGCCAGCTTCTACCTCGTCTACCGCACGTATCGAGACCTTTGACCGCCCGAACGACCACCCCCGCCCAGCTCTGCGCGCATAACCTCGACGCCATCCTGGCGATCGCGGCGCTGCCGGTGTTCGCGGCCACCGGGCTGCCGCTCGACGGCTGGTTCTGGGCGACGGTGCTGTGGGCCGTCAACCGCTACGCGCAGGTCGCGCTCGAGCGCCGCGCGGCCCGCATGGGCGCCCTCCAGGGGGTCGGCACGCTCGGGGCGAGCATGCTCCTGCGCCCGTGGATCGGGATGCTCGTGCTCTTCCTGATCACGCGCCACTCGAGCACCCTCGCCGTCTCCTCGGTGGTGCTCTTCCTGCTGCTGCTCACCGTCGACATCGCCACGCGCATCGTCACGCACCGGAACGTCGGCCGCGGCGTGGGGGACGGCCTAGTGCTCCTCCCGCTGCTGAAGGTCAACTTCAACCCGGTCGAGGAGTTCACGAGCTTCGTCCACCACCCCTACGTGAAGCTGCCGCTGGGGATGGACATCAACAAGGCCGTGATCTACATGTGGCTCGCGGCGCTCCTCGCGATGGGCCTGACGCTCTTCGTCGTGCGCCGCGGCCTGAAGCTGCGGCCCGACGGCGGCCAGACCGCCGTCGAGGTGATCTACGACGTGTGCCAGGAGCAGATCGCCAAGGGCGGCCTGCCCGAGGAGGGCATGCGGATCTGGTTCCCGTACGTCGCCACGCTCTTCGTGTTCATCTGGATGATGAACCTGATCGGGTTCGTGCCGCTGCCCTTCGGCGACCACCATTTCGACCTCTTCGGGCTCCGCATCCCGGAGTTCCAGATCTACGCGGCCACCGCGAACCTCTCGGTGACGCTCGCCCTCACGCTCGTGACCTTCTTCGCGACCCACATCGAGGGCATCCGCTACAACGGCCCGATCAAGTACTTCAAGAGCTGGATGCCGTCGGGGCTGCCGTCGATGCGGCCGCTCGGGGCCAAGACGCCCGCCGTGTTCCTCCTGATCTCGATCATCGCGGTGATCGAGGTGCTCTCCCAGTTCGTCCGCATCGTCTCGCTCAGCTTCCGTCTCTTTTTCAACCTGCTCGCCGGCCACCTCGTGATCGCCGTGTTCCTCGGCCTGGCCTCGCTGCTCGGCACGTACTTCATCCTGCCGGTCGGCATCCCCATGGGCGTCGCCCTCTATCTGCTCGAGTGCACCCTGATCGCCGGTCTGCAGGCGTTCATCTTCGCCACCCTGTCCGCCATCTACATCGGTGGAGCGATCCACCCCGACCACTAGGAGTACCGCATGGCCGTCTCCGGCAACATCCACGATTCCGCCAAGGCCCTCGAGCTCGGTCTTGCGACCGGCTTCGGCGCCATCGGCCCCGGCATCGGCGTGGGCTTCATCTTCGGCAAGACCATCGAGGCCGTCGGCCGCCAGCCCGAGCTGCGCGGTCAGCTGCAGGGCCTGATGTGGCTGGGATTCGCCCTGACCGAGGCAATCGTGTTCTACGCACTGGGCATGGCCTTCGTGGCCTACGCCATCGCGTGAGACCGGGAGCACCGCGTTGATCCTCTACGACTCGACCCTGATCACCCCGACGACGGGGCTGATGATCTGGACGCTGGTCACGTTCGTGATCGTGCTGATCGTCCTGCGCAAGTACGCGTTCGGGCCGATCCAGCAGCTGATCGACACCCGCCGCAAGGCGATCGTGTCCGATCTGGACGCGGCCGAGTCGGCCCGCACCGAGGCGCAGGACGCGCTGGCCGAGTACCGCCAGCAGCTGGCCGAGGCGCGCAAGGAGGCGGGCAAGATCGTCGATGACGCCCGCCGGGTGGCCGACGAGCGCCGCAACGCCGCCGTCGCCGAGCTCGAGGCCGAGAAGGCGCGGCTGATGCGCCAGACGCAGGAGGAGATCCGGGCCGAGACCCGCCAGGCGCTGAACGCGATCAAGCGGCAGGTCGCCGACCTCGCCGTCGCCGCGACCGAGAAGGTCGTGCGCGCCCGGCTCGACGAGGCCGAGCAGCGGCGGCTGATCGACGAGGCGCTCGCCGACGTCGATCTCTCGACGCTCGTCCCGCCCGCCCCCGAGACCGCGGCGGAGACCGACTAGATGGCCGATCGCGTCGACCCGGCAGCGCACGTCTATGCGAGGGCTCTGCACCAGGCCGCGCGCGCGGCCGGCCGGGTGGCAGAGGTCGACCGCGACCTGACGGCCTTCCTGTCGACGCTCGGCGAGCACGTCGTCGTCCTGCGGGCGCTCGTGAACCCCGGCCTGCCGGCCGAGGCCAAGCGCCGCATCCTCGCCCGGCTGCTGGAGCAGTTCGAGCCGCTGGCGCGAAACGCCGTGTTCGTTCTCGACGCGCACGGCCGCATGTCGCTCCTGGTCGACGTGCAGCGCGCCTACGCCGAGCTTGCCGCCGACGACGACCAGATCCTGGCCGTGTCGGTCACCACCGCGGTCGAGCTCGAGAAGAAGCAGATCGACGCCCTCGGCAAGCGCATCTCCGAGGCCGTCGGCCGCAAGGCCGAGATCACGGCCAGCGTCGACCCCGACCTGATCGGCGGCCTCGTCCTGCGTGCCCGGGACGTGCTCGTCGACGCCTCCGTCAAGCGCCGGCTCGAGGAGCTGCGGCGCGCCCTGATCCGTACACCATTGCCCGTTGGGAGTGAAGCGTGAAGCTGCGTCCAGACGAGATTGCGAACATCCTGAAGACCGAGATCGAGCGCTACGAGGTCGAGGCCGAGGTCGAGGAGGTCGGCACCGTCATCCAGCTCGGCGACGGCATCGCCCGCGTGTACGGCCTCGACCGGTGCGTGGCGATGGAGAAGCTCGAGTTCGGCCACGGCGTCACCGGCCTTGCGCTGAACCTCGAGGAGGACAACGTCGCCTGCGTGCTCTTCGGCGAATGGGACAAGGTCAAGGAGGGCGACACCGTCCGCCGCACCGGCGAGGTGATGGCCATCCCCGTCGGCGACGAGTTGATCGGCCGCGTCGTCGACCCCCTCGGGATCGCCATCGACGGCGGCCCGGTGATCGAGACGAAGGAAACCCGGCCGATGGAGTGGAAGGCCCCCGGCGTCGTCGACCGCCAGCCGGTGTCCGAGCCGGTGCAGACAGGGATCAAGTCGATCGACTCGATGATCCCGATCGGCCGCGGCCAGCGCGAGCTGATCATCGGCGACCGCACCACCGGCAAGACGGCCATCTGCGTCGACACGATCCTGAACCAGAAGGGCCAGGATCTGATCTGCATCTACGTCGCGATCGGCCAGAAGGCCTCGACGGTGCGCGCGGTCGAGGCCCAGCTGCGCAAGGCCGGGGCGATGGAGTACACGATCATCGTGGCCGCGTCGGCCACCGAGGCGGCGCCGATCAAGTTCATGGCCCCCTACGCCGGCTGCGCCATGGGCGAGTACTTCCTCTACAACGGGAAGCACGCCCTGGTCATCTACGACGACCTGTCCAAGCACGCCGACGCCTACCGGCAGATGTCGCTCCTCGTGCGCCGCCCGCCCGGCCGTGAGGCCTATCCGGGCGACGTCTTCTACCTGCACTCGCGGCTGCTCGAGCGTGCGGTGAAGCTGTCCGACGAGCTCGGCGCCGGGTCGCTCACCGCGCTGCCGGTGATCGAGACGCAGGCCGGCGACGTGTCGGCCTACATCCCGACGAACGTGATCTCGATCACCGACGGCCAGATCTTCCTGCAGGCCGACCTGTTCTACTCCGGCGTGCGACCGGCCATCAACGCCGGCATCTCGGTGTCGCGCGTCGGCGGCGACGCCCAGATCAGGGCGATGAAGAAGGTGGCGGGCCGCCTGCGCCTCGACCTGGCGTCCTACCGCGAGCTGGAGGCGTTCTCACAGTTCGGCTCCGAGCTCGACCAGACCACGCAGAACCAGCTCGCCCGCGGCGAGCGGGTGGTGGCGTCACTGAACCAGCCGCAGTACTCGCCGTGGCCGGTGTCCGAGCAGGTGGCGGTGATCTGGTCGGTCACGAACGGCTACGTCGACTCGATCCCCGTCGACCAGGTGTCGCGGTTCAACGACGAGCTGGTGGAGTCGCTGCGTGCCGAGGGCTCGATCCTCGGCGCCATCGACGAGTCGCGCGATCTCACGGACGAGACGGTCGAGAAGCTGAAGGCGCACCTCGAATCGCTGAAGCAGAGCTTCTTCGTCGAGGGCGACCAGGAAGCAGCGGGCTCCGCCGCCTAGATGGCCACCCAGCAGGACATCGCGCGCCGGATCAAGTCGGTTCGCAACACCGGCAAGATCACAAAGGCGATGGAGCTCGTTGCGGCCTCACGGCTGCGTCGCGCCCAGGTTCGGATCGAGGGCCTGCGCCCGTACGCAAACCGGATGCAGCAGCTGACGGTCGAGGTGGCCGCCGCGAGCTCGCATGCCCACGGCCAGCCCCTGCTCGAGAAGCGCGAGGTCAAGGGCGTGGCGGTGCTCGCGCTCACCGCCGACCGCGGCCTGGCCGGGGCGTTCAACGCGAATGTCGTGCGCCAGTCGCTGCGGATCGCGGCCGACCACCGCCGTCAGAGCCACGATGTCCGCTGGCTCGTGGTCGGGCGCAAGGGCGGATCGTCGCTGCGCTTCCGCGGCCAGGAGGTCACGGCCGACTACGCGGGCATCACCGACCGGCCCAAGTACTCCGATGCGCGCGCGATCGCCGAGCGGGTGGCCGAGCTCTACACCGACGGCCAGGTCGACCTCGTCGTGATGGTCTACAACCGGTTCGTGTCGGCGCTCACACAGAGCCTGGAGACGGTCGAGATCCTGCCCGTCCCCGAGACCGCGCTCTCCGGCGAGGAGCCGGAGCTGATCGAGGGCGCCTACATCGAGGAGCCCGACCGCACCGAGATCCTGCGCCGCCTGCTGCCGAGCTATGTCGAGGTGACCATCTACCGCGCCCTGCTCGAGTCGACCGCATCCGAGCACGGCTCGCGGATGACGGCCATGGGCAACGCGTCCGAGAACGCATCGAATCTGATCGACTCGCTCACGCTGGCGATGAACCGCGCCCGCCAGGCCGAGATCACCCAGCAGATCCTCGAGGTGGTGGCGGGCGCGGATGCCCTCGAATAGGGGCGCTACACTGAGCCGCGTGGAACGTGTGGGGGAGCTCTGGGACCGGTCGCTTGTCCGGGCGGTCTTCTCGACGATCGCGGTGATCATTCTGGTCGCGGGGGTGGTCGTGTACGCCAGCAGCCGCAATTCCGTCAAGGTGGCGAACACGCCGGGATCGGCGCTCGCGCCGGCGGCGAACGCGACCAAGCTCTACGGGGCGGACATCAAGCTGCCGAAACAGGCGCTCGACACGGCCAAGCGGTTCATCGACGCCGCCGTCCTGCGCAAGGACGTCGCCGCGGCGTGGGCGATCTCGACCGCGAACGTGCACGGCGGGCTCACGAAGACGCGCTGGGACAGCGGCGACATCCCCGTCGTGCCGTACCCGCGGGAGAAGTTCGGCGGCGCCCGTTTCAAGGTCGACCGCAGCCGGCAGCGCGACGTCCTGCTCGAGGTGCTCCTCTCCTCGCACAAGCTCGGCGTGCAGCCGGTCGACTTCTTCATGGAGCTCGTCCCGGCAAGCGGCGCCCGCTGGGTCGTGAAGAACTACGCGCCCCGGGGCGTCAACCCGCCGCTGCCCGCGGCCGAGCCGTGACCTGTAAGCACGCCGGTTGCCCGGCGGCGCGTATGTCGTTATCCTGAGCCTGCCGATGGCGTCACACCAAGAACGATCCACGCTCGTACCCGGTGCAGCAATCGGCGTCGGGGTCTCCGGCGAGATCGAACCGGATTCGGGCGATGTCCGTGCCCGCGGCTACTGGGAGCAGGCATGGCGCCGCTTCCGGCGTGACCGCATCGCGCTCTTCAGCGGTGTTGTCATCATCGGGATCGTGCTGGTCGCGTTCATCGGCGCCCCGCTCGCGACGCACATCCTGGGTCACGGGCCGAACGACATCGACCCGAACGCGGTCATCAACTACGGGCCCGCCGGGCCGTGGTCGCATGTCCAGGACGCGAACGGCCACAAGACGTTCTACATCCTCGGATCATCCGACCTGGTCGGACGCGACGAGTTCCTGCGCATCCTCTACGGTGCGCAGGTGTCGCTCGAAGCGGCCGTCATCTCGACGATGATTGGCCTCTTCATCGGCGTCGTGATGGGGACGCTGGCCGGGTTCTACGGCGGCCTGATCGACACGATCGTGTCGCGGATGACCGAGATCGTCATGGCCTTCCCGCTCCTGCTCTTCGCCATCGCGCTCGCGACGACGGTCGGCGACCGGCTCAACGCCTACACGTTCTTCGGCCTCTTCGACCCGGGAATCGTGACGCTGATCCTCGTGATCAGCACGTTCTCGTGGTACTACCCGGCGCGGATCGTGCGCGCCCAGATCCTGTCGCTGCGCGAGAAGGAGTTCGTCGAGGCCGCGCGGATGGTCGGCGGCTCGAACTTCCGCATCATGCGCTCCCACCTGCTGCCGCACGTCGTCGGCACGATCATCGTGTACGGGACGCTCACCGTGGCCACGAACATCCTGTTCGAGGCCGCGCTCTCGTACCTGGGCGTGGGCCTGCCGCCGCCGAACGCGAGCTGGGGCAACCTGCTCTCCGACGCCGTGAACTACTACACGGTGCAGCCGTGGCTGATCGTGTGGCCGGGCCTCGCGATCCTGTTCACGACCCTCTCGTTCAACCTGCTCGGCGACGGCCTGCGCGACGCGATCGACCCGCGCTCGACGCTCTAGCAGCGCCGCGGCGGCGTCGGCCTAACTTCCTGACCGACTCGGCGTCTAAGCGGTCGTAGCAAGGGGTCCGGCCGGGCGCCACGCGCGTACGGTCCCCGCCATCCGACTCGAGGGGTTTACATGAGACGACCGGGAATGTTGCTCGCGGTGGGCTCGCTCACTGTGGGCGTCGTGCTTCTCGCGGCGAGCTGCGGAAACAGCAGCAGCTCGGGCAGCAGCGGGGGTTCGAGCGCGCCGTCTGGGCAGGGCATACCGGCCCACATCAACGGCGGGACGCTCAAGGTGGCCGCGCACGGGGACATCGACTTCATCGATCCCGCGCTGGCCTACTACCAGACGTCGTGGCAGGTCGAGTACGCGACCTGCGTGAAGCTTCTGAACTACCCCGACGTGTCGGGCGATGCCGGCAAGGTGCTGACTCCGGAAGCGGCCTCGGCGCTGCCGACGGTGTCGAGCAACGGTGAGACCTACACGTTCACCGTCCCGCCCGGCAAGTACAAGTTCAACACGGGTGAGCCGGTGACGGCGGCCACGTTCCAGCATGCGCTCGAGCGCGACCTCTCGCCCAAGCAGGCGTCGTACTTCGGCGCCACGTTCCTGAGCGATGTCGCGGGCGCGTCGACGTACAAGGGCCTTCCGGCCCATGTCTCCGGCATCAAGGTGACCGGCGATCAGCTCGCGATCACGCTGACGAAGAAGGACGCCGGCTTCCTGTCCAAGGTCGCCACGCCGTTCGCCTGCGCGATCCCGAACAACACGCCGATCGACCCGAAGGGCGTCCAGTCCATCGCAGGCGCCGGCCCGTACTACATCTCGAGCTGGGTCCAGCATCGCTCGCTGGTGCTGAAGCGGAATCCGTTCTACCACGGCCCGCGCCCGCACTACCTGAGCGAGATCGACTACACGCAGCTGACGATCGATCAGAACCAGGGCACCCTGGAGCTCAAGAACGGCTCGCTCGACTACTGCCCGGACTGCGTTCCCGGCAGCCAGACGTTCCAGCTGAACCAGCAGTTCGGTCCGGACGGGACGACGACGAAGTCGTCGAATGATCAGCGGTTCTTCATCACCCCGGCGGCGATCATCTCGTACTTCGCGCTGAACACGCAGCGGCCGACCTTCCAGAACCCCCTCGTCCGCGAGGCGGTCAACTGGGCGATCGACCGGCCTGCCATCGAGAAGCCGTACGGATACGGCTATGGAACGCCGGGCGACAAGATCCTGCCGCCCGCGCTCCCAGGCAGCCAGTTCGAGAAGAGCCTGTACCCGACCACGACTCCGACCGCGGCGGACATCGCCAAGGCGAAGAACCTGATCAAGCAGGCCGGCGTGAAGACGCCTCTCACCGCCATCGAGTACTCGACGGCGGGCACGGAGTCGGTCAGCGAGGCCGATCAGGTGCTGATCTCCAACCTCGCCAAGATCGGGATCACGGTCAAGCCCAAGTACTTCACGCGCTCGGTGCAGTTCCAGAACGAGGGCGTGAAGGGCGTTGCGATGGACATCGCCAACGAAGGCTGGATCGAGGACTACCCCGATCCGTACGACTTCATGAACATCCTGCTCTCCGGCGACAACATCCCGAAGACGGGCGGAAACAACTTCGCCTACTTCGACGTCGCGAAGTACAACTCGCAGATGGACAACGCCAACACGCTGAGCGGGAACGCCCGCTACCAGGCGTACGGCAACATCGCCACGAACATGATGCAGACGGACCCCCCGTGGGCCCCGTGGCTCTACACCAACAACATCGACTTCTTCGGCCCACGGGTCGGATGCACGGTCGATACCCCCTCGTACATCATGGATCTGACCACGATGTGCATTCGGAAGTAGCGGAGCGTTAGACTCGCTGCGTAGATGAGACAGCGGGGCGCCGGGCCATCACCCGGCGCCCCGCAAATCCTTCAAAAAGATCGGGAGAACGGCATGGTTCGGTATGTGATCCGGCGCCTGCTCTGGGCGATCGTCCTCTTCATCGCGGTGACGGTGGTCACGTACCTGATCTTCTTCCTGATCCCGCTCGACCCCGCGCGGCTCGCCGCCGGCAAGTCGGCGACGCCCGCCGAGGTGAAGGCGGTGGCGCACCGGCTCTACCTCGACCGGCCGATCTGGAGGCAGTACCTCCACTTCCTCGACCAGCTCGTGGTGCACCACAGCCTCGGCTACTCCTTCAACGACCGCCAGAGCGTCAACTCGAGCATCTACGCGGCCGCGCCGGTGACGATCTCGCTCGTGTTCGGCGGGGCGATCGTGTGGATGCTGATCGCGATCCCGGTCGGCGTGCTCTCGGCCCTCAAGCCGCGCTCGCTGCTCGACCGCTTCGCAATGGTCGGCGTGCTCGGCGGCATCTCGGCCCACCCGGTGTGGATCGGCCTCATGGCCTCCTACATCTTCGGATACAAGCTGGGGTGGCTGCCCATCCAGGGCTACTGCAACTTACGCGGGGCCGCGCCGGGCCAGATCTGCGGCGGACCGGTGGACTGGTTCACCCACATGCTGATGCCGTGGCTCGTCTTCGCGGTGCTCTACTCGGCGTTCTACGTGCGCATGATCAGAGCGAACGTCATGGAGACGCTCAACGAGGACTACGTGCGCACGGCGCGCGCCAAGGGCGCGCCGGAGTCGATCGTGCTGCGCAGGCACGTCCTGCGAAACGCGATGCTGCCCGTCGTCACGATGCTCGGCATGGACATCGCGATCGCCCTGGGCGGCGCGGTGCTGATCGAGACGGTGTTCGGCCTGCCCGGGCTCGGCTACCTCGCGGTCCAGTCCGTCCAGCAGTTCGACTTACCCAAGATCATCGGTGTCACCGTGTTCGCCTCGTTGATGGTGATCATCTTCAACCTGCTGGTGGACCTGCTCTACGCCTGGATCGACCCGCGCATCCGGCTGACGTAGACTGACCGCGTGGCACTCCTCGAAGTCCGCGATCTGAAGACCCAGTTCCGCACCGACGACGGCATCGTCGGTGCGGTGGACGGCGTGTCCTTCTCGGTCGAGAAGGGGCAGACGCTCGCGATCGTGGGCGAGTCCGGCTGCGGCAAGAGCGTCACCTGCCTGACGATCATGGGGCTCAACCCGCGCGGCACGGTCACGACCGGCCATGCCATGTTCAAGGACGTGGACCTGATCGGCCTGCCACCGTCGCAGCTGCGCAAGGTGCGCGGGAACGAGATCTCGATGATCTTCCAGGATCCGATGACCTCGCTGAACCCCGTGCACACGATCGGCGCCCAGCTGCGCGAGGCGGTGCAGCTGCACAACGACGCCACCAAGGCGGCCGCCAGCAAGCGCGCCCTCGAGATGCTGAAGGCCGTCGGGATCCCGCGCGCCGAGCAACGGCTCGAGGATTACCCGCACCAGTTCTCGGGCGGCATGCGCCAGCGGGTGATGATCGCGATGGCGCTCATCAACAACCCCGATCTGCTGATCGCCGACGAGCCGACGACGGCGCTCGACGTGACCACCCAGGCTCAGATCCTCAAGCTCATGAACGACCTCCAGCGCGACTTCGGAAGCGCGATCATCCTGATCACGCACGACCTGGGCGTTGTCGCCGAGACGGCCGACGAGGTGCTCGTGATGTATGCGGCCAAGCCCGCCGAGCAGGGCACCTACCGCGACATCTTCTACCACGCCCACCATCCGTACACATGGGGCCTCATGCGCTCGCTGCCGCGGCTCGCCGGCGAGGGCCAGGAGCTGAAGCCGATCGCGGGGTCGCCGCCGTCGCTGCTCCGGCCGCCCGCCGGCTGCCGGTTCCATCTGCGCTGCCCCTACGCGATGGAGGTGTGCTCGCAGACCGAGCCGGTCTTCGAGTCGGTTGTCGGGTCGCCGGAGCACCGCGCGGCGTGCCACCTCGACGCCGAGACCCAGCGCCTCGAGGCCGAGAAGCTCGTGGCCGAGACGATGGCATCGACCGGGTGAGGAGGGGACGGGATGGCTGACGACCTGCTGGTGGTCCAGGATCTCGAGAAGTACTTCCCCGTCACGCGCGGGATCATCTTCCAGAAGGAGGTCGCGAGCGTGCGCGCGGTCGACGGGATCTCCTTCTCGATCCGCAAGGGCGAGACGCTCGGCATCGTGGGCGAGTCGGGCTGCGGCAAGTCCACGATGGCCCGCTGCGTGATGCGGCTGATCGACTCGACCGGCGGCTCGATCACGTTCGACGGCCAGGACATCACCAAGCTCAAGGGCCAGTCGCTGCTCAAGATGCGGCGCGAGATGATGATGGTCTTCCAGGACCCGTACGCCTCGCTCAACCCGCGCAAGCGCGTCGGCTTCATCATCGGCGAGGCCCTCGACGTGCACAAGATCGGCACGGCCGCCGAGAACAAGCGCCGTGTGCAGGAGCTCCTCGATGTCGTCGGCCTGAACCCGGAGCACTACAACCGCTTCCCACACGAGTTCTCGGGCGGCCAGCGCCAGCGGATCGGGGTCGCCCGGGCGCTCGCCATCCGGCCGAAGCTGATCGTGTGCGACGAGCCCGTGTCCGCGCTCGACGTGTCGGTGCAGGCGCAGATCCTCAACCTGCTGAAGCAGCTCCAGCGCGACTTCGACCTGACCTACATGTTCATCGCCCACGACCTCGACGTCGTCCGCCATATCTCCGACCGCGTGGCCGTCATGTACCTCGGCAAGATGGTCGAGCTCGCCTCCGGCAACGGCCTCTACGACCATCCGCGCCACCCGTACACGGGCGCGCTGCTCTCGGCCATCCCGATTCCAAACCCGGACGTCGCCCGCGCCCGCAAGCCGGTCGTGCTCGAGGGAGACGTGCCGAGCCCGATCAACCCGCCGAGCGCGTGCCGGTTCCATCCCCGCTGCCCGCGCTTCCAGCCGGGCACGTGCGACGTCGTCGAGCCGCAGCTCGAGGCGGGCGAGGACGGGCATCTGACCGCCTGCCACTTCCCGCTCGAGTCCTGGCCGCTCAGCGACCTGCGCCTGCCGGCGAGCGGCGCGGCGACCGGCTGAGGCATCGGTGCCGTCGCGACGCCAGCTCATCGACGGCGTCCGCCGCTTCGGCATCGTCGCAGCGGTCGTGGTGGCCCTGACCGCCGTCATCGCGCTGCCGCTCGGGCTGCTCTTCGGCGACTCCGTCTTCCGGTCGCTCTCGGTCGGGTACTACCTGGCGGCGTGCATGAGCATGCTGCTCGGCGTGTTCTTCGGCGTCCGTCCGCCGGTGCGCCAGGATGGCGACGTCGGCACCTTCGGCGGCCTGTTCGGGATGTTCGGCAGCGGCCCCGTGCGCTTCGCGACGCAGGAGGAGCGTGAGGACTCGCTTTCGAGCTCGGCGGTGTTCGTCGCGCTCGGGCTCGTGCTCGCGTTTGTCGGCATCCTGTGCGACGGGCGCCACACGCTGACCTAACATTCATCGTGACCGACACGTCGAAGGGTTCAGATCGTGTTCATCCGCTTTCCCCATCGCACCGACTGTGACCGCATCCGCGAGCTGGCCTCGCGCGATCTCGACGGCGATCTCACCGAGCTCGACGCCGTCGCCGTGCGGACGCACGTGCACGACTGCGCCGCGTGCACCGAGTTCGTGGCCGCCATGGGGCAGGTCACCTACCGCCTGCGCGGGGCCGACCGGCTCGAGGCGCCCGGGGCGCGTCCGGCCGTCGTCTCGGCGCGCAGCCGCCGGCGGTCGCGCCTGTTCGGGACGGCGGCGGCGATCGCCGCGACCGCCGCAGCGGCCGGCGCCGGGGCCGTGGTGGCGTCGCACGCCCAGCACGGTGCCCAGCGCACCGCCCATACGCAGACCATCGCCGAGCTCGCGCCGCTCGACCACCAGTTCCGCACGATCCGCGAGGGCAAGCTGCTGCTGGTCCTGCCGCCGCCGCGGGTGCGCTCGCCGCACCGCCGCGGCATCCTGGTCTAGCCCGTAGGTGAACACCGGTGTGCGCGGGGAGGCGTTCCGACTGGAGTGGCGCGGCGATTTCGACGACGCTGCCCTCAGCGAGGTTCACGCCGCGGCGTTTGGAGCCCCCCGTGGGGATGGTGCCTGGCTCCACCAGGTACGCGCGCACAGCCTTGGCTGGGTGTGCGCCCGAGATGGGGCGAGCGAGCTGATCGGGTTCGTGAACGTTGCCTGGGATGGAGCTTCTCATGCGTTCGTCCTCGACACCGTGGTTCGCCCCGACCGCCAGCGCGAAGGGGTCGGGAGCGCGATGGTGAAGCTGGCGATCGCCGAGGCGCACTCGTCGGGCTGTGAATGGCTTCATGTCGATTTCGGCGCCGACCTCGAACCGTTCTACCGCGAAGCGTGCGGCTTCAGCCATACGAGCGCGGGGTTGATCAACCTCAAGGACGCACCTCGCCGTCCGTGAACTGGCACGTAACGCCCGGGCGCACGGCGGTACAGTGGGGGCATGGCAATGATCTCCGCCGCCTCCTCGCGCGTTTGACACCTCGATCACGCCGCCCGGGTGGCGGCATCGATCGAGACCCAGCGCATCGACGCCGAGCTGCGGCCGACGACGGGCCGCCGGTGGCGCCTGCGGGTGCCCCGATCGATGTCACAAGGTTGGCCGGCGGTGCACGCCTTCGCTGGTAGAATCCGGCTTCGCTAGCCGAGAACCACTCGCTCCGGCCCTCTCCCAAGGAGTTACATGTCCCAGACCGGACAGTCCCACGTCGGCAGAATCGTCGAGATCAAGGGCGTCGTCGTGGATGCGGTCTTCCCCGGCGAGATGCCCTCCATCTACAACGCGCTCGAGATCCACGTGCCGGCGGGCGCCGGCGGGGCTTCCGCACGGGTGCTGGTGGCAGAGGTGCAGCAGCATCTCGGCGACGGGCGCGTGCGCGCGATCGCGATGGATGCAACCGACGGCCTCGCCCGCGGGATCGAGGTGCACGACACCGGCGGCCCGATCACCGTGCCGGTCGGCGAGGCGACACTGGGGCGGATCTTCAACGTGCTGGGTGAGACGATCGACAACGGCGACCCGGTCGAGGGCGAGCGCTGGCCGATCCACCGCGAGCCGCCGGCGTTCGAGACGCTCTCCCCGACCACGGAGATCTTCGAGACCGGGATCAAGGTCATCGACCTGCTCGCTCCGTACGTCAAGGGCGGCAAGGTTGGTCTGTTCGGCGGCGCCGGCGTCGGCAAGACGGTGCTCATCATGGAGCTGATCAACAACATCGCCCAGGAGCACGGCGGCCTGTCGGTGTTCGCGGGCGTGGGGGAGCGCACCCGCGAGGGCAACGGCCTCTACCTCGAGATGAAGGAATCCGGGGTCATCGAGAAGACCGCGCTGATGTTCGGGCAGATGAACGAGCCGCCGGGCGCGCGCCTGCGCGTCGGCCTCTCCGGCCTGACGATGGCCGAGTACTTCCGCGACCAGCTCGGGCAGGACGTGCTGCTCTTCATCGACAACATCTTCCGGTTCGTCCAGGCGGGCTCCGAGGTGTCGGCGCTGCTCGGCCGCATGCCGAGCGCCGTGGGCTACCAGCCGACGCTGGCCACCGAGATGGGGCAGCTGCAGGAGCGGATCACGTCGACCTCCAAGGGCTCGATCACCTCGATCCAGGCCATCTACGTGCCCGCCGACGACCTGACCGACCCCGCCCCTGCGGCGTCGTTCGCCCACCTCGACGCGACGACCACCCTGTCGCGCGCGATCGCCGAGCGCGGGATCTACCCGGCCGTCGACCCGCTGGACTCGCGCTCCAACCTGCTGCAGCGCGGCACGGTGAGCGAAGAGCACTACGAGACGGCGACGCGCGTGCAGGAGGTGCTGCAGCGCTACAAGGACCTCGAGAGCATCATCGCCATCCTGGGCATGGACGAGCTCTCAGACGAGGACAAGGTCATCGTCGCCCGGGCGCGCAAGGTGCAGCAGTTCCTGGGCCAGCCGTTCCACGTGGCCGAGGTGTTCACGGGCACGCCCGGCAAGTACGTGCGGCTCGACGACACGATCCGCGGCTTCCAGGAGATCCTCGACGGCAAGCACGACGACCTGCCCGAGCAGGCCTTCCGGCTCGTCGGCGGGATCGAGGAGGCCGTCGAGGCCGCCGAGAAGCTCAAGGCCACGGCCTAGGCATGCCCGAGTTCACGCCCTACCCGGTCGAGGTGATCACACCCGAGGGCATCGCGTTTGCGGGCGACGCCGAGCGCCTGGTCGTGCCCGGCGCCGCAGGCGAGCTCGGCATCCTCGCCCACCACGCGCCGCTCATCTCGCTGCTCGCGCCCGGTGAGACGCGGGTGACGACCGCCGACGGCAGCGTGCAGCGCTACGCCACCGGCGACGGCTACGTGCAGGTGCGCAAGAACCATGCGGTCGTGCTGGTCGGCGAGGCGGTGCCGGCCGACGCGATCGACGCGGGCGAGGCCTCGCGCCGGCTCGACGAGGCGCGGGCGGCGCTCGAGCGGGCCACGGGCGGCGACGGCGACGTCACCGCAGCGCGGCGCGAGGTCGGCTTCGCCGAGGCGCTCGTCAAGACCGCGTCCGGCTGACCGCCGGTGGGGCGGCTAGGCTGCCCCACCGATGGGTTACCCGGTCCACTTCACCGTCGAGCACCAGGAGCGCTACTCGCGGCTCTCGACGTTCTTCCGCCTGATCCTCGCCATCCCGCATGTGATCTGGCTGGCGCTGTGGGGGGTCGTGGTCGAGTTCGTGGTGTTCCTGAGCTGGTTCGCGATCCTCTTCACAGGGCGCTACCCGCGCGGATTCTTCAACTTCGTCGCCGGGTTCCTTTCGTACTCAACCCGCGTGAGCTGCTACCTGATGCTGCTCACCGACAGGTTCCCACCGTTCAACGGCGGCTCGGGCGACAGCTATCCGGTGCAGATCTCGATCGACCGGCCGGAGCGGCTGTCGCGGCTGACCACGTTCTTCCGCCTGATCCTCGCCATTCCCGCCTACCTCGTGGCCTACGTGCTGCGGCTGCTGGGTCAGCTGCTCGCGGTGTTCGCGTGGTTTGTGATCCTCGCCATCGGGCGGCTGCCGAAGGGCCTCTTCGAGGTGATGGAGCTGCCGATGCGCTACCAGCTCCGCTTCACCTCCTATCTGTTCCTGGTCACCGGCGTCTACCCCTGGTTCCAGGAGGAGACGCTGCCCGACCCCGCCCCCTGGACCGGCCCGCCCTCGTCCCTCCAGTAGCGCCTGAATAAAACGGGCCAGGCCCGTTTTATTCATGGGCGTTTCCGCATGATCCGGGAGATCGTGGGTTGGCTGACACCCAGGTGCGCCGCCAGCTCGGCTTGCGAGTACCCCAGATCTCTTGCACGGTGGAGGTCGTTCCCGGATCTACTGCGCAGAATCTCCTCGAGGGCCGGTCGTGCGTCACTTGCCTCACGTGTGAGCACGAACTCGCGGTACTCGGGTGCCGACTCGTTGAAGAGCGTCAGGACCTGCGCAGTGGCGAGCCAGCCGGGAGACGGTTTGTAGCCGGCGGTCATTCTGTAGCTGGACCATCGCCAGTGCTGTGGGTGCTGTGTCAGCGAGGCGCGTACCGGGTTCTGCGCGACATAGCGGAGCGCCGCAAGCAGGTGCGCCTCACTCCGGATCAAGGCCGCCCGGAATCGTCCTTCGAACACGTGGCCAGTCCGATTGTGGGCCCCGTTGAACCACGCAGCGTACGCTCCATTGAGCCGATGCATCCCTTCGGAGAGCGATGGGCGTGGTGTCTGGAGGACGAGGTGGTAGTGGTTGGGCATCAGGCAGTAGGCGAGACACCTCCACCCGGCGAATCGCGTTGCATTGGCCAGCGTTGCAACGAAGACCGCGTAATCCTGCTCGTTGCGATAGATCAACCCGCGGGCTCCCCCTCGGCAGGTGACGTGGTGCCAGGCGCCAGGGAACTCGATTCGTGGCGGGTGCGTCATCGAATCCAACGTATGCGCCGTCCGCCGTCAATCGCGTGAATACACAGGGCCTGGCCCGATTTATTCACCGCTCTGCCACAATCGGGGGGTGCGCGGCGTCGACGACCTGGCCTTGGCCGAGAGCCTGATCGGCTTCGACACGTCGACCGAGGAGGGGATCCACGAGGCCGTCGCGTTCCTGCTGGGCTGGCTCGAGGGTCAGGAGATCGGCCACGAGGTCGTCGAGGTGAACGGCCGGCGCGCGGTGGTCGCCACCGTCGGCGAGGGGCCGCGCACGCTGATCCTGAGCGCGCACGTCGACGTCGTGCCCGGCCACCGCGACCAGTTCTCGCCGCGGCGCGAGAATGGCCACCTGATCGGGCGCGGCGCCTACGACATGAAGGGCGCGCTCGCCGCGATGCTGGCCGCGATGGCCGACCTCGCCGCCGCGCCGGCGCAGCTCACGGGTGCCAGGGTGAAGCTCCTGATCGCACCCGACGAGGAGTCCGACGCCGCCTCGATCGGCTCGAAGGCGACCGCCCGGCTGGCCGCCGCCGGCCATGTGGGTGAGTTCGCGATCTGCGGCGAGCCCACCGACCTGCAGATCGGCGTCCAGGCCAAGGGCGCGCTCGTCGTGCGCTTCGAGGTGCGCGGCCGCGCCGCCCATGGCTCGACGCCGTGGCTGGGAGAGAACGCCGTGCTGAAGGCGATCGACCTGTACCACCGCATCGGCGAGCTGCCCTTCGTCTCGGAGCGCTCGGAGCTCTTCGACGGGCCGTCGGTGAGCCTCGGCCGGATCGCCGCCGGGACGGCCGTGAATGCCGTCCCCGACCTGTGCCGCATGGACGTCGACATCCGCCACCTGCCCACCCAGGAGCCGGACGAGGTGCTGCGCCAGGTGCGCTCGCTCGACCCCGCCGCGACGCTGCTCTACCAGGTGCCGGCCGCCCACCAGAGCCCGCAGGACGACCTGGTGAAGCTGCTGCGCCACGTCGTGCGCGAGCACCGCGAGGGCCGGGCGCTCGGCGTCGGCCGCCATGGGGCGTCGGACGCGGTGCTCTTCCTGGAGCGCGGTATCCCCTCGGTGGAGTTCGGCCCGGCCGGCGCCGGTCATCACGGCCCCGACGAGCATGTCGACATCGAGTCGCTGCACACCTACCGGCGGATCCTCGTCGGGTTTGCACAGGCGCTGGCGGGGCACGCACCGGGGTAAGGAGCCCGGCGGGTGCGGTCGGAGCCTCGGTCTATACTCGTTCGAGGCCCTCGATTCGGGCCTTTCTCGTATCTGAGCCATGGCTACCCAGACTCCGCCCACGACGCCGCGTGACGGGGGAGGCGGAGACAGACCGCCGGGCCCGCCTCGCAACGGCCGGATGACCATCTACGGCGGCGGCGGCCCGCCGCCGCGCAAGCCGCGCCGCCGGCGCTGGGTGCGGATCGCGCTCTGGAGCGGCGGCACGCTCGTGCTGGTCGTGGCCGCCGTCGTCGCGGCGGCGCTCTTCCTCTTCTACCACGACTACACCCGCCTGACGACGCCGCCGCCCTCGTTCGTGCACGCCGAGAACCAGATCGACAACCTGCCCCAGGCGAACGCCGCCGCGATCGCGCTCGTGATCGGCTCCGACCACCGCTATGCGGACGGCTCGGCGCCCGCCCGGTCGGACACCCTCATGCTGGTGCGGATCGACCCGCGCACCCACCTGATCTCGCTGCTCTCGCTGCCGCGCGATCTGTGGGTGAACATCCCCGGCTTCGGGATGGACAAGATCAACGCCGCCTACTCCGACGGCGGCCCCAAGCTCGCGCTGGAGACGGTGAAGCAGGTCACCGGCCTGCACGTGAACTACCTGATCGGCGTCAACTTCCACAGCTTCACGAGCCTCGTGAACACGCTCGGCGGCGTCTATATCCCCGTCGACGAGGCCTACGTCCACACCGAGGCCGAGAACAACGCCCTGCCGCCGGGCGAGCGCTGGTCGGCGATCGACATCCTGCCCGGCTACCAGCTCCTGAACGGCGCGAACGCGCTCGCGTTCTCGCGCTTCCGCCACACCGACTCCGACTTCTACCGCACCGCCCGCCAGCAGACGTTCCTGCACGCGTTCGAGCAGAAGGTGTCGAGCCGGTTCCACGGCATCAGCGTCACCGATTTCGGCACGATCTCGTCGATCATCCACACGATCGCCGGCAACGTCGACATCGCCGGAGCGAACGGCGGGATCGGCCTGCACACGATGCTCAAGTACGCCACGCTCGCCTACTCGAGCCGGCACATCGTCTCGTCGCGGCTGGCCGCGTCGACGGGCATGGTCGGCGCCGCCTCCGTCGTCGAGACGACGCCCGGAGCGATGCGGCAGGCCGTCTTCGCGTTCACACACCCGCAGGACGTCAAGACGCCGACCGGCCAGCTTCCGACCGCCCCGACCCATCACAAGACCACCCATCGGTGGAAGCCCGCCGTCACCCCCGCCACCGTGTCCCTCTCGGTGCTGAACGGGACACTGAAGACGGGCGAGGCGGCCGCGACCGCCACGCAGCTGGCCCGGTTCGGGTACCCGACCTCGTCCGGCAACGCGCCCACCCAGTCCTACGCCCAGACCTGGGTCTACTACGCCCCCGGCAAATCGAAGGCGGCCGCCGACGTCGCCCACATCATCGGCGGCGACGCGCCGACGGCGCCCATCCCGGGCACGATGGCGGCGGCCGAGGACGTCGTGGTCGTCGTCGGCAGCGACTTCTCGGGCAAGCTCGCGGTCGCGCCGCCCCGTTCGGCGCGCACGTCCGCCTACCCGTCCGACATCACACCCGACAGCCAGGCCTATCTGACCGAGTTCCGCTCGGTGGCCCACGACGTCTCGTTCCCGGTGCTCTACCCGACCGTCACCCAGGCGAGCTCCGAGGTGCCGTCCGAGTACCCGATCCGGGCGTACCACATCCCCGCAGACGGCCACCACATGAGCTCGCTCTACGCCTACTTCTCGATGCCGAACATCGCCGGCGCCGACTGGGGGATCGAGGAGACCCGCTTCGTCGACGCACCGATCCTGGCCGACGCGAACGCCGTGCGCACCATCGGCAAGCGCGCCTACCGGTTCTACTTCAACGGCGCCCGCATCCACATGGTCGCGTTCATCCAGGGCGGCACCGCCTACTGGGTCCAGAACACGCTTCTGGACGACCTCTCAAACGCCGACATGATCGCGATCGCGAAGTCGCTCGCGCCCGCCGGATGAGCGCCGCCGAGAGCCGCCAGCCGGTCGGGGTGATCGGGGTCGGGTACGTCGGCCTCGTGACGGCGGCCTGCTTCGCCAACCTCGGCCACGAGGTCGTGTGCCTCGACGTCAACCCGGCGCGGATCGAGGCGCTGCGGACCGGCGTCGTGCCGATCTACGAGCCCGGCGTCGACCGCCTGCTCGAGCAAAACCGCGGCCGGATGTGCTTCACGCTCGACCTCGGCGACGTTCTCGAGCGCTGCCGGATCGTGTTCGTCTGCGTCGACACGCCGTCGACGCACTCCGGCGACGCCGACCTCTCGCGCGTCCGCGCCGTGATCGACGCGCTGCCCGAGACGGGCGAGCGGTTCGTGCTCGTGATGAAGAGCACCGTGCCCGTCGGCACGGGCGAGAAGCTGCGCAGCGACCTCGACGCGCGCGGCCTCGACCACGTCGGCTACGTCGCCAACCCCGAGTTCCTGCGCGAGGGCCGGGCGGTGGCCGACTTCCTCGAGCCCGACCGGGTCGTGATCGGCGCGTTCGACCCCGCCGACGCGAGGGTGGTGGCGGGCCTCTACGACCCCGTCGGCGCGCCGGTGATCAGCACCGACGTGCCGAGCGCGGAGATGATCAAGTACGCGTCCAACGCCTTCCTCGCGACCAAGATCTCGTTCATCAACGAGATCGCGAACGTCTGCGAGGAGGTCGGCGCCGACGTCGATGTGGTCGCTCAGGGAATGGGCCTCGACGCCCGCATCGGCCCGCATTTCCTGCGTCCCGGCATCGGATACGGCGGCAGCTGCTTCCCGAAGGACGTGAAGGCGCTCAAGCAGCTCGCGGGCAACTCCGGCTACCACTTCCAGCTGCTCATGTCCGTGATCGAGGTGAACGACCTGCAGAAGCGGCGCGTCGTCGGCAAGCTCGAACGGCACCTGGGCTCGCTGCGGGGCTCACGCATCGCCTTGCTCGGCCTGGCCTTCAAGGCGGACACCGACGACATGCGCGAGGCGTCGAGCCTCGTGCTCGCCGCCCGGCTGCGGGCGGAGGGTGCCACCGTCGTCGGCTACGACCCGGTCGCGATGCGCAACGCGGCCGCCCTGCTCGGGCCCGAGGTCGAGTTCGCCGGGTCGATGCTCGAGGCGGTCACGGGCGCCGATGCCGCCGTGATCGTGACCGAGTGGGGCGAGTTCCGCGAGGTGTGCTCGCCCGCGATGCGCGATGCGATGCGCACGCCCCTCGTCGTCGACGGCCGCAACCTGCTCGATCCGGATCAGGCGCGCGCGGCCGGATTCGCCTACGAGTCCGTCGGTCGTCCGTCCGACCCGGCCGACCTCGGCCGTACGCCGGCCGACGCCGACATCGCTGCACGGTGATCGCGGTCGTCCTGGTGGGTGGCGAGGGCACGCGGCTGCGCCCGCTCACCTACGAGACGCCCAAGGCGATGCTGCCGGTCGCGAACCGGCCGTTCCTGGAGCACCAGGTCGAGCACCTGCGCCTGCACGGGATCGACCGGATCGTGCTCGCCTGCGGCTACCGGCCCGACGCGATCCGGGCGCACTTCGGCGACGGGCTCGAGTACGCCGTCGAGCCCGAGCCGCTCGGCACCGGCGGGGCGATCGCGTTCGCCGCCGCCGCAGTGCGTGAGACCTTTGTCGTGACGAACGGCGACGTGCTGACCGACCTCGACCTGACCGCGCTCGTCGCGTTTCACCGCGAGCGGAGGGCGCGGATGACGCTTGCCCTGCACCCCGTCGACGACCCGAGCCGCTACGGCGTGGTCGTGACCGACCCGGCGGGCGCCGTGACGGCGTTCGTCGAGAAGCCCGCCCCGGGCACGGTCGACTCGAACACCATCAACGCGGGCACCTACGTCGTCGAGCCCGACGTGCTCGACCTGATCGCGCCCGGCCGGCCCGTGTCGGTCGAGTACGACGTGTTCCCAAGGCTCGTGGGCGCCGGTCTGCATGCGCGCAGCTTCACCGGCTACTGGTGCGACATCGGGACGCCCGCGAGCTACCTGGAGGCGAATCTGGCACGGATGCCGCCGGGGGGTCTCATCGACCCTTCGGCCGACGTCTCTCCGGGCGCCGGCGTGACCGATTCCGTGGTCGGTCCGGGCTGCCGTATCGATGCCGGCGCGAGCGTCACGAGATCGGTGCTCCTGGCGGGTGCAGTTGTGGACGCGGGCCGCAGAGTGGACAATCAGGTGGTGGGAGCATCCGGAGAGCCCGTTTGGTGACCGCCGCCGACCCTTCCGGCATGGCGGACGCGATCGCCGGGATGGCCGAGCAGCTACGGCAGGGTGAGCGCGTCGGAGCCGAGGTGGGCGCGCGCCTCGCGCTCCCGGGCGCCGTCGTGGTCGCCGCCATGGGCGGCTCGGCGATGGGCGGTGAGCTCCTGCGCGCGCTCGTCGCGGGCGAGTGCCCCGTTCCGATCACGCGCGTGCGCGGCTTCCGCATCCCGCACTGGGCCGGCCCGGGCACCCTGGTGATGTGCGTCAGCTTCTCCGGCGACACCGAGGAGACGCTTGCCTGCGCCCGCCAGGCGCACCGTCAGGGGGCAGACCTCCTGATCGTCGGCGCCGGTGGCGGTCTGGTCGGGTTGGCGCAGGAGTGGGGCGTCGCCCATGCACAGGTGCCGAGCGTCGTCGCCACGGGCCAGCCGCGTGCGGCGCTGGGATATCTGTTCGGGGCGATGGCGGGCGCCTTCGGCGCCTGCGGTCTTGCCTCCGAGGGGATCGCCTCGGCCGCGGCGGAGGGCGTGGAGTCGGTCGACGAGGGTGCGGCCCGCGAGCTCGGCGAGCGGCTGGCCACGACGATCCCGCTGATCTACGGGGCCGGGCCGATGGGCGCGGTCGCCTACCGCTGGAAGACGCAGATGAACGAGAACGCCAAGATGCACGCCTTCAGCCACGCGCTGCCCGAGCTTGCCCACAACGAGATTGTCGGCTGGGAGGGCGCGCCTCCCGAGACGTTTGCCGCGGTGCTGCTCTCCGACGCCGGGCAGGACGAGGCCGTGCGCCGCAGCATTGCCGCGACGGCCGAGCTGATCGCCGAGGACGCGGCCCTCGTCGAGATCGTCGAGGGCCACGGCGCAACGCCGGCCGCCCGGGCGTTCTCGCTCGTCGCCCAGGGCGACTGGGCCAGCTATGGCGCGGCGCTTCGGCGCGGCGTCGATCCGACGCCCGTGCGCAACATTCACGCACTGAAGCAAGCGCTGCAATGAGCGCGCGATGCCGCTTTGTTAGAGTGCCGCCGCGGTGATCGCGTCTCCCGGCACCTCCGTGCTCGCCCCGCACCGAATCGCCCGCATCGAGGACGACGCGGTTGTCCTCCTCGACCAGAGGCGGCTCCCGGACGACGTCGTCGAGCTGCGCCTCGCCACCTGGCAGGAGGTCGCGGGCGCCATCCGCGACATGGCCGTTCGCGGCGCTCCGGCGATCGGAATCGCGGCCGCATACGGCGTCGCGCTTGCGGCGGCGCGCAGCGGGGCCGGAAGCGCCGAGGTGCTGCGCGAGGACGTCGGGCGCGCGTGCGCCGGCCTGGCGACGGCGCGGCCCACGGCCGTCAACCTGCCGTGGGCGGTCGAGCAGATGCGCGTGTGTGCCGCCGCGCCGCACGGCGACGCCGACGCGATCCGGGCCGCGCTGCGGGCACGGGCCGAGGAGCTGCATGCCGAGGAGGTCGAGCGCTGCCGCCGCATCGGCGGACACGGCGCGGAGCTCCTGAGAGCGGGCGCACGGGTGCTCACCCACTGCAACGCGGGCGCGCTTGCGACGGGCGGATACGGCACGGCGCTCGGCGTGCTGCGCGCGGCCCATCACCGGCACCCGTCGCTGCACGTTTGGGTGGACGAGACGCGGCCGCTCCTGCAGGGCGCGCGGCTGACGGCGTGGGAGCTGCGCGAGGAGGGGATCTCGGCGACGCTCATCACCGACTCGACGGCCGGATGGCTGATGGCGCAGGGCAAGGTCGACGCCGTGATCACCGGCGCCGACCGGATCGCCCGAAACGGCGACACCGCGAACAAGATCGGCACCTACACGCTCAGCGTCCTCGCCCGCGCACACAACCTGCCGTTCTACATCGCCGCGCCGACGTCGACGATCGACGCTGCGACCGCGACCGGCGATGACATCCCGATCGAGCACCGCCGCGCCGACGAGCTCGGCCCGGCCGTGCCGGAGGGGTTCGGGGTCTACAACCCGGCCTTCGACGTGACGCCGGCGGCCAACATCAGCGCGATCATCACCGAGGACGGCGTCCGCCGTCCGCCGTACCGGTTCTAGTCGCCGCTCTTTGCCTTGACCTTGACCTTGGTCTTGAGTCCGGGGTGGGCCGGGTCGATGGGACGCCTGTCCCAGAGCCACAGCATGCCGAGCAGGAACGCGCACCAGATCGCGAAGAAGATCATGTCTCTCATCCTTGAGACGCGGGTCGCACATCCGTGGCGACCCGGCGGGAGCCGTGCTCATTCATCGGCGCGATCGACGGCCGGCACGACCTCACAACGGGGGTCGCGGCCACGGCATCTGCGTATTCGCAACGCGGGCGGCGGATAGGGTAGGCGGATGGGGGACGACGACGCCTACGCCGACCTGCGCGCGGCGCTCGAGGCGCACGGGCAGGAGCATCTGCTGCAGTTCTGGGACGACCTGGACGCCGCCGGCCGCGAACGGCTCGCCGCCGACGTGCGCTCGCTCGACCTCGACCTGCTCGACCGGCTGATCGAGACGCTCGTGCGCGGCGCGGAGGGGTCCGTGGACGTCGAGGGCCTGCGGCCGGTCGAGCCGGTGCCGGCGCCCTCCGCCGAGGCGATCGCCGCGGGTGAGGAGGCGCTGCGCGCCGGGCGCGTCGCCGTCGTGATCGTCGCGGGTGGTCAGGGCACCCGCCTGGGGTTCGACGGGCCGAAAGGCTGCTTTCCGATCGGCCCTGTCACCGAGCGCTCGCTCTTCCAGATCCATTTCGAGAAGGCCGCTGCGCTCGGCGCCCGATACGGCCACGTGCCGCGGGTGTACGTCATGACGAGCGCGGACAACCATGCGGTGACCGAGCGCTTCCTCGCCGACCACGAGTGGTTCGGGCTCGAGCACGTACGGCTCTTCCAGCAGGGGACGATGCCGGCCGTCGACCGCCAGACGGGCGCGATCCTGCTCGCCGAGCGCGACCGGGTCGCGCTCAGCCCCGACGGCCACGGCGGCACGCTGCGCGCGCTGCGGCGGGCCGGGTGCCTGGACGAGATGCGCGCGGCGGGAATCGACACGGTGTTCTACCTGCAGGTCGACAACCCGATGATCGCGATCGGCGATCCCGGGTTCGTCGGCGCACACCTGATCGCCGGGTCCGAGGTGTCGTCCAAGGTCGTGCGCAAGCTCGACCCGGCCGAGAAGGTCGGCGTCGTCGCCGAGCGCGACGGCCGCAGCGTCGTGGTGGAGTACTCCGACCTGCCCGATCGGCTGGCGGCGCAGCGCCGCCCCGACGGCGGCCTTGCGTTCGCGGCGGGCAGCATCGCGTTGCACGTGTTCGCACTCGAGTTCATCGCCCGCGTGGCGGACGGGGCCGAGCTGCCGTATCACCGCGCGCTCAAGCCGGTGCCCTACGTGAACGAGCGCGGCGATCCGATGGTGCCCGTCGCCGCAAATGCGGTGAAGTTCGAGCAGTTCATCTTCGACACGCTGCCGCTGGCCAAAGCGACGCTCGTGCTCGAGACCGACCGTGCGGCGGAGTTCGAGCCGTTGAAGAACGCGTCGGGCGACGCCTCACCCGACACGGTCAGGCAGCGGCTGAGCGACGCGGCCGGCGCCCTGCTCGAGGCCGCCGGCGCGCGGGTGGCACGGCGGCGCGACGGCTCGGTGGCGGTCCCGATCGAGATCAGCCCGATCCTGGCCGCAGACCCGGCCGAGCTTGCACGGCGGGTGGGGACCGGCGCGGTCGTGGACGGGCCGTACACACTTTCGTGACGGAGTCGGCACGGCGGCGCGGCCACGCGTGACACCGGCGTCCGTAGCCTCCCGCAGGTGGCTGCGCTCCTCGATCTGCTGCTCCCCGCCCGGTGTGGCCTGTGCGGCCGTGGCGCGCATCCGGTCTGCCCCGAGTGCGTCGCCGATCTGCCGCTCCTCGACGGCCCCACGTGCGCGCGGTGCGGCAAGCCGACAGCGACGGCCGTCGCGGACTGCCGCGAGTGCCGCGGACGGCGCCTGGGCTTCGACACGGCGGCCGCTGCCGTGGCCTTCGAGGGCCGTGGGCGCGATCTGGTCGTGCGGTTCAAGGATGCAGGCCTGCGCGGCCTGGCCGAGCCGGCGGCCGCGGTGATCGCAGCGGTGGTCGAGCGGCCCGCGTGCGACGTGCTCACCTGGGTGCCGCCCGACCGCTGGCGGACGATCCACCGCGGCTACCACCCTGCGCAGGCGCTTGCGATCCGGCTCGGCGGGCACTGGGCGATCCCGGCGGCACCGCTGCTCCGGGCCGCGCCGCTTCGGCGGGCGCAGCGCGGGCTCGATCACGGCGCCCGGCGGCGCAACGTCCGCGACGCCTTCCGGCCGGCCGGCACGATCACGGGGATGCGGGTTGCGATCGTCGACGACGTCTTCACCACGGGCGCCACGCTCTCGGCCTGTGGGGCGGCGCTTCGCCGCGGTGGGGCGGCTGCCGTGGTCGCGGTCAGCCTGGCCCGGGTCGTCCGAATCTAGGCCGGCCGGTTCAGGGGTGCGCGCGAGCGGGTATGTTTCCGGCACTTCTCCGTCCAAAGGAGACGCGGATGAAGCTGCAGGTCAAGGGCCGGAATGTGGACGTCACCGATGCCTTGTTCACCTATTCGGAGCGGAAGCTGGGCAAGCTTGCGCGGCATCTCTCCGAGGAGAGCCGCTGCGAACTGGAGCTCGCGGTCGAGCACAACCCCTCGATCAACGAGAAGCAGGTCGCCGAGGCGACGGTCTGGACGAAAGGGCCGGTGCTGCGCGCCCGCGAGTCGTCCACCGATATGTACGCCTCGATCGACCTCGTGGCGGACAAGCTCGAGCGGCAGGTCAAGCGGTACCGCAACCGGCGCAGTCGCAAGGGTGCGCAGCACATCGCCACCCACGTCGCGCCCCCGCCCGCCGAGGCGGCCGCGCTGCCTGATGAGGAGGATGCGGTGATCGTCAAGTCGAAGCAGTTCAACATGAAGCCGATGCCTCCCGAGGAGGCGATGCTGCAGCTCGAGCTGATCGGCCACGACTTCTTCGTGTTCGTCAACGCCGACTCGGCGGACGTGAACGTGATCTACAAGCGCCGCGACGGCAACTACGGCCTGATCGAGCCCACCCGGGACGGGGAGGACTGACCGGGCTCGACCAGCGGGCGGCGGCGCTCGGTGTCACGCTCGAGCGCGGTGGGGTGGAGCTCGTCGACGAGATCGAGCCGCTCTGGCTCGCGCTCTACGACCACCATCTCGCCATCGGCGCGGCGGGCCTGCAGACGATCGAGCCGCCCGAGTCGTGGTCGCGGCGGCGGGCGCTCTACCTCGACCTGCTCGGGCGGCCCGACGCATTCGTGCTGCTCGCCCGCCGTGACGGCGGGGCGGTGGGCTACGCGCTCGTGCACATGCACGAGGGCGCCGACGACACGTGGGCGACGGGGCCGCGGATCGCCGAGCTCGAATCCTTCGCGGTGCTTGCCGCCGAACGCGGCCGCGGGGTGGGCACGCTGCTGCTGGATGGCGTGGACGCGCGCCTCGACGAGCTGGGCGTTGCGGACGTCGTCGTCGCCGTGCTGGTCGGTAACACGGGCGCCGAGGAGCTCTACCGCCGTCGCGGCTGGGTGCCGGCGATGACGAAGATGATCCGCCTGGGCGAGCGCGCCGGCCGCTAGCCCGGTAGGCGGGCCCTCCCCGGCGGGGACCACCGGCTTTCCCGCAGTCCCTCCCCGGCGCGGAGGAGCGGCACGCCCCGCTCTGTCGTATTCCGGCGAATTGGGACTGTTTGCCTCGGCCCGGCTGCCGACACCCCCAGCGACTTCCAGCATCCGCCGAGGAGTGATCGATCGTGAGATACGCCGCCGCCGCCGTCATCTGCCTGCTCTCACTTGCCGCCGGGACCGCGACCGCCGTCGCGGCGACGCTGCCCGCGGGCGGCTCGGCCGCCTCGCAGGCGACGCGTGAGGAGGCCTCTGCGGCGGTGCGGGCGCTGCGCTACCAGATCCGCCTCACACGCGGCCTCGCGCTTCGGGACGCGTTCGCCGCCGCCCTGCCCGCGCCGCCGCACGGTCACGCCGAGCGCCGCGCGACGACGATCCCCGCGCTCGTGCCCATTCTGGTTCGCTGGGAGGGACGACTCGCGCATTACCGGGCTGCACTTGCGCGCCGCGAGCCGACGCTCCAGGGGTTTGCCTGCATCCACACATACGAGGGGCCGTGGAACGCCGTTTCCGACTCCGATCCGACCTACTACGGCGGCCTGCAGATGGACCGGACGTTCGAGGTCGACTACGGCGACGACGTCCTCTCCAGCCACGGCGGCCGCGACGCGAACGTCTGGTCCGCCCACGATCAGCTCATGGTGGCGATGCGCGCGTACCGCACCACCGGATACACCCCCTGGCCGAACACGGCCGCGGCGTGCGGCCTGCTCTAGGCGTCTCGGCTGCGAGTTTGCTCTGGGTGGTGGTGGCCACTTGGCCGCGCCCTTGTGGCCAGTCGGGTGTGGCGATCGCATCCATGCGGACGCCGCCGCCCGCCCTGAAGGGGCGGCGGCGTCCTCTGCAGGAGGTGCGGTGTTGCGTGAGGAGAGGATCGTGCGTTCCAGGGACGGCTCCTGCAGCAGGCTTCCTTCGTGCGACCGACGCCGGTCTCCGTGGCGGGCCCCGGCGCCGAAGAGCCGTACACTCGAGACGTGAACAGGAGCACGCGCAGGCGCGTCGAGGGAGTCGTCTTGGCGATCGCCGCGACGCTCGTCGCCATCGGCGTGTGGGGCGCATTCGCCGTCACGCAGCTCGGCTACGCGTGGCCGTACCCGCTGGTCCTGCCCCGCACGATCAGCTTCCATACCGCGAGCTACGTCAAGCAGGCGGGGTGCCGCTCCAGGCGGTGGTGGGACAGCCACGGCGGGATCAGCGGCGCCCAGACGGCCGGGCGGATTGGAACGCTGACGAGCGCGCTCGGCGTGGGCGGGATACCCGAGTACAGCCTCCACCGGCTGGCATTCAATGGGTATCTCCTCGTCCCGTCCGGCGCCTGTTTCGTCGAGTATCTGGCGAACGCTTCCGGCTACTAGCGAGCCCATGGTCATCCACACTCACGGCCGCACCCTCTCGGCAGGGATGGAGCGCGTGGCTCCGGTGTTCGGGGGAGCTCGAAGGGCGGATACGGGATGGCGGCCGGCCGATGGTGGGGTGGCCGGTTGGCTGTACGGCTGTGGCCAGTTGTGTTGGGCGTGGCCGGTTGGCCGCACCCCCGTGGCCAGTTGGGTGTTGGAGGCGGCCAGTCGGCCGTACGGCCCACGGTCAGGTACCCGCCCGGTGGTGGCCACTTGGCCGTACGCCCAAGGCCAACCGCAAGGAAGCCGACACACCCCCGCAACACGTCGTGACCCACGCGTGACATCCCGCCCGCCACAATCGTCGCATGGCTCAGCTCCCAACCTTGTACAAGGCTCGCGGCGTCCCGAACAAGCAGGCGGTGTGCGCGATCTGCGTCGAGCGGACGCGGGGGCGCACGCGGGAGGTGCGCTACGGCTACGGGGTATGCGTGTGGCTGTGTGAGGGGCACGCGTCGCCGCAGTTCCAGACGCAGCGGGGAGGGCGTGACCTCGTTCTGACCCTGCAGCGGCTATGGCAGGCGCACGGGATGCTGACGGCGGCGCGTGGGCGCGCGCTCTCGGCGCACCTGGCGGCATGCCGAGGCCCGGCCGCGCGGGCACGCCCCGGGAGCTACTGCTGGCCCGACCTGCGCGCCGAGGCCGAGCGGCGCTTCGCGGGTGGCACCGGCCCGCACACGGTGGCGCGCGACCTGCACATGCGGTCGCTTCCCGGAGGCTGTCCCGGCCGTCTGCCCAGCTCGCGCACGATCCGGCGCTGGCACTCGCAGCGCAGGTGGCTACCCCAGGGCACCGGGCCCCCGTTCGGTACCATCCAGTGACGATGAGTGTCTTCCAGAAGATCCTGCGCGCCGGCGAGGGCCGGACGCTCAAGCGGATGCAGGAGCGCGTGCGCGAGATCAACGCGCTCGAGCCCGACATCGAGCGCCTCTCCGACGACGAACTGCGCGCGAAGACCGCCGAGTTCCGCGCGCGGTTCGACAACGGCGAGGAGCTCGACGAGCTGCTTCCGGAGGCGTTTGCCTGCGTCCGAGAGGCCGCCCGGCGCACGATCGGGCTGCGGCACTTCGACGTCCAGCTGATCGGCGGGATGGTGCTGCACGAGGGCCGCATCGCCGAGATGAAGACCGGCGAGGGCAAGACGCTCGTGGCCACGCTCGCGCTCTACCTGAACGCGCTGAGCGGCGTGAACGTGCACCTCGTGACGGTCAACGACTATCTCGCCAAGCGCGACGCCGAGTGGATGCGGCCCGTGTACGAGGCGCTCGACATCTCGGTCGGAATCATCCAGTCGAACATGCCCGACGACTGGGAGCAGACCAACCGCCGGGCCGCCTACGGCTGCGACATCGTGTACGGCACGAACTCCGAGTTCGGCTTCGACTACCTGCGCGACAACATGGCGGCCGACATCGAGCAGACGGTGCAGCGCGGCCACTGGTTCGCGATCGTCGACGAGGTGGACTCGATCCTGATCGACGAGGCGCGCACGCCGCTCATCATCTCGGGCCAGCCCGAGGAGGCGGCCGAGACCTACTACTCGTTCGCGCGCGTCGTGCGCGACCTGAAGCTCGGCGACGACTACGAGGTCGACGAGAAGTTCCAGACTGCCGCACCGACCGAGGAGGGCGTCGACAAGGTCGAGCGCGCCCTCAAGGTCGAGAACCTGTACGCACCCGAGAACGGCCAGCTCGTAAACCACCTGATCCAGGCGATCAAGGCCAAGGAGCTCTACCGGCGCGACGACGAGTACGTGATCGTCGACGGCGAGGTCAAGATCGTCGACGAGTTCACCGGCCGGATCATGGAGGGCCGGCGCTGGTCGGAGGGGCTGCACCAGGCCGTCGAGGCCAAGGAGAACGTCAAGATCCAGGAAGAGAACGTGACCGTCGCCACGGTCACGATCCAGAACTACTTCCGGATGTACGAGAAGCTCTCCGGCATGACCGGCACGGCCATGACCGAGGCGACGGAGTTCCACGAGATCTACGGCCTCGAGGTGGTGCCGATCCCGACGCACCGGCCGATGGTGCGCGACGACCGCAACGACCAGATCTACCGCACCAAGGACGAGAAGTTCGCCGCCGTCGTCGAGGACATCGTCGAGCGCCACGCGATCGGCCAGCCGGTGCTCGTCGGCACGATCTCGGTCGAGGTGTCCGAGCACCTCTCGACGCTGCTCGGCCGCCGCGGCGTCCCGCACGAGGTGCTGAACGCCAAGAACCACGAGCGCGAGGCGCAGATCATCGAAGGGGCCGGCCAGCCCGGCGCCGTCACCATCGCCACGAACATGGCCGGCCGCGGCGTCGACATCAAGCTCGGCGAGGGCGTCAGCGAGCTCGGCGGCCTCTACGTGCTCGGCACCGAGCGGCACGAGTCGCGCCGGATCGACAACCAGCTGCGCGGCCGTTCCGGCCGCCAGGGCGACCCGGGCGCGTCGCGGTTCTACCTGTCGGCCCAGGACGAGGTCATCCGCCTGTTCGCCGGCGAGCGGATCTACAAGATCCTCGACTCGCGCTTCGGCCCGCCCGACGGCGAGCCGATCGAGGCCAAGATGCTGACGAGCCGCATCGAGGGCGCGCAGAAGAAGGTCGAGGAGTTCCACTTCGTCAACCGCAAGAACGTCGTCAAGTACGACGACGTCCTGAACGAGCAGCGCGAGCAGGTCTACGCCACCCGCCGCGAGATCCTCGAAGGCGGCGACCTCAAGGAGCTCGTCGCCGGCTGGTTCGAGGACGTGATCGAGGCGGCCGTCGACTCCCACACGGGCGGCGTCGGGTTCGCGGACGACTGGGACTGGGAGGGCATGTGGGTCGCCCTGCAGTCGATCTACCCGATCCGGCTCTCGGCCGCTCAGATCGACCACCACACCATCACCCGCGAGGAGCTGCTCGACCTGATCTTCGACGACGCCATCTCCGGCTACGAGGCGCGCGAGCAGGAGTGGGGCGAGGAGCTGACCCGCAACCTCGAGCGCTGGGTCGTCCTGCAGGTGCTCGACGTGCGCTGGCGCGAGCACCTCGACAACATGGACTACATGCGCCAGGGCATCGGCCTGCGCGGCTTCGCGCAGAAGGATCCGCTCGTCGAGTACCGCACCGAGGGCGCACTGATGTTCAACGAGATGGACTTCCTCGTGAAGCAGGAGACCGTCCGGGCGCTGATGCACGTCGAGGTCAAGGTCGAGGACGAGGCCCAGTACGGCCACAGCCCGCAGCGGCACGAGCAGTACAGCTACGAGCACGACGAGGGCGCCACGCTCGAGGCGCTTGCGGCCGCAGGGCTGCCCAACGGCGAGGTCGAGGAGCTCGACGCCATGCCGGTGGTCGAGCAGCGCATCGTCGACCCCGAGCGCGACGTCGGTCGCAACGACCCCTGCTGGTGCGGCTCCGGCAAGAAGTACAAGAAGTGCCATGGCGCATAACGGCGACAGCCACGAGCCCCGCTCGATGGACGACCTGCGCGCCGCCGCAGAGGAGATCAGAGCCCAGTTGCACTGGGTTCGTGATTACCTTTGACCCGGATTCACTGAGCGCACGCAGAGCCGAGCTCGAGGCCGAGACGGTGCAGCAGGGCTTCTGGGACGACCAGCGCCGGGCTGCGAAGGTCTCGTCGGAGCTCGCCCGCACGGGGCGCAACCTGGACAACTACGAGCGGCTGCAGGGCGAGGTCGACGAGCTCGACGGCATGCTCGAGATGGCCGCCGACGACGCCGACTGGAAGGCCGAGCTCGAGCGGGCGCTCGACTCGCTCGCAAGTGACCTCGGCCGGCTGCAGGAGGAGGCGCTCTTCACGGGTGAGTTCGACACCGGCCCCGCCGTGGTCGGTGTGCATGCGGGCGCCGGCGGCACCGACAGCCAGGACTGGGCCGAGATGCTCCTGCGCATGTATCTGCGCTGGGCCGAGTCGCGCGGCTTCAAGGCCGAGCTGCTCGAGGCGACGCCGGGCGAGGAGGCGGGCCTCAAGAGCGCCACCTTCACCCTCATCGGCGACAACGCCTACGGCGTGATGCAGGCCGAGAAGGGCGTGCACCGGCTCGTGCGGCTCTCGCCGTTCGATTCGGCCCACCGCCGCCACACGAGCTTCGCCCAGGTCGAGGTGTCGCCGCTCGTCGACGACGACGTCGACGTCGAGATCGACGAGACCGACCTGCGCATCGACACCTACCGCTCGCAGGGCGCCGGCGGCCAGCACGTGAACAAGACCGACTCGGCCGTGCGCATCACGCACCTGCCGAGCGGCATCGTCGTGCAGTGCCAGAACGAGCGCTCACAGCTGCAGAACAAGGCCCAGGCGATGCGGATCCTGCGCTCGCGCCTGCTCGAGCGCGAGCACGAGGAGCGCGAGGCGGCGATGGCGAAGGAGCGCGGAGAGGCCCAGGACATCTCGTTCGGCAGCCAGATCCGCTCCTACGTCCAGCATCCGTACAGCATGGTGCGCGACGAGCGCACGAACCTGAAGATCGGAAACGTTCAAGGTGTGCTCGACGGTGACCTCGACGGGCTGATCCGGGCGGAGCTGCTCCGCCGGGCGGCCGCAAAGTCGTCGGCATGATCGGGCCGGTATGCATGAATAAGGTTGGCAGATGCTGGGAATGCGAGTGGTTGCGTTTGCACCCATCCGGCCGCACCGGTACCCTGAACCAGCACTCATCGCCCGCCGCGGCGATCCGCAGCCGCCCATGAGCAACGAGATCAGAGTTCACCAGGCCGTCTCCGACGTGCCGCCGACGGCCTTCGAGTCGGGGGGCGCGCCGCTCCGGGCGGCTTCCGCCCCGCCGCCGCCCGACGCGCCCCGCGCGGCGGCCCAGGCGATGATCCTGTTCGACGGCGTCACGAAGACCTATCAGGGCGGCGTGATGGGCCTGAACGACATCTCCGTCCAGATCGACAAGGGCGAGTTCGTCTTCCTCGTCGGCCCGTCCGGCTCGGGCAAGTCGACGTTCATCAAGCTGCTCCTGAAGGAGCTCGACGTCTCGTCGGGCAACCTGATCGTCGGCGGCCGCTCGCTGCCGAAGCTGAAGCGCTCGAAGGTGCCCACGCTGCGCCGCAACATCGGCTGCGTGTTCCAGGACTTCAAGCTCCTGCCGAACCGCAGCGTCTACCAGAACGTCGCCTACGCGCTGCAGGTGCAGGGCAAGTCGCGGGCCGAGATCCGCAAGAAGGTGCCCGACATCATCGGCCTCGTCGGCCTCGCCGACAAGGGCGACCGCTTCCCGCACGAGCTTTCCGGCGGCGAGCAGCAGCGCGTCTCGGTGGCGCGGGCGTTCGTGAACCACCCGCCGCTCCTGATCGCCGACGAGCCCACCGGGAACCTCGACCCCGACACGTCGGTCGGGATCATGCAGCTGCTCTACCGCATCAACCGCGCGGGCACGACCGTCGTCATGGCCACCCACGACCGCGAGATGGTCGACAAGATGCGCCGGCGCGTGATCCAGCTCGAGGGCGGACGCCTCGTCCGCGACGACCGCCGCGGGGGCTACGAGGGTTGAGGTGGCGGTTCTTCTTCTGGGAGGCGCTCGCCTCGATCCGCTCGAACGCCGCGACGACGATGGCGGCGACCGTGACCGTGCTGATCGTCACGTTCCTGCTCGGCATCTTCGTGTCGACCGCGTGGTGGGTCTACCACTACGCCGTCGGCGTGCGGAACGAGGTCACCGTCAAGCTCTACATGCCGAACGACTACGGCACAGCGGCGTTCGCGACCAAGCGCGGCCTGGTCTTCGATCAGGTGCGGCAGCTGCCGAACGTGAAGTCGATCGAGTACGTCTCGCCTCAGAAGGCCGTCTCGATGCTCTCGGCGTCGGCCCGCAAGGCGATCCAGCAGCTGCCCGAGAACCCGCTTCCGCCCGCCTTCTACGTCAAGCTGAAGGACGCGAACGCGGCCGGGGCGACCGCCGCGGCGGCGCAGAGGATCTCGGTGATCCACAACTGCGGCTCCGAGCCGTGCGTCACCTACGGCAAGAAGATCACCGACAAGGTGCTGAACACGCTCAAATACGTCCTCTACTTCGTGTTCGGGTTGATGATCCTGCTCGGAGTGGCGGCCATCGTGCTGATCCAGAACACGATCCGCCTGTCGATCTTCTCCCGCCGCCGCGAGATCGAGGTGATGAAGCTCGTCGGCGCGACGAACGCCTTCGTCCGGCTCCCGTTCATGCTCGAGGGCATGCTGACCGGGCTGCTCGGGGCGGCGGGCGCGCTCGGGCTGCTCGCGATCGTCTATTTCGCGCTGAACGGCTATGACCGCGGCCTGACCGATCCGGCCCGGCTGGTCGGCGTGCCGCTCCTGATCGCGATGCTGGCGGCGTTCGGGCTCCTGCTCGGCGCGTTCGGCTCCGGTCTGACGCTGCGCCGGTTCCTGCGCGTCTGACCGGGCGCAGCACACGAGACAACGCCCGCAGCAGGCGTTACAATCGCCAGTTGGTGAAGCGGCACCGTCTACTCGTGCTGGCCATCGCCACGGCGTCGCTCCTGGCGGCGTTCGCGGTCGGATTCGAGCTTCGGACGCACGCGCTGCCGGAGCCGGTTGCGGCACCGCACCCTGCGCCGCTTCGCACCCAGGTGCTCGACGACCTCGAGGCCTACTACTACCGCGTGCTCCCGCGGGCGGCCTACCGCGCGCACACCGTCGCCGGAATGGTGCACGCCCTGGGCGATCCGTACACCCGCTATCTGCCGCCGGCCGCCTACGACCAGCTGCGCGGAGCCGAGTCCGGCACCTACAAGGGCGTCGGCCTTGCCCTCCTGCGTGAGCGCCGGGGGCTGCTCGTGACCGCGTCGATCCCGGGCCTGCCCGGGCGCGCGGCCGGGATCCGGCCCGGCGATGTCATCACGACGATCAACGGCGCGTCGCTCGCGAGCCTGTCCTACCGGCGGGCGCTCGACCTGATCGGCGGTCCCGTCGGTCAGCCGGTGCATCTGAAGGTCATCCGCGGCCGGCGCCCGCCGCGGTCGCTCACGCTCGTCCGGCGGTCGATCGCCTTGCCGTACGTCTCGAGCCGGGTCGTGTCGTACAAGGGGATGCACGTGTGCGTGATCCGGCTGCTCAGCTTCCCGGCCACCGCGGCGGCCCAGGTGCGCCAGATCGCCGCTCGCGCCGTGCGCCGGCACGAGGCCGTGATCCTCGACCTGCGCGGCAATCCGGGCGGCCTCCTGTCGCAGGCCGTCGGCGTCGTGCGCGTGTTCGCGAGCAGGGGCGTCGTCGTGACGACGCACGGCCTGCACGAGCCGAAGCGCCACTTCGTCGCCAACGACACCGCCGTCGGCAAGCTGCGCATCGCGGTCCTCATCAACGGCCTGACCGCGAGCGCCGCCGAGGTCGTCACCGGCGCGCTGCGCGCCGATGCGGGGGCGATCGTGGTCGGCCGGCGCAGCTACGGCAAGGGCACCGTGCAGGCGATCGAGCCCCTGGCGGGAGGCGGCGCGCTGAAGCTGACCGTGGCCCGGTTCACGCTTCCCGGCGGGGTGGTCGTCGAGAGCCGCGGGATCCGTCCCGACGTCTCCGTGCCAGCCCGCTACGGGCCGACCGACCGCGTGCTCCAGGCCGCCCTCGACGCGCTGCGGCGGAGTTGACGCACCCGCCGGCGCCCGCGCCGGTCGTCTGCGAGGTGTCACTGCGGGCTCGGCTGGTGGTGGGCGAGCCGTTCTTCGACCACGGCGTGCCGCTCACGCTCGGGCGGGTCGGGACGGTTGACGCCGCCGCGGGGGAGCTCGTCGCCGTCGAGATCACCGGCCCGGGCCGCGGCCTCGTCGTCGAGCGGCTCGGAGCGGTCACCGACGTGTCCGCCGTGCTCCACGGCCTGGCCGTCGAGGCAGGCGTGGCGGCGCCGTGGCCCGACGACGTGCTCGCCGAGGCAGCCGCGCTGCCGGCCGAGCCCGACGCGGCCGGTGACGGTCGTACCGACCTGCGCCACCTGCTCACGTTCACCATCGATCCGCAGGACGCGCGCGACCACGACGATGCCCTCTCGGTCGACGGCGAGCGCCTGCTCGTCCACATCGCCGATGTCGCCGCGTTCGTGCAGGAGGGTGGTGCGATCGAGGCCGAGGCGGCGCTGCGGGCGACGTCGGTCTACCTGCCCGGCCGGGTCGAGCCGATGCTGCCCGAGCGGTTGTCGTCCGACCTGTGCAGCCTGCGTCCCGGCCGTGATCGCTTCGCGGTGACGGTCGCGGTCGGCGGCGACGGCCCGCTGCAGGCGTTTCGCAGCATCATCCGAAGCGACCACCGCCTCACCTACGACCAGGCGGCCGAGATGCTCGCGACCGGCGCGGGCCCGGCCGATCTCGTGGGCGCGCTCCGGCGCCTGCACGGCTTCGCAGCCGGGCGTCAGGCCGCCCGGCTCGCCCGCGGCGGGGTGGCCGTCGATGCGTCCGAGCGCAGCTTCCGGATCGAGTCGGGCGCCGTCGCCGACGGCGGCACGCGCGCGCCCGGGCCCGCGCACCTCCTCGTCGAGGAGCTGATGCTGGCGGCAAACGAGGCGGTCGCGGCCGAGCTCGCCCGTGCCGGAGCGGCCGTGCCGTTTCGTGTGCACGAGCCGCCCGAGCGCGATGCGCTGGACGCGCTCGTCGAGCGGCTGGCGGCGCTCTCGGTGCCGACGCCGCCGTTTCCCGACGTGATGACGCCCGCGGCCGCCGCCGCCTACGCCGGGGCGCTCAGCCAGGCGGTCACCGGATACGCGCGCACGGCAGGACGGGGCCGGGCCGCCTTCGGCGGGATGGTGCTGCGCGCCCTGCGAAAGGCCCGCTACGACACCCGCAACCTCGGCCACGCGGGGCTCGCCAGCCCCGCCTACTGCCACTTCACATCGCCGATCCGGCGTCACCCCGACCTGATGGTGCACCGGGCGCTCCTGCGCCGCCTGGGGCTCGATCGCACACCGCCGCCGGCTCCCGCGGCCGTCGCCGCCCAGGCCGAGCACGACTCGCTGGCCGAGCGCGAGGCCGAGGCGCTGGAGCGGCGCGCCGACGACATCTGCGCCGCGTTCCTGCTCGAGCGCGTCCTCTACGAGCGCGGCTGGGACGAGACGTTCCCCGGCGAGGTCGTCGGGCTGATCCCCTCCGGCGCATTCGTGCGCTTCGGCGGGCTCTTCGAGGGCCTGCTGCCGGGGCGGTCATGGGCGGGCGAGCACGTGTCGCTCGACCCGCTCGGCGTGGCCCTCGTCGCCGACCGTAGCGGCCGCAGGCTGCGCCTGGGCGACGCCGTCGAGGTGTCCGTGCGCGCGGTCGACCGTGTCGCCGGGAAGGTGCGGATTCGCGCCGCGCACGGCGACTAAGGCACAATCCGGTCGATGTCACCGGGGCGGGGGAAGCGAGTGTGGGCCGTTCGGCTGGCCGTTCTGGTCGCCGTGAGCGCCGCCGCGGCCGGGATCGCGCTCGTGATCACGAGCGCGAGCGGCAGCACCGAGCACGGGCGGCAGCACCACCATGTCGTCGATCCGACGATCCCGGTGGGCCAGTTCGTCGCCGACTGGCACGCGCGCGACTATGCCGGCATGTACGGGCTGATCAGCCCCCAGTCGCGGGCGCGGGTGTCGCTCGCGCGGTTCACGGCGCTCTACACGCACGCGGCGTCGGTCGCCACGATGCGCGGCCTCCACGCCGTCGGCCGGCCTCGTCCGGAGGGCGCGCTGGTCGGGGTGACGATGTCGGTCGACACCCGCCGCTTCGGCAGGGTGACCGAGGAGATGGCGGTCCCGCTCGTGCACACCGCCCACGGCCGGCGGGTGGCGTGGACGCGCGCGCTCACCTTCCCGGGGCTCGCGGTGGGCGAGCGGCTGGCGGTGCAGACGACCGTCCCGGCCACACGCGGCCAGATCCTCGACCGCGGCGGCGCCATCCTCGCCGAGGGGCCGGCCACGGCCCGGACGTATCCGCAGGGGTCGGCATTCGCCGACGTCACGGGCTACGTGAAGCCGCCGTCCGGCGCGCAGGTCGCCGCCCGCGTCCGCGCGGGCTGGCCGGCGAAGCTGCCCTACGGCCAGGGCGGCCTCGAGGAATCGCTCGACCCGATCCTCGGCGGCTCGCCGCGGTTCGCGCTGCAGGCGGTCGCAAAGACGACCGGCGCGAGCCACATCCTGGCGGTGAACCCCGGCTCGGCGCCGCAGGATGTGACGACGACGCTGCGCGTGCCGATCCAGGACGCCGCCGCGACGGCGCTCGGCGGCCGCTACGGCGGTGTGGTCGTGCTCTCGGCGGCGACGGGTGCGATCGAGGCGGACGCGGGTCTGGGGATGGACGCGCTGCAGCCGCCGGGCTCGTCGTTCAAGACGATCACCTCGGCGGCCGCCCTGACGGCGCACAAGACGACGCTCGAGACCGTGTACCCGTACGCCCGCTACGCGCTCCTGAACGGGTGGAAGCTGCACAACTTCCATCACGAGGACTGCGGCGGCTCGCTGATCCTCTCGTTCGCGGTCAGCTGCAACTCGGTCTTCGGCCCGCTGGCGGTGTCGGTGGGCGGGCCGAAGCTGGTCGCGATGGCCGACGCGTTCGGCTTCAACCATCCGCCGTCGGTCGCCTACCCGGCGCCCGAGAGCGTCACTCCGGCGCCGGCGACGCTGACCTCGCCGCTCGACCTGGGCGTGGCGGGCATCGGCCAGGGCGGGGTGGACGCGACGCCGCTGCAGATGGCCTCGGTGGCGCAGACGATCGGGTCGGGCTGCACGCGCAAGCCGCCGTACCTGATCCGGCGCCCGCTCTCGGCGCGCGAGCCGCACGCGCCGGTGCAGGCGTGCGCGCGCGCGATCGCCTCGCAGGTGACCACGATGATGGAGGCGGTCGTCACCGAGGGCACGGGCAGAAGCGCCGCCATCCCCGGCGTGACCGTCGCAGGGAAGACCGGCACGTCCGAGATCGGCGGCCCCAACGTGCCCACCGACGCCTGGTTCATCGCCTTCGCGCCCGCCGGCGCGCCCAAGGTGGCCGTCGCGGTGCTCATCGTCAGGGGCGGCGTCGGCGGCGACGTGGCCGCGCCGATCGCCCGCGACGTGCTCGAGGCGGCGCTGAACCAGTAGCCGGCGGTGTGGCGGGCGGCTCTGCTAGCATGGCCGCCGCCATGCACCCGCGCACCCGAAACGCCGACTCCACGCCTCAGGCGATCAGGCTCCTGCGCCACTGCATCGCGCGCGTTCAGGGCTGACGCGGGCCCGATGACGGGAGAGGTGCGCCCAAAAGGCGCCCGCTCCTCGTCGACCGGCCCGTCGTCCGACCATCCCGAGGCACCCATGAACGCCCGCACGCTCGCAGTCTTCCGGCTCTACCAGCTCTTCAACGGCATGATCTTCGAAGGGCCGATCTGGGCCGTCTTCCTGCTCTCACGCGGCTTGACGCTCACCCAGTTCGGGTTCGTCGAGGCCACCCTGCACGTCGGCATGCTGCTGGCCCAGATACCCACGGGCGCGCTCGCAGACGCCCTGGGGCGGCGGCGGCTGCTCATGTGTGCCGGGTTCTTCGCGGCCACCGCCGAGCTCGGATACGTCTACGCGCCGGGCTTTGCGCTCATCTGCGTCGCCGGTGGCATCCACGGCGTCGCGTTTGCGCTTCGCACCGGCGCCGACGAGGCCTACCTGTTCGACTCGCTCGCCCACGACGACGCCCACGCGCTCTTCCCGCGCATGCTCGGCGGCCTGTGGGCCGTCTTCCAGTTCGCGGGCGCCGTGTCGTTCATGGCGGGCGGCCTGATCGCGACCTACTCGCGTCCGCTCGCCTTCTGGCTGACCGCCGTCTGTGCGCTGCTCGCAAGCGCGATCGCGACCCGCCTGCCCGACGATGCCCGCGGTGGCGCCCGTGCCGGTGTCACGGTCGCCGCGAGCGGCCTGCGTGCGCTCTTTCGCGCGCCCCGCCTGGGCGTCCTGACGCTGGCCTGGAGCATCTACTGGGCGGCCGTCACGAGCTGGTGGTACTACGCGGCGCCGCTCTTCCACGACAAGGGCGCCTCCGATGCGCTGCTCGGGGTCGTGCTCGGCGGCGCGATGCTGGCGTCGTCGGGCTTCTCGTGGATCGGCGGGCGGATCGGCGAGCGGGTGCCGCTCACGGCGTCGGTCGCCGTCGCGTCGCTCGCGGCCGCGGTGGGGCTCGTCGCCGGCGCCGAGCTGCCCGGGCTCGCCGGCCCCGTCGTCCTGCTCATGGTGATCGCCGGTGCGCCCGAGCTCGTCTACGTGACGCTCTCGACCTACCTGCAGCACAACACGCGGTCGGAGTACCGTGCCACGTCGATGTCGATCGCCGAGGGCTGCTTCTCGATCCAGATGCTCTGGCTCTTCCCGCTCACCGGGTTCGTGATCGAGCATCACGGCTATCCGCTCGGGTTCGGCCTGTGCGCGGCGCTGATCATCGTCGGCGCGGTCATGTTCATCGCCTCGCAGCGGCTGCCAGGCTTGCTGGGTGAGGAACGGGAGGTGGCGGCGTGAGCGCGGTCGAGATCGACCACGTCCTGATCGCCGTGACCGATCTGGAGGCGGCCGGCCGCGCGATCGAGGCCGGCTGGGGTGTACGGTCGGTTGCGGGCGGCCGGCATCCGGGCTTCGGCACCGCCAACCGGATCGTGCCGCTGGGCAGCGCCTATCTCGAGCTCGTCGCGGTGGCCGATCCGGTCGAGGCCGCCGCCAGCGTGTTCGGGCGCTGGGTCGCGGCCGCGGCGACGGGGCGGCCGATGGGCTGGGCGGTGCGCACCGACGACCTCGACGGCGTGGCTCGCAGGCTCGGTCTGACGGTCTCTCCCGGGTCGCGTGCGGCGCCTGACGGCACCCTCCTGCGCTGGCGTACCGCGGGGCTCGAGCAGGCCGCCGCGGAGCCGCCGCTGCCGTTCTTCATCGCGTGGGGGGCGGAAACGCCGTACCCCGGGGCCGCAGCGGGCGGGGCCGGCATCGAGCGGCTCGTGCTCACCGGCGCGCAGGGTCGGCTCGAGGAGTGGCTCGGTGGCCTTCCCGACAGGGTGGAGGTCCGGCCCGGGCCGGCCGCCGTGAGTGCAATCGTGCTCGCCGGGCGTGACACGCAACCCATCAGCCGCCTCCGGGGCCTGCCGGCGCCGTGAGGGCGAGATAGGGTGGAGCGGTGACCTACTCGCTCGTCGCCCGCGATCCCGACACGGGCCAGCTCGGGGCGGCCATCCAGTCGGCGGCGTTCACCGCCGGCGTGCACACGCTCTGGGTCGAGGCCGGTGTCGGCGCCGTGGCCACCCAGTCGTTCACGGATCCGTCGTACGGCCCGATGTGCCTGCTGGCGCTGCGGTCGGGCGCGACCGCCGCCGATGCCCTGGCCGGCGCGACCCGGCGCGACCGGCTGTCGCCCTACCGCCAGGTCGGGGTCGTCTCGGCGGCGGGAACGGCGGCCGCGTTCACCGGCCGGTCGTGCATCGCCGACGCCGGCCATGTGCACCGCAAGGACGTCGCGTGCCAGGCCAACATGATGGCGAGCGCGACCGTCTGGCCGGCGATGATGGAGGCGTTCCGGGGTGCGTCCGGCACGCTGGCCGACCGGCTCGTGACCGCCCTGGAGGCCGCGCAGGCGCAGGGCGGCGACTGGCGCGGCCAGGAGGCGGGCCGCGTGCTCGTGGTCGCCGGTGAGGCCAGCGGGATGCCGTGGCGCGACGTGATCTGCGACGTGCGCGTCGACAACCATCCCGAGCCCGTGGCCGAGCTGCGCCGGCTCGTGAACCGCTCGCAGGCGCTGCGGGCGAGCTGGGCGCCCGACCCCGAGGGCTCCGTGGCGGCGACCGTCGCGGCGGCGCGTGCGGCCGGGCTGGAGGAGGCCCACGTCGTCGTCGCCGCGCTGCGCACCGCTGTGGTCACGGGAGAGGTGGACGAGGCCCGGGCCCATTTCGAGCGCATGATCGCGATCGAGCCCCGCTACCTCGATCTGGCCCGGCGGCTGCCGGAGATCCCCGAACTCCTGGGGCTCGAGCCGGTGCTGCCGCGGATGGAGGGCTGGAGCGGCCGGGTCAGCCCGCCCGGCGCAGGTCGCGCAGGATCTCGCGGGCAGCGTTCCGGCCCGGCCCGCCCGTGATCCCGCCGCCCGGGTGCGCGCCGGCGCCGCACAGGTAGAGACCGCGCACGCCGAGCCGGTGGCGGGCGAGCCCGATCACCGGCCGCCACGCGTAGAACTGGTCGAGCGCGGGCTCGGCGTGATAGAGGTGGCCGCCCGAGAGGCCGTACTCGGCCTCGATCCCGGCGGGGGTGAGCACCGCGGTGCTCGTCACCAGGCCGCCGAACCCCGGCGCGAGCCGCTCGAGCACGGCCAGGACGCGCTCGGCCACCTCGTCGGGGCCGGCCGCAAAGGGCACCCACTGGGCGAGCACGCTCATCCGGTGCCCGTCGCCGCCTGCGCCGTCGTGCAGCGTGGGGATCGTCGCCTCGATGGTCGGCTGCTCGCTCACCCGGCCGTACTTCCAGGCGTCGAACGCCTGCTCGACGGCGTCGATGCCGGGCGCGAACAGGAGCCGGCCGCCCAGCGCCGCCTCGTCGACACCTTCGAATGCGGGCAGACCGGTGAGGGCGAGATCGAGGCGGGCGGTCGCCCCGGGGGTGCGGATGTTGCCCGCCCGCCAGCGCAGGCGGGGCCCCGCGACAACCGGGTCGAGCCAGCGCGTGAGCGCCGTCTTCGGGTCGACCGCGCACGCGACCACGGCCGCCGTGACCTGCTCTCCGGAGGCGAGCTCGACGCCCTCGACGCGGCCGTCGCGCGTCAGCACCCGCATCACCTCCGCGCCCGTGCGCACCTCGGCCCCGGCCGCGCGGGCAGCGCCGGTCAGCGCCCCGGCGAACGCGGCCGGGCCGCCGCGCGCGAACGCCGTCTGGCCCGCGGCGCCGCCGTCGTTTCCGGCCGAGTCCGAGAGGAGCACGAGGGCCGTCCCGGCCGACCACGGCCCCATCGCGGTGAAGCGGGTGCCGCGCGCGGCGACGGCGGCGCGCACCGAGTCGTCGCCGAACCATTCGCCGACGAGGTCTGCCACCGGCATCGGCAGAACGCGGGTGAGCTCGCGGGCGGCGCGCGGGCCGAGCCGGCGGTAGGCACGGGCCAGGCGCAGGCCGGCGGCCGCGTCGGCGAACGACGCGCGGTCGAGCCGGGGCGGGGTGGAGGCGGCCACGTCGGCCACGAAGCCGGCCAGCTCGCGCACATGGGCGTCGAAGCGCGGGTAGGCGTCGGCATCGGCCGGTGCGACCCGCCGCAGGGCGTCGGCGGTGCGCTTCGGATCGGCCCAGAACGTCAGCGCCGGGCCGTCCTCGCGCAGCGCCACCATGCGCACGTCCGGCCGGTGCAGGTCAAGCCCGTGGGCGGCCAGGTCGAGGTCGTCGATCACCGTCTGCTGCAGCCGGCCGGCCGTCGGGAACACCTCGGCCAGGCCGCCAACAGCGGCGCGGCGCTCGAGCACGGCCACGCGCTGGCCGGAATGCGCCAGATAGGCGGCGCAGACGAGGCCGTTGTGGCCGCCGCCCGCGACGATGACGTCAAAGTCGGGCACGCACGCCCTTTCGCCGGCCGCGCTCGCGCAGCAGCTCGAGCGCCGCGATCCGCCCCGGAGCGCCCATCAGCCCGCCGCCCGGGTGCGCACCCGACCCGCAGATCCAGAGGCCCTCGACCGGCGTGCGGAAGCGCGCCCAGCCCGGCACCGGCCGGTTGAAGAAGAGCTGTTCGAGCGAGAGCTCGCCCTGGAAGATGTTGCCCTCGGTGAGGCCGATCCGCTGCTCGATGTCGAGCGGCGTCAGCACCTGGCGGCCCACGATCAGGTCGCGGATGTTCGGGGCGCGCTCGGCGATCGTGTCGATCACCGTGTCGCCGAACGCGTCGCGGGCGGTGTCGTCCCAGCCGTCGTCGCCGGCCAGGTGATAGGGCGCGTACTGCACGAAGCAGCTCATGACGTGCTTGCCGGGCGGCGCCATCGCCGGGTCGACGAGCGTCGGGATGATCGTGTCGATGTAGGGCCGGGCCGAGAAGCGCCCGTACTTGGCGTCGTCGTAGGCGCGCTCCATGTAGTCGATCGACGGCGAGAAGCTGATCGCCCCGCGCAGGTGCTCGCCCTTCCCCGGCAGGCAGGTGAACTCGGGCAGGCCGTCGAGGGCGAGGTTGACCTTGCCCGACGAACCGCGGAACTTGAACCGGGCCAGGTCGGCCTCGAACTCGGGGTCGAGCGTCCCGGGCTCGAGCAGGCCCTGGAAAGTCACCCGCGGATCGGCGCTCGAGAGCACCGCGTCGGCCTCGAGCTGCTCGCCCGAGACGAGCGTGACGCCCGTCGCCCGGCCGCCGCGCACATCGATGCGCGCGACCTCGGCCTCGGTGCGGATCTCGGCGCCGTGCGACCGCGCGGCGGAGGCGATCGCGAGGCTGACGCCGCCCGTGCCCCCGCGGGGGATCCCCCAGGCGCGGAAGGCGCCGTCGATCTCGCCCATGTAGTGGTGCAGCAGCACGTAGGCGGTGCCGGGCGAGCGCACGCCCTGGAACGTGCCGATGATGCCCGAGGCCGACATCGTCGCCTTGAGCGGATCGGTCTCGAACCACTGGTCGAGGAAGTCGGCCGCGCTCATCGTCATCAGCTGGATGAAGGCGTCCTTGAGCCGCCGCGGCAGCTCGGCGAAGCTGCGGCCGAGGGTGCGCAGCGGCAGCCACTGGCGCGGGTCGATGCGGCCCTGATCGGGCGGGACAGCCGAGAGGATCGGCTTCACGAACCGGGCCATCTGCGCCATCGCGATGCCGTACTCGTCGTAGGCCTCGGCGTCTGCGAGCGACCACCGGCGCAGCTCGCGCAGCGTGCGGGCGTGGTCGTTCACGCGCCACAGGTAGTCGCCGTCGAGCGGCGTGAACGTGCCGTCGAGCGGCAGGATCTCGAGGCCGTGGCGGGGGAGCTCAAGATCGCGGACGATCTCGGGGCGCAGCAGCGAGACCACGTAGGAGGCGACGCTGAAGCGATAGCCGGGCACGATCTCCTCGGTGACGGCGGCGCCGCCCAGCACGTCGCGCCGCTCGAGCACGCAGACGCGCATGCCCGCGCGGGCGAGGTAGCCGGCCGTGACGAGGCCGTTGTGGCCGCCGCCGACCACGATCGCGTCGTATCGCTCCGCCATGATCGGCGATGCTAGATGATCAGGCCGGGTCGACCGGCTCGCACCCACAGCTCCGGGCCCACTCGGCGAGCGTGCGCCCCTCGAGCACGGACTCGTGCCGGAACGCCTCGAACACCTGCCCGTGGCCCGCGTGCTCGAGCAGACCGGCGAGCCGCTCGCAGTCCCGCGCTGCCCACCCGCCGGGATCCGCGCCGTCCCGGGCCTGGCGGCGCAGGCGCTGCGGCGTGGCCGACTCGAAGGCGTGGGTGCGGCGGCCGTCGGCGCCGACGAGGAACCAGCGCGCGCCCGGGAAGCCGTCGAGCGTCTCGCGGGCGGGCTCCTCGTCGTCGGACGCGACGACGATCGCGTAGCCGCCGACCGGCCGTGAGATTCCGACCAGCGCGCCGATGCCGACCGGCGGGTCGACCACGGCGCAGCGGATCCCGTTCGCGCGCAGGAGCTCGGCCCCTTCGTCGGCGCCGGGCCGGGTCTCGAAGGTGGCGACGGGGACGGTGGTGTCGGTCATGGACGTCCCATGGCGGTCGGACGATGCTAGCCGTGCCCGCCCCCGGCGCCTGTCCGGACACCTAGACTGCCCGACGTGAGCGTCGGCACCCCTTTCCATGAGCGCACCGCGCCGCTCAACCGCAAGCTCGTCTGGGGCGAGTGGGCGGGGTACGCCGCGGCCGCCGTCTACGCCGACCACCACGACATCGAGTACAACGCGATCCGCCAGGCGGCCGGGCTGATCGACGTCTCGCCGCTCTACAAGTACCTCGTCTCGGGGCCGGACGCGCTCCGGCTCGTCGACCGCGTCATCACGCGCGACGCGACCAGGCTCGCCGTCGGCCAGGTGCTCTACACGCCGTGGTGCGACGAGCGCGGCAAGGTGATCGACGACGGCACGGTCGCGCGGCTGGATGAGACGAGCTTCCGCTGGACGGCCGCCGATCCGTGCTACCGCTGGCTCGGGATGAACTCGGCCGAACTCGACGTCGAGGTCAAGGACGTCACCGACACGGTCGGCGCGCTCGCACTGCAGGGCCCGCGCGCGCGGGCGGTGCTCGAGGCCGCGACCGGCGCGGACTGGTCGGACGTTGGCTACTTCCGCCGCCGGGCGGCGACCGTCGCAGGCATCGAGGTCGACGTGACCCGCACCGGCTACACCGGCGACCTCGGCTATGAGCTCTGGGTCGACGCCGGCCACGCGCCGGCGCTCTGGGACGCGGTGATCGAGGCGGGCGGAGACCACGGCCTGCGCCCCGTCGGCATCCGGGCGATGGACGTCGCCCGGGTCGAGGCTGGCCTCGTGCTGCTCGAGGTCGACTACACGAGCGCCCGCATGGCGCTCACCGCCGAGCACGAGTACACGCCGGACGAGATCGGCCTGGGCCGGCTCGTGAACTACGAGAAGGCCGACTTCGTCGGCCGCCGCGCGCTGGTCGCCGAGCGCGACGGCGGCGTTCCCCGGCGGGAGCTTCGGGGCATCGAGCTCGACTGGCTCGGCATCGAGTCAGCGTTCGCCCGGCACGGCCTCGCGCCGGCGGTGCAGGCCACGGTGAACCGCGAGCCGACGCCGATCTTCTACGCCGGCGGCCAGGTCGGCCGCGCGACCAGCACGTGCTGGTCGCCGACGCTGAAGAAGATGATCGCGCTCGCGTCGCTCGGCCCGGGGCTGCGTCCGAACGCGCCGCTCGAGGTCGAGTGGACGGTCGAGGGCGAGCGTGGCCGGGTCGCGGCGCGGATCGTCGACCTGCCCTTCCTCGACCTCGAACGCAGGCGCGCTCCCTAGACTTCAGGGATGCCCGCAGCCCGCAAGCCGATCGCCGAGAACCGCAAGGCCCGCCACGACTTCCACATCCTCGAGCGGCTCGAGGCGGGCATCGCCCTCACCGGCACCGAGGTGAAGTCGCTGCGCGACGGCGGCGGCAACATCCGCGAGGCCTACGCGCAGCTGCACCACGGCGAGGTGTTCCTGGTCGGTGCGAACATCGCTCCCTACCGGCAGGGCAACCTGCAGAACCACGAGCCCACCCGCGACCGCAAGCTGCTCCTGCACAGGCACGAGATCGAGCAGCTGGGACGCAAGGTGGCCGAGCGGGGGATGACGCTCGTGCCGCTGCAGCTCTACTTCACCGACGGCAAGGTGAAGCTCGAGCTAGGCCTCGCCCGGGGCAAGGAGGGCGTGGACAAGCGCCACGCGATCGCCGAGCGCGACGCCAAGCGGCAGATGGACCGGGCCATGCGCGGCGTCGAGCGGCAGCGCCGGTGAGGGTGCGCGCGGCGCGCGCGGGCGATGCCGAGGGCATCGCGGCCGTGCTCGCCCAGCTCGGCTATCCGGTCTCGGCGGCCGATGTGACGCAGCGGCTGGAGGCGCTCGCCGACGGCCGCTCGGCGGCACTCGTGGCCGAGCACGACGCGGCCATCGCCGGCGTCCTGACCCTGCACATGGCGCCGGTGCTGCACGAGCCGGGCGACTGGTGCAGGATCACCGTGCTCGTCGTCGACGAGGCGGCCCGGCGCGAGGGCGCCGGAAGCGCGCTCGTGGCGCGGGCCGAGGCGCTCGCGCGCGCCGCCGGCTGCGTCCGCATCGAGGTGACGAGCGCCCTTCACCGCGACGGCGCGCACGAGTTCTATCGCGGTCTCGGCTTCGGCCAGGTGTCCGAGCACTTCCTGAAGGCGCTGGCGGCCGCCGGTGGCTGACGTGGGGGAGTTCTGGCGACGGTTCGTATCGGCCACCGGGATCGACGGGCCGTACACCGCCTGGGGGTTCGGCAACACCGTCGAGATGGCGACCGAGCTCGGCCTGCTCGTCCGCGACGGCCCCAAGCGGGCGACGGCGAGCCTGCGCGCCGCCTACGACGCCGGGGAGCCCATGCCGGAGCCGGGCGACCTCAGCATCATCCTCGACGGTGCGGGCGAGCCGCTGTGCGTGATCCGCACGACCGGCGTCGAGGTGCGCGCCTTCGCGAGACGTCGATGCGGAGTTCGCGTGGACCGAGGGAGAGGGCGATCGCAGCCTTGAGTTCTGGCGTGATGCCCACATCGCCTTCTTCGCCGCCGACAAGGCCGGGCGGCCGTTCGGCGAGGACACCGAGGTCGTGCTCGAGCGCTTCGAGCTTCTGTGGGCGGGCGGCGAGTGAAGCTCGAGGTGCGCTTCCAGGCCGTGCCGGTCGAAGGCATGCGCGCATTCCTCGAGCCGCTCGGCTACCGCTTCGACTGGGGGCCGGAGCTCGACGGGATCGGCTTCCACTGGTTCAACCAGGACTGGCCCTCTCCACTCCACCGTCGGCCACAGGAGGGATTGATGACTCGTCGTCGAAGGAGCGTGCCATGACCACCTTTCGCCGTGTCCACATTGCCGCCGCCCTGCTGCTTCTCGCCGTCGCCCTCGGCATTTCGGGCGTGCTCGTCTGGAACATGACGACGGCGGAGGCTTCGGGCCGCCGGGCCACTTCACCCGAACGGTCCAGCATCAGATCTACCCCCACCGCGCCGAGGCGCTCGGCCGATGGCGACGTTCTTCGGTGCGGTCGGTGTGCTTCTCGGCATCGCCCGGCGTGGGCTTCCCTCCCTCCGGCCGCATTAGCCCGGCGTCGCCAGAAAGGACGGATCGGCCGGGTAAGGGTGGGTCTCCGCCTCGGTCGCGCCGGTACCGTCTTCCTCATGAAGCTTGAGGTGCGCTTCGCCGCCGTTCCCGTAGAAGCCATGCGCGCGTTCCTGGAGCCGCTCGGCTATCGCTTCGACTGGGGACCGGAGCTGGATGGAATTGGCTTCCATTGGCGCAAGCAGCCGCTCTCGGGCACCGGCGTGCGGGCGACCTACTTCCCCGACGGCGGCGAGGGGCTGCTCACGATCGAGACGGACGGTCAGGCGTCGCCCGCCGACGCCGCGATGCAGGACGTGACCGCGCGCCTGCTGGCGGAGCGGTTCGAGGGCGTGTCGGTGTGGTGTGCGAGCACCGACCGGCCCGAGTACGCGGGCGGTCAGACCGCCGAGCCGCCGGCGCCCGGCTCGGATCCGCCGGCCTGGTACTCGTAGCCTTCGCCGGGCGGGCGGTCGAGCGCGTAGAGCACGCACGCGTGGCCGGCGTGCGTCATCGGGCCGACGTGCGTGAACCCGCACTTCTGCAGCACGCGTACTGACGCCGCGTTTCCCGCGAGGGCGAAGGCGTGGATCCGCGCCAGACCGAGCTGCGAGAACCCGAACCCGAGGCTCGCCCGCGCGATCTCGGTGGCGAGGCCAATGCCCCAGCGGTCGGCGACGACGGAATAGCCGAGCTCGACGACGTCGTCGCCCTCGATCCGGTAGTGGCGCAGGCCGCCGCGGCCGGCGAAGGCATCGTCCGGCGACCGCCATGTCCACTGGCCGAACCCGTGCTCGGCCCAGTGGCGCAGGTCGGCGTCGAAGCGGGCGCGCACCTCGGCCTGCGGCCGCACCCCGCCGATCGTCGCCGCCACGCGCGGGTCGAGCAGGAGGGCGCGCCAGTCGGGCCAGTCCGCCTCGGCGAGCCGTGAGCCGACCAGGCGCTCGGTGCGGAGCGGTCGCGGCGCTTCACCCCGCCGGCGCGAGCAGCACCGGCGCGAGCGCGCGCAGCTCGGCCATCGCACGGTCGAGGTCGCGGATGACCGGCTGGATGCAGACGTGGTCGGCGCCGGCGGCGTGATGGGCGCGGACGCGCTCGGCGATCGCGTCGGCGTCGCCCCAGGCGATGAGTGCGTCGACCAGCCGGTCGCTGCCGCCGTCGGCGAAGTCGGCGTCGCCGAAGCCGTCCTCGCGCCAGCTGTTCGTGTAGTTCGGGAGCTTCATGTAGTTCGTCAGATGCTCGCGGGCGACGGCGCGCGCCTGGCCGGGATCGGTCTCGAGGACGACGCCCTGCTCAGGTGCCAGCACCGGGCCGGAGCCGAGCACCGCCCGCGCCCGGGCGGAGTGCCCGGGCGTGACCAGATAGGGATGGGCGCCGTGAGTGCGATCGCGGGCGAGCTCGAGCATGCGCCGGCGCAGCGCGGCGAGCACGAGCGGCACCGGGTGCTCCGGCGCAGGCGCGAGGTAGCCGGCCGAGTCGAGCGCATCCAGGTACCCGCGCATCGCGGTTACCGGCCGCTCGTAGTCGTGCCCGCGCTGGTGGACCGCCGGCGCGTGGCTCACGCCCAGGCCGAGCACGAAGCGGCCGCCGTAGGCCTCCGCCAGGGCGTTTCGGGCCGCGTTCGTGGCCGACGGGTCGCGGGCGTAGATGCTCGCGATGCCCGTGGCGATCGCGATCTCGCTCGTCGCGGCGAGCAGGATGCCCGAGTGAACGAAGGCCTCCTTGTTCACCGGCGTCTCGCCGATCCAGAGCGCCGGGTAGCCAAGCGCCTCGATCTCGGCCGCCGCCGCCCGCTCCTGCGCCGCCGAGCGCAGGCCGAGCAGCGTCAGCCAGACCCCCACGGGCCCCAGCCGCGCGCGCAGCGCGTCGCGATCCGCCGCCTCGATCGTCATCGCCCGCAGCCTAGGTCAGATGCGCACGCGGCCGTTGCCGTTGGCGAGCAGCTCGGCCCGGGCCGCGTCGCCGAATACCGACCGCCAGGCCGACGAGCTCGCGCTCCTCGGCCTCGAGCGCGTCCCACTCCTCGTCGACGTCCTCGCCGCGCTGGACGGCGTCGTAGACGCCGTAGAGGTGGCGCAGGCAGGCCTCGAGCTCCTCGTTCACGCGCACGGCCGCCGAGGTCGCCTGCGAGCTCGACCCGAACGCGGAGTGGATCCGCGGCAGGCGCGCCGCCATCTCGTTGTGGCGCTCCATCATCCGCCCGAAGAGGTCGTCGCGATCCTTGCGCAGGCCCTCCCACTTGGCCGCCGTGAGCAGGCCCTGGGCGGCCGCAGCGGCTCCGGCGAACGTGTTCGCCTCGGCGGCCATCTCGTCGCGGGCACGCTCCTCGAGGTCGAGCTCGCGCTCGCGGTGCCGCGCCCACATGAGGATGCCGGCGCCGCACGCGCTCCCCGTGAGGCCGCCGACGACCGCGACGGCGAATGTTTCGACCATGCTCACAACGACCCAGCACCCCACTGATCTCCGGCCGCTGCCCGGCCGGCTCCCATCCAGATCCGGTACCATTCTAGCCTCACTCCCACGGGGGCGACCTGGCTTCGACACGGTTGGCTTTCGGGGAGAGTTGCAAGCCGAGGTTCCAGGCGGCCTCGTAAATCCCCTGGAAACCGCAAGTGCGGAATCTGATCTCGCACTCGCTGCCTAATTAGGTAGCGCGCCGGCCCCTCCAGCCCGCGGGAGGGACCACCGGTGTCATCCAGCGGGCTTGCCGGAAGGGGGAACGCCTCCGCCGCCGACCGGGACATCAAAGAGGGGCTAGTCCGATCGGTGGCCCGTCCGGGGGCAGTCGGTCAGGCGAATGTCAATCCCGGAATACGCTTGTAGACGCTCTCTTCGTACGATCGTGGACGCGGGTTCGATTCCCGCCGCCTCCATCATCATCGGCACGCTCAAACCCGCAGGGCTGTGCCCAGGTACCCTGCCGCGGTGGTCGACGCGCGCATCGAGCGGTATGCGACGCTGCTGGTGGACTCGTGCATCCGCGTGCAGCCGGGCTGGCAGGTGCTTGTGTGGGGCATGCCCGCCGCCCGGCCGCTGCTCGAGGAGATCATGCGCCAGCTCGGCCGCCGCGGCGCCTATCCGCTGCTGCGCCTCACGTTCGGCGGGGGCCTGGTGTACCACCGCGACTGGCTGCGCACCGCGCCGCTCGAGCTGATCGAGGAGCCTGCGCCGCTCGACCTGCATGTTCTCAACAGCTGCGATGCGTTGATCGCGGTCTCGGCTCCCGAGAACACGCGCGATGGCAGCGATATCGCCGCGGAGCGGACGAGCGCGGTCAGCCGCGCCTATCGGCCGGCATTGGAGCGCGTGAACGCATCGACCTTCCCGTGGGTCATGTGCTGGTATCCAACCCCGGCGCTCGCGCAGGAGGCCGGCGTGCCGCTGGCCGAGTTCGAGGAGTTCCTGTACGGAGCGGTGCTGCTCGACTGGGGGGCCGAGCATGCCCGGCTGCAGCGCTACGCCGATCGCTTCGACGCGGCGGATGAGGTGCGGATCGTCGCCGACGGGACCGATCTGCGTCTGTCCCTCGCCGGCCGGCGGATGGAGGTCGACGCCGGCATGGGCAACATGCCCGGAGGCGAGTTCTTCGGGTGCCCGGTCGAGACGTCGGCGGAAGGGACGATCGCCTTCACGGAGTTTCCGGCGGTCTTCGGCGGTCGCGAGCTCAGAGGCGTGCGCCTGCGCTTCTCCGGCGGTCGCGTCGTCGACGCATCGGCGGACAGCGGCGCGGAGTTCCTGCTGCGAACCCTCGACACGGACGAGGGCGCGCGCCGCATCGGCGAGCTCGGGATCGGCTGCAATCCAGGCGTCACTCGCCACATGGGCAACGTCTATTTCGACGAGAAGATCGACGGCACGGTGCACATCGCGCTCGGCTTCGGGTTCGCCGACCTGGGCGGCTCGAACCGGTCGGCCATCCATTGGGACATCGTGAAGGACATGCGAAACGGAGGTCGGATCGAGCTCGACGGCGCCGTCGTGCAGCGAGACGGCGGCTGGATCATGTGAGGCGTTGGATCGGAGACGCGCTCGCCCTCATCGCCGGTTGCCGCGCCCGGGGAGCAGCGAGCGCAGCCCCCGGCGAACGGCAAGCGCGAGCAGCTGCCCCGGCGTGCCCGAGAAGGAGGTCTCGCACGGCGTCTCGTCCCGGGTCTGGCTCCTCACGCGCACGCGGACGTTGCCGCCGGAGCCCCACACGCTTCCCGACCAGCTCTTGATCGGCCGGACACCGGGCGGCGGATCGAAGCCCTCGAACTCCTCGAACGCCTTCCGCGCGCGCGTCTCTGGGTCGGCGTCGCTCGTGCCGTGGTCACGGGCAAGCTGCTCCCGCTGTCTGGCGAGCAGGTCAGGGGCGCGGCGAAACGGCCACATGCTCCAAGCCTACGCCGAAAGCGGCGTGCCGGAACTGCATGGAACGGCGCAGCCGTCGGGCGCTATCTGGCCTCGGTGAGGGAGACGTCGTCGGAGAGCTCGCGCCGGCCGGTGCCGTCGATGTTCACGGTCCACAGGCGGGGGTCGAGGTCGAAGGGGCCGCTGGCGTAGAGGAGCGACCTGCTGTCCGCCGCCCACTGGGCGCAGCACGACCCCTCGCCGCCGGTTGTGGTCGGGACGCTGTGCAGCCCGGTGCCGTCGGAGTGGACCAGGAAGAGGTCGTGGGCGCCATCGGGCCGGTCGACCTGGTCGAAGACGATCCAGCGGCCGTCCGGCGACCAGCGGGCGGAGGTGGCCCAGGTCGTCGTGGGCGTGATCCGGTGCAGGCCCGAGCCGTCGGCGTGTGCGACATACACGGCGCCCTTCCCGTCCCGGCCGGCCGCACCGGGCGCGAAGGCTGCAAATGCGATACGGCCGTCGGGACTCCAGCTCGCGGGAGCGCCGAGGTAGCAGCACCAGCTGGTCATGCCCGGCGGCGTCAGGCGGACGCGGCCGGTGCCGTTTGCCTTCACGACGTAGAGGTCGCCGGCGCGAGGGTCCCGGCCCGCCTGGAAGAAGAGCAGGCGCACGCCGTCGGGCGAGTAGCCGAGCGGCTGCTGCAGGCGGCCTGCCGGGGTTCTGGTGATGCGGCCCAGCGCGCCCCCCTCGGCGGCCCGGGAGTAGATGCCGTCCAGGCCCGGTCTTGACGGGCTCGAGGCCCAGACCGCGGTCCGCTCTCCGCTCGGTGTGCCGACCCCCGGCCCGAGGCGCAGTCTCTCGGCCGTCACCCGGATGTGGGTGTCTCCGGGCCTGGCGGGGCGGATCCCGACGTCCACCACCACCGCCGGGGCCTGCTCGCCGGGGGTGACCACGAGCGATCCGGGTGCGACCTGTCCGGCGTCGACGTGCCGGCCGAACACGATCGTGCCGCCGGTCTGCGCCGGGCCGGGTGCGCGCGGACCCGGCCTGGGCTTCGTATGCACGACGGCATCCGTGCTCGACGGACGGGGCGTGGAGTGGCCGGTGAGAGAGGCGATGGCCGCCGCCACGGCAACCCCACCGACAACGGCGACCACCGCCGCCGTGCTCAGCTTCTCGTTCATCGATCGACCACCGGATCGGCGACCGCGGCTGCACACCGCGCGGCGAGCGCCGCGACGGCGGCGCGGAGCTCGTCGCCGCCCTCGACGCGGAATGCGAACGGCATGGTCGCGAGCCACTCCTGTGCGTACATGGACGGGTTGCCGGTGGTGCCGACGAGCACGCATCCGCCGCCCTGCGGTTCGAGGCGGCCCATCGGCGGGCGGATCCACGGCGCCACCTCCGCGACGGAGGCCTCGAACACGACGCGGGTGGGGAAGGCCCAGCCCTCGCCGAGGTTCTCCTCGAGCGTCGCCACCGGATCGAGCCCGTCGGGCGGGGTGAACGGGTGGCGGGTCTGCTCCACCGTGCGCACCCGATCGATCCGGTAGCTGCGCACCGCGCCTGCATGGTGCGAGTGGCACAGCAGATACCAGCGCCCGTGGCGCGTGACGACCGCCCAGGGGTCGACGTCGGCCTCCCATTCGTTGCCGGCGCCGCTGCGATACCGTATCCGCACCCGGCGCCGCGACGCGACGGCGACTACGAGCGCGCTCGTCACGGCCGGATCCGGATGCGCGGCGCGGCGGTCGGGCGCCGCCGACGCATGCTCGCGCAGCGCGGCGGCCTGGCGGCCGATGCTCTCGGGCAGCGCCCGGATGACCTTCGCGAGCGCCGAGCCGACCAGCTCGTCGGTGTCGGTCGCCCCCGGGTGGCTCTCGAGCACGGCCATCACCAGTCCCAGCGCCTCATCGGCGGTGAAGACGACCGGAGGCAGCCGCGTCCCGCGACCGAGCCGGTAGCCGCCGTAGCGGCCCCGGGCCGACTCGACGGGCACGCCGGCCTCGCGCAGGATCGCGATGTACCGGCGCGCCGCGCGGTCGGTGACCCCGAGGCGCTCGGCGATCTCCTCGGCGGTCGCCCCGGAGCGGATCTGCAGGAGCTCGAGCGTCTGCAGCGCGCGAGCGGTGGGGCTGACACCGAGCGTCACGCCGCAAGCTTAATCCGGAAGGAGATCGTCCGGAATCGGCCTCTACCGATCACCGCCCATGGACATCCTCCTCATCGGTGGCCTCTGGCTCGACGCCTCTGCGTGGGACGCCGTCGTTCCGGAGCTCCGGACACTGGGGCATCGCCCGGTGCCCGTCTCGCTCCCCGGTCAGGGAGCACCGCCTGCTGCAGCAACCATCGACGACCAGCTCGCGACGGTGGTGGCCGCGGTCGACGCCGCCGCCGGCAACGTGCTGGTCGTCGGTCATTCCGCGGCCTCGACGCTCGCCTGGATGGCTGCCGACGCCCGGCCGCAGAAGGTGGCGCGTGTGGCGATGATCGGCGGCTTTCCGTCGGGCGACGGCGCCGCCTATGCCGACTTCTTCGAGCTGGTGGACGGCGTGATGCCGTTTCCCGGGTGGGGGCCGTTCGAGGGCCCGGACTCTGCCGATCTCGACGAGCAGCAGCGCCGCACGATCGCGGCTGCCGCGATCCCCGTCCCTGAAGCCGTGGCGAAGGGGATCGTGCATCTCGGCGACGAGCGCCGGTTCGACGTCCCCGTCACGCTGGTATGCCCGGAGTTCTCGCCCGCCCAGGCCCGGGAGTGGATCGAGGCGGGTGACCTCCCGGAGCTCGCCCGCGCCCGCCACGTCGATTACGTCGACATCGACTCGGGCCACTGGCCGATGTTCACCCGGGCGGCCGAGCTCGCCCGCCTCCTGGCCGGCCTCGCCGATGCCTGAGCGAGTGACCTACGCGATCCGGCCGCTCGACGCATCGACTTGGGACGCGTTCGCCGACCTCGTCGAGCGCAACAACGGCATCTACGGCGGCTGCTGGTGCGTCGCCTTCCACACGGAGTACGAGCGCGGCGTCAGCGACCCCCGCACGCTGAAGGAGCGGCTGGTGCGCGCGGGCCGCGCCCATGCCGCGCTCGTGTTCGACAGCGACGGAGTCGCACAGGGCTGGTGCCAGTACGGCAGCCCGGGCGAGCTCCGGCTGAAGCATGCCCGGGCCTACGCGGAGGCCCCGCCGCCCGCGGCGCGCTGGCGGATCACCTGCATCTTCGTCGACAAACGGCATCGCGGCCGGGGGATCGCACGGGCGGGCCTCGAGGGCGCCCTCGCCGCGATCGCCGCCGCCGGGGGCGGGCTCGTCGAGGCGATCTCCGAGACGACGTCGGGCCGCCAGGCGCAGGGCCGGTTCCTCTTCAGCGCGACGGTCGAGCTGTTCGAGCAATGCGGGTTCGCGCGCGTGCGCCAGGTCGGCAAGCACGCGTGGATCGTCAGCCGGACACTCGATCCCGTGTAAGGCGCTGCTATGCCGAGGCGGCTTGGGCGAAGGCCGCGAGAAGGCTGGGCCATCCCGCCGGTGAGTTGAACTCGCGGCCCATATCCGCCGCCTGGTCTCCGTAGGCGTCGAGGCCGTGGTGGTGCACCTCGACCAGCGTGCGGTTGGGGCCGTCGGCGACGAACGTGACCTCGAGCTCGGTGACGAAGGCGGCGTCGTAGGCCCATTCGCCGGTGATTTGCCAGGCCAGCACGAGCCGTGAGGGCGGCTCCCAGACCAGCACCTTGCCCCAGTTGCACTCGCTGCCGTCGACGTCGCGCTCGTACCAGCGGCCACCCTCACGCCCTTCGAGCACCGCCCGGTCGAGCGCCGCGGCGCCGATCTTGTGGGAGCGCGGCCACCACGTGTCCATGCCCTCGGTGAAGACCGCGAACGCCCGCTCCTGCGGCGCGTCGACGACGATCGTGTGGCGGACGGCGGTCTCGGGCGTGGTGGTCATCTCGCGTCCTTTCGGGGTTGGTCTTCGGCGGCCGCGCGAAAGCTCTCGAGCGCGTGGCCCCAGAACGAGTCGAAGTACTCCCGCAGCGCCGCGACAGCGTTCGGATCGACGTGGTAGACGCGGCGCGTTCCCGTCCGCCGGTCGAACACGAGCCCTGCATCCTTCAGCACCTTGAGGTGCTGCGAGACGGCGGGGCGGCTGATCGGCAGGTCGCGTGCGAGTTCGCCGACCGGCACGGGGTTCCGGGTGAGGCGTTCGAAGATCTGGCGCCGGCTGGGATCGCCGAGCGCCTCGAGCGCCCGCCCTTGGTAAGTCGTCACGAACGGTAAGCCTAGACATACCGATGCGGCCTGTCAAGCAGGCTCCGTGGGAAGATGGAATCACCCATCGAGGAGGGCACCCATGCAGGTCACGAAGAGCAGCATCCCGGCGATGCCGGGGCCGGACGATTGGTTTACGGGCAGCGTCTACGTCGACGCGGTCACGGCGCCGGGAGGCGGGTCGCGGATCAGCGCGAGCAGCGTCCACTTCACCCCGGGCGCGCGCACCGCGTGGCACACCCATCCCAACGGCCAGACGATCTACGTCGTCGAGGGCGTCGGCCTCGCGCAGCGCCGCGGCGCCGCGGCCGAGGTGATCCGCCCCGGCGACCGCGTGTTCTTCGAGCCCGGCGAGGAGCACTGGCACGGCGCCGGGCCCGATCGGTTCATGACCCACCTGGCCATGCTCGAGGTCGACGAGGCGGGCGCGAGCGCGACCTGGGGCGGGCACGTGACGGACGCGGAGTACCGGGCGGCCGGTTGACGATGCGCGCGTAACGATCCCGGGACGGCCGTCGTGGGAGACCCCCGCCGCCGACTGGCTGGTACATTTGTACCAATCGAGCGCGTAGGAGCCGGAATGCATGACGTGATCGTGGTGGGGGGCGGGTTCGCGGGCGTCACGAGCGCCCGCGAGGCGGCGCGAGACGGCCGCTCGGTGCTGCTGCTCGAGGCGCGCGATCGCGTGGGCGGGCGCACGTGGACGGCGCCGTGGAACGGACGCGACATCGAGTACGGCGGCGGGTGGGTGCACTGGCACCAGCCGCACACCTTCTCCGAGATCACGCGCGCCGGGCTCGCGGTGGAGCTCTCGGGCGACGCCGACGTCAGCGCCTGGTACGTGGGCGACGAGCGCCGCACCGGCACGATCGCCGAGCGCGACGCGATCGCAAACGCCGGCTGGGTGCGATTCGTCGAGGGCGTCGAGGAGTCGCTGCCGAACCCCCATGACCCGCTGCTCGCGCTCGACCGCCTCGCCGTGATGGATGCGCTGACGATCGCCGAGCGGGTCGAGCAGCTCGGGCTCGACGACGAGCAGCACGCCGTGCTGTGGGCCGAGCTCGAGTCGCTCGCCCACGGCCCGCTGACCGAGGCCGGCGCCGTCAGCGTCCTTCGCTGGCACGCGCTCTCGGGCTACAGCCTGGCGCTCACGCAGTACACCGGCGGCCGGGTCACGCTCGCGACGGGCACGCGCGGCCTGATCGACGCCATCGCGGCGCAGGCGCCGTTCGAGACGCTCCTCGAGACGCCCGTTGCCGCGGTGCGCAGGCGCGGCGACGGGGTCGAGGTCGAGACGCGTGCGGGCGAGGTGCTGGCGGCCCGGCGCGCGGTCGTGGCCGTGCCCTTGAACACGCTCGGAGCCATCGAGTTCGAGCCGGCGCTGTCCGAGACCAAGCGCGAGGGGATTGCGCTCGGCCAGGCCTCGCGCGGCATCAAGATCTTCATCCACGCCGAGGGCGAGCAGGTGGGGCAGAACGCGATCCGTCCAGGCCATCCGTTCGGGTACCTCGACACCGAGTTCCCGAATGCCGACGGCAGCCAGGTGATGATCGGCTTCGGCTACGACGCCGCCATCTGCGACGCGAGCGACCTGCCCGGCGTGCAGGCCGCGCTCGACCGGATCATCCCCGGCTACCGCGCGCGGTCGGCGACCGCGCACGACTGGCTCGCCGACGAGTTCGCGCAGGGCACGTGGGCGATCCACCGCCCCGGCTGGTACACCCGCTACTACGAGGAGATGCGCCGGCCCGAGGGCCCGGTGCTCCTGGCCGGGTCGGATCTCGCCGCCGGCTGGGCGGGCTTCATCGACGGCGCGATCGAGAGCGGCCTGCGCGCGGGCGCATGGCTGCGCGCCCAGTCGCTGTGAGCGACCGCCGCCGCGTGATCGTCGAGGCGGCCCTGCGCGTGATCGCGCGCGGGGGCGCCGACTCGGCCACGCACCGCGCGGTGGCGGCGGAGGCGGGCGTCGCCCTGGCCTCGACGACGTACCACTTCGCGTCGAAGGCCGACCTCGTCGCCGAGGCGCTCGAGCTCGCGATCGAGCGCTCGATCGCCGCGCTTCGGCGCCACACGGCCCCTCCGCTCCCGTCGACGCCGGCGGCGCTCGTCGATCGGCTCGTCGAGATCGTCGAGGCGCTCGGTGCCGACGAGCAGGCGCCGCTCGCGGCCCAGTACGAGCTCCTGCTCGAGGCAGGCCGGCGGCCGCACCTGCGGCCGCTCGCCGAGCGCTGGAACCGGGCGTACCTGGACGGCCTCGAGGCGGTGGTCGCGGCGGCCGGCCTCCCCGAGCCGCGTCAGGCGGCCGAGATCCTGAGCGACCTGATCGACGGGGCGCTCCTGATCCAGCTCTCGGTGCCCGTCGCCGGCTTCGTGCAGCTGTCGCTGCGCCGGCGGCTCGACCGCGTCGTGGCCGGGCTCGCGGCGACCGCGCCGGGCGAGGCGGCGGCCGGGAGATACTCCGCCGCAACGTGAACGCGAACCCACACTCCGGCGGATCGCCGGCGCGCGTCGCCATCACCGGCGCGGCGGGCGGATTCGGCCTGACCGTCGCCCGCGCGTTTGCGGCCCAGGGCGCCGACGTCCACGTGTGCGACATCGACACGAAGGCCGTCGACGCCGCGGCGGCCGAGGGACTCCACGCCACCGAGGTCGACGTGTCCGATCTGGCCGCGCTCGACTGGTGGATCGACCGCGTCCTCCACATGTGTGGCGGCCTGGACGTGCTCGTGAACAACGCCGGCATCGCCGGGCCGACGGCCCTGGTCGAGGACATCGAGCCGGCCGAGTGGCAGCGGTGCCTGGCGATCGACCTCACGAGCCACTACCGCGCCTGCGCGCGCGTCATCCCGGCGATGAAGTCCGCCCGCCGGGGGTCGATCATCAACGTCTCGTCGACGGCGGGCCTCCACGGCATCGGCCTGCGCGCGCCGTACGTCGCCGCGAAGTGGGGGGTGATCGGCCTCACCAAGACGCTCGCCATCGAGCTCGGCCCCTACGACGTGCGCGTGAACGCGATCTGCCCCGGTTCGGTCGACGGCGACCGCATGCGCGGCGTTATCGACCGCGAGGCGACGGCTCGCGGCATTCCGGCCGCGGCGGTCGAGCGCGAGTACCTCGAGGGCCAGTCCATCGCCCGCTTCGTCCAGCCGGACGAGATCGCCGACCTGTGCGTCTTCCTGGCGTCCGACGCCGCCCGGATGATCAGCGGCCAGGCGATCGGCGTCGACGGCCACACCGAGACCTTCCACATCGGGTAGGGGCGATGAACGACACTACGCGCGTATGAGCCCGATCGTCGCCGTCATCATCCTCGGTGTCTACTTTCTGCCGACGATCCTCGCCCTGAACCGGCATCAGCGCACCCGCACGGTGTTCGCACTCAACCTGCTGCTCGGCTGGACGGGCATCGCCTGGGTGGTTGCGCTGGTGATGGCGCTGTGGAAGCCCGGCGCCGCGGCCACCCGGCAGGCATAATCGCGCCGGTGTCCCTGACCGTCCGCACGCCTGGCCTGGTCCTCGTCGAGCACGAGTTCTCGGTGCCGCTCGACCACGACCGGCCCGAGGGCGAGCGGATCACCGTCTTTGCCCGCGAGGTGGCGGATCCCGACGGCATGCAGCGGCCGTTCCTGGTCTATCTCCAGGGCGGCCCCGGCTCCGAGGCGCCGCGCCCGACCCGGAACACCACGGCCCCCGCGTGGCTCGACCGCGCGCTGAGTGAGTTCCGCGTGCTGATGCTCGACCAGCGCGGCACCGGCCGCTCGACGCCGGTCGGTACCCTGCCCGGCCGCACTCCCGCCGAGCAGGCCGACTACCTGGCCCACTTCCGGGCGGACTCGATCGTCCGCGATGCCGAGTGGATCCGGCGCGAGATGGGCGTCGAGCGCTGGAGCGTGCTCGGCCAGAGCTTCGGGGGCTTCTGCGTCACCACCTACCTCTCGATCGCGCCCGAGGGGTTGCGCGAGGCGTTCCTGACAGGCGGCCTGCCGCCGCTCGGCGGCCATACCGACGACGTCTACCGCGCCACCTACGAGCGCGTGCTCGACCGCAGCCGCCGCTACTACGAGCGCTATCCGGGCGATCGCGAACGGGTGCGGGCGCTGCGCGACCGGCTCGACGCCGAGGACGTGCGCCTGCCGGGCGGTGACCGCCTGACCGGCCCACGGCTGCGCCAGCTCGGCCACATCCTGGGGATGGCCACCGGTGCCGAGCGCCTGCACTACCTGCTCGAGCTGCCGCCCGACTCGCCCGCGTTCCTGCACGACGTCGAGACGGCGGTCGGGTTCGCGCGCAACCCGATCTATGCCGTGCATCCACGAGGCCTGCTACGCCGACGGCTGCGCCACGCGGTGGTCGGCGCAGCGCACCTTGCCGGCCGAGTACGACGACCCGACGCTCTTCACCGGCGAGCACGTCTACCCGTGGATGTTCGAGGACTTCGCGGCGCTCGCGCCGTTGCGCGAAGCGGCTGACCTGCTGGCCGAGCGCGAGTGGCCGCTGCTGTACGACCCGGAGCAGCTCCGCCGCAACGAGGTGCCGGCCGCCGCGGCGGTATACGCGAACGACATGTACGTCGAGCGGGCCTTCTCGGAGCGGACCGCCGCCGACATCCGCGGACTGCGTCCGTGGGTCACGAGCGAGTACGAGCACGACGGCCTGCGGGCCGACGGCGAGCGCATCCTGGGGCGCCTGATCGACCTCGCCCGCGGCCGCGCCTGAATTAGCGTAGGGTTAGGGATGTGCAATACGCAGTGAACGCCACCGGCGACGATTCCGCGCACGGACCGTACGAGTCGTTCGACCAGGCGAAGGAGAGGGTGCGCGAGCTCGATTCGGGCCAGTTCCCGGCGACCATCTGCGAGATGCCCGACGACGAGTCGACGGCCGGCTCGCCGCGCGTCGTCAGCAAGTACCGGTCCGCGCCTCCCTGAGCCGCCCGCAGCCCTGAGCATGCCCGAGGACCATTTCGGCGAGCCGGTGGCCGCGAACTACGACGAATCCGAGGGCGAGATGTTCGACCCTGCGGTCGTCGCGCGGACCGTCGACTTCCTCGCCGAGCTGGCGGGCGACGGCGCGGCGCTCGAGCTGGGCATCGGCACGGGTCGGATCGCGCTCCCGCTGTCACGGCGCGGCGTTCGCGTGCACGGCATCGACCTGTCGGCGGCGATGGTCGCGAGGCTGCGCGCGAAGCCCGGCGGAGACTCATCGACGTGACGATCGGCGATTTCGCCACGACGAGGGTCGACGGGACGTTCACGCTCGCCTACCTGGTGTTCAACACGATCATGAACCTGACGTCGCAGGACGAGCAGGTCGCGTGCTTCGGCAACGTCGCCGCGCACCTCGAGCCCGGCGGCTGCTTCGTGATCGAGGTCGGCGTCCCGGCAGCTGCGGCGGCTACCGCCGGGCGAGACCATCCAGGCCGTTCACGGTCACGCCGACGAGGCTCGGCTTCGACGAGTACGACGTCGCCCGGCCAGGGCCTCGTCTCGCACCACTACCGGGTCGTCGACGGGAGCGTCGGCCTTCTGTCGATGCCGTTCCGCTACGTCTGGCCAGCCGAGCTCGACCTGATGGCGCGGCTTGCCGGGATGACGATTGCGCGAGCGGTGGAGCGGCTGGCGCGCGAGCCGTTCACGAGCGACAGCACGTCGCACGTCTCGGTCTGGGAGAAGCCCGCTGCTACCGGAAACTAGGCGGGGCCGTGCGGGTTCTCCCCATGCTGATTGCCGCAGTCGGCCGCACGTCGGTACGGCAATCGCTACCGATGCGGGATCGCGCCCGTGCGCCGATCATGCGCGAATGCACACGACGCCCGCCTCCGACATCACGCCGCGCGAGCTCTGCCATCGCAGCGGCGACGGCCTCGAGGTCACGCTGTGGTGGCTCCCCGGCCGCGACGGGCTGCAGGTGTCCGTCGTCGACACGAAGCTGAACCAGTCCTTCCAGGTGTCGGTGGACTCGGCCCGCGCGATGCGCGCCTTCAACCACCCGTACCTGTACGTCCCCGAGCACACCGTGCACCTGGCAGCGACGGACGCGGCCGCGCACACCTCGCCTTCCTGGACGGCGACGGCGTGACCCGGTTCATGCGCAAGCTCTGCGCGCATCGCGACCTGACCCAGACGCCCTCCGGGGTGCTCGTCTGCCGCAACTGCGGCGCGACGATCTCGCCCCGCTGACGCGGCGGGCGGTCAGTACCGCCAGCGATACGCGTCGGCCAGCTCCGCCTCGGAGAGCGCGCCGTGCGTCTCGCACTCGCGCCGGCGTACGGCCGCGAACGCGTCGTGCAGCACGTCGCCGAGCACGCGCCGGGCAAGGCCGCTCGCCGCGAACAGCTCGGTGGCGGCGGCCAGCGTCTCGGGCAGCCGGGAGATGCCGCGCTGCGCGAGCTCCGCGGCGGTGAGCGCGGCCGGATCGTCCTGCACCGCCTCGGGCAGCCCGGCATCGCGCTCGACGCCGTCGAGGGCCGCCGCCGCGACGAGCGCGGCGACGAGGTAGGGGTTCGCGCCGCCGTCGCCGGCCTTCACCTCGAAGTTGGCCGACCGCTCGCGGCTGGTCACCGTGCCCGGGATGAACCGCACCGCCGCCTCGCGGTTCTCGACGCCCCAGCACGCGTAGGCGCCCGCCCAGTGGTGGGGCTGGAGGCGCAGGTAGGCGGCGGGGCTGGGCGCGAGCACGGCCAGGAGCTCCGGCAGGGCGGCGACGACGCCACCGAGCGCGGCCGCGCCCGTGGCGGTCATGCCGGCGGCCCGGTCGCCGCCCTGCATCAGGTTGCGGCCGTCGCGCCACACGCTCAGGTGCAGGTGGCAGCCGTTTCCGACCTCGCCCGGGAAGACGACCGGGGCGAAGCTCACGTCAAGGCCGTGGCTGCGCGCGGCGAAGCGCATCTGGGTGCGGACGAAGACCATGTCGTCCGCGGCCTGCAACGGATCCCGCGCCGCGATCGACACCTCGAACTGCCCGGGCGCGTACTCGGGATGGAACTGCTCGACCTCGATCCCGGCGGCCTCGAGCGAGTCGACCAGGTCGAGCAGAACGTCGCCCAGCAGCGACAGCGCGCGCGTGCTGTAGCCGGGGCCGGTGTGCGCGGGCCGGCCGTCGGGGTGAAGCAGCGTCGCCTCGATCTCGAAGGTCGCCCGCAGACCGAGGCCCGCCGCGGCCGCGGCCGTGCAGACGCGCTTGAGCGCGTCGCGCTGGCAGGCGGCGACCGGCTCGAGCTCCTGGCTCATCTGGTCGACCGGCGCCCAGGCCCAGCCGGGCGCCGCGGTCAGCACCCGGACCGCGTCCAGGTCGGGGATCAGCCGCATGTCGCCGCTCGGGTTGTCGAACGGCGGCACGTCTGCGAACAGGTCATCCGTACCCGCCGCGGACCAGATGTAGGCCATGCCGACGCCGTTTGCCGCCACGCGCTCGAGCCGGGCGAGCGGCACCGCCTTCACCCGCGTGATGCCGCCGTTGTCGACCATCGTCATCGCGAGCGCGCGGACGCCGGCGGCCTCCAGGCGCTCCCGCGGCTCGGCCGAGCTCACCCCGCCGCCTCGAGGCCGTGCAGCCGGCGGGCGTTTGCGCCCAGGACGTCGGCGCCGATCCGCCGCGCCGCCGCGCGGTTCAGCTGGCGCCGCTGGACGCCCGTCTCGAGCACCCGCGTGAGCGCCTCGCGGGCCAGGTGGGCCGAGAGCCACACCACCTCGGGCTCGCTGGCCTCGTCCGAGCCGTACATCACCTTGGCGGGAGGGGCGATCCCGAGCAGGATCTCGAGCCTGCTGTCGATGGCAAGGCTCGCCCACGGCGTCGACAGCGACGTGTCCAGATAGACGTGGGGGAGGATCGAGGCCACGAAGGCGCCCTCGTCGACCCACGGCCAGCCGGAATGGATCAGGACGACCGGCTGGTCCATGTGGGCCGAGAGCAGCGGGAAGAGGTCGGACGGGCGGGCGTGGGCGAGCACGATCGACGGGTCGCCGCCGCCGCAGTGGATGTGCACGGGGATCCCGGCGCTGCGGGCGACCGCGAGCGCCCGCCGCAGCAGCGCGTCGCGCACCGGCTTTGCGTGCTCGCGCGTCTCGCGCCAGCCGTCGCCGCGCCAGGCCGCGAAGGCGGACTCGAGCTCGGGGCGGCTCCACTCGGCGACGTCGAGGCCGGTGCGGTAGGCGATGACCGACTTGAACGCGATCGAGCCGTCGCGGACGGCCTCCTCGAGGCCGGCGGTGAAGGCGTCCTCGAGCTCGGCGTAGCCGCCCGCGGCGCCGCGCACGTCGGTGATTATCGGCTCGATCCGGCACACGCGGTGCACGCGCAGGCCGACCTCGTCGCCCAGGGCGCGGCCGTCGATCTTCGGCAGCGGGTAGCCGTCGTCCATGATCAGGTCGGCGACGCCGGCGTCGCTCCAGAGACGGCGCAGGTAGCCGCGGTGGCCGGCGAGCGCGCGCGTCCGGGCCTCGGCCAGCCCTGCGCGGGTCGGCGGGCAGTCGAGCATCGCTCCCAGCCGGTCGGCCATCGCGACGGCGATCGGCGACGTGTCGGTGGTGAGCTCGAGGATCTCGCGCAGGCTCTCGTCCTCGAGCCCCGAGCTCATCAGGCACATGCCGAGCATGGTGATGCGGTCGAGGAATCCGTGCTGCGGCGCCGCGGCGACCTCGTCGCTGCGCCAGCCATGGCAGTGCACGTCGACGACCGACGTCCCTTCGAGCAGGTCACTCACGAGCTTCTCCTTCGGTGAGGCGGATCCGCGACGGGTGCGATCCTCTCACGTAGGATCCGCCCCTTGCCCGCCTGCGTCTTCGAGCAGATCTCGGCCCACGTCGACCGGTACACGCCGGACGACCGCACCGACCGGCCCGTGCTCGGGGCGGTGCACGGCACCCGCGCGACCCTGATCGTCGACGGCGGCGCGTCGGTCGCCCACCTGGGTGCGTTCGCCGCCGAGGTCGCCGCGCGCGGCGGGCCCGCCGTTGCCGCGATCGCGCTCACCCACTGGCACTGGGATCACAGCTTCGGCTCGGCTGCCGTCGACGCACCCGTCATCGCGCACCGCGACACGGCGGCGGAGCTCGCGGTGCAGGCGGCCTACGACTGGTCGGACGCGGCCCTGGACGCGCGCGTCCGCGACGGGCGCGAGATCGCGTTTTGCGCCGAGTTCCTGCGCCTCGAGCTGCCCGACCGGTCGGATCTGCGCATCGTGCTTCCGGCCGAGACGTTCACGGACGAGCGCGTGATCGACCTGGGCGGCGTCACGGCCGTGCTCGCCCACGTCGGCGGCGACCACGCCGCCGACTCGTGCGTCGTCCACGTGCCGGGCGACGACGTGCTTTTCCTGGGCGACTGTCTCTACCAGCGGCTCTACGCGCCCGAGCCGCTGCTCACGATCGCGGGCGTGCGGGCGCTCCTGCCGGCGCTCGAGCGGTTTCCGGTCGCCCTGGCCTGCGAGGGCCACGACGACGACGTGGCCGGTCCACCAGGCTACGCCGCTCGGCTGGCGACCTTGCGGCGGGGCACGGAGCTCGTCGAGGCGTACGGCGCGGGCGCTACCGACCGGGTCGGGGGCGACGAGGATCTGACCGAGATCGTCGCCTTCCTGCTGGTCGGCGAGGGGCTCGCCTAACCCGGGCCTTCACGTTCGCCGATCAGGCGGTCGCCGCGCCCGTGCGTGGCGAAGCTGATCGTCCATCGCAGCAGCACCACGGCCCGGTTCTGCGCCCCGATCAGATAGAAGAGGTGCACGACGAGCCAGGTCGCCCAGGCGATGAAGCCCGACAGGCGCAGGCCCTTGATGTCGGCGACGGCCGCGAACCGCCCGATCGTGGCCAGGTTGCCCTTGTCGTGATAGCGGAACGGCTCGACCGCGGCGCCCTCGATGCGGCTCCTGATCGCGTGGGCGGCGTAGCGGCCCTCCTGGATCGCCACCGGCGCGAGGCCGGGCAGGCCGAGCGGGCTGCCGTCGGGCCGCTGCACGCTCACCATGTCGCCGAGCGCGAACACCTCGGGGTGCCCGGCGATGGTCAGGTCGGGGGCGACCGGGACGCGTCCGGCGCGGTCGGTCTCGAGCCCGGCCGCCTCGGCCAGGATGCCCGCAAGCTCCGACGCGGTCACGCCGGCCGCCCATACCACCGTGCGCGTCTGCACCTGCGTCACGGCGCCGCCGGGATCGCGCAGGGCGACCGATTCGGCGGTGATGTCGACGGCCGTTCGGCCGACCATCGGCGTCACGCCGAGGCGCTCGAGCGACCGCGTGCCGCGGGCCGAGAGCGAGGGCGGGAATCCGCCCAGGAGGCGGTCGGCGGCCTCGACGAGCAGGACGCGCGCCGCCCGGGTGTCGACCGAGCGGAAGTCGCGCCGCAGCGTGTCGCGGGCGAGCTCGGCGACCTGGCCCGCCATCTCGACGCCCGTTGGGCCGCCGCCGACGATCACGAACGTGAGCCATGCCTGCCGACGCGCCGGATCCTGCTCGACCTCGGCTGCCTCGAACGCGCGCAGGATCCGGCTGCGGATGGTGAGCGCGCCCTCGAGCGACTTCGGCTGGGGCGCGTGGGCCTGCCACTCGTCGTGACCGAAGTAGGAGTAGCGCGAGCCGCCGGCCGCGACGAGCGTGTCGTAGGGCTGCTGGGTGGGCGCCTGTCCGTTGGGCAGCCCGGCGAGGGTGACCGTGCGCGCGGCCAGGTCGATGCCCGTCACCTCGGCCAGGATCACGTGGGCGTTTTGCTGCCGCTTGACGACGCCGCGCAGCGGCGCGGCGATCTCGGCCGACGAGAGCGCGCCCGTCGCCACCTGGTAGACGAGCGGCTGGAACAACGAGTAGTTCTGGCGGTCGACGAGCGTGACGCTCACGGGCGCGCCGCGCAGACCGCGGACGACCTGCAGGCCGGCGAACCCGCCGCCCACGACGACCACCCGATGCCCCGAAACTGCTTCACCGCTCATGCCGTTCTCCCATTCCCGCCCCAATCTGCCTGCAATCTTCACTGGGATCTCTCAGGTTCGCTGCCGATGATGAGGATATGGCGCGAATACGACGGTTCACGAAGACGGAGCGCGCGGCCCACTGGCTGGTCGCCGCCGCCTTCGGCACGATGCTCCTGTCCGGCACCCAGGTGTCGCACCACTGGTCGTGGACGACGACCGCGCTCGACATCCACGTCGGCGCTGCGGTCGTCCTGGTTGCCGGCCTGGCCGGGCTGCTGCTGTTCGGCAACGGCCGGTCGCTCAGCCGCACCGCCCGCGAGCTGCGCCGGCTCGACGCCGACGACCGCCGCTGGCTCGCGCCGCAGCGGATCCTGCGCGGTGACCCGGCGCCCCCCGTCGGCCGGTTCAACGGCGGCCAGAAGATGAACGCGCGCCTGGCCCTGCTGGGGCTGATCGGCCTGTACTCGACGGGTGTCTACCTGCTCGTCTTCGGCCGCTCGGCGTTCGGCCACCTGCACGGGCCGTTCGCCTTCCTGACCTCGGCGCTGATCGCCGCCCACATCTTCATGGCCGTCCTGAACCCGTCGACCCGCCACGCGCTGCGTGGGATGACGCTCGGATCGGTCGACCGCGACTGGGCGGAGCATCACTTCCCGCTGTGGGTCGACGAGGTCGACACTCAGGAGCGCGTGCCCGAGCACCCGCCCGCCTGAACCGAAGGCCAGGAGCGCGATGCGCGCTCGCCTTCCGGGCCAGAGACGAACGCGGCCAGGGCCGTGCCGTCGATCCTCTCCGGGCGCAGAGCGAGCACCTTCGCCTCGACGTCGGCCTCGGCGCACGTCGGGGCCACGACCGTCGCCGAGACGGCGGCACCGGGGGCTCCCGTCGACGGATCGATCAGGTGGTGGGCGGTGGCTCCGCCGGCGTCGACCCACGAGCGCGCCCACGGGCCGGACGTGGCGATCGCCGTGCCCTGCTCCAGGCGCACGGAGGCATACCTGTGCTCCGCATGTACGACCTCGACCCGGTGCGTCCCTGCCACCGCGACCATGTCGCCGCCGGCGTCGACGAGCACGCTGGCGCAGTCCGTCTCCGCGAGGAGCCGCGCGGCGCGGTCGGCGATCCACCCCTTGGCGATGCCGCCGAGGTCGAGGGCGGTGCCGGCCGGAATGCGGACGGCGCCGCGCACGGGATCGACCTCGATCGTCCCGACGATCGGAGCGGTTCGAGGTCGCGTCGAGGCCGGAGGGCCCGACTGGAGCGGCTCGGCATATCCCCACGCCCGGAGCGCCGCTCCCACCAGCGGCTGGAAGACGCCGCCCGTCGCCTCGACCCATGTCCGGCATGCCTCGAGCAGCTCGAGGGTCGCGCTCGACACCGGAACGAAGGCGCCCGCCGCTGCGGTGACGGATGTCGTCTCGCTGTCGGCTCGAAACCGTGACCACCGGGCCTCGTCGGCCGCGACGAGCGCGCGCGCGCGCTCGGCGTCCTCCGCGGTGAGGGTGCCGTCGTGGTGCACGCGCCAGACGGTGCCGGTCGCGCTCCACTCCCACGCGATCCGCTGCGCATCGTCGGCCATGGCGGCATGATCGACCGATCGGGTCGCCCGTCCAATCGCGTCCCAATCCGGCGCCAATGCGGGGCTGAAGTTCGAGGCGGTCGCGGCCGAAGACCCTATGCGACTCGACCAGGGAGTGCGCCATGCAGATCGATCCGACAACGTCCACCCCGCTGACCTCCGTCTCGGGGCTCACCCCGACAAGCATGGAGAGCCCGCCTCCCACGGCCTTCCTGGGCGGCACCATCGACGGCATCGCCGGGCAGCTCAGCATGAGCACCGCGCAGCTCAAGGCCGGCCTCGCGGCGGGCACGTCCCTCGGTGACATCGCCCAACAGCGGGGCGTGAGCCGCTCGTCGCTCGTCTCGTCGATCGAGCAGCAGGTGAACGCGAACCGACAGAGCGCGGGGCTTCAGCCGATCGATGCGCAGCAGCTCGACCGGGCCGTGAATCGGGCGGTCGACCGCCATCGCGGCGGAGCCGCGCAGACGCCGCCGGCCCCGCCGGCCGGCTCGTCGCAGCCGACGGCCACCGGCTCGGGCTTCGCCGGACTGTTCGACCAGCTGGTCTGACCGGAGCCGCCGAAGCGGCGTAGAATCGCGCGCGGCAGTGGTGCGCACACGCAACGGAGCCCGGCACGTGGGCCTGCTCGCATCGATCGCGACCGTCGCGGCGTGCCTCGCCGGCGGCCCCGCCCAGGGCGCGGCTGCGCCGGGGCTCGCGTTCGTGCGCGTGAACCAGGTCGGCTACCCGGCCGGAGCCCCCAAACGCGCCTACCTGCTCTCAGCCGTGGCCGAGCCGGGGGCCACGTTCCGGCTCGTGCGGGCCGACGGCCGGGTCGTCCTGGCCGGCCGCGTGGGCGCCATGCTCGGCCGCTGGAGCGCACGCTTCCCCTACACGTATGCGATCGACTTCTCGCGGGTGCACGCCCTCGGCGTCTACCGGCTCGAGGTGCACGGGGCCGCGGCGGGCGGGTCACCGGCCCTCACCATCGCGAGCGGCCGCAGGCTCTCGGCCGCTCCGATCCGAAACGCGCTCTCGTTCTACCAGGACGAGCGCGACGGCCCCGACTTCATCCGCACCGCGCTTCGCAGCGCTCCCGGCCATCTGAACGACGCCGATGCGATGACGTATCTGACGCCGAAGGTGGACGGCGACGGCAACTTCGCCGGCGACCTGCGCCCGCTCGGCGTGCGCATCGACGCGGCCGGTGGCTGGTGGGATGCGGGCGACTACCTGAAGTTCGTCGAGACCACGAGCTACACCGACACCGTCCTGCTCTCGGCGCTGCGCGACTTCCCGGGGCCGATGCACGTGCGCATGCATGGCTCGTCGTTCGCGGCCGAGGCGGCGTTCGGGACGCGCTGGCTGCTGCGCATGTGGGACGACCGCACCCGAACGCTCTACTACCAGGTCGGCATCGGCGAGGGCAACGACCGAGATCATCGGCGACCACGACATCTGGCGCCTGCCGCAGGCCGACGACCACTACGACGGCACGAGCCCAGCGGCCCGCTACATCCGCCACCGGCCGGTGTTCCGGGCCGGCCCGCCGGGGTCGCTCGTGAGCCCGAACCTCGCCGGGCGCGACGCTGCCGCCTTCGCGCTCTGCTTCCAGGTCTACCGGCACACCGATCCGCACCTGGCGGCGCGCTGTCTGCGCTCCGGCGAGCACATCTTCGCGCTCGCGAACACGCATCCCGCTCACCTGCTGACGGTGATCCCGTACGACTTCTATCCCGAGACCGAATGGCGCGACGACCTCGAGCTGGGCGCAACCGAGCTCGCCATCGCGACCGCGCACGGCCGGCTGCCCGCCGGGCTGCCGCACCGCCGGTCGCGCTTCTACCTGCGCCTGGCGGCCCACTGGGCGCACGGCTACATCACCGGCCCCGGCGACGCGCGCGACACCCTGAACCTCTACGACACGAGCGGCCTTGCCCACTACGACCTCTACCGCGCGATCCGCGCCGCCCACGACCCGCGCGGGCTCCAGGTGACGCAGGTCGCGCTGCTCGCCGACCTGCGCCGCCAGCTCAACCGGGCCGAGGCGCAGGGCCGCACCGACCCGTTCGGCTTCGGATTCCCGTGGGCGCAGTACGACACCGCCTCGCACGGCTTCGGCCTGGCGGTGATGGCCGGCGAGTACGACCAGCTCACGCACAGCCGCCGCTACGCCGCCGAGGCGTCGCGCTGGCTCGCGAACGTGCTGGGGGCAAACGCGTGGGGCATCTCGCTCGCCGTCGGCGATGGAACCACCTACCCGCACTGCCTGCAGCACCAGGTGGCGAACCTGGTCGGCTCGCTCGACGGCACGGCGCCGATTTTGGCCGGTGCCGTGGTCGAAGGCCCGAACTCGAGCGCGACAACGGGCGTCGTCCCGCCGATGCGCCTGTGCCCCGGGAACGGCACCGACCGCTTCGCCCGCTTCAACTCGGCCGCAATCTTCCGCGACAACGTGCAGTCCTACTCGACCACCGAGCCGGCCATCGACCTGACGGCGACGAGCCCGCTGGCGTTCGCCCGCCAGGCGGCCGGCAACCGCGCCCACGGCCTGCGCTAGCCGCTACTGCTCGTAGTGCTCGACGGTGTCGCCGCTGCGCAGCCTGGCGTCGTCGGGGTCGAGGCCGAATTCGCGGTGGGCACGGCGCTGCCGCAGCAGGTCCCAGCAACGGTCGAGCGCGACCTTGATCTCCGCCAGGCGGGCGTGGTCGCCCGCCTCGAGATTGCCGTGGCTCTCGCGCTCGAAGAGCGCCTGCTCCTCGGCGACGAGCTCGTCGATCCGGCCCAGTACCTCGTTGTCATCCATCGCATCGCTCCCTGTCGGCTCTCGGGCCCGGCAGTGTATGCGGGGGCGCGGTGCCGGCGGCTCAGCCGCCGCGGCGGTGGCGGGCCTCCTCCTCGACGGTTCGCTCGGCGGTCGGACTGACCTCGAGGCGATCGTCGGGAATCGGCTCCCCGCTCTCGATCGACAGGCCGAACGTGCCCTGCGCGAGCCGCTCCTCGGCCCGCTCGACGGCGCTCAGACGTGCCCGCAGGTCGTCGATACGACCCTGGTCGAACTCGTTCTGATACGTGTCCGACGCATCGTCGGCCATCTCGGTGGTCGAGAGCTCGTCGTTGGGCTCGATCGCGGACTCGCGCAGCGCCTCCTCGATCTGCGCCCGCTCTGCCGCAAGCAGTTCCTTCGCGTGTCGATCGTCCACTGCGCTCCTTCGTCGTCGGGTGCCGGCACCGGGCGTGCCTCCCGGAAGGCTATCCGCTGAGCCGAGGGCGAGCAGCGCGCAGAGGCCGCTGCCCGCGCTCGCGGCGCGTGGGGCGAGTCGCGTGACGCCGCCGCGATCGGCGAGCCGGACACGCTCGTCCGGCTCGGGGATCAGCGGTAGCGGTAGACGATCCGTCCGCGGTTCAGATCGTAGGCCGACAACTCGACCTTGACCCGGTCGCCGGGCAGGATGCGGATGCGATAGCGCCGCATCCTGCCCGCGATGTACCCGGTCGTCTGGTGGCCGTTGTCGAGCTCGATCCGGAAGAGGCCGTTGCGGAGCGACTCGGTGACCTCGCCCTCCACCTCGACCTTCTCTTCCTTGACGCTCATAAGGCCTCCTCTTAAGCCTGGGTAACGCCGGTTGCCTCAGGGCCCTTCTGGCCCTGGCGGGCCTCGAACGTGACCTTCGCACCCTCGGGCAGGCTCTTGTAGCCGGTGCCAGCGATCTCGCTGTGATGGACGAACAGATCCTTCCCGCCATCATCAGGCTGGATGAACCCGTAGCCCTTCTGGTCGTTGAACCACTTCACAGTTCCGGTTGCCATGAAACACCTCCTTCCACACTCACGAACGGGTCAGGAAGGCGGAGCGCGCAACCGTCGAACGTCCTACAACGGACGGAAGCGTATCAGGCTCGCGTGCACGGGCGCAGCATCCGGCCGCCAGAAGGGAAATACGCCATCGGGGGGAGGGTGAAGCCGGCCTCGGACGCCGATGTACGCGCACGATGGCCGCAAACCACGACCACATCGTCTCCGCGCCCGTGATCCCGCTCCCTTCGGCGGGCGGCGCGCGGCTGGAGCTGCTCGGCTTCGACCTCGCCATGGCCTTCGCCGAGTCGCCGCTCGGCATCGTGATGCTCGACCGGGACGGCCGCTGGCAGGAGGTCAACCCGGCCTGGTGCGCCATCCTCGGCCGCGAGCGCACCGCGCTCCTGGGGCGCCACTTCAACGATCTGACCCACCCCGACGACCTCGCCGTGGGGATGGAGATGCTGGCCACGCTCGAAGCCGGCGCGCGCTCGGTGCAGTCCGAGAAGCGCTACCTCACGGCCGACGGCGCGATCGTCCACGTGGCCGAGTCGACGACGGCCCGCCGCGATCCGCAGGGCCGCATCGTGCGCTATGTCGCCCACATCCGTGACGAGACCGCCCGGATCCGGGCCGAGCAGGAGCTGGCCGAGTCGGCACGGCTCTTCCGCGACGTGCTCGAGAACGTCGATCTCGCCGCCCTGAACATGGATGCGAACGGCACCATCACGTACTGCAACCCCGAGCTGTGCCGCCTGGTCGGCTGGCCGGCCGAGGAGCTGCTGGGACGCGACTGGTTCGAGATCTGCGTGCCGCAGGACGACGGCGAGGCGCGCGCGCTGCACGGCGAGGGCATCGCCACGGGCCGGATCGAGCGCCATCACGAGGGTCTGATCCGCACCCGCAGCGGCGAACGGAGGACGATCCGGTGGTCGCACACCCTGGTCACGAACCCGTCCGGCCGGCCCATCGGGACGACGTCGCTCGGCGAGGACATCACCGAGAAGATGGCCGCGCAGGAGGCCCTCGCCCACCGCGCGACGCACGACCCGCTGACGGGCCTCGCCAACCGCACGCTGCTCGACGAGCGCCTGGCGCAGGCGCTGGCCGATCCCGAGCGTCCCGTGGCCGTGATCCTGTGCGACCTCGACGGCTTCAAGCGCGTCAACGACCGCCTCGGCCACGCCGCGGGCGATCATGTCCTGCGCGCCGTCGCCGGACGCCTCCGCAGCATCTGCCGGTCGCAGGATCTCGTCTGCCGGCCCGCCGGTGACGAGTTCGTGATCGTGCTCACCGGGGATCCGGGCGAGACGGCGCGCCACCTGCGCGGAACGTGCGCACACGTGGCCGAGCGCATCGGCCGCGCCGTGCGCGCGCCCGTGGTCGTCGACGGCGGCCGCGCCCAGGTGGGCGTGTCGGTCGGCGTCGCAGCGACGGCCGGGCCCAGCCGGGGCGCCGAGGATCTCCTGCGCGCCGCCGACCGGGCAATGTACCGCCACAAGAGCACTCGCGCTCGCCCGCGTTAGGCCGCCGGCGGCGAGCCGGCGCGGCGCCGCCGGGGCGCGTACGCCGGCAGCGACACCGGAGCGGGCGGGCGTGCGGTGGGCGCGGCGGGCGGAGGGGCGGACGTGCGCTCGGCCACGACCCGGAACGGAGCGACGTGGCGCAGCGCCCGGCGCAGGCGCCACGGCGCGGCGCCCACGAGCACGATCTCGTCGGGCATGTCCTCCTCGATGGCCTGGCCGATCGCCGACTGCACGCTGCGGCAGGGCACGATCTCGATCCGGCCGCGCCGCATCGGCTCGCGCACGGCCCGCTCGGCGGTGACGCGCAGCTCCTCGAGCCGCTCGGCCAGCCGCGGCGGGTACGCCGAGATCGGCATCGTCGCGGGCAGCACCGCGGGCAGCACGACGTGCATGTAGCAGTTGCCCTTGGCCAGCTCCGCGATCGTGTCCCGGAGCAGCTCCGGCTTGATCCTCGGGCGGGTGGCGCAGACGAGGTAACGGGTGCGGGGCGGAAGCGGTGTCATGCGGCGGCCCTCTCGTGATCGTGGATGAACATGACCCGCTGGTGGGCGTCGCGGGACACCTCGCGGGCGACGGGATCGACCCAGTCGCGGCGGCGGGTCGAGGATGGCTTGAGGCCGGTCGCGCCCAGGATGATGACCTCGGCGTTGCGGCTTTCGGCGTCGGCCAGGATGGCCTGGGCGGGCGTGCGCGTGCGCACGCGGGTGGCGTGCAGGCGCACGCCGTACTGGTCTGCGACCGCGCGCGCCTGGGCGGTCATGCGCTCGAACTGCTCGCGGGCGCCGGCGACCGGCTCGTGCACCTCCTGATCGAGCGGCACCTCCGTGATGCCGAGCAGGGTCACGATCGCGCGCCGCTCGCCGGCCAGGAGCATCGCGGTCTCGAGCAGCTCGCGCGGGACGCTGTCGCGCTGCGTCGTGACCGGGATCAGGATCGACTGGAACTCGACCTCGAACTGCGGCCCGGTCGACGTCTCGATGACGCGCTTGCGGCTCTCGGTCAGGTTCAGGCCCTGACGGCGGCGGTAGATCACGTAGCCGACGAGCCCCACGATCATCCAGGCCGTGCCGACATAGCGGGCGTACACGTGCAGGACGACCACGATCACCCAGGCGGTGCCGGTGCCCATTGCGCCGATGACCGCCGGGATCGGGATCAGCCGGCCGCGGATGCGGACGTTGCCGCGCACCCGGAACGGGCGCACCCGGTTGGGCTCCTTCCACCGCAGCGCGATGATCGCGATGTGCGCGGTGGTGAACGAGAGCATCGCCCCGTACGAGTACATGTCGCCGAGGAACGAGGACTCGCCCGAGAAGAAGATGCCGGGCACGAGCAGGGCGCTCGCCACGAGCGAGTAGAAGAGGATCGCGACGTACGGCGTCTGGTAACGCGGGTGGATGCGGCTCGCGAACTCCGGCAGCTGGAAGTGCTGTGAGAGCGAGTAGTTGAGGCGCGAGACGCCGATCAGACCCGCGTTCGTCGCGATGATCAGGATCGTCGCGGCCAGGATGGCGACGTAGAAGCGCAGGCCGGTCGCGAGCACGTGCAGCGGCAGGCGCGAGACGATGCCGAGCACAGGATCCTCGGCGTACCCGTGCGGCGGGCCCTGGGCGAGCAGCGTCGTGTAGTGCCCGGCGGCGTTCTTGTAGACGGGCAGCGCCATCATCGCGACGATCGAGATGCCGGCGTAGAGCGAGAGCACGGCGCCGAGCACGTAGTTGACGGCGCGGGGGATGTCGCGGTCGGGGTTGCGCGCCTCCTCGGCCATGTTCGAGATCGTCTCGATGCCGGTGTAGGCGATCATCCCGAGGGAGAGCCCGAAGATCAGCTGCGTCAGCGAGGGCGCGACGCCGAAATGGACGTTCGAGGCCAGCCGGTCGGGCCGGAAGATCAGGAGCGAGCCGAGCAGCACGAGCAGCATCTGCGTCGTCAGGTCGGCGACCGCAAGGAACACGTTCAGGCTGGCCGACTCCTTGACTCCGCGGATGTTGACGGCGGCCAGGAACAGGACGACGACGATGCCGCCGAGCACGTCCCACGGCGACTGTGCCAGCGGCGGCCAGAACGCGCTCAGGTAGTGCGGCACGAACACCGCCGAGATGGCGATCGTGATGATGTAGTCGAGCGAGAGCGCCCATCCGGCGATGAAGCTGACGAGCTCGTTGAAGGCGTGGCGGGCAAACGACGACGATCCGCCCGCCTCGGGATACATCGATGCGCCCTCGGCGTAGGAGTAGGCCGTCGTCATGAAGAGCAGCCCGGCGATCAGGAACACGACCGGCGTCAGGCCAAGTGCGTGGACGGCGACGAGGCCGAGCGCGTAGTAGATCGATGAGCCGACGTTGCCGTAGGCGGTCGCGAAGAGCCCGGGGACGCCGACCGCGCGCGAGAGCCCGCTGCCCTTGGTGCGGCGGATGAGGGGCGAGCGCGCCGACGGGGCGGGGTGCCTGTTGCGGGGGTTCAAGGTGACAGCCATCGCACCTACATCGTCGGCGGCAGGCGGTCACGGCGGCATCACAGTTCGACCCTGCGGAGTCCCAGTTGTGTCTCGTTCACATCACAGCGGGATCACGGTCCCAGCGATGTGGGGGAAACCCGGTATTTGCAGGCAAATGCGCTGCGGAAGGCTACGCACGCAGGCGGTAGCCGACCCCGGTCAGCGTCTCGATCGCGCTGCGGTCGACGCCCTCTGCCTCGAGCTTGTCGCGCAGCCGCCCCATGTTCACGCGCAGGAGATGCATTTCGTCGGCGTAGCCCGGCCCCCACACGGTGCGCAGAAGCATCTGGTGGGTGAGCGGGCGCCCGCCGGCGACGGCAAGCGCCTTCAGCAGGTCGAACTCGGTCGGCGTCAGCCGCAGCTCCTCGGCGGCCACCGACACGATCCGGCGCGGCAGGTCGATGCGCAGCGGGCCGACCTCGATGACCGCTTCGCCGCCGGGCTGGCCGCCCGCCCGGCGCAGCAGCGCCCGGCAGCGGGCCAGCAGCTCGCCGGGCGAGAACGGCTTCGTGACGTAGTCGTCGGCGCCCGCGTCGAGGGCGCGGATCTTGTCCGCCTCGTCGCCGACGGCCGAGATCAGCAGGATCGGCGCCGTCAGCCAATCGCGCATCTGACGGCACACGTCGGCCCCGTCGGCGTCGGGCAGCATCAGGTCGAGGATCACGAGATCGGGCGGGGTCATCGCCGCGGCGGTCAGCGCCTCGTCGCCGGTCGTTGCCGTCTGGACCCGGTAGCCGGCCTTGGTCAGGGTGACCTCCAGCGCGCGCCGGATCGGGCGCTCGTCGTCGACGACGAGGATGCGCTGCTCGCCTGCGCTCATCGCACCAGCCGTTCCGGGTTCGGGGCGGCCGGGATCGTCACGGTGAGTGTGGTGCCGGCGCCGTCGGATGGCTCGAGCGTCACCGTGGCGCCGTTGGCGGTCGCGAGCCCCTGGGCGATCGCGAGGCCGAGGCCCGAGCCGGGCTTGTCGCCGGTGCGGCCGCGGTAGAACGGCCGGAAGACGTGCGTGCGCTCGGCGTCGGGGATGCCGGGGCCGCGATCGGACACCGACACGAGCACGCGGCCGCCCCGCGCGGCCGCGGTCACGGTCACGTTCGTGCCGGGCGGCGCGAACTTGGCCGCGTTCTCGAGCAGGTTCACGAGCACACGCTGCAGCTGCGCGGCGTCGACGCGCACGAGCGGAAGCTCGCCCTCGAGCCGCACATCCACGCTGATGTCGGTGGCGGCGATCACCTCGGCCATCGCCGCGTCGATCAGGTCGCGGACGTCGACCCATTCCGCCGCGGGCTTGGCGGCGCCCGATTCGAGGCGCGAGAGGTCGAGCAGGTTCGTCACCATCCGCCCCAGCCGGCCGCTCTGCTCGGCGATCGTGTCGAGGAGCTCGCGCTCCTCGCCGTCGAGGTCGGCGAAGCGCAGCCCTTCGGCCGCCGTCGAGATCGCGGTCAGGGGCGAGCGGAAGTCGTGTGAGACGGTGCGCAGGAGCGCCGTCGTGAGCTCGTTCGAGCGCCGCAACGCCTCGGCCTCGACGTCGTTTGCGAGCCGCTGCTCGCGTTCCTGGCCGAGCGCGATCAGCCCCGCCAGGACGCGGCCCACGCGGGCGGCGTCGGGCGACTCGGCCGCCCCCTCGGGGGCGTCGATCAGGCGCAGCTCGCCCAGGCGGGTGCCGTCGAGCTCGATCGGCACCACCCGGCCGGCCTTCGACTCCGGCGACGGCGCCCCCAGGTGGATGCCGCCGTCGCGGGCGCCGAGCGCCCTGGCAGCCTGGCGGCCGAGCAGCGGCAGGGCGTTTGCGAGCTGCGACCCGTTCGCGATCAGCGTCGCCAGCCGCTCGCCCAGCTCGGCCTCGGCGGCGCGGCGGGTGGCCTGCTCGGCCTCGACCCGCTCCCGCGACGCCAGGTGGCTGGTCACGAGCGCGGTCACGACGAACGCCGCGAGCACCAGCCAGTCGCCCGACGAGCTGATCGTGAGCGTGTGCAGCGGCGGCAGGAAGAAGAAGTTGAAGGCGATCGCCGATGCCACGCCCGTTGCCAGCCCGAGCCACAGGCCGTAGATCGAGGACACGGCCAGCACGGCCACGAGGTAGAAGACGCCGGCCGAGCGCACGGGCACGCTCGGCGTCAGGAGGTCGATCACGACGGTCGACGCCGCGACGCTCGCGGCGGCGATCAGCGTTGCGGCGGGCTGTGCCCGGTACCACTCGCTGTGGCCGGCGGCCGAGGGCCAGGGAATCCGTGCCACCCAGGCCCGCTTCGGGGGCTGCTCCACGCTCATGGCGGGGATTCTCGCAGGCCGTGGAGCCGTCAGGCCTGACCGACGGCGACGCCGACCAGGACGACGATCGCTCCGCCCAGCGTGACCTGGATCAGCGATCGGCTGAGCGTGACGTCGAGGAACTTCTTGCGCAGCACCGCGATCACGACCAGCTCGACGCTCACAACGGCGATCGCGATCGGAAGCGCGACGCTGAGGGTGTCGATGATGAACGGCAGCGAGTGGAACGTGCCGCCGAGGAAGGTGGCAAACCCGGTGATGGCGCCGCGCACGGTCGCGTCGCCACGGCCGCTGATGCTGCCGTCGTCTGACAGCGCCTCGGACAGGCCCATGCTGATGCCGGCGCCGAGCGACGAGGCGAGGCCGACCAGGAGCGCGGCGTGCGGCCCGGCCAGGAAGGCGGTCGCGAAGATCGGTGCGAGGGTCGAGATCGTGCCGTCGATCAGCCCGATCAGGGCGGGCTGGACGATCTGGAGCAGGCGCTGGTGGTCGTCGCGCGCCGCCCATCCGCGCATCGGGTTCACGGTCATGCGCGACAGTCTAGCAAGTGATTTGCAATAAGGTCTACCTTAGTTCTGCTAGAGTTGTGCGACATGAACGCACGAGTCCTGGACGAACGCCTGATCCATGCCCTGCGCGAGCGGGGCCAGCGGGCGACGCCGCAACGGCTTGTCCTGCACCGTCTGCTGCGCGCGGCCGACCAGCACCTGACGGCCGAGGACCTGCTCGAGCGCTCGCGGGCCGTCCTGCCGAACGTGTCGCTTCCGACCGTGTACGCGACGCTCGACCTCTTCGAGCAGCTCGGCGTGGCCAGGCGGGTGCCGGGCACCGGCCCGGCGCAGGTGTACGACTCGCGGCTCGATCATCACCACCACGTGCGCTGCCGCGGGTGCGGCCGTGTGGCCGATCTCGACGCCGACCTCGACGCGAGCGCGGCGCTCGGAGTCGCTCGCGCGCAGGGGTTTTCACCCGACCGCGCCGAGATCGTCGTCACCGGCCTCTGCGCGGCGTGCGCCGCCGCCTGACAGACGCCCGGCGGTAGCCTGCAGACATGCCTCGCCGACCGCCGAACGACCGTGACTGCGCTCGCGCGCTTTGGCTGCTCGGGCTCACGCCGCCGGTCACGGCCGACGATCTCACCGCCGCCTACCGTACGCGCATCTCGCAGGCGCATCCCGACCGCCACATCGCGTCGGCGGCGCGGTCGGAGGCGGCCAACACGCTCACGCGGGCGCTGAACGACGCGCGTGGGATCGTGTCGGAATGGATCGGCTCCGGCCGGTCGTGGCCGCGGATGCCGGCCGTGGCGAACGGCGCCCGGCCCGCTCCGCCGCCGCCACGGCCTGCGGCGACGCCACCGCAGCCCGCGCCCGTGTGCCGGCGCACCGGCCTTCGCGCCGGCGACCTCGTGCGCGTGTGGCCGTACGACGGCGACGCCCGGGCGGTCGCCGGCACGATCGTCGCGGGCCGCTATGCCCCGGCGTGGGTCGTGCTCGACGACGGCTCGGAGGTGCCGTCCGATCGCGTGCGGCTGGCGGCGTTCGCCTGTCCCGTCTGTGGCATCTGCGCGGGCCCGGTCGTCGAGCATCCCGTTCTGCGACCGTGCCCGGACTGTCTCGTCGACCTGCGCCGGCTCGAGCGCCGTGCCGAGGAGGCGGCCCGTGTGCGCAGCGCGATCGAGGCCCGCGCGCAGGCCGGGATGGCGGCCGCCGGCGGCCTGGGCGACGATCGGCTCGCAGACCGCGCGCGCGAGCGGCGCGGGTGGGCGCGCAGGCTGCGAACGGCCGATCCCGACGATCTGCACGCGGCGCTCCTGTCGGCGTTCACGAACGCGTTCGACCGCTGGGCGGCGTAGGCGGCGCCCTCGATCGCGGCGGAGTGCGGTGCTAGACTACCCGGTGGTAGTACCAAGACGCACAAAGTCCGGACGAGAGGAGCCTCCATGCAGCAGCAGCGAGACGACACCGGGTTTGCGATCCGCATCGGACTTCTGTCGGTGATCGCCTTCATGTCGTGGCCCGTCTGGCTCGCGATCGTCGCCGGCGAGCGCAGCTTCAACGCGGCCGTCGCATGGTCGGCTGCCGTGCCGCTCGTCCTGACGCTCGTCGTCCCGTTCGTCGCCTTCCACGGCGCCGAGCGCATCCATCACGCGCTGACGCGGTTCGAGCACGCGCTGCACATCGACTCGTTCCTGCACGACCACATGCACCCGCACCACTGAGCGCGGCGCGCGTCAGACCGCGCTGACCGACCCCAGCCGCGCCGCGAGCGTGCGGCCGGCGAGTTCGATCGGCTCGATGTCGTGCGCGTCGGGCAGGCTGATCAGCAGGCCGTCCAGGCCGGCGTCGATGAACGCGTCAACCTGCTCGAGGATCGAGTCGGGGTCGCCGGTGATGAACGAGCCGCGCACGCGCTCCTCGTCGAGCCCGCGCACCGCGGCGACGCGCTTGGCGTTGCGCTCGGCCTCGGCCGCCGTGGCGGCGATGTTCATCGGGCCGAGGCGCGTCTTGGTGATCTCGGCCGGGTCGCGGCCGATCTTCTCGCAGCTGTCCTCGAGGATGCGCACCTTGCGCCGGATCGTCTCGACGTCGCCGAAGAAGTTGCACGCGTCGGCGTAGCGGGCGACCATCGGGATCGTCCGCTTCTCGCCGCTGCCGCCGATCAGGATCGGCGGGCCGCCGGCGCGCACCGGCCGCGGGAAGTTCAGCACCGCGTCGACGTGGTGGTGCGTGCCGCGGAACGTGGGGGAGTCCTGGGTGAACATCGCCCGGCAGATCTGGACGGCGTCCTCGAGCCGGCCGAAGCGCTCGCGCAGCGGCGGGAAGTCGAACCCGTAGCCGCCGTGCTCGTCCTCGTTCCAGGCGGCGCCGATGCCCAGGATCGCGCGGCCCTGCGAGATCACGTCCAGCGTCGTCACCATCTTCGCGAGCAGGGCGGGGTTGCGGTAGGTGACGCCGGTGACCATCGTCCCGAGCTGCGTCCGCGACGTCCGGGCGGCCAGTGCGCACAGCAGCGAGTAGGCCTCGAGCATCGGCTCGGTGCGCTTGCCGACCACGGCGATCTGGTAGAGGTGATCCATCACCCACACCGAGTCGAACCCCGACCGCTCGGCCGTCACCGCGATCCTGGCGATCCGCTCGAACAGGTCGGCGTCGGCGACGCCCGGATAGGTGAAGCTGTTGATCTGAAGTCCGAGCCGGGTCACCGGCTCGCGGGCGGGCGTGGGCACGTGTCCTCCTGCGGTTGCTACTCCGCAGTATGCCGCCGCGCCCGGTAGGCCCGCACCTTGTGCCGGCTCCCGCACACCGCCATGTCGCACCAGTGGCCCGAGCGGTTGCGCGAGCGGTCGTAGAACGCCCACTCGCACCCCGGATCCAGGCAGGTCTTCAGCCGCGGCCAGCTGCCGTCGGCCATCGCCGCGTATGCCGCGCCCAGGATCCCGCCGAGCGCGGGTGCGACCCCGTCGTTGCCCTCGCCCGTCGCGCCGACGAGCCGGGCGGCACCGTCGGCCGCGAGCTCGAGCCGGAGCGGCGCGCGGGCCGAGATGTCGTTCAGGCGCGCAGCAGCCTGCGGATGTCGCTCGCCGCCCGCGTTGGCGCGCAGCAGCGCCCTCAGGGCCTCGCGCAGCTCCCGCGCCGCCGCCGCGTCGGCGTCGTCGAGCTCCGTGGCGGGAAGGTCGTGCTCGCCGAGCCACGAGGCGAGTCCGGCGCGATCGAGCAGAAGATCCTGGCCGGTCTCGACGTCAAGGGAGTTGACGAACTCCTGCACCAGCCGCAGAGGCGCCGGTGCGGGAGGGCGTTTGGTCGTCTCGGGCACTGGGCACACGATACCACCGTACGTCTTTGACAGGTAACTGTAACCGGTGTAGAATGGTCGTAGGTTACAGGCGCGGGAAGGAGGAGCCGATGCTCCATACACAGGCTGTCGCCGGCACGCTGGCGGCTCTCAAGGCAAAGCACACGCCCGCCGGGCGGCGCGACGCCGATCGCGCCGTGACCCGCTGGGTGCTCGACCCGGACGCGCCGATGGGCCGTGGGCCGGCCGCACGGCTCGAGCAGCTGCGATCGCTCCGCCACCGCCGGGCGCTGGCCCGGGCGGTGCGGCGTGACACCGACCTCGGCCTCGACGGCGCACGGCTCGCACCGCCGGTCGCCCGGCTGCTGGCCCGAAACTGCGACGACGCCGACCGCGTCGCCGCAGGGCTCGAGGCGGGCCGATGTCGATCCGCGCGCGGTGATCGAGACCGAGCGCCTGCTCGAGGCCCCCCGCCCGTCGCAGGAGCGGCTGGCCTGGATCGCCCGGGTGCTGGCCTCAGACGGCGGCGGCTGCGGGTGAGCTCGCCGCGACCGCGGCGATCGCCGCCGCCATCCCCGCGGCCATCGTGCGCAGCTGCGCCTCGCTGATCACGTAGGGCGGCGAGATCTGCAGCGCCCGACCGGCCAGGCCGCGGGTGAGGACGCCGTGGTCGCGGCAGGCGTGCACCATGCGGTCGACGAGGCCCGGCTGGGCGGCCGCGCGCGTCGGCGTCGAACTCGATCGCCGCGAGCAGGCCGAGGCCTGCGCGCACCTCGCTCACGAGCGGCGCCGAGCGCAGCGGCTCGACCGCCGCCGCCAGCACCGGCTCGAGCTCGGCGACGCGTCCGACCAGGCCTTCCCGCTCCATGATCTCGAGGTTCGCGAGGCCGGCCGCGCACGCGGTCGGGTGGCCCGAATACGTGAAGCCGTGCCGGAACATCGCTCCCGGCCCGACCAGAACGGCTCCTGTACGCGCTCGTTCGCGATCACGGCTCCGAGCGGCAGATAGCCCGAGGTGATCGCCTTCGCGGTGGTGATCAGGTCGGGCGCGATCGAGAGCCGCTCGCTGCCGAACCACGTCCCCAGCCGGCCGAAGCCCGTGATCACCTCGTCGGCGATCAGCAGCACGTCGTGGCGCCGGCACAGATCCTGGACGGCCTCCCAGTAGCCCGGCTCCGGGTGCAGGATGCCGCCCGCGCCGATGACGGGCTCGCCGATGAACGCCGCCACCTGGTCGCCGCGCTCGGCGAGCAGCGCCGCGAGATCGGCCGGATCCTCGTCCGAGACGACCGCGACATCGGCGATCAGCGCGCCGAAGCCCTCGCGGTTCGACGGGAGCCCGGCGAGGCTCGTGCCGTAGGCGTTCATGCCGTGGTAGGCGTGGCGGCGGTGGACGATCACCCGCTTCTCAGGCTTGCCGAGGGCGTGCCAGTAGCGGAGGGCGAGCTTGGCGGCGGTGTCGATCGCCTCGGAGCCGCCGCTGGTGAAGAAGACGGCGCCGCCGGTGAACGGGGCGATCTCGGACACGCGTTCGGCCAGATCGAGCGCCGGCCGGTTGGCCAGCCGCTCGAACGTGTCGTAGGCCGCCAGGCGGCGCATCTGCTCGGCGGCGGCGTGGGCGATCTCGGCCCGGCCGTGCCCGACGGCGCAGTACCAGAGGCCGCCGCGCGCGTCGATGTACTCGCGGCCCTGCTCGTCCCACACGACCGCGCCCTCGCCACGATCGATGACGACCTCCGCATCCTTCACGACCGCCATGTCGGCGAACGGGTGCCAGAGCCGCGTCATCGCGTGGACGATACCAGCGCGTCGAACAGCGGTTGGCCGGAGCCGGGGATGTCCGCCTCGGGGTGCCACAGCACGCCGACGCAGAACCGGCGGCCGGGCAGCTCGAGCCCCTCGACGGTGCCGTCGTGGGCGTGGGCCGAGACGACCAGGCCGTCGCCGACGGTGCCGATGCCCTGATGGTGGTGGGAGCGCACGAGCGGCCGCTCGCCGACGATCGAGCGCGTGCGCGACCCGGCCACCGTGACGATCTCGTGCCGGCCCCAGGTGCTGTCGTCGGGCCGGTGGGGGGCATGATCGATGACGTCCTCGAGGTGCTGGACGAGCGTTCCGCCGCGGGCGACGTTCAGAAGCTGGATCCCGCGGCAGATGCCGAGCACCGGCAGGTCGCGGTCGATCGCGCCGTGCAGCACGCCCAGCTCTGCGCCGTCGCGGCGGTCCTGGCGCACGCCGGTGCGCGGATGGCGCTCGTGCCCGTAGAGCTCGGGGGCGACGTCCTCGCCGCCCGCCACGACCAGCCCGTCGAGCAGGTCGAGCACGTCGCCCGGGTCGTCCTCCCACACCGGGTCGGGAGGAAGCACGAGCGCCCGGCCGCCTGCGAGCCGCACGCCCTCGACATAGCCCTGGGCGATGAACGCGGCATCGAGCGGCCACGCGTCCATCAGCGCAGACCGCCAGTAGCTCGTGATGCCGATCGTGGGCCGCTTCATCTCCGTGCGCAACCATCTCGGGGCCGGGTCCCGATCGCTCCCACTCGATCGAGACCCGGCCCCAGCCTCGGGTGCCGCTAGTCGCCCGCCGCCGGCTCGAAGCCGGTGTCGAGCGGGACGTCGACGGCGCGCGCACGGACGTCGGCCGCCAGCGCGTAGCCGATCACGCCGACGACCAGGATCACGGCGAGCGTTCCCAGCGTGAACACCTCGAAGCGCAGGCGGGACACGCCGTAGGACGCCTCGATGCTGTACGAGTGACCGGTGATGCGCTCGAGGATGCCGGGGAAGATCGCCACCCACGAGCCGAGCAGCATCCACGCGGTGCAGACGATGGTGCAGACCCACATGAGCCCGTTCCCGGCGCTGCCGAGCCGGTAGGGCCGCGGTACGTGGCCGTGGCTCATCCGCAGCTTGATCGCTGCCGGGAAGATGAGCAGGTAGCTCAGGAGGGTCGTCGACGTGGCCAGGTAGAGCACCACCGTGAACGTGCTGGCGGCGCTCGCCGATCCGCTCAGCAGCTGAACGGCGGCCAGCATGAAGATCGTCGAGGTGATGCCCGACATCACGTTCACGCGCACGGGAGTGCCGAGCCGCGGATGGAAGCGGCCGAAGTAGCCGGGGAACGCCCCGTCATACGCCGCCACCGCCAGGATGCGGTCGGAGCCCATCATCCACACGGCTCCCGACGTGACGAGGGCGAAGATGAACCCGAACACCATCGCGTCGGTGAGGATGTTCTGTGCTCCGCCGTAGACGCTGAACGTCGTGTGGACGGCGTCCAGGAAGCCGCCGATGCCGGTGATCTGGCTCGCCGGAAGGACGGCCAGGATCCCGAAGACGGGGATCGAGTAGGCGAGCACCGTGACGATGCCGCTCTGGAGCACGGTCACCGGCACGTCGCGCTGCGGGTTCTGCATCTCCTCGGCCGCCCCGTTCTGGAGCTCGAAGCCGACGTAGTTGAAGAGCAGCAGCGGGACGAGGCCGAGGAACACGACCATCGACGACGGGTTGAACTTACCGGCCGCGTAGCCGTGGACGCCGTGCTCGATGCCGTAGATCAGCACCGTGACCGAGAAGAACGCGAGCACGCCGATACGGATGATCGCGCCGACGTTCGGGATCCACTTGCCGTGCCGCAGCGAGGCGATCGCGACGCCGATCGAGATCCAGATGAAGACCGTCTTGAACAGAATGTTCCCGACGGTGAAGCCGGAGCCGATCGGATGCAGGTTGTCGCTCCACGCAGCGGTGGCAATGAAGCGAGCGAGCCCCCCACCCAGAGCGGGTTGGTGACCCAGTAGAGCACCGAGCCGAGGCCGGCCGTCAGCCGTCCCCATGACAGCTTCATCCACTCGTACGGCCCGCCCTCCTGCGTGAAGGCGGCTCCCAGCTCCGCCATCACGAGGGCATAGGGAAACACGAAGAAGACGGCCAGGATGACGAGCCACGTGAACGTCTGCGCGCCGAACCCCGACACCTGGCCGAGCGTGTCGAGGCCCACAAGCGCGCACACGGTGAAGAAGAGCATGTCGAACCTGCGCAGGCTCTTGTGCAGGTGCCCCTTCTCCTCGAGCGCGAGCGCGGTCGTGTGCTCGACCTGTCCCTCGCCTGATGCACCCATGAGACCCCTTCCCATAGACGGCTGAACTGCGCCGGGTTGAACGTCCCGGCACTGATGAACGTTGCAAGTATGGACGAAAGAGCGGCTCGCGCATAGGGCGAGTCGGCATTGACATTGAAGGGTGCCAGTTGCGAGTTAGGTCCCCCTGAGAGTACGCTCCCACCCGTGCTGACCAGACGCCGACTGGGGAGCGGGTGGCTTGTGCCCGGCGTGCTCCTCGCGTTCATCGTCATCGTGCTCGTCGTCCAGGCGGCCACGGGCGGCGTCAGCGATCCGACGGCGCCGACGACGCGCATGAGCCACGGAGCGGTGGTCTTCGACAGCGGCCTGCTCGTCTTCCGCGAGGGGCTCGAGTCGATCCTCGTGCTGGCGGCCGTCACCGCGAGCTTCATGGGCACCAACCGGCGGCTGCGGCGGCCGGTCAGCGCCGGCGCCGGGCTCGGTATCGTCGCGACGATCGCGACCTGGTTCGTCGTGATCGCCGTGATCGGCAGCCTCGGCATCGGCGGCTTCCAGATCCAGGCGGCCACGGGCCTTGCGGCGCTCATCGTGCTGATGATCGTCATGAACTGGTTCTTCCACCGCGTGTACTGGACGGGCTGGATCTCGACGCAGAACCAGACCCGCAAGCGGCTGATGAGCGGCACGGGCGCAAACGCCGAGCGCAACCTGATGCTCGGCCTTGCGGGGCTCGGCTTCGCGAGCGTCTACCGCGAGGGCTTCGAGGTCGTGCTCTTCCTGCAGTCGCTGCGGCTCCGGTACGGATCCGCAGCCGTGCTCGAGGGGGTCGCCGTTGCGAGCGTGCTCGTCGCCGCGGTCGGCATCCTGACGTTCGTCGCCCACCACCGCCTGCCGTACAAGCGCATGCTGGTCGCCACGGGCGGCCTGCTCGGGTTCGTGTTCATCGGCATGGTCGGCGAGACCGTGCAGGAGTGGCAGCAGGCGGGCTGGCTCTCGGCGACGCCGCTCGGCATCCACATCCCGAGCTGGATCGGCACCTGGTTCGCCACGTTCCCGACGGCGCAGGGGCTCCTGCTGCAGGGCGCCGCCCTCGTCTTCGTCGTCGGGTCGTACCTGCTCGCCGAGGAGCTGCGCCACCGCCGGCCGCGCCGGCGCGGCGGGACGCCGGCGATCCGCCTGGAAGCACCGCCCGAGCGGCGTGCGGACGCGGCTCGCCGCCCCGACCTGGCGCTCTGACCGCGACCACGGTCCCTACGGGGCGGCGGCCCAGGCCGCCCCTAGGCCGGGACGCTACGCCGAGGTGGGCAGGGTGAAATCTGCCAGGCTGGCGGTGCCGAGGACGCGCAGGGCCGGGTCGATCGTGGCCATGCGTCCGGCGACCACCTGCTCGAGATCGTCCGCCGCCGTGTCGGCCAGCTCACGGCCGGCCGCGGTCAGCTCGGTGCGCCCGTAGGCGCCGTACCGAACGGCGAGCCCGCGTGCGCACAGGCGCAAGGCGATCTGCTTGGCCTGGCTCTGGCTGGCGGCCAGCTGGGCCGCCAGGCGGGTGGTCTCGAGTGGCTCCTCGGAGCGCAGCAACAGCAGCGCGTACAGCTCCATCGGCCGCAGCGCACACCGGCGGGCTGCCTCGAGCACCGCCCGGTCCAGAGCTCTGACCATCCGCAGCCCCGCCGGCACGTCGTGGGAGGAGAGGGAGGGGGATCTTCCATCCACGACGGTGAGGCCGGCGCGACTGCGGAGGTCAGGTGATGGTGTTGCCACGGGCGGGATTCTCCGCTTCTGTGGTAGGGGTGCCCTCCCCCTTTTGGGGGAACTTTGCGGCAGAAAACGGATCCTGCCCGGTGGTGGTTGACAGATTCCCTTTGGCACTTAACCGATTACGTCGCGGCGGACGAAGTGCACCCATGCGACGGCGAGCGCCGCCACGGCGTACACCGACGAGACGTAGGCCGCGTGCACGATCGGCGCCCAGTCGAGCGGGGTGCGAAAGAGCGTCTCCCACGCGTCGAGCTGCGTCGTCAGCATCCACCGCTGCGGGGCGGGATCGTCGAGCACGGGGACGATCTGGGTGAGCTGCTCCAGCAGGGCGACCATCAACGTGCCGACGACGGCCGCCGCGCTGTTGCGCGAAGTCGTCGAGAGCAGGATCCCGATTGCCGCGAGCGCGAGCACCGGCATCGCGTAGACGGTGAAGCTGCCGACCACGAGCAGCAGGGCCCGCGACGGCGAGATCACGGTCGAGAACGTCGGCAGCGGGTGAAAGCCGCTCGCGAGCCCGCCCGCGATGGTGCCGGCGATGCCCATCACGACGACCGCCGCGAGCACGTAGGCGAAGGCCGCCACCACCTTGGCCGCGAAGATGCTCGAGCGGCTCGTCGACCGCGTGAGGATCGTCTTCAGCGTGCGGTTGTGATCCTCGGCCGCGACGATGTCGCCGGCGACGAGCGCCGTCACGAGCGGGAACAGGAAGACGGCCGAGAACAGCAGCGCGATCAGCGGCAGCGCGAACCCGGACTCGACGGCGAAGCGCAGGAAGAAGGGGATCCCCGAGTCGGTCGGGCTGGGTGGGTGCACCTCGATCGCGACGGCGAGCAGCACGGGCACGGCCGCGGCCCCGCCGAGCCCGACGTAGGTGCGCCGCTGGGCGCGCAGCTTGCGCAGCTCCCACCGCACGGCCGCCGCCGTCACGACGACTCCCGGTCGGTGAGGTCGAAGAAGAGCTCCTCGAGCCCGCCCGTCGGGGCGAGCACGTGGATGCCGATGCCGGCCTGCGCCAGGCGCAGGGTGAGCGCGGCGACCGCATCGCGATCGGCGGCAAAGACGACCGCCGGGCCGTCGGCGCGTGACGTCGTGGACGCCGTCCGCAGCACGGCACAGCGCGAGCGCGCGGGCCGGGTCGGTCGCCTCGAGGCGGTGGCGGCCCTCGCTCTGGGCGAGCACCTCCGCCAGGCCGCCCTCGTAGCGGACGCGGCCCGCGGCCAGGATCGCGACCCGGTTGCACAACGCCTCGACCTCGCCCATCAGGTGGCTCGAGAGCAGCACCGTGACGCCCTCGCCGGCCAGCCGGCGCACGAGCGCGCGCATGTCGCGGATGCCGGCGGGGTCGAGGCCGGTGGTGGGCTCGTCGAGCACGAGCAGCCGCGGGCGGCGCAGCAGTGCGGCGGCGAGGCCGAGGCGCTGGCGCATGCCGTGGGAGTAGCCGCGGACGCGGTCGCCGGCGCGGCCGCGCAGCTCGACGACGTCGAGCACCTCGTCGATGCGCTCGCCGCCGCCCCCGTCGAGCGCCGCCAGCAGCTCGAGGTTCGCCCGCCCGCTGAGGTACGGGTAGAACGCCGGATCCTCGACGAACCCGGCCACGCCGTCGAGGGCCGCCACCGGGTCGAGCGCCGGGTCGCGCCCGAACAGCCGCACCTCGCCCGAGGTCGGCTGGATCAGGCCGAGCATCATGCGCAGCGACGTCGTCTTGCCCGCGCCGTTGGGGCCCAGGTAGCCGTAGACGTCGCCCGGCTGCACCGTCACGTCGACGCCGGCGACCGCCTCGATCGTGCCGTAGGACTTGCGCAGCGCCCGGGCCGAGACCGCCGGGGTGGGGGCGGCGGCGGTCACAGGCCGCGCGCCACCGCCTCGACCACCTGGCGGGGCAGGCTGCCGAGCACCGTGTAGGTGATCCCGCCGCGGGCGAAGCGCACGAGCGATCCGAGCGGCGTCACGAGCTCGCGGCCGTCGGCGCCGGACACCGAGATCGACGGCAGCAGGCCCCACAGGCCGCCGCCCGGGTCGCCCCCGCCGGGCTGCTCGAGCACGACGACCGACGCGAACGAGCTGCCGTAGACGAGCAGCCGTCCGGGCAGCTCGTTCGACCGGCTGGCCTCGCGGCAGCTCTGCAGCGGCAGGCCGCCGAGCTGCGGGGGCGCGGTGCACGAGACCGTGTCGCCCAGCGACGGCGGGTTGCCGAACGTGACCGGCACGGGGCGCATCCCGAACGGCAGCCGCAGGTGGAACACCGATGGATCGACCGCCCCGTAATGGACGTCGCTGAGCGCGAACTCCACCAGCGGCTTGGGCTGGCCGCGCCCGTACACCTCGAGCCGGAGCGGGGTGCCGGTGTCGGCGTCCACGGCGAGCGTCACCGCCGAGAGGAGGCCGCTGTGCGCAAGCGGCGCCATCCGCACCGCGTAGGACGCCCGTCCCGCAGTCACGCCTGGAGCGGGCCTCGAGATGGAGAGCGCCGAGCGCACTCGCCCGAGCAGCTGGGACGCCCCGGCCAGGCCCGTGCGCAGATGCCCGATCGTGAAGATCGAGGGCAGCGAGGCGGCAAAGGCCGTGCCGTCAGAGGCGTCGTACATGAGCGCATGCGTGCCGTGGACGACCAGCTGGGTGTCGCCCTGGTCGGTCTGGAACTCGAGCCGCAGGCGGCCGTCCTGGTACCAGAGCCGGCCGTTCGCGCCCGTGACGAGCGGCAGCGGGCTGCCGCCCGCGCTCGCCTGCGGGACGAGCGACGTCGTCGGCACGAGCGAGTCGACGTAGCGGAAGTTGGCGCTGACGCCGACCGGCCCCGTGCTGCCGAGCTCGCGCAGCGTGAGCTCCGAGAGCGTGGCGGGCGGGGGCGGCTTCGCACCGCCGGTGTCGAGGCTTGCGACGACGTTCGCCGCCACGAACACGGCCGCGACCACGACGCCGATCGCGACCAGCGTCGCGGTCGACGCGCCCCGCACCCAGACCGTCAGCCTCGTCATAGGGCGGCCAGGATAGTGGAGCGATGCGGTATGGGGACTGTCCCCGCCTGGCAGGGACAGTCCCCGATTCCCCTTGTGGGCGCTACCGCTTGGCGCCGACCAGCGCCCGTGCCGCCTCGGCGATGTGCGCGTGATCGATGCCGGCCTGGTCGAGCAGCTGGGCGGGCGTGCCCGACGTCGGCATGGCGGTGGGCGAGAGCCCGGTCACTGTCACGTCCGCGCCCGAACCCTGCAGCGCCTCGAGCACCGACTCGTGCAGGCCGCCCTCGGGCCAGTGGTCCTCGACGACGACGATGGCGCCGGTGGCCTCGGCCGCCTCGATGAGCGTGGCGGCGTCGATCGGCTTGACCGAGTAGAGGTCGATCACTCGGGCCGAGATGCCCTCGTCCGCCAGCGTGTCGGCGGCCGCGAGCGCCTGGTGCAGCGTGATCCCGGCGCCGACGAGCGTGACGTCGTCGGAGTCCGACGACCGTGTGAGCCGGGAGCCGCCGATCGGGAACGGCTCGTCGGCGGGATAGAGCACCGGGGTGCTCTCGCGGGTCGTTCGCAGATACACGATCCCCTTGCGGTCGGCCATCTGCTCGACCAGCTTCGCCGTCTGGTTCGCGCAGCTCGGGTAGAGCACGGTCGAGCCGTGCACCGCCCGGAACGACGCCAGGTCCTCGAGCGCCATCTGCGACGGCCCGTCCTCGCCGATCGACACGCCGGCGTGCGAGCCCGCCAGGCAGATGTTCGCCTGGCTCACGGCCGCCATCCGGGTGAAGTCGTAGGCGCGGGCCAGGAACGCGGCGAACGTCGATGCGAACGGCACCCAGCCGCGCACCTGCATGCCGATGGCCGCGGCGACGAGCTGCTGCTCGGCGATGTACATCTCGAAGTAGCGGTCGGGATACGCCTTGGAGTAGAGCTCCGAGTAGGTGGAGTTTCCGACCTCGCCGTCCAGCGCGACGACGCGGCCGTCGTGCGCCCCGAGTGCGACCAGGGCATCGCCGTAGGCGCGGCGCGTGGCCACCTTCTCGCCGACGTCCCACGCGGCCGGCTCGGCCGCGGTCGTCGCGAACCGGTGCGGGCGCCCGTTCGCCGCAGGCGCCTGCGGCCGCACCTGCAGATCGCGCTTGCCGCCGAGCTCGGCGATCGCGCCCTCCGGGTCGTCGAGCGGCTTGCCGTGCCAGCCGTTCTTGTTCTCGACCGCGGCGACGCCCTTGCCCTTGAGCGTGCGGGCGATGATCACGACCGGCTGGCCGTCGGAAGCGGTGGCCTGCTCGTAGGCGGCGTCGATCTCGGTCACGTCGTGGCCGTCGATCTCGATCGCGCGCCAGCCGAATGCCTCGGCCCGCTTCGCGTACACCTCGGTGCGCCAGCCGAGCATGGTCTCGCCGCGCTGCCCGAGCCGGTTCACGTCGATGATCGCAATGAGGTTGTCGAGCCCCTCGTGGCTGGCGGCGGCGAACGCCTCCCACATCGAGCCCTCGGCCATCTCGCTGTCGCCGCAGAGCGTCCACACGCGGAACGGAAGCTGATCGAGCCGCTTGCCGGCAAGCGCGATGCCGACCGCGATCGGCAGCCCCTGTCCGAGCGAGCCCGTGGCGACGTCGACCCACGGGATGAGCGGCGTCGGGTGGCCCTGCAGGCGGGAGCCCAGCTTGCGGAAGGTCAGGAGCTCCTCGTCCGAGACGGCGCCGGCGGCGCGGTAGATCGAGTACAGGAGCGGGGACGCATGGCCCTTCGAGAACACCAGGTGGTCGTTCATCGGGTTCTCGGGGGCGTCGAAGTCGTAGCGGAGGTACTTGGCGAGCAGCACGGCCATCAGGTCGGCTGCAGACATCGATGAGGTGGGGTGGCCGGAGCCGGCGGCGGCAGCCGCGCGGATCGAGTCGACCCGCAGCTGCTGACCCAGCTCACGCCACATCGCCTGGTCGTTCATGGGGAGGCTCCTCGTCCAGTGGGGGTGCGGCGGAGGTACCCGCTGCAGCCCAACTCTAGCCCTGATGCCCTCCCCGTCCCGCTGCCCCCGGAAGTCCCCGGGAAACAGAACGGGCCCGGACGGAGCGATCCATCCGGGCCCGAAGCAATGCGGTCCTAGAGCGAGGAGATGACGTTGTTCAGCGTGTTCTTGATCGCGGTGCTCAGCAGACCAAGGGTGACGACGACGGCGATGGTGATCACGCCGAGGACGACGGCATACTCGGCCATGGTCTGGCCGGCCTCGTCACGCACGTCGGTGGAAAGCGTGGTGAAAAACTCGTTGATGGGACTCACCTCCCCAGGCGGGATCGATGGGATACCGGTTGCTCTATTACGGATCGGCGTTTCCCACCCCCGCCCGGATCGCCCTTTGGGGTGAATTTTCCTCCCCGGTGATGCGAAATGTCCCTGCGGGGGGTCAAGAACGCTCGCGCGCTGCCGGTCAGGCGTCGAGCAGGCGCAAAACGGGCTCGAGCGCGCGCACGGCCGTCTCGGTTATCGGGTCGAGCACGAGGATCGCCTCGTCCGCACCCGCCTCGGCCAGGCCGTGCAGGTGGCGGCCGAGCGTCTCGGCGTCGCCGGGCACCGGTGCGATCTCCGGGAGCGGTGCGCGCTCGCGGGTGCCGTCGCCGACGGCGACAAGGACGCAGGCGCTGCGCTCGATGTCGGACTCGGCCCGGCCGGCCTTGCGCGCCGCCGCGTCGATCTGTGCGTTCAGCTCGGCGAATCCCGCGACCGTGTTGCCGTAGCCGTCCCACCAGGTGTTCCAGGCGTCGACGTGGGGGAGCGCGATCGAGAGCATGCGCGGGCCGTTCGACCCGATCACGAGCGGCGGGCGCCGCGCCGGCGGCGGCAGCAGCACCGCGTCCTGCACCTGCCAGTAGCGGCCGTCGAGCGTGACGTGCTCGCCGGCCACCAGGCCGCGGATGATCGCGAAGGCCTCCTCGAAGCGGGCCACGCGGTGGTCATACGGGATGCCGAACGCGCGGAACTCCGGCTCGTTCCAGCCGCAGCCGACCCCGAGCACGAAGCGGCCGCCGCTGATCTCGTCGATCGCCGCCGTCATGCGCGCGATCAGGCCGGGCGGATGGAAGCCCGTGCAGGCGACAAGCGGCCCCAGGTGCACGCGCGTCGTCGCCGCGGCCAGGGCGGCGAGCACCGCCCAGGCGTCCCACGGGCCGCGCTCCTCCCGGCCGTCGCCGCGGTAGAGGATGTGGTCGCCGACCCAGATCGAGTCGAACCCGACCTCCTCCGCCGCCTTCGCGATCGCCACGTACTCGGGCCAGCGCACCTCGCGCTCGACCTCGGGCAGCTGGACTCCGATGCGCATGGGGCGGGGCACGGCGCGGGACTCTACGTGAATAGTCGGGGCCAGGCCCCTTTTATGCACGCCGCGCCCGGTCATGCGGATGAGAGGACTTGAACCTCCACGACCTTGCGGTCACACGGACCTGAACCGTGCGCGTCTACCAATTCCGCCACATCCGCGAGAGAGGAGAGTTTACCCAGGCGCGCAGGCGCCGGTGAGGAGCCGCGCGATCTCCTCCGCCGCGTAGCCGGCCTCGGCCAGCACCTCGGGCGTGTGCTCGCCCAGGCGCGGCGGCGGCCGATAGGCGGGCAGGCGCTCGCCGTCGACCTGCATCGGCGAGCCGATCATCCGCAGCGGTCCCGCACTCGGGTGCTCGACGGTCTCGACGGTGTGCGCCGCCGGTCCCGACAGCGCATCGGGAACCGACAGCACCGGGCCGCCGGGGACGCCCGCGCGGTCGAGCACGCCCAGCCAGTGCGCGACGGGCCGCTCGGCGAACGTGCGCCGGAGCTCCTCGACGAGCCGGTCGCGATGCACGACGCGCAGCCTGTTCGTCGTGAACTCCGGGTCGGCGCCCATCGCGGCGAGGCCGGCCTCGCGGCAGAAGCGGGCGAACTGCTCGTCGGTGCCGACGGCCAGGTTGACGTAGCCGTCCGCCGCGCGGAATGTCTCGTACGGAACGATCGACGGGTGTGCGTTTCCGAGCCGCGTCGGCTCGATGCCGCCGATCAGCCAGTCGCCGCCGCGGTTGGCCAGCCAGGCCACCTGGGCGTCGAGCAGCGACACCTCGAGGGTCGCCCCCTCGCCGGTGCGTCCGCGCCGCAGGAGCGCCGCCAGGATCGCCGAGCTCGCGAACTGCCCCGCGACGATGTCCGAGATCGCCACCGCGACCTTGATCGGCTCGCCGTCCGGCTCGCCCTGCATGCTCATGATCCCGCCGATGCCCTGCATCACGAAGTCGTACCCCGGCCGGGCCGCCTCGGGGTGGCCGGTGGGATAGCCGCGGATGGCGCAGTGCACGACGGCCGGATGCGCGCCGCGCACCGAAGCCGCGTCGAGGCCGAAGCGCTCGCCGGCGTGCGGCAGGAAGTTCTCGATGACGACGTCGGCGCTCGCGGCCAGCCGCTGCGCCACGGCGACGCCATCGAGCTGCTTCAGATCGATCGCGATCGAGCGCTTGTTGCGGTTCACCTGGAGGAAGTAGGCGCTCTCGCCCGCGACGAAGGGCGGCCCCCACTGGCGGCTGCCGTCCCCGCCGCCGGGCCGCTCGACCTTGATCACGTCGGCGCCCAGGTCGGCGAGCATCATGGTGCAGTAGGGCCCGGCCAGGATCTGGGTCAGGTCGAGCACCCGCACGTCTGCGAGGGGCGGGTCGGGCACGGCCGCGATGTTAGAGCACGGCCCCGGCTCAGCCGGCGAGCTTGGCGAGCTCGTTCAAGGCCCACTGGCGGTGCTTGTCGGCCTTGACGTTCACCTTGGCGGCTGCGATGTTGCCGTCGCGGTCGATCACGAAACCCGAGCGGATCAGGCCGATCGACGTCTTGCCGTAGCGCACCTTCTCGCCCCAGGCCCCGTAGGCCTCGGCGACGGAGTGGTCCTCGTCGGAGAGGAGCGTGAACGGCAGCGAGAACTTCTCCTTGAACTTCACGTGCGACTCGGTGCCGTCGGGGCTGATGCCGAGCACCGTTGCGCCGGCCGCCGTGAACTCGTCCCAGCTGTCGCGGATCTCGCACGCCTGGGTCGTGCACCCCGACGTGTCGTCCTTGGGATAGAAGTAGACGAGCACCGGCTGACCGCGCAGGTCGCTCAGGCGGACCGTCTCGCCCACGTCCGAGCGGAGGGCGAAGTCGGGCGCGGGCTGTCCCAGCGTGACCACGCTCGTAGGCTAGCCCCGCTGCGTCGACCGGGTGTGCAGCAACCACCCCGGCTGGTAGCGTCCCCGCCCATGCCGGTGGTGCACGCGATCGTCGGATCGTGCCTGATCGTGGTCAACGCGCTCGTCGCCGTCTGGGGGACGGTCGCCTACCGGCGCAACTCGCCGCCCGGCGACCTGTTCCGGCAGGCGCTCGCGCTGGCCCAGACGCTCGTGATCGGGCAGGCAACGCTCGGGTTGGTGCTGATCTCGGAGGGGTACCGGCCGGCCGACCAGCTGCACTACGCGTACGGGCTCCTACCGCTGCTCTGCGTCGCCTACCCCTATGCTTTGCGGGGTGAGGACGGGCGCCGCAATCTGCTGCTGTTCACCATCGGGTCGGGACTTGTCGCGGCCCTGGGCGTGCGCGCGTTCATGACCGGGCCGCACTGATGAGCCGCGAGTCGCTGCGGGGCTTCCTGATCGTCATCGGCCTGGCGATCATCGCCACGGTGTTCTCGAGCGTGTCCACGCGGATCTTCGGCATCCTGCTGGGGACGATCGCGCTGATCTTCATCGTTCTCATGTGGTACTTCGGCTACGCCTGGTACCGATCGAACCGGATGACGATCTCACTGATGCCCGACCGCCAGCGCCAGGCCCTCTACGCAGGAATGGGCGCGGTCACCGTCGCCGCCGGCGCCTACTCGCTCTCCCGCTTCGGGCTGGTGGCCCTGGGCGGGTTCACCCTGCCCCTTGTGATCCTCGCCCTCGCCGGCGGGTTCGCGATGCTGTGGGCCTGGGAGGAGTCGAAGCGCTACCACCTGTGACGGAGCGTGATCGGACCCGATGACGCCGGCTGACCCGGTGGTCTTTCTCATCACGGGCCCGAAGGCGGCAGGCAAGTCGGCGGTCGGCCACCTCCTGGCGCGTCGGTTCGAGCGAGGGGTCTACCTGAACGGCGACCTCTTTCGCCGGAGCATCGTGCGCGGGCGCGCCGAGATGACTCCGACCCCGTCGCCGGAGGCCGTCGAGCAGTTGCGCCTCCGATCCAGTCTGGCAGCGGCGGCTGCGGACACGTACGCCGGTGCGGGGTTCACGGTCGCGCTCGAAGATGTCGCCACGGGGCCACTCCTGGGCGAGTACCGGACGATGATCCGTCACCGGCCCTGCCACGTGGTCGTGCTCGCTCCATCACTGGATGCAATTGCGGCTCGGGAAGCCGAGCGCGGCGGGGCGGACGCAGGGCAGCCCATCGGCGAGTCCTACGACGAGTTCTTGAACACCACGCCTCGGGTCGGCCTCTGGCTCGATTCCTCGGAGATGTCGCCCGAGGAAACGGTCGATCAGATCCTGGCCCACACGGCGTCCGAGCGTGACCGCATCGTCATCACGGAACCCGACCCCGGCTGGCCGATGCTGTTTGAGCGAATCGCGTGGCCCGTGCGCTTGGCCGTCGCCGATCTTCGTGCGACCGTCGAGCACATCGGCAGCACATCGGTTCCGGGACTGGCCGCCAAACCGGTGATCGACGTCGATGTAGTGGTGCGCGAGACGGGCGATGTCCCCGTCGCGATCGAGCGGCTACGCGCGCTTGGCTACGTGTACCAGGGCAACAAGGGCATCCCAGGCCGAGAGGCGTTCCTGTGGCCACCGGGCTCGCCGCGGCACCACGTGTACGTCGTCGTCGCCGGGAGCAAGCCCCACTCCGACCACATCCGGTTTCGAGATCTCCTCCGCAGACGCCCCGATCTCGCCCACGAATACGCGACGCTCAAGCGAACGCTCGCCGACACGTACGAGAAGGATCGTGTCGCCTACACCAACGCCAAGGACGAGTTCATCGCCGTAGCCCTTGCGGGCGTGAGTTCCACACCGAACGGGTAGAAGCGCCGCGAGGCGCCTGTGCCCATCGGCTATCTGATCACGACGACCCTCGCGGGGTTGCTCACGTTCTTCGCAGTGCTCGCCCCCAGGACGACGCGGGCGAGGCGGTCGACCCTGCGCAACTGGCTCGGGTTCATGACCAACGAGCTGCCGGGGATCCTCTTCGTCTGGCTGCTCGCCTCGACGCTGCTCGCGTGGAGCGAGGGCGACCTCGGCTCGCCGGTCGGCGTGGTTGCGCTCGCCGTGGCCGTGGTGACGTCGGCGGGGCTCGCGCTCGCCGCCTGGCGCGGGGCCGAGGCGGGCGGTGTGGTGCAGCGGGCGCTGGCCGAGAGCCTCCCCGATGCGCCCCTCGCGCCGGGTGGCAGAACGCCCGTCGTCGCGAGCCTGCTCGCGCCGTTCGCGGTGCGCAGGCGGGACGTCGAGCGGATCCCGGACATCGCCTACGGCGACGCGGGCAGATCGAACACGCTCGACGTCTATCGGCGCCGCTCACGGCCGTCGGGCTGCCCGACGCTCGTGTACCTGCACGGCGGAGGCTTCCGCAGTGGACGCAAGAACCGCGAGGCGCGGCTGCTGCTCCACCGGCTGGCGAGCCGCGGATGGGTGTGCGTGAGCGCGAACTACCGGCTGAGCCCGGCAGCGCGGTTCCCCGATCATCTGGTCGACGCGAAGAGGGTGATCGCCTGGCTGCGTGAGCACGGACCGCGGTACGGCGCCGACCCATCCACCCTCGTCATCGCGGGCAGCTCGGCCGGCGGGAACCTTGCCGCAACGGCCGCCCTCACGCCGAACGATCCGCGCTTCCAGACGGGGTTCGAGGACGCCGACACGACGGTCACCGCCGCCGTTTGCCTCTACACCTACTACGGCGGCTACCACGGCGGCGATCCCGGCCAGGCGTCATCGCCGCTCGCGTACGTCCGGCCCGACGCGCCCCCGTTCTTCGTCGCCCACGGCGATCGGGACATGCTGGTGCCCGCCGCGGACGCCCGCGAATTCGTGAGCGTGCTGCGGGCGGTCTCGTCGAATCCCGTTGCGTACGCCGAGCTGCCCGGAGGGCAGCACACGTTCGACCTCTACCGCTCGCTCCGCTTCGGGCACGTCGTCGCCGGCATCGAGGCCTTCGCCGAATGGGCGCGGCCGGCGTGAGCTAGAAGCCGGCGATCCCCTTCGGCGTTCCGAGGCCGGTCGGCAGGTCGTAGCCGACGCCGGCGTTGCACTCCAGGGCGGCAGAGCAGTTCAGGCTCGCGTTCCCCGGCAGGTCGTTGCCGCTCGTCACATCGTGCAGCGACGCCGTGTGCGCGTAGGGGATCGAGGCCGGGTAGCCGGCGGTGCCGGCGTTGGCGGCCAGGCCGTAGACGCCGGCGATGATCGGGGCGGCCAGGCTCGTGCCGCCGACCTGCATCCAGCCGTAGGCCGAGTCGTAGACGGCCGCACCGGTGTTCGGATCGGCATCCGCGGAGACGTCGTTCATGGCCCGGAAGCTGCCGCAGCCGGTGCTCGCCCAGTCCGACAGGGCCGTCTGCCAGGCCCGCGCCGCCGATGCGTTGTCGCAGCCGCTGCCGGTGGCGTCCTGCCCGGGGCCGTTGTTCCAGACCGTCTCGCCGCCATAGGTGTTGCCGGCGCCAAGCTGGAGGTTCGTGCCGCCGACCGCCACGACCGTGTTCAGGTCGGCGGGATAGGCCGGGCCGAAGCCGCTGTCTCCGGCCGACACGACGATCGCGTGGTCCGGGTGGGAATAGTCGCCGACGCCGAGCGACAGCGACTGCGTCGTGTAGGAGCCGTAGCTGTTCGAGACGACGTTCGCGCCCTTGGCGACGGCGGTATCGACCGCGGTGCCGAGGTCGGAGAGCGACGACGAGTTGGCCTCGACCAGCAGGATCTTGCAGTTCTCGCAGATCTCATGGGACGCCTGCACGTCGAGCGAGATCTCGACGTCCCAGCCCGACGGCACACCCGATGTCGGCAGCGTGGTGCCGCCCGTCTGGTTCATCGCCTGGAAGCAGGCCGTCGTCACCTTCGTGGTGCAGCGCGGGAACTTGGGCAGGCCGAACATGGTGTCGAACGTCGTCAGGTCGGCGAATGCCGTCGGCGAGCTGTAGGCGTCGACGATCGCGATCGTCTGCTTCTTGCGCGTGGTCTTCGAGCCGGCGGCGAGCGGCGTGTCCTTCGGCAGCGCGTAGGCGCCGTGGAACTGCGCCGGCCCGTAGCCGGACGGCAGGGCGAACGGCGCGACTGCGACGAGCGGCTGCACGGTGCCGGTCTCGATCTGGGCGAAGCAGCGCATCATCCCGGGCGCCGGGTTGGCGCACGCCGGGCGGCTCTGCGCCTGCGCCGCGGTCGGGAGGGCGGCGGCGCCCAGCAGGGCAGCGACCAGCGGCAGCAGAACGACACGTCTCATGCATTCCATCCTTGGAAGAGGGGCTCCTACAACCCACGGTTACGCAGGTTGCGGTAGACCTCCATCCCCCGAGGGGGTGGCGTTCAGTCGCCGGCGAGCAGCACGGCCGACGTGCCGCCGAGCGAGCGCAGCGCGTCGGTGACCGAGCACGAGATGCACGTGAAGATCGGCGTGTCGCGCTCGGTGTAGCGGCTCGCCTCGGTCTCGCGGAGGGTCATCATCAGGTCGAGGAAGTCGCCGACGAAGTCGGTCTCGAAGGCGACCACGAACTCCTGGTCGTCGATCCCGAACGAGTAGGTCGTGTTGATCTTCACCGTCGGGAACTGGTGGCCGGCGGCGATGTGCTCGTTCATGATCCCCTGCCGCGCCGGCTTGGACAGCTGGTACCAGGCCCGCGTCTTCACCATCGGGTAGATCAGCAGGTATTTCGAGTCGGGGTTCCACATGATCCGGCCGCGCTTGTGCATCGAGCGGCCCTCGCCCTTGACGTACTGGGAACGGCGGGTCATCGACAGGTAGGCGTACGGCGTCTCGAGATAGCCACCCATCGCCGTTGACGTGATGGCGGTGCCGAGCTCCTGGAAGTCCTCGAGCCGCTCCGACACCTTCCACAGCATGAAGTCGGCGTCCGGGCGCAGGCCGGCGACGGTGTAGGAGCGCAGCGCGAACCGCTCGCCGAACGACTCGACGGTGGCGGCCAGCTCGGCTCGCGACGCCTCTTGCTCGGCCTCCGGGAGCCGCCGCCAGGCGGGGTCGAGCTTGTAGAACGAGAAGTGCACGAACTGGCGATCCTCGCCCGCGGAGTTGTTGGGTTGGGCGCCGTTCTCGCTCATCTGCATCGATCGTAGCAGGGGTTTCCTGACACTCTCGCAACGTGGCGGCCGTTGTTCCGTGACGGCCGAGAGGCCAACCTTGAGCGCGTGAGCTCACGGACGCAAACCGAGCGCGGGCAGGCGAGCATCGAGATGGTCGTGCTCGTCCCCGCGCTGCTCGTCCTGATCGCCGCGGCGTGGCAGGCGGCCGTGGCCGGATGGGCGCTCGTGTCCGCAGAGAGTGCCGCCCGCGCGGGGGCTCGGGCGGCACTGGCCGGCGCGGCACCGGGGCCGGCGGCGCTCGCCGCCCTGCCCGCCGGCATGCGCTCGGGCGCCGTCATCCGGCGCACGTCGGGCGATGTGACGGTCCGCGTGCACATCCCGGCCGTGCTGCCGGGCTTCGCGGCCCACGTCTCGGCATCCGCCGTCGCGGGGCGTCAGTGAAGGACGAGCGCGGCCAGGCGACGATCGAGCTCGTTGCGCTCGCAGGACTCGTCGCCGTGGTCGCCCTCAGCGTGCACGCGCTGCTCGTGCTGTGGGCGGCGCAGGGCCGGGCCCAGGGCATCGCCGATCAGGCGGCGGTGATGGTGGCCGAGGGGCGACCCATCCCGGCCCGGCTGCGCCACGACGCGGACATCCGCAGGCACGGGCGGACGCTCGAGGTGACGGTTCACGTCTCGCTCGCGGGGCTGCCGGGGAGCGCCGATGCCGTTGCGCGGGCGGGCCTGCCGTGAGCGAGCGCGGGCAGATCTCGGTGGCGCTCGTCGCGGCCGTGACCCTGGTGATGCTCGGCGGCGTCGTGCTGGGCTATCTGAGCCAGGTCGCCGTCGGCGGAGGCCACGCCCAGCGTGCGGCCGACCTGGCGGCGATCGCTGCGGCGAAACGGCTCGGCGCCGATCCCGGTGCGCCGGTGGCGGAGCTCAGGCGTACGGCCGCCGGGTCGGCTGCACGCAAACGGTGCGCGCCTCGTCTCGGTACGCGTGATCCGCACGGGCGCGGTGCCGCGGGCCGTCGACGTGACCGTGGCCGTCGTGGTCGACGGGTCGGCACCGGGCGCCGGCGTCCAGCACCGGGTGGTGCAGTCGCGTGCGCGAGCCGGGGTGCAGTTTGCGGCGACGCTCCCCACCGGGAGCTTCCGGCCGATCGACTTGCACGGCGGCCGCGGGCCGCTCGCTGCCGTCGCAGCCGCCGAGGCGCAGGTGGGGTGGCCGTACGTGTGGGGCGGCGAGAGCCGGGCCGAGGGCGGCTTCGACTGCTCGGGCCTGATCGACTACGCCTACGCGGCCGCCGGGACGCCGCTGCCGGGGCGGCCGACCGCCGCCGAGCTGTGGCGGATGGCCCGCCCCGAGCCCGCGGCGGCGCTGGCGCCCTCCGACCTCGTTTTCGTCGGGGCGCGCTCGGGTGCGCCCGACCACGTGGGCATGTACGTGGGCGACGGAACCGTCGTGGTTGCGCCGCACACGGGCGCCCAGGTGCGGTTCGAGCCGCTCGCCGCCGGCGGCTGGGACGGCTTCGCCAGGCTGATGCCCGACGCGTCGGCGGGGGCGGCCGGCGATCCCGCCGTCGAGGCTGCCGCCCGCGCCCACCAGGTGCCGCCCGACGCGCTCGCCGCCGAGCTGCGGCTGGGCCTTGCCCGCGATCCGGACACCGCGGCAGCCGCCCTCGCGCGGGCGATGCGGCGCCACCCCGGCGACCTGGCCGCGGCCCTCGGCGACGCCGTCGGCGACCCGTCGGCCGGTGCGCTTGTGCTCCGCTCCGCCTCCGGGAGCGGACTGACCGGGTTCTCGTCGTCGGTCCGGCTGCTGCCCCTTCCGGCGGCGACGCCCGCCGTTGCGCCGGCCGCCGGCGCCGCGCCCGATGCCGGCGGCGGAGTGGACGTGGCCGGCATCGTCGACACCGTTGGCAAGGGGCTCGAGCGCGGGGCGGAGCAGCTCGAGCATGCCGGTGGCCGCACGCCCGTGCAGGCGGCGGCCGGGTTCCGCAACGTGAGCCGATTCGGGCTCGCGGGGGTGGCGACGTTCGCCCCCAACCGGCACGTGCAGGACGCCTCCGCGTTCTTCGGGGCGGTCTGGGACGGCACCGCGGCCCTGCTCCACGGCCTCGGGGGCGGCCTCGTCCTGGACGGGCCGTCACTCTGGGTCGCGCGGGCGGCGATCCCGATGGGCCTCCTGTTCGCGGGCATCTACGGCTGGCAGGCCTACACCGCCCGCAGGCGCGACGACCAGATCTGGTACGGGGCGCAGGCCGCGAGCACCGCCCTGACCTCGATCGGCGCCATGACCGTGGGGAGCGATCTGATCGTCCTCGGCGCGGGGAGTGCCGAGGTGCCGCCCGTCGGGGTGGCCCTGATCGTCATCGGGGCCGTCTTCCTCGCCGGAGGGTGCATCTACCGCGAGCACGCGTGGCTTGCGGGCGGCATCCGCACCGCAGCCGGCTGGGTGCGCGCCAAGGCCAGCCGAGCTGCCGGCGCCGTCGTCGACGCCGGCCGCTCGGTGGTACAGGCGCTGAACCCGTTCTAGGCTCTGGCGGCGGCCGCAGCGGTCGTCGGCGCGACGACCTGGTCGAGGCCGCCGGTGCGGACGCTGTAGATGTAGCCCGACACCGGGATGCTGTCGTCGATGAGCGGCGACGCCAGGATGGCGGCGACGTCGTCACGGACGCTCTGCTCCAGATCGGGGAACGGAAGGAAGTCGATGTGCGACGTGTCCTCGCCCGTCTCGTCGAGCAGCTTGCGGCGCAGGTCGTCGTTCGTGAACGTCACCATGCCGCAGTCGGTGTGGTGGATGACCGCGAACTCGTTCGTGCCCAGAAGGCGCGACGAGATCACGAGCGATCGCAGCGCGTCGTCGGACACGCGCCCGCCGGCGTTGCGGATCATGTGGGCGTCGCCGATCGCAAGGCCGAGCGCCTGCTCGGGGTGGATGCGGGCGTCCATGCAGGTCACGATCGCCACCTTGCGTGCCGGCGGCATCGGCGCGTCTCCGGCCTTGAAGTCGCTCTGGAAGTCGCGGTTCGCCGCGAGCATTCCGTCGAGTTCTGACACGGGATCCCCCTTGGTCGAGTGGATACGATCCTAGCAGCGTTTGGATCCAAACCTGGGTGCAGACGCCGGGGAGCCCAGGGCTACGATGGATGCCATGTCCGCCGTCGCCAAGAGTGAGCGCAGCCGGCGCCTCGATGCCCAGCTGCGCTCCCTCCCGGACCAGCCCGGGGTGTATCTGTTCCGGGGCGGCGAGGGCGAGGTGCTGTACGTCGGCAAGGCCAAGTCGCTGCGCAAGCGCGTGAGCTCGTACTTCCGCCGCGACCTGCATGCGACCGTGAAGACGGCGGGACTCGTCGAGCGGATCGAGGAGATCGAGTTCGTCGCCGCCGACTCCGAGACCGAGGCGCTGCTGCTCGAGCAGAACCTGATCAAGCGGCACCGGCCGGCCTTCAACATCCGCCTGCGCGACGACAAGTCCTACCCCTACATCGCGGTCACGGTCGGCGACGAGTACCCGCGGGTGATGTTCACCCGCGAGCGGCACCGCAAGGGGGTGCTCTACTTCGGCCCCTACGCGAGCGCGAAGAAGGTGCGCGAGACGCTCGACGTCCTGAATCGAGTGTTCCCGTATCGGCCCTGCGAAGGGCCGCAGCCCGGGAGGCGGTCGGGCGTCCCCTGTCTCGACTACCACATCGGCCGTTGCGCGGCGCCCTGCGTCGGCTACATCAGCCGCGACGACTACGCCACGGTGATCGACAGCGTCGTCGAGTTCCTCTCGGGCCGCGTGCGCCCGCTCGAGAAGCGGCTCGAGGGCGAGATGAAGCGCGCCGCCAACGAGCACGAATTCGAGGACGCGGCCCGCTATCGCAACCGGCTGATGGCGGTACGGCACCTGTCCGAGCGCCAGGTGGCCGACCGGCGCAGCATGGGGTCGGCCGACATCCTCGGCGTCGCGTGCAGCGACGACACCGCCAACGTGCAGCTCTTCCACCTGCGCGACGGCCGGCTGTCCGACCGCCATGGCTTCTACCTCGAGAACGTCGCCGAGACGACGCCGTCGGACGTCCTGTGGGGGTTCGCCCTCGAGTACTACGGGGGCCAGGTGGCGATCCCGGGCCAGGTGGTCGTGCCGCGGTCGTTCGAGGATGCCGACCTGCTCGAGGCGTTCCTGGGCGAGCGCCGGGGGGCGACCGTCGAGGTGCGCACCGCCCAGCGCGGCGAGAAGCGCCGCCTGGCCGACCTGGCCACGCGCAACGCCGAGCTCGCGCTCGAACACGACTCGCTGATGCGCGAGCGCACCCGGGCACGGCGGATCGAGGCGCTCGAGGAGCTGCGCGAGGCGCTGAACCTCGAGGTGCTCCCGCTGCGGATCGAGTGCTTCGACATCTCCAACCTGGGCGAGTCAAACCCGGTCGCGTCGATGTCGGTGTTCGAGGACGCGGTCGCCAAGAAGTCGGACTACCGCAAGTTCGCGATCCGCCACAGCGCCGGCCAGGACGACTTCGCGATGATCGCCGAGGCCGTCGGGCGGCGGTTCGCGCGGATGACGTCGGTCGAGGCCGACGACTACGACCGCAGCTTCGCCACCGTGCCCAACCTCGTCGTGATCGACGGCGGCAAGGGTCAGCTGGGGGCGGCCGTCGAGGCGATGGCCGGGTTCGAGCTGCCGCGGGTGGCCGTGATCTCGCTGGCCAAGCGGGCGGAGGAGGTGTTCGTCCCCGGCCGCTCGGCATCGATCGTGCTCGACCGCAACTCCGCCGGGCTCCAGCTCCTGCAGCGCGTGCGCGACGAAGCGCACCGCTTCGCCGTCGGGTTCCACCGCCAGCGCCGCGCGAAGGCGAGCGTCGACTCGATCTTCGACAGCCTGCCCGGCGTCGGCCCGGCCCGGCGGCGGCTGCTGATGCAGCGCTTCAGGACGGCCGACGAGCTCGTGAACGCGACCCGCGACGATCTCGAGTCGGTGCCCGGGATGCCGGCGAAGGTCGGCCGCGGCGTCTACGCGGCGCTGCATCGCACCGACTGACGCGGGCTAACCTCACCGGATGCCCCTGTTGCCCGAGCCGCCGGACGACTCGCCCGTCCTGCACAACCGGCGCCGCGGCGGCGTTCGGGTCGTCTGCCTCGGCGGCGGCACCGGCCTCAGCATGATCCTGCGCGGCCTCAAGCGCATGGCCGACGTAACCGCCGTCGTGACGACGACCGACGACGGCGGCTCGAGCGGCCGGATCCGGCGCGACTTCACCATGCCGGCGCCCGGCGACGTGCGCAGCTGCCTGGTGGCCCTCGCCGAGGACGAGTCGCTCGTCGGCCAGCTCTTCCAGCACCGCTTCACCACCGGCGAGCTGGCCGGGCACAGCTTCGGCAACCTGTTCCTGGCGGGGCTCACCGAGCTGCTCGGGAGCTTCGACCAGGCGGTGTCGGAGTCGGCCAGAGTGCTCGCCGTGGCCGGCCGGGTCGTGCCGAGCACCGTCGACATGGTCGAGCTCGTGGCCCGGTTCGCCGACGGCCGCGAGGTCCACGGCGAGACCGCGCTCGCGGCCGACGGAGCGCAGTGCGAGCACGTGCGGCTCGACCCTCCCGGCCCCACGGCGCATCCGCGCGCCCTGCAGGCGATCGCCCGCGCCGAGGCGATCGTGATGGGCCCGGGCAGCCTGTTCACGAGCACGCTTCCACCCCTGCTCGTGCCCGGTATCGCCGAGGCCGTGCGCGCCGCGAACGTCCCGCGCATCTACGTCTGCAACCTGCTTCAGCAGCCGGGCGAGACCGACGGCTATCGCGCATCCGACCACGTGAGCCGCATCTTCGATCACGTCGGCGCGGGCCTGGTCGACACGGTCGTCGTCAGCCGCAACCGGGCCGAGTTCGGCACGCCGGTGCCGGTCGACCGCGGCGGCCTGCGCCGCCTGGGCGTGCATGTCGTCGGCGGCCGGCTCGCGGGGGAGTGGCAGCACGACCCCGACCGGCTCGCGCGGCTGCTGGTGCGGCTCGCCCGGCGCGGACGGGTGCCGGCGTGAGCCCGAGGTCGGCGTTCGGCGAGCTGGCGCGGCGCGAGCTGACCGAACGGCCGCCGCAGCGGCACTGCTGCCGGATTGCGCTCCTGTGCGGCATCTTCCGCCACAGCGGCACGCTGGAGCTGAGCGGCGACGGGGTGGCCGTGCGGGCCGAGCTCGGCGACCCGGCCGCCGCGCGGCTGGCCTTCACGCTCGTGCGCGAGCTGGGTGGCGACGGCCAGCTCGTGAGCTTCCGCGAGCCGCGCTTCGGACGGTCGACGCGCGTGCTCGTGCGGCTGCACGGCGACCGCAGCCTGCAGCTGCTGCACGAGATCGGGGTGCTCTCGACGGCCCTCGCGCCGCTGCCCGAGCCGCCGGGGCGAGTGCTCCAGCGCCGCTGCTGCCGCGCGGCGTACCTGCGCGGGGCGTTCATCGCCGCCGGCTCGGTCTCGGCGCCACGGGCGCCGGGGCACCTCGAGATCCGCGCGCCCGAGCCCGAGGGCGCGGCGCTCGTGCGCAGGGTGGCGCGCGCCGACGGCATCGACCTGCAGGTGAGCGCTCGCCGCGGCCACGCGGTCGCCTACGCCAAGGGCAAGCCGACGATCCGGGAGCTCCTGGCGCACATGGGCGCCCACGACGCCGTGCTGAGCCTGGACGAAGCCGAGGTCATCAGCCGCACCCGCGAGCGCGTGAACCGCGCCACCAACTGCGACGAGGCGAACCTCGCCCGGCAGGGCAGCGCCGCCCGCGTCCAGGCGAGCACCATCGCGACGCTCGACATCGACGCCCTCGACCCGGAGCTTCGGCGCGTCGCCGAGCTGCGGCTCGGACACCCGGATCTGTCGCTCGCCGAGCTCGGGCGCGCCGCCCGCCCGCCGCTCTCCAAGGCGGCCGTCGCGGGCCGGATGCGGCGGCTGATGCTGGCTACGCCGGCTTCCGGGCCACGATCAGGTGGTTCCAGCTGAACTTGGGCTGGCGGTCGACGCGCTCCCAGCGCACGGCCAGCCACTGCATGGAGCTGCACGTTGCGTCCACGACGGCTGCCGACCACGGCCGCCGGTACTTCTCGAGGCCGTAGCTGACCTCGATCGCGACCGTCGACCACAGGCCGCCGAGCGGCCGCAGCTCGACGACCTCGAAGCCGGCCTCCGTGAACAGGTAGCGCAGCCCCTGCGGGGTGTACCGGAAGAAGTCGCGTGTGTCGTGGATGTGCCAGAAGAGCGGGGTGGTGGCGATGATGTGGCCGCCGGGCGCAAGGAGGCGGAAGCATTCGGCGAGGGCGTCGGCCGGTCGCTCGAGGTGCTCGAGCACCTCGGTCAGGAGCAGCGTCTGGGCGTCGCCGTCGGGCAGCGGGACGTCATAGGCCGTTGCGATGACGTCGACCGTCGCGCCGCGGGCGTCGTCCTTCTCGACGTGGTCGACGCACAGGTGCTCGGTGACGTACGGCGCGAAGACGGGTTGCCACGGCTTGCGGCCGCCGCCGACGTCGATCATCCGGCCGCGGGCGTAGCGGGAGGCGGCGTCGCGCAGGGCAGCCTCGAACGTCCGGTAGACGAGCCGGTTCTTGGCGCTCTCGTTGGGATGCCTGAATCGGCGTTGGGCCATGGACGGCGCCGGAGCCTACCACCGGCGCGAAGCGCCCACGCCGAGGACCCCATCAGAATTCACTAACAGTTTCATAATGAATTCCCCCGATCGGGGGTCGCTCGAATTCGGGTCATACCCGATCATGATGAAGGTGTTCGCGGGTGACCGGCATCCCCCGCGCGACGGATCCAGACCCCATCTGACGCTGCCCGATTCTGCCGGTCACCCGCGATGACTCCCCCCGGCCCGGCGCCCGCGCGCCGAGCCGAAACCGTGCGGATCCGCGGCTAGTATTGGCCGAACTGCGACCGACGGGGGAGAGCGATGAGCGTACGTGTGGCCATCAACGGTTTCGGGCGCATCGGCCGAAACGTGTTCCGGGCGGCCCGGGAACGCGGCTCCGGCTACGAGATCGTGGCAATCAACGATCTGATGGACCCGCCGATCGCCGCGCACCTCCTGCGCTACGACACCGTTCACGGCCGCTTCCACGGTGTGGTCGAGGCTCGCGAGGGCGCCCTGGTCGTCGACGGCCACGAGGTGCGGGTGCTGTCCGAGCGAAACCCGGGCGACCTGCCGTGGAAGGACATGGGGGTCGAGGTGGTCGTCGAGTCGACCGGTCTCTTCACCAAACGCGAGGGCGCCTCGAAGCACCTCGAGGCCGGCGCCCGCAAGGTCATCATCAGCGCCCCCGCCACCGACCCCGACATCACGATGTGCATCGGCGTGAACGACGACCAGTACGACGCCGGCACGCACCACATCATCTCCAACGCTTCGTGCACGACGAACTGCCTCGCGCCGCTCGCGAAGGTGCTCCTCGACACGTTCGGCATCGAGCGCGGGTTCATGACGACGACGCACGCCTACACCCAGGACCAGCAGATCCTCGACGCCGTGCACAAGGACTATCGCCGCGCCCGGGCCGCTGCGGTGAACGTGATCCCGACGTCGACCGGCGCAGCCAAGGCGATCGGGCTCGTCATCCCCGAGATGAAGGGCAAGCTCGACGGGATCGCGATGCGCGTCCCCGTCACCGATGGGTCGGCCACCGATCTGGTCGTCCAGGTCGGGCGCGAGACCACCCGCGACGAGGTGAACGCCGCGTTCAAGGCCGCCGCCGACACCGGGTCGCTCACCGGCATTCTCAAGTACAGCGAGGATCCGCTCGTCTCGAGCGACATCGTCGGCGACTCGTTCAGCTCGATCTTCGACTCCGGCCTCACGATGGTGAACGGCAACCTGGTCAAGGTCGTCTCGTGGTACGACAACGAGTGGGGTTACTCGTGCCGCGTGGCCGACGTGATCCAAAAGGTCGCGTGAAGAGCGTCCGCGACCTGCCCGTCGAGGGCAAGCGCGTGCTCGTCCGCGCCGACCTGAACGTGCCGCTCGACGGCACCCGGATCACCGACGACTCCCGGATCCGGGCCGCGCTGCCGACGATCCGCTACCTGCGCGAGCACGGCGCCGAGGTTGTCGTCTGCTCGCACCTGGGCCGGCCGAAGGGCGAGGTCGTACCGGCGCTCTCGCTGCGTCCCGTGGCCGACCGCATGGCCGAGCTCCTCGGCGAGCCGGTCGCGTTCGACCAGGAGCAGGGGCCGCTGCGGCTGCTCGAGAACCTGCGCTTCGACCCGCGCGAGACCAAGAACGATCCGGCGATGGCGGCGGAGCTCGCGGCCATGGCCGACCTGTACGTGAACGACGCGTTTGGCTCGGCGCACCGCGCCCACGCGTCGACCGAGGCCGTGGCCCACCTGCTGCCCGCCGCGGCGGGCCTCCTGCTCGAGGCCGAGCTGAACGCATTCCACCGCCTGCTCGACGCGCCCGAGCACCCATTCGTGGTGGTGCTCGGCGGCGTCAAGGTCGCCGACAAGATCGGCGTGATCGATCGCTTCACGCAGCTCGCCGACACGATCCTGATCGGCGGCGCGATGGCGTTCACGTTCCTGGCCGCGGCCGGTCTCGACGTCGGTGAGTCGCGGCACGAGGACGCCGAAGGCCAGGAGACGGCCCGCCGCGCCCGCGCAGACGCAGGCGAACGCGGCTGCGAGCTCGTGCTGCCGACGGACGTGGTCGTCGCCGACCGGTTCGCCGCCGATGCCGCCACCCGTACGGTGTCCGTCGAGGCCATCCCGAGCGGCTGGATGGGGCTCGACATCGGCCCCGAGACGATCGCCGCCTACGGCCGGCACCTGGCCGGCGCGCGGACGGTGTTCTGGAACGGGCCGATGGGCGTCTTCGAGCTGGCGCCGTTCGCACGCGGCACGGTGGCCGTGGCCGAGGCCGTCGCGGCGTCCGGCGCCGTCTCGGTGGTCGGCGGCGGCGACTCCGTTGCCGCGGTCAACGTCGCTGGGGTCGCCGACCGCATCACTCATGTCTCGACCGGCGGCGGCGCCGCGCTCGAGCTCGTCGAGGGCCGCACGCTCCCCGGCGTGGCCGCGCTCGAGGCCGCCGCGTGAGCCGGCGGCCGTTCGTCGCGGGCAACTGGAAGATGCACAAGACCGCTGCCGAGGCGGCAGCCTTCGTCGAGGCGCTTGCGGGACGCGTCCCGGCGGGAGTCGACGTCGCCGTCTGTCCGGCCTACACGGCGCTCTCCGAGACGGTGCGGGCCGCAGCGGGCAGCGGCATCGCGGTCTACGCCCAGAACATGCACCAGGCCGAGGCGGGCGCGTTCACCGGCGAGGTGTCGGCCGGGATGCTGCTCGCCGCGGGCGTCGACGGTGTCCTTGTCGGCCACTCGGAGCGGCGGCAGCTCTTCGGCGAGACCGACCAGGGCGTGAACGAGAAGGTGCTGCGTGCCCACGCGGCGGGTCTGCGGGTGATCCTCGCCGTCGGCGAGACCGCCGAGGAGCGCGAGGCAGCTCTCACCGAGATCGTGCTCGAGCGGCAGCTGCGGGCCGGGCTCGACGGCCTCAGCGGCGCTCAGGTGGCGGCGACGACGATCGCGTACGAGCCGGTGTGGGCGATCGGCACCGGGCTGACCGCGACGCCGGCGATCGCCCAGGCGGCCCACGCCTTCATTCGCGGCCTGGTCGACGGCGTGCACGGCGCGGGAGCGCAGGTGCGGATCCAGTACGGCGGCAGCGTCAAGCCGGGCAATGCGGCCGAGCTGTTTGCGGAGCCCGACATCGACGGCGGCCTGATCGGCGGCGCCGCCCTCGACGCCGATGACTTCGCGGCGATCGTCGCGGCTGCCGGGGAATGAGCGAGCCGCTCGTCTGTCTCGTGGTCCTCGACGGGTGGGGGATCGCCCCGCCCGGCCCGGGAAACGCAGTCGAGCTCGCGTCGACGCCCGTGTTCGACGGGCTCGAGGCGGCGTACCCGCACACGCGGCTCGATGCGTCGGGGCGCGCGGTCGGCCTGCCCGTCGGCCAGATGGGCAACTCCGAAGTCGGTCACACCAACCTGGGCGCCGGTCGGGTGGTGCGCCAGGATCTCGTGCGCATCGACGAGGACATCGAGACGGGCGCGTTCTTCGAGAACCCGGTGCTCGTCGATGCGTGCGCGCGTGGCCGCAAGGGCGCGCTGCACCTGCTCGGCCTCGTCTCCGACGGCGGCGTTCACAGCCATCTGCGCCACCTGCAGGCGCTGCAGGAGCTGGCCGGCCGCCAGGGCGTGGAGCACGTCCACGTGCACGCCTTCACCGACGGCCGCGACACGTCGCCCACGGGCGGCGCGGGCTACCTCGAGGGCATCCCCGGCATCGCGACGGTCTGCGGGCGCTACTACGCGATGGACCGCGACCGCCGCTTCGACCGCGTCAAGCGCGCCTACGACGCCATCGTCCACGGCGTCGGCGCGCAGGCGGACGACCCGGTGGCGGCCCTGCGCTCCCGCTACGCCGAGGGCGAGACTGACGAGTTCATCCAGCCGATCGTGATCGGCGACCCCGCCCAGGGCCGGATCCGGCAGGGCGACACTGCCGTGTTCTTCAATTTCCGCCCCGACCGCGCCCGCGAGCTGACCAGGGCGCTGATCGACCCCGGCTTCGCGGAGTTCGACCGCGGCGCCGATCCGCCGCTGCCGTTTCTCGTGCAGATGACCGAGTACGCCGAGGACATCCACGCGCCGGTCGCCTTCCCGAGCGAGTCGCTGCACGACGTGCTCGCCTCGACGCTCGCGGCGGCCGGCCTCGACCAGGTGCACGCGGCCGAGACCGAGAAGTACGCCCACGTGACCTACTTCTTCGACGGCGGCTCCGAGGAGCGCCAGCAGGGCGAGGTGTGGGAACTCGTGGCGTCGCGGCGGGACGTGGCGACGTACGACCTCGCGCCGCAGATGAGCGCCGAGGGCGTCGCGGACATCTTCTGCGCGCGGCTGGCCGAGCCGGGCGTGCGCTTCGGGCTCGTCAACTTCGCGAACCCGGACATGGTCGGCCATACCGGCGTCATCCCCGCCGCGGTCGCGGCGGTGGAGACCGCCGACCGCTGCCTGGCGCGGGTCGTCGCGGCGGTCGACGCACGCGGCGGGGTCTGCCTCATCACCGCCGATCACGGCAACGCCGAGGTGATGCTGAACCCCGACGGCTCGCCGAACACCGCCCACACGACGAACCAGGTGCCGTTCATCGTCACGCGCCACGGCGTGGAGTTGCGCGACGGCGGGCGGCTGGCCGACGTGGCGCCGACCGTGCTTGGGCTGCTCGGCGTCGCCCAGCCGGACGTGATGAGCGGACGGTCGCTGATCGGGTAGACCGTCCTATGGAGGACGGTGCGTAAAGACACCAGCACCATGTGGGCGAATGTCTATACTCGCTCTGGTTCTCGTAACCAACGCTTCACCCATTGGCCCTACCGCAGCCCGATCCCAACGTGCTCCGCCTTGCCCGCCGTGGTGACGAGCGGGCGTTCGCGCTGATCGTGCGGCAGTACGAGACGCCGCTCTTCAACTACATCGCCCGGATCCTGAGCGGCGACCGCGCCCTGGCCGAGGACATGTGCCAGGAGGTCTTCCTGCGCGTCTACCAGGCGCTGCCGGGCTTCGACGCGCGGTGCCAGTTCACAACCTGGTTGTTCCAGGTCGCAAAGCACCGCGTCGTGGACGAGCTGCGGGCGCGCGAGCGCCGCGGCCGGCCGACGGTCGAGCTCACCTCGGCGCCGCAGCTGCACCTGTCGGTTGCGCCTGTCGAGCCGAGCGAGAGCATGGACGCCGTCTGGGAGGCGATCGGCCACCTGAACCTCGATCTGAAGATGGCGCTGCTCCTGCGTGACGTCGTCGGTCTGAGCTATGCCGAGATCGCCGAGGCGCTCGAGACGACGCTCGCGACGGTCAAGTGGCGCATCTACAAGGCGCGCGAGAGCGTGGTCGCCGAGCTCACGCGCGACGGCTACCACGTGGGCCGTGGCCGGCCGTCGGAGATCGCCGCCGCAGCCGCGGCCGCGGCAGTCGTCGAGGCCTAGCGGCCCTCGGCCAGGCGGGCGCCGAGCCGCAGAGGCAGGCCCGCGTCGCGAATCGCCCGCTGCGCCGCCTGCACGTCGTAGTCCACCCGCCGCCACTGGGCCACGCCCGACTCGGTGTCGATGAGCATGTAGGCGGCGCGGGGATCGCCGTCACGCGGCTGGCCGACGGAGCCGGGGTTCAGGAGGAACGGACCGGGGAGCGTCTCGAGCGTCGTGTCGGCCCCGGCCAGGCCGCCGAGGAACTTCTCGCCCGCGTAGCCGTACGCGAGCGGGACGTGGCTGTGGCCGACCATGCTCAGGCGCGACTGCTGCTGCTCGAGGCAGTTCGCCGCGGTGCGGTCGTCGATCACGTACTCCCACACGTGGTCGCGGATGCTGCCGTGGTAGAGCTCGACGCCGTGGCGCTCGCCTTCGGGGCGCAGCTCCCCGAGCCGGCGCAGGGCGTCGGCGTCGAGCACCTCCCGTGTCCACTCGGCGGCTCGGCGGGCGTCCGACGAGAACATGATGATCTCGATCTCGCCGGTGACGACCATGTCGTGGTTTCCGGCCAGGCAGATGTCGGCGCGGTCGAGCACGATGTCCAGGCACGGGCCGGGCTCGGCGCCGTAGCCCGTCAGGTCGCCGAGGCACCAGAGCTCGTCGGCGGCATCGGCCTCGATGAACGCCAGAACCGCCTCGAGCGCGGGCAGGTTGGCGTGCACATCCGAGATGACCGCGACCTTCACCCGCGCAATCTACCGACCGCGGTCAGCTGTCGCCGGGGCCGTCGAACTCGGGCAGGTTCTTGATCCCCTCTTTGGTCTGCCACTTGGAGTAGTTGTCGCCCATCGCGTCGATGAGCTCCTTCATGAACCGCGGCGACAGGTTGACGCGCGCGACGACCACGCCGGGCACCTCCTCGTCCTCCACCTCGTGGTCGACGCGGGCGAAGGTGACCGTGAACTCGTAGTCGGAGTGGCTCACGTTCGCGAAGTTCGCGTAGACGCCCGCCATGATCTCGGGCGAGAAGTGGATGTTCAGATGGCGCTCGGCGGGCGCGTCGTCGTCCATGCCCGCACCCTACCAAGGTTACGATCCACCGCATGAGCGCGAGCCCCGTGGACGAACTCGCCGCCGCCGTCGGGCGGGCGGTCGCCGCTGTCGGCGGCGACGGCGTCCCCGTTCGGCTCGACCGGCCGGCCGATCCCGATCACGGCGACTACGCGACGGCGGTGGCGCTGCAGCTCGCCAAGCCGCTGCGGGCGCCGCCGCGCGACATCGCCGCGCGGATCGCCGCCGAGGTCGCGTCGGAGCACATCGCGTCGATCGAGGTCGCCGGGCCGGGCTTCCTCAACCTGCGCGTGTCCGCCGCCTGGTATCGCGACGCCGTCGGACGGGTGCTCGAGCAGGGGCCGCGGTACGGGTCGGGCGCGGCGGCCCGGCCGCAGCGGGTGCAGGTCGAGTACGTCTCGGGCAATCCCACCGGCCCGGTGACCGTGGCCACCGCCCGTAACGCCGCCTACGGCGACAGCCTGGCGCGGCTGTTCGAGTTCGCCGGCCACGACGTCGGGCGGGAGTACTACTTCAATGACGCCGGCCGGCAGGTCGACCTCTTCGGGGAATCCCTGCGCGCCCGGGCGCGAGGCGAGGAGCCGCCGGCCGACGGCTACCAGGGGGAGTATGTGGCCGAGGTCGCGGCCGGGCTCGGGCTCGACCCGGACGCGGACACCGCGGCATGGACACGGGCCGGCACCGATGCCATGATCGGCCGCATCCGGGCGACGCTGGCCCGGTTTCGGTGCTCGTTCGACACCTGGTTCCTCGAGCGCTCGCTGTACGAGAGCGGCGCGGTCGACCGTGCGATCGAGCGCGTCCGAGCGGGCGGGCACGTGTTCGAGGCCGACGGAGCCGTCTGGCTGCGGTCGACCACGTTCGGCGACGACAAGGACCGCGTCCTCGAGCGATCGGACGGCACCTTCACGTACGTCGCCGGCGACCTGGCCTACATCGTCGACAAGCTCGAGCGCGGGTTCGACACGGCGGTCTACGTGCTCGGCGCCGACCACCACGGCTACATCGGGCGGCTCAAGGCCGCCGCGGAGGCGCTCGGGTACGACCCCGACCGCATCGACGTCCAGATCTACCAGCTCGTGCGCCTGCGCGACGGCAAGATGTCGAAGCGCGCGGGGCGGATCGTGACGCTCGACGACCTGCTGGACGCGATCGGGGTCGACGCCGCCCGCTTCGCGCTCGTCCAGCGCGGCACACGACCAGCCGATCGACCTCGACCTCGAGCTGCTGACCACGCAGAACTCGGAGAACCCCGTCTACTACTGCCAGTACGCGCACGCCCGGATCGCGGCCATCCTGCGCCGGGCCGGCGGGAGCGCCGCGCAGCCCGACCCGGCGTGGCGGCCCGAGCCGGCCGAGGCCGAGCTGATCAAGGCCCTGGCGGAGTTCCCCGACCTCGTCGCCGAGGCCGCCGACCGGCGCGGGCCGCACCGGATCGCCGGCTATGCCCAGGAGACGGCGAAGGCCTTCCACCAGTTCTACAAGCAGTGCAAGGTGATCGGGGCCGAGCCGGCCGTCGAGCGCAGCCGGCTCGCGCTCTGCCGGGCGACCGCACAGGTGATGGCGACCTCGCTCGACCTCGTCGGCGTGGAGGCTCCCGAGTCGATGTGACGGGTTCGGGCGCTGCTACGCTGAGCGCGTGGCGAACCTGCCCACGGCACCAACCGTCTACGAGGTCGAGGAGCTCGAGGAGATCCTCGCCGGCGAGGACGCCGGCACCGAGGACGGCGACTGGTATGCGATCCATACCGACCCGTGGCCGTGCCCCGCGTGCGGCGAGGAGTTCTCCTACGTGACCGCCTGCCACCACGTGATCGTCGCCCCCGACCGCGACGACCTGATCGACCACGCCGCCCGGGCCGCGCAGGTGGGGCGAAACCCGCGCATCGTCTACTACGACGACACCCTGCCGATCATGACCCTCTTCCAGTGGCGTGCGCTCGGCCGCCCCGTGCACGGGATCAAGAAGGTCAGTTAGGCCTAGACTCCTCCGGTCAACCCGAAGGAGCAGCGATGGCAGTCGGAATCCGGCTCAAGCTCGAGGGCGGCACGGCAGAGATGTTCGACAAGCTGAATGCGGCGATCGACCCGGACGGAAATCCGCCCGACGGCCTCATCTTCCACGCGTCGGGCCCGGTCGACGGGGGCTGGGGCGTGCTCGACTTCTGGGAGTCGCGGGCCCACTTCGATCGATTTGCGCAGGAGCGCATCGGACCGGCGATGGCCGGCATCGGCGTGACTGACCACCCGGAGGTGCACGAGTTCCCCGTGCACGAGCACTTCCCGCGCTAACGGCGTGACGAGCCGAGCGGCCCGGGCGGTCTCATCCCTGTGAGCGCAGCCGCGCCTCGACCTCGTCGCGGCGGGGCATCGCGGGCTGACAGCCGGGCCGCTCGACGCAGATCGAGGCGGCCGCGATCCCGAGCCGCACGGCCGCCTCGAGCGTCTGCCCTTCGGCCAGCGCCGCGGCCACCGACCCCGCCAGGCAGTCGCCCGCGCCCGTCGTGTCGACCACGTGCGCCGGCAGCGCCGGAAGGTCGCGGCCGTCGGGCAGGATGCGGGCGCCGCGCGCTCCCAGCGTGAGCACGAGCGCCGGCGGGTGGAGGCCGCCGAGGGCGTCGAGCTCGGTCTCGTTCACGACCGCGACGTCGAACCGCGCCACGAGGTCGGCCGGCAGGAGGCCGGCGGGGGCGGGGACGACGAGCGTCGAGGCGCCCGTCGCGCGCGCGACATCGAGCACCGACGCGGCGACGGCGGGCGGCACCTGGCCTTCGGTCACCCACACGTCCACGGCGGGCTGCGGATCGGGGGCGGCCACGTGGTCGTTCGCGCCGGGAAGCGCGACGATCTGGTTGTCGCCCGCGTCGTCGACCACGATCAGCGCGACACCGGTTGGGAGGTCGAGGCGCTCGACGCCGGCGATGTCGATCCCGTCGGCGGCGAGTGCCGCGATCACCTCGCCGCCGAACGCGTCGCGGCCGCACGCGCCGACGAAGCGCACCTCGGCGCCCATCCGCCGCGCCGCCACGGCCTGGTTCGCGCCCTTTCCGCCCGGCGCGTAGGCGAGCCGGCGCCCGAGGATCGTCTCGCCGGGCGCCGGCAGCCTCGGCGCGTATCCGAAGACGTCCATGTTGACCGACCCGCACACGCCCACTCGACCGGAGTTCGTCCGCACGGCCGCAGAGCGTACCGGCTCGCCCGAGCGGCTATCGCAGCGGCCCGGCGGCGATGACCGCACGCACGGCGGCCGCATCGGCGGCGTCGGGCAGCGCCGTGATCCACCAGGTGGCTCCGAGCCGCCGCCAGGGCGCAGGATCCTCGCCCGGGTCGCCCGGGATGACGATCTCGAAGCCGTCGAGGTCACCCCGCTTGCGCCGGATCAGGTCGAGCATCCACTCGAGCCCCTCGGGCGTCGTCTCGGGGCAGATGCCCTCGAAGCGGGCCGCGCGGCGCACCGGGCGGGCGTTCCCGGTCCGCGCCGCGACCCAGATCGGGATGCGCGGCTCCTGCACCGGCCGGGGCAGGAACCGCACGCCGTCGGCCTTGAAGCTCGCGCCGGCGTGGACGACCTCCTCGCCGCTCCACAGCCGGCAGAGCAGGTCGAGGCCCTCGTCGAGCCGGTCGCCGCGGCGGCGGTCGTCGTCCTCCTCGCCGAAGCGGGTCAGCTCGCCGCCGGTGTTGACGCCCAGGCCGACACCGAGCACGAGCCGGCCGCGGCTCAGGTGATCGAGCGTCACCGTCTCGCGGGCGAGCTTCTGCGGCCGCCGGCGGGCGACGGGCGTGATGAGCGTGCCGAGCCGGATCCGCGTCGTGCGGGTGGCGACGGCGGCGAGCGCCACCCACGGGTCGGCCATCGGCCGTGGCGGCCCGGCCCGCAGCATGTGGTCCCAGACGAAGAATCCGCCGAAGCCCGCCGTCTCGGCTTCGACGGCGAGATCGGAGAGCACCCAGGGATCCGCGAGCTCCCCGAACGGGGCGAGCGAGAGGCCGTGCTGCACAGGGGCGAATCTAGCGTTCTTGGTAGAGTCTCGGGCGCCCGTGCGGACGTAGCTCAGTTGGTAGAGCGTTGGCTTCCCAAGCCAAAGGTCGCGGGTTCGAGACCCGTCGTCCGCTCTTTCACCCCTCGATTTGCAGGCAGTTCGCGAGGGGCCTTCGAGGTCGCGAGGAAACCGTACTCGGACTCGCTCCGGGGGGCTGGCACGCCTCGTTTTCGCGAGGTGGTCAGGCGGCAGGCGGGGGAGGTCTTTGACCGGACTCAAGGGATCGGGAACCGGTATTCACCGAGTGCCTGGCCCACAGACTGCCGTCTCTCCGACACGATTTCGCTCAGGTGACTGGTTCATCTGCCTGCGCAAGAGCTACGACGGTCGACGGACTCATCTCGTTCGCGAGGTGCGCCTGGTCTGTGTCCGGGTGGGATGGCAGAAAGACGCCTGCGATGATTGCCCCGGTTGCTGCGACGCCGCCTGCGACCAGGCAGCCGATGCTGAGTCCGTGGATGAAGGCGTTGGCTGTCGCGTCGTACACGGCCTGCGCCATCCTGGGGTGGCCGGTTGCGTGGAGCCTGTTCGCCACGGTGAGTGCCGCGCCAGCCGATTGGTGGGCGGTGTGTGCGAGCGATGCCGACAGGCCGTGAGGGAGGTCTGCGCGTAGTCGGCTGCTGTAGAGGGAGGCGTAGACGCTACCGATGATCGCGACGCCGAGTGTCCCGCCGAGCAGGCGGGTAGCGTCGTTGACCGCCGAGCCGACGCCGGCCTTGGCCTCGGGGACGACGCCCATGATCGCTTCTGTCGCCGGGGCGCTTGTGAGTCCCATCCCGACGCCGTAGATGATCATCTGCAGCGCGATCGTTGTGTAGCTTGTTGCGACGGTTGTTGTCGACGCCCAGCCGTAGAACGCTGACATCGCCACGAGCCCGGTGGTGACCACGAGTTTGGTGCCGTAGCGGACGGCGAGCTTGGTTCCGAGAACGGACGCGACGCCGACGGAGGCGGCGACGGGGAGGAGATGGACGCCGGCCGAGAGCGGGCTGTAGCCCTTGAAGAACTGGAAGTATTGGGTGACCAGGAAGATGAAGCCGAGCAGCGTGAAGAAGGAGATGGTGACCGCGCTGCTCGCAGCGGTGAAGCGCATGTTGCGGAAGAGGCTGATGTCGAGCATCGGCGCTTGAGCACGCTGTTCCCAGCGCGCGAACGCCACACCAAGCAGCGATGCGAGCGCGAAGCTTGCGAGCGTGTGCGTGCTCGCCCAGCCGTACCCCGGTGCCTCGATGATTGTGTAGATCACGAGTGCCATCGCGGTGCTGGAGAGGGCAAAGCCGGCGAGGTCGATCGGCCGCTTCTGCGGGTCGCGTGAGGTCGGCACCGTCGCGCCGACGAGCACGATCGCTATCGCGGCGACCGGCGCCATCACGAAGAAGACGCTGCTCCAGGAGAAGCGCTCGAGCAGCCAGCCGCCTACGATCGGCCCGAGAGCGATCGCCATCCCCGCGGTTGCACCCCAGAGCCCGATCGCGAGCGCCCGCTCCTTGCGGGCGACGAACACGTTTGAGATCAGCGACAGGGTCGCCGGGAACACCGCGGCCGCCCCGAGCCCCATCACGCAGCGTGCGGCGATCAGACCGCCGGCAGAGCTCGCGAGGCCGCCGGCGAGGCTGGCGGCCCCGACGACGGCCAGCCCGGCGAGGAGCATTCCCTTTCTGCCAACACGGTCGCTCAGGCTGCCTGACGCGAGGAGCAGGGCGGCGAAGACGAGGTTGTACGCGTCGACGACCCACTGCAGCTGGCTGTTCGATGCATGCAGCTGGCGGACGAGCGTCGGCAAGGCGACGTTGACGATCGTCGTGTCGAGATTGATCGCAAAGGCGGCGAGAAGCAGCGACGCGAGGATCACCGGCTTGGCTCGCATGGGGTGGAGGAGCTGCATGATGATGTGTCCTTTCGGTTCGGCATCGCGGGCCGCGGTTCGTCCACCGCGCTTCCGTCAGCGGTGGCGGCGAAGATCGTGGTGGGCTCGGGCTTGGACATTGCTTTCTCCTCTCGCGTGTCCGTCACTCGATGGGGTTGACGCTGATGATCGGGATGCCGAGGTCGCGCAACCGGTCGAGGAGCCCGTGCAGCTGGGCTTGGTCGGCGAAGGAGCCGGTGAGCGAGGTCTCGCCCGCGTGCGACTCGAGCTCGAGATCCTCGAAGGCGCTCGCGAAGAGCGGGCCCAGGCCACCGCGGACGACGACCCGGTAGCGGCTCGGCTGGATGGAGTGCTTCATGGCGGGCAGGCTGGCGGTGGCCTGGGTGGGTTGTCACGACCCCGTGCCGCGGTCCACCCAGGGTGGTCCGCGCCGCGCGCTGCTCAGCTCAGAGCAGGCCGAGCTCGCGGCCGCGCGCGACCGCCTCGGCGCGGCTGTTCACGCCCAGCTTGCGAAAGATGCTGCGGGCGTGCCCCTTGACCGTGTTCAAGGAGATGAAGAGCTCGGAGCCGATCTCGCGTTGGGAAAGCTGGCTCGCCAGCAGGCGGAGAAGCGTCAGCTCGCGCTCGCTCAGCTCGAGATCGGCGGCAAGCACGGGCGCAGAGGCCGGAGCGGACGCAAGCTGCAGCGAGCGTTCCGTCCGCGTGAGCAGCTCGCGGAGAACGCCCGGGTCGGGACAGGGGGCCAGCGCCTGGCGCGCCTCGCGCGTGAGCGAGCGCGCCCCGGCGTGGTCTCGTGCGTGGCGCTTGAGCCGGGCGAGCGAGATCAGCGCCAGCGCCAGGTCGAGCCGGCGTCCGCCGCGGCGCGCCAGTTTGGTGGCGTGCGCGTACGCCGACTCGGCCGCGGCCGCCTCCCCCCGCAGCTCGAGCAGCGTGCCCCTCGCAAGGAACGCCGGAGTCGCCCAGACATATTCGTCGAGCCGCCAGCTCTCGATCCGCTGGTCGGCCTCGGTGCTGAGCGACTCGGAGTGCGCCAGTTGACCGTTCTCCGCATGGATCAAGGCCCTGTAACCGAGTCCGACGAACAGCGCAGCCCGCACAGGGTCGCTCCCGAGCCCGCGTAAGCCGACGCCGAGCGCAGCGTCTGCTTCACGGAGCTCGCCCGCGAAATAGAAGCTCGCACCTATGACGATGCTGGCAACGGCGTAGCCCCGGGATGCCGTGTCCGGCTCGAGCTCGAGCGACCGGCGCCCCGCTTCGATTGCCCGCTGCACGTCTCCGGACTGAATCGCCTGAATGGCGCGCAGCTGCGCGATCCCGGAATGGAGCGAGGAGAAGACGTCGGTATGGAGGGTGGTCGCCGGCGGTCGTGGGGATGCCTCGGCCGCCCGCAGCCACTCTTCAACCTCATGCTGGCGGCCGGAAATCAGGGCGACCCACCCCCGGACGAAACAGAGCCGGGCATCCTCGAGCACTGCCTCGCGGGGCAAGCGGTCGAGCCAGCGCGTCGCCGTCTCGCCCTGGCCAAGCTCGATCACGAACCAGCGCCAGTTCTCGGCGATCACCTGCGCCGCTTCAGCGAAGTCGCCGGCCGCGGTTGCGTGCGCGATCGTCTCGTCCACGGTGCCCTCCGCCTTGTGCCAGGCAGCGGCTCGGCGATGAAGCTCAGGCAGGAGCGCGCGCTCGCTGCGTGCGAGCTCGCTTCGCAGCAGGTCACGGAAGAGGTGGTGATAGCGGTACCACTGGCCGCGCGAGTCGAGCGGTACCAGGAAGAGGTTCGAGCGGTGGATCTCCTCGAGCCTCAAGCTCGCGTCGTCGCCGCCCGTCACCGCATCGCAGAGCGGCGCACACAGCCGCTCGAGGATCGAAGTATGGAGCAGGAATGCCCGAAGCGCAGCCGGCTGCTCGGCGAGCAACTCCTGCAGATACTCGCCGATCTGACGATCGTCACCCGCGAACGCCTGGAGAAAGGCTTGCCTGTTGGCCTGCGTCCGTAGCGAAAGGCCCGCGAGCTGGAGCCCGGCCGCCCAACCCTCAGTCCGGGCTTGTAAGAGCTCGAGGTCGGACCGCTCCAGGCCGAGGTCGAGCGAGCCGTTCAGAAGGGAGCCCGCTTCCCCGTCGGTGAAGCGAAGCTCCTCCGTCCGAATCTCCGTCACCTCCCCGGACGCGCGCATGCGCGCAAGCGGAAGCGGCGGATCGGCGCGGCTCGCGATCGCGAGCTGCAGCGTCCGCGGAAGGTGACGGAGCAGATACGTGACCGACGCGTGGACGAGCTCGTTGTGCACGAGGTCGTAGTCGTCGAGAACCAGCACACACCGAAGCGACGATCCCGCCAACTCGTTGATCAGAGACGGCAGCACCACCTCGGCCAGGCTGCGGCCGGCACTCGGGAGCCTCGCCAACGCCTCGTCGCCAAGCGCCGGCTCGACCGTCCGCAGCGCGCCGATCAGGTAGCTCCAGAACCGGACCGGATCGTCGTCTTCCGGATCGAGCGAGACCCAGGCGAACGGTCGCGACTCATCGGGAGAAGCACTCCACTCGCTGAGGAGGATCGTCTTCCCCCAGCCCGCCGGCGCGCACACAAGCGCCAGCTTGCAATCGCCCCCAGCCACCAAGCGTGCGACCAGCTCCGCGCGCGAGACGAACCCCGGCCGCAGCCCGGGAACATGCAACTTGGTGGCGACCAGCACCTGTCGAGGCGAAGTCACGGCTGCACCCACGACGCGTGTCTCATCGTCTCATCGTCGCACGTGTTCTCATCCTCGGAAGGCGCGGAGGTCGGTGGCCGAAGCCCGCCCCTCGGCCGAGGTTCCCTTGACAGCCTCGTGGCGATCTTACTCGCTAACGCGGCCTGGAGGACGTGGATGTCGCGACCACCGAGCCCGAGGGCGGGGTCGAGGACCGATCGCCCCATCCGCTGCCCTGAGCCGGCAGCGCTGGGCGGCGGACCACCCTGGGTGGACCGCGGCGGGGGGTGGTGACGAGCCACCCAGGCGGCCGCCAGTCTGCCGGCCATGAAGCACACAACCCAGCCGAGCCGCTACCGGGTCGTCCGCGGCCCGGGCTCGTCCTTCGCCAGCGCGTTCGACGAGTTCGAGCTGCACTGAGACCGAAGAGGAGAAGCCCCAATGCTCAGCAGACTCGCCACCTTCCTTCACGCCCACAGTCGCGCGGTGTTGCTCGTCGCGCTGATCGCCGTGCCGGTCGCCGGCGCATTTGGCCTCGGCGTGGCCAAGCACCTGAGTCCCTACGGCGACACCGACCCCTCAACCCAGTCTGTCCAGGCCACGCACCGCTTCCAAGCCGCCGCGGGCCGCCAGATCGACCCTGGCGTGATCGCGCTGGTGACTACCGGCGATGTCCACCGGGCGAGTGCCGAGCGCCGTGTGCGCCGTGTCGAGGCGCAGCTGCGCGCGAGTCGCGACGTCGCCGCCGTCTCGAGCTACTACGACAGCCACGACTCCACGATGGTGTCTCGTGACCGGCGCTCGTCCTATGTCGTCGCCTATTTCCGGCCCAGGTCGGACTTGAGAATCCAGGACGACGCTCAGCGCTTGGAGAAGGTGTTCGCCGGCGAGCACGACGTCGAACTCGGCGGAGCAGCGATCGCGGGGGCGCAGGCCAACACGCAGGTCGGTACCGATCTTGCGCGCGCCGAGATGCTCGCGTTCCCGTTCATCTTCCTGCTCTCGCTGCTGTTCTTCCGCTCGCTTGTCGCCTCGCTGCTGCCGCTGCTGCTTGGAGGGCTCGCGATCCTCGCCACGTTCTTCGCGTTGCGGATCGTCTCCAGCTTCACCGACCTGTCGGTGTTTGCCCTCAACATCGTCACCGGCCTCGGGCTCGGGCTTGCGATCGACTACAGCCTGTTCATGGTCTCCCGCTATCGAGAGGAGTCCGCCCGCACCGGCTTCGGCGTCGACGCGCTCCGCCAAACGCTCGCAACGTCGGGCCGGACAATCGCGTTCAGCTCCGTGACCGTCGCCGCCGCGGTCGCATCGCTCGCCATGTTCCCGCAGAACTTCCTCCGCTCGATGGGAATCGCAGGGGCACTGGTCGCGCTGATCGCGGCGACACTCGCGCTCGTCGTCTTGCCGGCGATCCTGGCGCTGCTCGGCCCGCGCGTCAACGCCCTTGCCCCGAAGCGGCTGCAGCGCGCCGCCGACCGGGACGCGCGACCAGCCGAGGCAGGCTTCTGGTACCGCCTGTCGCGCGCCGTGATCGCGCGCCCACGGACGATCGCGCTGCTCAGCGCCACGGCGCTGATCGCCTTGGGAGCGCCGTTCGCGTCGATCAAGTTCCTGCCCGTCGACGCAAGCCAACTGCCCACGAGCGCGAGCGCGCAGCACGTCGACCGCGCGCTTCGCACCGAGTTCCCGCCCGGTCGTACCGCGCCGCTCGAAGTCGTCGCCCGCGCCCCCGCCGGATCGCCAAAGCTGCGCGCCCTCGTCGCCCAGATCCGCACTCTCCCCGACGTCTCGACGGTCGCGCCCGTCCAACCGGTGGGCCTGCATCTCTCTCTCATCGACGTCGCACCATCGACACCCACCTACAGCGCAGCAAGCCAGCACCTCGTCCAGGCTGTGCGGGCGCTGCGAACGCCGTTCCACCTCGGCGTCGCGGGCGATACCGCAGGATTCATCGACCTCGAGCACAGCCTCGGCACGCGCCTCCCAATCGTGCTGGCACTCATCATCACATCGACGCTACTCGTCCTCTTCCTGATGACCGGCTCGCTCGTGCTCGGAGTAAAGGCGGTGCTGATGAACGGGCTCAGCCTCAGCGCCGTGTTCGGCATCCTCGTCCTGATCTTCCAGCATGGCAGCCTGCAGGGCCTGCTCTCCTATCGGAGCACTGGCGCGCTCGACGCGACACAGCCGATCCTGCTCTTCGCGATCGGCTTCGGGCTGGCCACCGACTACGGCGTCTTCCTGCTCTCCCGGATCAAAGAAGCGCACGACAGCGGCATCCCCAATGACCAAGCTGTCGCAGTCGGCCTCGAGCGCACCGGACGGATCGTGACCGCCGCCGCGCTCCTGTTCGCCGTCGCGATCGGCGCGTTCGCGACCTCGAAGCTGGTCTTCATCAAGGAACTCGGCCTCGGCACCGCCCTCGCAGTGCTCATCGACGCAACGGTGATCCGCGGCCTGCTGGTGCCATCGCTCATGGAACTGCTCGGCGAATGGAACTGGTGGGCACCATCCCCCCTGCGGAGGCTGCACGCGCGCACGTCCGCCGCTTCGCCCGAGCGAGGGCAACCGGCGGTCGCGGTCACAGAGACTCACAGCGCCCAACCCGACGCCACCGGCCGTCGCCAAGTCGGACACGGGACAACGGCACCGTGAGCCACATCCGCAAGACAATCGACGAACTGACACCGCGGTTCGACGGCGTCGTCCGGCTCGCACGCAAAGACCTGGGAATCACCGCATTCGGCTGCCAAGTCTTCGAGCTGCCTCCAGGCGCCGCCGCACATCGGCACAGCGAGTCGGCAACCGGGCAACAAGAGCTCTACGTCAACCTCGACGGCTGTGGATGGATCGAAATCGACGGCCAGGAGGTCGAGTTCGGACCGCGCACCCTCATCCACGTCGCCCCCGAGGCCACGCGCCAACCGCGCGCCGCCGCCGACGGCCTCACCTACCTCTGCGTCGGCGCCGCACCTGAAACGACGTTCCGACCGAACATGAAGTTCGACTGACGCGAGCATGCTCAAACAGTCGACCTCTGAAACATCCGCTTTCGAGACCTTTTCGGCGCTGGGCCGCGGGTTCGAGACCCGTCGTCCGCTCTTCAGGTGACCGGCGCGTCGGCGCCGGCACGTCCCTCGAGCATCGCGAGGAGGGTGGCCACGGTGCCTCGCGAGCGGACGGCCGGGTGGCGGAGCGGCAGCGACGGGTTGACGGAGTACTGGTTGTTGCGCCCGACCCGGGTGCGCCCGATGTATCCGGCCCGGGACAGATCCGCCAGCACCATCTGGACGGAGCGCGTGCTGATTCCGGTCGCGCGTCGCAGCGCGTCCACCCGGACGCCCGGGTTGTCGGCGATCAGGACGAGGACGGCGGCGTGATTCGTGAGGAACGTCCATGTGCCGTCACGCGTGGTCTGAGCCGGGTTGTCGCCCATGGGCTCCTCTTCGGCACGCGCGGGGTGCGGCATGAGGTCGCGCGGTCACGTGGAAGACGGGGGCCGGCGTCGGGCGCCGGCCCCTGTCGGATCCGTGCAACCGGATCGGTGAGCTACAGCGAGGAGATGACGTTGTTCAGCGTGTTCTGGATCGCGGTGCTGAGCAGGCCCAGCGTGACCACGACGGCGATGGTGATGACGCCGAGCACGACGGCGTACTCCGCCATCGTCTGACCGGCCTCGTCCCGCGCCGCGACGAGCAAATTCGACATGAATCCTCCCTTGGGGATCGACCTTGGCTCTGTATCGGCGCGGCGCGGGCACCCGATCAGACGCAGATTGTTGCGCGTATCGCCACGGCCTCGAGCGACCAGTCGACTCCGAGCTTCGCCGTCCGATGTGCCAAGCTTGCGAATCCCGCGAACCTGGAGATCGATCGAGAGGAGAGGCCCGTGGATGCGAGCGCCGAGCGCCAGCCCTTCGGCTACCACCTGAGCCTGTGTCCCGCCGTGCCCGAGCCGCCGTTCGAGGATGCCGGCGAGCTCGAGCGCGTGTGGGGGAGGCGGTGGGGCGCGAGCGATGAGGTCGGCCGCCTGCGGGTCGTGCTCGTGCGCGCCCCGCGCGGCGAGTGGGACGTCGTCCGCGCCGATGCCTGGAACGAGTCGGCCGGGGCGCTCGTCGACCCGGGCGGCATGTGGTACTGGGAGTCGCGCGAGGTGCCCGACCGCGAACGCGTCGCCGAGCAGCACCGCGGCCTGGTCGACGCGCTTCGCGCAGACGGTGTCGAGGTGGTGTTCGTCGAGGAGTCCGGGCCGGGCCACCTCACCCGCCCGATCTACACGCGCGATCCGCTCTTGACCGTGCCCGGCGGCGCGATCATCGGCCGGATGGCGCCGGCGATGCGCCGCGGCGAGGAGCCGCTCGTCACCCGCGCGGTCGCCGCGGCGGGCATGCCGATCCTGCGCACGATCACCGGCACGGGCCTGGTCGAGGGCGGGAGTCTCGTCAAGCTGCGGCCGGACGTGGCGGGCTACGGCACCTCGATCCGCTGCAACGACGAGGGCGCCCGGCAGCTGCGCGGGGCGCTCGCAGACCTCGGGATCGAGCTGATCGTCGTGCCGATGATCGGCTGGTCGATCCACCTCGACGCACATCTCGGCATGGTCTCGCCCGACGCGGCGCTCGTCGAGGTGAACGGCCTGCCCTACTGGTTCCTCGACCGTCTGCGTGAGCTCGGCATCGAACCGATCCCGTGCCCGGCGGGCGAGGAGTGGGCGATCAACTCGCTCGCCCTCGCGCCGGGCCGGATCCTGATGTGCGACGCCTATCCGCGGACGCGCGAGCTGCTCGAACGGCGGGGCGTCGAGGTGATCGCGATCCCGTACGACGAGATCCAGAAGGGCGGCGGCGGCGTGCACTGCTCGACGATGGAGCTCGTGCGCGATCCGGCGTGAACGCTCGCCCGCCTTGCCTAGCCGCCGGCTAGGCGAGCTTCTTGCCGGGGTTCAGGAGCCCGCGCGGGTCGAAGAGCTGTTTGACGCCCTGGTGCAGCTCGACGGCGCGCGGACCCCACTGGTGGCGCAGCTGGCCGTTCTTGAGCACACCGAGGCCGTGCTCGCCCGACACCGACCCGCCGAGCGCGACGGCGGCCGCGAACAGCTCGTGCGCGGCGGCCTCGGCTCGGGCCATCGTGTCGGCGTCGCCCGGCGAGACGAGGAACGACGAGTGCAGGTTGCCGTCGCCGGCGTGGCCCCAGCTCATCGCGTCGAGCCCGTGCCGGGCGCCGATCGCGATGGTCGCATCGACCGCCTCCGCCAGCCGGTCGAGCGGGACGACGACGTCCTCGCTGACGCGGCTGCCGCGGATCGCGGTGACGGCCAGCGAGACACTGCCGCGCCAGCGCCAGAGCTCGGCGACGGCGGCCGGATCGTCGGGCGCGTGGACGGCGACGGCTTCGTGCGCGAGCGCCTCGCGCAGCGCCGCCCGGCCCGCGAGCGCCTCGGCCCGCGAGCCGTCGGCCTCGGCGATCACGGCGAACGACTCGGCCGGGACGGCGATCGGGAACGTGCGGGCGACGTGGCGCATCGTCGCGGCGTCCAGATACTCGATCGCGGCCGGCACGATCCCGCTCGCCATGGCCGCCTCGACGGCGGCGCAGCCGGCGGCGACGGTGGGGTAGAGGCCGATCACCGGCAGGGCGCACTCGGCGGCGGGGATCAGTCGCAGCCACGCGGCCGTGATCACGCCGAGGGTGCCCTCGGATCCGACGATCAGGTGGCGCAGGTCGTAGCCGGCCACGTCCTTGCGCGCCGCGCCGCCGACGTGGATCACGTCGCCGGGCGGGACGACCACCTCGAGCCCCGTCACCCACGAGCCGGTCACGCCGTACTTGAACGCGTGTGGGCCGCCCGCGTTGGTCGCGATGTTCCCGCCGATCTGGGATGACTCGGCCGCCCCGGGATCCGGCGGGAACCAGACGCCGCTCTCGCGGGCGATGCGGTGCAGCTCCGCGGTGCGCACGCCCGCCTCGACGTGGATCCTCCACAGCAGCGGGTCAAAGGCGCGCACCGCCGTCATCCGCGCGAGCGAGAGCACGACGCCGCCCTCGGTCGGGACGGCGCCGCCGGCGTAGCCCGTCCCGCCGCCGCGGGGTACGACCGCCACACCGCGCTCGTAGCACCAGCGCATGACGGCGGCGACCCCCTCGGCCGTGTGCGGCTCGGCGACCGCATCGGCGTGGCCGCGCAGCCCACGCGGCGCGGTCGCGTCGACCAGGTCGGCGGCCGACGGCTCCCGCACGACGACGTCGGCGGGCATCGCGTCTCTGAGCTCGGCGGCCGGCATGGGGGACACGCTATCGCCCGGGCCGGCGCTACGATACCCCTAAGGGGTATGACGATCATGTCCGCGAAGACGCACACCGCAGACGACGCCGAGCTTCGCCTCGACATCTCGGGCATGCACTGCGCCTCGTGCGCGGCCCGGGTCGAGCGCGGCCTGAACAGCGTCGAGGGTGTGACGGCGAGCGTCAACTACCTGACCGAGCAGGCGACCGTGCACTGCCCGCCCGAGATCACGATCGATCGGCTCATGGACGCCGTCGAGGCAACCGGCTATGCCGCCGCGCCGGCGGCGCCTCCCGGCGCGGACGGCGGCCACCACCATCACGACGAGCCGCAGCCGGCGCTGCGCCGGCGGCTCGCCGTCGCCGTGCTCCTGACCATCCCGGTCGCGCTCCTGGGGATGGCACCGCAGCTTCGGTTCGCGCACTGGCAGTGGGCCGCGCTCGCGCTCTCGACGCCCGTCGTGTTCTACTCGGGCTGGGGAATCCACCGCTCGACGCTTCGGAGCGCGCGTCATCGGGCGGCGTCGATGGACACGCTGATCTCGATGGGGACGCTCGCCGCGTGGACATGGTCGGCCGTCGTGCTCGTCGCCGGCCTCGACGTGGACACGTATTTCGAGGTCGCGGCGGTCGTCACGACCCTGATCCTGATCGGACGCTCTCTCGAAGCGGGCGCCAAGCGCCGCTCGAGCGATGCGATCCGGGCGCTGCTCGAGCTGGGCGCGCACGACGTGCGCGTGCTCCGGGCCGGCGGCGAGGCCGTCGTCCCGGTGTCGGAGCTCGTCGTCGGCGACCGTTTCGTCGCCGGCCCGGGCGAGAAGATCGCCACCGACGGCGTCGTCGTCGAGGGCGCGTCCGCCGTCGACCAGTCGATGCTGACCGGCGAGCCCGCCCCGGTCGAGGTGGCGCCGGGCGCGCAGGTGACCGGCGCGACCGTGAACACGTACGGCCGGCTCGTCGTGCGGGCCACGCGGGTCGGCGCCGACACCGCGCTCGCCCGCATCGCCGCGCTCGTCGACCAGGCCCAGTCGGGCAAGGCGCCGGTGCAGCGCCTGGCCGACCGCGTCTCGGCGGTGTTCGTGCCCGTCGTGATCGCGATCGCGCTCGCCACCCTGGCCGGCTGGCTGCTCGCCGGAGCGTCGGCGGCGACCGCGTTCACGGCCGCCGTCTCGGTGCTGATCATCGCCTGTCCTTGCGCGCTCGGACTGGCCACGCCGACGGCGCTCATGGTCGGCACCGGCCGTGGGGCGCAGCTTGGCATCCTGATCCGCGGCCCCGAGGTGCTCGAGCGCACACGCCGCGTCGGCACGATCGTCCTCGACAAGACCGGCACGGTCACCGAGGGCCGGATGGTGCTCGAGACGGTTACGCCGATCGACGGCGCATCGCGGGCCGACGTGCTGCGGCTGGCCGGAGCGGTCGAGGCCGCATCCGAGCACCCGATCGCCCACGCCGTGGCGACGGCCGCGCTCGCCGAGCTCGGCGCGCTCCCGGCGGTGACCGGCTTCCGCAACGATCCGGGCGCGGGCGTGCGGGGGACGGTCGAGGGCCACGAGGTGCAGGTCGGACGCGGGACGGACGGGATCACCGTCGCCTGGGACGGCGCCGCGCGCGGGACGCTGACGGTGCGCGAGGCCGTGCGCCCCACGAGCGCCGCCGCGGTGGCCGAGATGCGGCGGATGGGGCTCGTGCCGCTGCTCATGACCGGCGACAGCCGCGAGGCCGCCGAGCGCATCGCCCGCGAGGTCGGGATCGACCGCGTCGTCGCGGGCGTCTCGCCCGAGGGCAAGGCGGCCGAGATCCGGCGGCTGCAGGCCGGGGGAGAGGTGGTCGCCATGGTGGGTGACGGCATCAACGACGCACCCGCCCTGTCGCAGGCCGATCTTGGCCTGGCGATCGGAACGGGCACCGACGTCGCCATCGAGGCGGGCGATATCACGCTCGTCTCCGGCGACCTGCGCGCGGCGGCCGACGCGATCAGCCTGTCCCGCAGCACGCTGCGCACGATCCGGGCCAACCTGTTCTGGGCATTTGCCTACAACGTGGCGGCGGTGCCGCTCGCCGCCGCCGGGCTCCTGAGGCCCGAGATCGCCGCCGCCGCGATGGCCGCGTCGAGCCTGTTCGTCGTCGGCAACTCGCTGCGCCTGCGCCGCTTCCGCGGCGTCCGGGCCGCCGATCGGATGGAGGCACCCGCATGACCACCTACGGCTACGTCAGCGACAAGGAGTCCCTGATCGCGCGGCTGCACCGGATCGAGGGGCAGGTGCGCGGGATCGAGCGGATGGTTGCCGAGGAGCGCTACTGCATCGACATCCTCACGCAGATCGGGGCCGTCTCGACGGCGCTCGAGAGCCTCGCACAGAAGCTGCTCGAGGATCACGCCGGCCACTGCGTGGCCGGGGCGCTCGCGTCGGGCAGCCGCGAGGAGGCCGAGACGAAGACGCGTGAGCTGCTCGAGGCCGTCAGGCGGTTCACGCGAACGCGGTAGACGCGCCGTCCTTGTCGTCGTCTAGCGTTGCGGCCATGCTCGGCCGCCGCCTCGAGGAGGCGTTCGTGTACGCCTCGATCGTGCACGCAGACCACGTTCGCAAGGGTGGCGACGGCGTGCCCTACCTCGCCCACCTGCTGGGGGTGGCGGCGCTCGTGCTCGAGGACGGCGGGGGCGAGGACGAGGCGATCGCCGCCCTCCTTCACGACGCCGTCGAGGATCGCGGCGGCCTCGCGCGGCTCCAGGACATCCGCCACCGCTTCGGCGAGCCGGTGGCCGACATCGTGCGCGGCGCGAGCGATGCCATCCGGGCGCCGGGCGTCCCCAAGGCCGACTGGTGGGAGCGCAAGTGCACGCATCTGGAGCACCTTGCGCACGTGACGGGCGATCTTGCGCAGCCGCTCCTGCGCGTGTCGATGGCCGACAAGCTCTCGAACCTGCGCGCCACCATCCGCGACGCGCGTGCCCGGGGGCCGGAGTTCTGGAAGGTGTTCTCGCAGGGTGCGGCGAGCCAGCTCTGGTACTACGGCCGGATGATCGACATCTTCCGCGAGCGCTGCCCGCAGAGCGGCATGCTGCCGGAGCTCGAGGGGCTGCTCGGCCAGCTCGAGCAGCTGCTCGCCGACGAAGATCGCGCCCTTGCCGGGCGCTATCGGGCCGAGTGCTGCCCGCCCGGCTCCGGCTGACGCAGGAAGTATCCTCCAGAGCGAACGTGCCAGACCAGCCCGAGCAGCCCCCGCGCGGCGCTCACCACGCCCCTGCCGACGCGGTCCGCCACGGGGTCGACACGGTCAAGCACGACGCCGAGGCGGCGATCCGCCGCAGCGAGGAGGCGGCCGAGGCGGCCGCTCGCAAGGCCCTGCACTCGATGAGCGAGCCGCGCTGGCCGGCGGCGATCGCCATCGTCATCGCGATCCTGTTCTCGGCTCTCTTGCCCGACAAGCTGACGCTCGGACCGCCGTACGCACTGCCCGTCTTCGAGGCCCTGCTGCTGGCGGTGCTGATGATCGTCGCGCCGCAGCGGCGGCCGGACGAGCCCGCCTGGCACCGCACGCTTGCGATCGGGATGATCGCCGTCGTCAATGCGGCGAACATCGCGTCGCTCGGGTTCCTGATCGACCTGCTCTTCACGACCCACTTCTCGAGCGGCACGCGGCTGATGCTCTCGGCGGCGCTCATCTGGGTCACGAACGTGATCGCGTTCGGCCTCTGGTACTGGGAGCTCGACGGCGGCGGCCCGCACCGCCGGCTGGTCGCCAAGGCCCAGGGCGGGCGCGGCTCCGACTTCCTGTTCCCGCAGATGACGACCGGCGATCCCGACGACGCCGCCTGGCGGCCCGAGTTCCTTGACTACGTGTTCGTGTCGTTCACGACGGCGACCGCGTTCAGCCCGACCGACACGATGCCGCTCTCGCGCTGGGCGAAGCTCCTGATGATGATCGAGTCGCTGACGTCGCTCACGACGATCGGCCTGCTGGCCGCCCGTGCGGTCAACCTGATCCAGTAGCCGCGCGTGGGCACGTGACGTTGAGCGGTACACCGGGGAGGGCGCGCCGGATCGTGCGGCCGTCGAGGACGTAGGTGACGAGGAACGTGCGGTCGACCGTGACGGTGCGACCGGCGAGCGCAGCCGTGCACGCCCGCACAACCTGGAAGTGCAGGCTGACGAAGATCCAGTCGCCCGGGCGGATCGTGAGCGGCCGCATCGGCGGCTCGGGGCCGTACGGCTTCTGCAGCTCGGCGGCGCTGCCCGGCCGCGCCCGCGAGGGCGGCACCTGGATGCGGACGCCGGTCGCGCGGATCGGCAGCCCGGGAGCGACGATGGGCGCAACGGAGTCGATGGTGATCGGGTGGCCGTTCGGGTTCTCGAGCACGAACCCGAGTGCGCCGGTCGCCCCCGGCGTGTACGGCACCGTGATGCCCGCCTTGCCGTTCCAGTCGCCGTCGAGCGCGGTGCCGCCCGATGCGTAGCCCATGATCTTCGGCGGCTTGAGCGGCGTGGAGGGCGGCGGCCGCGAATCGCTGGGACAGGGCAGCGGCGGGGCCATCGAAAGGCCCTCCATCTGGTTCGGGATGCACGATGCGTACCGGGGGGCGGCGGGGCCGCCCAACCCGCCGTCGAGCCGGGTCGAGCCGCCCTCCGAGTAGAGCGGGCGGCCGTCCGGGAGGTACAGGGCGATGAACGTCCCGTCCGACGTGAGCCTCTCGAGGCGGCCGTTGAGCGGGCCCAGCCGGTGCTGCAGGAACGCCGCGGGATCGGTCACCTGCAGCGCGACGACGGCGGAGTACCCGTCGGGGACGCCAACGCGCACCGCGATCAGCCGTGCTCCGGACGCTGCGGCCGCTGCCGTCACCCGTGTCCGGTACCCGGCCATCCCAGCGGCCGGCTGCGCCGGCGGGTGCGGGCCGCCGGTGACGCGTCCCGATTCCCGCGGGTTGCCGACGACGACCACTCGCGGCAGGCCAAGCGCGGCGGAGCGGTCGCGGAACGCGCCTCCGACCACCATGCTCTCCCACTCGCCAAGCGTGTTCTCGTGGTGCGGAGCGACCGGCGCGACCATCGCCATCAGCGCGACGTCGCCGGCCCGGATGGGGTGCCATTGCGGCGATGCCGCCTCGATTGTCAGGTGGGTGATCTGCGTCGGCCGCATCGCCCGCACGATCCGGCGCAGGAGTGTTCGCTGTGCCGCCGTCCCGCCGGTGATCTGCGGCGATCGCGGCGCCGCCAGGCTGACCGACGCCATCGACGGCAGGCCGTGGTGAGGCGGGTGGGACGTCGCCTGCCCGCAGGCGGCGACGACTGCGCCGGCGGCGATGACGAGCGCGATCGGCGGGAGGCGCATGCCCCTAAGACGCGGAACCGCGCGTGAAGGTTCCCGGAGCGTCCGTCGCGCGCGCCTCGCGCCTGATCCCCGCCGCCTGCGCCGCCAGGTTCAGGATCGAGGAGTAGACGATGATCTTCTGCGCCGCGACCTGGAACTCGAGCCCGGACTTCGTGCCCAGGCCCGGCCCGGCGAAGAGCACGAGCACGTAGAGCGCGAGCACGATCAGGTAGATGACGTTCAGCGCCACGAACCCGGGCGGCCACGCGTTGCGCAGCTGGAGCGCGAGCAGGCACAGGACGAACACGAGCAGGATCCCGAAGGCGAGCTGGACGAATGCGTTGTGGGCGTCGAGCACGCGATCCCACGGCGTCACCCCGACGCCGATGAAACCGATCCCGCTGACGACCGCGGTCACCTGGGCGACGGCGCCGAACGCCCGGCCCTCGCCACGGCGGGCGGCGATCGTCCGCCAGGTCGTCGAGAAGCCGATCATCGCCAGGCCGACGGCGAGCGAGGCGATGATGAAGAGCACGTGCGACGTGGTGTTGCTGCGCCCGGAGTACGTCTTGGTCGCGCCGAGATCGCTGAAGAAGTTCTGGAAGAAGCGGTAGCCGGTGCTCGAGTGGGCGTATTTCGCCCCGCCCGGATACGCGAGCATCCCCGCCGTGGTCAGGACGAGGAACACCGCTGCGGCGAGCACGAGGAACTCGGCCCGTCGCGCCTGCCCCGGCCACCCGACCGTCGTCTTTGCGCGCACGCCGGGACGATATCGTCGCCGGCGGCGATCTCACGATCATCACCGGGCAAGGGGGCGTGGTGGGCGACGCGGTCGGCGGTGGAGCCGAGCACGTGGTCCTCGAGGAAGTGGCCCCTGTGCCCGACGACCGCGCTCGGCTGGGCGGCGTGCCCGGCGCGCACCTCGACGGCGATCGCAACACCCGCCTGCTCGGCCCGCTCGCGCGCCTCCCCGGCCACGCTCTCGAAGAAGCGGTCCTTCTGGCGTTTGACCTCGTCGACCTCGGCGATCGTGGCCGCGTACGCGGGAACCGGCCCCTCGATCGTGAGCGCCGTGACCTCGGCGCCCGTCAACCGGGCCAGCTCGAGCGCCGTGGTGAGGGCGCGATCGGCTCCCCGCGAGCCGTCGATGGCGACCACGATCCGCGCAAACGGCATCCGCCGATCATGCCACTCGGCGGGCCGCTGCGCGAGGCGCGCGGTCTATCCGGTCGTCCGTGCCGGAGACGTCCGCGGCCGCCGCTGACCGCGCTCTGCGAGCGCGACCAGCACCGCCACCACGGCGACGTTCGTCCCCAGCCAGACTCCTGCGATCCACATAAGGACCATCATTCCCCTTTGCATCGTCAATTCGAAGGATCGCGGCCGATGCGCCGGCGGGGGTGAACGTGCGGTGTAGACCTGGTGAAGATCCGGGGAGGGCGGCGGGAGCGCCTCTGGGCGTCGAGGCGATCGTCGCGGCCGTGGGCTCGGCGGACACCGTCCTTGACCTCGGCTGCGGCGGCGGCCGGCTCACGATCGAGCTCGCCCGTGCGGGGGCGCGCGCGACCGGCGTCGACACGCACGCCGGCCGCCTGGGCCAGGCGCGGGATCGGGCGCGTGCCGCCGGGGTGGAGATCGGCCTCATCGAGGCCGACATGAATGCGCGGCTGCCGTTCGCCGACGCGGCGTTTGCGGCCGTCACGAGCCGGCTCTCGCTCATGATCGCCCGCGACCCGGTGGCGACGCTGGTCGAGGCGGCGCGCGTGACGCGGCCGGGCGGCGTTGTCGTGACCGCGGTGTGGGCGCAGATCGAGGAGAACCCGTGGTTCGGCGAGCCGCGCGCGGCGGTCGCGGCGGCGCTCGGCGCCGATCGGGCGGCGTTCGCCGGCCCGTTCGGCCGCCTCGGCGACCTCGACGAGCTCCTCGCGCTGCACCGCCGCGCAGGCTTTGACGACATCGGCGGCCGCGTGCTCCACGACGAGGTGGTCGCCGCCACGCCGCTCGCGCACTGGACGCAGCTGTCGGCGACGATCGGGCACTACACCCGCATCGACGCCGCGCTCTCGGCCGGGGAGCGCGCAGCGCTCCACCTCGAGCTCGCACGGCGCCTCGGGCCGTATCGGCGCGACGGCGCGCTGCACCTCGGCCGCGCGATGGTGCTCGTCACCGCGCGCCGTGGGGCGGCGGTGATCTAGAGGATCATGCGGCGCGCGCGACGCGCGCGATGCACCAGGAAGCGGGTGAGCCGCTCACGCCGGGTGCGCTTGCGCCGGGGCCACACGACCACGTCGATGGCCGCGAGCTCGCTGACGACGCGCTGCCTCAGCGCTGTCAGATCCTCTTTCATCTGCAACTGCTCCACCGCACCTCCATCACGCCCAGGAGTATCGCATTCACGCCGGTCGGCGTCTACATCCGGCTCTTGCATTCTGCCAGACCCTGGTCAGATTCCCGTTAGCGCCACGTAACGATATGGAGACATGCCTCCGCCGCCCTTGCCCGTTACCCGCTCTTCGCGCGGCGCGCCGGATCGGTTCACCGGAATCGCGCTTGCCGACGGCCGCCGCGAGTGCGACCATGTTCGTGATGGGAGTGACGTACGAGCTGATCGACGCGCCCTACCCGTACCTGTGCGCGGTCTACCGGTGCCGCTGCGGCGCCGTCGCCGTGCAGCATGCAAACGACGCGGCGACGCCGCCCGAGCGGTGGGACCGCGCCCCCGTCGACGGCGAGGACGAGGAGTACCTCTGCCCGCGCTGCGCGGACGTCCGGCGGGCGGAGATCAGCGCCGATCAGACAGCCTGATCGCGGCTCTGGTGCGCGGCGACGCCGGCCATCACGAGCGCGATCCCGGCCGCGTCCTGCGGCGTCGGCACCTGACCGAGCACGACGATACCGACCGCGACGGCCGTCGCCGGCAGCAGCGACACCATGAGCGCGTAGGCCGATCGCTCGAGCCGGGCCATCGCCAGCTGGTCGCAGACGTAGGGGATCACCGATGACGTGATGCCGACGCCGGCGCCCGCCGCGACCGAGGCCGGAACGGTGAGCGCGGGCAGCGCCGCGTAGCCGGCGATGGGCGAGACGGCCACGGCGGCGACGAGCATCGAGGAGGCGAGCGCGTCGATGCCCGACCCCGCGCGTGCGACCCGGTGGCCGAGCACGACGTAGGCGGCGAAGAGGGCGGCGTTGGCGAAGGCGAAGGCAAACCCGATCGGCCGGCCCTGCAGGTGGATCCCGGTGATCAGGTAGACGCCGAGCACGACGAGGACGAGCGCGGCCTGGTTGCGGCACGTGCGCATCCCGACGGCAGCGACGACGGTCGGCCCGAGGAACTCGATCGCGGCGACCGTGCCCAGCGTCAGCCGGTCGATGGCCATGTAGAAGCAGACGTTCATCACGGCGAGCGTGAGGCCGAGCGCGATCACCGTGCGCTGCTCCTGCCGCGGCAGGAGCACGTACCAGCGCCAGGGCCGCCGCCAGGCCGCGAACACGAGGGCTGCGCTCGCGATCCGCAGCCATGCCACGCCGAGCACGCCGACGCGGGCGAACAGCAGCACGGCGAAGGCCGGCCCGAGGTAGTGGAACAGGGCGCTGCCGACGAAGTAGCCCTCGGCGGGCAGCGAACGGCGGGCGAGAATCACGGGGGAATTATCGGTGGCCGTGAACCCGTTTTCCATACACTTTCCACGTTCTTTTGCCGCGCACTGCAGGTGATCCGGCGATATGGTGCCCGCATGGCCGACGAATCAAATCTGGACGCCACCAACCGCGCGCTCCTGGCCGAGCTCGTGGCGGACGCGCGCGTCTCGATCGCCGAGCTCGGCCGCCGGGTCGGACTGTCGGCACCGGCCGTCGCCGAGCGCGTCGGCCGGCTCGAGCGCGCCGGGGTGATCACCGGCTACCACGCGGCGATCGATCCGCGGGCGCTCGGCTTCGACCTGGCCGCCATCGTGCGCATCCGCCCGAACAGCCGCGAGCTGCACCGCATTCCCCAGATCGCCGCCGACACGCCGGAGGTGGTGGAGTGCTACCGGATCACCGGCGAGGACTGCTTCTTCGTGAAGCTCCACCTGCGCTCGATCGACGACCTCGAGCCATTGCTCGACCGCTTCACGCCGTACGGGCAGACGACGACCTCGATCGTCCACTCGGCGCCGGTGCCGCGCCGGCCGCTCCCGCTCGTGTGACGGGGGGGCCTGTCCCCACGCCGCGGGGACGGGCCCCCGCGTCGGTCAGCTGCTGTAGGCGAAGACGACCGTCACCTGCGCGGTCACCTGCTGCGTACCGCGCTGCACCGGGACGCGCACCGGGCCGCCCGCGCTGGCGGTCGGGACGGCCGCCGCATCGCCGTAGTAGACCGGCTCGGCCTGCGTCTCGTCGACCGACACGACGCCGGTCACGTGCAGGCCCGCGACGGCGGCGACCGCGTTGGCCTTGGAGCGGGCGTCGCTCACGGCCGAGCGCAGCGCGTCGTCGTAGGCCTGGCGCTGATCCGAGACCGAGAAGTCGACCCCCGAGACGGAGTGCGCGCCGGCGGCGGTGCCGTCGGCAAGCAGTTGCCCGGTCTTCGCGACGTCGCGCACGGTCACGGTCAGGCTCTGGTCGGCGCCGTAGCCGCCGAGCTTCGGCCGCGCCGAGCCGCTGACGCCCTCGGTCTGCAGGTCGCTGCGGGCGACGCCGTCGGCGCGCAGCCGCGCGATCAGCGTGCGCATCGCCGTGCTGGCCTGGTTCTCGGCCAGCGTGAGCGTTGCCCCGGTGCCGTGGGTCGAGAACGAGATCGTGCCGCGGTCGGGCCGCAGCGTCACCTTGCCGCTGCCGGTGAAGCGCATGTACGGCTGCAGGATCCCGCTCGCAGGCCGCGTGCTTGCCGCGGCGGGTGCGGAGGCCGTGCCGTGAACGGCCTGGTAGGCGGCGATCACGAGCACGGCGATCGCGGCGGTGATGACGATCTGGCGAGGGTCGGGCACCTTCGGTTCCTCCTTGGCAGGTGGCGAGCTGGCACCGCTATGACCCCGCTTCGGCCCGGCGGGTTCCCCGTGTCCGTCCGACCCCGGACCTACCATGAGGTCAGATGGATGATCGTAAGTGTGAGCTCGCGGTGGCGATCGATCTCCGCCTGGCCGATCTCTGGGCGGAGATCTTCGAGGTGGACCCGTCCCGGCTCGATCAGGAGCTCCTGGGCTGGTTCCTGCGCGCGGCCTACGGACAGGGCTACACCGACGCCCTGCGCGAGACCCGGCGCGGGCAGCTGTGCCTCGATCTGGGCTACCGCGTACCCGATCCCGCTGCCTGAGCAGAGGACTCACATGCCGGCGCGAGGCACGGTGGTAACCTGACCGCCATGTCCCCGCGTCCGCGCCTGGTCATCGCTCTGGTGGTGGGGTCGCTTCTGGCGGTGTTCCTGGCCTACCAGGCGCTGTTCAACTCGGGGACGCTGCTCGTCTCGGTGGCACAGCTGCGCAGCGATGCCGACGGCGCGGCCACGAAGCAGGTGACGCTGACGGGGACGGTCGTGCGGGCGACGCGCGACGGCAGCCCGATGCGGTTCATCCTGCGCGACGAATCGACGTCGCAGACCGTGCCGGTCGCCTACACGGGCTCCGTGCCGGACGCATTCAAGCCGGCGCGCCGGGTGATCGTGACCGGGCGGCTCGAGCACGGCGTGTTCGTGGCCCAGCCCGACTCGCTGCTCACGAAGTGCCCGAGCAAGTACTCGTCCGGCGGCTCGTAGGGGGCTCGTCTGACCACCCTCGGTCGCGTCGCCCTGTACCTGGTGTTCGCGCTCGTGCTCTACGCCACGGTGTCGGCCGTGGTCGCGGGCCGGCGGCGCGATCGCCGCATGATGCGCAGCGTCCAGAACGCGTTCGCCGCCGCTCTGGCCGCGGTGGTCGTCGCGATCGCCGCGCTCGAGTACGGCCTGGTCTCGAACGACTACTCGCTGAGCGTCGTCGCCGAGCACACGAGCCGCAAGCTGCCCCTGTTCTACAAGGTGACGTCGCTCTGGGCCAGCCAGGAGGGCTCGCTGCTTCTGTGGCTCGGCATCCTCACGGGGGCGGCGGCGATCGTGATGCGCCAGAATCGGCACCGAAATCGCGAGCTGATGCCGTGGGTGGCGGCGGTGATGGGCGGGATCGCCCTGTTCTTCGCGGGGATGGCGACGTTCGTCTCCTCGCCGTTTGCGCACGTCGCCGGCGCGGTTCCGCGCGACGGCCAGGGGCTCGACCCGTCGCTGCAGAACGCCTACATGGTCGCCCATCCGCCGCTGCTCTACATCGGCTACGTGACGATGTCGGTGCCGTTCGCCTTTGCGATGGCATCGCTCATCACCGGTCGCACCGATGCGCGCTGGCTGCTCTCGGTGCGGCGCTGGACGCTGCTTTCGTGGACCGGCCTGGGCATCGGGATGCTGCTCGGCGCCCACTGGGCCTACGTCGAGATCGGCTGGGGCGGCTACTGGGCCTGGGATCCGGTCGAGAGCGCCGCGCTCATGCCGTGGCTGGCCGCCACGGCGTTCCTGCACTCGGTGATGGTGCAGGAGAAGAAGGGCATGCTCAAGGTGTGGAACATCGTGCTCGTGATCGCGGCGTTCTCGCTGTGCCTGTTCGGCGACTTCCTCACCCGAAGCGGCGTCGTCCAGTCGGTGCACTCGTTCGTCCAGTCGGCCGTCGGCCCGTTCCTGCTCGGGTTCCTGGCCGTCGTGCTGGCCGGCTCCGTCGGCCTTCTGATCGTGCGGCTGCCGACGCTTCGGGCCGACCACAAGCTCGAGTCGGTGATCTCGCGCGAGGCGACCTTCCTGTTCAACAACCTGCTGCTGCTCGCGCTCGCGTTCGCGATCCTGTGGGGCGTCGTCTTCCCGATCCTGAGCGAGGCGGTGCGCGGCGTGCGGGCCACGGTGGCGACGCCGTACTACAACTTCTTCCTCGTCATCTTCGGCCTGCCCCTGCTCGCGCTCACGGGCATCGGCCCGCTGATCGCGTGGCGGCGGGCGTCGCCCGGAAGCCTCTGGCGCACGTTCCGCTGGCCGGTGATCTCGGGCGTCACGGGTGCCGTGCTCCTGTGGCTCTGGGGCCTCGGCTCGAGCCCGGCCGGACTGACCGCGCTCTCGCTGTGCGTGTTTGTGACCGTCACGATCCTGATGGAGTTCGCACGCGGGACCGCCGCCAGGCGGGCGCTCGAGGGCGGCTCGTGGCCGGGCGCGCTGCGCGCCCTGGTCAACCGCAACCGGCGCCGCTACGGCGGCTACGTCGTGCACCTCTCGATCGTCCTGCTCGTGGTCGGCGTCACCGCCTCGAGCGCCTACACGACCGTCGACGAGGTGCACCTCGCCCGCGGCCAGTCGATGCGGATCGACGGGTACACCGTGCGAAACGACGGCCTGTTCGAGCGCAAGGGGCCCAACTACACGCTCGACTTCGTCCGCCTCGCGGTCTCGCGCGGCGGCCATGCCGACGGCGTGCTCCAGCCCGGCCAGCGCCAGTACGACACCGGCCAGGTCGGAAACCAGGTCGACATCCGCTCGAGCCTCACGACCGGCACCGACCTGTACTCGATCCTGCAGGGGATCGACGGAAACGGCTCCGGCGGGGTCTCGGTCAAGCTGCTCGTGAACCCGGCGGTCGGGCTCGTGTGGCTCGCCGGGGTCGTGTTCGCACTCGGCGCGCTGATCACGATCTGGCCCGACCGGCGCGAGGCGCGCCAGCTCGCGCGCCGCTACGGAGAGCTGCTCGCCAGAAGCGACGCATGAGCACGGTCGCCATGGTGGTGGCGGTGGCCGTGCTGGTCACAGGCACGGTGCTGTTCGTGGCGTGGCCGTACGCCTCGCCCGAGCACGAGCCCCCCGAGCACGTCCTGAGCGACGACGACCGGCGCCGGCTCGAGCTGCGAGAGCGCCGCGACGAGGCCTACCAGGCCCTGCAGGACATCGAGCAGGACGTGCGCACGGGCAAGATCACCCCGGCTGACTACGAGCTCGAGCGCGGCCGCCTGCGCGCCGAGGCGGCGGCGGCGCTGCGGGGGCTCGATCGGCTGGACGAGCCGGGTCAGCCGGATCAGCTACGCTAAACCCACTGCTCGAGGAGGATACATGGCCGGTTTGATGTCCCGATTCACCACGCTCTTCAAGGTCAAGGCCAACAAGGCGCTTGACAGAGCCGAGGACCCGGGCGAGACGCTCGACTACAGCTATCAGAAGCAGCTCGAGATGCTGCAGAAGGTGAAGCGCGGCGTGGCCGACGTCGTCACCTCGAAGAAGCGTCTGCAGCTGCAGACGGCGAAGCTCGAGGAGAGCATCGTCAAGCTCGACGGCCAGGCCCGGCAGGCGCTGGCGGCGAACCGCGAGGATCTCGCCCGCACCGCGCTCGAGCGCAAGTCGCTGATCCAGGGGCAGCTCCAGGGCCTCGACACGCAGATCACCCAGCTCGAGCAGCAGCAGCAGAGCCTGATCGACCAGGAGCGGCGGCTCTCGGCCAAGGTCGAGTCGTTCCGCACGCAGAAGGAGGTCGTCAAGGCGCAGTACTCGGCGGCCGAGGCGCAGGTGCGCATCGGCGAGGCGACGACCGGGCCTGGGCGAGGAGATGTCCGACGTCGGCCTGGCGCTGACGCGGGCCCAGGACAAGACCGACCAGATGCAGGCACGGGCGGCGGCCGTGAACGAGCTCGTCGAGTCGGGCGCCATCGACGATATGACGGCGCCCGCGGGCTCCGACCTCGATCAGCAGATCGCCGCGCTCACGACCGGAAACCAGGTCGACACCGAGCTCGCCAAGATGAAGGCGGAGCTGGGCCAGGCCCCCCCGGCAGGTGAGCTGGGCGCCGGGACGCCCGCCGCCGAGCCGGCCGCGGCGGAGGAGACGACGCCATGATCGTGCGCATCCTCGGGCAGGGGCAGTTCCGGCTCGACGACAGCCTGCTCGGGCGCCTGAACGAGCTCGACAACGCCGTCGCGTCCGCCGTCTCGGCGGGCGACGCGGCGCTGTTCACGAGCGCGTTTGCGAACCTGATCGGGATGGTCGAGTCAGACGGCGTGCCGGTGCCCGACGACGAGCTCATAACCTCGGATCACGTCCTGCCCCACGTCGACACCACGCTGGAGGAGGCCCGGGAGGCCTTCGCGGGCGAGGGCGCAATCCCCGGCTGACGGCGCCGAGGCGCTAGCGCCGGCCGGTTCTGCGGGCGTGCCCGTCGATGACCGCGGCGCGGTGGCGCATCAGGAACTTGGCGAGCTCGCAACGCTCCTTCACGGCGATGCTCACGAACTCGCAGCCGACCAGCCACTGACCCTGCGTGCTGCGCTCGTCGATGCGCACGACGCGTGCGACGGCCGAGAGCTCCTCGCCCGGGTCGAGCGGGAAGCGCAACTCGAGCTCCTCACCCAGCGGGCACGGGTGCGGCACCGCCAGCAGCACGCCGCCGAGCGACACGTTGACGGTGCGCGCGGAGCTGGTTCGGGTGCCGTCGCGGCCGACGGACACGCGCTCGAGGAGCTCCGCCGTTGCGGGCCATTCGACGCGCGGTGCGCGGCGCCGCTCCGCGTGGAGCTCGCCGTCGGGCTCGGTAACGATGGCCGTGTCTTGGGCGTTGGGCATCGGATCATCCTCCATGATGGTCGTCGCGCCGCCCGGACATCTCCGGTCATCGACGTGCACGGCCAGGAATTCACCGAAGGCAGCGTCCTCCCGGGCCGGCCACGGTGGGTCGGCCCGGGGAGACGGTCGGTGCGCGGGCGGCGGACGATGCCTGGGCGTGGCGCGTCCCTGCCGCAGGTGATTGCGCAACCGGTTGGCGTGTGCTGCCGGTCGCAAGGCTAACGGGCAGGCGTTAAGGCCTGGAAATGAACGCGTAAGGGATCCGCGACGGAGGAGCGCGCGAGCCGGCCGGTCAGACCGGGGCGTCCCAGAGCGGGTACCAGCGCTCGAGCTCGGGTTCGATCGGGAGCTCCTGCTCGAGCTTGGCCTGCAGCTGCAGCTCGCGCTCGGAGTCGCGGCGCTTGTTGGCGAGCGGGACAAACGGGTAGAAGCTGCCCCGCTTGAAGTTGTAGATGAAGCGCACGTGACCGGGCTCGAACCCGAACACGGCGCACAGGAGCTGCTCTCCGAAGCCGTCGTCGGTCATCGACTGGGCGGCGACGTGGATCGTCGTCACGAGATCGTCGAAGTCGTCGTCGGTCAGCTTCAGCCACTCGTAGCCGTACTCGTCGACCGACCGGTCCATCGTCGTGCCCTCGTCCGCGAACGCCAGCTTCACCATGCCCTCGATGTCCGCGCCGCTCTCGCGGAACCGCGCAGACGCCATCGGCTTGAAGCACACCGCCGCCGTCTTGGAGGGGGTAAGGCCGAGGCTCGTGTCGAGCGTGACCTGGGCGGTCGACATCGCGAACAGACGCTCGAGCGTGGGCTTCGCGACCTTCGTCCGCCCGAGGATGCCGTCGAGGAGGCCCAAGCTCTAGAGGGTCTCCAGCTGCCGCTCGAGCCGCCGCAGCTGCTCCAGCCGGGCCTCGAGCGGGGGATGGTCGGAGACGAGGTTCGAGATGCCGCTCTTCAGCGTCGCCGGGATGATGAAGAACTGGTTCAGGCCCTCGGCCATGCGCATGTCCTGCTGCGGGATACGGCCCATGGCGCCCGTGATCTTCACCAGCGCCGACGCCAGGCTCGACGGTGACTTTGTGAGGATGGCCGCGCCGCGGTCGGCGGCGAACTCGCGGTAGCGCGAGAGCGCCCGGATCAGGAAGAACGAGATCGCGTAGACGACCACCGAGACGAGCAGGATGAGCATGAACGAGGCGCCGGAGTTGTCGCGGTTGTTGCGCCCGCCGCCGAAGCCGCCGCCGAACATCCCGCCGAAGTAGAAGCCCCAGCGGGTGATGAACCCGGCGACCATCGCGAAGAAGCTCGCGATCGTCATCACCGCCACGTCGCGGTGGGCGACGTGCGAGAGCTCGTGGGCGAGCACGCCCTCGATCTCGTGCGGCTCGAGCCGGTCGAGCAGCCCCTGCGTCACGGCCACGACCGCGTGTTTGGGGCTGCGCCCGGTCGCAAAGGCGTTGGGCATGTCGGTGGGGGCGATCGCGATCCGCGGCATCGGCAGGCCGGCCGTGAGGCACAGCCGCTGGACGATCGCGTGCAGCTCGGGCGCCTGGCTCTCGTCGACGATGCGCGCGTGGGCCGACGCCAGGGCGATCTTGTCGGACGTCCAGTACTGGACGGCGAGCAGGCCTCCCGCGATCAGGATCACGAACGGGAGTGCGATCCCGACGCCGCGCAGGAGCACCACGAAGAAGACGACGTAGATGAGACCGAGCAGGAAGATCGTGCCCGTCATCCGCGCCGTCAACCCGGGATCCCGGTCGAGTGTCCTCTTCTTCCGCGCCATGCGGGAAGTGTATCCCCGGAGCCTAAGCCGCTCTTTAGCTCAGGAAGTGGATGTCGGGCAGGTTGCGGTGGCGCTGGTGATGGGCCAGGCCATAGCCGACGACGTAGCGCTCGGCGGCCGTGAACCCCACGTACGACACATCGAGCTCGACCAGGCGCCGGTGGGGGCGATCGAGCAGCGTGCAGATCCGCACCGATGCCGGCGAGCGTGCGCGCAGCGAACGGATCAGGTTGTGCATCGTGAGGCCGGTGTCGATCACGTCCTCGACAACGACCACGTGCTGGCCGCGCACCGGCTCGTCGAGATCCTTCAGGAGCCGGATCCGGCCGCTGCGGCGCTCGGCGCCCGAATAGGCCGAGAGCGCCATCGTGTCGAGGCGATGGGGGACGACGAGCGCGCGCGAGAGGTCGGCGGCGAACACCGCGGCCCCCTTGAGCACGGCCACGAGCACGAGCGGACGGCCGCGGTGGTCGCGGTCGACGGCCGCGGCCAGCTCGCCGACGCGGGCGGCGAGCAGCTCGGCCGGGAGGTAGATCTCGCCGGGCGCGGGCACCGCCGCGCGCTCGGCGACGGCGGTCATGCCGGCCTCGCCAGCTGGTAGCGGTCGGCCAGGGCCTCGATGTCGCGCCGGTACAGGATCTTGATGCGCACGTCCGGGTAGAGCTCGCGCAGACGCCGCATCTTGCGGTTCTTCTTCGTCACGAGCGACTGCTTCATCGTGGTCACCTCGATGTAGAGATCCTGCTCGGGAAGGTAGAAGTCGGGCGTGAATGCGACGCGCACCTGGCCGTCGGGCCCCGCCTCGAGCACGAACGTATGGGGCTCGTACTGCCAGGCGATGCCGTGGTAGTCGAGCATGCGACTGAGGTCGCGCTCGGTGTCGTTGGCGAAGCGAGGTGGCATCCGGCCGTCCCAGGGTAACGATCGGGTCGGATGGCGCCGTGGTCGGTACGATGGGACTTCCGTGGCCGAGATCAAACCGTTCGTGATCGCACACCTGTCAGACCTGCACTGCGGGTCGCCGTACTTCGTCGAGAACCTGCTGCAGCGGGCCATCATGGAGATCAACGCCCTCGAGCCCGACGTCGTCGTCTGCTCGGGCGACCTGACGACGTTCGGCTACAAGCAGGAGTACCGCCAGGCGCGGGCGTACCTGGCCCGGCTCGAGTGCCCCGACGTCATCACCGTGCCGGGCAACCACGACTCGCGCAACGTCGGCCACGTGCACTTCGAGGAGCTGATCGGGCCGCGCTCGAGCGTCCTGCACAAGCGCGGGCTCACCTTCGTCGCCGTCGACTCGTCCGAGCCCGACCTCGACAACGGCACGGTGGGCCGCGGCCGCTACCCGTGGATCGAGGAGCAGTTCTCGCCTCCGGCCGACTTCCGCGTCTTCGTGCTGCACCACCACCTGCTGCCGATCCCCGGCACCGGCCGCGAGCGCAACGTCGTCCACGACGCGGGCGACACGCTCGAGGTGCTGCAGCGGGCGAACGTGAACCTGGTGCTCTCGGGCCACAAGCACGTGCCGTACGCCTGGCGGCTCGAGGACCTGTTCGTGGTGAACGCCGGCACCGTCTCCTCGCTGCGCCTGCGCGGCCACACGCGGCCCTGCTACAACGTCGTCGAGGTGGGGCCGAGCGAGGTGGCGGTCTACCGCAAGTACCCCTTCCACCACCGTGAGCGCCTGATCCGCTTCTCGCCGCAGACCTCGGAGTACGAGAAGCACGCGCCGCCGCCCCAGGACACCGCCTCGGGGCGCCGGTGACGCGCCGCGCGCTCGTGCTGGTCGACGGCGAGCACTACCCGCCGGTGGTGCGGGCGGCGATCGCCGAGGCGGCGCGCGACGAACACGTCGTGGCCGCGCTCCTGCTCGGCGGCGCCGAGAAGCTGCGCGGCGCCCCCGACTACGGCGTGCCGCTCGAGCACGCCGGAGCCGATGCGGGCGCGGCGCTGGTCAGCGCCGCCGCGAAGCACGCGGCCGAGCGGGTGGTCGACCTCTCCGACGAGCCGGTGCTCGGCGAGCGCGAGCGGTTCGGCCTGATCAACCGCGCGCTTGCCGCGGGGCTGTCCTACCGCGGGCCGGACTTCGAGTTCTGGCCGCCTCCGCAGGCGCCGGCCGGGGTGCCGGCAATCGCGGTGATCGGCACCGGCAAGCGGATCGGGAAGACCGCCGTCTGCGGTCACCTCGCGCGCATCCTGGGCGAGCGGCACCGCCTGGTGCTCGTCGCGATGGGGCGTGGCGGGCCCGAGCAGCCCGAGCTCGTCGACGGGGCGGTCTCGCCGCCATCGCTCGCCGACCTGCTCAAGCGATCGCGGTCGGGCGAACACGCCGCATCGGACTTCCTCGAGGACGCGGCGCTCGCGCGCGTGACCTCGGTCGGCGCGCGCCGCTGCGGCGGCGGCCTGGCCGGCGCGCCGTTCATCTCGAACGTCGCGCAGGCCGTCGAGCTTGCCCGCGGGCACGATCCCGATCTGCTCCTGCTCGAGGGGTCGGGCGCCGCGCTGCCGCCGGTCGCCGCCGACCGCACGATCCTGATCACGCCCGCCTCGCGGCCCGCCGAGCGCCTGACGAGCGGAATGGGGCCCTACCGGGTGCTGGTGTCCGACGTCGTCGTGATCACGATGTGCGAGCCGCCGCTGGCCCATCCGGCCGACGTCGCCGCGGTGCGCGCGGCCGTCGCCGAGCTGCGCCCCGATGCGATCGTCGTCGCCGCGGCGCTGCGGCCGTACCCGATCGAGCCGATCGAAGGCGAGCGGGTGGCCCTGTTCACGACCGCCGTTCCGGCGATTCACTCCCGGCTGCGTGAGTTCGTGGCGACCGGCCACGGCGCCGACGTCACCGCGGTCGTGGGCTCGCTCAGCGACCGATCGGCGCTTGCGGCCGACCTCGACTCGCCGGGGGTGCGGGCCGCCGACACCTACCTCGTCGAGATCAAGGCGGCGGCAATCGACGTCGTCGCCGAGGCCGCCGAGGCGCGCGGCGCCCGCGTCGTCTTCTGCGACAACCGGCCGGTGTCGCTCCAGGGCGAGCTCGACCTGGACACCGTGGCGCTCGACCTGGCGGCCGAGGTGACCGCGCTCCGTGCCTAGGCTGCCCCGGATCCACCTGCCGCCACGGCTCTCGCGCCGGCCCGTGGACGTCGAGCCGCCCGTCCCCGTCGCGGCGGGTCGCGAGCCGCGCATCCTGGCCACCCGCGGCGCGCCGATGCCGTTCTCGAAGGGGCGGATGGCGCAGGCGCTCGTGCTCGCGGGGGCCGACCCGGAACGGGCCTATCAGCTCGCGATGCGGATCGAGCGCGAGGTGAACGCAACCGCCGCCGAGGAGATCCCCATCGACCACCTGCACGGCATGGTCGAGGAGATCCTCGCGCGCGAGGAGGGACCGGAGCTCGTCTCGCGCTACCACGGCTGGCGCGAGGTGCTGCGGCTCGACCGGCCGCTGATGCTGCTGATCGGCGGGGCGACGGGCACGGGCAAGAGCACGCTTGCGACCGAGATCGCCTATCGCCTCGGCATCAGCCGGATCACCTCGACCGACGTCATCCGCCAGGCGATGCGCGCGTTCTTCGCGCCGGAGCTCATGCCGGAGCTGCACTACTCGTCCTTCGACGCGGCCGACGGCCTCAAGATCCCGCTGCCGGACCCAGACGACGAGGACCGCGCCCTCTACGGGTTCATCCAGCAGGCCGGCCAGGTGGCGGTGGGGGCAAACGCCGTTGTCGAGCGGGCGGTGCTCGAGGGCCTCTCGACGGTGGTCGAGGGCGTGCACGTCGTGCCCGGTCTCGTCACGGCCGAGCAGCACGCCGGGGCGGTGGTCGTGCAGCTGATGCTCGCGATCACCGACGAGGACATGCACCAGGCGCACTTCTTCGGCCGCAGCGCCGACTCCGGCGGCCTGCGCGCATACGACCGCTACCTGCGCCGGTTCGGCGAGATCCGCCGGATCCAGGAGTACCTGGTCGGCCGGGCCGAGAAGCAGGGCTGGCCGGTGATCGAGGCGGCCGATCCCGATCGCTCGCTGCTCGCGGTGATGGATCTGATCCTCGAGCGCGCCACCGCCCGGTCCGCCGCGATACCCTGAACACATGGCGTCAACCCGGCGGCAAGCCGAGCCAGCGGACGGGGGCGGGGAGGGAGCTGCGGAGTGGTGTCCGTGCACCGACCTCGCGTCGGTGACCGAGCGCAGCGCGCTCGCCGCCGGGCGGTTCCTCGGCCGCGGCGACCCGGCCGCGGCCGATCGCGCGGCATCCGAGGCGATGCGTACGGCGCTCGCATCCGTGCCCGTGTCGGGCACGCTCGTGATCGGTCGCGAGGCCGACGAGCACGACCTGCGCGAGGGCTCCGAGCTCGGGGCCGGCGGGCGCGAGCTCGATCTCGCCTGCGACCCTGTCGGCAACGGATCGGCCGTCGCCGGCGGCCGGCCGGGCGCGCTCTCGATCCTGGCCGCCAGCGACCCCGGCGGGCTGATGCAGGTGCCGCGCATGTACATGCGCAAGATGGCCGTCGGGCCGGTCGCCAAGGGCCGGATCGACATGCGCCTGCCGGTGCGCGAGAACCTCGAGGCGATCGCCGACGCGTTCGGCCGGACGATCGCCGACGTGACGGCGATCGTGCTCGACCGCTCCCGCCACGACGACCTGATCGCCGAGATCCGCGACTCGGGCGCGCGCATCAAGCTGATCGCCGACGGCGACATCATGGCGTCGGTGAGCGCCGCCATCCGGGGGACGAACGACCACCTGGCGATCGGCATCGGCGGGGCGCCCGGAGGGGATCATCGCCGCGGCCGCGCTGCGCTGCCTGGGGGGCGAGATCCAGGGGCAGCTGTGGCCCATGAGCCGCACCGAGATCAACCGCGCCGCCGAGGACGGCATCGACGACGTCTCGCGCATCTTCGGCATCGACGACCTGGTGCGTGGGCATCAGACGGTGGTCGCGACCGGGATCTCGAGCGGCGACCTGCTGCGCGGCGTGCGCTACATGGCCGACGGCGCCCGCACCCAGTCGCTCGTCCTGTGCTCGCGGTGCAACCGCGTCCGCTTCATCGACTCGATCCACCTCTTCTCGGCCGACCGGCACGTCGAGATCCGGCTCTAGCCGAAACCGGGTACGCTCCGCGCGTGAACTCCGAGCCGCTGCTGTACGAGCTGCACGACCGCGCCCGCGAGGCCGGGGTCGACGGGTACCGGCGGATGACCAAGGCGGCGCTGCTCGAGGCGCTCCACGGGGTCGAGCCGGGGCCGACGACCGTCGAGTCCTCCGTGCGCGCCGGGCTCGGTCTGATCACGTTCCGCGGCGGCACCGAGAACTCGCTCTCGCTCGAGACGCTCGAGGCGCTGGCGGCCGCCGCCGAGGAGCTCGCCGGCGACGAGTCCGTACGGCTCGTCGCGCTGCGCGGCGGGGGCACGCGGATCTTCTCGTCGGGGGCCGACCTGAAGGCGCTGCGCGGCCTGCCCGGCGAGACCGTCGCCGGCCGCGGCGTCGCCGCCCTCGGGCGCATCTCGGCGCTCGGCGTCCCGACTGTCGCGCTCCTGAACGGCCACGTCGTCGGCGGCGGAATCGACCTCGCCCTGGCCTGCGACTGGCGGATCGCGGTCGAGGGGGCGAAGCTGCGCTTCATCCACAACGAGCTCGGCTTCACGCCTCCATGGGGTGCGACGGCCCAGCTGGCCGCGATCGTCCCCCGCGGGATCGCCATCCGGCTCTTCGCCACCTGCGAGCTGCTCTCGGCGCAGGAGGCGCGCACGATGGGGGTCGTCGACGACGTCGTCGCGCCGCAGAAGCTTCTGTCGCGGGCTGAGTCGCTCGCCGTGCGCATCGGCCGCTCGGATCGCGCCGCTCTCGCGGACACGATGCGGCTGCTGCACCCGGATGTCTCGCCGGAGGAGCACGCCCGTACCTTCGCCGCCCTCTGGGACGCCAAGCAGGCTACGCTTCCCGAATGAGCCTGACCAGCGAAGACGTTTTCGAGGCCCTGCGCGTCGTCGAGGATCCCGAGCTCGGCATGGACGTCGTCGACCTCGGCCTCGTGTACGAGGTGAAGGTCGACGGCGAGGCCGTGTCGGTGATCTACTCGCTGACGTCGATGGGATGCCCGGCGGGCGCGCAGATCGAGCAGGACATCAAGGACGCCATCGGCAGCATGGAGGGCGTGAGCGCGGTCACCACCGAGCTCACCTTCTCGCCGCCGTGGTCGCCGGAGCGGATGTCCGACGACGCCAAGTTCGTCCTCGGCTTTTAGATCTCGGCGATATCGCGGCGGGTGCGCATGAAGCGCGCCCACGGCGCTGACGGATCGATGATCGCGGCCGCGGCGAAGATCTTGGCCAGGTCGCCGAGCACGAACGGCCACAGACCGTAGTGCAGCGTCGAGGCGCCCGCGCCCGACCACGGGGTCGGCAGCGCCTGATGCAGCCACACGAGCCCGATCGCGTACAGGGCGACGCTGCCGACGAGCATCGCCGGGACGCTGACATAGAAGCTGCGCCCGAAGCGGTCGCAGATCAGCCCGGCGAGCAGTGCGGCGACCGGTAGGCCCCACAGGTAGCCGCCGCTCACGTGCAGCGGGTCGGCCTGGGTGAGCCAGCCGATCCCGGCGTGGCCGCTCGCGAACACCGGCATCCCGGCCGCTCCGGCGCCGAGGTAGAGCACCTGCGACGCCGCACCGCGCCGGGCGCCGAGGAGCGCGCCCGCGCCGAGGGCGGCGAACGTCTGCAGCGTCGTCGGCACGGGGTAGCCGAACGAGACCTGCGCGCACACCGCGGTGATCGCCGCGGCGCCGACGACGAGTCCCAACTGCGTCCAGAGCCGCTCCTGCGTGGCGGCGTGTGCTCGACCGAACATGCTGCTCCCCCCTCGTGGATCCGACCGCCGTTCTGACGCGCGGGCGAGCGGCTTGGTTGCGTCCGACTACAGTGACCGGGTGGACGCGGCCGAGCTTACCCGAGCCCTGCTGCGGGAGGCGTGCGATCTGCACATCGACGCCTGCGGCGTGTGCGCCGCCGAGCCGTACACCCAGACCGAGCGGCTGATCGGCGAGCGACGGGCCGCCGGGCTCTTCGCCGACATGGGGTTCACGATCCGCCACCCCGAGCGCTCGTGCCACCCCGAAACGCTCCTGCGAAACGCGCGGTCGGTGGTCGTCGCCGCGCGCAGCTACGCCCGGCCGCAGCCGGTCAAGCCCGCCGACCGCCCGCGCGGACGCATGCCCCGCTACACCCGCCGCGACGAGTACGCCGCCCTGCGCGACGCGCTTCGCGAGCTCGGCGCGGCCCTTCGCAGCATGGCTCCGCGAGCGCGCAGCGCCGTCTACGTCGACTCGAACCACCACGTCGACCGCGAGGCGGCAGCACGGGCCGGGATCGCGGTGTACGGGAAGAACACGCTTGCGATCACCCGCCGCCACGGCTCGTGGGTCGTGCTCGGCGTCCTCGTCACCGACGCCGAGCTCGAGCCGACCCACGCCGCCCCGGGCCGGCCGGCGTGGGACGCGTGCGGCTCGTGCCGCGCGTGCATCGACGCCTGCCCGACCGATGCGATCGTGGCCGACGGCGTCCTCGACGCCCGCCGCTGCCTGTCGTGGCTCTCGCAGTCACGCCTGCCCGCGCTCCCGCACGCGCCGGCGTTCGAGGATCGCGTCTACGGCTGCGACATCTGCCAGGACGTGTGCCCGTGGAACACGGGTGCCGACCGCCGCGCGGCCGGCCTCGAGCCCGACGCGGTCGACGATGCGTTCCCGCCGCTGCACGAGTGGCTCGAGGCCGATCCCGCCGCGCTCGCCGCCCGCTACCGGCGGCTGTACATCCCCGACCGCGACGGCCGCCACCTGCAGCGAAACGCCCGCGTCGCGCTCGCGAACATGGAGCGCGACGCGGGCGGATCGCCGACCTAGTGCGTGTAGAAGCAGCTGCTCTTGCGCTGCGGCGTGGGATCGATCGTGCGCAGGTCGCCGTTCAGCTGGTGGTCGAGCCGGGCGCTGTAGGGGCCGCGCATGTCCCGCGTGGGGGTGAGGTTCGAGAGGCCGGGCACGTAGTAGCCGGGCCCGTAGCTCCGGTAGGCGACGACCGGCGTCACGCCCGGGCCGTTGGCGGTGATGCGGTACTCGGTGCCCCGGCCCGGCAGGTTGCGGGTGGGCACGCCGTTGATGTGGCCGTAGACGCCCGGGCAGAAGTCGCCATTCGGCCGGTGGGTGAGGAACGCGTTGAACCGGTACCAGCCGCCGAGCTGGCGGTAGCCGCGCGTCCACGGCGGGTTCAGCGTGTCCATGTAGACCAGCCTGCCGAAGCTGTCGGTGGGCGCGCCGGATGACGTCGAGCCGAAGCCGTACACCGGCTTGCCGTTGTAGGTGAAGGTGCCGTAGATCTGGTCGAACGGGCCGCCCCTGGCGCCGGCGTAGATCCAGTCGGCCTTGAACCACAGATCCGGCAGCGCGCCCGACCAGTGGCTCACGTGCAGCTCCCAGGCCGACTCGGTCGACGACCGCGGGTTCCAGCCGTTGTCGCGCAGCGCCCGCTGCCAGCGCTGCAGCGCCCAGTTCGTGCCGTTCGGCGCCGTGCAGGCCTTCAGCATCCGGTAGAGCGCCGGCCCGGTGTACGGCCCGCACACGTTGTGGCTCGCGACCTCGCGCCAGTAGCCGGCGCCGAGGAACGAGCCGCGCCCGCCGGCGTAGTTCACGTGGAACTTGACCTGGCTCTTGGGGTGGTCGGCGTTCGGCGGCAGCGCGTTCAGGGCGCCCCAGAGCAGGGCGTGGATGGTACGGCCGTGGGCGAAGTAGGTCACGAGCGCGACGCCGCGGCTGTCGACCTTCAGGCTCTGGTAGCGCGTGTTGCGGTCGAGCAGCTTGCTTGCGTACGCCGACGGGGCCAGCGCGCCTGCGCAGATGAGCGCTGCGAGCACGATCCACATTCGTGGGTTCGGCTTCAAGGCCAAACGACCAGGCTAGCAGTCGCCCTCAGGGGTGTCCAGGAAAGCCCATACAGCACGGCGATCGTCAGCCGGTGGCCACGGCGGTGAACTCGTGCAGGAGCGCCTGCGCCGCATCGGCGACCTGGCGGCGCACCGTGGCCGGCTCGAGCACCTCGGCCTGCCCCCGGTAGCGCAGGATCTCCGAGATCAGCCAGGCTCGCGAGCCGTACGTCACCTCGGCCACGGCCGAGCCGTCTTCGAGCGCGCGCGTGCCCGGCCGGCCCTCGAGCTCCCAGCGGGCGCGCCCGGCCGAGAACCACACCTGGGCCACGCCCACCTCGCCGCCGAGCGAGTGGTCGAGGTCGGCCATCTCGGCCCGCGGCTCGTAGGTGCCCTCGGCGAGCCGCGCCTCCTTGATGTAGTCGACCTTGAACGTCCGCCGGCCCGCGCGGGTGCGGTCGTAGGCTTCGACGTACCAGCCACGGTCGTCGCGGCGCAGCAGGTAGGGCTCGATCACGCGCGTCGAGAGCGCGTCGGACGAGCGCGACAGGTAGATCATCTCGACCAGGCGGCGGTTGCGCACGCCCTCGTTCAGGATGGTCACGGCCTGCTCGCCGGCGCCCTCCTCCTGCGGCATCGGCGTGTCTGCGAGCGGGAAGCGCCCGAACGCCGACTCGATCTTCTCGCGCACGGTCTGAAGCGACGTGTCCGCCTCGGCGGCGACGAGCGGCGCGACGACGTCGAGCGCGCGCAGGAGCGCCTTGGCCTCGAGCGGCGAGAGCCGGGCCGGGCGCCGGAACGCGTCGCCGTAGAGCTCCTTGTCGACGACGACGCTGCCGTTGTCGGTCGAGCAGTAGACGGCGTAGCAGCCGCCGCCGAAGTTGACCAGGTTCAGCAGCTCCAGGCTCTCCTTCAGCTCCTGGGCACTCAGTTGGAACCGCTCCTCGAGCTCGGCGGTCTCGACGCGGGCGGTCGAGCCCTCGCCGCAACGGGCGAGCACGAACGCGAGCAGCGCCTGCAGGAGCGCGAACCGCTCGGGGGCGACGGCGCTCGGTCCGCGCGGCTGGAGCGCCGTCTCGGCCGGAGGGCCGGGCGCGGCCGTGGGCGCCAGCTCGCGCGTCGGCGAGGCGTGGGCCTCGGCCACCGCCTGCAGGTCGGCGACCACTGAGTCGACGAGCGCACCCGGCTCGAGCGGCACGACCCGCCCGCCGAGCGACAGGATCCAGGCGGACAGCGCCGCGACGTCGGAGTAGGGCGTGGTGAACTGGCCCGAGCCGTCGGCCTGCTCCTCGTATTCGCCGTAGGCGCCGAAGCGGCGCTCGACGAGCCAGCTCGCGTCCGGCGCGACCGAGAGAGTCGCGGTTCCGGCTTCGTCGGCAACCAGCCGCCACGGTGCGCGGTCGCGGTAGGCGGTGACGTTGAAGTCGGCCGGCATGCGGAAGTCGCGCTCGCGCCGGGTGGCGAACTTGATCTCGCCCCGGATCCGCGACACCCGGAAGGTGCGGCGGCGGTCGGTGTTCTCGGGCCGGTCGAGGTCGTCGCCGACCACGTACCAGACCCCGTTCAGGTCGAAGAGCCCGTACGGGTTCACGGTGCGCTCGGCCTCGGAGTCGGTGGTGATCGTCCAGTAGCGGAACCGCACGGTGCGCTGGCGCGAGATCGCCTGCTCGAGCTTGGCCAGCCGCTGGGCGACCTCGTTTGTGTAGGACGGCCCGAGCAGCTCGACGGTCGCGGTCTTGGGGCCGGGGTCGGTCACCGGCCAGGCGCGGCCGAGCGCCAGGTTCTGCAGCGCCAGGCGCAGCGGCTCGGCGTAGGCGAACTGGCCCTCGAGCAGGTAGAAGCTCGTCTGGAGGGCGGCCAGCTCGGAGTCGGTCAGCTCGACCGGTGGCAGGAAGTAGTGCTCCTCGCGCAGGCTGTAGAGCTCCTCCGACGTGAACTCGTCGCGCACGGACGCGATCGGCACGCCGAGCCCCTGCAGCTCGGAGCGGTCGGCGTAGAAGCGCCGGGCGAAGGCCTCGTCGCCCATGTTGGCGTACCCCTCGACGCGCAGCTTGACGTCCCGCGCGGTCACGGGACGCTGCTCCGCCATGAGGTAGGCCACGAGCGAGAGCTGGCGGATGAGCTTGTCGGCGTCGTGGGTCAAAGGCAGGTACGTAGTGTACCGGCCGCGGCCCGACCGCCGCAGGCCAGCGCGTGCCGGAAGCGGGTCGAATTCGTGAACGCGGCCGGGGCAGGAACGGCCGGTCGATCGCGGCGGGAACGTCGCCGGGTCAGGCGGTGACTTGACCCGTAACAGTCGACGGTGTGGACGATCTCGAGCTGCGTGCGATGGCGACCGCAGCCGTCAGGCGCTTGCGCCGTGCCCGCAGGAGCGGGAGCTTGCGTCCGTGCGTCCATGCCTCGTCGAGCTCCCCTGACACCCCCAGTAGCTGCGCGCGCTCCGAGGGGCTCGGCACCCGCGCGCGGAGCTCGGCGAACAGCCGCTCGGCCTCATCGGCCGATCCGGCGGCTCCGCACGTCCCGCCTTGCTCATGGGGATACTCGCTGCCCGGCGGCTGCGCGAGCGCGTGCGTGCGATGCGCTTTCTTGAGCTGTGAACCCACCTTGGCCACGGTAGCAGCGTGCGCGCCGACTGGGCCGACGTCCCGATCAGCTACCCACGGCCGGGTCGGGCGCGAACTCGCGCACCTCCAGCGGACAGCGGCAGGCGACGGCGAGCTCGGTGGCCCACCGCAGGGCCTCCTGGCGTGAGGGCACGTCGATGATCGTGACTCCGGCGATGTTGTTCTCGGCGCCGGCGGTGACCGTCCCATCGGGGGCGACCACGCTCGCGGGTACCTCGTCGTGGGGATACACACCCGCGGCGAACACCCATATTCCGGCGTCCTTGAAGGCCTGGATCACCGCAAGCGACGCATCCCTGACGGCGGGCCCCTCCTCGTCGGGAATGGCGTCCATCGCGCCGTGATCGAACGAGATCAGATACCGCGTCATCTCACCCTCCATTTCCCGGCCGCCTGCTCCGGCCGCTCAGCTGGGACGGGCACGCGCCGCGCCCATGTCCCGCGTGGTTCATGGGATACTCATTACCCGGCGGCTGCGGATCCGAGCGTCGGTTCGCCATCTCCACCGAAATGAGGACGTCAATGGCGTACGGGGTCGTACATCACTTCCCAGGCGGTACACAGGAGCAGTACGAGGCGTCGGTCGCCGCGGTGCATCCGAGCGACGGCAGCCTGCCGGACGGTCAGATCTTCCACGCCGCCGGCCCGTCGACCGGTGGTTGGACGATCATGGCCGTGCACGACTCGAAGGAGAGCTGGGAGCGCTTCCGGGACACCACCCTCATGCCGCGCATGCAGCAGGGCATCGAGGGAGGTTTCACGACGCCCCCGCAGGAGACGGCCGTCGACGTGTACAAGCTGCAGCAGTAGCCCCGGGCCGAGGGGAGCCGAGCGTCCGCCGGGGCGCAGAGCTCCACCGTCAAAGGCGAGCACTATCCTCGGGTTGTGATCGCCCATCTCGACCTCGACGCCTTCTTTGCCGCCGTCGAGCTGCACCGCCATCCCGAGCTGCGCGGACGTCCGGTCGTCGTCGGCGGCGACCCGGACGGCCGCGGGGTCGTCGCCACCGCGAGCTACGAGGCCCGCAAGTATGGGATCCGCTCGGCGATGAGCAGCGCCGAGGCGCGCCGCCGGTGCCCCGAGGTGGTCTTCATCCGCCCCGACCACACGACCTACCGGGACTGGTCGCGGCGGGTGTGGGCGCTCGTGGCGGCGCTCGCTCCCGTCGTCGAGCAGGTGGGCATCGACGAAGGCTACCTCGTGCTCGCCGAGGGCGATCCCGGCGAGCAGGCGGCGCTGATCCAGCTCGCCGTGCGCGAGCGCATGCGCCTCTCGTGCTCGCTGGGCGTGGCCACGTGTAAGGTCGTGGCCAAGATCGGCTCGGACGCGCGCAAGCCGGGCGGGATCACGGTCGTTCCGCCCGGGGGAGAGGCGGCGTTCCTCGCCCCGTTGCCCGTGCGCGCGCTGCCCGGCGTCGGCCCCAAGGCGCAGCAGCGGCTGGCCGATGCGGGCGTAAACACCATCGGCCGGCTGGCCGAGCTTGACGACGGCCGCCTGGCCGCGCTCCTGCCGGGGCGGGTGGGCCTGGAGCTGCGCCGCCGGGCGCAGGGCATCGATCCGCGCCCGGTCAGCGCCGAGCCCGCCGAGGCGGTGTCGATCTCGAACGAGGAGACGTTCGCCTATGACATCGGCGACCGCGAGGTGCTCCACGGCTACCTGCGCACGATGGCCGATTCGCTCGCCGGCGCGCTGGTGCGCCGGGGCATGACCGCGCGCACCGTTACGACGAAGCTGCGCTATCCGGACTTCGCGATCGCCACGCGTTCGCACACGCTCGACGTCGGCATCGACGACGCCGAGGCGATCGGAACGCTTGCGTGCGAGCTGCTCGACCGGGCGCTGCGGCAGCGGCCGGGGCCGATCAGGCTTGCGGGCGTCGGCGTGGCGGGGTTCGACCGCCACAAGCAGCTCGTGCTCCCCGGGACAGGCGCGGACGCCTGAGCCGGCGGGGAACCGCCCGCCCTACGCTGCGGCCGGGCTGCGCTCCTCGAGGTGCTGGTGCGAGGGGCAGTACTCGCGGTCGGGCAGCGGCGTGCGCTGGCACGGCTTGCCCTTGCGGGTCGTCGCGCGGCACTGCTGCGCCGTGCCCTCGCCGGCCCGCTCGAGCTCGTCCATGATGTACTCGATCGCCTTGGAGATGTGGCGCTCGATGGCCCGGTAGACCTTGGCCTGGTCGGAGATCGAGAACAGGTGCCGCACCTCGGAGAAGAGGCTCTGGCTGGGCTTGGCGAAATAGCGCGGGTCGCGTGCAAGGCGCTCGATCGTGGCTTCGCAGCAGTGCAGGACATACCGCTTTGCCTCCGGCGCCGTGATCGTCTCGGGATGCGGGTCGACGAGATCCTTGATCTCGACGAAGATAGCCCTGCTGAATCGATACATGCGAACTCCTCGCGCTGTCACAAATCCTGGGAACCGCTGCGGCCTAGTATGCCCTATTGCGTGTTCAGGTAACCAGCCTCGAGTGTTAAGCGCAGGTTAACCTACGCGGTTCGTTCGGCCAAATCCGCAAATTCCCTACGATTCTCTCCCCGGCTGCCCTGTCACAATCTCGCCCGATCCGGTGTTACATGGATGACGTGTTCCGGCGTCACGATCCGGGTCTGCACCCGGAGCGCCCGGCCCGCTACGACGCGGTCTCCGAGGCCGTCTCGGCGTCCGGCGCCGAGGTGGCGGGGTGTCCGGACGCGCCGATCGAGGCGCTGCGGCGGATCCACGACGCGGAGTATCTGAGCGCCATCGAGGCGTTCTGCGCGCGTGGCGGCGGGCAGCTCGACGCCGACACGGCGGTGAACGAGTGGAGCTACGTGGCCGCGCTGCGTGCCTCGGGGGCGGCGATCGCGGCCGTCGATGCGGTGCTCGGGGGTGAGATCGCCGCGGGGTTCACCTGCGGCCGCCCGCCGGGGCACCACGCCGAGCGGGCGCTGCCGATGGGGTTCTGCATCGTGAACCACGTCGCCGTGGCCGCGGCGCACGCGCGCGCCGCCGGCGTCGAGCGGGTCGCGATCCTCGACTGGGACGCACACCACGGAAACGGGACGCAGGCGTCGTTCTGGGACGACCCCGCCGTGCTCTATGTCTCGCTGCACCAGCACCCGTTCTACCCCGGCACCGGCGCGGCGTCGGAGCGGGGCGGAGGTGACGGCGTCGGCGCGAACGTGAACATCCCGCTGCGCGCCGGGACGTCCGAGGACGCCTTCCTGGAGGCGTTCCGGTCGCAGGCGCTGCCGGCTCTGCGCGCGTTCGATCCCGGCCTGCTGCTCGTGTCGGCCGGCTTCGACGCGCACGCCGCCGACCCGCTCACCGACCTCGGCCTGACCACCGGGGCGTTTGCGACGATGACGCGGGAGCTGCGCGGGATCGGCGCCGGGCCGGTGATGGTGCTCGAGGGCGGCTACGACCTGCTGGCGCTGCGCGACAGCACCGCCGCCACCCTGGCGGCCCTGGCTGAGTAGCCGCCGGTGGAATGGGGACTGTCCCGTGGGGACAGTCCCCGCTTCTCGGCTCGAAGGTCAGTAGGCGATGACGACGAGCCGGGGCTCGGTCATCTCGTGCACGGCGTAGCGCGGGCCCTCGCGGGTGTTGCCCGAGTCCTTGACGCCGCCGTACGGCATCTGGTCGGCACGGTAGGTGGGCGCCTCGTTGACCATGACGCCGCCGAACTCGAGCTCCCGCGTCGCCCGCATCGCGGTCGTGATGTTCGAGGTGAAGATGCCCGCCTGCAGGCCGTAGCCGGTGCCGTTGGCCTTCGTGACGGCCTCGTCGAGGTCGCGGATGCGCGCGAGCGTCACCACCGGGCCGAAGACCTCGTCGCAGGCCACCTTCATGTCGAGTGAGACGTCTCCGAGCAGCGTCGGGCGCAGCAGACCGGCGTCGTCGGTCTCGCCGCCCGCGAGCAGCGTCGCGCCGCCGCCGACGGCCTCCTTGACCCATTCGATGATGCGGTCGCGGTTGCCCTGGTCGATCACCGGGCCCACCTGCGTGGCCGGATCGAGCGGGTCGCCGGTGACGAGCGCCTCGACCTTCGGCCGCAGCCGGGCGACGAACTCGTCGTAGACCGAATCCTGGACGTACACGCGCTGCACCGAGATGCAGCTCTGACCGGCGAACGAGTAGCCGTTGGTGGCCACCGCGCTCGCGGCCTTGTCGAGATCGGCGTCCGCCAGGACGATCACGGGCGTCGAGTTGCCGAGCTCGAGCGACACCTTCTTGCGCGACGCGCGCTCGCGCAGCTTCCAGCCGACCGCGGACGAGCCGGTGAAGGTGATCAGGCGGACGCGCTCGTCGGCGATCATCGCGTCGCCGATGTCGCTCGACTTGCCGACGATCACGTTCAGCCAGCCGGCGGGCTGCCCGGCGTCCTCGAACGCCTGGGCGAGCAGGAGGGCCGAAAGCGGGGTTGCCCCCGCGGGCTTCAGCACGACGGCGCAGCCCGCGGCGAAGGCCGGGGCGATCTTGTGCGCCACCAGGTTCAGCGGGAAGTTGAAGGGCGAGATGGCGCCGACGATGCCGATCGGCAGCCGCATCACCAGCCCGGCATGACCGCCGCCGGCGGGGTGGGCATCCATGCCGATCACCTCACCGCCGAGCGAGCGCGCCTCGACCGCCGAGAACAGGATCGTCTGCACGGCCCGGTCGGCCTCGGCCTGGGCCGTCGTGATGGGCTTCCCGGCCTCGCGCGAGATCGTCTCGGCGAACTCGTCGCGGCGGTCGCGGACGATCGCGGCCAGACGGTCGAGGACGGCCGCGCGCTCGTGTGCGGGCACGGGAGTGCGCATCGCCGTGGCCGCGGCCTCGATGGCGCGCCGCGCATCGTCGGCGCCGCCGTAGGCGACCTGGGCGACCACGCTTCCGTCGTAGGGCGAGGTGACGGCGAGCGTCTCGCCGGTCTCGTACCAGTCGCCGCCGACGTAGAGCTTGCGCACCTGATCCGTCGTCGTTGCCATCTAGATCACTCCTTCCTCGACCTTGCCGAGGTCGGCAAGGCGCTGCGAGAAGCGGACGTTCTCGCGGTAATCGATCGGGATCTCGACCACGGAGGGCACGTCGAGCTCGAGCGCCCGGCGCAGCGTCGGCGTCACCTCGTCGGCGGCGCCGACACGGAGCCCGGCCAGGCCGAACGACTCGGCCAGCGCGACCCAGTCGGGGTTGTCGAACTTCGTGCCGGCCAGGCGGCCGAACTTGCGTTGCTGGTGCATCTCGATGACGCCGTAGGCGCTGTCCGTCCAGACGATGTTCACGATCGCGAGGCCGAGCCGCTTGGCCGTCTCGAGCTCCTGGAAGTTCATCAGGAAGCCGCCGTCGCCCGAGATCGTGACCACCCGGCGGTCGCGCGGCAGCACCATGCGGGCGGCCACGGCCGCGGGGACGGCGAACCCCATCGCCGCGGCGCCGTTCGAGATCAGGACGGTGTTCGGCTTGTGGGTGGGCCACAGGCGCGCGATCCAGAGCTTGTGTGCGCCGACGTCCGAGATGAGCACGTCGTCGGGCGCCATCAGCTCGCGCAGGTCGCGCAGCACGCGCTGCGGCTTGACCGGGAAGCCGTCGTCGGAGCCCTGCTCGAGCGCCGCCCGCAGCAGCTCCTGATAGTGCGGGGTGGCCATCCTGGCGGGTGGCTTGTCGGACACGAGATTGCCGAGGTGGGTGAGGATGTGGGCGATGTCGCCCGTCAGCTCGACGTCGGGGACGTAGTGCTCATCGACCTCGGCGGCGACCGTGTCGATACAGATGATGCGGCGCTCGCGGGTCGGGTTCCAGGCCACGGGCGACCACTCGACCAGGTCGTACCCGACGCAGACGACGAGGTCGGACTGGCCCATGAACCCGGCCGGGTAGTCCTGCGCCCGCAGGCCGGCGGTGAAGAGGGCGTGCGGGTCGTCGGCGTCGACGACGCCCTTGCCCATGAAGGTCGTGATCACGTTCAGCCCGGTCTGCGCGCAGAAGCGCCGCAGCGCCACCGACGCGCTCTGGCGGGCGACGCCGTTTCCGGCCAGGATCACCGGCCGCTCGGCCGTCTGCAGGAGCGCCGCCGCACGGTGCAGCTCGCCGGCGACCGGCTCGACGAGCGGCCGGGCCCGGCGCGGCACCGGCGTGCCCGAGAACTGGCTCTCGAGCACGTCGTCGGGCAGCTCCAGATGGGTCGCGCCGGGCTTCTCGCGCTCGGCCACGGCGAACGCCTTGCGCACGGCTTCGGGGATGATCGCGGCGTCGTGGATGCGCGCGTTCCACTTCGTCACCGGCTTCATCATGCGCACGATGTCGATGTACTGGTGGCTCTCCTTGTGCATCTCGGCGAGGCCGGTCTGACCGGTGAGCGCGACCACCGGGGCGCGGTCGAGATAGGCGTCGGCGAGGCCGGTGACGAGGTTGGTCGCGCCCGGCCCGAGCGTTCCCAGGCACACGCCGGCCTGGCCCGTGAGCCGGCCGTAGGCGTCCGCCATGAAGGCCGCGCCCTGCTCGTGGCGCACGGGGATGAAGCTGATCTGGCTTGACGCGTCGAGGGCGTCGTTCAGGTCGAGCGTCTCCTCGCCGGGGATGCCGAAGACGTACCGCACGCCCTCGTTCTCGAGGCACTGGACGAAGAGGTCGGCGGCGCGTGGCATGGTGTCGGGCAGTGTAGTGAAGGGGGAGCGATGAGCCTGGTGGTGGTCTCTGGCGGCGGTACGGGCATCGGACGTGCGGTGGCCGAGGCGTTTGCGGCCGACGGCCGCAGCGTCGTGATCGTGGGACGGCGCGAGGCGGTGGTGGGCGAGACGGCCGCCGCGATCAACGCACGGCACGGCGCCGAGCGTGTCGTCGCGATGGCCGCAGACCTGGCGGACGTCGCCCAGGTCGAGGCGCTCGCCGGCGCCATCGGCCGGCTCCCGGATCCGGTCGTCGACGTGCTCGTGAACAACGCCGGCGGCATCTCCTCGACGGGCGAGGAGGAGGGGCTCGAAGGCGTCGCCCGCGACTGGGAGCGGGACTTCCGCGCAAACGTGCTCACGGCCGTGCTCTTGACCGAGGCGCTGCGGCCTGCGCTGCGCGCGCCCGGCGGGCGCGTGGTCAACCTGAGCTCGATCGCGGCGCTGCGCCCCGGCGGCGGCTCGTACGGCGCGGCCAAGGCGGGCGTGATCGCGTGGACGTACACGCTCGCCGCCCAGCTCGGCGCGTCCGGCATCACGGTGAACGCGGTCGCGCCCGGATTCGTCGACGGCACCGAGTTCTTCGGCACCGGCGTGGCCGCCGAGCGCCGCCGGCGGCTCGTCTCCGAGACGCTCGTCGGCAGGGAGGGCCGGCCGCAGGACGTGGCTGCGACGGTGCGCTTCCTGGCCTCGCCGGAGGCCCGGCACGTGACCGCCCAGGTGCTGCAGGTGAACGGCGGCGCGCTCGTGGGGCACGGCTGAGGTGGGCGGGGTCGTCGTCATCACCGGCGGGGCGCGCGGCATCGGCGCCGCGACGGCGCGCCTGGCCGCGGCCCGCGGATACGGCGTGGTCGTCAACTACCGCTCGAGCGCGGAGGCCGCCGGAGCGCTCGTCGCCGAGATCCGGGCGGGCGGCGGCGACGCGCTCGGCGTGCCGGCGGACGTCTCGGCCGAGGACGGGGTGGCAGCCCTGTTCGCGGTGGTCGACGAGTGGCGCGGCGAGCGGCCGCTGGCCGGCCTCGTGAACAACGCCGGCGTGGACGGCGGCCGTGACCCGATCGAGGACGTCACCGCGGCCGCCATCGCGCCGCTCTACACGGTCAACGTCGTTGGCACGGTGCTCTGCTGCCGCGAGGCGGTGCGGCGGATGGCGGCCCGAAACGGCGGCCCCGGCGGGGCGATCGTGAACGTCTCGTCGATGTCGGCCACGATCGGCGGGCGCCGCGGTGGCGCCTACTACGCGGCGTCGAAGGCCGCTGTCGACACGCTGACCATCGGCCTGGCGAAGGAGGTGGCCGCCGAGGGTGTGCGCGTGAACGCGGTCCGGCCGGGGATGACCATGACCGACATGACCGCCGAGCGTCTGACCGACCCGGTCAGGCGGGCCGAGATCGACGCCACCATCCCGATGCACCGGGTCGCCGAGGCAGACGAGGTGGCGCGCCCGATCGTCTGGCTGCTCTCCGGCGAGGCGTCGTTCGTCTCGGGCTGCCTGCTCGACGTCTCGGGCGGCGGCTTCGTGATCGGCAGGTAGCGGCGCGCGGCTACTTGCCGGCGGATGAGTAGCAGGAGTCGCCGGCGCCGGCCACGACCTGCTCCTCGCGCGTGAAGGTCTGGTCGAACCCCTTCGAGTACTGGTGGACGAACGCGGCGGGGGCGGCCGGCGCGTCGTCGTAGTTCGGCTGGCCGTTGTCGCGCAGTGGGAACCCGCCCGGCTGGTAGTAGCCCGGCGGCGGCCCCTGCCAGTAGACGATCGGGGTGACGCCGGGGCCCATGGCGCTCGCGCGGTACTCGCTGCCGTTGCCCTTCGGCCCGCGCCCGAACATGCCGCCGAAGACGCCGGCGCAGAAATTCCCGCGCGGGTTGTGTGCCAGGAAGCTGTTGAAGCGCATCCAGCCACCCGTCTGGCGGTAGCCGGTCGTCCAGGCGGTGGGGCGGAGGGTGTCGACGTAGATGTTGCGCCCGTACGAGTCGGTCGGGTTGCCCATGTTCGTCGCGCCGAATCCGTGGACGGCGACGTCCTGGTAGGAGTACTTCCCGTACAGGTGCTCGTACTGGCCGCCGTACACCCAGTCCCACTTGAGCCAGAGCACCGGGAGCGGCCCGGTCCAGTGCGACACGTGCAGCTCGTGGGCGCTCTGCAGGGCCTTCGTCGGCTTCTCGCCGGAGTTCGGGAGCATGCGCTGCCACGACTGCACGGCCCAGTTCTCGCCGTTCGGCGTCGTGCAGGCGACGACGAGCCAGTGCAGCGCCGGGCCCGTGTAGTGCCCGCACACGTTGTGGGCCACGATCGTCTTCCAGTAGCCGGCGCCGAAGCTGCCGTAGCCGCCCGAGTAGTCGAGCTGGAACTTGACCTGCTTGTGGGCCTTGCTCGGCGGCAGCGCGTTGATCGCTCCCCAGACGAGCACGTGGTGCCATGTCCCGCCGCGCATGTACGAGACGACCGCACGGTGCCGGCTGTTCACCGCGATGCTGACATGCGTCGCGTTGCGATCGATCATCTGGCTCGCGAAGGCGCTGGCGGGGGCGAGGAGCAGCACGGCAACGCACGCGAGCAGCAGACGGGTGAAACGGGCCACGGGAGTCTGAATCGGCACGAAACGCGGTAGGGCCGATCACCCGAAATGGGGGAGTGTCGAGAGGTGTGCGCCTAACGGCACGCTCGCGTGGCGGCCCACGCGTTGTTCCGTGACGGTGGCCCGGGCGACGCTGAACGGGTCAAGCGACCCAAGGAGGAATTCATGATCAACGCAGCCGCGGCGCTCCAGTGCCGCCTGCTCGAGCTGGGGTGGCGCATCCGCCGCGACGAGCGCGGCCAGGGCACCGTCGAGTACGTCGGCCTGGCCATGGCCGTGGGCGTCCTGCTTCTGGCGGTGAGCTCGTTCCTGGGCGGCACCGACCACGGCATCGGAAGCGTCGTCACGAGCGCGATCAAGTCGGCGGTGCAGCGGGCGTCCGGAGGCGGGAAGTAGCTCGGCGTGGGCGGGCCGGCCGTGCGCCGGCCCGCTCGGCCGGGCGAACCCCGAGCAATCATGATCCGTGTACTCCTCCGCCGTGTTCGCGCCTGGGACCCGAACCACAGCCGTCATCCGCGACTCGTTGCAGCTGCAATCCCGTGTCTGTGGCTCCTCATCATGGGGCTCATGCTCCTTCTCGTGGCATCCGATCCGCCTCGCCACTGAGTCCAGGGTCGGTCCCGTGCCCAGCATCAGCGCGGAGTTCGAGCTGCTCGCCGTGCTCAGCGCCACCCAGCTCTCGCGCGAGGAGGCTGCACGACTCGCGGTTGACCGCGCGAACGAGGCGATCGCCGGCCTCAGCGACGCCTGCAGCGAGGACGTGCGCGAGTCATACGGAGGATGCGCATGGCTGGACGCCGACGGGTTGCGCATGCGATTCGGCCCGCTCCCGCGGGCGTTTCCCGACGCCGGCGACCTGGCGGATGAGCTCGACCCGATCCCGCTCCGAGATGTCATCGTCGACTCCTGAAGCCTCTCCGCCCGTGCGAGCGTGCGCTCGTGTCGATCGTCTCGTTGCTGCGCCGGCTGATGCGGGCGCTGACCCCGCCGGGCAACCGCCCGCCGGTCGACGAGGCCGGCGAGACCCGTGCGGCGCCGACGGGCATGGAGCCCGGCTCTCCGGGCGGGATGGCCGATCGCTTCCCGGGTCACAGGCCGCCGGGCTGAGCCGGGGGCGGACTACCCTGCCCGCATGGCCTACCGCGAGCTGCCTCCGCCGCCGGGCCTCGAAGGCGCGGTGGCGTGCGTGTGGGAGAGCGGCGGCACCGCGACGCGCGTGCTGCCCGACGCCTGCGTTGACCTCGTCTGGACCCAGGGCCGCCTGATCGTCGCCGGGCCGGCGACCGTGCCGGTGCTCGCGCCCGCGACGCCGGGGCAGGGACGCTGCGGGGTGCGCTTCCGGGTCGGCCTGGCCGGCGCGGCGCTGGGCCTGCCGGCGTCGGAGCTGCTCGACCGGTCGGTGCCCATCGCCGACGTCTGGGGAGCTGAGGGCAGGCGGCTCGAGGATCGCGTCGCGGCCGCCGCCGTGCCCCTCGAGGCGCTCGTGACGGGCGTCGCCGGCCGGATCGCGGACGCGCGCGAGGACATCGTCCGCGGCGCCGTCCTCCAGGTGCACGAAGGCGGCGCGGGCGTCCCGGGCCTGGCCCGGCGGGCCGCGCTCAGCGAGCGCCAGCTGCTGCGCCGGTTCGAGCGAGCGGTCGGCTACGGCCCGCGCACGCTGCGGCGCGTGCTGCGGCTGCAACGCTTCCTCGCACTTGCGCGTTCCGGCGGGTCGCTGGCCCGCCTCGCCGCCGACGCCGGCTACGCCGACCAGGCGCATCTGACCCGTGAGTGCAGCCTGCTCGCGGGGATGAGCCCGGCGGCCCTTCTCACCGAGGGTGCGGGCCCCGCGGGCGAGCCGCTGCCGCAGACGTCCGAAACATTCAAGACGGGCGGATTCGGGGCTGTCACGCTGCGGGCATGATCGATATCCGAAACGCCCACCGCTTCGTCGCCCTGCACGGGCGCCTGATCGACCGCCGCCGCATCGCGGGCGATCCCGTCCTCATCCGCTCGGCGCTCGCCGCGCACCGCAACTCCGACGGAGGGTTCGCATATCTCGAGCCCGACCTGCCCGACGCGGCCAGCCAGCCGATCGCCGCGCTCGCCGCCCTCGAGGTGCTCCACGAGATCGGCGCTCCCGGAGATGACCCGCTCATCACCGGCCTCGCCTCCTGGCTCGACGCGGTCGCGAACGCCGACGGCGGCATCCCCAACGTCGTGCCCTACGACGCCGACGCCGTCCCGCACGCGCCGTGGATGGCGCCCGACCCGGACGCGCCGTCGTCGCTCCTGATGACGGCCGCGCTGTGTGCGGCGGCCCAGCGGGCGGGCATGGCGCATCCCTGGGTCGGCCGTGCGACCGCCTATGTGTGGGAGCACATCCCCGGCCTCGATCCGACGGCCGGATACCAGATGAAGTACGTGATCGACTTCCTCGACGCGACGCCCGACCGGCCGCGGGCCGATCGCGCCCTCGACCGCGTGGCCGAGGCGGTCGGCGGGCGCGGGTCGCTCTCGGTCGGCGGCGGAGTCGAGGGGGAGGAGCTGACCGCGATCTTCGTCTGCGCGCGGCCCGACCACGCCGGGCGGCGGCTGTTCGACCCGGCCGCGGTCGAGCGCCAGCTCGACGACCTCGCCGCCGGGCAGCAGCCGGACGGCGGATGGTCGTTCGACTGGCTCGACTGGAACCCGGCCGTGACCTGGGAATGGCGCGGCCGCCTGACGGTCGACGCGCTGCGCACGCTGGCCGCGAACGGTCGCCTGTAAGACCCCGGCGGCAGGGTGATAGCTTGCGGGGGTGATCCCGGAGGCGAAGCTCGAGCCGACCGATGCCGGTGTCGTCCCCAAGGGCGAGGGCTGGTTCGTCGTGAACGCGCGCGAGGCGGCCTGGCACGACGGCCACTTCGGCGCCTACACGCGCTTCGAAGGCGATCCGCGGTTCCCCCAGATCGGCATCAACATCGGCGTGCTCCAGCCCGGCCAGCCGGCCTGCATGTACCACGGCGAGGACGAGCAGGAGGACTTCCTCGTCCTCTCCGGAGAGTGCCTGCTCCTGGTCGAGGGGCAGGAGCGGCGCCTGCGCCAGTGGGACTTCGTGCACTGCCCGGCGTGGACGGAGCACGTGTTCGTCGGCGCGGGCGACGGCCCGTGCGCGGTGCTTGCGATCGGCGGCCGCACCGGCGGCGACGTGATCTACCCGGAGTCCGAGCTCGCGCAGCGCCACGCCGCCGGGGTGGAGACCGAGACGAAGGAGCCGCAGGAGGCCTACGCCGGGTTCCGCCAGGACGCCGACGTCCCCTTCGACTCGAGCTGGCTGCCCGGCTAGCGATGGATCCGGGCTACGCCGTCATCCAGCTCGACGACGTGCCCGCCAGCGAGCACTTCGGAGGCCAGCACTTCAAGCCGGTGCGCATGCTGCTCGGGATCGAGGCCTTCGGCGCCGCGGCCTGGCTCGCCGATGCGGGCGAGGTGGTCGTGGGCGAACACACGGAGCCGTCCGACGGGCAGGAGGAGCTCTACGTCGTCCTCTCCGGGCGGGCCGCCTTCACGATCGGCGACCAGCAGGTGACGGCGCACGCCGGAGCCTGCGTCGCCGTGCGCGCGGGCATGCGCCGGCGGGCGGTCGCCGAGGTCGACGGCACGGCGGTGCTCGCCATCGGCGCCCCGCGCGGGAAGGCCTACGCGGCTCCCGACTGGGAGCGAGCGGGCGCGGCCGCTCCGGCCTATCGCGTGGGCGACTACGTGTCGGCGGCCGCCACGCTACAGGCCGCGCTCGACGAGCACCCCGAAAGCGTCGGCGTGCTCTACAACCTCGCGTGCTGCGAGGCGCTGATCGGCATGCGCGAAGACGCCCTCGCGCACCTCCAGCGTGCGCTCCGGGCCGAGCCCGACCTCGCCGCGCACGCCCGCGCGGACTCCGACCTCGACTCGATCCGCGACGATCCCCGCTTCGCCGCGGCGATCGCCTAGCGCGGCTCGACCGGGAAGGACAGCTTCACGAGCGCGTTCCAGCGCGCGACGTGGCCGTCCTCGACGTCGCAGGTGACCGACACGATCTCGACGTTCGAGATGCCCCGGATCGAGCGCCCGGCCGACGAGACGGCCTCGCGCACGGCGTCGTCGGAGCCCAGGTCGGAGGTCCCGATCACCTCGATCACCTTGGTCACCGGCACGGCGAATCAGCCCCGGCGCGGTGCGGGATCCGGCTCTTCCTGCTGCTCGGTGGGCCGGAAGAGGTCGCGCACGCCCGACTGGCGCGGACGCTCGACGGTGACCTGCAGCGGCTGGTCGAGCCGCGCGGCGACGCCGGTCATCGACGTGTTCATGCGCGAGACCATCGTGGTGACGTCGGACATGTCCTGGCGCAGCGAGGCCATCCCGGTCGAGATCAGGTCGACGAGCAGCTCGAGGTCCTCGATCCGGCCCAGCCGCTCGGTCAGAAGATCGCGGTTGACCTGATCCATCTGGCCGGCGAGCGCGCGCACGAGGTCGCGCAGCTCGTCCAGCCGGCGCGGGGTGGTGCGCTCGTCCATCGCCCGCTCGACCGCGCGCTCGACGGCCTCGGGCAGCGACTGCTCGAGGGCGGCCGCGGTCTGACGCAGCTCGCCGACGTTTGCCTCGGCGCGGGCGAGGATCGTGCGCAGGTCGGGCATCGCCGGCGGCGTGTCGCCGGCCGCTCCGGGAGCACGCTCGGAGCGCGCCCGGGCGCGGAGCTCCTGGATCCGACGGTAGAGCTGGGCCTCAGCCTCGGCCATCGGGTTTTCCTCTTCCGACATCGCGTTCATCAGTCTATCGGCCGTCCGCCCCCGCTGCTAGGCTCGAACGGCGTATTTCCTCGTATTTCAGGAGCCGAGATGGACGACGATCAGCCCAGCTTCACGCGCATCATCGAGCCGGCCTCGCCCGACGCCGTTCCCCGGGCCGTCCCGGCGGGCGCGCACCCGGCCCTCGTGTGGCGCCCGAAGCTCGGCGACGAGATGACCTTCCCGCTCGAGCACCGCACCGCCACGATCGGCCGGCACGAGGACAACGACATCGTCCTCGCCGGGCCCACGGTGTCGGCCCGTCACGCCACGCTGCGCCGCGAGACGGTCGGCGTCGTGCTCGAGGACGAGGGCAGCCTGAACGGGACGTTCGTGAACGGCCAGCTCATCCAGCAGCATCTGCTCGAGTCCGGCGACCAGATCCAGGTCGGCCCGCACCTGCTCGTGTACGTCCCGCCGGCTGCGTGAGTCCGTTCAGCCGGTGAACTGGAGCGGCGCCCAGCTCGGCACGGGGGCGACGTCCACCACCGGCGTCTGGTCGGTCGGCATCCGGTACGAGAAGCGGCCGGCGCCCTCGTCGAACGTGATGTCGAGCATGCCGCTCTTCAGCCGGTGGTCGAGCCACGCGCCCCGGAACACGAGCTTGCGCAGCCAGTACGCCAGCGAGTCGGGGTGCAGCGTGTCGAGCAGGCGCGCGTTTCCGACCAGGTGCCGGCCGAGGCGGCTGCGGGGATGGTCCACCCGGCCCGCGCTCGCGAGCTCGACCAGGTCGCCCGCCTCGTTCGCGGTCAGGTCGCGCACGGGCACGAGCTCGAGCCGCACGGCCGCGGCGGTCACGCGCTGCTCGAAGTCGGTGCGCGAGAATGCGTACCGGTACTCGAGGAACTCGATCACGAAGTCATCGCCCGAGACGTACTCGAACTCGGGATGCTCCATCGAAGGTTCGGGATGGCCCATATGAGGACATGGTAGTGGCGCGGATCCGTCTTGAACGCGGGCCGGTGGTGTGCGAGCGCGGCGAGCTGGCAACGTCGCTCTGGAAACGGACAAAAGGGCTGCTCGGCCGGGCGGGCATGGACGCGGACGAGGGGCTCTGGATCCCGACGAGCTCGATCCACATGTTCGGGATGCGGTTCGCGATCGACGTCGTCTACGCCGACCGCGAAGGCCGCGTGCTGAAGCTCGTCCGCGGCATCAAGCCGTGGCGGACATCCTTTTGCATGGGGGCCAAGGTGGCGCTCGAGCTGCCGGTCGGCGCGATCGACCGAAGCGGCGTCGAGGTGGGCGACCACCTCGTCATCGAGCACGTCTAGGCGGCCGTTCGCGGCCCTATCGGCCGCAGTCGTGCAAAATTTACCCAATCAAGCTATAGCAATGGCTTGCCGAACTAGCATAATAGATGTTTGGCAAGTACGCCCTTGTGCTGACGCTTCCGCTCCTCGTCGCGGCGGCCGGCGGGCGGCCCGCGAGGCCCGCGCCCGCTCCGGACGCCGCCCACGTCGCGAGCCGGCTCTTCACGCGCCGCTCGGTCGCGACGCCGCCGCAGCTCGGCGCCGCGGTGAACACGGTGATGCTCGACTCCGGCAACCCGCGCTACGTGCGCACGCTGCTGCGCCACTACGCGTCGGTGACCCCGGAGTACGAGATGGAGATGAGCCAGCTCGAGCCGAAGCGCGGCGGGTTCGACTTCACGAACGCCGACAGGATCGTGTCGTTCGCGGCCCGCCACGGCCTGCCCGTCCGCGGGCACACGCTCGTCTGGGACGAGATGATCCCCGCCTGGGTGACGCACGCCGAGTGGACGAAGCCCGGGCTCGAGCGCATGCTGCACCACTACATCCAGACCGTCGTCTCGCATTACCGCGGCCGCGTGACGGAGTGGGACGTCGTGAACGAGCCGCTGACCACCGGCGGCCGGCTGCGGCGAAACCTGTGGGAGCGGGTGATCGGGCCGGACTACATCGCCCTGGCCTTCCGCTGGGCGCACCGCGCCGACCCGCACGCGACGCTCTTCCTGAACGAGTACGGCGCCGAGTGGCAGGACGCCAAGGAGCGGGCGCTTCACCGGCTCGTGGCGGGCCTGCGCGCGGCGCACGTGCCCGTCTCGGGGGTCGGGTTCCAGGCCCACCTGAGCCTCGCCGCGCATCCGCCGCAGGCCGAGTTCACCGCCGTCCTGCGCAGCTTCGCCGAGCTGGGGGTGCACATCGAGGTGACCGAGCTCGACGTCCAGGCGGCCGGATCGGCGCCGCTCGAGCAGCGGCTGGCCGAGGAGGCCCGCATCTACGCCGCCGTCGGCGCCGCCTGCCACGCCGTCGCCGCCTGCAGCCGGGTGACGACGTGGGGGGTCACCGATGCGGCGAGCTGGCTCGGGCGAAACGAGGTCGGGCTCCCGTTCGCCGCGGACTATCGCGCGAAGCCGGCGTGGTGGGCGCTTCGGGGCGCGCTCAATCCTCGCGCTTGACCACCTCGCGCACGAGCTCGTGGATCGCGTCGACCTTCTCGGTGCGCTCCCACACGCGCCCGCCGTCGCCGAGGTACATCCGCAGGCCGACGGCGATCGGCACCGACCACCAGATCCAGTAGACCCACAGGAACAGCGGGTTCACGCGCAGCATGTAGTGGAGGCGGTCGCGGCGACGGTCGAGGACGAGCGCGGTGCGGCTCCAGGTGCGCGCGTAGGTGATGCCCATGCTGACGCAGTAGAGCCCGATGCTCGAGATCGCGAGCAGGAGCATCCAGATGGGCAGCGGGCTCGTGCCGCGCCACCACTCGACGAGTGCCCACACGCCGATCGGGATCCCCAGCGGGTTGACGGCGAGCGAGAGGCACGGCAGGAAGTTCGTCCAGGCGCGCAGGCGGTCGCGGCGGCGCATCCCCATCAGCCGAAGCGGCGCACCGAGCGACTGGAAGAAGCCGCAGATCCACCGCTTGCGCTGCGTGAAGCCGCGCCCGAGCGTCAGCGGCACCTCCTCGATCAGGGGGTTCGCGATGATGCCGAGCGTGCGCCCGTTGACCCACAGGCGCATGCCCACCTCGGGATCCTCGATCGTCACCCACGGGTTGAAGCTGCCGAGCGAGATCAGGTCGGGTGCGTGGTAGAAGAGGCCCTTGCCGAGCACCCAGTAGGGGTGCCGGCCGCGGGCGCTCAGATGCGGATAGCGCATCCCGTCCCAGGCCATGTGATCCATCGCGTGCCACGACGCCGCCCACGAGTCGAGCAGGTTGCCGGCCACGTTCGTGCTCTGGACGACGTCGAAGCGGGCCGCGCCCGCCGCCCCGGCGCGCAGGTGGTCGCGCGGCGGGACGCTGTCGGCGTCGATGTAGTTCAGCAGCCAGTCCGGCTCGGTCTCCTCGGCGTCGATCGTGTAGAGCGCATAGATGAGCTGGCGCGTCTTCTTGGGCGGCAGCTCGCGGTTTCGGGCCGTCTTGCCCGTGTGCCACCAGTAGGCCTTCTCCGTCTCGTCCCAGCTCTCCCACACCGGCTCCCAGCTCGGGTCGGACGTCGCCGGCACCTCGAGCATCTCGAGGATGGGGAACTCGAGCTGCAGCCGCTCCAGGGCCGCGATCGTCGCGGCGTCGTCGTGGTTGGGCACGGCGACGATCCGGAAGCGGTCGGCCGGGTAGTCGAGCATGGCGAGGCCGACGAAGGTGGTGCGCATCGTCTCCTCGGGCTCGCGCAGCACCGGGTAGAGCAGGACGATGCGCGGCAGTTCCGCGGGATGCACCTCCGGCTCGTCCGGCGCCTCGGGCAGCGTCACCCAGTCGACGGGCCGCGCGAGCATGTAGAGGTCGTGGACGAGCGTGAACAGGTAGAGCAGTTGTGTGACGACGAACACCGCCGCCAGGATGGCGAGGGTGAACGACACCGAAAGGGCGATCACCTCGGCGCGGTCACCGTGCCAGCCCCCGCTGAGTCAGCTCTGCGTGGGCGGCCTCGGAGTGGTCGTCCGACTCCTGGTCGCGCACCCAGCCGACCAGCTCGCGCATGCCGTCGGCGAAGCGCATCCGCGGCTCGAAGCCGAGCAGCCGGCGGGCCTTTGAGATGTCGGCCCAGCAGTGGCGAACGTCGCCGGAGCGCGACGTGGCCGAGATCCGCGCGGGCAGGTCGACCCCGATGTGGCCGGCCAGCACCTCGGCCACGCCGAGCACCGAGACGGGCTGGCCCGTGCCGATGTTGATCGCCTCGCCGACGGCTGCCTCGGACGCGAGCGCGAGCATCGTCGCCCGGGCGACGTCGGACACGTGGATGAAGTCGCGCAGCTGGGCGCCGTCCTCGAACACGAGCGGCGGCTGGCCGTTGATCAGGCGCGAGCTGAAGATGGCCGCGACGCCGGTGTAGGGGTTCGAGAGCGCCTGCCGCGGCCCGTAGGTATTGAAGTAGCGCAGCGCCACGACGCCGATGTCGTAGGCGCGGCCGACGGCGAGGCACATCAGCTCCTGGTCGAGCTTGGAGATCGCATAGATCGAGGCGGGATGCAGCGGCTTGGACTCGGCGGTCGGCACCGGAGCGACGTGCTCGCCGCAGTCGGGACAGCGCATCTCCCAGTCGCGGGCGGCGAGCTGGCGGTCGCCGCGAACGCGGGGATAGACCACGCCGTGCTCGCTGCAGCGGTAGGAGCCTTCGCCGTAGACCGACATCGACGAGGCGACGACGATCCGCGTGACCCGGTGCTCCTCGTTTGCGAGCAGCTCGAGCAGCACGCCCGTGCCGCTCGTGTTGCCGTCGACGTAGCGGCTGATCTGGTACATCGACTGGCCGACGCCCACCTCGGCCGCGTGGTGGACGATCGCGTCGACGCCGCGCAGCGCCTTGCGCAGCGCCGCCGAGTCGCGCATGTCGCCGAGGACGAACTCGGCCTCCGTCGGCACATAGCGCGGACCATGGTGCCCGTGCACCTGCTCGACGAGCCGGTCGTAGACGCGCACCTCGTGGCCCGCCGCAAGCAGCGACTCGGCCACGTGCGACCCGATGAACCCGGCCCCGCCGGTGATCAGCACACGCGACACGCTCTCCGTGCTCCCTTCGAAGAAAGTGAGGAACCGATGGTCGTGCGTCGTCACGCACGGAAAACCCGTATTGCCCCGCCGGGGGCGATCTGCACTTGCGGAACGACCCGATCCGCGCCTCGCCGGCGTGTACGGATGGTTACCGCGATCAGCTGCGCTGTCAAGCGCGATGCTACGCGCCGGGTCGGATGCGACAATCCCCGCCGTGGCCGCGCACCCGCACACCGGCACCGCCGAGGTCGAGCTGCGGCCGCACGGCCCCTACCTGCTGGCCGACTCGGTGCGGGGCTCCGACGCCACGCGCCGCTTCCACGGCGGCGTCCTTGACATGGCCCTCGTGACGCCGCAGGGGCCGGCCCGGATCCGGGTGTGGCAGCGGCGGGGCGGCGTGCTCGCGGCCCGCATCGGCGCGCCCGACACGGGGACCGCGCTCGATGCGCTCCGCTTCGTGCTCGCCACCGACGTCGACCACGCGCCCTTCCTGCGCGCGGCCGCGCGCGACCCGCTGCTGCGAGAAGCGGTGCGGCGCCGCCCCGGCCGGCGGCCGGCGCGCCTGGCGACGGTGGCGCACGCCCTTGTCCGTGCGATCTGCGGCCAGCTGATCACCGCGCGCGAGGCGATGCAGATCGAACGGCGGCTGCTCGCGGCGGTGTGCTCGACCGACGGCGACCTGCGAAATCCGCCCCAGGCGTCCGATATCGCCCGCCTGAGCGCGGCCGCGGGCGAGCGGGCCGGGCTCTCGCCGCGGCGGGCCGCGGCGCTCGTGCGCGTCGGGCGCACGCTCGACCTCGAGCGGCTGCGGACGGTCGCTCCCCAGGCCGCCGTCGCGCGCATCTGCGCCGAGCCCGGCCTCGGGCCGTGGTCGGCGGGCGTGATCGCCGGCCAGGGGCTCGGCTCCTATGCGCACGGCCCCGTCGGCGACCTGGGCCTGCTCAAGCTGTGCACGGCGCTGCTCGGCCGGCGGGCCGAGGTGCGCGACACCGCCGAGCTGCTCGACCGCTACGGCGAGTGGGCCGGCCTGGCCGCCGCGCATCTGCTGTCGCACCCGCTCGCGCACGCCCGCTGGGCGGTCGCGCGGGCGGGCTGATCAGCCCCAGACGTTGCCGGCGGCACCGGCCGCCTCCAGCGCGTCGGCGCGGGTGGGGTAGTCCTGCATGGCGGTGATGAGGCCGTCGCGGAGCGTGAACACGATCGCGGCGATGCCCCGGCGCTCATCCGGGTGGGCGGCTGCCGAGAGCGGCACCCCGACCTGCGGGGCCCGCACCGAGAGCACCACCTGATCGCCGGCGGCCACGAGCTCGATCGCCTCGACGGTGGGCAGCATGCGCGAGCGGTTGCGGGCGCTCGCGAGCACCGCATCGCGGTTGGGGCAGATCAGGTCGGCGCGCACGCCGCGGTGGGTCACCTCGGGTGCGAGCCGGGCGGCGAGCGCGTCCAGATCGCAGCGGCGCAGGGCGTCCAGCCAGTCGGTCCAGATGATCTCGATGTTCGTCATCGGCGCTGGCTGGAGGGTAGACCGAGGCGGCGGCGGTTTGCGGCCGCTGCAGGCGGGCGCCCGCGCAGCGTCACCCGGCGAGCTCGGCGGGCGAGGCGAAGCGGAAGCCGACGCCGCGCACGGTGTGGATGGAGCGCGGCTCTTGGGCGTCGTCGCCGAGGCGGCGGCGGAGGCCCGCGATGTGCACGTCGAGCGTCTTGGTCGACCCGAACCAGTCGATGCCCCACACCTCGTCCATCAGCCTGCCGCGGGCGAGCACGGTGCCGGAGTTGCTCATCAGCATGTGCAGGAGGTCGAACTCGCGCCGCGGCAGGTCGAGCGCCTGGCCGGCGTGCGTGGCGACGTGGGTGGCCGCGTCGATGCGCACCTCACCGACCTCGACGGCGGTCGTCGACTGCGCGGCGGCCGTGCTCTCGCGAGGGCCGGTGCGGCGCAGGACGGCGCGGATGCGGGCGACGAGCTCGGCCATGCTGCACGGCTTGACCAGGTAGTCGTCGGCGCCGAGCTCGAGGCCGACGACGCGGTCGGTCTCGAGGCCGCGGGCGGGCTCGGCGCGGCGCACCGACTCGACGCCCTCCGCGCCGGCGGTGGCGAGCGAGACGACGTAGCCCTCGAGCTCGAGGGCGGAGCGAAGCGGGTCCGAGACCGATGCCTCGTCCTCGATCACGGTGACCTGCCGGCCCCGCTTGGGGGCGGCCCACTGCCCGGCCTGCTCCATGCTCGGAGTCTAGGAGCGGGTCGGGCGGGGCGCTGTGGCGATGGCCGCGGCGATACGCTCGGCGTCCTGGGGGGCGCCCCAGATGATCCCCGACTTACGGCACGAGAGCCAGGGCGCGCCGATCAGATACAGGCCGTCGATCGCCGTCTGACCGTCGGTGTGGGCGATCTCGCCATCGGCGACCAGGCCGGGGATGGCCACGGCGTCGAGGCGCGGACGCATCCCGGCACACCAGATCACGGTGGCGATGCCCGCGCGGCGCAGGTGCAGCGAGCGCCGCGCATCGCTGCCGAGGCCCGGCAGCGGCTCATCGGATGGGTCGGGCTCGGGCGCAGGCGCGGCGATCCCCGTGCGCGCGATGTGCTCGTCGATCCCCCGCAGCAGCGCCGCGCAGGTCTCGTCGGCGAAGAGCGCGTGCTCGGCGACGTCATCTCCGAAGCGCAGCTCCTCGCCTGCCCCGCCCTCGAGGCGGCCGAGCAGCTCGACGCCCAGGCGGGCGAGCGAGCGCAGCGAGAGCGACGGGCCGCCGCCGGTGCCGGAGAGCAGCGGCTGGCGCATGCGCAGCAGCGCGGGATCGACGCCGGCGCAGGGCACCTCGTAGAAGCCGCTCTCTGTCCACCAGTGCAGCGAGTCGCGGCCGCGGTAGCGGCGGGGGACGCGGGCGACCCGGCTCGTGGAGAAGAGCACCCGGCGGCCGGCACGGACGAGGTCGTCGGCGATCTGCGCGCCCGACTGGCCGCCGCCGACGACGAGCACCGCGCCCTCGCCGAGCGAGCCCGGCGAGCGGTAGCTGGTCGTGTCGAGCTGGACGAGGCGCGGTGAGAGCGATGCTGCGAGCGGTGGCCGCACGGCGAGCCGCTGGAACCCGGTTGCGACGATCACGTTTCGGGCGCTCGTCGCTCCTGCCTCGGTGCGGACGACGAACCCACCCGAAGGACCGTGCGTGACGGTGGCCGGGCCCGTGCCCGTCTCGACGGGCAGCCGATGCGTGCGCACGGCGTCGACGAGCGCGGCCGCGAACTCCGTCGCGGTGTCGAAGCCGCCGGCCTCGTCGTCGGCGAGCGTCTGGCCGGGCAGGCGCGACATCCATCGCGGCGTGTTCAGGCGGAACGAGTCCCAGCGGTCGCTGCGCCAGGTCTGGCCGATCTCGCCCTCCTCGACCACGACGTGCTCCAGGCCGCGCTGCGCGAGCGCCCAGCTGGCGGCGAGGCCGGCGTGGCCGGCTCCGATGACGACCGTCTCGACGTCCGCGGCAGGCATGGGCGCAGTTAACCGGACCCGCCGGTAGGGCGCCCTGACCGGTCCGGGGGAGCCGCGCGACGGGCGCGCGGTACCGCAACTCGATGATTCGGCTCACGGATCTGCAACAGTTGCTGTTGCAGAGCTTCCAGTTGCGATTCTGGTCAGATACGGTGAGACAGAAGCTCCGGGGCGGCCGGGGTGGAAGCTCGAAAAGCGAGTGCCGAACGGCGTCGGATCCCCTCCCTGCCGGCCCGGCCGCAACCCCAAGGAGCCACCCCCCATGGCTGCATCGACCGTGCTCGTCGTCGACGACGAGCCCCGCATCGTGGACTTTCTCACCGAGAACCTCCGCGACGACGACTTCAGCGTCCTGTCCGCGAGCACCGGAGCCGAGGCGATGGACATGCTCGGCCGGTCCCGGCCGGACGTGATCCTGCTCGACGTCGTCCTGCCGGACATGAGCGGCTACGACATCTGCCGCACCGTGCGCCAGGGCGACGGCGTCAACGACCCCTGGGATCCCGACCTGCCGATCATCATGCTGAGCGCGAAGGCCGAGCACACCGATCGCGTCCGCGGGCTCACCCGCGGCGCCGATGACTACGTCACCAAGCCGTTCCACTACCCGGAGCTGCTCGCGCGCATCCGCGCCGTGCTCGGACGGGTGTCGCGCAGCCGCGACCGGCAGGTGATCAGGCACGGCGAGCTGGCGGTGAACCTGCTGTCGCGCGAGGTGACCATGGGCGGCATCAGGCTCGATCTCTCGGCCAAGGAGTACCAGCTCCTGACCACGCTCGCGGTGGAGCCCGAGCGGGTGTTCACGAAGAAGGAGCTGCTCGCGACCGTGTGGGGCTTCCGCTCACAGGGCCGCACGCGCACGAGAAAACAGATAGAGAGGGTGAAACGCCGCAAAAGCGCGGCCAGGCAGATCGGGCGCGTCAGTCCGACTGGTTGCGGTGGGAGGCCCCCAGCGTTTGTCCCGCTCCTGCTCGGCCTTCTCCTGGCGCCGCCCAGAGTCCGAAGTAGCGGCCGCGTGCCTCGAAAGCGGGCTAGCGAACGGCGAGGGTCGGGGTAGAGTAGGGGGAATGCACATTCGACGGCTGCTGCGGGTTCGGTGGGCGATCGCCGCAGTTGTCGCGGCCCTCGTTGGCATGGGCGCGTACCTGTACCTGTACAGCGAGCCGCCAACGCTTCGGGGTGTCACTTGCAGGTGGGTGAGCAACGGCGGTATCACGGTTGCCGGAGAGATTTTCAACCCGTCGCCTCTCTCGCGCACGTTTGCCGTCAGGCCGACGTTTTGGCTCGGCGGAGCTGGACAGATCGCAAAGGACATGCACATCTATGTGTCGGTTCCCCCGCGTGCCACCCGGCATTGGTCGGAGAGTTATTCGATCGGGACGAAGCTTCAAGGAAGCCGGATCACCAAATGCGCCCCGTATGCCTACGGTGCCGACAGGCCTTCCGGCGATTGAGTTCGCGGCCAGGCCGAGCGCGCCGCCCATTGCTGAGCAGAGCGAGCCGCGAGCGCGTCTACGACGCGGTGTTCGGGAGCATCTGCCCATCCGGGGGGCGTCATCTGGAACCCCGTTGAAGGCCGCATTCGGCCGTAGCACGCAGGCTTGAGCGGGGTTTGCCCGCGCGGATTCAGACTAGGCACCGCTCGGAGCGGTATCGATCGACTCACAGCGATCCCGCCCGGCCAGGCGCCCGCGGGATAGACTGGCGTTTGATGCCTGTTTTCTCGATAGCCGACGATCCCAACGCGAAGCAGCGACTCGGCGACGCAATCAACAACCTGCCGATCAAGACGGTCACCGTGACGGACACCCTCACGGGAGAGAAGAAGCCGCGTCACATCGAGCCGGCATGGGCGTCGGCTTACCACGCGCTCATGTTCGGCCCCGAGGCCGTGAGGATCACCGACCCGGACGAGGCGTCGGCGTTCGAGGCGTGGGCCGAGCAGCACGCGCCCGGGGCGCTCGTTGTTGAACACGAAGCAGGAGCCGACTAGGCAGTCTGCGCCCAGAGATCGACTGAGGCTTTCACAACGCCCGGACGTACAGCAGGTTTTGTTCGGCCTCGATGCCGAGGTTCGGGTCAAATCCGAACACCACGGTTGCCCCTCGGTCAGGCAGTGCGACGGTCGGGCCGAGCGGATGCTGCGGCCTCGGTGCGAGGCCCACGTACATCGGGCCGGGGAGATTGGGCCGCTGCATCGTGATAACCGCCAAGTCCTGCACGACCTTACGGGGGAAGGCGGGCGCGTCGCTGTTCACGTATATGCAGACTCGTCCGCTCGCCACGCCGGGCTCAGCGGTTATTACGTGCTCATGGCCTGCGGTTGTGGTTGACGCGTCGTAGGGCGGGAGCGCAGCGAAGTCGTCGGCACTTGCGGTGGCGACATGCTGACCGCGTAGGTCGATGAGGGGTGGAATCCGCACTGGGCCTGCGAGATAGGTGCCGGTCGAATCCTTGAGGTGCACCTGACCAGTCTGGTGGATTGAGACTTTTGGTCGATCGCGAGAGCCGTTCGCCCGGAAGCCGATTTCTTTGGTTCGCTCCCCCGGTGCGAACGTCTCGTGACCCCAGTAGTACTGCCCGCCGCGCGCCTCGGCGGGATGGATATAGACGCTCGCATCGGTTGGCATGACCGAGATCTCGCAAAGCGCAAAACGGTCGCCCCCGCGGGCGATGATCACATGAACGATCATCGGCAGCGCCATCCCCGGATTGTACGTACGAGCTGTCGACGATCCGTCCGACCGACGTGCGACCATGAAGATGGATCAGTACCTCTGACACCAGGAGCAGGTCGTGCCGTCCAAGAAGAAGCCGCCCCCGAAGTTTCGGAGGGCGGACAACGGTCAGTACACCACCGAGAAGTTCGCCAACAAGCACCCAAGCACAACGGTCAAGGAGAGCAAGTAGCTGCCGGGTGATCTCGCTGCCCTTCCTGTCCACCACGGACACGGTCGTCGTCGTAGCAGCGATCGTCGGCGCCGTGGCGGGTGTGATCGCGGCGGTGGCGGGCGTTGTCGCCGCGATCAGCGGCGTCCGTGGGATTCACTTGCAGCGGGGCAACACCCAGACCCAGGACGAAATGGCCGGGGACATCGAGCGGCTCGCTGACCTGACCGAGTCGTCGGTTGAGGAAGCGCGCCTTCAGAGTCCCGATCCGCGCCTCTGTTTACGGATTGGCGATGAGCTTGTGACGGTGGCGCAGGCCATCGGCATGGTGGATGCCCCCGCGCTGGACGTTGATCGGATTGTCGCGGCGGAGGTCGAAATGGCCCTTCGCACATTGCCACCCGCCCCTGAGCGAACCGTGCGCAAGCCGTACGCAAACCTCGGGGTCGGCGTTGGGATGTTTGGCCCGCAACCTGTCACTGAGGACGATCGTCGGCATTTCCGAGAGAAGGTCGAGACGTACGAGCGAGCGTTGCGGGCTTGGTTGGGCCGATATGGGGAGATCGCCGCCTCTGCCCGCCGCGCTATCCGGATCGACCCCGTTGTCACCAACGATGGTCGTGTACCGGCTCGCGACATCGTGGTTCGATTGACCTTGCCAGAAGAGTTGATCGAGGCGGATGAACCGCCCAAGCTCGCCGACCCGCCGCGTCGTCCAAAGTTCGAGCCTCGGCGAGGGACGCTAGACAGCCTCATGATGGGGAGTCGAGTGGCGATGCCCGACCTAAGCCGGATCGCGATCCCGAGTCACGTCGGTGCGCTCTCGACCCAGCCGCGCCGACGCTGGGGGCCGAAGTTCGACTCGTCGGGTCGGAAGGTCGAGTACGGTGTCGTGAAGGTGTTACACGGGCTGCCCGACGACCTCGATGAGCTGCGGCTGTCCGTACTCGACCTCGGTGAGCATCTGATCGGATGGGAGATTCATGGCGACAATCTCGCCGAGCCGACATCGGGGCAAATCAAGCTCGTGATCCCGCAGCCGGAGCCGTCAGATCAGACGATCGCCCGGCTGGACGACCTCATCGACCCCCGGTAGCCCCGATCCCCGCGCGCCGGCGGTGTGCCTCGGAGTACCACTTGCGGCGCCCTGCGGGGAGAGCTAAGCCGCATCCGCATGCACAGATTCGTGATTTGGCGAGTTCGAGGTACCGGTGGAGGACTGGGCGGGGTTCGGGGGGCGTGTCAAACCCGCGAGCGGTGAGTTGTATTGAGGCTACTTGCGCTGCGGCTTGGGTGATGCGAGCGCGGGTTTTCGGGTGTGGGAGTGTCGGAGCATCAGCGCGGATGGCGCGTTGGACGGTGCCGCGGTCGATGCCAGCCTGGGCGGCGACTCGCGTGGCTCCGAGCAGGCGAACGGCGTTCACGGTGGTATCCCATGGGTCTGCGAGGGTGGCGTAGGTGTTTTGGTATTCGCTGGGGTTGAGGTATTCGCCGGTGGCGCGTTCGAGGAGTTTGTTTCCTTCTTTGCCGGTGAGTTCGAGGAGGTCTCGGGTTGATTGGATGGGGCGGCGTTGGAGGAGTCCGGTGCTGTCTCTGGTGGCCGGCGTGCCGTCGGGGGCGAGGCTTTTGTGTTCCGGGCGGAGTCGGTAGCGCGTGAGCACGTCTCGAAGGGTCTGGATTGGGATGGCGCCGGTTTGGAGTTGATGGGCGCGGTGTTCTGGTGATGTGGGGTCGAGGGTGGTGACAGTGACGGGGTGGCTGGTGCTGCGGTCATACCAGGCGAGTGTTGGCCAGTTTTCGGGGTTGGGTTCGTAGGGTGCTGCGGGGAGTGGGCCTTGAGGGGGTTGGAACCCGGGTTGGGGATGGCCGATCAGCCCGAAGCTGCCCGGTCTGATCTGGTGGGCGCGGTCGCGGGTGGCGTTGTATCCCTTAAACCAGTCGAGGGTTCGTTGGCCTGCGACGGTGAAGCGGGTGAGTGCGTAGCGGGTGCACCAGTCTGGGAGTGGTGTGGGTTGTCCGAGGGCGTCGGTGAGGATCCATTCCCAGGCTTGGCGTACCCAGATGCGTCGGCCGCTTCGGTCGCGGGGGCTTTTGTCGGGGTCGGTGGTGGTCGGGTCGAGGTACAGACCGAGTCCGTGTTCTGACCAGTCTGCGAGTGCATCTTCCGAGGCTAATGAGTCTGGGTCGGGTGGGGCGTGTTCTTCGGGGTTGTCGGCGACGGCGACCAGGTCGATGCCGCCGTCGGTTTTGGGGTGGTAGAGGGCGTAGCGTTTTGCGCTGATGGCATAGCACCACAGTTCGTGTTCCAGGCCTTGGTGTTCGACCTTCCACGGCGATCCGGGTACCAGCGTCGGGTCGTAGGGGTTGAGGCTCGTGAAGCGGTCGAGGAGCGCCTGTACCTGCCTGGGTGTGAGCGGGTGGATGGTGTTTGTACCGTCTGGGCTTGGGCAGCGGATGGTGTCTTTGGTAGAGCTGGTGACGATGGCCATGCTGTCGGTGTCACAGAACGCGTATGTTCCGCCTTGGCTCGTGACGGCGTGTTCGAGCAGTGCGAGCATGAGCCGAGCCGCGGCGGTGATGGTGGCTGCGATCGGTGGAAAGCAGTACGGGCCTGGGTCTTCCGGCGACTTGGTCTTCGCCGAGATCGGGTCGGGATCGGGGCCGTAGGCTGCGACCTCGACGGGACTTGCGCCTTCTTTTCGGTCGAAGCGGGCGAGCACGCCGTAGGCGGTTGAGTTGGCCGTGACTTTCAGGAACAGCTGGCGCCACTCGCGTTCATCGTCGGGGATGGTCGCGTCGTCTCGGACGCGTTGGCGCTCCTCGATCATGGTGATGAACGGGTCACGGATACGCGGGTCGAGTTCCAGGCCACCGCGCAGCCTGACCGGCCGCAAGCCTTCCTGTTCCCCCACGCCGACCAAGCGCACCGCTTGGGTGACGTGGGGTGTCTGGCCGGTGAGGATGGTGGCGGCGATCACGTCGGGCAGCGCGTACCAGACGGGGCGGTCGAGGTGGTAAGGGTTGACGCCGATGCCAAGGTCTCCGCCGGCGGGGTCGTAGTGGGCACGGATCGGCAGGACATCACCGGCAGGTTCGACCTCCACCAAGATGACGCCGATCTGGTCGCGCCAGAACCCGGGGTCATAGCAGCGATCGACAAGATCCTCGGAGCCGAGAAGTGCTTCGATCGTTTCGGTCACCGTGGTTGTTTTGATCGACTCGGCGTTCAGGAGTGAGCGTGTGTCCAGAAGAGCGTTCACCGACGGGTACATCGAGGTGAAATCGACCAGCGCCACTGGCACAGGCGTACGCACGACGCGGGCTTCTGCTCGGCCGCCATAGAAGGCACACATGCTCCGCCCAAGAATCGCGGGCCAGTCGGTGTGGCCGCGCTTCTTGCCCGCCTTGGGCTTCGGCCGCTGTGGGGTGTTGGGCTCGGTTTCCCAGCCGAGCTGCCATGGTTCGATGTCGGTGAACTTCTCCAACGGGCGTCGGTAGCCCATCGCTTGGAGGTAGTGGGCGCCGATGGTGGCCGGTGAGTAGAGCTTGTGGGGTTGCAGGGCGATGCCCTCGTGGCGATCGAGTTCGGCTCGACAGGCAAAGTAGAGGTCGGCCGTTGCGGCGACGTCTTCGCGGGCGTAGCTGAGCAGCTTGGGGGTGATGTGTCCGTGCGCAACATCCTGCTTCGCATACGGGACGCCGAAGGCTTTGCACGCCGATTCGAGGCTGTGACCTTTGTCGGTGAGCGCGAATGTGAGCGTGCGCAGGTCAACGAAGCGGCCCACGCCCTTCCACCAATCCCAGGGCCGCTCTTCTTCGGTCTTGGCTTTGCTCCCGGATCCCCAGGCGATCAGGCTGCGGCGGGGATCGATCGACTTGAGCCGAAGCCGACGTTGGCGCTGTCGGTCTCGCCACTTGCCCGCGTGGTTGAATCGCCCCCAAAGGCCGAGTGACCACCCGCCGTAGAACCTGTCCTGGCCCGCGCCCCAGTACGCCGCGATCCGCCCGAAATCGAAGGGCAGGTTGAACCCGACCACGTCGCAGCGGTGGCGATGGTCATACCCCAGCCGGTAAAGCCGCTTCTCAAGCCACCACGACAACGGCTTGACCAGGATGGTGCGCCCGCCTGGCATCCGACTCACCCCGGGCCGAGCCGCCCACTCGTGATCGGTCGCATACTCGGCGAGCGTCGCGAGACCTTGCGGATCCCACTCCCCGAGATCGTCGGGATAGGCGAAGCCCTCCTCGATACACGCCGCTTCTCCCAGGCTCAGGTCATACACGCGCCAACACAGCACCATTAGTCGTTGGTCGGGCGTGACCACGGTCTCGGTGTCCCACACCAGCGCTTCGCGGGCATATGACCGTCGGGGTCGCCGCGACGTCGCGGGTTCGGGCTCGCCGTTGTCGGCGTCGGGATCCTCGGGGTCTAGGTCGAGTGGTGTCGCTTTGGCGGTGCGCAGCGTGAAGGCGCGAACCGCGGTCTGGAGGAGGTCGGGTGTGGGCACGTCGGCGAGATCTTCGCCGACCCGCTAGCTGGGCGCCCCCCCTTCCCGCCACCGCGGATAGCGCTGGTCGAGACCCGCGGTGTGCCTGGCAAGCTCGTCAGCCCACCCGCTGAGGGCTGTTGCGAGCTTGAGCGAGAATGGTGCGAACATCACCAGCCGCGCGAAGAACATCGCCAGGCGGCGCAGCCGAAGCTCGACCCGCTCAGGCACCGACAGCCGCTCAGGTGCGCGCTGAAGGTCAGACAGGCGAAGCCAGTCATGCTCGGCACAGTGACAGTTATGGCACAGCGGTACGGTCAGCGCGTCGTCCAGGCGCTCGCCGTGCTCGTCTCGCAGCGTGAGATGGTGTTGGTGTGCGCCGCGCTTACCGCAGCGGAAGCATTGCTCGGTCATCCGAACAGCTCCCGATAGACCTCGGCGATGTCAAACCCACCGGCTGCCGCAACCGCCTCCAGGCGACCAGGATCAGTCTCCGGACGACGTCCGCCAGGATGCAGACGTCCAAGCGCATCCAGCTCGGTCGGCGACGCATCACCGAGGATGTATGCCCATTGCGTATCCAAGATGGCGTCTGCGTCCGCGGCGACGCGTGAGCCACGCACCCATACCGCCTCGACCCGATCCGCCTCCTCGGGCAAGAAGAACCGCACCCGCAAGATCCGATCGCCCCGCTTCACGCGCGTCTTCCCGTCGCGAGTCGCCCCGAGCGCATCGCCGGCGTACCACGTCACGGTGCCCATCGGGACACCCAGCCGCGTTGCTGCGGTCTCGACTGGGATCCGTTCTCGGCGAGCGACGTGGATCACGCTCAACGCATCGGTGCGCCGCTCACGAGCCTTCTCCGGCAAGCGCTCGAAGTCTCGCTCCGATCGCAGTATCCGAGGAGTGTTTCGCTCCTTCCAATAGCTCGCAAAGCCACGCTTTCGTGCCAACTCTGTGCGCCGTCGATACTCCGCCTTGTAGTCGCGCTTCCCGGCCACTACTCGGCACTCCGAAGGTCGTCCAACGCCCGCTCGGCCCACCCAGCGAATCGTTCCGCCCACTCGACGGCGTCATCCCCAAACTGGGCTTCCAAGGCGACAGCGAGCCGCTGCCCGGTGCGATCACCGAGCAGGAGGTCGGTGAGCCCGCGGGCGTCCCACAGCCGACCTACCTGGCGCGCCAAGCTGCGGGCGATCTGATCGGCCGAGACTGACGTGGTCGCCCACTGCTCCGCCCGCCCTTCACCGCCGGCTGCGGTTGCAGTGCAACGTTGCCGCCATACCGTCTGGCGAGCTGATCCGACCAGGCGCGCGATCTCGGCGTCCGACCAGTCCGGATGCTCGTCCAGTAAGCGCAGGATCGCTTCCTGCTGCTCGGCCCGCGACAGCGGCTTCCCCGACGTCGCCACCGCGCGCAGACCGATCTCCCACGCGTTCTCCACCGGTGAGGCATCACCCCGCATTGGCGGAAATACCGCTGGCAGGTACTCCATCCCGGCGTCCGAGGCCGCGAACACCCGGGTGAACCCGTCGGCGACCAGATACTTACCGGTTCCCGGCTCGTGCACCAGTAGGATCGGGGGCAGCGAGTCGGGGCCGCCCTCCTCGTAGAGTTCCGCGAACACGTGGCGACGCTCCGTATCGACCTTGAAGCGCGGAAACACGCGCCTATCAAGGCGCAATAGGTTCAGTGCGACTCGCTGGGCGCCTTCGACAGTCGTACTCATGGGCAAAGCCCTCCCGCCGTCTGCGCCCGCCCGGCATTCCGGGCCAGACACTTCGGCAGCAGCGGGGTTGGTTAGCGTTGCCCGTCGCCCTCCCCGTGACCCACCTCGCAGCAGTGCTGTGATGGGCGGGGGATACGATTGTCTGCAATGAGTCTAGCAGCCGCGCGCGCGGCCACTCCGTGAGCCCACGCCGCGCCCCCAAATACGTATTGGGCGGGGCGATCCATCGCGCGCCCAACGGCTATCTCGCGACCATCCAGACGACGCGAGCACAAATGGCGCCGATGATTATCGCTGAACTCTGGCCCACGATCCGTTCAGACCGGCCTCCCCAGGCGTGGGATGGGATTGAACCCGAGGGCGCCCTAGTGATCTACTGGACGCCACGTCCAACACGGTTTGTGTGCGGCGAGTGCGGCAAGGGCCTCGGTCGCTACCGCGCCTACCAAGCCAGCGGCGAGTACGGCGTCGTATCAGACACGCCACGGCGATACCACACACCCGGCCGCCACGTCCCAGAAGCTCTCAAGCACATGCCAAACGACCGCGAACAGGCCGCCCGACCTGTCTTCTGGATCACCGGCGAAGTCGGCTACAGATCCAGCAAGACCTTCGCCCATTTCCGATGCACTGTCTGCGACATCGAGTACGAATCGAACCTCCGCCGCCTCGGCGAAACGATCTGGAAACAGATCCCCGAAACACACCGCCTAACGGAGGTGATCCGTCGTAAGCACCGTCCACGTTTGCGTTAGCGACGACATCACAAACCGTATACTTAGACGACAAGGTGCCCCCGCGACTGCGTGAACAGTCCGGGGGCGTGGCACACGGAACAACGGAGGTTCCACATGCACGCGCAACCTAGCGCACCCCCTCTGCGGCCAGAAGACCGGCTCTTCCCAGACACCGCGGACGGGGCCGTGCGAGTGGTCGATGGCTACGGCGTACGCATCCGCGTCCACCACGGCCGCCTCCAGATCGACGACGGCATCGGACGCGAACGCCGATCCGACACCTACCCGCGGGCGACATGCCCGATCCATCGCCTCCTCGTCCTCGGCCACACCGGCTACATATCGTTGGAGGCAGTGCGCTGGTGCCACGACCTCGGCATCGGCGTCGTCCACCTCGACGCCGATCGGAGGCTCTTGCAGACGAGCGCGCGGCGCGAGATCGGCACGAACAGGATTCGCCGCGTCCAAGCTCTCGCCGCCTACACCCATATCGGTGTCGACGCCGCCCAGTTTCTCCTCGGAGAGAAGGTGCGCGGCCAGGCCGCCACCCTGTCGACACTGCCCGGGAGCGACAGCGCGGAGTTTGCCCTGAACCGCGCACTCGCCCAGATCGACCAGGCAGAATCGTTCGACGAGCTAATGGACGCCGAGCGACTCGCCGCCGCCGCATACTGGGAGCGATGGATGGCCATCCCGATCCGCTTCGCCGCTCGCGACCACGAGCGCGTCCCCGACCACTGGCGCTCGTTCGGACTTCGCAGCTCACCCATCACCGGCTCAAAGCGACACGCGATCAACCCCGCAAACGCGCTCCTAAACTACCTCTACACGCTCCTCGAAGCCGAAACCACACTCGCCCTACACGCCGCCGGGCTCGACCCCGGCCTGGGGATCTGGCACACCGACGAGCGGCACCGCGACTCCCTCGCCCTCGACGTCATGGAAGCCGCCCGTCCCACCGTCGACCGGTACGTCCTCGACCTCCTTGCAGACACGACGTTTCGGAGGCGAGACTTCCACGAGACTGGCCGCGGTGTCTGCCGCATCCTCCCTCCGCTCACGCACCGCCTCGCCGAAGCCATGCCCGCACTGGCGGCAGCCGTGGAGCCGATCGTCGTTCACCTCGGCCGGATCCTCGACCGCACCGTCACCACAGCCGACGCTGAAGGAATCGTGTTCGGCAAGCCGCGACGCCTTGAACACCGCCGCACCATCCGCCACACCCAACCCCTCGGCCTGCCCCGCCTCACCGCCTGCCGCACCTGCGGAACGACCCTCCCCGACGATCGGCGAGACCCCTACTGCGCCGACTGCGCCCCAAACCGGGCGACCGACGCCACTGCCGCCCATCGCTCCGCCGGGGGCCGCGTCACCCAGGCACGCCGCGACAGCATTCGCCGGCAACGACTCGCCGCCCTCGAATGGGACAAGAACCACCCCACCCGGCCGGATCCCACCGAGTTCACCCGCGACATCCTGCCGCACCTCACCGGAGTGTCCTACTCGGCACTCAGCCGCGCGTCCGGACTCAGCCGCCGCTACTGCAAGCTGATCGCGACCGGCCAGTACGTGCCGCACCCCATGCACTGGAACGCGATCCGCTCGGCTGTTGGGTTGCCTCCAGCCGGTCTGGGCTAGGGCGGGTCTAGCGTCGGCGCGTTGTTCCACGGGTTGCACCGTGCGACCCGCCACACCGTCTTCCAAGTCGCAGTGAGGAACACACCGTAGGCGGCGTGGACTGTGGCACGACTCGTTGAGATCGAGAGGTTGCCCGTCCACCCTCCGTCGCGGCGCTCGGCCCCCAACAGTGTCCGGGTGCGCGAAGCTTGGTGGGAAGGGATCCGGTGACCGAGTTCGGTGGGTTCTGTGTTTAGGGCGTCCGGCCCAGACTCGCGCTGAACTTTTCCGCTCTGAGGCTCGTCTAACTGGTTTGTGAAGCGGCGGTGGCGAATCTCGGTTGCGGTTGGCGTTGTTGTGCTGATCGGCGTCGTCGCGTACCAGCGGCTGAGTTCGCAGACGCCGTCCGTGGTGGTTTCCGATTCCCAGTCGCGGGTGTCGATACCGACCGGCTCATGTATCGCACCAGATATCCAAGGGCCGATCCAAGGCGCCCAGAACTGTCTGAGGTGAAGCGTCCCGGGTTTCGCGCCGGCGTGGTTAGGTGGTTTTCTCTGTGTCGGTGCCGTGGTTTTGATGGTACTGGTCGGTGACCTCTTGAGGTGTCTGTCCGCCGAGGGAGCGGTGGATGCGACGTTCGTTGTAGAAGCCGATCCAGCCGAGCAGCGCGAGTTCGAGATCGAGCCGTGTCGGCCACGGCCGTCGCGTGATCAGCTCGGTTTTGATCGTCGCGATCACGCTCTCTGCCATGGCGTTGTCCAGCGCCGTCCCGGTGCGTCCGCGGCTCGGGGCGATGCCGGCAGTCTGCAGGCGCTGCGTGTACTCCCACGACGTGTATTGCGAGCCGTTGTCGGTATGCGCAACGAGCGGCTCTGCGGGACGCTTTCGGCTGGCGATCGCCATTGCCAGGGCGTCGTCGACGAGGCGGTCTCGCATGTGCGGTGCCAGCTGCCAGCCGACGATCCGCCGCGAGTAGACGTCGAGCACGATCGCGAGGTACGCCCAGCCCTCCCAGGTGCGCACGTAGGTGAAGTCACAGACCCACAGCTCATCGGGCCGGGAGGCTTGGAAGCGACGGCGCACGAGATCGCTTCCCGCGACCGTCTGTCGGTGTGGGATCGTCGTGCGCCTCGTCAGGCCGCGACGGACGCCGACCAGGCCGGCTCCGCGCATCAGCCGCTCGACCGTGCAGCGCGCGACACAGAAGCCGTCCTTTCGCAGCTGCCGCCAGCAGCGCCACGCCCCGTACGACTCGTCCGTCTCGGAGTGGATCCTGCGGATCTCTGCGAGCAGCACTGCGTCGCTTTGCGCTCGCGCGCTCGGCGGCGCCGCTCGGCGCTGGCGGTAGGCACGCGCCGATACCTCGAGCTCCCGACAGATCGGCTCGACCCCGAAGCGCGCGCGATGCTCGTCGACGAACACGCTCACCTCGGACGGGGCTGGTCGAGCTCGCGCGCGAAAAACACGCTCGCCGCTTTCAGGATCTCATTCGAGCGACGCAGATCACGATTCTCCCGCCGCAGCTCCGCGAGCTCGGCGCGCTCGCGCGACGACAGCAGATCCTGCCGCGACCCATCATCCGCCTCGGCCTGGCGCACCCACTTGCGAAGCGTCTCCGGATTGATCCCCAGATCCCGCGCCACCGGCGTGATCCCACGCTCCGACTCACGCGCCAACCGCACCGCCCGCTCCCGCACCTCGACCGGATACTTGCTTGGACGACCCATCTCGCTCAGACTCCCCTCTCTCGGATCACCATGATCCAAGAAATCGAGCCGGCGTCAAACCCGGGACGCTTCAAGGAGCACCTTCGCGCTCGTTCCGATCAAACGGCTAGCCGCTACGCCCGGCGAGCGGATCACGTTCGCGCTGAGTGGGGCCGGTTACGACTACGGCGTCTTGCGAGCACGAGGCGGTCGTCGGTGTGGGACGAGCGAGATGATCAGCTTCCGGCCTCATCCTGGTGTGCCGGTTGGGTGGTCGGCGCCTCGTTCGCCCGCGGTCTGGACGATCCGAATCGTGTTCAACAGTGTCGGCACCCACGGCACAGCAACCGCGCTCGTTGGGGTACATGTCGGGTCGCCCAGTCAACGGTCGCGCACGGGTTACTGCCCAGACTGACGACGGGATCGGCCTCCTGCAAGCCCAAAATGCGCCTCCTATCCCGTCTGCAAGCGCTTCGAGCTTGGGTCGCGCGTGATCGTTGGGCTCGATTGGGAGCGTGGGCTGGTGAGAAACGATTGCGGTTCAGGAGCGGGTGGGGCATTCTTTGATGATGGACTCGTTGAGAGCGTGGATGCTTCGATTGGGGACGGTCGGGGGCTTTGCCGCGTTGGTCGGCGCTGTGTATACCGCTTTGCGGACACCTGCCTTCAGGTGCCTGCACTCGACGTCGCAACGCCAATATGCATGCGATGTCCCGGCCCCGACGCATCCTCACCTGCAACTCGCCCTCCTGCTCGCGGTGGTGGGCGTCCTCATCCTCGTCGGCACTGCCGTGGTCGCCGGTCTGTGGAAGGAGTCGATCTGGTGGAAACCGCCTAATCGACGAGCGCGGCGCCTCCCGCACCACTGATCACCGCGCGGTTCAAGCCGTGTCGGCACCGGCACGTATGTGAGGGCTTGCCTAGGAACTTTCCCAATCCCGAGAGCGTCCAACTAGACGTGTGATGGATGATCGAAGACCGGATCCCCTTTGGCGCCAGCGCCCTGCAAGGTCGCGCAAGCGAGTCGTCGCGATCCTGGTCGTAGGCGTGGCTATCTACGTTGCTTTGATCGCGGTGGAGGCGCCGGGAACGTGCAGCGCCCCGGGTGGTGGGCCGTGCGGCGCGATCACCGCCTCGTCCAGGCACGGTTCGCCGGTCTTGCCGATCACGGCGGCGGTGGATTGGATCGCCCCGTTGCGGGCGCGGGCATGTGTGGCGGAGGTGCGTCGGTTTCACTACTCGACCAGCGTGGCGCGGTCGTTGTGCGGCGCGGGCTCTGGTCGGCCGTGGTTTCGCGCCAGGGTGACCAATCACGACCACGCCGCGACCTACGTCCGCTGCACTGTGGATGGCTTTCGAGGCTCTGACCGTGTCGCCCGGCGTGTGCCGTTGCCGGTAGGAGTCGTCCAGTTCCCGGCCGGGATGTACCTCAACCGCGGCCAGACGCGCACGGTCGAGTGGTACTTCGATCCCTCCACACCCCCAGGTACCAGCACGGCCCGCCGGTTCGTCGCACGCTGCCGGCCGAACCCTGACCCGCCGGTGTAGCGAGTCATCAGACTCCGGCGCCGCCATCGGGCTTTCCTCTTGATTCTGCTTGGGGTTTCGCTCGGGCTGTCGCTGGGTTCGGGCGCGGCTTTGAAGGGCGAGTGCTTCGGGGCTCACACCGAAAACTGGCGGTCACGACTCTGTTACAACGACATTCTGCCGCTCTACTACGACCGGGGGATCGACCACCACGTCTTCCCGTATGTACACGCGACGCTCTCCGGTGGGGTGGGGGCGCACGGATTCAACGAGTATCCGGTCTTGACTGGACTTTTCATGTGGGCGACTGGATGGGCCTCCTGGAGCGGATCCTCCTACCTGGTGGTCACGATGATCCTGCTCTCGCTGTGTGCAACCTTGGCGGCGTGGCTGCTTTGGCGGATGGTCGGCGGCCGCGCAGTCTACTGGGCGGCCTCGCCGATCCTGGTGCTGTATGCGTTTCACAACTGGGATCTGCTCGCCGTTTCTGCGAGCGTCGTCGGTATCTACCTGTGGTGGTCGGGGCACTCGTCGCGGGCCGCGCTGGCGTTCGCAGTTGGCGGAGCCTTCAAGCTCTACCCGGCGCTGTTCATCCTCCCGCTGATCTGCGACCAACTCGTCCAGCGTCGGAGCAGAAAGGCGGCGGAGATCGTGGCGACAGGCTTCGGGTCTCTCGCCTTGATCAACCTGCCCTTCATCCTGATCAACACCTCCGGGTGGTGGGCGACCTACCGCTTCCACGCCGAACGCGCTCCGACCAGCAGCGGAACAATCTGGACGGCGCTCGACGGCACCCTCTCAACGACGACCGAAAACTGGCTCAGCTTCTCTGCCCTTGCCGCGTCGCTCGTCATGATCACTATCAGCCTGTTCGTATCTCGGCCCACTGTCGGCTATCCCGTGGTTGAGTGGTGTGCGGCAGCCACCGCCGCCTTCGTCCTCCTCAACAAGGTCAGCTCGCCCCAGTACATCCTCTGGCTCGTGCCGTTCCTCGCACTCTTGCCCTTGCGATCGGCATGGTGGTGGCTGCTCTCTGCGGTCGCGCTCGCTCGCTACGCCGCACTGTTCGGAGTCGATGTCTTCCCGCTCGGGACTCACACGGCCGACCGCCTCGTCCACACCGCCGTCATCGTCCAAGCGATCCTCATCGTCGGCTATGTGGCGGCCATCCTGATACAGCGCCGCAATGGCGCGCCTTCGGCCACTCCCACGGGCACTCGCTCAAGGCGGCCCGCGCTAATCGACGCCTACATCGACAGTAACGAAGCACCCAGGTAGGGGCTCGATGCGCACATGGACGATCCGAATCGGTGTTACGGCGGGATTCCTGCTCCTACTTTCTGCGGTGTACGCGCTTGTGTACAGCGTTCCCGCTGCCGGGTGCCACCCAAATGCCCCGTGCGATGGCCCCGCACCGAATCACCCCCACGCTCACCTCGCACTCTGGCTCGCCGTTGGCGGCGTCGCGACCCTCATTGCGACCGTGGGGGCCGCGCATTTCTTGAACCGACGCATGGTCGGTGATGCAAACGGCTCGTGATCGCCGTAGCGGACGCGCTCGGCCGACGTGCTCTCGATAGTCGCGCCCCGCCCAGGCCGACACCCGAACCCAAGCCGGCCTGGCCACCCCCGCCCCGCGACCGCTTGTACCCTGGGAACGGATGCGCAAATACCAGATCGTCCCCGTGGTCGCGGCAACGCTCGTCGCCGGGTGCAGTGGCGGGCACTCGCAACCCGGCGACCACTCCGTTGCAGATGTGGGCTCGGCACTACATGCTGTTGGCCTGAATGGCTTTCACCCGATCTCCACGGCGGAGATGCGGCGAGGCAAGCAGACGCGGGGTGTTAACGCCGACCAGTTTGAGGGCGGGTTCTGGTTCGTCCGTCGGGAGGGCGGCGGTCGGCATCCGGCTGTTGTTGCGATCTCTATCGCGATCGGGAATGACCGATCCGTGGTCGGCAAGCTCGTGGAGGAAGCCAAAAAGGCGCAACCGCCACCTCTCCCTGTGCATCTTCGACTGGCTCAAGCGGAGAACGTGTTGATTTCGAGCGTTTCGGAACACCCGGACGCGGTTGATCGCCGGATCCTCTCGCGCATCCCGAAGCTGGTCGCCTACCTGGACGCGCACTGACGCAGGCGTAGAGTGGATCCGCCGGGTGGGGGCGCTGGAGCCACGATCCCGCGCTTCTGCGGCGTTTCGCCCTCTCTATCTGTTTTCTCGGCCGCACGCGCACGCTCGACTCGCACGCAAGCCGGCTGCGTCAGAAGCTGCGGGTGCACTCGGACGCCGCGTGGATCGCCAACGAGTGGGGCGTCGGCTACCGGCTGTGCAGGCCAGAGTGATCCGCGACGCGCTACGACGCAGGCGCGGCGGCGTGGACGATCGCCTGCAGGCCTCGGTGGAGGAGCTCGCGACCCAGCTCGCCTGCGAGGAACGTGCCCGGGCCGAGTTCATCGGCAAGGTCTCGCACGAGCTCCGCACGCCGCTGACGGTGATCAAGGGCTACGTCTACACGCTGCACCGATCGGAGTCCGACCCGTCCAAGGCGGCCAAGCTGGACGTCATCAACGGCGAGTGCGAGCGGCTGGGATACCTGATCGAGGATCTCCTCGAGCTCTCCCGCGCACGCGCCGGCGAGCTCCGCGTCCAGGCCGAGGTGTTCCCGCTCGGCCGGTGCGTGGGCGAGGTGGCGGAGCGGTTGCAGACCGTCGCCGAGCGCAGCGGCGTGCGGGTGCGGGTCGACTGGGCCTGCAACGGCGGGCTCGTGCGCGGCGACCAGAATCGGATGCGCCAGATCTTCGCGAACCTGATCACGAACGGCATCAAGTACGCCCCGCCCGGGACCGAGGTCACGGTGTCCGGCATTCGCGCGGGGGACGCGTTCGAGGTCAGCGTGGCCGACGCGGGCCGGGGGATCGCCGAGGCCGATCTGCCGTTCATCTTCGATGAGTTCTTCCAGGCCGCCCGGCCCGAGCCGGGCGCCGGCCTCGGCCTCGCGATCGCCCGCGAGCTCACCGAGGCCCACGGCGGCTCGATCGCCGTGCAAAGCGTCGTCGGCGGCGGCACGCGCTTCACCGTCAGCCTGCCCTGCTGGGAGGTGCAGTGAGCGGCGCACCCTCACGCCGGCTGCGGATCGCCGCGGCCGCGGGGACGCGGCCCGAGCAGCCCGCCGCGCCGCCGCTGCGGCTCGTCTCGGCGCTTTCCGCGGCCGGGCGTGTGGCCCGGGTCGAGGGCCTGGCCGCAGATGCCGGGCTCGTCCACGATCTGCGTCTGCCCGGCATCGGCGGCAGATACCTGGCCGGTGTCGCCGCCCATGCCCACGCGCGTGGATGGGAGCCGGCCGAGGTCGCGGCGCTGATCGACGCGCTCGAGCTGCGCTCGGCGATGTGGATCGTGGCTCCGTCGGCGGGATCGCTGCGCCGCGCGGGCCTGATCGAGACGGGCCGCGGCCCGCGGCGGTCGTGCGCGCGCTGGTGCGGCGAGCGCTGGTCGGCCGTCCGGATCGACGAGCAGTCGCTCGCCGCGGTGGCCGCGTCGGGCGGTGGGCGGGCCATGTGCGCCTCGGCGGTCTCGGGCACGGGCGCGCCGCAGCGCATCGTCGAGGCGGTCCGCGGCGCCGGCGTGCGTTCCGGGACGTTCGCCACAGGGCTCGCGGGGGCTCTGGGCGTGCGGTGGACCGTCGAGCTGCTCGTTGCGCCCGCACTACCCGGCGGGTCGCTCATGGCGCTGCGCGAGCGGATCGCCGCGGCGCCGCGGTGCGGGTGGTGTGGAGTGCCGATGCTCGGAGCGACCTGCCGGCGCTGCGCCGCGGCCGCGCGCGGATGAGCCGTCACCGCCGCCGCAGCATCGCGTTTGCCCTCGCCGGGGTCGTGCTCGCGCTCCTGGCGCTCACGCGTCTGGCCGACAGGGGCGGTCACGCCGCCGCCGCGGCCCGGGTCGAGCGGGTCGTCGTCGTGCGGCCCGTCGCCGCCGGCAGCCGGATCGCGGCGGCCGATCTCGGCATCGTCCGCATCCCGGCCGCATACGCGTCGGGGCATCAGCTGGCCGACCCGTCGCTGGCCGTCGGCCACCGGGCCGCGGTCGCGCTGGCCGCCGGTGCGCCGCTGATGGACGCCGAGCTCGCGGCGGCGCCGGCGGTGTCGGATGCACGCGAGGTCGCGGTGCGGCTCGACGGGGCCGCCGGGATCCCGGCAGGCGACCTCACCGGCGTGCGCGCGGACGTCTACGTGACGCCCCCCGGGCGGGCGAGCCGTTCGCGCCTCGTCCTCGCGGGCGTGCTCGTGCGCTCGGCGACGCACAGCGACGGCACCTCTGTGGCGACGCTCGTGCTGCCTGCGCGGGCGGTGCCGGTCGCGATTGCCGCCGAGGGCGAGGGCGCGCTGCGGCTCGTCGTCCGCGCCGGCGGGAGCGGCCGTCCGTGATCGCCCCGATCGTGCGCTGCCTCGTCGTGGCCGCGGATCCCGCCGTCGGCGCCGAGGTCGCTGCGCTCGCGGATGACCTCCCGGGCGTCCAGCTCGTCGGCGTGGTCGCGCCACTGCGGGCGGTCGCCGGGCGACTGCCGCCGAGCGACGTCGCGCTCGTCGCCGACCCGGGGGACGGCGGCGCCCCGGGCCTGCGCCAGCTCGTCGCCGGCTGCGAACGGCCGGTCGTCGTGCTCGCCCGGTCGGCGGATGTCGAGACGTACCGCCGCGCCCTCGGGGCGGGCGCGCGGGCGGTGCTGCCGCTGCCGACCGTGCCGTCCGCGCTCGGCGACGCTCTGATCGACGCCGCGGTTGCGGCGAGCCCCGCGGGAGCGGCCGCCGCCGGCCGGGTCTTCACCGTCGTGGCCGCCAAGGGAGGCACCGGGGCCACCTCGGTCGCGCTCGCGCTTGCCCTCCTCGGCGACGCCCTGCTCGTCGACCTCGCAGGCGCACGGGCGAGCCTTGCCGCGTTGCTGGGCTGCCGGGCCGAGCGGTCGCTGGTCGATCTCGCCCACGTCGGCGAGGGTCTCGCGGCGGCCATCGCGACCGCCGCCGTCGAGCATCCCGCCGGCCTGCGGCTGGTGCCGGGAGCATCCGCCCCGGAGATCGCGGCCACGCTCCCCGGTGGATTCGGCTCGGCGCTCGTGCGCGAGCTGCGCGCGACGACCCCTGCCGTGGTGGACGCGGGACAGGGCGTCTTCGCAGCCTCTCGCGAGGCGGCAGTTGCGGCCGATCGGACGATGGTCGTCGTGACGCCGGACGCCTACGCGGCCGCCGCGGGCCGTGAGCTGGTGACGACGCTCGTGCGGTCGGGCGCGAGCATCGATGCGATCACGGTCGTCGTCAACCGCTGGAGCCGCCGCTCGGAGCTCTCGCTGCGCGGCATCGCGCGCACGGTCGGCGCCCCGGTGGCGGCCGCGATCGCGACCGACCCGGGCTCGATGGATGCCTTCGCCAACGGCCATGCCCGGCTCGACGGCTGGCCGGGACGATCGTTCTCCGGTGCGCTGCGCGCCCTCGTCACGGAGCTCGCAGCGTGAGCGACCCCTCCGACCTCGCGGCCGGCTACCGCGAGCGGCTGCGGCACGAGCTGCTCGGACGCGCGCCCGCGGGCGATCTCCGGGCGGCGGCGGAGCGGGCCGCGTGGGAGATCCTGCAGGCGGACCGGCTCGTCCTCGACCCGGCCGACGCGCGGCGCCTGGTCGCCGGCGTGGTCGACGACACGATCGGGATGGGCCCCCTCGACCCGCTGCTGCGTGACCGCGGCGTGTCGGAGGTCATCGCGAACGGCCCGGCGCAGGTGTTCGCCGAGCGCGCGGGCCGCCTGGTGCGCGAGCCGGTCGCGTTCCGCGACGAGGAGCACCTGCGCCAGGTGATCGACCGGGTCGTGAGCTCGGTCGGGCGGCGCGTGGACGAGTCGAGCCCGATGGTCGACGCCCGCCTGCCCGACGGCAGCCGCGTGAACGCGGTGCTGCCGCCGATCGCGCTCGACGGCCCGCTGCTCACGATCCGCAAGTTCGCCCGCGCGCCGCTTACGATCGCCGATCTGGTCGGCTCGGGCAGCGTCAGCGCCGGGCAGGCGGCACTGCTCGAGCGCTGCGTGCGCGGGCGGGTGAACGTCGTCGTCTCGGGCGGCACGGGCACCGGCAAGACGACGCTCCTGAACGCGCTCGCCGGGATTCATCGACCCGGAAGAGCGGATCGTGACGGTCGAGGACGCCGCCGAGCTGCGCCTGCCCCAGCCGCACGTGGCACGGCTCGAAAGCCGCCCGCCGAACGTCGAGGGCAGGGGCGAGGTGACGCTGCGCGCGCTCGTCCGAAACGCGCTGCGGATGCGGCCCGACCGGATCGTCGTCGGCGAGGTGCGCGGCGGCGAGGCGCTCGACATGCTGCAGGCGATGAACACGGGCCACGACGGCTCGCTCACGACCGTCCACGCCAGCTCGCCCGCCGACGCGATCCGCCGGATCGAGACGATGGCGCTGATGGCCGGGCTCGACCTGCCCCACGTCGCCGTGCGCGAGCAGGTCATGGCCGCGGTCGACGTTGTCGTCCATCTCGTCCGCGAGGGCGACGGCTCGCGGCGGGTGCGGTTCGTCGACGGCCGGAGTCGCGACGGCCGCCTGGAGATGCTCGACGGCCGTCTGCTCGCCGAGCTCCTGGAGCGCAGGTGCCGGGTCGGCGTCTCCTAGCCGCGCTCGCCGCCCTGCGGACGGGTCGCCCGCGAGACCGGATCGCCCCGGAGCAGCTCGCGACCGTCGTCGAGATCCTGGCGGCGCACGTCCGGGCCGGGCGGTCGCTGCGCCAGGCGCTCGCCGATGCGGTCGCCGACCTGCCCGATCCAGCGGCCGGACGGGTCGCGGCGGCCGCCGCCGATGCCGGGCTCGGCGCGCCTGCGGGCGACGCGCTTTCGGCTCTCGGAGACACCGACGACGTCGCCTATCTCGCCGCCGCCGTGCGGCTGCACACCCGCTCGGGAGGAGACCTGGCGCTCCTGCTCGAGCGCACGGCCGAGCTCCTGCACGAGCGGGCCGCGCAGCGACGGGCGGCGGAGGTCGCGACGGCGCAGGCGCGGGCCACCGGACGGATCGTGTCGGGGATGCCGGCGCTCGGAGTGGCGTCGCTCTACCTGGCGGACCGGCCGGGGTTCGAGCTGCTCGTACGCTCGCCGCTCGGATGGGCGGCGCTCGCCCTCTCGGCCGGCATGGCCGCGCTCGGACACGCGCTGATCGCCCGCATCGCCGAGGTTGATCCGTGACCGCGATGCTTCTGCTGGGAGCAGCTTTGGCGGCGTTTGCGGCGGCCCGCGCGGCGGCGATCCGCGACCGCCTGCTGAACCCGGCCGCCGAGGCCCCGGTCGCGCGGCCGGGAGCCTCGATCCGCCTCCTCTGCGGCCTGGGCCGCCGCCCCGCGGCGTGGGCCGGCGCACGTCTGCCCTGGATCTCGGACGGATGGGTGCGCCTGCGCGCGGCGTCGGGCGAGCCCCCGTCCGGCGTCGATCCGGCGGCCCTGCGCGCGGGTGCGGTCATCGCCTTCGGCGGCCTGGCCGTCGCCGCCGACACCGTGATCGGAGGGGTGACGGGGCTGCTCGGCGCCGTCGGCGTCGCGGCCTTCGGGTGTGCGTACCCCGACCTGTGGATGCGCGGCGCCGCGGCCCGGCGGGCGGAGCGGATCGAGCGGCGCGTCCCCGAGTTGGTGGAGCTCGTCGCGAGCATGGTTGCGGCGGGTGTCGGGGTGGACGCGGCGCTTCGGGGCGCGGGCGAGGCCGTCTCGGGTGACCTCGGCGGCGAGATCGAGCGCGTGCATGCCAACGTCGCGCTCGGGCGGCCGCGTGCCGACGAGCTGCGCGACCTGGCCCGGCGCACCGGGTCGCCGTCGCTCGCGCAGCTCGCGCTGACCCTGCGGCTGAGCGACCGTCTGGGCGTACCGCTGGCCGAGGCGCTGCGGCGTCAGGCCGAGCGCGCCCGCGCGCAGCGCGCGCGGATGGTGCAGGAGCGGGCGGCGAAGGCCGGTCCGCGCGTGCTCGTCGTGGTCGTGTTCGTGCTCGTGCCGGCGGCGCTCCTGCCGCTCGCGGCGGCCGTGTTCCTGACCGTGTCAGGGTCGTTCACAGGATTGTGACGCTCGCGCGGCTCCCCGCCGCACACCTGTTGCACGCGTCTCCGTAGCGTGTGCGGCGTGCACCGCGGCCAGGCCACGATCGAATACGCCCTGCTCGTCACCGCGCTCATGCTCGGCCTGTGCCTGCTGGTGCGGTTCGAGACCCCCGTGCGCTGGCTGGGCCGCGCAGTCGTCCACGCCCTCGCGCCGCGACCGGGTGGGCCCGTCAATCACGGCGGCGGCAACCACCACGGCCGGCGGCACCGGCATCCGCACCCCTGTCTGTGCCCGGCCGCGGTGCGCCTACCGGCGCAGCTCGGCGAGCGTCAGCTCCTGTCCGCCCACGGTGGCGAGCCCGACGGCCAGGATCGCGCCATCGCCGGTGGCTCGGACGCCCTCGAGCTCGGAGTCCGTCGCCGACGCGACCGGCGTCGTCGACCGCGTCCACGAGCTGACGTCCCAGCGCTCGGCGAGCGCGTCGTTCTCGGCGAGGGTCGGCGTGGCCCGGCCGACGGCCCAGAAGTCGCGGGCGCCCGGGACGTGCGTCACGGCCTGGAAGTACGCACCCCCGGTGCCGTGCGCGGGGTGGGCGACCTCCCAGCCCACCTTCGTGCGGACGAGCGCGACCGGGATCGTGTGCCCGTTCGCCTGGTTCTGGAACCCGCCCACGGCGACGATGAAGCGCTTCGAGGCCGCGACGCCGGTCAGGTGCACACCGACACCGTGCTTGGGGAGCGTCGCGATCGGGACGTGAACGGCCGCCCAGGTCGCCCCGGTCCAGCGCTCGACGAGCGGCCGGCCGACGAGCCCGTTCGCGCCGACCGCCCACAGCCGGTGCGTGCCGGGCACGCGGCAGATCGCGGCCAGCGTGTCGTTTCGGCGGTGCTCGAGGTCGAGCGGATCCTGGCTCGGGACGATCCGCCACCGGCGGCCGTTCCAGTGCTCGGCAAGCGTCCTCGTGGCCTCGCCATGGGGCGCACGGAAGCCGACCGCCCAGACATCGGTGCGCGAGAGCGCGAGCACTCCGGTCAGCTCGACGTCGATGGCGGCCGCGCCCGGCACGTCGCGGCTGGGGCTGATCTGCCAGGCGCCTCCGTCCCAGTGCACGATCAGCGCATGCGGCCTGCCGTCCGTGCGGGTGTACCCGCCGACCGCCCAGGCATCGGAGCCCGAGACGGCCGAGACGGCATCGAGGTGCGCGGACGTTCCCGGCGATGGGCCGGCCACGATGGTGAGACCGGTCCGGCGCGCGCGCTCGACCAGCGTCCCGGTTTGTGTCCGGCCGACCGCCCACCAGGTGTCACCGCCCGGGATGCTCGACGCACCGGCGAGCTCGTTCCACGTCGGGTCGGGGCTCGGCGATGGCAGCTCCTGCCAGGTCGCGGCCGACGCGGTCGCCGTCGTCGCGGCCAGCATCACCACGGCCACGTACGCGGCCGCTCGCACCTGCCTGAACATGTCCGTCTCCCTCCGGACGCCTGCCTCGATCCCCGCCGCGATCATTCCACCGCGGTTGCCTGCCGTCAACCGCGCCGCTTGACTTCGGCACACACCGGGAAATACCCTGGTGTCCGCATCGACCGAAGTGTGGGGAGGTCGGGGCATGAGACTGCGTGTGCGCGAGGGCCGGGTCAGGGACGGTGGGACGCCGTCGGCCACGCCCATGCCCGCGCCCGACATTGCGGGCGCGCCTCCCGGTGCCGGCGACCGCAGGCTGCCGAGCAGACGCCGGCGCCGGCACTGGCTGGCCGCGTTCCTCGCGCTGTGGGCGCTCGTCGTCGTCGCGGCGGGGTGGACGTGGTACGAGTATGGCCGGCTCTCGCACGACCTGCAGGTCTCGAACGGCCGCGTGGGCGGCCGTGTCCGGCGTGCGCTCACGCCCGCCCCGGTCGGCGCCGCCCGCCAGACGACCTTCGTCGCCGGCATCGACTCGCACGGCAACGTCGCCGGGACGGTGATCCTGGCGCGGATGGATGCGACGCACCACGCGGTCGAGATCCTCACGGTGCCGTCGAGCGTCGCGGTGTCGGGGGCGCAGCGGCTGCGCGACGTGCTGCGCTTCGACGGGGTGCCGCGGGCGATCTCGCTGCTGCATCACGACCTCGACGTGCCCGTGAACCACGTGCTGCTGATCCAGCTCGACCAGGCCGGGGCGATCGTGCGTGCGCTGGGCGGGATCACGATCACGAGCCCGACCCGCGTGCCGTACTCGGTCGCCGGCGCGCACGGGGTGTTCCCCGCGGGCCGCGTGCGGCTGAACGGCACCACGGTGCAGCGGTACCTCGACCCGACCGAGCGGCCGCTCACGCCGGGCATCGTCGCCGCGGGCGACGTCCGCCAGGCGGCGGTCGTGCGGGGCGTCACCGACAAGCTCGTGCACCTGGCCACGCCGTCGGCGATGAGCGGGCTCGGGCACACGATCTCGCGCAACTTCACCACCGACCTCTCGCCCGACCCGGTGCTCGGGATCGTCGCCGCCCGCCTGCGCGCGCGCACGCTCGTCGACTGCCGCCTCGGCCCGGGCGCGAACCTGGCAGCTCCACGGCCGAGCGCGACCGTCACCGGGTTCGAGACGGCGGCGCGGCGCGGCGGATGCACGGCGGTGCGGCTGGCGACCAAGCTGCCCGTCGCGTCGGTGGCCGCCACCATCATCACGACGCTCGTGACCCACGGCGGCTCAAGGCTGCTCTACTTGCTCGTCGTGGCCGCGGTCGCGGTGTGGGGGATCGGGCTGTGCGCCTGGATCCTGATGCTGCCGGCCGTACGCGGCGTGCGCCGGCCGGTGCGGCTTGGGCGGGTCGCGCGCCCGCGCCTGCCGCGTGTCCGCCTTCCGCATCTTCACCTGCCGGAAGTGCACCTGCCCCAGCGTGAGCATGCGCGCGACGGCCGCACATACCGCCGCCGCCGCCGCACCCGGCTGATGGTCGTTCGGGTGGTGTCGGTGCCGACGTCGATCGGCCTGGGGATGCTGATCGCCCACCTGCTCTACTGAGCCGCTGTGATCGCGCTCATCGGTTCTTCTTAGGTTGCCGCAGTAGTCTTCGGGTGCACCCGAGCGAAAAGGATCGCCGACGTGGCCAATCAGAAGACCCGTCAGCAGCGCCGGGCCCAGGAGCGTGAGCGCGGGCAACGGCTCCAGTCACAACCACAGGTTTCCCAGCGGCGGACACTGCTGATGGCCGGCGGCGGCATCGTCGGTGTGATCGTCGTGATCGCCGCGCTCGTCGCAGTGAAGCTCCTGCAGGGCAGCCCCGCACCGGCCAAGAAGAGCGGCGTCGCGCCTGCGAGCGTCGTGCAGAAGGCGACCACTGTCCCCGCCGCCACCTTCGACAAGGTCGGCTTCGTGGCCGGCGTCAGTTGGCCCGAGACGAAGGCCTTCGCGCACGTCCCGGGCACGCCGGTGACCGTTGGCGGCAAGCCGGTCGTGGTCTACGTCGGCGCCGAGTTCTGCCCGTACTGCGCCGCCGAGCGCTGGGGCATGGTGGCCGCGTTCTCGCGCTTCGGCACGCTCCACAACCTCGGCGAGACGCACTCGGCCACCGGCGACGTCTATCCGAACACGCCCACCTTCTCGTTCCACGGCGCCAGCTACACCAGCAAGTACATCTCGCTGAACGCCGTCGAGGTGGCGACCAACCAGCCGCAGGGCAACTACTACAAGCTGCTCGACAAGCCCAACGCGCTCGAGCAACGGTTGTCCGCCAAATACGACCCCACGGGCATCCCGTTCGTCTACATGGGCAACTACATCATCACCGGGCCGACCTACAACCCGCAGGTCCTGTCCGGAATGACCATGAGCCAGATCGCCGCGGCGATGCGCGACCCGTCCACCACCGTCTCGCAGGCCATCCTCGGCACGGCGAACAACATCACGGCCGCGATCTGCAAGATGACCAACGGCCAGCCGACGGACGTGTGCTCGTCGTCCGGCGTCGTGGCGGCGGCGAAGCACCTGCCGAAGTGATCGCGGCGTCGCGAGCGGCCGATGCACAGGCGCCCGGGCGCTGGGTGCCGGGCTGGGTCGCGCCCGCGTCGCTCGGCCTCATCGCGGCCGGCCTGGCCGTGTCGGTCTATCTCACGATCACGCACTTCACGACAACCGTGAAGCTCGCGTGCTCGACCAGCGGCGCGATCAACTGCGAGAAGGTGACGACCAGCCCGCAGTCCTACCTGCTCGGCATCCCGGTGGCGACGCTCGGCGTCGCGTTCTTCGTCGTCGCCGCCGCCCTGTGCCTGCCCGCGGCGTGGCGATCATCCGTTCCGGCCGTCCGCTATGCGCGGATCGGCTGGGCGGTTGTGGGCGTCGCGATGGTCGTGCGGCTCGTGTACGCCGAGCTGTTCCAGATCAACGCCGTCTGCCTCTGGTGCACGGCCGTGCACGTGATCAGCGGTCTGCTGTTCGCCGTCGTGCTGGTCGGCGAGGCGCTCGCCGTCCAGGCGGCCTCCGGCCCCGCGGCGCGGTAGTATCCGCGCCCATGACGAGCCCCCCGACCTCGACGTCGCGCTGGTGGGTGCTGGTGATGGTCGTGGCACTCGTGGCTGCGCTCGTGCTGGTCATCGCCGTGAGCAAGTAGACCCGGCTGCATGGGCGCCGCCACCGCAGGCATCGTCAGCCTGAACCCGGCTGACCCGGCCGACCGCATCGGCACGTTCGTGCCCGGCGGGGGCATCGACGTCGACCGCGCGGTGACGGCGGCGGCCGCCGCCGCTCCGCGCTACGCCGCGCTGCCGGCGCAGGCGCGGGCCGATGCGCTGCACCGCGTCGCGGCCCGGGTCGAGGCGCGCGCGGCCGAGCTGACCGACCTGATCCGGCGCGAGGTGGGGAAGCCCGTGCTCGAGGCCCGCGGCGAGGTCGCCCGCACCGCCGCCATCCTGCGCTACCACGCCCAGGCGGCGCTCGATCCCGACGGCGACACCTTCCCCTCGGGCGACGGCCGCTCGCTGCTCCTCGCGCGGCGGCGTCCGCGCGGCGTGGTCGGCCTCATCACGCCCTGGAACTTCCCGATCGCCATCCCCGCATGGAAGCTCGGGCCGGCGCTCGCCTACGGCAACGCCTGCGTGTGGAAGCCCTCGCCGTTCGCACCCGCGTGCGCCGAGGCGCTGCTCGAGTGCCTCGCGCCGGAACTGCCCGAGCCGGTCGTCCAGCTCGTACAGGGAAACGGCGACGCCGGCGCCGCCCTGGTCGGACACCGCGGCGTCGCGGCGGTGTCGTTCACCGGGTCGGTGGCCACGGGCGCGAGCGTCGCGCGGGCAGCCGTCGAGCGCGGCGCCGCGGCCCAGTGCGAGATGGGCGGCCAGAACGCCTCGATCGTGCTCGCCGACGCCGACATCGAGTTCGCCGCAGCGACGATCGCCGTGGCGGCCATGGGCTACGCGGGGCAGAAGTGCACCGCCACGAGCCGGGTCATCTGCGAGGAGGCCGTCTACGCGCCGATGCGCGACGCGCTCGCCGCGGCGGTGGCGGGGCTGCGGATCGAGGACCCCGCCGACGAGGCGTGCAAGGTCGGCCCGCTGATCTCGCCGCAGGCCCGCGATGCCGCGGTGGCGGCTGTCGCGCGCGGGGTGGAGGCGGGCGGGCGCCTGGTCGCCGGCGGCACGGCCATCGACTCGGCGGGCAACTACCTCGCCCCGGCGCTCGTCGAGGTGGCGGATCCCACGGCCGAGCTCGCCCAGGAGGAGGTGTTCGCGCCCGTCTGCGCCGTCATGCGCGCCGCCGATGCCGACGCCGCCGTGGCGCTCGCAAACGGCGTCCGCCACGGCCTCGCGACGGCGGTCTTCACGCGCGACCTCGATCGCGTGCTCGACCTCGTGAACCGGATCGACACCGGCCTCGTGCGCATCAACCAGCCCACGTCGGGCGTCGATCTGCACACGCCGTTCGGCGGCGAGAAGGCATCGGGCCTCGGCCCGCGCGAGCAGGGCAAGGCGGCGCGGGAGTTCTACACCAGCCTGCGCACGGTGCTGATCTCGCCCTCGTGCTAAACTAGTCACAGGGTCTATAAGTGACGGAACCCGAACATCCGCGCGTCGCGGCCGACGTGGCCGTGTTCGCCTTCAGGGACGGGGCGATGAATGTGCTCCTGGTGCGGCGCCGATACGAGCCGTACCAGAGCTACTGGGCCCTCCCCGGAGGGCTGCTCGACGTCGGCGAGACGCTCGAGGAGGCGGCCGTCCGCGAGCTGCGAGAGGAGACCGGGGTCACCGACACGTTCATGGAGCAGCTCGCCACGTTCTCGGAGCTCGACCGCGATCCCCGCGGCCGCGTGATCTCGTGCTGCTACCTGGCGCTCGTCGACGGCGGCAAGGTGCGGCTGCGCCCCGGATCGGACGCGCGCGAGGCCGTGTGGCGGCCGCTCGAGCCGCTGCTTTCCGAGACCGAGCGCGGGACCGTGCTCGCCTTCGACCACGACGGGATCCTCGCCTACGCCCGCCAGCGCCTGGCCTACAAGCTCGAATACCAGAACGTGGCCTGGAGCCTGCTGCCCGACACCTTCACCCTGTCGGAGCTGCGGCGGGTGTACGAGGCCGGCATCGGCCGCGCGTTCGAGCCGAACAACTTCCGCCGCATCGCGCTCGGATGGGGGGTGCTGGCCGAGGCCGGCGAGCGCCCCACCGGCGGGCGGCCCGCGGCGCTCTACCGCTTCGTCGAGCGGCGGCCGCTGATCCTGGCTCAGAGCGTGCGCTACCGGAGGGCGACGTGATCACCTGGCCGCCCGTCGAGCTCCTGACCGACGAGTACCAGCTCGCGATGGCCGACTCCTACCTCGCCCAGGGCCTGGCCGACGACGCCGTCGCGTTCGAGCTCTTCGTGCGCACGCTGCCCGAGCACCGCGGCTACCTCCTCGCGGCCGGGCTCGAGCGCGTGTGCGAGTACCTGACGGGGCTGCGGTTCGGCGAGGACGCGCTCGAGTACCTGCGCCGGTCGGACACGTGCAGCGAGCCGCTCCTGCAGCACCTGGCCGGGCTGCGCTTCACCGGCGACGTCGACGCCGTGCCGGAGGGCACGGCGATCCACGCCGGTGAGCCCGTCCTACGGGTGGAGGGCGGCCGCATGGTGTGCCAGCTGGCCGAGACGTTCCTGCTGAACCAGGTGAACTTCCAGACGATGATCGCCACCAAGGCCGCCCGGATCGTGGCCGCAGCGGCGGGCCGGCCCGTGATCGACTTCGGCTTCCGCCGCGCCCACGGCGCCGACGCGGGGCTGCTCGCGGCCCGCTCCGCCTACATCGGCGGCTGCAGCGCCACGGCCACCGTCGCGGCCGGCTTCCAGTGGGGGATCCCGACGTCGGGGACGATGGCGCACAGCTACGTGCTCGCGTTCCCCACCGACATCGACGCGTTCTGCGCATTCCTGCGCGACCACCCCGACCGCTCGACGCTCCTGATCGACACCCACGACGCGTTGCAGGGCGCCCGGGCGGCGTGCCGGGCCGCGCACCTGACCGGTGTGATCCCACAGGCCGTGCGGCTCGACTCCGGCGACCTGGCCGAGATCACGATCGCGGTTCGCTGGATCCTCGACTCGGGCGGCTGCGAGCAGACCCGGATCGTGTGTTCGGGCGACCTCGACGAGTACCGCATCACAAGCCTTCTCGCCGCCGAGGCTCCGATCGACGGCTTCGGCGTCGGCACCGCGCTCACGACGTCGAACGACGCTCCGGCGCTCGGCGGCGTCTACAAGCTCGTCTGGAGCGCGGGGCGGCCGGTGATGAAGGCCGCCGGTGTGAAGTCGAACCTGCCCGGCCGCCACCAGGTGTTCCGGACGGCGGCGGGTGACACGATCGGGCTTGCCGACGAGGATCTGCCCGGCGAGCCCCTGCTTCAGCCCGTCATCCGCGGCGGCCTGATGACCGCGCCGCTGCCGCCGCTCGCCGACGTGCGCCGCCGCGCCGCCGCGCAGGTCGCGGCCCTGCCCGAGAGCGCCCGCGCCCTGCACGACCCGATGCCGATACCGCCGCAGCTCTCGCCGCGGCTCTCCGCGCTCGAGGAGGAGATGTCATGACCGACTCCGATCCCACCACGGCGCTGGTCGTGGTCGACATGCAGAACGACTTCTGCCCCGGAGGCACGCTCGCCGTCGCCGGGGCCGATCGGCTTGCTCCCGCCATCGCCGAGGCCGCCCGCGGCGCCGGCACACTCGTCGCCACCCGCGACTGGCACCCGGCCGACCATCGCTCGTTCACCGACCGCGGAGGGACGTGGCCGGTGCACTGCGTCGCCGGCACGCCTGGCGCCGAGCTGCACCCATCGGTCGCCGGCCTGCCGTACGACCGCGTCCAGGACAAGGGCACCGACGCCGCCCGCGAGGCCTACTCGGGGTTCGACGGCACCGACCTCGCCGGCTACCTGCGCGGCCGCGGGGTGACGCGCGTCGTCGTGGCCGGCGTCGCGACGGACTACTGCGTGCGCGCGACGGCCCTCGACGCCATCGAGGCCGGCTTCGAGACCACCGTGCTCGCCGACGCCGTCGCGGCCGTCGACCTCGAGCCCGGCGATGGGGAACGGGCGCTGCACGCCGTGGCGGCGGCGGGCGGCCGGCTCGACAAGGTCGCGCTCCTCCTCGACGAGGCCGCGATCGCCGCGGTCGTCGGGCGCAAGATCGAGCGCATGCGCGAGGTCGTGCACGGGGCGGGGAGGGGGAAGATCGTGATCGGCCTCTCCGGCGGGATCGACTCGGCCGTCGCGATGGCGCTCGCGGCGCGCGCGCTCGGCCCCGAGCACGTCGTCGCCGTGCGGATCCCGTCGCGGCACACCGAGCAGGTGCACATCGACGACGCCGCGGCGGCGGCACGGGCCGCCGGCCTACCCGGCGAGAACCTGCTCACCGTGCGGATCGACCCGCTGATCGCGGCCCTCGAGGGGATGCGCCCGACGCTCCCCGAGTCGGCGATCCGCGAGGGCAACGCGAGCGCCCGGGCACGCATGATCGTCATCTACGACCTCGCCCAGGAGCGAAACGCGCTCGTCTGCGGCACCGAGAACCGCACCGAGAACCTGCTCGGATACTTCACCCGGTTCGGCGACGCGGCCTCGGACATCGAGCCGATCACCGACCTCTACAAGACCGAGGTGCGCGCCGCGGCGCACGTCCTCGGGCAGCCGCAGGCGCTGCTCGACAAGCATCCGACGGCCGGGCTCTGGGGCGGGCAGACCGACGAGGACGAGCTCGGCTTCACCTATGCCGACGCCGACCGGGCGCTCGTGGCCATGTTCGATCTGGCGATGACGCCCGAGCAGGCGGCGGCGCGGACCGGGGTCGACCTCGAGGTCGTGCGCCGCGTGCGCGAACGGGCCGACGCGGTCGCGTGGAAGCACGTCGTGCCGCACGTGCTGGGGTAGGGCGAACACCGAACACCGGGGACTGTCGCCCAGGGGACAGTCCCCAGGCATGCAGAAGGGGCCGCCCCCGCTGGTGCGGGGACGGCCCCTTCGGTGGTTCAGGCGGCGCGGAGCGGCTGCATGTCGGCCGACGCCGCGAGCTCGCGCAGCGCCTCGGCCTCGAGCTGGCGGACGCGCTCGCGGGTGAGCCCCACGATGCGGCCGATCTCCTCCAGGTTGCGCGGATCCTGGCCGTCGAGCCCGAAGCGCAGCTCGAGGATCAGGCGCTTGCGCTCGCCCAGCCGGGCCAGGCCCTCGCGCAGCCGCTCGTGGCGCAGGTGCGTCTCGGCCAGCTCCTCGGGATTGCCGGCGTCCGGGTCGGCGATCATGTCGCCGAGCTCGGAGTCGCCGTCTTCACCGACGGGCTCGTGCAGCGACACCGTCTTGCGGGCGAGGCCGAGCGTCTCGGACACCGCGTCCGAGGTCAGCTCCGCGGCACGCGCGATCTCGTCCTCGGACGGCTCGCGTCCCAGGCTCGCCTCGAGCGACCGGCGCGCGCGCTCGATCGCCCGCAGGCGGTCGGAGACGTGCACCGGCAGGCGGATCGTGCGGCCGCTGTTTGCGATCGACCGCTGCACCGCCTGGCGGATCCACCAGGTCGCATACGTCGAGAACTTGAGATCGCGCCGCCAGTCGAACTTCTCGACGGCGCGGTTCAACCCCAGCACGCCCTCCTGGATCAGATCGAGGAAGGGAACGCCCTGCCCGCGATACTGCTTGGCGATCGACACCACCAGCCGCAGGTTCGACTCGATCATGCGCCGCTTCGCGACGGGATCGCCCGCCTCGATGCGCTTTGCGAGCATGACTTCTTCGTCCTTCGTCAGCAGCGGGTAGCGGCCGGCCTGGCGCAGGAACAGATCGAGGCTGTTCGTGGTCGCGATCTCGACTTCGACCACCTCGATGCGCTCCTCGGGCGCGGGGGGATCCACGATGTCGACCCCAAGCTGTGCGAGCTCGTCTCGCAGTGCCTGGACATCGTCGGCCTCGAGGTCGAGCTCGAGGGCAAGCCCCGCGAGCTCATCCTCGTACACGAGCCCCCGCTCCTGTCCAAGCTCCACCAAGAGCCGGGCCTCCGGCTCGATGACGAGCTGGTCAGTCATTCCTCATCCTCCTCAAGTACTTCCTGAATTCCCTGAATCCGTCCACTGGCTAACGTTCGCCGCACAGACGGTATTCCCCGCCTGACGCCTTCTCTACGCCAAGCGTGTTGGTTGCGGATTTGTGCCGCACAAATTTTCCCCGCGCGGTGACCCCGACCGCCGGCGACATTCAGCCGTACCACTCTACGCCTCCGATCGGAGGGCACACGCTCCGTAGACATGGTCGCAGCAAGGCAATCATACCCCTGCCCTCCGCGGGTGGATACCCCCAACCGCTGCCGTGCCAGAGCGGACGGATCAGCCCGTGACGCGGACCGCGCCGTCGTACTCCGCGGCGTACCAGGGATTGTCGAGGCTCGAGATCTGGACGAAGGCGCCGGTGTGGGGGGCCTCGATGAACTCGTCGCCGCCGATGTAGAGGCCGACGTGGCCGATGCCCGGCTCGAAGAAGACCAGGTCGCCGGGGGCGAGCTCGCTGCGGCTGACGTGGACGCCCTCGTTCCACTGCGCCCCCGTGTAGTGGTCGAGGTGGATGCCGAGCTGGGCGTACACCCACATGGTGAGACCGGAGCAGTCGAACCCGGCCGGGCTCGCGCCGCCCCACACGTAGGGGACGCCGAGCTCGCCCATCGCGATCTGGACCGCCTGCGCGCCGACCGAGCTCGCGGGCGGCACGGGGCCGCCGGTCGGCACCCCGCTCGGCGGCGTCGCCGACGGGGGCGGTGCGGCCGCGGCGGCGGCCGCTGCGGCCGCGGCAGCCGCGCGGGCCCGCGCCTCGCGCGCGAGGCGCGCCTTGCGCTGCTGCACGAGCGTGCGGATCTGTGAGTTGAGCGACGAGATCAGCGACCGCTGGCTCGCGACGAGGCCCTCGACCTTGTGCCGGGCGGCGTCGGTGCTGCGGACGAGCTTGCGGGCCTGCACGGCTTCGATCCTGAGCACCTGCCGCTGGCGCGCGACCTGGCGCTCGGCGCTCGTGACCGAGTGCAGCACGGTCGTCGCGCTCCTCGATGTGCGGTTGGCGACGTCGATACGGTTCACGAGATCGGAGAACGACTGGGCGCCCAGGACGTACATGGCCGCGCTCGAGTCGTCGCCCTTGTACTGCGCGACGACGATGTTCGAGAGCTCGGCCCGGGCGGCGGTGAGGTTCTGCCGGGCGATGTCGAGCAGCACCTTGTTCGCGCGAATGCGGCGCTTGACCGCCGTGAGCTTGGAGTGGGCCGCGTCGTACGCGTTGACGGCGGCGTCTTCCTTCACATAGAGGGCGTTCAGCTCCGACTCGGCCTGGCGTGCCTGCGCCTTCTTGCTCGCGATCTGATCGGCGCCCGCGGTCGCGGGCACGCTGACCGCGGTGACGACCGCGGCGAGCAGAGCAAGGGCGGAGACGACTGGCACGAGCCGGCGCCGGTGCCGCTTCAGGGGCGGGCTCGACATCGCGCGGCACTTTACCACTCGCAAACGCCTGCAAACGCAGCCTTTTTTGTAAGGAATTTCCGCCAGCGCCGAGCGAGCGTCCGCGCACGACGGCACGCGCCCGGGCCGCGCTGGACGCGAATGTGGTGCGGATGCGTTGCGAAGTGGTGGAAAGTGGGGTATTGTGGGGCGGAATGGGAGAACCAGGTGCTGCTCGGCGAATCTGTCCAGAAACTCGATGCCAAGAACCGCGTGACGCTTCCGGCCAAGCTGCGGTCGCACTTCGCCGACGGCGTGGTCGTGGCCAAGGGAGTCGACCGGTGCCTGTCGGTGTACACCGTCGACGGGTTCGAGAAGTTCGTGGACGCCCAGCTCGGGCAGCTCTCGCCGTTCAGCCGCCAGGCAAGGGCGATGCAGCGGCATCTGTACGCTGGAGCGTCGGAGACCGAGCTCGACCGTCAGGGCCGGATCATGCTGCCGCCACCGCAGCTGGCGCATGCCGGACTGGAGCGCGACATCGTCGTCGCGGGCCTGCGCGACATGCTCGAGATCTGGGACCTGGCCAACTGGCGCGCGATGCAGGCCGAATCCGAGGGGAGCATTGAGGATGTTGCCGAATCTCTCTCACAGCAGTAGCGAAACGATGGAGCACGTCCCCGTCATGGCCGCCGAGGTGGCCGATCTGCTCGAGCCGCGTCCCGGCGACACGGTGGTCGACTGCACGTTCGGCGCCGGTGGCCACGCGGCCGTGCTCGAGCCCTACCTGCGCGGCAGCGGCACGTACATCGCGGTCGACCGCGACCACGAGGCCGAGCCCTTCTACGAGCGCTTCGCCGCGACGGCAACGAGCCAGACGCGCTTCATGCACGGCGACTTCGCCCTCGTGCTGCGCAACCTGGTCGCATCGGGCGTGCGCGTCCAGGCGATCCTGATGGATCTCGGCGTGTCGTCGATGCAGATCGACCGGCAGCACCGCGGATTCAGCTACGCCAGCGACGCCCCGCTCGACATGCGCATGGACGCGAGCGCCGAGCTGACCGCCGCCACCATCGTGAACACGTGGGACGAGCGCGAGCTCGCCGGCGTCCTGCGCACGTTCGGCGAGGAGCGCTACGCCTTCCAGATCGCGCGTGCCATCGGCCGCCGCCGGGCCGTCGAGCCCTTCGAGCGCAGCGCCGACCTGGTCGAGGTGATCAAGGCCGCGATCCCGACGCCCGCCCGGTTCGGCCAGGGCCACCCGGCCCGGCGCGTGTTCCAGGCGCTTCGGATCGCAACCAACGGCGAGCTCGAGTCGCTCCGCGAGGGGATCGAGTCGTCCGTCGAGCTGCTCGCGCCCGGCGGCCGGATGGCCGTCATCAGCTTCCACTCGCTCGAGGACCGGATCGCGAAGCAGTTCATCCGCGACGAGGCCCGCGGCTGCACCTGCCCGCCCGACTTCCCCGTGTGCGTCTGCGGACACGAGCCGCGGCTGCGCAGCCTCACCCGCCGCGCCGTCGTCGCCACCGTCGACGAGCGGTGCACGAATCCGCGCTCGTCCTCCGCCCGGCTGCGGGCGGCCGAGAGGACGCCCGCGCCGTGAGCGTCGCCGTCAGCGCCCGCGCGCCTGCACGCGCGCGACCCGAGACCGCCCAGCCGGCGCCCCGGGCGGTTCCCCGCCGCCGCGTCCGCGCGCGCCGGATCACGCTCGGCGGAGCCGCCTGGGTGGTCGTGCTGGCAGCGCTCCTCGGCGGCATCGTTGCGTTGAACGTCGCCGCGCTCCAGGACAGCATCGCGGTCAACCGCCTGCAGGCCCAGGCCGAGCAGCTCTCCAACCAGAACCGCCTGACCCAGAACCGGGTCACGAGCCTGTCCTCGCCGGTCGCGATCGGCATCGCCGCGCAGAAGATCGGCATGCGCCTGGCCGACCCGACCACGACCCGCTACATCAACCTTCCGCAGACCCACCGAAGGCGCGCGCACCGATGAGGCGGATGGCCGACCACCGCCTGCGCTTGATGCTCGTGGTGTCGCTCGGCGCGTTTGCGATCGTCGTCGGCCGCGCGGTGCAGATCCAGGGCGTCGACGCCGCCGGGCTCTCGCGCAAGGCCGTCCAGCAGCAGCGCGGCGAGACGACGCTGAACGGGCTGCGCGGCTCGATCGTGAGCGCCGACGGCCAGGTGCTGGCCCAGACGCAGCCGTCGCTCACGATCGTCTCGACGCCGAAGGAGCTCAAGGACGTGCGCCTCGACGCCGAGGTGATCGCCCGGGCGATCGGCATCCACCCGCGCAAGCACGTCCACCCCAAGCACGGGACGACGGCGGCCGGCACCGGCACCGCGGCGGGCAAGACCGGCAAGAACGGCAAGGCCGGTAAGAAGTCGGCTCGCCACCCGAAGCTGCGGCCCAATCCGGCCTGGAAGCCGGAGCTCGTGACGCTCGAGGCGGCGCTTCGGCACGGCGGCTACGTCGTGCGCCAGCTGCAGCCCGACGTCGCGGCGCGCATCACCCGCCATCACCTGTCCGGCATCTCGACGACGCCCGAGCTGCAGCGGTGGTACCCCGACGGATCGGTGGCCTCGCAGCTGCTCGGCTTCACCGGCATCGACGGCGACGCGGGCCCCGGCGAGGGCGCGGGCCTCGAGCACCAGTTCAACAGCATCCTGCAGGGCAAGCCCGGCAAGCAGGTCGAGGTGAAGGATCCCAACGGCACCGTGCTCGACACGGTCAACGTGCGCAAGCCGCAGGACGGGCGCAACGTCACCCTGACCCTCAGCGCCGCCGTCCAGACGAAGGTGCAGGACGTGCTCGCCCAGACCGTGCGCAACACGCGGGCGGCGTGGGCGACCGGGATCGTCATGGATCCGCGCACGGGCTCGGTGATCGCCATGGCGACCGCGCCCGGCTACGACAACAACCAGGCGCACATGGCGAAGAACGTGCCGCTCTGGCGCAACCAGGCGCTCCAGACGATCTACGAGCCCGGCTCGACGTTCAAGGTCGTGACCTTCTCGGCCGCGCTGACCAAGGGCGTCGTGTGGCCCGGCGAGGTGTTCCACAACGTGCCCGACCATCTCGCGTTCGGCAACAAGGTGATCCACGACGACACGCCGCACGCGCCCTGGAACATCTCGGTGCGCCACATCCTCAAGATCTCGTCCAACATCGGCACCGACGAGATCGCGCAGATGGTGGGCAAGCACGACCTCATGCAGTGGATCCGCCGGTACGGGTTCGGCAACGAGACGGCGCTTCGCTTCCCCGGCGAGGCGAGCGGCATCGTGCTGCCCGGCCGCGACTGGACGACCTCGTCGATCGGCACGATCCCGATCGGCCAGGGCATCGGCGTGACCGCCATGCAGATGGCGTCGATGTACCAGGCGATCGCCAACGGCGGCGTCATGGTCGAGCCCCACATCGTGGCGCACGTGCAGGGCCGCCGGCCGGCGAAGATGTGGCAGCGGCGCGTGCTCTCGCCCGGCGTCGACAGCGAGATGGTCTCGATGCTCGAAGGCGTGGTCGACGACGGCGGCACCGGCGTCGAGGCGACCATCCCGGGCTACACCGTGGCCGGCAAGACCGGCACCGCCCAGAAGCCGAACGGCCACGGCGGCTACTCGAACCAGTACGACGCGTCGTTCATCGGCTTCCTGCCGGCCCAGGATCCGCAGGTCGAGATCATGATCGTGGTCGACTCGCCGCAGACGAGCCACTTCGGCGGCGACGTCGCCGCGCCGGCGTTCGAGCAGATCGGCGCGTGGTACGCGAACCACGCGGGCATCAAGCCCAACCTGGCCGTTCACTAACCTACGCCCCCGGATGGAGCTCTCGACGCTGATCGAGGCGGTCGGCCCGCGCACCGTGCTGCGCCCTCGCGACGCCGACATCACCGCCGTCACCTACCGGGCCCAGGATGTCCGCCCCGGGGCGCTGCACGCGTGCGTGCCCGGGTTCACCGCCGACGGGCACGACTTCGCCGACGTGGCGGTGCGGCAGGGGGCTGCCGCGCTGATCGTCGAGCGGCCGCTCGACCTGGACGTGCCCCAGCTCGAGGTGGACTCGGTGCGCCGGGCGATGGCGGTGGCGGCCGACGCGTTCTACGGGCACCCGAGCGGCGACCTCGACGTGGTCGGGATCACCGGCACCAACGGCAAGACGACCACCGCCTTCCTCGTCCACGCCGTGCTCGAGGCGGCGGTCGGCCAGGCGGGCCTGCTCGGCACCGTCGAGTCGCGCGTGGGCGGCGTCGTCGAGCCGGTCGCACGCACGACGCCCGAGAGCGTCGACCTGCAGGCGACGCTGCGGCGCATGGCCGACGCGGGCGATCGCGCGTGCGCGATGGAGGTCTCGTCGCACGCCCTCGAGCTCGAGCGGGTGACGGGCGTGCGCTTCGCCGCGGCCGGGTTCACCAACCTGACGCAGGACCACCTCGACTTCCATCCCGACATGGAGCACTACTTCGCCGCCAAGGCCCGGCTCTTCCGCGAGGCGCCCGGCGCGATCAACGTCGGTGACGAGTACGGCCGCCGGCTGGTGGGGATGGCGGGCGGGCCGGTGCTCACCTATGCCGCGAAGATCGGCGCCGACGCCGACGTGCGCCCGCACGCGGTCGAGATCGGCGCGGGCGGCGCGATCGCCCTGATCGTGTCCACGCCGCGCGGCGTGCTTCCGCTCGACGTGCGCCTCCGCGGCGGGTTCAACGTCGAGAACGTCCTCTGCGCCGTCGCGCTCGCCGAGTTGCTCGAGCTGCCGCACAGCGCCGTGCGGACGGGGATCACATCGGTGCCGGGGGTGCCGGGCCGGTTCGAGGCCGTCGAGGCCGGCCGGCCCTTCACCGTCCTCGTGGATTACGCTCACACGCCGGACGGGCTCGCGAACGTGCTGCACTCCGCCCGCGAGATCACCCGCGGCCGGCTGATCTGCGTGTTCGGCTGCGGCGGCGACCGCGACCGCGGCAAGCGGCCGCAGATGGGGCGCGTCGCGCGGCGGCTCGCCGACATCGCCATCGTCACCTCGGACAACCCTCGCAGCGAGGACCCCGAGGCCATCATTGCCGAGATCATGGACGGGGTGCCGATGGAGGCCGAGCCCGATCGCCGTGCGGCGATCGAGCGCGCCGTGGCCCTCGCCGCGGAGGGAGACGTGGTCGTGATCGCCGGCAAGGGCCACGAGCAGGGCCAGCAGTTCGCCGACCGCACCCTGCCCTTCGACGATCGCACGGTGGCGCGCGAGGCGCTCACCGGGCTGCCCGCGGCATGATCGCGCTCACGACCGCCGAGATCGCCACGCTCTGCGCCGGCCACACCGCGGCGGACGCGCGGGTCACGGGCGTCTCGATCGACTCGCGCGCCGTCGCCCCCGGCGATCTCTTCGTCGCCCTGCCGGGCACGCGCACCGACGGCGCCCGCTACGTCGCCGCCGCGCTCGCGGCGGGCGCGGCGGCCGCGCTCGTCGGCGGCACGCCCGGCGACGTGCCTGCGGACGACGGCACGATCGTCGTCGCCGATCCCCTGATCGCGCTCGGGCAGGTCGCGGCCGAGGTGCGGCGGCGTTCGGCGGCGCGGGTGGTCGGCGTGACCGGGTCGACCGGCAAGACCTCGACCAAGGACATCCTGGCGGCGCTCCTGGGCGGCCGCCTCGAGACCGTCGCGAGCCACGCCAATTTCAACACCGAGATCGGCGTGCCGCTGACGCTCTGCCGGATCGAGACCACGACCGAGGCCGTCGTCTGCGAGCTCGCCATGCGGGGCATGGGGCAGGTGGCCTATCTGGCCGAGATCGCCCGCCCCGACGTGGCCGTGATCACGTCGGTGGGACCCGTCCACCTGGAGCAGGTGGGCACCGTCGAGCGGGTGGCCGAGGCCAAGGCCGAGATCCTGCAGCCGCTCGGGCCCGGCGACACGGCCGTCGTGCCGCACAACGATCCGCTGCTCGAGCCGCATGTCGAGATGTGCCGCGCGCGGATCGTCACGTTCGGCACCGGCGCCGGCGCCGACGTGCGGCTGGCCGGCTTTGCGCCGGGCAGGGCGGAGATCGCGCTCGGCGGTCGAACCATCACGGTGCCGGTGAACTTCGACCAGCCCCACAACGGCGAGAATCTCGCCGCCGCCGTCGCGGCGTGCGTCGGGCTCGGTCTCGACCCGGCCGATCCGCAGCTGCTGGCCGGGGCGGCGCACGTCGAGCTCTCCCGCTGGCGGGGCGAGCGGCACGCCCTGCGCGGGGGCGGGTTCCTGATCGCCGACTGCTACAACGCGAACCCGGTGTCGATGCGGGCGGCGCTGCGGCATCTGGCGGCCGTCGCCGACGGGCGGCGCACGGTGGCCGTGATCGGTGAGATGGCCGAGCTCGGGCCGGCCGGGCCGGAGCTGCACGCCGAGGTCGGGCGCGAGGCCGAGGGGCTGGGCATCGATGTGATCGTGGCGGTCGGCGAGCTCAGCCGCGCGTACGGCGGACGCTGGTATTCCGACGCGGCGGCGGCCGCCGCGGGTGTTCCCGAGATCCTGCGGCCGGGCGACGCGGTGCTCGTCAAGGCGAGCCGCTCGGCGGGGCTCGAGACGGTCGTCGAGGCGCTCACGTGAAGCTCGTGCTCGCAGCCGGGGTGGTGGCGATGCTGCTCGGGATCGTGTCCGGGCCGGCCTTCATCGCGTTCCTGCGCCGGCACGAGTTCGGGCAGAACATCCGCGAGGAGGGCCCGGCCGGGCATCAGTCCAAGCAGGGCACGCCGACGATGGGCGGGCTCGGCCTGCTGGGATGCGCGCTCGTCGCCTTCCTGATCTTCACCGAGCACACCGGGCCGGGCCTCGCGGTCGCCGGGACCGCGCTCGGGTGCGCCGGGATCGGATTCCTGGACGACTACCTGAAGCTGCGCAGGCGGCGGTCGCTCGGGCTCTCGGGGCGCTGGAAGCTGCTCCTGCTCGCGCTGGTCGTGGCCGGGGTCGGGCTCGTCGCCCATCACGAGCACCTCTCGACCGACGTCTACATCCCGCTCATCAACACCTACGTCGGCCTCGGCCCCGCCTATTACGTCTTCATCTTCCTCGTCGTCGCCGGCGCCGCCAACGCCGTCAACCTGACCGACGGCCTCGACGGCCTCGCGGCGGGCACGGTCACGATCGCGATGCTGACCTACGCCGCGATGATGGTGGTCGCGTTCCTCGCCCACAACGGCGTCTATCCGGGGCACACGTCGCACGGCGTCTACGTCGGTAACCCGCGCGCGCTCGACCTCGCGATCATCGCGGCGGCGCTCGTCGGGGGCTGCGTCGGATTCCTCTGGTACAACGCGTACCCGGCCGACGTGTTCATGGGCGACACGGGCTCGTTCGGGCTCGGCGGCGGTCTCGCGGCGCTTGCGATCTTCACGAAGACCGAGTTCCTGCTCGTGGTCGTCGGCGGCGTCTTCGTGATCGAGGCGCTGTCGGTGGCGATCCAGGTGATCTCGTTCCGCGCGTTCGGCAAACGGGTGTTCCTGATGGCGCCGCTGCACCACCACTTCGAGATGATGGAGTGGACCGAGAACAAGATCATCGTCCGCTTCTGGATCACGGCCGCGATCTTCGGCGCGAGCGGGTTCGTCCTCTACTACCTGTTCTTCAGCAAGTACCGGTGAGCGGCCGCTACCTCGTGGTCGGGCTGCGCCGGTCGGGCATCGCGGCCTGCGAGGCGATCATGCGCGTCTGGCCCGGGGCGGAGGTGATCGCGGCCGACGCGCGACACGTCGGTCGACGTCTCGGCGCTGCGGGCGCTCGGGATCAAGGTGCGGCTCGGCCCGGATGTCGTTTCGGTCGAGGGCCTGACCGCGCTCGTCAAGAGCCCCGGCGTACCCGGGGGCGTGCCCCAGGTGGCCGCCGCCCGCGAGGCCGGCGTTCCGGTGTGGAGCGAGGTCGAGCTGGGCGCGCGGATGCTGCCCGAGAACCCGATCGCGGGCGTCACCGGGACGAACGGCAAGACCACGACGACGCACCTGCTGGGCGCGATGCTCCGGGCCGGCGGCCTCGAGTGCGAGGTGGCGGGCAACGTCGGGCGGCCGCTGACGGGCCTCGCGGGCGCGGATCCCGGCGTCGGCCTGGATCGCGTGCGAGCTCTCGAGCTTCCAGCTCGAGGACATCGACCGTCTGCGCTGCCGGGTGGCGGTGGTGCTGAACGTGACGCCGGACCACCTCGACCGCCACGGCGACATGGACGAGTACACGCGCTGCAAGCTGCGCATCCTCGAGAACCAGCGGCCGGGCGACACCGCCGTCCTGAACGGCGACGACGAGATCCTGCGCGCCGCGGCGCTGCCCGGGGCCGGAGCCCGGGTGTGGTTTCGCCGGGCAGATCCGGTGACCATCGACTGGGAGCACGCGCGGCTGCGCGGCGACCACAACCTCGAGAACGCGCTCGCGGCGGCGGCCGCCGCCCGGGCGGTGGGCGTGGATGCCGCCGCCGTCGACGCCGCGCTGCGCGGCTTCGACCCGCCGCCGCACCGGCTGCAGGTGGTCGCGGGGGCCGCGGGCGTCGAGTGGGTGAACGACTCCAAGGCCACCAATCCCGACGCGACGATCAAGGCGCTCACGGCGTTTGCGGGCGGCGTGCACCTGATCCTGGGCGGGTCGCTCAAGGGCGGATCGTTCGCCGCCCTCGCCGAGGCCGTCGCCGCGGGACCGGTCGTCCGCTCCTACCTGATCGGCGCGGCGGCCGACGCGCTCGCAGACGCGCTCGCGGCGGCCGGGGCGGCGTTCGAGCGTGCCGGGACGCTCGAGCGGGCCGTGGCTGCGGCGGCCCTCGCCGCGGGGCCCGGCGACACGGTGCTGCTCTCGCCGGCATGCGCGAGCTTCGACCAGTTCCGCGACTACGAGCAGCGCGGCGAGCGCTTCGCGCAGCTCGCCCGCGCCGCGGCCGCCGGCTGACCCACGCGGGGAGGGGACGGGTCGCGGGCGGCGAACGTGTCTGCGGGGTGAGTGGTGTGACAGCGGCCGGATTACGCGCGATCGACCGGGGCGAGGAGCTCGCCGGCGCCGCCGACGGCACGACCACCCGCAGCCGCCGCCGGCCGGCCGCACAGGCGGCGCATCAGGTCGAGTACCACCTCCTGCTCCTGCTGACGCTCGGCCTCGTCGCGTTCGGGCTGATCATGGTCTACAGCGCGTCCAGCGGCATCGCCGTCGTCGACGGCTCGAACCCGCTCGCGCCGCTCCTGCGGCAGGGCGCATACGCCGTGCTCGGGATCCTGTGCATGGCCGGCGCCGCCCGCTTCCGCGTACGACCGGCTGCGCGTGCTCGCGCCGATCCTGATGCTGCTCGCGCTGGCGGGGCTGCTGCTCGTGAAGGTGCCGGGCATCGGCGTGCGCATCAACGGCGCCGCGCGGCTGGATCGTCGCCGGGCCGACTCGACGTTGCAGCCGTCGGAGTTCGCCAAGCTCGCCATGGTCGTCTTCTGCGCCGCCGTCCTCACGGCCCGCAAGCGCCCGCCGCGGACGATCAAGGAGCTGCGTGAACCCGGTCGGCGCGGTCGCCCTGGTCGTGTGCGGGCTGGTCGCGCTCGAGCCCGACCTCGGCACGACGATCGCGATCGCGGTCATGGTGACGGGCGTGCTGATCGTCGCGGGCACGCCGTTTCGGCTGCTCGTCGGCACCGCGGCGATCGTCTCGGCCGGTGCCGCCTTCGTGATCTCGCAGAACGCCGTACATGCACGCGCGCCTGCTCGCGTTCATGCACCCCTGGGCCGACGCCGGCGGCAGCGGGTATCAGAATGTCCAGGCGCTCCTGTCGCTCGGGTCGGGCGGCATCTGGGGCAAGGGCCTCGGCCAGGGCACCGTCAAGATCAACTACCTGCCGGAGGCGCCGAGCGACATGATCGCCGCCGTCATCGGCGAGGAGCTCGGCCTGATCGGCATCCTCGTCACGGTGCTCGCCTTCGCCGGCTTCGCGGTGCTCGGCTTCCGGATCGCGATGCGCTACGCGCGACCCGTTCGGCAAGTTCCTCGCCACCGGGATCACCTGCCTCGTCACCGGCCAGGCGGTCGTGAACCTGGGCGCGGTGCTCGGCTTCCTGCCCCTGACCGGCGTCCCGCTGCCGCTGATAAGCTCAGGCGGATCGAGCCTGATCGTGTTCCTCACCCTGATCGGCACGCTCTTGAACGTCGCCGACGGCCAGCGGGCGCGCCCCCGGAAGGCCGTGCCTGCCGATGAGTCCAAGCCCCGCCGCCACCGATCCCGGCCGCAGCCCGCGGGTGCTGATCGCAGCCGGGGGAACAGCCGGCCACGTCGTGCCGGCGCTGGCCGTCGCCGCCGAGCTGACGGCTAGAGGCGCCGACGTCGTCTTCGCCGGCACCGCCGAGCGGATCGAGGCCCGGCTCGTGCCGGCGGCCGGCTATCCGCTCCACACCTATCACGTGACCGGACTGCCGCGGCGCCCGTCGATCGGGCTCCTGCGCGGTCTCGGGCTGGCGGCCGTGGCGCCGGCGGCATGCATCAGGATCCTGCGCAGCGTGCGGCCCGACGTCGTGTTCGGCGCGGGCGGATACGTGGCCGGGCCGATGCTGGCCGCGGCGGCCGCCCAGCGCATACCCGCGCGGCCTGCTCGAGATCGACGCCCACCTGGGCCTCGCCAACCGGCTCGCGGCGCCGCTTGCCCGGCGGGTGTTCCTGTCGTTCCCGATCGACGGCCTCGGGCCGCCGCACTATCAGCTCACGGGCCGGCCGGTGCCCCGGGCCGTGCTCGAGGCCACGGCCGACGAGGGCCGGCGCGAGTTCGACCTCCCGGCGGGACGGCGGGTGGTGCTCGTGTTCGGCGGCAGCCTGGGGGCGACGACGATCAACCGGGCGACGACCGCCGCGTGGGCCGCCGACGACCCGGGCTTCACCGTCGTGCATATCACCGGCGAGCGCGAGTTCGCCCAGTCGTCGAGCCGGGCGGCGCCGCACTATCGCGTGCTGCCCTACACCGCGGCGCTCGGCCCGCTCCTGGCGGCGTCCGACCTCGTCGTCGCCCGCGCGGGCGGGTCGGTGTTCGAGATCGCCGCGGCCGGCAAGCCCGCGATCCTCGTGCCGTCGCCGAACGTCACCGCCGACCACCAGACGCGCAATGCCGAGCACATCGCCGACGGCGGCGCCGCGATCGTGATCGCCGACAGCGAGCTGACGGCGGTGCGGCTGGCCGCCGAGGTCGACGCGCTCCTGGCCGACCCACGGAAGCTCGAGGGCATGGCCGAGGCCGCCCGGCGGCTGGCCCGGCCCGACGCGGGCGAGCGGATCGCGACCGAGCTCCTGGCGCTGGCGCGATGACGCTCGCCGACCGCAGACTGCATTTCGTCGGGATCGGCGGCGCCGGCATGTCGGCCCTCGCCGTGCTGGCATACGCGTGGGGGGCGGACGTGTCGGGATGCGACCGCGACGGGTCGGAGTACTCCGAGCGGCTGGAGCGCTTCGGCATCGACGTGCGCACCGGTCACGATCGCTCCCACCTCGAGCCGGGGATGGATGTGATCGTGAGCTCGGCGATCCCCGCCGAGCTCGACGAGCTGGCCGCGGCATCCGAGCTCGGCCTCGACGTGTTCGGACGGGGCGAGCTCCTGGCCGAGCTGGTGGCGCTGAAGCGGTCGATCTGCGTGGGCGGCGCGCACGGCAAGACGACGACCACCGCGATGATCGCCTTCGCCGCCGCGCGCATCGGCCTCGACCCGACCTGGCTCGTCGGCGGCGACGTGCCCCAGCTCGGCGGGAACGCCGGCCCCGGCGGCGGCGATCTGCTGATCGCCGAGGCGGACGAGTCCGACGGCAGCGCCGCGCTCCTGCGCCCCCGGATCGCCGTCGTGACCAACATCGACCTCGACCATCACGCCCGGTACGCGTCGCTCGCAGAGGTGCAGCAGCTCTTCGCCGAGTGGGTGGCGCAGGTGCCGGCAGACGGCGCGGTCGTGCTCGGCGACGGCGTCTCGCTCACCGCGGCGGCGCCGATCTCGCGGTTCGGCTTCGATGCCGCCGCGGACTGGCATATCACCGGCTTCCGGGGAGCGCCCGAAGGGTCGCGGTTCTGGCTCTCGGTGCCCGGGCAGCCGCCGGTGGACGTCGCGCCTGCAGGTGCCCGGCGCACACAACGCCCGCAACGCGGCCGGGGCGCTCGCGGCGCTCGCCGCGGCCGGCGCGAGCCCGATCGAGGCCGCATCCGCGCTCGCCGAGTTCACGGGCGTGGGGCGCCGGTTCGAGGTCCGCGGCACCGTCGACGGGGCGACCGTCGTCGACGACTACGCGCACAATCCGGCCAAGGTCGCCGCCGTGATCGACGCCGCGCGCACCTACGCGCCGGCGCGCGTGGTCGTCTGTTTCCAGCCGCACCTCTACTCGCGCACCGCCGCCGCCGCATACGAGTTCGGGGCCGCGCTCGCGACCGCCGACGAGGTCGTGGTGACCGAGATCTACGCCGCCCGGGAACGCCCCCAGGCCGGCGTCACCGCCAAGCTCGTGGTCGATGCCGTCTCGGAGCGGCGGCCGGGCATGCCGCTCGCCTACATGCCCGGCCTCGGCGATGCGGCCGCCTACCTGCACGCGCAGATGCGCGAGGGCGACCTCGTGCTGACCGTCGGCGCGGGCGACGTGCGCACGGTCGGGGACGACCTCCTGCGGTGAGCGGCGTGCCGGCCTGCGTGCAGGCGGACTATCCGGTTTCGCGGCTGACGACCGTCGGCACGGGCGGCCCGGCCCGTTACCTCGCCCGGCCGGGCGACCCCGCCGAGCTGGCCGAGGTGCTGCGGTGGGCGCGGGACGAGGGGCTCGAGGTCGCGGTCGTCGGCCTCGGCTCGAACCTGCTCGTGGCCGACGAGGGCTACGACGGCGTGGTGCTGCGCCTCGTCTCGGGACTCGCCCGGATCGAGCGCGACGGCGACCGCATCGTGTGCGGCGGCGGTGCCACGCTTGCGGCGGTCGTCAAGCGCGCGACCGGATGGGGCCTGTCCGGGATCGAGTTCGGCTGTGCGATTCCCGGCACCGCCGGGGGCGCCGTGCGGATGAACGCGGGCGCGTACGGGGGAGAGGTCAGAAACGTGCTCGAAGCTGCGGTCGTCGTCGGCGCGGACGGCGAGCGGCGCGGCGGCCCCGACGATCTCGGGATGACGTACCGGCGCTCGAACGTGACGGCGGGCGAGGTCGTGGCCGAGGCGGTGCTGCGGCTGCGCCCGGACGACCCCGAGACGATCCGGGCCACGGTGGCCGAGATGCAGCGGCGCAGGCGCGAGGCGCAGCCGGCGAAGGTGCGGACGTTCGGCTCGGTGTGGAAGAACCCGGGCGGCGAGCTCTCGGCGGGCCAGATGCTCGAGGCGTGCGGCCTGAAGGGATTCACCGCGGGCGGCGCGCGCATCTCGCCCGTGCATGCGAACTTCATCGAGAACACCGGCGGCGCGCGCTCGGCCGATGTGCTCGAGCTGATGCGCGAGGGCCGCCGCCGCGCGCGCGAGCGGTTCGGGGTCGAGCTCGAGCACGAGGTGCAGATGCTCGGGCCGATCGCGCTTGGGCCCACGACGTAGCGGGCAGGATCCCACCTCCCACCGGCGAACAGGTTGGGCATGTCCTCGGCTCACATCGACCCTGCGCTCGTGCTGCGCCGGCGGGCGGTGCGCCGCACCGAGGGACGGCGGCGGCTCGCCGTCCTCGTGGGCGCCGTCGCGGTGCTGCTGCTCCCGGGAGGGTACTGGGGGCTCGAGCACTCGTCCGTCTTCTCGGCCTCGCGGGTCGTCGTCACCGGCGCCACGCCGGGAATCGACTCGCAGGTGCAGGCCGTCGTCGGCGGCGCCGTCGCCGGCAGGAGCCTGCTCCAGGTCGACGCCTCGTCGCTCGTCGCGCGGCTCGATGCACTGCCCTACGTCAAGGCGGCACAGGTCGATCGCGCCTTCCCGCACACGGTCGCCGTCACCATCGTGATGGAGCACCCGGCGGCGCTCGTCCGCTCCGGCCACGTCCGCTACATCGTCTCGTCCGACGGGCGCGTCCTGCGGGCGGTGACGAAGGTGCCGAAGAAGCTGCCGAAGCTCATGCTCCCGCCGGCCACGATGCCCACGCCCGGGCACACGGTCGACACCCCGCAGATGCGCGCCGCGCTGCAGGTGCTCGCCATCGTTCCGCGCGCGTTCCAGCGCGACATCGCCCGCATCAAGGGTGTGACCTCGGGGCCGAGCGGCGTGGTGGCGGTCTTCGGCCACAAGCTGCAGATCCAGCTCGGCGACACCAGCCACCTGCGCCTGAAGCTGCGCGTCGCGGAGCTCGTGCTCTCGAAGATGGGGGACTCGATCCGCCGCTCGGTGGCCTACGTCAACGTCTCGGCGCCGGGCCGGCCGACCATCGGGTACAAGAAATAACGCTCAAGCTGAGGTAGAGAGTCAGTGCTCCTAACCATCTGCTTGACAGCGAGGCTTGGGGCGGCTACTCTGCCCACTGCGCCCGTCCGGCAGCCTGGCTTCGCTGTGCCCGCGGGAAATGCGACTTGCCGAGTTTCAGTCGAACCCTCGAGTAGAGGGTGAGGTTAGGGGTAGGACGATGAGAGATCCGAGCGGCAACTATCTGGCGGTCATCAAAGTGGTCGGCGTCGGCGGCGGCGGCACCAACGCGGTCAACCGCATGGTCGACGCCGGGCTGCGCGGGGTCGAGTTCATCGCCGTGAACACCGACGCCCAGGCGCTGCTCATGTGCGACGCCGACGTGAAGATCCACATCGGGTCGAAGATCACCCGCGGCCTGGGAGCGGGGGCCGATCCCGCCATCGGGCTCGAGGCCGCCACCGAGAGCCGCGACGAGCTGAAGGAGGCGCTCAAGGGCGCCGACATGGTCTTCGTCACCGCCGGCAAGGGCGGCGGCACCGGCACCGGAGCCGCCCCCGTCATCGCCGAGATCGCCCGCGAGCTGGGCGCCCTCACCGTGGGCGTCGTCACCCGCCCGTTCGGGTTCGAGGGGCGCAAGCGCGCCGATCAGGCCGAGGGCGGGATCCGTCAGCTGCGCGAGAAGGTCGACACCCTGATCATCATCCCGAACGACCGTCTGCTCCAGGTCGTCGAGAAGCGGACGTCGATCGTCGACGCATTCCGGATCGCCGACGACGTGCTGCGCCAGGGCGTCCAGGGCATCACCGACCTCATCACCGTGCCGGGGCTGATCAACCTCGACTTCGCCGACGTGCGCACGATCATGCGCCAGGCCGGATCGGCGCTCATGGGCATCGGCGTCGCCGGCGGCGAGAACCGGGCGGCCGAGGCGGCCAAGGCCGCCATCTCCTCACCGCTGCTCGAGGCGTCGGTCGAGGGCGCCACCGGCATCCTGCTGAACATCACCGGCGGCTCCGACATGGGCCTGTTCGAGGTGAACGAGGCGGCCGAGATCATCGGCAGCGCCGCCGACGGCGATGCGAACATCATCTTCGGCGCCGTCATCGACGAGCAGCTCGGCGACCAGGTGCGCGTCACCGTCATCGCCACCGGCTTCGACCGCAACAGCCCCGACCGCCCGGCGGCCGCATTTGCCTCCGGCGGACGGCGCGAGCCGGCGCGGCCTCGGCCGCCCGAGCCCGACAATCGCGACACGGGCCAGTTCACGATGCCGCCGGACGCGCTCGAGATCCCCTCGTTCCTGCGCGACGAGTAGGCGGCTACGCGGCGTCGGCGCTTGGCGGGATCGACGTCGTGCGCCCGGCGAAGTGCGCGAAGATCATGATCGCGGCCAGTCCCCCGACGATCACAAGCACGATCGTGAGCAGGACGAGCGCAGTGATGCTCCGGCCGCTGGGCATGCCGCGATGCTAGATGATTGATTCCACGCCCCCGCGCGCCTGGCCGCACGAGCGGTGATGGAAAGTTCGGTGCGTTGGCGGCGCTGCGGCTGCGAACCGTCGGATCGCTGCGTCCTCGTTCGCGCCCATATTTCCTCAATATGAACGCTCCCTGCGTCCTTGCGCTGCTCGGTTCGCAGCCGCCCAGGGCATCACGGGGGCGTGGAATCAATCACCTCCCCGTTACGACAGGCTGATGCCGGAGGTCCGGGCGAGCTCGGCCAGGTAGACCGGGTGCGGAGGCGGGTGGAGCGTGATCTGCTGGTTCCAGTGGTCGAACGAGACGACGCCGGCGTGGGCGCCGGTCGTGACGATCTCGACCGGGTAGGGGACGCCGTTTGCCGAGACGTAGAGCGTGCCGGCGTTGGCCTCGTCGCGCAGGCCGACCACGCGCACGCCGTGCAGCGTCCGCATCCCGGCCTTCACGACCTTGCCGGCGGGCTTGAGCACCGCGCCGAGCAGCGAGGTCATGTCGGTCAGGTCGGTGTAGGGGCTGAAATGGGTGTTGCTGACGGGCACCCGCAGCCACCTGCCGTCGAGCAGGTCGATGCCCGCCGTGTTCGTGAAGTGCCGGTAGAAGCCCGGGTTGCCGGTGAAGTAGGCGGTGTAGCCGATCCGTGTGAGCTTGAAGGCGAGCCCCTTGCTCGAGACCGTGCCCGTGCCGCCGGTCCGTGACACGTGCAGGTCGATCGTGATCGCCGTCTTGCCGGCGATCCTGCCGGCCATGTGCACCGAGGTGGCGTTGGCGACGGCCGCGCGGACGTCGCGGAGGATCTGGCCGGCCGGCTTGGCCTGCTCGTTGGCGAACGTCGATGACCCGCCCGACCCCGACCCGCACGCGGCGAGCGCGGAGGCGGCGAGGGCCGTGACGACGACGGTCAGCAGGGCGCGGCGGGACCGGCGCAGCACGATCATGCCCACCCTATCGGCAGGGACTCCGGGAACCGTGAGCCGTGCGCAGCCAGTCGCCGATGATCGTTGCCACCCGCTCGGGCTGGTCGCGGCAGACATCGTGGCCGGCGCCCCGGAGGTGCTCGATCGCGGCCCCGGGTACGGCCGCCCGGAAGCGGTCGACATCCGACTGATCGGCCGTTTCGGCGGCGACGAGCAGGATCGGCACCTCGGACGCAGCCAGCGCGGGCCAGGCGGACGTCGGTGGATCCTCCCGCAGGTCTGTGAACGCCCGGGCGAAAGTCTCGGGCGCCGCGATCGGCTCGAGCCGGCCGCCGTGCTCGTGCCAGCCGGCGAGAAATGCCGCCTCGATTGCGTCGGACCAGCGGCCGCCGCTGGCGCGCAGACGCCTGACGAGGGCGGCCCGGTCGGCGGCGCACTCCGCCTCCCAGAACCCTCGCACCTCCTCGAGCGAGACGCTCTCGGCCGGGTCGGGGTCCGCATAGCCGGCGTCGAGCAGCACGAGCTCCGTGAGCCGCCGTGGATGGCGCGCCCCAACCTGGCAGCCGATCGTCGCCCCCCACGACCAGCCGCAGTACACCGCTCGCTCGATGCCGAGGGTGTCCAGGAGACGGGCCACGAGATCGGCGAGGGACGCCGGCGAAAGGCTCGAGGTCGGCTCGGAGGCGCCGAATCCGGGTGCGTCCGGTGCGATCACCCGAACCCCGTAGCGGTCCGCCAGCATCGGCGCGACCTCGTTCACGTGAAGTCCCGTGCGCGTGCCCAGGCCGTGCCAGTGCACCAGCGGGATCCCGTCCGGCTCGCCCCACTCGTGCACCGCCAAGCGCCGGCCGTCGACCGAGACGGTCGTACGCCGCTCAGCGATCACGCGCGCCCAGGCTCAGATCGGCGGCACGTCCGGCTCAGGCGGGGACGGACTCTGCGAGCGCGGCGACCGGCCGCGGCATGACCTGCGGCGCCGTGCGTGGGAGCAGCGAGCGGCCGAGATCGCGGATGACCGGCAGCCGGATCGTGGCATCGAGATAGGCCTCACGCAGGATGCGGCCGGCGCGCGGAGTGCCCGGCGGCGTGTAGAGGCTGGCGTCGATGAGCTCGATCCAGACCGCGACCCACTCGCGCTCGGAGATCACCACGGGCAGCGTGCGCACCTGCTGGCGCGCGCGCTTGGCGCGGTTCGTGTCCTGTCGCCGGCGCGTGTAGCGGTTCCCGCAGATGATCACGTGCCGCGCGTCGGCGAACGTGTCCTCGTGCTCGTCGCGGTCGCCGCCCTCGTCCGCGAAGATGTCATTGAACGACGGTGATTCCATGTGTGCGCTCATTCTGCTGCCGTTCCTTTTTTCGTCGACCAACGCCCGTGGTCACCCCCGCTGCGCAACACCGGCCGCAACCGGCGGATCCCCTGCGCAACTTGACCTTCTCCAAAGTATTACACGGCCCGCCAGCGGACCCTCCGAATTGCAGCCGTTCTTCACCAGATCCGAACAGTTGGCACACACCGCAACCCGTCCGGGGCAACTCGCCGGCCGCGTGCCGACGCGTGCGGTAGCGTTCCCCGCGTGACCGCCCACGACCGCGACGAGATCCGGCGTCTCCGGCTGCTCAAGAACGAGCAGGTGTTCCGCGATCACAACAACCGCCGCGTGGCGTTCGAGAAGGACAGCGCCGATACCGATGAGCCCGTCCCGTTCGTGTGCGAGTGCGGCGACCCCGCCTGCATCGAGGGCATCGAGCTGACCGTCGGCGAGTACACGCGGGCCCATTCGGCGCCGAACCGCTTCACCGTCAAGCCGGATCACGTCTTCCCCGACGTGGAGCGCGTGGCCGAACGGGCCGAGCGGTTCTGGGTGGTCGAGAAGCTTGTCATCGAGATGGGGGCACCGACATGAAGCTGTCCGAGCCGATCGCAACCGAGCCGAGCGTCGAGCAGTTCCGCGGCGGCACCGCCCGGATCTCGGGCTCGCTCGTGCCGAAGCTGGCATTCGAACTCGACGGCAGCGGCGGGGTGTTCTTCGAGCACCACACGCTGCTTTGGAAGGACGCCGGCGTGAACATCGACCTGAAGAAACTGCCGGGCGGGCTCAAGCGCAAGATCGCCGGACTTGACTTTTTCCTGACCCAGACGCGCGGCCCGGGCCGGATCGCCTTCAGCCACGACGCGCCGGGCAAGATCGTCGACCACCATCTCGAGCCGGGCCAGGCGCTGCTGGTGCGCGAGCACCACTTCCTCGCAGCGACCGAGAACCTCGACTACACCTTCGAGCGGGTGAAGGGCGTGCGCAGCATGCTGTTCGGCGGCAGCGGCTTCTTCGTCGACAAGTTCGGCGCGTCGAACGGGACCGCGTCGGTGTGGGTGATGGGCGCCGGCGACGTGTTCGAGGCCGAGCTCGACAAGGGCGAGCAGATCGACATCGAGGCCGGAAGCTGGCTCTATCGCGATCCGTCGGTGCGCATGGAGGCGGTCACGATGGGCCTGAAGACGGGGCTCTTCGGCGGCGGCGGGAAGCTGACGTGGAACCGGTTCACAGGGCCTGGCCGGGTCGGCATCCAGACGATGTTCTACAACCCCGACCAGCTCGTCCAGGGAGGCGCCGGTCAGACTGCCGAGGCGGCCGGCATCGGCGCCATCATCGGCGGCCTGGCCAAGGGTGTGTGACTCCCGCCGCGCCAAGCGTCGCCACCGCCGCGTGACACGATAGACTGCCCGGCCGGATGCACGCGTCCGAGGCCCTCCGCCGCACGCCGCTCCACGACCGTCATGTGGCCGCGGGGGGTCGGATGGTTCCGTTTGCCGGCTGGGAGATGCCGGTGCAGTACGACGGGGTCATTCCCGAGCACCTGGCGGTGCGCACACACGCCGGGCTCTTCGACGTCTCGCACATGGGCCAGCTCGAGATCCGCGGGGGCGGCGCGATCGCCTTCGTCCAGCGGATGCTGTCGAACGACATCGACCGGATCGGCGCCGGCCGTGCGCAGTACACCCTGCTGCTGAACGAGCGCGGCTGCCCGATCGACGACCTGATCGCCTACCGCTTCGCCGACGACCACGTGCTCCTCGTCGTGAACGCCTCGCGCGTCGACGCCGATCGCGAGTGGCTCGAGGCGCACCTGGACGCCGGCGTCGAGCTGGACGACCTCTCCGAGGGCGTCGCGATGCTGGCGCTGCAGGGGCCCGCGGCGCTCGGCCTCGTCGAGCTGCCGGCGCTCGAGCCGTTCGCGTTCGCCGACGCGCTCGTCTGCGGCGTGCGCGCGATCGTCGCCCGCACCGGGTACACGGGGGAGCCGGGGGTCGAGCTGATGGTCGCCGCCGAGAAGGCGGTGGCGCTGTGGGACGCGCTCATCGCGGCCGGAGCGAAGCCCGCCGGGCTCGGCGCCCGCGACACGTTGCGACTCGAGGTGTGCTACCCGCTCTATGGCAACGACCTCGACGAGGATCACACGGCGCTCGAGAGCGGCCTCGGGTGGGTGTGCGGGCTTGCGGCCAAAGACTTCGTCGGCGCGGACGCCCTGCGCGCCCAGCGCGACGCGGGCGGGCACGACCGGCTCGTCGCGATGCGCGTCGAGGGTCGCGGCATCCCCCGCCAGGGCATGTCCGTGAAGCCGGCCGGCACGATGACGAGCGGCACGATGTCGCCGTCGCTCGGGGTCGGCATCGGCATGGGCTACGTCCCCGACGCCCTCGCGGCCGAGGGCACGGAGCTCGAGATCGACGCCCGCGGCCGTCCGGTCGCCGCCAAGGTTGCCCGAAAGCCCCTGTATGTCAAGGAGACCGCCCCATGAGCGACGAGACCTATCCCGACGAGCTGCGCTACCACGAGGCCCACGACTGGGTGCGGCTCGTCGGCGACACCGCCACCTTCGGGATCACGTGGTACGCCCAGGACACGCTCGGCGACGTGGTGTTCTACAGCCCGCCCGAGGTGGGAGCGACCGTGACGAAGGATGCCGATTACGGCGAGCTCGAGTCGACCAAGGCCGTGTCGGCGCTGGTCGCGCCGCTGTCGGGCGAGGTGATCGAGGTGAACGAGGCCCTCGACGGCAACGAGGGCACCGTCAACGACGATCCCTACGGCGAGGGCTGGCTGATCAAGGTGCGCCTGAGCGACCCGTCCGAGGTCGACGGGCTCATGGACGCCGCCGCCTATCGCGCGCAGCTCGAGTCGCTGTGAGCTTCACGTCGCTGACCGAAGCCGACCGCACGGCGATGCTGGCCGCGATCGGGGTCGCCTCCGTCGAGGAGCTCTTCGCCGAGATCCCGGCCGACGTGCGCCTCGACGGCCCGCTGCGGCTCGAGCCCGCGCTGACCGAGGCCGAGCTCTGGGCGCACCTGAGCGAGCTTGCGGCGCGCAACGCCGACACGGGCTCGGAGCTCTCGTTCCTCGGCGCCGGCATCTACGACCATTACGTGCCCGCCGTCGTCGATGCGGTGCTGCAGCGCGGCGAGCTCCTGACGGCCTACACGCCGTATCAGCCCGAGATGAGCCAGGGCACGCTGCAGGCGATCTTCGAGTATCAGACGGCGATCTGCGAGCTGACCGGCATGGACGTCTCGAACGCCTCCGGCTACGACGGCACCACGGTCGCCGCCGACGCCTGCTACGTCGCCAAGCAGACGACCGGCCGCTCGAAGGTGGTGATCGCGCAGACCCTGAACCCGCAGGTGCGCCAGGTGGTGCGGACGTTCGCGCCCGGGTTCGGGCTGGAGGTGGTCGAGGTGCCGCACACCGGCGGCACGACCGACCCCGACCGGTTCGCGGCCGCCTGCGAGGGCGCCGCCTGCGCGATCTTCCCGCAGCCGAACTTCTTCGGCTGCCTCGAGCCGGCTCCCGAGCTGGCCGCGGCCGCGAGCGGCGCGGGCGCGCTCGCCGTCGCCCACGTCGATCTGATGACGCTCGGCGTGCTCGAGGCGCCGGGCGCCTACGGGTGCGCGCTTGCGATCGGCGAGGGCCAGTCGGCCGGCAACCGCATCTCCTACGGCGGGCCGCACTACGGTTTCCTCGCCGCGCGCTCGGACTACATCCGCAAGCTGCCGGGGCGGATCGTCGGCGAGACCCACGACCACGAGGGCAGGCGCGGCTTCGTCCTGACGCTGCAGACGCGCGAGCAGCACATCCGCCGTGAGAAGGCGACGTCGAACATCACGACGAACCAGACCCTGCTCGCGGTCGCCGGGCTCGTCTACCTGAGCTGGCTCGGACCGACGGGGCTGCACGATGTCGGCCACGCATGCCTGTCGCTGGCCGAGCACGCCAAGCGCCGCCTCGGGCTGCCGCTCGCGTTCGACCGGCCGACGTTCCAGGAGTTCGGGGTCCGGCTCGACCGGCCCGCGCGGGACGTGATCCGCGACGCCCGCAAGCTCGGCGTGCATCCCGGATACGCGCTCGGCCGCGACTACGAGGGCATGGACGACGCCCTGCTCGTGTGCCTGACCGAGAAGCGCTCCGCGGCCGACATCGACCGGCTCGCCGAGGTGCTCCACGAGGTGCAGGCGGTGGCGGCATGAAGCTGATTTACGAGAAGTCGCGTGCCGGACGGCGGGCCTCGCGGATCGCCGACCCCGGCGTCGCCCCGGCCGACGTGCCCGCCGAGCTCGCCCGGCGCACGCCGCCGCGGCTGCCCGAGCTGGCCGAGCCCGAGGTCATGCGCCACTTCACCGAGCTCTCCACGCGCACCTTCGGCATCGACACCGGCTTCTACCCCCTTGGCTCGTGCACCATGAAGTACAACCCGCGCATCAACGAGCGCGCCGTCGGGCTGCCCGGGTTCGCCGACCTGCACCCGCACCAGGAGGACGAAGGCGCCCAGGGCGCGCTCGAGCTGATGTGGCGGCTGCAGGAGATGCTGGCCGAGGTGGTCGGCCTGGACGCCGTGACGCTGCAACCGGCGGCCGGGTCGCAGGGCGAGCTGACGGGCCTCACGCTGATGCGGGCCTACTTCGCCGATCGCGGCGAGGATCGCGCCGAGGTCGTCATCCCCGACACCGCCCATGGCACGAATCCCGCCAGCGTCGCGATGGCCGGCTACACGCTCGTGCGCGTGCAGACCGATGCGCGCGGCAACGTCGACATCGACGACCTTCGGGGCAAGGTGGGCGAGAAGACCGCCGGCCTCATGCTGACGAACCCCTCGACGCTCGGCCTGTTCGAGGAGCAGATCACCGAGATCTCCGACATCTTCCACTCGGCCGGGGCGCTCCTGTACTACGACGGGGCGAACCTGAACGCCGTCTGCGGCATCTCGCGGCCGGGCGACATGGGCTTCGACATCGTCCACTACAACCTGCACAAGACCTTCTCCCAGCCGCACGGCGGCGGCGGTCCCGGCGGCGGTCCCGTGGCCGTGCGCAGCGCGATCGAGCCGTTCCTGCCGGTGCCGGTGGTGGCGCGCGACGGCGACCGGTTCCGCCTCGACTACGACAAACCGAAGACGATCGGCAAGGTGCGCGGTTTCGGCGGGCCTTTCGGGGTCTTCGTGCGCGCCTACGCCTTCATGCGCATGTGGGGCCCCGGCCTGCGCGAGATGTCCGAGATCGCGGTGCTGAACGCCAACTACGTGCTCGCCCGCCTCCGCGGCGCCTACGACGTGCCGGTCGACCGCCACTGCATGCACGAGTTCGTCGTCTCGGCACGCAACCTCAAGCGCGAGCACGGCATCACCGCGCTCGACGTGGCCAAGCGGCTCATGGACCATAACTTCCACCCGCCGACGATCTACTTCCCGCTGATCGTCGCCGAGGCGCTGATGATCGAGCCGACCGAGACCGAGACGCGCGAGACGCTCGACGCCTTCTGCGACGCGATGCTCGCGATCGCGAAGGAGGCGGGCGACGACCCGCAGATGCTGAGGGATGCGCCGCACACGCGGCCGGTGTCGCGGCTCGACGAGGCCGAGGCCGCCAAGCGCCTGCTGGTGCGCTACCGCTTCGACGAGCATCCGACGTCGGAGTAGCGGCGGGCCGGCGTTGCGGGCGGTCGCGTTCGACTACCGCGACACGCTCGCGGAGTTCCGCTGGGACGGCGGCCTGTGGCGGCGCGGCATCGCCGCCATGCTCGCAGTCGCAGGCGCCGACGCGGCGCTTGGGGATCGCGCGGCCGCGGCGCTGCGACGTCGGCTCGACCGGGCAATCGGGCGCGACCTGGCCGAGATCGACTATCCGGCGATGGTCGCAGACGTGCTCGCCGAGCTCGGCGCGGCGGCCGACGCGGGCACGGTCGACCGCTCCGTCGAGGCAGAGTTCCGGGCCTGGGCGCCCGCGCGCCACGTCCATCCCGACGCCCTGGCCCTGCTCGACAGCGTCCGCGGGCGCGGCCTCGCGTGCGCGCTCGTCGCGAACACGTTCGATCCGCCCGCGCTCTTCCGGGCCGACCTCGATGCGCAGGGCATCGGGGGGCGGATGGACGCGATCGTGCTCTCGGCCGAGGTGGGGGTGCGCAAGCCCCACCCGGCCGTCTACGCGGCGCTCATCGAGCGGCTCGGCGTCGACCCCGCGGCGATCCTGTTCGTCGGCGACCGGCTCGCCGATGACGTCGACGGCCCCGCCGCGGCGGGGATGCAAACGTGCCTCGCGGCCTGGTACCGGCGTGATCCCCAAAGTGCCGGAAGGCCTGTGACGATCTGCACAGAACCCCTGCATGTGCTGCAGATTCTCGAAGCTCTTGTCGGATCCGGATCGCCCGGTAAGATCTGACGATGGGCCGTATCCGCCAGTCGCTGCCCGTCGCTCCGCGTTCGTCCGATGTGGAATGCCGGCGCTGCGGGGTGGTGTGCCAGAAGGTGGTGCATCCGTCCCGCTGCCTCGATCAGCAGTGCCCGTTCCTCTATGCCTACGACGCGTTCGGGCGCACCTACGTGGGCTGCACGCAGGAGATCTTCGCCGCCGACATCGACCTCGAGGTGCTCGAGCGCGCCCGCCGGCGCCGTAACGGATTCGGGTCGGTGCGCGCCGTACGCGAGCCGCTGCCGATCTGCCCTTCCGACGTCGAGCGGGCCTACGAGAACCGCGAAGATCCGATGGGCTGCATCAACCCCGAGTTCCACGAGCTCCCCGACCGCCCCAGCTTCCGGGTCATCCGCGGCGAGGACTGACGTGAGTAACCGGTGTCAGGCACCGGTTATTCATGGAACGCGAGGGTGCCCACGTCGACCGCGGTCATGCCGCCGTCCACGGTGAGGACGGCGCCCGAGACGTAGGAGGCCTCGTCCGAGGCCAGGAACAGCGCCGCGGCGGCCACCTCTTCGGGCGCGGCGGGCCGGCCGAGCGGGACGTCGCGTGTGACGCGGCGGTAGGCGGCGTCGGTGTCGGCACCGAGCGCGGCCATCTCTGCGTCGGCCATCGGCGTGCGCACCCAGCCGGGGCAGATCGCGTTCGCGCGCACGCCGCGCGGCCCGAGCGTGACGGCGAGCGACTTCGTCAGCATCACGAGCGCCGCCTTCGACACGGCGTACTGCGGCTGCCCCGGGCCGGCGACGAGCGCGGCCACCGACGCCACGTTCACGATGGCGCCGCGCCGCTGCGCGAGACCGTCCGCCGCGAGCGCGGAGAGCTCGTGCGCCGCCGTCAGGTTGACGGCGATCGTCTCGTCCCAGCCCGAATCGCCCAGCCCGGCGTTGTTCACGAGCACGTCCAGCGGGCCGGTCGCGGCCAGCGCGCGGGCACGGTCGCCGGCGTCGCCCACGTCACCCGCGACCACGTGCTCGGACACCGCCTCGAGTGCGTCCCGGCGCCGGCCCATCGCCCAGACGGTCGCGCCCTCGGCGGCGAAGCGGCGCACGATCGCGGCGCCGATCCCCGAGCCGCCGCCGGTGACCAGCACCGTCTTTCCGCTAAGCCGCACGCGCGCACCCGGCGAGGTCGTCCGCGCTTGCGGGCGGCTTGCGCATGCGCTTGCGCACCGTGTTGCGGCGCTTGCTCTCGAGCCGCTCCTCGGTCGCCGCGCGGGTCGGCCGGCTCGGCCGCCGCGGAGGTGGGGGAGGCGCGAGCGCCGCGCGCATGAGCTCGCAGAACCGCTCGGTCGCCAGGCGCCGGTTGCGGTATTGGCTGCGCTCGTCCTGGGCCACGACCCGCAGCCGGCCCTCGGCGTCGAGGCGCGTGCGCAGGCGCCGCCGCGCCCGGTCGCGCTCCGCATCGGTGAGCGTCGGGCTGTTCGCGAGGTCGAAGACGAGCTCGACGCGCGTCGAGGAGGTGTTCACGTGCTGGCCGCCGGGGCCGCCGCTGCGCGTCGCCCGGAACTCGAGCTCGGACGGCGGCAGCGGACGGGCGGCGCCGATGTCAAGCACCGGCCCGCTCGGTCGCCCACCGCTTCACGCCGGCGCGGTGATAGCGGCGAAGCGCCCTGATGCCGCGCGCGTACGGCACCTCCTCGTCGTCGCCCGGGGTCTCCATGATCGCGGCGAGCTCCTGCACCGCCGGGTGGCCGAGGAATACCGCGAGCTCCTTGCCCATCACACCCTTGCCGACCTCGGCGTGGCGGTCGCGGTTGGAGCCGAGGGCGACCGCCGCGTCGTTGACGTGCAAGCACGTGAGCCGATGAAGGCCGAAGCGCTCGTCGACCTCGGCCATGAGGGCGTCCACCCGCCCCGGGTCGGTGACATCGACGCCCGACGCCCACAGGTGGCACGTGTCGAGGCAGACGCCGACGCGCTTGGGCCGGCCGATGGCAGCGATCACGACGTCGATCTCGTCCAGGCCGACGCCCATCGTCCCGCCCGCTCCGGCGGAGTTCTCGATCACGAGCCGCGTCGCCGAGGCGGGGTCGGCCGCGGCAAGCACGCCTTTCAGCGCCTCGGTCACCTGCGGCAGGACGCCGTCGAGCCCGCGGCCGAGATGGCTGCCGAGATGGAAGACGACGCCGTCGGCCTCGATCGCCTCGGCTGCCGCCATCGTGTCGTGCAGGGCCTGCACCGACTTCTCGTACACCTCCCTGTCGGAGGCGCCGAGGTTGATCAGGTAGGTGGCGTGGCAGACGACCGTCCTCACCCGCGCCCGCTTTCGGGCCGCGCGGAAGCGGGCGGCCGCGTCGGGGTCGAGATCGGGATGGCGCCACATGCGCGGGCTCTGCGTGAAGATCTGCAGCGACGTCGCCCCGATCGCGCGCGCCCGCTCGAGCGCCTTGTGGGCTCCGCCGGCGACACCGAGATGGGCTCCGTACTGCACGGGCCGATCGTACCGGGGTCCCGCACTACACTGACCCGCCGTGTCCCGCCCCGTCTGCGTCCGCATGCCGCCGAGCCCAACCGGGCTCTTCCACGTCGGCACGGTGCGCACGATGCTCTTCAACTGGCTGTTTGCGCGCCGAAACGGCGGGCGGGTGGTGCTGCGCTTCGAGGACACAGACGTCGTCCGGTCGACCGAGGAGGCCGTGGCGCATGCCGAGTCCGTCCTGCGCTGGCTCGGAATCGACTGGGACGACGGCCCGTATCGCCAGACGCAGCGCTATGACCTCTACCGGGCGGCGGCCGAGGAGCTGATCGCGCAGGGCGCCGCCTACCGCTGCTACTGCACCGAGGAGGAGCTGAAGGCCGACCGCGCGCAGCGCCAGGTCGACGGCCGGCCGCTGGTCTACAGCGGCCGCTGCCGGAGCCGCACCGCCGAGGAGCGCGCCGAGCTGGCCGCCCAGGGGCTGCCGTCGGTCGTCCGCCTGGCGCTCCCGCAGACCGGCACGACCGTGATCGACGACATCGTCCACGGCCGGGTCGAGTGGGAGAACGCCCTCCAGGGCGACCATGTGATCCTGCGCTCCGACGGCTCGCCCACCTACCAGTTCGCGAACCCCTACGACGACATCCAGATGGGCGTCACCCACGTCATCCGCGGCGAGGACCTGATGCCCTCGACGCCGCGCCAGCTCGCGCTCTACCGCGCACTCGGCGCCCCCGAGCCGACGTTCGCCCACCTGCCGATGGTGCTCGGGCCGGACAAGCGCAAGCTCAGCAAGCGGCACGGCTCGATCTCGGTCGAGGAGTTCGTCGACGTCGGTGTGATCGCCGACGCGCTGATCAACTACCTGGCGCTCGTCGGGTGGAGCTACGACGACCACACGACCTACATGACCCGGGCCGAGCTCGTCTCGCGCTTCACGCTCGAGCGCGTCACCAAGAGCCCCGGCGTGTTCGACCCCGAGAAGCTCGAGTGGCTGAACGGCGAGCACCTGCGCGCGCTGCCGGCCGGCGAGTTCACGGCCGTCCTGCAGGCCTATCTGGAGCACGCGGGCTCGGCGCTCGCGGACAGGCCGGAGCGGGTGGCGGAGGCGGCGCCGCTCGTCCAGGAGAAGATGCGCGTCCTTTCGCAGTTCGAGCGCCTGGCGGGCTTCCTGTTCGGACCGCCCGAGCCCGACGAGCCCTCATGGGCCAAGGTGCGCGGCGACGAGCGGGCGCCGGCCTCGCTGAGGGCGGCGCGCGATGCGCTTGCGGCGGTCGCCGACTGGCGCCCCGAGATGATCGAGGCGGCGCTGCACGCCGCGTGCGAGCGTGAGGGCGTGAAGCCGCGTGTGCTCTTCATGCCGGTGCGGGTGGCGCTGACCGGCGGGACGGTGTCGCCGGGGCTCTACGAGAGCCTCGAGCTGGTCGGCCGCGACGAGTCGCTGCGGCGGATCGACGCCGCCCTTGCTGCGCTCGCCGCCTGACGGGTTTGCAGGAGTCCGCCGGCGGGCGGGAAAGCATGACCTTCGGGTATGTACGGGTCTCTGCACATCTCGGAGTCGGTCGGGCGCCTTTCGGTTGCCGGCGTCCTTTTGTGGCTCAGCCTCTCCTCGGTGCTCGCCACCGTCGTCGGCGTGGCCGCGTGGACGGTCGGGCACCAGTCCGGTGCGCCCTACTCGCCGGCGTCGGTGACCCAGCTGCGGGCGCGGGCGTACACGCACGGGCTGGCGGTCGGTGCGGCCCACCGCCCGGACGTGGCGGCTGCCCGGTCGCGGCTGGCGAAGACGCGCCGGCGCAGCTACGAGCACGGGTACGCGGCCGGATATCGCGCGGGCCGCAGGGCCACTCCCTGACCCCACCCGTTCGGGTGGGTTCGGGCCGCCGCGCGAGTGGGGTTTTGCCCGGCCCGGCGACAGCGGCCCCCGGCGGCGTTAGAGTGGCGCGCGTGGGGGTCTACCTACTGCAGGATCTGGCCCGATGGGCCGGGGCAACGGCGGTGCTCGCCGCGCTCGGCTGCCTGATCGCCGCGGCGCTCGGCGTGCAGATGTCCGCGTCGATGCTCCTGCCCGGCGAGGCGGGCTTCCGTCTCGCCCGCCAGATGGCGTTCCTGGGCAGCGGCGCCGTGTTCGTGGCGGGCGCGAGCGCAACGCTCTACTACTGGATGATCGGCGTGGCCTCGGAGCGGGCCGCGGGCCTGGTCGAGGCCGGCCTGCTCGCCGCCATGGTCGTGTTCGCGGGCGTGATCGGCATGATGCGCGATCGCAGCCGCGCCCGCGCGTCTCGCTGACGGCGGCCGTCCCCGGTACGCTTCGCGCGTGCGTGAACGGCTCCGCAACCGGGCGGTGCTCCTGACCGCGGTGCTTGCGGTCGCCCTCGCCTTGCTCGGGGCCTACACCTGGAACCAGACCGCGCCGACGCCGTGCCCGCCCACCGGCGTCTGCCTCGTGGGAAAGACGCACCGGATCCATCCCCTGCGCGCTCGGATCGAGTGGGCGGCGGCCGTCGTGGCCGTCGTCGGGGCGGCCAGCCTCGCGGTCACCGGGCGGGCCCGCCGGCGCGGCTAGCGCCGCCTACGCCGCGCGCGGCATGTCGGTCGCAGCCCACGCTCGCAGCGCGTCGGCCCGCGGCTCGAGCAGCGGCCGGCCGGCGGCCAGGGCCAGGCGCATGTGACCCGAGCAGGCGGCGTGCAGCGGGACGTAGCCGTCGACCGCCGCGTGCAGCCGGGCGGCGTCGCCGCCCGTGAGGGCGTGGTTCAGGATGACGATGTCGGCGGCGGCGTCGAGGCTGATCCCCGCGCGGTCAGCGGCGGCGAGCACGTGCTCGGTGCACGCGTCCTCGCCGGGGGCGGTGCGCGGATCGGCCAGCAGGAAGAGGCAGGCGCCGTTGCCCGGTGCGACCCCGCCGACCCACCCGGCCAGAAGCTCGTCGAGCCGGTCGTCGCCGTGCCACGCAGGCGTCGCCAGCAGGCGGATGCGCGCGGGCTCGAGCTCGAGCGGCGCCGGGTCGGGCGCGGCGTGCCGGGGCGGGCGAGCGGCGAGCGCGGCGATGCGGTTGCGATAGAGCCCGGCGACGGCCTGCCACGAGAGCGCCTCGGCGGCGGTGCGGGCGGCCCGGCCGCGCTCGGCGCGGGCACGGGGGTCCGAGACCGCCGCGACCAGAATGTCGCGCAGGTGGGGCAGCTCCGGGTCGAGCATCCACGGCCGGCCGACCGTGACCCACTTGCCGGCGCGGTCCTCGGGGTACTCGATGCGGCCGGCGCGCACTCGCCAGCAGGCCGCGTCGGGACAGAAGTCATCGGTGGCGCCGCCGGCGGTGACGATCACGGGCAGCCCGCACGCCATCGCCTCGAGCACCGGCATCCCGAAGCCCTCGCCACGGTACGGGTGGGCGAGCACGTCGCACGCGCGGTAGAGCGAGGCGAGCTCGGCGACGTCCATGTCGCGGTGCAGGTAGACGATCCGCGGCGACTGGCCGGACTCGGCGTACTCGCGCAGCTTGGTGCGGTCGGACATCGGGTAGATCCCGTCGGCGCCGAAGTCCTTGACGATCAGCGAGACGTCGTCGCGGCCGCGGAACGCGTCCAGGAACGCCGCCAGGAGGACGTCGGGGCCCTTGCGGTCGATCAGGCCGCCGACGAAGAGGATGCGCACGCCCGGGGCGTCGAGCTCCATCCGCGGCCCGTCGGGTGAGAACAGCTCCAGATCGACGCCGTTGGGGATCACGGCCACGCGGTCGGGATCGACGCCCGATCCGACGTAGGTGTCGCGGACGTGCGCGCTCGGCACCCACAGCTCGTCCACGTTCGCGTTGATGCCCTCGACCCACTCGGCGGGCGCAGCGCCGAACTCCCACGGCTGGATCACGGCCAGGCGCCCGGACGGCGGCGGGCTCAGGTCGGGCGGGAACTGGTGGCGCACCTCGACCTGCACCGGCAGAGGCAGCGCCGGCCCGCCGCCGCGGCCGCTGCGCCCGGCCCGCTCGAGCGCGATGCCGTCCATCTCGGCCAGTCGGTCGCACACGCCGCGGTTCACGCCGGCGAGGCTCTGCGTCGAGGTGTGGTCGCCGCGCCAGCGCACGCTCACGGGCGCGACTCCGGTGTGATCGCGCCGCGGCCGCTCGCCGCGGTAGTAGGCCTCGAGCTCGTCCACGTGGGCGGCGAAGGCGCGTGGCGCGGTGATCCCCTCCTGGAGCCGCTCGAGCAGCCCGGGCTCACCGGCCAGCCGGTCGAGCTGGCGGGCGAGATCGGCGGCGTCGCGGCCGTCGAACAGCAGGCCGTTTCGCTCGTGGGTGACGAAGTCCGGGATCCCGCCCATCCGCGCGCCGAGCACCGGCACGCGCCCGGCCAGGCACTCGGACACCATCAGCGGCGCGCAGTCCCACCACACCGACGGGATGACGGCGACGTCGACCGCGGCGAGCAGCTCGGGCAGGTCGTCGTGGGCGAACGCGCCGCACACCTCGACGACGCCGCGGGCATCGCGCGCCCGCAGCTCGGCGGCGAACGTCTCGGGCACCTCGCCGTGGATGCGCACGCGCACCCGCGCGTCGGTGCGCTGGGCTGCGTCGATCAAGAGGCTCGGGCCCTTCTGCGGCAGCGCCGAGCCGAAGAATCCCACCACGAGCTCGGAGCCGAGCCGCCCGGGGCTGCGGTCGCGGCCGAGCGCCCCCCATACCGCGTCGTCCTCCGGCATCGCCTGCGGCACGACGTCGATCGCGTCGGCCGGATAGCCGGCCCCGGCGAGCGTGGAGCGCATCGCCTCGGACACGGCCAGGCACACGTCGACCCCGCGGGTGAAGCGGCCGCGGATCTCGCTCAGGCGGCGGCGGTAGCCCTCGGCGTCCAGGCTGCCGACGCATGCGGCGCAGTCGGCGCCGCGGTTGCCGGGGCCGTCGCACAGCTCCAGGCGGTCGGTGAAGAGGTAGCCGCGCGGGCAGGCGAGCCAGTAGTTGTGGGTCGTGAAGAGCGACCGGATCCCGCGCACCGAGGCCTCGTCGATCAGGGCAGCGCCCAGGTTGTGCAGGTTGTTGAAGTGCACGGCGTCGGGGCGCACGCGGTCGAGCAGCTCGGCGAACGCGCGGGTGATCGGCGGATCGTCGACCTCCCGGTCGGGATGGCCCAGGTCGAGCAGGCCGTGGGGACGGTTGAACACGCCGACAAGGCGCACGCCGTCCTGCCACCATTCCCGCACCTGGTACGGCTCGGCGGGCTCGACGCGGCCGACCGCGGCGTGGAAGACCGTGACGTCGTATCCGCGCCGGGCGAGCTCCTGCGAGACCTGCTTGGGGACGATCGTGCCGCCCCCCGAGTCGTTGTAGCCGAACGAGGTCATGACGATCCGGGGACGGCCGGCGAGGCCGCGCTCGCGCAGGCGCGCTGCCAGCTCCGGCAGCGGCAGCTCGCGCCGCTCGAGCGCCTCGGCGAGCAGGACGAGCGCCCCCTCGTGGGTGACCGCCTCGGGCGCGAGCACCCTCCAGTCCTCGCGGTCGATCGCGGCGGCGAGCGCCCGCGAGACCTCGTCCACCTCGCGCGCGCGGGCGGACTCGTCCGAGAAGTTCCCGCCGTGACGGCGGTAGCGGATCAGCGGCCCGGGCCCGCAGTGGCGGAACCGGAAGCGCGGCGCCGCCCGCAGCCACAGGTCGAAGTCGTTGCACATCGGGTAGGCGGCGTCGTAGCCGCCCACCTGCTCGTACACCCGCCGGTGGATCATGGTCGTGGGATCGACGAGATAATTGTGCCGGCGAACGAGCGAGCGCACGAGGGTCGCCTCGTCGAGCTCGGGCGAGCGCCACTCGCCGACGACGCGGCCGCCGGCGTCGATCGTGACGGCGTCGCCGTGGACGACGCCCGTCTCGGGGAAGGCGTCGAATACGGCCACCTGCCGGCTGAGACGGTCGGGAAGGGCGATGTCGTCGTGGCCGAGCCGGGCGATCAGCTCGCCGCGGGCGTGCTCGACGATCGAGTTGTAGGCGGCGGCGATGCCGCGGTTCTGCGGATGGGTGACCACGCGCACACGCGGATCGCCGGCGTAGCCGGCGATGAGGGCCGCCGTTCCGTCGGTCGACGCGTCGTCGACGATCAGGAGCTCGAAGTCGGGGTGGTCCTGGGCGAGGCAGCTCTCGACCGCCTCGGCCAGGTAGCGCTCGCCGTTGTAGGCGGCGATCCCGAGCGTCACACGAGGCCCGCTCATGCCGCCTTCCGAGCGAGGAGCGTGGCGAGGATCCGCCCGAGCGCGGCCTCGCACGCCGGGGTGCCCAGGCGTTCGGAGACGAGCTCGCGGCCGCCTGCGGAGAGCCGCGCCCAGAGCGCGTCATCGGTGCTCAGGCGGACGATCGCCTGCGCGAATTCGGGGGCCGAGTCGGCCACGAGCATGCCGCGCTCGGGCCGATCGAAGCCCTCGGCGGCGATCGAGGTGGCGACCACGGGCACGCCGGCGGCGAGCGACTCGCCCACCTTGCCCTTGAGCCCGGCGCCGAAGCGAAGCGGCGCGATCGAGATCCGGCGCAGGCCGAGCTCCTCGTCGACCGAGGGCAGGAACCCGCGCGGCTCGGCCCCGGCGGCGGCCACGAGCCGCGCCAGGTCGTCGGGCATGCCCGAGCCGGCGATGACGACCGGGTCGGTGTGCCCCGCGGCGTGCAGCTCGGGCATCACGTCGGCACAGAGCCACCGCACGGCGTCGGCGTTCGGCGCGTGGCCGTAGCTGCCGACGAAGAGCGCTCCCCGCCGGCCGGCGAGCGGCGCGACCGTCTCGGCCAGCCGGTGCACGTTTCCGAGCACCTGCACGTCGGCGTTCGGGAGCAGCCCGGCGAGCAGTGAGCGCTCGTCCTCGGTGATCGCGAGCACGACATCTGCCGCAGCGTAGATGGCGAGCTCGGCCAGGCGCTCGCGCTCGGCACGGGCCATGCCGACCTCGTCGCCCGCGACCTCGGCCGCGCGGCGCATGCGCACGAAGTGCAGATCGACGGAGTCGACGGCGATGCGCGTGCGCGGCGAGACGGCTCGCAGCACCGGCACCGCGCGCGCCGCCAGGGTGTGGAACGAGACGATCGCGGCGTCGAATCCGCGCCGGAGGAGTGCGTCGAGGTCGTCGCCGCGGTCGGCGGCGGCCACCTCGATCCCCGCCTGCGCGAACCGCTCGGCGGCGGCCTCGAAGCCGGCCGACGTCTCGCAGGCGAGGGTCGTGCGGTAGCCGAGGCGGCGCAGCGCGAACGCGATCTCCGACGCGCGCGTGTGGCCCGCGCTTCGGCTTGGCTCAGGCATGTCGGGATAGAAGAAGAGGACGGACTCGCGCTCGCCCGCCGGGCCCGGGGAGGCGGGTACCTGCAGCGGCGGCCGCGCGACGATCCCACGCGCCGCCGGCGTGCCGGGCGCCTCGCGCGCGGTGCGCACGCCGAGGTCGACGGCCTGGCGCACGCGCAGGGCGAGCGGGGTGTCTGTCGCGGCGGCGAGGGAGGCCAGGATGGGGGCGGGATCGGGGGCGGCGCTCTCAGCCAATTGGCTGAGAGCCTGGATGCCAATTGGCCGATCGGCGCCCGCCCGCTCGTACCCGACCGTCTCCAGGCCGTTGTGGAACGCGCGCAGCACGATGTAGCTCTCGTCGATGCGGTGGTGCTCGACGCGGTGGCCGACCGCTGCCCCGGCCACGTAGCGGCCGATGCCGAGGCCGAGGCGGTGCACGTTGGTGGCCGCCATGAACTCGTCGCCGCCGAGCGCGCCGCCCTCACCGGTGCCGAAGCCGGCGTCGAACCCACCGACGGCATCGAACGCGTCACGGCGGATGGCCCAGTTGGCTCCGTAGACCTCGGCCCGGCCGGGGAAGTCCAGGTCGGCGTCGCCGAGCGACAGGACGCTGAAGAACGACTCCATCCCCTGCGGCGGCCAGCCCGCGGGGCGCTCGGCCGGCCACAGGCCCTGGATCGGCCCGCCGGCCACCGCGACGCCGGGGTCGCAGAAGCCGTCGCGCAGGCTCTCGATCCAGCCCGGCCCCGGCCGTGCGTCGTCGTCCAGATAGGCCAGCACGACGTTGGTCGCGGCCGCCGCACCCGTGTTGCGCGCCCGCGACAGGCCGGGAACGGCCTCACGCACGACCAGCACGCCGTCGGGCAGGCGCAGCGCGAGCGGCTGCCTGCCGTTGTCGACGACCACGATCTCGCCGCCGTCGGCGAGCACGCCGTGGGCGATGCAGGCAGCGACGCACGGCCCGACCTCCTCAGGCCGGTCGCGCGTGCAGATGATGACGCTCGCCGCCGGCCCCTGTGACGCCCGCCTCGACCGCGCCTCGCCGGCGACGACGAGCGCGCCCGGCGCCGCCTGGGCAACCAATGTCTCGTAGTGGCCCTCGCGCGCGGTGTGGAGCGGCTGGCGCTCGATCCAGAACCGGCGGCCGGCCGCCAGGCAGTCGAGCGCGAGCACGTCGGGCGCGCCTTCGCCCGCGGCCAGCGGCCACAGGCTCCCGTCCTGCGCGGTGCGATAGCCATGGACGTCGCCGGCACCCGTTTCGATGACCGGCGCCACGAGGCCGGCGCCGGCGGTGATCGCGGCGACGAGCGGGTCGACGAACCCGGGCAGCGGGCGGGCGATGCTTCCAAGCGCGATGCAGACGTCGGCCGTTGCCGCCTGCGCCGCCGCTGCGAGGGCGGCGCGGCGCCCGATCGGGCGATCGCTGCGCTGGATGGTGACGTCGCCCTCGAGCCGGGCAAGGAGCGCCCGCGTCTCGGGGCCGGAGGCGTCGTCGACGACCACGACCTCGACGTCGTCGGCCAGGTCGCAGGCCACGAGCGCCTCGATCTGCGCCCAGAGCGCGGCCGGGTTGTCGCGGGCGACGATCAGGATGGCGGCCCTCATGCCGCCGCCGTGATCGCGGCGTGGTTCTGCCGTGCGGTCTCGTCGGCCGGGTCGAGCTCGACCGCGGTCGCGACCGCCGTGCGCGCCTGCGGCGAGCCGAGCGCGTGCAGCGCCACGGCGAGGTCGTTCCACGCCTCGGCCAGCGCCGGTGCCTCCTCGAGCGCCCGCGTGAAGAGCTGGGCGGCTGCGGTTGCGTCGCCCTGCTCGAATGCGGCTTCTCCGCGTACGAGCAGCTCTCGCGCCGCCGCGTCGTCTCCCGCTGCGGCCGACGCCGCGGCCACCTCGGCGGTACAGGTCGCGTCGCCCAGCTCACGGCCGAGCGTCCACAGATACCGGCGCAGGACACGGCTGTGCGGGAAGCGGCGCACGACCTCGATCAGGTACTCGGCGCCGGCCTCCTTGAAGCACCAGTAGTGGTCGCGGTTGTAGTGCTCGTCGAGGCTGCGCCCGAACTCCTCGCTGCTCACGAACCGCCCGACCACCTCGTCGTAGAGGCCGATGTAGTGCCGGGTCATCGTCTCGACCATCTTGTCGGCCCACGAGATGTCGGTCGATCCGCTCACGAGCAGGCGGTCGGCGACGACGCACGGACCGTCCGCCGAGGCCTCGAAGAACCAGATCATCGGGAAGTACATGTTCTCGCTCGTCGAGGTGGCCTCGACGGCGCGCAGCTGGTCGCGGCGGACGACCGACGCCGAGAGGAACGTCAGCCAGTGCGTCTGGGCGACCCACATCCGGCCCGGGTCGGCGTGCACCTCGGGAGCTGCCGGCCGGCGGGACTCGACCTTGATGCGCCCGTCGGGATGAACGAACCGGTGGGGGAGGTGCAGCCAGGCGGGGCGATGGGCACGCAGGAGCTCGAGGATGTAGGCGACGGCGCCCGGCTCGGGCTCGTCGTCGTCGCCCATCAGCCAGAGGTAGTCGCACTCGGGCGCGTTGGCGACCAGCCAGCGGTGGTTGCGGATCACGCCGACGTTCGTCTCTTGGCGGTACGACCGCAGGGAGGGCATCTGCGGCGCCATTCGTCCCAGCAGGTCCGGAGTCGCGTCCGGCGAGGCGTTGTCGGAGACGAGCACGACGACGTCCGCGCTGCCGCCGATCTCGTCGCTGAGCCGCTCGAGCAGCCGCTGCAGCGGCGCCGCGCGGTTGTACGTCGGGATGCAGATCGCAAGCAGCGGGCGGCTCATGCGGCCAGCCGGTCGTTGCGGCCGAGGTGGTCGCGGTACCAGGCGACGGTGCGGCGCAACCCCTCGTCGAGGCCGTGCGCCGGCGTCCAGCCGAGCCGCTGCCGGGCCTTCGCGGCCGAGAGGTACTGGTGGGGGATCTCGTGGACGGCCTCGCCGCGGATGTCCGGCTCGAGGTCGGCGCGCCCGCACGCGGCAAGCACGCGCAGCGTCATGTCGAGCGCGGTCAGCTGCAGCTCGTTGGAGTAGTTCCACGCCTCTCCGGCGATCCCGGGCTCGTGAGCGCGCTCGGCGAGGGCGATGTAGGCCTCCGCGGCATCCTCGACGTAGAGGTAGTCGCGGATCAGGGTGCCGTCGCTTCGCAGCACCGGCCGCTGTCCCTGGAGCGCCGATCGGACCGTGCCCGGGACGAGCCGGCTGTAGTTCAGGTCGCCGCCGCCGTAGAGATTGCCGCAGCGGGTGACGACGATCGGCATGTCGTACGTCGCGGCGTAGCTCTGGGCGATCAGATCGGCGCAGCTCTTCGAGACGTCGTAGGGGTGGCGGCCCATCAGCGGATGATGCTCCTGGTAGGGCAGCTCCGGCTGGCTGCCGTACGCCTTGTCCGACGACGCGACGACGATCCGGGCGGGGCGGCCGCTGCGCCTGCAGGCGTCGAGCACCTCCCACGTGCCCTCGACGTTGGAGCGCATGGTGTTGGCCGGGTCACGCAGCGCGTGCTCGACGATCGTCTGGGCGCCCAGGTGGAACACCGCATCGATCTCATACTCGGCCAGCACCCGCTCGATCAGGCGGCCGTCGCGCAGGTCGCCGAACACCGTGGTGCAGCGGCGGTCGCCGGCGCCGGTGTAGAAGCGGCTCTGCGGCACGAGGTCGCGCACGAGCGCGATCACCTCGGCTCCGCGGGCGGCGAGCGCCTCGCAGAGCCACGATCCGAGCAGGCCGGTGGCGCCCGTGACGAGGACGGGCCGGTCGCTCCAGAACGGATCGGGGGATGTGGGCATGCGCGCGGGGGGAGCGCTCATGCGAGGCCCATCGGCGATGTCCGGCGCGAACTTGAGCGCGCGCCCGCGGCTCCTAAAGCTTCGCGGCCGTCGCGTCGATTGAGAGCCCCAGAATGGCCCTCCCCCCGAACGTCAAGGTCGTCATCCTGTGCGGTGGCCAGGGTACGCGCATGCGCGAAGAGACCGAGTACCGCCCGAAGCCGATGGTCGAGGTCGGCGGCCGCCCGCTGCTGTGGCACATCATGAAGATCTATGCCGCGGCCGGCCTGACCGACTTCGTGTGCTGCCTCGGCTACCGGGGCGCGATGATCAAGCAGTACTTCCTGGAGTACCGGAGCCTCGCCGCGGACGTGAGCGTGAACCTGCGCAGCGGCGACGTCGCGTACCACTCGTCCGAGAGCGAGGACTGGAACGTCACGCTGGTCGACACAGGTGACGACTCGATGACGGGCGCGCGGCTGAAGCGCGTCGCGCACCACCTGCCCGGAGACCTGTTCCTGTGCACGTACGGCGACGGGCTGGCCGACATCGACGTCGCGGCCGCGCTCGAGTTCCACCGCTCCCACGGCAAGCTCGCGACGCTGACCGGGGTGCACCCTCCGTCGCGGTTCGGCGAGATCGTCCACGATCGCACCCAGGTGGCCCGCTTCGCGGAGAAGCCGGTCGGCGCGAGCCTCGTCTCGGGCGGCTTCTTCGTGTTCGACCGCCGGGTGCTCGACCGGATCTCGCTGGATGCCGGCTGCGTGCTCGAGCGTGAGCCGCTCGAGGGACTCGCACGCGACGGGGAGCTGATGGTGTACGAGCATGGCGGCTTCTGGCAGTGCGCCGACACCGTCCGCGACGTCGAGCTTCTCCGCGGCCTGTGGGACGGCGGCCGGGCGCCGTGGCGCGTCTGGGACGACCGTGCCGCCGCCGTCGCCCCGTCGCCGCTGCGTCGCCGGGCGGATCTCGAGGCGGCTGCGTGAACCCCGATCTGCGCCGTGAGGCCGATGCGGTGCGGCGGCTCGTGCTCGAGGCGGCGCTGTCGGCGGGGACGTGCCACATCGGCAGCTCGCTCTCGATCGTCGACATCCTCACGGTGCTCTATTTCCGGACGCTCCGCGCGAAATCGGGTGACCGCTTTCTGCTGAGCAAGGGGCACGCGGCGTCCGCGCTCTACGCGGTGCTCGCCCGTACCGGTGTGCTCGACGAGCACGAGGTGGTGCGGGGATACTGCCGCGACGGCGGCTCGCTGGCCGGCCATCCCGAGCGTCATGTCCCCGGGGTCGAGGTGACGGCCGGCTCGCTCGGTCACGGCGTCGCGGTCGCGCTCGGATACGCGCTTGCCGACCGGGCTGACGCCCGCGATCGCCGCACCTACTGCCTCGTCGGCGACGGCGAGCTGAACGAGGGCTCGGTCTGGGAGGCCGTTGCGCTTGCCGGCCATCTCGGCCGTCCCCGGTCTGTGCCTGATCGTGGACGCCAACGGCTTTCAGGGTCTCGGGGCGGTCAAGGATGTGCTCTCGCTGGAGCCGCTCGCCGACAAGTTCCGCGCGTTCGGCTGGGCCGTCGACGAGGTGGACGGGCACGATCATGCGATGCTCGAGCAGCGCCTGGGAGGCGGCTCGTTCCGGCCGCGGGCGATCGTCGCCCGCACCGTCAAGGGCTACGGCGTGCCCGTCCTCGAAGGACAGTTCATGTCGCACTACCGCTCGTTCCGGCCGCACGAGCGCGCGCTCCTGCTCGCCGGGCTCGACGCGATGGACGTGGCGGCGTGAGAGACGCGTTCTTCCGCGCGCTTGTCGCGGTCGGCGCCGCCGACGAGCGCGTGTGGGCGCTCACCGGCGATCTGGGCGTGGGGCTCTTCGAGCCGTTCGAGGCCGTCGCCCCCGGGCGATATCTGAACGTCGGGATCGCCGAGCAGACGATGGTCGGCGTCGCGGCCGGGCTTGCCTACGCCGGCAAGGTGCCCTTTGCGTACTCGATCGCGCCGTTCATCACATCGCGGCCGCACGACCAGGTGCGCATCGACGTCGCGTGTGCGGCGGCGAACGTCAAGCTCATCGGCGTCGGCAGCGGCGTCTCGTACGGGACGCTCGGGCCGACGCACCACGCGATCGACGACCTCGCGCTCATGCGGGTGCTGCCCGGCATGACCGTCCTCGCTCCCGGGGACCCGAATGAGGTGCAGCGCGCGGTCCACGCCGCGTGCGCTCACGAGGGTCCGGTCTACCTGCGGCTGGGCAAGAACGGCGAGCCCGCCCTGCTCCCGGACGCCGCCGCGTTCGAGATCGGCCGCGCCGTGGAGCTGCGACACGGTGGCGACGTGACCATCGCCTGCACCGGCACCGCGCTGCGCGAGGCCGCGGCCGCCTGCGACCTGCTTGCCGCCGAGGGGATCGATGCCACGCTGCTGCACTTCGGGACGGTCAAGCCGTTCGACGCCGCGGCGCTCGTCGCCGCCGCCGTGCGCACCCGTGCCGTGATCACCGTCGAGGAGCACTCCATCGTTGCCGGCTTCGGCTCGGCCGCCGCCGAGGTGCTGGCCGAGGCAGGCGTCGGCGCGCCGCTGCGCCGCGTCGGCTTCCCCGACACGTTCGCCCACGCCGTCGGCTCGCGCGACCACCTCGTCGATCACTACGGCCTCTCGGCCGCCGCTGTCGCACAGACCGCCGTGCGCCTGCTCGAAGGGAGGCCGGCATGCGCGACGACATGAGCCGCCGGCTCGGCGTCTACCGCGCCGCGGTCCGCGACGAATTCGCCTTCATGAAGTCCGCCGCCACGCTCGAGGAGCTGGCCGCACGCTCGGTCCCGCTCGCCGGCGGCGCCGGCATGCTCGTGCCCGTCTGCGAGCTCCACGGCGGGGACGTGCGGCTGATCGATCTGCTCGGGCGGTGGCGCGAGGAGGCCTCGTTCGCCTTCCCGACGCAGTTCCCGGTCACCCACGCCGGCACGGCGACGTGGCTTCGGCGCGGCCTTCTGGATGTTCCCGACCGGATCCTGTTCCTCGTCCAGGACCGTTTCGGCCATACGGCCGGCCATCTCGGCTTCGCGTCCGCCGATAGCCCCGACCGCTCGCTCGAGGTCGACAACGTCGTCCGCGGCGAGGCCGGCGCGCAGCCCGGCCTGATGGGCGCCGCGCTCGAGGGGCTGCTGGCCTGGGCCGAGGACTGTTTCCGCCCGGCCCGGATCCATCTGCGCGTCTTCGCCGACAACGAGCACGCAATCGGCTTCTACCACCGGCTCGGCTTCCGCGACGGCGCCCGCACGCCCCTGCGCCGCGAGGTCGACGGCGAGTCTGTCCGCTACGTCGCCTGCGATCATGCGGGCGCCGACCGCTGGTTCCTCGGCATGGAATGGGCACCCGACCGCGCGGACGCGACGGAGCCGATCCTGACGGCCGGCCCCTCGATCTCGCCGCGGGAGGTGGCCTACGCCACGGACGCCGCGCGACACGGCTGGAACGGCCGCTGGAGCGGCTACATCACCGCGCTCGAACGCGAGTTCGCCGCCTATGTCGGCGCCGACTACGCCATCGCGACATCGAGCTGCACCGGCGCGCTCCACCTCGCGATGGTCGCCCTGGGGGTCGGGCCCGGCGACGAGGTGATCGTGCCCGAGCAGACCTGGGTCGCCACCGCGAAGGCCGTGTCCTACACCGGCGCGACGCCCGTCTTCGCCGACGTCGAGCCGGTCAGCTGGTGCCTCGACGCCGCCTCGGTCGAGTCCGCGATCACCGAGCGCACGAAGGCGATCATGCCCGTCCACCTCTACGGCCACCCGCGCGGATCTGGATGCTCTGCAAGCCGTCGCAGACCGGTACGGGCTGCCCCTGGTCGAGGACGCGGCACCCGCCATCGGCGCCGAGCTGCGCGGCCGCCGTGTCGGCGCGCTCGGCACCGCCGGCGGCTTCAGCTTCCAGGGCGCCAAGCTCCTCGTCACCGGAGAAGGCGGGCATGTTCGTCACCAACGACCCGGACGTGTACGCCCGGGCGTACAAGGCGTGGGATCTCGGTCGTCGAGCGCTCGAAGGGCTTCTGGATCGATGCGCACGGCCTCAAGTACAAGCTCCCCAACGTCGCGGCCGCGCTCGGCCTCGGCCAGCTCGAGCGCGTCGACCATCTCATCGAGGCAAAGCGCGAGATCTTCGGGTGGTACGCGGACGAGCTCGACGGCATCCAGGGCATCACGCTCAACCACGAGGCCGATTGGGCCCGCAGCATCTACTGGATGACGAGCGTCCTGGTTGACCCGGTGTGCGGCATCGACCGGGACGGCCTGCGGGCCGCGCTCGCTGCGTCCGGCATCGACACACGGCCGACCTTCCCGCTCATCAGCACCTATCCGATCTGGGACGAGCGCCGTGCCGTCGCCGCGCCGGTCGCGCGGATGATCGGCGAGCGCGGCATCAACCTCCCGAGCGGCGTCCGCCTGCACCGTGACCACGTGGCGCGCATCGGCGAGGCGATCCGTGCCGCCGTGAGCGCCGCGGCGATGCGCCGTGCGGCGTGACCGCGAGACGGCTCGCCCGGGCGCCCGACGCGGCCTCGGACCGTCCGATCGCTCCCTCCAGAACGTCACTCAGGCGAGTGATGTTCCGTTCGGCGCGAGGCCCCGATAGAGACTCACAGTTGTTCCAATTTCATTGAAGGGGTCTTCCATGATCGAGAACCTGCGGCAGCTCCGATCCGGTGGCGAATCTGGCCAGACGATGGCCGAGTACGCGGTCGTCCTCGGCGTCATCACACTTGCCGTGGTCGCCACCCTGGGCCTGCTCACCACGGCCGTACAGGGAATGCTGACCAACGTCATCGGCATGATCTAGACGGGACGGCTCCCGGCTTGACGGGCGCGGCGCGCGAGTCGTATCGTCGCGGCGCGCGGCGGGATGACGTGGCCGACACCGATCAGACGGCAACAGGGGGCGATGACCCCGGCGAGGCCGGGGCGGTGATCCGTGCGTTCGTCGAGGGCGACCTCAATCGTCTCGGCGACCTCCTGCATGCGGACGTCGAGGTGCGGCTGGCGGCGTTCGTTGACCCCGACGTGGTGCTGCGCGGGCCGGCCGAGGTGATCCGCTGGCTGCGGCGCGCCGCGGATTCGCAGCGCGCATACCTGCACCGGGTGGCCGAGGTGGCCCCGGCGGTCTGGCTCGGGTTCGGACGGCTGCAGCTCTCGGGGCCGGCCCGGGGCATGCGCGACTATCAGGTGGTGTGGATGCTCGCGCTGCGCGACGGGCGGCTGTGGCGGGCGAGCTCTCACGAGACCGAGGCCCAGGCGCGGGTCGCTGCCCGCTCGCCGCGACCGTAGGTCAGGTGCGGCGGCGCGTGCGGTCGGCCTCGGCGTCGATCTCGGCGCCCAGGAGCAGGGCCAGGCTCGAGAGCCAGAGCCAGGTCAGGACGATGATGACCGTGGCGAGGGATCCCCACGTCTTGTTGTACGACCCGAAGTTCGAGACGTACCAGGCGAACCCGCCCGACGCGGCCAGCCAGACCACAAGGGCGACCACCGCGCCGTGGGTGACGAATCGCCAGCTCGCGTTCTCGAGGTCGGGCCCGAAGCGGTAGATGCCCGCAAACGCGATCAGGAGCACGCCGACGAGCACGGGCCACTCGGCCGTCCACCATACCCAGGACACGAGCGTCGGCTGATCGAGTGCCGAGCCCACCCAGCCGCTCGCCTGCGGTCCCAGCACGAGCAGGCCGAACGCCAGGGTGAGCGCGATCGCGACGCAGAACAGCATCGCGACGGCCGCGAGTCGCGTGCGCACGAACCCGCGTGACTCGGTGCGGTCGAAGGCGATGTTGAGCGCCCACTGCAGCGTCTTCATCGCCCCGGTGAGCGACCAGACGGCGAGCACCGCACCGGCCACGACCAACGCCGTCCCGCCCGCCGGGTGGCGCACGACCTGGGTGAGGCTGCGATCGAGGAGGGTGATCACGCTCGCCGGGAGGACCGTGTCGAGATGCTTGAGGAGCCGCCCGGCGGTGCCCGCGCTCGCGACCATCGCGAACACGCCGACGGCGACGAGCGCGGCCGCCGGGATCGTCATGAACAGGTTGTACGAGACGGCCTGAGCCAGGTTGGTGGCGTGGTTCTTCTGCGTGTTTCGCAGCGCGCGGAAGAGCACCCCCGCGAGGTCACGTGCTCGCAGCCGCCGTACGGGCGCGGCCGGGGAGACGACGGTCGGTGCGTCCTGCTCGCCGTCCGTAAGAGTCCCGCCGGTGGCCTGCGGGTGGGTACCGATCGGCATTACCTCGGGCACCCTAGCGCCCCCTACCACGATCCGGGGACTGCGGGTCCCCCAAGGCGTAAGGGTTCTGTTGGAGGTGGTTGCTCTTGCAGGTGGATGCCGCTAGGTTGGGCACCGCTATGAGACGCTCACTTGCACTATCTGTCACGATGCTCCTGCTCATCCCGGCCACGGCGAGGGCCAATGCCACGGACGTTGCGCCGCACGTCCGTCATACCCCGTCTGTTGCCGCCACAATCGCCGGCGCCGCCGTGCGCGACGCCATGAAGCTGCGCGGCGTCCCGTACGCCTGGTCCGGCAGCACGCCCGCCGGCTTCGACTGCTCCGGATTCACGAGCTATGTCTACGGCCGCCTCGGCATCCGGCTCGCGCATTCGAGCTACGCGCAGTGGGACGCCGGGACGCACGTGTCGCGCCGCGACCTGCGCCCGGGCGACCTGGTGTTCTTCGACGGCCTCGGGCACGTCGGCATCTACATCGGCGGCGGCCGCTTCGTCCACGCGCCGCACACGGGCACGGTCGTGTCGGTGAACCGCGTGTTCGGCGGGTGGTACGGAGCCGACTACGACGGCGCCGTGCGACCGCACGGCTCGAGCGCGCTGCTGGCTAGGATCAGGGGATGGCGCTTCCGGTCGATGCATCCACGGCGTTCGGTGCGCGCGCTGCACGCCGTCTCACGGCTGAGCTCATCGGCTGGCTGGTGACGGTCGGGCGCACCGGAGCGCCGAGTCCGATCCCGGTCTGGTTTCTGTGGGACGGGGACTCGTTCCTCGTCTACAGCCAGCCCGACACCCCCAAGCTGCGCAACATCGACGCCAATCCGCGCGTCGCCCTGCACCTGAACGACGACGGCCGGGGCAGCGATGTCGTCACCGTGTCGGGGCGCGCGCGCCGAAGCGATGACCCGCCGGCGCATGAGGTGCCGGCCTACATGGCGAAGTACGGCGAGCTGATCGCCGGGAACTCGTGGACGCCGGAGTCGTTCTCGGCCGACTACTCGGTGCCGATCCGGATCGACCCGACCCGGGTGCGAGGGCACTGAGGGCGGACGGAACGACGCCGGGAGCCCCTGCGCGCAGAGGCTCCCGGAGAGGTACCGCATACCGGATTCGAACCGGTGTTACCGCCGTGAGAGGGCGGCGTCCTGGGCCCCTAGACGAATGCGGCAGGGACCGGCGGCAAGTGTAGCAAGGCGGTCACGAGCGGCCCGGCGAGACGATCGCCTCGACCTCGATCTCGACGATGAACTCGGGGCCGACGAGGCCGGCGATGCCGACCATCGTCGAGACGGGGCGTACGTCGGCGAAGAATTCGGCGTGGGCCCGGCCGACGTCGAACTGGTGCCGCTCGCAGTCGACGACGTACATCCGGGTGCGGACGACGTCGGCGAGCGACGCGTCGAGGGCCTCGAGCGCCGCCTGGATGCGCCGCAGCGCCCCCACGGCCTGCGCGTAGGCGCCCTCGGGCGGGAGGCCGTCGGGTCCGACCCCCAGGGTGCCCGAGACGTGGACGACATCGCCCACCCGCACCGCTCGGTCATACCCGATGCGGGCCTCGAACTCGGTGTTCGACGAGTGGTGGCGGCGCTCGCTCATGCCTTCGCCGCCACCCGCGCCTCGAGCGCGGCCTTCACGGCCGGCCAGTCGTCGTCGAGCACGCGGTACCAGGCCGAGTCGCGCCGCTCTCCGCCGCGCACCAGCATGTGCTTTGCGAACACGCCCTCGAACGTCGCCGGGAGTGCCGCCAGGGCCGCCCGCGAGCGCTCGTTGCGCGCGTCGGTCTTGAACTCGACCCGCAGGCAGCCCAGCCGCTCGAACGCATACGTGAGCAGGAGGAGCTTCGCCTCGGTGTTTGCGCCCGAGCCCCATGCGGCCGGCGTCACCCAGCTGTGGCCGATCTCGAGCACGCGGTCGGCCGGGCGCAGGGCCAGGTAGCGGCTGCTCCCGACCGCGGTGCCGTCGCGCACGATGCAAAATGGCGCCTCGGTGCCCGCCGCCGCCGCATCGAGGGCCTCGCCGAACCAGCGGTGAAACTCCTCCGGATCGGACGCGACGTTGCGCATGTAGCGCCAGACGCGCTCGTCGGCGGCGGCCGCGCCCAGCTCGGGCTCGTGCTCCGGGCGCAGGGGCTCGAGCGTGACCAGCCGGCCGGGCAGGGTGGGACGAAGCTCGGTGAAGACCTCCACGGCCGCTGATCGTAGCGGCGGGGCGGTGGCCTGGGTTCCGTAGTTTTCCCGCCGAGGATCCGCGCTGGCACCGATGGCGCCGGGGGCGCGGATGTCGATCCTAGAGACGATGGATCCGCGATTCGACCTGGTCCCGTGAGCTACGCGGTCGCATGGCAGCGCGAGGGCGGGCCGCGGCTCGTCGGCTCGGCGACGGCGGGCGCCGACGGCATGCTGCTCGTGGGCCGTGACGCCGGATCGCACATGGCTGAGGAGCGCCTGCTGCTGGACGGCGATCGCCTGTCCGATGTCGAGGTTCAGCGCTCGGCAACGCTTCCGGCGGTCTCGGCGCTCTATGACGGGCGCGCGATCGTGGTCGAGATCCTCTTCGGCGGCTGGGGAGCCGCTCACCACCTCGCTGACGATCTGGCCCGGCCCGCCGCGGAGGCCGGCGCAGGCGATCGGATCTGCACCGTCGCGATCGCCGCCCGGATCGAGCCCGGGCGCCGCCAGGACCTCGAGCGGGCGGTCGCGGGCGGTCTGCCCGACGAGCTCGCGGAGATGGGCGTGCACCAGCAGGAGGTGTCGCTCGGCGACGACGACCTGCTCGTCCTGCTCACAGGCCCGGAGCGGGTGACACGGACCCTCTCGCTGACGAGCCTCGGCCTCGATGGCATGGCGTCGTCGCCCCGGCTGCTCAGACAGACGTTCTCCTGGAGGCGCGGCCGCGGGCCGGCCTCCGCGCGCTGACGCGGTTCTCGGGCCGGCATGGGGGTTCCCCCGCCGCCGCTCTCGGGGTAGGATTCGCGCGGGCAGCGAGCCATTCACGCTGGGGCTTGCGTCCCGCGTGCGGGCGCCACGCGAAGGAGCGGTCATGAAGGGTCACGGATGCCGGACATGAGACGGTTCAGGATTCTGGGCGGGCGCCGTCCGCGGATGCCCGACCTCTCGGATCGCCTGGATGCGCTCCGCGACCGCGACTGGCCGCGCCCGCACCGGCCGCGGTGGCTGCACGGCCCCGACATCGACCGGCTGCGCGATCGCGAGTGGAGCCGGCCCCGCTGGCTGGTCGTGCCCGGGTTCGGCTGGCTGCGCATGCCCGAGTGGAACGTCCCCGCCCACCTGCTCGTGCCGGGCATCGCCGTCATCGCCCTCCTCTTCGGCGGCGGGCTCTACTTCGGCAACCTGCTCGGGTCGGACCCGAGCGCGGCGAGCCTGATCACGACCATCACGAGCAAGGGCAGGGTCACGATCGAGACGGTGAAGGGCAAGCGCGTGAAGGTGACGCTGCCCGCGCGCACGATCACGCGCAGAAAGACGATCAAGGGGCACCGCTCGACGTTCACGCAGACCAGCACCCAGACGCTGTTTCGCACCCACACCCAGATCGTGCCGGTGCCGACGACGATCACGCGGACGAGCACGATCATCCACACGGTCACGGTGCCGACGACCATCACGGTCACCACCACGCTGCCGACGACCTGAACGCGGTCGCCGGCGGGCGCCGGCCCTACCTCGGGAAACGCGCGCGCAGGCGCAGGTCGAGATCCTCGATCGCGGCGGCGACGCGCTCCTTCGTCAGGCGTGCCTCCTCCTCGGCGGCGCGCCGCGCCGGGGCGATCACCTCGCGGTACTCGCGGTCGGTCGTCTCCATCGCCTCGGCCAGCGCATCGACGGCCGGCGCGGCGTCCAGCGGATTCACGCTGACGGTGACGACGGTGTCGGTGCCGTCGTCGATCACCTCGGCGCCGGAGAGGCCCGCGTCGTTCAGGTGCGAGTCGAAGCAGGCGAACCAGTCGCGATCGGACGGCCGCGGCTGCACCGCGAAGATCAGGCGGAGCGCGCCGCCCATCTCGACGGCGTCCTTGTAGACGAGTTTGTGGCCATCCATCGTGTTCCCCGACGTCCTCAGAGCCGCCTGGTCAGGCGCCAGTCTATCGAGTGGTCACGGCGGTCAGTTCTGCGCCCGCACGGCGTGGTAGGCGAGATGGGAGCGAGCTGGCGCGGGCACCAGGAAGAGCAGCCCGAGTCAGACATCCCGCGTCAGCAGGTATGCGCCCAGGCCGAGCAGCCAGATGCCCACCAGGCACCGAATCGCCGCGACCGTGCGGCCGTGACCGCGAACGTACGCCCTCAGTCTCATCCTTGAACCACACAGATGTCATACCCGGTGGTGCCTAATAGCGGCGCAGCGTCATCATCGCCGGGCGGCTGAGGGCTGGCGGCGGTCGCGGAGTTGTTCAACTCGAGCGGCTTGTTCAGTGTTACACTGAATAACATGCCGCAGATGAACAAGAGCTTGGTCAGAGTCGTCCGTATGGTGCTCGCGCCGCTGGACGAGCATGTCCCAGAGCGAGGGGACGGCCGGGTAGAGGTTGCGGGTCATCCGTTCGTGCTCATCTCCGCCGGCACCGGACTGCCCCGAGATGTGGATCGGATCTTGCCGCAGCTCACCCCTGAGGCGATCGCGGTGGCATCGCGCTTCACGTCGAAGGCGCGGGCGCGCCTCGACGCTGCCGACGCGAACTGGGCCGACCAGACCGCCGCGCGTATCCGCGCTCGCGACGGCCGGCTCGCCATCCTCGTAGACGGCGGGGAGCTCGAGCCGCAGACCGAGGCGGCGAAAGGCTTCTCGCCGGCGGCGCTTCGCGTCGGCGAACGCGTCCTGATGAGGCGCCGGGTGGAGTCCGTCGCAGCGCTCGCCGCTGCGGCCGGCGCGTCCACCGGTCGCGTCGTCCAGGTGCTTCGCTGGTTCGACGAGCAAGGGTTCACTGAGAAGCTCGGCACCACAGGCACCACCGCGCGCCGCGTCCTGATTGGCCTGCCCGCGCTTGCGGACGCGTGGATCGGCGTGACCGAGGCTGAATACCGTCCGACGATCCTCGCGCATACGGCGGCGGCTGACCCGCGGCGCGAGCTTGCAAACATCGAGCGCGGCCTGGACGCCACGGGCATCGACTATCGTCTGACCGGGTGGGCTGGGGTCGAGCGCGTCGCCCCCTTCCTGACAGAGACCCCGACGCTGCACTTCTATCTGGACGCGGGTGGGTTCGGTGCGATCCCCCACGCGCTCGGACGGCTCGGCCTAGTGCCGGTCGACGAGGCGGGCGTGGTGACGTTCTGGCAGGCGCCCTTGGTCACGTTCACCGCCGACGATGAGCAGCACGTCGTCCATCCCGCCAGGCTGATCGCAGACCTTCGCCGCCTGGGCGGCCGCGGCCTGGATGCCGCCGAGCACGTGCGCGAAGAACTCTTCGATGCCACCTGAAGAGCGTTCGGCCGAGGCGCGGCAACTGGCCGAGGAGGCACTCGTCATCCTCCACGACGCGCTCGGCCAGAGCGCGCTTCGGCTGATCGTCGTCGGTGGTCTCGTCCCCGAAACGCTGGCCGCGCCCGACCGTCCCGCGCATCTTGGCACCACCGACATCGACATCCTGATCGCGGTGCATGTCAGCGACCTGGACGACGCGGCGCCGGTCGAGCAGGCGCTTCAACGTGTCGGTGCCTACCCCGACTCGAGCAAGCCCGAAGGGTGGCGGTGGCGTATCCCTGTTGGCGCGGTGCGGGTGAAGATCGAGTTCCTGTGCGACGACGACAGCTTGCCTAGCCAGGAGGCAGTCCGCCTGCCCGGCTGTGACCACCTTGCGGCGCTCAACCTGCGCGGCACCGGCTACGTCGCCCGCTCCTTCCAGGAGCGCGAGATCACTGTCGGCGAGCGTACCGTCACCATCTGCTTCGCCGGGCTCGAGGGCTACCTGCTGGCCAAGGCGCACGCCGCCCGCCAGCGCGGGTTGGACAAGGACTACTACGACTTCGCCTACGTGCTGCTCCACAACCAGGCCGGCGGCCCTCGCCATGCGGCGGCAGCCCTGCGGTCGGGCGTGTTCGCCGCCGAGATACCGTCGTTGCGATCGCTGTGGGCCGAGATCGGCGGCCGCTTCCACGGCTCCGCCAGTGGCGGCGCCGAGGCGTACGCACGCCAGGCGCTGCTGGTCGACCCAACCGCGTCCCAGCCGCGGCTTCGCAACGACGCATTCGCGGCGGTGACAGAGTTCATCCGCACGCTTGGCATCGAGTAGGCTGGCAGCCCCGGTCTAGCGCAGGAACGGTGAGACCGTGAGGGAGCCGGCCGTGGACGTACCCACACGTCGTCTCCGCCCTGCACCTCATCGGCGCTGATCGTGACATCGCCTCAGGCGGCTCGGAGCGGCTGAGCTCACACTCTTGGCTTGGATGGAGCGTTTCGGTGAGGCTGCGGGGCAGGGACTCGAACCCCGACTACCTGATCCAGAGTCAGGCGTCCTACCATTAGACGACCCCGCAAAGGCGGCACAAGGATACCAGAGGGGTATTCGGCCTCCGGGCCGCTCGACTTGAGCGTCCCTACAAGCGGAACGAGGGCAGCAGGCGCTTCTCGGACTCGCCCTCGATGGTGGCCTCGACGTCCAGGTACTGCTCGAGGCCCGATCCGCGCAGCTTGCTGCGCAGCAGATTGTCCACCTGATAGAGGCCGGCGGAGTTGTTCATCTCGATCTCGATCAAGCACCTTGCCATGGCCGCTGCTTGATGTGCACGGCCTCGATCGCGGCCGCGGACAGGGAGTGGATCGAGACGCGGCCCGACTCGAACGGGATGCGCGAGCGGCCCTTGGCCATGTCGAGCGCGTCGGCGACCCGCACGACCCCGGCCTCGATCGAGAGCGGCTGGCCGTCGGAGCGGTGCGAGATGATCGCCTGCAGCACCTCGGCCTGGACGATGGTCGACTCGGGCTCCTCGTAGAGCCCTTCGAGCAGCCGCGGCAGCCGGTCGGCGGCCAGGAAGAGGCTCATCTCCTCGTGCCCGTTGCGGTGGATGGCCATGCCGAGGCAGTGCGTCAGGCAGCCGAGCACGACCACGACCTCGGCGTCCTCCTGGCGCATGCCGTAGTCGCTCATCATGCTCGGCTCGACACCGGCGCGGCGCAGCTCGCGCAGGAGCTTGAGCGCGATGTTGGTGACGATCTGGACGTGCACCCAGGAGTGGTCGTTGATCTGCAGGCGGGTGACCGCGTTCACGTTCGCGGCGTGCCACAGGGCCTTCAGCGAGGTGTCGTGGTTGGCGCGGTCGACGACGTCGCGCAGCGTGCGGTTGCCGCGCGCCGGCAGCGTGATCCGCATGTCGCGGACGGCTTCGGCGGGGGTCATGCGCGCGCCGCGCTCGGCGCGGACGCTGATCGGCTTGCCCGGCTCGGGGTCGGCCCCGGCGGGGACCTCCTCGGCGTCGGGTGCGGCGTCTTCCTCGGTGCTCACACCGGCAACCTACCGTACGGCCCGCGACGGGCGGCGCGCCGCCTACTTGTGCATCGGCATGATGCGCCAGCCGAACGCGAACGCATCGTGGTACCAGCCGGCGCCCGGCCCCATGTAGTCGAGCGTCACGCCGTCTCCGGAGCCGTGGCTGTTGATCGTCCAGCCGTTTCCGAGGTAGATGCCCGTGTGGTAGATCGTCGCCCAGGAGGTGTGCACGCCGTTCGGCGCCGAGCTCCAGAAGAGGATGTCGCCGGGGTGCAGGTCGGCGCGGGGGATGCGGTCCTTGAGCTTCACCGACTGGGACATCTGGTAGGTGGTGCGCAGCTCGCCGATGGCGCTGTCGCCGCTCCACGTGTTGCCGCCCGCCGTGTAGGTGTGGAGCTTCATCACCCACCACACGAACCCCGAGCAGTCGAAGCCGCCCGCGACGTTCTGCCCGAACTCGACCTGCTTCTGCGGCGACGTACCGCCCCAGATGTAGGGAGCGCCGGCGTACTTGAGCGCGAATCCGAGCACCGCCCGCTTGAGCGGCGTCCACTTGGGCATCGCGGTCACGACCGCGGTCTTCGCCTCGGCGGCCGAGACGGCCCAGGGCGAGAGGTGGCCGAGCTGGTAGGCCTCGGCGGCGAGGTCGGCGCGCAGGAGCATGTTCGACGGCCACATCTCCCACTGGTCGAACCCCTCCGGTGCGTTCACGCGGGCGCCGAGGGCGCGCACGGTCTGCTCGACGCCGAAGCCGACGGGCAGCGGCGGCCGCCAGCCGTTCGACGTGTGCAGCGTGCTGAGCGTCTTGGCGGTGGACGTCAGGCCGAGGATGTCGACGACGCCCTTGTCGAACTGAAGTTGGGTGATGGTGCCGTCCGCACCCGTGCCGGAGCCCATCCAGCCGGCGGTGACCGCCTGGGTGTATGGGTCGGCGGCGACCGGGATCGCGTTCACGGTCTGGTCGAGCTCGGCGAGCACGCGCGCGGCGGTGAGCCGGCTGGCGGTGTGCCCGACGCCGAAGCGGTCGGTGCTTCGGGGCGTCATCCAGCCCTGCTTGACGGACCAGTTGATCGACGTGTTCGCCCAGAAGCTCGAGGGCACGTCGACGTACGGCTGATGGCCCGCGGCCTGGGCAACGCCCGGGAACGCGAGCAGGGCGGCGGCTGCTGCCACGCCGACTACGGAAAGGACCCCCCTCATCAGAAGGGGTTATCGGTTGCGCGCCGAAGACCTTGAGTTTCGCGCGGTCAGGCGACCGCCTCGACCCAGTCGTCGTAGAGAGCGTAGTAGCGGCCGCGGCGCTCGATCAGCTGGCGGTGGGTGCCGGCCTCGATCACTTGGCCGTGCTCGAGCACGATGATGACGTCCGCCCGCCGGATCGTGCTCAGCCGGTGGGCGACGACGAACGCGGTGCGGCCGCGCAGGAGCGTCTCGAGCGCCTCCTCGATCCGGGCCTCGGTGGGGATGTCGACGCTCGACGTGGCCTCGTCGAGGATCAGGATGCGGGGATCGGCGAGCAGGGCCCGGGCGAATGCGACCAGCTGGCGCTGGCCGATCGAGAGCCGCGCGCCGCGCTCCTGGATCTCGGTGTCATAGCCGTCCGGGAGCGCACGGATGAACGCGTCGGCGCCGACGGCCTCGGCGGCGGCGATGACGTCTTCGATGCTCGCCTCGGGGCGGCCGAAGGCGATGTTCGAGCGCACGGTGCCCGAGAACAGGAAGCTCTCCTGCGGCACGATGCCGAGCTGCGAGCGCAGCGAGGCCGCGGTCACGTCGCGCACGTCGTGGCCGTCGATCAGCACGCGTCCGGCGGTCGGGTCGTAGAAGCGGGTGAGCAGCTTGACGACCGTCGACTTACCGGCGCCGGTGTGGCCGACGAGTGCGACCGTCTGGCCCGGCTCGGCCGTGAACGAGACGCCGTGCAGCACCTCGGCGGCCCCGGGGGCGTAGGTGAAGCGCACGTCGTCGAACTCGACCCGGCCGACGATCTGGGGCAGCGTCTCGGCCGTCGGTGCGTCGGCCATCGCCGTCTCGGTGTGCAGCACCTCGACGACCTTGTCGAGCGCCGCGGTCGCCGCAAGCAGCGTCTGGTAGAACTGCGACAGCTGCTGCACCGGGTCGAAGAAGTTCGAGAGCAGACCGATGAAGGCGAAGAGCGCGCCCGGGGTGAGCTGGCCGTGGAACACGAGTAGCCCGCCGTAGCCGAGGACGACCGCGGTCGCGACCGCCGACAGAAGCGACACGAACGGGAAGTAGATCGACGCGTAGTTCACGGTCTGCACGTTGGCGGCGCGGTAGCTGTCGTTCACCGCGACGAAGCGGTGGTAGTTGGCCCGCTCGCGCCGGAAGGCCTGCACGACGCGCACGCCCGAGATGTCCTCCTGCAGGCTGGCGGTGACCTCGCCCATCCGCTCGCGCGTGCGCCGGTAGGCCCGGGCCGAGTAGCTGCGGAAGATCACGGTGCCGACCGCCATCGCCGGGAACACGGTGAGCGTCGCAAGCGCCAGCCGCCAGTCGAGCACGAGCAGCACCGCGGCCGATCCGATCAGCGTGAGCGTGTTCTGGACGAGGGTCGTCGGCCCGTCGGTGATCATGCTGTTCATCGCGTCGATGTCGTTCGTGAGCCGCGAGATGACGACGCCCGCGGGCGTGCGCTCGAAGAAGCCGAGGTCGAGCCGCTGCACGTGCGCGAACACCGCCACCCGGAGGTCGGCCAGCACGTGCTCGCCCACCCAGCTCGTCAGGTAGCTCTGCGCCGCGGTCGCCGCCCAGCTCGCCACCACCACGACGACGAAGACCGCCACCCACAGGACGACGATGTCGTACCGGCCGCGGCTGATGCCGGCATCGATGACCTCCTTGGCCACCACCGGCCCGGCCACGCTCGTCACCGTCGCGACGACGAGCGTGAACGCCGCCAGGATCGTGCGGCTGCGATATGGCGTCACGAAGCGCCAGAGCGTCCGGGCGCGGCCGTCGTGCCGGCGCTCGCTCACGGCAGCCTCCGGGGCGCGCCGGAGGCCGCGCGGCGCTCGGCGACCGGCGCATCGCCGTCGAGGTCGACGAACGTGCGGTCGACCAGCCCGTGCGAGTGGATCTGGCCGTAGACCGCGCTCGTCTCGGTCAGCTCGGCATGCGTGCCCTGGGCGACGATCCGGCCGCCGTCGAGCACCACGACGCGCTGGGCGAGCGAGATCGTGCTCAGGCGGTGGGCGATGATCAGCGTCGTTCGCCCCTTCATCACCTCGCGCAGCGCGAGCTTGATCTTCGCCTCGGTGGTCGCGTCGACCGAGGCCGTGGCGTCGTCGAGGATCAGGATGCGGGGGTTCATCAGGAGCGCGCGTGCGATCGCGATCCGCTGCCGCTGGCCGCCGGAGAGCGTCAGGCCGCGCTCGCCGACGCGCGTGTCGTATCCGTCGGGCAGATCGCAGACGAACTCGTGGGCCTGCGCCTGGCGGGCCGCCGCCACGATCTGCTCGGGCGTGGCGTCGGGCGTGCCGTAGGCGATGTTCTCGGCGACCGTCGTCGAGAACAGGAACGTGTCCTGGCTGACGATGCCGACGTCGCCGCGCAGCGAGGCGAGCGTCACGTCGCGCACATCGGCGCCGTCGACCGTGATCCGGCCGGCGCTGACGTCGTAGAAGCGGGGGATGAGGGCCGTCAGCGTCGTCTTGCCGCATCCGGTGGGGCCGATCAGGGCGACCGTCGAGCCGGCCTCGATGTCGAGATCGATCCCGCGCAGCACCGGCCGTTCGGGCTCGTAGCCGAACTCGACGCCTTCGAAGTGGATGCGGCCGGGGCCCGGCGGGAGCGGCGCCGCACCCGGCGGCTCGACGATGTCGCGGTCGACGTCGAGCACCTCGAAGATCCGCTCTCCCGAGGCCATCGCGCGCTGGTACTGGCCCACCCACATGCCGGCGCTGCGCAGCGGCACGACCAGGAGCAGCAGATAGCCGTTGACCGCGAAGAACGATCCGAGCGAGAGCGAGCCGTGGATGACGGCATAGCCGCCCACCAGCAGCACCGCCGCCTGGGCGAGGCTCGGAAGCGACTGCAGGAGCGGCACGTACCGGGCCTGGATGCGGGCCGCGTGCACGGCCTGGTCGAAGACGCGCCCGGCCAGCACGCGGAAGCGGCCGATCTCGCGGTCTTCCTGTGCGAAGGCCTTCACGACGCGCACGCCGACGATGTTCTCCTCGGCGTGCGTGGTGACGTCGGCGACCCGCTGCTGGACGTCCTTCAGCACCGGGTGGCTGACGCGGGAATAGCGGTAGGCGGTGAACATCATGAGCGGCGAGGCGGCCAGGGCGATCAGCGCGAGCTGCCAGTCGATCGCAAAGAGCGCGCCGACCACGATGAAGACGGTGACGATGTTCTGCGAGAAGAACACGAGCCCGTAGCCGAGGAAGATCCGCACGGCCTGCAGGTCGACGGTGGCGCGCGACATCAGCTGGCCGGTCTGGTGGCGGTCGTAGAACCCGAACGAGAGCCGCTGCAGATGCGCGTACATCGCGTTTCGCAGGTCGTACTCGACCGAGAGCGAGAGCCGGCCTGCCAGGTAGCGGCGCCAGAACATCAGCACGCCCTGAACCGCGCCGGCGGCGACGATGAGGCTCGCGTCGATCAGGAGCGCATGGCGATCGTGCCGCGGCCCGCGGGTGTCGTCGATCGCCCGCCCGGTCAGGTACGGGATGGTCAGCACGGCCGCCTGTGAGCCGATCGCGAGCACCGTCGAGACGATCACCTGGCCGCGGTAGGGGCGCAGGAATCCGAGCAGGCGGCGAAACGTCATCGGCGGCAGGTTATCCCGCCGCCGATCGCGCTCGACGGTGCTCCGCGCGCCCGGCCGCCGGGCCGGGCGCGGGCGCTAATGGTGGCGCAGCTGGTGCAGCAGCACCGCGAACGAGACACCCTCGACCTGGGACATCATGAAGAGCCCCGCGAGCACGAGCATCCCGACGATCATGACGCCGAAGCTGAGCTCGGACGCCACGCTTCCACGCTGGTTGGCGAAGACCCTCACCACGACCCCTTTCAGTGACCAGCCTCTGCACGCGCCACGGGCGCGCGCACCTTCCCCAGTATTGGCCCGGTCGGCCGCGGCGGCGATCCCCCTTCGGTGGGATCAGGCGATCCGCGGGTTCAGCCGCGCTGGATGCGGCCGAGCAGGCCCGATTCGCCGACGCGGCCCTGGCTCGCGGCCTCGATCGCGGCGGGCCGGCGCTGATCCTCGGAGCCGTCCACCGGCGCCGACTCGGCCATCGCGGCGATGTTCTCACGGGCGTCGGCCGCGTACTCGATGATCTCGCAGCCCGTGCGGAAGCGGCCGTAGGGCGCCGGGTCGGAGCGCACGACGCGGGCCTCGAAGTGGATCGCCATGCCGCCGATCCGGGTCGAGACGAGCAGCAGGTCGCCCGCGTCGAGCGCGGCCATCCCCGTGAACGCGACGCCTGTCGCGCTGATGTCGGCGAGGCGCAGGTCGAGGCGCGTGTCGCGCGGCAGGGTGCGGCAGAAGAGCACCCGGGCGTGGGCGCGCTCGCTGACCGACACGCGCGGGGCGGCGCGGCGCATCTTGCGATGCGCGACGCCGGTTACCGCCAGATGGACGAGGGCCTCGGCGGCCGAGTGGTAGAAGACCTCGATCACCTCGGACTCGACCTCGTAGCGGCCGCGCTGCGGGTCGGTCACGCGGGCCAGCAGCCGCAGCTCCTTGCGCAGGTGTGCGCGGGGTCCGTAGGCGTGCAGGAGGCCGTCCTCGCGGTCTGCCAGGCGCAGCGGAAAGCCGCCGCCGTCCTCGGACAGCACCTCGACGATCGCCGGCAGTGGCGGGAACACGCCCAGCGCGAGCTGGAGCAGATCTGCGGGGTCTTGTGTCGGCATCGACGTCTTAGAGAATCGGCGTGCCCGCCGGATCACTGTAGCGGCCGCATGGGTGGGATATCCTGCGTCGGCGGTGCTGCTCGCGGTCTTCTCCGGTGACGTTTGGGCGGTCGTCTTTCTGGCGGTCATGCTGAAGCTGCCGCTGATCGGCATCGGCGTCGCCCTTTGGCTTGGGTTCAAGCGTCAGGACGAGGTTCGGCCCGAGGTGACGCCCGTGGAGTCGCAGATGGCGTTGTGCGGATACTGCGGCACCCGCATCACGCTCGGATACGACGCCAACCTGCTGCACGAGCAGGCCCACCGCATCGGCACGCGCACGGGCGAGGCGGTGTTCGACGTCGAGTCGCGGCTGGTGCGCGAGTCGTTGCGCCAGCCCAACCACTACGCGTCGGAGCCGCGCTACTGCCCCGGCTGCGGCGACGCGGCGGTGTGGACGCCGATCGAGCCGATCGACCTGTCGGCAGCCGGCCGCCCGCGGCTCGGCCAGACCGGCTGAACCGGGGTCTGACCCCGAACGCCGGCTGTGACGGAGCCGTGGCGGTTTCGTGATTGGGGACTGTCCCCGGGTGGGGACAGTCCCCGGCCTTCGCCTGCGGGCTAGGCCGTCGTCCAGCTCGCGCGCGGGTCGGGGAGCGGCGTCAGCCGCGCCTCGAGCGCCTCGCGCTGGGACTCGAGCCACGGCGGCAGCCGCCCGCGGCTCGGCCAGACCGGCTGAACCGGGTCTGACCCCGAACGCCGGCTGTGACAGAGCCTTGACGGTTTCGTGATTGGGGACTGTCCCCGGGCGGGGACAGTCCCCGCTCTTCGCCTCCCGACGCTGGGCCTGGGGTCTGACCCCGAACGCCGGCTGTGACGGAGCCGTGGCGGTTTCGTGATTGGGGACTGTCCCCGGGTGGGGACAGTCCCCGGCCTTCGCCTGCGGGCTAGGCCGTCGTCCAGCTCGCGCGCGGGTCGGGGAGCGGCGTCAGCCGCGCCTCGAGCGCCTCGCGCTGGGACTCGAGCCACGGCGGCAGGATCACCTTCGAGCCGAGCTGCTCGACCGGCAGGTCGACGGTGAACCCGGGGCCGTCGTCGGCGATCTCGTAGAGGATGCCGCCCGGCTCGCGGAAGTAGATCGAGTGGAAGTAGTGGCGGTCGATCACGGGCGTCGAGCGCACGCCGCGCTCGGCCAGCCGCTCGAGCCACAGCGGGTGCTCTGCCTGTGTCGTGCCCCAGGCGACGTGATGCACGGTGCCCGCGCCGGGCGTACCGGCGACCGGCGCGTGGTCGAACGTGATGGTCGCCGCCCGCTCGTCGCCGCGCAGCTCGAATGCCGACGGCCCGACCTCGTTCGCGCCGAGCGCGTCCTCGAGCACGCGGCGGCTGCCGTCGGGGTCGAGGCTGTAGGCGCGCACGCCGATCAGGCCGCCGATCGCGTGCTCGCGCGGGATCTCGGGATGCTCGGCGGTGAAGAGCCGCGCGCCGGCGTCGACGGCGAGCTCGTGGCCGAGCCCCTCGGGGTCGGCGAACCGCAGGCGGTCGCCGTCGCGGTCGGTGACAACCCCCTCGGCCGCCAGGCGCTCGCCCCAGAAATCGAGCGCGGCGGGCGAGCCGACCCGCGACACGAGCGTGTGCACCATGCCCGCGCCGGCGCGGCCGCGGCGGGCGCCCGGATACTCGAAGAAGGTCATCTCGGTGCCCGGCGAGCCCTGCTCGTCGGCGTAGAACAGGTGATAGACGGTGGGGTCGTCCTGGTTCACGGTCTTGGCGACGAGCCGGAGCCCGAGCACCCGGGTGTAGAAGTCGACGTTCCCGGGCGCATCGCCGGTGATCATGGTGATGTGGTGGATGCCCTCGAGGTTCATGTGGAAGCGCTCCTTGGTGAGCGGTGGGAAAGATTGTTGCTCACGCAATCATATCACCGGTTGCAAGCATCCCCATGCCGGCCAGCGTGCCCTCGCGGATCGCCTCCTCGAACGACCGCGGGCTGAGCGTGTCACCTGCGCGCTCGATGTCGACGCCGGCCGCAAGCAGTGCGTCGTGCAGGTCGTTGCGCTGGCGCCGCCCGGCGCTCACGACGAGCGTGTCGACGCCCTCGAGGCGCACCGGCCGGTGCGAGAAGACGTTCATGCACTCGACCGCGCCCGCGCGCACCCCGACCGGACGCAGGTGGTGGACGAGCTCGACGCCGGCCTCGTCCAGCCGCGCCAGATAGAGGTTGCGCTGGTACTGGTGCACCGCCAGGCCGAACGCCACGGCCGAGGTGACCAGGCGCACGCGGCACCCCCGCGCGGCCAGCGCCTCGGCGGTGTCGAGGCCGGTCCAGTCGCCGCCCCAGTCGCTCACGATCACGCGCTCGCCCACCTGCGCGCCCGCGAGCACGTCCCACGCGTGCACGACGGGGACGCCGTCACCGGCGAGGGCGGGATGGTGCGGCTCTGCGCCGTCGGCCAGCACGACCCGGTCGGGCTCGAGGGCGAGCACGTCCTGCACGCCCGCATCGACGCCGAAGCGGGCGTCGGTGCCCTCGAGCCAGCCGCCGAGCACCTCGAGGAGCGCCGCGGCGATCTCCTCGTGGCCGGGCGCGCCGAGTGCGAGCCGCATCTGCCCGCCGGGCGCTGGCCCCCGCTCGAGCACGGTCACCGCATGGCCGGACGCGCGCGCGGCGACCGCCGCCGCGCAGCCGGCGGGGCCGGCGCCGATCACGGTCACCCGCTGCGCGACACCCCTCGCCGAGGGGCGCGGCAGCCGCGCCTCGTAGCCGGTCCAGGGATTGATCGTGCACGCGATCGGGATGCCGGCGTGGTAGTGGCCGATGCAACCCTGGTTGCAGCCGATGCAGGTCGTCACCGGCTCGCCCGCGAGCGTCTTTCGGGCCAGGTTCGGGTCGGCGATCATGGCCCGGGTCATGCCCACCGCATCGCACACCCCGGCGCCGATCAGGCGGTCGCCGTCGGCGGGGTCGAGGATGCGCCCCGTCGCGATCACGGGCACCCGCACGCGGGCCTTCATCCGGCCGGCGAAGTCGGCGATTGCGTTTCGGCGGGCGGGGGGCGGGGGCACGATCCAGGTCGAGCCGCGGTAGGTCGACGAGCCGCCGAACGTGACCGAGATGTAGTCGGCCAGGCCGTCGTCGCCGACGACGCCGGCGGCCTCGATCACGTCGGCCGAGTCGGTGCCGTCGAACGAGCCGCTCTCGTCGGTCAGCCGGCAGCCGACCGCGCCGCCCGGGCCGATGCCGCCCCGCATCGCCTCGAGCACCTCGCGCAGGAACCGCAGCCGGTTCTCGAACGAGCCGCCGTACGCATCGGTGCGGGCGTTGGCGTGCGCCGAGAGGAATTGCGTCGGCAGGTAGCCGAATCCCGCGCACACCTCGACCCCGTCCAGGTCGCCCTCGCGGGCGTGCACCGCCGCCTGGCGGTAGCCGTCGATCATCTCGGCGATCTCGGCCACGGAGAGCTCCCGCGGCTCGGTCAGGAACCGCGACGAGGGGATCGACGAGGCCGACACCGCGGGCGGGCGGGGGCCTGACGTGATCATCTCGCGGCCGCCGTGAAAGAGCTGGCAGACGATGCGGGCGCCGTGCTCGTGCACCGCGTCCGCCAGCCGCCGGTAGACCGGGACGATCTCGGGCAGGTAGCCGCCGAGCGTGTGCGGTGTCAGCAGGCCGGTCGAGTGGATCGCGGTCGCCTCGATCACGATCAGCCCCACACCGCCCGCCGAGCGGGCGCGGTGGTAGGCGATCAGGTCGTCGGTCGGCAGGTGGTCGTGCACGAGCGTCGTCTGGTGCGACGTCGAGACGATCCGGTTGCGGATCGTGACCGGCCCGAGCGCAAGCGGCGAGAACAGGTTGTCGAGCACTCCGACCAAGATATCGTGCCTCGATGCGGGTCGCGGCGCTGTATGACATCCACGGCAACCTGCCGGCTCTCGAGGCGGTCCTGGCCGAGCCCGACGTCGCCGCGGCGGACGTCGTGGTCGTGGGCGGCGACGCCCTCGCCGGGCCGATGCCGGCCGAGACCCTGCACGCGCTGCAGGCGCTCGGCGGCCGGGTGGTGTGGGTGCGGGGAAACACCGAGCGCGAGACGCTCGAGCGCCGCGCCGCCGACCCGTCCGGGGGTGACCTCTGGGACCGGCGTTCGACCTGGGTCGCCGGTCAGCTCACCCCGGCCGAGGTCGAGCGCACCGCCGCGTGGCCGCTGATCGTGACGGTGGCGGTCGACGGGCTCGGGCGGGTCCGCTTCTGCCACGCCTCGCCGCGCAACGACTCGGAGATCTTCACGGCGATCTCGCCGCCCGAGCACGTCGAGCCGATGCTCGCGGGGGTGCAGGAGGCCACGGTCGTCTGCGGGCACACGCACGTCCAGTTCGATCGCACGATCGGCGCGCATCGCGTCGTGAACGCGGGCAGCGTCGGCATGCCGTATCAGGGCGACCCCGCCGCGTACTGGTGTCTGCTCGGCCCGGGCGTCGAGCCGCGGCGCACGGTCTTCGACACCGAGGCCGCAGCCGAGCGGATCCGGGCGACCGGCATGCCGGAGGCCGGGGAGTTCGCGGCCGAGATGCTCGAGCCGCCGACGGCCGCCGAGGCGACCGGCGTGTTCGAGGAGCGGGCCCGCGGGCAAGAGTGACGGGCGCGGACGGCAGACCTCACTGCCATTTTGTGGCACTGCCCCCCGCAGCGTCCACCGTCCGCATCCCGTATCGATTCGGATCGAGGTTATGCGCGTCCTTGGTGCCTACCCTTGGAGGCGCGTGCGCAATGGTGACCATTGCTGGGGGTTCCACTCGCGGGATTCACACTCCGGGCGGTATGCCTTGGTGTGGACGCCGCATGTCGAGCAGAGCCCGGTTTCGGCAGCCGAGCCGTCTCCATAGAGACCTCTGGCTTTGCGTGCTCACCTCGCGGTGAGTTTGCCTTTATCGATCCGTTGACCCAATCATCGACCACGCCGCCCCGCGCGGCGTCGCTCGTACGGGGCGACTTGCGTCACCCGTTTGCGGTAGCCGGTCTGGCTGGAACGAGCTTCCAGCGGGAGTGGTGCGTTTCAGCCCCGTGTGAATCCCCCGAAAAGGGGAGGCACCCCTCGCCACCCTGTAGGACACTGCTCCTGCCTGGCACCCGTCCTCTTCACTGGGCACGTTCGGAGCGCGAGCCAGGAAGCGGTTGGCTGTTCAAACCCCCCCCAGAACGGTCACCTCGGGTCCCGCGGGCGGGCCTCAACGAGAGGCCCGCCGGCGCGGACGTCGGTCACGGATAATCGGGCGATGCACGGCCTGGTCGAATCGGTGCCGAACTTCTCGACGGGGCGCGACCCCGAAGCGGTCGCCGCGATCCGCGCCGCTGTCGAGGCCCACGCGACGGTGCTCGACGTGCACTCCGACGCCGACCACAACCGGTCGGTGCTCACCTGCGTGGGCGCGCCGGATGCGCTCGTCGCGGGCCTCGCGGCGGCGGTCGCCGTCGCGATCGAGCGCATCGACCTGACGCGGCACGAGGGCGTGCACCCGCGTGTCGGAGCCGCCGACGTCGTCCCGCTGGTGCGGTTCCTGGCCGGCGACCCCGAGCCCGAGCGGGTCGCGCGGGCGCTGGGCGAGCGGATCGGCGCGCTCGGGGTGCCGGTGATCGGCTACGGCGAGCTCGGTGGCGGCCGGCGCCCCGCCTTCTACCGGGCCGGCGGGCCGCAGGGGCTGCAGGCGCTGATCGACGCGGGCGCGGTCGTGCCGCTGCACGGGCCGTCCGTCCTGCACCCGACGGCCGGCGCCGTGCTGCTCGGCGTTCGCCCCCCGCTGATCGCCTTCAATGTCGACCTGCGCACCGGCGACGCCGGCATCGCCAGGGCGATCGCCGCGGCCGTGCGCGAGCGCGACGGCGGCCTGCGCGGCGTGCAGGCGCTGGGCCTGCTGCTCGGGCGCACCGGCCGCGCCCAGGTGTCGATGAACCTGATCGACCCCGCCGGAGCGCCGCTGCACGAGGTCGTCGCCGAGGTCGCGCGGCTCGCCGCCGGCCACGGCGTCGAGGTCGAGCGGGGCGAGCTCGTCGGGCTCATGCCGGCCGCCACGGCGGCCGCGGCCGCGGGGAGCGCGCTTCTGATGGACGGGATGACGGCCGACCGCCTGCTCGACGTCGCGGCCTTGGGCGAGTTCGGCCGGTAGGCTCCGCGCCGGTGACGGCGACGATCGAGCTCAGCGGACACGACCTGACCGTCGACGACGTCGAGCGCGTCGCGGTCGGCGGCGCCACGGCCGTGCTGGGAGCGTGCGGCCTCGCCCAGATCGAGGCCTCGCGCGCGCTGATCGACCGGGTGGTCGCAGACGAGACGCCGACCTACGGCGTGAACACCGGCTTTGGCCGCTTCGTCGACGTCCACATCGCCCCCGAGCAGGCCGCCCGGCTGCAGCTGAACCTCCTGCGCAGCCACGCGTGTGGGGTGGGGGAGCCGTTCCCCGACGAGGTGGTGCGGGCGGCGACGCTGCTGCGCGCGAACGCGCTCGCCAAGGGCACCTCCGGCGTGCGGCCCGAGCCGGTCAGGCTGCTGCTCGACATGCTCGCAGCGGGCGTCGTGCCCGTCGTCCCGTCGCGCGGCTCGCTCGGCGCGAGCGGCGACCTGGCTCCGCTTGCCCACCTCGGCCTCGTGCTGGTCGGCGAGGGCGCAGCGCGGGTGGGCGGCGAGACGCTGCCCGGCGGCGAGGCCCTGGCCCGCGCCGGTCTCGAGCCCGTCGTGCTGGCCGCCAAGGAGGGGCTCGCGCTCATCAACGGCACCCAGTTCATGGCGGCCGTCGGCGCGCTCGTGCTCGCCCGCGCCCGCCGCCTCGTCAAGCTCGCCGACGTCGCCGCCGCCCAGACGATCGAGGCCCTGCGCGCGTCGCGGACACCGTTTGCCCCGGAGCTGCAGGCGCTTCGGCCCCATCCGGGTCAGGTGGCCTCGGCGGCCAATCTCTACCGTCTGCTGGACGACTCCGAGATCGTCGCCTCGCACCGCTGGTGCGGGCGGGTGCAGGACGCCTACTCGCTGCGGTGCTGCCCCGCAGGTGCACGGGGCCGTGCGCGACGTGGTGACCTACGCCGAGGGCGTCGTCGCGATCGAGCTGAACGCGGCCACCGACAACCCGATCGTGATCGCCGAGCGGGGCGAGGTGCTCTCGAACGGCAACTTCCACGGCCAGCCGATCGCCTTTGCGCTCGACACGCTGAAGCTCGGCCTGCACGAGCTCGCCTCGATCAGCGAGCGCCGGATCGAGCGGCTGCTGAACCCGGCCCTCTCGAACGGCCTGCCGCCGTTCCTGACCGCCGACGGCGGCCTGAACTCGGGCTTCATGATCGCCCAGTACGTGGCCGCGAGCCTGGTCAGCGAGGGCAAGGTGCTCGTGCACCCGGCGAGCGCCGACTCGATCCCGACCAGCGCAAACCAGGAGGATCACGTGTCGATGGGCGCGACGGCCGCCGTGCACCTGTGGCAGGTGTGCGCGAACGTCGAGCGCGTGCTCGCCATCGAGCTGCTGTGCGGGGCGCAGGGGCTCGACTTCCTGGCGCCGAAGCGGCCGGGACCGGCCCGTTGCCGCGGCCCACGCCGCCGTCCGCGCGATCTCGCCGCACCTGGCCGACGACCGCTCGCTCGCGGCCGAGATCGAGACGCTCGCCGCGCGCATGCGCGACGGGTCGCTGCTGGCGATCGGTCGAGGCCGGCTCGGCGCCGCTCAGTTGACGAGCCGGTACACCGAGCCGTTCAGCGAGATCACGTAGAGGCCGCCGGCCGAGCCCTCGCCGAACGAGTCGATGTTGGCCACCTGGAAGCTGATGTGCATCAGCGCCGGGCGGCCGCCCGAGACGCGCCGCTTCCAGACCCGGCCGGAGCAGTTGTCGGCGTAGAGGTAGTAGCCGCACAGGCGCGGGATGGCCGTGCCGCGGTAGACGTAGCCGCCGATCACGGCGCAGTTGCTCGGCCCGGACGCGGTCGCGTGCGGATAGACGATCGCCGGGAACATCAGCCGCGTGCGGTTGATCGGCTGCACCTTGAAGACCGGGTTGCCCTCGTAGTAGCTCCAGCCGAAGTTCGTGCCGGCCGCGGCGCCCGCCTTGAGGTGGTCGATCTCCTCCCAGCGTGTCCTGGCCGACGTCGCCGATCCACAGGTCTCCGGTCAGGCGGTCGAACGAGAACCGCCACGGGTTGCGCAGTCCATAGGCGTAGATGCGCGCCCTCGCGCCGGGCGGCGGACGTTGATCCGCAGGATGCTGGAGCGGCCCGGCCGCTCTGGCCTTCAGTCGTTGGGGTCGCCCTCGCTGCCGCCGTCGCCGAGCCCGATGTAGAGCTTGCCGTCGGATCCGAACTGCAGCTGGCCGCCCTTGTGATTGTCGAATGGCTGGTGGACCTTCACGCAGGATCACCCGCGACGAACGGGTTTGCGATGTTCGGGTGCAGGCGCTCGACGCGGTAGCGGGTCACCCGGGTGTTGCCGTCCTTGTTGGTGTAGTCGACGTAGAAGAATGCCGTTCGTGCGGTAGTCCGGGGTCGAACGCCATCGACAGCAGGCCCTGCTCGCTGACGCAGCTCACGTTCCTGCTGATGTTCAGGAACGGGCGCCGCAGCAGGTGGCCGGCGCGGTCGATCCTGATCACGCCGCACTTCTCGACGATAAAGAGGCGGCTGTCGCCGGGCGGCGAGGTCAGATAGACGGGACTCGCGAGACCGTGCAGGATGCGCTGCAGATGCACGGCCGCAGAGGCGCTCGGCGTGGCTGCCCAGCGCGAGCACGGAGGCCGCGGCCATCGCCACGACGGTGATCCCCAGACGCCGTCGCACACGTCCATGCTAGACGCGGACCGGCCCTGATAGCGTCGTCGGCGATGGCCATCCGCCGTCGACACCCTGGTCGAGTCGCTTGTCGGCGATCTGTCCGACGTGCACGCGCCCCGCGGCTCGGAGCTGCACTGCAAGGGCTGGCACCAGGAGGCGGCGCTGCGGATGCTCTGCAACAACCTCGATCCCGAGGTGGCCGAGGATCCCGAGCGAAGCTCGTCGTCTACGGCGGGTCGGGCCGGGCCGCCCGCAGCCACGCCGCGCTGCGCGCCATCGTCGCGGCGCTGATCGAGCCTCGAGAACGACGAGACGCTGCTCATCCAGAGCGGCAAGCCCGTGGGCGTCTTCCGCACCCACCCCGGAGCGCCGCGCGTGCTGATCGCGAACTCCCTGCTCGTGCCGCGGTTCGCGACCTGGGACGAGTTTCGCCGGCTCGAGGCCGAGGGCCTCACGATGTTCGGGCAGATGACGGCCGGCTCGTGGATCTACATCGGCACGCAGGGCATCCTGCAGGGCACCTACCAGACGTTCGCGGCCGCGGGCGAGGTGCACTGGGGCTCGTCCGACCTGGCCGGGCGCACGGTGCTGACCGCCGGCCTGGGCGGGATGGGCGGCGCCCAGCCGCTGGCGGCGTCGCTCGCCGGGGCCGTCAGCCTGAACGTCGAGGTCGATCCGCACCGCATCGAGCGCCGCATCGAGACGCGCTATCTGGACGAGGTCGCCACCGACCTGGACGACGCGATCGCGCGGGTCACGCGCGCATGCTGCCGCCGGCCGCGGCGTCTCGGTCGGCCTGCTCGGAAACGCCGGCGATGTGTTCCCCGAGATCGCCCGCAGGGGCATCCACTTCGACCTCGTCACCGATCAGACGTCGGCCCACGACATGCTGAACGGCTACGTGCCCGCGGGGATGTCACTCGCGGATGCGCATCGCACTGCGCGGCTCCGATCCCGATCGAGTACGTGCGGCGCGCGCGGCAGACTGCCGTGACCCACGTGCAGGCGATGCTCGACATGCAGACGGCCGGGAGCCACGTGTTCGACTACGGCAACAACCTGCGCACCGAGGCCCGCGACGCCGGCCTCGAGGGCGCGTTCGGGTATCCCGGGTTCGTCCCCGCGTACGTGCGGCCGCTCTTCTGCGTCGGCGCCGGCCCGTTCCGCTGGGCGGCCCTCTCGGGCGACGAGGCCGACATCGCCCGCATCGACCGGGCGCTGATCGAGGCGTTCCCCGACGACGCGCTGCTGCAGCGCTGGCTGCACCTCGCCCCCGAGCGGGTGGCGTTCCAGGGCCTGCCGGCGCGGATCTGCTGGCTCGGCTACGGCGATCGCGCGAAGGCCGGGCTGATCTTCAACGACCTCGTGCGCCGCGGCGAGGTGTCGGCGCCGATCGTGATCGGACGCGACCACCTCGACACGGGGTCGGTCGCCTCGCCGTTCCGCGAGACCGAGGCCATGGCCGACGGATCGGACGCGATCGCCGACTGGCCGGTGCTGAACGCGCTTCTGTCCACCTCATCCGGTGCGTCGTGGGTGTCGGTGCACCACGGCGGCGGCGTCGGCATCGGCAACTCGATCCACGCCGGGCTCGTCATCGTCGCCGACGGCACCGCCGAGATGGACGAGCGGCTCGCGCGCGTGCTCACGAACGATCCCGGGATCGGCGTCGCCCGGCACGCGGACGCCGGCTACGACATCGCCCTCGACACGGCCCGCGAGCGCGGCGTGCGCCTGCCCATGGACGAGTACCCGTGAGCGGCCGAACGGCCGTGCTGACCGGCGTGACGGGCGGGTGGGGGCGCGCCGTCCTCGACCGGTTCGCCGCGCGCGGCTGGGACGTGGCCGTCACGCACCGCGGCGACGCGCCATCGGATCTCCCGGCCGGCGCGCTCGCGGTCGAGGCGGATCTGACCGACCCCGAGTCGGCCGAGGCGGTCGTCGCGGCGGCGATCGAGCGGTTCGGGAGCGTCGATGCGCTGGCGAACGTGGCCGGCGGGTTCGCCGCCGGCGGCACGCTCGACGAGGCGCCGGTGGACGTGTGGCGCTCGCAGCTGGCGGTGAACCTGGACACGGCCTACCACATGACCCGGGCCGTGCTCGGTCCGATGCGCGCGGCCGGCCGCGGTGCGATCGTCTACATCGGCTCGTCGGCGACCGACCGGCCGTTCCCCGGCGCGGCCGGCTACATCGTGTCGAAGACGGCCCTCACCGGCCTGATGCGCGCGGTCGATGCCGAGGTGCGCACCATGGGGATCCGGGCGAACACCGTGGTGGTGAAGATCGTCGACACGCCGCGCAACCGCGCGGACAACCCCGACGCCGACTTCAGTCGCTGGACGACGGGCGCCGAGCTCGCGACGGTGATCGAGTGGCTCTGCTCCGACGACTCCGCGCCGCTCTCCGGCGGGATGATCCCCGCCTATGGCCGAGCCAAATAGCTTCCTGCTGACCAACCTCGCCGCCGCCGCCTCGCCGGCGGGCGAGGGGGCGCCCCTGCGTGGTTCCGACCTGGGCCGCGTCGACGTCGTCGCGCCGGCGGCGATCGCGGTCGTCGACGGCCGCATCGCCGCGGTGGGGGAGCCCGGCGCCGTCCTTGCCGCCCACCGCGACCTCGAGCCGCACGACGCCCTCGGCCGGATTGCCATCCCGGGTTTGATCGACTGCCACACGCACCCCGCGTTCGGCGGCGACCGCGCCAACGAATTCGACCTGCGCGCACAGGGTGCCGACTACGAGACCATCCATGCCTCGGGCGGTGGGATCGCGGCGACGGTCGCCGCGACACGCGGGCTCGGACGCGACGGCATCACGGCCGCGGTCAGGCGCCATCTGGTCTGGATGGGCGCGCACGGCACGACCACGGCCGAGGCCAAGTCCGGCTACGGCCTCGACCACGACACCGAGCTCGCCAGCCTGGCCGCGATCACGGCCGGGCATCCGATCCAAGCCGTGCCCACGTACCTCGGCGCCCACTCTGTCCCGGCCGAGTTCTCGGACGGCGACGAGTACCTCGACTTCGCCATCGCCGAGGTGATGCCTGAGGCCGCGCGAGTGGCCGAGGCGGCCGACGTGTTCCTCGAGCGCGGGGCGTTCAGCGCCGAGCAGGCCGACCGCTACCTGCGCGCGGCCGCCGGGCATGGGCTCGCGCTGCGCATCCACGGCGACCAATTCACCGAGTCCGGCGCCATCCCGCTCGCCGTCGAGCTCGGAGCGCGGTCGGTCGACCACCTCGAGGCGACCGGGGCGGCGGGCGTGGCGCGGCTCGCCGCGAGCGACGTCGCCGGTGTGCTGCTCCCGGTCGCCGCGCTCTCGCTCCGGCGCACCATGCCACCCGCCCGGGCGCTGATCGACGCCGGCGCGATCGTCGCTCTTGCGACCGACTTCAACCCGGGCAGCGCCTACTGCGAGTCGCTGCCCACGGTGATGAACCTGGCCTGCACGCAGCTGCGAATGTCGGTCGCCGAGGCGCTCTGCGCGACGACCGTGAACGCGGCCTGGGTGCTCGATCGGGCCGAGTACCTGGGCCGGCTCGCCCCCGGCTACGACGCCGACATCGTGCTCCTTGACGTGCCCGACTGGCGCCACGTCGCCTATCACCTCGGAGGGCGCGTCGCGGCCGTCTACAAGCGCGGTCGGCGGCTGCGGCAGCTGTGAATAACCGGTGCCTGGCACCGGATATTCATCACCCGGGGCAGGCGGGTGCCTGCGGCAGCCGCGCGAGCAGCTCCGTCAGGGCGGCCAGCTCGGCGCCGCTGTAGCGCTCGGCGAAGAGCTCGCGGACGCCTTCGACGTGCGACAGCCGCGCGTCGGCGAGCCGCGCGCGGCCCGTCTCGGTGATCTCGGCGTACGTCACGCGGGCATCGGCGGCGCACGAGGCCTTGCGCACCAGGTCGCAGCGCTCGAGCCCGTCGAGCAGGCGGGTGATGCCCGACGCGGTCAGGAGCACGCGCTCGGAGAGATCGACGCGGCGCAGGCGGCCGCCCTCGGCGTGGTCGAGGTGGACCAGCACCTCGAAGTCGTTGATCGTGAGGCCGTGCGCGGCGAGCAGGTCGCGGTTGAACCGCCGCGTGGCGGCGGCATGAGCCCGCAGGAGCCCCACCCAGGCGTCGAGCTCCGGCGGCTGGCCGGGCGTCGATTCCTGTCCGATGGGGGTCGCTTGCGTGCTCACGCTACCTACTCTGGTTGCCTCCTCAAGTACCCTCAGTGTAGAGGGCCGCCCGTATTGTGGCAATCGTGACGGTCGGACAGCCCTCCGGCCGGGCCGGGAGGTCAGTCCACGTCGACGGTGAGCGGGGAGCGCTGCGTCCAGGCCCGGAGGCGCCCGCGCGTCCGCGCCACGTGGCGCATCTCGCTCTGCATCGCGATGTCGCGGTAGAGCAGCGCCGCGAACGTGATGATGATGGGCATCCGTTCCGTGAGCTCGTAGTAGGGCGCCTGGAAGCACGCCACAAGCAGCGCCACGTGGATCCAGAACATCGGTGGTGAGCTGCGGGATCGCTGCTTGGCGGTGCGCACGACCGTGTAGGTCATGAAGGTGCCGAAGAGGAAGAGCGCCGGCACACCGTGCGAGTAGAGGAGCAGGAAGATCTCGCTCTCGGTGCCGACCGACTTGGACGTATGCGTCACCCCGACGGCCTGCTGTGGCGCGCCGTAGCCGACCAGCGGGCTCGAGACGATCTGCGACTGCGCGGCCTGGTCGCGCGCGAGCCGGCTCGTGTCGCCGGTCTTGTGGCTGAACCGGCCGGTGACCAGGCCTCCGAGCGGCGTGATCGCGACGAGCGCCACCACGACGAGCAGCGCGCCGAGCACCTTGCCGACCCGGCGCAGGTCCTTCAGGGCGCCGAAGCGGATGGCCGCGTAGGCGATGCCGGCGCCGAGGCTGAGCCAGAGGCCGCGGTCGAGCGAGAACACGATCGGGATCACCGAGGCGGCCAGGGTCACCTTGAGGATCCGGCCCCACACGCGTCCGGGGTTGGCCGCGAGCGCTGCGAAGCAGATCGGCGTCATCATGGCGCACGTCGACCCCCACGCGTTCGTGTAGGCGAAGAAGGTCTGCGGGCGTCCCTCCTCGAAGCCGAGGAAGTGCTGCACCTCGGCGAACTGCAGGTGCACGTGCGCGTAGAAGTACGTGTTGTTCAGGAGCGAGTGGGGGAAGATCGACTCGGCGGGGCTCGAGAAGGCGATCGTCGGGAAGACGACGCCCAGGAGACCGCCGGCGATGATGACCACCCAGTAGGCAGCGAGCGCATTGATGATCGTGCGCGTCGGCAGGCGCTCCCGCGAGGTGTTGTAGATCCACAGGAAGAGCACGGTGGCCGAGAAGTAGAACGAGAGCCGCCACGACCATGCGATCGCGCGGCTCGGGCTCGCAAGCTCGATCCCGGAGGCGATCATCCACGCCAGGAACACGAGCCAGATCCCGAAGCGGCGGGGGACGCGCAGCTCGCCGCGGCGGAACATCGGGTAGACGAGCGGCAGCGTGATCAGCGGCCACATGAAGAACGACAGGCCGAGCAGCCACCAGATCGGCAGGCCGAGGAAGATCGCGTAGGGCTGCCAGCCCTGCGGCGGCACGGCCCAGCCGGGGCGCGCGCTCGGGACGGCCCGGTTCCGGGTGCGGGCGATCGTCGTTGTCGTCATGGGTGTGCCCGGCTCGAGATCTCAGACCCGATCAGGGGTCGAACCGTTCCTCGGCCCTGTTGTCGTGCCGCGCCAGCAGGATCCCCACGATCAGACCCGCGATCACCACGCTCCCCGCCGGAAGCAGGGTGGCGAGGGAGTTCAGGGAGGTGCTCATGCTCTTTCCAGGTTAGCGGTATCCCCGAGACCCGCAACCCCGCGTCGAACAGTTCGCCAATCGGTGCCACCTACGCTGGCGCCGCCTGGGAATTGGGACGACCGGGGAGGGGACGGCGGCAGTGCGGTTCGAGCCGGTGCTTCGCAGAGGTGCTTCGGGTTGGGTGCACGCAGCAGCCGGCCTCGCCATCTCGGTCGTCTTCGGCTGGCTGGCGCTGCGCGACGTGTCGTGGCATGCGGTCGGGGCGTCGCTCGAGGAGATCCGCGCGGGCTGGCTCGTCGCGGCGCTCGTGCTGCTCGCCGTGGCGGTGTGGATGCGCGCCGAGCGGTGGCGCTGCATCTTCCCCCGCGGCGCGCGCCCGCCGCGGGCGGCCGTGTTCTGGTCGCTCATGATCGGCTACCTCTTCAACAACCTGCTGCCCGCGCGCGCCGGCGAGGCGGCCCGGGTGGTGGCGCTCCGCCGCGAGGCGGGCGTCTCGGCCGTCCGCGGCGCGGCGACCGTCGCGGTCGAGCGGCTGTTCGACCTGGCGTCGCTCGCGATCCTGATGCTCGTCGCGACTCCCGTGCTCGGGTCGAGCTCGGTCGTGCGGGTGACGGCGTGGACGAGCGCGGCGCTGCTGCTCGCGGCGGCGCTGCTCGTCGCCGGCTGTCGCAGCGCCGGTCTGCGCCGCCGGCTGGTGGCGCTGATCGTGCGCGTGCCGCTGATCCGTGGGCCGCGTGCGCGTTCGACGGCGGCCGAGCTGGGGCAGGGCGTGCTCGCGCTCAGCGACCGGCGCATGGCATTCGAGGTCGGGGTGCTCTCGCTCGGGTCGTGGGGGGTGCTGGTCGTCTCGTACTACACCGTCCTGCGTTCGCTCGGGATCGCGTCGCCGGGGCGTGCCGCCGTGCTCGCGCTCGTCGTCACGAACCTCGTGCAGGTGATTCCGGCCTCGGCGGCGTCGCTCGGCGTCTTCGAGGCCGCCGGCCGGGCGGCGGTGGCGGCCTACGGCGCCGGCCCGGCGGCGGCGGTGTCTGCGGCGGTCGCCCTGCATGCGGTGAACACGCTGCCGCTGATCGCGGTCGGTGCGATCGGGCTCCTTCGTGCCGCCCGCCTGCGGGGACGGCCGGATCCGCCCGCGCGCGTGGTCGATCGCGATCCCGCGGTCAACGTGGTCTCGGTCGTGATCCCCTGCCTCGACGAGGCGGCGACGATCGAGGCCTGCGTGCGATCGGCGTGGGACGGCATCCGCGCGGCCGGCGTCGACGGCGAGGTGATCGTGGTCGACAACGGATCCACCGACGCAAGCGCCGCGCTCGCGCGGGCGGCCGGCGCCGAGGTGGTCGAGGAGTCGGCGCGCGGCTACGGCAGCGCCTATCTGGCGGGCATGCGCCGCGCCCGCGGGGAGTGGATCCTGATGGGCGACGGCGACGGGACGTACGACTTCGGCGAGCTGCCGCACTTCCTCGAGGCGGGCCGCGGCGCCGACATGGTGGTCGGGTCGCGGCTGCTCGGCCGCATCATGCCGGGAGCGATGCCCTGGCACCACCGCTACATCGGAAATCCGCTGCTGACCGGCATGCTGAACATGCTCTTCGGGGCGGGCGTCTCGGACGCCCACTGCGGCCTGCGGATGGTGCGGCGCGACGCCGCCGACCGCATCGGCCTGCGCACGACCGGGATGGAGTTCGCGTCCGAGATGATCATCGAGGCGGCCCGGTGCGGGCTCGTGATCGCCGAGACGCCGATCACCTACGGCGCACGCCCCGAGGGCAGCCGCTCGAAGCTGCGCTCGGTGCCCGACGGCCTCCGGCACGTGCGTTTCATGCTCGCGTGCGCGAACGGTGCGCTCGTGTGGGTGCCGGCCGTCGTGCTGGTCGCGGCCGGCGCCGACCTGATCCTCGAGTGGCGTAGCGCCGTCACCGCCATCGTCGGCGCCGCGCTGATCTGGGTCGGCGGCATGCTCGCCCAGGCCGGCCTGATGGTGCGGGCCTACCGCCTGCTCACCCTCGAGCGGCGCCGCACGACCGCGCTTGCGGCGTGGCGTCAGCCCCGGCTGGCGCTGGCCGTCGCCGTGCTCGTCGCCGTCAGCGTGACCGTCGCGGCGGAGGCGCGGCTCGACATCCACCGTCACCCGGTGACGACCTCCCAGACCCATCACCACCGCGTGTGAGCGGCCGCCGTGCAGTCGGGCTCGTGACGGGCGGCGCGGGCCTCCTCGCCCGCCATCGGCTCTTCGCCGCGCTGCTCGCCGCCGCGGCGGCCATCCGCGTCGTCGTCCAGCTCGCCTACCAGCCCGCGCTCTTCTTCTACGGCGACTCGTTCGCGTACCTCGCAAACGCGGCGAAGCTTCAGCCCGAGTCGATCCGGCCGGCGGGCTACCCCGCCTTCCTGCGCGCCCTGCTCTGGGTGCACGACCTGGCCGTCGTGCCCGCCGTCCAGCACGTGATCGGCCTGGCGACCGGCGTCGTCGTCTATGCGCTCGTGCGCCGCCTCGGCGCGGGGACGGTGGCCGGGAGCATCGCGGCGGCGCCGGTGCTCTTCGACGCCTACCAGCTGAACATCGAGCAGCACATCCTGTCCGAGGCGCTCTTCTCGCTGCTCGCGATCGGGGCGCTCGCAGTGCTCGTCTGGCGCGGGCGGCCGACGCTCGCGGCGTGCGTCGCGACAGGGCTGCTGCTGGCCCTGGCCGCGCTCACACGGTCGGTCGGTCTGGCGCTGATCGCGCCCGCGCTCGTCTTTGCGATCTTCCGCGCGGGGCCGCTGCGCACGCTCGCGCTCGCGGCGGCGTTCGCAGCCCCGCTGGCCGCCTACGCCGCCTGGTACAGCACGACGCCGCAGGGCACGTTCGCGCTCACCGACCACGACGGCTACTTCCTGTACGGGCGCGTGGCCGACTTCGCGAGCTGCGCCGGCGCGCACCTCGGGCCGATCAAGCGCCGCGTCCTCTGCGACCCGCGGCCGCCGTCCGAGCGCCCGAACCCGAACTACTACGTCTGGCACAAGTGGTCGGAGCACCGCTATCCCGGATTCCCGCGGAACCAGTCGAGCCGAAACGCTCTGCTCGAGTCGTTCGCCCTCGGTGTGATCCGCCGTCAGCCGCTCGACTACGCGCGCACCGTGCTCGGCGACATGGAGCACTACGCCGCGTTCGGCCGCTCGACCGGGCCGCTCGACGAGCCGCTGGGCGAGTGGCAGTTCCACGTCACCCACGGGCTGACGCCGCTCGAGGCCCGGCGCGAGGGGGCCGAGGTGCGCAAGTGGGGTGGCTCGCTGCGTGAGTGGCCGGCCGGGCAGCGCCTGCTCTCCGACTACCAGAGGGTGATCTCGACGCCGGGGCCGCTGCTCGCGGCGGCGTTCCTGGCGGCGGTGCTCGGCGCCGCGGTCGCGACCGCATCCGGCGCGGGACGCGTCCTTCGCGCCGAGATGCTCACGCTCGCGGCCGCGGGCCTCGTGCTGCCCCTGACGGCCGCGATGACGAGCATGTTCGACTACCGCTACCTGCTGCCCTCGCTGCCGATCCTGTCCGCCGCCGGCGTGCTCGGGGCGACCGTGCTCAGCGCCCGGGTGCGCGAGCTGCGCGCGACCCAGGCCGACCCCGTCGCCCCGTGAGCGGGCTCACCAGGGCACGATCAGCGTGGTCACGCTGCGGGCCGGCAGCTGCGTCGTGACGGTGCGCGTCGAGGCGTCGAGCGTCGGTGCGGTCGCGGCCGGCGTCAGGTCGGACGTGGCCGTGGTCGTGTACGCCGACGGCTGCCCGTAGCGGTGGCCGCCGCTCGCCGGCAGCAGGGTCACGTTCACCGGCCGCGCGGCGGCCGAGTCGTTGATCAGCACGAAGCGCCACGTGTTGCGCAGGAAGGCGATCACGTGGACGCCCGCCGGGACGTCCGTGACGCGGTAGTGCACCGCACCGGGTCGGATGTAGCGGCTGAAGTTCGCAAGCGTCCAGTAGCGCCGGGTGAAGGAGATCGACTCGTTTCCGTCCGAGCGGAAGTCCGGGTCGTAGTAGAGCAAGCCGTCGTTCCAGCCGCTCGCGTTCGCGACGGTCGGGCACGACGGATCGGTGTTCGGCGCGCATCCGAGCTCCGGCGAGAGCGCCGTCCACCAGCTGAAGCTCGAGACGCCGCCGGCCGAGAGGTCGCGCCAGATCGTGTCGGCCAGCCAGAGGCCGGCGACCATGCCCGGGTCGTACCCGCGGGCGTAGCCGGTGCCCGTCGAGCAGCACACCTCGGACATCTCGAGCGGCGCGGACGACCGCGCGCGCACCGCCCCGTTGAGGGTGCGCAGGGCCGCCGCCGACGGGTAGTCGTAGCCGTGGAAGGCGACCGAGCCGACCGACGGGCCGATCCAGCGGTTCAGGCCGAGCCGCAGCGAGCCCGAGCTGTTCGACTCGTCTGCGCTCACGACCGTCCCGGGCGATCGGGTGGCGAGCGCACCTGCGAGCGAGCGGATGACCGTTGCGCGCTCCGCGGCGGCCACGGACATCCCCTCCTGGTTGCAGCTCGAGAACGTGCTCGACGGCTCGTTCATCGGGCTGATCGCCGCGAGCGTGATCCCGGCGGCCGTGCGCAGGTGGGCGGCAACCGTCGCCAGGTAGGTCGTGTAGGCGCCGACGCTCGCCGTCTTGAGCGTGCCGCCGCAGTCGGCGCCGTTGGACGTGTAGAAGGGCGGGGCGCTGTTCGCGAACCCGATCAGCCTCGAGACGCCGTAGCGGTGGGCGGCGGTCAGGAACGCCATCCCACCCGGGTCGGCGTTCCAGTTGTATGTCCCGGGCGCCGTCAGGAACGACCTGGGAGCGCGCGCGCCGGCCTGGACGCCCACGCCGCCGCCGCCGATGTTGTAGCGGTAGATCGAGAGTCCGAGGCCGCTGGTGGGGTCGAAGAGCAGCTGCTCGATGCGGCTCTGGGTGGACGCCGAGAAGGCGGCCGCGTCGTTCGGCCACCATGCCCCCGACGCGCCGAACCCGGTGATCCTCTGCGCCGGCCCGGCGAGGACGCGCACGCCGGAAACGGCGGGAGCATCGGCCCGCGCCGGCGTGGCGAGGCCTGCGGTCGAGAGGATCGCGCCCAGCAAGGCAGCGGTCAGGACCGGGCGAAGCCGCGCGGAGGTGAGTCGGGGGCGGAGGAGATGCAGGGTGAAGATGGGGCCGGGAGCTGCCGCCACGCCGAACTGTACCGGCGCCCGGCGGCGGTGACCATCCCCGTTCTCCGGTACGGAGTAGACTGAAACCGTGGCCAACCGCAAGCAGCAGAAGCGCCGCTATCAGCGCGCCGTCGGCCGGGGACCGGTGCGCGGAGAGCGCGTTTCCGACGAGAAGACGACGGCCAAGTCCGCCAAGACCGCGCCTCGCACGCGCGCCCGCGGCGAGCCGCAGGCGCCGTCGGCGGCACGGGCCGCCAAGCGCGCCGCGGTGTTCGCGGTGCTCTTCTACCTCCTGATCACCTACACCTCGATCGGGGGCAGCATGACGCCCGGCATCAAGCTCTTCAACGGCATCGTGATGTTCATCCTCTTCTGGTCGATCGGCACGATCACCGAGACGTTCGCGTGGCGCAGGTGGCAGAAGCGCCACGGCGGCGGGCCGAGCTGACCGAACCCGCGGCTCCGGCCGCAGTCGCCGTGATGGCGGCGTTTCGGCTCCCCGGCACGCCGACAGCGCTTGCCTCCGTGACCGGCGCGTGGTCGAACCGCGTGTACCGGCTCGAGACGACCGCCGGCCGCTACGCGGTGAAGGAGCTCGAGAACCCCTGGGATGAGCCCCGGTTCGTGCAGCGGCTCGACGCGGCCTGGCGGTTCGAGCGCGCGGCGTGCGCCGCCGGCATCGCGGCGCCGGAGCCGATGGCGGCTCCCGGCGGGGGCTGTGCGATGGCCGTCGGCCGTGGCGGAGGTGGCGATGCGCTGGTGCGCGTGCACCGCTGGGTGGAGGGCGTGCCCGCGCCGGCCGGTCCGGTCTCGGCCGACGTCGCCCGGTGGGCGGGCGACACGCTCGGGCGCCTGCACGCACTCGCCGTCGTGCCGGCCGAGAGAAGCCTGTTTCGGTCCGACGGCACGACCACGGCCGACGGCTGGCCCTCGCTCGTCGCCGCCGCCCGGCAGGCCGGCGCCGGCTGGGCGGAGGAGCTTCACCGGGCCTCCGCCGCGGTCGCGGCGATCGCAGACCTCGCCACCGCAGCCGCCCACCGCCCGGATGCCGAGGTCATGGGCCACTCCGACCTCGCTCAGAAGAACGTCCTCCTGACGCCGGCCGGGCCGGTGCTCTGCGACTGGGACGTCGCCTCGCCGGTCGTGCCGCGCTGCGAGCTCGCCGATGCGGCGCTGTCGCTCGGCGCCTGGGCCGACATGGATGTCGCCCGCGCGGTCGTGCGCGCCTACCGGTCGAGGGGCGGGGACGTGGGCGCGTTCGCGCCGTCCGACCTCGGCGCGGCGCTCATGACCCGGCTCGACTGGATCGCCCTGAACGCCGAGGTCGCGCTCGGCGAGCGGCCCGCCGCCGCGTGGCGGCGCGCGCTCGCCGGTGGGCTCGTGTCCGAGCTCGCCGCGTCGCTGCCCCGCCGGGTGCAGGTCGCGCTCGACGTGGCCGCGGCACTGAATGCCTAGACTGCCCGCTGCCATGCTCGACGTCATCCAGCTGCCGCTCGGCGCCTACCAGACGAACTGCTACATCGTCGCCCGCGAGGGTGCCACCGACGTCGCGGTCATCGACCCGGGCGACGCGCCCGAGACGGTGCTCGGCCTGCTCGCCGAGCGCGGCCTCACGCCGGCGGGCGTCCTGGTCACCCACGGCCATTTCGACCATCTCGGCGCGGTCAGGGGCGTCGCCGAAGCGGCCGGTGTCGAGGTCTGGATGCCGCGCGGCGAGGCCGACGAGCTGCGCACGCTCGAGGCGGCGCCGTACGAGCCCGACCATCTCCTGGACGGCGGCGAGCTCGTGTCGGTCGCGGGCATCGACTTCGACACGACCGCGGTGCCCGGGCACTCGCGCGCGTCGATCGCCTATCACGCCGAGGGGCACCTGTTCTCGGGTGATGTCCTCTTCGCAGGCTCGGTCGGGCGCACCGACTTCGCGGGTGGGGACATGCCGACCCTCGTCGCCAGCATCGGCCGTCTGTTCGCGGCCTACCCGCCGGACACGATCGTCCTGCCCGGCCACGGGCCGCTGACGACGCTCGGCAAGGAGCTGGCGGCGAACCCGTTCCTCGCGGAGCTGCGCGCGTGAGCCGCGAGTTCCAGGCCCCCCGCGGCACGCTCGACTGGTACGGCCCCCGCGCGGCGCTTCGCCGCTCTGTCCTCGATGCCGCCCGTGCCGTCTTCGAGACCGCCGGCTACGGCCAGGCGGTGACGCCGACCTTCGAGGACACGGGCGTCTACCAGCGCACGTCGGGCGAGGGCTCCGATGTCGTGCGCAAGGAGATGTACAGCTTCCGCGACCGCAGCGACCGCGAGCTGACGCTGCGGCCCGAGGGCACCGCCGGCGTCATGCGCGCCTACCTCGAGCACGGGCTGCACCACGAGCCGCAGCCGGTGAAGGTCTGGTACGAGCTGCCCATGTTCCGGTACAACCGGGTGCAGAAGGGCCGCTACCGCGAGCACTACCAGTTCGGCGCGGAGGCGATCGGAAGCGAGGATCCGGCGCTCGACGCCGAGCTGATCGCCCTCCAGTCGCGCTGGTACCGTAACGTCGACGTGACGGGTCTTTCGCTGCTCCTGAACTCGATCGGCGACGAGACGTGCCGGCCCGCCTACCTCGAGCTTCTGACCGCGTTCCTCGACGCCCACATCGACGAGCTCGACGACGAGTGCCGCGAGCGCCGTCAGACGAACCCGCTGCGCGTCTTCGACTGCAAGAACGCGCACTGCCAGACCGTGCTCGCCGACGCGCCCAAGATCACGGACCACCTCTGCGATGCCTGCGCCGAGCACTTCGCCGCGGTGCGGGCGCAGCTCGACGCCCGCGCGATCGGCTACACGGTCGAGCCCCGGCTCGTGCGCGGCCTGGACTACTACACGCGCACGGCGTGGGAGTGGGTGTGGCCGGCGCTGGGGGCGCAGGCGACGCTCTCCGGCGGCGGTCGCTACGACGGACTCGCCGAGCAGCTCGGCGGCCCGCGCACGCCCGGAGTCGGCTTCGGCGCCGGCGTCGAGCGGCTCGTGCTGACGCTCGAGGAGACGGGCGCTGCCGAGGCTGCTGAGCCCGCGCTCGACGTGATGTTCGCCGTCCTCGACGATGCCGCCCGGCCGCGCGTGTACGCGCTCATGGACGAGGCCCGGGCCGGCGGGCTGCGAAGCGACGCCTCCCATGGCGGCCGCCGGCTCAAGCGCGTGCTCGAGCTCGCGTCGCGGCGCGGAGCGGCGAAGGTCGTGATCGTCGGCGAGGATGAGTGGGCTGCGGGCGAGGCTTCGGTGCGCGACATGACGTCGGGCGAGCAGCATCGGGTCGGACTGGACGCGCTCGTGCAGGAGCTGCTGGCGTGAGCTGGCGCACGCACCTGGGCGGCGACCTGCGCGCGGGCGACGAGGGCACGCGGGTCACGCTGGCCGGCTGGGTCGCGCGCCGCCGCGACCACGGTGGGCTCATCTTTGTGGATCTGCGCGACCAGGCCGGCCTCGTCCAGCTCGTCTTCAACCCGGACGAGCATCCCGATGCGCACGCGGTCGCCCATGGGCTGCGGGCCGAGTACGTGGTCCAGGCCGAGGGCGTCGTGCGGGCGCGCTCGCCCGAGACGGTCAACCCGCGCCTTGACAGCGGCCGGATCGAGGTCCACGTCGAGCGGCTCGAGGTGCTCTCGACGGCGCCGGTGCTGCCGTTCCAGCTCGACGACGACGGCGTCGATGAGACCCTGCGTCTGCGCCACCGCTACCTCGACCTGCGCCGCGACGAGATGCGCCACAACATCTGGGTGCGGTTCAAGCTCACCCAGACGATCCGCCGCTACCTCGAGGACAACGGCTTCTGGGAGCTCGAGACGCCGATCCTGTACAAGTCGACGCCCGAGGGCGCGCGCGAGTTCCTCGTGCCGACGAGCACCCACCCGGGCAAGTTCTACGCGCTGCCACAGTCGCCGCAGACCTACAAGCAGCTGTACGTCATCTCGGGCTTCGAGCGCTACTACCAGATCGCCCGCTGCTTCCGCGACGAGGCCACCCGGGCCGACCGCACCGCCGAGTTCACCCAGCTCGACATGGAGCTCGCGTTCGTCGAGCCGGACGAGCTGCACGCGCTCATCGAGGGCCTCTTCGCCGCGGTGTGGAAGACGGTGCTCGGGGTCGATCTGCCGCTGCCGTTCCCGCGCCTCACCCACGACGACGCGATGCTGCGCTACGCGTCGGACAAGCCGGACACGCGCTTCGGCTGCGAGATCGCAGACGTCACCGACGCGCTGCGCGGCACCGAGTTCAAGGCGTTTCGCGGCGTGATCGATGCGGGCGGCGTCGTGCGCGGCTTCGCCGTCCCGGGCGCCATGGAGTTCTCGCGCAAGGACTTCGACGGCCTGGTCGACTTCGCCCGCGGCTGGGGCGGCAAGGGCGTCGCCTGGCTGCAGGTGGGCGAGGGCGGCGAGGTGCGCTCGCCGATCGCGAAGTTCCTCTCCGATGCGGAGGTGGCGGCGATCATCGCCGGCGTCGGCGCAGGCGAGGGCGACACAGTTCTGCTGGTCGCCGACGAACGCGACGCCGCCGTGCGGGTGCTCGGCCCGCTTCGGCTGCACCTCGGCGAGCGGCTCGGGCTGATCGAGGAGGGGTGGAACTTCCTCTGGCTGACGGGCTTCCCGATGTTCGAGTGGATCGCCGAGGAGAAGCGCTGGAAGGCCGCGCACAACCCGTTCAGCGCCCCCGAGCCCGAGTTCGAGGCCGACTTCGAATCCGATCCGCCGGCGGCCAGGGCGCGCCAGTACGACCTCGTCCTGAACGGCAACGAGGTGGGCGGCGGCTCGATCCGAAACCACAAGCCCGAGGTGCAGAAGCGGGTGTTCCGGATGCTCGGGATCTCCGAGGCCGAGGCCGAGGAGAAGTTCTCGTTCCTGCTGCGCGCGCTCGAGATGGGTGCCCCGCCGCACGGCGGCATCGCCTTCGGGATCGACCGGCTCGTGATGCTGCTCGCGGGCGCCGCATCGCTGCGCGACGTCACCGCCTTCCCCAAGGGGCAGGGGGGCGTCGACCCGCTCACGGGGGCGCCCACGCCGGCCACCGAGAAGGAGCTGCGCCAGTACGGGATCCGGGTGGTGACGGATCCCGAAGGACCGGCTACGCTGTGAGAGCCGGCGCCATTTCCGTTACGCGCACCTCACTTTCGTCGTGCGAACACCTCAAGCGCCGGGGCGAGGTCGGAGCGGCCGAAGCATCCAGAGAGTGGCCGACCGCCGAGCCCCAGGCACCGGCATCATCGGCGGCGGGGGAGCCTCGGCTCCCCCGCCAGCTGACCACCGGGGGACTGGCGCCTTCAGAAATCTGCCCCATCAGCCTTGAGCGCCGTCCGCGTTCATGGTTTGTGAGGGGGCCTGTCCCCAACATTGCTCCATCTCCACCGCGGCCGGGACGGGATCGCGGGTGAGCGTCTACCTCGATCACGCGGCCACGACGCCCGTCGGGCCCGAGGCGCGGGCGGCGATGGAGCCGTTCCTCTCGGCCGAGTTCGGCAATCCGTCGGAGCCGCACCGCTACGGCCGCGTCGCGAGGGCTGCGCTCGAGGAGGCACGCGCGACGGTTGCCGGCCTGCTCGCCGCCGAGCCCGCCCAGATCGTGTTCACGTCGGGCGGCTCCGAGGCCGACAACCAGGCGCTCTTCGGACTCGCCGGAGCTGCGCCCGGCCGCCTGGTCGTGAGTGCGATCGAGCATCCGGCGGTGCGCGAGCCGGCCCGTGAGCTCGAGCGGCGCGGGTTCGAGGTCGCATGGGCGCCGGTCGATCGCGACGGCGTCGTGGACGCCGCCGCCTTCGCGGAACTCGTCCAGCCCGGCGACCGTCTCGCGGCGGTGATGTGGGCCAACAACGTCACGGGCGTCGTGCAGCCGATCGAACGACTCGCGGTCGCGGCGGCCGAGGTGGGCGTCCCGTTCCACTGCGACGCCGTCCAGGCCGCTGCCTCGTTCCCGGTCGGGCTCGACGTTGCGGGCGTGGAATCGCTCGCGCTCTCGGCGCACAAGCTCGGCGGGCCCAAGGGCGTCGGCTGCCTGGTCGCGCGCACGCCCGCCGCGATGCCGCCGCTCGTCTTCGGCGGCGGCCAGGAGGGCGGTCTGCGCTCGGGCACCGAGAACGTCGCCGGCATCGCCGGGTTCGCGGCGGCGCTCGCGGCCAGCCGCTCGGCCGTCGATCGCCGGCTCGAGTTGCGCGCACGCCTCGAGGCGGCGCTTGCGGGCGACGGCACCGTCGTCTCGGCCGGCGCCGAACGCTTGCCCGGGCATCTGCTCGTCCTCGTGCCGGGCATCCGCGCCGAGTTGCTCGTGCTCGCGCTCGACCGCGAGGGCTACGCGGTCGCCGCGGGCTCGGCCTGCTCGTCGGCTGACGCAGAGCCGAGCCATGTCCTGCTCGCGCAGGGCATGTCCGCGCAGGACACGCGCAGCGTCGTTCGGATCTCGCTCGGCCTGCAGACGACGACCGCCGAGGTCGACGGCTTCGCGGCTGCTCTCGCCGCCTGCGCCGCACGGCTGCGCAAGGGCGGCCTCGAGGGGTTGGCCGCAGCCATCTGAGGCCGTACGCTTCGCGGCGTGTACTCCGCGGCCGTCATCGAGCACGCACTCTCACCGCGCCACGCCGGCTCGGCCGGACCGGGAGCGTTCGCCGGCGAGGCGGGCGACACGGGCTGCGGTGACGCGATCCGGATCGAGCTCTCCGTGACGGACGGGCGAATCGCGGCCGCCCGACATCGCGCGTTCGCCTGCCCGCACGCGGCCGCCGCCGCCGAGCTGGCCTGCCGCCTCGCCGAGGGCCGTGACCTGCTCGACGCCGCCAGGGTCGGAGTGAGCGACGTCGAGGCGGTGCTGCGGCCCGAGGGCCGCCACCGCGCCTGCGCCGGTCTCGCCGTCGACGCCCTGCACGCGGCCCTCGCGACGGCGCTCGCCGCGGCCGACCTGCCGAAGGCGCCAGGCCGCATTGCCGTCGCGATGTCGGGCGGGGTGGACTCGGCGGTCGCGCTGCTCAAGGCCGTCGAGGCGGGCCTGGAGCCGGTCGGTGTCACGCTCCGCCTGTGGATCGACCCGGGCGCGCCCGACGGCGAGCGGGCGTGCTGCTCGCCGCGGTCGGTGCGCGCCGCCAGGGATGCCTGCCACGCGCTCGGCGTGCCTCACGTCGGCCTCGACCTGCGCCAGGAGTTCCGCTCGGCGGTCGTCGACGAGTTCGTCGCGGGCTTCCGCGAGGGCCGCACGCCGAACCCGTGCGTGCGCTGCAACGGCTCGTTCCGCTTCGCGGCGCTGGTCGATTTCGCCGACCGCATCGGCGCGCCGCGGATCGCGACCGGCCACTACGCCCGCACCCGCCGCGCCGGCGCCGTCACTCTACTCGTGCGCGGTGCCGACCCCGCCAAGGACCAGTCGTACATGCTGGCGTCGGTGCCGGGGGAGATCCTGGAGCGGTGCTGGTTCCCGCTCGGCGAGCAGACGAAGACCGAGACCCGGCGCGAGGCCGGAGCGGCGGGCCTGGCCGCGGCGGGCAGGGCCGAGAGCCAGGACGTGTGCTTCGTCGGCGGCGGCGATCACCGCGCCTTCCTCGAGCGCCACGGGGGCGCGGGCCGCGCCGGCGACATCGTCACGGCCGACGGCCGTGTCGTCGGCGAGCACGGCGGCGTCCACCGCTTCACGCCGGGCCAGCGGCGCGGGCATCGGCGTCGCCGCCCCCGAGCCGCTGTACGTGCTCGACGTGCAGGCCGACCGCGGCCGCGTCGTGGTCGGGCCGCACGCCGCCCTCGAGCGCCGCTCGGTGCACGTCACGCCGGGTCGCCTGCTCGCCGGCTCGGATCGCGTCCAGGCGAAGCTGCGCTACCGCACAGACCCGGTGTGGGCGACCGTGCGGGCCGAAGCGGGCGGGTTCACGCTCGACCTGGATGAGCCCATCGCCGGTGTCGCGCCGGGGCAGACCGCCGTGCTCTATGACGACGACACCGTGGTCGGGGCAGGCATCATCGCCCCGTGAGAGCCCGGATAGGATAGGTTTTCCCCCGACCTGGGAGCCGTATGCACCTCGCCCTTCTTGTCACATCCTCCGATATCTGGCGCTACGCGCTGGCGGTGTTCCTGATCCTCACGGGCGTCGGCTCGTGCTTCGCGCTCCTGCGCGTCGGAGGGACGCTCGGCCGTGTGAACAAGATGCTCGACGGCATCATGGGCGAGCTCGTGCCCATGCTGGCGAAGGTCTCGACATCGCTCGACCACGTGAACGAGGAGCTCGACAAGGTCGGCCGCATCACCGACTCGGCCACCGACGCGACCGCGAAGGTGGACGCCACGGTGCGCTCGATCTCCGAGGCCGTCTCGAAGCCCTTCCGGGCGATCTCGGGGCTCACGGCCGGGGTGTCGCACGGCTTCGGCGTCTTCAAGAACAAGCGCGACCAGCGCGGCGGTGTCGTGTGAGGCGGCTCGCGATCTCGGTGGCGGTGTCGGCGGCGGGCGCGGCGCTCTACAAGCGCGCCCAGCAGCTGGCCGAGACCGAGCAGCGGCCGATCGGCGAGGTGCTGCGCGACCTGCCCGGCCGGATCTCGGCCGACCTGCGCACGCTCCCCGACGATCTCAAGACGGCCGCGCAGGAGGGCCGCCAGGCGGCGGGACGCAAATCGGCGGAGGTCGAGGACGACTACCGCCACGCCACCCAGACCTGAATAGAACGGGCCAGGCCCGTTGTATTCACCGGCGTCAGTCGGTGAGGCGGGCGATCAGCTCGTGGCGGTCGATCAGCCGCTTGGGCTCTCCGCCGGGGGCAAGCTCGAAGCCGGCGCCGCGCGGGTAGAGCACCTTGTCGCCGGGGGCGACGCCGTGCACCTCGTCGCCCACCGCCACGACCACGCCTGAGCGGCAGGCCGCCTCGGCGCTCGCGGGGATGATCAGCCCCGCGTTCGTCTCGGTCTCGTCGTCGACCGGTTCGATCAGCACGAAGTGATCGAGCGGCTCGATGCCGCCGTGGCCGCCGGGCCGGGCGTGCTCGAACCGCTCCAGGGTGTCGTCGCCGTGCATGGCCGAAGGATACCCCCCGGTAGAATGGCGCCGCAGTGCGCTCCCACGAGATCCGCCGCCGCTTCGTCGACCACTTCACCGCCACCGGGCATATCCAGCTCCCGAGCGGGTCGCTGGTGCCGCCGGCGTGGGACAAGAGCGTGCTCATCACCACGGCCGGGATGCAGCCGCTGAAGCGCTACTTCCTGGGCCAGGACGAGCCGCCGGGCAAGCGCCTCGTCACCGTGCAGAAGTGCTTCCGCACGGTCGACATCGACGAGGTCGGCCGCACCGCGCACCACCTCACGTTCTTCGAGATGCTCGGCAACTTCTCGATCGGCGACTACTTCAAGCGCTTCGCCGTCGAGCACGCGTGGGAGCTGGTCACCTCGCCCGACGGGTTCGGGTTCGATCCCGACCGCCTGTGGGCGACCGTCTACCGGGGCGACGACAAGGTGCCCGCCGACGACGAGGCGATCGCGCTCTGGCTCGAGGTCGGCGTTCCGCCCGAGCGGATCATGCGCCTCGGCAGCGACAACTTCTGGCAGGCCGGCCCGGTCGGCCCGTGCGGCCCCTGCTCGGAGCTGCACTACGACCGCGGCCCCGAGTTCGCCTGCGGCCGGCCCGACTGCGGCCCCGACTGTGACTGCGACCGGTTCATCGAGTTCTGGAACCTCGTGTTCATGCAGTACAACATGCTCGACGACGGGTCGCTCGAGCCGCTCCCGACACCGAGCATCGATACCGGCGCAGGGGTCGAGCGCGTGACGATGCTCGCCCAGGGCGTCGACAGCGTCTATCTGACCGACGCGTTCGGCGACCTGATCTCGGAGATCGAGGGCTGGAGCGGCGCCAAGTACGGCCGTACGCCCGAAGAGACGAAGGCGCTCAAGGTGCTCGCCGACCACGGCCGGGCCATGACGTTCCTGGCCACCGACGGCATCGAGCCGTCGAACGAGGGCCGTGGCTACGTGCTGCGTCGCGTCATCCGCCGTGCCGTCCAGCACGGCCGCCGGATCGGCCTCGAGGGCGCGCTCGTCGGACGGCTGCACGAGCGCGTCGTCGAGCTGCTCGGCGAGGCCCACCCCGAGCTGCGCGAGCGCCGTGAGCACGTGGCCGCGGAGCTCGCCGCCGAGGAGGAGCGATTCTCGCGCACGCTCGAGACCGGCGGGCGCATGCTCGACGACGTGCTGCGCGGCACGTCCGCCCAGATCGGGGCCGACGACGCGTTCCGGCTGCACGACACCTACGGATTCCCGATCGAGCTGACCGTCGAGATCGCCACGGAGCACGGGAAGACCGTCGACGAGGCGGGCTTCGCGGTGCTGATGGACGAGCAGCGCGACCGTGCCCGGGCGGCCGTCGGCGGCCGGGTGGACACGTCCGAGCTGCGCACCGACTTCACGTCCGAGTTCGTCGGTTACGAGCGGCTCGACGTGACGACGCAGGTCGGCGCGACGCTCGAGCGCGACGACGGCACGGTGCTCGTGAAGCTGCGCTCCTCGCCCTTCTATGCCCGCGGCGGCGGCCAGGTCGCCGACCACGGCTGGGTCGAGACCGACGATGCCCGCGCCGTGGTCGAGGACGTCGTGCGGGTCGACGCCGACCAGGTCGTGGTCGCGCGGCTCGAGCACGGCGCGCTGCACCCGGGCGAGCGCGTCCGCGCCCACGTCGATGCCGAGGCGCGCCGGCCGACGATGGCAAACCACACCGCCACCCACCTGCTGCACGCCGCGCTGCGCGAGGTCCTGGGCGAGCACGTGAGCCAGGCCGGCTCCTACGTCGGCCCCGACAAGCTGCGCTTCGACTTCCGCCACGGCGCCCCGATGACGGCCGGCGAGGTGGCACGGGTCGAGGCGATCGTGAACGGGCACATCGTCGCCAACCATCCGCTGCACATCTTCGTCACCACGCAGGCCGCCGCCCGCGAGCTGGGGGCGATGATGCTCTTCGGCGAGAAGTACGGCGAGCACGTGCGTGTGGTCGAGATACCAGACGTGTCCCGCGAGCTGTGCGGCGGCACGCACGTACGCTCGACCGCCGAGATCGGCGCGATGGTGATCACGCGTGAGACGAGCTCGTCGCAGGGCATCCGCCGGATCGAGGCGCTGACCTCGGCGGCCGCCCTGGAGCACCTGCGCCACGAGGCCGGCGAGGCGGCGCAGCTGCGGATGCGCGTCGGCGAGCTCGAGGCCGAGCTTCGGCGCGCCGCCAAGGCCGCGCCGGTCGCGGCGGCCAACGGCGGCGACGCCGGGCTGATCGAGCGTGCGTCCGAGGAGTCGGGCGTGTGGATCGTCGCCGACGTCATCGACGGCGCCGATGCCGACGAGCTGCTCAAGCTGTCCGACCGCGTGCGGGCCAAGCTCTCGCCGGCGGCGGCCGTCCTGGGCGGGAACGCGGGCGGCAAGGCCCATCTCGTCGCGAGCTTCGATCCGGGGGCGCAGGCGCGCGGGCTCTCGGCGGTCGACGTGATCCGCGAGGTCGCGCCGATCGTGTCCGGTGGCGGCGGCGGGCGCCCGGCGCTCGCCCGTGCCGGCGGGTCGGACGCCTCGCAGATCGGCGCGGCCGTGCAGGCGGCGGCCGACCGGATCCGTGTCCAGCTGCAGGAAACGGCCGGATGAAGGTGCTCGCCGTCGACTACGGCCGCGCCCGCACCGGGATCGCCGTCAGCGACGAGACAGGAGTGCTGGCCCGCCCCGTCACGGTGGTGGAGCGGGTACGGTCAGAGGCAGGGATGGGCAGAATGCTCGAGCAGATCGCGGAGCTCGACCCCGAGCGGATCATCGTCGGGCTGCCGTTGACCCTGAGAGGGGAGCACGGCAGCCAGGCGGCCGAGACGCTCGAGTTCATCGACGAGCTGGAGGCTCGATGCCCGATTCCGATCGAGACGTACGACGAACGGTTCACGACGGCGATGGCCGTACGGACCCGGAAGGGCGACCGCAGCGCGGACGACGCGGTGGCGGCCGCCCACCTGCTGGAGGGCTATCTGCGCAGGCTCGCCGGCTAGTCGTCCTCGTCATCCTGGTGGCGGCCGCGGCGGGGTGCGGCTCGGGCTCGTCGTCGGCCCCTGCCGCCGACCCGCACGGGCCCCAGATCGCGGTGGTCATCCCCGTGGGTGACGATGCGGCCGCGATCGCCGCGGTGCTGCAGGACCGGGGGATCATCAGCGACTCCGGCCGCTTCGGCCGTTATGTGAAGGCGCAGTCGGAGGGGTCGGACTTCAAGGCCGGCACGTACACGTTCCAGGCGGGCACCGGATACGGCGCGATCATCGCCCGGCTGAACGCGGGGCCGACGGCCGGCGATGCGAGGCTCGTCATCCCGGAAGGCTTCCGGCTCACGCAGATCGAGGCGCTTCTGCCACACGTCGGGATCAATCCGAAGGCGTACGCCGCCGCCGTGCGCGCGGCCGTGCCGCCGCCCGGCTTCGGCCACCACCTGAACATGGAGGGGTTCATGTTCCCCGCCACCTACGAGATCCGCCCGCACGAGGCGGCCTCGACGCTGGTCTCGCAGCAGCTGGCCGCGTTTCGCGACGCCTTCTCGCAGGTGAGCATGACCTACGCCCGCTCGAAGAACCTGACCCCCTACGACGTCCTGCGCATCGCATCGATGATCGAGCGCGAGGCGAGGGTGCCCGGCGACCGCGCCAAGGTGTCCGCGGTCGTCTACAACCGCCTGCGGCTGGGCATGCCGCTTGCGATCGACGCCACGATCCTCTACCACCTCGGCTCCTGGACCGCACCCATCCACGAGTCCGACCTGAGCGACCCCGAGCCGTACAACGGCCGCATCCACAAGGGCCTGCCGCCGACGCCGATCTGCAACCCGGGCCTGGCGTCGATCGAGGCGGCCGCCCATCCCGACCAGGTGGACTACATCTACTACGTCGCCATCCCGGGCAAGGCGGCGCAGTACTTCACGTCGAGCTACCAGGACTTCCTGGCACACGGCGGATGAGGGCGGCCGTGATCGGGCACCCGGTGGCGCATTCGCGCTCGCCGGCGATGCACACCGCCGCCTACCGGTCGCTCGGGATGGATTGGGAGTACACGGCGATCGACGTGGCCCCGGAGGACCTCGGCGAGTTCGTCGCCGGCCTCGCGGAGGGCGGGTTCGCCGGCGTGAACGTCACCATCCCGCACAAGGAGGCGGTGCTTGCGCTGTGCGACGAGCTCTCCGATGAGGCTCGCCGGTCGGGCTCGGTGAACACGGTGCTCGTGCGCCCCGGCGGCCTGCGCGGTGAGACCACCGACGGCTACGGCCTGCTGTGGGCGCTCGGCGATGTCGAGCCGGCCGACGCGCTCGTGCTCGGCGCGGGCGGCGCGGCCAGGGCGGCCGTCGCGGCGCTGGTGGCGGCCGGATGGCGGGTGGCGGTGAGTGCCCGCCGGCCGGAGGCGGCCGCCGCGCTCGGCGTCGCGACGCGTCCGTGGCCGCCCCACGAGGCCGCCGCGCTCGTCGTGAACGCGACGCCCGTGGGCCAGCGAGACGCGGGGACTGTCCCGATCGCCATCGAGCTGCTCGGCCCCGGGATGGTCGTGTGCGACCTCGCCTATCGCGGCGACGGCCGGCCCACGGCGCTCATCGAGGCGGCAGCGGCACGCGGCGCGCGGGCAATCGACGGTCTCGACGTCCTCGTGGGCCAGGGCATCGCCGCCTTCGAGCTCCTGACCGGCGTGCCCGCGCCGGTCGAGGTCATGCGGGCTGCCGCGAGGGCAGAAACGGCGCCGGGTCGGTGAAGGGCTCGCGCCCGAGCACGAGGTCGGCCGCGAGCCGGGCCGAGCCCGCGCCGGTGAGGATGCCCTCGCTGCCGTGGCCGGCGCAGACGACGGTGCGCGCGTCCAGCCGCCCGATGTAGGGCAGGCCGTCCTCCGAGAACGGGCGCAGGCCGGTCCAGGTCGCGATCACCTCGCGCCCGCGCAGGCCGGGGATGAGATCGCAGGCACGGGCCGCGTTCTCGCGCAGCGCCACGGCGCTCTCGGCCCCCTCGTGCAGGGCGGCCGAGCGCGAGGCGCCCACGAGCACGGATCCGTCGGCGTTCTGGTGGATGCCGAGCGCGTGGGAGGCATCGGCGCCCGCCCGGGCCAGATCGCCCTCGGCGAGCCGCCCGAGCGAGACCGGCCGGCCCGGGGCCGGGTCGGGCGTCGGCTCGTAGGCGGCCTCGTGGATCGCGTGGCGCAGGATCGGCGGGCCGGGCTGGAGCAGCGCCAGCCAGCCGCGCACCGGCCTCACGGGCACCTCGGCGCCGGCCATGTAGGCGAGGCGGCGCGACCAGGCGCCGGCCGCGATCAGCACCTGACCGGCCGCGATCGGGCCGGCATCCGTGACGACTCCCGTCGCGCCGATCCGCTTCACGTCGACACCGGTGCGCACGTCGGCTCCCGCCGCCCGCGCCGCCGCGGCCGCACAGGCCGCAAGCGCCGCCGGATCGGTGCGGCGGCCCTCGGCGATCAGCACGCCGCCGGCCATGCCCTGGCGCAGCGCCGGCTCGGCGGCGGCGACCCCGGCCGCGTCAAGCAGCTCGCCGGCAACGGGAACGTCGGCGAGGCCTGCGAGCTGCGCCTCGCTCGTCGCCAGCATCAGCGTCCCGATCGGCTCGTGGTCGAGGCAGAACTCGCCGCCCAGATCGCGCGCCAGGCGCGTGTACGCCGCGACGCTCTCCTGCCACAGCGGAATGAGCTCGGCGTGGTCGGGCGGGAGCACGAGCCCCTGGCTGCGGCCGGTCGCGCCCGAGGCGAGCGCGCCCCGCTCGAGCAGGGTCACCTCGGCGCCGGCCTCGGCCAGGTACCAGGCGGCCGTGGTGCCGACCACGCCGCCGCCGATCACGATCACGTCGGGCACGCGAGCGGGAGCCTACAGTCCGGCCCGGTTCGCGCCGATAAAGGGCGTCATGGAGACCGTCCTTCCCCTGGCCGGCGCCGGCTTCGCGCTCGGCTGGCCGATCGAGTGGCTCATCCAGCGCTTCCCGAGCGGCGAGGGCACCGCGCCGTCGAGCCGCCGCCGCTGGATCGTCGCCGCGATGACCGCGCTCCTGTTCGCCGCGGTCGCGGTGCGCATCGGCTTCCATCCGCGCCTGGCGCCCGCCCTGCTCCTGACCGCGCTGATCGTGCCGGCGTCGGTGATCGACCTGCGCCTCCGCATCATCCCGAACGCGATCAACCTGCCCGGTGCCGTGCTCGTCTACCTGACCGCCGTCGTCGCACAGCCGCACCGCTGGGCCGAGCTCCTGATCGGCGGCGTCGCCGCCGCGGCCTTCCTCGGCCTGGCCTGGCTGATCTACCCCGCAGGGATGGGGCTCGGCGACGTGAAGATGACACTGATGATCGGGCTCGCACTTGGAAAGTTCGCCGGCGTCGCCCTCTTCGCCGCGTTTGCGATCTCGCTCGTGCCGTCGATCGGCGTGCTCCTGCTGAAGGGGCCCCGCGGTCGCAAGGTCTCGTTCCCGTTCGGGCCGTTCCTCGCGCTCGGCGCGATGGTGGCGCTCCTCTACGGGCCGCAGCTCTGGAGCGCCTGGTACGTGGGCACGTGACCCGCGTCCGCCGCACACCCGTCGTGCTCTTCCTCGGCCTGCTCGGGGCCGCGGTCGTCTACTCGCTGATGATGGCCTTCGGCGACCCCGCGCTCGAGCTCATCCTCTGCGCCGCGTGGCTGCCGCTCTACCTGACGGCATACGCGGTCGCCATGCCGGCGCCGCGGCCGGCCCCCGCCTCCTCATAGGCTCGCGCGCCGGCGGCCTGCCGGTAGGCTGCGTGGCCTCATGGAGCTCACCTACGTCACCGCCGGCGAGTCGCACGGCCCCGGGCTCACGGTCGTCGTGTCGGGCCTGCCCGCGGGCCTCGAGCTCGACCACGAGCTGATCCGTGCCGACCTGGCGCGGCGCCAGGCGGGCTACGGGCGCAGCCCGCGCCAGCAGCTCGAGCAGGACGACGTCGAGCCCCGGGGCGGCCTGCGCCACGGACGCACCCTGGGCAGCCCGCTCGCGTTCTTCATCCAGAACCGCGATCACAAGAACTGGACGGCGCCGATGAGCCCCTGGCCGGTCGAGGCGGCCGAGCTCGAGGGCTACGGCTGGCGCGGGCAGCCGGTGACGCTGCCGCGGCCCGGCCATGCCGATCTCGCAGGCGTGCTCAAGTACGGCCACGACGATGTCCGAAACGTGCTCGAGCGGGCGAGCGCGCGCGAGACGGCCGGGAGGGTGGCGGCCGGAGCCGTGGCCAGGGCGCTGATCGCCGCGATCGGGATCCGGGTGCGCTCGCACGTGCTCCAGATCGGCTCGGTACGCGCCACTCCGCCCGCGTGGCTGCAGGAGCGCGACTTCGACCGCGCCGAGGCCTCGCCGGTGCGCTGCCTCGACCCCGATGCCGAGACGGCCATGATCGCCGAGATCGAGCAGGCCAAGCGGGAGCGCGACACGCTCGGCGGCGTCACCGAGGTGCGCGCGTTCGGCGTGCCGCCCGGCCTGGGGTCGCACGTCTCCGCCGGCTCGCGGCTCGACGGCCGTCTGGCGGCGGCGATGCTTTCGATCCAGTCGGCCAAGGGCGTCGAGATCGGCGACGCCATCGCGAGCTCGGCCCGGCGCGGTTCGCGCGTGCACGACGAGATCTACCACTCGGGCGAGCGCGGATACCACCGCACCACCGACATGGCGGGCGGCCTCGAGGGCGGCATGACCAACGGCGCCGACGTGGTGGTGCGCACGATCTGGAAGCCGCTGCCGACGCTGATGCGGCCGCTCGCGAGCGTCGAGCTCGGCACCCACGAGGCCCAGCAGGCGCACGTCGAGCGCAGCGACGTCACCGTGCTGCCGGCGGCGGCCGTCGTGGCCGAGGCGGGTGTGGCGTGGGAGCTGGCCCGGGCGGCGATGGAGAAGTTCGGCGGCGACGCGGTGGGCGACTTCGTCGCCGCGCATGCCGCCTACCTCGAGCGCATCGCCCGGGCGTGATCCCCGGCCCCTACCGCAACCTGGCCCTGATCGGATTCATGGGCTCGGGCAAGACGACGGCCGCCGCCGCGCTGGCCGAGCGGCTCGGGTGGCGGGCGGTCGACGCCGACGACGCGATCGAGCGCGAGGCGGGCAAACCGATCCGCGGGATCTTCGCCGACGACGGCGAGGCGGCCTTCCGGGCGCTCGAGGAGCGGGTCGTGATGCGGCTGCTGCACGAGACCGGCGTGGTCGTGGCGCTCGGCGGCGGCGCCGTCACCTCGCCGCTGATCCGCGAGCGGCTGCGCGACGGGTCGTTCACCGTGCTCCTGGACGTGTCCCCGCAGACCGCCTGGCGCCGGATCGAGGCGACCGCCGGCGACCGTCCGCTGGCCGCCGAGGCGCGCGGGTTCGCCGAGCTCTACGAGAACCGCCGCGGCATCTACCACGCCACCGCCGACGCGCTCGTCGACGGTGAGGAGGTGCACGGCGAGGAGGCGCTGCTCGCGCCGCTGGCACGCCCGAGCGCGCTCGCCGAGCTGGGCCGGCTGATCGGCGCCCGGCGCGCGGCGCTCATCGCCGACCGCTCGGTGCTGCGGCTCGTCGGCGCGCCGATCGAGCCGCTCGTGACCGTGCGGCTGCCGGTGGGCGAGGCGGCCAAGACCGTGGCGGTGGCGCGGCAGGCGTGGACGCGCCTTGGCGAGCTCGGCCTCGAGCGCGGCGACGTCATCGTCGGCCTCGGGGGCGGCGCCGCGACCGACGTGGCCGGCTTCATCGCGGCGACGTACCACCGCGGCGTCCCGTGGATCGCGGTGCCGACCTCGCTCGTCGGCATGGTCGACGCGGCCGTCGGCGGCAAGACGGGGATCGACCTGCCGTCGGGCAAGAACTCGGTCGGCGCCTTCCACCAGCCCGAGTGGGTCGTCGCCGACCCCGGCGTGCTCGAGACGCTGCCGGTGCGCGAATGGGCGTGCGGGTTCGCCGAGGTGATCAAGACCGCGCTCCTGGCCGGCGGGCGGCTGTGGGAGATGGTGCGCGCATGGGAGCCGGGCCGGGGGACGCCCGAGCAGCGGCTCGAGCTGATCCGCCGCTGCGCCGCCTACAAGGTGCGCGTCGTCGCCGGCGACCCGACCGAGAAGGGCCGCCGGGCGGTCCTGAACCTCGGCCACTCGATCGGCCACGCCATCGAGGTGGCGACCGACTACAAGGCGTTCGCGCACGGCGAGGCCGTCGGCATCGGCCTGCTCTCGGCGCTCTGGCTCTCGGCCCAGACCGAGGGGCTCGACTCCTCCGTCGAGGAGGAGGTGCGCGACATGCTGCGCCGCCATGGCCTGCCGGTGACGGCACGCAACGTCAGCCCGACCGCGATTATCGACGCCATGTCGCGCGACAAGAAGACCCGCAGCGGCCGTGTGCGTTTCGCGCTGCTGGCCGACGATCGGCGAGCCGGTGTGGGACCGCGACCCGGGCGACGACCTCGTCGAGAAGGCCGTCGCCCGGGCCGTGGCCAAGCGCTCCTAGCCGACCGAGAGCCGCACCGGCACGCGGACGACGTGCGGATGCGCGACCACGCCGCCGGTGTCGAAGACGACCACGGTCCCGCGCTGGGCGCGGCGGACGTGGTAGCGCAGCGTGACGGCATACGTCCCGCGGCACCCGTTCCCGCAGGTGGCGAGCGTGTGGATGCGCGCGAGCAGCCGGCCGCGGGCGTTGATGATGCGCACGTCGACCGCCGCCTCGAACACATCGGCGCTGCCCGCGATCTTCACCGTGGCGGGGATGCGCGCGCCGATGGCCGGCTGGGCGACCAGGATCGGAGGCACGAGCCTGTAGAAGCTCGGGCGCGCGCCGGGCTGGGGGACGGGCACGCCGGCGATCGCGTGCACGACCGTGCCGGCCACCTCGAGCCGGACGCGGTGGACGGTCGGGAACTGGGTGGCGGTGAAGACGACCTGGGCGAGGCGCATGCGCACCGATGCGCGGTCGCCGGCGGCGGCGAACTTGCGGCTGACGTCGACGGTGGCGGTGCCGCTTGCGACCGAGATGCCGCGGAGGCGGCTCCCGGCCGGGACGGCGGTGGTGACGTCCGCCGCGGTCTCGGCGGCGTTCGGGCCGGCGAAGAGCGCGTTCAGTGCGGCCTTCGCGACGCCGGACGTCTGCGCCACCGTCCGGCTCGACTGCCACAGCTGCCCGCCGCGCTCGTGGAAGACGGCCAGTGTCGTCTTGGGCGCCTGGGGCGCGGCCGCTGCGGCGCTCGGGCCCGCCAGGGTCGCGAGCGCCGTCGCGGCGATCAGGATGTGTCGGGGGTTCATTGCTGCTCCTCTCGAATGTGGCGGGTCAGCCGCCGTTCAGGGTCACGGGGATCTCGACCACCTGGCCGCCGCGGCTGGGGTTGACGTGCACGGGTGAGACGATCACGTAGCCCTGCTGGAGGCCGGCGACAGAGAACGTCAGGTGCACGTGGAACGGTGGCGGGAGCTCACTGCCAAAGCACGCCTGGCACGAGTCAACCACGACCTTCCGGGCCAGGACGTGCAGCTGCGCGTCGACGACTCGGATCAGGACGTGATCGACGCTCGCGCTGTTCACGGCGATCGTCGCTGGGCTGGTCAGGGTGGCTCCGGGCTGCGGGCTCGTCACGTTGAACGGCGGCAGCAGCACGAGCGGGAGCCGCAGGTGCTCGCCGCCGCCGGGCAGCCCGGACGCATTCGCGCTCGAGATGACGAGCGTCCCGTCCTGGATGTGCGAGACGCCGAGCTCGTCGATGGTGAACGAGAACGTGCCCGGGCAGCCGGTGCCGCACGACGCCCCGGACGCGCCGGAGCTGAGCTCGCGCCCGGCCGAATCGAGCAGCTTGAATGTGAGGCCGGCCTCGAAGACGTCGGCGACGCCGCGCACGGTGAACGGCGCCTGCACTCTGGTGCCGGGCTTCGGCGAGGTCACGGAGATCGCCGGCGCGAGATTGGCGAAGCCCATCGATCGCCGCGTCATCGGGTTCGCGAGCACCAGGCCGTCGCTGAGCGCCGTCACGGGCGCTCCGTCGAGGTGCAGCAGCACGCCGCGCACACCGTGGAACTGCGTCACCGTGTAGACGATCTGGGCCAGGCGCAGCCGCTCCGACCCGGCGCTTCCGCCCGCGGTGAAGTCGGATGTGAGGTCGACCGTCGCCACCCCGCCGTGCAGCGAGATGCCGAGCAGCTGTGTCGCTGCCGGGACGGCGCTACGTGCTCCGTCCCCGCGGGTCGGGCCAGAGAGCAGCGCCTGCACCGCGGCGCCGATCACGGCCTTCGTCGCCGTCACCCCGCGGGTGATCGGGAAGAGCTTTCCGGCGCGGGTGAGCCACACCTCCACACCCATCTTGGCGGGCGTGTGGCTGGTGACCGGCGCCGGGGCGGTGCCCGAGCTCGACGCGATCGATGCGATCCCGTTGGGACCGCTCGAGACGTCGTTCCCGCCCGGGCCGACGACGACGGCGCCGGTGCCGCCGCAGGCGGCGGCGAGAAGGCAGATGCTGGCGGTGGCGATCGTGCGAGCGGTCATGGTGTCTCCTCGGGAAGGATGGTCAAGGCGGGCAGGTGGACGGTGAAGGTGGCGCCGCCGCCGGCGCGGCTCTCGGCGGCGATCGAGCCGCCGAGCAGGACGGCGTTCTCGCGGGCGATTGCGAGGCCGAGGCCGCTGCCCGCGCCGGTGCGGGCGGTGTCGGCCTTGGAGAAGCGCTCGAACAGGCGCGGCGCGAACTCGGGCGCGATGCCGGGGCCGTCGTCGGAGACCTCGATGACGGTCGCGCCGGGTCCGCCGTCGAGGTGGACGCGGGCCCGGCCGCCGCCGTGCTCGACGGCGTTCCCGACCAGATTGGCGACGATCCGCTCGACCCGGCGCCGGTCGGTGGCGATGCTGCGGCCGTCGCCGCCTGAGACCTCGACCCGGCCCTCCCAGCCGCGGCTGCGCACGATCGTCTCGACCAGCGGACGCAGGTCGACCGGCTCGACCCGCACCGCCTCGGCGCCGGCGTCGAGGCGCGAGATCTCCATCAGGTCGTCGGTCAGCCGCCGCAGCCGCGCCACGTCGTGGACGAGCAGCCCGGTCAGCCGGGCGGCGTCTGCCGGGAGGTCGGCCGCATGGCGCTCGAGCAGCGCGGCCTCGTTCACGAGCGCCGTCAGCGGAGTGCGCAGCTCGTGGGCGACGTCGGCGGTGAAGCGGCGCTCGCGGGCCTGGGCCTCGGTGAGCGCCGTGATCTTGGCCTGGAGGGCGTCGGCCATGTGGTTGAACGAGGCCGCCCACTCGCCGAACTCGTCGCTCCCGGTCGCCGGCAGGCGGGTGTCGAGCAGGCCCTCGGCCAGCGAGCGGGCGGCGGCGCTCGCGCCGGCCACGGGCTGCAGCGTGCCGCGGGCGAGCAGCGCTCCGACGATGCCCGAGAGCGCCGCGAGCACGAGCCAGCCGGCGATGAGGATGTCGCGCAGCTGGTCGAGGTCGGACCACACCTGGCTCTCGTCGTAGAAGAAGTAGAGCTGGGTGTGCTGGGTCGCGATCGGCTCGGCGACCGTCACGTAGGGCACGCCGGCGATCGTCTGGCGCTCGAAGGCGACGTCGCCCGCCACGGCGTCTCGGCGCAGGTCGGACGGGACCGGCAGCCGCCCGGCGGGGATGCGGCCGTCCTGGCCGATCACGGTCGCAAACGTGCCCTGCGTGGCGAAGCGCGACTCCAGGCGCGAGATGTCGCCGGGGTGGCTGTGCAGCGTGACCGCCGCGACGAGCGCGTTCAGGCGGCTCTGCGCGAGCGCGCGGCTCTGCGAGTCGTCCAGGCGCGCATGCCGCACAACGAAGTACGAGCCGACCGCAAGCGCGCCGGTCGAGAGGCCGCCGACCAGCACGAACGCGATCGTGAGGCGGCGGCGCAGGCGCGCGGGGCGGATCGGAGCAGGGCTCGGCACGGTCCCATCGTGCGGGGAGCGCGCAACGCGGCCGCCACAGGGGCGTTACGCGGGTGTAACGGCGCAGCGGTAGCCGACGCCGCGCACGGTCTCGATCAGCGCCGGATGAGCCGGGTCGGCCTCGACCTTCGCCCGCAGCCGCTGCACGGCGACGTCGACGAGCCGCGAGTCGCCCAGGAAGTCGTAGCCCCACACCTGGTCGAGCAGCTGCTCGCGCGTGAGCACCTGGCCGCGGTGGGTGGCGAGGGCGACGAGCAGCTTGAACTCGGTCGTCGTCAATCCCAGGTCGGTGCCGTCGCGACGGGCCTGGAACCCCGCCGGGTCGACGTCGATGCAGCCGACGGTGAAGGCCCCCGCCTCGCGCGGCGGGCTGCCGCGGCGAAGCACCGCCCGTACACGTGCCGCCAGCTCCGGCATCTCGAACGGCTTGGTGACGTAATCGTCCGCGCCCAGCTCGAGCCCGACCACGACGTCGACGGTCTCGGTGCGCGCGGTCAGCATCACCACCGGCACGCGGCTTGTGCGGCGCAGCTCGCGCAGCACCTCGAAGCCGTCGAGCGAGGGCAGCATCACGTCGAGCAGCACGATGTCGTAGGCGGCCTGGCGGAACTGGGCGAGGGCCTCGCGGCCGTCGCCGATCCCGGTGACCTGCATGCCGGCCTGGCGCAGGCCGATGCCGACCACCTCGCGGATGGACGCGTCGTCCTCGACCAGCAGCACCCGCTCGTCCACGGCGGGGAGCCTACCGAGAGGCGCGGTCAAGTACGCTTGCGCCTCGATGCAGGTCGCCGTTCTGAACGGGGTCAACCTGAACATGCTGGGAAAGCGCGATCCGGCCGTCTACGGCACACTCACGCTCGTCCAGCTCGAGACGAAGGTCTACCAGTGGGCGCAGCAGCTGAATGCGAGCGCGCGCTGCTTCCAGACGAACAGCGAGGGCGCGTACGTGTCGATGATCCACGAGGCCGTGTCGGGCACCGATGCCCTGATCGTGAATCCGGGCGCCTGGACGCACTACAGCTACGCCATCCGCGATGCGCTCGAGATCTTCCCGCGGCCGATCGTCGAGGTGCACCTGTCCGACATCGAGAGCCGCGAGGAGTGGCGGCGCACCTCGGTGATCGCCGACGTCGTGTCGCTGCGGATCGTGGGCAAGGGGCTCGACGGCTATCACGAGGCGCTCGAGCACGTGACCGGGAGGAGCACATGAATCACGCAGGCAGGCTCGAGGCGGCCCGGGCCGCGATGGGGCGGGCGGAGGTCGAGGCGATGCTCGTCTCGGGCCTCGTGAACATCCGCTATCTGACCGGCTTCACCGGCTCCAACGCGCTCGTCGTCATCGGCCCGGACACCGCCACGCTCCTGACCGACTTCCGCTACCAGACCGCGTCGGAGCCTCTGCGGGCGTGGGTCGACGTCGAGCTGGCCGAGCGCGACGTGATCCGCACGGCCGCCGAGCGCCTGGACGGCCTCACGAGCGGCGCGCTTCGGGTCGGTTTCGAGCCCGCCCAGATGACGGTCGAGCGGCACGCGCTCCTGCACGAGTGGCACGAGCGGCTGGTGCCCGTCCCGGGTCTCATCGAGGGCCTGCGCATCGTCAAGGACGCGGAGGAGCTCGACGCCGTGCGCGCGGCGGCGGCGCTGATCGAGCCGGTCTACGCGCTGCTGGCCGGCGACGGGCTCACAGGGCGCGAGGAGATCGAGGTGGCCTGGCACGTGCGCGAGCTCTTCCATGAGGGCGGCGCCGACGGGCTCGCGTTCGAGACGATCGTCGCCTCGCACGAGCGCGGCGCCCAGCCGCACGCGCATCCCGGCCACGACCGGATCGGCGCCGACACGCTGATCACGATCGACCTCGGCTGCGTGCTCGACGGCTACTGCTCGGACTGCACACGCACGTTTGCGACCGGCACGCCGCCCCCGGCGCTGGCCGAGGCCTACCGGATCTGCCTCGAGGCCCAGCTCGCCGCGATGGCGGCCGTCAAGCCCGGTGCCCGCGCCTCGGACGTCGACGGCGCCGCGCGCGACGTGATCGCTGCGGCCGGCCACGGCGACCACTTCGGCCACCCGGTGGGGCACGGCGTCGGCCTCGACATCCACGAGAGCCCGCGCCTGGGCGCCACCACGAGTGCAACCCTCGAGCCGGGCATGGTCGTCACAGTCGAGCCGGGCATCTACCTGCCCGGCATCGGCGGTGTCCGGATCGAGGATCTGGTCATCGTGACCCCGACCGGAGGCGAGCGGCTCACCATGTACCCTAAGGAACTCTCCGTGGTCGGGTAGGACCGGGGCCGACGCATGATCTCCACCAACCAGTTCAAGAACGGGATGCACATCGAGGTGGACGGCACCGTCTACCGCATCGTCGACTTCCAGCACGTCAAACCGGGCAAGGGCGGCGCCTTCGTGCGCACGAAGCTGAAGGCGCTCGAGTCGGGCGGCGTCGTCGACAAGACCTTCCGCGCGGGCGAGAAGATGCCGCGCGTGCACACCGAGGTCACGAACGTCACCTACCTCTACAACGACGGCTCCGACGTCGTGCTGATGGACTCGGAGAGCTTCGAGCAGATCCAGCTGCCCGCCGACTCGGTCACCGACGAGCTGCGGTTCATGAAGGAGAACGACACCGTTCAGCTGCTGCTCGTCGACGGCAAGCCGTCGAGCCTGCAGCTGCCCGCGTCGGTCGAGCTCGAGGTGGTCGAGACCGAGCCCGGCGTCCGTGGCGACACGGTGTCGAACGTGACCAAGCCCGCGACGCTCGAGACGGGCGCGGTCGTCTCGGTGCCGATGTTCGTGAACGTCGGCGAGCGGATCAAGGTGGACACCCGCGAGGCGCGCTACATCTCGCGGGCGTGACCCGAGTCGTCGACACCACCGTCCGGCTCCTGTCCCAGCAGCCGCTCCATGGGTACGCGTCCACGGCGACGGTGCTCGAGGTGGCCGAGATCCTCGACGGCGCCGGCTTCGCGTGCCTCGAGGTGTCCGGCGGCGGGTGCTTCGATGCTGCGGTTCGGCGCGGCATCGAGAGCCCGTGGGACCGGATCCGGGCGCTGCGGGCCCGGTGCACGCGCACGCCGCTCCAGATCGCCGTCCGCGGCCGGTTCCTGGTCGGGTCAAAGCCCGTCTCCGACGATCTGGTGCGCCGCTTCATCCTGTCGGCGGCCGAGAGCGGCATCGACGTCTTTCGCCTCCACGACCCGCTGAACGATGTCGAGAACCTGGCCGCGGCCGCCGCGGCGGTTCGTGAGGCGGGCGGGCGGCTCTACGCCGGCCTGGCCTTCTCCGGCCAGATGGGCAACCTCGAGCGGGTGATCGAGAAGGCGCGCCGGCTGGCCGAGCTCGGCGCCGAGCGCGTGCTGCTGCACGACTCGGCCGGCGCACTCGACCCGGGCACGGCTGCCAACGTCGTCGAGCGCCTGGCCGAGGCGGCCGGCGTGCCGGCCGGCCTCTACTGCCAGGGCACGGGCGGCAAGGCGCTTGCGATGGCCGTCGAGGCGGCCCGCCACGGAGCCGAGCCGATCGCCGTCGCGGCCTACCCGGTGGCGTCGCTCCTGAATCGCGTCTCGGCCGAAGTGCTGTGCGAGGCTCTCGCCGGGCTCGGAATCGAGCACGGCGTCGACGTCGACCGCGTCTGGGACGCGTCGCGGTTCATCGACGCGCACGTCACCTCGCGAATGCCGGCCCTGCCGGTGCCGCCGCGGATCATCCTGCGCACCGCGATCTCACGTCTACCGGTCGGCCTGGTCGCGGACATCGACGCGCGCCTGCGGGCGGCCGACTCGCTCGATCGCCTGGACGAGACTCTGACCGAGCTGAACCACGTGCGGGCGGACTGCGGCACTGCGCCGCTGGCGCAGCCGATCGGCGGGATCCTCGCCGGGCAGGCCGTGACCCACGTGCTGACCGCCCGCCGCTGGGCCGAGGTGTCCGACGAGATGCGGGCGCTGCTCTCCGGGGCGTACGGCACGCCGCCGCTGCCGTTCGCGCCCGAAGCCGCCGCCCACGCCGTGCGGCTGCCGCTCGTGCCCGACACCGACATGGACGATCTGCGCTCGCAGGCCGGCGGCGTCGGCAGCGAGGAGGATCTTCTGCTGCTCGCGCTCTTCGGCGACGACGCCGCCCGACTGCTCGACGGGCTGCGCGGCCGCGGCGAAACGCCCGGCGAGACGGTCGACCACTCGCACTCCGAGCGCGTGCGCGAGCTGATCAGGCTGCTCGAGTCGTCCGACCTCGGCGAGCTCACCGTCGATGAGGGCGGCGTGCGGATCACCGTCCGCAAGCAGGAAGAGCGTCCGGCCGCTGCGCCGATGGCCGCGCCCCAGCCGGGCCCGGTGGCCGGGGCACAGCCAGACGTGTCGTCGGCGATCAAGCTCGAGTCGCCGATGGTGGGCACCTTCTACCGCTCGCCGTCGCCCGCCCAGCCGGCGTTCGTCGACGAGGGCGACCGGGTCGAGGTGGGGCAGACCCTGTGCATCCTCGAGGCCATGAAGCTCTTCAACGAGTACAAGTCCGACCACGCCGGCGTCATCCGCCGGATCCTGGTCGACAACGCCCAGCCGGTCGAGTTCGGCCAGCCGCTCTTCGAGCTCGAGCCCGTGTAGCGGCATGCTCCGGCGCGTCCTGATCGCAAACCGGGGCGAGGCGGCGGTGCGCATCGTCCGCGCCTGCCACGATCTCGGCATCGAGGCGGTGGCCGTCTACTCGACGGCCGATCGCGAGGGCCTGTGGGTGACCCTGGCCGACCGCGCGGTCTGCATCGGCCCGCACCAGCCCTCGCTGAGCTATCTGAACGTGTCGAACCTCGTCGCGGCCGCCGAGACGACCGGGTGCGACTCGGTGCATCCCGGCTGGGGCTTCCTGGCCGAGAGCGCGGGGTTCGTGCGCGCCTGCACCGACAACGACCTCGTCTTCATCGGCCCGACCGCGGAGTCGATGGAGGTGATGGGCGACAAGAGCCGCGCCCGCACGTCGATGCAGGCGGCCGGCGTCCCGCTCGTGCCGGGCTCGGCCGATCGCCTGAGCGGCGCCGACGACGCCCGCCGGGTCGCGTCCGACCTCGGCTATCCGGTACTGCTCAAAGCGGTTGCGGGCGGCGGCGGCCGCGGCATGCGGCTCGTCGATGATCCGGTCGACATCGAGGACGCCTACGGCATGGCGTCGTCCGAGGCGCTGGCGTCGTTCGGCGACGGCGGCATGTACCTCGAGAAGGCGGTTGTGAACCCCCGCCACGTCGAGATGCAGGTGCTCGCCGACGGCGCGGGCGGCGTGCTCGTGCTCGGCGAGCGCGACTGCTCGGTGCAGCGGCGCCACCAGAAGCTGATCGAGGAGGGGCCCTCGCCGGCGCTCGACGAGGGGACGCGGGCGCAGATGGCCGAGGCGGCGACGCTCGCGTGCACCGGCTGCGGCTATCGCAACGCCGGGACGGTCGAGTTCCTGCTCGACACCGACGGCCGCTTCTACTTCATCGAGATGAACACCCGCCTGCAGGTCGAGCACCCCGTGTCCGAGCTTCTGACCGGCGTCGACCTCGCCTGCCAGCAGCTGCTCCTGGCGGGCGGCGGCGCGCTGCCCGCGACCGGCCTTGCGCCGCTGCGGGGGCACGCGATCGAGTTTCGGATCAACTGCGAAGACCCGTCCCGCGACTTCCGGCCGGCGGCGGGCACCGTCACCGACCTGCGGCCGCCGCTCGGGCCGGGCGTGCGCTTCGACACCCACGCCTACCCGGGCTACAAGGTGCCGCCGTTCTACGACTCGCTGCTCGCCAAGCTGATCGTGTATGGCGCCGACCGCACCCAGGCGCTTGCCCGCGCGCGGCGGGCCCTTGACGAGCTCGGGATCGAGGGCGTCACGACCACCCGCGAGCTCTTCCTCGACATCGTCCGCGAGCCGCTGTTCGCGTCGGGCCGCTACACGACCGCCTACCTCGAGGACGCCCGCGCGGCGCTGCCCTCGCTGGGCGAGGAGGTGGCGGCGTGAGCATGCGCCTGGGCACCGCCACCGTCGCGGACGAGGCCATCGTCTCGATCGTCCGCGGCGCGGTCGCCGGGGTGCCCGGCGCCCGGCTCGACCTGCCCGGGCGGGTGTCGCGTGTGATCCCGGGTCGGCGCGACCCCGTCGAGTGGACGGTCAGGGGCGGCACCATCGCGTTCGACGTCGACGTCTGCGCCGGCTACGGCCGGGTGCTGCCCAAGCTGGCCGCCTCGGTGCGGGACGCCGTCGCCGAGCACGTGACCACGATGACGGGCCTTGAGGTGCGCACGGTCGACGTGACGGTGACCGGCATCGACCGGGCGGGGCCGCAGCGATGAGCGAGAGCCGGCGCACGCAGCGGCGCGCCGCCGCCTTCCTGCTCTACCAGCGCGACCTGACCGGGTCGGAGTTCGCGCCGCTCTTCGCCGCCTACGAGCGCGACAACGGCGTCCCGCCGGGCGACTTCGCCCAGAAAGCGGTCGAGGGCGTGTGGACGCAGCGCGAGCAACTCGACGCGGTGATCGACGCCGCGGCGAACGACTGGACGGCCGAGCGGATGGCGGTGCTCGAGCGCAGCATCCTGCGCCTGGCGGTGTGGGAGCTCGGCGCCGGCGAGGTGCCGGCGAGCGTCGCGATCGACGAGGCCGTGACCCTGGCGAAGCGCTACGCCTCGCCCGAGGCCGGGTCGCTCGTGAACGGCATCCTGGGCCGCGTCGCCCGCGAGCAGGGGGTGGGGAGATAGACGAGCCGAAGCTGGAGCGTCTGGCCGCCGACCTGGAGGCCCTGGGCGCGCGATTGGAGGCGGGCGAGCTCGGCGCCGACGAGGCCACGGCGCTGCTGGAAGAGATCACGGCGCTCGTGCACGAGGCGGTCGACGTCCTGGAGGGCGCGGGCGAGGATCTCGAGGCGGGCGAGGGCGAGCCTCCGCGCGCCTGAACCGGGGTCAGACCCCGAACGGTGCGCCGTGCGAATTCGTGACGCTTTTGAAGCGGGGACTGTCCCCGATACGCTGACGGGATGAGTGGCCCCGTCATCGCCGAGATCGGCGCCGAGGATCTCCCCGAGCTCGAGCCGCTCTGGCGCGCGCTGCACCGCCACCACCGTGCAGTCGCCGAGGTGCCGGTGCTGGCCGACGACGACCTCTCGTGGCAGCGCCGGCGCGACTGGTACCGGTCGATGCTCGAGGCCGGCGCCGCGTTCGCGCTGATCGCCCGGCGGGGGTCGGAGGCGGTCGGCTACGCGTACGTCCATCTCCGCCCCGGCGACGACGACACCTGGCCGGTGGGCGCGCAGATGGCCGAGCTCGTCTCGCTCGCGGTGGCGCCGGACGAGCGCGGCCGGGGCACGGGCACGGCGCTCATGGACGCCGTCGACGCCGAGCTCGACCGGCGCGGCATCCACGATCTCGAGGTCGGGGTGATGGCCGGGAACCACCGCGCGATCGCCTTCTACGAGCGCCGCGGCCTGCGCGTCGGCGAGCTGCTGCTGTTCCGGTTCGGGGGTGGGCGGTGAGCGCCTCGACCCGCCTGGACGTGCTGATGGCCGAGCGCGGCCTGGCCGAGTCGCGCAGCCGCGCGCAGGCGCTGATCATGGCCGGCCGCGTGCTCGTGGAAGGCGCCGTCGTGACCAAGGCCGGGTCGCCCGTGCCCGCGACCGCCACGGTCGAGCTCGTGGCCCCGCCGCGCTACGTCTCGCGCGGCGGCGAGAAGCTCGAGACGGCCCTGCGCGCGTTCGCGGTCGATGTCACCGGCGCGCGCTGCCTCGACGTCGGCTCTTCCACCGGCGGCTTCACCGACTGCCTGCTCCAGCACGGCGCCGCGCACGTGGTCTGCGTCGACGTCGGCCGAAACCAGCTGCACGAGCGGCTGCGAGCCGACGAGCGCGTCACCGTGATGGAGGGCGTGAACGCCCGGCGGCTCGACTGCACCTCGTTGCGCTACGCACCGGACCTGATCACCGCGGACGTGTCGTTCATCTCTCTGCGGCTCGTCCTGCCGCCGGCGCTCGCGTGCGCCGACCCGCGCTGGCGTGCGCTCGTGCTCGTGAAGCCCCAGTTCGAGGCAGGCCCGCGCGACGTGCGCCACGGCGTCGTCCGCGACCCCGAGGTGCGGCGGCGGGTGTTGCAGGAATTCTGCGCGTTCGTCACCGCGGAGGGGGCGCATCTGCTCGGCGTGTGCGATTCTTGTCACCCGGGGCCTGCCGGGAATCGCGAGTACGTCGTGCATATGGCCGCGGCCGGGCATCCGGCGGCGCAGGAGGGACGAGTCGATGTCGAACGAGCGATCGCAGACGCCGTTGCCGGTGCCTGATCGTGCTGCGGTGCAGCGCATCGCGCTGATCACCCACGGCAAGCCCGACGTGATCGGCGACGCACCGCAGCGCCTGCGCGACGTGGCCTCGGGCTGCGGCGTCGATGTGGGCGGCGAGGGCGAGGCCGACCCCGACCTGGCCGTCGTCCTCGGCGGCGACGGCACGATGCTGCGTGCTCTGCAGCGCTACATCGGCACCGGCGTGCCCTCGATCGGCGTCAATTTCGGCCGGGTCGGGTTCCTGACGAGCATCGAGGCGGACGACCTCGAGGACGGGCTGCAGCGGGCGTTCTGCGGCGCGTTCGAGGTGGTCGAGCTTCCCACCGTCATCGCCACGACCGCCGCGGAGAGCGTCACGGGCATCAACGACGTCGTCCTCGCGAGCGCCGTCCAGGGGCGGATGGCGCTCATCGAGTGGCGCATCGACGGCCAGTCGCTCGGCGTGCTCGGGTGTGACGGCGTGATCGTGGCGACGCCGACCGGGTCGACGGCGTACAACCTCTCGGCGGGCGGTCCCGTGCTCGCGTGGGGCACCGACGGCTTCGTGGTCACCTTCGTCTCGCCGCACTCGCTGCACGCGCGCTCGATGGTGCTCGGCCGCGCCCATCACGTGCAGCTCGAGAACCGCTCGGCGGACGTGCCCGTCCAGGTGATCGTCGACGGCCACACGGCCGGCCTGGTCGAGCCCGGCGGCGTGCTGGACGTGCGCCAGTCGGACGCCTCGGCGACGCTCGGCCGGACCGCGGGCACGTCGTTCTTCCGGCGCTATCTCGAGACATTTGGTCACTAGGTGATTCCGCGCCCGGCCTCGTCCGCGGTGGGCCGCATACTGTGACGACGATGCTCCTTCGTCTCCACATCGAGAACCTCGCCCTGATCGAGCGCGCCGACCTCGAGCCGGTGCCGGGCCTGAACGTGCTCACGGGCGAGACCGGCGCCGGCAAGACGATGCTGGCCGAGGCGATCGGCCTGCTGGCCGGCGCCCAGGCCGGCTCTGGCCTGATCGGGCCGCACGCCGAGGAGGCCTACGTCGAGGCCGAGTTCGAGCTGCCCGACGGATTCTTCGAGACGGCGGGGCTCGAGGCCGTGCGCGACCTGCGCCCCGACGGCGAGGACACGCTCGTCGTTGCGCGGCGGCTGCTTCCGAGCGGCCGCAGCCGCGCGCTCGTGTGGGGCCGCACGTGCGCCCGCGCCGACCTCGAGGCGCTCGGCGAGCGCCTGCTCGAGGTGTCGTCGCAGCACGAGGCCCGCCGGCTCGCCCAGCCGTCGCGCCAGCTCGAGCTCCTCGACGCCTACGCCGGGTGCGACGACCAGCTCGCCGCGATGGCGCTCGCGTGGCGCGAGCGGCGCGCGGCCGAGGCAGACCTGGCCGCGGCCCGCGCGCAGGCAAGCGACGCCGCCCGCCGCAGGCTCGACCTCGAAGACCTCGTCGGCCGGGCCGACGCCGCGGCCGTCGAGCCCGGCGAGCCCGCCGCGCTGCGGGCCGAGAGCGAGCGCCTGCGCCACCTCGACGAACTGACGGCGGCCGCCGCCGCGGCGGCCGAGCTCCTGAGCCCGGCCGACGGCGACGGCGCCCAGCTGCTGACGGCGCAGGCGAGTGAGGCCCTCGCGGGAGCGGGCGGCTACGAGCCGCGGCTGGCCGACGTCGCCGCCGAGCTGCGCGATGCGGCTGCCCGCCTGCAGGAGGCCGCGCTCGAGCTGCGCGGCTTCGTCGACGGCGCCGAGGGCGATCCCGGCCGGCTCGAGCACGTCGGGGCCCGCCTCGAGGCGTTCGCCGCGCTCGAACGCCGTTACGCCGCGCCGCTCGCCGAGGTGCTCGAGATGGCCGCCGAGGCCCGCGAGGCGCTCGAGCGGCTCGACGGCTCCGCGGCCGAGCTCGAGCGGCTATCGGCGGCCGCCGAGGCCGCCGATGCCCGTGCCCGCGCGTGCGCCGATGCGCTGGCCACCGCCAGGGCCGCGGCGGCGCCCGGCTTCGCGCGCGCCGTCGAGTCCGAGCTGGCCGATCTGGGCATGGCCGACGCCCGCTTCGGAGTGCTCCTCGAGCCCGTCGACGTCGGCCCGCGCGGCGGCGACCGCGCCGTGCTCGAGCTGGCGGCGAACCCGGGCCTACCTGCCGGGCCGGTCGCCGAGACGGCGTCCGGCGGCGAGCTCTCGCGGATCGCGCTTGCGATCCGGGTCGCGGCACGCACCGCCTCGGGGCCCGGCGTGCTGCTGCTGGACGAGGTCGACGCCGGCATCGGCGGCCGCACGGCCCGCGCGGTGGCCGGCAAGCTGCAGCAGGTGGCCACGTCTGCGCAGGTGCTCGTGATCACGCACCTGCCGCAGATCGCGGGCGTCGCCGACGCCCACTTCCGGGTCGAGAAGCTCCCCGGCGACCCGACGGCGACGACGATCGTGCGCCTCGGCGACGCCGACCTGGTCGACGAGCTGGCCCGCATGCTCGGCGCGGACGAGGGCGACGAGGCCGCCCGCCGCCACGCCGAGGCGCTGCGAGGGTAGTCCCCGTGGGGGAACCCAGGGTTCCCCCACGAGCCCGCTCCTTCAGGCCGCGGGCGGACGGCTCGGGTGCTCCCTCCGGGTCGAAGCCGCCAGTCGCGTCTGGAAGCCCTCCACCGCGTCGAGGTATGTACGCTCGTTGTACGTGGTCGACAACCTCATCGAGGCGCGAACGCCTCGTAGCAGACGAGCTCGTGGCCGTGGGCCTCGAGCGTGCCGGCGGGGCGCATGCCGCACTTGTGCATGACCCGGATCGAGGCGGCGTTCATGGGGTAGGAGAGGGCGATGATGCGATCGAGCCCGAACGGGCCGAAGCCGGCGGCGAGGCAGGCGGCGGCCATCTCGGTGGCGTAGCCGAGTCCCCAGGCGGGCTGCTCGAGCGCGTAGACGACCTCGACGTCGGGGCCCTTGCCTTCGACGAGCGTCAGGCCGCACAGGCCGATCATCCGGCCGTCGTCGCGCCGCGTCGCCGCCCACAGGCCGTACCCGTGCTCGCGCTCGAACGCGATGTACCCCGCGACGCTCTCGGCCGTCTGCGCCGGTGTGCGCGCGCTGCCGCTGCGGCCGATGTAGCGCATCGCCTCGGGATCGCCGAAGACGCGCTGCAGGCCGTCGGTGTCCTCGGCGGTCAGGCTGCGGATCTCGAGCCGGTCGGTGATGAGCGGAAGCGGAGGCATGGGCGGTGAATATGATGCCTAACCGGTCGGCCAGAGTCGAGAGCGGAGGAGCGATGAGCGAGCACCTGACGGCGACACGCGCGGGCGAGCGGTTCGCAACGGCGATCGCGGCGGCCACCGACTGCCACCAGGCGTGCATCGAGGCGCTGTCCTACGGCCTCCAGCAGAAGGGCGAGTCTGCGCACCTCCTGCACTCGCGGCTGATGCTCGACTGCGCGCAGGTGTGTGACGCGACACGCGACATGATGCTGCGCAGCTCGGACTTCGCCCACCAGATGGCGGCGCTCTGCGCGGAGGTGTGCGACCGCTGCGGGGCATCGTGCGACCGCCTGGGAGCGGGGATGGAGCCCTGCGTCGAGGCGTGCCGGCGGTGCGCCGACGCCTGCCGCGGCGTGCGCTGAGCACGGCCCCGACGAGGCCGGAGCCGCCGTGGACCGGGGTCCGTCGCCGCGCTCGCGTATGATCCAGTTCCCGTATGCGTTCACTGCGGCGAAAGGCGGCGTAGGCGTGAGCAGGCAGGTCAAGTACGTGTTCGTTACGGGGGGCGTCGTCTCGTCGCTCGGCAAGGGCATCACCGCCGCGTCGCTCGGGCGGCTGCTGAAGTCACGCGGCCTGCGGGTCTCGCTCCAGAAGTTCGACCCCTACATCAACGTCGACCCGGGCACGATGAGCCCGTTCCAGCACGGCGAGGTGTTCGTGACCGAGGACGGGGCCGAGACCGACCTCGACCTGGGCCACTACGAGCGGTTCGTCGACGAGTTCCTGTCGCGCAACTCGAACCACACCACGGGCTCGGTGTACGACCGGATCATCCGCCGCGAGCGCAAGGGCGAGTACCTGGGCTCGACGGTGCAGGTCATCCCGCACGTCACCGACGAGATCAAGCGCCGCGTGCAGCTGGCCGCCCAGTCGCACGACGTCGATGTGATCATCACCGAGATCGGCGGCACGGTGGGCGACATCGAGAGCCTGCCGTTCCTCGAGGCCATCCGCCAGTTCCGAAACCAGGTCGGCCGCGACAACGTGATGTACATCCACTGCACGCTCGTCCCGTTCATCGACGTCGCCGGCGAGCTGAAGACGAAGCCGACTCAGCACTCGGTGCAGGAGCTGCGCCGCATCGGTATCGCGCCGGACGTCGTCGTCTGCCGGTCGCGCCAGCCGCTGTCACGCGACATGCGCGAGAAGATCGCGCTCTTCGCCGACGTGTCCGTCGAGGCCGTGATCTCGGCCCCCGACGCCGACGACATCTACGCGATCCCGCTGATGATGCAGGCCGAGGGGCTCGACCGGCTCGCGTGCGAGCGGCTCGGCCTCGTCACCGGCCCGGCCGACATGCGCGAGTGGGAGGCCATGGTCGAGCGCATCCACGCCGCCGAGGGCGTCGTGCGGATCGCCCTGGTCGGCAAGTACGTCCAGCTGCAGGACGCCTACCTGTCGGTCGTCGAGGCGCTGCGGCATGCCTGTATCCATCACGGCACGAAGCTCGAGATCGTCTGGGTCGACGCCGAGACGCTCTCGTGGGACGAGGCAGAGCGGCGCCTGTCGCAGGTCGACGGCATCCTCATCCCCGGCGGGTTCGGGATCCGCGGCATCGAGGGCAAGATCGCGGCGGCCCGGTTCGCCCGCGAGCAGTCGGTGCCGTACCTCGGCGTCTGCCTGGGCATGCAGGTCGCGGTGGTCGAGTTCGCCCGTCACGTGGTCGGCCTCGAGGGCGCGAACTCGAGCGAGTTCGACCCCGAGACGCCCTATCCCGTGATCGACCTCCTGCCCGAGCAGAAGCAGGTCGAGGACATGGGTGGGACGATGCGGCTCGGATCCGATCCGGTGAAGGTGGTGGAGGGCACCGTGGCGCACCGGGCCTACGGCGAGGCCGTGGTCTACGAGCGCCACCGGCACCGCTACGAGGTGAACAACAGCCTGCGCCCGCAGCTCGTGGCCCACGGGCTCGTCGTCTCGGGCACGTCGCCCGACGGGCGGCTGGTCGAGATCATCGAGCTGCAGGACCATCCATGGTTCTGCGCCAGCCAGTTCCATCCCGAGTTCAAGTCGCGCCCGAACCGCCCGCAGCCGCTGTTCCGTGACTTCGTCGGGGCGGCCGTCGCCCGCAGCGGACGCCGCCCCGCCGAGACGGTCGCGACGTCGGTGGCCGAGAACCTCACCGCGTAGGCCAGGGGCGCGCGCACCGGCATGGAGGACTGGCCCGAGCTCGACCGGCACATGCATCAGCTCGCCGACCTGGGGCGGATGAGCGCGCTCCTGTCGTGGGATCAGCAGACGCTCATGCCGCGCCGGGGGGCCGAGGGACGCGCACGCGCCGTCGCCACCCTGCGCGTCATCCGCCACCGCCAGCTCACCGATCCGCGTCTCGGAGAGCTGCTCGACGAGGCGCGGTCGGCGGAGCTCGACGAGCACCGTGCGGCGATGGTGCGGAACCTCGCCCACGACCGCGATCGGGCCGTGCGCCTGCCGGATGACCTCGTGCGCCGCCTGGCCCTGGCCGGGTCGCGCGGCCAGGCGGTGTGGGAGGCCGCGCGGGCCGCGGGCGATTGGGACCGGTTCCGGCCGTGTGTCGAGGAGATGGTCGCCCTCAAGCGCGAGCAGGCCGACCTGCTGGGACACGACGGCGAGGCCTACGACGCGCTGATGGAGGCCTACGAGCCGGGCATGCGCACCGCCCGGGTCGAGCCGCTGTTCGCGGCCCTCGCCGACGACCTGCAGACGCTGCTTGCGGCGATCGCCGAGACGGGGCCGCGCAGCTCGGCGCTGGCCGGCCGCACGTTCTCGAACGGAGTTCAGTGGGACTTCACCATGCGCCTCCTGCGCGACATCGGCTTCGATCTCGACGCGGGCCGCCAGGACATCTCGGCGCATCCGTTCACGACCACGATCGCGCTGCACGACATCCGCCTGACGACGCGCATCGACGAGTCCGACCCGTTCTCGGCCGTCGCGTCGACGATGCACGAGGCCGGCCACGGCCTCTACGACCAGGGGTTCGATCCCGACTACGAGGACACGCCGATCGCCGAGGCGCCGTCGCTCGGCCTGCACGAGTCGCAGTCACGGCTGTGGGAGAACCTGGTCGGCCGCAGCCTGCCGTTCTGGCAGCACTACACGCCGGTGATGCACGACATGTTCGGTGCGGCGATGGCGGGCGCGACCCCCGACGACGTCTACCGGGCGGTGAACATCGTGCACCCGTCCCTGATCCGGGTCGAGGCCGACGAGGTCACCTACAACCTGCACATCATGATCCGGTTCGAGCTCGAGCTGGCGCTGCTGCGCGGCGACCTCGAGGCGGCCGATCTGCCCGGCGAGTGGGACGCGGCCTACGACCGCAGGCTCGGCGTACGGCCGCCGCATCCCGGCGTCGGGGTGCTCCAGGACGTGCACTGGTCGAGCGGCTCGTTCGGCTACTTCCCGACATACACGCTCGGCAACCTGTACTCGGCGATCCTGTGGGAGCGGATCGCGGCCGAGCTGCCCGACATCCACGAGCAGGTCGGGCGGGGCGAGTTCGCGCCGCTGCTCGGCTGGCTGCGGACGAACATCCACCGGCCCGGCTACCTGCTCCACGGCGACGACCTGATCCACCGCGTGACGGGATCGCGGCTGGAGCACGGTCCGTTCATGCGCTATCTGTGGGGCAAGTTCGGGCCGCTCTACGGCATCGAGGCGCCCGGGTGAGCGCTGCCGCAAGCGGCGTCGTCGATCTGTTCTGCGAGCTCGCCGCAATCCCGAGCCCGCCGCGCAAGGAGCGGGCCGTCGCCGACCGCGTGATCGGCTACCTGCGCGGCCTGGGGCTCGACCCGGTCGAGGACGACTCCGGCGGGCGGACGGGCTCGGAGATCGGCAACATCCACTGCCGGCTCGCGCCGGCCAACGGCGGCGAGGGCACGCCGATCTTCCTGAACGCCCACCTCGATACGGTGCCCGCCGACGGCCCGATCGAGCCCGAGGTGCGAAACGGCATCATCGTCAACGGGCGCGACACCATCCTCGGCGCCGACAACAAGGCGGCCGTCGCCGTCATGCTCGAGGCGGTCGCGCGGCTTGCCGGCGGCGCGCCCCATGCCGGGGTCGAGCTCGTGCTGACGCCGATGGAAGAGGTGGGCCTGCACGGCGCCAAGGCGTTTGACCTCTCGCGGCTGCACGCCCGGATGGGCTACTGCTACGACCATGCCGCGCCGATCGGGAACGTCGTGCTCGCGGCACCGACCCAGAAGTCGCTCGAGCTGGTGTTCCTCGGCCGCGCCGCCCACTCGGGCATCGCCCCCGAGGAGGGCCGAAGCGCGATCGTCGCCGCCGCCCGCGCCGTGTCCGACATGCCGCTCGGCCGCATCGACGATGCGACGACCGCCAACGTCGGCCTGATCCGCGGCGGAGTCGCGGGCAATATCGTCCCGCCCGAGTGCAGGGTGTGGGCCGAGGCGCGCAGCCGCGAGCCCGATCGCCTCCGAGAGCAGGTGCAGTCGATGCTCGATGCCGCCACCTACGCTGCCAACCTGGCCGACTGTGAGCTCGAGACGCGGATCGTGTCCGAGTACGAGGGTTACCGGCTCGCGCGCACCCACGAGGCGGTGCGCCTGGTGTCGGCGGCACTCGACGGCTGCGGCTATCCGGTGACCTACATCGAGTCCGGCGGCGGCGCCGACGCGAACGTCTTCAACGCCGCCGGCGTCACGTGTGTCAACGTGTGCAACGGCATGGCCGAGATCCACACGGCCTCCGAGCACATCGCGGTGGCCGACCTCGAGGGGATGCTGGGTGTCACGATGGGTTTGATCGAGGCCGCCCGCGGGTCTGGTTGGGGAAACTCGCAGCACGACGAGGACGGAGGCACGACATGAGGATCGGCGTCGTCAAGGAGATCAAGCAGGACGAGTCGCGCGTGGCGCTCACGACCGCCGGGGTGGTCGAGCTGCGCAAACGCGGGCACGACATCCTGGTCGAGACGGGCGCGGGCGAGGGCAGCGCGATGCCCGACGCGGAGTACGAGGCCGCGGGCGCGACGATCACCGATGTCGACTCCGTCTGGAACGACGCCGAGATGGTGCTGAAGGTGAAGGAGCCGCTCGACGGCGAGTACCAGCGGCTCTCGCCCGGCCAGATCCTCTTCACCTACCTGCACCTCGCCGCCGCGCCGGAGCTGACGCGCGGCCTGTGCGAGACGGGCGCGGTCTGCATCGCCTACGAGACGGTCGAGACGCGCGACGGCCGGCTGCCGCTGCTCGCGCCGATGAGCGAGGTCGCCGGCCGGCTCTCGGCGCAGGTGGGCGCCTACTACCTGATGAAGCCGCTGCGCGGCCGCGGGCGGCTGATGGGCGGAGTGCCCGGCGTCCTGCCCGCCAAGGTGCTCGTGCTCGGCGGCGGCATCGTCGGCTACAACGCCGCGCTGATCGCCCAGGGGATGCAGGCCGACGTGAGCGTGTTCGAACGCAGCGTCGACCGCATGCGCGAGCTCGACGTGAGCCTCGGCCGCACGGTGCTCATGCAGATGTCCAGCACGCATGCCATCGCCGAGGCGCTGCCGGCCGCCGACCTCGTCATCGGCGGCGTCCTCGTGCACGGAGCCAAGGCGCCGCATCTGGTCACCCGCGACATGCTCGGGCTGATGCAGCCCGGCTCGGTGCTCGTCGACGTGGCCATCGACCAGGGCGGCTGCTTCGAGACCTCACGGCCGACGACGCACTCCGACCCGACCTACATGGTCGACGGCATCGTCCACTACTGCGTCGCGAACATGCCCGGCGCGGTGCCGATCACGTCGACCTGGGCGCTCACGAACGTCACGCTGCCGTACGTCGAGGCGATCGCCGACAAGGGCCTGCACCGGGCGCTCGCCGAAGATCCCGCGCTCGCGCTCGGCGTGAACGTGGCTGCGGGCGAGGTCACCTGCGAGCCGGTCGCCGAAGCCGTCGGGCTGCGGTACACGCCGCTCGAGACGGTGCTTCCGCTGCGCGTCGCCTGAGGCGGTCGCGAGCGGGTTAACCGGGCGGCCGTTCGGGGCGCCCGCCGGTGCCAATTGGCCGATGCTGCGAATGCCAACTGCGATGTACGCGCTCCCGCCGCCGGATCACTTACGCGAATCGTGTCCCCGCAGAACGCGCCGTAGCCGCGGTTCGGCGGGCGTCCACTCGATCCAGCGGGTCGCGATCGGAAGCGCGAAGGCCGGGCGGCCGTTCATGCTCGCAAAGACGACCCGGTGTCCGTCAGCCAGCGCAAGCACATCCCCGCGCGGCGAGACCGCGGCGGAGACGATCGGCCGGCCCCCGACCGAGGTAACGACGCTGCCGGTTCGGCGGTCCTCGAGGATGACGCCCTCCCGCCTCGACGCGGCGATCACCCGGCCGCGATCGAGCAGCGCGACGCTGGTTGCCGGCCCACCCGTGTCCCACGTCCCGATCACATGGCCGGCCGTGTCGAAGAGCACCACCGTCGTCACCGGTGGCGCGCCTCCGGCGGGCGTGATCGTCGTCGCCGGGACTGCGAGCACGCCGCCCACGGTCGCAGGCGCCGGCGTCTGCTCGACGTCGCGGTGAAGGAGCGCCGCCAGCGTGTGGGCGTTCGCGATCCTGTGCGGGCCGATGCGCGTGACGAGATCGAGGGCTCGGAACGCGAGCTTCGCGCCGACATAGCCGGGATCGCACCCCTCTCCGCTCGGCGTCGTCACCGCCCCGCCGGCCAGGTGGTAGGCGCGCAGCGCCGGCGGGCCGCGGCTGCCGTCGCAGACAACGAGCGTACGCGAATCGGGGCTCCACGCGGGCGGCGCGAGGGCGAGGTCGGGCCGCCGGAACGGCGCCGTGATCGCACCGGTGGCCACGTCGAGAAGCTCGACCGCCTGCGGCGGCACGTATGCGAGTCCCGAGTGCATCGCGACCTCGCGGCGGTCGGGCGACACCCAGAAGCGGCAGTGCCCGCGCGATGCGGTCAGCAGACGGTCGTGGCCCGTGGCGAGGTCGACGCGGTGCAGCCGGCAGGCCGTGTCGGCGTACCAGAGCGAGCCCGGGAGCAGGCCGTGCGGCGGCCGGGGCAGGTCCGCAGGCTCACGGTGGCGGGTCGCAGCGGGCGTCGTGCGGGCCGCCGCGGGCGGTGGGGAGTGCCTGCCGCCGAGCGCATCCGCGGCCGCCGCGATCGCCACCACCGCGACCAGCGCGAGCACGAGAGCGGTGCGCACACGCTCCGGCAGAGCGGGCATCTTGGGGACGAATGTGACTCGATTGGGACGCGGCGGCACGAAAGGCATATCCTTCACGAGAGGGCCGGAGGCACGGCCCGGCAGGAACGTGTCGGTTTGTGGCGAAAACCGGGGACTGCCATGGGTGTGTACGAGAACAAGCTACGCGACTTCCTGACCCACCTCCAGCTGGAGCGTGGGGCGTCGCCGCATACGGTCGAGGCCTACCGGCGCGACCTGATCGACCTCGGAGACTTCGTCGAGCATGTCGATCCGGATTCGATCCCGGTCGGGATCCTTGACGACTACGCCGTCGCGCTGCGCGACCGCGGCCTCTCGGCCGCGACGGTGCGCCGGAGGATGGCGGCCGTACGCGCGTTCTTCAAGCATCGCGCCCGCGAGGGTGGACGCGCCGACGCGGGCCGCACGGTGCCGCTGCCGCGGCTCGGGCGCAGCCTGCCCGACCCGCTGACCAAGGCCGAGGCCGAGGCGATCGTCACCCAGCCGGACACCTCGCCACGCGGGCTGCGCGACCGGGCGATGCTCGAGCTGCTCTACGGCGCCGGGCTGCGCGTCTCCGAGCTCGTGTCCCTGCGCGTGTCGGACATCGACCTCGCCGAGGGCGTCGTGCGCTGCACCGGCAAGGGCGCCAAGCAGCGGGTCGTGCCGATGGGGAAGAGCTCGACCGAGGCGGCGCGCATCTACCTGCAGCGCGGACGGCCGTATCTGGGCCGGCTGCAGCGCGGTGACATCCTGTTCCTGAACCACCGCGGGCAGGGCATCACCCGCCAGGCCGTGTTCCAGCTCGTGCGCGATCACGCGCGCAACGCCGGGATCACCAAGGACGTCACGCCGCACACGCTGCGCCACTCGTTCGCGACCCATCTGCTCGAGGGCGGATGCGACCTGCGCAGCGTCCAGGAGATGCTCGGCCACGCCAGCATCGAGACGACCCAGGTCTACACGCACGTCTCCGCAGACCATGTGCGCAAGGCCTACTTCAAAGCGCACCCGCGGGCCTAGGGCTCCCAGCGGTAGGGTACGCCGGTGCCACGGGCGTGCGTGATCGTGCTGGACGCGGTGGGGGTGGGCGACCTGCCCGACGCCGCCGACTTCGGCACGGCCGGCTCCTCGACGCTCGCGCACGTCGCGGACGCCGTCGGCGGCCTTCAGGTGCCGGCGATGCAGGCGCTCGGCCTGGGCAACATCATGCCGCTGCGCGGCTGCCCGCCTCGCCCTGATGCGCCGTCGGTGCACGGCCGCCTGGCCGAGCGCAGCCTGGGGATGGACACGACGACGGGGCATTGGGAGATGATGGGCATCGTCACCGCCCGCGCGTTTCCGACCTACCCGCACGGGTTCCCGGACGACATCATCGACGCGTTCTCGCAGGCGACCGGCCGGCCGGTGATCGGAAACGTCGCCGCCTCGGGCACCGAGATCATCGAGCGGCTCGGCGAGGAGCACCAGCGCACCGGCGCCTGGATCGTCTACACGTCGGCCGACAGCGTGTTCCAGATCGCGGCGCACGAAGCGACGGTGCCGCTCGAAGAGCTGTACGAAGCATGCCGGACGGCGCGCGGGATCCTGGTGGGCGAGAACGCCGTCGGGCGCGTCATCGCCCGCCCGTTCGAGGGCGAGCCCGGCGCCTACGTGCGCACGCCGCGCCGGCACGACTTCTCGCTCGAGCCGCCTCGGCCGAACTACCTGCACCACCTGCGCGAGCGCGGCGTGACCGTCCACGGCGTCGGCAAGATCGGCGACATCTTCGCCGGCAAGGACGTCGACAGCTCCAAACCGACGACCTCCAACGCGCACGGGATCGCGGTGACGACCGAGCTCCTGCGCACCGTCCCGGACGCGAGCTTCGTGTTCGTGAACCTGGTCGAGACCGACATGCTGTGGGGGCACCGAAACGACCCCCGCGGCTTCGCCGACGCGCTCGAGGAGTTCGACGCCGGCCTGCCCGACATGCTCGCGGCGCTGCACCACGGCGATCTGCTCATCCTCACGTCGGACCACGGCTGCGACCCGACGACGCCGTCGACCGATCACTCGCGCGAGCACGCGCTCCTGGTGGCCCACATGCCCGGCGCGCCGATGATCAGCCGCCGCCACGACGGCGACACGTTCGCCGACGTCGGCGCCACGGTGATGCGCACGCTTGTGTCCGATCGCGCCGGCGACCTGCCGGGCACGCCGGTGCTGTGAGCGCCCGCATCGTCGATCTGATCGCGCGCAAGCGCGACGGCGGCGAGCTCTCGGCCGCCGAGCTCACCGCGATGATCGCGGCGGACACCCCCGACTACCAGCTCGCGGCATTCCTGATGGCCGTCGTCCTGCGCGGGATGAGCGCGCGCGAGACGGCCGATCTGATGGCGGCGATGGTCGACTCGGGCGAGCGGCTCGACATGTCGCCGGTGGGGCGGCCCGTCGCCGACAAGCACTCGACCGGAGGCGTGGGCGACAAGACGACGCTGGTCGTGGCGCCGCTCGTCGCGGCCTGCGGGGTGCCGGTGGCCAAGCTCTCGGGCCGCGGTCTCGGCCACACCGGCGGCACGCTCGACAAGCTCGAGTCGATCCCGGGCTTCCAGGTCGACCTGGAGCCGGAGCGGCTCGTCGAGCAGGTGCGCACCGTGGGCATCGCCGTCGCCGGGCAGACCGCCGACCTCGTGCCCGCCGACCGGCGCATGTACGCCCTCCGCGACGTGACGGCGACCGTGCAGAGCGTGCCGCTGATCGCCACGAGCATCATGTCGAAGAAGGTTGCATCGGGCGCGTCGCGGCTCGTGCTCGACGTGAAGGTCGGCGAGGGCGCGTTCATGCCCGACCTGGCGAGCGCGCGCGAGCTGTCCGACGCGATGATCGCCCTCGGCGCCGCGTCGGGGCTGCCGACGACGTGCATGCTCACCCGGATGGACGAGCCGCTTGGGCGGGCGGTCGGAAACGCGCTCGAGGTGGCCGAGGCGGTGGAGACCCTGAGCGGCCGCGGCCCGGACGATCTGGTGTCGCTGTGCGTCGAGGCGGCGGCGATCATGACGGACGATCGCGCCGCCGTCGAGGCGGCGCTTCGGTCCGGCGCGGCGCTCGCCGCCTACCGGCGCTGGATCGCCGCCCAGGGCGGCGATCCCGATGCGCCCCTGCCGCAGGCGCCGACCGTCGCGACGGTGCCCGCCCCGCGAAGCGGCGTCGTGCGCTCCTGCCATGCCCTGCGGCTGGGCGAGGCAGCGATGCGGCTGGGTGCGGGCCGCGCCCGCAAGGAGGACGCGGTCGACCACGCCGTCGGGCTCGTGATCCAGGCCAAAGCCGGCGAGCGGGTCGAGCACGGGGAGCCCATCTGCACCGTGCACGCCCGCTCGCCGGCCGACGTGGAGACCGCAGAGATCGCGGCGTGTTTCGAGATCGGCGACGGCCCGTATGAGCCGCCGCCGGTCGTGATCGAGATCAGAGGTTGATGAGCTGCGGGTGCGCGACAACGGAGGGGGTCACGTCGCGCACCCGCGAGCCCACCTAGCCCCCGAACCCGTGGAAGGCGCCCAGCTCGTTGGGCAGATGCGGGGTGAACGGGTGGAAGTGGAACTTGCGCTTCGTGTCGAAGCCGGCCTTCTTCGCGGCCGCCTCGTCGACGAACGGCGTCAGGGCCGTCACGGCCTGGCCGATGTTCGTCCACTTGAGCGTGCGCTCGTACCCGTTGTTGTTCGGCGGGTCGACATCCTCGGCGACTCCCTGGGCGCCGGTGATGTGCTCGATCGGGCCGCCGTCGCGCTTGAGCACGTCGGGGCCGAGGACGCGCGCGAGCGTACGGTGGTCGCTCTCGATGCCCATGATCCGGGCCGAGGTGACGCGCAGGTCGGAGCTCGAGAAGTTGCGCACACCGACCAGGTAGGCGGCGATGAACGCGTCCTCGAGCGTGACCAGCGTGTTGAGCGTGGTCTGTGAGCTCCGGAACATGCCGTGCGGGTAGTAGAACGTCGTGAACGGCGAGGGCTTGCCGGTCACCGACGCCTCCAGCGCGTAGTGCGACATCTCCTCCTGGCGGGCCGCCTTGAGGTAGCCCTGGTCATCGGAGGCGAGGTGCTTGAAGAACGGCGCCTGCTCGATGATGTGCGTGTAGGTCGTCACCGCGAGCGCCTCGGCGATCTCGGCGGCGATCAGGATGTCGATGTCACCCGACGTCACCCCGCCCGCTGCGCGAGCGGTCGCTGCCGAGAGCAGCCCTCCGCCGAGCATGACTCCCGCGCCGGCCGCCCCGACATTGCGAAGCAGCGAGCCGCGGCTCACCGGTCGTGCTGTGATATCCGTCATTCGGTAGCTCCTTTCCCCATCCCTGTCCGCGGCGTCCATCGCGCCGCGTCGGTCAGCCATTCGTGCCGCCTGCGGAAACGGTTCAGTCCCGCCGGGCGGCGACGTGTCGGGGCTCACGTTGCGGGCCTCTAAGCTGCTGCGATGCCCGAGCTGCCCGAGGTCGAGACCGTTCGTCGCGGCCTTGCGCCGCGGCTGGTGGGGCGTGCGATCGCCGCCGCCGACATCCGCGACGGCCGCCTGACGGCGCCGCTTGACCCCCTCGAGGTGAACCTCGAGCTGGGCGGCGAGCGGTTCACGGGCGTCGGCCGCCGGGGCAAGTACCTGCTCTTCGAGTTCGCCACGGGGCGCACCCTCGTCGTGCACCTCCGCATGACCGGGTGGTTCCATCACCGGCCGCCGGAGTCGCCCGAGCCGCTGCCCGAGCACATCCGGGCGGTCTTCGACCTGGACGACGGCTCGACGCTCGTCTACCGCGACCAGCGCAGGTTCGGGACGATGCGGCTGATCGAGCCGGGAGGCCTCGACGAGTACCTGCGCCTCCGGGCAGGGCCGGAGCCGCTCTCGCCCGACTGGACGCCAAAGCGGCTGCGGGCCGACCTCGCCGGGCGGCGTGCGCCGGTGAAGGCGCTCCTGCTGCACCAGGGAATCGTCGCCGGGGTTGGCAACATCTATGCCGACGAGGCGCTGTGGCAGGCGCGCATCCATCCGCTGCGGCCGGGAGGCGGGCTGACGGCGGCCGAGGCGCGGCGGCTGCACGCCGCGGTGGTCGACGCCCTCGAGCGCGGCATCGACTCCCGCGGCGCCAGCATCCGTGACTATCGTGACGTCGACGGCGAGCGTGGGGGGATGCAGGAGCGGTTCGCCGTCTACGCGCGCACCGGCGAGCCGTGCTTCCGCTGTGGTACGCCAATCGAGAAGATCCGAGTCGCTCAGAGGGGGACCCACCTGTGTCCACGTTGCACCCGACCGCCGGTCGCGTAGCCGGGCTGCTGGCCGCCGCCGGCCTCGATGTCACCGTCGTCGAGCATGCGGAGTCGAGCCGCACCGCCGAGGAGGCGGCGGCGACGGCAGGCTGCGAGCTCGGCCAGATCGTGAAGTCGCTCGTGTTCGTCGACGGCGACGGCCCGCTGCTCGTGCTGTGCGCCGGCGACCGCCGGGTGGACACGGCCGGCCTGGGCGTGAAGCGGGCGACGCCCGATCAGGTGCGCGCGGCGACGGGCTGCGCCATCGGCGGGGTGCCTCCGCTCGGGCACCCGCAGCCGCTGCGCACGCTGGTGGACGCGTCGCTGCGGCGGTTCGAGACGGTGTGGTGCGCCGCGGGCACGCCAAAGGCGGTGTTCGAGGTGAGCACCGGCGAGCTGATCGCGGCACTGCCGGACGGCGAGGTCAGGGAGCTGACGGACCCGGTGTGAGGCCTGTGCACGGCTCGATCGCGCGCGTGTAGGCGATCAGATGCGTCCGCGACGACGGGTCGAGGTCGCGCCCGGGCGCGCGCTCGAATCCGAGAGCGGCGTAGAGCGACTGGGCGGCGGTCATCGATGCCGTCGTGTGCAGGACGATGCGGGCCTTCCCTGCGGCGGCCGCGCGCTCGATGCACTCCGACACGAGCCGGCGGCCGAGGCCCTGGCCCTGGGCAGCAGGCGAAACGGCGAGCATGCGGATGCCGGCCTCGTCCTCGCCGTCGAACGCCGCGTAGGGGCCTGGCCCCGGGATGTAGGTGACGCCGCCGAGCAGGGTACCGTCGGGCGCGACCGCGACCACTACGTCGGCGTCGCGTGCGCGGGCTGCCACGTCGCGCAGCGTCTCCTCGTACCCGGCCGAGGTGCTGCCTCCCGGCACGGCGCGGTAGGCGGCCACGGTGAGGTCGCCGAGGGCCGCGAACTCGTCCGGCAGGACGGGACGGACGGCGATCCCGGGCATGCGGGCGACCATAGCGCGGCATAGGATCGGCGGGTGGGCGATCCGAAGCGTGATGGCGGCGGTCAACGGGTCGTCGTGCTGAACGGGCCCGCCGGCACCGGCAAGAGCACGGTCGGCCGGCTCCTGGCGGGCCGGTCGGCGAACGGCGTCTGCATCGAAGGGGACGCGCTTGCCGGGTTCATCGTCACCCGCGAGCCCGCGGCCACCGCGCAGGGGCTCGGCTACGAGAACGGCGCCACCCTCGCATCCAACTTCGTCCGCGCTGGGTACGCGCTGGTCGTCTTCGAATACTGCTTCGAGGAGCGCGTCCACATCGAGCGGTTCCTCGGCGCCTATACGGCTGCCGCACCCGTCTTCCTGTTCACGCTCTGGGCGCCGCTCGCGGTCGTCCTCGAGCGGGAGCGCACCCGCTCCGACCGCGCGCGGCTCGGCGAGCGCGTCGTCGAGTGCTACCGGTCGATGGAGCGCGGCCTGGCGGATCTCGGTGAGGTGATCGAGACCACCGATGCACCCGCGGCCGTCGCCGCGCGCATCGACGCGCTCTCGGACAAGGGTGCGGGGCGCATCGAGGCGGCTTAGCCGGCCAGTTGGCCGTTCGCGCGGCGGCCAATTGCCCGGAGCCCAGGTACGCCACTTGGCACCCTCCGTGTGTGCCATTTGGCCGTCCCGCCGCCCTCGCCCATACACTGGCCGGATGGGACGCACCTACCGCGCCGACGCGATCGTCCTGCGCTCGATGCGCTTCGGTGAGGCCGACCGCATCCTGCATCTCTACACCGCCGAGCGCGGCCGCGTGAACGCGATCGCGAAGGGCGTGCGCAAGACGACGTCGCGGTTCGGCGGCAGGCTCGAGCCGCTCACGCGGGCGGCGCTCATGCTGCACGAGGGCCGCGGTGAGCTGCACACCGTGTCGGGCGCGGACATCGTCTCGGCCCACGCCGCGGTGCGCGAGCGGCCCTATCCGCTGGCGGTGGCGCTGATCGGCGCCGAGGCGGTGCTGAAGCTGCACCCCGAGCCCGAGCGGCAGCCGCGCGTCTTCGAGGGCCTCGTCCGCTTCCTCGAAATCCTCGACGGGCCGATGCCGGACGCGGGCCGGCCGGCGCAGGACGGCCTGGCGGTCGGGTTCCAGCTGAAGCTCCTGCTTCTCGCGGGCTACCTGCCGCACCTGACCTCGTGCGCGTCGTGCGGCCGTGACGGGCCGCTCGTCGGATACTCGGCGGCGGCCGGCGGCGCCGTGTGCGAGTTCTGCACCGGCGATGCCGACGGGTTCCGGCTGCGCCCGGGCAGCCTGGAGGCGATCGAGGGGCTGATCGAGCGGCCGCTTCGGCCCGGTCCGCTCGAGCCGGCCGCGGCGGCCGATGCGGTGCGGGTGGTCGAGACGACCTACGCCCATCACGGCGGCTTCCGCATGCGCACGTTGCAGGCCTGATCCGGCCCCTCACGCCCGCCCGGCTGATAGCTTGCGGCCGCGATGGCGCACACCTTCCAGGGCATGCTCGCGGCGCTCCAGGCCTACTGGGAGGAGCAGGGCTGCACCATCATGCAGCCGTACCACACCGAGGTCGGCGCGGGCACGTCGAACCCGGCCACGTTCCTGCGCGTGCTCGGCCCCAAGCCGTGGCGCACGGGCTACGTCGAGCCGTCGATCCGGCCGGACGACGGCCGCTACGGCGAGAACCCGTTCCGGTTCCAGCAGTTCTACCAGTATCAGGTGATCTTGAAGCCCGCTCCGGCCGACGTGCAGGACCTCTACCTGGCGTCGCTCCAGGCGATCGGGATCGACGTCCCGCGGCATGACGTGCGCTTCGTCGAGGACAACTGGGAGAACCCGTCCCTGGGCGCCGCCGGGCTCGGCTGGGAGGTGTGGATGGACGGGATGGAGATCACCCAGTTCACCTACTTCCAGCAGGCCGGCGGCATCGATCTCGACCCCATCTCGGTCGAGCTCGCCTACGGCACCGAGCGCCTGTGCATGTACCTGCAAGGCGTGCGCCGCGCCCAGGACATGTGGTGGTCGCCGGACACGCGCTGGAGCGACGTGCTGCTCCAGAACGAGCGCCAGATGTCCATCTACAACTACGAGCTCGCCGACGTCGAGGTGCACGCGCGCCACTTCGACGACTACGAGGCCGAGGCGCGCCGCTGCCTCGACGCCCGCCTGCCACTGCCGGCATACGACTACGTGCTGAAGTGCTCGCACGCGTTCAACCTGCTCGACGCCCGCCGCGCGATCGCCGTCACCGACCGGGCCGGCTACATCCTGCGCATGCGCAGGCTGGCCCAGGCGGTCGCCCGGATCTACCTCGAGGTGGAGGAGGCCGGTGCCTGATCTGCTCGTCGAGGTCGGGTGCGAGGAGCTGCCCGCGGCCGCCTGCCGCCAGGCCGAGGCGCAGATGCCCGGCCTGCTCGACGCGGCCCTCGCGCGCGCCGGGATCACTGCCACCGAGCGCCGCATCCACGTCGCTCCGAGGAGGCTGGCCGCGATCGCGCTCGGGCTCCCCGACGAGCGGCCGGCCGAACGCTCCGAGGCGCGTGGCCCGCGCGCCGACGCGCCCGAGCAGGCGCTGGCGGGCTTCGCGCGCAAGCATGGCCTCGAACCGGCCGGCCTCGAGCATCGCGACGGGTTCGTGTGGGCGATCTCGGAGGGCAGCCCGACGCCGCTCGCGGATCTGGTCCCCGACATCGTCTCGGCGCTCGTCGAGGGGATCCAGTTCTCGAAGACGATGCGGTTCGACGGCGGCCGGTTCTCGCGACCGGTGCGCTGGCTCGTCGTCAAGCTCGACGACGCGGTCGTGCCGATGCGGCTGATGGGGCTCACGAGCGGCGAGACGACCTACGGGCACCGATACGAGGGTGGCCACGCCCGCCTCGGCACCGCCGCGACCTACCTGGAAGACCTGCGCGCGGTGCGGGCGATGGCCGACGCCGGCGAGCGGCGATCGGTGATCGTCGCCGGTCTCGACGCCGCCGGCCCGTGGAAGGATCCGGGCGGAAAGCTCGACGAGGTCGTGTACCTGGTGGAGTGGCCGGTGGTGCTCCAGGGCCGGTTCGACGAGCGCTATCTCGAGCTGCCCGAGCGCGTGGTGGTGACCGCGATGCAGTCGCACCAGCGCTACTTCCCGGTGCGCCGCGTCGGCGCCGACCTGGAGCCGCGGTTCCTGTTCGTCGGAAACGGCGGCGACCCCGACGTCGTGCGGGCCGGAAACGAGGAGGTGCTCGTCGGCCGGCTCGACGACGCCGCGTTCGCCTATCGCCGCGACCTGGAGCGCGGTATCGGGGCCATGGCCGCCGAGCTCGGCCGCGTCAGCTTCCTGGAGGGATCCGGCTCGATCGCCGACAAGGTGGCGCGGCTCGATCCGATCGTCCGCCGGCTCTGCGAGCGCAACGACCTTGCGGCCGACGTGCGCGACGCCGCGGTGCGGGCGGCGGCGCTGTGCAAGGCCGACCTCGTGTCGGGCCTCGTGAGCGAGTTCGCCGCGCTGGAGGGCTACGCCGGCTCGGTGTACGCCCGCGCGGCGGGCGAAGAAGAGGCGGTCTGCGCGGCGATCGAGGATCACCACCGCCCGGTCGAGGCAGGCGGCGAGCTGCCGGCGAGCGCCGCCGGGGCCGTGCTCGCGATCGCCGACAAGGCCGACACGCTGGCGGTGGCGTTCCGGCTCGGCATGGAGCCGACCGGGAGCCGCGACCCGTTCGGGCTTCGGCGTGCGGCCGCCGGTGTCGTGGCGATCGCGCTCGCGCGCGGCTACCTGCTCGATCCTGCCGAGCTGCTCGGTGAGCGGGCGACCGACTTCGTGCTCGACCGCCTCGAGCCGCTGCTGCTCGACGAGGGCGTCACCGTCGAGGAGCTGCGCGCCGCCCGCGGCTCCGGCGCGACCGAGCCCGTCGACGTCGCCGCCCGGGCGCGGGCGCTGCACGCGTTCGCCGGCCCCGACCGCGACGCCGTGCGCGACGCCTACGGGCGGTGCGTGCGCATCGCCGCAGACACGCCTGCGGGGGCCGTGGACGAGGCGCTCCTCAAGGACAGCGCCGAGCGCGACCTCGCCCACGCGCTGGCCGACCCACCGCAGACGCTGGCCGCGGCGGCCGTGCTCGCGCCCGTCGTCAACCGCTTCTTCGAGGACGTGCTCGTGATGGCTCCGGACGACGCGGTACGGCGAAACCGGCTGACGCTGGTCGCAAACGTGGCCGCGGCGCTTCGCCGCTGCGCCGATTTCACGCAGTTACCGGGATAGGATCCCTCACAGTGTCCGACCGGCTCGAGATCCATATCGTGTCCGACTCCACCGGGGACACGGCCGCGCGGGTGGGCAGAGCCGCGCAGAGCCAGTTTGTCGACACCGAGATCGAGATGATCCGGCACGCTCGGGTGCAGTCGCGCGAGCAGCTCGCGCGGGCGCTCGAGTCGGCCACCGGCCGCCGCGCGGCGGTGTTCTACACGCTCGTCGACCCGGCGCTGCGCGAGGCGATGGTCGAGATCGCCCACGCGAGCCGCCTGGTCGTCCACGACGTGCTCGGCCCGGCGCTGAACGCGATCACGACGGCGTCGGGCCGTGAGGCGTCGCTCGTCCCGGGCCGAAGCGCGCCGCTCGACGCCCAGTACTTCCGCCGCATCGCGGCGATCGAGTTCGCGGTCAAGCACGACGACGGCCGCGGCGCCGACGACCTGCACCAGGCCGAGATCGTGCTGCTCGGCGTGTCGCGCACGTCGAAGACGCCGACCTCGATGCACCTCGGGTACCTCGGGTACATGGCTGCGAACGTGCCGATCGTCCGCGGTGTCGACCCGCCTCCGGTGCTCTTCACGGTCGATCCGTGGAAGCTGGTCGGGCTGACCATCGATGCCGAGCAGCTCGCCGGCATCCGGCGCAGGCGCGTGCGCACGCTCGCCGGCGCCGGGGCGCGCTACGCCGACCTGGCGGAGATCTACGAGGAGCTCGAGTTCACACGCGCGCTGCACCGCCGGCTCGGCTGTCCCGTGATCGACGTGACGGGCCTCGCGATCGAGGAGACCGCCGCCCGGGTCGCCGAGCTCGTCGACGAGCGCCGGCGGGCGTCGCTCGAGGGTGCCCGCGGAGCGACGTGAGCGACGGCTACGACATCAACCTCGATGACAAGTACGGCCAGCTCGTCCCGATCGACGTCGGCGCGGAGGCGGCCGCCCACGAGCCCTGGTTCAATCAGACGCTGACGAGCGTGAACCAGTCGGTCGTGCGCCTCGGCGTGATCGAGGGCGACTTCCACTGGCACAAGCACGACGCCGAGGACGAGTTCTTCCTGGTGCTCGAGGGCGAGCTCGTGATCGAGCTCGAGGGCTCCGACACCGTCCGGCTGCGCCCGCACCAGGGCTTCACGGTGCCTATGGGCGTGTCGCACAAGACGAGCGCCCCGACCCGCACCGTGATCGTCATGGTCGAGCCGGCCGGCGTCGTCCCGACCGGCGACTGAGCCAGCTGGTCTCGACCCAAGAACCGGGGACTGTCCCCATGGGGACAGTCCCCACGGTCAGGCTCTCAGATCGTCGGCGATGAGTTCCATCAGCAGGCCGTCGTGCCACCCGGCCCCGCCGGCGTCGCGCTCGTAGCTCCGCATGACGCCTACCGGGCGGAAGCCGGCCTTCTCGTAGGCGCGGATCGCGGCGGCGTTCGTCGTCGCGGGATCGATCGTGATCCGGTGGTGGCCGCGCTCGTCGATCAGATGCCGCACGACCCGCCTGACCGCCTCTGTGCCGAACCCGCGTCCGTGCAGCGCCGGGTCGAGGAAGAGGTCGACCGACGCGCTGTGGTACTTCGGCTGCAGGTCCTCGGCGTACTGGATCATCCCGGCAACGGCGCCGTCGACGTCGATCACGAGCCGGGTCGCCTCGGGATCGTCGGTGAACGGAAACCCCTCATCGGGCTCGTCCCACCAGCGGGCGACGGCGGGCGTCTCGAGGATGCGCAGGAGCTCCTGGCCGTCGCCGTCGGCGAGCGGGCGCAGCGTCAGTCGGGCCACGCCGGCGGGTCGCTGGCGGGGAAGGACTCCATCGAGGCCTCGTCCACGGGGTCGACGTCGCGCACCACCCAGTGCACGTCTCCGCGTGCGACGACGACCTCCTCCGGGCGGCCGGTGACGTGCCCCGGTGCGATCAGCCGCACGCCCTCGCCGTGCAGGCGGCGAGCCTCGTCGGGGCTGACGTCGAGCGAGGCGTGGCAATCGGGCCGGCCGCACTCGCAGGTGACGCTCTGCTGCGGCATCCGTCCACCTTACCGCACGCCCCGGACCCGATATCTGGTCTCCCTGCGGATCGCGTCTATGCTGCCGACCGTGGCCCGGTATGTCTATGACTTCTCCGAGGGCTCGAAGGACATGCGCGACCTCCTCGGCGGTAAGGGCGCGAACCTCGCCGAAATGACCTCCATCGGGTTGCCGGTACCCGACGGGTTCACGATCACCACGGCCGCATGCCTCGACTACCTGGGCGCCGGTGGAACGTGGCCGGACGGGCTGCGCGAGCAGGTGGCCGAGCATCTCGCGACCCTCCAGGAACGCGTTGGGAAGACGCTCGGCGACCCCTCCGACCCGCTGCTCGTCTCGGTGCGATCGGGCTCGCCGGTGTCGATGCCGGGGATGATGGACACGATCCTGAACCTGGGCCTGAACGACCGCTCGGTCGAGGGCCTGGCGCGCAGGAGCGGCGACGAGCGCTTCGCGCTCGACTCCTACCGCCGCTTCGTGCAGATGTTTGGCGACGTCGTGATGGGGGTCGACGGCCACCTGTTCGAGGACGCGCTCGACCGGGCCAAGCTCGACCGGGGCGTGCGGTCCGACGTCGACCTCGACGCCGACGACCTGCGCCGCCTGCTCGACACGTTCCGCGGCATCTACCGCTCGGGCACCGGCGAGGACTTCCCGCAGGCTCCGACCGAGCAGCTCGAACGCTCCGTCGCGGCCGTGTTCCGTTCGTGGAACACCCCGCGCGCCATCACCTACCGCCGCCACGACAACATCCCCGACGACCTCGGGACGGCCGTGAACGTCGGCCAGATGGTGTTCGGCAACATGGGCTCGACGAGCGCCACCGGCGTCGCGTTCACCCGCAACCCGTCGACCGGCGAGCGCGAGCTCTACGGCGAGTTCCTCGTGAACGCACAGGGCGAGGACGTGGTCGCCGGGATCCGAACGCCGCGGCCGCTGGCCGAGCTCGCCGAGGTCACGCCCGACGCGTTCGCGGGCCTGCGCGACGCGATGGACCGGCTCGAGGCGCACTACAAGGAGATGCAGGACGTCGAGTTCACGATCGAGCATGGCACGCTCTACATCCTGCAGACGCGTACGGGCAAGCGCACGGCACAGGCCGCGGTGCACATCGCCCGCGACCTGGTGGAAGAGGGCGTGCTCGACAATCGCGCGGCGATCGGCAGGATCGACCCGGCGCAGCTCGACCAGCTGCTGCACCCCGGCATCGACCCAAGCGCCCACTACGACGTGCTCGCGACCGGCCTGAACGCCTCACCGGGCGCGGCGGTCGGGAAGGCCGTGTTCGACGCCGACACCGCCGAGACGCGCGGCCGGGCCGGCGAGTCGGTGATCCTCGTGCGCTGGGAGACGACGCCCGACGACATCCACGGCGTGATCCAGGCCCAGGCCGTCGTCACGGCCCACGGCGGCATGACGTCGCACGCCGCCGTCGTCGCCCGCGGCATGGGCAAGCCCTGCGTGTGCGGGGTCGAGTCGCTCCAGATCGACGTGGCCGCCCGCAACTTCACGGTGAACGGCACGACGATCTCGGAAGGCGACGAGATCTCGGTCGATGGCGGCCGCGGGCTCGTGATCCGGGGCGCGGTGCAGCTCGTGCCGCCGCAGATCAACGAGGACTTCCGTGCCATCACAGGGTGGGCCGACGACATCCGCCGGCTGGGCGTCGAGGCGAACGCCGACACGCCCGAGGACGCCATCCGCGCGCGCGAGTTCGGCGCCGAGGGCATCGGCCTGTGCCGCACCGAGCACATGTTCTTCGGCGACGAGCGGCTGCCCGTGATGCGGCAGATGATCCTCGCCTCCGACGAGACCGGCCGCCGCGCCGCGCTCGACCGCCTGCTGCCGTTCCAGCAATCCGACTTCGAGGGCATCCTGAAGGCGATGGCCGGCTTCCCGGTCACGATCAGGCTGCTCGACCCGCCGCTCCACGAGTTCCTGCCCTCGCTCGAGGAGATCGGCCCGGGCCAGGAGCGGCTGGTTGCACGGGTCAAGGCCCTGCACGAGGTCAACCCGATGCTCGGCACGCGCGGCTGTCGCCTGGGCATCCTCTATCCCGAGATCTACGAGATGCAGGTGCGCGCCATCGTGCGGGCCGCCCTCGCGGTCAGCGCCACGCAGGTCGAGATCATGCATCCGCTGATCGCGTTCACCGAGGAGCTGCGGCGGCTGCGCGTCCTGACCGAGCGGGTGATCGAGGAGGAGGGAGGTACCGGCCTCAACATCCTCATCGGCAGCATGATCGAGATCCCGCGTGCCGCGCTGCTCGCCGACCAGATCGCGGAGTACTCCGACTTCTTCTCGTTCGGGACGAACGACCTCACCCAGACGGCGCTCGCGTTCTCGCGTGACGACGCCGAGGGCAAGTTCCTGACCGTCTACCTCGAGGACGGCGTGCTGCGCCAAAACCCGTTCGAAACGATGGACGAAGGCGTGCGCGCGCTGGTGGCGATGGCCGTCCAGAAGGCGCGGTCGGTGAAGCCGGATATCAGAATGGGCATCTGCGGCGAGCACGGCGGCGACCCCGACTCGATCGCCTTCTGCCACCGGGCCGGCCTGAACTACGTGTCGTGCTCGCCCTTCCGCGTGCCCATCGCACGCCTGGCAGCAGCCCAGGCGGTTCTCGCAGAGTAATGAGGATCGACGTTCGGTTCACGCCGGGCGAGCCGCCTGAGGCGGCGGTCGCCATCGTCATCGATGTGCTGCGGGCGACGACGACCATCGCCCATGCGCTCGCGCAGGGCTACCCGCGCGTGCTCGCATGCGCGGGACTCGATCACGCCCGCGACCTGGCCGGGCGCCTCGGTGACGGCACGGTGCTCGCCGGCGAGCGCGAGTGCGTCCGGCCGGACGGCTTCGACCTCGGCAACTCGCCGCGGGAGTTCGCCGACGGCGAGCCGCTCGGCCAGACCCTCGTCCTCTCGACGACGAACGGGACGCGCGCCGTCGTCGCCGCAGCGGCCGGCGCCGACACCGTGCTGATCGGGAGCATCGCCAACCTGACCGCGTGCGCCGCGGCCGCGGCGCGGCTCGCGCGCCAGTCGAAGGGCGCGGTGCTCGTGCAGTGCGCCGGCGTGCTCGGCGAGTTCGCCCTCGACGACGCCTACACCGCCGGCCGCTTCGTGTCCGAGCTGCGCGTCTGGCTGGCCGAGTGGGAGGCGAGCGACGCGGCCCAGGCCGCCGAGGCGATCGCGGCGGCGTTCCCGTCCGCGGCGGAGGGGCTGGGGGCATCGCGCAGCGCCCGCAACCTGCGCGCCGCCGACCTCGCCGACGACGTGCGCTACTGCGCCCGCGAGAGCGTTCTTGACGTCGTTCCGGCCGTCGGCGACGTGCATGACGACGTGGCGCTGATCACCGCATAGGAGTGCTCCAGACCCCCTGTTTGGGGTGTCCGGATGCGGTGTTTCGGGGGTCTTTGGCAGACAGCGCGTAAAGTTCCCATGTGTCACGAGACCAGCTGCTGGGCCGGGCCCGTCGCGCCGTCCTGGCCGTAACCGGGACTGCGGGGAGTCTCGGGGGCCGCACACGACGCAGGCAGGCGGACGAGAATGGCCAGGTGGGCCAGGCGTCCGCGCACGCCCTGCCGCCCCTGACCGGGCACGCAGCGGAGCCCGACGCCGGGTCGTCCGTCGTCCCGGAGCAGCCCGCCTCCGCGCCGGGGGTGCCGCCGCGGATCGAGCGCGCGCCCACCCCCGGCCTGCCGCCGCGGATCGAGCGTGAGCGGATGCCGGGCCTGCCGCCGCGGATCGAGCGCGAGCGACCGGTCGTCCTGCCGCCGCGGATCGAGCGCGAGCCGGTCGTCGGGCTGCCGCCGAGGATCGAGCGGCCCGCGCCCGCCGAGGTCGCCGCGCCCGAACAGCCTCCTCCCGAGGTCGCCGAGCCGGAGACGGTGGCCGGCGAGCCGCAGGCGCCCGCCCCGCCCGAGCTGCCCGCGTATCCCCCCGGCTATCCGCCGGGACCGTCGCGCCGGCCCGATCCCGAGCGCTCACCGGTCCGCGCCGCGCTTCACTCCCACCGATGGCTGACCCGAATCGTCCTCGCCGTCCTGGTGGTGGGCGCGACCGGTTACTGGGTGCTGCGCGTCCACCAGCGCATCGGCCAGACGACGCTCGAGCACCAGGTGGCGGCCCGCCAGCACGCGCCCACCGTGGGCTGCGCCAAGCTGCAGGCCGACGGCGCGGTCTGGGCGTGTGCCGTCGTCTACCAGGCCGAGTCGGTGTGCCTGATCGCCAAGGTGAACGTGCTCGGCAGCTGGAGCACCTCGGTGGGCCAGCACCGGTGTGAGCGGGTACCCAGCCTGACGGCGCTCTTACCGGCGACGGTGACCGCCAAGACGGTCGCTGCCGACGTCGGCAGGCAGGCGGGCAACGACGACTACACCTGCAACAAGCTCCAGTCCCACAAGGTGCGGTGGGCGTGCGAGCGGCCGATCGCGAGCGGCGCGAACTGCCTTGTCGTGCGGGTGATCGAGTGGTCGTCCTGGAACATCCTGGACGGCGGCAAGACGTGTGAGCACGACCCGAACCTGCAGAAGGCGCTCAGACGCAAGGCGTCCGCCGGCGCCTGACCGGCGCGAGCGGTTTTTGGGGGAGGCCGCAGGCGAACGGCCTCCCCCAACCGACCCCATCTCGCCGCTCGTCAGGTGGGCTCCTCGACCTCAGCGGCGAGACCACATCGGCCTACCCAGCCTACGGAGATTCCCTCTCGAACGGCAGCCCTCTTTACGGAATTCTTGGGAAATCCACACCATTGAGGGGTGATTGTTCGGGCCAGCGTCAGCGCCGGCCCCGCCCGAAGCTGTTCGCGCGGGGTGCGGCGGCCCGCAGCCGGCGCAGATCGGCGACGTGGCCGCCCTGGCCCGCGCCTGTCCCGGCGGCTCTGGCCGCCGCCCGTTCGGCTGCCCTGCCGACGTCCGGCCGGCCCGCGTAGGTCAGCCCGGCGACGCGATCGGCGATCACGTTGACCGCGCCGTCGCGGCGCTCGAGCCGCCCCCACACCTGCACGAGCGGCTCGGCGCGGACGGCGATGCGGTCGCGCTCGTACACGGCGGGCGGGCAGATCACGTTGGTCATGCCTGACTCGTCCTCGACGAGCATGAACACGATCCCCTTGGCCGTGCCCGGCCGCTGGCGGGCGATGGTGATCCCGGCGATGGTGACCGGCCCGAGCGGTGCATCGCCGAGCCGCTCGGCGGTGAGGATCGCGACGTCCAGGCTCGGCCGCAGGAGCGCCATCGGGTGGGGGCCGGTGGTCAGGCTCATCGCCTCGTGGTCGGCCACCATCCGCTCCCAGTCGGTCATGCGCGGCAGCGCCGGGGTGGGGGAGGCGTCGAGCGCCAGCGCCAGCTGGGCATCCTGCGTGCCCGCGGGGGCGCGGTGCAGCGGCAGCTCCCACAGCAGCCGGCGGCGGTTGCGGTCGAAGTCGTCGCAGGCGCCGGCGCGCACGAGCCCCTCGAGCTGGTCGGACGTGAGCGGCGCCCGCCGTGCCAGATCGCCGAGGCCCGAGAACGGCCCTTCCGCCTCGCGTTCGGCCACGACGGCCTCGGCCCGCGTGCCGACCCCCTTGACGTAGCCGAGGCCGATCCGCACCGCCCGGCCGCCGTCCTCGACGGTGCAGGCGGCGCCGCTTCGGTTCACATCGGGCGGGCGGATCTCGACGCGGCGCCGCTCGCCGTCGCGCAGCAGCGTCGCCGGCGGGTAGAAGCCCATCGGCTGGGCGTTCAGGAGCGCGCACAGGAACTCGGCCGGGTACGTGCGGTGCAGCCAGGCCGACTGGTAGGCCAGGATGGCGAAGGCGGCTGCGTGGCTCTTCGGGAAGCCGAACTCCGAGAAGGCGACCACCTTCTCGAATACCTTGAGCGCGGTCGCCTCGGGAACACCCCGGCCGGCAGCGCCGGCACAGAACCGCTGCCGGTGGCGCTCGAGCGCGTCGCGGCTGCGCTTGCGGCTCATCGCCCGGCGCAGGCTCTCGGCCTCGCCGGTCGAGAAGCCGGCGAGCGCGATCGCCACCTCGAGCACCTGGTCCTGGAACACGACCACGCCCAGGGTGTCGTGCAGCACCGGCTCGAGCAGCGGATGGTCGTAGGGCGGCTCGTACGCGGGGTCGGCGCGGAGGGCGCGGCGGTGCTTGATGTAGGGGTTGACGGCGTCGCCGACGATCGGCCCAGGCCGCACCAGCGCCACCTGCACGGTCAGGTCGTCCAGGTTCTCGGGCAGCGTCTGGTGCAGCGACTGCATCTGCGCCCGGCTCTCGATCTGGAACACGCCCACCGTGTCGGCGCGCTGGATCTCGGCGTAGACGGCGGGATCGTCGAACCCGACCCGGGAGAGGTCGATCGGCGCCCCCCGGGTCTCGGCGACGAGGTCGACGCACTCCTCCACCGCCGAGAGCATGCCCAGGCCGAGCAGGTCGATCTTGAGGAAGCCGGCGTCGGCGCACGAGTCCTTGTCCCACTGGCAGATCTGGCGCCCCTCCATCGCGGCGGGGATCACCGGCACGAGCTCGACCAGCGGCCGGGTCGAGATCACCATCCCGCCCGAGTGCTGGCTGATGTGGCGGGGGATGCCCATGATCTCCTCCATCAGGAAGGCGAAGGCGCGCCAGCGCGGCGATTGCGCCCGCTCGCGCAGCTGCTCGGCCTGCTCGGGGCCGATCGCCCCCCACTCGTCAGCCAGCCGGGCCATCCGCTCGACCTCGCCCGGGGGCAGCGCCAGCGCCTTGCCCAGGTCGCGCACCGCCCCGCGGACGCGGTAGGTGGGAAAGGCGGCCACGAGCGCCGCATGCTCGGTGCCGTAGCGCTCGACGACCGCGAGCATCAGCCCCTCGCGCACGTCGCGGGGGAAGTCGAGGTCGATGTCGGGCACGCTCGCGAGCTCCTCCGAGAGGAACCGGCCCAGGAACAGCCGGGCGGCGATCGGATCGACGTGGGAGAGCCCGATCAGGTAGCACACGATCGAGCCGACGCTCGATCCGCGGCCACGGCCCGGCGGCAGCAGGTGACGGCCGGCGCTGCGCCCGCGGACGCGCACGGCCACCTCGCGCGCCATCTCGAGGATGTCGCGGTGAAGCAGGAAGAACCCGGCCAGGCCGTGGCGCTCGATCAGGCGCAGCTCCTCGTCGAGCCGGGCGCGGGCCTCGGCCAGGCGATTGGAGCCGGCGTAGCGACGCTCGAGCTCGGTCCGGCAGATGCGGGCGAGCGCCGCCCCGGCGGGCTCTCCGCCCTCTGCGAAGTCGGGATAGCTGTAGCCCAGGTCGTGGGTGAGGTCGAAGCGGCACCGGTCGGCCACCTCGTGCGCGCCGCGCACGGCGGCGGCCGGGAAGCGGGCGGCCGTCTCGGCCGGCGAGCGCAGCACCGCCTCGTGGTTTCCGCGCCGCTGCGCCTCGCTGGCCTCGAGCGTCGTGTTGCAGCGGATGGCCACGAGCGCGTCCTGCAGGAGCGCGCGGCGCCGGGTGTGGGCGTGGGGGTCGCCGGTCGCGACCGTCCGCACCCCCAGGCGCTCGGCCAGCTCGGACAGCAGGCGGTTGCGGCGCGCGTCGCCGCGGGCATACGGGCGCTGCAGCTCGACCGAGAAGCGGTCGCGGCCGAAGGCGCCCCGCAGCCGCAGGGCCATGTCCTCGGCCTCGCGCATGCGTCCGTCGGCGACGGGCCTCGCGACGGCGCCGTGGCGGGCGCAGCCCGACAGGCAGTGCAGGCCGTCGGCGTGCCGTGCGACCAGCTCGAGCGTCGCCTCGGGAGCGCGCCGGTCGCCGGCGTGGGCGGCGGTGATCAGCCGGCACAGGTTGCGATAGCCGGTCGCATCCTCGGCGAGCAGGGTGAGGTGGGCGCCGCCCGTGAGCGTGATCTCGGCGCCGGTGATCGCCCGCAGGCCCACCTCGCGGGCTGCGTGGGCGAAGGCCAGCGACCCGCACAGGCCGTCGTGGTCGGTCAGCGCGACGGCCTCGTAGCCGAGCGCCGCCGCCCGCTCGGCCAGCTCCTCGGGCTGCGAGGCGCCGTCAAGGAACGAGAAGCAGGAGTGGGCGTGGAGCTCGGGGTAGGTCACGGCAAGGGCGAACACATGTTCGGGCTGACCAGTCTAGACCATCCCCGGGGTTGTGACACTCTTCGGCACGTGTCCGACCCCGCCGCCATCGTCTCGCCCGAGACGCCGCTCGAGCGCGCGATCTGCGCCGATCCGGCCTGGCGGGCGGGCGTGGCCTGGGGCGAGCCGCGCTCGGGGCACCCCGAGGGCACCGTGATCGCCCACATCGCCGATGTTCTGCGAAACGTCGACCGGGTGGCGATCGACCCGGCCGATCGCGAGCGGCTGCGCCTGGCGGCGATCGTCCACGACGCCTTCAAGGCAGACGTCGACCGCTCGCAGCCGAAGACCGGCGAGAATCACCACGCCATGCGGGCGCGGCGGTTCGCCGAGGGCCATCTGGACGATCCCGACCTGCTCGACGTGATCGAGCTGCACGACGAGGCCTACCTGGCCTGGCGCGGCGGCCACCGCGACGGCGACTGGGCCGGTGCCGAGCTGCGCGCCCGGGCGCTGCTCGACCGCCTCGGCGACCGCTACGACCTCTTCGCGCGCTTCTACCGCGCCGACAACGACACCGACGGCAAGACCGACGAGCACCGGCACTGGCTTGCGGATCTCCACGGCGGCCTGCGGCTCGACACCGGACGGCTGATCCTCGTCGCCACTCCCGCCGAGCTCCTCCGCGCGCTCCGTGACCGCGACATCCGCCGGGCCGGGGGGATCCTGGGCGCGGCCGTCCCGGACGGCTGGCCCGACGTGGAGCTGGCCGAGATCCTGCCCGACCAGCTCGACCGGCTCGAGGCCGAGCCGGCGACGCTGGGGTTCGGCGTATGGGTCATCGTGGCGGCGAAGCCGCGGGTCGTCGTCGGCTCGGCCGGATTCATCGCGCCCCCGGACGACGGCGAGGTCGAGCTCGGCTACGGCGTCCACCCCGACCACCGCGGCATCGGCTACGCCACCGAGGCGGCGGCGGCGCTCGTCCGCTGGAGCCTCGCCCAGGACGGCGTGCGCAGGGTGATCGCCGAGTGCGACGAGGACAACGGGGCATCGATCCGCGTGCTCGAGAAGGCCGGCATGCGCCGGGTGCACACGCGCGCCGGCCTGATCCGCTGGTGCTCGTCTGAGAATCGGGGCCAGACCCCGGACGCCTGACGTCAGTCTGGCTTGAAGATCACCTCGAGCAGCTGGACGGCGGCGCTGCCGCGCCGTCCCGCGATGTCCCGGTGCACCTCGGCCCAGAGGGTCTCGACCAGCCGCTCGCGGCTGCGCGCGGACTGCCATTCCCAGATGTCGGGGACGCCCTCCTCGTCACGCGTGATCACGCGTCCGCGCCACCGCTGCCACCATCCCGGGTAGGGCGACAGATACACCTGGTATGTGAACGCACCTGGGGCCGGATCGACCGGTACCCGGACTGCGGCGGAGCTTCCCACACGTATCCCCCTCGCATCCGCTCCCTGACACTGCCGGTGAGCGGCGAGTATGTCAGGCGGCCCAGAACCGGTCAAGCTGGAAGGATCAACCAGGCGGGATGTGGGAACGCCTGGAAGCTCACGGTCACGCCCGCTGCGCCCACCACTCCCCCGAGCGCCGGTCGGCGAACACGACCACATCGGCGCCGCCACGCAGCACGAGCTCGAAGTAGCGGCGCTCGATCGGGCGGCCCGTCCACCAGCCCTCGTCGACCATCCACTCGTCGCGGACGCACTCCACAGGCCGATCCGAGACGGCGATCGGGATGCCGTTTGCATCGCACCGCACGCGCGCCCGCCGCGGGCCGCCGATCGTGCGCGTCGTCTGCATGGGCACGGGCAGGATCATAGACGAACAGGTGTTCGCATCATGCAGGCACTTGCGCATGAACCGGCCCCACGGGACAATCGGCCATGCCCGTTGCTGCGACTCGACCGCTGATCCTCGCCTACCACGCCGTCAGCTCGACCTGGGACTCGCCCCTGGCCGTGACCGAGGAGGCGCTGGCCGGACACGCCGCGTACCTGCGCGCGCGGGGATACCGGGGCCTGACGCTCGCCGAATCGGAACGCATGCGCTCGAGCCGGACGCTGCCCGCGCGCAGCGTGGTCTTCACCTTCGACGACGGCTACAGATCGACCCTGCGGGCCGCCGACATCCTGCAGGCCTACGGCTATTCGGGGACCGTCTTCGCCGTGACGTCGTTCGCCGATTCGGGTGCTCCGCTCTCGTGGAGCGGGATCGAGGACGAGATGATGCCCGAGACGGCCACGAACCTCGAGCCGCTTTCGTGGGACGAGCTCGCGGCGCTGCGCGCACGGGGCTGGGAGGTCGGCTCGCACACGGTCACGCACGCGCTGCTCACGGGCGTCGACGACGATCGGCTCGCCGCCGAGCTCGGCGACGCCCGGCGCGTCATCGCCGACCGCCTCGGCACGTGCGACACCATCGCCTATCCCTATGGGATCGCGGACGCGCGCATCGCCGCTGCGGCGGGTCGTGCGGGCTATGCCGCCGCCTGCACGCTGACCGGGGCGCACGTTGCCGACGAGCGCTACCTGCGGCCACGCGTGGGCATGCGGTCGGCAGATGCCGGCCTGCGGCTGCGGGCGAAGGTCTCACCGCTGGGAGTCGCGCTTCGCCGGAGCGTCGCTGCACGCACCGTCCGCCGCATGCGCCGCCGCCGCGACTGGCTACCCTCACCGGGCGGATGACGGCCGCACAACCCGCGAGGCCGCAGCGCCTCGTGTTCGTGTGCGGGCTGCACCGCAGTGGCACGTCGCTGGTCCAGCGGTGTCTCGCGTCGCATCCGGACGTGTCCGGTTTCGAGAACACCGGCGTCCCGGAGGACGAGGGCCAGCACCTCCAGACGGTCTATCCGCCCGCACACCGGTACGGCGGCGCCGGACTGTTCGCGTTCCGGCCGGAGGCGCGGCTGACCGAGTCGTCGCCGCTCGTCACGCCCGAGAACCGTGACCGGCTTCTGCGGGAGTGGGGCCCGCACTGGCGTCCGGGGGCGCTGGTGGGCGTCGAGAAGTCGCCGCCGAACCTCGTCCGCACGCGCTTCCTGCAGGCGCTCTTCCCGGATGCGGCCTTCGTCGTCGTGCTCCGCCACCCGGTCGCCGTCGCCGGCGCGACCCGGAAGGGGCGGCGGAACCTGATCACCTACCACACGCTGATCCGCCACTGGGTCGCAGGCCACTCCATCCTCGGGGCCGACGCGCCGCACCTGCGCACCCTTCACATCGTCCGCTACGAGCGGCTCGTCGCGGCGCCGGGCCCCGAGCTCGAACGGCTCTTCGCCGCGATCGGTCTCGCGTCGCCGGGCGACAACCACGAGCCCGTCCGTGCAGGGGCGAACGACGTGTACTTCCGCCGCTGGCGCTCGCGGCGGAACCCGATCATGGCGATCGACCGGACCTGGACGGTGGCGCGCTCCGAGGCGGATGTGCGCCGGTTCGGCTACAGCCTCGTCGACCTCGGGCGTGTCGAGGAGGTCGCCCTCCCGAGCGGCGGTCACCCTGCGTGTCCGTCGCAGTCGCCGCACGCCGGACGCTAAGGTCCGGTCATGGCACGTAAGGCTCTCGCGATCGCGGCGGGGTTCGCGCTCGGGATCCTCACACTCCTTGCGATCGCGCCGACGCTCGCCCCGGCGGCTGCGCAGGTTCGCCTGAACGGGGCCCTGGTCTACGTGGCCAACGACGACGGGTCGATCAGCGCCTATCAGGTCGGCAGCTGGCAGCGCGTGGCACGGTGGACGGGGCTTCCGATCACCGACGGGGTGCGCGGAGTCGCCTACCGGCACGGCTACCTCTACATCGCGCATGGGGGCGACGGCGCCGGCGGCACCGGCGGGATGCTGAAGTGGGACGTCGCGACGGCGCAGACCGTCTACAACCGCAGCTACCCGTTCGGGATCGACCAGCCGGCGGTGTGCAAGCGCGGCGGGACGGTGCGCGTGTACATGCCCACCGGGGAGCTCTCGGCATCACGGGTGTGGCAGGTGCTCGGCGCGCGCACGGGCAACGTGATCCGCACGATCGACGGAGGCTTCGGCCCGCACAACACGATCTGCCACCAGGGGGACGTGCTGATGGGCGGCCGCCGGGCCAGGTTCCTGCACCAGACGAACGGCCCGTCGGTCGGCCCGACGCCATCCGCCGCGAAGGGCGTGCGGCCCTTCGTCGTGAACGCGTCGAACACCCTGGCCTACATCACGTGGACGCGGTTCCGGGGCTTCTCCGTGGGGAACCTCCGCACCGGGCGCATCATCGCGACACGGAGCTTCGGCGCGGTGCCGCCGAGCTTCCGTCCCAGCGCTCCCTCGCACGGGATCAGCCTGAGCCCCGACGGCAGGCAGCTGTACGTGCTCGACATGCCCACCCACGAGGTCAGGGTCTACTCGGCCGGGCGTTCACCTCGGTACCTCGCCGCCATCCCGATCGGCGACGGTCTGCGCGGGTCGGAGTCGCCCTGTGCATATGACTGCGCGCGCGACGGCTGGCTGCTGCACAGCATGCAGGGGGCCTACGTGTTCGTGGGCGACTCGGGCGACGTGATCTCCACCAGGACGCGTCGGGTGGTGGCGTTCCTGCCGGCGCTCGAGAATACGCGCCACGGCTTCCTGGAGATCATCTGGCGCAACGGGCGTCCCGTCACGTCGACGGGACATTTCGGTGTCGGCCGCTGAGCGCCGGGCGCTGCCTACCGGCGGGCGACGTAGCCGTAGCGCGCGAGCAGCGGGAAGGTCATGAGCGTCACGATGCGCCGGTCGGACGGACGCATCTCCGAGCGCCACGCGTCGTCCAGACGCAGCTTGAGCGGGCCGACGCGCATGCGCACGGGGTTGCCCGCCACCGTGTGCTGGGTGCCGAACGAGAGCTCCCCGCCGGCGAGTTGCGAGAGCGCCTCGCGCCCGGCCGGGGGCAGCGCGTCTCCGAGCGCCCGCTCCAGCTCGACCGCCGGCCCGGCCACCAGTTGCTCGTAGCGTATGACCCGCGGACGCAGGCCGCGCAGCGCGACGGCGTCGATGGCGACGTTGTTGCTGATCCATGTGAGCGCCGAGCGGCCGGGCGGAAACGTCGGCATGTACTCCGGTGTCGGTGTGTCGCCGACGGGCCGTCTCCGGGTCCACGAGTACGCGACCGCCCTGCTGTCACGGACGAGATGGATGACGTCGACGTTCAATCCCGCCGACCGCAGGGTGAGGGCATAGATGGGGCTCTTCGAGGAATCGACGATGAACCGGTCACCCGACACGGCCGTGACGGCCTTGTAGATCCGGGACTGGAGCTCCGCGTACGCCCGGAGCTCGGCGCGGAACCGGGCGGAGCCGATACCCATTGCGACCAGCGGGAACTGGCGCTGACGCCCGATCGCCCACAGCCGGCGCACCTGCTCCTCGGCGACGGCGCGATCCCATCCGCCGAACGCCTGCTCGCCGACCGCAGACCAGAAGGGGCACTCGAGGAACGGCACGCCGCATCCGCACAGGCGATTGCCCAGCACGCCCCGCTGCCAGATGTGGCGCAGCTCGCCGACCGGCGTGCATCCCGGAAGGGCGCCCAGCACCATCCCGAGGAGGGTGCTCCCGCTGCGTCCGGCGCCGGCGACATACAGGATGCGAGGGTTGGCTGCCTCCAAGGGTCGCCGGATTATGGCAGCAGCCGCTGTGACGGAGCCGTGGCGCGCACGCGGTTGGCGGTAGGGCGCGGATTGACGCACTCGGCGTACCCTCTTACGATCCTCCTAGCGGCGAGGCGTGGGCAACCGTCGTTTGCCAAGCCCATGGCCCGCGGTGGGCGCTCCCCAGGACGGCGTCAGAGCGAGGTGGCATGGTGGACCAGAGAGCGGGGGCGGCTGGGGTGGAGATGACCTCGACCGCGGCGTACCTGAGGCGCATCGGCGTCGCGCCGATGGCAGCCCGGACGAGCCCGTTCGACCCCGGCTACGACCCCGTGACCCTGGCGTCGCACCTGGAGCAGAGCGCGCATCTGATCTCCATACTCAAGATCTCGATGGCCTGCTGGATGGTTGCGACCGAGGCATCGACGCGGTCGAAGCTCGCGGCTGCGCGCGCACACTCCGTGCGCACCGTCACCGGCGGGGGCCCGTTCGAGGTCGCCGTCGCCCAGGGGCAGCTCGACGCGTACCTCGACCTGTGCGCGACGATGGGCTTCGACCGGATCGAATGCGGTTCGGGCTTCACGGACATGCGGCTCGCGCCGCACGCCGTCGTGCGGATGGCCGCCGATCGCGGCCTCGAGGTGCAGTACGAGGTGGGCCCGAAGCACGGCGGCACCTTCCAGGCCGATGCCGTAGGGGACATGATCGCCGAGGCCGAGGCATGGCTCGATGCCGGCGCCTGCGAGATCGTGATCGAGGCACGCGAGAGCGCCGCCGGGGTCGGCGTGTTCGAGGCGAACGGCGAGTTCGGCGGCGACATCGCCGACCGGTTCGCCGCGGCGTTCGGCCTCGATGTCGTGTGCTTCGAGGCGCCGACCAAGGCGAGCCAGTTCGCGCTCCTCGACCACTTCGGCGCCGAGCTGCGTGTGTCGAACGTCCGTCTCGAGGAGCTCCTGCGCGTCGAGATCTACCGTCGCGGGCTGCACTCCGACGCCTTCGCCAACCCGCGGCTGCGACCACAGGTGCCGGATGCCGTCGACCGGTAGCGTCCGCATCAGCTGCTTCCAGCACCACGGCCACGCGCCCGCGCTGCCGGCTGCCCCCGGCGGGCCGACCGTGTGCGTGGACGTCTTCCGCGCGACCACCACCGCCGTGACGGCGGTGACGACCGGCCGCCGCTGCTTTCCGGTCGCATCGCTCGAGGAGGCCCTGCCTGTCGCCGCCGCGCTCGATCGTCCGCTCCTCGTGGGCGAGCTGGGCGGGAGCATGCCGTACGGATTCGACCTGCAGAACAGCCCCGCCGCGATCGCGGGCCGCCCGGACGTGTGGCGGCCGGTCATCCTGCTCTCCACATCGGGTACGCCGCTCCTGATAACCGCTGCCGCCCGCGGCCCGGCATACGCGGGCTGCCTGCGGAACTGGTCGGCGACCGCGGACCACCTGATCGGCCGCCGCGACGCCCACGTCGAGGTCGTCGGCGCCGGAACGCGCGGCGAGTTCCGGGAAGAGGACCAGCTGTGCTGTGCATGGATCGCAGACCGGTTGATGGCGGCCGGGTTCACCCCGGTTGACGCCGCCACGACCGAGATCGTGGAGCGCTGGCGCGACGCCCCCTCCGAGGCCGTGACGGGCGGGCAGAGCGCCGCGTACCTCCGCGATACGGGGCAGACGGGCGACATCGATTTCGTGCTCTCCCACGTCGACGACGTCACGTCGATCTGCGTCATGTCGTCCGGCGAGCTCGTGCTCGCAGCGCACGGGCGGCGATCCGAGCCTTCGGCCGAGCCGCCCCGAGCCGTCGCCACGTGATGGCCCGTCCGCGCGGGATCGATACCACCACCCCGATCGTCGTCCTCAAGATGTCGACCAATGTCGTCCAGCACGGCGTGCTGGGCGTCGTGCGCAGCGCCGGGAGGTGGGGAATTCCGGTGCACTGGGTGCACAACGAGGGCGCCGCGCCCGCGGCGCGCAGCCGACACCTGACCGCGGCGCATCCGCTCCCATCCGGGGCGGGTACCGCCGAGCACTGGATCGGACACCTCGAGCGCGTCGGGAAGGCCCTCGGCGGGCGCCCGGTGCTCGTCGCAACCGACGATGCGAGCACGGAGCTGCTCGCCGAGCACGCCGCGGCGCTCACGCCCTGGTTCCGGTTCCCGGTGCTTCCGGATGGGCTCGTGAGCTCGCTCGTCGACAAGCGCGGCCTGCATGCGCTCTGCCTGCGCGCCGGCATCCCGACGCCGGCCGCCCGATTCCCGGAGCATCCCGACGACCTCCGCGCGTACGCCGAGGACGGCGAGTTCCCCGTGGTGGTGAAGCGGATCGGGTCACCGCCCGTCGACGGCAATGCGCGGCTGCGCAGCGTGATGGTCGTCAGGGACCGCGAGGGGCTGCTCGCACTCGCAGACAGCGCGGACGACGCCCTCGTCCGCTGCATGATGCTGCAGGAGTACATCCCCGGCGGGCCGATGTCGGTGTGGATGCTCGACGGGTGCTTCGACGCCGGGTCCAACTGCGTCGCGGCCTTCACGGGCCGCAAGCTTCGCCAGCACCCCGCACACACGGGCATGACATCTCTGGGCGTCTGCGAGCACAACCCCGGCCTGATCGCGGCGACCGAGCGGCTCATGCATGAGATCGGCTATCGCGGGCTGGTCGACATGGGCTACCGCTTCGATGCCCGCGACGGCAGCTACCGCCTGCTCGACGTCAACCCGCGGATCGGAGCCACGTTCCGGCTCTTCGTCGACCCGACGGGCATGGACGTCCTGCGTGCGCTCTACCTCGACCAGACGGGGCAGCCCCCGCGGCCGCGCGCTGCCGCCCGCGAAGGACGGCGCTGGGTCGTCGAGCATCACGACGCGATCGAGCTCGTGAACGCGCTGCGCAGCCGCGAGCTCGGCCTCGGCGGCGCGCTGGCCTCGATGCTTCCGGTGCGCGAGACAGCGTGGTTCTCGCCCGGCGACCCGCTGCCGGCGCTTGCCCTCACGATGGCCTTCGCGCGGCGCGGGGCGAACCGGCGGCTGCACCCGGCCGCACCGCGCTACCGGACGGACAAGGCATGACCCGCGCGCCCAAAGCCGCGTCGCAGCCGGCGATCAGCGACTGGGCCGACGAGGGCGCCGTCTACTGGTACGCCGTCTATGACGATCCGGGGATCGACGGTGAGATCTACCGGCTGCGGCAGGCACGCGTCCTCGCCGCGATCGACGCCGGAGGCCTGCCCGAGGGAGCGCGGGTGCTCGAGATCGGCCCCGGCGGAGGCCTGCTCACGGTGGAGCTCGCGCGCCGAGGCAACCGGGTGGTCTGCCTCGACCCCGCCGCGCCGATGCTCGAGAACACGCGAACGCGCGCCCGCGCCGAGGGTCTCGAGGGCCGCGTCGAGACGGTCGTCGCCGACGCGCATGCGCTCCCGTTCTCCGATGCGAGCTTCGACGCCGTCGTCGCGGTCGGGGTGTTACCGTGGCTCTCGGATCCCATCGTCGCGCTGCGCGAGGTCCGGCGGGTGGTCGCCCCCGGCGGGCTTGTGGTGCTCACGTCGGATAACAGCGCGCGGCTGAGCTTCGTCCTCGACCCGCGCCTGAACCCCGTTGCCGTGGCCGCGGCGAAGCGCGCCGACGCCGTGCTTGTTCGCCGCCTCGGGACGCGCAGCCGCCGCCGGGGCGCGTCGCTGCCGCGGCGGTATCCGAACGGGAGCGTCGACGCGATGCTCGCCCGGGCGGGCCTGGTCAGGCAGACGGGGGCATCGGTCGGGTTCGGCCCGTTCACGGTGCTGCGGCGGGCCGTGGTGCCGGGTCGCTGGGCAATTCCCCTGAGCGACCGCCTGCAGCGGTTCGCCGACGCCGGGGTTCCCGGACTCCGCGGCGGCGGGGCGCATTACGTCGTCGTGGCCCGCTCGCCCGGGGTCTGAGCGGCGTCATAGGAGGGCGTGCCGCAGCGCGGACCGCGCAGCGTGGTAGCCGCACATCCCATGAACCCCCGCGCCGGGCGGCGTCGACGCCGAGCACAGATACAGGCGCGGATTCGGCGTACGGTAGGGATCCATCCGGGGAAGCGGCCGCGCCGCCAGGCCGAGCACATCGGCGATCCCCCCGCCGATGTCGCCGCCGAGGTAGTTCGCGTTCATCGCCTCGAGCCCGGCGGGCGCAAGGGCGTGCCGGGCAATGACGAGGTCGCGCGCCCCGGGAGCGAACCGCTCGATCTGGGCCTCGATCCTCGCCGTCATGTCGACGTCCGAGCCGTTCGGGACGTGGCAGTACGCCCACGCGATGTGCTTCCCCGCCGGCGCCCGGGTCGCGTCGAACAGGGTCGGCTGGGCCAGGAGCACGAACGGCCGCTCGGGGTGGCGGCCGGCCGCAACCGCGGCCTCCGCGGCGGCCACCTCGTCCATCGTCCCGCCGAGGTGGACCGTCGCGGCCCGGCGGCACTCAGGCGCAGCCCAGGGCAGCGGCGCCGAGAGCGCGAGGTCGAGCTTGAACACGCCCGGGCCGCGGCGATGCCGGCGCAACACGCTGCGGTACCAGCGCGGGAGCCGGTCGCCCGCGATCGCCTCGACGTGTGGCGGCGCCAGATCGAAGAGCACCGCGCGGGACCGCGGCAGATCGTCGAGCCGCTCCACCCGGCGGTTGGTCTCGATGCTGCCGCCGGCAGCCACCAGCGCGCCGGCGAGGGCATCGGTGAGCCGCCCGGCGCCGCCCTCGACGATCGGCCATCCGTAGGCGTGGCCGGCCACCGCGAACATCATCCCCACGGCCCCGGTGAGGGGCTGGGAGAGCGGGATCATCGAGTGCGCGGCCAGGCCTGCCAGCAATCCGCCGGCCCGGTCTCCGGGCAGTCGCCGGCGATGGAGCAGTGTCGCCGGAAGCACGCCCGAAGCCGCGAACCGTCCGAGCACGAGCGGGTGGCGGGGACGGTGCAGCGGGGGGCGCAGGATCTCGGCGAACAGGCGGTCGGCCTCGCGCACCATGGGCTCCACGAGCCTCCGGTAGGCCCGGCCCGCGGCGCCGAGGGTCGCGGCCGTCGCGGACACGGACCGCTCGAGCATCGCCACGCCGCCGTCGTCGAGCGGGTGGGCGAGCGGCGCGGGCGGGTGGATGTAGCGGAGCCCGTGTCCCTCCAGATCGAGCGTCCGCAGGTAGGGGGAGGCCAGGGCGAGCGGGTACACCGCGGAGCAGACGTCGTGCCGGAACCCCGGCTCCGTCAGCTCGAGGGTGCGCACGCCGCCGCCGATCGACTCGGCCGCCTCCACGACGTGCACCGAGCGACCGGCCAGCGCGAGCACCAAGGCGGCCGTGAGTCCGTTCGGCCCCGCGCCGACGACGACGGCGTCCGGCGTGCGGCCTATTGGCCCACCGCCTCGACCGCGGCACGGCCGTGGTGGGCTTCGCGTGCCCACGAGACGGCGATCACGGCGAGCCCGGCAAGGACGGCGAGTGCGATCAGGCGGTGGGCGATATCCGGTTGCGGCAGGGCCGCGACGATCCAGAAGACCATGAAGGCCGGCGGAGCGTACCGGAGGACGCGCGTGAGTGCCGGGATGCCGTTGCGCCTGACATCCGCGGTCTCGACGGTCAGCCGCTCGCCCGGCTCCCAGGTGAAGGCCCGGTCGGTGTCGAGCACGCGCAGGAGGCGGAGGCGGTGCGGAAGCCGCACGACCCCGGCGGTGGCGGGCCACGGCGCCGCGATGGCCAGATACGACGCAAGCAGCGAGAAGTAGAACATGCCGAACGTGCGCCCGGCGGCCAGCATCAGCGTCGAGTGGTATCCCACCGCCAGCCACGCGGCGTACGGGAACGTCCGGCGGATCGCGAACAGGACCGCCAGAGCCGCCTCGGTGCAGATCGCCGACCACGCCATGAGCTTCGCGAGCACGAGGTGGGGGAACAACGTGCTGACGTTGTGGTAGGTCGCGTGCAGCGACGTGACCGCCGCCCAGTTCTCGAAGAACTGGCCGGAGCGCCAGTCCACGTCGAGCACCTTGTTGAGTGCGGCCGCGGCGTAGAGGAGGACCACCTGGTAGCGCAGCAGGCGGGTGCGGTCGCCCTGCAGCGAGAGGCCGGCGAGCAACAGGATGAGCCCGGTGTACTCGGTGTTGTTCTCGAAGTAGATCCGCGACGAGATGGTGCCGACCAGGATCGTGCCGCCGGCGACGGCCGCGGCCAGATGCGGCACGCGGTTCACGAGCAGCGCGACCGCCGCCACGAGGAACGCCGCCTGCAGGGCGTGGCGGAAGTCCGACTGCGAGCCCATGTGGTCGAGGACGGCGAAGAACGGCAGGAAGTGCCCCGGCAATCGGGACAGCTGGCCGTTCACGAGGAACGCGATGACGATGAGCTTGCACGCCAGCAGGATGTTCGGCGGCATCTCGGTGCCGGTGACCCGCAGCGGGTTCCAGGATCCGGCCAGCACGCCGCCCGCCACCGTCCGTCCCCCGCTATCCATGCGACCACCGCCAGGTCTTGCGGGCGTGCCCGTTCAGACGGTAGGTGAGCGTGACCACGACGTGGTCGCTCGCGCCGTATGTGCGTTCGTATTGCTGCACGTCATCGATGATGTGCTGCGCCGGGAAGTACCAGATGCCGTGCGGGGCGAGGTGGTAGCGGCGGCGGACGCCCGCGGGCGAGAGCGGGTGGTCGTCGACGGTCGCGGTCAGCCGGTACTGGACGACGTAGTCGTTGGGCGCCCAGGCGAAGTACCTGGTCGGCCCGAGATGCTCGTAGGCGACGAACGCAACCTGCAGGGCGAGGACGGCGCACCCGGCGGCCAGCGCCGCACGGCGGATCCACGGGCCGTGGTGACGATGGACGGATCGCCGCGCGTCGCCGGACACGGTACCGGTCTACGCCCTGCGCAAGACGGTGTCAACCACGGCCGTCGCCACCGCTATCCGGTGCTCGTGAGCTGCTGGATGGCGCCGTTGAGGTTGAGTTCGCGGTTGCCCTGGATCTTGCCGGCGGGGGTGACGTCGGTCTTCGCCCCGTTGAGGATGGCGGCGACGATCTGGGCGGTGGTGGCCTGGGGGAACTGGTCTTCCAGGACGGCTGCCGCGCCGCTGACGGTGGCAGCGGCGAGTGCGCCACCGTTGCTGGTGAAGGGCTGGGTGGTGGGGCCCTGGCACTGGGCGATCAGGTTTTGGATCGTGAGGCCGGACGCGCCCGTGAAGGAGACGGTGACGTTGGTCTTGCCCTGCAGGTCGGCGGGGAACGGCCAAGTGGCGGTCGTGAGCGACGAGCTCGATCCCGTCCACTGGGCGACGGTGTCGGTGATGGTGCCGTTGGTGGCGGTGATGGTGAGCGGGCTGGCGCTGCCCTTGAGCTTGAACTGGACCTCGCAGTTGCTGCCGGCGGAGAGGTCGGCGGGGTAGGACTGCGTCGTCCACGGCGTCGTTCCCTGGATGTTCACGCCCGGCGCGGCCAGCTCGACGGTCTGGCCGTAGTCGGCCTTGCTCCACAGGACGTCGCTGGGGCCGGTGGCGGTGACGCAGATGACGTTGGGCAGCTTGAAGCTGCACGGGTACTGCGCCTTGGAGTCGACGCTCGCCGAGCCGTCCCCGGCCGTGGCCACGACCAGCACATTGGGGTGGCTCTGGATCGCCGTCTTGAGCGTCGTGCCCTTCCCCGCGGTCGAGAAGTTGGCCGAGTCGCTGACGACCGGGATGCCGTGCGCCGCGGCGTAGTTGATCGCCGCGGCGAGCGCCGCCTGCGTGCACGTCGCGGGCGGGACGGAGCTGGAGACGTTCGCGAGGTCGCAGATCCGCAGCGGCACGATGGTCGCGTCGGCCTGGGCCTCGGCCCGGACCAGCCCGGCGGCGAACGTGCCGTGCCAGACCGGATCGCTCGTATCCGGGCTTGAGTCCACGAAGTTCCACCCCGGCGCCACCTGACCACCCAGGTTCGGCGCGAGCCCCGTGTCGGCGACGCCCACCTGCACCGGGCCGCCGGTCTTGGGGGTGAGCTGCTGGATGGCGCCGTTGAGGTCGAGCTCGCGGTTGCCCTGGATCTTGCCGGCGGGCGTGACGTCGGTCTTGGCGCCGTTGAGGATGGCGGCGGCGATCTGGGCGGTGGTGGCCTGGGGGAACTGGTCTTCCAGGACGGCTGCGGCGCCGCTGACGGTGGCGGTTGCGAAGGAGCCGCCGCTGCTGGTGAAGGGCTGGGTGGTGGGGCCCTGGCACTGGGCGATCAGGTTTTGGATCGTGAGGCCGGACGCGCCCGTGAAGGAGACGGTGACGTTGGTCTTGCCCTGCAGGTCAGCGGGGAAGGGCCACGTGGCCGTTTTCAGCGTTGAGGTCGAGCCGGACCACTGGGCGACGGTGTCGGTGATGGTGCCGTTGGTGGCGGTGATGGTGAGCGGGCTGGCGCTGCCCTTGAGCTTGAACTGGACCTCGCAGTTGCTCCCGGCCGAGAGGTCGGCGGGGTAGGACTGCGTCGTCCAGGGCGTCTTCCCCTGGATGTTCACGCCCGGCGCGGCCAGCTCGACGGTCTGGCCGTAGTCGGCCTTGCTCCAGAGGGCGTCGTTGGTGGTGGAAGCGGTCACGCAGATGACGTTGGGCAGCTTGAAGCTGCACGGGTACTGCGGCTTGGAATCGATGTCGGCCGACCCGTTGCCCGCCGCGGTCACGACCAGCACATTGGGGTTGTTCTGGATCGCCGCCTGGAGCGATGTCGGTCCCGTGGTGAGGTTGTTGGAGACGTTGACGATCGGGATGCCGTGGCTGCCCGCGTAGTTGACGGCGCTCGTGAGCGCGGCCGCGGTGCAGTTGGCCGGCGGCACCGAAGCGGACACGTTGGCCAGATTGCAGACACGCAGCGGCACGATCGTGGCGTCGGCCTGCGCCTCCGCCTGCACCAGCCCGGCAACGAACGTGCCATGCCACACCGGGTCGCTCGTATCCGAGGTGTTCGTCAGGAAGTTCCACCCCGGCGCCACCTGCCCACCCAGATTCGACCCCACACCCGTATCCGCAACCCCGACCTGCACGGATGCGGACGCCGTGCCCGCCCAGCACGCGGCGAGGCAAAGACCCGTCGCCGCCGCACGCACCACACGAAGCTTGACCGCCACGCGCTACCCGCCTCTCGCCATCGAGCCGGCCCAACGGCTCCATCCATTGAATGTGTCAAGTATATCCAGCGTTCCGGCCGTAGCCAGCCCCGGAATGCAAGTCCCGAGCGCAGCGTTGTCAGAAGGCCGACGTGGCGGCGCCGGTCGTCACCGGTCAGGCCGCGCGGGCTGGTGCCTCAGTCGGTGGCGCCGCAGGCCGCGTCCGGCGGTCTCGCCGCCGAGGTGGTCGCGGATCGCCGTCGCGATGCGGCGCCGGCACGAGTGCCCGTGGGTGCGTCCGGCGTGGCGCATCGCCGGCGCGAAGATGCCTGCGATCGCGACCGCGGGCGGATGCAGCTCGATCGCCGCGAGGATCGCGCCGTGCAAACGCACGGGATCGTTCTCGGCCGCACCGCGGACGATTCGCTCCGCGAGCGCCGCCTGCGCGAACTCGGGATCGAGGGCCGCCATGGCGCGATCATCCCCGCAAGCGGTCAGGGCCGCCCTCCCCGGGGCCGTGATCGTCCATCCCCGCTTCGACGTAGCATGCGGCGTGTGATGGTGTGGTGAAGGGCCCCGGATGCGGCTTGACAACGCGATGCGTGCAAGGCATCCTCAAGGCGCGAGTTCGGCGCACGCGCGTGGGACGGGGCTTCGAGGCACGTCGAGCACCGGCCCGGGCCACGAAGGTGGCGCGGCTGTGCGTGCCCCGGCGGCGCGGGTCGAGCGACATACAGTAGGGGACGATGATGACGCAATCTCGCATACTGGTCACGGGCGCAGGGGGCTTCATCGGCCATCATCTCGTGACCCGGCTGAAGGCGGACGGGCACTGGGTCCGGGGCGTCGACCTCAAGGTGCCCGAGTTCTCCCGTACCGACGCCGACGAGTTCGTGATCGGCGATCTCCGGGACGTCGCGACGTGCATGGAGACGACCGCCGGCATCGACCGGGTGTATGCGCTCGCGGCCGATATGGGGGGGATGGGGTACATCTCCCTGCACAACGCCGAGATCCTGCACGCAAACGCGCTGATCAACCTCAACACGATCGAGGCGGCGAGGCGCAATCGGGTCCGCCGCTACCTCTACACCTCGTCGGCCTGTGTGTACCCGGAGTTCCTGCAGGAGGCGACCGACGTGCGCCCTCTGCGAGAGGAAGACGCCTATCCGGCGCAGCCTCAGGACGGATACGGGTGGGAGAAGCTGGTCGCGGAGCTCCTGTGCCGCTACTACCGCGAGGATCACGGGCTCGAGACGCGGATTGTGCGGTTTCACAACATCTTCGGGCCGCTCGGGACATGGGAGGGCGGGCGTGAGAAGGCCCCGGCGGCGATGTGCCGCAAGGTGGCCGTGGCCAAGCATTCGGGCGACCCGCGCGTGGAGATCTGGGGCGACGGCCTGCAGACGCGGTCGTTCTGCCATATCGACGACTGCGTCGAGGGGATCGTGCGGCTGATGGCGTCCGACCACACCGATCCGCTGAATCTCGGTCAGGACAGGCTGATCTCGATCGCCGAGCTGGCCGACCTCGTCGCGCGGATCGCGGGCACCGAGATCGAGAAGGTGTTCGTGCCCGGCCCGCAGGGTGTTCGCGGCCGCAACTCGGACAACACCCGCCTGCGCGACGTGCTCGGCTGGCAGCCGGGGATCTCGCTCGAGGACGGCCTTCGGGGCACGTACGCCTGGATCGAGCAGCAGGTGGTCGAACGAATGGCGACCGTGGGTGGGGGTGCGGCGGCGGGTGAGGAGCTCATCCGAGCTGACTGAGCGCACCCGCACGCCGGCGGCAACGTGCACCGTGCTCGGCGTCGAGTACTTCATCGGCGACCTCCGCTCCGCCTCGCAGCTCGTGCTCGACCGCGCGCACAGCGGGGCGGGCGGATATTCGTGCCTGTGCGGTGTGCACGGCATCGTGGCCGCGCAGCACTCCGACACGATGATGGAATCGCTGGACGACGCGTGGATGAACTTCCCGGACGGCGCGCCGGTGGCCTGGCTGATGCGCCGGTTCGGCGCGCGCGGCGCGCGCAGGATCGCAGGCCCCGACCTGATGCCGCTCGTCATCGAGGATGGGCAGGATGGGGGCACCAGCCACTTCCTGTTCGGATCGACACCGGAGGTGCTCGAGCGCCTCGAGCGCAAGCTGCTCGAGCGCCATCCGCGGGCGATCATTGCCGGCAAGATCTCGCCGCCCTTCCGGCCCCTGTCGGACGAGGAGAACGCGGTGGTCGCGGACGAGATCGTGCGATCGGGCGCCGACATCGTCTGGGTGGGGCTCGGCCTGCCCAAGCAGGACGAGTGGCTGCACCGCAGCGCGAACATGTTCGCGCCCGCCATCGGGCTGGGTGTGGGGGCGGCATTCGACTTCCTCTCGGGCTCGAAGCCGCGCGCACCCGGGTGGGTTCAGAACGCCGGGCTCGAATGGCTGCACCGGCTGATCAAGGAGCCGCGCAGGCTGGCGCGCCGCTATGCGGCGACCAACACCGAGTTCATCGCCCGCGCCGGTCTCGCGATCGGTGGCGAGTACCTCCGCGCCGCCCGCCGGTTCGTCGCCCGTGGGCGGACGGGAGACGTTGCCGGTGAATAGTCCTCGAATCCGGCCGGAGCTACCCTAACCTGATGCTCGGAGGCACCCACAGGGGCCCGATCGGGTTGCCGTCGGCCGGAGTCGCCGTCCTCACGGTGGCCGTTGCGGCCCTCGCCGGCGCACTTGCGGCGATCTCGCTGCCGTTCGCGCTCGCGGTCGTGGCGCTCGTCGTCGTCGTGACCTACCTCGGCCAGACGGCCCGGCGGCCGCTTGGAGAGGCGCTCCTCGTCGGCATGGTCGGCATCTCGGGCGTCGTCGACATCTTCCAGAAGGTGAACGCCGGCGCCGGCTCCGGACAGGCCGTCGAGACCGTCGGATTCGTGCTTCTCGCGGTGCTCGTCTGCATGACCGGGGTGACCGTTCCGGAGGGAGCGGCGGGCCGCGCACTCGGTCTCGTCGCCCTGTTCGTCACCTTCACGGTCGTCTCGACGACATGGGGGTCGGTCACCACGCAGACGTACCAGAACGTCTTCGTCTACATCGTCTGCGTGCTCTTCATGGCGATCGCCGCGACGGTTGCGCGCTATCGCGGCGCCGCCGTCCACGAGATCCTGTCCAAGGCGTTCCTGGTGGCCGCCGCTGCCGGCCTCGGCCTGTACGCGGTCAGCGTCGCCATCGCCGGCCCCGGGAACAACAAGATCATCGCGGCGCGGCCGTTCGGCCTGATGAGCGTCGTCCTGGTCGCGTGGTTCCTGGGCGGGGGGCTGATCGGCCGGCGGTGGTCGTACTGGATCGTCGGCCTCGCGGTGCTCCTGACGCTGCTCTCGCTCGGGCGCTCGGCGCTCGCCGCCGAGTTCGCCCTGATCGCGCTGGCCCGGCTCGATCTGCGCAATTTCCGCGGCTGGCTGATCGCCATCGGGGCAACGGCTGCGACGCTTGCCGTCGCCCTCTCCGCGGTCTTCTTCTACGCACCGCTGCACCACCGGTTCTTCCACGGCGACAAGGCGACCGTGGCCGGCGTCACCATCAACGTGACCGGCCGCGATGCCCTGTGGTCGGCGAACTGGGGCTGGTTCAAGGAGAAGCCGATCATCGGCTGGGGCGCCGGCGCCTCCGACCGCCTGACCCAGGGGCTCCCGTTCCACGGTGCCGGTCACCCTCACAACGACTACCTGCGCATCCTCGTCGACTACGGCGTCATCGGGTTCGTGCTGTGGATCGCTGCCTACCTGTCGCTCCTGCGGCTGACGTGGAGGCGCTGGCAGGAGGTGCGCGGCACCCGCGTGTTCGCAGAGCAGATCCATGCGGCGGCGTTCCTGGTCCTGATCGGGATCGGCCTCGCCATGATCGTGGACAACCCGCTCATCGAGCTGGCACGGATGGGCCCGATGGGAATTCTGGTCGGTCTCTCTCTGGGACTCCCTCGGGTGGCGCAGCCGGCGGAGCCCGAGCCCGCGATCGCCCCGGCGCACGTGCCGGCGCTCTCGCGCTGAGCGCACGGGCATGAGGATCCTCGTCGTCCATTCGCGCTACGCCTCGGGCCCGTCGTCGGGCGAGAACCGGGTTGTCGATGACGAGGTTGAGCTGCTGCGCGCGGGCGGCCACGACGTCCACCTGTGGTCGCCGATGCCGGGCGAATCGACAACGGGCGCACAGATCGCGCTCGCCGCGTCGGCGGTGTGGTCGCGGCACGCCGTCTCCGAGGTGCGCCGGCTTGCGCGAGAGCTCGAGCCCGATGTCGTCCACGTCCACAACCTGTTCCCGCTGCTCTCGCCGGCGGTGCTCCGGACGGGCACCGCACCGACGGTCATGACGCTCCACAACTACCGGCTGCTCTGCCTGCCCGCGGTGTTCCTGCGCGACGGCCGGGTGTGCGAGGACTGCCTGGGCAGGCTGCCGTGGCGCGGGGTCGTGCACCGCTGCTATCGCGGGTCGGCCGCGGGCAGCGCGGCCCTTGCGACGTCGCTCGGCCTGCACCGCCGGGTCGGGTCGTTCGCCCGGGTCGGGCTCTTCCTCGCCGTGAGCGACTTCGTGCGCGAGAAGCACGTCGCCGCCGGCTTCGATCCTGCCCGGATCCGGGTGAAGCCGAACTTCGCCGCGCAGATGCCTCGGCGGGAGGGGCCGGGACGCGATTTCCTCTACCTCGGCCGCCTGTCCGTGGAGAAGGGCGTCGACCGGCTCGTGTCGCTCTGGCGCGACGTCCCTGCCCGGCTTGTGGTCGTCGGCGACGGCCCCGAGCGTTCGCGGCTCGAGGCGATGGCGCCCGACACGGTCGAGTTCCGCGGTGCTGTGCCGAGCGCGGACGTGCCCAGCCTCCTGGGCAAGGCACGGGCGCTCGTCCTTCCGTCGATCTGCTACGAGGGTGCGCCACGGACCGTCGTCGAGGCATATGCCGCGGGCGTGCCGGTGATCGCGAACCATCACGGCGCGCTGCCGGGCGTCGTCCAGGACGGGGTCACGGGCCTGCTGGCCCGCCCCGGGGACGCCGGCGCATGGCGGGCGGCGCTCGAGGCGCTCCTCGTCGACGAGACCTCTCTGCGGCTGGGCGACGGAGCCTTCTCCGCCTGGCATAGCGGCTACAGTCCCGAGCAGGGACTTGCCGACTTGGAGGCGGCCTACGTGACGGTCACGGCGAGCGCCCGGTCGAAACGGCCACCGCGTAGCGGCGGTGCGTCGCTGGAAGGAACCGGAGGTCGGCTCGCTTGACTCCGCACCACAATGACGGTATCTCAGTATTGGACGTACCAGGCCCCGGCGGTGGGGTTGCCGACCTGCTCGGAACCAACGCGCGCGTGAAAGGCTCCCCCCGTGGCTGAACAGAGGCTCACCACTCTCTCCGACTACGTCGGGGTCGTGCGGCGCCGAATCTGGATCCTGATCCTGGCGGTCGTGGTGGCCGTCGGGGCGGCGTACTTCGTCTCGAGCCGTGAGACGCCGGCGTACAAGGCCGAGGCGCAGGTGCAGTTCGGGTCGAACAGTCTGTCCCAGATCCTGAATCCGGGCTCGAAGGTGTCGAGCTCCGTCGTCGAGCAGGAGGTGGCGACGGCAGCGCAGACCGCGCACACGACCACCGTTGCAAAGCTCGCGCTGAGCGCCGCCGGTGTGACCAACCTGACGCCCCAGAAGCTGCTCGACGAGACGTCCATCACGCCGAGCACGACGAGCACGTTCATCTCCTTCGCCGTGACCGATCGGGTCCCGGCCCGCGCGCAGACGCTTGCGACCAACTATGCGCAGCAGTACGTCAAGTGGAGCAATGCGAACGCCGTCGCCGGGCTGACGAGCAAGCTTGCGAAGGTGAACGCGCAGGTCTCGTCGCTGACGAAGCGCATCAATCAGATCACCCAGGAGACGCACAGCACTCGCTCGGCTGAGGCGCTTCAGACGCTCCTCGGGAAGGCCGTCAACGAGCAGCAACAGCTCACGAACGCCCAGTCGGCGCTCTCCAACAACAACTCCGTGTCGCAGACGGCCGGCTCAGCCTCGAAGGTCCGGCCCCTGACGAGCCGCAATCTCGTGATGGGCCTCGGACTCGGCATCGTCATCGGGCTCGTCCTCATCTCGCTGGCGGAAGCGCTCGATACGCGGATCCGCCACGCCGACGAGGTGTCCCAGCGGCTCGGCCTGCCGCTGCTGACGCGGATCCCGATCCCGCCGCGCTCGCTGCGCCGGGCGGGCAGTCTGGGCATGCTCGACGACGAGGGCGGGCTGCAGACCGAGGCCTACCGCAAGCTGCGCATCAACCTCGATTTCGCCAACCTGCAGATGAAGGCGCGCACGATCATGGTCACGAGCGCGAGCGAGCAGGAGGGCAAGTCCACGACGGTGGGCAACCTCGCCGTGGCGCTCGCACGTGCCGGGCGGCGCGTCATCCTGATCGACCTCGACCTCCGCAAGCCCTACCTCGATCATTTCTTCGACCTTGCGGGCAAGCCGGGTTTGACCGACGTCGCGCTCGGCAACGTCACGCTCGACCAGGCCCTGTGGGCGATCCCGATCCCCGGATCAGACGGCGGCCCGCAGGCCGGCTCGCTGCACGTGCTCCCGTCGGGCCCGATGCCGCCCAACCCCGCCGACCTGATCGAGAGCTCGGTCGTCTCCGAGATCCTGCTCGACCTGGCCGAGCGCGCCGACGTGGTGCTGCTCGACTCGGCGCCGCTCCTGCCGGTTTCCGACGGCGTCGTCCTGTCGCACAAGGTGGACGCGATGCTGATCGTGGTGCGGGCGGCGACCGTGCGCAGGCCGATGCTCTCGGAGCTGCAGCGCGTCCTCACGGCGTGTCCGCCGCCCAAGCTCGGGTTCGTTCTCACCGGCGCGGACGAGGGCGAGGGGTACGGCTACGGCTACGGCTACGGCGGCTACGGCTCGAGCAGCCCGACGCCGCAGCAGCCGGCCGTGCCGTACGACCCGACCGGGAACGGCGCCGAGGTGCCGGGCCGCGGTCAGGCGCCCACGCAGTCGCGGTAGGCGCGCTCGGCGCGGAGTCGGCGGCTGTCGAGGCGGGTCGCGCGGTACCGCTCGCGAAGTGCGTCGCGGGCTGCGTCGCGCACCGGCGATGGGCGTGCCACCCGCATCTCCGGCGCCCCCGGCGCGGACGCGGCGTGCGTCTCGCCGCGCGCGGCCTCCATCTCGGCGGTTGAGATCCGGCCGGACATCCACGCGGAGATCGTGGGGCCCCAGGGGGTGCGCGCGGAGCGCTCCTCGATCAGGCGATAGCAGCGAGCGACGTTCTGCTCGGTATGTGCGAACGCCGCAAAGTCGGTGCCGTAGCGGCGGTTGACCCGTTCGCCGATCGCTCCGAAATCGGTCGTGACCTCGCCGAAGTCGGCAAAGACGCACGCCTGACGGAGCGGGAGCAGCCGCTCGTAGAAGCGTGCGTAGGCGAGCATCGCGTCCTGCGCCTGCACATGGGGCCACCACATCATGGCCGACACCACCGTGGCTTCGGGCGGCCGGATCAGCACGAGCGCGGGGACGCCGCGCTCGACGGCGGCGACCACGTGGCCGGAGATGTGGAGGTGATGGGCGACCGGTACCGGTCGCGTCTGGGCGATCTGGAATGCGACCACGGCGAAGGTGTTCCCGGTCCGGGGGAACCCCTCGATGACGAGCTCGGTGTCATCGGTGAGGACAGCCCGCCGCTGGCGTCGCCGGACAACTTCCAGGTAGCGGGGGTGCGCGCCCAGCCGCTGCCACGCGCGCCAGCGCAACCGGCGTACGGGCCCACGAAGACGAAGTGGCCCCCCGCCCGCTGGGCGAGAGGCCACGACGAATCCTTTACGGGCTAGCCGGGCTTACGATGCGCGCCGGGAACCGGATGCGCGCCGCAGGAGGAATCCCGCGCCGATCATGCCGATGCCTGCCGTCGCATAGATACCCAGGTCAGCGCCGGTGAAGGGAAGAGTGTTCCCACCCGACACCTGCTGACCGAGCACGCCACCAGCTCCAGGACCTCCGGGACCGGTGACGACGCCCTCGACGCCCCCATACTGAGTGTTCGCTGGGGTGGCCGCGTATGCCGTGCCCGCGCCGATCGCGCCCACTGCTGTGATCGCCAGCAGTGTGGCGATGATCGATCGACGCCTCAAACGCTTTGCCATGTCCGCTCCGTTCTCACGCAATCCGTGGACCGCCGTACCATAGCAGCAACCCTATCGCACCCGGCAGACGGACTGGCCGGTAACTGGTAAAGATCATGACAGGCTCTGGAACGATCCAAGGGCACGAACGTGCCAGGCCCGCCTGGTGGCGATTCGGCGGCCAGACGTCGGCCGCCGCCGCCGGCCGGCTGGCCGCGCCTGCCGCATTTGTGCTGACCGCGGTGTCGGTGGGGCTCCTCGCCGCGGACGAGGGCGGATACTTCCCCGGCGCGTGGCGGGTGGCGACTCCGCTCTTCGCCGCGGTCGCGATCGCCATCCTCGCGGGAGCCCGTGACCTGCGCCTGCCGCGGGCCGCGCTGCTCATGACCGGAGGACTCGCCGGGCTCGCCGCCTGGACGGCGGCGTCGTGGACGTGGTCGACCGACCGGACGCGAACGCTGCACGACGTCCATCTGGTGCTCGTCTACCTCGCCGGTGGCACCGCGCTCGTGCTGCTCGCGAACGCCGGACGCGGAGTCGCGGTCGCGGGTGGGGTGGTGGCGGCGGCCGCGGGGATTGCGACGTTCAGCATGGCCTCGCGCCTGTACCCGCGCATCTTCGGGATGTACACCACCGGCGGCGGCTACGGCCGGCTCTACCAGCCGATCGGCTACTGGAACGGCCTCGGCGCGCTCGCGGTGATCGGCATCATCCTCGCGCTCGGATTCGCCGCCCGCGGCAACATGCTCGTGCGGATGCTCGCGGCGGCCGCCCTGATCCCGCTCGCGCCGACGCTCTACCTGACCTTCAGCCGCGGCGCCCTGGTGGGCCTGGCGGCGGGCCTGCTCGTCCTGGTCGTGCTCGATACGCGCCGGGTGCAGCTGATCGTCGCCGTGACCGCCGGGGCGATCGGCGCGGTCGGCGCGCTGCTCGCCGTTCATGCCCACCCGGGGCTGACGACGTACTACCGGCATCTCGGCAAGCAGGCCGTCCAGGGCGCCGCGACCGCCGCGCGGATGATCTCGCTCGTGCCGCTCGGGATGGGCTCGGCCGCCCTGCTCTGCGGCCTCGAGACGCGCTTCACCGTGTCGCGGCTCGCGCGGACGGCTGCCGGCGTCGGCATGGTGGTCGCGGCATGCGCCGCCGTCGCGCTCGGCGTGCACCGTTTCGGCAACCCGATCACCCTCGTGCACAGCGCGGTGCACACCTTCGAGAAGCCCGCGCCGACCTTCAAGGGCGGCGACCTCAACCTGCGCCTGCTGAGCCTGTCGCCCAACGGCCGCGTCATCTTCTGGAAGGCGGCGTGGCACGACTTCACCGCCCACCCTGCGATCGGATCCGGCGGCGGCACGTTCGCCCGGTACTGGCTCGAGCACCGGCCGGTCAAGATCCAGGTGCAGAACGCCCACAGCCTGTATCTCGAGACGCTCGCGGAGCTCGGCGTGGTCGGGCTCGCGATCGTGCTCGTCGCACTGCTGCCGCCGCTCTGGGCCGGGATCCGCCGCCGCTCGCACCCGCTCGCGGCTCCCGTGATGGCGGCCTACATCGCGTTCCTCGTCCACACCGGCGGCGACTGGACATGGCAGCTGCCGGGGGTCGCGCTCGCGGCGATCGCATGCGGCGCGGCCCTGATCGGACTCGCCGACGACAACGACGGCGTGCGCCTCGCGGTGCCCGCGCGGGCCGTTGCGATCGCCATCGGCTTTGTGGTCGCCATCCTCGGCGCGGCCGGCTGATGGCGACCCCACGAACGCGCACTTCCGTCCGGCGGCATGACAAGTTACGATCTTCGGGCCTTGACGGAACGGACACCCTCCTCGGACACTGGGAGCATGCAGGTGGACAGTGGCACCCCCGAGCCGAGCCTCGTGCGCTCGGTCAACATCGTCGGCCGCCGCACGCGCGGCTACACGATCAACGTGTATCGCGAGGAGCCGGGAGTGCGGCTCGTGCGGCGGGGCAGGTACCGCCGCGTGACCGTCGGCCCGGTCTCCGTCGAGTGGTACCCCTCCTAGCGGGTTCGTAGCGGGCGGCGCTGTGGGGATCGACGAGCTTCTGGAGCGCTCGCGCGCACGGCTGCGCCGGCTCACGCCGGAGCAGGCCGAGGCGGCGGTGCGCGCCGGCGCGACGATCGTCGACACCCGGCCGGTCGATCAGCGCCGCGAGCAGGGGATCGTTCCAGGCGCGGTCGTGGTCGGCCGAAACGTGCTCGAGTGGCGGGCGGACCAGACGTCCGGCCACGGCGACTCCGCGCTCGCCTCCGGCGCGCCGCTGATCGTCATGTGCGCCGAGGGCTACTCGTCGAGCCTCGCCGCGGTGTCGCTGCAGGACTGCGGCCTCGCCGATGCGACCGACATGGTCGGCGGCTTCCTGGCCTGGCGGGCTGCCGGCCTGCCGGTCGCGCCCTGTCCGGACTGATCGCTCAGTCGCCGGCACGCAGGCCGACGACGCGGAAGGCGCTGACGTCGATCAGGCCGCGGTCGGTGATCTTGAGCGCCGGGATCACCGAGAGCGCCAGGAATCCGAGCGTGTGGAAGGGCGCGTCGAGCGTGCTGCCGAGTGCGCGGGCCGCCTCGCCGAGCGCGCGGCTCTGGGCGACGACGCGCTCGGCCGGCGCGTCCGACATCAGCCCAGCGACCGGCAGCGCCATCTCGGCGCGCACGCCGCGGTCGTGCACCGCCACCATCCCGCCGCCGAGCTCGACCAGCCGGCGGGCGGCGCGCACCATGTCGTCGTCGTCCACGCCCGCGACGATGATGTTGTGGGCATCGTGGGCGACGGTCGATGCGATGGCGCCCTGGCGCAGGCCGAGCCCGCGCACGAAGCCGATGCCGATCCGGCCGGTGCCCAGATGGCGCTCGATGACGGCGATCTTGGCGATGTCGCGGTCGGGATCGGCCCACGCAGCGCCGTCGGCCAGGAGCGGGCGATCGACCAGCGCCTCGGTCACGATCTGCCCGGGGAGAACGCCGATCACGCGGGCCGGGGCGTCACCCTCCCAGTCGACGCGCAGGTCGCCGCTTGTGAGCCCCGAGACGTGCACGGTGTTGCGCACCCAGTCGGGCACCGCGGCCGAGGGGAACTCCGCCACGGGGCGGCCGCCCCTCAGCACCGCGGCGGGGCGGAAGTCGCGCAGGTCGGGCAGGAGCAGCAGGTCGGCGCGGTATCCGGGCGCAACGGCGCCGCGGTCGCTCAGCCCGTGCCAGGTCGCCGGGCCGTGCGTCGCCATGACGAGCGCGTCGCACGGATCCACGCCGGCCGCGACGGCGGCGCGCACCATCGAGTTCAGATGGCCCTCCGACACGATGTGGTCGGGATCGCGGTCGTCGGTGCAGAACGCGAGCCGCGCCGGCCCGAACTCGGCCGCGAGCGGGATCAGCGCCTCGAGGTTGCGTGCGCCCGACGCCTCGCGGATCAGCACCCACATTCCCGCCCGGAGGCGCTCGCGCCCCTCCTCGATCGTCGTCGCCTCGTGGTCGGAGCGGATGCCCGCGGCGACGTAGGCCTGGAGCGCCTTGCCGAGCACGCCGGGGGCGTGGCCGTCGACGTGGCTCGCGCCGGCGAGGCCGAGCTTCTCGAGCTCCGACGCCGCGCCGGAGATCACGCCGGGGAAATTCATCATCTCGGCCAGGCCGAGCACCCGCCGCCGGCGCAGCAGGCCCTCGAGGTCGCCGGGCGTCAGCGACCGGCGGGGCGACTCGAACTCCGACGCGGGCACGCACGAGGAGGCCATGAAGAACACGTCGAGCGGCAGCCCTTCGGTGGCATCGAGCAGCCAGTGCACGCCGTCGGTGCCGAGCACGTTTGCGATCTCGTGCGGATCGGCGACGACGGTCATCGTGCCGTGCGGCAGCAGCAGGCGGGCGAACTCGTCCGGCAGCAGCCGCGAGGACTCGATGTGGACGTGGGCGTCGATCAGCCCGGGCGCGACCCACATGCCGGTCGCATCGACCGTCTCGCGGCCCTCGTAGTCGCCGATCCCCGCGATCCAGCCGTCGGCGATCGCGATGTCGGCGCGCAGCCACTCGCGCGTGAACACCGAGAGCACGAGGCCGCCCGTCACGACGATGTCGGCGGGCTCGTCGCCGCGCGCCACCGCCAGCCGTCGGGCGAGATCGGTCATGGGACGGAGTATCGGGCCTGGCCCCGCTTCCTGGGGTCAGACCCCGAACGGCGGCCGTTACACGGGCGTCACACCGATGTTCGGGGTCTGACCCCGGGTCGCTGGTGACGACTTCGCCTGTACAGGACGATTCCAAGGGGGACGAGCGCCGCGCCGATCACGAGCCACGGCCACGGGCTGAAGCTCGTCCCACCGCGGTTGATGTAGGCGACGTACAGGAAGGGCAGGCCCGCGCCGGTCAGCATCCCTTCGGCCTGGCCGCTGCCGCCGTGGAGCCAGCCGACGAGCAGCGCCAGCCACCCCGCAACCAGGAGCAGGGGAAGGACGTCGAGCCCGGCGGCGAGCACCGCTCCGACGACCGCCCACACCCAGAACCATCCGCACTCACAGACATGCGAGAGACGATGGGCGATCGACGGCTGCACCCTCTCAGTATCCACCCGCTGCCGGGGACTCGCAACCCCGCTTCTAGCCGTCGAACGGCACGAGCAGCTCGCGGCCCTCCGGCACCCGCGACCACGGCGCCACCTCGACCACCCGCCACAGGTTGCCCTCGCCCAGCCCCGCGTGCACCTGGCGGGCGGCCTCGGCGGCCCGCTCGCGCAGGAGCTCGGCCGGCGGCCGGTACAGCGAGAGCTGACGGTCGGCCGAGGCCGAGAGCGCCGTGATCTCGAGGCTCAGGCGCTCGACGGCGCCGGGCAGCTCGACCAGGCGCGGAGCGAGCGCGTCGCGCAGCCGGCGCGGGTCGGCGGTGGGCTCGCGCAGCGTCACCGGCCGCCGCCACGACCCGCCCGCAGCGAACCGGGCCGAGATCGCCAGCGTCCGCGGCGGCCGGCCGGCCCGGCGCGAGTCGCCGACCAGTCGCTCGATCAGGACGACGAGCGCCCCCCGCAGCGTGAACTCGTCACCCACCGGCTCGGGGAACTCGATCGCCTCGCGCAGCGGCTCGGGCGGCGTGCGCGGCGCGACGTAGGCCTCGTCCTCGCCGCGTGCGAGCCGCCAGGCGCCGATCCCGGGCCGGCCGAAGCGGTCGGCGACGGCGGGCAGCGGCAGCGCCGCCAGCTCACCGGCGGTGCGGATGCCGAGAGCGTGCAGCGTGTCCGCGGTGGCGGGATCGAGCGGCAGCCGGGCGACGGGCATCGGCGCGAGGAAGCTCGCGGCCGCCCCCATCTCGACCTGGTGCGGCTGTCCCGGCCGGGCGCGCAGGGCGGCCGCCTGGGCGATGAACCGGCCCGGTCCGGCGCCTGTGCGCCCACCGGGCCCCAGCCGGGCCGAGGCGGCCGCGAGCAGCCGGAGCAGACCGCCGTGCAGGCGCACGAGGCCGTCGGCGCAGAAGAGCGCCCGCCCGGGCGCGAGCGACTCCACCGCGGCGCCCAGCTCCTCCAGCCGCAGCAGGAGCGCCTCGCCGGCATCGGCGACGGCGCCCGGGTCGGCGGTGACGAGCTGCAGCCGCGGGCAGCGGGAGAGCGCCTCGCCCACCCGCATCCCGGCCGCGACGCCGAAGGTGGCGGCGGCGGCGTTTGCCTCGCCGACCGCGGGCGGCCCGCCCGGCTCGGGGCCGAGCGCGGCCGGTTCGGACGGAAGCGCACCGCCCATTCCGGCCGCCACCCGCAGCGCGAAGCGGGGGACGAGCACGCAGACGATGACGGAGCGCTCGCGAGGCATGGGCCGACCACCATAGCCGAACATACGTTCGCCGGCAAGGAGCTCGGGAAGGCCCTCAGGTGGTCGAGTCGGGATCGATCGCGCGCATATAGAGGCGGCGCGACTGCAGGGTCGGCAGCATCCGCTCGGCGGCGCGGGAGAACTCGCGCTCATACCGGCCGCGCTCGCGGGCGGCCATCGTCTCGGCGTAGCGGTCGCGCAGCTCGAGCAGCGCGTCCTCGGCCTCCTCGACCGCATCCATGTAGACGCCGTAGGCCTCCTCGGCGCCCGGGGCCTTGGCCCGGTCGTAGGCCTGCTTGGCCGCCGTCACCCGGGTGAGCAGGTCGGCGTTCTCCTCCAGGTAGAGGTCGAGCTGGGCGCGGATGACGTCCGCGAACCTGGGGCGGCCTGGGAGCCTCATCCCGCCGATGGTAGTGGACCGGGAGGCGCCCGGCTACGATCGGGGAGATGAGTGATTCCACGCCCCTGTGTGGTCTGGGCGGCTTTCGAACCGAGCAGCGCAAGGACGCAGGGAGCGTTCATACCGGACTGTATGGGCGCGACCGAGGACACAGCGATGCGATGGTTCAAAAGCCGCAGCCCAACCACGACCCATACCCCCACCGGCAGCCTGACGTCCAGGCGCGCCGGGGCGTGGAATCACTCATCTAGGTGTCAGCGTCGCTCCTGATCCGCACCTGGAACATCGCCCACGGCCGCGACGTCCCGCCCGGTGCCGAGCACGCGCACATGCGCCGCAAGCTGTTGCGAGAGATGGCCGAGGTGATGACCCAGGACGACCCCGATCTCGTCCTCCTGCAGGAGGTGCCGGTGTGGGCGGCCGAGCTCCTGCGGGAGCACACCGGGATGGGCGTCACCCTCGCGCCCACCTACGGCGCTCACATCCCGTTCGTGCACGTGCCGCTGCCGCTCGCCGTCGGCGCCGCCGTCGGCCGGGCGCTGCCCGACCTCGTCCGCACGCAGATCGAGGGCCAGGCGCAGGCGGTGCTCTACGGGCCGGCGCTCCTGCTCGTCTCGGCCCGGCGGGTGCAGCTGAACGAGCGCACGCTCCTGCGCGGCGAGCCCCGCATCGCCCAGCTGGCCCGCCTGCGGCACCGGAAGGCGGGACGCGAGCTGGTGGTCGCAAACGTGCATGCCGATCCGCACGGCGACGAGCAGCTCGAGAAGGCCGGGTTCGTGCTCGAGCGCTTCGCCCGCGGCGCGCCCATGGTGCTCGGGGGCGACCTGAACGCCAGCATGGGCTCGGCGGGCGTGCGCTCGCTCGTCGCCCGCGGCTTCGTCGAGGACTCGGGCGACGTCGGGATCGACCATCTGCTCGTGCGTGGGTTCGAGGTCGAGTGGGCGGCGACGCGCTGGCTGCCGGAGCGGCGCGATCTGCGTCACAATGGCTCGCGTCCCGTGCGTCTGTCCGATCACGATCCCGTCGATGCGGTGGTGGCCTTTGCCTGATCGCCGCGACCTGCCGTGCCTGGAGGGGTGCGCCTATCTGAACGCCGGCACGAACGGGCCGATGCCCCGGGCCGGCCTCGACGCGATGGCCGACGAGGTGCGTGCCTCGGCCGGCGCGCGGATCGGGAAAGCGGCGATGGAGCGGCTCTTCGGCCTGCGCGCACGGGCGCGCGCCGCCGCCGCCCGCGCGCTCGGCGCGGACGAGGACGAGGTCGCGCTGACGTCGTCGACCACGCATGGGATCGGGCTCGTCTGCGCCGGCCTGGACTGGTCGGGGGGCGGCGAGATCGTGACGACGACCGAGGAGCATCCCGGCCTCGAGGGGCCGCTCGACGAGCTCGCCCACCGCCACGGCATGGTGATCCGGGCCGTGCCGTCACAGGACGTCATTGCCACGATCGGCCCGGCGACGCGCATGGTCGCCCTCTCGCACGTGCTCTGGACGACCGGCCTCGTGCTGCCCCTGCCCGAGGTCGCGGCCGCGGCCCACGCCGTCGGGGCGACGCTGCTCGTCGACGGCGCCCAGTCGGGCGGCGCCATGTCGCTCGACATGCGCGCGACCGGCGCCGATTTCTATGCCGCGTCGGGCCAGAAGTGGCTGCTCGGGCCCCAGGGCACGGGCGTCCTCTGGGTGCATCCGGACCGCTACGACATGCTCCGGCCGGCGCTCCCGAGCTACTTCACCTACGCCGACGGCCACGTCGGCCCGTTCCGCGCCGGCGGGGCACGCTACGACGCGGGCAGCATGGACACGACCGTCCTCGCGGGTTTCGCGGCCGGGATGGAGTGGGTCGAGGGGCAGCCGGGCGGGCGCGCCGCCTGGGTCGCGCTCGGGGCCGAGAACGCCGCCGACGCGCGGCGGCGCCTGGCCGAGGTGCCCGGCGTCGCGGTGCACGATCCGGGCGGCCCGTGCACCGGCCTGATCGCGCTTCGCCTCGACGGCCACGAGTCGGCGGACGCGGTGGCCCACCTGGCGGAGCGAAACGTGCTGGTGCGGCCGATCCCGGGCACGCCCTTCGTCCGTGTCTCGGTGGGCGCATGGACGGACGCGTCCGACATCGACGCCCTGATCGCCGGGCTCGAAGCGCTGCCTGCATAAAACGGGCCAGGCCCGAGGTATTCACCGTCAGGTATCGTCCGCCGCCGTGGCAGACACCGACGAGCTGGTGCACGATCGCGACGCCGCCTGGGCGCTTCTGACCGAGTGGACGAAGGGCGAGGCGCTCCTTCGCCACTGCCTTGCCGTCGAGGCGTCGGTGCGGGCGTATGCGCGTCACTTCGGCGAGGACGAGGCGGCATGGGGGAACGTCGCCCTGCTGCACGACTTCGACTACGAGCGCCATCCGACGCTCGACCAGCACCCGCAGGACGGCGCGCCGGTGCTGCGCGAGCACGGCTACCCCGAGTGGTTCGTGCGCGCCATCCAGTCGCACGGCGACCACACCGGCGTCGCGCGCGAGTCGCGCCTCGAGCACACGCTCTACGCCTGCGACGAGGTGTCCGGGTTCGTGCACGCGTGCGGGCTCGTGCGGCCCGAGGGCCTGGCCACGCTCGAGGCGCGGTCGGTGCGCAAGAAGCTGAAGCAGCCGAGCTTCGCCCGCGGAGTCAACCGCGAGGATGTGATCGAGGGCGCAAAGGAGCTCGGGGTCGACCTGGACGAGCACATCACGTTCGTGATCGCGGCGCTTCGGCCGATCGCCGCCGAGCTCGGCCTGCCGGGCTGATCCAGCCGGAAACCCAGGTACCCTGGATGCATGGCCATCGCAGCACGTGAGGGGATCGTGGAGTCGTTCGTGATCGAAGGGGGCGTGCCGCTGCGCGGCACCGTCCGCCCGGCGGGCAACAAGAACGCCGCGCTGCCCATCCTCGCGGCCTGCCTGCTCACGGCCGATCCGGTCACGCTCGACAACGTGCCCCGCATCCGCGACGTCGAGGCCATGATCGAGCTCCTGTGCGACGTCGGCGCCGAGGTCGAGTGGCTCGGCCGAAACCGCCTGCGCGTGTGGGCGGCCGAGATCTCGAAGACCGCGCTCGACCCCGATCTGTGCACGCGCATCCGTGCGTCGATCCTTTTCGCCGGGCCGCTGCTCGCCCGTTTCGGCACCGCCGACATCCCGCCGCCGGGCGGCGACGTCATCGGCCGCCGCCGCGTCGACACCCACCTGATGGCCTTCGCGGGCCTCGGCGCCGACGTCCAGGCGAACCGCAGCTACAGGCTGCGCGCACCCAACGGGCTGCGCGGGACCGACCTCTACCTCGACGAGGCCTCGGTGACCGGCACCGAGAACGCCGTCATGGCGGCGGTGCTCGCGAAGGGCAAGACGACGATCGCAAACGCCGCATGCGAGCCGCACGTCCAGGATCTGTGCCACCTGCTCACGGCCATGGGCGCCCGCATCGAGGGCATCGGCTCGAACATGCTCACGATCCACGGCGTCAGCTCGCTCGGCGGCTGCGCCCACCGCGTCGGCCCCGATCACATCGAGGTGGCATCGTTCATCGGCCTCGCGGCGGTCACCGGCGGCGAGGTCACGATCGAGGACGCCGCTGTCGAGCACCTGCGCTGGATCCGCCAGGCCTTCTCCCGGCTCGGGGTCGAGATCGAGATCACGGGCGACTCCGTCCGCGTGCCGGCGGGCCAGACGCTGCGAATCGTCGACGACGTCCACGCCCAGGTGCCGAAGATCGAGGACGGGCCCTGGCCGATGTTTCCCGCCGACCTCACCTCGATCGCCGTCGCAGTCGCGACCCAGGCGACGGGGACAGTGCTGATCTTCGAGAAGATGTTCGAGAACCGCCTGATCTTCACCGACAAGCTCGTGTCGATGGGCGCGCGGATCATCCTGTGCGACCCCCATCGCGTCGTCGTGACGGGCCCCGCCCGCCTCTACGGCGAACGCATGGCGAGCCCCGACATCCGGGCGGGCATGGCGATGCTGATCGCGAGCCTCTGCGCCGAGGGCGAGAGCCGGATCGGCAACGTGTCGGAGATCGACCGCGGCTACGAGCGCATCGACGAGCGCCTGCGCGCGCTCGGCGCCCGCATCGAGCGCGTCCCCGGCTGACCGACGCCGCCGGCCGCGGCCCCGGTGCGAACGGTACGATGCCGCGCAAAGTGGAGCGGTTACGGTTGACACTTTCCGATGTGACGGCCGCCGTGCGGACGCTGCGGCCGTCGTCCGAGCGACGTGACGACGTCGCCTCGGCTGTGGCCGACATCGTCGAGATGGTGCGAAACGGCGGCGACGAGGCGGTGCGCCGCCTGACGCTGCGTCTCGACGGAGTCGACGTGGCCGAGCCGCGGGTGTCCGCTGCAGACATGAGCCGAGCCGTGAAGAGCCTTGCGCCGGCCGTGCGCGATGCGCTCGAGACGCTCGCCGCGAACGTCCGCACGGTCTCCGCCGAGCTCATGCCGCGCCCGACGCGGGTGACGCTCCCGCAGGGGCAGGTCGTCTCGAGCCGGCCGGTGCCGGTGCGCCGGGCCGGCGTGTACGTCCCCGGAGGCCTCGCCGCCTATCCGTCGAGCGCGGTGATGGCGATCGTGCCCGCCCAGGTCGCCGGCGTGCCCGGGATCGCGGTGTGCTCGCCGCCGGGCCCCGACGGCCTGCCGCACACCACGGCGCTGGCCGCGTGCGGGCTTCTGGGCATCGAGGAGGTGTACGCCGTCGGCGGCGCCCAGGCGGTGGCGGCGCTCGCGCTCGGCACCGAGGGCATGCCGCGGGTCGACCTGGTCGTCGGGCCGGGGAATGCGTACGTCGAGGAGGCCAAGCGACGCCTGTTCGGCGAGGTCGGGATCGAGTCGCTGGCAGGTCCGAGCGAGCTCGTCGTGGTCGCCGACGCGACCGCGCCGGTCGAGGCGATCGCCTGGGATCTGCGGGCGCAGCTCGAGCACGGCCCGGGCGCCCAGTCGGTGCTCGTCTCGACCGACGCCGACGTGCTCGATGCCGTGGCGGCGCTGCTTCCGGCCGACTCGCGCGCCGTCCTGATCGAGACCGACACGATCGACACCGCCTTCGCATTCGTGAACGCCCACGCGCCCGAGCACGTGCAGCTCGTGATCGCCGGCGCCGAGGACAGCCTCGACCGCGTGCATCACGCCGGGGCGATCTTCGTCGGCCCGTATGCGGGCGCCGCCTTCGGCGACTACATCGCCGGCTCGAACCACATCCTGCCGACGGGCGGCCACAGCCGCTTCTCGTCAGGCCTCGGCCCGGCGGCGTTCGTGCGCACGCAGGAGGTCGTCGAGGTGAGCGCCGAGGCGTGCGAGCGGCTGGCCGACAGCGTCGCCGTGCTGGCCGATGCCGAGGGATTTCCGGGACATGGACGATCGGCCAAGGTGCGGGCGGAGGCGCTCGCGCGCGAAACGGGGAGAGTTGGATGAGCGAACGTGCGGTGATCGTCACCGAGGGAGCGCCCAAGCCGTTTGCCGGGGCGCCCTACAACCAGGCGGTCCGCGGCGGCGGGTTCGTCTTCTGCGCGGGCCAGGTGGGGATGGATCCCACCTCGGGGAAGATGGTCGACGGCGGCGTCGAGGCGCAGACGCGGCGTGCGATGCAGAACCTGGCCGCCGTGCTCGAGGCGGCGGAATCCGGGCTCGACCGTGTGATGAAGACGACCATCTTCGTGGCGGACCTGGGCGACTTCGCGGCGGTGAACGAGGTGTACGGATCGTTCTTCACCGCCGCCCCGCCGGCCCGCTCGACCGTGCAGGTCGCGGGGCTGCCCGCCGCCGCACTGGTCGAGATCGAGGCGATCGCCCTGGCATAGTCCGGGGCGTGAGCGAACCCGTTACGATGGGCGGCCCGGACGATCCGCTGGCCGCGGTGTGGGAGGCGGCGCGCGCCGCGGCGGCCGGCGTGCCGGTGTACGCCGTGGGCGGTCCGGTGCGCGACCTGCTGCGCGGGGCACCCAGCCGAGACGCCGATCTGGCGGTCGAGGGCGACGCGCTCGCGCTCGCCGAGCGGGTGGCGGCGGAGCTCGGCGGGGCCCGGGTCACGGCGCACCGCGCGTTCGGAACCGCGGTCGTCCGCACGGCGCACCTTCGCATCGACGTCGCCGCCACCCGCAGCGAGCGCTATCCGCGGCCGGCGGCGCTCCCGGTGGTCGCGGCGGCGGGGATCGACGCCGACCTCGCACGGCGCGACTTCACGGTGAACGCCCTCGCCGCCGGGCTCTCGGGACCCCGAGCGGGCGAGCTTCTCGATCCGTACGAGGGCCGGGCCGATCTCTCGGCCGGCCTGATCCGGGTGCTGCACGCCGCGTCGTTCCGCGACGACCCCACCCGGCTCTTCCGGGCGGTGCGCTACGCGGCGCGGCTGGGGTTTGCGCTCGATCCGGCGACCGAGGCGCTCGCGCGCGAGGCGATCGCCGCCGGCCTCGTCGGCGAGCTCTCGGGCGCGCGGCTGCGCGCCGAGCTGGTGGCGCTTCTCGGCGAGGACGCGGCGACGGTCACGGGCGCCCTCGCCCTGGCCGGCGGCCTCGGGCTGCTCGCCGCGACCGACCCGGCGCTCGCGGACGCCGCGTCCGCCCGCGTAGGGATCGAGCGGCTCGACGCGGTGCGGCAGAGGTTCGCGATCAGGCTGCCCGCGTGGCGGACGCGGCTGGCGCTTGCCGCCGGCGGCCGGAGCGACGCCGCAGTGGCCGGCCTGCTCGATCGCCTGCGTCTGCGCCGCGCCGATGCGGCAGCCGTCGGTGCGGCCGCGACGGCGCCGGACCGGCTGGGCGCGAGGCTCGCGACGGCGGCCACACCGGCCGACGTCGCCGACCTGCTCGCCCGGCTGCCGCTGGACGTTCCCGCCGTCATCGCGGCCGACGGCGGCCCGGGCGCGCGGGCGGCGGAGCTCTACCTCGACCACCTGCGCGGGATCCGCCTGGAGATCGACGGCACCGTCCTGCGCGACGAGCTCGGCCTGGCACAGTCGCCGCGGGTGGGCGAGGTGCTGGCGGAGCTCCTGCGCCGCAAGCGCAACGGGCAACTGGCCGACCGCGGCTCCGAGCTCGCGGCCGCCCGCGAGCTGGTCGGGCGGGTGGCCTCGTGACCGGCCTCGTCTGGGACGACGGGCAGGTGCCCGTGCTGCGCTGGGACGCGGCTCCCACAGGCGTCTCCGTGGCGTTCACGTCGCGCCGCGGCGGCACGTCCGAAGGGGCGTACGCCTCGCTCAACCTGGGCGCACTCACCGCGGATGAGCCCGCGCACGTGGCCGAGAACCGGCGCCGCGCCGTCTCGGCGGCGGGAGGCGACCCGGCGCGCGCCACGATGGCCTGGCAGGTGCACGGCCCCGACGTGCGCGAGGTGACCGACGAGCCGGCGGGCGGCCGGTTCCTCGACCCCGGCGCCGAGCCGTTCCCCAAGTCGGACGGCCTGGTCACGTCGCTTCGGGGCCGGCCGATGATGCTGCTCACCGCCGACTGCATCCCCGTCGCGATCGCGCGGGCCGACGGCGGCCGGCTCGCGATCCTGCATGCCGGGTGGCGGGGCATGGAAGCGGGGGTGGTGGAGGCCGGCGCGGGGGCGGTCGGCGGCGAGGTCGTCGCCGCGGTCGGCCCCGGCGCCGGCCCGTGCTGCTACGAGGTGGGCGACGACGTCGCCGAGCGGCTCGAGTCGCGGTTCGGCCCCGGCGTGATCCGCGACCGCCGGGCAGACCTGTGGCTGTGTGCGCAACGGGCGCTCGAGGCCGCCGGCGCACGGCACGTCGTGGTCGCCGGCGAGTGCACGATCTGCACGCCCGACCGGTACTTCTCGCACCGCCGCGACCGGGGAGTGACGGGGCGGCAGGGATTGGTGGGGGTGCTCGGTGCTTGATCCGGCCGCCGTCGCGGAGAATCTGGCCCGCATCCGCGAGCTGGTCGGGCCGCAGGTCGAGATCCTGGCGGCCACCAAGTACGTCGACGCCGACGACCTGCCGGCCCTGCGCGAGGCGGGCATCACCCTCGTCGGTGAGAACCGCACCGACGCGCTCGCCGCGAAGCAGGCCCGGTTCGCCGACCTCTTCACCTGGGACTTCATCGGCCACGTCCAGAGCCGCAAGGTGCGCGACATCGTGGGCCGTGTGCGCCTCATCCACGCTGTCGACTCGCACTCGGCCTGCGAGCAGCTCGACCGCCGGCGCGAGCCGGGAACGGTCGTCGACTGCCTGCTGCAGGTGAACGTCGCCGCCGAGGACACGAAGTCCGGTGTCCTGCCCGCCGACGTCGAGGCGTTCCTGCGGGCGGTCGAGCCGCTCGAGGGCGTGCGCTTCCGCGGGCTGATGACGATGCCGCCCGCGGTCTCGGACCCCGAGCTCGCCCGGCCGTGGTTCTCGGCGCTGCGCGAGCTGCGTGACCGGCTCGCCCCGGAATGGCACGGACGGCACGATCTCACCCACCTCAGCATGGGCACGAGCCAGGACTTCGCGGTCGCCGCGCAGGAGGGCGCCACGATCGTGCGGGTGGGCGGCGTCCTCTACGGGCGGTAGAGTTTTCGAACACATGGCCCTAAGCGATCTGTGGAACTCGACGCTGGTCTACTTCGGAGTACGCGAGGAGGACTGGGAGGACGAGTACGACGACGATGGGTCCGCCGCCCATGAGGACCTCGAGCAGGTCTACAGCGAGCGGCCCAACGTGCGCCGGCTCTCGCCGCGCCGACGGCCCGGCTCCGACTTCGACGACATCTTCTCGGAGGAGGCCCCGCGCGGCGCGGTGCCGATCCGCGGCGGCCGAAACGGCGCGCCCCCGGCCGCGCAGAACGGCCATCGCACGGCGGGACAGGTGTCGCTCGTGGTGCCGAAGAGCTTCAACGACGCCCAGAAGGTGGCGGACAAGCTCAAGGCGGACGTCCCGGTCATCATCAACTTCCAGAGCGCCGATCCCGAGCTCGCCAAGCGCCTCGTCGACTTCGCAAGCGGGCTGACCTACGCCCTCGACGGCTCCATGCAGCGCATCGCCGACCGTGTGTTCCTGCTCACGCCGAGCTCGATCTCGGTATCGGCCGAAGACAAGGCGCTGCTGATGGAGCGCGGCTTCTTCAACCAGTACTGAGCCCGTCCGGCCCGGCGTCCACCGACGAGCCGCCACCCCCGGCGATACGCTACCGGGCCCATGAGCGCCTCTCCTCTTGTGCTCGGCCTGCTCGGCTCCGGCAACATGGCCTCGGCGATGGTCGCAGGCTGGGTCAAGGCCGATCCCGAGATGGCCGGCCGGATCCTCGTGACCGACCGCGGCTCCGGCCGCGCGGCGGAGCTTGCCGCCCGGCACGGGCTGCGCCACACGGCGTCCAATGCCGAGCTCGTCGAGGCCGCCGACATCGTCGTCCTCTGCGTGAAGCCGGTCGACGTCGAGCGGGTGCTGCGCGAGGTGTCCGGCCTCGTGACGCCGCGCAAGGCGATCGCATCGGTCGCCGCGGGCGTCGGCACGGCTACGCTCGAGACGATCCTCGACGTCGACGCCCCCGTGTTCCGGTTCATGCCGAACGTCGGCGTCCGGGTCGGGGCGGGCACGCTCGCCTACTCGTCGGGCCGCTTCACCGATACCGCCGCCGAGCAGGCCGTCCTGGGCGTGTTCTCGCTCCTGGGCGAGGTCGTGCCGCTGGAGGAGCGGCTGTTCGACGCGGCGACGGCGCTCTCGGGGTCGGGGCCGGCGTTTCTCGGCCTGATCATCGAGGCGTTCGAGGATGCGGGCATCGTCGCCGGCCTCACGCACCGTGACGCGCGCCGGCTGTTTCTCTCGACGGTCGCCGGGACGGCGTCGCTCCTGCGCGAGGAGGAGCTCGGCTGCGCCGACCTGCGGCGGATGGTGACGAGCCCCGGCGGGACGGCCGCTGCCGGTCTGGCGGCGATGGAGCGCGGCAGCGTGCGCGGCTCGATCATCGACGGCGTCTCGGCGGCGGTGCGTCGGGCCGGCGAGCTAGGCTGAGGCCCGACGATGGGGATCACCACAGCCGAGCAGTTCGTCCTCTCGCTGTACCTGGTCTATTCGCTCCTCATCGTGCTCTACGTGCTGATGAGCTGGCTGCAGCTGCCCTACAACATCTGGGTCGGGCGGGTGCGCGGCTTCCTGCACGACACGGTCGAGCCGCTCCTGCGGCCGATCCGCGCCGTGCTGCCGGCGTTCGGCGGGTTCGACCTCTCGCCGCTGATCGCGCTCTTCGGCCTCGGGATCATCGAGCAGATCGTCATCTCGATCCTCGACGGGTTTCGCTAGCACGAAGGAGTGCGGCGGCGGGCGGCGAACGCACTCCCCATGACGCTGTCACCTGCAGAGTTACGGCACGAGCGCCCCGGGCGCGGCCTGATCGGATACCGCCGCGCCGACGTCGACCGGCTTCTGGTCGAGGCAACCGTGGCCTACGAGGCGGTGTGGCGCGAGCGCGCGGAGCTGCACGACCACGTGCACGAGCTCGAGCAGGAGCTCAACCGCCACCGTGAGGGTGAGCAGGCCATGCGAAACGCGCTCGTCACCGCCGAGCGGGCCGCCGACGAGATGCGCGCGGGCGCGTCGCGCCAGGCCGAGCTGATCGTCCGCGAGGCCGAGGCCAAGAGCCGCGACCTCGTCCACGAGGCCTACGCCGAGCGCGAGCGCGTGCGCCGCGAGATGGCGCGACTCCAGGCCGAGGAGACCGAGTTCCGGCTGCGGCTGCGCTCGCTGCTCGGGGCGATCCTCGAGGCCGTGCGCGACCACGAGCAGCGGATGGCGGGCTCGGCCGAGGCAGCCCAGGCGGCGGCCGGCGAGACGCAGCCCGCACTGGCCGTGCCCGACGACGTCGTCAGCGCCGGCGGCTGACCGCTCCGGGGCGTCGCGCCCAGGGGCCAGGTCTATACTCACCACGGTGGGTGTGCCGTGGCCGTGACCGTCGACATCGAAGCCGTCAAGCGACGCCTGACCGAGGAGCGGGCCGGCATCCTCGAGGAGCGTCGGCGTCTGGCCGAGGACACGTCGCGGCCGGTGAATGTCCCCGGCGGAGACGAGGGCGCGAGCGCCCAGGCGGCGGACGGCACGCTCGATCGCGGCGTCGAGCTGTCGCTCGAGGACAACGCCGACCATCTGCTCGCCGCCATCGACGCGGCGCTCGGCCGTGTCGAGGCCGGCACCTACGGCACCTGCGAGCGGTGTGCGGGCACGATCGGGCGCGAGCGCCTCGAAGCGCTTCCGTGGGCGACGAAGTGCATCGACTGCAAGCGCCTGGAGGAGCGAGGCTGATCCACGTGGAGGCAGAGCCCCAGCCCGTGGACCGGGCGGGGTCGTTGCAGTGGGCCGGACTGGTTGCGGTCGCGATCGCTGCGGTCGTCGCCGATCAGGTGACCAAGCACGCCATCGAGCAGCGGCTGGCGCTCGACGAGTCCCACCGCGTGCTGCCGTTCCTGTCGATCACCCACGTCCGCAACAGCGGCATCGCCTTCGGGATCTTCCCCGGCCGCCTCGGCGTCGTGTCGGTGCTGACCGCGGCCGCCGTCGTCTGGATGCTCGTCCACTTCGCCCGGTCGGGTTCGCGCCACGTGCTGTTCCCGGTGGCGCTCGGCCTGCTGGTCGGGGGCAGCGTGTCGAACCTGGCCGACCGGATCCGCGACGGCCACGTCACCGACTTCATCCACATCACGCACTGGCCGACGTTCAACCTCGCCGACAGCTTCATCGTCACCGGCGTGGCGCTGCTCGCGCTCGGCCTCATCCGGGTGGAGCACCGATCGAAGGCGGCGCCGATCGAGGCCGATCAGCCCGGGGAGCTCGAACGGCAGTGATCGAGCTCGAGGTGCCGCCGGACTCCGGCGGGATGCGCCTCGACCGCTTCGTCGCCGGCCATGACGAGGTCGGCTCGCGGGCGGGGGCCGAGCGGCTGATCGAGGCGGGGCTCGTGCTGGTCGACGGGTCGGCCCGGCCGAAGTCGCACCGGCTCGGTGCGGGCTCGGTCGTCTCGCTGCCCGAGCCCGAGCCGCCGGCCGCCGCCGAGCCACCCGCCGGGCTCGGCGTGCCGCTGGCCTACGCCGACCCCTACCTGGTCGTCGCCGACAAGCCGGCGGGGCTGCTCGTGCATGGGGTGCCCGGCTATCACGGGCCGACGCTGGTCGACGCGCTCGCGGGCGTCGCGGCCGGCGGCGAGGAGGGGCGCCCGGGCATCGTCCATCGCCTCGACCGCGACACGTCGGGGCTGCTGCTCGTGGCCCGCGACGGGCGCACGCACGCGCGCCTGCAGGCCCAGCTGCGCCGGCGCCGGATCGGACGCACCTACCTGGCGCTTGTGCGCGGCCGCCCGCGCTCGCGCCGGGGCCGCATCGAGGCGCCGATCGGCCGTGATCATCGCGACCCCACCCGGATGTCGCTCTCGAGCGACAACCCGCGCGATGCGATCACCGACTTCGAGCTCGTCGAGGCCCTGCCCGGGCGCTCGCTGCTGCGTGTGACGCTGCAGACGGGGCGCACGCATCAGATCCGCGTCCATCTGGCCGCGATCGGCAACCCGGTGGTCGGCGATCCGGTCTACGGCCACGGGCCGGAGCTCGGCCTCGAGCGTCAGTTCCTGCACGCGGCCGAGCTGCGGCTGACCCACCCGGTGTCGGGCGAGCCGCTCGAGGTGCACTCGGAGCTTCCGGACGACCTCGTCCGTGCCCTCGCGGCTGCCCGCGACGCGTAGCGGCCGGGACGGGCGCGGCAACGGGCCGCCCCGAATCGGCGTTCGCTAGAATGCGCGTCGCTTCTGCCCCCGTTCTCCCAACCCGGCGGAGAAGCGGCGCCCCGGCGGTGTCCCACGCCAGCCGTTGGACTCCGGAGCGCCCCGCCGGAATCGAACCCAACCGATCCGAAGGAGTGCACGTGCCTCAGGTCACGATGCGCGAACTGCTGGAGGCCGGGGTCCACTTCGGCCACCAGACCAGACGCTGGAACCCCAAGATGCGCCGCTTCATCTTCGGCGAGCGCGGCGGGATCTACATCATCGACCTGCAGCAGACGATGGCCCTGCTGCACGAGTCGTTCAACTACGTGTCGAACATCGGCGAGCGCAACGGCACCGTGCTCTTCGTCGGCACGAAGAAGCAGGCCCAGGACGCCGTCGCCGAGCACGCCGGCCGCGTCGGCATGCCCTACGTGAACCATCGCTGGCTCGGCGGCCTGCTCACGAACTACCGCACCATCCAGGAGCGGATCGCCGCCCTGCACGGGCTGCGGCGGCAGAAGAGCGAGGGCCAGCTCGACCTGCTCCCGTCCAAGGAGCGGGCATCGACGCTCTCTGAGCTCGAGAAGCTCGAGGCCAACCTGGGCGGCATGGCCGACACGCGCAAGCTGCCGGATGCCATCGTCGTCATCGACATGAAGAAGGAGGCGCTGGCCGTGCGCGAGGCCCGGCGCCTGAACATCCCCGTAATCGGCCTCGTCGACACGAACTGCGACCCCGACGACGCCGATTTCGTCATCCCGGGCAACGACGACGCCATCCGGAGCTCGGCGCTGATCGTGCGCCTGCTCGCCGATGCGATCGCCGAAGGCAAGAACCGCGGCGTGAAGGTGTCGGACTTCGTGACCGAGAACGGCGACGAGTCCGAGCCGGCGGCGGCAGCCGACGGTGAGGCGGCGGCTGCGCCCGCCGAGACCCCGGCTGCCGAGACCCCTGCTGCCGAGGCGACGGCCGTCGAGGCCACGGCAGACGCGCCGCCGGCCGAGCCCGCGGCTCCCGCCGAGGCCCCTGCCGCCGAGCCGGAGTCCGCTCCGACCGAGGAGCCGGCGTGAACGACTACAAGCCCAGTGCCGGCGATGTGAAGCAGCTGCGCGAGGCGACCCAGGCCGGGATGCTGGACTGCCGAAACGCGCTGGTCGAGACCGGAGGCGACATGGACGCCGCGGTCAGGCTGCTGCGCGAGAAGGGCATCGCATCGGCCGGCAAGCGGGCCGGGCGCGGCACGGGCGAAGGCACCATCGCCACCTACATCCATGCCGGCGGCCGCATCGGCGCCATGGTCGAGATCGGCTCCGAGACCGACTTCGTCGCCCGCAACGACCAGTTCCAGGCGTTCGCCCGCAAGGTGGCCCTTCAGGTCGCGAGCGGACGCGACCTGCGGTTCGTGTCCGAGGCGGACGTCTCGGACGAGTTCCGGACCGCCGAGCTCGAGATCTACCGCGCGAAGGCGGCGGCCGACGGCCGGCCGGAGGCGATGCTCGAAAAGATCGCCGACGGCATGTTCCAGAAGTCGCTCGTCGACACGGTGCTGCTCCTGCAGCCGTCGATCCATCCCGACGACGACGGCAAGACGATCGAGACCCTGCGCGCCGAGCTCTCGGGCACCCTCGGCGAGAACATCGAGGTCAAGCGCTTCGCCCGCTTCGAGGTGGGCGGACGAGTGACGCCCGGCGGCGACGCCGTGTTCGGGCGCGTCCTCCTGAAGCTGTCCGGCGAGGCGCTGATGGGCGATCGCGGCTACGGCCAGGATCCCGCCCGGATCACCGCGATCGCCCGTGCGCTCGGCTCGGTGCACGAGCAGGGCGTCCAGGTGGCGATCGTCGTCGGCGGCGGCAACATCCTGCGCGGGACGCAGGAGGCGGCCCGGGGGATGGACCGTGCCACCGCGGACTACGCCGGCATGCTGGCGACGCTCCTGAACGCGCTCACGATCTCCGACGCGCTCGAGCAGCTCGGCATGAACACGCGGGTGCAGTCGGCGATCAACGTGTCCCAGGTGGCCGAGCCGTACATCCGCCGCCGCGCGATCCGCCACCTCGAGAAGGGCCGCGTCGTCATCTTCGCGGCCGGCACCGGCAACCCGTTCTTCACGACCGACACCGCCGCAGCGCTGCGGGCGCTCGAGATCGGCGCCGAGGGCATCCTGATGGGCAAGAACGGCGTCGAGGGCGTCATGGACGCCGACCCGCGTGAGCACCCGGACGCCCGGCTGATCCCCGAGCTCACGCACCTCGAGGCCATCGAGCGCGGCCTGAAGGTCATGGACACGACCGCGCTGTCCCTGTGCATGGACAACCGGGTTCCGTTGTACGTTTTCAACCTGGACGACGAGTCGAACATCGAGCGGGTCGTGCGCGGGGAGCGGATCGGGACGATCATCGCGGCACGGATCCCGGCGGAGGTCGCGACATGATCGAGGACGTGCTGAACGATGCCACCCGCAGGATGGACAAGAGCGTCGAGAGCGCGCGGCACGAGTTCACCACGGTGCGCACCGGACGGGCGTCGGCGGCACTGCTCGACCGCGTCCAGGTGAGCGCCTACGGCGCCAAGATGCCGGTCAACCAGCTCGCCACGATCGGCGTCCCCGAGCCGCGCATGCTCACGATCACGCCGTTCGACAAGAGCATCATGAAGGACATCGAGCGCGGCATCCTCGAGTCCGACCTCGGCCTGACGCCGTCCAACGACGGCCAGCTGATCCGCCTCCCGATCCCGCAGCTGACCGAGGAGCGGCGCAAGGACCTCGTGAAGCAGGTGCGCCACATGGCCGAGGAGGGCAGGATCGCCACCCGCAACGTGCGCCGCGACGCGATCCACCGGCTGAAGGAGCTCGAGAAGAACGGCGAGACCGGCTCGGACGACGTGCACCGCGCCGAGGAGCGGCTGCAGAAGCTCACGGACGAGCGGGTGACCCAGATCGACGCCGCGCTCAAGGCCAAAGAGGCCGAGATCATGGAAGTCTGACCACTCGGTCGCATGACCGTGATGCGAAGGCAGATACGGCTGCTGCGGAGCATCGGCCGCTTGCGGCGGGCGGGGCCTGCCCCGGAGCCTCCGTCGGCGGCGACTGCGCGCAACGTCGCGATCATCATGGACGGCAACGGCCGCTGGGCGGCGTCGCGCGGCCTGCCGCCGCTGGCGGGCCACCGGGCGGGCACGAGGGCCCTGCGGCGCACGGTCGAGGCGGCGCCCGACCTGGGCGTGCGCAGCCTGGCCGTGTACGCGTTCTCGACCGAGAACTGGGGCCGGCCCGAGCGTGAGGTCGACGATCTGATGACGCTCTTCGCAGAGACGATCGAGCGCGAGTTCCCCGACCTGCACCGGCAGGGTGTGCACGTGCGCTTCGTCGGCCGCCGCGACCGCTGTCCCGAGACCCTGCGCCGCCTGATGGACGACATGGAGGGCCGCACGCGGGCCAACACCCGGCTCGACCTCTGGGTGGCATTCGACTACGGCTCGCGCGACGAGATCCTGCACGCCGTGCGCGAGCTCGTCGCGGCCGGCGTGGCGCCCGCCGACATCGACGAGGAACGGCTGCACGCCCACCTGTACGCGCCCGACATGCCCGACCCCGACCTTGTCATCCGCACGAGCGGCGAGATGCGCATGTCGAACTTCCTGCTCTGGCAGTCGGCCTACGCCGAGTTCGAGTTCACGCCGACGCTCTGGCCCGACTTCGGCGGCGCCGAGCTCGAGGCGGCGCTGCGCGCGTATGCGGGCAGGCAGCGGAGGTACGGCCGCCGGTGAGCCAGCTCCTGTCGCGGATCGTGCTCGCGGTTCCGCTCGCGGCGCTGGCGCTCTACGCCGCCACGCGCGGCGGCTGGTTCGTCGCGGTGCCCGCGGCGGTCGCCGCCGTGATCGCGGCGCACGAGTTCTCGGCGCTCACGCGCCACCTGCGGCCGCTCACACCCGTCGCCGTCGTCGGTGCGGCCGGCGTCGTGGTGGCGGTGCACAAGGGCGGGATCGCCTGGGCCACGGCGCCGCTGATGCTCACCCTGGTCGCCGCGTTCTGGCTCTCGGCGGTGGCCGAGGTGCGCCAGAGCGCTGCCGTGCAGCTGTCGGTGACCACGCTCGGCGTCGTGTGGATCGGCCTCGGATTCGGGTTCCTGGTGGCGGTGCGTGACATCCCCGGCCCGTCGGGGTGGGGCCGCGAGCTCCTGCTCGCGCTGCTGCTCGGCGTGTGGGGCTCCGATATCGCCGCCTACGGCGCCGGCAGGCTCTTCGGCCGCCGCAAGCTGGCCGAGCAGATCTCGCCGGCGAAGACGGTGGAGGGGCTCATCGCCGGGATCGTCGCGGGCACGGCGATCGTGTTCTTCACGCTCTACCACCAGCCGCACTCCGATCCGCTCTCGCCGCTGCACGCGCTCGAGATCGGCCTCGCGGTCGCCATCGCCGCGCCGGTCGGCGACCTGTTCGAGTCCTACCTCAAGCGCGACGCGGGCGTGAAGGACTCGGGCAGCCTGCTGGGCGCCCACGGCGGCATGCTCGATCGTGTCGACGCGTTGCTCTGGGCGGCCCCGGCGACATTCTTCGTCGCGCTCGCGATCGGCCGAGCGTGATCAAATCCTCGCGATCTAGAGTGGTGGCATGACGGTGCGCCGACGCCGATCGACGATGCGGCTGATCAACCCGTTCGGGCGGGTCGAGCGGGACATGGCGGACGAGCGCATGCAGGCGGCCGTCACGGCGGTCGAGGCGCTGATCCCGGATCTGCACGACCCGCGGCCGCACTGGTTCGGCGGCAGGCTCGAGGGCGACGTCCGCCTGCGCTACATGGCCATCGGGTACACGGCATCGCCGGACGACGGGCGCGACGAGGGCCGGGCGTTCATCGTCGACATCCGCAGCGGGCACGTCATCTGGCAGCGGCCGATCGGGCACCGGTCGGAGCTGCCCCGCAGCGTGACGGCGCTCGCCGAGTAGATGATTGATCCCACACCGCCGTGATGTCCAAGGTGCACGCCGAAACGGCTTGCACCGGTCGGTGGTGACCTGCGATCACGCAGGTCGCCACTGGGGTGCGAACCGAGCAGCGCAAGGACTGAAGGGAGTTCATAGTGGGTGAACTATGGGCGCGACCGAGAAGCGTTCAAGGGCCTTGCCCTTGACCGCGGTCTGAGGCGTCTGCGATCACGCAGACGCCGAAGCGCAGCGCCGCCAACGCCCCGAACCAGCTCTCCAGCCTCCGCGCGGCCAGGCGCGCGGAGGCGTGGAATCAATCATCTCGCGCCCAGGCCCTGCCGTGTGCGAGGTCCCGCTCAATCCTCGCCGCCTACACTGAGACGATGAGATCCGTGGCCGTCCTGGGCGCGACCGGCTCGATCGGCAGGCAGGCGCTCGAGATCGTGGCAGCTCACGCCGACCTGCGGGCGTGCGCGCTCGCCGCGCACTCCGACCACGCGGGGCTTGTCGAGGCCGCGGGGCAGCACGGGGTCAGGCGGATCGCTCTCGTCGATCCCGCCGCCGCCGCCGCGGCGCGGCTCGCGTTCGACGGCGAGGTGCTCGAAGGCGGCGCCGGCGTCGAGCGGCTGGTCGCCGGCTGCGATGCCGACGTCGTCCTGAACGCGATCGTGGGATCGGCCGGCCTGACCGCCACACTGGCGACGTTCGCCGCCGGCGCCGACCTCGCTCTGGCCAACAAGGAGAGCCTCGTCGCCGGCGGCGAGCTCGTGATGGACGCCCTGGCCCGAAGCGGCCGGCGCATGCTGCCCGTCGACAGCGAGCACTCGGCCCTGGCCCAGTGCCTCGCCGGGGCGGCCGAGGACGCGGTGACCGGCATCGTGATCACCGCATCGGGTGGGCCGTTCCGCGGCCGCTCGCGCGCGTCGCTGGCCGACGCCACGGTCGCCGACGCGCTCGCCCACCCGACCTGGCGAATGGGCTCGAAGATTACGATCGACTCCGCGACGCTCATGAACAAGGGGCTCGAGGTGATCGAGGCCCACCACCTGTTCGGGATCGCCTACGCCGACATCGAGGTCGTCGCGCACCCGCAGTCGATCGTCCACGGCATGGTGCGCTTCCGCGACGGGGCGCTGCTCGCCCACGTCGGCCACCCCGACATGCGGGTGCCGATCTCGTGGGCGCTCACCTATCCCGACCGCGCGGCCACGCCGGCGCCGCATCTCGACTTCACGCAGCCGCTTCGGCTCGAGTTCGAGCCACCCGACACGGACACGTTCCGCTGCCTCGACCTGGCGCGCCGCGCCGGCGTCGAGGGCGGCACGGCGCCGTGCATCCTGAACGCCGCCAACGAGGCCGCGGTGGCCGCGTTCCTGGCCGGCGCCGTCGGCTTCCTCGACATCGCCGACCTGGTCGAGCGCGCGCTCGACCGCGTATCGGCCGAGCCGCTCGAGTCGCTCGACCAGCTGCTCGCGGCCGACCGCAGTGCGCGCGCCGCGGTCGAAGAGGCCACGAGGACGGCCGCATGAGCTTCGCCGTCGCGATCTTCGGGCTGCTGCTGCTCGTGGCGATCCACGAGCTCGGCCACTTCACGGCCGCCAAGGCGACGGGGATGCGGGCGCTGCGGTTCTATCTCGGCTTCCCGCCCGCGGTCGTCAAGCGCACGTGGGGCGACACCGAGTACGGGATCGGCGCGATCCCGCTCGGCGGCTTCGTCAAGATCCCGGGGATGCTGCGGCCCGAGGCGTCCGACCTGTACGAGGTCGAGGATGCGCTGGGGCAGGCGAAGGACATCGACGAGGCGGCGGCGCTCCGGCTCGCGGCCGGCCTCGCAGACGTGCAGCGCTGTCTCGACCAGGGCCGCCATGACGATGCCCGCGCGGCGAGCGCCGAGCTCGCGGCCGAGGTCGAGAGCGTCGCCGACGCGCTGCCTCCCATCCAGCTGCGGCGGGCCCAGCGCAGCCTCGAGCGGCTCGATCAGAACCTCGACCCGCGCGCCTACTGGCGCTGCTCGCGGCCGAAGCGGCTGACCGTGATCACAGCCGGCCCGATCGCCAACGTCGTCACCTGCTTCCTGATCCTGTCCGCCGTCGCGCTGTACGGCCTGCCGGTGGCCGTGCCCGTGGTCCAGAGCGTGCTCGCGAAGTCGCCCGCCGCCGCGTCGGGCCTGCGCGCCGGCGACCGGGTCGTCACGGTCAACGGCCGCCACACGGGCGTGAACGGGATCCGCTCGGCGATCGCCGAAAGCAAGGGCGGCAAGGTCTCGCTCGTCGTGGTGCGCAACGGCCGGCGGATGACGCTGCATACCGAGCGCAGCAAGGTCATCGACGGCGCCTACCGGCTCGGGTTCTCGTTCGGGACGACCAACCGGCCGTACTCGCTCATCCACGCGCCGACGTTCGCCGGATCCGAGATGTGGACGCTCACGACCGGCACCGTGCGGGCGCTCGGCGACATCGTCACGCCGAAGGGCCGCTCGCAGCTGCACTCGACGGTCGGGATCGTCGATGTCTCCGCGCAGGCCGAGCAGGCCGGCGCGACCGACTATCTCGTGCTGCTCGCGTTCATCTCGCTCTCGCTTGCGATCTTCAACCTGCTGCCGTTCCTGCCCCTCGACGGCGGGCATGTGTTCCTGATCGCGCTCGAGCGGATCCGCGGCAAGATGGTGTCGCGGGCGGTGTTCGAGCGGGTGTCCGTGCTCGGGATCATGCTGATGGCGCTGCTGTTCGTCGTCGGCCTGCAGAACGACCTTTCGAGCATCCTGAACTCGCAGCCTCACTGAGCCCCGCGGGCTATCCTCCGCACCCGATGGCGTCACGCGTACGGATCCGGGTCGGCGACGTCCCCATCGGGGGCGGATCGCCCGTCGTCGTCCAGTCGATGACGCTCACCGAGACGAGCGACGTCGCCGCCACCGTGGGCCAGATCCAGCGGCTCGCCGACGCGGGCTGCGAGATCGCACGCGTGGCGGTGCCGGGCCGCGCAGACGCCGACGCGCTGCCCGCGATCGTGGCCGGATCGCCGCTGCCCGTGATCGCCGACATCCACTTCAACGCCTCGCTCGCGCTGCGTGCGATCGACGCCGGCGTGGCCGCCGTGCGCATCAACCCCGGCAACATCGGCGGCCCCGACAAGGTCGAGCAGGTGGTGTCGCGGGCGAAGGCCGCCGGGATCCCGATGCGGATCGGCGCGAACTCGGGCTCGCTGCCCGACCACCTGCGCCAGTTCGCGACGAACGACCCGCCGGGCGCGCTCGTCGAGGCCGCGCTCGAGGAGGTGCGGCTGCTCGAGAAGCTCGACTACCGCGACTTCAAGATCTCGGTGAAGAGCTCATCCGTGCCGGTGATGATCCAGGCCTACCGGCAGCTCTCCGAGAAGGTGCCCTATCCGCTGCACCTCGGCGTCACCGAGGCCGGCCCGACGTTCACGGGCACCGTCAAGAGCGCGATCGGCATGGGCTCGCTGCTCGTGGACGGGATCGGCGACACGATGCGCGTCTCGCTCACCGCCGACCCGGTCGAGGAGGTCAAGGTCGCGTGGGAGATCCTGCGCGTGCTCGGGCTGCGGCACAAGGGGCCGGTGATGATCGCCTGTCCGTCGTGCGGGCGCACGAACGTCGACGTGCTCGACCTGGCCGAGCGGGTCGAGGAGCGGCTTGCGACCTACGACGAGGTGTTCGAGGTCGCGGTGATGGGCTGCGCCGTGAACGGCCCCGGCGAGGCGGGTGACGCCGACTTCGGCATCGCCGGCGGCCGCGACGCGGGCTTCATCTACGCCCACGGCGAGGTGCTGCGCAAGGTGACGCAGACGGCGCTCGTCGACGAGCTCTTCGCCGAGATCGACGCCTGGATCGACGGCGGCATGGTGCGGCCGCAGCGCAAGACCCGCAAGCTCTCGCTGCCGGTCGTGCAGGCGGCGGGCTAGATGCTGTCGCTCGGGCCGGTCGCCCGGCCGCGGTAGTACGCGTCGAAGCGGGCGTGCTTGGACAGGTAGGACTCGAGCTCCGAGAGCCCGAACCGGATCCAATCGTCCACGAAGCGCTCGTCAACCTGCGGCTGGGCGATCTCGATGTCGTTCGGGTTCACGTTCATGGGGGGCATCATCGGCTCCGGCGCGCCTCCTGGCTGTCCCCGAATCGTGGTAATGCGGATGCCGCGATCGGGTAAGGTGCGGGCCATGATGAACAAGCGACGAAAAGCAGCCATCGGCTATGCGACGTACGTCGTCGGCACCCGGGTCGCCAAGCGCGTGGTGCGCCGCAAGGCCCGCACGATGATGACCCAGGCGCGTGAGACGGCCCGGCCGCGCAGCCGGCGCAGGATGATCCCGGTCGTGGGCGGCGCCGCCGCCGCGATCGCCGGAGCGGCAGTGATCGCCAAGCGCCATCGCAGCACCGACACCGACGACTGACCCGTATTCCGAGGCGCAGTGACACGCGCACCAAAAGGGGGCCGACCCCTTTTGGTGCGGGCCGCGGCGCGGACTTCCTCCGCCGGCCCGGGTCCGTCACCCCCGGTCGATAGACTGGCTACCCCGTGCCCGAGTCCCCGCCGTACGTCCATCTGCACGTCCACAGCGAGTACTCGATCCTCGACGGGGCGTGCCGCATCGGGCCGCTGGTCAACCGCGCGGCCGAGCTCGGCATGTCCGCCGTCGGCCTCACCGACCACGGGTCGATGGCCGGATCGGTCGAGCTCTGGCGGGCGGCGTCGAAGGCCGGGGTCAAGCCGATCCTCGGCTGCGAGATGTACGTCGTCGACGACCACTCGGCGCGGGTGCAGAAGGAGCGCCGCGCTCACCTGACCCTGCTGGCCGAGACGACCGCCGGCTACCACAACCTCGTGCGGCTGGTCTCGTCGGCCTACCTCGACGGCTACTGGTACCGGCCGCGGGTCGACCTGGCTCAGCTCGCCGAGCACTCCGAGGGCATCATCGCCCTCTCGGGGTGCCTGTCGGGGCGCGTGTGCAAGGCGCTCGTCGAGGGCAACGACGGCCTCGCCCGCACCGAGCTCGACTCGCTGGTCGGGATCTTCGGGCGCGACAACGTCTACGTCGAGCTCCAGGACGGCGGCATCGACATCCAGAGCCGGATCAACCCCCGCCTCGCGGCGCTCGCCACCGATGCCGGCCTGCCGCTCGTCGGCACGGGCGACGTCCACTACCTGACGGCGGCCGACGCGATCCCGCACGAGGCGATGCTCTGCATCCAGACGAACGACACCCTCGACAACCCGAACCGGTTCAAGTTCTCGAATCACGGCTTCTACCTGAAGAGCCCGCAGGAGATGTACGACCTGATGGCGCAGCCGTGGGGCGAGGACATGCTCCGGCGCACGGTCGAGATCGCCGGGCGCTGCAGCGCGCAGATCGAGCTCGACGTCCTGCACCTGCCCAAGTTCGACGTCCCCGACGGCAAGACCGCCGTCGCCTACCTGCGCGAGCTGGCCGAGGCGGGCATGCGCGAGCGCTACGGCGCCGAGACGCCCGAGCTGCGCCAGCGGCTCGAGTTCGAGCTGCGCACGATCGAGGAGATGGGCTTCCCCGACTACTTCCTGATCGTGTGGGACTTCATCCGCTTCGCCCGCTCCGACGGCGTCTCGGTCGGCCCGGGGCGCGGATCGGCGGCCGGCTCGCTCGTCGCCTACTGCCTGCACATCACCGACCTCGACCCGATCCGCTACTCGCTCCTGTTCGAGCGGTTCCTGAACCCGGGCCGAAAGACGCTTCCGGACGTCGACGTCGACTTCGCCGTGGCCGGCCGCGAGCGCGTGATCAACTACGTGGCCGAGAAGTACGGCCGGCGCAACGTCGCCCAGATCATCACCTTCGGCAAGATGCAGCCGAAGGCGGCGATCAAGGATGCCGGCCGCGTGATGGGCATCCCCTACGGCGTCGTCGACCGGATCGCCAAGCTCGTGCCCGAGGTGCCGAAGATCACCTTCGCCGAGTGCATGAAGCCCGGGGCCGAGCTGCGCCGCTCCTACGACACCGACGAGACGACGAAGAAGATCGTCGACATGGCGACGCCGCTCGAGGGCGTGGTGCGCAACGACTCGATCCACGCGGCCGCGGTCGTGATCGGCGACCGCCCGCTGACCGAGTACCTGCCGCTGCAGCAGAAGGGCACCGACTCCGAGGTCGTGACCCAGTTCTCGATGGGCGACGTCGATGCGCTCGGCCTGCTGAAGATGGACTTCCTGGGCCTGCGCAACCTGGACGTGATCGACCGCGCGGTCGAGGTGATCGAGCAGTCGCAGGGCGTGCGCCTCGACATGGACGCGCTGCCGCTCGACGACCGCAAGACGTACGAGATGATGGCCCGGGGCGACGCCACCGGCGTGTTCCAGTTCGAGTCGTCGGGCATGCGCGACGCCCTGCGCCAGGTGAAGCCGACCGAGTTCGAGGATCTGATCGCGCTGAACGCCCTGTACCGGCCGGGGCCGATGCAGTTCATCCCCGACTACGCCAAGAACAAGGCCGATCCGTCGCGCGTGCGGTACGAGGACGAGCGCCTGCGGCCGCTGCTCGAAGGCACCCACGGGATCTGCATCTATCAGGAGCAGTTCATGGAGATCGCCAAGGCGGTGGCCGGGTTCACGCCCGCCGAGGCGGACGACCTGCGCAAGGCGATCGGCAAGAAGATCGCGACCCTGATGGCCTCGCTGCAGGAGAAGTTCATCGCCGGCTGTGCCGGGAACGGCGCGTCCGAGGCCGTCGGCAAGGCGCTGTGGGCCAAGATCGAGGTCGCGGCCGACTACGCCTTCAACAAGGCCCACGCCGCCTGCTACGCGCTCATCGCCTACCGCACCGCGTACCTGCGCGCGAACTACCCCGCCGAGTACATGGCCGCGCTGATCTCGTCGGTGATGTCGACCAAGGACCGCGTCCCGTTCTACGTCACCGAGTGCGCCGACATGGGCCTCCAGGTGCTGCCGCCGGACGTGAACACGAGCCGCTCGGACTTCACCGTCGTCGAGGGCAAGATCCGGTTCGGGCTCTCGGCAGTGAAGCGCGTCGGCGACGGCGCCGTCCGCGCCATCATCGCCGCCCGTGACGAGCGCCCGATCGAGTCGATCTGGGACTTCTGCGAGCGGGTCGACGCATCGGTCGTGAACCGGGGCATGCTCGAGAGCCTGATCGCGTGCGGCGCGCTCGACTCCACGGGTGCCACCCGCGCCGGCATGACCGACGTGCTCGAGCGCGCGCTCTCAAACGGCCACAAGACGCAGGCCGACGCCATGGTGGGGCAGGGGTCGATCTTCGACCTCGAGGGCGACGGGTCGAACGGCTCCGGACCGATGAGCCGCAGCCACCCGCCCGTGATCGGCGACGAATGGCCGCGCGACGAGCTGCTCCGGCGCGAGAAGGAGGTGCTCGGTCTGTACGTCTCGAGCCACCCGCTCGCCCCGCTGCGCGACCAGCTGAGCCGCAAGGTCGACGTCCCGCTGCGCGCGCTCGGCGAGCTCGCCGACGGCAAGGTGGTCACGGTGGGCGGGATCGTCTCGGGGCTGCGCCAGCTGCTGACGAAGAAGGGCGACCAGATGGCCGTCGCCGAGCTCGACGACATCAGCTCGACCGCCGAGGTGGTTGTGTTCGCGAGCACCTGGGAGCTGTGCCGAACGACCCTTCGCCCCGACGCGGTCGTGCTCGTCAAGGCCCGCGTCGACCGCCGCGACGCCGGCAAGGTGCAGCTGCTCGCGCTCGAGGTGACGCCGTTCGAGGCGGTGCCAGACCAGGAGGTCGTGCGGCTGCGCGTCGACGCACGCGTGGTCGCGGCCGGGGTCATGGACGAGCTGAAGACGCTGATAGGCGAGTACCCGGGCCAGGCGCCGGTCGAGCTCGAGGTGCACACGTCGGCGGGGCCGAAGATGCTGCGGCTCGGCCCGGGCTTCCGGGTGCAGCCCGACGGCGACTTCATCGCCGAGGCGCGGGCGCTGCTCGGCGCGGCCGCGCTCGTCTGAGCCTTGGCGGACGAGGTCTACGCGGTGATGGCCGGCGACATCGCCGTGCGGGCCTCGGCCGAGCTCGCCGACGTGTACCGCCAGGCGTTCGCCGGGCCGCCCCACAACGAGCCGCCCGAGGCTGCCGACCGCTTCCGCGACTCGCTTCACCGCGACGCCGGGCTGCCCGGGTTCCGGGCGGTGGCGGCGTGGGCACCGGGCGCCGATCTGGTCGGATTCGGCTACGGCCACACGAGCCTGCCCGGCCAGTGGTGGCACGACCTCGTCGCGGCTGCGCTCGCGCCGGATGTCGTCGCGCGCTGGCTCGAGGCGCCCTTCGTGATGGTCGAGCTGGCCGTACGGCCTCGCCGCCAGCGTGAGGGCATCGGGAGCCGCCTGCACGACCTCCTCCTCGAGAGCACCCCTCACCCCACGGCGGTGCTCTCGGCGCGGCAGGACGACGCGGACGTGCAGCGGCTGTACCATGGCCGTGGCTGGCAGGAGATCGGACGCGATGTCGTCCCCGTTTCCGACGGCGATCCATTCGTGATCCTGGCCCGCCGGTTGGGTGGGCATCCGGGTATCTCCCTAGAATGAGCCGTTCATGATCGTCTCCGACCTCATGCTCGACCTGGACGTGTTCCAGGGGCCGTTCGACCTCCTGCTCGCGCTGGTGATGCGCGAGGAGATCGAGCTGGCCGAGCTGCCGATCGCCGAGGTGGTCGTCGCCTACATCGAGCACGCCTACGACGACGGCGTGCTCGACCTCGAATCGGCCTCCGAGTTCCTGGTGCTGGTCGCGGCGCTGCTCGAGATCAAGGTGCGGCTACTGTTCCCGGGCGAGGAGGACGAGGAGGAGCCGTTCACGGCCGAGGAAGCCGAGGCCGAGCTGCTCGCCCGGCTGATGCAGTACCGCCGCTTCGCCGCCGCGGCGCGCTGGCTGACCGAGCGGGTCACCGGCGAGGCCCGTATCTTCCGCGCCGGCCCGGCGCCGCTCGCGCCGCGTCCACAGCCCGAGGTGGTGCCCTTCTCGGAGGATCCGTGGTCGCTGCACGCGGCGATCGGGCGGCTGCTCGAGCCGCCGCCCCAGATCGACCTGACCGCCGTGCGCCGCCGGCTCGTGCCGGTGAGCCACTTCCTGGACGAGTTCCGGCGCCTGCTGCGCGAGCGGCGGGCATTCGCGTTCGACGAGGCGGTGGAAGGGCTTGACCGCCTCGCCCAGGCCGCCGCGTTCCTGGCGGTGCTCGAGCTGTACAAGAGCGGCGAGGTTGTGCCGGAGCAGCCCGAGGTGTTCGGCCCGATCAGCGTCACGCGCCGCGGCACACCCACCGGCGCGCGGGCGATCGCCTGATGGCCGAGCTCACGCACACGGTCGAGGCGCTGCTCTTCGTGGCATCCGAGCCGCTCTCGGTCCGCGAGCTGGCCGCGCTCTCCGAGGCGCCGACGGCGCGGGTCGAGCGGGCACTCGACGCGCTCGGCGACCGCTACGGCGAGGGCCGCTCGGGTGTCGTGCTCGAGCGCGTCGCGGGCGGCTACGGCTTTCGCGCCGCCCAGGCCACGGCGGTGGCGTGCGCGCGACTGGTGAACCGGGCGCAGACGCGTCCGCTCAGCCAGGCCGCGACCGAGACGCTCGCCATCGTCGCCTACCTCGGCCCCGTCTCGCGCCCCGACATCGCCCGCATCCGCGGCGTCGCGGCCGATTCGGCCGTCGCGGGCCTGCTCGAGCGGGGTCTGATCGAGGAGTCCGGCCGCGCCGAGACGCCCGGCCAGCCCGTGCTGTACCGCACCACGAGCCTGTTCGAGCGGGCGTTCGGCCTCGAGGACGGGCTCGCAAGCCTTCCGGGCCTGGGCGACTTCGACCTGCCGGCCGCCGATCACGAGGCGCTGCGCGCGCGGCTGCACGTGGTGGCCGACCAGCGTGCCGGTCAGGCTTAACCGCTTCCTCGCCTCGACCGGCGTGGCGTCGCGGCGCGGCGCCGACGATCTGATCAGCGCCGGCCGCGTCACGGTGAACGGCGCACGGGCACCGCTCGGCACGCTCGTCTCGGAGGCCGACGATGTGCGCCTCGATGGGCAGCCGGTGAGCGTGCAGCAGACGACCGTCGTCCTGCTGCACAAGCCCGGCGGCGTGGTCACGACCGCGCGCGATACGCAGGGACGTCCGACGGTGGTCGACCTCGTGCCGTCGCCGGTGCGCCTGTTCCCGGTGGGCCGGCTCGACCGCCAGACGACGGGCGCCCTGCTGCTGACGAACGACGGCGAGCTGGCCGACCGGCTGATGCATCCGCGCAACGGCGTCGCCAAGACGTACGTCGCCACCGTGGGCGCCGACCCCCCGCCGGCGAAGCTGCGGCGCCTCCGCGAAGGCGTCGAGCTGGACGACGGGCAGACGGCGCCGGCACACGTCAGGATCGTGGCGGCGCGCCGGGTCGAGATCACGATCCACGAGGGCCGAAACCGGCAGGTGCGGCGGATGCTCGCCGCCGTCGGGCACCCGGCGCGGGCGCTTCACCGCAGCCGCTACGCCGGCCTCGGCCTGGGCGATCTCGGACCGGGGGAGTGGCGCACGCTCGAGCCGGCCGAGATCGAGGCGCTGCGGCGTGCATGACGCCGTCGTCGTCGGCGCCGGCCTCTCGGGCCTGACCGCGGCCCACCGCCTGAGCGCATCGGGCGCCGACGTCGTCGTCCTCGAGGCGGGCGACCGCGTGGGCGGCCGGGTGTGGAGCCCAACGGCCGACGGGGTGCGCTTCGAGGGCGGCGGCGAGGCCGTCGACGAGGTGAACACGGCGCTGCTCCGCCTGGCCGACGAGGTGGGCGCGGGGCTTCGCCGGTCCGAGGTCGGCTGGGGCGACCACGGCCCGCTTCCGGTCAGATGGCACGTGGCCGGGCATGCATTCGACCGCGCGACGGGCCCCTACCTGAGCCTGTCCGCCGAGCTGCACCGGCTGGGGGCGGCGCCCGGCGGCGAGGACGACCTCACGGTCGACGGATGGCTGCGCGCACAGGGGGCCGGCGCCTTCGACCGGGCGGTGTGCGACACGGGCATCGCCGTCACCGCCTCGACCGTGCCGCTGCGAGCGATGTCGATGCATGCCCTGGCGGTCAAGCACGCCGCCCGCAGCGGCCCGGGGGACGGGGCGGAGCTGCGCTTCCGCGACGGTGCGGGCGGGTTCGCCGAGCGGATCGCGGTGCGGCTCGGCGAACGCGTGCGCCTGCGCCGCCGAGCCGCCTCGGTCGCCACCCGCCGCGGTGGCGTCGTCGTCGAGTCCCCCGGGTCGGATCCGATCGTGGCCCGCCGGGCGGTGATCGCCGTGCCGCTTCACGCGCGCGCCCGCATCGGCGGCCTGCGCCGCGACCCCGTGGGCCGCTACGGCGTCGCCGTCAAGTCGCTGATCGTGCTCGCCGGAGATCTGCCCGCGCAGGCGCCCGCGGCCGTCGTCACCGACACGGCCATCGGGTACGCCTACCGCAGCGGCCCGCGGACGCTCGGGAGCTTCGTCGGGTCGACTCCGGCCCGCTGGCTCCTGCGCCGGTCGCCGGCGGCCGCCGACCGGGCGGTCGCCGAGGCGGTGCGGGCCTGCTTCGGTGCCCGAGTGCAGCGGGTGGTGCGCGTGCCGTATCCGCGCAGCTACCTGATCTTCGCCCCCGGCGAGATCGGGGGCTGGGGCGCCCGGCTGGGCGACCCGGACGGCCCGGTGCACTACGCGGGCGCCGAGACGTCCGCCCTTCCGAGCTTCATGGAGGGCGCCGTGCGCGCCGGCGAGCGCGCGGCCGCCGAGCTGCTGGCTGAATAGCCGGTGCGACTCGCCCGATATCGACGGCGCAGGCGCGGCGATCGGACTTCCGCCCCTGCGACGATCGGCGTCATCGGCGACGTGCATGCCTGCGACCACGCGCTCGCGGCGCTGCTCGCGTACCTCCAGGAGCCCGGGCGCGTCCAGATGCGCTGCTGCGTCGGTGACGTCGTGAACGGCCCCGGCGACCCGGACCGGTGTGCCGCGCTGCTCGCAGCCGCCGGCGTCGTCACCGTGCGCGGGAACCACGACCGCTGGCTGCTCACCCGTGCCGCCTTCGACATGACCCACCGCCTGGAGGATCTGGCGCCCGAGACGAGGGACTTCCTCGAAGCGCGGCCCGCGAGCGTTGTATTCGACGCCGCCGACGGGATTGGGGTGATGCTCTGCCACGGCCTCGGTGAGAACGATATGAACGCGATCACGGCCGACGACTACGGCTACGCACTCGAGGCGAACGACGACCTGCAGCGCCTGCTGGCGGCGGGCAGGGTGGGGCTCGTCCTGAAGGGACACCGCCACCGCCACTCGATCTGGCGCGTCGGCGGCATGACGATCGTCGATGTGGGCGCGCTGACCGAGTCCGCGGCGCCCTGCGCCGTCGTCGTCGATGTCCGCGCCCGCACGATCACGCCCCTGCGAGTCTCGGCCGACGGCGTCTCGGCCGCGGCTCCCTCGTCACTCGATCTCGACGGCTGAATAACCGGTGTCAGGCACTCAATATTCACCCCGCACGGTGTTCCGACGCCTTCTGTACCGCGCGCTGCCGTACCTCGATCGCAAGGGCGAGGCTCTCGCGTGGCAGGGCGAAGCTTCCGGTCGGGCGGTCAAGGAGTGGGCCGACGCGGCGAACGTCCAGATCTGGGTGGAGTACCGGATGGGCGGGGCGTGGCTCTCGTTGGCCCCCGAGGTCGGACCCGGGTGGCTCGCAACGATCACCCCAAGAGCGGGCGGCCGTAAGAGCCGCGCGATGGGCGCGACGCAGATCGAAGCCGTTGTCGCCGCCCAGCGCGCGTACGAGCTTCGCCGACCGGGCTAGGCCGCGGTTGGCGGGACGAAGCCCATCCGCTGCTTCATCAGCGTGATGGTGTCGCCCGCGACCGAGCGGGCGTGCCCGGCGCCGGCCGTGAGGACGGCGTTCAGGTGGCCTGGGTCGGCGCGCAGCTCGAGGTAGCGCTCACGCACCGGCCGCAGGTACTCGACGACCGCCTCGGCGACGTCGGTCTTGAACTGGCCGTAGCCGGACCCTTCGTACGCGGCCTCGATCTGCTCGGGGGTGCGGTCGGTGGCGATCCCGAAGATCTCGATCAGGTTGGCGATGCCCTCCTTGCCCTCGCCGCGGCGCACCTCGCGGCCCGAGTCGGTCACCGCCGAGCGCACCTTCTTCGCCACCACCTCGGGCGGGTCGGTCACGAGGACGGTGCCCTGAGGCGTGCCCCCGGTCGTCGACATCTTGCGCGTCGGCTCCTGCAGGTCCATCACCCGGCCGCCCGCGCTCGGAATGGCCGCCTCGGGGAGTCGCAGCGTCTCGCCGTAGCGTGAGTTGAACCGCTGGGCGATGTTGCGCGCGAGCTCGAGGTGCTGGCGCTGGTCGTCGCCGACCGGCACGCGGTCGGTCTGGTAGAGCAGGATGTCGGCCGCCTGCAGGACCGGGTAGGTGAACAGGTCGACCGTCACCGACTCGCGGCCTTCGCTCTTGTCCTTGAACTGGGTCATCCGCTGGAGCTCGCCGAAGCTCGCGACCGAGCCGAGCAGCCACGCCCCCTCGGAGTGCTGCGGCACGTGGCTCTGGACGAACAGGGTGCAGCGGTCGGGGTCGAGCCCGGCGCCGAGCAGCGTCGCGGCCGTGTCGAGCGTGTTCTCGGCCAGCGCGGCCGTGTCGTAGGGCACCGAGATCGAGTGCAGGTCGACGATGCAGTAGAACGCCTCGCCGAGATCCTGGTCGGTGACGTAGTGGCGGATCGCGCCGATGTAGTTGCCGAGGTGCTTCTGCCCGGTGGGCTGGATGCCTGAGAAGACGCGGGTCATGGGTGCGGGCCACTGTAGCCAACGGCTGGACGGGACTTCGGCAGGATGGGCATCGGTAGGATGCGACGCAGAATGGCAGCGCCACCCTCAATCTGGTCTCCGTCGTCGTGGCGGGCGATCCCCGCCGAGCAGCAGCCGGAGTGGCCCGATCCCGAGCGCGCCCGCGAGGCCCGCGAGCAGCTGCTCGGGATGCCGCCGCTCGTGTTCGCGGGCGAGGCGCGCAACCTGCAGGCGGCGCTGGCCGAGGTCGCCGAGGGGCGCGGGTTCCTGCTCCAGGCCGGCGACTGCGCCGAGTCGTTCGGCGACTTCTCGGCGGTCACGATCCGCGAGAAGCTCAAGATCATGCTGCAGATGGCCGCCGTGCTGACGTACGGCGCCATGCTCCCGGTCGTCAAGGTGGGCCGGATCGCGGGCCAGTTCACGAAGCCGCGCTCCTCGCCGGTCGAGGTGATCGACGGCGTCGAGCTGCCGAGCTTCCGCGGCCACATGGTGCACGACGAGGCGCCGACGCTCGCCGCGCGCACGCCCGACCCGGCGCGGATGGTGCGCGGCTACCACCAGTCGGCGGCCACGCTCAATCTGCTGCGCGCGTTCACGAAGGGCGGCTTCGCCGACCTGACGAAGGTGCACCTGTGGAACCAGGAGTTCGTCGCCACCTCGCCCGAGGGGCGCCGCTACGAGCGGATCGCATCCGAGATCGAGCGGGCGCTGGCCTTCATGGCGGCGTGCGGCATCGACCTCACCCGCGAGCGGCGGCTGCATGAGGTCGACGTGTGGACGAGCCACGAGGGCATCCTGCTCGACTACGAGGAGGCGCTCACGCGGCGCGACTCGCTCACCGGGCAGTGGTATGACTGCTCGGCCCACATGCTCTGGATCGGCGAGCGCACGCGCACGCCAGACGGCGCCCACGCCGAGTTCTTCGCGGGCGTCGGCAACCCGCTCGGCGTCAAGATCGGGCCGAGCGCCGCGCCGGGCGACGTGCTCGAGCTGTGCCGGCGGCTCGACCCCGACCGGACTCCCGGCCGGCTGACGCTGATCTGCCGGATGGGGGCGGGGCGCGTCGCCGAGGCGCTGCCGCCGATCATCCAGGCCGTCACCGACGCCGGCCACCCGGTCGTCTGGGCGTGCGACCCGATGCACGCGAACGTCTTCCGCACCCAGGCCGGCATCAAGACGCGCCGGTTCGAGGACATCATGGCCGAGATCGGCGCGTTCTTCGCCGTCTGCCGCGAGTGCGGCGTGTGGCCTGGCGGCGTGCACCTCGAGTTCACCGGCGAGGACGTCACCGAGTGCCTCGGCGGTGCCGAGGCGGTGCTCGAGGATCAGCTCTCCGTCCGCTACCACACCCTCTGCGATCCGCGCCTGAACGCGCGCCAGTCGCTCGACCTGGCCTTCCGCCTGGCCGAGCTGATGCGGCTCGAGAAGCCTCTCGGAGGAGTGACCTGATGCGCGTCGCCGTCGTGGGCCTCGGCCTCATCGGCGGCTCGGTCGGCCTGGCCGCCGCTGCCCGCGGTGACGAGGTGGTCGCGTTCGACACCGATCCCGACGCCGCCGCGGCCGGACTCGAGCGCGGCGCCGCGAGCCGGGTGGAGGACTCCCTCGAGGCGGCCGTCCGCGATGCCGAGCTGGCCATCGTGTGCGGGCCGGTCGCCCGCCTCCCGGAGCTCGTCGCGCGCACGATCGAGGCGACGAGCGACGGCTGCGCCGTCTCGGACGTCGGCTCGACCAAGGCCCGGCTGATGCGGGCCGCGGGCGGCAGCGGCCGCTTCGTCGGCGGCCATCCGGTGTGCGGCTCCGAGGCCCGCGGCGTGCGCAACGCCCGCGGCGACATGTTCGCCGGCGCGACGTGGTTTCTGACCCCGACCGCCGCCACCGACCCGGCCTGCCACCGCCGCCTGCACACGTTCGTGGCCGGCCTCGGGGCGCGGCCGGTCGCGATCGACCCCGACGCCCACGACCGCCTGGTCGCGCTCACGAGCCACCTGCCGCACGCGATCGCAAACGTGCTCATGAACCAGGCCGGCGCGGGCCGCGTGGACGGCCACGATCCGCTCGCCGCCGTCGGCGGGTCATTCCGCGACATGACCCGCGTCGCCGGCGCCAACGCGCGCATCTGGGTCGACATCTTCCTCGACAACCGCGATGCGCTGCTCGACGGCCTGCGCGAGCACACCCGCCGCATCGACGAGCTCACCCGGGCGCTCGAACACGACGACGCGGGCTTCATCGCCCGCTGGGTGGCCGAGGCGTCGGGCAACCGCCGCCGGCTCCTGCAGGCGGCCTACCCGGCCGTGCCCGAGGAGCTCTTCCGGGTGCGCGTGCACGTGCCCGACCGGCCGGGTGTCCTGTCGGGGATCACCCAGGCGCTCGGCGCCGAGGGGATCAACATCGAGGACTTCGAGCTGCACCACATGTCGGCCGACATCGGCGGCACGGTGGTGGTGCTGGTCGCGGGCGCGGAGCAGGCGCAGCGGGCGGTCGATCTGCTCGACGCGCAGGGCTACGGCGCCGTCGCCACCGCGGCGGTGGAACCGTGAGCACCGGCGCGCAGGACCGCTTCGCCCCCGCGGGCGCGATCTCCGGCGAGCTGGCGGTGCCGGGCGACAAGTCGATCAGCCACCGGGCGGTGATGGTGGCGTCGCTGTGCGACGGCGAGGTCGCGGTCGAGGGCTTCGGCGCGTCGGCTGACACCATGGCGACCGTCGAGGCGATGCGCGCGCTCGGGGTCGAGATCGAGCAGCCGGCGCCCGACGCGCTGCGCATCCATGGCGTCGGCCTGCGCGGCCTGCGCCCACCCGCCGAGCGCATCGACGTGCGCAACGCCGGCACGCTGATGCGGCTCCTGCCCGGCATTCTGGCCGGCCAGACCGGCGAGTTCGTGCTCGACGGCGACGAGAGCATCCGCCGCCGGCCGATGGGCCGGATCGCGGCGCCGCTCGGGCAGATGGGCGTCGCGCTCGAGACGACCGAGGGCTGTCCGCCGGTGCGCATGAGCGTGTCCGGCGTCGTCGAGCCGATCACCTACCGCCTGCCGGTGGCATCGGCCCAGGTGAAGTCGTGCGTGCTCCTGGCCGGGCTCTTCACGGACCACGGGATGACGATCGTCGAGGAGCCGGTGCCGACCCGCGACCACACCGAGCGCATGCTGCGCCAGGCCGGGGCGCCGGTCGACCGCCGTCCCGGCCGCGTCGCCGTCTCGCCGGTCGCCACCCTGCACCTGGACGAGGTGCAGGTGCCCGGCGACTTCTCGTCGGCGGCGCCGTTCATCGTCGCAGCGACCGTGGTGCAGGGCTCGGGCCTGACGCTGCGCGGGATCGGGATCAACCCGACGCGCACCGGGCTGCTCACGGTGATGGAGCGGATGGGCGCCCGCGTCGGCCTCTTCAACCGGCGCTTGGCGGGCGCCGAGCCGGTGGCAGACATCGAGGTGCGCCCGGCCGAGCTCGTCGCCACCGAGGTCGAGCCCGAGATCGTGCCGGGGCTGATCGACGAGCTGCCGCTGGTCGCGCTGCTCGCCTGCTTCGCCCACGGGGTCACGGTCATCCGCGGCGCGGGCGAGCTGCGGGTGAAGGAGTCCGACCGCATCGCCACCGTGGCCGAGGCGCTGAACGCGGTCGGCGGACACGTCGAGGCGCTGGAGGACGGCTTCCGCATCCGCGGCGTCCCCTCGCGGCTGCGCGGCGGCACGGTCGACGCCGCCGGCGACCACCGGGTGGCGATGCTCGGCGCGGTCGCGGGCGTGTGCTCCCAGCACGGCGTCGACGTGCACGGATCCGACGCGCTCGGCGTCAGCTTCCCCGACTTCGGCGACCGTCTGGCCGGGGTGACGGCATGACCCGCACCAGATGGCGTCAGACCCCTTTCGGTGCGCGGGAGGCGCGGTGGTGATCACGATCGACGGGCCGGCCGGAGCCGGCAAGAGCACGGTCGCCCGCGCGGTGGCCGAGCGGCTCGGCTACACGTACGTCGACACGGGCGCGATGTACCGGGAGCTGACGGCGGCCGCCATGGACCGCGGGGTCGATCCCGACGACGGCGACGCGCTGGCGCGGCTCGTCGGGATCGCACCGCCTGCCGGCGTCGACCTGAGGGGCGAGCCGGTGTCGGCGCGTGTGAGCGCCGTGTCGCGCCATCCGCAGGTGCGCGAGCGGATGCGCGCCCGTCAGCGCGAGCTGGCCCGCGATGCCGTGCTCGAGGGCCGAGACACGGGCACCCGGGTGTGCCCCGACGCCGACGTGAAGATCTACCTGACGGCATCGCTTGCCTCCCGTGCCGGACGGCGTGCGGCCGACCTCGGCATGGCCGCGGCGGACGTCGGCCCGGCGATCGCTGCGCGCGACCGCGGCGACGCGCAGCAGCTCACCCCGGCGCCGGACGCGCATTCGATCGACACGACGGAGCTGACGGTCGACGAGGTCGTGGAACGCGTGCTCGGCCTCGTGCGGGCGGCGTCGTGAGCACGGTCGACATGACCCGGTATGACCGATCGTGGCGATGGCTGCGGCTGACGCTGGGCACGCTCGTGCGCGTCCTGATGCGACCCCAGGTGCGGGGCGCCGAGCACGTTCCGGCCACGGGCCCCGTCCTGCTGGTCTCAAACCACGCGTCGTGGTGGGACATCCCGGCGGTCGGCCAGGTGCAGCCCCGCACGATCAGGTACATGGCCAAGTCCGAGCTCTTCCGGATCCCGGTGCTCGGGCCGGTGATCGCCTGGGGCGGCGGCTTCCCGGTCCGCCGCGGCGAGCCCGACCGCGACGCGCTGCGCACCGTGCACGACACCCTCCAGGCCGGCGGCGCAGTCGGCATCTTCATCCAGGGGCACCGGCAGGCCGAGCTCGAGGGCGCCAAGGCCGGCGCCGGGCGCTGCGCTGTCGTCGAGGACGTGCCGGTGGTGCCGGTCGCGATCCGCGGGACGGGCGACTGGCGGCCGGGCCGGCGCGTGCAGATCCGGATCGGCCCGCAGCGGCGCTACGAGCGCGGCGACCGGCGGGCCGCGCAGGCCTACCGCGAGACCGCCGACGAGCTGATGGCCGAGATCCGCAGCATGTACGAGCAGGCGATATGAGCACGCCCGCCCAGCGCGTCGGGGTCGTCGCCGTGGTCGGATTCCCGAACGCGGGCAAGTCGACGCTCGTGAACCGCCTCACCTCGTCGCGGCACGCGGTCGTCGACGAGCGGCCCGGCGTCACCCGCGACCGCAACGAGCTTGCCTGCGACTGGCGCGGACACGAGTTCGTCCTGATCGACACCGGCGGCGTCGATGCCGGCGACGATTCGCCGCTGCAGGCGCAGGTGGCAGACCAGGCCCGGCGAGCGGTCGAGGAGGCCGACGTCGTCGCGGTCGTGATCGACGCCCGGGCCGGGCTCGCGGCGGGCGACGAGGAGATCGCCCAGATCCTGCGCCGCTCCCACCGGCCCGTCATCGTCGTCGCCAACAAGGTCGACGACGCCGCGCACGAGCCCGCCGCGCTTGACCTGCACCGGCTCGGACTCGGCGATCCGATCGCCGTCTCGGCACTGCACGGCCGCGGCACCGGCGAGCTGCTCGATGCCATCGTCGAGCGCCTGGACGCGGTCGAGGGCGGCGGCCGGCCGATCGACGACGGGGCGGACGAGATCCGTGTGGCGATCCTCGGTCGCCCGAACGTCGGCAAGTCGTCGCTCCTGAACGCGATCCTCGGCCGCCCGCGCGTGGTCGTGTCGGAGACGCCGGGGACGACGCGCGACGCGATCGACACCCCGTTCGTGCGCGGCGAGCAGCGCTTCCGGCTGATCGACACCGCCGGCCTGCGGCGCAAGCGCAAGCACCGCCAGGGCATCGAGTACTACAGCGAGGTGCGTGCGCTGGCGGCGGTCGGGCGGGCCGACATCGCCCTCGTCCTGATCGATTCGTCCGAGGGGCTCGTCGACGGCGACCTGGCCGTCGCCGATGAGGCGCGCAAGGCCGGCTGCGCCACCATCGTCGTGCTCTCGAAGTGGGACATCACCGAGACGACCGTCGAGGACGTGACGGAGCGGCTCGAGGGGAAGCTGCGTCAGCGGCCGGCGATCGTGACGTCGTCCGCGGTCACAGGGCGCAACATCGAGCGGCTGCTCGACGCGGTCGAGGAGATCTTCGTGCGCTACACGTCGCGGATCTCGACGGGCGTGCTCAACCGGGCCATGGCCGAGATCACCGCCATGCGCGAGCCGCCCCGCCAGGGCCGGCGGCGCCTCAACATGCTCTACGCGACCCAGTACCAGACGCGCCCGCCGCGCTTCCGCATCGTCACGAACGACCGCAGCCTCGTGACCCGCGACTACGGCTACTTCGTCGAGAACCAGCTGCGCAAGCGGCTGTCGCTCGAGGGCGTCCCCGTCGTCGTCGATTTCACGACCCGGTCGTGATCGCGCGCGTGTACCCGCTGGTCACCGCCCGCGCGGTCGACCACGCGTTCGACTACGCCGCCGGGCCCGAGGTGCAGCGCGGCTCGCTCGTCGAGGTCGAGCTCGGGTCACGCACCGTGCGCGGCATCGTCACCGAGGTCCGCGAAGGGGAAGAGGACGGCCTCAAGCCCGTGCTCGGGGTCGTCGGCGCCGTGCCGGAGCGGCTGCTCGCCCTGGCCGAGTGGATCGCCGCCGCGTACGCCTCGACGCTCTCGCGCGCGGTCACGCTCGTCATCCCGCCGCCGGCGGGCGGCCGCGCGCCCGAGCCGTGGGTGCGGCTCGTGACGATGGAGGGCGCCACCCGCCGCCAGTCCGAGCTGCTCGGCCATGTGGGGCTTGCGTCCCTGCCGCTGTCCGAGCTCGTTGCCGCGGCGGGGACGACCCGCGCGACCGTGCAGCGGATGGCGGCCGCCGGCCTGGTGGCGCTCGACCCCGCCCCGCGTGCGACTGGCGACGACGTGCAGGTGACGCTCACCGAGGCCCAGGAGACGGCCGTGGCCGCCGTCGCCGAGGCGCTCGCGGCGGGCGGGGGAGACGTGCTCGTCCACGGCGTGACCGGCTCGGGCAAGACCGAGGTCTATCTGCGCGCGATCGACGCGGCGCTCGCCGCCGGCCGCGGCGCGATCGTGCTCGTGCCCGAGATCGCGCTCACGCCGCAGACCGCGGCCCGCTTCGTCGCCCGCTTCGGCCACACCGTGGCCGTGCTGCACAGCGGAATCTCGCCCGCGCGCCGCGGCGCCGAGCACGCCCGCATCGCCGCGGGCGAGGCCCGAGTGGTCGTCGGCGCCCGCTCGGCCGTGTTCGCGGCGGTGCCCGACCTCGGCGTGATCGTGATCGACGAGGAGCACGACGCCTCCTACAAGCACGAGGCCGACCCGCGCTACGACGCCCGCCGGGTGGCGGCCAAGCGCGGCCGGCTCGAGCGCGCGGTCGTCGTGTACGGCAGCGCCACCCCCCGGCCGGAGTCGTGGTTCGGGATCACGCGGCACGTGCAGCTGCCCCAGCGGGTGGGCGGCCCGCTCCCGGCTGTCGACATCGTCGACCTGCGCGCCGACGGCGGCTACCCGCTCACCCGGCCGCTGCTCGACGCCCTGGCGGCGATCGACGACCGCGGCGGGCGCGCGATCCTGCTCCAGAACCGGCGCGGCGCCGCGGCGGCGATCCACTGCCGCACCTGCGGGCGGACGTGGCGCTGCACCCGCTGCGACGTGGCGCTCGTGCTCCACGGCCGCAGCCTCGTCTGCCATCACTGCGGCGCGTCCGAGGCGCTGCCGCGGGCGTGCTCCACGTGCGGCTCGGTCGACCTGGCGCACATCGGGGCCGGGACGACGCGGGTCGAGGACGAGCTGCGCACGCGGTTTGCCCGCGTCGAGGTGATGCGGCTCGACGCCGACGTGGCCGCACAGACAGGCGAGCCCGAGGCGACCCTGCGCCGGTTCCGGCGCTCGCCGGCTGCCGTCCTGGTCGGCACACAGCTCGTCGCCAAGGGCCACGACATGCCCGGCGTCGCGCTTGCAGCCGTGCTCGACGCCGACCTCGCGCTCGCGATCCCCGACTTCCGCGCCGAGGAGCGCACGTTCAGCCTGCTCACGCAGCTCGCGGGCAGGCCGGGCCGCCCGGGCGATCCGCGCGGACGCGTGCTGATCCAGACCTGGAGCCCCGAGCTGCGCCCGATCGTGCTCGCGGCCCGGCACGCCGTTTCGGAGTTCGTCGAGGGCGAGCTCGAGCGCCGGCGCGAGCTCGCCTATCCGCCGTTTCGGCGGCTGCTGCGCGTGCTCGCGACCGCGGAGTCGGCCGACGTCGCCCGCGATGTCGCCGCCACGATCGCCTCGGCCGCGGCGCCGGTGCTCGCGGGCGACATCGTGCTCGGGCCGGCGCCGCTGCAGCGTCTGCGTGACCGTAACCGCAGCCACGTGCTGATCAAGACCGGCTCGGCCGGCCGCGCCGCCGGCGTGCTGCGGGGGCTGCTGCGCGACCTCGCCGCCGACCTGCGCAAGGCCGGCGCCACGGCCGTCGTCGACGTCGATCCTCAGTCCTTCGGGTAGGGATGTCGAGTGGTGATGAGGACTGTCCCCATGGGGACAGTCCCGGTTCTGGAGACTCGCGTCGATCTCCCCAGGTAGGCTGGCCGCATGACCAGAGCCCTTGTGATCGTCGACATCCAGAACGACTACTTCCCCGGCGGCAGGAACCCGCTCGACGGCCCCGAGCAGGCCGCCGCCCATGCGCGCGAGCTGCTCGACGCGTTCCGCGCGTCCGGCGAGCACGTGGTGCACATCCAGCACGTGTGGGATGCGCCCGACGCCGCGTTCATGGCCCCGGGCACGCCCGGCGTCGAGATCCACGACTCGGTGCGCCCGGCCGACGGCGAGCCCGTGTTCCAGAAGGCCAACCCCAACAGCTTCCTCGACACGCCGCTCGAGGCGCATCTGCGCGACGCCGGCGTCGACTCGCTGGTCGTGTGCGGCATGATGACGTCGATGTGCGTCGACGCCACCGTCCGCGCGTCGGCCGACCTCGGCTTCGACACGACGGTGGTGCACGACGCGTGCGCCACCATGCCGCTCGAGTTCGGCGGCCGCGCCGTTGAGGCGGCCGACGTGCACGCCGCGTTCATCGCCGCCCTGGGCGACGGCTATGCGACCGTCGTCTCGGCGGGTGAGATCGCCGCCGCAGCGCCTCGGTAGGATTCCGGTATGGCAGAAGCAGAGACCGACACCGACACCGAGCTCGAGGGCGAGCCGGAGGCCGAGCCGGAGCTCTCGGCCGAGGAGGAGGCCGCGCTCGAGCGCGACCGCGAGCGCGAGCGGCGCGCCCATCACGCGATGGCGATGCGGCTCGTGCGCCAGTACCCCGATCCGGCCCTGCGCGTGCCCGCCACCGCGATCGCCGACGTGGACGACGACGTCCGCAGCCTGGTCGAGCGGATGGCCGACATCATGCGCCGCGCGCACGGCGTGGGCCTGGCCGCCCCCCAGATCGGCGTATTGCGCCGCGTCTTCGTGTATCGCACGGGCGCCGACGAGCCCGTGCGGGTGCTGATCAACCCCGAGCTCGGCGAGACGTCCGATGAGGTCGAGAGCGACACCGAGGGCTGCCTCTCGCTGCTCGGCGGCGAGGTGACCGTGCCGGTCGAGCGGTATACGCGGGTCGTCGCGCGCGGTCTCGACGAGTTCGGCGCGCCGGTGCAGGTCGAGGCCGAGGGGCTCGAGGCGCGGGTGATCCAGCACGAGCTCGACCATCTCGACGGCGTGCTGATCATCGACCGGGCGCCGAAGGAGGATCGCCGCGCGGCCCTCAAGGAGCTGCGCCTGAAGGCGTGAGGATCGCCTTCTTCGGGACGTCGGCCTTCGCGGTCGGCGCGCTCGAGCGGCTCGTCCGGGAGCCCGGGATCGACGTGTCCGTGGTGGTGTCGCAGCCCGACCGCCCGGCGGGGCGCGGGCGCCGCACGGCGCCGCCGCCGGTTGCTGCCGCCGCGGCCGCGCTCGGGCTGCCGCTGCGGCAGGACGAGGCGGCGAGTTCGGACCCACCCGCGGTCGACGCCGGGGCGGTCGTCGCCTTCGGGCAGATCCTGAAGCCGCCGCTGCTCGGCGCCTATCCGCTCTTCAATCTGCATCCGTCGCTGCTTCCGCGCTGGCGCGGGGCGGCCCCGATCGAGCGGGCGATCATGGCCGGCGACACCGAGACCGCGGTCGCGGTGATCGCCCTCGTCGCCGGGCTCGACGCGGGTCCCGTTCACGGCCTGGAGCGGTTCCCGATCGGTCCGGAGGACGACGCCGGCGTGGTCGCCGAGCGCGCGCTCGACCTGGGGGTGCCGCTGCTCGCCGAGGCGCTTCGTGGTCATACGACCGGTTACGAGCAGGTGGGCGAGACGACCTACGCCGCCCGCATCGGCCCGGAGGAGCGCCGGATCGACTGGACCGGGCCCGCCCGCCAGATCGGCGACCAGGTGCGCGCGCTCTCGCCCCACATCGGCGCGCGCGCGGTCCTCGGCGATCGGCCCGTGATCGTCTGGCGGGTGCGTCTGGTCGCCGGCGAGGGTCTGCCGGCCGGGACGGCCACGGCCGCCGACGGCGGGCTTCGGATCGCGTGCGGCGACGGGGCGGTCGACGTGCTCGAGCTGCAGCCGGCGGGGAAGCGGCGGATGGCGGTCGCCGAGTTCCTGCGCGGGCTGCGCGCGCCGCCCGAGTCGGCATCGTGAGCGCGCGCCGGGTCGCCTACGAGGTGGTGCGGCGGACGTTCGAGGAGGACGCCTACGCCGACCGCATCTTCCCGGCCGAAGCCGAGCGGGCGGGCCTCGACGAGCGCGACCGGCGCCTGGCGATGCGGCTCGCATACGGCTCGGTGCAGCGCGTGCGCACGCTCGATCACGCGATGGAGGTGCTGGCGAAGCGCCCGCCGGACGGCCTGCAGCCGACCCTGCGCGCGGCGCTTCGCGTCGGTGCATACCAGCTGCTGTTCGCGGGGGGCATACCCGGTCCATGCGGCGGTGAACGAGACCGTCGACATGGCCAAGTCGGTGGCGGGGCGGCACACGGCGGGGCTCGCAAATGCGGTCATGCGCCGCGTCGCCGAGGCCGGCCCGGAGTGGGTGGAGTCCCTTCCGCCACCGCTGCGCCACTCCTACCCCGACTGGATCGCCGAGGAGTGGGCGGCGATGCTCGGAGCCGACGCCGCCGAGGCGCTGATGGCGGCACAGAACGAGCCGCCCGAGTTGTGCGTGCGCGTGAACACGCTGCGGACGACGCCCGCCGCGCTCGGCCTGCCCGGCCACGGCGATCCCGCGCTGCCCGAGGCGGTCGTGCTCGACGGCTCGTTCGATGTCGCCGCGAGCGACGAGCTGCGCGACGGCGCGATCTGGCCGCAGTCGCGCGGATCGATGCTGGCCGCCCGGCTGCTCGCCCCCGAGCCGGGCATGCGCGTGCTCGACCTGTGCTCCGCGCCGGGCGGAAAGGCGGGCCAGATGGCGGCGATGATGGAGAACCGGGGCGAGCTCGTCTGCGTCGAGCGCCATCCCGGCCGCGCGGAGGCACTCGAGCGGATGCTCGCGAGCCAGGGCGTCACCTGCGCGCGGGTGGTCGCGGCCGACGCGCTCGAGTTTCACGGCGACGGCTTTGACCGCATCCTGCTCGACCCGCCGTGCTCGGGCCTGGGCGTGCTCGCGGGCCGGCCCGACGCGCGCTGGCGGCGGACGCTCGCCGACGCCCAGGAGGTGGCCGTGCTCCAGGGGCGCCTGCTCGCCCACGCGCGTGAGCGCCGTGCTCCCGGCGGCCGTCTGGTCTACTCGGTCTGCACGATCCGCCGTGCAGAGGGCGAGGACATCGTCCCCGGCGGCCGCCAGACGCTGCCCCACCGCGACGGCACCGACGGCTTCTATGTCGCCGAGGCAGGATGAGCGCGGCGTCAACTACAGTGGCGCCGATGCGCTCCTGGCCTCGAGACGTCCGGGTGGCACCCTCGATCCTGTCGTCGGACTTCGGCCGGGTGCGCGAGCAGGTGACCGAGGTCATGCAGGCGGGCGCGCGGGTGATTCACGTCGATGTGATGGACGGGCACTTCGTGCCCGTGATCACCTTCGGGCCAAAGATGCTGGCCGACGTGGCCGACGTGATCCACGAGCACGACGGCTTCGCCGATGTCCACCTGATGATCGAGCAGCCCGAGCGGCACCTGGCCCAGTTCGCCGAGGCGGGCGCCGACAGCATCACGGTGCACGTCGAGACCTGCCCGCACCTGCACTACACCCTGCAGATGATCCACGGGCTGGGCTGCCGGGCCGGCGTCACCCTGAATCCGGGCACGCCCGTCGCCGCGATCTCCGAGGCCGCCCGCTATGCCGACGTGCTGTTGTGCATGAGCGTGAACCCGGGCTGGGGCGGGCAGCAGTTCATCCCGGCGACCCTCGATCGCCTGCCGCAGATGCGCGAGCTCGCCTCGGCGCGCGACGGCGTCGCGGTCGAGGTCGACGGCGGCATCCATGCGGCGACGATCGCGGACGCCCATCGCGCCGGTGCGAACATCCTGGTCGCCGGGTCGGCGATCTTCGGCGCGGCCAGCCCGGCGGACGCCTACCGCGACCTGGCCGACCGGGTCTCGGCGGCAACGCCCGCCCCGTCGTGATCGACGCGGTCGACCTCGCCCGGCTCGAGCGCTGCTCCGAGCTGGCCGAGCGCGGCCGTCGTACCGCCGCCCCCAACCCTGTCGTCGGCGCCGTGGCCGTCCGTGACGGCGTCGTGCTCGGCGAGGGCTGGCATGAGCGCCCCGGCGGCGACCACGCCGAGGTGGCCGCGCTGCGCGCCGCCGGCGACTCGCGCGGAGCGACCGTCTATGTGAACCTCGAGCCGTGCAGCCACCACGGCCGCACGCCGCCGTGCGCCGACGCGCTGATCGCCGCAGGCGTCGCGCGAGTGGCGATCTCGATGATCGATCCCACCGACGAGGTGAACGGTGCCGGCGTCGCCCGCCTGCGCGCGGCCGGCATCGAGGTGGACGTCGCCGGCGGTGAGGTCGAGCGGGCCGCACGGCGCCAGAACGCCTGGTGGCTGACCCTCGCCCTACGCGGCCGCCCGCACGTGACGTACAAGGCCGCGATCAGCGCCGACGGCCGCACCGCCTCGCCGACGGGGCCGCGCTGGATCTCCTCGCCCACGAGCCGTGCACACGTGCACGAGCTGCGCGCGCAGATGGGCGCCGTCGCCGTCGGCATCGGGACCGTGCTCGCCGACGATCCGCTGCTGACCGCCCGCGACGTCGACCCACCGGCCGAGCGCCAGCCCCTGCGCGTGGTGTTCGATCGCGAGGCGCGGCTGCCGACCACCTCGCTCCTGGCCACCAGCGCGAGGCCCGAGGCTCCGGTGCTCGTGCTGTGCGCGCCGGGAGCGGCGCCCGTGCCTGCGCCCGCGGTTGAGACGCTGGCCGTGGCCGGCCTCGACGCCGCCCTCGCCGAGCTCGGCGCGCGGCGCATCTCGGCGCTCCTGCTCGAGGGCGGTGCGACGCTCGCATCCGCGTTCCTCGACGCCGGGCTGATCGACCGCCTGATGGTCTTCCAGGCGCCGATCGAGCTCGGCGAGGGCCCGGGCCTGTTCACCCGCGCTGTCGAGCTGCCCGCGCCGGTGAGCGTGGCCCCGTCGGGGGTGGATATCCTGACGGTGACCGAGCTCCAGGAGGCCTGACCGCATGTTCACCGGCATCGTCACCGAGATGGGCGTCGTCGAGGCGATCACGGCGACCGCCGCCGGCGCGCGGGTTCGCATCGCGGCTCCGGCGACCGCGGCGGACTGCCGGATCGGCGACTCGGTGTCGATCGGCGGCTGCTGCCTGACGGTCGTCGGCATCGACGGCGACGCGCTCGACTTCGAGGCGGTGGCCGAGACGCTGCGCCGAACGACCGTGGGCGGGCTCGCCGCCGGGGACGCCGTCAACGTCGAGCCGGCGATGCGCATGGGCGATCGGCTCGGCGGCCACTGGGTGCAGGGGCACGTCGACGGCGTCGGTACCGTGGCCGCGATCGAGCCGGACGGCGACGGGGTGCGTGTCACGTTCTCGGCCCCGGCCGACGTGCTCCGCTACACGATCGAGAAGGGATCGGTGTGCGTCGCGGGGGTGAGCCTCACCGTCACCGACTGCGACGACGAGACGTTCAGCGTCGCGCTGATACCGCACACGCGCTCGGTCACCACCCTCGGCAGGCTCGCGCCCGGCGCGGCGGTCAACCTCGAGGCCGACCTGCTCGGCAAGTACGTCGAGAAGCTTGTCGGCTCGACTGCGCTGATACCATCGAAGCAGCGGTCATGACCATCGGATCCGAATATCTGCAGGCATATCCCGACATCGACGCCTCGACGTTCGCGACGGTCGAGGAGGCGATCGCCGACATCAGGGCGGGCCGGATGGTGGTCGTCGTCGACTCACCCGACCGCGAGAACGAGGGCGATCTGGTCATCGCCGCCGACCACGTCACGCCCGACGCGATCAACTTCATGGCCACGCATGCGCGCGGCCTGATCTGCCTCGCGCTCGAGGAGAGCCGCTGCGACGAGCTCGGCCTGCACCCGATGACGGCGCACAACGAGACGCCGCTCGGTACCGCCTTCACGGTGTCCGTCGAGGCCCGCAACGGCGTCTCGACCGGGATCTCGGCCGCCGACCGCGCGCACACGATCAAGGTCGCCATCGACCCGGCGTCCAAGCCGGGCGACCTCGTGCAGCCCGGGCACGTGTTCCCGCTGCGGGCGCGCGAGTACGGCGTGCTCGCGCGGATGGGTCAGACCGAGGCATCGGTCGACCTCGCCCGGCTGGCGGGCCTCACACCGGCCGGCGTGATCTGCGAGGTGATGAACGACGACGGCACGATGGCACGGGTGCCCGACCTGGCCGCCTACTGCGCCAGGCACGGCCTGAAGATGATCACCGTGTCCGACCTGGTCGCCCACCGGCGCCGGACCGAGCCGCTCGTCGAGCGGATCGCGATCGCCGACCTGCCCACCAAGTACGGCCCGTTCGCCGCCTACGGGTACCGATCCGTGATCGACGGGCAGCAGCACGTGGCACTCGTCTGCGGCGAGGTGTCCGGCAAGCAGGACGTGCTCGTGCGCGTGCACTCAGAGTGCCTGACCGGCGACGTCTTCGGGTCGTTCCGGTGCGACTGCGGCGAGCAGCTCGAGCGGGCGCTCTCGCAGATCGCGCAGGCGGGGTCGGGGGTGCTGCTCTACCTGGCGCAGGAGGGACGCGGGATCGGCCTCCTGAACAAGCTGCGCGCCTACGAGCTGCAGGAGCAGGGCTACGACACGGTCGACGCCAACCTGCATCTGGGCTTCCCGAGCGACTCCCGCGACTACAGCGTCGGCTATCAGATCCTGGCCGATCTGGGCCTGACGTCGATCCGCGTCCTCACGAACAACCCGCGCAAGCTCGAGGGGCTGGAAGGATACGGGCTCACGGTCACCGAACATCTCCCCATCGAGGCCGAGCCGAACACCTTCAACGCCGACTATCTGCGCACGAAGCGCGAGCGGATGGGGCACATCCTGCACCATCAGGGGCTGCGCCTCGAAGCCGACGACGAGGCTGACCGGCATTGAGCGATCAGGGGCGCGGCACGCTGACTCTCCCGGACGGGTGCCACACGATCACCGCTCCGCCGATGGCCGATCTGGCAGTGGCCGTGGTCGCCTCGCGGTACAACGCCGGCGTCGTCCAGAAGCTGCTCGACGGCGCCGTCGAGCGCCTGGTCGAGCACGGCATCACCCGTGACCGGATCACGGTCGTCCTGGTGCCCGGAGCGTGGGAGCTCCCGCTCGCCTGCCGGCGGCTGGCCGAGGCCGGCGGCCATCAGGCGGTTGTCGCGCTCGGCTGCGTCGTCCGCGGCGGCACACCGCACTTCGAGTACGTCTGCAGCGAGGCCTCGCGCGGCGTCATCCAGGCATCGCTCGACACCGGGCTCCCGGTCAGCTTCGGCCTGCTCACGACCGATACCCTCGAGCAGGCGGAGGAGCGGGCGGGCGGCCGGTACGGCAACAAGGGCTCCGAGGCGGCCGACGCGGCCGTCGAGATGGCCCAGCTGATGCGCGCGCTCCCGCGCGGCCGTCGTATGTGAGCAGGCGGCGCCTGCTCGTCACCGGCGGGTCGGGGTATCTGGGTGGCGCCGTCGTGCGCCGGGCGGCCGCGGCGGGCTGGGAGGTGGTGGGCACATGCCACACCGCGCCGGGGCAGATGCATCTCGACGTGCGCGATCGGGCCGCCGTTGAGGCGGCGTTCGCGCAGGTGCGGCCCCGGTGCGTGATCCATACGGCATATCTCCAGGATGGGCCCGACGCGTGGGCGACGAACGTCGACGGCTCGGCCCACGTGGCCGCGTCCGCAGCGGCGGCCGGCGCGCGGCTCGTGCACGTCTCGACCGATCTCGTCTTCGACGGCCGCGCCGGGCCCTATCGCGAGGACGACGCGGTTGACCCGGTGCTCGAGTACGGCCGCTCCAAGGCCGCGGGCGAGGCGGCCGTCGCGGCGGCCGATGCCGCGCGCGCTCATCGTGCGCACGTCGCTGATCTACGGCGGCGAGACGCTCTCGGGCCACGAGCGCCGCATCCTGGCCGTGGCCGACGGCGGGGCCGACCTGGCCTTCTTCACCGACGAGCTGCGCTGCCCCGTGCGCGCCGGTGACCTGGCCGATGCGCTGCTGCGGCTGGCCGAGACGGACGCGGCCGGGCCGCTGCACGTGGCCGGGGCCGACGGCGTCAGCCGGTACGAGTTCGCGTGCCGCGTCGCTGCGGCGAACGGCCGTCCAACCGGGCAGCTGCGGAAGGCACTGAGCGCAGAGATGGCCCCGGATCGCCCGCGCGACTGCCGCCTGGACTGCTCACGTGCGACCGCCATCCTGGGCGCCCCGCTGCCCGGCGTGCGCGAGGTGCTGGGGTCGGCGTAGGGGACTGTCCCCGCTTGTGGGGACTGCCCTCGCTTCTCGGGCTACGGGCCGAGCCGCTCCACGACCCATGCGTCGTTCTCGCGCGCGGTAGCGGAAGCGGTCGTGCAGGCGGTCGTCGCCGTGCTGCCAGAACTCGTACCGGGACGCCTCCAGGCGCAGGCCGCCCCATTCGTCGGGCCGGGGCACGTTGCCCTCGGGATAGCGGGCCGAGAGCGCCCTGACGGCATCCTCGAGCACGGATCGGCCCGCGACCACCCGGCTCTGCGGCGATGCGGCCGCGCTCATCCGGCTCCCCGTCGGCCGGGTCTTGAAGTACGCGTCCGACTCGGCGGCGTCGACCCGGACGACCACCCCCTCGATCCGCACCTGGCGGCCGAGCGGGCTCCAGTGGAACAGCATCGCCGCCCGCGGGTTCTGGGCGATCTCCTGGCCCTTGCGGCTGAAGTAGTTCGTGTAGAAGACGAATCCGCGCTGGTCGAAGCCCTTCAGGAGCACCATGCGCGCGGCGGGAGCGCCGGTCGGGGTCGCCGTCGCCAGCACGACGGCTTCGGGCGCGGACACGGCGTCGGCCGCCTCGGTGTACCAGGCCGCGAATTGGCGCAAGGGGTCAGGGTCGAGGTCTGCGCGGCGCAGCGAGGTGCTGCTCACACGGCCTTCTGCACCTTGCCGCCCTTGAGGCAGCGGGTGCAGACGTATGCCCGCGTCGGCGAGCCGTCGAGCATGATGCGGATGTGCTGGAGGTTGGGGTCGAAGCGGCGCTTGGTCGCAACCATCGAGTGGCTGCGGTTATTGCCGAACCCCGGCTTCTTCGCACAGATGACGCATACCCTGGACACGGCCGCGGAGTATAGATGATGAATTCCGGCGGCCGCCGCAACCAGAGGGGCCGAGCGGGCGTCTGATCTTTTCGATGGCGCGCACGTCGGTCAGCGTCGCCCGGTCTCCGTCCGAGCCGGGCCCGTCCGGCTCCGTCTCGTTCGCCGACGAGGTGATCGCCCAGATCGTCGGCCTGACGGTGCTGGAGTGCTACGGCGTGGTCGGGATGGCCGCGACCAGCCTGTCGCGCGGCGTCGCCCGCCTGCTCAGCCGCGATCGGCTCACGCAGGGCGTGAACGTCCACCGCGAACCGGACGGGCTCGCAATCGACCTCTACGTTGTGGTTGAGTTCGGCCTGAACCTGGCCGAGGTGGCGGCCAACGTCCGCTCCCGCGTCAAGTACCAGGTCGAGAAGCTGACCGAGCTCGAAGTGTCCTCGCTGCAGATCCACATCCAGGGTGTGAAGCGCACCGCATGAGCGATGCGCATCGGATCGCGCTCGCGGCCGCCCGGGGCGCGGCGGCGGCCGTCGAGGCGAGCCGGGGGCGCCTGAACGACATGAACGTCTACCCGGTGCCCGACGGCGACACCGGGTCGAACCTCGCCGCAACGGCCCGCGAGCTGGCCGCCGGCCTCGAGCACTCCACGCCGGACGGCACTGCGGGTGTCGCGGTCGCCGCCAAGCGCGCCGTCCTGATGGGTGCGAGCGGCAACAGCGGCGCGATCCTGTCGCAGATCGTCGGCGGCTTCGTCGACGTCGTCGGTGCGGCGGCGGTGCTCGACTCGGCCACGCTGGCGCGGGCGCTGCGGTCGGCCTCGGACGCTGCCTACCGGCCGGTGCAGCTCCCGATCGAGGGCACGATGCTGACCGTGATCCGCGAGATGGCGGAAGCGGCCGAGGAGCGCGCCGGGCGCGAGCTCGACGCGGTCATCGACGAGGTGCTCGTCGTCGGCGGCGAGAGCGTCGTGCGCACACAGGCCATGCTCTCGGTGCTGCGTGATGCGGGCGTTGTCGATGCGGGCGCCGCGGGGCTGGTCGAGTTCTGCCGCGGCGCCGTCGCCGGCGCGCGCGGCGAGCACATCCACGCCCCGCTCGAGTCGATCGACCGACCGCTGACACTCGACGCGGTGCACCAGGAGGAGTCCGAGTTCCGCTACTGCACCTCGTTCCTGGTCGAGGGCGACGATGTCGACCGCGACCGGCTCGAGGCCGAGCTCGTGCCGATGGGCGACTGCCTGCTCGTGGTCGGCGAGGCGCCCTTGTGCCGGGTGCACGTCCACACCGACGACCCGGGCGCCGCACTCAGCCGCGCCGTCGCGATGGGTGCCATCGACCGGGTCTCGATCGCCAACATGCAGGAGCAGATCCGCCAGCGGGAGGAGCGGCTGACCCCGGCGCCGAAGCTCGTCATGCTGACCGGCGGCAAACCCTCCGGCGACGCTCTGACGGCCGAGAACACTGCGATCGTGCTCGACTCGACGGCCGATCTGCCCCATCCGGAGCTGGAGCACCCCAACTGGCGGCTCGTCCCGCTGATCGTCCGCTTCGGCGACGAGCAGTTCGACGACTGGGTCGGGATCGAGCCGGCCGAGCTCTATCGCCGGCTGCGCGCGGGCGGCCCGCATCCGCAGACGGCCGCGCCGTCGCCGGGCACCTACCTGGAGCTGTTCGACCGGCTGTCGGACTTCGCGCACGTGATCGTGCTGCCGGTCTCGTCGAAGGTGTCCGGCAGCGTGCAGGCTGCGCGCATCGCCGCCGACGATCCCGAGACGGGCGGCCGGGTGACGGTGCTCGACGGCCGGTCGGTCAGCGTCGGCACGTGGATGCTCGCTCAGGGTGTGCAGCGCATGCTCGAGGCCGGCACGACACTCGACGCCGTCACGGGCTGGGTCGAGTCGGCCCGCGAGCGGCTGCAGATCGTGATCTATGTGCCCACGCTCGAGTACCTGCGCCGGGGCGGCCGGATCAGCCGCGCCCGTGAGATCACCGGCAACGCGACGGGCATGCGGCCGATCCTCACGCTGCGCGACGGCGAGCTCGGCCTCTACCGCCGCGTCCTGGGCGGACGCGGGCGGGCGCTGAAGGCCTTCGAGCGGTTCCTGCGCGAGCACGCGCCCGAGGGCGAGGCCGTCCACGTCGGCGTGGCCCACGGGGCCGACCCGGCAGGTGCCGCGGCGATCGTCGCGATGGTCGGGCGCGTGCGGCCGCAGGCCACGGTCGAGCGGGTGTGCGAGATCGGCGCGGTCGTCGGCACCCACGGTGGGCCCGGAACGCTCGGCCTGATGGTGCTGGCGGAGCCGTGACCAGGGCGTTCGCGGGCGGGGAGCCGCCCGCCGAGGGTTTCCCGCGCCCGCGCTCGGCGCCGGCGCCGGCGCACCTGACGGAGCCGGCGACGACCCGGCGGACGCTCGCGACGGCGCTCGCCGCGCTTCGGCCGCGGCCCGTGCGGACGGTCGACGACCTGCTCGAGCACACGCCCTTCCGCTACGAGGACTACCGCTCCGAGCGGACGCTGGCCGAGATGACGCCGGGCGAGGAGGCGACCGTGACCTGCACGGTCGAGCGGGTGCGCGTGCGCCCGACGCGCCGCCGCAACCTCGTGATCGTCGAGGCGGCGGTGCGCGACGAGTCGGGGCCCGGGGTCGTGATCTGGTTCAACCAGCGCTATCTCGCCAAGCAGCTGCAGCCGGGGATGCGGCTCTCGATCCGCGGCGAGCGCCGCCAGACGATCGACGCCGAGATCGTGGCCAAGTCCTACGAGCGCGCCGACGCCGACTCGGGCGGGCTGCACACCGCGGGCCTCGTCCCCGTCTATCCCGCATCGGAGCGGGTCTCGAGCCGGCAGCTGCGCGCGCTCGCAGACGAGGTGCTCGGGCACGCGGGCGATCAGGTCGACCCGCTTCCAGCCGCGACCAAGCAGCGGCGGGCACTGCCGCTGCGGCGCGACGCGGTCACCGCCGCCCACCGGCCCGAGACGCATGACGAGGCCGACGGCGCGCGCACCAGGCTCGCGTTCGACGAGCTCTATCTGCTCCAGCTGGGGATGCTCGAGCGGCGGGCCCGCTTCGACGCGCTGGCGCGGGCCGTGCCGCTGCCCGAGCCGGGCGAGCTCTGTGCCCGCTACCTGGCGGCGCTCCCGTTCACGCTCACCGGCGGCTCAGACCGGCGCCATCGCCGCCATCGACGCCGACCTGGGCCGCGACCGGCCGATGCGGCGCCTGCTGCAGGGCGACGTCGGCTCGGGCAAGACGGCGGTGGCTGCGCACGCGCTCGTGCGCGCGGTCGAGAGCGGTGGGCAGGGGGCGCTGATGGCGCCCACCGAGACGCTCGCGACCCAGCACCTGATCAACCTCTCGGAGCTGCTCGTCCCGCTCGACATCCGCGTGGTCGCCCTGATGCAGGGCACGCCCGCGGCGGAGCGGCGGGCGGCGGTCGCCGAGGTCGGCGGCGGCGGCCCGCTCGTGGTGGTGGGCACGCACGCGCTGATCCAGGACCAGGTGACGTTCGGCAGCCTGCGCGTCGCGGTCATCGACGAGCAGCACCGCTTCGGCGTCGAGCAGCGCCGCGCGCTCGAGGCGCGGTCGACCGCCGACACCTCGCCGCACGTCCTGCACATGACGGCGACGCCGATCCCGCGCACCCTGGCGCTGACCGTCTACGGCGATCTCGACGTCTCGGTGCTCGACGAGATGCCGCCGGGGCGCACGCCGGTCGTGACCCGGGTGCTGCCGCTCGCGCGCCGCGACGAGGTCTTCGCCCGCATGCGCCGCCTGCTCGACGAGGGCCGGCAGGCCTACGTCGTGTGCCCGCTCGTGTCCGAGAGCGAGGATGTCCGCGAGGCGGCGGCGGCCGAGTCCGAGGCGGCCCGCCTGCGCGAGGGCGAGCTGCGCGGCTACACCGTCGCGCACATGCACGGGCAGATGCCGGCCGGCGAGCGGCGGCCGGTGATGGACGCGTTCCGGCGCGGCGAGGTGCAGGTGCTCGTGGCGACGACGGTGATCGAGGTCGGCGTCGACGTGCCCAACGCAACGCTGATGGTGATCGAGGGCGCCGATCTGTTCGGCCTCGCGCAGCTGCACCAGCTGCGCGGCCGGGTCGGCCGCGGCGCACACGAGAGCTTCTGCATCCTGCTCGCCGACCCGCTGACCGACGATGCCCGGCGCCGGCTCGACGCGATGGCACGGACGAGCGACGGCTTCGAGCTCGCCGAGGTCGACCTCGACCTGCGCGGCGAGGGGGTGGTGCTGGCGGCCAAGCAGAGCGGCGTGCCCGACCTGCGCCACGCCCGGCTCACCCGCCACCGCGAGCTGGCGGCCCAGGCGCGCGAGGACGCCGCCGCCGAGCTCGCCGCCGACCCCGATCACGCCGGCGCGACGGCGGCAATCATCGCGGCCGCGACGCGGCGCACGTTCGGTGACGACGTCGATTGGCTCGCCCAGGCGTGAATAGACGGTGCCAGGCACTCAATATTCACGCCGCTGAAATACGGTGTGCCGATGCGGATCGTGGCGGGAGAGCGCAAGGGTGCACGGCTGGCGGCGCCGCCGGGGCGCGCGACCCGGCCGACGCCCGATCGCGTCCGCGAGGCGCTCTTCTCGATCCTCGCCGACGTGACGGATGCGCGCGTGCTCGAGCCGTTCGCCGGCACCGGCGCGCTCGGGTTCGAGGCGCTCTCGCGCGGGGCGGCCGAGGTCGCCTTCTGCGAGCTCGACGGGGCGGCGCTGGCCGTGCTGCGGGAGAACGCAGCCCGCCTCCGGTACGCTGACCGCTGCACGATCCGGCGCCAGGACGGCCGCCGAAGGCTCGCATCCGACTCGGCCGCCGGTGTTGCGTACGACCTGATCCTCCTCGATCCGCCCTACCAGATGCTGTCATCCCTCACCGAAGATCTCGCCCGCCACCTGCCCGCGCTGCTGCGCTCGGGCGGCCGCGCCGTCCTCGAATCCGACGGCCGCGCCGAGGTGCCCGCGCTCCCGCTGCCGGTGCTGACCGAGCGCGTCTACGGCGGCACGCGCATCACGGTCGTTGGCCATGGCTGAGTCGACCGCGATCTGCCCCGGGACGTACGACCCGGTGACGAACGGCCACCTCGACGTGATCCGGCGGGCGACGAGCATCTTCGACCGCGTGATCGTCGGCGTCGTGCGTCACCCACGCCACAAACAGACGATGTTCACGCTCGACGACCGCATCCGTTTCATCCAGGATTCCCTCGAACCGGCGTCGAACATCACCGTGGAAGGGTTCACGACGCTCGTTGTGGACTTCGCCAGATCCCGGGGTGCGCACGCCATCGTGAAGGGCCTGCGGGCGGTCTCGGACTTCGAGTGGGAATTCCAGATGAACAACCTGAACCGGGGCATGGCGCCCGACATCGAGACCATTTACCTCATGGCGTCACCGGAGTACAGTTTCCTCTCGTCCCGCGGTGTGCGCGAGATCGCGTCCTTCGGCGGATCGGTCTCACAGTACGTACCCCAACCCGTCGCCCGGCGGCTTTCCGAGATGCACGCGGCGGGCGAGATCTGAAGATGGGAGTCTGAGTCTTGGACGTCTTGGTGCTGATCGACAAGCTGGACGAGCTGGTGCAGAACGCCAAGGGCGTGCCTCTCTCCCAGGACCAGGTGCGGGTCGACCGGGAGGAGATCTGGGAGATCATCGACCAGATGCGCTCCACGATCCCGGAGGAGATCAAGCAGGCGCGCTGGATCGTGAAAGAGCGCCAGGAGATGCTCGCCGAGGCCAAGCGCGAGGCCGAGCGCCTGATCTCGGAGGCCCGCGAGCAGGCCGCGCGCGAGGCGTCGCAGGAAGAGGTCGTCAAGCTGGCCGAGCGCCAGGCGCAGGAGATCCTGGCCGAGGCGCGCCGGCACGAGCGCACCGTGCGGCTGGGCGCCGAGGACTACGCCGACAGCATCCTCGAGAACCTGCACACGAACTTGGGCAAGATCATGGTGGCGCTCGAGCGCGGCCGTGAGCAGCTCGCCGCCCGCTCGGACGAGCGTACGAGCCCGGCGACGGCCGAGCAGCAGGACGTCTCGCTGTAGCGTCCGGAGGTCGTGTGCTTGACGTAGGCATCCTGGGGCTCACGCCCGGCGACGTCCGCCGCCTGCGGGTGCCGGTCGCGATGGAGCCGCTGGAGTTCGGCGGCGAGCGCTACGAGGTCGTCGTCGATCCCGAGGGAGCCGACGTCGAGCTCCAGGCGATGGCCGGCGGCCTCTACCTGAAGCTGCGCTTCGAGGCGACCGTCGCAGGCCCCTGCTACCGCTGCCTGGAGGAGGCGAGCGTGACGGTCAGGGTGAGCGCGGCCGAGTACCAGGAGCAGGGCGCCGATCCGCTGGACGACGAGCTCGGCTGCGAGTACCTCGACGGTGACGAGCTCGACATCGACCGCTGGGCCCGTGATGCGCTCGTGCTCGCCCTGCCCGGCAAGATCCTGTGTCGCCCCGACTGCGCCGGCCTCTGCCCGCGGTGCGGCGTGCGGCTCGAGCCCGGCGTCGACCACGACTGCGCCCCCGACGAGACGGATTCGCGGTGGGATGCGCTCAGGGGCCTCCTGGAGTAGCACGGCGCCCGGGCCGTCGATCCGCTGGCTATACTGCGCCGCCGTGGCTGTCCCCAAGAAGAAGACCTCCAAGTCGCGCCGCGACAGGCGACGCGCGAACACGCGCATCTCGCCGCCGTCGCTGTCGGTGTGCCCGCACTGCCACGAGCCTGTCCGGCCGCACCACGTGTGCAAGAACTGCGGTCAGTACCGGGGGCGCGAGGTTCAGCCGCTCACCGAAGAAGCCCCGTAAGCCCCGGGAAGGGATCGCCCCGTGACGGTGACGGTCGCAGTTGACGGCATGGGAGGCGACAACGCCCCCGCCGAGATCGTCGCCGGCGTGCGCGTTGCGGCGAGCGAGGGCGTGCGGGTGCTGGTTTGCGGCGACCGCGCGCGCCTCGAGGCCGAGCCGGGCATCGACGAGCCCGGCATCGAGATCGTCGACGCCGCCGACGTGATCAGCTCCAGCGAGGAGCCGGTCGCCGCCGTCCGCGCGAAGCCCGACTCGTCGATGGTGGTGGCCTGCCGGCTCGTGCGCGACGGATCGGCTGCGGCGGTGGTGTCGGCGGGCTCGACCGGCGCCATGCTGGCCGCGTCGCTCCTGCACGTCGGCCGCATCCGCGGCATCTCGCGCCCCGGCATCGGCGTGCCGCTGCCCGCCCAGGGCGCCCCGTGCCTTCTGATCGACTCGGGTGCAAACGTCGACTCGCGGGCCGAGAACCTGCTCCAGTTCGGGATCATGGGCTCGCAGTTCATGCGCGACGTCATGGGCATCGAGCGGCCGCAGGTCGGGCTGCTCTCGATCGGTGAGGAGCCCGGCAAGGGCAACGTCGTCACGGTCGAGGCGCACCAGCTGCTGGCCGCGGCGGAGGGTCTCACCTTCGCCGGGAACTGCGAGGGCCGTGACGTGCTCTCGGGCCGGTTCCAGGTGCTCGTCGCCGATGGGTTCGCCGGAAACGTGCTGCTGAAGGGGCTCGAAGGGGCCGCCGCGGCGCTGCTGCGCGAGGTGCGGCAGGCGGCGGAGTCGAGCCTGCGTGCGCGCATCGGCGGCCTGCTCCTGCGCCCGGCGCTGCGCGAGATGCGCGGCCGCACCGAGCCCGACAACTACGGCGGCGCCTACCTGCTCGGGCTGCGCGGCATCGTCGTGATCGCCCATGGCAACGCCCGCCCGAAGGGCATCGCGAACGCGATCCGGATCGCCGCCCGCGGCGTCGAGGCGGACGTCGTCGCCCGGATGGCGGAGCGGCTCGCAGCCGGCCGTCCCACTTCTGACTTGCAGGCGCCTGCGGCGATCAATACAGTCCCGCAGGTTACGGCCCCGGAGATTGGAGACCAGTGACGATCAACCGTGAGGAGGCGCTCGAGCGCGTCCGCGGCATTCTTGTGGAGCAGCTCGGCGTGGACGAGGATCAGGTGACCGACGATGCGTCGTTCCAGGGCGACCTGGACGCCGACTCGCTCGACCTGGTCGAGTTGATCATGGAGCTCGAAGACCAGTTCGGCCTCAAGATCTCCGACGAGGATGCGCAGAAGATCGCGACCGTCGGTGAGGCGGTCGACTACGTCGTCACCCACAGCTGATCCCGGGACGGCGCCCGGCTCGCTCCGGGCGCTGATCGACCGCCTGCCAGAGGACCTTCGCATGCTTGCCTTCACCCACACCTCGTGGGTGCAGCGGCGCGAGGACTCCTACGAGCGGCTCGAGTTCCTGGGCGACGGCGTGCTCGGGCTCGTGATCGCGCATCACCTCTATCGGCGCTTCCCCGAGAGCGCCGAGGGCGACCTGGCCAAGGTGCGGGCACACGTCGTCTCGCGGGCAAGCTGCGCCGCCGTCGCCGTCGACCTCGGCCTCGACCGCGACGTCCGCGCCCGCGGCGAGAGCCTCGGCGCGGCCAGGGTCGAGATCGAGGCGCTCGAGCGGTCGCCCGGCGTGCGCGCGGCGATCGTCGAGGCCGTCGTCGGGGCCGGCTACCTCGAGTTCGGGCTTGAGGCGGTCGCCGAGCCCGTCGTCCAGGCGTTCACGGGCCGCATCGAATACGCCCTCGCCGAGCACGTCGACCACAAGACGGTGCTCCAGGAGGAGCTTGCACGTCGGGGGGCGTCGGTAACGTATGCCGTAGCCGATGTGTCCGGTCCACCGCACGAGCGCTGGTTCACATCCCTGGCTCTGGTCGAAGGACACGAGCTCGGGCGTGGCTCCGCGCGCAGCAAGAAGGGCTCCGAGCAGCTGGCCGCGCGCCAGGCGCTGGGTCAGCTCGACCGCATCTCGACGCCCGCCTAGCGCACCGGCGGAGGGGCCAGCGGCGTGCATCTGAAGGCGCTCCGCATGCGCGGGTTCAAGTCGTTCCCGGGCACCGTCGAGCTGCGCTTCGAGCGCGGGATCGCGGTGGTCGTCGGGCCGAACGGCAGCGGCAAGTCGAACATTGCCGACGCCCTGCAGTGGGCGATGGCGGTGCAGTCGCCCGCCCAGCTGCGCGCGCCGACCGGCGTCGACGTCCTCTTCGGCGGCTCCGACAGCCGTCCGCCCGCGGGCGTGTGCGAGGTCGAGCTCGTGCTCGACAACGAGTGCGCGACGCTTCCGCTCGAGTTCGGCGAGGTGTCGGTGATGCGCCGGCTCGACCGCGGCGGCGAGAGCGAGTACCTCGTGAACCGCGCCCGCGTCCGCCGCCTGGACGTGCTCGAGCTCCTGGCCGACACCGGGCTCGGCCGCGAGATGCACTCGGTCATCGGGCAGGGCCGCGTCGACGAGATCCTCTCGTCCAAGCCGCACGAGCGGCGCCGGTTCGTCGAGGAGGCGGCCGGGCTCGGCAAGTACCAGCGCCGGCGCATGCGCGCCGAGACCAAGCTCACCCGGGTCAGCACCGAGCTCGAGCGCGCCCGCGACCTCGAACGCGAGGTGCGTGCCCGGCTGCGGCCTCTGCAGATGCAGGCGACCGCGGCCGACCGGGCCGAACGGCTGGGCGAGGAGATCGCCGCGGGCCGGGTGCGGCTGCTTGCCTCGGACGCCATCGGCGAGGAGCAGAGGGCGCAGGCCGCGCGGGCGCGGCTGGCCGAGGCGCGGGCCGCGAGCGCCGAGGTGGAGGTGCGCCTGCGGGCGGTCGGCGAGCGGCGCACCCGCGCCGAGACCGAGCTGACCGGCCTCGCCGCCGAGCAGGAGCGCGCCAGCCGGGCGTTCTACGACTTCGAGACATCGCGCGAGCGGCTGGCGGCGGCGGGCCGGCGGCTCGAGCAGGCCGCGGCGGCGCTGCGCCGCACCCATGCACGCCGCGCGGGCAGCGCCGAACGGCTCGCCGCCGATGCCGAGCGGTTCCGCTCCGAAGGCGCCGAGGCCTCCGAGCAGGCGACCGCCGGCCTGGCCGACGCCGACCGGATGGCGACGACCGACGCCGGCGAGGTGCGCGAGGCCGCGGCGGCCGCCGAGACGGCCCTGTCGGCGTCGCTTGACGCTCGCCGCGCGCTGGCCGAGGCGCAGGGCCACGCGGGCACCGCAAGGCTCGAGGCCGACCGCAGCGCCGCCCGGGCCGAGGAGCTGCGCGAGCGCCTCGCGACCCTGAGCGCGGGGGCGGGTGCCGCCGCCGAGGGCCTGGCCGGGGCCTCGGGCGAAGCGCACACGCTGCAGGCCGCTGCGCTCGCGCTCCAGGCCGAGCTCGAGTCTGCCACCGCGGCCGCCGCGACAGCCCGGGCCGAGGCCGACCGCGCCGCCGACGCCGGCCGCGCGGCACGTGCGACCGCCGACGAGCTCGATCACCGCCATCAGCTCATGCGTGCCCGGCTCGAGACGCTCGATCAGGCGCTCGACCGGGGCGAGGGCCTGACGCCGGCAGCGCGGGCGCTCAAGGCGGCCGGCGCGAAGCTTGTCGTCGCGGGCGTCGAGGCCCAGCCCGGGTTCGAGCGCGCCGTCGCGGCCGGGCTCGGCTGGCGGGCAGGAGCGGTCGTCGCCGAGCACCTGACAGACGCGCTCGCGCTGCTGGCCGACGCCGGCGGCGAGGTGGCCGTCGTGCTCGCGAGCACCCGTCCGCCCGCGGCATCCCTGCCGCCCGCGGCCGGTGCCCGGCCGCTGATCGAGGTGGTGACGGTGCACGACCCGATCGCGGGCAGGCTGCTCGAGGGCGTCTGGCTCGTCGACGACCTGGCTGCGGTCGACCACGGCGTCGCCGTGACGCGGGCGGGCGAGGGCATCGATGCGGATCGCGGCGAGCTCTGGCGCACGGGCGACGCCGGCGAGGCGGCGTGGATGGCCGCCCGCGCCGAGCGCGACAGGCTCGTGGCCGAGGATGTTCGCGCGGGCGCCGACCACGGGCAGGCCGTCGAGGCCGCCGAAGGGGCCGCGGCCGGCGCCGAACGTGCTGCAGCCGCCGATGCCGATGCGCAGACGGCGCTCGCGGCCGCCCGGGCCCGCGAGGCGAGCGCCGCCGAGGCCGCCCGCACGGCTGCCGCCAGGCGCGACCGCATCGCCGACGAGGTGGCCCGCTCCGAGAGTGCCCGCGAGGCCGCCGAGCGCGACCTCGCCGCCGAGACCGTCCGCGGCGGCGAGCTCGAGCGTGAGGCCGTCCGCCTGGAAGCCGCGGCGCTCGCTCGGGTGCAGGCCGCGCAGGACGCCGATCAGCGCCACACGGTGCTCGATATGCGCCGTCGCGAGCTGGCCGACGCCGCCGCGCGCCTGGCGGCGCAGGAGGCGGGGCTGCGCGAGCGGGCCGAGCGGTTCCGGCGCGATGCCGCCCGGCTCGCCGCCTCCGCCCAGCAGGCCGCCACGGCGGCCGCCGAGTCGACCCGGATGGCCGCGGCCGCACGGGCGCACGCCGAGCACGGCGAGACGATCGGCCAGATCCTCGTGCGCGCATCCGCTGCGGCCGAGCTCCTGCGCACACCGGCTCGCGCGGGCGTCGCGATCATCGAGCAGCGCGCCGGCGAGCTCGCGGCCGAGCTTCAGGCCTGCGCGCACGACGAGGCGGCCGTGCAGGCGACCGCGCGGACCGTGGCAACGACGGCGACCGAGATCGAGATCGAGCTCACCCGCTGCACCGACCACATCGCCGAGCTCGGGCGCCGCCGCGACGAGCTCACCGCCGAGGGGGCGGACCCCTCCGAGATGCCGACCGAGCCGCTCTCGGTCGACGAGCGGGCCGCCATCGCCGCCCGTATGGAGCGGCTCGAGCGCCGCCGCGAGAGCCTGGGCGCGGTGAACCCGCTCGCGGCCGAGGAGTACGAGGCCGAGAAGCAGCGCACCGGCGAGCTCACCGAGCAGTGCGCCGACCTCGAGCGCTCGCTGCGCGAGCTGCGCGGTCTGATCCGCGACCTGACCCGGACGATCGACGGCCGCTTCGCCGAGACGTTCACCGAGGTCGCCCGCAACTTCACCGAGGTCATCCGCACCCTGTTCCCGGGTGGCTCGGGGCGCCTACGCCTGACGGCCGACGACGTCGTCTCGGCCGCACCGGCGGACGTCCCCGCCGATGAGGCAGCCGAGGAGCCGCCGGTACGCGCCGACGAGCCCGGCATCGAGCTCGAGGTGAAGCCGGCCGGCAAGCGCGTGGAGGCGCTCTCGCTGCTCTCCGGCGGTGAGAAGGCGCTCACCGCGATCGCCTTCCTGTTCGCGCTGCTGCTCACCAAGCCGTCGCCGTTCTACGTCCTCGACGAGGTCGAGGCGGCGCTCGACGACGCCAACATCGAGCGCTTCCTCGACCTGCTGCGCGCCTACCAGGACCGCGCCCAGTTCATCGTGATCACCCACCAGCGGCGCACGATGGAGGTGGCCGACCTGCTCTACGGGGTCACGATGGCCGCCGACGGCGAGTCGAAGGTGCTCTCGCGCCGCGTCGGCGCCGACATCGAGCTGCGCCCCGCGGGCTAACCGCGCGCGTCGCGCTGCATCAGGCGCTCGTGGTGGTGGAAGCCGAAGCGCTCGTAGAGCGTCTCGGCATCGCGCGTGTGCAGGATCCAGGTGCGGTCGGCAAAGGGCCCGTTCTCGACGATCTCGCGCACGAGCTCGACGCCGAGGCCGGCGCCGCGGTGCTCGTCGAGCACGTACACGTCGGCCAGGTAGACGAACCGGGCCGCGGCGCAGTCGACCGCCCGGGCGAACCCCACCTGCCCGCCCTCGTGATAGAGGCCGACGACGTGCTCGCTGGCGTCGATCAGTGCGTCCTGCTGCTCGCGGGTGCGGCCGAGCGCCCAGTAGGAGGTCGTCAGGTAGGCGTGCACCGCCGAGCGGTCGATGCGGCCGCGATCGGGGTCGAGCGCATAGCCGTTGCCGAGGTCGCGCATCATCGCCCACCCCCGAGCCACGTCCACAGATCGCCGGGAATCGTCACCCGCCCGCGGCACAGCGCGGCGGCGTAGGTGTCGGCGCTGCGGTCGCCCGGGAAGCGCCTGCCGTCGACAAGCGCCCGCAGCCGCGCCACCGGCTCTGCCTGCGGCGCCGCGAGCAGCGCGACCGCCGCGAACCCGTCGGTGCCGGCGAGGGCGCCGCAAAGGAGCTCCACGATGGCCGCAAGCGCGAAGCCCTTGTAGGCCCGATCGCCGCCCATCGGCACGATCCCGGCGCGGTCGGCGATCACCTCGCGCGGGTCGGTCTCGGCCGAGCCGTCGGCGCGGCGCAGGGCGCCCTCCGGCAGCCGGCCGCCTGTGGCCGCCGCGTGCAGGACGGCGCCGTAGGTGACCTCGCCCATCGAGACGTCGACGACGGTGGGACCGGCGGGGCCCGGCAACGCGAGGCAGAGGGGGTTCGTCCCGACGAGCGGCGGGCCGCCGTCGGGGTGCACGATCCGGGCGGTCGACGTCGCCGTGAGCAGGCACACGAGCCCGCGCCGGGCGACGCGCTCGGCGAACCAGCCCAGGCGCCCCGTCGGGAAGCAGTGCGAGACGACGACGAGCTGCGCTCCGTCCGGCGCCGCCTCGAGCTCGGAGTCGAGCGCCTGTGCCAGGGCGACGTAGCCGACCGCGTCCTCACCGTCCCACCGTGTCAGGCCCTCGCTGCGCTCGAGCTGGCGCGGCTCGGCGGTCGGCGCGAGCTTTGGGAAGCCGGCCAGCCAGCGCATCCGCTCGGCGCCGTGCGTCGGCGCGCCGCGCAGCTCGGCGTCGAGGAAGTGATCGGTGATGAGCGCCGCGGCAGTGTCCGGGAACCCGAGCGCGACGGCGCGGGTGTGGAGCGCCGAGCGCAGCTCGTCGATGGAGACGTCCGCCACAGCGGCGACGCTACTACGATCCCGCCTCGTGACGCGCACATGGCAGGCGATGTTCAACACGGGCGAGGGTGACGCGCCCGAGCCGGAGCCCGCAGAGGCGGGTCGCGGCCTCTTCTCGCGGCTGCGCGAGAACCTGTCCCGCAGCCGCCGGGCGATGGCGCAGCAGCTCGCCGGCGTCATGTTCAACCCTGCCGACGAGGCCGTGTGGGAGCGGCTCGAGGAGGCGCTGCTCCTGTCGGACTGCGGGGTGCCCGCGACGGTGGCCGTGATCGAGCGGCTCGAGGCCGAGGCCGACGCCGGCCGCCTGCAGACCGCCGACGAGCTCGGAAGCGCGCTGCGGACGATCATCGCCGAGCTGATGACGCCCGCCGCCGATCCGCGCATCGACATCACCGCCCACCCCGCCGTGCTGCTCGTGAGCGGCGTGAACGGCACCGGCAAGACGACGTCGATCGGCAAGATCGCCTGGCACCTGCGCGAGGCCGGCAAGACGTGCGTGATCGGCGCCGCCGACACCTTCCGGGCGGCCGCCGGCGAGCAGCTCGAGACGTGGGCGCAGCGGGCCGAAGCCGACTTCGTCTCGTCGCAGTCGGGCGCCGACCCCGCGGCGGTCGCCTTCGACGCGGTCTCGGCGGCCGAGTCGCGCAGCCGCGACGTCGTCATCGTCGACACCGCCGGCCGTCTGCACACGCAGGGTCACCTCATGGACGAGCTGCGCAAGATCCACCGCGTGATCGCGCAGCGGATCCCGGGCGCCCCGCACGAGGTGCTGCTGACGATCGACGCCACGACAGGCCAGAACGGCCTGCAGCAGGCGCGCCTGTTCGCCGAGGCGGTCGACGTCACCGGCATCGTCCTGACGAAGCTCGACGGCACCGCCAAGGGCGGCATCGCGCTCGCGATCGCGCACGAGCTCGGCATCCCGGTGAAGCTGATCGGGATCGGCGAGGGCATCGAGGATCTGCGCCCGTTCGATCGGCCGACTTCGCCGGCGCGCTCTTCGCCGGCTGCGCTCCTGGCCTGCCGGCGAGCGAGGGCCGCGAGCCTCTCTGCCGAGCCCGTCACGAGCGCGGCGGATGAGGCCGAACAGAGCCGCCGAACGCCACCACGGCCGCATCCGACCAGTCTCCGCCGCGCCGAGTGCGTGTTCGACTGTCGAGCCCAGTCCGCCGACGGCGGTCGCGGCACATGGTGCCGCACACCAGCGCCGGGTGATGGTGAACCCGGTCCGACGGCCAGCGAACCCCCGGCACAGGGCGCTCAGCGCCGCAACGCGTCTACCAGCCCGCCCTCACCCAGCGGACCGGCGCCACGTCCGCCGGAGCGCCGCGCGAGGTGCGCACCCATGCCTGTATAGCGGATTCGCATCGAAGGTGTGCGAGGGGGCGATCAGCCGACCGCAACCGAATGTAGGCTTCGAGCATGTTCGAATCCCTCTCCGACCGTCTCGGTTCGACCCTCGACGGCCTGCGCGGCCAGGGCCGCCTGAGCGAGGACGACATCGGCAAGGCGATGCGCGAGATCCGGCTCGCGCTGCTCGAGGCCGACGTGAACTTCGGAGTCGTGCGCGACTTCGTCGCCAAGGTGCGCGAGCGGGCGATGGGGGCGGAGGTCATGCAGAGCCTCACCCCGGGGCAACAGGTCGTGAAGATCGTGCACGAGGAGCTGACCGAGCTGATGGGCACCGCCGGCTCGGGGCTCTCGTTCGCCAACCGCCCACCGACCGTGATCCTGATGGCGGGGCTGCAGGGATCGGGCAAGACGACGGCCTGCGGCAAGCTCGCCCGCCTGCTGGCCAAGCAGAAGCGCTCGCCCGCTATGGTCGCCTGCGACCTCCAGCGGCCCGCGGCCGTGCAGCAGCTGCAGACGCTCGGCAAGTCGCTCCAGGTGCCGGTGTATGACCGCGGCACCGACGCCGATCCGGTCGAGGTGGCGGCGTGGGGGGTGGAGCAGGCCCGCGCCCAGGGGCGCGACGTCGTCATCGTCGACACCGCCGGGCGGCTGCACGTCGACCAGGAGCTGATGGACCAGCTTGTGCAGATCAAGAAGGTGACCAAGCCCCACAACGTCCTGCTCGTGCTCGACTCGATGACGGGGCAGGACGCCGTGAACGTCGCGCAGGCCTTCGCCGAGGCGGTCGACTACGACGGGGTGATCCTGACGAAGCTCGACGGCGACGCCCGCGGCGGCGCTGCACTCGCCGTGCGCGCCGTCACCGGCAAGCCGATCAAGTACGTGTCGGTGGGCGAGAAGCTCGACCAGCTCGAGCCGTTCCACCCCGACCGCCTCGCATCGCGGATCCTCGGCATGGGCGATGTCATGTCGTTGATCGAGCGCGCCCAGGAGCAGATCTCCGAGCAGGACGCCAAGGCGATGGAGGCCAAGCTCCGCAAGGCCGAGTTCACGCTCGAGGACTTTCTCGGCCAGTTGCGCCAGGTGCGCAAGATGACCGCCGGGCAGGGCATGGCGGGCCTGCTCGGCATGATCCCCGGTGTCGGCCGCCAGGTGAAGAACCTCAAGGTGGACGAGCGTCAGATCGACCGCGTCGAGGCGATCATCCTGTCGATGACGCCATCCGAGCGGCGCAATCCGCGGTCGATCGACGGCAGCCGCCGCCGCCGGATCGCGGCCGGCAGCGGCACGAACGTCCAGCAGGTGAACCAGCTGCTCGGCCAGTTCAAGCAGATGCAGAAGATGATGAAGCAGATCGGCAAGGGCAAGATGCCCCAGTTCCCGGGCCTGATGCGGTAGCCGAAAGTTCGTGTCAACGGCGCGGGTTTACTGCTTACCGGGACTGCCGTACCCTTGTCACGTGCGGCACGCTCGCGACCCTCTTGCGAACCCCGAGCCTCTGATCCGAAGCGTGTACTCGTTCGTCGCTTACCGCATCGGCGCGGGGCACGACGCCGAGGACGTCACCGGCGAGGTGTTCGAGCGCGCACTGCGCTACCGCAAGGGCTACGACCCGGCGAAGGGGGCGCCGCTCGCGTGGCTCGTCGGCATCGCCCGGCGGGTGCTCGCAGACCGTGCGCTCCAGGGCACGGAGACGGTCGCCGAGGTGCCCGACAGCGCCGCGCCGGGCGAGCTCGCGCACGACTCGGTCGAGCGGCTGACGCTCGCCGCGGCGGTGGAGCGCCTCTCCGACAAGGATCGCGAGCTCGTGGCCATGCGCTACGGCGCCGACATGAAGGCGGCCCAGATCGCCGAAGTGCTCGAGACGACCACGAACAGCGTCGAGGTGGCGCTCCACCGGGCGCTGCGGCGTCTGCGCGAGCTGCTCGAGCAGACCGAGCCCGCCCCGAGCGAGCCCGGGCAGGTCGAGCCTGGAGGGAAATCGACGTCCGGGGAGGCGAGCGCTGTCCGCTGACCTGACCGCCGACCGCGCGCTCATGCAGCTGCGGCGGCTGTCGTTCGGCCGCGCGGCGCCGGGCCTGCTGGCGGCGGCCGTGCTGACGCCGCTTGCGGCGGGCAACGGCGGCTACTTCCCGCCGGCCTGGGGGTGGAGCGCCGCGGCGCTGCTCTGGGCGGCGGCGATCGCCGTGCTCGTGCGCCAGGACGCCGAGCTCGGCACGGCCGAGATCGTCACGCTGTCGGCCTTCGGCCTGCTGACCGTCTGGATGCTCGTCTCGGCCACGTGGTCGGGCGATACGACTGCGGCGGTTCTCGAGGCCGAGCGCACGCTCGTCTACGTGGCGGGCCTGACCGCGCTCCTGCTTGTGTCGCGCCGCGGCGCCATCGGCAGCCTGCTCGCCGGTGCCCTGACCGCGGTCACGTTCGCCTGCGCGTACGGCCTGATCGGGCGGCTCTTCCCGAGCACGCACGCCCTGGGCGGGATCGCCGACACCGGCCGCCTGTCCGAGCCGGTCGGGTACTGGAACGGTCTCGGCATCCTGGCGGCGATGGGCGCCGTCGTCGCGCTCGGGCTGGCCGCGGGCGCCCGCACCGCCACCGGGCGGATCGTCGCCGCCTGCACCCTTCCCGTGGTCGTCACCGCGATGTACTTCACCTTCAGCCGCGGCGGTTGGATCGCGTTCGGGTTCGGCCTCGTCATGGTGGGCCTGCTGGAGCAGCGGCGCTGGTTCCTGTTCCTGACGTTCCTGGCGGCGGCGCCGTGGCTCGTCCTCGACGTCGCCGTCGCGGCGACGTCGTCGGCGCTCACCCACGCCGCGTCGAAGGTGGGTCCAACCGCGACGCAGGGCCATCGCCTGTCGCTCGTGCTCGTCGGGAGCATGGTCGGCCTGACGGCGACGATGTGGGCGCTGCAGCGTGTCGAGCGCCGGTTCGAGCCGTCGGCCGCCATGACGCGGATCGGCCATCGCGCGATCCTGGGCGCGCTCGTGCTCGCGATCCTGGTCGTGCTCGTGCGCTTCGGCTCCCCGATCACGATCGCGGGCGACGTGTACGACCGCTTCAACGCGCCGCCGCCGGGCGGTTTCAACGGCAACGCGGCGCATACGGGCAAGAACCTCAACCTGCGCCTGTTCAGCCTGTCGGGCAACGCTCGGGCGGGCCTGTGGCGGATCGCGTGGAAGGACTACGAGGGTCACGAGCTGCTCGGGTCAGGTGCAGGGACATACGAGGCGTATTACCTGCAGCACCGCATGTCGGGCCTGAAGGTGCGAAACGCCCACAACCTGTACCTCGAGACGCTGGCCGATCTGGGGCCGGTCGGGCTGCTGCTCCTGGTGGCGGGCCTGGTGGCGCCGCTGGCCGCGGGCATCCGGGGCCGCCGCGAGCCGCTCGTGCCGGTGGCGTTCGGCGCCTTCGCCGCCTTCCTGCTGCATGCGGGCGCCGACTGGGACTGGCAGCTCACGGCCGTCACGCTCGTGGCGCTCACGTGCGCCGCCGGAATGCTGACGAGCTCGCCCTCGGTGCGCCGGTCGGTCGACCTCGGCGCCCGCGGCGTCCGCGCCGGCATCCTGGTGGCGATCACGCTCGTTGCCGTCGTGGCCCTGATCGGGCTGCGCGGAAACGCCGCGGCGAGCGCGAGCCAGCGGGCCGCGTCCGAACATCACTGGCGCGTGGCCGAGAGCGAGGCGCGGACCGCCGTCGCCTGGGAGCCCTGGTCGTCCGATGCCCGCACCGAGCTCGGCCTGGCGCTGCTCGGCGAGCACCGCGACGCCGCTGCCAGGGCCGCGTTCCAGGCGGCGATCGCCCGCGACGCACGCAGCTGGCAGGGCTGGCTCGACCTCGCCCGCGCGAGCAGCGGGACGGCGCGTCAGGACGCGCTCGCGCAGGCGACGCGGCTTGACCCCCGCGAGCCCCAGGTGCTCGCGCTGCACTGAACCTGCACGAGGTTCTCCCGCCGCTGTAAGGAAACCGCGGCCGCCCCGGTAGTACAGGGTAGGAACGTGTTTCGGATGCGGAGGAGGCATCGGAGTGAGGTTCTCGAGGCAGGATCGTGGGCTAGGAGATCTGGAGCGGGCGCTTCACGCGGAGCGGCCCGAGCTTGATCGCAGCGTCCAGCGGGACATCGTCGCCCGCATCAGTGCGCATCCCGCGCGCAGGAGCGGCGGGTTCCGCATCGTTCTGGCCGGTGTGCTCACGGCAGGCGTGTTCGGTGCGATGGCGGCGTTCGGTGGCGTGAGCTACGCGACCAACTCTGTCCAGCACAGCGTCGGCTACAGCAACAACAACAAGGGCTGGAACTACACCCCGTCGTGCGACCAGTACGGCAAGGGTGGCAAGCCGGGATACCCGCCGCCGAACAACTACGGCAACGGGTTCGGCAACAAGGGTGGCAACAACGGCTACGGATCCGGATTCGGGGGATTCGGATTCGGGGGGTTCGGCTGGTAGCCGAGACCGTCGCACCACCTGCGTGACCGCTGACGGCCGCCCTCCGGGGCGGCCGTTCGCGCATTCCGGGGCCGGCGGTCGCTACACTCCGCTCGTTCAGCCCCCGCCGTCCAACGGAAGGTCCTTTTCGTGGCAGTGAAGATCCGCCTCGCGCGGCATGGATCCAACAAGAACCCGATCTACCGCGTCGTCGTTGCGGATTCGCGCGTGCCCCGAGACGGGCGCACCCTCGAGGAGATCGGCAAGTACAACCCGCAGATGGAGCCGTCGCTGGTCGACATCGACACCGACCGCGCCCGCGCCTGGATCGCCCAGGGCGCCCAGCCCACCGAGACGGTGGCCAAGCTCCTGAAGATCGCCGGGGTCTAGCGCTTGGACGACCTGCTGGCCTATCTCGCCCGGCAGCTCGTCGACCACCCCGACGAGGTGCGCGTCGAGCGCTACGAGGGCGCGAGCGGAGAGCTCGTGCTCGAGCTGCACGTCGCCCAGGACGACATCGGCAAGGTCATCGGCAAGCAGGGCCGCATCGCCCGCGCGCTGCGCACGGTGGTGAAGGCGTCGGCGGTGCAGAGCGGCCGGCGCGTGCATGTCGAAGTCGCCGACTGACACTCCCTGGCGGCCACCCACGATCGTGGTCGGCCGCGTCGGGCGCGCCCACGGTCTGGACGGCGCCGTCTACCTCGATGGGCACGGTGGGGCGGTGCCGCTCCACGCCGGCCTGGAAGTCACGATCGGCGGCCGGCCGGCGGTGATCGCCGAGCGCCGGGGAGCCGACGCTCATCCGATCCTGCGCTTCGACCTCGCCGCCGATCGCACCGCGGCCGAGGCCCTGCGCGGCCAGCCCGTCGAGGTGCCGGCGGCGGCGCTGCCGAAGCCCGACCCCGACGAGTATCTGCACGTCGACCTGATCGGCTGCCGCGTGACGGCGGACGGCCGCGAGGTGGGCACCGTCGCCGACGTGCTGGTGTACCCGGCGAACGACGTGCTGGACGTGCGGCCGGGCGACGGCGGCGACTCCGTGCTCGTCCCGTTTGCCGCCGACATCATCGAGACGGTCGACGTGGCGGCGCGGCTGATCGTGATACGGAGCGATTTCCTGTGACGCTCGAGATCGACGTGTTCACCCTGTTCCCGGGCTATCTGGGCTGGCTCTCCGAGAGCCGGCCGGTGCGAAACGCGGTCGATGCGGGGTCGCTTCGGCTGCGGACGATCGACCTGCGCGATCACGCCCTCGGGGGCTACCGCCAGGTCGACGACGCGCCCTACGGCGGCGGCGCCGGCATGGTGATCCGCGTCGACGTGGTCTGCGCGGCCCTCGAGGCGACCTACGCCGAGCCGATCGCCGCGGTGCTCGCGGCCCGGCGGGTGGCGGTGCTGACGCCGGTTGGACGCGAGCTCACCGACGCCGTGGTCACGGAGCTGGCCGGACTCGACCGGCTGACGCTCCTGTGCGGCCGCTACGAGGGCTTCGACCAGCGCGTCCACGACCACCTGGCCAACGACGAGCTGTCGGTCGGCCGCTACGTGCTCTCCGGCGGCGAGGTCGCGGCCATGGCGGTGATCGACGCCGTCACGCGCAAGCTGCCCGGCGCCCTCGGCAAGCGCGAGAGCCACGAGCACGACTCCTACTCCGAGGCGCTCGGGGGGCTGCCCGAGTACCCGCACTACACGAGGCCCGAGCACTTCCGCGGGTGGGGGGTGCCCGACGTGCTCCTCTCGGGCCACCACGCCGAGGTCGACAGGTGGCGGCAGGAGCTCTCACGCCGCCGCGCGGACGCGCAGGGCGGGTCCGACTTGTGAGCCTCGCCCCGCATGGCTAGCATTACCCGGCCGCCGGTCTTTCCCTTGCGATGACCATCATCTCCGACATCGAGCGCCGCCAGGCGCGTGAAGTGCCTCGCTTCAAAGCGGGTGACACCCTGCGCGTCCACTTCAAGGTGATCGAGGGCCAGCGGCACCGCATCCAGGTCTTCGAGGGCGTCTGCATCAAGCGCCAGGGCGCCGGCGTGCGCGAGACGTTCACGGTGCGCAAGCAGTCCTTCGGCATCGGCGTCGAGCGCACGTTCCCGCTGCACTCACCCAAGATCGACCGTCTCCAGGTCATGAGCATCGGAGACGTCCACCGGGCGAAGCTGTACTACCTGCGCGGCAAGGTCGGCAAGGCCGCGCGCGTGCGCGAGAAGTCGCGTTAGCCTCGCAGATGGCGGACGTCGAGCCCCGGCCGTCTGAGCAGCCTGCACCGGGCGCCGGCGAGCCCGTCACGCCCGAGACCGAGCAGGCCGCCGCCACCTCCTCCGCCGTCGAAGCGCTCCGGCGCAAACCCGTTTGTCGAGCTGCTCGTCATCCTGGCGGTCGCGTTCGGGCTCGCGTACGTGGTCCAGGCCTGGGTGGTCAAGCCCTACCGGATCCCGACGGGGTCGATGGAGCCGACCCTGCTCGTCAACGACCGCGTGCTCGTGAACCGGCTCGTCTACCGCTTCCACGGACCCCACCGCGGCGACATCATCGTGTTTCACCCGCCCGGCCACGGTGACACGGCGGTGCGCGGCGCGAAGACCGAGGCGAGCGTCACCTACATCAAGCGCGTGATCGGGCTGCCGGGCGAGACGCTCCAGATCACGCGCGGGATCGTCACGATCTGCAAGCCGGCCGGCCAGAACTGCCACGCGCTGCACGAGTCGTACACCGAGGGGTCGAGGACCGCGCCGACGTACGGGCCGTTCACCGTGCCCAAGGGCGACTACTTCGTGATGGGCGACAACCGCGGCGACTCGCTCGACAGCCGCTACTGGGGCCCGCTGCCGCGCCGCAACATCATCGGCGAGGCGTTCCTGATCTACTGGCCGCCCGACCGCATCGGCCTGCTCTAACCGCCCAGGCGGGGTCAGACCCCGAACGCCGGCTGTTGCAAATTCCGCACGAATTCGGCGCCGGAATGACCCCATCGAGACGTGCCCCCGTCCGCGCCGCGCCGTACCATAGGCCGATGGCAGTTGCCGCTCCTCGCCGCCGCCGCTCACGCCCTGGCCGGCGCCTGCTCGCCCACGACCGCGATCTCGGCGTGCGGTTCGTGGCCGGCGCCGACGAGGCCGGCCGCGGCTGTCTGGCCGGGCCGCTCGTCGCCGCGGCGGTGTGCCTCGACATGGATCACCTGCGCGGACGCCGGTGCGCGGCTCTGGGCCTGCTCGACGACTCCAAGCGGCACACCCCGGCCCGCCGCGACGAGCTCTTCCGGGCGGTGCTCGAGTCGGCCGCACAGGTGTCGGTGTGCGTCGTGCCCGCCGCGCAGATCGATCGCCGTGGGCTGCACCGCTCCAACCTGTCGGCGCTCGGCCGGGTGCTGTGCGCGCTCGACCCGGCGCCCGATGTCTGCATGACCGACGGCTTCAGCGTGCCCGGCTGCCCGCGCCAGCACCGCGCGGTGATCGGCGGCGACGGCCGCAGCGCCGCGATCGCTGCGGCCTCGATCGTGGCCAAGGTCACCCGCGACCGGTTCATGCACCGGATCGCGCCCGAGTACCCCGAGTTCCGGTTCGATCGCCACGTCGGCTACATCACGGCCGAGCACACGCGGGCGGTGCGCGAGCACGGGCCGACGCCGCTTCACCGGCGCTCGTTCGAGGCCATCGCGTATGCGCAGCTGGATCTCGATCTCGGACTCTGAGTACGGCCGCCTCGCCGAGACGGTCGCCTGCTGGTGGCTGCGCATGCGTGGGTACGCGATCGTCGACCGCAACGTGCGCGTGCTCGGCCGCGAGGTCGACATCGTCGCCCGCCGCGGCCGGACGCTCGTGATCTGTGAGGTGAAGGCCCGGCGCGGCGGCCGCCGAGGGCAGGCCGAGGAGATGGTCGGCGCACAGCAGACGCGGCGCCTGCTCCAGGCCGCGGAGGTGCTGCTCGCGGCCGATCCGCGCGCCCGCAACGCGCGGGTCGACGTCGTCGCCGTGAACGGCCTGCGGCCGCGGCACATCCGCGCCGCGCTCCAGCACCCCTGAGGCCGCGCGCGCTCCGGCACGCTCTCGTCACACGCCGTCACCCACCCGTGACGGGATGCGCCCCAGAATCGGTGCATGGTCGCCCGCGCCCTCACCCTCTGGCTCACCGGCATCACCGCCAGGCGGGTCGATGTCGAGGCGCACGTCGCCGACGGCGTGCCCTCGTTCGTCGTCGTCGGCCTCGCCGACCGGGCGGTGCAGGAGGCGCGCCAGCGCGTCCGCAGCGGCATCGCCTCGGCCGAGTTCCACTTCCCGCTGCGCCGCCTGACCGTCAACCTCGCCCCTGCGCAGGAGCGCAAGGAGGGGTCGGGCTTCGACCTCGCCATCGCCCTTGCCCTCCTGGCGGCCTCCGGCCAGGCGCCGCGCGATCGCGTCGCACGGGTGGCGGCGGCCGCCGAGCTGGGGCTCGACGGCGCCCTGCGCCCCGTGCGCGGCGCGCTCGCGATGGCCGAGGCCGCGGCGAGGGTCGGAGCCGAGGCGCTCATCGTCGCCCCGCAGAGCGCCGCAGAGGCGGCCCTGGCGGGCACGGTGCCGGTGATCGCCGCCCGCTCGCTGCGCCACGTGGTCGACATCCTCAACGAGCGCGATCAGTCCGACCCCATCCCGCCGCCCCCGCCGCCGGTGGCGATGGTGCTCGCCGACCTCGCCGATGTGCGCGGGCAGCCACGGGCGCGCCGGGCGCTCGAGATCGCAGCCGCGGGTGCGCACAACCTCCTGATGACGGGTCCGCCGGGCTCGGGCAAGACGATGCTCGCCCGGCGTCTGGTCAGCATCCTTCCGCCGCCGTCCCACGCCGAGGTGCTCGAGATCACACGCATCCACTCGGCCGCGGGGCTGCTCGCCGCCGGCGCGCGGATCGACCACCGCCCGTTCCGCGCGCCGCACCACACGGCCTCGGCGGCGGCGCTCGTCGGGAACGCCCGCCTGCGCCCGGGCGAGATCACGCTCGCCCATCGCGGCGTGCTTTTCATGGACGAGCTGCCCGAGTTCAACCGCACGGCGCTCGAGGCGCTGCGAATGCCGCTGGAGGACGGCGAGGTGCTCGTGTCGCGCGCGGCCGGAAGCGTCCGCCTGCCGGCGGCCTGCATGGTGGTCGGCGCCATGAACCCGTGCCCGTGCGGGCTCGCCGGCGATCCCGATCGCGAGTGCACCTGCACGCCCCAGCGTCTGCACGCCTACCGCGCGCGGCTGAGCGGTCCGCTGCTCGACCGCTTCGACCTGCGGGTCGAGGCGCCGCGGGCGGACGCGCATTCGGCATCGGGCGAGGCGAGCTCCGCCGTCGCCCAGCGGGTCGATGCGGCGCGCCGGCGGCTCGACGAGATGCCGCCCGAGGTGGGAGCGGACGCGGTCTCGATCCTCGGCCGTGCGGTCGACAGCCTGCTCCTGTCCGGACGCGGCGTCGACCGCGCGCGCCGGGTGGCCCGGAGCATCGCCGCCCTCGAGGGGGCCGAGTCGGTCACGGGCGATCACATGGCCGAGGCGCTCTCGTTCCGCGGAGCCGGCACGTGAGCGCCGAGGCGGTCCTGCGGGTCGTCATCGCCGGCGCGCGGGCCGGCGTCGAGCCCGGGGCCACCGTACGCCGTGCCGGCGGCGCCGTCGCGCTGCTCGCGTGCACGCCGAAGCGGCTCGACCGGCTCGGCGTTCCGGCGTCGTTCCAGGCCGAGCTTCGGGCCGCCCGCGACGCCGACGTCGATGGGTTCCGGCGCGATCTCGCCGACACGGGCACGCTCTGCGTCACCGTGTTCGATCCGGCATATCCGGCCGGCCTGCGCGATCTGCACGATCCACCGCTGGCCGTGTTCCTGCGCGGCGCCCTGGCACAGCTGCCGCCACAGGGCGATCGCGCGGCGGTGGCGATCGTGGGCGCCCGCCGGCCTACCGACCCGGGTCTGCGCATCGCCCGGCGGCTGGGAGCCTTCGCCGCCGGAGGCGGCCTCGCCGTCGTCAGCGGCATGGCGCTCGGGATCGACGCGGCCGCCCACGCCGGAGCGTTGGATGCGGGTGGCGTGACGGTCGCGGTGCTCGGGTGTGGGACGGACATCGCCTACCCGCGCAGCCACCGTGGCCTGTACGAGCGCATTCTCGAGCACGGCCTCGCGGTGTCCGAATACCCGCCCGGCACGGCGCCGGCTCCATGGCGATTTCCCGCCCGCAACCGCCTGATCGCCGCGCTCGCGGGGACGCTCGTCGTGGTCGAGGCCCGGATACGCAGCGGCGCGCTGATCACGGCCGACCACGCCCTCGATCTCGGCCGCGACGTCGTGGCCGTGCCTGGAGCGGCCGGTGCGGTCGCGTCGGCCGGCACGAACGGCCTGATCAAGGCGGGCGCCGGGCTGGTCGAGGACGAGGCCGATCTGTCGGTGTGGCTCGGCGTCGACGCGCCTTCGGGTCCCGAGCCGCCGGCCGACCGTGCCGCCCGGGCGCTGCTCGAGCGCGTAAGCGGCGGACCCGCCTATGCCGACGACGCCGCCGAGGCCGTGATCCTGTCGCGCCTCGAGCTCGACGGCTGGGTCGCGCGTGACGCCGCGGGCCGGTATACGCTGGCCCGGGCATGGACGCCGAGCGCTGGGCCACCTTCGACTGCTACGGGACGCTGATCGACTGGAACGGCGGCCTCCGCGCGACCCTTGCACGCATCTTCGGCGAGTCGCAGGCCGACGCGCTGCTCATCCGCTACCACGAGATCGAGCCCGCGGTGCAGGCCGAGCGCTACCGCACCTACCGCGAGGTGCTCGACCTCGTGACGGCCGCGCTGGCCCGAGAGGGCGGGGGAGAGCTCGCCCCTGCCGACGCCACCGCGATGTCGGACTCGCTGGCATCGTGGCCGGCGTTTCCCGAGGTGCCGGCCGCGCTCGCCGAGGCCAAGCGCCGCGGCTGGCGGCTCGTGATCCTCTCGAACTGCGACCGCGACCTGATCGCGTCGTCGGTGCCAAAGCTCGGCGTCGAGTTCGCCGACGTGATCGTCGCCCAGGACGTCGGCTCCTACAAGCCTGCACCCGGGCATTGGGAGCGGTTCAACGAGCGCCACCCGGGAACCCGCGGCCGCCACGTCCATGTTGGCGCGAGCAGGTTCCACGATATCGTGCCCGCGTCCGAGCTGGGCCTGCCGTCGGTCTGGATCAATCGGCTTGGCGAGCCTGACGAGCCGCGCGCAGGGGCGCAGCTGCTCGATCTCGCCGGCCTGCCGGACGCCCTGGACGCGCTGCTTCCGGCCTGAGGCCGGGTAGAATGGCCGCTCCCAAAGGGGCGTAGCTCAGCTGGAAGAGCGGCGGTCTCCAAAACCGCAGGTCGCAGGTTCGAGCCCTGTCGCCCCTGTTACCTCAAGCCTGACGGCCGTCGAGGCGGATCGTCCAGCCGTCGACGCTCTCGACCACGAGGTGCGTGTCGTGCCAGGGATCGCGGGCGAGGGTGGAACGGACCGCGTCCTCGGAGTCCGCCTCGACGGCGAGCACCACCCGCTGCTCGTCGGCCAGCGGGCCTCCCAGCACGAGGAACCCGCGAGCGACGAGGGCGTCCATGAAGGCCGCGTGCTCATCCCATCCCGACTGCTCTTCGAGCGGGCGCGCGGCGTCCCAGCGTGGGCCGGAGCGGCGGACGACGACGAAGAACATCGCCACCGCCCGGCCTACGACCCGCTGCCGACGCGCGGCGACCGGCGCGCCCGGCGGGCCGTGGTGCCTCCGTGCGGACGCGGGCGGGGCGGCATGGGCCGCCACCGCCATGGCTCCATGCCGCCCGTCCCGCCGGATCGCAGACCGCCGAGCCACTCGCCGATGCGCTCGATCAGCGCCGCGAGCGCCATCGACACCCCGAATGCCGCGATGAAGAAGACCGCGTCGGCCATCGGGATGGTTATAGCTCAACCGGGCAGCGGCGCACCAAGCTCGCTGAACGGCGGTGCCACGTAGGCGTCGCCAGGAGTGCCGCCGATGGCGAGCAGCTGCACGGGCTCGCCGCCCGTCGTGATCTTGCGCCGCTCGCCGGCCCCGACGCGCGCGAAGACGCCGGGCACGAGCCGGTGCTCGGCCCCGCCCGCGTGCAGCGTGGCGCTGCCGGAGAGCACGGTGTAGACCTCCTCCTGGCCGTCGGCCGAGTGGTCGTGCTCGGGGTGGTGCTCGAAGTTCGGCGGGAACTGCTCGACCTGCATGCCGAACGCGGTCACGCCCAGGCTGGCCCGGGCCCGGCAGAAGCCCCCGCCGTTCGGCGACTCGAACTCGTCGATCCGCTTGATGGTGACGTCGGACATTCGTCTCCTCCTCGTTCGTCGCGCCGGCCGATCGGACGGCTGCACCGAGGACGAACGGACGCGCCCGGAATCGACACGGTCGTCAGCCGGGCGGGAAGAACACGTCCCAGTCCTCGCTGATCCGACCGTCCCTGTGCCGGAAGTGGTAGGCGCCGTGACCCTCGACCGCGCTCCCGTCGGAGCGGCGCGTCCCGCTCCAGGTCAGGAACGCTGCCGCCAGATCGCCCTCGCAGACCCGTGCTCGACGCGAGCGGCGCGGCCGCTGATCTGCGACTCGACCCACCCGACGCCCGCGACCGTCCGCGCGAGCGCATGGGGATCGGCTGCAGCCATGGGCGGGATTATCCGGGAAATTGGGAATGGAGTGAGTGGGAGGGCCGTACGCCGGTGCGGCCCTCCCACCTGCGCCGCTCGCTCAAGACCCATTCGGGGGATGCCGATATCACCCCGCGAATGGCCGTCCCTTCCGAAGAGCAGATACTCGCGCTCGTCCGCGAGCACAGCCTGGAGCGCCATGCGCCGGCCGCGTTTGACCCCGCGGACCCGAGCGTCCCCGTCGCGGGCAGGGTGTTCGGCCCCGAGGAGGTCGTCTCGCTCGTGCGCGCGTCGCTCGACTTCTGGCTCACCGACGGACCCGAGACCGCCGAGTTCCAGCGCGCGCTCGCCCGCCGCACCGGTCACCGTCACGCGGTGCTCGTCAACTCCGGCTCGTCGGCGAACCTGGTCGCGCTCTCGGCGCTGACCTCGCCCGCGCTCGGGCGCCGCCGCCTGCGGCCGGGCGACGAGGTGCTGACCGTTGCCGCCGGCTTCCCGACGACCGTGAATCCGATCCTCCAGAACGGGCTCGTGCCCGTCTTCGTCGACGTCGTCGCTTCCGACGTACAACGTCGATCCCGGCCGGCTCGCGGCCGCCGTCTCGCCGCGCACGCGGGCCGTGATGATCGCCCACACGCTCGGCAACCCGTTACGACCTCGACGCGATCACCGAGCTCTGCCGCGAGCACGACCTGATGCTGATCGAGGACTGCTGCGACGCGCTCGGGTCGACCTGGCGCGGCAGCGCCCGTCGGCACGTTCGGCGACATCGCGACGCTGTCGTTCTATCCCGCCCACCAGATCACGACCGGCGAAGGCGGTGCGGTGCTCACGAACCGTCCCCGGCTGAAGCAGCTGGCCGAGTCGTTCCGCGACTGGGGCCGCGACTGCTGGTGCGCCTCGGGCTGCCAGGACACGTGCGGCAAGCGCTTCACCCAGACGCACGGCGACCTGCCCTACGGCTACGACCACAAGTACGTCTACTCGCACGTCGGCTACAACCTGAAGGCGACCGACCTGCAGGCCGCGATCGGCCGCGTCCAGCTCGAGCGCCTCGACGGGTTCGTCGAGACGCGGCCGTGCGAACCACGCGTACCTGCGCGCGGCCCTGGCCGGCCACGAGGACCACCTGGTGCTGCCCAAGGAGACGCCCGGCGGCCGCGCGAGCTGGTTCGGCTTCGCCGTCACCGTCCGTCCCGACGCGCCGTACGGCCGCCGCGACCTGGTCGAGCACCTGCGCTCGCGCGGGGTCGACAGCCGGCAGATCTTCGCCGGCAACCTGCTGCGCCAGCCGGCCTACCGGGACGCGCCCCACCGCGTCGCCGGCGGCCTGGAGACGACCGACCTGATCGCCGAGCGCTCATTCTGGATCGGCTGCTATCCCGGCCTCGGCCGCGAGGCGCTCGACCACGTCGTCGACTGTCTCGACGCATGGCGCCGCAGCCACGCCCGCCGCGCCGCCTGACCAACGCGGCGCGGGAGGACCACCGGCCGGCGGCCCTCCCCGCGCCACCGGCATCAGCTCGGCGTCTGGGCGGCCACGCCCACGACCTCGCCCTGCGGGCCTGCGAGCAGCCCGAAGGTGACTCCCGGGACGCTCGTCGCCGGCTGGACGATCTTCCCGCCCAGGCGCTCGGCCTCGGCAAGCGTCGCGGCGACGTCGTCCACGCCGACGAAGAAGGTCACGAGCGGCGCGCCGCCCTGGGTGGGCCCGATCCCGCCGGGGATCGCGCCGGCGGCGTTCGAATCGACGTAGGTGTACCCGGGGATCGCCCCGTCCGGGAACGACCAGTCGAACAGCGCCCCGAAGAACGTGCGGGCGGCGTCGGGATCCTGCGAGCGCACCTCGAAGTGCACGACCGGATTCGGCATCGGCGTCTCCTCCTGCGTTTGCGCCCCACCCGGATGGCGAGGCTCACGCCGAGGACGAACGGCGCCCGCCGGAATCGACAGCCGGCGCGACGCTAGTCGACGCGCAGCTGGACGATCTGGGTCGTCGGGTTGATCAGGTCGATGCGCTCGATCGGGACGACCTCGGTCTGGGTGCCCGTCAGGCCGTGGCGGACGACCGCGACCGACTCGGGCGTGTCGACATCGTTGCCGTAGATCAGATGCGAGATCCGGCCCACCCTGCGCTGGTCGGCCGCGTACACCGTGAATCCCTCGCAGTTGTGCAGGTCGACGGGCCGAAGCATCAGCGAATCGGCTGCGATGTGTCTCAGGAATCCGATGGCGGGCCCCCTCGCCCTGGTGTCCTGGGGCCGGGTTGCCCCGGCTCCACGCCCCTCGACCGTCCCGGCGTCCCGGTCCGACCGGGTGAGATCCTATGCCTCTCGCGGACGGGGCGTCAAGCGGGCGCCGGCACGCCCTGTGACGCCTCCCACACCACCGGGAAGAGCGGGTGATCCATCGCCGCGCCCGCGGCCAGCTCCCGCTCGAGCCCTGGAAACGGCGGGGACGTCCGCCACGCCCGCGGCGCATGCACGACGTCATCGCCGAGGAAGCGCACCGAGAACGCCCGCCGCCGCGTCCGCGAGCCGGCGGCCGTGTGCAGCGTCAGCATGTGGAAGAACACCGCGTCGCCGGGCTCGAGCGCCCATCCGACGATGGGTGCCGTGTCCCGGTCAATCGTGGGGAGCTCCTCGAGGCTGCCCTCCGGGAACCACCGGGCCTGGTCGTCCATGAACGTCCGCGGCATCAGCCACGGACCCAGGTGCGACCCGGCCAGGAACTCGAGCGTCGACTCGCGCGGCACCGGGTCGACCGGCATCCACATGCTGCACGTCATGCGCCCTTCGATGTTGTAGTACGGCTGATCCTGGTGCCAGGGCGTCGGCTGGGCGGTGCCGGCCTCCTTCACGAGCAGATGGTCGTGATAGAGCCGGATGCGCGCCGATCCGAGCAGCGCCCCCGCGATTGCGCCCGCCGCCGACGTGCGGATGAAGCGCTCGTACTCGGGGATCCGGTCCCAGTTGCAGAAATCCTCGAAGAAGCGGCCCGCGTCCTCGCCGCGGCTGGCGACGATCCCGCGCGGGCTGGGATCGGCCAGGTTGCGCTCGATGCCGGCCGCGACGCTCGCCACCTCGGCCGCCGTGAACGCCCCACGCACGCACACGGCGCCGTCGCGGCGGAAGTCGGCGATCAGCTCGCTGGAGGAGGGGTGCAGGCACGCCGGGGCGAGTCTATTCCGCCAAGGCGGCTTGAAAATTCTGTAAGCGAAGTCGTCAGAGTGCGGTATTCGGGCGGCCGGATCGATAGCTTGCCCGCGTCGTGCCCTTGCCCTCGCGCACCCGCGTCGTCCGGCGCGCCGCCCTGACGGCCGCCCTGGTGGCCACCCTCGGTGCGGCAGCGCAGCCGGCGCTCGCCGCTGCCCCCGGCCCGGTGCAGCGGCCGCTGCGCTCCTGGCAGGTGCTCGCGCCGGGATGGACGCCCTCGAACAAGGAGCTCGGGCGCGTCGACGACATCGTCAGGGTTCGCCGGACCGTCTACATCGGCGGGAACTTCACCGTCATGGCCAACCACTCCGGCGGCGTCACGACCCGCCTGCACCTGGCCGCCGTCCGGGCGGGCACGGGCAGGCTGCGGCCGTTCCACCCGGCGATCAACGGCCGCGTGTACGCCCTCGCGGTGTCGCCCGGCGGCCGGTTCCTGTACGTCGGCGGCCAGTTCACCGCCGTCGGACTGCACCCACGCGACAACCTGGCCGCGTTCAACCTGCGCACCGGGCGCCTGGCCGCCCGGTTGCCCAACCTCGGCATCAGCGGCACGGTGCGCGCGATCGCGGTCTCGCGCCTGGGCCGCCTCTATGTCGGCGGGAGCTTCGGCCGCGTGCAGGGCAGACGGCGGCAGAATCTGGCCAAGCTCGCCGTGCGCCGCAACCGCTTCACCCTGAACGCGCGCTGGCGGCCGGCGACGAACAGCGACGTGCGCGACATCGTGGTCTCGGCCCGCACCTCGCGGGTGGTCGTCGCGGGCGACTTCACGTCGGTGAACGGGCGCCGCGGCCAGAACCACATCGCCGCCGTCGGACAGGGGCGTGGCGCGCTTCTGCCCTGGGCGAACCATCCCCGCTCGCCCATCCTCGACCTGGCCCTGTGCGGCAAGCGGGTGTACGCCGCCGAGGGCGGCCCCGGCGGCACGGCGCTCGCCTACGGCCTCGGCGGAGTGCGCAAGTGGTTCTACATGACCGACGGCAACATCCAGGCCGCGACGTGTGTGGGCCGGCGGCCGGTGTTCGGCATGCACGGCGACTACGTCGCGCCGAAGAAGAACCAGAGCCTGTCCGAGCACGGATCGAGCAAGCGCATCCAGCGGCACAAGCTCTTCATGCTCACCTTCCGCGGCAACCTCATGCGCTGGAACCCGAACGTGAGCTCCACCGCGGGCGTCCTCGGCGTCTGGGCGCTCGCCGCCTACCGCGGCAACCTGTACGTCGGCGGCGACTTCACGGGCGTCCACGGCGTCGCCCAGCAGCGGTTCGCCATCCTGCCGCGCGGCTGACGGCGCGCCGCGGCCGACGGCGATACCGTTCCCTCGTGCGGCCCGCCCGGCCCCGCTATCGCGCCCGGGGCGCCCTGTTCGCGGCGCTCACCGTCGGGTTGCTCGGGATCGCGGTGGCGGCTGCATCCGCGTCGGTGTGGGTCATCGCCGGGGCGGCGGCCGCGATCGGCCTGTGGATGGCCGACCTCGCCCGCCGTGACCTCGGGCCCCGGCGCTGAGAGGGGGCGCCCCTTCACCGGCGAATCACAAGCCTCTAGAGTCTCACTGCCGACCATGCAGGCGAACGCCGCCATATCCGCGCCGCCCGAGGGCGGGATCTTCCAGGGCTATCTCGACTGGATGCGCGCCCGCGGCGCCTCGCCCGCGACGGTGCGGGCCTACTCGGCCGACCTGGGGCAGCTCGGGCGCTGGCTCGCAGCGGCCGGCGTCGAGCCGGAGCAGGCCGACGCGAGCCTGCTGCGCCGCTACGCCGCCTACCTCGGCACCTGCCGCTACGCCCCCGCGACGGCGGCACGCAAGCTCTCGGCCGTCCGCGGCGCCTACGCGTGGATGCACGACCGCGGCGCCGTCGAGCGCAGCCCGGCGACGCTCATCCCGGGGCCGCGGCGGGCGCGCACGCTGCCGGCCACCCTGTCGGCCGACGACGTCACCCGTCTGCTCGACGTCCCCGCCGGCACCGCGCCGCGCGATCTGCGCGACCGGGCCCTGCTCGAGCTCCTGTACGGCTGCGGACTGCGTGCCGCCGAGGCCTGCGCGCTCGAGCTCGCAGACGTCCGCATCGAGTCCGAGCACGTGCGCGTGACCGGCAAGGGCGGCAAGCAGCGGATCGTGCCGCTGGGGGGCGCGGCCGAGGCGGCCGTCGAGCGCTACCTGGCCCGCGGCCGCCCGCAGCTGGCCGGCACCGGGGGCTCGCAACGGCTCTTCCTGAGCGTCCGCGGCCGGGCGCTGCACCCGTCCGACATCCGCCGCGCGCTCGACCGCGCGCTGCGCCGGGCGGGCATCGCGCACCGCTCGCCGCATGCGCTTCGGCACACATTCGCCACCCATCTCCTCGAGGGCGGGGCCGACCTGCGCAGCATCCAGGACATGCTCGGCCACGCATCGGTGGGCACGACCCAGGTATACACCCACGTGAGCGTCCGCCACCTCCGCGCCGCCCACGCCCACGCACACCCACGAGCATGATGACCGACGAATCAGTGGACATCTGGTCCGAGTACAAGCGCACCGGCGACAAGCGGTTGCGCGATCGACTCATCCTCACGTACGCCCCGCTCGTGAAGTACGTGGCCGGACGTCTCGGCACCGGCCTGCCGGCGCACGTCGACGAGGGCGATCTGGTCAGCTACGGACTGCTCGGCCTGATGAACGCGATCGAGCGGTTCGATCCCAACCGCGACATCAAGTTCGAGACCTACGCGATCAGCCGGATCAAGGGCTCGATCATCGACGAGCTGCGCTCGATGGACTGGGTGCCGCGGTCGGTGCGCAGCCGCGCCCGCGAGATCGAGCGCGGCGATGGTGGAGCTCGAGCACAAGCTGCACCGGCCGCCCACCGACGAGGAGATCGCGACCCACCTCGGCATCACCGGCACCGAGTTCCAGGACAGCCTGGCCCAGATCTCGCGCTCGTCCGTCGCCGCGCTCGACGAGCTGTGGACGATCTCCTCGTCCGGCGGCGACACGGTCTCGCTGATCGACACGCTCCAGGATCCGCACGCCGACGACCCGTCCACCGAGATGACACGCACCGAGATGCGCGATTCGCTCACCGGCGCCATCTCACGCCTGCCCGACCGCGAGAAGACCGTGATCCAGCTCTACTACTACGAGGAGCTGACGCTGCGCGAGATCGGCGAGGTGCTGGGCGTGACCGAATCGCGCGTGTCGCAGCTGCACACCAAGGCGATCCTGCGCCTGAAGGGCAAGCTCTCGGGCAGCCTCGAGCGCGCCTCGGCCGACCGCCTCAGATACGCCGCACGGCGTCGGCGGCCGCAGGGGGTGCGGTAATCTCGAACCCTCGACCGTCCGACCACCCGCAGCTGGAGGAGTGCATGCCCAACACGGAGTCCGGGAAGATCCGAAACGTGGCGGTGATCGGCCACCGCGGCACCGGTAAGACCTCGCTCGTCGAGGCGCTTCTGTACGAGTCGGGCACGACGAACCGGCTCGGCAGCGTCGCGGAGAAGTCGACGGTCTCGGACTACGACGACGAGGAGCGCCGGCGCGGCATGTCGATCTCGGCCGCCGTGACGCACCTCGAGTGGCAGGGCCGCAACGATCAACCTGATCGACACTCCCGGCGAGCCGAGCTTCCAGGCCGACGTGCTCTCGACGCTGCGCGTCGTCGAGGGCGCGATCGTGGTGGTGTCGGGGGTCATGGGCGTCGAGGTGGGCACCGAGCGGCTGTGGCGGCGCTGCGACGAGCTCGGCCTGTCGCGGCTGCTGCTCGTGAACCTGCTCGACCGCGAGCGGGCCGACTTCTTCACGGCGCTCGAGGGGCTCGCAGTCGCGGCTGTCTGACCGCTGCGTGGCCGTCGAGCTGCCGATCGGGTCGGAGCACGAGTTCCACGGCGTGATCGACCTGGTGCACATGGTCGCCTACCTGCACGACGGCGACGCCGGCGTCCACGACGAGCCGGCCGAGATCCCGGACGACCTGAAGGCGGTCGCCGACGAGTATCACGACAAGCTCATGGACCTCGTCGCCGAGACCTCCGACGAGCTGATGGAGCGCTACCTCGAGGGCGACGAGATCACCCGTGACGAGATGGCCGCGGCGCTCAAGAAGCTCGTCACCGAGGGCGAGCTCTTCCCCGTCGGCTGCGGCGCCGGCACGCGCAACATCGGCACCCACGGCCTGCTCGACCTGATCGTCGAGGGGCTGCCCTCGCCCGCCCGGGCGCGCAACGTCCCCGAGGTCGGCGGCGCGACCACGCTCGCCTATGTGTTCAAGACCATCGCCGATCCCTACAGCGGCAAGATCAACCTGCTGCGGGTGTTCGCCGGCACGCTCACGTCCGACTCGGCGCTCGTGAACAACCACTCCCACGCGAAGGAGCGGATCGGCCAGCTGCTCATGCTGCAGGGCAAGGAGCACACGCCGGCCGAGTCGCTGCCCGCGGGCGCCATCGGCGCGGTCGCGAAGCTGAAGGAGACCGGCACCGGCGACGTCCTCTCCGACGTCGACAGCCCGGTCTCGATCGAGCCGCTCGCGTTCCCCTCGCCGGTCGTGTCCTTCGCGATCGAGCCCAAGCACAAGGGCGAGGAGGACAAGGTGCACACGTCGCTGCGCCGCTTGCAGGAGGAGGATCCCTCGCTCGACGTCCACCGCGACCCGCAGACGGGCGAGACGATCGTGGCGGGCCTCTCGCAGATGCACGTCGAGGTGACGCTCGAGCGGATGGCGCGCCGGTTCGGGGTCGAGGTGACCCTGCACCCGCCGCGGGTGCCCTACATGGAGACGATCCGCAAGTCCGCCCGCGCCCAGGGGCGCTACAAGAAGCAGACCGGCGGACGCGGCCAGTTCGGCGACTGCCACATCACCCTCGAGCCGCTGTCGGAGCACGAGGGCTACGAGTTCGTCGACAAGATCGTCGGCGGTGTGATCCCGCAGGGGTTCCGGCCCGCCGTCGACAAGGGCATCCAGGAGGCGATGCAGCAGGGCGAGCTCGCCAAGTGCCCGGTCGTCGGCGTCAAGGTGACCCTCGTCGACGGCTCCTACCACACGGTCGACTCGTCGGAGATGGCGTTCAAGATCGCCGGCTCGATGGCCTTCAAGAAGGCCTTCGCCGACGCCGATCCGATCCTGCTCGAGCCGATCGTGAAGCTCGAGATCAGCGTGCCCGACGAGAACGTCGGCGACGTGATCGGCGACATGACCTCACGGCGCGGCCGCGTCGGCGGCATGGACCCCGCCGCGGGCATGACCACGATCCACGTCGAGGTGCCGATGGCCGAGGTGCTGACCTATGCCCCCGACCTGAACTCGATGACCGGCGGCCGCGGGGACTATCAGATGAGCATCCTGCGCTACGACGAGGTGCCCGCCCACGTCGCCCAGCAGGTGATCGCCGCCGCCGGCAAGGAACAGGAGCTGGCGAAGGCCTGACGGTATGGGGACTGTCCCCTTCGGGACTGTCCCCGCCGTCCGCCGAGCTAGAGGATCGTCGCCTGGATCTCGGCCCAACCGCTCAAGCCGACGATCTGGGCGGCGTGGGCGGAGAGGTCGAGCACGCCGCGGCCGAACGGGCCGCGGTCGTTGATCCGCACAACGACCGACCTGCCCGTGGCGAGGTCGGTGACGCGCAGCATGGTGTTGAACGGCAGCCACGGGCTGGCGGCGGTGAGCTTGTTCGGGTCGAAGATCTCGCCGTCCGCGGTGCGGTGACCGGCGAACCCCGGCCCGTACCAGCTCGCTTCACCGGTGAATCCGCCCTGGCCGCCTCCGCTCTCGGGCGGCGGGGGAGTGCCGTCCTGCCCGGCGAGGGTCGCGCGGCGGTGGCGCTCGGCGTCAAGCTCGCTCGCGATCTGGGCGTCGATGCCTGCGAGCACCGACCTGCGCGCGGCGATGGCGCGGTCGAGGCCGGTCTTCGCAGCCGCCTCGCGGGTGAGCAGCGCCGCTTCGGATCCGACCTGCGTCGAGAGCGTGCGCCGCTGCTGTGCGAGCGTCCGCTGGGCGACGCCGATCCGCTGGATCAGCGTGGTGGACGAGGCGTTGATGCGCGACACCTCGTCGACGCGCTCGACCAGATCGGCGAACGAGTTCGACGAGAGCACGTATGCAGCGGTGTCGGTGGTCGTGCTGTGCTTGTAGTCGCCGACGATCAGCGCGGCGAGGGCGGCCTGGTCGGCCTGCAGGCCGGCCTGCTGCGAGTCCATCGCGGCGTCGATGCCCGCGATCGACGCCCGCAGGTATTGCAGGCGGGCGCGTGTGCGCCGCTCGACCGTGAGCATGTGCGAGCGGCGCCAGTCGAGCACCTCGATGCGGTGCAGGACGGACGCGGCCTCGGACCGCTGACCACCGACCGACGCCGCGGACACGCCTGCGAAAGCCATGCCCGCGGTGGCCGTGGTGAAAACAATCAGCGTGGTCCAGGCGGTGCGTCTACGCGAGTTCGCGGTGTCTCGCCCCCCTTCAGCGCGCAGAACCCTACCGTGGCCCACCGGCGACGGCAAGCGGCATCCGTCGCTCGAAAAGGCCGTTTGCGCGCGCATGCGGCGGTTTCTTCGAGGTTGCTCGATCGATGCTGCCTCGCCGCACGCTGGACGACGCGCAGCCCGCCCAGAGCACCCGGGCACGTTTCCAGCCGCCGCGAGGGCTGGAAGAGGCCGGTATACTCAGGCGTCTGGACCGCCCGGCGCCGGAGAAGCGGCATGATCGAGATCCGACGGAACGACATCGAGACGTTTTGTGCCGTCTGTGGGCGGACATTGCTCCTGGGCGAGCGCACCGTCGCCTACGAGCGCCCCGAGGGCGATGACGCCCGCGTGTGCGAGCTCTGCATCGGCCAGGCGGACGCCCTCGGCTGGATCCGCGAGGGCACGCTGAGTGTGCCGCTGCAGCTGCAGGCAAACCGTCAGCGGCAGCGCGGCCTGCGCGGCTTCCTGGCCGGATCCAAGCGCGGCCCCAATGTGCCCGAGCCGTTCACGCCCGACGCGCTCCCCGCCGACCCGCGCGAGGCGGTCGCCGCCGGCCTCGAGCTCTTCAACGAGAGCTACCACCCACGCACGGTGTACGGGATCTCGCGCACGCTCGGTGACCCGCGCGTGAGCGTCGTCATGCGCAGCCCCCGCGAGGTCGTCGTCACGGTCGCCTGGGATCTGTCGTGGTACCAGTTCCGCGTCGACATGCTCGGCCCCCAGCCGGTGACCCTGCAGCAGCGCGGCGAGGACGTGGGCGAGATCGACACCCGCTTCCGCGACTGGAACGCGCAGGCCGAGCCCGACGGCACGCTCGCCCTCGCGGTCTAGGTCCCGCTCTCCGAATCCTGGTCGAACGCCTCGGCGCGCGGGAACGTGCCCATCGCCCGAGGCCGGCGCCGGTCGCGCAGCTCGCGGCGCTCGTCCGGCGTGCCCGCGGCGCCCGCGCGGCGATCGCCGGCGCGTGCGCGGCGGTCGACGATCACCTCGACGTTGGGGTTGTCGCGGTAGTACTCGGCCATCCGGGGCAGCAGCTCGGCCTCGAGCTCGGGAGGGATCACGCAATAGATCATGTTCCCGAAGTAGACACCGGCTAGGGCGGTGGCGTCAAGGGGTATGCTCGCCCCGTGGCAGTCCCCAACGCGCTCGAGTGCCTGCGGTGCCGACGGCGCTACCCCGTCGTGTCGATGCCCGGCGGTTGCCCGTCGTGCTCGGCCGAGGGCACGCCGTCGAACGTCGCGCCGGTGTACGGCCGGGTCGCGTCGCTCAAGCCGAACAAGCTCACGGGACGCGGGCTCGTCCGCTTCGCCGCCCAGCTTCCGATCGCGAAGGACCGCCTGATCTCGATGGGCGAGGGCGACACGCCGCTCGTGCCGACCGCCGCCCTGGGGCAGCAGCTCGGGCTGCGAAGGATGCTCCTCAAGGACGAGCGCCGAAACCCCAGCGGCAGCTGGCGCGACCGCTTCTCCGCCCTCGCGGTGTCGCAGGTCGAGGACACGTCGACGACGATCGCGTGCGCGGGCGACGAGGCGCTGAGCGTGTCGCTCGCGTCCTACGCCGCCCGGGCCGGCCTGCGCTGCGTGAGCCTCGTCGAGCCCGATGCAGGCGGCCGCACCCGCGCCGCGATCGAGGCTGTCGGCGGCCGCGTCGTCGGGGTGGCGACGCCCGAGGCGCGCTGGCCGCTGCTCGCCGACGCGGAGCGCTCGCTCGGCTGGCGGGCGGTGTCCAACCGCACGGCGCCGCCGATCGGCGGCGATCCGCTCGCGATCGAGGGCTACCGCACGATTGCCTATGAGATCGCCGAGGAGCTGCGCTGGACCGCGCCCGACCTCGTGCTCGTTCCCGCCGCGCTCGGCGACGGGATCCAGGGCATCTGGCGCGGGTTCCGTGACCTGGTGACATGGGCGGTGATCGACCGTATCCCGCGCATGGTCGCCGTCGAGGTGGCCGGTGCGGTGGCGGCGGCGCTTGCCTCGGGCAAGGACTGGGTTGCACCGAGCGGCCAGATCGAGTCCCAGGCGCGCGCCCTCGCGGGTGTCACCGGGACGGTGCAGTCGCTGCACGCGGTCGTCGAGTCGGAAGGCCTGGTCGTGCGCGTCTCGGAGGCCGAGCTCGAGCACGCCAGGATGCAGCTCGGCGAGCTCGAGGGCATCTGGACCGATCTCGCCGCCGCTGCGCCCGTTGCCGCCGCGATCAAGCTCGCCCAGCGCGGTGACGTGCCAACGCGGACGCTGGTCGTCCCCGTCCTTGCGGCGCACGGCGCATTCGACGAGTCGTCGACGGCCGCCGGCCCGCTCGAGACCGTGGATGCCCGCGTCGACGAGCTTCTGCGCGTGCTCGCCGTGCGCGGCGAGTAGAGTTTGGCGCCGATGTCGGTCGCCACCAACTCCTATCGCAACTACATCGCCGGCGAGTGGGTCGACTCCGAGAGCGGCGAGCGCTTCGACGATACGAACCCCGCCACCGGCGAGCTGATCGGATCGTTCCCGCGCTCGACCGCGGCCGACGCCGACCGCGCCGTCGCGGCCGCGCACGAGGCCTATGCGAGCTGGCGGCTCCACCCGGCGCCGAAGCGGGCCGAGATCCTGTTCCGGGTGGCCGAGCTCCTACGCGACCGAAAGCCCGAGCTCACCCGCACGATGACGCAGGAGATGGGCAAGGTGCTGGCCGAGGCCGGGGGAGACGTGCAGGAAGGCATCGACATGACCTACTACATGGCCGGCGAGGGCCGGCGCATGTTCGGTCAGACGGTGCCCGCCGAGATGCCCGACAAGTTCGCGATGAGCGTGCGCCAGCCGATGGGCGTCGTGGCCGTGATCACGCCGTTCAACTTCCCGATGGCGATCCCGACCTGGAAGCTCATGCCCGCCCTCATAACCGGTAACACCGCGGTCTTCAAGCCGGCAGGCGACACGCCGCTCCTGGGCGAGATGCTCGTCGAGATCTTCGAAGAGGCCGGGCTGCCGAAGGGCGTCGTCAACATCGTCCACGGCGGCGGCGCCACGGTCGGGCAGCGCCTGATCGAGCACCCCGACGTCAAGATCGTCACGTTCACCGGCTCGAAGGAGACGGGGATCCACGTCGCCCGCACCGGCGCCGAGACGCTCAAGCGCGTGCACCTCGAGCTGGGCGGCAAGAACGCGATCATCGTCATGGACGACGCCGACGTCGACAACGCCGTCGACGGCATCCTCTGGAGCGCGTTCGGCACGAGCGGGCAGCGGTGCACCGCCGCGAGCCGGGTGATCGTGCACGAGCGCATCTACGATCGCCTGGCCGCGAAACTCGTCGAGCGGGCCGAGTCGCTGCGGATCGGCAACGGGCTCGACCCCGAGGTCGACGTCGGCCCGCTGATCAACCAGGCGGCGCTCGACAAGGTCGACCGCTACACGGGCATCGCCCGCGACGAGGGCGCCGACATCCTGACCGGCGGCGAGCACTACCGAAACGGCGAGCGCGGCTTCTTCTACCGGCCGACGATCTACGGCCGCGTGGAGCGCGACATGCGCGTCGCCACCGAGGAGATCTTCGGCCCGGCGACGGCGCTGATCCCCTGCCGCGACCTCGACGACGCGATCGCGATCTCGAACAGGGTCGAGTACGGGCTCTCGAGCGCGATCTACACCGACGACGTGAACTCGGCGTTCCGCGCGATCCGCGACCTCGACACGGGCATCACCTACATCAACGCCGGCACCATCGGCGCCGAGATCCAGCTGCCGTTCGGCGGCACCAAGTACACCGGCAACGGCCACCGCGAGGCGGGCACGGCGGCGCTCGACACCTACACCGAGTGGAAGTCGGTCTACGTCGACTACTCGGGCAAGCTGCAGCGGGCCCAGATCGACAACCAGCCGTCATGAGGCTGACCGAGCTCCACGCCGACCTGCAGACCCTGCGGGAGAACCTGGCGGCCGAGCTCCAGGCGATCAACCGCTACGAGGCCCAGGCGTTCTCGCTCGCCGACGAGCGGGCGCAGGAGGCGATGCAGCGGATCGCCGACGACAAGAAGGAGCACGTCGCCCGCCTGCTCGACCTGCTCCGCCGGCTCGACGTGAAGCAGCGCGAGAAGATCGAGCGGCTCCCGCCGGCGTGAGGGTGCGCATGTGGGTCGACGGCGGCGCCCGGGGCAACCCCGGCCCGGCCGCCGTCGGATACCGGATCGAGGACGACGACGGCACGGTGCTCGACGAGGCCGGGCGGGCCATCGGCACCGCCACGAACAACGAGGCCGAGTACCGGGCGCTGATCACGGCGCTCGAGCGGGCCGCGGCGCTCGGGGCGAGCGAGGTGGAGGTGCGCGCCGACTCGCAGCTCCTGATGCGGCAGATGACCGGCCGCTACCGGGTGAAGAGCCCGCATCTGCGGGCGCTCTGGGACGAGGCCCAGCAGGCCGCCGACGGCTTCGAGCGCGTCAGCTACGTCGAGGTCAGGCGCACCGAGAACACCGAGGCCGACCGCCAGGTGAACCTCGCCCTCGACGGGGCCTAAGCTGGACTCTCCCTGAGTTGTAGCGACGGGTGGGGGTCATGTTCGGGGTCTGATTTTGTGGGCCGGGTCGATGATATCGGCGGGGATTCTGGCTTTGGTGATGCGGCCGTTGTGGGCGCGGTCGGTGTTGTAGATGTGGATGTATTCGGCGAGGTCTTGGCGCAGGCCGTTGTAGCGGATGTGGAGGTAGCGGGCGAAGCTGGGTCGCCAGCATTCGTCGAGGATCGTCTTGTGGAGTCGTTCGACGTGGCCGTTGGTCTGGGGCCGGCCGGGACGGATGCGGGTGTGGCGGATGTGGCGGCGGGCGAGGAGCTGGTCGAAGCTGGCCCGAAATTCGTTGCCATTGTCGGTGATGATGCGTTCGAGCTTCCAGCCAGCTTTTGCGAGGTCTTGGGCGACTCTGCGGGCGAGCTTGCTGGTGTGGGCGTGGTTGGGCTGGCCGGTGGGGCAGGTGACCAGGTCGGCCCAGGCGTAGGAGGAGTAGCAGTCGATCGCTGTTATCTGCCAGACCGGGTGCTTGGCGCCGCGCAGGCGACCGACGAAGAAGCAGTCGATGCCGACCAGCTCACCCGGCCGTGAAGTCTCGATATGCGGCTGTGTGAGCGGTGCTCGGGGCGGCTGGTAGGGCGCGGCATACCCGGCGATCAGGCTGAGCCGTTTGGTGCGCGTGTTGAGGCCGTGGCGCCGCAGCACCCGCCACACCCCGTTGGGGCTGACCAGGATGCCGCCCCATTTCGGCCTGGCCAGCTCGCTGCTAATCCGATCCGGTCCATGACCGGGATGGCCGAGGCTGTAGGCCACGATCCGCTGCTCGACCACCGCCGACAGCTGGTTGGGCATCCGCGGCGCTCGCCGCTCCCTGGGCCGCAGCATCCCCAGGCCGTTGCGGTCGACCATCCGCTTCCAGCGGTAGTAGGTCGAGCGGTGCACCCCGAAGCTGCGACAGGCATCGCTCACGCTGGTACGCCCGGCCAGGTCGAACAACGCCAACCGGTAGCCGTACAGAACGTCATGATCCGTCATGCGGCTCACGTCCTTTCGAGAGTCCTGGAAGACCCCGAAAGCGTGAGCCGCACAGCGGACGTCGCCGCCACCCAAAAGGGCGGCGACGTCCGCCTGCTCAGTCCGCGCCGATCAACCCCGAAAGTGTCGGGGGATCTTGGAGAGAGACCAGCCTAAGCCGGCAACCGGGGGTATACTGAGCCCTCTTCCAGCGGCTGTAGCTCAGTTGGCTAGAGCGTCTGCTTGCCATGCAGAAGGTCGAGGGTTCGAGCCCCTTCAGCCGCTTCTTCGCTCGTCCGAACCGTCCACGCAGCACTATGATTGCCGCGTGGATCCGGCTACGAGGTAGCGGTCAGGCGCGGCTGAGGCCGCGATCCTTCACCAGCGTGCCGAGGCTCGAGTGCTCGGCCTTTGCCGCTGCGTGCAAACGCTACCTCGGAGGGACCACGATGACACGGCAGAACCTGTTCTCCGGCCTGTGGGACGGAGACGACCACGAGCCGGCAACCAGACGGCGGATGTTCTGGCGCCCGGACGACGCACGGATGGGGGCGACGCTGTACGAGCTCGCCCCGGGCGCGCCGGAGAGCCGCATGCACATGCACTTCGGGGCCGAGGAGATGTTCTTCGTCCTGCGCGGCCGCCCGTTGTTCCGGAACCGGCAGGGCGAGGAGGCGCTGGCCCCGGGCGACTTCGTCTTCTGCCCGGAGGGGCGGGCCGGGATGCACACGTTCAGCAACCCGACCGATGAGCCCGTCGAGATCCTCGCGATGAGTGCGGGGAGCTTCCCCGACGTCGTCGCCTATCCCGAACACGGATATGCCTGGGTGGCGACGCGCGATCCCGATCCGGAGCTCCTCGCCAGGGGAGGCGATCCCGGAATCATCACGCGGTTCGAGATCCCGATCGAGTAGCCGGCTCGGTTCACGGAGAGAGGTGGTCCCCGACCCCCGCGGCGGCTTCGACGCCGTCGCGGGGGCCGGGGCTACCATCGAAGGCGTGACGATCGAGCGAATGGACCATGTGGGCGTCGTCGTCGACGACCTCGCCGCCGCGACGGCGTTCTTCGTCGACCTCGGGCTCAGCGTGCAGGGCGAGGGAGCGGTCGAGGGCAGTTGGGTCGACCGCATCGTGGGGCTCGAGGGCGTCCGGGCGGAGATCGTGTTCGTGCAGACCCCGGACGGCCACAGTCAGCTCGAGCTGACGAAGTTCCACGCCCCGCCCGGCCCGGACGGCGATCAGAACGCGCCGGCGAACGCTCCCGGCCTGCGCCATGTCACGTTCGCTGTCGACGACGTCGACGCCGCCGTCGCGGGGTTGCGAGCGCGCGGCACGGAGCTCGTCGGCGAGGGGGTGCGCTACGAGGACAGCTACCGGTTCTGCTTCGTCCGCGGCCCCGAGGGGATCATCGTCGAGCTGGCGCAGAAGCTCGGCTGAGGCCCTGGATGATTGATTCCAGGCCGCCGTGATGTCCTGGGCGGCTGCGAACCGAGTAGCGCAAGGACGCAGGGAGCGTTCATAGTGGTGCACTATGGGCGCGACCGAGGACGCAGCGATGCGACGGTTCAAGCGGTCAAGGGCATGGCCCTTGACCGCGGTCTGAGGCGTCTGCGATCACGCAGACGCCGAGTCGCAGCGCCGCCAACGCCCGAACCCTCCCATCAGCTCCATCGCGGCCAGGCGCGCGGGGGCGTGGAACCAATCATCTAGCTGCCGAACAGCTGCGGCAGCCGGCGGATGGCCTGGCTGCGCTTGCCTCGCCGGGCGGCGCGCAGGCCCTTCACCTGGCGGCGCAGATCCTTCTCGACGAGCCGCAGCAGCTGCGGCGTGCCCGATCGCATCTCGACCTCGAGCCGGCGCTCGACCGATCCGTCGGGATAGGTGACCGTGTCCTCGGCGAGCACGACCTCGTTGCCGTGGCCGTCGCCCAGCCGGTGCTCCGAGCGCAGGGTCGTGATCTGGAGCACGGGCCGGAACGTGCCGCGCACGAGCTTGCCGGCGCGCTGCCACGGGGCCGACTCCTCGGCCCGCTCGCCGGGCTCGAGCCGCACCTCATACTCCTCGCGCACGAACAGCGCGCCCTTGTGGCCACCCGGCGTCTTCACCTTCAGGGTTACCCAGCGCTCGCCGAGCGCCCCGGTGCGGATGCGCAGGTTGCCGCCGTGGGCGCGCAGCGCGAGCCGGTCGGTGTCGAAGTAGACGTCGCTGTGCAGACGCTTCGAGCCGCGCTCGGTGAGGCGCATGCCCGCGATCGAGAGCGTCTCCAGCGAGTCCTCCTCGGGCAGGACGTCGGACACGAACCGAAGCTCGGTCTCGGTCGGCGCGGCCCCGGGCTCGTCGTGACCGCTCACCGGCGTGCGGCGGCCGACGAGAACATGTCGTGTGTCCTCACACGAAAACGGTAGCGGTCGGCGCGGACCGCGTGCCAATCCGCCGGCCCCGGCAGGGGGCCGACCGGGAACAGGAACCCAGTTCCTGCCTGCGCGATCCCCCATCCGGGTGTCGGATCGGCCTGCAAATGCACGGACACTGAGAGTGGACGCCTACCCCCGGCATCCGAGCACCCCGAAAGCTGCCCCGAAAGAACCGCACTCGTGCCCGATCGGCCCCTGTCCGACCTCGCCACCCGTCTTGCGTCGTACGAGACGCTCGTCGACATCTCGCGCCTCCTGCTCGTCTCGGTCACGCCGGAGGAGCTCTTCGACCGCATCTCGTCGGAGCTCAACCGGCTCGTGCCGGTGGACGCGCTCACCATCTACCGTGTCGACGAGGTCGCCGGCGAGATCGTGCCCGTGCACGCGCGCGACCAGTGGGCCGACGAGATCATGGCCGCGCCCCTTCGGCTCGGCGAAGGCCTCACCGGCTGGGTGGTGGAGCACCGCGAGGCCGCCAACGTGACCGCCGCCGAGCGCGACTCGCGCATCGCGGTCGTGCCGGGCACGCCCGACGACGAGCCCGAGGCGATCATCTCGGTGCCGCTGGTCGTGCGCGACACCCCGATCGGCGCGCTCAACACCTATCGCCTGGGCGAGGGCGTCGCGTTCAGCCCGCAGGAGTTCGAGCTCGTGCGCCAGTTCGCCGACCTGGCGGCGCTCGCGCTCGACAACACCCAGAACCGGATCCGGCTCACCCACGAGGCCCAGACCGACTGGCTCACCGGCCTGCACAACCACCGCTTCTACCACGAGCGTCTCCACCACGAGCTCGACCGGGCCGAGCGCTACGGCCGTCCGCTCTCGCTGATCGTGTTCGACCTCGACAACTTCAAGCTCCTGAACGACACCCACGGCCACCAGGAGGGCGATCTCGTCCTGCGCCGCGTCGCGGTGGCGGCGCGCGAGGAGCTGCGCGCAAGCGATGTCGCCTGCCGGGTCGGGGGCGAGGAGTTCGCGATCATCCTGCCCGAGACCGGCAAGCGCGCCGCGCGCGCGGCCGCCGAGCGGCTGTGCAACCGGGTCCGTGCGCTGCCCGGCCTGCGGACGACCACCGTGTCGTGCGGCGTCGCATCGTTCCCTGCCGACGCGGCCGACACCATGCAGCTCGTCGCAGGCGCCGACGCCGCCCTCTATGCAGCCAAGGCGCGGGGCAAGGACCGGGCCGTGAGCTTCACCTCGGCGGTGCTCGCCCGGCGTGCCCGCCAGTCGATCCGCGACGACCGTGGCCCGGTGCCCCATGCGACCCTCCTGGCCGCTCTCGCAGACGGGCTCAACCGCATTGCGGCAGCCGCCTCGCGCGGGGCGTCACCTCGGGCCGTGGGCCAGCAGATCGTCCAGGTGGTATGCGAGATCACCGGCGCGACCGGCGCCTCCATCGTGGTCGACCCCGGACACGGCCCGCGCCACCGCGTGCTTGCAGCCCAGGGCACGCCGGCGGCACGGTCGGTGTGCCTCGCGGCCGCGCTCGCGCCGGATGCAAGCGACTCGGGTGTGGCCGTCCTGCGTAGCGGCGATCTTCCCGCCGTCAGCGCCGAGGCCGCCCGCCGCCACACGGACGTGGCGACGGTGCCGCTCGGCGGCCACCGGCTGACCGTCACTCGTGAGGGGTTCCCCGAGGCCGTCCGCGCAGCCATCGCCGCGATCGCCGCCCAGGGCGGCCTCGCGCTCGAGCACGCTGATGCCATGGCGCGGCTGCGCGGCGCAGGCGAATCGCCGGGCCTGCGCCGCGCCGGCGCCTGAACCGTTATCGGTCGGCGGCTGCCCGGTCGAGGTCGAGCGCGCATGAGTTGATGCAGTAGCGCTGCCCGCTCGCGCCGGGGCCGTCGTCGAACACGTGCCCGAGGTGCGACCCGCACTTGGCGCAGGTCACCTCGGTGCGGACCATGAAGTGGCTCGTGTCGCGGTGAAGCTCGACGTTCGCCGCCACGGCGGGGTCGGTGAAGCTCGGCCAGCCCGTGCCTGACTCGAACTTCGTGTCGGAGCTGAAGAGCTCGGCGCCGCACCCGGCGCAGCGGTACATCCCGTCGTCCTTGACGTCGACGTACTCGCCCGTGAAGGGACGTTCCGTGGCCTTGCGGCGCATGACCTCGTACTGGTCGGGCGAGAGCCTGTCCCGCCACTCCTGATCGCTTGTGGGGATGTTCTGAGTGCTCATGCCTACTCCGTCTCGGATGGGGCGGGAACGTTACGCCCGCAGTGATCGCCCGAAGCCTAGACGTGCCCGCGCCGCAGGTATCGTCGCGGCCGTGAGCGAGCCGACGATCCGCCGCGCCCCCACCTCCGAGCATCCTGCGCTCGTCGCGATCTGGGAGCGCTCCGTGCGCGCGACCCACGACTTTCTGACCCGGGCCGACATCGTCGGCCTGAAACCGCGCGTGGTGGATGCCCTGAACGAGCCGGCGCTCGAGCTGTGGGTGCTCGCCGACGGCGCGGAGGCGCCCATCGGCTTCATGGGCCTCGCCGGTAACGACATCGCGGCGCTCTTCCTCGATCCGGACCACCGCGGGCGGGGCGGCGGGCGCCGGCTCGTGGCGCACGCGCAGGGCGCTGCGCGGCGGGGCGCTTACCGTCGACGTGAACGAGCAGAACGCCGCCGCCCGCGGGTTCTACGAGACGCTCGGCTTCACCGTCGCCGGGCGCTCACCCCTCGATGGCGACGGCCGGCCGTTCCCCCTGCTTCACATGCGCCGAAGGGCACCGCCCGGCTGAGCCGAGCGGAGAGAGGCGACGACCGGAGTCGAACCGGTGTACGCGGCTTTGCAGGCCGCTGCCTAAGCCACTCGGCCACGTCGCCCGAGTCCCGACAGGCTACCAGCGGCGCGACCACGCAGAAGCGGGGACAGTCCCACGAGAGGACTGCCCCCGCTGCGAGAGGGTGCTACTGGACGCCGCCGCCCGAGAACGTCTTCATCAGGTTCAGCGCGGCGGGGCCGAGCGCGACCACGAACATCGAGGGGAAGATGAAGATCACCGTCGGGAAGAGCATCTTCACCGGCGCCTTCATCGCCTTCTCCTCGGCTGCGAGCTGCCGGCGCACGCGCATGTCGTGCGACTGCACCCGCAGGATGCGCGACAGGGCGATGCCCAGCTGGTCGGCCTGGATGATGGCGCGGCAGAACTGCGACACCTCGGGCACGTCCACGCGATCGGACAGGTTCTTCAGGGCGGCGGAGCGGCTCTCGCCGATCCGCATCTCGTGCAGCACGAGTCCGAACTCGTCCACCAGCGGGCCCTCCATGCGCTCGGAGAGCTTGGCGACCGCGGCGTCGAAGCCGAGGCCGGCCTCGACCGACACGCACAGCAGGTCGAGAACGTTCGGAAGCTCGGTCTGCATGAGCTCCCGCCGGCCACGGGTGCGCGAGTTGACGTAGAAGTCCGGAGCGATGTAGCCGATCGCGCTGCCGCCCAGGGCGACCAGCATGCCCACCGCGGGCGGGACGGCCCCGGATGCGAGGACGACGACGCCGATCACGATTGCGATGAGCACGCACCCGCCCTTGAGCGCCAGGTACATCTGCGGCGACATCGACCGGGCCAGCCCGGCCGCCATGAGGCGGTTTGCGACCACGTTGGCATCGGTGCGGGGCATGAGCCGCTGCGTGACCCCGGCCACCTTGGCGGTCAGGGGGCCGACGAGGCGGTCGTTCACGCTGCGGCGCGTCTCCAGCTCACGCGTCGACTGGACGCCGTAGCGCTTGGCCTTGCGCAGGTTGACCGCAACCTCGCGCTGATGGACGGTCAGCCCGGTGAGCAGCAGGTAGGTCGCCACTCCGAACAGACCGATGGCAAGGATGATGAGAGTCATTCGGCTACCCCTTGAAGGAGACGATCTTGCGGATGATCGCGCCGCCGATCGCCATCATCACCAGCGAGATGCCGATCAGGAACTTGCCGGCGCTCGAGGTGAACAGGATGGACATGTACCCCGGGTTCAGGGCGAAGATGGCGAGCCCCATCAGGAACGGCATCGCCAGGAGCACGTAGGCCGACATGCGGCCCTGCGCGGTCAGCGCCTTCACCTTGCGGGTGAACTGCTGGCGCTGACGGACGGTGTCGGCCACCATGTCCAGGATCTCGGCCAGCGAGCCGCCGACCGTGCGCTGGATGTTGACGGCCATGACCACGAACCCGAAGTTGGTCGAGTTCATCCGCCGGGCCATGTTCTCGAGGGCCACCTCGGACGTGCTGCCGAGCTGGATCTCCTGGGCCACGCGGCCGAGCTCCTTCGAGGTCGGCTCCGCGCCCTCCTTGACGACGCTTGCGAGCGCCGAGTTGAAGGCGTGGCCGGCCTTGAGCGACGCTGCCAGTGTGATCAGAGTCTCCGGCAGCTGCGCCTCGAACGTGTTCAGCCGGCGACGCGCCATGAACCGCACGAAGAGCGACGGGATGATCCCGCCGAGCACGAGCGGCACGATCTCGAGCAGGCCGTTCAGGCCGAGCACGAACCGGCCGAACACCCCGAAGATCAGGGCCGCGCCGAGCTGGATGTAGACGACCTCGGCCGCGCGCAGGGGCAGGTCCGCCTGCTCCAGCCGGAACGCGAGCCGCTTCCAGTAGTTGAACGACCCGGCGATCTTCTCGGTGGCCGCGAACAGCTGGGACAGCATGCTGATCTTGGTCGGAGTCAGACCGGGCAGATCGATCGTCGCCCGCTTCTTCGGCTCGGTGTAGGCGGCGATGCGCTTGCCGACCGCCACGCCGGGCCTGGCGGAGAGCAGGATGAGCACTCCGAGCAGCACGAGCAGTGCTGCGCCGCCGGCAACGGCGGCACGGCCGGCGGTGCTCGTCGGCATCTTCAGGAGCGGCGAGCTCCCCCCGGTCTGCGCGGCGCGCGTGCCGGGAGCGACGAGCGACGTCTGCGCGGGCGCAGCGCCGGGGACGCTCAGGACGAGGTGGATCGGCGTGCCCTTGGGCACGAGGCTGTGATAGGTGAACGAGAACGTGCTCGAGAGGTCCGCCGAGATCTTGCCGTAGGCCGCGATCAGAGCGGGGCGATCGGTCGCCTGCAGGAACTCGCCGCCGGTGGAGCTTGCGAGCGTGCGAAGCGCGCTCTGGCCCGAGGAGGATCCCTCGATGCCGACCGAGTAGATGGTCGCATGCGCCGCCTTGGCCGCGGCGATCGCCTGTGCGAGCGTGGCGGTGTCGTTCGCCGACGTCCCGTCGGTGAGCAGCACGATCGCCCGCTTGGACGCATGGGTTGCCCCGAGCGCCTGTGCGGCCATCTGAACGCCGCCGTAGATGGCGGTGCCCGGCTTGCCGCCGGTGCCGAGTGCGGCGAGACCGCTGCCGGCAGCGGCCGACGTGGCCGGAAGCGCGACGCCGACGTACGGCGTGGCGCCGAAGGCGTAGACGCCCATGGTGTCGCCCGACTGGGCACCGTCCACGAACGTCGTGGCCGCGGCCACGGCGTCGGAGAGCTTCTGCCCGTGCATGCTGTCGGACGTGTCGATCACGAGCGCGACCGCCGCCGTGTTGCCCTGGCCCGCGATGCGGACGTTCTGGGCAGCCTGGCCGTTCTCCATCACGGAGAGCGAGGAGCTCGCGTTCGGGATCGGCGTGTGGACGGTGACCGTCGTCGTCGGCCAGTTCTTCGTGTTGACGCTCGTGATCTGGAGCGCGGGGGAGGACGCAGCCGCCGGTGCGGCCACCGCCAGGGCGGCGACCGCGACCAGCAGAAGCGAACGCAGGCTGCCGCGGCGCATTACTGCCCGACCGCCCGGCCGAAGATGGGCGCAGCGGAGCGCTCGCCCTGCTCGTCCTGGAAGAAGTTCGGCGGCAGGTTGACGCCGTTTGAGGCCATCTTGTCCAGGAAGTGCGGCTTGAGGCCCGTGCAGGTCAGGGGACCCAGCAGGCGGTGGCCGGCATCCTGGCTCATCGCACCCTCTTCGACCGCCTTGGCGATGAAGATGTCCTGGAGCGCGATCACGTCGGACTCCATCCGCAGCACCTCGGTGACGTGGGTGATGCGGCGGGTGCCGTCGACCAGGCGCGAGACCTGGACGATGAGGTCGAACGCGCTCGAGATCTGCTCGCGGATGGCGCGCAGCGGCAGCTCGACGCCGGCCGTCAGCACCAGCGTCTCGGTGCGGGCGAGGGCGTCACGCGGGTTGTTGGCATGGACGGTCGTGAGCGAGCCGTCGTGGCCGGTGTTCATGGCCTGGAGCATGTCCACGGCCTCGGGGCCGCGGCACTCGCCGACGATGATCCGGTCGGGGCGCATTCGCAGGGTGTTGCGGACGAGGTCGCGGATCGTGACCTGGCCCTTGCCCTCGATGTTGGCCGGGCGCGACTCGAGCGTGATCACGTGATCCTGCTTGAGCTGGAGCTCGGCGGCGTCCTCGACGGTGATGATGCGCTCGTCCGACGGGATGGCCGCCGAGAGCACGTTCAGGGTGGTGGTCTTACCGGAGCCGGTACCGCCCGAGATGAGGATGTTCAGCTTGCCGCGCACGCAGGCCTCGAGGAACTGGCCCGACTTGTGGGTAAGCGTGCCGAACTTGATCAGGTCGGCCATCGTGAACGGGTCACGGCGGAACTTCCTGATCGTGAGCGAGGAGCCGCGGACTGCGAGCGGCGGGATGATGGCGTTCACGCGCGAGCCGTCGGGCAGGCGCGCGTCGACGTACGGCGACGACTCGTCGATGCGACGGCCGATCCGGCTGATGATCTTGTCGATGATCCGCAGCAGGTGGGCCTCGTCGACGAACTGGGCGTTCGTGCGGGTGATCTTGCCGTGGCGCTCGATGTAGACCGTCTTGTGGTCGTTCACCATCACCTCCGTGATGGAGTCGTCGCGCAGGAACGGCTCGAGCGGCCCGTAGCCGAGGATGTCGTCGGTGATCTGGCGGATGATCTCCTGCCGCTCCTGACGGGTGAGGGGCGTCTTCTCGACCGCCAGCATCTCCGTCACGACCTCGTTCACCTTCTCCTCGAGGTCACTGTCGGTCTTGCCGTCCTGATTGAACATGCGGGGACCGAGGCGGGGGATGATCTCCTTGTGGACCCGCGTCTTGAGCTCGGCGAACGGATCGGCGACGACCGACGAGCGATCGTGCTCCTCCTGCGTCTCCGGCTCGTTGGGATCGGTCGTGGCGACCTGGATACGAGAGTGCAGCGACATGCGTCTACCTCACTCCCCGACGCTTCTTCTTTGCGTCGGCGGCCACGCGCTGGGGGACGAGGGTGTCTGCGATCTCGCCCATCGACTTGACGATGCCGGCCCGCGGGTTGGCGAGGGCCAGCGGCACGCCGCGGTTGATCGACGACGGCACTTCCTTGTCGGAGGGCAGCTCGAAGGCCACCTTGAGATCGAGCGCCCGCTCGACCTCGTTCTTGCGCAGGCCGGTCTTCGAGCCGGTCTGGTTCAGCAGCAGGTGGCGCCGGTCCTTGGGGTAATGCAGCAGGTCGAGCGTCTGCAGGGTGAGCTTGACGTTCTTGATGGCGGGGACGTCCATCGACGCCACCAGCAGCAGCTGGTCGGTGCGGTCGAGGGTCGAGAGCACCGGCCCGTGGAAGAACGGCGGCGTGTCGACGACGACCACGTCGTAGCTCTCCTTGGCCACCGCGAACAGGTGGCTCAGGCGCTCCTCGGTGACGAGCTCTGCGTCCTCGGGCCGAAGCGGCGCGGGCATCACGTGCACACCGGACTGGTGGGCCGTGACGTAGCCGGCCAGGGCCTCCGAGTCGAGCTCGCGGCGGGCCATGACCAGGTCGTAGATGGTCTTGTCCGGCTCGATCCCCATCATGATGGCGACGTCGCCGAACTGCAGGTCGAGGTCGAGCAGGAGCGTCCTGCGCTGGTGCTTGCGTGCGAACAGGACGGCCAGGTTGCAGGCCAGGGCGGTCTTGCCGGACCCGCCCTTGGGCGAGAAGAGCGTGACGACCTTGCCCTCGGCGTGCGAGGTGGCCTTCCCGCCGGCGCCGGTCACGCGGCCCGCGGCCAGGGAGTGCGCCTTCTTGATGGTGAAGACGATCCCGTCGGTCAGCTGCGGGAGCAGGACGACGTCGTGGACGCCGGCCTGCAGGGCCTCGGCCAGCAGCGAGTTGGCGCTGGCGGAGGTGACGAGGACGATCGGAGCGGCGGTGACCGACCGGATCGCCTCGACCTCGGCGGTCGGCACGTGCTCGGTGGCGGTGGTGCCGTGCAGGATCACCTGCGCGGCGGACTCCGCCAGCTTTGCGCCGGCCTTGACCGGGTCGGCCGCCGTACCGACGAGCTCGACGTCGGGATGGTCGGCCAGGCCCTCACGGACCTCCGCCAAGCCGTTGGCGGCACCCGTGATGAAGACCTTGATCGGGGACTGGTTGGTCATCGTTACTTCACTCCAGACGCGCAGATGGGCAGGTTGTTCTTCAGCTGGACAAGCGTCAGACCAGCGCCGAATACGCTGCACGGAGTGGCGACGGATGCGCCGGTGTCCTGAGCGCCATGGCTCGGCCGGAGGGCAAGCCAGAACTGGCCGGTCTCGCGGATGAGCATGAGGTTGGGCAGCAGGTTCTGCGGGATCGCGAGGATCACGGCGTCTCCGCCGGTGCCGTCGTCGGTGCCCGACGAGCTGTTGACCGCCGAGGCGGACGTGAGCGGGACGGTGGCGACGCCGGTGTCGTAGGTCGAGAGCACCTCGACGTTGGTGATGATCCGGGCTGCGACCGTCTGCTGGCTGTACTTGCTGTTGCTGTTCGACGCCTGGATGGACGCCTCGCCGAAGATGTCGACGTGGTCGCCGGCCTTCAGCGTGCCGCCGAGGACGCGGTTGGCGTTGAATGCGAGCTGGACTGCCCGCATCGTGCCCTGGATCTGGTTGACGATCGCCGTGTCCTTCGAATCCGCGAACATGGCCGGAGTCACCTGCGCGCCGGCGGTGATGTTGGTCGCCGTGGCGAGCGAGGTGTTCAGGGACGCGACCGACGTGAACGCGCCGGGGACGACGTCCTTGGTCGCGACCTGGCGGGTCGTGAACGCGTTGCCGGTGACCAGCGTGTCGACGGGCGTGCCGGCGACGATGTCGCCCTTGGACACGACCACCGTCGTGGTCTTGATGCTCTTGTCGGCCTGACTCTTGACGTTGCTCGTGTACATGACCACGAGTCCAGCCGCTACGAGGGCGAGGACGAGCGCGATCACGATGTTGCGGACGCTGTAGGACATGCGGCTGCCTCTCGTGGGAAGACTGTGGGACTGACGGGACTACGGCCAAACACGTATCGGCAGTGCCGGCCGGGGGCTTTAGATGACGGAAACTGCGGTGCTGCCAGGGATCCGCCGCGTTGGGGCGGCGGTCACTCGATGCGCATGGTGGTCGCCGAGCTCAACGTGCCCGAGCTGACGACCATCCCCATGATGCTGATGGAGTACGGATAGGTGGCCTTCACCGTGACATCGCCGCCCTGGACGTACGCGTTGTTCGTGCAGGTGCGGGTGACGGTGACGCCGAGGTTGGCCAGGTTCAGGTCGGACGCCGCGCCCTGGGACGAGCTCACGGCCAGGGCATCGACGGACGCGCACGAACCGGCGGTCCGGCTCACGGCCGCCTTGCGCGCGCCCTCGCGGGCAGCGCTCGTGACGTCCATGTAGTTCACGAACACCTGGCCGAACTGGTAGATCGCCATCAGCACCAGCAGGAGCACCGGCAGGATGACGACGAACTCGACCATGGCTTGGCCGTCTTGGCGGCGGCGGATGTGTGAGAGTCGGGGCACAGGTGTGTGTGAGTCAGAGGTTGGTGGCGGGCCCGCAGGCCGAGGCCGCGGGCCCGCCGACGTAGCTCGTCCGGTCCTAGAGGGACGCGATGACGTTGTTCAGCGTGTTCTTGATGGCGGTGCTGAGCAGGCCCAGCGTGACCACCACGGCGATCGTGATGACGCCGAGCACGACGGCGTACTCCGCCATCGTCTGGCCGGCCTCGTCCTCGAGCGCGTCAACGGTCTCGTGCAGGTACTCGATCAAAGCGGTTCACCTCCGGGGATGTGGGGGCGGGCTTGCCCCCCGGATGCTCATTCGGCATCCGTGCGTGCGGGATTGAGAGCCACGTACCGGAAATCACTCTTTGGGGGAGCTACCGGGGCGGTCGTGGCCTTCGGGGGGCCGGACTCCGCAGGAGCGGGAGCCGGGTGGAAAGGCGTCGGCCTCGGCGCGGCTAGAGCGTCGAGATGACGTTGTTGAGCGTGTTCTTGATGGCGGTGCTGAGCAGACCCAGCGTCACAACCACGGCGATCGTGATCACGCCGAGGACGACGGCGTACTCGGCCATCGTCTGGCCGGCCTCGTCTGCGATTTCAGCCAACAGGCCATGGGTGAAGTCGGACAGTTGATTCACCTCCTCAAGGGGGGAGAGGAGCGGCGCGAGGGACATTTGACACTGCCGCTGCACTCCCACAATTCTCCAGATATGGGGATCCGGCAAGCCCTGAGCTGGAAAAATCACCCTTTTGGTGGAGACGGTTGGGGCGGGGGCGCATGGCGGTTTTCGGTATCGTCCGCGCCCGTGGCGACGATCATCGACGGCAAGCGGGTCGCGGCGGAGGTGCGCGCCGAGGTGGCCGTGGACGCTGCGGCCCTGCGCGAGCGCACCGGGCACACGCCCGGACTCGTCACCATCCTGGTCGGCGAGGACCCGGCGTCGCACGTGTACGTGCGCAACAAGATCAAGGCGTGCGAGGAGGCCGGGATGGCCTCGTTCCACGAGCCGATGGCCGCCACCTCGACGCAGGCCGAGGTGCTCGCGATGGTCGACCGCTACAACGCCGACGACCGCGTCGACGGCATCCTGGTGCAGTCGCCGCTGCCCAAGGGGCTCGACTTCAAGCAGGTGCTCGAGCGGATCGACCCGGCCAAGGACGTCGACGGGTTCCACCCGCTGAACGTCGGCCGCCTCGTCGCGGGCCAGCCGGGCCTCGTCTCGTGCACCCCCGCGGGCGTGATGGTGCTGCTCGACCGCGCCGGCGTCGCGCTCGAGGGCGCCGAGGCGGTCGTGGTCGGCCGCTCGGACATCGTCGGCAAGCCGGTGGCCCTGCTCCTGCTGCACCGCAGCGCGACCGTCACGATCTGCCACTCGCGCACGCGTGACCTGGGCGAGGTCACCCGCCGGGCCGACGTGCTCGTCGCCGCCGTCGGCCGTCCGCGCATGATCACGGGCGACATGGTGAAGCCGGGAGCCACGGTGATCGACGTCGGCGTCAACCGCACCGACGACGGCCTCGCCGGCGACGTCGACTTCGCCTCGGTCGAGCCCGTGGCGGGCGCGATCACGCCGGTCCCGGGCGGTGTCGGGCCGATGACGATCGCCATGCTTCTGCGCAACACCGTCATCGCCGCGAACGCGCGCCGAACCGCCTGAGACAGGTCTGTTTCAGGCCTCCGGGGACTTCGTTGCAAACGTCCGGATCGTGCTTTATCGTTGCGCGATCCCGCGGCGCATGCGGGTGAGTCAAGGAGAGGACGCGAGTTGGCAGAAGGCACAGTGAAGTGGTTCAGCAACGAGAAGGGGTACGGCTTCATCCAGCAGGATGGCGGTGAAGACGTGTTCGTGCACTTCTCCGAGATCCAGGGCGACGGATACAAGACGCTGAACGAGGGTCAGCGGGTCGAGTTCGAGGTCGTCCAGGGCAACAAGGGTCTGCAGGCCAGCGGCGTCCGCGCGCTCGCATAGCCACCCGGCGTGACGGGGGCGGCCGGCGGAGCTGCCCCCGTAGCGCTCCGGTGGTTGACTATTCTGCCGCGACGATGACCATCTCGTCCGACGACGTTCTGCACGTTGCCCGCCTCGCGCGGCTGCGTCTCACCGACGACGAGGTCGAGCGCATGACCGACCAGCTGTCGACCATCATCGGCCATGTGCAGGAGCTCTCGGCGCTCGACCTCGCCGGCGTCGAGCCGACCGCCCACGCGCTCGACCTGACGAACCAGGTGCGTCCCGATTCCGCGCGGCCGTCATGGCCGCGCGACGAGGTGCTGCGAAACGCCCCCGATCCGGCGGACGGCGGCTTCCGCGTGCCGCCGGTCGCATGACCGACACGCTGGGGCTCACGGCGGAGCGGTGCGTCGAGCTGCTCGACGCGCGCGAGATGTCGAGCCGCGAGCTCGTGACCGCCTACCTCGACCGCATCGACGCGGCCGACGCGGGCATCCATGCGTTCCTGCGCACCCGGCGCGAGGCCGCGCTCGCCGAGGCCGACGGCTACGACCGCGATGGACGCACCGGCCTGCAGGGCGTCCCGATCGCGCTCAAGGACATCCTCTCCACCAAGGGCGAGGAGACGACCGCCGGCTCGCGCATCCTCGAGGGGTACATCCCGATCTACGACGGCGGCTGCGTCACGCGCGTCAAGGGTGCGGGGCTCGTCTCGCTGGGCAAGACGAACATGGACGAGTTCGCGATGGGCTCGTCCACCGAGAACTCTGCCTTCGGCGTGACACGCAACCCCTGGGGCACCGACCGCGTGCCGGGCGGCTCCTCGGGCGGGTCGGCGGCGGCCGTCGCGGCCGGGTTCGCGCCGCTCTCGCTCGGCACCGACACCGGCGGTTCGATCCGCCAGCCGGCGGCGCTGTGCGGCGTCGTCGGCATGAAGCCGACCTACGGCGCCGTCAGCCGCTACGGGCTGATCGCGTTTGCCTCGTCGCTCGATCAGATCGGCCCGTTCGCCCTCACCGTGCGCGACTGCGCGCTGCTCATGCAGGTGATCTGCGCCAAGGACGCCTGCGACTCGACGTCGGTGGCGCTGCCCGAGCCGATCGCGGTGCCAACGACCGAGAGCCTGCGCGGCGTCCGCCTCGGCGTGCCGGCCGACCTCCTCGCGCAGGGCATCGAGCCGGGCGTGCGCGAGGCGTTCGACCAGAGCCTGCGCCTCGCCGAGGGGCTGGGGGCGCAGGTCGTCGAGACGACGCTCCCGCACGCGGCCTACGCCCTCCCGGCCTATTACCTGATCGCCCCGGCCGAGGCCTCGGCCAACCTGTCGCGCTTCGACGGCGTCCGCTTCGGGCTGCGCGTCTCAGAGCCCGGCGACACCGTCGGAGACATGTACGGACGCACTCGCGCCGCCGGGTTCGGCGCCGAGGTCAAGCGCCGGATCATGCTCGGCACCTACGCGCTCTCGGCCGGCTACTACGACGCGTACTACGGGATGGCGCAGAAGGTGCGCACGCGCATTCGCGGCGATTTCGACGCCGCCTTCGCCGACGTCGACCTGATCGTGACCCCGACGTCGCCGACCGTGGCGTTCCGCATCGGCGAGCGGGTCGACGACCCCTGGGCGATGTACGCATCCGACGTCCTCACGGTGCCCGTGAACCTCGCCGGGCTGCCCGGGATCTCGATCCCGTGCGGGACGAGCGAGGGGCTGCCGGTCGGGTTCCAGCTGATCGGGCCCGCCTTCGCCGAGAACCGCATCCTGCAGGCCGCCCACGCGCTCGAGGGCGTGATCGGCTTCGATCCGCGCCCTCCGCAGATGGCCACGGCATGAGCGCGAACGGCTGGGAGCCCGTCATCGGCCTGGAGATCCACGTCCAGCTGAACACCGAGTCCAAGATGTTCTGCGCCTGCGCGAACGTCTTCGGCGCCGAGCCGAACACCCTCACCTGCCCGGTGTGCCTCGGGTATCCGGGCGCGCTGCCGACGATCAACGCAGGGGCCGTCGACCGTGCGATCCAGATCGGCCTCGCGCTCGACTGCGACATCGCGGCGCGGTGCCAGTTCCACCGCAAGAACTACTTCTATCCCGACAGCCCCAAGGCGTACCAGATCAGCCAGTACGACGAGCCCATCTGCGTTCACGGCCACCTCGAGGTCGAGGGCGAGCGGATCGGCATCACCCGCGCGCATCTCGAGGAGGACGCGGCCAAGCTCGTGCACGCCGGCGGGGCGGGCGGGCGCATCGCCGGCGCCGACTCCTCGGTGGTCGACTTCAACCGCTGCGGCACGCCGCTCGTCGAGATCGTGACCGAGCCCGACATCCGCTCTCCGGAGCAGGCGGTCGCCTTCCTCGGCCTGCTCAAGAACACGCTGCAGACGATCGGCGTGTCGGACTGCGACATGGAGAAGGGGTCGCTGCGCTGCGACGCCAACGTGTCGGTGCGCCGCCCCGGCGAGACCGCGTTCGGGACGAAGACCGAGCTCAAGAACATGAACTCCTTCAAGTTCCTGGGCGAGGGCATGGCGGCCGAGATCCGGCGCCAGATCGAGCTGCTCGAGTCGGGCGGCGAGGTGCGCCAGGAGACACTCCACTACGACCCGCAGGCGCGCGCACTGCACGCCCGCCGCTCGAAGGAGGAGGCCGACGACTACCGCTACTTCCCCGAGCCCGACCTCGTCCCGCTCGAGCCGAGCGCCGAGGCCGTCGCCCGACTGCGCGCCGCCATGCCGGAGCTGCCGGCCGCCCGGATCGCCCGCTTCCGCGCCGATCACGGCCTGAGCGACCAGGACGCCACCGACCTGAACGCCGCCCCCGAGATCGCCGGCTACTTCGAGGCGGTGGCAGAGGCGAGCGGCGACCCGAAGGCCGCATCCGACTGGGTGCGAAACCAGCCGGGAGCGGTCGCGGCGATCCCCGCAGCGGGCCTGGGGGCGCTGATCCGGCTCATCGCCGCCGGCACGATCACGCCGACGATCGCCAAGCAGGTCTACGCGCTGCTCGAGGCCGATCCGGCAGCGGACCCCGCCGCGCTCGTCGAGCAGCACGGCCTGGCGTCGATCGGCGACTCCTCCGAGCTCGAGGGCATGGTCGACGCGGTGATCGCCGAGAACCCGCAGTTCGTCGAGCAGTTCCGGGCCGGCAAGGAGGGCGTGATCAACGCGCTGGTCGGCCAGGTGATGAAGCAGACCCGCGGCCGCGCCGACGCCCGCCAGGTGCAGCAGCTGCTGCGCGACCGCCTGGGGAGCTGACGGGGGACTGTCCCCGGCTCCAGCTTTGCGGGAGCGCACGCCGGCCGCAACGAGTTGGGACTGTCCCGCGGGGTTGTCCGGTTCCTAGTCTACGACGCCGCTATGCGACCGGTGCGAGCAGCTGTTGGGGACAGTCCCCATGAGCCAACCGTGGTGCTGAGACGCCGCCGTCTTGTGACGACGCGGCTGTGAGAAGGGGACAGTCCCCGGGTGGGATGTGAGCGGAGCCTGACCTCCGCCCTCCGGCCGACGACCTACGATTCGCGGCGCGTGGACGGCAAGCGCTACCTGATCACCCCCGGCCCGACCCCGGTGCCACCCGAGGTCACGGCGGCCGAGGCCGCGCCGCTCCACCATCACCGAAGCCCCGACTTCCGCGCGCTGCTGGGCGAGACGCTGGCCGGTCTGCGCCGCGTGTTCGAGACCGAGAACGAGGTCCTGCTCTTCACCGGCTCGGGGACGGCGGCGATGGAGTCGACGGTTGCGAACCTGCTCTCGCCCGGCGATCGCGTCGTCGTCGCCTCGGCCGGGAACTTCGGCGAGCGCTGGCTGAAGCTCGTCCGTGCCTACGGCATCGAGCCGGTGCACGTGGCCGAGGAGTGGGGGGAGCGGCTCGACCCCGCACGCATCGCAGCTGCGGCCGGCGAGACCGGAACCGCCGCCGTGTTCGTCACGCAATCGGAGACCTCGACCGGCGTCGTCCATGACATCCAGAAGATCGCCGCCGCGACCGCGCCCACGGGCGCGCTCCTCGTCGTCGACGCCGTCTCGAGCCTCGGCGGCGTCGAGCTCGCAACCGATGCGTGGGGCGTCGACGTCGCGGTCGCCGGCTCGCAGAAGGCGCTCATGTGCCCGCCCGGGCTCGCGTTCGCCTCGGTCTCGGAGCGGGCCTGGGAGCGGGCCGAGCACGCCAAGATGCCGCGCTACTACCTTGACTGGCGGATCGCGCGCGAGTCGCAGGCCAAGAACGACACCGCCTACACGCCGGCGGTCACGATCGTCGCCGCGCTGCGCAAGGCGCTCGAGCTGATCGAGGAGCGCGGCGCTGAGGCGATCTGGGCGCACAACCGCCGCCTCGCGCTGGGCGCTCGCGAGGGCGTGAAGGCGCTCGGCCTGCACCTGTTCTCGCCGGACGACCCCACCTCGGCGATGGTGACCGCCTTCCTGATGCCCGACGGGATCGACGGCCAGAGGTGCTACAGCGTCCTTCGCGACCGACACGGCATCGTGCTCGCCGGCGGGCAGGGGAAGCTGCGCGGGCGGATCATGCGCATCGGCCACATGGGCTACATGAACGAGTTCGACATCGTGACGGCGCTCGCCGGGCTCGAGCTGGCCCTGGGCGAGCTCGGCTACTCGGCGCCCGCGCCGGGGGCCGGGGCCGCGCGTGCAATCGAGGTGTTCGCGACGCGGTGACGAGCGTGCTCGTCACCGAGGAGATCGCCGCCGCGGGGGTTGCGCTCCTGCGTGCCGAGTTCGACGTCGACGTCGACCTGAACCCGGCGCCGGACGCGCTCGCCGCGCGCATCGGCGGCTACGAGGCGCTCATCGTGCGCAGCGCGACGTCGGTCTCGGCCGGACTGCTCGAGCACGCCGGCCGGCTGAAGGTGATCGGCCGCGCCGGGACCGGCGTCGACAACGTGGACGTCGCCGCCGCCACCCGCCGTGGCATCATCGTCGCCAACGCCCCCGGCTCGAACATGGTGGCCGCCGCCGAGCACGCGCTCGGCCTGCTGCTGGCGATCGCCCGCAACATCCCCCAGGCGCACGCCGCGCTCGTGCAGGGCCGCTGGGAGCGCAAGCGCTTCGGCGGCGTCGAGCTCGCCGACAAGGTGCTCGGCGTCGTCGGGTTCGGGCGCATCGGCCAGCTGGTCGCGGCGCGCGCACGTGCGTTCGGGATGCGCGTGGTCGTGTTCGACCCGTTCGTGTCGGAGGACCGGTGCCGCGAGCTCCAGGTGGCGTCGGCGTCGCTCGAGAACCTGCTGCTGCAGGCCGATTTCGTCACGCTCCACGCGCCGCTCACCGACGAGACACGCCACCTGATCGACGCCGAGCGGCTCGCTCTCATGAAGCCCGGCGCGCGGCTCGTCAACGCGGCCCGCGGCGACCTCGTCGACATCGACGCCCTGGTGGCCGCGCTGCGCAGCGGGCATGTCGCCGGCGCGGCGCTCGACGTGTTCCCGACCGAGCCGTACACGTCGGGGCCGATCCTCGAGCTGCCGAACGTGGTCGTCACGCCCCACCTGGGCGCATCGACGCAGGAGGCGCAGGACCGCGCGGGCGTGATCGTGGCCGAGCAGGTGGCCGCGGCGCTGCGCGGCGAGCTCGTCCAGAACGCCGTCAACATTCCCCAGATCCGGGCCGAGGACATGGACGTGCTCGGCCCGCACCTGCCGGTCGCGACCCAGCTCGGGCGGCTCGCAATCGGGCTGCACGAGGGCCGGCTCGAGCGGATCGACGTCACCTACGACGGCTCGCTCGCAGAGCACGACACCCGCCTTCTCACCGCGGCCGTGATGACGGGAGCGTTCGCGGCCCTCTCGGACGAGCCCGTGAACCTTGTGAACGCGCGGGCCGTTGCCGAGAGCCGCGGGATCGCCGTGTCCGAGGGCCGGGCGCGCACCCCGGGCGACTACACGAGCCTGATCCGCGTCTCCTGCGGAGAGGGCGAGACGGTCTCGGGGACGACGATCGGGCGTGAGAACCGGCCGTGGCTCGTCGAGGTCGAGGGCTACCAGGTCGAGATCGAGCTCGCCGGGCACATGATCGTGATGCTGAACGACGACCGGCCGGGGGTGATCGGCCGGGTGGGCACCACGTTCGGGGAGGACCACGTCAACATCGCCAACATGAGCGTGTCGCGGAACTTCCGCGGTCAGCGCGCCGTGATGGTGCTCGCACTCGACGGGCCGCCGACGCCCGCGGTGGTCGAGCACCTGGCGGCGCTCGAGGGCATCCACCGCGTGCGTCTGGTCAGCCTGAACGGCGACTAGACGGGGCGACTAGACGTCGCGCGCACGGCGACGGTGACGAACGGCATCGCGAACGTCGCGCGGCCGGCCAGGTCGGGGTGCTCGTCGGCGAGCCGGGCGATGCCGGCGAGGGCCTGCTCGCGCTCGTCCGGGGCGAGGATGGCGATTCGGCTGGTCGACGAGGCCCATTCGCGCAGACGCGCGCGGTCGAACTCGACCGGGTTTTGGAACTCGCGCCGCGCAACGGCGGTGAAGCCGTCGTGCTCGAACGGCTGCCGGGCGATGCTGCGCGACTCGGTGACCACATCGGCGGCGCCGCGCAGGGCCGCCGTCAGCTCGCGCACCCAGCCGACGCCGTCGTCGCGCAGGTTCCAGAGCAGGCCGAGCACGCCGCCGGGAACGAGCACCCGGGCGATCTCATCGAGGGCCGGGCCGGCGTCGAACCAGTGGAACGCCTGGCCGACGAACACGGCGTCGGCGCTCGCGTCCGGCAGCGGGATCCGCTCGGCCGTGCCGTCGAGCGCCTCGACCGAGGGCAGCGCCGCCGCAAGCTGGGCGCGCATGTTGGCGAGCGGCTCGACGGCGACGACGTCGGCGCCCGCCGCCACGAGCACCTGCGTCAGCTTGCCGGTGCCCGCCGCGAGGTCGATCACCCGCCGCCCCGGCGCCCGCTCGAGCACCCAGTCGACGGCGGCCCGAGGGTAGGTGGGCCGCGCCCGCTGGTAGGCGGCGGCGACGCGATCGAACGAGATCGCCTGCTCGTGATCGGCGGAGGACATGCGGCGAAAGCCTAGTGACCGCCTGCATACCGGCCCTTCCGGTACCATCAGGCAGGCGAATCGACACCGGAAAGGACGCGTCCTTCTATGCAACCCACCGACAAGATCTGGCGCAACGGAAGCTTCGTGTCGTGGGAGGACGCAAACGTCCACATCCTCACGCACGCCCTCCATTACGGGACGGGCGTCTTCGAGGGCATCCGCGCCTACGACACGCCCAAGGGCTCGGCGGTGTTCCGGCTGACCGACCACCTCGAGCGCCTGCGCCGGTCGGCATCGCTCTACCAGATGGATCTGGGCTACAGCGTGCCCGAGCTGGCCGCCGCCATCCACGAGACGGTGGCCGTGAACGGCGTGCCCTCCTGCTACGTGCGGCCGCTGGCGTTCCGCGGCGCCGGGCCGATGGGCCTCTATCCGGGCGACAACCCGGTCGAGGTCGCCATCGCCGTGTGGCCATGGGGCGCCTATCTCGGCGAGGAGGCCCTCGAGCACGGCGTGCGCTGCAAGGTGTCGAGCTTCCGCCGCATCGGGCCGAACACGCTTCCGCCCGCCGCCAAGGCGACGGGCCAGTACATCAACTCGGTGCTCGCGAAGCTCGAGTCGACGCGGGCCGGCTACGAGGAGGCCATCCTCCTGAACGAGGAGGGCTACGTCGCGGACGGCTCCGGCGAGAACGTGTTCGTGGTGAAGGACGGCGTCCTCTACACGCCGCCGACCACCGCCTCGTGCCTGCCGGGCATCACGCGCTCGACCGTGATCCGGATCGCCAACACGCTCGGATACGAGGTGCACGAGGTGAACCTCGTCCGCACCGACCTCTACTTCGGCGACGAGGTGTTCCTGTGCGGCACCGCCGCCGAGGTGACGCCGGTCGCATCCGTGGACGACCACGAGACGGGCGGGCGCGGGCCGATCACCAAGCAGATCCAGGACACGTTCTTCGCCATCGTCGGCGGACAGGACGACCGCTTCGCCGACCTGCTCGAGTATCCGGTCAAGGCTGACGGTCTAACCGTGGTCACCACTCGGTCGATCCCGCTGGCGCGCCCCTACCTCGACGGCCGCGAGGAGGAGCTCGTGCTCGACGTGCTGCGATCCGACACCCTGGCCTGCGGGCCGGTGGCGCCGGCGTTCGAGCAGGCCTTCGCCGACCGCGTCGGCGCGCGCTTCGCCGTGTCCTGCTCGAGCGGCACGGCCGGCCTGCACGTCGCCCTGCACCGGCTCGGCGTCGGCCCGGGCGACGAGGTGATCACCTCGAGCTTCTCGTTCGTCGCGTCGGCCAACGTGATCCTCTTCGAGCGGGCCAAGCCCGTCTTCGCCGAGATCGACGAACGCACGTTCAACGTCGACCCGGCTGCCGTCGAGGCGGCCATCACCGAACGCACCAAGGCGATCATCCCGGTGCACATCTTCGGCTACCCGTGCGACATCGAGGCCATCTCGGCGATCGCGCAGCGCCACGGCATCCCCGTGATCGAGGACGCCTGCGAGGCGATCGGGTGCACCGTCGACGGGCGCGCGGTCGGCACGCATGGCAACCAGGCCGTGTGGGGCTTCTACCCCAACAAGCAGATGACGACCGGCGAGGGCGGGGCGATCACGACCGACGACCCCGACATCGCCCGCGAGCTGCGCAGCATCGTGAATCAGGGCCGCTCGGACAACGGCGACTGGCTCGTGCACCAGCGGCTCGGATTCAATTACCGGATGGACGAGATGTCGGCGGCCGTCGGGCTCGGCCAGCTCGAGAAGCTGGATATGCTGCTCGAGCGGCGCACGCGGATCGCCGCGCGCTACGACGAGCTGCTGGCCGGGATCGACGGTCTCGAGATCCCGTACCGCGGGCCGCAGCAGCGGAGCTGGTTCATCTACTACGTCCGGCTCGCCGAGGGCATCGACCGAAGCGCCGTCTCGGCGGCGCTGGCCGAGCGAGGCATCGCCAGCCGCCCCTACCTGCCCGCGATCCACACCCAGCCGACCTATCGCGAGCGCTTCGGCTACGGGCCGGGGATGCTGCCGGTGACCGAGCGGGTCAGCCGCTCGACCCTGGCGCTGCCCTTCTTCATCCAGCTCGAGGACGACGACATCGCCTATGTCGCGAGCTCGCTGCGCGAGGTGCTGGCGGAGCAGTGACCGCAGCCGGGACACCGATGGTGTTCCTGGGGTACGGCAAGTTCGTGCGCGCCGACCGGATCTACGCGCTCGAGCCCATCGAGGGCGACGACCGCGGCGACGGCCGGCGCACGAAGGTGTGGGTCGATGGGATGGCCGAGCCGCTCGTCGCATCCCGCACCGAGCGCACGATTCTTGCCGACATGGGCGAGGCGACCGCGCTTGCGATGGCCGTTCGCCGCAGCCGCCAGAACCAGATGTCGCTCGATGTCTGACGCCGGCTGGGACGTGACGCTGATCGCCGCCGGCACCCTGCCGATGCGCGACGGCCTGCTCGCCCCACCCGGCGAGCTCGGCGCCCTCGAGGTCGTGTCGAACGTGGTCCTGCTGCGTGGTCCCGCCGGGACGGTGCTCATCGACACCGCAGCGGGCGGGCTCGACTCGGGCTGGGAGGGCGCGCACAGCGACCTCGTCTCGGCGCTCGCGCCGTACTGCCCGCTCGAGGACGTCGACACGGTCGTGCTCACCCACCTGGACTTCGACCACTTCGGCGGAGCCGCCGACATCCCCGCGCAGCGGCTGGTCGTGACCGCCACGGCCGCCGACTGGGCCCGCTCGTGGGATCCCGAGCCCGGCGGCCTGAACGAGGTGTTCGCACGTATCGCCGATCGGCTCGACGAGGTCGCCGACGGCACCGAGGTCGTTCCCGGAGTGCGCCTGGTCGAGGCGCCCGGGCATCGCGAGGGGCACGCCTGCGTCGAGATCGAGGGCCGCGAGGGGCGGCGGGTGTTCCTCTCGGATGTGATCCATCATCCGAGCCACGTCGAGCACCCGGAGTGGGACAGCAAGTTCGACTCCGACGAGGCGCTCGCCCTGCGTACGCGCCGCGACTGGCTGGAGCGG